>NZ_JBMHMC010000007.1:0-4800000 GCF_049179135.1 Plantactinospora sp. WMMB782 | reverse complement strand
ATCAGTGATCTTCCCAGTGGTGGTCCTGCCGCAACCGGCGCGGGCTTGCCGACCGGCCGGCGCGACAGGACCACGGCACGCCCGCCAGCCGAACCGACCGGCGAGGAACCGCAGGTACTCTCGCCGGCCCGTCGGCTGTCGGAAAAGAGCAACCGCGCCCTACCCCCGCGTTTCCGACAGCGCGCCGATTGTCGGGAACACCCACACCCGGCAAGGACGACCGACATGCCCCCCGGACCTCCCGGCATCGATGACGACACGATCCGCGCCCGCTGCGCCAGTACCGAGGCGGCGGCGTACACGCTCTACGTCCGGCGGCTGGCCGGCCGGCCGGAGCTGGCCGGCGGGCAGGCGGAGGTGCTGCGCAGGGCGGCTGCCCGGGGCGTACTGCCGGCCCGTTTCGGCAGGCAGACCCTCTCCGAGCACCTCTCCGGGCGCTACCGGCACGGGCCACCGTGGCAGACCACGGAGATGATCATCGAGTGCCTGCCGGCGGACGTACCCCGGGACCGCGTCCGGGCCGAGGCCGCCGCCCTGCACCGCCGGGCCGAGGCCGCCGCGGCACGGCACCGGCCCACCGCCCGGCAGTCCGCCCGGCGCCGGACAGCGGCGCACACGAGTGCCGACAAGCCCGGTCCCGGTTCCGACAAGCCCGGTCCCGGTTCCGACAAGTCCGGTCCCGGTTCCGACAAGTCCGGTCCCGGTTCCGACAAGTCCGCTTCCGGTTTTGACAAGCCCGGTCCCGGTTCTTCCGACAAGCCAGGTCCCGACAACCCGTCCGAGCCCGGTCGGACAGCGGCACGGATCAGCTCGGACGAAACCGGACCGGACAACCCGACCGAGCCCGACGGGCCGCCCCGCCCGGACGGCCCACCCCAGCCGGACGACGCCGGTGCGGGCCCGGCCGGTTCCGGCGGCTCCGTCGACCGCCGCCCGGTCCCGAACCGGGCCGGGCCGGGAGTACGCCGGCCGAACGCCCCCGGGCCGGGCCGGCACACCGCACCCCCGGCCGGGCGTACCCGGAACAGCGCACCGGTCGCCGACGGCAGGCCGGACGCCAACCAGCCCCGGGGGCAGTACGGGTCGGCAGCGGATCGGGGTGGGCCCGGCCGTGACGTCGCGGTCGACATCGCGGACCTGCGGGCCGACTGTGCCCGGCTGACGGTGCAGGTGCTGTTGCTCGGGGAGCACGGCGGCCGTCCGGACCACCGGGCCGCCGAGCTGTTCGCCGCGCTCCAGGGGCGGCAGCGCGGCCCGCTCGGCCAGCTCTCCCGGCACATCGCCCCGGCCGCGCCACTGCCGCTGCGTGCCCTGGCCCAGTACCTGTGCGTGTACGCCGAACTGGGGCGCTGCACCGTCACCGAACTGGCCGTCCGGACCGGGCTCTCCGTGTCGGCGGTGGCCGAGGTCCTCGCCGCCCGGCGGCCGCCGACCGAGACCGAGCTGCACGTCCTGGCCACCGTGCTCGGCGCGGACGCCGGGGTCGTCCGGCAGCTCGCCGGTTACGCCCGCGGCGTCCGGGCCGGCGGACCCGGGGCACACCGGTAGATCCACCCTGGCCAGTCCCGGTGATCCGGGGCCACCCGGTCCTTTTCGGACGATCGAGCCACCAGCTGATCATCTCAATCTATGGGCGTCAATGTTGCCGCTTCTTCGACGATGTGTTTCGGTCGATGTGCAGCCGTGCCGGTATGACCGGTATCCAGGGGAGGCACACCATGAATCCAGTTAAAAGGCTTACGTGGGGAGTAACGGGTCTCGCCCTGCTGATCACGTTCGCCGTACCGGGACCGCCGGCCGGCTCGGCTGCCCTGGCGGCACCGCCGGGACAGACCGGGCACGCGGCAGCGGCGCTGAACGGTCTCCCGGCACCGGCCGGCTCGCCGACCCCACCCGGAACCGGCCAGCCCGACCCGGCGGCGGGTACCGGCGCCCGGACGGTCAGCCTGGTCACCGGTGACCGGGTCACCGTCACCACCGACTCCAAGGCCAGCGTCGAGCCGGGACCCGGCCGGACCGACGTCGGGTTCCTCACCCGCCGGGTCGGCGACCGGCTGCACGTGATCCCCACCGACGCCCTCGCCCTGGTCCGGGGCGGGCGGCTGGACGAGCGGCTCTTCGACGTCACCGCCCTGCTGGAGTTCAACTACGACCGCCGGGGCGACCTGCCGCTGCTGGTGACGTACGCCGGTGCCGACGACCGGGCGCAGGGCGAGAGCGCGCTCGTCGGAGCCGGCGCCCGACTGGTCCGCAACCTGCCGCCGGTGGCCGGGCAGGCGGTGACGGTGGACCGGGACGGGCTGCCCCGGTTCTGGACCGGTCTGACCGGCGCCGAGCCGACCCGGCGCACCATGGCCGCGACGGTGCGCACCGTCTGGCTCGACGGACTGCGCCGGCCCGCCCTCGCCGAGAGTGTGCCCCAGGTCGGCGCGCCGGCCGCCTGGGCCGCCGGTTTCGACGGCAGCGGGGTGACGGTCGCCGTACTGGACACCGGGATCGACGAGACCCACCCCGATCTCGCCGGACAGGTGACCGGGCAGCGCAACTTCACCGACGGCGTCGAGGACGACCGGGACACCATCGGGCACGGCACCCACGTGGCCTCCACGGTGGCCGGTACCGGCGCGGCCCGGTTCACCGGCGTCGCACCCGGCGCCCGGCTGCTGGACGGCAAGGTCTGCGCGGCCAGCGGCTGCACCGAGTCGGCGATCATCGCCGGGATGCAGTGGGCGGCCGAGTCCGGCGCCCGGGTGGTGAACATGAGCCTGACCGGCACCGACACCCCCGTAATCGACCCGATCGAGCAGGCGCTGGGGCAGTTGACCGGGGCACACGACACCCTCTTCGTGGTCGCCGCCGGCAACATCCCCGGTGCCGGTACCGTCGGCTCGCCGGGCACCGCCGACGCCGCCCTGGCGGTCGGCGCGGTGAGCAAGTCCGACGGGCTGGCCGGCTTCTCCAGCCAGGGCCCCCGACTCGGCGACGGCGCCATCAAGCCCGACCTGACCGCGCCCGGTTTGGAGATCGTCGCCGCCCGCAGCGTCGACTCCGGGCCGGACGTGGCGGAAGGAAGCGGCATCGCCATGTCCGGCACCTCGATGGCCGCCCCGCACGTCGCCGGGGCCGCCGCGATCCTGGCTCAGCAACGCCCGGACCTGCCGGCACCCCGGCTCAAGGCGACGCTGATGGCCGCCGCCCGGCCCAACCCCGAACTCGGGGTCTTCGCCCAGGGCGCCGGCCGGCTCGACGTCGCCCGCGCCGTCGACCAGCAGGTCACCGCCGACCCGCCGAGCCTGAGCTTCGGCCGCCAGTCCTGGCCGCACGACGACGACACCCCGATCCGGCGTACGGTGCGCTACCACAACGCCGGCAGCACGCCGGTGACGATGCAGGTCGGGGTACGGGCGGTCGCGCCGGACGGCGTCGCCGTACCGGCCGGGATGTTCACGGTCACGCCGAGCAGCGTCACCGTGCCGGCCGGCGGCACCGCCGAGGCGACGGTCACCGCCGACACGGCCGGCAACGGTGGCCCGCTCGGGCAGCTCACCGGCCTGCTCACCGCGACCGTGAGCGGCGGTGGCGGCAGCGTGCCCACCCCGCTGGCGCTGGACCGCGAGGTGGAGAGCTACGACGTCAAGGTGGCGCACCTCGGCCACGCCGGCGAGCCGACCACCGGCTACCTGACCATGCTGGCCGGACTGGACGGGTCGCACGCGGTCTCGATGCCGGTCACCGGCGACGGCACGGCCACGCTGCGGGTGCCGAAGGGGCGCTACTCGGCCCTCACCGCCATCACCAGCCCACTCGACGGGGCCTACCTGACAAGCATCCTGGCCCAGCCGGAGCTGGACGTCGACGGCGACCGGAGCGTCGTCCTCGACGCCCGGCTGGGTCGGCCGCTCTCGGTGACCGTGCCGACCAGCGGTGCCCGGCAGGTCTTCGCCGAGCTGGCCACCAGCGTGCTGGCCGCCGGACGCACCGTCGAGGTCGGCACCCTCGGCAGCACCTTCGAGCGGCTCCGCACCGGCCGGGTCGGGCCGGACCGGGCCGCCGCCGGGTTCGTCTCCCGGACCACCGCCACCTTCGCCCCGCCGGAGCCGGCCGACCACTCGTACGCGTACCTGCTCTGCTGGCTGGACGAGGGGCGGATGGGCAGCGGCTTCACCCGGCAGGTGACCGCCGCCGAGCTGGCGACGGTCCGGGCCGACCACGGTCACGAGTCGTCCGGGAGCAGCGGCCGGAAACTCGCCTGGGCGGTGCTGCCGGAGTCGGTGATGGGCGGCTTCGCACACGCGATGACGTTCCCGCTGCCGTCGACCCGGACCGAGTACTACAACACCGACGGCCGGGCACAGTGGTTCCGGTCGGTCGACGAGACGACCGGCTCCGGTGCGGAGCAGGCGTACCTGACCAGCCTGGTGGCGCCGCCGATGACGTACCGGCCCGGACAGGCGTACCAGGAGCAGTGGAGTCGCGGGGTGTTCGGGCCGACGGTGGCGGCACCGCCGTACGAGCACCAGTGGGTGACCCGGCTCGGCGACACCCTCACCGTGCAGGCCCCGCTCTACGGCGACGGTGTCGGCCGGGCCGGCTTCTCCTCGCTCGCCACCGGACGGATAACCCTGGAACGTGACGGCAAGGTGGTCAGCGACCTCGACGGCCTGTACGGGACGATCGAACTGCCCCCGGAGACCGGCGACTACCGGCTGACGATGACGGCCGAACGCGGCGGCCCGGCAACTCTCTCCACCAGGGTCGGCGTCACCTGGACCTTCCGTTCCGGGCACGTCGACGGCGAGACCCCGAGCCGGTTGCCGATCTCCACCGTCCGCTTCTCGCCCCGGGTGGACAGCGACAACAGCACCCCGGCCGGGCAGACCGGCACCGTCCCGGTGACCGTGACGACCCAACCCGGGTCGGGAGCCGGCGCCAACGAGGAGCTGACCGTCGAGGTGTCCTACGACGACGGAGTCGGCTGGGCTCCGGCCGAGGTGACGGCCGGGCAGGCGGTACTGCGGCATCCGGCCGAGCCGGGATACGTCTCGCTGCGGGCCAGCGCCACCGACACCGCCGGGAACACGGTCACCCAGACGGTGATCCGGGCGTACAAAATCGGCTGACAGCGACGGAGCGGGGCGGTTGACGGACGGCCGGGCCACCGGGGCGGCCCGGTCGTCTCCTACTCAGCTGGGCGGCTCGACGAGGAGGGACCGCCGCTCGCTCCACAGCCAGTGCAGGTACTGCCGCAGCTCGTCCAGGCTGGCGACCCAGCCCCGCTGCTGGTAGCTGAGGATCCGGACCGCCTCGCCGGGAAGCAGCTCGTAGGCGCTCGCCCCGGTCTCCGGTACGGCGCTGCCCGGCGGGACCGGTGTCGGGTCGGGGACGAGGGGCACCCGCACACCCCGCCGGCCGAGCGCCTTGAGCACCGTGAGATAGACCCGGGGCAGGTGGTACGCGGAGACGCTGAGCCCGAGGCTCGCCAGGCCGAGCAGGTCGACCTGCTCGGCGATCCATCCCGCCTGTAGTCCGGTGTTGGGGGCCGGCTCGGCCTGTAGGTGCACGCCGTCGAGCCGGCGCAGGCCGAGCCCGCGCAGGTAGTCGAGGGTGATCTCGGTGTAGGTCTCCTCCGCCGGGTTGCCGTTCGCGACCAGTAGGTGGCCGATGTCCCGGTTGGTCTCCCAGCGCCGGATGGCGTGCCGCAGCCGGCCTTCCTCGCCCTGGCCGACCGGCACGACGAGGGCGTCGACGCGGTCGACGGCCGCCCGCGGTAGGGCCAGGATCGTCGTGAAGGCCGCCAGCACGTCGGTCAGCTGGGCGGCCGTGAAGCCGGCGAGATCTTCGGCCGGCGTCACCCGGCGGGGCAGTGTGGTCAGCGGCACCGGAGGTGGCTCTCCCGTCTCGGTTCTGGACCTGTGCGAACGTCGGTCCTGGACTTGCCTGGAACGCGTGCAGGTTAGCGTGCGGGTCGGTGCGTCGAGGTACGGTCCCGGAGATTCGTACCCCGAAATCCGGCGAGGATGCCGGGCCGACCGACTGGAGGACGCCGATGACCGGGCCTGTCACCTTCGACCGGGTCGCCCCGGTGGTGCCGGTACGCGACCTGGACGCCGCGCTCGACCGCTACCGGCGGCTGGGCTTCACCGTACGCCCGTACCCGGGTGGCGACCGGTACGGCTTCGTCGAGCGCGGTGCGGTCTGCCTGCACCTGACCGAGTGGGCCGATCACGATCCCGCCCGGACGGCCTCCGCGGTCTACCTCTACGTCTCGGACGCCGACGCCCTGCACGCCGCCTGGGCCGGGGCGGGCGTCGAGGGCAGGCTGGGCGAGGTGTACGAGACCCCCTACGGGCTGCGCGAGTTCGCCTTCGTCGACCCGGACGGGACGCTGCACCGGATCGGCTCCCCGAGCCCTACCGCCAGCACGGGCGTAGCAGGCCGGGCCGACTAGACGTAGAAGGCGTCGAAGGGGGCCCAGGGCAGGTTGCGCAGCACCGAGAAGACACCCCAGGCGGCCAGGAAGATGCCGATCGTCTTCGGAGTGATCTCCAGTTGCGGCAGCCGCCAGCCGAAGATCTGCTTCCCGGCCCAGGCGACGTAGAGGTAGAGCAGGAAGGGCAGGGCGAAGACGAAGAGCAGGTGGTGCCGGGCGGCTGCCGGCAGGTCGCCGTTCAGGACGTACCAGAAGGCACGGGTGCCGCCGCAGCCCGGACAGTCCAGCCCGGTGGTGAGCTTGAGGATGCAGGACGGGGCGGCGTCGGGAGCGCTGCGGGTCGGGTCGGTGAAGAGGGTGAAGCCGACGGCACCGGCCAGGCAGCCGAGCGCCGCCACCGGGGCGAGCCAGCGGGGTGCCCGCGCCTGGATCCGGTTGACGAACCGGGTGAGCCGGTCGGGTTCGGCGGCGGCGTACGGCGGCACCGCATAGCCCTGGTAGCCCGGATAGCTCTGGTAGCCCGGATAACCCGGATGGTCCGGGTGCCCGGTGCTCCCGGCAGGCTCGGACCGGGTCTCGTCAACGCTTGTCACACCGTCTCGTCCGTCACCGGTTCCGTCCACCACCTCACCGTACCGCGAGTGTGCCGGCGAGGGCGGTGGCGAGCGGCCCGGCCAGGTCTCCCCCGGCCGGCGGCGCCACCGCGGCCAGGCCGAGCCAACCGGCCAGCCGGTGCAACTCGGCGGCGAGCGCCCCGGCCGTCTCGACCGGGTCGGTGCCGGGCTCGGCCCAGGCCGCCGGCACCAGCAGTGTCCCGGTCTTGCGGTCGGCCTTCAGGTCGACCCGGGCGACGAACCGGTCGCCGAGCAGGAACGGCAGCACGTAGTAGCCGTGGACCCGCTGCGGGGCGGGCACGTAGATCTCGATCCGGTAGCTGAACCCGAAGAGGCGTTCGGTGCGGGACCGTTCCCAGATCAGCGGGTCGAAGGGGCTGACCAGGGTGCTGGCCCGGACCCACCGGGGCAGCCGGGCGTCCCGGTGCAGATAGGCCGGCAGCCGCCAGCCCCGCACGGTGACCGGGCGCAGCTCGCCCGCCTCGACCAGCTCGGCGAGGGCGGTCCGGGCGGCGGCGACCGGCAGCCGGAAGTAGTCCCGCAGCTCCGGCTCGGCCGCCACCCCGAGCGCCTGGGCCGCGATCCCGACCAGCTGCCGGTAGGCCTGCGCCGGCTCCGGGGTCGGGGTGGCCAGCACCTCCGGCGGCAGCACCCGCTCGGGTACGTCGTAGACCCGGGCGAAGGAGCTGTTCCGGGCGGCGGCGGTCAGCTCACCGGCCCAGAAGAGGTATTCGCAGGCGCGTTTGACCGCCGACCAGTTCCAGCCCCAGTTGCCGGTCTCCCGGGGGGCGTCGTGCTCGATCTCGGCGGCGGTCATCGGGCCACCGGCGCGTACCTCGTCGAGGACCCGGGCGACCAGGGCCGGCTGCTCGACCGCGATCCGGCGCATCCCGCCCCAGGCGTCGGTGTGCGCGGCGGCCATCCGCCAGCGCAGCGCCGGTTGCAGGTCGACCCGGACCAGTGACGCCTCGTGCCCCCAGTATTCGAAGACGTCCCGGGGGCGCCGGTAGGCGGACCGGTCCAGCAGCCCGGTCGGATAGGGCCCGAGCCGGCTGTAGAGGGGCAGGTAGTGCGCCCGTTGCAGGACGTTCACCGAGTCCATCTGGAGCAGCCCGAGCCGGCCGAGCACCCGGCGCAGGTGTCGGCGGGTCGGCACGGCTCCCGGAGCGGGGTCACCGAAGCCCTGGGCGGCCAGCGCGATCCGCCGGGCCTGGGACAGCGACAAAGATTCGGGTACG
Source organism: Plantactinospora sp. WMMB782 (assembly GCF_049179135.1). Taxonomy (NCBI): domain Bacteria; kingdom Bacillati; phylum Actinomycetota; class Actinomycetes; order Micromonosporales; family Micromonosporaceae; genus Plantactinospora; species Plantactinospora sp. WMMB782. The sequence continues at coordinate 4,791,718 of NZ_JBMHMC010000007.1, read as the reverse complement.
GCCATCGCTGTAGGACCCTAGCCGACAGGTCCGACACCGTGCTGGACCTGACCGCCGGAACCGGATAAAACCGTCATGTGCCAGCTATCAGTCCCGAACTTCCCGCCGACGCGCCGGCCATCGCCGAGGTGCACGTGCGCAGCTGGCAGGCGGGTTACGCCGAACTCATGCCCGCCGAGGTGCTGGCCCGGCTGAACGTCGCCGCCTGGGCACAGCGCCGCCGTGACCTCGGCACCGCCGAACCCGACCACCCGTTCCGGACCCTGGTGGCCCGGGACGGCGACGGCGAGGTGCTCGGCTTCTGCACCGCCGGGCCGTACCGGACCGAGCAGGACCCGGACCGCCTCGACCACCGGTACGCCGAGATCCTCGGCCTGCACGTCCGGCCCGACCGCTGGGGTGCCGGGGTGGGCCGGCGCCTGCTGGCCGCCTCCGTCGCCGAACTGACCGCCCGCGGCTGGACCGAACTGCGGCTCTGGGTACTCGCCGGCAACCTCCGGGCCCGCCGGTTCTACGAGCGGGCCGGGCTAGTCGCCGATGGCGAGCGGTCGACCTACGAACTGCAACGGTCGGGGGGACGGTCGCCGCTCGGGCTGCTCGAACTCCGCTACGCCGGCCGCCTCGGCGAGCTGGCTCGGACCCCGCACGGGTAGCACCAACAGCAGCGCGACGCTGATCCAGACATAGAAGTTGCTGCCCAGAAAGCCGAGCAGGCCGTCGAAGCGGCGCTCCCAGACCCAGACCAGCCGACTGATCAGCACCAGGTACGCGAAGACGGCGAACCGCAGCAGCCAGCGCCGCCGCCCGCTCCCGGCCGGGGCGGCGTACGCGTTGTCGACGAGCAGGATCAGCGCCGGGATCAGCCAGACCAGGTGGTGCACCCAGGTGACCGGGCTGACCAGGCTCTGCACCACGCCGGTCAGGGCCAGCCCGGTCGCCTCGTCACCGACCGCGGCCGTGGCCCGTACCCGCCAGATCCAGACCGCCACCGTGGCCGCCACCAGCGCCAGCCAGAGCACCGTGTTCGGATGGTCCGGATCCAGCCGGGCGACCACACCCTGCCAGGACTGGTTCGAGATGAACGACAGCGAACCGACCCGGTCGGTGTCCCAGAGTGCGGTGGTCCAGAACTCCCGGGACGCGTCCGGGGCGACCGCGGCGGCGACCAGGGTCGCCCCGGCGGCGCTGCCGCTGGCCACCAACGCCGCCCGCCAGCGCCCGGTGACCAGCAGGTAGACGATGAAGATGCCCGGGGTCAGCTTGATCGCCGTGGCCAGCCCGATCCCCACCCCGGCGAACCGGCGGTACCGTTCCGGCAGCCGCCGCCCGAACGGGGTGACCGGGGCGACCAGCCAGAGCAGGTCGGCGCCGACCAGGAAGAGCAGCAGCATGTTCACCTGGCCGAAGTTGACCGTCTCGCGCATCGGCTCGAAGGCCGCCGCCAGGCAGAGGGCGACGGCCAGGGTGAACCACCGGGTCCAGCCCGTCCGGCGGGCGATCGGGTCGACGAGCCACCAGATCAGCAGCGCGCTGGCCAGCACGGTCAGGAGAACGCTGATCACCATCGCCGCCGGCCAGTTCAGGTACGCCAGCGGCAGCATCACCAGCGCGGCGAACGGCGGATAGGTGAAGCCGTACTTGCTGTCCGGCTTGAGCCAGTCGTAGATCTGGCCGTCGGCGCGTACCCAGTGGTGCAGCGCCCCGTAGTAGACCCGCAGGTCGAAGAAGCCGTGCCGGGCGGCGGCCACGGAGAGGAACCCGGCGACCAGTACGGCGAGTGCGATCACGAACAGCACCTGGTACCGGGTACGCCAACCGGCACCCTGCGCCATTACCGCCCTCCCTGCCCTGCGTAGGCTTCCCACTCATGGCTCTCGGGTACGTCCGCCCGGCGCGTCCGTCAGACGCCGGCGAGATCGCACGCATCCAACTCGCGACCTGGCGGGTCGCGTACCGCAGGATGCTGCCCAAGCACGTGCTCGACAACCTGGACGAGGAGTGGCTCGGTCGCCGGTGGAGTGCGGCGGTCGAGGCGCCACCCTCCGAACGGCACCGCGTCCTGGTCGCCGTCGAGCAGGCCGAACAATCGTATCTGGTGGGATTTGCCGCATCCGGGCCCCCCGACGAGCAGGCGCTTGCCCCGCAGGAACCAGCCGAGGCGCTCGGTCCTGGTGTGGTCGCCGTGACGGACCTGCTGGTCGAGCCGCGCTGGGGGCGGCGCGGGCACGGCAGCCGGCTGCTCGCCGCCAGCGTCGACCTGTGGCGTACCGACGGCTTCGACACGGCGGTGGCCTGGGCGTTCGACGCCGACGCCGCGACCCGGAAGTTCCTCGGCGGTGCCGGCTGGGAACCGGACGGCGCCGCCCGGGCGCTCGACGTCGACGACCTGCTGGTCCCGCAGCTCCGGCTGCACGTCTCGCTCGCCGCCGAACCACCGGAGCCGGGGTCGGAGCCGGCGCCGGGCTGAGCCAGCCCCGGGCCGGGCTGAGCCGGGCCGGCTGAGCCGAGCCGGGCTGAGCCGAGCCGGGCCGAGCCGGGCCGGCTGAGCCGAGCCGAGCCGGGCCGAGCCGGCCGGGCCGGGCCGGGCCGGGCCGACGCGACGGGGGCAGTGCGGGCCGTCGGGACAGAGGACCTTCCGACGAGACTGTCGAGCTGCCCCGCTGATGCGCCCGACCGGCCGCGCGGCACAGTGCCCCGCTTGTGCACCCAGCTCGACAGCCTGCGCGACAGACTTCTCCGCCCAGGCCGGAAGCCTGGTCAGTCAGCAATTGGCCGGCCGCGCGGCAGACCCGGGCCCCGCAAGCGGGACCTCAGTCCAGCAGCGGGTCGATGCCGACGGTCAGCCCGGGGCGGTGCGGCACCGCGCGCACCGCCAGCAGTACGCCGGGCATGAACGACGCCCGGTCGTACGAATCGTGCCGGATGGTCAACGTCTCACCGGCGGTACCGAACAGCACCTCCTGGTGCGCGACCAGGCCGGTCGCCCGGACCGCGTGCACGCGTACCCCGTCGACGTCGGCGCCGCGTGCACCCGGCAGCTCGTCCTTGGTGGCGTCCGGCACGGCGCCGAGGCCGGCCTCGGCGCGGGCCTGGGCGATCAACCGGGCGGTGTGCGTGGCGGTGCCACTGGGCGCGTCGAGCTTCTTCGGATGGTGCTGCTCGACGATCTCGACCGACTCGAAGTACCGGGCCGCCCGCGCCGCGAACTGCATCATCAGCACCGCACCGATGCCGAAGTTCGGCGCGATCAGCACGCCCACCCCGCGACGGTCGGCGAGCCAGTCGCGCACCTGGTCGAGCCGCTGGCCGGTGAAGCCGCTGGTGCCGACGACCACGTGGATGCCCTGCTCGACGCACCAGCGCAGGTTGCCCAGCACCGCGTCCGGGTTGGTGAAGTCGACCACCACCTCGGCGCCCGCGTCGGCCACGGCGGAGAGCGGGTCGTCCTGGTCGACCCTGGCCACCAGGTCGAGGCCCTCGGCCGCCTCCACCGCCCGGCACACCTCGAGACCCATCCGGCCCCGGGCACCCAGCACGCCGACCCGCAGCGGCCGGCCCGTCGCGTCGTTCACAGCTTCACGCTCGTCGCTCACGGGCCACAACCTATCCCACCGCGACACCGACCCAGGCTGCTCACCACGCCCGGCAGGAGCCCGTCCGACACGGGCGGACCGCGACCGGCGGGCCGGGGCGTCAGCCCGGGGCGATGGAGAAGTCGTCGCCGTCGAACGGGCCGACCACGGCCAGCGACATCGGCCGGGCGAGCAGGTCGGCAGCGAGCGCGTTCACCTCGTCCGCGCTCACCGCGTCGACCCGGGCCAGCAGTTCGTCGACCGGCAGCAGGTCGCCGAAGAGCAGCTCGCCCTTTGCCAGCCGGCTCATCCGGGACCCGGTGTCCTCCAGGTTGAGCACGTAGGAGCCCTTCGCCATGCCCTTGCCCCGGGCCAGCTCGGCCTCGGTCACACCGTGCGCGGCGACCTCGGCCAGCTCGGCCCGGACCAGTTGCAGCACCTCGTCGACCTTGCCCGGGGCGCAGCCCGCGTAGACGGCGAAGAGGCCGGTGTCGGCGTACTGGCTGGCGTAGGAGTAGACCGAGTAGGCCAGGCCGCGCCGTTCGCGGATCTCCTGGAAGAGCCGGCTCGACATGCCGCCGCCGAGCACGTTGTTGAGTACCCCGAGGGCGAACCGCCGGTCGTCGAGCCGGCCGATGCCGGGGCAGCCGAGCACCACGTGCGCCTGCTCGGTCTCCTTGTGCTCGACCACGCTGCCCGGCCGGCTGGTACGTACCCGGGTCCCGGCCGGACGCAGCGGGGCCGGGGCGGCCGGTTCACCGTCCAGGGACGTACCGGCCAGCGCCTGCCGGACCAGCTTGACCACGTCGGCGTGGTCCAGGTTGCCGGCGGCGGCGATCACGATCGACGGCGCGGTGTAACGGCGCCGGTAGAAGCTCTGGATCTGCCGGCGGGACATCGGGGAGACGGTCTCCTCGGTGCCGGAGATCAGCCGGCCCAGCGGATGGTCGCCGTAGACCGCCCTGGCCAGCAGGTCGTGCACCTCGTCGCCGGGCTCGTCGTCGTGCATGGCGATCTCTTCGAGGATCACCCCGCGCTCGGTCTCCACGTCGGCGGCGGCCAGCACCGAGTCGGCGACCAGGTCGCACATCACGTCGATGGCCAGCGGCAGGTCCTGGTCGAGCACCCGGGCGTAGTAGCAGGTGTACTCCTTGGTGGTGAAGGCGTTCGTCTCGCCGCCCACCGCCTCGATCGCCGCCGAGATGTCCAGCGCGCTGCGCTTGCGGGTGCCCTTGAAGAGCAGGTGCTCCAGGAAGTGCGAGACACCTGCCTGCGAGCCGGTCTCGTCCCGGGAGCCGACCGCCACCCAGATGCCGAACGAGACGCTGCGCATCGCCGGGATCGCCTCGGTGAGCACCCGCAGCCCGCTGGGCAGCACGGTACGGCGTACGGTGCCGCCGAGCGGGTCGCTGTCCACCACCCGGGTCACCGCCCGGCCCGACGAAACCCGACCGGACGAAACCCGACTCAACGGAACCCGACTCAACGGAACTGGCTCCTCGCTCGACGTCGACGCACGTGGCGTACGCCGCTCCTGGCACTCGTGCGGCAGCCGTACCCGGAATCGGTCCGCCTGCCGCGCGCGCCGCGCCGGCCGGGCCAGAGTGCGTGCCCGGCCGGCGCGGCGCGGTCGGTCAGCTGTGCCGGTTGCGCCGACGGCGCGGCGCGTCGCCGCCACCGCCCTCGCCGCCACCCTCGCCACCGTCCCGGTCGCCGCGGCTCGGGCCACGGTCGCCCCGGTCCCGGTCGCCGCGGTCGCGCGGGCCCCGGTCGCCCCGGTCCCGGCCGGCCGGACGCTCGCCGCCGGACGCCTGGGCCGGCGCCTCCTCGCCCTCGGGCCGGACCTTGTCCAGGTAGATCTTGCCCCGGGCGTCGATGTCGGCGATCTGGACCTCGACCTTGTCACCGACGTTGAGGAAGTCCTCGACCCGCTCGACCCGCTTGCCGTCGCCCACCTTGGAGATGTGCAGCAGGCCGTCCCGGCCGGGCAGCAGCGAGACGAACGCACCGAACGCGGCGGTCTTGACCACCGTGCCGAGGAACTTGTCGCCGACCTTCGGCAGCGTCGGGTTGGCGATCGCGTTGATCCGCTCGACCGCGGCCTCGGCCGACGGGCCGTTCGTCGCGCCGACGTAGATGGTGCCGTCGTCCTCGATCGAGATCTCGGCACCGGTCTCGTCCTGGATCGCGTTGATGGTCTGGCCCTTCGGCCCGATCACCATGCCGATCTTGTCGACCGGGATCTTCACCGTGGTCACCCGGGGGGCGTAGTCCGACATCGTGGCCGGACCCTCGATCGCCTCCTGCATGACCCCGAGGATCACCTGCCGCGCCTCGTACGCCTGCTGCAGCGCCGCCGCCAGCACGTCGGACGGGATGCCGTCCAGCTTGGTGTCGAGCTGGAGGGCGGTGACGAACTCCCGGGTGCCGGCGACCTTGAAGTCCATGTCGCCGAAGGCGTCCTCGGCACCGAGGATGTCGGTGAGCGTCACGTACTGCGTCTTGCCGTCGACCTCGTCCGAGATCAGGCCCATCGCGATGCCGGCGACCGGCGCCTTCAGCGGCACACCGGCGCTCAGCAGCGCCAGGGTGGAGGCGCAGACCGAACCCATCGAGGTCGAGCCGTTCGAGCCGAGCGCCTCGGAGACCTGGCGGATCGCGTACGGGAACTCCTCGCGGCTGGGCAGCACCGGGATCAGTGCCCGCTCGGCCAGCGCCCCGTGTCCGATCTCGCGCCGCTTCGGCGCACCCACCCGGCCGGTCTCACCCGTCGAGTACGGCGGGAAGTTGTAGTTGTGCATGTAGCGCTTGGTCTTCTCCGGGGAGAGGGTGTCCAGCGCCTGCTCCATCCGGAGCATGTTCAGCGTGGTGACGCCGAGGATCTGCGTCTCGCCACGCTCGAAGAGCGCCGAGCCGTGCACCCGGGGCAGCACCGCGATCTCGGCGGTCAGCGGCCGGATGTCGCGGGGACCGCGGCCGTCCATCCGGACCTGCTCGCGGAGCACCCTGGCCCGAACCTCGGACTTGTTCAGCGAGCGGAACGCCGCGCTGAGCTCCTTCTCCCGGCCCTCGAAGTCGCCGGCGAGCTGCTCGACGACCCGGTCCTTGATCCGGTCCAGCGCCTCCTCGCGGTCCGCCTTGCCGGCGATCTTCAGCGCCTCGCCGATCTCGGCGCGGGCCACCCCGGCGACCGCCTCGTAGACGTCGTCGTGGTAATCGAGGAAGACCGGGAAGTCGGCGACCGGCTTGGCCGCCACCTCGGCGATCTCGCTCTGCGCCCGGCACAGCTCCCGGATGGCCGGCTTGGCCGCCTCCAGGCCGCTCGCCACGACCTCCTCGGTCGGCGCCGGGGCGCCCCCGGCGACGAGCGCCACGGTGTGCTCGGTGGCCTCCGCCTCGACCATCATGATCGCGACGTCGCCGTCCGGCAGCGCCCGGCCGGCGACCACCATGTCGAAGGTGGCCCGGGACAGCTCGTCGACGGTCGGGAAGGCGACCCACTGGCCGTCCACGTGCGCCATCCGGGTCGCCCCGATCGGGCCGGAGAACGGCAGGCCGGAGAGCTTGGTGGAGAGCGACGCGGCGTTGATCGCCACGACGTCGTACGGGTGCTGCGGGTCGAGCGCCAGCACGGTCTCGACGACCTGCACCTCGTTGCGCAGCCCCTTGACGAAGGAGGGGCGCAGCGGCCGGTCGATCAGCCGGCAGGTGAGGATGGCGTCCTCGCTCGGCCGCCCCTCGCGGCGGAAGAACGAGCCGGGGATCCGGCCCGCCGCGTACATCCGCTCCTCGACGTCGACGGTGAGCGGGAAGAAGTCGAACTGCTCCTTCGGCTGCCTGCTCGCGGTCGTCGCGGAGAGGACCACGGTCTCGCCGAGCTGGGCGAGGACGGAGCCGGCGGCCTGCCTGGCGAGCCGCCCGGTGGAGAAGGTGACCTCACGGGTGCCGAAGGACCCGTTGTCGATCACGGCGGTGCGGTGCTGGGTGCCCAGCGTGTTGGTGTTGGGGTTGGACGTTTCGGTCATGGTGCGGTAGCACTCCTTCGATCGGGGGCCGCCCGCGACTGCCCTGTCGTGCCGGTGCGCACCGGCACGGGACCGTGCCCAGCGGAGCTGCTCAGACAACCGGTCTTCGATCGAAGCGCCCGGGGCGCCGGCGGTGCCGGCCGGCCCGGGGGCCACTACCGAGGACCGGTGCGTCGACCGGCTCCCATCGGGAGGTCGCGCTGGCCCCTGGTTACGGGTTCGGCGAACTGGGCGGGTGGAGCGGCTGGCCGCGTTCCGGACCGGCGACGTCGCGCCGCCGGGCCGGCACCGGGACGGCCACTCCCCCGCTCAGATCACCGCCGCAGGCCGAGCCGCTCGATGAGCGACCGGTAGCGGCTGATGTCCTTCTTCTGCATGTAGTTGAGCAGCCGCCGACGGCGACCCACCAGCAGCAGCAGACCACGACGGCTGTGGTGGTCGTGCTTGTGCACCTTGAGGTGCTCGGTGAGGTCGGCGATCCGCTTGGTCAGTACCGCCACCTGCACCTCGGGCGACCCGGTGTCACCCTCGACGGTCGCGTACTCCTGGCGGATCTTGGCCTTGGTCTCCTGGTCGAGCGCCATTTCTCCCTGTTTCTGGATTGTCGTCTCCGCCCGTGGCCGGTCGGTGGACCGGCCGGGCGACCTCGCACCCGCGGCGTCGTGCAGGCACGCGAGGCCACGCCGGTAACCCGACGTTCCCGTCAGGTTACCAGCCTGCTCCGGCCCGGCCGAGTCAAGGGCACGCCGGCGCCGGGCACACCCGGTCAGCCGAGGATCTCGCGGGTCTGCTCGACGTCCGCGTTAATCTGCGCGACGAGCGGCTCGATCCCCTCGTAGCCGCGCGTCTCCCGCAGGTAGGACACGAAGTCCAGGGCGAGCCGCTCGCCGTAGAGATCACCGGTGAAGTCCAGCACGTACGCCTCGATCCGGCGCTCCCGGCCGGAGAAGGTCGGGTTCGTGCCGATCGACACGGCGGCGGGGAGCCGCTGCCCCCCGTTCCCGGCCCGACCGCCGCCCCGGCGGATCAGCCAGGCCGCGTAGATGCCGTCCGCCGGCACCGCCGCGTACCGGTGGCAGAGCAGGTTGGCGGTGGGGAAGCCGATCTCCCGCCCCCGCTGGTCGCCCCGGACCACCACACCCTCCAGCCGGTGCGGCCGGCCCAGCGCCGCCGCCGCGGCGGTCACGTCACCGGCGGCGACACAGGCCCGGATGTAGGTGGACGAGAAGACCGTCTCCGCGTCGGCTACCAGCGGCGCCCCCTCGACCCCGAAGCCGAAGGTACGGCCGAGCCGCTCCAGCAGCGCCACGTCCCCGGCGGCCCGGTGGCCGAACCGGAAGTTCTCCCCCACCACCACCAGCGCGGCGTGCAACTGCTCCACGAGTACGTCGTGCACGAACGCCTCCGGCGAGAGCCGGGAGAAGTCCGGGGTGAACGGCACCACGCAGAGTACGTCCACCCCGAGCGCCTCGATCAGCTCCGCCTTGCGGGCCGGTTCGGTGAGTACCGCCGGATGTGAGCCGGCCCGGACCACCTCGGCGGGATGCGGGTCGAAGGTGACCACCACCGACTGCACGCCCAGGTCCCGGGCCCGCTTCACGGCGTGCCCGATGATCGCCTGGTGCCCCTGGTGTATCCCGTCGAAGACCCCGATGGTGACCACCGAACGGCCCCAGCCGACCGGCGCCCCGTGGTACCCCCGCCACCGCTGCATCCTGATCCGCTTCCTCTCCTGGCGTTCCTGCCACCGCCTGGCGTTCCTGCCACCGCCTGGCGTTCTGCCGTCGTTGCCCCGCCGCGCGCATGCTCCGCCGTCGTCACCCCGGCCCGCCGCGCGCACGCGCGCTCAGGCCGGGGCGAGCACGATCTCCGCCCGCGCCCGGCCGTCCCGGTCGCTGACGATGGCGATCAGGCCGCCCGCCGGATCGAAGACCGCGTACGGCCCGACGATGCCGGCCGGGTCGAGCGGGCCGCCGTGCGAGAGCACCTTCGCCTCGTCGACGGTGGCCTGCCGCTGCGGGAAGAACCGCCGGGCCGCCGCCTCGACCGTGAGGTTCACCACGTCCGGGGACCGGTCCGCGAGCTCGGGCAGGGTCGCCGCCTCGGCCAGGGTGAACCCGCCCACGGCGGTACGCCGCAGCGCGGTCAGGTGCCCGCCGACCCCGAGCGCGGCCCCGAGATCCCGGGCCAGCGCCCGGATGTACGTCCCGGAGGAGCAGTCCACCGCCACGTCCACGTCCAGCACGACCGCCCCGTCGACGGTGTCGCGACGAAGGTCGAGTACGTCGAAGCGGGAGACGGTGACCCGGCGCGCCGCCAGCTCGACCGCCTCGCCGTCGCGTACCCGCTTGTAGGCCCGCTGTCCGTCGATCTTGATCGCGCTCACCGCGCTCGGCACCTGGTCGATCTCGCCGGTCAGCGGCAGCACTGCGGCGCGTACCGCCTCCTCGGTGACCCCTGCCGCGTCGGCGGTGCCGACCACCTCGCCCTCGGCGTCGTCGGTGACCGTCGACTGGCCGAGCCGGATCGTCGCGGTGTAGCTCTTGCCGGCCCCGATCACGTAGGTCAGCAGCCGGGTCGCCCGGCCGACCCCGATCACGAGTACCCCGGTGGCCATCGGGTCCAGGGTGCCGCCGTGCCCGACCCGGCGGGTCCGGGCCAGCCGGCGGATCCGGGCCACCACGTCGTGCGAAGTCATGCCGCCGGGCTTGTCGACCACGATCAGACCGTCACCGCTCACGGGATACCAGCCTGCCAGAACCCGGCGGCGCACCGGCAGGGCGCCCTCGACCCGCGGAGCGTTGCCTGCGCGGGACCGAACGGGGCTTTGCGGCCAGGAGATATAAGAGGCTTCCGGGAGTTTCCGGACAACTCCACCCGCGGATAGTGGAACCGCAGCCCGGACGCCCCGCCCTCCGCGAGTGGCTGGCCGGGGTTGCCGGGGTTGTCAGCGCGTCAACGTGAACGTGGGTGTACCCGGCAGTTGGTGTGCAGGTATCGGGCAGCACCGTCGGCGAAGTCGTAGATCGCGACCGTCTGGGTGTCCTCCAACGGGTCTGCCGGTGGCATCAGGAAGTGTGTCTCGCTTACCGGCTGGAGTTCGTAGTTGATGCGGTCGGGTTTCTGGAGGAACTCCGCCTGCATCGGGTCGAGGACCAGGGTGAGACGGAGCGTTCCGCTGTCGGCGGACAGTTCGAAACGGGCGCCGGGGCGCTCGTAGACGCCTTCGTACCTGGACAGGTCGAGGTGCTGCGTCGGGTCCGGTACGGGCAGATCCGGGATGGTGACCGTGCCGAGGTCGACCAGGATCTCGTTGAACACCTTGCGGTAGAAGCTCTCCCGCGGTCCGCCGTTGGTCAGCATCGCGATCGCGGTGTTCGAGTCGGGCAGGATCCGGAGCCGGGCGTTCTGACCGATCGTGCTGCCGTCGGCAGCGTAGACCGTTTCGCCGTGCCAGTCACACACGACGAGGCCGAGCGCCCACTGCGGTCCGAACATGTACGGATCCGGTACGGGAACTGTCGAACGCGTCATCTCCCGGATGCTTTCGGCCGAGACGATGCGCTCTCCGTTCGGTGCTGTGCCTTCGTGGAGCAGGACATGCGCCATCGCGAGCACGTCCGGGATCGTCGAGGTGATGTTGCCGCCGGGGCCGAAGGCGCGTGGCAGGTAGTCCACCGGCGTGACGATCGGACCCTCGTCCAGGGAGCGGATCAGGTGCCCGGTCGCGGCCCGGGTTTCGTCCACCTGCTCGCGCCAGCTGCATGTGCTGGTCAGACCCATGGGGGCCAGGAGACGATCTCGCATGATGTCGTCCCAGCGTTTGCCGTCGAGTACCTCCAGGATCCGGGCGAGGATCGCGTATCCCAGGGCTGCGCTGTAGCCGTGGGTGTGGCCGGGTGGGAAGACCTGGGGCGCGTCGACGACATTCTCGACCATGCGCTCGTAGACGTCGTCGTCCTCGCCGGGATCGCCGTACGCATCTTCGATGCCACTGGTGTGGTGGAGCAGGTGACGCGGGGTGACCCTGGTGCTTGCCTCGGGATCGGCCACCCTGAAGCCGGGCAGGTAGGTCCGCACCGGCTCGTCCAGGTCGACCTTCCCCTCGTCGACGAGTTGCAGGAAGGCCAGCGCCGTCCAGGTCTTGGTCATGGAGCCGCACTGGTAGACGGTGTCGATCGTCGCGGCTTCCCCGGTTTCCACGTTCTTGACCCCGACCGCGAACTCGACGACCTTCCCGTGGTGGAGCACACCGACGGCGGCGCTCGGGATGCCGTACTCCGCCAGGAGTTCGGCGACCCGGGTCTGAATCCGCGGCACGTCGGGCGTCATCGCGGGAGACCCACCGCGTTCGCCGCGTCCGCTTCGAAGTACTCCATCGTGGCGTAGGCGCCCGCGTGCGCCTCGAAGAATTCCCGCAGGCCCTCGACGGATTCGTGGGTGATGATGTTGACCGCCTTGGCCCCGTCCCTGCTCGCCACCGCCACCTTCCACTTGGCGCCCTTGGGAAGTGCGGCGTGCGCCTTCTTCAGACCACTCCAGAACCTGCTGTTGTCCGACAACGTCGATACGACCAGCACGTGTACCATTCTCGATCCCTTCTCTTTTCGGCACACAGAAAGCTACGTTGCACTTCGGGTCCCGTCAACATAGTAGGCGGGCGTAACCCGAGCTGAAGGCCCAATAGTTGCAACAACCTTGTGAATGAATGCAATTGCCTCAACCGAGGTGTTGCAATGTACTGTGAATGAACGCAAGTAAGGGGGTGCCGATGCCAGGAGCCAGGCTGACCCACGAGGACCGCAGCCGGATCGCGGTGTGGCTGGCCGACGGACTCGGGTACGCCGAGATCGGCCGCCGGCTCGGCCGGCCGACGTCGACGATCAGCCGCGAGGTTGCACGCAACGGCATGCCTGGCGCCTACCTGCCCGAGCACGCCCAGCAGGCCGCCGGCCACCGTGCTCGCCGGCGCAGGCCCCGACCGTGCGAGGCGACGACCGACGAGCAGGCCGCCGAGGTGGTTCGGGACTTCGTGGACCGGTTCGCAACCCTGCTGGCCGCCACCGGACTACCCCGGATGACTGCCCGGGTGTTCGTCTGCCTGCTCACCGCCGACGCCAGCGGCCTGACGGCCGCCGAGCTGGTCCACCGGTTACAGGTCAGTCCGGCGTCGGTGTCCAAATCCATCGGTTACCTGGAAACCATGGACCTGCTGGTGCGCCGACGGGACGCCGGTGGACGCCGGGAGCGGTACGTCATCGATGACGACGTCTGGCTCCGGGCATGGCAGTCGGACACCAGCGCACATGGCGAGATCGCCACGGCGGCGCAGCAGGGCATCGAGGTTTTCGGGGCCGAAACGACCGCCGGAGTTCGGTTGGGCAGGATGGGCCGGTTCTTCGCCCGGCTCAGCCAGCAGATGAGCGGCAGCATGCTCGCCGAGCCCGCCGATGATGACGCGCTGACCGTGTTCGCCGCACTCGTGCACGCCGGTCGACCGCTCACCCTCAGCACACTGGCCACCGCGCTCGACTGGACCCGGGACCGCCTCACCGCCGCCCTGGAGGCGATCCGACTTCATCCGGCAATCGCCGATCCGCTCGTCCTGCGGACCACCGAGCACCAGACCTACACCATCGCCACCGGACCGGACCGCCTCAGCCCGGCGCAACGCCGAGCCCTCGAAGACGTAGGTCCACACGCGGCGCGGCAGCTGCAGACCGGACCAGACAGCTCCCGCCGTCGACCAGACGCGCCGTGAGCGCGATGGCCCGCGAAGTCGAGCGTGGCCTCGAGTTCATCACCCGCCCGGCGGAGGGTCGTGCGGAACACGATGAGATTTGTGGACGAACGGTGGCGGTGGCGAGGCTGCGGTTCGGCCACCGAGGCAACACAATGCGTACATGGCCAATCACGACAGGTCGGTGCCTGATCACCTGCTAATCAAGATCGAGCAGCCGGACGACCCCGTCTCGATGATCTCGGAGGACGACGCCCGACGTCGCTCGCTCGCCTATCCCAAGACCATGTGGGGTGCCCCGATCTTCGGCCTCGCCGAAGAACTGGACGCCGGCCGGTGGCGGATCATCCGGCTCGACGCCGAAGAGCCGCAGTATGCCCGGGACAGCCTCGCCCACCACCTCCGCACCCGGCACAGCGAGACACCGGACACCCCCGAGAACGCGACCGAGCGGGCCGAATGCGAGGCCGCCTACGAACTGCTCGACTGGGAACCCGTCGACGACCTCACCGTCGCCGGCCGCCGATACCGGATCATCCGCGCCCAACCGTTCATCCGGATGGGACCGGACGGGCCCGAGCCACCCCGACCCACCGACCCCGACCCTTACCCGCCCGGCCAGGCGGAGAAAGCTCCGTCCCAGCTGGAGGGGTTCGTCATCGACCCGACCGCCGGCACCGGGCTCACCGACGGAATCGTCCGGATGGAGATGACCTCCGCCTTCCACCGTGCGGAAACCGTCCCCGACGAGGTCCGCGCCGACTCCTACCGGGCACTGGACACCCACCCCAACGTGGTGCTGCTACCGGTCGGTTTCACCATCGGCGGACACGTCGACGGCACTTGGCGACCCAGGTCCTTCGACGCCTATCCGACCCCACAGGCTGCCCGGGACGCCGTCTCCTACTCCGTCGTGCGCCCCCGGATGGACGAGAACACCACGATCGAGGAGTTCCTGGCGACGTGCGAGCGCGCCCGCGCGGCACACCAGCCGCCGCGTACCGACGACTTCGAGCTGAACGGCGTGCGGTGCCGGGTCACCCGGATCGAAACCTTCGTCCGGGTCGGCCCCGACGGGCCGGAAGGGCCACGCCCCTCCGACCACGACTCCCAACCCCCACCGGCCCGACACGTCGCCGACCTCCGCGCCCAGGGCCTGATGCCCGAGCCGGACTGACCGACGCCGGGTGGGCGTACGGCCGGAACCGCCGTTGGACGTTCGCCATACGCCGCATGCCCAGCCGGTCCGCCGGTGCGGTCGGTCAACGTACCGACCACAGTGCGGATCGGCCCCCCACCGCTCCTCGACGGCCGTACTCAGCGGGTGGCGCCGAGTACGGCCCAGCGGCCGGAGCGCATCCGGAGCAGCAGTCCGACCAGCCGGGCCAGCACGAAGAGGCTGAGCCCGGCCCAGATCCCGCCGAGGCCGAGGTCGAGGGCGTAGCTGAGCCAGATCGCCGGCAGGAAGACGCCGAGACCGCTCAGTACGGTCAGGTCGCGCAGGAACCGGATGTCGCCGGCACCGATGAGTACGCCGTCGAGGGCGAAGACGACGCCGGCCAGCGGCTGCATCCCGACGAACCACGGCCAGGCGATCATGGCCTGTTCGCGTACCTGTGGGTCGTCGCTGAACCAGCCCGGTACCACGCCGGCACCGGCGCCGATGACAAGTGCGAAGGCGATACCGCAGATGCCGCCGTAGATCGCGATCCGCCGGCCCAGCAGCCGGGCGCCGGCACCGTTCCCGGCGCCGAGGGCGGCTCCGACGAGTGCCTGGGCGGCGATGGCCAGCGCGTCGAGCAGCAGTGCGGTGAAGAACCAGAGTTGCAGGGCGATCTGGTGTGCACCGACGGCGGCCACCCCGAACCGGGCCGCCACGGTGGTCGCGGAGAGGAAGCTGACCTGGAAGGCGGCGCCCCGGATCAGCAGGTCACGGCTGAGCACGAGTTGCCGGCCGATCACCCTCGGGCGGGGTGCCAGCGGAACCCGCTCGGCGACCAGCGCGGCCGCGAAGAGCAGCCCGGAGAGGGTCTGCGCGATCGCGTTGGCGATCGCCGAGCCGACCAGCCCGAGGCCGGCGGGATAGACCAGCAGCGGGCAGAGCAGCGCGGAGAGCAGGTTCGGCCCGAGCACGAACCAGAGCGGTCGCCGGGTGTCCTGCACCCCGCGCATCCAGCCGTTGCCGGCCGCGGCCAGCAGCAGGCCGGGGGCGCCGATCGCCGCGATCCGCAGCCAGGCCGCCGCACCGTCGGCCACCTCGGGGGATCCGCCACCCGCGACGGTACGCGCCAGCGGGCCGGCCGCGAACTGCATGGCGACCGCCAGCAGCGCTCCGGCGGCGAGGGCGAGCCAGGACGACTGGACGCCCTCGGCGACGGCTGCCGCCCGGTCGCCGTACCCGAAGCGGCGGGCCGCCCGCCCGGTGGTGCCGTACGCGGTGACGGTGCCGATCCAGACGACCAGGGTCATCACCGGCCCGCCCACGGCGAGCGCGGCCAGCGGCACCGCGCCGAGGTGTCCGACCACGGCGGTGTCGACGAGTACGTAGAGCGGCTCGGCGGCGAGCACCAGCAGGGCCGGCAGGGCGAGTCCGAGGATCCGCCGCCCGGACGCGTCGACCGTCCCCGACGCCGGTGCACCCTCGGGCGCCGGCCCGGCTTCCGGGGCCGGTGCGGCCTGCGGAGTTGGGGCGGCTCCCGGGGTCGGCGCGGCTTCCGGGGTCGGCACGGGCGGCTGGCTCATCGGGACCGATCCTGGCACGGCACTTGTAAGGAATGCAAGGCATCTCGACACTTACGCCGACAGCTCGACGGATCGCCGCGGCGCGCGTCGCACTGGCCCGATCAGCGACCGGTGCCTATGCTCCGGAACCGTGTCGAACCACGGCGGGGGGCCGGGCGCGGGCCGGGCAGGGCTGGGCGCCCGACTGTTGGCAGTGCCGCTGCGCTGGCTGGGGGTCGGCACCGGCGTGGCCGGGCTGGCCGCGTCGAGCCTCTTCGGCGGCCTGGAGACGGTGGCGAAGCCCGAGGTGCCGACGGTCGAGGTCGGCCAGCGGGTCGACGGCGGACCGTGGCAGGTGACGGTGACCGGCAGCAGCCTGGTCGGCAAGCTGCCGAGGCTCTACCTCGCCGACGGCAAGCGCTGGCTCACGGTACTGGCGACGATCGAGAACACCGCCGACGAGAGCCGTACCGACTTCGACGACGCGGTCCGGTTGGCCGGTGTCGGCGGAGTCACCCGGGAACAGCCGAGCCACGTCGTGCTGGTACGCGACGGAACCAAGCCGGACTATCTCAACCCCGGACTGCCGGAACGACTCGCGTTCCTCTGGGAACAGGACGACGGCACCGCCGTGCCGGAGACCGTGACGGTGCAGGTCTGGGGTACGACCCGCCGCCTCGACACCGTCGGGGACAGGTGGGAGTGGCTCGATCCCGAGCGTCGGGCCGAAGTCCGGGTGCCGGTGCGGGACCGGAGGGCCGGATGACCGCGGCGACCGGGCGACCCGACTCCGATCCGGTCGCCAGTCACCGGGCGCCGCCCGGTCCCGTGCGGCGACTGGGCCTGCGAGCCGGCGCCGGCACCCTGATCGTCGCGGCGCTGGCGGTCGGCGGGGCCATCGCGAGCTGGCGGCCGGTCAACGGCGGCGGGGCCGAGTCGCGGGAGCGGCCGTTCGTCCAGGCGGGGCGGTTCGGCGAGCCGGTGTCGACCCGGGTCTTCGAGGCCACGGTGCTGGACGTCCGGGGCGCCGGCAAGGTCGCCGACGGGCGCACGTCGTACGACACCGCCGGGGTCTGGATCATCCTGCGGGTCCGCCTGGTCATCCGGGACCGGGCGACAAGCATCGGGTACGCGGCACTGCGCGACGAGCGGGACCGGGAGTTCCGGGCCACCACCCGGTTCAGCCAGTCGCTCGTCGGTGCCGGCCGGGTGCTCCAGCCCGGGATACCGGTCGAGGGCGACCTCGCCTTCGAGGTGCCCCGGGACGCGGCGACGCGACTCTCCGCGCACTTCGCGGAGCAGCTGATCGACACCCGGATGGACGACCTCGCCGAGGTGCCACTGCCCAGCGTGGACCGGGCGCGGGTGGACGAGTGGGCGAGCGCGCCCGAGCCGGTGGCGTTGGCCAGCGCACGACCGGTGGAACCGTGACCCGGCCACCGCGGGCCCCCGATCCGCAGAGCCCGGACGCACTCCCACCGCCGCCACGGTGGACCGGCCCGCCGACGGTGGTCCTGCGCTACGCCGAGGTCGACACGGCAGTACTGCCAGTGGTCGCTCCCGGCCCACCACCACAACCCGCCCCACCACCACAACCCGCCCCACCACCACAGCCCGGCCCGGCAGCAACCCCTGTCAAGGGTGCGCCGGTGACACCGCCCGCCCGACCCGAGCCCGCGGCGCCGGACCCACAACACGAGCCGGCGGCACCGGCCGGGCCCGTCGGCTCGCCCGCCGGGCGGACAGGCTGGTGGCGGAGCAACCGGTGGGGACTGCTCGCCCTGCTGCCGGCCCTCTTACTCGCCCTCGGTCCGGGGGTCAAGGACGGTTACCAGCGGTACTCCCGGGCGGAGTACCTCGAACCGGTCATCGCCGGGGCCGACGGTTGGGTGACCTTCGCCGGTGCCCGGATCCGGCTGGTCGAACTTGTCGAGCTGCCTGCCGTTCCGGCACGCGGCAGCCGTCCGGTCACCCTGCCCGCCGGGGTACGCCTCTGGCGGGCGAAGCTGGCGCTCGAACTGACCACTCCGGAGGCGCTGACCGGCTGTCAGCCCTATCTGGAGGACCGGGACGGGCGGCTGTTCAGCGCGAATCCGGTCGAGCTGATCGGCGCCCGGTTGCCGACCACCCGATGCGTTCCGGACGACCTCGCGCAGCGGTCGTTCCAGACGGAGGCATACTTCCTGCTCCCCCGCCCGGCCACCCCGGTGGCGGTGCGGATCCACAAGCCGACCCAGCGCCCCCGCTACGCCCAACTACCGGCCGGCTGACCCCGGCCGGCTGACCCCCGGCCGGCTGACCTCCGAGCGGTTGACCCCCGGCCGGCTGGTTCCCGGCCGGCTGGTCTTCGGCCGACGACTCGCTGCCGGTGGTGGTGGCGTCGGGGGGCGTCGGTGGCTGGATCCGCAGCACCCGGTCCACCGCGGCGCCGAGCAGACAGGCCAGCAGCACGGTGCCGACCGCCTCGTTGAGCAGACTCAGCTGCCCGGAGAGCGGCATCCACACCGACTCGAGATCCTGCCCGCCGATGATCAGCCGCTCCGCCTCCCACAGCCATTCCCGGGCGGTCTGGGCCAACAGGAAGGCCAGGCAGAAGAGCAGCATCGGCGCCAGGCCGGCCCGCGCCATCAGCCGCAGGCCGTGCACCATCGGGCCGAACCGTTCCCGCAGGTCGGCGCCGAGGCTGGTGCCGACCGCGCGTACCGGTCGGGGCAGTGCCCGCCATCGCCGGGTGGCCCGTTCCACCGGGTCGCCAGCGCCCGGCGGGGGCGGGGTGAGCCGGTGGCCGTAGACGACCGCGCCGACCGTCAGCCAGGCCAGCGGTACGACGACGGCCACCTGGACCGAACCGGCCGCGCCGACCAGGACCGTGGTGGCGGCCCGGACCGGCCCGGACAGCGGCCCGAGTTGGTCGACGAGCGCGTGCCAACCGTCCAGCAGCCAGACGACCACGCGACGCTCCAGGAGCCACTGCCAGAGTGGATCCTGCACCTGGGCGATCGTGCCGGCGACGACGGAGATCCAGACGATCTCGACGTAGGCGCCGGGTATCCCGAGCCAGCCCATTCCGGGCCGCTCCTGCCACCTGCCGAGCAGCCAGCGCAGCACCACCGCGACGGCCACCACGGCGACGATCGCGCTGGTGATGTCGAGTGGGACGCGACGCTCCGCGTCCACGGCCACCTGGTCCGGGTTGGTGAAGATGGCCGCGTCGGAAAGGTAGGCGTCGACGAAGATCCGGTAGAAGTAGTCGCTGAAGTCCTGCTGGAGGTATCCCCAGGACGCGTAGACGGCGAGGAACGGCACCAGCGCACTGCCGAGGTGGTCGACGAGTCTCCGGCGGCGTCCCGTCTGGTGGCCGCCGTCCCCGGCCGGCGCGCCCACCACCGACGGCCCGGGCGGATCGCTGGTGGCGGCCGAGAGCCAGGGCAGGGACGGGCGCAGCGCGCGCAACATCAGCACCAGGGCGGTCAACGTGGCGATCGGTCCCAGAACGACGACGAGCAACCCCAGAATTCCGTTGACCTTGCTGACCTGCACCGCGCCGAGTACGACGAACTCCCGGGCCGCCGCTCCGGCGAAGTAGAGCGCGAACAGCACCGGCCAGTGCCGGACCAGCAACCGCAGCGAGGTGCCGAGCACGGCGACGGACTCCAGCACCGCCGCGCCGAGGGTACGGCGTCGTCGTGCGGGCCGGCTCCGGGTCGGGGAGGTCACCGCCGTCGCGCCCGGGTCGCCAACGATCACGGGCCACAGGGTACGGTGCGCGGCCCGTCCCCGTGGTCCGTGCCGGCGGCTACGGGTGCGCCGCCGCTGCACGGGTTCGCCGCCGCGGAACGACGGTTGCGCCGTCGCTGCACGGGTGCGCCGTCGCTAAACAGGTTCGCCGTCGCTAAACAGGTGCGCCGTCGCTAAACAGGTTCGCCGTCGCTAAACAGGTGCGCCGTCGCTAAACAGGTGCGCCGTCGCTAAACAGGTGCGCCGTCGCTAAACGGGTGCGCTGCACGCACCCGGCAGCCACTCGTCGGGCGGGATGGCGGCGCGGAGCCGTTCCAGGTCCCCCAGCAGCGAGTCCAGCCGCCGCGCGCCGTATTGGAGGTATTCGAGTACGGCGGTCTGGAAGGCGTTCGCCATCGCGCTCGGCATCACATCCGAGGCGTCGAGGCAGAGTGGACTCCGGCTCGCCGTCAGAGTCTCCGCGATCCTCCTGGTCACCTCCGGCCGCCGGTCCAGGGTGCCCGGCCTGGCGGTGTCGTCGTCGGGCCGGACCTCGCGGTTGACCGAGAAGAAGCTGCCGGCACTGCCACCCTGCCAGATCCGTTGGGCCTGGTCGGTGGCGAGGAACTCGATCAGCCGCCGGGCCGCCGGCTTGTCGCTGAACAGACCGGCGAAGTCGGCCGACGCCATCGAACCGTCCCGCCCGGCCGGGCCGGCACCGCCGAAGACCGGGAAGGGGAAGTAGTCCGCACCGAGCACGTCCGCCGCCCGGACGGTGCCGCCCGACTCCCCTTCGAGATAGCCGGCCCGCATCCCGATCACGAACGACGCCTGGTGTTCGAGGAGGCAGCCGGGCGATCCGGTGAACATCGGCCGGCCGGCGTCGGTGAACTCGGTCAGCAGGGCGGCGGCACTGCCGCCCCGGACCATCCCCGGGAAGCCGATGAGGTCGCCCCAGGCGTCCCAGGCCGCCCGTACCTCGGCTGAGGTCCAGCCGAGCCGCCCGGCCGACCAGTCGTCGTAGGCCGCCACGCCCGAGCGGTGCAGCAGGATGTCCTCGATCCAGTCCGTTCCCGGCCAGCCGGAGCCCGGGGTGGCGCTCATGCCCAGACACCACGGGGTCTGCCCGGCCCGGGCCAGCGCGCGGCTGGTCTCGACAAGCGCCGCCCAGTCGCGCGGCGGCCCGGCCGCGCCGAACGGCACCCGCCCCGGGACATACCAGACCAGGCTCTTCAGGTCGGCCTTGATCGGCACCACGTCCAGCCCGCCACCGCCGTTGAGTTGGGCCAGTGCGCGCCACTGCGGGCTCATCGACGAGGCGGGATCGGCGTCGAGCGGCCGGAGTACGCCCCGGCGCAGGTACGCCGCCAGTTCGCTCACCGTCGGCAGTACGGCGACGTCCGGCGGGGTGCCCTTCTGCACCTCGGCCAGGAGGATCTGCCGGACCGCCCGGGTGCCCCGGTAGTCGACCTCGACGCCGAACCGTTCCTCGAACTCGCGCAGCACCGCCCGGAAGCTCTCCTCCTCGGCGCCGGTCCAGGAGGCCAGGACGGTGACCGTCTCCTCGTCGGGCTGGCCCAGGCAGCCGCCGAGGCCCAACCCGACGGCGAGCACCGGCAGCAGGACCAGCTGGGCGAGTCTTCGTCGCATCCGTTGCCTCATCTCGACCGGTACCGGTATTCCTCGATCCGCGGCCGCAGCCCCAGCCAGACGAGGAAAACGATCGGCGACGTCAGCAGCAGTACGACGAAGGCACCCGAGGTCGCCCCGGTGGCCAGTGCGGCCTGGTCGTCGACCTCCTCGGCGCGGCGCAGCACGTCCGGATCCGCCACCGGGGCGGCCGGGGACGACGCCGCCTCCGGCGAACCGGCGGCCGTACCGGTGCGGAACACGTCGCTGGTGACCTGGCAGCCGTCCGACGGCGGGCAGAAGTCGGCGAGCAGTTCGTCGAGGGCGGCGATCCCCTCCCGGTCGGCGCCGGTGGACTGCTCCGCCGACAGCCGGCGGACCTCGGCGAGTTCGGCGTGCGCGTCGGCGAGCTGGCCCTTCGAGACCAGCACGAACGACGTGCCGGCGGTGAGCACCACGAGCAGCACCGTGGCGGCGGCCAGTCCCCAGTTCACCGCCCGGCGGAACCGGCGGCGCAGGAAGACCTGGGTGCCGACGAGCAGGGCGAGCAGCAGCAGCGCCGGCACCGCCCAGAGCAGCGTGGCGGCGGGGCTCAGCCAGCCGGACGAGAGGCTCGCCTCCAGCGCCTCGCTCTGCGCCGCCAGCAGGCTGTCGAGCAGGGCCAGGATGCCGCCGTCGGAGTGCAGCAGCCGGGATGCGTACCAGGCGTAGGCGGTGGCGAGGCCGCCCGGCCCGCTCTGCCGGTAGTGCGCGTCCGCCTGCCCCATCAGCCCGACGTACGTGACGAGCAGCCCCTCGACCACCTGGATCTGCCGGCTGCCGGCACCGCCGGAGCCGATGTCCTCGGCGGCCTGGGCCAGGCTCTGGCTGGCGGCGGCGATCTGGTTCTGGTACTCCTCGCCCGGCCCGACGAGTCCGGCCTGCCGGGTCTGGAAACTGGTGATCGCCGCCGTGTCGGCCCGGACCAGTGCGGTACGCACGGCGGACAGCTCCATCACCGATGGCAGGCTCCGGCCGCGCACGGTGTCGGCGGTGCGGTGGGTGCCCCAGACCACGGCGAGCGAGCCGGCCAGCACCAGTGCCGTCACGCCCAGCAGGGCGCCGAGCAGGCGCAGCAGCGTGCGCCGGGTCGTCATCCGTCGCACCGCACCGCCCGCTGTGGACTCCGCCATCAGATCCCCTGACTGCCGGCTGCCGGCTCGCCGAACGGCCGGCCACACGCCTCGCACACCCGCGCGTCCGGCGGCGAGACCCGGTTGCAGGGACACACCCGGTCGGCGGCGTCCGGCCCCGGCTCCGCTGGCGCCGGGAGCGGGGACCGTAGCGGCTCCGGTGGCGGCGGCAGCGGGGACCGGAGCTTCTCCGGACCGGCCATCACCGAGCTGACGGCGACCCGCAGCAGCGCACTGCGGGTCCAGTCCTCCTTCAGCCGTACCGGCCGGTCGGAGTCGCCGGTGAGGTCCACCAGGCCGGCCAGCCGGTGCAGGGTCTCGGTGTTGCCGAGCCGCTCCGCCAGCACGACGGCGAGACCGAGTTGCGCCTCCGCGGTCTCCCGGTGCCCCGCCTCCAGGGCGTCGCAGCCGGCGGCCACTGCGTCGCACAGCTCCTCCTGCCCCAGGTGCCGGGCGACCAGCGGCTCGATCCGGGTCGGCGCCACCCGGTCGCTCGTCCAGTGCAGCACGATCGACCGTGGGGCGGCGCACTGCCCGGCCGCCGCCAGCAGGTCCACCCGGGCCGCCTCGATCTCCTCCTCCAACGGAGCACAGTCGTCATCCGACCCGTAGTCGATCGCCAGGTCGACGAGGAAGTCACGGCTCTCGTCGCCGGTCCAGGAGCCGGTGTAGAACTCGACGGTCCGGTCGTCCAGCGCTGTCGCGTGCTCGGTGAGATCGGTCAGCGTCGGCGTTTCCTGGCGTACCGACCGGACCCGCACCCTGGCCGAGGTGGTCAGGCGAATCCGTAGATCGGGAACCTGCTTGCCCATCGCTCTGTCCATGATGGACTCGAAATCGGCGACCAGGTCTTCGACCTGCTCGATCGCCTCGGCCGTGCCGCGCAGCACCGAGGTGATCCGCAGCAGCTGGCGGTGGTCCCAGTCCTCGCCGATGCCCCGGGCGTCGCAGACGAAGGTGCCCGCGCAAGCCGTCAGCACCTCTTCGAACTGCTCCGGCGTCTCGTGCTCGTTGCGGCCGTCGGTCAGCAGGATCACGTGCCGCACCAGGTCCGGATACGACCGCAGCAACTGGTCCGCCAGCCGCAGCCAGCGGCCCATCATGGTGCCACCGCTGGCGTAGAGGTGCGCGATCGCCTGCTTCGCCGCCGCCCGGGTGCTGTCGCTGGCGACCACCGTCGCCGCCCGCTCGGGATAGACCATCCGGGCGGTGTCGGTGCCGGCGACGACGGCGAATCTGCTGCCGTCCCGGATGGTGTCGATCGCCGCCTGGGTGGCCCGCTTCGCCGCCGACATCTTGGCCTGCGGATAACCCATCGAGCTGGAGCAGTCGACCAGCACCACCACCCCCGCCGAGATCGGCGCCGGCAACGCCGCCGACCCGGCCGGCGACCGCGCCGTCACCCTGAGCACCACCGCCATCCCGGTGTCCGAGGTCGACCGGTACGGGTTCTGCACGACCTCCAGTTCGAAGGCGTGTGGCGGGCCGCCCCCGCCGGGTCCTGTCGTCACGCCAGCACCTCCCATCGGATCGTCACCACGGGGTCCTCGGCCGTACCGCGTTCGCGAGGTCCACCAGCGCGTCGTGGTCGGCACGCGTCCGGGCCTGCCCGGCCAGCGTCCGCATCGACTCCTCCAGTCGCCGCCGGAGGTCGTGCTCGGTCGGCTCCGCACCGAGCACATCGTCGCCGTCGCCGAGCCCTTCCCCGGCGCCGTTCCGGAGCAGGTCGAGCGCCGCCGCCCGGACCAGCGCGGTCAGCCGGTCCCTGGACTCCCCGGTCTTGTGGCCGCCGTCGAGACGCAGCGCGGGCAGCCGGCGTACCGCCTCGGCGACGTCGTCCACCGTCGGCCCACCGTCCGGCAACCGGCCACAGAGGATGCGCACCGCGGCGACCCTGGCCCGCTCGTAGTCCCGGGTCTCCCTGGGTACCTCGTCGAGAACCCGCACCGCGCCGGCCCGGTCTCCGTAGGGCGGCCGGAGCCGCAGCCGGGCCAGCCCGAACGCGGCGCTGCCCTCACTCCGGTCCCGTGCCCAGATCGCCCGGTAGCAGTGCTCCGCCAGCTCGTATTCGGCCAGGTGCTCGGCGCAGAAGCCGAGCGCGAACTTCGGGGCGATCTCGCCGGGACATGCGGAGTAGACGGCGTCGAACTCGGTCCGGGCCGCCGACACGCCCTTACCCGGCCCGGTGGACGGCTGGTCGTCGTGCCCCGCCAACTCGAGCAGCCCCTGGTGCCAGCGGATCCGCCAGTCGTGTCTGGCCCGCCCGCCGAGGTCGGAGACCGCCGCCTTCAGGGCGCCGGCCGCGCTGTCCCGGTCGCCGGCTTCCAGGTACGCGCGGCAGAGCGCGAGCCGGACCTCGACCGAGCGCAGGCCGGAGGTGAGCAGTTTCTCGATCAGCCCGCGCGGGTCCGCCGCACCAGCGGTCGCCAGCAGGTCCACCGCGGCGTCGCCCGGATCCACGAGCGGCAGCGGCAGCCCGCCGACCGCCTGGCGCGGCGGTGGCGGCGCCACGTCGAGCAGCTCGATGGCGCCCGTGATCCAGGCATCCAACCCCGGCACCGCACCGAGCCCGCCGTCCAGCAGCAGCGGTGTCGGGGCGAAGACCGCCGACCGCACCGGGTGTGGCCGGCCGGTACGCATCGAGAGTATCTCCCGGAGCACCCCCTTGAGCTGCTGGGACATCTCCGCGGCGGTGGCGAACCGGCGGTCGTGTTCGGCGTAGGCCCGCTCGACCAGCCGGGCGAACGACTCCACCTCGAACGGGCGCTCGGGCGGGTGTTCGGGCGGCTCGATCAGGTACCGCCGGCGTTCCTCCGAGCCGGCCTGGAAGAGCACCTGAAGTGTCCGGCCGACGGTGTGGATGTCCCACCGTACGGTCGGCCCGTACCGACGGATCTCGCGCTCCGGAGGCTCGTAGAACGGGGTGTGCGTGACCTCCCTGTCGTGGTCGTCGACCCGGCGTACGCCGCCGATGTCGATCACCTTGATCCGGTCGGGGCAGCGGATCACGTTCGCCGGCTTCATGTCGCAGTAGAGCAGACCCCGGTCGTGCAGGTACCCGATCGCCGCGAGGATCTCGTGCCCGTATGCGAGCACCTGCTCGACCGGCAGCGGCCCGGTGTCCTGTGTCGCCTCCAGGATCTGCTGCAACGACTCTCCGTTGAGGTACTCCATGACGATGTAGCCGGTCTTCTCGTCGGCCCGCGGATCGAAGTGGGAAACCGCGTTGAAGATCCGGACGATGTTGGGGTGGTCGAGGACGGTCAGGAAGCGACGCTCGGCAACCGCCAGCCGGAGCGTCACCTCGTCATTGCTGATCAGTCCCTTGAGGACCACCGGATTCTTGTCCAGGTGGGTGTCCCGGGCCAGGTAAACCCAGCCGAGGCCGCCCCGGGCCAGGCAGCCGTCGACCTCGTACTGTTCGGCCACCAGGTCGCCACGACGTAGCATCGGCGGGAACGAGAACGGAGTGCCGCACAGGCGGCAGAATCCCTTCAGCAGTTCGGGCTGGCCGGCGCGAGCCCGGCCGACCTCGGCGCCGCACCTGCCGCAGACCCGGCTCGGCTCAGGCGCCCCGGTGCCGGCGGGCAGCCGGCTGACCGGGTCGACGGGCTCCAGCTCCGGCATCGGCACCAGGCCGCCGATCACCAGGGACGGGCCGTGCGAGCCCGAGGAACCGGTGACGGTGGTCGGCGGCCCGGCGGGCCGGGGCGGCAGCGGCCGGCGGGCGCAGCTGTCGCAGAAGCCGGTCTCTCCCACCATCCCGGTGCAGCCCGGGCGGTTGCACCTCGTCGTCACCGCGCCGCCCCCGGTCGCTCGTTCCGGCCGTCGCGCGGCCCTGGAGCATCTGCGGCTCGGCGGTGTCCCGCCCCTGACTCGGCCGCACGTCGGCGGATCACCTCGCCGTACCGGTCGACGAGTAGGCCGCAGGCCGCCAGGTCCGCCGACCCCGCCCAGAGGGTCTCGTGTGCCTGCCGGTACAACTCGGTCAGCTCCCGGTCCTCCCGCAGCGGTGCCGGTACGCCCGACAGGTAACCGTCGAGCCGGTCCCGCAACCGGTCGCGTTCGCCGAGGAGCGCGTCCAGCTCCCGAACGTCCCGCCTGGCGGCGTCGAGTGCCCGGTCGGCCTTCCTGCGACACGACTCGACGACGGGCAGCAGCGGCGTGCTGCCGGGCCGTGCGGCGGCGGCCCGCAGCGCGGTCAGCCGCAGCCGCAGCCCCGGTTCGTGCGACGCGGGTGCCCGCGCCCCCGCGACCCTGGCGGCGACGTACCCGTACCGGTCCCGCGCGGCCTGTTCGGCGGCCCGTACCTCGACGATCCGGGCGGCCAGCAGTTCGATCGCGGCGTACGGCAGGCTCGGCGCGTCGGGGTCGTGGAAGGTCAGCAGCAGCCGGAGGTTCCGTCCGGCGACCCGCTCAGCTATCGGCCGGACCACCTCGGCGACCAGCCCCGCCGGGTCGGTCGCCCGGTCCACCCCGTCGAGTAGCAGGTTCATCGGCGGCGGCTCGCCGGCCATGCTGTCGGCCAGCGACTTCTCCAGGTCGGCGCCGACGCTCATCCAGTTGACGATCCGGCTGCTGACCTCCGCCACCGTCCGGCCCGACACGTCGAGCGCCAGGTCGATCCGGCCCGGTGAGGACTGTCCGGAGGTTGCCGGTGCTGCCCCGGACCGGTCGGGGCCGATGGGTCGGAACTCCCGGCTGGCCTTCGACACCACGTCGCGCAGGGCGGCGTGCGCCGCGGACCCGGGTGCGGTGACGATGATCCGCGAGTCCGGTGGGGCGCCGGGAGCGAGGAAGTCGGTGAGCTGCCGGACCATCATCTCGTCGCCGTGTACCGGACCGACCGGCGCGGCGAGGCTGGCGTCCACCGCCGAGTCGCCGCTGACCCACTCGCGCACCTGGGGCAGGTACCTGATGATCGTCTCGACCGGGATCATCCAGGACAGCGTCGAGCCCTGGCCGGCGAGGTAGCTGACCACGATCCCGAGCACCTGGTCGGTCTCCTCGTCGAAGACCGGCGCACCGCTGAAGCCGGGCTCCACGGCCTGACCGGTCGGTTCGGAGTCGAGCTGGATCCACTCGCCGCCCGGTCCGCCGTCCCCGGCGAGCCAGGCCCGCGCCCAGACCCCGGTCGGGACCATGTCGGGAAAGCCGAACATCCGTACCGCCCGCCGGGCGCCCGACGGCAGCCGGCGCAGCACCTGACCGGTCCCGTCCGGCAGCGGCTCGGCGAGCCCGAGCAGGGCCAGGTCGGCCCGCTGGTCATCCTGCGGCGGCTTCCAGCAGCCGTCGACCACTCCGGCCCGGATCGGCGCCACGGCGGGGTGTCGCCCGACGAGTTCGACCTCGAAGTCTCGGACGGGCCTGACGTGCGCGGCACCCGGCTCGCCGTGCGGTGCCGGAAGAAGGATGTGCGCACAGGTCAGCACGTGCCGGTCGCCGAGGACGAGGCCGGCACCGCGAACCCCGGCATGATCGTCTCGGATGCATGTCCGCCACTGTGCGCGGCCCGAATGCGACACACGGCAACGTTAGGCGCAGGTGTCGGATCACTGCCACCCGGAATGGGGTCGGAAATCGGCCACATCTCGGCCTGGCGGCTGCTGTCGGACACCGGGGACCGTCCACCGAGGTCAGCGCCGGTCGAGGCCGAGGGCGGCGAGCGCGCCCGGCAGGGTCGGTGCGGTGCAGAGTCGGCGTACGCCGTCGCGGTCGTGCAGGAGAAGCTGACAGACGAGGCCGGCATAGTGGACGGCGACGGGTTGACCGACGTGCTGCCGGGCGAGCCGGCGGATCAGTGGCACGGGGTCGTCGACCTCGACCGGGACCGGGGTCTGCGGCACCGGGATCGGCTGGGCGGGGTCGTCGGGGACCCGCCGGGCGACGGCGATTTCGAGATGTTCGAGGCAGCGTGCGATCGCGGCTTCCGGGGTGGGACCGACGGGCAGGGCGTCCGGGGCGACCGGCAGCCCCGGCGGTTCGACGCCGACGTCCCACCCTTCACCCTGGACGAGGCGGGGATCTCCCGCGTTGTCGCCGTGGTCGACGAGGGTGACCGTGACGGTGAGTCGAAGTCCGAGGAGGAGCCGGACCAGGTCGGCCAGGGGCGGCACGTCGGGCCGGCGCGCGAGCACGAACAGCCGGGCACCGGGCCGGCCTCGGGACGCCTGGCGCAGGTGTTCGGCGAGCGGGTCGGCGCCGGCGTACGGCACGGTGACGGTCCCGTCCAGCAGGCCCTGGCCGATCGAGCCGCCGCCGTCGAGTTCGGTGAGGTCGTCCGGGCGTACGCCGAATCGGCCGGCCCAGGTCGCCAGCCGGAACGGGTCGGGAAGCTGGTGCACCGGCTTGCCGCCGGGTTGGGTCGCCACGTGCGGCGCCGAGATCCGTTCGCCGGCCTGCCAGCCCTGCTCGCCGGCTGCCGAGGGGTGCGCGTCGCCGTGCCAGGTGAGGTCGCCGGCCCGCCAGCCGTGCCGGTCGACCTGCCAGTGCAGGTGGGTGACCCGGTCGGCCAGGTCGGTGAGCGTGACCGTCAGGCTGTGGTGGATGCGGTGGCTGTCCCGGCAGGTGTCGCACGGCAGCGCCGACGGCCGGCGACCGGCACCGGAGCACTGCGGGCAGTCCGGGTCGGCCCGGCCGGTGAACAGGACGCAGTCACAGCGACGGAGCCGGCTGTGCGGATCGCAGTGCGGGCAGTCGACGTACGGGATGGATGGTCCCTGCCACGACGGTGTCGGCGGCTGCCAGCCGCGCCGCAGGATGCTGGTCTCCCGGAGATGGATCTGCCCGGTGTCCCATTCGCTGAACGTCTCGGCGGTGCCGGCGATCCGCAGACTGGTGTGCCACCAGCGACGGTCGCGCCAGATCGCCTGCGCCCCGGCGGTCGGCGCCCCGGTGCACAGGTCGGTGCAGTCGGCGAGCATCCGCCGTTCGAGCTGGTCCAGGTCGACGTCAGGTGGGCCGGCCGGCGGCGGCACACCGCCGGTCAGGTAATGGGCCGGGGCGGTCCGGCCGCGCGCCTCGAGGTCGTAGAGCGCGTCGAGATCGGTGGTGGTGACGATCGCTCCGGTCAGGTCGTCGGCACCGCCGCACACGTCATTCGGGACCGGCCCGCCCGGCACCTCGTAGCGGAGCTGCCAGGTCGGGTCGGCGTCGGGGTGCCGACGGCGGGCCTCCAGCACCAGGTCGAGGCGGAGCAGGTCGGCCAGCCGGCAGCGCCGGACCAGGTCGCGGGCGGGGTCAGGGAGCGGCTCGGCGGCGGTGCGACCGAGGTAGAGCTGCCAGGCGAGATGGCCGTGCGACGCGATCGCCTCCGCCTCCAGCGCGGCCCGGGTCTCCGACGGCAGGTCCGGCCGCCAGCGGGACGGCAGCAACAGCAGCGGCCCGTCGGGTGAACCGGGCGGGTTGCGCGCCTCGACCCAGCACCCGGCGCCGACGCTGGCGGCCAACTCCGCCAGGATCGGCGCCAGCGGCAGATGCCAGGTTCCGCCGTCGCCGGGCCAGGGCGCCGGTTCCACCACCCCGGGTACGACGTTCGCCGAGGCCACCGCCCCACTGTCGACGTTCGCCACACTCAGCACTAGCTGGCCGCGCAACCGCCCCGCCTGCCGGCAACGGTGACAGGGGCGGGGCAGCGTGCCGACGCCCCGGCAGAGCTGGCAGTCCTGGTATGCCTTTCCATCGCCCTGTTGCCCCGCGTCGACGATCATCCGGTCACCGCCGCTGGTGCACGGGCAGGCGTCGAGGACATAGGTGAGCCGGTGGCAGCCGGGACAGTCGATCACCGGCGGACCGGCGCCGGGCAGCACCGCCCCGGTCACCGGTCCAGCTCCACGCTCGCGCACGGCACCTGGTGCTCGGCGCGCAGCGCACAGCGCCGGCCGGCGCCGAGCAGCCGGTCGCAGAAGAGCCGGGACTGCACGGTCTGGTCGTCCTCGGCCGAGACGGTCGCCTCGGCCCGGTCGACCTGCGGCTGCTGGCCGAGCGTCCGGGCCAGCAGCCGGGCCGTCCGTCGGGCCGCGTCCTGATCCGGCGCGGTGAACGGCACGTGTACGACGTAGCGGCCGGTCATCAGCGATCCGCCAGCCGGTGTGCCGTCGTCGCCTGGCGGGACTGCCAGCGGCGCAACGCGTCCTTGATCCGGGCGTTCTGCTCCCGGACGGTCGCCAGGTCGTTGTAGGCCCGAGCCAGGTCACCGGCGACCTGTTCGAGGAAGGCTGTCACCTCGACCGGATCGACGCCCCGCCGGGCGAAGCCGACCCGGGTGAACCTGCGCATCCTGACCTGTGACGGCAGGAGCGGCCGGTACGTCGCCGACCGGTACGCCTGGCCGAGTTGCCGGGGCGGCCTCCGGTCCCGCCGGAACAGCCGTCGAAGCAGCACCCGCACGACACCACCAACCTTTCCGGAGCAGGTCAGGACGTGGATGGGCGGTGCCGGCCCGGATCCCCTCTGCTGTCGGGCCGGCACCGCCCCGCCCCACCGCCGCAGCCGGAGGCAGGTACGGCAGCAGGGCGTGACCCGGGGGTCGGGGCGGACACCTCGTACGGGCCGACCGCCCCGACCGGGAGGTGAACGCCCCGCGTGCCATGCAAGGAGCGCTCGGGAACAAAACATAGGCGCGTAGGGCGCCTATGTCAACGAAAGCTTGTCGGGATCTCGCTCTTCGTGATCAAATCGGGGTGCCATGCAAGGAGTTGCCCCATGCCGACACAGCCGGACTATGTTCGGATCTCGAATGCCTACGCGTCAGCGATCGTCGACGGGAAGCTGAAGCCCGGTGACAAGCTGCCCTCGATCGCCGAGATGACAGGTCGCTACGGCGTCGGCGCGACGACCATCAAGATGGTGCTCGTGCGACTCGAGGCGCGCCGCCTCGTCCGCCGCCACCAGGGCAAGGGGACGTTCGTGGAGCCGCGCGAGAAGTGGCTGCTTCCTGACGACGAGGACGAGCCGATCATCGAAATCTAGCGCTCTGCGTCTCCCCCGGACTCACAGTCAAGTCCAGGCCGGCACGACTAGACCATCTCCGATAGTGTTCGATCGGCCACGCAGGCGTCATGCACAGGCGCGGTGGCGCGGCTCTGCCACGCCAGCGTTTCCGGTAGTTGGGGAGGACCGAATGGCCAGCATCGAGGAAGTCAAAGCCGCACTGGCACAGGCCGCCGAGCAGGGCAACACCACGCTCAACCAGATCCGGTCGTCGATCGAGAACACCGAGCAGGTGCTGGCTCGTCTCCGGGCGGTGGCCGCCGGCACCAACCACGCCATGATCGCCGAAGCGATCCAGCGTGCGGAGCAGAGCAAGCAGCGCCTCACCGAGGCAGCCACTCTCATCCAGGGCAGCGCCGCCGCCGCTCGCCAGTACGTGAGCGTCCTGGGCTAACGGGGTCGCCGCCATGACCGTCAACGAGGTCAAGGAAACGATCCGCGCGGGCAACCAGGCGGCCCGAGAGTCCATGACGATCCTGGAACAGGTAGGCGCGGAAGCCGACTCGGCAGCAGGACTCGCCCGTCTCACGATTCGTGGCAGCCAGGATCGAGATGCGCAGGACGGCTTGCGGATCCTCGAGAGCCTTGGTCGTGAGGTCGAGTTGGCGCTACGTCGCATCGACGCCGCCGTCGACCACGCCGATGCCTATCTCAAAACTCTCGGATGACCGAGCCCATGGCCGAGGTCGTGGCGCAGTTGCACGAGGTACGCCAACGCCTCGCCGCCGCCGCAGTCACCGCTACACGCGCCCAAGCCGACGCAGAGCACGCCCAGCGGCGATACGCCGAGGCCGCATCCGGCACCGAACACCCTCACATGCAGGAGGCTCTGCGGGACATCCGAACAGCCGGTGAGAAGGCAGCGAGGATAGCCCGCCTGCTGACGAACGCACGATCACACTTCACCAGCTACCTGGGCAGGATCGCGCCCGGGTCCGCATCCGATCCGGACGTGTCGGAAGCAGAGACGCCATCGGGCGATCGCCTGCTGAGCGAAGCCGAGCGACGGGGACGCAAAGCAGACATCATCTGGCGCAAGCAGATGCAGAAGGCGGAAGACACCGATTCCACCTTGAAGCAGATCGAGGACGCCGGGAAGGCGGTCTTCAAGTACTTCAGGCAACAACAGAATCCGCCCGGAACAACAACCACCGGCACGGCGGCACCGAAGCCTCCGTCTCACCAGGAACGCCCACAGATCGACAACCCGGTGACCGCCAGCATAATGGCTACCGGTGCAATCGCCGTCGCAGCAAAGTCGGTCTGGAACAACGTCAGAAAGCAACGAGAGAAGAAGCGACATGACGATCAAACCTGAGCTGCCTGCGTACATCCGGGCTCTTGTTCGAGGCGACAACGAAGCCCACGACAGGATCCAAGCCCAACTCGACAGCGAGGGTTGGGACGGGTTCCCTCGTTTCCTCGCTTCGCTCTGCTTCCTTGCGGTCGACCGACGATTCGGGGATGACGCAACGTCAGCAGACGTCATCAAGTTCGTGGCGGATCTTCGCGCCGGACTGGCAGACGGTGGACCTGAGATCAACGCCGAGGATGCCGAGGCGCTGATCCGGGCCAACATCGACCCGGAAGCCGATTACGACATTGCACCCAGCATGATCGGCAAGATTCAAGCTGCCGTCGTGTACAAGGTCTTGACCGACGAACACATCACAGACGAGGACCTTGATGCCGTTCTGATCGAAGCGGCTCAGCTCGCCACTCGCTCCTGACTACGAAAGAAGTCCATGGACATTGGTCGGCCCCCGTCGGCGCCGGTTCGTGGACAGCCGGTCCCGTGGCAGCCCACCGGGCCCCCGTCCGGAACCGTCCCCGGCAAGCGCCGAAAGCTCGGCCTGGGGCTTGTCGCGGCCGGGCTGGCCGTGGTCGTACTCTGCTGCGCCGGGGCGGTGACGCTGGCCTTCGTGGCCCGGGATCAGTTCCGTTCCGGCCCACCCGGCAGCACCACGATCCGTCTGGAGGCGGTAGGGCCGGCGGGGGCGGTCCCCGATGAGGCCGCGATCGATCGGGCTGTGCAGATGCTCGACGACCGGGCCAGGGCCGCCGGGCTGACCGAGCCGTCGGTGCAGCGCGCCGGCAGCCGCCAGATCGTCGTACGGGTGGCCGGGGTGGGCCAGGAGGAGCAACTGCGCGCCCTGGTGGCCGTCGGCGACCTCCGGTTCCGTCGGGTACTCGCCAGCACGCCCGAGTCCGACGCCGGAACCACCGGCGCACCGACGAGGCCGACTCCAGGAGACGTACCCCCGCCCAGCCGGGACCAGGTGATCGCCAAGCTCGGTCCGGCGTACCAGGTCGCCGAGTCGCTCGCCCGCAAGCTGCCAGCCTCGACCCGGCCCGACCCGGCGGCCTCGGAAGCGCTGCTGCCCTTCGCGGCGCTCTCCGCCGCCGAACTCGCGGTCCTGCCGGCCGGGGTGCGGTACGTCGTCCCGACGGTCACCTGCGCGCAGCTGCTGGGTCGTCCGGTCGGGATGCCCGGTGCGCCCGGTGAGCGCACCGCCACCTGCGGCCGCGAGCACCCACCGGTCAGGTATCTGCTCGACGCCGCCGTACTGTCGTCGGCCGACGTGCGGACCGCCGAGGCGACAGCCGACGAGACTGCCGGCTGGATGGTCACCGTCGGCTTCACCCCGGACGGGCAGCAGCGGTTCACCGAACTGACCCGGGTGGCGTCGACTGCTCCGGAGGGCTTCCGCCAGGTGGCCATCGTCGTCGACGACGTGGTGATCTCCGCGCCCGAGGTGGTCGGGGTGATTACCGAGGAGGTCCAGATCACGGGTGACTTTTCCCGGTCGGCAGCGGAGGCGCTGGCGGGTCAACTCCGCTCCGGGCCGCTTCCGGTCGCGCTCCGGGTCGTCGACCTGACAAGCAGCCCGGACTGACCAGCAGCCCGGACTGACAAGCAGCCCGGACTGACAAGCAGCCCGGACTGACAAGCAGCCTGGACTGACAAGCAGCCCGGGCGACGGCCGTTACGCCGACCAGGGGACGCCCTCGTCCCGACGTCGATGGTGGTGTCAGGGCTTGAGCGCGTACCGACCGCGTACTCCGCCCTGGCTCACCTCGCGGCGCCGGATCCACCGGTTCTGGCGGGACCTGTCCCAGCGGATGGTGCCTTCCTGGCGGAGATGAGCCCGGCCGGTTCGGTCCGAGGCGGGCGCCGCCACTCACCGACGACCGCCTCGGCTCCGACCTCCACCACCCCCGGACCCCGCACGGCGTACTTCACCCCGAACGCGATCCTGCCGTCCACCCGGCGGTAGCCGGCCAGGGTACGCAGCGGTTCCGGGCCGGTCCGCCTCCCGGTGCACTGCTCGACCGTGGTCACCGCGCAGCGGTCGGCCAGCTTCGCGTACGCCAACTCGACGGTCCCGACGACGAGCCGCCCCACCCGGTCCTCGGTGTGCGGGTCGGGCCAGCCGTCCAGCACGATGTTCGGGCGGAACCGGCTCATCGGCACCGGTGCGGCGTCCCGGTCCAGCAGCCGCTCGTTGAGCAGGTCCAGAGTGGACCGCGAAAGCAGGTGCACTGCGCAGCTGTCGGCGTACCCGGAGGTGCCCGGGGTCTCGCCGTCGGTGACCCGGTGGTGTTCCGGCGGTACCCGCACCAGCCGGCTCGGCGCCCCGAGCACCTCCGACAGCCATCCGGCGACCGTGTCCCCCTGGTCGATGCCCCGGTAAGGGGTGTCGAAGAGCAGCACGTCGCGGCGGGCCGCGTCGAGTTCCACCGCCATCTCCAGCGGAGCTGTGCCGGGGGCGCGCAGCGTCAGCCGGGTGCCGGCCGCGTCGACCACCGGCCGGACCAGCGCCAGCCGGGGATCCCGGCGCTGGCTGCGGAAGACGCCGCCGGGATCGACGACCATGAAGCTGCGGTCGTGGGCGAGGCCGGCGGGAGTCACCTGGCTGCGGGTCACCGGCATCCCGGCGCAACCCTTGATCGGGTACGAGATGAGTTCCCGGACGACGGCCTGCGGGGCGCGGTGGACGGCGGGGTCGGGCATCGGCGGCTTCTCCTCCTGACGGAGGCGCCCTTGTCCCGGTGGGATTCCGGGCCGAGCGTGGCGGACAGGGGTCCGTCGCAGCGCCTCTCGACCCGACGTCGCCAGTCTGCGCAGCCCCGCCGCCGACCGTCAAGGCCAATACGTGCGGGTGCCGTTGACCGTCAGAGCCGACCTGTACCGGACCGGTGGTCGGTGCCGGCTGCTGGGCCGCGGCTACCTCGGGTCGGGGGTGCCGTGTTGCCAGACGCAGGGCGAGCTGCCGATCAGGTAGACGTCGACCGAGCCCGGCGCGCGGTGGTGGACGGTGACGCTGACCCGGTAGCCGTCGGCCGGGTCCTGCACGGTCAGCCGCGGATCGCTGCGGTCCCGCAGGTCGTTGACGACCTGGTAACCGCGCCGCTGCCAGTACGCGGCCAGGGTGGGCAACGCCTGGTCGGCGGGCCAGTCCGTCGGGAAGACCAACTCGTACTGCTGCTCCACGAAGACCCGGCCGGCCGGGCCGCCGTCGGTCGGGTCGTCGCAGGGCAGTGTCCCGGTGTGGCCGAACGGCTTCAGCTCGGCCCCGGGTGGAAGCTGCGCGGAGGCGTCCCGCAGGACCTCCTCGACCCGCTGGGCCGCCTGGGCGGCGGTGACGGTGGGCTGCAC
The DNA here is from genome assembly GCF_049179135.1 of Plantactinospora sp. WMMB782. NCBI lineage: Bacteria > Bacillati > Actinomycetota > Actinomycetes > Micromonosporales > Micromonosporaceae > Plantactinospora > Plantactinospora sp. WMMB782. The sequence goes on along the minus strand of NZ_JBMHMC010000007.1, from coordinate 4,755,491 downwards.
GTCGTCGTCTCCTCCACATGCCGAGGTCGCCAGGACGGCCACCAGAGTCGCCACCGGTACGCCGACCGACAGTCGGCCCACCGCCATCAACGAACCTTGTCGCTCTGCCCGGTCACGATGTACGCGATGTTCTCCCGGGCCAGGTTGCCGGGATCCCAGTACGCCGAGTGGGTCGCCACCCAGTCTTCGGGGTTGCCGGGGTCGCTGCCGAACACCCGCCCGCCGAACCCCGGCTCGGTCGGGTCGATGCCGTGCACGAAGTCCGGCGACCATCCGGCGATCTCGTCGTGTCGCGCCCGGGTGGCCCACACCTCGTGTGCGGGGACGCCGCGCACCTCCGGTGCCGCGTCGACGCCAACCCCGGGTGCGCCGACGAAGACCACCGCGTCGGCGTCGATCCCGGCGGCACTGCCGGCGTGCCCGATCACCAGCGAGCCGTAGCTGTGCCCGAGGACGACGTTGCGGGACTGCTCCCCCTCGTGGCTGACCCGCAGGCCGTCCTGGAACCGCTGGAGTTCCCGGGCACCGGCCTCGGCGTAGCTGTCCGAGCGCGCGTCGACGACGGCGTCGTCCGGTGCGTCGTAGCCGAGCCAGTACAGCGACGCGGTCTCCTGGCCCGGGTCGACCCGCCTGGCGTCCAGGGCCATCCGGTCGGCCCGTTCGATGCCGGTCTCCACCCCGGCCAGCTCGGCCCCGACCCCGGGCACGTACGTCAGCACGTTGTCGGCGGTGTCCGGGTTGCCGACCGAGACGATCGCCCGGCCGTCGTCGGCGGTGGAGAGCCCGATCAGGTACGCCCGGGGTTTGTCCGGGTCCGCCAGCCGGTCGTCGATCGGCCGGAGCCCACGCAGGGCGTCGTCTATGTGCCCGCGCTCGTCGGCGATCTCGCGGAGTTCCCGTTGCGCCAGGAGCGTGCCCGGGTGGTTCACGTTCGGATAGAGCTCGGCGGCGCGACCCTGCTCCAGCATGGCCCGGATGTGCGCCTCCCGGGCGTCCAGCTCGGCCCGGCGCTCGGTGCGCCCGTCGATTTCCCGGTCCAGCACGATCCGGTTGGCGATGTCCCGGCTCGCCACCGGTACCCCGTCCAGAGCCCCGACGAGTTGCGGATGTTCCGAGACGGCGTAGCGACGCTGGGCCGGGGTGAGCGAGTCCCACCACCTCTTCACCTCGGCCGGCGGAGTGCCCCTGGCCGGCACGCTGGAGCCGTCCACCCTGGCCGCGGGCGTACCCGAGGTCGTCGCGGTGTTCTCCGCGATCACCCGCGCGGTCCGCGCGTCGAGTTCGGCGGCCTCCCGCAGCAGCGCGTCCCGGGCCGAGACCAGCGCGGAGAGCGCTCGGGCGGTCGCCTCGGTGGCGTGTGCCGGATCGACCGTCATCGAGCCATCCGGATGCACGGTGACCTGGGCGGCCCGGCCCTGCTCGACGAGTTGCCGGGCCCGGCCGCGCAGTTCCGCGACGGTGTTGCCGTGCTGGGCGAGGGCCTGGGCGATCAGCAGCACCGGCGGGAACGCCGCATCGAGTTCCCCGCACAGGCCGTCGCAGTGTGCCCCGGCCGCCGCGGAGGCGGGGCCCGACTCCCAGACACCCGGCAGCCGCCGCTTCGACCGGACGAGCGCGTCGGCCCGCTCGTCGACCGACCTGCCGAGCCGGTCCCAGTCGGCGGCGGCCCGGTGCCATGGTTCGGGATCGACGCGCAGCAGCAGTTCGAAGGAGACTCCGGCCATCCGGGTCACCCCACGGTGCCGAGTCGGCTGCCCGGACCGGCTGTTCCGGGCGCTCCCGGTGCCGTCATCCGGCGGACCCGGGCGACCCGCTGCACGGAGCGTTTCTCGGACTCCTGGTAGTTGTCGGCGGAGCCGACCAGCAACGTGCCGGTCGCCTCGATCCGTTGGCCGAGGCCGTCGAGATAGGCCCGCCAGCCCGCCGAGGCCCTGGCGGTCGCGTCGAGGCTGCGCCAACCGTCCACTCCGGATCCGGCCGGCGGAGTCAGCCGGCCCTCGGCCGCGACGACGTCGCGGCGCAGTCCGGCGCCGTGGCCGGCGATCTCGTCGCCGAGCCTGCGCAACCCGGGAACGTCGACCCGTACCGGCTGCGTCATCGCGCCTCCCCGCCCCGCCGTCGGTCCCGGGACATCACCCGGTCGACCAGGCTCCGATGGGAGAGCAATATAGCAACGTCGACGTACCGGTCAGCGGACGGCGACCGTCCTCGACCGGGATACGACCGCACCGGCTCTCCGGGACGGATCGGGACCGTCCGGCGGGCCGGTGCGGGTGAAGCGGTCCGGTTCGGTCACTGGCGGGTGTCCATCGACATCTGGAGTGCCCGGCGGGCCTGCTCGCGGGCGTCGTCGGTGTTCTCCGGCTTGGGTTTGGTCGGCTTGGCGGCCATCGGTGGCTCCTTCCAGGGCGGGTGGCACCGCACGGGCGCGGTGCACCGCGACAGGGGTCCTGCTGATCGGCCGGGACGGCGGGGTCCGGGATCGCCGGACGGGACGGCCGGGACGGCGTGAGCCCCGGGTCGGTTGACCCTGGCAGGCAGCTGGGCTGCGGGTTGACCCGCCCGGTCACGGGTGGGACCGGTGCGACCGCAACCCTAGCTATCGTTCAGTTCCCTTACCCAAGTTATCGTTCAGGTCCACATCGTGTGCAGCATTCCCGGCATGCGGGACAGCATGTCAGGCAGATGTGCGGCGGGAGCAGCGCTCGATGGCGACCGTCAGCGGGCGAAGAAGTGCCAGCCGATCCACCACCAGAACCCGAAGAGGGCGATCCGGCCGACCGGCACCGGGCCGACCTCGTAGCGCATGACGTAGGCGCAGACGTCACCGAAGGTGGGAATCCGGGACCCCTCCCGGCGGGCGGCCCACTCGACCACCACGAAGAGCACAAGCGCCACGGTGAAGCCGGCGATCGCGACGTACCTCATCGGCGCACCAGCACCCAGAAGGCGGAGAGCCAGCCGAAGTAGGCGACCGAACGGACCAGCGGGTCGTCCAGCAACGGGTCGGCGAGCTTGGAGAAGGTCGGGAAGTCGTCCCGGGAGCCGAGCATGAAGGTGCTGGCCTCGAAGACCCCGAAGACGAGTACCGGCACCAGCCACCAGCCGGCGCCGGAGCGCAGCCGGTGCGGCACCGGCCGCCGGGGCACCCGGTTGGCGAGCCCGAGCCAGACCAGCGCACCACCGGTGCCGATGGCGTAGACGTTCGCCTGCGTCGAGAAGGACGGGAACTGCCCGCCGATCAGGGACAGAACGGTGAGGGTCGGAACCGTGACGACCGGTCGGTCCCAGGCCCGGGGCACATCCGCAGAGAGCTCCGGCTGCTGTTCCATGCACCGATTGTCCCCGGGCCACCGCCCGGCGGAAAGCACGACGCCGCTACGGTTGCCCCTGATCTCGCCCGGCGGCGTCGCCCCGCCCGGCCACCGCCGTGGCCCGGTCCAGCTCCGACCGGATCGCGTCGACGACCTCGGACACCGGGCCGTACCCGGTGAAGCCGGCCGCCAGCCGGTGCCCGCCGCCGCCGAGCGCCACCGCCACCCGGCTCACGTCGGTGCCGCCCTTGCTGCGCATCGAGACCGCCCACTCCCCCTCGGCGACCTGCTTGAGCACACAGCTCACGTCCGCCTCGGCGGTGCAGCGCACCGAATCGATCAACGGCTCCAGAGTGTACGGGCGCTGCCCGTGCCGGCTCAGATCCTCAAGCGTCGCGTACGTCCACACCAGTCCCAGCCCACCGGCCCCCGACGGCTCCAGCTGGGTACGCCCCAGCACGTCGCCGTAGAGCCGGACCGCGCCGAACGGCCGGGTGTCGAAGATCCGCCGGGAGATCTCCCCGGGGCGGATGCCGGTGGCCAGCAGCCGGGCGGCCATCTCGTGCACCGCCGGAGTGGTCATGTCGAACCGGAACGAGCCGGTGTCGGTGGCCAGCGCGATGTAGAGGCACTCGGCGATCCCGGCGTCCAGCGGCACCCCGAGCCGGACCAGCAGCTTCTCCACCACCACCGACGTCGCGGCGGCGTCCGGGTCGACCAGGTGGATCCCGCCGAACCGGGTGTTCGAGGCGTGGTGGTCCAGCACGATGGCGGCGCCGGCCCGGTCCAGCCGGTCGGCCAGGTCGCCGAGCCGGGAGACGGCGGCGACGTCGAAGCAGATCACCAGGTCCGGGTCCGGGTCGGCCGCGGTCGCCGGGACCAGCAGGTCGAGGCCGGGCATCTCGCGGAACGGCTCCGGCACCTCGGGGCGGCCGGGGAAGGTGGCCTGGAGCTGGCGTACGCCGAGCCGGCGCAGCCCGAGCCCGAAGCCGAGCATGCTGCCCAGCGCGTCCCCGTCCGGGTTGACGTGGCAGATCAGCAGGATGCGGCCGTCGGCGGGCAGTCGGGTGATGGCGGAGACCGCCGCCGCCCACTCCGCCTCGGTCGGCTGTTCCGGTGCCGGCTGGGACACGGCGGCGAGCAGTGTGTCGCTCACGGCCGGTCTCCACCGTTCCCGGCGCTTCCGGCCGGCGGCCGGCCCTCGTCCCGACCCTCGTCCGCCCCGTCGTCGCCCTCGACCTCGTCGTCGTCGTCGGACTCGAGCCTGTACGGCTGGGGCTCGCCCGCGTACTCGGCCCGGGCGGCCAGCCGCTGCACCTCCGCGTCCGCGGTACGGGCCGCCGCCAGCAGCTCGTCGATCTGCTTGACCTGGTCCTGCACGTCGTCGAGGACGAAGGTCAGGCTCGGCGAGTGCCGCAGCCCGAGGGCCTTGCCGACCGTGCTCCGCAGCAGCCCCTTGGCGCTCTCCAGCGCGGCGGCGGTGGACGCCTGGTCGGAGGCGTCCCCGAGCACGGTGTAGAAGACCGTGGCGTCCCGCAGGTCCGGGGTGATCCGGGCGTCGGTAATGGTGATCATGCCGAGCCGGGGGTCCTTGATCTGGGTACGCACCACCGACGCCACCAGCTCCCGGACCCGCTCCGCATGCCGACGCACCTTGGCCTGGTCCGTCATCTCCGCACCTCCACGCCCATCCGCGCTTCCGGGCCGGACCGGCGACGCTGGCGCGTCGCGGCCGGACCGGCCGACCTGGGAAACACTACCCGCGCATCCTGCGGCCTCGACGCCGCCGTCGGCATCGGCCGTACCGACCGTTTACCCCGTTGGCGGCGGGGTGATTCAGTCTTCCTCGCCGTGCAACCGCCGCCGTACGGAGAGCAACTCGATCTCCGGTCGACCGGCGACCAGACGCTCGCAGGCGTCCAGCACGGTACCGACGTGGGCGGGTTCGGAGGCGACCAGGGCCACCCCGATCCGGGCCCGGCCGTGCAGGTCCAGCGAACCCACCTCGGCGGCCGAGACCTCGAACCTGCGCAGTGCGGCGACGATCGGGCGGACGTACGACCGCTTGGCCTTCAGCGAGCGTGAGTCGCCGGGCAACAACAGGTCGAACACGACGGTTCCGGTATACACGGCCGGTAAGGGTACGCCATTCCAGGTACCCCGTTCGAGGCGTTTCCGCGCCGGACGGTGCGGGGTCCCGTCGACGACCCCCGCACAGGCCGGTGGCCGGAACCCCGAAGGGCTCCGGCCACCGGCATCGAACTCGCTCAGGCGCGCGGCTTCTCGCGCATCTCGAACGTCTCGATGATGTCCCCGACCTGGACGTTGTTGAAGTTGCTCAACGTCAGACCGCACTCGAAGCCCTCGCGGACCTCGGTGGCGTCGTCCTTGAACCGCTTGAGCGAGCTGATCGTGACGTTGTCGGCCACGACCGTCCCGTCACGCAGCAGCCGCGCCTTGGCGTTGCGGCGGATGACACCGGACCGGACGATACAACCGGCAATGTTGCCGATCTTGGACGAGCGGAAGACGTCGCGGATCTCCGCGCTGCCCAGCTCGACCTCCTCGAACTCCGGCTTGAGCAGGCCCTTGAGCGCGGCGTCGATCTCCTCGATGGCCTGGTAGATGACCGTGTAGTACCGGATCTCCACACCCTCGCGGTCGGCGATCTCCCGGACCTTGTTCGAGGCCCGGACGTTGAAGCCGATGATCGTGACCGCCTCGGACGAGGCGCTGGCCAGCATGACGTCGCTCTCCGTGATCGCACCGACGCCCCGGTGGATGATCCGCAGTTGGACCTCCGCCGGAATGTCGAGCTTGAAGAGCGCGTCCTCCAGCGCTTCCACCGAGCCGGAGCCGTCGCCCTTGAGCACCAGGTTGAGCGAGGTCTTCTCGCCCTCCTTGAGCTGCTCCATGATCGTTTCGAGGCTGGGCCGCCGCTGCGAGTTGGCGAAGCTCGCCGCCCGCCGCCGCGCCTGCCGCTGCTCGGCGATCTGCCGGACCGTACGGTCGTCCTCGGCGGCCAGGAAGGTGTCACCCGCTCCCGGCACCGCGGTCAGACCGAGCACCATGACCGGACGCGCGGGGCCGGCCTCGGTGACCGGCTTGCCGTTCTCGTCCAGCATGGCCCGGACCCGGCCGTGCGCCCCACCGGCGACGATCGAGTCGCCGGCCCGCAGGGTGCCCTTCTGCACCAGCACCGTGGCCACCGCACCGCGACCCTTGTCCAGGTGCGCCTCGATGGCCACACCCTGGGCCGGCCCGTCGATCGGAGCGGTCAGCTCCAGCGACGCGTCGGCGGTGAGCAGGACCGCCTCCAGCAGCTCCTCGATGCCGATGCCCGGCTTGGCCGCCACGTTGACGAACATGGTGTCGCCGCCGTACTCCTCGGCGACCAGACCGTATTCCGTCAGCTGCTGCCGGACCTTGTCCGGGTTGGCCTCCGGCTTGTCGATCTTGTTGACCGCCACCACGATCGGCACGTCCGCCGCCTTGGCGTGGTTGAGCGCCTCGATCGTCTGCGGCATGACGCCGTCGTCGGCGGCGACCACCAGCACCACGATGTCGGTGACCTGGGCACCACGGGCACGCATGGCGGTGAACGCCTCGTGACCCGGGGTGTCGATGACGGTGAGCGCCCGGTCCTCACCCTCGTGCGGCACGTGCACCTGGTAGGCGCCGATGTGCTGGGTGATGCCACCGGCCTCGCCCTCGACCACGTTCGCCTTGCGGATCGCGTCGAGCAGCTTGGTCTTACCGTGGTCGACGTGACCCATGACGGTCACCACCGGCGGCCGGCTGACCAGCCGGTCCGTGGCGACCTCGGCGTCCAGGTCGATGTTGAACTGGGCGAGCAGCTCGCGGTCCTCGTCCTCCGGGCTGACGATCGAGACCTCGAAGCCGAGGTGCTCGCCGAGCAGCAGGAGGGTGTCGTCGGAGACGGACTGGGTCGCGGTGACCATCTCGCCCAGGTTGAACATCTCCTGGACCAGCGAACCGGGGTTCGCATTGATCTTGTCCGCGAAGTCCGACAGCGACGCGCCGCGAGGCAGCCGGATGACCTGACCCTGACCGCGCGGAGCGCCAGAGCTCATGGTCGGCGCCGACAGGTTGTCGAACTCCTGTCTGCGCTGCTTCTTGGACTTGCGACCCCGGGTCGGCTTGCCACCCGGACGCCCGAAGGCACCCGCCGCACCGCCGCCACGGCCACGGCCGCCACCACCGGGGCGACCGGCACCGCCGGCCGGCGCACCGCCACCGGGACCACCCCGGTAACCGCCGCCACCGCCGCCGCCACCGGGACCACCCCGGTAGCCACCGCCACCGCCGCCGCCCCCACCGGGACCGCCGCGGAAGCCGCCACCGCCGCCGCCCCCACCGGGACCGCCGCGGAAGCCGCCGCCCCCACCGGGACGACCGGCACCGCCACCGCCGCCGGGACGGCCGGGGCCGCCGCCGGGACGACCGGGCCGCTGCGTCGGCATGGACGCGGGGCTCGGCCGGGGCGGCATCGAGGCCGGGCTCGGCCGGGGCGGCATGTTCGCCGGGTTGGGCCGGGGTCCACCCGGAGCGGCCGGACGCTGCCCGCCCGGCGTGATGCCGAACGGGTTGTTACCGCCGCTGCGTCCCGGCGGCCGACCACCGGGCCGGCCGGGGCCGGGCGTCGGTGCGCCGGGCGGCGCGGGACGGGCCCCCGACGGGGTACCCGGACGCGGCGGAACGGCGTTCGGACCCGGCTTCGGCCGGTTCGTGGGGCCGCCCTCGGCCGGCGGTTCCCGCCGGACCGTGTCGTTGCGCTGCTGCCGAGCCGCCTGGGCGGCCTTGACGGTCGCCTCCTGCTCGGCCTTGAGCGCGGCCGCCCGCGCCTCGGCGGCGGCCAGTTCGATGTCGTGCGCGCTCGCCGGCTTGGCGACCGGGGCCGCCGGCTGCGGCGGACCGGGCACCGGCCCCTTGGGCCTGGCCGGCGGCGTCGGCCGTCGGGGTGGTCCCGGCTTGGCGGAAACCCTGGGCTCGCCCGGACCCGGCGCCGGAGCCGCCTTGGGCGCCGGCGGCGGCGTCGGGGCGGCAGCGGGTGCCGCCGGTTCCGAGGACGCGACGAAGGCGCCGCGCAGCCGTCGGGCCACCGGGGCCTCGACGGTGCTCGACGCTGATTTGACGAACTCGCCCATTTCCTTCAGCTTGGCGAGAACGGTCTTGCTTTCGACCCCGAGCTCCTTAGCCAGCTCGTGTACGCGGGCCTTGCCTGCCACTGCACTCCTCACTCCGAGGTCGTGCGGGCAGCACCCGCAGCGACCTCACTCGTGCACTTGAAGCCTGGTCATTTCTGGGACTTCATCGTGTGCTCATGTCGGTCGTCCTACCTTGCTCGGGTTCCGTTGCGTCGATCCCGCCCGGCCGGATGACCGGTCGTGGTCGTCGACGCCTTGGATGTGCTCGGCCAACTCACTCACCTCGGGTACGCCAGCGACACGCAGCGCGCGCCCGAAGGCCCGTCGCCGCACTGCCAGCGTGAAGCAGGCCGGGTCGGGATGCAGATGCGCTCCCCTCCCCGGCAGCTTACGGGTCGGATCGGGTCGGAGGCTGTGACCAGTCTCATCGCCGACCGCGACGATCCGCAGCAGCTGGCCGGCCGGCGCCCGTTGCCGACAGCCCACACAGGTGCGCTCCGGCTCCGCGCGTCGTACCACTGGGAAAGTCTACCCCTACCCGGCCGAGATCGCTCCGTCCGCCTCGGCCGCGTGATCAGGACCGCCCTGCCGGCCGGCCGGCGCCTGGCTCGGCATCTGCTCGGTGTCCGGCCGGATGTCGATCCGCCAACCGGTCAACCGGGCAGCAAGTCGGGCGTTCTGCCCCTCCCGCCCGATCGCCAGCGAGAGCTGGAAGTCCGGCACCGTCACCCGGGCGGTCCGGGTCGCCGCGTCGACGACCTCGACCCGGAGCGCCTTGGCCGGCGACAGCGCGTTTCCGACGAACTGCGCCGGATCCTCCGACCAGTCGATGATGTCGATCTTCTCGCCGTGCAGCTCGCTCATCACCGCCCGCACCCGCTGACCCATCGGGCCGATGCAGGCGCCCTTGGCGTTCACCCCGGCGACGGTCGAGCGGACCGCGATCTTGGTGCGGTGGCCGGCCTCCCGGGCGATCGCGGCGATCTCCACGGTGCCGTCGGCGATCTCCGGCACCTCCAGGGCGAAGAGCTTCTTCACCAGGTTCGGATGCGACCGGGAGAGGGTGATCTGCGGGCCGCGGAAGCCCTTGACGACGTGTACGACGACGCACCGGATCCGCTGGCCGTGCTCGTACAGCTCGCCGGGGACCTGCTCGGCCTGGGGCAGTACGGCCTCCACCTTGCCGAGGTCGACCGAGACGATGCCCTTCTCGCTGCGCGCCTCGTGCGCCTGCACCACCCCGGTGACCAGGTCACCGTCCCGGCCGGCGTACTCGCCGAAGTGCACCTCGTCGGTGGCCTCGCGCAGCCGTTGCAGGATGACCTGTTTGGCGGTCATCGCGGCGATCCGGCCGAAGTCGTGCGGGGTGTCGTCGAACTCCCGGATCACCGTGCCCTCGGCATCCTGCTCCTGGGCGTAGACCAGGGCCGCGCCGGTCTTGCGGTCGATCTCGACCCGGGCGTGCGCCTGGGCCCCCTCGGTGTGCCGGTACGCCGTCAGCAACGCGGTCTCGATCGCCGCGAGAATCGTGTCGAACGGGATCTCCCGTTCGCGCTCCAGGGCGCGCAACGCCGCGAGGTCGATGTTCACCGCTCCTCGCCCTCCACATCTTCGTCGTCGCCGTTCCCGACGTCGTCATAGTCGTCATGGTCGTCATCGGTCAGGTCGTCGTCGCCGGCAGCGGTGTCGTCGTCGCCGAGCTCGTCGAGCCGGCTGAACTCCACCTGGACCCGCCCCGGCCCGAGGTCGGGGTACGCCCAGCCGACCGGTCCGGCCTCGGTCTCCAGCACCACCCGCTCGTCGTCGGCGGCGACCAGCCGGGCGGTCAGCTGCCGGTCCCCCGACGCCGCCGGCCGCTCGTCCGCACCGTCGGTCGACGGCTCGCCGGCAGCGCCGGCCGGCGGTCCCGGGCGCTGGCCCGGACCGCGCACCGTCACCTTCACCAGCCGGCCGACGTTGCGCCGCCAGTGCCGGGGCAGGGTCAGCGGCCGGTCCACGCCGGGCGAGCTCACCTCGAGCTGGTACTCCCCGGCGACCAGGTCGCCACCGGTCTCCTCCGCCTGGTCGAGCGCCTTGGACAGCAGCCGGGACACGTCCGCCACCGCGTCGAGGTTGACCCCGCCGTCACCGTCCACCACCACCCGGACCACGTACCGCCGGCCGGCCCGGGAAACCGAGAGGTCCTCCAGGTCGTAGCCGGCGGCGGTCACCACCGGTTCGATCACGGCACGGAGCCGGAGCCGACGCGCGGACTGGTCCTCCCGGGGACGGTCCGGAGCCCGGCGACCCGCTCGGGGCCGACCGGTGTTCCGGCCACGCTGCGTCATCTCCGCACCTCTCTCGGAATCGCCGGCTCCGCCCGGCGGCCATACCAGGGTGCCACCGGACTGACGCGCCCGGCGGCTGCGCAGAGCGTAACGCGCTGGCCGCCGGAGAGCCCGATCGGCGCACCGACGAGCCACGCGGACCGGGCTGACCCCGGCGGCGGCACCCATGGTGTTGACTTGCCGGGTGCGCACCGGCAGGACGAAGCAGACGATCGGCGGGCCGGGGCGGTCCCGGCGCGAGGTGGTACGGGCCGCCGGCCTGGTGGCGCTGGCCGGAGTTGCCGGCCCGCTCACCGGCTGTGGCCTCTTCGGCGGCGAGCCGGACCCGCCACCCGCACCGGACCCGCTGGCCCCGTTGATCACCGGCGCGCTCGACCTCGCCGCCCGGTACGACGCCGCGGTCGCCGCCTTCCCGGAGCTGGCCGACCGGCTCCGCCCGGTGGCCGAGGCGCACCGCGCGCACGCCGCCGAACTGGCCCGGGTGACCGGCACCGCGCTGCCGAGCGCCGGCGCCAGCGCACCCGCTCCGGGCACCGGAACGCCGGCCGGCAGCTCCGGCCAGGCCCTCGGCGAGCTGCGGGAGGCCGAGCAGCAGGGCCGGGACGCCGCCGCGAAGGCCACCGCCGAGGCGCCGGCCAGCCGGGCCGCGCTGGTCGGCTCGATCGCCGCCGCGCGGGCGACACACCTGGAGGTGCTCCGGTGACCGGGCACGGCGGCGGAGCCCGGGAAGGGATGGGCTGATGTCCGAGGCACTCGCGGCGGCGCTCGGCGCGGAGTACGCGGCGATCTACGCGTACGGGCTGATCGGGGTACGCCTGAAGGGAGACGCCGCCGAGCAGGCCCGTTCCGCCGAGGCGGCGCACCGTGGCCGGCGGGACGCACTCGTGCTGCTGCTCACCGAGCGGGGCGGTCCGGTGCCGGCGGCCGAGCCGGCGTACGCGCTGCCGTTCCCGGTCACCGACCGGGCGGGTGCGCTCCGGCTGGCGGTCGAGGTCGAGGAGCGGACCGCGGCGGTCTGGCGGGCCGCGCTGCCGGCCACCGAGGGTGCCGAGCGGACCCGGGCGTTGGACGGGCTCACCGACGCGGCGGTGCGTGCCACCCGGTGGCGCCTGGCGGCCGAGGTCACCCCGGCCACCGTGCCGTTCCCGGGCCGCCCGGCTTGACCCCGCGCCGGCCACCGGCCTGTCCCGGGCCGCCCGGGCTGCCCTGACCGCCGCCCCGGCCGGATCGCCGCAGTGCACCGCCGCCTCGGCCACCGCCGCCTCGGCCACCGCCGCCTCGGCCACCGCGCCGATCGCGCGCCGCTTGCCCGACCGCCTGGCGCCGGGCCGTGGCGGAGACGGTGTGCGTGGGACGGGACGGACGGCGCCGGGCAGACTGTAGCGATGTCCGCTCTGGGAAGACCGGTCTCCGCCGTCGGCCGGGCCGTACGCCGGCTCGGCCACTCGCGCTGGTTCGCCGCCTGCACTCCGCTGCTCGTCCCGGCCGACCGGCTGGTGGCCCGGCTGACCCGGGGCCGGGTGGTGGCGCTCGGCCTGGTGCCGTCGCTGCTGATCACCACCACCGGGCGGCGTTCCGGGCAGCCGCGCAGCAACCCGCTGCTCTACGTGCCCGACGGCGACGCCTTCGTGGTGACCGGCTCGAACTGGGGTCGGCCTGAGCAACCCGCCTGGGCGCTCAACCTGCTCGCCGACCCGACCGCCACGGTCAGCCTCGGCGGCACCCGGATCCCGGTCCGGGCCCGGCTGGCCGAGGGCGCCGAGCGGGAGCGGCTCTGGGGGCTGCTGGTGGCCGAGTGGCCGGCGTACCGGACGTACCTGCGCCGGGCCGGCGGTCGCGACATCCGCGTCTTCCGACTCGAACCGACCGCCGCACCCGGTCGGAGGTGACCACCCGGACGCCATAGGCGTAACGCGGCCGCTGTAACGCCTCTGGCGTCCAGGTGAAGACGTACCCGGCTCTGGCGGGGGTGGGTCAGCCGACCCCGACGCCGATCAGCCGGCCGACCAGGTACGTCGCGGCGGCGGCCGCCGCACCGAGCAGCAGTTGCCGGCCGCCGCTGACCCACCACCGCCGTCTGGTGAACCGGGCGACGACCGCACCGGCGACGAAGAGTCCGAGGCCGCCCACCCCGAGCGCGAGCCACAGGCTGGAGAAGCCGAGCAGATAGGTGATCAGCGGGATCACCGAACCGACCGAGAAGCAGAGGAACGACGAGAAGGCGGCGGTCCACGGACTCGGCCGCTCGTCGGCGTCGACGCCCAACTCCTCCTGGACGTGCACCCGGAGTGCCTCCTCCGGGTTGTGCCGGAGTACGTCGGCGACCTGCTCGGCCAGGTCCCGGGGCAGTCCCCGCCGCACCCAGGCGTCGGCGAGTTCCCGGGCCTCGCCGGCCGGGTTCCGCGCCAGCTCGCGGCGCTCCTTGGCGACCTCGGCGGCCACCTGCTCGTTCTGCGACTGCACGCTGGTGTACTCGCCGAGCCCCATCGAGATCGCCCCGGCGACCAGCCCGGCGAAGCCGGTGAGCACGATTGTGCGCGGCGCGACGCCGCCGCCACCGACGCCCGCGATCAACGCGATGTTGGTGACCAGGCCGTCCATCGCGCCGAAGACGGCGGGGCGCAGCCAGCCGCCGGAGACGTCGGCGTGGTGGTGTTCGCTGACCGGGGTGGCCGCGTCTGTCACAGGAAGCCGCCCGCTGTCACCGGGAAGCCGCCGGTCACGGCAGGGTGAGGATCTCGTGGCCGTCCTCGGTGACCAGGATCGTGTGCTCGAACTGCGCGGTCCAGCGCCGGTCCTTGGTCACCACGGTCCAGCCGTCGTCCCACATGTCGTACTCGTGGGTGCCGAGGGTGATCATCGGCTCGATCGTGAAGGTCATCCCCGGCTCCATCACGTCGGTCGGCCGGGGGCTGTCGTAGTGCGGCACGTAGAGCCCGCTGTGGAACGCCTCGCCGATGCCGTGCCCGGTGAAGTCCCGCACGACGCCGTAGCCGAAACGCTTGGCGTACGACTCGATCACCCGGCCGATCACGTTGATCTGCCGGCCCGGGGCGACCGCCCGGATGCCCCGCATCATCGCCTCGTGGGTCCGCTCGACAAGCAGCCGGGCCGGCTCGGCCACCTCACCCACGCAGAAGGTGGCGTCGGTGTCCCCGTGCACCCCGTCCTTGTACGCCGTCACGTCGACGTTGATGATGTCGCCGTCCAACAGCACCGTCGAGTCCGGGATGCCGTGGCAGATCACCTCGTTGATGCTGGTGCAGCACGACTTCGGGAAGCCCTTGTAGCCGAGGGTGGAGGGGTAGGCGTCGTTGTCGACCAGGAACTCGTGCACCACCCGGTCGATCTCGTCGGTGGTGACGCCGGGCTTGCAGTGCTCACCGGCGAGCTGGGTGGCCTGGGCGGCGATCCGGCCGGCGACCCGCATCTTCTCGATCGTCTCGGCGGACTGCACGTGCGAGCCGCGCCACTGTTTCGGCCGCTTCTTGCCGACGTACTCGGGGCGGACGATGTGGGGCGGCACCTGGCGCCACGGGGAGAGCGTGCCGGGGGTCAACGGCGCACGGACGGTCATGACCTCCAGCCTAACGTCGGCGCCCCGGAGCGCTCACACATCGGTGACCCGTACGACAGCCCGGCAACCGGACGAGTTCACAGCGGGGTGACGTACGCGCCCGTTATGCCGCCGTCGACCACGAACTGCGCGGCCGTCATGAAGGAGGCGTCGTCGCTGGCCAGGAAGGCGACGGCGGCGGCGATCTCGGCGGGTTCGCCGAACCGGCCCATCGGCACGTGCACCAGTCGCCGGGCCGCCCGCTCCGGGTCCTTGGCGAAGAGTTCCCGCAGCAGCGGGGTGCCGATCGGCCCCGGGCAGAGCGCGTTGACCCGGATCCCCTGCCGGGCGAACTGCACGCCGAGTTCCCGGGTGAGCGCCAGCACCCCGCCCTTGCTCGCCGTGTAGGCGATCTGCGAGGTGGCCGCCCCCATCAGCGCGACGAAGGAGGCGGTGTTGACGATCGAGCCCTTGCCCTGCCGGAGCATGTGCGGGAGCACGTACTTGCAGCAGAGGTAGACGCTCGTGGTGTTGACCCGGAGCACCCGCTCCCAGGCGTCCAGGCCGGTGGTCAGGATCGAGTCGTCCTCCGGCGGGGAGATGCCGGCGTTGTTGAACGCGACGTCGATCCGGCCGCGCCGGGCCGCGACCCCGTCGAAGAGATCGCGTACCTGTGCCTCGTCCGCCACGTCGCAGGCCACGAACTCGCCGCCCACCTCGTCGGCGGCGGCCTGCCCGGCCTCGGCCGCGACGTCGACGCAGACCACGTACGCGCCCTCGGCGGCGAGCCGGCGGGCGGTGGCCAGCCCGATCCCGCTGCCCGCTCCGGTCACCACCGCCACCCGTCCGGCCAGTCGGTCACTGATCATCGCCGTACTCCTCCCGAGGCGGGTCGGTGGCCAGGAAGACGTTCTTGACGTCGGTGAAGGCGTGCAGGGCGTCCGGTCCGAGTTCACGGCCCAGGCCGGAGCGCTTCATCCCGCCGAACGGGGTCCAGTACCGCACCGAGGAGTGCGAGTTGACGCTGAGGTTGCCCGCCTCGACGCCCCGGGCCACCCGGATCGCCCGCCCCACGTCCCGGGTCCAGATCGAGCCGGAGAGGCCGTACTCGGTGTCGTTGGCCAGGGTCACCGCCTCGGTCTCGTCGTCGAAGGGGAGCACCGAGACGACCGGACCGAAGATCTCCTCCCGCCAGTGCCGTTCGGCCGGCGACCGGGCCAGCAGCACGGTCGGGGCGTACCAGAATCCGGGGCCCTCGGGGCAGCCGCCGGTGAAGGCGATCTCGGCACCGTCGAGGTAGGACGCGACCGACTCGCGCCGCCCGGCCGAGATCAGCGGGCCCATCTCGGCCGTCTCCAGCGCCGGATCCTCCACCCGGAACGCCTTGACGGCCGGCTCCAGCAGTTCGAGGAACCGGTCGTACACCTGGCGTTGCACCAGGATCCGCGACCGGGCGCAGCAGTCCTGGCCCGCGTTGTCGAAGACCGCGTAGGGCGCGGTCGCCGCCGCCCGCTCCAGGTCCGCGTCCGCGAAGACCAGGTTGGCGCTCTTGCCGCCGAGTTCCAGGGTGAGCCGCTTCACCTGGGCCGCGCAGCCGGCCATGATCCGGGTACCCACCTCGGTCGAGCCGGTGAAGCAGATCTTCCGGACCGCCGGATGCGCGACGAACGCCTCGCCCACCACACCGCCCCGGCCGGGCAGCACGGTGAGGACGTCCGGCGGCAGCCCGGCCTCCCGGGCCAGCTCGCCGAGGCGGATCGCGGTCAGCGGGGTCAGCTCGGCCGGCTTGAGCAGCACGGTGTTGCCGGCGGCGAGTGCCGGGGCGAAGCCCCAGGCGGCGATCGGCATCGGGAAGTTCCACGGCACGATCACCCCGACCACGCCGAGCGGTTCGTGGAAGGTGACGTCCAGCCCGCCCGGGACCGGGATCTGCGCCCCGGTCAGCCGCTCCGGCGCCCCGGCGTAGTAGTCGAGCACGTCCCGGACGTTGCCGGCCTCCCAGCGGGCGTTGCCGATGGTGTGCCCCGCGTTGCGCACCTCCAGCTCGGCCAGCTCCTCGACGTGCGCGTCGACCACCGCGGCGAACCGGCGCAGCAGCCGGGCCCGGTCCGCCGGCGCCACCCGCCGCCACGAGCCGTACGCCCGGGCGGCCCGGTCGATCGCCGCGTCCGTCTCGGCGGCGGTGGTCCGTGGCACCGTCGCCACCACCACCCCGGTGGCCGGGTTGCGCACCTCGGTGCCGGCACCTGTGGCGTCAGAGTCGTTCGAACCCACGTCGCAACTCCCAGTCCGTCACCGCCGCGTCGAAGGCGGCCAGCTCCACCCGCGCCTGGTTGGCGTAGTGCGCCACCACCTCGGCCCCGAACGCCTCGGCGGCCAGCGGCGAGGCCGTCCAGCGGTCGACGGCGGTCCGCAGGCTGGCCGGCACCCGGGGCGCGGACTCGTCGGCGTACGCGTTGCCGGCGAACTCCGGTTCCAGCTCCAGTCCCGCCTCGATCCCGTGTACCGCCCCGGCCACCAGCGCGGCGATCGCCAGGTACGGGTTGACGTCCGCACCGGGCAGCCGGTTCTCCACCCGCATCCCCTGGCCGTGCCCGACCAGCCGCAGCGCGCAGGTGCGGTTGTCGGTGCCCCAGCGCAGCGCGGTCGGCGCGAACGAGCCCGGCTGGTAACGCTTGTACGAGTTGACGTTCGGCGCCATCAGCAGGGCGTACTCGGGGATCGTGGCCAGCAGCCCGGCCAGCACCCGCTGCCCGGTGTCGGACAGGCCGGCCGGCCCGTCGCCGAGCATCGCCGAGCGGCCGTCCCGGCCACGAAGCGAGAAGTGGATGTGGCAGGAGTTGCCCTCCCGCTCGTTCGGCTTGGCCATGAAGGTGATCGACATGCCCTCCTGCGCGGCGATCTCCTTCGCCCCGTTCTTGTAGACGACGTGGTTGTCGGCACAGGTCAGCGCGTCGGCGTAGCGGAAGGCGATCTCGTGCTGGCCGAGGTTGCACTCCCCCTTGGCGCTCTCCGGGGTCAGCCCGGCGCCGGCCATCTCGGTGCGGATCCGCCGCAGCAGCGGCTCGACCCGGGCGGTGCCGAGCAGCGAGTAGTCCACGTTGTAGAGGTTCGCCGGGGTCAGCTCGCGGTAGCCCCGACGCCAGGCGTCCTCGTACGAGTCGCGGTAGAGCACGAACTCCAGCTCGGTCCCGGCGTACGCGGTCAGTCCGTGCGCCGCCAGCCGGTCGAGCTGGCGGCGCAGGATCTGCCGGGGCGAGGCGAGCACCTCCCCGGTGCCGTCGAGCCAGCGCAGGTCGGCCAGCAGCATCGCGGTGCCGGGCTGCCAGGGGACCCGGCGCAGCGTGGTCAGGTCGGGGACCATCGCGAAGTCGCCGTAGCCGCGCTCCCAGCTCGACATCGCGTACCCGTCCACCGTGTTCATCTCGACATCGACGGCGAGCAGGTAGTTGCAGCCCTCGCTGCCGTGCGCGAGCACCTCGGCGAGGAAGTACGGCGCGTGGAACCGCTTGCCCTGCAACCGGCCCTGCATGTCGGTCAGGGCCAGCACCACCGTGTCGATCTCGCCGCCGTCGACCGCCACCCGGAGCGCCTCCAGGCTCAGCGCCGGCGCCCGGGCCGTCATCCGCGCTCTCCGCCGGCCGCGCCCACACCGCCGGCCGCGCCCGCACCGCCGGCCGTGCCGGCCCGCCCCGGCCCGGATCCCGCCGGGTCGGCGGCGGCGTCCGGCACCGCCGGGTCGGTGACCGCCTCCGGTACGGCCGGATCGGCGACGGCCTCCGGTGTCCCGCGGTCCGGGTCCGGGTCCGGTGTCCCGGGAGCGGGGTCCGCGTCCGGCTCGGGGTCCGGTGTCGCGGGCTCGACGGCCGGGTCCGGTGTACCGGCGTCGGGGGCCGGGTCCGGAATCTCCGGGTCGGGCTGTGCGACGGTCGGCACGAGGTTCTGCCGGGGACCGGTGAACCAGTGCCGGGCGCCGAGCAGCCACCAGAGCCAGGCCGCGCCGAGCACCACCGCGACCGCCACGATCGTGTAGTTGAAGGTCGACGGGGTGACCGGCGAGGTCGTCGGGAGGACGAAGAGTACGCAGATCACCCCCACCCAGCCGATCGCCAGCCAGCCGACCAGCGGGCTCCACCGGCCCAGGTGCCACGGGCCGGGCCGGAAGTCGGGGCTGCGTCGGCGCAGGAAGACCGGCCCGACGTACGCGATGTAGAGGCCGATCACCGCGATCGAGGTGGCCGCCAGGTAGGCGGTGGTGTTCCACAGCGACGGCAGCACCAGCAGGGTGGAGCAGGCCACGCAGAGCCAGATGGAGTTGGTCGGCGTACCCGTGCGGGGGTTGACCCGGCGCCAGATCGCCGAGCCGGGCAGCGCGCCGTCCCGGCTGAACGCGTACGCCATCCGGGAGTTGGCGGTGACCGAGGCCATCCCGCAGAAGAACTGCGCCACCACGCAGATGAAGAGCAGGAAGGTGCCCGTCGTCTGGCCGGTGGCGTCGATGAAGATCTGGGCCGGCGGCAGCCCCAACTCGGTCTGCCGCTGGGCGTCGTAGTCCTGGATCGCCCAGGTGATCGCGAAGAGCAGGACGAAGCCGGCGACCACCGAGACGACCACCGACAGCACGATGCCCCGGGGTGCGGCCCGGGCCGCGTCGTGGGTCTCCTCGGCGACGTGCGCGCTGGCGTCGTAACCGGTGTACGTGTACTGCGCCATCAGCAGGCCGATCAGGACGGCGTAGACCGCCGCGCCGGAGAAGTCGAAGCCGGTGGCGTTGCGTACCTCGAAGAAGACCTCGGAGATCGGCTTGTGCTGGTCGGGCACCACCGCCAGCACCCCGACGATTACCGCCACCCCGACCAGGTGCCACCAGGCGCTGACGTCGGAGAGCACCCGGACCAGGTTGACCCCGAAGGTGTTCAGCAGGCCGTGCGCGACGATGATCACCAGGAAGACCACGAAGGTGCGTTCCGGGGTGACCGCCAGGTCGAAGGTGAGGCTGAGGAACGCCGAGGTGGTGATCGCGGCACCGAAGTCGATCGCGGCGGTGACCGCCACCTCGCCGAGGAAGTTGAACCAGCCGACGAACCAGGCCCAGGCCGCCTTGTTCCGTCTCGCCAGGGCGGCCGCCCACCAGTAGAGCGCCCCGGCGGTCGGGTAGACCGAGCAGATCTCGGCCATGGCGAGGGCGACCAGGGTCACCATGCCGCCGACGACGAGCCAGCCGAGGGTGATCGCCAGCGGGCCGCCGGCGGTCATCGCGATGCCGTACGACGTGATCGCGCCGGCCAGGATCGAGATGATCGAGAACGAGACCGCGAAGTTGGAGAAGCCGGAGAGCTTCCGGCGCAGTTCCTGCTGGTAGCCGAGTTCGGCCAGGCGCTGCTCGTCGAGGTCGGCCTCGACCAGCACCGGGGTACCGGCCGGCCGGGTGGATGCGCTCATCGGTGTCTCCTGCCATCCGGGGGGATGGAGACTGTGACCGTCGTCACGCCTCTGTCGAGATCGTCCGCCGCGCCGGGATCCACGTCAACCGATCATCGCCGACGCCGCGCCGGGCGGGGGCGGTCCGGGGCGGAGCGTGGCGTGTCGGCACTTGATTTCGGCAACATCATCCGGGGCATCCGCTAGGTTTTCCCGCATGGGCTTGCTGGACGACGCGGTGGCGGTACTCGACGAGCGGGGCGTACTCGACCGGCTGGGCCGGTTGATCCAGCAGGTCTACCGGCGGGCGGCCGACCGGCACGAGCCGGAACTCGGCGACGACGCGATGAGCTTCGGCACCACGGTGTGGCGCAACCTGACCAACCTGGGCAAGGCCGAATTCGACGCCCTGGACGGGATCGGGGTCCGGCTGGAGGACAACTCTCTGGAGATCCTCTGCGCCGGTTACGTCGTCCGGCTCTACTCCCTGCAGGGCGGGATCGAGTCGATCCGCTGGGAGGGCAGCGAGGCCCGGCTCGGCGGCGCCGTGGAGAACAGCCGGCACGGGCAGCTCGCCTTCGACGACACCGAACAGTTCGCCGAGCTCTTCGCCCGGGTGGCACCGCCGAAGCGGCACATCCGGATCGCGCACACCGGCGACATCGTCACCGGCGAGCCGGTCGCGTACATCGGGCTGCCCCGGGACAACCGGGACGGCGGCTCACCCTGGTTCGAGGTGCGCCTCTGGTTCGGCGAGCCGGCCACCGCCGCCACGCCGCTGCCGATTGTCGACGGCGCCGTGCCGCAGCCCCGCACCGACGAGCTGCCCATCCCCGAGCTCGACCTGCTCGCCCTCCAGCTCGACGAGCACGGCAGCTCGTTCGATGCCCGGGGGACCGGGCTCGACGGCCGGACCAGCCGGCCCGGCGCGGCTGCTGGCCGGTCGACCGAGCGGTCGGCGTGACAGGTCGGCTCCGCCCGCCGGTACCCGCCGCCGCAGCCGCCGCCGCGTTCGCGCCACACGCCCTGGCCCTGGCCCGCCGGTGGCGGCGGATGCGCAAGAACGAGCTGGCCCGGCAGGTCGGGGTCACGGCGGCGGCGGTCAGCCAGTACGAGCTGGGCCAGGCCCGCCCGTCGGCGGCGACGCTGGCCCGGCTGGCCCTGGCGCTCTCGATGCCTGTCGAGTTCTTCGCCGCCGGCTTCTCCGTCCCGGTCACCTCCGGGCAGGCGCACTTCCGCAGCCTCCGCACGACCAGCCAGGCCGAACGGGACCAGGCGGAGGCGTTCGGCGAACTCGCCTGGCGGGTGGTGGAGGTGGTCGAACGGCAGCTCCGGCTCCCCCGGCTGCGGCTGCCGCACCTGGAGCTGGCCGAGCCGACCGGCCCGGCCGAGGTACGCGCCGCCGCCGGCACCGCCCGGGACGCGTTCGGCCTCGGTGCCGCTCCGGTACCGCACGTGGTGCGGCTGCTGGAATCCGCCGGGGTGATCGTGCTGGCCCTACCGGACGTCTCCGAGCGGGTCGACGCCTTCTCGCACTGGTACGGCCAGCGCCCGTTCGTCTTCCTCAACCCGGGCAAGGACGACCACGCCCGGTCCCGGATGGACGCCGCGCACGAGTTGGGCCACCTGCTGATGCACCACGACGCCGAGCCGGGCAGTCAACTGCTGGAACGGCAGGCCACCGCGTTCGCCTCCGAGTTCCTGGCCCCGAGCGTGGCGCTGCGCGACGAGCTGCCGCCCCGGCTCGACTTCGACCGGCTGCACGAGCTCAAGCGTCGCTGGGGGATGAGCCTGAAGGCCCTGGTCTACCGGGGGCACGACCTCGGCGTCTACCGCGAGCACACCTACCGGCGCGGGATGGCGCTGCTCGCCCAGTGGGGCTTCCCCGAGCCGGGCGACCTCGGCCCGCGCGAGCAGCCGTCGCTGCTCGGCAGGGCCGTGCAGCTGCTCGGCGGGCAGCAGGCCGCCGTGCACCGGCTGGCAGCCGGCGCCGGACTGCCGCCGGGGCTCACCGGGGACGTACTCGCCGCCGGCACCGAGCACGTCCCCGAACTGGACGTCACGCCCGGCTGACGCCGGCCGACCGTGACCCGGCCGCCCCGCCCGCTGGACGTCGACGCCGGTAATTGCGTTGCCGACCCGCTGTCAGGTCGGCATGATTCAAGGCGTGACAGGGCAGGAATCGCACACCGCGTGCCGTCGACGTCGGCGCGCCGGGTCGCTGGCCTGACCGGACGACTTCGCGCGCGATCCCGCGCGCCGGTCCGGCCCAGCCGGACCTGACGGGCTCCACGGCAGGGGCCCGACGCCGGGTTCTCGGAAGACCCGGCTTCCCGCGGCGGCGCGGGGCGCGGTCACCTCTCTCTCCGGCCACGACGCCTGTCGTGCCAGCGCCCGCCCCGCGCCGCCGCAGCACACGGTCCACGGTGACCGGCGACCCGGCACCACGCTCACAGTCAGGTGAGGACGAGGCCGATCAGCCAGACGCCGGTGATGCCGAGCGCCGCCGCCAACTCGACCAGCAGGGCCAGCCCGACCGCGGACAGCGCGTGCCGGGTGGACGGCCACGCCTGCTTCGCGTCCCCGAGCCGGGCCAGCTCGGCGAGCCAGAGCCCGAGTACGAAGCCGAGCACCAGCCCGACCACCGGCACCACGAAGAACCCGACCAGCCCGAGTACGCCCCCGGCGAGCAGGGACATCGTCGGCACCCCGCTGCGCTTCAGGTTCCGCCCCGGCCAGAGGTACTTGACGACCGTGCCGACCGCCGCGATCACGGTGGCCAGGCCGAGCACCACCCAACGGCCGAAGCCCTCCCCGTCGCCGAAGAACGACCAGACCAGCACGCCCAGCCAGCACAGGATCAGCCCCGGGATGATCGGCACGATCACCCCGCAGACGCCGACCAGGATCGTCACGCCACAGAGCAGGGTCACCACTGACTCGGTCTCGGTCATGTCCACGCCTCCCAGCCTGCCCTACCGGCCCCGGTACCGCCGCATCCGCCACCCGACCTCCGCTCGGGTCGATCTCGGCGCGGACGGCTGCCACCCGGCGTCAGGCCGTGCGGCGCGGACGTCAGGCGGTGCGGTCCCCGGCGGGAAGGCCGTCCCGGCGCCGCTCGGCCCGGGCGGTGAGCCACTTGGCGATCTGGCCCTCCGCCGACGGTGCGGCGAAGTAGCGGCCCTGGGCGGCGTCGCAGCCCAACGCCCGGAGTTGGTCGGCCTGGCCGAGCGTCTCCACCGCCTCGGCGGTGACCGTCAGCCCGAGGGCGTGGGCCAACCGCACCAGCGCGTCCACGATCCGCCCGTCCACCAGGCCCTGCCGGTCGCTGGACCGGATTCCCTCGACGAACGGGCCGGCGAGCTTGAGGTTGTGGATCGGCAGCCGGCGCAGGTACGCCAGGTTGGAGTACCCGGTGCCGAAGTCGTCGATCGCCAGCCGTACCCCGAGGGCGGCCAGCCGGCGCAGCGCGGGCAGCGGCTCGCCCGCGGTGGCCATCACCGCGCTCTCGGTAAGTTCGAGTTGCAGCAGGTCGGCCGGGAGACCGGTCTGCCGCAGCACCTCCGAGACCGTGCCGACGACGGCCTGGTCGCGGGCCTGCCGGGCGGCCAGGTTCACGCTCACCACCAGTCGGGCCTCGGGGAACTCCCGGTACCAGCGGCTGGCCGCCTCGCAGGCCCGGGTCAGCACCCAGCGGCCGAGTTCGACGATCAGCCCGGTCTCCTCGGCCAGCCCGATGAACTCGTCCGGGCCGAGCAGGCCCAGCTCGGGATGCTGCCACCGGACCAGCGCCTCCACCGCGCAGATCGTCTCGTCCGCCAGGGTCACGATCGGCTGGTACTCGATGGTGAACTCGTCCCGCTGGAGTCCCGCCGACATGCCGGCGACCAGGGCGGACCGGTTCTGTTCCCGGGCCCGCCGGGCCGGGTCGTAGCTCACCCACCTGTTCCGGCCCTCGGCCTTGGCCCAGTAGAGGGTCACGTCGGCGGCCCGCATCAGTTCGGCGACCGAGGTGGTGCCGAGCGGCCCGGAGACGACGCCGATGCTCGCCGACACCGAGAGCCGGTGCTTGCCGATCTGCACCGGCTCGGCGACGGCCGCCAGCGCGAGGTCGGCCACCGCCTTGACCGCCCGGCAGCCGGCGTCGTGGTCGAGCAGGATCACGAACTCGTCGCCGCCCATCCGGGCCACCAGGTGCCCCTGCCCGGCAACGCAGTCGGCCAGCCGCCGGGCCACCGTGACCAGCAGGTTGTCCCCGAGGTCGTGGCCGAGGCTGTCGTTGACCGCCTTGAAGCCGTCGAGGTCGAGGAAGCAGATCCCGACCCGGTCGTCCGGCCCGCCGGCCGCGAAGACCTCACCGAGCCGCTCGAAGAAGAGGGTACGGTTCGGCAGCCCGGTCAGCGGGTCGTGTGACGCCTGGTAACGCAGCCGCTGCTGCAACCGGTGCCGTTCGGTGATGTCCTCCACAATCGCCACGGTGAACCGGGGCCGCCCGTCGTCGTGCCGGATCAGCGAGACGGCGAGATCCGTCCAGACCGCGCTGCCGTCCTTGCGGTAGTAGCGCTTCTCCACCCGTACGGCGTCCCGCTTGCCCTCGATCAGTTCCTGGTACAGCTCCCACATCCCGGCCGCGTCGTCCGGATGGAACAGTGCGGCCACGTTGATCTGCCGCAGTTCGGCGACCGAGTAGCCGAGCAGCTCGGCGAAGGCCCGGTTCACGTCGATGACCTGGCCGTCGATGCCGGCGATGCCGATCCCGATCGCCGCGTCGACGAAGACCGCCCGGAAGCGCGCCTCGCTGTCCCGCAGGGCCCGCTCGACCTCGTCGCGGGCCTCCCATGCGGCCCGGGCGATCCGCTCCTGCTGGTGCAGGGTGCGTTCGCGCAGCGCACCGGCGAATCCGGCCGACAGGGCACCCTGGAGAGCGGCGATCCGGGTCGCCGCCGCCGGCTCGGGCAGGGTGGGCAGCACGAGGGGGCGGAACTGCTCGCCGAGGGCGCGTACCGACCAGTCCAGCATGCCCGGCTCGGCCAGGTGGGCTTCGACCAGGGACCGGCCGGCGTCGTACCCGGGCTGCGCGCTGAACGGCTCGGCGAGCACCGCACGGGCCAGCCGTACGGTCTTGGCCAGCAGCAGCCGCTCGGTCTCGGCGGTACTCGTCGGCACGAAGCCGCGGTGCGACACCTCGCGGGCCCAGCGTCGCGCGTACCGCTGCGCCCCGGACCGGTCGAACCCGGATCCGGGCTGCCCGGAGCCCTCGGCGTGCCCGGAGTCGGCGGGCTGCGCGGGTTCCGGGTCGACGGGGTGCACGGTCTCCGGGACGGCGGTGGCGACCGGCGACTCGTCCCCAGCGGCTCCGGTGACGGGGGTCGACACCGCTAGCCCGCGCCCCGGTCGTGCCGGCCCACGCCGCCGAACGCGCCGAGCCGCTCCGGGTGCTCCCCCGGGTCGGCGGGGTCGTCGGGCCGCCACAGCGGCATGGCCACCAGACCCGGCTCGACCAGCGTGAAGTCGCCGAAGAAGGCGGCGATCTCGACCCGGGAGCGGAGCGTGATCTCGGTCGCGGTCCGGGCGGAGAGGCGTTGCGCGTCGAGCATCTCCGGCGGCTGGTCCTCGTGGGTGGAGTGGGAGAGCAGCAGATAGCTGCCGGGCACGGTGGCGGCGCGCAGGGTGGCCAGGATCGAGTACGGGTCGTCGCTGTCCGGGACGAAGTGCACCACCCCGGCCAGCAGTACGGCGACCGGCCGGTCCAGGTCGAGCAGGTTCAGCTTTCCGACCTCGGCCAGGATCCGCTCCGGCTCCCGCAGGTCCGCGTGGACCACCCCGGTGTACCCGTTGCCGGCCAGGATCGATCGGCTGTGCGCCACCGCCACCGGGTCGATGTCGACGTAGACGATCCGGGCCTGCGGGTTGACGGCCTGGGCGACCTCGTGCACGTTGCCGACGGTGGGGATGCCGGAGCCGATGTCGAGGAACTGGTCGATTCCCTCGCCGACCAGCATCCGTACGCCCCGGCGCAGGAACGCCCGACCGGCCCGCATCGTCTCGGCCAGGTTCGGTGTCGTCCCGGCGATCTGCTCGGCGAGCTGCCGGTCGACCTCGAAGTTGTGCGCGCCGCCCAGGAAGTAGTCGTAGACCCGGGCGGCGCTGGGTCGGGTCAGGTCGATGTCCGCGGGTAGCCCGTCCGGGAGTCGCATGTCCGCCTCAGCTCGTCGCTCCGGCCCGTGCAGGGGCTGTGGTCGGCCACGACCGGCACCGGCAGGCAGCGCCGACCGTCCCGGCGGGATCGTGGTGATCGACCCACACTTTAGGGCCTGCCCAACGGATCTTCTACCGGCTGCCGGGCGGCGGGATAGGTTTGGCCACATGGTGCAGGCACACGTCCTCCGGGAGACCGACGTCGATGGCCCGGTCGTCGGAGGGGCCGGCGCCCAGCGGTGACGGCGGTCGATCGGCCGGCCGTCGCGTTCGCCGCCGCGGCCTGCACGCTTGCCGGCACGGTCGCGGTGGCCGTCGCGGTCTTCGCCGGTCCGGCCCCGGACCTCGCCGGGTACGTCAGCGAGGCCGGCGCCTCGGGCAGCGGCACGGTGTGGCCGTACCGGATCGGCCTGCTGGCCGTCGCCGCCGGACAGGTACTGCTCGGTGCGGCCCTGCCCCGCTGGCTGCGGCTGGCCTCCGGGCTGCTGCTGGCGAGCGCGGTCGCGACGGCGCTCTCGGCCGGGGTGAGTTGCCGGGACCGGTGCCCGTTGCCGCCCTTCGACCGGGTGACCCTGGCCGACCTGGTGCACGGCGGTGCCAGTATCGCGGCGGTGGCCGGCACGGTCTTCGCGATACTGGCCGTCGCCGGAGTGCCGCGCAATCTGTTCCCGGCCCCCCGGGGCGTCACCGGCACGGGGCCGGGCCCGGTCGGCGGGTCGCCGTCCCTGGCCGACGAGGTCGGCGCGGGCGGGCCGGTCCCGGCGCTGCGCCGGCTCTCGGTCGTCGCCGCCGCGGTCGCGCTGCC
Organism: Plantactinospora sp. WMMB782; assembly: GCF_049179135.1. NCBI lineage: Bacteria > Bacillati > Actinomycetota > Actinomycetes > Micromonosporales > Micromonosporaceae > Plantactinospora > Plantactinospora sp. WMMB782. The sequence continues at coordinate 4,728,702 of NZ_JBMHMC010000007.1, read as the reverse complement.
GCTGTCGGCGGTCGCCGGTCTGGCCCTGCTGCTGGTCGGCCGGGGCGTCCTGACGGGCGCGGTCGAGCGGCTGCTCCTGCTGGACCTGGCCGCCTGGGGGGTGGCCACCGGGCTCGTCCTCGGACTCGCCCGGGAGCCCGTCGCGGCCCGGGACCCCGCCGCGCCGTCCGGCACTGCCGGGGCGGGCCCCCGAAGAGGTACCCCCAATGACAGCCGGCCCGGATGACAGCCGGACTGCCGGACAGCCGACCCTGCCGGACAGCCGTCCCAGGTGAGCTGTAAGGCGTCTCACCAAGATCTGTCCTTTCGTTGCCGGCTCCGGCGTCGTATCGTCAGCGGACGATGACCAACGTCTGGTTCCTGACCGTGCGCCTGTATGTCGACCTCCGACTACAGGCCAGCGGTTGCTGTCGCGGCTGACGCGTACCCGCAGATCGAAGAACGCCTCCGGCGCAGCTCACCGATCGCGTCCGGCGTAGATCACGGATCAACAGATCACAGATCACAGATCCACAGATCCACAGATCAGATCACCGACCGCAGCCCGCCGATCCGGCGCCCTCGGCGGCCACCGCCGCGCCCGCCGGATCCAGACGTCTGGACTTCCGATGATTACCGCACTCCGCAGAATTCCGTTCTCCGTACAGATCCTCGCCGGTCTGGTCCTCGGTGTCGCACTGGGCTATCTGGCTCGGGCCGCCGACATCTCCTGGCTCGGCACCACCCTCGACCAGATCGGTGGCATCTTCGTCCAGCTGCTCCGGCTCGCCGTGCCGCCGCTGGTCTTCACCGCCCTGGTGGTCAGCGTCGTCAGCCTGCGCGGGGTGGCCAACGCCGCCCGGCTGGCGTTGAAGACCCTGCTCTGGTTCGGCATCACCGCGCTGATCGCGGTGAGCGTCGGCATCGGGCTGGGTCTGCTGACCAACCCGGGCCGGGGCGTCACGCTGGACGTCACCGGCGCCGAGGCGCCGGAGCGGACCGGCTCGTGGACCGACTTCCTCACCGGGATCATCCCGGAGAACCCGGTCGGCGCGTTCGTCGAGAACAACGTCCTCCAGATCGTCTTCCTGGCCGTGGTCGCCGGCATCGCCGCGCTGCTGGTCGGCCAGGCCGCCGAGCCGTTCGTCAACTTCAACCGGGCGCTGCTGGCGATCACCCAGAAGGCGCTCTGGTGGCTGATCCGGCTCGCCCCGCTCGGCACCCTCGGGCTGATCGGCCACGCCGTCGAGGCGTACGGGTGGGACCTGCTGGCGCCGCTGGCCAAGTTCACCACCGCGGTCTACGTCGGTTGCGCGATCGTGCTGCTGGTGGTCTACCCGCTGGTGCTGCTCGTCGCCGGCAGGCTGAACCCGCTGCGCTTCTACGCCGGCACCTGGCCGGCGATCGAACTCGCCTTCGTCTCCCGCTCGTCGGTGGGCACCATGCCGGTGACCCAGCGCTCGGTGGAGCGGATCGGCGTGCCGCGCGAGTACGCCTCGTTCGCGGTGCCGTTCGGCGCGACCACCAAGATGGACGGCTGCGCCGCGATCTATCCCGCGCTGGCGGCGATCTTCGTCGCCCAGGTCTTCGGGGTGACCCTGAGCCCGCTCGACTACCTGCTGATCGCCTTCGTCTCGGTGGTCGGCTCGGCCGCCACCGCCGGACTGACCGGCGCGCTGGTGATGCTCACGCTGACCCTGAGCACGCTGGGCCTGCCGCTGGCCGGGGCGGGCCTGCTGCTCGCCATCGACCCGATCCTGGACATGATCCGCACCGCCACGAACGTCGCCGGGCAGGCCCTGGTGCCGACCGTGGTCGCCGCCCGGGAGGGCGTACTGGACCGGGCCGCGTACGACTCGGCCGGCCGGCGGGAGCTGCTGGACGAGGAGCCACCGACCGAGGAGCCGCCGACCGAGCGGCCGACCCGGGACCGGGACCCCGCTCCACAACCGGCCTGACGCAGGACCCGGCCCGGAAACCACCCGTGGGTGGCGCGGAGGAAGAGGCGAGGATGAGTGTGCTGTTCAGTCCGTTGACGCTGCGCGGCCTGACGCTGCCGAACCGGATCGTGATGTCGCCGATGTGCCAGTACTCGGCCGGGCCGGACGGCTTGCCGACCGACTGGCACCGGGTGCACCTCGGTGCCCGGGCGGTCGGCGGGGTCGGGTTGGTGATCAGTGAGGCGACCGCGGTCGTGCCGGAGGGCCGGATCAGTCCCCGGGACACCGGGCTCTGGTCGGACGCGCACGTCGACGCCTGGCGGCCGGTCACCGGGTTCGTCGCCGCCGCCGGGGCGGTACCGGCGGTGCAGCTCGCGCACGCCGGCCGCAAGGCGTCGACCTACTGGCCGTGGTCGCCGACGAAGGGCGGGGTGCCGGACGCCGAGGGTGGCTGGCCGCCGGTCGGGCCGGGAACCGAGCCGTTCGCACCGTCCTACCGGACCCCGGCGGCACTGGACCGGGCCGGACTCGACCGGGTCGTCGAGGCGTTCGGGCAGGCCGCCGGCCGGGCGCTGGATGCCGGGTTCCGGGCCGTCGAGGTGCACGCGGCACACGGCTACCTGCTGCACGAGTTCCTCTCCCCGCTGGTCAACGAGCGCACCGACGACTACGGCGGTGACCTGGCCGGGCGCAGCCGGCTCGCCGTCGAGGTGACCCGGGCGGTCCGCTCGGCGGTCGGCGACGCCGTGCCCGTGCTGGTCCGGATCTCGGCCACCGACTGGGTGCCGGGCGGCTGGACGCCGGCCGACAGCGTGCTGCTGGCCGGGTTGCTCGCCGAGGCCGGCGCCGACCTGGTGGACTGCTCCTCCGGCGGGGGCGTGCCGGCGGCCGATATCCCGCTCGGTCCGGGCTACCAGGTGCCGCTTTCGGCGCGGGTACGCCGGGAGAGCAAGGTGCCGACCGGCGCGGTGGGGCTGATCACCGCGCCCGAGCACGCCGAGGCGATCGTGGCGGGCGGGGACGCCGACCTGGTGCTGCTGGGCCGGGAACTGCTGCGCGACCCGTACTGGCCGCGCCGTGCGGCGCAGCGGCTGGGCGCCGCCGTGCACACCCCGGAGCAGTACCTGCGGGCCTGGTGACCACCTACACTGCTCAGAACAGCACGGTCGCGAAGGTGCCGACGGAGCGGAAGCCGCAGCGTTCGTAGACCCGGCGGGCCGGGACGTTGTAGTCGTTGACGTAGAGGCTGACCGTCGGGGCGACCCGGGCCAGCGCGTCCCGGACCACCGCCGCCATCGCGGCGACGCCGATCCCCCGCCCCCGCCAGGCGGGATCGACCCATACGCCCTGGATCTGCGCGGTGCGCCGGGTGACGACCGCCAGCTCGGCCTTGAAGACCACCTGGCCGTCGACGATCCGGGCGTACGCCCGGCGGGCCCGGACCAGCTCGGCCACCCGCTGCCGGTACGCCCGTCCGCCGTCCTCGGCCAGCGGCGACACGCCGACCTCCTCGGTGTACATCGCCACCGCCGCCGGGAACAGCGCGTCGATCTCGCCGGTGCGCACCGGGTGCACCTCCGGGTCCGGCGCCACCTGCGGCACCGAGCCGGTCATCAGCAGCGGCTGGTTCGGGCGTACGTCCCGGGCCGGTCCCCACCGCCCGGAGAGCCGCTCCCAGAGCCCGAGCACCCCGTCGGCCCGCCCGACGATCGACGAGCAGGTGCGTTCCTCGGCACCGAGCGCCTCGGCGAAGGCGGCGATCGCCGGCCGTCCGGCGCAGACCGGGGTGACCTGCCCCCCCAGCCAGCAGACGGATTCGAGGTTGTCCCGGGTGCCGTAGCCGAGCACCCGACCGTCGGCCCGCCACCAGGACAGCCCGTTCGCGGCGACCCGCTCGGCCACCTGGGCGGCGGCGAAGGGGTCGAGGTCGAGGATCCGCTCCACCGCGCCGCGCTCGGCCTCTCCGAGCTGGCGTACCGGCACCATCAGCACGCCTTCCAGCGTGCCAGATCATCGAGCGCGGAACGGGGCGGATCACCGTGCCGGCCCCGGGCAGGTCCGGACATCCCGGTCGTTACGCGGACTCCCGGACCACCAGCTCGGTGGGGAGGATGACCGCGGCGTGCGAGTCGCCGGCCAGGTGTCCCAGGAGCAGCCGGACCATCTCGGCGCTGATCCGGGCCCACGGCTGCCGGATCGTGGTCAGCCGGGGTACCGAGGTGGTGGCGACCTTGGAGTCGTCGAAGCCGCCGACGGCGACGTCGTCGGGTACCCGTCTGCCGGCCCGGTGCAGCGCGGCGATCGCGCCGGTGGCCATCAGGTCGGAACTGACGAAGACGGCGTCCAGTTCGGGCGCCTGGCGCAGCAGCCGCTCCATCGCCGCCTCGCCGCCGTCCGAGGTGTAGTCGCCGGCCACCACCAGCCGGGGGTCGGTCTCGCCGAGCACGTCGTGGTAGCCGGCGAGCCGGTCGACGCCACCCGAGGTGTCCAGCGGGCCGGTGATGGTGCCGATGGTCCGGTGTCCCCGGGAGCGCAGGTAGCTGACCATCTGCCGGGCCCCGCCCCGGTCGTCGGCGGCGACGTAGCTGACCTCGCGGTCCCAGCCCAGCGGGCGGCCGACGGCGACGAAGGGCAGCCCCCGGGCGTCCAGCTCGTCCAGCAGCGGGCTGCCGGCGTGGGTAGAGATCACCAGCGCCCCGTCCACGTGCCCGGCGGTGACGTACCGGCCGACCCGCTTGCGGTCCTCGGAGGTCCCGGCGATGGTCAGCAGCAGGGTGATGTCGTGCTCGGCCAGCTCCTGCGTGCAGCCCCGGAGCAGGATGTTGAAGTTCGGGTCCTCGAAGAGCCGGTCCTGCGGCTCGGAGAGGATGAAGGCGACCGAGTCCGAGCGCTGGGTGACCAGGCTCCGGGCGTGCTGGTTGAGCACGTACCCGGTCTTGCGGATCGCCCGGCGGACCGCCTCCAGCGCGGGACCGCTGACGTTGTGCCCGCCGTTGAGCACCCGGGAGACGGTGCCCCGGGAGACGCCGGCCACCGCCGCCACGTCGTCCATGGTCGGGCGGGGCCTCGTCCGGCGGGTACGGCTGCGGTCAGGCGCGGTCACCCTGTCATTGTCCCTGCGTCCGCACCCGGCGGCGGCACCGGAGCTTGTGACACGGCTCGCCCCCGCCCCGCCACCCGCTGGCACGCCGCCCCGTCCGCCGCCACGCCCCGGCACGCCCGTCACGCCTTGGTCACGCCGGAGAGCAGGTCGATCCGCCAGTAGCGTTGCAGCGACAGGAAGAGCGCCACCAGCGGGATGATCGACACCAGCGACCCGGCGATCACCAGCCGGTAGAGCGCCGGTTGGGTGTTGCCCTGGTTGAGCAGCGTGTAGAGGCCGAGCGTCACCGGGAAGCGCTCGTCGTTCGCGAGCATGATGAACGGCAGCAGGAAGTTGTTCCAGATCGCCACGAACTGCAACAGGAAGACGGTGACCAGGCCGGGCACCATCATCGGCAGCGCCACCCGGCGGAAGATGCGGAACTCGCCCGCCCCGTCGACCCGGGCCGCCTCGACGACCGGGTCCGGCACCGCCGCCGCCGCGTAGATCCGGGCCAGGTAGATGCCGTACGGGCTGACGATGCTGGGCAGCAGCACCGACCAGTACGTGTCGGTCATCCCCACCTTCGCCAGCAGCAGGTACTGCGGCACCGCCAGGGTGATCTGCGGCACCAGCACCCCGGCCAGCAGTACGTTGAACACCACCGCCCGGCCCGGGAACCGGAACTTGGCCAGGGTGTAGCCGCTCAGCCCGGAGACGGCCGCGGAGAGCGCCGCACCGACCCCGGCGTAGAGCAGGGTGTTCAGCATCCACCGCCAGAACAGCCCGTCCCGGTACGTCGACAGGTCGGCGAGGTTGCCCGGCAGCGCGTCGCCGGGGGCGAAGGTGGAGCTGGTGAAGAGGCTGGCCGCGTCCTTGCTGGCGGCGACCAGCACCCAGGCCACCGGCAGCAGGCAGTAGAGCGCCCCGACCAGCAGCACCACGGTCGGCACCAGCCGGCCTGCCGCTCGTCCGGCCATCACTGTTGCTCCGGTCCGAAGGCCCGCCGCTGCACCAGGCGCAGGAAGCCGAGCGAGAGCACCAGGGTGAGCGCGGCTAGCAGCACCGAGGTGGCCGCGGCGGCGTACCTGTCGTCGGTGGCGAAGGCGTCCCGGTAGACCTTCATCAGCGGGGTCCAGGTGGACGGGATCGAGTTGGTCATCGGGGCCAGCGTCATCGGCTCGCTGAACACCTGCAACGTGGCGATCATCGTGAACAGGGTGGTCATCACCAGGGCCGGCGCCAACAGCGGGATCTTGATCCGGAGGGCGATCTGGATCTCGTCACAGCCGTCCAGCCGGGCCGACTCGTACAGCTCCGGCGGGATCGCCCGGAGCGCGGTGTAGAGCACGATCATGTTGAACCCGACGCCGCCCCAGAGCGCGATGTTGACCACCGAGTAGAAGACCGCGTCGGTGCCGAGCAGGTCCGGCTCGGGCAGTCCGAACCGGGCCAGCAGGTCGTTGAGCGGACTCGTCGCCGGCAGGTAGAGGAAGCCCCAGAGCAGGCTCGCGATCACCGCCGGCACGGCGTACGGCAGGAAGATCGCGGTACGGCTGAACCGGGCGAGCTGGGCCCGGGGCCGGTCCAGCAGCAGCGCGAAGAGCAGTGCCAGCCCCAGCATCGTCGGCAGCAGCAGCGCGCCGTAGCCGAGTACCCGCAGCACCCCGGACCAGAGTTCGGCGTCGGTGACCGCGGTGCGGTAGTTCTCCAGCCCGGCGAAGACCTCGGTCCGGGAGCCCCGGCCGAGCCCCAGCCCGGAGACCCGGACCTTGCGCAGGCTCAGGTATCCCGCGTACCCGATCGGGGCGAGGAAGAAGGCGAGGAACAGGATCGCCGCCGGGGCGAGGAAGACGTACGGGATGCCGGTACGCCCTCCCCGGCGGCGCACCCCGGGGGTGGCCGTTGGCATCGAAGCTCCGTTCGGTCAGCCGGCGATGGTGAAGCCGTTCTTGCGCATGTCGTCCACGGTTGCGGTCTGCATCGCGTCCACCGCCGCGCCGAACGGCGATCCGGCGGAGATCGCCCTGCCGAACGCGTCCTGGTAGGTCTCGTAGGTGACGTTGACGTTCGGCCCCCAGGTGACCCCGGCGGCGGTGTCGGCGATCTGCTTGGCCAGCGGATAGAAGTCGGCCTGGTTGGCGAAGAAGTCGGGCGGCGCGGCGAGCGCCGGGCCGGACTGGGCGTCCCGGGCGGCCGGATAGACCGCGCAGTCCCGGACCAGCATCGTGGTGGCGGCCGGGTCGGTGTTCAGCCAGGTGGCGAAGCGGACCGCCGCCGCCCTGTGCTTCGAGGCGGCGGTGACCCCGGTCGAGGAGCCGCCCCAGTTGCCGGTCCGGTTCTCACCGGCGGTCCACTGCGGCAGCGGTGCCATCGCCCACTTTCCCTTGGTGGCCGGCGCGTTGCCGACGAGTACGCCGGGGGCCCAGACCGCGCTCGGCCAGGCCAGCAGGGTGCCGTCGTTGAGCGCCTTGTTCCACTCCGGGGTGTACATCGGCCTGCCGTCGACCACGCCCTCGGCGACCAGCCCGCCCCAGTAGTCGGCGACCTTCTTCGTGCCGGCGTCGTTGACGGTGACCCGCCAGGACTCGCCGTCGATCGACCACCAGTTCCCGCCGGCCTGCTGGGCCAGCCCGGCGAACCAGCCCGGGTCGGTGGCCGAGAAGGTGGTCAGGTGGTGCTTCTTCGTCCTGCCGCGCAGCGTACGGGCGGCCTGCGCGAACTCCTCCCAGGTCTTCGGCACGGTCAGCCCGTACTGTCCGAAGAGGTCGGCGCGGTAGTAGAGCATCATCGGCGCGGCGTCCTGCGGGATCGCGTAGACCGCGTCGGTGCCGAGGGTCACCTGCTGCCAGTTCCCCTCGGCGAACTTCTCCTGAAGCGGCTTGGCCTGCTCGGCGATGTCGGCAAGCACGTCGTTGCTGACCAGGGTCGGCAGGGACTGGTATTCCACCTGGGCGAGGTCCGGCGGGTTGCCCGCCTTGGCGGCGGTGAGCAGCTTGGTGACGATGTCCCCGCCGCCGGCCTGCTTGCTCAGCATCACCCTGGTCTCCGGATTGTCGGCGTTCCACCTGTCGACCAGCTTCTCCATGTTCGGCGTCCAGGACCAGAAGGTCAGCTCGACCGGGCCGGACGGCTCGGTCGGGTCGTCGTTGGACGATGAGGTGCAGGCGGCGACCAGGCTGGCGCCGAGAGCCACCGCGAGGATCTTCGCGCCGAGCGTACGGGTCATCTCAACCTCTCAGTTTCGGTGGTGTCATCGGCTGGTGATCGACCGGAAACAACTGGGAGCGCTCACAGTCTTGAACCGGCGATCGATCATGTCAAGACACGGTTCAGTACGTGCTCGCCTTGTAGATCCGTGTGCAATCATGCGCACTACTGTTGGGAGCGCACACAGTACGGAGAGCCCGCATGAGTCAGACCCCGCAACTCGTGGCCGCCGCCGGGGACTCCGCCGGCCGGGCCGGGCCGCTGCCCCGACTGGCCCGGCTGGCCTACGGCGGCGACTACAACCCCGAGCAGTGGCCGGAATCCGTCTGGGTCGAGGACGTCGAGCTGATGCGGGTCGCCGGGGTGAACCTGGTGAGCGTCGGAATCTTCGCCTGGGCGCTGCTCGAACCCGCCGAGGGAGAGTTCGAGTTCGGCTGGTTCGACCGGCTGCTCGACCTGCTGCACGACGGCGGGATCGGCGTCGACCTGGCCACCCCGACCGCCGTACCGCCGGCCTGGTTCCGGCGCCGTCACCCGCAGGCCCGGCTCGTCGACCGGCACGGGGCGACCCTCGGCGGCGGGGCGCGGCAGTCGTTCTGTCCCAGCTCGCCCGCGTACGCCGAGGCGAGCGCGCGGATCACCGAGCAGCTCGCCCGCCGCTACGCCGGGCATCCGGCGCTGGTGCTCTGGCACTCGCACAACGAGTACGGCGGCGCCAACGCGCTCTGCTACTGCGCCACCTCGGCCGAGGCGTTCCGGGCCTGGCTGCGCGACCGGCACGGCGACGACCTGGACCGGCTCAACGCCTCATGGGGCACCACCTTCTGGGGCCAGCGCTACTCCGACTGGGCCGAGATCGAGCCGCCGTACGCCGCGCCGACCTCGGTCAACCCGACCCAGCAGCTCGACTTCCTGCGTTTCTCCTCCGACGCCCACCTGGCCAACTTCCGGCGGGAGCGGGACATCCTGCACCGGCTCTGTCCCGGCGTGCCGGTGACCACCAACTTCATGATCGCCAACTGCAAGACGATCGACTACTGGCGCTGGGCCGCCGAGGTGGACGTGGTCTCCAACGACCACTACCTGCGGGCCGAGGAGCCGGACAACCACATCGAGCTGTCCATGTGCGCCGACCTGACCCGGGCGGTGGCCGGCGGCCGACCCTGGCTGCTGATGGAGCACGCCACCTCGGCGGTGAACTGGCAGCCGCGCAACATCGCCAAGCGTCCCGGCGAGCTGCGCCGCAACAGCCTGGCCCACCTGGCCCGGGGTGCCGAGTCGGCGCTCTTCTTCCAGTGGCGGGCGTCCCGGTTCGGTGCCGAGAAGTTCCACAGCGCGATGCTGCCGCACGGCGGCACCGACACCCGGATCTGGCGCGAGGTGGTGGCGCTCGGCGCCGACCTGCCCAGCCTGGAACCGCTGCGCGGCACCCGGGTGGTCGCCGACGCGGCGGTGCTCTGGGACTGGGAGTCCTGGTGGGCGCTGGAGCTGGACTGGCGGCCCTCGGTGGACCTGGACTACCGGGAGCGGATGGCCGCCTACTACGAGCGGCTCTGGCGGGACCGGCTCACTGTCGACTTCGCGCACCCGGAGCGGGCGCTCGACGGCTACCGGCTGGTGGTGGTGCCGAGCCTGTACCTGACCACCCCGGCCGCGGCGGAGAACCTGCGCCGGTACGTGGCGGGCGGCGGCACGCTGCTGGTCTCGTACTTCTCCGGCATCGCTGACGCCGACGACGCCGTCCACCCCGGCGGGCACCCGGGGGCGCTGCGCGAGCTGCTCGGGTTGGGCGTGCAGGAGTTCCTGCCGCTGCGGTCCGGCGAGACCGTCCGGCTCGGCGCCGACGGCGACGACCCGGCCGGGGAGCTGGTCGGGGACGTCTGGGCCGAGGTGGTCGTGCCGGACGGCGCCACACCGGTGCTGAGCTATCTGGACGGTCCGGCCGCCGGCGGGCCGGCGGTGACCCGGCACGCCTTCGGGTCCGGGCACGCCTGGTACGTCTCCACCCGGCTCGACGCCGCCAACCTGGCCCCGGTGCTCCGGGCGGCGTACCGGGACGCCGGACTGGTCCCGCCGGACGGGGCGCCCGCGGGGGTGGAACTCGTCCGCCGGGCCGGAGCCGACGGCAGCCGGTTCCTGGTCGCGATCAACCACACCGACCGGGAGGTGGAACTGCCCGGCACCACCGGCACCGACCTGCTGGACGGCTCCTTCCACCGGGGCGCCTGCCGGGTGCCGGCCGGCGGCGTACGCGTGCTGCGCGGCTGACCAGGCGCTCGCACCGTTACCTCTTGACATCGATCCACCGTGATGGTTCCGTGAGCGCTCACAACGCACTTCGTCGATATCCTTCGGAAGATCGTCGGTACTGCCAGTTCAGGACGAGAGAGAACGGGCTGTGAGCGCTCCCAGCCAGTTGCCGGGACAAGCACGCGTCGCCCCGGTGTCCGTCGAGGAGGAACGTGCACTGATGCCGAAGAGCAAACTCGCCCTCGGGGCCCTCGCGCTCGTCGCCGCCGTGGTCGTACCCGATCCAGGTCGAGCGGCGGCGGCCGAACCCGGCAGTCCGGCGGCGGTACTGAATCCGGGGTTCGAGGCGGTTGCCCCCGACGGGTCCCCGACCGGCTGGTCCGCGCGTGGCCAGCGCTCCGCCAGCTTCGTCGAGCCGGGCGGCCGAAGCGGGGCGAACCGGCTCACCCACCGCTCCGACCGGCCCTACCGGGTCGAGACCTACCAGCGGCTCACCGGGTTACGCCGGGGCGACCACACGCTGCGGGTCTCGGTACGCGCCAGCGGCGGCCAGCGCGACGGGTACGTCGCGCTGACCGGCTGCGGCGGCCCGGGCCGGCGGGTTGACCTGCCCCGCACCGGTCCCGAGTGGTGGGTGGAGGTGGCCGTCACCACCCGGGTCAGCACCGGCCGGTGCACCGTGGCGCTGGTCTCCGACGGCGACGCCGGGGACTGGGCGCACTTCGACGACCTCACCGTCGCGCCGGCCAGCCGGCCGGCCGGTGCCCCCGCGCTGCGGATCGCCGGAGCCGACGTCTCGCACCTGACCAAGAACGAGCACCACGGCGCGGTCTACGCCGATCGCGCCGGGCGGCCCGGGGACGCGCTGCGGATCCTCGCCCACAACGGGGTCAACCACGCCCGACTGAAGGTCTGGGTGGACCCGGCCGACGGGTTCAGCGACAAGGCGGACGTACTGACCAAGGCCCGCCGGGCCAGGGCGCTCGGCATGGGGCTGCTCGTCGACTTCCACTACTCGGACACCTGGGCCGACCCGGGCAAGCAGTTCAAGCCGGCCGCCTGGGCCGACCTGCCCTTCGACCAGCTACGCGAGGCGGTCTACGCGCACACCCACGACGTGGTGGAAAGCCTGCGCCGGCAGGGCACCCCGGCCGACATTGTGCAGGTCGGCAACGAGATCAACGGCGGGATGCTCTGGCCGGACGGGCGCTGGGACAACTGGGACGGGCTGGCCGCGCTGCTCACCGCCGCCAGTACCGCGGTCACCGACGCCGCACCGGGCACGACTGTCGCACTGCACCTGGCCGAGGGCGGAAACAACGGTGGCCACCGCTGGTGGTTCGACAACGCGGTCAGCCGGGGCGTGCCGTTCGACCTGATCGCCGTCTCGCACTACACGTACTGGCACGGCCCGCTCGGCGCGCTCCAGGCCAACCTCCGCGACCTGACCGCCCGGTACGGCAGGCCGGTGCTTGTGGTGGAGACCGGGTACGGCTTCACCCTTGCCGAGCACGACCACCAGGCGAACATCTTCGACGCCGCTCTGCAACAGGCCGGCGGTTATCCGGCCACCCCGACCGGGCAGGCCGAGGCGATCCGCGACATGGTGAACACCGTCGCCGCCGTGCCGGGTGCGCTCGGTCTCTTCTACTGGGAGCCGACCTGGACGGCTGTCGACGGGGCCGGCTGGGATCCGGCCGACCCGTCCTCCGGGGACGGCTGGGAGAACCAGGCGCTCTTCGACTACTCCGGTCGGGCGCTGCCCGGACTGCGGGTGCTCGGCGGCGCCGCCCGATGAGGACCACCTGATCCCCTCGACGGAAGGAATCCCGATGAGCGGTCCGTCCCATCCGCTCCGTACGGCCGCCGCCGTACTGCTCGCCGCCGGTCTGGTCGCCGGTCCCGCACCGGGTCCGGTGCGCGCCGCCGCCACCATCGGCAACCCGGGCTTCGAGTCCTCCGGGGCCAGCCAGAGCCCGCCGGGCTGGTCCGAGTCGTCCGGCTCCGGCCAGCAGAGTGCCAGCTTCACCGAGGCCGGTGGGCGCTCCGGCAACTACCGGCTGTCGCACTGGGCCTCCGGCGCCTACCGGGTCGAGACGTACCAGCAGCTCACCGGGCTGGCCTCCGGGTCGTACACGCTGCGGGCCTGGATCCGCTCCGGCGGCGGCCAGGTCGCCGCGTACCTGGCGCTGCGCGACTGTGGCGGCGCCGAGCAGCGGGCGAACATCCCGACCACCTCCAACTGGACCCAGATCTCGGTGACCGCCCAGGTCAGCGGCGGGCGGTGCACGGCGGCGGTGGTCTCGGACGCCCGCGCCGGCAACTGGATCAACGTGGACGACGTGGAGTTCACCGGGGGCGGCACCGGCAATCCGGGCGGCAACATCTCGATCCGCGGCGCCGACGTCTCCACCCTGCTCAAGAGTCAGGACCGCGGCGGGGTCTACCGGGACGCCGCCGGCAACCAGCGCGATCCGCTGCAACTGCTGCGCGCGGGCGGCGTCGACTACGCCCGGCTGAAGGTCTGGGTCAACCCCGCCGACGGCTACAACAACAAGGCCCGGGTGCTGACCATGGCCAGCCGGGTCAAGGCGCAGGGGATGCGGCTGCTGATCGACTTCCACTACTCGGACAGCTGGGCCGACCCGGGCAAGCAGAACAAGCCCGCCGCCTGGAGCGGCTACAACTTCAACCAGCTCCGGGACGCGGTCTACAACCACACGTACGACGTGCTGAACGCCCTCAGGGCGCAGGGTACGACGGCCGACATGGTGCAGGTCGGCAACGAGATCAACGACGGCATGCTCTGGCCGGACGGGCGGAGCGACAACTGGGCCAACCTGGCCGCCCTGCTCACCGCCGGCAGCAACGCGGTGAAGGCGGTGAACGGCTCCACCCAGGTGCTGCTGCACCTCGCCGAGGGCGGCAACAACTCGCAGCACAGGTGGTGGTTCGACCAGGCCACCTCGCGGGGTGTGCCGTTCGACGTGATCGGGGTGTCGCACTACCTGTACTGGCACGGCTCGCTGGGCAGCCTGCAGGCCAACCTCAACGACCTCGCCGCCCGGTACGGCAGGCCGGTGCTGGTCGCCGAGACCGCGTACGGCTTCACCCTGAACGCCGACGACGGCGAGCCGAACATCTTCAACTCCTCGCTGCAACAGGCCGGCGGCTATCCGGCCACCCCGCAGGGCCAGGCCGACGCGTTGCGGGCGGTCTTCGACGTCGTCCGTTCGGTGCCGAACGGCCGGGGCCTGGGAGTCTTCTACTGGGAGCCGACCTGGACGGCGGTGCCCGGCAACGGCTGGGACCCGACCAACCCGTCCTCGGGCAACGGTTGGGAGAACCAGGCGCTCTTCGACTACGGCGACCGGGCGCTTCCGGGGCTGTCGGTCTTCGGCTCGGTCTGATCCCGGGGCCGACCGGTCCGGCCGGACCGGCGTAACCCGATCGCGGCGGCCCCCGCCCGGACCCACCCGGGCGGGGGCCGCCGTCCCGGTTGGCGGGAGGTGACCCTTAGGATAGACAAGGGTGAATAAAACCTGTTACAAGGTGTTAGCGAAGGTCACGGGTCAGTATCGAAGCCCTTCAATGTAATCTGGTAGCCGGCGTCCGTTTACCTACCGGCCACCGGATGATATCCAGGAGGACAGGACCCATGCCCCAACTCGCCCTCTTTGCGGCGGACATCGTCGCAGTGATCCTGCTCGTGTTCGGGCTCTACTTCCCCCGCCACCGGCGCCGAGACCTGGTCGCCGCGTACCTCGGTGTCAACATCGGGGTGATGGCGGTGGCGAGTTCGCTCGGCACCAGCAGCGCCGGCACCGGCCTGGGCCTCGGACTGGCGCTCTTCGGGGTGCTCTCCATCATCCGGCTCCGCTCCACCGAGCTCGACCAGCACGAGGTGGCGTACTACTTCTCCGCGCTGGCCCTCGGCATCCTCTCCGCCCTCGGCGGCGGGCCGGCCTGGCAGGTCCCGACCATGATGGCCCTGATCCTGATCGTGATGTTCGTCGGCGACCACCCCCGGCTGTTCCGCAGCTACCGGCGGCAGAGCATGTTCCTCGACTCGGCCATCACCGACCACGTCGCGCTGGTCGCCTACCTCGAACAGAAGCTCGGCGCCCGGGTGCACTCGGCCAGCGTCCAGCGCCTCGACCTGGTCAACGACACCACCCTGGTCGACGTGCGGTACTCCTACCCGGCGGTCCAGCGGGCGGTCCGCAACGTCGAGGTGGCCACCAGCGGGGTGTCGCGATGACCACCGCCGCCGGCTGCGCCCCACCGGCGCACCTGAAGTCGATCGGACTCGCCGAACTCACCGAACGCGCCGCGTTGCAGACCCGGGTGGACCGCAAGTACGTCCTTCCGATCGACGAGGCGCGGTCGGTCATCGGCCAGGTCGGCTCGGACACCATGGTCCTGGAGATCGCCGGGCAGCGCTGCTTCGGCTACCGCTCGGTCTACTTCGACACCCCGGAACTGACCAGCTACCTGCTCACCGCCCAGCGGCGTCGCCGTCGGTTCAAGGTACGCACCCGGACCTACCTCGACTCGGCGGAGTGCTGGCTGGAGGTGAAGACCCAGGGCCCCCGGGGCAACACCGTCAAGGACCGGCTGCCGTACCGGCCGGACCACGAGACGAGCCTCTCCCCCGGGCGGCAGTTCGTCGACGACGTACTGGCCAGGGAGTCGATCGAGGTCGGTGACCGGGTCTTCGCCCCCGTCCTGGTCACCCGCTACCGGCGCAGCACGCTCTTCCTCGCCGCCACGGTGAGCCGGGTGACAATCGACACCGACCTGACCTGGGAGGGCGACTCCGGTCCGCTCCGGCTCCCCGAGCTGGCGGTGATCGAGACCAAGACCGGTTCCACCGCGTCCTGCGTGGACCGCCTGCTCTGGGCGCGCGGCCACCGGCCGGTACGGATCTCCAAGTACGCCACCGGACTGGCCGCACTCCGACCGGAGCTGCCGTCCGCACCCTGGCGCCGAACCCTGCGCCGGCACTTCACCCTTCTCGGGGCCCCCACCGACGGCCAGGCTGCCCGGTCCGAAGTCGAACGGGTCGACTTCAGCCTGGTGGCGAGCACGGTCCGTCCCCCGAGCAGCACCGGAACGGAGTAGCGAAAATGCGCAGATTCGGCTATCTGCTGGCGGGCGTCCTGGTCGCCGCCGCACTGGGCCCGGCGGCCGGACCCGCCCAGGCCCGCGAGGACCGACCGGTCCAGACCGCCCAGGACACGTCGGCGCGCAGCGGCGGCGGGGCGGCCGCCCCGCCAGCGACCGACGCGGCGGTCGCGGCCCAGGCCGACCCGACCGGCGACATCACCTTCTCGGTGCCGAGCGGCACCTTCCAGGGCCAGGTCTCGGTCGCGCTGGGCAGCACGGTGGCCGGGGCGGAGGTACGGTACACCACGAACGGCCAACCGCCGGCCGCCAGCTCGCCGGTCTACTCCGGCACGCCGCTGACCTTCACCCGCAGCACCCAGGTGCGGGCCCAGGCATACCTGAACGGTGCCCCGACCGGCGAACCCGGCACCGCCATGTACGTCGCCCGCGCCGTCAACACCGCCCACGACCTGCCGGTACTGCTCCTCGACGCGTACGGGGCCGGCGCACCGGGGCGGGAGTACGTCGACACCGCCGTCATGCAGTTCTCGCCGGTGAACGGAACGACGTCGCTCTCCGCCGCGCCGAGCCTGGTCAGCCGGGGCGGCTTCCACCTGCGCGGACAGTCAAGTGCGACGTTCCCGAAGACGCCGTACCGGCTGGAGTTGCGGGACAACGCCGACGACGACGTCGACCTGCCGCTGCTCGGCATGCCGGCGGACTCGGACTGGGTGCTGCGCGGGCCGTACACCGACAAGGCGCTGATCCGGGACGCCTTCGTGCACGGTCTCGGCCAGGACATGGGCCTGTACGCCTCCCGCTACGCCTTCGCCGAGGTGTACGTGAACACCGACGCGAACCCGGTGGCCGCGAACGACTACCTCGGGGTCTATCTGATCATCGAGACCATCAAGAACTCGAAGAACCGGCTCGACCTGAAGCAGCTCGACGAGGAGGACGTCACGCTGCCGAAGATCACCGGAGGTTACATCTTCAAGTTCGAGTGGCTGGCGGCCGAGGAGCCGATCCTGCCCTGCCAGGGCGCCGACGCCACCTGCTGGCACTACCTCGAGGTGGTCGACCCGGACCCGCTGCAACCCGCCCAGCGGGAGTGGCTCCGACAACACCTCCAGCAGTTCCACGACGTGTTGCGAAGTCCCAACTTCGCCGATCCGGCGACCGGCTATCCCTCCTTCATCGACGTCGACTCCTGGGTGGACATGCTCATCGTCAACGAGCTGACCCGGGGCATGGACGCGTACCTGCGCAGCGCGTACTTCTACAAGGACCGGGACAGCAAGATCGTCGCCGGCCCGCTCTGGGACTTCGACCTGACCTTCGGGGTGGGTGGCTACTTCCAGAACGACCAGATCGCCGGCTGGCAGTACCTGCAGACCCGTAGCCCGAGCGCGAACGACTGGTTTCAGCGGCTGATCCAGGATCCGGGGTTCGTCGACCGGGTGAAGGCGCGCTGGCAGGAACTGCGTCGGGGGCTGTTCTCCAACGCTCAACTCCAGGCCCGGATCGACCGGCTGACCGCCCCGCTGACCGCGGCCGCACAGCGCAACTTCCAGCGCTGGCCGAACCTGAGCACCCGGATGCTCGGCCCGTTCATCACCCCGACCTCGCCGACCTGGCAGGGACAGGTGCAGTACATGCGGGACTGGATGTTCCAGCGGGCGAACTGGCTGGACACCACCGGCGGTTGGGGCACCGGCGGGCCGACCAGCCCGCCGACCACCCCGCCGGCCACCACCAGGCCGCCGACCCCGCCGGCCACCACCCCACCGGCCTCCGGCCGCACGTGTACGGCGGCCTACAGCATCGTCAGCCAGTGGACCGGCGGCTTCCAGGCCAGTGTCCGGGTCACCGCCGGTTCGTCAGCGATCAGCGGCTGGCGGGTCAACTGGACGTTCGCCAACGGCCAGACGGTCAACCAGTCCTGGGATGCCACGGTCACCAGCAGTGGTGCGGCGGTGACCGCGACGAATGCCGCGCACAACGGGGCGTTGGGAGCCGGTGCCAGCGCCACGTTCGGGCTCCTCGGCACCTGGAACGGCACCAACAGCCTGCCCACCGCTGCCTGCACGGCGTCCTGACCGCCGCAGGAACCGGGTAAGCGAAACGCCCTCTGCCGGCGTCGACCCCACTGGGGCCGGCGCCGGCAGTGTGATTTGGGTCACCCATCTCTCTTCGCTGGATCGATGTGTTGTCGCCGATAGTCTGCCGATATATCGTCGAGGTATCAACGACAGTCTTGAGGAGGCTCAGATGGGTTGGCATCGAGGGTTCCACGCGATGCACGAGACACGGATGCGAGGTTTCGGCTTTCCGCCGGGCGGCCCCGGTTGGGGCGGCGGACATGGTCGCGGCCGGGGACGCGGCGGCGGCCGCGGCCGGCGGCCGAACGTCCGGGCCGCCGTACTGGCCCTGTTGACCGAGCGGCCGATGCACGGCTACGAGATGATCCAGGAGTTGGACTCGCGCACCGGGGGTGCCTGGCGACCGAGTCCGGGGTCGATCTATCCGACCCTGCAACTGCTGGAGGATGAGGGCCTGATCGCCGGCACCTCCGACTCGGGCGGCGGACGGCGCCGCTTCGGGCTCACCGAGGCCGGGCAGGCGGAAGCGGCCCAGGCCGCCGCGCAGCCGCCGTGGGCGGAGTTCGCCCAGGACACCATCAACAGCTGGCACGACATCCGGGAGGCCGGCTTCCAGGCGATGAACGCGCTGCGTCAGGTCATGATGACCGGCACCGACGACCAGCGCGAGCGGGCCGCTCAGGTGCTCGACGAGACCCGCCGCAAGCTCTACGCGATCCTCGCCGAGTCGGAGCCGGAGTCGGCGGAATAGCTCCCCTGCCGAAGCCGGGCGGCGGGACGAGGTCGGGCCTGGCGGCGGTGCCGCGGTGTGTCGGTGCGCCGCCCGGCCAGGATGGTCGACCGGACGCAGGATGGTCGACCGGCGCATGATGGTCGGCCGGCGCATGATGGTCGGCCGGCGCATGATGGTCGGCCGGCGCATGATGGTCGGCCGGGAGACTGTAGAGCTGCCCCGCCTGTGCTATCGGGCTCGGTGCGGTCGATAGACGGTGGACGGCGGAGGGCGCGGCGCCACCGCCAGGTCTGCCCGGCGGCAGCGCCAGGGTCAGCTGCTGCGGTCTGCAACCGCCCCCGGGGTCGGCTGCTGCGGCCGGCAGTATGCCCCGGGGTCGGCTACTGCGGTCTGCAGCACGGCCCCGGGGTCGGCTACTGCGGTCAGTGCACCGTCACGGTGGGCTTGACGACCAGGTCGCGCAGCTCTTCGGGCAGTTCGGCCCCCATCTCGTCGGCGAGCCGGACGGCCTCCTCGATCAGGGTCTCCACGATCTGCCCCTCGGGCACAGTCTTGATCACCTGGCCCTTGACGAAGATCTGCCCCTTGCCGTTGCCGGAGGCGACCCCGAGGTCGGCCTCGCGGGCCTCGCCCGGACCGTTCACCACGCAGCCCATCACCGCCACCCGCAGCGGCACCGGCAGTCCTTCCAGACCGGCGGTGACCTCCTCGGCCAGCTTGTAGACGTCGACCTGGGCCCGGCCGCAGGACGGGCACGAGACGATCTCCAGGCCGCGCTCGCGCAGCCCGAGCGACTCCAGGATGGCCGCGCCGACCTTGATCTCCTCGACCGGCGGCGCCGAGAGCGAGACCCGGATGGTGTCACCGATCCCCTCGGCGAGCAGCGCGCCGAAGGCCACCGCCGACTTGACGGTGCCCTGGAACGCCGGCCCCGCCTCGGTCACCCCGAGGTGCAGCGGATAGTCGCACGCCTCGGCGAGCTGCCGGTATGCCCGGATCATCACCACCGGGTCGTTGTGCTTGACCGAAATCTTGATGTCCCGGAAACCGTGCTCCTCGAAGAGCGAGCACTCCCACAGTGCCGACTCGACGAGCGCCTCGGCGGTGGCCTTGCCGTACTTGGCCAGCAGGCGCTTGTCCAGCGAGCCCGCGTTGACGCCGATCCGGATCGGCGTACCGGCAGCCGAGGCCGCCGCCGCGATCTCCTTGACCTTGTCGTCGAACTGCCGGATGTTGCCCGGGTTGACCCGGACCGCCGCGCAGCCGGCGTCGATCGCCGCGAAGACGTACTTCGGCTGGAAGTGGATGTCGGCGATCACCGGGATCTGCGACTTCTTGGCGATCGCCGGCAGCGCCTCCACGTCGTCCTGGGACGGCACCGCCACCCGGACGATCTGGCAACCGGAGGCGGTCAGCTCGGCGATCTGCTGGAGGGTGGTGTTGACGTCGGCGGTCAGCGTGGTGGTCATCGACTGCACCGACACCGGCGCTCCACCGCCGACCAGCACCGAACCGACCTTGATCTGTCGGCTGGCCCGCCGGGTCGCCAGTGGTGGCGGCGGTACGGCGGGCATGCCGAGGCTGACGGCGGTCACTGTCTTCACCTCTGGATCAGGGTTATCGGGTTGACCACGTCGGCGGTGATGGTGAGCAGCGTGAAAGCACCGCCGATCAGGATCAAAGCGTACGTTACGGGCATCAGCTTGAAATAGTCGACCCGCCCCGGGTCGGGCTTGCCGAGCCGGGCGAAGAGCCAGGACCGGGCCCGTTCGAACCAGGCGATGGCGATGTGCCCGCCGTCCATCGGCAGCAGCGGGAGCAGGTTGAACACGCCGATGAAGAAGTTCAGCGAGATGAAGAGGAGGACGAAGACCTCCCAGAGGCCGTGCTGGACGGCCTCGCCGCCGAGCCGGCTCGCCCCGACCACGCTGATCGGGGTGTCGATGTCGCGCTCCTCGCCGGTGATCGACGCCCACAGGGCCGGAATCTTCTGCGGAAGCCGTTGGATCGCCCTGGCGGTGTTCACCGCCATGTCGCCGGTGAAGTCGGCGGTGGCGCCGAAGGCGCCGATCGGGCTGTAGGTGATCGTCGGCGGGGTGCCGAGCCCGACGCCGAGCGCCGAGACCGGACCGACCGGGCCGTCCGCCTGGTCCTGCGGCGGACGCTGCACCTCGGCCAGGTCGACCCGGGTGGTCTGGGTCGCGCCGTCGCGCTGGAAGGTCACGTCCACCGGTCCCGGCCTGGTGGCCCGGATGGCGTCCAGCATCTGGCCCCAGTTGGCGATCGGGATGGTGCCGATCGCCGTGATCACGTCGCCGTCGCGCAGGTTGGCCTGGGCCGCCGGGCTGGCCGGGTCGCCGGGCTGGCAGGCCCGGGCCTCGTTCTGCTGGACCACGCAGGGCGCCAGCTCGATCCGGGCCGGCTCGTTGCGGATCTCGGCGGTGTTCGTCGGGTAGTCGGGATTCGGCAGTCCCATGAAGATCGCGGCGAACCAGAGGGTGACGATGGCGAGGATGAAGTGCGCCACCGAGCCGGCGGCCATCACCGCGGTCCGCTTCCAGAGCGGGTACCGCCACATCACCCGGGGCTCGTCCGCCGGGTCCACGTCGTCGTCCTGCGGCGTCATGCCGACGATCTTGCAGAAGCCGCCCAGCGGGATGGCCTTGAGACCGTACTCCGTCTCGCCGCGCCGGAAGGACCAGACGGTGGGGCCGAAGCCGACGAAGTAGCGGGTGACCTTCATCCCGAACCGCTTGGCCACGAGCATGTGCCCGGCCTCGTGCAGGCTCACCGAGATCAGGATCCCCAGGGCGAACGCCACCACCCCGAGCAGATACAGCATCAGGCTCCTTCCACCGCTTCCGCGATGATCTCCTGGGCGTGCGCCCGCGCCCAGGACTCGGCGGCGAGCACTTCCTCGACGTTACCCGGTTCGGCAAAATCCGGGGCCGCCTCCAACACCCGCTCGAGCGTGTCGACGATGCCGAGGAACGGCAGCCGGCCGGCGAGGAAGGCGGCGACACACTCCTCGTTCGCCGCGTTGTAGAGCGCCGGACGGCAACGGCCCGCCACCCCCGCCTGCTTGGCCAGGCGTACGGCCGGGAACGCCGACTCGTCGAGCGGGCCGAAGTCCCACTGCTGTCCGGCGGTCCAGTCGACCGCTCCGGCGGCGTCCGGCACCCGCTCCGGCCAGCCGAGGGCGAGCGCGATCGGCAGTCGCATGTCCGGCGGGCTGGCCTGGGCCAGGGTGGAGCCGTCGACGAACTCGACCATCGAGTGGATCACCGACTGGGGGTGCACCACCACGTCGATCCGGTCGTACGGCACGCCGAACAGCTCGTGGGTCTCGATCATCTCCAGCGCCTTGTTCACCAGGTTGGCGCAGTTGATCGTGATCACCGGCCCCATGTTCCAGGTCGGGTGCGCGAGGGCCTGCTCGGGCGTGACCCGGGTCAGCTCGTCGCGCCGCCGGCCCCGGAACGGGCCGCCGCTGGCGGTCAGGAGCAGCCGGCGCACCTCGGCCCGGCTGCCGCCGCGCAGGCACTGGGCCAGTGCCGAGTGCTCGGAGTCGACCGGCACGATCTGGTCCGGGCGCTGGATCGCGGCCCGCACCACCGGACCGCCCGCCACCAGCGACTCCTTGTTGGCCAACGCGAGCGTACGCCCGGCGCGCAGCGCGGCCAGGGTCGGCGCCAGCCCGAGCGAGCCGACGACGCCGTTGAGCACGATGTCGCCGGGCCACTCGGCCAACTCGGTCATCGCGTCCGGCCCGGCGATGATCTTCGGAAGCTTGAAGTCGCCGCTGGACCAGCCCCGCTTGCCCGCCTCGGCATAGAAGGCCAGTTGCAGGTCCTGCGCGGCGGAGGCTCTGGCCACCCCGACCGCCTCCACCCCGAGTTCGAGGGCCTGGGCGGCGAGCTGGGCCACGTTGCCGCCACCGGCACCGAGGGCGACCACCCGGAACCGGTCCGGGTTGCGCCGGACTATGTCGATCGCCTGGGTGCCGATCGAGCCGGTCGAGCCGAGCAGGACGATCTCGCGCGGGGAACTCACCCGGCCATTCTCCCTGACCGCCGCCGGACGTCCGTCGCAGCCTCTGCCCTCTGCCGCCGAGGCACCTCTGCCGGCCTGGTCGAGCGGCAGGCAGGGGACCACGTCCGGCCGGGTGCCCGCTCCTACGTCCTCGCCGTCAGAGTTCGTCGGTGGTGATCAGGCCGTCCTGCAACGCGCGGGCGACGAGGGCGGCCTTGGTGGGTGCCTCCCGGCCGACGTTGGCGTACTTGATGCGTACCCGTTCGAGGCAGGAGTTGACCCGATGGACGGTGAGCCGGAGGCGGCGGGCGACCATCTCCTTCGACTCGGAGTGGAACCACTCGATCAGCACCTGCTGCTCGCGCGGGGAGAGTCGCGGACGCTGGGGACGCTCGTCGGTGCCAAAGGCACCGGCCAGGGCGGGCGGGGTGTACGGCGTCCCGGCCGCGGCGGCCGTGACGGCGGCCACCAGGTGCTCCTCCCCCTCGGCCTTGGTCAGATAGGTGAAGGCGCCGATGTCGAGGGCGGTCAGGACGCTGTCCCGGTCGCTGCGCATGCTGTAGACGACGACCTGGCGGCCAGCGTCGACGAGTCGCTTCAGGTCGCCGTACGCGGGGCCGGTGACGTCGAGCTGGAGGTCGAGGACGACGACGTCGGCCCGGTCGCCCGGGGCGAGCCAGGCGACGGCGACGGTCGGACCGGCGGCGACGACGCTGATCGGCGGATCGGCCAGCGCACACCAGGCACGCACCCCGGCGAGAACCACCGGATGGTCGTCCACGACTACCGCAGTGATCATCGTTCTCCCTGCCAGGCGGCCTGGATCCACAGGCGATCTCCGACGACGGTGGTGGACTGCCGGACCCCGTCGCCGTCGGGCATCGACGGTGGGGCCGCGCACGCGGCGACGACGCTGACGGTCACCGTCTCGCGGATGCTGTCGACGGTCACCGTCTCGCGGGTACTGGCGACCGTGAGCCGGGCCTTGCCACGGGCGGTGGCGAGGGCGGCGATGGCCGGCTCGACGAGCCGCTGGCAGACCAGTGGCGGCAACTCGGGGCGGGTGCCGCACTCCGCGAAGGAGACCGCGACGCCGTTGCGCTCGGCCTGCTCGATGCAGGCCCGCAGCTCGTGCGAGAGCGAGTCGGCGGCGGCGTCGGTGGCGATGAGCCGGCGCATCCGGGCGGCTTCGGCCGCACACATCCGGCGCACGGACTCGTCACCCGGGTCCAGCTCGCCGGAGGCGAGGCCCGCCAGCAACGGTACGGCGGTGGCCGCCAGCCCGGAGAGTCTGCTGGTCCGGTCGGCGTGCAGGTGCCGGGCGACCGCGTCGGCGGTACGCACCCGTTCGGCGGCGCGCAGCGCCTGGGCGGACGAGGTCGCCATGCCCCGCAGGACGGCGGCGATCATCGCGATCGCGAGCTGGTAGGCGAGCACGGCCCAGGTGGCGCTCACCGCCCCGGCAACACTCAGGGCGGCCTGGCCGGCTCCGGCGGCCTGGCCGAACGTCAGCAGGTAGTGCGCGGCGAGGACGGCGACGAACGCGGAGATCCGGCCGTCCATCATCAGCAGTACGACCTGCCAGCCCGCGTCCCCCTCCGACCAGTGCGCGGCGCCGAGCAGGTATTCCGGTCGCACCGACGCGGTCGCCAGGGCGGAGAGCGCGAAGACCAGCACGAGCAGCGCCGGACGCCACCGGCCGAGCGGGCGGTCGCGCCAGGTGGCCAGGGCGACGGCCAGGGTCACCGTGACCAGACCGACCCAGGTGACGAGTTGGGGCCAGAACGCGGTGTACGCCTCGCGGCTGGACAGCAGCCGTGGCAGGTCGAGGAACAGGAGAATCGCCAGGGACATCACGACGACGGCCCAGCGCAGCCCGCGCTGGAACGAGCCGGCGATGATCTCCTCGTCGTTGCCGCCGAGGTCGGGGGCGGCACGGGGACAGCTGAGGGTGACGGTCGTACCCTGGCCGGGACGGCTCTGGATCCGCGCCGCGCCGCCGATCCGGATCATGCGCTCCACGAGTGATCGGGTCACCCCGTACCGGTGGCCGCCGACCCGGGCGGGGTCGAAGCCGCGGCCCCGGTCGGTGATCTGCACGGTGACCCGCTCGGGGTCGTGCTCCACCCGGATCTCGGCCCGGTCGGTGCCGGCGTGCCGGGCGACGTTCGTCAACGCCTCGCGCACGCCGCGACTGAGCGAGACCGCGTCCGCGGCCGGCAGCATCAGGGAGTCGGGAGTCTGCCAGGCGATGTGCGGAAGAGTGTTGTCGGCGACCTCGTGCAGCAGCGGGACCAGGTCCGCCTCGCCGTGCAGCACGTCCTCGGAGCGCCGCAGTTCCCGCAGGTCGCGGCGGGCCTGCTCGGCGAGCCACGGCTCGGTCCGGGCGACCACGCCGCCGCCCACCATCAGCAGTGTCGCGGCCGCGGTGTCGTGCAGTGCCGCCAGGTACTCGCGTTCGTCGCGCCGCCGCGCCGCCGCGACGACGGCGGCGTGCCGCAGCTCCGCGGCGCGTTCGACAGTGCGGTCCGCGGCGCGGGCACCTCGCCGGACGAACCGGTAGAGCCCCCAGGAGAGCGCCGCCTCGGCGGCCGTCCAGGGCCCGATCGACGGGTCGACGAGCCAGCCACCCGGATCGGCAAGCGTCGCGCCGACGTAGTAGGCGGTCACGACCGAGAGCGTGGCCCCGACGAGCAACCGCCAGCCGAGCTGCCACGGATAGGTGACGACGACCAGGTTCACGGCGACGAATATCCAGGTCCCACCCCCGCGCGGGTCGGAGGTGACCGTCCAGGGCTGGGTCAGGCAGGCGGCGCAGACCGCGGCGACGTCGGCGAGCGGCAGCCAACGGCGGACCGACCCGGAACCCCGCACCAGGACGGCGGCGTAGCACAGGCTCCAGCCGTTGAAGGCGGCCACCACGGTCACCGCCACCGCCCGGTCGGGCACCGGAGCGAGCGCCAGGTAGGCCGCACTGGACAGACCGATCACGACGACGCGCAGGCCGAGTGCGTAGACCAGCCCTTGACGCAGGAGCCTCTGTTCCACCGGGCCCGGCACGTGGCTGATGGTATCGCCGCAGGGTCACATTCCGGGTGCCGATGGTGGTCGAACGACCACCACCACCCCACCGCCGCGATCGATACGCTCGATGACGCAGGTAAAACAGTGTGTAGTTGGGGGTGCCATGACGGGTGGGGTGCCGTACCCGGCCGCTCCGGTCCCGCCCCGGCCGTCGAAGCCGTTCCGCTGGGCGACCGGGCTGCGCTGGGCCGCCGCACTGGCGGCCACGGCCGTCCTGATCGGACTCGTGGTGGTCGTCGTCCGGCAGGCGGGACAGCTCGACAGGTTGCGCGGTGACGTGGCCCGGGCCCAACGCGACGCGGAGAGCGTCGCGGACGGGACCGACCAGCGGCTGGACAGCCTGGACGGCCGGCTCTCCTCGGTCGAGAAGCAGAACGAGCAGGCCTTCGACCCGCAGCGGGTCGCGGCCGCCGTGCTGCCCAGCGTCTTCCAGGTGATCGCCGACGACTTCACCGGCAGCGCGTTCGCCGTCGGGAAGGCCGGCGCGACCGGGCGTACCAACGTGTTGACGGCCTTCCACGTCATCGAGGCGGTCTGGTCGCGCAACGGCAGATCGGTGAAGCTCGAACGTGACGGCAAGCGGTACACCGCCCAGATCACGGACGTGGACCAGTCGCAGGACATCGCCCTGCTGAGGGTCGACACCGTGTTCACCGGACTGCCGGCGGCCGCCGAGGATCCCGCTCCCGGCGAGAACGTCCTGGTCGTCGGCACGCCACTCGGTCTCTCCCAGACCGTCACGACCGGCGTGGTCAGCGCGGTGCGTGAGCGTACCGACGGCCCCGGGTCGATGATCCAGTTCGATGCCCCGGTCAATCCGGGCAACTCCGGCGGGCCGGTCGTCAACACGCGCCGGGAGGTCGTCGGGATCGCCGACGCGAAGGCCCGGGACGCGGAGGGCATCGGGCTCGCCGTGCCGATCCAGACCGCCTGCGCGACCTTCCACGTCTGCTGACCAAACCCGCGGAGGAACCCATGTCGTACCCGTCGTACGGGCCGGAGGACACCCAGTACCGTCCCCCAGCCGCACCTCACCAGCAGCCGCACCAGCCCTACCCGGCCGCCGGCTACCCGGCCAGTGGCTACCCGCCGGCTCCCGCCCAGCCGGTCCCGCCGGCACCTTCGCTGTCGCCTGCGACGGCACCACCGACCTCCGCGCCACCGACCTCCGCACCACCGACGTCCGCACCACCGACGTCCGGGCTACCGGCGTCCGCACCGCCCACGTCCGGGCCGCCCACCTCCGAGCCGCCGACGCAGGCTTTTCCCGCCCAGCAGGCATATGCCCCGGGCCCTGCTTTCGCGCCCGGCACGCCGAATACCCCCGGTATGCCGTACGCCTCGGGTATGGCAGCCGCCGAGGCTCAGGCGCCGCCGTACGCGCCGGGGTCGCCGGCCGTGTTCAGAGGGCGTGGCACGCTGCTCCTCGCGGTCCTGTCGGTTGCGCTTCTCGTCCTCGCCGGAGTCGGGTTCGGCCTGTACCTCAACGAGCGCGGTGAGCTGCGCGAGACCAGGTCCGACCTGAACACCCAACTTCAGGAACAGCGCGACACTGTCACGCAGCGGGACGCGAAGATCGCCGAGACCGAGCAGAAGGTGAACGATCTCACCACCGAACTGACCACCACGAAGGACAACCTGTCCGACATCACCAAGGAACGCGACGTGTTGCTGCCGTGCATGCGGCGGGCGCAGGACATGTTCGACGCTGCCCGCGACCAGAACGAGAGCAGGCTGCGCACCGCACTGCGCCAGGCCGACACCGCGTGCAGCAAGGCCCAGTCCGGCATCGACTGAGCCGCACGCCGGAGGTCCGGCCGGCGTGACGACCCGGCCGGCGTGACGACCCGGCCGGCGTAACGACGCCGGCGGAAGCGTCGGGCTGCTCCGGCAGGCTCAGCGAGCGGTGAGGGCGCGCACGAAGGAGCGCCAGGCCGGCGGGGTGAAGGCCAACACCGGACCGGACGGGTCCTTGCTGTCCCGCACCCCGACCACCTCCGGCAGGTTCCCCGCCACCTCAACGCAGTTGCCGCCGTGGCCGTTGCTGCGGCTGCTCTTGCGCCAGACGGCACCGTTCAGGTCCATGACTCCGCCACTTTCCGGATCATCTCGATGGACTGCTGATGGGACAGCGCCTCGGCCCGGACCGAGTCCCAGAGCTGCTGCACGGTCTTGACGTCCCCGACACGCGCGACGAACCGCCCGTCGAGTTGGTCGTCGAGATAGGCGACGTCGTCGCCGCCGGGATGGGTCACGATCACGAAGGGGCCGTTCAGGCCAGCGTACGCGCCGACGCTTGTCGGGACGACCTGGAACCTTGTCCGGGGCTGCTCGGCGCAGAGCGTCGCGATGTGCCGGAGTTGCTCGCGCATCACCTCGGCGCCGCCGACCGGCTGGTGCAGCACCCGCTCGTCCAGCACGGCGGTGAACATCGGCGGATCGGGACGGGTCAGGATCTCCTGCCGGGCCAGCCGGGTCGCCACCTGCTCCTCAACCCACACCCCGGTCCCGACCCGGCGGCGCTGTTCGCCCGCTTCCTCGGCTGGGTCCGGCCGCTCCGGACACGCTGATCGAACCCGGGTCAGGGGCGGCTGAGCCGGAAGGTTTCCAGCTCCTCGCCGCCGTACCAGTCGGTGCGCCGGCCGATCGAGGCCATCCCGAGCCGACGGGCCACCGCCATCGACGCCTCGTTGCCGGGCGCCACCACGGCGTAGATCTCCGGCACTCCGGCGGCGAAGGCGCGCTCGACCGCGCCCCGGGCCGCCTCGGTGGCGTAGCCGTGCCCCCAGGAGTCGGGGTGCAGATGCCAGCCGACCTCGATATCGTCGGTCAGCTTCGCCTCGTCGCGTCCGGGCATCGGCTTCAGCAGTACCGTGCCGACCACCCGGCCGTCGTCCCGGCGCTGCATCGCCCAGATGCCGTAGCCCGCACCGAACCCGGCGTTGCGGGCGTGCCACCGGCGTACCGTCTCGGCGGCGTCGTCCGGCTCGCGCAGCGGCAACCAGGGCGCGTTGAGGAAGCGGGCCACCTCCGGCCGGGAGTACGTGTCGTAGACCCGGGCCAGGTCGTCGGGCTCCAGCGTCCAGTCGCGGACCACCAGCCGCTCGGTCTCGTAAATCGTCACGCGGCCGGATGCTAGTCAACCGGCATCCGGTCGGACAGCCATTTGCGGCCCGACAGGCGGGGCACACGGCACGACGGGCGCGGCGCGATCCCTGCGCACCTGGGTGAACCGTCCAGGGCTGAGCCGGCTGTCATCGGGGTACCACCCTGCAAGAATCCGGCGAACCCTGCACCGGACGCGATCCAGGCGTACAGGAGTGCGACATGTTGCTGATCTTCGGTTTGCGCACCAGGTCGGAGCGGCTGGGACTGGCCCCGATGGTCTGCCGGGTCTGCAACCACTCCGGCGGCATGCTGCTGGTGCGCGAGATCACCCGGTTCAGCCTCTTCTTCGTACCGCTGTTCCGGGTCCGGACGAAGCACGCCCTGCACTGCACCAACCCGCTCTGCGGCGCGCGCACCGAGATCGGAGCGGGCGAGGCCCGCCGACTGCTTGCCGCGTCGCCGCGCTGACCGGTCGCGCAGACGCGCGGCTGGGCGGCTGGCGGCTGGCAGACGCCTGGCCGGGTCGCCGGCCGTGCCCGGCGGACGTTCCCGACGAGTTGGAGCTCGTCCAGGACATCGCGGATGCTCTCGGCCCGTCCGGAGCGAACAGGCCGCCTGCCGGCTCGAACGCGTCGCCCTTGGCCAGGCGGTAACGAGAACCCTGACGAAGCGGTCCTGGACACGGCACCGGTTGGCCCGTGCCGTGGATCAGGACTGGGACGCCACGGTGAGCTTTGCGAGGTCGGGGGCATAGACGGTCATCCAGTGCGGATGCAGCCGGTAGTAGACGACGTCGTTGTCCCAGTCGAAGAGGTCGTCGCCGTAGAAGTCCTTCAGGTACGCGAGCACGTCCGGCCAGTCCGTGGCCTGGTCGCCGTTGCGGGGGTTGAGGATCTCCACCGTGCCGTGCGTGAAGACGCCGAGGTCCTCACCGCGCATATGTGCGACGCTGGCGGCGGGTCGCGCCGCGAGGTGGCGTGCCTTGGCTGCGTCGCGCGCCGTGCCGAAGTACCACCTGCCGCGCAGGAAGTGCCCGTCCACACCGCTGATCCGCGGCTCACCCTTCGCCGTCACGCTGGACAGAGCGAGGGTGCACATGCCGGTGAGGACCTGGGTGAGCTGCTCCGCGTTCAGTGTGCGCGTGGTGTTGATGATCGAGCGGAGGTGGGAGGTGGAGCGGGCGAGGGAGGCGTCAAGGAGAGCCTGGAGCTCTTCGAGATCTTCCGGGGTTTCGCGCATGGGCGTCCTTGTCTTTCCGAGTCTGTCTGTGCCGCCCGGTCCGCGCCTATCACCGGCGCCGACCGATGAAACTATGCTCCACCCAAAACCTGACACCTTGCGTCGTATTTCTTCAACTGCCTCTGCGGACGCCAGCGTGCCGCGCGACAGCCGGCGCGAGAGGCCGGGCCGTCTGCGGAGACGGCGATCGCGTGGGCGACGCCGGGCGCTGCGCGACGTGAACGGCTCCCGGCCGGCGACGCGGACGCTCTGCGACTGACTCGAGAATGATGAGCGGGTGGGCAGGCGGCATCATCGGGGCTCGACATCACCCGCCAGCGCGAGGACACCGGATTCGAGCCCCACCACGACACCGCCGCCGGGGTTGGCCGACCACGTCGCCTGGTTCCGCGCCGGAAACCCGCCGGGACACCCGACCGAAATTTCCGGGGGATTTCCGGAAGTTGTTGACACTGTCGCGGACTCGACCGAATACTGTGACTCGGCCCCATACATCGACTCTCATCACTGGATCGGCTCCCGGGCTTCCACACTGGTCGGCCGGCCGAGGCAGGAGTACAGATGACCGAGATTCCCGTCAGGCCGGTGCGCCAGCGGGGTGGCCGAGTGCGGCCGCTGCTCGGTGGCGCCTGCGCCGTCGTGCTGGCCGTGACCGCGGTGACCATGGCCGGAACCGCCCACGCCGAAGCCGACCGGACCGTCACCGCCAACGAGGAGGGCACACACAACGGGTACTTCTTCTCGTACTGGAAGGACAGCGGCAACGTCACGATGACGCTGGGCGCCGCCGGCAACTACCGGGTCCAGTGGGCCAGCGACACCAACAACATGATCGTGGGCAAGGGCTGGAACCCCGGCGCCCGCCGCGTGATCACCTACTCCGGCACCTGGCGCAGCAACGGCAACAGCTGGCTGGCGCTGTACGGCTGGACCCGCAACCCGCTGACCGAGTACTACGTGGTCGAGACGTTCGGGACCCTGATTCCCACCGCCGGCGCCAGCCGGCTCGGGACGATCCAGAGCGACGGCGGCACCTACGACATCTACCGCAGCCTGCGGGTGAACCAGCCGTCGATCGACGGCATCGCGACCTTCTACCAGTACTGGAGCGTCCGGCGGCAGAAGCGCGTCGGCGGCACGATCACCGCCGGCAACCACTTCGACGCGTGGGGGCAGTCCGGTCTGCAACTGGGCACGCACCATTACCAGATCCTGGCCACCGAGGCCTACCAGAGCAGCGGCAGTGCCACCATCACCGTGAGCGAGGTCCTGGGTCCGCAGCCGACTGCCAGCACCCCCGGACCGGAGCCGTCGACCCCGCCGTCGAGCACGGCGGAGGCTATCGGGTGACCAACCCGCAACGGCACCCCTGCGGCTGACACCGTGACGAAACGGCGGGCATGCGGGCTGCAGGGGTTCCGTCGACTGCGGCCCCGGCCCACCGGCCACGCCGTCCCTCGCCACCGGCGGCGTCCGTGGTGCGTCGGCCCCCTCTGCTTCGGCCGGCGAGGGCGGTCCGGGTGGCTCTCCAATCGGAAACCCGGGTCGATCAGAACGACACGACGATGCCGACCATCGGGGGACGGCGTAACCGCAGCAGGCGAGCGAACCAGTTCCCTGCCCGTGACATGACGTATCGGCGGGCCAGCAGCTTGCGGGCCAGCGCCGTCCCGTCGCCGTCCAGCAACCGGGCCGTTCCCGTCACGCTCGGCGCATCCGGCGCCACCGTTCCGCGTACGGAGCACGGCCGCACACACACCTGCGGGTTGTTCCGGATCCGCTTGACCTTGCCCGAGCCCGCTTCGGTCACGATCCAGAGTTCAGCACCGTGCGGTACGTGCCAGACCGGCGTGCTCACCGGGGTGCCGTCCTTGCGGTAGGTGGTCAGACTGACGTACCGGCTACGGACGATCTCGTCGGCCACGGTCATCCTGCCAGCGTAACGAGCCGCCCCGGGCCGCGCCCCCAGGGTTGAGAGCAACTGGCCGGCAGGAAGGCTTACCCGCGCCCTCCGCCAGGCCAGCGCAAACGGCTGATCCAGCCCGGACATGCTGATCCAGCCGACAGACGAGTCCCTTCAAACCCACGCTCCGTCACCGCCGTCAGCGCCCTCGGCGCGGCAGATCAGTGCACTGGGGAATCACCGCGAGTGAACATGCGTTGGCCGACGCGGGGTGCCGGCCACGGGGCGTGACGGCTCCCGGCTGCGCGCCCGGACGGCGGTAAATCCGGATGTCGGATCATGACGGTTCCAGGCATCATCAGCGTGTGGATGCCCACAGAACGATCGTCCTAGTTGATGACCTTCGTTCGTTCGTGGATGGCCGTGGCGCCCAGGTGGCCCGTACCAGCACCGCCGGAATTGAACTCCTCGAGCGGTACCGGGGCCGGCGCCTGGACG
This sequence comes from Plantactinospora sp. WMMB782, assembly GCF_049179135.1. Taxonomy (NCBI): domain Bacteria; kingdom Bacillati; phylum Actinomycetota; class Actinomycetes; order Micromonosporales; family Micromonosporaceae; genus Plantactinospora; species Plantactinospora sp. WMMB782. The sequence continues at coordinate 4,696,433 of NZ_JBMHMC010000007.1, read as the reverse complement.
AGCTGTGGCTGGACCACGATCTCGGCGGGGACGACACGATCTGGCCGGTCGTGGAGGTCCTGGAACGCGCCGCCTTCGACAGGCGCCCCTTTGACGTCGGCGTCATCAACGTGCACTCCGCCAACCCGGCCGGCGCCGCGAAGATCGCCCAGGTCTTACGGCGCTGGGGGTATCGCGTCCGCGTCGCTGCGGGTTCGACGGACGTCGGCTATCTCGACGGCCGTGTGTGAGCCGACGGGCTCGAACGCGCCCCCCGACGGGCGCCGCGATCGGACGGCGGCAGATGTGCGCATCCGAACTCCTCCTTCGGCGACCAGTGTCACCTCAGCTCAGGTGTCCGGGGAACCGGGGGAAGCTCGGTGACGACGCCACGCACGTCCGTGTGCCCCGTCAGCGGCCGGCAGATGAGCGGGCGGTCGCGCCCAGAGTGGTACGTCGTGTGAGTCGGTGTGGCAGGGTTGCCCGGTGTCCTCGAGTCCTCACCTGCCGCCAAGTCGTGATCAGATCGAGGCAAAACTCCTGGCGCTCCTGGACGGAAGCCAGTCACGCGACGAGGTCGATCGATGGGCTGCTCAGTGGGTCACCGATCCGTGTGGCGCCGGTGTAGAAGATGAAGATGTCTGGTGGGCGCTGACTCGGCTGTACGGCATCGACCTGCGCCACGCGAAAGACGGCCCGTACCTGCACGACGATGAGCAGCTACGACAGTGGCTCCACGGATTCCGTGCGCGCCGTCCCCGGACGTCCTGACCGCGGACACGCCCGACATGCGGCAGATCTGTGCACTCGGCGTCCGGCAGCGGCTCGGCTACCGCTTTGTCTGGTCCTGGAGGACCTCACGGACTTGCATAAGTGCGAAGCCGAGCAGGTTGAGGCCCTGCCACCGATTCGGATCGGAGGCAGCAGGGTCGTCGCAAGTCAGCCCGATGCCCCAGACCCGGTCCACCGGACTCGCCTCCACCAGGACCCGTTGTCCGGTGCCGCGCAGGAACACGCGCAGGTCGGCGTGCTGGCCGAACTTGGCCAGGTTGCCGACCACCACGACGTCGAAGCGGTGCGCGTCCCACGTTTGTTGGTCGAAGTTGGCAACCCGGCCGCCGAGCGCCTTGGCCGCGTGCGGGTGCGGGGCGGCGAGGATCCGCTCGGCGATCGCGTCGTCGCCGAACAGGATGGCCTTGCGCCACATCATGTAGTGCTCGGCGGTGTCGAAACCAAGACCGTCTACTGTGAATGGCGCCGGCCACCACTGGCTCAAGCATCCGGCGCCGACGCTGCCGTCACGCTCCGGCTGGTGTCCCCAGAAGTACAGGAACTTGATCCGTTCTCCACGCGCCTGCGCGGCGAGTAGATCAGGTACGCTACGCCAGGAACCCAGCATGATCACGAGTGTGCTCGACCATGACCGCAACCGCCAGCGATTTCGCCTGAGGCGGAGTGCGATGAGCTGGTCGGCTTGCCCCCCGGCCGTCGCGGTTCGTATGACGCCTGGCGCGCGCCTGGCGGCAATCAGGATGGCCGATCATAGGGTTCGTCAATCACCCGAAGCTCTTCTTCGGTGCCCGGTGCACGCAGATCACGATCGGCGTCCTGCTGTTGGCCACCGCCGTCGTCACGACCGATCGTTGAGAGTCGGATCTCCCGTCGACCGTCTACGGCAGGACTCCCTCAAGGGCGCGGTCTCCTCAGCTCGCCCGCTCGGCGGCATGAGCGAGCATTCGGCCAGGGCTGGCCAGGCCCCCGCCGGGCGATCTAGGCTCCGGGCGCACGGATGCAACCACGAGGGATCCGCGTTGGGCGATACGCAGTCGATAGGCGGGGCTGGGAGACGGGGCGGCGATGAGCGGTGAACAACGAATCGAACATGCCCGGCTGCTCTACGAACGAGCCGTCTTCGGCGGCGACGCCGACGCGCTGGGGATCGCCGAGCGGGAACTAAACGGAGTCGAGGCAGATCTCGCCCTGGCCCGTGGCCGGATCCTTCATGCGCGGTTCCTTGAGGACGGTAACGAGGATCCACACGAGCTAGCGCTATTCGAGCGTGCGGCGCAGCTGTATCAACTGCTCGGGGACGTGCGCGGCGAGGCCGAGGCGCTGTTCTGGGTCGGCACCTTCCACCAAGTGGTCAGGCGTGACAATGACGGCGCGGTTCCGCCTCTTGCGCGGTCGTACGAGCTGGCGACGCAAGCCGGTGACAAGCTGACGCTGTCGTATGCGGTTCGGCACCTCGGCTTTGCGAACATGGCCGCCGGAGCCGGTAGTAGGGCCCGTGAGCAGTTGGAGGAATCTGTACGGCTTCGCCGGGAGATCGGGTTCTCAGCTGGTGTCGCCGCGGGCTTGCTCGCGCTGGCCTACCTGACCGCCGGAGAGGGACAACGCGACGACGGGCTGGCGCTGGTCGAAGAGGCGGGCGCGATCGCGGAGGCCTGCGATGCACAGGGTGTTCTCCGGTGGGTGAAGGAGGCACGGACGCAGCTGCAGGCGTCCGCCGATCGTTGTGCCCCGGACAGCGCGCGCTCATCGGTACGACCGGAAGCACTCGGGCCCGGACGTACCACCGCTGCCGGTCACGAAGGGTGATGAGCGTCCCGGCATTCTGTCGCTACGCCTCGACCTCGGATACCGCTCGTCTTGAGGGGTCACGAACCCTTACGGGCCTGCGTACGTTGCCGTACATTGCCGCCGTGACCATCGACGTGCGGGGGCTGCTGGAGCAGTTTCGGACGGCCGGTCAGTACGAGCGCACCGACGTGCTGGGGATGTTCGCTCCGAACGATCCCGCGACCCGACAAGCACTGCTCGCGGTGCGCCGGCACGGACCGGGCAGGCTGCGCGCGAGCGCGCTGCAGGCCCTCGCCTACCTGGCCGGCGAGCCCGGACTCGACCCGGCTGACGTGGCCCTCGTCGAGCGTCTGGTCCGCGTCCGCCTGCACCTGGACTCTCCGCGCCTGCTCTCCGGTTGCTGGCTGCGGTGGTGGTGCGTGCGCAGCGACGACCAGGCCGCCGTCGTGGCGTCGATCGGGTTGCACGACCCCCGTCCGGTGACCGTCGGGCTCGCCGAAAGCGTCCTCGGAACGATCGAGCACTGCCGTGCGGGGCAACCAATGGTCTTCGTCGGCCCGGCGCGCCACGGGTGGACGACGATCACCGGACCCTGGTGTGACGTGTTCAACGAGCTGCCGGACCATCCCGCCCGTCCGGCCGGGGCCCGCGCCACCGTCGAACGGTTGAGCGCGGAGTTCGGCGAGGCCCACGCGTTCTACGACGGCGAGCGGGATGGCGGGTCGGCGTGGTTGGTCGCCCGGAACGGCACGACCGTACGCACCTTCGACCTCAACGACGCTGCGGGCTGCACCGGCGAGCCGCTGGCGTTCGAGCGAAAGTGGATGGACGCCAACGGGCTGCCCGGCCGGCCCGAGGACCATTTCGACGACGTCGACCTGCCCGAGCCGTTCTACGACTTCTTTCCCGCGCCCGTCGTCGCCGCCGAGATCAGCGACATCCCCTGTTGGTCCGTACCGGCCGATCCACGGCTCGGCCTGCCGGTGATCGCCACACTGCCCGGGTTCAGCGGCGCCGCACCGTTCCCGCCGACCGATTACACGATCTGACCGTCCGATCCGACGGGGCAGGAGGTGTCCCGACGGGCAGAGTGCTCGCATGGGCGCATGGGCGCATGGGCGCGATTCAAGACGGTGACAGCATAGGTCTGCGAAAAGTCAAACGCCCCGAAGGCGTCTCTTGGTTTGATCTTCAGCCGATCGCCCAGGACCGGAACGAGCCCTGGCAGGAAGGCAGGTGGCATATTGCCGCCGCGCCGAACCGACGGGCGGATGGCCGCTACCATCCCGATCATGACACCCGTTGACCCCGAACGCGGGACATCGGCGTTTCGGGATGTCCGGGGCCATCGCCGGCAGCCTGGCGATCTATTGGCCAGGCTGTGGCTCCTGCTCATACTCTGCCTGATCTGCTGCGGGCTGGCCGGCTATCAGATCGCGGTCCGATCCTTGGTTCACCACGTAGGCGTCGCACGGGGCCTCGGACTCGCCGTCCTCGTACTCGGGCTCATAGTGGTCGGACTGTTCGGGTGGCGGCTGGCCGCGGCTCGCTTACTAAACCGGTGGTGCGCCCGCAACGGCTGGTCGCCCGCTGCCGAACGCGCTACATGGCCCTGGACAGCCCAGCAGGCGCAGCCGGACGCGGTCACCGTACAGTTTGCCACCGTCAAGACTCTGCAGGGCCTGTCGGTCACGGTCGGCGCGCTGTCCTGGACCCGTGACGGGCTCGGCGGCAGCGTGGAGAAGTCGAACGGGGCCGGCGTCTTCACCGTGGTGCGGCTACCAAAATCCTATCCCGCCACCGCTGTACAACGACGCCGAATCGTCCGGCATCGCCGAACCGGAGAGGACGAGTTCCTCCGGAGATTCCGTTTCATCGTCGACAAACCGTACTTCGCCCGGCAACTTGCCGATCCCGCGCTACGCGTCGCCCACCTGACCGGACGCGTTCCCCCGTGGGCGATCGTGGACGACGAGCTCTACACGGTCGTCGCCTCTCGGCTTCCCCTGCGCCCCACCCAGGTGGTCACGGCGTCGGAGCAGGCACTGCATCTGTCACGATTACTGGGCGTCCGGCCGCCCGAATCCCAGTGACCACCACTTTCGGCAGACTCGTCGAAGGGTGCCCTTCGCATATCCAGATCGGACGCTGCTCGCGACCGAGTCCCTCCGGGCAGATCCGCGCACTCGATGACATCACCCGGTGGGCTCGATACGCAGGACGGCGACGGTATCGCCGATCTTGACGACCTCCAGGCCCATGACGTCGTTGATGGTCGCGACGGTTCCCACCTTGCAGCTCATCCGGACACCGCCACCGCCCTGCGACGACACGCCGCCGCCACCGGAGCAGCCCGAAACGCTGTAGCCCGACCCGGTCAGCGGCGCGACCATCTCGACCTCGGCGGCGGTGATCGCCGTAACCTCGATCGGCCCGAGGCCGTACCTTTCCGGCACGGCCACGACGTCGCCCACGGCGACCTCGACCTCGCACGTCCCGTCAGCGCACGGCCCGGTTGGCGCGGGCGAGGGTGTGGTCGCCTGACTGGGCGTCGACGTGCCGTCGGACGCCGACGACTCGGGGCCGGAGCCGTCCGAGGAATCCGCCGAACAGGAGGTTAGAGCAGCGAAAACGACAGCAGCAACAACGGCGACGATCGCGGCCGACGGCCTCTTCCGCATCACGGTAGCCACGCGGCCCAGGCTACCCCGGCCCGACCGGGAACCCGGTCATCGACCATTTGAGACCGACGCCCGACGGTGGACCGCCACTGTGGGAAGGTGGGCGGTATGGGCTTCTTCGACCGTCCGCCCGTCGCGCCGGACCCCGAGCCGGAACCGCCCGACCCGCCCCGTCCTGCCTGGATGAAGCCCGAGTCGGTGTTTCCCGGCGTCGTGGCCGAGCAGCGTCTGCTGGCCCACACCGACAAACGCGGCAATCATGATCGGCAACCTGCTCGCCTATCCCACCGGCTTCGAGTTCACCGTGACCGCGGTGCTCCGGGCCCCTGACCGCCGGCCGGACTTTCCGCATCACCGCATTCACCGGGTGGGGTACCGGGCAGGCCGACACGTGCCCGACGAATTCCTCCGCGTGGGGGTGCAGTTCGCGGACGGAAGCAGCATCACCAACCTGGACCGGCACGCGTTTCCACCGCTGGACGCCGAGCCGGCCGGGCCGGTGCTGTTTTCCGGCAGCGCGGAGTCGGACGACCGGCGACACGTGGCCCGGTACTGGGTCTGGCCGCTACCCCCGTCCGGACCGGTCGCCTTCGTCGGCGAGTGGCCGGGGTACGGCATCCCCGAGTCACGGGTGGAGGTCGACGGCCAACTGCTCATCGACGCCGCCGCACGGGCGATCCGACTCTGGCCCGAGACCCACGAAGCAACCGACTGACCAAGGTCCCGAGCCCTGGGCCCGACCGGGCGAAGTCGGCATGTTGTGCCGCTTCGATGGAGCTCAGGTCATCTCTCGTGACCACCGGCGAAATCGGGCGCCGGCTCGCGGATGCCGTACCGCCGGTAGACCTTGGCCAGCGGACCCGGCGCCCACCAGTTCCACCGGCCGAGCAGCCGCATCGTGGCCGGCACCAGCAGCGCCCGCACCAGCGTGGCGTCGACGACGATCGCCACGATCATCCCGATCCCGATCAGCTTGACGAAGACCACGCCGCCGGTGGCGAAGCCGGCGACCACCACGATCAGCAGCAGCGCGGCGGCGGTGATGATCCGCCCGGTGTGCTGGAGGCCGGCGGTCACCGAGGCGGTGTTGTCGCCGGTGGCGTCCCACTCCTCGCGTACCCGGGAGAGCAGGAAGACCTCGTAGTCGGTGGCGAGTCCGAAGAGGACCGCGAGCATCAGGATCGGGTTGCTCGGCTCGATGAAGCCGGTCGGGGTGAAGTCGAGCCAGTCCGCGAGGTGCCCGTCCTGGAAGATCCAGACCACCACGCCGAACGACGCGCCGATCGAGACCAGGTTCATCAGCACCGCCTTGATCGGCAGCAGCACCGACCCGAAGGCGAGGAAGAGCAGCACAAGCGTCGCCGATGCCATGATCAGAGCCATCAGCGGGATCCTGGCGGTGAGGCTGTCCAGCAGGTCCACGTCGAAGGCGGGCCGCCCGCCGACGAGTACCTCCGCGTCGGCCGGTGTCGGCAGGTCCCGGATCTGCCGGACCACCCGCTCGGCCACCGGGCCGGTCGGCTCGCCCGGATAGGTCACCGAGAAGAGCGTGGAGTCGCCCCGGTTCGCGGTCGGCTGCACGCCGGTCACCCCGGGAAGCCGGCGGAGCGTGTCGGCGAACCGCTGCGCGTCGGCGGCGGGGGCGCCGGAGAGGAGTACCTCGACCGGGCCGACGTTGCCGTCCGGGAAGTCGGACTCGATCCGCTCGGCCACCACCCGGGGTACCGCGTCGGCCGGGAGTACCCGCTCGTCGAAGCCGCCGGCCTCCATCCGCAGCGAGGGGGCGGCCAGCACGGCCAGCACCGCGAGCACGCCCAGCAGGTAGAGCACCGGTCGCCGCATCACGCTGTGGGCCAGCCGGGCCCACGCACCGGAGCCGCCGATCCCGGCCGATCCGCCGGTCCCGGCCGTGGCGTCCGGACCCCGGTCGGTGCCGTCCGCCCGGCGGCGCCACGGCAGGCGTACGGCCAGGGCGTTGATCCGGGTCCCGAGCACCGCCAGCAGGGCCGGCAGCACGGTCAGCGCGGCGAGCATCGCGACGAGGACGGCGGCGATCCCGCCCAGTCCCATCGAGCGCAGGAACGCCTGCGGGAAGATCAGCAGGCTGGCCAGTGCGGTCGCGATGGTGAGCCCGGAGACCAGTACGGTCCGGCCGGCGGTGCTCATGGTGCGCTGGATCGCCTCGGTGCCGGACCGGCCGGCGGCGAGTTCCTCGCGGAACCGGCTTACGATGAAGAGGGCGTAGTCGACTGCCATGCCGAGGCCGATCAGCGTGATGATGTTGATGGCGAAGACGGAGACCTCGGTGAACGTGCCGATCAGGCGTACCGCGACGAATCCGCCGAGGATGGCCAGCCCGCCGACCAGCAGTGGCGTCGCGGCGGCGACCAGTCCACGGAAGATCAGGATGAGCAGCACCAGCAGGATCGGCAGGGAGAGCATCTCGGCCCGGGTGATGTCCTCCTTGCTCTGCTCGTTCGCCTCGTCGAGGAAGGCCACGGTGCCGCCGGCCTCGGTGCGGACTCCGGGCGCGTCCAGGGCCGGCCGCAGTTCCCGGTACGCCTCGGCCTGCTCGTCGGGGTCGGTCGCCCGCAACCGCACCGCCGCGTAGGTGGCGTGCCGGTCGGTCGAGAGCAGCGCCGGAGCCTGCGTCTCGTACCAGCTCGTCACGCTGGCCACCTCGGGATGCCGGCGGAGCCGGTCCAGGGTGGCGGTGACCGGGTCGCGGAAGGCGGGCTGCTCGGCGGTGCTGTCCGGGCTGGAATAGAGGACGAGCAGGTCGACGCTCTGGTTGCCGAGCTCGGCGGTGATCCGCTCGTGGGTGCGGACCGACTCGCTGCCCGGGTCCTCGAAGCCGCCGCCGGTCAGCGAGCCGAAGACCCCGGTCCCCCAGGTGGCGCCGACCGTGACCAGCACCAGGCCGGCGGCGAGCACCGCCCAGCGGAGTCGGACCACCGCCCCGCCCCACCACGTGAACAACGCCGGCACTCCTGTCAGCCGCTAGGGTCTTAACGGCGGTAACCAAGTTTCAACCCGGTAAACGCCGTTTACTATTGCAACGCCGTTCTCTTTCGTCAAGGGAGTTCGCGATGACGGCACCGACCCGCCGGGAACGCCTGCGCACCGCCGCGGTCTCCGAGATCAAGGACGGTGCCCGACGGCTGCTGGTGACCGGCGGCCCGCAGGCCATCTCGCTGCGCGCCATCGCCCGCGAGATGGGCATGACCGCTCCCGCCATCTACCGGTACTTCCCCAGCCTGGAAGCGCTGATACTCGACCTCGCCAGCGACCTGCTGGACGAACTCTGCGAGCACCTCGAAGCGGCCCGGGACACCGCCGGCACCGAACCGGTCGACCAGCTCGTCGGCACCGCCCGGGCCTTCCGGCACTGGTCGGTCCGGCATCCGACCGAGTTCCGACTGATCTTCGGCAACCTCGTACCCGGGGTCGACGCCTTTCCGGAGGACGGCCTCGACCATCCGGACGACCCCGGCGCCCGGCTCGGCGAGGTCTTCATCAACCCCCTGGTGGAGCTGTGGCGGCGCAGGCCGTTCCCCGTGCCGCTGGCCGGGCAGGTGGACGACCGGCTGGCCAGCGCACTCGCCCCGCTGCGGACGAACTGCCCCGAGCTGCCGGTGGAGGTGGCCTGCCTGATCCTCTCCGGTTGGACCATGCTCTACGGCCTGGTCTCGATGGAGGTCCACCACCAGCTCCGCTGGGCGGTGACCGATCCGGAGGCGCTCTTCGAAGCCGAACTGGCCGCCTTCCTCCAGCAGCTCGACACCACCCCCGGCCAGTAGTTACTCCACGCCGGCCCGGCCAAGGCCGCACCCGCGGCGGCCGGGGCGAACTAGGCTTGCCGAGCATGACCGCCGAGCTTCCCTTCCGCGCCGAGCCTCCCTCCCGGGCCGGGCTCCCCTCCCGGGCCGAGCCTGTCGCCCACACCGAGCTGCCCGCCCGCGCCGACGTCGTGATCGTCGGCGCCGGCCACAACGGCCTGGTGTCCGCGGTCCTGCTGGCCCGAGCCGGCCTCGACGTGGTGGTGCTGGAGGCCGCCGGAACGATCGGCGGAGCCGCCCGCACCGAGCACCCGTTCCCGAAGGTGCCGAAGCTGCGGCACTCCACCGGCTCGTACCTGCTCGGCCTGATGCCGCCGGAGCTGATCCGGCTGCTCGGCGTGGAACTGCCGGTGCTGCGCCGGGACCCGCACTACTTCCTGCCCACCCCGGGCGGCCCCGGCTCGCCGTACCTGCTCTTCGGATCCGACCGGGAGGCGACCCGGCAGCAGATGGAGCGGCACTTCTCCCGGGCCGACGTGGCCGCCGACGACGCGATGCAGGCCGAACTCGCCGCGCTCCGCGACGACCTGGCGCCGGCCTGGCTGGCCGAGCCGCTGCCGGTCCCGGAGACCGCCGACCGCTACGTCCGGCCCGCGCTGCGCCAGGTCTTCGTCGACCTGGTACGCGGCTCGGTCGCCGCCTACCTCGCCCGGTTCGACTTCCGCTCCGAACTGCTGGTCTCGATGTACGCGGTCACCGACGGCCTCTCCGGGCTGAACGCCGGACCGGACGACCCGGGTACCGGCTACAACTTCCTGGCCCACAACATGTGCCGGCTGCCCGGTGCGGGCGGCACCTGGATGATCGTGGCCGGTGGGATGGGCACCGTCAGCCGGACCCTCGCCGACGCCGCCCGGTCCGCCGGAGCGAGGATCTTCGCCGGTACGCCGGTGAGCGCGATCACCCTGGACCGCGGCGCCGCCAGCGGAGTCGTACTCGACGACGGGCGCAGCGTCGCCGCCGAGGTGGTGCTCGGCGCCGGTGACCCGTACCGGCTGATGGAGCTGGTGCCGGACGGCGCGGTGCCGGCCGCGTTGGCCGAGCGGATGGAGTCGGTCCGGCGCACCGGCACCACTCTCAAGGTCAACCTGGCGCTGGCCGGGCTGCCCGACTTCTCCTGCCTGCCCGAGGGGGCCCCGAGCCCGTTCGGCGCCACCATCCACCTGCTGCCCGGCTCCGACACGCTGCTGCCCCGCTCGACCGGGTCCGGTGGCGCGGGCGGTACGGGCGGCTCGGGCGGCGGCTCGCCGATGACAGCGGGTGGCTCGCCGATGACGGCGCTGCGCGGCATGTGGGCCGACGTCCAGGCCGGCCGGCTGCCGGACGAGCCGACGATCGAGTGGTACCTGCACACCACCGTCGACCCGTCGCTCCAGGATCCCGCCGGACACCACTCGTCGGCCCTCTTCGTGCAGTCCGTGCCCTACGCCCCGACCGGCGGGGACTGGGCCGACCTGCTGCCCGGCTATTTAAACCGGCTGCTGGAGATCTGCGACAGGTACGCACCCGGCACCAGCGGGCTGGTCGCCGACGCGGTGCCGCTGACCCCGCCCGGCATCGAGACGCACTTCGGGATCACCGGCGGGCACATCCACCACGTCGACAACACCGTCTCGTTCACCGACCGGATGCCGTACCCGACCGGGATCGACGGGCTCTATGCCGGCGGCGCCGGCTGCCACCCGGCCGGCAGTGTGATCGGCGCGGCCGGGCACAACGCCGCCCGCCGCATCCTCACCGACCTCGGCCGGGTCCTCTGAAAGGAAGGGCCCCCGCTTTTCGCGGGCGTCGTCCGTTGTAGAGGGGGCCCTTCCTAACCGGCTTCGGCAGCGGCGTCGGCGGAGGCGGATTCGCCGACCCGGTGCGCCCGGATCGAGTGCCCGACACTTGTCAGGCAACGGCCACTGGCCAGGTCGAACCGCCAGCCGTGCAGCTGGCAGGTGAGCTGGCCGTCCTCGACGATGCCGAACCGGGTCAGGTCCGCCTTCAGGTGCGGGCAGCGCCGTTGCAGCACCCAGTCGCCGATGGTGATGTCCTCGGCGTCGGTGGCCCGCTCGTGCTCGTCGTACCAGCCCTCGGCGTACTGGAGGCGCTCCTCGGAGAGACACTTGAAGAAGGCGTAGACGAACTCGTTGTACTGGCCGATCCGGGCCGCCGAGAAGCGGCAGGAGAGGAAGAGCGAGTTGACCCAGTCCACCTCCCCGATGTGCAACAGGTGCTCGACAAGCGCCCGCTCGGTACGGAACCGGTAGCGGACCTTCTCGTCGGCGTACGGCCGGACCTGCTTGCCCGGGAAGTCCACCAGGATCGATTCGATGGTCTCCGCGCCGGCTTCCCCGGAGGGTCCGACCAGGTCGAACCGGACCGGTCCGCCGACCCCCTTGGCGAGATAGATCGACTCGTCCAGCAGCGGCTCGATCCGCCGCTTCATCTCGGCCAGTACGTCGATCTCCGGGTGCCGCCAGGACGCCTTCGCCGCCTCGATCACCGGCCGCGCCCGCTCCTGGTACTCCCGCAGGTGCTCCTCCTTGCGGTCGAAGAACTCCCGCACGTCCGGCACCGGGTGGCTGGTGTGCACGGTGTCGGCGCCGACCTCGGCGACGCTGCCGGGAAGCAGGATCACGCCGTTGTCGTAGCCGAGCCCGGTGTAGTGGTCGAGGAAGACCTGCTGGTCCGGGAAGATGTTCCCCTCGTCGCCGTGGATGTCGTTGAACTGCCACAGCTCGTCGTCGAGGAAGCACGGCGGGCCGGCGATCGGGAAGACCCAGGACGCCTTGAGGTCGTCGATGTAGCGGATGGTCCGGTCCATCTGCCGGTCCCGCTTCTGCTTGCCGAACGCGGTCTTCGCGGCGGCGGGCAGCTCGTAGACCATCGGATACCAGATCGCGCCGGAGAACTGGAGCAGGTGCGCGTGCACGTGCCCCAGCTCGGCGAAGACGCCCAGGTCGGTGGGGCGGGCGTCGTTCTGGTTCAGCACCCGGACGCCGTCGTACTCGACCCAGAGCGAGGAGTCGCCGATCGGGCCGTCGGTGGGGCTGGTCAGGGCCTGGATCATCACCTTGAGCCCGCCGTCCAGCTCCACGACCTCCTCACTCCTGGTACGCAGGAAGCTGGTGAAGCCGAGTTCCCGCAGCTCGTCCTCCAGCTCCGAGGTCGGGTACTCCGGCAGCAGGACGGTGGCCTTCTTCGAGACGTACCGCCTGAGGTGGGCGGCGTCGAAGTGGTCCCGGTGCAGGTGGGAGACGTAGAGGTAGTCGACGTCGCCCAGGCTCTCCCAGTCGAGCTGTGAATTGTCCGGGAAAGGGAACCATGAGGCGAAGTAGGCCGGGTTGACCCACGGGTCGCACAGGATGCTGCCCGCACCCGTGTCGATCCGCATGCTCGCGTGCCCCGTACCGGTCAGACGCACCGCACAGTCCCCCTAGACATAGACAACTTCGTCCCTCGCCGCAGGCGATCAAAGGCGTACGCCCAAACGCTACCGGAGGCGCCGTACCGGCCGTCCCGCGACGCCGGGTTGTGCCACCCGATCACGCTCCGGCGCGTACTCCGAGGCGTCCTCGCGGTCGGGCCGGGGCCGGGCGTTGCGGGCCGGGGCCGGCTGCGGACCCGGTCGGAGCCCGGTCCCGGGCGGGCCGGCCGGGCGTCGGGGTCCGGCCCGTCCGGCGTACGTCCGGCGGCACATGCCAGACTTACCAGCATCCGATCGTGAGGAAGGACCGGAAAGTGGCTGGAAGCGAGCCGGTGACGTCACCCGACCAACGCAAGCCGGGGCACCGCAGGGCGGGCCGGATCGGCGCGATCCTCTCCGCGGCGGCGCTGGTGCTGATGATGTTCAACAACAACGAGGTCAGCGGCACCGCGCGGATCTGGCTCGGTGCGATCGCCGCCGCCCTGGTGCTCGCCGTCATCGGAGACACGGTCCTGCGCCGCAACGGCCTGCGTTCCTGACCCCTGACAGCGACGTCGAACTGTTCGGACGCGGTGGCGGCCGGTGCCGGGCGGCACCGGCCGCAGCCGTCGGACCTGATCTCCTCCTACCGTCGCCGGAGCCCTCGGTTGGCTAACCCCTCCGCTCGCGGCTGACCCACGCTGCCACTCGCGGCTGGTCACCCTGCCACTCGCGGCTGGTCACCCTGCCACTCGCGGCTGGTCACCCTGCCACTCGCGGCTGGTCACCCTGCCACTCGCGGCTGGTCACCCTGCCACTCGCGGCTGGTCACCCTGCCACTCGCGGCTGGCCCAGCCTGCCGCTCACGCGGCAGGTCACGCGGCACCGCCGGCAAAGCCAGGCCACTCAGTGACCGAGCAGCAGGTCCTTGACCTCCTTGAGCGCGGCGTCGACCTCGGCCTCGAAGTATCCGCCGGGAACCAGCCCGAACCGGGTGGTGTCGAGATCGGCCGGGTTGATCGGCATCGGCCCCCGGCCGGCCATGCTGCCCAGGATGCCCTCGAACAACCGGTCGACCTGGTCCGGGTCGTAGCCGCTGCCGAACCGGCGTACCTGGAAGGAGCGCCGGATGTGGTCGATGCGGGCCATTTCACTGCCGGGCGGCCCCATCAGCGGCGGCCCGCCCAGCCCGGGACCGCCGGCCGGTGGGCCAGCCATCGGCGGAACGCCGGCCGGTGCGGGCATCGGCGGCAGGGCGTCGCCCATCCCCCGCCCCGGGCCGCCCCGAGGGTCGCGGTCCGGCATCCGGATCTCGGCCGTCATGTCCGCCCGGGTCGGCCGCCCCGCGTCGAACCCGTCGAACCGCTCGTTCGGCCCGAACGAACCGGGCGGGCCACCCGGACCCGCCGGAACGCTGGGCGTACGCGGCGGAAGCGGTGGGCCGCCCTGGCCGCGCTGCGGCTCGAACGCGCCCCGCTGCGGCGGCTCCATCCCAGCACGCTGCGGATCGAAGCCACCCCGCTCGGGCGGGCCACCCCGCTGCGGATCGAAACCACCGCGCTGCGGATCGAAACCACCGCGCTGGGGATCGAAGCCACCCCGGTCCGGCGGACCACCCCGCTGCGGATCGAAACCACCGCGCTGCGGATCGAAGCCACCCCGGTCCGGCGGACCACCGCGCTGCGGATCGAAACCACCGCGCTCGGGCGGGCCACCGCGCTGCGGATCGAAGCCGCCCCGCTCGGGCGGGCCACCCCGCTGCGGATCGAAGCCGCCCCGCTGCGGCGGCTCCATCCCACCGCGCTGCGGGTCGAAACCGCCCCGCTGTCCACCGAAGCCGCCGCCGAAGGTTCCGGTCGGCTCGTCGTACTGGCCGTAGGGGTCGTTCGGCGGACCTACCTGAGCCGGCATCGGTCGCGGCGGAAGCTGGCCGGGCGGAAGCGCCCGGTCGTCACGCATCGGCGGTCCCATCCGGTCCGGCGGCCCCTGCGGTGCCATCCGGTCCGGTGGCCCCATCCGGTCCGGCGGGCGCATCCGGTCGGGCGGTCCCATCCGGTCCGGCGGGCCGAGCCGGTCGGGTCCGCCCCGGTCGGTCAGCCGCGGATCCCCGCCCCGACCGCCGCCGCGCTCCTCCAGCTCGGCGATCTGCCGCTCCACCCGGTCGAGGTGCAGGTCCACCTGCCACTCGTCATACCCGCCGAAGCGCACCCGGAAGACGACGTCGTGCACCTCCTGGGAGGCGACGGGCGCGCCCAGCGGCTCACCGGCGAGCGTGGCCTCGACACGGTCCAGGAACGTGTCCACCTCATCGACCTTGTAGCCCCGCCGGAGCGCCTTGCGCCGGAAACGCTGACCCTGACTCGCCACTATGTCTCCTGGTTCGCTCGCTCGCTTCGCTCGCTCACGCCGCCGCCCCGCCACGCGCGTCGGCGCCGCAAGCGGCACTACTAAGCCTGTCGACCCGGTCGCTCACCGCGTCACCGTCGCGGCGGCCAGCTGGCCGCACGCCCCGTCGATCTCGCGCCCCCGGGTGTCCCTGACGGTCGTCGAGACACCGGCCGCGCGGAGCCGCCGGACGAACTCCCGCTCTACCGGCTTGGGGCTCGCGTCCCAACGGCTCCCCGGAGTCGGGTTGAGCGGGATGAGGTTCACGTGGGTCAGTCGACCGGCCAGCAGTCGACCGAGGAGATCGGCCCGCCACGGCTGGTCGTTCACATCCCTGATCATCGCGTATTCAATGGACACGCGACGCCCCGTCCGTTCCGCGTAGTGCCATGCGGCGTCCAGCACCTCGGCAACCTTCCACCGCTGGTTGACCGGAACCAGTTCGTCGCGCAGCTCATCATCGGGCGCATGCAGCGACAACGCAAGGGTCACCGAGAGTCCCTCGTCGGCCAGCCTGCGCATCGCCGGAACCAGACCGACGGTGGAGACCGTGACGTGCCGCTGGGACAGGCCGAGCCCCTCCGGGGCGGGAGCTGTCAGCCGCCGGACCGCGGCCACCACCCGGGAGTAGTTGGCCAGCGGCTCGCCCATGCCCATGAAGACCACGTGGGACAGCCGGGACGGAGATCCGGCGATCGCGCCGGATGCGGCCACCCCGGCCAGGTACACGGCCTGGTCCACGATCTCGGCGGTGGAGAGGTTCCGGGTCAGTCCGGCCTGTCCGGTGGCGCAGAACGGGCAGGCCATGCCGCAGCCGGCCTGACTGGAGATGCAGACGGTGACCCGGTCCGGGTATCCCATCAGCACGCTCTCCACCAGCGATCCGTCGTGCAGTCGCCAGAGCGCCTTGCGGGTCGCGCCGTCGTCGGTGGCGACCTCGCGCACCGGGGTGAGCAGGTTGGGCAGCAGCTCGCCCGCGATCCGGTCCCGCGCCCCGGCGGGCAGGTCGGTCATCCGGGCCGGATCCCGGACCAGTCGCCCGAAGTAGTGGGTGGAGACCTGCCGGGCCCGGAACGCCGACTCCCCCAACCCGGTGACCACCGCCTGCCGCCCGGGCAGGTCGAGGTCGGCGAGGTGGCGGGGCGGCATCGTCGCGCGGCGCGCCGGAGACCCGGTGGGGTCGTCCGGTGCGATCGGGATCAAGGGCAGGCTCGTCATGGCCCGTCCAGTCTCCCACGTCGGCGCGACAACGCACCTGGCCGGAGGTGCCGAACCCGTGACCAGGCACGCGACCGACAGATGCGCCGACCCGCCGCGCGGACGGGCAGGCTCGGGTCACCGGGACAGCGGCTCATCGTGCCGCTCACCCGGCCGGGGCGAAGATCGCCAGCAGGAGATAGGCGGTGGGCACCGCGAAGAGGATCGAGTCCAGCCGGTCCATCAGCCCACCGTGCCCCGGCAGCAGGTTGCTCATGTCCTTGACCTTGAGATCCCTCTTGATCATGGACTCGGCGAGGTCGCCGAGAACGGCCGCGACCGAGACCGCGATCCCGAAGAGGGCGCCCCACCAGAACGCGACGTCGAAGAGGACGGCCAGCAACACCGCGCTGCCCACGGCAGCCGCCGCCACCGAGCCGGCGAAGCCCTCCCAGGACTTCTTCGGGCTGACCGACGGAGCCATCGGATGCCTGCCGAAAGCCACCCCGGCGGCGTACCCGCCGGTGTCGGAGAGGACCACCGCGGCCAGGGTGACCAGTACCCGCAGGTCGCCGTCTGCCGGCTCGGCGGCGAGCAGCGCGGCGAACCCGCCGAGGAAGGGCACGTAGACCGCGATCAGGGTGGCCGCGGTCATGTCCCGCTGGTATCCGGCCGGCCCGTCGCCGAGCCGCCAGACCATGGTGGCCAGTACCGTCACCAGCAGCCCCAGGCTGAGTGCGTCCGGGCCGGCCCACCAGGCCAGTCCGACCATCAGCAGGCCGCCGGCGACCAGCGGCACCAGCGGTGGGTGCATCCCGCCGGGGCGTACCGCCCGGGTCATCTCCCAGATGCCGATGGTCACCGCCAGCGCGACCACGACCAGGAAGGCCGGGCGGAAGAGGAAGAGCGGGACGACGATCGCCGCGCCGAGCCCGAGCCCGACGCCGATCGCGGCCGGCAGGTTCCGGCCGGCCCGGGACTGCCCGGCGGGTTTGCCGGACCGGGTCGCCCGGCGGCGTCCCCGGCCGGTCGCCGCCTCGTCGGGCTCGGGGCTCGGTTCCGGATGCGGGTTCGGATCGCCGACGAGCGGCCAGCCGACCGGATTGGTCGGGGCATCCGCACCGACCGGGACCTCCCCCGGCCGGGCGTCGGCGGGGACGCCCCTGGCGGGGCGATCGGTCCCGTTCCGGTACGCCGCCGCGTCGTCGCCGGGACGGCCCGGCCGACCGGACGGTTCGGGGCTGCCCCACCCCGCCGCCGGATCCGCCACGCCCTCCGGCGGCGAACCGTTGCGGTACGCGGCCGAGCGGTCCAGCCGTGGCCCCACGCCGGAGTGCTCGTCGACCACCCCCGGATAGCTCTGGGAGGCGGCCGGGTAACCCTCGGAAGCGGCTGGATAGCCCTGGGAGGCGGCCGGATAGCTCTCGGACGCGGGCGGGTAGCCCTCGGTCGGGATCGGGTGGCCGGTGGGCGCCGGTGGGTAGCTCTCGGACGCGGCCGGGTAGGTCGCCGCCGCTCCCGGGTAGGCGTCCGCCGGGGCCGGGTAGGCGTCGGGCGCGACACCGCCGTGCCGCGCCCGTGCCCAGGCGTCGTCGTCACCGGCCGGCCACCGTCGGCCCGACGGCCCGTTCCGGTCTCCGGGGTCGGGGGACCACTCCGGGCCGCGCGTCTGCTCCGGCCGCCGCCGGCCGCGCGGCTCCGAGGTAGCGCCGTAGGGGTCGACGTGGGACATCAGACCTCGAGCAACTCGGTTTCCTTGTGCTTCACCAACTCGTCGACGTGGGACACGTACCTGTGGGTGAGGTCGTCCAGTTCCTTCTCGGCCCGCCGGCCGTCGTCCTCACCCGCCTCGCCGTCCTTGACGATGCGGTCGAGCTCCTCCTTGGCGCGCCGACGGACGTTCCGGATCGCCACCTTGGCTTCCTCGCCCTTGTGCCGGGCGACCTTGATCATGTCCCGCCGCCGCTCCTCGGTCATCTGCGGCAGCAGGATGCGCAGCTGGGTGCCCTCGTTGTTGGGGTTCACGCCGAGGTCGGAGTCACGGATCGCCTTCTCCATGGCCTGCAACTGCGACGCGTCGTACGGCTTGATGATCGCCATCCGCGGCTCGGGCACCCCGACGGAGGCCATCTGGGTCAGCGGGGTGGGACTGCCGTAGTAGTCGATAATGATCTTGGAGAACATCGCCGGAGTGGCCCGCCCGGTACGGATCGCGCCGAACTCCTCCTTGGCGTGCTCGACCGCGCGCTCCATCTTCTCCTCGGCCTCGAGGAGGGTGTCGTCGATCACCTGCTCCTTCGCCTCCCTCTGCTGGCTGGTGCTCTGCGGAATACTCCATCCGGACCCCACCCGCCGGCCCGGCTCCCTGCCCCACTCAGGTCGTGATCAACGTGCCGATCGGCTCGCCCGCGACCGCCCGGATGATGGTGTCGTCGCCCTCGGCGCCGAAGACCAGCATCGGCAGGCCGTTCTCCTCGCAGAGGCTGAACGCGGCGGCGTCGGCGACCCGGAGGCCACGACGCAGCACCTCGGAGAAGGTGATCTTGTCGAGCTTGCTGGCGTCGGGGTCGGTGCGCGGGTCGGCGGTGTAGACGCCGTCCACTCCGTTCTTGCTCATCAGCACCACGTCGGCGCGGATCTCCAGAGCGCGCTGGGCGGCGACGGTGTCGGTGGAGAAGTACGGCATGCCGGCGCCCGCGCCGAAGATGACCACGCGGCCCTTCTCCAGGTGCCGGATCGCCCGCAGCGGGATGTACGGCTCGGCCACCTGGGCCATGGTGATCGCGCTCTGCACCCGGGTCTCGATGCCTTCCTTCTCCAGGAAGTCCTGCAGGGCCAGGCAGTTCATCACCGTGCCGAGCATGCCCATGTAGTCGGCCCGGGCCCGGTCCATGCCGCGCTTCTGCAACTCGGCGCCCCGGAAGAAGTTGCCGCCGCCGACCACCACCGAGACCTGCACACCCCGGCGTACCACGGTCGCGATCTGCCGCGCGATCGCCTGTACGACGTCCGGGTCGACGCCGATCGCCCCACCGCCGAAGACCTCACCGGAGAGCTTGAGCACCACCCGGCGGGCCCGCCCGGGCGGCGGTGCCGTCGGGTCGTCCGCCGCCAGGGTCCGGTCACTCACAACCTGCGTCATCCGACCCGCCTTTCCCACGCCGGTACGCCGGCGCCCAGTTCAGCCAACCTGCCGCTGCTGACCCTACGTGACGAGGAGGCCGCGGTGTCCGTCACGTACACCTGCGGCCTCCCGTCCGTGTCGACTCGTCGCGGGCCCGGGTCGCGGCGATCCGGGCCCACGGTTGCGTTCAGGCCTGACCGACCTCGAACCGGACGAACCGGGTCACCTCGATGCCGGCCTCGGCCAGCACCTGCTTGACCGACTTCTTGTTGTCGGCCACCGACGCCTGCTCGATCAGGACGTAGTCCTTGAAGAACGCGTTGACCCGCCCCTCGATGATCTTCGGCAAGGCGGCCTCCGGCTTGCCCTCCTCGCGGGCGGTCTGCTCGGCGATGCGCCGCTCCGAGGCCACGGTCTCGGCCGGCACCTCGTCCCGGGTCAGGTACTTCGGACGCATCGCGGCGATCTGCATGGCGACACCGCGCGCGTCGGCGTCACCCGCCTCGTCGGTCTTACCGGCGTACTCCACGAGCACGCCGACCTGCGGCGGCAGGTCCTGCGCCTTGCGGTGCAGGTAGACGGCGACCGTACCCTCCACCGCGGCGAAGCGGTTGAGCACCAGCTTCTCGCCGATCTTGGCCGACTGCTCCTGTACGGCGTCGGCGACGGTCCGGCCGTCCGGCAGGGTGCTGCCGAGCAGCGCCTCGGCGTCGGCGACCCCGGCCTGCGCGCCGTGCTCCACCAGGAGCTGCGCGAACGCGACGAAGTCGTTGTTCTTGGCGACGAAGTCCGTCTCGCAGTTGAGTTCGAGCAGCGCCTTGCCGGAGTGCGCCACCAGACCGTTGGCGGCCGTCCGGCCGGCCCGCTTGCCGACGTCCTTGACGCCCTTGACGCGCAGGATCTCGACAGCCTTGTCGAAGTCGCCCTCGGACTCGGTGAGGGCCTTCTTGCAGTCCATCATGCCGGCGCCGGTGAGGTCCCGGAGCTTCTTGACGTCCGCGGCGGTGAAGTTGGACATGACTCTCTCTTCGGTGTGTAACGCGGCTGGTTCGTGGTCTTCTGCTGGATTACCCGGATCGGGATCCACCGTGCCTCGTACCGGGTCGGGAACCGCCGGCCGGAACGATCAGCCGGCGGATCCCGACACCAGCGGTCACTCGGCGGCGACGCCCGCCGGCTCGCCGGCCTTCTGCTCCGCGTCGCCGGCAGCCTTCTGCTCCGCGTCGCCGGCCGCCTTCTGCTCCGCGTCGCCGGCCGCCTTCTTCTCGTTGTCCTCGATCAGCTCGCGCTCCCACTCGGCGAGCGGCTCGTCGGCGCCGACCACACCCGGCTCGGGCTTCTCGTCGGCACCGCGGCGCTTACCGGAACGGGCGATCAGACCGTCACCTACGGCCGCCGCGATGACCTTGGTCAGCAGCTCGGCGGAGCGGATCGCGTCGTCGTTACCCGGGATCGGGAAGTCGACCTCGTCCGGGTCGCAGTTGGTGTCGAGCACGGCGATGACCGGGATGCCCAGCTTGCGGGCCTCGTCGACGGCGATGTGCTCCTTCTTGGTGTCGACCACCCAGATCGCGGCCGGGACCTTCTGCATGTCCCGCAGACCACCGAGGGTGCGGGTCAGCTTGTCCTTCTCGCGGGAGAGCTGCAGCGTCTCCTTCTTGGTGTAACCCTGCGCGGTGCCCGACAGGTCGCCGAGGGCCTCCAGCTCCTTCATCCGCTGCAGCCGCTTGTAGACCGTCTGGAAGTTGGTGAGCATGCCGCCCAGCCAACGGTGGTTCACGTACGGCTGGCCGACCCGGGTCGCCTGCTCGGCGATCGCCTCCTGGGCCTGCTTCTTGGTACCCACGAAGAGGATGCTGCCGCCCTCGGCGACGGTCCCGCGCACGAACTCGTACGCCTTCTCGATGTAGTCGAGGGTCTGCCGCAGGTCGATGATGTAGATACCGTTGCGCTCGGTGAAGATGAAGCGCTTCATCTTCGGGTTCCAGCGCCGGGTCTGGTGCCCGAAGTGGACGCCACTCTCCAGCAGCTGACGCATGGTCACTACGGCCATGGTGGGGTGCTCCCTAGTTGTCCCTGGTTGTCACGCCGGGCCGGCGGCCTGGCGTCCTGGCGCCTGATCGCCGGCCATGGCGGACCCGACCAGAATCGGGACCAGGGGGCCGTCGCTCCGCGGACGGACCGTGGAGAGGGCGCGCGAGGTCGACCGCGCGAGGCGGTCGCCAATCGCCAAGTGTACGCCCCGCCGTACCCATCAGCACACAAACCCCCACCCCGCACCGCTCACCGGCGGATCCGGCCGAACCCGGTCGACGGCGAGGCCCGGTTGTCCGGTTTTCGGCGCTCCCGGGGCGGGTCGTCCTCCTTCCGGCCGGCTGTCCGTATCCGGCTTCCGGCCGGCTGTCCGTATCCGGTGGCTGCCGGTCCCGCCGGCCAGCCGCCATGGGCTGGTGACGAGCCCGGTGTCAGTCGGAGGTGAGCACGGTCAGCCGGTGGCGAGCCGGTTGTCAGCGAGTGGTGCGCCCGGTTGTCAGCCGGTGGTGAGTTCAGTTGTCAGTCGGTAGTGAGCGCGGTCAGCCGGTGGCGAGAGCGGCTGCGACGAAGAGCACGAGGCCGATGGTGAGATAGCCGGTCGGCGGGCGGAGCCAGGCCCGGACCGGATCGGCCAGGGCGGCGGTGCTGGTGGCGAGTCCGTACAGGCCGGCGGCGAAGGCTGGCAACCCCAGCACCAGGAAGGTCCCGGAGAGGACCACCGACGGCCGGAGCGGATCGCCGAGGGCACCGTCGAGGAGCAGGCGTACCGCCGGCACCTCGAAGACCACCGCGAGCACCGCGAGGACCACGGCCAGGGCGGGCCGGCGGGTCCGGTACACGCCGTCGCCGGGCGGCAGCCCGAGGCCGCCAGGCCCCCCGGGGCCCACCGGGCCGGGCGTGGCTACGGTTGCGCCGGAGGCTCCCGATCCGCCGGTGGCGGCGGGCCGATGCGGAGCCGCCGGCCCCACCGGGTCGGCGTGCCGGTCCGGCGGGTCGACACCGAGCGGTACGCCGCCCGAACCGGCTCGCGGATCGACCTGCGGTACCAGGTTCGTCGGCTGGTCGAGCGCGCCGACTGATCCGTGATCCGGCTGCCCGACATCAGCACCAGGGGACGGCTGCCCGGCGCCGGCCGCCCGGTGCGGTTGCACGACCGGGTAACCGGCCAGTGGTGACCTCGCCGGGTCCCCGGGCGCGGGTGAGCCCGCCGGGCCGTTGCCGCGTAGGAGCGCGCCGGGTCCGCTGCCGCGGACGAGCGCGCCGGGTCCGTTGCCGCAGAGGCGCGTACCGGGTCCGTTGCCGCGGACGAGCGTGCCGGGTCCGTTGCCGGGGACGAGGGCGCCGGATTGGCGGACGTGGCGAACGGTTGACCCGGTTCGACGGCCGGGACGCCGTGTCTGCCGCCCCCGCGAGCCGCGTCCGTCGCGCGGGCCACCGTGTCGGGTCCCGTGCCGGCCGGGATGCCGCCCGTGCTCTCCGGCATGGCGTCGTGCCGACCGGTGACGGCGTTCGCGCCGGAGACGGTGCCCGGGATCGGGCCCGTCGGATCCGTTCCGGCCGGATCCGGGGCCCAGGCGGCGGACGGGTACGGCTGGGTCGCGGGCGGGTACGGCTGAGTCGCGGGCGGTGCGGCGCCGAAGCTCGGCAACGGCACGTCCAGGGAGTGCCGGGCCTGGTCGGAGCTGTCCGCCGGAACGAAGCCGGGATAACTGCCACCGTCGAGCGGGTTTCCGCCGCGCGGCTCCGGCGCCGCGTACCGGTCACGGCCGGACTCCGGTACGCCGAACCGGGTCGGGTCGGCGTACCTGTCGGTGCCGGTGCCGAACCGCTGCCCGTACCCACCGTCCGGTGTCGCTGTGTGCGCGGAGGTCGGTGCGGGCACCGTGGGTGTCTGTGCGGACACCGGCATACCGTGCTGTGTCGGGGCTGCCGGCTGTTCGGTACCCGGGTGACGGTCCTCGCCGACGCCGCTCCAGCGCTGGTCGGCGTAGCCGCGGTCGTCGGCCCGCCAGCGGGCGGCCGGCTCGTCCGGGAAGTTGCGTTGCTGCTCCACGGTCACGCACCGTATGCGACCTGCCGGGTACCCGCCAGTCGAGCCTGTCGGACCGGCGCCGGAACCCTGGCACAACCAGCCGGGCGCTGTGTGACCAGAGCGCGCTTATAGCAGACCTCCGGCTTGATCGTCCGTACGTCCACAGCACCCTCCGATATCCACAGCCGCGCACTTCGCGGTTGTCTCCGGGCACCGCACAGGGCCAGGGTCCAGCCATGACAGCGGCGAGACGGGCGATCGGCGCGTACGGGGAGCGGTGTGCCGTACGGCATCTGGTCGAGGCGGGGCTGCGGGTGGTGGCCCGCAACTGGCGGTGTGCGCAGGGCGAGATCGACATCATCGCCTGGGAGGGGGACGTCCTCGCCTTCTGCGAGGTCAAGACCCGGCGGGGCGACGCCTTCGGCACCCCGGCCGAGGCGGTGCTGGGTAGTAAGGCACAACGGCTGCGCCGGTTGGCCGTCGAGTGGCTGCGGAGCAGTGGTGTGCACCCGGAGCAGGTCCGGTTCGACGTCGTCGAGGTGTACCCGGCCCGCAGCGGTCCGGCCCGCGTCGAGCACCTGCGTGCGGCGTTCTGAGCACGGCCTCGTCCTGTTGCAAAAGAGTGGCAACAAGACGAGACTCGCGCAATGCCCGCGTCCGAGCCCCGAGCATCCGCCGACACCCACACCGACACCGAGCCGACGATCCGGCGGTCGCTGTTCCTGCACGCACCGCTGCACCGGATGCCCCGTACGGTCCTGCGACGGATGCTCGACCGGGTCGGTGCCGACACACCGCCGGGCGGACCCGACGCCCCGGTCGCGCAGCTGGAGAGGCGGATCGCCGACCTGTTCGGTACGGAATCGGCGCTGTTCTTCCCGACCGGCACGATGGCGCAGCAGGTGGCGCTGCGCGTCCATGCCGAACGGCGTGGCCGGCATGCCTTCGCCGCCCACCCGCAGACCCACCTGGACGTGTGGGAGCAGCGGGGCTACCAGGTCGTACACGGACTGCGGTTCCATCCGGTCGGCGATCGCCACCGGCTGATGACCGGGGCCGCACTGGCGTCGATCGGCGAACCACTGGCCGCCGTGGTCTGGGAGTTGCCGCAGCGGGACATCGGCGGGCAGCTTCCCGAGTGGGACGACCTGCGCGACCAGGTCGCGGCCGTCCGCGCCCGGGGTGCGGCGGCGCATCTGGACGGTGCGCGGATCTGGGAGGCGCAGACCTACTACCGCCGGCCCTTCGCCGAGATCGCCGGCCTGTTCGACACCGTCTACACCTCGCTCTACAAGGCCCTGCTCGGCGTCCGGGGCGCCGTCCTCGCCGCCGACGCCGCGACCGTCGCGGAGGCGGCGGTGTGGCGGGCGCGGCTCGGTGGGGCGATCCACGACGCCTGGCCGCTGGCGCTGGCCGGCCTCGCCGGCCTGGACGACCTGCTGCCGAGGATGCCGCTGTTCCGGGAGCACGCCATCGCGATCGCCACCGCGATCAACACCGACGGGGTGGCCCTGGCCTGGCCCGATCCGCCGCAGACACCGATCTTCCACGTCCACCTCCCCGCGTCGAAGGAGGACGTCGAACGGGCCGGCGCGGAGCTGCTCGCCGCGCACGGAGTG
Source organism: Plantactinospora sp. WMMB782 (assembly GCF_049179135.1). Classification (NCBI taxonomy): domain Bacteria; kingdom Bacillati; phylum Actinomycetota; class Actinomycetes; order Micromonosporales; family Micromonosporaceae; genus Plantactinospora; species Plantactinospora sp. WMMB782. Next base: position 4,671,572 of record NZ_JBMHMC010000007.1, on the reverse strand, counting down.
CAACTCTTCCCCAGGCTGCTCAGCGCGGCGGACCCGAGGAGGTGCAGCTTCGAGGTCACGGTGGGCGAGCAGGCGATGGCCTTCTCCCCGGCGGAGGTGGTCGAGTTGCTGCACGAACTCCTCGACCGGGCCGGATCCGGCCGGTAGCCGAGCCTGCGGGCCAGGATCGCTCGCGCGTTCCCTCGTGTCGGCACGACGGTCGCATAGCACAGTCCCAGCTTGATCGTCCGTTCGTCCACAGGGCCCCTGGTTGTCCACAGGCGACCGTGCCGGGCCCGCCGGCCGGCGCCGTTCCGGGCACTGTCGAAACCATGTCGATACCGCGAGACAGCTCTCCCGGGCAGTGCCGATGAGCTACGCCAAGGTGCTCTGCGTGGGGCTGGTCGGAGTGGCCGGGCATGTCGTCGAGGTCGAGGCCGACCTGGCCACAGGTCTGCCCACCGTCGTGCTGTCCGGCCTGCCCGACACCGCGCTCAACGAGGCCCGCGACCGGGTACGCGCGGCGATCGTCAACTCCGGCCAGCGCTGGCCCAACCGCAGGATCACCGTCAACCTGCTGCCGGCGACGCTGCCGAAACACGGCTCGGCTTTCGACCTCGCGATCGCGGCGGCACTACTCGGTGGCTCGGGCGAGCTGCCGCTCGCCCCGCTGGACGGGGTGGCCGTCCTCGGCGAGTTGGGACTCGACGGGACGGTCCGACCGGTCCGGGGCGTACTGCCGATGGTGGCGGCGGCGGTCCGGGCCGGTATCACCCGGGTGCTCGTACCGCTCGGCAATGCCACCGAGGCCTCGGTCGTACCAGGAGTGCGGGTCCGGGCCGTCGACACGCTGCACCGGCTGGTGACCTTCATCCGGGACGGCACACCGCTGCTCGACCCGCCGTCGTCGCCCCCGGTCCCACCCCTGCTCGGGCCCGATCTCGCCGACGTGGCCGGGCAGGGGCTCGGGCGGCGTGCCGTGGAGGTCGCCGCGGCCGGCGGGCACCACCTGGCGCTGCTCGGCCCGCCCGGGGCTGGCAAGACCATGCTGGCCGAACGACTGCCCTCGATCCTGCCCGAGCTCGACGACGAGGCCGCCCTGGAGGTGACCGCGCTGCACTCGATCGCCGGTCTGCTGCCGCCGGGCGGGCAACTGCTGCGCCGGCCGCCGTTCCAGGCCCCGCACCACACGGCCACCATCGCCTCGCTGGTCGGCGGAGGATCCGGGCTGGCCCGGCCCGGCGCGGTCTCGTTGGCCCACCGAGGGGTCCTGTTCCTGGACGAGGCTCCCGAATACGCCCGCGGGGCGCTGGAGGCGCTGCGCCAACCGCTGGAGAGCGGCCGGATCGTCCTGACCCGGACCCGCGGCGGCACCGAATATCCCGCCAGGGTGCAACTGGTGGTGGCGGCGAATCCCTGCCCCTGTGCGAAACCCTCCGGCGACATCTCGTGCGAGTGCACGCCACTGGCCCGGCGCCGCTACCTCGGCCGGCTTTCCGGTCCGCTGCTGGACCGGCTGGACGTACAGGTGACGGTGAGTCCGCTGCGGGCGGCGGAGCTGATGGCCGCAGAGCAGACCGTCGAGTCCTCGGCGGTGGTCGCCGAGCGGGTCGGCAAGGCCCGGGCCGCCGCGGCCGCCCGCTGGGCGGCCGGCGGTTGGCGGGTCAACGCCGAGGTACCGGGGCCGCAACTGCGCCAGCCACGGTGGCGGTTGCCGGCAAAGGACACCTGCGCGCTTCGCCGACTGCTGGACAGCGGCGTGCTTTCCGCCCGTGGCTTCGACCGCGTGATCCGGGTCGCCTGGAGCATCGCCGACCTTGACGGTCGGCAACGTCCGGACGCCGATGACGTCCACGAGGCGACCCAACTTCGCACCGGGAGCATCTGATGACCACACCCGCACACCCCGCACCGCACCCGGACGCAACCGACCCGGACAGGGTCGCCCCGGGCAGAGACGAGCCGGGCAGAGAACAGGCGTCGGTAATGGACGATCCGGCGGCGACAGAGGAGGACAGGCTGGCACGCATCGCTCTGAACTGGCTCTTCGAGCCCGGCACCCGGGCGGTGTTCCGCCTCGTGGCCCAGTTCGGAGCGGCCGGGGCACTGCGCCGGCTGCTCGCCGGAAAGGTGCCGGACCATCGCCTTCGCTCGACGGTCGAGTCCCGGCTGGCGGCCGGGGACCCCTGGCAGGTCGCGCTCGCCGCTGCCGAGCAGACCGAGCGGCTCGGTGCCCGCCTGGTGACTCCCGCCGACCCGGAATGGCCGGTCCGGCTGGGCAGCCTGAGGCGGTTGAGTCTGCCCAGCGCCGACCGCAGGGTCGACCAGGAGACGGCGCCGCCGCTCTGCTTCTGGGTACGCGGCGCCTGGTCGCTCGGGGAGGCGTTCCAACGATCGGTGGCGGTGGTCGGATCCCGGGCCGCCACCCCGTACGGACTGCACGTCGCCACCGAGATCGCCTTCGGGCTGGCCGAGCGGGACTGGAGTGTCGTCTCCGGTGGCGCGTTCGGCATCGACGCGGCGGCGCACCGGGGCGCCCTGAACGCGGGCGGCCTGACCGTGGCAGTACTCGCCTGCGGTGTCGACCGGCCCTATCCGGTCGGCAACACGGCACTCTTCGACCGGATCGCCGACGTCGGCGTGCTGGTCAGCGAATGGCCTCCCGGGGCGGAGCCGCTGCGACCCCGGTTCCTGATCCGCAACCGGGTGATCGCCGCGGCGACCGCCGGGACCCTGGTGGTCGAGGCGGCGGCCCGCAGCGGCGCCACCCAGACGATCCGCCGGGCGATAGCGATGAAGCGACCGGCGATGGTGGTTCCCGGGCCGGTCACCTCCGCCATGTCGGTCGGCGCGCACGAGCTGCTCCGCGAGTATCCCGAGACGCGGTTGGTCACCGGCGTGTCGCACGTCCTGGAGGAGGTGGGCCGGATAGGCGCCGACCTCGCTCCGCCGGTTCGTGGCCCGGAGCGCCCTCAGGACTCACTCGACGACGAATCCGCGCTGATCCTGGAGGCGGTGCCCCGACGCGGCCCGCTCGGACCGGACGTCCTCGCCGCACGTGCCGGCCTCGGTCTGCGCACCACCCTGCGCAAGCTCTCCCTGCTGGAACAGTTGGGTCTGGTGGTACGCCGTGACGAGGGGTACGCACTCGCGCCAGCGGCGACCCGGCGAGCCGGCTTGACCTGACCGACGACCAGGGTCCACCGTCGCGGGTGATGAGTCAGCCCCGTCGCAGTACCCGTGCCCGGCACGAGGCCCTGACACCGGCCCTGCGGGAGAGCGTCGACGACTTCGCCCAGCATCTCGCCTCGGTCGAGAACCGGTCGACGCACACCGTCCGGGCGTACGTCGCGGACTTGGTCTCCCTGCTCGACCATGCTGTCCGGATGGGCTGTTCCACACCCCGCGACCTGGACATCACGGTGTTGCGGAGCTGGCTGGCGAAGCTGCGTACCCTCGGTGCCGCCCGCGCGTCACTGGCCCGCCGGGCCGCGTCCGCCCGCACCTTCACCGGCTGGGCGCACCGGGCGGGGTTACTGGACACCGACGTGGGAGCGCAGCTGGCGAGTCCCCGGGCGCACCGGGAACTGCCGGCGGTGCTCCGGGCCGACCAGGCGGGCGAGCTGATTGATTCGACCGGCGAGGGCGGAACCGCACTGTCGCACCGGGACCGGCTGGTCCTCGAGCTTCTCTACGCCACCGGCATCCGGGTGAGCGAACTGTGCGGCCTGGATCTCGGCGACGTCGACCCGGCTCGGCGGGTGATCCGGGTGCTGGGTAAGGGCGCGAGGGAACGGACGGTCCCCTACGGGTTGCCGGCACAGCGGGCACTCGACGACTGGCTCCGAATCGGCCGGCCACGCCTGGTCGGGCGGGACAGCGGTGAATCGCTGCTGCTGGGGGTACGCGGCGGACGGCTTGCGCCCACCGTGGTACGCCGGATCGTCGCCGACTACGCCCGCGCGGCCGGGCTGCCCCGGATCAGTCCGCACGGGCTGCGCCACTCGACCGCCACCCATCTGCTGGAAGGTGGCGCCGACCTGCGCACCGTGCAGGAGCTGCTCGGACACGCCACGCTGTCGAGCACGCAGATCTACACCCACGTCTCGACCGAGCGGCTGCGGGTGGCATATCGCCAGGCGCATCCACGGGCCTGACCACCTCCGACCTCGGCAGCCCGACCGCCGGACTCCTCGCAGCTCGGGAGGCGGCGATACGAGAACGCCGCCCAGCCGTGCGGCGGCGACCTCCGGGTGTCTCTTGGCGCGCCGGCTCGGCACAGCTGCGGCCCGGTCGCCTCGCGCTGTCGTGCCGATCACGGGTCGGGGAGAACGGAGGAAAGACCGAGCGCCACGTCGCGACGCCGGCACCGGGCGGTGGCTGCGTCGACCGTAGGATCGGAGGTGATGCACGAGACACAGCTGACAGTTCGGCCAGCGACCTTGGCGGATGTTCCCGCACTGGTGGAGTTGCGCCTGGCCAACGCCGAGGCGCACCTCGCGCTCGACGCCGGCACCTACCGGGTTCCGCAGCGTGCGGCGGTGGTTCGCCACTTCGCAGACAGACTCGCGGACGACGCGGGGCAGGACGGCATCCTCCTCGCCGAGGATCACGACGGCCGAGTGGTCGGCATGGTCGAGGTGTTGCCGCAACCCGCTCCGCCGGAGCATCAGATCCTGCGGCCTGTGCCTTCCGCGCAGGTGCACACGGTGGTGCTGCCTGATGCCAGGGGACTCGGGAGGGGGTCCGCCCTGCTGCACGCGGCCGAACGCTGGGCGGCCGAGCGGGGAATCCGGTACCTGTCGGCGGGCATCCACCACCGCAACCTCGACGCAGTTCGCTTCTACAGTCGGCACGGCTACAGCGAGGCCGGCCTGTCCCTCGGCAAGAGTGTGGACTAGCGCCGGCGATGCCGGTCGTCGGGGACGGACGGTGCCGTTCATCGGGCTCGGACCGTGCCGGCGCTCGACCTGGCCACTTCCCCACCTGGCCGCTCCCCTGGCCACTTCCACACCTGTTAGACCCCTCCGTGGCTGGACTGGCCGGCGGCTGCCGGCGGGCACGTTTCCGCTCGGTAGCCCATCGGTACCCGGTTACGATCACCGAATGAGCATCGCCGGGCCGTTGCCGCCCGTGCCGATCCCCGGCGCCCGCCTGCTGTTCTCGCTGGATCCCGGCGTCGCCCACCTGAACCACGGCTCGTACGGCGCGGTGCCGATCGGCGTGCAGCGCGCCCAGCAGCGGCTCCGGGACGAGACCGAGGCCAACCCGATGCGGTTCTTCAACCGGGGACTGATCGACCGGATCACCCACGCCCGTCGGCACCTGGCCAGTTTTCTCGGCGCCGATCCGGACGGGACGGCGCTGGTCGGTAACGTGAGCATCGGAGCCGCCACCGTGCTCCAGTCGTTGCGGCTGGAACCCGGCGACGAACTGGTCGACACCGACCACGGGTACGGCTCGTTCGCCCTCGCCGTCGAGCGCGAGGCCCGCCGGACCGGGGCCGTCCGGCGCACCCTGACCGTGCCGCTGACCGCCTCCGACGAGGAGATCGTCGAGATCGTTCGGGCCGGGATCCGCCCCGGACGCACCAAGCTGCTCGTCATCGACCAGCTCACCTCCGCCACCGTCCGACTCTTCCCGGCGGCGGCGATCACGGCGGTGGCCCGGGAGCGTGATGTGCCGGTACTCGTCGATGGTGCGCACGCGCCCGGAATGTTGCCGACCCCGGTGCACAGCATCGGCGCCGACTTCTGGGTCGGCAACCTGCACAAGTGGGGGTACGCCCCACGGGGCAGCGCCGCACTGGTGGTGGCGCCCCACTGGCGGCGACGGATCGAGCCGTTGGCGGTCTCCTGGCAGGAGGAGGCCGGCTTTCCCAGCCGGGTCGAATGGCAGGCGACGCTCGACTACACCGCCTGGCTCGCCGCACCGGTGGGCGTGTTCACGCTGCGTACGCTCGGCTTGGACCGGGTCCGGGCGCACAACGCCGAGCTGGCCGCGTACGGGCAGGGGGTGGTCGGCCGGGCACTCGGGATCGCGCCGGCCGACCTGGTCGACCCCGGCGGGCCGATGGTGTCGATGCGGATTCTTCCCCTGCCGGGCGGCGTCGCGACCAGCTATCCGGACGCGGTGGCGCTGCGACAACGGATCGCGGACGAACTCCACACGGAGGTGAACGTCAATCCCTGGCACGGCCGGGGTTGGCTGCGACTGTCCGGCCAGGTCTACAACCGGGCGGAGGAGTACGACCGGCTCGCCGAGCGCCTACCGGCCCTGCTCGCCTCGCTTTCCTGATCGACTCGGTCGCGTGTCCGGTGCGGCCGAGGTCCGGCCGGACTAGGGGACCGGCCGGCTGCCCGCCAGCGGAAGCAGGCGGACTCGGCCGAGGCCCAGCAGGAGCAGAGGATCGAGATACTCGTCACCGCGCCGCAGGCCCCAGTGCAGGCAGGCCGATCCGGCTCCTGGGCAACCCGGATGACCGTCCAGCAGCACGCCGAGTGGGTCACCGGCCCGAACCGGCTGTCCGGCAGCCAGCCCTGGCCGGACCGGCTCGTAGGTGGTGCGCAGCCCACCGGCATGGGCGACGCTGACCAACGGGCGGCCGGCCACCGTACCCGCGAAGAACACCACTCCCGGGCCTGCCGCCCGGACCGTCGCGCCGGATGGGGCAGCCAGATCGACACCCCGGTGTCCGGCCGCCCACGGCTGCGGGGGCGGATCGAACCGGCGGGCGACCGGAGGCGTCCCGTCGAGCGGCCAGCGGAACCGCCGCGCGGCCGGTTGGAGCGCCGGCGCCGACCGGCGCGACAGCTCGGGTGTCGATCCCGCCCACGCCAGGCTCGCGGCCGCGATCGGAGCCAGGGCCACGACCTGGGCGGCCGGGCTACCGACCGAGCTGCCGACCGAGCTGCCAGCCGGGCTGCCAGCCGGGCTACTGACCAGGCTGCCGGCCGAGCCCGTGACGGCCCGAACCGAAGTCGCGGGTGAAACCGCGGTTGCCCCGACCCACCTGTCGGGCGGGGCGGCGCCGGCCCGAACGGGCGGTGGACCCACCACCAGCAGCGACACCGCGAGCAGGATCACCGGCCCCGGGCTGTGCCATCTCCTCGTCATGGTCATGCAGCGTCACGGCGGCAGGCGCTCCGCGCAACGCCCCGACCCATTCCCTGTGCACAACCAGCACCGCTGTGGAAAACGTCCGCACTTCCCGATGATCTGCTATGCGCCGACCAGCCTCCGGGTGCCTACCGAGCGACTGGCCTACCGATCGCACCAGCCTGCCGGGCAACCGGCCTACCCGACGCCGACGCACCAGGCTGCCGAGCAACCGGCTACCCGACCCGGGCGGTCCGCCCCGGCCCTGTTCACACCGCTGCGGTTCCGCCCACCGGGCTCGCCTAGGCTGACGGCCGGGAGGCGGGACCCGCTCGCCGCCAGACCGACCGAGGAGCGGCCATGACCACAGTGGACGATGTCAGCCGACCTTCCCGGCTGGCCGGTCCCGACGAGGGCATCAGCATCGAGGAGCTGGCGCTCGCCGCGCGCAACCACGCCCTGCCGCTGGAGGCGCTGCGCTACGACGTCACCCCGGTGGGCCTGCACTACCTGCTGATCCACTACGACATCCCGGAGCTGGACGCGGACCGGCACCTGCTGAATGTCGACGGCCGGGTCGACCGCCCGCTGACCGTCGATCTCGCCGCCCTGCGTGCCCGGCCCCGGGTCACCCGGCGGGTCACCCTGGAGTGCGCCGGCAACGGCCGCGCCCTGTTGACGCCCCGGCCGGTCAGCCAGCCGTGGCTCTCCGAGGCGGTCGGCACCGCCGAGTGGACCGGGACGCCCCTGGCTCCGCTGCTGCGCGAGGCGGGGCTGTCGACCGACGCCGTCGACGTGGTCTTCACCGGCGCCGACCACGGGGTGGAACGGGGCGTCGAGCAGGACTACCAGCGCGGCCTGCCGGTCGCCGAGGCGCTGCGCGAGGAGGTGCTGCTGGCGTACGAGATGAACGGCGCCCCGCTGCTCCCCCAGCACGGCGCGCCGCTGCGCCTGGTGGTGCCGGGCTGGTACGGCATGGCGCACGTCAAGTGGCTGACCCGGATCACCGTACTGGACCGGGAGTTCGACGGATATCAGAACGCGGTCGCCTACCGGCTGCGCACCTCCGCCGACGACCCCGGGGTTCCGGTCACCCGGATCGAGCCCCGTGCCCTGGTCCAGCCGCCCGGCTTTCCGGACTTCATGTCCCGGACCCGGGTGCTACGTCCGGGACCGTGCACCGTGCGGGGCCGGGCCTGGTCCGGCCACGCGCCGGTCACCTCGGTCGAGGTGACCACGGACGGCGGTCTGACCTGGGCTGCCGCCAGCCTCGCCCCGGCCACCCCGGAGGGTCAGAACGGGCAGGACAGGCCGGACGACGACGGGCGCTGGGCGTGGCGCAGCTGGCGGTACGAGTGGCCGGCGACCCCGGGGCGGTACACGCTCGGCGCGCGGGCCAGCGACGCGTCCGGGCGTACCCAGCCGGTCGAGCAGCCGTGGAACCGGGGCGGGTTCGCGAACAACCTGGTGCAACGGGTGGAGGTGGTGGTCACCGGGGAGCACTAGGGTCACCGGGCAACCCGCTGTCCCGTCGATCAACCACCGAATCCGGAGTCAGCGGGAAGGGAGATGTCCGGCTTTTCGAGTTCTTCGACGTTGACGTCCTTGAAGGTCATTACTCGGACATTTTTCACGAAGCGCGCCGGCCTGTACATATCCCAGACCCAGGCGTCGTGCATTTCCACCTCGAAGTAGACCTCGCCGTCGGAGTTCCGGACGTGCAGGTCGACCTGGTTCGCCAGATAGAACCGCCGCTCGGTCTCCACGACGTAGGAGAACTGGCGCACGATGTCGCGGTACTCCCGATAGAGCTGCAGCTCCATCTCGGTCTCGTACTTCTCGAGATCTTCCGCGCTCATCCCACTCCGCCTTCCATGGCCACATCTTCCCCCACCAACGCCGACGGCCGAAGCCGCTCGCCCAACGCCACGCCGACGGTACTCCCTGCCCGGCCTCCGTGCGCCATCGACTCGATTCCGCCGAGGTGCGCCGGACGCCGGGATCGCGGCGGCCGGCCGGCCCGGCCGGACACGGTGGCGACGTTGACGTACGAAAAGCGATGTTCCGGGCACGGACCGTGTCGTTCCAGCGCGGCGCTGTGCTCGGCGGTGATGTATCCCTTGTGCTCGGCGAAACCGTAACCGGGGTGCTGGTCCTCCAGCTCCACCATGATCCGGTCCCGGGTGACCTTGGCCAGCACGCTCGCCGCCGCGACACAGGCCGCGACCTGGTCACCCTTCCAGACGGCGAGGCCCGGCACCCCCAGCCCGTCCACCCCGAAGCCGTCGGTGAGCACGTAGTCCGGCACGACCGCCAGTGAGGCCAGCGCCCGGCGCATCGCCGCCAGGTTGCACACGTGCAGCCCCCTGGCGTCCACCTCGGCGGCCGGGATGACCACCACGGCGTACGCCAGGGCCCGGGCCACCACCTCGGCGTAGATCCGCTCCCGGGCGGCCGGGGTGAGCAGTTTCGAGTCGGTAAGCCCGTCGATCTCGCCGCGCCGGCCCTCCGGCAGCACCGCGGCGGCGGCCACCAGCGGCCCGGCACAGGCTCCCCGGCCGGCCTCGTCGGCACCGGCGACGTGCGGGAAGCCGCGCCGGCGCAGGGCCCGCTCCATGGCGTAGATGCCGCCCTCGCGGCGGATCACCGTACGGGGTGGGGTCAGCACGGGGCTACTCGCTCTCCAGCGCCCGGCGCAGCAGCTCGGGCAGGTCGGTCGGATAGAACCGTTCCGTCGTCCGGTCCAGCTCGTCGGCGGACCACCAGCGGTGGGTGTCGATCGTCTCCTGCTCGACCGCGTCGAACCCGGCCGTGTCGACGGCCCAGGCGGCGACCCGGACCAGGAAGAAGTGCTGCTCCTGCCGGTACCAGAGGCCACCGAAGCTGAACTCGGTGACCTCCTGCCGGACGGCGGCGCCAAATTCGGCGGGGCGCAGCCGCAGTCCGGTCTCCTCGGCCAGCTCGCGGGCGGCGCCGGCCGCCGGTGTCTCGTCCGGATCGAGGCCGCCGCCCGGGGTGAACCAGTAGCGGAATTCGGGGCGGGCCGGATCCCAGCCGTGGAACAGCAGCACCCGGCCGTCGGCGTCGACCAGGAGCACCCGCGCGGCCTGGCGGGGGGTGAACACGGTCACCCGGTCAGCCTAGCCCCGCCCGCGCCGGACCCGCCGCCGACGCCGGCGTGCCGCCCCCGGACCGCCGCTGATCGGCATGGAGCGCCGCCGATCGGCATGGACCGCCGCGGTGGGCGCCCGCACGCACGGACCACCCCGGCTGCCAGGAACAGCGTCCACCCCACGACCGCCGTCGGCCCGGACGAAGCAGCTTCAGCCCTGTGGGTCGGGGACCGCGCCGTAGGGATCGGGTACGGAGAGCCAGGTGGCCCGGCCGACCGGCCAGAAGACGGTGAAGGCCCGACCCACCACCGACTCCTCCGGAATCGTCGCCAACTGGATGTCCTTGCGGCTCTGCTGCCAGTGCTCCAGCGAGTCGCCGGAGGCTGAGCGGTGGTCACCCATCACCCAGAGCCGCCCCTCCGGCACGGTGATGTCGAACTCCTCGTCGGCCGCCGGGTCCCGCACCCCGTTCTCGGTGAAGATGTACGGCTCGTCCAGCGACTGCCCGTTGATCGTCAACCGGTCCTGCTCGTCGCAGCAGACCACCCGGTCCCCGCCGACCCCGATCACCCGCTTGATGAAGTCCTCACCCTTCGGGTTGCCGGTCCACTGGGTGGGCGCCTTGAAGACGATGATCTCGCCCCGGTGCGGCGACCGGAAGTCGTAGACCAGCTTGTTGACGAGCACCCGGTCGTAGATGTCGAGGGTGTGCTCCATCGACGGCGACGGGATGTAGAAGGTCTGCAGCACGAACGCCCGGACCAGCACCGCGACCAGGACGGCCACGCCCACCAGGATGGGCAGCTCCCGCCAGAAGGAGCTGCGGGGCTTGGACTTGTCGGTCTGCTCGTCAATCACGGGTGGAGCCTACGATGCCGGGTCCGACGGAAGCGCCGGGAACGCGCGGTGACGAGCAGCGAGCCCAAGATTGGCATAGCAATTGCTGTTTCTCCCGTGTCTGCGCTGTTCTGCGGGGTGTCCGCCGGGCTGTGCCGCCCGGTGTCGGCAGGCGGTCCGCCGGGCGCGGGCGCCGCCGCCGGTCTGGGCAGTTCGTCGAAGGTGTCCGGCACCGGCAGCGAACTCCAGTGCGCGAACGGCCAGACGACCACGAAGGCCCGGCCGATGACGTTCTCGATCGGTACCGGTCCCTGGCAGCGGGCGTCCTGCGACACCAGCCGGTGATCGCCCATCACGAAGATCTGGTCCGGCGGGACCACCACCTCGTCGAACCGGCGCGACCGGCACTCCTGGCGGTTCGGCGGTACGTCCAGTGGGGAGTTCTCCAGCACGTACGGCTCGTCGATCGGGGTGCCGTTGACGGTGACCCGCCCCTGGTCGTCACAGCAGAGCACCCGGTCGCCGGGAAGTCCGACCACCCGCTTGATGAAGTCCTTCTCGCCCGGCCGGCTCACCCCGACCAGGTCGCCGATGGTTCGGCCCAGCTTGGCCACGAACCCCGGATCGGCCTCGTCGCGGACCTCGGGCGCCCAGGCGGCCGTACCCCGGAAGACCACGATCTCGCCGCGCACCGGGTCGCGCACGTCGTAGACGATCTTGTTGACCAGGACCCGGTCGCCGATCAGCAGGGTGTCCTCCATGGACCCCGAGGGGATGAAGAACGCCTGGAGCAGGAAGGTCCGGATGAGCACCGCGAGGCAGAACGCCACGATCAGCAGCAGCGGCAGCTCCTGCCACAGTGGCATCTGCTTACGGGTGCGTCGGGACCGTCGCCGACGACGCCACGGTTCGACATCGTCCTCGTCGTCCACCCTACGCACCACGCAACTCCCCGGTCCCGAGATATCGCGCCGTCACCCGCTGGCCGGGCGACGGGCACCGCGAGCGGAAGCGCGGGGTGACAGGCGACCCCGGCGGTTGCCGGGGTCGCGTCGTCTCGCGTCTGCCCGTGCGGCCAGCGTAGTCGGCGTTGGCCGGGACGGCACCCCGCGATCGCTGTCGGCGTGCCCGACGGGAGGGTCAGCCGACCCGCTTCTCGCGACGCTCCTTGATCTTGGCCTTCTTGCCGCGCAGCTCACGGAGGTAGTAGAGCTTGGCCCGGCGGACGTCACCACGGACGGTCACCTCGATCCGGTCGATCGCCGGGCTGTTCACCGGGTACGTCCGCTCCACGCCGACACCGAAGCTGATCTTGCGGACGGTGAAGGTCTCCCGCAGGCCCGCGCCGTGCCGCCGGATGACGACGCCCTCGAAGACCTGCACCCGGGAGCGGCTGCCCTCGACGACTCGGGCGTGCACCTTGACGGTGTCACCGGCCCGGAACTCCGGAATGTCGGTCCGCTGCGACTGGGCGTCGAGGGCGTCCAGGGTGTTCATCGCTGCATCCTTGAAGGCTCACGGCGCACCGGGCGTCGGCGCGCGGATGGGTGATTCTGATCTCCACGGCGAGGCCCGGAACGGCGACCCCGGCGGAGATCCTCGCAGCCGTCCGTGGCACGGCCGACTGCGGCAACCCCCCTACTTTGCCATATCGCCGGCCGGAGGCTGAAATCCGGCCCCGGCCAGCGCGCTGACGTCCCGCTCGTCCAGCCGCTCGGCGGGCAGCGCGGCAAGCATGTCGGGCCGACGCCGGGCCGTCCGGACCAGCGCCTGGTCGCGCCGCCAACGGGCGATCCGCCCGTGGTCGCCCGAGCGGAGGATCTCGGGTACGTCCTGACCGCGCCAGCTCGGCGGCTTGGTGTAGACCGGTGCCTCCAGCAGCCCGTGCGCGTGCGACTCCTCGGCCAGCGAGTCGGCGTTGCCGAGTACCCCCGGCAGCAGGCGGGTCACCGCCTCCATGATCACCAGTACCGCGACCTCGCCGCCGAAGAGCACGTAGTCGCCGAGCGAGACCTCGGTCACCGGCATCCGGGTGCCGGCGTGGTCGAGGACGCGCTGGTCGATCCCTTCGTACCGGCCGCAGGCGAAGACGAGGTGGGACTCGGCGGCCAGCTCGTGCGCCATCGGCTGGTCGAACGGGACTCCGGCCGGGGTGGGTACCACCAGGCGGCTCCCGGACTCCCGGCCGGGCGGCGCCAGGGCGTCCAGCGCCTCCCCCCACGGCTCGGGCCGCATCACCATGCCCGGCCCGCCGCCGTACGGGGTGTCGTCGACCGTACGGTGCACGTCGTGGGTCCAGGTCCGCAGGTCGTGCACGACGACGTCGAGTACGCCGGCCGCCCGGGCCCGCCCGATCAGCGACAGCTCCAGCGGGGCGAGATAGTCGGGAAAGATCGACACCACGTCGACGCGCATGCGGGGCAGCAGCCCTTCCTCTCGCTCGCCGGACCCGGAAGGAGCCTTCCTCACAGGTCCAGCAGGCCCGGCGGGGCGTCCACCACCACCCGGCCGGCGGCCAGGTCCACCTCCGGGACGATCGCCCGGACGAACGGGATCAATGCGGTACGCCCCTCCGGGCGGCGCAGCACCAGCAGGTCGGAGGCGGGCGCGTGGTCGATCCGGGCCACCTCGCCGAGGGACTCGCCGGCCGGGGTGACCACGGCGAGCCCGACCAACTGGTGGTCGTTGAACTCGTCGGGGTCGTCCGGCGGCGAGAGCTCGGCGCTGTCCACCACGAGCAGGGTGCCGCGCAACGCCTCGGCGACGTCGCGGTCGTAGACGCCGTCGAAGCTGACGAGCAGCCTGCCCTGGTGCCACCGGGCGGCCTCGACGGTGAGCCGGTCGGGCACCCGGAACAGCTCTCCGGGCGCGCCGTCGACAGGTGCCGGTGGGCGGCCGGCTGCCGCCGCCGGGTCGGTGCGCAACACCGTCCCGACGGCGAACCGCGTCTCGGGCTCGTCGGTCCGCACCTCAACGGTCACCTCACCGCGGATGCCGTGCGGACGGCCGATCCGGCCGACGGTCAGCAGCATCGAGGGGTCCGCGGGTCAGTACGAGTCGACGATGTCGACGCGTACCCCGCGGCCGCCGATCGACCCGATCACCTGGCGCAGTGCCTTCGCGGTACGGCCGCTGCGGCCGATCACGGTGCCCAGGTCCTCGGGGTGCACCCGCACCTCCAGGCGCTTGCCACGCCGGGAGTCGACCATCCGGACCCGTACGTCGTCCGGGTGGTCGACGATGCCCTTGACGAGGTGTTCGAGCGCTGGCCGGAGCGCCACGTCAGGCCTGCTCGCCGGAGTCCGCACCGGCCTGCTCCTCGGTCTTGGGCGCCTCGGCCTTGGGCTCCTCGGTCTTGGCGGGTGCCGCCTTGGCCGCCTTCTTCGCCGGCTTGGCCGACTCGGTCAGCCCGGCCGCGGCCTTCGCCTCGGCCTCGTAGGCCGCCGTGCGGTCGGCCTTCTCGGGCGCCACAAGCAGCGGCGGCGGGGCCGGCAGGCCCTTGAACTTCTGCCAGTCGCCGGTCTTCTCCAGCAGGCGCTGGACGGCCTCGCTCGGCTGGGCGCCGACCGAGAGCCAGTACTGCACCCGCTCCGACTTGACCTGGATCACCGAAGGGTCCTCCTTCGGCTGGTAGATCCCGACGAACTCGATCGCCCGGCCGTCCCGCTTGGTGCGCGAGTCGGCGACGACAATACGGTACTGCGGGTTGCGGATCTTACCCATCCGCAGAAGCCGGATCTTTACGGCCACAGTGTGTTCGCTCCTGTTGCGATTCTCACCGTCCCGGACACGGGCGGTGCGCGGGTGAGAGCCGACCGGCACAGTGGGGTTTGAGCCGGGGACTGCTCGATGGACTGGCGACGCGCCCGGGTTAGAGGGCGCCGGACGCGCGCCGGATACCAGCGACCTATTGTGCCAGACCCGGCCCGGAAAGCTCACACCGGCCGGCGAACTCGCCGGCCGGTGTGCGCTGGTGGGTGATCGGGGCAGGCCCGATCCTGACGGCGGACCGCCCCGTCACCCCTTGACCGCGCCCTGGAGACCACCGACGATCTGCTTCTCGGCGAACGTGAAGAAGGCGAGTGCCGGCAGCATCGCCAGCGAGGTGAAGGCGAGAATTCCCGCCGTGTCCGCGGTGTACTGGCTCGAGAAGTTCTGCACGCCCAGGGGCAGGGTGTGCAGATTGACGTCGCTCAGCACGAGCAGCGGCAGCAGGAAGGCGTTCCAGCTCGCCACGAAGGCCAGGATCCCGACCGTGACGAGCGCGGGACGGGACAGTGGCAGCACGATCAGCCAGAGGAAGCCGAGCCGCCCGGTGCCGTCGATCGCGGCGGCGTCCTCCAACTCGCGGGGGATCGCGGCCAGGAACGGTCGCAGGATCACGATCGTGAGCGGCAGGGCGAAGGCGATCTGCGGCAGGATCACCGCGTAGTAGGAATTGACCAGGCTCAGGTCGCGCAACATGAGGTAGAGCGGCAGGATCGCCGCGCCGGCCGGGAAGAGCAGACCGAGCGTGAAGAAGGTGTAGAGCGCCTCGCGGCCGCGGAAGGTGTACCGGGCCAGCACGTACGCGGCGCAGACGCCGAGCACCACCACCCCGAGCGTGGTGCCGAAGGCGATCACCGCGCTGTTGAACACCTGGCCCCAGAAGTCGCTGCGGCCCAGCACCCTGGCGTAGTTGTCGAACACCCACGGGTCGGGCAGGCCGGCCGGGTTCGCGACGATCTGCGGGGTGGTGCGGAAGCCGCCGACGATCACGTAGACGACCGGGGCGATTGACACGGCCGCCACCGCGAGCGCCAGCGCGTAGGTGAGCGGGTTACCCCACGACACCGGCCGGCGCTGGGACGGTCGGGGCAGGGCTGCGTTCGCGGCCACGGTCATTTCACCCTTCTGGTGGTGATGGCACCCTGGATGTCACGGCGGAGCAGGAACCGCTGGAAGAGCAGCGCCGCGACGAAGGAGATGACGAAGAGGATCACGGCGACCGCGTTGCCGTAGCCCCACAGCCGGGCGAAGAAGCCGTTGTCGACCATGTAGGTCGCCATGGTGGCCGACGCGCCGAGCGACCGAACCGCGGGCACCGAGGTCACCCAGATCACGTCGAAGACCTGCAACGAACCGATCATCGACAGGAACATCCAGATCCGGATGGTGGGGCCGAGCAGCGGGAGCGTGATGTGCCGCTGCACCTGCCACCAGCTCGCCCCGTCGATCGCGGCGGCCTCGCTCAGCTCCGGCGGCACGTTCGACAGGCCGGCGAGCAGCAGGATGATGGCGAAGCCGACGTACTTCCAGGTGAGGACGAAGAGCAGCGTCCAGATGACGATGTCGAGGTCGGCGAGCCAGGCCTGCACGAAACTGCCCAGTCCGAGCGAGCGCAGCAGCGCGTCGACCGTCCCGCCGTCGGTCAGGATCAGCTTCCACATGATGCCGACGGTGACCTCGGCGAGCACGTAGGGCACGAAGACCAGCAGCCGGAACACGGTGCGCCCGCGGAAGCGGCGGTTGAGCAGCAGGGCGACGGCCAGCGCGATCGGACCCTGCACCAGCAGCGACCCGACCACGACGATGGCGTTGTTGCGCAGCGCGTCGCGGAAGATCGGGTCCTCGAAGGCCAGCATGTAGTTGTCGAAGCCGACGAAGTCGGTGGGTGCTCCGACCCCACGCCAGCGGAAGAGGCTGTAGTAGACCGCGAAGCCCATCGGCACCAGCACGAACATCACGTAGACGATGACCGCCGGCGTGGTCAGCCCGATGATCTCGTACCACTTGCGTCGGTTGTCGGCTCCGCGCGAGGACGCCCGCCGTCGTGCGGGCCGGGCGCCCGCCGGCGGCGCGGAAGCGCCGCCGGCGGGGTTCAGGGTGGGGTTGGTGGCGGTCACTTGCGTGCGGCCGCCTTCATCGCTTCGACGACCTTCTCCGGCGTACCGTTGCCGGCGAAGATGGCGACGATCGCGTCGTTCATCGCGGTGCCGACGGTGCTGCCGAACGCCGTGTCCAGCCAGAGCTGGACGTAGGTCGCGTTCGCCGTGGCCTCCAGGATGGACTTCAGCGCGGGGTCCTCGACGGCGGAAGCCGCGTCCTTGGTGACCGGCAGGCCGGCGCCGGTGGCGGCGTAGCCCTTCTGCACGTCGGGGCTCAGGATGTACTTGAGGAACTCGACGCACTCGGCCGGGGCGTTCTTGGCGCAGGAGAACCCGTCGCCACCGCCGAGGGCGGCCTTCGGGTCACCCGCCGAGCCGGAGATCGCCGGCACCGGGAACCAGCCGAGGAACTTGGCCAGCGCCGCCTTGTCCTCGGCGACGGACTCCAGGGTGCCCTTGTTCCAGTCGCCCATCAGCTCCATCGCGGCCTTGCCGTTGGCCAGCAGGCCGTTCGCACTGGTCGGGTCGTGTTGGCCCGGGGTGGCGATGAAGTTGGGCTGGAACGGGTTGGTGTCGATGAAGGCCTTCAGGTCCTGGCCGGCCTTCACGAAGCACGGGTCGTCGAAGACGGTCTCGGTGGAGGCCTTCTTCAGGGTGTCGACGGAGCAGGCGCGCAGGGCGAAGTTGTACCACCAGTGCGCGGCGGGCCACTTGTCACCGGCGCCGAGGGCGATCGGCACCACGTTGATGGCCTTGAGCTTGGTGACCGCGTCGTTCAGCTCTTCGAAGGTGGTCGGCGGCGCGGTTATGCCCGCCTGGGCGAACATGTCCTTGTTGTACCAGATGCCCTCGATGCCCATCCGGTACGGCAGACCGTACTGCTTGCCGTCCACCGCCCAGATCTCGGTGGCGCTGCCGATGTTCTCGACCTCGGTCTTGGTCTGCTCGGTGATGTCCTTCAGGTAGTCGGCCTCCACCTGCTCCCGTACCTCGCCACCACCCCAGGACGCGAAGATGTCCGGCGGGTCGTTGCTCAGCAGGGCGGCCGGGATCCGGGTCCGCTGGAGCTGGTTGGTCTCGATCGCCTCGATCTCGATCGTGACGGTCGGGTGCAGCGCGGAGAAGTCCTTGGCGACCTTCTCCCAGTAAGTTTTGCCAGGCCCGTCCTGTGACTGGTTGTGCCACCAGGTCAGGGTCACCGGGTTCTTGTAGAGCTCTTCCTCAGCGGGCGCTTCTTCGCCGCCGCCACTACATCCGGCAGCAAGGAGTGCGCTGGTCGTAAGCAGCGCCAGGACGGTGCCCGCGCGGCCTTTCATCGCCATCGAATGTCTCCTCGACTATCAGTCGCGGTACTCACCTGAACGGCGAGTTTTACAGCCACGTAACGCGGTGTCAACCGTTGTCGATAACGTTTTCGACTCCCCTGTCACCGGGCGCTCACCGCCCTCTATCATCGTCGGCGTGGCGTTCCCGAGGCGTGTCAAGATGTCGGACGTGGCCCGTACGGCCGGCGTCTCCGTCGCGACGGTATCCAAGGTGGTCAATGGCCGGTACGGCGTGGCCCAGGCGACAGTGGAACGCGTGCAGCAGGTCATCCACCAGCTCGGGTACGAAGCCAGTCTCGGGGCGCAGAGCCTGCGCAGTCACCGCACCAACGTGCTGGGCATCCTGGTCGCCGAGTTCGAGCCGTTCTCGACCGAACTGCTCAAGGGCGCGTCGCGGGAGGTGGTCGGCACCGGCTACCAGCTGCTGGCCTACTCCGGCGGCGACGGCGCCGGCACCGCCATCGGCTGGGAGCGGCGGTCGCTGGCCCGGCTGTCCGGAACGCTCATCGACGGAGCCGTGATCGTCACGCCGACCGTGGTCGAGACCAACCAGGGCTTCCACGTCGTGGCCGTCGACCCGCACACCGGCCCGTCCGGGCTGCCCACCGTCGACTCCGACAACTTCGCCGGCGCCGTACTCGCGACCAACTACCTGCTCTCGCTCGGGCACCGCCGGATCGGGCACATCAGCGGCCGCTCCGACCTCGAGTCGGCCCGGCTGCGCGAGGCCGGGTTCCGCAAGGCGATGGCCGACGCCGGCGTACCCGTGGACGAGCGGCTGGTCCGGGTCGGCGGCTTCCGCACCGCCAGCGCCGCCGGCCCGGCCGCCGAACTGCTGGCCCTGGCCGACCGGCCGACCGCGGTCTTCGCCGGAAACGACCTCTCGGCCATCTCCACCCTCGACGTCGCCCGGCACCTGGGGCTGCGGGTGCCCGACGACCTCTCCGTGATCGGTTTCGACAACGTACCGGAGTCGGCGCTCGTCAACCCGCCGCTGACCACCATCATGCAGCCGCTGCAACGGATGGGAGCCGAGGCGTTGCGCCTGCTCATCGACCTGGTCGGCGGCATCGAGCGGGACACCCACATCCGGCTGCCCACCGAACTGGTCATCCGGGCCTCCTGCCGCCCGTACGCCCCTCCCCGGCAGGCGGGACCGGCACTGTCCGCCAACGTCGCACCGGCCGGCAGCTGAGCCGGACCGGCGGACGAGCCGAGCCGGGCCGGCATCGGTCGGGATGCTCGGCGGTCGGGGGTTCAGCGCACGGGCGGGCGGTCCCAGCCGGGCGGCAGCTCCGGCGGCGTCCAGGCCGGGTCGGGAACGAAGTCGCACCAGGTGCCGTCGAACGGAAACTGCGCCGCCTCGACAACCTTGATCACCCGCTCGCCCTCGGCGCGTACCGCCGCCGCGTCCGGCACCCAGTAGTGCTCCGGGAGCGCCAGCCGCTCGGCGAACTCCTCCTCGTCCTTCCACGCCCAGGAGTGGTCGGGCCGGACCACCACGTCGAGGTCCTGGTCGACCATGTCGACCCCGGCCAGGCCACCGTCGTCCCAGCGGACGCCGTGCTCCTCCAGGTTGACGTACCAGCTGGCGAACCGGTCGGCCTCGTCCCGGAAGAACCAGACCGAATGGTCCGCGCCGGCCGGCAGGAACTTCAGCACCGGCGGACCGGCCCAGGTGGCGACCCGCAACCGGTAGTGGTCCGAGGCGACCCACTCGGCGAACGGCATCGCCCGCATCCCCCGGCCGTCCGCGCTGACCTCGCTGGCCACCTGGGTGCCCCGGGCAACCCAGAGCAGCAGCCCCCGATCGTCGTCGCTCACCACCCGGGCCGGGCGGACCCAGCCGATCCGCCCCCGCCGGACGTTGCGGTGCACGACCACTCGGCCCGGCGAGAAGCGCATCGGAGGCACACCCAGCCGGATCAGTAGGAACGGGCCAGGATGGCGGTCAGCTCCGGCTCGTCCTCCGAGTCCGGCACCGAACCGTCGGCCCGGCGCAGGCAGCGCACCGTCACGCCCTGGGCGTTCGCGGTCGCCTCCCCCTCGACGCCGACCGCCGACCACGGTACCCGGGCGAAGCCGGTGCCGGCCGCCTCGATCGCCTCGGCCAGCGAATCCACGGAGACGGTGTGCGACTCGCGCCGGGCCAGCGCCTCGTCGTAGAGCGCCTGCTGGTCGGCGTCGAGTGCGGCGAGCACCCCGGCGACCACGTCCGGCACCGGGACCGGGGTCTTCGCGCCGGTGGTCCGGCGGACCAGCACCGCGTTGCCGGCGGCCAGGTCGCGGGGACCGAGCTCGACGCGTACCGGATAGCCCTTGAGCTCGGCGTCGACGGCCCGGCGGCCGAACGGGGTGTCCACCCGGTCGTCCAGGGCGACCCGGACCCCGGCGTCGCGCAGCGCGTCGCAGAGCTTCGCGGCCGCCTCGGCGACGCCGTCGCCGGCCTTCACCACCATCACGTACGCCTGCACCGGCGCCAGCTTCGGCGGCACCCGCAGCCCGTTGTCGTCGCCGTGGCACATGATCAGGCCGCCGAGCATCCGGGTGGAGCTGCCCCAGGAGGTGGTCCAGGCGTGCTCGACGCTGCGCTCGGCCGAGGTGTAGGTGATGTCGAAAGCCCTGGCGAAGTTCTGTCCCAGCTCGTGCGAGGTGCCCATCTGCAACGCCTTGCCGTCACCCATCATGCCTTCCAGGGTGTACGTGCGGGTGGCACCGGCGAACCGCTCCCGGGCGGTCTTCAATCCGACCAGCACCGGGATGCCGAGCACCCCGACCATGAAGTCCTCGTAGACCTCGTGCAGGATCTTCCGGGCGTACGCCCGCGCATCGGCCTCGTCGGCGTGTGCGGTGTGCCCCTCCTGCCAGAGGAACTCGCTGGTCCGCAGGAAGACCCGGGGACGCAGCTCCCAGCGCACCACGTTGGCCCACTGGTTGAGCAGCAGCGGCAGGTCGCGGTAGGAGTCGACCCACTTCGCCATGAACTCGCCGATCACCGTCTCGCTGGTCGGCCGGACCACCACCGGCTCGGCGAGCTGCTTGCCGCCACCGTGCGTGACCACCGCCAACTCGGGCGAGAAACCCTCGACGTGCTGCGCCTCCCGGCGCAGGTAGCTCTCCGGGATGAAGAGCGGGAAGTACGCGTTCTCCGCGCCGGCCAGCTTGATCCGGGCGTCCATCTCGGCCTGCATCCGCTCCCAGATGGCGTAGCCGGCCGGTCGGATGACCATGGTCCCCCGCACCGGGCCGTTGTCGGCGAGCTGCGCCTTGGCGATCAGGTCCTGGTACCAGCGGGGGAAGTCCTCCGCACGGGGAGTGAGCACGCGTGCCATGAGGGCACATCCTATGCGCCGTCGCCGGAGCCGACGCGCCCGACCCAGGCGCGGAGGGAAGGGCCCCTTCTCCTCGCCCTGTCGCAGGAAGGCCCTCGCTGCGGCGTAGTCCGTCGACGGTGCCGTCGCCGTAGACCCCGGGCCGGTGAGGCTGGATCAGCGCAGCAGCCGGCCGCGCAGCACGATCCGCTCCGGTGCGCGCACCACGCGCAGGTCGGTGCGCGGGTCGGTGGGATAGACCACCAGGTCGGCGAGGCCGCCCTCGACCAGGCCGGGGAAGCCGAGCCAGTCCCGGGCCCGCCAGGAGGCGGCGGCCAGCACGTCGACCGGGGACATCCCGGCCCGCTCGTGCAGCAGCAGCATCTCCTCGGCGGCCAGCCCGTGGTCGATCCCGCCGCCCGCGTCGGTGCCGACGTAGATCGGCACGCCGGCCTCGTACGCCGCCCCGACCACCGCCGGGAAGTTGTCGCGGAGCGCGAGCATGTGTTTGGCGTATCCGGGGAACTTCGCGGCGGCCCGCTCGGCGATGTCGCCGAAGGTGGCGATGTTGATCATCGTGGGCACCAGTGCGGTGCCCCGCCGGGCCATCTCGTCGACCAGGTCCGGACTGAGCCCGGTGCCGTGTTCGACCGAGTCGACCCCGGCCCGGACCATCAGCTCGACCCCGACCTCGGAGAAGGTGTGCACCGCGGCCCGCGCCCCGGCGGCGTGCGCGGCGGCCACCGCGGCGGCCACGGTCTCCGCGTCCCAGGACGGCGCCAGGTCGCCGACCTCCCGGTCGATCCAGTCGCCGACCAGCTTGACCCAGCCGTTGCCGGCGCGGGCCTGCTCGGTCACCGCCGCCGGCACCTCGGCCGGCTCGACCTCGACCGCGATGCCCCGCAGGTAGCGCCTCGGCGGCGCGACGTGCCGGCCCGCGCGGGCCAGCCGGGGCAGGTCCGGCTCGTCCTCCAGCTCCGGGTACGCGAACGGCGAGCCGGCGTCCCGGATCGCCAGCACCCCGGCGTCCCGGTCGATCCGGGCGAGTTCCCGGGCCTGGTCCAGTGAGGTGATCGGCACCGACCCCGGGGCGATCCCCGGGTGACAGTGCGCGTCGACGAGGCCGGGGAGCACGAAACCGCGGTCGGCCACCGTCACCGCACCGGGCACCGGGGTGAAGGTCACCCGGTCACCGACCAGCCACAGGTCGCGGACCTCGTCGTCCGGGAGCACGACCCCTCGTACGTGCAGCGCCATGCGCACATTCCTACCCGATGGAAGCCCGGCGCACCGCCGGCGCCCCGGCACGGCCCGCCGGGGATCACCGCTCGGCGCGGTCCCGCAGCCCGGCCCAACGGCTGGTCAGGGCCGGCAGGTCGACGGTGACCTTCCACGGCCGCTCGGTGGTGAAGACGTCGTCGGTGTGCGCGGCCGGCTCGTACTCGCCGGTCGGGCCGAGCACGAACTCGGTGAGGGTCATCCGCTCGTGCAGCGGGTCGACCACCCAGTAGGTCGGCACCCCGGCGTGGCCGTAGACCCGGGCCTTGTCGTACATGTCCCGGAAGGTGGAGTCGGGCGGGATGACCTCGACCGCGAGGACGGCGTCCCGCACCGGGACCGGGCTGCGGGTGACGTGCTCCGGGCGCAGTGCCACCACGTCGGGCCGGGGCTCGTTGCGCCGGTCGACCCGCATGGACAGATCGATGCTGACCACATACTCCGGCGGGCAGTTGGCCCGTAGTGCGAGCAGGATTTCGACACAGAGGTCCTGGTGCAGGTGGGTGGGGGACGGCACGATCAACCTTCCGTTGATCAGTTCGTACGGAAGGTCCTTCGGCAGCTCGCCGAGGTCGTCAACCGTCCACTCCTGCCGCTCCGGCAGCATCGGCGCCGCGGTCATGACCACTCCTTCCCGGTGACGCCGTCACCCTACGCGGTCAGGCTATCGCCCACTGTCCCGAACGACGGACAGCGTGTCCGTCGCCGCTGGCGTCCGGGTCGGCCGGCCGCCAGTCGTGCCGTCACTTGTCGTTCGGGCGCTTGCCGAGCTTGTTGAAGTCCAGTTTCGGCAGCTTAAAGCCGGGCGGCAGGCCCTGGCCGCCGCCCGGCAGCGCGTTCGGGTCCAGCCCCGGCGGCAACTGCGGCATGCCGCCCGGGAAGCCGCCGGCCGGACCGCCGACCCGGGGCCGGCCGCCGCCCTTGGTGCCCTTGCGCTTGTTCTTCGGCGACTTGGTCGCCTTGCGCCGGCCGCCGGGCAGGCCCATCATGCCGCCCATCTGCTTCATCATCTTCTGCGCGTCGGCGAAGCGGTTGAGCAGTTGGTTGACGTCCATCACGGTGACCCCGGAGCCGTTGGCGATCCGGGCCCGCCGCGAGCCGTTGATGATCTTCGGATTGGTCCGCTCGCCGGGGGTCATCGACCGGATGATCGCGGTGACCTTGTCGAAGTGCTTGTCGTCGACCTCGGCCAGCTGGTCCTTCATCTGCCCCATCCCGGGCATCATGGCCAGGACGTTGGCGATCGGACCCATCCGGCGTACCGCGATGAGCTGGTCGAGGAAGTCCTCCAGGGTGAACTGCTCGCCGCCCATCAGCTTGGCGGTCATCTTCTCTTTCTGATCGGCGTCGAAGGCCTGCTCGGCCTGCTCGATCAGGGTCAATACGTCGCCCATGCCGAGGATCCGGCTGGCCATCCGGTCCGGGTGGAAGACGTCGAAGTCGGCCAGCTTCTCGCCGGTGGAGGCGAAGAGGATCGGCTGGCCGGTGACCTGGCGTACCGAGAGCGCCGCACCGCCGCGGGCGTCACCGTCGAGCTTCGACAGGACCACGCCGGTGATCCCGACACCGTCCCGGAACGCCTCGGCGGTGCGTACCGCGTCCTGACCGACCATCGCGTCGATCACGAAGATGACCTCGTCCGGGTCGACCGCGTCGCGGATCGCGGCGGCCTGCGCCATCATCTCGGCGTCGATGCCGAGCCGGCCGGCGGTGTCCACGATGACGATGTCCCGGGCGGCCCGCCGGGCGTGCTCCAGCGACGCCTTGGCGACCTGGACCGGGTCGCCGACCCCGTTGCCCGGTTCCGGCGCGAAGACCTCGACCCCGGCCCGGCCGCCGAGCACCTGCAACTGGTTGACCGCGTTCGGCCGCTGGAGGTCGGCGGCGACAAGCATCGGCTGGTGTCCCTGCCCCTTCAGCCAGCCGGCCAGCTTGCCGGCCAGGGTCGTCTTACCCGAACCCTGGAGACCGGCGAGCATGATCACCGTCGGCGGCTGCTTGGCGAACTGCAACCGGCGGCCCTCGCCGCCGAGCACGGCGACGAGTTCCTCGTGGACGATCTTGATCACCTGCTGGGCCGGGTTGAGCGCCTGGGACACCTCGGCGCCCCGGGCCCGCTCCTTCAGGCTGGCGATGAAGGACTTGACCACGGGCAGGGCGACGTCCGCCTCCAGCAGCGCCAGCCGGATCTCCCGGGCGGTGGCGTCGATGTCGGCGTCGGTGAGCCGGCCCTTGCCGCGCAGCTTGGTGAAGATCCCGGACAGGCGGTCACTCAAAGTGTCAAACACGGCGCAGCATCCCGTTTGTCGTATTTACCCGAGCATGGCAGGGCCGAGACACGGGTTCCCGGCCACCGCAAGGGTAGCCGCCCGCATCCTCCGGCGCCTCCACCCCGTCCGAGCCGCCGACGCCGGCCCGTACGCACAGCCGGGGCAGCTCGACACTCCGGCGACGAACTCCGACCGGGCCGTCGACACCTGGCGGGCGCACAACCGGGGCAACTCGACAGCGCCGTGGGCGAACATCCCCGACCGGCCGGGCCGGGGAGCCGGGCCGGCCGGTCGCGGCCGTGCCGGCGGGTCAGGGCTCGACCAGACCCGACTGGTACGCGTACACGACCAGTTGGGCCCGGTCCCGGGCGCCCAGCTTGACCATCGCCCGGCTGACATGGGTACGCGCGGTCGCCGGGCTGACCAGCAGCCGCCCGCCGATCTCGTCGTTGCTCAGTCCCTCGCCGACCAGCCCGACCACCTGCCGTTCCCGGTCGGTAAGGGTGTCCAGCCGAGGGTGCGGGCGGAGCACCCGGGACGGCCGGGTGGCGAACTCCCGGACCACCCGACGGGTCACCGACGGGGAGAGCAGCGCCTCGCCACCGGCAACCAGCCGGATCGCCCGGAGCAGTTCCACCGGCTTGGTGTCCTTGGTCAGGAAGCCGCTGGCACCGTGCCGGAGCGCCTCGAAGACGTACGAGTCGAGTTCGAAGGTGGTCAGCACCACCACCCGGGTACCGCCCAGTTCCGGGTCCGCCACGATCCGCCGGGTCGCCTCGATGCCGTCGATGCCGGGCATCCGGACGTCCATCAGCACGATGTCGGGTCGTTCCCGCCGGGCCACCGCCAGCGCGCCCAGCCCGTCGGCCGCCTCACCGACCACCCGCAGATCCGGTTCACTCTCCACCAGTGCCCGCAGGCCCAGCCGGACCAGGTCCTGGTCGTCCGCGATCAGCACACCGATCGTCGTTCCGCTCTCCCCGGTCGCCCCGCTCTCCCCGGTCGCCCCGCTGTCCCCGGTCATCCCGCTCTCCCCGGTCGTCCCGCTGTCTCCGGTCATCCCGCTGTCCTCCCGGACGGTCCTCGATCAGTCTCGTGCCGGCGCGGGCAGCCGCGCGAAGATCCGGAACCCGCCACCGGGACGCGGCCCGACCTCCAGGGCGCCGCCGAGGGCATCGAGCCGCTCCCGCATTCCGGTCAGCCCGTGCCCGGCGCCCGGCCCGGCCGCCCCCGCAGCGCCGTGCCCGGTGTCCAGCACCTCGACGGTCACCTCGGCCGGCAGGTATCCGATCCGCACCGTCGCGCTGGCGGCACCGGCGTGCCGCAGCACGTTCGTCAACGCCTCCTGCACCACCCGGTACGCGGCCAGGTCGACCGCCACCGCCAGCGGCCGGCGGTCACCGGCGATCTCCAGGGTGACCGGCAACCCGGACCTGCGCAGCCGGTCGGTAAGCGCCGCCACCTGGTCCAGTCCGGGCACCGGCGCCCGTTCGACCGCGGCGTCCCGACGGACCACCGAGAGGGTCACCCGCAGTTCGTCAAGCGCCTCCCGGCTGGTCCGGCTGATCGCGGTCAGCGCCGTCTCCGCCTGCTCCGGCCGCTTCGACAGCAGGTGCAGGGCGATCTCGGCCTGCATGTTGATCGCGGCGAGCCCGTGCCCGACAACGTCGTGCACCTCCTGGGCGATCCGGAGCCGTTCGTCGTCGGCGATCCGCCGGGCCTGCTCGACCCGGGCCTGCGCGGCGGACTGCCGGTTGACCCGCACGGTGGCGCCGACCGCGAACGGTACGACCGCCCACGCCGAGCCGGGCAGGAGCCCGACCAGCCCCTGTGGGGTGCCCCGGACCGACAGCACCGTGTGGGCCAGCAGCACCACCAGGGACACGGCGGTGCCGACCGCCGCCGGACGTACCGGCAGGTGCGCCGCCACCGTGTAGACCGCGACCAGATAGCTGAGCAGCATCGGCCCGTACGGGTAGCCGACCACCAGGTACGTCGAGACCGCCAGGGTGCAGAGCGCCAGCGTGCCGAGCGGCCGGTAACGGCGTACCGCCAGGCTCAGCGTGCCGAGCGCGATCAGCAGGTAGCCCCAACCGTCCACCTCGGTCGCGCCGGGCAGGTTCCGGCCGATCACCGTGCTCGCCGGAACGGTGATCGCGAGCAGTCCGACCGCCAGCGCGCCGTCGGCCAGCCGGACCCACCCGCCCGGCCCGGCTCCCGCCGTCGGCTCGGTCGAGGTCATCGGCGCCGCGTCCGGGTCATCGGTGCCCCGTCCAGGTCATCGGTTCCGCCTCCCGGGTCATCGGTTCAGAGGATGTCACGCCGACGGAGCACGGCACCGGCCAGCAACGCGAATCCGACCAGGTAGCCGGCGACGGTCAGGGCCGCCTGCCCGCCGCCGACGACCTGCTCGACCCCGGGCGTGCCGGGACCGGCGCCGAGCGCGGCGACCAGGGAACCGGCCGTCGGTCCGGGCAGCCCCTTCTGCGCCTGCGCCACCCAGTCGAGCAGCGGCGCGGCGAGACTGGCCAGCAGGTTCTGCACGGCCAGCAGCCAGACCAGTCCCAGCCCGACCGGCAGCGCCACCCCGCGCAGCAGTACGGCCAGCAGCACCCCGAAGGTCGCCCACATCATCGCGACCAGCCAGCCCGCGCCCACGCCGACCGCCAGCTCGCCCGGCGACGGCCAGTGCACCGGCTGCCCCTCGATGCCGGCGACTCCCGCGCTGGCGGCGGCACCCGAGACGAAGATCGCCAACACCGTGACCAGGGTCGCCACGGCCAGCGTGCCGAGCTTGCCGGCGTACCCGACCAGCCGGGGCGGGCCCTGGGTGAACAGGGTCTTCCAGGTGCCCCAGCCGTACTCGCCGCCGACCGTCAGCACGCCGAGGATCAGCATGATCGCGCCGAGGAAGATCGCCAGGCCGCCGATCGAGTTGCCGACCAGCTCCGCCGGCAGCAGTCCGGTCAGCCCGTCCCCGGCCGCCTCCACCGGGCCGCCAGAGCCAGAACCAGAACCTGGGCCGGGGCCGGCCGGCTCGGCGCCGTCGACGTATCCGGCGTACGGGACCAGGTAGGTGAAGGTCAGGCTGAGCACCAGGGCCACCGCCAGCAGCAGCCAGTTCGCCGGCCGGCGGACCAGCTTGACCAGCTCGGCGGCGAGTACGTCAGGCAGTCGCCGGAACGCCATGTCCGATCTCCTTCGTCGTCCGGTCGGCACCGGCGGCCTCGGTGCCGCCGGTGAGTTCGAAGAACACCTGCTCCAGATCGCGTTCCCGGGGACGCAGCTCGCGTACGGCCAGCCCGGCCTCGACGAACGCGGCGTTCAGCCAGGCGGCCCGTTCGGGTTCGACCGCCAGGTCGAGTCCGCCGTCGACCACCCGGACCCGGTCCGGGCCGAGCAGTACCCGGGCGCGCTCCTCGGCGGCGCCGAGCGGGTCGACCAGCACCCGCAGGCTGGCCGTGCCGCGCAGCTCGGCGACGGTGCTCTCGGTGACCAGCCGTCCTCGGGACACCACGCCGACCCGGTCGCAGATCTGCTGTACCTCGCCGAGCAGATGGCTGGAGAGCAGCACGGTGCAGCCGCCCGAGGCCAGTCGGCGGACCAGCGCGCGCATGTCGGCCATCCCGGCCGGGTCCAGCCCGTTGGTCGGCTCGTCGAGGATCAGCAGCCGGGGATCCTTCAGCAGCGCGGCGGCGACCCCGAGCCGCTGCTTCATCCCGAGCGAGTAGGTGGCGTACCGGTCACCGGCCCGGTCCGTCAGGTCGACCAGTTCGAGCACGGTGCGGATCCGGATCGGCGGAACGCCGGCGTACCGGGCCAGCACCCGCAGGTTGTCCCGGCCGGAGAGGTAGGGGTAGCAGGCCGGTCCCTCGATCAGCGCGCCGACCCGGTCCAGTTGACCGGGTGCGCCGGGTGGCCGGCCGAAGAGCCGGACGGTGCCGGCGGTGGGGCGGACGAGGCCGAGCAGCATGCGCAGCGTACTGGTCTTGCCGGCGCCGTTCGGGCCGAGGAAGCCGTACACCTCGCCGGCCCGCACGGTGAGGTCGAGCGAGTCGACGGCGACGAGTTCGCCGTACCGTCTGCTCAGGCCGATGGTCTCGACCGGATGGGATGGGGTTTCCGTCATGGCTCCGACGATCCCGCCCGGCGGGCCCGCCGGCATCGCCCGGCAGGCGGCCCCGCGACTACGTCCGCTGACGTAGCCGCACCGGCCCGCCGTTCCGTGCCCGCCGTTCGGTGCCTGCCGTGCCGTGCCCGCCGGGGCGGGTCAGCCTGCGGCGGCGGCCAGCACCGCGGCCTCGACCCGGTCCCGCTCGGCCTCGTCGGGCCAGCTTCCGACCAGGTAGAAGGCGTCGACCACGTCGCCGCCGAGGGTGGAGATCCGGGCGGCCCGGACCTGGGCACCGGCCTCGTCGAGTGCGCTGGTGACCCGGTAGAGCAGGCCGCCCGCGTCGGCGGCGCGCAACTCCAGCACCACGGCGTCGGTGGCGGCGGCCCGGTGCCAGACCACCCGGGGTGGCGAGCCGCCGCCCCGGGCCGCCAGTGCGCGCCCGCGCAGCCGCTGGGTCACCGAGACGTCCCCGGTCACCGCCCGCCGCAGGTCGGCGGCGAGCGCGACCGGGTCCGGCGGGGTGCCGTAGCGCGGTTGCACCAGAAACTCCACCAGGGCGGTCTCCTCGACCATGCAGGCGTCGGCGGCCAGCACCTCCAGCCGGTGCAGGGCCAGGCAACCGGCGACCGCGGCGAGCAGGCCCCGCCGGTCCGCCGCGGCCACCGCCACCCGGTCCCCCTCCAGGTGTACGGCCGGCAGCGGCCCCGCCACCAGCGCCGGGTCCGGGTTCGGCGGCTCGGGAAGCTGGCCGGTGTCGAGCCGGGTGTGCACCCGGCGGACCAGTTCGGCGATCAACCGGGCCTTCCAGTCCGACCAGGCGGCCGGCCCGGTCGCCCGCGCGTCGGCCCGGGCCAGCGCGTGCAGCAGGCTCAGCGTCGTGCTGTCCTGCACCGCCTCGGCCACCCCGGCGATGGTGACCGGGTCGGCGAGGTCCCGCCGGGTCGCCACCTCGGGCAGCAGCAGGTGCAGCCGGACCAGCTTCTCGATCAGTTCGACCTCGGCCGGCGGCAGTCCGATCCGGGCGGCGATCCGGGCCGCGATCGGCGCACCGACCTGGCTGTGGTCGCCGCCCAGCCCCTTGCCGACGTCGTGCAGGAAGGCGGCGAGCAGCAGCAGGTCGGGCCGGTCGACCTCGCGGGCGTACCCGGTCGCCTCGGCGGCGGCCTGCACCAGGTGCCGGTCCAGCGTGTAGCGGTGCACCGGATTGTGCTGCGGCAGGCTGCGCATCCGGGGCCACTCCGGCAGCCAGCCGTCGACCAGGCCGTACCGGTCACAGGTTTCCCAGGTGGTGACCAGGCCGGGACCGGCGCCGAGCAGGGTGATCAGGGCGGCCCGGGCGGCCGGCGGCCACGGTGTCGGCAGCGGCGGGCAGTACGCGGCCAGCCACTCGCAGGTGGCCCGCGCGATCGGCAGCCGGGCGCTGGCCGCGGCGGCGGCGACCCGCAGCGACAGGCTCGGGTCGGGGCGGGCTCCGATGGCGGTCCGGGCGAGTACGAGTTCGCCGTCCTGCTCGACGACGTCCCGGGCGACCGGGCGGCGCAGCGGCCGGCCGTCGGCGCCCCGGCGCCGCCCGGAGCGGAGCCGGTCGGCGGCCCGCCAGGCGTCGTCCAGGGCGTGGCTGATGGTGCGGGCGTCCCCGGCGACCTGGCGCAGCAGCGCGTCACCGGGCTCGGCGGTCCCGCCCACCGGTTCGGCCGCCTCGGGCAGCAGTTGGCGGGGCGGACCGTCGGCGCCGCCGCGCCGGGGCGGACCGGCGCCGCGCTGACCGCCGACAACAGCGTGCTGACCGCCGCCGGCGCCGTGCTGACCGCCGCCGGCGCCGTGCTGACCGCCGCCGGCATCGCGCTGGCCATCGCCGACGCCGCGCTGGCCGTCACCGCGCCGGGGTGGGCGCAGACCGAGCAGGTCGGCGACCGCGGCCCGCTCCTGGGCGAGCAGCCGGTCGACGCGGCGGCCGACCGAGGTGTGCAGGGCGTCCCGGGTGTCGAGCATCCGCAGATGCGCGGCCCGGACCGCCGGGCGGAGCGTGTCGCTGATCCCGGCGAAGGCGATGGCCCGGAGCAGCGCGACGTCCCGCAGGCCGCCGGCCGCCTCCTTCAGGTCGCCCTCCAGCAGGAAGGCCAGTTCGCCGTGGGCCTGCCAGCGGGTCGTGGTGACCTCGCGCAGCGCCGGCAGCGCGCGTACGGCGGTCCGCCGCCACTGGTCGGCGGCGGCGCCGACCAGCCGGGCGGAGAGTTCGCGGTCCCCGGCGACGTGCCGGGCGTCGAGCAGGCCGAGGGCGACCTTGACGTCGTCGTGCGCGACGGAGAGCGCCTCGGGGATGGTCCGCACCGAGTGGTCCAACCCGAGCCGGGCGTCCCAGATCGGATACCAGAGCGCGGCGGCCAATTCCTCCATCCCGGGCACTCCGGCGTGCAGCAGCACCAGGTCCAGGTCGCCGCAGGGCGCGCACTGCCGGCGGCCGAGTCCACCGACCGCGACCAGGGCCACCCCGTCGGTCGCGGTCGGGTCCGTCCCGCCGCGCCGGCCGGCGGTCTCCCGCAGCCCGGCCGCGAGCAGCCCGGTCAGCCAGGCGTCGAGCGCCGCCGCACGCTGCTCGCGTGCGGCGGCGCCGATGCCGGGGATGACCAGGGGCTTCGAATCGACCTGACCGGTGGTCAGCGGCACGGGTCCCCTGGTCATCAGTGATGATCTCCCTAGAGCGCGTCGAGGCCGCGCTCGCCGGTCCGGACCCGGATGACGTCCTCGACGCCGGTCACCCAGACCTTCCCGTCACCGATCTTGCCGGTACGGGCGGCGGTGACCACCGCGTCGACCACCTTGTCGACGTCGATCTCGTCGGTCAGCACCTCGACCCTGATCTTCGGCAGGAACTCCACCGTGTACTCGGCACCCCGGTACACCTCGGTGTGGCCCTTCTGCCGTCCGTACCCCTGGACCTCGCTGACGGTCAGGCCGGCCACGCCCAGGGCGTGCAGCGCCTCCTTGACCGCGTCCAGCTGGTACGGCTTGATGACCGCAGTCACCAGCTTCATATCCAACCCCTCCATCGCAGAAACGTTAGCCGGCGACCTTCTCGCTGACCGGGGCGGCGGGCTCGGCCGCCGGGGTGCTGCTGTTCGGCGTGCCGATTCCGGCCATGGCGAACGCGCCGCCACCGCTGCCGGAGGCCGTGGAGAGGTCGTACCCGCTCTCCGCGTGCTCCGCGATGTCGATGCTGTCGACCTCGGCCTCCTGGGAGACCCGGAAGCCGATGGTCTTCTGGATCACGAAGGCCAGCAGCGCGGCGACGGCGAAGGACCAGACGGTGACGATCAGGCCGGCCAGGGCCTGCCGACCGAGCTGGGTCGCGCCGCCACCGTAGAAGAGTCCGTCCGACGCACCGATCACGTCGGTGATCGCGCCGTTGACGCTGTTGGTGGCAAACAGGCCGAGCCAGAGCGAGCCGATCCAGCCGCCGACGAAGTGCACGCCGACCACATCGAGGGAGTCGTCGTAGCCGAGCTTGTACTTCAGGCTGACCGCCAACGCGCAGACCCCGCCGGCGACCAGGCCGAGGAGTACCGCCGCCCAGGGGGCGATGAACCCACAGGCCGGGGTGATCGCCACCAGGCCGGCGATGGCGCCGGAGGAGGCGCCGACCAGGGTCGGCTTACCGCCCTTGATCCACTCGACGATTATCCAGCCGAGCACTGCGGCGGCGGTGGCGAGCTGGGTGTTGATGAAGGCCAGGCCGGCGACCGAGTCGACGGTCAGCTCGGAACCGGCGTTGAACCCGAACCAGCCGAACCACAGCAGACCGGCACCGAGGGCGACCAGCGGGATGTTGTGCGGCTTCATGACCTCCTTGGGCCAGCCGAGCCGCTTGCCCAGCACCAGCACCAGGCCGAGCGCGGCGGCACCGGCGTTGATGTGCACCGCCGTGCCACCCGCGAAGTCGAGCGCCTTCAGGTGCCCGTCACCGGCACCGATCAGGCCACCGCCCCAGACCATGTGCGCCACGGGGAAGTAGACCAGGGTCGCCCAGCCGAACGCGAACAGCAGCCAGCCGGCGAACTTGGCCCGGTCGGAGATGGCGCCGCTGATCAGCGCGACGGTGATCACCGCGAAGACCATCTGGAACGCCATGAAGACGTAGAGCGGGACGCCGATGCCGCTGGGGTTCTCGGCGGTCGCTCCCCACAGGTCGGTCTCGGCGAGGAAGGTCTTGGTGCCGAGGTACTGGCCCGGGTCGCCCCAGAAGCCGTTCACGTCCGTGCCGAACGCCACGCTGAAACCGTAGAACCACCACAGAACAGAGATGAGCCCGATGGCGGAGAAGCTCATCATCATCATGTTGAGCACGCCCTTGGACCGGTTCAGGCCGCCGTAAAACAGCGCCAGACCGGGCGTCATGAGCAACACGAGCGCCGTCGACACCAGCAGCCACACGGTGTTGCCGGAGTCGATCGTCGGTGCTTCAGGCACGCTGGCCTCCTAAAGTTGGTTACCCTCCTTCCCGGCCCACGAAAGGCAGCATCGCCCGTACGCCGGTTGCGCGGAAGCTTCCTGGCTGGAGGTTTCACGCGTGGTGCCCACTTGGTTTCCAAGGGGTCACGGGTTGTTTCCAACGTGTGAAGAAGTCCGCACTATCGATGGAACGGACAGGGGCATACCAGCCGAATAGCCCGGCATGGATGTACGGAAAGCGACAACGGCTACCTGAGCGCGTACTCCAGGGTGTGCCGTTCGTAGTCGAGCAGCCGCAGATCGCGCATCGGCCGCCGGAGGTGGCCCTTGTGCACGATCCGGACGAACGCCGGGTCGCCGGCCGCCGCCATCCGGCGGATCCCCTCCACGTGGTCCACGATCCGCTTGCGGATGGTCCGGACCAGCCGGTGCCGGTCCCGGGGGATCAGCCCGTACGCGTCGGCGAAGAGCCGCAGCCGGCGCGGGCGGTTCGGGCGTTGCCAACCCAGGGTGTAGGAGTCCCGGTCGGAGAAGAGCGGCACCCAGGTCCAGGCCGCGTACGCCACGTCGTAGATCCGGGCACCCGGCGAGGCGAGGTCGAAGTCGATCAGTGCGAGGGTGCCGTCCGGCCGCCAGATCACGTTGTGCGGGGCGGCGTCGTGGTGGCAGATCACCTCGGTGTCCGGCGGCGGCGGCCCGAACGACCGCCAGACCGCGTTCGGCGGCGGCTGGAAGCCGTACTGCGCGTCGTGGAACATCCGCAGCATGGTGGCGACGGTGACCAGCGCCTCGTCGGTGACCCAGTGCGGGGCCAGCGGGTACTCCCCGCACTCCCCCTCCAGGTACGACAGCACCTCGCGGTTGCGCGAGTCCATCCCGAGGGCCCGGGGCGAGCCGGTGAAGCCGACGTACTCCAGGTGCCGGAGCAGGGCGTGCACCGACGGGGTCCACGGGCCGGCGTTGCGCCGGACCGTGTCGCCCACCCGGACGACGGTGCTGACGTTCCCGCCGTGCAGCGGGATCTCCTGCGAAGTCACGTACGTCTCTCCTGTGCAGCGGCGCTGGACCAGCGTCACCGGACCCGCCCGGGGCAACCGGGCGGGGTTTTGCGGGGCAGTCCCCCGAGATTACGCGTCCACGCCAAGCGGCTCGGTGCCGAGGAGCGCGTCGACGAACTGCGCCGGATCGAAGGGGGCGAGATCGTCCGGTCCCTCGCCGAGCCCGACCAGCTTGACCGGGATGCCGAGCTTGCGCTGCACCGCGATCACGATTCCGCCCTTGGCGGTGCCGTCGAGCTTGGTCAGCACCACGCCGGTGACGTCCACCACCTCGGTGAAGACCCGGGCCTGCTCCAGACCGTTCTGCCCGGTGGTGGCGTCCAGCACCAGCAGGGTCTCGTCCACCGGGCCGTGCCGGGAGACCACGCGCTTGATCTTGCCCAGCTCGTCCATCAGGCCGATCTTGTTCTGCAACCGGCCGGCGGTGTCGATCAGCACGGTGTCGACGGACGACTCGATTCCGCGCTGCACCG
The DNA here is from genome assembly GCF_049179135.1 of Plantactinospora sp. WMMB782. Lineage (NCBI taxonomy): Bacteria > Bacillati > Actinomycetota > Actinomycetes > Micromonosporales > Micromonosporaceae > Plantactinospora > Plantactinospora sp. WMMB782. The sequence goes on along the minus strand of NZ_JBMHMC010000007.1, from coordinate 4,636,400 downwards.
CGTCGAAGGCGACGCTTGCCGGGTCCGCCCCCTCGGGACCCCGGACCACCTCGGCACCGACCCGGCCGGCCCAGGTGGTGAGCTGCTCGGCGGCGGCGGCCCGGAAGGTGTCGGCGGCGCCGAGCAGTACCGTACGGCCGTCGGCGATCAGCACCCGGGCCACCTTGCCGCAGGTGGTGGTCTTGCCGGCACCGTTCACCCCGACCACCAGCAGCACCGCCGGGGTCTCGCCGTGCCGGGTCGCCCGCAGCGACCGGTCCAGGGTCGGGTCGAGCACGTTCACCAGCTCGGCGGCGAGCAGCGCCCGCAGCTCGGTCGCGGTTCGCGTGCCGAGCACGGCGGTACGCTCGCGCAACCGGTCGACGATCTCCCGGGTCGCCTCGACCCCGACGTCGGCGCCGATCAGGGCATCCTCGATCTCCTCCCAGACCTCCTCGTCGAGGTGGTCCCGGGAGAGCAGGCTGAGCAGGCCCTTGCCGAAGACGTTCTGTGACCGGGAGAGCCGGGCCCGCAGCCGGACCAGCCGGCCGGCGGTCGGCTCCGGCCGCTCCACCACCACCGGCGCCTCGACCTCGGTCGGTGCCGGTGGCGCCTCGGCGGGCGGGGTCAGCACGTCCGTCGGCACCGGAGGGCTGGGGGGCACCGGCGGGACCGGCGGGGCGGGCGGGATCGGCGGCAACGGCGGGGCGGCCCGACCGCCCCGGCGGGTCACCACCAGCCCGACCGTCAGGCCCACCGCGAGCAGCACCAGCACGCCGGCCACGACCAGCATGACGACGAGGTTGTCCATACGGCCGATCCTGTCAGACGGCGGGCGTCTCGGCGCAGCCGCCGCACCTGCGCGGGGGTGTCACCGCCGAGTAGGCTCGCCGCGAAGCTCCGCTGGTGCCCCTGACCAGCGGGGCGGCACGATTCGCTCCACCACCCCTCGTCCGCTCGGAGGTCCGCCATGTCCAGCGCCCGGCTACTGATCGGCCCGGTCCTGCGCCGGGTGGTCGGCTCCAGGGCCACCGTCTGGGTGGAGACCAGCGGGCCGGCCCTGGTCCGGGTCACCACCGAGGACGGCGCGGCCGGCGAGGCGGCCACCTTCAGCGCCTTCGACCACCACTACGCACTCGTCGTGGTGGCCGGGCTGGAGCCCGGCAGGATCACGCCCTACCAGGTCTTCCTGGACGGCGACCAGGTCTGGCCGGAGCCGGACGGGAAGTTCCCGCCGAGCATGATCCGGACCCGTCCGGCCGGCGACTCCGACGCCCGGCTGATCTTCGGCTCCTGCCGGGAGACCACCCAGCACGCCACCGCCCGCAAGCTGCCGCCGGACGCGCTGGACGCGTACTCCCGGCGGTTGATGGCGGCGGTCCGGGCCGGTCGACCGGGCGAGGGTGGCGGGGCGGCGGACGGCGGTGACGATTGGCCGGACCTGATGGTGCTGCTCGGCGACCAGGTCTACGCCGACCAGACCTCGCCGACGGTACGCAAGCTGCTGCGCCGCCGTCGCAACCGCACCCCCGACGCCCCGGCCGACCAGGTGGTCAGCTTCGACGAGTACACCAAGCTCTATCTGGAGTCGTGGCGGGATCCGGAAATCCGTTGGCTGCTCTCCTGCGTGCCGAGCGTGATGATCTTCGACGACCACGAGATCATCGACGACTGGAACACCTCGGCACCGTGGCGCACCGAGTCGCACCAGGAGTCCTGGTGGTCGGAGCGGATCGCCAGCGGACTCGCCTCGTACTGGGTCTACCAGCACCTCGGCAACCTGGAACCGGACGAGATCGCCGCCGACCCGGTGTACGCGAAGGTGGTCGCCGCCGAGGACGCCAGCTCGGTACTGCGCGAGTTCGGCGCGCGGGTCGACGCGGAGGCGAGCGGCTACGACGCGGCGCTGGGCGAGGGTAAGTCCCCGGCCGAGGCCAGCCCGCCCGGCCGCTACCAGTGGAGCTACTCGCTCGACGTCGGGCGTACCCGGGTGGTGGTGCTGGACAACCGGTGCAGCCGGGTGCTGGACCGGCGGCACCGGGCGATGCTGCCGCCGACCGAGTGGTCCTGGTTCACCGACCAGGTGCACGGCGAGTACGACCACCTGGTCGTCGGTTCGTCGCTGCCCTGGCTGCTGCCGCCGGGAATCCACCACCTGGAGTCCTGGAACGAGCGGGTCGCCGACTCGGACCGGCCGCTGCTGGCGGGCTTCGCCGAGCGGCTGCGCCGGGCGCTCGACCTGGAACACTGGGCGGCGTTCCGCCGATCGTTCGACGCCCTCGCCCAGGTCTTCGTCCGGCTCGGCAGCGGGCCTGCGGGGCAGCCGGGCGACCGGGTGGGCGCCGGTCCGGCGTATCCGCCACCGGCGTCGATAAGCGTGCTCTCCGGTGACGTGCACCACTCGTACGTCGCGCGGGCCAGGTTTCCCGGCGGGCCGGCCACCACGCCGGTGCACCAGTTGACCTGTTCGCCGATCCACAACCAGATCCCCGGGCCGATGCGCCCGCTGCTCCGGCTCGGCTGGTGGCACGGCCCGTCGGTGGCGGCCCGGCTGCTGGCCCGCTCGGCGGGGGTGCACCACCCGCCGGTGCGCTGGCGCAAGCTGGACGGCCCGTACTTCGGCAACGCGATAAGCACGCTGCGGCACGCGGGACGCGCCGCCGAGGTGACGATCGAGGGCACCGCGCCGAACGGCAGCCTGCGCACGGTCGCCCGGCGCAGCCTCACCGGCTGACCGCCGCCCGCCCACGCCCGCCGCCCGCCCACGCCCGCCGCCCGCCCACGCCCGCCGCCCGTCCACGCCCGCCGGGCGCCGCTCGCCCTCGGCCACGCCGAACCCCGTCGACCCACCGGCCGCCGCCCGCACCCGCTGCCGAGCCCGGCGTCGGGTGCGGGCCGCCAGCCGCGCTGCCCTGTTCAGCCGGTGACCGGTGCGGCCAGTGCCGCCGGTCGGGGCGGCTGGCCGGCGTCGGCGGCGATCCGCAGTGCCTCGACGAGTTCCCGGTAGAGCTCGTCGCCGGCCAGCAGTTCGGCGTGGCTGCCCCGGGCCCGGATCCGGCCGCCCTCCATCACCACGATGGTGTCCGCGTCGATCACGGTGGAGAGCCGGTGTGCCACGGTGACCACCGCCGCCTCGGCGGCCCGGGCCTGGATGACGTCGTGCACGGCCGCCTCGGTCAGCCCGTCGATCTGCGCGGTCGCCTCGTCCAGCAACAGCACGTCCGGGGTACGCAGGATGGCCCGGGCCAGCGCGATCCGCTGCCGTTCGCCGCCGGAGACCGACGACGAGGTGAGCGGGGTGTCCAGCCCGTCGGGCAGTGAGTCGATCTTGCCGGTCAGCCGGACCTGGGCGAGTACCCGGCGAACCTCCTCCTCGCCGGCGTCCGGATGGGTGAAGAGCAGGTTCTCCCGGATGGTCCCGGGCACCACCGGGGTCTCCTGCTCGACGTACGCGAGCCGGCGGCGCACCTGCGCGTGGCTGTACTCCCGGTACGGCCGGCCGTCCAGCAGCAGCTCGCCCTCCTGCGGTTCCAGGAAGCGCAGCACCAGGGAGAAGAGGGTGGTCTTCCCGGCGCCGGAGGGCCCGACGATCGCGGTGTGCCCGCGGCGCGGTACGGCCAGGTCGATGCCGTGCACCGCCGGTGCGGCGTCCGGCCCGTACCGGGCGGTGACGGCGCGCAGTTCGAGTACCGGGCTGTCGGGATCGGCCGGGGAGGCAGGGCCGGCCGGGGCGTCGGGGTCTGTCGGGGAGTCCCCGGTGCGGGGGCGGGCGGGTCCGGGCGCCGGCGCCTCCACCTCGATCGCGTCGACCTGGCGGATCCGGCCGGCCGCCGCGATCCCGGACTGCAACGCGGTGACGTTCTGGCTGACGTCGGTGATCGGGCCGAGCAGGCCGAACGCGTAGAGCAGGAAGGCGATCAGGCTGGAGACCTCCAGGTGGCCGGAGTCGACCCGCCAGGCCCCGATGCCGAGGATCATGATGATCGCCAGTTGGATGCCGGACCAGACGATCGTCCAGGCGGTCGCCTCCCGCCGGGCGGCCCCGACGCTGAACCTGGCCACCTCGCCCGCCTCGGCCAGGATCCGGGTGGACTGCCGCTCCTCGGCCCGGCTCGCCTTCACGGTCCGGACCGCCCGCAGCGTCCCCTCCAGCAGGCCGCCGAGCCGGCCCAGGTGCTCCTGTGCCCGCTCGTGCGCCTTGGCGATCCCCGGCATCAGCAGGCCGAAGAGGATCGCGACCACCACCACCGCCCCGACGGTGGTGCCGAGCAGCACCAGGTCGAGCACGCCCATCAGGACCAGGGTCCCGGCCATCATCACCACACCGTTGATCAGACCGATCAGGCTTCCGGAGGCGGCCTGGTGCAGCAGTACGGTGTCCGAGGTGACCCGGGCGACCAGTTCGCCGATCGGCCGGCGGGTCACCTCCGGCACGGTGGCCCGGAACAGCCGGCGGACGATCGACCCGCGGGCGTCCAGCACGATCCGCTGGCCCAGCGTGCCGAGCAGGATCCACTGCCAGAGCCAGATCACGCTGCCGACCACGAGCAGGACGGCCAGCGCGGTCACCGGCCCGGCAAGTGACGTCGCGCCGCCGAGCGAGTCGAGCACCCACTTGGTGACCATCGGCGACGCCAGTCCGGTCGCCGAACCGACCAGGGCCAGCAGCAGGCCGAGGAGGAGTTTGCCGAGGTGTGGTCGCGCGAACGACCAGAGGATCCGAAGTCTCGCCCAGGCGAGTTGATCACTGCCGGTCTCTTCCGCAACAGTCATGCTCATTAGTGGAGCATGACTGTTCCAGTAGAGGCAACCAGTATTCAAGAAGGGAGGCACCCTGTCTAAACTCCTCGGCATGGCGGACCAGAGCACCGACGCCGAGAGCCGGGTCCGGGCACGCACCCGGCGGGCGATCCTCGACGCCGCGATCACGGTCCTGGCGCAGCACAGCACCGCCTCCCTCGGCGACGTCGCGGACGCGGCCGGGGTGGGCCGGACCACCCTGCACCGCTACTTCCCGGAACGCGCCGACCTGCTCACCGCGCTCAGCACGGACGTACTGGCCCGGATCGACGCGGCCGCCGAGCGGGCCGAACCCGAGCGGGGCCCCGCCCCGGACGCCCTGGAACGGATGTGCCAGGAGTTCTTCGAACTCGGCGACATCCTGATGTGCGTCTTCTCCCAGCCGGAACTCGTGAACACCCCGACCTGGGAGGAGTGCAGCGAGGCGGACCGGACACTGCTCCGGCTGGTCCGGCGCGGGCACGCCGAGGGCACCCTCGATCCCGCCCTCGACCCGGCCTGGGTCCAGCAGGTCCTCTGGTCCATGCTGTACGCCGCCTGGCAGCACACCCGGGAGAACTCCGTCTCCAAGCACCGCGCGCTGGACCTCTGCCTCCGCAGCCTCCGCAAGGTCGTCGCACCACCCGGCTGACCACCGGACGGGTCATGCGATGATCAGCCGATGACCTGGACCGCTCCCGACGTCGACCGCCACCGGGCACCCGTGGTCGCCGACGAGCGCACCATGCTCGAAGGCTGGCTGGACTTCCACCGGCAGACCCTGCTCACCAAGTGCGCCGGACTGACCGCCGAACAGCTCCGCACCCGCAGCGTCGAGCCCTCCGGGCTGACCCTGCTCGGCCTCGTCCGGCACTGCGCCGACAACGAGCGGTACTGGTTCCGCCAGCAGTTCGCCCAGCTCGACGTGCCGTGGCTGTACTACACCCCGGAGCGGCCGGACCGTGACCTGGAGGAGGTCGCCGACGCGGACCCGGCCGTCGACCTCGCCGTCTTCGCCCAGGAGGTCGAACTCGGCCGGCAGGCCGTCGCCGGCCGCAGTCTGGACGACACCTTCGTCAGCACGCGCGGCAACGACGTCAGCCTGCGCTGGGTCTACCTGCACATGATCGAGGAGTACGCCCGGCACAACGGCCACGCCGACCTGATCCGCGAACGCCTCGACGGCACGACCGGCGAGTAGGTCGAGCAGACCGGAGTTGTCCACAGCCACCACCCACGGGGCTCCGAGGTTCGCCCCGAACCAATAAGGTGCCGGGCAACGGCAAGGGTTAGCAGCTGATGGCATGGTGGTGGTCAAGAGTGTTCGGTAGTGGACCGTAGTGGTCTTCGTGAACTTGAAGGAATGGGCAGCGACTACCGGGATCTCCTACGCGACGGAACGTCGACGCCACGAGTCCGGGACACTGCCCGTTCCGGCCTATCGGCTTGGCCGCCTGATCATGGTCGGGGTGCCAGTCGCCGGCCCGTCGACTGAGGCCGGGCAGACGGTGGTGTACGCCCGGGTTTCGTCGGCCGATCAGAAGGCCGACCTGGACCGGCAGGTCGCCCGGGTCACCGCGTGGGCCACCGGGCAGAAGCTTGGCGTGGACGGTGTGGTAACTGAGGTCGGGTCTGCGCTCAACGGGCATCGCGAGAAGTTCCTCGCCCTACTCCGCGACCCCCGGGTGTCGACCATCGTAGTCGAGCACCGCGACCGGTTCGCACGGTTCGGCGCCGAGTACGGTGTGGCTGCTCTGTCTGCGCAGGGGCGACGTCTGCTCGTGGTCGACCCGGCCGAGGTCGATGACGACCTGGTCCGCGACGTGACGGAGATCCTGACGTTGTTGTGCGCTCGGCTCTACGGCGGGCGCGCTGCCGCGAACCGCGCCCGCCGCGCGGTCGAGGCCGCTACCGAAGGCGGTCCGCCGTGAAGACGATCCAGGCGTACCGGTTCGCCCTTGACCTGACTCCCAGCCAGGAACGTGATGTTCTGTCGCATGCCGGCGCTGCCCGCGTCGCGCATAACTGGGCTCTCGCTCGGGTCAGGGCGGTCATGGACCAGCGGACCGCAGAGCGCTCCTACGGCGTGCCCGAGGAATTGCTGACGCCGTCGTTGTCCTGGTCGCTGGCCGGTCTGCGTAAGGCGTGGAACCAGGCGAAACCCGACGTCGCGCCGTGGTGGGGCGAGGTGTCGAAGGAGGCGTTCAACAGCGGCCTCGACGCCCTCGCGCGCGGGTTGAAGAACTGGGCCGATTCCCACACCGGGAAACGTGCCGGTCGGCCGGTCGGGTTCCCCCGGTTCAAATCCCGCCGACGGACCACGCCCAGCGTACGGTTCACCACCGGCGCGATCCGCGTCGAACCCGACCGGATGCACGTCGTGCTGCCTCGGCCGGGCCGGTTGAAGCTGCACGAATCCCCCCGTAAGCTCGCCCGCCGTCTCGAACCGGGCACGGCGCGGATCATGTCCGCGACCGCACGGCGTGACGGCGGACGCTGGCACGTGGCGTTCACCGTCGAGGTCGACCGGGCCGAACGCGCCCCGGCCCGGCCGCGATCGGTGATCGGTGTGGACGTCGGGATCAAGCACCTTGCCGTGCTGTCCACCGGCGAACTGATCGACAACCCGCGTCACCTCGTGACCGCCCAGCAGCGGATGCGGGCGCTCGGCCGGGCGCTGTCGCGTAAGACCGGCCCGGACCGACGTACCGGCCGCCGGGCGTCAAAGCGGTGGGAGCGAGCGGCGGCCCGCCTCGGCCGCACGCACGCCCGGGTGGCGAACCTGCGCCGCGACGGTCTGCAGAAGCTCACCACCCGAATCGCGCGCGAGCACGGCACGGTCGTGGTGGAGGACCTCAACATCATCTGCATGCTGCGTAATCGACGGCTGGCCCGACACATCGCCGACGCCGGGTTCGGCGAGATCCGCCGGCAGTTGGCCGACAAGACCGAATGGAACGGCGGCCGGCTGGTCGTGGCCGACCGCTGGTATCCGTCCTCGAAAACCTGCTCGGGCTGCGGCACGGTGAAAGCCAAACTCGCCCTGTCCGAGCGTGAATATCAGTGCGAGGCGTGCGGTCTGGTCGTCGACCGGGACCGTAACGCCGCGCTCAACCTGGCCGCCCTCGCGGCGCAGCTCGACACCGCCGGGAGTGGCCCGGTGGCAGCATGTGGAGCCGACCAGAAGACCCGCGCACGCGGGCAGGTGGCTGTGAAGCGTGAACCCGGCACGACGCCAGTCGGTCAGACCGGGACCGTCCCACCGCAAGGCGGGACTACCAACCAACCGTGTGCTCACTAAAGCGCACTGAGAGGTAACGGAAGGCTGGCAGATGGTACGGGTGGACACCGCCGCGTTGCGGACGGCGGCGAAACAACTCCGCGACGAGGCGGCGGACGTGGTCGGCGAGGCGGTCCAGGCCACCGGGAACACCGAGGGCCGCACGGTGCTGGGCTTCGCCTTCGACCAGTACGGCAGCTACGACGGCTACCAGAGCGTCGCCAAGGCGTGGCGTAGCGAGCTGGGCTGCCTCGCCGAGGCGCTGCGCCAGCTCGCCGAGGCGATGGAGCAGGCGGCCGACAACTACGACCGTTCCGACGAGAACGCCAGGACCCGGATGGGCGGGGCAGGGTGACGGCCGACGACAACACGCCGCTGCCCCGGCTCAAGGACCTCGAGCGCGACGTCGCGGAGCAGAACGGCATCTGGAACGCCGGCGCCCTGCACTACTCGATCCGGAACGCCCTACAGGTCGCCGGACCCGCCGGCACACCGTCCACGCTGGACGAACTCGCCGCCGACCACGCCAGGGCGGAGCAGCACCTCGACGCCGCCCTGCTGGCGGTCGGCCGGCTGCGGCGCACGACGCTGCCGACGATCTGGGCCGGCGACACCCAGGTCGCGGCCGGGGACGCGCTGGCCGCCGCCGAGCGCGGACTGGAACGCGGCGTCGAGGTGCTCGGCAAGGTCGCCCAGGGACTACGCGGACTCGCCGACGCCATCGAGGCCGGCAAGTCGCGGGACACCGCCGCGCTGGCCCCGCTGCGCGAGGCGTACGAGCTGACCGAGGAGATCACCGCCGGCCCCTTCGTCGACCCGCTCAACTACGACGGCGACACGATGCACCGGGCACACCAGCTGGCCAAGGGCGGGATGGCGGAACGGGTCGCGGCGCACAGTGCCGTCGCGGAGGCGTCCCGGGATGCGAGCAGCACCTTCCACGACCTCGCGTCGCAGGCCCGGTTGCAGCGGCTGGCCGACTCCCCGCTGTCCGCCCTGGACGAGCTGCTGCTGACCGACGCCGGCAGCACCGGCGACAGTGTCGACACGGCCATCCTCTCCGCCGCGATGGCGGACCGGGCGGCCGACCGGCTGGCCGGGATGAGCGAGGCGGACCGGGCCCGGATGGAGCAGCTGCTCGGCTCGGCCGGCAGCCCGGAGCACCGGGCCTACCTGATGCGTGCCCTGGCCGCCGGCTACGACATCGACCGGATCACCGAGTTCAACCGGCTGATCGGCCCGTACGGTGACGACCCGGCCTGGCTGCGGGAGCACCTCAACCCGCTGGGCGCGGGCGGCCCGATGGGCGGGCAGCAGCCCACCACGTTCGACGGCACGGAGTGGACACAGGGGCAGTACCCGACATGTGTCGCCTCCTCCACGGTCACCGCCCGGGCCGCGGTGGACCCGCTCTACGCCCTGCAGCTCACCACCGGTGGCCATCCGGGCGACCCGGCGTACGACAACGGTGCCGCGTTCGCCGAACGGCTCCGCGACGAGCAGGTGCGGGTCTACGACGGCGAGCGCTCCTGGGTGCAGGACCTGCCGGTGCTGGGCAGCGACGGGATGACGAACGACCAGTCGGAGACCATCGCCGACCAGGAGATCGGTGTGCGCACCGGTGCGGACTACGAGAACCGGGACGTGGACAACAGCGACGAACGCCGTGCGGTGCTGCCGGAGATCGAGCGGGCGGTGGACGAGGGGCACGCCGTACCCTTCTCCAGCCACGACGACAGCGGCGGGCACCAGATGCTGATCATCGGCCACGAGGGCGACAAGCTCCAGGTCTACAACCCGTGGGGCTACACCGTCTGGGTCGATTCCGACGACTTCGTCAACGGCCGGCTCGACTCCATCGGCAACGGCGTACCGACCGAGTTCACGAGCGTCCGGCTGCCCGGCTGAGGAGTGTTGCGATGACCTACCCGAGGACCGACGAGGACGAACTGCGGCGCGTCGACGTACCGGCCGAGTTGGCCGCCTGGCTGCGGGCCGGCCGGCCGCCGGCCGGCGAGGTGACCGTCGCCGCCGCACTGGCGGCGGACCGGCTCGGCGCCCAGCCCCGGTCGCTGACCTTCCTGGCCGAGGTGGTCCGGCGGGGCGGGGCCGGCTACGCCGGTACCCTGCCGGAGCCGCTGCCGACCCCGGAGCAGGCGGCGCTCGCCGCGACCTGGCTGGCCGCCGCGAACGGCGTCGAGGTGCCGGAGCGCCGGCCCGACCACGACGAGACGGTGGCCCGCTGGCTGGAGAACGTGGCGCTGGTGGTGGCGGCCCGCCGCCGTGCCGGAGCGGCTGCCGGCTGAGGCAGCGGCCCGCCCAGGGGACGCCTGATCAGGAGACGCCTGATCAGGCAGTGTCCACTCAGGAGACGGCGCCCACTCAGGAAACCGCGTCCACTCAGGAGACGGTCACCGTCCAGGTGACCGTCTCCGACGCCGCCCTGGTCCGCTCGCTGCCACAGCCCTGGAAGCAGTTCGCCAGGGTGATGGTGACCTGGCCGGACCGGCGGGCGTCGAACAGGAAATAGCGGTTGCCGCCGCCGCCCCCGTCGGACGGTCCGAAGATCCGGTCCGTCAGGCTGCCCGAGATCAGCTCGTCCTCGACCAGCGCCACCGCGTCGGCCGGCTCGGCGGTGGCGGTCCAGTTGTCGCCGACCGAGGCCCCTCGGTCGGGGACCCGGATCGAAAAGCGCTCCCCGGACTCCACGGTGGCCGAGGTCGCCTGCCGGTCCAGGACGGTCCCGTACCGGGCGTCGCGCCGGATCCTCAGCCCGACGACCGTGGCCAGACCGACCACCAGCACCAGGGCGAGGGCGGCACCGACGAGCACGAACCCGAGACGTTTAGGCGAGGACACAGCGGACGACGATACCGGCCAGCGGCCACCCCGCGGGTACCCGCCGGCCGGGGCCGCTCACCGGCCCAGCGCGGCGCGCAGGTAGCGCAGGTCCGCCGGCCCGTTCCACCGGTACGCCGACAGCCCCGCCACCCGGGCGCCCCGGACCGACCGGTCCGAGTCGTCCACGAAGAGCACCTGGGCCGGCGGGGCGCCGAGAGCCAGGCAGGCCTGCTGGAAGTATTCTTTGGCCGGCTTGGCCACGCCCAGCGTCGAGGAGTTGACCACCACGTCCACCTCGTCGGTCAGGCCGAGCAGCGCCAGGTCGGCGTCGAGCAGGTCGGTGGCGTTGCTGGCCAGCCCGACCCGGATCCCGGCGGCGCGTACCTCCCGGACGAAGCCGAGCACGTCCGGGTCGACACTGCCCCGGTCGGCCTGCCACTCCTGCACCGCCGACCGGGCCCGCTCCGCCCCGCCGGCCGGTTCGGCGAGCGCCTCGACGACCCCCTCCAGCCAGCCGGCGTGACTGAGTCGACCGGTGACCGCCGGTTGCAGCAGCGACCACCGCATCGCCGTGTCGTAGAGCGCCCCGGCCGGCAGCCCGTACCGGCGCTCGACGGCGGCACCGGTCTCCGGGTCCCAGCGGCGGAGCACCCCGTCCAGGTCCACCAGCAGGGCGGTCGGGCGTTCCCGCCGGGCCATTCAGTCCTCCTCGTTGCCGAGCCGCTGGCTGATCACCTGGGTGACGCCGCTGCGCATGGTGACCCCGTACAGGGCGTCGGCCACCTCCATCGTCCGCTTCTGGTGGGTGACCACGATGAGCTGGCTCTTCTCCCGCAACTGGGCCATCAGGGTGATCAGCCGGCCCAGGTTGACGTCGTCAAGCGCCGCCTCGACCTCGTCCATGATGTAGAACGGGCTGGGCCGGGCCCGGAAGATCGCCACCAGCATCGCCACGGCGGTCAGCGACCGCTCACCGCCGGAGAGCAGCGACAGCCGCTTGATCTTCTTGCCCGGCGGCCGGGCCTCGACCTCGACGCCGGTGGTGAGCAGGTCCTCCGGGTCGGTGAGCACCAGCCGGCCCTCGCCGCCGGGGAAGAGCACGGTGAAGACCTGCTCGAACTCCCGGGCGGTGTCGTGGTAGGCGCTGGCGAAGACCTCCAGGATCCGGTCGTCCACGTCCTTGACCACGGTGAGCAGGTCCTTGCGGGTCGCCTTGAGGTCCTCGAGCTGCTCGGAGAGGAACTTGTAGCGCTCCTCCAGGGCGGCGAACTCCTCCAGGGCCAGCGGGTTGACCTTGCCGAGCAGGGCCAGCTCGCGTTCTGCCTTGGCGGCCCGCTTCTCCTGCACCGGCCGGTCGAACGGCACCGGCTCCGGCACCGGCCGCTCGTCCCGCTCGGCGGCGGCGATCTCGGCCTGGCTGGGCGGTACGGGCTGCTGCGGGCCGTACTCGGCGACAAGCGTCTCCACGTCCAGCCCGAAGTCCTCGGCCGCCTTCGCCTCCAACTGCTCGATCCGCAGCCGCTGCTCGGCCCGGGCCACCTCGTCCCGGTGCACCGCGCTGGTCAGCCGCTCCAGGTCGGCGCCGAGCCGCTTGGCCGCACCGCGTACCTCCTGGAGTTCGGCCTCGCGGGCGGACCGGGCGGCCGCGACCTCGTCCCGGGTCTGCTCGGCCGAGGCCAGTGAGACCGCGAGCCGGGTCAGCGCCTCCCGGGCGCCGAACTCGACGGCGCGGGCGATCGTGGCGCCCCGGGCCCGGGCGGCCCGCCGGGCGGCGGCCCGCTCCCGGGCGGCCCGTTCGGCGGCGGCCTGCCGGGCCAGCGAGTCGGCCCGGCCGGCGATCGAGGCGACCCGCTCCTCGGCGGTACGCACCGCCAGCCGGACCTCCATCTCGTTCTGCCGGGCCTGCGGCAGGTACGCGGCCAGCTCGTCCCGCTCCTCGGTGGACGGGTCGGCGTCGATCGGGGTCGACTCAGCCAGCCGGAGCCGCTCCTCCAGCTCGGCCAGCCCGGCGAGGTCCCGCTCCCGGGCCTGCTCGGCCCGCCCCCGCGACTCGGCCAGCCGGTCCATCTCGGCCTTGGCCGACCGGGCGGCGGCGCCCAGCTCGGCGAGCCGGCGGGCGGCGGCGTTGCGCTGCCCCTCCGCGTCCCGCTTCACCGCCGCGGCGGCGGCCACCTGCTGCTTGCGTTCCGCCACCTCCTCGCGGGCCTCGCCGAGCTGTTCGCGCAGCTCGGCGATGGTCTGCTCGGCGGTCGCCCGGTTGGTCCGGGCCTCCTCGACGGCGGCCTGCACCTCCAGGAAGCTCGGCGCCTTGGCCGAACCGCCGGCCGCCGCGTACCCGCCGACCACGTCACCGTCGGCGGTCACCGCGCGCAGTTCGGGGTTGCCGGCCACCAGCCGGGTCGCCGCCTCAAGCGTGTCGACGAGTACGACGTCGCGCAGTGCCCGGTGTACCGCCGGGCGTACCTCGTCGGGGCAGCCGACCAGGTCGGGTGCCCAGCGTGCGCCGTCCGGCAGGGCGGGGCGGAGCGCCTCCGGCGAGCCGATCATGCCCGGCCCGGCCTGCCCGCCGACCAGCAGCTCGGCCCGGCCGGCGTCCTGGATCCGCAGCCAGCGCATCGCCTCGGCCGCCTCGTCCACCCCGGCCACCGCCACCGCGTCGGCGAGCGAACCGAGCGCGGCGGCCAACGCCGCCTCGTGCCCGGGCGCGACGGTGAGCAGCCCGGCCAGGCTGCCGAGCAGCCCCGGCACCTGGTCGGCGCGGGCCAGCAGCGCCCCGGCGCCGTCCTTGCGGCGCAACCCCATCGCCAGCGCCTCCTCCCGGGCCTTCCAGGTCGCCGCGTCCTTCTCGGCGGCCCGTTCGGCGTCGGAGAGGGTACGCACCCGGGCCGCGGCCTCCTCCTGGGCGGCGACCGCCTCGGCGTGCCGGGCGTCGAACTCGACGTTGTCGCGGTCCGCCTCCGAGGACTGCTCGGCGACGGCGTCCAGTTCGGCCTGGGTCTGCTCGGCCCGCAGTTGCGCGTCGGCGTGCGCGGCGGCGAGCCGTTCGATCTCCTCGGCCGCCGAGCCGGTACGCGCCCGCGCCGAGTTGACCTGCCCGGTCAGCTTGGCCAGCCCCTCCCGCCGGTCGGCGATCGCCTTGGCGGCGGCGACCAGCGCCCGTTCCGCCTCGGCGAGCTGCCGTTCGAGCTGCTGGCGGCTCTCCACCGCCTCGGCCAGCCGGATCTGGTCCTCGGTGAGCGCAGCGCGCAGCTCCTCCTCGTGCGCCCGGACCTCCTCGGCCTCGGCTTCGAGCCGGTCCGGGTCCCGGCCGGGGCGCTCGTCGTCCGGTGTGGCGCTGAGGTGGCGCAACCGCTCCCGGGCGAGCTGCTCGGTGGAGCGGAACCGCTCGCTGAGCGCGGAGAGCTTGTACCAGGTCTCCTGGGCGCGGGCCAGCAGCGGGGCGTCTTCGGCCAGCGCCTCCTCCAACTCGGCGAGCCGGGACTGCACCTCGGTGTGTTCGGCCTCCACCTGCTCGCGGCGCTGCCGCAGGGCCGCCTCGTCGGCGATCTCCTTGTCCAGGGTCGAGCGGAGCGTGGCGAGGTCGTCGGCGAGCAGCCGCAGCCGGGCGTCCCGCAGGTCGGCCTGGATGCCCTGGGCCCGCCGGGCCACCTCGGCCTGCCGGCCCAGCGGCTTGAGCTGCCGGCGCAGCTCGGCGGTGAGGTCGGTCAACCGGTTCAGGTTGACCTGCATCGCGTCGAGCTTGCGCAGGGCCTTCTCCTTGCGCTTGCGATGTTTGAGTACGCCCGCCGCCTCCTCGATGAAGGCCCGCCGGTCCTCCGGCTTCGCGTGCAGTACGGCGTCGAGCTGGCCCTGTCCGACGATGACGTGCATCTCCCGGCCGATGCCGGAGTCGGAGAGGAGTTCCTGGATGTCCAGGAGCCGGCAGGAGTCCCCGTTGATCTCGTATTCGCTCTCGCCGGACCGGAACATCCGACGGGTGATCGACACCTCGGTGTAGTCGATCGGCAGCGCGCCGTCGGTGTTGTCGATCGTCAGGGTGACCTCGGCCCGACCCAGCGGCGCCCGGCCGGCGGTGCCGGCGAAGATCACGTCCTCCATCTTGCCGCCGCGCAGCGCCTTGGCACTGTGCTCGCCGAGCACCCAGGCGATCGCGTCGACGACGTTGGACTTGCCCGAGCCGTTCGGGCCCACCACGCAGGTGATCCCCGGCTCCAGCTTGAAGGTCGTGCTGGAGGCGAAGGACTTGAAGCCCTTCACCGTCAGGCTCTTGAGATACACGTTCCCGATCCTCGTCCGGCGCGGCCACCGGGCAGACTCAGCACTTCCCGGCCGTCCCGCTCCCCCTCCTCCGGCGCGGTCCCGACCGGGTCGCCAGCCTCCCGGCCGCACCCGGACTCGGCGGAAGGGCCCGCGCCCGCGGCGGGAGCCTGGTCAACCCGCAGGGTAACCCGGGCCGGCCGCCCGGCTCGACGCGGCACGCGCCGGCCAGCCTATCGGATAGCCGAGGACCACCCCTGGTGGCGCGGGTGCCGCCGGGGGACTGCGGGTCGTCCGTACCCCGAGTGATTGCCCGGAAACAGAACTGCGCGCCGCCACAGGTGTGTCGGCGCGCTTTTTCTGGTGCGATTCAGTTGTCAGGCGGGGGCGCCGGTTTCCCGACGCCCGGCAGCTCAGGTCAGCGCGGGCTCGGCCAGCCGCAGCAGATCGTCTGCCTCGGCCGCCGCCGCCGCGAGCCGATCGTTCTCGGCACGCAACCGCGTCGTCTCGAACTCCAGTGCCTGAACCCTGGCACGCAGTCGGGTGACCTCGTCGAGGAGGCGCCGGTCGGGCGCCGCACCAACGTGGCCGTAGAGGGCCTTCGCCATATCGTCTCCTTGTAATGCGCTGCCGGAAAGGCCGGCCAACGCGCGCCCAACTCGAACGCGACTGCCTGCCCGCAGGCTCACGCGGGCATGGTCGGGCGCGACTGGCGACACTTATATAGTGTGCCGATGTCCCGGCTTAGTCAAGTTTCACCGGGGCACGGGCCAGCTGTGCCGTCGGCCACTCGCTGAGCGAGGGCTTGCCGCGCGGGCACGAACCGGGTCGCTGTTCGGACGGGAAGAGTCTAGCCCCTGTCGATGTCCGCCGACGGCGTCGGCCCAGGCCAGCCGCAGGATCCCGCCGGCGGGTCCCCTCTTATATCTTCCTTAGCCACGTTGCCCCCGCCGGACGGGCCCCGTAGCGTCCGCACGGTCAGCGACCAGGCGATAACCGGGAATCGGCGGCAACGGAGGCGCAGCGTGCAGGGGTGGAACGAGCAGACCGACTGGGAGGACGGCGGCGACTGGAGCAGCCGGCCCGACAACGGTGCTGCCTACCCGGCCGCCCGCGCCGGTCATCCGGACGACCCGTCGGGCCCGGCCCGGCAGCCCGGCCCGGCCGGCGAGGGTGGCGGTCCCGACCACGACTGGCTGGACGAGCCGACCGGGCGGCGGCAGCAGGCCGCGGCCCGCTGGGCGGACGAGCCGGCGGACCTCGGCGCGTTCGAGCTGAGCCGGGAGGCCGACGGCACCCCCGGCCGACGGGACCGTCCCGGCGACCGCCACCCCGCCGGCGGGCGAGCCGACCGGGGCGGTGCCGGCCGGCACCGCCGGCCGACCCCGCTGCGCGGGCCGGTGGGCCTGGGTGTCGCGGTGACCGCACTGCTCGGCGTCCTCGGCGTCGGCGCGGCACTGCTGCCGCCGAGCCTCGCCGACGCGCCGGCCGGCAACCGGGGCGGCCAACCGGCGGTCGACGCGGCCGGTCCCGAGGATCCCACCGATCCGGCGACGGACCCGGCCACCGCCACCAGCCAGCCGGCCCCGACGCCGACCGCGACCGCCACCCGGCCGGCCCCGAAACCCAAGGTCACCACCACGGCGCCCAAGCCGCCCCGGACGACCAGCCCGGCCGCCCGGCGCACACCGGCCCGGTCGTCGGGATCCGGCGCGAGCACCGCCGGAAGCAGCCAGGAGGCGCAGGTACTCGCGATCGTCAACCGCGAGCGCGCCGACGCCGGCTGCGGTGCGGTGGCGCTCAACGGCGACCTGACCGAGGCGGCCCGGCTGCACAGCCAGGACCAGGGCGAGCACACCAACATGTCGCACACCGGCAGCGACGGCAGCGACTTCGTGGAACGCGCCCGGCGGGCCGGCTACGACCGGCCGATCGGCGAGAACGTCGCCATGGGCTACCCGAACGCCGCCGCCGTGATGGACGGCTGGATGAACAGCTCCGGACACCGGGCCAACATCCTCAACTGCGACGCCAGGGCGATGGGGGTCGGGGTGGCCACCGGGGCCGACGGCCGGCTCTACTGGACCCAGGTGTTCGGCTCCGTCGCCTGACCAGCCGCACCCCGATCGCCGCCGGGTCACTTCCCCGCGCCGCCGTGCCCGGCGTACGGGCTGGCTCGTTGGCCGGTACGAGGGGGTGCGCGGGCGTGTTCAGCGCTGCGGGATGAGGTGTCCGGGCTGCGCCGGGGCGCCGGACTGCTCCTCGCGGTCGCGCTGCTGCTGCCGACCGGGGGATGCCGCTCCCTGCTGGACCGGTCCGCCCCGGTGCCGCCCTGGCCCGGCGGCCCGACCCCGAGCTGGCAGTGGCAGCTCACCGGTCGACTCGACCCGACGGTCGACGCCCAGGTGTACGTGCTCGACGGCTTCGACACGACGCTGGAGACCGCCCGGCGGCTCCGGGCCGACGGGCGGCGGCTGGTCTGTCACGTGGAGGTCGGGATCCTCCTGGAGACCCGCCCGGACGCGGGAAGGTTCCCGGCCGGCGTCCTCGGCGCACCGGCCCGGGTACCCGGCCAGCCCTCCGGTGCGCCGCGCGGCCGGTGGCTCGACGTCCGGCAGTGGTCGGTCCTGGAACCGGTGCTCGCCGACCGGTTCCGGCTCTGCCGGGGCAAGGGTTTCGTCGGCGTACTGCCGGTGGGGATGGACGGCTACGCGCACCGCTCCGGCTTCCCGCTGACCTTCGACGACCAGCTCGCCTTCAACCGGCGCATCGCCGACCTCGCCCGGCAGACCGGGCTCGCCGTCGGCCTGACGAACGACATCGACCAGGTACTGGCGCTGGAACCGTACTTCGACTTCGCGGTCAACGAGGAGTGCGTACGGCGTACCGAGTGCGGCCGGCTGGTGCCGTTCACCGCGGCCGGCAAGCCGGTCTTCCACGTGGAGTACCAGGGGTCCACCGACGACTTCTGCGGTACGTCGGTCGGGTACGGCCTCACCTCGATCCGCAAGGACCGCGACCTCGGGGTACGCCGGGACGTCTGCCCGCCGTAGCCGGGGCCGCCACCACCGGCGGGCGGACGTCAGCGGGCCGGGCGGGCCGCCCGGGGCCGGGGCTGGCAGCGGGGACAGCTGAACGACGACCGGTTCATGAACGCCTCGCGGCGGATCGGCGTACCGCAGCGGCGGCAGGGCAGGCCCTCCCGGCCGTACACGTTCAGTTCACGGTCGAAGTAGCCGCTCTCGCCGTTGACGTTCACGTAGAGGGCGTCGAAGCTGGTGCCGCCCTGCTGGATCGCCTCGCCGAGTACGTCCCGGACATGGCCGAGCAGCCGGCTGACCGCCGGGCCGGTCAGCGCCTCGGTCGGCCGGGCGCCGTGCAGGCCGGCCCGCCACAGCGCCTCGTCGGCGTAGATGTTGCCGACCCCCGAGATCAGGGTCTGGTCGAGCAACGCCCGCTTCACCTCGGTACGCCGTCGCCGGGTCGCGACCACGAACCCGGCGTCGGAGAACTCCGGATCCATCGGGTCCCGGGCGATGTGCGCGATCTCGCCGGGCAGGGTGGCGCCGCCTTCCGAGACCGCCAGGCCGCCGAAGGTGCGCTGGTCGACGAAGCGCAGGTCGGTGCCGCCGTCGTCGAAGGTGAACCGGATCCGCAGGTGGGTCTCGTCGGCCGCCTCGGTCGGCCGGACCAGCAGTTGCCCGGACATCCCGAGGTGTCCGACGATCGCGTCGCCGCTGTCCAGCGGCAGCCAGAGGTACTTGCCGCGCCGCCGGGCGGCCAGGATCGTCCGTCCGGCCAGGACCGCGGCGAAGTGCCCGGCTCCGGGCAGGTGCCGGCGTACGGCGCGCGGATGGCGCACCTCGACGGCCGCGATCCGCCGGTTCGTGACCCAGCGGGACAACCCTTCCCGGACCGTCTCCACCTCGGGCAGCTCAGGCATGTGCCACCTTCGTTCAGTTGGCGGCCGGCTCGCCGGCCGTACCCGCACCCTCGACCGCGAGCCCCGCGTCGTCGGCGGCCAGCACCTGGCCGTCGGCAGCCGGCACCGGACCGTCGGTGGCCAGTACCGGGCCGTCGGCGGCCGGGCCGGCGGCGATCCCCGCACCGGCGGCAGCGGCCGGGCCCGTGACGGGCTCGTTCTGCTGCTCGGAGAGGGTCCGCCAGGCGGCCTCGGCGGCCCGCTGCTCGGCCTCCTTCTTGCTGCGACCGTCGGCGCCGCCGTACTTGCGCCCGGCCACCACCACCCAGGCGGTGAAGGTCTTGGCGTGGTCCGGCCCGGCCTCGTCGATCCGGTACTCCGGAACCCCCAGCCCGAGCGCGGCGGTCAGCTCCTGGAGGCTGGTCTTCCAGTCCAGCGCGGCTCCCCGGCCCGCCGACTCGGCCATCAGCGGGTCGAAGAGCCGGTGGATGACGATGGCGACGGTGTCCAGCCCGTACTGGAGGTAGATCGCCCCGAGCAGCGCCTCCAGGGTGTCGGCGAGAATGCTCGCCTTGTCCCGCCCGCCGGTGCTCTCCTCGCCCTTGCCGAGCAGCAGGTACGGTCCGAGCCCGGCCGGGCCGAGCCGCCGGGCCACGTCGGCCAGCGCCCGCATGTTCACCACGCTCGCCCGCAACTTGGCCAACTGCCCCTCGGGCAGGTCCGGGTGGTTGTGGAACAGGGCGGTGGTGATCACCACGCCCAGCACCGAGTCGCCGAGGAACTCCAGCCGCTCGTTGGTCGGCAGGCCGCCGTTCTCGTAGGCGAACGACCGGTGGGTGAGGGCCCGCTCCAGCAGGTCGGGGTCCATGGCCACCCCGAACGCCGCCTCAAGGTGCGTGATCGGCGGCCGCCGCCGCTTGTCCTTGGTCATGCCGTCTCCTCGCTTCGCCCGCCGCCACGACCCGGACGGCTGGGCTGGCTGATTCGCTCGACGCGCTCGCGCACGCCGTCTGGCCCGCCGCACCGGTCTCCCCCGCCCCACCGGTGCCCGTGCCACCTCCGGCCCCCGGGCCGGCAGGTCCGGCCCCCGGGCCGGCTGGTCCGGCCCCCGAGCCGGCTGGTCCGACCCCCGAGCCGGCAGGTCCGACCCCCGAGCCGGCTGGTCGGTTCGCTGTCGGCCGCGGGGCGCCCGTCCGGCCCGTTCACGCGGTCACCTCCGTGTCGGTGGCCCGGCCGGCGGCTGCGGTGAACTCGGCGAGCAGCGCGGACACCGCCGGGATCGTCCGGCGGCGGTGCAGGTGGGCGGCGAGTGCGATGCCGGAGGCGACGTCGTCGGGCCGGGCCGCGCCGTGGCAGACCACCACGGCACCGGCCACCCCGAGCAGGGCGGCGGCCCGGGGTGCCCCGCCGCGCTCGGGCGGGCCGCCGGCCATCGCGTACGCGCCCTCGATCCCCTTCAGCAGGACGTTCCCGGTGAACCCGTCGGTGACGACGACGTCGGCGCGGCGGCCGTTCGACACGTCGTACCCCTCGACCAGGCCGACGTAGCCGGCACCGGCCGGCATCGCCTGCTCGGCGAGGACCGGGTCGGCGGCCCGGCGGATCCGGTCCCCCTTGCCCGGCTCGGTACCGATCGACAGCAACCCGACCCGGGGCTGCGACACCCCGTGGGTGACCGCGGCATAGGCCGCACCGAGTACGGCGTGCCGGGCCAGGGTGGCCGGTCGGGCCTCCAGGGAGCCGCCGACGTCGAGCAGCACGACCGAACCGTCCAGGGCGGGCACGGTGGCGACCAGCGCCGGACGGCGTACGCCGGGCCAGCGGCCGAAGCCGAGTACCGCGGCCGTGACGGTCGCACCTGTGGCACCGGCCGAGAGCACCGCGTCGGCGGCACCGGAGACCACCGCCGCGACCGCGGCCTGGATGGTGGTGTCGGTGCGGACGATGGCCGCGGGGTCACCGTTCATGGCCGCGACGTCGCGGACCGGCCGCACGGCCACCCGGTCCCGGTCGGCCGGGCGGAGCACGGCGATCAGCCCGTCGGCCACCTCGGCGGGGCCGACGAGCAGAAGACGCAGGTCGGGATCGGCGCGGAGCGCCCGCAGAGCGCCGTCAACCACGACGGCGGGAGCATCGTCCCCGCCGAGGAGGTCGACGGCGATCCGCACGGTGCCCGGCTCCACGGGAACGCCGGCCGTCGATTGTCGGTCGGCGTCGGCGGGAGCCGGTGCACCGGGCAGTCGCCAGGGCGGGTGCGCCGCCGGACCGGAGGTCGGTGGCGTCACTCGAGTTCCAGCGGGTCAGACCTCGATGACCTGGCGGCCGTTGTAGGTGCCGCAGACGCTGCAGGCCGCGTGCGGCAGCTTCGGCGACTTGCACTGCGGGCAGGCCACGGTCGCGACCGCCGTGGTCTTCCACTGCGCCCGGCGGGACCGGGTGTTGCTGCGCGACATCTTGCGCTTGGGGACGGCCACGGTTCTTCCTACTCCTCTTGACGGGTCAGTTGCGACAGGCCCGCCCAGCGCGGGTCGACCTGCTCATGGCTGTGCTCAGCCGGCAGCTCGTCCCAGTGCACCCCACACTCGGGGCACAGTCCTGGGCAGTCCTCCCGGCACACCGGGTTGGTCGGAAGTGCGAGCACCACCGCGTCCCGCAGTGCCGGCTCCAGGTCGATCAGATCGCCCTGCATCCGGCCCACCTCGTCCTCGTCGGTCGTCTCGTCCGTGGTGCTGTGCTCGTAGGCGTACAGCTCCTGGATCGGGACGGTCAGCGAGTCCGTGATCGGGCGCAGGCAACGGCCGCACTCGCCCTCGATTGGACCGGTGACGGTCCCCGAGACGAGTACGCCCTCGGACACCGACTCGAGTCTCAGGTCGAGGCTCAGGTCCGCGCCCTCCGGCACGCCGATCAGCTCCACGCCGAGGTCCGCCGGTGCCGCCACCGTCCGACTGACCGCACGCAGCACTCCAGGTCGGCGCGGCAGGTCCCTCGTGTCGAGGACCAGCGGCGACCTGGGGTTGAGGTGGGTCGGCAGATGTTTGGGCATAGTCAGACTCCGGCCTGTGCGTGGCCGACGAAACAGGTTACCTGAGCAGCGGGCTTAGCGTCGAACCGGGGCGAGCCCGCCGGGCCCCGCCGGGGCCGGCGCCGTCCCGCCCGAGGGCCGTTCCGTCCGTCGCCGAGCCGCGCGGGGTCGGGCGCCGGCGGACGGGCCGCCGTTCCGGACACCGCGCTCAGAACGGCAGCGGGCGCTCGTTCTCCTCCCCCGCGAAGGTGCCGATCTCGCGCAGCGCGTGCATCTTGTCCCGGCCCCGCTCGATGGAGGCGAGCGCCCGGGTCAGGAACTGCTCGAAGTTGGCCAGCGCGGTGTCGACGTAGTCGTCGACCTCCTCGCGCAGCCGCTGCGCCTCGGCCCGGGCCTCCGCGACGATCCGGGCGCCCTCGTGCTCGGCGGAGACGGTGATCTCGTTCACCGAGACCAGCCGGGCGTGCTCCGCCTCGCCCTCGCTGATGATCCGGTCCGCCTCGCGCTTGCCGGCGTCCATGATCTTGTCGCGCTCTTCGAGCAGCGCCGCCGCCCGGCGCAGTTCGACAGGCAGCTCGACGCGCAGTTCCTCAAGGGCACCGATCATCTCGGCGCGGTCGACCATGGCGTTGTTGCGGGACATCGGGACGGATCGCGCCGTCTCCACCATGCCGATGATCTCGTCTATGCGATCGAGCGGGTCCACCGGTACCTCACTCCCGTCGTTGCTTCGGTCGACATACATGATGGGGTGTCGGACCGGATTACTGCTCAACCAATGATGCGGTGCGGTCCGTACCCGGCCGCTGATCGACCCGGAACCGGCGCGTCGCCGGAGGCCCGGAGCTGGCCGGTAGCGCCGCCGCCCCCGGCTCCGACGGCTGCGCCGGCGCCCTGCGCGGCGGCGGCCGGGCGATGTCCCGCGGTGGCCGCGGGGCGCCGCTCGGCGCGGTGGCCGGTGGGTGCGGTCAGGAGCCGGGGCGGACGAGTCGCTCGCGCAGCCGCTCGCGGACCACGTCCGGCACGTGCGGCGAGACGTCGCCGCCCCACTTCGCCACGTCCTTGACCAGGCTGGACGAGAGGAACGAGTGCAGTGGGCTGGTGGGCATGAAGAGGGTCTCGACGCCGGCCAGCCCGATGTTCATCTGGGCCATCTGCAACTCGTAGTCGAAGTCGCTCACCGCGCGCAGCCCGCGCACCACGACGCCGGCCTGCTGGGCCCGGCAGAAGTCGACGAGCAGGCCCTGGAACGCCTCCACCCGGACGTTGCCGTAGGAGCCGGTCACCTCGCGGAGCATGTCGATCCGCTCGTCGACGGTGAACAGCCCGCGCTTGGACTCGTTGATCAGCACGCCGACGATCACCTCGTCGAAGAGCCGGCTCGCCCGGCCGATGATGTCGAGGTGACCGTTGGTGACCGGATCGAAGGAGCCGGGACAGACCGCACGTCTCACGATCGGCGACCGTACCAAAGAGTGGTCTCGCCGTACCGGCGGCTGCGCTGCGCAGTGATCCCCTGCACCCAGTCCACCGCCGGAGTCCGGCTGGACCGCTCGATCACCAGCAGGGCGTCCGGGGCCAGCCAGCCCTGGTCGCGCAGCGCGGCCTGGACCACCGCCAGCTCCGCATCGGGTACGGCGTACGGCGGGTCGGCGAAGACCACGTCGTACGCGCCGCCCTCGGGTGGGGTGCCGAGCACCTGGGCCGCCCTGCCGGTGACCAGCCGGGCGGTGCCGTCGGTCGGGCCGTCCCGGCCCGGGCGCAGCGCGGCGAGGTTCTCCCGGATGGTCCGGGCGGCCCTGGCGTCGGACTCGACCAGCAGCACGTGCGCGGCACCCCGGGACAGCGCCTCCAGCCCGACCGCCCCGGATCCGGCGTAGAGGTCGAGGAACCGGGCACCGGCCAGTTCGGTGCTCGCCTCGATCGCGCTGAACAGCGCCTCCCGGACCCGGTCACTCGTCGGCCGGGTACGCCCACCGGGCGGCGCGGCGATCCGGCGGCCACCGAGCACCCCCGCCACGATCCGGGTCATCCCGGCACCCCCGGCATGGACGTCTCCCGCATGACAGCGACGCTACGCGACCCGCCGCCCGGGCCGGTTCGCCACATGGCAACCGTGCCGGTTCACCCCCTGGCGACCACGAAACCCTTCGGGCGTGCGGCGAGACACCTCAGCCGGACCGCACCCTTCAGCCGGACCGCGACAGCCTTCCGACCGGCGGCACCGGCTTTCCGATCATCGGCACCGGACGAACGGGCACGCCGCGCGCACCGAGGGAGATAGCTTCACTACCCCTAGTGCATCAATCATCTCGAATTGACAACATCATCGTTAGCGGACCCTGAAGGGTGTTCCTGTACCACCGTAATCGCTAAGGTCGTGCGCTGTGCCGGCTGCGTCTTGCCGGCCTACGACGTCGGGGAGGCAGTTCTCGCAGGTCGAGCGCCACCCCCAACGGCGCCCCTGCTTGTCACCCCACGTCGTACCCTGACGCCCTCATCTCCCAGGAGCACGCGTGATCCGTCCTAAGCTGCCGCTCCGGCGGCCGCTCGCCATCATCGGGGCCGTGGTCGTCGGCCTCGGCGCGGCACTGTCCATGGCCGCGCCAGCGAGCGCCCATCATCCTGAGATCAAGGGCACGGTGGTGTGCCCGCCGGGGTCCAACGAAAAGGTCATCACCTGGACCATCTCGCACAGCGAGCGGGACAAGACCGCCACCATCCTCGGCATCACGAGCACCCCCGACACGGACGTGACGACCGCCGAGGGCAAGGTGCTCACCAGGATCGGCCAGGACGGCAACGCCGACACCGCGCAGCCGGTGCTGCGCAAGAAGGGCAAGGAAGGCGACTCGGTCACCGTCACCCAGAAGGTTCCCGGCACCACTACCGGCTTCGCCAAGATGCGGATGTCGATGAAGTGGAGCAAGGGCGGCAAGACCGTCCTGGAGCTGACCACCGACGACAGCCGCGACGGCAAGGTCAACCTCGGCAACAGGACCTGTGGCGAGCAGCCGCCGGTCTGTGTGGACGCGGCCAAGGCCCAGTTCAAGCACACCTTCGACGGCCCTGGCGGCAAGGCCACGGTCGAGCTGGAGGGCAACCTGCCGCTCTGCGGTGAGGCTTCGCAGCCCTTCACCCTGGTCTCCTACTTCGCCCCGCGCCCGCAGTTCGACGTCCCGCAGTACCTCTTCGCGCAGGACACCGACGTCATCAAGGCCGGCACCACGAAGATCGATCTTCAGGTGGAGGTGCCGGACTGCAACACCCAGGTCGACCTGATCTGGGGCGACGAGTCCGAGATCATCAAGGAGATCGTCGAGGGCGGCCCGCGTTACGGCAACAAGAAGCTCGGCAGCCCGGGTGCGCCCGGCAACCGGTCCAAGGGTCCGGCCGGTTGGTACAACGGCGGCACCAAGGCCTGCCAGCAGCCCGCCGCCGACTTCGTGTCGAGCTGTGACGGCAGCGTCGCGGTCAAGCTGAGCAACGACGGAAAGACCAGCAAGTACCCGGTCGAGTTCACCGTCACCGCCGGTGAGTGGGTCAAGAAGGTCAAGGTCGAGGCCGGCGCGGGCGACACCGTCGAGGTGCCGGCCGAGCACGCCGCCGAGATCGTCGTCACCGCCGACGGCTTCGAGACCAAGAAGGGCGGCTGGCAGCGTCCGGAGGACTGCGAGCTGCCGGAGGTCCTGGTCCACGCCGACTGCGAGACCTACGCCGTCGGGGTGCTGAACCCGGAGGGCAACACCCCGCTCAAGGCCGAGGTGACCTACGCGGGTGAGACCAAGACCGTGTCGGTGCCGGCGGGCAACAAGGAGCCGGTCGTCGTCACCTTCGAGGCGGGCGACGCCACCACCGCGACGATCGTCTTCCCCGAGCTCGACCTGGAGCCGCTGGAGGCGACCTTCGAGAAGCCGGCCAACTGCGGTGGCGGTGGCGGTGGCGAGGAGCCCGGCCTGCCGGTGACGGGTGCCGCCGCCGGCGGCATCGCCGCAGGCGCCCTGGCCCTGCTCGGACTCGGCGTGTTCCTGTTCATCATGGCCCGCCGCCGTCGGGTGACCTTCACCGCCTGATCGCGCAACCGCAACCAGGCAGTTCAGCGCACGACTGAGTGACACCGAGGGCGCGTCGACCGGAAACGGTCGGCGCGCCCTCGGCGTTCAGATCACCAGACTCGGCCGGTTTCCGGGTCAGCCCTTCTCCAGGTACTCGGCGCGTTCCTCGTCGACCAGCGCCGCCACCGAGGCGGCAAGTGCCGGATGCCGGTCCAGCTCCGGATCCTCCTCCACCAGGGTGATCGCCTCGACCCGGGCGTCCCGGATCAGCTCCGTGTCGCGCAGCAGCGACAACAGCCGCAGGTGCGAGCGCCGCCCCGACTGGGTGGCGCCGAGGACGTCGCCTTCCCGCCGCTGCTCCAGGTCGAGTTCGGCCAGCCGGAAACCGTCGGTGGTGGAGGCGACCGCGTCCAGCCGTTCCCGGGCCGGCGTACCCTCCACGGCCTCGCTGACCAGCAGGCAGAGACCGGCGGCCGAACCACGGCCGACCCGGCCGCGCAACTGGTGCAGTTGGGAGACGCCGAACCGGTCCGCGTCGAGCACGATCATCACGGTGGCGTTCGGCACGTCCACACCGACCTCGATCACCGTGGTCGCCACCAGCACGTCCAGTTCGCCGGCCGCGAAGGTACGCATCACCGAGTCCTTCTCGTCGGCCGGCAACCGGCCGTGCAGTACGCCGATCCGCAGGCCGTGCAGTGGACCCTCGGCGAGCAGCGGTGCCACCTCGGCGACCGCCAGCGGGGGGCGCCGACCGTCCTCGCCGACCGCGCCCACCTCCTCGGCGGTCGCCGCCTGGTCACCGATCCGCGGGCAGACCACGTACGCCTGGTGCCCGGCGGCCACCTCCTCACGCAGCCGGCGCCAGGCCCGGTCCAGGTACGCCGGCTTCTCCGCCGCCGGTACGACGTGCGAGGCGATCGGCGACCGGCCGCGCGGCAACTCGGAGAGGGTGGAGATCTCCAGGTCGCCGTAGACGGTCATCGCCACGGTGCGCGGGATCGGCGTCGCCGTCATCACCAGCACGTGCGGCGGCTGCTCGGCCTTGGCCCGCAGCGCGTCCCGCTGCTCGACCCCGAACCGGTGCTGCTCGTCCACCACCACCAGCCCGAGGTCGGCGAAGTCGACGCCCTCGTAGAGCAGGGCGTGGGTGCCGACGACGATGCCGGCCTCTCCGGCCGCGACGGTCTCCAGTGCCCTGCGCCGGGCCGCCGCGCCGAGCGAGCCGGTGACCAGGGCCAGCCGGGTGCCCTCCGGGTCGCCGTCCAGCTCGCCGGCCCGGCCGAGCGGGCCGAGCAGGTCGAGCATGCCCCGGTAGTGCTGTGCGGCGAGTACCTCGGTCGGGGCCAGGAGCGCGGCCTGGCCGCCCGCGTCGACCACCTGGAGCATCGCCCGCAGCGCGCAGACGGTCTTGCCGGAGCCGACCTCGCCCTGGAGCAGGCGGTGCATCGGATGCGCGGTGGCCAGGTCGGCGGCGACCTCCTCGCCGACCCTGCGCTGCCCGTCGGTCAGCTCGTACGGCAGCCGCCCGTCGAACGCGGTGAGCAGCCCGCCCTCGCGTCGCGGGCGGGGCCTGGCCGGCCAGGCCGCCGCCCGGTGCTTGCGCTGCACCAGGGTCAGTTGCAGGGCGAACGCCTCGTCCCACTTCAACCGGTGCCGGGCCCGGTACAGCTCCTCCTTGCTCGCCGGCCGGTGGATCTCACGCAGTGCGGTGGCCAGCCCGACCAGGTTGCGGGTGGCCCGCAGCGTCGCCGGCAGCGGGTCCTCCGGCGGCGCGACCGTGTCCAGCACCACCCGGACACAGCGGGCGATCACCCAGGTCGGCACCGCCGCGGCGGCCGGGTAGACCGGGATCAGCGCCCCGGCGAACTCCTCGATCTCCTCGCCCAGCTCGCCGCCGCCGCCCGGCTGGCCACCGTCGCCGCCGTCGCCACCACCGTCGCCGAGCAGCACGTAGTCCGGTCCGTTGAGCTGCCGCTTGCCCCGGAACTCGGTGACCTTGCCGGCGAACATCCCCCACCGGCCGGGCCTGAGGTCCCGCTCCCGCCACACCTGGTTGCCGAAGAAGGTGAGCGTAAGTACGCCGCCGGAGCCGTCCCCGACGGTCACCTCCAGGAGGTTTCCCCGGCGCTGGCGCATCGGCCGGACCGCCGTCCGCTGCACCTGGCCCAGCACGGTGACCTGCTCGCCGACCTCCAGGGAGCGGATGTCGGTGTGCTCGCCCCGTTCGTCGTAGCGACGGGGGAAGTGGTAGAGCAGGTCGCCGGCCGTCTCCAGCGCCAGGTGGCCGGCCAGCGCCTTCGCCGTCTTCTCCCCGACCAGCTTGCGCAGCGGCGTCTCCAGCCCGACCGGCGTCGCCGCCGTCGCGGCCGAGGTCGGTTCGTTCGCTGTCATCAGCCCCCCACGAGCGCTGTCATCCATCGGTCCTCCACCGGCACGGCACCGCAGCCCGGACCGGCACCGCAGCCCGGACCGGCACCGCAGTCGGTCCGAGACGGCACCGCACTGCGGACCGGCGGCGCACTGCGGACCGGCGGCGCGGTGCGGACCGGCGCCGTCCACCGGCTTTCCCCGGCGGGGTCACTCGACGCCCACCAGCAGGGGGTAGAACGGCTGCCCGCCCGCGTAGTGGTGCACCTCGACGAAGGGCCAGCGGCGGGCGAGATGTGCCCGGAGCAGCTCGGCCAGCTCGTCCGGGGCGTCGGCGCCGAGCAGCAGGGTGACCAGCTCGCCACCGCCGCCGAGCATCCGGTCGAGCAGCGCGGCGCAGGTCCGCACCAGGTCGCCGCCGATCAGGTGCACCTCGCCGTCCACCAGCCCCAGCACGTCGCCCGGCTGGCAGCGGCCGGCGACGGTCAGCGCCTCCCGGCCGGCGTGGCAGACCTCGGCGTACCGGCAGGCGCCGGCCGCCTCGGCCATCGCGATCACGTCGTCGGCGAACCGGCGGGCCGGGTCCCGGACGGCGAGCGCGGCCAGCGCCTGCACCGGGGAACGGGTCGGCACCACGCTCACCGAGATCCCGAACCGCTGCGCCTCCTCGGCCGCGATCCGGGCCACCGCCTGGGTGTTCGGGTCGTTCGGCAGCACCACCACCCGGGACGCGCCGGTGGACCGGACCGCCGCGAGCAGCTCCCCGGCCGACGGGTTGCCATCCAGTACGGTCGCGCCCTCGGCCTCGAAGATCGCGGCCAGGCCGGGCCCGGACGCGACCACCACCGCCGCGCGCTCCGGCGTGTCCGCCCCGGCCGCCTCCACCGGGGCCGCCTCGGGAAGATGGTCCTCGAACCGGGTGACCGTGATCTGGTACGGCCGGCCGGCCAGCACCCCGGCCTCGATGGCCGCGCCGACGTCGTTGACGTGCACGTGCACGTTCCAGGTCGACCTGCCGGCCGGGTCCGCCTCGTCCCCGACCACCACCAGCGAGTCGCCCAGCCGGGCCAGCTCGGTGCGCAGCCGGCGTACCGCCGCGAGGTCGGCGTCGAGCAGGAACTGCACCTCGTAGGCGTACTCGGACGAGCCGGTCTCCCGGGCCGCCGCCAGCGGCCGGCGCGGCGGTGCGGGGTTGGCGCCGGGCCGGTCCGGAGCGGCACCGGTGACCACCTCGACCAGCGCGTCCAGCAGGACGCAGAGCCCGCGCCCGCCGGCGTCCACCACGCCGGCCCGGGCCAGCGCCGGCAACTGCTCCGGGGTACGCGCCAACGCCTCGGCGGCGGCGGCCGCGGCGGCCCGGGTGACCGCCGCCAGATCGTCGGTGTCGGCCCGTTCGGCGGCGGTCGCGGCGGCGTCGACGACACTGAGTACGGTCCCCTCCACCTGCTCGGCCACCGCACCGTAGGCCGCCGTGCTGGCCACCCGCAGCGCCGCCGCGAGGGCCCGGCCCCGGACCTCGGGGGTCTCGCCGAGCGCGTCGGCCAGGCCGCGCAGGATCTGCGAGACGATCACGCCCGAGTTGCCCCGGGCTCCGAGCAGCGCGCCCCGGGCCAGCAGCCGGAGCACCCGGGCGTGTGCCGGCCGGTGGTGGCTGCCCGGATCCTCCCGCTCCATCCGGAGTGCCTGCTCGGCGGAGGTCATCGTGAGCACCAGGTTGGTGCCGGTGTCGCCGTCGGGAACCGGATAGACGTTCAGCTGGTTGATCTCGTCCTGGTGCCGCTTGAGCGCGGCCAGCCCGCCCGCACACCACCGGTGCAGGGCCGCGGCGTCGAGGGTCTCCAGCACGGCGAGAAGCCTACTGGCGTACCCTGACGCCCCGCTGGCACCGCTGCCGGTCGGCGCCGTCGCGACGGCTGCCCGACCGGGACGCCGCGGAGCCGATTCGCCGGGCGGGCAGACCATCGGGTACCCTGGCCAGGTTGCCCGGCCAGCACCCTGCCGGCAACCTGACGACGATCAATCCCAGGAGTATCCCGTGGCTAGCGTGTGCGACATCTGTGGCAAGGGGCCTGGCTTCGGCCACAACGTGTCCCACTCGCACCGGCGGACCAACCGTCGCTGGAACCCGAACATCCAGTCGGTGCGGACCCCGGCGGGTGGCGGCACGACCCGCAAGCTCAAGGTCTGCACCTCGTGCATCAAGGCGGGCAAGGTCACCCGCGCCTGAGCCTGGGCAACCGAAAGCACGGAAAGCCGCCGGAGCACATCGCTCCGGCGGCTTTCGCCGTGCTCAGGTGAGGGTGTTCAGGGATACGGCCTTCGCCGTGCTCAGAGGGTACGGCCGAAGGAGAGCACGCCGGGCGCGTCGCGGTAGTAGCCGAAGTCCGGGATTCGCTGGTAGCCGCTGCTCTGGTAGAGGGCGATCGCCTCGGGCTGCCGGTCGCCGCACTCCAGGATCAACCGGCGGCGCCCGTGTTCCCGGGCGGAGTCCTCGACCGCCGAGAGCACCCGCCGGGCGACACCGCGACCGCGAGCCTGCGGGGCGACGTACATCCGCTTGAGTTCGGCCACCTCGCCGGTGTCGCCGTGGGTGCGCCATCCCGCGCAGCCGACCGGCACCTCGGCCAGGTACGCCACCAGGAACGCCCCGGCCGGCGGGCGGAACTCGCTCGCCGCCACCGGAGTCTCGTCGCCCTCGTCGCCGCCGTACCGCCGTGCCAGGTCGGTCAGCGCGGAGACGACCAGCCGCTGCGCGACCGGGGAGTCGTAGGGTACGACCCGGATGTCCAGCTCAGTCACGCGGTGAAGGGTACGACCCCGCGCCCGCCCCTTACCTACCACCCTCGGGTCCGGCCGGCTGCGGGCCGCGCGCCCCGGCGGACCGGTCAGCGGAAGTGCTCCCAGCCGCCCGAGCCCTTGTACGCCCGCCCGTCCACGGTCACTCCGGCCCCGTGCACCACGTGACCGATCAGCCGGAAGCCGCCCGGCAGCGGCTGGTCCTCCGGGAACGTCGCCACCAGCGCGTGGTCGTCGCCACCACCGAGCACCCAGGCCAGCGGGTCCACCCCGAGCGCGTGTGCCGCGTCCCGCATCTGCTCCGGCACCTCGAACGCGCCGCCGAGCAGGTCGATGCCGACCCGACTGGCGGTCGCCACGTGCCCGAGGTCGTTGAGCAGCCCGTCCGAGATGTCGATCATGGCGGTGGCACCGAACCGGGCCGCCGCCGGACCGGCCGGATACGGCACCTCCGGCCGCCGGTACGCCTCGACAAGTACCTTCGGGGTGCGGAACCCGCGGGACAGCACGGTGTAGCCGGCGGCGGCGTAGCCGAGCCGGCCGGCGAGCGCCACGACGTCACCGGCCCGCGCCCCGCCACGCAGCACCGGGGGCTGGCCGCCGAGGTCGCCGAGGGCGGTCACCGCGATGGTCAGGGTGGGACTTGCCGACATGTCCCCGCCGACCACGCTCGCCCCGACCCGGGCCGCCTCCGCCGCCAGGCCGTCGGCCAGCTCCTCCGCCCACCGCACCTCCAGGTCGGGTGGCATGCAGAGCGCGACGAGCAGCGCGGTGGGCACCGCACCCATCGCCGCGACGTCGGCCAGGTTCGCCGCCGCCGCCCGGTGCCCGATGTCCACCGCACCCGCCCAGTCCCGGCGGAAGTGCCGCCCCTCGACGAGTACGTCGGTGGAGGCCACCACCCGGCCGTCGGGAGCGTGCACCAGCGCCGCGTCGTCGCCGGGGCCGAGCAGCGTGGCGGGTCCGGTGCCGAGCCGGGCGGTCACCCGGGCGATCAGGCCGAACTCACCGGCCCGCGCGACGCTCACGCCGACCTCCGGGCCGGCTCGGCGGCCGGGACGGTCGGTTCCGTCCCCGGTCCGGGTCGCCGGTCTCCGGGTACCTCCGGACCCGGCACCGCACCCGCGCCGGGTCGGCCGCTTCGATCGCTCATCGTGTCTCCTCCGACCACCGATCGGGATCCGACCTGCTCCGTACGGTATTTTCACGGTCTAGCCGCTCGGCGGCGGACGGGAGGCGGGTAGTGGTCCAGGCGTACATCCTCATCCAGACCGAGGTCGGAAGGGCACGTGACGTGGCCGCGCACATCTCGGATATTCCCGGAGTCGTCCGCGTCGACGCCGTCACCGGCCCGTACGACGTGGTCGTGCTGACCGAGGCACACACCGTCGACGAGCTGGGCAACATGATCGTCAGCAAGGTGCAGTTGGTGCCCGGCATCACCCGTACGCTCACCTGCTCCGTGGTCCGGTTGTAAGTGATCCGGAGCACCAGGTCCGACCGGCCGGACGCGGCGGACAAGACCACCGAATCCGACCGGCCGGACGCGTCGGACAAGACCACCCGCCAGGCGGCGCTCTGGGCGACGGTGGTCGCCCTGCCGCTGACAGCCCTCGTAGCGGTGCTGCTCTTCGGCCAGCTCAGGCCGGATCCGGTACGACCGCCCGCCGCGACGCCGACCTCGGCCGCGCCGCAGCCGGGCACGCCGGTGCGGATGGCCGCGCCCGTACTGGCCGAGCGGCCGGCCACGGTCTGCCGCGCCCTGCTGTCCCGGCTGCCCGCCACCCTCCGCACCGCCGGCCAGCGCCCGGTCACCGCCGGTCCGGAGCAGAACGCCGCGTACGGCGACCCGGCCGTCACGGTCGCCTGCGGTGTGGCCGAGCCGGACGTGCCGGACGTACCCGACCTGTGGGTGGTCAACAAGGTCTGCTGGCTCGCCGAGCACCGGGACGGCGGACTGGTGTTGACCACAGTGGACCGTGAGGTGCCGGTCCGGCTCAGCGTGCCGGCCGGGCAGGAGCAGACGGTGCAGTGGGCGGCTCCGGTCTCGGAGTCCCTGGTCGCCTCGGTGCCCTCGGTGCCGGAGATACCGGGCGGCTGCGCCGAAGGCTGACCGGAACCGGCCCGCACAGGACGGACAGCGGCCCGCACAGGACGGACAGCGGCCCACACAGGACGGACGGCGGCCCACTCGGGGCGGTCGGTCCGGGACCCGACGGACCGCCCCCGGACGGGCGGCGGGCAGACGACTGTCAATGCAGACCGGTGCCTCGACGCAGCGCGGTCCGGATCAGCCGGTTGACCAGTTTGGGGTATTCCAGCCCGGTTGCCGCCCACATCTGCGGGAACATCGAGGTGGGCGTGAACCCCGGCATGGTGTTGATCTCGTTGAGATAGACGTCCAGCTCCGGTGTGACGAAGAAGTCGACCCGGGCCAGCCCGGCACAGTCCAGCGCGGTGAACGTACGGCAGGCGTACTCCTGCACCTGCCGGGTGACCCGGTCCGGCAGGACGGCCGGGATGTCGAAGTCGCTGGCGTCGAGGTACTTCGCCTCGAAGTCGTAGAACTCGTGCTCGGCCACCCGGATCTCGGCCAGCAGGGACGCCTCCGGGCCGCCACCCGCCTCGGCCTCCAGCACCCCGCACTCGATCTCCCGGCCGATGATCGCCGCCTCGACCAGCACCTTCGGGTCGACCTGCCGGGCCAGTGCGACCGCGTCGTCGAGATCCGCCCAGTCGGAGACCTTTGTGATCCCGACCGACGAACCCGCCCGGGACGGCTTGACGAAGACCGGCAGCCCGAGCCGTTCCTTCTCCTCCTCGGTCAGGCTGACCCCGCTGCGCAGCACCGCGTACGGCCCGACCGGGATACCCTCGGCGATCGCCAGCTTCTTGGTGAACTCCTTGTCCATCGCCGCCGCCGAGGCGAAGACGTTCGCGCCGACGTACGGGATGCCGGCCATCTCCAGCAGCCCCTGGATGGTGCCGTCCTCGCCGTACGCGCCGTGCAGGGCCGGGAAGACGACGTCGACTCCGGCGAGTGCCTGGGGACCCTGTGCGGGGTCCAGCACCATCAGGCCGTCCCCGGTCGGGTCGGCCGGGAGCACCACGGTGGAGCCGGCCGCGGCCGTGATCTCCGGCAGTTGCCGGTCGGTGATGGCGAACCGGGCCGGGTCGCCGTCGGTGAGCACCCACTGGCCGGCCCGGGTGATCCCCACCGGGACGACGTCGTACTCGTCCGGGTCGAGGGCGCCGAGGATGCTGCCGGCACTGACGCAGGAGATCGCGTGCTCCGTGCTGCGGCCGCCGAAGACGATGGCCACGCGGGTCTTGCCTGGGGTGGTCACTCCGGTCACCTTTCGTTTCGCGTCACCGCTGATCGTTCGCGTCACGAGAGCTGATCGAGCGGGTCGAGGCGGTGCGCCGAATCGAGCCGGTTCGCCCCGGTCGAGCCGCTCGATCCGATCGGCTCCGCCGGCACTCCTCGTACGCTCACCGGGTGACCCTACTCTGCGTGGCCAAGTCCCGGGTCCACACCCCTTTTCACCCCCGGGAAACCTTCACCGGAGTGAGCGTGCCGAGCACAGCGGGTAACCGGTGATCTACCGGCACCGAAGATGCCGCCGAGACCGAAGTTGCAGGTGTGTCGCCGAGGCCGGCCAGGGGGTCTAGGCTGCTCGTCTTGTGAGTTCCGATTCCGTCATCGACAGCCTGACCGCGGCGGTCAACGCGCACCCGGAGGACGTCCCGCTGCGGCTCCACCTCGCCGGGCTGCTTCTCGACTCCGGCCGTCCCGCCGAGGCGATCGCGCACGCCGGGCAGGCGCTGGCCCGGAACCCGGCCGATCCGCAGGCGCAGGCCCTGATGCAGCGGGCCCTAGGCGCTGGCGCCCCCGGTGCGTCTGCACCCGACCCCGGCGGCGCCGCCCCCGGGACGCCCGCCCCCGACACGTCCGCACCCGACCAGCCACGGCCGGCGCCGCCGCGCGGCCCGAGCCGGTCCGATGCCGATCCGCTCGCCGCCTACGAGCAGGAACTCGCCGACGTGGTGCCGCCGCGCTTCTCGCCGGCCGGCGACGAGCCCGAGCCGGTGACCGGGGACGCCGACCGGATGTTCGACGTCGAGGTCTCCACCGTCCGGCTCGGCGACGTCGGCGGGATGACCGAGGTCAAGGAGCGGCTCGAACTGGCCTTCCTCGGCCCGTTGCGCAATCCCGAGCTGCGCCGGCTCTACGGCAAGAGTTTGCGTGGTGGCCTGATGCTCTACGGCCCGCCGGGCTGCGGCAAGACGTTCCTGGCGAAGGCGATCGCCGGTGAGATGGGGGCGAAGTTCATCTCGCTGTCCATCGTGGACGTTCTGGACATGTGGATCGGGAACTCCGAGCGGAACCTGCACGAGCTGTTCCAGACCGCCCGGCGGAGCGCGCCGTGCGTGCTCTTCCTGGACGAGGTCGACGCGCTCGGGCACAAGCGTTCCAAGGTGACCTCCAGCGGGATGCGGACGATCGGCAACCAGCTGCTCGCCGAGCTCGACGGTGTGGAGGGGAACAACGAGGGCGTCTTCGTGCTCGCCGCCACCAACACCCCCTGGGACGTAGACCCGGCGCTGCGCCGGCCGGGCCGGCTCGACCGGGTGGTGCTGGTCCTCCCGCCGGACGCGCCGGCCCGATCCTCCATCCTGGAGTACCACCTGCGGGACCGGCCGATCGCGAACATCGACGTACGCCGGATCGTCGCCGCCACCGACGACTTCTCCGGCGCCGACCTGGCCCACCTGTGCGAGTCGGCCGCCGAGTACGCGATGGCCGACTCGATCCGGCGCGGCGAGGTACGGATGATCGAGCAGCGCGACTTCGACCGGGCGCTGAAGGACGTGCGCCCCTCCACGAAGCCGTGGTTCGCCACCGCCCGCAACGTGGCGATGTTCGCCAACGAGGGCGGCATGTACGACGACCTGGTCGGCTACCTGAAGCGGCGGAAGCTGCTCTGACGACCGCCGGGGCCGGCGTCGCCGCCGGTCACCCCGGGCGACCCCGTCGGCTCACCCCGGCCGACCCGTCAGCCGCTCGACGGTCGGTCAGCCGGTCAGCGGGCGTCGGCGGCCGACCGCGAGTACCTTGACCCGCTGCCGTCCGGCCCGCACCATGCCGAGTGCCGCGAACGCGGTGGCGATCCGGTCGGCCGCCTCCCGGCTGGTGGCACCGACGACCTGGCGGCGCCTTTCCGGCTCGATCCGCTCGTCCCGGCCCTGGTTGCTCAGCGGCCGTACGTCGGTGAGCACCACGAGAAACCGGGTCACCGCGACCGCTCCGGCCAGCACGGGGTCATCTGTCACCTCCAGGTCCGCTTTGCCGGCGGGAGGGACACGGCGATCGGGTACGGGAAGGTCCGATCGCCGTGCGCCTCATTCCCCTTCGGTCACCCACAGCCACCGTCGACACGACCACCGGCGGTGAGGACGTGATGACAGATTGCCAGCTGTGAACCCGTGAATGCAACTCTCACGTAGCTTCTCTCATGCACACATTCCCGATTACATGTGACAGGATCGATGCATGGCTCCGAAGTCGTTCCGCGCCCGCCGTCTCGGCATCGCGCTGCGCCATGCCCGGGAGGCGGCCGGCCTCACCCTGGAACAGGCCGCCGACGAGATAAACAGCACCCGCAGCACGCTCTCCCGCTACGAGAACGCGCAGACGATGGTCAGCCCGGCCTCGGTACGCGCCCTGCTCACGCTCTACCGGCGGCCGGAGAGCGAGCTGGAGGAGATGGTGCGGCTCGCCAAGGAGGCCCGGAAGCCAGGCTGGTGGGTCTCGTACTCGTACATCCTGGACCGTCGGACGATCGACTTCATCGCCGTCGAGGCCGAGGCCACCGCGATCGCCAACTTCGAGCCCTCGGTCGTCCCGGGCCTGCTCCAGACCACGGAGTACATCCGCGCGATCATGCGCGGTGGCCCGCACACCCTCGGTGACGAGGAGGTCGAGCAGCGGGTGCAGATCCGGATCGGCCGGCAGGAACGGCTGAAGGAGACGAACCCGCCGATCTTCGACGCCATCGTCGACGAAGGTGCGCTACTGCGCCCGGTCGGCGGCGAGGCGGTGATGGCGGCCCAGATTCGGAGCCTGCTCAAGATGTCCGAGCTGCCGAACGTGACGATCCAGGTCATCCCACTGAGGGCCGGCTACCACCGGGGTACCCGTGGTTCCCTGCACATCCTCGAGTTCGCCGACCCGGAGGACCCGATCCTCGCCTCGGTGGAGACGGTCGCCGGGCAACTGATCCTCGACCGGCCGGACGACCTGCGGACCTGTTCGAAGATCATGGAACACCTGCGCGCCGTGGCGCTGAGTCCGGCGGAAAGCCGCGACACCATCTACCGCCTCCTGAAAGGACTGTGAGATGTCACCGGAGACGACCGACCTGCTCGGCAGGGCCCCCTGGCGCAAGAGCAGCCACAGTGGAGACCAGGGCGCCTGTGTCGAGTTCGCCCTGGTCGCCGGGGCCACCGACGACGCGGTGGCCGTCCGCGACTCCAAGGACACCACCGGACCGGTGCTGCTCTTCGCACCGGCCGCCTGGACCGCATTCACCACCGCGCTGCCCACCTCCCCCACTCTCCCCTGACCTCGGGGGAGGTTCGGCGGTCACCGAGCTGCGTCCCCCCGGCACGGCTCGGTCCGCCCAGCTCCGGTGCCCCACGCCCCCTGTTCCGCCGATCCGGGTCGGCGGGCGGGGGGCGTGGCGGTGGCACGGTCACCCGGAGGCACGGCCGCCGGTGACCCGGTGCAGCCGGACGACCAGGACCGCGAGCAGTGCCATCTCGACAAGGACCAGGATCCGCTCGACCAGACCCATCATCACCCGACCACCGGGAAACGCGACGTAGTAGAGCGCGAGCAGGGCGAGCACGCTGGTTCCGGCCAGCACCCGCAGCGGGCGTACGGCGGCCCGCCAGCGCGGGTCGACGGCGAGCCGCCGGACCGCCACCAGCGTGGCGACCGGCAGCGCGACGAAGGCGGCCACCGAGACGTACCGGTGCAGATAACCCTGGGTACTCAGCTCGGCGGTCCCGATCGGGTCGGTCGGGACCAGCGCCGAGCTGATCAGCCCGAGGCACCAGACCAGCAGCAGTACCTCGGCGAGGCGACCCACCTCGACCCGGGCGGCCCGCAACGCCAGCGGTACGGCCAGCGAGGTGACGCCGAGGACCAGGATCGCGAGGTTCATCGGCCAGCCGTTGTTCGACACCGCGTAGTCGCTGATCGTGAGCGACAGCGGACTCATCCCCGGGTCGGGAGCGAGGTGCGCCACGACGCCCAGAGTCGCCGTCGCGACGATTCCGAGGGCGGCGACCAGGGTGAGCGGTCGGGCGGTCCACGGCTGGGTCAGGGATCTGGACGTCATGTGACCAGGGTCGTCGCGCCGGCGTGGTGGCGAATCCGGCGTCATCCCGGACCGATCCCGGGGTTCTGCGACCCTGAGCCGGTCAGGGTGGGGCCTCCCCTACCGCCGGCTCTCCCGGTTACCCGACCGTCGGAGCGGCGGCTCCGTCCAGCAGCTTCAGCGCGGCGATGGCGGCGCCCCGGGCC
The DNA here is from genome assembly GCF_049179135.1 of Plantactinospora sp. WMMB782. NCBI lineage: Bacteria > Bacillati > Actinomycetota > Actinomycetes > Micromonosporales > Micromonosporaceae > Plantactinospora > Plantactinospora sp. WMMB782. The sequence goes on along the minus strand of NZ_JBMHMC010000007.1, from coordinate 4,597,505 downwards.
CCGGCCATGTCGAGATCCGGTACCAGCGCGAACCGGGCCCGTTCGGCCTGCTCGGTGCGGAGCGTGGTGTGCTCCCGGACGGTGGCCAGGAACCAGTTCCGGAACTCCGGCGTCGCCTCCACCACGCCGCCGCCGACGAAGTACCCGTCCGGGTCGGTGAAGTTGGCGACGATCGTGAAGAGTCGGCCCAGCGCCATCGCCTGCTGCTCGAAGATCCGCAGCGCCATCGGGTCACCGTCCACCCCGTAGGACCGGACCTGCCTGGCGGCGCCGACCGGGTCGAGTTCGGCGAGCGGGTGTCCGGCATACCGACCCAGCCAGTACGGCAGCAGGTTGCGCCGGATGCCGGTCAGCGAGGCGACACTCTCCACGTCCCCGACGAACCCGCAGTTGCAGACCGGCACCGGCTGGCCCTCGGCGAGCAGGCCGAACATCGGGATGTGCACGTGGCCGAGTTCGCCGGCCATCCCGGCGGTGCCGGTCACCACCCGCCCGTCGACGACCACACCACCGCCGAGCCCGGTCCCGACGATCGCGGAGACCGAGGAGCGCCCCGGCGCCTCGGCGCCGAAGTAGCAGTGGTGGGCGTAGAGCGCCGCCGCGTTGCCGTCGTTGTGGTAGACCACCGGGACGCCGAGCCGGCGTTCCAGGGCGCCCCGGATGTCGAATCCGCGCCAGGCCGGCTGGGAGAAGTTCGTCGAGCCCCTGGACGAGATGACCCCGGTCGCACTGGCCGGCCCCGGGGTGTCCAACCCGACCGCCCGGACCTGCTCCCGCCCGGTGCCGGTGCGCGCCAGTACCTGCTCCAACGCCGCCGCGAGCGCCTCGACCGCCGCCTCCGGCCCCTCCAGCACCCGGCACGGGGTCTCGACCAGCTGGTCGACCAGGAACCGCCCGGTCGCGTCCAGCACGGTGGCGTTGTTGCTGTTACCGCCGTTGTCAAGCCCGACCACGACCGGTATCTCCGAGTTCGCCATGGTGTGCCTCCCCGGTGCGACGGCCGACCGATCTCCATACCCTGCCCTACCCGGGGTAGTCCCGCACACCCCTCACCGCCCGTGGGACAGCGGAACGGGTCGCCCGACGACGGGCGGCAGTACCTCGCTTTGGAGACTGTCGAGCTGCCCCGTCTGTGCGCCCAACCACGCTGCCCGCCCGTCCACCCAGACACGCCGCCCCGCCTGCGCCCAGACACACACTGCCTCGCCTGCGCGCAGACACAACCTGCCCCGCCTGCACCCAGACACACTGCCCCGTCTGTGCACCCAGCTCGACAGTCTCCCCGGCGGGTAACCCCGACCGGGCGCGACGCGTCCGGTCCATTCGCCCGGCCCTCGACCGACGCTCCCCGCCCCCGCCTCCGGCCGCCCAACCCCCGGCCCGGCCCACGGACCCCCGGCCCACGGCCCACGGACCCCGACCACGGACCCCGGACCCCGGACCCCGGACCCCGGACCCCGGACCCCGGACCCCGGACCAGGATTCTGGGCGGCCGCGCCCGGCCGGACAGCGTCGAGTCGGGACGCGTCAGGCCGGGCCGGCCGCGTCCAGCGCGGCGGTCAGGTCGGCGACCAGGTCGGCGGCGTCCTCGACTCCGCAGGAGAGCCGGACGAATCCGGGCGACACGTCGTCGCCCCACTGGGCCCGCCGGTCGGCGCTGGTGTGCAGGCCGCCGAAGGAGGTCGCCGCGAAGACCAGCCGGCTCGCGGTCAGGAACCGCGCCACCCGGCCGGCGTCGCCGAGGTCGAACGCGACGATTCCGGGCACCCGGCGGAGCTGCCGGCTGGCGATCGGGTACGCGGCGTCGTCGGCCAGCCCCGGCCAGCGTACGGCCAGGACGTCGGAGCGGGCCCGCAGCATCGCCGCCACCGCCGCCGCGTTGGCGCTCTGCCGGGCCAACCGCAGGTCCAGGGTGGCCAGTGAGCGGTGCGCCAGCCACGCGTCGAAGGCTCCCGGGATGGAGCCGGTGGTGGTCCGCCAGCCCCGGATCGTGTCCAGCAGGCGCGCGTCCCGGCCGGCGACGTAGCCGAGCAGCAGGTCCGAGTGCCCGGTCAGCGCCTTGGTGCCGGAGGCGACCACCAGGTCCGCGCCGAGGTCCAGCGGTCGCTGGCCGAGCGGCGTGGCGGTGGTGTTGTCGACCGCGAGCAGGCTACCGGCGGCGTGTGCCCGGTCGGCCAGCTCGGCGATGTCGCAGACGTCCAGACCCGGGTTGGCCGGCGTCTCGACAAGTACCAGGCGCACCCCGTCGAAGGACGGGTACGGGCCGGCGGTCGGCACGAACTCGACCCGTACGCCGATGCCGCGTAGCGTCTCGGTGGCGAACGCCCGCACCGGGAAGTACCCGTCGGTGGGTAGCAGCACGGTGTCGCCGGGCCGGAGCACCGCCAGGAGCAGCGCGGTGATCGCCGCCTGCCCGCTGGCGAAGGCAAGGCAGTCTCCACCTTCCAGCTCGGCGATCGCCGTCTCCAGCCCGCGCCGGGTCGGGTTGTCCGGCCGGCCGTACCCGTTCGGGGCCGTGTCCGGGCCGGCCGCCGGGTCCAGGTGGTAGGGGGCGGCGAAGACCGGACCGGGCAGGAACGGCTCTCCCGGCACCGGTTCGGGCAGGCCGGCGTGCACGCACCGGGTGCCGTCGCCGTAGTCGGCCCGGCCGTCCGGCAGGCCGGCTCGTACCCCGTCCGCCCGCTCGGGGATACCCCCCGGCCGCGGCCCGGTGCCGCTCACTCCGCTCACTCCGGCCTCGGTTTGCGGCTCATCAGGGCCGCCATCGCGGTGTGCGGGTCGGCGCCCTCGTGGCAGACCCGCTCGACCTGCTCGGTGATCGGCATCTCCACACCGTGCGCCCGGGCCAGGTCCCGGATCGCCAGGCAGCTCTTCACCCCTTCGGCGGTCTGCCGGGTCGCCGTCTGCGCCTCCTCCAGGGTCGCCCCCCGGCCCAGCTGCTCGCCGAATGTCCGGTTCCGGGCCAGCGGCGACGAGCAGCTCGCCACCAGGTCGCCGAGACCGGCCAGCCCGGCGAAGGTGAGCGGGTCGGCGCCGAGCGCCACCCCGAGCCGGGCGGTCTCGGCCAGCCCCCGGGTGATCAGGGTCGCCCGGGTGTTGTCGCCCAGCCCCATCGCGGTGGTGATGCCGTACGCCAGCGCGATCACGTTCTTGACCGCGCCGCCCAGCTCGCAGCCGATCACGTCGTCGTTGGTGTACGGCCGGAAGTACGGCGTGTTCACCGATGCCTGCACCAGGGTCGCCCGGTCGGTGTCGGTGCAGGCGACCACTGTCGCGGCAGGCTGCTCGGCGGCGATCTCGGGGGCGAGGTTGGGGCCGGAGACCACCACCACCCGGTCCGCCGCCACCCCGGCGGTCTCCACGATCACCTCGCTCATCCGCTTCGTGGTGCCCAGCTCGATCCCCTTCATCAGCGAGACCAGCGTGGAGTCGGGCTCCAACTGCCCGGCCCACTCGGCCAGGTTGCCGCGCAGGGTCTGCGAGGGCACCGCCAGCACCACCAGGTCGGCACCGGCGATCGCCTCGGCGGGCTCGGCGGTGGCGCGTACCGCCGCCGGCAGGTGCAGCCGGGGCAGGTAGTCGGGGTTGCAGCCGGTGCGGCGGATCGCCTCGACCACCTCCGGTCGACGGGCCCAGAGCCGTACGTCCCGGCCGGCGTCGGCGAGCACCTTGGCGAAGGCCGTACCCCAGGAGCCGGCCCCGAGCACGGCGACATGGCTCATGCCGGCTCTCCGGTCCGCCGGTTCTGTTGGGCCGACCAGAGCGGCGGCGGTGTCCCGCCCCGGACCTCGGCGAGCATGTCGCGCAGCCGCAGCATGATGGCGTCGGTCATCTCGTCGAGTACGGCCTTGGTCGGCACCGCGCCGCTCCACCGGCCCAGGTCCACCGGCGGGCCGGCGACCACCGTCACCGGGGTACGCGGACGCAGGCTGAACTTCTTGGTGCGCGGGTCGAAGATCCGCTGCGGGCCCCACATCACCACCGGCACCACCGGAGCGCCGGTGGCCAGGGCCAGCCGGGCAGCGCCGGTCTTGCCCCGCATCGGCCACAGCTCCGGCTCCCGGGTGGTGGTCCCCTCCGGGTAGATCACGACCGCCGCGCCGGACCGGACCGCCCGCTCCAGCGTCTCCAGCGACCTGGCCGCGTCGACGGTGCCGCGCTCCACCGGGATCTGCCGGCACTTGCGCAGGATCCAGCCGATCACCGGGACCTTGAAGACGCTCGCCTTGCCCAGATAGCTGGGCCAGCGGCCGGCATCGTAGATGAAGTGCGCCGAGACCAGCGGGTCGAAGTGGGAGAGGTGGTTCGGGACGATGATCATCCCGCCGGACGGCGGGAGGTGCTCCATGCCACGCCATTCGCGCCGGGTCCAGACGGTCAGCACCGGCTTGACCACCATGACGGCGAACCGCCCCCAGAACCCCAGCCTGCGCCGTCCCACTCTGCCTCCTCGTCGCCCCAACCCCTGGCACGGCCCGGCCGGGTGCCGCCGCCCGCAGCGAAATCATGCCTGTTCGCCCCGGGTACGGCCAGCCAGGGGTGCGCACCGGGCGGGGTACGCCACCGGACGGGCGACCGCCGCGAGCTGGCAGGATTGTCCCGTGGCGGAGCGGAACTGGACCGTGGTGGTGCCGGTCAAGCGGCTCTGGTCGGCGAAGAGCCGGTTGCGCGGCGCGCTGGACGGCGTACCGCACGAGGTGCTGGCACTGGCGCTGGCCGAGGACACCGTCGAGGCGGTGCTCGGCTGTCCGGCCGTCCGGCGGGTGCTGGTGGTGACCGGCGATCCGGTGGTCGGGCGTACCCTGGGCCGGCTCGGTGCCCGGATCGTGCCCGAGCCGCCGGCCGCCGGGCTCAACCCCGCGTTCGCCCGGGGCGCGGCAGCCGCCTCCGGCGGCCCGGTCGCGGCGCTCACCGCCGACCTGCCCGCGCTGCGTCCGGCCGAACTGGCCGAGGCGCTGCACGCCGCGAACGAGCCTGCCGGGGTACGCCGGTTCGTCGCGGACGCCCCCGGCACCGGCACCGTACTGCTCACCGCCGCCGCCGGAGCGGCCCTGGACCCCCGGTTCGGCCCGTACTCGGCGGCGGCGCACGCGGCCTCCGGCGCCGGCCCGCTGACCGGCGGCTGGCCGACGCTGCGCCGCGACGTGGACACCCCGGCCGACCTGCGGGCCGCCGCCGCACTCGGGCTCGGCCGGCACACCGCCGCGCTGACCCGGCGGTCGGCACCGGCCCGCATTCGCGCCCGCCGGTGTACGGTGCTGGGCATGCAGGGCACGGTGGCCGACTACGACCCGGAGACCCGGACCGGCACGCTGCTGCTCGACGACGGCACCCGGGTCGGCTTTCCGGCGGCCGCGTTCGACGCCTCCGGGCTGCGCCTGCTCCGGTTGGGCCAGCGGGTCCGGCTGGAGCACGACGGCGCCGGCACGCTGGTCCGGATCACGCTGCCGACCTTCCCCTGACCGGCTGGGCCGAGTTCATTTTCCGTTAACCCGCAGCGGGGAATGATGATGTCGTGAGCACACCGCCGTCCCGCCGCCCGACCCCGCAGCCGGGGACCGACGCCAGCCGTACCCCGAGGACCAGTCGCACGACCCGGGCCGGCCGGGCCGGCGGCGAGCGCCCGACTGCCGCCGGCCGGGCCGGCCGGCCGAAGGGGCGGCCGGAAGGGCACACCGACCGCGAGCCGGCCGCCGAGCCGGACGGCACCGTCGAACCGGACACCGGCGCCGAACCGGACCGTTCGGCCGCCGTGGACCAGGCCGCGGACTCGGCCCGCGCCGCGACCGGCGGGCCGGACCGCGGCCCGGCGACCGGCCTGACCGACAACCCGGAGCGGGGCCGGCGCGGCGGGCCGGCGACCGGGCCGGGCAGTCCGGTACCGGAGAGTGGCCTGGCCGCCCGCCCGGCGACGACCGAGCCGGCCGCCGAACCCGTGGCGGAGCCGGCCGAACCGCTGCCGTCGGAGCGGTTCCTCAACCGGGAGCTGTCCTGGCTGGACTTCAACGCCCGGGTGCTGGCCCTGGCCGAGGACCCGGACACCCCACTGCTGGAACGGGCCAAGTTCCTCGCCATCTTCGCCAACAACCTGGACGAGTTCTACATGGTCCGGGTCGCCGGGCTGAAGCGGAGGTTGCAGGCGGGACTGCCGGTCCGGGGCGGCGACCAGATGCCGCTGACCACCCAGCTCGAACTCGTCTCCGAGCGGGCCGCCGACCTGGTCGCCCGGCACGCGGCCTGCTTCGTCGACGAGGTGATGCCGAAGCTGGCCACCGAGAACATCGCGCTGCTGCACTGGGCCGACCTGCCCACCCCGGAGCGGCAGCGGCTGCGGACGTACTTCCGGGAGCAGATCTTCCCGGTGCTCACCCCGCTCGCCGTCGACCCGGCGCACCCGTTCCCGTACATCTCCAGCCGGTCGCTCAACCTGGCGGTGGTGGTACGCGACTCCGACGGCGGGTCGGAACTCTTCGCCCGGGTGAAGGTGCCGAACAACGTACCCCGGTTCGTCCGGGTGGAGCGGGACGCACCCGGCTACCGCTACCTGCCGGTGGAGGACCTGATCGCCGCCCACCTCGACCAGCTCTTCTCCGGGATGCAGGTGGTGGAGTGCCACCTGTTCCGGGTCACCCGCAACGCCGAGGTGGAGGTCGACGAGGACCGGGACGAGGACCTGCTGCAGGCCCTGGAACGGGAACTCGCCCGCCGCCGCTTCGGCCCGCCGGTACGCCTGGAGGTGGCCGCCTCCGTCTCCGACCACGTACTCGAACTGCTGGTCCGGGAACTCGACATGGACAGCCAGGACGTGCTGCGGGTGCCGGGGCTGCTCGACCTGACCGCGCTCTGGCAGGTCTACAACGAGTCCAACCGGCCCGAGCTGAAGGACCCGCCGTTCGTGCCGGCCACCCATCCCCGGCTGGCCGAGGGCGAGGTGCCGCGCAGCGTCTTCGCCACCCTGCGCGACGGCGACATCCTGGTGCACCACCCCTACCACTCGTTCTCGACGAGCGTGCAGCGCTTCATCGAGCAGGCCGCCGCCGACCCGAACGTGCTGGCCATCAAGCAGACCCTCTACCGCACCAGCGGGGACTCCCCGATCGTGGACGCGCTGATCGACGCGGCCGCCGCCGGCAAGCAGGTGGTGGTGCTGGTGGAGATCAAGGCGAGGTTCGACGAGGTGGCGAACATCGGCTGGGCCCGGGTGCTGGAGCGGGCCGGCTGCCACGTCGTCTACGGCCTGGTCGGGCTGAAGACGCACTGCAAGACCGCGCTCGTGGTCCGGCAGGAGGGCAACCAGATCCGCCGGTACTGCCACATCGGCACCGGCAACTACCACCCGAAGACGGCCCGGCTCTACGAGGACTTCGGGATGCTCACCGCCGACCCGGAGATCGGGGCCGACCTGACCGACCTGTTCAACGTGCTGACCGGGTACAGCCGGCAGACGTCGTACCGGCGGCTGCTGGTGGCGCCGCAGGGGGTCCGGCGCGGCCTGATCGAGCGGATCGACGGCGAAATCGACCGGGCCCGGGAAGGGCTGCCGGCACTGGTCCAGTTCAAGGTCAACGCGCTTGTCGACGAGGCGATCGTGGACGCGCTCTACCGGGCCTCCCGGGCCGGGGTGCACGTGGACCTGCTGATCCGGGGAATGTGCACGCTGCGGCCCGGTGTCCCGGGACTGTCGGAGAACATCCGGGTCCGGTCGATCCTCGGCCGCTTCCTCGAACACTCCCGGGTCTTCCGGTTCGGCACCGGGCTCGCCGCCGACGCCTCGGACGGCGGTGTCGAGTTCTGGATCGGCTCGGCCGACCTGATGCACCGCAACCTGGACCGCCGGGTGGAGGCACTGGTGCAGGTGACCGACCCGACCGCGCGGGCCGAGCTGGACATGCTGCTGACCACCGCGATGAGTCCCGGGGTCGAGGCGTTCGAGTTGACCGGGGAGGGCCGCTGGATCAGGCACGCGGGCAGCCCGGAGGCGCCGCTGGTGAACCTCCAGGAGGCGCTGCTGCGCCGGGTCGCCGGTGGTGCCAAGTGAGCCGGTGGTGCCAAGTGAGTCGGCAGAGCCGGGCCGCCCGGCGGCGGCCGCTCGGCCGGACCGGCATGCCGGACTAGGCTTGGCCGATGCTGGAGGAGGAGCGGAAGTACGACGTCGAAGCCGGTTTCACCCTGCCCGACCTAGCCGCGGTCGTGCCGGACGGGATCCGGGTGGTGCGGATGCCGCCGGTGACGCTCGCCGCCAGCTATCTCGACACCGCCGACCTGCGGCTGGCCCGCGCCGGGGTGTCGTTGCGGCACCGCAAGGGCGACGAGTTGCCCTGGACGGTCAAACTTCCCGCCGACAGCCCCGGCGTCCGGCACGAGATCTCCCGCCCGGGCCGGCCGAAGAGTCCGCCGGCCGAACTGGTGGGGCTGGTCACCGCGTACTCCCGGGGTGCCGAGCTGCGGCCGGCCGTGCTGGTCCGCACCGTGCGCCAGGCGTACGAGCTGCGCGACGGCGCCGACCGGGTACTCGCCGAGATCGCCGACGACGCGGTGCAGGTACGCGACGGCAAGCAGGTCCGGTCGACGTTCCGGGAGATCGAGGTGGAGCGCAAGGAGGGCGGGCCGGAACTGCTCGACGTACTGGAGTCGGCGCTGACCGCGGCCGGCGCCCGGGCCGGGAACTTCGTCCCGAAGCACGTCCGGGCGCTCGGTCCGGCGGCCGAGGCCACACCCGACCTGGTGCCCCCGGGTGAGCTGCCGGCGCGGCCCAGCGCCGGCGACGTGGTCACCGCGGCGGTCCGCCGGGGGGTCGGCCGGCTGCTCGGGCACGATCCGCTGGTCCGGTTGCGGGCGCCGGTGGGCGACGACGACACCGCCGTGCACCAGATGCGGGTCGGCTGCCGGCGGCTCCGCAGCGACCTGCGCACCTTCGGGCCACTGGTCCGCAAGGCGTGGGCGAAGCCGCTGCGGGACGAGCTGAAGTGGCTGGCGGGGATACTGGGCCTGGCCCGGGACGCCGAGGTGCTGCGGGCCCGGCTTTCCCGGACGGCCGCCGCCGACCCGCTCGCCCCGCTGGACGCCGCGGCGGTACGCCGGATCGACGCGGTGCTGGTGGCCCGGCACGAGGCGGCACTGGCCGCCGTCGACGAGGCGCTCGGCTCGCAGCGGTACCGCGACCTGGTCGAGGCGCTCGTCGACGCCACCCGGGCACCGCAGTTGACCGACCGGGCCGACGCGCCGGCCGACAAGGTGCTGCCCCGGCTGGTGGCCCGACCCTGGCACCGGCTCACCGACGGCGACGACGAGGTCGACGGCGCCGCCGACCTGGACCCGGCCGCCCCGGACGAGCGCTGGCACGCGGTACGCATCAACGGCAAGCGGGCCCGCTACGCCGTCGACGCCGTCGCCGGGGTCCTCGGCGGCGACGCGGCGAAGCTGGCCAAGGCGCTGGCGAAGGTGCAGGACCTGCTCGGCGAGCACCAGGACGCGGCGGTGGCCGCGCAGACCTGGCTCGGCATCGCCGAGCAGGAGCCGGGCGACCACGCCGTCGCGGTCACCGCCGGCCGGTTGGCGGAACGGGAGCGGGCGGCCGTCCGCACCGCCCGGACGGCCTTCCCGGCCGCGTGGCGCCGGGCGAGCGGGAAACGCCGGACGGCATGGCTGCGGTGACCCCGGTCCGGGCGGCCGGCGGGGTGGTCTGGCGCCACTCGCCCGACGGCGTACGGGTCTGCCTGGTGCACCGCCCCCGTTACGACGACTGGTCGCTGCCGAAGGGCAAGCTGGATCCCGGGGAACATCCGCTGACCGCCGCGGTGCGCGAGGTGGCCGAGGAGGCCGACGTGCTCGGGGTGCCACAGGTGCGGCTGCGCCCGGTGCACTACCTGATGCGCGACGGTGCGCCGAAGACCGTCGAGTTCTGGTCGATGCGGGCCGCCGGCAGCGGCGGTTTCCAGCCGGGGACCGAGGTGGACGACGTACGCTGGCTGCCGCTGGCCGAAGCCGTCCGGTTGGCCAGCTATCCGCACGACGCCGGGGTGCTGGAGGACTTCGCGGCCCTGCCGCCGGTGGGCGCGGAGTTGGGCCTGGTCCGGCACGCCTCGGCCGGCAAGCGGGGCACCTGGTCCGGGCCGGACACCGCCCGGCCGTTGGACGACGCCGGGGTGGCGCAGTCCCGGGAGTTGGCCGGACTGTTGGCGCCGCTGCACCCGGTACGCCTGCACTCGGCGGCCCCCCGGCGTTGCGTGCAGACGTTGCAGCCGCTGGCCGAACTGCTCGACCGGCCGATCGAGGTCGATTCCGCGTACGACGAGCCGAAGCCGGGGCAGGACGAGGAGGAGAACGCCCTGGCCGCCGCCGCGGCTCTGCTCGAACTGGCCCGCTACGGCGAACCCGCGGCGGTCTGTAGCCAGGGAAAGGTGATCCCGCAGGCGTTGCTCCGGTTGGCCGCCGCGTCCACCGCCCGGCCCGGTGCGGCCACGGCCGGCGATTCCACCGGTGCGGTCGGCCCGGTGCGGCTGCCCGGCTCGGTGCAGGAGTTCCGGACCGCGAAGGGCACCGGCTGGCTGCTCGCCTTCGGCGGGGACCGGCTGGTGGCGGCCAGCCGGCTCGACCCCGCCGACCGCTGCGCCGCCGTCGCGTCCTGACCGGCCCGGACGCGGCTCTGCCGGGCCGACCCGCGCACGGGTAGACCCGAACCTCGGCCTGCGGGTTTCGCGCCGTCCTGGAGCCGCTGAGCGGCGTCAACGCCCCCGTCCACGGCCGGGCGGGCCGCTGTCCGGGCCGGGATTTCCGGTACGGACAACGTGAAGGGCGCCCCCGGACGGACCGGAGGCGCCCTGGCGATAGCCGGATCAGCGCTTGGCGGCCTTCTTGGCCGGCGCCTTCTTGGCCGTGCCGGCCTTCTTGGCCGCCGTGCTCCTGGTCGCCGTGCTCTTGGTCGCCGTCTTCTTCGCCGCCGTGCTCTTCTTGGCCGCCGTGGTCTTCTTGGCGGTGGTCGTCTTCTTGGCTGTGGTGGCCTTGGTGCCGCCCGCCTTCTTCGCCGTCTTCTTCGCCGCCGCCTTGGTGGCGGTCGTCTTGGCGGGCGCCGCCTTCTTGGTCGTCGTCTTCTTGGCGGTGGTCGACTTGGCCGTCGACGCCGTCGCGGTCTTCTTCGCCGCCACGGTGTTCTTCGGGGCCTTGCCGCTGGCCACCATCTCCTTGAACCCGGCGCCCGGCCGGAAGGCCGGAACCGATGTCTTCTTCACCTTCACCGATTCGCCGGTGCGAGGGTTGCGGGCTGTTCGAGCACCGCGCACGCGCTTTTCGAACACCCCGAACCCGGTGATGGCCACCCGGTCTCCCTTGGTGACCGCCGCCTGGACCTCCGCGAGGACCGCGTCGAGCGCCGACGTCGCCGTCTTCCGGTCTCCCAGACGAGCGGCGAGAGCCTCGATGAGCTCGGCCTTGTTCACGACTTCCCTCCCAATGTGCAACTGGACTCAACGCGAGCCATTCTGCGCGCACGGTATGCCCTGTGCCACCGGGACACAAACATCTGCTCGAAAAAACCCATTGTGTCGCAACGGATTCGCCCCCGCCGGGTGTACCGGCGGGGGCGAAAACGACTGTGCGGTCGGCGGTTCGGCCTATGCCACCACGGGCCGGAAGGAGGATCGCCGGGCCTCGTACGCCGCGATGTCCGCCTCGTGCCGGAGGGTGAGTCCAATGTCGTCCAAACCCTCCATCAGCCGCCACCGGCTGAAGTCGTCCATCGGGAAGGACCAGGTGTCCTCGCCGGCCCGGACCTCCCGGGCGGTCAGGTCGACCGTGATCCGGGCCGTCGGGTCGGACTCGACCAACTCCCACAAAGCCTCGACAGCCTTCAATTCAAGCTCGACCGGCAGGAGCCCTTCCTTGAGCGCGTTCCCCCGGAAGATGTCCCCGAAGCGGGGGGCGATGACGGACTTGAACCCCCAGTCGCGCAACGCCCACACGGCGTGCTCGCGGGAGGAGCCGGTGCCGAACTCGGGGCCGGCGACGAGAATCGATGCCCCGGAATATGAGGAATCGTTGAGAACGAATGTCGGATCCTCCCGCCAGGCACTGAAGAGGCCGTCGGCGAAGCCGGTCCGGGTCACCCGCTTGAGGTACACGGCGGGGATGATCTGATCGGTATCCACGTTGGACCGGCGCAGCGGGACCGCCGTACCGGTGTGCACGGTGAACTTGTCCATCTCAGGTCAGCCCCTTCACAGATCGGCCGGCGCGGCCAGCCGGCCCACCACGGCGGTGGCGGCGGCGACCGGTGGCGAGACCAGGTGGGTACGCCCGCCCCGGCCCTGCCGGCCCTCGAAGTTACGGTTGGAGGTCGAGGCCGAGCGCTGGCCCGGCTTGAGGGTGTCGGGGTTCATGCCCAGGCACATCGAGCAGCCGGCGAACCGCCACTCGGCGCCGGCCGCGGTGAAGACCTTGTCCAGCCCCTCCTGCTCGGCCGCCTCGCGGACCGCCGCCGAACCGGGTACGACGAGCATCCGTACCCCGTCGGCGACCCGGTGCCCGCGCAACACGTCGGCGGCGGCCCGGAGGTCCTCCAGCCGGCCGTTGGTGCAGGAGCCGACGAAGACAACGTCCACCGGTACGTCCCGGAGCCGGGTCCCCGGCTTGAGGTCCATGTACTCCAGCGCGCGCCGGGCGGCGGTCTGTTCGGCGTCGGTGACGAACTCCTCCGGATCCGGAACGGCGGCGTCCAGCGCGGTGCCCTGGCCGGGGTTGGTGCCCCAGGTGACGAACGGGCTGATCCGGCTGGCGTCCAGCACCACCTCGCTGTCGAACGTCGCGCCCTCGTCGGTCGGCAGGGTCCGCCAGTACTCGACGGCGGCGTCCCAGTCGGCGCCCTGCGGGGCGTTCGGGCGCCCCTTCAGATAGGCGAAGGTGGTCTCGTCCGGTGCGATCATCCCGGCCTTGGCGCCCCACTCGATCGACATGTTGGCGATGGTCATCCGGCCCTCCATGGAGAGCCGGCTGATCGCCTCGCCCCGGTACTCCACGATGTGACCGCGCCCGCCGCCGGTGCCGACCTGGGCGATCAGCGCCAGCACCAGGTCCTTGGCGGTGACCCCCGGTCCCAGCTCGCCGGTCACGGTCACGGCCATGGTCTTCGGGCGGTTCTGCGGCAGGGTCTGGGTGGCGAGGACGTGCTCGACCTCGCTGGTCCCGATCCCGAAGGCCAGCGCGCCGAAGGCGCCGTGGGTGGCGGTGTGTGAGTCACCGCACACGATGGTCAGCCCCGGCTGGGTCAGCCCGAGCTGCGGCCCGATCACGTGCACGATGCCCTGGTTGTCGTCACCGAGCGGATGCAGCCGGAGGCCGAACTCGGCGCAGTTGCGGCGCAGCGTCTCGATCTGGGTCCGTGAGGTCGGGTCGGCGATGGTGAGCAGGTCACCGCGCCTGGACCGGAACGACGGGTCGTCGTAGCCGGTCGGGGTGTTGTGGTCCTCGGTCGCGAGCGTGAGGTCGGGCCGGCGGACCTTCCGGTTCGCCAGCCGCAGCCCGTCGAAGGCCTGCGGGCTGGTCACCTCGTGCAGCAGGTGCAGGTCGATATAGAGCAGATCCGGCTCACCGTCAGCGGATCGCACCACGTGAGCATCCCAGACCTTCTCGGCCAGGGTCCTGGGCGAGGACGGCTCCGGAGTGACTCCCACCATCTGGACATCCTAAATTCTGGGAGGTAGGTTTCGGCTTGTGGGACACAGTATGAGCGGTGTCGGCGTTCTCGACAAGGCGGTGGTCATCCTGGCCGCCTGCGTCGACGGCGCCAGCCTGGCCGAACTCGTCGATCGCACCAAGCTGCCCCGGGCCACCGCACACCGGTTGGCCCAGGCCCTGGAGATCCATCGAATGCTGGTCCGGGACACCCAGGGACGCTGGCGCCCCGGGCCGCGCCTGGGCGAGCTGGCGAACGCCGCCCCCGACGTGCTGCTGACCGCGGCCGAGCCACTGCTATCGGCGCTCCGGGACGCCACCGGCGAGAGTGCCCAACTCTATCTGCGCCGGGCCGACGAGCGGATCTGCGTGGCCGCCGCCGAGCGGGCCAGCGGGCTGCGCGACACCGTACCGGTCGGCTCGGTGCTGCCGATGACCGCCGGTTCCGCCGCGCAGATCCTGCTGGCCTGGGAGCCGCCGGAGGCGGTCATGCCACTGCTGCCCCGCTGCAAGTTCACCGGCCGCACCCTGGCCGAGGTACGCCGCCGGGGTTGGGCGCAGAGCGTCGCCGAACGGGAGGCCGGGGTGGCGAGCGTCTCCTCGCCGATCCGGGACCGGACCGGTCGGGTGATCGCCGCGATCAGCATCTCCGGACCGATCGAGCGGCTCGGCCGGCGCCCCGGCGACCGGCACGCGATGGCTGTGGTCCGGGCCGGCCAGCGCCTGAGCGGCCTCTAGACCACGGCGGCGGACCAGTACATGGCCACACGCCGTCGGACCGCCCGCTCGCCTTGACCGCCGCCGGACCGCAGACCGCCGACTCGGCCGCCCACCGCCGGACCGCAGACTCGCCCACCGCACCGCAGACTCGCCGCCCAGTCGGCCGGACACCTCTCGTCGGCAGACTGTCGAGCTGCCCCGCCTGTGCGCCCACTCACCGCGCAGGTTCAGGGACGGCGTCCGGAGAGTTCGGGAACGACGTGCGGAGCTTGCGGAACGGACGCCGGGCTGACCGGCGTAATGCTGGAATTGTCGCGCCCCATTCGCGCACCCAGCTCTACAGTCTGCGCGTCGAACCATCCCTGCCCGGGCTGGACGGGCCGATCCGTGTGCCAGCGGCCCCAGGCCAACCACCCAGCTGGTCGCCACGTCCGGCACGCCGGGATGTCGGCACCTCCGGCACGTCCGGCACGTCGGTACCTCCGGCACGTCGGCACCTCCGGCACCTCCGGCACGTCGGCACCTCCGGCACGTCCGGCACGTCGGCACGTCGGCACGTCGGCACCTCCAGCTTTCGCCGGACGTGGTCAGCGGTTTCGGGTGCCCGCTCGCGGGTGGTGTGCGATGCTCGACATCGGGGACCGACCCCGGCGCACCCGAGCCGGGCGGCGAAGGCTCCTGGCTGGCACGGGCACGGGTCCGGGTGGCGTGAGGACGAGAACGGCCCGCGCCACCGGAGTGACACGGGCCGTCGATCGTAGCCCCGACCGGATTCGAACCGGCGCTACCGCCTTGAGAGGGCGGCGTCCTAGGCCGCTAGACGACGGGGCCAGGACTTTCCGTTGTTGACCTTGCGATCAACGCTGCTGAACTCTATCAGAGACCAGCTACCGGCGCCCTTTCGGGCTTCGGTGGCTGGGGTACCAGGACTCGAACCTAGACTAACTGAACCAGAATCAGTCGGGCTGCCAATTACCCCATACCCCATCGGTGCTTGCCGCACCGAAAGCGAACTTTACCGGACCCGGCAGTGGAGACCAAATCGGGTCGGTGCCGGGCGACGGTCCCACCGCCATCCGGCCGTCGTGCCCTCAGTCGAGGGCCACCACCGGGTTCGACAGCTCGCCGATGCCGCCGACGCGGACGGTGACGGTATCCCCGTCGACGATCGGACTAACCCCCGCCGGGGTGCCGGTCAGCACCACGTCGCCGGGCAGCAGCGTCATCACGTGCGAGATATAGGACACCAGGGTCGGAACGTCGAAGACCATGTCCTTGGTCCGGCCGAGCTGGCGTACCTCCATCTCGTCGGCACCGCGACCCACCTCGCAGCGAACCTCGACGTCGCCGACGTCGAGGCCGGTCGAGATCCACGGCCCGAGCGGGCAGAACGAGTCGAAGCCCTTGGCGCGGGTCCACTGGCCGTCCGAACGCTGCAGGTCCCGCGCGGTGACGTCGTTGGCGCAGGTGTAGCCGAAGACCGCGCGGGCAGCGGCGGCCCGGTCGGCCCGACGGGCACCGGGCGGCCCGATCACCACGGCCAGCTCGGCCTCGTGCTCGACCTGCTTGGACTGGGCCGGCAGCCGGATCGCGTCCCGGGGACCGATCACCGAGGTCGACGGCTTGAGGAAGAGCAACGGCTCGGCCGGGACGTCGTTGCCGAGTTCGGTGGCGTGCTCGGCGTAGTTGCGTCCGACACACACCACCTTGCTGGGCAGGATCGGCGAGAGCAGCCGGACGTCCGCCAGCGCCCAGCGCGCGGTGGTGAACCGGATCTCACCGAACGGATGGCCCTCGATCTCGGCCACCGTCAGGCCCTCGGGACCGGCCTCCGGGTCACCCTCGACCACGCCGAACGACATTCCCTTTGCATGAGCGAAACGAGCGATACGCACGGTGCCAATCTATCCCCACAGCCAGCGGGCACCGCTGGCGCATACGGCGGGTCGGCACCCTACCCGAGCGGCGGGGCCACCGGCGGAGCTTCGATCCTTCCCGGCCGGCCGGCCACCCGTCCGGCTTAGCGTCTGGGCGGGAGGAGACTTCGTGATGCCTGCATCGATCCGACTACGTGCGGTGGGGGCGGTGATCGCGGCTTGCCTGCTGACCGGTACGGCGCCCGGCGCCCCGGCCCAGGCGGCCGAGACCCCCGCCCAGCCCAGGGCCGCCGCCCCGGTCCGGCCGACCGCCCCGCTGATCACCCTCGCGATGGCTACGTCCGGCGATCCGGCACCCCGCTACGACATCCGGGTGCGCAACGGCACCGACGGCATGGTGAAGACGACCGTCCGGCAGGAGCTGCCGGCGGGGGCCACCCCGGCGCTGATCAGCCAGGGCGGCCTGGCCAGCCCGCCCGGCACCATACCCGGACAGCTCGGCACCGAGGTGGTCTGGCAGGTGCAGCTCGGCGCCCGCAGCAGCGCCCTGCTGCACACCACCCTGGTACCCCCGGCGCGCGAGGTCGACGTCACCGCTCCGGCCTGTGCCTTCGTCGCGGGTGGCAACATGCCGTACGACTGCGCGACAGCGACCTGGAACCGGGCCCGGGCGGCCGCCGCCGCTCCGGACGAGCCGACCCAGGCGCAGGCGGCCGCCTCGCCGCCCTGGTGGCGCCGGGGCGGCCTGCCGGCCACCGCGGTCGCCGCGCTGCTGCTGCTCGTCGCGGCCGGCGGTGCGCTCTGGTGGTGGCGGTTGCGCCGACGGCGGGCCGCCGGCCAGGTCGACGCCGCACCCGTCGACCGGGTCGACCGCCGGGCCGCGAAACGGGAGGCGAAACGCCTGGCGGCGGAGCGGCGGGCCACCGAGAAACAGGCCGCCGGGGCGGCCCGACGGGTCCGCAGGTCGGGCAGCCCGATCGCCCGGGCCAGGGCGCGGGTACGCGGGGACCACAAGATCCCGGTCCCGGAGAGCGTACGGCGGGCCACCGGCCACCCGCGGATCGGCGGCGCGGCCGAGCAGTCCGCCCCGGCACCCGGCACCGGCGCTCCGCTGGGCGGGGCCGGTGCCGGTCCCCACCCGGAGCAGCGCCGACCGGCCGACGACGGGGTACTCGACGACGGCCGGCTGCTCCGGGACGGCGGACTGGCCGGTGCCGACGAACCCACGACCAGAGCTGACGGGACGACCGAGCCGGGCGGACCGGAGCCGGGCGGACCGGAGCAGGGCGGCCACGAACCGGGCGGTCTGGTCGGCATCGCCGGCGGAGCCCGGTACGTGGGCCGGGCACCGATACCGCCGCGCACGCCCGTGCCGGACGGCGACGAGGAGCCGGCCGGGGAGGTCGTACCCGAACCACCGGAACCGACCGCCGAGGACCTCGCCCCGGTCGTCGGCCGGGCCCGTCCCGCCCCGCATCCGGCGGCCACCTACCGGCCGCCACGCAGGCGTCCGAGGCCACCCGCGTGGGCGGCGGTCGGCTTCGCCGCCCTGCTGGCGGTGGCCCTGGCCGGTCTCACCGCGTGGACCGGGTCGAGCCAGGTCAGCGCGATCAACGGCGACCGGCAACCGTCCAGCGGGGCGTGGATCGGCAAGACCGTGGCCGGACCGCTCGGTACGGGGCTGCGGGAGAGCGCCTTCGAGTTCACCGTCTACCGGCTGGTCTGCCCGCCGGCTCCCGGTGGCTGCCAGGCGATCCTCGGGGTACGCAACCTGACCGACAAGAGCCAGCAGTGGCACGGCACACTGCAGCGGGCGTACCTGCCCAGCGGGGACTGGGTCGGCGCCGACCTGCCGGCGACACAGGTCGCCAACGCCGGCAGGGACCCGTTCGCCGAGCCCGTACCGGCCGGCCAGCGCATGATCACGCCACTGGTCTTCGCCTCGACGGGTGCGGCCGAACCGACCCGGATCGAGCTGCGCAGCGCCGTCTTCTCCGCCGGGGTCAGCGTCGACGTGCCGCACTAGGCGGCGCCGTACCCTGGAGCGGTGACCGCCGCGCTCGCCCGTACCGTCGTGCTCGACCCGGCGCGGTGGCGGCGACGGCGGGCGGCCCACGAGCGGCGGGTGGACGAGTGGCTGGCGCCGCACCTCGCCCGGCGCGGCACCGGCGCCCGGCACCCGGTGGAGGACTTCCTCTTCACCTACTACTCGCACCGGCCGGCCCAGCTGCGCCGCTGGCATCCGGGGGCCGGCGTGCTGCTCCGGGACGCCGACCCGACCGAGTTCGGCCGCGACTACCGGGCCGGGGACGGCGGCCTCACCCTCGACACCGAGGCGGTACGCCGGCGCCGGGGCGACTCGGTCGACTGGATCCGCACCCTGCTGAGCCGTACCGCGCAGCGGCCCGGCCAGTTCGGCTGCTTCGGGATGCACGAGTGGGCGATGGTCTACCGGCAGACCCAGGCGGAGGTACGGCACGACGCCTGGCCGCTGCGGCTGGACCCCGAGCAGACCGCCCGGGTGGTGGAGGAGAACCGGATCCGGTGCAGCCACTTCGACGCGTACCGGTTCTTCACCCCGCCGGCCCGGCCGCTGAACCTGCTCGCCCCGAGCCGCCAGGCGCAGCACGACAACGAGCAGCCGGGCTGCCTGCACGCGAACATGGATCTCTACAAGTGGGCGTACAAGCTCTCCCCGCTGGTGCCGAGTGAACTGGTCGCCGACGCGTTCGCGCTGGCCCGGGAGATCCGCGCCCTGGACATGCGGGCCAGCCCGTACGACCTGGCCGCGCTCGGCTACCCGCCGGTCCGGGTGGAGACCCCGGCGGGCCGGGCCGAGTACGCCGCCGCCCAGCGCGGTTTCGCCGAGCGGGCCGCGCCGCTGCGGGCCCGGCTGATCGCCGCGCTGGCCGTCGCCGTACCCGGCTGACGATCCGCACCGCCGGCCAGCCAGCCGACCGGGTCGGCCAGCCGTCGGTCGGAGTAGTCGGGTGGTCGGAGTGTCAGATGATTCCGCCGTTGGCGCGCAGCACCTGGCCGTTGACCCAGCGGCCGGCCGGGCTGACCAGGAAGGCCACCACCTCGGCGATGTCGTCGGGAGTGCCGAGCCGCTCCAGCGGGGGCTGCGCGGCGAGCTTGGCGACCCGCTGCTCGTCGTTGGCCCGCAGGAACAGGTCGGTGGCGGTCGGTCCGGGCGCGACGGCGTTGACGGTGACGTCCCGGCCGCGCATCTCCCGGGCCAGCACCATCGTCATCGCCTCGACCGCACCCTTGCTGGCCGCGTAGGCGCTGTAGTTCGGAAAGGCGAGCCCGACGACCGAGGAGGAGAAGTTGACGAGCGCGCCGCCGGGGCGGAGCCGGCGTACCGCCTGCTGGTCGACGACGAAGGTGCCCCGGATGTTGGTCCGGTGCAGGTCGTCCAGGTCGGCCAGGTCGAGTTCGGCCAGTGGCGCCAGCGGCATCCGGCCGGCGGCGTGCACGACCGCGTCGACACCGCCGAAGGTCCGCTCGGCGGTGTCGAAGAGTGCCCCGACGGCCTGCTCGTCGGCCACGTCGGCGCGTACCGCGACCGCCCGGCCGCCGGCCGCCTCGACCTCGCCGACCGCGGCCTCGGCCTCGGTCCGGTTGCCGGCATAGCCGACCAGCACGGCGAAGCCGTCCGCGGCGAGCCGGGTGACCACCCGGCGGCCGATGCCGCGGGAGCCGCCGGTGACCACAGCGGTACGGTCGGTCCGGGTAGCGGGGACGTCTGGATTGTTCGGGGTGGACACAGTCGATCTCCTTGCTGTATCGGGCATTCCTGCGCCGGTCCAGGTGGGCCGGGTCATTCGGTGCCGGCTCGGTCGGCGAGCCGGGTCAGCCACTCCAGCAGCAGGCCGGTCTCGGCGGGCGAGAGCGGGCTGTCCGGCGCCGCCCGCAGCAGCGCGCCGAGGTTCGCGGCGGCCACCGCGACCCCGCCGCCCGGCCCGGCGGGCGGTTCCGGGCCGGCGGTCGGCTCCGGGCCGGCGGTCGGCTCCGGGGTGACGATGGCGCCGACGATCGCCTCGCGGACCCGGGTCGCCACCTGGGTGACGTCGGGGTAGAGGCTGGGCCGGGTGATCAGCAGCAGGGCGACACCGGCGTTCGCCGGCATCACCATCTGGGCCGCCAGCTGTGGACTGATCCGGAGCCGTCCGGCGGCGGCGCAGCGTTCCAGCACACCGAGCAGCAGGTGGTGCGCCTCGGCGGCGGCGGCCGGCGGGGTGGAGAGGCCGGGCGAGTACATCAGTCGGTAGAAGTTCGGGTTCTCCAGCGCGAAGGCCACGTGGTTGTCCCAGCCGTCCCGGAGGTCGCGGACCGGGTCGCCGGAGGGGACGGCCGCCCGCTTGCCGGCCAGGTACTGCTCGAAGCCGAAGTCGACCACCGCGGCGAGCAGGCCCTCCTTGTCCCCGAACTGCCGGTAGAGCACGGGTGCGCCCACCCCGGCCGCCTCGCAGACCGCCCGGGTGGAGACGTCCGCCTCCGGGGAGCGGGCCAGCAACGCCGCCGCGGCGTGCAGTATCCGTGTTCTCGTATCCATGTAAGCGACGATAACACCACTGCCATACCACTGCTACCGCTGCGGTGTAATCGTCGTTACACAGCCGGTGGACGCCGGTACTACGCTTGTCGGGTGGATCTCGACCAGGCGCGGCAGTTGTGGAAACCGGAGCCGGGCTGGCTGAACACCGCCACCTACGGCCTGCCACCGGAGCCGGCCTGGGAGGCGCTGCAGGCCGCCCTCGCCGACTGGCGGACCGGGCGCATCTCCTGGGAGAGCTGGGAAGGCTCGACCGCCCGGTCCCGGGCCGCCTTCGCCAAGCTCGTCGGAGTAGCCGTCGAAGACGTGACCGTCGGAGCGACCGTCTCCCAACTGCTCGCCCCGGTCGGCGCCGCACTGCCGGCCGGCGCCACCGTACTGGTGCCCGAGGTGGAGTTCACCTCCAACCTCTTCCCCTGGCTGGTGCACACCGACCGGGGTGTCCGGGTCCGGACGGTACCGCCGGAGCGACTCGCCGAGTCGGTCGACGCCGACACCGACCTGGTCGCCTTCAGCCTGGTGCAGTCGGCGGACGGCAGCCTCGCCCGGTACGACGAGATCCTGGCCGCCGCCGAGGCGCACGACGCGCTGACCGTGGTCGACGCCACCCAGGGCTGCGGTTGGCTGCCGTTCGAGGCGGGCCGGGCCGACGTGGTGGCGGTCGCGGCTTACAAGTGGCTGATGGCGCCGCGCGGGGCGG
The DNA here is from genome assembly GCF_049179135.1 of Plantactinospora sp. WMMB782. Classification (NCBI taxonomy): domain Bacteria; kingdom Bacillati; phylum Actinomycetota; class Actinomycetes; order Micromonosporales; family Micromonosporaceae; genus Plantactinospora; species Plantactinospora sp. WMMB782. The sequence continues at coordinate 4,575,985 of NZ_JBMHMC010000007.1, read as the reverse complement.
CCTTCGGCTTCCTCGGCCCCCGGGTCCGGGACCGGCTCACCCCGCTGGCCGCCAACTGGTACGCCGGGTCCGACCCGCACGCCTCCTACTACGGACCGCCGTTACGGCTGGCCGACGACGCCCGCCGGTTCGACCTCTCCCCGGCCTGGTTCTGCTTCGTGGGCGCCGCTCCGGCCCTGGAACTCCTGCTCGAGGTGGGCCTGCCGGCGGTCCGGGAACACAACGTCGGGCTGGCCAACCGGTTCCTGGCCGGCCTCGGCCAGCCGCACCGGGACAGCGCGATCGTCACCGTCGACGTACCCGGTGCGGCGGAGAAGCTGGCCGCGGCCGGGGTCCGGGCGGCGGTCCGGGCCGGTCGGGTCCGTGCCTCGTTCCACCTCTACTCGTCCGAGCACGACGTCGACCTGGCCCTCACCGCCCTGACCTCCTGAACCGCCGCGACGGCACGGCATCGGACGGTGCGCCGGTCAGTCCGCGTCGTCGCGGCGGCGCGACTGTTTGAGCTGGCCCCGGCGCTTCTTCTCGGCGAGCCGGCGCTCCTTGGCACCGCGACTCGGCTTCGTCGCCCGCCTCGGCGGCGGTGGCGGCGCGACCGCGTCGGCCAGCAGCGCGGCGAGCCGGGCCTGTGCGGCCTCCCGGTTGCGCAGCTGGGCGCGGTGCTCCGACGCCGAGATCGTCAGTACGCCGTCGACGAGCCGGCCAGCCAACCGGTCCAGCGCCCGCGCCCGCAGCCGCTCCGGCAACGCCGTCGAGTTCGCCACGTCGAAGGAGAGTTCGGCCCGGGAGTCGGTGGTGTTCACGCCCTGCCCACCCGGGCCGCTGGACCGGGAGAACCGCCAGCTCAGTTCCGCCTCCGGGATGACGAGGCCGGGCCGGATGGTCAGGGGTGCCATGGCGTCAACCGTACGGCCCTCAGCCGCCCTTGCCGATGATGGTGTCCGCGGTCTGCTGCACCTGCTCGATCGGGATGGCGAACCCGATCCCGATCGAGCCGCTGCCGTCGATGGTGGCGATCGCGGTGTTCACCCCGACCACCTCGCCCCGGGCGTTGACGAGTGGGCCGCCGGAGTTACCCGGGTTGATGGAGGCGTCGGTCTGCACCGCGCTGTGCCGGTTGTCGCCCAGCTTCACCTGACGGTCCAACGCACTGACGATGCCGGCGGTCACCGTGCCGGCCAGGCCCAGCGGGGAGCCGACCGCGAGCACCGGTTCGCCGACCCGGGTGGCGCCCGGCCTGGCCAGCGGCAGCGCCGTCAGTCCGGCCGACGGCGGCACCCGGAGCACCGCGATGTCGCTGCCGGAGTCCCGGCCGACCAGCCGGGCCGGGAACTGCCGGCCGTCCGAGGTCTCCACCATCACCGCCGCGTCGGGCTCCCCGCCGCCGCCCCGGGCCACGATGTGGTCGTTGGTGACGACATGCTGCATGTCGTCGATGGCGAACCCGGAGCCGCTGGCCGACTTGCCGTCGCCGGCCACCGTCACCGATACGACGCCGGGCACCACCTGGGCCGCGGCGGCCACCAGGTCGGCCGGTATTGCGGCCTGCGCCGCACTGCCCCGCTCTCCCGGGGGCGCCTGGCTGGCCACCCAGCCGCCGGCCAGGCCGCCGGAGCCGACCGAGAGCGCGACCACCGCGAGCGCGGCGAGCAGCGCGCGACGCCGCCGGGCAGCCCGGTCGACCACCCCCGCCTCGGGTACGTCCGGAAGCCGGCGCCCGTCCGGTTCGAGTTGCGGTGAGATGAACCATGGGCCGCGGGGTTCGCCGAGCCCGGTCTGCGTTGCCATAGCTCACTCCTCGTCAGTCCACTCGTCGGATCGGGGCATGGCCGGTCGTGCCGGAGGCGGTCCGGCCTACGGCAGCCGGGAGAACCAGGCCATCGAGCCGCCCGCCGCCGCCAGTGCGAACAGCAGCCCGATGCCGATGAACCGGGCCGAGATGTCCTGCTTCTCGGTGCGGTAGCCGACCGAGGTGCCGATGTCCTCGTAGACGGCGCGCAGCTCCGCGCTGGTGCCGGCCTCGTGGTAGCCGCCCTTGGTCTGCTCGGCGACCGCCCGCAGGGTCTGGCCGTCCACCGGCACCCGGATCGGCCGCCCACCCCGGGCCACGTAACCGGAGGCGGTGCCGAACGAGATGGTGTGCACGGGTACGCCGACCTGCACCGCCTCGTCGGCGGCGGCCATCGGGTCGCGGCCGGACGTGTTCGCCCCGTCGGAGAGCAGCACGATCCGGGCCGGTGGCGGGTGCTTCGCGGCCTGCGAGTCGAAGGTCCGGATCGCCTCCAGCGAGGTGCCGATCGCCTCCCCGATGGCGGTGCCCTGCACCCCGGTACTGCCCTCGGCGAGCCGCCTGATCCCGGTGTGCAGCGCCGACCGGTCGGTGCCGGGTGGCACGAGTACCGCCGCGCTGCCGGCGAAGGCGACCAGCCCGACGTTGAACTCGTCCGGCAGCGTCTCGGCGAACCGGTGCGCCGCCGACTTCGCCGCCGCCAGCCGGTCCGGTTCGACGTCGGTGGCGAGCATCGAGGTGGAGACGTCCACCGCGAGCATCACGGTGGCCCGTTCCCGGGGCACCCGTACTTCCGCCTCGGGCCTGGCGAAGCCGACGACGAGCAGCGCCAGCATCGCCAGGAAGAGTCCGGCCGGCAGGTGCCGGCGCCATGACGGCCGGTCCGGTGCGACCCGGTCCAGCAGCCGCAGGTTCGTGAAGCGGACGGCGTACCGGCTGCGGCGGCGTTGCAGCAGCAGGTACCAGATGCCGAGTCCGACCACGCCGAGCAGCAACAGCAGCCGCTCCGGAGACTGCCAGCTCATACCGCCCCTCCCCGTACCGCTGCCGCCGGTGGGCGGGCCGCGCCGGCCAGCCGCCGCTGGGTGTGTACGTGCCGGACGACGTCCGCGACCCAGTCCCGGTCGGTACGCAGCGGCAGGTGCGCGGCACCCGAGCGGCGCAACGCCTGCCGGACCAGTTCGCGCTGGCCGGCGGCTGCGGCGGCGTACCGCTCGCGGAGCCGCCGGTCCGCCGTGCCGACCTCGCGCCGCCGGCCCGTCTCCGGGTCCACCAGCGTGATCAGCCCGACGTCCGGCAGCTCCAGTTCGCGCGGGTCGACCACCTCGACCGCGAGCACCTGGTGGCGTACGCCGAGCCGGCGGACTGCCGGCTCCCAGTCCGGCGTACCGCCCTCGCTGTCCGGCAGCCCGTCGAGGAAGTCGGAGACCAGCACCGCCAGGCCCCGGCCCCGGGCGGCCCGGTGCAGCGTGGTCACCGCGTCGGCGAGCGACGGGGCCGGGCCGATGGTGTCCCGCCGGGGCGCGGTGAGCAGCAGGTTGAGCAGGCCCAGCAGGTGGGTGCGGCCGGTCCGGGCCGGCAGGCGGCGGATCCCGGTGCCGTCGAGCAGGTGCGCGCCGAGCCGGTTGCCGGTCCCGGCGGTGAGGAAGCCGACCGCCGCCGTCGCGGCCACCGCGAGTTCCCGCTTGTCCAGCTCGGCGGTGCCGAAGTCCATGCTGGGGGTCGAGTCGACGAGCAGCCAGGTGGTCAGTTCCCGGTCGGCGTCCACCTCGCGGACGTGCGGCAGCGTGGTCCGGGCGGTGACCGCCCAGTCCATCCGGCGTACCTCGTCCTCGCCGGGCCGGTATTCGCGGGCGCCGGTGAACTCGCTGCCGGGCCCCGGGAGCAGGCCGAGGTGCTGGCCGTGCAGCAGCCCGTCGAGCCGGCGGGTGACAAGCAGTTCCAGCCGGCGCAGCCGGTGCTCGGGAGCGAGCTGCCGCAGCGTCGGCCCACCGCCGAACCGGCTCGGCTCGCCCGGCACGGCGCCGTTCGGCTCGCCCGGGACGACTCGGTTCGGCTCGCCCGGCACGACTCGGTTCGGTCCGGGGGCGCTGGGCCGGCTCACGCGACCGCCAGGTTGCGGCGCGCTTCCTCGCGGCTCGGCGCGATCCGGGGCGGCGGGACCGCCTCGACCAGCCGGCGTACCACGGCCTCGGCGGGAACGCCGTCGGCGACCGCGTCGAAGGAGAGCACCAGCCGGTGCGCGATCACGTCGGAGGCGAGGTCGCGTACGTCGTCCGGCAGCACGTAGTCGCGGCCCCGCAGCAGTGCCTGGGCGCGGGCGGCGGCGACCAGCCCGAGGGTGGCCCGGGGACTCGCCCCGTAGGCGAGCAGTGGCGCCACCTCCGGCACCCCGAACCGGGCCGGGTCCCGGGTGGCCAGGATCAGCCGCACCACGTACTCGGCCAGGGCGTGGTGCACGAAGACCCGGGCGGCGCGGTCCTGGAGGGCGCGCAGCCGCTGCGGGTCGAGTACCGCCCGTGCGGTGGGCCGCTCCGCGCTCATCCGGTAGAGGATGGCCAGTTCGTCGGCGTCGCTCGGGTAGTCGACCAGGATCTTGAGCAGGAAGCGGTCGCGTTGTGCCTCGGGAAGCTGGTAGACCCCCTCGGACTCGATCGGGTTCTGGGTGGCCAGCACCAGGAACGGCTCCGGTACCGGATAACTGCGCCCGCCGATCGAGACCTGCCGCTCGGCCATCGCCTCCAGCAGCGCCGACTGCACCTTCGCCGGTGCCCGGTTGATCTCGTCGGCGAGGACCAGGTTCGCCATCACCGGGCCCAGTTCCACGTCGAAGCTCTCCGCCGAGGCCCGGTAGATCCGGGTGCCGACGATGTCCGACGGCACCAGGTCCGGAGTGAACTGGATCCGCGAGAACCGGCCACCGACCGCCACCGCCAGGGTCTGCGCGGCGAGAGTCTTCGCCACCCCGGGTACGCCCTCCAGCAGGCAGTGCCCGTCGGCCAGCAGCGCGGTGAAGAGCCGCTCCACGAGCCTGTCCTGCCCGACGATCACCCGCTTGACCTCGAAGAGCGCCTGTTCCAGTTCGGAACCGGCGTCCGTTCCGGCCGGACTGGGGCGGGTGGCCACCGTGTCTGACATGTCCGTCACGGTGCGGGCTTCCCGAGGTCGCCGACGGCAAACCCCCGGCCACCGCGGCGTCACGACAAGTTCCGGCACAGGGACCACTCGGGATGCCGAAAACCTCTGCCGTACCAATAAAATCATCGGCACGCAAAAGCGTCAGGCGCGCCGGGACGGGACGAACGGGGAGGCACTGTGATGCTGCGACGGTGCGGGGCGATACTGCTGGCGACGGCCGCGGTGCTGGCGTTCGCGGCACCCGCGGCGGCGGCCCCCGACCCGGTGCCGCCGCCGAGCTACGCGGGTTTCCGGCTGGTCAAGGCGATCCCCGGCGAGCCCGGTACGCCGCGGATCACCCTGCCGGTCGGCTACGAACTCGTACCCGGCGCCGCGACCCAGGTGGCCAGCCGGGCCGAGTACTACTCCTTCGTCCGGGGGCCGCGCAGCGAGGCGGTCACGGTCACCGTGGACTGGCCGGGCACCTGGGTCGGTTCGGTGGTCGCCACCGACACCCGGCCGGCGATCCGCCGGCACGCCGGTGCGCCGTACCGGATCAGTTTCACCCTGCCGGTGACCTGGTCGTCGGTGAACGCCAACCAGGCGACGGTGCAGGTCTGGAGCATGCTCAGCCCGGACACGTCGAGCGGGCTGCACTGGCGGATCGAGCACAACGACCCGGACCGGGTGGCCGGGCCGTGGACCGCTGTGGACTGGCCGGCGGCACAGGCCGGCGCGGTGATCAACTACATGATCGCCAGCGAGGCGGTGCTCCGGGACTCCGGGCTGGTCGCCGAGGCCCGGCGCAAGGGACACTTCTTCTCGCTGATGGGCTTCGAGACGAACAACGTGCTGCACCCGGACAACCCGCCGCACTGGCATCTGGCCTACTACCCGGGCCTGACCTACTCGGCACCCCGGGCGCACGTGCCGCACTTCTGGGTCGACGCGCAGGGCCGGACCTTCTACAACGGGATGGACATCCAGGGCCAGGGCCGTTCCCGCTTCTACGCCGGTGACCCGGCGCAGATCCACGACCCGGAGAACAACCTGGTGGTCACCCTCACCATCCGGGCCGACGGCGGCCTGGACGTCGACCCGCCGGCCGGGCCGCGCTACTCGATCACCGCCCCGGACGGAAACTTCGCGAACCAGGTCGACGTGTCCCGGGACGGCGTGCCGTGGCGCTCGGTGGTCAGCCGGGACCACGTGAAGATCGGCGTACTGGTCAGCCAGGTGAAGGAGCACCAGGCGGCCGGGCGGCACCGGACCACCGTGTACCAGTACGACGCGCTGACCGGGGTGCTCGGCAACACCTGGCCGACCCCGAACTAGCCGCACCGCCGGCACGCGTTCTTCACCGGACGCGCACATCGGACCGATAACGTCCCGGCGTGGACCTCGATCTCGCCCCGGGCCAGTCGCCGCCGCCCGGCCCGCCCGCTCCGCCCGCTCCGGCCGACCGGACCGACCCGGCCGACCAGCCCGCTGCGGCCGACCGGACCGACCCGGCCGGGTCGGGCGGGCCGGGGCGACGGGCACTGGGTCGACTGGTACCGGGTCGACGGGCACTGACCGGACTCTGCTGGCTGTCGCTGCTGCCCGTGCTCGGCCTGCTGGCGGCACGACTGGTCGGCCTGGAGTACGGGCCACTGGTGCAGTTGCTGGCCTTCACCCCGTACCTGCTGCCCGGCGCACTGCTCCCGCTCGGCCTGGCGGTCGCCGCCCGGCGCTGGTGGACGGCGTCCGCCGCGGCCGTCGCGGTGCTCGTCCTGGTCGTCCTGGTCGCCCCCCGCGCGCTGCCGGACCGGCAGCCGGCCGCCAGTGGCCCTCCGCTGCGGGTGCTCACCGCCAACCTGCTGGCCGGGGCGGGCGAGCCGGCGACGCTCGTCGCACTGGTCCGGACCGAACGCGTCGACGTGCTCGCCACCCAGGAGTTCACCCCGGAGTCGGAGGCGACACTGGACCGGCTCGGCCTGGCCGAACTGCTGCCGCACCGGCAGGTGAACCCCGAGGTCGGCACGACCGGCTCGGCACTGTACTCCCGGCATCCGCTGCGGGACGCCGGCATCCGGCGCAACGGCGGCGGCTTCTCCCAGGCGTACGCGACGGTTCAGCCTCCGGGCGGGCCGGCGGTGCTGGTGGAGTCGGTGCACCCGATGGCGCCCGCCTCGCTGGCGTGGCTGGCGGACTGGCGGGCGGACCTGCGGGCCCAGCCACCGGCCACCGTGGACGGTCCACTGCGGATCCTGGCCGGGGACTTCAACGCCACCGCGGACCACGCCCCGCTGCGCGACCTGCTCGACACCGGCTACGCCGACGCCGCCGACCGGGTCGGGGCCGGGCTGGTCGGCACCTGGGGCCCGTACGACGGCGACCTGATCCCGCCGGTGACCATCGACCACGTCCTGGTGGACCGGCGGATCGCCGTCGTCCGGGTGGCGGTGCTTCGGCTGCCCGGCTCCGACCACCGCCCGGTACTCGCCGACCTGATCCTGCCGGCCACCTGACCGGGCGGGGGCCGGCGCCCCGACCGGACGCCGCCGGCCCCCGTGCCCGTTCGCGGGGACACGGAGGCCGGCGGACACCGGGGGGATCAGGGCAGGAACACTGCCAGGTGGAAGCTCCGGTTGGCCGGCTGGTTGGAGGCGTTCCAGGTCTGCACGAACACGCCCTGGGCCAGGTTGGTCCGGCCGACCACGGAGATCAGGCCCGACGGCGAGGTGCCGACGCTGCCGGTCAAGCCGATCGTGGCCACGAACGCCCCGGTGTTCACCGGCACGTTGAAGACCACCTGGTAGACGCCGAGACCCAGCGAGGTCGCCGAAACCGCCTGGCTGCCCCGGATCAGGCCGCCGTTGGCGCTTACCACGGCGAAGAGTTGCGCGCTCGACGCCTGCACGGCCGCGTCGCCCTTGAGCAGCGCGGCCTTGGCCAGGTCGATGTCGGCCTGGGTCACCGGCGGCTGCTGGACCACCTTGCCGGCGACCCGGACCGCGTCGGGGTCGGCGCGGTGGCCCGGTCCGGCGACGGCGATGCCGCCACCGGCGAGGGTCAGCGCGAGCACTCCGACGGCTAGCAGGATCGTCTTACGTCCGAAGATTCTGGCCATGACGTCATCTCTTTCTTCTACCCAGGTTGGTGATGGTCTCTGGCGACTGTGGAGACGGCCGAGCTGTCGACCTGCTTTTCCGGGTACGCTTCCGCCCGTCCCACGTACGCTTCCGCCCGCTTCCACTTACCGCCGAAACGGAATGCCCGACAATTTCTGCGAACGTTCTCGAAGGCGGATAACCGGACAGGTGGAGGCTGCGTCAAGTCATTGACGCACGATTGTGTCGCTCGTTGAACGCCCGGTCGACGCCGACCGGAGCCCCGCGCTCACCAGCAGATACTACTCAGAGTGGCCACTCGACAACCACGAGCGAACATAGCATTCGGCAAAGCAGCAGGTCAATAGGGGTGCCAGCCGAACGCACTGTCCACTGTGGTCCGTTTCACGACCCGCGCGTCGATGGCACCGATCCAGAACACAAGCCGCTCTCGGATTTCACCTTCCGGTCCCCCCGAATTTCGGCAACACCGGTGCAGGCGCATCCGGAAATGCGACGGCCCCGCGTGCGGTCGTAGCCGCGGCGGGGCCGTACGTCGGGTCGGCGGCTCAGACCTCGGCCGGAGTACGCGCCATGCCGTACGTCAACGCGTCGACGAGCGCGTGCCAGCTCGCCTCCACCACGTTCGGGTGTACGCCGACAGTGGTCCAGTCCCGGCCGGCGCTGTCGGCCGTCTCCACGAGTACCCGGGTGACCGCACCGGTGCCGTGGCTGCCCTCCAGGATCCGTACCTTGTAGTCGGCCAGCTCGAACCCGCGCAGCTCCGGATAGTGCCGCAGCAGCGCGATCCGCAGCGCCTCGTCCAGGGCGTTGATCGGCCCGTTCCCCTCGGCGGTGGCGATCACCCGCTCGCCGCGTACCCGGAGCTTCACCGTCGCCTCCGAGACGACCGCACCGTCCTCGCGGTGCTCGACAAGCACCCGGTACGACTCGAGCGCGAACGGCCGGGGCGCGGTCATCCCGGGCAGCTCGGCGCGGACCAGCAGCTCGAACGAGGCGTCGGCGGCCTCGAACGACCAGCCGCCGGCCTCCAGCTCCTTCACCCGCTTGGTGACCCGGGCGGCGGTGTCGGGATGGCCGGCCAGGTCCAGACCCAGCTCGCGGCTCTTCAGCTCGATGCTGGCCCGGCCGGCCATCTCCGTCACCAGGATCCGCATGTCGTTCCCCACCACGGCGGGGTCCACATGGTTGTAGAGCAGCGGATCCACTTTGATCGCACTCGCGTGCAGCCCCGCCTTGTGGGCGAATGCGGCGGCCCCGACGTAGGCCTGGTGGGTGTCGGGGGCGATGTTGGCGATCTCGGCGATGGCGTGCGAGACGCGCACCATCTGTTCCAGGCACCCGTCCGGTAGGACCGGTAGCCCGAGCTTGAGTTGCAGGTTGCCGACCACGGCGAAGAGGTCGGCGTTGCCGGGCCGCTCGCCGTAGCCGTTGGCGGTGCCCTGGAAGTGGCGTACCCCGGCCTCGACCGCGGCGATTGTGTTCGCCACCGCGCAGCCGGTGTCGTTCTGGGTGTGGATGCCGAGCCGGGCCGGCGAGATGCCGAGCCGCTCGGTCAGCTCGCCGATCGCCGCGGTCACCTGGGAGGGCAGCATCCCGCCGTTGGTGTCGCACATCACCACGACCTCGGCCCCGGCCTCCAGCGCCGTCTCCACCACCGAGGCGGTGTACGCCGGGTCGTACCGGAAGCCGTCGAAGAAGTGTTCGCAGTCCAGGAAGGCCCGCCGCCCCTGGGCGACGAGGTGCGCCACGCTGTCCCGGACCATCGCCAGGTTCTCGGCCGCGCTGGTCCGCAGCGCCCGCTCGACATGCCGGATGTCGGACTTGGCGACCAGGCAGACCGCCGGGGTCTCCGCGTCCAGCAGTGCGCGCAGCTGTTGGTCGGCGTCGACGGCGACGCCGGCCTTGCGGGTGGCCCCGAAGGCGACCAGGACGGCATGCTTCAGGTCCAGCTCGGTGCGGGCCCGACGGAAGAACTCGGTGTCCTTCGGCATCGCCCCCGGCCAGCCGCCCTCGATGAAGCCGACACCGAACTCGTCGAGCAGCCGGGCCACCGCCAGCTTGTCGACGACCGAGTAGCTGATCCCCTCGCGCTGCGCGCCGTCGCGCAGCGTCGTGTCGAACACCTGGTAAGTCATCTGGATCTCCTTCAGCAAGGGCGCGGCCCCTGCTCCGGTGTGTGCCTCCTGGCCCGACAAACAAAATGACCCCCCGCGAATGCGGGAGGTCTGCGCGCTCGGCGGGAAGGATGCCGGCGCGCTAGCTGCCAATAATGAGTGCGGAGCAGGTCACGGAACGTATGGTGCCATGGTCGCGAGGATGTGGGAGGGAAAATCCACATCGCGGGACGGGCTGGCAGGTCGGTGTAGGAATCCATCACCCCGGGTAGATGTCCCCTCGACAGCGGAGAACGTCGAGACAGTCGAGAAGAGGAGTGATAGCCAATGGACAGGCTCGATCCTCAGACGACCCCGCAGCAGACGCCGGATCCTCTGGTTCACGGCGGTGGTGGAGCGTTCGCGGGCGGCACGCCCGCAGGCGACTTCGACCCGTGGCGCTACCGGGACGAGGCCGGGGTGACCGGTGCCGACCTGGTGGGCTACAAGGTGGAGGCGACCGACGGCGGCATTGGCAAGATCGACAGTGCCAGCCACGAGGTGAACGCCAGCTACCTGGTGGTGGACACCGGACCGTGGATCTTCGGCAAGAAGGTCATGTTGCCGGCCGGCGTGGTGAACCACGTCGACCACGACGGCCAGAAGGTGTACGTCGACCGGAGCAAGGACCAGATCAAGGCCGCACCGGAGTTCGACGGCGCCGGATACGAGGACCCGGCCTACCGGGACAAGCTCGGTGGCTACTACGGCGGGACGTACGGCCCCTCGGGCTGGGGCATCCCGCCGGGCCGCGCCATGTGACGCGCGACCCGCGGTCAACTGGCCGGTGGGGCTTCCGCCCCGCCGGCCAGCGGCGTCTTCCGGCCGGGCACTACGGTGGAGGACGTGGACGGATCTTCGGCGCGTACGGCGGCGGTCTTCGAAACCCTCTTCAACTTCCGGGACGTCGGCGGGGTACCCGGGCTCGACGGCCGGCTCGTCCGCCGGGAGCGGCTCTACCGTTCGGACTCCCCGCACCGGATCGACGGCGTCGACCGGCAGGCGTTCCAGGCGCTCGGCATCCGCACCGTGGTCGACCTGCGCCGCCCCTCCGAGGTGCGCCAACACGGCCGGGTCCCCGCCTACGACGGCCTGGTCTACCAGCACATCCATCCCGAGCACGCGTTCTGGGAGGTGTCCGGCTGGTCCGAGGAGGTCGGGCTGGGCCGCTGGCTGGCGGACCGCTACCACGACCTCGCCAGCACCGGCTCGGCCGGCCTGGCGGCGGCGGTCGAGGTGATCGCCGACGCCGAGGCGGCTCCGGTGCTGGTGCACTGCGTGGCCGGAAAGGACCGGACCGGCGTGGTCTGCGCGCTGGTCCTCTCGGTGCTCGGCGTCGCCGACGAGGACATCGCCGAGGACTACGCCCGGAGCACCGCCGCCTCGGCCCGGTTCAGCGAGTGGCTGGCCAGCGCGATGCCGGGCGAGCCGCCACTGCCGGCCCCGTTCCTCGCCTCACCGGCCGAGGCGATGACGCTCTTCCTGGCCGAGCTGCGCGACCGGCACGGGTCGGTACCGGACTACCTGGTCGGCGCCGGTCTTCCGCCGGACCGGATCGAAGCCCTCCGCACCCACCTGCTGCATTGAGGGGCTCCGGGACCCGTCGCGGGGCGGCCGCGACAGGACCCGTCGCGGGGCGGCCCGCGATCGTCCCGGAGCCGTCGAGCCGCCCCCGACCCGGTTCAGCCGATCCGGTGGATCCAGCCGTTGCTGTCCCCGGCCCGGCCGCGCTGGATGTCGACAAGCTTCTGCCGCAGCCCCATGGTGACCTCGCCAGGACTGCCGTCCGCGATCGAGAACTCGCCGTCCGGGTGGCGCACCCGGCCGATCGGGGTGATCACCGCGGCGGTGCCGCAGGCGAAGACCTCGCGCAGCCGCCCGCTGGCCGCGTCGGCCCGCCACTCGTCGAAGGCCACCGGCCGCTCCAGCACCGTACCGCCGGACTGCCGGACGAGGGTGATCAGCGAGTCGCGGGTGATGCCGCGCAGGATGGACCCGCCGAGCGGCGGGGTGACCAGGGTGCCGTCGTCGTAGACGAAGAAGATGTTCATGCCGCCGAGCTCGTCGACGTAGCGGCGCTGCACGGCGTCGAGGAAGACCACCTGCTCGCAGCCGTGCTCGCTCGCCTCCGCCTGGGCCGCCAGCGAGGCGGCGTAGTTGCCGCCGCACTTCGCCTCGCCGGTGCCGCCGGGCGCGGCCCGGGTGTAGGTGGGCGAGACCCAGACGTTCACCGGCTGCACCCCCCGGGCGAAGTACGAGCCGACCGGCGAGGCGATCACCAGGAAGAGGTACTCGTTGGCCGGGCGCACCCCGAGGAAGACCTCGTTGGCGAACATGAACGGCCGCAGGTAGAGGCTGCCCTCCTCCGACGTCGGCAGCCACTCCCGGTCGATCTGGACCAGGTGCCGCAACGAGTCCAGGAACACCGCCTCGGGCAGCTCCGGCATGGCCATCCGGCGGGCCGAGTCGTTGAACCGGGCGGCGTTGGCGTCCGGCCGGAACATCGTGACCGAGCCGTCCGCCGCCGAGTACGCCTTGAGCCCCTCGAAGATCTCCTGGGCGTAGTGCAGCACCGCGCTCGCCGGGTCCATCGGGATCGGCCCCCGGGCCTCCACCCGGGCGTCGTACCAGCCCTTGGTCTCGGCGTACCGGATCGTGACCATGTGGTCCGTGAAGACCCGACCGAATCCCGGGTTGGCCACCAGCGCCGCGCGCTCGGCGGCGGCTACCGGCTGAGGATTCGGACGGATCTCGAAGTCGAGCTTGTCACCACCGCTCATCGTGCTGACCTCCAGAGAAGTGACCCGGCGCCCGGAACAGGGGACGGGCCGGAACATGGGAGTTGTGCCTGAAACTTACCCGAACGGTCGTTCATCCTCGACCCTCCGTGCGGACCGACGAGCCGCACCACCCGCGCCTTCACCCAGAACCGACGGCCCTGCCGGGGCCGTCGGAGGCGGCCGGGACGAGCGGTGGACCGGTCGGGGCGAACACCCGGGTAGGTGCCCGGTGACGTCCAGAAGCCGCTCGGCGGCGCTCAGCCGGCCGCGTGGGCGGCGAGCCGGTCCCCGACGTCGGCGGTGCGCCGCGGCGAGCCGGTGCCCCGGGAGGCGAGCTCGGCGGCGACCGCCTCGGTTACCCGGCGGGCCGCGTCGGGGTGGCCGAGGTGGTCGAGGAGGAGCGCGGTGGAGAGCACCGCGGCGGCCGGGTCGGCGATCCCCTGGCCGGCGATGTCCGGCGCCGAGCCGTGCACCGGCTCGAACATCGACGGGTACGCCCGTTCGGGGTTGATGCTGCCGCTGGCGGCCAGCCCGATCCCGCCGGTGACCGCGGCGGCGATGTCGGTGAGGATGTCCCCGAAGAGGTTGTCGGTGACCACCACGTCGTAGCGCTGCGGCTGGGTGACCAGGAACATCGCGGCGGCGTCGACGTGCTGGTATTCCGTCTCGACGTCCGGGTGCTCGGCGGCGACCGCGGCGAATGCCCGGGCCCAGAGCGAACCGGCGTGGGTCAGCACGTTCGTCTTGTGCACCAGCGTGACCTTGCGGCGCTCCCGGCGGCCGGCGCGGGCGAAGGCGTCCCGGATCACCCGCTCGACGCCGTGCCGGGTGTTCAGGCTCTCCTCGGTGGCGATCTCGGCCGGGCTGTCCCGGTGCAGCGTGCCGCCGGCACCGGCGTACAGCCCCTCGGTGCCCTCCCGGACGACGACCAGGTCGATCTCGTTCGGCTTGACGCTGGCCAGCGGGCCGGTGGTGCCCGGCCAGAGCCGCGACGGCCGGAGGTTGACGTACTGGTCGAACTCGAAGCGGAGCTTGAGCAGCAGGCCGCGCTCCAGCACCCCCGGCGGGACGCTCGGGTCGCCGACCGCGCCGAGCAGGATCGCGTCGTGCCCGGCCAACTCGGCGAGCACCGAGTCGGGCAGCACCTCGCCGGTCCGGTGGTAGCGGGCGGCACCAAGGTCGTATTCGGTGGCCTCGACCCCGGGCAGTACGGCGTCGAGGACCTTGCGGGCCTGCTCGACCACCTCCGGCCCGATGCCGTCGCCAGCCACCACCGCGATCCGCGCCACCGCCACGTCCCAGCTCCCTTGCCTCCGTCGTGTCTAGGGAACGTTAAGGGACCGTCCCGGCTCCCGGTACGCCGCTCCCATCATCTGGAAAGCCAACCGCACAGGAGCTTCTCAGCCAGTACTCATGCTCCGGCCATCTTCGCTTCCTATGGTGAGCGCGGAGAACGGGTTCGCGGGCCGGGGGGAACGGGCCGCGGGCCGGGGGCAGGAACGGATCCAGGGGGTCGACGTGCGGATCCAGGGGGCGAACATGCGAATCCCGGGCAGCCGGGGCCGGGGACAGCGCAGCCGGGGCCTGCCGCCGGCGCCCGCCGTGGGCCGGGGACGGCCGGATCTGCGGCTGGGCGCCGGCTGGCGCAACGTCCGGCCCGGTGCGACCCTGGCCGACCGGGTGGTCGCCCGGCACACCGTGCAGACCTCGATCGCCGACTACACCCTGGTGCTCAACGGCGTGGGTGCGCTCGGCTGGCGCGGGGTAGGCGACGCACTGCGGGACGCGGTCGCCGAACTGCGGGCGATCGACCTCACCTACAGCCCGGCCCGGCCGACCAGCCTGGTGTCGCGGCTGCGCCGGGGCGAGATCGCCGCCGACGCGTACCCGCCGCTGGCCGACATCGTGGCCCGGTGCGCCGCGATGCGGGCCGCCACCGACGGCTGGTTCGACGCCTGGGCGGTCCCCGGCGGCTTCGACCCCGGCGGCCTGCTGGTCGGCTGGGCGGTGGAGCGGGCCGCCGCCCGGCTGCGCGCCGCCGGCATCGAGGACTACGCCGTGGTCAGCGGCGCCGACCTGGTGGTACGCGGCCACGCGCCGCACGGCGGCCCCTGGCGGGTCGCGGTGCACCACCCGACCCAGGCCGACCGGGCGCCGACGATGCTGGAGCTGACCTCGGGAGCGGTCGGCACCTCCGGGGTCGCCGGGCGGCGCGACCACGTCGTCGACCCGCACACCGGGCAGCCGGCCGACAAACTGGTCGCGGCCACGGTCACCGGCCCGGACCTGGCGGTCGCCGACGGCTATGCCACCGCGCTGTTCGCCGCCGGCCGCACCGGCCTGGACTGGTTTCCCACCCGGGACGGCTACCGGGTCCTCTTCGCCGCCTCCCGCTGAGCACACCCTCTTCCGGGGCCGCCAGCAACGCGATCGGCCCCCGCGATCTCGGCAACGATCGCGAGGGCCGATCAGCGACGAGTGCGCGTGGCTCGCGCACACGGGGGTGCTGGCTACCCGGCCGGCGCGACGCCTCATCACCCGAAGACGAGTCCACGCCCAGGAACTCGCCGGGTATCCGCGTCAATACGCTATCGACCCGGCGCGAGTCCCCGCAAGAGCGTCCGTCCCGCGTGTCGCCGGGGTATCCGAGAAAAGGTCACCGGGTCAGTGGCACCCTGTACCCCCGTGAGTTCTGATCTGTCAACCCTGATGGGACACGGGAGCCCGGTGTGAGTTTCGATCTGATCGTCTGGGCGCTCGGGCCCGGCGCCGCCGCCGAGGACGTACGCGCGGCCCACGCCCGCTGCCGGCAGGGTGCCCACCGCGAGGGGAGCCCGGACCCGCGAGTCGTCGCGTTCTACCGGGCCATCACCGCCGGCTATCCCGACCGGCCGGGTCCGGACACGCCATGGGCGGTGAGCCCGTTGCACGCCGCCGCCGACCACGTCGAGATGAACCTCGACGAGTCCTGTCCGGACCAGGTGCTGCTCGACATCGAACGGCTGGCCGGGCAGCACGGCCTGATGCTGCTCGACCCGCAGGACGGCTCGGTCTATCCGCCGCCGGCCCCGGTGCGCGGCTGACCCGGGCGGGGCGGCGGGCGGCGCCCCGCCCCGTCCGGGCTACCGGGTCAGATCCCAGTCACGCCTCCTCGTCGCGCAGGTCGGCGGCGCTCGCCGCGACCGCGCCGATCGAGTCGGCCGCCGAGCTGAGCAGTTCCGCCGCGGTCGCCGAGTCCACCGTCAGGGTCATCAGCGCCTCGCCGCCGGCGGACCGCCGGGCCACCTGCATCGCCGCGATGTTGACCCCGGCCTCGCCGAGGATCGACCCGATGGTGCCGACCACGCCGGGCTTGTCTACGTAGCGGAAGAAGAGCAGGATGCCGTCCGCGCCCAGCTCCAGGTCGAAACCGTCCACTTCGGTCAGCTTGAGCACGTCGCGGGTGCCGGCGTGCACGGCGGTGCCGGAGACCGAGACGGTACGCCCGTCCGGCAACGCACCGCGCACGGTGACCAGGTTCGGGTGGTCGATGGTCTCGGCGTGCGTGGTCAGGGCCACCGTGACGCCCCGGTCGGCGGCGAGCAGCGGCGCGTTGACGTAGCTCACCTGCTCCTCGACGACCGAGGTGAACAGACCCTTGGTGGCGGCCAGCTTCAGCACCGAGACGTCGTTGGCGACGATCTCGCCGCGTACCTCCACGGTGACGCTGGCGGCGACCCCGCCGGCCACCGCGGTGAAGACCTTGCCCAGCTTCTCGGCCAGCGGCAGCAGCGGCCGGACGTCCTCGGCGACCACGCCGCCGGCCTGCACGTTCACCGCGTCCGGCACGAACTCGCCCTGGAGGGCCAGCTTGACGCTGCGGGCCACCGCCAGCCCCGCCTTGTCCTGCGCCTCGGCGGTGG
Organism: Plantactinospora sp. WMMB782; assembly: GCF_049179135.1. NCBI lineage: Bacteria > Bacillati > Actinomycetota > Actinomycetes > Micromonosporales > Micromonosporaceae > Plantactinospora > Plantactinospora sp. WMMB782. Next base: position 4,559,131 of record NZ_JBMHMC010000007.1, on the reverse strand, counting down.
AGGCGCCCAGGTGCGGGGTGGCCACCACGTTGTCGAAGGCGAACAGCGGCGAGGCGGTGCAGGGCTCCTTCGAGTACACGTCGATGCCGGCCCCGCCGACCCGGCCCTCGGCGATCGCGTCGGCCAGCGCCTGCTCGTCGATCAGGCCGCCCCGGGCCGCGTTGACGATCCGGACGCCCGGCTTGACCAGGGCGAGTTCCTTCTCGCCGATCAGGCCGACCGTCTCCGGGGTCTTCGGCAGGTGGATCGAGATGAAGTCGCTCTCCCGGAGCAACTCCTCCAGCCCGACCAGGCGTACGCCGAGCTGCGCCGCACGGGCCGGCTGCACGTACGGGTCGTACGCGATCAGCCGGGTGCCGAAGGCGGCGATCCGCTGCGCGAAGAGCACCCCGATCCGGCCCAGCCCGACCACCCCGACGGTCTTGCCCTGCACCTCCACGCCGGTGTACCTGGACCGCTTCCACTCCCCCGCCTTCAGCGCCGAGCTGGCGCTGGCGGTGTTCCGGGCGACGGCCAGCAGCAGCGCGACCGCCTGCTCGGCGGCGGAGACGATGTTCGAGGTCGGCGCGTTGACCACCATCACACCCCGGGCCGTCGCGGCGGGGACCTCGACGTTGTCCAGCCCGACGCCCGCCCGGGCCACCACCTTCAGCCGGGGTGCGGCGGCGATCGCCTCGGCGTCGATCTGGGTGGCGCTGCGTACGATGACCGCGTCGGCCTCGGCGAGCGCGCCGAGCAGGGCAGGACGGTCGGTGCCGTCGACGTGGCGTACGTCGAAGTCGTGCGCGAGCACGTCGATTGCGGCGGGAGCGAGCTCTTCTGCGATCAGTACGACGGGAGTCATTGGTCCTCGTATATGTCGGCCGGGCGAGGTCTGTGGCCACGTGGGCGCCGCACTGCGTCCCGCGCTTCCGCCAAAACCGGTGCTTCCCTCCGGTGCGGACGCACCTGTTCTGCCGATGGTAGGCGTCCTGCTGCGCACGGTGCGCCGCCGAACCGCGTGAGTGCCCTCACAGGCTCCACCGACCTGCGTCGGCAGGGTCACGTCGACGCGGTCACGGTTCGGCGACGGCGGCTCAGGCCGAGGTGAAGACCCCGGGTTCGGGCAGCGCGGGCCGGGGCCGCAGCAGGCTGGCCGGCGACCGGGTGCCGAGTTGCCGGAAGGTCCCCGCCTCGGTCTCCAGTACGTCGCGCAGCAGGTCCAGGTCGAGCGAACCGACCGGCGGGTAGATCCGCTCCCGGGGCGGCTCCTCGCCGGGTGCGAGCGCCCCCTGGGCGACCATGAAGTCGAGGATCGCCTGCCGGACGGCGGGCAGCGCGACGGGCGAGTGGTAGAGCACGTTCAGCGCCTGCATCCGCATGCCCTGCACGTGGTCCTCGCCCTTGTTGTCGTGGAAGTGCGGGTTGCGGGTCTCGATCTGGAGCACCGGCACGGAACTCGCCATCACCTCCGGATGCGCGGTGTCGAGTATCCCGCCGAACTGCTCGAAGAGTTCGACGAACTCGAACGGTTCCACGGCGAAACCGCCGGCCAGCCGCATCCGCAGCCCGAGGTCGAGACTGAGCGCGTGTTCGCCGGCATTGCCGGTGGCGATCACCTCGGTGCCGAACCCGGAATACTCGGCGACCAGCCGGTTGAGGAACTCGTTGGTGATCTCGGAACTGCGGCCGCGGCGGCTGAAGAAGAGCCGGCCGTCGCGCAGTTTCGGCTTCGAGTGCCAGGAGATCCGGACCATCGCGTACGGGTTGGCGGCCAGGTGCAGGCCGGCGGCGTAGACCTTGACGTACTCGTGCACGGCACCCGGCACATAGTTGTCGGCGTCGATATAGCCGAGGTATTTCCGGCCGGTCAGCGCGGCGACGGCCATGCCGATCAGCATCGCCTCGCCCTTGCCGGCCCGGACCAGCCCGTCGGAGTCGATCAGCTCGGGCATCCCGGCGGCCTTGACCGCGGCGGCCAGCCCGGGATCCCGCTGGTGCACCATGATCGCTGGCCGTTCGGCCGCCCGGCAGTGCTGCTCCAGGGTCTGCGCTTCCATCTCGTAGCGGTCGACCGGCTGCCGGGCGCTGTTCGAGACCAGCACGATCAGACAGTCGTGCGGAATCCCCGAGAGCACGCCTTCGATTACTCTGCGTGTTTCATTCATGCAGGGAATGACGATGACCATCTGCCGCTCGATCGCGCGCAACGCCGCCTGCGGAACGATCCCCTCGCCGGTGGTGCCCGTGGCGTCCCCCGAGTCCAGCTGTACGACACGCTGGAGTTCGTGGATACGGACGGCGCCGAAACGCTCGGTGCGGTGCGATTGCTCCAGACGCATGCGGCGACAGTACCCGAGCCGACGCATTAACCGCCCGTAACCGCCGACCATTTCCTGCCGCCGCCGGCCGGGGTACCGACCGGACGTCGAATGGCAATGATCCGGTAACTCGCCGGTGGATGATCCGGTAACGAGGGGGATCTCCACCGGCAGGGATCTCCACCGGCGGGAAGACGCCGCCCCGGGCCGGAGGTGAAGCACCGGCCCGGGGCGGGAAACAGCGTCATGCGGTCTCGGTGATCGGCGGGTCGATCACGCGGTCTCGGTGATCGGCCGATCGACCCAGCTCATCATGCCGCGCAGCTTCTTGCCGGTCTCCTCGATCGGGTGCGCCGCGCCCTCGGCCCGCCACTTGGTGAAGTTCGGCCGCCCCGCGTCGTCCTCGGCGATCCACTCCCGGGCGAACTCGCCGGACTGCACCTCGGCGAGGATCTTCCGCATCTCGTCCTTGACCCGGGCGTCGACCACCCGCGGGCCGCGCGAGTAGTCGCCGTACTCGGCGGTGTCGGAGACGCTGTAGCGCATCCGGGCGATGCCGCCCTCGTACATCAGGTCGACGATCAGCTTCAGCTCGTGCAGGCACTCGAAGTACGCCACCTCGGGGGCGTAGCCGGCCTCGGTGAGCACCTCGAAACCGGTCTGCACCAGCGCGGCGGCGCCGCCGCAGAGCACCGCCTGCTCGCCGAAGAGGTCGGTCTCGGTCTCCTCCTTGAAGGTGGTGCGGATCGCACCGGCCCGGGTGCCGCCGATCGCCTTGGCGTAGGCCAGCGCCAGCGGGAAGCCGGTGCCGGTGGCGTCCTGCTCCACCGCGACCAGGCAGGGCACGCCCTTGCCGTCGACGTACTGCCGGCGGACCAGGTGACCCGGGCCCTTCGGGGCGACCATCGCCACGTCGACGTCGGCCGGCGGGGTGATGAAGCCGTACCTGATGTTCAGGCCGTGGCCGAAGAACAGCGCCTTGCCGGCGGTCAGGTGCGGCGCGATGGCGTCGGCGTAGAGCGACCGCTGCGCGGTGTCCGGCGCCAGCACCATGATCACGTCGGCCTCGGCCGACGCCTCGGCCGGGGTCAGCACCCGAAGGCCCTGCTCCTGCGCCTTGGCCCGGCTCTTCGAACCCTCCGGCAGACCGATCACCACGTCGACGCCGGAGTCGCGCAGCGACAGCGCGTGGGCGTGGCCCTGGCTGCCGTACCCGAGCACCGCGACCTTCTTGCTCTGGATGAGCCCCAGGTCGGCGTCGTCGTCGTAGAACACCTCAGCGGTCATGACTTTCCTCTCCTGCGGCGCGACCCGGCCGGGCCCGCCGTTGCCAATCGTTGTGCGGTAACGCCGTGCTCAGGCGGCCCGCAGCGCGGAACCGGTGGTGATCGAACGGGAGCCCCGCCCGATGGCCACCAGACCCGACTGCACCATTTCCTTGATTCCGAACGGTTCGAGATCGCGCAGCAGCGCGTCCAGCTTGTCAGCGGTGCCGGTCGCCTCGATCGTGAGGGTGTCCGGCGCCACGTCCACCACCCTGGCCCGGAACAGGTTCACCGTCTCCAGCACCTGGGCCCGCTGCGAGCGGTCGGCCCGGACCTTGACCAGCACCAGCTCCCGGGCGACCGAGACACCCGGATCCAGCTCCACGATCTTGAGTACGTTCACCAGCTTGTTGAGCTGCTTGGTGACCTGCTCCAGCGGCGAGGTCTCGGCGTTGACCACGATGGTGATCCGGGAGACGTCCGGGTTCTCCGTCTCGCCGACCGCCAGCGAGTCGATGTTGAAGCCCCGCCGGGAGAAGAGCCCGCTGACCCGGGCCAGGACACCGGGCTTGTTCTCCACCAGCACGGACAGCGTGTGCTTGCTCATCGTCGCGGCCTCACAGCTCGTCGTCGTCGAAGGCGGGGCGGACCCCACGGGCGAACATGATCTCGTCGTTACTGGTCCCGGCGGCCACCATCGGCCAGACCATCGCGTCCTTGCCGACCACGAAGTCGACCACCACCGGCGCGTCGTTGATCTCCATCGCGGCCCTGATGGTCTTGTCCACGTCGGCCTTGCTCTCGCAGCGCAGCCCGACGCAGCCCAGCGCCTCGGCCAGCTTCACGAAATCCGGGATGCGGTGCTTGTGCGTGCCCAGCTCGGTGTTGGAGTAGCGCTCGCCGTAGAAGAGCGTCTGCCACTGCCGGACCATGCCCAGGTTGCCGTTGTTGATCACGGCGATCTTGACCGGGATCCCCTCCAGGGCACAGGTCGCCAGCTCCTGGTTGGTCATCTGGAAGCAGCCGTCGCCGTCGATCCCCCAGACCACCGTGTCCGGCTTGCCGACCTTGGCGCCCATCGCCGCCGGCACCGCGTACCCCATGGTGCCGAGGCCACCGGAGTTGAGCCAGGTGTACGGCTTCTCGTACGAGACGAACTGGGCCGCCCACATCTGGTGCTGCCCCACCCCGGCCACGTAGATCGCGTCCGGGCCGGCGATCGCGCCCAGCCGCTCGATCACGTACTGCGGTGCCAGGGTGCCGTCGGTCGGCTCGTCGTAGCCGAGCGGGTAACGGTCGCGCAGGTCGTCGAGCTGCGCCCACCACTCGGTCCGGTCGACCGGCGCGGTCTGCCCGGCGGCGGCCGCCCGGACCGCCTCGATCAGCTCGTCGATGACGTACTTCGCGTCGCCGACGATCGGCACGTCGGCGGCCCGGTTCTTGCCGATCTCCGCCGGGTCGATGTCGGCGTGCACGATCGCCGCCCCCGGGGCGAACGAGTCCAGCTTGCCGGTGACCCGGTCGTCGAACCTGGCTCCCAGCGCGACGATCAGGTCGGACTTCTGCAACGCGTAGACGGCGGCGACCGTACCGTGCATGCCCGGCATGCCGAGGTGCTGCTGGTGCGAGTCCGGGAAGGCGCCCCGGGCCATCAGCGTGGTCACCACCGGGATGCCGGTCAGCTCGGCCAGCTGGCGCAGCCCCTCGGTGGCACCGGCCTTGAGCACCCCGCCGCCGACGTAGAGCACCGGGCGGCGGGCCGCGGTCATCAGCCGGGCCGCCTCGCGGATCTGCTTGCCGTGCGGGTGCAGGGTGGGCCGGTAGCCCGGCAGGTCCAGGGTGGGCGGCCAGGAGAAGGTGGTCTGCGCCTGCAGGACATCCTTGGGGATGTCGACCAGCACCGGTCCGGGCCGGCCGGTGGCGGCCAGGTGGAACGCCTCGGCCAGGATCCGCGGGATCTCCTCGGCGGTCTGGATCAGGTAGTTGTGCTTGGTGATCGGCAGGGTGATGCCCTGGATGTCCGCCTCCTGGAAGGCGTCGGTGCCGATCGCCGGCTTGGCCACCTGACCGGTGATCGCCACCATCGGCACCGAGTCCATGTAGGCGTCCGCGATCGGGGTGACCAGGTTCGTCGCGCCCGGCCCCGAGGTGGCCACGCAGACCCCGACCCGGCCGGTGGCCTGGGCGTACCCGGTGGCGGCGTGCCCGGCGCCCTGCTCGTGCCGGACCAGGATGTGCCGGACGGTCGAGTCGTAGAGCGGGTCGTACGCCGGCAGGATCGCCCCGCCCGGGATGCCGAACGCGACCTCGACGCCGAGCGCCTCCAGCGACTTCACCAGCGAACCGGCCCCGGAGACCTGGACCGGCGCCACCACCTGGCCACCGGTCGGCCGGGCCGGCTCGGCGGGCGGGCCGGGCTGCTCGCCGGCCGGCTGGGCTCCCGGGCGGAGTCGGCGGGGGAACTGGTCCGCAGGGCTGTTGCCCCCCTCGGCGGCGGGGCGGTGCCGGCGCGCGCTGTTGGCCAGCGTCTCGGGCGTGGGTCTCGTCATGGCTATTCAGGCCTTCGCTCGGAGCAGTTGTTCTGTCGAGGTGTGCGGGGAGGGTGCGGACGGGCCGCCTCGCACCGGACGTCGCGCCGGGCGGGGACCGGTCCATCCGAACCGGCAGGGACCGGTACGCCGACGACGGTGACCGCCCTGCCAACGCGGATACGTGGCCAATAAAAACGGCCCTCGTGCTGATGCACGGGGCCTGCGCACTCTCGGAGGTCGAGAGTGCGCTCAGATAAGTACTCGGAAGGACCTGGTCGCAGACATGCGGCTAAGCCTGACGCATCTCACGCGATGAGTCAACTGATCCCGCATTCTGGGCACGATCGGTTTCCTGGTCCGTCGACGCCTCGACCGGCCGGCGCTGCCGGGGCGCACTCCGGCTGCTGGCGCTGCCGGGGCTGGCGCTGGCGGGGCTGGCGCTGGCGGGGCTGGCGCTGCCGGGGCTGGCGCTGCCGCTGGCGGGGCCGGCCGGGTTGCCGGTGGTCCGGGAGGCGGATCTGCCCCGGTTGCCGGCCGGCGGGCGGGGCTCCGGACCACTCCCCTCCGGCGGGCTGGCCGCCTCCAGCATCGCCTCCAGGTGCTCGGCCGGCACTCCCCAACCGAAGAGCTGGCCCTGCCCGAACCGGCAGCCCGCCTCCACGACGGCGGCCAGCTCGGTCGGGTTCGTCACCCCCTCGGCGATCACCTCCAGCCCGAGCTGGTGGCCGAGCCGCATCACCACGTCCACCATCGGAGCGAAGGCGCGACCCTGCGGCGGCCGGACCGGCTCCGGGCCGGCGACCAGGCTGTGATCGATCTTGAGGATGTCGATCGGCAGCCGGCGGAGCTGACCCAGCGAGGAGTAGCCGGCGCCGAAGTCGTCGAGCGCGATGCGTACCCCGGTCAGCCGGAGCGCCCGCAGCCGGCGGATAAGCTCGTCCAGGTCGGTCGCCACGGCGTGCTCGGTCACCTCCAGCACCAGCCGCTGCGGTGGCACCCGGTGGGCGCGCAGCGCCTCGGTGACCTGGACGACGTACTCCGGTGCGTGCAGCTCCCGGGGCGAGACGTTCACCGAGACCCAGACGTCGTGCCCGGCGGCCAGCCAGAGGGAGAGCTGGTGACAGGCCCGGTGCAGCACCCAGGCGCCGAGCTTGGCGATCATCCCGCACTCCTCGGCGAGCGGGATGAACTCGTCCGGGCCGACGTTGCCCAGCTCGGGGTGGTGCCAGCGGAGCAGCGCCTCCGCGCCGACCGGCCGGACCGACGGGACCGCCACCACCGGCTGGAAGGCGAGGTGCAGCTCGTCCCGTTCGATCGCCCCGCGCAGCTCGTGCTCCAGGGTGGTGCGCCGGCGCAGCAGGTTGTCGTAGGCGGCGTCGTACCGCTCGACCCGGTTCTTACCGCGCTGCTTGGCGTAGCGCAGGGCCAGGTCGGCGTTGCGCAGCAGCGTCTCCACGTCCTCCGCGTCGGCGCTGTCCGCCACGCCGATGCTCACCGACAGGAAGACCGACCCGGCCTCGTGCCGGTACGCCGAACCGACCACCCCGAGCAGCCGCTGGGCGATCCGCTGCGCCTCGGCGGGCCGGGCCCGCATCAGTACGGCGAACTCGTCGCCGCCGAGCCGCGCGGCCAGGTCGCCGGGGCGCAGGTTGGTCTTCAGCCGCCGGCCGACCTCGATCAGCACCGCGTCGCCGACGTCGTGCCCGCGCATGTCGTTGACGTTCTTGAAGCCGTCCAGGTCGAGCCCGAGCAGCACCCAGGGGGTCTCCGGGTCGGCCTGCTGCTGCACCGCCCGGAGCAGCCCCCGGCGGTTGGCCAAGCCGGTCAGCGGATCGGTGTGCGCCAACTCCCGGAAGTGCGCCTCCCGCTCGGCCAGCCGGGTCGCGTAGGCCCGCACGTCGCCAAGCGCGAGGTACTGCCGGGCGACCAGGCCGAAGCCCTCGACGATGCCGGCCACCACCGCGAAGATCCGGAAGTCGCCGCCGACGAGCAGGTGGTAGACGGCGGAGACGGCCATCGCCACCATCGGCAGCACGGCGTAGGTGCCACGCCGGATGACGTCGCCGTCCGGCCCGCCCGCCGGCCCGGGCGCCCGGCCGCCGAGCGCGACCATCAGCAGGCCGACCGGCAACAGCAGCGCGCCGACCAGCGCGACCAGCGGGCCGGCCTGGCAGATGCCGGCGGAGATGAGCAGCCCGGCCCCGGTCACCAGGTTGACCCCGACCCCGGTCAGCAGCAGTCCGCGTCGGGGCGCCCGGGCCCGGGCCCCGACGATGAAGGTCACCCCGACCGCCACCGCCGCCGTGACGGTGGTCACCAGGATCGCCAGGCATCCGTTCGGGGTGAGGTCGCCGAGCACCCGGGTCGGCTCGGCGAGCAGCACCCAGCCGACGAACCAGAGCGCCGCCCCGATCACCAACCCGTCCAGGACCAGCCGGAACGCGGCGGCACCGGTCTCGGCGACGCCCGGCAGCCGGAGCAGACCGGCGCAGAGCAGCGCGCCGCTGACCGCCATCCCGACCGCGATCGCGGTGGCCAGGCCGATCCGCTGGGCCTGCTCGTGCTGCCAGTGCTCGACCATGGTGACCAGGGCGAACAGCCCGAGTCCGGCGCTGGCCGCCGCGAGCGCGCCGCCGGCGGCGAGCAGCCAGTGCCCGACCCGGCGGGCACCGCTGTGCCGGTGCGCCGACAGCGCCAGCATGACCGGCCCGCAGCAGGAGGCGAGGCCGGTCGCGACGGCGAGAACCGGCGTACCGGAGGCGAGTTGCACGGAATCACTCTGCCGGATCGACCGCACTCCATGGGGTAGCCCGCGCCGGTTCCTCGATCAGAGGCACAACCCGCTTATTCGGGCATCCGGTGTAAGGAAGGGCTCCCGCATATCGTTCTCTGTTGTAGCGGGGGCCCTTCCTTACCTGCTCGGCGTCTCGGTGGGTGGGCGGGGGTGGGGATCGGGGGGTGCGGGGTGCGGGTGGGAGTGCCAGACTTGTCGGATGCCTGACCTGCGGTCGAAGACCTCCACGCACGGCCGGACGATGGCCGGCGCCCGCGCTCTCTGGCGGGCCACCGGGATGACGGACGACGACTTCGGCAAGCCGATCGTCGCCATCGCGAACAGTTTCACCCAGTTCGTACCCGGGCACGTCCACCTCAAGGACCTCGGCGGCCTGGTCGCCGACGCGGTGGCCGACGCCGGCGGGGTCGGGCGGGAGTTCAACACCATCGCCGTCGACGACGGCATCGCGATGGGGCACGGCGGGATGCTCTACTCGCTGCCCAGCCGGGAGCTGATCGCCGACGCCGTCGAATACATGGTCAACGCGCACTGCGCCGACGCCCTGGTCTGCATCTCCAACTGCGACAAGATCACCCCGGGGATGCTGCTCGCCGCGCTCCGGCTGGACATCCCGACCGTCTTCGTCTCCGGCGGCCCGATGGAGGCCGGCAAGACGGTGGCGATCGAGGGGATCGTGCACGACAAGATCGACCTGATCGACGCAATGATCGCCTCGTCGAACGACGCGGTCACCGACGACCAGCTCGGCGCGATCGAGCGTTCCGCCTGCCCCACCTGCGGCTCCTGCTCCGGCATGTTCACCGCCAACTCGATGAACTGCCTGACCGAGGCGATCGGGCTGGCGCTGCCGGGCAACGGCTCGGTGCTGGCCACCCACGCGGCCCGCAAGGCGCTCTTCGAGCGGGCCGGCCGGCTCGTCGTGGAGATCGCCAACCGCTGGTACGCCGGGAACGACGCCTCGGTGCTGCCCCGCTCGATCGCCTCCCGGGCCGCGTTCGAGAACGCGGTCGCCCTGGACGTGGCGATGGGCGGCTCCACGAACACCGTGCTGCACCTGCTGGCGGCGGCCCGCGAGGCGGAACTCGACTTCGGCGTCGCCGACATCGACGAGATCTCCCGCCGGGTGCCCTGCCTGGCCAAGGTCGCCCCGAACTCCCCGAAATACCACATGGAGGACGTGCACCGGGCCGGTGGCATCCCGGCGATCCTCGGCGAACTGGACCGGGCCGGCCTGCTGCGCCGGGACGTGCACGCGGTGCACTCGACCGACCTGGACGGCTGGCTGGCCGACTGGGACATCCGGGGCGGCAAGGCCGGCCCGGAGGCGATCGAGCTGTTCCACGCCGCCCCGGGCGGGGTACGCACCACCGAGCCGTTCTCGACCGACAACCGCTGGTCCAAGCTGGACACCGACGCGGCCGAGGGCTGCATCCGGGACCGGGAGCACGCGTACACGGCCGACGGCGGGCTGGCGATCCTGCACGGCAACCTCGCCCCGGACGGTGCCGTGGTGAAGACCGCCGGGGTGCCGGCCGAGTGCCTCACCTTCCGGGGCCCGGCCAAGGTATACGAGTCGCAGGAGGCCGCCGTCGACGCCATCCTCGGCAAGCAGGTCGTCGCCGGTGACGTGGTGGTGATCCGCTACGAGGGCCCGAAGGGCGGTCCGGGGATGCAGGAGATGCTCTATCCCACCTCGTTCCTCAAGGGACGCGGCCTGGGCCGGGAGTGCGCCCTGATCACCGACGGGCGGTTCTCCGGCGGCACCTCCGGGCTCTCCATCGGGCACGTCTCCCCGGAGGCGGCCGGCGGTGGGCTGATCGCGCTCGTCGAGCCCGGCGACGAGATCGTCATCGACATCCCGAACCGGAGCATCGAGCTGGCGGTGTCGGCCGAGGTGCTCCAGGCCCGTCGGATCGCACAGGAGAAGCGGGACCGGCCGTACACGCCGACCGACCGGGAGCGGCCGGTCTCCGCGGCGCTGCGCGCGTACGCCTCGATGGCGACCTCGGCCAGCGACGGCGCCTACCGGCGCGTTCCGGAGTGAGCTACCCGGTGCGTGCGGGTCACCCGGCGATCGGGGTGACCCGCGCGCACCGGTCGCAAGGGCGTAGATCGCGCACAGGGGTGCCGGTCGAGCGGGACGGAAGGTCCTACCTGGACACCGAGGCCCCACCTGTACGGGCAGGTCCTATCCGGACAGGAAGGTCCGGATCAGGTCGGCCAGTTCGCGCGGGCGCTCGACCACCATCGCGTGGCTGGCGCCGTCGAGTTCGACCACGTCGAACGACGGGTTGTCCCGGACGGCCGCCAACCGCTCCAGGTTCCGGCGCCGGTGTGCGGCGTAGAGGTCGTGGAAGGGGCGCTGTTCCGGCAGGTCCTCGGTGGCCAGCACCAGCAGCAGCGGGCAACGGACGTCCCGGTAGACCGGGATCAGGTCCACCGACGCGATGGCCGCGCGCAGCTCACCGACCAGCGCCGGCAGCAGACGCGACCGGCTCGTCCCGGCCTCGGCCGGCACCAGGTTACGCCGGAAGCCCTCCTCCCAGACCTCCTCGTCGGCACCGTACCGCCGGGCCTCGGCGCGCTGTCCGGCAACCGCCGCCGCCACCTGTTCCGGGGTCAGCGGCTGGGCCATCCCGGCGGACATCCGGTCGAAGACCTCGGCCAGCCGGTCGAGTTCGGCGGCGGCCCGCTCCGGCGCCAGCCCGGCGAGGTCGTCGGGGCGGCTCGGCGGCGGGTTGCCGTCCAGGCTGACCGCCCCGGGGCAGTCCGGATACCGGGCCGCCCAGAGGCTGGCGAGCATCCCGCCGAGGGAGACACCGACCACCGCCGGCCGGTCCAGCCCCAGGCCGTCGGCGACAGCCGCGAGGTCGTCGAGCACCTCGTCCCACTTCCACGGGCCGTCGCCGGAACGCCCGTGTCCGCGCAGGTCCACCGTCACCACCCGGTACGCCGAGCGCAGTTCCCCGGCCAGTCCGGCCAGCTGCACGAGGTTGCCGCCCGCGCCGTGCAGCAGCAGCATCGGATGGCCGGACCCGCCGTGGTCCCGGGCGACGATCGGCACCGGACCGGACTCGATGGTCGTCTCGCGGCCTCGGATCGTTGTCCCGAGGTCTCCGGTGGCTGTCTCGCGGCTTCCGATCGTTGTCTCGCGGTCGCCGGTGGTCGCCTCGCGGTTGTGGGACGGGTCAGACACGGCGGGGCCGCCCTTCGCTCAGTAGTCGGTCTCGGACCGAGGAGGGCAGCACACCACCTTCCGGATGACGGGCCAGCTTGCCCCGGTTGACCAGGTCGTGGACCCCCTGCCGGGTGATCCCGAGCATCGCGCCGGCCACCGCGTACGTCACCGCGTCGGCGGTCGGATGGCCGACCCGCCGCGCGACGATCTGGCCCAGCGGACTGCGCCACCAGTCGAGCGGCGGCTCGAACGGACTGTCACCGGGGTAGAGCGTCGAGACGATCCGCATCGCGGTGCCGACCGCCTCCCGGTCGGCTCCGTCGAGCAGCCGGTGCGCCCAGTCCTCGGCCCGGACCCGCACCACCGTGCGCAGCGCGTCGACCACGTCGTCCCCGTCGAGCAGGATCTCCAGGGGATCGAGTAGCCGGATGTCCATCGTCCGGAGCAGTTGCTCGACCAGGTCGTCACGCGTCGGTGGCACGCCGCCCTCCTCACTTGACGACTATCGTCAAGCACTTGACGATCGCTGTCAAGTGCTTGACGGGCGGGCCGGCGGACCGGTCAGTAACCGGGAAAGACCTGACGCAGGTCGTCCAGGCTTAGCCGGCCGGTCACGGTCATCGTGTCGGGGGTGTGCTCCGGTGCCAGCCGGCCGGCGGCCAGCCGCAGGAACGCCTCGGCCGGGCCCGAGATCTCCCCGGCCGGCTCCTCCGGCAGCTCCACCAGCTCGACCCGGTCGGTCAGCCGCAACCCCAGGGATCGGTCCGGGTCGGTCAGCCGCAGCGCCAGCTCCACCGGCCGCTCGCCGACCGCCTCCGGCCGGCCGATCCAGCCGAGCAGGCCGGCGAGCCGGTCGAGCAGCAACGGGACCGCCGCCGGTGCCACCGTCGCGTACCGGTTGAAGGCGACCTCCACGTCCCACTCGTGCAGGGCGAACTCGCTTAGCCGCATTCCGGCGGCGGTCGCCAGGTCGACCGGCTCGGGCAGGAAACCGAGGTCGATGCGCAGGCTGTTCCGGGTCGCCGCGTCCAACGACTCGTACCGCTCGACGAGTCGCCGGTTGGCCTCCAGGAACCCCTCGGCGTGCTCGATCGGGCTCATCGCGTCCCAGCGGGCCCAGACCTGCTTGTTGAAGTCGGCGTCCAGCGCGGGGGCATCGCCCAGCGCCACGTTCAGGGTCGCCTCGTTGATCTCGGCGCCGCTGCCGAGATGACTGAGCACCTGCGACACCTGCCACTCGCTGGCCCCGGACGGCCGGGTCAGGTCGGTCGGACCGAGGTCGCGGACCAGCGCCGCGAGTTCGTCGTGGCCCGAACGGAGGGCGGCGATGGTCGTGTCGGCAGAAGTGGCCATGTCTTCCTGTCTCCCAGGTCGTACGTCGCCGGCACCCGATCGGCCGGCGCGACACCCGCCCATCATGCCCGCTCGCCCCGCCCGCCCGCCGTCCCCACGACGAGCTGCCCCGACCGGCGGGCCGCACGACGAGCAGGCTTCACGACCGTCGCGGTCACGCCGAGCAGGGGTCACGCCGAGCGGGCGTCCCGGCAGGCGGGCGTCACGAGTGTCCGGTCAGGCGGCGCACTCCTTGTCGATCTTCGTGCCGACCTTCACGAAGTCGCTCTGCAGGTACTTCACCGGGTCCTTGGACTTCGCGCCGGACTCGATGTCGGCGACGATCTCCTCGACCAGGGCCTTGACCTCCGGGTCGGTCGCCTTCACAGCCTCGGCCTCCAGCTGGTCGGCCAGGCCGGCGAGCGTGGTCTTGAGCTGCTTCGCCTGCTGCGCCACGCTCAACTGCTTCTCGATCGCCTTCACCGAATCGTCGGCGATCTTGACGCTGCCGTCCACGAAGATGTCGGTGACCGCCGCGCAGACCTCCCTGGTGTTCGGTGCGGCGGTCGGGCTCGGCGCGGCCGTACTCGGAGCGGCGGTCGGCGTACCGGCCGCCTCGGTGCCCGGCTTCTCCGGCTGGCAGCCGGTGCCGAGTACGGCGACGGTGGCCAGGGTGAGCGTCACGAGTCCGGTACGGACAAATCCAATAGTCATCTACAGGAACCCCCGTTGTCGGCGATCATCGGCGGGGAGCGTAGCAGGGCCAATCCATCCAGGTCGGCCCATTTAGTCGTCGCCCGCGTCCAGCCAGGCTTCCAGCAGCAACCGGTCGATCGAGTCCGGGTTGCCGAGCCGGCCGCGTGCCGCACGCCGCCGGCGCAGGTCCGCCCGGCTGAACCACCGGGTCTCCAGCAACTCCTCGCCGTCGACGGTGGTGGCCGCGTCGTGGGCGGTGGCCAGGAAGCCCACCATCAGGCCGGCCGGGAACGGCCACGGCTGGGAGGCGAAGTACCGCACCGCGTCGACGGCGACCCCGGCCTCCTCGGCCGTCTCCCGCCGGACCGCGTCCTCAAGGCTCTCCCCGACCTCCAGGAAGCCGGCAAGCAGCGCGAACGAGTCCTCGCCCGCACCGGCGTGCCGGGCCAGCAGGCAGCGGGCCGGCGGTCCGGGCAGCTCCACCAGCATGATCACCGCCGGGCTGATCCGCGGGAAGAGAAGCTCACCGCAGCCTCCGCACCGCCGGGCCGCGCCGCCGTCGACGGGTCGGGCCGGGCTGCCGCACGCCCCGCAGAACCGCTGGTTGCGGTGCCAGTGGCAGAGACCCCGGGCGTACCCGAGCAGCGCGGCCTCGGCCGGGTCGAGCCGCTGCACCAGCCGGCGTACGTCCACGGTCCGGTCCGCCCCGACCGTGCCGAGCGCATCGGCCTCGGCGAGCTCGCTGAGGTCCACCGCGAAGACCGGCCGGTCGCCGTCGAGCCCGAGGAAGACCGGCTCGTCGAGCCCGACCGGCAGCCGTCGCCGACCTCCGCCGGTCAGCCGGGGCACCGAGTCGCGCACGACCAGGCAGCGATCCCGCCACAGCGGCACCACCTCGGCCCGGTCGCTGTCGAACAACCGGCGCAGGCGCCCAGGGTCCCGGCGCAGCCCGGCCGCGCGGTCGAGCGCCCCGCCCGCGTACGCCGCGACGACGCCCCCGGCGAACCGTCCGGCGCCGGCGCCTACGGCGGTCTCGCCACCGAAGCGGCCGGCACCGGCGTCCTCGGCGGTCTCGCCAGCGGGCGGTGGGGGGCCCTGTCCCGGTGCTCGGCCATCCCGACCGCGTCCAGCGCCTCGGTCACCAACGGGCCGACCGGGTGGCACAGCAGTCATGATCAGCATCGTAGGCCCCGCCGGCCCGGCACCGGGGTTTCCGGGGGCGCAAATGGCTGGACAGCGGCAGCATCATGAATGCGTGACGGCGCGGCTCGCGGGCGGGGTGGTCGCCGGGACGGGCCAGCGGATCTGGACCCTCGACCCGGCGGGCCGGGCCGGCTGTCCCGGCCCGGACCCGGATCCCGGCAGCCCGGTCGCGCTCGGCCCGCGTTCCGCCGGCACGGACGCCGTCGAGCGGGCGGTCCGGGAACTCGCCCGGCTGGTCGCCGCCGGTGGCCCACTGGTCGCCGGGGCCGGCGTCGACCTCGGGTACGGCTTCCGGTCGGCCCGCACCGAGGGAGCCGCCGGAGATCGCCGGGACGCCGTACTCGCCGCCCTGATGGTGCCGGGGCTGGCCGGCCGGCTCGGCGACCGGCGGGCCGTACTCGTCGCGCTCTTCGGTCCGGACGCGACGAAGCCGCTCGGCGCCGCCGCGCAGGCGGTGATCGACGAGGGTCGCTGGCCGGCGCTGCGCCTCGCCGTCGCCGCCAGTGACGTACTCGGGCCGGAACAGCTGGTCCGGCTGCTCGAACTGCGCGCGCCGGAGGCGGTCGACCCGTTCCCGAACGGGTTGCCCTCGGTGCTGGGTGGGCAGTTGTCCCGGCTGCTCCGCGAGGTCCCCCGGCCACGCCGGGTGGCCCTGTTGACCGATCTCTGGCAGCAGGTCTGCGCGCACGGCTCGAACCGGCTGCGCCGCGAGCGGCTGCGCGCCTCGCAGGCGCGGCAGGAGCGCACCGCGGAGCTGACCGCCCGCTACCGGCGGTACGAGGACGACGAGCTGGCCGGACAGTTGCGCTGGGAGCTGGGGCCGGAGCCGACGGTGCTGCGGGCCGCCCGCTGGCAGCCGTCGGCCGGATACTGGCTGACGGCGGCGGAGCGGATGCTCCGGGACGCGCTGGCGGCGACGGTGCTGGCCCGGGTCGCGGTGCGCGCGGTCGACACCGGCCTCGACGCCGCCCTGGCGGCACACCGGCACGAGATCGAGGCGGCTCTCGTCGACTGGTCCCGGCCGGAGGCGTCGATGTCGGCCCGGCGGATCCCCGGCCTCGCCGGCCTGCCGGCCCGCCCCGGCTCGTACCTGCGGGACATCCTCGCCCGGAGCCGGCCCGGTGTGCCGCTGGACGCCGCCGGGGCCAGCCACGTCCGGCAGCGGTTGGCGCGGGCCGGTGACTACTGCCGGGTCACGCTGGCCGCAGCCGACCGACTCGTCAGCACGCTCGGCTGGCAGGACTCGGTGTCGCTGCGCGGACAACTCGCGGCCTGGGCTCGCGGATCGCTCGCCGACTGGCGTGACCGGGTCGGCTACCTGTCGCCGGACCGGGTCGACAACTGGGATCAGCAACCGTTCCTCGGCACCGCCGACCAGAACGCCCCGGCGAGCGCGGAACCGCCCCTTCCACCGCTGGCCGAACGGCTGCGGGCCGCCGCGGGGACGCCGGCGGCCGAGGTCGAGGCCATCGCCGACCTGCTCTGGTACGCCGAACTCGCCGACGCGCTCGCCCGGCTCAACGGCCACCGGCAGGCGGTACTCTCCGCACACCGGCACGCCGCGCCGGACGTCGACGCCGATCCGGCACCGCCGGACGAGCCACTGGTGCCCCGGCCGGAGTCGATCCCGCTCGCCGTGGCCGCCGCCGCGCAACTGGTAGACCTCGGCGCGACGGTCCCGCCCCGGTGCCGGAGCTGGCCGGACCTCGTCGCCGGGCTGGTCGGCGACGCCACCGTCGCCGCCGCGCTGACCGGTACCTTCGCGGTGCCGGCGCCGGTCGAGCGGTACGACGGTACGGTGCTGCCCGGCACCGACGCCCGGATCGAGGTGGCCCGGACGGCCCGACAGCTGGCGGACTGGTCGCAGTACATGGGCAACTGCATCGCCGGCCCGCACTACGCCGAGGACGCCACCCGGGGCCGCAGCGTCCTGATCGCCCTGCGCGGGCCGGACGGCCGGATCCTGGCCAACGCGGAGCTGCGGCCGAGCGCCCGCGGCTGGCGGCTGACGGAGATCAAGGCCCGGTTCAACGGGGACCCGGAGCCGGCACTCCTCCGCCGGACCGGTCAATGGCTGGCCACCCTCACCCCGCCCGAAGGCGCCGTCGCCCAGCCCCGCCGGTCGGTCGCGACCGACGAGAGCACCCTGGACCGGCCGGCCCGGGTCACCCGGCGCCGCCCCGCCGTGCGGGTACTGCGCGATCTCGGGCGCCCGCTCGACGAACTGGCGACGGCGACGCTCGCCGAGCCCGCGGCGGTACGGGCGGCCGAGGTGCTGGCGGTGCTGGCGACCCGGCTCGCCGGTGCGCCGGTCAGCCCGGCGGCGGATCCGCACGACGCGCTCACCGCGCTGCGCCGGGCCACCCCGGCCGGCGTCGCCCGAGCCTGCCGGCTCGTCCTGGCCGACCCGGGCGGGCCCGGCCTGGTCGCGCTCTGGGAGGCGAGCGGGGAGCGGCCACTTGCCCACGCGGTGCGGAACGGTTCGCTGGAGGGACTCGCCCCGCTGCTGGTCGACGCTCCCCTCCCCGGTGCACTCCGGCCGCTGGCCCGGCTCGGGCAGGTCGCCGTCGCCCGCACCGCGGACCTGGTCGCGCTGCGGGTGCGCGCCGCGCTGGGTGCGCTGCTCCGCCAGGACGCCGCCGAGCTGGCCGAAGCGGTACGGGCCCGACCGCACCTCGGACTGATCCGGGCCGCCGCGCTGACGGTGACCTCCTGGGGCGGCCTCCACACCGGGCCTCCCGACGACCGGCCGCGCAGCGCAGACGTCGCCGTCGTGGTGCCGCGCCGCCGGGTGCGGGTACCCGGCTTTCCGCAGTCGTCGCTGAAGGACGGGAGCTGGCAGTCCGGCTGGCCCGACGCGATCGAGCTGGGTGGCGTACCCGACGGGTTCTGGGACCGGATCGCCGCGCACGGCCTGCTGCTGCCGTCGTCGTGGCTGCCCGACGGCGGCTGGGTCTCCCTCTGGTCCCGGGCACAGAGTCGGCACCGCCGGCCGGCAGGCGGGTCCGGTCGCCCGGCACACGGCCCGCCGTCCGGAGTGGAACGGCGGTCATCCGGAGTGTAACGACGTCCGTCCGGGGTGGAGTGCGGTCGCGAGGATGGGGCGGACGAGGACCGGCGCCGCCGCTACGGGCGGACGAATCCGGCGCCGGTGCTCTCCAACTCCTGCTCCGGCGGCGAGGTGAACCGCTGCCGACGCTCGTCCAGGACCAGCAGCAGACCGGTCGGGATGTCGAAGAAGAGACCCTGCACCGACACCCGCCCCGGCTCCACGCCCCGGGCGGCGAGGAACTCCCGGAGCACCGCCACCTGACGGGCCACGTTCACCATCGCCAACTGGTCGACCTCGGCCCGCCCATCCTCGGCGGCGGCCACCCCGACCGCATCCCCGGCCCGCCACGCCGAAAGGCTCGGCCGCCCCCAGCGCAGCCACCGCCCGAGATGGCTCTCCTCCTCGGTGCGGCCACCGAGCAGCCCCTGCATGGCCCCGCAGCCCGAGTGCCCGCAGACCAGCAGCGCCGGCACCCGGAGCACCTCGACGGCGTACGAGACGGCCGCCGCCACCGAGGACTCCGCCGAGTGGTCGGCGGGTACCAGGTTGCCGACGTTGCGGACCGTGAAGAGGTCGCCCGGTCCGCTGCTGGTGATCACGTTGGGCAGGATCCGGGCGTCGGCACAGGTGAGGAAGAGACTGTGTGGGGCGTGCCGGCCGTCCAACTCGGTCAGGAAGGGCAGCAGCCGGGCCGCCGAGCGACGGTGGTATTCGCGTACTCCGACGTGCAGCGGCCGGAGCGCGGCGTGTGGTGCGCCGGACTGGTCGGACTGGTCGGTGTGGTTCGGCTCGCCGGCACCGTCCGGATGCCGGGCCTGCCAACTGGACCACGGTGAGAACCAGCGCGGCGGCACCAGGGCGTGGATCCGCCGGGACGGCCGGGGCTGGTCGCCGCGCAGGGCCGCCGGGCCGATCTCGTCGAGCCGCACCCGCCCGCCGGTGGTCTCGTGCTGGCGTACCCACCCGTCGAGGTGGTCGAAGGCCGCGTGGTCCAGGAAGTCGGTCACCAGTTCCAGGTCGACGGTGCTGCCCGGCGGGACCCGCCCGAGGACCATGGCCAGCCTCGGAACGGCCAGGAAGCTGAGCGTCCCCTCGACGTGTACAGACCAGTGCTCCCGACCGGCCGGACAGGCCCGTACCCGTTCGGCGTGCACCCTGGCCCAGACCACCCTGCGGAGGATCAGCACCACCGCCAGGGCGAGCCCGACGAGTACGCCCTGCAGCAGGTTCGTGACCACCACACCGAGGGCGGTGGCGACGTAGACGGCCAGTTCGCGGTGCCGGCGTACCCGCTTGATGTCCGAGATCTTCACCAGTTGCAGGCCCACCACGACGAGCAGACCGGCGAGTGCCGCCATCGGGATCCGCTCGACGAGCACCACAAGCAGTACCGCGAAGAGCAGCACCCAGAGCCCGTGCAGTACGGCCGAGCCCCTGGTTCGGGCCCCCGCGCCGACGTTCGTGGAGCTGCGCACGATGACGCCGGTGACCGGCAGCCCACCGAGCAGCCCGGAGACGCCGTTCGCCAGCCCCTGCCCGATCATCTCCCGGTCCAGGTTTGTCGGAGTCGTCGGGCGGTCGCCCCTGGCGGCCCGGTCGGCGGCCAGCCGGTCGACGGCGGTGGCCGAGAGCAGGCTCTCCACGCTGGCGATCACGGCGACGGTCAGCACCGCGGCGGCCACCGCCGGCCAGTCCCGGTCGGGCAGCGCCGGCAGGTGTACGGCGGCGAGCAGCGAGCCGGGCATCTCCACCCGGGCCAGGTCGACGTCGTTCCAGACCACGGCGGCGAGGGTGGTCAGGGTGACGGCGACGAGCGGGCCGGGGATCCGGCGGACCGGGCCGGGCAGCCGGGGCCAGAGGACCAGCAACCCGATCACGGTCAACCCGATCAGCGCGGCGTGGTCGTGCCGGGTCGCCAGCTGGGCGGGCAGGTCGAGCAGGTTGCGGATCGGCGTGCTGCCGGGCTCGCCGCCGAGCAGTACGTGCAGTTGGCCGAGCACGATCGTGACGCCGATGCCGGCCAGCATCCCGTGCACGATCGCCGGTGAGAGGGCGAGGGCGGTCCGGGCGACCCGGCACAGCCCGAACGCGACCTGCAGCAACCCCGCCGCCACGGTGATCGCGCAGGTGGCCGCCCAGCCGAACCGGCCGACCAGCTCGGCGACCACCACGGTCAGGCCGGCGGCCGGACCGGTGACCTGGAGTGCAGACCCGCCGAACAGCCCGGCGAGGATTCCGCCGACCACTGCCGCGATCAGGCCGGCGGCGACCGGGGCGTCGGAGGCGGCGGCGATGCCCAGCGACAGCGGCACGGCGACCAGGAAGACGACGAGCGAGGCCGGGAGGTCGTAGCGCAGGTCGCCACGGACCCACGAGCGGAACCGCTGCGCAACGTCGGCCGGGCGGGTCGGGGTGGGCGACATGCTGCCTCCTCCGGCTCCGCCGGCACGATGACGGCGAAGGCGTGATTGCCGGGCCGGCGCGGACCGGCGCGGGTCCGATTCCGGGCTCCGCTGATCGGGCTGTGGAGGGGTAACGTCGCTGTTCGGCGAAATTGTAGCGTTAGGTAGTGGTCAGCTCCTATATCGACGATTTATCACTTTTGTGGCTGCACCAAGCGGCTGGTGAGGAAGGGACTGGGCGCACCGTGCCAGAGGACGGCGAGCTCGTCGCGGGCCCGGGTGGCCGCGACGAACAGCAGCGACCGCTCGCGCTGCCGCTCCCGCTGGTATCGCCGGGGGTCGGTCTCCCGGTAGCGGCCGATCGCCTGCCGGGGCACCAATCCGTCGGCGACCCCGGCGATGATCACCCGCTGGTACTCCAGACCCTTGAACCGGTGCATCGTGCCGACATGCACACCGTCGGGACGCTTCGGCCCGTCCGGGCCGATCTCCACCGCCGGAATGCCGTCCGCCTCCAGCCGGGTCGCGACCTGGGCCGCGAGATCCCGGGTAGGTACGGCGATCGCCACCGACCCGTCCGTAAGACCTCCCCATGCGGCCAACTGCCCCACGATCAGCTCACGTTCCTGATGCCAGGACGTCGCGCCCCGGAAGATCGGTGGGCCGCCCCGGAGCAGTGAGCGGTACCCGGCCAGATCCTCCGCGCCGCCGTCCAGGTCGTCGTACGTCTCGCCGCTCATGATCTCGAGCGCGGCGGCGAGGATCTGCCGGGTGGTCCGGTAGCTCAGGGTCAGCCGGGCCGAGCGACCCCGGATGTTGATGCCCAGGCTGCCGAGCGTCACGTGGTTGTCGTAGATCCGCTGGTGGGTGTCGCCGGTCAGGAACAGGTCGTCCGGCCCGACGGCGACCATCGCGCGCAGCATCTTCCAGTGCGCGGCGCTGAGGTCCTGCGCCTCGTCCACCACGATGTGCCGGTACCGGTGCCGCAGAAATCCGCCCGAGTCCTCCGGCGGCAGGCCGGCACTCTGCTCGGCCCGGTCCATCTCCAGCCGGGCCGCCCGCTCGGCGACCTGCCGCCAGGTCCACCTGCCCTGGTCGTCGAGCCACTTGGTGAACCGCTCGGTGAGCTGCCAGATCTGGTCTCGCTCGGCACGGCTGAGCGAGCGACCTCGGCCGGGGCGCCGGGCGTTGAAGTAGTCGGTCCGGGACCGCAACACCTGCCCGAGGATCACCTGGGTCCACTCGGCGGCCAGGAACTCCGCCTCCCAGCGCGACTCACCGGTCTCCAGCAGGTACTGCTGCCACAGATCCGGCACCGAGTTGTCGTCCACGACCCGTTTGCCGACGCCCGCCTTCGCCTCGGCGACGACCCGACTCGCCAGCCGGTCGATGTTGACGATGTCCACCCGGGACACCAGCTCCTGACCGCCGAGGGCGATCAGCCGGGTTCGCAGGTCCGCCGCCAGGTTCCGGTTGAAGGTGGTCAGCAGAATCGGCTTGTCCACCCCGGGCGGCAGCTTCCGGACCAGGTGGGCGACCCGGTGCAGCGCCACGATCGTCTTGCCGGTGCCCGGTCCGCCGCCGACCCGGGTCGGCCCCTTGTAGTGCTTCTCGACCAGGCTGCGCTGGGTGGGGTGCAGGAAGATCTGCCAGCGGTCGAACGACTCGGCGAGCATCGCCTGCAACGCCTCGTCGTCGGAGAACACCTGGGTGGCCGGCCGTTCCACCGCCCGCCGGTAGTCGTCGGGGTCGACCACCTCACCGGCCCGTACCGGTTCGGTGACGTGGGTGCGCACGTACTCGTACGACCTGCCGTCGTGCAGTGACAGCAGTACGTCGTCGGTGAGCTGGGGAGCCCGTTCGGCCAGTTCCAGCAGCCCGGTCTCGGTGGTCAGGTCACGGATCTGCGGCAGCAGCGGTTCGGCGACCCCCAGCTCGACGAGTTGCGTGTCGGTGAACCGCCCGAACAGTGCCACCCGCTGCCCCGGCTCCACCGGTCCCGCCGGTCCCACCGGTCCCGCCGGTTCTGCCTGCTCTGCCGGCCCTGCCGCCGCTGCCTGCTCCGGCGGGCGCGGCGCGGGCACGGCCACCGACGAGTCGGGGGAGACGACCCGACCGACGATGCTGTCCCCCACCGGCTCCAGGTCGATCACCTCGATGCCGCCGGTCACCCGGTTGATCCGGTACGAGTAACGGTCCAGGTTCTCGTAGACGTCCTTGCGGTGCCGGACCGCGACCAGCAGGTAGTCCTGGTCGGCGATGTGCAGCAGCAGGGCCCGGTGGTCCTGGTTGATCCGCGCCGACCAGAGCCGCGAACTGCCGGAGAGCTGCTTCAACCGCAGCCCCGGGCTGGCCGGGTTGTGCCGGAACTTGTGCATGAACTCGTAGACCGCCCCGATCTCCGGCCGGGAGAGCCGCATGACCTCCTTGTCGGCCCGGTCCAGCATCCGCAACGTCGCGGCCTTGGCCATCACTGACGCCCTCCCCCATCTCTCGTCGCCAGCCGACCGGTCAACTCGTCGGCCGACCACTCCCGCGCGGTGCGGACCCACCAGCCCGCCTCGGCGTACGCGCCGTCGCGGTCGTGTACCTCGGGGTCGTCGTCGACGCCGGAGAGCACCACCGCGACCCGCTCCTCCGGCCAGGCGAGTTCGGCCTGCCAGCCCTGTTCGCCAAGCTCGTAGCCGACGACCGGCGCCGGCAGGTCGCGCCGGATGAGTGCCTGCACCAGCGCTTCCAGTCCGGACTCGTCCCGGTTGAGGTAGCGCAGCACCTCGGCCCAGGGCGAGTCGGCGTCGGCGACGTCGTCCGGCGGCGCCGCCTCGGGGGACAGCTCCAGCCAGCCGGCCGTCTCCGCGTCGACCGGCGCCGGCCGCTGGGCCAGCCGCAGACCGGTGCCCTCGGTGACAGCCATCGAGGCGGGATCGAACTCGTCCAGGGCGGTCCGGGCGAGCTGGGCACCGTCGCCGCCACCGTCGGTAAGGAACTGGATGACGTTCGACCAGGCCAGCCAGCCGGTCCAGCGCCGCCGGTGCTGCTCCCGCCCGGTGTCGGTGGCCGCGTTCACCGTCTCCGGCCGGTCGTCGACCACCGTCAGCGCCGACCAGACCCGTTCGGCACCCCGGCCGTCGACCACGATTGTCACCGGGCAGCCTGCGGCGTCGACCGACCGGACCAGGGTGATCCGGCCCGGCCGGGCCGGTGGCAGCGGCTCGCCGCGCAGTGAGGCCATGATCCGCTCCCCGATGCCGGCGGAGTCGGCCGTGCTGGGCTTCTCCGTCGCCTGGACGAGCAGGCCGGCCAGCGCGGCCTCGGCGCGACGCCGCCACCGTCGCGGGTCGGGCTCGGCCAGGAAGCGCAGCAGCAGCTCGACCGGGTTGGTCCAGACGTACCGCTCCAGGTCGGCGGGGTCGGCATCCGGTACGGACTGCCGGTACAGGTCACGGGCACGCTGCTTGGCCAGCCCGCCGTACGGCTCCCAGCCCGCCTCCGCCCCGTGCGTCCCGCCCCGCCAGCCGTCCACGTCGTCCCAGGTGATCCCGAAGACGTGGAAGTCGTGTGCGCGCAGCCGGTTGCGCTTCTCGGCGTCGTCGGCGAGCCGGTTGTACTGCGGCGACGCGTGGTATTTGAACCCGTCCAGATAGACCGCTATCTCCGGCGAGGCCGCGTCAAGCCGGCGGAAGTGCACGTCCGGCCGGGTGCCCCGGATGGTGTTCTGCAACTTCATCTGCCAGTGCGTGACGTCCACCCCGTTCGGGGCGCTGAACCGCAGGTCGGCGATCCGGGCACCGTCGTGGTCGGTGCGCCGCTCGATGCGTACCCCCGAGCCCGGCTCGTCGGCCCAGGCCAGCAGCTTGTTCAGGAAGCGCATCTCCAGCTCGCTCTCCACCTGGTGGATGAGCGATATCTCGTCGGTGCTGCGGGTGCCCGACCGCACCGCCCAGGTGTCCAGCAACCGGCTCAGCATGCCCAGCGCCTCGTCCCGGCTCATCAGGTTGAACTCGCTGTCCCGGGCGTACCGGAGCAGACACCGGTGGCAGGCGGCCCGCCCCTCGTGCCGGCAGACACAGTTGCCGATGATCTGTCGCGCCCGGCCGAGGATCTGCCGGAACTGCTCCGGGTCGGCGAGCCGGTGCAGGTAACCGGTGCCCTGTGGCTGGGTGTCGTAGACGACCACGTAGTTGCGGGTCGCTCCGCTCTGCGTGTCGGGCATGGTGCCCTGGAGTACCCGCAGATGGGCCGGATCCCCGCCGTACTCGGCGGCGATGCCGAGTCGCACGGCGGCGGCGAACGAGACGACCCGCTCCTCCACCAGGGCGGTCACCGCCGGGATCAGGATGCGCAGCGCCTCGGTCCGCAGCTCGTGCGCCAGGATCAGGGCTACGTGGTTGGCCGTCCCCGGCGACCGGCGGTGCGGGCACCAGGGCCGGTGGTGTTCGGCCTCCTTCGCCACCGCCGAGCCGGCGAGGTGCGCGGCGACCTCCTGGCTCACCGTCGGCTGCCCGTCCACTGTCGTGCCGCCGCAGGAGTCGCAGGTGTGGAACGGGTTGACCCGGACCTCGTCCCCACCGAAGTACTCGCTGGCCCGGTCGTAGCGCTGGGCGCCCAGGTTGTAGTGCCGGATGACCGCCTGCCGGGTGTAGTCGACCCCGAAGGTGTCGCCGGTGTGCTGCCAGGACGAGTCGATCTGCCCGGAGTCGACGTCGACGGTGATGGGTGTGACGTAGAAGCGACGGTCGCGGTCGTCGCTGTCGTCCCGGATCCGCGCGTCGTCCCGGCGGTCCCGGGTGAGCACCCGGGTCGGTTGCAGCACGTTGAAGAGGCGGCTCTGGTCGGCCAGGCCCTCGTCGCCACAGCGCGGACAGGGGCTGGTGTCCTCCTGGGCCAGGTGGGTACGCGCGTAGCCGCACCGGGCGCAGATCCGCCACTGTTCGTAGGCCGGCCGGTTCGCCGGACCGAGGTCCAGACCGGAGATCTCGTGCTTGTAGCCGCGCACGTAGTAGGTGTTGCCGGGGGCGATCTCGACCAGGGCCTGCCGGGCCGGGCGATCGTACTCGCGCAGCTCGGTGTGGAACCGCCGGCTGCCGTCCGGCATCTTCTCTTCCCAGGTGAGGGTGGCGTCCAGCAGCGTCCGGTTGTCGATCAGCGCGTAGTTCGGCAGCAGGCCGAACTCGACAAGCGTGCCGTGTGCGGCGGCTCCGGCGATCCGGTGCAGCAGCTTGCGCACCTCCCGGGCCTCCGACCTGAGCATCTTCAGCTCGCGGGCGTGGTCGGGGTCGCTGGCCACAAGCGTTCCGGCGACGGCGTCGATGCCGGCCAGCCGCCGTTGCAGGTCGCCCCGCCGGTCCTCCCAGGCCGCGTCGGCCCGCTTCACCCGGTCGGTCAGGCCGGCGTCGGCGAAGTGCCGGAGCTGGTCGGCGGCGACGTCCGAGACCTTGTCGCCGAAGAGTCGGAGGAATCCCTCCACCAGCCGGGCACCGTCGTGCTGCCCGGCCTCGGCCAGCGTGGCCAGCCAGCCGGTGGCGCCGAAGAGCAGGTGCGCGCGCCGGGGCAACGGCAGTACGCCGGGCAGCCGCCCCCGGGCGGCCAGGTCGATCAGGTGCGCAAGGTATTGCCGGCGCAGGATCTCCACCGCGGAGAGGAAGCAGCCGGGCGGGACGATCTGGCCGGCGATCATGTTGCGCGGCTCGGTGAGGTAGTAGCGGTCGCGGTCGGAGCGCCCGACCAGGGTCAGCACCAGGGCGTTGCCACTCTTCCGGCCCGCCCGGCCGGCCCGCTGGACGTAGTTCGCCGGCCCGGTCGGCAGCGACGCCAGCACCACCGCGGAAAGTGCCCCGATGTCGATCCCCATCTCCAGCGTCGGGGTGCAGGAGAGCACGTTCGGGTCGGTGTACCGGTCACCGGTGCGGAAGCGCTCCTCGACGGTCTCCCGCTGTCCCGGGTGAGCATGCCGGTGTGTTCACCGGTGACCACCCGGAACACCGGACTCTCCAGGTAGAGCCGCCGGTAGTAGTCGTCCGGCGCGGTCTCGTCCGGCGCGGGCCGCAGCCGCCCGCCGCACCGGTACTGCCGGCACGGCTGCCCGATCCAGTCGGTCACCCGGTCCGGGTGCTCGGTCTGCTGCCAGTGGCAGGTGTCGCAGCCGACCCCGGCCAGCACGGCGGAGGTGTCGTCCAGCAGTGTCACCCGGAGGTGGCCGGGCAGCAGTCCGTACACCCGGTTGCCGTCCTCGGTGTCCCGGGCCGCGACGATGCCGGCGGCGGCCAGCGCCGGAAGCAGCCGGGCGAGATATCCGGCGGCGCCCGCCTGGTCCAGGCCGAGACAGCGGCCGACCCAGTCCTGGTACCAGTTGCCCTTCGCGGTGACCGCGTCGAACTCGGAGCGCGGCTTCGGGGTGTCGAGCAGGAACGCCGGCCCGGAGAGCCCGCGCGGGAACGCCGGCAGCCCTTCCGGGCGACCGCCCCAGATCTGCCAGCGGGCGCCGCCGCGCCGCAGGTAGGGCACCAGCCACTCGTGGTAGACCGCTCCCCGGGTGCGCAGCCGCTCCAGCAGCCCGCGCAGGAGCGCGAGATAACGGGCCTCGTCCGGCAGCGGGCCGTCGGGCCCGGCAGGCCCGGTCAGGTGTACGTCCCGGCACAGCGCCGCCGCCCCGGCCGGGTCGTCGAGCAGCACCTCGACCGCGACGGTACGGGTCAACTCCAGGGTTCGGCCCTGCCGGGCCCGCAGCCCGGTCTCCAGTACGGCGGCGAAGGCGAGCCGCTCGGCGACGAGTGTCCACGCCTTCCGGTCCCGGAGGTTGTCCCCGGCCAGCAGGCCGTCGACGCCCGGCTGGTCGTGCAGGTCTGGCGGGACGACGGTGCAGAGGATCTCCGGCTCGACGGCCGCGCCGACCATGTCCACGATCAGCTCGTCCAGCCCGACCGACTCGCCGGGACGGAGTTGGCTGGCCAGCAGCGAGCGCAGCGAGAACGCGTACGACCGGTTGGCGACGAAGCCGGCCCGGTGTGCGGCGTCCTGCACCGAGTCGTTGAAGAGCAACGTCCTGCGTTCGGCGCCGGTCAGTTCCCCGCCGGTGAAGAGTTGGGTGATCGCCACCGAGGCGAGGGTGGCCAGGCCGGCGCCGAGGTAGCGGATGCCGTGGTCGAGTTCGCAGGAGGGGCAGCGGTCCTTCTCGGCGGCGTCGAGCCCGAGCAGGTCGCCGAGGACGACGACCGACTCGTCGCCGAGCCTTCCGGCGCGGTCCCGGGTCGGGTCGAACGGCCGGACCCGGCGGCCGTACTCCAGCACCAGCAGACCCCGGTCGCGGTGCTGGATCTCGTCGGCGGTGGCGGCGACGAACGCCCGGACCCGGCGTTTGTCCCGACCGACGGAGCCCCGGTAGATGCGGTCCGGGTCGATCTCCAGCTCCTGCGGGTCCTTCTCGGGCGAGAGCGCCGCCCAGCCGGAGCGCCCGCAGTGCCGGCAGTAGATCGCGGGAAGTCGCCGGTAGCGGGTGTCCGCCACCACCTGGTCGACCTCCGGCGCGAACGGGTCGGCGTCCCGCTCCGGCTCGCCGTACCAGCCGAAGGTGGTCTCGGGGCCGACGCCGCGCAGCAGCCGGGAGACCGCGCGCACCCAGAGGTGGGTCTCGATGTTGAGCAGCGGGCGGCCCGGCGCGTCCGGGTTCTCGGCGCGGGCGAGCAGGCCGACGAACCGGGCCAGCGCCTGCGCGGTGACCTCGGGTCGGGTCTTCATCGCGCTGCCCCAACCGGTGGCGTTCTTGCGCGGCAGCACCTCGATGACCTCGGCGAGGGTTCGCGGCTCGGTGCCGAGCGCGTCGAGCACCGCCTTGGTCAGCGGATGCCGGCGCAGCAGCGCGCCGAGCTGCGCCGGATCGGCCGGCACCCTGCCCAGCAACAGTTCGGCCACCCGGTCGGTGAGCCGCCCGGAGTCGCGCCCGTCGAGCGCGGTGATCTCCTCCGGATCGGGCAGCGGCAGGTCGAAGTCCTGCTCGGCGAGGAACTCGGCCGGCTCGTAGCGGTCCTCGCCGATCAGGGCCTCCGGCGCGAACGGCACTCCGAAGACCTGCTCGGCGACCTCCCGGATCGCGGCCCGGCCGTCCCGGGCGCCGCCGGAGCCGAGGGTCGCGGAGGTGGCCACCGGGCAGATCGGCCCGAGCGGGCGGTCCGGGGTCGACCGGCCGAGCGCGGCGGCGAGCCGCCGCAGCAGGATGGCGACGTCCGTGCCCTGGGCGCCGTCGTAGGTGTGGAACTCGTCGAGTACGACGTACGCCGGCTCGGCGCCCTCCCAGAGCGGCAGGTCGTCGGCGCGTTGCAACAGCAGGTCGAGCATCTTGTAGTTGGTGATCAGGATGTCCGGCGGGGTACGCCGCATCTCGGAGCGTTTGGTGAGCACCCGGGGATACTCGACGGCGGCGACGTCGCCGATGTAGAGGCCGGCGGTGACCTGGTGCAGTACGGGATTCTCGACAAGCAGGTCGTTGAGTCGCTTGGTCTGGTCGGTGGCGAGCGCGTTCATCGGATAGAGCAGGATCGCCTTGACGCCCGGCCCCTGCTGCCGTCGTATCCGCTGGCAGTGGTCGAGCAGCGGGATCAGGAACGCCTCGGTCTTGCCGGAGCCGGTGCCGGTGGTGATCAGGGTCGGTTCGGCCGCCTTGCCCAGTGTGGACAGTCGGCGGAACGCCCTCGCCTGGTGCAGGTACGGCGTGAAGCCGGCCGGTGCCCATTCCAGCGCGGACCGCCAGTCGGCGGTGGCCGGCCGGAACGGGGTACGGATTCGCAGGTACGGGCCGCGGAAAATACCCTGCTCGGGGTGGGTGAGGAACGCTTCCAGGCCACGCCGGACCGGCTCGTCGGTCAGTCCGAAGGTGGTGGTGAGGTATTGGGTGAGCGTCCTGCGAAGGGTGTCGGCGGCGATCGTCGGCTTCATGAGCAACTCACCGCAGGCATGCTACTCGTCTATGTCTAGCGTGTTCTGTCGTGATTGCGTCTACCTTAGATGGACGATCGGTGGCGGTATGGCTACTATCGGCCCCCTCCGGGTCGCCCCGCCGCGCGAACTCTCGACGCACCAGCCGATCTTCCTTGAACTTCCTTCGCCACCGTCAGTAGTATTCCAGCCCCCTACCGTGTTCGT
Organism: Plantactinospora sp. WMMB782; assembly: GCF_049179135.1. NCBI lineage: Bacteria > Bacillati > Actinomycetota > Actinomycetes > Micromonosporales > Micromonosporaceae > Plantactinospora > Plantactinospora sp. WMMB782. The sequence goes on along the minus strand of NZ_JBMHMC010000007.1, from coordinate 4,529,240 downwards.
CTCCTGGAGCGGCATTCCTCATGTCCCTGAGCCCCGCCTCGTCTCGGACCCGCCGAGAGATCCTGATCAACGGTCGTCGGGTGCGCCTCTCCGACCTGTTGGAGGCCGGGCTGCTCAAGCCGGGTCAGGAACTCTACTTCCAGCAGCGGCTCGGTGAGAGACCCCACGAGGCGACAGTGATCGAGCCGGGACGGCTCAGGTTGCCCGACGGTCGGGAGTTCGGCACGCCGTCCGCCGCCGGGAGTGCCGCCAGCGGGCTGGTCGCCGTGCCCGGGTGGGAAGCCTGGCGGGTCGGCAGAGGCGGCCCGACGCTGCATGAGCTGCGCCAGCGGCTGCTGGAGTCGGTCGCGAACGACCCGGTCCCGCAGGACAGCGCCACCGGGGAGGAGCCAGACCAGGAAGCAGCCCGGGAACGGTTCGTCCGTCTGGACCTCGCGCGCCAGAAGGCCAAGGCCGGCGAGCCGGAAACCATGACCGTACGCCAGTTGCTCCGCTGGTGGGGTCACGAGGACCGGGATCGGGACGTCATCCGGCAGATCGACGGCGACCTGGCGAACCACAGTCTGACCACGGCGCCCGACTTCCGGGCGGTCAGCCTCGACCGGACGATCCGCCTGATCACCCCGCCGGAACCGGCTACCGAGGTCCAGCCCGGCTCCTCGATCCCGGATGACTCGAGTTCACTTCAGGCCGACCGGGTAGAGGAGAGCGAAGCCGAGATCGGGTTGACGCTCGGCAACCTGCTCTCCGGAGAGGACACCCTCGTCTCCGTATCGCCGTCGGCATCGCTGGAAGAAGCGATCACGGCCATGCTGCTGAACGACTTCTCGCAGCTCGCGGTGCTGACCAACCCGTACACGCTGCATGGCGCGGTGAGCTGGAAGTCGATTGCCCAGGCCCAGCACGCCGACCCGAACGCTTCGTTCAGCAGCATGATCGTGCCGGCTCAGGTCTTCGACTACGACGCACGGCTGCTGCGGGCGCTCGACACGCTCCGACGGGAGGAGTTCATCTTCGTCCGCGACTTCGACCGGAAAATCTCTGGCATCATCACCGCCGCTGACGTGGTGGACAAGTACGACGAGACGGCGACGCCGTTCCTGCTGATCGGCGAGGTCGACCAGGAGCTGCGCCGGTTGATCCAGGCCACCTTCGACGTCGAGACGGTGCGGGAGGTGTGCGCCGCCGCCGGCCAGACCTTCAGGTCGTTCGCCGCGATGACGATGGGCAACTACCAGGCGGTGCTGGACAACCCAGCCTGCTGGGAGCGGCTCGGCTGGCCGCTGCACCGGCGGGTCTTCATCAGCCGACTCGATCACCTGCGAAAGGTGCGCAACGGCGTGATGCACTTCAACCCCGACCCGGTGAAGCCAGCCGACGTGCACAAGCTTCGACACTTCCTGGACCTGATCCGAACCTTCAACAAGTGAGGGGTACGACTTCCGGCACGGACGGTCAGCCGACCGGCGCGCGCTCGGCGGCAATTCGAGCCAGTATGTCGATGGCTTCCCGCGCGGAGTAGTTCGACAGCCAGGTGCTCACCCCGAACGTCGCCCGGTCAGCCCTATGCTGGTCGGGCGGGCGCAGCGTGGCAGGCAGGTCCTTCACCCGGACCACAAGCGTCCAGGATCCACCGGAGATCCCCGTACGACTGGTCTGGATCGCGAAAATCGACTCGACGTGATCCCACGGCACCCGGACCGCGAAGGCGTCCGTACCGGCACGACTCCGTGCCCGCACCCAGACCCCGCCCGGGTCGGCGGCGAGCCAGATTCCGGTCACCCTGGAGATGACGCGCAGGATTGCGAATAGCACCACGATCAGGAAGGGCAGGACCAGGACCAGCAGCGTCCACGGCACCCCGGACGGACTGACGGCCGGGATGCACAGCGGCGACAGAATGCCCAGCCACACGACGGGTTGCAGAGCCAGCACCCACACGAGCGCCCTGCGACGCAGGGCGAACGGGTGGTCCTCGTCCGGGATGCTCGGTGCGCTCCGGAAGACCTCGTCGTCAGCCACCGAACAACTCACGGGAGAGCCGGCCGAGCACGGCCGGTCCGTCCCGGCCGTCCAGGGCACCGGGGTCGATGCTGAGACCGGTGATCCGTTGGTACTCCGCCTGGGCGGTCCGGCTGAACTCGGCCTGCGCCTCGGCGATCAGCGCCAGGACCGTCTGGGCGATGGCCCGACCGTCACCCCGGCGGAGGGCCGAGTCGGCGATGTGGAGGTCCACCACCTCCCGGTCGGGACCGATCGTGACCTCGACCGACCGATCGTCACTCTGTCGCGTCACCCGGAGCCGCGAGACGGCGTCACCGGCCTCCAGGATGCGGGCCCGGGTCGCCTCGAAGTTGTGCACCATCTCGTCGAGTCGGGCGGCAAGGTCGTCACGCACAACTGCTCCTAGGTGTTCGGATCCGCGGTCTTCGGGGTCCACCCCGCCGAGCGGCCGTCGATGCTGGGCAGCGCGTCGACGGGAGAGGTGGAGTGCCGGCCCTTGCCGTCGAGCGTGCTCTCGTGCTTCGCCAGCAGCTCGACGCGTGGCCTCGCCATGGACAGGTAGGTGATGACTCCGGAGGCGAGTCCGCCGATCAGCCCGAGCAACGAGACAACGATGTTGCCGGCTCCGACCAGGCTCGCCACGCTCAGGACCAGGCCGACGGCGGTCAGCACCGCACCGACCATCTCCAGCCAGGTGAGTTCGATTCCGTCCGCCACCATCACGAGCGCGCCGCCGACGATCGGAATGCTGTCGGCCTCCTGGTGCAGCGCCGCCCTGACCTCGCCGAGATAGCGTTCGTACGCCTCGCTGGCGGTGCCCTGCCAGCGGTCTTCGACAGTACGCAGGAACTCGTCCACCAGCCGCTCGGCGTGGTTGTTCAGCGCCGCTGAAGTCGGCGAGGAGGTGGGGCTGATACCCCAGACCTCGGTGGCCGCACGCCGGAGTTCGTCCGTGTCGACGAACTGCTGGAACTCCTTCAGCATCGCGACAGGGTCGTCGACGCCGACCAGCCGGGCGACCCCGCTGAGGACGTATGCCGCCTCCGGCAGTGCGAGGGTCATCGGCCAGCCGCCCCGGCCCGGCCGGCAGCTCCCCGGTCGCTGCGGTCGTACTCGTCGGCCGCCTCGCCGAGCAGGCGACCAGCTTCCCGGACGGCGTCCCGGATGCGTCGCAGTCGCCACTCCGTTCCGGACTGCGCGTCAGTGTAGGCGTCCCGAAAGGCGCGGAGCTCGTCGGCCATGAGGTGAAGCCATCCGGTACGGCTGCTGAAAGCCTCGATCGGGATCGTGGCCGGCCCTCCGATGGCGAACCTCTCCTGTAACGGCTTGAGATCATCCGCAACCTGATCGAGATGGTTCGCGTAGTTGCGCATGACATCCGTGTCGGTACCGAATCCGTCTGGATTCAACATTCCAGATTCCTCCCCGCTATCCCGCGCCCGACGATAGCAGTCAATCTACTGATCAAGCCCATCCGCGCGCTTCAGCCTGCTCGCCGTCAGGGGAACTGACCTGGAGCTGATCGCGCAGACGACGGAGTTCGGACATTTGTCGGATGTCGAAGTCGATCATTTTCGTACGACGCTCTGACGCCTCCAATCGACCGGAGGGCGACGTGGAATACCGGATGGGCAGACATGTGGCGGTCACTGCCGCGCGTCCCTCCTGGTATGTCGACTTCACTGACGAGCACCCGCAGATCGATCAACGCATCCAGTCTGTAGTTCCTCGGCGCTCTCAAGGCCGTGGCCCAGTTCGTCGGGCGAGCGTGCCGGTTCCTCGTCCGAGCACTTGACCTGGAATTCCCGGAGACACGATCGGTGTACATCAGGGCCGAGGAGTCCGTTGTCGGCTCCGTGCCGATCACCGCGCTCTTCATCACCGGCAAGACCGAGGCCGCGCCCAGACCACCCCGGGAGGCCCTACAGGCTCAGGTGCCGCCAGCCGTCCAGCCTTCCCTACTGCGGGTTCGGCGTGCCGTTGCGCCAGATGCAGGGTGAGGTGGCGGAGAGGGTGAACTCGTAGGAGGCGCCCCGGTCGTAGCGTCGGACGGAGACGAGATATCCGTCGGCGTTCTCGACGGTGTAGCGGGGGTCGGGTCGGTCCCGCAGGTCGTGCCTGACCTCGAAGCCCTGCTGCTGCCAGTACGCGACAAGCGGCGGTATGACCTGGTCGGTCTTCCATGCGCCGAAGCTCTCGGACGAGACGACCCAGTGGCGGTGCTCGACGATGATCCGGCCGGCGGGACCGTTGTCGGTGGGATCGTCGCAGGCAGCCTCGTTGCTGCGGTAGTCGTCCTTGAGGGTGGTGCCGGCGGGCAGTTGCGCGTACGCGTCCTGGATCAGTTTCTCCACCCGCTCGATGGCGGTGGCTTGGGTCTCGGTGGGCTGCAAGCTCTCTTCCTTCCCCCCGCACGCGGCGAGAGCCAGGCTCATCGCCGTAACCATCACGGCCGACACGGCTCGTCTCATGTTCATGTCAACTTCTCAGTCTGGCCGGTGGCAACGAACGCGATGCTGTCACGGGAGACGTTTCCCTCGTCCCAGTATTTGGAGTGGGTCGCGGCCTCGTCGTCGGGGTCGCCGGGGTTGCTGGCGAAGACGTTGGCGCCGAAGTCGTCCCGGGTGGGATCGTTGCCGTGGATGATGTCCCAGTCGGGGATCCGGGCGATCATGTCGTGTTCGGCCCGGGTGGCGTACACCTGGCTGGGATGCACGCCGGTCAGCTCGTTGGCGTGGTTGACGTCGACTCCCGGCGACCCGACGAAGACGAGCGCGTCCGCGTTGATGCTGCTGCTCATCGCACCGTGACCGATCACCGTGGAGCCGTAGCTGTGCCCGAGCACGGTGTTGCGGGATGGAGTCTCGCCCTCGTGGGTCACGCGCAGCCCGGTCTGGAATCCCCCGAGGTCCTTGCCACCGTCCTCGGCGAATCCGCTCTGGCCGGCCTGCGGGATGCTGTTCGGGGCGTCGTAGCCGAGCCAGAACACCGCCGCGGTCGTCGCCGAGCGGTCGGCGGCGTTCGCGTCCAGGGCCATCCGGTTGGTCCGCTCGATGTCGCCGCCGACCTTGGACAGCTCGCTGCCGGTGCCGGGAACGTACGTCAGGACGTTGTCGGCCAGGTCGGGGTTGCCGACCGACACGATCGCCTTACCGTCGCCCTCGGTGGACACCCCCAGCAGGTACGCCCGAGGCTGGTTCGGATCCTCCAGCCGGCTGTTGATCGCGTCCAGGCCCCGGAGCTTGCCCTCCAGCTCGGATCGCTGGTCGGCCAGCCGCATCAGCTCGGCCTCCGCGGCGGTCACCGGGTCGCTGGCGTCGGGATACAGCTCCCAGATGCGGCCCTGCTCGCGCATGCTGCGGATGAGCTCTTCCCGGCTCTTCGTCTGGTCGAGGCTGGCCTGGGCGGTCTCCTGCGCATGGTCGAGCGCGAGCCGGTTGGCGATGTCGCGGCTGGCGGCCGGCACCCCGTCGAGCCAGCCGATCTGCTCGAAATTGTTCATGAGCAGATAGCGCTGTTGTTCCGGTGTGAGGGAGTCCCACCAACGTTTGACGGCGGCCGGGTCGGTGCCCCGGGCTGGGATGCTCTTCGGGTCGACGAAGGCTGCCGGCGTGCCCGCGGCCGTCGCGGTGTTCTGGGCGAGGACGCCGGCCAGCCGGCCGTCCAGTTCGGCCGCGCGTTGCAGGATGCCGTCGCGGACGTGCACGACCGAGTTCATGCTCTGCGCGGTGGAGGCGTTGGCGGAACCCGGGTTCATGCTGACCGTGCCGTCGGCGGCGACCGTGATGCCGACCCGCTGCGCGTCCGCGACCAGCTCCTGCGCCTGACCCTTCAGCTCCGAGATGCCGTCGGCCCACTCGGCCAGGGCCTGCGCGATCGTCGACATCGGCACGTACGCGTTGTCCAGCTCGCCGCGCATCCCGTTCAGGTGCTTCGCGGCGGACTCCGACGCCGGCCCGGTCGGCCATACCTCCGGCAGCTTCCGGGAGCTGGCGGCCATTGCGTCGGCCTGGTCCTCAAGGGTGGCGGCGAGCTTGTCCCAGATGGGCGCCGCCTGCCGGACCGGCCCGACGTCGGCGGCGAGCAGCGCCTGCCAGGTGACGCTCATCGGCCACCGTGCCGGCCCGAGGCCCGCTCGTCCGCCGCCTGGTATAGGTCGGCCGCCGTCACCAGCGACTGGCCAGTCTCGTTGACCCGCTTGGCCAGGCCGCGGAGATAGTCCGACCATCCGGTGGCGGACCGGTCCGCCTGGGCCAGCAGTGCCCAGGGTGAGCCTTTCGCTCCCGCCGGGGCCAACTGCGGCACCGCCTCGGACACCGTACGTGTCAACGTGTCGCCCTGCTGCCCGACCCGAGTCCCCAGATTGCGCAGCTCAGGCGGGTTGACCTCAAACTGGCTCATGTCACTCCATGCGCCGATCCCCGAAAGCACGAATGCTATCAATCTTCCGCCACTGTCGGTGTCCTCTTGATCAACAGGTCGTGATCAACTGGTCAGAGACCGAGGGTGCCGAGGGCGGCGGCGAGGGTGGCTGCGGTGGCGAGCTGGCGCACGTCGCCGCGTTCACGGAGCCAGATTTGGCAGGTGACGCCGTCGTAGTGCACGGCGACGGGGTGCCCGGGGTGGTGGCGGGCGAGTCGGCGGAGTAGTGGGATCGGGTCGTCAACGACGATCGGGACCGGGGTCTGCGGCACCGGGATCTGCTGGTCGGGGTCGACGGGGACGTTGCCGGCGATGGCGAGTTCGAGATATTCGAGGCAGTGCGCGCTCGCGGCTTCCGGGGTGGAACAGGTGGGCGGGTCGGCCGGTGCGGGCAGTCGGCCGAGGGTGTCGATTGTGACGTCCCAGCTCTCGCCCTGGATGAGGCGCAAATCGCCGGCATTGCGGATGTGGTCGACGAGGGTGATCGTGACCGTCAGGCGGAGCCCGAGGACGAGCCGGACCAGGTCGGCCAGTGGTGGCACGTCGGGCCGGCGGGCCAGCACGAGGAGCCGGCCACCGGGTCGACCCCGGGCGGCCCAGCGCAGATACTCGGTCAGCGGGTCGGCGTCGGGCCGGTGCAGGGTGACGGTGCCGTCCCGGAGACTGTGGTCGAGGCTGCCGCCGCCGTCGAGTTCGACCAGGTCCTCCGGGCGTACGCCGAAGTGGTCGGCCCAGCCGGCGAGCCGGAAGTGGTCGGGAAGCTGGTGCAGCGGCTTGCCGCCGGGGTGGGTTGCCACGTGCGGCGCCGGCACCTGTCGGCCGGTCCGCCAGGTCTCCTCCCCCACCGGCCGGACCCGGCCGTCGCCGCCGGGTCCGGCGCTATCGGACTGGTGTTCGGCGGGGTCGTCCTGCCAGGCGAACTCACCGGTACGCCAGCCGGCGGCGTCGTAGCGCCAACTGAGGTGTACGACCCGGCCGGCGAGGTCGGTGATCGTGATCGCCGCCTCGGCGTGGAGTCGGCGGCTGCCCCGGCAGGTGAAGCAGCGCAGCAGCGACGGGCTGCGCCCGGAGCCGGCACACTTCGGGCAGTCGGGGTCGGCGCGGTCGGTGCCGAGTCGACAGTCGCAGCGGCGGAGTCGACTGTGCGGGTCGCAGTCGGGGCAGTCGACGTACGGGATGGGCGAGTCCTGCCACGACGGTGCCGGCGGCTGCCAGCCCCGGCACAGCTTCGTCGCACGCCGGCTGTAGATCTGCCCGGTCGACCACTCGGTGAGGGTTTCGGTGGTCCCGGCGGTACGCAGGCTGGTGTGCCACCAGCGGCCGTCCCGCCAGATCGCCTGCGCCCCGGCGGTCGGGTCGCCGGTGGCCAGGTCGAGACAGTCGGCGAGGATCCGCCGTTCGAGCTGGTCCAGGTCGATCGTGGGTGGGTCGGGTGGCGGCTGCCCGAGGGTGACATGGTGGGCCGGTGCGCTCTGGCCGCGCTCATCCAGCCCGTCGCAGGCGTCGAGGATTGTCGTGGTGCTGATCGCGGTGGTCAGGTCGTCGGCGTAGCCCCGGGCCTCGGACGGCACCGGCCCACCCGGCACCTCGAAGCGGATCGCCCAGGTCAGCCCGGCCGTGGCGATCAGGCGGCGGGCCTCGACCACCAGGTCCAGGCAGAGCAGGTCGGCGAGTCGGCAGAGCCGGCCCAGCTCGGCCGCCGCGTGCCGGGGCGGCGCGACCGTTGACCGGCCGAGGTAGAGCCGCCACGCGTCGGTGCTCTCCCCGGCGATCGCCTCCGCCTCCAGTGCCGCGCGGACCGACGCCGAGTGCTCCGGCCGCCAGGCGCGGGGCAGGAAGACGGGCGGGCCGTCCGGATCACCGGGCTGGCGGACGTCCGTCCACGAGCCTTCGCCGACACCGACGGCGGCGGCCAGGTCGCGGAGCAGCGGGGCGAGCGGCAGATGCCAGCTCCCACCGCCGTCGCCGGGCCACGGCGCCGGTTCCACTACCCCGGGTACGACGTTCGCCGAGGCCACCGCCCCGGTGTCCAGGTTTGCCATCGTGAGGACGAGTTGGGCGCGGCGCCGGCCGGTCTGCGCGCAGTCGAAGCAAGGGCGGCCGACCGTGCCGACCCCCTGACACTCCAGACAGTCCTGGTACGCCTCACCCGCCGACCGCCGGGCCGGCTCGCTGTCGCTGTCGTCGACCAGGAGACGGTTGCCGCCGTAGGTGCAGCGGCACAGGTCGAGGGTGAAGGAGAGGCCGTCACACGAGCGGCACTGCACCACCGGAGGTCCGGCCATCAGCGCCGCGCCAACCCGTGCGCCGCCGACACCTGCCGGGACTGCCACCGCCGCAACGCGTCCTTGATCCGGGCGTTCTGCGCCCGGACGCCGGCCAATTCGGCGTACGCCCTGGCGAGGTCGGCGGCGACCTGGTCAAGGAACTCGGTCACCTCGTCCGGATCGACTCCCCGCCGACCGAAGCCGACCGGGGTGAACCGGCGCAGCCGGACCTGCGACGGCAGCAACGGGCGGTACGCCACCGACCGGTACAGGTACGCCGAGCCGAGTCGCCGTAGCGGGTACCGCTCCCGTCCCTCCTGTCGGAACAACCAGCGGAGCAGAGCATGCATGATCTCTCACCAGCCTCTCGGAGAACAGGACGCGGGTGGGTGGCCCCGGCCCGACACTCCGGTGCGCTCACTCCAGGCCGGGGCCACCCCGCCCCACCGCCGCAGGCGCGGCAACACGTACGGCGGCAGGGCGTGGCTCAGGGCTGGCACGGCCAGCAGGGAGAGATCGCTAACCGTGCCAGCAGGGATGCCCAACCGGAGGGCCGGTTGCCTACCAGGCTTTCCGTTGCCAGGCGTCCCGCAAAGGGAACTTACAATGCAAAGCATGTGAGGACAAGCACTAATCATGCAAAGCAGGCGAAGTCTTGAGGCGTCGTTGGCGATCATGAGAAGATGCAGGGGCCTACCAGGAAGTTGCCATGCCCCGAATCTCAGATCGCCAGCGCATCGCACAGGACATCCGCGACAAGATCGCGTCGGGCGAGTACAAGCCCGGCGACAAGCTGCCGTCGCTCCGCGAGCTGATCGCGATCTACAACGTGTCCGCCGAACCCGTCCGCTCAGCCTTGCTAATCCTGCAAGCGGAGGGGCTCCTGGAAGGCCACCAGGGCAAGGGCGTCTTCGTGACCGAGCCGAAGTAGGGATTGCCACGATCTCTTGACGAGCCGACGACGAGCCAATGACAGCTTCCTGGTCGAGGTTGGCTCGCTCGCCGAGCAGTAGAGCAAAGAGTGCGATCAGCGCCCCCCAGCAAGCAGGCGGCCTAAGTTGACCTTGAGTGACCCGCCGGAGTCTGACTTTGACATTTTCGAACTTTTTGGCAGTAATGGATGGCTGCCGTGCCATATTTGACTGTCTATCATCCGACTACATGCGGTATTGATCGATCGTTGGATCATCGGCATGATACTCGGTTGGCATAGACAAAGGCTAAGAGTGGGACGTCGAGTTTAGCGATTTGGCGAGGGTATGGGGTCTGACTTCTTCATCAGCTACACGAGTGTGGATGATCCCTGGGCGCAGTGGATCGCCGTTGAGTTGGAAGCTGCCGGCTACTCCACGGTGCTACAAGCTTGGGACTTCACCCCGGGCACTGATTTCCTGCACGAGATGCACAAGGCAGCCAAGTCAGCGCAGCGGACGGTTGCGGTGCTGTCCCCTGACTACTTCGGCTCGGCGTTCAGCGAGGCAGAGTGGCGGGCGGCGTTCGCTAAGGATCCCAGTGGAGAGCTAGGGCTGCTGGTGCCAGTACGAGTACGAGATTGTGAGCCGCCCGGATTGTTGGCAACTCGAGTGTGGGTGGACCTCGTCGGGGCACGCGAGCCAGAGGCCCGCGACCGGCTCCTGACCGGTGTAGACCGCAACCGGCCGCGACCGACCTCGGCTGTCTTTCCCGGCGAGCAGCCGCCATCGGGCAGTGTGGACCAGTCCCGCGCACCATTTCCCGGGCCGCGTGACGATCCGGTAGCAGGAGCTTCGGCGCCCCAGCGACCCGCTAGCCCCAGAGCCATCCTTTTAGCGCTAGCACTAACTGCCGCATTAGCAGTATCTTGCTGCTCTAGCGTCCTGAAGGATACGCCTGAAGTAAAATCGTCTTTTCCTGTTGAAAACGGCATCCGCCCCGCAGGCGCAAATGACGAGGAAGTTCTCAACACCACAATCGCCACCCTCCAGGCATGCAGTCAGGTCAAAGCTCTCAGCCCCGTGCACTGCCCACAATCCGTGGATGACAAGATAACAAGCGATGTCGAGGACGTGCAATGGCGCCTTCACGGCGACCCAAAAGACGGAGCCCTTATTCGTTACAACGGAGAAGAGGGACGATTTCATGTCTTAGGCACAGCCGTAATGACGGTGTCGTACAAGGAGATGCGAGGACTGCCCAGGCTCAAACTTAGAGTTGTGCATTATTGGGCTAGAGTGGAATGGGCTGACAGTCGCGCAAAGGTCATCGAGATCCGCAGGTTCGACGACTCCCCTAAGCCATCGACCGCGAAGCGGAACCCGAATTTGTCAGAGGATGCACTGCGCGCGCTTGTACGAGCCGCCTTTGAACGCTGCGCCTCAGTGAAATCTTCCCCCATGCCGCCTGAATGCCCGACCGGCAAGGCTCCCGTTACGAGCGACAGAGCCATTTGGACCCTCAAGGGTAATCCGACCATCAACGCACAAGCCACATTCGACCCACCTTCCGGCCTAATCCATGTTGTGGGGAACTACACATTGACGGTTGAATACAACGCCTTCCTCATTGGCCACACGTCTCAGCAGGAAGGCGGCGAGTACGACGCCACGATCTCGGTGGACAACTCGAAGCCCGTCGTGCTACGAATTCAGAGAAAAGAAAGTTAACTTCTCCCTCTACCAAATCCTTAAGTTTGTTCCGCGAGCCGCCGAGCAAACTTAGTGTGCGCCTGCTCGTACTCCCTCTCGCGATCTGCCCGGTAGAACGGAAGCTTGTACCCATCAGGCACCGGATTGCGGTCCGGATCCTCAAGATGCGCCATCAGATGCTCGTACGAACCCTGCCGTTGCCCCACCCCTCGGGCGTAGTAATCACGTGTAATCCGTCGTCCCGTAGAATCGAACCACATCGCCGATTCATAGCCCGCAAGGACCGAGAAACGCGCGCGATACATAGAGAGCAGCTCGTCGAGTTGAATTCCGAGGAAAACCGCAACCAGGGCGTCTATTTCCACAAGCGCCGCCCGTCGGGCACGCTCTGTCCTCAGCGGTGTACCGCGTTCCCAAACCGGAGCCACATTTCCAAGATCCTGAGCTTCCGGCAGGGATTCCCACTCCATAGCCCAACGCTCCCGCTGCCAAACTGGGCTGAATAGTTCGCTCCACAGCGGAGCGTAAGCAGAAGTAAGACAGTTCAGTCGCAGCGCCCGAAGCAATAGGGCCACAGCAAGGGGATGATCCGGGTCAGGAATGGGCATGGCATTCGCCTCCGATACGTCCAGATGGCCCCTTCCGGAGATTCGCAGCAGGTAATCCAGGGGTAGAGAGGCCCAAAACCCAGCGTTAAGGGCGGTCTCCCGGTTGGACCCGAACGCCATCGAGCGAACTCCATGGACGTGCGTGGGTCCTGGAGGTATCAACGCAGCAAACAAGCTTCGCTCGGTGCTCAAGGGCACCATTTCTCGCCAGGCAATTCGGAAATACGAAGTATAACTGGCAGACCTCCACAAGCTCTTTGCGCCGTCGTATGTCGCGATATCCGTCGCACGCCGGTAGTTGGTTCGTGGGACCGCAGTTGAACTCATAGCAGGCAGATAGAATGCCTCGTAATCTTTGTTGCTTTTACAAGGCATATTTGGATGCTTTGCAAGTGGGTTGGCAACATTCAAGTGAGGTCCTTGCAGGACAACTTCGCCCCAGTCACCAGGGTCCGAGGTGTCCCAGCGTATCAACCCGACATCCTTGGCACCCTTTTCATGAAGCCCGGAGCTGATCATTGGCGCGGCATCTACGACGCGTCGTTCGACTTTGCCAAGCGCAAAGATAGCTTTCTGTTCGGCAACCGTCACGGGATATATAAGCTGCGTCATCTCAAGTGGTGCGTCTGAGCCGAGAAAAGATTTCCAAATAGCAAGGGTCTCGACAGTCACTGTCAGCACCCGCCCAAGATGCGGGCGCAAATCCCAGGACCCCTCATACTTCATCCCTGGAAGGTCTCCATCCCCGCTATGCTCCAGCGATTCCGCGAGAGTTTCGGTCGCATAGAGCCAACTCAAATGCTTGAACGAAACAGTCCCGCGATCACACCCATAGAGATGAATGCCGAACTGCTTGTTCCAGTCCACCTCGGGAAACAAAAGGCGCATGTTTTGAAAGTGGGCATGGAGGCGAAGGTGGTTATAGGCGACCGATCGGAGTCGACCTTCCTTGACTCCACCAAAATGGGAGTCTGGATGGATGAGAGCGCCGATCCCTGACGGGCTAAGGTTAGACCACACTCGGCACATGAACGCTCGATAGTAGTCCGGCTGCGTTCCAGCCAGAAGCTGATATGCAGCGGGAGAGGTCAGAAATGCTACTGTTCCCAACGTCGCGATTAGTTCGTTTAGGTAGAAGGGATCGTTGGCTAGCGCAAGGGCACTTCTTCGGGTTTGCCAAAACGACGGCACAACCTTGTCCACGAGAGCAAACCAGGGATCCCGTTCAGCAAGAACAAGGCTCTCCAGCCACCTAGGCCGCACCCATGGCGGGTTGCCGACCTGAAGGTCGAAGCCGCCCTTGCCGAACGCCTGGGCGAAGGTCAGTTCCCAGTGAAAGAAGCCCTGCTGGTCTGCGATCCGTTCGGCGGCGAGCAGCCAGGGAAAGCGCTCGGCGAGAGTCCAGGGCGAGTCGACCCCGATCAGAGCGTCGAGGCTGCCCTCGAAGTCGTCCATCTCAGCCAGACTGTCGAATTTCCGGCCCCAGAACCGCTCGGTGTCCTCATCCATGTCCCGTCGGCCGACAAGCGCCTCGGCAAAGGTCAGCCAGTCGTCCAGGCTGGCCAGCGCCACCTGCTGACGGAGCTGCTCGGCAACCGTCACCCGGCGTGTTCCGGTCGGCCGAACAGGCATCTTCAACTGCTGCGACTCCACCTGGCCGAAGATGTCCGCAACCTCGTAGACCGCCGGTTCGCAGTAGGCCGGCTCCTCCCGAACATGAGTGACCTCGACCGGCGTAGCCGGGTACGCCGCCGAGTCGGAGCCATCGAGCAGGCCGACCTTGTCTAACGGCCAGAACCAGAGCGAACACCAGACGTCCATCAGGGTCTTCAGCCGCCAGTACGGCGTGCCGTGTGCGGTCAGGTCGGCCAGAATCTTGTCCCTGGTCACCGCCTCGGTCACCTCGGGCAGGTCGTCAGCGCCCCAGACCTTGATGTCCCGGCGGATCTCCCGTTCAGAGATGGCCAGTCGGTCCTGCACCAGCTTCCACAGGAACTCGACCCGCCCCGCCAGCGCCTGCAACCGCGCCACCTGCGACGGCTGCTTCTTCGTCCCCTTGGCCGACGGCACGCGCTTCATCGCCGTACGCCATCGTTTTAGCTTTTCGGTTTCGGCCGGCGCCAGCTCGCGGGCCTCCTTCTCACCCGCGACCGCGCCCCACCCGTCGGCCGGGAGCAGGAAGTGGTGGATGGTCCCCGGCTGGATCGCCCCGTCCCGGAACGGCCGGTCCTCCGGCGCCGTGTTCAGCCACGACTTGTCGGCGAGCTGCTCCGGTCGATAGAGCCGCCGCCCGCCGCCGATGAGCGAGTTGCCCCGCTTGAGGTGCAGCCCGAACCACGGCGCCTGCAACCCGACATGCATCACGTTCAGCCACAACGAAACCTCGGCCAGCTCGACCGCGGTCCGGTTCAGGTCGACGCCATAGCAGTTGTGCAGCGCGATGTACGCCTTCACCCGCTGCAACTCCAGGTGATAGTCCTCCGGTTCGAGGGCGGTCTCCAGCTCCTCCTGGCGCCGCCGCAGGTATTCGGCGGCCACCTGGTTGATCGCCTCGTTCAGGAAGGCGCCGGAGCCGAGCGCCGGCTCGCAGATCGTCCAGTCCAGCAGGTCCCGGGCGCGCAGCCCTTCCCCAGCTTCCTCGATCCGATACTTCAGCGCGAGCTGGACGGTGACCTCGGTCAACGACTGCGGCGTGTAGTAGGAGGCGCTGGTCTGCCGGTCCCGCCCGGCGAGCCGATAGACGAACGACCCCGGCTCGTACGGGATCCGGCTCTTCGCCCCGGTGACCGGGTTTTCCTTCAACACGAAGACGTCGTCGTCGTAGTCGTCCACCTTCGACTCGGGGATCATCCACGAGCCGTCCTTCGGGTCGCCGTGCTTCGCCACCTCATACAGTCGCTCGGTGGCGACGAATCCGGTGTACGACATCAGCCCCTCGTAGACCGCGCCGAGCTGGTTGATCCCCAACTGGGCGTACGAGATGAAGCCGCCACGCTTCCGCTTGCCGCCCTTGGTGATCATCAGTCGGCGCAGCACCTGATAGAGGGTGCGGTTGCGCAGCCGGGTGTCCAGCTTCGGCGCGTCCGGGCCGTCGAGGTCGTCCGGGTCGTCGTCCTCGTCGCTGCCCGGCTGCGGGATCTGCCGGCCGATCAGCTTGATCGCCTCCGGCAGGAACAGGTCCGACCGCATCGGCTCGAACCGCAGCCCCACGTCCTCACTCGTCTGCTCGCCGACCTCCTCGCCCGCCCCGCGCGGCCGGTGGCCCTCGTTGACCATCCGGCAGAGCAGGTCCAGCGACTCGTAGAGGTGGAAACCCTCCTCGGCCGAGGGCGGCAGCCGCCGCGAGATCAGGTCACCGAGCCGGGCCAGGCTGTAGCCGGAGACGTACTCCGGATCGTTCACCGGCAGCACCCCCAGCTCGGGCCGGGCCTCGGCATAGAGCAGGAAGAGGATCCGATAGAGATAGCGCAGCGCCTCCCGCCCCAGGTCCCGGGCCAGCTCGTCCAGGTCGGCGACCTGCTCCGGCCGGTAGCCGGCCTCGCGGATCCGGTCCAGCACCTCGTTGGCGATCAGCTCGACCGAGGTACGCAACCCTTCCCGCAGCTCGCCGCTGACCCCGACCGCGTGCTGCCGGGAGCCGGCGACCAGCTCGGCCAGCGGCTCGCTGCCGCCCTCGGCGGGCGGGCGTAGCGAGTCCGCGCCGAAGAGCGCCGCGACGACGTCCAGCTCCCGTTCGTCGTTCCGGCCGTACGCCACGTCGAGGCTGACCGCAAGGTAACGCCCCTCGCCCCAGACGCTCCGGTCGGCGAGGGTGATCACCCCACCGCTCATGATCAGCACGTATCGCGGCGGGTCCTCGGCGGCGAAGAGCCAGGAGGCGAGCTTGGCCCCGGTCTCAAGTCGCTCCCCGCCGGCCAGCTCCACCGGGTCGAGCAGCCGGCCCGCCTCGGTCGGGTCCTGGGCGGCGTCGGTGTCGACCGCCCAGCCGCAGTCCAGCGCGACGATGCCGTGCCCGGCACCACCCGGCAGCTCGGCGTGCGCGACCGGGATCTGCTGCTCCTGCCCGGCCCGCTCCACCGTGATCGTCTGCCGCTGCGGGTCGCCGAATCCGAGCACCTTCAACAACTCGAAGTGCAGCTTGCGCAGCCGTTCCGGGTCGAAAAGCTCCGGGTCGGCCAGCTCGATCTTCCGGTCGAAGTAGTCGCGCCGGAAGCCGCGCAGCCCGGCCCTCGGCGTCACCCGCCCGCCGCGCTCCTGCTCCGACCAGCGGGTCACCAGCCCTTCCCGACCCTTGAGGGTGCTCGGCAGCACCTCGGCCAGGTAGTGCGCGGAAAGATACTCGCCCCGGTTGGTAAGCGACTCGAAACTCATGCCACACCCTCCGCACTTCCCGCGGCGTCGTCGACGAGGACGGCGAGCACCCGCAGCAGCGGCTCGCCGACGGTTTCCAACCGGGCGACCAGGTCGGTCTGCTCCCGTACGGTGCGGTGCACCCGCTGCCGGCGGCGCTCCCGCTGGGCCGGCGCCAACTCGCCGAAAAGGCTGTCCTGCTCGAACCGCTCCAGCTTGCGGCGGTGCTCGCGCAGCGGCGCGGCGATCTCGGCGTCCCACTCGGCCCGCCGGGCGGCCAGGTCGACCCGGGCCGCCGAGACGGCGGCCGGGACCAGCGCTTCGAGGCGGTCGAGTGGGATCCGCCGGCCCGGGTTCGCCATGTTCGGCCCGACCTTCGCGTCGGCAAGCGCGTCGAGCATCGGGCCGACCCGGGGCGCGTCCGGCAGCCCGGAGACCGCCATCCACTCCACCACCGTCGGCTGGCCGAGCCGGTTGCACCAGACGCCCTGAACCAGGAAAACCGGTTCGGGTACGGCTGCCGTCAGCACCAGCGCCTGCTGCCGGCCGAGCCGGGACAGCACCTTGTCGACAAGCCACTCCACCATCGGATGTACGTCACTGAGAAAGGCGATCT
Source organism: Plantactinospora sp. WMMB782 (assembly GCF_049179135.1). Classification (NCBI taxonomy): domain Bacteria; kingdom Bacillati; phylum Actinomycetota; class Actinomycetes; order Micromonosporales; family Micromonosporaceae; genus Plantactinospora; species Plantactinospora sp. WMMB782. The sequence continues at coordinate 4,512,349 of NZ_JBMHMC010000007.1, read as the reverse complement.
CCGGCCAGGTCGCCTTCGACAACTCCCGGGCCTCGTCCAGTTTCCGCTGCGCGAGGCGCCGGTCGAAGGTCACCTTCAACCGCAGCTCCTCCCCCTCGGCGTGCGCCCGCAGATAGGACCGGGGCAGGTCACCGAGCCGCTGCACCAGGTCGGCCGGGGCGAGGAACGACATCAGCTCGTCCTCCCGGCGCAGCCCGATCCGGTCGTCGGGCCGGTCGTCGTAGATCTCGGCCAGCGCGGTGTCCACGAAGTCGCTCGTGGCGGCAAAGAGCTTCGGCACCTGCACCCGCTTCGGCTCGGCACCGACCGGCGCCTCCCCCACCGCCGCCATCAGGTCGGCGAGCACGTCCACCTCGGCCGCAGCGGCGGCGTAGGGATCATCCGCCGTCTTGCCTTCCAGCAGGGCCCGGACCAGCCGGTCCTCCTCCAGCCTGGCGTCGTACTGGCCGGTCATCGCCTCCACACTGCCGAGACTGCGGTGTGCCGCCTCCTCGCGGTCGAGCAGCTTCTCCGCCACCGTCCGGTCGTCCTTGGCATCCTTGACGTTCGAGGTGAGCAGCAGCGCCCGGAACTGCGGCTCGTGCCGCTGGCCGTACCTGTCGATCCGGCCGTTGCGCTGCTCGATCCGGATCAGGCTCCACGGGATGTCGTAGTGCACCAGGTGGTGACACTGCTGGTGCAGGTTGACCCCCTCCGAGGCGACGTCGCCGGTGAAGAGCAGCCGCACGCCGCTGCCGGCCAGCTCGAACTCCTGCAACACCTGCTGCTCCTCGGCGTCGGTCAGCCCGCCGTGCAGCACACGTACCGCCGAGGGTTTCAGGCCGAGCCGGCGCGGCACCACCTCGGCCAGCCACTTCAACGTCGGCACCCGCTCGGAGAAGACCACCGCCCGGACCGGGCTGCCCGGCCCGACCCCGACCTCGTCCCGCAGCACCTCGACCAGCCGGGCCAGCTTGCTGGAGTCGTCGTCGGTCATCGCCGCCGTCAGCTCCGCGAGCCGGTCCAGCGCCGCCCGCTCCCGACCCACCGCCTTCGCCGCCCGGCTCCGGACCGTCGCCGCCAGCGCCACGTGCGAGGAGAGAAACGACTTCAACAGGGTGTACGGGAAGAGCCGCTCCTGCCCCCGGATCGGCCCGTCGGTCCACTCGCCGGCCAGCCACACCCCGGTCAGCTCGGCGAAGATCCGCTCCTCGGCGGCACCAGCCGGACAGTGCAGTGCCTGGGACGGTCCGCGGTCGGCCCAGCGGTTGCCGATCTGGTCCCGTACCTCCGGGCTGATCTTCGTCCGCCGCAGGTAGAGATGCGCGATGTCCTCGGCCGAATAGTTGTCCGGGTCGGCGATCGCCGCCGGGTCGAGCAGCGAGATCAGCTCGGCGAAGGACCGCTTGTCCCCGTTGTGCGGGGTGGCGCTGGCCAGCAGCAGCGCGTCGGTCCGGGCGGCGAGCCGGCGGGCCAGCTCGTTGCGCTGGGTCCCCTTGTTGATCAGGTTGTGCGACTCGTCGATCACCACCGCGTCCCACTCGATCGCGTCCAGATGGTGGCCGAACTGCCCGGCATCCTTGAGGGTGTCGACCGAGATGATCGCCCGCTTGAAATAGGTGAACGGATTCCGCCCGGCTGGGATCTCCTGCTGGATCCGCTGGATCCCGGTCGAGTCCAACCGGACCAGCGGGATCGCGAACCGGGTCCACAACTCGCGCTGGAACTGCTCCAACACCTGCTGCGGCGACACCACCAGAATCCGGTCACCCCGACCCCGCCGGATCAACTCCGCCAGGATCAACCCGATCTCCAGCGTCTTGCCGAGCCCGACCACGTCCGCCAGCAGGATCCGTGGCCGCAGCCCGGCCAACGCCAACTCCGCCGGCCGCTGCTGATAGGTCAACGGATCGAGCAGGAACCGGTCGGTCAACGCCAGCCCGCGCTCCGACTGCGGCAACGGGGTACGCCGGAGCACCGCCTCCAGGAACAGCCGGCTGCGCCGGAACCGTGCCGAGGTGTCCTGGACGAGCCTGGTCTCCTCCGGCACCATCGCCCGGATCGTCTCCAGGCCGGTGAAGAACGTCGCCTCGACGTCCTGGACGAACTCGGAAACCCCGACAGCCTTCACCAGCACGCCGTCCCGGACCGGTCTGGCTGTCCGGACCAACCATTCCTCGTCCCGGACCAGGATGCGCGAACCAGGTGCGTACTGCGGGATGGCTGCCGAAGCAGCGGGCGGCGACGTCATGGGGTGGTGGCGTCCTTCGCGGGAGGGGTCTTCGGTTGTCGAGGGAGTTCAGGGCCCCGGCCGGACCGGTGCGGCCAGGCGTCTCGGGCCGGTGCGGTCAGCGGGTGCCGGAGCCGGCGCGGTCAGAGGGTGCCGCGTCGGGCGTACTGCCGGCGCAGTTGGTCGGTCAGCCAACCCACCTCGGCCCGTGGCCGGTCCGGCGGGTCGGGATCCACAAGTGTCGTCGGCAGCCGTCGGGGCGGGTTCGGATCGACCCGGGTGTCCGGCCCACCATCCGCACGATCGCCGGCGTCACCGTCGCCGCGATCGTCGACGTCACCGTCATCGCTGCCGCCGCCACCAGCGACACCGTCCTCCGGGTCCTGGATCGGGTCGGCGAACTCCGGCGGCACCATGATCTCGGTGCTGCCGTCGAAGGTCAGCTCACCCACCCGACGCCGCATCTCGGTCACCGGAACCCCGCCGGAGGTGGCGACCGCGAGCAACCGGGTGCGGACCACCGACAGGCTGGGCCGGGCGGACGGATCGTGCGCCAGCATCGCGCCGAGCAACGGCACCACCTCGACCGGGACGCCTGACAGATCCGGCAGCACGTCCGGATCGCCGATCTGGATCATCAGCCCGTGCACCCCACCGGCGGCGGAATAGAGGTTGTGCCCGGTGAGCGCGAAGACCAGGGTGGCGGCGAGCGCGTAGATGTCCGACCCGGCGGCCTGGTCCCGTACGCCCTTGATCCGCTCCGGCGACATGTAGTGCGGGGTCCCGATCACCCCGCCCGGGTCGGTCAGATAATCGTCCCGTTCGCTGAGCACCGCCAGGCCGAAGTCGATGAGCACCGGCCCGTCCCGACCGAGAATGATGTTGGCCGGCTTCAGATCCCGGTGCAGCAGACCGGCCTGGTGCACCCGGTCCAGACCGTCGGCGAGCATCGCCCCGATCATCGCCACCAGCGGCAGCGGCAACGGCTCGCGCTGCTCGACGTACTGCGACAGGGTCGAGCCGGGCACGTACTCGACCGCCAGCCAGGCCGGGTCGCCCAGCGGGTCAGCGCCTTCGAGGCGGGCGACCCGAGACCCCCAGACGACCCGCAGGCTCTCCACCTCGGCCGCGAACCGCCTCCGGACCGTCGGATCGGTGAGTAGATGCTGCTTGATCACCTTTACCGCGACGCGGTCCGCCGTCGGCGACACACCAAAGTAGACGTCGCCCATCCCACCCGCCCCGAGTGAACGGATGAGCCGGTAGTCGCCGAGCTGCTGGATCGCGGGTGCCACACTCACTCGCCGGATCGCCTCCCCTAACGATGGGCTCACCGAACATTACCGGCGATCACTCTCCCGATGGCCCGTCTCCGCTCCCCCGTTGCGGCGTAATGTTCCGACCCGGACGGTACGGCGGAGGCGGCAGATCATCCGATGGCGGTAGTCCGATCGCCTCCTGCCATCGGTCGAGTGCAGGCAGCGAATCCCAGCCGACCTCCCGCCGCCAGTAGGCGGCGTTGGCGCAGCGCGACCGCCAGGAAAGCTGGTCTTCCAGCAGGTCCGGCCCGGTGAGTTCATTCCGCAACCGCACGAGTGCCCCGAGCGAGTGCTGAAAGGCCAACCACTCCCGCGCCTGCTCCGAACGGCTGAAGATCCAGTCCAGGTCACGTCCGCCGCAGGTCGGACAGAGGCATCGCCAGATGTCCGTGTCCGGGTGTCGCCGCTTCGTCCTCGCCACCACGGACAACCGCTTGTAGGACAGGCACCGTGGCACGACGACCGACGGCATCGGCGGCGACGGCCGGCGCCGGATGGACGGCCGGTACCTCGGGTAGAGGTGCCGGAGCGCGGCCCGGGTCCCGACGGCCGCCGCGAAAGCTCCACAGCAGAGTGCCCCCAACGCGGAGACATCACAGCGCAACAGCATCACCGGCACCGCACACCCGATCAGCTCCAGCAGGCCGTCGACGGTGCCCCGTACCCCGATCGGATCTCTCGGGTGCTCGATCGCTATCGCCACCGGGACACCGAAGCCGCGGACCAGGCGGAGTAACGTCCGTCGCGCCTCCGGCACGGTGAACCAGGACAGGTGCAGTGGCAGCACGGCAACCACGTCGCCGATCTCCGCTGCCTGGCTCAGGATCCTGGTGACCCCGGCGACGTCCCCGCCTTCGGCGTATCCGGAGTCGGTCAGCACCGGCAGTCCCATGTCCCGCTGGCGGGAGAGCCAGTCCCGGCTGAACGGGATGGTGGCGGGCATCCGGCGATTTCCGCCGTACCGGTTGGCGTCCAGCAGAAGAGGTTGGCTGAAACCGGTCTCGATCAGGTTCCGCGCCGACTGGTAGACACTTCGCAGGTTGCCCAGCCGTGCCGTGATGACCAGGCCGGTGCCGGGTTGGCTGACGACTTCGCGGACGGCCCCGACATCACCGATTCCACATTGGGCGAGCAGCGTCCGATCGATCCCCTCGACGATCCGGGGCGGAGGTCGAGACAGTCGCATCTTGTCGCGCACCACGTCGTCCCCAATCGACGACCCTAAGTGTCTGTAACGCAACTTAGCGCGATTGGATCTGGTCGTCGACCGTCTCCCGGGCCATCTATCCCGAGGACTGGACGGACCGGTACGCGTCCCTGGTCAGAGACCGCGCCGGCTGCACCCCTGCGACCGTAGTGGGATCATCGGCTGGTGCTTCCCCAGGTGGTCGACGCGGTGGCCCGGTGGCGCGGCCGGGGGCCGAGCCGGCCGACCCGCGTCTGCTGGTCCCTCGCCCTGCTGGCCGGCTACGCCGCATGGTCCTGGGCCGTGCACGACTGGGCCGTCGACCACGGGCACGACGGTCTCGTCGAAGGCTGGCGGCCCTGGTATCTCGCGATCGCGGGGCTCACCTACTGGCCACCGGCGTGCCTGCTCTGGTGGGCCCTGTTCCGTAGCGGCGGGTTCGCGCCCTGGCAGCGGAGCGGCAGCGTCTGACGTCCGAGTTGCCGGTCAGAGCGGTCCCAGCACCACGTCGGGATCGGCGTCCAGCGCCAGGGACTCCAGCACCGTCAGAAGCTGGCGTTCCTCATACCTGAAGTGCGACTCCATGATCGCCGCCACGCCCTCCAGGTGCCGCTCCAACTCCGCCTGCGGGGCGGCCCGGTCGACGGCGGCCTGCAGGCCGGCCAACAGGTGCCCGATCATCGAGTGGTCCTGCCGCAGTTGGCGAAGCGTCTCCCGCAACTCGGGATGCTGCTGCGCGATCGCCGGGAACAGGTCCCGGTCCTCGCCCTCGTGATGCGCGTTCAGGGCGGCGCAGAAGCCGTGGCAGAAGAGCAACAGCTCTCTGGTCGCCGGCTCGGCCGGCTCGCCGTCGGCCAAGGCCTGCTGGCTGACGCTCAGCGCCTCACGCAGCCGCCCGTGGACGCGGCGCAACTCTCGACTCCAGGCCACCAGCCTGGTCTGCTCGCCCTCACCCACAGGTGGAGGGCGAAGGGACGACAGTCATAGTCGTGTTCCCTTCGGTCCGGCGCCTCCATGCCTGACACGGTCTGCCACCGGCACGCGACGCTGGAAGCGAAGCTACCACGCCCACCCGAAGGTAGATCCGCCGAGGCGGGCATTCCGCCCCCCCGGGGACGCTCTCCGGGATGCTCTCTTAGCGGAACCTAAATTCCTTCTGTCGATTGATCCCGCGCCCCCTCCCGCTCCGTTTCCATCGGTGCGCGCCACTGGTCGCGCCAGAACGGTGCCCTGTTGTGCCGCGTCGGCTCCGCCACGTGGCCGGATTCAGTGAGGTGAATGTGGCAAGAAGGGGTAGGGTCCGCCGCACGAAATTCCAGGAAGCCCGCATGATGGCGGCGATGGTCGGGGTCGCCGCCGTCGGTGCGGTCGCCGTGGGCATCATGGCAGCCAGTGCCGGCGAGTCCTCGCCCGGCACGGCTGCCGGGGAAACCTCACCCGGCACGGTGAGCTGCCCGAGCGTGGTGGACAAGCTGCCGTTGGTTCCGGCCGCCGCCCGCGCCGAGGTCGACCGGGAACTCGCCGGACTCGAACGACAGATCCAGGAAGCCAATCAGCGAATTGTCAGCTCCCGGGGTCAGGGTGGACCGAACCTCGTGCAGAATGCCGTCCTCGGCCCGCTCAAGGACAAGCGCTCCGCCGCCCTGGAACGGATCGCCATCGCCATCGGCCGACAGGGCGAGCGACCGGCCGGCCTGGAGGCACTCGCGGCCTGCACGCTGAGCCAGGACGGTTCCGACCAGGACAACGGCAACGAGGGCGCGGCGAACCCTGACGACAGCACCGGCGGCGATGCCGCAGGCGGGAACAACGCAGAAGGCGACAACGGCGGTAGCGACAACGCAGGCGGCAGTGAGAACGCCGGCGGTAACGACAACGCAGGCGGCAGTGAAAACGCCGGCGGTAACGACGACACAGGCGGAAACAACGGCGACGGAAACAACGGAGCCGTCCCGACGGTGAACTGCCCGAGCGTCGCCGACAAGCTGCCGACGGTGCCGGCCGGCGCGCAGGCCCAGGTCGACCGGGAACTCGCCGGACTCGAAACGCAGATCCGGGAAGCCAACCAGCGGATCGTCAGCACCCGGGGCCAGGGCGGACCCAACTTCGTGCAGAACGCCATCCTCGGACCGCTGGAGGACAAGCGGTTCGCCACCCTGCAACGGATCATCCAGGCCATCGACCGGCAGGGCGACCGGCCGGCCGGTATGGAGGCACTCGCCGCCTGCACCCTCGACAACTGACAGTCGCGTCCCGCGACGCCTGACCGGGCCGTTTCAGAGCCGGTCAGGCGTCGCGGGACCGGCACGCCCCGACCGACTCAGAAACCCGGGACCAGGTCGTTCACACAGCGGAGTACCGGACGGGTGGTGAGTGCCGTCGGGTCCAGTGACATCCCGGACCGTACGGTGAACGTCGTCGACTCCCCCGGCAGCAGCGTGACGAGTGCTTCGTCCACCTCGGCCGCCGGGTCGAGCCGGTCCGGGGCGAGTACCAGGTCGCGCAGGATCGTCCGGGCGGTGACCCGGACCCGTACCCCGTCCGGTGCGGGCTCGACAGTGGCGTCGTAGCCGGCCGACGGGTACGCCAACTCGTGGTCCTCGGCGAAGAACCAGAAGCTCCGCCCGCCGTCCCCGCCGTCCCCGCCGGGGTCGGCGACCAGCAGTTCGGCGCGCGGATCGTCGGCGGTGGCGACGTCCGCCGGCAGCGCCCAGCGCATCTGCGAGTACGGCGGCACCGACAGCTCGACCGACGCCTTGCCCCTCGGTTCGCCGGCCAGGGTCAGCCGGGTCACGTCCACCCGACCGGTCCACGGTGCACCACCGTCGTTGACGGCCACCAGGGCCAGCCCGTCCTGCCTCGGCTGGATGGTGAGCAGCCGGTCGGCGTAGGCGCGGCGCAGCGCGTACCAGAGAGGTTTGCGGCGGCCGTCGCCGTCGACGGCGGCCCAGGACGTGACCGGCCAGCAGTCGTTGAGCTGCCAGACGACGCTGCCCATGCAGATCGGCCGGTACGACCGCAGGTGCTCCACCCCGACGCTCATCGCCCGCGCCTGGTTGAGCTGGGTCAGGTAGTGCCAGTCGTCGAAGTCGCGCGGTGCCGGCAGGTGTGCCGCCAGGCCCCGGGTGAGCTTGAGCTGGCCGTCGCCGGCCTTCTGCCGGTGCGCCATCGCCGCCGAGTCGACGGCCAGCCCGCCCGGATCGGAGATCGCCCGGCGCAGCGTGGCGTAGCTGGCCGGGCCCTGCCAGCCGAACTCGGCGACGAACCGGGGCAGGTAGTCCCGGTAGTGCGAGTAGTCGATCTGGTTCCACACCGTCCAGATGTGCGTGCTGCCGTGTGCCGGGTCGTTCGGGTGGATCTCCGGCCGCCCCGACCACGGGCTGCCCGGCCAGTACGGGCGGGTCGGGTCCAGTTCGGACAGTAGGCCGGGCAGCAGCTCGAAGTAGTAGCCGGCCCCCCAGCTCCGGTCGGCCAGCTCCTGCCGCCAACCCCAGTCGTGCCAGCCCCAGATGTTCTCGTTGTTGCCGAACCAGAGCACCAGGCTCGGATGGCTGGCCAGCCGGACGATCTGCTCGGCCGCCTCGGCGCGTACCTCGGTGCGGAACGGCTCCTCCTCCGGATAGGCGGCACAGGAGAAGAGGAAGTCCTGCCCGACCAGCAGGCCCAGCTCGTCGGCGAGGTCGTAGAAGTCCTCGGACTCGTACCGGCCGCCGCCCCAGACGCGCAGGAAGTTGACGCCCGCGTCGCAGGCCTGGCGGAGGCGTTCGGCGTAGCGCTGCCGGGTCACCCGGTGCGGGAAGCAGTCGTCCGGGATCCAGTTGACGCCCCGGGCGAAGATCGGCAGGTCGTTGACGACGACTGTGAACGCCGAGCCGTGTTCGTCGGTGCCGGTCTCCAGGCGTACCGAGCGGAAGCCGATCCGCCGCTGCCAGGTGTCCAGCTCCCGGTCCCCGGCGTGCAGGGTGACGGTGAGCGGATAGCGCGGCTGGCCGCCGTACCCCCGGGGCCACCACAGTTCGGGGTCGGCGACGGTGACGGCCGGTTCGGCGGTGCGCTGCCCGGGTGCCAGCACGACCTCGGCGACCTCGCCGGCCACGGTGGCCCGGACGGTGAGTGGGCCGGCGGCGGTCCGGTCGTCGGCGAGGTCGACGTCGACGCGTACCGTGACCCGGCCCTCGGCGCCGGCGACGGTGACCTGCGGGCGGACCTCGGCCAGCCGCGCGGTCCGCCAGGTGCGCAGCCCGATCTCCTGCCAGATTCCGGCGGTGACCAGCTCCGGCCCCCAGTCCCAGCCGAAGTTACAGGCCATCTTGCGGACGAAGTTGAACGGCGTCGGGTACGCCTTCGGCCGCGCGCCGAGCCGGCGCTGCTCCGCCTCGGCATACCGGTACGCCGAGTCGAACCGCACCCGCAGCACGTTGGCGCCGACCCGCAGCACCGGCCGGACGTCGAAGGAGTAGCCGCGGTGCATGTTGGCGGTGCGCCCCAGCTCGACGCCGTTGAGGGTGACCGTGGCCACCGTGTCCAGACCGGCGCAGACCAGCTCTACCCGGCCACCGTCAGCGCCACTGCCGTAGCCGGGCCAGTGGAACGTGGTTTCGTAGCACCAGTCGGTGTGGCCGATCCAGCCCAGTTCGAGTTCGTGCTGGTCGAGATAGGGGTCCGGGATCAGTCCGGCGGCGAGCAGGTCGGTGTGCACGCAGCCGGGCACGGTGGCCGGAACCCGGGCCGACGCGACCGCCGCCGGGATGTCCGGGTCGTCGACCGCGGTCAGCGACCAACCGTCGTGCAGGCTCTGCCAGGACGTCACGGGCACCTCAACTTCCTCGGGTCGTGACCGGATCTCCTCGGTCGCGACCGACCACGACCGGATTCCCTCAGGTCGCCACCGACTACGACCTCGGCGCGAACCCCCTGGTAGAGAGCGCCGTCGCCGCACCGGGAAGCCCACCGAAGACATCGAAAGACGTCGACTGAACCGGATAAGTAACGTCACCGTACGGGCGCCCTCCGACGCTGTCAACGACCGCCGAATCGGCTCGAATGCCCGACGATCGATCTCCGGGTGACCATCCCGCATCGCTATGCTTAACCGGAAAAGTTCCCGCCCGTGACCTGCGTGAGCCCTCCCGGCCCGCGCGACGGCACGACACAGCGCGCAGGTGACCCGACCGGCCCACCCGAGCTCGGGTCGTCGCAGACGAAGGAGCGCCGGTGAAACGGCCGACAATCGCGGACGTGGCCCGCCGGGCCGGTGTTTCCAAGGGTGCGGTCTCCTACGCCCTGAACGGACAACCCGGCGTCTCGGACGCCACCCGGCAACGCATCCTCGCCATCGCCCGGGAGATCGGCTTCAATCCCAACAGCGCCGCACGGGCACTCTCCGGAGCCACCGCCAACGCGGTCGGGCTGGCACTCTGCCGGCCGGCCCGGATCCTCGGCGTCGAGCCGTTCTTCATGGAGCTGATCAGCGGGGTGGAGGCGGAACTCTCCGCCCGGTCGTACGCGCTGACCCTCCAGGTGGTGGCCAGCCCGGAGGCCGAGATCGCGGTCTACCGGCGCTGGTGGGGCGAGCGGCGGGTGGACGGCGTACTCGTCTGCGACCTGCGGGTCGACGACCGCCGGGTCCCGGTGCTGGCGGAGTTGCGCCTGCCGGCGGTGGTGATCGGCGGGCCGGGGGGCGGCGGGCTCGACCACGTCTGGTCCGACGAGTCGGCGGCCCTGACCGAGGTGCTCGAATACCTCGTCGCGCTCGGCCACCGGCAGATCGCCCGGATCGGCGGACTGCCCGGCCTGCGGCACACCGAGATCCGCACCGAGACGTTCGGTGTCGTCTCCCGCCGGCTCGGTCTGGAGCGTACGGTCACCGTCTCGTCCGACTACAGCGGTGAAGAGGGCGCCCGGGCCACCCGGCGCCTGCTCAGCTCCGCCGACCGACCGACCGCGATCGTGTACGACAACGACGTGATGGCCATCGCCGGTCTCGCGGTGGCCCAGGAGATGGGGTTGGCCGTCCCCGCCGACGTCTCCATCGTGGCCTGGGACGACTCGCCGCTCTGCCAGCTCGTCCACCCGTCGCTGACCGCACTGCACCGGGACATCCCGGCGTACGGGGCGCACGCCGCGGGCCGGCTGCTGGCCGCCATCGCCGGGCAGCCGCTCGGCGACTACCAGGACGAGACCGCCCACCTCATCCCGCGCGGCAGCACCGCACCGCCCCGCCACCCCTGAAGGCACCCCGCCGGGCGAGGACGGGCCTCGACCATCCGAGAACCCGCCCTCGCCCCACCCACCCATCCATCGACGGGAGGGCGACGGTCAATCGTTGGTGGCCGCCTCGGTCGCGGCCCGGTCGCTAGCGACGATGAGATCGAGCAGATCCTTGCCCAGGTCGGCCGGGACCCGGACACGTCCGCCCCCGGTCGAGATCGCCTGCGGACACGTCGCGTCGCCCAGCACCACGGTGACCTCGCCAAGACTGATTCCGATCGCACCGGGCTTCTGCAGGGTGCATTCCTCACCGGCGGGCACCGTCTCGCGCAGCTCGGCGAGCTTTGTCCGAATCCGGGTCACCGTCACGGCATCCGCCGCGGCGACCATGGGGCCGTCCTTCTCGCTCACGGCGCTGCTGATGCGCGCCGGGAGCGCCAGACCGCCGGAAGCAGGAGCTGGTGGGCCCGCAGGCCAGGTGACGCGCTCGAGTAGCTGCTCGCGCCCCTCCTCGTCGCCGGAGATGAAGACCGTCGGCGCCAGTGCCTCGCCCTCGCTGAAGGCGTGGTAGGCCCACATGGACGCGACGTTGCGGACAAGGTTCTGCTCGACCTGGATCACCTGCTTGTCCTCGACCACCAACCGGCTCGGGCTGAGGCGCTTGCCAACGCCCCTTCCCACGACAGCCATCCACGTCTGACCTTCTGACGTGCACTGCGGTGGTATGCCCCCGGGGCGGAGATCCTTCGTTCGGTCGACCCGCCAGCGCGCGGCGAGATAGATGGTGCGCGGCTGCGCGGTGCAGGGTTCGAAGGTGTCGACCCGGCTGGTCCGCCAGCCCTCCGGCACGGTGACCGACAGGTCACCCACGCGCACCGTTGTCCCGGGCGCCCCGGCCGCCTTCGACCCGGTCGGAGTCGTCGTTCCAAGGGGCAGTGCCATGGCGGCCGAAACCGCAGCGGCGACGGCGACGCCGCCAGCGGTTCCCCAGGCCCGGCGGCGACGCTGCACCGAGCGCCGCCCGAGGCTGACCAGCCGGGAGGCGGGATCGGTCTCGGAGGGTGTCACGGACGCTGCCGCGCGTTCGAGCAGTTCCCTGGCATGGTTGGGATTCATGAGGTCTCCTTGGAGGATTCGACGAGTAGGCCGCTGCCGCGCAACGTCGCCAGGGCACGGGACGTGCGGCTCTTGACCGTTCCCACCGGGACACCGAGGATCCGCGCGACCTCGGCCTCGGAGGCATCGGCCCAGAACCGCAGGACGAGCACCATCCGCTGGTCGGCGGGCAGCCGGCGCAGACTTTCGAGCACCTGCACGCTGAGCTCCGCCTGATCCGCGAAACCATGACCGGACGCCTCCGGCAACGCCTCGGTCGGCACCTCGTCGCGCCATCGCCGGCGCCTGGCCCGCATCGCGGCACGGACCATCACCTGCCGGACATACGCCTCCGGTCGCCCGTCTGGCAGGCCCAACCGATGCCACGCCCGATAGGCCGCGATCAGACCCTCCTGGGCAAGATCCTCGCCCAGGCGGCCGTCCCCGGTCAGCAGCGCGCCGAAGCGGACGATCTCCCGGTACCGGCTGGCGACAAAGTCCTCATAGCCTGCGGGTTCCGCCCTCCGAAACAAGCCCATACCTACCTAAGGGACCTGGACCCGTCGGAACGTTCCCTGTCTGGACCCAACGACAGGGCCCGACAGGACAAATCTGGCGCGGACGACGGCCGTGCGACGTCGGGCCACCCCGTAGGGTGCGCCGCCGGCCACCGGCCGGAAACCCGATAGCATCGGCGGCGAGGCGGAGCCCAGCCAGGAGGACAATCACCGTGCACGTACCCGCGATTCCCAGCCTGACCGCCGCCGACCCGGAGTTGGCGACGCTGATCGAGTCCGAGGCGACCCGGCAGCACGACAAACTGCGGATGATCGCCTCCGAGAACTACGTCTCGACCGCGGTACTCGAAGCCAGCGGCACGGTGCTGACGAACAAGTACTCGGAGGGCTACCCCGGCCGCCGCTACTACGAGGGTCAGCAGTTCGTCGACCCGATCGAGACGCTCGCGGTGACCCGGGCCCGGGAACTCTTCGGGGTCGCGCACGCCAACGTGCAGCCGTACTCCGGCTCCCCGGCCAACCTCGCGGTCTACCTGGCGTTCCTCTCCCCCGGCGACACCGTGCTGGGCATGGCGCTGCCGATGGGCGGGCACCTGACGCACGGCTGGTCGGTCTCGGCCACCGGCAAGTGGTTCAACCCGGTCCGCTACGGCGTCTCGGCGCAGACGGGCAGGATCGACCTGGACGAGGTCCGCGACCTGGCCCGGCGGGAGCGGCCGAAGCTGATCTTCTGCGGCGGTACCGCCGTGCCCCGGACCATCGACTTCGCCGGCTTCGCCGAGATCGCCCGCGAGGTCGGCGCGGTGCTGGTCGCCGACATCGCGCACATCGCCGGTCTGGTCGCCGGTGGTGCCCACCCGTCGCCGGTCGGACACGCCGACGTGATCACCACCACCACGCACAAGACCCTGCGCGGCCCGCGCGGCGCCATGATCATGACGACCGCCGAGCACGCCGCCGCGGTCGACAAGGCCGTCTTCCCCGGCCTACAGGGCGGCCCGCACAACCACACCACCGCCGGGATCGCGGTCGCGCTGCGGGAGGCCGGCACCGAGGAGTTCCGCCGGTACGCCCACCAGGTCGTCGCGAACGCCAGGGCGCTGGCGGCGGCCCTCGTCGAGCGGGACTTCACGCTCTCCTCCGGCGGCACCGACAACCACCTGATCCTGGCCGACCTGACCGGCAAGGGGATCGCCGGCAAGCCGGCCGCGCAGGCGCTGGACCGGGCCGGCATCGAACTGAACTACAACACGGTGCCGTACGACCCGCGTAAGCCGTTCGACCCGTCCGGCATCCGGTTCGGCACCCCGGCGCTCACCACACGGGGGCTGACCGAGGAGCAGATGCCGCAGGTGGCGGCCTGGATGGACGAGGCGGTGAGCGCGGCGGTCAAGGACGACGAGGCGACCCTGGACCGGATCGCCGGCGAGGTCCGGGACCTGCTGGCGGCGTACCCGATGCCGGGCTACACCGCCGGCTGACGCCCGACGGGCACCGTCGGACTCCGCCGGGCCGGCCGCGGACGCGGGTCAGCGGGACGGGCTGGGAAACTCCTCCAGGTACGCCTCGACCCGCTCCGCCGGGGCGGGTCGGGACAGCGCGTACCCCTGACCGAGTTTGCAGCCCGCCCGGCGGGCCTGCTCCACCTGCCCCGGCGTCTCCAGACCCTCGGCGATGATCTCCAGGCCGAACCGCTTGCCGAGACTGACGAGTACGTCGATGAAGGGCTTGTGCTCGCCCTCCCGGGTGCCGCCCTCGGTGACCAGGGTCCGGTCCACCTTGAGGAAGTCGACAGGCAGCCGGCGGAGCTGGGCCAGCGACGCCTGACCGCTGCCGAAGTCGTCGAGCGCGGTCCGTACGCCGAGCGCCCGCAGCCCGGCGAGCTGGGTCACCACCGTCGGCACGTCGACGGCGCCCCGAGGCTCGGCGATCTCCACCACCAGCCGCTCCGGCTCGACCCGGTGCTCGGCCAGCGAGGCGCTCACCCAGCTGACGAAATCGGGCGCGATCAGCTCCCGGGACGAGATGTTGATCGACATCCAGAGCGGGCGGGGCCGCTGCGACCAGGCGGCAAGCTGTCGGCAGGCGTTGTCCAACACCCAGCGGGCCAGCTCCTCCAGCAGCATCAGGTCCTCGGCCACCGGCAGGAGTTCGGCCGGCAGCACGGTGCCGAGTGCCGGGTTCCGCCAGCGCAGCAGCGCCTCGGTGCCGACCGGCTGCTGGTCGTCGAGGTCGAGCACCGGCTGGAAGACCAGGTCCAGCTCGCCCCGCCGTACCGCACCCGGCAACTCGCGTTCCAGGTCGAGCCGGCGGGTGAACTGCTCCTCCAACTCGTCGTCGTACCACTCGACGCGGTTGCGGCCGAGTTGCCGGGCGCGCAACCGGGCCAGGTCGGCCCGGCGGAGCACGTCGTCGACACCGTCCCCACCGGAGAGGTCGGCCAGCCCGATGCTGGTGCCGAGGTGCAGCACCGCACCGGGCATCGGGTACGGCGCGGTGAGTGCGGTGAGCAGCCGGGTCCCCGTCGCGTACGCGAGTACCGGCCGGTCCACGGTCACCACCGCGAACTCGTCCCCGCCCAGCCGGGCCACCACGTCGGCACTGCCCACCCCGGACTTCAGCCGCCGCCCCGCCTCGGCGAGTACGGCGTCGCCCATCTGCCGCCCGTGCGCGTCGTTGATCCCGGACATCCCGTGCAGGTCGATCACCAGCAGCGCCCCGGTGTGCCCCGCCACCGCCCGCTGGGTGACGATGGTCCGCATCAGTTCCCGGCGGTTGGCCAGCCCGGTGAGTTCGTCGGTGAAGGCCAGCTCGTTGAGCTTGCGTTCCAGCCGCTGCCGTTCGCTGACGTCCCGGACGTGCACCACCAGTGCGGCGACCTCGGGCACCGCCCGCTGGTCGCTGACCGTGGACTCGGTGTCCCGCCAGCTGCCGTGCCCGTCGCGCAGCCGGGCGGTGACGAGTTGCGGACGCCCGCTCGGCACCTCGCGTCCGGCGAGCACGTCGGTGAGCACCCGGGTGACGTCGGCGGCGTCGTCCGGGTGCATCAGGTTCGGGAACGCCCGGCCCAGCACGTCGGCGTCGGAGAGCCCGAAGAGCCGGGCGGCGGTCGGCGACTGCCAGCGGATCAGCAGGTCCGCACCCACGATCATCGTCAGGTCGTTGGCGCCGGAGACCAGCGAGCGGAAGTGCGCCTCCTGGGTCGCCAGCCGCCTGGCGTACCGGCGGATGTCCAGCATCACCAGTACCTCCCGGACCACGAGCGTCGGGATCACGGCCAGGCCGAGCAGGATGGAGGTGGCGTCGAAGGCGCCGACGGTGACCAGGTGCCAGAGCGCGGAGAGCGTCGCCAGGATCGCCGGGATGGTGAGCAGCGGATAGGCGCTGAGGGTGGTCTGCGGCTCGCCCGGGACGGCAGGGGGCTGACCCGGTGGCCTGGCCCGGCGGGCACCTGCGGCGATCAGGGCCGGGCCGACGACAAGCGAGACGGCGAGCAGCGGCAGCGCCTCGGCCGACGCGCCGGAGCCGAGCAGCACGGTGATCAGCGAGTGCCCGAAGACCGCCAGTCCGGCGCCGGTGCCGCAGAGCGCGGCGGACCGCCGGTACTCGTACGCCCGCAGCGTGGTGATGGTGACCACCGGAAGGCCGACTACGGCGAGCAGCGCCGCGATCAGGGCGAGCGGCGGCAGCGGCGCTGGCGGGATCACCCAGGCCGAGAAGGCGAGACTGATGCCGAGGCTCAGCCCGTCGAAGGCCCGGCGCAGCCGTACCCGCACCGTGCCGGCGGCGCCGGGCAGCATCGTCATGCCGAACAGGTAGAGGGCGAACGCCAGCACCAGGCCCCCGAGCGCCACCATCGGCCTGGCGCCGGCCGGCGCCAGGAGGAGGGCGGGCGAGGAGAGCGCGCTGGCGACCATGCCGAAGCCGAGGAAGCCCGCGCCCCGGCACGGGCCGAAGCCGGTGCCGCCGGTGTGCAGGCGGACGGCCAGCCGGACCAGCCGGGCGGCAGCCACCGCGGCGGCCGTGCCGACGGCGACCGCCATGGCGGGATAGGGCGACAGCGCGCCGAGGTGAGCCGCGAGAAGGACGCCCACGGCGAGCAGTGGGACGCCGATCTCGATGGTCCGGACTACCAGCCGGCGGGCTCGGCCATCCGGGATGTGCGCCACGAACATGGCGGGGATGCCTTCGCAGAGGGGGCACGGACGTGGTGCGGGTCAGACTGGGCCCGCTCCGGGCGCAACCGCCGAAACGAGTCCTACCAACCCCCAACGATCGGCCGGGGGCATGGTTACGTGACGGACCCTTTCCACCTTCCCGGCACAGCCCGTGGTCGCCGCGACGGGTGACCGGGACGCACACCCGCGCCGGGCAGGTCGAGAGGGTCCACCGGTAGGGATCTCCCACTTCGGTTGCTCGCCGAATCTTCCCGCAACCGGTCAAGGCCGCTCCACCCCGGCCCGGCCAGCGGTTCCGACCGGCCGGAGGACCCCACTCGGCCCGGCCGGTCCGAGGCCCCCGGCCGGGCGGACGGGCCGGGGTGCGAAAATCGCCGGGTGGGTAAGACCGGCACACTGCGCTTCCGGCACAGCCAGGCGATCTGGGTGGCCGCCGTCCTCGGGCTCCTCGGCGCCCTTCCGCTGGCCACCGCCCGCTGGTACCTCCTTCCGCTGCTCCTGGTGCCGGTGGCGATCGGCGTCTGGGCGTGGCGGGCCGGCACCGACGCCAGCCCGGCCGGGATACGGATCCGGGCCCTGCTCGGCCAGCGATGGATCCCCTGGACGGAGGTTGCGGAACTGGCGCCCGACCCGCGCGGTCAGGCGGTCGTCCGACTCCGCGACGGCCGTACGGCGACCCTGCCGGCGGTCCGGGCCGCGGACCTGCCCGGTCTGGTCGCCGCCAGCGGCCAGCCGCTCGACGGGTCCCGCCGCACCCCGGATCCGACCGTCGACTGACAGAGCGGCTGGTGGGGTCGCCCCGGATGACGCCCGGTGGTGGCCGTCGACTGACTGACCCGACCGACCCGGGCCGACGCTCAGTAGCCGTCGACCACCTCGTTGACGAGCGGCTCGCCGGCCACGAAACGGCGCAACTGCTCGCCGGCCAGCCGGTAGCCCCGGGGCAGCAGACCGCGTACCGAGCCGCCGACGTGCGGGGTGAGCAGCACGTTGGGCAGGTCCCAGAGCGGGTGCCCGGCCGGCAGTGGCTCCGGCTCGGTGACGTCCAGTGCCGCCGAGATGCGGCCGGTCACCAGCTCGGCGACCAGCGCGTCGGTCTGCACCACCGGCCCGCGGGCGGCGTTGACCAGCAGCGCGCCGTCCCGCATCGCGGCGAGGAAGCCGGCGTCGACGAGTCCCCGGGTGGCGTCGGTGAGCGGCACCAGCAGCACCACCACGTCCGCCTCGGGCAGCAGCGCCGGCAGGTCGTCGACCCCGTACACCCCCTCGGCGGGGCGGGCGGTCCGGGCGACCATGGTCAGCTCGACCTCGAACGGCGCCAGCCGGGCCCGGGTGGCCGCCCCGATCGAGCCGGCGCCGACGACGAGTACCCGCTTGCCGGCCAGTTCGTCGGTGGGGTTGACCCGGTCGTACGACCACTCGTGCCGGGACTGGGCGAGCGCGAAGACCGGGAACGACCGCAGGTACGCCAGGGTCGCCGCGACCACCCACTCGGCGGTGGAGGAGTCGTGCACCCCGCGCCCGTCGCAGAGCATGACGTGCTCGGGCAGCCGGCCGACCCAGACGTCCGCCCCGGCCGAGAGGAGCTGCACCACCCGCAGGTCGGGCAGCTTGGCGGCCATCGGCACGGCGGCGGCCTGGGCGAGGAACGGCGGTACCCAGAACCGGACGCCGGCCGGATCCGACGGAAGCTGCTCCGGCGTCGGGGCGACCTCGACGGTGACCCCGGCCGGGATCTCGCCGAGCAGCTCCAGTCCGACGGGATGGGGGATCCACACCTTCACGGACGCCGACGATAGTCCCCGGCGACGGAACCCGGACGGCCGACCGGGTGGTGGGCGGTACGGGACGAGATCGGACTACCCTGGTCCGGGTGAGCGCTCGTCCGTACCCCAGATCCGGCCGTCGGCGCGCGGCGGTCGCGCTCTGCGCGGCGGCCGCCCTCCTCACCGGCGGTTGCGCCCTCGGCGAGCCGGAACCGGACCCGGCCGGCGAGCCGCCACGGTTCCCGACCCCGTCCAGCACGCCCAGCCAGAGCGGCGCGGAGCAGCAGGTCGCGGCAACCGTGCTGGCCAGCGGGCTGCGGGTGCCCTGGGGGATCGCGTTCCTGCCCGACGGCGGTGCGCTGGTGACCGAGCGGGACAGCGCCAGGATCCTCAAGGTCGGGCCGGAGTCCGACACGAAGGGGCTCAAGGTCAGCACGGTGCAGACCCTCGCCGAGGTCGACGCGGCCGGCGAGGGCGGCCTGCTGGGCATCGCAGTCTCCCCGGACTACCAGCGGGACAAGACGGTCTTCGTCTACTACTCGACCGCCGAGGACAACCGGATCGCCAAGCTGACCCTGGGTTCCAGGCCGACGCCTATCGTCACCGGCATCCCGCTCTCCGGCATCCACAACGGCGGCCGGCTCGGCTTCGGCCCGGACGGCTTCCTCTACGCCACCACCGGGGACGCCTCGGAGCGCGGGCTCTCCCAGGACCTCGGAAGCCTCGGCGGCAAGATCCTCCGGATGACGCCGGCCGGCAAGCCGGCCCCGGGCAACCCGTACCCGAACTCCCTGGTCTGGTCCTACGGGCACCGCAACGTGCAGGGCATCGCCTGGGACGCCGACAAGCGGCTCTACGCCACCGAGTTCGGCCAGAGCCGGTGGGACGAGGTAAACCTGATCACACCGGGCAAGAACTACGGCTGGCCCGAGGTCGAGGGGCGCGGCACGGACACCGACGCGGAGAAGTACGTCGACCCGCTGGTCACCTGGACCACCGCCGAGGCGTCCTGCTCGGGCGCGGCGATGATCGACCGGGTGTTCGTGGCGGCCTGCCTGCGGGGGATGCGGATCTGGCTCGTCGAACTCACCGCCAACGGCACCGTACTCGGCCAGCCCCGTCCCCTGCTGGTCGGCGAGTACGGCCGGCTGAGGACCGCGGTCGCCGCACCTGACGGCTCGTTGTGGATCTCCACCTCCAACCACGACGGCAAGCGCGATCCGGCGCCCGACGACGACCGGATCCTCCGGCTGGTCTTCTCCGGCGGCGCGGCCGGCAAGAGCTGAGCCTCGCCGGCCGGAGTTGAGTCTCCCGGTGCTGCCGGCGAGTGGCAGCCTCCCGGGAGAGCGGGCTCATACCCCCGGTGGAAATGGGGCGGGACCTGCGGCGGGTTTTGATGATGACACTTCGGGCAGGTGATGATTGAGCATGGACAGGCGGAGGAACGACACCGGAGCCGCCGGGGGCACACCGCCCCCGGCGGCTCGGCGTGTGCCGTTCCCGGCGGCGCTGTGGCGCTTCGGGCGGATCGCCGTACGAAGCGGTTGGGCGGTCCTGACGTCGCGACCGAGCCGCCGGGCCGGACTCGCCGTGTCGGTGATCGGCGTCACCGTGCTCGGGATCGTGCTCGGCGTCCTGCTCGGCGGGCGGATGCAGACCGACATCGGCCCGTTCCGGGCCGAGATGGCGATCACACCCTCCGTGGACGGTGGCACCACTGTCACCATCCCGCCGCTGGGCGCACTCCAGCTCAGCAGCCACGCCGGCCCGGCACACCTCTCGGTCCGGCTCGGCTCGCTCGACCAGCGCCGCACCGAGGCGCTCATCGACGACCCGGCCAACATCAGCCGGGCCAGCCAGTCCGCCGTCGGCGACGTCGCCAACGGGGTGATCCGGGTCGGGGTACGCACGGTCGCGGTCTCCGTACTGGCCAGCATGATCCTGGCCGCGCTGGTCTTCCGGCGTACCCGCCGGGTGGCCTGGGCCGGCGGCCTGGCCCTGGTGATCACCGGCGGCAGCCTCGGCATCGCCGCGCTGACCTTCCGGCCGGACTCGATCGAGGAACCGCGCTACGAGGGGCTGCTGGTGAACGCCCCGGCCATCGTCGGTGACGCCCGGCGGATCGCCAACGACTACGGCCGGTACGCCGACCAGCTCCAGCGGATGGTCGGCAACGTCAGCCAGCTCTACACCACGGTCTCCACCCTGCCGATCTTCGAGCAGGAGCAGGGCACCGTACGCGTACTGCACGTCTCCGACCTGCACCTGAACCCGACCGCCTGGCAGGTGGTCCGGACCGTGGTCGAGCAGTTCAACATCAACGTGGTGATCGACACCGGGGACATGACCGACTGGGGCAGCGAGCCGGAGGCGTCCTTCGTCGGCTCGATCGGCCTGCTCAAGGTGCCGTACGTCTTCATCCGCGGCAACCACGACTCGCCCGCCACCGCCGCCGCCGTCAGCCGGCAGCCGAACGCGATCGTGCTGGACAACGCGATCTTCAGCGTCGCCGGGCTGACCATCGCCGGGATCAGCGACCCCCGGTTCACCCCGGACAAGGAGACCTCGCCGGCCGGGTCCGGCAACCTGCCGGAGACCGTCGACCAGGTGGCCGGGGCCGGAAAACTGCTCGCCGCCACCATCCGGGCCTACAACCGGCCGGTCGACATCGCCCTGGTGCACGATCCGGCGTCGGCAAACGGGCTCTCCGGCGTCGTACCGCTGGTGCTGAGCGGGCACACCCACCACCGCGAGGTACGCGAGCTGCCCGAGGTGCCGGGCGCGATGCGGACCCAGCTCCAGGTGCAGGGTTCCACCGGCGGGGCGGGACTGCGCGGGCTGGAGGGCGACAAGCCGACCCCGCTGGCGATGTCCGTGCTCTACTTCGACCAGCAGCGGGCACTCCAGGCGTACGACGACATCATGCTCGGCGGCACCGGCGAGGCCCAGGTCAACCTGGAGCGACACGTCGTCAACAAACCGGAGCCGCCGGTCCCGGCCACCCCGAGCCCGGGTTCGACCAGCCCGGCCCCGGGTGCCCCCACCCCGGCCAGCCCGGTCCCGCCGGCCGGCGCCCCGCCCCCCGACCCGACACCCACCGGCTGACACGCACGGGCAGGAGCTGCCGCTCGCGGGCGAGGAGCTGCCGCTCGCGGGCGAGGGCCACCCGTCAGAAGCCGGAGGGCCCCTCCCCGACGCGGGCCGCGCCGGTTGGGAGCCCCTCCGGCGACGATCAGCCCTCGACGCCGAGCCGGGACAGGATCAGCGAGCGGACGGTCTTGGCGTCCGCGCCCCGGGTGCTCTTCATGACCGCCCCGACCAGGGCGCCGGCCGCGGCCACCTTGCCGTCGCGGACCTTCGCCGCGATGTCCGGGTTGGCGGCGATCGCCTCGTCCACCGCGGCGGTCAGCGCACCGGTGTCGGAGACGACCTCCAGGCCCCGGGCCGCCATGATCTCGCTCGGCGAACCCTCGCCGGCCACCACGCCCTCCAGCACGGTACGGGCCAGCTTGTCGTTGAGCTTGCCCGCGTCGACAAGCTTCTGCAGCTCGGCCACCTGGGCCGGGGTGGCGCCCACGGCGGCCAGCTCGACACCGGCCTCGTTCGCCCGCCGGGACAGCTCACCCAGCCACCACTTCCGG
Organism: Plantactinospora sp. WMMB782; assembly: GCF_049179135.1. Classification (NCBI taxonomy): domain Bacteria; kingdom Bacillati; phylum Actinomycetota; class Actinomycetes; order Micromonosporales; family Micromonosporaceae; genus Plantactinospora; species Plantactinospora sp. WMMB782. The sequence goes on along the minus strand of NZ_JBMHMC010000007.1, from coordinate 4,490,227 downwards.
GCACCGGCCGGGGTGGTGCCGGCAGCCACCGTCTGCTCGATCAACTCGACCGCACCGGCGTTCAGCACCGACTGCATGTCGTGGTCGTTCAGCCCCCACTCCTGCTGCAACCGGCGCCGGTGCACCCGGGGCAGCTCCGGCAGCGCCGCCTTCAGCTCGGCGATCCAGGCCGCGTCCGGGGCCAACGGCACCAGGTCGGGCTCCGGGAAGTAGCGGTAGTCGGTGGCGGTCTCCTTGGACCGGCCCGGCGTGGTGTCCCCGGTGTCCTCGTGGAAGTGCCGGGTCTCCTGGACGATCCGGCCACCCGAGTCGAGTACGCCGGCCTGGCGCAGCATCTCGGACCGGACCGCCCGCTCCACCGAGCGCAGCGAGTTGACGTTCTTGGTCTCCGTCCGGGTGCCCCACTCGGCGGAGCCGGCCGGCGACAGCGACGTGTTCACGTCGCAGCGCAGCGAGCCCTCCTCCATCCGCACGTCGGAGACGCCCAGCGAGCGGATCACGTCCCGCAGCTCGGTGACGTACGCCCGGGCCACGATCGGGGCCGCCGCGCCGGTACCCGGGATCGGCTTGGTGACGATCTCGACAAGCGGGATGCCGGCCCGGTTGTAGTCGACAAGCGACTCGGTCGCACCGTGGATCCGCCCGGTGGCGCCGCCCACGTGCAGCGTTTTGCCGGTGTCCTCCTCCAGGTGCACCCGCTCGATGCCGACCCGGAACAGCTCGGGCTGGCCATCCTCGCCGACGACCTCCACGTCGAGCCAGCCGTCCACGCAGAGCGGCTCGTCGTACTGGCTGATCTGGTAGTTCTTCGGCATGTCCGGATAGAAGTAGTTCTTCCGGGCGAACCGGCTCCACGGCGCGATCGAGCAGTTCAGCGCGAGGCCGATCCGGATGGTCGCCTCGATCGCGGCCTTGTTGGCCACCGGCAGCGACCCGGGCAGGCCGAGGCAGACCGGGCAGACCCGGGTGTTCGGCTCGCCGCCGAAGTCGGTCGGGCAGCCACAGAACATCTTGGTCTTCGTGCCCAGCTCGACGTGGGTCTCCAGGCCGATCACCGGGGCGTAGCGCTCGACGACGTCGTCGTACGAGGGCAGGACGGTCGTGCTCATCAAGACTCCAGCTCTCGGGCGGCAGCCGGCCCCCCGGCGGCATCCGGACAGAATCCTGCAAGCCTAGTCGTTGCGCCGGTCCGGGCTCGTCCGGGTTTCGCCGCCGGGGCGGACCAGCCCGGTCTCGTACGCCACGATCACCAACTGGACCCGGTCCCGGACCCCGAGCTTGCTGATCGCCCGGCTGATGTGCGTCTTGGCGGTCAGCGGGCTGATGAAGAGCCGCCCGGCGATCTGTTCGTTGGACAGCCCGGTGGCGACCAGCCGGAGCACCTCCCGCTCCCGCTCGGTGAGCACCGCCAGCCGGGCCCCGGTGTCGGTCGCCGTCACCGGCCGGTGTGCGAACTGCTCGATGACCCGGCGGGTGACGCTCGGCGCGAGCAGTGCCTCCCCGGCGGCGACGATCCCGACCGCCTGGCGGAGCTGGGCCGGTTCGATCTCCTTGGTGAGGAAGCCGCTGGCTCCGGCGCGCAGTGCGGCGAAGACGTACTCGTCGGTCTCGAAGGTGGTCAGGATGACGACCCGGCAGCCGGCCGTCACCGGGTCCGTGACGATCCGCTCGGTGGCGGCGAGGCCGTCCAGGCCCGGCATCCGGATGTCCATCAGCACCACGTCCGGCCGCAGGCTCCGGGCCAGCCGCACCGCCTCGTCCCCGCTGGCCGCCTCGCCCACCACCTCGATCTCCCGGTCCCGGCGCAGCAGACTGCGGAATCCGGCCCGGACCAGAGCCTGGTCGTCGGCGAGCAGCACGCTGATGGTCACGGCCGGAAGCCTGTCACAGGAATTGTCGCGCGGACCGCGTAGCCGCCTCCGTCGGCCGCACCGGCGCTGAAGGTGCCCCCGAGGGCGGCGACCCGTTCCCGCATCCCGTTGAGGCCGTGCCCGGGCACGGCCGCCGGGGCGGGACCGGTGCCGTCGTCGCGTATTTCGACCCGGACAGCGTCCGGATCGACCGCCAGCCGTACCGTCGCCCGCCGCGCGTCCGCGTGCTTCACCGTGTTGGTCAGGGCTTCCTGGATCAGCCGGTAGCAGGCCACCGCCACCGGCGCGGCGACCCTGCCCGGCTCGCCGGTGACGTCGAGGGTGACCGCCAGACCGCTGGCCCGGGTCCGGGCGGCGAGTTCGGCCAGGCCGCTCAGGTCGGTCTGCGGGGCCGGGACGGTCTCCGGGGTCGGCACGGTCCGCGGGGTCGGGACCGCGTCGTCCGGGTCCGGCCGGTCGCCCGGCGCACGCAGCACGTCGATGAGCGACCGCAGGTCGGCCACCGCCTTCCCGCGGACCTCCTGGGCGGTACGCAGCGCGGCCCGCGCGTCGTCGGTCGAGTCGTCCAGCGCCTCGTCCACCACCCGCAGCTGCACGCCCACCACGGTGAGCGTGTGCGCCACCACGTCGTGCAGCTCGCGGGCGATCTGCAACCGCTCCTCCGCGCTCCGGCGCTCCGCCTCCAGCCGCCGCTCCTGCTCGGCGTGGGCCAGCCCGGCGGCGAGTTCCGCACGCCAGCGCAGCCAGTTGCGGAACGCGACCGCGACCGCGATGGTCAGGGCCAGCCCGAGCGCCTCGCCGCCGACCTCCCCGATCGCCCGCTGCACGTCCTGGCCCTCGACCGTCCACTGCCAGTTCACCGCGAAGGTCAACTGGAACAGTCCGGCGCCGACCGCCCAGCGCAGGCCGTGCCGCCGTGGCGTGTCGTCGGCGGCCAGCAGGAAGAAGATCACCGACGCCGGCCAGGTCCAGCCGGCCTCGGTGAGTCCGGCCCCCCGGAACGCGGTGATCACCGCCAGGCTGGCCAGCAGTACCGCCACCGGCCAGCGGCGGCGTAGCAGCAGGAGGAGGCCGAGCCAGGTGGCCAGTGGCAGGGTTCCCGGGTAGGTGATCGGGGCCCCCGCGACGGCGGTGCCGATCGGCACCCCGAGCACGGTCAGGGCGACCGGGGCAAGGGTGTACCAGATCCCCGGCCGGGCCAGGTCCGGTGCCTGTGGGATCGCCGGCGTCATCTCGGCCTCCTCCTCCGTCACTTCCGCGTCACGTCTGCGTCGCGTCTGGTCGCGGCGCTGCTGTCTGTGGCGCGGCGCTGTCGGGTCTGCGGCGCGGCGCTGTCGGGTCTGCGGCGCGGCGCTGTCGGGTCTGTGGCGCGGCGCTGCTGTCTGTGGCGCGGCGCTGTCGGGTCTGCGGGACCGACGCTAGGCGGCCGGGGCGGCGGCCGGCGTCCGCCCAGGACCGACATTCGCGGCTGCCCGTCCGGAGTACCGCCTACGTCGGACGGAGTACCGGGCCGGGGCCCGGGATGTCGAGGGGACGGCATATGCCCGGTGAGCGTGATACCACAGAGTCATCATGATGACCTGGTGGTATCACCGCTGAACCGGAAGTCCCCGCTCGGCCCGGTGGTGGCCGGCCGGCAACAGCACCGGAATTTCCAGGCATGACCGGGGCCGGCTCCGGGCCGGTTCGACTAACGGGCCGGGGGCATCAAGGGGCCGGCGGTGGCTCAGGCGGGGGCGGCGGCGTCGAGCAGGACGGCTACGAGCAGCACGCAGAGCAGCCCGACCGGCAGGCCCCAGCGAACCAGCAGGATCCGCCGGTCGGGGCGGCCTGCCGCAGCGCCGGAGGTCGGCACGGCAGCCCGAAACGGAAGCAGCCGACCGGACACGAGCGGCCACCAGGCGGCCATTAGCAGCAGTACACCGATCGCGAGCGGCAGCCAGCCGGGCAGCCGGAGCAGCCCCTGTGGCCAGAGCAGCACCGGAACCGCCGTGACGGCGATCGCGACCGCCCCGACCAGCCCGAACCGCCAGTCCGGAGCCGGCCGGTACGCCCGTCCGGGCCGGAACAGCAGCGCGACGGCGAGGACGATCCCGGCCACCCCGGCGAGTACCGAGACGAGCTGGCCGACGGTGACCTCCGCGGTGCCGTACCCGCTGACCGCCTCGACCCCGGCGAGCAGCGCCATCACCCCGACCAGGGTGCTGGCGGCGACGAAGCCGCCCAGCCAGGGTGACCGCCGACCGGCCCGGTCCGGTTCCGCCGGCCGCGGCCCCTCGGCGAGTGCCGTGGCGTACCCGGCCGGCTCCCCGAACGCCTCGACCGGGTCCGTCGCCGGATCCGCGCAGTACACCTCGACCTCGGTCAGCGCTGCGCGGATCTCGGCGCGGGGCAGCCCACGCCGCCGGGCCTCGGCGGTGAAGGCCGTGCGCCAGTCGTCGAACGGCGAACGTGACATGGTCGGGTTCAGCCGCCGAGGGCGTCGCGCAGCTCGCCGGCCCGCTGCCGGCCCATCCGGAGCGGGCCGGTCAGCTCCAGCCAGGAGCCGTCCCGGAAGCCGACCCGGAGCCGGGCGCCGTGCAGCCGGTGCCAGCGCCGGCTGGCGCTGCTCACCTCGGCCCGGGAGACCGACCAGAGCGGCTTCAGCTTCGCCGCCACCACCGGTTTGGCCGGCTTGCCGAACGGCCGCACGCCGGTGGTCCGCCCGACCCGGAACACCACGATCCGCCGCTCCGTGACCACCACCAGCAGCTTGGCGTCGGCGGGTACCGCCCGGACGTAGTCGGCGGCGACCGAGTCGATCCGACCGCGCGCGGCCCGGCCGAAGAGCAGCCGGACCAGCCAGTCGGTCGGACCCCCGCCGCCGATGTTGTCGATCGCCTCGATGCCGCTGAGCGCCACGTTCGCCAGCCCCATCCCGGCCACCGCCGGCCCGTCGCCAGGCGCGGGCGCAGGCGGTCGCGGCGGCGGGTCGGGAGCCAGGCCGCGCGGCCGCTTCGCCTCGGTCAGCGCGACGATCGTCTCGCCGGGTTCGAGCTTGCTGCCGGCCGCGTCGGCATAGCGGTGGCGGTAGTCGGTGGGCATCGCTCAGCCCAGCGGATAGTCGTCCGCGGCGCTGCCCAGCACCTCCCGCATGGAGTCCTGCAACCGCCGGGTCGCCTCCCGCTGCGCCCGCCGGATGGTGCCGGTGATCTCCGCGCCGAGCTGATCCGGGCTGTATCGCATCCCCCGGGAGGTGATGTCGACCCGGTCGACCCGGCCCCCGTGGTCGACAGTCACCCGGACGGCACCGCTCTCGCTCTCCAGCTCCACCGGCTGCGCCTGGAGTTCCTCGATCCGCCGGTTCATCTGGAACTGGAGGTCGTCCAGGCCGCTCGCGAGCTGCTCCAGCCGATCCAGCGCGGGATATTCCGCCACGTCGTCCTCTCCTGCCCTCGTCCACTCCGCCGTGCGGGCGGCCGGTCCGTGCAGCGGCCGGTCAGCCCACCGAGTCGATCAGATCCTGCACGCTCTTCGTGTACGGTCCGATGTCCTGCCGGTACGTGCCGTCGGTCGCGTAGTTGCGGTCCTTCTGGCCGTCCGAGATGTCGTGCATGCCGACGGCGGTGTCCAGCGCCGCACCGCCCTTGCCGCTCAGGTTGACCGGCGAGATCTGGTTGAAGACGAACCGGGGCACCCCGACCTTGAGGCTGTGCTCGGCAAGGATCGCCCGACCCTGTGCGGTCCGGCCCTGCCGCTTCCAGACGGCGTACTCCTTCTTCAGCTTGCGCAGCTCCATCACCCGCTGACGGTAGCGGGTGAGCAGCGCCTTGACGTCGTCCAGCTTGCGGGCCAGCTTCACCAGGATCCGGACCAGCTTGCTGATGATCCGGGCGCCCCGGCCCAGGGTCAGCGCCAGCCGGGCCAGCCAGCGCACGACGAACGCGGCGATCGACGCGCCGAAGCTGAGGAACGCCGCGGCGGCGGCGATGATCGCCTCGATCAGGAAGGCGGTCAGGAACTCGAAGATCAGTTCGCAGAGCAGGTTGAACGCGTCGACGGCCGCGTTCGCCGCCTCGACGAGCACCTCCTTGGCCGCGTTCAGGCCCTCGGCGAGCTGCCGGACGGTCTGCTCGACGTTCGTCAGCCCGGTCTGGAACGCCTCCTGGGCGCTGCCGCCCCAGGCCGGCGGCTGGAGCTGGGCCCGGTCGGCCTGCTGCTGCGCCGCGATGCCGAGCACGTCGTTCGACGCGGCGAGGCAGCGCTCGGCGCCCCGCATCAGGTCGTCGGGATCGCCGGCCACCTGTTCGAGCAGCTGCTCGAACGGCGACAGCACCGTCCGGGTGAACCCCTGGAGCGGCTCCGGTACGGAGCCGACGAACTGCTCGAAATACGTCTTGCTGCGTTCGAGCGCGACGGTCGACACTGCGCCCTCCCCCTTCGTGGTCTTCGGTGTGCTGCCCCGCCTCGGCGGACGCGGTCGTAACCCGGCTCAGCCGCCGAACCGGGCCTGCGCGGCGGCGTCGCTGTTCAGGTACGCGTCCCGCTCGGCGGTGATCGCGTCGCCGATCACCTCCATCACCTCGACCCCGTCGGCCAACGCCTGGAGACACTCGTCCAGACACGACTCGTACTGCTCGTAGAGGGAGAACGAGGCGGGCATGATGCCGAAGGAGGAACGGCCGACGGCACCGTCCCGGAGCCGGCCACGGATCTCGTCGAAGTCGTCCGCGCGGGCGTAGCTGGTCTTGGAGAAGCTCTCCAGCGCCGTCGGGTCTACCGTGAACCCGTCCCCTGAACCGCCAGTCATGACAAGGCACCCTAGTAGATCACCTCGGTCCGCTCCGGCCCGTCTCCCGCCGGCCCGGCAACAATTCGGTCGAGCTTTCCACCGGCCGACACGGGCCGGCACCGAACCGACACCCGACGTGGTCGATCGGCTGGTCTGGGCGGGTTTCCGGCACCGTCCAGCGTGGATGGTCGCGGGTCGCGGAGCACGGATCGCCCGGATAGGCTCGCCCGATGTAGACCCGGGCGAGCGAGGAGCGATGATGGGCCGAATTGCGGTTGTCGGTGACGTCGGCGGCCATCCCGAGCAGCTACGCGGCGCCCTGCACGCGCTCGGCGTGCCAGCCGACCGGCCCGACCTGCCCGACGACCTCACGGTGGTGCAGGTAGGCGACCTCGTCGACCGTGGCCCGGACAGTGCAGCGGTGCTGGAGCTGGTCGACCGGTATCTCGACCACCAGCCGGAGCAGTGGATCCAGCTCGCCGGCAACCACGAGGCGCAGTACCTGCCCGGTGGCACCCCGTTCTGGCCGGATCCGATCGCCGACGGCGACGCGGACCTGCTCCGCTCCTGGTGGGCGGCGGGCCGGCTGCGGGTGGCCGTGGCGATCCGGACGGCCGATGGGGAGGATCTGCTGGTCAGCCACGCCGGATTGACCGTCGGCGCCTGGCGGCGGCTCGGCGAGCCGTCGACCGCCGCACTCGCGGCCCGGCTGCTGGACGACCGCCCGCCACTGATCTTCCGGGGCGGGGAGTTCGGCGTGGACCGGGCGGCCGGGCCGTTCTGGGCCGAGGCGGGCTGGGAGCTGCACGAGCCGTGGTTGGAGCACTACGCCGGAGGCGGCTTCGTCCCGTTCGGCCAGGTGCACGGACACTCCCAGGTCGTACGCTTCGCCGACCGCACCTGGCGGTGCCCCGGCCGGGTACGCCAGCGGGCCACCGCCGACTGGACCGCCCGGCACGTCCGGGTGCGCATCGGCGGCCGGACCGTCACCGGGATCGACCCGAAGCACGGGCGTACCGGTGCGGCCCACTGGGAGCCGCTGGTGCTGGCGGGCGCCCGGCTGCTCACCGGCCACGAACTCCCCGAGCCGCGCTGAGCGTCGGGCGCCGCGCCGGCCGACGCCGGAAGATCCACCAAGCGATCGACAGACTTAACCGGCCGGTCAACTGTGGCTACCGGCGAGTTGCCGGGCGGGTTGTGCACTGTCCGGCATGACCCACACGCACGCGGAGACCGGACACACCCCCACCGGTACCAGCCGACGTACGCTTGTCGCCGCTGCCGGCGGACTGCTGACCCTCGCCGCCGCACCCGGAACCGCGTACGCCGCCGCCGTCCCCCGGGCGGCCGGGCCGAACCAGGCCGCGGGCAGTGGCGCGTCGCGGACGTCCCTGATCACCCAGGGCACCACGCTGGTCCACGCCGACCTGCACAACCACACCCTGATGTCGGACGGCGACGGTGATCCCGCGCTCGCCTTCGCCTCGATGCGCGACGCCGGCCTGGACGTCGCCGCACTCACCGACCACAGCACGCTCTTCTCGATCGAGGGGCTCTCCCGGTCGGAGTGGGACCGCACCGGTCAGCTCGCCGACGCCGCCGACGACCCGGGCCAGTACACCGCGATCCGGGGCTTCGAGTGGTCGCATCCGCTGCTCGGGCACGTCAACGTCTGGTTCACCGGCAACTACACCGACCTGCTCCAGTCGTCGAGCATGAGCCGGCTCTACAACTGGATCGGCAGCTCGGGCGGGGTCGCCGGGTTCAACCACCCCGGCCGGGAGGTGGGCCGGTTCGACAACTTCAGGTACGTCGCCGGGGTCCGCGAGCCGATGATCGGGCTGGAGATGTTCAACCGGGGTGACGACTACCTCTTCGACGGCTGGGGCAGCGGGCAGACGTCTCCGCTTGTCGCCTGCCTGAACGCCGGTTGGCGGCCCGGTCTCACCGGGGTCTCCGACGAGCACGGCACCGACTGGGGCTTTCCGGAGGGCAAGGGCCGGACCGGCCTGTGGGTCACCCAGAACACCCGGCAGGAGGTGCTGGCCGCGATGCGGGCCCGGCGGTTCTTCGCCACCCGGGTCTCCGGGCTGCGTCTGGACGCGACCGCGGACGGGGTCCGGATGGGCGGGGTGCTGCCGGTCGGCCGGGCCGACGTGACCTTCTCGGTGGACCTCGACCGGGGGCCGGACTGGGTGGGCAGGCCGCTGCGGATCCAGGTCCTCCGGCCGGGCAGCGACGCGCCGGTGGTGCCCGAGGTGCTCGACATCGAGGCGGGCCGGGGCGTCACCAGCTTCACCGTGCCGCTGGACATCGCCGACGGGCACTGGGTGGTGCTGCGGATCTCCGATCCGACGCAGCCGAACGCCAGCCCCGGGCCGGCGAACCACGCGTGCAACGACTGGGGCGTGGCCTACACCAGCCCCTGGTTCCTCCAGCCCTGAGCCGCCGGAGTCCGTCGGGGGTCGGCCGCTGTCGGCGCGCCGGCTCCCGCTGCCGCACACCCGGATCGGTACGTCCGCCAGCGTCGATACCCGCCCGGAAACCACCTGACTGCGGGCACGATGAGAAGAAAGGGGCAGATCGGGGGATTACATGATCGGCGGAGTACACCACCGGACGGCGACGGTCGACGGGATGGAGGTCTTCTACCGCGAGGCCGGCCCGCCGGACGCGCCGCCGCTGGTCCTGCTGCACGGCTTCCCGACCAGCTCGCACATGTTCCGGGAGCTGATCCCGGCGCTGGCCGACGACTACCACGTGGTGGCGCCGGACCACATCGGCTTCGGTTATTCCGCGGCACCGCCCCTGGGTGAGTTCCCGTACACGTTCGATGCGCTCGCCGACGTCACCGTCGGGCTGCTGGACCAGCTCGACATCCGCCGGTTCGCCGTCTACATGCAGGACTACGGGGCGCCGATCGCGCTGCGCCTGCTGCTGCGACGACCGGAGAGCATCTCGGCGATCGTCAGCCAGAGCGGAAACGCCTACCAGGAGGGATTCGTCGAGGAGTTCTGGGCACCGCTCTTCACGTACGCGAGCGATCCCGGACCGGAGCACGAGGCCGCCGCCCGGCGTGCCTTCACCGAAGCGGAGGTCCGGGCGCAGTACGAGACCGGGGTGCCGGACGTCAGCCTGGTCAACCCGGACGCCTGGCACCACGCGATGGAGGTCCTCGGCCGGCCGGGCAACCACGAGAACCAGCTCCAACTCTTCCGGGACTACCGGACGAATCTCGACCTCTATCCCCGGGCGCAGGAGTGTTTCCGGCAGACCCGGGTGCCGTTGCTCGCGGTCTGGGGCGCCAACGACCCGATCTTCGGCCCGGACGGGGCCCGGGCCTTCCGGCGGGATCTGCCGGACGCCGAGGTCCACCTGCTCGACACCGGCCACTTCGCCCTGGAGACCCACGTCGACGAGATCGCCGCGCACATCCGGGAGTTCCTCGGCCGCACCCAGCGTCAGCCGGCGATGGCCCGATAGCGTCGGCGCCGTCCGGAGCGGGCCATCGCACCGGCCCGCCCCGGACAGCGCCTTGTCGCTGTCGATCCGCTCGACGGTCAGAGGTTCCTGGTCTGGTTGTAGAGGTTCAGCGCGGTGTTGTCGAAGAACGGCGACATCATGACCGTCGGGCCGACGATCCGGTCGATCCGGCTGTTCACGCCGTACAGGAAGCCGAAGTTGCCGTCCCAGTTGAGCAGCCAGCCGCCGCCGCTGGAGCCCCGGGTCATGTCGCAGGGGATCCGGACGGTCTGGGTGGCCCCCGGCGACTCCGGCTGGGAGTTGCCGGAGCAACGCAGCAGGTTGCCGCCGTCGAAGGGCGCCTCGGCCGGGTAGCCGAAGGCGTTGATCGCCACGTTCATGCCCCGGTTGACGTCCAGCCCCTGCCCGCCGAGCCGGGTGACGATGTGCTGGCCGTTGAGCGTGTTCATGATCGCCACGGCCATGTCCTCGCCGAAGTTGGAGCTGGCGGTCCAGCCCGGCGCGGGGATCAGCCGGGCCGCCGTCCAGGTGCCGAACGGCCGGGGGTTGGCCAGGTCGTCGTCGAAGGCGGGCACGAAGGACCAGTTGGTGGCCAGCGCGCCGCCCGGCCCACCGGGGTGGGTGCAGTGCCCGGCGGTCCAGACCGTGTCCTGACCCTCGGAGTTGATCACCGTTCCGGAGCAGACGAAGTTCCCGCCGCCCATGGTGAAGAAGACCTTGCCGCTGGTGCGCGCGGTCGGGTGGTTGGCGGCGAAGTTCGGGTTCAGGGCGGCCGGCACCGGGCCGCTGTCCGGGGTGCCGAGTTCACCGGCGGCCGGTGGGACGGTCAGCCGGGCGCCCCGGTCGGGTGCCACCCGGTGGGCCGCCTGTCCACTCTCGACGTATCGCCTGACCGCCTGCCGGTAGGCCGGTGACTCCTCGGCCGGCCGGGCCGCCCGCATCCGCTCCGGCGTCCAGTACGCCACGATCGCCTGGTGCTCGGTGACGTCCGCCCCGTACACCGTCCGGCCCGCCGCCCACGCCTCGGCGCTGGCGCCCGGGTCCAGGCCGGGCGCGGCTGCCGCACCGGCCGGCTGGCCCAGCACCAGCGCGGGCACTGCCGCCATCGCCAGGGCGAGCGCCACCGACGCCGCCCGGCTGGCCCGCTTCGCTAGGACTCTCATACCTGCTTCCTCCTCGCTAGACGCCTGCGCCGGACCCCGCCGGCGTGGCTGTTGGAGGAGAGAGTCGTCGATGTCCGGTCGCGCCGCCGGCCATCCTGGACCCGGTTGGACACGGCTGGACACGCCGCTGCGGCTGGATCCTCGGCGGATTGCCGGGGAAGCACGCTGGGGCTACTGCCCGGGACGGTACGCCCCGGCGACGTCGGAGCGGACGACCCAGCCGAGGCTGCGGTAGAGGGCGCGACCGTCGTCCGTGGCGACCAGGATTCCGGTACGCAGTCCGCGGGCCGCCGCCCGGCCGGCGAGGGTACGCAGCACGACGCTGCCCAGCCCCCGGCGCCGGTGCACCGGCGCGGTCTCGACCTGGTCGACGACACCGAACTCGCCGGCCGGTGCCAGCCGTCCGGTTGCCGCCCGCTCCCCGGCCTCGTTCCGCACCGTCGCGACCAACGCCCCGCTGCCCGGCTCGGTGTCGACCCGGACCGTGTATCCCGGGGGCGACTCGACCGGCTCGGCACGGAACGGCACGGTCATCAGGTAGCCGGGGATATCAATGGTCCAGCCGGCGGGCAGGGCGGCCCGGAAGCCGGCCGGGTCGCCGGTCACCTTGATCCAACTCCCGGGTGCGGTCAGGTCCGCACCGAGCCGACCGAGCGTGTCGGCCCGATAGGTGTGCAGCACGTGGCGTACCCGATGGCCCGGCAGGCCGACGTCGACCCGGAAGCCGCCGGGGACCTCGACCGGCGCGGGCGTGGCCCGGGAGACCGCCCAACCACGGCCCCAGGCCATCACCAGTTCCGGCACCGACATGGAACACCCCCGTGGCGGAACGACCGGATCCCTGCCAGCTTATTGCGAACTCTGTGCAACAAGCTTCCGACTGTGACCCGCGCCTCGCCTCCCGGCCGCCCGTCCGGCCGGAAACCGCCCGGTCAGAGCTCCGGCGCGGTGAGGGTGCCGATCACCGACTCCAGCGCGGCGCCGACCCGGTACATCCGGTCGTCCGCCATCGTCGGCGCCATGATCTGCAAGCCCACCGGCAACCCGTCGGAGAGCCCGCACGGCACCGAGATGCCCGGTCCGCCGTAGAGGTTGGTCGGGATGGTGAAGAGGTCCGCCAGGTACATCTGGTAGGGGTCGGAGGTCCGCGAGCCGAACGGGAACGCCACGAACGGCGTGGTCGGCGAGATCAGCACGTCGGCCTGCTCGAACGCGGCGGTGAAGTCGCGGGTGATCAGGGTACGCACCTTCTGCGCCTGCCCGTAGTAGGCGTCGTAGTAACCGGAGGAGAGCGCGTACGTCCCGAGCATGATCCGGCGCTTGACCTCGGGGCCGAAGCCGGCGTCCCGGGTCAGCGACATGACCTCCTCCAGCCCCCGGTTGCCGTCGTCGCCGACCCGCAGCCCGAAACGCACCCCGTCGAACCGGGCCAGGTTCGACGAGCACTCGCTCGGCGCGATCAGGTAGTAGGCCGGCAGCGCGTACTGGAAGTGCGGGCAGGAGACCTCGACGACCTCGGCACCGAGCTTGGTCAGCGCGTCGACGGCGTCCCGGAACGCGGCGACCACGCCCGGCTCGGCGCCCTCGCCGGAGAACTCGGTGACCAGGCCCAGCTTCACCCCGGTCAGGTCGCCGGAGGCACCGGCCCGGGCGGCGGCGACCACGTCCGGCACCGGCGCCGGGATCGAGGTGGAGTCCCGGGGGTCGTGCCCGCCGATCGCCTCGTGCAGCAGCGCCGCGTCGAGGACGTTACGCGCGCACGGGCCGGGGGTGTCCAGTGAGGAGGAGAACGCGACCAGGCCGTACCGGGAGGTGCCGCCGTAGGTCGGCTTCGCCCCGACGGTGCCGGTCACCGCGCCCGGCTGCCGGATCGAGCCACCGGTGTCCGAGCCGATCGCCAGCGGCGCCTCGTACGCGGCCAGTGCCGCCGCGCTGCCCCCGCCGGAGCCGCCCGGGATCCGGCCCAGGTCCCACGGGTTCCCCGTCGGCCCGTACGCCGAGTATTCCGTGGAGGAGCCCATCGCGAACTCGTCCATGTTGGTCTTGCCCAGCATCACCGTGCCGGCCGCCCGCAGCCGCCGCACGATCGTCGAGTCGTACGGCGGGCGCCAGCCTTCGAGGATCTTCGACCCGACGGTGGTCGGCACGCCCTTGGTGGTGAGCACGTCCTTGACCGCCACCGGTACCCCGGCCAGCGGGCCCAGCTCCGCCCCGGCGGCCCGCTTCGCGTCGACCGCGCGGGCGGCCTCCAGCGCACCGTCGGCGTCGACGTGCAGGAAGGCGTGCACCCGGTCGTCGACCGCGGCGATCCGGTCCAGGTGGGCCCGGGTCACCTCGACCGCGGACGCCTCGCCGGAGGCGATGAGGGCCGCGATCTCGGTCGCGGTCATCCTGGTCAGCTCGGCCATGGTGGTCACGCGTTCCCTTCCGCCGGGCCCTCACCACGGGGGCTCGGCGGCTCGTCGGGGTCCAGGATGCGCGGCACCCGGAACCGGTCCTCCTCGCTGTCCGGCGCTCCGGCCAGCGCCTCCGCCCGGGTCAGGCCGGGCACCACCACGTCCTCGCGGAGCACGTTCGTCAGCGGCACCGAGTGCGAGGTGGGCGGGATGTCCGCGGCGGCCACCTCGCCGACCCGCGCGACAGCCTGGAGGATCACGTCGAGCTGGCCGGCGAAGGTGTCCAGCTCCTCCTCGGTGACGGCGAGCCGCGACAGCCGCGCCAGGTGCGCGACCTCCTCGCGGGAGATGGCGGACATCGGTGCCCCCTTCATGCTGTGACCTCTGCGCGGCTTCCGCCGTCGACTTCCCGGCGCAGCGTGGCACGCGCGCGGTGACCTGAGCGAGTCTATTTGTCACCCCGAGCCGCGCCGCCCCCGACTCCCCCGGTGCCAGTCCCGGCCCGCCTCGACGCCGGCCGGCCCGGCTCACTCCACGCTCGGATGCAGCCTGGCAGCCGCCGCGTCGACCCTGGCCGTTCCCACGTCGACCCTGGCCGCCCCCGTCTCCACCGGAGCCGCCCCCGTCTCGACCGGAGCCGCCCCCGTCTCGACCGGAGCCGCCCCCGCCTCGACCGGAGCCGCTCCCGCCTCGACCGGAGCCGCCTTTCCGGCAGCCGGCACCGCCCCGTCGGGTTCGGCGACCGCCGGCGCGGTGCCGCCGAGCCGGGGGGTGGGGCTGACCGGGCGGTACCGGGCGAGCCAGGTGACCAGGTCCTCCGCCGGCATCGGCCGGGCGAAGAACCACCCCTGCGCGACGTCGCAGCCGGCCTCGTGCAGCAGCCGCCAGGTCCGCTCGTCCTCCACCCCCTCGGCGACGACCCGCAGCCCCAGGGCGCCGGCCAGCTCGATCACCGACCGGACGATCGCCGCGTCGTCGGCGTCGGCCGTCATCCCGAGTACGAAGGAGCGGTCGACCTTCACCTCGGCCAGCGGCAGCCGCCGCAGGTGCTGCATCGACGAGTACCCGGTGCCGAAGTCGTCCATCGAGATGGCCACCCCGATCCGGTCCAGCCGGGTGATGGTGGCCAGCACCCGGCGCGGGTCGGCCATCAGCGCACCCTCGGTCATCTCCAGCTGGATCCGCGACGCCGGTACGCCGTACTGGGCGAGCCGTTCCGCGATCTGGTCGGTGATCTCGCCGGTGTGCAGGTCGCGGACGCTGACGTTCACCGCCGCCCGCAGCTCCAGCCCGGCGGCGGACCACTTGGCGAGCTGCTCCACGACGTCGTCGACGACCCGGCGGGTCAGCAGCCGCATCACCGCACTCTGCTCGGCGACCCGGATCAGCTCCTCCGGGTCGACCATGCCGCGCCGGGGGTGCCGCCAGCGCAGCAGCGCCTCCACCCCGACCACCTCGCCGGTGGCGATCGCGATCTGCGGCTGGTAGTAGAGGGTGATCTCGCCGGCGTCGTCGGCCCCGGTCTCCAGCACCCGGCGCAGGTCGGCGAGGAGGCTGAGCCGCTCCGCCGAGTTGTGGTCGGACTCGGCGGCGTAGACCGCCACCGGGTCGCCCCGGTGTTTCGCGTCGTACATCGCCACGTCGGCGTGCCGCATCAGGGTGGCGAAGTCGCCGCCGTGCTCCGGATAGAGCGCGATCCCGATCGAGCCGCCGACGTCGAGCGGCAGCCCGTCCAGCGGTACGGGGTCGGTCAGCTCCCCGACCACCGCGTCGGCGACCCGACGGGCGTCGGCCACCCCGTCGAGCCGGGTGGCCAGGATCGCGAACTCGTCCCCGCCGAGCCGGGCGATCACGTCCGGTGGGCGTACCACGGTGCCCAGCCGGCCGGCGACCTCGACCAGCAGCCGGTCCCCGACGGCGTGCCCGAGGGCGTCGTTGACGTGCTTGAAGCGGTCCAGGTCGAGCAGCAGCAGGGCGAGGTGACCGCCGGGCGCCTGCTTGCCGGCGAGTTCGGCGTGCGCCGCGACCTGCTCGGTGACCTCGGCGCGCAGCGCCGCCCGGTTGGGCAGTCCGGTCAGCGGGTCCAGCCGGGCGAGCTGTTCCCGCTCGGCGGAGAGCCGGGCCATCCGGGAGACCGCGTAGAGCGGCAGCACCATCATCGGTACCAGCGCCGGGCTGGTCCGGGCGGCGGCGACAAGCACCGGGGCGAGCAGCAGCAGCGACCCGGTGGCGAGCAGCTCGAATCCGAGGCCCTGCCGGATCCGGGTCCACCACCGGCCGCCGAAGCGCAACCGGACGGCGGTGGCGACCAGGCCGTGGTTGACGGTGAGCCAGGCGCCCGCCGCGCCGACCGCGACGAGTACGTCCAGCGGCCGGAGCCGGCCGGTGGCCCCGAACCCGTCGCCGGGGACGAGCCGGACGACCGCGTCAGCGGCGACGAGCGCGCAGGCGTACTGGGCGATGTTGAAGATCGTGCGCCAGGACGCGTACCGCATCCGCCAGCCGGAGACGAGCACGGCGGCGGCCTGCACCGCGATGGCCGGGCCGGGCCCCCATTCCAGGGTGATGGCGAAGGTGAAGCAGATCGACGGGAAGACGGACATGCTGCGCCGCTCGGCGTGCGGGCTGAACGGGCGGGCGTCGAAGCTGACCGCGAGGGCCGCCATCAGCCAGAACGCCAGCGGCAGCCGGGGCAGCTCGGCGGGGAGGGCGAGCAGCGGCACCGCGCACACCCCGACGGCCAGCCCGACGACGGCCCAGACGAAGCCGAAGAACGGCGTCGTCCGATCTGGAGGAACGGAGTTCCGCAGCGCGGCGGCCTCCATGTGACCTCCCGAGCCTCTCGGTCTGGGCGTGGCGGCTGCCACGCGACGTGCCTCCCATGAAACGCCCTGACCCGCGCCGGACGGGAGGCGACAGACGCGAATCGGGCCTAGTCGTGACTAACTTGAAATACGGCGCATCTTGCCCAACGACTTCTGTTACGGAGAGCTGATCGATCCATCACTAATCGTCACTTAGTGCGAGCCTACCCGCCGCCTCCGGACCCTCGGCGAGCAGCGCGGCGAAGCCGGTCTCGTCGAGCATAGGCACCTTCAGCGCGGCCGCCTTCTCCGCCTTGGACCCCGGGTTGTCGCCGACCACCACGAAGTCGGTCTTCTTCGAAACCGAGCCACTCACCTTGCCGCCCCGGACCCGGATCTCCTCGGCCGCCCGGTCCCGGGTGTACCCGGCCAGCGTGCCGGTCACCACCACCGTCAACCCGTCCAGCGGGCGCGGGCCCTCCTCGACCCGCTCCTCCGCCATCCGCACGCCCGCCCCGGCCCACTTGCGCAGCACCTCGCGGTGCCAGTCCACCTCGAACCACTCCCGCAGGCTGACCGCGATCGTCGGGCCGACACCGTCCACCGCCGACAGTTCCGGCTCACCGGCCGCCTCGATCGCCGCCACCGAGCCGAACTCCCGGGCCAGCGCCTCGGCGGCGGTCGGGCCGACGTGCCGGATCGAGAGCGCCACGAGCACCCGGGACAGTGGCCGGTCCTTCGCCGCCGCCAGGCTCTCCAGCAGCTTCTCCGCGTTGCGGCCCAGCGTGCCGTCCTTGCGGACGAAGAACGGCACCCGGGCCAGCCGCTCCGAGTCCAGATCGAACAGATCGCCCTCGTCGGTGAGCACGCCCGCGTCGAGCAGCGCACCTACCGCCTTGAAGCCGAGCACCTCGACGTCCAGCGCCTCCCGGCCGGCCAGATAGAAGATCCGCTCACGGAGCTGGGCCGGGCAGGTGCGGGCGTTCGGGCAGCGGATGTCGACGTCACCGGTCCGGGACGGCGCCAACGCGGTGCCGCAGGCCGGGCAGCGGGTCGGCATCACGAACTTCCGGGCGTCCGCCGGCCGCAGCTCGACGATCGGCCCGAGCACCTCCGGGATCACGTCGCCGGCCTTGCGGATCACCACCGTGTCGCCGATCAGCACACCCTTGCGCTCCACCTCGTGTGCGTTGTGCAGGGTCGCCCTGGCCACCGTCGAGCCGGCCACCTTCACCGGCCGCAGCTCGGCGAACGGCGTCACCCGCCCGGTACGCCCGACGTTTACCTCGATCTCCAGCAGCTCGGTGGTGACCTCCTCCGGCGGGTACTTGAAGGCGATCGCCCAGCGGGGTGCCCGGCTGGTGGAGCCGAGCCGCCCCTGGATGGCGACCGGGTCGACCTTCACCACCACCCCGTCGATCTCGTGCTCGACGTCGTGCCGGTGCTCGGCGTAGTGGTCGACGTACTCCCGGATGCCGGCCAGGTCCGGCACCACCCGCCAGCGGTCACTCGTCGGCAGCCCCCAGCCGCGCAGCGCGGCGTACGCCCCGGACTGGGTGACCGGGGCGAACCCCTCCCGCGCGCCCAGCCCGTGCACGACCAGCCGCAGTGGCCGGCTGGCCGTGATCCGGGGATCCTTCTGGCGCAGGCTGCCCGCCGCCGCGTTGCGCGGGTTGGCGAACGGCGGCTTCCCCTGTTCGACCAGGCCGGCGTTCAGGTCGGCGAAGGCGGCCACCGGGAAGTAGATCTCCCCCCGCACCTCGAGCAGCTCGGGTACCGGCTCGGTGCCGTCGGTCAGCCGCTCCGGCACCTCGTCCAGGGTCCGCACGTTCGCGGTGACGTCCTCGCCGGTCCGGGTGTCGCCCCTGGTCGCGGCCCGGACCAGCCGGCCACGCTGGTAGGTGAGGTTGATCGCCAGCCCGTCCACCTTCAGCTCGCAGAGGTACTCCACCGGACCGCCGGCGTCCCGCTCGATCCGCTCCACCCAGCCGGTCAGCTGTTCCTGGGTGAACGCGTTGTCCAGCGACATCATCCGTTCGATGTGCGGGACCGGGGTGAAGAGCGTGGAGAACGTGCCGCCGACGCGCTGGGTCGGCGACTCCGGGGTACGCAGCGCCGGATAGCGCTCCTCCAGCGCCTCCAGCTCGCGCAGCAACGTGTCGAACTCGGCGTCCGAGACGATCGGCGCGTCGAGCACGTAGTAGCGGTACTGGTGGTCGGTGATCTCGGTGCTCAGCTCGGCGTGCCGGTCCCGGGCCCCGGCCGTGGGCTCCTCGCCGGCCGCCGCCTCCTGCTCGGCACCCACCTGCTGCGGGATCGCTTCCTCGGACACTCGCTGACCTCCTCGAACCTCTCCGCCAACCTAACCGGCCCGGCTCCGGCGCACCGGCCGCCCGGAACACCGGCCGCCCGGAACACCGGCCGCCTGGGACACCGGCCGCCCGGGACACCGGCGGTCAGTCCCAGGCGGTGCCGAGGGCGACGAGCTGGTCGGCGTACTCGATCCGGTCGGACCAGCCGGCGGGCCAGGTCGGCATGCCGTAGGCCGCGCCGACGAACGCGCCGGCCAGGCAGGCGATCGAGTCCGAGTCGCCGGAGGTGGTGGCGCCGCGGGCCAGCGCCGAGACCGGGTCGTCGGCGTGCCGGATCGCGCAGAACAGGGCGGTGGCCAGCGCCTCCTCGGCGATCCAGCCCGCACCGGTGGCCGCGCACGGATCGGTTCCGTGGTCGGGCGACGCGAGCGCCGCGTCCAGCGCGTCGAGTGCGTCGAGGCACTCGTCCCAGCCGCGGCCGACGAAGGTGACCGGGTCGGCGACGCCGGGCCGCTGCCACAGGTCGCCGAGCCAGTCCGCCCGGTAGACGGTGCGCTGCCGCAGCGCCCGGTCCCGGAGCAGGCCGGGCAGCTCGGCCAGCGCGGCGCCGTCCCGGAGCACCCGGACCGCGTACGCGGTCAGCTCGCTCGCGGCCAGCCCGGTCGGATGCCCGTGGGTCAGCCCCGCCTGCAACTGGGCCACCCCGGCGAGCGTGTCCAGATCGTAGCCGGGAACCAGGCCGACCGGGGTGACCCGCATGTTGGCGCCGCATCCCTTCGAGCCGGCGACCGTCGCCGCCTGCCAGCGCAGTCCCTCGGCCAGCCCGCCGCAGGCGCGCAGGCAGGTCATCCCGGGCGCGCGATTGTTCTCCGGACTCCGCGCCCAGGCCACGAACCGTGCCCGGAGCAGCGGCTCCAGCACCTCGGGGGTGACCGCCGGCCCAGCCTCGCGCAGCGCGTGGCCGACGGCCAGCGCCAGCTGGGTGTCGTCGGTGACCCGGGCCGGCTCCCCGACCAGTTCGCGGGGACCGGTCGGGCCGTACCGCCGGTGGATCTCGGCGAGCGGCAGGAACTCGGTCAGTGCCCCGAGCGCGTCACCGTAGGCGAGCCCGAAGAGTGAGCCCGAGGCCCGGCCGGCGACCGCCACGGCGACCTGATCATGCATGGCGGCCATCCTCCCCGAGCCGCCCCAGCATCGCCACCCGTTCCCCCCGAAGCCGCTCGGTCAGGCCAGCGCCGGGCCGGTCCCGGCCAGCGCTGGGCCAGCACCGGACACCCTGGGCCAGCGCCGGGCCGGTCCCGGCCAGCGCTGGGCCAGCACCGGACACCCTGGGCCAGCGCCGGAGCGGCGGCGGTCAGTCGTCCCAGCAGAGGCAGAACGGGTGGCCGACCGGGTCGGCGTAGACCCGGAAGCCCTCGCCCGAGCCGGGCAGCCGGGTGGCGCCCAGGGCCAGCGCCCTGGCCTCGGCCGCCTCGACGTCGTCGACGGTGACGTCCAGGTGGAACTGCTGCGGCCGGTTCGGGTCGGGCCAGCGCGGCTCCCGCAGGTTGACCGCCTTCTGGAAGGCGAGCCGGGGATGCTGGCCGGGCTCGCCGCCGAGCACCACCCAGCTGTCCTCGTCGTCGACCTTCCGGTCGTCGACGGGCAACCCGAGCAGCTCGGCATAGAAGGTGGCCAGGGCTCGAGGCTCCGGGCAGTCGATGACGACGGAACGCAGTTGACCGATCATGCGCCCATCCTGCCCGTGGACTGTGACAGGAAAACCTACTCCTCGGCGAGTCGGCGGCCGGCGTCCCGGCAGGCGGTGAGGACGGTCCGGGCGTACCCGTCGGTGGCGCCGGCCAGCCCGCAGGCCGGGGTCACCACCACCTGCTCGGCCAGCCGGGCGCGCGGGAAGCCGAGCCGGTCCCAGAGCTGGCGTACCCGTTCGGCGAGCTGGGCCGACGACGGCCCGCGCCCGCCGGGCGGCGGCAGCGTCGGTGCGACCCCGGCGAAGAGGCCGAGTCCGGCGTCGATCGCCTCGCCGAGCGGGTCGAGCCGGTCCACCAGGGCCAGGTCGAGCGCGACCGCCGACGCGCCGGTGGAACGGACCAGTTCCAGCGGTACGTCCGGGGCACAGCAGTGCAGCACGACCGGCACGTCGACCGCCGACACCACGCTGCCGAGCAGCCCCGTCGCCGTCCCCGACTCGACCGGCCGGTACGTCCCCAGCCCGCTCTCGGTCCGGATCCGACCGGCCAGCACGGCGGGCAGCGCCGGCTCGTCCAGTTGCAGCAGCACCGTGGCCCGGGGCAGCCGGCGACGGACCTGTGCCACGTATCCGCGCAGCCCCTCGGCGAGCGACCCGGTCAGGTCCCGCACCGCACCCGGGTCGCGGAGCAGCCAGCCGCCGACCGGCAGCTCGACGTTGGCGGCCAGGGTGAGCGGACCGGCCGCGGCGACCTTGAAGGTGCCGGTGAACTCGCCGGCCTGCTCGGTCATCTGGTCCAGGTCACGTTCCAGCAGGTCGCGGGCGCGACGCAGGTCACGACCCGGGCGGGCGGCGATCCGCCACCGGGCGGCGTACAGCTCGACCGGCAGCTCCACCAGCAGTCCGGCGCCGCGGCCCACCAGCTCGGCACCGGGACCCCGGGCGGGCAGTTCGGGCAGGTACGGCACGGCCAGCTCGCCCAGCGCGATCCGCTGCGCCTCGGCGATGTCGGTGCCGGGCATCGACCCGATGCCGGACGCCGCCCCGGCCGGCCAGGGCCAGCGCGCTGCGTCGGTCCGCTCCGGCCGCTCCGGCTGTTGTTCATCTGCCCGCGCCGGCTGCTGTTGATCGGTCACCCCGGCAGGTTATCCCGGCCCCGGTCGCCGTCCCGCCGCCGACCGGGAACGAGGGCGTAGCCGAGGATGACGGCGAGCAGGAACGCGGCGCTGACCATTCCCACCGCCAGTGGCGGCAGCCGGACCAGGCCGGGTGTGGCGGCCAGCAGCAGTACCAGCGCGGTGCTGGCGCGCCACACCGGATGCCTGTAGACCAGCCGGCCCAGCAGGGCCCGCCCGAGCAGGAACAGCACGGTACCGCCGACGATCGCCAGTGACCAGGAAGGGCGTGCCGGATCGAGCGGGTGCATCAGCATCAGCTCGGCGCCAACACCGCTGAGCACCGCCCCGGCGACCAGCAGCGCGTGGCCGTACGCCGCGAAGACGCCGCCCCGGGGCTGGTTGCGCTCGATCGCCCCGCCCAGCGAGCCGCTGAGCGGCACGAAGTAGATCCACAGCATCAGACCGGCCTCGACGAAGATCACGGCGACCGCCGCGGTCTGGGCCAGCCCCATCCCCACCCGGGCGTACGTCAGACCGGTGACCAGGATGATCTCGCCGAGCGCGATGATGAAGATCTGCCGGTACCGCTCGGAGAGGTGCTCGCCGACCACCCGCAACTGGGCCGATGGCACCCGCCCGAGCCAGGGCACCGGCCAGCCCACCAAGGGGACGGAGTAGTCCAGCCCGATCGCCACCAGCCAGAGCACCTGGCGGGCCATCCCGGTGACGAAGCCGCCGGCGATCCAGAAGACCGCCGAGACGGCGAACCAGAGCGCCACCAGCAGGCTCCGCCGCTGGATCGGATGACCGCGCAGCGCCGGCAGCAGCAGCGCGGCCCGACCGAGGTGCACCAGGGCGTACGCCCCGGCGAAGATCAGTCCGTGCTCGCCGTACGCCTGCGGGGTGGCGGCGGTGGCCAGCAGCCCCACGAACATCACGCCGAGCACCAGCCCCCGGATCAGTGGCTGGTTGGGGTCGTACCAGTCGGTCGACCAGGCGGTGGCGACCCAGATCCACCACATCGCGGCGAGCAGGATCGCCGTCTGCCCGGCGTTGCGCCAGTCGAGGTCGCCGGCCAGCCGGTTCGAGAGCAGGGCGAACGAGACGATGAAGGCAAGGTCGAAGAAGAGTTCGAGAAACGACGCCTGACGGGAGTGCGCACTCTGCCGGAGCAGCCGCTCCGGTCCCGACCGCTCCGTCCGCCGCTCCGTCGCCAACTTCCCCGCCCCGCCCGGTTCGTCCCGGTATTCGTATCACGGAGCAACCGTCCGTCTCCGGCGGAAGACGGATTTCCCGACGACGGCGCTGACGCCTCGACTCAGCTGCCGGCGCTGACGCCTCGACTCAGCTGAGCCGCGCCGGCCGGGCGCGGCTCAGCTGGCGGCGCTGATGGTGGCGGAACCGAGCACGACGTCGCCGTCCGGGTCGGGGCGGTAGGCCACGATCGCCTGCCCCGCCGCGACGCCCCGGACCGGCTCGCGCAGTTCGGCGCGCAGCCCCGGGTCCCCGTCCAGCCGGACCGTGGCCGGCACCACCTGGCCGTGCGCCCGCAACTGCACCTCGCAGTCGAACGCGCCGACCGGCGGCGGGCCGGCTGTCCACACCGGACGCTCGCCGGTGACCGTGCGGACCTCCAGCGCCTCGGCCGGGCCCACCGTCACGGTGTTGGTCTTCGGCGTGATCGAGAGCACGTACCGGGGCCGGCCGTCGGGAGCCGGCACCCCGAGCGCCAGTCCCTTGCGCTGCCCGACCGTGTAGGCGTACGCGCCGCTGTGCGCGCCGACCACGGCACCGGTGCGGACGTCGACGATC
Organism: Plantactinospora sp. WMMB782; assembly: GCF_049179135.1. Taxonomy (NCBI): domain Bacteria; kingdom Bacillati; phylum Actinomycetota; class Actinomycetes; order Micromonosporales; family Micromonosporaceae; genus Plantactinospora; species Plantactinospora sp. WMMB782. Next base: position 4,466,807 of record NZ_JBMHMC010000007.1, on the reverse strand, counting down.
TCACCGGGGGCCTCACCCAGCCGGTCGGCGAGGAAGCCCCGGGTGTCACCGTCGGCGACGAAGCAGATGTCGTGCGAGTCGGGCTTGTCGGCCACCGCCAGCCCCCGCCGGGCCGCCTCGGCGCGCACCTGCGCCTTGGTCGAGTCGCCGAGCGGGAAGATCGACCGGTCCAGCTGCTCCCGGGTCAGCACCCCGAGCACGTACGACTGGTCCTTGGCCAGGTCGACACTGCGTCGGAGCAGCCCGTCCGGGCCGAGCCGGGCGTGGTGACCGGTGACCACCGCGTCGAAGCCGAGCGCCACCGCCCGGTCCAGTACGGCAGCGAACTTGATCTTCTCGTTGCAGCGCAGGCAGGGATTCGGAGTGCGCCCCGCCGCGTACTCGGCGACGAAGGTCTCCACCACGTCTTCGTGGAACCGGTCGGCCAGGTCCCACACGTAGAACGGGACACCGAGCACGTCCGCCGCCCGCCGGGCGTCCCGGGAGTCCTCCAGGGTGCAGCAGCCCCGGGCACCGGTCCGGTACGTCTGCGGATTGCGCGCCAGCGCCAGGTGCACCCCGGTGACGTCGTGGCCCGCCTCCACCGCCCGCGCGGCGGCGACCGCAGAGTCGACCCCGCCGGACATCGCTGCCAGTACCCTCACCCTGACGAGGGTAGCCGGTCAGGAAGGGCCCCTTAATATCGCCTTTTGCACATGCGGGGGTCTTCCTAACGACCAGCCTCCGTCAGCTCCGCGCGGACTTGACTGCGCCGGCCCGGCGGGCCCGCTCGACCACCCCGGGCAGCGCGGCGACAAGTGCGTCGATTTCCTCGGCTGTCGAGGTGTGCCCGAGCGAGAAGCGCAGCGAGGAGCGGGCCCGGTCGTCGTCGGCGCCCATCGCCAGCAGTACGTGCGAGGGCTGGGCCACCCCGGCCGAGCAGGCCGATCCGGTCGAGCAGGCGATGCCCTGCGCGTCCAGCAGCATCAGCAGGGCGTCGCCCTCGCAGCCGGGGAAGGAGAAGTGCGCGTTGCCGGGCAACCGGTCGGTCGGATCGCCGTTGTAGAGCGCCTCCGGCACCGCCTGCCGGATCCGGGCCACCAGGTCGTCCCGGAGCGCGGCGACCCGGGTCGCGTACTCCTGCTGGGTCTTGACCGCGGTCTCGACCGCGACGGCGAAGGCGACGATCCCGGGGGCGTCCAGGGTGCCCGAGCGGACGTCCCGCTCCTGCCCTCCGCCGTGCAGCACCGGGGTGCAGCCGACGTCCCGGCCGAGCAGCAGCGCGCCCACCCCGACCGGGCCGCCGAGCTTGTGCCCGGTCAGGGTCAGCGCGGCCACCCCGCTGGCGGCGAAGTCGACCGGGATCTGGCCGACCGCCTGCACGGCGTCGGTGTGGAACGGGATCCCGTACGACGCGGCCACCTCGGCCAGCGCGGCGACCGGTTGGACCGTGCCGACCTCGTTGTTCGCCCACATCGCGGTGACCAGGGCGACCTCGTCGCCGTACGCGTCGAGAACGGCCGCCAGCCGGTCCGGGTCGAGCCGACCCGACCTGTCGACCGGCAGCCACTCGGCGGTCGCCCCCTCGCGGGCGGCCAGCCACTCGACCGAGTCCAGCACCGCGTGGTGCTCGACCGCGCTGGCGACCACCCGGTTCCGCCCCGGCCCGGCGGCCCGACGTGCCCAGAAGATGCCCTTGACCGCGAGGTTGTCGCTCTCGGTGCCGCCCCCGGTGAAGACCACCTCGGAGGGCCGGGCGCCCAGGACGGCGGCGATCCGCTCCCGGGACTCCTCCACCCGGCGCCGGGCGTGCCGTCCGGCAGCGTGCAGCGAGGACGGGTTGCCGACCTCGCGAGCGGTCGCGAGGTACGCCTCCAACGCCGCGTCGAGCATCGGAGTGGTCGCCGCGTGATCCAGGTAGTTCATCAGCGTCCAGCCTAGTGCCAGGGTTCGCCGTCACCGGGCCGGGCGGCGGCCGGCGGAGCCGGCCCGGCCCGGCCGCCGACGCCGTCGATTCCGCGCTGGCCAGCGACGGAACCCGGCCGGGCGGCCGCGTGGCGACCCGGCCGGGTATCGCAGGTCACACCTGCCGTCGCCGGTCGGCTACTTGCGCTTGCGGATCTCCTCGGCGGCCTGCGGTACGACCTTGAACAGGTCACCGACCACGCCGAAGTCGGCCAGCTCGAAGATCGGCGCCTCGCCGTCCTTGTTCACCGCGACGATCGTCTTCGAGGTCTGCATCCCGGCCCGGTGCTGGATCGCGCCGGAGATGCCGAGCGCCACGTAGAGCTGCGGCGAGACGGTCTTGCCGGTCTGGCCCACCTGGAACTGGTGCGGGTAGTAGCCCGAGTCGACGGCCGCCCGGGAGGCGCCGACCGCACCGCCGAGCAGGTCGGCCAGCTCCTCGACCAGCTTGAAGTTGTCGGCGTTGCCGACGCCGCGACCGCCGGAGACCACCACCGAGGCCTCGGTCAGCTCCGGTCGGCTGCCCTTCTGCTCGGCCACCCGGTCGACCACCCGGGCCAGCCGGTCGGCGTCGCCGAGCGTCACGTCGAGTTGCTCGACGGCGGGCGTCGCCGGGGCGGGGCTCGGGGTGACCGAGTTCGGTCGCAGGGTCACCAGCGGCAGGCCCCGGGTCACCTTCGAGGTGACGATCGTCGAGCCGGCGAAGGCGACCTGACTGGCGGTGCCGTCGGCGGCCAGTCCGACCACGTCGGTGAGCAGGCCGTTGTCCAGCTTGACCGCCAGCCGACCGGCGATCTCCTTGCCCTCCTGGCTGGAGGCGAGCAGTACGGCGGCCGGCTGCACCCGGCGGACCAGTTCGGCGAGTACGGTCGCTTTCGGCGCCACCAGGTGGCCGTCGATCTCCTCGTGCTCGGCCGCGTAGATCTTCGCCGCGCCGTACTCGCCCAGCTTGTCGCCGAGCGCGGCGGCGGCGCCGGGACCGCCGAGCACCACCGCGGCCGGGGTACCCAGCTCGCGGGCGAGCGTGAGCAGCTCCAGGGTCACCTTCTTGACGCCGAACTCGCGGGTCGCCTCGACGACGACGAGAACCTCGGTCATGACTTTCTCCTCCTGATTCCCTGTCGCGTCGCTCAGACGAACTTCTCGGCGGCGAGGAACTCGACAAGCCGCGCGCCGCCGGTGCCGTCGTCGGTGACCCGCTCGCCGCCGGAGCGCTCCGGGCGGCGGCTGTGCTCGACCACCGTGCTGGTGGCTCCGGCGAAGCCCACCTCGTCGGCGGCGACGCCCAGGTCGGCCAGGGCGAGCGTCTGCACCGGCTTCTTCTTGGCCGCCATGATGCCCTTGAAGGAGGGGTAGCGCGGCTCGTTGATGGTGTCCCAGACCGAGACCACGGCCGGGGTGGCGGCGGTGACCACCTCGTAGCCCTCCTCGGTCTGCCGCTCCACCGTGAGGTTGCCGCCGTCCACGGTCAGCTTGCGGGCGCCGGTCAGCGCGGCGATGCCGAGCCGCTCGGCGAGCATGTGCGGCATCACCTGCACCCGGCCGTCGGTCGACTCCGCGCCGCAGAGCACCAGGTCGGCGTCGAGCTGGCCGAGGGCGGCGGCGAGCACCTTGGAGGTGGCCACGGCGCAGGAGCCGTGCAGGGCGTCGTCGAGCACGTGCACGGCCTTGTCCGGGCCCATCGACAGCGCCTTGCGGATCGACTCGGCGGCCTTCTCCGGACCCATGGTCAGCACGGTCACCTCACCGCCGTGCGCCTCCTTGATCCGCAACGCCTCCTCGATGGCGTACTCGTCCATCTCGTTTATGACGTTGTTTGCCGACCCCCGGTCGACGGTGTTGTCGTCACTGCGCAGGCTACGGTCCGCGCCCGAGTCGGGCACCTGCTTGACGAGTACGACGATGTTCATCGCGCTTCGACGACCCTCCTGTGAATGGCGATCCCCGCTGATCGTGGCGATCGGCACCGGTTGCTCGGGAGCAGCCTCCCGCGTTCCTTAACGATCGGTCAACCGAAGTCCGGAGCGCTGGTACGCGCCGGGGTGTGGCATTACTTACGGTCAAGGTTACCCGCAAGTAGCTTAGTGTCCCCGGCACCGGCGGAGTGACCCGGCTCACCGGCCGGAACGGCAGTCCCGTCCGACGGGACGATCGGCAGCCAGACCGGCGGTCGGTCTCAGTCGGCCGCGTCCAGTGCCTCCCGTACCGTCGCCATCATCGCCGCCTCGCTCGGGCTGATCCCCGCGTGCGCCCGGGCCACCTCCTCGGTGGCCCGCAGCACCGCCGACCGGTAGCTGGCCACCTCGCCGGGTGCCTTGCGACGGAGGATCTCCACCGACCGGCGCAGCGCGGGCAGCACCGTCGCCGGCACCTCGGTCGGCGACCCGCCCGGCAGGCGCGGCAGTGCACCTGTGGTGAGCAGCTCCCGGACCAGGCCGGTGGTACCGGCGAACGCGTTCGACGCGGCCAGACTCTCCTTGATCATCGAGAGGGCGCCCGGCTCGGCGTTCGACACCAGGAAGACCGCACCGAAGGCGGCACCCTTCAGGGTCGCCCGCTCCTCCTCGGTCAGCGGCTGTGTCACGGGGTCGGAGTGTAGACGTACGGCGTGGTCGTGGTGACCGGGACGAAGCCGAGCCGCTGGAGGATCGGCCGGCTGTCGTCCGAGGCGTCCACCTGCAACAGGGTGAAGCCCCGGGCCTCGGCCAGCCGGGCCCGGTGCGCCACCAGTGCCCGGTAGATGCCCCGGCGGCGCCAGTGCGGCAGGGTCGCCCCGCCCCACAGGGTGCCGAACCGGGTGCCGGACACGAACCGGATCCAGGCGGCGCTGACCAGCTCGTCGTCGGTCTCGGCCAGCACGATCGTCAGCGGCGGCTGGTCCAGCCCCGCGCCGGCCGCCAGCTCCCGCTCCAGCCCGTCGGCCAGCCAGCGCCCGTCGTCGGCACCGCCCCAGACCCGGGCCTTCAGCTCCGCGATCCGGTCCAGGTCCGCGCGGCCGGTCACCTCGCGCAGGCGTACCCCGTCGGGCGGCACCGGCAGGGTGGCCGCCAGCGGCGCGACCGGGCCGATCACCACGGTCTCCCGTTCCTCCGGCACGAAACCGGCGGCCAGCAGCCGGTCCGGCAGGTCCGCCGGCTCGTCGTGGCCGTGCAGCTTCCACTCGACCTGCTGGCCCAGCCCGGCGAAGAAGTTCCGCTGCCGGACGATCAGCTCGTCCAGCTCCGCCCCGGTCAGCCCGCCCAGATCCCGGTACGTGACGAAGCCGCCCCGGTCCAGGCCCTGGATCCGCAGCAGCGGGCCGTCCCGGTCCACCGTCACCCCGGCCGGCACCGGCTCCGGCGGGCGGGCCCGCAACTGGTTGTCGTACGCGGCACGCAGCACATCGGCGTCGAGATCACTCACCCGCCCAGGCTACGGGCCAGGTCCACCCGATAACCTGGCGAACGTGTACCAGGCCGTCCGGCGGTGGTTCGACCCGCGCGAACTGCGGGAGGTCGGCGAGACGCCGGACTACCGCTTCTCGCTGGCCAACGAGCGGACCTTCCTGGCCTGGCTGCGTACCGGGCTGGCGCTGGTCGCCGGTGGGCTCGCGGTGGCGCAGTTCCTGCCCCCGATGCCGGTCCCGCACCTGCGCGAGGCGCTCGCCGTGGCCCTGCTGCTGCTCGGCGGGACGGTGGCGATCCGCGCGGTGGACCACTGGGCGCGTACCGAGCGGGCGATCCGGCTCGGCCAGGAACTGCCCGCCTCACGGTTCCCCGCCGTACTCGCCCTGCTGGTCGGGCTCGGCGCCGTACTGCTGGTGGTGGCGGTGCTGGTGCAGGCCGCCGGAAACCGATGAGCCGGCAACGGGCCGGGCCGGGACACCCGCCGCCGGGACGGGACGCCGGGCTGGCCGTCGAGCGGACCCGGCTGGCCTGGCGGCGCACCGTACTCGCCGCCGGCGTGGTCGCGGTACTCACCGCGCGGCTGGCCCTCTCCGGCGGCACCGTCGGAGCGCTCGTCGCCGCGCTGGCCGGGCTGGGCTGGCTCGGCGTACTGCTGGCGACCTTCCCCCGGCTCGCCGGCCGGCGGGACCGGTCCGGCCGGGCGCTGGCGGTGACCGCCCTGGTCACCGCCGGTTTCGCCGCGCTCGGCCTGCTCCTGCTGCTGGCGCCGGTGCGCTGAGCGGGATCGGGTACGTCATCATGGCGGGATGGTCCGCCTCTACGCGCTCCTCGCCATCGGACAGCTCATCCTGGCCGTCGTCGCGCTGATCAGCTGCCTGTCGGCCGAGGAAGACGAGATCCGCGCCCTCCCCCGGTTCGCCTGGGTCCTGATCATCCTGTTCTTCCCGCTGGTCGGCTCGATCGCCTGGTTCGTGGCCGGACGGCCGGCCCGCCCCGAACGGCCGGGCGCCGCCGGTCGGCCGAGCGCCGGTCGGGAACGGCCGCAGCCGCTGGCCCCCGACGACGACCCGGAGTTCCTCCGCTCCCTCGACGACGAGCAGTCGAGGCGGGACCGCGAGCTGCTGGACCGCTGGGAGCAGGACCTCCGCCGCCGGGAGGACGAACTGCGTCGCGGCAACGGCGAACCGCCCCGCAAAGAGGACAAGCCGGACGTCTGACGTCGCAGAGACGGTCGAGCGGGAGCAGAAGGCCGGGAGACGCTCGCCCCGGCCGCCTCCGGCGGACCCGCCCGGACGGCCCTGCCGGACCGCCGGGACCCTGCCGGACCGCCGAGACCGTGCCGGGCACAATCGACGGCGTGCGGATCGCCATGCTCGGGCCGCTGGAGGTCACCGCCGACACCGGGGCACCGGTACCGGTAAGTGGTGCCCGGCTGCGTCGGCTGCTGATCCTGCTCGCACTCGACGCCGACCGGGTCGTCGACACCTGTCGACTGACCGACGGACTGTGGGAGGGCGAGCCACCGGCAGGTGCCGCGAACGCGTTGCAGGCCCTTGTCTCCCGGCTCCGGCGGGCCGTACCGGACCTGCCGGTCGAGTCGCACCCGGCCGGCTACCGACTGGCGCTCGCACCGACGTCGGTGGACGTGCGCGAGTTCGAACTACAGGTCGCCGCCGGACGCGCCCTGCTCGACTCCGACCCGTCCGGCGCGGCAGCGGTACTGGCCGACGCCCTCGGCCTGTGGCGCGGCCCCGCGCTGGCCGACGTGGCGCAGGCCGGGTTCGCCCGGGGACCGGCGGCCCGGCTCGACGAGTTGCGGCTGACCGCCGTCGAGGAACGGACCGAGGCCCGGCTCGCCGCCGGAGAGGCCGCCGCACTGGTACCCGAACTGCGAGCACTGGTCGAGGCCCACCCGCTCCGGGAACACTTCACCGGGCAGCTCATCCGGGCGCTCCGAGCCATCGGCCGGTCCGCCGAGGCGCTGGCCGCGTACGCCCGGCTGCGGCGCACCCTGGCGGAGACCCTCGGCACCGAGCCCGCCCCGGAACTCGCCGCGCTGCACCTCGAACTGCTCCGGGGAGCGGAGCTGGTCGCCGGGGCGGCGAACCCGCCGGTCGGCGGCGGCCGGACGCCGACGGTCCGCCCGACCGGCAACCTGCCGACCCCGCTGACCAGTTTCGTCGGCCGGCGCCTGGACATCACCCGGGTCACCGAGCTGCTCTCCGGATGCCGGCTGGTCACCCTCACCGGCCCCGGCGGCGCCGGCAAGACCCGGCTGGCCGTCGAGTCGGCCCGCACCCTGTCCGGCCGGGACCACGACGCCGGATGGCTTGTCGAACTCGCCCCGGTGACCGACGGCGCCGAGGTGGCCCAGACCATCCTCCAGGTACTCGGGCTGCGCGAGCAGGGCATGCTGGCCGCCCGCAACCGGGTCCCCGACGCCGAGGCCGCGGACCCGGTCAGCCGGTTGGCCGGGGCGATCGGCTCGCGGCGGATGCTGCTCCTGCTGGACAACTGCGAACACGTCGTCGAGGCGGTCGCCCGGGTCGCCGACCGGCTGCTCGGCGCCTGCCCGGAACTGCGGGTGCTGGCCACCAGCCGGGAACCGCTCGGCATCACCGGCGAGACGCTCTGCCCGGTCGAACCGCTGCCGCTGCCGCCGCCGGGCGCCGAACCGGCGGAGGCGATGCGCTACCCGGCGGTCCGGCTGCTCGCCGACCGGGCCGGCGCGGTACGCCCGGATTTCGCGGTGGACGACGACACCGTGGACGCGGTGACCCGGATCTGCCGGTCGCTGGACGGCATGCCGCTCGCCATCGAGCTGGCCGCCGCCCGGCTGCGCAACATGACCGTCGGCCAGGTCGCCGCCCGACTGGACGACCGGTTCCGGCTGCTCACCAACGGCAGTCGTACCGCGTTGCCCCGGCACCAGACCCTGCGCGCCGTCTTCGACTGGAGTTGGGAGCTGCTCGACGACGCCGAGCGGACGCTCTGGCGGCGGTTGGCGGTGTTCGGTGGCGGGGCGACCCTGGACGCCGTCGAGCGGATCTGCGCTCCGGACGGCGCTGGGCGGCACCGCGGGCGGCGCGCCGGCGCGCTCGACCGCGCCGGGGTCTTCGACCGGCTCTCCGCGCTTGTCGACAAGTCACTGGTGGTGGTCGGCGGCGGCGACGAGCCGCGCTACCGGATGCTGGAGACCATTCGGGAGTACGGGCTGCACCGGCTGGCCGAGGCCGGTGAGGTGGATTGGATGCGGCGGGTGCACGCCGAGGACTTCCTCGCGGTCGCCCGGCTCGCCGACGCCGAACTGCGCGGCGCCGACCAGCTCCGCTGGCTCGGCTGGCTGGTCGCCGAGCACGACAACCTGCACGCCGCGCTGCGCTGGGCGATCGGCACCCGATCCACCGGTACCGCCGTCGGACTCGTCGCCGCCCTCGGCTGGTACTGGTGGATGCGCGGCCTGCGGGTCGAAGGTGTCGAACTGGCCCTGCTGGCGATGTCCCTGCCCGGGATCGACCGGTTGCCACCGCCGGAGGTGGCCACCGCCGAGCTACTGACCGGGATGAACCTGCGCGCCGTCGGCGGCAGCGTCGCCGAGAGCGGCGAGTGGCTGGCCAGGGCGGCCCGGACCGCCCGGGGGCACGAAGCTGCCCGACCGCTGCTGCGGCTGGTCGAGCCGATGTCGGTGATGTTCGAGTCCCACCGCTCCGAGCCCGCGTTCGAGGTGCTGGTCACCCGGTTCGACGACCCCGATCCGTGGGTGCGGGCGACGGCCCGGATGTTCCACGCCTACACGGAGATCAACAGCGGTGGGCCGATCGGTGCCGCCGAGGCCGGCATGACGGCCGCGCTGGAGGGGTTCCGCTCGGTCGGCGACCGGTGGGGGGCCGCGTACGCGCTCTGGGCACTCGCCGAGCTGGCCGGTCAGGACGGCGAACACGGCCGGGCCGCCGGCTACCAGTCGGCGGCGTTGGAGCTGATCCGGCTGGTGGGCGCCGCCGAGGACCTGCCGGTGATGCAGGTCCGGCTGGCCCGCGAGCTGTGGCTGCTCGGCGAGCAGGATCGGGCCCTCGATCTGCTGGTCGACGCCGAGCGGCAGGCCGAGCGGATCGGCGCGGACGAGTGCCGGGCGGCGGTCGCCCACGAGTACGCCGAGATCCTGCGCAGCCGGGGCGACCTGGTCGGCGCCCGAGCGCGGCTCGACCAGGTCGCCGGACTTGTCGACGCGCGGACCATGTCGCCGCAGTGGCGGGCGATGCTTGCCTCCTCGTACGGGGCGGTGACCGCCGCGCTCGGCGACCTGCCCGCCGCCCGGCACCACCACGAGCGGGCGCTCGGCCTCGCGCTGGAGTTCCGCGATGCCCCGGTGCTCGGCGGCGTGCTGGTGGGCTTCGCGGACCTGGCGCTGCGGCTCGGCCGCCCGGTCGAGGCGGCCCGGCTGCTCGGCGCGGCGGACCGGGTACGGGGCGGACCGGACCATTCGCTGCTGAGCGCGGGACAGGTCGAGGCGGCCGTCCGGGACGCGCTCGGCGCGGCGGGCTTCGTGACCGCGTTCGGGCAGGGCCGGCAGGCCGTCACCGCGCCCACTGCCCTACCCGACCTGGTCCGGCAGGCCGTCACGGTGCCCACCGCCCTACCCGACCTGGTCCGGCAGGCCGTTCCCGGCCACCGCTCAGGTCCGCCGGATGACCGCCCGGACGGCGAGCGGGGCGAAGACCGCCGCGATACCGACCGCCCAGACCAGCGAGGTCACGATCGGCCCCGATTCCGGACCGGAGACCAGCAGTCCGCGTAGCGCGTCGGCGAGCGTGGAGACCGGGTTCACCTTCACCCAGGCCTGTAGCCAACCGGGCATGCTCTCGGTCGGCACGAAGATGTTGCTGGTGAAGGTCAACGGGAAGAGCAACGTGAAACCGAAGATCTGCACCTTCTCCGGCTCACTGGCCAGCACCCCGACCAGTACCGAGATCCAGGCAGCGGCCAGCGAGAAGGCCAGCAGCAGCGCGAACGCGCCGAGTACCCCGAGCGGGCCGGTGCCGATCCGGAAGCCGAGCACCATCCCGACGCCGAGCAGCAGCGCTATCGACCAGGCCTGCTTGACCGTGTCGGCGACGATCCGGCCGGCCAGCGGCGCCCAGCGGGCGATCGGCAGCGAACGCAGCCGGTCGAAGACCCCCTTGGTCAGGTCGGTGTTCAGCCCGAACCCGGTGGTCATGGTCGCGAAGAGCGCATTCTGCACCATGATGCCGGGCAGCATGAAACGCAGGTAGTCGACCGGGCTGTCGGCGATCGCGCCGCCGAAGACGTAGGTGAAGAGCAGCACGAACATCAGCGGCTGGATGCTCAGGTCGAGCAGTTCCATCGGGTTGTGCTTGATCTGCACCAGGCTGCGCCAGGCGAGGGTCATGGTGTGCCGGATTCCCACCAGCGGGCCGACCCGCCCGGTGGGCACCGGCAGCGGGGTGTCGACAGTCGTCATGCCGGTACCTCCGCCCGCTCGGTCCCGTCCGCGGAGCCCTCGGCCCGGTGCCCGGTCAGCGACAGGAACACCTCGTCCAGGCTCGCGCCGCGCAGCGCGAGTTCGGCGACGGTGACCCCGGCCTCGTCGAGCCGGCGCACCACGGCGGGCAGCACGTCCCCGTCGCTGACCGGCACGGTCACGGTCTGCTGGTTGCGCTCCGGCTCGGCACCTGCCACGTCCCGCAGCACGCCGACCACCACCGGCAGGTCGGCGGGCTCGGCCGGGCGGACCACCAGCGCCTGCCCGCCGACCTTCGCCTTCAACTCCTCCGAGGAGCCCTGCGCGATCACCCGGCCGTGGTCGATCACCGCGATCTCGTCGGCGAGTTGGTCCGCCTCCTCCAGGTACTGCGTGGTGAGCAGCACGGTCACCCCCGAACCGACCAGCTCCCGGACGATGCCCCAGAGTTCGGTACGGCTGCGCGGGTCCAGCCCGGTGGTCGGTTCGTCGAGGAAGAGCACCCGGGGTCGGCCGACCAGGCTCGCGGCCAGGTCCAACCGCCGCCGCATCCCGCCGGAGTACGTCTTCGCGGCCCGGTCCGCCGCGTCGGAGAGGTGGAACTCGGCCAGCAGTCGCCGGGCGCGGTGCCGGGCGTCGGCCCGGGGCAGCCCGAGCAGCCGGCCGATCAACAGCAGGTTCTCGGCGCCGGTGAGCGTCTCGTCGACCGAGGCGTACTGGCCGGTCAGTCCGATCATCTGGCGCACCTGGTGCGCCTGGCCGAGTACGTCGTACCCGCCGACCGTGGCGGTGCCGGCGTCGGGTCGGAGCAGGGTGGCGAGGATCCGTACCGCGGTGGTCTTGCCGGCCCCGTTCGGGCCGAGCAGCCCGAAGACGGTGCCGGACCGCACCGCCAGATCCACTCCGGCCAGCGCGGTGGTCTCGCCGAAGCGTCTGACCAGCCCTTCGGCCCGGATGGCGTAGTCCATGAACGTTCTCCCGTCGGTTCTCGTCGTGCACCCACCCTGCCCAACGGCGCTGAACCGGGACTGACACCGGGCCGCCGCGCGCTGACATCCCGCTGACGTGGTCGGCGACACGACCGTTGCACCCGACCACCGGGCCGGCGCGGAGGCACCCGGACGGCGCGCGACCCGTGTGGAGTCCACCGTTCCCGGGACCTGTGCGCGACAGCGGCCGTAGCATGGCCGAAACCGGTGCCACCACCCCTCGCACCGCTGGTCGGCGCGGTCGCGCCCGGGGCGAAGGACGACAGGAATGGCACACGGGGTGGTGGCCGGACCGGCATGCCCGACGGACGCGTCGGCGGAACCCGACGGCCGCCGGCCCCGGGGGCGGCGGACGAGCCTCGGTGTGCTGACCTTCGGGCTGACCCAGGCGGTACTGCTCTTCTGGTGGGCCGCCCGCTATCCCGGTCTGTTCAGCCCGGACTCGCTCGACCACGTCTGGCAGGCCACCACCGGCAACTGGAACACCCACCATCCGATCAGCTACACCGCCCTGGTCTGGCTGTCGGTGAAGCTCACCGGCGGGATCGGTGCGCTGACCCTGGCCCAGACCACCGCGCTGGCGGCCGGGTTGGCGTACGCGGTCACCGGCCTGCGCCGGCTCGGCGGCCCGGCCTGGGGCTGGACCACCGCCGCGGTGGTGGTCGTCGCGCTGCCGCCGGTCGGCACCTTCGCGGTATGCGTCTGGAAGGACGTGCCGTTCGTCGTCTGCCACGTCCTGCTGCTGGGCACGGTGGCCCGGCTGCTGGCCCACCGGCGCCCGCACGCCGCCGACGGCCGGCGGCAAGCCGGGAACGCCACCGTCGAGGTACCCGAGCCGGACCGGCGACGCCGACTCCCCCGGAACCTGCTCGCCGCCCTGGTCGCCGAGCTGACCCTGGTCTGCCTGTTCCGGCAGAACGGCTTCGTGGTGGTCGCGATCGTCACCGTGCTGCTGGCCCTGCTGCTGCGGCGCGGGGCGGCGATCCGGCTGCTGCTCGCCGGGGTACTGGCCGGCACGGTCGCCCTGCTGACCAACTGGGCCCTGCTACCCGCCCTCGGGGTACGCGACAGCGGGTCCATCGTGGCCTACGAGGCGGTCATCGCCGACCTGGCGGTCGGGTACGCCAGGCACCCGGCCGAGTTCTCCGCCGCCGACCTGGCCCTGCTGACGAGGCTGGCCCCGCTGGCGCACTGGCGGCAGTCGGCGGCCTGCTACACGGTCGACTCCACCGTCTACCACCCGGACTTCGACCGTGCGGCGGCTGCCGCGCACACCGACGAGCTGCTGTCCGCCTGGTGGCGGCTGGTGCGCAGGTCTCCGCAGGTCGTGCTGGACGCCCGGCTGTGCCGGGGCTCGATCGCCTGGCGGCCCGCCCCGGCCGGCGGGTTGCGGGCCAACCCGACCGCCTGGGCGCTGCCGATCTACCTGGAACGTGATCCGAGATTCCAGCGGCCGGAGGTACTCGCCGTGGCGTACAGCCGGCCGCTCGGCGAACGGACGGCTGAGGTGGCGGACCTGCTCGCCCGCCGGGTCGGCCAGCCCGAGTGGTTGCTGTGGCGGGGCGCCACCTGGGCCTATCTGGCGTACCTGACGGTCGGGCTGCTGGCCTGGCGCCGGCGCGACCCGGCCCTGCTCGCCCTGGCCACGCTCAGCCTCGGCAACCAGCTCTCGGTACTGGCCGTCAACAACGCGCAGGCTGCCCGCTACATGACGGCCCCGTACGTCCTCGGCGTACTGCTGCTGCCGCTGCTCGTCGCCCGCGACCCGGATCGTCCCGACCCGGCCGGCCGGAACCCGGGGCGGGCATTCGACGACCGGGCGGGCCGGGCCGGGCATCCGCCGTTGCGGGTCACCGAACTGACCGTGGTCGCCGAACCCGCCGCCACCGGACTGTCCGCGCAACCGGACCCGGCCACCCGACCCGACCTGGCCGCCAGCCGCCCCGCCCCGGCCACCCGGCCCGACGAGGCCGGGCCGCCCGCGCCACCGTTCGGGCCGGCCGACTGGTGGATCGACCCGACCCAGCGGCTCGCCGACCGCCGACGGAGCACCGGTTAGCTGTTCTGCCCGTGGGCCGTTCTCGCCGGTCAGGCGAGGTTGGACGAGCGCGGGTAGGCGTCGGCGGGGTCGGTCAGCACGTTCACCAGGTACGGCACGCCGGCGTCGAAGGCCCGTTCCAGGGCCGGCCCGAGGTCGGCGGCCTTCGCCACCGTCTCACCGGCACCGCCGAGCGCGGTCACCACCTGGTCATAGCGCAGCTCGGGCTGGAGGTCGGCGGCGACGTCGTAGCCGTACATGCCGCGCATAGGGTGCTTCTCCAGGCCCCAGATGCCGTTGTTGCCGACCACGATCACCACGGGCAGCTTCTGCCGGACCAGCGACTCGACGTCCATCAGCGAGAAGCCGGCCGCACCGTCGCCCATCAGCACGCAGATCTGCCGGTCCGGGTAGCTGATCCGGGCCCCCATCGCGTAGCCCATGCCGGTACCGAGGCAGCCGTACGGGCCGGGGTCGAGCCAGGTGCCGGGCTGGGCGGGCTCCAGGTAGCGCCCGGCGTACGAGACGAAGTCGCCGCCGTCGCCGATGGTGACCGCGTCCGGGGCGAGGATCCGGCGCAACTCGCCGTAGACCCGGGCCGGCCTGATCGGGTCGCTCTCCGCCGCCATCGCCGCCGCGTCCCTGGCCCTGGCGGCCTCCTCGGCGGTACGCAGCCCGTCGATCCACGACTCGTGGTCGGCCCGTTCGCCGGAGTGGTCGGCGAAGGCGGTCAGGATCAGTCGCAGGTCACCGGCGGGGCTGACGGCCGGCGCGACGTGCCCGGCCCGCTGGCTCGGCGCGTCCACCACGTGCACCACGGTGGCGTCGCCGAAGTCGCCGAAGCCGAGCCGGAAGTCGAGTGGGGTGCCGACCACCACGACCAGGTCGGCGCCGCCGAGTGCCGCCCGGCGGGCCTTGGCGAAGCCGAGCGGATGGCCGGGCGGCAGGGCGCCCCGGCCCATCCCGTTGGTGAAGACGGGCACCCGGAGCGCCTCGGCGGCGGCCCGCAGCGCCTCGACGGCGTTTCCGGCGTACACGTCGGAACCGGCGATGATCACCGGGCGTTCGGCTCGGGCGATCAGCCCGGCCGCCTTCGCCACCTCGTCCGGGTCCGGTTCGAGCGGCGTGATCTCCGGTCCGGCCGGCGGCTCGACGTCACCGGTGGAGAAGATCACCTCCAGCGGCAGGTCCAGGAAGACCGGGCCCCGGTGCGGGGTCAGCGCGGCGGTCAGCGCCCCCGCGACCGCAGCCGGTACGTCGTCGGTCGACCAGACCGTGCCGGCGTGCTTGGTGACCGGTGCGACAAGCGGCACGTGGTCGATCTCCTGGAGGCTGCCCGCCCCCCACCGGAAGGCCGGGGCGCGACCGCCGAGCACCAGCACCGGAGAGGCGTTGAAGTACGCACTCGTCAGCCCGGAGATCCCGTTGGTGACCCCGGGCCCGGCGGTGAGGACGGCCAGCCCCGGCCGGCGCTGCAACTTGGCGACCGCCTCGGCGGCGAAGACCGCCGACTGCTCGTGCCGGACGTCGTAGATCGGAAAGTCGGTACGGTGCGCCGCGTCGTACAGCGGGAAGACGTGCCCACCGGAGAGGGTGAACATCTCCCGCACCCCGTACGCCCGCAGGGCCGCCAGGGCCAGGTCGCCGCCGTGTCCTTCGATCCGTTCCGTCATCGCCGCTCCTGAGGTCTGCCGGTCTGCCGGGTCTGCCAACCTGCCGGATCTGCCCGGTCTGCCGGATCTGCCCGGTCTGCCGAATCTGTCAGCCTGCCGGGTCTGCCGGGTCCCGCTCGTCCGCCGTGGTCCCTGCGAGGTTACCGGCCGGTCGGATAGAACGTGAGTAACACTCATCTGTTCCGGGTGGGTGTTACCCCGCCTTCTCGGGCGACGTCACCGGCCGGTGAAGTCGGGGCGGCGCTTCTCGACGAAGGCGGCCATCCCCTCCCGCCGGTCGTCGGTGGCGAAGAGCGCGGCGAAGAGCTGGCTCTCCCAGGCCAGTCCCGAGGCGAGGTCCATCTCCAACCCGCCGTCGACGGCCAGCTTGGCCGCCCGCAACGCCTGGGCCGGGCCGGTCAGGTACGGCCGGACCAGGGCCACCGCCTCGGCGTACACCCGGTCGGCCGGGACCACCCGGTCGGCGAGGCCGATCCGGAGCGCCTCGGCGGCGTCCACCATCCGCCCGGACATGATCAGATCCTTGGCCCGAGCCGGTCCGACCAGTCGGGCGAGCCGCTGGGTGCCACCGGCACCGGGGATGATGCCGAGTTTGATCTCCGGCTGGCCGAGTTTCGCGTCCTCGGCGACCACCCGCCAGTCACAGGCCAGGGCGAGTTCGCAGCCGCCGCCGAGGGCGTAGCCGGTGATCGCCGCGACAACCGGCTTCGGGATCCGGGCGAGCGCACCGAGCGCACTGGAGAGGTCGGCGGCCCGCTGCGCCATGTCGACGTACGACATGTCGGCCATCTCCTTGATGTCCGCGCCGGCCGCGAAGACCTTCTCCCCGCCGTACACGATGACCGCGCGGACGTCGGGATCGGCGGAGACGACGGTGGCGGCGGCCCGCAACTCCTCCTGCACTCCGGTGTTCAGGGCGTTCATCGGCGGCCGCTCCAGCCGGATCGTGCCGATGCCCTCGTTGGTCTCCACCCGGACGAAGTCGCCCACAGCCCACCTCCACGTCGAAGTCGCGAGGCTCACCCTAACGGGCGTTCGTGCAGGCCCGGCAGGTCGGTGTGGATTCCCGGCGACCCCGGCGGGGTACGTTTACGGATACGCTGAGCAGGTCCGACCGGCAGGTGGAACGGCGATGACCACGTACTACGACGACCGCACGATCCGGATCACCTCGGAGGCGATCCGGGTGGACGGCCGGGCCTACCCGCTGGTCGAGGTGGTCCGGGTCTGGCACGTCCGGGGCGCCCGGTCGTGGGGCACCCTCGCCGGCCGGGGCGCGCTGCTGGCCGCGCTCGCCGGCCCGCTGCTCGCCGCCGCGGTCGGCATCCTGGTCGCGGTACGCCTGCACACCTCGGTCACCGTCACCATCGCGATCGTCGGCGCCTCCGTCCTGGTCGGGCTGGCCGCCGCTCCGGTCGCCGACTACCTGCTGGAGCACGTCGACCGCACATACACCCGTGGCGCGCACCGGCTGGAGATCTGGGCGCAGTGGCGCGGCAGGCCGGTCCGGCTGCTCAGCACCGGCGACGCGCTGCGGTTCGGCCAGGTCTACCGAGCCCTGGAACGGGCCGTCGAGCAGACCACCCACGCGGGAGCCACCGCGAGCCGCAACCGCTGACCGGGCGGCGGCGGCCCGGCTCCGGCAAAGGGTCACCCCGGACATCACCTGGAGTGTCGTACCCGTCTCGTAACGTGCCCGCCATGCCCAGTGCCGAGCACGAGTCCCCGGTCGCCCTGGCCAAGCTCGACCCGAGCCTGGTGGCCTGGCTGCTCACGAACGTGTTCAACGTGAAGGTGCCCGACTACCACCACGCCCGCGCACACCCCACCGACGTCCGGGTGCTGGTTCCGCGCACCTACCACGCGGACGGCATGCTGCTCTACTGCGACCCGGCCGACCGGCCACTGCTCGCCGTGGTGCTGGAGATCCAACGTCGCTGGGACGCCACCAAGCGACGCACCTGGAAGCTCTACGTCGCCCAGCTCGAAACCGAGTTGGACGTCGACGCCGCACTCCTGGTCTACTGCCCCGATTCCCGGACCGCCCGACGATACCGTGGACTCTTCGAGTTCGACGGGCTGAGCCTGACACTGCGGCCGTTCATCTTCACCCCGAACGACGTACCGCTGGTCGTGGACGTCGAGCTGGCCCGGAGCAACCCGGCGCTGGCCGTGCTCTCGGCCATCTGCCACGGACACGATGCCCAGGTGGAAGCCACATTCCCGGCGTTGATGGAGGCACTTCGCGCGGTCGGCCGGAAGACCGCGATCTTGTATTATGACGTCGTACTGGCCGGACTGCCGGCGGCGGCCCGGACTCGCTGGGAGGCCTTCATGACCACCACCGCGGAATACGAATACCGCAGCGAACTGCTGCGTGAACTTGCCGCCCGTCACGAAGAGCAGGGCGAAGCCCGGGGCGAGGCGCGGGGCGAGGCCCGGGCCATCCTGACCGTGCTCGACGGGCGCGGTGTCGCCGTGCCGGCCGAGGCCCGCGAGCGGATCCTCGGCTGCACCGACCTGGCCCAGCTCGACACCTGGCTCCGCCGCGCCGTCACCGCCCCTACCGTCGACGACGTCCTCGGCGGATAGTTCGCCGTCGCTGTTGCTGCCTGCCGGGGCTCGTCGCCGCGCCTGACCCGAATCCGACCCTGCGTGATGGTGGCGGGCAGGCCGCAAACCGCGCTTTGCTGGAACGGTGACGCTCTATTACCGGGACGACACGGTACGGGTAACCTCCGAGACGATCCACGCGAACGGGCGCACGGTGCCGGTCGCCGAGGTGTCGTACGTCTGGCACGCCCGAGGGCCCGGTACGGCCCGGACCCGGGGCCGGCTCGCCGGGCGGGGCGTACTCATCCTCCTGCTCTCGATCCCGCCACTGGTGGCGATGGTCTGCGTGCTGTCGCTGGCGTACTCGGCCCAGGACCGGGGGCAGTGGCAGCTCGCCGCGATCGTGCTGGCGGCCTGTGTGGTCGGGGTGCTGGCGCTGCTCCCGTTCCTGGAACTGCCGCTCTACTGGCTCGACCGGTCGTACGAGCGGGGCGTCAAGGTGCAGGAGCTGTGGGTGCAGTACCGGGGCGGCGAGGTGATGTTGCTGCGCAGCTCGGACGCGCTGCGGTTCGGGCAGATCTACCGGGCGGTCCAGCGCGCCGTCGAGCAGCACGCCCCGGAAGGGTGAGCCTCGATGCCGGATCAGGCATCTATTGATCTAAGTTCTTGACCCTCTTCCGCCGATCCTCCTAGTGTTGCCGACAGGTTTCGTGCGCGGATCGGCCGTTGCGAAGCGGTGGTCGGTCACTTCCGCAGCGGCGCGAGGAGACACGATGGCGACTGCACAGCCCGGCCGAACCGTTCCCCCGATGTCTTCCCCGCACACGCCGGGTCCGCTCAGCCGACGCCGCCTGCTCGGTGTCGCCGGGTCCGCAGCGGGCGCGCTGGCCCTGCCGGCCGGGCTGGCGGCCTGCGAGAAGCCTTCCGAGGGCGGCAGCGGCGGCGGCGCGGTGACCTTCGGCTCGAACTACTCCGACGAGGTGCCGAAGAAGGCGATCGCCGAGGTGCTGGCCGGGTCCGGCCTCGACGTGAAGATCAACACCGTCGACCACAACACCTTCCAGGAGAACATCACCCGCTATCTCCAGGCGACGCCGGACGACATCTTCACCTGGTTCTCCGGGTTCCGGATGCAGTACTTCGCCGCGCAGGGCCTGGCCACCGACATCTCCGACCTCTGGCAGTCGATCGGCGGCGACTTCTCGGCCGCGATGAAGCAGGCTTCCACCGGCAGCGACGGCAAGCAGTACTTCGTGCCGTTCTACTACTACCCGTGGGCGGTCTTCTACCGGAAGAGCGTGTTCCAGGAGAAGGGCTACCAGGTCCCGAAGACCTGGGACGACTTCAAGGCGCTGGCCGTGCGGATGCACTCGGAAGGGATGATCCCGATCGCCATGGCCGACAAGGACGGCTGGCCCGCGATGGGCACCTTCGACTACATCAACATGCGGGCCAACGGGTACGACTTCCACGTCAGCCTGATGGCCGGCAAGGAGTCCTGGGAGGACAGTCGGGTAAAGCAGGTCTTCTCGCTGTGGCGGGAGCTGTTGCCGCACTGCCAGCCGGGGGCGAACGGCCGGACCTGGCAGGAGGCGGCGCAGTCGCTGGGCCAGAAGAAGACCGGGATGTACCTGCTCGGCATGTTCGTCGGCCAGCAGTTCCAGGGCGAGGTCGCGGCCGACCTTGACTTCTTCCCGTTCCCGCAGATCGTCGAGGCGCACGGGCAGGACGCGGTCGAGGCGCCGATCGACGGCTTCATGATCTCCAGCAAGGCGAAGAACGTCGACGGGGCGAAGCAACTGCTCCGCTACCTGGCCGGTGCCGACGCGCAGAACGCGTACCTGAAGAGCGACCCGAACAACGTCGGCACGCACAACGGCACCGACACCAGCGGCTACAGCGCGCTGCAGCGCAAGGCGGTCGAGCTGGTCGGCGGGGCGAAGCAGATCTCCCAGTTCCTTGACCGGGACACCCGGCCGGATTTCGCCAGCACCGTGATGATCCCGTCGTTGCAGAGCTTCCTGAACTCACCGAACGACGTCGACGGGCTGTGTCGACGGATCGAGGCGCAGAAGAAGACCATCTTCGCCTCCTGAAGCGACTGGCTCCGCCGGTGACTCAGACGCCGATCCCGACGCCGACTCCGACGGCCCGGCCGGTCGAGGCAGGACGGGCTGGAGACGTACCCGGATCAGCCGGCCGGCGACGACGGCGCCGCATCGGCCGGTTCACGCCGCGCGACGTCGCGGTGGTCGCGCTGCTGCTCGGCCTGCCGCTGCTGCTGGAGCTGGCGCTGATCTGGGGTCCGACGCTCGCCTCGATCGGGCTGTCCTTCACCTCCTGGGACGGGCTCGGCGAGATCCGGCCGGTCGGGCTGGACAACTACGTCAATATCACGAGCAACTATCCGCCGTTCTGGCCGGCGGTCCGGCACAACCTGCTCTGGCTCGCCTTCCTCGGCCTGGTCGCCACCCCGTTCGGGCTCTTCCTGGCGGTGCTGCTGGACCGCGAGATGCGGTTCACCCGCTTCTACCAGACCGCCTTCTACCTGCCGGTGGTGCTCTCGCTCGCGGTGGTCGGCTTCATCGCCCAGCTCCTCTTCTCCCGCGACTACGGTGCGGCGAACGCGATCCTCGGCCGGACGGACAACCCGGTCGACTGGCTCGGCGACCCGTCGATAAACCTCTGGTCGGTGCTGCTGCTCGTCGGCTGGCGGCACGTCGGTTACGTCATGCTGCTCTACCTGGCCGGGCTGAAGGCCGTCGACCCGACGCTGAAGGAGGCCGCCGCGATCGACGGGGCGAACGAGGTGCAGACCTTCTTCCGGGTGGTGCTGCCGACGCTCCGCCCGGTAAACGTGATCGTGCTGGTGATCACCGTCATCGAGGCGCTGCGGGCGTTCGACATCGTCTACGCGATCAACCGGGGGCGGAACGGCCTTGAGCTGCTCTCGGTGCTGGTCACCGACAACATCGTCGGGGAGGCCAGCCGGATCGGGTACGGGTCGGCGATCGCGGTGATCCTGCTGCTGATCTCGACCGGCTTCATCGCGGTCTACCTGGTGCAGGTCTTCCGGCGGGGGGACGAGGCGTGAACGTCGACCGGAGCGCGACTGGCGCGACTGCTACCGCTGGCAGGGCTGGTGCGGCTGTCGGCAGGCGCGGCCGGCGGCCGGTGGGGCCGTGGCGGGTGGCGATCCGGATCTTCCTCTGGGTGGTGGCGCTCGGCTGGCTCGTCCCGCTGCTGCTGCCGCTCTACGCGTCGCTGCGGCCGTATGCCGAGACCGCCGCCGAGGGATACTTCTCGCTGCCGAAGACGCTCAACTTCGACTACTACATGCAGGCGTGGCAGGGCGGCAACCTGCCCCGGCACTTCCTGAACACCCTGCTGGTGGCCGTACCGGCGGTGGTGTTGACGCTCTTCTTCGCCTCGTTCGTGGCGTTCCTGATCTCGCGGCGCCGGCTGCCGGGTGGGCGGCTGCTACTGATCCTGTTCACCGCCGGCAACCTGCTGCCGCAGCAGGTGGTGCTGACCCCGCTCTACCTGATGTACACCAAGCTGCCGCTGCCGTGGTGGATGAGCTGGCCGTCGGAACTGGTCTACGACTCGTACTGGGGGATCATCGCGATCCACGTCGCCTTCCAGACCGGGTTCTGCGTCTTCGTGCTGAGCAACTACATGGACACCGTCCCGCGCGAGCTGATCGAGGCGGCGACGGTGGACGGGGCCGGGGTGTGGCGGCAGTACTGGCAGGTGGTGCTGCCGCTGGTCCGGCCGGCGCTCGGTGCGCTCGGCACCCTCGAGTTCGCCTGGATCTACAACGACTTCCTCTGGGCGGTGGTGCTGATGTCCACCGGCGACAAGTTGCCGGTGACAAGCGCGCTGAACAACCTGCGGTCGGTCTACTTCACCGACTACAACCTGCTGGCGGCCGGGTCGATCCTGGTGGCGCTGCCGACCCTGATCGTCTTCTTCGTGTTGCAGCGGCAGTTCGTCGCCGGACTGACCCTCGGCGCCAACAAGGGCTGATGCCTGCCGGGTGGTCATATCCATTCCTCGGGCTGACCCGAATCCGAATGTGGTCATCGGTGGCGCCGCCACGGGGCGTCGCGCTTTGCTGGAACGGTGACGCTCTATTACCGCGACGACACGGTACGGGTTACCTCCGAGACGATCCACGTGCACGGGCGGTCTGTGCCGGTCGCCGAGGTGTCGTACGTCTGGCACGCGCGGGGTCGGGGTACGGCCGTGACCCGGGGACGGCTCGCCGGGCGGGGCGTACTCATCTTCCTGCTGTCGATTCCGCCGCTGGTTGCGATGGTGTGCGTGCTGTCGCTGGCGTACTCGGCGCAGGACCGGCGCAAAGGTGCAGGAGCTGTGGGTGCAGCACCGGGGTGAGGAGGCGATGCTGCTAAGCAGTTCGGACACGTTGCGGTTCGGACAGCTCTACCGGGCGATCCAGCGCGCGCCATCGAGCAGCACGGCGGCGACCGCTGACCTGCACGACTTCACACCAACGGTTATCAGTCAAGGCCGTCCTCGGCTGCCGGACGGCCACCTCTGATCTGCCAAGACCGCCACCTCGCGACAACGACTGCAGGACCTCGGACCGTCTGGACTCATCGAACGTCGAGCGCAAATACGTCTATCACTTTCGCAATTCTTTGGATCTCTAGCACGCGCGAGCAACTCCATAGCCCGATGGTTACCTTGACCGATCACACCCAGCCGACACATACGTTGCAATGTACTGCCCATCCCGCAGATGAAAGACAGATTTCAGAAGATCCGCTCCCCCAAAGGGCAGTTGGGACCCTCAACGAGCACGCCGTTGAGTTGCTACCAAAGCGCAGCCGAATTTCCTGACAAACCCCCCGAAAGAACAGTCCGCAATTGATTCAACATTGACCTGAAAGACCGATCATCAAGATCATGACCAAACCACCAATCGGTGCTTGATCTCTCGTCGAGCAAGACCAGGACAGCCCGCTCAGCGATTTCCATAAGCTCACGAGTGGGAGGGGGAATGGGATTTGATGGGCCACAGATCACCGACTTGAAGTCATCACCACCTTTCAACCCGCGGGCAACCAGCGCGGCTGCGGCGACGGCATGGACACCATCGCGTCCCTCAAAGCGACACCCCTTCGAGGCAACCGCCTCAAGCGCCGACTTCAAGCAGGCCGTCCGATCTTCCTCGCCGAGGTCATCGAGCCGATAGGAGAAGTTCGCCGCCTCGTCATCATCAAATATGCGCTCACCCCAGCTACCCACCACGTACACCTACGATAGTTGGCAAGAATATCGTAATCATGGCAATCAGCTCTCCCCATCCGGCATGCGAAAAAGGGGTTTTTGGATAAATCGCCGAAGACTATTATAAACGTTCCTGGTGTTTGGCTCAATTGGACTACTTAGCTTCAGTCCGTATTCTTGCAATTGATCTTTGATGATAAACTCCATAACCTTGAGATCGTCTTCACTGCCGCATACATGGATGCAGATGGCATCCTTGGGATCACTCAGTCGCCCCTTGCCCATGTGCTCACCGAGGCGCCTCCTGAAGTTGTTAGTTTGCCCGACATACACGTGATCCGGCTTACTCACATCGTCAAAAATATAGACGCCCTGATTCTTGTTGCAGTTGTGTACCAGGACCGGGGTGCCGCCCGCCATCACATAATACGTGTGGACCTCGGCAACGGTAAGGTCGCGCATCTCCGCCGTGCCGTCCCAGGCACTGACCGAGAGGACGGCTGGGGCCATCACCCTCCCCGGAGATGCGAGCCGGTCGCCTGACCGTAGGCCCTTGGCGTCGGTCCATGTCTCTGCTGTGTCGTTCCAGAACGGGTGCGACTGGGTCGTGTGCAGGGTGGCCCTGGCCCCAGTCTTCGGATCGACGACGGTGACGTCGGCGAGATCCTTGTCGATGTTGACGTGGGTAGCGACGACCTTCTTCCCAGTCGTCTCGCCTGTCTCGGGATCAGTCGCGAGGACCCTGTCGCCCGTCTTGACGTCCTTGATCGGCTTGGTGCTGCCGTCGGCCATCAGAACAGGCGTGTCGGGATCGAAGCTGTGTTTACAACCCTTGCCGACGATGTTCTTGACCTCGTTCTTGAAACCGTTGGCGAATCCGCCGGCTCGCCCGCCGATGCCAGCCCCGACGGCCCCCTTTACACCCGCACCGACTGCCGATAGGGCGCCACCAGTCAACCCGCCGAGCAAAGCTCCGGCCCCGGTCATGAGGGCCAGGTCCCAGCCGCGCTGGCCGTCCATCCAGCCGGTGACGAACGAACCCACCGCTCCAGCAGCGGCGCCGCAGGCGACCGCACCCGCTCCGGTCCAACCGATCGCCAGCCCGCAACCGACCCCGACCACGATGCCCGCCGCCGCACCAGCGATCTTGCCCTGTTGCGGCACCAGAAACTCGCCTGGCACTTGTTCCGCTTACGGATCCCGTCGAGCGCCTTGTCGTACTGCTTCTTCTGCTCGCCGGTCAACTCCGGACCAGGCCCGATGCTGGTGCTGCCATCGGGATTCGTGCAGCTGGTCCAGCCCGTCCCGCCACCACAGTCGAACTTCAATCCCGTGGGGTCGCTGAAGGTGACCGGGTTGTTGTTGGAGTAGGTGTAGCCGTGCATCTGCTGCGGGTCGGTGAGGTCCATGATCGGGTCGACCGAGATGAACCGGCCGATGGCCGGGTCGTACTCCCGGGCCCCGATGTTCACCAACCCCGTGGTCGAGTCCTGGTTACCGCCGACGAACCCCTTCTCCGAAGGCCACTGACCAGGGGTGGGCTGAGCGCCGCGCGCCTCACCGAACGGCGTCGACCGCCGGTGCACCACGCCGCCGGCAGCGTCGACCGACGCCTGCCCGGTGCCGTTGTGGTCCGGTGCGATGTAGGACAGCCCGTTGATCCGGCGGACGATCGTGCCGCCACCCGGGACCTGGTAGTAGCGGGTTCCGTCGACGACCCGGGTGGTGTGGTCCAGCCGCAGTTCCATGCCGGGCAGGTAGAGCGTGGTAGCGCCGGGCTCCTTGCGGAGCATCCGGGAGCCGTCGACGTCGTAGACGAAGCTGGTCGTCTTGCCCGCCTCGGTCACCGAGGCCAGATTGCCCTCGGCGTCCCAGACCAGCGTCTGGTCCTTGCCCGGAGCGTTACGCCTGGTCGTGTTGCCGGAGTCGTCGTACTCGTAGTCGTGCAGCCGGCTTCCGGTCGCGTCCGTCTCCGTCATCCGGGTCAACGTGTGCGGCTGCGGCTGCCCCGGCTGCGGGTACTCGTAGTTCCTCGTCCGCTGCGCCGAGCCGGCTACCGCATGCTGTGTCTCGGTCTTCCGGTTGCCGACAAGGTCGTAGGTGTACGAGTGGTGGTAGGGGGCGATCCCACCGACACCGGTGGTGGTCGGGCCGCCGGCACACGGGTCGGTCGCGGTGCTGGCCGAGGTCCAGGCCCGCTCCATCCGGCGCAGGTAGTCGTAGCTGAAGCACTGGACGTCCCGGGTACCGCTCGGCGTGTCCGCGATCCGCTTGATGTTGCCGGCCGGGTCGTAGTCGTAGCGGGCGTCGATGTCGACGATCGGTGCCGCGCTCCGGTCGAGCCGCTGCCGGCTCAGCCGCTTGGTGCCCTGCTCGAACTCGTACGTCGACCAGACCCTCTTCGTTCCGAACGACACCTCGGACTGCAGGACGTCGCCGGTCCCCGAGTAGTCCACATGGGTCAGGTACGGGTCGTCGCAGGTGAAGGACGTCAGACGCTGCAGGTCGTCATACGTGTAGGCGATGCTCTCGAACGGCAACCCACCGCCGTCGGACATCCCGGTCGACTGGATCGTCCCGTCGCGGTTGTACATCACTTCGAAGTCGTAGATGCGGGCCAGCTCCTCGCCCGCCGCCTGCGGCACCTCGTAATACGTGGCCCGTGCCCGGTAGAACTCGTCGTAGGCGGTGTAGTACGTGGTGAAGGGCGCGCCGTCGACGCACCGGCTGTTGGCGGGGAGGGCACCCTCTGGTAACCGGATCGTCCGCACCACCCGAACCGGGTCGGCCCGGGTTCATCCATCGCTCGTCGACGAGCAGGCCCGAGTCCGCACGAGGTTATCCACAACCGCCCGCCTGATCACGAGCCGGGCGGCCGCCGCGAGCGGGCCGGCATCCCGGGCCGTCATGACGACTCTGGATAGCTCTCGGCATATAGGGTGTCGATCTCGTCCCGGCTGGGCAGCGCGGTGGAGGCACCGGGCCGGCGGGCGCAGGCGGCGCCGGCCGCGCAGGCCCAACGCAGCGCCGCCGTCACCGTCGCCGGCTCGACCGGACCGCGACGCTGTGCCCAGGCCACCGCGAACGCGCCGGTGAAGGCGTCTCCGGCAGCCGTGGTGTCCACCGCCTCGACAGCGGGCGCCTCGACAGCCAGCCGCAGGCCGAACCGGTCGGCGTAACCGGCGCCCCGGGCGCCGAGAGTCAGCACCACCCGGGGGACCCGGGCCAGCAACGCGTCCAGCAGGGCGTCGACGGCGGTGTCGGCCGCCAGTCCGGCCACCATCGCCGCCTCGACCTGGTTGACCACAAGCACGTCGACCGCGTCGAGCAGCTCCGCCGGCAGCCGCCGGGCCGGTGCGGCGTTCAGCACCACGGTGGTACCCGCACTCCGGCCCCACCGGGACGCCTGGGTGACGGCCGGCAGCGGCACCTCCAGCTGGCACAGCAGCACGTCCGCCGCCTCCACGGCGGCCCGGTCGTCCGCGTCCAGGCTGGTCAGCTCGGCGTTCGCGCCCGGTGCCACCACGATCAGGTTCTCCGCGTCGGCGTCCACCGCGATCAGGGCCACCCCGGACGGCCCCGGCACGGTACGCAACCGCCGCAGGTCCACCCCGGCGTCGGCCAGGTTTGCGCGGAGTTGGTCGGCGAAGCCGTCCTGCCCGACCGCGCCGAGGAAGTCGCACCGGGCCCCGGCCCGGGCCGCCGCCACCGCCTGGTTGGCGCCCTTGCCACCGGGAATGGTCCGCAACGCGCCGCCGAGCACCGTCTCGCCCGGCCGGGGCAGCGTCGGAGTCGACACCACCAGATCCAGGTTGGCGCTGCCGACCACCGCCACCCGGACCTGGTCCGATCCACCCGTCATGCTGATCCACCTCCGGCGGAACCCTGCTCCGCTGCCCGCGACCCGTCAAGACCCCGTTACGAAACCGTTTCGTCCCTGCTCAACGCTGTGCCGGCCGGCGCGGATCGACGCTGCGCCGGCCGACGCGGAAAAATCCGTGCGGTGGTGGTGTCGATTCTGCCGGGTGCCGAACGTGTAGATGTGGAGAGGCCGCCGGCAGGGTGCCGGCGGCACCGACCGGGAGGTTCGCGGACATGCAGCAGTACCTGCTCAGCATCTACCAGGGCGACGGCGACCCGCCGGGCCCCGAGATCCTCGACCCGATCATGGCGAACCTGGCGGCCCTGAACCAGGAGATGAAGGCCGCCGGTGCCTGGGTCTTCTCCGCCGGTCTGCACCCGGCGAGCACCGCGACGGTGCTCCGGCCGCGCGACGGCGAGGTGCTGGTCACCGACGGGCCGTACACCGAGGGCAAGGAGCATCTCGGCGGCTTCACCGTCATCCAGGCTCCCGACCTCGACGCCGCGCTGGAGTGGGGCGCGAAGCTCGCCCGCGCGATCGGGCTGCTGCCGATCGAGGTACGGCCACTGGCCGACGAGGCCGACAGTTGCGACCCACCCGGTGCCTGAACCACCCGCCAAGGCGACCGTCGCCGACGTCGAGCAGGCGTTCCGCGCCGAGTACGGCCGGTCGGTCGCCGTCCTGATCCGCGTCCTCGGCGACATCGACCTCGCCGAGGACGCGGTGCAGGACGCCTTCGCCACCGCGATCCTTCGGTGGCCGGTCGACGGGGTGCCGGCGAGCCCGGCCGGCTGGATCATCACCACCGCCCGGAACCGGGCCGTCGACCGGCTGCGCCGGGAGTCGACCCGGGCGGAACGGCACGTCCAGGCCGCCCTGCTGCACAACCCGGACGAGCCGGCAGCGTACGCCGACGGCACACCCGCCGAGGAGGATCCCGTGCCGGACGAGCGGCTGCGACTGATCTTCACCTGTTGCCATCCGGCGCTCTCCCCGGCCGCCCGGGTCGCGCTTACCCTGCGTCTGCTGGGCGGGCTGAGCACCGCGCAGATCGCGCACGCCTTCCTGGTCCCCGAACCGACGATGGCGCAGCGACTGGTACGCGCGAAGGGCAAGATCCGGGCCGCCCGCATCCCGTACCGGGTGCCGGCCGAGGCTGACCTGCCGGACCGGCTTCCCGGGGTACTCGCCGTGCTGTACCTGGTCTTCAACGAGGGGTACACCGCCAGTGCGGGCGACCGGCTCGACCGGCCGGACCTCGCCGTGGAGGCGATCCGGCTCGCCCGGCTGCTCGCCGACCTGATGCCGGACGAGCCGGAGGTGCTGGGGCTGCTCGCCCTGATGCTGCTCGTCGAGTCGCGCCGGCCGAGCCGCACCGATCCGGACGGCGCCCTGGTGCGCCTGGCCGAGCAGGACCGTACCCGCTGGGACCGGCGGCTCGTCGCGGAGGGGCAGGCACTCGTCCGGCGCTGCCTGCGGCGGGACCGGCCGGGGCCGTACCAGATCCAGGCGGCGATAAACGCGGTGCACAGCGAGGCGGCGACCGCCGCCGAGACGGACTGGGGTCAGATTCTGCGGCTCTACGACCACCTGATGGCAATCGGTCCGAGCCCGGTCGTGGCGCTGAACCGCGCGGTCGCGCTCGCCGAGGTCGCCGGGCCGGCCCCGGCACTCGACCTGGTCGACACCCTCGACCTCGACACCTACCACGTCTTCCACGCCGTCCGGGCCGACCTGTTGCGCCGGCTTGGCCGTACCGCCGAGGCAGCCGCCGCCTACGACGCGGCCGCCGCGCTGACCGGCAACGCCGTCGAGCGCGACTTCCTGCGCCGCAGTCGCGCCGCACTGCCCGGCACCGCCTGACCCGGCACCGGGCGGACCGGACCGCCGCCCGATCCGGCCGCCCTGCGGGGGACGGCGTCAGGCGCACCGGACCGCCGCCCGACCCGGCCGTCCGATGGGCGGACGGCGTCAGCTCGCCGGAACCGAGGCGGTCGTCGTTCCCGGCCGGCGGAGGTCGTCGACCTCCATCACCTCGCGGCCGAGCGGCCAGAACGCCGCCGGGACCAGCTTGAAGTTGGCGATGCCGAACGGGATACCGATGATCGTGACGCAGAGCGCGATCCCGGCGACGATGTGCGCGAGTGCCAGCCACCAGCCGGCCAGCACCACCCAGAGCACGTTCGCCAGCCCCGAGCCGAGCCCGGCACCGGGCTTCGCCACCAGGGTCCGGCCGAACGGCCAGAGCGAGTAGTAGGCCAGTCGCAGCGCGGCGACGCCGAACGGGATGGTCACGACCAGCACGAAGCAGATCAGGGCGGCGATACCGTACCCGATGGCGAGGGCGATGCCGCTACCGAAGATCAGCCAGAGCAGGTTGAGCACGAATCGCACCATGCCTCCATCGTGCGCCCTCCGATCAACCCCCGAAGCCGGTGTGCGTCCGGGATCAACCCCCGGCGGCATAGAGGGAGTCGATCTCGGCCCGGAGTGGCAGCGAGACCGAGGCGCCGAGCCGGCGGGCACAGGCGGCACCGGCGGCGCTCGCCCAGCGCACCGCGTCGAGCGGCTCCCGGCCCTCGCCCCAGGCGACCGCGAGCGCGCCGGTGAAGGCGTCACCGGCGCCCGTGGAGTCGACCAGGTCCACCTTGACCGCGGGTACGTGCACGGCGGTGCCCTCGCGGTCGCCGTACCAGGCACCGTGCCGGCCCAGGGTCAGCACCGCCCGGGGCACCACGGCCAACAGCGCCGCCGGGTCCTCCTGACCGCGTCCGGTGATCGCCCGTGCCTCGGCCTCGTTGACCACCAGCAGGTCGACGCAGTCCAGCAGCTCGACCGGTACCGGCTGGGCGGGCGCCGCGTTCAGCAGCACCCGGGTACCGGCGGAGCGGGCCGCCCGGGCCGCCGCGGTCACCGTACCGACCGGGATCTCCAGCTGGGCGACAAGCACGTCCGCCTCGCGTACGGCGGTCAGCTCGCTCTCGGTCAGGCCGGTGAACGCCGAGTTCGCGGCCGGGGTGACCACGATTGTGTTCTCGCCCTCGGCGTCGACGGTGATCACCGCCACCCCGGAGGAGCCGTAGACCACCCGGACCCGTTCGGTGTCCACCCCGGCGGCCGAGATCCGGGCCTTGAGCGTCACGCCGAACGAGTCCGACCCGATCGCGCCGAGCAGCGCACCGTCGGCACCGGCCCGGGTGGCCGCGATCGCCTGGTTGGCGCCCTTGCCGCCGGCCACCATGACGAAGTCGGTGCCGAAGACCGTCTCGCCCGGCCTCGGCAGGGCACCGGTGGTGACCACCAGGTCCATGTTCGCGCTGCCCATGACTACGACCCGAGGCCGGCTCACCGGCGGCACCTCCCGATTCGGCGACGGGTCGAGTCTAGAACCGGCCGTCGTCGGTGTCGTCTGGCAGGCTGCCAGACATGGGTCAGATGCCGATCGGCGTGATGTACCGCTGCGACAACGCCCCGGAGCAGCTTCCGGCGTACGCCCGGCTGGTGGAGCGGCTCGGCTACGACGAGCTGTGGGTGGTCGAGGACTGCTTCTTCGGCGGTGGGGTCTCCAGCGCGGCCGTGGCCGCGGCGGTGACCGACCGGCTCAGGATCGGCATCGGCATCCTGCCGGCGGCGTTCCGCAATCCTGCCGTGACCGCGATGGAGCTGGCCAACCTCGCCCGGCTCTTCCCGGGGCGGATCCTGCCCGGCTTCGGCCACGGCATGCCGGACTGGGTCCGCCAGGTCGGCGCCGCCCACCCGTCGCCGCTGGCGGTGCTGGCGGAGACCGTGGCGGCGGTACGCGCCCTGCTGGCCGGGGAGCGGGTCAGCGTCGCCGGCCGGCACGCCCGGCTGCGCGAGGTGGCGTTGGAGTTCCCGCCGGAGCAGCCGCCCCCGATCGCCACCGGCGTACGCGCCGAGAAGTCGCTGCGGCTGTCCGGCCGGGTGGCGGACGGCACCATCCTGGCCGAGGGCGCCAGTCCGGCGTACGTGCGGTGGGCCCGGGGGCTTATCGACGAGGGGCGGCGGGAAGCCGGCCGTACCGACGACCACCGGCTGACCGTCTACGCCCACCTCGACTTCGACGAGGGCCGGGCCAGCGCCCGCCGGGAGTTCGCCGCCCAGCTCGCCGGCGGCTGGGCGCTGCCGGCGGCCGACGCCGAGCTGGCCGACGAGATCACCGCGATGCTGGCCGGCTCGTCCGGCGCCGAGGCGCTGGCGGCGGCGCTGCCCGAGCACTATCTCGACCGGTTCACCACGGCCGGCGACGTCGAGCAGTGCGCGGCGACGGTGACCCGGCTCCGGAAGGCGAGCGCCGACGCCGTGGTCTTCGTCCCGCCCCGGGACGCCCAGTCGGCGGTCGCCCAGATCACCCTGGCCGCCGACACCCTGCTCCCGATGATCCGCAGCGCCACGGCGACAGCACCGGCCACCACCCGCTGACCCGCGCTCCGGCGCGGGTGGCCCGGGCGGTGCCGGTCAGGCGGCGCGGGCGGTGTAGCGGTCGCCGGAGCGCTCCACCACCAGCGGCACCCCGAAGGTCTTGGAGAGGTACTCGCCGGTGACGGTCTCGGCGAGCGGGCCCTGCGCCACGACGCCGCCCTCGCGCAGCAGCATGGCGTGGGTGAAGCCCGGCGGGATCTCTTCCACGTGGTGCGTGACCAGCACCATCGCCGGAGCGTCCGGGTCGTGGGCCAGCCCGGCCAGCCGGGCCACCAGGTCCTCCCGGCCGCCGAGGTCCAGCCCGGCCGCCGGCTCGTCGAGCAGCAGCAGCTCCGGGTCGGTCATCAGCGCGCGGGCGATCTGGGTCCGCTTCCGCTCGCCCTCGGAGAGGGTCCCGTAGGAGCGGTCGGCCAGCGGCAGCACGCCGAGCTGGTCGAGCAGGGCGTTGGCCCGGGTCTCGTCCATCGTGTCGTACCGCTCACGCCAGCGGCCCACCACCGACCAGGCGGCGGTCAGCACCACGTCGCGGACCCGCTCCTCGCCGGGGATCCGCTCGGCCAGCGCCGCCGTGGTCAACCCGATCCGGGTACGCAGCTCGGCAAGGTCGG
This sequence comes from Plantactinospora sp. WMMB782, assembly GCF_049179135.1. Taxonomy (NCBI): domain Bacteria; kingdom Bacillati; phylum Actinomycetota; class Actinomycetes; order Micromonosporales; family Micromonosporaceae; genus Plantactinospora; species Plantactinospora sp. WMMB782. The sequence goes on along the minus strand of NZ_JBMHMC010000007.1, from coordinate 4,434,579 downwards.
TACGCCCGACCCGCTCGCCGAGCGCGTGCACCAGGCCACTGGTCGGGTGCAACCGTCCGGCCGCCAGGTTGAGCAGTGTCGTCTTGCCCGCGCCGTTCGGCCCGAGGACCACCCAGCGTTCGTCCGGCCACACCCGCCACGTCACGTCACGCAGCAGTGCGGTGCCGGAACGGAGTACGGCGACCCCGTGGAAGTCGATCACCACGTCCGGGGGTACCGGTGCCGGGGAGCCGGCGTCGGCGGGGACGGAAACCGGATCATCACGCACCCGACCATCCAACCACGCAGCGGCGCTCCCCCTGCGGGCAGCGTCCGGGCCGTAGGCTGGGGCGCCGTGTCGGATGTCACTCGGCAGGGAGGTACGACGTGCCTGCGGTGATCGAGATCGACCGCCTGCGCAAGACGTTCAGCAGCGTGCGCCGGGGCCGCCGGACCGCGCTGGACGGGTTCGACATGCTCGTCGAGCCCGGTCAGGTGCACGGCTTCCTCGGCCCGAACGGGTCCGGCAAGACCACCACACTGCGTACGCTGCTCGGGCTGGTCCGCGCGGACAGCGGCCGGATGACCCTGTTCGGCGAGCCTGCGCCGCAGCGGCTGCCCGCCGTGGTCGACCGGTTCGGGGCCATCGTGGAGAGCCCGCAGTTCTTCGGCAACTTCACCGGCCGGCGTACGCTGCGGCTGCTCGCCGTCGCCGGTGGCGTGCCACCGGCCCGGGTGGACGAGGTGCTGACCCGGGTCGGGCTCCGGGACCGGGCCGACGAGCGGGTGAAGAGCTACTCGCTGGGCATGAAGCAGCGACTGGCGGTGGCCGGCGCGCTGCTGAAACGGCCCGAGCTGCTGATCCTGGACGAGCCGGCCAACGGGCTGGACCCGGCGGGCATCCGGGAGATGCGGGACCTGATGCGCGAGCTCGCCGCCGCCGGGGTGACCGTGCTGGTCTCCAGCCACATCCTCGGCGAGGTACAGCAGGTCTGCGACCACGTGACGATCATCTCCCGGGGTCGGCGGGTCGCCGCCGGCCCGGTCGGCGAGGTGCTGGCCGGCTTCGACCACCGCGAGTTCCGGGTCCGGGTCGCCGCCGACGACCGGCCCGGGGCTGCCGAACTCGTCCGGGCGGCCGGGTTGCCGGTGGCGGTGCACGCCGACCACCTGGTGGTCTCCGAGCTGGACGATCCGGCCCGGATCAGCCGGCTCCTCGCCGAGCAGGGCATCTGGCTGCGCGAGCTGACCCCGCTCACCCCCGATCTGGAGAGCGTCTTCCTGGAACTGACCGGCACCCGCCCCCGGCCCGGACTGCCCCGCCAGGTGGACGAGTCGGTGCGGCCGGAGAACCCGCCGGACGACCCGTTGGAGATCAGCGTCGGCGACGACGGCGGGCGGGCGGACTCGTGAGGCTGGTACGCGCCGAGCTCGGCCGGCTCGCCGCGCGCCGCTTCGTGCAACTCATGGTGGTGCTGCTGGCCGCCGCGTTCGGGATCACCGTCGCCACCACGCTGGCCGGGTCGCACCAGCCCAGCGCGGTGGAGATCCGGGTGGCCGAGGAGCGGGCGGAGCGGCAGCGGGCGGAGGCGGCGCGCTGGTACGCCGACTGCCTGTCAGCGCGCCGCAGCGGCGAACCCGAGCTGGAGCTGAAATACCAGGCCGGTTGTGCCGAGCTGGCTCCGGACCGGGTGGACGCCTCCGACTTCCTCACCGGTGTCTTCGTCTTCGACCGGCAGATCCTCGACCTGACGTACTTCCTGGTCGGTTTTCTCTGCCTCTTCGGCTTCCTGGTCGGCGCCTCCTACATCGGCGCGGAACTCACCTCCGGCGGGATGACGAACCTGCTGCTCTGGCGCCCGCGCCGGATGGTCGTACTCGGCACCAAGCTCGGCACGCTGCTGGCCGGCGTACTGGGGCTGTCGGTGGTCTCCGCCGCGCTCTATCTCGGCACGTTCCGGCTCATCGCGGAGGTGCGCGGCCTGCCCGGCAGCCCGGACGGCGCGTTCTGGACCGACCTGACCGCCACCGCCGTCCGGGGACTGCTGCTGGTGCTGATGGTTACCGCGCTGGGCTTCGCCACGGCCACGCTGGGCCGGCACACCTCGGCGGCGCTCGGCGTGGCTGCCGGGTACGCGGTGCTGTGGGAGGCGGGCGGCCGGATCGTGATGGGAATCGTCGACGTCGCCCGGCCGGACAGGCTGATGCTGAGCAGTTACGTGATCGCCTGGGTAGGCGGCGAGATCCGGCTCTGGGGTCTGACCGGCGACTGCACCGGATCGGTCGGGTCGGGCTCCTGCGACCCGTCGTACTCGATCCTCTGGCCGGCCGGCCTCGTCGTGCTGCTCGGCCTGACGGTGCTCGCCGTCGCCGCCGCCTTCACCGCCTTCCACCGCCGCGACCTCGCCTAGCTGTGTGTAGGGAAGGGCCCCCGCTCCAACCGGAACGCCAAGCGGGGACCCGTCCCTACCACTCAGACCCGGCTGACCCGGATGGCGTCGGCGATGACCAGGCCGGTGCCGCCGGTCCACCGGCTCACCGCCACCCTGTTCGCGTCACCGGCGGCGAGGGTGAAGGTGCCGAGGTTGCGCCAGGCGCCGCCGCCGGAGCGCTGGTCGACGTAGACGGTCTGGTTGCCGGTGGTGGTGGCGATGATGTACGGCGCCGAGCTGTTGTAGCCGGGGTCGTCCGGATACCACGCCTCCACCCGGTAGCTGCCGGTCTCCGGGATGGCCACCCTGTACCAGGCCGGGTCGCTCGCCTCGACCGGGTCGGCGAACCGGTAGTCCGCGCCCTGCTTCTGGGACGAGTACGTCGAGGTGCCCCAGCCGGTGCTGGCGGTGAACCGGCCGGCGGTGGAGTTGTCGACGGTCTGCGACCAGCCGGTCGGCGGTGGGGTCGAGCCGGTGACGAGCTGCATGTAGTAGGTCCAGTTCCAGTGCGGCCCCGGGTCGGTGTGGGTGGCGCCGGGCACCTGGTTGTGCCCGATGATCCGGGACCGGTCCTTCGGGATGCCGTACCTGTCGCAGAGGTGCCGGGTCAGCGCCGCCGAGGAGCGGTACATGGCGTCGGTGAACCAGGAGGGCTGGCTGACGTAGCCCTCGTGTTCGATGCCGATCGACTGGGTGTTGTAGGTCCAGTTGCCGGCGTGCCAGGCGACGTCCTTCTCCCGCACCGACTGGGTCAGCGCGCCGTCCGAGGAGCGGATCGTGTAGTGGGCGCTGACCTGCGAGGCCGGGTTCTGGAACCAGCTTATCGAGCCGGCGTACGACCCCTGGGTGACGTGGATGACGACGTAGTTGATCGGGTACGTCGACTCGCGGTTGGCGACCGTGTAGTTGGCCGAGTGTGCCGGCGCCCAGGCCGCCGGCCCGTAGTCGGTGCTCATCACGCCCATCCCGGCGGGGCTGCCGAGCGGGGCGACGTCGCGCAGGGCACCCCGGTCCGGGGCGACGGCGCGGGCGGCTACCCGTACCGGCCCGTCGGCGGTGGCGGCGTCGATGCCGGAGCCGAGCAGGTCGTAGACGGTGTCGGCGTAGAGCCGGGCGACGGCCGGGGTGCTGGCGCCGCCGTACCGGACGACGGTGCCGTACCAGTGGTCGACGTCGCGGCGCTGGGTCGGGGTGAGTCCGGCGGCGTCGGCGTAGGAGCGCAGCACCGCCGCCGCGCCGGTGACGTTGGCGGCGGGGTCGGTGCGCAGCCTGTCCCGGTGCAGGCCGGTCAGGGCCACCGCCTCGTCCAGGGTGCGCAGCTTCGGGTTGCTGGTCAGGTGCATGACGCCGTAGCCGCCGGAGGCGCTGGGCGCCCCGGCGTGCCCGTCCAGGTGCGTCTCTGCGTAGCCGAGCGCCACCAGCAGGTCGCGGGGCACGTCGTACCTGGTGGCAGCCGTCTCGAAGGCGGCGGCGAGTTTCCCGGTCGCCGCCGTGTCGAGGGCGGCGGCGGATTTTCCGGTCGCCGTGGCCGGGCCGGCGGCGGCCGGCGGGTCGGCGGGAGCAGGTCGGCCGGCCAGCGCGGGCTGACCGGTGAGGCCGATGGCGAGGGACGCGATCAGGGTGGCGCCGAGCAGCTGGCTCGGGCGCGGATGGGGGTACCGAACGGTCACCGTCACTCCTCCCCGGAGCAGGGACGTCCCGAGGGTCGGGACGCGGTGGCCGTACGGTATAGCCTCACAATCGTCTATGTCGAGACCTTGCATATGACCGGCAGGTAACGAAAGATATCTTCATGCCAGCGCGACGCGTCTCCGGGATGGGCACCCGACGGTGCGGCGGTTCAGCCGAGCGTGGAGCCGAAGACCTCGTCCCGGACGGCGTCCAGCGCCATCCGCAGCGCCCCGCGCAGCACCGGCTCCTCGGTAAGCCCGGTCGGCACCACCCGGGGCGTGACCAGGGTGATCGCGGCGACCTCGTGCTGCACCCGCTCGGCCAGCGCGGTGCCGCCGGCCTGACCCACCTCGCCGGCCAGCACCACGAGCGGCGGGTCGAGCACCACGCAGCTGCTGGCCACCCCGAGCGCCAGGCGCCGGGCGACCTCGTCGAGCACCGGACCGCCCTCGGTGCCGGCCGCGATGGCGGCCCGGATCGCGTCCGGCGCCGAGCCGGCCCGGAAGCCGTGCTCACGGGCCACCGCCCGGAGGGCCTCGGAGCCGGCAAGCTGACCGAACGCCGGTTTCGCCCGCCGGGAGGCGTCCCGGGGGATGTCGGCGCCGGGCACCGGCAGGTAGCCGATCTCGCCGGCCGCGCCGGTGCTGCCGTGGTGCAGCCGGCCGCCAAGAACGATGGCCAGACCGACGCCGACCCCGAGCCAGACGAGTACGAAGTCGTCCACCCCGCGCGCCGCGCCGGACTCCGCCTCGGCGACCGCGGCCAGGTTGACGTCGTTGCCGAAGACCACCGGGGTGTCCAGGTCCTCGCGGAGTGCGGCGAGCAGCCCCCGGTGCCAGCGGGGCAGGTTGAAGGCGAAGGTGATGTCCCCGGTGGCCGGGTCGACCAGGCCGGGCGTGCCGAGCACCACCCGGCGGACGCTGGGCAGCTCCGCCCCGGCGTCGCTGGCCGCCCGGACAACCGCGTTGTGCACCACCCCCACCGGGTCGTCGGTGTCCCGGGTGGACTGCTCGACCCGACCCATCACCTCGCCGGTGATGTCGGCGCAGGCGGCCACCACCCGGTCCGGCCCGACGTCGACGCCGACCACGTGTGCGGTGCCCGGCCGGACGGCGTAGAGCTGCGCGTTCGGGCCGCGTCCGCCGGCCTGCTCACCGACCCGGCTGACCAGCCCCCGTTCCTCCAGTCGTTCCACCAGCTGGGACGCGGTGACCTTGGACAACCCGGTCAGCTCGCCGAGCTGCGCCCGGGTGAGCGGCCCGCGCGAGAGCAGCAGCTCCAGCGCGGCCCGGTCGTTGAGCGCGCGGAGCAGGCGGGGGGTGCCAGGTAGCCGGGTGCTCGCCATGCATCGTCCTCTGGTCGTGGCCCTCTTGCTTAAGAAGCTTTCCTAATAGCTAGGCTAACTTTCGGGGAAGTAGCCGTAGCGTAGTGGGCCGACGAGCCGCGGGTGTTGAGCCGATCCGGTACCGCTTGGCCACGAGACGGCCCACCCCGGTGCGACACTCGGAGCCGGGGAAGGGCCGAAGGGGGAGGAACGTGCCGACCGATCCAGGAGTACGCCGGCTGGTGCTGGGTACGCTGCTCGCCGCCTTCCCGGGCACCAGCCCGCCCGACTGGGCACTGGACCTGGTCGCCGAGGGACTGGCCGGACACACCCTGTTCGGCCGGAACGTCGAGCATCCCGACCAGCTCGCCGAGGCCACCGCCGCGCTGCGGGCGGCCCGGCCGGACGTACTGATCGCGATCGACGAGGAGGGCGGCGACGTCACCCGGCTGGCGCACGCCACCGGCAGCCCCTACCCGGGCAACGCCGCGCTCGGCGCGGTGCACGACGTCGGGCTGACCGAGCGGGTCTACCACGCGATCGGCAACGACCTGGCGGCGGTCGGGGTCAACCTCGACCTCGCACCGACCGTGGACGTCAACACCGCCGACGACAACCCGATCATCGGCACCCGGGCGTTCGGCGCCGACCCGACCCGGGTCGCCGGGCACGCCGGCGCCGCGGTCACCGGGCTCCAGTCGGCCGGGGTGGCCGCCTGTGCCAAGCACTTCCCCGGACACGGCGCCACCGTCGCGGACTCGCACCTCGAACTGCCCACTGTGGACGTACCCGTGGCGTTGCTCAGGGATCGCGACCTGCCGCCCTTCGCGGCGGTGATCGCGGCGGACGTCAAGGCGATCATGACCGCGCACATCCGGGTACCCGCGCTCACCGGCGACGCCCCGGCCACGTTCAGCCCCGCCGTGCTGGGCGACCTGCTCCGCTGCGAATACGGCTTCACCGGCACGGTGCTCACCGACGCGCTGGAGATGCGGGGCGCGGCGGTGGCCGCCGGTGGCGTCGGGCCGGGTGCGGTCCGGGCACTCGCCGCCGGAGCCGACCTGCTCTGCATCGGCGCCCAGGTCGACGCCGAACTCGTCGAGCTGGTGGTCGCCGAGGTCACCGCCGCGCTGCGCGACGGCCGGCTCGACCTCGCCCGGGTCGAGCAGGCCGCCGGGCGGACCGCCGCACTCGCCGCCTGGACCCGGGCCGCCGCCCCGGTCCGGGCCGCCGGAACAGACCTCGGGTACGCCGCCGCGCGCCGAGCCGTCCGGGTCGAGGGCAGCCTCGACGGGCTGGGCGTACCGCTCGTGGTGCAGCTCTTCTCCACCGCCACGATCGCGGAGGGCCGGGTGCCGTGGGGGCTCGGGCCGCACCTGGACGGCGCCGAGCAGCTGCGGGTGGTCGCCACCGAGACCGACCCGGAGGCGCTGCGGCAACGGGCCGCCGGCCGGCCGATCGTGCTGGTCGGCCGGCACCTGCACCGGCTGCCGGGCGGCCCCGAGCTGGTCGAGGCGCTGGCCGGCAGCCATCCGGTGACAGTTGTCGAGATGGGCTGGCCCTCCGGCTGGCGCCCGGCCGGCGTACGCGCCTTCGTCACCACGTACGGCGCCAGCCACGCCAACGGCCGGGCCGCCGCCGAGGCCCTCCGGCTCACCGCCACCGCCACCGCCTGAGACGGCCACGACGACTGCGACGGCGACGGCGGGGGTGGCCCGTACCGACCGTCACCGGCGGGCGGGGTGCCGACCGGGCGCATACCGCACATATCTTGATCCCCACCAGGGCGGATCCGCCGAACGGGCACTTCGGACAGGTCCACCGAAGTCTTGTCGCGATCGGCGCGGCTACGTAGCGTTATCTGCACCACCGACGGTGCCACCCACTGGACGGGACCTCGGCCTGGGAGAGCCGCGGACCGTGGACCCCGGGCGCGGGTCCACGGTCCGTGCGGCCGACCGCGACCGTCCCCTTCGGACGGACGTGGGTTCACGGGGCCTGGTTCACGGGGCCTGGTTCACGGGGCCGGCGGCCGGTCCACCCGCTCCAGCCCGTAGGCGGACCAGCCACGGTCGGCGAAGCCGGCGGCCTCGGCGACCCGGGCCGACGCGACGTTGCCGGGATCGTGCAGGTACGTCGGCACGGCCCCCTCGTCCAGCACCCGCCGGGCCGCCTGTGCCACCAGCCGGCGGGCCAGCCCCCGGCCCCGGCCCGCCGGTTCGGTGCCGACGGCGATCTCGTGCCCGTAGCCGTCGTGCCGCTTGATGCCCGCTCCGGCGAGGTAACCGCCGTCGGAGTCCCGCGCCACCAGCACCTCGCCGCCGAACGGGCGCAGCCAGCGCGGCACCACCGGATCCGCCGCGTCGACCCACTCCCCGTGGTCCGGCAGCGGCGTCGGAGCGAGCGTGTGCCGGAACACCGCCCGGTAGCCGACCCAGCCGGGCAGACCGACCACGGCGGGCAGTTCGGCCAGCAGCGCCGCCATCGACCGGGGGCCGAGCGCGCGTACCGCGACGGCCCGGTCCGGCGGCACCGAGAGGACGACCCCGAGCGGACTGCCCACCGCGACGACCGGATGCGGCTCGCCGTCCCAGCCCGGCTGGACCCGGCGCTCGGAGCCGACCACGTCCAGCGCCCCGCCCGCCGGCCACTGGCCCAGCCAGGTCACCAGGTGATGGTGCAGCCGCTGGTCGAGCATCCACCCGCCCCCGATCGAACCTCCGGCCCGACAGGCCGGTCCGGACAACCCAATCTCAACGAAGGCTATCAATGCCAACCGGCCCCGTCCGTGCCCCGCGCGTCCCGGCACCGGGACCGGCCGCAGTGGACGTACCCGGGCGGGTGGATGCGCCGCCCGGCTCTGATCAGCAGGCCAACCGCCCGGGAGGGGCCAAAAAGGTGATCTTCGTTCAAACCGGGGGTTGAGGCATCACACCGGGCGCTGCTAGCGTGCGCCGGGTACTCGAAGATCGCGGCTGCGACCAAGGGCGCCCGCGACGCCAGAAACATGGCGAGTGATCGATCAATCGGCCTTCGACCGGCACGGGACGGTGTAATGGGCTTTCGTGCTTCGCGCCTGCGTACCAAGGTTGTCGCCCTGCTGGTCACCCTGACCCTGCTCTGGGCGTTCGGCGCCTGGGTCACCCTGCGGGACGGCTTGAACCTGGTCTGGGTGCAGACCCTCGAGGCCCAGGTGTACGCCCCGACCGAGCCGCTGGTCCTCAACCTGCAGAACGAACGGCGGCTCTCCCTGCGCTACCTCGGCGCACCGGAAGCCCCGAGCCGGGAGCAGCTGGAGACCGAGCGCCGCAAGGTGCTCGCGGATGTGGCGATCTTCCGGGCCGACGCGCGGCACTGGTTCGCCGAACTCGCGGCCCGGCCGGAGTTGGAGCGGCGGGTCGCCGAGGCGCTGGCCCGGCTCGACGGGCTCGCCGCCGTCCGGGAGGCGGTCGACGCCCGCCGGATCGACCGGCTGTCCGCGGCGGCGGCGTTCACGGAGGCGATCGAAACGATCTTCCGGATCTACGGTTCGCTGGGCAACCTGGACGCCGGTGACATCGACCGCCGGGTGGAGAACCTGATCCGGTTCACCAAGTCACGGGAACTGGCCTCCCAGGTCGACGCGCTGCTCTCCGGCGCGTACGCCGCCAACCGGATCAGCCCGGCCGAGCACGCCCGGGTGATCCAGCTGATCGGCACCGAGCGGCTGATCGCGGACGAGGCGATGGCCGAACTCCCCCGGGCCGACCAGGACCGCTACCGGCAGGCGCTCCAGCAGGGCCCGCTGGCCCGGCTGCGCGCCGCAGAGGACCGGATCGTCGCGAACGGACGACCGAACGGCCGCCCGGCGGTCTCGGCCGAGGAGTGGCGCGGCACCATCGACCCCGGTCTACAGGAACTGCTCCGGTTGCAGGTCGCCGGCGGCGACGAGGTGGTCAGGGCGGCCACCCCCGGCGCCATCGGAACCATCGTACGAGTCCTGATCATGGCCATCCTCGGCCTGGTCGCCGTCGTCATCTCGGTGAACACCGCCCGGTCGATGGTGCGCCAACTCGAACAGCTGCGCACGGCGGCCCTGAAGCTCGCCGACGAGCGCCTGCCGGAACTGGTCGGCCGGCTCGGCCGGGGCGAGACGGTCGACGTCCGGGCGGAGGCACCGCCGCTGCGGGCCGGTCCGGACGAGATCGGACAGGTCGCCCAGGCCTTCAACGTGGCCCAGGAGACCGCCGTACGGACCGCGGTGGAGCAGGCCGAGCTGCGCCGCAGCGTCCGGGACATCTTCCTCAGCCTGGCCCGGCGCACCCAGGCGCTGATCCACCGGCAGCTCACCCTGCTGGACACGATGGAGCGCCGGGAGAACGATCCGGAGGAGTTGGAGGACCTGTTCCGGGTGGACCACCTCGCCACCCGGATGCGGCGCAACGCCGAGAACCTGATCGTGCTCTCCGGCTCCACGCCGGGCCGGGCGTGGCGGCGGAACGTCCCGATGATCGACGTGCTCCGCGGCGCGGTGGCCGAGGTGGAGGACTACGCCCGGGTCACCGTACTGCCGGCCGGTGAGGTGGAGCTCGCCGGCCGGGCGGTCGGCGACGTGATCCACCTGATCGCCGAGCTGGTGGAGAACGCGCTCTCCTTCTCACCCCCGCACACCGCGGTGCAGGTCAGCGGTCAACTCGTGGCGAACGGCTACGCCGTGGAGATCGAGGACCGGGGCCTCGGGATGAACGCCGAGGACCGGGCCGCCGCCAACGAGCGGATCGCCACCCAGCACGAGTTCGCCCTCACCGGCGGTGCCGCCCAGCTCGGCCTCTACGTGGTCAGCCGGCTCGCCGAGCGGCACGGCGTACGGGTGCGGCTGAAGGAGTCGCCGTACGGCGGCACCACGGCGGTGGCACTGATCCCGCCGAGCCTGGTCACCGACCGCAGCGGGGACGGCGACCAGTTCACCGGCCCGGCACCTGTCGAGCGACTGGCGGCGAGTGGGGTCGGCGGCACCGTACGCCGGCCGTCGGGCCAGGAACTCGGCCGGTTGCCGGAACTGGAGTCACTCCGAACCGTGGGAACGGAGTCGGGGCGGCTGTCGGACCGGGGGCCCGGGGCGGCAGCGGAGTCGCAGCGGACCGCCGACCGGATGCCCCCGGCACCTTCCGAGGGCGGCGCCCTGCCCGGGCCGACCGGTCGTCCCCCGGGCGCACCGCCGAAGCCGGACCTCGCACCGCCACCCCGGGACTTCCCGCCGCTTCGGGACTTCCCGTCGCCGCATGGCCTCCGGCCGCCGCAGGACCTCCCGCCAACACAGAGCTCCGCCGTCACGGCGCCGGGCCCCGGCTCGTCCATGCCCGGCTCGTCCATGCCCGGCTCGTCCACACCCGGCTCGTCCATGCCCGGTCGTCCGGCTCCGCTGCCGGAGTACCCGCCGGTCCCGCCGGACGCGGCGGGGTCGGGCGCGGCCGGCACACCGGCCGGCTCCCCCTCGACCGGGACCGGGTCGGGTCCGGCGCGCGGGTCGGCCTCGCTCACCCCGTCCGGGCTGCCGGTCCGGGTACGGCAGGCGAGCCTCGCCCAGCCGCTGCGCGGCGGGAACGACCGGCCCGAGCCGGAACCGGCGGAGGAAGCCACTCCGCGTACCCCTGAACAGATCCGCCGGATGATGAGTGCCTATCAATCGGGCACCCGGCGCGGACGGTCCGACGCCGAGCGCCCGCCGGACGACGATGGCAGCACCGGACCGGCTCCGGCCGGGGCCTGAGCGCGCACCGTCTGGCGAGACGGCGAGATCACCGGTAGAGAGAGGGACCAACCCGTGCAGAAGACAGCGTCCAACCTCGACCTGACCTGGTTGCTCGACGACCTGGTCGGTCGGGTGAAACAGACCCAGCACGCCATCCTGCTCTCCGTCGACGGGCTGTTGATGGCCTCGTCGCGGGAGCTCGACCGGGACGACGCGGAGCACCTGGCCGCGGTCGCCTCCGGGGTGCAGAGCCTGGCCCGGGGGGCCGGCAAGCGGTTCGGCGGTGGGCCGGTGCAGCAGACCATCATCGAGATGCGCTCGGCTTTCCTGTTCGTCACCGCGGCCGGGCACGGCGCCTGTCTCGCGGTACTCGCCTCGGAGGACGCGGACGTCGGGCTGATCGCGTACGAGATGGCCATGCTGGTGACCCGGGCCGGCAAGTACCTCGCGTCGAGCAGCAGGGCACCCGACGCCCCCACCCCGCGGCAGTGACCCCGGACCATGACCGAGTACGAGGAGCCTCCCGAGGTCCACTGGGTCGACGAACAGGCCGGGCCGGTGGTCCGGCCCTACGCGGTGACCCGGGGTCGCGCCCGGCCGGTGACCGGCAAGTTCGACCTGATCTCACAGGTCAGCACGGTGCGGGCGCTCGCCTCCCGGGACTTCGGGCTCGGGCCGGAGCACCTGGCGATCGTCGCGCTCTGCCGGCGGCGGCTCTCGGTCGCCGAGGTCGCGGCACATCTGGACCTGCCGCTCGGCACGATCCGGGTACTCCTCGGCGATCTGCTCGAACGACAGCTCGTCCGGGTCTTCGAACCACGACCGGCACCGGTCCTAACCGATGACAGCATCTTCGAACAGGTGATAAATGGGCTACGCGCACTCTGACGGTGCCGACCTCGCCGGAACGTCCGGCGAACCGCTGCCGACCGCCGTCAAGATCCTGATCGCGGGAGGCTTCGGCGTCGGCAAGACCACCCTGGTCGGGGCGGTCAGCGAGACCCGTCCACTCCGGACCGAGGAAGTCCTCACCGAGGAGGGGGTCAGCGTCGACGACCTCTCCGGGGTGGAGGCGAAGACCACCACCACGGTGGCGATGGACTTCGGCCGGATCAGCATCAGCGACGACCTGGTGCTCTATCTCTTCGGCACACCCGGGCAGGACCGGTTCTGGTTCGTCTGGGACGAGTTGGCGCTCGGCGCGCTCGGTGCGGTGGTGCTCGCCGACACCCGCCGGCTCGCCGACTGCTTCCCCTCGGTCGACTACTTCGAGAAGCACGGCACACCGTTCATCGTGGCGGTCAACTGCTTCGAGGGTGCCCGGCAGTACCAACTCGAAGAGGTGACCCAGGCGCTCAGCCTCGACCCGGGCGTACCGGTGATGCTCTGCGACGCCCGGAAGCGGGAGTCCGGCAAGCAGGTGCTGATCGCCGTGCTCGAACACGCGATGCGCAGTCACCGGACGATGTCGTCGGCCAGCCCCGGCTGAGCCGCCACACCGGGAACTCCGGAACCGGCCGGTCCGGGCCGCCGTCGGGTGCGGGGCCCGGACCGCCGTCTTCGCGGACCGCCGGAGCCGGATTCGGCGGCCGCCGTGGACCCGTCAGGCCGCCGTGGACTCGTCAGGCCGCCGTGGACTCGTCAGGCCGCCGTGGACTTGTCAGCGCGCCGCCGCCGGGGTGGTGCGGGTCAGAAGACGTACCGCTCGGCGAGGCCGGGGTAGTCGAACTGCTCGTCGGCACCGAACCACAGCTCGGACTCGTACTTCGCCTCGTCGACGCTGCCGGAGGCGTGCACCAGGTTGGCGATGGCCTTGCCGGTCGCCTCGGCGTAGGCCTTCGACATGTGCGCGAAGTCGCCCCGGATGGTGCCCGGTGCCGCCTGCCCAGGGAAGGTCGGGCCGATCATGCGGCGGACGTTCGCGACCGCCTCGACGCCCTCCAGCAGCAGTGCCACCACCGGCCCCTGCTGCATGTAGGTGGCGGTGGCGTCGTAGACGCCCTTGCCGAACCGCTCCTCCAGGTCGAAGTAGTGCCGGCGGGTGAAGTCCGGGTCCAGCTGCTTCATCTTGATGCCGACGATCTTCAGGCCGGCGTCCTCGAAGCGCTGCACCAGGCGTCCGGTCAGCCCGCGCGCCACCGCGTCCGGCTTGAGCAGGACAAGAGTACGTTCTATGGCCGCCACCGTGGCGCCTCCTCGATCATCGGTCGGGCCTCGACGAGCTGGCCGCGTGCCGAGCCCGGTCCCTGGCCGCCGGGTGCCCGCTCCAGCGACAGGCCGCTGAGATCACGATAGTAGTCGGCCCGGTTCGGTCGGTTCCGCGCTACCGCCGGCCCGGTGCCCCCGGCCGCCCGGCCGCGCCGGCGGGCGGTTGGGCGGTTGGGCGGCCGGTTGGGCGGTTGGGCGGCCGGGCGGGTGCGCGGGGGCGTGCTGGCCACCGTCGGTCACCGCCGCACCGGTGCTCCGGGGGTGGCCAGCGGAGTCTGCCGGTAGCTGAGCCGGCGGAGCAGCACCTCGGCCGGACCGCGCCGTCCCGCCCGGGGCATGGACTCGGCCAACAGCACGGAGCCCAGCCAGACACCGAGGGCCACCGCCGAGGCGGCCGCGTCGCCGAGCCGCCCGCCGAGCCCGCCGGCCCACGGCGAGAAGACGGCCACGGACGCCACGGACCGGAGCAGGTGGCAGGTGAGCGAGCGCTGCCCGCAGGCGCCGCCCCGGATGGTAGGTCTCAGCGCCGCTCGGGCACCGTCATCTCGCCGAGGATCGACCAGTCGTCCTGCGGGACGGTGGTGTTGACGATCCGCGGCGTCTCGGCCAGGTACTCCGGCAGACTCCGCTGCGCCTGCCGGAAGTGCTCCGACCCCACGTGCGCGGCACCCGCGTCGCCGTCCCGGAACGCCTCGACCAGCACGTACTCCGTCGGCTCCTCGACGCTACGCGCCCACTCGAACCAGAGGCAGCCGGGCTCCGCCCGGGTCGCCCGGGTGAAGTCGGCGGCGATCTCGGGCCACCGCTCGGCGTACTCGGGGAGCACTCGGAACTTCGCGGCGATGAAGATCAATTGGAACTCCCTCGTACGGCGGGACGGCTACCGGCGACCGGGGTCGCGTCCGCCGATCCTAGTGCCCGAATCCGTACGCCGGGCAGGGCCGATCGCGGCCTTTCTCCGGTTATGGCCGGCGTCCGGGCGGCCCGCGTCCGACCCGTGCCGAAGCACCCGCCGACCAGCGTCACGCCCGACCGGGCAGGGACTAGGCTTGCCCGCGTGATCGAGGCGGACAACCCCGGAGCCGACGAGCGGCTGCGCCGGATCGAGGCGGTGACCGACTCGGCGCTGTCCCAGCTGGAAGTCGGCGACCTGCTCGACGAACTGCTGGCCCGGATCTGCGGACTGCTCGGGGTCGACACCGCCGTGATCCTGCTGCTCGACCAGCACGCCCAGCAGCTCGTGGCCACCGCCGCGAAGGGGCTGGAGGAGGAGGTCCGGCAGGGGTTCCGGATAGCCGTCGGCCGGGGGTTCGCCGGCCGGATCGCCCAGGACCGGCAGCCGGTCGTGCTGGAACGGGTCACCCCGGCCGAGGTGGTCAACCCGCTGCTGCACGAGAAGGGCATCCGGTCGATGCTCGGGGTACCCATGTTCGCCGGCTCCGAGCTGGTCGGTGTGCTGCACGTCGGCACCCTCACCCCACGCCGGTTCGGCGCCGACGACATCCGCCTGCTGCAACTCGTCGCCGACCGGGCGAGCCTGGCCAGCCAGGCCCGGACGGGCAGCATCGACCGGACCGCCGCCCTCGCCCTGCAACGCAGCCTGCTGCCGACCCGGCTACCGGAGGCGGTCGGCGTCGACATGGCCGCCCGGTACGTCCCCGGGCACCACACCGGGATCGGCGGCGACTGGTACGACGTCTTCACCCTCCCCTCCGGCTGGCTCGGCATCGTCGTCGGCGACGTCTCCGGGCACGGCCTGCCGGCGGCCGTGGTGATGGGACGGCTGCGCAGTGCGCTGCGGGCGTACGCCCTGGAGTGCGACGACCCCGCCGACGCGCTCACCCGGCTCGACCGCAAGATCCAGCACTTCGAGGCGGGCAAGCTGGCCACCGTGCTCTATGCGCTGACCAGCCCCGATCGGACGGAGCTGCGGATCTCGCTGGCCGGGCATCTGGCCCCGATGATGGCCCGGCCCGGCGAACCGGTCGACACGGTGCCGCTCCCCATCGACCTGCCGCTCGGCACCGGGCGTCCGAGTGCCCGCCGGAGCACCACCGTCGAGTTCCCGCCCGGCGCCCTGCTGGTCTGCTACACCGACGGTCTCGTCGAGCGGCGGAACGAGCTCATCGACATCGGGCTGGATCGGCTGCGCGCGGCGATCCGGCCCGGACCGGCGGAGACGGCCTGCGGCAAGATCATGGCCAGTATCGGCGTCGAGCAGCCGGTCGACGACGTGGCCCTGCTCGCCCTGCGCCGCACTCCCGCCGCCGCCGACTAGCCGACCAGCCGACCACCGTCAGCGGCCCGGACGCGGGTAGCAGGGTCTACAGCGGCGGCAGTCCCAGGACCTCGTCGACCCGGTTCAGCACCGCGACGTCGTCCGCGCCGACCCCGCGGAGCAGATCGATCGCGGTCGCCCGGATCTGGCCCACGATCATGATGATCGGCAGCGGAGGCGTCCGGGTGAGCAGCCGCCCGGCGCTGCGTACCGCCGCCAGGGCGGCGGCGTCGGTCCGCTCGGCGTACCTGTCGGCCGCCTCGTCCTGCCCGCTCAGGTCGGCGGCGAGCGCCTCGCCGGCGCACCGCATCGCCTCGGCGAGCGAGTGCAGCGCCTCGGGCAGTTCCGGCGGGCTGGCCACCGGCAGCCGGGTCAACGCCACGCCGGCCCGGGCCAGTACCCGCAGGTTGCGGACCGCGTAGTCGACCTGCCGGCTGGACGCGTGCAGCGCGTGTACCCGGCCGATGTGCCGGTGCCGCCGTACGTGCAGCCGCAGCGCCTCCCCGGCGGCCAGTACCGCCGTCTGGAGCCGGTCCACCGCGGCGTCCAGGCCGCGGGCCCGGGCGAGTGCGGCGAGCGCCGCCGGCTCGTCGCGCCGGTCCAGCGCGTCGCTGATCTCGACGAGCAGTCCGGCCAGCGCGGCGAAGGTCTGCCGCGACTCGGCCAGCAGCGGGGCGAGCGGCTGCCGGGCGCTGGCCAGCTGACTCGCGGCCAGTGCCACCACCCCGCCGATCAGGGCGTCGACGAAGCGGAACGGCACCAGCGAGTCGGTCGTCGGCGGCACCACCACCAGATAGAGGGCGGAGACCGTGGCCTGCACCACCGAGACGTTGCTCGCGCCGATCGCCGTGGCGAGCCCGACGGTCAGCAGTACGACGGTGAGAACCGTCCAGGTGGTCCGGCCGAGAGCCTGCACCACGAGGTCGGCGACGAGTACTCCGGCGGCGACCCCGAGCACCACCTCGACGGCCCGGCGCATCCGCTGCCCCCGGGCCTGGCCCAGCACGATCAGTGCCGCCGCCGGGGCGAAGAACGGCTGCGGGTGGCCGAGCAGGGCCGCCGCGACCGCCCAGGAGACGGTGGCGGCGAGCGTCGCCTCGACCACCGGTACCCAGCCGTGGCGCAGCCGGTCCACGACGGGCCGCAGCCATCCCACCGGAGAAACACCTCGTCCCGCACGCTCGTTTCCCGCACGATATCCGCTGCCAGAACGCCCGCGCGCCGGCTGCCGGTCGTCCCGGTGCGGCGGGGACGGGTAGCCTCCTCGCCGTGACCGGTGTCCCACACTCGCACTGCTCGTACTGTGGCACCGCCTACTCGGTGCTCGCCTGGCCCCGGGTCTGCGGGTCCTGCGGCCGGACCACCTGGCGCAACCCGGCCCCGGTGGCGCTGGCGATCCTGCCGGTGCTGACCGGGCAGGGCGTGGGTGTGGTGGTGCAGCGCCGCGACATCGAACCCGGCCGGGGGCTGCTGGCGCTGCCGGGCGGGTTCATCGACTACGGCGAGGACTGGCGCGACGCGCTGGTCCGGGAACTCCGCGAGGAGACCGGCCTGGTCGCCGAGGCCGGCACGGCGGAGCTGTACGCGGTGCACAGCGCACCGGCCGGCGGCACGATCCTGATCTTCGGCGTACTGCCGGCGCGGCCGGTCGACTCGCTGCCCGCCTCGGCACCGACCGAGGAGTCCACCGAGTGGCTGGTGCTCACCGAGCCGGCGGAGCTGGCCTTCGACACCCACACCCGGGTGCTTGCCGACTTCCTGGCCGCCAACCGCCGCTGACCCCGGCAGTTCCGGTCAGGCGTCGCCGAGCGCGGCCCGGACGATCGCGGCGGCCAACTCCCGGGCCTGTTCGGGGCCGACCTCCCCCGGCGGGCCGCTGACCAGCGTGAAGAGCGCGCCACCGTAGAGCGTGACGAGGGTCGGCACGGCCTCCGGCGGAATCCGCAGCCCGAGATCGGCGTGGTGCCCGGTGGTGAACGCGACCGAGCGTTGCAGCAGCCCGCGCAGCGCCTCCGCGAGGGCCGGCCGGCGCAGACTCTCCAGCCGGAGTTCGAAGATCGCCAGGTACCGGTCCCGGTAGGTGGTGGCGGCGGTGAACAGCGAGCCGGCGATCAGGTCCACGGCACCCTCGCGGCTGCCCGCCGAGGTCGGCCGGTACGCCGATCCGGCCGCGTCCATGTCGGCGTAATGCAGCTCGCCGACCCGGTCCGCCACCGCGACCAGCAGCGCCTCCCGGCTGCGGAAGTAGTTGACCGCCGTACCGGTGGGAAGACCGGCCCGCCGTTCGACCGCGCGGTGGGTGACTCCGTGCACCCCGGTCTCGGCCAGCAGCGCGATGGCGGCGTCGGCGAGTTCGGCCCGGCGCCGGGGATTGGGTGGTGGCACACCCGGATACTATGCCAACATACGTAGTACAACGATCGTAGTGAACGGAGTGTGCCGTGCAGGTGCCGAGTGTCGTACAGGTGTCGGGTGTCTCGTCATGCAGGTGTTGATCGTCGGCGCCGGCGTCGGCGGGCTGGCCCTGGCGAACGGTCTAGTGGCCGACGGACACCGGGTCCGGGTGCTCGAACGGTCCGCCGGACCGCGCACCGACGGCGCGGCGGTGACGATCTTCAGCAACGGCGCGGCCGCCGCCGCCGGCCTCGGCGTACCGCTGGACGGGCTCGGTGGTGACGTCGAGACGCTGGAGTTCTGCACTCCCGACGGGCGCCCCTTCGCCCGCGCCGACCTGCGGGTGCTGCGCCGTGACACCGGCTACGGGGTGGCCACCGTGCCGCGCGCCGCGATCCTCGAACGGTTCGCCGCGGCACTGCCGCCGAATACCGTCCGGTACGGCTGCCCGGTTGCCGACCTCCAGGTGCGGCCCGACGGCGTGACCGTGGCCGGTGAGACCGGAGACGTACTGGTCGGCGCCGACGGCTACCGGTCGGTGGTACGCCACACCGTGCTGGACGAGTCTCCGGCCGTCCGGAACGGCTGGGTGAGCTGGCAGGGGCTGACCAGGGCACTGCCCCGGCTCGCCGGTGACGTGCACGCCCGGTGCCTGGTCGGCCCCGCCGGACTGTGCGGGCTGATGCCGGCCGGGTCCGGCCTGCTCCAGTGGTGGTTCGACGTATCCGGACCAGCTCCGCGGGACCGTCCCGTGCTGGAGTGGCTGCGCGACCGGTTCGCCTCGTACGCCGAACCGGTAGGCGAGCTGCTGGCCGGGCTGTCCGGGTCGGACGTGCAGGCGTACCCACACGTGCTGCACCGGGTGCCGACACGTTGGGGAACCGGCCCGGCGACCCTGCTCGGCGACGCGGCGCACGCGTTCCCGCCGTCCCAGGCCCAGGGCGCCAACCAGGCGCTGGAGGACGCCTGGCTGCTCCGCCGCGCACTGCGGACCCCGGACGACCCGGTCGACGCGCTGCGCCGGTACGAGCGGACCCGCAGCCGCCGGGTACGCCGGATCTCCCGGCTCGCGGCGAGTGAGATCACCAACCGGCCGCCCGGGGTGCTGACCCGACTCGCCGGCCGGGCGCTCAGCCCGACGCTCACCGCACGGTTGCAGCTGGCGAGGATCCGGTCGTGCAGCAGCGTCCTGAACGACGACGACGGCTGACCACCGACCGGCCGGGCGGATCAGTGGATTCCGAGCGGCTCAGCAGATTCCGGGCGGCTCGGCAGATTCCGAGCGGCTCAGCAGATTCCGGGCGGCTCATAGGTCGAGCGCGCCGAGGTCGAGCCGGGCCAGCCGGTCGGGGTCGGCGAGCACGTCGACGGCGACGATCCGGTCGTCCGCGACGGTGAAGGCCATCACGAACAGCGGCCGGCCGTTCGCCGCCACCACCACCCCGGCGGCGCCGTTGACCAGCGCCGGCCGGACGAACGGCGAGAGCCGTCCGGAGGCGAGCGCCTGTCCCGCGACCGCCCGGGGGCCGTTCAGCACGAAGGTCAGGCGCGGCCGTGCCGTACCGCCGTCGGAGCGGAGCACGATCTCGGGGTCGAGAAGGGCCAGCAGGGCCTCGAAGTCGCCGTCCCGGGAGGCGGCGAAGAACGCGTCGACGACCGCACGCTGCCGGGCGAGGTCGGGATCGGGGGTCGGGGCCTGGCCGCGTACCCGTCGGCGGGCCCGGCTGGCGAGCTGCCGTGCCGCCGCCGGAGTCCGGTCGAGCATCGGGGCTATCTCCTCGAACGGCACCCCGAACAGGTCGTGCAGCACGAAGGCGAGCCGCTCGGCCGGGTTCAGCGTCTCCAGGACCACCAGCAGCGCCAACCCGACCGAGTCGGCAAGTACCGCCTCGTGTTCCGGATCCGTCCCCGTCGCCGGGTCGACGATCGGGTCCGGCACCCGTACGTCCAGCGGCGCCTCCCGGCGCGTCTCGCGGGACCGCAGCGCGTTCAGGCAGACCCGGGCCACCACCGTGGTCAACCAGCCGGGCAGGTTCTCCACCCCGGCGGAGCCGGCCCGGCTGACCCGCAGCCACGCCTCCTGCACCGCGTCGTCGGCCTCGGTGACCGAACCGAGCATCCGGTACGCCACCGCCCGCAACCGGCCGCGCTGCTCCTCGAACCGGTCCGTCAACCACTCGTGCTCGTCCACCCGGGTTACCTGTCCTTCCTCGCCGGGGTCACCGTAATGACCCGCCGGCCCCGGCCGGTGTGACGGGCGGGCGGTGCGCCACCGATCCTGCGGGGTGGCTCGCGGGTGCGGCAGGCGGTAGGCTGCTCGGCGATGACTACCTCCTTGTGCAGATTGGGGGTCCGGTCCACGCAAGGTGAGTGCTGATGCACTCGACCGTGGACGGGAACTCCCGACTCTCCTTCTGGCGGCGGGTGCGCGAGTTCGCGGTGCCGCCTTCCGTGATCGAACTGGCGACCGCCCGTCGTACCTCCGGCGACTGGGCCGGAGCCTGTGCCGCCGCACGCGTCGACGTGGAACTGCGACCACGCTCCGTGGCCCGCACCCACGGTCGCGAGCTGGCCGCCCAACTCCGCACCGACCTCGCCCATCTCGCTCCTGACCTGCTGCGCTGGCACCTGCCCCGGGTCGCACCGGACGGGCTGCTCCGACCGGGCCTGACCATCCCGCTGGCCCGGTACGTCGCACCGGACGGCAGTACCCCGCACCTGGTGGTCCGGACCCCGCCGAGTTGGGCGGACGCGGGGCAGCGGATCAGCCTCGCGCTCTGGGACCCGAGCCGGTGCCCGGCGTCCGGCCGGCATCCGCATCCCCGTCCGGACCGGCTGTACCGGCTCGACCTGCACCGGCACCTCTGGGACGTACGCCGGGCCGGAGAACTGCGGGTCCGCTCCGGTGCAGCCCAGCCGACCACGACCGACCAGCCGACCACGACAGGCCGCTCGGAGTCGGCAGGCCGGGCGGCGTCGGCAGCCCAGCCGACCACGACCGACCAGCCGACCACGACAGGCCGGGCCGCCACGCCGACCTGGCCGACCACGGCAGGCTGGCCGATGTCGCCGGAGCCGGCGGATCCGGCGGCCACGGTGGACCCCGCCGGTCTGCTGCCCGACCTGCCGGGCGGGTTCGACTGCGCGGTGTCCCGCTGGGCCGCCGAGGCGCGTTTGCTGCTGGACGCGGAGGGGGCCGACGGCAGCACCGTCGCCGTCCGGCTCGGCTCCCGGCACCGGCTGCTGCTGGACCTGGCACCGCAGCAGCACGGCGATCCCGGTCGGCTGCGGATCCGGGCGGTGCCGGCGCGCCG
Organism: Plantactinospora sp. WMMB782; assembly: GCF_049179135.1. Taxonomy (NCBI): domain Bacteria; kingdom Bacillati; phylum Actinomycetota; class Actinomycetes; order Micromonosporales; family Micromonosporaceae; genus Plantactinospora; species Plantactinospora sp. WMMB782. Next base: position 4,413,248 of record NZ_JBMHMC010000007.1, on the reverse strand, counting down.
ACGCGGCCGTGGGCTGTCGACCCGGCCGGTGCTGCCCGACGCGGCGACCTGGGTACTACCCGACCTGGCCCTGCTGCGGGCCGGGCTGATCCGGGTCGACCAACTGCACCCGCTCGTCGCCGCCGCGCTCGTCCCGGACCCGCCGGGGCATTCCCGGTGCACCGTGCCGACCGAGCCGGTCGAGGACGTCACCGTTCGCGGTGCGTCACCGGCCCGCGATCCGGTGCCCGTGCCGGCTCGGCCGGTCCCCGGGAGCCCACCGGCTGGCGGCGGCGACCCGCCGGAGCGGCTCGTCCGGTGCCGGGGCGGATGGCACCGGATCGGCCTGCGGGACGGGACGCTTGTCGCGCTGGACCACGACCCCGCCGAGATCCGTCGCGAGGAGCTGCTGGCCGCGCTGGCCGGAACGCCGCTGCCGTGTCTGGACATGATCGACCGGGCACACCGGCAGCCCGAGGACCTCGACGACATCCGGGCCCGACTGGACCACGGCGACACCGACGGCGCCGTGGCCGCCGTCGAGCGGCTACTCGGACCGGAGGCGCTGCTGCGGAGTGGCGCCCTGCGGGACGAGCTGGCGACGGCGGCGCTCCGCCGGGTCTCACACGGGCTCTACCGGGCCGGGCTCGGCGAGTGCCTGCCCCATCCGGCCAGCGGCCTCGCCGGACGCGCTCGCGAGCTGTCCCGGCAGGCCGTCTGTTCCTCGCGTACCTCCCGGGCTCGTCCCCGGCACGCCAGTTTCCGCTGACCCACTCCGCGCCTGTCTCCTCTTCCGCGCCTGCCTCCGTCCAGGCACCCGTCCGGGGTGCCCCGACTCGACCTCAAGGTGATCCGACATGCGAACCTCCCTGCCGTCCGCCCACTCCCCCACCGACCTTCCCCAACTCGACGTCGCCGCCGACCTCCTCGCGCTGCTTGGCGACACCTCGACCGAGCCGCGTCCCGACCCGCAGCTCGAGGCGCTGACCCTGGCGGTCGCGGCCGACCTGCCGGTGCTGCTCTGGGGAGAGCCGGGCATCGGCAAGACCGCCGTCCTGCACCAGCTCGCCGCCGCTCTCGACCTGCCGCTGACCACGGTGATCGCAAGTGTGCACGAGCCGTCCGACTTCGCCGGCCTGCCGGTGGTCGGCGACGACCCGGCGGTGCAGGGGGTGCCGATGGCCCCACCGGACTGGGCCGTACGCCTGGTCCGGGCCGGTCGGGGACTGCTCTTCCTCGACGAACTCTCCACCGCGCCGCCGGCCGTGCAGGCGGCACTGCTCCGGGTGGTGCTGGAACGGCGGGTCGGTGCCCTGCGGCTGCCGCCCGGCGTGCGGATCGTGGCCGCCGCCAACCCCCGCTCCTCGGCGGCCGACGGCTGGGAGCTGAGCCCGCCGCTGGCCAACCGCTTCGTCCACCTACAGTGGACGTACGATCACCAGGTCGTGGTCCGGGGTCTCGGCGGGACCTGGCCACGGGCCGCCCTGCCCCGACTCGCCCCGGAGCGGCTGCCCGAGGCGGTGACGTTCGCCCGGCGCGCGGTCTGCGGGTTCCTGACTGCCCGCCCCGGCCTGGTGCACCGGCTGCCGGACAACGAGGCCCGGCGGGGCGGACCGTGGCCCTCACCGCGCAGCTGGGACATGACCCTGCGACTCGTCGCCTTCGCCACCGCGGCCGACAGCTCCCGGGAGGTGCTCTCCATGCTGGTCCGGGGGACCGTCGGGGACGGCCCGGGGCTGGAACTGCTGGCCAGCCTCGACCGGTTGGACCTGCCGGACCCCGAGCTGCTGCTGGCCGCCCCGGGCCGGGCCGACCTGCCCGAGCGCGGCGACCTGCGGCAGGCCGTACTCGACGCGGTGGTGGCGGCCGTCCGCGAGCGTCCCGACCGGTCCCGCTGGGACGCGGCCTGGCAGCTGCTGGTCCGGGCGCTGGAGACCGGCGCGCCGGATCTGGTGGTGGTCCCGGCGACCACCCTCGCCGCGCTCCGCGAGCCGGACTGGGAGCTGCCGGAGTCGATCGAACGGCTCGCCGGTGTGGTGGCACTCCGCCAGCGGGCGGACGAGGTCGCCACCCGGGTCGCCGCCACCGCCGGGGCCGGCCGATGAGCCTGCCGACCGGGGTGCTCGACACCGACAAGCTCTTCACCGCCCGGCTGCACGCGGCCCAGGTCCGGCCCTACCTGGCGACGGCGCTCTTCGCGCTGCATCCCGTCGAGTCCCGGCGGGTGCCGACGATGGCGGTGGACCGGCACTGGCGGTGCTACGTCTCGCCCGGGTTCGTGGACCGCACCCCGCTGGAGGAACTGGCCGGGGTGTGGGTGCACGAGGTCTCCCACCTGCTCCGCGACCACCACGGCCGCGGCGACCGGGTCGCCGCGGAGCGTGGACTGGTCGGGCCGGGCGAACGGCTCCGGATGAACATCGCCGCGGACTGCGAGATCAACGACGACGTCTACGGCGACGGGCTGGCCCGCCCCGAGGGTGCCGTCGAACCGGCCCTACTGGGGCTGAACCCCGGCGAGCTGATGGAGGACTACCTGCGGCAGTTCCGGCTCGGGCCGTACACCCAGGACTTCGTCTGGCTGGACTGCGGCAGCGGCGCCGACGGGCTGGCCCGGGAATGGGACCTAGGCGCCGACGGCGCGCACGGGCTCACCGCGCAGGAGCGGGACGCCGTCCGGTTCCGGGTGGCGCAGGGCATCACCGGCCGGCCCGGCACGGCGCCGAAAGGTTGGCAGCGGTGGGCGGAGGAGGCGTTCCATCCGCCGCAGCCGTGGCGGGACCTGCTCGGCGCGGCGGTGCGCTCGGCAGCCGCCAGCAGCGGCGGCGGCGAGGACTACACCTACGGCCGACCGGCCCGGCGCTCCGCCAGCCTGCCCGGAGTGATCCTGCCGAGCCTGCGCCGCCGGCCACCCCGGGTCAGCGTGGTGATCGACACCTCCGGCTCGGTCAGCGACGCCGAACTCGGCAGCGCGCTGCTGGAGGTCGCCGCGATCGGCCGGGCCCTCGGCGGCCGGCGTGAGCTGGTCAGCGTACTGCCGTGTGACGCTGTGGCCCGGACCGTGCACCAGCTCTGCCGGGCCGAGGGGATTCCACTGCTCGGCGGCGGCGGGACGGACCTGCGTACCGGTTTCGCGGCGGCGCTGCGGGTCCGACCCGCGCCGGACGTCGTGGTGATGCTCACCGACGGCCAGACACCCTGGCCGACCAACCGGCCGGCCTGCCGGACGGTGGTGGGGTTGTTCCCCCGGCAGCGCCCGACCTGGTCCGAGACGGATCCCGAGTACGTGCCGGACGGGCCGCCGGACTGGGCCCGGGTGGTCGAGATCGGCGCCACCGACGCCGGCCGTTCCGCGCACCGTTGACCCGGCGGCCCGGGTCGGCTCAGGGCAGTGCGCTGGCCGGGACGCTGAACAGCACCCGGCCACCGGGCCCGGTCGGGTTGTCCCGGGACCACTCGGTGGTGGACCACACCTCGCCGGTCGACCACCAGTAGGTGACCGCCTCCGGATGCAGCGACCAGCAGAGCGGGCTGGTGGCACCGCCCACCGTGCAGGTGCTCGACCGTCCGTTACCGCCACCGGGGGTGAATCCCCAGAGCTGGCCGTGCAGCGTCGCCGAGCTGTGCACCACGTACCAGCGGTTGTTCAGCGCCAGGACCCCCTGCTGGTTGCCGACCCCGCTGGCGTACGCCTCGACCGGGGTGGCGCTGTTCGGCAGCCGGAACTCCGGCCCGAACGAGTACCGGGCGAGCCGGCCGCGCCTGCTCTGGTCGCTGAAGTACTCGGCGGTGACCAGGCTGTCCGGGCTGGTGCTGCGGTCCAGCGACAGCGACGAGAAGCAGGGGATCCCGGTGTCGCTGTCCATGCTGCACGCCCCGCCGCTGTACGTGTAGTACCCGATCTGCGGCATCACGTACTTGTAGCCGTACGCCGCCCAGCCGTCGCCGACCCTGCCGATGTCGGAGGCGCCGGAGGTGGTCTGCAGGATGTGGCTCATGCTGAACACCCGCAGCGCCACGGTGCCGTTGCCGACGGCGTTGACGATCAGCTTGTCGCCGAACCAGATCATGCCGCCGATGTGGGTCTTGGCGGCGCCGAAGTCGCTGCCGGTCGAGTTCGGGTCGACCAGGTAGACCCACCGGTACTTCGGCGCGGCCGGGTTCGTGTAGTCGATGAACGCGACCCGCGCGTCGTTGCGGCGGGTCCCGCTGCCCCAGGACCAGCCGGAGAGGATCGCCCGCTTGGCACCCCAGGCACCGTCGTCGTCCGCGTCTCCGGAGCTGGTGATGCCCTGTGGCGACCAGTTCAGGTCGGTCGCGTCGGCGGTGTTGAAGCACCACCTGACGGTCGCCACGGGCGCGAGCGGCAGGGCGGCCAGCTCCTCGCTGTTGCAGGTGGTCATCGCCCGGTTGCCGTCGTCCAGCACCGTCGCGACGCCGACGTTGGGCAGCGCGTCGTCGAGGGCCTTGATCGCCGCCGCCGGCTCGGCGTGCCAGGTCAGCCCCATCGGCGCCGTACTGGTCGCGACGAGCGGGTCCGCGTAGGCCGCGGCGGCGGGTGCGGCCGGCCAGGCGAGCGTCGCCAACACGACGCCGAGCGCGAGAGCGCCGGCGGTAAACCTTCGTCCAGCCATCATCCCTGCCCCCGTGCAGACCGATTCGACGGCGGAACTATAGCGATCACTGCGGCACCCCGCCGCCCCGATCGGTGCTGCCGCCGATCCGGCGGGCCAGCCAATCCATCCACTCAGGCTCCCGGTCGGGCCGGCTGGTCCCGCCACGGCAGCGGTCGGGAGACCCGCTGCCACCACCAGCGGTCGGCGCGGTGCGGCACGTGCTGCGCCGGCCCCAGCTCCGCCGCGAGCGCGGCACCCTCGTCCTCCTCGGTACGCGCGACGAACTGCTGGTCGACCTCGCCGAGAGCGATCGCGAACGGCGTGCGGGCGGGCTCCGGCAGCGCCTGACCGAGCTGTCCGAGTTCGTCGCGGAGTTCCAGGTCCTCGCGGTAGTACGACGCCGGATACCAGCCGTCCGGCGGCCACCCGGCGGCCATCCGGGCCACCATGCCCTCCCAGGCACCGAGCCGGGTGCAGGCACGCCACACCGCCTGCGACACCGCCGGGACGTCCGAGTCCGACCACGGCTTCAGCTCCGCGCGCAGCCGGTCGGTGACCGGGGTGGGCATCCGGTGTTCCCGGATCACCTCCGGCAACGCGGCCACCGCCAGGTCCGGGAAGACCGCCACCGGATGCTCGACAGCCTCGATCCGGTAGATCGACTCCTCCGCACCGCCGTCGTCGACGATCCGCGCCCGGGTACGGCGACCGTCCGGGGCCACCAGCCAGTACGCGCTCGGCAGCGGCTCCTGCCCCGGATAGACCACCACCGTGCCGAGCTGCTGTGCCAGCACCACCGCGACGACCGACTCGGGCGGCTGCGGGACGATCGTGTCGGTGGGATAGATCTCCAGCTGCCAGTGCAGGTGACCGGTGACCGGTGCGACGGTGCAGATCACCTGCGCCGACCAGTTGCGGTCGGCGTCGTCGGAGTCCCCGACGTCGACCTGCTCGACGGGCAGCGCGAAGAGCGTCGCCAGCGCCGAGACGAGCCGGTCCCGGTGCAGTTCACCGAAGATCATCAGGTAGTACGTCACGGCTCGTACGTCCCGTCGTAGATTTCCTTCGCCTTCGCGACCGCCTCCGGGTTGTTCAGGAAGCGGGGATTGTTCTGCAACTGTGGCGACTGTGCCGGGTCACCACCGACCCTGGTTATCTCCTTGAGCGCCGCGTACTCGTTACGGTCCAGCTTTACCACACCGTCTCCTGAGTCGGGGAAGACCGTGCCGTTCGACTCGACACCGTACGACCGGCCGTTCACCTCGTACCGCTGGGTTTCCGGGTTCCACCGCGCGTTGCCGGCGGCGATCTGCTCCACGTCGCCCCGGGCCGCGTCCTCGTACCCCCGCAGGTAGACGGTGCTGGGATCCTTGACCTCGCCGTTGCGCGACCCGGCGACGGTGTGCCGGGGGTGTGGAACCCGCAGGTCCCGGCCCCGGGCCGGACCCGGCACGTCGTCGCCGGCCCGGAACTGCTGCCTGCCGCGATCGCCCGCGCCGCCCGGCCCGCGTCCGCCGCCGCCGGCACGACCGCCCTGCATGCGTTGCCAGGCCTGGTCCTGGCCCTTTGCGACGCTCGCCGGCACACCGCCGGAATCTGCACGCTGCCGGGGGACGTTCCCGTCGCCTCCACCACCGTCGTCGCCACCCCGTGGCTTCCCCGTCATGGTCGCCCTTCGGCCGTTCAGGTTGGTCCGGTACCGCAGGTCGGACACCGATCCGCGCCTGCTGCCGCAGGGCGGAGCCCACCCCCAGCCGCCACACCGGTCAGGGCCGACCCGCGCGTTCCGGTGGCGCGGTGCCGACGGCGTAGGCGCAGGGCAGAGCCGTCCTGCGCCCGCAGTCTATGGGTACCCGGGAACCGGCGCCGACCGCCGTGCGAGCGGACCGCCTCCACCGCTGCCCGCCGCACCACCGACGCCCACGCCCTCGTCGCCCGGACCGTCGCCGCCCACTCCCACGCCGTCATCCTCCGGTCGCCGGGCCGGTGCCGTTCGGTCGGACGCAAGGTCGGACATGGCCACCGGCAGCCCTACCGTGGCACGCTCGACCTGTCCCGGGCGCTCTACCATGGGCCGGAGCATCGATCATCGGAGGTGGCGGGTGGTGTTCGGTCCACAACCCGGCGGGGGCGGCATCCTGGACCCCGACGGGGCCATGGAGCACCTCGCGGCGTGGAAGGGACGCATCGACCGGCTGGCCGCGGACACCCGGACGATGAGCGACCGGCTCCAGCAGTTGCGGGTCACCGCCACCTCCGCGGACCGGATGGCCGAGGTAACCATCGACCACACCGGAGCCCTGCTCGAACTGCGGCTCGACCAGCGGATCCAACGGGTGGCGCCGGAGGCGGTGGCAAGGGTGATCATGAGCACGATCGCCGACGCCCGCCGGAAGGCCGCCGCGCAGGCCCGGGAGATCCTCGCCGACACCGTCGGCACCGACTCTCCGGCGGCCCGGGCGATCGCCGCCCGGGTCGACCAGCAGTTGCGCGACCTCCAGACCGGAGAGAGCACACCCGACCGCGACCCCAACCGGTGGTGAGACGATGGGCGACGGCTACGACGTCGAGGTGAGACAGATCCGCTCGCATGCCGGGCACGTCGAGGACCTGGCCGAACGGTTCGGCGCGGTCAAGGGCGCCAGCGCGCACATCAGCCAGGACGAGTCGGCGTACGGGTTGTTGTGCGGATGGATCTCCGGGGTGCTGGAGAGCAGGCACACCAGGCAGGACGAACTCGTCGCGTACGTGGCGGAGAACCTGTCGCTGGCCGCCGAGAGCCTCCGCTCGGCCGCCGACAACTACGAGAACTCGGACCTGCGGGCCGCCGACTCGTTCGACCGGCTGGGCGCGCGGATGCCGGACGGCGTTCCCCGATGACGGACACCTCACTCGTCGCACCGGTCGGCTCCACCCGGGAGGTCTGGACGGGCTCCGCCCTCGCCGACAGCGTGGAGGGCCTGGTCGACGCCATCCGCAGCGAGAGCTGGGTCGACGACCTGCTGGCCGGCGCGACGCTCGGTGTGGAGGTCGCGGCGACCGTACTGGATCCGTTCAGCGCCCTGCTGGCGAACGGCCTCGGCTGGGCGATGGAGTACTTCGAACCGCTGCGGCAGGTCCTGGACGAGCTCACCGGGATGCCCGACGTGGTCGCCTCGCACGCGGCGACCTGGGACAACATGGCTGCCGAGCTACAGCGGATCTCCGGGGACCTGCAGGCCCGGGTCACCGGGGACCTGGCCGGCTGGCGGGGCGACGCCGCCGAGGCGTACCGGAGCATGATGGCCTGCAACGTCGACGCCATCGGCGGGCTCGGCGGGATCTCGGCGGCGATGGCGGCCGCCACCCAGGCGGCCGGCAGCCTCGTCTCGTTCACCCGGGACATCGTGCGCGACCTGATCGCCGACCTGGTGGCCCGGGTGGTCGTCTGGGCCGTCGAGGCGATATTCGTGGTGACGATCCCGGTGATCGCGGCCCAGATCGTGACCGCGGTGGTGAAGTGGAGCGGCCGCATCCTCACCTACATCGGGGCTCTGATCACCAGCCTGACCAACCTCTCCCGGCTGCTCAACGGCTGACGTCCGGCGTCGTGCCGGCGGCCGGGGGGCGCCGCACCCGACCGGGGACCCGCGGCCCGGGACGTCGCTCGAGCTGCCGCGCCGATCCGGCGGCGGTTCTGATCCGTACTCCCTGCCGGAAACGCCGGCGTCCCCGGCGGATCGACGGGAGGTACGACAGTGGAGCGCGCCGCTGGCACCGACGGGTTCACCGACGACAAACCGGATGCCGGACCCCGCCGGCCGGATCCACCGCAGTCGGCTCCACACCAGCCGGCTCCGCAACAGCCGGCTCCACAGCAGCCGGATCCACAACAGCCGGATCCACAACAGCCGGATTCGCTCGGGCCGCCGGATGCCGGCCCGCCGGACCAGCGAGCCGCGTCTCCGGTGCCGACCGGAGCCCTCGACCAGCGCAGCTACCTCGACGACGCCTATCTCGACGACGGCTACCTCGACGACGGCCTTCTCGGCGGTCGCCGGCCAGGAACCGTCCCGCCCGAGTGGACGCGGCCCTCAGGCGGGCGAGTGAGGGCCGGAGCGCCGGGCACCGGGCGGCCGAGTTGGGACCAGGACACCCTTGACGCGATCGTCCCCGTCGCACCGCGCGGCAGGGCATCGGCCGGCGCATCGCCCACCACCGACGCCGCGATCCCGGGGCCGGGCCATCCCGAGTCGGGGGCGCCGTCCCGGTGGCGGTCCCGGTTCGCGCTGTCCCTGATCGCGGTACCCGTCTTCGTCGCGGTCACGATCGGCGTCTTCGCCCTGCTCTCGAACAGTTTCGGCGGGGCGGGTGTGCCGCGTACCGCTGCCCCCGGCGACCCGGCCGCACCGCCGCGGGTGGTGGAGCCGGTGCATGCCGGCGAGGCCAGTGCCCCGCTGGACGGCCGCGCGGAGGCGACCTTCGACCTGGTCACCGACACGACCTCGGTCCGGCTGGGCGCGGCCGACCTCGGCGATCTGCTCTACCGGATCAGCACCCCGCCCGGGGCGAACGTGCTGCCGAGACCCGAGGTCCGCACGGATCGGGTACTGCTGCACCTGGTGCCGAGCGGCACGAGCGGGCCGGGCGCGGTCGACATCGAGTTGAACTCCCGGGTGCGCTGGGAACTGCGGTTCAGCGGCGGTGCGGCGGAGCGCTCGCTGGACCTCGCCGGAACCCGGCTGACCGGGGTCGAGTTCGTCGGCGGATCCACCCGGATCGACCTGACGCTGCCGGCGCCGGAGGGCACCCTCGCGGTACGGATGTCCGGCGGGGCCAACCAGTTCCGGGTCCGCGCGCCGGCCGGCCCGCCGGTCCGGGTACGGCTGGCCAGCGGCGCCGGCGCCGTGACGGTGGACGGCGACCGTCGCTCCGGCATCGCCCGGGGTACCGACCTCACCCCGCCCGGTTGGGAACGGGCCGACAAGCGCTTCGACCTCGACCTAATTGCCGGAGTGGCCCTGCTGACCGTCGAGCGGCACCGGTAGTCGTCGCCAGCGGGTCAGCGCGGCCGGTACGGCCCGTAGCAGTCAGCGCGGCTCGTAGGTCTGGCAGTCCGCGGCGTCCTGTCGGGGACCGACCCGGATCGACGGGGCACTGCACTCGAGGTCGGCGTTGTAGCGGCAGTCGTCCCGCTTGCAGGCGCCGACCTGGGCGATCACCCGGTCGAGACCGCCCTTGGCGGCGGTGTCGATGAAGGTGGCGCAGTTCGCCGTCTGCTGTCCGATGGTGATCGCGAAGGCGTGACAGCCGTCGTGGTTGTAACCGCACTCGGTCACCGTGCACTCGTGTACGCGCGGCATCTCCAACATGTCCGTCATTGTCAGCTCACCCTTTCGTTGACAAATACAGACGATGGCATCTCAAAATTCGACATTACACGCCGCCGTACGTGTTCACCATTCAACGAGCCGACAGGATTCGTTAGGCAAGCCTTTCCTACTTATCGCACAGGATGCACGGTATTGGCTTGCCTAACCTATCCAGAAGGGCACCAGCCCCATTCACGGCGAAAGGGCCGGGCCGGCCGCGCGTACGCGGCCGGCCCGGACATCGGAGCTTTTCAGACGAGGTCGAACCGGTCCAGGTTCATCACCTTGTACCACGCGGCCACGAAGTCCCGCACGAACTTCTCCTTGGCGTCGGAGCTCGCGTAGACCTCCGCGTTCGCCCGCAGCTGGGAGTGCGAGCCGAAGACGAGGTCGACGGCGGTGGCCGTCCATTTGACCTCACCCGTGGCGCGGTTCCGGCCCTCGTACACGTTCTCCGCCGACTCGGCCGCCTTCCACTCCGTGTCGACGTCGAGCAGGTTCACGAAGAAGTCGTTCGTCAACGACTCGGGCCGGTCGGTGAAGACGCCGTACGGGGCCTGCCCGGTGTTGGCGTTCAGCACCCGCAGGCCGCCGATCAGCACCGTCATCTCCGGGGCGCTCAGGTTGAGCATGAACGCCCGGTCGAGCAGCAGGGTCTCCGGGGAGAGCTTCTCTCCGGGGCGCAGGTAGTTGCGGAACCCGTCGGCCCTCGGTTCGAGGACGGCGAAGGTCTCCACGTCGGTCTGCTCCTGCGACGCGTCGGTACGACCCGGCGCGAACGGGACGGTGACGTCGTGCCCGGCGTTCCTGGCCGCCTGCTCCACGGCCGCGGAACCGGCCAGGACGATCACGTCGGCCAGCGACACCCTCTTGCCGCCGGACTGCGCGGCGTTGAAGTCCCGCTGGATCCGTTCCAGCGTTTCCAGCACGGTCGCCAGCTCGGCCGGGTTGTTGACCTCCCAGTCCTTCTGCGGGGCGAGGCGGATCCGGGCCCCGTTGGCGCCGCCGCGCTTGTCGGTGCCCCGGAAGCTGGCCGCCGAGGCCCACGCCGCGCGGACGAGCTGGGCGACGGAGAGCCCCGACTCCAGGACCTTGCCCTTGAGTACGGCCACGTCCTGCTCCGAGACCAGTTCGTGGTCCACCGCGGGGATCGGGTCCTGCCAGAGCTGCTGCTCCGGCACCCACGGGCCGAGGTAGCGGGAGATCGGACCCATGTCACGGTGCAGCAGCTTGAACCACGCCTTGGCGAACGCCTCCTCGAGCTGGTCCGGGTTCTGCCAGAACCGCCGCGCGATCGGCTCGTAGATCGGGTCGATCTTCAGCGCCAGGTCCGAGGTGAGCATCATCGGGGCGTGCCGCTTCGACGGGTCGTGCGCGTCCGGCACGGTGTCGTCGGCCGAGCGGTCCTTCGGCCGCCACTGCTTCGCGCCGGCCGGGCTGGCGGTGAGCTCCCAGTCGTACTTGAAGAGGTTGTCCAGGTAGCCGTTGTCCCACGTGGTCGGCGCATTGGTCCAGGCGCCCTCCAGCCCACTGGTGAGGGTGTCGGCGCCCTTGCCGCTGCCGTACGAGTTCTTCCAGCCGAGGCCCTGCTGCTCGACCGGAGCGCCCTCCGGCTCCGGGCCGAGGTACTGCGGGTCGACCGCGCCGTGCGCCTTGCCGACGGTGTGGCCGCCGACGATCAGCGCGACGGTCTCCTCGTCGTTCATCGCCATCCGGGCGAAGGTGGCCCGGATGTCACGGGCGGAGGCCAGTGCGTCCGGGTGGCCAGCAGGTCCCTCCGGATTCACGTAGATCAGGCCCATCTGCACGGCGCCGAGCGGCTCGGCGAGGTCCCGGTCGCCGCTGTAGCGCTCGTCGCCGAGCCAGGTGTCCTCCGGGCCCCAGAAGATCTCCTCGGGCTCCCAGACGTCCTGGCGGCCGAAGCCGAACCCGAAGGTCTTGAACCCCATCGACTCGTACGCGCAGTTGCCGGCGAAGACCAGCAGGTCGGCCCAGGAGATCTTGCGGCCGTACTTCTGCTTGATCGGCCAGAGCAGCCGGCGGGCCTTGTCCAGGCTGGCGTTGTCCGGCCAGCTGTTGAGCGGCGCGAACCGCTGCGCACCGCTGCCGCCACCGCCCCGGCCGTCGGTGATCCGGTAGGTGCCCGCGGCGTGCCAGCTCATCCGGATGAAGAGCGGGCCGTAGTGACCGTAGTCGGCCGGCCACCACTCCTGCGACGTCGTCATCAGCTCGAAGATGTCCCGGCGGAGCGCCTCGACGTCGAGCTTCTTGAACTCCTCGGTGTAGTCGAAGTCCTCGCCCATCGGGTTCGACCGGGTCGAGTGCTGGTGCAGCACCGAGAGGTCGAGTTGGTTGGGCCACCAGTCCCGGTTGGTCCTGGGCCTGGTCGACTTGACGCTGGGTGCGGGGATCGCGGGATTTTCGCTTTCGCTGACGCTCTCGGTCGCGGCTTTCTTGTCAGACACGTCTGTCCTTTCCGGTTTCGGTCTGCTGACCGGTTCGTGCGGTCGGTTGCTTCGGGTCCGGGTGCTGCGGTCGGTTGCCGAGGGATGTCGGTCCAGGTTGCTGCGGTCGGTGCTGCGGTCTTGTGTTTTCGGGGCCGGGCGCACGGGCCTCGGGCCGGGCGCGGGTGTCGAGCCGATGTGTCGGACCTCACTCGTCGGGCGTTCCGGCGATCCCCCCGTCGGGCCTTTCCGTCGTCATCCGGCCGGCGTGCCGGCGGTTGCCGCGACACACCCGGGGCACCTGCCCCAGTAGACGACCTCGGCTTCGTCGATCAGGTAGCCCGAGTTCCCGGTGGGGGTCAGGCAGCCGGTGTCGCCGATTGCACCGTCGACGTCGACGATGGCACCGCAGGACCGGCAGACGAGGTGGTGGTGGCTGTCCCCGGTCCGGGTCTCGTAGCGCGCCACCGAGCCCATCGGCTCGAAACGCCGGAGCAGGCCCGCGGCGGTGAGTGCGTGCAGCACGTCGTACACGGCCTGGCGGGAGACCTCGCCGATGTCCGCGCGCACGACGCCGACGATCGAGTCCGTGTCGGCGTGCGGGTTGGCGTGCACCGCGGAGAGCACCGCCACCCGGGGACGTGTCACCCGCAGCGCCGCCCCCCGCAGTGCGCTCCCGAACTCCGACGTCGTTGGCACGCCGTGAAGTCTTGCGCTTTTTTTGGAATGAATCAAGTATCGGGAGCCACTCGCGTCTCGTCGGCCGAGAGCATCATCACCCAAAAATGTCCTCGCCGTTCCCATTGCCTGGTACGTGGAGTTTCGCCGTCGTACCGGTCGGCAGGGGGAAGCCTCCGGGTTCCGCCGGCGACATCCGGATGGAGTCGATCTCGGTCTCGGCGATGCGCCGCGCCTTGGGCTGGAGCCGCTCGTGGGTCCGCCGGAAGATCTCCTGGGCCGTCACCGCCGGCCAGTCCGGAGGAAGGTGGCGCAGCGGAATGCGCGGGTCGTCCCGGAGCAGCAGCAGCCATTCGCTGAGCAGCCACAGATGCCGGGCGAGGTCGTCCGGGGCGGTCGGCAGCGGCGCGGGGGTGTCCCACCGGCGCAGGAACTGGTGGTAGCGACCGGCGATGGCGGGCAGGTCGTAGGCGTCGCGTACCACCTGCCGCATGGCGGCCGGTTCGGCCGGCTCGGCCCGGAAGACCACCAGGTGGTCGTTGAGCCGCAGGTCGGTCAGGAGCGCGTCGACGTCCACCGTGCCGGGCGCGATCCACATGCCGCTGCGGAGCAGCCCGAACCCGGCCCAACGCAGGCGCGAGCGCAGCAGGTGACGCTCGTCGCGGCGGGTCTCGGGCAGCGAGAACCCGAGCAGGGTCCACCGCCCGTCGGTGTCCTGGTTGACCGCGCCCGCCCGCCACATGCGCTCCTCGCCCTCCCGCAGCACGGCTGCCGCCCGGGGGGTCAGCCCGAGGTACACCCGGCGGCCCCGGCGGTGCCGGACCAGCAGGTGCCGGTTGACCATCCGGGTCAGCGTGGACCTGGTGGCGTGCTCGGAGACACCCATCCGGTCCATCACCGCCGTACAACTGCCGGAGAAGATCGCCACGTCCCGGCCGAGCACCGCACTGCCGAGGAGGGTGAGCAGGAGCGTCTGCGGGCGTACGGCGGACACCTGCTCGGGCGCGGTTTCCGAACGCGTCCCGGTGCGGTCGCTGACGGTCGTCATCAGGCCAGGATATGTGCCGGCCGCCGCACCCCATGTTGGGCGTTGGATTGACGGTCGTCAGCGAGATGCCTAATGTGATGGATAAACGCTCATCGATGGAGGTGTCATGTCACGAATGAAGACGGTGCTGGTCGGGCTGGCCAGCGCTCTGGTCCTCGCGACCGGCGTCGTCGCCCTGTCCCCGCCGGCATCCGCCGCGTCGCTGGTCGAGGTGACCAACTTCGGCAACAACCCCGGCGGCATGCGAATGCACATCTACGTACCGGACAACCGCCCCGCCAACCCACCGATCGTCGTCGCCATGCACGGCTGCGGCGGCTCCGGACCAGGCTTCTACTCAGGCAGCGAATTCGCCTCACTGTCCAACCAGTACGGCTTCATCGTCATCTACCCGAGCGCCATGCAGGAAGCCGGCTTCGGCAGATGCTTCGACACCTGGTCAGACGCATCCAAACGACGCGGCGGCGGCAGCGACCCCGTCTCCATCGAATCCATGGTCAACTACGCCCGCACCCAACACGGCGGCGACATCAACCGCGTCTACGCCACCGGCAGCTCCTCCGGCGGCATGATGACCCAACACATGCTCGCCGTCTACCCCGACCTGTTCAAAGCCGGCGCCTCCTTCATGGGCGTACCCTTCAACTGCTTCGCCAACGCCGCCGCCTACCCACCCGGCGGCCCCTGCACCAACGGCACCATGAACCGCACCCCCCAACAATGGGGCGACATGGTCCGCGCCGCCCACCCCGGCTTCACCGGCACCCGCCCACCGATCCAACTCTGGCACGGCACCAACGACACCCTCGTCCCCTACTCGCTGCTCCAGGAATCCATCGAGCAGTGGACCAACGTCCACGGACTCAGCCAAACCCCCACCTCCACCGACACCCCACAGGCCAACTGGAACCGCCGCCGCTTCGGCACCCAGGTCGAGGCATACGCCATCCAGGGCGCCGGACACAGCCTCCCGTCCACCGGCATGGCCCGAGCCGCCATCCAGTTCTTCGGCCTCGACCGCGCCGCACCCACCACCCCACCGGGCAACCCGACCACGCCCCCGGGCAACCCGACCACGCCGCCCGGCAACCCGACCACCCCGCCCGGCAACCCGACCACCCCGCCTGGCAACCCGACCACCCCGCCGGGTGGGGCCGGCTGCTCCGCCACGGTGTCGCTGAACCAGTGGACCGGCGGCTTCGTCGCGACGGTACGGGTCACCGCAGGGTCCGCCGGCACCAACGGCTGGAGCGTGAGCATGACCCTGCCCGGTGGTGCCAGCGTCACCGGCGTGTGGAACGCCAACCGCAGCGGCAACAGCGGAACCGTCCAGTTCAGCAACGTCAGCTACAACGGCCGGCTGGGTTCCGGCCAGAGCACCGAGTTCGGCTTCCAGGGCAGCGGCAGCGGCTCCGGCATGACGCCGAGCTGCACCGCCAGCTGATCCTGGCCGGGCCGATCGTCGATCGGCCCGGTCCGGGCTGACGCCGGGGGCGGGTCCGGACGCCCCCGCCCCCGGTACGGCCTCACCCACGGTGTCGGGCCGGAGTCACGGCGAGCCAGCCGCCACTCCGGCCCGACGCCGCGTCAGCGGTCCGGTCGGACAGCGCTCCTCAGCGGTACGGCCAGGTAGCGCTCGCCAGCGGTCCGGTCGGACAGCGCGCCTCAGCGGTCCGGCCAGGTAGCGCTCGCCAGCGGTCCGGTCGGACAGCGCCGGGAACTCCGGCTCACACCTCGGCCAGTCCGGCGCCCAGCACCCTGGCGCCGGACCGGTCCAGGCACTCGAAGCGGTATCCCGACCCGTCCGCCCAGACCAGGGTGCGCAGCGTGTCACCCGGAACGATCGGCCTGGTGAACCGGCAACTCAGCCGGGAGAGGTCGGCACCGGCCGGCAGCACGGTCCGGCCGGCGATGGCTAGGCTGGCCAGCCCGTGCACGATTACCCCGGGCAGCCCGGCCGCCCGGGCGACGTCGTCGTCCAGGTGGATCGGGTTGCGGTCACCGGACGCGTCGGCGTAGCGGCGGGGCAGGTCGACGGGGAGCGGACTGTCGACGGTACGGACCGGTTCCCCGGCCGGCGGCTCGGCCGGCAGCACGGGGGCGGCCCGGCCCACGTCCAGGTCACTCGGGACACCCCGGTAGAACTCGGTGACGTACTGCTCGTTGAGCAGCTCGCCGCCCGCGTCCCGGGTCTGCACCCCGATGGTGGCGACCGTGCCGCTGCGCTTGCCGTGCAGGCCGAGGACGGCGGCGCGTACCGTCACCTTGTCGCCGGTCGGCAACGGGCGGTGGAAGAGCAGGTCCTGCTGACCGTGCACCACCCGGGCCCGCAACTCGGCCGGAGCCGCGGTCGCGGCGACCGCGAAGACCAGCTCCATCGCCGGGACGACCGCGTAGACCGGCGAGGGGCCGCCGACGGCCTCGGCGTACGCGGCCACACCCTCGGGCGTGACCTCGAACCACCGCTCGTCGCTCCACCGGCCGACCACCGACTCGTCGAACCCGGCCATCAGTCGGTCACCTCCACCACGACGGCGCCCGCCGTGTCGCCGGCCGCGCAACCGGTGAACAGTCCACGTCCGCCGCCCCGGTCACGTAGCGCCGCGACGAGTTCGGCGACGGCACGCATCCCGGTCGGGCCCTGCGGGTGCCCGTAGACGAGGCTGCACCCGTACGGGTTCATCCGGTCGAGGGGAAACCCGGTCTGCCGGGAGAAGTAGATGTCGTTGACGGCGAACGGGTTGTGCGTGGTGACCACGTCGAGGTCCCGGACGTCGAGGCCGGCGTCGGCGAGCGCGGCGCGGGCGGCCGGCACCGGGGCCTCCGGCATCCGGGCCCGCCCCACCCGGGCGAACGCCACCGCGTGGATCCGGGCCACCCCGGCTCCCCCGGCCAGTTCCCGGGCCCGGTCGACGGTGCTGAGCACGAGCCCGGCGGTGCCGTCACCGGGATGGGTCTGCGACCCGTAGCTGACCACGCCGTCGGGCCGGACCGCGGAGAGCTTGGCCAGCCCCTCGGCGGTGGTGTCGTGCACGCCGGTGTCGTCGGCGACCACGACCTCGCCCCGGCGCCCGGGTACGTGCACCTCCACCAGGTAGTCCCGGGGCCCCGAGCGGGCCGCGCGGTACTGCTCGTGGCGGAGTAGCGTCACCTCGTCGATCTCGGCACGGGTGTAGCCCTGCTCGGCCGCGACGTTCTCGGCGGTGTCCAGCATCGAGCCGCCGGTGTTCGGGTCGTGCTTCATCGGGTCGAGCACCCAGTGCTCGGTCCGCGGCGCGGCTCCGGGGGTGGCCTGTGCCGACCACACCATCAGCGGGCCGTTGCTGGTGCGGTCGGTGGTCAGCGCCAGCACCGTACGGTGGGCGCCGAGTTCGACCTGTACGGCCGCCGCCTGCACCACCGCCGCCGAGGTGGCGCAGGCCTGGGCGATCGTCGGACCGGTCACGGCGGCCAGCCCGAGCCGGGGCGTGACAGTGGTGGCGCCGTAGAACGAGGTGGGTTGCGGGACGGTGGTGCCGAAGGCGACGTGCCCGACCTCGCCGACGTCGAAGCCGCGTGCGGCGAGCGCCCGGTTGGTCACGTCCACGACCAGGTCGACGCTCGACATCTCGGCGAGCGCGCCCTGCCATCGGCAGAACGGCGACGACCAGGCCAGGCCGAGCGGGATCGCCACGTTGGACAGCTGCACGAAATCTCCTTGTCAGTAGCTCATCCCCTCGGCCTGGCCACCGGCGACGGTGATCACCTGACCGTGGATGAAGTTCGACCACGGTGTGCAGAGCAGGAAGATGCCGCCGGCCGCGTCGGCGGGGGTGGCGCCGCGACCGACCGGGATCCGGGCGGCGGCCTGCTCGCGTACCTGGGCCGGGATGCCGAGCGGGATCTGCCGGTCGCCACGGTCGAAGGTGCCCGCCTCGGCGGTCTCCGCGGTCAGCCGGGTCTCCACGAACCCGAAGGCCACCGCGTTGACGTTGATTTTGAGTGGTCCCCACTCCTTGGCCAGCGTTTTGGTGAGCCCGACGAGCCCGGACTTCGCGGCCGAGTAGTTGGCCTGGCCGACGTTGCCCATCGTGCCGGAGATCGACACCACGTTCACCACCTTGCGGAAGACCTCGCGCCCCTGCGCGGCGTCCCGCTTGGCCGCCTCGCGCAGCACCGGCGCGGCGGCGCGCAGCAGCCGGAACGGCGCCACCAGGTGGATGTCGAGCATGGCCGCGAGCTGGTCGTCGCCCATCTTGTGGAAGATGCCGTCCCAGGTGTAGCCGGCGTTGTTCACCACGATGTCGAGCTGGCCGTACTCCCGCACCGCCCGGTCCACGATCGCAGGCGGCGTGTCCGGGTCGGTCAGGTCGGCGGCGACGGCACTGCCCCGCCCGTCGAGCAGGGCGAGGGTCGCCTCGAGCGCACCGGCGTCGAGGTCGCTCGCCACGACCCGGGCGCCGTGCTCGGCGAGCAGCAGCGCCGTCGCCTGCCCGATCCCCCGCCCGGCGCCGGTGACCACCGCCACCCGACCGTCCAGCACTCCCGTCACGACTTTCCTCCGTTGGGTGTGAGAGCTGCCAACCTGTCCTGCCACAGCGCGCGGGCGCGCTTCTTGTCGAACTTCCCGGTCGCCGTGGTGGGCAGGTCGGCCACGAACTCGACCACGTCCGGCACCCACCAGCTCGCCACCCGGGAGCGCAGGTGCGCCCGCAGGGTCTCGGCGTCGACCTCGGCACAGGTGACGACGAGCGCCGCCGGTCGTTCACCCCAGACCGGGTGCGGCACCGCGATGACCATCGCCTGCGCCACCGCGTCGTGGTCCATCAGGTGGTTCTCCAGGTCGATCGAGCTGATCCACTCGCCGCCGGACTTGACCAGGTCCTTGTCCCGGTCGATCAGGTGCAGGTAGCCGTCCGGGTCGATCGTGCCGACGTCGCCGGTACGCAGCCAGCCGTCCCGGAACCGGGTCTCGTTGGCGTCGTCGTCCGGCCGGTGGTACGCCTCGGTGACCCACGGCCCGCGCGCCTCGATCTCGCCCGGGGAGACCCCGTCGTGTGGCAGCACCTCGCCGTCCGGCGCGACGACCCGCAGCTCCACCCCGGGGGTGGCGAAACCCTGGGTGGCGTGCAGCGCCAACCGCTCCGCCTCGGGCCGGTCCGCAAGGTGGCCGCGGACGACGGTCAGGCTGCCGGAGGGCGACATCTCGGTCATCCCCCAGCCCTGCTGCATCTCGACGCCGCGCCGGTGGTAACGCTGGATCAGCTCCAGCGGGATCGCCGACCCGCCACAGAGGATCCGGCGCAGCGTGCCGAGGTCGTCGGCGCCCGGCCCCAGCTGGTCGACGGCCAGCCAGAACGTCGGCACCCCGGCCGCCACGGTGACCCGCTCCTCGCGGACCAGCCGGAGCACCGCCTGCGGGCTGGTGTCCATTCCGGCCAGCACCAGCCCGGCACCGGCGAGCGCGGCGGAATAGGGCATGCCCCAGGACGTCGCGTGGAAGAGCGGGGTCAACGGCAGCAGGACGTCGCTCTCCCGGATCGCGAAGGAGTCGGCGAACAGGCCGCTCATCGCGTGCAGGGTCAGCGACCGGTGCGAGTAGACGACCCCCTTGGGCCGGCCGGTGGTGCCGCCGGTGTAGCAGAGGCACGCGGCGGTCCACTCGTCGACCTCGGCCGGCTCCTCGTCGGGGGCCCCGGCGATCAGCTCCTCGTAGTCGACGGCGTCGGCGAAGTCGGGATGCGGCTCGGTGCCGTCCGGCACGACGACGTACCGCCGTACCCCGGTCAGCTCGGGACGGATCTCGGCCAGCCGCGGGGTGAGCGCCGCCTCCACGAAGACGACCCGGTCCTCGGCGTGCGCGGCGATCCAGGCGATCTGGTCGGCGAAGAGCCGGACGTTGAGCGGTTGCAGGACGGCACCGGCGATCGGCACCCCGTAGAACAGTTCCAGGTGCCGCAGGCTGTTGCAGGCGAAGGTGCCCACCCGGTCGCCCGGGGCCACCCCGAGCGTCGGCAGCGCGGCGGCCAGCCGGCGGGCCCGCTCGGCGAGCTGCGGCCAGGTCTGCACGCCGCGGCCGGCGGCGGTCACCCCGACGAGCCGGGCGTGCGGTCCGGTCGCGGCGGCCCGGCGCAGCATCATCGCCACGGACAGCGGCATCGACCCCATCGTGCTGCGCATGGTCAGCCCTCCTGCGGGCCCGCCGCGGTGAAGAGTTCGCGGATCTCCTCCGGCCAGGGTGCGGTACGCCCGGTGGCCGGGTCGTACCAGGCGATGGTCAGCGATCCCCGGGCCACGTCGACGCCGTCCCGGGCGATGCTGAACGCGTACCGCAGGGAGCTGCGGCCGACGTGCTCGACGGCCAGGGCGGTCTGCGCCACGTCCGTGTGGTGCAGCGGGCCCAGGAAGTCCACTGTGACGTTGACCCGCGGCATCCGGCGCAACGCCTCCATGCCCACCCCGAGCCGCTGGTGCAGCGACGTCTCGGCGTGCTCGACGAAGCGCAGCGCCGTGGAGTAGTGCCACCGACCCATCGGATCGGTTTCGGACCACTCCAGCCGCCGGCTGGTCACGATCGACGCGGGCTCAGCCATGGATCCCTCCCTCGCCCCGCTCCTAGATTTGCTTCTCACGCTCCCGTCGTCAAGACATATGTCATACGTGGGTTGGGGCGGCCCGTGCGCGACGGCAGCGGGAAGGGCCGGCCGGACGACCGTCCCGGGTGCTCACCCGGGCAGGTCGTGGCAGCGGCTGGTGTGGCTGCGCACCAGCGCCGCCAGCGCCGCGTCGTACTCGGCGACCACCTGGACCACCCGCTGCTCGGCCAGGCCGGCGAGGCCGTCGTACAGCTCCACGAAGAGTTCCCGGGCGCGCGAGCGGGGCCAGCGCGCCGGCAGCAGTTCGGTGGGCAGTTCCGGATCCAGGCTCGGCATGGTCCGCCAGTCGTCCATCAGGGCGGTACGCGCGACCAGCGCCTCCGCCGTGCCGATCCGCCCACCGCGCCAGCGCAGCCGCACCGGCTCGTACGCCGCCAGCAGCCGCTCGTAACCGGCCCGCAGCGCGTCGAGGTCCCACGCCTTGACGGGATGCCCGCCCACCGGCCCGCCCTCGGCGAGTTCGGCGGTGAAGACCGTCGCCCGGTCGATGCCGAGCTCGGTCAGGATCCCGGTCACCTCGCGGACCCGCTCGTGCGGGGAGACCCAGAGTCCGTCGTAGAGCGGGGCGAAGCCGTACCAGCCCAGCCGGGTGCGCAGGGCGTGCCGCCGGGACCTGTCGTCCTCCGGCACCGAGAACGCGGCCACCGTCCAGCGCCCGGACCACTGTGCCCGCCCGGTGCCGAAGGAGAGGATGTGCCCGCGCCCCTCGGTCAGCACCTCGGCGGCACGGGCACTCAGCGCGTAGGAGGTGCGCCGGCCGGTGCGGGAGAGTTCGAGCAGCCCGCGCCGGGCCAGCCGGCTCAGGGTCGCCCGCGCGCTGACCTCGGTGATGCCGAACTCGCCGAGCAGTGCCACCAGGGCCGCGGAGGGCAGCGGCGCCCGCTGTCCGTACCAGTAGTCGCCGAGTAGGGTCAGCAGCAGGTGTTGCGGGCTGCCCCCGGCCTGCACCCGCGGCAGGTCGGCGGCGGGCGCCGAGGGCTGGACCGCCATGCTGGTCACTATACAGATTTCGGACCGGCCGCCAGCGCCACAGCCTCGCCACGAGCAGTGACCGCCGCCGCCGCGATTCGTCGCCGGCCACCAAACATTCGGCAGCAATATTGACCGGCGTGCAACAAGTGTCTAGCGTCCTGGTAACAAGCTGTCCCCTCGCTGCGGGAGGCACCCGTGCGACGTACCGCTGTAACCGCCGCCGTGCTCGCCGTGGTCCTCGCCACGGCCGCCTGCGGACAGGACTCCGAACCCGGTGGTGGCGACGGGCCCCTGATGGTGGGCCAGATCGTCTCGCTTACCGGCAACTACGCACCACTCGGCACCGAGAACGAGAAATCCGTGAAACTCGCGGTGGAGCAGGTGAACGCGGCCGGCGGAGTGCTCGGCCGCAAGATCGAGCTGCTCGTCCGCGACGACAAGAGCCAGCCCGACCAGTCGGTGCTGGCCTTCAACGACCTCAAGGGCAGGGACGTCGCGGCGGTGATCGGCTCGCCGTTCTCCAACTCGGCCCTGGCCACCATCCCGCTGGTCGACCGGGAGAAGATCCCGTACGTCTCGCTCACCCCGGCCGACGAGCAGGTCGACCCGGTCCATCCGTACGTCTTCGTGGTGCCGGCCACCTCCGGCACGTACGCCGACCGGATCCTCCAGTACCTCAAGGCCCAGAACATCACCCGGGTCGCCGTGGCCTACGACGGCAAGAGTTCCTACGCCCGGGCCGGCTTCAACGGCACCAGGGCCAAGGCGGCCGGGTACGGCATCACGCTCACCGCGACCCCCGAGTTCCAGACCACCACGACCGAGTTCTCCGCGGTC
Organism: Plantactinospora sp. WMMB782; assembly: GCF_049179135.1. Lineage (NCBI taxonomy): Bacteria > Bacillati > Actinomycetota > Actinomycetes > Micromonosporales > Micromonosporaceae > Plantactinospora > Plantactinospora sp. WMMB782. The sequence continues at coordinate 4,390,688 of NZ_JBMHMC010000007.1, read as the reverse complement.
TTCAACCAGGTGCGCTCCTCCGGCGCGCAGGCGCTCGTCGTCTGGGCCACCGGGCCGCCCGGGGTGGCGCTGGCCAAGCAGTACCCGACCGCCAACCTCGGCGTCCCGGTCGTCTTCACCGGCGCGCAGGCCAGCAAGCTCTGGCTGGAGCCGGTCGGCCCGGCCGCCGAGGGCATGGTGGTGGCCAGCTCCATCGGCGTGGTCGGCGACAGCCTGCCGGACGGGGCCCTGAAGAAGGCCATCGCCGAACTCGCCGAACCGTTCGAGAAGCAACACGGCTATCCGCCGCCGCAGTTCGCCCAGGACGGCTACAGCGGGGTGAAGCTGCTGGTCGCCGCGATCGAGAAGGCAGGCAGCACCGAGCCGGAGAAGGTCCAGGCCGCTCTGGAGGGGCTCACCGCGACCACCCCGAACGGCACCTACACCTACAGCGCCACCGACCACGCCGGGTTGAAGGCCGACTACATCTCGATCAACACGGTAAAGGGCGGTGCGCTGGTCCCGACCGAGTGGGCGGCCGAGCAACTGGCCACGGTGGCGGCCAGGTGACCGAGCCGCTCCTGCGGGTCGCCGGCGTGTCCAGGGCGTTCGGCGGCGTCTACGCCGTGCGCGACGTCGACCTCGACGTCGCGCACGGCGAGCTGCGCGGCATCATCGGGCCGAACGGCGCCGGGAAGTCCACTCTGTTCAGTCTGATCGGCGGTCACCTGCCGGCCGGAGCCGGCACGATCACCTTCGCCGGCCAGCGCGTCGACCGGCTGCCGGCGCACCGGCGGGCCCGGCTCGGCATCGCGATCGTCTTCCAGGGCGCCCGCATCTTCCGCGGGATGACCGCCCTGGAGAACGTGATGGTCGGGGCGCACGCCACCACCCGCAGCGGCTTCACCGAAGCGGTGCTGCGGCTGCCCCGGCACCGCCGGGAGGAGCGGGAGATCCGGCACCGTGCGCGGGAGTCGCTCGACCGGGTCGGGCTGGCCGACTGGGCGGACCGGCCCGCCGAGTCGCTGCCGCTCGGCCAGCAACGGGCGCTCCAGGTCGCCCGAGCGCTCTGCGGCCGACCGCGCCTGCTGCTGCTCGACGAGCCGGCGGCGGGGCTGCGGGCCGCCGAGCGGGAGTCGCTGGCCCAGCTGATCGAGGAGCTCAAGGCCGGCGGACTGACCATGATCAAAATCGAGCACGACGTCGCGTTCGTGACCCGGCTGGCCGACCGGGTCACCGTGCTCGACCTCGGCCGGGTGATCGCCGAGGGAACGCCGGCCGAGATCCGGAGCCACCCGGCGGTGGTCGCCGCCTACCTGGGCACGGAGGTGACGGCGTGATCACGGTGGACCGGCTCACCGTCCGGTACGGGGTGGCGACCGCCCTCGACCGGGTCAGCCTCGACGTCCGGCCGGGCGAGATGGTGGCGCTGATCGGGCCGAACGGGGCCGGGAAGTCCACCCTGGTCGACACGCTCTCCGGCATCCTCCGCCCGGCCGGCGGCACGGTCACCGTCCAGGGTCGCCTCGCGCACGTGCCCGAGGGCCGGCAGGTCTTCCCCGACCTGAGCGTGGACGACAACCTGCGACTCGGCGGCTGGCGCATCCGCAACCGGGACACCGCCCCGATCTACGAGGTGCTGCCGGCGCTCGCCGCGCTGCGCCGCCGCCGCGCCGGCCGGCTCTCCGGCGGCGAGCAGCAGATGGTGGCGGTGGGCCGGGCGCTGATGGCGCGCCCGGACGTACTCGCGGTGGACGAACTCTCCCTCGGCCTCGCCCCGCTCGTCGTCGCCGACCTCGCCCGGCACCTCGCCGCGCTCAACGCCGAGCGAGGGCTCGCCGTGCTGCTCATCGAGCAGAACGCCCGGCTGGCGCTGGAGCTGTGCTCCCGAGGGTACGTGCTGGAGGCCGGCCGGATCGCCACCGCCGGTACCGCCGCCGAACTGGCCGCCGACCCCCGGGTCGCCGCCGCCTACCTGGGGGCGGGAGCATGAGCGAACTGTTGCAGTACCTGATCACCGGGCTCGGCGGCGGTTGCGCGTTCGCGCTCGTCGGCAGCGGGCTGGTGGTGGTCTACCGGGTGACCCGGGTGGTCAACTTCGCGCAGGGCTCGTTCGCGGTGATCGCCGCGATGACCGCCTCGACGCTGCTGGCCGGCGGGCTGCCGCACGGGCTGGCCGAGGGGCTCGCCGTGGCGGTCGGCGCCGTCGCCGGCCTGCTGGTGGGACTTGTCGCGATCGGCAAGCCGGGTACCCCGCCCGGAGCCTCGCTGATCGTCACGCTCGGGCTCGGCGTCTTCGCGTACGCGGTCGAGGTCCTGCTCTGGGGCGACCAGCCGCGCTCGTTCCCCGGCGTGCCCGGTGCGGTCGAGTTCCTCGGCGCCCGCTTCCAGGCGCACTACCTGCTGATCATCGGCGCCACCCTGGCGGTCTTCGCCGGGCTCGGCGGGCTCTTCGCGCGCACCGACGTCGGCCGCGCCCTGTCGGCGTGCGCCTCCAACCCGTACGCCGCCCGGGTGGTCGGGATCGACGTCAAGCGGATGGGCCTGCTCTCCTTCGCCATCGCCGGTGCGCTCGGCGGGCTGGCCGGGGTGCTCGTCACCCCGATCCAGCTGGTCACCTTCGACTACGACGTGACCCTCGTCGTCGGCGGCTTCGCCGCCGCCATCCTCGGCGGCCTGCTGCGACCGGCCCTCACCCTGGTCGGCGGCCTGCTGCTCGGCGTCGCGCAGGCGCTCGTCGCCGGGTACGGCGGCGGCGCGTACCAGTTGGAGGTCGCCCTGGTCCTGATGCTCGCCGTGATGATCTGGCAGGCGGCGCGCCAACCGGTAGTACAGCAGGAGGTGGCGTGAACCCGGCCCGGGACATGATCCGACGGCTTCCCGTCGTGCTGGTGGCGGCGGGGACGTTGGCGTTGCCTCCGCTGCTCTCCGGCAGCCACCTGGCCGTCTACATCCTGCTCGGGCTGGCCGCGATCGTCACCATCGGACTGTCCATGCTGATGGGTTACGCCGGGCAGGTGTCGCTGGGGCAGGCGTCGTTCTACGCCATCGGCGGCTACACCGCCGGGCTGCTCGCCGTGCACGGCGTACCGTCGGTGGCGGGCCTGCTCGTCGCGCCGCTGGCCGCCGCCGCGTTCGCCCTGGTGGTCGGGGTGCCGCTGCTCCGGCTGCGCGGCCATCATCTCGCCTTCGCCACGCTCGCCATGCAGCTCATCCTGCTCTCCCTGGTCAGCCAGGCCGACTGGGCCGGCGGTGCGATCGGGTTGCAGGGCATCCCCCGGCTCTCCGTCGCCGGCACCGAGTTCGCCGACGACATCTCCTACGCCTACCTGGTCTGGGTCGCGGTGGCGGTGACCCTGCTGGTGGCCCGCAACGTGGTGGCGTCCCGCCCCGGGCGGGGACTGCGGGCGCTGGCCACCAGTGAGACGGCCGCCGCCGCCAGTGGCGTACCGGTCGGGCGGTACCGGCTCGCCGTCTTCGCCCTGTCGGCCGCCTTCGCCGGCCTGGCCGGCGGGATCTACGCCTTCTACCTGGGCTACATCGCTCCCGGTTCGTTCCCGGTGCTGCTCTCCATCGAGTACGTCGTGATGGCGGTGGTCGGCGGGCTCGGCACGCTCTGGGGCGCACTCGTCGGCGCGACCGCGATCATCCTGCTGGTGCAGGTGCTCAACACCGTCGGCACCCAGCCGGGGATGCCGAGCTACGCGCCGAGCGTGCTGTCGTACGCCGTCTACGCGCTGCTGCTGGTGCTGGTGGTGCTCTTCCTGCCGCACGGGATCGTGCCGGCCGTCCGGGACCGGCTGGCCCGGCTCGGCTCCGCCCGGCCGGGGCGTCCGCCGACGCCCGCCCCGGCGGACGCGGGGACGGACGGGGCGTCCACGACGACGGACTCGTCCACGACCACGGGCACGACGACCACAGGCACGACGACCACGGCCTCGGGCACGGCGACAACGGGCACGACGACAGCGGCCTCGGGCACGGCGACCTCGGGCACGGCGGTCACCGAGGCGGCGGCCACCGACGCGCCGGCCGGCCCGGCGGGCGACGCCGCACGGTCGGGGGTCACCCGGGACGGATGACCCCCGACGCGCCCCACGGCGGTGCAGGGTCGGCGGTGCCTGGTTCAGCCGGCGCCACAGGTCGGGGTGATGCCGGACCCGCTGCCGCTGCCCTGGAAGCCGAACTCGGTGCTCTGGCCGGGGCCGAGCCGGCCGTTGTAGCCGACGTTGCCGAACCGGACGGTTCCGGTGGTCCCGCTGGCGGCGGCGTTCCAGGTGTTCGTCACCGAGGCTCCGGCCGGCAGTGTCAGGCTGACCGTCCAGCCTTCGGTGCCGGCCGAGCCCGCCGTGACGCGTACCGTGGCGACGAACCCACCGGTCCAGGACTGCACCGAGACGGCTGCCGAGCAGCCACCGGCGGCCGGCGGCGTGCTGCCCGGCGGGGTGGTCGGGGTCCCGGGCGGGGTGGTCGGATCGACCGGCGGGGTGGTCGGCGTCGCCGGCGGGGTGGTCGGGTTGCCCGGCGGGGTGGTCGGGTTGCCCGGCGGTGTCGTGCCGGGTGGCGTCGTCGGCGCGGTGGCGCCGTCCAGGGCGAGGAACCGGACCGCCTGGGCCGCGTCGAACGGGATCGAGTGTCCGTACCCCTGGAAGCTGATCGCCTCGACCGGCGCCGTGCCGCCAGTGCCGCCGTAGCGGGTCCGGGTGGCGCTCGACTGCGGATGGTCGGTGTACGTCGGCGTCTGGGACAGGCCGTGCAGGTTGGTCCACTGCTTGACCTGCTCGCCGAAGTTGACGTAGCTCAGGGTGGTGTCCGTGCTGCCGTGCCAGACCTGGATCCGGGGACGCCGGCCGGAGTAGCCGGGATAGGCGTTGCGGACCAGGTCGCCCCACGCCTGCGGGGTACGGGTGATCCGTCCACCGGAACAGTCGCTGTTCCACTCCGAGCCGTTGGTGGTGGCGAAGCAGCCGAACGGTACGCCGGAGGAGCTGACCCCGGCCTCGAAGACGTCCGGATAGAGCCCGAGCATCACGTTCGTCATCATGGCCCCGGAGGAGAGCCCGGCGACCTGGATGCGGTTCGGGTCCACCGGATAGCGCTGCCGGACGTGGTCGACCATCGACTTCAGGCCGACCGGGTCACTGCCGCCGTCCCGGCGCAGGGCCTGCGCGGACGAGACGTCCCAGCACCTGCTGCTCCGGGTCACCGACGGGTAGATCACGATGTAGCCGTACCGGTCGGCGAGCGAACTGAACCCGGTCCCGGTGTGCAGGGCCGGCCCGCTGCCGGTGCAGTAGTGCAGGGCGAGCAGCAGGGCCGGCCGGGCGGCCACCCGGTCCGGCACGTAGAGGTGCATCTGCAGGTTCGTCGGGTTGCTGCCGAAGTTCGTCACCTGGGTCAACGTGGCGGCCTGGGCCGGCGCGGCGAGCAGTGCCGCGGTGCCCAGCGCGGCCACGGCCGAGGCCAGCGCGGCGGTAAGCAGCGTGCTTTTCGATCTCATCGGCGCTTCCTCACCCCAGATTCGACGGCGGGAACCCGGATTGGACGGCGGAGAGTCGGGAGCCGACGCCCGCCCCGGCCGGTCGGCGTCGCCGAACCGGGGCAGGCGTCGGCCGGTCCGGCCCGGCCCGGATCGGCGAAGCCCGGGCCGGGCCAGCTGGTGGATCAGCTGGCGGTGCAGGTGGGCGTCATCCCGGATCCGCTTCCACTGCCCTGGAAGCCGAACTCGGTCACCTGACCGGCCGCTAGCTGACCGTTGTAACTGACGTTGCTGAACCGCACCGTGCCGGTGCTACCGCTGGCGGTGGCGCTCCAGGTGCCGGTCACGCTCGCCCCGCCGGGCAGCGTCATCGCCACCGTCCAGCCCCGGGTGCCGCCCGATCCGGCGGTGACCCGCACGTTGGCGACGAACCCGCCGGTCCACTGGTTGAGCGAGACCGTCGCCGTACAGCCCGCCCCGCCGGCCGGCGGGGTGGTCGGGTTGCCGCCCGGAGGCGTCGTGGGGTTGACCGGGGGCGTACTCGTCGGCGGGACGCCGGTGCCGGCGTTCAACTCGGCGAGCACCGCGTCGTACGCCGGCTTCTTGTTGTTGTTGCAGTCGAAGAGCAGCGGGTTGGCGCCGGTACGCCACGACTCGCAGTCCCGTACGCCCCAGACCGTGATGCCGGTGCAGCGCGAGATCGCCATGCAGGCCCGGGTCACCGTACGGTAGATGTTCGCCTGGTTGGAACCCTGCTGCACGTCCAACTCGGTGATCTGCACGTCGACCCCGAGGTCGGCGAAGCGTTGCAGGTTCGCCTGGTAGTCACCGGCGATCGTGGTGCCCAGGTGCGACTGGAACCCGACGCAGTCGATCGGCACCCCCCGGGCCTTGAAGTCACGCACCATGTTGTAGATGCCCGTCGACTTCGCGTTGATCCCGTCGGTGTTGTAGTCGTTGTAACACAGCTTCGCGTTCGGGTCCGCGGCGTCCGCAGCCCGGAACGCCGCCTCGATCCAGTCGTTGCCGGTGCGTTGCAGGTTCGAATCACGCCGGCCGCCGCTGCCGCCGTCGGCGAACGCCTCGTTCACCACGTCCCAGGAATGGATCTTGCCGCGCCAGTGCGACGCGACCTGGGTGACGTGGTTGATCGCGGCGCTGCGCAGGTCACTGCCGGACAGACCCTGCGCCCAGCCGGGTTGCTGCTGGTGCCAGAGCAGCGCGTGCCCGCGCACCAGCATCCCGCGGGACTGCGCGTGCGCGACGAGCTGGTCGCCACGGGTCCAGTTGAACTGGTTGCGCTGCGGCTCGGTGGCGTCCCACTTCATGCCGTTCTCGTTGGTGAGCTGGTTGAACTCGCGGTTCAGCACGGTCATGTAGCCGGAGTTGCTGAACATGTGCGGGTCGGTGGCGGTGCCGAAGTAGCGGCCCTTCTCGGCCGCCGAGGCACCCAGCGTGGTGCCGGCGCTGGCGGAGGTGGCCAGTGCCACCGTCATGCCGGCCACCAGCGCCCCGGCGACGGCGACCGCCGCCGTCAGCTTCAGCCGTCTTGTGCTAGCCATGATTCTGCCTTCTCGGTGTCGGTTCCTACGGTGGTCGTTCATCTGCCCGGACTCCCGCGCGGAACGTCAGGGGGTGGTGATGTCGAACCGGCGTACCGTGACGGAGCCGCCGAGTGCCTGCGTGGCGTGGTTGAAGATGCCGAACCGGTAGCCCATGAAGAACTGCCAGGCGTTGTTGAGGGTGAAGGCCGGCCCGAGGCTGGTGAACGTGCTCCCGTCGGTGCTGTACGAGAAGCGCGCCTGCCGGCCGCTGCCCGGCCGGATGTCGGCGTTGACCCGCAGCCAGATCCGGCCACCGGAGACGTTGGCGGAGGCGCGTTCGGTGCCGGTGCCGGTGGTGGCCCAGCTGCTGTTCATGGTGAGGCCGTCGGTCATCACGACCCGGGTGTTGCCGTTGTCGCGTTTGATGCCGATCCAGGCAGACTGGTCCCGCAGCATGGCCAGCCCGGACCGGTCCCCGTCGCGCATCGTGGAGTAGTCCAGCTCGATGGTGCCCGTCGAGGACGGCCCCTGGATCCGGTGGGTCAGCGTGTTCCGGGCGCTGTACAGGTCGTTGGTGACGGTGGCGGTCTGCAGCTGCAACCCGTTGTTGACCGACCAGCGGCTGTTGTCCGGGACGTGGTTCCACTCGTACTGCGGGCCCAGCGTGGTGCCGGCGAACGTGTCGGAGCCGGTGAGCGGCTTGACCGGCCGCAGCGGCAGCGGGTTGGGGTAGTTGACGCCCCAGCCACCGTTCACGGTCTGGATGCTCGGCCAGCCGTCGCCGCTCCAGGTGATCGGGGCCAGCGCCGGGACCCGGCCGCCGGGGTAGGCGTCGACGAAGCTCATGTAGTACCAGGCGCCGTTCTGGGTCTGCACCAGGCCACCCTGGTGCGGTACGCCGCCGCCGGAGATCGGGCCGGGCATGTTGAGCAGCACCTGGCGCATCTCGTACGGGCCCCACGGGTTGTTGGCCTTGAGCACGTACTGGCCGTTGGCCGGTTTGGTGAGCCAGATGTAGTAACTGCCGTTGCGCTTGTAGAAGCGGGCGCCCTCCAGGGTGCCGACGCTGGACGGGGTCTGGAACACCTGCTGCGCGCGTACCTGGGACATGCCGTCGGCGGAGAGCTGCGCGACGCTGATGGTGCCGTTGCCGTACGCGACGTACATGGTGTCGTTGTCGTCGACGAGCAGGCCGGCGTCGTAGTAGCAGTTGTTGATCCGGGACCGCTTCGTCCACGGTCCTTCCGCCGCGGCGGCGGTGTAGACGTAGGTCCGGTTGAACTCGGTGCAGCCGATCCAGTAGAAGGTGTTGTTGCTGCGCCGGTGCCCGAGGGTGGACGCCCAGATCCCCTTCACGTACGCCCGCCCGCCGTTCATGCTGTAGGCGCCGTTCTCGAAGTCGGCCAGGCTCGGCACGGAGTGCCCGATGAACTCCCAGTTCACCAGGTCGTAGGAGCGCAGCACCGGCGCACCCGGGGAGTAGTGCATCGTCGACGCCGTCATGTAGTAGGCGTCGTTGACCCGGATGACCTCGACGTCGGCGAAGTCCTGCCAGACCACCGGGTTCGTGTAGTTGCCGCTGGCCGGCGGGGTGGTCGGCGGTGGCGTGGTCGGGTTGCCGCCGCCGTCGACCCGGACGAGCTGCCACTGCTGGTTGGCGCCGTTCCAGTCGTCGTACTGCACGATGTTGCCCCCGTCGGCCGTCGAGGCGTTCTGCACCTCCACCACCTTGTTGCTGTTCCGGTTGACCAGCCGCACGTAGCCGCCGTCGGAGTCGGCCAGCCGGAACTGCTGGTTGGTCCCGTTACCGTCGGCCCACTGCACGATGTTCGCGCCGTTCGCCGTGGAGAAGTTGTAGACGTCCAGCACCTTGCCCGACAGCCGCGACTTCACCCGGTAGTAACCACCACCGGAGTCCACGAACTGCCACTGCTGCTGGTTGCCGTTGTTCCTGGCCCACTGCGTGATCCGCGCACCGTCGTTGGTGGCCAGGTTGTAGACGTCCAACGCCTTGCCACTGTTCCGGTTGACCAGCACGTACCACGCGTTCGTGTCGACCGTCGCCGCGGCGGCGGGTGTCGAGACCACCGCCACCGCACCGGCGCCCGCCAGTACCACCGCCGCCGCTGCGGCCACAATTCGTGGCAGCCGTCTCCGCCGTACTGGCGGGGGCGCCGACGACCCACCGGAAAATTCCATTGTCTTTCCCTCCAACTGGCGATACTCGGGGCAACCGCTCGAGTTCCGGACCTGCCGGGGACGCCGCGAGCGGAGTTGTCCGCGCTGTCTTGACCTGGACAGCCACCCGGCGTGCGCATGCCCTGGCGCACGCTCCGGGCACGAGGTACGGCGGGTGGCTCGCCCGGTGAGCCGGCTCCGCGTCGGTCCTCGTCCATCGACTGTGAGCGATAACATGCGAGGCGTCAAGTTGTAACGCCTCGGCAAAACCGATGAAGTCTCTCGGCTTGCGGCCGGGTAGACCCCGGTGTATGTTACCGCTCACATCGATAGCTCGCCATGACATCGCTGACCTCCGCCCGTCCGCACGGAGAAAGGCGACGACTTCGGCCCGAGCGGTCCAGAAGCCACGGCCGGCTCGCCGGCCCCCGGCACGCTGCGTCGCGCGCAGCACCGGGAGCGCCTCGAACCCCGCTCCGCCCCGAGGATCCGCCGCCCGCCGCGACAGGCTCGGGCACGAGGGAAGTCCACACCGCCGTCGCCCGGACCGGCTGCCCGGCAGTCCGGCCCACGGCCCGCCTCGACCGCCCAGGGGCCACCGTCCCACCCGGCCCACCGCTCCCGCTGAGATGGAGAACCACCGTGTCGTTCCCGCCCGTGAGCCGACGCCGACTGCTCCAGGCCGCCGGCGCCGCCACCGTCGCCACCGCCGTCGGCCCCGGAATCGCCCAGCTGGCCGCGGCGGCCGCCGTGCCGCCGGCCCGCCCGGACATCGGCGTCTCCGCCTACCCCTTCGAGCTGGGCCAGGTGCGGCTGACCAGCAGCCGGTGGCTGGACAACCAGAACCGGACGATGAACTACCTGCGGTTCGTCGACGTCAACCGGATGCTCTACAACTTCCGGGCCAACCACCGGCTGTCCACCAACGGCGCCGCCACCAACGGTGGTTGGGACGCACCGAACTTCCCGTTCCGCACCCACATGCAGGGGCACTTCCTGACCGCCTGGGCGCAGGGCTGGGCGGTGCTCGGCGACACCACCTGCCGGGACAAGGCCAACCAGATGGTGGCCGAACTCGCCAGGTGCCAGGCGAACAACTCGGCCGCCGGGTTCAACACCGGTTACCTCTCCGGCTTTCCGGAGTCCGACTTCACCGCCCTGGAGGCGCGCACCCTCAGCAACGGCAACGTGCCGTACTACGCCATCCACAAGACGATGGCCGGGCTGCTGGACGTGTGGCGCCAGCTCGGCAACAACCAGGCCCGGGACGTACTGCTCGCGCTGGCCGGCTGGGTCGACTGGCGTACCGGCCGGCTCAGCGCCAGCCAGATGCAGAACATGCTCGGCACCGAGTTCGGTGGCATGAACGCGGTGCTCGCCGACATCTACCAGCAGACCGGTGACGCCCGTTGGCTGACCGTGGCACAGCGGTTCGACCACGCCGCCGTGTTCAACCCGCTGGCCGCCAACTCCGACCAGCTCAACGGGTTGCACGCCAACACCCAGGTGCCGAAGTGGATCGGCGCCGCCCGGGAGTACAAGGCGACCGGCACCACGCGCTACCGGGACATCGCCAGCAACGCCTGGAACATGACGGTGAACGCGCACACCTACGCGATCGGCGGCAACAGCCAGGCCGAGCACTTCCGGCCGCCGAACGCCATCGCCGGCTACCTCCGGCAGGACACCTGTGAGCACTGCAACACCTACAACATGCTGAAGCTGACCCGCGAGCTGTGGCTGCTCGACCCGAACCGGGCGGCATACTTCGACTTCTACGAGCGGGCCCTGCTCAACCACATCATCGGGGCGCAGAACCCGGCCGACAACCACGGGCACATCACGTACTTCACCCCGCTGAACCCGGGTGGCCGGCGCGGCGTCGGCCCGGCCTGGGGCGGCGGCACCTGGAGCACCGACTACAACTCGTTTTGGTGCTGCCAGGGCACCGGCATCGAGGTCAACACCGCACTGATGGACTCCGTCTACTTCCACAACGGCAACACCCTGACGGTGAACCTGTTCCTGCCGTCGGTGCTGACCTGGAGCCAGCGCGGCATCACCGTCACCCAGACCAACAACTTCCCGGTCGGCGACACCAGCACGCTCACCCTGGCCGGCAGTATGAGCGGCTCGTGGAGCATCCGGGTGCGCATCCCCGCCTGGACCAGCGGCGCGACGATAAGCGTCAACGGCACGGTGCAGGACGTCGCCGCCACCCCCGGCAGCTACGCCACGCTCACCCGTACCTGGGCCGCCGGGGACACCGTCACCGTCCGGCTGCCGATGCGGGTGGTCATGCAGGCCGCCAACGACAACCCGAACGTCGCCGCGGTGACCTACGGCCCGGTCGTGCTCTCCGGGAACTACGGCAACACCGCCCTTTCCGCCCTGCCGGCGCTGACCGTCTCGTCGGTCAACCGGACCGGGACGAACTCGCTGGCCTTCACCGCCACCGCGAACGGCAGCACGGTCAACCTCGGCCCCTTCTACGACGCGCACGGGCACAACTACACCGTCTACTGGAGCACCAGCGGCGGCAGCAACCCGGGGGGCACCAGCTACCGGCTGGTCAACGCCGGCACCAACCTGGTGCTCGGGATCCAGAACATGTCCACCGCCGACGGCGGACTCGCGGTGCAGTGGGGCGACAGCGGCACCGCCGACCACAACTGGGTCGTGGTCACCGAGGGCAGCGCGGTCAAGCTGCGCAACGTGCACAGCGGCAAGGTGCTCGGCGTGGAGAACATGTCCACCGCCGACAACGCCCGGGTGCTCCAGTGGGCCGACAACGGCACCGCCGACCACCTCTGGACGCTGCTGGACCAGGGCGACGGGACATACAAGATCCGCAACGTGCACACCGGCAAGCTGCTCGGCATCCTCAACGGCTCCACCGCCTGGGGCGCGCAGGCCGTGCAGGACCCGGACAACGGCAGCGCCGACAACCGCTGGCGACTGGTCCGCAACTGAGGAACCCGTTCCCCGGGCCTGGCGCGACGACCACCACAAGGATTGGAGAGGCAATGCGTACCCGTACCAGATGGCTGGCCGCGCTGACCGTGGCGCTGGTCGCGGCCGGCGTGACAGTGGTCGAGGCGGTCTCCTCGCCCCGACCGGCGAGCGCGTTGAACAACGGAGTGGGCCGCACTCCGCCGATGGGCTGGAACAGCTGGAACACCTTCGGCTGCAACATCAACGAGACGCTGATCCGGCAGATGGCCGACGCCATGGTCAACTCCGGCATGCGCGACCTGGGCTACAAGTACGTCGTCGTCGACGACTGCTGGATGAACTCGACCCGGGACGCCCCGGGCAACCTGCAGGCCAACCCGAGCCGCTTCCCCAGCGGCATGAAGGCGCTCGGCGACTACCTGCACTCCCGCGGCCTGCTCTTCGGCATCTACCAGGCCCCGCTGGACCGCACCTGTGCGCAGTACTTCGGCTCCTACCCCGGTGCCACCGGTGCGCAGGGCCACGAGGCGCAGGACGCCCGGCAGTTCGCCGCCTGGGGCGTCGACTACCTCAAGTACGACTGGTGCTCCCCCACCGGCACCATCAACGAGCAGGTGGCACGGTTCGCCCTGATGCGTGACGCGCTGGCCGCCACCGGCCGGCCCATCCTCTACAGCATCAACTCGAACAGCATCCACGAGAAGACCGGCCCGATGCGCAACTGGGGCGACGTGGCGAACATCTGGCGTACCACCGAGGACATCACGAACGCCTGGGACACCGGCCAGACCAACGGCTACCCGATGGGCATCCAGAACATCGTCAACGTGACCGTGCCGCTGGCCCACTACGCCAGCCCCGGCTCGTTCAACGACCCGGACATGATGGAGGTCGGCCGGGGCGGCATGAACGACACGGAGATGCGCAGCCACTTCGCCCTCTGGGCGATCATGGCGTCGCCGCTGATCGCCGGCAACGACATCCGCAACATGGACGCGGCCACCCAGACCATCCTGAAGAACCAGAACCTGATCGCCATCAACCAGGACTCGCTGGGCCTGCAGGCGACCCAGGTGTCCAACGACGGCACCCGGCGGGTACTGGCCAAGCGGCTCGCCGACGGCGACGTCGCGGTGGCCCTGTTCAACCAGGGCTCCTCGACGACCACGGTCAGCACCACGGCGGCGGCGATCGGCAAGTCCGGCAGCTCCTTCACCCTGCGGGACGCCTGGACCAACGCCACCTCCACCAGCACCGGCTCGATCAGCGCCTCGGTGCCCGCGCACGGCACCGTCGTCTACCGGGTCAGCGGCGGCGGCACCAGCACCCCGCCGCCGACCACCACGTTCCGGCTGCGCAGCGAATCCAGCGGCCGCTGCCTCGACCTGGACAACGGCAACACCGCCAACGGCACCGGCATGCTGATCTGGGACTGCCACAGCAACGCCAACCAGCAGATCACCCAGTCCGGCCAGTCCCTCCAGGTGCTCGGCAAGTGCCTGCAGATCCCGACGAACGCCACCGCCGGCACCCGGGCGCAGATCTGGGACTGCAACGGCGGCGCCAACCAGCGGTGGACCTTCAACGCCAACGGCACCATCGGCAACGGGCAGTTCCCGTCGCTCTGCCTGGACGTCAACAACAACGGCACGGCAAACGGCACCACCGTGATCGTCTGGACCTGCCACACCAGCGCCAACCAGCGCTGGAGCCGGGCGTGACCGTCCGCTGACGAAACAGCTTCGAACGGGCGAGCCGGTGCGGGTCCCGCACCGGCTTCCCCGTTTCTCCAGGTAGTCGACCGAGATACATTAGATGTCTGGGCCGGTCGGCATGGTTCGGGCGTTGACGGTGTGGACGAATTCTCCGTACACTTCCGTAGTCATCAGATCTTTTGGTCAGCGCACCCGAGGACCGCATGCCGCAGATCACCGCCGTGACCGTCGAGGACGTCCGCTTCCCCACCTCCCTCACCGCCGACGGCTCCGACGCGATGAACAAGGACGGCGACTACTCGGCGGCGTACGTCGTCCTGCACACCGACGGCGTCGACCCGCTCGGCGAACCGCTCGCCGGACACGGGCTGACCTTCACCATCGGCCGGGGCAACGACATCGTCGTCGCGGCGGCGGTGCACCAGGCCCGCCGCCTGGTCGGCCGGGACGTGCACGCGATGGCGGCGGACATGGGCGGGGTGTACCGCCACCTCACCTCCGACTCGCAGCTGCGCTGGCTCGGCCCGGAGAAGGGCGTGGTGCACCTCTCGCTGGCCGCCGTGCTGAACGCGTCGTGGGACCTCGTCGCCCGCCACGCCGGCAAGCCACTGTGGCGGCTGCTCACCGAGATGTCCCCCGAGCAGCTCGTCGACATCGCCGACCTGCGCTATCTCTCCGACGCGCTGACCCGGGCCGAGGCACTGGAGATCCTGCACCGGAAGGCGGACACCCGGGCCGACCGGGTCGCCGAACTCGCCCGTACCGGCTATCCCGCCTACACCACCTCGGCCGGCTGGCTCGGCTACGACGACGACAAGCTGCGCCGGCTCTGCCAGGAGGCGGTCGACGCCGGGTACGGCCACGTCAAGCTCAAGGTGGGCGGCGACCTGGACGACGACATCCGGCGCTGCGCCATCGTCCGGGAGATCATCGGCCCGCAGCGCAGCCTGATGATCGACGCGAACCAGGTCTGGGACGTCGGGCAGGCCGTCGAGTGGGTCCGGGCGTTGGCCCGCTTCGAGCCGCTCTGGATCGAGGAACCGACCAGCCCGGACGACATCCTGGGACACGCCGCCGTCCGCCGCGCGGTCGCACCCGTCGGGGTCGCCACCGGCGAGCACTGCCACAACCGGGTCATGTTCAAGCAACTGTTCCAGGCCGGGGCCGTCGACTTCTGCCAACTGGACACCGGCCGGCTGGCCAGCATCAACGAGATCGTCGCCGTGCTGCTCCTCGCGGCCAAGTTCGACGTGCCGGTCTGCCCGCACGCCGGCGGGGTCGGGCTGTGCGAGATGGTCCAGCACGTCTCCGTACTCGACTACGTCGCCGTCTCCGGGGACCTGCGCAACCGCGTCACCGAGTACGTCGACCACCTGCACGAGCACTTCACCGACCCGTGCCTCGTCCGGGACACCGGCTCGGGCAGCGCCTACCTGCTGCCGGCCCGGCCGGGCTACTCTACGCAGATGCGTCCTGAGTCCGTGGAACGGTACCGGTTCCCCGACGGCAGCTACTGGGCCGGGTCGGCTTCCGCACGGGCGGCCGCCGCGACCGGGTCGTACCCGGCGTGGGACGCCTCGGCCGCACCCGCCGGCCGCTGAGGAACCCGCCCGTCATGTCCCGCACCGACGACGTGGTGAACGGCATCAAGCGGATGATCCTGGAGGGGGTGTTCCGGCCCGGCGACCGGCTCCCCGTCGAGAAGGACCTCGCCGAGTCGCTCGGCGTCTCGCGCGGCTCACTGCGCGAGGGGGTGTCGGCGCTGTCGATCCTCGGCATCGTCAACACCCGGCAGGGCGACGGGACGTACGTCACGAACCTCGACACCACCCAACTGCTGGCCCCGATGGGTTTCGTGGTCGACCTCCAGGGCCAGGGCGACGCGCGGCACATCCACACCGTCCGGCGCCTGCTCGAATGCGAGGCGGCCCGGCTGGCCGCCACCAGGATCACCGACGAGGCGCTGGCCCAGGCCAAGGACCTGCTCGACGAGGCGGCCCGCTCGGTCGGCCAGAGGCCGCCGGACCACGAGCGGATCATCGAGATCGACATCGCCTTCCACCGCATCATCGCGGCACACAGCGACAATCCCGTACTCGTCGGCCTGATCGAGGCATTCGCCGGGCGTACCGTCCGGGGACGGCTCTGGCGCAGCCTGCACGAGGAGGGTGCGGACCGGCGTACCCACGAGGAGCACGTGGCGATCTGGACCGCGCTCGTCGCGCGCGACCCCGAACGGGCCAGGATCCGGATGGCCAACCATCTGGTCGGCGTCGAGGAGTCGCTGCACGGGCTGCCCGAGGACCCCGACCCGGTCTCGGAGTTGCCGGCCGGCTGAGCGGCCCGGAGCGCCCGGTCGGTCGAGCGGTACCGGAGCCCGGCGGCCGGCTCAGCGGTTCGGCGGCGCCCGGCCGGCTCAGCAGTTCGGCAGCGCCCGGCCGGCTCTGTGTGCCCGAGCACCCGGCCGGTGCGGCGGTAGGCACCACCGGCCGGGTGCCACGGTGGACGGGGCGGTTGCCGTCAGTTGTCTTCCGGTTCGCTGGTCCGGGCGCCGGTCATCGCCGCGACCAGGTCGTCCGTGCCGACCTCGTCGGCCCGGAACCGGGCCGTCCGGCGGCCGAGCCGCAGCACCTCGATCCGGTCGGCGATCTCGAGCACCTGCGGCATGTTGTGGCTGACCAGCACCACTGACATGCCCGCGTCCCGGGCCCGCCGCACCACGTCGAGCACCCGCCCGGTCTGCACCACGCCGAGCGCCGCGGTCGGCTCGTCCAGGATGACGACGTTCGTCGCCCAGATGATCGCCCTGGCCACCGCCACGCACTGCCGCTGCCCGCCGGAGAGCATCGCGATCGGCGTGCCGACCCGGGGGATCCGGACGCCCAGCTCGTCCAGCGCGGCAGCGGCACCCCGCCGCATGGCGGGCTTGTCGAGCAGTCCGAGCCGCCCCAGCAGCCCGGGGCGGGAGATCTCCCGCCCCAGATAGAGGTTGGCGGCGACGCTCAGGTCGTCGGCGACGGCGAGATCCTGGTACACCGTCTCCACGCCGGCCCGGCGGGCGTCGATCGGGCTGCCGAAGTGCACGGCCCGGCCGCCGACCCGGATCTCCCCCTCGTCCGGGGCGTGCACCCCGGACAACGCCTTGACCAGGGTGCTCTTGCCGGCCCCGTTGTCGCCGATCAGCGCCACCACCTCCGCCCGGTGCACGGTGAAGTCGGCGCCGCGCAACGCCTCGACGTGCCCGAACCGCTTGACGACGCCGCGCGCCTCCAGGACCGGCTCCGCGGCGGTGCCCGGTGCCGGCTCGGTGGCCGTGCCGGTGACCGGCGTCGCTCCCATCACTGCACCGGAGGGTTGTCGCAGTTCGGCTCGAGTACCGCCTTGGACTCGGCGGCGTCGATGTTCTCCTTGGTCAGGAACGTGACGCCGGTGTCGGCCGACGCCAGCGGCGCCTTGTCGCGGAGGTGCTTCACCATGCTGTCCACCCCGAGGTAACCCATCTTGAACGGGTTCTGCACCACGAGCGCGGAGATCTGTCCGCTGCGCAGTCCGGCGATCTCGTCGGGGGCGGCGTCCCAACCGATGATGACGACCTTGCCGGACTTGCCGGCCGCCTGGATGGCCTGCGCGGCGCCGAGCACGCTCGGCTCGTTGGCCGCGAAGACGCCGGCGAGCCGCGGGTTGGCGGTGAGGATGTTCTCGGTGACCCGGCGGGCCTCGTTGACGTCGCTGTGGCTGGGCTGCTGTCCCACCAGCTTCAGGTTGGGATACTTCGTCAGACCCTCCTTGAAGCCCTCGACGCGCTCGGTGTTGGTCTGCGAGCCGGGCTGGAACTCGATGAGCGCCACGTCGTGGTTGCCGGTGCCGAGTTCGTCGGCGAGCATCTTGGCCGCCTGCACGGCCGCGGCCCGGTTGTCGGTGGCGTACAACGGCACGTTGTCCGGCTGCGGGTTGGTGCCGGAGTCGATCATCGCGACCGGGATCCCGGCCGTGACGGCCCGTTCGGTGGCCGGAGCCAGCGCGGCGGAGTCGGTCGCCGCGTAGACGATGCCGTCCACCTTCCTGGTGACGAAGTTCTGCAGGAGGTTCACCTGTCCCTCCACGTCGGTCTCGGCGGTCACGCCGTCCCACTGCACCGTGACGTCCCCGGCCCGCTTCGCGGCGCACTCGGCACCGGCCCGTACCGTGTTCCAGAACTCGTGGCCGACGGCCTTGGGCACCACGGCGACTTCCAGCGGCCCGCTCTTCTCCTGTGGCGCACCGTCGTCGCCGTCCCGGACCTCGACACTTCCGCACGCGGTGAGGACCGACGTCGCCAGGAGGGCGACCAGAAGTGCCCGGCCGTACGGGCGGCGCGGGCCCACCCGCCGGCTGCTCGTGCTGGGGTATGACATTTGGTGTGTCCTTCCTCGTCCCGGGTGGCCGGAGCGGGGCACGTCAACCACGTGCCTCCAGACGGCGGCGGCGGTACTGGTCGAAGTAGACGGCGGCCCAGATGATCAGACCGACGATCACCTGCTGGTAGTGGATGCTGATGTCGAGCAGGACGGCGCCGTTGCGCACCAGGGCGATCAGGAAGGCGCCGATCATCGTCCCGACGATCCGGCCCTGCCCGCCGAAGAGGCTGGCTCCGCCGATGACGGCCGCGGCGATGACGTCGAGTTCGAGTGCGATCCCGTAGTTGGGCTGACCGGAGTTGACCCGGGAAGCGGCGATCATGCCGCCCAGTCCGACCAGCACGCCGGCCAGTACGTACACCCCGGTCAGGTACCGTCCGACCGGGATGCCCGAGCGCCGGGCGGCCTCCGGGTTGGAGCCCATCGCGTAGGCGTACTGGCCGAACCGGGTCTGGGAGAGCAGGAACGCCACCCCGACGGCGACCACGGCGGTCAGCAGTACGGCGAACGGGACCCCGAACAGCTCGCCGTTGCCGAGCAGTTGGAAGGACCTGGGCAGCGAGTAGACCCCGACCGCCCCGGTGACGATGAAGACGAGACCGCGTCCCACCGACATCGTGCCCAGGGTGGCGATGAACGGCGGGATCCGGGCCACCGTCACCAGCAGCCCGTTCAGCAACCCGGCCGTCGCCCCGACCGCGACCGCGACCCCGGTGGCGGCCCAGACGGAGAAGCCCAGGTCCCGGACGGCCATCGCGCCCAGGACGCCGGCGAGGGCGGCGACCGACCCCACCGACAGGTCGATCCCCCGGGTGATGATCACCATGGTCTGCGCCGTGGCGATGATCGCGATCACCGCGGTCTGTGCGCCGATGTTGAACAGGTTGTCGGCGGTCAGGAAGTGTGGGCTGGCGAGGCTGAGCGCGACGAAGAGCACCACCAGCGCGACGGCGGCGGTGAACTCCGAGACGGCGTGCGAGATCCGCTGCCGGAACCAGTCGGCCAGCCTTCCCCGCGTCTCGACGGACTGCTCGACGGTAGTCATCGCCGAACCCGACCTCCCCAGCTTCGCCGCACACCGTCCGGATAGGTCAGATGTTTCCAGCCGACCTGGCGTTACCCTGCCACGCGGGCCGACCGTTGCCAAGGTCCTTCGAGGAGGTTTCGACATCGTTGCGGCCCCAGGAGCGTTCGGACGATCCGTGGACCGATCCGACCGGTCAACACTCCCACTACCGCTCGTAACATCAGATGTATGGCTACGCAGTAGCGGGTGGACCGCAGCGATGCCGCGGTCCACCCGCTGCTCCGGACGGCGGGGTCGACTACGGGCTGGTGCAGCTCAACGACGGCGTCGAGGGGCTACCGCCGGCGATGAAGCCGAACGTCGTCGAGCCGCCCGCCGCGAGAGCGCCGTTGTACGACGTGTTCCGGACGGTGACCGTGGACCCGCTGGTGCTGGCCGTACCGTTCCAGACCTGGCCGACCGACTGCCCGGCGCCGAGGGTCCAGCGGACCGCCCAGCCGTCCACCGGCGCCGATCCGGCGGTCACCGTCACCTCGGCCTGGAAGCCGCCCGCCCACGAGTTGGTGGTGCGGTACGCCACCGTGCACGCCTCGCCCGCCGGCGGAGGAGGAGTGGTGGTCGCGCTCGCGCTCGGGGTGGGTGCCGGCGGCGTGGTCGTGCTGGGCTGCGGACTCGGCGGCGCGGTGGGGGTGCCGCGGGCGCCGAACTGCCACCAGTCGACGTTGAACAGGTTGCCGCTGCCGCCGGTGAAGCGCAGGTAGAGGTCGTGGGTGCCGCTGACGTTGCTGACCGGGCAGCTGACGGTGGTCCAGGTCTGCCAGCCACCGGTGCCGGGGACGGTGCAGGTGCCGACGACGGTTCCGTTCGCGCTGCCCAGCCGCACCTCGATCCGGCCGCCGCTGGTCGCGGAGGCCACCCGTGCGTTGAAGGTGGCGGCACCGGCGCCGAAGCCGACGCCCTTGACCTTGATGTAGTCGCCGTTGCCGATGAAGGCGACGTTCATGCCACCCGCGCTGGAGACCTCGGTCTCCACCCCGCTGCTCCAGGCGATCGTCTCGGCCTCCTGCCGCGAGTACGGGTCGAGGACGCCGATCTGTGGTGCCCCGGCGCTCGTCATGTTCATCGTCGGGATGGTCCCGTCGGCGTTGTAGCTGAACTTCTCGACCGCCACCGAGCGGGTGTATCCGCTGCCGCCGGGCAGCGCCCCGTTGTGGTAGAAGAAGTACGAGCCGCCGTTGAAGTCGATGATCCCCGGATGGTTGGTGAAGCTTGCGCCCTGCCGGGGCATGATCGTCCCGCGGTACGTCCACGGCCCGGTCGCCGACGGTCCGGTGGAGTAGGCGATGAACTCGCTGCAACACTCCGCCGCGAAGATCATGTAGTACTGGCCGTTGCGCTTGTACACCCACGGCGCCTCCTCGTAGAGGGTGGGCCGGCTCGTGTTGCCGGACCGGGCACCGAAGCCCGCCGTGGTCAACGGGATCTGCGTCGGTCCACCCGAGAAGGAGATCATGTCGGCGTTCAGCCGCACGTACCACAGGTTCGGGTTGCCCCAGTACAGGTACGCCTGGCCGTTGTCGTCGATGAAGGCCGCCGGGTCGATCTCGCCGTTCTCCACGAGCGGCCGGCCCAACGCGTCCCGGAACGGGCCGGTGGGGCTCTCCGACACCCCGACCCCGATCGCCATCCGCCCGGTCGACCGGTTCTTCACCGGCACGTACCAGTAGAACTTGCCGTTGCGGTAGATGGTGTGCCCGGCCCAGGCGTCCGCTGAGGCCCAGGCGAAGGTCGCCAGGCTCATCGGCGAGCCGTGGTCGGTCCAGTTCACCATGTCGGCCGACGAGAACACCCGCCAGTCACGCATGGTGAAGTACGTCGAGCCGTCCTCGTCGTGGCCGGTGTACAGGTAGACCCGTCCCTGGTGGACCAGGGGTGCCGGATCGGCCGTGTAGATCGTCTGCACGATCGGGTTGTCCGCGCGGGCCGGCTGTTGCACCACGGCGACCAGCGCCGTGGCGCAGACCAGACTGGCGAGCCAGGCGACGGCCCGGCCGAACCTGTCGACCGTGCGGGCTGCGGGTACCTGTTCCACAACGACCCCTCGGGATGAGTGGCCGGGCACGCGGCGGCGTGCCCGGCCGGACGGATGGTTCGCCACTACGTCCGGGCGGCTGTCGGGCTGGGCCACCGGGGACCCGACGGCGGATGCCCGTCTCGACATCACACAACTCCCTCTGCCGACGCACCGTTGCCCGGTAATACGACGCCACACGGCCGCCGTCACCCATCGATGGACGTCGCTGTCAACGTAGAATCGTAATCTGATGAATGTCAACGTGTAAACCCGGGCCAATCAGCACAAGTGCCCTCACGTTCCCTCGGCGGGCCGCCTGGACTGTCGCATTAGTCCGATGAACGGACCAGCACGGCGCGACAGGCGAGACGGACACGGCGACGCGCCTGCGGTCGCGGGCAACGATGTTAGCGCTCACATCATCGCGCGCACTGCACCCTCGGCTCCCGACCGTCGAGCCGGGCGGCCCGGTTGCCCGCCGCTCCCCTCACATGGACTCTGGCCGATGTCACCGACATCCGTCAAGATGTGTCGGCGAGGTTTCGCGAAAGTGACCATCGGACACCGGGCTCCCGTCGACCGTCGAGGTCCGGCACCGGATCCGCCACGGAGCCATCACACCACTGCTGACCTGCCTATCGGCCCCCAGCCCCGGCGCCCGGCGCGAGGAGCAGACCGGGCGAGGCAGGCGGACCGGGTAGGCGGTACGAAATGTGGCCGCTAACATTCGTAGCGTCGTCCCAGGTCAGCGCCGCCCGCCGGACCTCTCGACCCCGCCGGGACCGTTCGCGGTCGCCGTAGACTCCGGGCGTGCTGGAGGAAGGCCGACAGAGACGCCGTCAGGCTCGACGCCGTGGAGACCTGCCCATCGCGACGATCGCCGAACTGGCCGGCGTGTCGCCGCCCACCGTCTCCAAGGTGCTCAACGGCCGGGCCGGGGTGGGCGAGCAGACCCGGCAACGCGTGGAGGCCCTGCTGCGCGACCACGGTTACCGCCGCCCGTCTCCGGCCCGGACCGCACACGGCCTAGAGGTGGTGTTCCAGCAGATGCTCGGCTCCATCGCGATCGAGATCATGCGCGGTGTCGCCGGAGTCGCGGCGCTCCGCGACTGCACCGTCGGATTCACCGACGTGGGCCCACGCGCCTCGGCCGGCGAGCTGTGGGTCGAACCGCTCCTGCTACGGCAGCCCGCCGGAGTCATCACCGTCTTTCCCGGAGTCACCGCCCGGCACCGCGAGATGCTCGCGGCCAGTGGCGTTCCGCTGGTGGCGGTCGACCCGATCGGCGACCTCTTCCCGACGCCGGCCGTCGGGACGAACAACTGGAGCGGCGCGGTCGCGGCCACCCGGCACCTGCTCGACCTCGGGCACCGCCGGATCGGCGTACTCGCCGGCCCGGCCAGGGACCTGTCCGCACGGGCCAGGTTGGACGGGATCCGGGCCGCCCTCGACCACGTCGGCATCCCGTTCGACGACGGACTGCTCCGGCACGGCGAATTCACCTTCGAGGAGGGCCGGGACCTCGGCCGGGAGCTGCTGACCCTGCCGGCGGCCCCCACCGCCGTGCTCTGCGGCGACGACCTCCAGGCGATGGGCGTCTACGAGGCGGCGCGGCAACTCGGCCTGCGCATCCCCGACGACCTCAGCGTGGTCGGCTTCGACGACGTCGAGCAGGCCGGCTGGCTCGCCCCGGGCCTGACCACCGTGCGCCAGCCGTTCGCGGAGATGGGCGCCACCGCCGCCCGGCTCGTGCTGGCCCTCGCCGAGGGCCAGGCCCTGGCGCAGCACCGGTACGAGTTGGACACCACGCTCGTACCGCGCGGCAGTACCGCAGCACCCCGTCCGCGATAGCTCCGGAAGCGACGACCGCGGTGCGGCGGAGCGGACCGCCGGACAGCTGCCGATGGCCGACGCCGGGAACCGGGCCCGGGTGCGGACGGGGGTGCCGCACACCGGGGCCGGGGCACTGCCGGGTGAGTCCACCGGGGAGACCGACCGGTGCGGGCCGCCCTCGGCTGTCTCGCTAAATCGAGTTAGCACGTACTCTCGCCATCCGCGCCGCCGGTGTCAAGTCGCGGCCCCGCTCTGCGGCCGGACGGACGGGTGGTCCCTTGACAAGGGTGACCGGCGCCGAGCATCCTCCCGCTAAATCAATTTAGCGACTCGCTTCACAGAGGCCCGCCGCAGGGCGCGGGCTCCGCGCCGGTGCCGGGGAGCGACCGGGCGCCGGCCGGGCGGGCCGCGTTCCGCGAGGAAGGGAAACCGGATGAGGCTACGAAGAGGGGTGGTCGGCACGCTCGCCTCCGTGCTGACACTCGCCGCGGCGGGTACGGCGGCGTACGGCGGCCCGGCCGACCGGGGAGCCCCGGGAACCGGGATACGCAGCGTCACGCCGATCACCAGCGTCTACACGTACGGCCAGAAGGTCTCCGCGGTGGCCGTCGAGTACGGCGCCACGGTCAACCCGCGCACGCTCGACAACACCACGTTCCGGGTCTCGGACACGGTGTACAACTTCCGGTTCAACCCGATCGAGGACCTGCCGAAGCTGGCCGACCGGAGGGTCACGCACACCTACACCAACAGCACCCCGGCCCCCCGCGCCGACCGCCGGTCGGTGCCCGGCAGGTACGTCGTCGTCGAGTTGGACCCGGCCGACAGTGGCGGTTGGACGGTCGTGGTCTCCAAGTGCCCGACGTTCCTGTGCACCGTGAAGGTGAACCCCGAGCTGCCGACCCGGGTGGTGCAGCGCGGTGACGTGCACGGCCTGCCGGGGCGCGGGCACGGCAAGGGGCCGGTGCTGGCCAGGGGCGCGCCACACCGGTCGCTCGGGGTCACCGAGAAGCCGGTGAACCTGCTCGTCGACGAGTTCCGCTACGGCTCGTTCCTGAGCGACGGCATGGTGCTGCCCTACCACTACCACCTGCCCAAGGGCTACCAGCCGGGCCGGAAGTACCCGCTGGTGGTGGTCCTGCCCGGCCACGGCATGGGCTGGGACGGCGACAACCTGGGTGTGCAGCTCGCCGCCGACATCCCGGCGACGGCATGGTTGGACCCGAGCTGGACGGGCAGCCGTACCGACGTGATCGTGCTGGCCCCGCAGCACCAGCGGGTCGGCGCCGCCGCCGAGGCGGACCTGCTGGTCAAGCTCCTCGACCAGTTCGTCCGCGACTTCGCCGTGGACACCGGACGGGTGTACGCGAGCACCGTCTCCTACGGCTCGCGGCTGCTCTGGGAGGCGTTCGCGAAGCGGCCGGACCTGTTCACCGCCGGCCTGGTGACCGGCGGATTCCAGGTCAGCCCGGAGCAGGCCGCCGCGATCGCCGCGGCCGAGATCCCGATCTGGATCACCCACGGCGTGCACGACCACCTGCTGAACGTCTCGCTGGCCCGCAACTCCGCCGCCGCGCTGCGCGAGGCGTACGCGGCGCGGGGCCGGACGCCGGAGCAGGTCGCCGCGCTGCTGCGGTACACCGAGTACCAGGACGACGCGTTCACGCTGCCGGACTACCACGCGGCGTTCGGCCCGACGTACTCCGACAGCGGCATCCTGCGCTGGCTGCTCGGCCGGACGAAGCCGCCGGCCTGACCGGATCCGCCCGGCCGGCACGGGTCGTCCGTGCCGGCCGGCGGTCGCGTCACCCGGCCGTGGTGATGCCGCCGGTTTCCCGACGTCCTGACCGGCCGGTGTCCCGGACGTCCCGGACGAGCGCGGCGGGCGAACCCGACGGCTCAGCCCTTGACGGACCCTTGGAGCAGCGCCTTGATGAACTGGCGCTGGAAGATCAGGAACACCACGAGGGTCGGGGTGAGGATGAGCAGCGATCCGGCGCAGAGCAGCACCAGGTCGGTCCCCCACTGCCCCTGGAACGCACCGAGGGCACCGGCCATGGTGCGTTTGGTGGCATCGTCGACGAGCACGATGGCGAGCAGGAACTGGTTCCAGGTCCAGAGGAACAGCAGAATGGTCAGGGAGGCGATCGCCGGCCGGGCCAGCGGCACCTGGATCCGCCAGAACAGCTGCCAGGTGGTGCTGCCGTCCACCCGGGCCGCCTCGGAGAGCTCGGTCGGCACGTTGGCGAAGTGCGCCCGCATCCAGAAGACCGCGAACGGCATGTAGAGCCCGATCAGCGGCAGCACGATGGCCCAGCGGGTGTTGAGCAGCCCGAGGTCGCGCATCTGGTAGTAGATCGGGGTGACCACCGCTTCGAAGGGCAGGGTCAGGCCGAGCAGGAACAGGCCGAACGCCCACTTCGCGCCCGGTACCCGCAGGTGGCCGAGCCCGAAGCCGGCCATGGTGGCGATGACCACGGAGATCGGCACCACGCCGACCACGATCAGCAGGCTGGACCGGAGCAGCGCGGCCATGTTCGCCGCCGTGAAGGCGTCGACGAAGTTCCCCCACTGCGGGTCGGACGGCCAGGCCAGCCCGGTGGGCACCGTGCCCCGGGGCTGCAACGCCGCCGACAGCATGCTCACGAAGGGCAGCAGGGTGACCAGGACCAGCGCGACGAGGAAGAGCCGTCCGGTCAGCCACTCGCGTCGGCTCAGGTTCATCCCTTTTCCTCCCTGGTCATTCCTTCTCCTCCCTGGTCAGCCGCTGGATCGGCAGTACGCAGGCCAGCACGAGCAGCATGAGCACGACGGCGAGCGCCGAGGCGAGCCCCACCTGGCGCTGCGAGAAGGCGAGCCGGTAGATCTCCAGGCCCGGCACGGTGGTCTGTAGGCCGGGGCCGCCGCTGGTGGAGATGTAGACGATGTCGAAGCTGGCCAGGGCCGCGATCACGGTCACGGTCAGGCACACCCCGATCTCCCGGCGCAGGCCGGGCAGGGTGACGGCGAAGAACTCGCGTACCGGTCCGGCGCCGTCGATCCGGGCCGCCTCGTAGAGCGCGGGATCGATCTTGCTCATACCGGTGACCAGCAGGATCGTACAGAGGCCGAGCAGCACCCAGGCGCCGATCACCCCGACCGAGGGCAGCGCGGTGTCGAAGTCGCCGAGCCAGGCCCGGGCCAGCCCGCCCAGGCCGACCGCCCGGAGCGCCTGGTTGACCAGGCCGTTGGACGACAGCAGCCAACTCCAGGCGATACCGGCCGCCACCAGCGGGATCACCTGCGGCAGGAACAGGATGGTGCGGACGGCGTTGCCGAACGGACCCGTGGTGATCCGGCGGACGAGGCTGGCCACCAGCAGACCCAGCCCGACCGGGACGAAACTGAAGAAGACGATAAGGACGAACGCGTTCGAGATGATCTTCAAAAGGTCGCTGTCGGTGAAGACCGTGAGGTAGTTGTCCAGCCCCGCCCAGCGGGCCACGCCGATCCCGTTCCACTGGTAGAGCGAGTACTGCACGGTGAGCGCCAGCGGGCGGAGCACGAAGACGGCGTACATGACCAGGGCCGGCAGCACGTACAGCCAGCCGCTCCACCGGGCCGTACGGCCCCACCGGCGTCGGTGGGGCCGTACGGGGGACGGTCGGTTCGGCGAACGGGTCGCCGCCTGCCCGCCCGGAGCGCTGCCGAGGGCAGACGTCATCGGGAGAGTTCCTTCGCGTACTCCGCCTGGACCGCCTGCACGTATCCCTCGGGAGTCTGCTGGCCGGCGACCAGCTTCTGCATCTCCGGCGTGATCGCCGCGGCGAAGATGCCGCCGGTGGCGTTCGCGGTGAAGTCCACCGCCCCGTTCTCCGCCCCGAGCTGCTGGGACGCGGCCAGGGTCTGCGCCAGCACGCTCCCCTGCGGGGCGGCCGGCAGGGACAGCTCCGACGGACCGCCGGGGTGCGAGCCGCCGACGGTCACCGAGATCTCCCGGGCCTTGTCGTTGGTGTGCGCCCAGTTCAGGAAGAACGCGGCGGCGTCCGGGTTCTTGGCCTTCGCGCCGACGCCGAAGGTGTTGGGCGCGGACATCGCCACGTGGTTGCCGCTGCCGGACTCGGTCGGGAAGAGGAAGAAGCCGACCTTGCCGCTCATCGACTTGTCGAGGTTGCCCGACTCCCAGTCGCCGTTGAACATGAACAGGCCGTTGCCCTTCTGGAACTCGCCCATCATCGCGGTGTAGTCCAGGGCGTTCGCGTCCTTCGGGAAGTACCCGGCCTGCGCCCACCGCTGGATCACCTGGGTGGCCTTCAGCGCCGCCGGGGTGTCGAAGGTGGCGCCGGGCTTCTGGAAGATCCAGTCGGCGATCTGGGCCGGGTCGCCGTACTGGTTCTGCAGGGCCTGGTGCGGGAAGTTGATCCCGGCGGTGTTCTTGTTGAACTGCATGATCGGCTGCACGCCGGCGGTCTTGGCCTTGGCCAGCAGCTCCTCGAACGCGGCGATGGTCTTCGGCGGCTCGGTCATGCCGACCCGCTCGGCCAGGGTCTTGTTGTAGAAGACCCCGGTCACGCTGTAGCCGAGCCCCATCCCGAACAGCGAGCCGGTGCCGCGCGGCCCGCCGCCCTCGGCGACCCGCAGCTGCACCAGCTGCGAGGCCGGGAACCTGTCCCAGCCGTAGGCGGTGAAGTACGGGTCGAGGTTCTTCAGCAGGCCGTCCTTGACCAGGTCGACCATGGTGGGCAGCCGGATGATGTCCGGGGCGTTGTCCGAGGCGAGCACCCGGGGTGCGTTCTCCACGATCACCGTGAACTGGTCCTCCCGGACGTTGAACTTCACGTTCGGGTGCTGCCTGGTGAACTCGTCGGCGAGCGCCTTGGCCAGCGGGAAGCCGGTCTCCGCGTACATCTCCAGGGTGATCTGCTCGGTGCCCAGGGCGGTGCTGACCGGCGCGGCGGTGCCACCCTCGGATGCCGGGTCGGCACCTGGCGCACTACAGGCAGCGGTCACGACGACAGCGGACAGTAGCGAGGCGCAGACGGTCGCCAGCCTGCGTCGCGGGTATCTCTTCGACAATCCGTACACTCCTACGGCTCCTTGACTCCTCTGCGCACTTCCCGGTCGGCGGTCGGGCGTACCCGGTCCGGACGGACCCGGCACGACGGCCTGCCGGCGTCGCCCGGATCGCGTCGCGGGCCGGTTGCCGACCTGGGCGCGCGGTAACCGACCATGGCCTCTTCCCGGCCGGGCGTGGGTGCGCCCGGTGGAAACAAAACGTCCCGCTAAACTGATTTAGCAGAGCATGCGCGCGGCGCACGGAGCTGTCAAGGAGGGGCTTGGCAACGGCTCGGAAACGGCCGGTTCACACGACCGGGACCCACCCGGGCCCATCCGCCGGCCGAGCACCCGGGCCCGAGACCCGAGCCGGCAGCGGCCGAGCCCGGAGCCCGGACCGGTTCCGACCCGGACCGGGCCGGCACCGATCCGAACCGGGCCGGCACCGGTACTGGACAGCGGCCGGCGACCCAGCATGATTGGCGGGGCGGTGCGGACCGACCGCTGGCGATTCGGAGGATTCATGGCCCGCAACAGAGCAACTCTGGCCGACGTCGCGCGCCGCGCCGGGCTGTCCAAGACCGCCGCGTCGATGGTGCTGAACGGGCGCGAGGGCACCCGGCTCTCCGCCGAGGCGCACCAGCGCGTCTTCGCGGCCGCGGAGGAACTCGGTTACCGACCCAACGTCGCCGCGCGCAGCCTGCGTACCCGCAAGACCGCCACCATCGCGTTCGTCTCCGACATCGTCGCCACCACCCGGTTCGCCGGCGGCCTCATCCGGGGGGCGCTGGACGCGGCCCGCGAGCGTGACCACGTGCTGCTCATCACCGAGACGCAGGGCGACGCGACGTTCGAGCGGTACGCCATCGAGGCGATGCTCGACCGCCAGGTCGACGGCGTCGTCTACGCGGCGATGGCGACCCGGCGGCTCAGCGTGCCGCCGGCCATCCTGAACGGTCCGGTGGTGCTGCTCAACGCCACAAGCGCGGAGGACCTGCCCTGCGTGCTGCCCGACGACGAACGGGCCGGCCGGACGGTCGCCACCGCACTGCTCCAGCGCGGTCACCGCGACCGGATCGCGCTGATCGGCCGCAACCGGCTCAAGGAACGCGACCCGGAGGTGTCGCTCGCCGCGCGGGCGCGGCTGCGCGGGATCCGGGAGGCCCTGGCGGAGGCCGGCACCGCGCTGCTCGCCGAGACGTTCTGCGGGGACTGGCTTCCCGAACACGGGTACGCGGCCATGCGCCGCCTGCTGGGCGGGCCGGACCGGCCGACGGCGGTCATCTGCATGAACGACCGGCTGGCCTTCGGCGTCTACCAGGCCCTCGGCGAGGCCGGCCTGGCCGTGCCCACCGACATCTCGGTGGTCTCCTTCGACGACGATCCCATCGCCGCCTGGCTGCGCCCCGGCCTGTCCACCGCCGCCCTGCCGCACGAACAGATGGGCCGGCACGCCGTGGAGATCCTGCTCGACGGCCGCAGCAGTGGGCCGACCCTGGTGCCGATGACGCTGCGCCGACGGAGGTCCATCGCCGCACCCTCTTGCTAAACCGATTTATCTGGTAACTTGCCTGCCATGCTACGTCTGCCGGACCACTGGGTGTGGGACAGCTGGTACGCGCGGGACGACGACGGGCTCTGGCACGCGTTCTTCCTGCGCGCCTCCCGCGCCCTGCTCGACCCGCACCGCCGCCACCTGCGCGCCGCCATCGGGCACGCCGTCTCCACCGACCTGCGCTCGTGGGAGCTGGTCGCCGACGCACTTGCGCCGGCCGACGCACCGGGCTGGGACGACCTGGCCACCTGGACCGGCAGCACCGTACGCGGCCCGGACGGCCGGTGGTACATGTTCTACACCGGGGTCGGCCGCGCCGAGAACGGGCTGGTCCAACGCATCGGCCTGGCCGTCTCGGAGGACCTGGTCAGCTGGCACCGGCACGGCACCGGGCCACTGGTGGAGGCCGACCCCACCTGGTACGAACTCCTCGACCCGGAGGTGTGGTACGAACAGGCCTGGCGCGATCCCTGGGTCTTCCCCGACCCGGCCGGCGCCGGCTGGCACATGCTCGTCACCGCCCGCGCCAACCACGGCGCGGCGAACGAGCGCGGCGTGGTCGGGCACGCCACCTCCGACGACCTGGTCAACTGGACGGTCCGGCCGCCGTTGTCCAGCCCCGCCGGGTTCGGGCACCTCGAGGTCCCCCAGGTCGCGGTCGTCGACGGCCAGCCCCTGCTGCTGTTCTGCACGAACGTCGGGGCGACCGCGGAGCGGGCCGAGCACCGGATCTGGACCGTCACCGGCGCCACCGTGAACGGTCCCTGGGACGTCGCCTCGGCACGGCCGTTCCCGCACCCGCACCTGTACGCGCCCCGCCTCGTCGACGCCGCCGACGGGTGGTCCATGATCGGCTTCCTGGACCACGTCGACGGCGAATTCGTCGGCGAACTCACCGACCCGCTTTCCGTTCGCTACCGCCCCGACACCGGCCTGGTCACCGCCGAACTGAGCCCGACGCGCCCGGCTCCGGTGCGGTAGCGACACCGGAGGCCGCCGAGCCCGACCCGCCCGGCTCCGGTGCGCTGGCGACATCCGAGTTCGCCGAGCGCCGCGCTGGTGCCGGACGCGGCCGAGGGAGCAGCAGGCTGACCGTCGCGATAGCGAGACCGATCCCGGCAGCAAGCAGGAAGACCAGGTCGTAGCCGGCGGCGAGGGCGGGTGAGCCTGTGTCGGGAACATCCGTACCGGCCGTGGCGCCGGCAACCGCGCCGGCCCTGGTACCAGCGGCCGCGGCGAGGACGGCCAGGGCCACCGCGCCGCCCACCTGGTTGGCGGTGCTGGCCACGCCGCCGACCACGCCCAGGTCGGCGGCGAGCCGGGCGACCACCACGAACGTCACCGCTGCGGGTGTCTGCCCGAGTCCGGCCTCCAGCGCGCCGTAGCCATAGACGATCAGATCCAGCGCGTTTCGCACCGACGGTCGTGGGGCGCCGCCGCCGAGAGTTGCGGCACCCGGTACGGGGCCGACATCGAGACCGCGGCGCGGATTACCGGGGAAGGCCGGCGGCGGTGGCGGCGGAGCGCATCTGGTATTCGAAGAAGCCCTGCCGGTCCTCGTCGACGGAGTTGTGGAGCTGGCCGAACAGCTCGCCGCTGACCGCGCCGCAGAGCTGGAAGAAGAGCATCAGGGTGCCGGCCACCACGCGTACCGGGGTGTCCGGACCGAGCGCGTGGGCGACCCGGGCGAGTTCTTCGGCGTACCGGCCGGTGAGCGGCTCGGCGGGTGCCAGCCGCCCCGCGTGGTGGGCCGCCAGCAGGATCCGCCCGATGAGCAGCAGCACCCGTGCGCCCGGCCCGATGGTGTCCTCCGGGGCGCGGTAGCCGGGCACCGGGCTGCCATAGATGAGCGCCCACCGGTGCGGCTCGGCCAGCGCCCAGGCGCGGACCGCCGAACTGACCGCCAGCCAGCGCTCCAGCGGGTCCGCCCCCTCGGGCAGCGCGGCCTCGGCGGCGTCGCCGACCGCGTTGTACGCATCGATGATCAACGCAGTGAGCAGGTCGTCCCGGCTGGCGAAGTAGCGGTAGATGGCCGACGGGGCCATGCCCAGGTCCCGGGCAACCGCCCGCAGGGAGAGGTTGGCCCCGTCGGTGGCGAGGTGGCGGTGCGCCACCGACTTGATCTCTTCGGTGAGCTCTGCCCGTATCCGGGCACGCACTCCTGGAGCACTCATTGGAGCAGTGTGCCACAACGAGAACACTGTTCTTGACGCGACCGGCCGACATGTGCGACTGTTGCTCCGGAACGAGAACACTGTTCACCAAGGAGAACACCATGTCGAATTCTGTGGTCGTCGGCGCCGGTCCGGTCGGTTCCCGGATCGCGCTGCTCCTCGCCGAGCAGGGCGAGCGGGTCCGGCTCGTCACGCGCGGCGGCGGCGGGCCCGAGCACCCGATGATCGAACGGGTCGCCGCCGACGCCAGCGACGCGCGCCGGCTGACCGAACTGACCGACGACGCCGAGGTGCTCTACAACTGCGCGAACCCGAAGTACACCGAGTGGGAACGGCTCTGGTTCCCGATGAACGACGCGATGATCGCGGCGGCCAGGTCCGCCGGCGCGGTCTACGCCATCACCGGCAACCTCTACGGCTACGGCCCGCAGCCGGACGGGCGGATGACCGAGCACACCCCGCTGGCCGCCGTGGGCCGCAAGGGGAAGGTACGCGTCAAGATGTGGCGCGACGCTCTGGCCAGCGGAGTACGTACCGTCGAGGTGCGCGGCTCCGACTACGTCGGCGCCGGTGCGGTCGGCGTCTTCTCCGCGGTGATCCTGCCGGCGGTCAGCCGGGGTGCCACCGCCTGGGTGCCGGGCGACCCGGACCTGCCGCACACCTTCACCTACACCGGGGACATGGCCCGCGCCCTGGTCACGCTGGCCCGCGATCCGCGCGCGCACGGCCAAGCCTGGCACGTGCCGTCACCCCCGCCGGCCACCGTCCGGCAGCTGGCCGACCGTTACTGCGAGCTGACCGGCAACCCGCGGCTGAAACTGCGCAAGCTGCCCCGGTCCGCCATGCGCGCGGCCGGTCTGGTCGTGCCGATGGCCCGCGAGATGGCCGAGATGGACTACCAGTTCTACGCGCCGTTCGTGCTGGACAGCACCCGCACCGAGACCACCTTCGGGCTCACCCCGACCAGCCTGGACCAGACGATCCAGGAGACCGCCGACGCCGCCCGCACCACCGCCGCCCGACGGATGTGAGCACGGCGGTGCCGTGTGTCCGTCACCGGCGGACATCGTGGCGGCTCTCCGGAGACAGCAGATCCGCCACCCGCCGTAGGACAGCGGACAGCCCGGTTCGTCGCTCCCGCGGTGCCAACCGGGGATGATGTCCGGCAGCCAGGGTGGGTGTTCGGTGGCCGGAGTGGATGTCCGACCCTGCCCGACCGGCGCTCGTTGGAAGCGACAGCGGAGGAGAACGGAATGGCTGACTTCGTCGGCGCGGTGGACCAGGGCACGACGAGTACCAGGTTCATGGTCTTCGACCACGGTGGCAACGAGGTGGGGCGCCACCAGTTGGAGCACGAGCAGATCCTGCCCAGGGCCGGCTGGGTCGAGCACAACCCGTTGGAGATCTGGGAACGCACGTCGGCGGTGATCCGTACGGTGCTGAACAACCACGGTCTCGACGCCGCCGACCTGGTCGCGCTCGGCATCACCAACCAGCGCGAGACGACGCTGGTGTGGAACCGGCGCACCGGCCGCCCCTACCACAACGCGATCGTCTGGCAGGACACCCGCACCGACCAGATCGCCGCGGCGCTCGACCGGGACGGGCGGGGCGACGTCATCCGGCAGAAGGCCGGCCTGCCACCCGCCACCTACTTCGCCGCCGGCAAGATCCAGTGGATCCTGCAGAACGTCGACGGGGTACGCGCGGCGGCGGAGCGCGGCGAGGCGGTCTTCGGCACCATCGACACCTGGCTGCTGTGGAACCTGACCGGCGGGGTGGACGGTGGCGTGCACGTCACCGACGTCACGAACGCCAGCCGCACCATGCTGATGAACCTGGAGACGCTGGACTGGGACGACGAGCTGCTGTCGTTCTTCGACATCCCCCGGGTGATGCTGCCGCAGATCCGCCCCTCCTCCGACCCGGGCCGGTACGGGACGACGCTGCGGACCGGTCCGCTCGGCGGCGAGGTCCCGCTCACCGCCGCCCTCGGTGACCAGCAGGCGGCGACGGTCGGACAGGTCTGCTTCGCCGAGGGCGAGGCGAAGAACACCTACGGCACCGGCAACTTCATGCTGCTCAACACCGGTAACTCGCCGGTGCGCTCGAAGTCCGGCCTGCTCACCACCGTCTGCTACAAACTCGGCGACGCCCCCGCCGTGTACGCGCTGGAAGGCTCGATCGCGGTGACCGGCTCGGCCGTACAGTGGCTGCGCGACCAGCTCGGCATCATCAGCGGCGCGGCCCAGAGCGAGGCGCTGGCCGCACAGGTCGAGGACAACGGGGGCGTCTACTTCGTACCCGCCTTCTCCGGCCTGTTCGCCCCGTACTGGCGGTCCGACGCGCGGGGCGCGATCGTCGGGCTCTCCCGGTACAACACGAACGCCCACCTGGCCAGGGCGACCCTGGAGGCGATCTGCTACCAGAGCCGCGACGTCGCGGTGGCGATGGAACAGGACTCCGGCGTACCCCTGGACGTGCTCAAGGTCGACGGCGGGGTCACCGCCAACCGGCTCTGCATGCAGCTCCAGGCCGACATCCTCGGCGTGCCGGTGAGCCGTCCGGTGGTGGCCGAGACCACCGCGCTCGGCGCCGCGTACGCGGCCGGGCTCGCGACCGGTTTCTGGCAGAACACCGACGAGCTGCGCCGGAACTGGAACGAGAGCGAACGCTGGTCGCCGACCTGGTCCGACGAGCAGCGCGCCGAGGGGTACGCCGGGTGGAAGAAGGCGGTACAGCGGACCCTGGACTGGGTGGACCTCTGACGGTCGTCCCTCCGGCGCCCAGGCGCGCGCCGGGGTGGGGTGGTCCGGGGCCGGGCAGGTTCGGCCCGGCCCCGGACGTGCCGGTCAGTTGCGCCGGCTCCACTGCTGGTTCGCGCCGCCGTTGCACGACCAGAGGATGATCTTCGTCCCGTTGGCGGAGGCGGCGCCGTTGGCATCCAGACACAGCCCCGACTGGGCATTCGTGATGGTGCCGTTGGCGTTGACGTTCCACTGCTGGTTGAGCCCGCCGTGGCAGTCCCAGATGATCACCTGGGTGCCGTTGGCGGTGCCCGAGCCGGAGGCGTCCAGGCACTTGTTGCCGTAGACGGTCAGTTGCCTGCTCGCGGTCTGGGCCCACCGCTGGTTCGGGCCGCCGGAGCAGTCCCACAACTGCACCTGGGTGCCGTTGGTGGTGGAGGAGTTGGGCACCTCGAC
Source organism: Plantactinospora sp. WMMB782 (assembly GCF_049179135.1). NCBI lineage: Bacteria > Bacillati > Actinomycetota > Actinomycetes > Micromonosporales > Micromonosporaceae > Plantactinospora > Plantactinospora sp. WMMB782. The sequence continues at coordinate 4,355,541 of NZ_JBMHMC010000007.1, read as the reverse complement.
GCAGCGGCCCGACTGGCCGCCCACGATCTGTGCGTTCTGCTGCCCGCCGCCGCTCTGCTGCCGGACGATCGACCTGGACTCGGCGGACCGGTTGCCCTGGGCGTCGAGAACGTAGAGCCGGTATTCGCCCGCCGTCGTCGGGACCGCGATCGAGGTGGCCGTGCCGCTCGCGCTGGTCATCGTCGGGCCGGCCGCGAAGCTGGTCGTGCCGGCGGGAGCCAGCCAGACCGTCCTGGTCGCGTCGCCGCTGCTCCGGATCGGCACCGACGCCGTTGCGCTGGTGACGAAGGTACTGGCCGGCAGGACGTAGTCCGGCAGGGCGACGTTACCCGCCGGCACGATGTCCCGGAACGAGTCCTGTAGCCCGGAGTTCACCGCGATGCCGTAGGCCGGCGCCGGCCAGACGTAGTCGGCGGAGACGATGATGTCGTGGATGGTGCTGTTGGGCAGGTTCTTGTTCGAGACCTTGTTTATCGGGCCGTAGATCTGCGTGATGCTCAGGTCGTGCTTGCGCCCGAAGTCGTCCGAGTTGATCAGCCAGGTGACGTTCTTGTCCACGCTCAGGACGTTGTCCCGGAAGGTGATGAACGCCGACCCCTCGTCCGGGTGCAGCCCGTACTTGTGACCCGCCGGAACGCCCTGTAGGTAGTTGTCGGTGACCGTGGTCCCCGGCTGGCTGCCGAGCGTGTAGATGGGCGCCGTGTCGCTGAGCCGCTGCACCGTGTCGATGATGTGGTTGTGGCTGATGTTGTTGTTCCTCGCCGTGGTGGTCGGCCGGTTGGGCACGATCGAGCCCGACGACCCGTCGAAGTTCCACCATCCCCAGCCGAGCGTGATGCCCGACCACGGCGTCTTCTCGATCCGGTTGTACTGGATGTTGAGGCTGTCGACGAAGTACGCCGAGATGGGGCTGTGCCCGTTGAACAGCACCGCACTGTCGTAGAGGTAGTTGTTCTCGATCTCGATGTTCCTGGGCAGCCCCTCGACCTGCGGGGAGTACTTCTCGCGGTTGGTCGAGGTGTGGTCGCCGATGTAGACGTGCTGGGGATGCCCGACCGTGACGGCGGAGCCGGCGATGTCGTTCGTGTAGTTCCCGATCAACTGGCTGTTCTGCACGTCGTTGACCATGTTGATGCCGTCGGCGCCGGTGTGCTGGACCCGGTTGCGTTGCAGGACGATGCCGTCGGCGTTCTGGACGTGGATGATGCCGGGGGTCACGTCGACGTTGCGGTAGTAGTAGACGTGGAAGTTGCCCTTCGCGTACGCCTGTGCGCCCAGGTTGCCCTGCTGGGCCTGCTTGAAGGCGGCACCCGCGACGTTGAACAGGTTCCAGTCGGAGTGCGCGACGGTGAGACCGGAGAACGTGAGGTTACGCGCGTGGCTGCTGGTCGAGGTGCCGGCGATCCGCAGCAGGGTGGACACGTTGTTCGGCGCCACCACCGTCGCGGTCGACATGTTCTCGCTGCTGGCCTTGTAGTAGTACAGCGTCCGGCTGGTCTTGTCGAAGTGGAACTCCCCCGGCGCGTCCAGGAACTCGTAGGCGTTCATCACCTTGTGGCTGCCGCCCACCTGGGCGTTGCCGTTGAACGCCCCCTGGGCGATGGCCGCGCCCGGCTGCTGGAACAGCGCGACACGATTCTGGCCGTCGGAACTCGTGGTCACCTGGCGGACGCCCACGATCGCGGTGGTCCAGGTGGTGCCCGTCTCGATCTCGATGTCGTCGTGGTTGCGGGAGACGGCCGGGAAGTCGCCCAGGTTGTACCTGGCGCCGTCGCACTGGGACCCCGACTCCCAGGCCCACGCGGCCTGCCCGGCGGTGATGTTGTATGTGCCGTAGCAGCCCGCCGAGTTGATGGTCTTCGCGGCCATGTAGGCACGCTTGTCGTTGACGTAGAGCGCCCGCAGCTTGTTGGCCCGGTCGAGCGGCGCCTTCCAGATGTTGCCGCTGTGCTGCGTCCATCCGGTCACCCGGACGCCTCCGTCGAGGACCGGTGTCTCACCGGGGTACGCGGCGTAGACCACCCGGTGGCCGTTGCTGCCCGAGTCGCCCGACCCGAACTCGATGGTGCTGGTCACCGGATAGTTTCCGCCGCGGAGGTAGACCTGGATGTCGCCGGTCATGTTCGCGTTCACGGTGCGCACGACGTCCCGGGCGCGTTGCAGGGTCCGGAACGGCGACGTGATCGTCCCCGGATTGCTGTCGTTGCCGTCCGGCGCGACGTAGTAGGTTTCCTGGACGGCGGCCGAGGCCGGCCGCTGGTCTGCGACCACCGCCGGCAACGCGGCGGAGACGAGCACCGCGACTGCCAGCAGAGAGGTTTTGATGGTGGGGCGGGATGGATGCACGTACGTTCCTTTCACTTGCCGCTGACAAGCGTGATCGCCGGACGGCCGTCCCCACGACGCGACGGCCGGGTCTCGGCGCGGGTCGTGGGTGGGTGGGACACCGGCCGTCCATCCGCTGGTACCGCAGCCGGACGTGCGGAACGACGACGCGGCAACGCCGAACGACGAACACCGACCCTGTGCTTCGGAGTCGTCGGACTGGGTTCAGCGGCGCGAAGTCATGGTGCTCGTCAGACGGGCGGACGGGCCTCCAGCGGTCAGAAAGATCGTGTTAGCGATCACATCGATGACCTTAAGGCTGGCAGACCGGCCCGGGTTTCTCAAACGAAAGTTTCGGTTATCTGCCGGCACCCTCGAAGGTCCGGTCGCGTTTCCGGCACGGAGGACCGCGACCGGTGCCCGCCCCGGCGGGAAGCAGGGCGGGCACCGGCGAGGCCCGGCAGTCAGCGGAGGCCGGCGAAGAACTCCCGGATGTCGGCGACCAGCACCTCGGTGGCCTGGTGGGCGGCGTAGTGGCCGCCGACGTCGCCGCGCCCCTCGACGTCCGCCCCGTACGCCGTCCAGCGGACGATGTTCGAGTGGTCCCGCTCGGCGAAGCGGCGGATCGACTGGAAGTCGCCGGGGAACATCGCGAGCGCGGTCGGCACGGTGGTCGGGCCGGCCGCCGGCTGCTCGGCGTGCGCCTCCTCCCAGTAGAACCGGATCGCCGAGGCCGCGGTGCCGGTGAACCAGTAGAGCGCCACGTTGGCCAGCACGAAGTCGACGTCCAGGCTCTCGTCGAAGAGCTGGGCGTTCCAGGCCAGCAGCCCGACCGGTGAGTCGGCCAGCCCGAAGGCGAGGGTCTGCGGCTGCTGACTGTGCACCTGGTTGAAGGAGAACTTGTTCTCGTAGAACCACTGGAGGTGCTTCAGCGCGGCCTGGTCCGCATCGGAGAGGTCGGCGAACTCCGCCGGATCGCCGGACGGGAACGAGAAGAGCTGGGTGACGTGCACACCGAGCACGTGCTCCGGGTCGATCCGGCCCAACTCCGGCGCGACCATCGAGCCCGCGTCGTTGCCGACCGCGCCGTAGCCGGCGTACCCGAGCCGGTTCATCAGCTCGGCCCAGGCGCGGGCCGTGCGGTACCGGTTCCAGCCGGCGCTGCGGGTCGGGCCGGAGAACCCGAAGCCCGGCAGTGACGGGACGACCACGTGGAAGGCCGGCGCCTCCGGGTCGGCCGGCTCGGTGAGCGGGTCGATCACGTCCAGGTACTCCAGCACCGAGCCGGGCCAGCCGTGGGTGAGCACCAACGGGGTGGCGTCCGGCCGGGACGACCGGACGTGCAGGAAGTGGATCCGCTCGCCGTCGATCTCGGTGACGAACTGCGGGTACGCGTTGAGCCGGGCCTCGACGGCCCGCCAGTCGAACCCGTCCCGCCACCGCTCGACCAGCGCGCGCACCCGGTCGGTGCCCATTCCGTAGGTGTCGCCGGCGCCGGGCAGCTCGGCCGGCCAGTTCGTGCGGGCCAGCCGGGCGGCGAGGTCGTCGAGGTCGCCCTGCGGGATCTCGACGCGGAACGGGCGGATCGCGGTGCCGCTCATCTCGGAACTCCTTCGGAACGGAATCTTTCGTTCTGCTTCCAGGGTAGCAGACCGGAACGATCCGTTCCACTGTTAGTCTTCGGCCATGCCGACATCCCCCGGGAGACCCGAAGCGCCGCTGGCCGGGCGCCGTGCCCAGGCGACCCGGAACGACGAGGTGATCCTCGACGCCGCCCGCGCGGTCTTCCTCGAAGACCGCAGAGCGCCGATCGCGGCCGTCGCCGAACGCGCCGGCGTCGGCATCAGCGCCCTTTACCGGCGGTACGCGGGCAAGGAGGACCTGCTGCGCCAGCTCTGCCACGACGGGCTGCGCCGGTACGTCGCCGAGGCCGAAGCCGCCCTCGCCGAACGGGACGGCTGGGCGGCGTTCACCGGATTCCTGGCCCGGGTGGTCGACGCCGACGTGCACTCGCTCACCGTCCACCTGGCCGGCACCTTCACCCCCACCGAGGAGATGGGCCGGGACGCCGTACGCGCCGGTGAGCTGGCGAACGCGCTTGTCGAGCGGGCCCGCGCCAGCGGGCGGTTGCGCCCCGACGTGGTCGTGCAGGACCTGGGACCGTTGCTGGAGGCGTGCGCCGCCGTGCGCGTACCCGATCCGGAGCGCACCCGGCAACTGCGCCGCCGCCAACTCGCGGTGCTGCTGGCCGGCCTGTCGACGGTGCCGGACGCGGACCCGCTGCCCGGACCGGCTCCGGCGCCCGGCGAGTTCGACTGGCGGTGGCGGCGGTGATGAGTTCTCGCGCCCGCACCCGTCACACCTACGACGGACCCGACGAGGCGGAAGGATGACGAGATGAGTGCGGACAGGCGACTGGCGGAGCCGGGCGGGAACGGTCTGGGCGAGGTCGACGAGTCGGCGTTCTCGGGGCTGGCGGAGCGGCACCGGCGGGAGCTGCACGTGCACTGCTACCGGATGCTCGGGTCGTTCGAGGACGCCGAGGACACCGTGCAGGAGACCTTCCTCCGGGCCTGGCGGCGGCGGGAGACCTTCGAAGGACGGTCGACGTTCCGGGCCTGGCTCTACCGGATCGCCACCAACGCCTGCCTGGACCTGCTCGCCAGGTGCCGCCCGCAGCCCGCGACCGGCGGCGAGGTGCGGTGGTTGCAGCCCTACCCGGACCGGCTGCTCGACGAGCTGCCGGCAGGTGACGCGGACGAGCCGGAGACCGTAGCCATCGCGCGGGAGACGATCGAACTGGCGTACCTGGTCGCGGTCCAGCATCTCGCGCCGCGCCCGCGGGCCGTGCTGATCCTGCGGGACGTGCTCGGCTGGCCGGCGAAGGACGTCGCGGAGCTTCTCGGGGACTCCGTGAACTCCGTGAACAGCGCACTGCAGCGAGCCCGCGCCGGCATGCGGGAACACCTGCCCGCGCAACGGCAGGACTGGACCGGCGGCGAGGAGGACGCCCAGACCCGGGAGCTGGTACGCCGTTTCACCGACGCCAGCGTGGCCACGGACATCGACCGGCTCGCCACGATGCTGCGGGACGACGTCCGCTGTTCGATGCCGCCCACGCCGGGCCTGTACGTCGGCCGCGACGCGGTGCTGGACAACTGGGTCGCCGACGGCTTCCCGGGCATGACGGGGCTGCGCGCGGTCACCACCTCCGTGAACCGGCAGCCCGCCGTCGCGTTCTACCACTGGCGGGAGCGGGAGGGTGCGTACCTGCCGCTGACGATCGACGTACTGCGCATCACCGGCGGGGCGATCAGCGAGATCGTCACCTTCCACGACGACCGGTTCCCGCGGCTCGGGCTGCCGGACCGACTGCCGGCGGACGGTACGGAGTAGTCCAGGTACGCCGATCGCGCTGCGCCGTGGCGAGCGGATCGCGGTGGCCCCGGGCGGAGCGGCGCCACACGTTCGGTGTCGTCACCCACGGGCGGGCGCAGCTGAAGTTGCGGTGCCAGTCGGTACACGCCGTACGTCGCCTGCCGGGACGCTCCTGTCCGGGTCGGCGGACCGCGGGCCAGGGGATCCGGATGCCTGGGCTGGCTGGCCGGCCGGCCGGCCGGGTCACCCTCGTGGTGCCGCCTCCCCGGGGCGGGTCTGCTGGACGGCGTGGTGCAACGCGGTGACGAAGGCCGTGGTGGCCGGAGAATCCGGCGGGTCGCCGTAGGTGGCGAGATAGACGCGTCGGCGGAAGTCGGGCAGCGGGGTGGCTTCGATTCCGGGTGCCCGGTGCGTACGTGGCGTCAGGCCGGGCTCGGTGGTCACCTGCTGTCGGTTGCTGGCTCCTCCTTGTGCTTACGCAGGTCGGCGAGGAGCAAGTCGATGCTGTCGGCGAGGTCGGGATCCGGTTCATGGGCGGGCGCCCCGTGGCGAAGTGCGATCAGTCCGACCACGGTCAAGGTGGCATGTTCCGCGGCCAGCGTTTGCTCCTCCTCGTTGATCGCTGGTGCGCCGCCAGGGACTCGAACCCCGGAGCAGCGGATCAAAAGCCGGCGTCAGCGGTGCACGACTGTCCACGGAAAGCGGTCCTGTGAAGCCGAGCGGGACCGGTCCGAGCCGGACCGGTCCCGCTGTGGTGTGTCCTTCCGCAGATCAGGCCCTTGCCCAGCGTTGGTTGGGGTTGCTGTGGCAACTCCATACGATCACTGCGGTGCCGTTGGCGGTGTTGTTGCCGTTGACGTCCAGGCACAGTCCGGTCTGGGCGTTGCTGATCGTGCCGTTGCTGTTGAGGACCCACTGCTGGTTCGCACCGCCGGTGCAGTCCCAGATCTGCGCCCGGGTGCCGGCGGCAGCGTTGTTCGGCACGTCCAGGCACTTGCCCATAACCTGCAACGCTCGCCCGTTCTGGGTGAACTGCTGGTTGGCCGCACTGTGGCAGTCCCAGATGAGCATCTGGGCGCCGTTGGCCGAGCTGGCGCCGTTGACGTCCAGGCACCGGCCGGACGCCTCGTTGCGCAACCTGTTGCCGGTCGGGGGATTCGGGTTCGTGCCGCCGTTGAGGGCGTCGAGGACCGCCGTGTACGCGGCCTTCTTGTTGCCGGCGCAGTCGAACAGCAGGGCATTGTCGCTGCCGCGCCAGGAGTCGCAGTCCCGTACGCCCCAGACCGTGATGCCGGTGCAGCGCGAGATCGCCATGCAGGCCCGGGTCACCGTACGGTAGATGTTCGCCTGGTTGGAACCCTGCTGCACGTCCAACTCGGTGATCTGCACGTCGACCCCGAGGTCGGCGAAGCGTTGCAGGTTCGCCTGGTAGTCACCGGCGATCGTGGTGCCCAGGTGCGACTGGAACCCGACGCAGTCGATCGGCACCCCCCGGGCCTTGAAGTCACGCACCATGTTGTAGATGCCCGTCGACTTCGCGTTGATCCCGTCGGTGTTGTAGTCGTTGTAACACAGCTTGGCGTTCGGGTCCGCGGCGTCCGCGGCCCGGAACGCCGCCTCGATCCAGTCGTTCCCGGTCCGTTGCAGGTTCGAATCACGCCGACCACCGCTGCCGCCGTCGGCGAACGCCTCGTTCACCACGTCCCAGGAATGGATCTGGCCTCGGAAGTGGGTGGCCACCTGGGTGACATGGTTGATGGCGGCGTTGCGCAGGTCACTGCCGGAGAGGTTCTGCGCCCAGCCGGGCTGCTGGGCGTGCCACAACAGGGTGTGCCCGCGTACGGTCATGCCCTGCGCTCGGGCGTGGCTGACGATACGGTCGCCAGCGCTGTAGTTGAAGCCGCCCCGCTGCGGCTCGGTCGCGTCCCACTTCATCTCGTTCTCGGCGACCAGGCTGTTGAACTCACGGTTCAGCACCGACATGTACGTGCTGTCGGAGAACTTGTACGTACCGACCGCAGCGCCGAAGTAGCGGCCCTTCTCCGCCGCCGAGGCGCCCAGGGTGGTGGCCGCCTGGGCGGCGCCGGCGGGCACCAGCACCATGCCGGCGGCCAGCAACCCGGTCGCCAGCGTCGACAGCATCACCCCGGTCCGCCCTGGTCGCCGCGGAGAACCGCTCGAACGTAAGAGGTCTTTCATCTGCGTCAGCCCTTCCGGAGACGAACCGGGTACGGTGTGTGTTAGCGCTAACATCACTAGCCAGGAAGATGCCCGGCAAGCGGCGCAGGAGGCGGGGAAAGCGCTACACGTCGATGAATCTGAGGTTGCCACAAAGTTTCAAGACATTCAAGTAAATCGTTGCTGTGCGCCGGGGTGGCAGCTCGTCGGACCACCCCTGCCGTCCGCCGCGAGCCGTGCTCACCTCGGACGGACTCGGGATGGTCTCGACATTCCCGCCGTCTCCGGCGCCGCTCAGCTGCGGCGCCGTCGGTCCGCAACTGGCCATGGCCCGGATGCCACGCTGGTCCCGGTGGCGACGCCAACACCAAGCCGCGCCCGGACCTGCCGGTCTGGAAGCAGGTCCCTACGTTCCAGCGATCTCCGGCGACTGTGACCAGGGCACGCAGCGGGACCGGCCGCGACGACCAACAGCGGTAGAACGCCAGAACCGGGCTACCGGTACTAGGCAATTTCTGCCGACGCGAACCCGGGCAAACCGTTGGCAGGATCAGCTCTGTGAACATTTGGCGCTACGCATAGGAGGATCCGGATGCGAATGTCCCTCCGATCAAGAGCTGTCGCTGGTGTCGCGGCGGCGGTCGCCGTCGTCCTCGGGATCACGGCGACCCCGGCCAAATCGGCCTGGCCCGGCCCGGCCGGGCCGGGCCAGGCCGCGGAGGTTCCGGCGTCGCCGGCGGACTGTCTGTTACCCGCTGCCGACGTCTACAACGAGCATGAGGGGCCGACCGACTACGGACGCTGGCTCCAACCGACCGGTACGTTGCGGGGGATCGTGCTGTTCGTGCGGTTTCCTGAGGTGACTCCGCCCAGTGGCGAGCTGGCGCAGCGGACGAGCCTGTTGTCGGGGGCGCCGGCCTGGTTCAGCCAGTCCTCGTACGGCGGGATTACGCTTCAACTCACCTTCGACACGGTGTGGCGTCAGCTGCCGAATTCCAGACCACGTACAGCGGGTACAACGTGGACTTCAACGTCCAACGGGCGTACGTGCAGGACGCGGTGAACGCCGCGGACGCGGCGATCAACTTCAGCCAGTACGACCTCGTTTACGTGGTGGCCCCGAGTAATGCGTCGTCGCTACCCAACTCGCCGTCGTTCATCGCGAGCGTGGGTTGGGGTGCGTGGGCCGACGGCGTCGAACTGCGCCACGGAGCCACGTTCGGCCAGGACCTGTCCCACTGGGGCTACAAGGTCCTCAACCACGAGACGGGGCACGTCTTCGGGCTGCCGGACCTCTATGCGTACGCCGCCGACCAGCACCAGGCGGCCGGCGGCTGGGACCTGATGGGGCTCATCTCCGGTCCCGCGCCCGATCTGCTCGCCTGGCACAAGTGGAAGCTCGGCTGGCTGGCCGACAACCAGATCGTCTGCCAGGACGGCTCGGGTAGCACGATCGCCACGCTGACGCCGCTGGGCGCGAGCGGCGGGACCAAGGCGCTGGTGGTCCGCACCGGCGAGCGCGACGCGGTCGTGGTCGAGAACCGGCAGGTCAGCCAGCTCGATGTGTCCTCTTCCTGCTTCCAACCGGGGGTGCTCGTCTACCGGGTGACCACGACGGTCGGCGGGGGCGGCATCCCGCCGGGCAGCAACACCCCCGTCCCGGGCGGCCCGCGACCGATCCGGGTCGCCGACAGGCTGCCCAACTCGACGGTCGCGGGCTGCGACGCCCGTGCGGCCGAACTCGCCAATGCCACCCTCACGGCCGTCAACCACGCCGTCACCGTCGCCGGCGTGACGGTCCGGGTGACCGCGCACTCCGGGTTCAACCGCAGCGTCCAGGTCACCGTCCCCTAACGGGGATAGCCGCTGGTCCGGCCCACCTGGGATGCCTTCCTGGGTGGGCCGGACGACGTGCCCTGGCCAGCCGCCGGGAGTCATACGCCGGGGGACGACGAGGCCGCAAACGAGCCAGAATTCGGCAGCGTGTCTATGCGCGCACCCCCGGCGGAAACTGTACACCGTCGTATCCGGTATCCGGCTGTTAGGCATTCCAGAACTCACTTGCAAACCCACCAGCGCCCTGTCCCGCGCATGGCGCTCTGCTGTCGAACCTAAATCGTGCCTGGCGCCACCCTGCTGCAATCCTGCTCGACCAAAGTGACGGCAGACGAGGCAGGAAGCGTCTATCAGACATCCGACAGCGCCGGCATCGAACATGGACAAATGCTGTCCAGCAGGCAAAACGCCGCCAGATGCCCGGAATGCCGGAAGTTAAGTAGCCGGATCCCTAGCACAACCCCATTGGCGCTCGCCATCCCATATCGTATGGTGATCGATCAGTTACGTTGAGCGCAACGGACTGGGTGGTGATTTGCGGATGTTGACCAACACCCACAGAGCAAACTGCGCCAACGCCCAAAGGCCGGGCTGCACATGCTCCGGTTGCGGGGGCTCCCAACACGGCTGGCAAGGATGGACGGCTCTCGCCGCCGGCCAGCCAGAGGGACGCGACGACCGGCGGCGCGAACTCAAGGACCAAGTAGAAGCCGACCAACGAACCGGACGACAGAAATTCAACGCCAACAACCGACAAATATACTTCGACCTCGCCCGTCTGGATATCGCCGATTATCTGTGGGCGTCCGACAGTCGACCGAAGCCCAACGGTCGACTGCCACGCGACGTCGAACCAACCTCGGTCTCATCCGACCTTGGCCAAGTCGACACCCTCGGCCGAACCGTCATGGAGGACACGTGGCCCGAGATTTCTCTCGGCGTAGACAGCCTCGTGCGGAATGAGTCTGACGCCAGGGAGGTCAAGAAGCGCTTGGCCGATCACACCTGGTGCAGTCTGCTGGTCGCCCTGATTCAATTGATCGAGAGGATCAACAAGGCCCTCGACCTACTCACTGATACCGCCAAGCAGTTCGTCAGGGATGCGTTGTCGCGGCGTTTCGATTCGGGGCTGCCGCGGTTGGTGACCGACGCCATCGTCCGCCTCGTCGTAGACAAAGTCTGGTCAGCCCTGGTGAGGCTGCTGGAAGCTCACTTCCCCCTCCTGGGAACAGACACCCTGCGCGCCCTCCGGATGCTGGCCATCTTTACCTGCCCCTCGGTCGATCACCACCCGGAGGTCTACAAGCACGCTGTCAGGCCGCTCGTGGGAGACGCGCACGGGATCATCACTGCCGAAATCAAGGAGCATGTCGTAACCCTCTTCACCGTGTGGTGGCGGCGGCGTGCTCCGGAAGCCCTTGCTTAACGCCGGGCACAGACCACACGTCCGGTTCGTCACTGCGCCAGCCAGCGCCACGCCATCCGACCCGTCGAGCGACTACGAGGCGAGACCAGTCAGCGGCGTGAGCGACACCTCCGTGAGGGCTGCGATGGTCCACCGAGGCCAGTTCGGTCCAACGGCTTCCGGGCACCCACCGAGCGACCATCCGCCGTCGCCGGACACGAAAAGACCCCGACCGGCACAGTAGTGCCAGGTCAGGGCCTTGATCGTTGGTGCGCCGCCAGGGACTCGAACCCCGAACCCGCGGATTAAGAGTCCGCTGCTCTGCCAGTTGAGCTAGCGGCGCTCGCTGACAACGGGTGAAACCTTAACACGCCCCCAGCAGGAGGTTCCAACCAGTTCCCCGCACGCTCGTGATCAGCATCTCCGCGCAGACAAACCGGGCATTACACCCATAAGTTTCGCCATCCGGGGTCAAAAGCGTGGCCCCGATAGTGCACGATGTCTTCCGGGATCGAGTGGACCGAGGTGGGGATGGGCAGGAGCACACGCAACTGGGCGATGGTCGTCGCTCTGGCGGTCGTCACGCCGCTGGGTGCGGCGGCGTGTGGCGACGACGGAGCCAAGAAGCCGCAGTTCGTCAGCGGCAACGGCGGTTCAGGGGCGGAAGCGGGCGCCACCCCGACCCCACCCGCCGAGCCGTTCGAGTTCGCGGTGACACCGGCCAACGGCGCCAAGAAGCAGCCGGTGAGCGTGGAGATCGGCACCAGCGTCAAGGGCGGGAAGGTCAGCAACGTCAACCTGACCCTCGCCGGAGGCAGCGCGGTCCGCGGCGAGATGCGGGCGGACGGCTCCTCCTGGGTGCCGGCGGCCCCACTGAAGTACGGAAAGACCTACACCGCCCAGGTCACCGCGACCACCGAGGCCGGCCAGACCGAGACCAGGACCACCTCGTTCACCACCATGGCCAAGCCGAAGTCGGTGATCGGCTCCGGCCTCTACCTCTTCGACGACAAGACCTACGGCGTGGCCATGCCGGTGGTGGTGGAGTTCTCCCCGGGGATCGCCAAGAGGGACCGGGCCAAGGTGCAGCAGCGGATGTTCGTCGACTCCGACCCGCCGCAGCCCGGCGCCTGGCACTGGGTCTCCAACGGCACCCAGGCGTACTACCGCGCCCCGGAGTACTGGCAGCCCGGGACGACGCTGCGGGTCCGGATCGGGCTGGAGGGCATCCCGCTGAGCAACGGCCGGTACGGCAACGTCGACCGCAAGGCGACCGCCAAGATCGGCAGCAGGTTCGAGATGAAGGTCGACAACAAGACCAAGAAGATGACCGTCCTGGAGAACGGCAACGTGGTCCGGACCATCCCGGTGAGCCTCGGCAAGAAGAGCACCCCCTCCTCCAGCGGAACCATGGTGGTGATGGAGAAGAAGGAGTCCACGGTCTTCGACACCCGCGACGACCCGGACCCGGCCAACCGCTACGTCACCGACATCGACTTCGCCCAGCGCCTGACCTGGGGCGGTGAGTACATCCACGCCGCGCCGTGGTCGGTGGGCGACCAGGGGCGACGCAACGTCTCGCACGGCTGCGTCAACGTCTCCACCGCACACGCCCGCTGGCTGTTCGAGAAGACCAAGACCGGCGACCCGGTGACGATCACCGGCACCGAGCGCAAGCTCGCCTCCGGCAACGGCTGGACCGCCTGGAACCTGCCCTGGAAGGAGTACGTCAAGGGCAGCGCCCTGCCGGTTCCGGCCGACCTGGGCACCTGACGGGTCAACCGGCCGATGGGTCGACCGACCGAGCGAATCGAGGATGATCGCCGACGCATTTGCCACTTAACCGGCTAAACCGACCTCATCGTTTTCGTGTTCTACGGCACGCGGGGAAACGAAAACTTGCTCACGGACGTCATTGGGAGAGGATGACCGTGGGGACCGAGTGGGTACAGCTGTGGGAACCAGCAGTGTGAGGGGATCATGCGACCAGGCCGAGACCAGTTGATCCGTCCCGCCTCCGACCGGGGTGGAACGGCGCGACGACGACCCGCGCCGTTCCGCGCTCTCGCCTCGGTCCTGCTCGCCGGGGCCCTGGCGGTCACCGCGACCGCCTGCACCGACGACGGCGGCAAGGGCTCCGGGCCGTCCTTCCAGGGCGGCAGCGAGGCCGAGCAGAAGCCGAAGGCGTCCGCGACGATCACCACACCGGCGGCGGACGCCAAGGACGTGCCCGCCGCCACGGAGATCGCCTTCAGCAGCAAGGACGCCGTCGAGACCACCGTCGAGGTCAAGAACGCGGCCGGCGAGGCCGTCAAGGGCGCGCTGACCGCCGCCGGGACGTGGCTGCCGGAGAAGGCGCTCGACTACGGTACGACGTACACGGCGACCGTGACCGCGACCGGCGACGACGGCAAGCCGGCGACGACGACCAACACCTTCACCACCATGGCCAAGCCCGACAAGCAGATCCGGGTGACCAGCTTCCTCGGTGACGGCCAGACGGTCGGGGTCGGCATGCCGCTGATCGTCAAGTTCGGCCGGGCGGTCCCGGAGGACTACCGGGACGACGTGCAGCGCCGGATGACCGTCCGGGCCACCCCGGCCCAGGAGGGGATCTGGCACTGGGTCAGCCCGACCGAGGTGCGCTACCGACCCAAGACGTTCTGGAAGGCGAACAGCAAGATCTTCTACAAGATCCAGGCCGGTGGGCTGCCGATGGGCGACGGCTGGTACGGCCGGGCCGACCTGACGGTCGACATCAGGACCGGACCGGCGGTAATGATGACCGTCGACAACAGGACCAAGAAGATGACGGTCAAGCGGGACGGCAAGGTCGTCAAGACCATCCCGGTGAGCCTCGGCAAGAAGAGCACCCCCTCCTCCAGCGGCACGATGGTGGTCATCGAGAAGCTGAAGGAGACCGTCTTCGACACCCGCGACGACCCGAACCCGGCCAACCGCTACGTCACCGACATCGAGTACGCCCAGCGGCTCACCTGGGGCGGCGAGTTCATCCACGCCGCACCCTGGTCCGTCGCCAGCCAGGGTCGGACGAACGTGTCGCACGGCTGCGTCAACATGTCCACCGCCAACGCGGCCTGGCTGTTCAACCAGACCCGGGTCGGCGACCCGATCGTGGTCAAGGGCACCGAACGCAAGCTCCAGAACGGCAACGGCTGGACCGACTGGAACATGAGCTGGGACCAGTACGTCAAGGGCAGCGCGATCCCGGTCGGCGAGACGGCGACCCCGCCGGGCACCGACCCGCCGGGCACCGGGCCGAGCGCGGGCACCGTCACCGGCTGACCCGGCTCCGAACCCACCCCCGAAACGATCGAGACCCCCTCGCAAGAGGGGGTCTCGCCTGCGGATCTGTCGATCCGATCGTGGGGTGACTGATGGGATTTGAACCCACGACACCCGGGACCACAACCCGGTGCTCTGCCAACTGAGCTACAGCCACCATGTTCAGTTTGATCAGGAACATCAGCCGACACCGGATCAGCGGATCCGGCGGGGCGACGACCAATGATAGCCATATCCCTCCGCCCGCCGTCGACCGGGTTACACCCCCCGAACCCCAACCCGAACCCGAGACCGGCAGCCGGTCCGCCCGAGGGACGAGCCGGCCGTCAGAGTTCGGCGGCGATCGCCTTCGCGGTGTCGACGTCCGGGCCGGGCAGCGGCACGAAGATCGTCCGCCGGTAGTACTCCAGCTCCCGGATGCTCTCCCGGACGTCCGCCAGGGCCCGGTGCGCCAGCCCCTTCGCCGGCTGCCCGAAGTAGACCCGGGGATACCACCTCCGGCACAGCTCCTTGATCGACGACACGTCGATCATGCGGTAGTGCAGGTGGGCGTCGAGTCGCGGCATGTCCCGGGCCAGGAAACCCCGGTCGGTGGCGATCGAGTTGCCGCAGAGCGGTGCCGTACGCGGGTCCTTGACCAGTGAGGTGACGTACTCCATCACCATCTCCTCGGCCTCGTGCAGGCTCACCGCCGAGCGGCGTACCTCCTCGGTCAGGCCGGAGCGCTCGTGCATCGCCCGCACGATCTCGGGCATCCCGGCCAGCGCCGGCTCGTCGGCGTGGATCACCACGTCCACACCCTCGCCGAGCACGTTGAGGTCACGGTCGGTGACCAGCGCCGCGACCTCGATCAAGGCATCCTTGCCGAGGTCGAGTCCGGTCATCTCACAGTCGACCCAGACGAGAAGATCAGCCACGACGATCAGACTACGCGCAGCCCCGGGACCCGCGCCTCAACGCTGTGGACAGAACGGCCCGCTAGGGTTTTCCCGTGCCAGCCGATCCTGCCGCACCATCCGCCACCGACGAGGACGACCCCGGCGGCCGCACCGCACGCCAGATCATCGTCGTGGTGCTGGTCACCGCCGCGGTTCCGCTGCTCTACCTGCTCAGCACCCCGCACAACTTCTACGATCTCAAGATCTACATGAGCGCGATGCGCTGGTGGGCGGACGGGAACCCGCTGTACGACTACGCGCAGGCGGACGATCTGCAGGGCCAGCTGTTCTTCACCTACCCGCCGTTCACCGCCCTGCTGCTGCGCCCGTTCGCCGAGCTGCGGATCGGGGTCACGGTCGTCGTCTTCACCGCGCTGACCGTGCTGGCCCTGCTGGTGACCACCTGGTGGCTCGTCGCCTCGGTCGCCGACCGGCACGGGGTGTCCCGGTGGTTCGCCGCCGGACTCGCCGTGCCACTCGTCTTCGCCGTGGAGAGCACCCGGGAGACGATCATCTTCGGCCAGATCAACATGCTGCTGGTGGTGCTGGTCCTGGCCGACCTGCTGCTCGCCGTACCCCGGAACTCCCGCTGGGCCGGCGTCGGGATCGGCCTGGCGACGGCGCTCAAGCTCTATCCGGGGATCTTCATCGTCTACCTGCTGGTCACCCGGCGGTGGCGGGCGGCGCTGGTCTCCAGTGCGGCGGCGGCCGGCGCCACGCTGCTGGCGGCGGCGATCGCCCCGACCGAATCCTGGCGGTTCTGGACCCACGAACTGTGGCTGACCGACCGGGTGGGTCGGCCCGACTACACCGGTAACCAGTCGCTTTTCGGGCTGCTCAGCCGGTTCACCACCCCGGGCGAGCCGAACCAGGTCCTCTGGCTGGTGCTGGTGGTCGCCGCCGGGGCGTACGGGCTGTGGCGGGCGGTGCAGGCTGCCCGGGCCGGTGACGAGATCGCCGGCCTGGCCCTCACCGGCCTGGTCGCCGTCCTTGTGAGTCCGATCACCTGGACCCATCACGCGTACTGGTTCTTCCCGGCCGTGGTGGTGCTCGTCGACGCCGGGCTGCGGCCCCCTGACCCGGCCACCGGCCCGGCCGGGCGCCGCCGCCGGGTCGCGCTGCTGGTGCTCGCCGCGCTGGTCACCGCCGCGATGGTGTACGGCGTGGTCTCCTACTACGACTGGGGGCGGGACTACGAACGCACCGACGCCCCCGGCGAGTTCCTGCTGCGCAACCTCTACGTGCTCTTCGCGTTGCTCCTGCTTGTCGCCCTACCGATCCGGCGGGACCCGGCGGGACCTCCGGCGGAGGCGGCCCCCGAGGCCGCGAAACATGAACCGAGCAGCCGGCAGTAGGAGAAGTTGCACCAAATGGACAGATCTATCTAGTACGCCTGGATGCGGTTAATCTAGGGACAACATATGAAACGTCCCTTCGGTACACCGATCCCCCGGTGAAGGTGGCCCCCCGTGTCGGCAGCGCGGGGGGCCACCTGCTTCAGCACCTACCGTCCGCCCCCGATCGGGCCGGGTCGAGTGGATCGTCAGCGGGGCGTCGGGTTCGGGCTGGACTGCCTGATGGCCGCGCCCCGGCTCACCGACTCGTCCGTCCCGGCCGCGCCCTGCCGGTACCCGGGTCCGGTGTTGCCGCCGCGTCGCCCCAGCGCCAAGTCCATCGCTGCCGACCTGGTCATCGGCTCGTACCCCTTCGGCCGGTTCAGGCCGCTACCCGCCGTACCCGGCTGTCCGGCCTCGAACGCGGCTACCCGTGGGGTCGCCGGACGTAACGGGATCTGCCCCGCCCCGCTCGATCTCGTCTGGTTTTCGGTGCTCGGCTCCGCCAGGGAGTCCACCGGAGGCGCGGGCAACTCCTGCGGCGCACCGGCCGGTCGTGCGTCGGCGGTGGCCGCCGGAACGGGTACGGGTCTGGGCGGCGCCGGCATCGGCGGAGCCGGGACCGGCAGCGGCGGTGTCGGCGAGGGTGCCGGCACCGGGGCGGGCGGCGGTGCGGGTACCGGCGCGGGTGCGGGAGCAGGGGCGGGCGCGCGGGCCGAACCGGCCGGTGCCACCGCGCCCGGCGACTGGGCGGGACCGGCCGGGGCGGCGGTGGTGGCTTCGGCAGCAGGCGTCGTCCCGGCGCCGGACCAGCCACTGACGGCCGGATTTATCGGTGGCCAGACCAGGCGCCCCGCCGGTCCGGCCGATCCCGCCTGTCGGGCACCGCCGCTCTCCGGAGCCGCCCCAACCTGCGGAGCAGACACGACCTCCGCAGCCGCCCCAACCTGCGGAGCAGACACGACCTCCGGAGTCGACACGACCTGCGGAGCAGACAGGTCCGGCGGAGTCAGCACGTCCGCAAGCGTCGCCGGCCGGCCCGACGCCATCGGTCGGCTCGACGGAACCACCCTGGTCCGCACCGCCCCCGACGACGACGCGTGCCGACCCTCCAGGACTCCGATCCGAGGCTCCCGGTCCTCGCCCCGGAGCTCCCGGTCCTCAGCCGGGCCGGGCTGCGCTCCGTGCCGCGGCCGCCGGTCACCCGCCTGGGCCGGGACGGTTCCGGCCCGTTCCGGCGGGCTTCCGGGCTGAGCCGGCATCTCGACCCTCCCTCGTCCCCTGCTGCCGGGCAGGTCAGACTGCCCGCGACCGGCAGCGCGGTCAGGATGGTCAGGGTCGTCCGAGCGTCCGACCCCGTCGAGGCTGGCCACACCCAGCTTGGCGGCGAGCGCCGGGACCTGACTCGGCTCGACCACGAAGACCACCTCGCGGGGGCGGACCGGCCGGGCCAGCAGCAGTATTCCGAACAGCGCCAGCAGGCTGCCGAGGCCCAGTGAACTCCAGACGACCGGTTCGAGCCAGCCGACGCGTACCTCGGCACGCAGGTCGGCGGCGACGTTCGCTCCGGCGTCCGGGCGCATGACGACCAGGGCGAGCCGGGGTGCGCGTAGCTCGTCGGCACTCAGTTCCAGTGTGCCCAGGCCGCTGCGGATCCAGAGTGCCTGCCCACCGGGAGGTGCCGGCACCGCCGCCGGTCCACGCTCACCGGCCGGGCCGCGCCCATCGGACCGGCCGTGCTCGTCGACGATGCTCGTGCGTACCGGCAGGCTGCCCCGGGTCACGCTGACCCGGTCGATCCGGGCGTGCGGCGCCGCAGCGAGGTAGTTGGCGACCTCCGCCGCCGGCGCGAGGCCGAGAAACGCCGGCTCGGCGCCGATCCTGCCGACCACCCGCAACCCGGTCCGGCCGGCTGCCAGGAAGGGCGCGTCCCGGCGCAGCATGGTGGCCAGATCGGGTACGACGACGGCGCGCCCGCCGGTCTCGATCCGGTCCAGTTTGCCGGCGAAGGCGCCCGTGCCGCCGCGTTGCTCGGCAACCATCCACAGTGCACCACCGAGGAGCAGCACCGGCAGCCCGATCGTGAGCAGGAGTGTCCCGGCGATCAGCCGCACGAAGCGCATAGAGGTCTCTTTCTCTCCGGTTGCGACTACCCGCCGTCGGAGTCACGCACCGGCGGCGGGTCGCAGTACCCGCAGACCATACCGAGCGAAATCCCTTCAACACGGATTATTGACCAAAAACGCCGCTGGCCCGTCGGCAGCTCTGCCGACGGGCCAGCACGGGACACCGTTGTGGACGCGGAAGCGTCCGGAACTCAGGCGGTAGGCGGTGCGGCCTGCCGACGGGTACGCACGAACGCCAGACCGCCCAGCGCCAGACCGGCGAGGCCGGCGACCAGACCCGCGATCCCCAGCCCCAGCGCGGCCGAGTCGTCACCGTCCTCGTTCGACGACGACGTGGGCTGCTGTGCCACCGTCGGTCCGCTGGTCGCCGGTGCGCCGGCGCCGGCTGCCGGAAGCAGCTTCAGCACCGGGGCGGGGTCGTTCTCCGGTTCGCTGCCGTCCGCGGCCGGCGGCTCGATCCAGCGAGCCGTCTTGCCGTCCGAGTAGTGCTGGAGCACCCGGAACACCAGCCGGTCTGCCTCGGGCAGCGGTCCCATCGAAACCGGGAACTCCTGGAACTCGCCCGGCTTGATCCCGGCGTCCGCCGCCGCCGTCCAGGTGATCTTCGAGACCACCTCGCCGACCTGGCTGCCGTGTACCTCCACCGGCGGGTCCACCTTGCGTTTCTCGACTGCCGCCGTCCAGCCGGGCACCGGCATGGTGGAGACCGAGGCGAGCGGCGCGTCGTCGGGGAAGGTGACCTCCAGTTTGACGGTCGACGCGGTGTCGCTCTCGGTCGGCACCCGGAACGCCACGCGACCGTAACCGCCCTGGTTCGCCTCCCTCGGGTTCACCGTGACGTGCGCGGAGGCAGACGAGGCCAGCCCGAACACGCCGACCACGGCGGCTCCGAGGACGAGGGCGGCGGCACGCGCGGCCCGACGGTGACGGATCATGTTGTACCTCTCTAGTTGACGGGCACGGTGCTGGTCACCGTGGCCTGGTCGATATCGGATATCCGGACCGTGAAGCTGAGCTGCCAGCTCCCGGCACGCGGCAGGCTGATCTCGCCGGTGGCGTGGTTGTCGGTGAGCGGCAGCAGGGGAATCTCGATCGGCTCGATGCCCTGGTCCGGCAACGCCGCCGTGGCCCGCCACTCGACCACGGGCAGCGGCTTGTTGTCCGGGGTGTACGCGTACAGGTGGACCGAGTTGCTTCCGGTCCTGGCCGGGTCCACCTCGACCTGCAACGAGTAGACCGGACTGGTGAGCGTGGTGGTGTAGTACCCGGGACCGCCCGCGTCGCCGTACTCGCCCGCGGTCCGGGCCGGCGGGGTCTGCACCAGTACCGCGGAGAGGGCCAGCACGACCGCCGTGATGGCGAGTTCCACCCAGATCGCCCGGCGCAGCCGCCCGGCCGAGGCGACCGGGCCGGGCGGTTCGGTCGCGACCAACTCCTGGTGCCCGCCTCCTTCCCGGCCTGCCCGTACACCCAGGTCGGTCCCATCCGCGTCGTCCGCGTCGTCCACGCCGTCCGCGTCGTCCACGCCGTCCGCGTCGTCGACCTCGCCCGCGCCGTCGACCTCGCCGAGGACGCCCGCGTCATCCGCGTCGTCGGCGTTCACGTCGTCGGCGTCGTCCACATCGTCCGGGGCGCCCGCGAGGAGGCGGCGTCGGACCAGTTGCCGGGAGTAGGCGGCCACCGCGATCACCACCGCGAAGAGCACCGTCTTGGCGATGATCAGCCGGCCGTAGGTGGTCGAGACCAGCGCCGACAGCGTGGCCACCTCGATCAGGGCCTGGACGATCCCGGCGAGCAGCAGCGCGGAGACGGCGACGGTTGCCCAACGGGACCAGACCGGCAGGATCGCGTCGAGTTCCCGGTCGTTCGCGCGGCGCAGCAGGAACCCGCCGAGCATCACCAGTCCACCGAGCCACACCGCCATGCCGGCCAGGTGGACGGCGTCGACCACGACCGAGACCGCCGGCACCGGTGAGGCCGCCGCGTGCCCCGCGATCGGCCAGGTGCCCAGCCCGGCCACCCCGAGCACGGTCAGCAGGATCTGGTCGCTTCGTCCGGCCCGGCCGGTGACCACGGGGCGGAGCAGGATCGCCGCTGCCGCCAGGATGCCGAGCCGGACCAGATGGGCCGCGCCGAAGGTACTGCCGAGGACGTCGCCGAGGGCGCTGCCGTCGACCTCGAACGGCCCGCCGCCGGTGGTGTACGGCACCTGGAGCCAGAGGCCGCCGAGGGTGGCGAAGGCCACCAGCCCGATCCCGACCCAGATCAGCCTGGCCGGGCCGCTCCGGTCGAGTCGCCGGGGCCAGAGCAGACTGAGCACCATCACCGGGCCGACCACCAGGAGCAGACCGGCGTAGCCGACGTACTTGAAGACCCGTACCGCAGCGCCGACCGCCGGGTGCACCTCGTCGGCACCGCTGTCCGACGGCGGTGTCGAGGGGGCACCGACGGAATAGGTGTACGCCCCGGTCACCGGATGGTTGTCCGCCGAGATCACCCGGTAGCTGACCAGGTAGGTGCCCTGGGCGCCGGACGTCTCCACCGGGATGGTGATCACCGCACCGTTGAACGTCGGGTCGCCCCGGTCCACCCGGTTGCCGTCCGGACCGAGGACGCGGATCTTGTCCGGCACCTCGCGGACGCTCTCGCTGAAGGTCAGCACCACCTCGGCGGGCGAGTTCGGCAGCACCACGTCGGCAGCCGGGCTGCTGCTGACAAGTATCGCGTGCGCGCTGGCCGGGGCGGCCGGGCCGAGCAGCAGGGCGAGGGCGGCCAGCAGCAGGCCGACACCGGCACCGGCGCGGGCCAGCCATCGACGATTCGCAGCAATCATGCCCGATATCGTGGCCGACCGTCCCGACCGCGCGCGACCTCGGGTCACGCCTCGTCCGCCTCGGTCACACCGACCCGCGGCGGACCGTCGGCTGCTCGACGCACGAGTCCGGCCCAGTGAGCTGTCACGGATCGATAGTCGGCGGCGTCGCGGGAAAAGTTCCCGACCTGTCGTCGGTGTTGCCGCCACCACCGACCCCGATCAGTCGACGACCGGTAGTTCTGACCGGTAATGCCCACCAGAGCCCGTGATGCCCCATACGGTGGGTGAGCATGATCCCAGCGGTACGGCGCCGGATGACCGACGCCACACCCGAGCCGGAAACCCTTTCGCCGACCAAGACGACTAATGACTGTGACTGAGCGGACCACAGCAAGCACCCCGGCGCCGGGTCGCGGCCGTTGGCTGGTCGCCCGCCCGTGGCTCGGCCTCGCCGCCCGGCTGGGACTGGCTGCCGTCTGGCTGGCCGCCGGGGCCTCCAAGGTCGGTGACCTGGCCGCCTCCGGCCGGGCGGTGAACGCGTACAAGATCTTCCCGTACGACCTGGCGGTGGTGATCGGTGCCGCGCTGCCGTTCGTGGAACTGGCGCTGGGGCTGATCCTGCTGGTCGGGCTCGCCACCCGGCTCGCTGCCGGGATCTCCGCGACACTGCTGGTGATCTTCATCGCCGGGATCGTCTCGGCCTGGACCCGCGGCCTCTCCATCGACTGCGGCTGTTTCGGCAGCGGTGGCGACCTCGCCGCCGGCCAGGACCCGACGTACGGCACCGAACTGCTGCGCGACGTGGGCTTCCTGCTGCTCGCGGGCTTCCTCCTGGTCTGGCCACGCACCCGGATCTCGGTGGACGCGGCATTGGGTCGGGACACCCGCGAGGAGGAGAGCGAGGAGGAGGACGACGATGAGTGACCGCAACCGCAAGGGGCAGCGCCGGCCCGCCCGGGTGGTGCGCGAGCAGATGGCCCGGGAGCGGCGCCGCAAGCGCACGCTCTGGACCTCGATCGGCGCGGTCGTCGTGCTGGTCATCGCCGGTCTGATCGGCTGGGGGGTCTCGGCCAGCCGGGATGCCGGCGACTTCACCCCGCCCGCCGGGGCCAATCCGGAGGGTACCGGCATCGTGATCGGCTCCGGGCCGGTCAACATCGACGTGTACGAGGACTTCATCTGCCCGATCTGCCGCACCTTCGAGCAGCAGGCCAGCGGCACCCTCGACCAGCTCGTCGCCGAGGGTAGGGCACGGGTCACCTACCACCCGGTGGCGTTCCTCAACCGCTTCTCCAGCACCGACTACTCGACCCGGTCGTCCGCCGCCTCCGGCTGCGCCGCCCAGAGCGGCAAGTTCCGGGAGTACGCAAGGGCGCTGTTCGACCGGCAGCCGCCGGAGGGCGGGGCCGGGCTCAGCGACGACCAGCTCGTCGAGATCGCCAGCAGCGTGGGGCTGGACGGGGCGAGTTTCCGCAACTGCGTCGAGGAGAATACCTTCGAGAAGTGGACCGAGCACGTGACCGACGAGGCGGCCCGGGCCGGAGTGACAGGTACGCCGACCGTGCTCGTCAACGGCAAGCAGGTGCAGGCCAGCGCCGAGGCGATCACCGCGGCGGTGGCGGCGGCCGGCGGGTGACCCGCCTGCCGTCGACCCGGGTGCTGACGACCCGCCTGCTGTCGGGTCTGCTGGTCGGGCTGGTCGGGGTGCTCGGCTCGGCTACGCCGGCCGCCGCACACGCCGCCGACGCCCCGGACGGCACCGACTACCGGACCGAGGTGACCGGGGTGGCCCCGGCCCTGCCCGGACTGCGGGTGCGCGTGCTGGAGGGCGGGGCCCGGCTCGAGTTGGAGAACCGGACGGGACGCACGGTCGAGGTGCTCGGCTACGCCGGGGAGCCGTACCTGGAGGTCCGCCCGGACGGGGTCTACGAGAACACCGCCTCCCCGGCGACGTACCTGAACCGGACCCTCGCCGGGGACACTCCGGTGCCGGCCGGGGCCGACCCGACCCGCCCGCCGTCCTGGCGACGGGTCGGCACCGAGCCGGTGGCCCGCTGGCACGACCGGCGCAGCCGCTGGCTGGAGGAGGCCCCGCCGCCGGTGGTCGCCGCCGATCCGGACCGGCCGCACCGGGTACGCGACTGGGTGGTGCCGCTGCGCGACGGACTGCGCGGGATGGAACTGCGCGGCACCCTGGACTGGCTGCCGCCGCCCGACCCGCTGCCCTGGTGGAGCGGCAGCCTGCTCGGTGCGCTGGTGATCGGGGCGCTGGGGGTGCTGCCCCGGAACTCCCGGCCGGGCCGCCGGGTCACCGCCGCGCTGGCCGTACTCGCGATCGTCGGCGGGCTGGCGGCGCTGGGCTTCGCGCTGGCCCGGGGCGCCGACGCCGGGCCCGGCGGGATGCTGCTCGGACTCGTCACGGGGCAGCTCTGGCCGACGGTCACCGGCGCCGCCGCACTCGCCGCCGGGGCGTACGCGCTGACCCGCCGGCCGGCCGGCGACTTCGCGCTGGCACTCGCCGGCACCTGCCTGGCGCTCTTCACCGGCGTCACCAACTCGGCCGTCTTCCTGCGTTCGGTGGTCCCGCTGCCCTGGCCGGCCGGCTGGGCCCGGCTCCTGGTGGCGGTGGTGATCGCGGTCGGCGGCGGCCTCGCCGCGGCCGGGATCCTCCGACTGCGCGCCACCGGCCGCGCCACCGGCACCGGTCCGGCCGGGCCGTCACACCGTGCGGCGGCCCGGCCGACCGGCGGCGCCGCGTCGCGACGGCCGGCCCGCCGCTGGTCTGTCAACCTGCGCTGACTCAGCCGTTGCCGGCGAGTTGGCGGGCGGCAACCGCCGGGTCGAAGCCGTACGGCAGTTCCAGCCGGTGCCGGGCCAGCAGGTCGGCGTCGGCGAGGATGTCGGCGGTCGCCCCGTCGGCGACGATCCGGCCGGTGTCGAGGACCACCGACCGGTCGCAGAGTTCCAGCGCGTACGGCAGGTCGTGGGTGACCATCAGCAGGGTCACCGGCAGCCGGCGCAGGATCCCGGCCAGTTCACGCCGGGCCGCCGGGTCGAGGTTCGAGGAGGGCTCGTCCAGGACCAGGATCTCGGGCCGCATCGCCAGCACCGTGGCGACCGCCACCCGGCGGCGCTGCCCGAAGGAGAGGTGCTGGGGCGCCCTGTCCCGGTGCTCGGCCATCCCGACCGCGGCCAGCGCCTCGGTCACCCGCTCGGCCAGCTCGGCGCCGCGCAGGCCGAGGTTCGCCGGCCCGAACGCCACGTCCTCGGCGACGGTGGGCAGGAAGAGCTGGTCGTCGGGGTCCTGGAAGACGATGCCGACCCGGCGGCGGATCTCGGCCAGGGTGGTCCGGTCCCGGTCCACGGTCAGCCCGCCGACGGTGACCGTGCCGGCGCCGCTGCCGAGGATCCCGTTGAGGTGCAGCACCAGTGTGGTCTTGCCGGCGCCGTTCGGGCCGAGTAGCGCGACCCGCTCGCCGGGTAGCACGGTCAGGTCGACGCCGCGCAGCGCGACCTGCCCGTCGGGATAGCTGAACTCGACGCCGCGCACGTCCAGGGACGGCGGGTCGGCGCCGGGAGCTGGTTCCACGTACCCGATCATCCCAGCACGACGGCGACGGCGGCGATGCCGGTGGCGGCGAGCGGCACCGTCGCCGCCACCAGCCAGTGCCGGGTGGTGGCCGCACCCGCGCCGAGCCAGGGCGCCGGCATCCGCCCCTGGTAGCCCCGGGAGACCATCGCCAGATAGACCCGCTCGCCCCGCTCGAAGGCCCGGAGGAAGAGCGCGCCCACCCCGGCGGCGAAGCCGCGCAGCTGCCACAGGAACCGGGGATCGTCGCCCCGGGAGATCCGGGCGACCCGCATCCGCCGCGCCTCGCCGACCATGACGTCCAGGTAGCGCAGCATGAAGGTGGCGATCTGGGTGAGGATCTGCGGGCAGCGCAGCCGGTCCAGCCCGATGATCAGGTCCCGCATGGTGGTGGTGCCGGCGAGCAGCAGCGAGGCGAGCACCCCGAGGGTGCCCTTGGCCAGGATGTTCCAACCGCCGTAGAGGCCGTCCACCGAGAGGTCCAGCCCGAGCCAGCTCACCCGTTCGCCGGTGCCGAGGAAGGGCAGCGCGAACGCGAACAGCACGAACGGCAGCTCGATCAGCGACCGGCTGGCCAGCCAGCGCAGCCCGACCCGGGCGATCGCCGCGACCAGCAGTACCAGCAGGAAGTAGCCGCCGAACGCCCAGAACGCCTCCCGGGGGGTGGCGACCACGGCGAGGGTGAAGACCACCATCGCCGCGATCTTGACCTCGGGCGGCAGCCGGTGCACCGCCGACGTCCGGTCCCGGTAGAGCACGTGCGCGTGCCCGGCTCCCATCTCCGGTCGTCCCCTACCCGGTCGTGCCCTCGGCCCGACTCCGACCGGCGGCCGGCACCGTCGGCGCCTCGCTCGGGGCGGTGGCGGAGCGGCGGCGGGTCAGCCAGAACAGGCCGCCGCCGACCGCGAAGGTGATCAGTACGCCGAGCACCCCGGAGAGCCCGGTGGAGAGGAAGGCGTTGTCCACCCCCCGGACGCCGTAGTCGGCCAGCGGCGAGTCGGCGAGTTCGTGCTCCCGGGCCTCCTGGGCCGGGCAGCTCCCGCCGGTGATGTTGTCGTCCGCGTCGAAGGTGCACCCCTCGCGCAGCGAGGAGTCCAGGCCGTCCGGGTGGGCCGAGGCGAAGTTGCTCACCACTCCGGCCAGCAGGAGCGCGACAAGCAGGCCGCCGAGGATGAACGCGCCGGAGCGCTTCGAGATCCGGGTTCCGCCGGTCGTCTTGCCGCCGGTCGTCATCGGGCACCTCCGGTCACCGGGATCGGGTTGGCGCCCGGCAGCGGACGCAGCGAGCGCAGCGCGTAGACCAGGTCGGGCCGGACCTTCGCCACGGTCAGCACGGTGGTCGCGGTGATCAGGCCCTCGCCGATGCCGATCAGCAGGTGCACCCCGGCCATCGTGCCGGCCAGGGCGCCGAGGCCGCTGCCGAGGTCGGTGGTGCCGCCGAGCCAGTACTGCAGGACGAAGCCCTGGGAGGCGACGAGGACGCTCAGCACCGAGGCGACGAACGCGGTGCCGGCCAGTCCGGTCGCCGTACGGGGCAGGAGCCGGAGCAGGAGCGCGACCAGCAGGTACGCGACCGCGACGCCGATCAGCGCCATGTTCGTGACGTTCAGGCCGAGCATCGCCACCCCGCCGTCGCCGAAGACGAGCGACTGCACGATCAGCACCACCGCCACGCAGAGCGCGCCGACCCAGGGCCCGACCAGGATCGCGGCGAGTGCTCCACCGAGCAGGTGACCGCTGACCGCGCCGGTGAAGATCGGAAAGTTGATCATCTGGACGGCGAAGATGAAGGCGGCGACCAGCCCGGCCATCGGGGCGAGCCGGTCGTCCAGGTCCTGCCGACCGCGGTGCACGCAGAGCGCCAGCGCCACCAGGGCGACCGCCCCGAACGCCGCCGCCACGGGACCGTCGACGATCCCGTTCGAGATGTGCATTGCCAGGTTGTCCACGCCACCTCCCCAGAGCTGCCGGCGCGGGATCCGCCGAACCGGCCGGATCAGCGTAGGAGCCGGCCATGGTTGTTGCCAAGATTTTGCAAGAGCTGTGTGCCAACCGCAATCTCCGGTCCACCTGGCGATAGGGTCACCGTCATGACCTCGCCGATCCGCCTCGCCGCCGGGGACGACGCGCCCGACTTCACGCTGCCCACCGACACCGGAGAAACCCTCTCGCTCAAGGAACTGCGCGGCCGCAAGGTGGTGCTCTACGCCTACCCGAAGGCGATGACGCCGGGCTGCACCAAGCAGGCCTGCGACTTCCGCGACTCGCTCGCCTCGCTCCAGGCCGCCGGCTACGAGGTGGTCGGCATCTCACCGGACTCCCCCGCCGCGCTGGCCAGGTTCCGGGAACGGGACGCCATCACGTTTCCGCTGGTCTCCGACGCGGACAAGGCGGTCCTGGTCGCGTACGGGGCGTACGGCGAGAAGCAGTCGTACGGGCGGACGATCACCGGGGTGATCCGGTCGACGTTCGTCATCGACGCCGAGGGCCGGATCGAGCGGGCGCTCTACAACGTCAAGGCCACCGGGCACGTCGCCAAACTCCGGCGGGACCTCGGCCTGGACTGAGCTCGCAAGCGGTCTAGACTTTGACCGCGAGCGGGAGTGGTGTAATGGCAGCCACGCAGGATTTAGGTTCCTGTGCCTTCGGGCGTAGGGGTTCGACTCCCCTCTCCCGCACAACCGTCACCGGCGACCGAACGACATGGGCGTCAGCCGCAACCGGCAGGCGCCGGGCCGCCGGCCGCGCCGGCCACCGGGGCTGCGGTCGGGGACGTCGCCGGATCGTCGGACGGGGCCGCGCCGGTCGCCGTGCCCGGGGTCGGCGTGGGGGCAGCGGTCGGCGCGTTACCCGGAGCGGGCGGGCCCGGTCGGGTCGGCGAGCCAGCCGCCGGTCCGGACCCGTACATCCGTACCGTGCCGCGCTGCACCTGCCGGGGCGCCAGCCGGATCCCGGTGGCGACCGCCTGGTGGCCGTATACGTCGACCACCCGGATCGAGTACGGCCCCGGGCCGAGCCCGCCGTCTACCACCCAGTAGTTGTCGGAGCCACGCTTCGCCACCCGCCAGCTCGAACCGGCGCGCCTGGCCGCCACCGAACGCACCGGATTGCCGTGCTGGCCCACCTGCACGGCGAACCAGTACTGCGAGACGCCGCCCTTGAGCCGGAAGGTGAGCGGTCCGGGCAGCGGCGGGTCCACCACCGCCCGGTAGCGCACCGGGACGATGCCCTGGGAGAGGTCGGCGATCTTCGCGAACGCCTGCCGGGACAGATCGATCTTGTTGTTCGCACAGCCCGCGCAGCGGTCCAGCACCATCACCCGGACGGTGCCCCTCGGACCGGTCACGTCCAGGAAGCTGCCGCAGGCGGCCGAGCCGGCGTACTGGGCGGAGCCGAGTGCGGCGTAGAGCCGGTTGGCGGGCGGGCCGGGCAGCGAACAGTTGCCGCCCGAGTTCCCTCCGTCGTAGTGGGAAGCCTTTCCCTTGTAGACGGTCGTACCGGACGGCGGCGTCATCCCCTGCACCGGCAGCCCGGCCCGCTCGGCCGGCGGCACGGCGAGCGCAGCCGCGCAGGCGGCCGGTTCGGAGAACTGCCAGACGAGCAGCAGCCCGACGACGACGGCGAGTACGGTGGCGGACCCGCCGGCCAGCCAGCGCCGCCCCCGCCGCCGTCGCACCGGCCCGGCCGCCACACCACCGCCGCCCACACCGTCAGCAGCACCGTCGCCCGTGCCATCCGGAGCGCCGCCGCCTCCACCGTCAGGAAGATCCACCTCGGTCACCCGGGGCATGTTGCCGCAGCCGTTCCGACTTCCGCAAGATTGCCGGGCTGCGGCGCGCGCCGTCGATGCGGCGCGTCCGGGCTGCTCAGCTCAGTCGAGCAGCCGCACCAGGTCGCCGACGGTGAGCGTGTCGGGCGCTCCGGGCGGGCCGGCCACCGGGACCAGGTTCTGCCCGAAGACCAGCTGCCGGTTGATCCGCCGGTACTTCGCCAGGGTGCGCAGCGGCTCGCGGCCGCGTACCCCGGTCTCCTGGTCGGTGGTGGTGACCAGGCACCGGCCGCAGGGCTTGGCCACCAGGAAGGTCACCGGACCGATCCGGAGCCGGCAACCGGTCCAGTCGTCCTCGGCCCACGGCGCGGCACCGCCGACCACCACGTTCGGCCGGAACCGGGTCATCGGCAGCGGCGCCCCGACGTCGCCCGACTCGGCGAGCGCGGCGTTCAGCGCGGCCAGCGAGGCGTCGTTGGCCAGCAGCAGCGGGTAGCCGTCGGCGAAGCTGACCCGGTCGGCCGGGTCGACCAGGTCCGCGTCCGGGATCGGCCGGACGGACGGGTCGCCGAGCCAGACCAGCCGGACCCTGCGGTCGAGCAGCCGGGAGAGCCAGTCGTCGGCGGCCGGGTCGGCCCGCCGGGCCGGTGCGGCCGCCAGGTTCGAGAAGACGCGTACCGCGACCTGCTCGCCGTCGGTCGGCTCGGTGACCTCCAGGGCGGGCCGGCCGGCGGCGTGCAGCAGCAGTCCGCCGGGGCGGGGCTCCGGCCGGATGGCCACCAGGCCGGTCACCTGGCGCTGGGTGACGCCGATCCCGTCGTCGTCCACGATCATCCAGCGCCGGTCGCCGGCCAGGCCCCACGGTTCGACCCGGGCGGCGGGCAGGTCCCGCCGGTAACAGCCCTTCACCGGGTACGTGTGCAGGGAGACCAGCCGCATGCCGTTCACAGTGCCACAGCGTCACCGGCCGCCGGACGGGGGTTTCCGGCGCTGCCCACGGACGCGTCGAAGGGCTCGCTACCAGGCCATCCCGATCCCGTCGCCGGGATACCAGTGCCGGGCCGGGGTCTCCCGGTAGGCGAGGAACCGCCGGCCGGTCCGCTCGGCGTGTTCGGCGAGCACGTTCGTCACCGTGACGTTGTCGGTGAGCAGCCGGGCGCCGGGTGCCAGCTTCGGCTCCACCGCCTGGAACTCCCGGCGTTCGTGCCCGGCGCTGTGGTCGCTGTCGTGCAGGAAGAGGTCGACGGGGCGGTCGGTCGCCCGGATCGAGGCGAGCGAGTCGCCGACGACCAGGTCGACCACGCCGGCCCACGGTTCGGCCCTGGCCAGGTAGCCGGCCTCCGGGTTGACGTCCAGCGAGGTGACCCGGCCGGGTACGCCGTCGGCCGCGTTGCGCAGCAGGGCCGAGGCGAGTACGCAGGTGCCGAGTCCCTTGTCCACCCCGGTCTCCACGACGTGCCGCGGCCGGGTGGCCCGGACGATCGAATACCAGCCGATCCGGCGGGCGTACCGGACACGCCGGTCGGCCAGGCCGCGCCGGTCCGCGCCGGCGGTGGCCCGCTCGATGTGCCGGCGCAGCGGCTCGTCCCGCTCGATCTCGGTGAGGTACGCCCGCACCTGCCCGACCGGCACGTCGCAGGTGACGCTGACGAACCAGGCGAGGTGTTCCCGGCTGAGCCTGGTCAGGTCGTAGGTGTAGTTGTGGTGCTCGCGGGAGGTGAGCAGCCACCTGGCCGACAGGCCGAGCACCCGCGCGTCGTGCCGGGCCACCCGCAGCAGCCGCTTCGGGAACGCCGCGACGGGAGCGAGCCGGGTACGGACGACAGCCCGGCGGAGGCTTGTACCATTCACCCGAATTGTTCTACCATGTTCAGCACAGCCATTGCCCTCTGAATTGTTTCATGCATAAAGTCTTCCTGTGAATGACAGCGCTGTCATCGCGGCGCCGCCGGTGGACCGCGTACTCGACCTGTTCCAGGGCATCCGGCTGACGCCGACCCAGCGACGGATCGCGCACAGCCTCGTCCAGCACGCCGCCTCCGCCGCCTACCTCTCGGCCGCCGAGGTCGCCGAGCTGGCCAAGGTCAGCCAGCCCTCGGTCACCCGGTTCGCCATGGCGCTCGGCTACGACGGCTACCCGGCACTGCGCCGCCGGCTCCGGGAGATCGCCGCCGCCGGCCACGGCCGCGCCGACCTCGGGATGCCGGCCGGCAACGAGATGCAGCGGGCGATCCGCGCCGAGGCCGACAACCTGGACCGGCTCGCCGAGCAGCTCGCCGACCGCGACGGGGTGACCGCCGCCGGGACCCTGCTGGCCGGCAGCCGCCCGCTCGTCGTACTCGGGCTGCGCGCCGCCGCGCCGCTGGCCGGGTACTTCGCCTACTTCGCCGCGAAGGTGCACCCCGACGTACGGGTACTCGACTCCGGCGGCACACTCCTCACCGACCGGCTGGAACAGGCCACGGCCGCCGGGGCGAGCGCACTGCTCGGCATCGTGCTGCCCCGGTACCCCCGGGAATCGCTGGACGCGCTCGCCACCGCCCGCGCGGCCGGGATGTCGGTGGTGGTGATCAGCGACTCGGCGGTCACCCCGGCCGCCGAGTACGCCGACATCGTGCTGCCGGCGGCGGTCGGCGCCCAGCTCGTCTTCGACCTGCACACCGCACCGATGGCGCTGTCGATGGTGCTGCTCCAGGCGATCTGTGACGCCGCACCGGCCGACGCGCAGCGCCGGCTGGAGGAGTTCGAGCAGTCCGCCGCCCGCCGCCAGCTCTTCGTCGGCTGAGCAGCCGTCGGTTCCACCGCAGAACGCACACCACAATCCGCACCACCGTCCCACCGCAGGAGGAGTTGCCATGCCCGAGCCGATCCGCGCCGCCCGCGGCACCGCCCGGACCGCCGTCGGGTGGCCGCAGGAGGCGGCGCTGCGGATGCTGATGAACAACCTCGACCCGGAGGTCGCCGAGCGCCCCGACGACCTGGTCGTGTACGGCGGGACCGGCCGGGCCGCCCGGGACTGGCCGTCGTACCACGCGCTGGTGCGTACCCTCGGCACGCTCGCCGACGACGAGACGATGCTCGTGCAGTCCGGCCGACCGGTCGGGGTGCTGCGGACCCACGAGTGGGCACCCCGGGTGCTGATCGCCAACTCCAACCTGGTCGGCGACTGGGCGACCTGGCCGGAGTTCCGCCGGCTCGAACAGCTCGGCCTGACCATGTACGGCCAGATGACCGCCGGCTCGTGGATCTACATCGGCACCCAGGGCATCCTCCAGGGCACCTACGAGACCTTCGCCGCCGTCGCCGCCAAACGGTTCGGCGGCTCGCTGGCCGGCACGCTGACGCTCACCGCCGGCTGCGGCGGGATGGGCGGGGCACAACCGCTCGCGGTGACCATGAACGGCGGCGCCTGCCTGGTCGTCGACGTCGACCCGGAGCGGCTGGCCCGCCGGGTCGCCACCCGCTACCTGGACACCGTGGCCGGCTCGCTCGACGAGGCGGTCGAGCAGGCGCTGGCCGCCAGGCGGGAACGCCGGGCGCTCTCGGTGGGTGTGGTCGGCAACGCGGCCACGGTCTTCCCCGAGCTGCTCCGCCGGGGCGTCGAGATCGACGTCGTCACCGACCAGACCAGCGCACACGACCCGCTCTCGTACGTCCCGGAGGGAGTGGAGCTGGCCGAGGCCGCCGAACTGGCCCGGGCGAAGCCGGCCGAGTACACCGAACGGGCCAGGGCCGCCATGGTGAAGCACGTCGCCGCGATGGTGGGTTTCCTGGACGGCGGTGCCGAGGTCTTCGACTACGGCAACTCGATCCGGGGCGAGGCACAGCTCGGCGGGTACGACCGGGCGTTCGCGTTCCCCGGCTTCGTGCCGGCGTACATCCGGCCGCTGTTCAGCGAGGGCAGAGGGCCGTTCCGCTGGGCGGCCCTGAGTGGCGACCCGGCCGACATCGCCGCCACCGACCGGGCGGTACTCGACCTCTTCCCCGAGAACGAGTCGCTTGCCAGGTGGATCCGGCTGGCCGGCGAGCGGGTCGCCTTCCAGGGGCTGCCGGCCCGGATCTGCTGGCTCGGGCACGGCGAGCGGGACCTGGCCGGGGTCCGGTTCAACGAGATGGTGGCCAGCGGCGAGCTGACCGCACCGGTCGTCATCGGTCGGGACCACCTGGACGCCGGGTCGGTCGCCTCCCCCTACCGGGAGACCGAGGCGATGGCCGACGGCTCGGACGCGATCGCCGACTGGCCGCTGCTCAACGCGCTCGTCAACACCGCCAGCGGCGCCTCCTGGGTGAGCATCCACCACGGCGGCGGGGTCGGCATCGGCCGCTCCGTCCACGCCGGCCAGGTCTGCGTCGCCGACGGCACCCCACTGGCCGGGCAGAAGATCGAGCGGGTACTCAGCAACGACCCGGCGATGGGCGTGCTCCGGCACGTCGACGCCGGCTACCCGGAAGCCGCCGCCGCCGCCACCCGCGGCAACCTCCGCATTCCCATGGCCGAAGTGTAAGGAAGGGCCCCTTGTTATCGGATTCTGTTGTAGAAGGGCCCCTTCCTTTCGAGCGGGTGTGGGCGGAGATCGCGCCGATCGGGCGGGATTCCGGCACCGGCGGCTATCTGCGGTACGGCTTCAGCGAGCCGGTGCGTGAACTGGAGCGGTGGTTCCGGCACGTCGCCACCGCCGACGGGGCGCACACGGTCGAGGAGGACGGCAACGGCAACCTGTTCGCCTGGTACGGCCCGCCGCCGGAGCGGGGCGACGCCGTGCTGGTCGGCAGCCACTTCGACTCCGTGCCGCACGGCGGCGGTTACGACGGCCCGCTCGGCATCGTCAGCGCCCTGCTGGCGGTCCGGGCGCTCCGGGAACAGGGGCGGGAGTTCCGCCGGCCGGTCGGGGTGGTGGCGTTCGCCGAGGAGGAGGGCTCGCGGTTCGGCGTACCGTGTCTCGGGTCGCGGCTGCTCACCGGGGCGCTCGATCCGGATCGGGCGGCGGCGCTGACCGACCGGAACGGGATCAGCCTGGCCGAGGCGGCCGGCGGGCGGCCGGCCGGGGCCCGGCCGGAGCTGCTGGCCCGGATCGGCGCCTTCGTCGAGCTGCACGTCGAGCAGGGCCGGGCGCTGGCCGACCTCGGCGCCCCGGTCGGGGTGGCCAGCGGGATCTGGCCGCACGGCCGCTGGCGGCTGGACTTCACCGGCGAGGCCAACCACGCCGGCACCACCCGGATGGCGGACCGGCGCGACCCGATGCTGACCTACGCCTTCACCGTGCTGGCGGCGAACAAGGAGGCCCGGCTGCGCGGTGCGCACGCCACGATCGGCCGGGTCGAGGTGGAGCCGAACGCCACGAACGCGATCCCGGCCCGGGTCCGCGGCTGGCTCGACGCCCGAGCCGCCGACGCCGGCACCCTGGAAGCGCTGGTCGAGGGGGTACGCGGCAAAGCCACCGACCGGGCCACCCGGGACGGTACGACGCTCACCGTCACCCGCGAGTCGCTCAGCCCGGCGGTCGAGTTCGACGGCGGACTGGTCGGCGCGTTCCGCGAGGTGCTCGCCGAGGGTGTGCCGGTGCTGCCGACCGCCGCCGGGCACGACGCCGGGATCCTGGCCGAGCACGTGCCGACCGCGATGCTGTTCGTGCGCAACCCGACCGGGGTGTCGCACTCCCCTGCCGAGACGGCAAGCGACGACGACTGCGCCGAGGGCGTACGCCGACTCGCCGACCTGCTCACCCGACTGGCCGCCGGATGACCGCCCCCGGTGCGACGACGACTCCGGCCGGGCCGGAGCGGATCCGCTACCACGCCGAGTACGCCTGGTTGCCGGATCGTGCGGAGCCGGACGCCGACGTGCTGATCGAGGTGGTCGACGGGCGGTTCGGCGCGGTCACGCCCGGGGTGCCGGTGCCGCCGGACGCCCGCCGGCTGCCCGGGTTGACCCTGCCGGGGCTGGCCAACGCGCACTCGCACGCCTTCCACCGGGCGCTGCGCGGGCGCGGCCACGGCGCCCGGGGCGACTTCTGGTCCTGGCGCGCGGCGATGTACGCGGTCGCCGACCGGCTCGACCCGGACAGCTACCTCGCACTGGCCCGCGCCACGTACGCCGAGATGGCGCTCGCCGGCATCACGGGCGTCGGCGAGTTTCACTACCTGCACCACCGTCCCGGCGGCACCCCGTACGCCGACCCGAACGCGATGGGCGCGGCGCTTGTCGAGGCCGCCGCCCAGGCCGGTGTCCGGCTCACCCTGCTGGACACCTGCTATCTGACTGCCACAGTGGACGGTGACCCGCTGGCCGGGCCGCAGCTGCGGTTCGGGGACGGCGACGCGGCGCGCTGGGCGGAACGGGCCGGCGCGTTCACCCCGGCCGGCGCACACGCCCGGGTCGGCGCCGCGATCCACTCGGTCCGGGCGGTCCCCGCCGACCAGCTCGCCGAGGTCGCCCGCTGGGCCGCCGACCGGGCCGCCCCGCTGCACCTGCACCTGGCCGAGCAGCCGGCCGAGCACGAGGCGTGTCTGGCGTACCACGGCAAGAGCCCGACCGCGCTGCTGGCCGAGGCCGGCGTCCTCGGCCCGGCCACCACGGCGGTGCACGCCACCCACCTGACCGGGTCCGACATCCGGGCGCTCGGCGGCAGCGGCACCGGGGTCTGCGCCTGCCCGACCACCGAGCGGGACCTGGCCGACGGGGTGGGTCCGTTCCGGGAGCTGGCCGACGACGGCGTTCCGCTCAGCCTCGGCAGCGACAGCCACGCCGTGCTCGACCTCTTCGAGGAGGCCCGTGCGGTGGAGTTGAACCTGCGGCTGGCCACCCTGGCCCGGGGGCACTTCACCCCGGTGGAGCTGCTGCGGGCCGCGACCGGGGCCGGGCACGCCGCGCTGGGCTGGCCGGACGCCGGCCGGCTGGCTCCGGGCGACCGGGCCGACCTGGTCACCGTCCGGCTGGACAGCGCCCGGACCGCCGGTACGCCACCGGTCGGGGTCTTCTTCGCGGCCGGTGCCGCCGACGTGACCGACGTGCTCGTCGACGGCCGCCCGGTGGTCCGGGAGGGCCGACACCGGACCGTCGACGTACCGGCCGAACTGGCGGCGGCGATCGGGGCGGTGACGGCGGCATGAGGCTGCGACGGCCGCCCGGTGGTCCGGGAGGGCCGGCACCGGACCGTCGACGTACCGGCCGAACTGGCGGCGGCGATCGGGGCGGTGACGGCGGCATGAGGCTGCTTGTCGGTGTGGCGCGTGACGGTGTCGACCTGTCGACCGGGGTGGTGCCGGTCCGTGTCGACCTGACGACCGGGGCGGTGACTGCGGCATGAGGTTGCTGATCGACAACATCGGCGAGCTGGTGACGAACGTCGCCGGGATCGGCGAGGGCGGGCCGCTCGGCATCCGGCGCAAGGCGGCGCTGCTGGTCGAGGAGGGCGAGGTGGCCTGGATCGGGCCGGCCCGGTACGCCCCGGCCGCCGACCGGCGGATCGACGCCGACGGCCGGGCGGTGCTGCCCGGCTTCGTGGACAGCCACTCCCACCTGGTCTTCGCCGGTGACCGGGCCGCCGAGTTCGCCGCCCGGATGGCCGGCGAGCCGTACACCGGTGGTGGGATCCGGACCACCGTCGCGGCCACCCGGGCCGCCGACGACGACCAGCTCCGGGACACCGTCGCGCGGCTGCGCGCCGAGGCGGTCCGGCAGGGCAGCACCACGATCGAGATCAAGAGTGGGTACGGGCTCAGCGTCACCGACGAGGCCCGCTCGCTGCGGATCGCCGCCGAGTTCACCCCGGAGACGACGTTCCTCGGCGCCCACGTCGTACCGCCCGAGTACGCCGACCGCCCCGACGACTACGTCGGACTGGTCTGCGGGCCGATGCTCCGGGCCGCGCTGCCGTACGCGAGGTGGATCGACGTCTTCTGCGAGCGGGGAGCCTTCGACGCCGACCACGCGCGGGCGATCCTCACCGTCGGGCAGGCGGCCGGGCTCGGCGTACGGGTGCACGCCAACCAGCTCGGCCCGGGGCCGGGAGTGCAGCTCGGGGTGGAGCTGGGTGCGGCAAGCGTCGACCACTGCACCCATCTGTCCGACGAGGACGTCGACGCGCTGGCGATGTCGGAGACGGTGGCGACGCTGTTGCCCGGGGCCGAGTTCTCCACCCGGTCGCCGTACCCGGACGCGCGCCGGCTGCTCGACGCCCGGGTGACGGTGGCGCTGGCGACGGACTGCAACCCCGGATCGTCGTACACCTCGTCGATGCCGTTCTGCATCGCGCTCGCGGTCCGCGAGATGGGCATGACCCCGGCGGAGGCGGTCTGGGCGGCCACCGCCGGTGGCGCCCGGGCGCTGCGTCGCCCGGACGCCGGGGCGCTCCGGCCGGGCGTACCGGCCGACCTGAGCATCCTCGACGCGCCCTCCTACCTGCACCTGGCCTACCGGCCCGGTGTTCCACTGATCAGCCAGGTCCTGCACAACGGAGTACCGCAATGTCAACCGTGACCCGAACCGTCGTCGTCCAGCCCACCGGGGTCTCCCCGGCCGACGTGCTGGCGGTGGCCCGGGGCGCCGCCGGCGTCGCCCTCGATCCGTCCACTCTGGATGCGATGGCGGCCAGCCGGGCGATAGTGGACCGGATCGAACAGACCGGCCGCCCGGTGTACGGCGTCTCGACCGGCTTCGGCGCGCTCGCCAACACCTTCGTCGCGCCGGACCGGCGGGCCGAGTTGCAGCACGCGCTGATCCGCTCGCACGCCGCCGGAGTCGGCGCCCCGATGCCCCGCGAGGTGGTCCGGGCGATGATGCTGCTGCGGATCCGTTCGCTGGCGCTGGGCCACTCCGGGGTACGCCCCGAGCTGGCCCTGGCGCTCGCCGACCTGCTCAACGCCGACATCACCCCGTGGGTGCCGGAACACGGATCGCTCGGCGCCTCCGGCGACCTGGCCCCGCTGGCACACTGCGCTCTGGTGCTGCTCGGCGAGGGCTGGGTGGTCGGCCCGGACGGCAGCCGGCAGGACGCCGCTGTCGCGCTGCGCGCGGCCGGGCTGCGCCCGGTGGAGCTGGCCGCCAAGGAGGGGCTGGCACTCGTCAACGGCACCGACGGGATGCTCGGGATGCTGCTGCTGGCCGTCGCCGACGCACGGCACCTCTTCACGATGGCGGACGTGACGGCGGCGCTGGCCATCGAGGCGATGCTCGGCTCGGAGCGTCCGTTCCTGCCGGAACTGCACGCGATCCGCCCGCATCCGGGGCAGGCGCTGTCGGCGGCCAACATCCACCGGCTGCTGCAGTCGTCGTCCATCATGGACTCGCACCGGGACGACCTGTCGCACGCCGTGCAGGACGCGTACTCAATGCGCTGTGCCCCGCAGGTCGCCGGGGCGGCCCGGGACACCCTCGCCTTCGTCGAGCAGGTGAGTGGCCGGGAACTGCTCTCGGTGGTGGACAACCCGGTGGTGCTGCCGGACGGGCGGGTCGAGTCGACCGGAAACTTCCACGGCGCCCCGCTCGGCTTCGCCGCCGACTATCTGGCGATCGCCGCCGCCGAGGTCGGGGCGATCGCCGAACGCCGGGTCGACCGGCTGCTCGACGTGACCCGCTCCCGGGACCTGCCGGCGTTCCTCTCCCCGGACGCCGGGGTCAACTCCGGGCTGATGATCGCCCAGTACACCGCCGCCGGCATCGTCGCGGAGAACCGGCGGCTGGCCGCACCCGCCTCGGTCGACTCGCTGCCGACAAGCGGCATGCAGGAGGACCACGTCTCGATGGGCTGGGCCGCGACCAAGAAGCTGCGTACCGTGCTTGCGAACCTGACCAGCCTGCTCGCGGTGGAGCTGATCGCCGGGGTACGCGGACTGCAGTTGCGGGCCCCGCTCACCCCGTCCCCGGCCGGGCGGGCGGCGGTGGCGGCGCTCCGGGACGCCGTCGGCGAGCCGGGGCCGGACATCTTCCTCGCCCCGGTGATGGAGGCGACCAGTGCGGTGATCGCCGGTCCCGAGCTGCGCGCGACGATCGAGGCCGAGGTCGGACCCCTGGGGTAGGGCACTCACACCAGGTTACGAAACGAACTGGTTTGGCAGGATCGGTGCATTCCCACCGCTGCACCGGCGCCTCAATCCGCTTCCTGCCAGGTTCGCCGAGGTTCGCCCTGGCTGGGACCGAACTGGCGTCCCAGTCAGGGCCTACATGGTCAGAGAAGCTCGGCGGCCAGCGTGTAGAGAACGAAGTTCAGCAGTACGACCGCCAGTAGTAGTCTTCCCATCGAAATACGAAAGCCTCGGCCCTCCGGCACAGCGGTGAACCACTGGTCGTCCGGCGGGCGTTCGTTCGGGCGGAGGCGCCTGCGAATCAGTCGCCACGCAAGATCCGCCCCCAGCAGGGCGACCATGAGGAACGCCCCGCCGAGAAAGAGCGTCGAGCCGAGAAGCAGCATGGACACCATACCGAGCACCGGGACGAGCATCCCGACCAACGGATGACCGCCCCGACCGAACGTACAGTCATCCGGGTCGGTGCGGGAGCAATGGCCCTCCAACCGCACCGGACCGCCCCGATCCTCCGGAGTGACGATCGAATGTCCCAGGACCGTCACCACCTGGCGCGGACCAGGCAGTGAGACGGTGACCTCACAGTCCCACCAGTAGCCGAATCCGTATTCGCTGATCGGGCCGCTACGTGCGCACTCCCCGATCCGCGCAGTGCCGGTCACCTCCGCACCGGAAGCGAGCGGCGACTCCCCGGCGTACAGGTTCTGTACGCCGAGGAGCGCCGCGCAGATCGCCAGGCCGACCGCGTAGACGACCGCAGCAAAGGCGAAACACTGCACACGCAGCCTCACAGAACGACCGTCGCCTTAGGTAAACAGGCCGCCGAAGAATGCGGACACCCCGTTGTTCGGGTTCCACGTGTCCAACTTTTTCCAATCGTCTGGACCCGCCGGAAGGTGCCCGCCAAAGAAGCCTGACGCCACCGACTTAGGAAGGCTTGCCGTCAGCAAACCGGAATAGATGCCAGCCCCCATGCCACGACTCCTGCCCCCGAACTGCTCCGAACGGAAGACAAGCCGACCCGGCCGAAGCAGATTCTTGTGCATGACGGCCAGGGCCTTCATCTCACGCGGCTTGTACTGGTAGAACTTGCCCAAGGCTGATACTTCCTGCTTGGTCGTCTTGCCGAGAGTTTTGAACAAAGTCTTGCCGGCCGCCTTCACCCCACTCGAGACGGCGCTCGCTTTCAGCCCTGCCTTGACAACCGTACCGACCAAGGCGCCCGTGGCCGCCACCGCCGCACTCGCAACCGACGAAGCGATGACGCCTCCCACACCTGCACCGGCGGCGCCGTACACCGCCCCGATACCTGCCTTTCTTAACACGGTCCCCAGTCCGTCGCCCTCCAGATGCGAGGTCAACCCGGAGCTCACGGCGCCGGCCAGCGCACCGCAGGCCAGGGTACCGAACCCGAGCGTGAAGGCAGAACAGCCGAGGCCAATGCCGATGCCGACAAGCGCGCCGGTGCCCGCCGGGGTCTTCGCCCACCTGACGCTGGCGTCCCAGCCCTTCTTGGCCTTGCACAACATGCCGCACTTCTTCTTTTTCTTCGGCGCACCTCCCTTGTCGCCGCCGCTCTTCTTCGGCGGGCGCGGCGGGGCGTGCCAGCCGTTGGCGGCGTTGTTCGTCGCATTCTCGGTGGCGTCCGGTGAGTTGTCGACGTTCGCGGCCCCACAGTTGTACCTGGCGCACGGTGTCTGGCTGTCGTAGGCGTTCGTTCCGCCCGGGTCGGATCGGTTGACCGGATCATCGCCCGCGTAGGTGTATCCACCGATCTGGTTCGGATCCTCGGTGTCGAAGATGGGGTCGACACTGATGAACCGTCCCGCACCCGGGTCGTAGTGCCGAGCGCCGAGCACGGTGAACCCGGTGGCGCTGTCGGTCGGCTTGCCCAGATAGCCACGGGTGTTCGGCCAACTGGTCGGGACCACGCCCCGCGGTGCGCCGTAGGGGTCGAACGCCCGCCACTTCGGGTTGGTGCCGTTGTTGTCAAGGGTCAGGGTCGCGGTGCCGAGCCGGTCGTTGACCAGGTAGCTGTACGCCCCGGCGGTGGTGCCGCTGCGTACGCAGGTCGTGCCGTCAGGTCCGGAGTAGAACCGCCGACCGCTGACCGTGCCACTTGCCGTGCTGAGGGTCAGCTCCTGACCGGGTAGGTAGAGGGTGGCGGTCTTCTCCTTCAGATTCCGCTGGAGCAGCAGTTCACCTGCCGCGTCGTAGACGTTGGCGGCGTCCGTGGTTGCTCCGGTGCGAGCCTTGGTGAGCCGGCCGTCACTGCTCCAGTCGAGGGTCTGGGTGCCCCGTTCCGGGGTGATTCGGGTGATGGTGTTGCCGAGCGCATCGTATTGGAAACTCCGGGTCGCCGTGCCGCCCGGTCCGGTGACCTGTTCGGACCGAACCGCGTGCGGCTGCGCGCCGCCGGCCGCCGGATAGGTGTACGTCGTGGTGGTGTCGCCAGCGCCCCCGGGCACCCCGTGCTGCACCTGCTTTGTGCGGTCGCCGACGTCGTTGTAGGTCCAACTTGTCCAGTACGGACTGATTCCCCCGACGGTGGCGTTGGTGCCCCCAGTCGAGAGGTCAACCGCGCAGTTGTCCGTCGCGGTCCAAGCGGTGCTGAGCCTGCCAAGCAGGTCGTAGCGGAAGCACTGGGTCTCCCGCTGCGCACCCGCGTTACGGACGTCGGTGACCTTGGTGATCTTCCCCGACGGCTTGTAGTCGTACGACACGTCGTTCGTCCGGGAGGTGCCGGCACCGGTCCGGTCGACGTAGGTGTTGCGCAGCCGGGAACTGTGTTCGTCGTAGATGTAGGTGGTCCAGGCCGTGTTTGTGGTGCCGAAGCCGAACTTGCTCTGCGAGATCTGCCCGAACGGGGTGTACTTCGTCGAGTCGACGTAGTTGCCGAGCGAGCTGCCTATCCCGGACGGCAGGTCCATCGCGGTGTAGGTGTGGTTGACAACCTCGGCGGGTAAGCCACCACCAGCCGGCAGCACGGTCTTCTTCAGCAGGCCGCTGGTGGCGGTGTATTCATTGGTGAAGGTGTAGGTGCCGGCCAGGGCGCCGTTGTCAGCGC
This sequence comes from Plantactinospora sp. WMMB782, assembly GCF_049179135.1. Lineage (NCBI taxonomy): Bacteria > Bacillati > Actinomycetota > Actinomycetes > Micromonosporales > Micromonosporaceae > Plantactinospora > Plantactinospora sp. WMMB782. The sequence continues at coordinate 4,313,452 of NZ_JBMHMC010000007.1, read as the reverse complement.
TGGTCGGAACGGCTACGGTCGTGCCAAGTTCCTGCCCCCAACTGTTGTAGCCGGTCGGCCTGACGACGTAGGGCAGCCCATTGTCGTAGCTGGTCTCGCTGGCGACCTCGCCAAGGCCGTTCGTGATGGTGGTCGAGTCGAAGGTCCAGATCGCCCGCGGCGGCGCGGCGGTGCTGGTGCCGTCGTACTCGCCCGTTTTGCGGTCGAGCGAGTCGAACGTGCTGGTGATGGTCCGGCCGAGCGCGTCCCTGGTCGAAGTCAGGTTGCCGTTGGCGTCGTAGCGCAGATCCGTCGTTCCGGAGTCCGGATCCACCTTCTTGACGGCCCTGCCCAGCAGGTCGTATGTGGTGGTCCAGGAGTTGCCGTCGTCGTCGGCGACCTGGTCCTGGAAGCCGCGGCGGTCGTACCGATAACTGATCTTCACAGGGTTGCCGCCACTGACCACCGAGCCGGTGACGGTGGGCATGGACCGGTAACTCAGCTTCGCGGTGGTGCGCCCCCGGGCGTCCGTCACCGTGGTGGTGGGGGTGCCACCGTCTGGCGGGATCGTGGTGATCCGGTCGCCGCCGAACACCGAATGCGTCTGCCACTTGGTGACGCCCTTGGATCGCGACACGATCAACGTCTTGCGACCCAGGCCGTCATAGGTGATGAGGTCCTGGTTCGGAATTTGCTGGTCTTTGCCGACCATGTTCAGCATCGTGCTGTTCGGCGTGCTGGACGTGTCGTGGTACTGGTTGTTGGACATCCGCAGCCAGCCGCGTGAGTCGTAGAACGAGTCGGTAACCAACCGACCTCCGACCGGGCTGGACGCCTGCACCTGCCGGGGCCGGGCGAGCGAGTCGTAAAACTCAACCTGAGCCCGGTATGACCCGTCGTCGTTGAGGTTCGACGTCGTGACCGTCGACGGTACCGTCGTCGAGACCGTGTATGCGTACTTCTCGTTTGCGCCCTGGCTGAGGTCCCGACCGGGCAGCCACAATCCGACGAGCCGACCCAACGCGTCGTACCGCTGGGTGGTCTTGTGCCGGTTGACGTCCTCCTCCCCGATTTCCTGACCTCGGGTCGGTTCGAGCGTGGCCGTGGTGACGTGGCCCTTCGGGTTGGTGGTCTTGATCGCCGTGGTCAGGCCGTTCGTCATCGTGTATTCGGTGGTGGTCTTGTTGCCGTTGGCGTCGAACGACTCCAGCGGCCGGCCGTACACGTCGTTCTTCGTCTTGGCGCTGGTAAGAAAGCCGGTCTCGGTCGCCTGCTGGACGACGTTGACGTCGCCGATGGTCGGCGCCGGCTGCGGCCAGCTGGTGGCGTAGGTCGGGGTGTCGAAGAACGCCCGGGTGCTGGAAATCACGTCGGCGGGACGGCTCACCGAGGCCGGCGCGGTCTGCCCGTTGGTGCCGGACCCGCCACACGGCAACGCGAACGTCTCGGTCTGGGCGACCTTGTCAACGATGTGCGCCGTGGTGTTCGTCGGCGCGTACGTGGTGACCGCGCAGGTGGCCTGACTCGGCTGGCTCACGTCGCCGTAATCGTAGGACACGGTCGGCAACCCGGTCGTCGTGGAGTGCGTGGTGTCGACCCGGGTGGTCCGCCAGCTGGTGGGGCTGGTCGAGGTGATCGCCGAGGTGGTCTTCGTCGACGCGGTGCGCACCATGTGCGCGGTCAGATCGCCCACGGTCGTCGACCGCTTCCGGGTCGCGGTGGCTGGGCTGACCCAGTAGTCGGTGACCGTGCTGTCATGCACCGGCCCGCCGTCACCGTTGTACCGGATGGTCTGCCGGACCGAACCGGCGAGTTGCTTCTGGTCCGGCACCTCGACCGTGGCCCCCGGCACGGTCACCGCCGTGGAGAGCTTCACCTTCGCGACACGCCGGCCGCTGTTAGGCAGGCGGTCGCCGTCCATCCCCCGGTAGTAGATCTCCTCGCTCAGCGTCTTCTGGTCGGCACCGGCACCGACCCGGGTCTGCACCCGGCCGAAGCCCCGCCACTGCCCGTAGGTGCGGTGCTTGTCCTTGACCACCTCGCTGTCGTCGAACGCCCACGCGCCGCCGTCGAGGTAGTCGTACTTCGTGTAGACCGGTGTGCCACCGCCGGTGGTGTCCTGGTCGGTGACCTCGGTGACCACGTACTTGTGGAACCAGTCCCGAGTCTGGTTGTCCGCTCCCTCCTTGGTCCAGTAGACCGGGTAGCAGAGCTTTGTGTTGCTCTCCGGCGCGAGCGAGACCGGCGCCGCGCACTCGGTGCGGTAGCCGATCCCGACCACCTCACCCAGTTCGGTGGTGATGGTCGAGATCCGGTTGTGGTTCATCGGTGGTGCGCCGTCCAGCCCGTCGGCCCGGTTGGGCAGCTTGGTCGGCTCGAACGTCACCGGCGGCAGGGTGATGGCGCTCGTACCGGTGCCGCCCGTGTGCTGGATCGAGGCCAGCCAGAGCGCCGGGGTCGTGCCGTCGCCCGGCGCCGGGAAGGTGTGGGTCAGCTTGTGCGTGTCCACAGTGGTGTGGCCAGAGCCGTTGTTGACCTGCGTGGTGATGCCGGTGAGCCGCAGCCGACTCCAGAAGGTGACCGTGTGCATATAGCAGTCACCTGTCGACTTGCAGTTCAGATCCCACGGTGTGTCCGGCCACTTGCTCTTGTTGGCGTCGATGTTGGCCGGGGCGCAGACCGTCGCCGACTCCACACACCGCTCCGCGTATGTGAAGTCGACGCGAGCCGGAGAGCGGCCCGCGTACGGATTCGGGTCGCGGAGCCCGTAGTCGATGTAGTCGAGGTAGCCGCCCCGGGTGTACTTGTCCGGGGTGAAGCTCTTGTTCGGCCCGTAGTAGCCGGTCTCGGTGCCGTAGTAGTACGCGATGGCGTTCTTGTGCGGGTCGACGACGTAGTCGAGATTCCACTTGTAGGCCATCTCGCAGTGCGAGTTGGCGAAGCCGGTCGACTTGTAGCAGGGGTCGCCGGAGCGGGGGTGGTAGACCCGCTGCGTCCAGGCCGAGTTCGTGACGGGGTTGGTGCCGCTGTGCCCGGGCAGCTTGTTCTTTCCGAAGAAGTACTGCGTACCGTCCTGGGTGGTGATTTTCCAGTGCTCGCCGCCGTGGCTGCCGTTGTCGGCACCGGTCAGCAGCTCGACCCGGGCGCCGTTGTCGCTGGAGAGCCGCCACTTGGTCGGCACCGTCGGGTCGTAGACCAGATCACCGGAGCCGGCCCCGAACGACACGCTCACGATCGGGCCGGCCCAGCACGAGTCGTTCACCTTCGGCGCCGCCGAATCGTCGGAACAGGTCCGGTAGGTGCGTTCCACCGCACCCGGCGAATAGTCCCAGCCGTCGCCGATCGCCGACGACTGGTTGTTGGTGGAGACCTGCTGCCCGTCGACCGACTGGGACGAGTAACTCAGCTCGACCGACGGCGCCAGGTCACCCGGCACCGGCGGCAGGTCGACCGGGTAGGTGTAACCGAAGTCGCCCGAGCTGCCACCGGCCGTCCAGGAACCGGACGGCTTGAGCGGGGTCGCGCTGTAGTCGCCGGTGTCCCCGGCCGCGCCGGCCGTGACCGCGAAGACGGCCTCCGTGGCGGTCGCGCCGGTCCGGTCGCCGCCCGTCGAACCTCTGCCTGGCAAATTCAGTTCGGCGGTGAGTTGCCCGTTCTCCCACCGCGTCTCGAGCGGGGTCGGCACCCGGCAGGCCGGGTCGGTGGAAACGGTCGCCGCACACGCCGGCAAGGAAACCAGACGCAGCCGGCGAGCCCAATCCCCGCCGTACTCCCCGACGACGCTCGACGGGTCGACCCAGACCCGCACCCGGCCGGGCTTGTCCGCGCCGGCGACCGGGGCGGCCCGCAGCAGCAGTCCGTTCACGCCGGCGCGCTCGGCGGTGGCCCGGTCGGCCAGTGTCAGTCGCAGTCCGGATGGACCCTCCGGGCTCGCCTTGGCGACGCGTACCGGCAGCTTGCCGGCGGGTACCCCGGCAGACCGGTCGGCGGAAGGCGCGGCACCCAGCTCGACCGTCGCGGAGCCGCCAGCCGGCCAGTCGACCCGGGGCGCCGCCCAACGCTCGCCGAAGTTCGGCGTCCGCTTCGGCGCCGGTGGCATCGGGGTACCCCGGACGCTTGACCAGCGCTGCTCGGCCGGCGGCTCGGCTGCGGCCGGAGCCGGAGGTAGGACGGCCATCCCGACCGAGGCCAGCATGACGGCCGCGATGGCGGAGCCGGTCGCCCGGCGTACGGCCACGTTGTGGTGCCGGTGTCCAGGAAAGGCTCCCAGGCGGGCTCGTGGCCGCCGGTCGCGCACCCCTGCGAGATAGCGATGAAGCGATCGCACAGTACTCGCCATGCTGAATACCCCCGAATTATCGATACGGTGGCCGGACCCTACGGTTCCGGGCTTCAAGAATTCTGCAAAGGAGACGAGTTTTCTCTCCAAACAGAAGTGACTCGACTTTCCTGCGTCTGAGTCGTATGGTCCGAGCCGCAGGTCACACTCCGACCCTGCCCCATATCCGAGCTAATCGGACAGACAGTCGAACTATTCGAAGTTAGCCCGCAACGGGGGACCGAATGGCTGACCATGCCTTCAAAAAATTCCGTCGGACAGCATCCGCGCTGACGCTCTTCGGATGCGTCCTGGCCGCCTCGGGGGCGGTGGCGCTGACTCCGGCCGCCGCGCGGGGCGAGCTGGCGCCGGTCCAGTCACCGACCCCGCTCGCCCGCCTCGACGACACGGGCCGCGCTGCCGTCGAGGCGCGGCGTACCGGCAAGCCGGTCGAGGTCGGTACGGCGACCACCGCGACCACCCGCACCCTCGCCAACCCCGACGGCACCCTGTCGATGGAAGTGACCCCGCAGCCGGCACGCGTCAAGCGGGACGGCGGATGGGTGGCGCTCGACCCGACCCTGCGCCGCAACCCGGACGGCAGCTACAGCCCGGTCGCCGCACCGTACGACCTGGTGCTCTCCGGCGGCGGCACCGACCCGTTCGCGATGGTCACCAACGGCGACAGCCAACTGGGCCTACGGTTCCCGGCCCGGCTACCGGCGCCGACCGTGTCCGGCGCGACCGCGACCTACCCGGCCGCGCTGCCCGGGGTCGACCTGGTGGTCACCGCCAACGAGCATGGTGGCTTCTCGCACGCGCTAGTGATCAAGAGCGCCGCGGCGGCAGCGAGGCCGACAGTGCGGAACCTCACCCTTTCCCTCGTCACCCGTAACGCCACCCTCCGTACCGCACCCGGCGGCGGTCTGTCCGCCGAGGACCGGCACGGCCGGACCGTCTTCACCGCCCCGACCCCGGAAATCTGGGACTCCAGCACCGCCCCGTCCGGACCGGCCGGCGCGTCGACGGCCGGCGGCGAGGCGGCCCCCGGCACCGCCTTGCGCTCCACCGCCACCGAGCCGGGCTCTGCCGCGAAGCGTGCCAGGGTCACCGCCCGGGTCAGCGGCAACGCCCTCACCCTCTCGCCGGACCCGGCTCTCTTCGCCGACCCGGACGTGCGCTACCCGCTCTTCCTGGACCCGGCGTGGAACCCGAACTCGACCGCACCCGCCCGCAACGCCTGGACCTACGTCGACAGTAGCCGCACCAGCACGTCCTACTGGAACAACAGCGGTCGGGCCCGGGCCGGTTACAACGGCTGGGAGGCGCAGTACTACGTCGCCCGGTCGTACTTCCAGTTCCCGATATCGAGCGGGCTCTGGAACGCGAACATCATCAGCGCCACCCTGCAGACCAAGTCGGTCTGGTCGGCCAACAACAGCGACGACTACTACTTCAAGATCTTCCGTACCGGCGTGATCAGCAGCTCGACGACCTGGAGCAAGCAACCGGTACGGTACGAGCAGATCGACTCTCGGAAGCTTCCCGGCAACTGGCGCAGCGACGGCAGCGAGAACCCGATGCAGCACGATTTCAACGTGCTCGCGCTGATCCGCAGCGCCGCCGCCGGCAAGTGGTCCACCGCCACCCTCGGTCTGATCAACAACCACGAGGGCGACAAGTACGCCTGGCGCAAGTTCCAGAACAACCCGACGATCTCGATCACGTTCAACTCGCTCCCGCGTACCCCGGACCGGTACGTGACCAGCCCGAACGTGCCGTGCAACAGCGACCCGGTCGGCCAGATCGGCAACACCTCGGTGACCTTCTCGGCGAACCTCTCCGACCCGGACGGCACCCAGACGCAGCTCGAGGGCCAGTTCAGCATCGTCAACGAGACCACCGGCGCCACCGTCGCCGCCCCCAAGGTCACGGTCAGCAACAACAGGGTCGCCTCGGTCACCCTGCCCGCCAGCTCGTTCACCGACGGTCACCGGTACGCCTGGAACGTCAAGGCATACGACGGCCGCGACGCCAGCCTGCCGAGCCCGACCTGCCGGTTCGTTTTCAACAGCCGCCAGCCGGCCCCACCAGCGGTGACCTCGACGACCTACCCGGACGGGACCACCGGAGCACCGGTCGGCACCCCCGGCAGCTTCACCTTCACCCCACCCTCCGGCACCGACCCACCGATCAGCTACGTCTACAGCCTGAACACCCCGCCCCCGGCAACCGTGCCGCAGTCCTACGGTCCGTTCCGAGGCGGGACGCTGCTCCCGGCACAGTCCGGCGGCGCGGCCACCAGTGCGAGCATCACCCCCCGCCGGTTCGGCCCGAACATCCTCTACGTCTACGCCATCAACGGCGCCGGAAACCCCGGCCCGGTCAGCATCCACCGCTTCACCACCGACGCACCCACCACACCGGCCCCGGCAGGTGACTTCAGTGGGGACGGCCGCCCCGACCATGTCGCGGTCGGCACCGCCTTCCGGCCCGGGGCATGGCTGCACGTCAGCACCGACGGCACCGGCAAGCTGAACAGCGGGGTGCAGGTCGGTCCCGACGGTCCCGGCGGCGCCGGTGGCACCGGCGCGCTCACCGACTGGACCGGTTCGACGGTCAGCCCGCTGGAACTCAACGGTGACGGCGCCCAGGACCTGCTGGTACGGCTGCCGCGCAGCGATGCCGACGGCAACGTGCACGTACTGCCCGGTGCCGGCGATGGCAGCCCGTTCGACCCGGTCGACCGGATCCGCGTCCTCCTGCCCCGGATCGACGGCGAGCCGGGCAACCAGACAGTCGACCAGATCGTCGCCTCGCCCTGGCCCAGCCTCACCGGCTCACCACTGCCTGACCTCTACGTGATCGTCGGGGACACCCTCTACCTCTACCCACCGGGCTTCCCGCCCGGAGCCTACGACGCGCCGACCCTGCTCAGCACCGGCTGGACCGGCCGGACCATCACCGCCGCCGCGGTCGGGGCCGACCCGGCGCTCTTCGCCCGGACCAACAGCACCGGACGACTGGAGCTACTCACCGGAAACAAGACCACCGGCACTCCCGCCGGCATCACCGGAAGCCCGGCAACCGTCTACGCCACCAGCGGCTTCGACGCTGCCTCCACCCCGACCATCGACGGCACCGACATCAACCGCGACGGTCGCCCCGACCTCTGGACCAACCGGGGCAACAGCACCGTCAACGGCCATCTGAACACCGGCAGCAACACCCTGGCCGCACCGTTCGCCAACGCGGGCGGCAACCAGGGCCTGCTCCGCGTCGGTGCGGCCGGCTACTGCCTCGACAACTACAACAGCGCCACCACCAACGGCAACGCCATCTCGGCATACCAATGCAACGCGGGTCCCAACTCGCAGATCTGGACGATCGTCGGTGACGGCAGCCTCCGGATCGCCGGCAAGTGTGTGGACGTGGCCAACGGCGGCACCGCGAACCGGAATCCGGTCCAGCTCTACACCTGTAACGGGACCGCCGCGCAGCGCTGGCAACCGGGGCCGAACGACTCGCTGGTCAACCCGGTATCGGGCCGTTGCCTGGACGCGGAGACACCGCTCACCAGCGGCAGCCAGGTCTACATCTACGACTGCCACGGCGGCGCCAACCAACGCTGGACCCTGGACACGACCGGGATCGGCCTCATCCGATCGGTCTTCGCCGGCAAGTGCCTGGACAACGACCGGGGCCAGATGACCAACGGCAACAAGGTCCAGATCTGGGACTGCAACAGCGGCGCCGCCGCGCAACGCTGGGCGATGCTCGGCGGCGGACAGATCCAGATCGCCAACTACTGCCTCTCGGTCGCCAACGGTGCCACCGCCAACAAGTCGCCGGTAAACCTTTATGTCTGCCAGGCAGGTGCCGCCACCCACCAGCAGTGGGTGATCGGACCGAACTTCAGCCTGGTCAACCCGGCGTCAGGGCGGTGCCTTGATGTGCCGAACGGCAACACCACAAACGGCACCGCACTGTGGATCTACGACTGCAACGGCACCATCGCTCAGCGCTGGCTCACGTCCTGAACTGAGCACCTCCGGGCAGGTCCGAGTCGCCGCTTCCCGGCTTCGGACCTGCCCGGCCAGGCAGACTCGGCGGTCAGTAACGGGCGGCGTAGTGGGTCGGGGGCTCGCCGAACATCTTCCGGAAGTCGCGGGCGAAGTGCGCCTGGTCGGCGTAGCCGAGTTCGGTGGCGAGGGCGGCCCAGTCGACCGGCTCGCCCCGGGCCAGCCGCTCGGTCACCTCGTGCAGACGGTATCGCCGGATCACCCACTTCGGACCGATCCCGACGTACTCGGCGAAGAGCCGCTGCACGGCCCGGACGCCCGTCCCGAGCCGCTCGGCCAGCACGTCCACCCGGTTGATCCCGGGGTTGGCGGCGATCGTGCCGACGATCCCGGCGACCTCCTCCGCCCGGGGATCGGGCTCGGGCCGGCGCCGCCGCAGGTAGTCCTCCACCGCCGGCACGTCGAGCGGACCGGCCGCGTCCGGCGGACCGCCCAGGCTCGGCGCATTGGCCAGGCTCGGCGGGTCACCGGAGAAGATCTCGGCCGCGTCGATCGAGCGGTCCGTGATGGTCGAGACCGGGGCGCCGAGGAACGGGCGGAAACAGCCGGGCCGGAATGCCACCCCGAACACCCGGCCGACGCCGGCCAGCACCCTGACCTGGTGTCCGCTGCTGACGCCAGTCACCGTCCCCCGGCCGCCGTGGAAGGTCAGGTGCACGTTCGGGTACGGAACGATCAACTGTCGGTACGGCTCCGCGTACTCCCAGGACACGACCCAGTACCGCTCGACGTACCGGGCGAGATCCGGTGACGGGGTCGGGAAGGCGTGCCGCTGGTGTCTCGTCCACGCGCCGCCGAGTTCGCGTGCGTCCCTGGCCACGCCCGCCAGGTTATGTCGCGTTCGTTCAAGACGTGACAGCCACCTCGTGCTTTGCTTGCCGGCATGTCTGACCCGCAGTTGGTGGCCCGGGCGGCCGCTCCCCTGGTCGAGATCATCCGACACGTCGAGCCCGGCCAGCTCGACTCCCCCACCCCGTGCGCCGAGTACGACGTCCGCAAACTGGTCAACCATCTGCTCTTCTGGGGCCCGTCGCTTGCGGGTGCCGGGCGGAAGGAGACCGTACCGCCGCCGGCCGGCGACCCGACCGAGCTGGACCTGACCGGGCCCGACTGGGCCGCCGCGTTGACGGCGCAGGTGCAGCGGATCGTCGCGGCCTGGGCCGAGCCGGCCGCCTGGGCCGGCACCACCCACATGGCCGGGCCGACCGAGCTGCCCGCCGCGCTGGTCGGCGGCATGGTGGTGAGCGAGCTGGTGGTGCACGCCTGGGACCTGGCCCAAGCCACCGGGCAGCGGCCGGACTGGGACGGGGAACTGCTCGGATACGTGCACGACGAGGTGGGCAGGACCGCGGAGCAGGGCCGGCAGATGGGTGTCTACGGACCCGAGGTCGAGGTGCCGGAGACCGCGCCGACCCTGGACCGGATCCTCGGGCTGGTCGGCCGGGACCCCGGTTGGCGCCGCTGAGCGCGCTTCCGGCCTGGTCGTCCGGTTCTCCCGGCACCCGGCTGGACCGGTCCCGGCGGAGATGGAGGATCCGTTGCGACGACCGGCCGGGGCCGGTTATGTTGAACGCGATGTGAGCCGCTGACACTTCCCGCGCCCGCGCCCGAGGCACCTCTGCCCGGCGGGCGAAAGGCTCGATTTCCGCACGGTGGTGTCGCGATGTCCCAGTCTGCCCTGCTCGCCCATGACCTCGTCCGTACCCTCGGTGGCCGCCGGGTGCTCGACGGCGTCTCCCTGACCGCCGCGCCCGGACACCGGATCGGGTTGATCGGCGAGAACGGCGCCGGCAAGTCCACCCTGCTCCGGCTGCTCGCCGGGGCGGACGAACCGGACGGCGGCGACGTCGTCCGGCCGCCCGAACTCGGCTTCCTGCACCAGGAGATGCCGTTCGAACCCACCTCGACGATCACCGACGTACTCGACGACGCCCTCCGGGAGGCCCGTGCGGACCTCGCCGAACTCGACCGGCTCAGCCAGGCGCTCGCCGACACCCCCGACGACGCGGCGGGCTATCCCGACCTGCTCGGCTGCTACGGCGAGCGGCTGGACAGCGCGGAGCGGCACGCGGCCTGGGACGCGGACCGGCGGGCCGAGATCGTTCTCGCCGGGCTCGGCCTCGGCGACCTGGCGCACGACCGCACTCTCGCCTCGCTCTCCGGTGGGCAGCGCGGCCGGCTCGCCCTGGCGGCGCTGCTGGTCCGCCGCCCCGGCGCACTGCTGCTCGACGAGCCCACGAACCACCTCGACGACGCCGCCGCCGTGTTCCTGGAGGAGCAGTTGCGCGAGTTGCCCGGAGTGGTGGTGGTGGCCAGTCACGACCGGGCCTTCCTGGACGCCGTCTGCACCGACCTGCTCGACCTCGACCCGTCGGTCGACGGCCCGACCCGGTACGGCGGCAACTACACCGACTACCAGGCGGAGAAGCGGGCCGAACGGGACCGCTGGCAGCGGCGGTTCGCGCAGGAGCAGGAGGAACTCGCCGAGCTGCGGCACTCGGCCGCGGTGACCGCGCACCAGGTGGCACCGGGCCGGGCGAAGCGGGACAGCGAGAAGATGGGCTACGGCCACACCACCGGCCGGGTGCAGCAGCAGATCTCCCGCCGGGTACGCAACGCCACCCGCCGCCTCGACGAACTCGAACGCGACCAGGTGCGCAAGCCGCCGGAGCCGCTGCGGTTCCGGGCCACCGGGCTGGCCAGCAGATCGCCGGACGGGATCCTGCTGTCGCTGCGGGACCTCCGGGTGCCCGGCCGGCTCACCCTCGACCGGCTCGACGTGCAGGCCACCGACCGGCTGCTGGTCACCGGGCCGAACGGCGCCGGCAAGTCCACCCTGCTGGCGGTACTGGCCGGACGGCTGCCCGCCGAGGGCGAGCTGCACCGGCGCAGCGGCCTGACGGTGGGGCTGCTCACCCAGGACACCGTCTTCGACCGCCCCGACCGTACGGTGCGGGACACCTACGAGCAGCTGCTCGGGGCGGCCCGGGCCGAGGCCGTACCGCTGCGCTCGCTCGGCCTGCTCGGTCCGCGTGACCTGGCGCGGCCGGTCGGGGAACTCTCGGTCGGCCAGCGTCGCCGGCTCGCGCTGGCGCTGCTGGTGGCGGATCCGCCCGCGCTGCTGCTGCTCGACGAGCCGACGAACCATCTCTCGCCCCGGCTCGCCGACGAGCTGGAGGAGGCGCTGGGCGGCGGGCCGGGCGCGATAGTGGTGGCCAGCCACGACCGGTGGCTGCGCTCCCGCTGGCCGGGCCGGGAACTCCGGCTGTGAACCCCGGACCGTCCGGGGTGCCGACCGGAACCCCGGGCGACGCTCCTATGGTGCGTCAAGTGGTTGGGGTGGGGTTTCGAGGCGTCGGTAGAGCTCTCGGGTGATGTAGCGCTTGAGGCAGCGTTTGATTTCGCGGTCGGTTTTGCCTTGGGCTCGGCGGCGGTCGGCGTAGGCGCGGGTGCGTTCGTCGTAGCGGAGTCGGGACAGGGTGATGGTGTGTAGGGCGCGGTTGAGTTGGCGGTCGCCGGATCGGTTGAGGCGGTAGCGGATGGTTTGGCCGGATGAGGCGGGGATGGGTGCGGTGCCGGCGAGCATCGCGAAGGCGGCGTCGTCGCGGCAGCGGCCGGGGTGGGACCAGGCGGTCAGGACGGTGGCGGCGACAATCGGGCCGACCCCGGTCAGGGTGAGTAGATCCGGTCGCCAGGACCGCACGATGGTGCGGATCGCCGCCTCGTGGCCGGCGGCTTCGGTTTCCAGGGCGCGGATGCGTCGGGCGAGGTCGCGCAGCACTGTCAGCGCGGTGGTGATCTCGATGTCACCGGCGGTGGTCGTGGGTCGTAGCCGGACAGCGGTAGTGATCATCGCCCGGGTGGTCTGGCTGCGGAATCGGGCACGGACCGCCTCGGGGGAGGTGATGACCATCGCCTGTAGCTGCCGCTGGGCGGCGGTGGCGGCCTCAACCGCGGCGCGGCGGGCGGTCAGCCGCATCTGCCACGCGGCCCGTTCGGGTCCGGTTTTAGGCTGGGCCAGGTGGGTGCGGGCGAGGGCGTCACGGGCGGCGCGTTCGGCGTCGATCGGGTCGGACTTCGCCCCAGCCCGGCGGGCGGGCCGCTTCGGCCGGTCCAGTTCGACGACCAGCTCACCGGCGTCGGCGAGGTGGCGGTGCAGGCCGGCGCCGTAGCCGCCGGCGCCTTCCATCGCCCAGGCCCGCAACCCTGAGTGCCGCTCGGCCAGGTCAAGCAGCTCGGTGTACCCGTCCGGGTCGGTGGTGACCGTCGCCCGGTCCAGCACCGCGCCGGTACGGGCGTCGAGGATCGCGGCGGTGTGGGTGTGTTTGTGGGTGTCGACGCCGATGACGACCTCGACCAGTTCTGTCAGCATGGACATGCGTTCTCTCCTCACCCGTGGGGACGCGACGGTCCGGTCCGGTGCGGAGATGGCAGGACTGTGATGAGACACGCCAGCCGCTAACTGGCGGTCAAGCTCCTGATCAGGCCAAATATCTCCCGCCGGGCCGGCGCCGGCAGCAGCGGGCGGACAAGTCGCGTCAAAGGCACAGAGCCAGTCAGACGAAGGGTCACGCCCACTACTGCCGACTATCAGCTCACCACTGATGAACCGACCCCGCCATGCTCACAGTCAGAGGAACGTCGAGAGCAGCCAGAAGAGCCCGACATTGAGTGCGACCACCGCGAGCAGAAACCGCCCGCCGGACCTCTGGAACCAGCTCTCCGCCGCGTCGGTGCCGGCGTCCGGGGCCGCCTCGACCCGCAGCACGCCGGAGGCGGTGGCGTCGGCCGGGGCTTCGTACTCGACGACCGTCTCGATGCCGTCGAGCACGGTCACCGTCGCGGTGACCCCGCCGATCACGGCGCCCTCCGGGAGCACGGCGGAGACCGCCACCGGGTGCGGTCCAGGCGCCAGCCGGAAACGGTGGGTGGACCAGTGAAGGACGTCGAGGTCGGTGCCGCCGACCGACAGCTTCGGTCGGCTCTGCTCGTAGACCGCCGCGAGCGGATCCGGGTACCGGAAACGGATCAGCAGCGAACCGGTTCCCGGGGCCATCGGGCCCAACGGCTCGTACGGCGAGTCGACGGGTGACGGTTCGGGCGGCGGAGACCGCGGGGTCTGCTCCGCCCTGGGCGAGCGCCTGCCGAACCAGCGCACGGCCCGGGTCGGGCCGAGCAGACCGATCAACAGGGCGGTGCCGCCGACAAAGGCGGTGATCGTCAGCACCGCCAGCGACAGCAGTGCGGCGATCCAGCCGAGAATGCCGAGGAGCAGGTTGCGGCCTTCCCGGGTGAACGAGCAGTCGTCCGGCTCCATCCGGGAGCAGTAGCCGACCAGGGTGGGAGGCCGGTCCCGGTCGTCGGGTGTGACGACCGACGGGCCGACGACCGACGACACGGTACGCCCGTCCGGCAGGGTGACCGTGACCTCGCAGATCCACCAGTAGCCGAGGCCGGCGGCGCTGACCGGACCGACCCGGTCGCACGCGCCGACCCGGGCGGTGCCGGTCACCCGCTCACCGGAAGCCCGGGGAGGCTCCCCGGCGTACAGGTTCCGTACGCCGAGGAGCATCCCGCAGACGGCCAGACCGACGACGTAGCCGACGATCGCGGCGAGGAGCGCCCGCCAGCGTGTCCGCACCGGACCGATGTTACGAGAAGAGGTTTCCGAGGAACCCGTTGATCCCGTTCAGCGGGTTGAACCGACCCAGATTCTTGAAGTCGTCATAGTTCGAGGGCACATAGCCGCCGACCGTACCACCCACGACCATCATGGTCGGATCCGACGAGAGCACCCGCCTGGTGACCCGGGGACCCATCTTGGTCTTAGCGAGGGTGTTGAACGCTCGCATCGTCTGGCTCCGCTCACTGAAAGAACTCTTTATGTGAGACGGAGTGAACCCCTTCTTGATTTCGTGGCCGATCGTCCTGATCGAAGGCCGGACCTTTCCTCGGCCGGCCTTCTGCCAACCTTCGCTGAGGAGGCGCGACGCCCCGACTTTGCCTGCCATTTTGCCCACGCCCGCCTTGACGATTCCGCTCACCAGGTTGGTGGCCCCGGCGCCGAACGCGCCCATGAGGGCTCCGACACCCGTGTTCAGCACGATCTTTCCGAGGCTGTCGCCCTTGAGATAGGAGGACAGGCCCGAGCCGACCGCACCCGCAGCGGCGCCGCAGGCCAGCGCCGCTGTCCCGAGGGTCACTGCCGTGCAGGTCAGGCCGACGGTGACCCCGGCGATGACCCCGACGAGGTCCGGGTTCCGCTTCGCCCAGCGGACGCTGGCGTCCCAGCCGCCCTTGGCCTTGCAGAGCCAGTTGCACTTCTTCTTCTTCGGCGGCGAGCCCTTGTCGTCGCCACCGCCGCCACCGCTCTTCTTCGGCGGGCGAGGCGGAGCCTTCCATCCGTTGGCGGCGTTGTTGGTGGCGTTCTTGGTGGCGGTCGGCGACCTGTCGATGTTCTTCGGACCGCAGTTGTACTTCGCACACGGCGTCTGGCTGTCGTACGCGTTCGTGCCACCGGGATCGGACCGGTTCACCGGATCGTCACCCGCGTACGTGTATCCGCCGATCTGGTTCGGGTCCTCCGTGTTCAACAGCGGGTCGACGCTGACGAACCGCCCCGCCGCCGGATCGTAGTGCCGGGCACCGAGCACGGTCAGCCCGGTCGCCGAGTCGGTCGGTTTGCCGAGGAAGCCCCGGCTGTTCGGCCAACTGGTCGGTGCCGTCCCGCGCGGCGCGCCGTACGGGGTGAACGCCCGCCACTTCGGGTTGGTGCCGTTGTTGTCCAGGCTCAGCGTGCCGGTACCCAGCCGGTCGTTCATCAGGTAGCTGTACGCGCCGGCGGTCGTGCCGGTGCGGACGCAGGTGGTGCCGTCCGCTCCGGAGTAGTAGCGCCGGCCGCTGACCGTACCGTTGGCCGTGTTGAGCGTCAGCTCCTGGCCGGGCAGGTAGAGGACGGCGTTCTTCTCCTTCAGGTTGCGCTGGAGCAGCAGTTCGCCGTCGGCGTCGTAGACGTAGCTGGCCTCGGTGCCCGAACCGTTGCGGACCCCGGTGAGCCGCCCGTCGGTGTCCCAGTCGAGGGTCTGGGTACCGCGCTCCGGAGTGGTCCGGGTGGTGGTGTTGCCCAGGGCGTCGTACTGGAAACTCCGGGTGGTGGTGCCGGCCGGTCCGGTGGTCTGCTCGGTGCGTACGGCGTGCGGCTGGCTGCCGCCGGCCGCCGGGTAGCTGTACGTCGTGGTGGTGTCACCACTGCCACCCGGCAACCCGTGTCGGACCTCCTTGGTCCGGTCACCGACGTCGTTGTACGTCCAGCTCGTCCAGTACGGGTTGATCCCGCCGACGGTGGCGTTGCTGCCGCCGCCGGAGAGGTCGGCCGCGCAGTCGTCGGTCGCGGTCCACGCGGTGCCGAGCCGGCCGAGCAGGTCGTAGCGGAAGCACTGGGTCTCCCGCTGCGCCGCCGAGTTGCGGGAGTCGACGACCTTTGTCACCTTGCCGGACGCGTTGTGGGTGTAGACCACGTCGTTCATCCGCGAGTTGCCGGTGCCGTTGCGGTCGACGTACGTGTTGGCCAGCCGCTTGCTGTGCTCGTCGTAGACGTAGGTCGTCCAGGCGGTGTTCGTGGTGCCGAAGCCGAACTTGCTCTGCGACACCTGCCCGAACGCGTTGTACCTGGTCGAGTCGACGTAGTTGCCGAGCGAGCTGCCGACTCCCGAGGGCAGGTCCAGCGCGGTGTAGGTGTGGTTCACCGTCTCCGCCGGCAGGCCACCGCCGGCCGGGAAGAGCGACTTCTTCAGCAGCCCGTTGGTCGGGGTGTACTCCCGGCCGAAGCTGTAGGTGCCGGCGAGGGTGCCGTTGGCCGGGTCGGCCGGGATGGTGACGTTCACCCCGACCTCGTCACCCCAGACGTTGTAGCCGGTCGGTGCGGTGACGTACGCCTTTCCGTTGTCGTAGCTGGTCGAGCTGGCCAGCTCGCCGATGCCGTTGGTGATGGTCGTCGAGTCGTAGGTCCAGATCGCTCTGGGCGGGGCCGTCGCGCTGGCGCCGTCGTACTCGCCGGTCTGCCGGTCGAGCGCGTCGTAGGTGCTGGTGACCGTCCGGCCGAGCGGGTCCCTCGCCGAGGTGACGTTGCCGTTCGCGTCGTAGCCCAGCTCGCTGGTGCCGGCGTCCGGGTCCGTCGTCCGGATCGCCCTGCCCCGCAGGTCGAAGGTGGTGATCCAGGAGTTGCCGTCGTCGTCGGTGATCCGGTCCTGGTTGCCCCGGCGGTCGTACCCGTAGCTGATCTTCACCGGGTTGCCGCCGCTGACCACCGAGCCGCTGACCGCGGGCACCGACCGGTAGCTCGACCGCTCGACGGTACGGCCGCGGCCGTCCGTCACCACGGTCGTCGGGGTCCCGCCGTCCGGCGGGATGGTGGTGGTCCGGTCGCCGCCGTAGACCGACCGGGTCTGCCACTTGGTCTGGCCCTTGGACCTCGACACGATGAGCGTCTTGCGGCCCACCCCGTCGTAGCTGATCAGATCCTGGTTGGGGATCTGCTGGTCCTTTCCGACCATGTTCAGCATCGTGGTGTTCGGGGTGCTGGCGCTGTCGTGGTACTCGTTGTTCGCCATCCGCAGCCAGCCACGGGAGTCGTAGAACGAGTCGGTGACCAGCCGACCGCCGACCGGGCTCGAACTCTGCGTCTGCCGCGGCCGGGCCATCGCGTCGAAGAACTCCACCTCGACCTGGTAGGACCCGTCGTCGTTGAGCAGCGAGGTGGTGACCGTCGACGGAACCGAGTTGGAGACGACGTACGCGTACTTCTCGTGCGCGCCCTCGCTGAGACTGCGACCGGGCAGCCACACCCCGGTCAGCCGGCCCAGCGCGTCGTACCGCTGGGTCGTCTTCCGTTGGTTCTCGTCGATCTCCTCGATCTCCAGCCCGCGGGTCGGTTCGAGGACGGTCCGGATGACGTGGCCCTTGGGATTGGTGCTCGCGACTCCCGTGGTCAGGCCGTTCGTCATCGTGTACTCGGTCTTGGTCTTGTTGCCGTTCGCGTCGAACGACTCCACCGACCGGCCGTACTCGTCGTTCTTCGTCCGGGCGCCGACGACGTAGCCGCCCTCGGTGTAGTACTGGACGACGTTCACGGTCCCGGTGGTCGGCGCCGGCTGCGGCCAGCTGGTGGCGTAGGTCGGGGTGTCGAAGAACGCCCGGGTGCTGGAGATGACGTCCCCGGGGCGGCTCACCGTGCCGGGCGGGGTCTGCCCGTTGATCCCGGACCCGCCACAGGGCAGTGCGAACGTCTCGATCTGGGCGACCTTGTCGACGATGTGCGCCGTCACGTTCGTCGGCGCGTAGGTGGTCACCGCGCAGGTGGCCTGGCCCGGCTGGCTGACGTCTCCGTGGTCGTACGTCACCGTCGGCAGCCCCGTCGAGGTGGCGTAGCTGGTGTCGACCCGGGTGGTCCGCCAGGTGGTGGGGCTGGTCGAGGTGATCGCCGTGGTGGTCTTCGTCGACGCGACACGCACCATCTGCGCCGTCAGGTCGCCCACCGACCGCTTCCGGGTGGCGGTGGCCGGGCTGACCCAGTGGTCGGTGACGGTACTGTCGTGCACGGCGCCACCATCACCGTCGTACCGGACGACCTGCCGGACCGAACCGGCCAGGTGCTTGTTGTCCGGCACCTCCACCGCCGCTCCCGGCACGGTCACCGCCGTGGAGAGCTTCACCTTGGCGGTGCGGCGGCCGTTGTTCGGCAGCCGGTCGCCGTCCATGCCCCGGTAGTAGATCTCCTCGCTCAGCGTCTTCTGGTCGACGCCGGCACCGACCCGGGTCTGCACCCGGCCGAAGCCCCGCCACTGCCCGTAGGTGCGGTGCTTGTCCTTGACCACCTCGCTGTCGTCGAACGCCCACGCGCCGCCGTCGAGGTAGTCGTACTTCGTGTAGACCGGTGTGCCACCGCCGGTGGTGTCCTGGTCGGTGACCTCGGCGACCACGTACTTGTGGAACCAGTCGAGGGTCGGCTTGTCCGCGCCCTCCCTGGTCCAGTAGACCGGGTAGCAGAGCTTGGTGTTGCTCTCCGGCGCCAGGGTGACAGGTGCGGCGCACTCGGTGCGGTAGCCGATCCCGACCACCTCGCCGGTCTCGGTGGTGATTGTCGAGATCCGGTTGTGGTTCATCGCCGGAGCCCCGTCGAGCCCGTCGGCCCGGTTGGGCAGCTTGGTCGGCTCGAACGTCACCGGCGGCAGGGTGATGGCGCTCGTACCGGTGCCGCCCGTGTGCTGGATCGAGGCCAGCCAGAGCGCCGGGGTCGTGCCGTCGCCCGGCGCCGGGAAGGTGTGGGTCAGCGTGTGGGTGTCCACAGTGGTGTTGCCGGTGCCGTTGTTGACCTGGGTGACGATGCCGGTGAGCCGCAGCCGGGTCCAGAAGGTGACCGAGTGCATGTAGCAGTCACCTGTGGACTTGCAGTTCAGGTCGTACGGGGTGTCCGGCCACTTGTCCTTGTTCTTCTCGATGTTGGCCGGGGCGCAGACCGTCTCCGACTCCACGCACCGCTCCGCGTAGCTGAAGTCGACCCGGGCCGGGGCCCGCCCGGCGTACGGGTTCGGGTCGCGCAGCCCGTACTCGATGTAGTCGAGGTAGCCGCCCCGGGTGTACTTGACCGGGGTGAAGCTCTTGTTCGGCCCGTAGTAGCCGGTCTCGGTGCCGTAGTAGTACGCGATGGCGTTCTTGTCCGGGTCGACGACATAGTCGAGGTTCCACTTCCAGGCCATCTCGCAGTGCGAGTTGGCGAAGCCGGTCGACTTGTAGCAGGGGTCGCCGGAGCGGGGGTGGTAGACCCGCTGCGTCCACGTCGAGTTGGTGACCGGCTTCGTGCCGCTGTGTCCGGGCAGCTTGTTCTTTCCGAAGAAGTACTGCGTACCGTCCTGGGTGGTGATCTTCCAGTGCTCGCCGTTGTGGCTGCCGTTCTCGGCGCCGGGCAGCAGCTCGACCCGGGCGCCGTTGTCGCTGGAGAGCCGCCACTTGGTCGACACCGTCGGGTCGTAGACCAGGTCACCTGAGCCGGCGCCGAAGGAGACGCTGACGATCGGGCCGGCCCAGCACGAGTCGTTGGTCTTCGGCGCCGCCGAGTCGTCGGAACATGTCCGGTAGGTCCGTTCCACCGCACCCGGCGAATAGTCCCAGCCGTCGCCGATCGCCGACGACTGGTTGTTCGTGGAGACCTGCTGCCCGTCGACCGACTGGGACGAGTAGCTCAACTCGACATCCGGTGCCAGGTCACCCGGCACCGGCGGCACGTCGACCGGATAGCTGTACCCGAAGTCGCCCGAGCTGCCGCCGGCCGTCCAGGAGCCGGACGGCTTGAGCGGGGTCGCGCTGTAGTCGCCGGTGTCCCCGGACGCCCCGGCGGTGACCGCGAAGACTGCGGTCGTGGCGGCCGGCGCGGTCCCCTCGGCACGCTGGCCGGCAGGCAGCTCCAGCACCGCGCTGAGCTGGCCGTCCTCCCATCGGGTGGGTAGCGGAGTGCGGGTCCGGCAGACCGGTTCGGCCGGGGTGGTCGCGGCACAGGCCGGCAACGAGACCAGGCGGAGCCGGCGCGCCCAGTCCCCGCCGTACGCCCCGGCGATGCCCGACGGATCGACCCAGACCCGCACCTGGCCGGGCCTGTCGGTGCGCTCGCTCGGAGTGGCCTCGAGCAGCAGGCCGTCGATGCCGGCACGCTGGGCGGTCGTCCGGTCCGCCAGGGTCAGCCGGAGCGCCGACGGGCCGTCCGGGGTCTCCTTCGCGACGCGTACCGGCAACTTGCCGGCGGCCACCGCGGCGTCCTGGCCGGCGGATCGGCCGGCAGCCCCGGGGGCGGCGTCCAGCCGCACGGTCGCGGTGCCACCGGCCGGCCAGTCGACCCGTGGCGTCACCCAGCGCTCGCCGAAGTTCGGTGTGCGCTTCGGCGCCGGAGGCATCGGGGTACCCCGGACGCTGGACCAGCGCTGCTCGGCCGGCGGGGCGGCCTCGGCGGGGTCCGGGGACAGCGCCACCGCACCCAGCGTGGCCAGCATCACCAGGCCGAGGCCGGAGCCGGCGTACCGCCGGAGCGACTGGCGCGGGCGCCCGGCGGCCGGAAAGGCACCCCCTCCGGCCCGCGTGCGCCCATGGCAGATGATTGACGTAAATCGATGGATTCGGCGCTGGACTGCTTTCGTCATCCTGACGACCCCCGTGGTCTGCGATGCGGTGGCCGGACTCTACCGCCCGGAAATCCAAATAGGAAACTCTCGACTTTTCAGCGGTGGAGCCATATTGTGCGGCCCGCAGGGTCCACATGGTCCTGTCGCAATTGTTGCCCTATTCGGACAGACGGCCGCAATCAATCTATGTCGGCATCAACGGGGGATTGAATGGCTCACCATGTCTTCAGACGACGACTTCTTCGACCGGGGACCGTAGCGGCGCTGGGTCTGCTACTGGCCGCCTCGGGAACGGTGGCGCTCGCACCGGTCGCCGCGCAGGCGGGACCGGTACCCACCGGGCCGGCGAACCGGACCGACCGACCCGGCGACCCGGACCGCGCCGTCGCCAGAGCGAAACTGACCGGCCAATCAGTCGAGGTCAGCTCGGCGACCACGGCCACCTCCCGCACCGTCGCCAACCCGGACGGCACGTTCACCATGGACCTGAGCCCGCGGCCCACCCGGGTCAAGCGGGACGGCGGATGGGTGGCGCTCGACCCGACCCTGCGCCGCAACTCCGACGGCAGCTACAGTCCGGCCGCCGCACCGTACGACCTGGTGCTCTCCGGCGGCGGCACCGACCCGTTCGCGCTGGTCACCAACGGCGACAGCGAACTCGGCCTGCGCTTCCCGTCCCGGTTGCCGGCACCGACGGTCGCCGGCGCGACCGCGACCTACCCGGCAGTGCTGCCCGGGGTCGACCTGGTGGTCACCGCCAACGAACAGGGCGGCTTCGCGCACGCACTGGTGATCAGGAACGCCGCGGCCGCCGCCGACCCGGCGGTGCGGAACCTCACCCTCCCGCTCGTCACCCGCAACGCGACGGTACGCACCATGCCCGACGGCGGCCTGACCGCCGAGGACCGGCACGGCCGCACCGTGTTCAGCGCCCCCGCCCCCGAAATCTGGGACTCCGGCGTCCCGACCGGGGAACAGGCGGTCGGAACGGGCAGCCCACAGCGCTCCACCCCCACCGAGGCCAGCCCTGCGGCGAAACGCGCACCGGTGACCGCCCGGGTCACCGGTGACGCCCTCACCCTCTCGCCGGACCCGGCCCTGCTCGCCGACCCGGACCTGCGCTACCCGCTCTACCTGGATCCGGCGTGGAACGCCAACTCGACCGCGCCGACCCGCAACGCCTGGACGTACGTCGACAGCGCCCGCAAGGACAACTCGTACTGGAACAACTCCGGACGGGCCCGCGTCGGCTACAACGGCTGGGAGTCGCCGTACTACGTCGGCCGGTCGTACTTCCAGTTCCCGGTCGCGAGCGCGCTCTGGGACGCCAACATCATCAGCGCGACGCTGCAGACCAAGTCGGTCTGGTCGGCCAACAACAGCAACGACTACTACTTCAAGATCTTCCGGGTGGGCGTGATCAACAGCTCGACCACCTGGAACAAGCAGCCCACCCGGTACGAGCAGATCGACTCCCGGCAGCTCGCCGGGAACTGGCGCAGCGACGGCAGCGAGAACCCGAAGCAGCACGACTTCAACGTGCTCCCGCTGATCCGCAGCGCCGCCGCCGGCAAGTGGTCCACCGCCACCCTCGGTCTGATCAACAACCACGAGGGTGACAAGTACGCCTGGCGGAAGTTCCAGAACAACCCGACCATCTCCATCACCTTCAACTCGATCCCGCGTACCCCGGACCGGTATGCCACCAGCCCCTCGGTGCCGTGCAACAGCGACCCGGTCGGCCAGGTCGGCAACACCTCGGTGACCTTCTCGGCGAACCTCTCCGACCCGGACGGCACCCAGACGCAGCTCGAAGGCCAGTTCAGCATCGTCAACGAGACCACCGGCGCCACCGTCGCCTCGCCCAAGGTCACGGTCAGCAACAACAAGGTCGCCTCGGTCACCCTGCCCGCCAGCCAGTTCACGAACGGGCACCGGTACGCCTGGAACGTGCGGGCGTACGACGGCAGGGACACCAGTTCGGCGACGCCGACCTGCCGGTTCGTCTTCAACAGCGCGCAGCCGGCACCACCGAGGGTGACCTCCACGACGTACCCGGACGGGACCACCGGGGCTCCGGTCGGCACCCCCGGCAACTTCGTGCTCACCCCGCCCGCCGGCAGCGACCCGCCGATCAGCTACGTCTACAGCCTGAACACCGCGCCGCCGGCGACCGTGCCGCAGTCCTACGGTCCGTTCCGGGGTGGCACCCTGCTGCCGGCCCAGCCGAACAACGCGGCCACCACGGTCAGCATCACGCCGCGCCGGTTCGGCCCGAACATCCTGTACGTCTACGCCATCAACAGCGCCGGCAACCCGGGCCCGGTCAGCAGCTACCGGTTCAGCACCGACGCACCGGGTACGCCCGCCCCGACCGGTGACTTCACCGGCGACGGCCATCCCGACCACATCGCGATCGGCACCGTCTACCGGCCCGGGGCGTGGCTGTACGCCGCCACGGACGGCACCGGGAAACTGGCGACCGCGGTCCAGGTCGGCCTGGACGGCCCCGGCGGCGCCGGCAGCACCGGCGCACTCACCGACTGGACCGGCGCGAAGGCCAGCCCGCTCGACCTCAACGGCGACGGCGCACAGGACCTGCTGGTACGCCTGCCGCGCAGTGACGCCGACGGCAACGTGCACGTGCTGCCCGGCAACGGAGACGGCAGCACCTTCGACCCGGTCGACCGGATCCGGATCCAGCTGCCCCGGGTCGACGGCGAAGCCGGCAACCAGACCGTCGACCAGATCGTCGCCTCGCCCTGGCCCAGCATCACCGGCTCGCCGCTGCCGGACCTGTACGTGATCGTCGGCGACGTCCTCTACCTCTACCCGCCGGGCTTCCCGCCCGGGGCGTACGACGCGCCGATCCTGCTCAGCACCGGCTGGACCGGCCGGACCATCACCGCCGCCGCGGTCGGGGCCGACCCGGCGCTCTTCGCCCGGACCAACAGCACCGGCCGGCTGGAGCTGCTCACCGGGAACACCGCCGCCGGCACCCCGGCCGGGGTCACCGGCGGCCCGGTCACCGTCTACGCCACCAGCGGCTTCGACTCGGCGTCGACCCCGGTTATCGACGGCACCGACGTCAACCGGGACGGCCGGCCGGACCTCTGGACCAACCGGGGTAACAGCTCCATCGAGGGCCGGCTGAACACCGGCAGCAACACCCTGGCCGCGGCGGTGGCCAACTCGACCGGTGGCCAGGGCCTGCTCCGCTCGGCGGTCGCCGGCTTCTGCCTGGACAACAAGAGCGGCGCCACGACCGACCGGAACATCATCTGGGCGTACTCGTGCAACGCCGGACCTCCCGCGCAGGTCTGGCACGTCGTGGACGACGGCACCATCCGGATCGCCGGCAAGTGCCTGGACGTGACCGGCAACGGCACCGCGAACAAGACCCTGGTGCAGCTCTACACCTGTGCCGGGACCACCGGGCAGCGTTGGCAGCCCGGCCCGAACGGATCGCTGGTGAACCCGTCCTCCGGCCGTTGCCTGGACGCGCCGACCCCGGTCGGCAACGGCGCGCAGATGTACATCCACGACTGCAACGGCGGGTCGAACCAGAACTGGCGGCTGGACGGGACCGGCATCGGCTGGATCCGGTCGGCGTTCGCCGGCAAGTGCCTGGACAACAACCGGGGCGTCCTGGCGAACGCGAACAAGGTGCAGATCTGGGACTGCAACACCGGCACCTCGCAGGTCTGGGCGATGCTCGACGACGGCCGGATCCGGATCGGGGGGACGTACTGCCTCGACGTCGCGAGCTATGCCACCGCCAACAAGTCACCGGTGCACCTGTACGCCTGCCAGGCGGGTTCACCCACCAACCAGGAGTGGCGGATCGGGCCGAACTTCAGCCTGGTCAACCCGGTGTCGGGGCGCTGCCTGGACGTGCCGGACTCCAACACCACGAACGGGACGGGATTGCAGATCCACGACTGCAACGGCACCAACGCGCAGCGCTGGATGCCGTCCTGACCACCGCACCGCGGTAACTAGTTCACGTTGAGGGTCCTGGCCATCACCTTGGCCAGGGCCCGCAACGCCTTGCCCCGGTGGCTGATCGCGTCCTTCTCCGCCGGGGAGAGTTCGGCGTTCGTCCGGTCCTGCCCGTCGGCGAGGAATATCGGGTCGTAGCCGAAGCCGCCCTCGCCCCGGGGTGCCCGGAGCAGCCGCCCGGCCTGCCGGCCGTCGACCAGGTGCTCCTTGCCGCCGGGCAGCACCAGGGCGGCGGCGCAGACGAAGGCGCCGCCCCGGTGCTCGTCCGGCACGTCCGAGATCTGGGCGAGCACCAGTTCCAGGTTGGCCCGGTCGTCGCCGTGCCGGCCGGACCAGCGGGCGCTGAACACCCCCGGCATGCCGTTCAGGGCGTCCACCGCCAGCCCGGAGTCGTCGGCGATCGTCGGCAGGTTGGTCCACTTGACGCCCTCGCGCGCCTTGAGCAGGGCGTTCTCCCCGAAGGTCAGCCCGGTCTCCGGGACCTCCTGGTACTGCTCGACGTCGGCCAGCCCGACCAGTTCGACCCGCCGAGCCCCGAGGGCCTGGTCGAGGATCCGCTGGAGTTCGGTCAGCTTCTTGGCGTTGCGGGTCGCCAGCAGTACCCGGGTCATCCGGCCAGCGCCTTCCGCTGGGCCTCGGCCAACTCGGCGCAGCCGGCCACCCCGAGGTCGAGCAGCGCGTCGAGCTGGTCCCGGGCGAAGACGCCGGCCTCGCCGGTCCCCTGAACCTCGACGAAGTCCCCGGTGCCGGTGCACACCACGTTCATGTCGACCTCGGCCGCCACGTCCTCGACGTAGTTCAGGTCCAGCCTCGGCTCGCCCTCCAGCACGCCGACGCTCACCGCCGCCACCGATCGGTGCATCACCTTCGCCGGCTTACCGGCGAGTGCCTTCCGGTCGGCAAGCCAGTCCACCGCGTCGTGCAGTGCGACGTACGCCCCGGTGATGGCCGCGGTCCGGGTGCCGCCGTCGGCCTGCAGCACGTCGCAGTCCAGCACGATCGAGTTCTCGCCGAGCGCCTTCAGGTCGATGCAGGCCCGCAGGCTCCGGCCGACCAGCCGGGAGATCTCGTGGGTCCGGCCGCCGACCTTGCCCCGGACGCTCTCCCGGTCCGACCGGGTGGTGGTGGAGCGGGGCAGCATCGAATACTCGGCGGTGACCCAGCCCAGGCCGGAGCCCTTGCGCCAGCGCGGCACCCCCTCGGTGACGCTGGCCGTGCAGAGCACCCGGGTGTCGCCGAACTCGACGAGAACGGATCCCTCCGGATGGATGCTCCAGCGTCGGGTCAGGGTCACCGGTCGGAGTTGGTCGGGCCGCCGCCCGTCAGGTCGCGCCATCCCCGCAGCCTATGTGTTCGCCCGGACGCCCCGTCCGAGGGTGTCCGGATGACGGATCCGGCGGGTCAGCCGATCCGGCGGGGTCCGCCGACCCGACCACGTTGCCGATTCGACGGCGCTGCCGGCCAGACAAGATTGCCGACCCGACAAGGTTGCCGACCCGACGGCGTTGCCGAGCCGACGGGTTCGCCGGCCTGACCGCGTTGCCGATCCGTCGGCGGCGGGCTAGACGTCGTAGCGGGCGCCGGGGCGGACGATCTCCACCGGGCCGGCGAAGGCGCCCAGGGCCTCCTCGTGGGTCACCGCCTCGCTGCCCCAGGCGGCGACCAGGTGGGTCAGGAGCAGCCGCCCCACCTCCGCCTTGGTGGCGATCTCGCCCGCCTCGCGCCCGGTCAGGTGCAGGTCCGGCGGGTTCTCCACCCCGTCCAGGTAACTGGCCTCGCAGAGGAAGATGTCGGCGCGGTGGGCCAGCCGGAGCAGCGACTCGCAGGGGGCGGTGTCGGAGGAGTAGCAGAGGGACCGGCCGCCGTGCTCCAGCCGGACCCCGTAGGTCTCCACCGGATGGTTGACCCGGTCGACGGTGACCGAGAACGGCCCGATCGGAAACGTCCCGGGTTGCAGGCCGTAGAAGGTGTAGACGTCGTCCAGCACCCCCTCGTCCAGGCTGTACGCGCTGGCGAGCCGGTCCGGTGCGCCGCTCGGGGCGTACACCGGGAGGGCTGGATAGGGGCCGTCCGGGGCGTACCGGCGCACCACGATGTAGGGGATGGCGTCGAGGATGTGGTCGCCGTGCAGGTGGGTCAGCAGGATCGCGTCGACCGCCTTGAGCCCGACGTAGCGCTGGAGGGCGGAGAGCGAACCGGAGCCGAAGTCGAGCAGCAGGCGGAAGCCGTCGGCCTCGACCAGGTAGGCGGAACAGGCCGATTCGGGACCCGGAAAACTGCCCGCGCAGCCGAGAATGGTCAATCGCATCAAGTCGTCCCGCCATTACTGATGGTCACGGACAGCCCGCCGACCAACACGTCGATGATCAATGCCGGAAGGTCTGTCACGGTGCGCAGCCTACGCCGCGACACCTGGGCACAAGAAAGATCTGCACTCAGTTGTCGCCAACGTGACATCCGGTCCGGGCGACCCCGCCCGGTACGGGCCAGACGCCGCAATCGGCCCTACCGTTACGTTCCGTCACCTTCGGCGGGCATGTCGGTATCCAGGGTCCGGCCGGTCAGCCAAACACCCTCGGTCACCGCCGTCAGAGGCAGCACCAGCAGTAGAGACCGTCGCCCTCGGACCGGGCCGCCCGAGCCAGCGCGGCCAGATCGGTGAGGACCGACTCCGCCATCTCCCGGTCGGGTCCGAAGACGCTCAACTCCTCGATGCCGATCCACCGGGCGGCCAGCCCCGGCACCCGCTCGCCGGTCACCCCGGCCAGTGCGTCCCGCGCCCGCTCCCCCACGGTCAGCACCCACGGGCCGTCGTGGTCGCCGCCGTCCGTCTGCTCCGGCGCCGGCCAGACCAGGTCGCCCGGCACCAGGCCCGGCTGCCACGGCTCGTCGAGGACGAAACCGACCAGCCGGCCGAGGACGACAGTCGGATCGAGGCCCTTCAGGGCCAACACACCCGTCCACGGATGTGCCGTCGGGTCCGGCGAGCAGCCTCCGGTCGCGGCCATCAGCGCCCGCACGGCGTCGTCGTCCGGCGCCCGGAAGTAGTCGTAGAGCACGCCCACCAGAACCTCCCCGCCGGCCTCGCGCGCCCCTCGCGGTCGGCCGGGGACATCAGACCAGCCGGGTACGACAACAGCGGCCGGAGCGCCGCCGGCCGGGTCGGAGCGGATCGTCCGCCCCGATCCGGCCGGCCGGGATCAGTCGGTCACGCCCAGAGTTGCCCGTCCAGGGCGTCCTCGGCGTCGGCGAGTGTGCCGCCGTAGGCGCCGGTCGACAGGTATTTCCAGCCGCCGTCGGCGACCAGGAACGCGACGTCGGCCCGGCGGCCGGCCTTGACCGCCTCGTGCGCCACCGCGAGCGCGGCGTGCAGGATCGCCCCGGTGGAGAAGCCGGCGAAGATCCCCTCCACCTCGACGAGCTGCCGGGTGCGGAGTACGGCGTCCCGGGTGCCGACCGAGAAGCGCCGGGTCAGCACGGTGGCGTCGTACAGCTCGGGGACGTAGCCCTCGTCGATGTTGCGCAGCCCGTAGACGAGTTCGCCGTACCGGGGCTCGGCGGCGACGATCTCGATTTCGTCGACCTTCTCCCGCAGGTAGCGGCCGGTCCCCATCAGGGTGCCGGTGGTGCCGAGCCCGGCCACGAAGTGCGTGATGGTGGGCAGGTCGTGCAGCAGCTCCGGACCCGTGGTCTCGTAGTGCGCCCGCGCGTTGCCACCGTTGCCGTACTGGTAGAGCATCACCCAGTCCGGGTGGTCGGCGGCGATCTGCTTCGCCGTCGCCACCGCCTGGTTCGAGCCACCGGCCGCCGGCGAAAAAATGATCTCGGCGCCGTACATCCGGAGCAGTTGCACCCGCTCCGCCGAGACGTTCTCCGGCATCACGCAGACCAGCCGGTAGCCGCGCAGCTTCGCCACCATCGCCAGCGAGATCCCGGTGTTGCCGCTCGTCGGTTCGAGGATGGTGTCACCCGGGCGGAGCCGGCCGGCCTGCTCGGCCTCGCGGACCATGAACATCGCCGGCCGGTCCTTGACGCTGCCGGTCGGATTCCGGTCCTCCAGCTTCGCCCAGAGCCGCACCGGCGGTGCCCCGTCGGGCACCGTCGGCGACAGCCGGGGCAGCCCCACCAGCGGGGTACCGCCGCACGCGTCGAGCAGGCTGTCGTACCGCGTCATCGCGGCCGCCTCAGCCCGCGGCGGCCGGGGCCGGCACCGACGTGCCGTGCCCGGGGATCGCGGCGGACGCCGCACCGGGCCCGGTCATCGCGGCTGCCGCCGCGCCGTGCCCGATGATCGCGGCTGCCGCGGCGAAGCCGAACGCGCCGCCGGCCACCGCCGGCAGGATGGTGACGGTGTCCCCGTCGGAGAGCTTGGCGTCCAGCGCGCCGAGGAAGCGGACGTCCTCGTCGTTGACGTAGACGTTGACGAAGCGGTGCAGCGCGCCCTGCTCGGTGACCAGCCGGCCACGCAGGCCGGAGTACCTGCCGTCCAGGTCGGACAGCAGGTCGTTGAGCGAGTCGCCGGACCCCTCGACGACCTTGGCGCCGCCGGTGTAGCTGCGCAGGATGGTGGGGATGCGAACCTCGATAGCCATGACTTGGGTGCTCCTTGGGAGAACGACGGAGTGCGGAACGGACTACGACAACGGCTGCTGAGCTGTGGAGGTCAGCGGCCGGAACACTCGTAGTCGACCGTCGCCGGGCTCTGCCCGAACATGTACGACTGCACGGCGTTCGGATCCACCGTGGCGTCGACGACCCGGACCGGCTCCTCGGTCACCACCCCGTCCACGATCCGGAACGACCGGATCTCCGCGGTCTCCGGGTCACGCGTGGAGACCAGCAGGTAGTGCGCGCCCGGCTCACCGGCGAACGAGATGTCGGTGCGGGACGGATAGGGCTCGGTCGCGGTGTGCGAGTGGTAGATGACCACCGGCTCCTCGTCGCGATCGTCCATCTCCCGCCAGACCCGCAACTGCTCCATCGAGTCGAACTCGTAGAACGTCATCGAGCGTGCGGCGTTCACCATCGGGATGTGCCGGGTCGGGGTGTCGGCGCCGGCCGGGCCGGCGACCACGCCGCACGCCTCGTCCGGGTGGTCCCGGCGGGCGTGCGCGACGATCGCCTCGACTATCGACCGGTCGATGCTCAGCACAGGCCCAGCCTACCGCCTGTCCGGCCGCCCCGGAGCGGTCGATCCCGGCCGGCGGGAGTGGCCGACCTCACGTGCCCCGACCGGGCGGACGGAGCCGGCCTGTGGCAGAAAGAGGCGGAAAGAGCAGAGACAGGCGACTGCGAGGAGGCAGTGCGATGAAGTTCCGCCGCATCGGAAACACCGAGGTGAGCGCCGTCGGTCTCGGCGGCATGCCGATGTCGATCGAGGGACGCCCCGACGAGGAACGATCGGTCCGCACCATCCACGCCGCGCTGGACGCCGGTGTCACCCTGATCGACACCGCGGACGCGTACCACCTGCACGCGGACGAGGTGGGGCACAACGAGTCGTTGATCGCCCGGGCGCTGGCCAGCTACGGCGGGGACACCTCCGGGGTACTGGTCGCCACCAAGGGTGGGCACCTGCGCCCCGGCGACGGGAGCTGGACCGTGAACAGCTCACCTGACTACCTGCGGCGTGCCTGCGAGGCGTCGTGCAAGCGGCTCGGGGTGGAGGCGATCGGGCTCTACCAGCACCACCGCCCCGACCCGAAGGTCCCGTACGCCGACTCGATCGGGGCGATCCGGGAGCTGGTCGACGCCGGCAAGGTGCTGATGGCCGGCATCTCCAACGCCGACCCGGAGCAGATCCGGCTGGCCCGGGAGATCCTCGGCGACCGCCTGGTCTCGGTGCAGAACCAGTACTCGCCGGCGTTCCGGAGCTCGGAGCCGGAGCTGGCACTCTGCGACGAGCTGGACCTGGCCTTCCTGCCCTGGTCCCCGCTGGGCGGGATCGCCCGGGCCGGCGAGCTGGGCAGCCGGTTCGCGCCGTTCGCCGAGGTCGCCGCCGCCCGGGGCGTCAGCCCGCAGCAGGTCTGCCTGGCCTGGCTGCTGGCCAGGTCGCCACGGGTGGTCCCGATCCCCGGATCGAGCCGGCCGGAGACGATCCGGGACTCGGCGGCCGCCACCGAACTCCAGCTCGACGCCGACGAGCTGGCCGCACTCGATGCGGCCTGAGCCGCCGCCGTTCGGTCGGGACGGGAGTGCCGTTCAGTCGACAAGCGCGGTGAGCAGGGACTCCTGGAGATAGCCCAGGTAGGCGTAGATGGAGAGCTGGAAGGCGCGGGTCGAGGTCGGGTCGTGCAACACCGCGTCGTCCAGCTCGTCGCCGAGGTCGGTGTCGGCGGAGATGTCCAGGCGTACGCCCATCGCCAGCCGGGCGTCGTTCAGCGCCCGCAGCCACGCCTCGGCCGCCTCCGCGTCGAGGCGTACCTCGCCGCCGGTGGGCGGCGGCAGCGCGGCGAGTACCGCACCCGCCTGGTCGATCTTGGCGGTCTTCAGGTCACCCTCGGTGTACTGCCGGAACTCGGCCGAGTCGCCCGGGCTCTCCGGATAGGTGTCCGGAAAGAGCCGCCCGACGACCGGGTCGGAGTGGTCGAAGCCATCCGTGAGCAGGCCCACCACCTCGGAGGCGACCTTGCGGAGCACCCGCACCTCGTCGGCACCGAAGGTGGCGACGCAGTGCTCGCCCTGTCGACGGAACGTGCTCACGCCCGGTCCACCGTCGCCCACAGCCCGTACGCGTGCAGCTGGGAGGCGTCGTGCTCCATCCGCTCGCGGGCGCCGCTGGACACCACCGCCTTGCCCTTGTGGTGCACGTCGAGCATCAGTTTCTCGGCCTTCTCGTGGCTGTAGCCGAACAGTTTCTGGAACACCCACGTCACGTACGACATCAGGTTGACCGGGTCGTCCCAGACGATCGTCACCCATGCCCGGTCGGCGACCGGCACCTCTTCGGTGTCCGGCGCGTCGACCGGTGCAACCTGTGGAGCGGCCATGCCCCCCATCGTGCCACCGCCGGCCGGGAAGCGAGGAACCGGAGCGCCGCCCGGCCCGCAGACGGGTCGCCTCAGGCGAGCAGGCGGCCGTGCCGGACCGCCTCGGCCAGCACGCCGGCAAGCGACCCGGCGATCGCCTCGAAACGCCGGGACACCTGGCGGCACAGCTCCAGCTCGGTGCCCCGCAGCGCCTGCCGCAGCCAGGACCGGGCCCGGATCGGATCGGCCCGGAACGGGCGGCACCAGTACTGGTAGCAGCCGCCGGAGAGGCCGACCCCGAGCGGCGGCAGGATGGCTCCGCCGGTACCGCCGGGATAGCCGGCGAGCATGGCGACCGCGCCGAGCCCGTACACCGTCTCGACCTCACCGGTCTCCCGGATCAGGAGTACCCGGTCGAAGTCCCGGGCGCCCCGGTCGGCGGCGAGCCCCCAGCCGACCGCCGCGGCGGCACGCAGCCGTACGCCCTCGTCGGGCACCTCGCCGAAGACCCGGGCGAGCGACTCACCCAGCAGCTTGTCGACGCCCGCGTCGCAGCTCGCCACCACCTCCAGGGAGAGCGCCTCGACCTCCCGGTCGAGCAGACCGGGCAGCCCCGGTACGCCGGCTCCGCCGACCACCTCCCGTACGCAGCGCAGGTGGATGGCGGCGATCTCCAGCGCGATGTCCTGGCGGAGCCGGTGCGCCAGTTCCCGGGAGCGCCGGTCCAGCTGCTCGGCCCAGTCCGAGGTCCGGGCGGCGGGCGCCACCGGAACCGTCCGGGTGGCCCCGGGCGCCACCGGCGAGGTGAGGCTGGCCCGGCGCAGTCCCTCGGCACTGGCCCAGTCGACGAGCGCCCGGCGCAGGTACGCGGTGTCGGCGGCGGCCGGATCGAGGTCGATCCAGTCCACCCCGGCGAGCGCGGGCACCGCCGCCACCAGGGTGGCGCGGCGCGCCTCCAGCCAACTCTCCGGCCCGTGCTCCGACGGCGGTTCCGGACCGTAGGAGTCGGACGGCGGTTCCGGACCGTAGGAGTCGGACGGCGGTTCCGGACCGTCGGTGCCGCGGGTGCGGACGGCGGGGTCCGGCCCGGCGGACCGGCCGGGGTCGGTGCCCGGGGTGCCGACCAGGAACACGGCGGTCTCCTCCGCCACCTCGGCGAGCAGGTCCAGCTCGGCGGCGGCGACCGGCTGGTCGTCGGGGAGGACGTAGAGCAGCGCGCCACCCCGGCGGACGGCGTCGCGGACCACCCGGACGCCCGCCACGCCGAGCGTGCCGGTGTCGGGCGCGTCGACAAGGGTGAAGTGCCGCAGCAGCGGGTCCGGCACGGTCAGCTCGACCCGGCGCGGCGGGCGGGCCAGCGCGGGGCCGGCGCCGACCGGCTCCGGCCGGTACTCCCGGGGAGAGCGCAGCCCGGGTACGTAGGCGGCGCCCCCCGGCGTCGACGCGTGGTCGACCACCAGGAAGCTGCCCGCCGGCACCCGCAGCGGCGGGGCGGCCGGACCGAGCAGTCCGGCGAGCACGGCGCGGCGGTCCTCGGCCGACGGCCCGACCGTGACCACGGCGAGCGGTTCGTGCGGCGGGGGCTCGACCAGTGCCGGCTCCTCGCCGCAGTTACGGCGGGGGTTCCGGGTGCCGGAGCTGCCCGGCGGCCCGGGGACGGGGAGCGAGCGGAACTCCATCGCGGTGTGCACCTCCCAGCGACCGGAACGCTCCGGCCGGGACCGCTGCCGTCGGCGGACCACTGCCGTGGTCGGCACCACTGCCGCTGTCGGACCCGCCGGCGGCTGCCGTCGTCGGCACCGCAGCCGTCGTCGGGATCGACAGGTGGTGGTGGCGGCAGGGCGCCCGCCGAATATCGGAACGCTACGTGTCGATGCCCGTACACTACGAGCACCAACGATACTCATGGATGGCCGGCGAGCTACTCAAATTCATTCAGTCACCAGGCGCGCGCGGATGGCATCCGGTCTATATGCTGCCCCGATGAGGCGGTGGGGCTTCGTTGGTCGAACGGATGAACTCAGCCGGTTGGTGAGTGCCGCCACCAGTCCGGGAAGCCGAGGAATCTTCTTCAGCGGCACCGCCGGAGTCGGCAAGAGCCGGCTGCTCGCCGAGGGGTTGGCCGGGCTGTCCGCACACGACTGCGCCGTCTGGTCCGCCTCGGCCAACATCGCCACCGCCGGCATCCCGTTCGGCGGCCTCGCCCAGGTGCTTCCGGCCGACCAGCCCGCCGGCCTCACCCCGGCCGGCATCATGCGCTGGGCCGTCGACGCGCTGCACCAGCAGGCCGCCGGCCGGCGGATCGTGATCGGCATCGACGACGCGCACCTGCTCGACCCCTCCTCGGCCGCCCTGGTCTACCTGATCGCCCGCTCCGACAACGCCACGGTGCTCGGCACGCTGCGCAGCGGCGAGGCGGTGCCGCTGCCGATCCGCGCGCTGTGGACGGACGACCTGGTCGACCACGCCGAGCTGAGCCCGCTGACCGAGGCCGACAGCAACGACCTGCTCACCGCGATGCTCGGCGACCCGATGGACGCGCCGTCGGCGGACCGGCTGTACCGGCTCTCCGCCGGCAACGCCCTGATGCTCCGGGAGCTGGTGATCGCGGCACATGCCGGCGACGAGCTCACCCGGACGTACGGCGTCTGGCGCTGGACCGGCCGCAGCCAGCTCTCGCCCAGCCTGGACAAACTGATCGACGCCCGGATCGGCCAGCTCGACCCGGGGGTACGCGCGGTGGTCGAGCTGGTCGCCATGGGCGAGCCGATCGGGCTGACCCTGCTGCACCGGGCCACCGACAGCTCCAGTGTGGAGACCGCCGAGGAGCGCGGCCTGATCCGGGTCGACGTGCACGACCGCCGCTCGAACGTCCGGCTCGCCCATCCGCTCTACGGCGAGGTGGTCCGGCGCCGGTGCCCGGTGACCCGGGCCCGCCGGCTCAACGCCCACCTAGCCGAGCTGGTCGAGCAGGCCGGCACCCGGCGCCGCGACGACCTGCTCCGGGTGGCGGTGTGGCGGCTGGACTCCGGCACCGCGCAGGATCCCGCCCTGCTGCTGCGCGCCGGTGGTCAGGCGTTCAGCCAGTTCGACGTACCGCTCGCCGCCAGGCTGGCCCGGGCCGCGCTGGAGGCCGGTGGCGGATACCAGGCGGCGGAGTTGCTGGCCACCATCCTGATGTTCGGCGACCAGGCCGAAGAGGCGATCCGGGTGCTCGACTCGGTCGCCGACCAGATCTCCTCCGACGAGCGGCGCAGCCGGTGGCTGACCGTACGCGGGATGGTGTCGTACTGGGGACTCGACCGGGAGTCCACGGTGGCCGAGATCGCGGCGGACGCGCAACGGCTGACCGACCCGGCCGACCGGGCCCGGGTGACCGCCTTCGAGGCGATCATGCGGCTGCACCGGCTGGAGTGCGCCGAGGCGCTGCGGCTGAGCCGCTCCGTGCTGGACCGGCCGGCCGCCACGGTTGCCGCCCGGGGCCTGGCCCGGTGCACCATCGCGCACCTGCAGGCCGCCCGGGGCGAGCTGACGCTCAGCGGCCGGGCCGTGGACGGGGTGGCCGCCGAGGCCGCGCAGTGGCGGGCCGAGATGCCCTATCTGCAACTGGCCCTGGAGCTGGCCCGGGGCACCCGGCTGGCGCTCGCCGGTGACCTGGCCGGGATCGACGCGATCGTCGCCGCCGAGTTCGCCGACCTGGCCGACGCCGGGGACTTCCGGCTCGGCTCCGGCTACCTCTCCATCCTGCGGGCCCAGGCGGCCCGGTTGCGGGGCCAGACCGGCGAGGCGCTGCGGACCAGTCTCGGCGCCTGTGCGGTCCTCGCCACCAGCCGGGTCTTCGCCGGACTGGCACACGCGGAGCGGGCCCAGGCGGCGGCGATGCGCGGCGACGTCGTCTCGGCGGCGGAGGCGATGGCCGAGTCGGACCGGTCGCAGACCTCCGGGATGGCCGTGCTCTATCCCTGGCTCGAACAGGCCCGGGCGACCGTGCAGGCCGCCACCGGTGAGCTCGCCACCGCGGTCGGCACGCTCCGCGAGCTGGTCCACCGGCTCGAGGCGGACGGCTTCGCCGGCCACGAGGTGCTGGCCCTGCACGACCTGGTGCGACTGGGCCGGGCCGACATCGAGGTCGGCGAGCCGACCGTCACCGGCCGGCGGCGCACCGTCGCCCAGCGGCTGACCGAGCTGAGCGAGACGGTCGACGGCCCACTGCCGGCGCTTGTCGCCCGGCACGCCCGGGCCGAGTACGGCCACTCCGGCGACCAGTTGCTCGCGGTCGCGGACGGCTTCGCCGAACTCGGCCTCAACGTCTTCGCGGCCGAGGCGACCAGCCGGGCGGTGACCCGGTTGCGGGCGGCCCGGTCGAACCGGTCGCACGAGGCGAACCTGCGGCTGGCCGGGCTGCTCCGGCGCTGCGACGTGCTGCGTACGCCCGCGCTGTCGGTACGCCAGCCGGCGCTGACCGACCGGGAACGGCAGATCGCCAGGCTGGCCGCCCGGGGCCTGGCCAGCCGGAACATCGCCGAGCAGCTCTACATCTCCACCAGGACCGTGGAGAACCACCTGCAGCGGGTCTACAACAAGCTCGGGGTGGCCGGCCGCGGCGAGCTGTGGCCCGCGTTGAAGGCGATACCGGAGCAGGAGGGCGAGCCGGACCGCTGAGCCGGGCGGCCTGCTCGGCCGGGCGGAGCAGCGTGTGTGCGGCGGCGCGGCACGCTTAGGCTGGCCTGGTGCACAGTTCCCGCCCCGCGTTGCTCACCGACCACTACGAGCTGACCATGGTCAGCGCCGCCCTCCGGGACGGCACCGCCGACCGGCGCTGCGTCTTCGAGGTCTTCACCCGCCGGCTGCCGACCGGCCGCCGCTACGGCGTGGTCGCCGGCACCGCACGCCTTGTCGAACTGCTCGCCGACTTCCGGTTCGACGAGGCGGAGATCGCCTTCCTCGAGCAGACCGGGGTGGTGGACCGGCCGACCGCCGCATGGCTCTCGAGCTACCGGTTCGGCGGCGACATCGACGGGTACGCCGAGGGCGAGCTGTACTTCCCGGGATCGCCGATCCTGACCGTCTCCGGCACCTTCGCCGAGTGCGTACTGCTGGAGACGCTCACGCTGTCCGTGCTCAACCACGACTCGGCGATCGCGGCGGCGGCGGCCCGGATGGTGACCGCGGCCCGCGGTCGTACCCTGATCGAGATGGGGTCCCGGCGGGCCAACGAGGCGGCGGCGGTGGCCGCGGCCCGGGCCAGTTACCTCGCCGGGTTCGGCTACACCTCCAACCTGGCGGCCGGACAGCGCTACCGGATTCCGACCGCCGGCACCGCCGCGCACGCGTTCACCCTGCTGCACGACGACGAGCCGGCCGCGTTCGCCTCGCAGGTCGCGGCGCAGGGCAAGAGCACCACGCTGCTGGTCGACACCTACGACATCGCCCAGGGCATCCGGAACGCGATCGCGGTGGCCGGTCCCGACCTGCGGGCGGTGCGGATCGACTCCGGCGACCTCGCCGTGCTGGCCCAGCACTCCCGGGAACTCCTGGACTCGCTCGGCGCCACCGAGACCAAGATCATCGTCTCTGGCGACCTCGACGAGTACGCCATCGCGGCGCTCGCCGCCGAACCGGTCGACATGTACGGCGCCGGCACCGCCGTGGTGACCGGCTCCGGCGCACCGACCGCCGGGCTGGTCTACAAGCTGGTCGAGGTGGACGGCCGCCCGGTGGTCAAGCGCTCCGAGCACAAGGCGACGGTCGGCGGGCGCAAGACGGCCGTCCGCCGGCACAAGCCCAGTGGCACCGCCACCGAGGAGGTCGTCGTCTCGCAGGGCGCGCCCGAGCCGCGCCCCGGGGACCGGGCGTTGCAGCGGCGGTACGTCACCGGCGGCGAGCCGGGACCGCTGCCGAGCCTCGCCGAGTCCCGGGAGCACCTGCGGCAGTGCCTGATCTCCATCCCCTGGGAGGGACTCAAGCTCTCGGCGGGCGACCCGACCGTCCCGGTCACCGTCGTCCCCGCCGACCAGCTGGAAGGGTGACAATGAGCCGAGCACTGATCATCGTCGACGTGCAGAACGACTTCTGCGAGGGCGGCTCCCTCGCCGTGACCGGCGGAGCCGGGGTGGCGGCCGGAATCTCCCGGCTGCTGGCCGCCGAGCCGGACCGCTGGGAGCACGTGGTGGCGACAAAGGACTACCACGTCGATCCGGGGGCGCACTTCGGTGACCCGCCCGACTACGTGGACTCCTGGCCCCGGCACTGCGTCGCCGGCACCGAGGGCTCGCAGTTCCATCCGGACCTGGCCACCGACCGGATCGAGGCGGTGTTCCGCAAGGGCGAGCGGGCGGCGGCGTACTCCGGGTTCGAGGGGACCACCGAGCCGGCCGCGGGGGCGCAGGGGCTGGCGGACTGGCTGCGGGAACGGGCGGTCGACCGGGTCGAGGTGGTCGGGATCGCCACCGACCACTGCGTCCGGGCCACCGCGCTGGACGCGGCCCGCTCCGGCTTCGCCACCACCGTACTGCTCGACCTGACCGCCGGGGTCGACCCGGGCACCACCGACGCGGCGCTGGGCATGCTCCGGGAGGCCGGCGTGACCCTGCGGGGTACGCCCGTGACCTGACCCGGCGGGGTACGGCCTCGGGCCTGAGCCGGCGTCGTCACCGGGTACGTCACACCGGCCGGGCAGGATGGCGGCCGGAGGTGACCCACCCGAGATGACACTCACGCCCTACCGGGAGGCCCTGGCGCTGCCCGGAGTCCGGTCCCTGATGCTGCTCGCCCTGCTGGTCCGGATCCCCAAGACGATGACCCTGCTGGCGCTCACCCTCTACGTGGTGACGCAGCTCGGGCACGGATACGCGGCGGCCGGGCTGGCGGGTGCGGCGATGACTGTCGGATCCGCGCTCTCC
Source organism: Plantactinospora sp. WMMB782 (assembly GCF_049179135.1). Classification (NCBI taxonomy): domain Bacteria; kingdom Bacillati; phylum Actinomycetota; class Actinomycetes; order Micromonosporales; family Micromonosporaceae; genus Plantactinospora; species Plantactinospora sp. WMMB782. The sequence goes on along the minus strand of NZ_JBMHMC010000007.1, from coordinate 4,275,034 downwards.
GCCCCGGTGCTGGGCCGGCTGGTGGACCGGCGGGGTCTCCGGCCGGTACTCGTGCTGACCACCGTCGCCGAGTCGGCGTTCTGGCTCGGCGCGCCCCTGATGCCGTACCCGGTGCTGCTGGGCGGGGCGCTGCTGGCCGGGCTGCTGACCCTGCCGGTCTTCTCGGTGATCCGGCAGTCGATCGCCGCGCTGGTGCCGGAGCAGCGGCGCCGGCCGGCGTACGCGCTGGACTCGATGGGGGTCGAGCTGTCCTTCATGGTCGGCCCGGCCGTGGCGGTGCTGCTGGCCACCAGCGTGTCGCCCCGGGCCGCCCTGCTGGTGGTCGGCGCCGGCATCCTGCTTGCCGGCGGGGCGCTGGTCTGGCTCGACCCGCCGACCCGGGACGGCGGCGAGCCGGCGGCACGCGGGGCAATGCCGGCCCGCCGGGAGTGGCTGACACCCCGGCTGGTCGGGATGCTGGCGATCACCGGTGCCGCCACCCTGGTGCTCGGCGGCACCGACGTCGCCGTGGTGGCCGTGCTGCGCGACGCCGACCAGGTGCACTGGACCGGGCTGGTGCTCGCCTTCTGGGCGGTCTGTTCCCTGGTCGGCGGCTTCGCGTACGGCATGCTGACCCGGCCGGCCCCGCCGCTGGCCATCGTGGTGCTGCTCGGGATCTGCACCGTACCGGTCGGGCTCGGCGGCGGGCAGTGGTGGACGCTCTGCCTCGCCCTGCTGCCGGCCGGGCTGCTCTGCGCACCGGCGCTGGCCGCCACCTCGCACGCGGTGAGCCAGCTCGCCCCGTCCGGGGCCCGGGGTGAGGCCATGGGGTTGCAGAACTCGGCGCTCACGGTCGGGCTCGCCCTCGGCGCGCCACTTGCCGGCGCGGTGATGGACGCCTCCGCACCCGCCTGGGGGTTCGTCGCCACCGGTCTGGTCGGCGCGCTGCTCGGGCTGGCCCTGCTCCCCGTCGAACTGCGGCACCGCCGCCGTGCCGCAGCCGACCGACCGGCCCCCGGCGATGCCACCGAAGCTGCCGATGCCGCCGAAGCCAGCCGGCCGGCTACTCCGACGAAGGCGTGAAGACGCCTGCGGCCGAAAGCGTCAGACGGCGGGAGGCGCGCGGCGTCGGGAAGCGCGAGAACGCCGGCGGCCGGCACCGGAGTTCTCCTGGTGCCGGCCGCGAGATCGGACGGGGTGTGGACTACCGCTCGTCGACGTTGCTCGCGGTGTCCTCGGTGTAGCTGGCGCCGTGGTCGGATTCGCTGGTCAGCGGCTTGGCGCCACCCTCGGGCGGGCCGGCCAGCGACTGCCCGCCGGCAGCCAGCTCCGGGTACTTGTGGTCGAACGCCGGCCGCTCGGAGCGGATCCGGGGCATCCGGTCGAAGTTGCGCAGCGGCGGCGGGGAGCTGGTCGCCCACTCCAGCGAGTTGCCGTGCCCCCACGGGTCCTCGACCTCGACCACCGGACCGGCCTTGTACGACTTCCAGACGTTGTAGAGGAACGGCAGGGTCGAGATGCCGGTGACGAACGAACCGATCGTGGAGATCATGTTCAGCGTGGTGAAGCCGTCGATCGCCTGGTAGTCGGCGTACCGCCGGGGCATGCCCTCGGCGCCGAGCCAGTGCTGCACCAGGAACGTGGTGTGGAAGCCGATGAAGGTCAACCAGAAGTGCACCTTGCCGAGGCGCTCGTCCAGCATCCGGCCGAACATCTTCGGGAACCAGAAGTAGATGCCGGCGTAGACGGCGAAGACGATGGTGCCGAAGAGCACGTAGTGGAAGTGCGCCACCACGAAGTACGAGTCGGAGACGTGGAAGTCGACAGGCGGGCTGGCCAGCAGTACGCCGGTGAGGCCGCCGAAGAGGAAGGTGACCAGGAAGCCGATCGACCAGAGCATCGGGCTCTCGAAGCTGATCTGGCCGCGCCACATCGTGCCGATCCAGTTGAAGAACTTCATGCCGGTCGGCACGGCGATCAGGAAGCTCAGGAACGAGAAGAAGGGCAGCAGCACCTGGCCGGTGGCGAACATGTGGTGCGCCCAGACGCTCATCGAGAGCGCCGCGATCGCGATGGTGGCGCCGACCAGGCCCTTGTAGCCGAAGATCGGCTTGCGGGAGAAGACCGGGATGATCTCGCTGATGATGCCGAAGAACGGCAGCGCGACGATGTAGACCTCGGGGTGCCCGAAGAACCAGAAGAGGTGCTGCCAGAGCATCGGCCCGCCGGTCTCGGCGTCGAAGACGTGCGCGCCGAGGATCCGGTCCGCGGCGAGCGCGAAGAGGGCCGCCGCGAGCAGCGGGAAGACCATGATCACCAGGAGGCTGGTGACCAGGATGTTCCAGGTGAAGATCGGCATCCGGAACATCGTCATGCCGGGCGCCCGGAGCGTCAGGATCGTGGTGATCATGTTGACGCCGCCGAGGATCGTGCCCAGACCGGAGATGGCCAGGCCGACGATCCACATGTTGGCGCCGACCCCTGGCGAGTGCTCGACGTTGCTCAGCGGGGTGTACGCGAACCAGCCGAAGTCGGCCGCCCCGCCGGGGGTCAGGAAGCCGCCCATCGCCAGCGTCCCGCCGAACAGGTAGAGCCAGTACGCGAAGCTGTTCAGCCGGGGGAACGACACATCCGGCGCGCCGATCTGGATCGGCACCACGAAGTTCGCGAACGCGAAGACGATAGGCGTCGCGAAGAAGAGCAGCATGATCGTGCCGTGCATGGTGAAGAGCTGGTTGTACTGCTCCGGCGACAGGAACTGGAGTCCCGGCCGGGCCAGCTCGGCGCGCATCAGCAGCGCCATCAGGCCACCGATCATGAAGAACGCGAACGCGGTGACCATATACATGATCCCGATCTGCTTCGCGTCCGTCGTACGCAGCAGCCGCGTGAGTGCCGAGCCCTTGACCGGCTGGCGGACCGGCCAGGGCCGGGTCACGATCGGCTTGGGTGCGACGGTGGTCACGAGTGGCCTCCGGTTCTCGTTAGTCCCACTCGGCACGCGCTGTTGATCTGCGAGCCGTACCTCGCAGGCAGAATAGTCCCCGGCAGCGGCGGGTCCCTCCTCGGGTACGCCCCGACCCGCCGGGGCCACTCCACCAGGCCGCCCGGCACGGCCACACCCGGCCGGCCCGGCACCGCAGCGGGGCGCCGGACGCCGTCCGGTCGCACCGGGTCCACGCGCCGTCAGGCCCGGTCCGGGTCCACGCGCCGTCAGGCCGGGTCGACGAGGAGTCGGTAGTGCTCCTGGAAGATCTTGCCACCCCGGATCCGCAGCAGCGGGTCGCGCAGCGGGGCGGGGACGTTCCGGGTCCGGTCCCGGTCCCGGGTCCGGTCCAGCACCCACTTGATCCGGGGGCGGCGCCGGCACTCGTAGCCGTACAGCGCCTCGGGCACGCTCGCCGACCGGGCCAGGCAACGGGCCAGCACCAGGGCGTCCTCGCAGGCCATCGCGGCACCCTGGGCCAGCGTCGGCGCGGTGGCGTGCGCGGCGTCGCCGACCAGCACCACCCGCCCCCGGTACCACGCACCCAGCTCCACCTCGTCGGCACGGGTCACCCGCACCTGCTCCATCGCCTCCAGGATGGCCGGCACCGGGCCGCCGTACCCGCCGAAGAGTTCCCGGACCCGGGCCAGTGGATCGGCCGGCGCCACGCTGCCGACCTCGTCGGCGTAACAGTGCAGCCGGCCGGCGCCGATCGGCACGGCCACGAACGCGGCCCGCTCGCCGAGCACTCCGGTCCACTCGGCCAGCGGCGGCCCGCCGCTGACCACGCTGCGGTAGCCGATCTGCCCCGCCGGCCGGGCCGGGCCGCCGAGCGCGGCCAGCGCCCGGACCGCCGAGCGCCGCCCGTCGGCACCGACCACCAGGTCGTACTCGTGCTGGCTGCCGTCGCCGAAGGTGACCGTGACGGCGTCCCGGTGCAGCTGAAGGGCGCGGACCTCGGTGTCGTACCGGACCTCGCCACCGGCCCCGCTGAGCAGTACCCGGTGCAAATCGGAACGGGGCAGCCCGCGACACTCGCCGACGCCGGACCAGAGCTTGTCGAGGTCGACCTCGCAGAGCTCCCGGCCCTGCGCGTCCAGGAACCGCTGGCAGCGGATGACCTGACCGAACGGCCGCACCGGATCGTCCAGCCCGATCTCCCGCAGCGCCCGTTCGGCGTTGCCCGGCAGGAAGAGGCCGATCTCGGGCGCGTCGGGCCCGGACGACCGCTCGGTGACGTCCGGCCGGAACCCGGCCAGCCGGAGGGTACGCGCGACCGCCAGGCCGGCGATCCCCGCACCGACGACGAGCACGCGCAGCTGGGATGCGGCCATCTGGTGACGCCTCCGGAGGGATCGACACGCGTTGAAGGCAAGACACTACTCCGCGCTATCGCCCCAGCGGAAGATCCGATCGGATGTGCCCAGCTCATCCGGTCACCGGCTTCAGCGCTGCACCCGGGCACCGGCTCCCCGGACCAGCGCCTCGACCTCCTTCAGACTGGCCATCGAGGTGTCGCCCGGGGTGGTCATCGCCAGCGCGCCGTGCGCGGCGCCGTACTCCACCGCGCTGGCCAGGTCCCCGCCGGCCAGCAGCCGGTAGATCAGCCCGGAGGCGAAACTGTCGCCGCCGCCGACCCGGTCCAGGATCTCCAGGTCGGCCCGGTGGGTCGCCTGCACGAAGCCGCTGCCGGCGGACCAGGCGATCGCCCCCCAGTCGTTCACCGTCGCGCTGCGTACGGTGCGCAGCGTGGTCGCCACCACCCGGAAGTTGTCGTACTCCCTGGTGACCGCCTCGATCATCCGCTGGAAGTTCGCCACCTCGAGCTCGGCGAGCGAGGCGTCGGTATCCGGCACCTCGAAGCCGAGCGAGGCGGTGAAGTCCTCCTCGTTGCCGATCATCACGTCGACGTACCGGGCGAGGCGCCGGTTGACCTCCTGCGCCCGGCTCTGCCCGCCGACCGCCTTCCAGAGGCTGGGCCGGTAGTTCAGGTCGTACGAGATCAGGGTGCCGTGCCGGCGCGCGGCGCTCATCGCGGCCTCGATGGTCTCCGGGGTGGTCTCGGAGAGCGCCGCGTAGATGCCTCCGGTGTGCAGCCAGCGCACGCCGAGGGTGCCGAAGAGGTGGTCCCAGTCGACGTCGGCCGGGCGGAGCTGGCTGGCCGCGGTGTGCCCCCGGTCCGAGGTGCCGACGGCGCCGCGCACCCCGAAGCCCCGCTCGGTGAAGTTGAGCCCGTTGCGGACGCTCCGGCCGATGCCGTCGTACGGCACCCACCTGACGAAGGAGGTGTCCACCCCGCCGGTGAGGACCAGGTCCTCCAGCAGCCGGCCCACCTCGTTGTCGGCGAACGCGCTGACCAGCGCGGTACGCAGTCCGAAACACCGGCGCAGCCCCCGGGCGACGTTGTACTCGCCACCGCCCTCCCAGGCCCGGAAGGTCCGCGCCGTGCGCACCCGGCCCTCGCCCGGGTCGAGCCGGAGCATCACCTCGCCGAGCGAGACGAGGTCGAATCGGCAGTCGTCGGCGGATCGGATCGGCAACATGGATGGACCTTTCGGGCGAATGGCTCGACGTTCGGTGCGGCTCGACGTTCGGTGCGGGTCGACGTTCGGTGCGGGTCGGTTGGTGGCGGGCGCGCGAGGATCGGCCGCGAGGATCGGCCGCGAGGATCGGCCGCGAGGATCGGCCGCGAGCGCCGACGGCGGGTCAGCCGGCGGGACGGCTGGCCGCGACGGCGGCGGCGGTCAGCCGGGTGACCTCGTCCCAGCGGCCCTCGGCGAGCAGCCTGGGGGCGACCATCCAGGTGCCGCCCACCGCGAGCACGGCGGGCAGCGCCAGGTAGTCACCGAGGTTGCCGGTGTGCACGCCGCCGGTCGGGATGAACCGGACCGACCGGAACGGTGCGGCCAGCGCCTTGACCATGCCGACCCCGCCGAGCTGCTCGGCCGGGAAGAACTTGACCGTGTCCAGCCCGGCGTCCAGGGCCAGCTGGATCTCGGTGGCGGTGGCGGCGCCGGGGAAGACCGGCAGGCCGCGCTCCTGGCAGTGCCGCACCACGGCCGGGGAGAAGCCGGGGCTGACCACGAACCGGGCGCCCGCCTCGGCGGCCTGGTCGACCTGAGCCGGCGTCAGCACGGTGCCGGCGCCGACCAGCAGGTCGGGTCGCTGGGCCATCAGCCGGATCGCCTCGGCCGCCGCCGCCGTCCGGAAGGTCACCTCGATGGCCCGCAGGCCACCCTCGGTGAGCGCGGCGGCCAGCGCCGGTGCCGAGGAGGCGTCTTCCAGGACCACGACCGGCAGGATCCGGGTCGCCGCGATGGTCTCGGTCACCCCGGCTGACTGTTCATCATCTTGAACGCTGGTCACATAGCCGACCCTACTGTCCGCCCGGACGCTGTCAACCCGACTAGAGTGGCCGGCATGACGACGGGTACCGCCAGCGACGCCGGACCGGGCGCGGCGGTGCAGGCGTTCCAGCCGGTGAAGTCGGCCGGCCGGACCCTCGACGTGCTGGAGGCACTGGCCGACTCGCCGCAGCGCCGTTCCCTGGTCGAGCTGGCCCGCGCGCTGGAGATCCCGAAGAGCAGCCTGCACGGCCTGCTCCGCACGATGATCCAGCGCGGCTGGGTGGAGGCGGACGCCACCGGCACCCGCTTCGGGTTGGGCGTACGCGCCCTCCAGGTCGGTGCCGCCTACCTGGAGGCGGACGACGCCACCGGCCTGCTCGCCGGGGTACTCGACGAACTGGCCGGCCGGTTCGGCGAGACCGTCCACCTGGGCCGGCTGGACGGGCCACACGTCGTCTACCTGGCAAAGCGGGAGTCGGTGCACCGACTTCGCCTGTACAGCGCGATCGGCCGGCACCTGCCGGCGCACGCCACCGCGCTCGGCAAGGTGCTGCTGGCCCAACGTGGCGACGAGGCGGTGGACCGGCTGCTGAGCTGGCCGCTGCCGGCGCTCACCCGGCACACCATCACCGACCCGGAGCTGCTGCACGCGGAACTGGCCACCGTGCGGGACCGGGGTTACGCGGTGGACCGCGAGGAGAACACCGAGGGGATCGTCTGCTTCGCGGTGGCGGTGCCGCTGCACAACCCGGCGGTGGACGCGATAAGCCTCTCGGTCCCCGCGACCCGGCTGGACGCGGCCACCGAGGAACGGATCGTCGCCGCGCTGCACGGCGCGGTCGGCCAGGTGCGGGCCGCCCGCGCCCTGCTGGCCGGCGGCTGAACCCGGCCACCGCCGGTCGCTCGCCCTTCTTCTCCCATACGCCGTTCAGCTCGGCAGCGCAACTGGCATAACCGGGCCCACCGTCACGAAAACCCCCGGGCCGACGCGCGCCCAGTTGCGTTCCGATTTCAAGCATGTAAATGTGTGCTAGCTGCCATGGGAGCGCTCCCTCGGATCACCACCCTCGCCGCACGCCCGTTACCCAGCGGCACCGCACCACTTCCACTCCACGGACCCACCACGTTCAAGGAGCATCATGAGACGTTCCGTCCCCGCCTTCGCGGCGGTCGCCGGCCTGCTGGTCAGCGCCACCTCCGCCGTACTCGTCGCCGCCGGTCCCGCCCAGGCCGACGTCCAGATCTGTGAGCAGTACGGCTCGACCACCATCCAGGGCAGGTACGTGGTCCAGAACAACCGCTGGGGCACCACCGCCCAGCAGTGCATAAACGTCACCGACAACGGGTTCTCGATCACCCGGCAGGACGGCCAGGGCAGCACCAGCGGCGCTCCGGTGTCGTACCCGTCGGTCTTCCTCGGCTGCCACTACACCAACTGCTCGCCCGGGACCAACCTGCCGATGCAGGTGAGCCAGATCAGCAGTGCCAACAGCAGCATCAGCTACAACTTCGTCGGCGGCGCCACCTACAACGCGTCCTACGACATCTGGCTGGACCCGTCCCCGAAGCGCGACGGCGTCAACCAGATGGAGATCATGATCTGGTTCAACCGGCAGGGCTCGATCCAGCCGATCGGCTCCCCGGTCGGCAACGCCACGATCGGCGGGCGCACCTGGGAGGTGTGGCGCGGGAGCAACGGCTCCAACAACGTCATCTCGTACGTCTCGCCGTCCCCGATCAGCAGCTGGAACTTCAGCGTGCTGGACTTCATCAACGACACCCGCAACCGGGGCGCGATCACCAACTCGTGGTACCTGACCAGCATCCAGGCCGGCTTCGAGCCGTGGATCGGCGGCACCGGCCTGGCGGTCAACTCGTTCTCCGCCTCGGTGAACGGCGGCGGCAACCCGCAGCCGACCAACCCGTCCACCGGGCAGCCGACCAACCCGCCGGGTGGCTCCTCCTCCTGCCGGGTCGCCTACACGGCGAACTCCTGGAACAACGGGTTCACCGCCTCGGTGACCATCACCAACACCGGCTCCAGCACGATCAACAACTGGTCGCTGACCTACAACCTGCCCTCGGGTCAGCAGGTCGGACAGGCCTGGAACGCCACCGTCACGCAGAGCGGATCGGCGGTGACGGCCCGGAACATCAGCTGGAACGGCACCATCGCACCGGGCGGTACGGCATCGTTCGGCTACCAGGGCACGCTCAGCGGCGCGTACTCGTCGCCGACGTCGTTCAGCCTGAACGGCACCGCCTGCAGCCGGGCCTGACCCGACCCGCTCCGTCCTGACGCACTCCCAGTCAGCCGCCCGTACCGGGCGTACCGCGCACCACCCCGGGTGCTCCTACCGCCTCCAGCAGGGGCGGTAGGAGCACCCGCTTCTCGTCAGCGGGCATCCGCAACCCGTCAGCGGGTGGCGAGTCCCGGGCCGAGGTCGAGGTCGAGGCGCTGGCCGGGAAGCTGCCGGTGCACCGCACGCGGATCGGCGAAGACCACCCGGCTCAGGTCGTGCCCGCCCGGGTCGCCGGCCAACACCCCGGGCACCGCCGACAGCATCGACGACCCGGCGGGCGGGACGGTGGGCAGCGCACCCGGTTGCCCGGGCGGCAGCACCGGGGCCAGGGCGCGGAACACCTCGCGTACCCGGTCGGCCTGGTAGTCGGCCGGATCGTCGGTGGCCCGGAGCAGCAGGCCGCCGTGCCGCAGCGGGCGTACCTCGGCGAAGGCGCCGGTGGCCCGGAGCCGCTCCGCCCCGCCGAGCGTGGCGGCCAGCTCGCGGGGACAGATCGTCACCCACTCGTAGCCGCGCAGCCGGGTCCGGCACTGCTCGGCCGAGGACTCGGCGGAGCGGCCGAGCGCCGCGTCCAGCATCGTCGCCGGGGGCAGCAGGCCGGCGTTGGCGACGATCTCGCCGTACGCCGGGTCGGTCGCGTCGCCGACCAGCCGGGCCAGCTCGACCAGGGCCGGCAGCACCAGCGGCAATCCGCCGGAGCGCCCCTCGAAGCCGACCGAGATCTGCAACCGGACGTGCCGTCGACCGGCGAACCGGGCCAGGAAGACGTCCAGCTCGGAGGCGATCGCGGTCGGCGCGACGTCGAACCACCGGGCCGAGAGCTGGGCACACTCCTCGGTCAGCCCGTCCGCCCAGCGGGCCGGCCGGCGCCGTCGCCCGCGCCCGGCGGCGTCCTGCTCGAACGCGGTGAGCGAGACGGCCGGTGCCGCCGCGCCGGCCGGGCTGACGAACGGCAACAGCAGCCGGCACACCTCGTCGTGCCACCAGTGGGCCAGCGAGGCGAGCCAGCCCTGGTCCTCGGCCCGGTCGAGATAGACCAGCCAGGTGACGAAGTCCGGCTCCGGCCCGTTCTCCTCCGGGCCGGGCGGCCCGAGGCCCCCGCCGAGCAGCTGGTCGTACATCCCGCAGCCTCCCCTCGCACCGCCACGCACCCGGTGCACGGCCCGGGGCGCCGGACGGCGCGGTACGCGCGGGCGCCCCGGGTGGCGGTTGCCGGTCAGGGTAGTCGCTCGGCCCGACGCCGGCTCGGCGGCCCGGCTGGCAACGCCCGGGGCCGGGAGCAGAAGTAGCAGGTCAGCGGCAGGACGGGACCGAGCGCCCGGATCGCCTGCCAGGCCGGGTCAGCGACCCATCGCATCGAGCTGGCTCAACTCGTCCTCGGTCAGTGTGAAGCCGAAGAGATCGAAGTTCTCCCGGATCCGGGACGGGGTGCCCGACTTGGGAATCACCACCACGCCGTGGTCCAGGTGCCAGCGGAGCACCACCTGGCCCGGGGTGACCCGGTATTTCCGGGCGATCTCCCCGAGCACCGGGTCGGTCAGGTCGGTGGTCTTCAGCGGGCTGTACCCCTCCAGCACCACCCCGCGCTCCCGGTGCTCGTCGAGCCGGCCCGGGTCGTGCAGTGCCGGACCCCAACGGATCTGGTTCACCGCCGGAGCCTCGCCGGTCGCCTCGACGAGCGCGTCGAGCTGGCCGGTGCCGTAGTTGCTCACCCCGACCGCCCGGGCCGCCCCCTCGTCCCGGACGGCCAGCAGTTCCCGCCAGCTCGCCAGGCTGGCCCGCTCCGACGGCGGGGGCCAGTGGATCAGCCACAGGTCGACGTAGTCGGTCTCCAGGGCGGCGAGGCTCTCCGCGATGGTCCGCCGCTCCTGACCGGCCCGCTCCGGCGGCAGTTTGGTGGTGACGAAGACGTCTTCCCGGGGCACCCCGCTGTCCCGGATCGCCCGGCCCACCTCGGCCTCGTTGCCGTACATGGTGGCGGTGTCGAGGTGCCGGTAGCCGACGTCGAGCGCCTCCCGGACCGCGTCGTACGCCCGGCTGCCGCGCAGCTGCCAGGTGCCGAAGCCGACCATCGGCATCCGGACGTCACCGGGCAACGACACGCGGGGCTGGTCGATCGCAGAGGTCATGTCGAAGTTCTACCCGGACAGGCCGGCGGCATGCATCCGGCGGGCGCCGCCGGATCGGCGCAGAATGGCCGCATGGCCGACCGGCTGGACGAGTACCGGCGCAAGCGCGACCGGACCCGCACGCCCGAACCGGTGCCCGAGCCCGGACCGGAGTCGGTACCGATCGCCGAGCCGGGCCAGGACGCCGCGCCGGGGCCGGGTGCGCAGCCGGCGGCGCCGGGGAGGCAGCCGGCGGCGGGGCGGGACGGCGCCCGGTTCGTGATCCAGCAGCACCACGCCCGCGCGCTGCACTGGGACCTGCGACTGGAGCGGGACGGGGTGCTCGCCTCCTGGGCGGTGCCGCGCGGACTGCCCCGCGAGCCCGGGCGCAGCCACCTCGCCGTGCACACCGAGGACCATCCGCTGGAGTACCTCGAGTTCGCCGGCGAGATCCCGGCCGGCGAGTACGGCGGCGGGCGGATGACGGTCTTCGACCGGGGCGAGTACAGCTGCGAGAAGTGGCGCGACGACGAGGTGCTGGTGACGCTGCGCGGCGGGCGGGTCGCCGGGCGCTACGTGCTGTTCCGGGCCGGTCGGGGCGGTGGGCCGGACAGGGCCGACGGCCGGCGCGGCGGCGGGGACCGGGACTGGATGGTCCGCCGGCTCGACCCGGCGCCGCCGGGCTGGCAGTCGATGCCGGACCGGGTCCGCCCGATGCGCGCGGCGGTCGCGGCCGAGCTGCCGGCCGACGACCCGGCCTGGGGTTACGAGATGCGCTGGAACGGCCTGCGGGCCATCGGGTACGTCTCCGGCGGCCGGCTCCGGCTGCGCTCCGCCGACGACGAGGACCTCACCCCGGCGTACCCGCGGTTGCGGGAGCTGGCCGAGGAGCTGGCCCCCGTCGAGGCGGTACTCGACGGCGAGCTTGTCGACTTCGACCGGTCCGGACGGGTACGCCCGGCGGCACCCCCGATTGCCGGCCGACGGAACCCGGGGCGGGACGGCAGCCAGTACCTGATCTTCGATCTGCTCTGGCTGGACGGGACGAGCAGCCTCGACCTGCCGTACGCCCAGCGCCGGGAGCTCCTCGACGGGCTGGCCCTGTCCGGGCCGCACTGGCAGACCCCGCCGTACTTCCCCGGCGGCGGCCGGTACGCCCTCGACGCCAGCCGCGAGCAGGGCCTGCCCGGGGTGCTGGCCAAACGACTGGACGCCGGCTACCTGCCGGGGCGGCGCAGCCGCCGCTGGCTCGCCGTCGACAACTGATCCCGCCCACCGAATCCGGCCCACCGATCCGGCCCACCGATCCGGTCCACCGATCCGTCCTGCGGGCGGCCGACCTGCGGCGGTTACCTCGCCGGCTGGGCGCCCGGCAGGGATCATGGAGGAAACCGAGGTCCCGGAGGCCGCCGCCGTGTACCTGACCCACCTGCACTGCCCGCGCTGCGACCGCAGCCATCCCGCCGACCGCCCGCAGAACCTCTGCCCGTGCGGCTCGCCGCTGCTGGCCCGGTACGACCTGGCCCGGGTACGCGAGGCGGTGGACCCGACCGCGCTGGCGGGACGCCCGGCCGACCTGTGGCGATACCGCGAACTGCTGCCGGTGGCCGAGGACCGGCACGTCACCACCTTCGGCGAGGGCTGGACCCCGCTGCTGCCGGCGGCCCGGTACGGCGAGTCGGTAGGCGTACCGGGACTGCTGGTCAAGGACGAGGGGCTGGTGCCCACCGGGTCGTTCAAGGCCCGGGGTGCGGCCGTCGGCGTCTCCCGGGCCCGTGAGCTGGGCATCCGGCACGTGGCGATGCCGACCAACGGGAACGCGGGTGCGGCCTGGGCCAGCTACGCCGCCCGGGCCGGGCTGCGGGCGACGATCGCGATGCCGCTCGGTGCGCCGACCATCACCCGTCGGGAGTGTGTGGCGGCCGGCGCGGAACTGCACCTCGTCGACGGCCTGATCGGCGACGCCGGCCGGTACGTCGGGCAACTGGTCGCCGAGCGGGGCGGCTCCCCCGGTGGGGAGATCTTCGACGTGGGCACCCTCCGGGAGCCGTACCGGCTGGAGGGCAAGAAGACCATGGGATACGAGATCGTCGAGCAGCTCGGCTGGCAGGTGCCGGACGTGATCGTCTATCCGACCGGCGGCGGGGTGGGGCTGATCGGCATCCACAAGGCACTGCACGAGCTGCGGGAACTCGGCTGGATCGGCGGGACCCTGCCCCGGCTGGTCGCCGTGCAGTCCACCGGCTGCGCCCCGATCGTGCGCGCCTTCGCTGCCGGGGCACCCCGGGCGGAGCCGTGGGCCGACGCCTGGACGGTCGCCTTCGGCATCAACGTGCCGGCGCCGCTCGGCGACGAACTCGTCCTCGACGCGCTCCGGGACACCGCCGGTACCGCGGTCGCCGTCGACGACGAGGCGATCCTCGCCGACCTGCACGAGTTCGGCGCCCGGGAGGGCCTGCTGCTCTGCCCGGAGGGTGCCGCCTGCCTCACCGCCGTACGGCAGCTCCGGGCCGGTGGCTGGCTCCGCGCCGACGAGCGGGTGGTGGTGCTGAACACCGGCGCCGGGTTGAAGTACCCGGAGACGGTGGACGTGGACAGCCTGCCGGTGGTGGCCGGGTGGACCGAAAGTTGACAACGACGGCGTACCGGCACCAGGCGTTGAGTGGTTATGTCCTCCACCGCGAAGCGCGGCCGGGCAACCGGGTCGAGCGGATCAGCTGACGTCCCGGCCCACCTCGGCGAGGCCGACGCCGGAACCTGGCGTGGCGCTGCCGCGATCCTGGCCGCCAATTGGACCGGTAGTCACACCGTGCCGTCCCGGACCCTCTATCCGCACCAGTGGAGCTGGGACGCCGGCTTCATCAGCGTCGGGCTGGCCCACGTCGCCCCGGACCGGGCCTGGCGTGACCTGCGCAGCCTCTTCACGGCGCAGTGGCCGGACGGTCGGGTGCCGCACATCGTCTTCGACCCGGGAGTCACCGAACGCGACTACTTCCCCGGCCCGAGCTTCTGGACCGGCAACCCGGAACCGCGGCAGCGCCCCGACACCCCGAACGACAGCGCCACGGGCAACGGCACCCCGAACGACAGCGTCTCGGGCAACGGCACCCCGAACGACAGCGTCTCGGGCAACGGCGCCACGAACGACAGCGTCTCGGGCAACGGCGTCTCGGGCAACGGCGCCGGGGCGGCGAGGGCGACCAGCGGGATCGTCCAGCCGCCGGTACACGCCGTCGGCGCCTGGGAGGTCTACCGGCGCAGGCCGGACGAGGCGGCCACCGGGCAGCTCCGCTGGCTCTATCCGCGACTCGTCGCCCAGCAGGAGTATCTGGCCACCGCCCGGGACGTGGGCGGTGCCGGGCTCGCCGCGATCGTGCACCCGTGGGAGTCCGGGCTCGACAACAGTCCGTCCTGGGACGAGGCGCTGGCCGCCGTACCGGTGGCGGTGGACGTACTGCGCCGGTACGCCCGGCGGGACAACCAGGTGGTCTCCTCCGCGCACCGTCCCACCGACGCCGACTACGCCCGCTACCTGAGCATCGCGCTGTCGTACCGGGACGGCGGCTACCGCGACACGGACCTGGCGGTACGCCACCCGTTCCTGGTCGAGTGCCCCGGGTTCAACGCGCTGCGCGGCGCGGCCGAGCTGGCGCTGGCCCGGATCGCCGAGGTGGTCGGCGCCGACCCCGCACCGCACCGGGAACGGGCCAGCGTACTGACCCGGCAACTTGTGGACCGGCTCTTCGTCGCGGAGACCGGCATGTTCCACGCCCGGGACGTGCGGACCGGCCGGCACAGTCGGGCCCGCTGCGTCAACGGACTGCTGCCACTGGTCCTGCCGGGGTTGCCGACCGCGCAGGTGGTGAGTCTGGTGGCCGCGCTGGAGTCGGCACGGTTCGGGATCTGGCCCGTGCCGGTACCCAGCTACGACCGCTCCGCCGTCGACTTCGACGCGTACCGGTACTGGCGGGGTCCGGTCTGGTTCAACATCAACTGGCTGCTCCGGGCCGGCCTGCGTACGCACGGACGGCACGGACTGGCCGAAACGCTGCGCTCGGCCCTGCTCGACCTGGCCCGGCGCTCCGGCCACTACGAGTACTTCCATCCCGACAGCGGCGCCGGGATCGGTTCCCCGGCCTTCAGCTGGACGGCCGCGCTCACCCTCGACCTCCTCGCGGAGCGGTCGGACTGAACGCGGCCGTTTGTCAGTTGGTCGGAACGACCCGCACCGGCGGAACGCCGGTTCAGCTCGTCGGCGGCTCGTCCTTACCGGCCTCCTCCATCGCGTCGGCCTCCTCCTTGGTGTGGTGCACCGCCTGGTCGGCGTGCTCCGGAGGGCCGTAGATGGTGTAGAGCACCAGCGGGTTTGGGCCGGTGTTGACGAAGTTGTGCTTGCGACCGGCCGGTACGACCACCAGGTCACCCTGGGCCACCTTGCGGGTCTGGCCGCTGACCCGGGCCTCACCGGTGCCGCTGACGAAGGTGAGGATCTGGTCGATCTCCTCGTGCACCTCCTCGCCGATCTCGCCGCCCGGCGGGATCGTCATGATGACCAACTGGGTGTGCTTGCCGGTCCACAACACCCGGCGGAAGTCCGGGCTCTCCTCGGCGACGGTAGCGATAGTGAAGTGCTCCATGCCGTCTTCCTTACCCAGAAACCGGTGCGTTGATTCCGGGCAGATTGCGACGGATGTGACCGCTGGGACCTTCGGATCGGGCCGGTACCGCCGGCTTCTACCAGGTCCGACGAATGACCGGGTTTGCTTTCGGCCGGGGTGGGGAACGCCACATCCAGCCGGAACGACCCGCAGGGCGGACCGGTCGAGCCAGGTCCCCGCTGGGCGTACCGCCGATTGGCTGCGCGGGCGGGAGACGGCCAGAGCGCGGCGACGCCACGATGCACCGGCGGCGCCGCGCGCTCGTGGTCGGCCCCAGCCCGCCGGCTAGCACCGCCGAGCGACGATGGCCGGGCGCCCTGCAGGACTGCGTGCCGGGCCGCGCACCCCCGGAACTGCGCGGGCCGGAGTCGGGATTGTCGGGACACCGCGCGCGGCGCGGCTGGCCCGGAAGCGTCGAGCCAGCCGGGCGCCGACGGGACGCACACGGGCCACGCCCGTAGGACCGCGGCGGGGCCGGTCCCCGCGGCGCCGGGCCGCACCGCGGGGACCGGGGCCAGGCGATCAACGCCTGGCCGGGGACGCCCGGCCGGTGGCGCGCCGGCCGGACGTCCGGGGATACGCCGGTCAGGACGAAACGTGCAGGTGGAACGAGCGGTCGGCGGGTACGCCGGCACTTGTGAACGTCTGCACGAAGACCCCGTTGGCGTTGCCGGCCCGGCCGACCACGGCGATCTCGCCGGGTGGCGAGGCGCCGAGGCTGCCGGTCAGGCCGAGCGTGGCGGTGAAGGCCGACCGGACCACACTCTGGATGAAGACCACCTGGTACTGGCCGGTGGTGATCCGGCTGGACGAGAGGACGCCGAACCCTCGGGCAAGGGTCCCGTTGGCGTTCACCACGGCGAAGTGGCCCTGGGCGGTGGCCGGCAGTCCGGCCGCGGTGGCGGGTACGGCCGCTACCCCGGCCCCCTCGTCGATGCCCTCGGCGGGTGGTTGTTCGCCGACGGCGTCGGCCGGCAGTTCGTCTTTGCTGAGCCTGGCCTCGGTGTTTTCGGACATGGTGGTGCTCCTTGCTGGGTCGGGCCGGCTGCCGGCCCGTGGACGAGGGATTGCGAGCGTGGCCACGGCGGATGGTGGCCGTGCCCAGGAGGGCGGTACCTACCCCGCCGCCGACATTACTCTCCGTCAACACATGACCACACTTAGTACGCCTGTCCGATCGAGGACACCGGTCCTGGACAGCCACACATCGACATAGTTAGATAGTTCTGCCGGGACCGGGCGTTTCCGCAGTCGTACCTCCAGAAAGGCTCTCGCCATGCCCGGACGCATCCTGCCCGCCCTGCTACGTACCGCTCTGCTCGCCGTGGCCCTACTGGCCCTGTCGGCCACGCCCGCGCAGGCCGATCCGCTGATCCCGCTGCCGTCGCCCGGTCAACCGGTGGCCACCGACATCACCCCGACCGGTGCCACCCTGACCTGGACCCGCCCCACCGGCCCGGTTTTCCGGTATTCGATGCAGCGGCTGGTCGACGGCGAGTGGCAGGGCTTCTCCTCGATGCCGTTCAACACCGTCACCTTCGTCGCGCTGACCCCGGACACCGAGTACACGGTGGCGGTCCGGGCCGCCGCGCTGGTTGGTTCGGGTTACACCATGAGCCCGCTCTCCGAACCGCTCACCTTCCGCACCCCACCGGCCGACGCGGCGGCACCCGCCTGACGGCGCACCGGCGCCGCGCACCGCACGGACGGCCCACCCTGCGCCGCCCGGACGGCCCAGCGTGCGGCGCGCACGGACGGCCCACCCTGCGGCGCGCACGGACGGCTCAGCCCGGGCACCCGTTCGCCGCGGCGGCGTACGGCGAGGCAGCATGGAGGGGTGGACGACCCGAGCGCCGGAGGATACGCCCCGCTGGCCCGACTGCTGGCCGGCGGCGACGTCGTGGTGCTCAGCGGTGCCGGCCTGTCGACCGACTCCGGGATTCCCGACTACCGGGGGCCGAGCGGGGCCTTGCGCCGGCACACCCCGATGACGTACCAGACCTTCGTCGGCGAGCCGCTGGCCCGGCGCCGGTACTGGGCACGCAGCCACCTCGGCTGGCGGACCATCGCCCGGGCCGCGCCGAACGTCGGGCACCGGGCGGTCGCCGAACTCGACCGTCGTGGGCTGCTGGCCGGAATCCTCACCCAGAACGTGGACGGGCTGCACCAGGCGGGTGGCGCCAGTTCCGTGCTCGAGCTGCACGGCAGCCTGGCCCGGGTGGTCTGCCTGGGCTGCGGCGAGATCACCGACCGGGAGACGCTGGACCAGCGGTTGCGCGCCGCCAACCCCCGGTTCGCCGCCCGGGTCGAGACCGTCAACCCGGACGGCGACGTCGAGCTGCCGGACGAGCTTGTCGACGGCTTCCGGACCGTGGACTGCCGGTCCTGCCCAGGTGGCATGCTCAAGCCGGACGTGGTCTTCTTCGGCGAGACCGTACCGGCGGACCGGGTCCGGACCTGCTTCGACCTGGTGGAGCGCGCCCGGCTGCTGCTGGTGCTCGGCTCGTCCCTGACGGTGATGTCCGGCCGCCGGTTCGTGATCCGGGCCGCGAAGCTCGGCATCCCGGTGGTGATCGTCAACCAGGGCCCGACCCGGGGCGACGACTACGCCGAACTGACCCTCGACGCGCCGCTCGGCGAGGTGCTGCCGGAGCTGGTCCGGCTGGCCGACCCACCCGGGCCCACCACCAAGGCCGGGCCCACCGCTCCGACCGAACCCGTGCCGCAGGCCGAGCCCGTTGCACAGGCCGAGCCCGTTGCACAGGCCCGGCCCACCGGGCGGGCCCGGCCCGTCGCCCCGGCGGGCGCAGGCGCGCGCAGCGGTCAACCGCCGCGCACCGCCGGTCGCGCACCGTCCGGCGCGGGCGAGACACCGGCACCGTCCGGCGCGGGCGAGCCACCGGCACCGTCCGGCGCGGGCGAGCCACCGGCACCGTCCGGCGCGGGCGAGCCACCGGCACCGTCCGGCGCGGGCGAGCCACCGGCACCGTCGGGCGCGGGCGGCCCGCCGGTGGGTGCCGTCGACACCGTCAGCCGGTAGCCCCGCATCCGGTACTGTCCGATGCGCGGGTCGTCCGGCCGGCGGTGGCCGTCGTCCACCCAGCCGTTGCGGGCGTAGAAGCGGCGGGCCCGCTCGTTGAAATCCCAGACGAAGAGCCGGGCGGAGTCGACCCCGGCCGCCCGCCACCGGTCGACGCACCGGGCGAGCAGTCGGCCGGCCGTGCCCCGGCCCCACTGCCCGGGGTCGACATGGATCTTGTAAAGCTCGACCGTGGTGCCGGGGAACGGGTCCGGATGGTTGACCGGGCCGGCGAGGGTGAAGCCGACCACCCGATCACCGCGTACCGCGACGCAGCCGTCGACCTCCGGCGAGCCGAGCAACGCCCCGTAGTAGCTGTCCCGGCGCTCCCGCAGCACCGCGTCGGTCGCGGCGATCTCCGCCGCCGGCCGGACCGCCCGCTGGTACGCCGCACGGCTGCGCAGGTGCAGTTCGAGTACCGCGTCCGTGTCGGCCGGAGTCGCCGGGCGCAGCACGATCGGCGGCTCGGTCATCGTCTCCCGCTCCCTCGTTCCCGCCCGGGACCGTCACCGCCCGGGACCGTCACCGCCCGGGACGGCGCCGGGCGGGGACGGTTCGTGGCTCCGTCCGACTCTACGAGGCCCGGTCGGCTCCCGCCGCTCGTGCGGGGACGGCTCGGTCGACTCTGCCGCGGGCCTCCGGTGCGCGGGCGGCGCGCAGCACCGCCGTACCCAGCAGTGCCGCGCCGAGCAGGCCGGCCGGGCCCAGCCGGTCGCCGAGGAGCAGGGCGGCCAGCACCGCCCCGACCAGCGGCTCCAACAGGACCAGTAGCGCCGCCGTGCCGGGCTGGACGGTGCGCAGCCCCCGGAAGTAGCACAGGTACGCCACAGCGGTCGGCCCGATCCCGAGCGCGACAAGCAACCCGAGGGCGGCCGCACCGGGCTGGAAGCCGAGCCCGACGGTGCCGGCAGCCACCGGAACCAGCAGCAGCCCGCCGAGGGTGAAGCCGTACCCGGTGCCGGCGAGTTCGTCGAGTCCCGCGACCGGCCGGGCGCCGACCAGGGTGATGGCGGCGAAACCGGCGGCCGAGACCAGTGCCAACGACGCGCTGCCGAGTACGGCGAGTCCGCCGAAGTCGCCGGCCGGCAGCCCGACCAGCAGCAGCCCGGCCACCGCCAGCGCGCAGGTGCCGGTGGTCCGCCGGTCCAGCCGACGCCGGCCGGTGACCGCCTCCACACCGAGCACCAGCAGTGGCGCGGCACCGATGGTGACCAGGGTGGCCAGGCTGACCGAGGTCAGCGACACCGCGCCGAAGTAACAGGCCTGGTACAGCGCGGCCAGTACGCCGAGGACGGCGATCCGGGCCCAGGCCGCCCGGCCGCGCGGCGGGCGACGACCGGTGAGGACGAGAAACGTCACGATCAGGGTTCCGCCGACGGCCAGCCGGTAGCCGGCGACCGCGACCGGGGCGAGTCCGGTGTGCCGACCCAGCAGGCTGCCGGTGAGCCCACCGGTGCCCCAGAGCGTGCCGGAGACGACGAGAAGCCACAGGCCGGCACCGGTGTGCCGGCGCACGGGGACAAACGGGGTTGCGGAGGTGTGCATGAGGGTTCGCGCTCCTGCGACGGGAGAAGGGATCGGTCGCGGAAGCGGGGCGAGCCCGGGTCAACCAGGAAACGGCGCGTCGGCCGGATCGGCACGACGCGCCGGGGTCGTCGCCCCGCTCAGGGGCGCGGCGGCGGGGTGATCGGGAAGCACCGGTGCACAGGTGGACAGTACCGGAACGCCGGCCGGATCTCCCACCGGCGATCCCAGCCGGCGGGAGACCCGGCCCTGGCGTGGCTCCGGGTCTACGGCGTCAGTTGTCGGCCCGGCCCGGGTCGGACGATCGAGTCCTGGCTCTGCTCAGAGCGTCGGGACGGGGGCCCGGGTCAGCCGGTCGGGCCCTGGCTCGGGTCAGCCGGTCGGGCCCTGGCCCTGCTCCGGGAAACCGCCCTGGCCCTGCTCGGCGAAGCCGAACTGCACCGCGCCCTGCGCGTCCACGGCCGCGTCCAGGGCCTTGTCGTCGAGGATCTGCGCGGCCTGCGGGTCGAGGAAGACCCGGGCGCCGTCGCTGTCCACCACCTGGTCGCCCTGGGCGGGGCTCTCCGCCAGGGTGAGGTTGAGCGACCCGGCGGAGAGGTCGCTGGCGATACGCAGGCCGGCGCCGTTCGGCACCTCCTGCCGGGCGGTCAGGTCCCGGATCACGAGTACGGCGTTCTCGGTCATGGTGAGCATGCGGACTCCTCGTGGATTGTCGTGTGCTCGGCCCGTACGCCCGACGGCGGGCTGTCCCGGGCATCCGCGTCAGGCCGGCTGCGGCCATCGGAGATCGCGGTGGCATCGGTCATGTAGCCAGCCCGTTCGTCTGGTCCACACACTGCTGCGGACCGGGCTGACGCCTGGGTACGGCCGCTGCGGGTCACCCCGGGCACTCGGCACGGGCGACGGGCCGTACTTGCCCTACGTTGCCGCTTCCAACCCGATCCGTCAAATGCGGCGAGTCGTCCGGCGGGTCGTGCTACGGGCCGCACCGGCCCGCACAGTCCGGACGTTTCAGCAGTTCAGCGCGGTGTTTCGGCGGGAGCCCGGTGCCGGTCGAGCAACTGCCGGATCTCCCGTACGGCGGTCCGGCCGGCCCGGTTCGCGCCGATCGTGCTCGCCGACGGCCCGTACCCGATCAGGTGTACCCGCTCGTCGGCGACCACCCGGGTGCCGTCCATCACGATCCCGCCTCCCGGGCCGCGCAGTCGCAGCGGCGCCAGGTGGTCGAGTACGGCCCGGAAGCCGGTGCACCAGAGGATGACGTCGGCGGCGAACCGGGTGCCGTCGGCCCAGACGACGCCCTCGGGGACGATCCGGGTGAACATCGGCAGCCGGTCCAGCAGGCCGCGCTCCCGCATCCGGCGCAACTGGTCCGTCCACACCAGACCGGTGGCCGCGACGACGCTCGTCGGCGGCAGGCCGGCACGTACCGTCGCGTCGACCCGGGCCACCGCGGCCCGGCCCCACTCCGGGGTGTACCTCCCCTCGGCGATCACCGGCGGTCGCCGGGTGACCCAGCGGGTCTCGGCGGCGACCGTGGCGACCTCGTCCAGCAGTTGCAGGGCGGAGGTGCCGCCACCGACGACCACCACCCGGCGGCCGGCGAACTCGGCCGGTCCCCGGTAGTCGGCGGTGTGCAGTTGCCGGCCGGCGAACGACTCCTGCCCGGGATAGTGCGGCCAGAACGGGTGCCGCCAGGTGCCGGTGGCGTTGACCAGCGCCCGGGTCCGCCACTCGCCCGCGTCGGTCTGTACGGCCAGCCGGCCGTCGGGTCGGTCGTGCACCCCGGTCACCCGCACGGGTCGGTGCACCGGCAGGCCGAACTCCCGCTCGTACGCCGCGAAGTAGCCGGCGACCACCTCGGCGGCCGGGCGGTCCGGGTCGACCTCGCCGAGCGGGCGGCCGGGCAGGTCGTGCACCCCGTGCACGGCGGCCATCCGCAGCGTCGGCCAGCGGTCCCGCCAGGCGCCGCCCGGCCCGGCGCCGCCGTCGAGCAGCACGTATCCGGTCTCCGGGGCGAAGCCGGACCGGCCCAGGAAGTAGCCGGCGGACAGCCCCGCCTGACCGGCGCCGACCACCAGCACGTCCACGTCCCGACCGCTCACGTCGTGCAAGTCCCGACCGCTCACGTCCCGACCGCTCACGTTTGCGGTAACCGCGCCGGGCCGGCGATCCGTACCGGGCACGGTGGTTCCGTCGGTCACAGTTCGGTGCGATCATCTAGCCATGCCGATACGTAGATATTCTCCACGCCTGGCCGCCCGGTCGGCACTCGTCTTCATACTCGCCGCCGGCACGCTACCGCTGCTGGGCGCCGGCCCGGCCGCCGCCGCCGAGCCGGATCCGACGATGAACGACGCGGTCTTCAATCGCCCGACCGGCACGGCCGCCCAACAGAACGCCATCTTCGTCCAGCTCGCCCGGATCATCGACCGGGTACCGGCCGGCGGCGAGATCCAGATGTCCTGGTTCGGGTTCGGCGTCACCGACGTCACCGACTCGGCGACCACGCCCGACCTGCCCGGCCGGCTGCTGAACGCGCACCAGCGGGGGGTACGCGTCAAAATCATCCTGGACCACGAGCAGGTCAGCCAGCGGCCGTACCAGCGGCTGCTGCCGGTGCTCGGCAACAACGACACCGCCGGGTCGTACATCGTGCACTGTGCCGACAAGTTCCCGAACGCCGACCGGGGCTGCATCGGTACCCGACGGATCGACTACACCGACTCGTCGGTCACCGCCTACAACCACAACAAGTTCCTGACCGCCTCCAGCATCGTGCGCAACGACGGCTCGACGGTGTCCAACGTGGTCTTCCAGGGCTCGGCGAACCTCGGCTGGTGGGACGCGAACGAGGCGTACAACAACGGGTTGACGTTCAGCGACGCCACCACCTACCAGGCGTACCGGCAGTACTTCGCGGACCTGCGGTCCCACCGCTACAACTCGGCCGGGAACAACGACTACTACTGGGGCACCCCGACCGGCAGCACCTACCGGGCGTACTTCTTCCCCCGGCGGGAGCGCTCCGGGCAGCCGGTCAGCGACCCGGCCACCGACACCGTCGTCAGCGTGCTCGACTCGGTCGCCTCCTGCTACTACGACGACAACGGCACCCGCCGGCAGACCGACGTACGGGTCAACATGTTCTCGTTCAACCGCCCCGAGGTGGCCAAGAAACTCACCGCGCTGCGCAACGCCGGCTGCTGGGTCGACGTCGTCTACAGCGAGGCGAACAGCGGGGTGCTGAACGCGCTGGGCAGCAACGTCCAGCTCACCAAGTGCCACTACAACGTAGGGCCGGGCCGGGACATCCGGACGCACAACAAATACATGATCATCGACGGCGCGTACGACGACGACATCGTGCCCCGGGTCTTCACCGGCAGCCACAACTACAACGTATCCGCGCTGCGCCAGGCCGACGAGGCGATGCTCCGGATCATGGGCCGGGGCATCCACGACGACTACCTCGCCGACTTCTGGCACGTCCGCGACACCTGCCGCGCCAACGGCGGCGCCATCCGCTGAGGTGCCAGGAAGGGCCCCTTCCTATACAAAAAACGATAAGAAGGGGCCCTTCCTTTCCGGCCCGGCGCACGGCGCGCCGGAGCGTGCGGAGCGCCGTACCCTGACCCGAGGGATCACCAACGAGGAGGTCGGCGATGAACCTGCCGGATGGCGTCCAGGTCACCGGACCGATGAGCGACCGCTATGCGGAGATCCTGACCGGCGAGGCCCTCGACTTCGTCGCTCGGCTGCACCGGTCGTTCGACGGCCGCCGCCGGGAGTTGCTGGCCCGCCGCGACGAGCGGGCGGCGGAGCTGGCCGACGGTGGCACCCTGGACTTCCTGCCCGAGACGGCGGACGTCCGGGCCGGGGACTGGCGGGTCGCCGAGCCGGCACCCGGGCTGGTCGACCGGCGGGTCGAGATCACCGGGCCGACCGACGCCAAGATGACGATCAACGCGCTCAACTCCGGCGCCAAGGTCTGGCTCGCCGACCACGAGGACGCCAACACGCCGCTCTGGCAGAACGTGATCGAGGGACAGCTCAACCTCCGGGACGCGATCGCCCGCAAGCTGGAGCTGCACACCCCGGAGGGGAAGCACTACCGGCTGCGCGACGGCGAACTGGCCACCATAGTGGTCCGGCCGCGCGGCTGGCACCTGCCGGAAAAGCACATCCTGGTCGACGGCGAACGCACCTCGGGCAGTCTTGTCGACTTCGGCCTCTACTTCTTCCACTGCGCCCGGCCGCAGCTCGACGCCGGCTCCGGCCCCTACTTCTACCTGCCGAAGCTGGAGAGCCATCTGGAGGCGCGGCTCTGGAACGACGTCTTCGTGGCCGCCCAGGAGCAGCTCGGCATCCCGCGCGGCACGATCCGGGCCACCGTACTGATCGAGACCTTCCCGGCCGCGTTCGAGATGGACGAGATCCTCTACGAGCTGCGCGAGCACTCCGCCGGGCTGAACGCCGGACGCTGGGACTACATGTTCAGCGTGATCAAGAAGTTCCGCACCCGGGGCGCCGAGTTCCTGCTGCCGGACCGGAACGCGGTGACGATGACCGCGCCGTTCATGCGGGCGTACACCGAACTGCTGGTCCGGACCTGCCACCGGCGCGGCGCGCACGCGATCGGCGGGATGGCTGCCTTCATCCCCAGCCGGCGCGACCCGGCGGTCAACGAGACGGCACTGGCCAAGGTCCGCGACGACAAGACCCGGGAGGCGAACGACGGCTTCGACGGCTCCTGGGTGGCCCACCCCGACCTGGTGCCGGTCTGCCGCGAGGTCTTCGACGGCGTACTCGGGGACCGGCCGCACCAGCTCGACCGGACCCGCGAGGAGGTGGCGGTGAGCGCGGCGCAACTGCTGGACGTGGCGGCCACCCCCGGCACACCGACCGAGGCGGGGCTGCGCAACGACGTGAGCGTCGGGATCCAGTACCTGGCGAGCTGGCTGGCCGGTTCGGGTGCGGTCGCCGTCTTCAACCTGATGGAGGACGCCGCGACCGCCGAGATCTCCCGCTCCCAGGTCTGGCAGTGGCTGCACAACGACGTCACCCTGGACACCGGCGTCCGGGTCACCCGGGAACTCGTCGAGCGGATCGCCGACGAGGAGATCGCGAAACTCGGCGCCGACCCCGGCCGGTACGCCGAGGCACGCGGCCTGTTCATGGAGGTCGCCGCGGCCGACGAGTTCGTCGACTTCCTCACCCTGCCGGCCTACGAACGGATGCCCTGAGCCCGATGCCCTGAGCCGGATGCTCTGGGCCGGCGACGAGCGGATGCGCTGACCAGCGTGGAGACGACCGGAGGTCGACGATGGCCGCGACGGTGATCGAGAGGTTGGCCGGTGAGCTGCGCGGCGCGCTCGGCGCCGAGCAGGTGATCGACGACCGGGCCCGGTTACGGACCTACGAGTGCGACGGGCTGGCCCAGTACCGCGTGGTGCCAGCGCTCGTGGTGCTGCCGGGGACCGCTCCGGAGTGTGCTCTGGTGGTCCGGGCCTGCGTCGCCGCGGGCGTGCCGTTCGTGGCTCGGGGCTCCGGCACCGGGCTCTCCGGCGGCGCCCTGCCACATCCCGACGGGGTGCTGGTCGTCACCTCCCGGCTGCGCGCCATCCGGGAGGTGCTGCCCGCCGACGAACGGGCGGTCGTCGAGCCGGGCGTGATCAACCTGGCGGTGACCCGGGCCGCCACCCCGGACGGCTACTACTACGCCCCGGACCCGTCCAGCCAGCAGATCTGCTCCATCGGCGGGAACGTGGCGGAGAACTCCGGCGGGGCGCACTGCCTCAAGTACGGCTTCACCACCAATCACGTGCTCGGGCTGGAGGTGGTCACCCCGGACGGCGACCTGGTCCGGCTCGGCGGCGCGGCACCGGACAGCCCCGGTTACGACCTCGTCGGCGCCTTCGTCGGCTCGGAGGGAACCCTCGGGATCGCCACCGAGGTCACCGTGCGGCTGGTCCGGTTGCCGGAGTCGGTGCGTACCCTGCTGGCCGCCTTCCGCACGACGGACGCGGCCGGTGCGGCAACCTCGGCGATCATCGCCGCCGGGGTGGTGCCGGCGGCGGTGGAGATGATGGACGCGCTCGCCATCGAGGCGGCCGAGGCGGCGGTGCACTGCGGCTATCCGGCCGGGGCGGGGGCGGTGCTGATCGTCGAACTTGACGGCCCGGCCGCCGAGGTCGAGGCACAGTTCGCCGAGGTGGAGCGGCTCTGCCGGGCCAACGACGCGTTCGAGATCCGGATCGCCGCCGACGACGTCGAACGGGCGCTGTTCTGGAAGGGCAGGAAGTCCGCCTTCGCGGCGGTCGGCCGGATCAGCCCGGACTACATCGTGCAGGACGGGGTGATCCCGCGTACCGCCCTGCCCGAGGTGCTGCGCCGGATCGACGAACTCGCCGCCGAGCGGGGCATCCGGGTGGCGAACGTCTTCCACGCCGGGGACGGCAACCTGCACCCGCTGGTGCTCTTCGACGACGCCGTCGACGGGCAGGCCGAACGCGCCGAGGAACTCTCCGGCGCCATCCTCGACCTCTGCGTCGAGTACGGCGGGTCGATCACCGGGGAGCACGGGGTCGGGATGGACAAGGCGAAGTACCTGCCCCGGATGTACACCGAGGACGACCTGGACACCATGCAGTTGCTGCGCTGCGCCTTCGACCCGCGCTCGCTGGCCAACCCCGGCAAGATCTTCCCAACCCCCCGGCTCTGCGGCGAGGTGCCCGGCCGGCACCGGGGCGCGCACCCGCTCCAGGAGGCCGGTCTCGCGGAGGTGTTCTGAGCGATACTCCCGGAGGTGTTCTGAGCCATGCTGCCGCTCGACCCGACCACCGACCAGCTGGAAGACCCGACCACCGACCAGCTCGACCCGACCACCGACCGGCTCGACCCGACCACCGACCGGCTCGATCGGCTCCGGGCCGCGCTGACCGAAGCTCGCACCGCCCCGCCGGACGAAACCGGCACCGCCCCGCCGAACGAAGCCGACACCGCCCCGCCGGCCGGGCCGGACGACGCCGGAATGGTGCCGATGGTCCGGGCGGGTGGGCCGGCGGACGTGCTCGGCGGGGTACGGGCCCGGATCGTGGCGGCGCCCGGATCGACCGCGCAGGCGGCGGCGCTACTGCGGGCCGCCGCCGAACTCGGGCTCACCGTCGGGTTCCGGGGCGGCGGTAGCCGGTCGGACTGGGGCAACCCGCCGCGCGCCCTCGACCTGCTGGTGGAGACCCGCCGGCTCACCGGAGTGGTCGAGCACGCCGCCGGTGACCTGATCGCGGTGGTCCGGGCCGGCACCCCGCTGGCCGACCTCCAGCGGGCGCTCGCCCCGGCCGGGCAGCAGTTGGGACTGGACGACCCGGTCGGCGGCGCCAGCGTCGGCGGCGTGGTCGCGTGCAACGGCAGCGGGCCGCGCCGGATGCTCTACGGCACCGTCCGGGACCTGCTGATCGGGGTCACAATGGTCCGCGCCGACGGGGTGGTGGCGCACGCCGGGGGCAAGGTGGTGAAGAACGTCGCCGGCTACGACCTCGGCAAGCTCGTCACCGGGGCGTACGGCACGCTCGGGCTGGTCACCGAGTGCGTGTTCCGGCTGCACCCGGTGCCTGTCGCTCGGGCGTACCTGCGCTGCCGGGTCGACGCCGGACGCGGCGACGCCGTGCCGGACGGACTGGCCCGGGTCGGGCGGCTGCTCCGCACCGTACTCGGCGCCCAACTGGTGCCGGCCGCCCTGGAGGTCGACGCGCCGCCGGAGGGCGGTCACGAGGTCGTGCTGCTGTTGGAGGGGACCCCGGCCGGAGTCGCCGGCCGGGCCGAGGCCGCCGCCCGGCTGCTCGGCACCGACGAGTCGCCCGGCCCGACTGCGCCACCCTGGTGGGGGCGGTACCCGTGGCGGCCCGGCGACACCGGGCTGAAACTGACCGGGGTGCTCTCCGGAGTACCCGACCTGCTGGCGGCAGGCCGGGCGGCGGCGGACCGGCACGACGTGCCGGTCGGGGTGCGCGGCTCGGCCGGCACCGGGGTCCTCTACGCCGGCCTGCCGGCGGCGGCCGACCCGGACCGGGTGGCCCGGGTCGTCGACGAGTTGCGGGGTGCCGCCACCGAGGCCGGCGGGCACGCCGTGGTGCTGACCGCGCCGGAGCCGGTCCGGGACCGGGTCGACCTGTGGGGGCCGGTGGAGGGACTGGAGTTGATGCGCCGGGTCAAGCAGCGGTTCGACCCCGACGCCCGGCTGGCGCCGGGACGCTTCGTAGGAGGAATCTGATGCCTTCGCCCGCCGCATCCACCCCCGACCCGGGCATCTCGGACAACGATCTGGACGCTGGGCCCGGTGGGCCGCCACCCGCTCCCGATTTGCCATCGCCCGGCGGCACCCGGCCGGCGAGTGTGCCCCGGGACGTGCTCGGGCTGCTCGGGCCGGCACCCGGCGGACCGGCCTTCGACGGGCACCGGCCGCCGCCGGCAGGCCTCGTCGCCGACTGCGTGCACTGTGGATTCTGCCTGCCCAGCTGCCCGACGTACGTGCTGTGGGGCGAGGAGATGGACTCGCCACGGGGGCGGATCCACCTGATGCGGCAGGGGCTGGAGGGCGAGCCGCTGGGCGAATCCATGGTCGGGCACTTCGACGCCTGCCTGGGCTGCATGGCCTGCGTCACCGCATGCCCGTCCGGGGTGCGCTACGACACGCTTATCGCGCGCACCCGGCAGCAGGTCGAACGCCGGCACCGCCGCCCCGCCCGGGAGCGCGCGCTGCGGGCGGCCATCTTCGCACTCTTCCCGTACCCGAAGCGGCTGCGGCTGCTGCGCGGGCCGCTGTGGGCGTACCAGGCGAGCGGGTTGCGGGCGTTGCTCGGGCGCAGCGGGCTGCTGCCCCGACTGGCGCCGACGCTTGCCACCCTGGAGTCGCTGGCCCCCCGGCTGACCAGGGCACCGAAGGCTCCGGACCGGGTACCCGCGTACGGGCCGCGCCGGGCGGTGGTCGGGATGCTCACCGGCTGCGTGCAGAGTGCGTTCTTTCCCGGCGTGAACGCGGCGACGGCCCGGGTGCTGGCCGCCGAGGGCTGCGAGGTGCTGCTGAACCCCGCCCGGCAGGGCTGCTGCGGCGCGCTGAGCCTGCACAACGGGCGGGAGGAGGAGGCCCGCCGGTTCGCCCGGGACCTGGTCGACGCCTTCGACGGCACCGGCATCGACTACTTCGTGGTCAACGCCGCAGGCTGCGGCTCGGCCCTGAAGGAGTACGGCGACCTGCTCGCCGACGACCCGGCGTACGCCCAGCGGGCCGCCGCGTTCGCCGCCCGGGTACGCGACTTCTCCGAACTCCTCGTCGAACTCGGCCCGGTTGCCCGGCGGCACCCGCTGCCGGTGAGCGTGGCCTATCACGACGCCTGCCACCTCGGGCACGCCCAGGGCATCCGCAGCCAGCCGCGGGAACTGCTGCGGGCCGTTCCCGAGCTGGAGCTGCGGGAGATCGCCGACCCGGAGCTGTGCTGCGGCTCGGCCGGGGTGTGGAACGTGCTCAACCCGGAGCCGGCGGCCGAACTCGGCGAGCGCAAGGCCCGCAACGTGCTCGGCACCGGCGCCCGGCTGCTGGTGACCGCCAACCCGGGCTGCCTGATGCAGATCGCCGCCGCGCTGCCCCGGGCCGGCGGCGGCCGGATCGGACTGGCACACACCGCACAGGTGCTGGACGCCTCCATCCGGCGCCTGCCGGTGCGGCACCTGCTCTCCTGACCGCCGACCGGCGCCGATCGTCCGGGGCGCCGGGCGGGGCTTCAGCCCTGGTAGAGCCGGCGGGCGTACTGCTCGCCGTAGTAGCGCTCCAGTTCCTCCAGCGACTCCTCGGTCTTCTGGACCCGCTTGACGATCTGTGCCTGCGGCGGCAGCACCTCCGGGTGCCAGCTCTCCGGCCGCCACAGCGACGAGCGCATGAACGCCTTGGCACAGTGGAAGAAGATCTGTTCGATCTCGACCACCAGGGCCAGGATCGGCCGGTGCCCCTTGACCACCATCTGGTCGAAGAACGGCGCCTCGCGGACCAGCCGGGCCCGGCCGTTGATCCGCAGTGTCTCGCCCCTGCCGGGGATCAGGTAGACCAGCCCGACGTGCGGGTTGGCCAGGATGTTGCGGAAGCCGTCCGCCCGCCGGTTGCCGGGACGTTCCGGGACGGCGATCGTGGTGTCGTCGAGCACCAGGGTGAAGCCGGGCGGGTCGCCCTTCGGCGAGACGTCGCAGTTGCCGTCCCGGTCGGCCGTCGCCACCAGGCAGAAGGGCGAGGCGGCCAGCCACTCGCGGTCGATCTCGTGCAGGCGTACCCGTTCCTTCGTCACCGCCCGGGGGATCGGTTCGCCGAGCAGCTCGCGCAGCTCCGCCTCGGACGCAATCTCCACCAGCTCCGCCGGTGCCACCATCGCCGCCTCCCCCGTCAGACTTCAATCCCCTCCAAACTACGCCCGTGCCGCGCGGTTGGTAAGGACCCCATGGCGGGGTGGGACTTCGGCGGGCCCGGCCGTCAGGGGGCGATGCGGAGCCGGCGGATCACCTCGTCGTCGTACTCCGAGAAGCGGAAGCGGAGGCCGGCGAACGGGCTGCCGGGGAAGTCGCCGCTGATGGCGGCGGTCACCACCGTTCCGGCCGGGGTCTGCTCGACGTCGGTGATCTCGTAGCTGACCAGCGGCACCTCGCCCCGCCAGCGGCGGATCTCGGCGATGCCCCGGTATTCCTTCCCCTCGTCCTCGACCACCGCGTCGTCGGCGAACAACCCGAGGTACGCCTCGGTGTCCGGCTGCGACGCGTACGCGAAGTACCGGCGGATGATCTCGGGGGCCTGGCCGGCGCCGGTCATGACCTGTCTCCTGAATCTCTTTCCGACCAAGGAACTGGAAGTCGGTGGACGCTACTGATCCTGCACGACACCCCCGACAGGTGCCCACCGTTCGACCGGTTCCGAGCGAACCCGGGGACGTCGCCCAGCAGCCTGACCAGCGGCTCAGGACCCTTTACCGACAGCGTCGGTCAGAGGCCGAGTGCGCCGATGGCGGCGGGAAGGGTGGCCGCGGTGGCGAGTTGGCGTACGTCGTCGCGCTCGCGGAGCCAGATCTGGCAGGTGGTGCCGTCGAAGTGGGCGGCGACGGGTTGGCCGGGATGATGGCGGGCGAGTCGACGGAGCAGGGGTACGGGGTCGTCGACTGTGCCAGGGGTCGGGTTCTGTGGGACCGGGATCGGCTCGGTCGGATCGTCGGGGACGTTGGCGGCGATGGCGAGTTCGAGGTATTCGAGGCAGAACGCGGTCGCGGCTTCCGGGGTGTGGCGGGTAGGCGGGTCGGCGGGGGCGGGCGGACGGCCTGGGCGGTCGATCGTGACGTCCCAGCTCTCGCCCTGGATCAACCGGAGGTCGCCGACATTGTGGCGGTGGTCGGTGAGGGTGATCGTGGCCGTCAGGCGCAGCCCGAGGACGAGCCGGACCAGGTCGGCCAGGGACGGCACGTCGGGTCGGCGGGCGAGCAGGAACAGTCGGCCACCGGCCCTGCCCCGGGCGGCCCAGCGCAGGTGTTCGGTGAGCGGATCGGCATCGGGCTGGTGCAGGGTGACGGTCCCGTCCCGGAGATGCTGGTCGAGGGTGCCGCCGCCGTCGAGTTCGACCAGGTCCTGCGGGCGTACGCCGAAGTGGTCGGCCCAGGCGGCCAGGCGGAACTGCTCGGGAAGCTGGTGTAGGGGTTTGCCGCCGGGGTGGGTCGCCACGTGTGGTGCGGGGACGTGTCGACCGGTCCGCCAGTGCTCCTCCCCCGCCGGCCTGGTCGGCTCGTCGCCCAGCCCGTCGGGGCTGGTGTGCCAGATGTGTTCGCCGGCCTGCCAGCCGGCCGGGCCGGTCCGCCAGCACAGGTGGACGACCCGGCCGGCAAGATCGGTGATGGTGACCGTCACCTCCGGGTAGCGACGGTGGCTCCCCCAGCAGGTGTGGCAGCGCAGCAGGGACGGGCTGCGACCGGAGCCGGCGCACTGCGGGCAGTCGGGGTCGGCCCGGTTGGCGCCGAGTCGGCAGTCGCAGCGCCGGAGTCGACTGTGCGGGTCGCAGTCGGGGCAGTCGACGTACCGGACGGGCGGGCCCCGCCACGAGGGGGCCGGCGGTTGCCAACCCCGCCGCAGCACCGGCGTACGTCGGCATTGGATCTGTCCGGTGGTCCACTCGGTGAGGGTTTCGGTCGTGCCGTCCGTGCGGAGGCTGGTGTGCCACCAGCGGCCGTCGCGCCAGACGGCCTGTGCTCCTGGAGTCGGGGTGCCGGTGTCCAGGTCGGTGCAGTCGGCGAGGATCCGCCGTTCGAGCTGGTCCAGGTCGACCGTCGACGGTTCATCCGGTGGTCGGTGTCGGATGCTGGAACTGGTGGGCGGGGACAGTCCGGCCACGTTCGTCCAGTCCATAGCAGGCGTCGAGGTCGCTGGTGGTGCTGATCGCGGCGGCCAAGTCGTCGGCGTAGCCGTACGTCTCGGCTGGCACCGGCCCATCCGGAAGCTCGAACCGGACCGCCCAGGTCAGGGCGTCGGTGGCGGCCAGGCGGCGGGCCTCGACCACCAGATCCAGGCAGAGCAGCCCGGCCAGCCGGCACCACCGGCCCAGCTCGGCAGCCGCGTCCAGCCGTGGTGTGCCGGCGGTGGTGCGGCCGAGGTAGAGCCGCCACGCGTCGAGGCTCTCCCCCGCGATCGCCTCCGCCTCCAGCGTCCTGCGCACGGGTGCGGGCTGCTCCGGACGCCAGGCGCGGGGCAGCAGGACCAGCGGCCCGTCCGGATCACCCGGGGCCCGGACGTCCGTCCACGAGCCGGCGCCGACCAGGGCAGCCAGGTCGTGCAGCAGCGGGGCGAGCGGCAGATGCCAGCTCCCACCACCGTCGCCGGGCCACGGCACGGGTTCGACGACTCCGGGTACGACGTTCGCCGAGGCGACCGATCCGGTGTCCAGGTTCGCCATCGTCAACACGAGCTGCGCCCGACGCCGGCCGGACTGCCGGCAGTCGTGGCACGGCCGGGCGAGGGTGCCGACGCCCTGGCACTCCCGGCAGTCGCGGTATGCCTCTCCGGCAGGCCGGTCCCCGCCGTCGTTGTCGTTGACGAGGAGTCGGTCGCCGCCGTAGGTGCAGCGACACGGATCAAGCGTGACCGCGAGGCCGTCACACGATCGGCACGACACGTACCGGTCGGCCATCAGCGCCCCGCCAGTTCCTGCGCCGACCGCACCTGTCGGGACTGCCACCGCCGCAACGCGTCCTTGATCCGGGTGTTCTGCTCCCGGACCCGGGCCAGTTCGGTGTACGCCCTGGCCAGGTCATTGGCGACCTGATCCAGGAACTCCGTCACCTCGTCCGGATCGACTCCCCGCCGGCCGAAACCGACCGGGGTGAACCGGCGCAGCCGCACCTGCGACGGCAAGTAACCAGCAGCACGACGCCGGTTGGCGCGACAGCAGGGCTGCACGCACTGACCCCTCTCCGATAGTGTCCGATCGACTACGCAGCCCCGATGATTCGAGGGACACATCCGGTGGACATCACCCAGGTGAAGACGACCATCAGCCGGGGCGACCAGGCCGCCAAGGATGGCATCGTCGTTGTGCTGGGAGTCCGGGACCGAGCCAACCAGGCTCAGACGTCAGCCGCCGCAACGGCCCACGACAGCAGACACGACGAGGTCGGGCGGCTCTCAAGAAGCTCAAGGAAGCGACGAAAGAAGCAGCCCGGGTCGCCGATCTGTTGCGCTCCGGATCTGAGGCCGCGAACGAGTACGCCTCGAGGCTCTGATGGCCGACATCTCCGTGGGCGATGTCGTGGCAGGGTTCCGTACGGCGCTGGGAGTGATCGACGAGACTGCAGTAAGCGCAAAACGGGCCCAGGAGCAGGCCGAACAGGCACTCGCCGCCTATACCGAGGCCGCCCGGGGAACCGCCGACAGGTTGATGAAGAAAGCGGTGGTCGACTCCCGGACTGCGGCAGAGAAGGCAGGCAAGACCGCACGGCTGCTTTCCGAGGCTGCCGATCACATCACTACCTACCTCAACGTCATCGCGCCCGGCACTGTCCCACCTCGCACTTCAGCGCCAGAGGCTGACGCCTCTGGCGAGCACATACTCGCTTCCGCAGCCGGCCAGGGCCCCCTCTCGTCAAAGCTGCTCGGCCGTACAGCAGCGGTCCGGAACGCCGACGACGGACTTCAGCACGCGAAGAAGATCGCCACCGCCATCAAGGACGCGACGGGCTCGGGCGGAGTTGTCGTCCCCAGGTCTCCCCAGCCAGCGATCTCAGCCGCCAGAACTCATGATGCGTCGGCCGGAGATGCGCTACTCGCCGCGTTCACGGTCG
This sequence comes from Plantactinospora sp. WMMB782, assembly GCF_049179135.1. Taxonomy (NCBI): domain Bacteria; kingdom Bacillati; phylum Actinomycetota; class Actinomycetes; order Micromonosporales; family Micromonosporaceae; genus Plantactinospora; species Plantactinospora sp. WMMB782. Next base: position 4,240,699 of record NZ_JBMHMC010000007.1, on the reverse strand, counting down.
CACTCCTCGGGATCAAGGGCGCCGAGGTGGCCGCCAGACTTCGCGGCAAAGCCAGAACCAGAAACACTCAGCACAAGAAACAGAAGGGCGATGGAAATGGACGAAAACACGAAGTTTCTTAGGGCAATCCTTCGGCAAGATTGGGAGGCGTACGACGCGCTCCTGGCAGAGTTCGAGAGTCAGGGCAAGGGAACGCCGATGGCTATCATCGGCTTCGCCTTCAACATTGCCGTACAGCGGCGATTCGGGCAGCGCAAGGACATGAACGAGATCATCCAGTTCGTCGCCGACGCGCGCACCTTCCTGTCCGAAGGCCGCGATCTCCCCGCGAAGGAGGCCGAGGCGCTGATCTGCGCCACACTCGACCTTGATGCGCCAGAGGTTGCGGAGACCATCGATCGACTCGACATCGGCACGATCACCGAAATCGAGGCACAACTGCTGTTCAAACTCATCGCAGACGAGAATCTGTCGGAGCAGCAACTAGACGACTTTCTGGCGCAGGCAGAGGCTCTCGCCGCGCAGTGGCAGAACAGCGCCACGCCCTGACCAGCAGGCAAATACCTATCAGACTTCCTCGTCGTCGCCTTGCCGACGGAACGCTCGCTCGGCGATCCGGTTGGAGAGCTGGCCTGTTGCCGATTTGGCCCGGTCGAGGGTCTCGTGGCCGAAACGCCTGGCGGCATCAACACGGTCGGTCCCTGTCTCAAGCGCCTTGTCCCTCACCTCCTTGGCCGCATCCGCCAACCGTCGCGCCTCCGATGACTCTCGAGCGCACTCGATCCCGAGCCGCCCCTGAAAATCGACGATGGCGAACGAGATCTGGTTGCTCGACCGGACCACAGCCGGAGCAATAACGGCCAAGCCATCACCGTCGCTGATCAGCTGTATCTCGTTATCCATCGTCGACTCCTGACGAGCGGCGGAATTTCGTAATCAATGGTGGCTTCGATTAGTCCGATAGCTCCCGCTGGACCACAGCGATCGCGTAGACACGCTCATGACACCAAGAGGGCATGTCAAGCTTTTCGGAGATCCTTGTGGCCTCCCTCGCCACGGAAGGCCCTTACCGCATCCCGTATCGCGTCAGCGTGAAGATATATATCATCAATGGCGTCGATCAGATGACGGGTTTCGTTCTTGTTGGCATCGAACGTTCCGACATACTTCCGGGCCTTGCCGTTGAAATGCAGTCGCGCGATGGGTTTCCGGTTATTGTCGTCAAGGATGACCGCGAAGTAGGACTTGGCATCACGCCCCACAATGCGTTGGGGCCTGACCTCGCTACACGCGATCGCCTTGACGATTTGATAGCCGGTAAGTTCTTCCAGGGTGGTTTCCACCTCCGTGTCACGGGCGACATCGCTCAGCGCGACCTCTTCACTCTCGAGCACTTCGGAGGGGGCCTCGATGGTCTGCTTGGGAAGGTTCGCGTGGAGTGCGCCCTTTAACCGTTCATTCACCTGATCTCTGACGAACTGCGAAGCAGCCTTGGCTACGAGCGACCTGAACTGCTCGCGTCTCTTCTGAGTGAGCGAACCATCATATACTTTCGTTGCGAAGAACCTGACCCACTCCTCGTCAGGCTCTTTGAACTGCGTCGCCATCGAACGCTTTATCTGACCGAGATACTTCAACTCTTCGGCTGCACTGATGATTGAGTCGAGATCGAATACTTCCTTCGTGAGCTTACGTAGCTCCGGCAGGAGAGCGTCATCGATATCCTCCAAGTCAAACACCAGGAAGGGCTTGGCGTCCATCTTGTTGGGAGCGTCGAGATCTGTGTAGAAATGGTAGACCTGCCCATTGGTGAGGACCGCGACCCGCGCATTTGTAACGGAAAAGTATCGATAAAGCTGGGATGCATGTTCGACCTTCAAGGAATCACGCGGTTGTTTGCATTCAATGAGGATCTGCACCTCACCGCCACGCATGATCGCGTAATCGACCTTTTCTCCTTTCTTAACCCCAACATCAGCGGTGAACTCAGGTATGACCTCCAGTGGATCGAAAACGTCATAGCCGAGGATCATCGAGATGAACGGCATGACGAAAGCATTCTTAGCAGCCTCTTCCGTCTGAATCGCGTCTCGCTGATTGCGAACTTTAGTGGCGAGCGCGGCGACCCGTTCATCAAACTCCATTAAGCACTCTCCTCCATGTTGACAGGCCAAAGGCACCTACGCATGCCTCCGCATTCCCAACTTCTGGAGGGTCGGGGATCCAGGGCAACGACCGGATGCTACCGAGCGATGACACAGCGCAAAGCCGCGAAAAGGGCTGATTGCCCCCTCCTTTCGTCGGTCCGGTGCGACGAAAGGAGGGGTTTGCAGTGTTAGGGCGCGAGTAAGGTGCACTGCCGACCCTACCCACTCCCATATCTCGCAGCCCTGACAATCTCGGAGCCGGCGGAACTCGTCGTCACCCAGCCCAACGCGCTACGAGGCATCGGTGCCGCAGTATCTGGCACCAGGGATATTGCAGACAAAAACGACGTTCGCAAGCCCGACGCTTCGAATCGCAAGCCGCCGCACGCTCGACCTGGACACCAGAGGCGTTACGCAGGGCCGGTAACGCCTCTGGTGTCCAGGTGAGCGGTCAGGCAACCGCGCTCGGCGGATCAGCGAGCGCGGGACGGATCAGCGGGCGGGCTGACGGGACGGTCTGCACGATCGAGCCGGCCGCCCGGTCGTGCAGGCGCACACTCGTACGCCTCACGGCTGCGACCGCGGTCGACCTGACCTGCAATGACCCGATCGGCGACCAGTGCGGGCCTGGCGACGGCGACTACGGACGCCGTAAGGATTCACGCCCCGGCGGTCCGGGTACGTCGCCAGTAGCCCAGCGAGGCCACCGTCAGCCCCAACCCCCAGAGCAGGTACGCCGGCATCGAGACCCAGAAGAACCAGAGCGGGTACCGCCCGTCGCCCGGATCCCAGCTTCCGGTGGCCGTCTCCACCGCCAACTGCCCGGTGCCGATTCCGAAGTAGACCACCAGCAGCAGCCCGAGCCCGAGGCCCGGCCCGAGCGGCAGCCAGCGCGGCACCCGCCGCCCGGCGAGCAGCGGCACCCAGCCGGGGAAGACCCGGCCCCAGTCGTGCACCAGGGCCAGCGGCAGCAGCAGCCCGGCGAGCAGGAATCCGACCTCGAAGACCAGCACCGCCGGGCCGGCCGCGAACGGGACGTCGGCCATCCCGACGGCTGCCTGCGCGCCGAGCCGGACCAGGCAGCCGGCCGCCGCCAGGTAGGCCGCCGCGTACGCCCAGCCCGGGGTACCGGTGAGCGGGCCGCCGAGCAGCGGGCGGTCGCCCCGGACCCGCCGCCGGTAGCCGTCGGTGGCGACGGCGAGCAGCAGCCCGCCGGTCAGGCAGCCGAGCCGACCGACGATCCCGGCCGGGTCGACGGCGAGGCCGAGGCCGGGGACGAGCACGGCGACGACGTCCAGCAGCAGCAGCGGGCAGAGCGTCACCAGGGCCGCGCTCACCGCCCAGGCGGCCCCGGCCAGCGGCCACCGCCAGCGCGTCGCACGACGCAACGCGACCGCCAGCGGCGCCGCCGCGCCGACCAGGGCGACGGAGCCCCAGCCGGCCACCGGGAACAGATCGGTACCCAGCGGCGGGAACTCCGGGGCGTTCCCCGCCGCCCAGTAGACCCGCAGCCCCCCGTACCCGATCGTCCAGAGCAGCACCGCGGTCGGTGCCGCGTTCGCGGCCCGGCCGCGCCATCCCCTGCCCATGTCCGCAAGCCTCGTCGCCGCCGGCCGCGCCCGGATCCCCCGCCCGGCGGGCCCGGGTCCCCCGCTGGCGGGAGGTGGGAAAGAAAGCCCTGGTGGCAACGGTACGGAGGGAGGCCAATGGTACGAACGAGAACGGGCATTCCGGACCTGTGCCGTTACCACGATCTCTAGCCTGGAGGTGCTGAATCGTCGCCGAAAGGGGACCGACCGAGCACCATCGGTGGCCGAGATGCCTCATCGAGCAAGAAGAACGTCGCACGGTATCCAGCGATCCGAGCAGTGGGAGCAGCCAGCGCCCCGGCGGATCGGCCGGGAGTCCCGGGCCGCGCCCGCCGCGCTGCCGGTCCCCCGGACCGGTCCGGCACTCGGCTGGCAACTGCTCAGCAGCCTGGCCCTGCTCGCCGCGCTGGTCTGGATCGGCCGGACCCAACTGCGGGCCGGTCGGCCCGACACCTGGCTGCTCAGCCCGCTGGACGGTCTCGCCGTCGCGCTCGGCGGCGACGGGGCGCACCCGATGCGGCAGCGGCTCGGGCTGCTGGTGATCGCCCTGGTCTGTTTCGCCGCCTGGCGGCACCGGCGCCGGGTCCGGCTCGCCTACCGCCCCGGCCCGGTCGACGTGCACGAGTTCACCGACGCCACCCCGGGCCACGACGCCCCGGTCGACGACCTGAAGAGCCAGTTCTGCCAGCGGCTCTCCGAAACGCACATCTACCCCCCGTACGCCGGACCCGCCGACCCGCCGCCGGAGACCTTTCTCGACGTGGCCAGCGGAATCGATCCGCGCAGCGGCAACCCGCTCGTCATGCTGCTCCAGATGCTGCCCCGGCTCTGGCCCAGGATCGGCTACCGGGTGACCGGGGTGTTGCAGGTCCGGGCCCAGGAACCCTGCTACGGCGTATCGGCGACCGTCACCTCGTTCCTCGGCGGCGGCCGGAGCGCGATGACCACCCAGTGGGGCGGCACCTGGGAGGAGGCGACCGGGCGGGCGGCGTACTGGGTGCTGGCGACGATCCTGCCGGTGACCCGGCTGGGCCGGGCCGCACCGTGGCGGAACTGGTACGGCCGGGAACTGCCGGCGGCGCTCTTCGCCGCGTACAACCGGGGTAAGGAGTCGCAGGACCGGCGGCAGTTCGACGAGGCGTTGCGCTACTACGGCGAGGCGCTGGGGCTGGACCCGTTCAACGCCGACCTGCGGGTGATGGTGGCCAGCGTGCAGGAGGAGATGGGACTCTTCCTGGACGCGCTGGACACCTACCAGTCGGCGCTGGTGCTGCGTGAGCAGGGCGGCTGGTACGACGACCACGTCTGGACCACCCGCGCCGACCGGCTGCGCCACCTGCCCCGGCACCTGCTCGGCACGCTGCGCTACCTGCGCCGCCGACCCGACTCGATCCGGCTGCGCTACCAGTACGCCTGCACGCTCGCGTACACCGAGCGGACCGTGCACCAGTGGTTCAAGTCCGACGGCGTCGGCGACCGGGAGAAGGTGCGCCGGCAGATGCGGCAGCGCCTGGAGAAGGCGTTCGTCGACAGGTACTGGCCGGTGGTGGTCACCTTCGCCGACTCGCCCGGCGAGCCGGCCGCCAAGGAGTGGCTGCGCCGGACGCTGCGGGAGTATCCGGAGGCGACCCGGGTGGTCTTCCAGATCGCCGCCGCGCAGGAGCTGTACCGGCTGCGCGAGGACACCGTGCTCGCCTGGTTCGTCCGGGCCACCCGTTCCGAGGTGACCCACTCGGCGCTGCTGCTGCTCCGGGACGTCTGGGCACCGCTGCGGCTGGCCAGGGCCTGGCACGACTGGGCCGCCGCCGGCTGGCAGCCGGCCCGGCCGGGCACCGCGACCGGACCACCGCCCGACCCGTCCGCCGACGGTGGGCGGCGGGCCGGCTGCCCGCACGGAGCGAGCCGCGACCCGCACAGCCGGGCCGGCGACGGTGCCGGGCTGTCCGGCGACGGTGGGCGGCCGGTCGCGTCGGTCGGTGCCGGCCGGCAACCGGCCGGGCCGGTCGGGCCGTTCGAGGACGGAGGCTGCCTGGCGGGGTGGTGGCGGCGCGGTCCGCGTACCCGGGCCCGGACGCTGAGCCGGGAGTGGCCGTGTGGCGGGGTGCTGCTGGACCGGGCGATCCGGCGGGCCCAGCGCCGGCGCTGGCCGAGGCAGCCACTGCGGTCGTTCGACTTCTACAACGCGGCCTGTACCTACGCCTTCGCCCTGAAGGGGTACTTCCCGGAGCGGGAGCACCCCGTTCCGGCGCACCTGTCGGCGGCCGGCCGGGCACTGTGGCGGGGCCGCCGGCTGATCGCCGACGCGCTGCCGCTGGCGTACCCGCCACGCTGGCACCGCCGGACCGCCGCCCCGCCGGCCATTCCCGTGCCCCAGCCGGCCGGCCCGACCGCGCCGGCCAGCCCGGCCGGGTCGCCGGACGGCGCGGGCGGCCGGCCGGACGGCGCCGGCGGCGCGGAGTCGGCGGAGCCGAGCCCGCACCCGCTGCCGCCGCCGGTCGCGTCGCTGGTGGCGAAGGCGGTGGAGCAGTTGCGGGCCGCACTGGCCTGCACCGAGAGCGGGGTCGCCGCCGACCGGCTGCGGCGGTGGATCCTGAGCAGCGAGCCCGACCTGGCGCCGCTGCGCCGGTTGCAGGACTTCGGGTACTTCGAGGAGGAGGTCTACCCCAGCCTGAAGGTGGTGCTGCCGCGCCCCGACAAAGTGATCAACTCCAGGATGTCGGCGTACGCCAAGGAGCTGCTCTGTCAGGGTGCCGTACTCCTCGAACAGACCTGGCACGACCGTGCCCTGCCGCCGCAGACCGCCGACCCGCACCAGCTCATCGGCTGGCTCGACCTGGATGCAGAGACCTGGGACACGCTCTGCCGGATCGCCCTGGACCACGCCCGGTACTGGCGGGACCGGGCCGAGTTCATCCGGCTGCTGCGCCGGGCGGTCGACCCGGTACGCCTCGCCGAGGCCAGGTTCCCGCCCTCGATCCCCCGCTACGACGATCTCAGCCTGGCCGGCGCCGACCGGCTGGTCGGGGACGGCAGCCGGCCCGAGGAGAACATCGAACGGCTGGCCCGGCACAACATCGCGCTCGTCGACCGCCGGCTCAACGCGATCTACCAGACCGTGGCCGAGCACGCCGGGGACGGCAGCCTGCGCGCCCGGCGCCGACTGGCCGAGTTGGACTACCGGGGCGAGCCGCTGCGCGGCGACGAGGCGCAGGGCATCTGCACCCGGCAGGCCGGCCGGTGGCACCAGGTCGCGGAGCGGATGCGCGAGACCGGTCCCGTGGTGGACACGAGCGGCCTCGGCGTCCTGGAGCCTCGCAACTGACACCTGACACGCGATAGGGTGCCGTCGGTCGTCCGGGTCGCGTGGGGAGTACGAATCTTGTCGAGGTTGCCCCTGCGTGCCGACGACCCGGAACACCTCGGCGGCTACCAGCTGGTGGCCCGGCTCGGTTCCGGCGGGATGGGCACCGTGTTCCTGGGCCGCTCACCGCAGGGCCGCCCGGTGGCGATCAAGATGGTCCGGGCCGAGTTCACCCACGACCCGGAGTTCCTCGGCCGGTTCCGCAGCGAGGTCAACCGGGCCCGCCAGGTGCCGCCGTTCTGCACCGCCGAGGTGCTCGACGCCGACCTCGACCACAACCCGCCGTACCTGGTCGTCGAGTACGTCGACGGGCCGAACCTGTCCGACGTGGTCCGCGAGCGGGGGCCGCTCTCCCCCGGTGCGCTGCACAGCGCGGCGCTCGGCATCGCCACCGCACTGGCCGCGATCCACGGCGCCGGGGTCATCCACCGCGACCTGAAACCGGGCAACGTGCTCTTCGCGCTGGGCGGCGTGAAGGTGATCGACTTCGGCATCGCGCGGCCGCTGGAGGCGACCAGCCAGCACACCCGGACCGACCAGATCGTCGGGACGCTCGCCTACATGGCGCCGGAACGCTTCGACGAGCAGCCCGGCCTGCGCACGAGTACCGCCTCCGACATCTTCGCCTGGGGTGCGGTGGTCACCTACGCGGGGACCGGCCGGACCCCGTTCGTCGCCGACTCGGCCCCGGCCATGGCGGTGCGCATCCTGACCCAACCACCGACGTTGACCGGGCTCCCCGCACCGCTGCGCGACATCGTCGCCCGGACCCTCGCCAAGGACCCGGACGAACGGCCGACGGCCCGGGAACTGCTCGACCTGCTCCTGGCCGTCGACCCGTCGAGCGCCGCGGCACCGACCCGGCCGTTGCCCGCGGTGCCGGCCGCCCCCGCCCGGCCGGCAACCGTCGACCCAGATCCGCCGGTGCGGGGCAGCGGCACGGGGCCCGCACGACCGCGCCGAAGCACGGCCGTCCGGGCAACCGTCGCCGTGGTCGCCCTCGGCGCCCTGCTGCTGGCCGGTCTCGTGGGCTACAACCTGCTGTCCGAGAGCGGGTCCGGCCCCGATACGTCGCGGAACAGCCCGCCGGCAGTCGCCACCGGAACGTCGACGGGGGCACCGCGGCCGTCGTCCACCGGCACCCCCAGCGCGTCGGCCGGTCCGGGCCGTCCGGCCGGGAACGACGCCATCCTCGCCGGCACCCGGCGGACCCTCATCCACTTCGTGGAAGAGGACCGGGATCTGGCCCTGCCGCTGCCCGACAAGGTGGTGCCGTCCGACGGCACCAGCGCCGAGGCGCTCTTCGCCCTCGTCCCGGTCGGCGTCGACTACATGATCAAGTCGATGCAGCCCAACTACGGCTACCAGCCGTGTCTCGGGGTGAAGATCAGCCCGACCGAATGGGCCACGCTGGTCGGAACCGAGTGCCGCCCGAGCAAGGCGACGCTCTTCTCGATCACCTCCACCGGCCGCAAGGACGACAAGGGCCGGCCGACCTACACGATCTTCAACGAGGACGAGGGTCTCGTTCAGTGGTCCGAGTCCAAGAAGGAGATCTACGTGCAGTTTCCCGGTGACGCAGATCCGAACGCGACTTTCAGCTTCGTCGACCGGGGCCCGCTCGACGGGTAGCCGTTCGACGGACAGCGCCTCGACGGACGGAGCCTCGACCGACAAGGCACGGCTCAGACCAGGTCGGCGTCGTGGACCAGCAGGGCCACCTGCACCCGGTTGTTCAGCTCCAGCTTCGCCAGCAGCCGCGAGACGTACGCCTTCACCGTCGCCACGCTCATGAACAGCGCGGCGGAGATCTCGGCGTTCGACCACCCCCGGCCGATCGCCACCGCCACCTCCCGCTCCCGTTCGCTGAGCCCGCCGAGCAGCCGTACCGCCCGGGTCCGGCGCAGGTCGGCGTCGCGGTGGGCCGGCGTACCCGCGCCGGTCACGTGCGCGATGAGTCGACGGGTGACGGTCGGCGAGAGGGTCGCCTCCCCGGCGGCCACCCGGTGGATCGCCTGCACGATCTCCACCGGTGGGGTGTCCTTGAGCAGGAAGCCACCGGCACCGGCCCGCAGCGCCCGGAGCACGTACTCGTCGGCGTCGAACGTCGTCAGCACCAGCACCTCCGGCGGGTCCGGCGAGCGTCGCAACGCCTCCGTGGCGGCCAGCCCGTCCATCCGGGGCATCCGGATGTCCATCAGCACCACGTCCGGCCGGTACGCCCCGACCGCCGCCAGCACCTCGCTGCCGTCGGAGACCTCCCCCACCACCCGCAGGTCCGGCACCCCGCCGATGATCATCGACAGTCCGGCCCGGACCAGTGCGTCGTCGTCGACGACAAGCACCCGTACCGGCGCCCCGGTCCCCGGTCCCGGGGCGGTGGTCCGCTCGTTCACGACGGCCACGGTAGCCAGGCGGCGAGCCGGAAGTCGTCCGAGTCGGTACGCCCGTGTTCCAGCCAACCGCCGAGCAGCGCGGTCCGCTCGCCCAGCCCGACCAGGCCGGTGCCGGCACCCGGAATCTCCGGTCCCGGCACCTGCCCGACCGGCCGGCGGTTCCGGACCTCGACACTCAGCCCGAGCCCCGGCCGCCCCCGGGCGGTCACCGTGACGACGGTCCCCGGAGCGTGCTTCCGGGCGTTCGTAAGCCCCTCCTGCACGATCCGGTACGCCGCCCGCCCGAGCCCGGCCGGCGCCGACTCCGTCATGGTCAACTCGGTACGCAGGTCCACCCGCATCCCCGCCTCCCGGGACTCGGCCACCAGGGCCGGCAGGTCACCCAGGGTCGGCTGCGGTCGCTCGGGAACGGATCCCGCCAGTTCCGGCACCACGCGCCCGGCCACGGGGGTACCACCCGCCCCGGTCCCGCCCGGCACCGGCGGGTACGGCGGATCCGGCGGGTACCGGGCGGCCCACCGGTCCGTCCCGGGGGCCGGCACGGTCGGGTCGAGTTCCGTGATCGCCTCCGGCGGGTCCTCCCGGAGCACGCCGATCACCTCGCGCAGGTCCTGCAACGCCTGGTGGGCGCTGGTCCGGATCACCCCGGCCGCTCGGGCGATCTCCTCCGGCGGGGCGTCCGGGCGGAACTCCAGCGCCCCGGCGTGCAGGCTGAGCAGCGAGATCCGGTGTGCCAGTACGTCGTGCATCTCCCCGGCGATCCGGGCCCGTTCCAGCCGGCGGGCCGCCTCGACGCGCAACCGCTGCTCCGCCTCGGCCCGGTACGCCCGGTCCCGCCAGGAGAGCACGAGCTGCCGCCGGGCCCGGATGAACATCCCCCAGGCCAGCACCGAGCCGGTCAGCACGAGGCTGAGCACCATGCCCACCCACGGCCCCTCGGTCGGGTCGGGATTGCGGTACTCGTAGAGCACCGCGACCCCCAGGTGCGCCGCGAGCAGCGGCGCGGCCACCGAGAGCGGCCGGTGCACCACAAGGGTCAGCAGGATGATCAGGACGGCGATCCCGGACGGGGTGGAGAAGAGCGCCACCGGCAGGGCGGCCAGGGCCAGCGCGACCGGCCAGCGGCGGCGCACCCAGAGCGACAGGCAGAGCGCGCTGCTGACCACCACGTCGATCGCGACCGCCAGCTCGGAGTCGGCCCGGTCCGCCACCAGGGTCGGCTGCGGGCGCAGCACGTCCCAGAAGGCGGCGGCGGCGTAACCTGCGGCGAGCAGGAAGCAGATCGTGTCGACGATCCAGTCCCGGGTCGACCGGCGAGGCCGGCGCCGGCCGGCGGCCGGATCGGCGGTCAGCGCGGCAGGCAGCAGCCAGGGATGCTCGGGTCGGGCCGCCACACCGGTCATCAGACAACTGTACGAAGCCGCGCCGGCACCGTACACCGACCAAAGTCGACGTCCGGAACTAGCCGAAGGTCGCCGGAAGTCGACGGCGGGCCGCAGCGCCCGACCGGTCGGACCAGACACGCTCGATCCCATGATTGCCGTCGAACACCTGACGAAACGGTACGGCCGGCACACGGCGGTCGACGACGTCTCTTTCAGCTGCGAACCGGGCACGGTGACCGGGTTCCTCGGCCCGAACGGGGCCGGCAAGTCCACCACCATGCGGATGATCTGCGGCTTGACCCCGCCGACCGAGGGCAGCGCCACTGTCGAATCGGTGGACTACCGCCGGCTGCCGAACCCGGGCCGGCGGGTCGGGCTGCTGCTCGACGCCGGTGCCCAGCACCCGGGCCGGACCGGGCGGGAGACGCTGCTGCTCTCGGCCCGCACCATGGGAGTGCCCGGCCGCCGGGTCGACGAGTGCCTGGACCAGGTCGGGTTGACCCCGGTCGCGGCCCGGCGGCGGGTCCGGGCGTACTCGTTGGGGATGCGGCAGCGGCTCGGCCTGGCGCAGGCGCTGCTCGGCGATCCCCGGGTGTTGATCCTGGACGAACCGGCGAACGGCCTGGATCCGGAGGGCATCTTCTGGATGCGTGGCCTGCTGCGGGACTTCGCCGACCGGGGCGGCACGGTGCTGCTCTCCTCGCACCTGCTACGCGAGGTGGAGGCGGTGGCCGACCGGCTGGTGGTGATCGGTGCGGGCCGGGTGGTGGCGCAGGGCAGCAGGGACGAGTTGCTGGCCGGCGCGGGGGCGCTGGTCCGGGCCCGGGATCCGGAGGCGCTGCGCGGCGCCCTGGACCGGGCGGGGCTGCCGGTGCGGTCCGGCACCGACGGCGGTCTGCTGGTCGGGGCCGAGCCGGGCGCGGTCGGCCAGGCCGCCGCCGACTCCGGGGTGGCGCTGCTGGAGCTGCGGCCGGCGGAGAGCGCCGGCCTGGAACAGATCTTCCTCACCCTGACCGCCGGGAACTCGATCCGGGAGGCCCAGAGATGACCGTCGACGACATCGCGCTGCCCGCCGCTCCCAGCCCGGCCGGCGGGCCTCCCGGACAGCCCCACCGGATCGCCCGGCCGACGCTGCTCCGGCTGACCCTGGTCGAGCTGCGCAAGCTCGCCGACACCCGGGCCGGCTTCTGGCTGCTGGTCACCATCGGCCTGGTCGCGGCCGCCATCGTGGCCGTGCTGCTGCTCACCGCGCCCGAGCCGGAGCAGCGGTTCGAGAACTTCTTCGCACTCGCCCAGTTCCCGGTCGGCATCCTGCTGCCGATCCTCGGCATCCTGCTGGTCACCAGCGAGTTCTCCCAGCGCACCGTGCTGACCACCTTCGCGCTGGTGCCCCGGCGGCAGCGGGTGGTGGGGGCGAAGGTCGGCGCCGGAGTAATCGCCGCGCTGCTCTCCGTCGCGGCCACGCTGGCGACGGCGGCCCTCGGCACCGTACTGGCCGGGCTGGCCGGCGACGGCGGCTCCTGGTCCACCGGCGTACCGGCGTTCGTCGGCGCGGCCGTCTTCCAGATCGGCAACGTGCTGCTCGGGATCGCGTTCGGCCTGCTGTTCCAGAGCACCCCGCTGGCGATCGTGCTCTCCCTGGTGCTGCCGATCGCCTGGTCCATCCTCGGCGGGATGGTCGAGCGACTGCACCGGGCCGCCGAGTGGCTGGACACCAGCCTGACCATGGCCCCGCTGATCGAGCCGCCGAACCCGGGCGACCTCGACGGCGGCCAGTGGGCCCGGCTCGCCGTCTCGGCCGCCGTCTGGGTGCTGCTGCCGCTGCTCGGCGGCCTGCTCCGGACGGTACGCCGGGAGGTGTCCTAGGTGCCCGCCGAGCTGATCCCGCCGGACGGCACCCGGTCACCGGTCGTCGGCGGGTCGACCGTGGTGGCCGAGCCGGCCTGGCTGGTGGCAGTGGTCTGGGTGCTCTGCCCGGTGCTCGGTGCCGGCCTGCTCTGGCTGGTGCAGGCGTGCGCCGGCTGGGTGGCGTCGCTGCGCTGGATCCCGATGCGCGGCCCGTTCATGCTGATCGACGAGGTCGCCGACGCCGAACCCTGGGCCAGTCTCGGCGCGCTGTTCCTCGGCGCCCTGGGTGGGCTGCTGGTGGCCGCGATCGCCGCCGCCGAGCGGCTGACCGTCACGGTCGCCGGGGACGCGGTCACCCTGCTCCGGGACGGCACCGCCCGGCGGGTCGACCGGGCGGAGATCGCCGGGGCGTTCCGGGACGGCAAGCGGCTCGTCCTGCTCGGGCCCGGCGGCGGGGAGGTCGCCCGGGAGTCCTCGGACCTGCCGGCGGACCGGCTCCGCGCCGCCTTCGAGGCGTACGGCTACCGCTGGCACGCCGACGGTGACCCGTACGCGGCGGATTTCCGGCGCTGGACCGACGGCGGCCCAGGGCTGCCGCCCGGGGCGAACTCGCTGCTCAAGGCCCGGCAGCGGGCCCTGGACAAGGACGACCGGGCGGATCTCGCCGAGCTGCGGGCCGAACTGAGCCGGCTCGGCGTGGTGGTCCGGGACGAGGGCAAGCGGCAGTACTGGCGCCCGGTCCGACCGTCGGGCCGGCCGTAGGACGTTCCGACCCGACCGCCTACCCGAGCACCCGGCCAGCCGTCGGACGGCTCGACCCACCGCCGGGCCAGCCGCAAGTTGGCCCGACCCCACCCGCCCGGCCAGCCGCAGGACGGTCCGACCGGCCGGTCCGGTGGTCGTTGCCGGCTCTTCCCGGGCGGCAGTAGGGTTCGGCGAATGAGCCTCCAGCGCAGCGTCGACCCTGATCAGGTCGGCTTCGACCCGGCGCGGCTGGCCCGTGTCGACGAGCACTTCGCCAGGTACGTCGACGCGGGGCAGTTGGCCGGTTGGCAGATCGTGCTGACCCGGCGGGGCGAGATCGCGCACTCCTCGACCTACGGGCTGCGGGACCGGGAGGCGGGGCTGCCGGTCGACTCCGACACCCTCTGGCGGATCTACTCGATGACCAAGCCGGTCACCTCGGTCGCCGCGATGATGCTCTGGGAGGAGGGGCGGCTCCAGCTCACCGACGAGGTCAGTCGCTGGCTGCCGGAGTTCGCCGACGTACGGGTCTACGACCGGGGGTCGGCGCTCAAGCCGTACACGGTGCCGGCGGTCGAGCCGATCCGGGTCTGGCACCTGCTCACCCACACCGCCGGGCTGACCTACGGCTTCCTGCAGACCTCGGTGGTCGACGGGCTCTACCGGGCCGCCGGATTCGACCTCTATCCGCCGTCGCACCTCGACCTGGCCACCGCGAGCGAGGGGCTGGCCCGGTTGCCGCTGCTCTTCCAGCCGGGTACGGCCTGGGGCTACTCGGTCGCCACCGACGTGCTCGGCCGGCTGGTCGAGGTGGTCTCCGGGAAGTCGTTGGACGTCTTCTTCGCCGAACGGATCTTCGGCCCGCTCGGCATGACCGAGACCGGCTGGTGGGCCGAGGGCGCCGCCGCCGACCGGCTGGCCGCCCTGTACGCCGCACACCCGGCGACCGGCCAGGCGGTCCGGTACGACGAGGTGGGCGCGCTGGCGCGCAAGCAGCCGGCCCTGCACTCCGGTGGTGGCGGACTGCTCTCCACCGCGGCCGACTACCACCGGTTCACCCAGTTCCTGCTGCGCGGCGGGGAGCTGGACGGGGTACGCCTGCTCGGCCCGCGCACCGTCCGGTTCATGACCCGCAACCACCTGCCGGAGGGGCAGGACCTGGGGCGGCTCTCGACCGGCGGCTTCGCCGAGACCAGCTTCGACGGGATCGGTTTCGGGCTCGGTTTCGCGGTGGTGCTCGACCCGGTGCCGAGCCGTACGCCGAGCAACCCGGGCGAGTTCTACTGGGGCGGGATGGCGAGTACGGCGTTCTGGGTCGACCCGGTCGACGAGATCACCGCGCTGCTCTTCACCCAGCTCGTTCCGTCCAGCACCTATCCGCTGCGCGCGGAGCTGCGCCAGCTCGTCTACGCGGCCCTGGTCGACTGACCGCCGACCACCGCCCGGTCGGCCGGGGCGCCGCGACGCGGGCGCCGACCGGAGGTCGGCACGGTGCTGGGCCGACCGGAGGTCGGCACGGTGCCGCCCGGCAGGGTTGGCGTGGCAGGAGTAGCGTGTTGACCGCACTTCGGGGGAGGTTCGTCCATGGCGATGAGGGCGAAGCGGGTGAGTCTGCTCGACATCGGACTCGACTCGTCGTTCGACGCGGCGATGACGTTCGTGCAGTCCACGTTGCAGAACATCAACGCCGAGCACCAGCAACCGATCGTCGACATCGACTTCGTCCGCTCCCGGGACCCGGACACCGTGCTGACCGCGTTCACCGCCTCCTGCGACGTACTGCACGTGATGGCGCACGGTGACCGCAGCGACACGCCGACCTTCGCCAGCAGCGACGGCCGGACGAAGATCTCGCTGGAGGCGCTGGGCGAGGAGGCCGCCGCCCGGGGTCGGGGCATCTCGGCGCACGCGATCCTCGCCGACGGCTGTCGCACCGGCACCGGCGCCTGGCAGAAGGCGGTCCGGGACTGTCTCCAGGACGAGGTCACCTACATCGGCACCTCGGCACAGGTCGGCTGGCACGAGAGCGGGGTCTTCTGCTCCGCCTTCTACGGCGCGCTGTTCCGCAACCGGGGTCGCGGGATGACCCCGGCGGAGCAGGCCCAGGACGCGGCCGAGCGGGCGATCGAGGCGTACACGCTGCTCACCGACCGGCACTGCCCGTTCCGGGTACTCACGCTCAGCCCGAGCCGCTGGGCCCGGATGGCGCTGGCCTGACCGTCCGCACGGTGTCGTCGGTTCGGCGGTGCCGAGCTGACGGCTGGCAGCGGTGGGGCGACCTCCGCACCTACCGGTCAGGCTGCCGAGCGCGGGGGCGTCGCCCGGGAGAACCGGCTCGTCCCGCCGGCCCGGCGCCCGGCCGGAGCCGGTGTCCGGGAGATGCCCGGCGGAGCCAGCACCTGCTGCCAGTGGTCGAGCATGGGCAGCAGATCCCAGCCCACCTCGCGGCGCCGGGAGGTGGCGGCGGCGCACCGGGCCCGCCAGCTCCACTCGTCGAGCTGCGCCGAGGGCCCGGTCAGCTCGGCACGCAGGTCGAGCAGGACGTCGACGGAGTGCCGGAACGCCGTACGGCTCCGCTCGCCGTCCGGCCGGTCAAGCAGCCAGCCCAGCCCCCGGCCGGCGCAGGTCGCGCAGCCGCAGTGCCACATGCCGTTGTCCGGGTACCGCCGCAGGGTGGCCTCGATCTCGGTGAGTGGCGCGTACGACAGGCACTGCCGGACCACCGCCGACGGTCGGGGTACCCCGGCCGGTGGCCGGGCTCCGGCGGGCCGGCGCGGGTCGAGCCGGCGTAGCCCAGGTTCGGTGCCGACCGCCACCGCGGCCGCGCCGGAGCAGAGCAGGCCGAGCGCCGGCAGGTCGGCCCGGAGCAGCAGCACCGGTACGCCGCAGCCGAGCAGCTGGAGCAGGCCGCGCACGGTACTGGCCGGGCTGAACGGATTCGCCGACTCCTCCACGACCACCGCCACCGGTACGCCGACCGCGGCCACGTAGCGGAGCAGGGTCTGCCGGGCGATCCGGTCGGCGAGCCAGCACGGGTGCATCGGCAGCAGCGCGATCGCGTCGCCGAGCCGGGCGGCCCGTTCGAGGATCCCGGCCAGGCCGGCGCTGTCGTCCCGGTCCAGGTAGCCCGAGTCGGTGAGCACCGGCAGGCCGAGGTCCCGCTGGCAGTCGATCCAGCGCGGGTCGAAGGGGGCGGCGGCGGGCAGTCGGTTGGCACCGGCGTACCGGGCGGCGTCGAGCAGCACCGGCCGCCGGTAGTGGTCGACCTCCCGCAGGTGCCGGGCCCGGCTCAGGCAGCCGCGCAGGTTGCCCCGGTCGACGGTGACGACCAGGCCGCCACCGCTCCGGTCGGCCGCCTCGGCCGCCTGGGTGACCTGGTTGGTCCGGCAGTGCAGCAGCAGACTCCGATCGAGGTCACCGATCCGCCGCCCTGTTACGCCTGATCGCCTGTCAAGGTCCCGCGCCACGAACCCTCACCCCGCTGATCGTCACCAAGACATTGATCACCATGAGTGGTTAGATGGTAACTTGGCGCAACCGCCCAAGGTAATGGGCTGCCATTCCTTTGGCAGATTGCGGAAAGTGCCTTGGCCACCGCGACATGTTCCGGTATCGGGTGCGTACGCCGCCCGGTTGGACCCGCAACTCCGCGTCGACGGGTGACCCTCACCCCTCGAACGGGATACCGCTTCTCGGATCTGTACGGATCGCGAGCCGCTGGACAGTTCTGCGCGACCAACCGGACGGCGGTCGACTCAGAGCACCATCTCTCGCCAGCCCGCGCGTCCACCTAGCCAGGCGTCCGCGAGGATGCGCGCGGACGCCTCACCGGGACACTGCTGCACCTTCGAGCGCCCTTGGGCGCCCCCGACCTGGGCCTCGACTTCCCATCGTTGCCCATCCGTACGAATGTAGACGTCGCGCCGTGAGCGCGGACCCCGATCGCCGTTCCACCAGTGCCGCTCGACTCTCACCCGGCCACGGTATAGCACCGATGGACCCGCTGGTAATCCTCGATAAGCAAACCTTGACCTCCCGGTTACCGTCCTGGCCCGATCGGCGTCGGCCAAGTCGGCCCGATCCGACCGCAAACCCACCAATCGGCCGGACGAGGAGGGCCACACCGAGCACGGCCGGGGCGATTCCGGGCACGCGGTCGGCGGGGCTGCGGCCCGACGGCGCCGGCTCGGGAGTTGCGGCCCGACGGCGCCGGCTCGGGAGTTGCGGCCCGACGGCGCCGGCTCGGGAGTTGCGGCCCGACGGCGCCGGCTCGGGAGTTGCGGCCCGACGGCGCCGGCTCGGGAGTTGCGGCCCGACGGCGCCGGCTCGGGAGTTGCGGCCCGACGGCGCCGGCTCGGGAGTTGCGGCCCGACGGCGCCGGCAGAGACGGGTCGGCAGAGACGGGTCGGCAGAGACCGACCGGCCGCAGGCGGAGGGTCGGAGGAATCGGCACCGGGGCGGGCTGGACCGGCCGTCAGCTACGGGGGAAGGTGACGGCCGGGTTTGCGGGCGCCCGCCCCGGGCCTGTTCGGGGTCGGCCACCGACGAGGTCACCCCGGTGACCGACCCTCCACCGGTCCGCCGCCACGTCGGCGGAGGGCGGCCCGCCGGCGTCGGGTCGCGCGGCGGACCGACAAGCGAAGCATGTCGTCGCCCCGGACCCCGCCGTCGGACAATCCGTCCGGCTACCCGCGAACCGCCGGCTACCCGCGAACCGCCGGCTACCCCGGTCCGAACCCGGCCCCTCCGCCGGCCGCCGGGCCTCCGCCGGCAGCCGGTCAGCCCTCGGTCGCGCGGAGGATCTCGGTGCGACCGATCCGGGCCGCCCAGACCTGCAACAGATACTCCTCGGCCCGGTCGGCACCGGGCCGGCCGGCGCAGGGGTGCCGGCCCCGGGCGTGCACCCGGATCCGGTAGCTGCCCGGGCCCCGGAAGCTGACCCGGGGAAAGTCGCTACGGCCGCCGCGCGCGGACCGCACGTGCGACTGGCCGACCGCCGTCCGGTACGAGATCTCGACCGCCTCGTCCCAGCCGGCCGTCTCGACCACCGGCGGTTCCGGGTGCAGTTCGACGGTCAGGTCGACCCAGCCGCCACCGCGGCCGGTGCGCACCAGCATCGCCCCTTCGGTCGCTCCGACCAGGCCGTTGTCCCGGGCGTTCGCCTGCCAGTGCCATCGTGGCGGCGGATCGGGGTCGGTCAGGCAGAAGCAGAACCGGGCGACGGGTACGACCCCGGCGCAGACCCACGTCGCGTCCGTCACCCGGTATTCGAGTAACGATCCGGCCCCGAGGGGTATCAACGTCGCTCACCCGAACCTCGTCGGGCGGTGCTGGGCAACACCGCGCTTCTCCCCGCGTCAGCGCATCAAATAGTTGCGTCCGTAGATATCTCCGCCTTGCACTCTGACACAGTGCCCCGATGTCGTCCACTCCACCGCGGGGGTGACCTGGGAAGCGCACGTGCATTTGTGGTTTGCAGACGCCACGTGCAATCACCCTGCGTTCTGATTACTGTGCGCAGTGGCGCGATGCGTAGAACGACCGCCCATGCCGCGCAACATCGGTCGTATCGCCCTGTTCCCTCGCGGACGGGTCAACAGTAAGTTAGCTGCACAGACAATTACCTGTCTCGCGAGATGCAACTTGCACCACGGCATGCGACCCTCCCGGAAGGAGCAGCTCGCGCGTCAGACCGGCCGCCGCCCCGACCCGCCGTCCCGCGACGACGGCGATACGGGCAGTGACGCTCACAGAAGAATGGAGGCGCTGTCAGTGGCGAACCACCACCTGATCCGGCCGCTGAGTTCCCGCGCGGGCGAGGCACCCTTCCGGCATGCCGCTCCGGCCGCTCCCGCGTCCGCCGCCCGGCACACGCGCAAGGTCGAGGAGCGGTGATGACCGTGACGCAGTTCCAGCCCGCCAGTGGGGACCTGTCCGAGACCCCGCTGCCCCGGCGCTCACCGGGGGCCCGACTCGACAGCGGCGGCGAGGAGTTCCTGCCCGAGGGCGCCTTCGACCAGCCGGGGTTCGCCGCCCCGCCCCGACCCGGCCAGTCGGCCGTACACGCCGAGTTGAGCCTGCTCCGGGACCGGGTGCCCGGGGTACGCGGCGCCGTGCTCGCCGGTGTCGACGGGCGACTGCTCGGACACGACCTCACCGCCGGCCCCGAGCCGCTCGACCTCGCCGCGCTCGCGGCGACGACGTTCGGGCTGGGCCGGCAGTGCGGGCTGACCCTCCAACAGGGTCCGCTGCGCGAACTGACGGTGCACAGTCACCAGGGCTACTTCACGGTGTACGGCGTCTCCGACCAGGTCCTGCTCGCCGTACTCGGCGACGACCGGTTGAACGTGTCGTGGCTGCACCTGGAGGCCGGACCGGTCGCGGAACGGATCGCTGACCTGCTGCACGTCGGCGGCACCACGTAGCAGCATGGGCTGGGGCCGGCGTCGGGTTCTCCCGGCGCCGGCCACCCGCCAACCTCCCGACGGACCGGACAGCCGTCAGCCGTCAGCCGATCATCAGGTACCGGGTCACCACCCCGGCGGCGGCGGTGACCGCCTGGCGCAACGTCGCGGCCGCGTCCACGATCCCGGCGTCCAGCGCGCTCACGTAGCTGCCGGCGACCACGTCGAAGGTCATCCACGGTCCGCGCCGGCCCAGGTCCGCCGGCCCGGCCGCCGGGTTCCGCCCGGCGTTGCGCATCAGCTCCTCGTACGGCGCGACGAGCGCGTCGACCACCACCGCGTAGCCGAGCGCCTCGTCGCCGCCGGGTGGCAGCCGGACCCCGATCCGGCCGGCGACGGTGATCAGCGCCGCCCCGCCACCCGGGACGAGTCCCCACTCGACGGCCGCCTTCGCGTTGCGTACCGCGTCGTCGATCTGGCGTTTGCGCTTCTTGAGCTGCCCCTCGGCCGACTCGCCGACCCGGATCACCGCCACCCCGCCGCCGAGCCGGGCCAGCCGTTCCCGCAGCAGCTCCCGGTCGTGTCCGGCGGACCGCCGCTCCAGCTCCGCCCGGAGTCCCTGCGACCGGCGCCGGGCCAGCGCGGGGTCGCCGGCCCCGTCCACCACAGTGGTGTCCCGGCGGGTGGTGATCACCTTGCGGGCGCCGCCGAGCACCTGGGCGGTGGCGGCGGCCAGCCCGCCCCCGTCGTCGCCGACCACCTGGGCCCCGGTCAGCAGCGCCAGGTCCGCCATCACCGTGCGGCGCTCCTCGTCCGGCCAGGGCAGCCGGACGGCGACCGAGTCGAGGGTGTGCCGCATCTTGCCGACGATCAGGGCGGTCAGCGCGGCGTCCCGGACGTCCCGGGCGAAGACCGCCAGCGGCCGGCCCGAGCGGCCGACCTCGTCCAGCAGCGGCTGCAACTCGGGTACGGCGGAGAGCCGCTGGTCGACGATGAGGATCGACGGGTCGTCGAGTACCGCCTCGGCCTCCTCCGGGTCGGTCACGAAGTACGGCGAGACGTGCCCGGCCGGCAC
The DNA here is from genome assembly GCF_049179135.1 of Plantactinospora sp. WMMB782. Lineage (NCBI taxonomy): Bacteria > Bacillati > Actinomycetota > Actinomycetes > Micromonosporales > Micromonosporaceae > Plantactinospora > Plantactinospora sp. WMMB782. The sequence continues at coordinate 4,219,750 of NZ_JBMHMC010000007.1, read as the reverse complement.
CCGGGTGCCCCGGGTCAGTTCGAGTTCGAGTCCGAAGAGGTTGCTCTCCTCCACGATCACCACGCCGTCCTTGCCGACCCGTTCCATCGCGGTGGCCAGCAGGTCGCCGATCACCTCGTCACCGGAGGCGATCGTGGAGACCATCCTGAGCTGTTCCTTCGTCTCCACCGGTACGGCCAGGTCACCCAGTTCGGCGAGGACCGCCAGGGCGGCCGACTCGATCCCCCGGCACAGCGCCACCGGGTTCGCCCCGGCCCGCAGCGCCGCCGAGGCACCGTCCAGCATGGCCTGGGCCAGCACCACGGTGCTTGTCGCACCGTCGCCGACCCGGTGCCGTACCCCCTCCACGAGTTCCCGGACATAGCCGGCGCCGATCGCGTCCCGGGTGTCGTAGGCGGTGAACAGCCGCACCACGCTCGCCGCGTCGGCCAGCTCGTGGTACGCCCCGGCGGCGTCCTCGACGAGTACCCGTCGACCGAGCGGCCCGTAGGTCCGGCGCACCAGGTCGGCGCCGGCCCGGAAGCCGCGGGCCACGATCGCCTGGTGCCGGGTGTAGTTGCTGGGCCGGGGCGGCGCCGCCCGGTCGGACCCGGCCACCTCGCCGGGTTCGGTGCCGGTGCCGGGCAGGTTCGCCGTGGGCGGGACGGTGGCCAGGTAGATGTGCGGTTCGGCGTTGTACGCGCTCCACTTCGGCTTCTGGTCCGGCCGGCGGCGCACCACCCCGTCGTGGACGTACCGGAACAGCTCGTCGGCACCGACCCGCCCGTCGCCGTCCAGGTCGGCACCGCCGGTGGCCAGCCCCTCCAGCAGCACGTCGGTGAAGATCGAGCCCCGGGGCGCGGACTCGACCAGGCCGTCGGACTCGAAGGCGTACTCGTAGCTGTCGCAGGCGCTGATCACCACGTACCCCCGGCCGACCTGGCCCTCCAGCGCACCCTGCGGGGCCGACTTGAAGCCCTCGGCGAAGGCGCCGGCGAAGCAGCAGTCCAGCACGAGCACCTTCGCGGCGGCCCGGCACGCCTCCAGCTGCTCGTTGACGAAGGAGCGGGAGATGGCGGTGCTGGCCGGCCGGGTCCGCACGGTGTTGGCGGCGGCGAAGTAGAGCCGGTGGAACGGGTCGACGATGCCGTGGCAGGAGAAGTAGAGCAGCACCAGGTCGTCGTTCACCCGGTCGGTGAGCAGGTCCTCGACCTCCCGGCGTACCTCCTGGTCGGCGGGGTCCTGCAAGGTACGGACGGTGAAGTTGCCGACCGACGGGTCCTCCAGGACGGCCGCCAGCCGCTCCACGTCCTGCTCCGGGGCACGGAGCTGGTCCAGCGACGGATCGTCGTACTCGCCGACGGCGACGAGCAGTGCGTAACGCCCGGCCGGCGGGTTAATCGGCACCGGAGTCGGTGCCACTCTGTGTCGGCGGCACGCCGAGCCACTCGACCACCATCTGCTCGGTGTCCTCGCCGGGGGCGCTTATCGTCAGGGTGCGCCGGCCGTCCCGCAGGGTGATCCGGCGGGCGGCGCCGCGTTCGACGAAGGCGACCGCGACCTGGGCCAGTGCCGCGACGGTGGTGGCCGAGAAGAGCCCGGTGACCACGAGTTCGGCGAGTGATCCGGGCCCGCCGCCCTTGTGGCTGGGTGCCGGGTCGGAGCGGCCGGGCCGGGGTGGCGGGGCCGGGTCGGGCGGCCCGGCGGGATCGTCGACACCGGAGCGGACGACGTGCAGGATCGTCCGGGTGTGCAGTTCCCGGGCCAGGGCGGAGGCGGACTCGGCGTCGCCGCGCGGGCTACCGGGGACCGGCCCGGAAACCATCAGGGTGAGCACACCAGCATTCATAGAGTAATGGTGTAGTGACGATGAGTAATCGACTGTCGGGTTGCCGTCACTGTCCCGTCAGCCTGCCGACACCGCTGTCCCGGCCGGGGCTGCGGAGCCGCCGGTGGGCACGGCCGGGGCGGTAGAGCTGCCGGCGGACCGCGGCGGGGCGGTGGTGGGCTGGCCGGGGCGACGGCGGAGCAGCATCGAGAAGAGTGCGGCGGCGGCACAGAGCGCCCCGGCGGCGTACCAGGCCAGGGTGTAGCTGCCGAGCTGGTCCCGGATCAGCCCGGCACCGGTCGCCGCGACCGCCGCGCCGAGCTGGTGGGCAGCGAAGACCCAGCCGAACACCACGGCGCCACTCGACCCGAAGTACTCCCGGCAGAGTGCCACGGTCGGCGGAACGGTGGCCACCCAGTCCAGCCCGTAGAAGATCACGAAGACCAGCATGCTCGGCCGGGCCGAGTCGCCGAACAGGCTCGGCAGGACCATCAGCGACAGCCCGCGCAGCGCGTAGTAGGCGGCCAGCAGCACCCGGCTGTCGAACCGGTCGGTCAGCCAGCCCGACGCGATGGTGCCGGCGATGTCGAAGAGCCCGACCAGGGCGAGCAGGCCGGCCGCCGCGGTCTCGGTCATCCCGTGGTCGTGCGCGGCCGGGATGAAGTGCGTACCGACCAGGCCGTTCGTCGACATGCCGCAGATCGCGAAGCCGCCGGCGAGCAGCCAGAAGGCCGGGGTCCGGGCGGCGGTGCGCAGCGCACGCAGCGCCCGGGTGGCCGCCCCGCCGGTCCGGGCCGGCGCGGGCACGACCTCGGTCGCGCCGTAGGGAGGCAGCCCGAGATCCGCCGGGTGGTCGCGGAGCAGCCACACCACCAGGGGTACGACGGCCAGCGTCGCGCCGGCCACCACGAGCGCGGCGGCCCGCCAGCCGTACGCCGCGACCAGGTTCGCCAGCAGCGGCAGGAAGACGAGCTGCCCGGCGGCGCCTCCGGCGGTGAGTACCCCGGTGACCAGCCCCCGGCGCCGGACGAACCACCGCCCGGTCACCGTGGCCACGAAGGCGAGTGCCATCGACCCGGTGCCCAGCCCGACGAGTACGCCCCAGCAGAGGATCAGCTCGGCGCTGGTCCGCATGAACACGGTGAGTCCGCTGCCGGCGGCGACCAGGGTCAGCGCGGCGGCCACCACCCGCCGGATGCCGAACCGGTCCATCAGGGCGGCGGCGAAGGGTGCGGTCAGCCCGAACAGCAGCAGGTTGACCGAGACCGCGGCGGAGATGGTGGCGAGCGGCCAGCCGAACTCGGCGTGCAGCGGGTGCAGCAGCACGGACGGGGTGGCCCGGAAGCCGGCGGCGCCGACCAGCGCGACGAAGGCGACGCCGGCGACGATCCAGGCGGGGTGCAGGCGGCGGCGAGGACTCACCGGACGAGTGTGCGGGCCGGATGGGTGCGGGGACGAGTGGCCGGAGAGCCATGATGCGCAATAATCGGGCCAACGTCCTCGGCAGAGCGGAGCAGCGGGTGACCACAGTCACGCCAGGGATTCGACCGGTGCGGCCGCACCGGGTGGTGGTGCTCGCCCTGGACGGTGTGGTCGGGCTGGACCTCGGCACCCCGGCCCAGGTCTTCGGCACCGCCCGGAACGCCGACGGCGAGTCGCTCTACACCATCACCACCTGCTCGGTCGGCGGCCGGCCGGTCCGCAGCACCGCCGGATTCCAGGTGTTGCCGGACCACGGGCTGGAGATCCTGGCCGGGGCGGACACGATAGTGCTGCCCGGCATCCACGACGGTGCGCCGCTGACCGTGGGCACCGTCGACCCGGAGATCCGGGCGGCACTGCGGGCGGCACACGAGCGGGGCGCACGGATCATGTCGATCTGCACCGGTGCGTTCGTGCTCGCCGCCGCCGGCCTGCTGGACGGCCGCCCGGCCACCACCCACTGGGCGTACGCGGCCCGGTTCCGCCGGTTCCACCCGAGCGTACGGCTGGATCCGGCGGTGCTCTTCGTCGACGACGGCGACCTGCTCACCTCGGCCGGGGTGGCGGCCGGGCTCGACCTGTGCCTGCACGTGATCCGGACCGACCACGGCAGCGGGGTGGCGAACCGGACGGCCCGGCGCTGCGTGGTGCCCTCCTGGCGGGACGGCGGGCAGGCGCAGTACATCGAGCGACCGCTGCCCGAACTGACCGCCACCGGCACCGGCCGGACCCGGGAGTGGATCCAGGCCCGGCTGCACGAGCCGCTGACCCTGGCCCAGATGGCCGGGCACGCCAGCATGAGCGTCCGGACCTTCACCCGGAGGTTCCGCGAGGAGACCGGGCTCAGCCCGGCACAGTGGCTGCTGCGGCAGCGCACCGAGCAGGCCCGGATCCTGCTGGAGAGCACCGACCTCGGCGTCGACCAGGTGGCCCGGCGGTCCGGCTTCGGCACCGCCGCCGCGCTGCGCCAGCAGCTCCACCAGCGGATCGGCGTGCCGCCGAGCACCTACCGCCGCACCTTCCGGGCACCTTCGGGCTGATGAGGGGACCCCCGCCACAACCGGGGGCGGGAGTCCCCTCTCCGTCGGGCTCAGCCGCAGGTGTTGCCGTTCAGGGTGAAGCTGGTCGGTGCCGGATTCGGGCCGGTGTTGCTGGCCAGGAAGCTGAACGTGACGCTGCCGCCGGGCGGGATGCTCGGGTTCCAGCTCGCGTTCCGGGCGGTCACCACCGCGCCGGACTGGCTGCCGGTGGCGTTCCAGAAGGTGCCGGCGCGCTGCGCCCCCGGGAAGGTCCAGCCCACCGTCCAGCCGCTGACCGGCTCGGTGCCGGTGTTGGTGACCGTCACGGTGGCGTTGAAGCCGGTCCCCCACTGCTGGTCGACCCGGTAGCCGACCAGGCAGGCGGCCGGCGGGGCGGTGCTGCCGAACTCGATCCTGTGTAGCTGGCCGGGCAGGTCGTTGACCAGGTACAGCTCGCCGTTCGCGTCCTGGCCGAGGCTCGTCGGCTGGATGGTCAACTCGGTGAGTGCCCGGGTGGCGTACGCACCGCCGGGGCTGGCCGGGGGCCGGACCACGAATGCCGTACCGGAGCAGTAGTCGGTGGCCAGGTAGGTGCCGGTGGCGATGTCGGCGTACTCCTGGCCCCGGTAGACGTACCCGCCGATCACGGCGCAGCCGTCGGTGGAGGTGCGGTACGAGTAGACCGGCTCGACGTACTGCGCGCCGGCCTGGCAGCGGTCGGGGTCGAAGACCTGCGGCCCCTCCCGGCACGACCAGCCGAGGTTGGCGCCGCCCTGGTCCGCCCGCAGGTGGTCGATCTCCTCGTAGGTGCCCTGGCCGACGTCGGCGATCCAGAGCGACCCGTCCCCGCCCAGGTCGTGCGAGAACTTCCACGGGTTGCGCAGCCCGTACGCCCAGATCTCCGGCCGGGCGTTCGCGGTGCCCACGAACGGGTTGTCGGCGGGTACGCAGTACGGCCGACCGTCGCAGGAGCGGCTGACGTCGAGCCGGAGGATCTTGCCGAGCAGGGTGTTCAGGTTCTGCCCGGAGTTGAGTACGTCGTCCGAGCCGCCGCCGTCGCCGAGACTCCAGTAGAGGTGACCGTCCGGGCCGAAGGTGACGTGCCCGCCGTTGTGGTTGGAGTACTCGCTGTGCGGTTGGCTCAGAATCACCTGCTCCCCCTCCGGCGGGATCGGGTTCTGTCCGGCCGAGTCGAGGGTGAACCGGGAGAGCGTGACCGCGCCGTCGGGCAGGGCGGTGTAGCTGACGTACAGCGTCCGGGTCTGCGCGAAGTTCGCCGGGGTGGCCAGGCCGAGCAGGCCGCGCTCGTTGCCGGAGGTGTCGACCCGGTCCCGGATGTCCAGCAGCGGCGCGGCGGCCAGCCCGGTCTCCGGGTGGTAGACCCGGATCGTCCCCTGCTTCTCGGCGATCAGCAGCCGGTCGCTGCCGTCGTCGAGGCCGAAGATCGCGGTCGGCCGTTGCAGCCCGAAGGCGAGCTGGGTGGTGCTGACGGTGAGCTGGTCCAGCGGGACCGCCGCCGCCGCGACGCCGCCCGGGGCGGCCTGCCCGGCGAGGGTGGCGGCACGGTCCGGGGCGGGCTGGCCGGCCGCTGGCGGCGCGCCGAAGGTGACGAGCGGGGCGATCAGGGCGGCCGTACCGGCCAGGCAGAGCCGCCCGAAGAATTGACCACGCAGCATATTTACTCCCATCGGTTAACAGGAAGGTAATGCTGCGGGTGATTTCTAGATCATGACGTCCCGGATTATGGGAACGCTCCCACCGTCAGCCGTTCGGCCGCCGGCCGCGCCGGGACCGCAGGTAGTCCGAGACGACGTACTCGCCGAGGTCGTCGAGGTCCGGGGTAAAGACCCGGCCGCCGCAGCGTCGCGCCATCGCGTCGACGAACCGGCGCAGCCCGGGGTCCTCGCCGAGCATGAAGAGGTTCATCGTGGCGCCGTACCGGGTCAGCTTGTCCACCTCGGCGACCGTCAACTGGATGGTCTCCGGCAGCGACGGCCAGTTGAAGACCCCGCCGCCGAGTTCCGGATCGAGGTGTGCGGTCGGTTCGCCGTCGGTGACCACCAGCACCACCGGCTCGGCGCCGGGATGCCGGCGCAGGTGCCGGCCGGCCAGCATCAGCGCGTGTTGCAGGTTGGTGCCCTGCACCATGTCCGGCTCCACCCCGGCCAGCTCCTGCTGGGTCAGCGGCATCGCCTCCCGGCCGAAGCCGATGATCTGCAACGCGTCCTGCGGGAAGCGGGTGGCCATCAGGTGTGACAACGCCAGCGCGGTCTGCTTCATCGGCCCCCAGCGCCCCTCCGAGATCATCGAGAAGGAGAGGTCGACGCAGAGCGCCACCGCCGCCGAGGCGCGCCGCTCGGTCTCCACCACCTCGAAGTCCTCGACCGCCAGCGCCACCGGCACCCCGGCACCGCCGCGCCGGACCGCGCGGGCCAGCGTACGCACCACGTCGAGCGGCTGCTCGTCGCCGTACTCCCACGGGCGGGAGGCGCCGGTCACCTCACCGGCGGCACCGGCCGAGCGCAGTTCGTGCTGCCCCTGCCGGCCGGTGGAGAGTTCGGCGAAGATCCGGCGCAGGGCGGTACCGCCGAGCCGGCGCAACGCCTTCGGGCTCAGGGCCAGCCCGTCTGCGCCCCGGGTCAGCCAGCCCTGCCGGCGCAGCTCCCGCTCCAGCTCGCGCAGCCGGCGTACGTCGTCGGCGGCGTCCCGGCCCAGGTTGCGCCGCACCGACTCCACGTCGATGTCGTCCAGGGTCGCCCCCGGGTGCTCCTGGCCGAGCTGGTCCAGCAGGTCGTCCAGGTCGGCGATCTCACCGAGCGCCCCGGCCGCCTCGCCGTAGCCGAGCGGCTGGTCGCCCCGGACCCGCTCCCGGCGGTCCCAGGCCAGGTCGGGGCGGAGCGAGCGCAGGTTGGCGTCCAGCGCGGAGAGCTGCCCGGCCAGTTCCGGGCCGAGCGAGGACTCCATCAGCCGGGAGAGCTCCTCGCGCTGGGCCGGCGACAGCGAACGCATCAGCCGCTCCCCCGCGGCGGCCCGCCGGGCCAGCGCGTCGACAAGCTCGTCCACCGTGCCCGGATTCTCCGGAAAGAACTCGCCGTGCCGCCGCATGAACTCGGCGAACGCGTCGGTGGTGTCCTCGCCCCGGTCGTGCCGGGCCAGCAGGTCGTTGAGGTCGCCGAGCATCTCGGCGAGCCGGCGCTGGGCGGCCGGGTTCGCGGCGGCGCCCTGCATCGCGTCGCGCAACCCGCTGAACCGCTGCTCCAGCACGTCCCGGCGCAGCCCGTCGAGGATCTGCTGGTAGGCGGCCCGCGCCTCGTCGCTGACCCACTCGTAGCCGGCCAGTTCCTCCACCGCCCGCGCGGTCGAGGAGGGCAGGTTGTCGAGTACCGCCTCGGCGAACCGGGCGTCGTCGTCGTCCCGGCCGCGCAGCTCGTCGCGCTCGGCGGCCAGCGCCTGGTCGAGCAGGGCCCGGGACCGGGTCACCGCGCCGTCCAGGTCACCCCGGCGCAGCGCCTCCCGGCGCAGCCGCCGGGCGCGGGCGACCAGGTCGTCCAGGCCACCCCGGCCCTGCGGGCCGCGCCGCAGCAGGTTGCGCAGCGCCTCCCGCAGGCTGCCGCCGGACAGCACCTCGGAGCCGACCGAGTCGACCGCGGCCCGCACGTCGTAGGGCGGGGCGAGCGGGTCGGGACCACCGCGCCAGGAGCCGTACCGGAAACGGTTTCCGCCGGCCACGGTCAGGCCCAGTCGTCGTCGCGGGCCGAGCGCTCGCCGGGGCTCCGGCCGCCGTCGGGGCTGCGCCCGCCGTAGCGGGTACGTCCCTCGTCGGTCACGTCCTTGGCCAGCCGCCGGGTCAGGTGCAACCCTTCGAGTACGAACTCGATCCCGGCCGCCGCCTCGGCCGGCGTCGGCGCGTCGCCGAGCCCGAGCCGGTCCAGCGCCTTCGCCAGCCCCGGCACGGTGCCGACCTGCCTGAGCAGCTCGGTCGGGCCGACCAGCTCGCCGGTCTCGACGACCGCACCGTCGGCGACCAGCGCGGTGAAGCCGGAGACGTCCAGCCCGGCCAGCCGGGCCCGGAAGGTCTCGGCGGTGGCGGTCCGGAGCAGGTGGCCGAGGATCTCGACCTCCCGGCCCTCCTCGCCGCTCTCGAACTCGACCTTGCCACGCAGGGTGCTGGTCACCGAGACCGCGTCGCCGACCCGGGCCACCGGTTCGGTGTCGGCCGGCGCCGCCGGCTGCCCGTCCGGGCCACCGGCACCGAGCAGCCCGGCCCGGCGCAGTGCGGCGGCCGAGACGGTCTCGGCGGCGGCGATCGCGAACCGGGCCGAGACGCCGGAGCGCGGGTCCACGGCCGGGGACTCCCGCACCGCGCGGGCGAACCGGGCCAGCACCTCGATCACGTGCTCCGGCACCGCCGCGACCAGCTCCGCCTCCTGCCGGATCAGCTCCAGCTCCAGCTCCAGGTCGAGCGGGTAGTGGGTGCGGATCTCGGCGCCGAACCGGTCCTTGAGCGGGGTGATGATCCGGCCCCGGTTGGTGTAGTCCTCCGGGTTGGCGCTCGCCACCAGCAGCAGGTCCAGCGGCAGCCGGAGCTGGTAGCCGCGTACCTGGATGTCCCGTTCCTCCAGCACGTTGAGCAGCGCCACCTGGATCCGCTCGGCCAGGTCGGGCAGCTCGTTGACCGCGAAGATGCCCCGGTTGGTCCGGGGTACCAGCCCGAAGTGGATCGTCTCCGGGTCGCCGAGGGTACGCCCCTGGGCCACCCGGATCGGGTCCACGTCGCCGATCAGGTCGCCGACGCTGGTGTCCGGGGTGGCGAGCTTCTCGCCGTACCGCATCGACCGGTGCAGCCAGCCGACCGGCAGTTCGTCGCCGGCCTCCCGCACCGCCCGGCGGGCCGCCGGGGTCAGCGGGTGCATCGGGTGCTCGTTCAGTTCCGAACCCCGGATCACCGGGGTCCACTCGTCGAGGAGCTGGCCCAGGGCGCGGATCAGCCGGGTCTTGCCCTGGCCGCGCTCGCCGAGCAGCACCATGTCGTGCCCGGCCAGCAGCGCCCGCTCCACCTCGGGCAGCACGGTCTCGTCGTAGCCGACGATGCCCGGGAAGCGGGGCTGCCCGGTCCGGAGCCGGGCCAGCAGGTTGTCCCGGAGTTCCTGCTTGACGGTCCGGTACCGGTGCCCGGCGGCGCGCAGCGCGCCGAGGGTGCCCGGCAGCTCGGCCGGCGGGGTCGGTGGGACCTGGGAAGTTTCCGTCACGCACCTACGCTAGCTCTCGATCGTGTCGATCGCGGGTCGCGCACCGAGCTGTCAAGATCAGCCGGTACCGCCGGCCCGTTCACGAAACGGGGAGGGTCATGAGCACACCAAGCGAAACCGGGACGAAGCTCGGCATCGCGATCGGCCTCGGGGTGTCCGCCGGGGTGCTGTTCGGGCTGCTGATCGGCAACATCGGGCTGGGGATCGCGTTCGGTGTGCTGGGCGGTGTGATCGTCGGCACGTTGCTCTCCCAGCGCGGCGGCGACTGAGCGGGTCCCCGCCGCCGGTCGGCCGCCGCGCTGGTCAGCAGTGGGCACAGGCGCCCCGGCGGCGCAGGTGGTAGGCGAGGGTGGCGGCGCCGAGCGCGATCCCCCAGACCGGCCAGAGCGCCATCGGGATCAGCGTCAGGCTGCCGCCGCCCAGTTCGGCGAGGAGTTCCGGCTGCCCGTAGAGGGCCAGCCCGGCGGCGGTGACCGCCACCGCGACCCCGGTGGCGGGGACCACGGCCAGCTTGACCGGCACCCGCCGGCCGGCCAGCCCGACCATCCAGCCCGGGAACCGCTCGCCCCACCGCTGCACCAGCCCGAGGGTGAGCACCGCACCGACCGCCCCGAACGCGGCCAGGCCGGCGCCGGCCCAGACCAGCCCGGTCCGGTGCATCTCGCGGAGGAACCCGTCGGTGATCCCGAGCGGGATGCCGGCCGCCCAGGCGAACCTGGTGACCGCGTAGAGCACCGGGATCAGCGCCGCTATCCCGACGGCCCACCGCCCCCAGCGGGCCGCCGACTCCGCCGAGGTCCAGCCCGCCCCGCCGGCCCGGCGCCCGCACCACGGGCAGGCTCCGGCGGTACGGAACTGCCAGGCGAGTACGGTCCGGGCCAGCAGCAGCCCGGTGGCGACCGAGAGCACCTTGTAGCCGAGCGCCAGGGTGAACAGTTCGGAGTGGTCCACCGGCGGCCAGCCGAACGGCAACCCTCCGATCAACATCGGGGCGTACCCGAGATAGGTGAGCACCTGCACGTCCGGCACGACGAGCAGCAGTACGGCCACCGCCAGCCAGCCGTAGCCGAGCAGCGCGCGCCGGGCCGCCCCGGGCGGGCGTACCGCGTGCGGGCCGGTCGTCGCCAGCGCGGTGACCGCCGCGCCGAGCAGCAGTACCGCGAAGAGCGGCGCACCGACCTCGGCCGGTACCCGCCAGAGCAGGCTGCCGGCCCCGTCCGGGTCGGCGGTGCCGAACGGGTAGCCGCGACCGGTGACGGTCCAGACCAGCGCGAGCGACCCGAGCAGTGCGCTGCTGCCGGCGGCCAGGTAGCCGGTCCGGTACCGGCGCCGCTCGGCGGTCCGGTCCTCCGCCCGGCCGACCTGTTCGACGTTGACCATCGTGGTTGCCTCCTCGACGTAGCCGGGCCGCACCCGCTGGCCAGCCCCGATGTCCCCACCATCCGGGCCCGCGCCCCCGCCCACCTCACGTACCGGAGTGACCCGCTTCCCCCACCGGAGGGAACGGGTTGACCTCAACCACCATTGAGGTACGACGATGGTGTCCTCCGAGCGGACGAAGGAGTTGTCGAGGTGAGTACCAGTTGGGCGTACATCTACGGACAGCCCGGCGCCGATCCGGTCGCCGACCGGGTGGTGCTGGACCGCGCCGGCCAGCGCACCACGCTGGTGCCCGTACCGGACGAGTCGCTGGCCGCGTCGATCGCCCTGGAACTGGTCGAGGAGGGCGTCGGGCTTATCGAACTGTGCGGCGGCTTCCCGGTGCCGGCCGTCGCCCAGGTGATCGAGGCGGTGGGCGGGCGGGTGCCGGTCGGGCACGTCACCTTCGGCGCCGAGTCGGTGGCCGGCGCCGCCGCCTACAGCGCCCAGTTCGACCCGACGTCACGGGGTTGAGCCCGACCCGCAGTCCGGGGTGATCGAAGACGCGTGGGGCGGTCGCATCGCCGCCGGGTGCAACATAAGCACTCGCCTGCTCGTTGAGCCACTAGTACGGAAGGCCCAGTTCGTCGGCGACCACCCGAGCTTCGTCCAGCACTATGCCGTGCGGTCGGAACACGGCGTCGATATCGCGGGTCGCCCGACGGGCATCGTAAGCCAGGGCCATGGCCGCGCCACCAAAAACGTACAAGTCTGCAACAACCCCGCGCCGGGCCAGCCGATCTCCCAGCCGGCGAAAGGCATCCTCGATCGCAGCACGATCCAACAGCGGATCGGCAGCGCTCACGCGACGTTCAACTCCTGGGCGGCAACGTATACGCCGCGACGTCGAAACGCGGCTGGGGCGTGCACCATCGCATCGACCCGGGCCGCTCGGGTATTGAAGGGAAACCAGAGCCGCCGCAGCGAACGCGACTCAACCCACCGCGGCGCACCGCGTCCGTCTTTCGCCGACAGATGCTCTGCCAGGGCTGCGAGAAACACGTCCCAGCGCTCGTCTCCGGTGGGAGCCGGCTCCGTCGTCAAAAGATCTCGGCGAGAGTCGACTGGTTCCCACCGGTATTCTTCCAGGAACTCCGCCACGAGCCGCCACCGCCGCACCTCGTCGGCCCCGGCGAGCAGTACGCCGAGGCGCTCCAGCGTCAGGGGTTCGTACGGGGAGATGCGATTCGTCACAGCTCTGACGCTAGTACACGGGGGTTTGCTGGGCTCGGAGAGGACGGCGCAGCGCAGTTCGAAACAGCCACCCAGTGCTGAACGACCCGCTGGGCCGCAGGCCAGCGTGCGGTACCTTCGGTCGCTGAGATGATCGAACTGTCGTCCGCCGTGCTGGTGCTGACCGGGGCAATGGCCACCGGCAAGTCCACCGTGGCCCAGCGGCTCGCCGAGCGGCTGCCCCGGGCCGCGCACGTCCGGGGTGACGCCTTCCGCCGGATGATCGTCTCGGGCCGTCGGGAGTTCACCCCGGAGGAGCCGGACGAGGCCGCCGGGCAGCTCCGGTTGCGCTATCAGCTCGCCGCCGCGACCGCCGACGGCTACGCCCGGGCCGGCTTCACGGCGGTACTCCAGGATGTCGTCCTCGGTCCCGTCTGGGCCGACTACCTGGGCCTGGTCGCCACCCGGCCGCGCTTCGCCGTCGTGCTGGTGCCCCGTCCGGAGGTGATCCACCGCCGCGAGCAGGGCCGGACCAAATCGGGGTACGGCGCGTGGACGGTGCGGGCGCTCGACTCGGCCGTGCGCGACGGCACACCCCGGCTCGGCCTCTGGCTGGACAACTCCGACCAGACGCCGGACGAGACGGTGGACGAGATCCTGGCGAAACTATCCCTCGCCCGGCTGCCCGACTGAACCGGACGGGTCGGCGGGGCCGGCGGGATCGGCGAAGCCGGACGCCTGCTCCCGCCGCCGGATGATCTCCATGCGCGGAGCGACCCAGCCCAGGAACCGGGCGTACATCCGGGCCGGGTCCGGCCCCGGCTCGGGATTGAGCAGGTAGAGGTCCCCCATCGCCGCCGCGAACGCCTCGGCCAGGCAGGGCCACTCCACCCCACAGGCCCGGCAGAGCCAGGCCGGCCGTTGCGGCAGATGCGCCCGTTCCGGCCGTCCGTCCGCCTCCCGACCGGTACGTCGACCGCCCGGCGCGGGCCCGGTCACCGCTTGCCGCCCCTTGACCAACCGGTGTGGCGGGACGGCTCGATCTTGGCCGGCACCCGACGGCCGGCATGCCGAGCGCCGTTCACGCCGGTCGGGACGTTCCAGTCCCGCAACTGCCCCTGGTTCGCCGGCCGTACCCGCCCACGCACCGACGGCCTCGGCTCGGGCGGCACCGGAACGGGTGGCGGCGACGCCGGGACCTGCGGCGGGAGCAGACCGAGACACCCCCAGCGGTGCCCGCACCGGCAGTACCGCCAGAGCCGCCGCCAGTCCCGACGGTGGATTCTCGGGGTACGTCGAAACCAGCTCACGCCCGGCACCTCCTCGTTGGGTGGAGCGGGGGCCGCCTCGGGTGGGGAAGGGAAACCGACGGCCCCCGCGCGGTTCCGCCCGTCCTTTCCGAGGCCATGGCTCCGAGCGGTTCCGCTAGTGACACTCTGCTGTGCGGAGCACTACGCTGGGGAGCTTCTCGATCGGTACGAGCAGTGCGTATCCGAGCCTGTCCCGCCAGGTATGCCGCCGTCATGGAGGGGTCATAGTGGAACGATCTCCGATGCTCGAACACTTCGCCGAGGAGTTACGCCTCGCCCGGGCCGCCGCCGGCATGTCCCAGGCCGCGCTGGCCGAGACGATCAACTACTCCCAGCCGATGGTCGCCAAGGTGGAGGGTTGCGAGCGCCGGCCGAGCATCGACTTCGCCCGCCGCTGCGACGCGGTCTTCAACACGGACGGCCGTTTGGTACGCATCCAGAAGCGGATCAGCCGGGAGATCGTCGTGCACTACTTCCGGGAATGGGCCGGCGTGGAACAGGAGGCGAAAGCCCTGCGGTCCTTTGAGCCGGCCTACGTGCCGGGTCTCCTGCAGACGGAGGCGTACGCCCGGGCGGTCCTCTCCGGACCGGGGCTGCTCTCCGCCGAAGAGGTCGAGGAGCAGGTGACCGCGCGACTGGACCGGCAGGAGATCGTCGCGCGGGCCAAGCCGCCGCTGCTCACCTTCGTGCTCGACGAGTACGTGCTCCGTCGCCCCGTCGGCGACCGGGCCGTGATGCGCGAACAGTTGCTGCACCTGGTCAAGACCGGCACCAACGTGCCACAGGTGCGGATCCACGTCGTGCCGGCCTCGGCCGGCGCCTACGCCGGGCTGGACGGTTCCTTCGTGCTGGCCACCTCACCGGCCGGCGAGACGCTCGTCTACTTCGACGGGCACCGGCACGGCCAGATGGACGACCGCGCCGAGTACGTCAACTATATGATCGACGTCTGGGAGACCGTCCGGAGCGTGGCACTGCCGCACCAGCAGTCGCTCGACCTGATCGCAGAGGTGGCGGAGACGTGGATCTGACCGGAGCCAGGTGGCGCAAGTGCACCCGCAGCAACAGCACCGGCGGCAACTGTGTCGAGGTGGCCGACAATCTGCCGGGCGTCGTGGCCGTGCGGGACAGCAAGGACCCGGGTGGACCGGTGTTGGCCTTCGGGCCGGACGCGTGGCGGGCCTTCGTCAGCGAGCTGACCCGGCGGTAGTTCGAGTCGCGCGGTCAGCGCGCGGGGAGTACTCAGGGCTTGCGCAGCACAGCGCCGTACTCCATGACCCGCCGGTTCTTCCTGCTGGCGCCCAGGAAGGGGCGCAACGGCTCGTCGACCTGCGCCAACGGCGGCTGGTCCGGGTCGGGATGCCAGTCGACGACCTCGACCAGACCGGGCTCCACCAGGTCCATCCCGCGCAGCAGCTCGGCGACCTCTTCCGGGGTACGGTTCCGCCACACCAGCCCCAGGTTGCGCGACATCTCGTTCCCCTCGTCCACCGCCGCCCGGTCGATGCCGCACATCTGGGAGAAGACGAGATAGCTGCCGGGGGCGACCGCGTCCCAGACGGTCCGGAGCATGGTCCGCAGGATCCCGTCGTCGACGATGGAGTGCCCGATGGAGAGGAAGAGCGTGGCCACCGGCTCGGAGAAGTCGATCAGCCGCCGCGTCTCCGGGTCGGTGAGGATCGGCTCGGTCTCGGTCATGTCGGCCGCGATGACCGTCGTGCTGTGTTCGTCGGCGAGCAGCGCCTGGCCGTAGGCCAGCACGATCGGGTCGTTGTCGACATAGACCACCCGGGCGTCCGGCTGGAACTGCTGGGCGACCTGGTGCACGTTGGCCTGCGTCGGCAACCCACTGCCCATGTCCAGGAACTGCCGGATGCCGGCGTCCCGGGCCAGATAGCGGACCACCCGATAGAGGAAGAGCCGGTTGTTGCGGGCCGCGTCCAGTCCCTCCGGGAAGTGGCTGGAAACGACCTCCATCGCCTCCCGGTCGACGGCGAAGTTGTCCTTGCCGCCGAGACAGTAGTCGTACATCCGGGCCGAGGTGGGCACGTCCTGTTGGATCGCGGGCCGGTTTCCGTAACTGGGCGAGGTCACGACATCAGCTCCACAATCGGCAAGACGCTGAACATACCGGGTTGCGGCCGAGAGTTTACCCGGTGAGCCTCACCGGCACGGTGCCCGGAAGCGGCGGCAGGACCGCTGAGCCGGGCACTGTCGGTAGGCTGGCCGGGTGAATCAGCCGCAGGCCCAACCGCCGCCGCACGGTCCCGTCCCGCCCGCTCCGGCGTACCAGACGGGGGCGCCACCGAAGCCGAACCGGCGCCCGCTGGTGATCGGGCTGGTGGCCGCGGCGGTGGTCGCCGTGCTCTGCCTCGGCGTCGGCTGCGTCGGCGCGGTGGTCTTCTACCTGCGCGACGGCAGGCTGGACGCGGGCGGCGGCGGCACGGACACCCCGGACGGGCCGGGCACCACGTCGGCGCAGTGCGCCGGCACCGTCACCCAGCCGCACGCCCAGACGAAACCCGTCGGGCTGCCCGACTTCGACGGGGCGCCGGCCGCCGGCACCGCCACGATGCGGATGAGCACGAACCTCGGCCAGATCGAGATCAGCATGGACCGCTCGCGCACCCCGTGCACCGTCGCCAGCTTCCAGCACCTCGCCGACCGGAAGTTCTTCGACGGCAGCAGTTGCCACCGCCTCGTCACCGAGGGCATCTTCGTGCTCCAGTGCGGCGACCCCAGCAGCACCGGGCTGGGCGGCCCCGACTACCGGTTCACCGACGAGAACCTGGGCGGCGCGCAGTACGGCCGGGGCGTGGTGGCGATGGCGAACACCGGCGAGCCGGGCAGCAACGGCAGCCAGTTCTTCATCATCTTCCGGGACAGTTCGAGCGGGCTCCAGCCGCTCTACACCCCGTTCGGCACCGTCACCACCGGGCTCGACGTGGTGGACCGGGTGGCCGCCGGTGGCCACGACAACTCGATCTCGGCCGGCGGCGGGAAACCGAACCAGGAGATCACCATCCAGACCCTCTCGGTGGGCTGACCCACCGACCCGAGGCCACCGAACCGGCGAAGCAGCCCGCCCCCGCTGTCTGACCAGCGGGGGCGGGCTGCTCGCTTCGACACGTCCGCCGGCCGTCAGCGGACGTTCAGCGGTTCCCAGTGCCAGCCGTCGGTCGAGCCGTAGCTGACGTCGCCGTCGCCCCGGGCGTAGAGCCAGCCGTCCGGGGTACGCCGCACCGGGCTGAAGATCCGGGGCAGGCCGGCGAGTTCGACCGGTCGGTAGTCCGGTGCACCCGGCCGGGCGGCCCAGAACCGGTACGTGCTGCCCGGACCGGCCCGGCCGACGGGCGCCTGGTAGACGACGTGGCTGCCGTCCGGGGTGACGAACGACCCGGAGTCGGCGCCCTCGTACGGGATCCGGTCCGCCGCCTCGCGTCGCTGCCAGTCCCCGGCCGTGGTGTACCGGTAGACCGCCCGGTCCCGCCCGTCCGTCAGCATCGCGTGGTCGACCCCGCCGGGGCCGGTGGCCACCTGCACCATCGGACAGTTGTCCGCGCCGCACTCCGACGCCTCGGTGAAGATGTGGCTGGACCAGCTCCGGCCGCCGTCCGTACTCGTCACGATCGACGGCCGGTGGGACTCCCGGTCGTAGCCGGAGACCCGGAGCCGGCCGTCGCCCTGCTCGATCACCTGGCGGTCGACGAGCGTCGACGGCGGCTGGACGGCCAGCGGCGAGATCCGGTTGGCGACCGGGTCGAAGGCGTACACCCGGCACGGTTCGGTCCCGGGGATCGGCTCCGACGAGCCCGCGTCCGCTGTCGCGTCGGACCCGTCGTCGGACCCGCCCTCGGACCCGACGTCGGGTCGGCAGACGGCGTGGCTGCCCGGTGCCACCGCCGGCACCGCCGGACCGGTGCCGGTGGCCCGCCAGGTCCGCCCGCCGTCCCGGCTCGCCAGCAGCGTCCACGCCCCGGCTCCCGACGGATCCGCCGGCCGGTCGACAAGCAGCAGCCCGGGGCCGAACACCTGCATTCCGATGAACCATCCGGGGTCGCCGCGCTCGGTCCAGGTCCGGCCGCCGTCGTCCGTGCCGACCAGTTGCCAGGTGGTCTTGCACGGGCCGCCCTGCTCGCAGGTCGACAGCCCGAGGTAGACGTGCCGGGGATCGGCGGCCCAGATCGACTGGGTCGTTCCCTGGTGCGGCAGTCGACCGGGTTGCCCGGCGGTGCCGGGCGCCGCCGCCTGTTCGGGCGGGGCCGGCGTGCTTGCGGGCAACGCCACCAGGGCGGCGGTGGCGGCCACCACCGCGGTCGCCCCGAACGCGGTACCGGCGGCTGCGGCGCGTCGGCGGCGCAGCCGGCGCCGGCCCGCCGCGTACACCTCGTCGGCGAGCAACCGGGTCGGTGGCGGCGCCGGGGCCGCGTCCTCGAAGAGTTCCCGCAGCTCGGTCATGTCCTCTGGTGCTCCTCTCCTCCGCCCGGTCATCTCCTGCCCTCCGCCGGCACCGGGACCAGCCTCTCCGCCGGCACCGGGACCAGCCTCTCCGGCGGTACGGCGTCGCCGAGCAGCCGGCGCAGCGTGGCGAGTCCCCGGGCGGTCTGGCTCTTCACCGTCCCCTCCGAGCAACCCAGCACGGCGGCCGTCTCGGCGACGTCGAGCTGGTGGTAGTAGCGGCAGATCAGCGTCACCCGCTGCCGGGGCGGCACCTCCCGCAGCGCGCGGGCGAAGACCACCCGCCGGGTGGCGCGCTCCGCGTCGTCGTCCGGCCCGGCCAGCTCGGGTGGCTCGGCGACCACCCGCTCGCGGCGCCGCCACACCCGCCTGGTCTCCGCCAGGTACGACCGGACCAGGCAGGTGCGCAGGAACGCGTCCAACGCCTGCGGGTCGCGTACCCGGTGCCACGCCGACGCCAGCCGGATGAACGCGGCCTGGGCCAGGTCGTCGGCCCAGTGCCAGTCCCCGCACATCAGGTACGCCGACCGCCGCACCGTGTCCCGCCGCGCCGCGAAGTACTCGCTGAACTCGCGCCGATCCTCGTCGTCGCCTCGCATCCCGCTCCTCTCACCGGTTAGGTGCGCGGCGGGACCGGAACTGGTTGCCCGGGACACCGGGAAAATCCGGCGGGTTCTCAGCCTCCCGGCGACGGCACCACGAAACCCGCCTCGTACGCGGCGATCACCGCCTGGGTGCGGTCCCGGGCACCGAGCTTGGCCAGTACGTTGCCGACGTGCGTCTTGACGGTCTCGACGCCGAGCACCAGTTCGGCGGCGATCTCGGCGTTGGACAGGCCGGTGGCCATCAGCCGCAGCACCTCCGCCTCCCGTTCGGTGAGCCGGGCCCGGTCGAGCCGGTCGCCGGCCGGGCCGGTGGCGTGCGTCGCGACGAGCCGGCGCAGCGCCGCCGGGAAGAGCAGCGACTCCCCCTTGGCGACCACCCGGATCGCGTCGACGATCTCGGTCGGGCGGGCCCGCTTGAGCAGGAAGCCGTGTGCGCCGGCCCGGAGCGCCTGGTAGACGTACTCGTCGTTCTCGAAGGTGGTGACCACCAGGATCCGGGGCGGTTCGGCCGAGGTGGCGAGCAGGTGCCGGGTGGCCTGGATGCCGTCGATGGCCGGCATCCGGACGTCCATCAGCACCACGTCGGGGCGGAGTCGGGCGACAAGCGGCGGCACCTCGGCCCCGTCTGCGGCCTCGCCGACGACTGTCAGGTCCGGCTGCGCGTCGACGATCGCCCGCAGGCCGACCCGGATCAGCTCGTCGTCGTCCACGACCAGCACCGTGACGGTCACGTCCGCTCCAATCCGCGCCGCTCAGCCGCGTCCTGCCGGCCCGCTCGCATGCCGGTGCCGGTGCCGGTGCCGGTGCCGGTGCCGGTGCCGGTGCCGGTGCCGGTGCCGGTGGGCAACGAGACCGCGATCCGCCAGTTGCCGTCCTCGGGCCCTGCGCTGACCCGGCCGCCGAGCAGGACGACCCGTTCCCGGATGCCGGCCAGCCCTCGGCCCCGCCGCCCGGGTCGCCGCTGTACCGGTGCGGACGCCTCGCCTGGCACGTCGACCGGTCCGATCGGGTTGACCAGCTCGATCTCCAGGGTGTCGTCGTGGGCCGCGACGCGCAATCGCACCGGCCGGCGGTTGGCATGCCGGGCGGCGTTGGTGAGTCCCTCCTGGACGATCCGGTAGCCCTCCCGGGACACCACCGCCGGCACCGCGCCGAGGTCGCCGGCCAGCTCGGCGCTGACCGCGAGGCCGGTCGCCCGGGTGTCGGTCACCAGCCGGTCCAGCTCGTGCAGGGTACGCTGCGGCGCCCGGGGCGGCCCGGCACCGCCGTCGGCGGTCTCCGCCGCACCGGCCGGCTCGGCCTCGTCCCGCCGGAGCAGCCCGAGTACGTGGTCCAGGTCGGCCATCGCCGACCGGCCGGTCTCCTCGATCGCCCGCAGCGCCCGCCGGACGAACTCCCGGTCGGTCTCCAGCAGTTCGCCGGCGGCTGCCGCCTGGAGGGTGGCGACGGTGAGCGCGTGCCCGACCGAGTCGTGCAGTTCCCGGGCCAGCCGGTTGCGTTCGGCGAGCCGGGCGGCCTGCTGTTCGAGCGCGGCGATCCGCTCGGTCTGGGAGGGGCCGAGCAGTACCGGCGCCATCAGCCTGGCCAGCGCGCCGAGCCCGGCGACCGCGTAGCCGAGCAGCACCAGCACGCCCAGCCCGACCAGGCTGAGCCAGCCCCGGTGCCAGTCGGCGAGCGGGCCGATCCGCGCTCCGTCGAGGGCCTCGGCGCCGATGCCGAGCTGGACGAAGAGGAAGACCAGCGCCATCGGCAGTGTGGCGATCAACGCGAACCCGACCAGGCCGCCGGAGACCAGGTGGACGCCGATCCAGAGGGCGCTGCGCAACCGGGTCTCCCGGTCGATCCGGCCGTCGGCCACCGGCTCGGCCAGGTCGGCGTCGAGCAGGGTACGCGCTGCGGCGATCTCCAGCGCCCGGGTACCGCGCAGGAACAGCGGTACGGCGGCGATCACCGTGGCGGCCGCGAGCAGCAGCAGTACCGCCGGACGGGGCACCTCGGAGCTGCCCAGCATCTCGGCGAAGACCGTGCCCAGCAGCAGGTACGGCAGCATGAGTACGCCGCCGAGCAGCAGGAACACTCCCCGGCGGTAGGTTGCGCCACTGGTCAGTGGTGCCAGGGCGGCCCGGAGTGTCACCCGGCCATTCTCCCCCGGGCGGGCGGATCCGCTCCGCCCCGGGCCACACACCTGGCCCGATAGGCGTGGAAGATCCGATTTTGCTGCCTACTAGCGAAAGTATCGCCATAAAGGACAGAATTCCCCGCATGGCTGTTGGAGAGTTCCAGACGCAGGTCGTCCGGCGTGCCCGGGGGATCAGCGCCGCCCTCAGCACGCCGCCGTACGTGAAACCGGGCCACTTCTACTCGCCGGCCACCTCGCCGACGGACCGGAGCACCGCGGTCGGCTGGCGTGAGCTGTCCCCGGTCGGTGTGGACCTGCGGGAGGCGGAGCAGCTCCGGCTCGCCACCCGGCTCGGTCCGCTGATGGGCGACCTGCCCAGCGACCGCTGGCACGACCACAACGGCATGTACGGTCGCGCCGACGCCGCCGTGCTGCACGCGATGCTCCGGCACCACCGGCCGGCCCGGCTGATCGAGGTCGGCTCCGGCTACTCCACCGCGGTCGCCCTCGACGTCGCCGACCGCTACCTGCCGGAGCTGCGGATCACCTGCGTCGAGCCGCATCCGGAGCGGCTGCGCTCCCGGCTGCGCCCGGGTGACCGGGTCGACCTGGTGCAGCGCCGGGTGCAGGACGTCGACCGGTCCAGCTTCGCCCGGCTGGACTCCGGGGACATCCTGCTGATCGACTCCACGCACGTGGCCAAGGCCGGCTCGGACGTGGTCTGGCTGCTGCTGCACGTACTGCCCACGCTGCGTCCCGGGGTGATCGTGCACGTCCACGACATCCACTGGCCGTTCGAATATCCGGAGCGGTGGCTCCGGGAGGGCCGGGACTGGACCGAGGTCTACCTGCTCCGGGCGTTCCTCACCGACAACGCGGCCTGGCAGGTGCTGCTCTTCACCTCATGGCTCTGGTCGCGCCATCCGGAGGTGCTGCCGGCCGACCTGCGTGGCCTGCCCACCGGGGCGTTCTGGATGCGCCGGACCGCCGGCGCCGGCTGACCGGGGCGGCTCCGTCCGACCGGCGACGAAGTCACCAGACCAGGTCGCGGTGCGGCTCGGTCGCCTCGACCGGCAGGATCGGCCGAGGGCAGCGCGGCGGGTGCGACCGGGGCTGCCACTCGCGCGGATAGCCGAGCGACACCTCCTCGAAGCGGACCCCGTCGAACCAGTTGACCCGGGGGATGTGCAGATGCCCGTAGACCACGGCCGCCGCCCGGTAACGCCGGTGCCAGTCGGCGGTGTGCACGGTGCCGCACCACTGGGCGAAGACCGGATAGCGCAGGATCGAGGTGACCTCGCGGACCAGCGGGAAGTGGTTGACCAGCACCGTCCGGGTGTCGGGGGCGAGGTCGGCCAGCCGGCTCTCGGTGTGCGCCAGCCGGGCCGCGCACCACTCCTCCCGGCTGGCGTACGGGTCGGGATGCAGGAAGTACTCGTCGGTGCAGACGACCCCGGCCTGCTCGGCCAGCGCCAGCCCCTCCGCCTTGTTCCGCGCGCCGTCGGGTCGGAAGGTGTAGTCGTAGAGCAGGAAGAGCGGCACCACCGTCACCGGCCCGTCGGCACCGGTCCACACCGGGTACGGGTCCTCCGGGGTTACCACCCCGATCCGCCGGCACATCTCGACGAGCAGCTCGTACCGGGCGACTCCGCGCAACCGGACGGAGTCCTGCCGGGGTGTCCACAGCTCGTGGTTGCCGGGCACCCACACCACGGTGCTGAACCGCTCCTTGAGCAGCCGCAGCGCCCAGTAGATGTCCTCCACCCGGTCGGCGACGTCACCGGCGACCAGCAGCCAGTCCTCGTCCGAGTTCGGCACGAAGCTCTCGACCAGTCTGCGGTTCTCGGCGTATCCGACGTGCAGGTCGCTGACGGCCAGCAGGTCGCCGCCGGGACGCGAGGTGGCCATCGGGCGATCCTACCGACCCCGGCCGGCCGGCGGCGTGCGCGTGCACGACCTCCCTGGGCGGAACAGCTAGGCGGTGATCGCTCTCGCCCAGGGTACGAGCAGCCGCTCGACCGCCACCACCAGATAGAACAGTGCCGCGCCCATCAGCGCCAGCAGGGTCAGTGCGGCGAACGCGAGCGGGGTGTCGGCGGAGTTGCCGGAGCTGACGATGACCGCCCCGAGTCCCCGGTCGGGGTTGACCACCTCCCCGATGATCGCGCCGATGATCGCCAGCGAGATCGCCACCTTCAACCCGACGAAGATCTGCGGCAGCGCCCAGGAGAGTCGTACCTTGAGGAAGGTCTGCCACCACGAGGCGGAGAGCGAGTGCACCAGCTCGCGCAGGTCGCTCGGGGTCGAGGTGAGCCCGGCCATCGTGGAGACCACGATCGGGAAGAAGCAGACCAGGACCACCATGACGATCTTGGGTTCCGGGCCGAATCCCATCCAGACCAGCAGCAGCGGCGCGAGCGCCACCTTGGGTACGGCGTTGACCGCCGCCATCAGCGGCATGGTCATCCGCTCGACCGTCCGGGAGACCGCCAGCAGCAGCGCGACCAGCAGCCCGGTGCTGGCGGCGATGCCGAACCCGACGACCGTCTCCAGCAGGGTCACCCAGGTCTCCGCGAGCAGATAGCCGGGCAGCCGGAGGAAGGCGTCGACCACGTCCGGCGGCGCCGGCAGGAAGAACGACGAGATGTCGAAGAGTTCGGCGGTCGACCACCAGATGCCGACCGCGAGCACGGCGCCCAGCAGGGGCAGTCCGGCGTCGGACCAGAGTCGGCGCGGGCGGCTGTTCGTCGACGTACCGGTCATCACGGCCTCCTGAGGATGCTGCCGGGGCGGCGGTCGAAGCAACCGCCGCCCCGAGGTCCCGACCGGTCAGGACTTCGGCACGAACCCGAAGTCGACGACCTTCTCCGGGGTCAGTCCGCCGGGGATCAGGCCGGCGCCCTGCATCACGGCGATGGTCCGCATCACCCGCTGTTCGTCCATGAAGCCGACCGGCGCACCGCCGACCGGTGCCACGTACGGCGTCATCGCCTTGATCTCGCCGACCCCGGACGGCACGGCGTAGCTCGGCTCCGCCCTGTTGAGGATCTGCGCCGCCTCCTCGGGGTGCTCGATCGAGTACTGCAGGCCCTTCAGCAGTGCGCCGGTGAACCGGCGGACCAGGTCCGGGTCCTTCTCGATCAGGCCGGGAGTGGTGATGATCGCGTTGCCGAAGAGGTCCCGCAGGTAGTCGCTGTACGGCAGCACCACCACCTCCTTCTTCGAGGCGGCGCCCAGTGCCGTGCGGCTGAGCAGGAAGGTGCCGAGCGCGTCGACCTGCCGGGACGCCATCAATCCGTTCAACGCGGTCGCCTGCGCCGGCTGGATCTTCACCTTCGTCGCGTCGATCCCGGCCAGCCGGGCGTACGCCGGGAAGAGCAGTTCGGTGACCGAGCCCTTGCCGGTCGCCACGGTCTTGCCCTCCAGGTCCTTCGGGGCGCTGATGTTGGTGTCCTTGGTGGTCATCACCGCGACAAGCGTCTGCTGGTGTACGGCGGCGACCGCCCGCCAGTCGGTGAACTCGCCCTTGCCGGCCTGGATCACCGCACCGGTGAAGTCCAGGGCGGCGAACTGCACCTTGTTGGACTTCAGCGCCGTCAGGTTCGGGACGTTGCCGGCGCCCTTCTGGATCTCCACCTCGATGCCGGCCTCGGCGAAGTAGCCCTTCTCCTTGGCCACCCAGGCGAAGGCGTCCCGGCCGACCGCGCCGAAGGCGGTGATGTACCCGACCTTGTCGGGGTCCTTCTTGGACGCCTCGGCCTCCGACCCGGAGTCGCCGCCGCACCCGCTGGTGACCGCCAGTGCCGCCGACAGTAATGCCGCGGCCAGCAGGCGTGAACGTCTGGTCATCTCTGTGCCTCCCGCTTGTGGATGGACCCGAGGGCGGGCGACCGACGCCTCCCACTCGGACAGCGCGCCGCGACCCCTCGGCACGTGTCCGGTCCGCCGGCCCTCGTTCGGTCGAGAATCGTAAATGAGTGGTGTCCGAAATGTCATCGACAAGATCCGGTCAAGATTCTGGCAAGAGAGCGCACAATCGTTTCCGCCTGCCGGATATCAGCAGCTCAGCGCGTTGCAATGAGATATCGACAGCTTCGGGTCTGTCCGCAATATTGTTGATAATCTGGAGACAATGTTGCGGTCAGCCGTACCGAGCTGGGAGGTGACGGGGTGCCGGGTCCGGACGACCCGACCGGCACCGGCCGCGCCGGGCCGGCGTACCGCCCGGTTGGGCGGCGCGCTCCGGCTAAGGTCCGACGCGTGCATATCCCCGTCGACAGGGTGGACCTCGCGGACCCGACGCACCAGTCTTCCCGGCCCGATCGATTCCGTCTCGACCGTCACGGAAATCGCCCAGATGTTGACCGACGGTGGGCGTCGGACAGACTTCCGCCCGGATCCGCCCGGTCGGGCGGGCTGTGGTGACCACATCATGACCGAATCCACGGACCGGCCGACGAACGCGGCCCGGGGCCGCCCCCGGGTCGTCGGGCAGCGGCCGCCGACCGGCGACGACGCGGCATCGCCCTCCACTGTGGAGTCCGCGACCGGCGGTCGACGGGTTCCGGCCCGCTCCGCCGACGAGGCGTACGACCAGCTCCGGCAGGAGATCTACCGGGGCGAGTTGATGCCCAACGAACGGCTGATCGAGATCGAGCTGGCGACCCGGTTACAGGTCAGCCGGGCGGTGGTCCGGACCGTACTGGTCCGGCTCGGTCAGGACGGGCTGGTCGTGCTCACTCCGAACCGGGGCGCACACGTGCGGCTGGTCAGCGAGGAGGAGGCGGTGGAGATCCTCCAGGTGCGGGCCGTACTGGAGGCGCTCACCGCGCGGCAGGCGGCCCGCAACGCCACCGCCCGGGAGATCGCCGGTATCCGCCGGCAACTCGCCCGGATGGCCCGGAAACTCGACGCCGACGACCTGCTCGGCTACTCGGAGGGGAACGCCGCGCTGCACGCCGCGATCATCGCGGCGGCCCGGCACGAGACCGCGTCCCGGCTGATCACCGGGCTGCGGGCCCAGCTCGTCCGGTTCCAGTACCGCACCATCCTGGTGCCCGGCCGGCCGGCCCGGTCGCTGGCGGAGCACACCGCGATCGTCGAGGCGATCGCCGCCCGGGACCCGGACGCCGCCGAGGCGGCGATGCGGCACCATCTCGGGTACGTCGAGTCCACTCTGGCCAGAACCGCGACGGCGATCCGTCGCCGGGGCGGCCGGCCCGACCCCACCCGTCCGGGTTGACCGGCCGCCGGTCCGCCCCGCCCCCTCAGGAGCGTCCTTGTCCGAGCACCCCGTCCCCTCCGCCCGCGCCCGTGCCCTGGTCGCCGGGGCGTACGACACCCACGTGCACGTCGCCCCCGACGTGATGCAGCGGCGCGTCGACGACCTCGACCTGGCCGCCCGGTTCGCCGACGTCGGGCTCGCCGGCTTCGTGCTCAAGTCGCACTACGTGCCGACCGCCGAGCGGGCGGCGGTGGTCCGCAAGGTGCATCCCGGGGTCGACGTGCTCGGCGCGGTCACCCTGAACGGCTCGGTGGGCGGGATGAACCCGGCGGCGGTCGAGATCGCCGGTCGGCAGGGCGCCCGGGTGGTCTGGATGCCGACCGTCGACTCCGGCAACCAGCGCCGCAGCAGCGCCACCGACCTGCCCGGAGCCAAGCCGGCGATGTGGGGAGCGCTACAGGCCGACCTGCACGCCCAGGGCATCGTGCCGGACGTGGTGGAGGTGGTGGACCCGGACGGACAGGTGCTGGAGCGGGTCCGCCAGGTGCTCCGGGTGATCGCCCGGCACGACCTGGTGCTCGCCACCGGGCACCTGTCCGGCCCGGAGATCCTGGCCGTGGTCCGGGCCGCCGCCGAGCATGGGGTACGCCGGATCGTCGTCACCCACCCCGAGTTCACCTCGCAACGGCTGCCCGCCGCCGAGCAGCGCGAACTCGCCGAGGCCGGCGCGCTGCTGGAACGCTGCTTCACCACGCCGTACACCGGGAAGGTCGGCTGGTCGGAGCTGTTCGCGAACATCCGGGCCGTCGGGGTCGCGCACTCGGTCCTCTCCAGCGACCTCGGGCAGCCGTTCAACCCGCCGGTGGAGGACGGGCTCGCGCTCTTCGCCGACCGGCTGCTGGAGGCCGGCTTCTCCGAGCCGGACGTCCGGACCATGGCGGTGGAGAACTCGCGCCGGCTGGCGACGACGTCGTCCGACCGGGTGCCGGCCTGACCGCCGGCGGGCGGGGCACGGTTCAGCCGCCGGCCGCGACCTCGACGACGGGCTCGTGGCGGACCGGGAAGTCGACCGAGCTGGCGATGAAGCAGAGCCGGTGCGCCTGCTCGTGCAGCTCGGTGGCCCGCCGGACCATCTCCGGCGCGGCCACGGTCACCCGGGGCCGGAGTACGACCTCGGTGAACGAGCCGCCGCCGTCCCCGCTCTCCACCATCGTGCCGACCGCCTCGTCGACGTACCCGGTGACCACCACCCGGCCCCGGGCGCAGAGGCTCAGGTAGGACAGCATGTGGCACTGGGCCAGCGCGGCGACCAGCAGCTGTTCCGGGTTCCACCGGGCCGGGTCGCCCCGGAACGTCGGGTCCGCCGAACCGAGCAGCGGTGCCGGGCCGTCGGCGGTGACCCGGTGGTCCCGTCCGTAGTCGCGGTAGTTCACCGTGCCCGCCTCGCCGGCCCCGGTCCAGGTGACGGTCAACTCGTAGTCGTGGCTCCTCGGCACCGGTTCTCCTCCTCGGCTCGCGTTCCGGAGCCGCGCCTTCCGCCGGCCCCGCTTTCCCGGAACCCCGCTCGGCGTGGCCCGTCATCCGAAGTATCGACCCGACCGGCGGGTGGTCGGCGGACACCCCCGGCGGGCAGGTGACGGGCCACACGTCGGCGACGACCCGCAGGTCATCCGGCGCTCGGTGCCAGAGCGGCGGTCCAGAAGGCGGCGTACCGGCCGCCGCGGCGGAGCAGCTCGTCGTGGCCGCCCTCCTCGACGATTCCACCACCGTCCAGGAAGACGATGTGGTCGGCACGCCGCACCGTCCGCAACCGGTGTGCCACCATCACCACCGTCCGGCCGGCCACCAGCCGATCGATCCCCTCGTGTACGGCCGCCTCGTTCACCGGGTCCATCGCCGAGGTCACCTCGTCCAGCAACACGACGGGAGCGTCCTTCAACAGCGCTCGGGCGATCGAGACGCGTTGACGCTCACCGCCGGAGAGCAGGCTGCCGCCCTCGCCGACCCGGGCCGCCCATCCGCCGGGCAGGCGCTCGATCACCTCGTCGAGTTGCGCCGCGGTCGCCGCGGCCCGCACCTCGGCCGGGTCGGCGCTGGGTCGGCCCAGCCGGACGTTCTCCTCGATCGTGCCGTCGAAGAGGTAGACGTCCTGCGGGACGATGGCGAGCTGCGCCATCAGCGTCTCGCTGTGCATGTCGCGTACGTCCACGCCGCCGACCCGCACCGCGCCGCCGTGCACGTCGTAGAAGCGGGCCAGCAGTTGCAGCAGGGTGCTCTTCCCCGCGCCGGACGGTCCGACGACGGCGAGGCGCCGGCCCTGGGGTACCCGCAGGGACAGGTTGTCGAGAACCCTGCGGTTGCCGTGGCGCAACGTCACGGAGTCGAACTCCAGACCGTGGCCGTTCGGTCGGGCGGGTTCGGAGGGTTCGGGCAGCGGCTCGGTGCGCAGCACGGTGTCGAGCCTGGCCAGTTCGGTCCGGGCGGCCCGGAGCTTGCCGCTGATGTCCGACAGCGAGAGCAGCGGGTCGGCACAGCGGGCGGCGAGCACCAGGATGGTCAGCACCTCGGCCGCACCGACCTCGCCGCGCAGCGCCAGATAGGCGCCCAGGACCAGCAGCCCGGTGAAGATCGTCTGGACGGTCAGGGCCAGCCCCACCGCACCGGGCAGGGTGGCCAGGACGGTACGCCGGGAGGCGCGTCGCAGGTCCCGCAGCGCGTCGTCGAGCAGCCCGAAACTCTCGCCGCTCCGGCCGCCGACCCGGAGTACCGGTTGGGCCCGGAGGAACTCGACGACCCGGTCGGTGGCCTCGCTGTCGCGTTCGTGGCGTTCGGCGTCGGCCGCGCTCGTCGAGCGGGCGGACCAGGCCTGCACCGCCGCGACGAGGGGTACCGCGGCCAGCGCGGCCAGGCCGAGCTCCCAGTTGAAGGCGATCGTCACGGCGACGATCGTCAGCGGGGTGACCAGGGCGGCGACGAACGGTCCCAGCAGATGCGCCGCGACACCCATCACGTCCAGCAGACCCCGTCCCGCCACCACGGACACCTCGCCGATCCGGCCGGAGTCGTACCAGCCGAGGGGCAACCGGGCCAGGTGGTCACCGAGCCGGTGGTACATGCCGCGCAGCATCGTGGTGCCGACCCGCATGCCGGACAGGTCACTGCGGTAGCGCAGCCCGGCGTAGAGCGCGACCGTCCCGCCGAACGCGACCAGCCAGGGCACGGCGTCGGCGGGTGTACTCCCGAACAGAGCCCGCAGCACCGGGACCAGCAGGGCGTAGGAGAGGCCCTCGACCACCGCGGTGACCGTCATCCGGGCCACGGTGCGACGCATCGGCCGGGCGTACTCGTCGCCGAGCACCCGGAGCAGCATCCGGATCATCGGGCCCCGCCGCCCTGTCCCGCCCCGACCCGGACGGCGGACCCGTCGCCGCCCGACAGTTGGCGGGATCTCCAGAACTCGGCGAATCTTCCGTTCCGCGCCAGCAGCTCGGCGGGTCGACCGCGCTCGACTATCGACCCGTCCTCCAGCATCACCACCGTGTCGGCGTCGACGACGGTCTCCAGACGATGCGCGATGACCAGGATGGTGCGGTCGCCGCGTCCCGCCGTCAGAGCCCGCCGGACCACCTGCTCGGCCTGCGGGTCGGCGAACGAGGTGGCCTCGTCGAGTACCAGGACCGGCGCGTCGGCCAGCAGCGCGCGGGCGATCGAGATCCGCTGCGCCTCGCCACCCGACAGGTTCGCCTCCGTCCCGAGCACCGTCTCGTACCCCCGGGGCAGTTCCAGGATGCGGTCGTGGATGGCTGCCCGTTTCGCGGCCCGGATCACCTCGCCGCGCTCGCTGTACGGAACCGCGAGCGCGATGTTGTCCGCGACCGACGCACGCAGCAGCCGGACGTCCTGGAAGACGAAGGACACCCGTCGATAGAGTTCCCGGCTGTCGATGTTCCGCAGGTCGACGCCGCCGAGCAGGATCGAGCCGTGGGTCGGGTCGAAGAATCTCGGCAGCAGCTGGACCAGGGTGGACTTCCCGCCGCCCGACGGGCCCACTATCGCGGTGACCGTCCCCGGCTCCAGCACCAGGTCGATCCCGCGCAGCACCTCGCGACCGTCCTCGTAGCCGAAGCGGACCTGCCGCAACTCCACCCGGTGCCCCCGGGGGACGATCGGCGCGGCCGGCTCCGGCAGCAGGCGTACGTCGAGCAGCTTCCTGATCCGGCCGAGCGCGCGGCCGGCGGCCGTCAGGTCGTCGAAGCCGTGGCCGAGGGCCGCCACCGGAGCGGTCAGGCCCAGTCCCAGGAGCAGGAAGGGCAGCAGGTCGGCCGGGGCCAGGGAACCGGAGACGATCAGAGCCGTACCGCCGGTCAGCACCGCCAGCAGCACGAAGGGCGGCGACAGCGCGACCTGCATGCCGGCGGCGACCGCCGACACCCCGCGGACCCAGTGCGTGAAGATGCCGACGAAGTCGTCGGCGGCCGTGCGGAAGCTGCGGTGCGCCCGTTCCGACCCGCCGAACGCCTTGACCACTGCGATGCCCTGCACGAACTCGACGACAGAATCCGCGATCCGGCCCAGCGCCGCGTCGAACTCCTGCTGCTCGCGTACCCGGGAGGGGAGCATCAGCAACGGCACCAGCGCGACGGCCAGCAGCACCGGGATCAGCGTGATCAGCGTGAGCCGCCAGTCGACGCCGAACAGGTAGACCAGCGAGACCAATGGCACGACGAACGCGGCGGCCAGCTCGCCCGGAGCGTGCGCGATGAACGGGTGCACGGCACTCACGTCCTCGCCCACCACCTTCGCCAGCTCGCCGGTGCGGCGCCGGTGCAGCCAGCCGATCGGCACCCGCGCCAGGCGGGCCGCCAACTCCCGGCGCAGCGTCAACTGCACCTGGCCGTCGAGCAGGTGTCCCAGGCCGGACGAGGCGGCGGTGCAGAGCAGCCGGACGAGCAGTCCGACGGCGCCCACGGCGACGGCGGCCCAGGCCCTGTCGTTGTCGACCGGACCGGGCGTCAACAGGGTGCGACCGAGTTCGACGACCGCCAGCAGTGGCGCGAGACCGGCGATCGCACCGATCACCCGCAGGACGGCGACAGCGGCGAAGGTCCGCAGGTGCGGGCGCAGCAGGGCGCTGCCGCGCAGCCGGTTCCTTCTGATCGCCTCGGTCATGTCGCCTCCCGCACCCCGGATTCCGCCACCGCCAAAAAACGATACTAGCAGTAGCGTAATAGGTGCCGGGAGGTCAGAAGTCGTCCGGGGTGCGGATCCGGTCCCGGATCCAGACCCCCGCCTCCTTCAGCCGGGCGGTGCCGCCGAACGCGCCGGCCGCGCAGGTGCCGGTGGTGAAGACCGCGCCCGAACGGAAGTCGTCGGAGAAGTTCCAGTTCACCCAACTGATCTTCCGGCTGGCGAAGAGGTCCAGATAGCGCTGGGCCATCACGAAGTCGTTCGGGCCGTCGCCGGAGTAGTCCTGGGTGCCGAACTCGGTGACGAAGAGCGGCAGCCGGTCCGCGGCGCTGCGGACCGTGTCCAGGTAGTAGTCGTCGTGCGAGGCGGCGTAGAAGTGGAAGACGTACATCACGTTGCCCGCCTCGACCGGGTTCGCCGCGATCACGTCCGCACCGCCGCCGCTGCCCGATGCGCCGAGCGAGGACCAGTCGGGGGTGCCGACCAGCACCACCGCGTCGGCGTCCCGGCTGCGGATCACCGGGATGACCTGGTCGGCGTAGCTCTTGATGGCGCTCCAGGCCACCCCGTTCGGCTCGTTGGCGATCTCGTAGATGACGTTGTTCTTCGCCCGGTGCCGGTCGGCGATCTCGGCGAAGAAGGTACGTGCCCGCTCCAGGTTGTGGTTCGGGTCGCCGGGGGTCAACATGTGCCAGTCCACGATGGCGTACATGCCCCGGGCGGTGGCCAGCTCGATGTAGTTGTGCACCATGTCGGTGAACCGGCGCGGGTCGGTCTCGTACCCGTCCTCCTGGATGTACATCGAGATCCGCAGTACGTCGGCCTGCCACTCCCGGGCGAGCACGTCAAGCGAGGCCGGGGTAGCGCAGTTGGCGTACCACTGGAGACCGTGGGTGCTCATCCCGCGCAACTGGATCGCCTTGCCGGCGGCGTTGCAGAGCTGCCGGCCGCAGACCCGCAGCTGCCCGTTCGCCGCCACCGGGTTGCTGCCACCCGGCGGGACCGTCGGCGGGACCCCGGTCGGGGTCGCCGTCGGGGTCGGGGTCGGTGCGGTGCCGCCAGCGCAGGGCTGGCCGTTGAGCAGGCAGCCGTTCGGCGCTCCGGAACCGGAGCCGATGAAGCCGAAGCTCACCGAGGCACCCGGGGCGATCCGGCCGTTCCACGAGACGTTTCCGAAGGTGTGCCGCTGGCCGCTGCTGGCCAGCGTCGCGTTCCAGTGCGAGCCGACCGTCGTGCCGGCGGGCAGCTCGAACTGCACCTGCCAGGAGGTGATCGCGCTGCTGCCACCGTTGGTGATGGTGTAGCGGCCCTCCCAGCCCGACCCCCAGTCGGAGACCTTGGCGAACGAGGCGGTCGGGGTCGCGGCGGCGGTCACCGCCGCCTGCGCGACCACCGTCACGGGCGCGGCCGCGACCGCCGCGACGAGCCCGGCCAGCAGCAGCAGTCCGCGGGTACGCCTCACGATTCCTCCGGGCACTCGACGGCGGTGGCTCGGCCGACACCCGGCAAGCCATCTACTTCTGTCGAACTATAAAGAGGACTAACTGTCCCCCGCAACAGAACGGTGCCGGCACCGGCCGGTCAGCCCGCGGTGCCCGTCCGGGCCGGTCCGCCCGACGTCGACCCGGTCCGTTCCGCCAACCCGGTCCGTTCCGCCAACCCGGTCGGTTCCGCCGGGCCGGGCCGGTGTGGTCGGCCGGGCCACCAGAACCGTTCCCCGCAGAGCGTCGCGATGGCCGGGACGAGCAGGGTGCGCACCAGCAGCGTGTCCAGCAGTACGCCCACCCCGACGATGATGCCGATCTCGGTGAGCGTGACCAGCGGCAGTACGCCCAGCACGGCGAAGACCGCGGCGAGCAGGATCCCGGCACTGGTGATCACGCCACCGGTGGCCGCGAGCGCGGTCAGCACTCCCCGGCGGGTGCCCTGGCCGACCGCCTCCTCCCGGGCCCGGGTGGAGAGGAAGATGTTGTAGTCGACCCCGAGGGCGACCAGGAAGAGGAAGGAGAGCAGCGGAACCCCGGTGTCCAGCGCCGCGTAGTCGAGTACGTGCACGAAGAGCAGGTTGCCGACGCCGAGCGCCGCGAAGTAGGTGGCGACCACCGTGCCGACCAGCACGAGCGGGGCGACCAGGGCACGCAGCAGAAGTACCAGGATCACCGTCACCACACCGATGACCAGCGGCACCACCCGGCGCAGCCCGTCGATCGCCGCCGTGCGGTTGTCCAGGTTCGCCGCGACCGCCCCGCCCACCAGCGCATCGGCGTCCGGTACGGCGTGCACGGCAGTACGCAGCGCCTCGATCGTGTCGTAGCTCGCCCGGCTGTCCGGCTCGGCCTCGAGTACCACGTCGACGGCGACCAGGCCGTCCCCCTGCTCGGCCGGACGGGCCTGCGCGACGCCCGGCGTACCGGTGACGGCGGCCAGCACCTCCGCCTGCCGGTCCGCCCGGGCGACCACCACGGTCGGGTCGGCGGCACCGGCCGGATAGTGCCGGCTCAGGGTCTCCAGCGCCTCGATCGACTCGGCCTGCACCCGGAACTGCTCGGTCCGGCTGAGCCCGAGCCGCGCGTCCGCGACCCCGGCCGCGAGGATGGCGAGGAAGACGAGCGAGAGCGCGGTGATGGTGCGGGGTCGGCGGGCGACCAGGGCACCGGCCCGGGCCCATACCCCCTGGTGCCGGACCGGCTCGCCCGGCCGCGGCACGAACGGCCAGAACAGCCCCCGGCCGCAGACCACCAGGGCGGCCGGCAGCAGGACCAGCCCGAACGTGGCGGCGACGGTGATGCCGACCGCTCCGGCGACACCGAGGCTCCGGTTGGTGGTCAGCGGGGCGGCGAGCAGGGTCAGCAGGCTCAGCGCCACCGTCATCGCGCTGGCGGCGATGGCCGGCCCGGCCGAGCGCAGGCTGCGGCGCATCGCCTCGCGCCGGTCGTCGTGCCGGCGCAACTCCTCCCGGTAGCGGGCGATGAGCAGCAGCGCGTAGTTGGTGCCGGCGCCGAAGACGAGTACGTCGACGATGCCGATCGTGGACGGGTCCAGCCGCAGTCCGGCTTCCCGGCTGAGCAGTGCGAGCAGCGAGTTGGTGGTCAGGTCGGCCAGGCCGACGACGGCGAGCGGGACGAGCCAGAGCCACGGGCTGCGGTAGGTGACAAGCAGCAGCGCCGCCACCACCAGCACCGTGATCACCAGCAGGGTCACGTTCGCCCCGGAGAACGAGGAGGCGATGTCGGCCCGGAACCCGGCACCGCCGGTCACCTGTGCGGTCAGCCCGGCCGGCAGCCCGGCGGAGGCGATCTCGCGTACCTCGGTGACCTGGTCGACGGTCTCCTGCACCGGCCGCTCGGCCGGCATCGGGATGGGGACCAGCACCGCCCGCCCGTCCTCGGCCGGCACCTGCGGTCCGACCCGGCCGCCCTCGGCGATCGCCGCGAACCGGGCCGACTGGTCGGCGATCACCTGCCGGTCCGCCTCGGTCAGCGGGCTGCCGTCCCGGGCGTAGACGACGAGTGCGGGGTTGAGCTGCCCACTGGGCAACCGGTCGCGAAGCGCCTCGACCCGGGCGGACTCGGCGTCGGCGGGCAGCCCGCCGGCCGGGTCGTCGTCGGTGCTGGCGCTGCCGCCGACGACGATCAGCGCGGCGGCGGCGGCCACCACCACGGGCAGGACCAGCCAGGCGCCCACCCGCCCGGTGATCGTTCTCAGGATCGCGCTGGCCAACCGTCCGACGCCCACTAGCCCTCCCGACCGATAACCTCGACAGGAAAGCATCTTGGCACACAATTATCTCGCTTGCAGAGATAGTCTGCCGACGAGGCGATTTGCCCGGCGGTATAGTGTCGGCGGCCGGAGAGGGGGCAGGTGTTGGCCGAGAGCGTCTTCCAGCGGCCTGACCAGCCCCGCGCCCGGCTGATCAGCTCGATAGTGAGCCAACTGCGGCTGTACGTCTCGCACGCCCAGCACATCGGCGAATCCTTCGCCGCCCACAACGCACTGGGCCACGCCGACCTGCACGCGCTGCTGGTGGTGATGGAGGCCGAACTCGCCGGTCAGCCGGTCACCCCCGGCGACCTGCGTGCCGAACTCAACTTCTCCTCCGGCTCGGTCACCGGGGTCGTCGACCGCCTCGAAGCCGCCGGCCACGTCTACCGGGACCGCGACACGGCCGACCGCCGCAAGATCTTCCTCCGGTACGCCGAACCCGGCGCCGCCGTCGCCCGGGAGTTCTTCGCCCCGCTGGCCCGGCGCACCGAGCAGGTGATGCGAAACTTCAGCGACCAGGAACTCGAAGTCGTCAAGCGGTTCCTCGGTTCGATGGTGGAGACCACCCGGGAACACCGGGACGAACTCCGGGCCGGCGCACCGGCACCCCTACGGAACCGCTCGCGACGGCCCCAGCGGCCGGGCCCGACGGAGCCGGCAGAATTGGCGGAGCCGGCGGAATCGGCAGAGCCGACGGAGCCGACGGAATCGGCGGAGCCGACGGGATCGGCGGAGCCGACGGGATCGGCGGCACCGTGACCTCGACCTGCGGCGGCTGGCGCAGCGAGTTGTGCACCGTGCAACGGTCGATCGCCGCCTCCAACGGGGCGCGCAGCTCGGGCGGCACCCAGCCGGGCGGGGTGACCCGGATCGCGATCCGGCCGACCCGGGCAGGTTCGCCGGCCCGCATCCTCCAGTCACACTCGACCCGGAGCCCGTCGAACGGCAGGCCGTGCCGGCGCAGGAAGCGCTCGGCGTAGAAGCCGACACAACTGGCGAGGCTCGCCACGAAGAGTTCCACCGGCGTGACGCCGGCCTCGTCGCCGGTAGGGTTCTGCTGGTCCACCAGCAGGTTGTGGCCCCGCACGTCGACCCGGAACGCGTCGTCGGTCAGATGGGTCACGGTCAGCAGCGACATCGCCAACCACCTCCACTGAGCCGAACCTACGGTGCGGGTCGGGCGCTGGTGCAGAGCACTCGGTCCCGAACCCCGGCGCCGGTCGGCCCTACCGTCGATCGGCCGCCGAAGGATTCCTCGCCGGACCGGATATCCAAGTCATCGACGACGGTATATTGCCCCCATGGCTCTCCCCATACGTTCCGCAGCACTGGCCCTACTGGCCGTGTTCAGCATGGCGCTCGGCGCCGCACCGGCGAGCGCGGCGTCGACCACCGCGTCGGCGGATCCGGCACTCTGCGACGTCACCACGACGACGAACGCCTGGGCCTCCGGCTTCACGGTGAGCGTCACCATCGAGAACACCAGCGACGTGACAATCACCTGGCGGGCCACGTTGACGCTGACGAACGGGACCCTCAGCACCGCGTGGGGTGTGACCACCACCTACGCCAACGGCAGGCACACCGTCGTCCCGGAGCGGTACGGCGAGTTCATCGCCCCCCGGCAGAGCTACCGGTGGGGTTACAACGGGACCGGACACCCCGCGATCCCCGAGATCGTCTGCACCCCCGCCCGCCCCTGACACGGTCGGCACCGGAGCGGGCATCGAGGGCGACGACAGACATCTCGCCGCCCTCCCGCCCGTCGCCAGGTGTGCCCGGTCAGACCGGCTGGCTGACCCGCTGCCGCTGCGCGATGTCGTCGGTGATCGACCGCACGATGTCGGCGAGGCCGAACCGCGGGGTGTACCCGATGAGCTCGCGGGCCAGCGACAGGTCCGGCATGCGCCGGCGCATGTCCTCGAACCCGGCCCCGTAGGCGAGGTCGTACGGCACCAGGTTGACCTCGCTGGTCGAGCCGGTGAGTTCCTTCACCAGCTCCGCCAGCCCGGAGATGGAGATCTCCTGACGGCCGCCGAGGTTCACCGCCCGCCCGTGCGCCGCCGGGGTGTGCAGCAGCTTCACCATCGCGGGTACCACGTCCTGCACGGCACCGAAGCAGCGGCGCTGCGTGCCGTCGCCGTACACCGTGATCGGCTCGTCGGCGAGCGCCTGCGCGACGAACCGGGGCAGCACCATGCCGTACCGGCCGGTCTGTCGCGGGCCGACCACGTTGAACAGCCGGTAGGTCACGCACGGGGTGCCCGTCTCGGCCGCCCGGGTGTGCGCCACCAGCTCGTCGAGACCCTTGGCCGCCGCGTACGACCAGCGGCTGAGCAGCGGTGAGCCGAGGATCCGGTCCGAGTCCTCGGTGAGCCCGTCGGCGTCGTTCTTGCCGTACACCTCGCTCGTCGACGCGACACTGAACGGCACGCCGTGGGCCACCGCCGCCTCGACGACGTTCTCGGTGCCGTGCAGGTTGACCCGCAGCGAGTGCAGCGGTTTGTCGATGATGGTCTGTACGCCGACGGCGGCGGCGAGGTGGAAGACCGCGTCCTTGCCCCGGACACACTCCCCCACCACGGCCGGGTCGAGGATCGACCCCTGCACCAGGCGTACCGCCCCGGCGTCCACCAGGCCGGCGATGTTCGCCGCCGAACCGGTGGAGAGGTCGTCGAGCACGGTGACCTCGTGGCCCTGGCCGATCAGGAATTCACATAGGTGGGAGCCGATGAACCCGGCGCCCCCGGTGACGAGAGTTTTCATGGGTTCCTTTCGACGGTGCGGTGAAGACGGCGTGCCGGTCCGGCAGGCCGTCAGGCCAGGTTGCGCATGATGTGGTACCCCTCGGCCAGCGGCACGCCGGCCTGCATGCCGCGCAGTACGGCGAGGCTGCGCAGCGTCTCCTCCGAGCGGGTGTGCGGGTGTTCGTGGATCTGGGTGGCGTACAGCCGCAGCGCCTCCAGCTTGCTCTCCAGGTTCTCCTCGGCGAGCTCGACCAGCAGGTTGGGCATCGGGGCCGGATCGTACCGCCACTGGTCCGCCGCCTCCTCGTAGCCGAGGACCAGCGCGGGGTGGTGCCGGACCCGGCCGTTGGACGGCCGCATCGCCGTGTGCGCGGCCTCCGCCACGGCCTGGTGGTCCTGGTTGTAGCTGGTCCGGTGCGGGGCGATCACCACCGTCGGGCGCAGTTCGGCGATGGAGAGCGGGCTCCGCTGCTCGATCATGTTGGCGAGTTCGACCCGGGGGATCCGGTCGAGCCGCAGGTGGTACTCGTCGCCCGGGAAGGCGATGTGCCAGTCGTCCCACTTCTGGTGGTCCGCGACCCGCTCGATCTCGACGTTGCGTTGCTCGGGCGTGGTGCTCACCGACGAGGACCGGTCGGTGGTGTGCCCGACGGTGAGGAACTGGACGAAGACCTCGGCGCCGGCGATCTTCGCCTTGTGGATGAGTCCACCACAGCCGAGGATCTCGTCGTCCGGATGTGGCGCGAGGACCAGGATGCGCTGCTGTGACCAGGTGACCGTCATCGTCTCGCTCGTCCTTCGTGAGTGGTGTGCAGGGAGGGTTGCAGGAACCCGCTGTCCGTCGCGGGTACGGCGTCGACGGTTCAGAGCCGCTCGACGTTCTGGTGCCGCGCCATCAGCCCGCGGGTGTCGAGCACCAGCCGGGCCCGCTGCGCGATGGCCTTGAGGTCGAACGCCGAGTGCGCCTGGAGCAACACCACGGCGTCGCAGTCGCCGACCGCCTGCAGCGGAGCCTCGACCGCGGGAACCGGCACTCCGTCGACGGCCCAGCTGCGCACGTACGGGTCCGCGAAGCACAGCTCGGCACCGAGCTTGCGCAGCTCGCGGGCGAGCGGCAGGGCCGGGGTCTCCCGGTCGTCGGCGATGTCCGACTTGTAGGTCACCCCGAGCAGCATCACCCGGGCACCGTTCACCGACTTCCGCTCCCGGTTGAGGGCCCGTTGCAGGCGGCTGACGACGTACTTCGGCATCCGCCCGTTGATCTCCTGTGCGGTCTCGGCCAGCCGGAAGGCGTAGCCCAGCTTGCGGACCGTGTGCGAGAGGTAGGAGGGGTCGACCGGGATGCAGTGCCCGCCCACGCCCGGCCCGGGAAGGAACTTGTGGAAGCCGAACGGCTTGGTGGCGGCGGCCTCGATGGTCTCCCACAGGTCGATGCCCAGTTCGTCGCAGAAGATGGCCATCTCGTTGACAAGTGCGATGTTCACGTTGCGGTAGGTGTTCTCCAGCAGCTTCGCCATCTCGGCCTCGCGCAGCCCGGAGGTGAGCACCACCTTGGAGACGATCTTCCCGTAGAGGGCCGCGGCCCGGTCCCGGCAGCTCTCGGTGAGCCCGCCGACGATCTTCGGGGTGTTCCGCAGGCCGTACTCGTCGTTGCCCGGGTCGATGCGCTCGGGCGAGTACACCAGGCTGAAGTCGCGTCCCGCGACGAGGCCCGACTCCTCCAGGATCGGCCGGACGACCTCCTCGGTGGTGCCCGGGTACGTCGTCGACTCCAGCGCGACAAGAGTGCCCGGCATCAGGTAGCTGGCCACCATGCGGGCCGCGCTGCGCACCGCCGACAGGTCCGGAGCGTGGTCGTCGTTGAGCGGCGTCGGCACGCAGATGACGATCGCCGCGCTCCGGGCGAGCAGTGACGGGTCCGTCGTCGCCGTGAAGCCGGCGGCGAGCATCTCGCCGATGTCGTCGGCGGAAATGTCGTCGATGTACGACCGTCCGCTGTTCAACATCTCGACCCGGGCGGCGTCGGTGTCGATCCCGACAATCCGCAGTCCGGCACCGACCGCCTCCCGCAGCAGCGGCATGCCGACGTATCCGAGCCCGACGACCGCCAGGTCGTACGCCACCCGGAAGCTTTCCTCCGTCGATTCGGTCAATACCGAAGCAGGTGAGTAGGCCTCTCCGACCGACCGATGCGTCCCCGCACCGTTCAATACCATGGAAATAGTGGACTCTTGTCCCATGACCGCCCCATCTCGACCAGACTTGTTTCCCGTCCGGCGGCCCGCGTACCCGCGACCCGGCCGTGCGCCGGCGGCGCCCGAGATCCTGGCGCACGCACCGGACCTGCCTCGACAGCAGCCCACGGCCAGGCGCCGACCTCCCTTGCGTGGCCTGCCGGGGGTTCGGCACCCCTGGCGGGCCGTCGAACCATGTCTCGTCCGTCCACTTCGTCTATCGTCGCTACTCGATGAGTCGACGATTCGGAGAGCGCTAATCCGAATCGGCTCCCCGGGCGGACGCAACGCGATCCCGACCCTTCCGCGATATCGTTTTATTCGTAGCAAGAACGTACTCCGGCCGTGGTACCTGTTCCGATGGTCCGGCTACTCAAGAGGCTCCGGAGAACTGCTCATTGGACTCGCAGACCACTACTTTCACCCGGTCCTTACCCGCCGGCACAGGGCCGGCGGTCACCGACTCGGTCGACGAACCGCCGGGCGTGGGCCGGCGGGCATGCCGAACCCCCCGGCGCCGTTGCCGGGGGGTTCGGTCGGTGGTGACCCGCGGGCGAGCTGGTGGCGGTGGCCGGCGGTCGGGCCGGCCGCGCGCCACCGGCGCCGCGGTCGTTCAGTGGGTCAGCTTCCGACCCCGGATGACGTCGTTGAAGACGAAGAAGTTGATGGTCGGCACGATCTCCAGCAGCCGGGTGATCGGCGTGTCGTACTTCTGGGCCATGTACTTGTAGTTGGCGATGGCGTCGCCGTGCAGCTCGTCCCAGTCCCGCGGATGCGGCCAGTGCAGCGCCATCGCGTCCCGGTTGAGGAACATCCGGGCCCCGTCGCGGTGCAGCCGGTAACCGAGGTCGACGTCCTCGCCGCCCCAGTTCCGGAACGCGTCGTCGAAGGCGCCGACCCGGCGGAGCTGGTCGGTGCGCACCGAGGCGTTGAAGGTCCAGTACATCAGCCAGGGTGCCGGCGCCGTGGCGAAGTCGTCGCCCTCCCGCTCGAAGAAGTCCTCCCGGATGTCGCGGTACATCCCCTTCTTCCGCCACAGCTCGATCGTCCCGTCCACGTCGGCCAGGTCGGCCTCGGAGATGACCCCCTCGGCGGTCTCGTTGTTCAGCGTGTAGCCGAAGACGTACCCGCAGACGGCGGCCGGTCCCTCGACCGCCTCGTGGCTGGCGAGGTGGGCCCGCAGGCAGCTGGAGTGCGCCATCACCCCGGCGTCCATGAAGACGGTGATGTCGGACTTGACGTTACTGATACCGAGGTTGCGCGCCCCGGCGGCCCGGTAGCCCTCGTCCTCCTGGAAAAAGTAGCGAACGTTCATCAGGTCCATGTACTTCTTGACCACGTCCGAGGTGTCGTCGGACGATCCGTCGTCGGCCACCAGCACCTCGAAGTCATCGTGATTCAGGTCCTGGCGGACGAGGGACTCAAGCGTGAGCCGCAGAATGTCCGACCGGTTGTAGGTCGGGATCACGACGGAGCACTTCATGGCTTCTCCTTCTCTTGACGATCGATTCGTGGCAGATCAACAACGTGAAGGCCGCCGCCGTCAGCAGTCCGCCGACCAACGGGATGACCCGGACCCCGGTCGCCGCCAGCAGGCCCGCCCCGACGAACGAACCGGACGCGAGGCCGAGGTTGAACGCGACGCTGAGACTCGCCGAGGCGATGTCGGTGGTCGAGGGAGCCACCTGCATGATGCGGTGCTGGATGCCGGCCATCACCGAGCTGAACGACATTCCCGCCACGGCCAGCAGCGGGATCGTCAGCAGCTTGCTGGTGCCGACCGCGTACAGGCCGATCATCGCGGCGCTGATCAGCCCGAGAAGTCCCAGCACGACACCCAGGGGGAACCGGTCCAGCACCCGGCCGACCGCCCAGGTGCCGGCGACCCCGAAGGAGCCCTGGACGAAGAGCAACGCCCCGAGTGAGGCCGCGGCGAACCCGCTCACGTCGAGCAGGAAGACCGTCATGTAGGTGAAGGCCCCCATCGCGCCGGTGACCGCGAGCACGGTGGCGACGAGCAGCACCACGAAGCGTTGCCGGTCCGGCAGCGCCCCGACGTCGCCCGAGTTCTCCTGCGGCCTGGTGTTCGGCACCAGCACGGCCACCGCGACGCAGGTGACCAGGCTGAGTACCGCCATCGCGACGAAGGCGGACCGCCAGCCGGCCTGCCCACCCACCCAGGTGCCCAGCGGTACGCCGAGGACCGGGCCGAGGGCGTTGCCGATGGAGAGTCGCGCCACGATGCGGCCCCGGATGTTCGCCGGGAACATCGAGATCGCCACCGGGAACACCACCGACCAGAAGACGCCGTTGGTGGCCGCCGAGATCAGCCGGGCGGCGAGCAGCATCTCGTAGGAGGTCGACAGGGCCGACACCACGGTCGCCACGGTGAACACGCCGAGGGCGCCGGCCAGCAGCGGGCGCCGGGGCATCCGCCGGGTGATCCGGGTCAGCGGAACCGCGACGATCATGACCACCAGGGCGTACCCGGTCACCAGCAGACCCGTTTCGGACCTGGACCGGTCGAGGTCCGGCGCGATCAGGGTGAGCAGCCCGATGGGGAGCACTTCGGTGGTGACGTAACAAAAGGTGGCGACGGACAACGCGGTGAGGGCATAGACCGCCCGCCGTTGCTCCATCATGAGCTACCTCCTCCAGTCCTGGACAATGTGTAGCAACCGACCGTCACCCAGTCGGTAGCGAATCGATACTCGACCATCTCGACGGCGCTACTCAATCGCTGCGCGCGTCCGGTGATGCAACCGGCTAACTGACGTTTGATGGTAGCGTAGGCCATGTGCCGCCCGATGTCACCGATCGACAGCCGACAGACCATCACAGACCCGGAAGAGCGCAGAGTTCTAACTGTTCAGTGGGGGTGTGACGACAAGCTCGGCAGGTCGACGCCGCGCGTGTCGGCCGGCACGAGCGCACGGGCGGGCGGTCTCCGCCGCGCACCGAGCGAGGTCGCCCAACGCTGTTTGCTACCGGCTAAGCCAGCTATGGAGGAAGCCGACTGTCTCAGCATAGACCCGTGCCCGTCAGGGGTGGTCGTTCACGCTCCGCTAGCGCGACGGCCGGACGGGGACCTGCGAGGTCACCGGGAGCCGCCGTCGGCGACCGTGGACGCCTCGCCCCGGAGTACCGGTCGACGCGTCCGGAGTGCCGTCTCGACGACGTCGGCGGCCCGCCCGGTGCCGTCCAGTTCCGCGATCCGGCGCCGGTACTCCAGGGCCCGGCTCCGGTAGGCCGGGTTGCCGCGCACCTTCTCGATCGCGGCCCGCAGCCTGGCCGCGCTGGCCCGGTGCGCCGGGATGAACTCCCCC
This sequence comes from Plantactinospora sp. WMMB782, assembly GCF_049179135.1. Classification (NCBI taxonomy): domain Bacteria; kingdom Bacillati; phylum Actinomycetota; class Actinomycetes; order Micromonosporales; family Micromonosporaceae; genus Plantactinospora; species Plantactinospora sp. WMMB782. The sequence continues at coordinate 4,176,629 of NZ_JBMHMC010000007.1, read as the reverse complement.
ACCCCGAGATGCCTGACCCGGGCCGCCACGCCGGGCTGGTCGTTCGCCACCGGCAGGGCGACCATCGGTACGCCGTGGGCCAGCGACTCCAGCGCCGTGTTGATCCCGGCATGCGTGACGACCAGGGACGCCCGGGCGAGCAGTTCCAGTTGCGGCGCGTACCCGACGACCACCGGATCACCCGGCAGCCCGGTCGGCACTGCCGTCTCCCGGCTGCCCAGGGCGATCACCAGTTGCGCGTCGAGACCGGCGCAGGCCGCCGCGATCGCCTCGAAGGTCCGGGGTACCCGGTTCTGCAGGGTGCCCATCGAGGCGTAGATCAGCGGGCGGCCGTCCAGCAGTTCCCAGGGGAACGAGGCCGGCTCGCCACTGCCGGAGTCGTGGAACGGCCCGGTGTAGTGGAAGCAGTCCGGCAGCTCCCGGCGCGGGAAGTCGAAGAACTCCGGCTGCTGGGTTATCTGGGCAAGCTTCGAGCCACCGTCGTTCAACCCGCGCGCCCTCGGCAGGCCCCACTCCACCCGGCGCCGGTTGGTCAGCTCCACCACCGGCCCGATCACCCGGTCCATCACCCGGTAGCCGAGCCTGTTGCGCAGCCGGGCCGCCGCCGAGTCGTGGTACGGCCAGGCGGTCATGAAGGGCGGTACCCCCGGCTCGGTGTTCAGTGCCAGCGCGTTGCACACCGTCACGGCGGGGAGGTCCAGCCGTTCGGCGACGCTGTTCGCCGCCCCGTAGACCTGGTCCACCAGCAGCCCGTCCAGCCCGGCGGTCGCCAGCAGCGGCGGCAGGTCGCGCAGCAGCACGTCGACCTCGCGGACGTAGGTGCGGACCATGAAGCGGATCGCCGCGAGGCCGCGCAGCCGGCCCATCTCCTCCGAGAACCTGGCCAGGGCACCGGCCGGGAACTCCCGCTCGCCGAGCGGCACGAACCCGAATTCGGCGACGTACGGCTTCGGCGCGGCGTCCGGCAGGGAGTAGAGGGTCACCCGGTGCCCCCGCCGGACCAGCTCGCGGCCGAGCGTCGACATCGGACTGAGGTGGCCGGTGTAGTCCGGGCAGACGATGCCGATGTGCACGGGTCTCTTCCTCTCCTGCTTCGCTCAGACCACCGTGGTGAGCTGCGCCGGGTGTACCGAGAAGGTGGCCGGGGTGTACCCGACGATCTCGCCGTCCACCTCCACCGGCAGCGGGGTGTCCGCGTCGACCGCGACGGTGCGGACCTGGCTGCGCCGGATCGCGGGATGCCCTGCCGCGCTGCCGCGCAACACCCGCCACATCAGGCCGAGCACGCCGGCCCGGCCCAGCCCGAGCACCGCCACGACGTCGAGCTGCCCGGCCTCGGCCGGCCGCGTCGAGCCGAAGGTCAGACCGCCGGCGAAGTACGGCACCTTCAGGACCGCGAGGTTTGTCAGCGGATGCCGGGACGCTTCGCCGTCCAGTTCCAGCCGCGCCCCGACCGGTTTCCAGCCGGCCAGCGTCCGGGCCCCGGAGGCCACCTCGGCGAGTTGCAGGTCGATCCGCTTGAGCACCCGGTTCACCGGCGTCTTCTCGGTGAACCGGGCCCCGATGGTGCTGATCAGCCCCACGGTGCAGTTGACCAGGAAATAGCGGTGCCCGGAGCTGCCGTCGGCGCGGGTGAAGGTCACCGCGCCGACGTCGGTGGCCCGGTCGCGGCCACGGTCGAGCAGGTCGCCGAGGTCGGTGACCGGGTCCCGGCCGCGGACGAAGTCGTTGCAGGTGCCGGCCGGCACGTAGGCCAGCCGCACCTTCTCGTCGCCGGCCGCCAGTATCCCGTTCGCGACGTCGGAGAGGGTGCCGTCCCCGCCGATCGCGACCACCGTGCGGTAGCCGTCCGCGACGGCCTGCCGGCCGAGTTCGACGGCGTGCCCGGGGTGCCGGGTCGGCCAGCGGTCGGCACCGGGCAGCTCGACGGCGAGCCGCTGCTCGATCAGCCGCCGGCGCTGGACCCCGGAGGTCGGGTTGACGATGCAGACGACCCGTTCACCGTCATCCGCGGCCATCTGCCCGCACCCCCTCCGGTGCCCGCCCCAGCCCGGCGAGGGTGCGGCGCAGCGCCTCCGCCAGGTCCACCCGGGGCGTGTAGCCGAGCGACCTGATCCGGTCGAGCCGGTAGCGCATCCCGCCGGCCACGGACCGCACGGCGTAGCGGGTGAGCATCGGCCGTCCGGAGCCGGTGCCGATCCCGGCCAGCCCGGCCAGTTCGGAGAGGGCCGCCACCGCCAGCGCACCGCGCATCGGGACCGAGCGGGCCGGCGGCACCGCCCCGACCCGCTCGGCGAGCCGGTCGAAGAGCTGCCCCACGGTGAGGCCGTAGGAGTCGCCGACGATGAACCGGCCGCCGGCCGCCCCGGGCGTGGTGCCGGCCAGCACGATCGCGTCGGCCAGGTTCTCGCTGTAGGTGAGTTCGATCGGGGCGGCACCCCGGTCGATCCGCACCAGCTTGCCGTCGCGCAGCCCGCGCACCAGCTCCGGCACGAAGTGCCGGTCACCCGGGCCGAAGATCCAGGTCGGATAGACGACGGTGACCTCCAGTCCGTGCCGCTGGTACGACCAGGCGATCTCCTCCCCGGCCAACTTCGACCGGGAGTACGCGTACGGCGGTACCCGCTTCGGCGACGTCTCGTCGATGACGTCGCGGGCGTCGAAGCCGAAGACGTCGACGGTGCTCAGGTAGACGAAGCGGCGTACACCGCAGCGCAGCGCCTCGTCCAGCAGGGCCCGGGTGCCGTCCCGGTTCACCTGCCAGATCCGGCGTCCGGGCCGCCAGTCGCTCAGGTCGGCTGCCGCGTGCACCACCAGCTCGACACCCTCGCAGGCGCCGCGCAGCGACGCCGGATCGGTCAGGTCGCCGAGCTGTTCGGCGTACCCGACGGCTTCCGGCGAGGGCGTGCGGGCCAGTCCGCGTACCGGCCAGCCCCGCTCCCGCAGTGCGGCGGCGACCGCCCGGCCGACGCAGCCGGTGACCCCGGTCACCAGCGCCACGCCCCGCGCCATCACACCCCTTTCGCCAGCAGGTCGAGCAGGTCGGTGAGGAGTCCTCCGGAGGGGTCGATGGCCCGGACCCGCGGCAGCAGCTCCCGCAGGTCCCGGCGGGTGCCGGACTCGTCGGCGAGCAGCAGCTCCGGGCCGGTCGTCAGCTGACCGACCCGGATCGCGGTCAGGCCCCGTTCGGCGAGCGCCCGCGCGCTGCGCTCCCCGTCGGCGGCGTCGACCGCGTACAGCAGCTCGAACTCGCCCCACTCCCCGGCCGCCATCAACCAGCGGGGCAGTCCGAACGAGTCGGCGAGCGCCATGGTCGCCGGGTCGTACGCCTCGGCCCGCAACACAACCTCGACCCCCAGCCCGTTGATCTCGGCGAGGCCGACCGCCGCGTTCAGCAGCCCGTCGCTGGTGTCGATGCACGCCCGGGCGTACCCGCGGAGCACCTCGGCGGCGACCACCCGCGCCTCGGGCAGCCACGGCTGTTCGTCACCGAGGGAGCCGAGGGCGAGCCGGCGGAACCCGGCACAGTTGCCGGCGCCGACCGGGCCGGTCACGTAGAGCGCGTCACCGGGCCGGGCGCCGACCCGGCTGAGGAACCGGCCACGCCGCAACGTGCCGATCGCGCAGGAGGTGAAGCTCTCCTCGGCCGCCCAGTTGGTGTCGCCGCCGACGATGTGGCAGCCGTACCGCTCGGCGGCGTCGGACGCACCCCGCCCGAACTCGCGGGCCTGGTCGTTGGTCCACCCGTCCCGGGGCAGCGAGCAGGAGATCAGCACGGCCACCGGGTCGGCGGCGACGGCCGCGAGATCGCTCACGCTGACCGTGGTGGTCAGCCAGCCCTTGGCGTACGGGGTGGACGCGGTGGCCAGCTCGGCTCCGCCGTTGAGCGTGTCGACGGTCACCGCCAGCAGTCCGGCGGGGCCGAGGTCGAGCAGTTCGGCGTCGGCCTCGAAGGCGGCGTTGAGCTGGCGCGGTGACCTGGCCATCCCCTCGCGCATGGCGGTGATGAGGCTGCCCTCGGCCGCGTCGAGGTAGAGCCGGGCCCAGTCGACGGAGGTCACGATCACGCCTGCCGGGAGGAGGTCGTCGCGCGCAGCGTCAGCTCCAGGTAGAGCATCATCGGCACGGCTGCGACCAGGAAGAACGTCGGTCTGTGCAGGGCGCCGAGAGAGAGGGTGAAGAGCGTGGTCGCCCGGGTGAACCAGAGCAGCGCCTCGTACGCCCGCTCCTGGGGTGCCCGCAGCACGCTGCTCAGGCTGCGGACGAAGGCCAGCGAGGCGGCGGCGAGCAGCAGCAGGGAGGCCGCCACCGGATAGCCGCCCCGGTCCGCGTCGGCCAGCACGCCGGCCAACGCGCCGAGCACGGCCACCACCGGGAAGGCCACCGCGACCCGGCCGGCGACCCGGGTGCCGACCGCCACCGGCAGGGTGCGGTAGCCGGCGATCCGATCCCCGTCGATGTCCTTGAAGTAGCCGACCAGGCAGAAGCCGGCCAGCACCACCGCGACCAGCGCCGTCTGATACCAGGTCGTCGCCGGGATGTCGAGCCAGCCGGCGTCCGGCCGGACGGCCACCGCGCCGAGCACGGTGAACAGCGACATGTCGACACCGTTGGCCAGGTTGCCGGCCATCGGGATGCCCTTGGTCCAGGTGTAGACCAGGTGCCCGGCGATCGCGATGGCACTCCAGATCGCCAGTGCCGGCGCGACGACCACGGCCACCAACAGGAGCGACCCGGAGAGCAGCAGCGTCAGGCCGAGCCCGACGTGCGGGTTGATCAGCCCGGCGACGAACGGCCGGTCCGGTGCGTTGACGGCGTCGGCCTTGCGGTCGAACCAGTCGTTGATCACCACGCCGACGCCGTAGCCGAAGACGCAGAAGAGCAGCCCGATCACCACAGTGGTGGTGGTGGCCCCGGCCGACGGCGCCGTCGTGCCGACCAGGCCGGCCGAGAGCGACAGGGGTACGAAGTGGAACCGCCACATCCGGGCCCACGCGACCGCCCGGTCACGCGGTCGGATCGCGGGCTGGACCTGGGTGACGCTCATCTGGCCTCCGTTCGCGTGGCTGACACACCACCGTGCCTGGTCGGGTGGCGCGGATCGTCCGTCACCGGGGTCGGGCACCCGGTCCCCGGCGGGCTCACCGCGCGCCCTGCCCGACGTGTTCCGCGAGCGACAGGTCAGCCAGCGACCAGTCCGGCGGCGTCAGCTCGCGGACCTCGGCGAACGCGGCGACGGCCCGCTTGAGCTGCTCCGGGGTGTGTGTCGCGGTGAAGCTGGCCCGGACCCGGGGCGACGCCGCCGGCGGAATCACCGCGTTCACGTAGACGCCCCGGTCCAGCAGGCCCCGCCAGGTGAAGACGGTCGGGACGACGCCGTCGATGGGTACGCAGACGATCGGCGTCTCGCTCGGCAGCGGCTCGTAGCCCAGGGCGGCCAGCTCGCGGTGCACGTAGGACGCGTTCTCCAGCGCCTGCCGGCACCGCCACGGCTCGGCCCGCAGGATGCGCAGGGCGGCCTGGGCGGCGGCCAGGCTGGCCGGCGGGGCGGCGGCGCTGAAGATCAGACTGCGCGCGTGGTGCCGCAGGTATTCGATCACGTCCACCGGGCCGAGCACCGCTCCCCCGATCGACGCCAGCGACTTGCTGAAGGTCACGGTGACCAGGTCGACCTGCTCCGTCAGGCCGAAGTGCGCGGCGGTACCCCGGCCGTCGGCAAGTACGCCGAGGCCGTGCGCGTCGTCGACGAGCAGGCGGGCGCCGTACTTCTGGCAGAGCCGCACGGTCTCCGGCAGTGGGCAGAGGTCGCCGGCCATCGAGTACACCCCGTCGACCACGACCAGCCGGCCGGCGTCGGGCGGGCAGGCGGCCAGCCGCCGTTCCAGGTCCGCCATGTCGTTGTGGGCGAACCGGCGCACCTTCGCCGCGCTGAGGCCGCAACCGTCGTATACCGACGCGTGCGCCTCGCGGTCGATGATGACCACGTCGTGCCGGGACAGCAGTGCCGCGATCGCCCCGAGGTTCGCCTGGTAACCGGTCGGGAAGACAAGCGCGGCCGGCATGCCGACGAAGTCGGCGAGCTCCCGCTCCAGTTCCTCGTGCAGCGGGGTGTTGCCGTTGAGCAGTCGTGACCCGGTGCGCGACGAGCCGTACTCCTCGATGGCCGCCTGCGCGGCGGCGGTCACCCGTGGATCGGAGGTGAGTCCGAGGTAGTTGTTGGAGCCACACATCAGCACGTCACCGGCCGCCGTCCGGGCAACGGTCGTGTCCGAGCCCTCGAAGACGGTAAAGTACGGGTAAATTCCTGCCGCCTGCGCCACCCGCGCTTCTGCATAGGATCGGCATCGCTCAAAGATGTCCGTTGTCACCACGGTATTCCTGAGCCCCCCTCTCATGTGGAACCGTGATTACCCGATTCACGACACGCTTTGACCCACGGCGTCAGTTGCCGGCCATTGTGGTGACCATGCCCCTGACCGCGTCGCCACCCCGTTCTCGCTGGTCAAGGACGATTTCGACAGGATGACATCGACAGCGTCCCAATGTGCGTACGTCGTCGGGCCAGGCACCGAACCGACGCACGAGGAAATGGCGCATCGGGCGGATCAGGGCGCATTTGCACTACGCATGCTTGACCACCGATGGATCCCCGTGTGTCGCCTCAGATGCTCTCTTCCGTTGATCGAGTTTCTCTGGGCTGCCTACACCTTATCCACCGTGTCAAGGGCACGACAGGGCGAATGGTCCAATGAGGACGGCCGACCGCACCCCATTGCCCATCACCATGGCCATTGAACTGCACTGATTCAAACAACGTCGACGGTCGACGGCTGCGTCCGGTGTCGGGACGCCGCCCGCGCCGCCACGTGGACGAGGCGCCCCCGCCGCAGCCGGAGCTGTTGCAGGGGCGCCTCGACCACCGGCGGGGCACCGGAGGGGTTACGGCTGTCACGACCCCGGGACGTGCTCCCGGGTCCGGTCGGGCAGCGGACCGCGCCGCCTCACACGGTGCCGACCAGCGCCGGTTGCAGCGCGGGGCGGCCGGGAGCGACGTAGTTCCATCCCGCGCGGAGCCACCGCGCCGGGTCGAGCGCGTGCCGGGCGTCCACGATGTTCCGGCTCCGGACCACCTCGCCGAGCTCGTCCGGGTCGACGGTGCCGAACTCCGGCCAGTCCGTGAGCACCGCGACCGCGTCGGCACCGCTCGCCGCATCCAGCACGCCGCGCTCGTACACCAGGTTCGGGAAGACCCGGCGGGCGTTCTCCATCGCCTGCGGGTCGTAGACCGCGACCTCGCCCTCCTGCTGGTTGATCAGGTTGGCGACCCACAGTGCCGGCGAGTCCCGGACGTCGTCCGTGCCGCCCTTGAAGGCGGCACCGAGCACCGCGATCCGGCGGCCGGTGAACGCCCCGCCGCACTGCTTGCGGAGGTACTCCACCACCCGCTCCCGGCAGCGCAGGTTCACCGCGTCGACCTCGGCCAGGAAGGCCAGCGACTGGCCCACGCCCAGTTCGTGCGCGCGGGCCTGGAACGCCCGGATGTCCTTCGGCAGGCAGCCGCCGCCGAAGCCGAGCCCGGAGTTGAGGAACTGCCGGCCGATCCGGGCGTCGTAGCCGAGCGCGTCGGAGACGACCGTCACGTCGGCGCCGCTCGCCTCGCAGAACTCGGCGATCGCGTTGATGAACGAGATCTTGGTGGCGGTGAAGGAGTTGGCGGCCGTCTTGATCACCTCGGCGGTCGGCAGGTCGGCCACCACCACCGGCACCCCGGCGTCGATGATCGGGGCGTACACCTCGCGCAGCACCTTCTCGGCCTGCTCGTCCGGCACCCCGAGCACCAGCCGGTCCGGATGCAGCGTGTCCGACACCGCCTTGCCCTCGCAGAGGAACTCCGGGTTCCAGGCCACCGAGATGCTCTCGCCGGCCGGGGCCAGGACGCGCAGCATCGAGGTGATCCGGGCCGCGGTGCCGGCCGGTACCGTGGACTTGCCGACGACCAGGCACTCCTTCACCAGGTACGGTGCCAGCGTCTCCACCACGGCGTCCAGGTAGCGCATGTCGGCGGCGGTACCGTCGCCGAGCTGCGGCGTGCCGACGCAGATGAAGTGCACGTCGGCGGTGGCCGCCTCCTCGTACGAGGTGGTGAAGCGCAGCCGCCCGTTCGCCAGGTGCCGGGCGATCAACTCGTCCAGACCGGGCTCGAAGAACGGCGACCGCCCGCCGGCCAGCGTGGCGATCTTGGCCGCGTCCACGTCGACGCCGATGACCTGGTGGCCCAGCTCCGCCATGCCGGCCGCGTGCGTGACACCGAGGTAGCCGCAGCCCACTACGGAGATCGTGCTCATCGCTCCTCCTCGCGTTGCGTACCGGCGCCCGGGATGAACGGGCTCTCCGGATCTCTGGCCTGCCGTTCCCGCCGTGCCGCCTCCACCGTGCGGCGCAGCCCCTCCCGCAGCGGGACCCGCGGCTGCCAGCCCAGCTCCCGCTTCGCCCGGCTGATGTCGGGGCAGCGCTGCCGGGGGTCGTCCGCGTCCGCCTCGATGTACTTCAGCGCCGGCGGGGCACCGGCGACCTCGCACACCAGGAGGGCGAGGTCCTTGATGCTGATCTCCTGGGTGTTGCCGATGTTCACCGGCCGCCCGTACTCGCTCTCCGCGATCGCCAGGATGCCCCGCGCGGTGTCCTCGGCGTAGCAGGGCGAGCGGGTCTGACTGCCGTCACCGTGGATCTCCAGCGGCAGCCCGTCGACCGCCTGGGCGACGAAGCCGCAGATCACCCGGCCGTCCGGCCGCATCCTCGGCCCGTAGCTGTTGAAGATCCGGGCGATGCCGACGCTCAGCCCGTGCTGCTTGGCGTACGCCGTGGTGAGCGCCTCGGCGTACCGCTTCGCCTCGTCGTAGACCGAGCGCGGGCCGATCGGGTTGACGTTGCCCCAGTACTCCTCGTCCTGTGGGTGGCGCAGCGGGTCGCCGTACACCTCGGAGGTGGAGGTGAGCACGAAGCGCGCGCCGTGCCGGTGCGCCAACCGCAGGGCGTGGTACGTCCCGGCGCCGCCGACCAGCATGGTCTCGATCGGCAGCCGGTAGAACTCGGGGATCGAGGCGGGCGACGCCATGTGCAGCACCAGGTCGACCGGCCCGGAGACCTCGATCCCCTCGGTGACGTCCGCCTCGACCAGCGAGAAACGGGGATCGCTCACGAGATGCTCGATGTAGCTCCAGTGTCCGGTGGAGAAGTTGTCGATGGCGACGACCTCCACGCCGGCGGCGAGAAGCTGCTCGCAGACGTATGAGCCGAGAAAGCCACCACCCCCGGTGACCACGGCCCGGTGGAATCGGCTGCTTGCTGACATGTGAACCTCCTCAACTGCATCGGATGCGGGCTAGGAAGGTGCGGCGGGATTCCGTTGGCATCGACCTGGACCCTCTTACAGGAATGGATTCGGTGTCACCGTCCGAAAAGGAACTCTGAGTTTCCGGGCCGAGCGGACGGGACGAGGTGACGCGGTGCGACACCGGCGACGAAATCGTCGCCACCGCCGCCTTCCCCACGTCCTTCCGCCCATTCCGGCGGCGACGGGGAGGCCCTTGTCACCCGGCACCCGTGTGACAGGACGCGCCGCGATTCACATAGTCCGAGCCGTCTGTCCCGCTGCAGAGAACGTACTCCGGTGGCGATACTCTCTTTGCCGGCCGACCACCACTCGATCGGCCCTCCGGGCCTACCTAACCGGGCCCCTGTCAATTCATGTCCGGGCTCGGAAGGTCCCGGACCGGTCACACCCCGGGGCCCGGTGCCGGGCGGTCGGGACGCCTCGACCGCGCCGGAGCCGGTGGCGCCGACAGCTGCCAGCCGACGACGACCGACCGCCCCACGAACGCACTCGGCACGCAATCCGGCCGGGGAACCGGATGGGTCCCGCCATTGGCGGAGTGAACGTGAATCCGGCGGCTTTCACGTCGATCGACGCGCCCGGATGGGCTGCCGAGGTACCGGAACGCACCGCCGGCCGGGTCGCACCGGCCCGGTGACGGGTCGGGTCAGGCCGCCTCTTGGCGGATCTGTTCGAGCAGTTCGTGCGCGACCACCCGCCCCGAGGACGCCTGGAGCTGGTCGAAGAGCGTGATCGCCTGCGAGGCCCACTCCATCGCCGACGGGTACTGCCGCTGCGCGCGGTGCAGCCGGGCGAGCGCGAGGCAGAACCGGGCGGTCGCCAGCCGGTCGCCGTTGCGGGACGCGATCGCGTACCCGTGGTCGAGGGTGGCGGCGGCCCGGTGGTGCAGTCCCTGGCGCAGCCGCAGCATGCCGAGCCCGTGCAGCACGTGTGCCTCGCCCGCCCGGTCCCGCCCCTCCTGCACCAGCTTCAGGGCCTTGACCAGCTCCTCCTCGGCCTGCGCCAGGTCGCCGTTGTCGAGGCGCAACTCACCGAGCCGGTGCAGCACCATCGCGTGCACCCGGGTGCTGTTCGCGGCGGTGGCGGTACGCAGCGCCTCCTCCAGCATCTCCGCGGCCCGCTCCCGGTCCCCCGCCTCCAGCCTGGTGCTGGCCATCCCGGTGAGGATGTGCGCCTCCGCCGCCCGGTCGCCGAGCGGCCGGAGCACGGAAAGCGCTTCCTGGTAGCGGCGCCAGGCGCTGTCCAGGTCGCCGCGGACCCGGTCCAGGAAGGCGAGGTGCCGCAGCGCGAGCGAGCGGCCGTGCGCCTCGCCGATCCGCTCGAACATGCTCAACGCCAGCATGAGCCGCGAGGACGCCTCGCCGAACCGCTGCTCGACGATGTTCAGCGCGCCGAGGGAGTAGAGCATCACCGCCTCACCCCGGCGGTCACCCGCCTGCTGTGCGGTGTGCAGGGCGAGCTCGTGGGTGCTGCGCCAGTCGTCGAGATAGCTGCGACTCTCGAAAAAGGCCACCATGGTGATGGCCAGGTCCCAGCAGTAGTCGGCGATCCCGGCCCGCGACGCCAGGCCGACCGCCGCGACCGCGGCCACCCGCTCGCTCTCGAACCAGGTCAGCGGGTCCTGCAACAACTCCTGCACGAGGCGCTCGGGCAGCTCCCAACGGGACGCCGCACCGTGGATCACGGTGTAGTCGCCGCCGTAGAGTGCCCGGTGCCCGGACTCGACCAGGAACAGCCAGGCGCCCAGGAAACGGTTCAGCGCGTCGAGCCGCTCGCCGACCTCCTCGTCGGCGCCGAGCCGCTCCCGGGCGTACACCCGGACCAGGTCGTGCAGCCGGTAGCGGGTGGCGGCGCCGGAACCGCCGACGACGTCGACCAGCCGGGCGTCCACCAGGATGTCCAGCGCGTCGGTCGCGGTCGTCAGCTCCACACCGAGCAGCGGGGCGGCCACCCAGCCCTGGAAGTCCTGGGCGTCGAGGAGACCGAGCCGGCGCAGCAGGCACTGCGCGTCGTGGTCCAGGGCCTCGTAGCTGAAGGTGATGCTGGTCCGGACGTCCAGGCCGCCGTGGGCCAGCTCGTCCAGCCGCCGGTTCTCGTCCGCCAGCCGGCTGGTCAGCTGGGAGACCGTCCAGTGCGGACGGGCGATCAGCCGGGCCGCCGCGATCCGCAGCGCCAGCGGCAGCCGGCCACAGAGCTGGACCAGCCGCTGAGCCTCGGCCGGCTCGGCGGCGACCCGCTCCTCGCCGACCATCCGGGCCAGCAGCTCGACCGCATGGCGCTCGTCGAGCACCCCGACCTCGACCAGCCGGGAGCCCGGGATGCCGGCCAGCCGTCGCCGGCTGGTCACGATCACCCCGCAGGTCGGTGCGCCGGGCAGCAACGCCCGCACCTGCCGCTCGTCCACCGCGTCGTCCAGGACCACGAGCACCCGGGACCCGGCGACCCGGCTGCGGAAGGTGGCCGCCCGGGCTTCCAGCCCCTCGGGTACGGCCGAGCCCGGGATGTTCAACGCGCGGAGGAAGCGGTCCAGGATCTGGGCCAGCCCGTCGCCGTTGCCCCGCCCGCCACCCAGCTGGACGAAGAGCTGCCCGTCCGGAAAGTCACCGGCCAGCGCGTGCGCGAGGTGTACCGCCAGGGTGGTCTTGCCGACCCCGCCCCGACCGGTGATCGTCACCACCGGTACCGCGTCGCTGTCCGCCCGGGTCGCGGGTCTTCGCAGGAAGTCGCAGAGCTCGTCGACCAGCTCGCGATGACCGGTGAAGTCCGGCACCGCGGCCGGCGTCATCCGGGGCGCGGGGATCAGGGTCTCCTCGACCTCCGCCGGCGCCACGTCGGCGGTCAGCGCGGGATCGGCGTTGCCGGTCAGGATGGCGCGCTCCAGCGAGCGCAGCGACTCGCTCGGCTCCAGGCCCAGGTCGTCCACTGACGCCTGGCGGGCCGACTGGTACGCCGCAAGCGCGTCGGCCTGCCGGCCGGACCGGTAGAGCGCGGTCATCAGCTGGTGCCAGAGCCGCTCCCGCAGCGGGTATTCGGTGACCAGGGCCATCAGCTCGTCGACGAGCTCGCGGTGCCGGCCGAGTCGCAGCTCCAGTTCGAGGTACTCCTCGGCCGCGACCAGCCGTCGTTCGGCGAGCCGGGCCGCCGCCGCCCGCACCAGCCGACCCTCCACACCGGCCAGTGGCTCGCCCTGGTGCAGCGAGAGGGCCCGCCGGAACGCCGAGGCGGCCGCCTCCAGCCGGTGCTCCCGGACCGCGGCCCGCCCCTCGGCGAGCAGGTCGTTGAAGGCCCGCAGGTCCAGTTCGCCGTCGGCGACCCGGATCAGGTAGCCGGCCGGTGAGGTGACGATCCGGTCACCGAGACCGGCCTGACCGAGCGCGCGCCGGATCGTCGAGATGCAGATCTGGATCTGGCCCTTGGCCGTGGCCGGCGGCGCGTCCTCCCAGACCGCATCGATGAGCCGGCCGACCGGGACCACCTGGTTGGCCTCCAGGAGGAGCATCGCGAGTACGGTCTGCTGGCGGGACGCGGTGATATGGGCATCCACGACGTGGAGCGGCCCCAGGACGCGAAAGACGTGCACACTTCCCCCCCGTCACGACCGGCCGAGCCCGCCCGCTCACTTTCTAGCTGTCAGAAGATCGTCTCCAGCTGGTCAGAAAGATCGTCAACGTCCCGTACCGGCACCGCTACATCGTAGCGAAGGTGCTCATGGACGGCCAGAAGAGTGTCGATGTCATTGCCCGCAGAACCCCTAGGCGTGCTCCCAATACATCGCGAAGCTGGCCGTGCTGAGATACACCACCAGGCGCACCTCGGTTGCGGTATCACGCACATGGATGGCCACCGCGAAATCGCGGTACGGCGCCAGCGCGCCGAGCCCGGCGAAATAACCCGACGCGTCCACGGTCAGCAGATGTGCGCCGTACTCCACCTCGTGTGTCTCCATCGCGGGCAGCCGGCCGTCGTTGACGGTCGTCCCGGAGACCACCGGCCGCCAACCCCGATCGTCGCGGAACTCGAGCCGCAGCAGAACACCGGGGGCCGGCCGACCGCACATGCCATCGAGCACGCGAAGGGAAATCGTAGCCATCACTGCCTCTCAGAATTGTAGAGGTGAAGTCTTCCACCTCGCGCTGTCGTTGCGTTATCGAACCGCTAAATGATCGGCAACAAACGACGAAAGCGAGCGAAAGGCGGGCCGACAGTGAGCGCCGGTGAACTGTCCTCACACAAAACAAACCCGGGAAGGCGGAGATTACGATGCGGGACACGAACTGGGGCTGAACCCACACCACACAGGCGTCAAGGCGTCCCTCGACATTACATGTCGGAGGGACGCCTTTTTCATTCCGGAGAACACCTTAGCTGCCAGGAAATCAAAGCTTCACGATTACGGAACGGACGTGGGAGGCCAGCACCTTCTCGACGATCGGGTCGAGAATCCGGTCGTAGATCGGAACACCCACGTCGTAGCTGGCCTCGAACGACACCTCGCAGCCGCCGTCGACCGGCGAGATCCGCCACCGCCCGGTGAACTCGCGGAAGTCGCCGTCGACCTGCGCGAAGCCGACCGTACGCCGGTCCGGTGCCGGCTCGCAGGCCTGCGTCCAGCGGATACCGTGGCCCCGGAACGGCACCCGCCAGTCGGTGTCCAACCCCAGCAGCGCCTCGTACGCCCCGTCGGGGCTGGTCGCGATGGTCTCCCGTACCCGCACCGTCCTCATCGCATCCCCCTTCTCGACACGGCCTGCAGATGGGTGGTCCGCACCGCCATGTAGCTGGCCTCGCCGAAGACTCCCCCGGTCAACCCGGTGCCGCCGTGCGAGGGCAGGTAGGGGTAGAACCCGCAGTGGGACTCGTCGTTGACCTTGATCACACCGCCGTTGACCACCCCGGCCAGGAACCGGTCCACCACCGCGTCGTCGGTCGACCAGAACGAGTTGCGCAGCCCGTACGCGTTGCCGTTGACGAAGTCGACGACGTCGGCCAGCAGCGCGTCGTCGTCGCGCCCCGGCTCCGGCACCACCACCGGCAGCAGCGGGAAGAAGGTCTCCTCACGCACCGCCGCCACCTCCCGGCTGCGGACCAACCCGTCCACCCGCAGCACGGTCGGCTCCACGAAGTAGCCGGTCTCCGAGGGGGAGCCGTCCACCTCCAGCCGGCGCCCGCCGCAGACCAGCCGGGCGCCCCGCTCCAGCGCGTCGTGCAGCGTCGCGAAGTACGCCTCGGCGGCGAGCACCGGCGTCAGCTCCACGCCCTCGACGTCGGGGAAGCCGGGCCGGATCCGCCCGGCGGCGACCCGCAGCCGCTCCAGCAGCTCGTCGGCGACCGCCGGATGCACCACCACCTGGTTGGGGATGTTGCAGATCTGCCCGGAGGCGTTGAACGCCTCGGTAAGCGCCCCGACCGCCAGGTCGAGGTCGGCGTCCCGCCAGACCACCGCGCAGTCGTTGCCGGCGAGTTCCAGGATCGGCTTCTTGCCGGCCGCCACGCAGTCGTTCTGCAACGCCAGCCCCTTGGCGCTGCCGCCGAAGTAGATGACGTCGTCGACGTGCGGGCTGGCCAGCCAGTCGTCGAACATCGGCGGCCCGCACACCACGTTCACCGTGCCGGGCGGTGCGCCCACCTCGTCCAGCGCGGGCGCGACGATCTCCCGGATCGCGTACATGACGCCGAGCGGGAGGCTGCGCGGTGCGCGTACCACCACCGCGTTGCCGGCGAGCAGGCTGGCCGCGCCGTAGATCGCGTTGGAGTGCGGCGCGTTCTGCGGCGGGGCCACGCAGACCACCCCGTCCGGCCGGCGGCGCAACACGATCCGCTTGCCGCCGTGGCTGAACTCGCGGTGCAGCAGCTCGCCGCACCAGGCGAGGGTCTGCTCGCTGAAGATGTCGAGCAGCCCGTCGACCTCGCCGCTGGCCGCCGTACGCGGCCGGCCCTCGGCGACCATCACCTCGACGAACTCGTCACGGGTCTCGACCAGCCGCCGACGGATCGCGTCGCCGAACCGCAGCCGGGTGCGCAGCGGGGTGGCCCGCCACTCCGGTACGGCGGCAGCGGCGGCGGCCAGCGCCTGCCGGCTCGTCTCCCGGTCGGCCAGGGCGCAGCGGCCGGCGACCCGGGGGTCGTCCTGCCCCGCACCCTGCCCCGACTCCAGTCGGCGCTTGAGCGCCAGACCGTCGAAGGTGTCGGTCAACAGTGCCCGCGCGGTGATCCCGTAGACGTGCCGGTCCGCCTCGACGTCCTTGCCCCCGATCAGGGACGGATAGTGCCTCATGGCGCGTACTCCCTGCCCAGCATCGAGCGCGCCACGACCAGCTTGGTGGCGTTCGCGGTGCCGTCGGCGAGCTGGGTACCGATCAGGTCGCGCAGGCGCTGCGCCAGCGGGCGCTCCTCGGAGTACCCGTAGTGGCCGAGGGTCAGCAGCGCCTGGTGGGCCGCCTCGACGGCCACCTTCGGCGCCCACCACTTCGCCATGTTCGCCTCCACCCGGTGGTCCAGCCCGGCGTCGTTGCGCCACAGCGCCTCGTAGGCCAGCAGCCGGGCCGCGTGCAGATAGGTGGCGTGCTCGGCGAGCGGGAAGGCGACGCCCTGGAACCGGCCGAGCGGCTGGTCGAACGCCTCCCGGTGCCGGGCGTGCGACACCGCGTCCGACAGCGACAGGCTGGCCACGCTCACGCACATCAGCGCGATGAGCGCCCGCGAGTAGTCGAAGCCGCGCATCCCCTGTGCGAAGCCGAGGCCCGCCCCGCCCACCGCGTCGAACGGTTTCACCGGCAGGCCGTCGAAGACCAGGGTGGCCCGGCCACCGGAGCGGTTGCCGAGGTCGCGCAGGGTCGAACGGGCCACGTAGCGGTCGTCGAGCCGGGCGTAGAAGGCGGTGACCCCGCGGGCCCGGGGCGCGTCACTGGTCCGGGCGAAGATCATCCCGTGCGTGGCGTACCCGCCCAGCATGATCGAGGTCTTCTCGCCGCTCAGCCGCCAGCCGTCGCCGCGCCGCTCGGCCCGCAGCTCGACGGCGGCCGCGTCGGTGCCGTGACCGGGCTCGGTCATGCAGAAGGCGACGAGCGAGTCACCCCGGGCGATCGGCGGCAGCCAGCGTTCCCGCTGCTCGGCACTGCCGTTCGCGGCCAGGATGCCGGAGACCAGGGCGGCGTTGAGCACCGGCCAGCAGGCGGTCAGGTCACCGGCGGCCAGCTCCTCCAGTGCCACGCCGGTGCTCACCGCGTCCAGCCCGAGCCCGCCGTACTCCTCCGGGACGCGCAGCGCGAACAGCCCGGCCGCGGCCAGCTCGGTGACCAGCGAGTCGCGGAACCGCCCGGAGCGGTCACTGTCCTGGGAGTACGGTGCGATCCGCTCCTTGGTGAACGCCCGCACCTTCTCGCCGAGCGCGCGTTGCTCGTCGGTAAGTAGAAAATCCATCATGCCGCCTTAAGCTGGTCACGGAGGATGAACTTCTGCACCTTGCCGGAGGGTGTCTTCGGCAGCTCGTCGACGACGCTGATCCGCTCCGGCCAGTACGGCTTCGCCATGCCCAGCGTGGTCAGGTGCGCGCGCAGGTCGTCCAGGGTCGGCGCCGGCCCCTCCGGGACGATCACCGCGCACGCCCGCTCGCCGAGCCGCGGGTCCGGATAGCCGACGACCGCCACGTCGCGGATCGCCGGGTGCCGCAGCAGCGCGGCCTCCACCTCGGCCACCGGCACCTTCTCGGCGCCCCGGGCGATGATGTCCTTGACCCGCCCGGCGATGCGGATCCCGCCGTAGCCGTCGTCCCGGGCCAGGTCGCCGGTGTCGAACCAGCCGTCCGGGGTGAGCGACTGCCGGTACAGCTCCGGCCGGCGGTAGTAGCCCAGGCACTGGTTCTCGCCGCGCACCTGGAGCAGACCGACCTCGCCGGCGGTGACCGGCTCGCCGGTGGACTCGTCGACGATCCGCACCCGCATCCCGGGCACCGGCGTGCCGTCGCTCTCCGCCGCCCGCATCAGCGGGTCCTCCGGCCGGGTGACGGTGACGCAGCCGTTCTCGGTCATGCCCCAGACCGCGTACACCCGGCAGCCGAGCACGTCGCGGGCCTGCTCCACCAGGACCGGTGGCACCGGCGCGCTGCCGGTGCCGAAGGCCCGCAGCGCGCTGATGTCCCGGGGCCACTGCCGCTGCTCGCGGATCAGGTCCATCAGGAACGTCGGTGCGCCGTAGAAGAACGTCACCCGTTCCGCCTCGAAGATCCGCAGCATCAGGGTCGGGTCCCAGGCGTCCACCTGGACCGCGCTGGCGCCGAGCATGATCGGCATGACGAAGTTCCAGGTGTAGCCGCCCTGCAGGGTCGTCGGTGACCCCATCGCGGTGATCTCGTCGGGGGTGAGCCCCAGCACCTCGATCTGCCTGCGGTTGATCGCGTAGAGGGTCCGGTGGCTGTGCATCACCCCCTTCGGCTCGCCGGTGGTGCCGGAGGTGAACATCACCTGGGCCAGGTCGTCCGGCCCCGCCTCCAGGTCGTCCAGCTCACCCGGGGCGAGGTCGTCCTCCCAGGCCCGGCCGAGCAGGAAGGCGTCGAAGTCGAGCGCGCCCTCGGTGGTCGGGCCGCCGAGCAGGACGCGGTGGCGCAGCGTGGGTACCGCCCGCGCCACCTCCGCGCTCATCTCGTCGTACGAGTAGCCCCGCAGACTCGTCACTCCGACGTAGACGGGGCTTTCGGTGAGCCGGGTCATGAACTCCAGCTCCCGTCGACGCATGATCGGTGCCACCGGCCCGGCGGCGGCACCGATCCGGGCGCAGGCGAGGCTCAGTGCGACCAGCTGCCACGAGTTCGGCAGTTGCAGTGTCACCACGTCGCCCCGCCGTACGCCCAGCCGCGCCAGTGCCGCGGCGAGGCGCTCGACCGTGGCGGACAGCTCGGCGTAGCTGCGCCGCTCGGCCGGTCGGCCGTCGGCGTACCAGCAGATCGTCGCCGACCGGTCCGGGTACCGGTGCACGGCCTCCCGCAGGTGGTCGAGTACGGTCCGGCCGTCCCGCAGGCCGGTGCCGGCCCGCGAGGCGGGTGCCGAGCTTTCCACTACGGACATGACGCCCCTCCGAAGCTAGACCCCGACCGGGGTGAACTGGTCGAGCTGACCGATCGGGCGCTCCGGCCGCCAGGTGCCCGGCACCAGGTGCGCGTTGATCAACTTTCCGTCCGAGCGCAGCACCGAGTACGCCGGGTGCCGCATGTGCAGCAGCGGCTCCTCGTACGCGTCGTACGCCGCGTCGAAACCGAAGCGGTAGTTGAACTCGATGTCCTCGCCGCCCCAGCCCTGGTAGCGCTCGTCCATCCCGCCGACCCGGTGGTACAGCTCGGCCCGGGCGAAGAAGCAGAGGCCCGGCCCCCGGCGCAGGGTGAACCCGCGCACCTTGTTCATGTCGGCCGCCGGCGCCCCGCCGTGCAGCCGCTCCCGGATCGCCCGCCAGGTGGACGGGAAGTCCATCGCCAGCATGTCCCGGTACGGCAGGTGCCCCATCGTGCCGGGCCCGAGCATCCGTTCCACGTTGCGGGTCAGGAAGTCCCGGTCGGCCAGCACGTCGGCGTCCATGTGGCAGATGATCTCGGTGGGGCCGGGGCTGTGCACCACACCCGCGTTCATCGCCCAGGACTTGTTGAACACCCCGTCCTTGCGGGCGAAGAGGTAGTTGTCGGCGAACGGGCTGATCACGTCGCGCCAGCGCGACTGCTCGTCGCTCTCCACGACGGTGACCTGGTAGTGCTCGCGCGGGAAGGACTGGTCGCGCAACGAACGCAGGCAGGCCAGCAGGTTGCGCAGCCGGTCCCCGCCGCCCTCCAGCCGGCTGTGGAACGGGATCACGACCAGGACCTCGGGCTTGGCGCCGGCGGGCAGCGGCGTACCCGGATCGAACGCCTTCATCTCCTCCACCGTCACCGGCGTGGAGTCCCGGTCGTAGCCCTTGTTCAGCACGTGGCCGAGCCGCGAGTTGCACTCGGCCCGCCAGCCGAGGTGCAGCAGCTCGTCGATCTCGGGCTGCTTGCCCTGCCGCTCGACGAGCGCCGCGTGCAGCTCCCAGTAGCGGCGGTGGTCCGTCGGCTCGGCCAGCAGGCCCTCGCCGAGGGTCCGGATGGTCGGGTCGGTGCAGGCCCGGACCGCGTCGACGACCTTGTCGCGCCAGGGCCGGGAGATTTCCCAGTAGTAGAGCCCGGAGGCCGGTGCGTCAGGGTCGACCGCGACGACGAGGTTGTCGGTGACCGCCGTCGCCAGCACCGCGGGATCGGTAGGCTTCGTGTACGACATCTGCGCCCCTCTTCACGAGAGCTGGAATTCGGGTGAGCAAGCTTGCCGGCACCGGCGACGATACGAGGGCAGCACTGCTGAAGTGGCAGGTCCGGGGCTACCCCGCTTGCGAACGACTGCTACTCAACCGCTCCGACGGCCGCTACTCAGCGCAGCCGGCCGGGCTGCGGTGCACGGGGGGCCGCGACCTCCAACCGCCGCCGCGGTAGGGTACGGGCCGCCGCCACCAGCGCCAGCGTGCGCCGCATGGCCGATCGAAAGCCAGTCGATAGCCGCCGAGCTGACGCTGACGCGGTGAGGAATACGACCATGGGGGACCGGCTGCGGCAGGTGTTCGCCGGCCGACAAGCCGAGCTGGCCCGGATCGCCGCCGCGATGGCGAACGACGACATCGCCGGGGTGGCACTCACCGGCGCCGAGGGCGTCGGCAAGAGCCGCCTGCAGGTAGAGGCGGCCGGCCACGCCGACCCGGCCACCCACCGGGTCATCCACGCCGCCACCACGGCGGCCACCGCCAACGTACCGTTCGGCGCGCTCGCCGAGCACCTACCCTCCGCGCTGCTCAGCGCCCCGTTCACCGGTGACTCGCTACGGCTGGCCGCCGAGTCGCTGCGCAAGCACGCCGGCCGGCGCCGCCTGGTGCTGGTCGCCGACGACGCCCACCTGCTGGACGAGGCCTCGGCCGCGCTGGCGGTCCGGATGGCCCGGCGCGGCGAACTGTTCATCCTGACCACCGTGCGCCAGGGCCGCCGGTTGCCGCGCCCGATCGTCGAGCTGTGGACCGACGGGCTGGCCGAGTGGATCGAGGTCGACGCGCTGACCCGCGACGAGGTGCAGCAGATCCTCACCGAGGCGCTGCACGGCCAGGTGGACGGGGCGCTGGTGCAGCGCTTCTGGGAGGCCACCGCCGGCAACGCGCTCTGGGTACGCGAACTGCTCACCGCCCAGCTCGCCGCCGGCCGGCTGGTCGCCGACCAGGCGGCCGGGATGTGGCGGCTGACCGGCCACTTCGCCGTGCCGTCCTGGCTGGCGGACCTGGTCGACGAGCGGCTCGCGGCGGCACCCGCGGAGTGCCGGCCCGCCCTGGAGCTGCTCGCCTTCACCGAGCCGATCGACCCGCTGGTGGTGGGTGAGCTGATCGCGCCCGACGTGCTGGAGGCCGCCGAGGCGCACGGAGTGGTCCGGATCGAGCGGTGCGACGACCGGGACCAGGCGCGGCTGGCGTACCCCATCTACGGCGAGGTGCTGCGCGCCGTCACCCCCCGCTTGCGCGCCCAGCGCTGGCTGGACCGGTGCGCCGGCATCGTCGAGGCGACCAGCCAGCATCCGGTGGAGCTGGCCCGGGCCGCCCGGTGGCGGATGGAGAGCGGCCGGCGGCCCGGCCCGGAGGACGGCGGAAGCACGGTGACGGCCGCCCGGGGCGCCTGGGTGGCCATGGACCTGGAACTGGCCGAGCAGCTCGGCCGGCGGGCGCTCGCCGCCGGTGGCGGTGCGCCGGTCGCGGAACCGCTCGGCTACAGCCTGCTCTTCACCGGCCGGCCGGTCGAGGCCGAGGCCGCGCTGGCCCAGCTCGGGATACCGGAGGACGACGACGACCGGGCCCGGGTGGCCGCGGTACGCGCCTTCACGCTCTTCTTCGGCCTGGACCGTCCGGTCCAGGCCGAAGCGCTGCTGCGGGCCACCGCCGCCGAGCTGGCCAGCGAGCCGGCCCGCGACCGGCTGGTCGCCCGGCAGGCGCTGCTGCGCGCCCTCGCCGGCTCCGCCGAGTCCGCCCTGGAACTCGCCGGCACCGTGCCGGGCGAACCCGAGGCCCGGGTCGCGGCCGGCCTGTCGATGGTCTTCGCCGGCCTGGCCGGCGAAGGCGTGGCGGAACTGGACGGCGAGTGGCCGTCCGACGCGCCCTGGCTGGCGGTCCTCGCCGACCTCGGCGTGGTGCACGGCCAGTTGTGGACCGGCCGGTTCGAGGCCGCCGAGCAGCGGGCCCGGGAGAGCTACGAGCGGGCACTGGCCGGCAACTGGCCGTTCGGCCTGGCCATGGCGTGCCTGCTGCGCGGCCTGGTCGCCCGGATGCGGGGCCGGCTACGCGAGGAGATCTCCTGGTCCCGGGAGGGCGTCTCGATCGCCCGCCAGTACGGCCCGAGCAGCATGCTGGCCGTCCTGCTCGGGCTGATGGCCCACGGTCACGCCCTGACCGGCGACACGGAAGCGGCCGGGGAGAACCTGGCCGAGGTGGACCGGCTGCCCGCCGCCTCGATGCGGCTGCTGACGCCGTGGATCGAACTGGCCCGCACCTGGGTCGCCGCCGCGCAGCACGGTGACGGCGTGCCGCTCGCCCAGCGCGCCGCCCGGCTCGCCCGGTCCGCCGGCGCGGTCGGGTTCGAGGCGCTCGCCCTGCACGACGTGGTCCGGCTGGGTGCGGCGGAACGGGCCGCGGACCGGCTGCGGGTACTCGCCGACGACTCCGGGCACCGCCTCGCCGAGCTGTACGCCAGCCACGCCCGTGCGGTGGCCGACGGCGACGCCGGCACCCTGGCCCAGGTCTCGGCCGGCTTCGCGGAGCTGGGCAGCTCGCTGCTCGCCGCCGAGGCCGCCGCCGAGGAGTCGATCCGGCACCGCAACGGCGGCCAGCTCGCCCTGGCCTCCGCGGCCACCGCCCGGGCGCTCACCCTGATCCGCCGCTGCGAGGACGTGCCGCGCTGCCCGGCACTGTCCATCCTGGAGGCTCCGCACATCACGCCCCGGGAGAGCGAGATCGCCGAACTCGCCTCGCACGGCCTGTCCAGCAAGGAGATCGGCCGCCGCCTGGTGCTGTCGGTACGCACCGTGGAGAACCACCTGCACCGGGTGTACCGCAAGCTCGGCATCAGCACCCGAGCCGAGCTGGGCGCCCTGCGGGTGCTGCTCACCGAGACCGTCAGTTGACCGAGCCCGGCCGGGCCCCGAACGAACCCGGCCGGGCCTCCTCAGCCGAACCAGCCGGATCACGCGGACCAACCGGACCAACCGGACCACGCGAACCAGCCGAACCAGCCGGATCACGCGGACCAACCGGACCACGCGGAGCAGCACGTGAAGACGCCGGCGCCGCCCCCTCGCGGGAGCGGCGCCGGCGTCGGTCCGGGTCAGTTGACGACCCCGGCACCGACCGTCAGGTTGGTCGCCTCGTCGATCAGGATGAACGCGCCGGTGAGCCGGTTGCGGGAGTACGGGTCGCAGAAGAGCGGCCGGGTGACCCGCAGGTGCAGCCGGCCGATCTCGTTGCACCGCAGCTCGGTGGCGTCCCCGTCCCGGTGCAGGGTGTTCACGTCCAGCCGGTAGCGCAGGTCCTTCACCACCGCCCGGGCGGTCCGGGTGGTGTGCTTGACCAGCAGCCGCTGGCCCGGCCGGAGCGGCCGGTCGGTCATCCAGACCACCAGGGAGTCGAGGTCCTGGGTCGGGGTCGGTGCGTTGTGCGGCCGGCAGATCATGTCGCCCCGGGAGATGTCCAGGTCGTCGGCGAGCCGCAGCACCACCGACATCGGCGGGGCGGCCTCGTCCACCGGGCCGTCCGGACCGTCGATCCCGGCGATCCGGGTGGTCAGCCCGGTCGGCAGGTGCAGCACCTCGTCGCCGGGGCGCAGCACCCCGCCGGCGACCTGGCCGGCGTAGCCCCGGTAGTCGCGGTAGGCGTGCGACTGGGGCCGGATGACGTACTGCACCGGGAAGCGGGCGTCGACCAGGTTCCGGTCCGAGGCGATGTGCACGTTCTCCAGGTGGTGCAGCAGCGGGGCGCCGCCGTACCAGCCCATCTCGTAGGAGCGGCTGACCACGTTGTCGCCGCGCAGCGCGGAGATCGGCACGAACGTCACGTCCCGGGCCGAGAGCTTCGAGGTGAACGCCGAGAACTCCGCCCGGATCCGCTCGAAGACCGCCTCGTCGTAGCCGACCAGGTCCATCTTGTTGACGCAGACCACCAGGTGCGGCACGCCGAGCAGGCTGACCAGGAAGGCGTGCCGGCGGCTCTGCTCGACCAGCCCCTTCGTCGCGTCGACCAGGATGATCGCCAGATCCGCCGTGGAGGCCCCGGTCACCATGTTCCGGGTGTACTGGGCGTGCCCGGGGGTGTCGGCGATGATGAACTTCCGCTTGGGCGTGGCGAAGTAGCCGTACGCCACGTCGATGGTGATGCCCTGCTCCCGCTCGGCCCGCAGGCCGTCGGTGAGCAGGGCCAGGTTCGTGTACTCGTCGCCACGGTCCCGGCTGGCCCGCTCCACCGCCGCCAACTGGTCGGTGAAGGTGGACTTGGAATCGTAGAGCAGGCGGCCGATGAGGGTGCTCTTGCCGTCGTCCACCGAGCCGGCGGTGGCGAACCGCAGGATGTCCATGGTCAGAAGTACCCTTCCCGCTTGCGGTCCTCCATGGCGGCCTCGCTGACCCGGTCGTCGGCCCGGGTCGCCCCGCGCTCGGTGATCCGGGTCGACGCGACCTCCCTGACGATGTCGGCGACGGTGCGCGCCCCGGACTCGACGGCCCCGGTGCAGGTCATGTCGCCGACCGTGCGGTACCGGACGGTGGCCTCGACCACCTCCGCGCCCGCACCGGGCGCCTGGTACGGGTTCTCGGCCAGCAGCATGCCGTCCCGCTCGAAGACCCGGCGGCGGTGCGCGAAGTAGATCGACGGCACCTCCAGCCCGTCCCGGTCGATGTACCGCCAGACGTCCAGCTCGGTCCAGTTGGAGAGCGGGAAGACCCGGATGTGCTCGCCGCGCCGGATCCGCGTGTTGAACAGGTTCCACAGCTCGGGCCGCTGGTTCTTCGGATCCCACTGGCCGAACTCGTCCCGGAAGGAGAAGATCCGCTCCTTGGCCCGGGCCTTCTCCTCGTCCCGGCGGGCCCCGCCGAACGCGGCGTCGAAGCCGTACTTGTCGAGGGCGTCCAGCAGGGTGGTGGTCTGCAACCGGTTGCGGCTGGCCCGCGGCCCGGTCTCCTCGACCACCCGGCCGGTGTCGATCGACTCCTGCACCGAGGCGCAGATCAGCTGCACCCCCAGCTCGGCGACCCGCCGGTCCCGGTAGTCCAGCACCTCCGGGAAGTTGTGCCCGGTGTCGACGTGCAGCACCGGGAACGGGATCGGCGCCGGCCGGAACGCCTTCTCGGCCAGCCGGAGCATGACTATCGAGTCCTTGCCGCCGGAGAAGAGCAGCACCGGTCGCTCGAACTCGGCCGCCACCTCCCGGATGATGTGGATGGCCTCCGCCTCCAGTACCTCGACGCTCATCCGATCCCCCTGGTGTTTCCGCCGTCGACAAGCAGCACGGTGCCGGTCACGAAGCCGGCGTGCCGGCTGGCCAGGAACGCGGCCAGCGCCCCGAAGTCGGCGGGCTGCCCGATCCGGCCGAGCGGCACCTCGGCGGCGATCTCCTTCAGCGCGGTCTCCCGGTCCACTCCGGACCGCTGCGAGTGCGCCGCGACGAACCCCTCGAACGCCGGGGTCTGGTGCACCCCGGGAGCGAGGACGTTCACCGTGACGCCGCTGGCGCCCAGCGAGTGCACCAGCCCCTTGGCGAAGCCGAGTACGCCGAGCCGGGCGACCGCCGACATGGCGGTGCCCGGCAGCGGCTGGCGTACCGCCTCGGAGGTGATCATCAGGACCCGGCCCCAGCCGGCCTGCCGCAGGTACGGCAGGGCGGCCAGGGTGAGCGCGACGTGCGGCAGCGTGGCGCCGCCGAACGCCTGGCGGTAGTCGTCCACCGCGAAGGCGTCGGCCTTCCCGTGCGGTACGCCGGGCGAGTTGGTGACCACCACGTGCAGCGCGCCCAGCTCCTCGGCGGTACGCCGCACCCAGCCGGCCGCGGCCGCCTCGTCGGTGACGTCGACGACCGTGCTGAGCACCCGGCCCGGGCCGGCCCGGTCGACCTCCTCGTGTGCCCGGGCCAGCCGCTCCGGGTCGCGGGCGGAGATGGAGACGTCCGCGCCCTCGGCGGCCAGCGCCCGGGCGACCGCCAGACCGAGTCCGCTGCTCGCGGCGGCGACCAGGGCCACCCGGCCGGTCAGACCGAGGTCCATCACGCCGCTCCCTTCGCCCGCAGCGGATACCGGTAGCGGCGCAGCAGCGGCAGCGCGAGCGCGGTGCTCACCGCGGCGTGCCCGGCCGGCAGCTCGGTACGCCACCGCTCGTCCGGCCGGATCGCCACGGTGCCCTGGCCGAGCCGGTCCGGGTTGCCGGTGACCGTGTGGTTGACCCCGAGGGTGACCTTGCCGTCGTCGTCCACCGGCGGCTCGTCGTCCAGCCCGGCGAACCGGAGCACCTCGGCGACCACCCGGCGCGGCTCCCGGGTCAGGTCCTCGTGGCGGACCCGCAGGTAGCGCCCGTTGGAGGCGTTGCCGACCAGTTCGGAGGCCAGGTTGAAGCCGACCCAGTTCGAGGTGCTGGCCGCCGGGCTCATCGGGTCGATGTACCGCTTCGCCCGCAGGTACGAGTACGCGGTGGCCCGCGGGTCGCGCACGATGTGCACCAGGCGCAGGTCGACGTCCGGCCGGTCGAGCAGGGCCGCCGCCTCGGCCGGGTACTTCGAGCTGTCCACGATCGCCCGCGACGCCCCCCGCTCCGCCAGGGCCCGGTAGAGCGCGACCGTCCGGTCCACCACCGCGCGGGCCTGCTCCGGGGTGTTCGCCAGCCGGGCCCGGGTGTGCCGGGTACGCAGGGCGCCGCGCTGCCACCGCATCATCTGGGTGGCCAGCCGGGACAGGTCCGGCGCGTCGAGGGTGGCCACCACCGACGACCAGAGCGGGCACGCCTGGACCTGCTCGCCGCAGCCGCAGAGCGAGTTGGTGCCGTGCCGCAGCACCCCGTTCTGCCACAGGTAGTGCAGCTCGCCGACGTGCAGCACCCCGGGCAGCTCGTTGAGCACGTTGCCCAGGATGGTGCTGCCGCTGCGCAGCCACCCGGTGATGTAGACGACCTTCATTCCCGGTCACCTCCGAGCAGCAGGAAGTGCTGCGGCAGGTGCACGGCGAGACCGGCCCAGGTGCGGGCCTCGATCGCGTCGCCGACGATCGCCAGCGACGAGTTGCCCGGGTCGAGCAGCGTGACAGCCGCCCGGAAGTCGCCGAGCAGCGCCTGACCGCGCGGCATCATCCGGGTACGGGACACCTTGATGCCCGCCTCGCCGAGCCGGCCGAGGTAGCCGTCCCGGACCAGTTCCCAGTAGTGCGCGGGATGCACCACGATACCGTCGCAGGAGCCGCCGGTCTCCTCGACCGTGCCGGCCGCCTCGGTCAGCGCGGCACCGAGGTCTCCGTGCAGCGGCGCCCGGCGGATCTCCGGCAGGTTGAGCAGACCCTCGATCCGGTGGTCGGCGGTGCCGTGCAGCAGCGCCTGGTTCTCCACCACCCCGAGCCGGACCAGCACCCGGTAGTCGACGAACGCGGCGAGCAGGGCCGGATCGTGGCGCAGGCCGTCGGGTACCGGCACCGTGACGGACATCTCGGTCAGTTCGGCGTACTCGACGCTGGGCCGGAAGCCGGACTCGGGTGTGGTCGCGTAGGTGTTGCCGGCGGCGCCGTACCCGGCCTTCGGCGCCTCCCGGACGAACGCGAGGGTGCGGTCGGAGACGGAGGCCACCTTCAGCAGGTGGCGGACCGTGTACCGGGGTCGGGTCGCGAAGAGCGGGAACGAGGCGGTCAGGTGGGCGCGGATCGGCACGACGACGTCCGCGCCGTCCTTCTCCTGCGCGACCGCCCAGGCGAACTCCTCACCCGGACTGCGCCGGGTCAGCGACGGATCGGCCAGCGTCTGGCGGGTGACCTCCAGCGCGGTGGCGCTGGGCTGCATGGTTGTAGCCACTCTAGATCTCCTTTGACGGCTCGCGGAACGGCGGATTCGACTCGGCCTCCCCGAACAGCCGGTTCGACCCGGCTTGCTCTGCGGCCGAGGTCAGGCGGCTTGCAGTACGGCGGATACGGTCAGGCCCAGCGCGGCGAGGGTCTCGTCGTGGCTGCCGCCCTCGGTCGGCCAGTCGGTGCCGGCGTTCACCCCGCGCACGTCCCGGCCGGGCAGCATCAGCGCCAGCGTGGCGGCGACGCTGCCGGCCCCGCGGTGCTCCTCCACCACCACCAGCCGGCGGGCGCCGGCCAGCTGCGGTACGACCTCGGCGAGGCTCTCGGCGTCCACCCAGCACAGGTGGGCGTGGCCCAGCTCGGGCCGCTGCTCGGTGGCGGCGGCACAGAGTTCGGTCGGCTTCTCTCCGATCGAGACCAGGCAGGTCCCCTCGGTGAGCGGGTTGAGCCAGCTGACCGTGCCCCGGGCGGCCGGCACCAGCGGGACGTCGAAGACGTCGTTGCGGGCCAGCCGCACGTAGCACGGCCGGTCGCCGGCCGCCGCCGTGCGGATCACCTCCCGGGTCTCCGCCTCGCCGGCCGGTACGGCGATCCGCAGCCCCGGCAGGCTCTGCGCCACGGCCAGGTCCTCCAGGCAGTGGTGGGTGGGCCCGAACCAGGCCCCGGACACCCCGCCGTACGGGCAGACCAGCACCACCGGCGCACCGAGGTAGCCGAGCCCGAGCTTGACGCTCTCGGCGGCCCGGAACATCGCGAAGGTGGCGAAGGTGCTGAGGAACGGTCGCAGCCCGGCCGAGGCGAGCCCGACCGCGATGTCCACCGCCGACGCCTCGGCGATGCCCAGGTTGAGGAACCGGTCCGGGATCCGCTCCTGGAAGCCGTGCTTGGCACCGCCGAGGTCGGCCTCCAGGCAGACGATCCGCGGGTCGGCCTCGGCCAGCTCGGTCAGCTCGGCCTTGTACGCGTCTCGTGCCGACATCATGGCCGGATCGCCGCCTTCCACTGCTTGGCCCGGGCCGGGCTCACCTTGACGTAGTGCGAGCCCGCCTTGCCCTCGGTCGCCGGCACGCCCTTGCCCTTGACCGTGGCGGCCAGCACCGCCTTCGGCCGGTCGGTGGGCGCCATCGCCGCCATCAGCTTGTCGATGTCGTGGCCGTCCACCTCGATCACGTCGAAGCCGAACGCGGTCAGCCGGGCCGGCAGGTCGGTCAGCGGCGAGATGTCCGCGACGTAGCCGTCGTTCTGGCCGCCGTTCACGTCCACCACCACGGTCAGTCCGGTCACCCGCTTGGCGTGGGCGACCTGGAGCGCCTCCCAGACCAGGCCCTCCTGGAGCTCACCGTCGCCGACCACCGCGATGGCGCCGCCGGGCTGCCCGAGCAGCTGCCGGGAGAGCGCCCAGCCGACGGCGTAGGCGAGGCCGTGCCCGAGGCTGCCGGTCGGGAACCGCACCCCGGGGACCTTCGGACCCGGATGACCGGTGTACGGCGATCCCGCCTGGCCGTAGCGCGGCGCCGGGTTCTCCGTGATCACACCGTTCTCGTGCAGTACCGCGTAGAGCGCGGCGGCGGCGTGCCCCTTGCTCAGCACCACCTCGGTGCCGGGCCGGGACCTGGCGACCGCGTACGCGGCCACCAGGATGTCCAGCACGGAGAGGCTTCCGCCGAGGTGGCAGCCGACCGGGCTGCCGGCCATCTCGACCACCAGCCGGCGGGCCCGGGCGGCCTGTTCGTTGAGCAGATCGGTCTCGTTCATCAGCGCTTCCACCAATCCCGTACCGCTGCGGACAGCACCGCCCTGGCCTGCCGGTACTCGCCGGCCGAGATCCGCTCGTCCGGCGTGTGGTCGAGGCTGGCGTCGCCCGGCCCGTACGCCACCATCGGCACGCCCCGCCAGGTGGTGGCGAGGGTGTTCATGTCGCTGCTGCCCTTCTTGGCCAGCAGCCGGGGCGGGCCCCCGGTGACCGCCCGCAGGGCACGGGTGAAGGCCCGTACCAGCGGGTCGGTCCGGGACGTACTGACCGCCGGGGTGGCCAGCAGCAGTTCCGCGTCGCCGAAGGCGGGCAGCAGTTCGTCCACCTCGACCTGTGGCGGCACCCGCACGTCCAGGACCGCCGAGGCGGTCTGGGTCGCACCGGAGCCGCCCGCGGCCAGGCCCAGCACCGCGAAGAGTGCCTCCGGGCTGCGCTTGCCGACCTCGGTCTCCGCCTCGCCGATCGCGTCGACAAGCCGGCTGCCGGCGGTGCGCCGGCCCTGCCCGGCGGTGTGCCCGGCGGACTGCTCGACCCGGACCCGCACCTTGCAGACCCCGTGGTAGCCGATGGTGACCGCGCCGGCACCGCTCGGCTCGCCGACGATCACCGCGTCCGCCGGGTAGTGGTCCCGGGCGAAGAGCGCACCGGCCGCGGTGCGTTCCTCCTCGACCGTGCCGACGACCCGCACCGTCACGTCCTCGGGTATCTCCAGCTCGGCCAGGGTCTCCAGGAAGACCGCCAGGCTCGCCTTCGCGTCGACGCAACCCCGGCCGGTGAGCGTGTCACCGTCCCAGGCCGCCGGCCAGCGGTACGGCACGGTGTCCATGTGCCCGATCATCAGCAGGGTGCGCGGGCCGGAGCCGCGGGTCGCGACCAGGTTGCCGGCCGCGTCCAGCATCGCCGGCACCTTCCGCTCGGTGAGCCAGTCGAGCAGGAACAGCCCGAGTTCCCGCTCGTCGCCGGAGACCGAGGAGATCTCCACCATCCGGGCCAGCAGGTCCAGGTCCGGCGCCGGTGCCGGGGCCCGCCAGAACCGGGTGGCCCGGTACGCGTTCACGGTGTGCGGCCCGGTGATCGCCACGTCCGGCGTACCGGTGAGGGCCAGCTCGGCGGCGCGGACCTTCTGCCGCATCCGCCCCTTGGCGTACGTCATGCCGTCGCCCCGGCCCAGGTGTGGCAGCGTGCTGGACCGGTCGGCCGGATCGGCCAGCAGTCCCGGCGTACCGGTGACCAGTCGCAGGTGGTCGGCGTCGAGCGCGCGGGCGAGTTCGGCGGCGAGCACGTCCGCGTCGACGTTTATCGGCGCACCCCCGTCGTCGGCGGCGACCGGCGGCGAGACGCAGACCACGTCGAACGCGGTGAGCAGCGCCGTCAGCCGGGACGCCGCCACCTCGCGGACCACCCCGGCCCGGTGGTCCCGGACCAGCCGCTGCCGGCCGCCGTCGACGACCCGCAACGGGCGGTTCGGCGTGCCGCTGACCAGCGCCTCCGCGCTGGCGGTGTCCCCGAAGACGGTCAGGCCGCGCCTGGTCAGTTCGTCGCGTACCCGGGGCAGCGTCAGCCGCTCGTAGGCCGCGACGATGTACGGCATCTCGTCGGGCGGGCAGTACCGCACCTCGTCGCCGCCGGCCAGCGTCACCGTCCGCATCGGACGGTCGAGGCTGGCGTAGTAGTCGGCGATGTCGGCGGCACCGCCGCAGACCAGTAGGATTCGGGCACCGCCGTCCCGCAGGACGGCGAGTTCGTCGTAGATCGCCGTATGCCGCAGACTCGCGCTCCCCACCTTCACCACGTAGAGCGGCGAGTACGGGGAGACGGCCGACAGACCGGCGTTGTTCATCACGGCCATCCGCCTGCCTCCGGAAGTCCCAGTCGTTCGTCCAGGCCGTAGACGCGGTTCAGGGCCTGCACCGCCTGCCCCGCACCGCCCTTGATGAGGTTGTCGAGCGTGCAGACCGACACCCAGCGGTCGTCCTCGACCGCCACGCCCACCTCGGCGACGTTGGAGCCGACGACCGTCTTGAGCATCGGCAGCGCCATCGGGGTACGCCCGTTCGCCATCCGTACGAACGGCGTGTCCGCGTACGCCCGCGCGTACGCCCGCCGCACGTCGCCCACCTCGGCGCCCGGGTTGAGCCGCCCGTAGGCGGCGACCATGACGCCCCGGGCGACCGGCAGGCTGAACGTGGAGAACTGGATGTCCGGGGTGTTCCCGGTCAGGTCGGTGATCGCCTGCCGCACCTCGGGGGCGTGCCGGTGCCCGTGCAGCCGGTGCACCCGCACGTTCCCGTCGCGTACCGCCGGGTGCTCGACGCTGCCGCTGCCGCTGCCGCTGGACCCGGTCTTGGCGTCCACCACCACCTGTGGTGCGGCCACCCCGGCCTGGAACAGCGGATAGAGCGCGTAGATCGTCGAGGCCGCCATGCAGCCGGGCAGGTTCAGCACCGGCTCGGTCGGCTTGGCGCAGAACTCCGGCACCCAGTACGGGATCGGGTGCCGCCAGCCGCCGGCCGACTCGGGATAGTGCTTGGCGATCTCGTCGGGTTGGCGCAGCCGGTAGTCACCGGCCACGTTGACCACGAGGTCGGCGTTCGCCGAGACCTCCTCCAGGACGGTCGGCAGCGTGCCGTTGGGCAGGCAGGCCACCGCCACGTCGACCTTGGGCATCTCGTCCAGCGCCCGCATCCGGTGCTCGCCCACCGGCGAGTTCCGCAGTCCCGGCACCACCTGCCCGACCCGCTGGCCGGCGTGCCGGTTCGAGGAGACGAACCTCGGCTCGACCTGCGGGTGCGCGGCCAGCAGCCGCATCAGCTCGGCGCCGATGAACCCGCTGCCGCCCAGGACCGCCACGGTAATCCGGTTGTCGCCCATCAGGCCGCCACCCCCGTCGGAATCGTGGCGAACACCCGGTCCCGGACGTACTCGGCGACGTGGCCGGGGATGTCCACCCCGTGGATCTCGGAGGAGCGGGCGAAGTCGGGGTTGGTGTTGACCTCCAGCACCCACATCTCGCCGGTCTCCACCGACTCCACCAGGTCGATGCCGTAGAAGCCCGGCCCGAAGCAGTCGACGACCCGGTCGCAGAGTTCGCGCGCCCGGTCCGTCACCGGCACCGGCTGCACCGCGCCACCCTGGTGGGTGTTGGTGCGCAGCCCGGGGCTGACCTGCCGGTACGCCACCACCGGCCGGTGGCCGACGACGTGTACCCGCAGGTTGTAGCCGGGCTTCGGCACGTACTGCTGCACCACCACCGGGAAGTGCGTGCCCCTGGGGTCCAGCCCCTCCCGGCCACCGGCCCAGGCGTCCAGCTGGGCGGCGTCGGAGACGCGCACCACGCCCCGACCCCACGACCCGCTGATCGGCTTGAGCACCGCGTCCCCGCCGAGCGCGGCGACGTACTCGCCGACCTGCTCGACGGAGAACGCCACGTGTGTCGTCGGGTGCGGTACGCCGGAGCGGGCGAACGCGATCGCCTGCAGGTCCTTGGAGAGGCAGAGGCGTACCGCCCCCGGCGTGTTGAGCGTCTCGATGCCGGCCTGCTCGAACCGGTCCGACATCGCGGCCAGTTCCCGGTGCGAGACGTTGCGCAGCAGCACCGCCCGCGGCGGTGGCACGGCGCCGTTGAGGATCGCGGCGGTGTGCCGGGGCGTCACCGACCGCGCGGTCAGCCCGGTCGCCCGGAGCGCCCGGAGGAGCAGCCGCTCCTCCGGACGCACGATGGTGACCGAGACCAGCACATCGGCGGTCTCATTCACCCCAGTCCTCCTCCACCTCGGGCGCGCGGTCGAGCCGGATCGCCGGGTCCAGGTCGATGACCTCGTGCTCCTGCCCGCAGCCGCGGCAGGACAGGATGTCGCCCAGTTCGGTCTCGTCCGGTACGGCGATGTCGGTGTCGCACGCCACGCAGGCGGGTGCCGTCGTCACATTCACCATGGGAATCCCTCCGGATTTTTCAGGCCCGCTCGAAATCGACAATCATCATGTCCCGAATGGCGGTCGACGAACCGCCCGGGACGATGGGCGTAACCTCGTGCTCCATCGTCCGGTCGTCCAGCACCATCGTTTCCATCGGGGCCAGCAGCGTGTGCTCGAACACCGGCACGTCCTCGCCTTTCCGGAACAGCCGACTCAGCCCGCCGAGGCAGTTCTCCCGACCGATGAGGTGCATGATCACGTAGTCGTGACCGTCGCTGTGACGTCCCTCCGGCGCCGGCGCCGAAGCAGCGTCACCGGTGGCTATCACGCGAATCGCGTGCACCGTGATGACCCACTCCGTCTCCTTCTCCTCCACCTGCCGTACCAGATCGAGGTCGTGGGCGATCGTCGCCTGGAAAGTCGCGTTGTCAAGCGTCTTCCCCAGCAGCGGCTCGAACACCCTGACCTGCCCGCCGTAGACCCGGTTGACGTCCTTACCCTGGACGAACGCCCCGGTCGGCAGGCGCTCCACCGAGCCGTCGCCACGCGCCAGCAGCCGCCCCAGGCGGCGGTACCGTGACGTGCGGTGACTCGGTCTGACGTACGGGTCGATCGGCAGATCGTCCCAGGCACTCGCGAATTCCTGCCAATCGGCATTCGCGGATACCGGTAGTCGTCCGTGACTCCATCCCTTTTCCGCGATATCTTGCGATCGCGGCAGGACAGCATCCTCTGTGCGCATTGCCGAACCTCCCTTATCGGCCAGATTTGAAGCTAGTCGGGAGGCGGTACTCCGATGGCCGGCCGCGCACTACTCAATGCCCCCGGAAGATGCACCTATCTCCCGGTGCCGACTGCCTAGCCGTCATCGACGCTGGTCAGTCCACTGGAAGCGGCGCGGAGGCTGCTCGGAGGCAGCTGGGCGCGGCCTGGAAGCAGCCTGGGAACTTGGCCGGCACCGGTGTGCCGGGCAGCGACGGCCGTCACCACGGCAGCCGTGCCGACACCGCCAGCCCCGCACCCCCTCGACGCCCCGCCACGCCGGGCCGCCACCGCTCGCCTGCCGCCGCTCGCCTGCCGCCGCTCGCCTGCCGCCGCTCGCCTGCCGCCGCTCGCCTGCCGCCGCTCGGCCTCGACCTGGACACCAGAGGCGTTACCGAAGGGCGGTAACGCCTCTGCTGTCCAGGTCGAGGGACGCGCAGCCGCGCCGACGGCGCCTCGGTCGAGGACCATCGACGGTAGGGCGGGATGGCGGCGGGCTGCCCGGGACGACAGCGGGCGGCATCGGATGCCGGCGCGCGTGCACCCTGTGCTCCAGCGGGATCGTCGGTCAACGACCGGTCGAGGTGGGTCGACGACGGGTGGGATGCCGTCGGTGACATGTCCGGACGGCGATCGGCGTGCCGATCGACCTACCGGGTGACGGCCCGCGCGGCGCGGCGACGCTCGGTGAGTCGTCGCGACTTGACGGCGCTGCCACAGTCGGCCATCCGGCACCAGCGGCGGGAGCCGTTGCGGCTCTGGTCGAGGAAGAGCCAGCCGCAGCCGCCCTCGGCCAGCGGACATCGGCGCACCCGGGTCAGGTCCGACGTCAGCAACACGTCGAGGACACTCTCGACGATCCGGTCGGCCACCAGCATGGTCGGCACGCTGCCGTAGGCGAGGCGCACCTCCGGCGGGTCACCTCGGTCGAGCACCAGCGTCGCGCGGGCGGCGGCCCCGGACCACCGCTCCTGCAATCCGACCAGGGCGGCACCCGCCGCGATCGGATCACCCCAACCGGGGCCGCCCTGCGCACCCGCTGCACCGCCGTCGGCGTCCGGGATCGACGCGAGCAGCACCAGGTGCAGCTCTTCCCGGATGTTCCGCACGGCAGTCAGACCCGCGTGTGCCGCCCCCGGATCGTCGCGCCACGCCCGGCCCACCCGGTCGGCCTCCGCGTCGCTGACCAGACCCACCCGGGTTGTCCAGCGCAGCAGTGCGGAGGTGTCGGAGAGGAAGTCGTGGGGCTGGTAGCCGTCCACCGGCGGCGCCCCACGCTCGAGCGTGTTGACCAGATCGAGTGCGGGGTGCCCGCCGACCAGCGGCAGTTGGCACACGTCGAGTGGCATGAATGCAGGCTACCATCTACAGCATCATCAGAGGTAGCAGAAAGACGCTTGTTTGTTGAGTACCCTCCGGCCGGGAGTTCGCCGAACACACGCTGCCCTCGGCTCGATGGCCACTGTCGACGGTTACAGCGGACGATGCGGCAACCGGTTTCATACCTGACGGTGGATGCCGCGGCCGGACACGACGACCCAAGGCGCAGCAGAGCAAGGGACGCGTCCGCAATGCGGCATTCAGCCGTGAAGCGCCTTGGTTGCCACTGATGCGAACGCCCGTGGCGGTTCGGGCGATCATCACCTGGTCGAAACTTTTACCAGCCGCGTAACCCTGCCGCCCCACGGCCCGCTGCGATGTACTGGCGGTATCCGGGTCCTCTCCTGGTGACCGAGGGCACGGTGCAGCCGGGCGTCCAGAGAGGTGCAATGGGGTGTATGAGCAGAACCCGGACCGGCGAGTGACGCGGTGAGATGTGCCGTGCCGACCCGCACCACGGGTCTCGTCACCGACCCAGGCAGTACCGCGCCGGGTACGTCGGCTTCCGTCCCGCCCGCGACCTATCGGCAACTCTGGGCGGTCGAGGCGATGACCGTAAGTCCGCACGACCATCTGCTGGAGATCGGCTGCGGCCGAGGGGTTGCCGTCTCGCTGGTCGCCAGTCGGCTCGCCACCGGCCGGATCGTCGCGATCGACCGGGCGGCGACGATGACGCGGCTGGCGGCCGCCCGCAACGCCGGACACATCAGCGCCGGCACGGTCGAGATCCGCTGCGCCGACTTCGACTCGGCGGACCTACCGAACCGGTACTTCAACAAGATCTTCACCGTGAACGTCAACCTCTTCTGGCTGGGTGCCGCCACCCGGCAGATCGACCGGATGCGGCGGCTGCTGACCCCGGGCGGCCGGCTCTACGTGTTCGGCGAGCGACCGGTCTCCGGGCACCCGAGGGCGAACCTCAGCGCCACCGAGCAGTTGCTCCGGTCCAGGGGGTTCAGCACCACCAGCTCGATCGAGGCTCGCGGCCGCGGCCGGGTACTCACCTGCGTCACCGCGAGACCGACGGCCTGAGCCGGCCAGGGTTGAGGAGTGAAATCTACGGCGATGTCGGCGTAGCTGAGCGGGATCGCGGGCATTGCTGGTCCTCCCGGGTTGGCACCCGGCGCGACACCTCGACCCGGACCAGGCCCGCACAAAAACGTTCGGCACCCGCTGGCGCGGCCTCGACCCCGTCCAGGTGTACGCCTACCTGCGCCGACTCGCCGCCGAGATCACCCGGCTCCGCCGGGCCGAGTCAGCCGCCCGGACCGAGGCGGACCGCCTCCGCACCGAACTGCACCAATGGCAGGCCCGCCACGCCCGCTGCTGGTTCGTCGACCCGCACCGCCACACCCTCCCCGGTACGCCCAACCGAGCGGACGCACAGAGCGGCCCGCTGGAGCGACTGCACCTGTCCTGAATGCCCCCGTCTGCTCCGCCACGAAACGCCAGAGACGACCGGTGCGACCGGCCCGACTCCGCCGGTGCGATGATGGCTCGATGCCCGGCCGGACCGAATCCTCCGCGCAGCCCTTCGCCCACCTGCAAGCCCAGAACGCCCCGCTCTACCGCGCGATCCTGTCGACCTTCGTCCGGGCGAAGCAACGCTTCACCGTGCACCTGCGTCCCGAGGACGTCCTCGCCGAACTCGGCGCCGGTACGCCGGCCGAGGCGGTCACCGCCGCCCTGACCCAGCTCGCCGAGTGGGGCAACCTGCGGGCCGACCCGGACACCGGCCGGGTCACCACCGTCGAGGACTTCCACCGGGCCCGCTACCTCTACCAGCTCAGCCCGGAGGGGCACGCCGCCGAGCAGGCGATCGCGGTCTACTCCGAGGCGGTGGCGCGGCGCGGGGCACTCCAGTCGGTGGCGCTGTCGGACATCGCCGCCCAGTTGCGCGCCCTGCTCGTCGTCGCCACCGAGGCGAACCCCGGCGACTCGGGACCGGGGATACCGCCGGACCCGGCCAAGACTCACCTGCTGCTGATGAGCCTGGTCGACCGGTTCACCGGGCTGGCCGACAACGCGCAGGCGTTCATGGCCTCGCTGCGCCGTACCGTCGACTTCGCCGACACGGAGGTGGACGTCTTCCTGGCGTACAAGGAGCAGCTGATCTCGTACATCGAGCGGTTCATCGCCGACCTCGCCAACCGGGGCGCCGAGATCGCCGCGCTGGCCGGCCGGATCGAGGCGGCCGGCGTGCTGCCGCTGCTGGAGGTGGCGGCGCGACGCGAGGCAACGGATGCCGCCCCGGCCGACGAGGCCGACGAGCACGCCCGGCAGGCCGCCACCGATGCGGCGCTGGCCGCCTGGCAACAGCGCTGGCGTGGCCTGCGCGACTGGTTCGTCAGTGCCGACGGTGGCGGGCGGCAGTCGCAGGCCCGGCTGCTGCGGGCTGCGGCGATCGGCGCGATCCGCCAACTACTCGGCACCGTGACGGCGATCAACGAGCGCCGGGCCGGCCGCTCCGACCGCTCGGCCGACTTCCGAACGCTGGCGCTCTGGTTCGCCCAGGCTCCCGACGACGAGTCCGCGCACCGGCTCTGGCACACCGCCTTCGGCCTCTCGCCCGCCCGACATCTCACCACCACCACCGAAAGCCTGGCCAGCGCCGAGGAGCGGCCGGTGGCCAGTTCCACGCCCTGGGCCGAAGCTCCGCCGCTGGAGATCAGCCCCCGGCTGCGGCGCACCGGCTCGTACGAGCGGCGCGGCTCCCCCAACCGGGTCGTCGACCGCTCCGAGCAGCGCCGACTCCTCGCGGATCGGGCGGAACGCCAGGCTGCGGAGGTGGCCCTGGCCCGCGCCGCGCTCGTCACCCCGGGGCCGATCACGCTCTCCCGGCTCGGCGAACTGGACAGCGCCGAGTTCCGGCTCTTCCTGCATCTGCTCGGCGACGCGCTCGCGGCCCGGCGGCCGGACGCCGACGAGGTGGTGACCACCACTTCCGACGGCACCCTGCTGGTCCGGCTCGCCCGGCTGGCGGACGCCCCGCAGGTGCGCATCGTCACCGAGGACGGCGTGCTCACCGGCCCCGACCACCTGATCGAGATCACCGATCTCGTCCCGACCGGCAGCCTGACCGCAGCATGAGAAGGACCCGGATACCGGCCGCCGACGAGCCGGCGGCCCGGCTGCGGCAGGCGGCACGGATCCTGCTCGCCCGCCCACTGCTGGTCGCCGGTCTCACCGACGACGGGGAGTTCCGGCTGGTCCGGGCGTGTGCGGCGGAGTTGCGGGAGTGGTTCGAGCGGGAGACCGGCTGGCGGCTCGTCGCCGACGCGCAGACGATCCGGCTGCTGAAGCTCACCGCCGACCCGTACGACGGGACGCACCCGGCCCGCGACCCCAGGGCGAAGACCCCGTTCTCCCGGCAGCGGTACGTGCTGACCTGTCTGGCCCTGACCGCACTCGAACGCACCGACGGCCAGGTCACCCTGGGCCGGCTGGCCGAGGAGATCGTGCTGGCCGCCGCCGAGCCGGCGCTCGCCGACACCGGGTTCGCGTTCACCCTCGACCGCCGGGAGCGCCGCGCCGACATGGTGGCCGTGGTCCGGCTGCTGCTGCACTGGGGTGCGCTGCGCCGGGTGGCCGGCGACGAGGAGGCGTACCTGGGCACGGGCGGGGACGTCCTCTACGACGTGGACCGCCGGGTGATCGCCGGGCTGCTCGCCGCCGCCCGTGGCCCGTCGATGATCTCCGAGGCCACGCCGGAGGCGCGGCTGGACGCACTGACCAGCGAGGTGTTGCTCGATCTCGACGACTCCCGGAACCGGGCGCTGCGGCACCGGCTCACCCGGCTGCTGCTGGAACAGCCGGTGCTCTACTACGACGACCTCTCCGAACCCGAACGCGCCTACCTGACCAGCCAGCGGTTCGCGCTGCTCAACCGGATCACCCAGCTCACCGGCCTGGTCGCCGAGGTGCGAGGTGAGGGCATCGCGATGGTGGATCCGGCCGACGAGCTGACCGACGTGCGGATGCCGGCCGAGGGGATGCAGAGCCACCTGACCCTGCTGCTGGCCGAGCGGATCGCCGCCGCGGGTCCGGACGGCGTGCGGGTCGGCGAGCTGCACCGGCACACCCGGACGCTGGCCCGGGAACACCGGTCCTACTGGCGCAAACACGCCACCGACCCCGGCGCCGAGGTCGACTTGGTGGCGACCGCGCTGGAGGCGCTGCGCGCCCTCAAGCTGGTCACGGTCGAGCCGGGCACCGATCCGCTGGTATGCGGCCGCCCGGCGATCGCCCGGTACGCCCTGGCCGAACCGACCATCCGCGAACGGGCCCAGCCCACCATCCCCGAACAGAAGGAAACCCTACGGTGACGGTGTCCCCGCCCCCGGCACTGCCGACCCGGACACTGCCACTGCCGCAGCAGGAACGATGGCAGCCGCTCCGGGCCGGTCTGGTCGACATCTTCTACTACGACCAGGAGGAGTTCCACTTTCACGGCGGCAGCCTGCTGCTGCGCGGTAACAACGGCACCGGCAAGTCGAAGGTGCTGGCGCTGACCCTGCCCTTCCTGCTCGACGGCGAACTCGCGCCGTACCGGGTCGAGCCGGACGGCGACCCGAACAAACGGATGGAGTGGAACCTGCTGCTCGGCGGCCGGCATCCGCACCCCGAACGGCTCGGCTACACCTGGCTGGAGTTCGGCCGCCGCGACCCCGACGGTCGCCACCACTTCCGCACCCTCGGGGCCGGGCTCAAGGCGGTCGCCGGACGCGGCATCGCCCGGCACTGGTTCTTCGTCACCAGCCAGCGGATCGGCGAGGATCTGCACCTCGTCACGCCCGCCGGCACGGCCCTCGCCCGGGAACGGCTCCGGGACGCGCTCGGCGGTGCCGGCATGGTCTACGACCGCGCCGGTGACTACCGGCGCGCGGTCGACGAGGCACTCTTCGGGCTCGGCAACCGCTACGAGGCGCTGATCTCGCTGCTCATCAAGCTGCGCCAGCCACAACTGTCGAAACGGCCCGACGAGAAGAGCCTCTCCCGGGCACTCGGCGACGCCCTGCCGCCGCTCGACGAGAACCTGATCACCCAGGTCGCCGAGGCGTTCCGCAACCTCGACGACGAGCGGGAGACGCTGCGGGAACTCGCCGAGACGAAACGCGCCGCCGACGACTTCCTGGCCCGCTACCGGCGGTACGCGCAGGTGGCGACGAAGCGCAGGGCAGGCGTACTACGCCAGCGGCACAGCCGCTACGAGCATCTCGGCCGCGACCTCGTGGAGGCGCAGCGGGCGTACGCGGAAGCGGACGAACGGGTCCGGCAGGCACACTTCCGGCTCGCTGAGCTGGAGCACCAGAGCCGGGAGCTGATCGCGCGCCGCCAGGCTCTCGCGGAGAGTCCGGAGGCCCGGACGGCGGAGCACCTGCAGCGGCTGCGGGAGATCGCCGAGGAGCGGACCCGGCTCGCCGAGCGCCAGCGGCAGCACCTGCGCGATGTCGAGTCGGACGTCGCCCGGCACCGGCGCGTCCTCGACGAGGCGGCGGCAGAGCTGCGGCACGCCGAGGAGGTCGAGGCGGCCACCCGGCGAGAGGTGACGGAAGGCGCGGAGCGGGCGAGGATCGCCGACCGGCACCGGGACCAGGTGGTGGCGGCGCTACCGCCCGGCCCGCCGAGCGGGGCGAGCCACAGCGCCGAAACGGCCGACCCGCGCCGCGCCGCCGAAACTGCCGACCCGCGCCGTGCCGCCGAGGTGACCGGGGCGCGCCGCGCGGCGGTCGAGCTGGTCGAGGCGTGGACCGGCGCGCTGCGTAC
Source organism: Plantactinospora sp. WMMB782 (assembly GCF_049179135.1). Taxonomy (NCBI): domain Bacteria; kingdom Bacillati; phylum Actinomycetota; class Actinomycetes; order Micromonosporales; family Micromonosporaceae; genus Plantactinospora; species Plantactinospora sp. WMMB782. The sequence goes on along the minus strand of NZ_JBMHMC010000007.1, from coordinate 4,135,567 downwards.
CTTGGACCGGCTGGGCGAGGCGGCCGGGATCGCCCGGGGTCGGGCTGACCGCGCCCGGGGCGAACTCGACCGGCTCGACGGGGAGACGGCCGCCGCCGACCTCCGGACCGGTGAGGCGGAGGCGGCGGCGACCCGGCAGGGCGAACTGCTGGTCGACCAGGTCCGGGAATACCTCGCCGGCCTGGTCGAGCTTCCGGTCGCCGAGCCCGACACCCTGCTCGCCCGGCTGGAGCAGTGGGTCTCCGGGCTGGCCGGGGAGAACCCGGTGAGCCGGGAGGTGACCCGCGCCGCCACCTCGGCCACCGGGACGCTCGCCCGACAGGACGCCGCGCTGGAGGCCGAGCAGCGCCGTACCCGGGACCGGCTGGACGAGATCGACGCGGAACTGCGCCGGCTCGCCTACGGCGTACACCAGCCCCCACCGACCCCGCACACCCGGGAACCGCGGGTACGCGCGGAACGCGCCGGCGCACCGCTGTGGCGGGTGGTGGACTTCGCGGAGGGCGTACCGGAGGCGGACCGGGCCGGTATCGAGGCGGCGCTGGAGGCGGCCGGCGTACTCGACGCCTGGCTCGACCCGGACGGCACGCTACGCGACCCGGTCTCCGGCGACACGGTGCTGCGACCGGCCGGCGCGGACCCCGGCGCCGCCGTGCCGGACCTGTCCCGCCCCCGGCCGGCGACCCTCGACGGCCTGCTCCGGCCGGCGATCGACACCGCCGATCCCGCCGCCGCCGCGCTGACCGACCGGCTCGTCGCCGACGTCCTTCACGCGATCGGGTACGGCGCCGACTCGGCGGCGGTGACCTGGGTCGACGCCGCCGGCCGGTACGGCAGCGGTGTCCTCGCCGGGCGCTGGACGAAGCCGGCGGCGGAACACATCGGCGACGGCGCCCGGGCCGCGAGCCGGCGCGCCCGGATTGCCCGGCTGCGCCAGGAGGCCGCCGAACTGTCGGCGCTGGCGGACCGCCTCGCCGGTCAGCGCGGCACTCTCGACGAGCGGCGCCGACGGGTCACCGACGAAGCCGACTCGCTCCCCTCCGACCAGCCGGTCCGCGAGGCGCACACCCTCGTCCGGACCGCCTACGACCACCGCCGGGAGACGCTCGCCCGCCGGGACCAGGCGCGGGCCGAGCTGGAGACCGCCGCCCGGGTGGCCGCCACCGCGCTCGCCGAGGCCACCGACTTCGCCGACGACGTCGGGCTGCCGTACTCCACAGAGGAACTCGCCGGGGTACGCGACGGGTTGCAGGCGTACCGGGTGGCGCTGGCCGCCTGGTGGCCGGCGGTGACCGGCATCTGGACGGCGGCCCGACGGCACGGCGAGGCACGGGGGGCCTACCAGGAGCGGCTGACCCGACTCGAACCCGCGGCCGAGGAGGGGGCCTCGGCCGAACAGCAGGCGACGGCGGCCCGGATCGAGTTCGAGACCCTCGACGCGACCGCGGGCGCCTCCGTCGCCGAGTTGCGCCGGCAGCTCGCCGAGGTGGCCGGGGCGGTGACCCGGTGCGAGGAGGCGCAGCGGCAGACCCGCGAGCAGGAAGGCGTCGCCCGGGACGCACGGGGTGCCGCCAGCGGCCGGCGCGACGGTCTCGAACGGGAACTCGACGAGGTCGGCCGGAACCGGGACGAGGCGGTGGCGGCGCTGCGCGCCTTCGCCGGCACCGGACTGATCGACCTGGTCTGCCCAGGGCTGGAGCTACCTGATCCCGGGCAGCCCTGGGCGGCCACCCCGGCGGTGGCGGTCGCCCGGGGCATCGACCGGACGCTCGCCGAGGTCGACACCGAGCAGGCCCGGTGGGAACGCCTCCAGCAGCAGGTGAGCGTCGACATCAAGCTTCTCGCCGACGACCTCTCCCGGCACGGTCACCAGGTGCTGCCCGTCGTACGGGAGGAGACGATGATCGTGGAGGTGGTGTTCCAGGGGCACACCCGCAGCGTCGCCGAGCTCGCCACCGCGCTCGTCGGCGAGGTCGAGGAACGGCAGCGGGTGCTCTCGGCACACGAGCGGGAGGTGTTGGAGACCCATCTCGTCAACGAGGTCGCTGGTGCGCTCCAGGAACTCGTCGCCGGCGCCGAACAGCAGGTGGAGAGCATGAACGCCGAGCTGGAGGCGCGGCCGACCTCGACCGGAATGCGGCTGCGGCTGCTCTGGCGGCCGACGAGGGACGCCCCGGAGGGCCTCGCCGAGCTGCGCGCCCGGCAGCTGCGGCAGAGCACCGACGTCTGGAACGACGAGGACCGGCGCACGGTCGGCGCGTTCCTGCAACGGCAGATCGACCGGGAACGCCTGCGCGACGAGGGGGCCACCTGGACCGAGCAGCTCACCCGGGCCCTGGACTACCGGGCCTGGCACGAGTTCGCCGTGCAGCGCCGCCAGGACGGGCAGTGGCGCCCGGCGAGCGGCCCGGCCTCCGGCGGCGAGCGGGTACTCGCCGCCAGCATCCCGCTCTTCGCGGCCGCCTCCTCCTACTACGGCTCCGCCGGCAACCCGTACGCGCCGAGACTGATCGCCCTCGACGAGGCGTTCGCCGGGGTCGACGACGACTCCCGGGCCAAGTGCCTGGGTCTGCTCGCCACCTTCGACCTGGACGTGGTGATGACGAGCGAGCGCGAGTGGGGCTGCTACCCGCAGGTCCCGGGTCTCGGCATCGCCCAACTGGCCCGGCACGAGGGGATCGACGCCGTACTCGTCACGCCGTGGCGCTGGGACGGGCGGGAGCGGCACCGGCTGCCCCGGCACACCCCGCAGCCACCGCCCCGACAGCGCGCCCCGGACGCCGCTTCCCCGCCCGGCGGGGAGATCGACGGGCAGGTGCCCGGGCTCTGGAACGGCGACTGATGGACCCCGAGCGGCTGCACCGTCAGCTCGGCGGGCCGGAGACCGCCCGACTCGTCCAACGGCTGCGTTCCCGGCTGGCACACGGCCGGGCACTGACCGGCAGCCTCTCGCTGGCCGAGCCGACCGATGCGGAGCGGCGGGCGGTCGAACGGCTGCTGGGACGGCGACCCGGCCGGGGCAGCTCGCTCACGGTCAACCTCGACGATCTCGACCGGGTCGTCCGGCGCAGTGGCATGCACGTCGACGGGCTGGCCGCCGCGGTCCAACTGCTCGGCGGCGAGGTCCGGGTGCTCGCCGACGTCCGGGCCGCCGAGGCCGCCGCCTGGCGCGACGCACTCTCCCCGCTGCCGGCGCTCGGCAGCCGCAGCGCGGAACTCGCCGGCTGGTGCGCGGACCCCGGCACAGCCGCGCTGGTCCGCCGGCTCGGCCGGACACCGGAGGCGGCGGCCCGGCTCACCGCCGACCTGGTCGCGGTGCTCGGGGAGCTGCCCGCCGCGGGAGTACCGCTGGCCCGGCTCGCGGCCCGCAGCGTCGGTGACGCACACGCCCTCGACGCCGACAGCCCGGTCGCGACGCTCGTGCTCTCGGCCGTCCGGGCCACCTGGTGGCGTGCCGGGCCGCTGCCCACCTCCGCCGCCGAGCAGCGACGCGCGCTCTGGGACGTCGCCGGCGTACTCGTCGACGAGCTCTCCTCGACCGTGCTCGTCCTCAACCTGCCCGCCGCCGCCGGCAGCCGGCTGCAGGACCTCACCGCCACCGCCGCCGAACTCGGCGAGCCGGTGGTCCTCACGCTGCGGCAGATCGGTCGGGACCGGCTCCGCTTCCGCGCCACCCCGGTGTACGTCTGCGAGAACCCGACAGTCCTCGCCGCCGCCGCGGACCGGCTCGGCCGGGCCTGCCCACCGCTGGTCTGTGCCGGCGGCCAACCCTCCACCGCGGCGGTGCGCCTGCTGTGCGGTCTCGCCGAGCAGGGGTGCCAACTGCGCTACCACGGCGACTTCGACTGGGGTGGGGTGCGGATCGCCAACCTGCTCCGATCCCGCATGCCGTGGCGGCCGTGGCGGTACGACGCCGCCGAATACCTGGCCGCCGCCCCGGCCGCCGCATCCGACTCGCTGCGCGGCACACCTGTCGACGCGATCTGGGACCCGGAGTTGACGACGGCAATGCGGCAGCGCGGGGTACGGGTCGAGGAGGAACTCGTCCTCGACGACCTCCTGCTGGACCTGGCGGACGGCCGGGGCTGACGCGGTTGCGCTGTCGCGGGACGGCAGGTCAGGCCGGCGGGTTCTGCGGGCGGGGAACGAGCAGCCGGAGTTGCAGCATCGCCGCGAAGCGTTCGTCGGGGTCACGCAGGTTGATGTCGCCGACCTCGGCGAGCCGGCGGAGCCGGTAGCGGAAGGTGTTCGGGTGCACGTACGACGACTGGGCCGCCGCCGCCACGTCGCCGTAGTGGTCCAGCCAGGTTGCCAGGGTGTCGACCAGGCGGGTGCCGTGCCGGCGGTCGTACTCGATAAGTGTGCGGATGCCGCCGGTCGGGCCGTCGCCGCGGGCCGCCGCCAGGTCCCGCAGTTCCAGCAGCAGGGACTCGACGTGCACGTCGTCGATCCGGGCGGTCCGCCGGCCGCCCCGGGCCTGGACCAGCACCCGCAGGGTGCGGTCGACGCAGGTGCGGGCGTGCACCAGCTCGCTGACGTCCCGGGCCACCGGGCCGATGCCGACCACCGGGCGGTACCGGTCGCCGATTCGGTCCAGGAAGTCGGCCGCGAGGCGCTGCCCCCGGGCGTCGGTGTCGCCCGGCGCGCTCGGCAGCAGGCCGTACGCGATGCCGCCGACCAGGGCCGTGGTGCTGCGCGGCTGGACCGCGTGCAGGTACACCGCGAAGGCGTCGCCGAGCCGCTGACGCTCCTGGACGAAGGCGGGATCGTCGGCGCCCGACCCGCCGCCCGGGGAGAGCGCGGCACCGAGCAGCAGCAGCGGCTGGCCGGCCAGGCCGAGCCGTTCCAGGGCCGAGCGGGCGCCCGCGCCGCCCTCCAGCGCCGAGCTGAGCAGGTCGACCCGGAGCCGCCGCTGGACGTCGGTGCCGGCCCGCAGCCGCATCAGGTGCAGCGCCACCAGCTTGGCCGCGTCCCGCAGGGCCTCGGCCCGCTCCTCGGTGAGATCCTGGCAGGTCGCCGCCCAGATGGAGCCGAGCACCTCGTCGCCGGCCCGGACGGAGACCGCCCAGCGTGGCATCGAGTACCCGTGCCGGCCGTCCCCGATCGGGTCGATCCGCACCGGCTGGTCGGTGCGGAGCAGTTCGCGGAAGACACCACGCTCGGTGAGCACCTGCATGTAGCGCTCGGGGACCTGGCGGCCGAGGATGACCTCCACCCGTGGCGCGTCCGCCTCCTCCTGCCGGCCGGAGAAGGCGAGCACCCGGGAGCTGCGGTCCTCGATGGTGATCGGGGCGTCGATGAGGGCCGCGATCGCGTTGGCCACCGCGAACAGGTCACCGGAGGGCAGCCCCAGCAGCGACTCGGACTCGGCCACCCCGACCTCGCCCTCGGCGAGCAGCGAGCGCAGCATCGCCGCGAGGTGCGCCCACGGTGCGCCCCGACGCAGGCCGAGCAGGACCACCCCGGCCTCGTCGGCCGCCGCCCGTACCGGTGGGGTGGCCGGGACCGACGAGCGCAGGATGAGCGCGACGGCCTGCTGCGCGCCGACCTGGCCGATCAGGTCGACGATCACCGCCGGGTCGCTGACGCCGACGCCCAGCACGAGTGCGCGGGGCGGCAGCACCGGGTTGTCGTCCGGGTCGTGGATAGCCACGGCGCCGACCGGCTCGGCCCGCTCGGGATCGCCGTGCACCAGCTCCAGCAGCATCGAGCCGAGGTCGTCCAGCACGCGACCGAGGCTGGCGCGCGGTCGCGTCGACGGGACGGGGTTCGCGGTGATGGGGCACTCCCTGACCTGGGCCTCCTCGCTACGACGATAGAGGCCCGGGGTTGCCCCCGACAAACGGACGACGCCGACCGGCACGGGGCTCCGCGACGCCCGGAACTCCGCCGGCGACCTGCGGAACCTCCGACGGGTCAGACCGGGATCCACTCCACCCGGTCGGTGCACCCGGCCAGCCGGTCCGGGTCCGGGACCACGCCCAGGCCCGGGCCGGTGGGCACCGGCAGGTGTCCCCCGTCCAGCACGAACGGCTCGGTGATGTCGGCGGCGTAGTAGCGGCCGGACGCGGAGGTGTCGCCGGGCAGCGTGAAACCCGGCAACGCGGCCAGGGCCACGTTCGCGGCCCGGCCGAGGCCGGTCTCGAGCATGCCACCACACCACACGGGTACGCCGTGCGCGGCGCAGACGTCGTGGATCCGTCTCGCCTCCAGGTATCCGCCGACCCGTCCCGGTTTGACGTTGACGATCCGGCAGGCGCCGAGCCGGATCGCGGCGGCGGCGGAGGCGGCCGAGGTGATCGACTCGTCGAGGCAGACCGGGGTGCGGATCAGGCGGGCCAGGTCGGCGTGCCCGAGCACGTCCTCCTCGGCCAGCGGCTGCTCGATCAGCAGCAGGTCGAACGGGTCGAGCGCGGCGAGGTGCCGGGCGTCGGAGAGCGCGTACGCGGCGTTCGCGTCGGCCTGCAGGAGCAGCCGGTCACCGAACCGCTCGCGTACGGCGCGTACCGGCTCGACGTCCCAGCCGGGCTCGATCTTCAGCTTGATCCGGACGTACCCCTCGGCGAGGTAGCCGTCGACGGCGTCGAGCAGGGCGGGAACGCTCTCCATGATCCCGACGGAGACGCCGCAGGGCACCCGGTCCCGTACGGCGCCGAGTTCCCGGGCGAACGAGCGGCCCTCGGCCCGCAGTTCGGCGTCGAGGACGGCGGTCTCCAGCGCCGCCTTCGCCATCCGGTGCCCCTTGACCGGGGCGAGCGCACCGGCCACCGCCGGGGTGTGCGTGGGCTTCGCCGCGGCCAGCGCCGGGACGAGGTGGTCGCGCAGTACGGCAGCGGCCGCCTCGGCGTACTCCGCCGAGTAATACGGGTCGGCCATCGCGACACACTCGCCCCAGCCCTCGGCGTCCTCGGTGACGGCGCGGACCAGCAGCACCTCGCGGCTGGTCGTGGTGCCGAACGAGGTACGGAACGGGGCCACCAGGGGCATGGTGATCCGGCGCAGCTCGAATCCGGTGAGTTTCATCCATTCCTCCGCAGCACGTATCCTCCGGTCCGGTCGAACCCGACCACCGTGGCGCCCTGCGCCAGCAGGGCCGCCATCGCCTCGCGTACGGCGGCACGCCAGCGGGCGGCCAGCACGGGATCGGTGCCGCGCAGGCCGGCGATGTCCGGCGGGACGGCCACCAGACTCGTCACCCCGTCGAGGCGGCCCGGCTCGGGCGAGCCGTCCGCCGCGATGCCCAGCGCCACCACCGCGCCGGCAGCCGGACCGGGCCCGGCCGGCGGGCGGGGTGGCGGCGTACCGCCATCCGCCCGGGCGCAGGCCGCCGCGACGGCCGGATCGCGCAGCGGCCAGTGCACGAGCAGCCGGTCGGTGTCGCTGTTCTGGTTGACCCCGTCCGCCATCAGGCCGTAGAAGTTCGGCAGGTACTCGACCGGCCGGGCGGCCAGCTTGACGATGTTGAAGAAGGCGTTCCGGGACACCAGCGGGTCGAAGGTCCAGGTGATCTGGTCGACGCCCCGGCACATCGTCCAGGCCCGCTGGTGCAGCTTGAGGGCGAAGCCGACGCGCCGGCCGACCAGCTCGGGCGAGACGCCGGCGATGTGGCTGTGCAGGGTGTCCTCCGCCGGGGCGTGGAAGAAGCCGACGCACGCCCCGACCAGCTCGTCGGCCACGAAGGCACCGCCGACGTAGTTGCCCGCCTTGCCGAAGGCCCGCAGCAGTTCGAGGCTCATCGGCGGGTTGGCGTCCCGGCCCCAGATCCGGGCGAGCAGCCGGACGACCCGCTCCAGGTCGCGCAGCTCGGTCACCTCCCGCACGCCGACCCCGGCCGCCTCGGCGGCGTGCCGGGCACTCGCCACCGCCTCCTCCACGGCGTCCCGGGCGCTGCCGACCGGACCGTCGTACCCGGGCCGCGCATCCCGCGCATCCGGGACGGCGGCGGTGTCGCACGGCGGGGCACCGACGCCGTCCGGGTTCTCCGAACTCGTCATGGTCACCGGGGATCCGTCGTTCCGGGTCGGACCGGCGCGGCGGAGCGCAGCTCGGCGATCAGCGAGCTGAGCAGCGCCGTACGACCGGGAAGGAAGTCCAGCAGGACGTGCTCGTCGTCGGCGTGGGCACCGCCGCCGACCGCGCCGAGACCGTCCAGGGTGGGCGTACCGGTGCCGGCGGTCAGGTTGCCGTCCGAGGCGCCGCCGACGGCGGTGCCGACCAGCGGCGGCAGCCCGAGCGTGCCGGCCAGCTCCTGCGCCCGGGCGAACAGCGCGGCGGAGGCGGCGGCCTCCATCGGCGGCCGGTTCGGTCCACCGGTCACCGCCAGGACGGCGCCGGGCAGTACGGCCGGAAGGCGCCGCATCGCGTCGTCCACCCGGTCCTGCTCGGCCGCCGACCGGACCCGGACGTCGACCGCGACGCTGCCGCCGGCCGGTACCGTGTTGGCGCTCGTGCCCGCCCGGGACAGTGTCGGCGTCACGGTCGTGCCCAGGCCAGTGTCGCCGAGCGCGGCGATCCGCAGCACCTGGTGGGCCAGTTCGACGGTGGCGTTGATCCCGCGCTCCGGGGCGAGCCCGGCATGCGCGGCCCGGCCGGTGACGACCAGCTCGTAGCGCGACACGCCCTTGCGCTCGGTCTTCAGCCCGCCCCCGTCGGCAGCCGCCTCCAGCACCAGCGCCGCCCCGGCCGCCTGCGCCTCGGACTCGACGAGCTGCCGCGAGGTGGGCGAACCCAGCTCCTCGTCGCCGGTCACCAACAGGGTGATCCCGTCCCGGCCGGGCAGCCCGGAGATCGCCTGGAAGGCCATCGCCACACCCGTCTTCATGTCCAGGCAACCGGGGCCGCGCAGCACGCCGCCGGAGACGTCGTACGGGATGCGTTCGAGCGTCCCGACCGGCCAGACGGTGTCGTGGTGGCCCAGCACCAGCACCCGGGACGGCCCGGGGCCGAACCGCCAGCGCAGGTGGGTACGGCCGGCCACGACGATCCGCTCCGGTGGCGGCCCGCCCAGCCGGGCGGCACCGACCCGGGCGACCACCTCGGCGCTGCGCGCGACGGCGGCGAGGTCGGTGGAGGGCGACTCGCACTCCACGAGTGCCCGGACGTCGGCCAGCAGTGCGTCGAGCATCTCAGGCCACCCTCGGGGTGGCCCGGGCACCGAAGTGCACGTACCGTTCCCCGGTCGCCAGCTCGTAGAAGGTGACCGGATACCAGGTCGTGCGCTGCGCGGGCGTGGTCAGGAACAGGCCCGGACCGGCCGGGACCAGCGGCTGCACCTCCACCGGGTCCGGCACGAGCGCGGCCAGCGGCCCGGTGAGGGTGGTCCGGATCCGGGGCCCGGAGTCGCCCTCCCCGGCCAGCACCTCGATCCGCACCGAGGCGCGCTCGTAGGTGCCGACGTACGGGGTGATGTCGGCCGGCACCGGTTCGGCCGGCGGGGTGACCGGCTCCGGCATCCGCACGCCGGCGAGCTCGGCGAACAGCTCGGCGAAGAGGTCCTGGTAGAGGTCGCGGGCGCTCTCCTTGTTGGTCAGCAGGGTGACCGCCAGCCCCTGCTCGGGCAGCACCCGCAGGAACGCCGCCTGCCCGATGGTGTTGCCGTCGTGTCCGAGCAGCCGGTGCCCGTCCCAGCCGAAGCGGATCCAGCCGAGGCCCCACGAGTCGCCGAGCGACAGCTTGTCCGGCAGCTCGGCGTGCCGGTCGGCCATCGCCGCGACCGACCCGGCGGCGAGTACCCGTTGACCATCCGGCCCGAGGCCGCCGGTCAGGTGCAGCCGGGCGAAGGCCAGTACGTCGGCCGCGTTCGCGCTCACCATCCCGGCGGGTCCGATCGAGCGGGGCAGGTGCCACACCGGCGCCGGGACGACCTCGCCGTCGTGCTCGACGTGACCGGCCGCGGCCGGATGCAGGAGTACGTCCTCCGGCAGGGTCGCCGTCGCGGCCAGGCCGAGCGGGGTGTAGAGCCGTTCCCGCATCGCCTCGTCCCAGCTCTGCCCGGTGATCTCCTCGATGATCCGGCCGAGCACCGTGTAGCCGGCGTTGCAGTACGACCAGGTCGCGCCGAGCGGATGGTTCTGGGTCTGCTCGGCGAGCAGGTCCACGTAGCGCCGCAGGCAGTCGTCGCCGCGCCCGGTGTCGGTGAAGACGTCGCCGTCGATGCCGCTGGTGTGCGTGAGCAGGTGTCGGGCGGTGACCCGGGCCGCCACCTCCGGGTCGGCGAGCCGCAGCCCCGGCAGCACGTCGGCGACCGGGGCGTCCAGGTCCAGCCGTCCCTCGTCGACAAGCTGCATGACCACGGTCGCGGTCCAGACCTTTGTGACCGAGCCGATCTGGAAGAGGGCGCGCGGCGTCACCGGTCGCCCCGAGGCGGTGTCCAGCACGCCGGCGCAGACCTCTACCTGTTCGTCCTCGTCGCCGGGCTCGGTGGCCAGTCGCAGGATGCCGAGCTGGGCGCCGGGCACCGCATACCGTTCGGCGAGCTGGGCGAGGCGCCGCTGCCAGTACCCGGCGTCGACGGGGGCCCGGCCACCCCGGCGGGTGTGCTGTTCGACCCAGTCCACCACCCGCCGGTTGTAGTCGATCCGCTGCGACGGCGGCCCGGCCAGCAGGAACACGTGCGAGGCGTCCGGATAGCGCACCAACCGGGTCGGCACGCCCCGCTGCCGCAGCGCCGTGTGCCACTGCTGTGCCTGGCCGGCCGGGCAGGTGAGGTCGTCGGCGCCATGCAGCAGCAGGGTGGGGGTCCGCACGTCGGCGACCCGGGTGAGCGGCGACATCTCGGCGTACCGCTTCGGCTCCTGCCAAGGCGGGCCACCCAGCTCGTACGCGCTGAGGAACTGGCCGTCGTCGCAGGTGCCGGCCATGCTGACCAGGTCGGCCACGGTGCCGCCCGCGACGGCCGCCGCGAACCGGTCGTCGTGCCCGGTCAGCCAGCAGGTCATGAACCCCCCGTAGCTGTATCCGGTGACGGCCAGCCGGTCCGGGTCGGCGATCCCCTCGGCGACCAGGGCGTCGACCGGTTCGAGCAGGTCGGGTGCGTCGGCCACCCCCCAGGCGCCGTTCACGGCGTCGTAGGTCGCCGCGCCGTACCCGTCGCTGCCGCGCGGGTTGACGATCAGCACGACCCAGCCGCGCCGGACGAGTTCCTGGTGGTAGAGGTGCACCTCGTCGGCCGCGCCGTTCCACGCGTTGTGCGGCCCGCCGTGGATGTCCAGCAGCAGCGGTCGCGGTCCCGGGGCGTCGCCGTCGCGGATCAACCAGCCCTGCACCGTGTGGCCGTCGGAGATCCGGAAGCTGCGCTCCTCCCTGGTGAAGAGTTCGACGTCGGCGAGCGCGCGGCCGTGCCCGGTCAGCACCCGCTCGGCCCCGCCGGCCAAATCCAGCACGGCGATCTCACCGAACGAGTCCGGGGTGGCGAGCACCAGCGCGGCGCGGCCCGACCGGACCGAGAGGCCGTCGACGACCCGGCCCGCCCCGGCCAGCACCGGGCGCGGGTCGGTGCCGTCGACGGCCACCGACCACAGGTGCGTGCAGCCCTGGTCGCGGAGGCAGAACAGCACCCGCCCGTCGTGCTCCTGGGGCAGCCCGCCCGGGTACGCGATGCCACCCGGCATGACGTTGCGGTCCACCCCGCCGGCGAGGTCCACCGGCTCGCCGCCGTCCAGCGGTACCCGGAACAGCCCGGCGTGCCCGACGGGGTCGCCCGGCCAGCCCACCACGAGCAGGGCGGACCCGTCGGCGGTGAAGCCGACCGTGCGGGCCACCCCCTCGGCCGACCCGACCGTCCGGACAGCCCGGTCCTCGACCGCCAGCAGGTGCACCGCCGCGCGGAACCGCAGGTCGCTGTCGTCGCCGACGGCACGCACGAAGGCCAGCTCCGTGCCGTCCGGCGACCAGACCGGTGTGCCGGCGTCGTGCGGCCCGTCGGTGAGCACCCGGCACCGCCCGGTGTCGACGTCGACCACGTGCAGCTGCCGCCGCACCGCACCGAACATGCCGGCGCCGTCGGCCTGGTAGTCCAGCCGGTCGGCGACCAGCGGCGCCGCCGCGTTGCGGGTCTCCGCTCCCGGGTCGACGGGGGCGGCGAAGGCGAGCCGGCTGCCGTCCGGGCTCCACGCCGGGGTGCCGGCCGGCCGGGACAGCTCGGTGAGCACCCGCGGTTCGCCGCCGGCCGTCGGGGCCACCGCGACCTGCCCGGCGCGCAGGAACGCCAGTTGGCTGCCGTCCGGGCTCCACACCGGCGACGTGTCGTCCGGACCGGCGGTCAACCGGCGGGCGCTTCCGCCGCCGGTGGGGACCACCCACAGCTCCCGGACGGCACGGTCCGCCGTCCCGTCCTGGCCGCGCAGCACGTACGCGACGTGCGAGCCGTCCGGCGCCAGGGCCGGCTCGGCGGGCACGGCCAGGGCGAGGAGGTCGTCGATGCGCAGCCGTCGGGTCGCGGGTTGGTCCGTCGCGGGTTGGTCCGTCGCGGGTTGGTCCGTCGCGGGTTGCTCCGTCGCGGGTTGGTCCGTCGCGGGTTGGTCCGTCACGGGTTGCTCCTAGCGGTGAGGCGGTGGCCGGGGACCGCGTCGAGCAGTGCCCGGGTGTACTCGTGGGAGGGCGCGGTCAGCACCTGGTCGGCGGGACCCCGCTCCACGATGCGGCCGCGCAGCATGATCGCCACCTGGTCCGCGACGTACCGGACCACGGCCAGGTTGTGCGAGATGAACAGGATGGAGAGCCCGAGTTCGCGCTGTAGTTCCCGGACCAGGTTGAGGATGGCGCCCTGGATCGACACGTCCAGCGCGGAGGTGATCTCGTCGGCGATCACCACCCGGGGTCGGCCGGCGATCGCCCGGGCGAGCGCGACGCGCTGCCGCTGCCCGCCGGAGAGCTGCCCGGGGTACGCGCCCGCGCGCGCCGGGTCGAGGTGCACGAGTTCCAGCAGCCGGGCCACCTCGGCCCGGCGCCGCGGGCGCGACACTCCCGGCGGCATCGCCTCGGCGACGGTCTCGCCGATCGTCATCCGCGGGTCGAGCGAGGAGTAGGGATCCTGGAAGACCATCTGCACCGGTCGGGGCCGCCCCCGGGCCGGGACGGGCCGGCCGTCCAGCAGGATCCGGCCGCCGGTCGGCGGCACCAGGCCGACGGCGGCGCGGGCCAGTGTGGACTTGCCGGAGCCGGACTCACCCACCAGCCCCAGCACCCGGCCGGCGGGCACCCGCAGGGTGACGGCGTCGACCGCCGTCGACCGTCCGTACCGGACGGTCACCTCCTCGAAGCTCAACTCGCTCGTCACCTCTGCACCGCCTGGGCGGAGGACGGTGGCGGCTGTACCGCCGGCTTCGGTTCCCGGGTCTCCCACTCGTCGTGCGGCGTCGGCGCCGTGGGCGGGCGGGCGTGCCAGCACGCCACCCGGTGTCCCGACGGATGCCGCCGCAGGGGCGGATCCTCGTCCCGGCAGCGCTGGGTGGCCAGCGGGCAGCGGGCAGCGTACGCGCACCCGTCGGGCAGTTCGGCCGGGTCCACCGGACGTCCGGGGATCACCGGCAGCGGCCGGTCCAGCGGCGAGTCCATCCGGGGTACCGCCCCGACCAGCGCCCGGGTGTACGGGTGCAGCGCGCCCCCGGCCAGCCGCTCGGTGGGCAGGTCCTCGACGACGCGGCCGGCGTACATCACCAGTACCCGGTCGCAGACCTCGCTGACCACCGCGACGTCGTGACTGATCAGCAGCAGCGCCACGTCGTCGGCGGCCCGGATCGCGGTCAGCAGGTCCAGTACCTGCCGCTGGACCGTGACGTCCAGGGCGGTGGTCGGCTCGTCGGCGACGATGAGCGCCGGGCTGCCCATCAGACCCATGCCGATCATGGCGCGTTGCCGCATGCCGCCGGAGAACTCGTGCGGGTACTGCCGGGCCCGGCGCTCGGGGTCGCCGATGCGCACGGCCCGCAGCCGGTCCACCGCCCGGGCGAACGCCTCGCGACGGTTGCGCCCGTGGTGGTGCCGGGACACCTCGGCGAGCTGGCCGCCGATCCGCCGGGTCGGGTTGAACGAGCTGGCCGGGTCCTGGAACACCATCGCGAGCGAGCTGCCGAGCAGCCGGCGTTGCACCGCGGAGTCGGGTGCCCGCAGGTCGGTGCCGAGCAGGTGCAGGCGTTCCGCGTCGACCTGTCCGGCCGGGTCGGTCAGCCGGGAGACGGCGAGCGCGGTGAGCGACTTGCCGGAGCCGGACTCGCCGACCACGGCGACCGCCTCGCCGCGCCGGATGGTGAACGTCACGCCCCGGACCGGCCGCACCGGGCGGTCCGCGCCGGGGAAGCTGACGGTGAGGTCCCGGACGTCGAGCACCACGTCGTCGGCCGGCTCCTCGGCCGGCTCATCGGCGGCTCCGTCCATCGTGGACCGGCGCTCGCCGCCCGCCGCCCGCCGCTCCGGCCGGCCGGCGGGCAGCACCGGCGCCCCGGCGAGGCCGACCAGCGCGGCCATCCCGAAGCCCTTGGCCACCGCCTCGCCGAGCAGGTTGAGCGCCAGGCCGGCGACCAGCACCGCCAGTGCCGGGGCGATCGCGGCGGCCGGGTTGAGGTAGAGCACGCCGACGCCGTCGTAGAGCAGCCGGCCCCAGTCGTACCCGGGTGCCTGCACGCCGAGGCCGAGGAAGGAGAGGCCGGCGAAGGCGAGCAGCGCGCCGCCGGCACCGATCGTCGCGTTGACGACAAGCGGCTCGGCGATGTTCGGCAGCAGGTGGCGCAGCAGGACGCGGAACCGGCCCACCCCGGCGACCCGGGCGGCGGCCACGAAGTCGCGGGCCGCGACCCCGGCGACCAGGGTCTGCACCAGCCGGGCGAACATCGGCGCCCCGGCCAGCCCGATGGCCAGCACCGCACCGGTCGCACCGACCCCGAAGACCACCGCGAAGAAGAGTGCGAGCAGCAGGCCGGGGAAGGCGATCGCGATCTGCACGGCGCCCGAGACGAGCCGGCCGGCCCGCCGGCCGAGCAGCCACGGCGCGGTGCCGAGCAGCAGCCCCACCAGCACGGTGAGGGCGGTGGCGGCGAGCGCGAGGCCGACCGACAGCCGGGTCGCCTCGAGTACCCGGAACGCGATGTCCCGGCCCAGGTTGTCGGTGCCGGCCCAGTGCTCGGCCGACGGTCCGGCGAGCAGGTTGCCGGTGTCCACGGCGTTCGCCCGCCCGCTCCACGGCGCCGGACCGATCACGGCGAGCACCAGGATCACCAGCACCAGCCCGGCGGCGGTCCGGCCGGTCGGGGTACCCAGCACCCGGAGCCAACGGTTTCCGGCGGGTTTACCCGGCATCCGAAGCCAGCGGTTCTGCACCTCAGTCCTCCCGGATCATCGACCGAGGGTCGAGCAGCGCGAGCGCGACGTCGACGGCGGTGTTGACCAGCAGCACGCCCAGGCCGTAGACGAGCACGATGGCCTGCACCAGCGGGTAGTCCTTGCTGAGGATCGACCGCACGATGGTGGTGCCCAGGCCGGGCCAGGCGAAGACGTTCTCGACGAGTACGGTGCCGGCGACCATCGAGCCGAGGAGCAGGCCGCAGAGGGTCAGTGCGGCGGTGGCGGCGTTGGGCAGGGCGTGGCCGAGGTAGAGCGAGCGGGCCGGCAGCCGCTTGGCGCGGGCCGTACGCAGGTAGTCGGCGTCCAGCACGCTGACCATCTCCACCCGCAGGATGCGGGCCAGGACCGCCGCCGGCCCGACGGCGAGGGCCAGCACCGGCAGCACGTACCCGGCGGCGCTGGTGTTGCCGGCCACCGGCAGCCACTGCAGGGTGACGCCGAGCAGGTAGACCAGGCCGACGCCGAGCAGGAAGTCCGGGATCGCGCCGAGCACGACACTGCCGGTGGTGAAGGCCACCTCGGTGCGCCGGCCGCGACCGCGCCGGGTGAGTACCCCCATCGACACCCCGATCGGTACGGCGAGGGCGACCGCGGCGACGAAGGCCAGTACGGCAAGGGTCAGGGTGGCCGGCAGCCGCTGGCCGACGACCTCGCTCACCGGCAGCCGGGTCTGGATCGAGATCCCCAGATCCCCGGCGAACAGCCCCTTCAGGTACCCGAGGTACTGGGTCAGCAGCGGGTCGTCCAGGCCCAGCGCGGCACGCCGCTCGGCCACCAGTGCCGCCGGGGCCGTCGGACCGAGCGCGGAGCGGACCGGGTCGCCGGGCACCAGGTGGATCATCAGGAACGAGGCGGTGACGAGTACCCAGAGCGACACCAGCAGCCGGGCGGCCCGGCGCAGCGCGAACCGGAGCCAGACGTTGCCGGCGATCCGGCGGGCCGGCGGCGGTGCGGGCGCTGGTCCCTCCCCCTGCACCGCCGCCGGCTCCTCCTCCCCCTCCGCCGGCTCCGGCCGGACGGATGCGGCGACCCTGCCGATCCGCCGCGTGCCGAGCCGGTCGGCGGTCATCGGTCGAGCATCCGGATGCTCGTCGGAACGAGCTGGCCGGGCATGGCGAACCGGGCCTTGACGCCGTACGTCGGCACCTGCTGGTTCGCGAACGGCACCACGTCGGCGGCCCTCACCAGTGCGGTCTCGGCTTCGAGCCAGCTGGCGCAGCCGGCTACGCCGTCCAGGGTGTTCGCCTTCTTGACGGCCTCGTCGTACCCGCTGTTGCTGATGCCGGCGAAGTTGGTGCCGTTCGGCACGCTCGGCCCGGACAGGAACGGCACGAGCTGGTCGGGGCTGTTGACGTTGATCGACACCCAGGCGATGTCCCAGTCACCGCTGCCGAAGAGGGTCTGGTTCAGCACGTCCGCGCTCTGCGGCTTGGCGGTGACCTCGACTCCCGCGGCCTTCCACTGCTGCACCGCGAGTTCCGCGGCGGCGGTGACCGCGCTGCCCCCGGTGGTCGGGTACGCGAAGGTCAGCGGCCGGCCGGCGACCTTCTTCAGCGCCTCGGTGGCCGCGGCCTGGTCGCGGGCCGGCAGCGCCGAGCCGAGGTCCCCGCCGGGGCAGGCGAGCGGCTCGAGCGCGGCGAGCGCGGTGGGCGGGGTGCCCTTGCCGGCGGAGAGCACGGTCCGCAGCTCGGTGAGGTCGAGCGCCTGGGTCAGGGCCAGCCGGACGGCCGGGTCGGCGGTGGCCCGGCCCTGCGCCTGGTTGTACCACTGCTCGCCGAGCACCGCCGTGGTGCGCGCCGCGAACAGGCCGGCCTTCTCCAGCCGCTCGGCGTCCGGGCCGGTGACCTGTGCGCTGTTCAGTTCGCCTGCGAGCAGCAGGTTCGCGGCGGTGGCGGGGTTCTCCACGATCTTCACCACGACGGTGTCCGGCATCCCCGGGGTGGCGGTAGTCGCGCCGTCCGGCCCCCAGGTGTAGCCCTCCCGGATGGCGTACGTGTAGTGGTCGCCGGGCACCGCCTCGGTCAGGGTGTACGGCCCGGTGCCCGAGGTGCCCTTCGCCAGCGTGTCGCGGTCGGCCATCCCGGCCGGGCAGACGATCGGCAGGCTCGCCAACCCGTTCAGCACGAACGGTGCCGGCGCGGCCAGCTTCAGGGTCACCGTGCGGGTGGCGTCGTCGCCGGTGGCGGTCGCCCCGACCGGCAGGAACGTGCCGAGGAACGGGCTCTTGTTCTCCGGGTCGCCGACGTAGCCGAGGTTGTCGCTCACCATCTTCGCCGTGACCGGGGTACCGTCGGCGCAGGTGACGCCCTTGCGCAGGGTGAGGGTCACCTCGGCGCCCTGCGCGGTCCACTTCTCGGCGAGCTGTGACCTGATCTCGCCGCTCTCCGGGTCGACGCTCACCAGCGTGTCGTAGCCGAGCTGGCTGACGGTGAACAGCGCCGTGGCGGCCGAGGACTGCGGGTCGAGGTTGCCCGGGTCGGCGCCGACCGCCATCGTGAAGGTGCCGCCGTCCACGACCTGCCCCTGGGCCTGCTGGCCGTTGCCGCCTCCACCGCCGCAGCCGGCCAGTGCCAGCGAGACGCAGATCCCTGCGGTACCGACGGCTCTCGTGCTGTTCGGAAGTTTCATCTCCAGGAGTTCCTTTCAGCTGCCGGCTCGACGGGGTGGGCGTGGTGCGGTCTGGGGACGGCCCGGCGCGTCCGGCTCAGCCGGCCGGTGTGGTGGCGTCCGCCCGGGTTCAACCGGCCGGTGTCGTGGCGTCCACCCGGGTTCAACCGGCCGGTGTCGTGGCGTCCACCCGGGTTCAACCGGCCGGTGTCGTGGCGTCCACCCGGCGGACGGCCCGGCCGACGTGCAGGAACCGGGCGCGGCCCGCGCCGTCGTCGCCGACGAACGCGTGCGGTAGGTGGATACCGTGCTCAGGCTCCAGCGGGATGAGGCTGTCGCCCCGGTAGTGCACGAGTTCCCGGCGGGACGGCTGCCCCACGAGTTCGGCGATGTCGCCCCTGGGTGTCTGCTCGATCCAGATCCGGCCGTCCTCGTCCTGGCTGACCGCCAGCTCCGCCACCTGCGACGTGTACGTCCCGACGAACCGCCGCGCGTCCACCGGCTCCGGATGCTCCGGTGGCCGCGGCAGGTCGGGCAGCCCGACGCTGCCGAGTTCGCCCAGCACGAGCCGGAAGACGTCCCGGTAGAGCGACATCGCGTCCCCGCCGTTGGTCAGCAGGGTCACCGCGAGCCCGTCCTCGACGACGATGCGCAGGAAGGCGGCCTGTCCGATGGTGTTGCCGTCGTGCCCGACCAGCGCACCGGTCGGGGTGTCGAAGCGTTCGAAGCCCAGCCCCCACGAGGTGCCCATCAGCCCGAGGTCGGGCAGTCCCACCTCGCGTTGCCGCATCCGGGCCGCGGTGCCCGGCGCCAGCACCTGCGTGCCGTCGGCGGCCCGGCCGTCCGCGAGGTGCATCCGGGCGAAGCCGAGCAGGTCGCGGGGGCGCATCGCGAGCATGGCGCCGGCCGGGGCGTTGGACCGGGCGAGTGCCCAGACCGGCGCCGGACGCGGATCGGCGCCCGGCTCCGGCGCCAGGTGCCCGACCGCGACCCGGTGCAGGATCGCCTCGTACGGTCCGGTCGCCGCGTGGGTCAGGCCGAGCGGCCCGATCAGGTGCCGTCGCAGGCACTCGTCGTACGGGATTCCGCGCACCACCTCGACGAGCCGGCCGAGCACGCAGTACCCGGCGTTGTTGTACGAGAACTGCTCGCCGGGTGCGAAGAGTTGCGGGACGTCGTGCAGGGTGTCGACGAACCTGGCCAGGCAATCGTCGCCGACGCCGGTGTCGGTGAAGATGTCGCCCTCGAAGCCCGCCGTGTGGTTCAACAGTTGCCGGGTGGTGACGACGGCGGCTGCCGCCTCGTCGCCGATCCGGAACTCCGGCAGGTACGTCCGGACCGGCTCGTCCAGCTCGACCCTGCCCTCGTCGACCAGTTGCAGCACGAGGGTGCTCGTCCAGAGCTTCGTGATCGAGCCGATCTGGAAGAGCGAGTCGGGCGTCGCCTCGACCCCGGTGCCGGTGCTGAGCAGCCCGGCGGCACCGTCGACGATCTGGCCGTCGTGCAGGACGGCCCAGGCCGCTCCCGGTATCCGGTGTTCGCGGAGGAGTTCGGGAACCCGGGCCGCCAGGATGGCCTGGACCTCTGTGACCGTCGCCATATCGCGATCGTAAAGTTCGAGGTCGGGCCCGGTGTTTGTCGATCCGGACGAAAGTTCAGGCCTGCCCTGGTCCGATCGCACAACCAGGGAGCGGTCTTCGCCCACAAGTACCTGCCGGTGAGCGGGATCACGCCAGGTGCTTGACTGGTCAATTTTCCGCGCGTAAATTTTACGTACGTCAATATGTTCCGCTGGAAGTAGGTGAAGCTTGTTGAAGTCCCTCGCTGTCGCCGCAGCCGTCGCAGGCGTGCTGGCCACCGCATCTCCCGCCTCGGCGGCGACAAACTCTGCAGCAGGTTACGGAATCTGGCCGCCCGGGAACTGCGCGCAGGGCACGTTCTGCGGTTGGGCCAACACGGATCACCCGGCGGAGGGTCCCACCGCGCCTCCGTCCCTGGTGACCACCACCGACTGGTCCGGCAACGTCACGGTGTTCAACTTCTACAACTACACGTCCCGCAACGTCGACATCACCTGGACCGCCACGTGGTCCGGGACGGTCTACACCGGCACCCTCTGCGCCACCTCTGGCGACGGGCACCTGTACGTGCCCATGACCGTGACGAGGGTGGCCTTCCACACGCGCAACTGCATCTGATCTTCCGCTCGCGTTCACCGACTACCGCGAAGGCCGGTACAAGCCGGCCACCGACAAGGGCGAGCGGATCGTTCCCTGACTCCTCCGACACGAACTCCGAGTTCCTCAGGGGTGGTCGGAGTTCGTGTCGGAGGAGTCGCGCCGAAGGTCCATCTCGCGGTCAGTTCACCTACCGGGGTGTCCGGGTTGCGAGGACAGCGATCGTCGAGCTTCGACAACAGGATCGGGCTGTCCGATGAGACCACCCCTCAGGGATGCCGCCGGCCGCGTTCGAGTCGGCCCGCCACCGCCCGGACGAGATCGTCGGACGGAGCCGTCCGCGTACCCGAACCATGGATTCCCCGGCGATCAGGCCGGCGCCGGCCGGCGGCGCAGCTCGCGGATGACGCCGTGCCGCTTCAGTGCCCAGGCCAGGCGGCGGGCCGGGCGGTGCCGCAGGAGCAGCAGCGCCACCTCCCGGACCAGGGTCAGCCGGTGGCCACGGAACTCGTCCTCCAGCACCTTCCACACCAGGGTCCGCATCCCCGGTGACTCGAGTGCGTCCCGGATCTCGGCGCGGACGGCGGGATCGTCCAGAGCGGACCGGATCGACGCCGCGAGATCCGGGCGGTCGGCGAGGTTCTCCGCGATCGCGGCGGCGAGGCTGTGCCGGATGTCGTCGGTCTCCACCAGCAGCAGGACCGCGGCGCGGATCTCCGCCGTCTCCAGAGCCGACCGCAGCAGCTCCATCGCCCGGCGCCGCACCTCGTCGTCGGGATGGTCGGGATCGTCGACGGCCAGCGCGGCGAGCAGCGACGTCACCTCGTCAAGGTCGATCAGGTGCCGCAGGCCAGCCCGGAAGTCGGGTCGTTCCCAGGCGGCGAGCAGCACCCTGACCACACTGCGATCCATGGCCCTCACCTACCCGGTCGCCACCCGGCTCGAAACGGACGGGTTAGCGGTGACCGTCGGGATCAGTGGATCGTGGCGACCAGGCGTCGCAGGGCGGCCCGGGCGGGTGGGCCCCAGCTGGGCTTTCCGCCGGGGCGGCCGTTGACGCCTGCGTCACCGATGAGGATGCCGGCGAGGGCGCGCGCCATCGCCGCGCCTCGGGCACGGCGGATCGTGGCGGTGTCCGCGCTGGGCTGGTAGGCCGCGTGGAAGCGCTCGGTGGCGTCGTCGTCCGGTAGCAGCAGCCAGGCGGCGGCGAGGTCGTACGCCGGGTCGCCCACGCAGAGGTCGCCGAAGTCGATCACGCCGCAGAGGGTGCCGTCGGCGGTGAGGACGTTGGCCGGGTGCAGGTCGGCGTGCAGCCACAGCGGCGGGCCGGTCCACCGGGGTGCACCTACCGCGTCCTGCCAGACGGCGAGGACGGCCTCCGGGTCGTCGACAAGCCCTCGTTCGGTGGCCGAGGCCAGCCCGCTGACGAACCCCTCGGTGTGCTCGGCCAGTGGCCCGCCCCGGTCCCGGCCGACCGGCGCACCGTCGGGAGCGGGTTGGTGCAGAGCCGTCAGGAAGGCAGCCAGGGTCTCGGCCGCGTCGCCGGCTCGGGTGACGGGGACCTGGTCGGCGGGTGTGCCCGGAACCCAGGTGGTGACGATCCAGGGTCGAGGAAACCGTTCGGAGGGCTCACCGAAGCGCTGCGGAACGGGAATCGGCAGCGGAAGCCGTGGGGCCAGCGTCGGCAGCCAGGCGTACTCCTTGCGCAGCAGCGCGTCCGCGTGTCCGGTCGCCCAGGGAAGCCGGACGGCGAGGTCGGCACCGAGTCGCCAGAGCTGGTTGTCCCAGCCCCGCGCACCGAGCCGGACCGGGCGGTCGGCCAGGTCGGGGTGCTGGTCGCCTACCAGCTCCCGGACCAGCTCCGCGGTGATCTCGGTCTCGACGTGGGCCACGCTGAGCCACAGTAGTACCAGCTGGGCGAGAACCGCTGACCCCGCAGCGTGAACGCGGGATCCGTGCCCACCTGCTCGAGATGGCCGGCGCCCCGGCCGGCGGCTCAGCTGAGGCCTGCCCGCTTGCCGGGACTCCCGGGTGGGCTCTAGGTGGCGGTGGCCACGTTGGCGCGGTGTTGCCCGGGCCGGGACCGTGGATCGGTGCGGTTGCGGCGCCCTGGCATGAGGACGGCGGTGAGTAGGGCGCCGACGAAGACGATGATGGCGCACGCGATGAGGACGTGGCCCATGCCGTCGATGTAGGCGGCCTGGGCGTCGGCGGCGAGGGCGGGGTTGCCGGTGCGGGTGGCGATGCCGAGGGCGCCCGCGAGTGAGTCACGGGCGGTGCCGGCGGCCTCGGCGGGGAGGCCGGTGAGGTCGAGCCGGTCGTGGTAGGTCTGGGAGAGCAGGCTGCCGAGGAGGGCGACGCCGAGTGCGCCGCCGGCTTGGCGCAGGGTCATGGTGATGGCGGTGCCGGATGCGGAGCGTTCGGGGGGTAGGACGGCGAGGACGGCGTCCATGGAGGGGGTGAGGGCAGAGCCGATGCCGAGCCCGGTGATGGCGTACCAGATGGCGGCGAAGCCGAATCCGCTGGTGGTGTCGGTGTTGACGCCGATGGTCAGGCCGATGCCGGTGAGGAGGAGGCCGGTGGCGATCGGGATCTTGTGCCCGATCCGTCCTGCGATGCGGGTGCCGGCGCCGACGCCGACGACGAATCCTCCGATGAGGGGCAGCAGGCGTATTCCGGTGGCGAGGGCGTCGTAGCCCAGGACGAACTGTAGGTAGAGCGGGACGACGAAGAGCAGGCCGAACAGGGCGAAGCTGACGAGTGTGGCGTTGATGCTGCCCCAGAGGAACTGCCGGCCGCGGAACAGTTTCAGGTCGATCATGGGCTGGCGGGTTCGCAGTTCCCACCAGCCGAAGGCAGCGAGGAGGACGACGGCGCCGGTCAGGGTGGTGAGGACGACGGGGTCTGTCCAGCCGCGGTTGGGTGCCTCGATGGTGCCGTAGACGAAGGCCAGCAGGCCGGTGGTGGACAGCAGCCCGCCGAGTAGGTCGGCGCGGGGTGGGGCGGGGTCACGGGATTCGGGCAGGAGCAGCGCGATCGCGATCACGGCGGCGGCGATGATGGGGACGTTGATGAGGAAGATCGAGCCCCACCAGAAGTGTTCGAGCAGGTAGCCGCCGATGATGGGGCCGAGGGGGATGCCGGCTCCCATGCCCATGACGACGACGGAGAGGGCTTTGCCACGTTCGTCGGGTTCGAAGAGGACGGCGATCGTCGCGAGGGTGGTGGGCATGATGACCGCCGCGCCGACGCCGAGGGCGGCACGGGCGGCGATGACGGCGCCGGTGGTGTCCGACCAGGCGGCGAGCAGCGACGCGGCGGCGAAGACGGCCAGGCCGACCAGCAGGAGCAGGCGGCGGCCGAAGCGGTCGGCGATCGCGCCGATGGGGAGCATGAGGCCGGCGAAGAGCAGGATGTAGGCGTTTACGATCCACTGCAGTCCGTCGGTGCCGGCGGCCAGTTCCGTCGCCATGGTCGGCAACGCGACATTCATGATCGTGATGTCGAAGCCGATGGTGAGGACCGCCAGGGTGAGGGCGCCGACGGCCAGCCAGCTCCGTCGTTGGGACGAGCCTGCCATCATCTACCTCCGCTCGTGGCCCATCGGCCGCGTGACGTGTCGCTGGGACGCTTCGTGTTCCGAGGTTGCCGCCGGTGACCCAGGCGCAGAGTACAGCGTAGCGTGAATACACGGAACAATGTACTATCTGAGATGCTGTCCTACGGCCGCTGGCCATGGGTGGACTGGTCGATCGTTGGAACGGAGGCATCCGTGCCGGTGCCCGTCGGGCCGGCCGCCGGGAGGACCGACCGGTCGCCGTTGTCGTACTGCCGTTCGAGGTGGTTCTTGAGGCTGCGCAGGGTGACCTGGATGGACTCGCGGTTGTGGGTGGCGCGGTCGCGGATGCCGGAGACGATGACGGCGATGGCGCGCCTGAGCCGGCCGCGGTTGTCGTGCCATGCCTCCGTGGCCAGGACGGTGGCGCCGGTGCGTTCGGGCTGAAGCGCCCCCAGCGGGTGACGTCGATGACGGTGTCGTAGACCGGGCCCGGTGGCGCGGCGATGTCGTTGGTCTCTTCGACGTGGATGTCGTATGCCAGGTCTGCTCGCTTGTTCTCGTCGAGTGGCTATCAGGGGTGGCGGTAGCGGGACGCGTGCCGGATCAGCGGTTCCCGCCCGGTGTGCCGGGCGTCCCGCACGGTGCCGATGACGATGGCGTGGTCGCCGCTGGTGTAGGTGTGCCGGTGGTGGCAGGTCAACCAGGCGACGCGTCGGAGACCACGGGTAGGTCGCCGAGAGTGGTGAACACCTCGGTGGCGGTGGTGTGGTCGCGTGGCCGGGCGAAGGTGTCGGCGAGGGCTTCCTGGTGGGCGGAGAGCACGCTGATGGCGAAACGGCCGTGTTCGGCGAGGAATTCCAGCGCTCTCGACGCGCGGTGCAGGCAGACCAGCAACAGGGGTGGGTTCAGTGACAGGGAGGTCAGCGAGCCGACGCCAAGCGTCACTCCTGGCTTCCAGCGTGACTGGCATAAATGTCGAGGAGCGCCAGGAAGGCGTTCGCCGCGGGCGTACGGTCGAACCGACTCCAGATGACGTACTCGACGCGGGCCGGCGCGTCCGTGACGTCGACGGTTGTCACGCCGGTGAGCTGCGGCGCGTACGCGGAAGGGAGCATAGCCACGGCCAGTCCCTTCTCGACCAGCCGGGATATGAGGTAGGCGGTGGTGACCTCGAAGGCGACATCGCGGGTGAGGCCGGCGGCCGTGAATGCCTGATCGGACTGGATTCGCCCGGCGGTTTTGGCGGGTAGGTCCACGAACACCTCGGAGGAGAGCCGACGCAGGCTGACCGTTTGCTTGGCAGCGAGGGGATGGTCCGGGGCGACCACGGCGACGAGCCGGTCGCGGGCGAGTTCTCGGGCGTTGACGCCTTCGAGCCGCGCGGTGGTGGGCAGCCCGAGGAAGGCCACCTCGACGACGCCCTGCTTGAGCTGCTCGACGAGTTCCTCGCTCGCGCCCACGCGGAGGTCTATGCGCACCTCCGGGTAGCGCTGGCGGAAGTCCCGCAGCACGCTGGCGAGGTCGACGGCGGCGACTGTGGGGATCAGGCCGACTGTCAGCCGTCCGCGCACCTCACCGACGGCCGCGGCGACCTCGGCGACCGCGCGTTCTGCGGCGTCCAGGCATTGACGGGCGGCGGGCAGGAATGCGACGCCGGCCGGGGTCAACCGGACACGCCGGCTGGTGCGCTCGAAGAGCTTCGCGCCCAGTTCCCGTTCCAGGCGCGCGATCTGGTGGCTGAGCGCGGATTGCACCACCAGGCACCGCTCGGCGGCCCGGGTGAAACTGTTCGTCTCGGCGACCGCAATGACGTAGCGCATCTGCTGGAGTTCCATGGATCGATCGTGGTTCACGATCGATGAGATGACAAACATGCGTTGGACTGATTGATCAGTTCCGGGTCAGACTTCGAACAAGACCGGTACGGCCAGCTGCAATCCGGGCCGGATCCCTATGTCGGGCGCGGTCCTTCGCGGAACCTCAGCGTCGATGGCCGCCGGCAGCCGACGGCAACGCATCTCATTCGAGGAGACGACCCTACGATGAACATCACTGTACCCGAGCAGCCAACCCAGACGGTCGCTGACGTGTGGGTCGACCCCCGTTGCCCGTGGGCATGGATCGCCGCCCGCTGGCTGTTCGCGGTCGAACAGGTCCGATCCATCGAGGCGCGCTTTCACGTGATGAGCCTCTCGGTGCTCAACGAGGGTCGCGAGGTACCGGAGAAATACCGAACGGCGATGCGCGAGGGCTGGGCCTCAGTCAGGGTCTGCATCGCCGCCGAGCAGCAGCACGGCCCGGAGGCTCTGCGGAAGCTCTACATCGCGATGGCCACCCGGATTCACCAGAGTAGGGCCGGTCTGGGCCGGGACATGATCCTTGCCTCGCTCGCCGACGTCGACCTGCCAGGGGGACTCGCCGACGCAGCGGAGACGACCGACCATGACAAGGCGCTGCGGGAGAGTCATCACGCCGGCATGAACCCGGTCGGCTCCGAGGTCGGCACTCCTGTCATCCACGTTCCCGGGTCCAGCGGCGAACTCATCGCGTTCTTCGGTCCGGTGATGTCTCCGGCACCGCGCGGCGAGGCCGCCGGCCGGCTCTGGGACGGCATCCTCGCCCTGGCCGGCACCGACGGCTTCTTCGAGCTCAAGCGGACTCGAGACCGCGATGCCCGCTTCGACTAGCAGCAGGTCGAACGTCCACCCCTGCCGGGCAACCGGCGTCGGCGCCCGAGTCCTCGAAACGGAAGGCGGTCCGGCATGAGCGACGGCCGTCGATTCCGCACTGCGGGCGTCACGGCGCTGGCGCCCGCGATCTGGGGGAGCACGTACCTGGTGACGACCGAATGGTTGCCACCTGACCGGCCGCTGCTCGCCACCACCGTACGAGCGCTGCCCGGGGGCCTGATCCTGCTCGCACTCACTTGCCTGCTGCCGACCGGGGCGTGGTGGTGGCGGTCATTGGTGCTCGGCACGCTCAACATCGGCGCGTTCAACGTTCTGCTGTTCGTCGCGGCCTACCGCCTGCCCGGCGGCATCGCGGCGATGATCATGGCGGTACAGCCGATGATCGTCCTGATCCTGGCGGCGTCGCTCGTCGGCGACAGGATCAGGGGGACGCACATAGTGGCCTGTCTCCTGGGCGCGGCCGGTGTCCCGATGCTTGTCTACCAGGGGACAGTGGCCCTGAACACCGTGGGCGTGCTCGCGGCGCTCGTCGCGGCAGCCTGCATGGCCGTCGGCATCACCCTGACGAAACGGTGGGGGCGCCCGGACCGGGTGGGACTACTGCCCTTCACCGGGTGGCAGCTGATCGCGGGCGGACTCGTGTCCCTGCCGTTCACCCTGATCCTCGAAGGGCTGCCGGCCACCCTCACCGGGTCCAATCTCCTCGGGTTCGGCTATCTCACCTCTCTCGGCGCCGTGCTCAGCTACGCACTGTGGTTCCGCGGGATCGAGCGCCTACCCGCCCCGGCGGTCTCCTTCCTCGCCCTGGGCAGCCCGATCGTCGCGACCCTTCTCGGATACCTGTTCCTGCGCCAGACGCTCTCGATCGTCCAGATGGTCGGCACCATCGCGATCATCGTCGCCGTGCTGCTCGCGCAACGACCGCCGCCCAGGTCGTGGCGGCGTCCCGCCGACTTCCCGGACAGCGACAACCTCACGGTGTCAGGACCGGCTTCGCCGCCGACGGTCAGCGCACGCCGCCGATGACACGTGTGCCATCGAAGACCTCGAGCCGATACGACAAGAAAGAAGAAATGGTCACTACAGATGCGCATACGCACCCGACCCGGAGGTCGTGGCTGGGTGTCGCCGTCATCACCGCCAGTCTGTTCACCTTCGTCACCACCGAGCTGATGCCCGTGGGCCTGCTCACCCCGGTGAGCGCGAACCTGGACGTGTCCGCCGGCGTCGCCGGGCTGATGGTCACGCTGTACGGTCTCTCCGCCGGGCTCGGGGTACCGTTCATCGTCGCGGGGACCAGGCGCATCAACCGACGTGTCCTGCTGTCCGCGCTCCTGGCGATCCTGGCCCTGGGGAACCTGCTCACCGCAGTCTCGCCGAACTTCGCGCTGATCCTCACGACCCGGCTCGTCATGGGATTCGCCAACGGCGTCTTCTGGGCCATCGGCGTGAGCATGGCAATGCGCCTCGTCCCGGAACGCCTCGCCCCCCGAGCATCGGCGATCGCGCTGTCCGGCATCTCGATCGCCGCGGTGGTGGGCATTCCGCTCGGCACCTTCCTGGAAAGCCTCACCAGCTGGCGCACCACCTTCCTCATCTGGGCCGGTCTCAGCATGCTGGTGTTCCTCGCGGTCACCCTGGTCATTCCCTCGTTACCATCGGAGAACACCGTCCCGGTCCGGGAGGTCTTCCGACTCCCGCTCCAACACGCGCAACTGCGGCTGGTGATGGTCGCCGTGACGCTGTACGTGCTCGGCCATTTCGGCGCGTACACCTTCATCCGGCCATTCGCGGAGGAGCACTCGTCCGCCTCCGCCGCCTTCATCAGCGCGTTGCTCATGATGTACGGCGTCGGCGGCGCCGCCGGCAACTTCATCGCCGGCCACACGGTGACCATGAATCCGCGGGTCAGCTTCGTCGTCGCCTGCACAGGGCTCGTTACCGCGATGCTGCTGCTGCTCACAATCGGGCACACCCGACCGGGGCTGACCCTCGCCGTGGCCCTCTGGGGAGTGTCCTTCGGCGTCGCGAACCTTTGCCAGATCAACCTGATGCTCGGCGCCGCACCCGACAGGTTCGAGGCGGCCATGTCCATCAATACGATGGGCTACAACACGTCCATCGCGCTGGGCGCGCTGTTCGGTGGATGGTTCGCCGACACCCTCGGCGTTGACAGCGCTGTCTGGTTCGGTGTCGCGCTGACTGGCGCCGCGCTGCTCGTCGCCATCGGCACCCGCCGGAAGACCACCGCGGCGGTCTCCACCGAGGACGAGTTGGCCATCACCCGGTGATCCGTGGACCTCGCTGGGCACCTGCCCTCCAATGCGTGCCCAGCGAACACCCGGGCTGTCCGCTTCTACGGCTACGGTGGGCGCGGCCGGGCCACTCCCACCGCGACGGCACTCCTGCCGTTGCGGTGGCACATCACCGGGACCGGCGTCAGCCCCAGTTTGTTCCTACGGGCACCCGGATGGCTCCGACGATGTACGAAGCAGCCTCGGAGCCAGCCACCGAGGGTGCCGCCAACCGCAAGAGCGGGTGGATGCCTCTGTCACCGCCACCACCGCCCGCACGGCGGAAACACCACGCCACGCGGGCAACTCGGCCGTCGTCGTCCCGCTCCGACAGCGGTCGGCAATACGAGCGTAGGTCGCGCTCCGAACCTCGGGCGGACGGAGTTGTCTCAGAAGACATCGGTGCGTCTGCAGAAGGACGGCCGCCGTCACTGGAGCAGTCAAGGAGTCGCAGCCAGCATGACACGGGAACGGTCAGATGATGCGCCGAAGGCGCCGGCAAAGAGGCAGCCGCCGTTGGGACAGTGTCCGTCAGGGGCTGGCTCGCGGTGGTGGGCCCGTGTTGAACGCTCTTAGGATCCAGGCATGCAACGACGGATAGTCTCCTCGGGCGGACCCTACGAAGACGTCTACGGTTACAGCCGGGCTGTCCGCGCGGGCGGGCAGGTGCATGTTTCCGGCACGACGGCCCGGGACCCCGACCTCGATGCCGATGCCTACGGACAGGCCCGTGCGGCCTGGCGGATCATCGAGGACGCCCTGAGGCAGGCGGACAGCGGCCTGCAGGCTGTTGTCCGCACGGTCACCTACGTCACGGACATCGCCGACGCGGACCTGGTCGCCCAGGCGCACCGCGAGGTCCTGGGCCAGGTCCGCCCCGCGGCAACCCTCGTAGCGGTCAGCGCATTGCTCGACCCACGAATGCGCGTGGAAATCGAAGCCTATGCCGTCGATCCGCCGTAACAGACCGCCGGGCGAGTCCAGTCCTGAGCCGCCCCGGACGTGCAGAGACTTCCCGCTCGGGAAGGATCGAGAGATGGCAGGAACGAAGCCGTGTCCGCAGGAGTTGCGGGAGCGGGCAGTGCGGATGGTCGCGGAGGTGCGGCCGAACTACCAGTCGAACTGGGCGGAGATCACGGCGGTGGCGGCCTGGCTCGGGATCGGCGAGGCCGAGACGTTGCGCAGGCGGGTCCGACAGGGGCAAATCGACGACGGCCAGCGGCCGGGGGTGACGTCGGAGGAGCCGGCGGAGCTGAAGCGGGCGGCGGCGGGAAACCGCCGAGTTGCGGCGCGCGCATGAGATCTTGAAGGCCGCGTCGGCTTTCTTCGCGGCCGAGCTGGACCGGGCTACGACACTCGTCGGCGTGGTCGACTACGTCGCCTGGTTCCGCGCCGGGAATCTGCGGTGACATCCGACCGAAATTCCAGAAGATTTCCGGAAGTTGTCGACGCTGTCACGCTGCACGACACCCGGCACACCTGCGGCACCCTGATGCACCTGCGGAACGTTTCCCGCCGCCGTGATCTCGGCCTGGCTGGGCCACGCCAATGTGGCCTTCACCATGAAGACCTACCTGCACTCCAGGACGAGGCACTGAAGCCTGCGGGAGGCACGCTCGGGGCCGGTGTACGGCACTACGGAGAAGGAGGCGGCAGCGGACGGCACGGAGCAGGACAACGTGACACGCGAACCCGATGTGAGAGAGTGTGAGAAAAACGGGCCGGAGAACGAATCAGCGGCCCAGTCGAAGATCGCTCGACCAGGCCGCTGACCTGCTGTTTCCAAGGGTGGAGCCGAGGGGACTCGAACCCCTGACCCCCACACTGCCAGTGTGGTGCGCTACCAGCTGCGCCACGGCCCCTTGTTCCACTGCCTGCCCGGTCTCCCGGGCACCCGCGCAATAGTACACACCCTCGGGACCCCGGTCATCCGAGGGGGCACCGTGCCGCCGGGGGTCAGTTCAGCAGTACGTCCGGTGGGAAGTGGGCCACCGCGGCCATGATCCCGCCCTGCCGGCGCAGCACCATCGGCCACAGGTCGTCGGGGCGCTCCATGAACGCGTCGCCGGGGAGCGCGTCCAGGACGAACCAGGAGCCCCGGGCCACCTCCTCCTCGACCTGCCCGGGTGACCAGCCCGAGTAGCCGGCGAAGACCCGGATCCCGGTGACCGCCTCTCGCAGCCGGTCCGGGTCGACCGAGAGGTCCACCGTGCCGACCGCCCCGGTGACCTGGTGGATACCCTTCACCCGCTGGTTCGGGGTACGCATCCGGGCCAGGCAGATCGCCGACTCCGGCTGCACCGGACCGCCCTCGAAGAGCACCGCCGGGTCCCGGGCCAGCCCGCCCCAGGCGCCGAGTACCTCGGAGACCGGCACCTCGGTGGCCCGGTTGAGCACCACGCCGAGGGCGCCGCCGGCCTCGTGGGCGACCAGCAGCACCACGGTCCGGTCGAAGTTCGGGTCCTTCAGCGCGGGGGTCGCGACCAGCAGCTGCCCGGTCATCGACTCCATCGACCGTCCCCCGATCGCCTGCCCCTCGCCGAACACGCCTGCCACCGTTACTCGGCCGGGCAGAGGGCCAGGAACCGCTCCCCGGGCCGCCGCCGTGTCTCGTCGTCGGTCACCCCGACCCGGCCCTTCACCGGCCTCGCCGGATCCACAGGATCGATGGTGATCCTGCGCGCAGTAAACGCCATGCCACGCACCATAGCTTGCGGCACTGGTGCTGGTTAAGGTCTGTAGGGCTAGTCCACAGAGCGCTTTGACGACAATTGGCGAGCCGGACGAGAGCTGAGCAGGAGAGGCGGGGGCATGGGTCCGCAGGCGGAACTCGCGGTGATCGGCGGATCCGGGCTCTACGCGCTGCTGGAAGACGCCACCGAGCATCGCGTCGAGACACCGTACGGACCGCCGTCCGATCCGGTCACCGTGGCGCGGGTCGCCGGTCGGACCGTCGCGTTCCTGCCCCGGCACGGACGGGACCACCGGTTCCCGCCGCACCTGATCCCGTACCGGGCGAACCTGTGGGCGTTGCGATCCCTCGGGGTACGCCAGGTCCTGGCCCCCTGCGCGGTCGGCGGGCTGCGGCCGGAACTCGGCCCGGGGACGTTCGTGGTCCCGGACCAGCTCGTCGACCGGACGAGTGGCCGGGCGCAGACCTACTACGACAAGGGCGCGGTGCACGTGTCGTTCGCCGACCCGTACTGCCCGAGGGGGCGGAAGACGGTGCTCGCCGCGACCGCCGCGCACGGGATCGGGGCGCACGACGGCGGCACGATGGTGGTGGTGGAGGGGCCGAGGTTCTCCACCCGGGCGGAGTCTCGCTGGTACTCCGCGATCGGTGGCGCGGTCGTCAACATGACCGGGCACCCCGAGGCGGTACTCGCCCGCGAGTTGGCGCTCTGCTACACCGCCGTGGCACTGGTCACCGATCTCGACGCCGGAGTGGAGGGCGGGCACGCGGTGACCCAGGAGGAGGTGTTCCGGGTGTTCGGCGAGAACACCGCGCGGCTGCGCGAGGTGCTGCTCGACGCGCTCGGCCGGCTCTCCACCGACCGCGACTGCCCGTGCCCGCACAGCCTGGACGGCATCAAGCTGCCGTTCGACCTGCCCTGAGCAGCACCGAGGCGCATCGGCCCAGCCGTCGCCACAGCCGGGACAGGCATCCGGCCGTTGAGACGGCTGCGCCCCGGTCCGTCCGGACCGGGGCGCAGCCTTGTTGTCGTGGAGGTGCCGGGAATCGAACCCGGGTCCTTCGTCGCCTTGCCAGGGCTTCTCCGAGCGCAGCTCGCTGTGCCTCTACTCGGCCCCTCCGATCACGCGAGCGAGTCGGTGTGACGGGCCCAGTCGCTGATTAATCTCGCCGCACGGACCCCGCGACCGGGTCCGGTTGGCCAGCCTCCTAGCTGATGCCGGCTAACTGGGTCGAAGGCACTCCCAGGCCGACAGACTTGCTACCCGCCTCAGGCGGCGAGAGCGAAGTCAGCGCGATTCTGCTTGGCGCTTATTGGTTTCCGACGAACGATTCTCGAGACGACGTCGGCTTCCTCGGCTCGCTTCCCCTGCCGCAACGTACGAAGTCGAAACCAGTCACCCCCTGTGTCCGACCGGTGCCGCGTGCGCAGACACCGGTGGAGTTTCTCGGCACCGCCGGTCGGCGGTCCACCCCAAGCCTAACGCCTCGCCCCGCCGACTTCATTCCAGATACCCGCCCGCCACACCGGCCGAACCGGACGGCACGCCGGTAACGTGCGTCACAGGCACAGTAGGGACGATCGGAACCGCTGGCAGAGTCCGACAAGATCGGAGCGTCAGGACATGCCCTTGCCACGCCGGCCGGCGACCCGGGAGATCTCCCGGTCCGCGTCCCGCTTGGCCAGGTCCTGCCGCTTGTCGTACGACTTCTTGCCCTTGGCCAGGCCGATCTCGACCTTGGCCCAGCCGTCGGAGAAGTACACCGAGAGCGGCACCAGGGTCAGTCCGCTCTCCTTCAGCTTGCCGATCAGCCGGCTGATCTCCTGGCGGTTCAGCAGCAGCTTGCGGGTGCGCCGGGGTTCGTGGTTCGTCCACGTCCCCTGGGCGTACTCCGGGATGTGCATGCCGTGCAGGAAGATCTCGCCGTCCCGCTCCTGGGCGAAGGCGTCGACCAGGGACGCCCGGCCGGCGCGCAGCGACT
Source organism: Plantactinospora sp. WMMB782 (assembly GCF_049179135.1). NCBI lineage: Bacteria > Bacillati > Actinomycetota > Actinomycetes > Micromonosporales > Micromonosporaceae > Plantactinospora > Plantactinospora sp. WMMB782. Next base: position 4,102,229 of record NZ_JBMHMC010000007.1, on the reverse strand, counting down.
TGACCTCGGTGCCGGTCAGCGCCATGCCCGCCTCGTAGGTGTCGAGGATGGCGTAGTCGTGCCGCGCCTTGCGGTTGGAGGCGACGACCTTCCGCCCCTGCTCCCGTGGCATCGGCGCCACACCCCTTTCCTCGTCGCACCCGGTTGTGCCCGGACCGTCGTGCCCGTGCACAACCGCGCAATGCTACCTCGCGACGCAGGGCCCCTGGCGCGCGCTTTTCCACGCGTACCAGGGGCCCTGCGGTCGATCGTTCGACGGCCGCGACGGCGGCTGCGGAGAGCTACCCCCTCGGGTGACGGAGCTAGACCCGCAGGTAGAACCGGAGCGTCACCCAGGCGGTGATCGCGCTGACCAGACCGCCGACCCCGGCCATGAACGGGAACATCAGCAGCACCGTGCTCCACTCGATCGGGGTGAGCAGGTCGGTCAGGTCCCGCAGTGAGCCGTCCAGCAGGAAGATCTTGCCCAGCACCAGGGCGCCGAATCCGATGATCGCGCCGAGCATGCCGGCGACCACCGCCTCCAGCACGAACGGTGCCTGGATGAACCAGTTGGAGGCGCCGACCAGCTTCATCACCGCGACCTCACGGCGCTTGCTGTACGCGGCCACCTGGATGGTGTTCGCGACCAGCAGCAGCGCGGCGATCGCCATCACCGAGGCGGAGACAAGTGCCATGTTCTGGATCGCGCCGAGGATGTTGAAGATCTGTTCGAGCAGCCGGCGCTGGTCGATGATGTCGTCGATCCCCTCGCGGCCCTTGTAGGTGTCGAAGATCTTCTGGTACTGCTCCGGGTCGACCAGGTTGACCCGGAACGACTCGGGGAGCTTGTCCGCCTGCACCGCCTTGACCAGGTCCGGCGAGTCCGCGAAGAGCTTCTGGAAGCGCTCGTACGCCTCCTGCTTGGACTCGTACTTGACCTCCCGGACGAGCGGGTCGCCCTCAAGGTCGGTCTGCAACTGGGTGCGCTGCTCCTCGGTCACGCCCGCGACGAGGAAGATCGAGACCTCGATGTCCTTGTAGTACGCGTCTTTCATCGCGTCGACCTGTAGGTACATCAGACCGCTGGCACCGAGCATGGTCAGTGAGACCGCCATCGTGATGATCATCGCGATGGTCATGGTCACGTTGCGCCACAGCCCGACCAACACCTCGGACAGGACGTATTTCAAGCGCATCGGGGGGTTCCTTCCGGATCTCCGCAGGAGTCGTTCGTCGTCGAATCAGGGCCGGTGCCGGGCCGGACCGGGGGGCTGGTCGGTGCCGGCACTGCGGGGCGTGGTCAGCCGTAGACGCCCCGGGCCTGGTCACGCACGATGCGACCACTCTCGATCTCGATGACGCGACGGCGCATCTGGTTGACGATGTTGGAGTCGTGGGTGACCATCACGACCGTGGTGCCGGTGCGGTTGATCCGGTCCAGCAGACGCATGATCTCGATCGAGGTGTCCGGGTCGAGGTTTCCGGTGGGCTCGTCGGCCAGCAGGATCAGCGGCCGGTTGACGAAGGCCCGCGCCACCGCGACGCGCTGCTGCTCACCGCCGGAGAGTTCGTGCGGGTAGCGGTGCTCCTTGCCGCCGAGCCCGACCAGCTCCAGCACCTCGGGGACGACCCGACGGGCGACCGCCTTGGTCTTGCCGATGACCTCGAGGGCGAACGCGACGTTCTCGTAGGCGGTGCGGTTGGGCAGCAGCCGGAAGTCCTGGAACACGCAGCCGATCGAGCGCCGGAAGTGGGGGATCTTCCAGGAGCGCATCGAGGTGACGTCCTTGTTGTTGACCATCACGCGACCCTTGTTCGGGGTCACCTCGTGCAGCAGCAGCTTGATGATCGTCGACTTGCCGGAACCGGAGGGACCGATGAAGAAGACGAACTCACCCTTCTCGATCGAGACCGACACGCTGTCGAGCGATGGCCGGGACGCCTTCGGGTACGTCTTCGTCACTTGCTCAAGCTGAATCACGGGTGGTGAGTCTACGCGTCGTAACGGAAAGGCCAAGCCCGGAGCCCGGCCTGTCCGGGCGACATTTGTCGCGAAGCTGCACTGCGTCCGGTGTCCCTCACGCCCCGCACACGGAAACCGTCACCGCTGTCGACGCAACGCAGCGACGCGGACGCGAGCCGTGTTCACGCGGCGTCACCGGCGAGCTGCCGCTGCTTCCGCCACCGGATGCCGGCCTCGATGAAACCGTCCAAATCACCGTCGAACACCGAGGACGGGTTCCCGGTCTCCTGCTCGGTACGCAGATCCTTCACCATCTGATACGGGTGCAGGACGTACGAGCGCATCTGGTCGCCCCAGGAGCCGGCGGCGTCGGTCTTCAGGCCCTCCAGTTTGGCCTGCTCCTCCTGCCGCTTGCGCTCCAGCAGCCGGGCCTGGAGCACGCGCAGCGCGGAGGCCTTGTTCTGGAGTTGGGACTTCTCGTTCTGGCAGGTGACCACGATCCCGGTCGGGACGTGCGTGATCCGGACCGCCGAGTCGGTGGTGTTGACGCTCTGTCCACCCGGACCTGACGATCGGTAGACGTCGACCCGCAGTTCGTTCTCCGGAATGTCGATATGGTCCGTCTGCTCGGTCACCGGCAGCACCTCGACCCCGGCGAAACTTGTCTGCCGGCGACCCTGGTTGTCGAACGGACTGATCCGGACCAGCCGGTGCGTGCCGGCCTCCACACTCAGCGTGCCGTACGCGTACGGGACCTTGACCGCGAAGGTGGCCGACTTCAGGCCCGCCTCCTCGGCGTACGACGTCTCGTAGACCTCGGTCGGGTAGCCGTGCCGCTCGGCCCAGCGCAGGTACATCCGCAGCAGCATCTCGGCGAAGTCGGCCGCGTCCACCCCGCCGGCACCCGCCCGGATCGCCACCAGCGCCTCCCGGGAGTCGTACTCCCCGGACAACAGGGTACGAACCTCCATCTCCTGGATGGCCTTGCGCAGCCCGCCGATCTCCGTCTCGACCTCGCCGAGCACGCCCGCGTCACTCTCCGCCTCGGCGAGCTCCAGCAGCACCCGGGCGTCGTCGAGCCGACCGCGCAGGCTCTCCAGCTTGCCGATCTCTCCGTTGACGTACGAGAGCTTGGAGGTCACCTCCTGGGCTCGGGCCTGGTCGTCCCACAGGTCCGGCGCGGAGGCCGCTTCCTCCAGCTCTGCCTTGGACCGGCGCAGCCGATCGACATCGAGGACGGCCTCGATGTTGCGGAGCGTGGCGTCAAGATCCTTGAGCTGGTCGGCGTATTCGGCAGCGGTCACGACAGTCAAGAGTACTTGTCGTCCGCGGGACCGGGTCGTCGCCGGCCGCCAAGCGCCCCGGCGCGTCCACCGTCGTCGCCGGACCGGTCCGTCGACGTGCCGGCGCGACACGGAATCGACACCGGGCCGGGCCGGGTTGAAACGCGGGCCGGACCGGGCCGAGACGCGGGCCGGACCGGCTGACATGCGGGGCCCCGGGGCTCGCGAGTCACCGAACCGGTAGGCCGGCCGGGCTGGTGAGCCAACCGGGCTGGCTGGTGGGTCGGCCGGGCCGGCCAGCTCAGACCGGTGCCGTCTTCAGCCAGGACAGGGCCGCCTTGTGGTACGCGACCGCGAACTCCAGGGCGGCGGCCCCGTACGAGTCACCGGCCTTCTTGGCGTCCCGGGCCTGCTCCCGGGCGGCCGCGAGCGCCTCGGTGTGGTATTCGTTCGCGCTGCTCACCAGATTGCGCAACTGGGTGGCCGAGTGCTGCGGGCCGAACGCCACCCGGAGGGCGGTCGGGTTGCGCACCGTGTCCCGCCCCGGCATCTCGGTGAGCCAACGGGAGAACGTCCGCTTGCCGGCCGCCGTGATCGCGTACGGCTGGCTGGACCGGGGGCCGGGTTTGCCGAGCCGGACCAGTCCCTGCTCGGCAAGTGCCGGCAACTCCCGGTAGACCTGGCTCCGGGTCATCGACCAGTACGGCGCCAGGCGCCGCTCGGCGGCGGCCATCAACTGGCCGCCGGTCATCGGTCCTTCGTGGAGCAGCCCGAGCAGGGCTGCCGCGGTGGGATTGATAGCAACATCCGCCATGGCCTCCACGCTGCCACTTTGCTGGCGCCGCGTCCAGGATTTGCCACTATCCGCCCGGTTGTCGTCTCCATTGTGCACTGTTCTGGGACGACAGTCGGATGAGGACGATCGATGGAAGGGGTTCGACGGGCACGGCGGAGCCGACCGTCGGCGGGGCGACCTGTGACCGTCGGCGCCGGCACGGCCACCGTGGGCAGCCCGCAGCGCCCGGAACGGGCGACGTCACTTGGGGAGGCTAGTCAAGTTTCACCGTTTATGTGGGCTTTTGCCGGAAACCTGCCCTCGGCCCGCTTAGCGCTCCGGCATCCGCCGCCACCGTACCCAGGAACGCGACGGCGACGATCGCACCCGCGCCGGCCAGCACCGCCGCCTCGCCCCGCCGGTGGTGGTGACCTCGGGACGGCAGCGCGGGTGGGTCGGGCGGTGCGCCGGTCCCGGTCGAGCTGGACCAGCGCCCGGGACCGCGCACCGGAGCCGAGGCACGGCCGACCGGAGCCGAGGGGCGACCCGTCCAGACCGAGGGGCGACCCGACCGGTCCGAAGGGCCGTCGACCGAGACCGACGAACGCCCCAGCGGAGCCGAGGAAGGCCCCAGTGGAGCCGAGGGGCGGGCGACCGGAGCCGAGGGGCGGGCGACCGGAGCCGAGGGGCGGGCGACCGGAGCCCGCCCGGTGGCGGTGCCGGTCGACCGGGGCCACCAGGTGACCAGGTCGGGGGCGGGCCGGGGCAGCGCGGTCAACCCGTCCAGGGCCGGCTCCATCCCACGCAGCCGGGCGGCGGCCCGCACCGCGTCGGGGCGGTCTGCCGGATCGGCCGCCAGGCAGTCCTCGACGAACTGCCAGACCACCGGCGGCAGGCCGGGCGGCGGCACCGGCCGGCAGGTCCGGTGCCGGTGGAGTACCTCGGCCGGCGATCCGCCCCGGTACGGGCTCAGCCCGCTGACCAGCTCGAAGAGCAGGATGCCGAGCGCGTACACGTCGCTGGCCGGGGTGGGCGCCCCGCCGGCCACCACCTCCGGGGCGACGTACTCGGGAGTTGCCTGGGTCTCCGGCCAGGACGGCCCGGCACCCACCCGACGGGCGGCACCGAAGTCGACGAGCCGGACCAGGCCGCCGTCCGCCGGCACGACGAGATTGCCCGGCTTCACGTCACCGTGCACGATGTCCCGGCCGTGCAGGTAGGCCAGCGCACCGGCGAGCTGCGCGGTCACCTCGGCCGCGATCGCCGGCGGGACCGGCCCGGTGCGGCGCAGCCGCCGCCGCAGGTCCTCCCCCTCGACCAGCTCCATCACCAGCGCCCGCTCCCGCCCCTGCCCGAGTACGTCGCGGGCACGTACCAGGCAGGGATGACGCAGGCCGGCGACCAGCTCCGTCTCGGTGACGAACGCGGCCACCAGGTCCGGCCTGGTGGCCGCGTGCGGGCGCAGCATCTTGACCGCCACCGGTGCGCCGTCGCGCAGGTCGACGGCCCGCCAGACGATCCCGGTCGCGCCGGAGGCGACCTCCCGGACGAGCCGGTACCGGCCGACAAGCACCCGATCCACCATGTGCCCTCCCCTGCCCCGGGTCGCCGCCCGCCCCACCGACGCTTGTCGACGGATGGTCACCTTCCGCTGTCCGGAAGTGACGCTAGGACGAACGGGCCGGGCCGGGCGCCGGCCGCGACCGGGCTGGCACGAACCCGGGACGCCGGCCGCTGCCGCTCGGCACGAACCCGGGACACCCGGACGGTCCCGTCCGGCGGGAGCCTTCCGGCGCACGACCGGGTCCGGCCGACAGGAGCCCGCAGGTGCGCGCACGCTCCCGCCCGACGCCGACCCCGTGGGCACGCGAACGGTCCCGTCCGGCGCGGAACCCATGGGGGCGGCCGAACGGGACCGTTGGCGCAGGGCCGGTCAGCCCATGTGCGGGTAACGGTGGTCGGTCGGCGGGGCGAAGGTTTCCTTGACCGTGCGCGGCGACATCCACCGGGCCAGGTTGTGCCACGAGCCGGCCTTGTCGTTGGTGCCGCTGGCCCGGGCACCGCCGAACGGCTGCTGTCCCACCACCGCACCGGTCGGCTTGTCGTTGACATAGAAGTTGCCGGCCGCGTACCGCAGGGTGTGCGCGGCCCAGTCGATCACCCGGCGGTCGGTGGCGAAGATCGATCCGGTCAGCGCGTACGGCGCGATCGACTCGGCCTGCCGCACAGTCTCCTCGAACTGCGCGTCCTCGTAGACGTGCACCCCGAGGATCGGCCCGAAGTACTCGGTGGTGAAGGACTTGTGTGCCGGGTCGGTGCACTCGAAGAGGGTCGGCCGGACGAACCAGCCGACCGAGTCGTCGGCGGTGCCGCCCGCCAGGATCCGGCAGGCGGAGTCACCGGAGATCATCTCGAGTGCGGTGGTGTGCCGGGCGAACGCCTTCGCGTCGATCACCGCACCGCCGAAGTTGCCGAAGTCGGCCACGTCGCCGTACGCCAGACCGTCGGCGGTGGCCGCCAGCCGGTCCCGCAGCCCACCCTCCCAGAGCGAGCGGGGCAGGTACGCCCGGGACGCGGCCGAGCACTTCTGCCCCTGGTACTCGTACGCCCCGCGGACCAGTGCGGTGTGCAGCGCGTCCACGTCGGCGCTCGGGTGCGCGACGACGAAGTCCTTGCCGCCGGTCTCACCGACCAGCCGGGGGTAACCCCGGTAGTTCGCGATGTTCTCCCCGACGCCCTGCCACAGTTTCTGGAACACCTTCGTCGAGCCGGTGAAGTGGATGCCGGCCAGGTCGGGGTCGGCGAGGGCGACCTCGGAGACCGCGATGCCGTCCCCGGTGACCATGTTGATCACGCCGGGCGGCAGGCCGGCCGCCTCGAAGAGCCGCATCGTGAAGTGTGCCGCGAACTGCTGGGTCGGCGCCGGCTTCCAGAGCACGGTGTTGCCGACCAGCGCGGGTGCGGCCGGCAGGTTGCCGGCGATCGCGGTGAAGTTGAACGGGGTGACCGCGTAGACGAAGCCCTCCAGCGGCCGGTGGTCGAACCTGTTCCACACCCCGCTCGACGACAGCGGCTGCTCGGCCAGGAGCTTGCGGGCGAAGGCGACGTTGAAGCGCAGGAAGTCGATGAGCTCACAGGCGGAGTCGATCTCGGCCTGGATCGCCGTCTTGGACTGGCCGAGCATGGTCGCCGCGTTCAGGGTGTCCCGCCACGGTCCGGCGAGCAGGTCGGCGGCCCGGAGGAAGACGGCAGCCCGCTCCGCGAAGGACAAATCACGCCACATCGGGGCGGCTTGCTTGGCGGCCGTCACCGCCGCCTGCGCATCCCCGTTGGTTGCGTTGTGGGTGACCCCCAGCACATGCTGGTGCCGGTGCGGCGCTACGACGTCGATCGCGGCACCCGCGCCCATCCGTTGCGTACCGCCGATGGTCATCGGCAGTTCGAGCCGCTCGGCGGCCAGTTCGGCGAGCCGGCGTTGCAGGCTGGCCCGCTCGGCACTGCCGGGCGCGTAGTCGCGGACCGGCTCGTTGTGCGGCTCGGGTACGGAGAGAACGGCGTCCATGGGATTCTCCTGGGCGATCTCGACAGCGACGGCGAAACCAGACCCGCCGGTGCCGACCGGTCGGCCGGGCACCTCGACCCCGAGCCCCGGGTGTACCGGGAGTGCGGGGGCGGGACCTGCGCCAATCCTTGCATGGTCGGCACCGCCGACTTCCCGTATGGTGGGCGGCCCCGACCCGCCGCATGGTGGGCGGCCCCGACCCGCCGGCGCCGGGCAACACCGACCCACTGGTGCTGGGCGTACCCGACATCCGCGACGCCCCGGGAGCGCGAGCGCGGCACCGCCCCGGCCGGTCCGGCACCGGGGCGCCGCTCCGGCCGGCCCGCGTACGCTGAGGGACCGGCGGCCCGGCCACACCGGCACAGCCCCGTCGCCGCCGCCGGCCACCTGCTGAGGGGGAGATGATGACAGACGAGTCCGGCCCCACCGCGACCTCGGCTCCCGACCAACCGGTCGAGCCGGAGGCGCCGGTGACGGCCACCCCGGCGCCGGCGCCCGGCGCGCTCGTCCTCGCACTGCTCGCCCTCGGCTGGCTGACCGCGATGCTCTGGTCGGCCAGGGCCGCGATCTCCTCGGCCGGGTTGAGCAGCATGGAGATCACTCTGGCCGCGTACTCGCTGCCGGGGCTGATCTCGGCGAGCCTGGTCGGCGGTGCGGCGGTCAGCCTCGTCCTGGGCAACCTGATGACCCGGCTCGGGATCTGGCGGAGTACGCCCCGGTTCCTCGTCTCGCTCGTCGCCGGTCTCGCCACCGGTTTTCTCGCCGCGCTGGTGGTGACCCTCAGCTCCGGCGAGGGCTCGGCGATCATGGTCCTGGCCGGTACGGCGGCGGCTGCCGCCACGGTCGGCGGGATCGTCGGCGGCCTGCGCAGCACGCTGGTGGTGGCCGCGATCGTCGCCGCCGGTCTGGCCGTCTTCGCGGTCGGCTTCGCCCTGAACTACTTCAAGGACCCGCTGCTCGACCTCTACGGCTTCGGCGAGACCCAGGAGTCCCGGCTCACCGCCGTCCGCTGGTTCGCCCGGACCGTCTCGGTGACAAGTGCGCTGGCCACCGGGCTGCTGGTCTTCGGCTACCTCCGGACGGCCGGGCGGCGGGTCGTCGAGCAGGGCACCGGCGCGGTGCCGGCACTGCGCTGGCCGGCCTACCTGATCGCGGGCGCCGGGCCGGGGCTGCTGCTGCTCGTCACCGAGATCCTCACCCGGACCGCCGGAGCCGAGGTGATCAGACTGGCGGGCGCGATAAGCGAGGCCGACCAGACCGTGCAGAGTGATTTCGGCGGCTCCCGGGTCAACCACCTGCTGCTGGTGCTCTTCGGCGGTGCGCTCACCGCGATCATCGCCTTCGGCCGTACGCTCCGGCCGGCCGAGGAGGCGACCTCGTCGCCCTCCGACCCGCGGGACCCGGACCGGGACGGTGCCGAGGGCGACGGGCCGGAAGACGGCGCCCGGGAGGACGCCGGGACCGAAGCCCCGGACGACGCGGACGCCAGGTCGGAGGTTGACGGACCGGCGCCGGCCACGGACGGCGGCACCGGGACGGCCACGGCCAGCGGGACGGACACGGCCAGCGGGACCGAACCTGGCAAGGAACATCAGCCTGCGGACCGTCCCGAGCCGGTCGCCGGCCGCTGACCTGCCCGGCTCCTCGCTCCTGGCCAGCTCGACCGGGCCAGCACGCCACCGCCCTGGTCACCAGACCGACCGCACACCAGGCCGACCGCAGGATCAGGCCGACCGCAGGATCAGGCCGACCGCAGGGTCAGGCCGACCGCAGGGTCAGGCCGACTCGATCATCGGGCGGCCCAGGTAGTCCCCCTCGCCGGTGCCACCGGGCAGCAGGAAGTAGTAGCCGCCGCCGAACGGCAGGGTGTACCGCTCCAGGGCCTCGCCGGCAAGCCGGCGCTGGATGGTGGCGAAGCCCCGCTCCACGTCCCGCTGGAAACAGATGAAGATCTGCCCGACGTCCTCGGCACCCGCGCCCCGGCCGGTACGGCGGTACGAGTAGCCGCGCCGCAGGATGCGGTGCCGCTCGCTCTCCGGGGTACGCGGGTTCGCCCGGCGGATGTGCGCGTCGAGTGAGATCAGCCGGCCGTCCGGGTCCGCCGCGTAGTCGGGCTCGTCCGCCTCGTGGTGCCGGCCGAGCGGCGCACCGCCGGTCTTCGCCCGGCCGAAGACCCGTTCCTGATCGGCGACCGGCTCGGCTTCCCAGGTCGGCACCGCCAGTCGGATCAGCCGGACCACCTGGTAACTGCCGCCGACGCACCAGGCCGGCTCGTCGTCGCCCGGCCGCACCCAGACGAGCCGGTCCATCAGCTCGTCGTCGGTCGGGTCGGGGTTGCCGGCACCCTCCCGGAAGCCGAACAGGTTGCGCACCCCGGAGCCGCCCGGCGGGTGGAAGCCCTCCATCCGCCAGCGTTCGCGCAACCCGGGAACCGGTCGGCCGAGCAGCATGGCCGGCCGCTCCGGATCGTCCGCCGAGACCTGCACCAGCAGGTCGCCGTGGCACCAGTCCGGGTCGAGCAGGTCGGCCCGGAAGGCCGGCATCCGGGTGAGCAGCCGGGGTGCGGTCAGCTCGTACCGGCGGTCGAAGAGAGAGGCGCCGACCGCAACGGTGGCAGTCGCATCCGCGATCCGGGTGGTGACAGCCCGCAGCGCGGTGGCCAGCCCCGCCCGGTCCACCGCCTCGACGTCGTACGCGACCAGCAGCGTCGTGGCCGGCGCGGGCCGGACGATCGCGGTCTGCCGGGCCGGTGCCGCCGCGGGTGTACCGGCGGGCGGCGGCGCCGGGTCCGCACCGTGACCGCCACAGCCGGCCGCACCGGTCAGCCCGGCCGCGCCGACGGCGGTGAGGAAGGCCCGCCGGCTGACCGCCTCGGGACGGTTCACGGGATTGGGCGGGCCGGCGGGTCGACGACCTCGGGAGCGTAGAGGAACCGGTTCGGTGAACCGCGCAGACTGGCCGGACTGATCGCCCCCGGTGTCGACCGGCCCACCAGTACCGCCGCCACCTGGGCCGGTGTCGCGGTGGGATATTCGGCGAGCACCAGGGCGGCGGCACCGGCGACGTGCGGTGCCGCCATCGAGGTGCCCCGGAGCACCCGGGAGGCGAGGTCTGTGGCGTTGTGCGCCGAGCGGATGCTCTCCCCCGGTGCGAAGAGATCCACGCAGCTTCCCCAGTTCGAGCCGGGCTCGCTGCCACCCCAGCCGGTCGCCCGTTCGCCGTTCGGGTTGCTCGCCGCGACCGTGATCGCGGCCGGCGCCCCGGCCGGACTCTGGAAGCAGGCGTCCTGGTCCGAGTTGCCCGCCGCCACCACGTAGGTGACGCCGGAGGCGATGGAGGCCGTGACGGCGTCGTCCAGCGGCTGGTATTCCCGGCCACCGAGGCTCATGTTCGCCACGGCGGGACGCTGCGGTTGCTGGGTGACCCAGTCGACCCCGGCGAGGATCTGGCTCATCAGGCCGAGGTTGTTGCAGGCCAGCACCCGCACCGAGACCAGCGAGACCCGGTTGGCCAGCCCGTACGTGGCACCGCCGATGGTGCCGGCTACGTGCGTGCCGTGGCCCTGCTCGTTGCAGTCCTGGCCGTTCCAGCCGTCGCCGATCGCGTCGAACCCGGCACTGGCCCGGCCGCCGAACTGGCTGTGGCTGGTCCGGATCCCGGTGTCCAGCACGTACGCCGTCACCCCGGCCCCGGCACTGGCCGGATAGGTGTAGGCGTCGTCCAGCACCGACGAGCGCTGGTCGACCCGGTCGAGGTTCCACAGCGGATACCAGCGGGTGTCCTGGCCGCGCACCAGCACGTCCGGGTCGACCCGCGCGACCTGTGGATCGGCGGCCAACCGTCGGGCCTGCGCCTCGGTCGCGGCCAGCACGAACCCGTGCAGCGCCTTCTGGTACGTCCACTCCACCTTGCCGCCGTACCGGCTCGCCACCCTGCCGGCGGCGGACTGGATCGACACTCCGGCCGGCCCCTTCAACTGCACTATGTAGCGGCCCTGCACCACCGTCGCGTCGGCCGGCACCTGGACCGGCCCGTCGGCCGGCGGCGCGGCCCACGCCACCTCGGCGCCGCCGGACAATGCCATCGCCGTCACACCGGCGAGCGCTGCCGCCAGCAACCGCCGTCCCCCGTCGGCTACGTCCACTGCGCGTCTCCTCACGCTCGCCGGCCGCTCAGGCGCCCTGGGTCACATTCCATATCTGAAAACGAAGTCTGGCCGGACGCGTTTCTTCGTCACCGGAAATCCGCAGACGGGACGAGCCGGGGTGGTCTGTTGTTATCTTCAATCTGACGTCCTCCACTGGATCATGAAGGACGAACTGCCCCTGCAATGAGTCGATACGCCCGTCGAAAATGGCGACATCGAGTGACAGTTCCGGAGAGTCATCCTCGTAGAGGTCGACCTCAACCGGGCCGTCCACCGGATGTTGAACGCAGATATAGATGGAGTCGGCGACCGCGTGGGTCACGGTATCCCACCTGTAATCAGCGTGGGTGTCGGTCGAGTTCACGTCGCGAAAAATAAGAAGCCCATTACCGACGAACGCGCAGAACGAACCGAGGAACTCTTCATCCTCGTCCTGATACATACACGACACCTCCTTTCCCAGCCGGTGGGCGGCGACAGCGGAGCACAGCTACCACAGGGTCGGCCGGCCACAAGAGCGATCCACAGCCGCTACGGGACCGGCGGGAAGTCGTAGTTTCCCTGAGAGAGCTGGCTCATGATGCCGCCCTGTTGCGGCTGGCATCCGGACCGCCCACACTGCGGATATCCCGTTCCTCGGTACGGCCTGGAAGGGTCGACGGCCGTGACCGCGGGCTGGTGGTCGAAGATCCACTGGCCGTTCCTGGTCGCCGGCGTCGCACGTCCGCAGGTGTGACACCCGTATGCAATGCCGTTGATTTGGTTATCCACCCACTCGGGGTCACTTCTCGTCACCTTCCGCTTGGTGGTGGCGACACCTTCCCTGGCGTACGGACCAGCCCCCAGCGTCTGGCGACATATGTCTTCTTCGTCGATGTTGTGGACGAGGACGGGTTCGCTGCCGGCGAGCACATAGTACGTGTGCAGGTCGTCCACGGTGAGGTTGTGAACCCGTTGCACCGCGTTCCGCTGCGCCGCCGCGACGACCTGGACGTACGTCCCGGCGGCGGTGCGGAGCAGGTCACCGGCCTTGAGTTCCTTGGCGTCACGCCACTGCCGTGGGCCGGCCACCCAGAACGGGTGCTCATCGGTGGCGGTCACCTGACCGTCCGAGACACCGTCGCCATTGTTGTCGACCGCGACGTCGACAAGTTGTTTCCGGCCCTCTCCGACTATCGTCGCGGTGACCTTCCGGCTGCCGGTCCGGCCGGTTTCCGGGTCGGTCGCCAGCACCATGTCGCCGACCTCGACGTCGGCGATCCGCTGCCGCGAGCCGTCCGCCATCCGCACCGGCGTGTCCGGGGTGAAGCTGTTGGGCGAGCAGCTCCTGCCACCGGCCCGGGCCGGCTTGGTGCCCATCGGGTCGGTCAGCGCGGTCGGGTGGTTGAAGACGTAGGCGTACGGGTTCGCGTCGCCGGAGGCGATGCCGATCGGGTCCTCGCTGATGAACCGTTGCAGGGTCGGGCTGTAGTAGCGGTTCCGGTAGTAGTAGAGCCCGGTGCCGTCGTCCTCCCGACCGGTGTACCGGTACGGGTTGCCGCCGTCGTCGCCGGTGACGGTCGTCGCGCCGAACGGCTCGTAGGCGTACGTCGTACCGGCTCCGGCGTTGTCGACAAGCCCGAGAGTGCTGCCCAGCCCGTCGGTGAGGTAGCGCTTCGTCGTGCCGCCGGACTCGCGCAGTTGCCAGCCGTCCAGCCCGGCGCTCGTGTTCGTCGCGGTGACCGCCCCGTTCGTCTTCTCCTGCACCGGGTTCAGCCCGTCGTACAGGTAGTTGACCGTGCCGCCGTTGACGGTCCGGTCCCACCGCCGGCCGTCGGTGGCGTAGCCGAAGCTGGCCGACAGCCCGGTCCGGGACAGCCCGGCGAGTTCGCCCCGGGCGTTCCAGGTGTAGCTGGTGGTGCCGTCGAAGCTCAGGTTGCCGTCGGCGTCGTGCCGGATCGTGGTGCCGGCGAGGGTCTCGATCCGGTTCGCCGCGTCGTAGCTGGCCGGCCCGAACGGTTCCGGCAACTGCGTCCGGGAGTACGCCCCGGTGGTCCGGACCGGCTGGCCCGCCGGGTCGTACTCGTAACCGAGGTCGCCCAGGACCGTCGTGCCGGCCCGGTAGGTGATCAGCCTGACCTGGCCCGCGTCGGTGTAGGCGTAGGTCTGGCTGACCCCGGAGCCCGGCGCGCCGACCCGCTCGGGGCGGCCGACCGCGTCACGGCTCACGACGGTCACCACGGTCCCGCCCTGGTGGATCTCGGCGAGTTGCCCGTTGGCGTCGTACAGGTGCCGGGTCGGCGTCCGCCCGGCGATCGTCATGGTCCGGTCCCGGACCGTCGGGCTGTACTGGTACGACACCGTGCCGTGCGGGGTCGTCTCCCCGGTGACCCGGTCGAGGTCGTCGTAGTCGGTCACGGTGAGCCCGGCCACCGAGTCCTCGGTACGCCGCAGCCGGTCACCGGCGTCGTAGGTGTAGCTGACGGTGGCCTCGGTGCCGATCACTTTGGTCTTCGGCCGGTCCAACTCGTCGTGGTCGTGATCGGTGAGGATGTCCCGGCGGCTGGTGTGCTTGTCCAGGTTGCCGTTGAGGTCGTAGCTGAAGGACTCGACCGCACCCTTCGGATCGGTGATCGTCTCGACCCGGTCCATGTCGTCGTAGTCGAAGACTGTCGAACCCTGGCGCGGATCGATGATCTCCGTCTGGTTGCCGTTCCTGTCGAATTCGAAGCGGGTGACGCGGCCCAGCGCGTCGGTCACCGAACGGACCTGGTCGACGGCGTCGTAGCTGGTCTCGGTGGCCGCACCCCGGCCGTCCACGGTCCGGACCTGCCGGCCCAGGGCGTCGAATCCGGCCCGGCTGACCCGACCGAGCTGGTCGGTGAACCGCACCGGGTCGGCGCCGACGAAGTCGATGGTCACCGACTTCGTGGCCGGATCGGTGATCTTGGTGATCTGCCCGCTGCCGTTGACCGTGTACGTCGTCTTGCGGTTCATCGGGTCGGTGACGCTCTTCAGCGCGCCACGCGGATCGATCTCGTAGATCGTCGACTTGTTGTAGGAGTCGGTGCTCTTGGTCAGCTCGGCGTACGGGCCGTTGAACTCGAACGTCTCCGTGCGCGCCGCTGCCGTGTCGGCAAGTGCGACGACCTTGTTCACCTGACCCTTGGCGTTGTAGCCGAAGGTGGTGCGCCGGTTCAGCGCGTCGACGGTCGCCTTCCTGCGGACCCCGTCGGCCTCGTACTCGTGCGCCGTGGTCTGGGCCAGCGGGGTGCCGTACGCCCGGGTGTCGGTGAGCACCGATCCCTGGGCGTTGAAGGTGAACCGCCGGACGTGCCCGCGCGGGTCGGTCATCCTCGTCTCGGTGATCACGTTG
Organism: Plantactinospora sp. WMMB782; assembly: GCF_049179135.1. Lineage (NCBI taxonomy): Bacteria > Bacillati > Actinomycetota > Actinomycetes > Micromonosporales > Micromonosporaceae > Plantactinospora > Plantactinospora sp. WMMB782. The sequence continues at coordinate 4,087,162 of NZ_JBMHMC010000007.1, read as the reverse complement.
TCGACGGCGGTGTAGTCGAACCTGGTGATGCCGCCGTCGGCCGCCTTCTGGGTGAAGACCCGGCCGGCGCTGTCGTACTCGTTGTCCAGGTAGGTGATCTCCCGGGGGTCGGTGATGGTGTCCAGCCGGCCGCTGCTGTCCCAGGTGTAGGCGGTGACCCCCTGCTCCGCGTTCGTCACGAACCGGAGCCGGTTCGTCGAGTCGTACGTGTAGCCGACCTTGCGGCCGAGGTTGTCCTCGATGCCGACCACCTTGGGCGGGCTGGCCGCGTCGTAGCTGAACCTGACCCAGCGGCCGCTCGGCGAGGTGATCTGGGTGATCGCACCGTTCTGCCGCACCTTGCCGTCGGTGCCCGGCGCGGCGGTGGCCCGGGTGATCGTGGTGGTGTTGCCGTACTTGTCGCGGATCTCCTGCACCGGCGCCTCGTCGCCGAGCACGTAGACGGTGCCGTCCCGCAGCTTGACGTCCCAGCCGTCGCCGTTCCAGGCCACCGTGGAGCCGGCGTACCTGGTCGGGGTCGGGTCGGCGGCGAAGACCGCCCCGGCGTAGTCGTTGCCCGGCGAGGTCCGCCGATAGTGGATCTTGCTGCCGTCCGGTTGCACGAAGTCGAACTGCTGGAAGTCGAAGTTGCCGATCTGCCCCGGCGACCACGGGAACATCCCGTAGTCGAAGTTCATCCCGACCCCGAAGGCGCGGACGTCCTGGTCGCCCTGCTGGTAGGTGCGCGTGATCTCGATCGGCATCACGTCGTCGACCACGAGGTCGACCTGCTCGTCCACCAGCAGCCCGGTGGCCGGGTCGACCGGGTCGGCGACCCGCGTCCCGTTGGCCCGGGGCGCCAGCGCCGGCGGGTTCATCCCGGGTACCGCGGTCATCGCCCCGGTCAGCCGGTAGAACCTGACCTCCGGGTCCGGGATGATCTGCCTGCCGTCGGCGGAGACCCTGCCCAGGCCGTAGACGTGCCAGCCCTTGCCGTCCGGGTCGTAGTTCCAGAACTGGGTCCGGGTGCCCGGCGCTTCCTTCGTGTAGTTCGGATAGATGATCCGGGCGCCCTCCGGGAAGAGCACCCCGCCGCCCGGCTGCACCGTGAAGTAGACCGGGACCTTCGTCGGCGGCAGCGGGAACGGCGGCCGGTCGATCGGGATCGGGGTCAGGTTCAGTTCGGTGGCGACGTTGCCGTCGGCGTCCCGGATCACCGTGCCGGCCGGGACGTGCACCTCCAGCCCCGGGATCGCCCGGGTGGTGAGCACCACCTCCCGGGTGGTCGGGCTGGCCACCGACACCGTGTTCGCCGTGTCCAGCCTGGGCAGGAACACCGTGTACGGCAGCACCAGCACCTCGCCCCGGGTCAGTTCGACCCCGATGTCGAAGACGCCGTACCGCCGCTGTGCCGTGCTGGCCGAGCGGCCGTCGACGCGCAGCGACAGGTGCCCACCGGGTACGCCGGCCAGCGCGAACAGCCCGTCCGCGTCGGTGGTGGTCGACTTCCCGCCGCCGCTGACCGTCACCCTGGCCAGCGGCTGGTCGGCGGTGTCCAGCACCCGGCCGACCACCCCGGTCAGCCCGACCGGGAACTGGAGCGCACGATCCCGGGTCGGCACCGGCTCGCGGCGGGTGGTCCAGTCCGCACCGCCGAGGTTCCGCTCGTCCGGCGCCCAGCCGGCGTCCACGCAGCCGGGGACCGGGTTCGGCGCCGGCTCCGGCTCCGGCTCGCCGGCCGGCTGGCCGAGTGCGGGAGCGGTCGGCGCGGTCACCCGGGCCGGCTCGGTGTCGCAGCCGGGCCGGACCGGCTCGGCCGGTTCCGTCCACTTCCGGCCCGTCGGTGCGGTCCGGGGTTTGACGGTGATGTCGAACTCGCCGGTGGCGCCCTGCGGCGGGTCCATCACCAGGGTGTGTGTGCCGGTCGCGGTGAGGGTCGGCAGGATCTCCCGGTCCCGGCTCATCCACCACCGGGTCGCCAACGCCCGGCCGTCCGGGCCGTACAGGGCGAAGTAGAACCGGTTGTTGCCGGTCAGCGCCCAGCGGGTGACCTGGATGTCGAGCCGGTCGTTGGCGTTGCCGACGAAGGTGAGCCGGCCGTTCTGCGCCGGCCGGGGGATGGTCACCGTCAGCGCCGGGCCACCGACCGTGGCGAGTCCGGCGTCCGACTCGGTGGAGAGATAGAGGGTGAGGTCGCCGGTCTCCCGGTTGAGCGCGCTGACCTCGATCCGGTGCTCGCCGGCCACGGTGAACGCCGGCAGGTCCTGCCCCCAGAGCGGGTCGACGGTCCCACTCCAGAAGAAGCCGCCGGTCGGTGTCGTGACCCGGACGGAGAGGCCGGCGAGCGTGGTGCTGCTGCCCAGGCTCAGCCGCTGCCCCAGCTGCGCGTTGATCCGCCCGACGACCTTCTGGCCGGGCAGGTTTATCGGCGCCGGTATCGCGGTGTCCAGGGTGATCAGGCCGAGGTCGACCGGCTCGGCCGCGTACACGTGCACCGCGCCGGTGCCGGACGCCTCCGGGTCGACCTGCAACCGGTAGCGGCCGGTGTCCGGCAGCGACGTGACGTCGATGGACCGGCCCGTGCCGAGGCTGACCAGATTGCCGTTCGGCCGGTAGAGCCGGAGGGTCACCTCACCCGGCACGGAGTTGTTGATCGTGCCGAGGGCCAGTGGCCGACCCTGCACACCGTCGACGTCCAGCCAGGCGTCCCGGCCCGGCCGGTCGATGGTCACCGTCTTGCGGGTGTTGACCGCGAGGGAGCCGCCCTCGATCGCCGTGGAGAGCCAGGTCCGAACCGAACCGACCGCCTGCCAGCCGGTGATCAGCAGCGAGTGCTGGCCGTTCTTGCGCAGTGTCGGCAGGTTGCGCGCCTCCGGATAGCCGCCGCTGAGCAGCTCCCGCTGCACCTCGTCAGGCTCGATCAGCAGCGCACCCGGGTACGCCGGGCGGTCGTTCTGCTGGAGGGTGTTCTCGGAGTAGCCGAGTTGCAGCACCTGCCCGGTGGTACCGGCGAACGGCAGCCGTACCGACTGGCCGGGCCGGTCGATCCGGATCCGGGCGTCGGCACCGTTGATCCCGAGCGTCGGCCCATTGATCACCGCCGACAGCCAGACCTTGCCGAAGCCCAGCTCGTTCGGACCGAAGGTGACGGCCAGCCGGTACGTACCGGTGAGCGTCGCCTTGTAGATCATCGTCGGGATGTACTGGGAGAGCGGGTAGTCCCAGGTCTGCGACCGGTTGTTCGGGTCGGTGATGGTGACCACGAACCGGTTGCCCGGCTCGCTCAACTCGGTCAGGCCGAGACTCAGCCACTCCCCGGCGGCCGCGGTGAACGGGAAGACTGTCGTCTGCTGCGGCACCGTGATCTGGAACGGCACCCCGGCACCGTCCTTGGTCAGGGTCAGCCCGGCCAGCGTGTTCGAGACGGTGACCCGCAGGGTGCCGCCCGCGTCGTCGTTCGGCTTGATCACCATGGCGTACGTGCCGGTGGTGGGTAGCGCGGGCAGGTCCTGGGTGAGCCGGCCACCGGCCCAGACGTCGATCGGGTCGCCGAGCGAACCCCGCCCGAAGTTCCCGCCGTACGGGGTGAACAGCCAGAGCGCCGAGCGGACCGGCACGGTGTTGTTGTCCACTGTGACGTTCACCCGTTCACCGGCGGTACCGTCGAGCAGCAGCAGCGCGGCCTTGCCGGCCGGGACGGTGGCGGTGACCGCCGGCCGCCCGGCGGCGACGGTCCCGGCGTACGCCAGGTTGCTCATCACGAATCCGCGCGGCGCGACCAGGAAGTCGGTGCCGCTCTGCGCGGTGCCGCCCGGGGTGCGCACCGAGATCCGGCCGGACGACGCCGCCGCCGGGATCCGGACGGTCAGGCTGGTCGGCGTCGCCGTCTGCACCTGGGCGACGGTGCGGTGGAACATCACCACGTTGCGGGCCCGGTCCGGGTCGAAGCCGGTGCCGGTGACGGTGACCAGTTCGTTCCGGTTGCCCCGGTCGGTCGAGACGGCGGTGATGGTCGGCACCGGCGTGCCGGCCTGCACCCGGAACGGTCGTGGGCTCTGCGCCGAGCGGCCGTGCACGGCCACCTCGACGACCCCGTCGCCGGCTCCGGCCGGTACCGCGACGGTGAGCCGGTTCGCGGTGGCGGCGGTGACCGGCGCCGCGATGCCGTCGACGGTCACCGTGTTGGTCGCCGCGGTGGCGGAGAAGCCGACGCCGCTGATCTCCACCGTGGTGCCCACCGGTCCGCGCTCGGGTACCAGCGCGAAGACGGCGAGCGCGTCGGCGGCGAGGCGCCTGGTCTCCAGCAGGTTGCCGGCTTCGTCGTACGAGTAGCTCGCCGCCCCGGTGGCCGGGTCGGCGACGCCGACGAGCTGCCCGGCGGCGTCGTAGAAGTGTTCCCGGGGTCCGGCCGGCGCGGGTGCGGCGGCGGGCACCGGCCGTTCGGCCCGTTCGACAGGCAGGTCCGGCCGCTTGGCGGCGGCCGTGCCGGCCGGTAGTCCGGCGGCGAGGACAAGTGCCGCGATCGACGTTCCGAGTAGGCGTCCGGGCATGCGGACAAGACGCTTCGCGCGCATTGATCCCCCCGTAGATCATCTGCGGTCGTCAGCCGGTCGATGCCGGAATCCACCTCACGACATCGACGGAGCCGACTGTATTCGATGCGGACAGTGATCGGAACCGTGCGGGTCAGGCGTGCCGGCGTCCGCGCGCCGCACCGACACCGCCCGGCGGCGCCCGGACCGGTGACACTTCCGGCAAGCCGCACCGGCACCCAGCAGCCACGACACGATCGTCCACGGTGGAGTGGCGGTAAGATCGAAGTACATCCATCGGAAACAACTAATTAACAATGCCCGATTACCGACAACGGACGGCCAGCCCCTGCCGGGCGGTCCGCCCGGACCCCGACGCCGCCGGCCGGACCAGCGCCGACGGACCCGGCAGGCATAGACTGGGGTCGTGGTTAGATTCCGCAGAACGGCTGTCGGCGCCCTCGCCGCGCTGGGGCTCGCCCTGGCCCTGACCGGCTGTTCCGACTCCGGTCCCGACCGTGACGACGTGGTGGCGAAGATCCGCACCGATCCGCGCATGGCGGGTAGTCCCGACCGGGCGGTCGACTGCCTCGCCGACTGGTACATGGAGAACGCGACGGTCGAGCAGCGCGAGGCGTTCGTGGCCGGCGAGTCGGTGACGAATCCGGACGAGATCGCGGCGGTCGACGGCGCCGTGCTCAACTGCCTCAAGCTGGCGGCCGGCACACCCTGACCCGGCACCCGCCCGCCGCCAGCTGAACCGGCCCGCCCGGCCGGACCCGCCGTGCCGGACCGGCCGATCGGCCTCCGGCGGTCAGCCATCGCCGGTAAGTGCCGGTGGGCCCTGGTCAGCGCCGGTCAGCTCGGGTCAGCCGGTGGCGCCGGAGACCGCATCGAGCTCGGAGGGGTCGTACCACTCCAGTTCGTGGTCCTCGGCTCCGTCCACGGTGAACTGCGCGTCCGGGTCGCCGGCCAGCGCCTGCTCGACCACCTCGACCGCGGCTCCGACGTCCTCCGACGCGTCGACGCCGTCCACGTGGATCGCGGCGACGGCGTCGATCCCGATCCGGCCGCCCAGCCGTACCGCGCTGGAGCCGAGTTCCGGGTCGGGCCGGCGCACCGTCCCGGGCGGCAGGTCCACGGCGACCACCACCCGACGCCGGGGCGCCTCCGGATCGGCCCTGAGCAGCCGTAGCGCCTCCTGCGCGGCCCGGGTGAAGGCGACGTACTCCAGTTCCTCCTCGTCGCCCTCGGCGTACCACTCGCGCAGCTCGGGGGTGACCGCGTGGCCCTGGGCGGCCATGATCCAGCCCTCCTGGCGCAACTCGGCCAGCATCGGCAGGGTGGCCGGGACGTACACCCGGACGAGCTGCTCTGTCACCTGAGGTCTCTCCCGCTCGACGCCTGCCCGCGACGGCGCCCGGTCCGGGCGACGGCGTCGCGCACTCACCCGCGACGGTAGTACACCGGCGGCCCGGTGAGCGGCAGCGGACCCGGGTCGGCCGGCCGGGCCGGGCTGGGCCGGGTCAGTCCCGCACCAGCCCGGTCGGCGGATCGGTCAGTCCCGCACCGGCGCGGTGAGCGGATCGGCGGGCCGGGTGACCAGATTGGCCTCGGCGACCCGGACCGGGAAGCCCTCCCGGATCCAGTACTCGATGCCGCCGATCATCTCCTTGACCCGGTAGCCCCGGCTGCTCAGCGCGTGGGCCGCCCTGGTCGCGCCGTCACACCCCGGCCCCCAGCAGTAGGTCACCACCGGCACGGCCGGATCGAGCAGCCGCGCGGCACGCAGCGGGATCATCCGGGTGGGCAGGTGCACGGCGCCGGGGACGTGCCCCTGCCGCCAGGCCGCCAGGTCCCGGGTGTCCAACAGGACGAAGCCCGGGTCGCCGCCGGTGAGCGCGGCGTGCACGTCGGAGACGTCCGTCTGCGCCGCCAGCTTGGCGGCGAACCAGGCGGCGGCCTGGTCGGGTGCGGCCGGCGGCACCGCCAGCACCGGGTTCGAGGTGGTCGTCGTCATGCCGAAACGGTACGGCCGCAGCCCGGCCAACTGAACAGAAGTTCCCCGGCACTTGACGACAATCGCCGTTGTATCGACGCTATCGTGATCCGATGACCGCTGATTCCCCGCCACTTGACCCGACCGACTGGCGGATCCTCGCCGAGCTTCAGCGGCACGGCCGGGCCAGCTTCGCCGAGTTGGCCCGACTGGTGGCGATGTCGCCGAGCGCCGTCACCGAGCGGGTGCGCCGGCTCGAGGAGGCCGGGGTGGTCGCCGGCTACCGGGCGGTGGTGGTGCCGGAGCGGATCGGCCTGGAGATCCTCGCCTTCGTCCGGCTCCGCTATCCGAGCGGCAACTACCGTCCCTTCCACGCGCTGCTGGAGAGCACCCCCGAGATCGTCGAGGCGCACCACGTGACCGGCGAGGACTGCTTCGTGCTCAAGGTCGTCGCCCGCTCGATGCGCCACCTGGAGCAGGTGGCCGGCCGGATCGCCGGGCTCGGCCCGGTCACCACCAGCGTGGTCTACTCCAGTCCGCTGCCCGGACGGGACCTGACGGCGGAGGCGACGGCGCCGCGGTCGATGGCAAACTGAGGCAGCCACCGACTACCGGGAGTTCTCCGTGGAACCCAGGTTCCTGCTGCTGTCCGACGTCGCCGCCGAGCTGAACGTCTCGGACTCGCAGGTCTACCACATGGTGCGCAGTGGCGAGCTGCCGGCGATCAAGATCGGCGGCCGGGGCCAGTGGCGGGTGGAGCGCACCCGGCTGGAGGAGTACATCGAGCGCAAGTACGCCGAGACCGCCGAGTGGGTGGCCGACAACCCGCTGGTGGAACGCCTCCCCGAGTAGTCGCCGGAGAGACGTCCCGGGCCGGCCTGTCAGACCGCCCGGCTAACCTCCGCACCGAGATCCCACCTCCGCAGAGCGCACACGAGACCGCGGCGACCTGCACACCCCGGAGCCGTCCCGACTTCGGGGCAAGTCGTCGTGCCCGCATCCGTCCGGGCGAGCGACGGTCGGGTTCCGGTCATTGACGGCGCCGAGTGGATCCGCTACAAATTAGCCCGTCGGAGGCAAACGAAAGCAAACGCAAGATCAAGGAAGGAACGAGATGCCTCTCGCCCGCACCCGGCCGGCTCTCCGGCCTGCCGTGCGCCTGCGCCCCGCACCGCCTCTTGATCCGCCCTTCGACGACGAACGTGTCCCGGAGACCTGGGTCAACCTGACACCCGCGCCCGGTGCCGTCCCGCCCGCCGCCCAACAGCCCCGGCCGGCCCAGCCGAGCACCTCACACCCGCACTCCCACCGGCCAGCCAACTCCCCGGCACCGGGCACCTCCCGAACGGTCCCCACTCCGGCACCGGGCACTGTCCGAGCGACCAGATCCCGGGTCCCGGGCACTGCCGAGGCGGCCGGGTCCCCGACCGCGGACACTGCCGGAGTGGCCAGACTTCCGGCCGCGGCCACCTCCGGGGCGGCCGCCCGGCCGGCGCCGCGGTCCTCCCCGGCGGGCGCCCAGCCGGATCGACGGACCGTCCGGGCGCCAGGCGTGGCGTTGGCCGCGGATGCCGTGGCCGGCGCAACTCCCGAGGCGAAGCGGGCGGCGAAGCGGTTCCTGGACACCTGCCTGGAGATCGTCAACGGCTACCGTCCGGCCGGACACGTACGGGCCCTGGCCAGTCCGCCCGACGCCGCCGGCATGGTCGCGCAACTCGCCTCCGCCACCAGCCGGGTCTCCGGGCGGCGCCGGCCCGGCCAGCCGGTCCGGACCGTACAGCTGCGCCGGCTGCGGGTCTGTGAGCCGCGGCCCGGGGTCGTCGAGGCGGCCGCCGCCGTCGGCGTCGCCGGGCGCACCTGGGCGATGGCGTTCCGGATCGAGCGGCGCCGGGGAAGCTGGGTCGGCACCTCCGTGGCCCTGCTCTGACCCACGTCGGTGCCACCCGGGGCCGGAAACAGCGTTGCCCCCGACCGCCGGGCCGGCGGTCGGGGGCAACGGGGACGATCAGGCGCCGCCGGGCGCCCCGTGGCAGCGCTTGTACTTCCGGCCCGAGCCGCAGGGGCAGGGGGCGTTCCGGGACGGGGCGTTGGCACCGACCGCCTGGCCCGAGGCGGGGCGCCGGGTTGCCGACGGCGGCGGCGGGCCACCCACGCCGAGCGCCGGGGCCTGCGGCTGCGGGCGCTCGACCGCCACCCCGCCGGTCGCCGGAGCCTCGCCGTCGATTGTCGGTGCCGAGTACTGGAGGCCCTGGGTCCGGGGCGCCCGGCCCAGGCCCTTGGCCCGGATCTCGACCGGCGACTCCGCAGGCATCGGCATCGGCGCCGGACCGGCGGGGACCTCGGCCGGAGCCGGCTTCGCCTCCTCGACCTGGACCTCCAGGTTGTAGAGGAAGCCGACCGTCTCCTCCTTGATCCCGTCCATCATGGTGGCGAACATGTCGAAGCCCTCACGCTGGTATTCCACCACCGGGTCGCGCTGGGCGTACGCGCGCAGGCTGATGCCCTCCTGGAGGTAGTCCATCTCGTAGAGGTGCTCGCGCCACTTGCGGTCGATGACCTGGAGCAGCACCATCCGCTCCAGTTGCCGCATCGCCTCGGTGCCGAGTTCCTCCTCGCGCCGCCGGTACGCCGCGAAGGCGTCCTGCTTCAGCTGTTCCAGCAGGAAGTCGGGGTCCAGGGAGTTCCGCTCGCCGCCGGACTCCTCGACGATGTCGTCGACGGTCACACCGATCGGGTAGAGCTGCTTGAGGCTGGCCCAGAGCTGGTCGAGATCCCAGTCCTCGGCGTAGCCGTCCGCGGTCGCGCCGGTGACGTACGCCGTGACCACGTCGTCGATCATGTTCCGGACCTGGTCGTTCAGGTCCTCGCCGTCGAGCACCCGCTTGCGCTCGGCGTAGACCACCTGGCGCTGCTTGTTCATCACCTCGTCGTACTTGAGGACGTTCTTGCGGATTTCGGCGTTCTGCCCCTCGATCTGGGCCTGGGCGCTCTTGATCTGCCGGGTCACCATCTTGGACTCGATGGGGACGTCCTCCGGGATGTTGAAGCGCTCCATCACGGCCTCGACCGCACCGGCCCGGAACCGCTTCATCAGCTCGTCCTGGAGCGACAGGTAGAAGCGGGACTCGCCCGGGTCACCCTGCCGGCCGGACCGGCCGCGCAGCTGGTTGTCGATCCGCCGGGACTCGTGCCGTTCGGTGCCGAGCACGTAGAGGCCGCCGACCGAGGAGACCTCCTCGGCCTCGGCGTCGCACGCCTCCTTCCAGCGCGGCAGGATCTCCTCCAGCGCCTTGGCGTACTCGTCGGCGTGCTCCACCGGGTCGAGGCCGCGCTGCCGCAGCTCGGTGTTGGCGAGGTATTCCGGGTTGCCGCCGAGCAGGATGTCGGTGCCCCGGCCGGCCATGTTGGTGGCCACGGTGACCCCGCCCTTGCGCCCCGCCTGGGCGATGATCTCGGCTTCCTTGGCGTGGAACTTGGCGTTCAGCACGGCGTGCGGGATGCCCCGGCGGCGCAGCAGTTGGGAGAGCACCTCGGAGTTCTCGACCGAGACCGTGCCGACCAGCACCGGCTGGCCGAGGGCGTGCCGCTCGGCGATGTCCTCGACGACCGCGTTGAACTTGGCCCGCTCGGTCTTGTAGATCACGTCCGGCCGGTCGATCCGGATCATGTCCCGGTGGGTCGGGATGGTCACCACGCCGACCTTGTAGACCTTGTTGAACTCGCCGGCCTCGGTCTGCGCCGTACCGGTCATGCCGGAGAGCTTGTTGTAGAGCCGGAAGTAGTTCTGCAGGGTGATCGTGGCAAGAGTCTGGTTCTCCTGCTTGATCTCCACGCCTTCCTTGGCCTCGATCGCCTGGTGCATGCCCTCGTTGTAGCGGCGGCCGTGCAGGATCCGGCCGGTGAACTCGTCGACGATCAGGACCTCGCCCTCGTTGACGATGTAGTCCTTGTCCCGCTTGTAGAGCTCCTTGGCCTTGATGGCGTTGTTCAGGTAGCCGACCAGCGGGGTGTTCACCGACTCGTAGAGGTTGTCGATGCCGAGCCGGTCCTCCACCTTGGCGACGCCGCTCTCGGTCACCGCGATGGTCCGCTTGGCGTAGTCGACCTCGTAGTCGCCCTCGCCGTCCTTGACGGGCTGGAGGCGGGCCACCACGCCGGCGAACTCCGAGTACCACCGGGCGGAGTGCTCGGCCGGGCCGGAGATGATCAGCGGGGTCCGGGCCTCGTCGATCAGGATCGAGTCGACCTCGTCGACGATCGCGAAGTTGTGCCCGCGCTGGACCAGGTCGTCCCGGCTCCAGGCCATGTTGTCCCGGAGGTAGTCGAAGCCGAACTCGTTGTTGGTGCCGTAGGTGATGTCGGCCTCGTACGCGGCCCGGTGCTCGCTGGCCGGCCGGTTCGGCAGGATCACCCCGACGGTCAGGCCGAGGAACTCGTGCACCCGACCCATCCAGGCGGCGTCCCGCTCGGCGAGGTAGTCGTTGACCGTGACGATGTGCACGCCCTTGCCGGAGAGCGCGTTGAGGTAGGCCGGCAACACCGAGGTCAGGGTCTTGCCCTCACCGGTCTTCATCTCGGCGATGTTGCCGAAGTGCAGTGCCGCGCCACCCATCACCTGCACGTCGTAGTGCCGTTGGCCGAGCACCCGCGACGCCGCCTCGCGTACCGTGGCGAACGCCTCGGGCAGCAGGTCGTCGAGGGTCTCGCCGTCGGCCAGCCGCTCCCGGAACTGGTCGGTGAGGGCCCGCAGCTCCTCATCGGTGAGGTTGACGTAGTCGTCCTCGATCGAGTTGACGGCGTTGGCGATCGCCTTGAGGCGGCGCACCATGCGCCCCTCGCCCGCGCGGAGGACCTTTTCCAGAATCGACACGGATCAACGCTCCCCTAGACAGTCTGCCGAACCATCGTAGGCGCATCACCGGCCGGATCGTCAGTCGCGCCGCCCCTCCGGTCCAACGAACCGGACATTCTGTCCGATAGCAGCCTTGAGAGCCGGTAAATCCGGTTACGCCCAGCGCGAACCCTCCGGCACGATGGCCCGATGAACGAGTACAGCCGGCCGGACGGGGTCGAGATCGTCGAGGCGGGGCTGCTGTTGCGGCCGTGGCGGGCCGAGGACGCCGCGGACGTGCACCGGGCGTGCCAGGATCCGGAGATCCAGCGCTGGACCAGGGTGCCCAGCCCGTACGAGCTGGAGCACGCGGTCGAGTTCGTCGGCAAGCGCGCCCCGCAGATGTGGGCGGACGGCACCGGGGCGCCCTTCGCGGTCTGCGACGCGGCCACCGGCGAACTCCTCGGCTCCTGCGGGCTGGTCGGCATCGACCCGGCCCTCCGGTCCGGAGAGGTCGGCTACTGGACGGCTCCGCAGGCCAGGGGCCGCGCGGTGGCGGTCCGGGCCACCCGGGCGGTGAGCCGGTGGGCCCTCACCGAGCTGGGGCTGCGCCGGATCGTCTGGCAGGCCGAGGTCGGCAACCACGCGTCCCGGCTGGTCGCGCTGCGGGCCGGCTTCACCGTCGAGGGGCGGCTCCGGCTCGCCGACCCGCATCCGCGGGGCGCCCGGGACGGCTGGGTGGGTGCCCTGCTGCCGGAGGACCTGGCCGGCACCGACCCGGCCGGGGAGGCCGACACCGACCCGGCGGCCGGCCCGGCCGGCCGGGGTTCGCTCCAGGCCCGCCGGGCGGCCGTCTTCGCCGTACCGCAACCGGTGCTCTTCGCCCGCGCCGCCGACGGTACGGAGTTGCGGCTGCGCCCGCTGCACGAGCCGGACCTGGACTCGATCGTGCGGACCTGCCGGGATCCCGAGGCGGTCCGCTGGACCACCGTGCCGGACCCGTACCAGCCCTCGGACGCGGAGTTCTTCGTGCACGAACACGGCCCGACGGTGTGGCGGCGCGGCACCGGCGCGGTCTTCGCGATCGCCGAGGAGTCCGACAGGTACGCCGGGGTCGTCGAACTGCGGATCTCCCCGGGCGATCCGCTCGTCGCCGACCTGGGATTCGTGGTCGCGCCGTGGGCGCGCGGGCGTGGCTACTGCCCGGCGGCGGTGCTGGCGGTCTCCGCCTGGGGCTTCACCGCGCTGAACCTGGCCCGGATCGAGTGGCGGGCCAACGTGGGCAACACCGCCTCGCGGCGGGTGGCGGAGAAGGCCGGCTTCACGCTGGAGGGTACGGCGCGGCACGCGCTCAACCACCGGGGCGACCGGATGGACGCCTGGGTCGGCGCCCTCCTGCCGGCCGACCTCGGACTGTCGACGACCACGGGCAGCCGGAGCGGCGAACGGGGATGACGGTCGTAGCCGCCGGCCCCGGGGACGCTGCCCCGGGGCCGGCGGGACCCGATCGGACTCAGTTGGCCAGGGCGATGATGCCGTAGTCGTAGCCCTTACGCCGGTAGACGACGCTGGGGCGGCCGGACTCCTTGTCCAGGAACAGGTAGAAGTCGTGGCCGACGAGTTCCATCTGGAACAGCGCGTCGTCGACCGTCATCGGCTCGGCGGGGTGCACCTTCTCCCGGGCGATGTGCCAGGGCTGCGCGTCGTCGTACTCGTCGTACTCGGGATCGGCGGTCGCCCGGCCGTTGCCGTTCGACTGTGCGGGGGCGGTCAGGGTGGCCAGGGCCGGTCCGCCGGCGTCGACGACCGGCAGGCCGGCGGTGGCAGCGGCGACGGAGACCGGGGCGTGTCGGCCACGGTGCACCCGACGCCGGTCAGCGGCCCGGCGCAGTCTGGTGTCGAGCTTCGAGATCGCGGCGTCGAGGGCACTGTAGAAGTCCTTCGCGCACGCCTCCGCGCGGACCACGGGTCCCCGGGAGATGCAGGTAATCTCGATTCGCTGGCAGTGATCGGACTGTCGCGGATTGCGTTCGTGAAACAGCTCCACGTCGATCCGAATAAGCTTGTGGTCGTAGCGCTCGATCTTGGCGAGCTTCTCGGCTACGTGCACCCGGTAATGGTCCGGCACCTCGACGTTACGGCCTTTGACCACGAGATCCATGCGTGACCTCCCTGCGCCATCGGAGAGTCTGCGGAAACAAGAATGCCGGTCAGCCCGCCCCTGGAGTGTCCATTCGGCTTGACCGGCTGGGGAACAACGGCGATGCCTCCCTCCGGGTTGCGTCCGCGGGGCGATGGAACCACCGTCATACCCCCGGTAAACAAGACGCTAACCCCAATTGACCCGCCCGTCACCCCGCTCGGCAAGACCAGTTCGAGATTATTTGCAGAAAGTGCGCGACCAGCGTCAATCCACTGGCACGCAGCGTGAAGTCGTGAACGAAGCTCAGTCAGCCCGGCCACGCCGGACGGTGGCGGCCAGCACCGCTGCCCCGTGCACCGGGATGCCGGCACCGGCCAGGTGCCGGGACACCGCGGCCAGCGTGACCCCCGTGGTCACGATGTCGTCCAGCAGCACCACCACCCGGCCGGCGGCGAGCCGGCGGACCGGAGCCAGCCGACCGGGCCGCAGCCGGAACGCGTCCCGGGCCGCCGCCGCCCGGCCCGCGCTGTCCAACGTCGCGGAGTCCGGCCGGGGCACCGCCCGCAGCGGATGGGCCACCGCCACCGGCCAACCGGCGTCCCGCAGCCGGCCGGCACAGTGCCGGGCCAGCCGCCGCAGGTGGTCACCGTGCCGGGCCCGCACCGCCCGCGCGGTCGACGGCACCGGCACCAGCAGCACCGCCCGGCGGCCGCCGGCGGCCTCCGCCACCACCTCCGCGAGCAACCGGCCCAGCGGCCGGGCGAGACCGTGCCGGCCCCGTTCCTTGTACGCCAGCAACGACTCCCGCAGCACCCCCTGGTAACTGCCGAGCGCCACACAGTCCGGCAGCCCCGGCGGCGCCGGAGTGGGGCGTACCGCCCTCGGACGCAGTGCCCCGAGCAGGGCGGCGCAGGCCGGGCAGGCGCCCCGGCGCAGCGGCAACCGCTCGCCCCGACAGCCCGCGCACTCGGCCGGCAGCAGCAGGTCGGTCAGCTCGGCCCAGACCCCCGCCAACACCACGTCCTCCGGCCCGGTCCCGTAGGGACAGCTCAGTAGAGATAGAAGGAGGCGGTCGCCGAGTTCACGTTCGCCGGAGGCTCGCCCGACCCGGGTGCGATCTGGCTGCGCGTGACGATCGTGTCGGAGACGAAGGCGACCTCGTTCGCCTCGTACGTGAGTGGCAGCGGCCGGGCCTCCAGGAAACTGGGATCGGCGGCCAGCGCCTCGACGGGAGCCGCGCTGACGTACCTGATCTGCTGCGACTCCAGCGCGCCGTCGACGTTTATCCGGTTGATCGCCTTGGCGTCCTCGCCGTCCAGGCCGGCCACCACCAGCAGGTTCTCGCCGAACCAGTCCACCGCGCTCAGCGAGTGCAGCGAGGTGGCCAACTGCCGGGGCGGTTCGACGTTCAGCCCGTTGTCGACCGGCCGGATCCCGGCGACGTAGAGCCGGCCGCCCGAGACGAAGGCGATCCGGTTGCCGTCCAGCGACGCCGACACCGCCGACACGCCCAGCTCGGCCCCGGAGAAGGTGACCGGGGTCAGCTCGGGGTTTCCGGCGGTGAAGGTGTGCAGCCGGCCCTGTGCGACGACCAGCCCGATCGGCCCGCCGACGCCCGCCTCCTTGAGCCACACCGGCCGCTCCAGGTCGGGGTAGCTCTTTGCGCTGGTCACCAGGCTGCCGGCCGCCTGCGGTCCGGAGCCGACACGCAGCCGGAACGAGTCGCCGTCCCGGGTCACCAACGCCACCGCGACGTCCTCGCCGTTGCGGCTCAGCCCGGCGGTGACGATGTCGTGGTTCTCGGCGGCGGGGATCGGCAACGGCTTCGGTTCGCCCGGGTTGGTCAGCGGATAGATCCGGCCCGCGAAGACGCCGTACCGGGCGGCCGGGCCGGCGAGCTGGTAGAGCGGGTGGTCCCGTCGGTAGTCGTCGGCGACCTCGACCATCCGGCTCTGGTTCTGGATCTTCAGCTCCAGCTCGTCGTCGAGCAGCTGGTTGGTCCGCAGCGACCAGACGATCTGGGTGAAGAGCTTCCGCACGTCGAGATCGGTCTCCAACGCACCGGCCTTGACCGCGAGGTTGATCTCCAGCCGGCCGCCCTCCTCCGGCGCCGGGACGTTGCCCACCGAACTGGTGCCGTCGGGCAGCGCGACCGCCGACTTGAGCCACTCCGACGGGCCGTCGATCAGCCAGTCGCGCACCGCGGTGGCGTGCCGCTGCACCGGCACCGTGCTCGGCAGGTAGCGCAGGTCCGGCACCAGCGAGGTGCCGTTGGCGTTCCAGAAGTAGATCGTGTTCTCCTGGTAGTAGTCCCGGAGAGCGTCGTCGATCATCAGCAGCACCGGCGGCGGCTTGAGCACCCAGAGCCCGCCACCGGTGCCCGGATCGGTCGGCGCGGCGCCGACGACGAATTCGTACTCCGACTCCTGCTGCACCGGTGCACCCATCGAGCCGTTGGCCCGGAGTACCCCGATCTGCTGGACCTTCACCGACACCAGACTGGTGCCGTCCTTGTTCTGGGTGACCCCGATCCCGCCGCCGTCGACGTCGACCCGCACGACGTTGATTTCGCCCTTGTCGTCCGGCTTCGGCTTCAACCGCTCGCCCGGCCGGATGTACTCGTTGACCCGCTTGTACGCCTCGCCCGCCTCGCCTGCGGCGGCGGTGAGGAAGTTCCTGGCGAACGCCTCCGGTTCGCTGCCGCTCGCGGTACGGCCGGGCGGCTGCGCCGCCGGACGGTCGGCCGGAGCGCTGTCGGCGACCGGCCCCCGGCCGTCGACCCGCACGTCGGTCTCGCCAGGGATGCCGCAGCCGGCCAGCCCGGCCAGGAGCACCGCCACGGCCCCGAGCGCGATGCCACGCCGGCTCATCCGGTCACCTCGCTCCGCTCGATTTCGACCGGGCTCCTGGGGTTCGCCAACCGGTCCCGACCCGGCCCGACGCCCTCCGCCCCGCCCCCGGCATCGTCGGCGGACAGCGCGGACGACGACACCGCCGGATCGTCGGTCGGCTCGGGACGGCCCGCGTCCCCGCCGGTTCCTTCGCCGTCGGCCGGAGCCGGGACGGTCCAGGTCAGCCCGTCCGTGATCGCCAGCGGCGCGTCGGGCGGTACCAGTCGCAGTGGCGACGAGGTCAGCCGGTCACCGGCCCGGGCCGGCAGGGTCAACCGGAACTGGGCACCCTCGCCCGGTGCCCCCCACGCCTCCAGCCAGCCGCCGTGCAGCCGGGCGTCCTCCAGACTGATCGAGAGGCCGAGGCCGGTGCCGCCGGTCTGCCGCGCCCGGGACGGGTCCGCCCGCCAGAACCGGTTGAAGACCAGCTTCTCCTCGCCGGGTCTGAGCCCGACGCCATGGTCCCGGACCGTGATCGCCACCGCGGTCTCGTCCGCGGCCAGCATCACCAGGACCGGCTTGCCGGCGCCGTGTTCGACAGCGTTGCCGACCAGGTTGCGCAGGATCCGCTCCACCCGGCGCGGGTCGACCTCGGCGATCACCGGGGTCTCCGGCACGGTCACCCGCAGCGGCGTACCGCAGCGGCTGGCCAGCGACTCCAGCCGGTCGACCACCCGGTGCACCACCGGCACCAGGTCGGTGGGCTCGGCGTCCAGCATGGCGAACCCGGCGTCGAAGCGGCTGATCTCCAGCAGGTCGGTGAGCAGGTCCTCGAAGCGGTCGAGTTCGGCGTGCAGCAGCTCGGCGGTCCGGGTCACCGCCGGGTCGAACTCGTCCCGCTCCGCGTAGATCAGGTCGGCCGCCATCCGTACGGTGGTGAGCGGGGTACGCAGTTCGTGCGAGACGTCAGAGGTGAACCGCCGTTGCAGCCGGGACATCTCCTCCAGCCGGACGATCTGCCGTTGCAGGTTGGTCGCCATCTGGTTGAAGGAGGAGGCGAGCATCGCCAGGTCGTCCTCGCCGTTGACCACCATCCGCTGGTCGAGCAGCCCCGCCGAGAGCCGCTGGGCGGTGCGGGCGGCCACCCGTACCGGATTGACCACCAGCCGGGTGACCAGCCCGGAGAGCAGCCCGAGCAGGACGACCAGGGCGAACCCGGTGGCCAGCACGGTGGCCCTCGAACCGTCCGCGATCTGGTCCCACCGGGTCAGCGGTACGAAGTAGTAGAGCTCGACCTGGCCGAACTGGGTCGGCACCGGCGAACCGTAGACGAGATATTTCGTCGGACCCTTGTCGAACAGGTCGCCGGTGCGGAACTGGTGGGCGATGTCGCCGCTGCGGACCGCGTTCTCCAGGCCCGGCGTGAGGATGCCGCTGACGTCGACCTGCGGCGAGGTGGCCGGTGCGACGCCGGTGACCCGCAGCGACACCACCACGCCGCCGAGCTGGGCCGGGTCCCCGCCGGCCAGGTAGTTGACGGTGTTCTCCAGGGTGGCCCGCAGGCCCTGCTCGGCCACGGTGGTGTGGTTGCTGAGCTGCTCGGAGGCGTACTCCTGGCCGTCGTCGAGCCGGGCCTTGACGTCCGTGGTGGCGTTGTCCAGCACGATCTCGGTGATGTTGTCGGCGACCAGATAGGCGAACCCACCGACCAGCAGGCTGGACGCCACCAGGGTGATGGTGACGACCCGGACCTGGAGCGAGCGCCGCCAGGTGCGGTGCAGGCCGCTGGCCGCCCGCGCCAGCCGGACCGAACCGACACGCCGCAGCCCCCGGCCGGTCGCGACGGCACGGCCGAGCAGCGCGGAGGAGGAGGTCAGGGTACGGGCCACAGTGCGACCCAGGTTATCCGGTGCCCGCCTTGTAGCCGACTCCCCGCACCGTCAGGATCACCTCGGGTCGCTCCGGATCCGGTTCGATCTTGGCGCGGAGCCGCTGGACGTGCACGTTCACCAGTCGGGTGTCGGCGGCGTGCCGGTAACCCCAGACCTGCTCCAGCAGCACCTCCCGGGTGAAGACCTGGCGCGGCTTGCGAGCCAGCGCCACCAGCAGGTCGAACTCCAGCGGGGTCAGCTTCACCTCTTCGCCGTCCCGGCTCACGGTGTGCGCCGGCACGTCGATGTTGATCTGGTTGCCGGGCGGGCCGATGGTCAGCATCTCCGGCGCCGCGTCCTCGCCCCGGCGCAGTCGGGCCCGCATCCGGGCGACCAGCTCCTTGGGCTTGAACGGCTTGACCACGTAGTCGTCCGCGCCCGACTCCAGCCCGAGCACCACGTCGACGGTGTCGCTCTTGGCGGTCAACATCACGATCGGGATGCCCGACTCGGAGCGGATCGCCCGGGCCACGTCGATGCCGCTCATCCCTGGCAGCATCAGGTCCAGCAGGACGATGTCGGGCCGATTCTCCCGGAACGCGGCCAGTGCCCGTTCTCCGTCGGCGACGAAGGAGGGCAGGAACCCCTCACTACGCAGCACGATGCCGAGCATCTCGGCCAGCGCGGGATCGTCGTCGACGACCAGTACCCGGGCTCTCATGACACTAATATTCCACCCTCTTCTCCACCCCGCCGTCCCGGCGCCGCCCGGCGCGGCGTACCGCCGGACCTTCCCGGGCCGCGAGGCGCAGAAGCTTACCCCGGCCATCCGCCCCGCACCAGGGACGACCCGCGCTGATCAGCCCCGCCCCGACGCACACCGAACCGTGACGTGCGAACCGGCCCAGCGGCTCCGCCAAGGGTGAGCCGACGTGTCACCATGACTGCTGCGGTGCGTTCCCCACCTCCCTCGTAGCCCGCCAGGAGTACGCTTGCCCGCCCCCGGCCCGACCGCCGTACTGCCGCTGCGGCCGCTCACCGTCGGTGAACTGATCGACTCGGCGGTCCTGCTGCTCCGCGACCATGCCCGGGTGCTGATACCTGTCGCCCTGGTGCTGGCCGGGCTGGAACAGCTCCTGCTGCACCCGTTGCGGCTGGTCGCCGAGGTCACCCCGCCGGCCTACCTGCCGAGGCTGGACGGGCTGCCGGCGTACTGGTTCCTGCTGGCCGTCGGCGCCGGCTGCGAAGCGGTGGTCGTCGCGCTGCTCGGCAACCTCTCGGCCCGGGCCGCCGGTACGGTGCTGCTCGCCCCCGGCACCCGGGCCCGTCGGCTGCTGCACCCGGCCGGCGCCCGACTGCCGGTGACGGTCCTGGCCGCCCTGCTGGCCGGTGCGCTGATGTTCGTGGCGTCCCTGGTCATGCCGCTCTGGCTGGTCGGGTTCGCCCTGCTCGGCGGGGTGGCGCCGGCGATCGTGCTGGACCGGACCGGGCCGTTCCGGGCACTGTGGCGCTCCGCCACGCTCGCCCTGCGCACCAGCGGCCGGGGGGCGGCGGTACGCCTGCTCGGCTACCTCGTCTGGTGGCTGTTGCGGATCGGCCTCGCGGTCGGCGCCGTCACCGGCCTGACCTCGATCGGACTGCTCGCGCCGGACTGGCAGCTGCCGGTCGCGCTGGCGGTCTGGGCGCTGGTCAACAGCATCGCCTATCCGGCGCTGGCCTGCCTCGACGCGGTGGTCCACCTGGAGGCCCGGATCCGCACCGAGGGGCTGGACATCGCCGTCAGCCGGGCCGGCCGGACCGGAGCCCCGCTCCTCGGCACGCCGGACGGCACACGAATCCTCGGCCTGCCGGACGGCACGCCGGTCCCCGGTCCGCCGGACCGGCTGCCGGTGCCGGGTCCCGGACGGCAGACGGCGGGCCGACGGTGACCCTCAGCCGCTGGTGGACCGAGACGACGGCCGCGCTCGGTGACCGGATGCCGCTCTCCCTGGTGGCGCTGCTTCTGGTGCTCTCCGCCGTGGTCGTCGCGCTCGGCTGGTTCCACTACCCCGCCTGGGTGCCCCGCCGCCTGCCGCGCTGGCGCCTCTCCCGGTGGTGGCGACGGCGGCGCCCCCGTCCGACACCGATCCCGCAGCCCGAACCGGAGACCGCCGCCGAGGATCCGGAGCTGCCGGACGTACCCGCGGAGACGCTTGTCGCCCTCGCGGACCGGCTGGCCGCCGACGGCCGGTACGCCGAGGCGGCCCGGGAGCGGTTCCGGGGGATGGTCCGGGAACTTGTCGACCGTGGGGTGCTGGAACACCGGCCCGGGTTCACCGTCACCGAGCTGGCCACGGCTGCCGCCCGGAACCGGCCCGAGGTGGACCGGCCGCTCGCCGAGGCCGGCCGGGTCTTCTCCGACCTCTGGTACGCCCAGCACCCGGCCCGGCGCGAGCACGACGACCGGATGCGCGCGCTCGCCACCGAACTGTCCCGGACCCTCACGAACAGCGCACCGCCCCGGACCTCCGCGGACAGCACACCGGACCCCGAGGCGGTCCGCGGATGAACCCCGACCCGACACCACGGCCGACGCCCGACCCGGCATCCCGGCCGGCGGCGCGCGGCCGGCGTCGCTGGCACCGGATCGCGATCCCGCTCGGCACGGTCGCCGTGCTGCTCGCCGTCACCGGGACCACCCGGGCGGTCGACCAGCCCGACCCGGCCTCGCCCGGCTTCCTCTCCCCGGTCGAAACCGGTGCCGAGGGCGGGAGCCGGCTCGCCGAGCGGCTCCGTGCCGAGGGCGTCCGGGTGGAGCGGTTCACCAGCACCCGGAGCGCGCTGCTCCAGGCGACCACCCGGGGGTTCACCCTCTTCGTACCCGCACCCGGGCTGGTGCACCCGCTGTACCTGCCGTACCTGGCCGAGCCGGCCGACCGCGCCCGGGTGGTGCTTGTCGACCCACCGCAGCGGGTACTGGACGGCGCCGAACTGCCGCTGGCCGCGACCGACCGGCGATGGGCCGCCGGCGCGGTCGGGGCCGACGCCGACGGCCGGCCCTGCGCGCTGCCCGAGGCGGCCGGCGCCGGGCGGGCCGCCGCACTGTTGCAGCGGTACGCCAGCCCGCCCGACCTGGCCGGGAGCACCGACTACTGCTACTCGGGCGGGCTGGTCCGGACGCAGCGGCGCGGCAGCGAGGTCGTGGTGATCGGCGCCAGCGACCCGTTCCGGAACGACCGGATAGCCGAGCGAGGCAACGCCGCGCTGGCCACCGGACTGCTCGGCCGGCACGACCGGGTCGCCTGGCTCGACCTGGCCGGGCCGGAGCCGCCACCGCCGACCCATCCCGACGGTGAACTGGACCCGTGGACGTCGACGCCGGACGACTCCGACAGATACGGCGACGGCACGCCGGAGGCGACCGACGACGTCCCGGAGGAGTACGACGACGGCGAGCGACCGCCGCCGTCCGGGCAGGACGACCGGGCCGCCCCGCCCGAGCGGCGCAACCCGCTCTGGGACGCCTTCCCGCCCTGGTTCTGGGCCCTGCTGGCACAGCTCGCCCTGGCCCTGCTGCTGGTGGTGCTCTGGCGGGCCCGCCGGCTCGGGCCACCGGTCGCCGAGCCGCTGCCGGTGACCGTGCCGTCCGCCGAGACGGTCTTCGGGCGTGGCCGGCTCTACCAGCGGGCCCGGGCGTACGGGCCGGCGGCCGGGACACTGCGGGCGGCGGCGCTGCACCGGCTGACGCAGTCCCGGGGCGTACCGGCCGACGCCGGGCCGGACGAGCTGGCCGCCGCCGTGGCCGCGCGCACCGGACGGGGCGCGGCCGAGGTGCACGACCTGCTGTACGGCCCGCCCCCGGAGACCAACCAGGAGCTGCTCGACCTGGCCCGGTCCCTCGACGACCTGACCGGCTCCCCCGGCACCGCCCCACCCGAGCAACCCCGGTCCCCCGGCACCGCCCCACCCGACCAGCCCCGGCTCGACCGACCCGACGAAGGAGTTTCCCGGTGATCCGACCAGCCGGAACCACAGATCCGCGCTACGCCGCCGTGCCCTACCCGGCGCCGGCCCAGGGCGGCAGCGGCCCGATCCAGGGTGGTGATCCGGTCCAGGATGGCGGCGGTCCGGTCCGGAGCGGCGGCCCGGGGCACGCCGACGAGGCCCGGGCGGCGCTGCACCGGCTGCGTACCGAGGTCGCCAAGGCGGTCGTCGGGCAGGATGCCGTGGTCACCGGGATGGTGATCGCGCTGCTCTGCCGGGGACACGTGCTGCTGGAGGGCGTGCCAGGGGTGGCCAAGACGCTGCTGGTGCGGACCATCGCGGCCGCCCTCGACCTGGACTCCAAGCGGCTCCAGTTCACCCCGGACCTGATGCCCGGCGACGTCACCGGGTCGCTG
The DNA here is from genome assembly GCF_049179135.1 of Plantactinospora sp. WMMB782. NCBI lineage: Bacteria > Bacillati > Actinomycetota > Actinomycetes > Micromonosporales > Micromonosporaceae > Plantactinospora > Plantactinospora sp. WMMB782. Next base: position 4,064,597 of record NZ_JBMHMC010000007.1, on the reverse strand, counting down.
ATCTTCGACCCGCGCACCGCCGCCTTCACCTTCCGGGAGGGGCCGGTCTTCACCAACCTGCTGCTCGCCGACGAGATCAACCGGACGCCGCCGAAGACCCAGGCCGCGCTCCTGGAGGTGATGGAGGAGCGGCAGGTCTCGGTGGAGGGGAACCGCCGGCCGCTGCCGGACCCGTTCATCGTGGCCGCCACCCAGAACCCGGTCGAGTACGAGGGCACCTATCCGCTCCCCGAGGCACAGCTCGACCGGTTCCTGCTGCACCTGACGATGCCGCTGCCGAACCGGGACGAGGAGCTGGGTGTACTCCGGGCGCACCACGCCGGCTTCGACCCGCGCGAACTGGCCGCCGCCGGGGTACGCCCGGTGGCCAGCCCCGCCGACCTGGCGCTGGCCAGGGCTGCGGTCAGCCGGGTCGGTGTCGCCGAGAGCGTGCTCGGCTACCTGGTGGACCTGTGCCGGGCCACCCGGGCCGCGCCCGCACTCGAACTCGGCGCCTCGCCCCGGGGCGCGATCGCGCTGCTTGTCACCGCGAAGGCGTGGGCCTGGCTGGCCGGTCGGGACCACGTCACCCCGGACGACGTCAAGGCGATCGCCCGGCCCACCCTGCGACACCGGCTGCGGCTGCGGCCGGAGGCCGAACTGGAGGGCGTCACCACCCGGTCGGTGCTGGACGCGGTGCTCAACACCGTGCCGACGCCCCGATGACAGGACGGCCGGCATGTGACGGGACGGGCGGGACGAGGACGGGACGGGCGGGACGATGACGGGACGGGCGGCGGTGCTGCTCGGCGCGGGCGCGCTGACCCTGCCGCTCTGGCCGGCGCCGTGGCTCGGTGTGCTGGTGATGTCCGGGGCGGTGCTGGCGCTCACCGTCCTCGACTGGTGGCTGGCCGCCCCGCCGGGCGCGGTGCAGGCGAGTCGGGACGGCGACCGGGCCGTCCGGCTCGGCGACACCGCCACCGTCACGCTGCGGCTGCACAACACCTCGGACCGGCCGCTGCGGGCGGTGCTCCGGGACGCCTGGGTGCCGTCCGCCGGGGCCCGCTTCGACTTCCCCGGCGCCCCGGCGGTACGCGTCGAGCCCGGCGAGCGCGTGGAACTGCCCAGCCGGCTGACCCCGACCCGGCGCGGTGACCGGCCGGCGCTGCGGTTGACGCTGCGCTCGTACGGGCCGCTGGGGCTGGCGTTCCGGCAGCGGACCGGGCGGCCGGCCACTCCGGAGTGGACGTTGCGGGTGCTGCCCCGGTTCGAGTCCCGCCGGCATCTGCCGGAGAAGCTGGCCCGGCTGCGGATCATCGACGGCACCGAGGTGGCCCGGGGGCGGGGCCAGGGCACCGAGTTCGACACCCTGCGCGAGTACGTGGTCGGCGACGACGTGCGCTCGGTCGACTGGCGGGCCAGTGCCCGGCGGGCCGACGTACTGGTCCGGACCTGGCGGCCGGAGCGGGACCGGCGGGTGGTCTGCGTACTCGACACCGGACGGACCAGCGCGGTACGCGTCGGCGACGAGCCCCGGCTGGACGCCGCGATCGACGCCGCCCTGCTGCTGGCGGCGCTGGCCTCCCGGGCCGGCGACCGGGTCGACCTGCTGGCCGTGGACAGCGCGGTCCGGGTGGCGTTGACCGGCGGTGCCCAGTCGACGCTGCTGGCCCGGCTTGTCGACGCGCTCGCCCCGCTCCAGCCGAACCTGGTGGAGACCGACTTCGACCTGGTCGCCGGGGAGATCCTCCGGCGGGAGCGACAGCGCTCGGTGGTGGTGCTCTTCACCGCCCTGGAACCGGGTGCCCTGGGCGAGGGGCTGCTGCCGGTGCTGCCCCGGCTGGCCGCCCGGCACCGGGTGATCGTGGCGTCGGTGCACGATCCGGTGCTTACCGGGTTGACCGGCCGGAGACCGGAACGGGTCGAGGACGCCTACGCGGCGGCGGCGGCCTGGCGGGCGCTCGGCGACCGGGACCGGGTACGCGCGGCGCTGGCCCGGCACGGCGTGACCGTGGTGGACGCCCCGGCCGACCGGCTGGCGCCGGCGGTCACCGACACCTACCTGCGACTCAAGGCCCTCGGCCAACTCTGACGAGGGGCCTGCTGTACCACCCCACCCGCGATCACGCCGCGGCGACCCGGCCGGCTCTCTCCCGGACCGCCGCCCGGCGCCCGAAGTAGCCGACGTAACCGAGGAAACCGAGCCAGGCGAGCACGCCGATGCCGATCCGGATCCCGGTCGGGACCGCCGCCGGGGTGACGAACGCCTCGATGAGCCCGGCGACCGCGAAGAGCCCCACCAGGCCGACCGCGACCCCCACACCGGCCCGCCCGGCCCGGGCCACCGCCTGGCCCCGGGTCAGTTCGGGCGGCGGCGCGATCCAGGCCCAGCCGATCCGCAGGCCGACCCCGGCCGCCACGAAGATCCCGGTCAACTCCAGCAGGCCGTGCGGCGTGATCATGCTGAAAAAGACGTCGGTACGGCCGTAGGCGGCGAGCACCCCGCCGGTCACACCGATGTTGAGGGCGTTGTGCCACAACAGATAGAAGACCGGCAGCACCAGGATGCCGGAGGCGAGGCAGCGGGCGGCGACCCAGGCGTTGTGCGTCCACAGTTGGAAGGCGAAGCTCGGTGCCGAGTACTCGCTGTAGTAGCCGACGAACCGGGCCTCGAACGCCTCGGCCGCCGCGTCCTCGCCGATGAGTGCGGCGGCGGACTCCGGGTGCCCGGCCGTCCAGTACATCAGGAAGCCGGCGACCAGCACGAACCCGGCGCCGACGGCGGCGCACCACGGCCAGGCCCGGTAGACGGCCGACGGGAAACCGGTGGAGAGGAACCGGCCGACCGCAGCCCAGGAGAATCCGGTCCGGCCGGCCAGCCGGCCCCGGGCCGCCAACACCAGCTGGGAGAGCCGGGCGACCAACACCGGGTCGGGCGACCGGCTGCGCACCACCGACAGGTGCGTGGCGGCCCGCTGGTAGAGGGCGATCAGCTCGTCGGCCTCGTCGGCGTCCAGCCGGTACCGTCCGGTCAGCTCGGCCAGCCGCCGCCACTCCCGGTCGTGCTCGGCGGTGTACGCGTCGAGATCCAACTCACTCCCCCAGGGTTCGCGACCATAGTGTTCACTGTGCGGGTGACAGCGCAACCGCCGAGGTCCGCTCCGGGACGGCCGGGCCACCCGACCGGGTACGGCACGGACGCCGGACTGGTCAGCGGCGAGGCGGTCGAACTGGACATCCGGGCCGCCCGGCTCGGCTCGCGGATCCTCGCACTGCTCCTCGACGTCCTGGTGCAGTTCACCCTGGCGGTCATCCTGGTCACCTCCGCGTCACTCCTGCTCAGCGGACTTGTCGGCGCCGCCGTGCTGGACCGGGCCGCCCTGGCCGGGTTGCAGACCGTCGGCATGGTGCTGCTGCTGGTCGGCTACCCGGTCGCCTGCGAGACCCTCAACTCCGGCCGTACGCTCGGCAAGCTGGCGGTCGGGCTCCGGGTGGTACGCACCGACGGCGGCCGGGTCGGTTTCCGGCAGGCGCTGACCCGCAGCCTGGTCGGGGTCGCGGTCGAGTGGCCCGGACTGGTGCTGCCGCTGCTGACCTGGGTCGTCGGCGTGACGGTGATGCTCACCGATCCCCGGGGACGGCGACTCGGTGACCTGGCCGCCGGCACCCTGGTCATCCACGACCGGAGTCCGACCGGCACCAACTACCTGCCGACGATGGTCCCGCCGCTGGCCGGCTGGGCGGCCACCCTCGACCTGACCCGGCTGGACGACGACCTGGCGCTGGCCGTACGCCAACTGCTCAGTCGGACCTCGACGCTGACCCGGGACTCCCGCCGCCGGCTGACCCGGTCACTCTGGGCGGAGGTGGCGGCGGTGACCTCACCACCGCCCCCGCCCGGCGTGCCCGAGTGGGCCTACCTGGCCGCCGTACTGGCCGAGCGGCATACGCGGGCGCGACAGCGGCTGGCGGGCACCCGCTCGGCGGCCGCGACCCTCTGGCCGGAACTCGCCGCACCGGCCACCGACCCCCCGACCGTGGTCCGACCGGCGGTCCCGGCCGCAGCCGCCCCGCCCGCAGGTGTCCCGGCCGCCGCCGTCCCGAGTGACACGGTCGCGTTTCTGCCAGCGCATCCGGTGCCGCCCCGGCCAGCACTGGTCCGCCCCGCGGCGGTGGTCGATCCCGCCGTGCCGGAGAGGTCGACGCGGTGAAGGCGTTCCTGCCCTGGCTGCTGGTGCTGGCGCTGGTGATCGCGTTGAACGCGCTGCGCCTGCGTCCGCTCGCCACGGCGGTGGCGATCGCCTGGCTCGGCTACTGCCTCTGGAGCTGGTTCCGCCCCCGCCGCCGACCCTGACGAGCGAGCCCGGACCGGCAGCCCCCTGCCGACCCGGGCTCGTCGGTCGTTCACCCGGTGGCGCCGCCGGACCGGTGGTCCGGCGGCGAAACCCGTTGCTCAGTAGCGGTAGTGCTCCGACTTGTACGGCCCCTCGACCGGAATGCCGAGGTAGCTGGCCTGCTCCTTGGTCAGCTCGGTCAGCTTGGCGCCGAGCGCGTCCAGGTGCAGCCGGGCGACCTTCTCGTCCAGGTGCTTCGGCAGCGTGTAGACGCCGACCGGGTACTGGTCGGTCTTGGTGAAGAGCTCGATCTGCGCGATGGTCTGGTTGGCGAACGAGTTCGACATCACGAAGCTCGGGTGCCCGGTGGCGTTGCCCAGGTTGAGCAGCCGGCCCTCGGAGAGCACGATGATCGAGTGGCCGTCGTCGAACTGCCAGACGTCCACCTGCGGCTTGATGTTGATCCGCTGCACGTCGGAGCGCTTGGCCAGGCCGGCCATGTCGATCTCGTTGTCGAAGTGGCCGATGTTGCCGACGATCGCCTGGTGCTTCATCCGGGCCATGTGGTCGTTGCGGATCACGTCGAAGCAGCCGGTGGCGGTGATGAAGATGTCGGCGGTCTCCACCACGTCGTCCAGGGTGGCGACCTGGTAGCCGTCCATCGCGGCCTGGAGCGCGCAGATCGGGTCGACCTCGGTGACGATGACCCGGGCACCCTGGCCACGCAACGACTCCGCGCAGCCCTTGCCGACGTCGCCGTAGCCGAGCACGACCGCGGTCTTGCCGCCGATCAGCACGTCGGTGGCCCGGTTGATGCCGTCGATGAGCGAGTGGCGGCAGCCGTACTTGTTGTCGAACTTGCTCTTGGTCACCGAGTCGTTGACGTTGATGGCCGGGAAGAGCAGCGTGCCGTTCTGCTGCATCTCGTAGAGCCGGTGCACGCCGGTGGTGGTCTCCTCGGTGACGCCCCTGATGCCGGCGGCGACCCGGGTCCAGCGCTGGCCGTCCTGGGCGAGCGAGCGGTGCAGCAGGTCGAGGATGACCGCGTACTCCTCGGAGTCGGCGGTCTCCACCGGCGGCACCGCGCCGGCCGCCTCGAACTGGGCACCCCGGTGCACCAGCAGGGTGGCGTCACCGCCGTCGTCGAGGATCATGTTCGGCCCCTGGCCGTCCGGCCAGAGCAGCACCTGCTCGGTGCACCACCAGTACTCCTCGAGGGTCTCGCCCTTCCAGGCGTAGACCGGGACCCCGGAGGGGGCGTCGACGGTGCCGTCCGGCCCGACGACGATCGCGGCGGCCGCGTGGTCCTGGGTGGAGAAGATGTTGCACGAGGCCCAGCGGACCTGTGCGCCGAGCGCCACCAGGGTCTCGATGAGCACCGCGGTCTGGATCGTCATGTGCAGCGAGCCGGTGATCCGGGCACCGCGCAGCGGCTGCTCGGCGGCGTACTCGCGACGGATCGACATCAGGCCGGGCATCTCGTGCTCGGCGAGGCGGATCTCCTTGCGCCCGAACTCGGCGAGCGAGAGGTCCGCCACCTTGTAGTCGCCCTCGGCGACAGAGCCGGGGCGGGACGCGGCGGACGAACCACCCGCGGTTGCCGGGAGAGTGCTGGTCATGAAGGCTCCTGTCGTACGGTCTGCGGCGCGACTCTCCACGTTACGCCCCGGGCGTACGGCGACGGACCCCGGCCGGGTCACAAACTGGACAGAGCGGGCGGATCGGCGGCCACCGGGGCACCTGCCCGCTCCGCCACCGCACCGCCACCGCCGCCGGGACAGCTCGCGCACCCCCGGAGGCTCGCGCACGCCGGGACAGCTCGCGGGCACCGGACAGCGCGCGGGGCGGTCGGCTCCGGGCGGTGTTCCGCCCAGCCTCCGGCCGCCCCGCGCATCCCCCCGGTTTGGTTCCCCGCGCGTGTCTCGGACCTGCGTCGCGATAACGCTGCGTACCCATAGCGTCACACTGCGCAAAGTTGATGTCAAGCCGATTCGAGATTCCCGCGCATTCGACCGGGAAAGCTCGCGCAGTGTCGCGGCAGGAGTCCCACGTGCCCGGACCGAGGCCACTACTTCCGGGACGTAGTGCGATCTCGCGTGTCGCGGGGCCGCGTCGGGGGCCGCACAGGGGTCAACGCGGGGCGCCGACCGAGGCCAGGTAGAGGTCGCCCTCGCCGGTGACGGTGACGGTGCCGCCGTCGGCCCGGCCGATCGCGGCACCGCCCTGCCCGAGCAGCGTCGAACCGGCGGCGTCGGCCACGGTCACCTCGCCGGCCAGGCAGAGCGCGATCCGGGGACCTAGCAGGTCCAGCCGGGCGGACCGCACCCCGCCGTCGAGGCGTACCCGGTGCAGGGCGAAGTCGTCCACCGGCACCGGCCAGGTGACCACCCCGGGAGCAACCGGCACCGGGCTGACCACCGGGTCGGCCAGCACCTCGAAGCGGAGTACCCGGAGCAGTTCCCGGACGTCCACGTGCTTCGGGGTCAGCCCGCCACGCAGCACGTTGTCGCTGGCCGCCAGGATCTCCACCCCGGCACCGTGCAGGTAGGCGTGCAGGTTGCCGGCCGGCATCCAGATCGCCTCGCCCGGGGCCAGGCTGACGTGGTTGAGCAGCAGTGCGACAAGTACCCCCGGGTCGGCCGGATAACGTCCGGCCAGGTCGCGGGCCAGCTCCGCCGAGCCGGCGAACTGCTCGCCGACCTCCGCCGCCAGCACCGCCGCGACCAGCTCGGCCCGCTCGGACGACGGCCAGCTGAGCAGGGCACGCACCGCCGCCGGCAACCCGTCGACGCCACCGCGCAGCGCGGCGACCACCGGCGCCAACGCGGGTACCCCGAACGCGTCCAGCAGGTCCGCCGAGAGCTTGGGGTCGCGGAACCCGCACAGCGCCCGGAACGGCGAGACCGCGACGAGCATCTCCGGCTTGTGGTACGGGTCGACGTAGTTGCGGTGGGTCAGCTCCGGGTCGGTCGTCTCGGCGGCGTACCCGGCCCTGGCCTGCTCGGCGTCCGGGTGCGCCTGCAACGACAGCGGCGCCTCCGGGGCAAGCACCTTGAGCAGGAACGGCAGCCGCTGGCCGAACCTGTCGATCACGTCGACGCCGAGCCAGCGACCCGGGTCCTCGGCGAACGCGTCGACCAGGTTCCGTGGCGCGCCGTCCCGATCCAGTGTGGACGGGTCACCGGGATGGGCGCCGAGCCAGAGTTCCGCCTCGGGGCCGTCGCTCGGCACCGGGCGGCCCTGCAACCGGGCCAGGACGGTCCGCGACCCCCACGCGTAGTCGCGGATCCGACCGTGCAGCGGCTCCACCTGCTCAGACCTCCTTGAGTTCCGCCACCCCGTCGGCGGGCTGCTCCGCGTTGCGGTAGATGTCCGGCTCCAGGTAGATCACCCGGGCGATCGGCACCGAGTTGCGGATCCGCGCCTCGACCGAGTTGATCCCCTCGGCCAGTTCGGCCGCCGAGGCGTACGGCCGGACCGCGACCTTGGCCGCGACCAGCAGCTCCTCCGGGCCCAGGTGCAGGGTCTTCATGTGGATGATCCGCTCGACCTCGGACCCTTCGGTGATCGCCTGCTCGATCCGGCGGACGTCGTCCGGGTTGGCCGCCTCGCCGAGCAGCAGGCTGCGGGTCTCGATCGCCAGGATGACCGCGATGGCCACCAGCAGGATGCCGATCGCGGCTGTCCCGGCCGCGTCCCAGTAGCCGTTGTCGGTGATCAGGGTCATCGAGACGCCGACCAGGGCGAAGATCAGACCGAGCAGCGCGCCCAGATCCTCCAGGAGCACCACCGGCAACTCCGGGGCCTTGGCCCGGCGGACGAACTGCGTCCAGGACGCCTTGCCCCGGACCGCGTTCGACTCCACGATCGCGGTCCGGAACGAGAACGACTCCAGGATGATCGCGACCACCAGCACGACCACCGGCAGCCACTGCCAGGACTCGATGCCTCCCGGGTGTATCTGCTGCTCGTGCCACTTGTGGTACGCCTCGTAGAGCGCGAAGAGACCACCGAGGCTGAACAGCACGATCGAGACGATGAACGCGTAGATGTAGCGCTCCCGGCCGTACCCGAAGGGGTGTTCCGGGGTGGCCCGGCGGCGGGCCCGGCGCCCGCCGAGCAGCAGCAGCGCCTGGTTGCCGGAGTCGGCGACCGAGTGGATCGACTCGGCAAGCATCGACGACGAGCCGCTCAGCGCGAACGCGACGAACTTGGTGACCGCGATGCCCAGGTTGGCCAGCAGCGCGGCGACGATGGCCCTGGTGCCGCCGCTCGCGCTCACGACCGGCCCCCCGCCGGAGCGGTCGGAGCCGGCGCCACGGCGGCGCCGGCCCGGGTGTTCTGCTCGGTCACGGGTTCGCAAGCTCCTTCATCTCGGTGATCGCCGGTACGGCCATCGGGTCGAGGCCGTGCGCCAGCGCCAGGTAGATCGAGGCGAAGTCGGGGACGGCGACCAGCGAGGCGAGCCGTTCCAGCGCGGAACCACCCTCGGCGGTCACCACGTCGCAGCGCACCCCGCGCCGCTCGGCGAGGGTCTGCACGGCGTCGGCCCGGCGTTCCTCCACCACCAGCGGTTCGTCGGTGTCGTCCTCGGCGTTCAGGCCGCCGTCCCGGAGCAGCACCAGCCGCAGCCGGGTACCGCTCGGCTCGTCGTCCGGGTCGGCGAAGATGTCCCGGCTCGACTCGCCGAGACCGCCGAAGACCCCGTCCAGCAGGCCGACCCGGCCCCGGCCGGCCTCGCCGAGCGCCCCGGCCACCACCGGGTAACGGGCGTTCGCCGAGAGGGTGTCGCCGAACCGCCGGGCGGCGGCGGTGGCCAGCGGCGACGAGCCCCAGACGATCGGCACCGAGCCGGCCAGGCCCAGCGCCAGCGACTTCGCCGGGTTGACGAACGACTCGGCGGACGGGCGGCACCGGTCGGCGTCCGCGTCCAGCCGGGCCGCCGTCTCGGCCAGGTCCGCCTCGTTCACCTTGACCAGGCCGAGCGCGCGGGCGGCCAGCAGCACCGGCACGGTCAGCGCCCAGAGGCTGGCCCGGGCCGGCGCCCGGCGGGGCACCGGGACGAACGGGGCACGGACTCCCTCGGCGACCGACTGGAGCTGCGAGTCGGGTGCGCCGACCGCGACCAGCCGGGCACCGCGCCGGGCGGCGGCCTCGGCCGCGCCGAGCGCCTCGGGACTGCGTCCGGAGGCGCTGACCGCGATCACCACGTCCGCCGCGCCGACCCAGCCGGGCACCCCGGCGCTGCGGTGCTGGATCACCGGGACCGGGCAGCGTGGCCCGGCGACGGTGGCCAGCACCTCCCCGGTACGCGCGGCGGTGCCGATGCCGGCGATCACCACCGCCCGGGGGCGGCCCTCGTCGGCAAGCGCCCCGAGGTTGGCCTCGGCGGCCAGCGCGGCCGACTCCCGCACCTGGGCGCCGCCCGAGGCGGTGTGCCGGAGCATCCCGCCCGGGTCGCTCTCGTTCATCGCCGCGACGTCGTCGAGCAGCGCCTCGTCGGCGACCGCGCGTCCGCGCAGACCGGCCGTACCGTCCATCACCGCTGGTCCGTGCCGACGCCGGGAACCGCGTCCGAACCACCGGAGGCGGGTTCCGGAGCGGCCGAGGGGGCCTGCGTATCGCTCACCCGGACGCCGGCGGAGACGTCCGCCGGGCCGGCCGCGGCCGGACCTCCGGCGGCCGCCGGGCCGCCGCGCGCCTCGTCCAGCAGCAGCACCGGCACGTCGTCGCGTACGTCGAAGATCCGCGCGCACTCGGTGCAGGTCAGGGTCTGCGCCGCCGGGTCGTAGTCCAGCGGTGCGTGATGGGTGTCCGGGCAGGCCAGGATCTCCAGCAACTGCGGGTCGAGGGCCACCGTGCGGCTCCTTCCACTCCTCGGGCGACAGGTCGGGTACGCCGGGTCTCCGACCAGCGCGATGGATCTTATCGGCGAACCAGTCCGAGCACCTCGTCGCGGAGCGCCACCATCCGGTCCGGGGTGGGTGCCTCGACGTTCAGCCGCAGCAGCGGCTCGGTGTTGGACGGGCGCAGGTTGACCCAGGCGCCGTCCGGGAAGCGCAGCGTCAACCCGTCCAGCTCGTCGGTCTCGGCGTCCGGGTAGGCCGCCCGGACCTCGGCGAGCTTGGCCCGCTGGTCCGGTACCGTCGAGTTGATCTCGCCGGAGGCGGCGTACCGCTCGTACGCCCGGCCGAGCTCCGACAGCGGGCCGTCCTGCTCGCCGAGCGCCGCCAGCAGGTGCATCGCGGCCAGCATGCCGGTGTCGGCGAACCAGAAGTCCCGGAAGTAGTAGTGCGCCGAGTGCTCGCCGCCGAAGGCCGCGTTGGTGCGGGCCATCTCGGCCTTGATGAAGGAGTGCCCCACCCGGCTGCGCACCGGCTCGCCGCCGTGCTCCCGGACTATCTCCGGCACCGCAGTGGAGGTGATCAGGTTGTGGATGATCGCCGCGCCGGGGTGCTTGGCCAGCTCGCGTACCGCCACCAGGGCGGTGATCGCCGACGGGGAGACCGGTTCGCCCCGCTCGTCGACCACGAAGCAGCGGTCGGCGTCGCCGTCGAAGGCGAGCCCGAGGTCGGCGCCGTGCTCGCGTACCGCCGCCTGGAGGTCGACCAGGTTCGCCGGGTCGAGCGGGTTCGCCTCGTGGTTGGGGAAGGAGCCGTCGAGTTCGAAGTAGAGCGGCACGATCTCCAGCGGCAGCGCCGGCAGCACGGCGTCGCCGAGCACCGCCGGTGCGGTGTGCCCGCCCATCCCGTTGCCGGCGTCGATGACCACCTTCAGCGGGCGGATGCCGGTCAGGTCGACGAGGGTGCGCAGGTGGGCGGCGTACGCCGGCAGCAGGTCGCGGTGTTCGAGCGGCGGCAGCGGCTCGTCGGCCGCGCGGGTCTCGCCCTTGTCCAGCATCGCCTGGGCCCGGTCGCGCAGCTCGGCCAGCCCGGTGTCCTGGCCGATGGGCCGGGCGCCCGAGCGGCACATCTTGATCCCGTTGTAGGCGGCCGGGTTGTGGCTGGCGGTGAACATCGCGCCGGGCAGGTCGAGGCTGCCGGAGGCGTAGTAGAGCAGATCCGTGCTGCCCAGGCCGAGGTGGAGCACCCCGAGTCCCTCGGCCCGGACCCCGGCGGCGAACGCGGCGGCCAGCCCCGGTGACGAGTCCCGCATGTCGTGCGCGACGGCAACGGTCCCGGCCGGCTCCCCGGAGGTACGCAGGAGTTGCGCGAAGGCCGCGCCCAACGCCTCGGCGGCCCGCTCGTCCCACTGCTCGGGTACTGTGCCCCGGACGTCGTACGCCTTGACGATTGCGGACAAATCAGACAAGATCCCGCCCCTCAGCCGGCCACTCGGTCAACGGCCTGAGCGTATCGGAGCCTGGCCCCGCGCCCTGCCCCAAGGCGATCCGCCAACGACGAACAACCCCCTTCACCCCCGCCGACCTCCCCCAGCACCCCGACACGCCGCCACCGGGCGGGTGTGGCGGGGCAGCGCGGCGAAGTCAACCCGGTGGGGTCCGGCGCGGCGGGGCCAACCCGGTCGGGCCAGCGCGGTGGGCCGATTCAGTCGGGTCAGCGCGGTGGGCCGATTCAGTCGGGCCAGCGCGGTGGGGTCCAACACGGTGGGGTCAACGCAGTCGGGTCAGCGCGGTGGGCGGCGGGAGGGCGGCAGGATCAGGGTGGCGTCGGGCCCGCCGGTCGCGGGCGGCTCCGTGGCTGCGGCGGCGTCCGGTCCGGTCTGCCCGGCCGGCACCTCGCCCGGATCGGCCGGACGACCGGCCCCACGCGGCGGCGCCGGGGTGCCGTCTGCCTGCCGGGGCGGGGTCGTCCCGCTCGGTCGCCGCGGGCTCGTCGCCGAAACGGGCAGGATCAGCGTCTGGTCGCCACCGGCCATCCCGCCCGGCGAGACCTGACCGGGCACGGCAGGCGGCGGAACCTGACCGGGCACGGCGGCCGGCGGAACTGGAGCGGGAGCGGTGGGCTGCGCGAGTGGCCCACCCGGAGGGGCGGACTGCGGGCGTGGCCCGGGGGCGGTGGGCTGTGCGAGTGGCCCGGGGGCGCCGGCCGGCGGTGTCGCGCTGCGGAAGACCGGGCCGGCCGGTGGGATCCGGGTGGTCGGTTCCGCGCCGGTCGGCGGGATCCGGGTGGTCGGCTCCGCGCCGAGCAGGACGATCCGGGCGGTCTGTTCGGCGCCGGTCGGGTCGGCGGCAGCGGCGGACGGCGTACCGGCCCGGGCCCGCTCCGCCCGACTGCGGCGGACCAGCAGCACGATCAGGGCGATGCCGATCCCGACCATCACCACGCCGACCACCATCACCATGCCGCCGAGCCCGAGCGACCCGCCGGAGTCCTCGGCGGCGGCGGGCCGCACCGGCAGCGCGGCTGCGACATCCTGGGGCGACTCGGCGTCCGCCGCCTCGGTGGCCTGCGGGGTCGCCGACGGGGTCACCGGTTCGGGGGTACGCTGCGGGACCTTCCCGGTCCGTCCGGTCACCCGGGCCGCGTCGCCGCCCCGGCCGAGCAGCCGGCCGCCCGCCGCGTACGCCTCGGCGACAAGCGTGACCCGGCCGCCCGGCGCTCCCTCGGCCAGGTTCACCCGGTAACGGTTGGAGACGTTCTTCCGCGCGCAGAGTTCGGGCCGCTGCGGGGCGGTGCGTTCGGTGACGAACAACCCGTCCCCGGCCGCCGAGACCGGCACCCGCCGCCAGTCGCCGCCGGCGGGGATCCGCACCTCGACCCGGTCGGCGGTCAGCCCCGGCAGCTGCACGGCGAGTGCGGTACGGACGTTCACGCAGTCGCCGCCGCGCATCGAGACGTTCACCGTCACCGAGGCCGCCGAGCCGCCCGCGCTTATCGAGTTCGGCGCGCGCACCTTCACCTGTTCGCCCTCGGCCTGGGCCGGGGCGGGTGCGAGTGCCACCGCCACGCCGGCCAGCAGACCGACGGTTCCCAGCCAGGTCGCGCCACGCCGTACCGACATGTTTACCTCGCTCGTCGCAGTGCAAGATCAGGGAACAGGCTACCGGTGTGCCGGCAACCGCCCTCTCTTCTGCCCGGCCGGCCCCGCGCCGAATCCTCCGCCGGTGACCGGAGGTGAGCCTCCCGCCCTTCGAAACGAGCAGGCGTCCCGCACCGTCACAGTCCGACGGATCCGCGGCACCGTCACACCCCGACGGATCTGCCGCACCGTCACACCCCGACGGATCTGCGCAGTTCGGCCCGGCATGCCCGGTCGGCCTGCCGGGTGGTCTCCGGCAGCCGGTAGCGCGGGGTGAGCCGGAGCACCTGGGCGCAGGCGTTCGCCAGACCCATCCGGTGCCCGACCGAGACGAAGACCGGCTTGACGTCGTCCCGGGTCCGCAGCACCCGGCCGACCTCGTCGGTGCCGTCCCGCAGCGGGGTCCAGGAGCCGCGCCGCCGGTCCGGCTCGGACCAGGTGCCGACCAGCGGGGTCTTGCCGACGCCGATCGCCGGACGGTCGGTGAGCACCCCCAGGTGGCAGGCGAGGCCGAACCGGCGCGGATGGGCCAGCCCGTGCCCGTCGCAGACCAGCAGCTCCGGCTCGACGGTCAGCCGGGCGAGCGCGGCGAGCAGGGCGGGTAGTTCCCGGAAGGCGAAGAGCCCGGGTACGTAGTCGAAGGCGGCCCGGCCGGTGACCACCGCCGTGTCGAGTACCGCCAGGGTGGCCGTGTCCAGCACGGTCACGGCGGCGGCGAGCCGGTCGCCGTCCTCGGCGTACGCGACGTCGAGTCCGGCCACGGTGCGGGGTGCGGCCGGCCCCGGCCCGGTCAGGTCGGCCAGTGGACGCAGCCGGTCCTGCACCGCCACCGCCTCGGCGACGGTGCCCGGGAGCTCGACGGCGGCGGAGACCGTGGCGAGGGCCGGCGGCCGGCCGGTCACCACTCGATCCCGCTCAGCACCAGCACCCGGGACTCGGTGTAGTCCCGCATCGCGCTGCGTACCCCCTCCCGGCCGACGCCGCTGCCCTTCGTACCGCCGTACGGCATCTGGTCGGCCCGGTACGACGGCACGTCGCCGACGATCACACCACCGACCCGCAGCGCCCGGTACGCCGCGAACGCCGTCTCCAGGCGGTGCGTGAAGATCCCCGCCTGCAACCCGTACGCCGAGTCGTTGACGGCGGTGAACCCGGCCGCGTCGTCCGGCACCGGCGCCACCACCAGGACCGGCCCGAAGACCTCCTCGGTGCTCACCCGGCAGCCCGGCGGCACCCCGGTCAGCACGGTCGGGGCGTAGCTGGCGCCCTCCCGCCTACCGCCGAGTTCGACGGCGGCGCCGGCGGCGACGGCCTCGTCCACCCAGCTCTCCACCCGGCGGGCGGCGGCCTCGTCGACAAGCGGCCCGACCTCGGTCGCCTCGTCCGCCGGGTCCCCGGTGGCCAGCGCGGCGACCGCCGCGACCAGCCGGGGCAGGAAGGCGTCGAGCAGCCACTCGTGCACGAAGACCCGCTGCACCGCGATGCAGCTCTGCCCGGCCTGGTAGTTGCCGAAGGTCGCGATCCGGCGCGCGGCGTGGTCGAGGTCGTCGGTGCCGGCCCAGTCCGCGCAGACCAGCGCGGCGGCGTTGCCGCCCAGTTCGAGCGTCACGTGCTTCTCCGGGACCGAGCGCCGGATCGCCGTGCCGACCGGCCCGGAGCCGGTGAACGAGACCACCGGCAGCCGGGGGTCGCGGACCAGGTCGCCGGCCCGGTCGTCGGGCAGCGGAAGCACCGAGACCAGCCCGGCCGGCAGCCCGGTGCCGGAGCCGTCCGGCTCGGTCACCTCGGCCAGCAGTTCACCGAGGAGCAGCGCGGTCAGCGGGGTGGCCGGGGCCGGCTTGACGACGATCGGCGCCCCGACCGCGAGTGCCGGGGCGACCTTGTGCGCCACCAGGTTCAGCGGAAAGTTGAACGGGGTGATGCCGAGCACCGGGCCCCGGGGCAGCCGCCCCACCAGGGCGAGCCGGCCCTCGCCGGTCGGTTCGGTGTCCAGTCGCTGCACCTCGCCGGACCAACGCCGGGCCTCCTCGGCGGCCCACCGGAAGGTGCCGATTGCGCGGGTCACCTCGACCCTGGCCCACCGGACCGGCTTGCCGCTCTCGGCGGTGATCAGCCGGGCGATCTCCTCGGCCCGCTCGGCGAGCCGCCGGGAGACGTGGTCGAGGGCGCCGGCCCGGACGTGTGCGGGCAGCGCGGCTGCCCGGTCCGCCACCGCCGCCGCGGCGGCCACCGCCGCCTCGACCTGCTCCGGGTCGGCGAAGCTGGTCCGGCCGACCTCACGGCCGTCGTACGGATGCCGGACCACCAGCGGGTCGGCACCCTGCGCCGGCCGGCCGGCGAGGAGGAACGGCACGGACTCCACGCCCGGCAGCCTATCTCCGGGTACCGGCCGACAGCGCACCGCTCGCCGACGAACCCGGAGCGGAGCCAGGCCCGCCGCCCGGTGCGGCAGCGGCGAGTCGGCCGGCGGCAGCGGTCAGTCGGCCGGTGCGTCGGCGGTCAGGTAGTCGTGCAGCCGGCTCGACCCGGCCAGCATCGCGGTGGCCCGCCCGGTCAGCTCCTGCCGGCGGCGGGCCACGGCGGCCCGGAGCGCTGCGGTGCTGCCGGTGCGGCGCAGGCCGTCCAGGATCGGCCGGATCTGCGGCAGCAGGTAGCGGCTCCGGCGCAGCATGTGGATCATCTGCGCGTCCCGGATCTCGGCCGGGCCGAACCGGCGGTACCCGGTGTCCGGCTCCCGCTCCGGCACCAGCAGCCCGGCCGCCTCCCAGACCCGCAGCGCGGAGGTACGCACGCCGAGCCGGGCCGCCAGCTCGCCGATCCGCAGCGTCAGCCGGGGTACGGCCGCCGGCTCGGTTTCCTGCCCGGCGACCGCCTCCAGCGCGGCGGCGGTCCCGGCGAGTGCCTGCCGCTCCTCGTGCAGCCCCGCGTGGCCGGCGTCGACCAGGGCCAGCGCCGACGGCAGGTCCCCGGCGTGCACCGCGTGCATGATCGCCCTGGCTGTCTCCCATCCGTAGCCGGCGGCCAGCGCCCGATAGGTGAGCAGCGCCCGGCGGTGCCGGTCGTCGAACTGGCGGTATCCGGCGGCGCTGCGGGGCGCCGGGGGCAGGACTCCGGCGTCGAGATAGTTGCGCACCTGCTGGGTGGAGATGCCGGCCAGCCGGGCGAGGTCGACGGGACGCAGCCGCCGCGCCGCCCCGCTCACCACCGGGCCCCGCCCACCACACCGCCCCCGCTCAGCAGACGACCCGCAGGGCTCGGGCGCCCCACCCGGCCGGGTCGGCTCACCAGGTTGAGGGTTTCCGGGCCCATCGCCCCAGGATATGCCAGGACAACGCGGAAACCCTCAAGCCGGTGCCGGATAGCGCTGGAGGGCCGGTGGCCGGTCGGTCAGGCACCGGCGGCGTCGAGCCGGGCGAGCTGGTCGCCGCTGAGTTTCGCGCCGAGCGCCGGCAGGGCGGCCTCCAGCTGTTCGAAGGTACGCGGGCCGATCAGCGGGACCACCCGGGGCGAGGTCTGGTGCAGCAACCAGGCGAGTACGAGCTGGTTCGGGGTCAGGCCGACCTCGCCGGCCACCTCGGTCAGTACGGCGATCCGGGCGTCGGCGTCCGGGCCCTCGTAGGGAGCCATCGCCCAGTGCCCGGCCCGCTTCGCCGGGTCGTCGTAGATGCCCTTGACCAGTGGCGAGAACGACACCAGGGTCAGGTCGTCGTGTTCACGCAGGTAGTCGAGCTGTTCGTCGTCCACGATGGAGAAATTGTCCAGCCCGGCCCGGCGGCGCAGGTACGAGTGCTGCTGCTGCACCGCCACCGGGGCGGGCCAGCCGTGCCGGGCGCAGAGCTGCCGGATCCGCTCCAGCCGCCAGGTGCGTACGTTCGACCAGCCGATGTGGCGTACCTTGCCGGCCCGGACCATCCCGGCCAGCGCCTCCAGGGTCTCCTCCAGCGGCGTCGAGCGGTCGTCGACGTGCACGTAGTAGAGGTCGACGTGGTCGACCCCGAGCCGTCGCAGGCTCTCGTCCAGGGCGTTGCGCAGGGTGTCGCCGCCGGCTCCCTCGAAGTTCTCCCGGGCCACCGACCAGTCCGGGTCGGGTCCCTCGCCCCAGAGCAGTTCCGGGTTGCGCTGCATGGCGCTGCCCTTGGTGGCCAGGAAGACCCGGTCGCGTACGCCGGACCGGCGTAGCCACCGGCCGAGCAGTTCCTCGCTCTCCCCGCCGTAGCTGCCCCGGTTGGGCCACCAGGCGTAGCAGTCGGCGGTGTCGACGAAGTTGCCGCCCTCGTCGAGATAGCGGTCCAGCATCCGCACCGAGGTGGCCTCGTCGGTGAGCGTGCCCATCAGCATGGCGCCGAGCGCGAGCTGGCTGACCTGCTCACCGGTCCGACCGAGTTCTACCGTCTGCACAGTCCGTCCTTCCTGTGTCGGCCGGTTCCGCCGGCCGTGGGGTCCAACAGGTTCCGTGGATCGTCGCCAGCCGCCGGACAGCCGCCGGCCGTCAGCCGCGGGCCGAGCCGCGCCAGGCGCCGGCCGAGAGGCGCCAGGCGTCAGCCGTCAGGCGTCAGGCGTCAGGCGTCCGCGTCTGGGCGTACCAGCAGGAGGGCGGCGATCAGCAGTGGGGGCAGCAGCATCGCCAGGGTGGTGTGCTGGTAGACCATCGTCGACTGCCAGCCGCAGTTGAGCACGGCCAGGGCGTGCACCGCCAGCGCGGTCCGGTGGGTTGTGGGCGTACCGGGCAGCCGGCGGAGCAGTCTGGTGCCCACGACCGCCAGCAGCACCACGCCGGCCAGCGAGAACCACATCAGCTTGATGTCCAGCCGGCTCACCCCGGTGGCGGCGAGTTGTCCCTCGCTGGACTGGAGCGTGGTGACCCAGAGCGCCGTGTACCCGGCCAGACAGGTCGCGACGACCAGGTGCACCCGGGCGACGACCCGGGCCACCCGCAGCGCGGCGGAGGGTCGGGTGCCGGTAGCGGCGGTATCCAGGGCTGCTGCGGTCATGGTCTGCCTCCAGACTTCGAAGATCGGGCGCCGTCGGCGCGGTGTCCGGCGGGCGCGTGTCGACCGGCCGGCGCGTGTCGACCGGCCAGGATGGCGCGGTCAGCTGTTCGGCGCGGCGAGCGAGAGCTGCATCCGTTGCAGGGCATGGTCGGAGCGTCCGCGCGGGTCGACCAGGTCGTACTCGTGCACGGTCAGTCCGGGGGTGGTGAACGCCCGGTCCACCCGCCACAGTTGCAGCGGCCCCTGGGTCTGCCAGGAGACCGGGTAGAAGGAGCGGTCGGCCCGGATCGCGTCCTCGACCAGCCCGTCGAAGTCCCGGGTCTCGCTCATCGAGGGCGAGGTGTTGAAATCACCCACCACAAGCGACTGGTTCGGGTTCGCCGCCACGTCGTCGGCGATCGCCCGGTACTGCAACCGGCGGTTGTCGAAGCGGCCCCGGGAGTCGCGGATCAGCTCGACCGGCTCCGCGCTGGTGTCCACCGACACCTGGAGGTGCACGTTGTAGACCGACAGCGTCCGGTCCCCCACCGCCAGGTCGGTACGGATCGTCTTGACCTTCCAGTAGTCCGGCCACTCGTTGCCCAGCTCGGGCATCTCGGCGTCGACCCAGAGCGGCCGGCTGGCCGAGATCGGGAACCGGGAGAGCGTGACGAGTTCGCCGACCGCGTAGATGTGGTAGCCGGGGAACTCCTGGCGCAGCCGGGCCAGGTCGTCGTACTCGACCATCCACATCCGGTCCGGGTCGTGGTAGAGGTACTCCTGCAACACGTAGACGTCGGCGGGCTGGCTCTTCACGAAGGTGTAGAAGTCGGCCGGGTCCTCGCTCTGGTGCCAGTAGCTGGTGTTCCAGGAGACCACCCGGATCGCGCCGGGCGGGGCGGGTGGCGGCGGGTCGCCGAGGGCGTACCAGTTGATCCCGAGATTGCCGGCACCGGCGACCAGGCCGGCCGCCGCGACCAGCGCGACCAGCCGCCGGGCGCCGCGCGCCGTCCAGGCCAGCGCCGCCAGGAGCAGCGGTACGAGCAGGAAGACCAGCGGCGGGGCCAGGTCGGGCAGTTGCATCAGCCACCAGCGGCCGGAGAGCACCGGCTGGAGCAGCGCGTACCCGAGCCAGAGCACCGCCGCCACCAGCAGCCCCCGGGTACGCCGGGACCAGCGCGGCCGCGCCCCTGCCGTTCCGGGGTCCGGCACCCCTGTCGTCCCGGGGTCCGGCCCCGGCTGCGCCGTCGTCCCCGGGTCCGGCCCCGGCTGCGCTGTCGTCCCGGGGTCCGCTCCGGGCGCCGATCGGATCGCTGAGGTCGTCATGGCCCGAAGCTACGGCGGGAACCCGGAGCCGGACTCTAGGAAACCTCGACTACCGAGCGTGTCCGCTCGACCCCGCCGGCAGCCACGTCACCGGAGCGGGCCACGTCCGGCAGCGTCACCGGAGTGGGCCGCCGTCCGGGTCGATCAGTCGGGCCGCGGTGGCCTTCCGGATCGCGTCGACCCGGGAGACCGCCTGGAGTTTGGCGTAGATGTTCGTCAGGTGGCGTTTCACGGTCGCCTGGGTGATGTGCAACCGGCTGGCGATCTGGGCGTTGCTGAACGCCTGCGCGGTCAACGTCAGCACCTCCAGCTCCCGGTCGGTGAGCGGGCCCGCCGAGCTGCCGGCGCGGTCCCGCTGGTTGTCGAGCTGCGACACCGTACGCCGGGAGACCGAGAGCAGCACCGTGTCGGATCGGTTCGCCACCGAGCGGACCGCGACCACCAGCTCGTCCCGGAGGATCGTCTTGACCAGGTACGCGGCGGCGCCACAGTTGAGCAGGTCGCGCACCACGTCGGCGTCGTCGTGCATGGTCAGCACCACGACCTGGGTCTGCGGGCGGACCCGGCGCAGTTCCCGGATCACCGGGCCGGCGCCGGGGCCCGGCATCTCCACGTCGAGCAGCAGCACGTCGGGGCGTTCCGCCAGCACCAGCCCGACCGCGTCCGGGCCGGTGGCCGCCTCGCCGACCACCTGGATCCCCGGGTCGGTGGAGAGCATCTCCCGGATGCCCTGCCGGAACAGCGTGTGGTCGTCGGCGAGGGCGACCCGGATCAGGCCGGCGGTCACAGCCGCTCACCGCGCAGCGGCACCTGTACGCCGATCCGGGTGCCCTGGCCGAGCCGGCTGTGCAGGTCGAGCTGGCCCCGGAGCAGATCGGCCCGCTCCCCCATGGACGGCAGCCCGCCGCCCTGGCTGAAGGCCACGTTGCCGGGTTCGAAGCCCCGGCCGTCGTCGACCACCGTCGCCCGGACCAGCAGGTCGGTGACCTCCAGGTCGATGGTGATCCGGGTCGGCGCGGCGTGCCGGAGCGCGTTGCGGACCGCTTCGCGCAGGATCAGGTACAGCTCCTCGCTGACGTCGGAGGGCAGCAGTTTCGCGTCCCCCGTCACCTGGAAGGTTGCCTGCACCGTCGCCGGGACGTTGGCCCGCAGGTACGCCCGCAGCGCCCGTTCGATGCCGTCCGCGCCGACCGAGCGGCGCAGTTCGGCCGAGAGCTGCTGCACGGTGCGCAGTGCCTCGCCCAGCGACGCGACGGCGGCGGCGAGCTTGACCTCGGCGCGGTCGGGGTCCTGCGCGGCGTAGAGCCGGTGCAGGTCGAGGTGCTGCAACGCCAGGCCCATGCCGTGGCCTACCCGGTCGTGCAGCTCCCGGGCTATCCGGCGGCACTCCTCCTGGCGGGACGCCTGGAGCTTCTCCATCAGGAAGCTGACGTAGGCGAGCGAGGCGAGGGCCACCCGGTCCATCACCGCCCGGTGCAGGGCGGCGCTCAGCACGAGCGGATCCGTGCCGTCGGGCCGGCCTCCCGGCCCGACCAGCACCGGCAGGGCGGCGTCGAACAGCGCCGACGCCGCCCGCAGCGACTCCACCGGGTGTACGCCGCGCAGTGCCCGACTGGCCCCGATCTGCACCGCCAGCGGCGTTTCGGCCACCGGTTCTCCGAGATCGTCCGCAACCTCCTCCGGGCTGTCCGGAGTGGCTGGCGGATCGGACCGGCCCAGCACTTCGGTCACGATCGAGGCCACCTGGCGGCGCAGTTGGCGTACGGTGTCCGGGCTCTGCATCAGTACGCTGTTCTCCGCCTCCAGCCGTTCTCGAAATGTGTCGAAAATCTGCCCGGCAAGGACAGCAGTGTCGCCATGCGACTCGTCGTCCGGCTGCCTCGGCTCCAATCCGGCCTCCCCCGAAAGGCATACTGACGGCTAACGGTCAGCCATCCGGATGACCGTACCGAATTTGGATCAGAAAGACAGTGGCGCAGGTCAACGGCTGGGCCCTTTTTGGGAGCGCTACCACGGTAGCACCACTCAGAGCAGGCACTGCCCCAGTACGGTGCCGTGCACGCCGTACTGGGTGACCATAAAGGCCCGGTACGGGAGCCGGAGCCGGTTTCGTCCGAACTGGAGGGACGGCCCGCCCGGCCGGCCACCCGGCAGCGCCGCGAGCCGGGCCGGCAGCGACGCCCCGGACCGGTCCGGCGGCACGGGCAGGGCGAGGCAGCTCGCCACCGTACCGCCGCCGAGCAGCAGCAGCACGCCGGCCGGCAGCAGCGCCGGCACCCTGGCCGAGGCGACCAGGCAGAGACCGGCGCCGACCCCGATCGCGAGCACGGCCATCAACCGGCGCGCCCGCCGGTCGCCGAGCACCACCGGCAGGGTCCGCCGGCCGGCCGCCCGGTCTCCGGCGACGTCGGAGAGGTCCTTGGTCATCCCGCCGAGGCTCATCCAGAGCGACATCGCCGTGGCCAGCACCACCAGCGGCAACGGCGGCAGCGGCGGCAGGCCACCGCCGAGCGCGGCGACCCCGCCGGCCGCCAGCCAACCGGCCAGGTAGGTGAGCAGGCCGCCGGCGGTCACCACCAGGACGAAGCCGTACACGTTCGCCTTCTGCGGCCGGGGTCCGGCGGAGTACGCCCAGCCGAGCCCGAGCATCCCGAGCACCACCAGCACCATCGGCCAGGAGAGCAGCGCGGCGCAGCCGAGCGCCGCCACCGCGAGGCCGGCGGCGACCGTCCGGGCGGCCCGCATCGGCAGCGCGCCGCTGGCCAGCGGGCGGCCGGACCGGTTGTGCCGGTCCTCGACCTGGTCGCAGAGGCCGTTGAGCAGATAGATGTGCCAGGTCGCGCAGAGCCAGGCCAGGGCGCCGATCCCGACCCCGGCCAGCGCGCCCGGCGTCAGCACCCGACCGGGTGCGGCGGCGAAGCCGGCGAGGCCGAGCAGCGCGCCCGCCAGGAAGCGGAGCTGGAACATGACCTGCACCGTCGGGCGCGACTCGATCCAGGCCAGCCGGACGGTCCGGAACAGCTCCCGGAACACGGCCGCGGACAACGGAGCGGGCGACACCTCGGAAAGAACGCTCACGACAATCCCCCCAGGTCATGAATCGCCGACGACCCCGGTCGGGGATTCGATTCGGCGTGGTTGGGGAAATGGTGGTCCCACCCCCGGTGGCAGACGCTTCGAACGTTGATCGAGCCACGTCTACCACCTTGGTCGTACGACCCTCTGCGACCTTGGTACGAACTCTGCCCGCCAGGGGCTCTGCGTCCTGTCGCCGGCCGCCTCGACCGGCCTAGGGTCACGCCACGGCCGGCACCCGCCGGTCGCCCCGACCCGGCGCGCAGGAGGACCCGCCATGCCCGAACTGATCACTCTGGATCAGGCCGAAGAGTTGACCGTGAAACAGGTCCACGACCTCTACCGGCGATACGTGAATCGCAGCCAGGTCAATCTGATGACGTCATTCGGTTTCGGCCGGGAACTTGTCGACCACGCCGAGGGCGCGATCGTGCACACCCGCGACGGGCGACAGATCCTCGACTTCACCGGCGGGGTCGGGGTGCTCAACCACGGCCACAACCACCCGCGCATCCTCGCCGCCCGGCAGCGCTTCCAGCAGCAGCGGCGGATGGAGGTGCACAAGACGTACTTCTCGCCGTACCTGGCCGCGCTGAGTCACAACCTCGCCGCCGTGCTCCCCGGCGACCTGAACATGTCGTTCCTGCCCAACTCGGGCGCGGAGGCGGTCGAGGGGGCGGTGAAGCTGGCGTACAAGTACCACGGCGGGCGGCGCAACACGATCATGCACGCCGACATCAGCTTCCACGGCAAGCTGCTCGGCTCCGGCAGTCTCACCGGCAGCGCGCAGAACCACTTCAAGTTCCCCGGCATCTCCGGCACTGTCGCCTACCCGTACGGCGACCTGGCCGTGCTGCGCGAGCAGGTGGCGGCGGCCCGGAACGCCGACGGCGGGTGCGACGTCTACGCCATCCTCGTCGAGCCGTTCAGCGCCTCCACCATGCGGCACTGCGACGAGGAGTTCCTGCGCGGGCTGCGCCAGCTCTGCACCGACGAGGACATCGTGCTGATCTTCGACGAGATCTACACCGGCTGGGGCAAGACCGGCACGCTCTTCTACTTCATGCGCTACCCGGGGCTGATCCCGGACGTGGTGACCACCTCCAAGTCGTTCGGCGGCGGCAAGTCGTCGATCTCGGCGTACGTCGCCCGGGAGCCGGTCTTCCGCCGGGCGTACGACAGCCTCAACGACGCGCTGTTGCAGAGCACCAGCACCACCTACTACGGCTTCGGCGAGGAGGCCGCGACCGCGATCGAGGCGATAAACATCGCGGTCGAGGAGGACTTCCCGGCCCGCGCGACGCAGATCGAACGGGTCCTCGCCCCCGGGCTGGCCCGGCTGGCCAAGGAACACCCCGAGGTCATCTCCGACGTGGCCGGGGTCGGCGCGCTCTGGGGGGTCTTCCTGCACCGCGACTCCGCGCTGCTCAACCTCGCCGCCAAGCTCGCACCCGGCGGCTTCGCCAAGGACCCGCAGTTCGGCACCAAGCTGATCACCTGCGCGGTGATCGAGACGCTCTACCGCGAGCACGGCATCTACACCTACTACACGCTCAACGGGCGCAGCCCGCTCGTCGTCGGCCCGCCGCTGGTGGTCTCCGACGCCCAGGTCGAGTACTTCCTGAACTGTCTCGACGCGACCCTCGCCGAGGGACTGCCGAAGCTGCTCACCCGCTTCGTCCAGGGGAAGGTGTCGGCGCTGTGGTGAACGTGGTGACGGTGACCGGCGGCAGCGGCATGCTCGGCGCCAGCCTGGTACGCCGGCTGCGCGCCGAGGGACACGTCGTGCACAGCGTCGACCTGCGCGAGCCGGACGAGCCGGTGGCCGGCGTCCGGTACAGCGTCGCCGACGTCCGGGACCCGGTGGGGATCGGCCGGGCGGTGGCCGACGCCGACGTGGTGGTGCACACCGCCGCGGCGCTGCCCAGCTATCCGGCCGACGAGATCCGCTCGATCATCGTCGGCGGGGCGCAGACCGTGCTGGAGGCGGCCCGGGCGCACCGGGTCGAGCGGGTGGTGCAGATCTCCTCGACCGCCGTCTACGGCCTGCCCAGCGTGGTCCCGACGACCGAGGCGTACCCACGGGAGCCGGTGGACGCGTACAGCGCGGCGAAGGCCGGTGCCGAGGAGGTCTGCGAACGGTTCCGGGACGCCGGGATGTGCGTACCGATCCTGCGGCCGAAGACGTTCCTCGGGCCGGGCCGGATGGGGCTGTTCGCGATGCTCTTCGAGTGGGCCGAGGAGGGGCGCAACTTCCCGATGCTCGGCTCCGGAGACGTCCGGATCCAGATGTTCGCCGTCGAGGACCTGGTCGACGCGGTACTCGTCGCGATGCGGGCACCGGCCGACGTCGCCAACGACACCTACAACCTGGCCGCCGCCGAGTTCGGCACGATCCGGGAGGACTTCCAGGCGGTACTCGACGCCGCCGGGCACGGCAAGCGGGTGGTGCCGATACCGGCCCGGCCGGCGGTCGCCGTGCTCGACCTGCTGCAACGTGCCCGGCTCTCCCCGGTGTACGGCCGGCTCGTGCACAAGCTGCTCGCCGACTCGTACGTCAGCATCGACAAGGCCCGCGACCGGCTCGGCTTCCGGCCGCGTTACTCCAACCAGGACGCGATCCTCGCCACCTACCGGTGGTGGCGGGCGCAGCAGGCGACGGCCCGGAACACCCGCTCCGCCGGCCGGACCAGCCGGGAGCCCTGGCGTCAGGGAGCGCTGTCGCTGGCCAAGGCCTTCTTCTGACCCGCCGGCATCTTCTCCGGCGGTCTCCTCCACCGAATGGGGATCCCGCAATGCAGACAGTGGACGCAACGCAGACAGTGGACACCTCGCCTCCGACCGCATCCGGCGGACCGCTCGTCGTACAGCCCGCCGGAGTCGCCCCGACCGTCCTGCCGGCGCCCGTGCTCGCGCCGCCGCCGGCCGGGCTGTTCCGGGACCTGCTCCGGCTCGCCCGGCCGCACCAGTGGCCGAAGAACCTGCTCGTCGTACCGCTGGCGCTGATCGACGCGCCGGGGCTGACCCTGGCCGGGCTGGCCAGGGTCGGCTGGGCGGTGCTCGTCTTCACCCTCGCCTCAGCCCTGGTCTACGTCTGGAACGACGCGGTGGACCGGCACCGGGACCGGGCACATCCGGTCAAGCGGCACCGCCCGATCGCCTCCGGCCGGATCGGGCTGCCGCTCGCCTGGGCGTACGGCGGGATACTCACCGGGCTGCTGCTGGCCGCCGTCTTCGCCGGGCCGGCGGTGCCGTGGTGGCCGCTGGCCGCGTACCTGGTGCTGAACGTCGCCTACAGCCGCTGGTTGAAGTACGTGCCGCTGGTCGACGTCTTCGTGGTCGCCGCCGGCTTCGTACTCCGGGCCGTTCAGGGGTACGTCGCCGCCGGCACCGACATCTCCTCCTGGCTGCTGATCGCCGTCTTCGCGCTCTGCCTGCTGCTGATCCTCGGCAAGCGACGCAACGAGCTGGCGGTCTCCGGCACCGAACACCGCCCGGCCCTGAGCGCGTACTCGGCGCAGTACCTGGAATACCTGATCGTGCTCTGCGCCACCCTGGCGGTGACCGCGTTCCTGTTCTACCTGGCCGACGGCGGGCTGGTCACCCCGTACACGGATGTCGCGCTGCTGGTCTCGGTGCCGTTCGCGACCTTCGGGCTGGCCCGCTACCTCCAGGTGGTCGTGGTGCACCGGGAGGGCGGCGACCCGGTCCGGGTCCTGCTGCGGGACCGGATGATGGTGGTCAACGCGGTGCTCTGGGCCGCCCTGCTCGGCCTGGTCGTGCTGGCCGCCCGCTTCCCGGCTCTGGTCGAGGTGCTGCGATGACCGCGGGTGTCCTCGACCTGGTTCCGGCCGCGCCCCGTGCGGAGGGGGGCGCGGTCCGGATCCGCCTGCTCGGCACGATCGGCGCCGAGCGGGACGGCCGGCCGGTCTACCTCGGCCCGGCCCGGCAGCGCGAGCTGCTCGCCATCCTCGGGCTGCGCCGGGGCGGCCCGGTCTCGGTGGAGCAGCTCGTCGACGACCTGTGGGGCGAGGACGCCCCGCGCAGCGCCGACAACCTCCTGCACACCTATCTCGGACGGCTGCGCCGGGCCCTCGGAACCGGGCCCGGCGACCGGCCGGTACTACGGTCCCGCTGCCCCGGCTACCAGCTCGACGTACGCGCCGAGCAGGTCGACTCGGAGCTGTTCGAGCGGCGCCTGGGGCAGGCCCGCACCGCGCTCGCCACCGGTGACCTGGAGGCCGCCCAGGCGCTGCTGCACCGGGCGCTGGCCGGCTGGTCCGGGCCACGGGCGATGGACGGCGCCACCGGGCCGCTGGTCGCCGCTCAGCGCTGCCGGCTCGGCGAGTTGCGGCTGGACGCCACCGAGGACCTGCTGGCGGTCCGGCTGGCCCGGGGCGACAGCGCCGGAGTGGTGGCCGAACTGCGTGCCCTGGTCGCCCGCCATCCGCTCCGGGAACGGCTCTGGGCGCTGCTGCTGGCCGGGCTGGCCCGCAGCTCCCGCCGGGGCGAGGCGCTGGCCGCCTTCCACGACGTGCGGGGAATCCTGACCGAGCAGCTCGGCGTCGACCCGTCGACCGAACTCCAGCAGAGCTACCGGTCGCTGCTGCACGGCACCGCCCCCGCCATCCCGCTGGGCGTAGCCGGCACCACGTCCGGCGCCGGCACCGCGCCGGGCTACGTACCCGTCGCCGCCGCCCGTACCCTCGTCGCCACCGCCTGACCGAGGGCGGCCCGGCGTGCCGCCCTCGCAGGTGGGGGTACCTTCCAGATCTAGATGACTTGTGGTTGCCGCGGCAACCACAAGTCATCTAGATCTACTTTGTGCCTGAGCGCGCATGCGCCGAGACGACCGCGACAGGCGGCCCGGGACCGCCGCCCGGGGCGGGAGCAAGGGGGTGGCGGCTTCGGGGTGGCGGCTTCGGGGTGGCGGCTTCGGGGTGGCGGCTTCGGGGTGGCGGCTTCGGGGTGGGTCGGCCGGCCCCGGAGGGCCGGCCGGTTGCGGTCGTCAGGCGGCGGCGCGCAGGGCGGCGACCCGGAGGCGGTCGCCGGCGGCGGCCCGGAACGCCTCCTCGTACGCGTCGATCGAGACCGTCACCCCGAACCGGGCCTCCGCCCGGCGGGCTCCCTCGACCCGGTCCGCCGCCGAGGTCGCGCCAACCCGGACCAGCGCCTCGGCGATGGCCGCCGGATCGCGCGGCGGCACCAGCTCGCCGAAGCCGGTGAGCTGGACCGGTACCCGCATCCCGGGCAGGTCGCTGGCGACGGACGGCACACCGGAGATCATCGCCTCGGCCTGCACGATGCCGAAGGACTCCTCGGCCACCGAGGTCAGCGCGAAGACGTCGATCGAGGCGTACAGGTCGCTGATCTCGGCGTCGGTGAGCCGGCCCAGGAAGCGGATCCGCCGGTCCCCGGCGGCGCGGGCCCGCAGCTCGCCGATCACGCTGCCGCCGGCCACCGAGCTGTGGTCACCGGCGACCAGCAGCCTGGCCTCCGGGTCGTCGATCAGCCGGAACCCGTCGACCAGGTGGGTCAGCCCCTTCTCCGCGGCGATCCGGCCGAGGAAGCCGACGTGCAGCCCGGACGAGCCCCGGAACGAGGGCCGGCCCGGCGGCCGGTGTACGCAGGGCGGCGGCACCGCGTGCACGGCCCGGTCCCGCATCACCGGCCAGTGCCGGGAGTGCTGGGCGTGGTCCACGTTGTTCACCATCACGCCGACCGAGCGGCGCAGCGCGGCCCGGACCGAGCGCTCCACGAGGTCGATCTGGGCCCGCGCGACCAGGCCGCCCGGCACCCAGACGTCGTCGTGGTGGTTGCAGACGATCGGGGTGTCGCCGGCCAGCCGGGCCACCAGGCCGGCCTCCAGCATCGGCAGGTGCAGGTTGACCACCGCCGAGTCCCGGGCGATCCGGCCGGCCAGGGCGGGAAAGCCGGGGCAGATCACCCCACGGCCCACCCGGGCCAGCACCGGGGCCCGGAACACCTGCACCCCGTTGCGTACCTCGTGCCTGGGCAGTGCCGGGTCGTGCTGGGAGGCGACGACCGCCACCCGCCAGCCCCGGGCGGCCAGCCCCTCGGCGACCACCCGGGCGACCTCGGTCAGCCCGCTGAGGTACGGGGTGTAGTAGGTGAGTACGACTGTCAGGTCGAAGCGCTTCATCGTGACCTCCAGATTGTGATGGGCGAAGCAGCCGGGAACTGGGCAGAGGAGTCGGGAACTGGGCAGAGGAGTCGGGAACTGGGCAGCGGAGTCGGGGGCCGGGCGACGGAGCCGGGATCAGTGCACGGAGATCGCCAGCTGCTGTGCGCTGTGGTCGGAGAGCCCGTCGTCGCCGGTCAGCCGGTATTCGTGCACGGTCAGCGCGCCCCGGGTGAAGGTCCAGTCGAGCCGCCACAGCCGGGGCAGCGGAACGCCCCTGGTCGGCCAGCTCGCCGGCAGCGGGGAGCCGGCGGTCGGGTCGTGCCGGCGCAGCCCGGCCCCGATCCGCCGCAGGTCGCGCATCAGGCTCGTCGAGTTCAGGTCGCCGCTGAGCAGTACCCGGTGCGGGTTCGCGGCCAGGTCGGCGTGCAGGGCGCGCAGGTGGGCGTCCCGGCGGTGGAACTGGCTGCGGACGAATTCGTAGAAGTCCGCCCGCAGCGGGCTACGGTCGATCTCCACCTGGACCGCCAGGTGCACGTTGTAGAACGACACCACTTCGGCACCGACCCGCACGTCGGTCCGGAGCGTCTTGCCGGTCCAGTACTCCGGCCAGTCCGTACCGGCCGGCGGGGTGCTGCCGTCGGCGGCCGAGAGCCAGCGGCTGGCGTCGACGGTCCGGCTGGCCAGCACCGGCAGCCGGGAGAGGGTGACCAGTTCACTGCCGACCACCACCTGATAGCCGGGGAACTCGGCACGCAGCCGATCCAGCGCGTCGATGCGTACCGGGCGGTCGGTGTAGTGCAGGTACTCCTGCAACAGGTAGACGTCGGCCCGCTGCGCCTTCAGGTAGGCGTAGAACCGGTCCGGGTCGTCGTCCTGGTCCCAGTACTCGGGGTTCCAGGAGAAGACCCGGACGGCGTCCGCCGGGGTCGCCGGGTCGGGCAGGGGCGCGGCCGGGGTCAACCCGGACCGGGGCGCGCCGAACAGCAGGGTGGCGACCAGCAGCACCAGCATCGGCGCGCGTACCGGCCGGGCGGCCAGCGGCACCGCGCCGAGCAGCACCAGCGGAACCAGCAGGAGCAGGATCGGCGGTGCCGTCTCGACCAGCAGCCAGAACCACCACCGTCCACTCAGGAAGGTGTGCAGCAGCAGGAGCACCGCCCAGCCGAGCCCGCCGCCGACCAGCAGCCGGGTACCGAGACACCACCGCCCACCACCACCCGCACCCGGCGCGGCGGTGCCCGGCGCCGTGCCGGGGTCCGGGAACGGGGCGCCGCCCGGTGCCGTGCCGGGGTCGGCGGGCGGGGTGACCGACGGTGGGCGGGGGGTGTCGAGGTCGGGCAGCATCAGGCCCGGCCCGAGACGGTGGCCGGGGCGGGCCGGGCGAGGTGCCGGGGCCGGACCAGCCAGCGCAGGGCGCCGACCGCCATTCCGGCCACCAGCACCAGGTGCACCAGCAGGTGCACGCCGAGGAAGTAGGCGGTGAACCGCAGGCCGCGCTGGGCGTACACGAAGCGGGGCAGCGCCGGGTCTGCCACGCAGAACGCCAGCGCCAACACCGCCGGCAGCGCCGCCAGCCAGCCCGCGAACGCCGGGGTGAGCGGGGCGAGGACGGCGAGCGGCAGGCTGCCCAGCAGCAGCGCGGCGGCGAGCACCCCGAGCGGGTGGTTGGCCCGCTCCAGGCGTACCCCGTCGGTCCGGCCGGCGGCCAGGGCCAGCGGGACCAGCGGTACGGCCCGGCGCCACTGCTCGGTCAGGATCGGCCAGAGCCGGCTGCCGTCGTCGTGCCGACCGACCACCGAGCCGGTGAGTACCACCCGGGTGTGCCGGGCCAGCCGGCTGCTGTACTCCACGTCCTCGCAGTCGCGCAGCCCCTCGTGCAGCGGGCCGACCGCCCGGAGTACGTCCCGGCGCAGCGCCGCCAGCGCGAAGATGACGGTACGCACCTCGCCGACGTGCCGCCGCCGCCAGTGCACCGCGTGCAGGATGCGGTACCGCTCCACCGGTCCGTCGTCGATCAGCGGCTCGGTGTCGTACGTCCCGTGCACCGCGCCGACCGCCGGGTTCGTCGCCAGGATGTCGACGGCATTGCCGAGGGCGTCCGGGGCGAGCGCCACGTCGGAGTCGAGGAAGAAGACCACCTCGCCCCGGGTGGCGGCGACTCCCGCGTTGCGGGCTGCCGAGACGCCCCGGTTCTCCGGTTGGCGCAGCACCCGGCAGCCGAGTTCCGCCGCGATCTCCCGGGACTCGTCGGTGCTGCCGTCGTCGACGAGGAGCACCTCCACCGGCCGGTACGTCTGCGCCAGTACCGACCGCAGGCAGGCGCGCAGGGTCCGCGCCGCGTTGTAGCAGGGTACGACCACGGAGACGGTGAGTGGCCCGGAGGCCGTACCGCTGATTCCGGTCCTGGTTCCAGTCATGGTCGCGGACGCTAGCCGCCGATGGTGGAGTCCTCCCCGACTACCGACCGTCGCCGCCGGTGACGGTGCGCGCTAGGGGTTTCCTCCAGCCCGACTACCCGGTCCGGCCCAGGTCGCCCGCCTAGCGTCTGCCGTCGACGGACCGCCCGGCGTCCCGATCGAGAGGCCCGAACGCAGTGGACACGACCGAGATGGACACGAGCACGATGGACACGACTGCCGGCACGGTCTCGGTGGTCATCCCCAGCTATCGCTCGGCGAAGACCCTCGCCGCCTGCCTGGACGCCGTCTACGCCCAGTCGCACGCGCCGCTGGAGGTGATCGTGGTGGACGACGCCAGCTCCGACGACTCGGCCGCGATCGCCCGCCGCTATCCCTGCCGGCTGATCGTCGCGCCGGTGAACCGGGGCGTCTCGGCGGCCCGGAACACCGGCGCGGCGGCCAGCCGGGGCGACGTGCTCTTCTTCGTCGACTCGGACATCGCACTCGCCCCGGACGCGCTGCGTTCCGCCCTGCGGGTGCTGGCCGGCGACCCGGAGTGCGCGCTGGTGCAGGGCATCTACGACTCGGAGCCGCTCTTCGCCGACGGCCCGGTCGAGGAGTACAAGACGCTCTACGAACACTTCTGGCGACGCCGGGCCGCCGGGCCGGTCACGGTTACGCTCTTCGCGCTCACCGCCGTCCGGCGGGAGGTCTTCGATCGGGTCGGCGGCTTCGACGAGGGGCTGCGGGACGGCGAGGACGTCGAGTTCGGCACCCGGCTGCCGGCCGGGGCCCGGATCGTGATGAGCGCCGAGGTGGTCGGCCGGCACGACGACGTGGACCGGCTCCGGCCGCTGCTGCGCGAGCAGTACCGCCGGGCCACCCTCTTCGCGGTCAACCTGGCCCGGGGACTGCGCCGGGGCGGGCGCGCCGGGGTGGCCACCGCCCGCACCGACGCGCTCGGCCCGGCGGCGGTGTTGAGTTGCGCCGCCACCCTGGCCAGCCTGCCGCTGCCGATGCTGGCGCTGCTCTCCGGTCTCGGTACACCAGGGCTCGGCTCCGGTGCGGCGCCGCCGCTGGTCGACCTGCCGGCGCTGCCGCTGGCGCTGCTCGGCCTGCCGGCGCTGGCCGCCGCCGCGTTCCTGGCCGCGAACCGGGAGCTGCTCGGCTTCGTCCGGCGGGTCCGGGGGGCCCGCTTCGCCTGCCGTTTCGCCGGGCTGCACTTCCTGCTGACCGCCGCGACGGTGTTCGGCACCGGCGTCGGGCTGCTCCGGTTGCTCCTCGCACCGTGGCGCTGGCCGACGGCCGGCTCCGCCGCACCCGCCCGGGTCGCGTCGGGAGCCCTCCGATGACCGCCGACATCCTCCGGGTACGCCTCGGCGTGCTGCGCCGGGTCGCCACCGTACTCTTCGGAATCGCCCTGGTGGTCGGCGTCGCGGTCGCGCTGCGCGACGCGGACTGGGCCGCCGTACGCGACCTGGCCGGGCCGGCCGAGCTGAGCCTGCTCGGGCTCGCCCTGCTGGTCAACTCGGTGGGGCTGGTGCTCGGGATGCTCTCCTGGCGCCACCTGCTCGCCGGTCTCGGCTCGCCGGTCGGGGTCTGGACCGCCGCCCGGATCTTCTTCGTCGGCATGATCACGAAGTTCGTGCCGGGCCGGTTCTGGGCGCTGATCGCCAACATCAGGATGGGCCGGACCGCCGGGGTGACCCCGGCCCGGATGGCCACGGTCTACGTGCTGAACATCGCGGTGATGTCGCTGACCGGGCTCACCGTCGGGCTGGTCGCCGCACCGAGCGTGCTCGGCGGGCGGGGCGGCTGGCTGCTGCTGGCCGCGCTGCCGGTGCTGGCCTGCGCGATCCGGCCCGAACTGGCCAACCGTTGGGCGGCGGCGCTGGCCCGGCTGCTGCGCCGGCCGGCACCCGCGCCGGCCGGGCACCGCGACCTGCGGTACGCGATCGCGGCCCAGGCGGTCTCCTGGCTGGTCGCCGGCCTCCAGTTCTGGCTGGTCGCGGTCGCCGCCGGTGCCCCGCCGGCAGCCTCGTTCCCGGTCTGCGTCGGCGCGTTCGGGCTGGCTGCCGTGGTCGGCAGTTTCGTGGTCTTCGTACCCGACGGCATCGGGGTGCGCGAGGGCATCCTGATGGTGGCGCTGACCGGACTGCTGCCGTTGCCCACCGCCGGGGCCGTGGTGCTGGTCAGCCGGCTGATCTGCACGGTCAGCGAGATCGCCTCGGCCGGCGTGGCGCTGCTGGCCGCCGAACTGATCCGCCGCCGCGCCCGACCGCCGGCCCCGGCCGTGCCGGCCGGCACAGAGTCGCCGGCCGGCACGGAACTGCCGGCCAGCGTCTGAACCCGCCGGCTGGTCGCGGTCATCGGAGCCCGCGACCGTTCACGGCTCGGCCGGAGCCCGCAACCGTTCACGGCTCGGCCGGAGCCCGCAACCGTTCACGGCTCGGCCGGGGCCCGCGACCGTTCACGGCTCGGCCGGGGCCCGCGACCGTTCACGGCTCGGCCGGAGCCCGCAACCGGTCGCGGGCCATCCGGATCTACCCCGGTCCCGGGCCCGTCCGGATCCCGCGCGCTCACGCACCATCCGGATCCCGCCCGGTCGCGACCGGGCGGGCCCGGCCGGGCGGCTCAGCGGCGGTTCCGGTTGCGGGTCCGCAGCTCGGTCATCAGCTCCCGCCACCGGCGGGGAATGCCGATGTCGAAGTACTCCGACTTCAGGCCGATGATCTTCATCTCCCGGTCGCTGAGCAGCGACTTCATCGCGGAGTGCAGCTCGGCCAGGAAGGCCGTCTCGCCGAGTCGCCGGATGCTGCCCGGCTCGATGTCGACGTTCCACTGCATCAGCCCGTAGGTGCGCACCCGCACCGCACCACCGGCCGACACGCCCTCACCCTCGATGGCGTTCAGCTCCACCTCGTACTGCCGCCGGTACGGGTCGTCGCTGGGCCGCTCGGCGTCGGCGAGCTCGTCGGAGCTGAGCCCCTGGGACAGCCGGTACGCCTCGGAGCGGGCCCGGTGGTACGCCACCCAGGTGGTCACCCCCAGCCGGGCGAGCTGGTGGCTGAGCTGCTCCTCGTCGTACCTGTCGAAGGCGCCGGGCGCGAAGGTGATCTCCACGTCGTGATAGTTGGAGACGCGTGCCCGGATGCGCTCGTCGGGAGAGTCCACCGTGACAACCATGTTGTCGAGGTACTCACCGATGTGGGGCATGTCGCTCCTTCCGATGGGAAGCGTCTGGCGGCGTCACCATAAACCTTCCACGCACGAGGATTCGACCACTTGGTGTGCTGTGGTAGACAAAGGTCCATGCTTTCACCACGTCGGGTCGCCGTGCCGCTCGCCGCGCTCGTGATCGGGGCCGCTCTGGTCCCGCCCCCTCCGGCATACGGCGGGGCGGTCGATGTCGACGTGTTCGCGGGTACCGGAACGGCCGGGGGGACCGGGGACGGCGGTCCGGCCTCGGCGGCGGCGCTCGACCGTCCCGCCGGGGTGGCGGTGGCCGCCGACGGCTCCGTCTACCTCAGCGACGCCGGCAACCGCCGGGTCCGGAAGGTGGCCCCGGACGGCACCATCTCGACCGTCGCCGGCAGCGGTCGGGCCGGCACGCCCGGCACCGAGGTGACCGACGGTACGCCCGGCACGGAGGTGGACCTGGCACTGCCGCAGAGCCTGGCGGTCGGTCGCGACAACACGCTCTACATCGCGGACACCGGTCTGGCCCGGGTGTTCCGGCTCGCTCCGGACGGCCGGCTGTCGGTGGTCGCCGGCACCGGCGTGCCGGGCCCGATCGGCGACGGTGGGCCGGCGGCCCGGGCCTCCTTCGGCCAGCTCGGCGGCCTCGCCGTCGCATCCGACGGCACCGTCTACGTCGGAGACCTCCGTAACCACCGGGTCCGGGCGGTGACGCCGGACGGGACCATCAGCACGGTGGCGGGAAACGGGAACAGCCAGCTCGTCGCCGCGGGCGGGGAGGCCACCACTGTCCCGGTGCCGAGCCCCGGAAGCCTCGCCGTGGACGGCGGAGGCGACCTCTGGATCGCCGACGGGCTCGTGCTGCACAGGCTGACCGGCGGCAAGCTCGGCACGGTCACCCTGCCCGACCAGCCCGACGGCGCACGGTGGGAGCTTTCCGAGGCGGGAAACTGGCCGCCGCCGGAGCCGCCGATGAACAACGTCGCCGCCGTCAGCGCGGCCGGCGACCAGGTCTACGCCCTCGACCAGTCGGCCCGGACACTGCTGCGGCTGGGCGACGGCGCCGCACTCGGCACCGTGGCCACCCTCGACGCGGCCGGGAGCCCGGTGGTCGGTCCGGTCGCCGTGAGCGCCTCCGGCGTCGGCTATCTCGTCGACAACGCCGGACACCGGGTGTATTCGTTCCGCCTGTCCGCGCCGAACGCGGAGACCCCGGACGGCGACTCGTCGGTGCCGTGGTGGCCGTTCGCGGCCGGCGCCGTCCTCGTCGTGGTCGTCGTCGTCGGCTGGCTGGTCAGGCGACGGTCCCGCTGAGCCGGGACCCCTCCGCGCGTCCGCGCAGTACCCGAATTCCACAGCGAAACAGCCGAAGGAGCCCTTGATGGCAGAGATCGTCGGTGGCGACCTGTACCACCTCTGGCGGGTGTCCGACGTACACCTGCCCCGGATCGCGGACGTCTACTACGACGCCAGCCGCAGCCTCGGCGGCGCGACCGGTGACGACGGCGGCGGGTTCCGGGCCAACACCCCGACCGGGCCGGGCGGCACCATCATGTCCAGCGCCGGAGCGGCGGCCTGGGCCGCGCTGCGCGACGAGATGCAACGGATGTACACCCAGACCGGCGGGACGATCCTGAACGCGGCAGAAGCGCTCCGGATGGCCCGCCAGGCGTACGTCGACGCCGACATGGCCAGTGCCGACGCCCTGTCGCAGTACCTGGCGGACCCGGCGAACCACGACCCGAACGACCCGGCGTCGAACCCGCCCGCCGAGGGCGCCGACGACCATCCCGGCGAGCCCTACCAGGGCTGACCGGGCGGGGCGACAACCGCACAGACCTGGATCCGCAAGCCGACGCCCCGAACGGGGGGCAGTTGAAGGAGCGTCAGCAGTGAGCAGCCAAGTTGACACGCCGGCAGACCTGGCCGGCGGGACGTACAAGGGTACGGTCCGGGAGAAGGCTTCCCAGCTCAAGCAGGAGCTGATCCGGCAGACCCTCGACGACATCGAGTCCTGGCGCAAGGCCGTGGACCTCGAATGGGCGCAGACGCACCCCGAGTCCCCGCACTCGCCGATCCCGCCGGAGGAGATCGAGGGATACCGGAACACCGTGCGCAACGAGTACTACGAGTGGGTCGAGCCGGCCTTCGAGAAGTACCTGGAGCCCGATCCGGACGCCACCAACCCGATGATCGCCTCGCTGCGTACGATCGAGAGCTCCTTCGGAGGCAGCCAGGACGACGCGGGCAACTTCAGCGGCGCCAACTCGGCGCTGTCCCGGATCAACGACGTCCGCACCGACATGAGCCAGTGGCAGGGCGACCTCCAGGTCAACTTCATCGACAACTTCGTCAGCCCGTTGCAGACCGCGTCGATCAACCAGGCAGCCGTCGCCAAGGTGGTACGCGAACAGCTCGAGTGCAACAAGATCCTCTACATCCGCTACCGCAAGGGCATCATCGAGTTGCTCGACAAGTCGATCCAGGCGGTGCAGACGCTCAACAACGGCAAGGATCCGAAGAGCTTCACCTGGGGCACCCTGGTCGGCATCGCGGTCGGTACCGGCCTGACCCTCGGCCCGGCCGGCTGGGCGATCGCCGGTGCGGTGCTGATCGCCGGCAGCACCCTGTCCCAGGGCCTGGTCCCGGACCCGCCGAAGACAAACGAGTTGAGCGCCCCGACGGCCCAGGAGGTCGCGGTCAAGGTCTCCGAGGCGATGATCAAGATGGACGGCGACATGGTCGAGGAGGAGCGGAAGGTCGAGCAGGCGCTGAAGAACCTCCTCGACACCATCGGCGACGCCCGCACCGCCTCCGGCCCGCTCGCCGTGCCGGAGCCCGCGATCAGCTCCGCCCGGCCGGGTGAGATCACCGACGGCTCGCTGCGCCCGCACGACTGAACCGTCCCGTCCCCGATCTCAGCGGCGACGGGGGACCCAGTAGAGGATCTGGCTGGTGACCAGGGCCGGGTGTGTGTCGGGTAGTGCTTCCAGGGCCCGGGTGAGGTGTGCGGCGAGGTACATCAGCAGGCCCACCCGGTCACCCCGGAAGCCGATCAGCAGGGCGAGTCGGGCCGGCGCGCACGGCCACGGGTCGGAGCAGCTCTGGCAGCGGTACGCCTGGGCCGGCAGGTGCCGGCCGGTCGGATAGCGTCGCGGGTTGCGCCGCATGTGCCGGTACCAGCGTTCCTGCGGCCCGATCACGGCTCACACCTGCTGCCGCTGCCGGGAGCGCGCGGTCTGGGCCGGGGTCAGCGCCCCGGGCCGGCCATTCGCCTGGAAGGAGCGGGTCGGTGCGTCCAAGCCGGGGCGGCGGTTGACCGCCCGGGGCCGGGCCGGCGAGGGTGGAGCGTCCGGCTGCGCTGTCGGCGTCGCCGCGCCGCGCCGGGCTGTCCGGTACGCCGTCCCGGTCAACGGCGGCACCGTCGGCGCGTACGGCATCGGCACCGGCTCGACCGAGTCCGGGCAACGCCAGCGGAAGCCGCACCGGCAGTACCGCCAGAGCCGCCGCCAGTCCCGGCGATGACGGTTCTTCTTCGTTCCGCGACCGAACATCATCCGGCCCTCCCATCCGTGGAAATTGCGTTCTCCGATCACCGGTGGCGGGTGCGGTGGACCCACCGAAAGTGTCGGTTCCACCTTGGACGAGCAGGCCCTACGCTGGGAACGGCTTATCCGCCGGTGGGTGCGGCTGACAGATTCAGGCAGTGCGTGAATGGCCGGTGGAGAGCTGTGAATAATTGATCTATCTCCTGGGGAATCCTGATGACCGAAGTACCGGAACCACTTGCCGCATTCATCGTTTCCGAGATCCGCCAGGGCAGGCAGAGCACCGGAACGACGCAGGAGGCGTTCGGGCGGGTGGCGAACTTCTCCGCCTCACACGTCAGCGCCGTCGAGAAACGGACCCGGGCCCTGACGATGGCCTTCATCGCCGGTGCCGACCGGGCCCTGAAGACGGGCGGGGTGTACGAACGCCTGGTCACCGCGCTCGGCACCCCGACCTGGCTGCGCGAGTGGATCGACCAGGAACGCGAGGCGGTCGCCCTGCGGTCCTTCCAGAACGCGGTCCTGCCGGGCCTGTTCCAGACCGAGGCGTATGCGCAGGCGCTGCTCAGTGGCGCGCTGCTCACCGACGAACAGTTGCGGCAGAAGGTCGCCGAGCGGCTCGACCGGCAGTCCATCCTGACCCGGGACGACCCGCCGCAGGTCATCGCCGTCGTCGACGAGTGCGTGATCCGCCGGGTGATCGGCGGGCGCGAGGTGATGCGGGACCAGTTGGCCCACCTGCTCAAGCTGAGCGCGACTCCCCTGGTGCAGATCCAGGTAGTACCGGCCAACATCGGGTCGTACCCTGGACTTGGCGGGCCGTTCGTGTTGGCGACCCTGCCGACCAACGTGGACGTGGGCTATCTCGACAACCAGTTGCACGGGCAGGTGGTCGAGCAGCCCGCCGAGGTGTTGCGGTTGCGTCGGGCCTGGGATGCCATTCGGGGCAGCGCACTGGCGGTACCGCAGTCAGCCGACCTGATCAGGAAAGTGATGGAGCAGCTATGAACCTGAGCGGCGCCCAGTGGCACAAGAGCACGCGCAGCAGCACGAACGGCGGGGACTGCGTCGAGGTGGCCCGCAACCTGTCCGAGGTCGTGGCCGTACGGGACAGCAAGGACACGACCGGACCGGTACTGGCCTTCGCCCCGGCAGCCTGGCGGGCCTTCGTCGACGAGGTCACCCGACGCCCGTAACACGATTGCCCGCAACACCTGTCGCACCGACACCGACGCACTGGCCGAAATGGACAACCTGTCACCTGCTCAGCCCCAGCGGGCCAGCAGGGCGGCGCAGTAGGCGTCGACGTCCTGCGGCTGACCGGGGTGCGCCGGTGTTCCACCTCGGCCACCGCGTCGGCCACCGGTTCCGCCCACTGGCGGAGGAAGATCGAGCCCCCGACGTGTGACTGGTGCCGTACCTCGCCGGTCGGGCGGCGCACTGTCCAAAGCATCGACGGATGGCTATCAGGAATCGGCCCACCGCAACGTCCCCGAAGTGCTCCGGCACGGGCCGTAAGCCGAGCACCCCGAATTCCCGCGACAAGCACTCCTTTCCGCGGTAGCACGCGCGACCCCAGCACAGACAAATCACCGCCGAACTCCACTCTGCACATCTGAATGGTCCTTATCGGTCGACGGTTGAACCCCGGTTGTACGCTGACGGCATTCCCGGGGGGGGGGGGGGGGGGGGGGAGTGACTATCGGCGAATGAGGGCGCGGCACCGAGATGAGGGCGGATGGGTAAGCAGCGGACCCGACGGCGCAACAGGCGCGGACAGACGGAGGCAATGGTCGAGCGAGTCGACCCGGGCCCGCCGCGACAGCCGAGCCGCCGCACGACGACATCCGACCGTGGCCGTTCCACAGGAACCGATTCTCGCCGTTCGACGACAACCGGGCCGGCCGAAGCCGAGGCGTCGCAGTACAACCTCATAATGGAAAAGGTCGCGCAACCCGGGCCGGTGTTGGCGGTGCTGCTGATCTCGGGGCTCATCGCAGCGGGCTGGCTGGCTCCCCGTTACGTCGCCGACCCCACCACCATTGCCGGCCCGGCGCGCTACGTGGTCGCGGCCGGCCTGGCGGTCATAGCATTCCTGTCGTTCTCGACGCTGAACCTCGTGGCCTACTGCCTGATCGTGGCGAGGCAGTCCGAGCCGACGAAACGGTTCGTCTCGGCGGTCGGAAACCGCGCCGCCATAGGCGCGATCCTGGGTACGCTGCTGGGCCTGCGCATGGCGAGCATGATGGTCGAGCGGCCGGCGACGAACCCAGCCGTCCAGCCGACGACCTTCCTGGAATTCGAGAGCAACCTGAGCAACACGATCACGCTCGTCACACTGGCGCTGATCGGCACCGCGTGGCCCTACTGCTGGGGCCCGGTCAGGGCCTCGATGACCGCCTTCGCATCGAAGCCGCCGCTGGCGGCCCACGCCGGCAAGTTGGGTTTCGCGCTCGGGGCGACCTTGCTCCTCAGCAGTCACTTCCTGGGATTCGGCGTGGCGCTGGCCGTGTATCGCGGCGTCGCCAATCCGTAGCCGGTCGCCAATCCATAGCCGGTCGGCAAACCACAGCCGCACGCAGGGAAAATCCCTGCCACTACCAACATATACCGCACCCCCGGACTTGCGGCAAGACCCCCGTCGTGGCGCACAATCGTCGGCCGAAGACAACAAGCGGCAACCGGGGGGATTCCATGTTCGATGTCATCGTCGTCGGCGGTGGCCCGACCGGCATGATGCTGGCGAGCGAATTACGACTGCGCGGCGTCGACGTGCTCGTGCTGGAAAAGGAGACCGAGCCGCCGCCGTTCGTACGATCGCTCGGGCTGCACGTACGCAGTATCGAGATACTGGACCAGCGGGGCCTGTTGCAGCGGTTCCTCGACAACGGCAAACAGCACCCGATCGTCCCCGGCGCCGTCCGAGGATTCTTCGCCGGCATCGAGAAGCCCGCCCCCACCGGCCTGGACACCGCACACGGCTACGTTCTCGGCATCCCGCAGACGCTCACCGACCGGCTGCTCGCCGAGCATGCCGCCGAGGTCGGCGCCGAGATCCGGCGCGGCACGGCGGTGGTCGGACTCGAGCAGCACGACGACGGCGTCACAGTCCTCGTGCGGAACACACCCGGGGAAGACGAGTCCGCGGGGCCGTTGCGGGCACGGTTCGTCGTCGGCTGCGACGGTGGACGCAGCACGGTTCGGAAACTGCTCGGGATCGGATTCCCCGGTGAGCCGTCGAGGATCGACACGCTGCTGGGCGAGATGGAGGTGACGGCCTCCCCGGACGATGTCGCCGCGGTGACGATCGAGGTGCGCAAGACCGAGAAGCGGTTCGGGATCGGGCCGTCGGGCAGGCCGGGAGTGTTCCGGGCGGTCGTACCGGCGGAGAACGTCGCCGAAGACCGCTCGGTGCCGCCGACGATCGAGGAGTTCAGACGCCAACTGCGCAGGTACGCCGGGACCGACTTCGGCGTGCACTCCCCTCGCTGGCTGTCCCGCTTCGGCGACGCGACCCGGCAGGCCGAGCGCTACCGGGTCGGCCGGGTGTTCCTGGCCGGAGACGCCGCACACGTCCACCCGCCGATGGGCGGGCAGGGGCTCAATCTCGGCATCCAGGACGCGTTCAACCTCGGCTGGAAGCTGGCGGCGGCAGTCCACGGCTGGGCACCGGACGACCTGCTGGACAGCTACGAATCCGAGCGGCATCCGGTCGCCGCCGACGTGCTCGACAACACCCGCGCCCAGCTGCACCTGACCGTCGACGAGCCCGGACCGCAGGCGGTTCGGCGGCTGCTGGCGCGGTTGATGGACCTCGACGACGTCAACCGGTTCCTGGTCGAGAAGATCACGGCAATCGGCGTCCGGTACGACTTCGGCACCGGCCATCCCCTGCTCGGCCGGCGACTGCGCGACGTCCGCTGTCAGCACGGGCGCCTCTTCGAGCTGATGCGCACCGGCAACGGGCTGCTGCTCGACCAGACCGGACGGCTCTCGGTGCACGGCTGGACCGACCGGGTCGACCGGCTCGACCACGGCCCGGTCGCGGCGCACGGCAGGGACGGCGTGAGCGGCGCGGACGGCGCGAACGACCCGGACGGCAAGGACGACCCGGACGGCAAGAACGACCCGGACGGCAGGAACGGCTGCGACGCGTTGGGCGTACCGGCGGTGCTGCTCCGGCCGGACGGGTACGTCGCCTGGGTCGGTGACGATCAGCGGACG
The DNA here is from genome assembly GCF_049179135.1 of Plantactinospora sp. WMMB782. Taxonomy (NCBI): domain Bacteria; kingdom Bacillati; phylum Actinomycetota; class Actinomycetes; order Micromonosporales; family Micromonosporaceae; genus Plantactinospora; species Plantactinospora sp. WMMB782. The sequence continues at coordinate 4,022,417 of NZ_JBMHMC010000007.1, read as the reverse complement.
CTCGACGTCGCGCTGGCCAGGTGGTTCGGCAGCGCAGGAACCCTTGCCGCGGGCTGAGCGGACGCTGCCGAGGACTGCGACACTCCCCGGGATGCCCGGCGCACGGAAATCCGGTACACCCCGGGGCCGCACTTCCGGATACCCTGGCGCCGTGGCCAGTCCTGCCGACGCGGCGTACCCCGACCTCTCCGGTCGGCTGGTGTCCTCGGCGTACCCCACTGTCAGCCGACGGCGTCCGGTGGCTCGTTCCCGAGCCCGCCGAGACCGCCTGGGCTGACCACTCCGATCACCACCGGCGGAATCGATCCGCCGGTGCCGCCGTACGCGATCGATCCGCTCCCAGCACCGGTGGTCCGGTCAACGGACCGGAGCGAGGAAGGCGTACCCGGATGAATCTCGAAAGCCTGCTCAGCGACCGGCTGGCGCGGTCGTTCGCGGCCGTCGCCGCAGCCGGCCCGGTGGACCCGGTCGATCCGACGGACCTGCCGGATCGGTTTGTGGATCCGGTGGTCCGGCGCTCCCGGCACGCGGACTTCCAGGCCGAGGCGGCGCTGTCCCTGGCCCGCCGGCTCGGCCGGCCACCCCGGGAGATCGCCGCCGAGGTGGTCGAGCGGGCCGCACTGGCCGACCTCTGCTCGGCGGTCACCGTCTCCGGCCCCGGCTTCGTCAACCTCACCGTCTCCGACCGCCTGCTCGGCGACCTGGTGTCGACGATGGCCGCCGACCCCCGACTCGGCGTGCCCGTCACCACCACCCCCGAAACCGTGGTGGTCGACTACTCGGCCCCGAACGTGGCCAAGGAGATGCACGTCGGCCACCTCCGGTCCACCATCATCGGCGACGCCGTCGCCCGGCTGCTCGACTGGCTCGGGCATCGGGTGGTCCGGGCCAACCACCTCGGCGACTGGGGCACCCCGTTCGGGATGCTGATCGAGCACCTGGTCGACCTCGGCGAGTCGGCGGCGGTGGCCGAGCTGTCCATCGGCGACCTGGACTCGTTCTACAAGGGAGCGCGAGTCAAGTTCGACGCCGACGGGACGTTCCGGGAACGGGCCCGGCAGCGGGTGGTCGCACTCCAGGGCGGCGACGAGGCGACGCTGCGGCTCTGGCGGCTGCTGGTCGCCGAGTCGGAATCGTACTTCCTGGCCGTCTACGACCGGCTCGACGTGCTGCTGACCCGGGCCGACTTCGTCGGCGAGAGCCACTACAACCCGATGCTCGGCCCGGTCACCGACGAACTCGACCGGCTCGGCCTGCTCGTCGAGAGCGGCGACGCGGCCTGCGCCTTCCCGGCCGGCTTCCCCGGCCGGGACGGCGAGCCGGTCCCGCTGATCGTGCGCAAACGGGACGGCGGTTACGGGTACGCCGCCACCGACCTCGCCGCGCTCCGCCACCGGATCGGGGAACTCGGCGCCACCCGGCTGCTCTACGTCGTCGGCCTGCCGCAGCGGCAACACTTCGAGATGGTGTACGCGGTCGCCCGGCAGGCCGGCTGGCTACGTCCGCCGGCCCGTGCCGAACACGTCGGCTTCGGGCTGGTGCTCGGGCCGGACGGCCGGAAACTGGCCAGCCGGTCCGGTGACTCGGTGAAGCTGGTCGAACTGCTGGACGAGGCGGTGGACCGGGCGGCGGCGCTGGCCCGGCAGAAGAACCCGGACCTGGACCCGGCGACCGCCGCCGCCCTGGGCCGGGCGATAGGCGTCGGCGCGGTCAAGTACGCCGACCTCTCCGCCGACCGGACCAGGGACTACGTCTTCGACTGGGACCGGATGCTCGCCCTCTCCGGCAACACCGCCCCGTACCTCCAGTACGCGCACGCGCGGATCAGGTCCATCTTCCGGCGGGCCGGACAGCCAGCCCCGGCCGGCGTACCCGTCGCGGTCGTCGCGCCCGCCGAACGGGCCCTGGTACTCGAACTGCTCGCCTTCCCGACGGTCGTCGACACCGTGGCGGAGACGCTCGAACTCCACCGCCTCGCCGCCCACCTCCACGCGGTGGCGGTCGCGTTCAGCGGCTTCTTCGAACACTGCCCGGTACTCCGCGCCGAGCCGGCCGTCCGGGACAGCCGGCTCGTCCTCTGCGACCTCACCGCCCGGGTCCTCCGGCACGGCCTGCACCTGCTCGGCATCGCCACCCCGGACCGGATGTGAGAAGCCCGCAAGCCCTCACCCGGGCGCCTCGGTTCGTCGGTGGGCTCTTCGCCTGCCGACGAACCGCCGGCACCACCGGACGAACCAGCCGAGCACCGGGGCCAGCACCAGACCCGCCGACAGCAGTGCCCACCACTGGGCGGCGAACGGGGACGGACCCGGGGACGGACCGCCGAACCGCCCCGCCTCGACCAACTGACGGGGCACCGCCATCCCGGTGACCTCGTCGGCCGCGTCGACAAGCAGCTCCAGCTCGCCGTTCCGGTTCACCGCCACCAACACCGTGTGCCGGGACGTCAGCTCGGCACCGGGGGTGTACGACAGCACCGGCTCGACCCCCGCCCGCCAGCCGAGTACCTCGCCCGGCCGGCCCGGCAGCGCGATCGGTGCCCCGGCGCTCGCGCCCGTACCGGCGTCGACGAACTCGATCCGCCAACGCTGTGCCGCGAGTCCGCTCTCGTCGCAGAAATCGGTGCAGCCGTCGACCGCGAGAATCGCCAGCCGCCTGCCGTCCGGGCTCCATGCTCCGGTACCGCCCAACTGCCGGTGGCCGAGGTCCAGGCTCCACCGTTCCCGTCCCGTGGCGACGTCGAGCACGGCGAGCCGCCGCTCCCCGTCGACCGCGTGCTGGCTGGCGACCGCCACGGAGGCGCCGTCCGGGGAGTACGCCGCCGTCCCGTACGCCTGTTGGCCGCCCTTGACCAGGTCGCGGAACTCCCCGGTGGTGGTGTCCACGGCGACGAGATCGTCGGGGTGCTCCGGATCGTTCAACTGCTGCCCGTCCGGGCCGTACGAGATGCCCTCGTCGTCGTTGTTCCGCCCGCACACGAGCCAGCGCCCGTCCGGCGACCAGGCCAGCGGGGTGAGGCCCCTGCCGGACGCGGACGAGGAGCGGGAGCCCGATCCGGAGCCGGATGCGCGGCCGAGCTGGCGTTCGTCTCCGGTGGCCAGGTCGAGCAGGGCGGGGCCGAAACGCGCGTAGTACCGACCGTCCGGGGAGAGCACTCCCCGGGTCTCGCCGATGTCGAGGTACACCAACCGGTAGGCGCCGTCCCGCCCCACCACCACCCCGGTGTCCTCGAAGTAGCGGGTCGCACCGGTGAAGAACATGATCGTCGCCGGCCCCGGCGCCCACTGCCGGGCGGTGGCCTGCCACAGCCACGGCACCTCCACCCGACCGGGTACCGCAGGCTCACCTGCCGCCGAGCCGTCCCCCACCACCCGAGAGGGCCCCGGCGACGATCCGGTGAGCAGCGACGGCGCCAGCACCGCACCGGCCAACAGCACGGCGGCACCGGCCACGGCGGCGAGCCGGACCCGTCGCCGACGCCGCCCGCGACGCCACAGGTCGTCGGGCAGCCGGACCGGTGCCATCTCGTCGGCCTGTGCGGTAAGCGCGCCACGTATCCGCTCATCCATTGTCGGCACTCCTCTCCCCCGCCGGCACCTGAAGTGCTGGCCCGGCTCCAGGAGGCCGGCCGGGCGCCCGAACGCCGTCCAGGTCGCGGACGCCGTCCAGGTCGCGGACGCCGTCCAGGTCGCGGACGCCGTCCAGGTCGCGGACGCCGTCCAGGTCGCTCAGCTCCGGTGCCATGGCGCGCAGCCGGGCCAGCCCGTCCCGCACCTGGCTCTTGACCGTGCCGACCGAGCAGCCGAGCACCTCGGCCGTCTGCGCCTCGGTCAGGTCCTCGAAATAGCGCAGCACCAGCGCGGCCCGCTGTCGCGGCGCGAGTCGGGACAGCGCCCGGCGGATCACGATGGAGGTGTCGAGTTGACCGGTGCCGTCCGGCACTACCCGGTCCGGGACGTCGGCGTGCGGGATCGCCAACGGACGCCGACGCCGCCACCACGAGACGTGCTGGTGGTAGAGGACCCGCCGGACGTACGCCTCCGGATCGCCGGAGGCCACCACCCGCTCCCAGTGCCCGGCCACCTTCAACAGCGCCGACTGGACGAGATCCTCCGCGAGATGCCGGTCGCCGGTGAGCAGGTACGCCACCCGGGACAGCGCGGTTAGCCGCGCTCCGACGTACGCGCGGAAGGACTCCTCAGCGTTCACACCCACCCCCTCATCCCATACACGCCTGACGGCGCCGGTCCGGAGGGGTGCCAACTTGCGGCAGGACCGTGCTCGTTCCGGGGAGGGGGCCCTCACGACCGGCGGAGGTCACGCCTTCCCAGGAAGAGCACGATCCTGCGGGGTGGCGGAGCCTGGCGGAACCGGGTCGGCGGGTCAGGGGCGGTTGGGCCGGGGGATGGCGTGTAGCCGCCAACCGAGGGCGAGGGTCAGCAGGACCATGGCAACAGTGACCAGGTAGTTGGTGTGCCAGGAGCGGCCGGTGGCGAACTCGTCGGTGAGGAGCGAGTTCGGTGCCGCATGCTGGGCGACCACGAAACCCGCGAAGAGTGCCGGGGTGACCACGACGGAGGCCAGCGGGCCGAGCGTCAGGCACAGGATGGCGCCGAGGCATGCGAAGACGACCACGTTGCCGATCAACCCGTGCAGGGGTGGGAACTCCTCCTCGGGATGGCTCAGTCCGATCACCCAGTACCAGGTCGGCAGGACGGTCAGGGGTGCGGCGAGCGTGGCCCCGGAGTAGGCCAGGTGCCCGATCCGGGCCGACAGTCCGGCGGTGAGTTCGCGGCTGTCGAATCGCGGAACGGTGATGGCGGGAAGGACGCTGGCCAGTGCGACCGCGACGATCTCCGGCGTGCCCACACCCCGGGCCGGCAGGTCGAACACCACACTCACCGAGAGGCTCAGCTCGGGAAACAACGCCGTGAACAGCAGTGCGGCAACGATGACGGTCATCGCGAGCGGGCCACCACGGACGTGCCACAGTCCTGCGGCGCGGATTCCCGTCACCCGAGAACGGCGGACAGCCGGCACGAGCTGATCAACTCCTGGTTGGTCTGGACGAATGCGCCGATCTGCTCGGCGTCCATGGTGGTCAGCTTCCGCGCCTCCGGTGACGGTTCGGCGGGGCCGAAGGCGCCGGCCAGCTCCTCGAATCCGGCCAGTTCGAGAACCCGTGCGTAGAGGACGGTGGCGGCGTCGTAGCTTTCGGCGGTCTGGCCGGGCCGGAGGCAGCCGCCGAGCGTGACGGCTTCGCTCACCTGCAGGGCAACCTGGTCGGGAATCGTGGTGGCGAGGAACCTTCGGTCCCGTGGGCTCGGGTCCAGGTTGACGAGGGCCTCTCCAGCGCGTGCGGTGTCGTGATCGGATACGGCGACATCGGTCACCCGGTGCAGCATCGGAGCCAGTCCGGCGACCCGCAACCGCGCCACGACATCGACGGTACGGGCCATAGCCGGCTGGTTCGCCGCGTGCAGGCACACCTCTGCGCCGTCGACCTGCTGGCACAGGCGGGGTACGGGACGGTCCACCACCGTGAGCGCAGGACGCCACGCGAAGGCGATCGCGGTCAGGGCACCCAACACGGCCAGCCAGGTGACCAGCCGCCGGCCCTGTCGGTGAACCGATCCACGGGACGCGGCCCACGACGCGAGAGAGGCGGCAAGCAGGCAGATCCCGATGGAGGCGACGACGGCGAAGGCGGCGGTCGCGGGGTTCGTCTCGAACCTGGGCGAGCTGGGAGTCCACTGCCGCACCGGCAGCAAGAGCCCGATCGGCATGAACAGCGGCTCGTTCGGCAGACCCATCACCGCGAAGGCCAGAACCGCGACGGCAGGGGCGATCACCCAGTGCCGGACGGCAGCACCGGCGCAGAACCCGAGCACCGCCAATGTGGTCACCCCGGCCAGACCGACGAGCACGTCCTGGGGGGCCAACGCACCGGCGGTCGCCTCCCGCGCCGCGGCGAGGTGCGCCGGGGCCAACCCGAGGGTATGTCCCAGGCAGAGCCAGAGCGCCAGGGCGAGCCCGTGGACGAGGAACAGGCCGCCGCCCACCCTCGGCCGCAGCGCCGCGGCCACCGGTGACGCCCGGGGGAAATATGTCGCGCCGAGCGCGGCGGCCACCCCGGCCAACAGTGATCCCGGGATCCAGAGCGACTCGTGCCAGGAGGTTGCGACAGCCGACCAGGTGACGTAGTCGGATCCGACGACGTCCCTGGTTGCCAGGAACGAGGCGGTCGCCTGAACAGCGCCCGCGGCCGGGAAGACCCACACGGGCCCGGGCCAGCCGAACAGCAGGCGCAGGCGTCTCATTCGGAGCCGCCGAGGGAGACGATCAGATCGTCGTAGGCGCGCTCGAACGGCGACCCCGGACGGCCGTCACCGGACGCCTCGGGAATGCTCAACTGCGAGATCGGGCCCTGGTACTGGATCTTTCCGCCGACCAGGACAGCGACCGAGTCCGCGAGGTGTTCGACATCCTCGGTCATGTGGGTCGACAGCACGACCGGCCGCTCGACGGCGAACTGCTGGATCACCTGCCGCACCTTGAGCCGCTGCCCCGGGTCGAGACCGACGGTCGGCTCGTCCAGGACGAGGATGCGCGGATCGTGCACGATGCCGGTGGCCAGTGCGACCCGTTGACGCTGCCCGCCGCTGAGGGTGCGGATCCTCCGGGATGCCAGGTCCGAGGCCTGCATCCTGCGCAGTGCAATCTCGACCGCATCGTCCGTCCGCGCCGCTGCCAGCCCACTCAGCCAGGCCGCATAGCCGACGAGGTCGCGCACCTTCGCCAGCCCGGGAAGCGACGGGTTCTGCGGTACGTACCCAAGTAACGCCTGCGCCGCCTTACCGTCGCTGACGTCCCGACCATCGATGATCACTTGACCGTGGCTTGGGCGTGCCAGACCCACCATGCACTTGAGCAATGTGGTCTTTCCCGACCCGTTCGGACCCAGCAGGGCGGTCACCCCCGGACCGATCGTCCAGGAGGCGCCGGTCAAGGCCCGACGCCTCCCGTACGAGAATGACAGGTTTCGAACCTCGACGATCCCGGTCACTCATACCTCTTGCCGTCGTAGTAGTGGGACTCGCAGTGAAGCTAGCAGCGGGTGGCGCGCGACGACGCCGCCGACGCCCCGGTGCTCGACTTGAAATCAGAGTAGTAGCTACCACGGCCGTTGCCGCAGGACCCGTTGACCGTCTTGGTGCCCCAGCCACCGCCGGAGATCGAACCTACGGTGTCGTCGGGCCAGGCGTTTCGGTCCTCCCTGATGCGGCCTTCGCCGTCGACCGTGTTGGAGCAGCCTTCACGACCCACGACCGCGTCGTTGTTCGAGTTCGGTACGTCGGCCCGGAGGGTGCACGCCAGAGCCGAAGAGGAGTCGGCAACTGCCACCCCGGCCGCCACGCCGACCAGGCCGAAAGCCGCAACGCCGGTGATCAACGCCTGTGAGATCTTCTTCCGCACGAAACTCTCCAGATTCGGTAGATTGTTGCAGTGCCGTAGAGATCAGAAACAATTTGTGCAGTGGCTGCGCTTCCTCGGGGGAGCTATCGGTGACGGTGTCGACCCTCTACACAGGGCGGAGCGCGCGCAATGACGAGACCACCTCCCCGGCTTGGTCGGATGTCGTCGCGAGGTTGAAGCGCAGCCCAGCGCGGCACGTTTGGCAACGCTTCGGGTGTTCGCTCAACATGGGAGCAGGGCGCGCACATTCTGATCACGGATGGAATGATCCGGTGCCGGCAGGCTAACCCTTGTTCTGGCCCCGCGACGATCTCTAAGAACAGCGATCCTAGGCAATTTGACCCCCCGTCGGTCACAGCCTTTGCCAGGCTGTCACATCCAAGGACGTCAGTCAACTAATTGGCCCTCGACAAGGTTCGGCAGAAAGTGTCCCATGATCCCGCGTCTTATCCGAGGCGCGTCGACGCTGGCCGGCGTCAAGATCGTACTTTGCGGGAAGCAGTCTCCTTACGAACGGCGAACGCCATTCTCTGCTCGAGAGAGCACGATCTTGCGAGCGGGAGCGAGGTGGGTGGATGGTGCGGGGCGGCCAGTCAGCTGAGTTCGGCGAGGATGCCCTCGCAGCTGCGTACCACGACGCGGGCGGCGCGGCGCTGGTCGACGCCGCGCAGCGGGTCCTCGGCCAGGTCCTGCCAGCGGCGTACGGCCGTCGAGCCGCGGGCCCACAACTCGTCGCCGGTGGCGTCGTGCTCGACACCGAGCCGGGCGGCCAGGCTCGCGCCGTCCCCGCCGATCAGCCGCTGCGCCTCGGCCGACAACTCCGGGTCGAACCGCAACCGGCCGCCGAGCAGCGCCGCCGAGAGCCGCAGCTCGCGGAACTCGTGCGCGCCGGCGAGCACCTGCTCCAGCCGGGCCAGCAGCTCGGCCGCGCCCGGCCGGGGTTCCGACCGGAGCAGCGACTCCAGCGCCATCAGCACCGCGCGGGCCTTGAACACCGGGGCACGGTCGACGAAATACCTGGTCATCGACTCGCGCAGCTCGGTCAGGCCACTGCGCCGGACCAGTTCGGCGGCGAGCCGGGCCCGGCTGTCGGAGCCGGTCCGGACCAGGGTTGTCGACAGGCGTACCCCGAAGATGCCGAGCCGGTCCAGCAGCCGGCGCCGGGTCTCCAGATCGAGCGGGATCGGGAAGTCGGCGGCGAGGAACCGGTCGGTGGAGAGCAGCAGCCGGTCGGTCTCCGCCCGGGGCAGCCCGGCGAGCGCGGCCAACGCGGCGTACTCGGGCTCGCTGAGCATCCGGCCGGCGAGCGCGACCAGTCCGCCGACCGCGACCACGCTCAGGCAGCGCGCGCTGACCCGGGGGTCGCGGCGGTGCCGGCGGGCGAGTTGCCGGGCGGTGAGCAGCGCGTCGACCCGGCCGCCGGCGAGTTCGTCCACTCTGGACAGCACCAGGAGTACGTTCACCGGCGCGGCCCGGGCCACCGAGCCCGACTGGGCCGCCTGGAACGCCGGCAGGTCGTCGCCGCTGCCGTCCCGGCTCAGGTACAGCACGGCATCCGCCTCCCGGACGATCCGCTGCACCGTGGCGGCCGCACCGGCACCGCCGACCAGCTCGGCGTCCCCACCTGCGGCCGGACCCGCACCGATCGCCGGCCGCCCGGTCCCGCCCCGGCTCTCCGGACCGACCGTCCGCGCCTCGGCACCGGACGCGACCGCCGGGGTGTCGATGAGTACGGCGTGCCGCAGCGCCCTCGTCGGCCACTGCACCACGATGTCGTCGACCTGGTCCCACCGCCCGCCGCCGAGATCCACCCGCATCCCGCTGGCGGTACGGGTCACCGCCAGGTCCCGGGGCGCACCGTTGGCCGGGTACGCGGTGACCCGGGGTTCGGGGCCGTCCTCGTACCAGGTGAAGACCTGGCGGCCGTCGGCCACCTCGACCGGCGCGACCGCCTCGCCCATCACGGCGTTGACAAGCGTCGACTTGCCGGAGCGCCAGGGGCCGGCGACGGCGATCCGCAGCGGCTCCTCGAACCGGGTGAACTGCCGGTGCAACTGCTCGACGGCCCGCGGGTCGTTGCCGTAGACCTCCAGCGCCTCGTGCACCAGCCCCCAGGCCGCCTCGTCCAGCCGTCCCACCCGACTCATCAGCCGGCTTCCAGGCCGACCGGGCCGACCGAGCTGATCGGGGCGGAGGTGCCGACGGGCTGCGCGCCGGCCAGCACCTGTGCCTTCTCGTAGAGGTCGGCGAGCCGCTTCATCTCCAGGGCGAGCCGGCGCTGCCGCTGGTCGCGCTCGGCCGCGTCGGCCTCGGCGGCCTGCTTGGCGGTCCGGAACGACCGGACGATGCCCTCCTGCAACTCCTCGGTCAGCGCGGTGAAGTGGTCCCGGAGCATCCGCTGCACCTGCCGGGCGGTGTCCTTGCAGTCCTTGCTCAGCCGGAGGAAGAAGTCGTCGACGTGCCGCTGGGTCGCCGTCTTGACCGCCGCCTGCCGGCGCTTGAGCAGTGACTTCCCCTCGTCGCGGACACTCTTGCCGCCGAACAGCGCACCGGCGCCGAGCGAGATCGGGTTGATCAGCGGCATCCCGGCCAGCGTGGTGGCCAGGCCGAACATCAGCACCCCGCCGTACGAGCCGCGCAGGCCGGTGACGAGTTTCTGGGTACGGGTGAACTTCTCCACTGTCGGCTGTTCCATGATCTGGATCCGGTCGCTCAGGTTCTCCGGCACCCGCACGGACCAGCCCGGCAGCGCGTCGAAGCCGTACCTGTCGAACTGGCTGGCGACCCGGTTGGCGATCCAGCCGCAGCGCTCGGCCAGCCAGGCGTAGTTCGCCTCCGCCGCGTCGGTGAGGTTCTCCGTCAGCCACTCCTGGAAGGTCTCCCAGCCGGTGAGCGGGTCGGCCTTGTCGAACGCCTCGTCCACCTTGCGGAGGATCTGCCGGGTACGGTCCCGCAGGTCGTACTCGACGTCGGAGATCAGGTCGGCCATCTCGTCGTTGAGGGTGTTCTGCCAGCGCACGGAGCAGCGGCGCAACTCGTCGACCTCGCGCTGGGCGGCGTGCAGTTTCGAGATCGGGCCGGAGTGTTCGTCGGCGGCCTCCTTGGCGACCTCCAGTTCGGCCCGGAGCGGGGCGGCGAGCTGCTCGACGACGGTACGGGTGGTCTGCGCGACCGCCGCCCTGGCCAGCGCGTCGGCCTTGCCTGCCTGGTCGCGCTTGATCCGGCTGATCAGCTCGGGAAAGTGCGACTCGGCGTTGAGTTGCTTGTCGTTGCTCCGGGCCGCCTGTAGCCGCAGTGTCGCGGAGACCGGGATCAGCGCCGCCACCACTCCCGCGTCGGCGAGGTGCTGCCGGTTGCGCTCCACCACGCTGCGCCAGTGCGGCACCATGTCGATCTTGCTCTGCACCACGGCCAGGTTGGCGTGCGACCGCGCGATGTGCAGCAGCAGGTCCAGCTCGGCGACGGAGAGTTCCCGGGTCACGTCCGAGACCAGCAGCACCAGGTCGGCCTGGCTCGGGGTGGCGGCCGGACTGATCGCCCGGCCCGGATCGGTGCCGTCCGCTCCCGGGGTGTCGACGAGCACGAGTCCGGAGGCGAGCAACGCCCGGGGGATCCCGATCTCGGCATGTTCCAGCCCGCCGCCCGGACGCCGTCCGGACCCGCCGGCACCGCCGACCGTACGCCCGCCGCCGCTCGGTCCGGTGCCGGCCGGGCCCGGGTCCGGGATCCCGCCGCTGCGACCGCTGATCCGGGCCGCGATCTGCTCGATCGGTACGGCGATCCGGTGTGCCTGGCTCGGCACCGCAGTACCCGGGCGGGTGGCGGCCAGCGGAGGCGTGGGCGGAGCGACCGGACCGCGTCGCTCCGGCGTCCCCTCCGGGCCGGACAGCCGCCGGGGTTGCTGACCGTCGGCGGGGCGTCGCGCCGGCTGTTCGGCGACCGGTGGCGGGCTCCAGACCAGGGCGGCGGTCGGGGTCTGCGCGTGTCCGACCACGGTCGGGATGGTGGTGCTGATCCCCTCGCCGACCGGGCAGACCGAGGCGTTGAGCAGTGCGTTCACGAGTTGGCTCTTGCCCTGCTTGGCTTCGCCGACGACCAGTACCCGAAGTCTCGGGTCCAGCAGTTGGGCCCGGCGACGCCGGAGCCACGAGGTCAGGTCGCCCCGGCCGTGCGAGCCGGAGACCCGCACGACCTCGTCGAGTACGTCAAGCCAGCTGGGCGCCATCACGCACCAAGTGTGCCGGTTGCGTCGGAATTATCAAGAGGACCGAAGGCCGGACCGTGGGACCACGGTCCGGCCTTCGGCGGGCCTCACGGACTTCCTGCGCTCAGAGAAGGTCGTCCGTGATCCCCAGGAGGCCGCCGGAGGTGGAGGCGTCTACTTCTCCGGCGGTGCCGCTGTTGCCGAGGACACCCGAGGTGGTGTCACTCAGAGTGTTGCCGAGGTTGTCGGTCAGCTCGGTCACCCCGGCGGTGGTGCCGTCCAGCACCGGCGAACCGGTGGAGTCGAGTGGTTCGAGGTCCAGCGCGTCACCGACCCCGGTGACCGTGCCGGTCACGCCACCCACCGTGTCCGTGACGCCGCCGACGGTGTCCGTCACGCCGCCGACCGTGCCGCCGACGCCGAGCGAGCCGACCAGGCCGGTCACGCCGTCCAAGGTGCCCTGCACGGTGTCACCGGCGAAGTCGACCAGCCCGAGCTGGTTGCCGTCGACGGTGCTGCCGACCGGGCCGTCGGTCGTGCCGACCGCGTCGGTGGCGTCGGTGAGCACCGGCTCGGCCACCTCGGAGTCGAGGGTGTCGGCGACGTCCACCTCGGTCGGCACCAGCGGATCGACCAGACCCAGCGGATCGGAGAGCTGGTCGGCGCCGAGCCCGGGCAGGACCCCGCCGAGCGCGCCCGGCGCAACGCTCATCGCGCCCAACGTCGCCGCGTTGACGTCCGAGGCCGGCGAGTGTGTGCCGACCCCGAGCTGGGTGGCGACGCTCTGCAACTGGCCGATGACGCCGCTCGGGTCGAGCTGGAACTGCCCGAGGCCCGGGTCGTCGCCGACCGGCGCGAACGAACCGAGACCCTGCACCGGGGCGTAGTCCACCACGAGCGGCACCACGTCCTGCACGTCCGCGACGCTGATGTCGGCCAGACCGGCCTCGCGCAGCGTCCCCTCCGGGTCGATCTCGAAGGCCGACCGGGCGTCCGGATTGGTCAGCAGGTTCAGCACGAAGTCGTGCAGGGTCTGGGGCGAGCCCATGTGCCGGTCTCCTCGATGCGGTCCGCACACCGGCGCGGATCCGGTGCGACGAACGGGGCGGCGGGTCCGCTTCCGGTCGGAGCGGGCCCGTCAACTGGTGCGGCGGAGCCTACGTCGGGTGTTGCGATGAAGCCAGGCGTCACCGGGAGCCGGACCTCGTCTGGTGCGGTTGTTACCTGTTACCGACCTCCGGCGGCGACGCGCTGCGTTGCGCCGCCGCCGGATGTCGTCATCGACGCTAGCCGCGCTCCTCCGCTGCGGACATCGGGGACGACGCCGAGGTCGTCCGCCATGCTCCCTAGGGCCACGCCTTAGATCTGCGTTAGGGGCATAGGGGATGCGTTCCGTCGGAGTTAGGGTCCCGATGGCGGATAGATCTCTGGTACGAAAAGATGACTCCCCTAACGGCCCACCGGACGATCCCAGCCGCCCCGGGTTGCCCCGGCTGAGGCCACGACATGTACGCGCCGTCCCGGCGAAATGACTCGCGGTGGAGGAATGGTCGGATGCCCTACGTCCTCGGAATCGACATCGGCAGCACCGCAACGGCTGCCGCTGTCGCGCGACTCCGGGGCAACAGCTGGGATCCGCCCGAGCCCGTCCGGCTCGGCCCGGCCGGCCACGCCGTCCCCTCCGTACTGCTGATGTCGTCGAACCGGTCGATCACCGTCGCCGACCCGGACGAGTACGACGGTCCGGTCGACAGCGGCTGGGTCGCCCGCGACTTCGCCGGCCGGATCGGCGACGGCGTACCGCTGCTGCTCGGCGGCGAGGCGTGTTCGGCACAGGCGCTCACCGCCATGCTCGCGATGTGGGTGGTCGAGCGGGTGATGGAGCAGGAGCGCGAAAATCCCGACTGGATCGTGTTGAGCCATCCGGCGGGCTGGGGCGACCACCGGCGACACCTGCTCGGCGAGGCGCTCTGGGACGTCGGGCTCGGCGACGTGTCCCTGCTGCCGGCACCGGTGCTCGCCGCCGCCAGCCACGCCGCGCACGGCTTCTCCGGGCGTACCCTCGCCGTGCACACCCTCGGCGGGCAGACCTGGTCCACCGCCGTCGTCGACCGGGCCCAGCCGCTCGGTTTCGAGCTGCGCACCGGACACGTCGGCGCCGAGCCGCTCGGCGGGGCGGACTTCGACGAGGCGCTCGTCGAACACGTCCGCTCCGGTCTGGCCAGGGAACTCGCCGACCCGGCCGACCCGCTGGTCCGGCAGGCACTGCTCGGGCTACGCCGGGAGAGCCGCCGGGCCAAGCTCGAACTGACCCTCGCCGACAGCGCCGACGTGCCGGTCCGGCTTCCCGCCCGACAGACCCGGGTGCCGGTACGCCGGGCCGAGTTCGAGGACCTGATCCGGCCCGCCGTCACGCTCACCGTGCAGGAACTGGTCCGTACCGTCCGGTCCTGCGGCCTGGCACCGCACCAGCTCGACGGCGTCCTGCTGGCCGGCGGCTCGGCCCGGATCCCGCTGGTGCGGGAGCTGGTCGCCGCCCGCTTCCCGGTGCCGGTCGAGGTCGAGGCCGACCCGCAGCTCACCATCGCCGCCGGTGCCGCCGTCGCCGGCTGCCAACTGCTGGACCGGCAGCGCGGCAACCGGCCACCGCCCCGCCCGCCGGTGATGCGCCCACCCCGGCCCGGTGTCCGGCGCGGCGAACCACCGGCCCGCCGGCAGCGCGGCCGGTCCGGCGACGGTCGTGAACCCGGCCGGTACGACGACGGTCGCGAACCCGGCCGGTACGACGAGGACCGGTCCCAACTGCCGCCCCGCCCGCCGATCCGGATCACCCCACTGGAGTTGCCGATGCGAAAGCTGTCCCGCTTCGCCTCCGGCCGGGACACCACCGTCGTCGGCCTGGCGGCGCTGCTGGTCGCGCTCGGCGTGCTGCTCGGCGGGATCGGCGGATCGGATCCGCTCACCGTCGCCGCGTCGGGGTGGGGCTGGTGAGGACCGCAGTCATGCCGCGCACCGACACCGAGATCCCGCTCGTGCTCGACGAGCAGACCAGCGCCTTCCTCGACCGGGTCGACACCGACCCGCAGGCACCGCTGCGCACCGCGATACAGGCGGTCGGCGGGCACGGCAAGACGGCCGTACTCGCCCGGCTGCGCCGCGCCTACCAGCAGGCCGGCGTGCCGGTGGCGGGCGCGTGGCGGGAACCCCCCGACCCCGACCCCGACCGCGTCGTGCTCGTCGACGACGCGCATCTGCTCGACGCCGCCGCACTGACCGAGCTGCGCCGGCTCGCCGAGAGCGGCCGGACCCGGCTGGCGGTCGCGTTCCGCCCCTGGCCCCGCCCGGCCGGGCTGACCGAACTGGCCGAGGTACTGCACCGGGGCGGCCCGCCGGTGGTGCTCGGCCCGTTCACCGAGCAGCGCACCGCGGCGTACCTCGGCACCGCGTACGGGTCTGCGCTGCCGCCCGGGGTCGCCCGGCTGGTACACGAGCAGACCGGTGGCGTACCCCGGTTCGTCGAGTGGCTGGCCCGGGCGCTGCGCCCCGCCGACCGCCGGCCCGGCCGCGCGGACCGGTCGGCCACCGACCGGCCGGCACCCGCCGCGCCGACCCTGGAGATACCCCGGTCGGTACTGCTCCAGTTCGCGCCCGAGCTGGAGAGCCTGGAGATCGAGGTACGCCGGCTGCTGCTGGCGATGGCCGCCGGCCCGGCGCTCCCCACCGACCTGCTCGGGGCGCTGCTCAACCGGCATCCGGAGGAACTCGACGAGCCGCTGGCCGCCGCACGGGCCGCCGGGCTGCTCGGGCCGGACGACCGGCTCGCCCCGATCGTCCGCCGGGCCATCGCCGCGCTCAGCCCGGCGAGCCAGCGGGCGGCCGTCTGGCAACGCCTCGCCGAGCTGCAACTCCAGCGCGGCGGACGGGTACTCCCGCTGGTCCGGTCGATGCTCGACGGCGGCTTCGGCGCCAGTTGCCCGGCCGGCGTCGCCGAGGCCGCCGGTGACGAGGCGCTCGGCGAGGACCCGGCACTGGCGGCCCGGCTCTTCGCCGTCGCCGGCGCGGCCGGCCGGCCGGTGGCGGCCCGCCGGGCGATGGCGGCGGCACTCTCCGCCGACCTCGACTCCGCACTGCGCCTGGCCGACCGCCTGATCGCCACCCCGGACTCGCCGGACCGGGCGGACGGGGCGGCCGTCGCCGCCACCGCGCTGGTGCACCGGGGTCACCCGGACCGGGCGGTCGAGCTGTACCGCTGGTCCGGCACCCCGTCGTCGGTGGCCTTCGCGGCCCTCGGCGCGGCCGGTGCCGGCCGGGTCGACCAGCTCGACCGGATCCTCGCCGACCCGCCGGCGGACGGTCCGCCGACGATGCTGGCCAGCGCGGCGCTGCTGATGGCCCGGGGGCTGAAGGAAACCCTCTCCGGCCCGCCGACCGCCGCGCTCTCCACCCTGGTGCAGGCGTCCGCGCTGCTCGAACCGGCCGGTCGGTCGGTGCTGCTGCCGGAGACCCCGGCCGCGCTGGCCGCCCTGGTGGCCCTGCACTCCGGTGAACTCGACATCGGCGAGCGGGCCCTGGACCGGGCCACCGCCGCCGGCCTCGGCGGGGCGCTGACCGCCCGCCGGCACCGGCTGCTCCAGTCCTGGCTGCTGATGGTCCGGGGTCGGACCGGCGAGGCCGCCGCGCACCTGGCGGCGGTCACCACCGGCCCGGTACCCCTGGAGTCCCGTGACCTGGTCTTCGCCGCGGCGCTCGACCTCGGCATCGCCCGCCGCAACAGCGACCTGCCGGGCCTGCAACGCGGCTGGGAACGCGCCCGGGAGGCGGTGGTACGCCACCCGGTGGACCTGTTCACCCTGCTCCCGCTCGGCGAGTTCGCGATCGCCGCCGCCCGGCTCGGCGAACTCGACCGGCTCGCCCCCTATCTCGGCGAGGCCCGGCACCTGCTCGCCCGGCTCGGCGACCCGGCACTGTGGACGACACCACTGCACTGGAGCTGCCTGCACGCCGCGATCCTGGCCGACCGCCCGGCCGTGGCGGACGAACACGTCGCCGCCCTCGCCGCCGCCACCGGACACACCCGGTACGCCTCCGTGGTGGCCGCCGCCGGACAGAGCTGGGTCGAGGTGCTGCGCGGCACCGTCGACCCGGTACGCGTGGAAGCCGCCGCCCGGGGCCTGCACGGCATCGGACTGTGCTGGGACGGTGCCCGGCTGGCCGGGCAGGCCGCGATCCGTACCTCCGACCGGAAGGCGATGACCACCCTGCTGGACTGCGCCCGGATGCTCCAGGGCCGGCCGGCCGGTGCGAAGGGCGGCACCCGGCCGGCGGGTACCGACAGCACCCCGGTGGCCGACGCGATCGCCGCGCCTACCGAGGACCGGCTCAGCGAGCGGGAGCGGGAGGTGGCCGAGCTGGTGCTCAGCGGCCTGACGTACAAGCAGATCGGTGACCGGTTGTTCATCTCGGCCAAGACCGTCGAACACCACGTCGCCCGGATGCGGCAGCGGCTCAACTGCGCCAACCGCAGTGAGTTGCTGGCCCGGCTCCGGACGATCGTCGAGGAGCGGTCCGCCGGCCGGCCGGCCGGCTCCGCCTGGCCGCAGCGGACGGCACGGTGAAGGGGGCGGGGCGCCGGATAGCGGCGCTGGGTGCCGGACTCTGGCGAGGAGGACCCGTGCGTACCCCGGCGGACGCCGCACCCGTCGACGGTCCCGTCGACCCGGCGGTCCCGACGGACCAGCCGGGCGACCAGACACGACCCGGGGAACAGCGAAGCGACCCGGCACGAGCCGCAGGACAACCTGCCGACCGACCACGACCGGTCGAACGCGCCACCGACCGACCACGACCCGCGGAACAGCGGAGCGACCGGGTCCGACCGGCCGAGCGGGCGGACGACCGTGTACGGCCCGGCCAACAGCCCGCCGAGCGGCCACGGCCGGCGGGACAACCGGCGAACCGGCCAGGTCCGGCGGAGCAACCGACGCACCGGGCACGCCCCGCCCAGGGGCCGGCCGATCGGGCACGTCCGGCGGAGCAACCGACGCACCGGGCACGCCCCGCCCAGGGGCCGGCCGATCGGGCACGTCCGGCGGAGCAACCGACGCACCGGGCACGCCCCGCCCAGGGGCCGGCCGATCGGGCACGTCCGGCGGAGCAACCGACGCACCGGGCACGGCCGGCGCAGGGGCCGGCCGATCGGGCACGTCCGGCGGAGCAACCGACGGACCGGGCACGGCCGGCGGAGCAACCGGCGCAACGCCTGCGGGGGGCCGCGCAACCAGTAGACCGGGCTCGGCCAGCTGAGCAGCCGGCGAATCGGCCACGGCCACCCGAGCACCTGGCGAACCGGCCACCGCTGCCGGAGCGCCAGGTGCCCGGCGGTGGCAGGTCCGGTCCGGGCGTGGGGCCGGCCGGACCCGGTGCCCTGGGACCGGAACGCGGCGGGCCTCGGCCCGGACCGGCGCAGCGTGGTGACGCCGGGACCGGTCCGGCAGGACGCGACGGCCCCGACTCCGGACCGACACGGGGCGAAGGCCCGGCCGCCCGGCCGACCGACCGCAGCGGCTCCGGCTCGGTGCATGCCAGGCCCGGCGCTGACCCCGGACCGACAGCACGCACCGGATCCGGTCACGGGCCGACGACATCCGGTCAGGGGCCGACGACACGGACCGGCTCCGGCCCCGGACCGTCAGCACGGCCCGGATCCGGTCACGGGCCGACGACACGGACCGACGCTGACCCCGGACCGACAACACGCACCGGATCCGCTCAGGGGCCGACCGCACGGACCGGATCTGGTCCCGGACCTTCCGCGCGCCCCGGACCTGGTCCCGGGCCGGTACCGGCTACCGGGCCGGCGGGGCGTGCCGGGGCCGGGCCGGCGGGGCGTACCCGGGCCGGGGCGGCTGAGCAGGTGAGGTCCGGGGCGGTGAAGGCTGAGGCGCGGCCGGAAGCGGCCGGGACCGGCTCGGCCGGTGCGGCCGGTGCGGCCGGTGCGGCCGGTGCGGCCGGTCCAGTCGCCGGGAAAGATGCAACCGGCGGGAAAGATGCAACGGGCGGGACCGGGGCAACCGGCGGGACCGGGGCGCCGGAGAGGCTGGGAGTCGCCTCGAAGGCACCCGGCAGGATCGTGGCCAAGGTTGCCGCGCTGCTGGTCGTGCTGACCGTGCTCTGGGCGTACGCCAGCTACCTGACCGCACGGGACGCGATGGACCTGCTCGCGGTCCGTACCCTCGGTACCCAGCTCGGCCAACCGACCGACGCGCTGATCCTCGACCTCCAGGCGGAACGCCGGCTCAGCATGGTCGAGTTGGCCGCACCGGGCCGGCACCGCGCCGCCCTGCTCGAACAGCGTGCCCGCACCGACACGGCGGTCGAGGCGCTGCGTCGGTTCACCGGACGGACGGACCTGCGGCTGGCCACCGTCGGCGCGGTCCGGGACCGGGCGGCGGAACTGGTCCGGCGGCTGGACGAACTCGGGCCGCTCCGGGCGGACGTCGACGGCGGCCGGGTCGAGCGGGCCGCCGCCGCCGCGTCCTACGGAGACATCATCGATGCCGGCTTCGCCGTGTACGGCTCGCAGTGGGCGAGCCGGCGCAGCGAGCTGATCGAGGAGACGCGTACCCTGCTCGCGCTCTACCGGGCCGCCGAGCTGCTCTCCCGGGAGGACGCCCTGGTGGCCGGTGCGCTCGCCTCGCCCAGGTTGACCGGGGCGGAACACGCCCGGCTGGTCGATCTGGTGGCGGTGGCCCGGTTCGTCCGGGCCGAGGCGGCGGCCGGACTTCCGGAGTCGGAGCGGGTCGGCTACGACCGGCTGGTCAGCGGTCCGGTCTTCGCCACCCTGCACGCCGTCGAGACGGAGCTGCTGACAGCCGACTGGGACGGCGGGAGCCCGCCGGTGCAGCCCGCCGGATGGCAGGCGACGACCGAACCGGCCCTGTCCGAGCTGCGCGCTCTGGTCAGCACCGGGGTACGCGACAGTGTCGACCGGGCCTCCCGGGGTGCGGCCGGAGTGGTTGTCCGGGCCGGGCTGGTCGGCGGTCTGGGGCTGGTGCTGCTGGTGGCCGCCTTCGTACTCGCCCTGCGCGGCACCCGACGGGTCGTCGCCCGGCTCGACGAGTTGGGCACTGAGAACGCCACCCTGGCCGACGCCCGGGACGGCCTGACGGCGGAGCTGACCGCCCAGCGGAACCGGGCGGCCGAGCTGACCGACCGGGCAGCCAGGCTGACCGACCGGGCGGCCGAGCTGACCGCCCAGCGCAAGCGGCTCACCACCCAGCGGGAGCAGCTGGTGGTGCAGACCGGGCAGCGGCAGGCGGAGGCCGACCGGGTCACCGAACGGGCCGCGCAGATCGCCGCCCGGCTCGCCGCCCACCAGCGGGCCCGGGAGGTCAACGCCTGGTTGACCCGGGAGAACCAGAGCCTGCTGCACCGGCAGATCGGCCTGCTCGACGCGATGGAGCGCCGGGAAACCGACACCGAGGAACTGGCCGAGCTGTTCCGGCTCGACCATCTCGCCACCCGGGTCCGACGCAACGTTGAGCAGATGATCAGCCTCTCCGGCGGTACGCCCGGCCGGCGCTGGCGGCAGCCGGTCCCGCTTGTCGACGTCGTACGCGGTGCGGTGGCCGAGGTGTCCGACTATCCCCGGGTACTTGTGGCTCCGCACTGGTCCGGGGCGGTCGCCGGGCGGGCGCTGCCGGACCTGATCCACCTGCTCGCCGAGATCGTCGAGGCCGCGCTGCACGGCTCGGCCCCGACCACCACCGTCCGGATCGCCAGCGAGGCACGCGCCGACGGCCGGGCGATCATCGTCAGCGACGACGGCGTGGGACGGAGTCCGGCCGAGCTGGACGCCGTCAACGAGCTGCTCCGGGACACCCCGAACACCGGCCCGCTCAACGGCGCGGTCGGGATGTACGTGGTCGGCCGGCTCGCCCGCCGGCACGGCGTCACCGTCGAACTGACGGCCGGCCCCCGGGGCGGAACCGCAGCGATCGTGCTGGTGCCGGCTACTCTGCTGGTCGAGACATCCGAACCCGAACCGGCTCCCGCCCCGGACACCACCGTCGCACCGGGGCGACCGACCGACACCGCCGTCGGACCGCCGGCCGGTGCCTCCCGACCCGGGGCCGCACCGGCGCTCCCGGTCCGGGTCCGCCGTCCGGACCCGGGGAATCCGGTCGGCATTCCGAGCCGGACCGCCGGCTCCGCGCAGAACGGCGCGCCCGTCCGGCGTGCCGCAACCGACTGGTCGGCGACGATGGAGCTGCCGGTAGCGCTCCCGGCACCCGGCGACGGCCAAACCGAGAGCAGCGGAAGGACGACAGGTGACTCACGCAGTGGTCACGACGGATAACCTGGTCCGGATACTCGACGAGTTCGTGGACCGGGTCTCGGCGGCCGAACACGCCGTCGCGCTCTCCCCGGACGGGCTGCTGCTCGGGGTCTCCCGGGGGGTCGGCGGCGAGCTCGCCGAGCAGCTCTCCAGTGTGGTCGCCGGGTTGCAGGCGCTGGCCCAGGCCGCGGCCCGCTACTCGGGCGACGGCGCGGTGCGCCAGGTCATCGTGCAGATGCAGAAGGCGTTCCTGTTCGTCGCCGCGACCCGGGGCGGTGCCATCCTCGCCGTACGGTTCGCCGGGGACGCCGACGTCGACTCGATGGCGTACGAGGTGGCGTTGGCGGCCGGCCGGGCGGACACGCACCTGCCCACCTTTCCGGTACCGGCCGATGACCTGACCGGGGGGTGACACGCGGTGCGCACCGGTGCAGGAGGTCGGCACGAGGACGCCTGGTACGACCAGGACGCCGGACCGGTGGTCCGCCCGTACGCGA
Source organism: Plantactinospora sp. WMMB782 (assembly GCF_049179135.1). Classification (NCBI taxonomy): domain Bacteria; kingdom Bacillati; phylum Actinomycetota; class Actinomycetes; order Micromonosporales; family Micromonosporaceae; genus Plantactinospora; species Plantactinospora sp. WMMB782. The sequence continues at coordinate 4,000,903 of NZ_JBMHMC010000007.1, read as the reverse complement.
TGACGCGGGGCAGGACGCAGCCGATCCGGGGACAGTTCGATCTGATCTCTCTGGTGGTGGCCCGCTGGCCGGTGCCGCAGCGTTCCGACCTGACGCCCGAGCAGTCCGAGATCCTCGTGCTGTGCCGCCAGCCGCTCTCGGTGGCCGAGGTCGCGGCCGCGCTGGACCTGCCGGTCGGCACCGTACGGGTGCTGCTCGGCGACCTGCTGGACGCGGGCCTGATCGACACCCACGAGCCGTCGGTGCTGAACGTACCTTCGGAGGACCTGCTGGAGGCTGTGCTCGCCGGGTTGCGGGCGCTCTGACCCGCCCGGCCCGGGCCTGACGGGCGGGGGCGGCACGGCGTCGCCACCCGTGCAGCGAAAGGGAAGTCACGTGCGCAATGATCGACAACGTCCGGCGCGTACCCTGCCGGTCGCCATCCTCGACGCGCTGCTCGCCGGTGCCGCGGCGGTGCGGGCCCCGGTCCGCCGGCTGGCCCGGATGCTGCCGGCCCGCCGTGCCGACCGGGCGGTGGCGAGCGCGATCGGGGCTGCGGCACTTGTCGTGGTCGTCGGCACCGGATTCCTCGTCTTCGCACTGCTCCGGACGCCGGACCAGTTCGCGCCGCTTGGTGTGGCGCCGCCGCCCTCCGCCGAAATCGAGGTGGACCCCGGGGACGGGGCGGGCGACGCGACCGGCAGCGCGACCCCACCCGCCTCCTCGCCACCGGCCGGGTCACCCGCACCACCGGGCAACGGGTCTCGGAGCCGGCCGCAGCGGCCCGCCTCCCCGTCCCCCGCCCCGCCGCCGACCCTGGCCGCCCGGTACGCGACCGAGGACGTCACGCTGCTCAACTACACCGCTTCGGTGACCATCACCAATCCCGGCCCGGGTACGGCCAGCGGGTGGCGGCTGGTCATCACCCTGCCCCGGACGACCCAGTCGGTCGCGGCGGTGGAGGGCGCCGAGGCCAGCCGGGACGGTGCCACCTGGACCTTCGTGCCGACCGGGGCGACCAGTCGGGTGCCGGCGCGCGGCTCGGTGCAGGTGCGGTTCCGGGTCGACGGCGCCCTGATCGACGGCGAGCCGACCGCGTGCACGATCGACAACCGCGCCTGCCAGGCATGACCAGCGGCGCTCGACCGAATGGTGAAGCGGCCGACTGGTGATGCGGCCGACTGGTGAAGCGGCCGAATGGTCGGGCGGCGAGCTGGTCGAGCGGCGGGCCTGCTCCGGTTTCGGTGCTGGCGGGTCGGGGCACTAACAGGGCAACGGAGCGTATGCACCACGGCCATTAGTGGAGGACACCATGGGCATCGGAGACAAGATCCGGCACAAGGTCGAGGAAGTGACCGGCGCGGCCAAGGAGAAGGTCGGCGACGCGACCGACAACGAGCGGCTTCAGGCCGAGGGCGCGACCCAGCAGACCGAGGCCAACGTCAAGCAGGCCGGTGACCACGTGGGCGACGCCGCCCGCGACACCCGGGACGCGTTCCGGGGCTGACTTCCGTTCCATCCGGCGGGCCCGGGTGGTGGGTGCCTCGACCCTGGCACCCACCACCCGGGTCCGTTCGTCTGCCGCTGCCCCGCCGCTCGTGCCCGCCGCCAGCCGGGCCGGCGCGACCCGGTGCTCTCCGGGACGCCGGCTCGGTGACGCGCCGGACGCCGACACGCGGTCCGTGATCGGTGGGCAGATTTCCATTCCGCGCTGGGCAAGGCTAATCTTCCGCTAGGTAAGCCTTACCTTAGTGGAAAGAGGGACGCCGGGTGGCACCGCCGGAGGAGACTCGTCCGTGCGGCTCTACCTGACGGCGCTCAACCCGACCGACTCGGTACTCGACGGGTTCCTGCCGGCGGCCGTCCGACTCGGACTGCCGGTGACCGTGTTGACCGACCAGCCCGCCGCGTGGCGGGTGGAGCCGGTGCGACGGTCCGGGGTGGAGATCCGGGGCGCGGACGTCCGCGACGTGCGCGGCGTACTTGACGCGGTGCAGCAGGGCGAGCCGCCGGTCGCGCTGCTGTCCAACAGCGACCACCTACAGACCGCGACAGCGCTCGCCGCCGAATACCTGGGACTGCCCGGCAAGGACTGGCGGGCCACCCTGCGCGGCAAGGACAAGGGACTTACCCGGCGTACCGTCGCCGACGCCGGACTGGACCGGGTGGCGGTGGTGGCGCTGCATCCGGACGACCCGGCGGAGCGGGCCGGGAACGTCCCCTTCCCGGCGGTGGTGAAGCCCCGGGAGGGCGTGGCCAGCGAGGACGTCTACCTGATCGAAGACATGGCCGAGCTGCGACGCCGGGTCGCCGAGATCCGCACCCGGCGCCCCGGCCAGGATCTGCTGGTCGAGGAGTACCTGGCCGGCGAGCTGCACACCCTGGAGACGCTGGGCGACGCAAGCGGCAGGGCGGTGCTGGGCGGCTGGCGGACCAGCCTCGGGCCGCCGCCGACCTTCACCGAGGAGGCTCTGGACTGGGCCCCCGAGTTGCCGGCGCCGGTACTCGGCCAGGTGCTCGCCCAACTCGACGCGCTCGGGGTCGGCTTCGGCGCCTGCCACACCGAGTTCGTTGTCACCGACGACGGCCGGGCCCGGCTCGTCGAGGTCAACTACCGGCTGGTCGGCGACCGGGTCGACCTGGTGATGGCCGACCTGCTCGAGCTGCCGCTCTTCGCGCACGTCATCCGGATCCACGCCGGAGATCCGCTGCCGCCGCTGCCCGACCCGGTGCACCTGGCCCGGCACGCCCGGGTCGAGTGGGTATGTGCCGACCGCTCCGGGACGCTTGCCGCCGCGCCGGGACCGGTGGATGCGACCGGACCGGCCGGGGTCACGCTCGGCATCCGTCCACTCCGGACCGTCGGGACGACCGCACCGCTAACCGGCACCAACCGGGACTACCTGGCGGCGCTGCACGGGATCGGACCCGACCCGGCGACGGTGCGCGCCGCGCTGGCTCGCTTCCGGGCGGCCCACCGCTGGAGGATCGAGGGATGACGACGCGACGCCCGGCGGAGCCGACGAGCCCGGCCGGCGGCGGCTCGCGCGCACGACAGCACCGGACCACCCACGACATGGTGCGCGGAACCGCCGCCGACGCCGCCGAGCGGCAGCTCTTCCAGCGGGTACTGGACGCGCTGCTCCGCGAGGACCACCTCGGCCTGGCCAGCAGCGGGCGGGCCGGGGGTCGGTGGTGGCTGACCCGGATCCCGGGTGCCCGGTTGGCACTGCCGGTCCGCCCCGACGGCTTCCAGCACGAGCTGCGCACCGCGGCAGCGGAACTGCTGGTACTACCCGACCCCGACTCGGAACCGGAGCGGGAGCGGGAACGGGAACGCGTTCCGGAGCCGTCGGCGGCACCTGGTGGCAGCGCCGGCTCCGATGTTCCGGTGCGCGTGGTGCGGGACCTGGACGGGCTGCTGGACGTACTCGCGCCGGTGGGCGATCCGGAGGCCGAGCAGGGGTGGCGGGTGTTCCGCGCCGAGTGCCGGGACGATCTCGGGGCCCGTCGACTCGCCGACCGGACCCGGAACAGGGTGTACGCCGGACTCCTCGCCGCCCGCGCCGGTACGCCGGACGGGATGGCCGGTGCGCTGCTTGACGACGTACTGGCCGCCCGGACCGATCACCCGGTCTATCCGACCAGCCGGGCCCGGATCGGGCTGGACCATGCCGACCTGCTCGGGTACGCCCCGGAGCACGCCCCGCGCTTCGCACTGTGCTGGCTGCCGGTGCCGCGTGCCGAACTGACCCTGGCCGGCACGCTGCCGCCCTGGTGGCCGGCGTCCGGACGGCCGGAAACCGTGCTGCTGCCGGTGCACCCGCTGACCGCCCAGCGGCTCGACCTGCCGGTGCTCCGCGCCGACCGCATCGCCACCGGCAAGCCGCCGACCGCGCCCGACGCGCCCGAGGTGCTCGTCCGGCCGACCCTGTCGACCCGGACGGTGGCGCTGGTCGACGACCCGTACACGCATCTGAAGTTGCCGCTGGCCACGGCGACGCTCGGGGCCCGCAACACCCGTACCATCGCGCCCGGCACCCTGGTCGACGGCGCGGAACTGCACCGGCTGCTGGCCCGGATCGCCGCCGCCGAGCCGGCGTTCACCGGCCGGATCCTGCACGCGGACGAGAGCTGCTACGGCCATGCCGGTGATCCCGTCCGATCCTTCCTGGTCCGCCGTTTCCCGGCCGAGCTGGCCGGGCGGGTCGTCGTCCCGGTCGCCGCGCTCGCCGCCGAGGACCCGGCCGGCGGTACGGTCGCGCAGCGGGTCGGCGGCCCGGACCCCCGCCCGCTGCTGGAGTCCTATCTGGACCTGCTCGTCGACTGGCACGGCTATCTCTGGCTTCGGCACGGCGTCGCGCTGGAGGCACACCAGCAGAACATCCACCTCGTCCTCGACCGGCCGACCGGCGGCGGTCAGCCCGGCGCCGGGGTCCGGCTGCTCTACAAGGACAACGACGGTGCCCGGTTGGTCCGGCGGCCGGGCCCGGCGCTGCGGGACGACCGGATGTGGGTCACCGATCCCGGCGAGCTGGCCGACGTGTTCACCACGATCACCCTGCACCTGGCCGCCGCCGCACCGCTGCGCGCCCTCGCCGAGCGGGGCGTGCCGGTGCCGGACCCCGGCACCGCGCTGCGGACCCGGCTGACCGCCGCCCGGGACCGCTGGGCCGGCACCCCGGCCGGAGCGGAACGAGACGCCCCGGCCGGCTGGGACGTGGCCGCCGCCGGACGGCAGCTCACCGAACGCGTCCTGACCGCCGACCGGTTGCCGGTCAAGGCGATGCTCACCGCCGGCACGCTGCTGCCGAAGCAGCGCACCGGCTGTGCCGACATCAACAAGTACTACCGGCGCACCGGCCCGAACTACCTGCGGTCCGACCGGTGACCGGGGTGGCGAACCGGGCGCCGGGAAGCAGGCACCGCAGCAGCGAGGAGCAGCCGATGACCGCCGCCGTGTCCCGGCCCACCGCCGACGTCGCGAGTACGCACACGCTGCTCGGCTGCGTCGCCCGGGAGGTCGCCGGGCCGGAACGGCAGACCACGCTCGCCGACGGGCACGCCGTGGTACGGCTGCCGCGCAGCGCCGTACTGCTGCGCTGTGCGGTGGCCCGGGTCTCCGAGGTGGGCGCGCACCGCTACCAGGGGCCGGTGCAGCGGCTCTCCGCCGGCACCTGGGCACCGGTGGACGCGGCCGAACTCGCCGCGCTGGTCGCCGACGAGCTGACCCTGCGCACGGGGGTACGCAACGACGAGTTCGCCGAGCAGGTGGTGGCGAGCCGGGACGCGCTGGACCGGGTACTCCGGCTGCGCCCGGCGGCCGATCCGGACCCGACCGGCGACCCGGCGATCGACTCTTATGTGGACTCCGAGCAGTCGCTGGTGCACGGCCACCCCCGGCACCCGACGCCGAAGTGGCGCAGCGGCGACGTCGAGGCGTGGAACGCGTACGCCCCGGAGCTGCGGACCAGCCTGCGGCTGCGCTGGATCGGCGTACCGGAGGAACTGCTCGGCTCGGCGGGACCGTTCGACGAGCTGATCGGGGTACTCGACCCGCCGGAGGCACCGGTCGGGTACGCCGTACTGCCGGTGCACCCCTGGCAGTACGCGCTCGCCCGCCCGCTCGACCCCCGACTCGTCGACCTCGGTACGGCCGGTGCGATACTCCGGCCGACCGCCAGCGTGCGTACCCTCTACGCCCCGCGCGCCGACCTCTTCGTCAAGACCAGCCTGCACGTCCGGATCACCAACTGCGTGCGAAAGAACGCCCGTTACGAGCTGACCGGGGCGGTGGCGCTGACCCGGCTGCTCGCCGGGCTGCCGCTGCCGCCCGGGGTGGCGCTGCTGCCCGAGCCGGCGTACCGGACGGTGGAGCTGCCGGTGCTGGACGAGACGTACGGGGTGATCCTGCGCGGCGGGCTGCGCCCGCACCTGGCCGACGGCGAGACGCCGCTGCTCGCCGCCGCCCTGGCCGCCGCGCCGCTGCCGGTGGCCGACCCGGTCGGCTGGTGGGCGGCGTACGTCCGGCTGCTCGTCCCGGCCGTACTGGAACTCTGGGGGCGGCACGGGGTGGCGCACGAGGCACACCTGCAGAACGTGGTGGTGGTGCTGGACGCCGAGCGGTGGCCGGTGCGGATGCTGCTGCGCGACCTGGAGGGGGTCAAGCTGGACACCGAGCGCCGGGCCGACTGGCTCGCCCGGCTGCCGGCCCCGATCGGGTACGACCCGGAGCAGGCGTTCAACCGGGTCAGCTACTGCCTCTTCGTCAACCATCTGGTCGAGCTGGCCGGGGCGCTCGCCGACGCGCGACCGGGGATCGAGGCGCGACTCTGGGCGGTGCTGCGCGAGGTGGTGGCCGAGACCTCCGCCCGGCTCGGCGAGCCGCCCCGGCTGCGGGCGCTGCTGGCCGGCGTACCGCTGCCGGTCAAGGCCAACCTGCTGGTGCGCTGGCAGCGGGCCGCCGACCGGCACGCCGACTACCTGCCCTTCCCCAACCCGATCGGGGAACGCTGGTGAGCACGCGTGCGCCGAGCCCGAGTCCGAGCGCGGCTCGTCAGAGGCCGAGGGCGCCGATGGCGGCGGGCAGGGTGGCCGCGACGGCGAGTTGGCGTACGTCGTGGTGCTCGCGGACCGACACCCGGCAGGTGCCGTCGTCGTAGTGCACGGCGACGGGTTGCCCGGGATGGTGGCGGGCGAGCCGGCGCAACAGGGGTACGGGATCGTCGACGGTGCTCGGGGTCGGGTTCTGCGGTACCGGGATCGGTGCGGTCGGATCGGCAGGGACGTTTCCGGCGATGGCGAGTTCGAGATAGTCGAGGCAGTACGCGGTCGCGGCCTCCGGGGTGGGCTGGGTGGGCGGATCGGCCGGGGCGGGCGGGACGCCTGGACGGTCGACTGTGACGTCCCAGCTCTCGCCCTGGACGAGGAGCAGGTCGCCGGCATTCCGGCTGTGGTCGGTGAGGGTGATCGTGACCGTCAGCCGTAGCCCGAGGAGGAGCCGGAGCAGGTCGGCCAGGGGCGGCGCCTCGGGCCGACGGGCGAGCACGAACAGTCTGGCTGCGGGGCGGCCCCGGGCGGCCCAGCTCAGATACTCGGTGAGCGGGTCGGCGTCCGGCTGGTGCAGGGTGACGGTGCCGTCCCGGAGACAGTGGTCGAGGGTGCCGCCGCCGTCGAGTTCGACCAGGTCCTCCGGGCGTACGCCGAAGTGGTCGGCCCAGCCGGCGAGCCGGAACTGTTCGGGAAGCTGGTGCAGCGGTTTGCCGCCGGGGTGGGTCGCGACGTGCGACGCCGGAACGTGCTGCCCGGCTCGCCAGTGTTCCTCCCCCGCCGGCCGGGCCGGCTCGGCGACATCTCCGGCAAGGTCGTCGGGCCGGGCGAGGCCGTCGGGTCGGGCGAGGCCGTCGGGTTGGGCGGTGAGGTCGGCCCGCCAGGTCTGCTCGCCGGTCTGCCAGCCGGACGGACCGGCCCGCCAGTGCAGGTGCGCGACCCGGCCGGCCAGGTCGGTGATGGTGACCGTCACCGCGCCGTGCAGCCGGCGGCTGTCGAGACAGGTGTGGCAGCGCAGCACTGACGGGCTGCGGCCGGAGCCGGCGCAGTGCGGACACTCCGGGTCGGCGCGGTCGGTGCCGAGCCGGCAGCCGCAGCGGCGCAACCGGCTGTGCGGATCGCAGTCGGGGCAGTCGACGTACCGGACGGGTGGACCCTGCCAGGATGGTGCCGGCGGCTGCCATCCGCGCCGCAGTACCGGCGAGCGGCGGCTGACGATCTGCCCCGTGGACCGTTCGGTGAGGGTTTCGGTGCTGCCGTCGGCGCGCAGGCTGGTGTGCCACCAGCGTCCGTCGCGCCAGACCGCCTGCGCCCCGCAGGTCGGGTCGCCGGTGCGCAGATCGACACAGTCGGCGAGGATCCGCCGTTCGAGCTGGTCCAGGTCGATCGTCGACGGCCCGGCCGAGGGTGCTGTGCCGGTCAACTGGTGGGCGGGGGTGGTCAGGCCGCGCGCCTCCAGCCCGTAGAGGGCGTCGAGATCTGTCGTGGCGGTGATCGCGCCGGCCAGGTCGTCGGCGTACCCGTAGGTTTCGGTCGGGACCGGCCCACCCGGCACCTCGAACCGGACCGCCCAGGTCAGCGCAGGCGTGGCGGCCAGCCGGCGGGCCTCGACCACCAGGTCGAGGCAGAGCAGGTCGGCCAACCGGCACCACCGGCGCAGTTCGGCCGCCGCCTCCCGTTCCGGAACGACGGTGGTACGACCGAGGTAGAGCCGCCACGCGTCGTTGCTCTCCCCGGCGATGGCCTCCGCCTCAAGCACTTGCCGCACCGGCCCGGGTTGGTCCGGCCGCCAGGCGCGCGGCAGCAGGACGAGCGGCCCGTCCGGTTCGGCGGGCTGCCGGACGTCGGTCCACGAGCCGACACCGACCAGGCCGGCCAGCTCCCGCAGCAGCGGGCCGAGCGGCAGATGCCAACTTCCGCCGCCGTCACCCGGCCAGGGCGTCGGGTCCACGACTCCGGGTACGACGTTCGCCGACGCCACCGCTCCGCTGTCCAGGTTCGTCATCGTCAGCACGAGTTGCGCCCGCCGCCGACCGGTCTGCTGGCAGTCGTGGCACGGGCGGCCGACCGTGCCGACCCCCTGACACTCCCGACAGTCCCGGTACGCCTCCGCCGCCGCCGGCCGGTCCTGCTCCGTGACCAGCAGGCGGTCACCGCCGTAGGTGCAGTGGCAGCGGTCGAGCGTGAACGCGAGCCCGTCACACGACCGGCACGACACCACCGGCACCCCGGCCATCAGAACCCCGCCAGTAGCCGTGCCGAAGCCGACCGGCGCCCCGGCCTGAGCCGCCGTAGCGACTCCCCCTCCCGCTGCGACATCCACTGAGACGGAACGCGCACGACCTCACCGACCTCTCTCGACCATGGCAGTAGCTGGACCGGGTGGTCCCGGCCCGAGCCCGGGACGGACAACCCGCGCGAGCTGGCCGTCCCGAGCAGTAAGTGATCACAAAGTGCTACCTAGGGATCACCCAGACAGAACATATCGCGGTATGCGCGAGAAGTACAGGTAGTTGAACCTGTCGACCGTGCGTGATCGAATCGACCTGCTACCTAGGGAGATACGCACACATGGTCACGCCGAACTACCAGCGTGTCGCCGACGACCTACGCGAACAGATCAAGTCTGGAGCGCTCGGTCCGGGCGATCGCCTACCCTCGATCCGGCAGCTCCAGGCCGATTACGGGGTCGGCAACAATGCCGTCCACATGGCGATCGTCATCCTGAAGTCCGAAGGTCTCGTCTACGGCCACCAGGGCAAGGGTGTCTTCGTGACCGAGTCGGAGTAGGCGGTAGCCGCGACTCGCGTAGCGAGCGGTCGACAGGGCTGCGGCCTCGGATGCTCTCGGATAGTGTTCGACCCGCCACCCAGGAGTGACACACCAGCGATGTCCGTCCTTGCTGGCGCACGTCCCACAGCCGTAGGGCACTGGCACTCGCGAAGTGACACGGCCAGCATCGAGCAGGTCAGGGCCGAACTCGCCGCCAGCGGCTGGACAGTCGGGACTTCAGGGATCCGAGACGCCAACACCGGATGAGGTGCAATGAACGTCGGAGATGTGAAAGCCACAGTTCGTCAGGGCCTCCGGGCCGTCGACACGGGACGGCGCACGATCGAGGCGGTCGCGGCCGAAACAGCGGACGCCACCAGTCGGGCCGGCTACGCGGTGTACGACAGCAGCCATCCCGAGATCGACGAGGCGATGACCTGCCTACGGGAGGCGGCCCGCGAGGTGGAACTAACGAACCGTCGCATCGAAGCGACGACCGAGGCAGCCCACGAGTTCCTGAAAGCCCTGGGATGAGCAGCGTTGGCGACGTCGTCGCACAACTCCGCGAGGTGATCGAGCAACTGGACCGGACCGCGATGGCGGCGATCCGGGCCCAGCAGGACCTGACGAGCGGACACTCGTCCTTCACCGACGCGGGACGAGGAAGTGACCACCCGAAGATTCGCCTGACGATCTCCGAAGCCGAGACGGCCGGCGCGAAGGCCGGCAAGATCGCTCGCTTGTTGGCCGACGGCGCCGATCACTTCGCGGCCTACATCAACATCATCGCACCTGGTGCCGTGCCACCACGAGGCCAAGCTACGAATTCCGCACCGTCCGGTGAGGAAATCGTTCAGGATGCAGCCAAACGCGCCTCCATCTTCCGCAAGGCGTCGAGAGCGACGACGCACAACGCCGAACAGGTGGGCGACTACGCCAAGAAGTTTGCCGACTTCATCGACGCGGCCCGCCCGAAGGGCGCCAAGGCGCAGATTCAGCAGCAGGAACCTCCGCCCGCCGCGACTCCACCCCCGACCCATGGCGAGACGGCGCAGGCACTGGTGGTGACAAGCGCCGTTCTGATAGCGGGCGCACTGCATCTCGTTGACAAGTTCAGGCAGAAACGAAAGGACAACCATGACAGAGCGACGCGCGCACCTCGAACTGATCCGCCTGATCTCGAAGGGTGACGGAGACAGCTACCGCCGGCACTGTGCGCACCTTGACGCCGAAGGCTGGGAGGGGTTCGGGGAGGTGGTCGGCGCCGCCTTCTTCCTCGCGGCCGACCGCGCATTTGGCACGAACGTCTCGACCGCCGAGGTGATCCGCTTCGTTGCCGATGCCAGGGCAGAAATCCAGGACACCGGCTTCGATCTCGACCCCAGGGCCGCCGAAACGCTGATACTCGCGGCCAAGACCGGCAAGCCGGACGCACTCGAAAAGCTCGACCAACAGACGATCATCGAGAACGAGATGCTACTCCTCTGGAAGTTTCTAGAAGATCTTGACGACACGGGTCTCGACAGCTTCTTGAACGAGGTCGAAGCGCTCGTTGAGCAATGGAGCAGGGACGCCCAGCTTGACTAGCATCAGCGCGGTGAGCGCGAGGAACGAGCCCGGAATCCGAACCCGCCAGCGCCGACGCACGGCGACCTCGGTGCCGGGTCCCGCCAAGCCGGGTTACTGGTACGACCTGGCCGGGCTGGACGCCTGGGCGGCGGCGGTCCGGGCCGCGTTGCCGGCCGGGGTCGAGCTGCTCTACGCGATGAAGGCGAACCCGGACCCGGGCATCCTGGGTACCCTCGCCCCGCACGTCGACGGCTTCGAAGCGGCCAGCGGCGGCGAGCTGCGGCACCTGGCCGAGGTCTTCCCCGGCACCGCCCCGGCTGCCTTCGGCGGGCCCGGCAAGACCGACCCGGAACTCGCCGCCGGGCTGGCCGCCGGGGTACGCCGGTTCCACGTCGAGTCTCCGACCGAGCTGTACCGGCTGTCCCGGCTGGCCACCGACCGGGGCGTGACCGCCGACGTGCTGCTCCGGGTCAACCTGCCGGCGACGGTCGGCGGGGCGGTGCTGGTGATGGGCGGCCGGCCGAGCCCGTTCGGGATGTCCCCGGCCGACGCCCGGGACTGTGCCGGGCTCGACCTGCCGGGGATCCGGATCCGGGGCGTGCACGCCCATCTCGGCAGCGGACTGGACGCACCGGCCGCCGCCGGGCTGGCCCGGACGATCGTGGAGTGGGCGGTGGCCGAACTAGACGCCCGGGAGGTGAACGTCGGCGGCGGCATGGCTGTCGACTACACCGACCCGACCGCCCGGTTCGACTGGCCGGCGTACGGGGCAGCGCTCGCCGACCTGCTCGCCGGGTATCCCGGCCGGACGCTGCGGATCGAGCCGGGCCGGGCGATGGCCGTCTATTGTGGACGTTACCGGGTCGAGGTGCTGGACGTGAAGCGTTCCGGTGCCGAGTGGTTCGTGGTGGTGGCCGGCGGCACGCACCAGTTCCGCACCCCGGCCGCGAAGGGGCACTCGCAGCCGTTCACCGTGCTCCCCCGGCCGGAGTGGGCGCACCCGTTCCCTCGGCCGGTCACCGGTGACTCCGGGCCGGTGACCGTCGTCGGGCAGCTCTGCACTCCGAAGGACGTGCTGGCCCGGCTGCCGGACGCGGCCGTACTGCCGCCGCCGGGCCGGATCGCCGCCGGTGACACGATCGTCTTCGAGATGGCCGGCGCGTACGCCTGGAACATCAGTCACCGGGACTTCCTGATGCACGACCCGCCGGAGTTCCGGACCGGCGTACCGGAGAACTGATCCGCGCGCCGAAGGACTGACCGGCGACCGATCTCTGACTATAGTCAGAGAAATGACGGCGACGACACAGGCGACCACACAGGAACAGGCGGCGACAGCGGAACAGGCGGCGATCCTCGACCAGGCCCGGTCGGTCCGCGACTTCAACCGCTACTACTCGCAGCGGCTCGGGCTGCTCACCGACCGCTACCTCGGCCAGGACCGGCCGCTGAGCGAGGCGCGGCTGCTCTACGAGATCGGCACCGGCGCCTCGGTCCGCGATCTGCGCGCCCGACTCGGCTGGGACTCCGGCTATCTGAGTCGGTCACTGCGCTCACTCGCCGGGCAGGGCCTGGTCCGGCTCCGGACGCACGAGACGGACGGCCGGGTCCGGGTCGCCGAACTTACCGACGCCGGCACCGCCGAACTCGCCGAACTGGACCGCCGGTCGACCGCCGCGGCCGGTGAACTGCTCGCCCCGCTCACCGCCGCCCAGCGGGCCGAGCTGATCGAGGCACAACGGCGTACCCGCCGGCTGCTCCGGCTGGCCGCCGTCACGGTCGAGCCGACCGACGCCGACTCGGTCGCCGCCCGGCGCTGCCTGGCCGAGTACGCCGCCGAACTCGCCACCCGGTTCCCCGAGGGCTACGACCGGACCGCCCTGGTCAGCCCGGACCAGGTCAGCGGCGGGGCCGGCGCGTTCCTGGTCGCCTACGAGCAGACCCGGCCGGTCGGCTGCGGCGGCATCCGCACCCTGGCACCGGGGGTGGCCGAACTGTGCCACCTCTGGGTGCACCGGGACGCCCGCGGGCTCGGGCTCGGCCGGCGGCTGCTCGGGGAGCTGGAGCGGCAGGCGGTGAGCCGGGGACTGCACACCGTCCGGCTCGGCACCCACCGCTCGCTGCCGGAGGCTGCGGAACTCTACCGCTCGGCCGGCTACCACGAGATCCCGGCCTACGGCGACAGCCCGTACAACCAGGTCTGCTTCGCTCGGGTGCTGGCCGACGGAGTACCCGGGACCGGGCTGCCGTCGCTGCACGGCCGGCGGTTCCGCGCGGTCGCCGAGGTCGACGGCGGCGAGGTCGGCACCGCGACCGTCTTCGACTACCGGGAACGCGGCGGGGAGGTCTCGGCGAGGTACGCCGGCGGCAGCATCCGGACCGGCCACCTGGTCGGCACCCGGGACGGTGACACCCTCGACTTCCGCTACGTGCAGCTCAACACCGCCGGCCAGACCGCCACCGGGCACTGCGTCAGCCGCATATCGAAGCTGCCCGACGGCCGGCTGCGGCTGGACGAGACCTGGACCTGGGAATCCCGCGAAGGCTCAGGCGCCAGCGCCGTCGAGGAGATCGAGTAACCGTTGTGGCTCAGGGCGCCGACGACACGAAGTCCTGACAGGCGGGACACTCGCGAAGCACGGGGTGGGAACACTCCAGGACGTGATCGAGGAAGGCCGCGACCCGTTCGAGTTGGGCACGTTGGCGGTTGATCACGTCGCGCTGCTTGGCGACGAGGCGCCGGCGCTCGTGTCGGCGGCCGTTCAACAGCTGGGCGATCACGCTGAGCGACATGCCGGCCTGCTGGCACTTGATCGCGATCGAAAGCGCATCCAGCAACTCCGGGTCGTAGCGTCGGGCGCCGCTCGCGGTGCGATGCGGAGTGATCACCCCTTCGACCTCCCAATGCCTGAGGAGGTGTGCCGAGACCCCGAGACGTTCGGCCGCCTCGCCGATTCGCAGTAGTTGCATGCGCATGTGCCAATGATCGTTGACTTCGTGCCGACACGAACTTCTACCCTGCACCGAGTGCGAATCCACGAGCTCAACTGCGGAACCCTCAACGTCCCGGGCGGGCAAGCCGTATTCGGGGTACCTCACTTCGTCTGCCGATGCCTCCTGATCGAGCTGGAAGGCCGGCTCATCGCCGTCGACACCGGGATCGGATGTGCGGACCTCGAGTCCCCCGGGCCTCGCCTGGGTGAAGGCTGGATCGCGCAGGTCAACCCAGCACTCGATCCCGACGAGACGCTCATTGCCCGCGTCATCTCGCTGGGCCTGGATCCGGGAGACATCTCCGATGTGATTCTGACTCACCATCACCGCGACCACGTTGGTGGCCTTGCCGACCTCCCGGCGGCCCGCGTTCACGCCACGAGCGCGTGTCGATCCGCTGTTGAAGACGGTGACGGACGTGTCATGCCCGCACAATGGGCGCACCGTGTGGCGTGGGCTCCCCCGCCCACCCCGGCGCATCCGTGGCGGGGACAAGCCTGCTGGGCGCTCGACGACATCCCGGCATCGATCCGTCTGGTCGCGTTGGCCGGCCACTCGCCGGGACACGCCGGCGTACTGATCGAGAACGCCGCCCAGGGGCAGGAACTCCTGCACGTCGGTGACGCGATCTACCACCACGCACAGCTTGCCTGCACCGCACCGCCCGCAGTCGAGGCGTTCGCCGCCGCGACGCAACACGACGAAACCGCCAGACTCCACACGCAACGACTGCTGGCGGAGCTTGCCGACGACAGGTCGGTTCGCCTGGTCAACTCACACGACCCCTACCTCTGAGCCACCCGCACGGCGAGTTCTCGGCGAGCGTGATACCACCAGGTCATCATGATGCCTCTGTGGTATCACGCCAGAACCTCCTGCCGCCGTCTCTCGCGGCTCGAAGCTGGCGCTGAGCTGCACCGCCAACGCTAGACGCCGGAGGGGTACGTCTCCAGTTCACCGGGGGCGGCCGAGGCGGGCAGCGGGTGCAGGGCGGTGGTGTGGTCGCACCAGAGAAAGGCGTCGTAGCGGTCGCCGAGCCGGGTCGGCACGTAGTTGCCCCACGCCTCGAACGACGGGTCGTAGACCACCCCGATCGCCCGGTGGTCGGCCTCGTCGTCCAACCAGTCCGGCCGGTCGCCGTCACCCGCGTCGAAGACCAGCAGCGCGCGCTCGGGCAGCACGTGGTGCATCCGCTCCTCCACCGAGCCGGGCCGGGCCGGCGGCACGGTCATCACCTCGGCCGGTGCGCCCCACCGGTCGGCGGCGACCACGCTGCCCTGGTAGCTGCCGAAGCCGACCAGCACCACGTCCTCGGCGCCGTACCGCTCGCGGGCGAGCTGGCCGATGTTGACCATCCCACCGGCCGCCATGTCGGTGGCCCGGGCGTCACCGACGTGCGTGTTGTGCGCCCAGACGACCGCCCGGGACCGCGGGCCGTACCGGTCCAGCAGCCGGTCGAGGGTGTCCATCATGTGGCTGTCCCGCACGTTCCAGGACTGCGGGCCGCCGCCGACCATCGCCCGGTAGTACCTCTCCGCGCCGGCCACCACCGCCGCGTTCTGCCAGGCCGAGAAGGCGTCCGCGCCGTCGGCGGCGGCCCGTTCCCGGGTACGCGCCAACAGCCGAACCACCTCCTCCTCGCAGCGGGCCGAGACGAACCGGCTGGCCAGCCCGTACTCCTCGATCCGGCTGCCGTACGGCTCGAAGCACCGGTACGCCTCCTGGGCGGTCTCCAGCGACGCCGGGTCCTCCTCGCCCAGGTAGTCCAGGATCGCCCGCATCGAGTCCCACAGGCTGTAGACGTCGAGCCCGTGGAAGCCGGCCCGCGACCCGTCCGGCCGGTCGATGTTCCACGCCCGCAGCCACCGGCAGAACCGGGACACCTCGGCGTTGGCCCACATCCAGGTCGGCCACCGCTCGAACCGTTCCAGCGCGCGCTGCGGGTCGTCGTCGCCGCCCGGCGCACCGACCACCGAGCGGTGCACCAGGTCGCAGTCCGGCCAGTCGCCCTCCACCGCCACGAACGAGAACCCGCACTCGGCGACCAGCCGGCGGGTGAGCTGCTCACGGAGCCGGTAGTAGTCGTACGTGCCGTGGCTCGCCTCGCCGAGCATTACCACCCGGGCCGAGCCGATGCGCGCGAGCAGCGGGTCGAAGTCGTCCGCCGCCCCGAGCCGGGATACCAGCATGGGCGGCGGCTACCCCGCGGACCGCACCGGCAAACCCGTGGTGTGGGTGGGACGAAACCGGGTATCCGGCCGGTATGCGAGCCAACGCCATCCAGTTGCAGGAGTCGCTCGCCGGGCTGGACTACCCGGTGTCGAAGGAGGACCTGGTGCGCTGGGCCCAGGAGACCGGTGTCGACACCCAGACCCTCAAGCTGCTCCAGTCGCTGCCGGTCGAGCACTTCCAGACCCCGACCGAGATCGGCGACGCGATAATCGAACTCTCCTGACCGACGGCGAGCGACCGGGGGGTGTCAGCCCTGCCGCTGGAGGTACGCGAGTACGGCCCGAACCCGGCGATGACCGCTGTCGGCGGTGACCAGTCCCAGCTTGGCGAAAACGTTTCCCACATGCTTGTGCACGGCGTTGTCGGTGACGAAGAGTCGGGCCGCGATCGCCGCGTTGTCGTGCCCCTCCGCCATCAGCGCCAGCACCTCCCGCTCCCGGCGGGTCAGCGCCGCAATCGGGTCGCCACCGGAACGGGTGAGCAACTGCGCGACCACCTCCGGATCGAGCGCGGTCCCCCCGGCGGCGACCCGGTGCAGCGCGTCGAGGAACTCGTCCACCCGGCTGACCCGGTCCTTCAGCAGGTAGCCGATCCCGCCCCGTCCGCCGGAGAGCAGCTCGGTGGCGTACGCCTGCTCGACGTACTGTGACAGCACAAGTACCGGCAGGTCGGGGTGGGCGCGGCGGGCCCGCAGCGCCGCCCGGATGCCCTCGTCGCGGAAGGAGGGCGGCAGCCGTACGTCGACGATAGTGGCGTCCGGCCGGTGCGCGTCGACGGCGGCGAGGAAGCCGTCGACGTCCGCGGCGACCGCCGCGACCCGGCAGCCCCGGCTGCCCAGCAGCAGCTCCAGCCCGGCGGAGAGCAGCACGTTGTCCTCGGCGATCACCACCCGCACGGCAACTCCACCGTGATCTCGGTCGGCCCACCGGCCGGGCTTCGCACCGTCACGGTGCCGTCCAGCGCGGCGGCCCGGCGGCGGATGCCGGACAGGCCGCTACCGCCCCGCTCGTCCGCCCCGCCGATCCCGTCGTCCACGACGGTGACCCGGAGCAGGTTGTCCTGCCGGGACACCCGCACCAGGGCACGGTCGGCCCGACCGTGCCGGGCGACGTTGCTCAGCCCTTCGGTGACCGCGAAGTACGCCACCGCCTGCACCGCGACCGGCATCTCGGCCAACTCCCCCACCTCCAGCTCGGCCGGTACCCCGCTGCGGGCCACCACGGTACGCAGCGCACCGGCCAAGCCCTGGTCGGCGAGGACCGGCGGATAGATCGTCCGGATCACCTCGCGCAGCTCGGTCATCGCCTCCTCCGTCCCCTCGTGCGCCTCCCGGAGCAGCTCGGCCACCGCCTCCGGATCGCCCGGCAGCCGGTCCCGGGCCACCGCCAACCGGATGGCGATCGCCACCAGCCGGGCCTGGGTGCCGTCGTGCAGGTCCCGCTCGATCCGGCGCAGCTCGGCACCGTGCGCCTCCAGCACGTCGGCGCGAGTCCGGGTCAGCACCGCGACGCGGTCGGCGAGCCGCTCCGCCGCCGACGGCGCCAGGACAGCCAGGCAGACCCGGGCGTGCGCCCCGGCAAGCCGGGGGAAGCTCCAGTACGCCACCGCCGCCAGCCCGGCGACCTGCACCGGCCCGAGGGTCAGCGCCGTGGCCCAGCCGGTCACCGGCACCTCGACCAGCAGCCGGGCCGGGTCACCGACGGGGAACGCCCACCACAGTGGCGTCACCACCGCCGCCAACAGCAGGTTGCCGAGGCAGACCAGCGCCACGGCACCGGCCGGCAGCCCGATCGCGAGATGCGCCGGCAGCCAGCCGAGCGCCCGGCGCGGCCGGATCCGGTGCGGCGGCACGGCGACCCGGCACAGCCGGCCGGCCCGCCGCTCGTGCCAGGCCGCCCACCGGCGGAGCACGGCGGGATGGCCGAGCAGCGGCAGCAGCGGCACGGTCAGTACCGCGCTGGCCAGCGTGCCCAGCAGGTATCCCGTCGCCCACCACACCCGGGCCCGGTCTTCTCCTTCGCGCATCGCTCTCCAGCCTCACCGGGCGACGGCGGGATGGCACTACAGCCAGCGGTACCATTTTCCGGCCGGTCCGGGGTATCGAGTCAGCCCGATACGGCGGCCTAGCGTCCCCGCCATGAGATTCTCGCTCCTGCGCGCCACCGTCGTCGTCGCGACGCTGGCCGCCCTCGGCGGCGCGGCGACGGTGGTCGCCGGCAACGCCGGACCCGAACCCAAACCCAAACCCACCCACCGCCAGGACCTGGAGCGCCTGCGCGGGGACGCCGACGCGCTCACCGCCCTCGGGGTGACCGGCGTGCAGGCCCGGCTGGTGCTGCCGGACGGCACCTCGCAGGTCGCCACCAGCGGCGTCGCCGACCTGCCCGGCAAGCGTCCGGTGCCGCCGGACGGGCATTTCCGGATCGCCAGTACCGCGAAGTCGTTCGTCGCGGTGGTGGCACTGCAACTCGTCGGCGAGGGGCGGCTCGGCCTGGACGACACCGTGGAACGCTGGCTGCCCGGCCTGGTCCGGGGCAACGGAAACGACGGGCGCCGGATCACCGTACGGCAGCTCCTCCAACACACCAGCGGGATGCCCGACGACTTCCCGGACCACGCCTCGGCGGAGGACTACCGGCGGCACCGCGACGACGTGCACACTCCGGAGTCGTTGGTGGCCCGGGCGCTGAAGCACCCACCGGCCTTTCCACCCGGTACGGCGTGGCGCTACTCCAGTACCGGCTTCGTTCTGGTCGACCTGATCATCGAACGGGTCACCGGCCGACCCTGGCACGAGGAGGTTTCCAGCCGCATCATCAAGCCGCTCCGGTTGACCGGTACGAGCTGGCCGGGGCGTACGCCG
Organism: Plantactinospora sp. WMMB782; assembly: GCF_049179135.1. Lineage (NCBI taxonomy): Bacteria > Bacillati > Actinomycetota > Actinomycetes > Micromonosporales > Micromonosporaceae > Plantactinospora > Plantactinospora sp. WMMB782. The sequence continues at coordinate 3,981,945 of NZ_JBMHMC010000007.1, read as the reverse complement.
ACACTGCCGGAGCCGCACGCCCGGGCGTACCAGCCGTTCGACACACCGACCCTGGTGGACGTCACCGACCAGATCGTCGCCGACCCCGAGGGGGCGGTCATCTCCACCACCCGGGACCTGAACACGTTCTTCCGGGCCCTGCTCGGCGGCCGGCTCCTCCGGCCGGCCCAGCTCGCCGAGATGACCCGGACGATGCCGATCGGCCCGGATTTCGCCGAGCTGCTACCCGACACCCGCTACGGTCTCGGCCTGTTCGAGCGGCCGCTGCCCTGCGGCGGCACGTACTGGAGCCACGGCGGCGGGGACGGCGGCTACATCACCGACAGCGGGGTCACCGCCGACGGGCGGCGCAGTGTCGTCGTGTCGATGTCCAGTGTGCTCGGCCGCGCCCCCGAGGACCACATACGCCAGCAGCGCGCCATGGACACCCTGGTCGGCAACGCCCTCTGCGGCAGGGAGTGACCGCGGCCCGGTCGCGACCGAACCGGACGTCAACCGCCGGCAGCGCCGTCCAGGTATGCCAGGACGGCCAGCACCCGGCGGTTGTCGTCGTCCGAGGGTGCCAGGTCGAGCTTGCCGAAGATGCTGGCGGTGTGCTTGCCGACCGCACTCTCGCTGAGGAAGAGCCGCTGCCCGATGGCGCTGTTGGAGCGCCCCTCCGCCATCAGCTCCAGCACCTCCCGCTCCCGGGCGGTCAGCCGGGCCATCGGCGCGTCCCGGCTGCTCCTTGCCAGCAGCTTGGCGATCACGTCCGGGTCCATCGCCGTACCGCCGCCGGCCACCCGGCGCACCGCGTCGACGAACTGCTCCGCGTTGAAGACCCGGTCCTTGAGCAGGTAGCCGATCCCGCCGGTGCCGTCGGCCAGCAGCTCCCGGGCGTAGAGCTGCTCGACGTGCTGGGAGAGCACCAGCACCGGCAACCCGGGTACCTTCCGGCGGGCGGCGAGCGCGGCCTGCAGCCCCTCGTCGGTCTGGGTCGGCGGCAGGCGTACGTCCACCACCGCCACGTCGGGGCGCAGCTCCAGCAACGCCGCCAGCAGCTCCGGACCGGTCTCCACCGCCGCCACCACCTCGAAGCCGTGCGCGGTGAGCATCCGGGCCAGGCCGTCCCTCAGGAGATAGAGGTCCTCGGCGAGGACAACGCGCACGGCACCTCCAGGGTCACCGTCGTCGGGCCGCCCGGTGGACTGCTCAGGTCGACGACGCCGTCGAATGTACCGAGCCGGCGGGCGATGCCGCGCAGCCCACTGCCCCGGGCCTCGTCCGCGCCGCCCCGCCCGTCGTCGGCCACCACGATCCGCAGCCGGCCGTCGACGTACCCGAGCTGCACGGTGATCCGGTCGGCGCGGGCGTGCTTGACCGCGTTGGTCAGCAGTTCGCTCACCGCGAAGTAGGCCGCCGACTCGATCGGCTGCTCCAGCCGGCCCGGCAGCGCGACGGTCACCTCGGTCCGGACCGGGATGTCCAGGGCCAGCGCCCGGACGGCGTCGGCGAGCCCGCGTTCGGCGAGTACCGGGGGATGGATTCCCCGGACCAGGTCGCGCAGCTCGTCGAGTGCCTTCGCCGACGCCTGCCGCGCCTCGGCCAGCAGCGCCCTGGCCGCCTGCGGATCCCGGTCCATCAGGTACTCGATGTTGCCGAGGTTGATGCCCATCGCGACCAGCCTGGCCTGGGCGCCGTCGTGCAGGTCGCGTTCGATCCGGCGCAGCTCGGCGGCCTGGCTCTCGGTGGCGTCGGCCCGGGTCTCGGTCAGCCGCTGGACCCGCGACGCCAGCCGGGCCCCGGCGGTCGGGGCCAGCAGCAGCGCCACCCACCGGCCGTTGGACCGGAGCACCACCGGACCGGCCAGCAGGCCGAGCGCGACCAGGGCCAGCCCGACCGGGATCGCCGCCGCGTCGTAGCCGGCGACCGAGGCGTACCAGTCGCCGCCCTCGTCCGGCACCAACCCGACGGTCATCCAGAACCGGGGCAGGGCCAGGCCGAAGATGCCGTAGCCGATCGCCGCCAGCGGTGCGGCCAGGGCCAACCCGCCGACCACCGGGTCGAGCAGCAGGAAGCCGAGATCCCGCCAGTTCGCCGGATCGCGGACGAGCGAGCGCAGCCGCTCGTGGTACGCCGCCCACCGGGCCGTCCGGTAGAGGTTGTTCCCCACCTGGTAGCGGCCGTCCGGCCGGGGCTGCGGCACCCCGGGCCGGGGCCGGTACGGCGTGGCCACCTCGACCCCGCTCCACCGCCCGGCCAGCTTCCGACGCAGCTCCGGCAGGCAGCGCTGGTTCTCCAGCATCGGCGGCAGCACCACGACGGCACCGAGCCCGTAGGCCAGTACCAGGCCGATCACGGAGGCGGCGGCCAGCGGCAGGGCGAGCAGGCTCAGCCCGAGCAGCGCGGCCAGGCGCAGCAGCAGGAGGAGCTGCCGGCCGTACCAGATCCGGAGCCGGCCGGGCTGCCGCTGCTCCGGCCCCAGCCACCAGTGGGTCCAGCGCCGGTGGGTGGCGAGCAGGCAGGGGGCGACCGCCAGCCCGGCGGCGGCGACGGCGAGCCCGGCCGGCAGGGCCCACCAGTGCCGTCCGGCGTTGCCGAGCGCGTACCAGGCGCCGGCGGCGAGCAGCGCGACCGGAAGACCGCCGAGCAGCGTACCGACCACCGGGGTGGTGATCATCCAGCCCAGGTCGCGGTAGCTGGCCGGGTCGCCGAGCACCCAGTCCAGCCAACGGAGGAAGGCGGGCACCCAGGGCCGCCGGTAGAGCCGGTTGTCGTGCGGGTAGCGCCCGCTCTCCTCCGGTCGCGGCGGTTCGGGCCGGGGCCGGTACGGCGACCCGATCGGTGCGCCGCCGGCGCCGGCCAGCCGCCGGACCAGGTTGGTCAGGTACCGCCCGGCCAGGATCGGCAGCGGCACCAGGAAGACCAGCCCGAGCCCGAACCCCGGCACGAAGAAGACCAGGTGCACCAGGAGCAGCACCGCCCCGGCCAGCCCCAGCCCGGCCAGCGCCGCTCCGTGCAGCAGGGCGAGACCGCTGGTGCGAAGCGCTCTGGTTGCCATGCGCCCCAGTCTGACCAGTCCCGTCCGGCGGCGATACTGCCGAAACCCGCCGACCCGGGGTGGGGCTAGCCACACCGTCGACCGGTGCCCCGCTCGATTCCCGGGCCCTGCCCCATTTCCGTGCCCTGTCCTATTCCCGGCACTTTCGGCCGGCCGGGCACGGACGGGACGTTCAGCCGACCGTCACCGAGACGGTGTGCCAGCCCGTCGCGCCGGACGGGAACGGGGTGGCCCGTTGCCCGGTCTGCACCTCGCCCCGGCCGTCGACCGCCCGTACCCGTAGGATGTGTGCCCCGGTGGACGCACGCCACTCGTACCGCCACTGCACCCAGGTGTCGGCGGACGGGACCGGGGCCAGGCTCGCCGGCTGCCACCGCCCGTCGTCGACCTGCACCTCGACCGCCCGGATTCCGCGCCGCTGCGCCCAGGCCACCCCGGCCACCCGCACCGGGCCGGCTGACAGCCGGGCGAACGGTGCGGGACGGTCGATTCGGGAGGCCGTTTTCACCGGTGCCCTCGCCGCCCAGCCCCGCCGTACCCAGTACGCGTCGAAGTCGTCGAACGTCGACAGCTCCAGCTCGGTCAACCACTTGCAGGCGCCGGCGTAGCCGTACAGGCCGGGGGTGAGCATCCGGACCGGGAAACCGTGGTCGTGCGGCAGCGGCTCGCCGTTCATCCCGACCGCGAGCATCGCGTCCCGGCCGTCCAGCACTGTCTCGACGGGTGTGCCGATAGTCATCCCCTCGACGGACCGGGCCACCACCTGGTCGGCGCCGGCCTGGATGCCGGCTTCCCGCAGCAGCGGCGCGAGGAGTACGCCGAGCCAGCGGGCCGTGCCGACGTACGGGCCGCCGACCTCGCCCGAGACGCAGTTGAGCGTGATGTCCCGCTCGACCAGCTCGCGCCGGAGCAGGTCGGTGAAGCGCAACTCGACCGGCCGGTCGACCCGGCCTCGGATCCGCAGTCGCCAATCGTCGACCTCGAGGCGGGGCACCGTCAGGGCGGTGTCGACGCGATAGAACTCAGCGTTCGGGGTGTGAAAGCCCGGCTGTACGCCGGCCGGCAGCGGGCCGGCCGGTCGGGCCGCTGCCGGAAGCCGTACGGTCTGCCTCGACCGCGCGGCGTCCCGGTTCCTGATCTGCGTCAGCAGGTAGCCGGCGGCGCCGGTGAGCACGGTTCCGCCGGCCACGACAGTCGCGGCCCGGACGAAGTTCCGTCGGGTCGACCCCGCGCCTCCGGGCTCGGGTTCGGGCGCGGCGACATCCGGCGCCGGCGGGGAAACCGGCTCGGCTCCGCCGGGACCGGACGCCCCCTCGGTCGTCCGGTCCGCTCCGGCCCCGAACGGCGGCGGACCGGACCGGACCGCCCCGACCGCGCGGCGCGGCAGTTGGTGCAGCACGATCGCGGCGACCATGGCGCCTGTGGCGGAGGGCAGCAGGTCGGCGGGGCCGGCCGCCGGCCGGGTCAGTGCGGCAACGGCGCCGACCAACCCGAACAACACGGCGCCGGCCACTCCGACGATCGGGCGCCGCGCCGCCAGCAGCCCGGTGAGTACGGCGAACGCGGCGAGCAGCAGCCCGATCCCGCCGAGTAGCACCGGCTTGTCGTACGTGCCGAAGGTCCGGACCGCGAACTCCTTCAGCGGGGTGGGTGCCGCGTCGACGACGGCGGACCCGACCGCGACCAGTGGACCGGCCTGCGGCCGGGTGGCGGCGGCGACGAGTTGCGCCACCGCCACCCCGGCGGCCCCGCCGAGCAGTCCGGCGAGACCTCGACCGAACGGCTGCCCCAGACGTCCACGGCTCCGGGCCGGTTCGGCCCCGCGCGGCGCTGCCATTGCTCTCTCCTCCCTCGGGAACGAGAACCGCCGAGCCCATCGGCAGCCCGGGGCGTCGGGGTCAGGACGGCGGCATCAGGACGGAGTCGACCAGGTACACCACCGCGTTCGCGGTCTGGACGTTGCCGCAGACCACGGTCGCCTCCGGGCCGACCTTGAAGTCGGTGCCGGAGCCGGTCACGGTGACGGTGCCGCCCTGCAGCGTCTTGTGCGAGCCGGCGAGCTGTGCCGGGGCGAGCTTGCCCGGCACCACGTGGTAGGTGAGCACCCCGGCGAGCATCTTCTTGTCGGCCATCACCTTGTTCAGGTCGGCCTCGGGAATCTTCTCGAACGCGTCGTTGGTGGGCGCGAAGACGGTGACGTCGTCGGCGCTGTTGAGCGAGTCGACCAGATCCGCCTCTTTGACCGCACTGACCAGTGTGGAGAGCATCGGGTTGCCGCTGGCGGCGGTGGCCACCGGCACCTTCGCCATCGCCTCGAAGCTGCCCGGGTTCGTCGCGTCGGTCGGCACGGCGGCACAGCCGGGGCCGAACTCGCCGTCCATCATCGCCGGTGCGCTGGTCGCCATCGGCGGCGCACTGGTCGCCGGGGCGCTGCCCGCCTCGTCCGCCGGGTCGCCGCCGCAGGCGCCGAGCGCCAGGACGCAGGCCGTGGCCACCATCACCGGCGCGAAAGTCTTGGTACGCATGATAGGAAGTCCCCTTCATTTCATCTCATGGCTGACTACTAGTGATTCGTCACCGCATCTCATCCGGATTGGTCCGGCTCCGAAATTCCTCGGGAAGACGCCCGGAACTCAGCCGGAAGCGTGCTCGGAACTCAACTAGCCGTGCGGTCGGCACCGAAGCCGATCGCCGTGAGGACCAGGCCCAACCCGAGGTGCAGCAGGTTGTCGGCGCCGTTCAGCGCGACGATGTTCGCGGCCTTACCGATCACGAAGAGTCCGGCGGCGAAGAGCACTCCCTGTTGTGGTGGTGGTCGCCGCCGCTACGGCGACCTCACCAGGGATTCGGAGCCGACCCGCCGACAGATGGGTCCGGTCAGGTGATCGGCACCTCGGCCACGGTCGGCAGGGTCGGCTGCGTCGAACCCGTCGCCGGCTCCACCGTCAGGCCCAGCCCGTCGGCACCGCGTACCCCGGTGATCAGCCTGGTGGCGCTGGCGGCGTCGGCGGCCAGTACGCCCGCGTCGGCCGGCTGCCCGCCGCGCAGCAGCCACAACTGGTAGGCCCGGTCCGGTCCGGGTGCCGGAGCGCCGCCGAGCAGCACCACACCGGCGTCCAGACTCTCCGAGGTCACCAGGCTGATCCGCCCGCCTCCGGTCACGGCGCCGCCGTGCAGCACCGCGTCCGGAGCGGCCAGCACCGAGCGGATCCGTTCGGCCTCGGCCCGGGCCGCCTCGGCGACCGTCCGCTGCTCGCGTACCCGCTGCTCCTGAAGGGTGTAGCCGAGCGCGCCGGCGCCGGCGGCCAGGATGCCGGCGGCGACCGCCGCTGCCGTCCAGCGGCGCCACCGCGACAGGGCCGGCGAACCCTCCGGGTCGGCGCGGCCCGGCCGGAGTTGCCGGGTACGCCGGACCCGGTCCAGCACCTCGGCCCGCATCCCGGGCGGCGGCACCGACCAGGTCGGCCCGGCCAGCCGGGCGACGGTCTCCCGCAGTTCGGCCACCTCGACCGCGCAGGTGTCACAGCCGGCCAGGTGCCGGGCGAAGGCGGCCCGCTCGATGTCGTTCACCGCGTCCAGGACGTAGGCGCCGACCAGCGCGTGGATGTCGGTCATCAGCGAGTCACCTCCACACCCAGGCAGTCGCGCAGCCGGATCAGGCCGTCCCGCATCCTGGTCTTGACCGTCGGCAGCGAGGTTTCCAGCAGCCGGGCAACCTCGGGGTACGTGTGCCCGCCGTAGTAGGCAATGGTGATTGCCTGCCGCTGCAACTCGGTGAGCCCGTCCAGGCAGCGCCGGACCTGCTGCTGTTCCAGCCTGGTCGTGGCCGTCTCCACCACGTCGTCGTACGGGGTCTGCCCGCTCGCGACGGCGAGCCTGGCGGCCCGGTCCACCCTGGCCTGCTCGGTGCGGACCCGGTCGACGGCCCGGCGGTGTGCGATGGTGAACATCCAGGCGGTCGCCGAGCCCCGGGCCGGATCGAACCGGCCGGCGGTACGCCAGATTTCGACAAGCACCTCCTGGGCCACCTCCTCGGCCTGGGCCGGATCGCGCAGCACCCGCCGGACCAGGCCGAACACCCGGGGCGCGACGATCTCGTAGAGCTGGCCGAAGGCCGCCTCGTCGCCCCGGGCGACGGCCCGCAGCAGGCGTTCCGGTTCGCTGGCGCCGTCGGTCGGTACGGTCCGGCCCGGCTCGCCGGCCCGTTGTGTCGGCACCGCCATGAGCCGTTCGGGCCGGAGCCGACGCGGCTGCCCGGCCCCCTCGGTCGGATCCGACCGGTCGGCTCCCGGGTCACCCGGTTTCATGGTCGACAACCTCCCGTCCGGTGCCGGCATGGCACAGACGTTATTCGGCGCCACCGGCCCGCCGGATGGGTCCAACCTGCGACCACTTCCGGCCGCACCGGCCCCGTCGTCCGCGCGTTCGCGGGCCGCTGGGCCGGGCGGGTCGGCCCTCAGGATGGCAGGGTGACCGTGCGGCCCTGGTCGCGAGCGGTCTCGGCTGCGGCGAGCACCGCGACCACCTGCCGGCCGAACCGGACGTCGCACTGCTGGTCGCGGCTGCCGCTGTCGACCTCCGTGCAGAGCTGCTCGATCGCCAGCCGGAGCGCGTCGACCGGGGCGGCGTCCCGGTCCGGCACCACGCCGATCCCGTCCTCGCCGTGGAAGGCGTACCCGACTGCGGCCGAGGCGGGCGGCGCGTCCAGGGCCAGCGACAGGGTGCTGGTCGCCGCCTCGCCGTGCGCCAGCGTCAGGTGCACGCTGTTCCGGGGCCCGCCCATCGCGGCAACCTGGGTCACCGGGCCGAGCACCGGCAGGACCAGGGAGAGCGCGTGCGGGCCGACATCCCAGAGCGCGCCGTGCTCGCGTCGCCAGGCCGATCCGCCGTACGGGTTGCCGGGCTGGAAGATCGACGCGTAGTGCACTCCCCGGGCGCCGTGCCAGCCACCGGTGGCAGCCGCGCTGGCCAGGAAGGTGGCGATGGCCGGCTGGAAGCGGTTGGTGAAGAAGACCACCGAGGCGATCCCGCTCTGCGCGGCGGCCGACACGACCCGGTCGGCGTCCGGCAGGGTCAGTGCCAGCGGCTTGTCCAGCAGCAGGTGCCGGCCGGCGGTGGCGGCCCGGACCGCCAGGTCGGCCTGCACGTCGGGCGGCAGCGCCACCGAGACCGCCTGCACGTCCTCGATCAGCGCGTCGGCGTCGGAGTAGGCCGGCACGCCGTACCGCTCGGCGAGCGCGCCCGCCTTGACCGGGTCCCGGCCCCAGACCCCGGCAAGCCGGGCCCGGGGATGCCCGGCGAGCGCGGCGGCGTGCACCTCGGTGGCCCAGACACCGGTGCCGAACAGTCCGAACGTGAGCACGGGGATCCCCCTCTTGATGCACTCCGAGCAGGAAATTCTTCCTAACACATTCGGCCGGCCCAGGGATGTGAGCTAACGTGCCCCCGGTCGACGCCGCCGGGGCCGGCCGCCGTGCCGCTGGCTGAACCGCTGGACGGTGTCGTACGCCTCCCGCACCTCGGCCATCGACCGGTCCGCCTCGGTACGCAGCTCCCAGGCGGCGGCCTCGGCGACCGCGACCTCCTGCTCGGCGCGCCGGGCCAGCGCGGCGGACCGGTCGTACGCCCGCCGCGCCTCGGCCAACCGCAACCAGACCAGGTCGAGCTGCCGTTCCCGCTCCTCCTGGATCGGCACCCAGTTCCCGCTGCGCCGGAACACCTCGCGCAGCTGCGTCAGTGACAGGTCGCCGCGGCGGTACGCCGCCAGCGCCGCCCGGGACACCGCACGTTCCCGCTCCGGGTCCGGCTCAGCGTCGGCGACCGGTGCTCCGACCGTGCTCGCCTCCCGGGCGGCGAGCACCGTCCGCCACACCCGGTCGTACTCCCGCTCCGCCGCCTCCTGGTCGGCCCAGGCCGCGTCCCGGCACCGCTCGGCCTCCACCAGCGCCACCCGGGCCGCGGTGGCCACGGCGGCGGCGCGGCCGGCGTCGGTCTGCACGGCCATCGCGTACGCCTCCAGCTCGGCCACGGCGGCACGCAGCCGGGTCAGATCGGGGCGGGGGCCTCTCGGCCGGTCCGCCAACACGGCGAGCAGGAGCAACGAGAACAGCACCAGTCCACCGGCGATCAGCAACGCGGAGCGCGCGTCGATGCCGGACAGGTCCACGCGGTGGGGCTCCCGGTGAGGTGGCGGTGCGGGGCGGCCCAATCATAGAAGACACTGATCGTCCAGCCATGATCGCCCGGTGCCTCCGCACCCGCCGGCCGGCCTCAGTCGCGCAGCGCCTCCGGCAACGGCTCGCGGTGCAGCACCACCAGTCCCGCGACGGCCCGGGTCAGCGCCACGTAGAGCCGGTTTCCGCCCCGGGGTTCGGCGGCCACGATCTCGGCCGGTTCGACAACGACCACGTGGTCGTACTCCAGACCCTTGCACAGGCTGGCCGGCACCACGGCGACGGATGGCAGGTCGGCGAGCCCGGCAGCGAGTTCGTCGGCCGTGTCGTCGGCGGCGATGACCGCCACCGTGGCGTCGGGCGGAGCCTGCCGGGCCGCTGCCCGGACGGCGGCCGGCAGGTCGTCCACCTGCCGCACCGACAGGCTGCCGCCGGCCCGGTACGACCGGGTCGGCGCGATGCCGGGGGCGAGCATCCGGGCCGCGTACTCGGCGACGAGCCGGGGCACCCGGTAGCCGGTGTTCAGCTCCAGCGTCCGTACCTCGCGTTTGCCGAGCCGGGCGAGCAGTTCCGGCCAGGAGTCGGTGGCCAGCGGATGGGTCGCCTGGCCGAGGTCGCCGACAACCGTCATCGAGGCGTACTCGGCCCGGCGGGCGATCATCCGGCACTCCATCGGCGACAGGTCCTGTGCCTCGTCCAGGATCACGTGCAGGTAGGGGTCGTCACCGGACGGCTCGTCGTCGGGTTCCGCCACCGGCAGTGGCTCGGCCAGCAGTGGCACGTAGCCCTCCTCCCCGTGCGGGTCGAAGCCGTCGGTCCAGCCGACCACCCGGTGACCTTCCCGCAGGATCACCGCCTCGGCCCAGCGCTGGGCGGCGCCGGTGGCGTCGTTGTCGATCCCCGGCCCGGCCAGCGCCATCGGGGTCGGCAGGCCCGGCGCGTACAGCTCCCAGCCCTCGCGCAGGCCGCAGCTCAGCACGAAGGTCCGCACGGTCCGCGCACCGACGCCCAGCTCGCGTAGCTGCCACTCCGGCTCCGGTGCCTTCGGCGCGGGCGGCGGCTCGCCGAGCAGTTGGGCCAGCTCGTCGAGCAGCGGCACGTCGTCCACGGACCAGTCGTCCACGGACCAGTCGTCCACGGACCGGTCGTCCACGGACCGGTCGTCCGGCCGGCGTCGGTAGGAGGCGGCCAGCAGCTCGGCGGCCCGGTCGTCGTCCAGCCCGACCACCCGGGCGGGATCGGCGAGCCAGCCGAGTACGGCCGTCGGGGTCAGCACCGGCCACCAGGCCCGGAGGAACCGGTGGAACTCGCCGCGGTCCCCGACGTCCTCGGTGAAGAGGTCCCGGTCCAGGTGACCGCCGTGCACCCGGTCCCAGAGCGCGTCCAGCAGGGTCGCGGCGGCGGCCCGGCGGGCGGCGTTCGGCAGTGTGCCGGTCTCCGCGCAGCGGTTCCGTACCCGGGCGCGGGCGGCGGTCAGGTCGGCTCCGTGCAGGGTGAGCACCTGCCCGGCGTAGACGATCCGGAGCCGCTCCGGTGCGCTCGGCGGGGTCTGCCAGACCAGCTCGGCCAGCACGTTCCGGACCCGCTCGTCACCCTTGACCCGGGCCACCTCGGCCCGATCCCGCCGGGTGGCGGCCACCCCGTCGACGAGTTCGCCGATGGCTCGCAGGTGCACGCTCTCCTCGCCGAGCGAGGGCAGTACCCGGCCGATGTAGTTGGTGAAGACGGTCGACGGACCCACCACCAGGATCCGGCCGTCGGTGAACCGGCCCCGGTCGGTGTAGAGCAGGTACGCCGCCCGGTGCAGCGCCACCTGGGTCTTGCCGGTACCCGGCCCGCCGGTGATCAGGGTGACGCCCCGGGCGGGTGCCCGGATCGCCTCGTCCTGCTCCCGCTGGATGGTGGTGACGATGTCCCGCATGTGCGGGCCACGGGAGCGGCGCAGCGCGGCCAGCAGTGCCCCCTCGCCGAGTACCCGCAGGTCCTCCGCCGCGTCCGGGGAGAGTACGTCGTCGTCGAGGTCGACCACCTCCGCGCCCCGGCAGATGATCACCCGACGGCGTACCACCCCGAGCGGTTCACCCGGGGTGGCCCGGTAGAACGGCGCGGCGGCCGGTGCCCGCCAGTCGACGAGCAGCGGTTCGATGCCCTCGCGTACGCCGAGCCGCCCGATCCGGTAGGTCTCGCCGTCGTCGAAGTCGAGCCTCCCGAAGACGAGTCCCTCGGCCTCGGCGTCGAGCGCCCGCAGCCGGGTGGCGGCTCGGTGCGCCATCGCGTCCCGTTCGACGAGCCCGGTGAGCGGGCCGGCTGCCGCCCGCTGCCGTCCCTCGTCGGCGACGGCGGCGGCCTGCTCCCGCAGTACGTCGAGTCGCGCGTAGACCCGGTCGACGACCCGTTGCTCGGCGGCGATCTCCTGGGTTCTGGCGTCGGACACAGTGCTCCCCCGGATGCGTCTGCGAAGTGACTCCGGCGAGCATATGTACCGGTCAGGGCCGAGAAATCATCATTCGCGCCGACGCGAGGGACTTGCCACGCCCGTAAAATGAAGATGGCGGCCCGGAACGAGCCCCGCCCGGAACGAGCCCCGTCCCGGCGCCCTACTACGTGGGTTAGTAGACTGCCCGGGTGAGTCGAGACCGGTTCCGCGCCGCCGCGTCGCCGCCGCGCACCGGCATCCGCCCCGGTGCCCGCCGATGAACGACTTCCTGGTCGCCTCCTCGATCGTGCTGTCGCTCGTACTCGCCGGCTGGAGCCTGGTGACGACGATGCGCAACCGGCCGCCGGACGTCTCGCACCTCGCCGGCCTGGCCGTGCTGGAGCTGGTGCTGCTCGCGCTCGCCGCCACCGCGGTGGCCGCCTGGATCGGCGGCGAGCAGCCCGCCGAGGCCGGCACCTTCGCCGGCTACCTGGTCACCCTGGTCTGCCTGCCGCCGCTGGCCGGCGTGCTGGCCCGGATGGAGCCGACCCGCTGGGGTTCGGTGATCGTCACCGTCGTCTGCCTGGTGGTCCCGGTGGTAGTGCTCCGGCTGCAACAGACCTGGCAGCTGCCCGGTGGCTGAGCCGACGACCTCCGACCCGGCCACCCCGACCGGTCCCGGACCGGCGCCCCGGCGGGTCAACAGCGGCCCGGGGCGGGCGCTGGTCGCCGTCTACCTGCTCTTCGCCATCGCGGCGAGCTGCCGGGCCGGGGTGCAGATAATCACGAAGTTCGACGAGGCGCCGCTTGCCTACCTGCTCTCCGCGCTCGCCGCCGTGATCTACATCGTGGCGACCGTCGGGCTGGCGAAGGGCGACCGGGCCGGCCGGCGTACCGCCCTGGTCTGCTGCACCGTGGAACTCGTCGGGGTGCTCGGGGTCGGTGCGTTGAGCCTGTTCGACCCGGCCCTCTTCCCGGACGACACCGTCTGGTCGGACTTCGGTGGCGGCTACGGCTACGTCCCGCTGGTGCTGCCGGTGCTCGGCCTGCTCTGGCTGGGCCGCACCCGCTCCGCCACCTGAGCGGGCCCGACCGCCCTGACCGCCGGGGCCACTACTCGACCGAGTCCGAGCGGAACAGCCGGATCCAGCGGTAGCCGTAGCCGGCCAGCTCCAGCGCGTCGAGCTTGCCGACCGGTGGGTAGTCCCGGTCGGCGAGCACGTCGTTCGGCATGTCCGCCTCGGGGAAGAGCGAGCCCAGGTTGACCACCGCGCGCCGGGTGCCGAGGTTGTGCAGGAAGAGCATGCAGCCGGTCGGACCGTCGGCCCGGTGTGCCAGCACCCCGGGCGGCATCTCCTGGTCGACGTGCGTGCACGCGCCGGAGCCGATCTCCGGGGCCTCGCGCAGGGTACGGATCATCCGCTCGAACCAGCCCAGCAGCGACGACGCGTCGTGCCGCTGCGCGGTGACGTTCACCCGTTCGTAGCCGAACTCCCCGTCGTCGATCACCGGGCGGACCAGCTTGTCGGCGGGCGCGCTGGAGAAGCCGGCGTTCGGCTTTCCGGACCACTGCATCGGGGTACGGATCGACTCCCGGCCCGGCAGCGACAGGTCCTCGCCCATCCCGATCTCCTCGCCGTACCGGAGCACCGGGGTACCACGCAGGGAGAACTGGAGGGCGTACGCCAGCTCGATCCGGCGCCGGTCGTTGCCGAGCATCGGGGCGAGCCGGCGCCGGATGCCCCGGTCGTAGATCCGCATGTTCTCGTCCGGCCCGAACTGCTCGTACACCTGCGCCCGCTGCTCGGCGGTGAGCCGGGAGAGGTCGATCTCGTCGTGGTTGCGCAGGAAGGTGGCCCACTGCGCACCCTTCGGCAGCGCCGGGGTGTCCCGCAGGCCGTCGATGATCGGTTCCGGGTCCTGCCGGGCCAGCGCCAGCATCATCCGGCCGTTCAGCATGAAGTCGAAGAGCATGTGCAGCCGGTTGGCGGAGCCGCCGCTGTCGCCGAAGTAGACGTGCAGCTGGTCGGGCTCGACGTTCGCCTCGGCAAGCAGCAGCGCGTCGGCCCGCCGCCACTGGACGTGCTGGCGCAGCTCGGTCAGGAACTCGAAGTCCTTGGGCGAGTTCGGGTTGCCTGGTTCGGTCAGCTCGATGATGAACGGCGCCGCGTCGATCCGGAAGCCGGCGACACCGAGCTGGAGCCAGAACGACATGATCTTCTTGACCTCGGCGCGTACCGCCGGGTTGCCGAAGTTGAGGTCCGGCTGGAACCGGTAGAACCGGTGGTAGAACCAGGACTTCGCGGTCCGGTCGTAGCTCCAGGTCTCGTCCTGCTCACCCGGGAAGACCATGCCCTGGTGCCGGTCCGGCGGCTCCTGGTCCGACCAGACGTACCAGTCCCGGTACGGCGAGTCCGGCGACGAGCGGGCTGACTGGAACCAGGGGTGCTGGTCCGAGGTGTGGTTGACCACCAGGTCGATGATGACCCGGATCCCCCGGTTGGCGGCCTGGTGCAGCAGCTCCGCGAAGTCGCCGAGGGTGCCGAGCCGGGGGTCGACGCCGTAGAAGTCGGTGGCGTCGTAGCCGTCGTCGCGCTGCGTCGACGGGTGGATCGGGTGCAGCCACAGGCAGGTCACCCCGAGCCGGGCCAGATAGTCGAGGCGGCCGATGAGGCCCTGGATGTCACCGATCCCGTCGCCGTCCGAGTCGGCGTACGTGTCGATGTCGAGGCAGTAGACGACCGCCTCCGTATACCACCGGTCCGTCATGCCTGAAGCTCTTTTCCGATCCGCGGCGCCGGCAAACCGGATCGGCCGGCCGGGTCACCGGGCGGTGGGGTGTAACCAGCGGGGTAACGGGGTAACGGGATCGCTTCATCCGGGGGCTTACCCGAGCCGACCGACGAGCCGTGAGCCGACCGACGAGCCGACGAAGGAGTGGGTGCGCCGTGGCCCTCGCCCAGGACGTGGACCCGACGCAGGTCGGTGGCCTGACCGGCTGGATCGCCGGCGTGATCGACTCACTCGGCGTACCCGGGGTGGGGTTGCTCGTCGCGCTGGAGAACCTCATCCCGCCGGTGCCGAGCGAACTGGTGTTGGCGATGGCCGGCTACCTGGCCGGCGAGGGACGGATGAACGTGGTCCTGGTGGCCGTCTCCGCGACCGCCGGCTCGGTGCTCGGCGCGGTACTGCTCTACTGGCTCGGCGCGGCGCTCGGCGAGGACCGGCTCAAGCGCTGGCTCGACCGGATCCCGCTTGTCGACCTCGACGACCTGGAACGGGCCGACCGGTGGTTCGAGCGGTACGGCTCCTGGGCGGTGCTCTTCGGCCGGATGATCCCGGTGGTCCGCAGCCTGGTCTCGATCCCGGCCGGCGCCAACCACATGCCGGTGGGCCGGTTCCTGGCGCTCACCACGCTGGGCAGCGGGCTCTGGAACGCGATATTCGTCGGCCTCGGCTACTCGCTCGGGTCGCGGTGGCAGCAGATCGACAGGTACGCCGGCTACTTCGACTACGCGCTGCTGGCCGTCTTCGCGGTGATGATCGGGCTGTGGGTGGTCAAGAAGGTGCGGCGGCGGTCCGGCCGGCGCCGGGCCGCCAGCACACACTGACGACCCGGCGCCGGGTGCCGGTACCGCCGGCCGGCCGGCCGGCTCGGCTCGGCTCGGCTCAGGGCAGGGTGGCGAGGTGCGGGCGTACGGTCCGGGCGAAGCTGTTGCCGTTGCTGACGTCCCAGTTGATCGACCAGGTCATCGCGCCGCGGATGCCGGGGTAGGTGCGCGGCGGGCGGAAGCTGCCGCAACCGGTCCCCCTGGCCAGGCAGTCCAGCGCCTGGTTGACCAGGCTCGGCGCGACGATGCCGCCACCGGCCGCCCCCGGGCCGGCGGGCAGGCCGAGGGCCACCTGGTCGGGGCGGAGTCCGGCTTCGAGTTGCAGGCAGGCCAGCGCCGTCATGAAGTTGACGGTGCCCTGGGCGTACGCGAAGGACTGGTCGCAGCCGAGCATCGAACCGGAGTTGTAGAACTGGGTGTGCACGACGGTGAGGATGTCCCGGATGTCGAGCGCCAGTTTGAAGTACGACACCGAGGGCGACTGCATGTCGATGGTCTGCGGCGCCATCGTGATGATCAGACCGGCGCCGACGCGGCTGCGCAGTGACCGCAGCGCCTGTGCCATGTACGTCGGGTTGAGCCCGTTCTCCAGGTCGATGTCGACGCCGTCGAAGCCGTACTGCTGGATCAGGCTGTGCACGCTGTCGCTGAACGCGGTCGCCGAGGCGGCGTCGTTGACCGCGACCCGGCCGGTCTCGCCGCCGACCGAGAGGATCACCTTCTTGCCGCGCGCCCTGACGGTGCGCACGTCGGCGGCGAAGTCGGCGTTCGTGTAGCCGCCGACCGAGGCGGACAGTCCGGGGTCGATGCCGAAGGTGACCGCGCCGGGGGTGCTGGTCGCCTCGGCGAAGGCGACGGCGATCAGGTCGTACTCGGCGGGCACGTCCCGCAGCCGCAACTCGACGGCGGGGTTGTCGAAGTTGTGCCAGTACCCGGTGAGGAAGTGTTTCGGCAGCCCGGTCGCCGGCGGGTCCGTCGGCGGGTTGGTGGGCGGCGCGGTGGTCGGCGGGGTCGTCGGCGGGCGGGTGGTCGGCGGGGTGGTCGGGGTGCTGGTGCCGCCGCAGGCCGCGCCGTTGAGCGTGCAGTTGACCGGGCTGCCGGAGCCGGTGGCGAGAAAGCCGAACGAGACCGAGGCGCCGGGGGCGACCGTGCCGTTCCAGGACCGGTTGGTGAAGGTGTGCCGCTGCCCGGAGGAGGTGAGCAGGGCGTCCCAGTAGCTGCCCATGGTGGTGCCGGCGGGCAGGTCGAAGGCGACCGACCAGCCGTTCATGGTGCTGGTCCCGCCGTTGGTGATGGTGTACTTCCCCTCCCAGCCGGTCCCCCAGTCGGCGGTCTTGACGAAGGTCGCGGTCGGCCCGGCCGCGTACGCCGGCAGTGCTCCCCAGGCGACGCCGACGGTTGCCACCAGGCCGGCGACTACGGACAGGACAAGGCTTCTGCGGCGTCTCATGTGCTCCTCCACCGGGGCGGTCGGGTAGGCACAGCCATCGACTGTCCGCTAATTATTAGGAAGGTTAACTGTTAAAGCAAGAGATGCCGGGGCAGGGTCTTCCGGCGCTACCCAGCCGCGCGGAGACGCCCTGCCCCGGCACCTTCTCGCGGTCAGCGCCGGAAGGTGAACCAGTTGAGGTTGGCGAAGTCGGCCGGCTGGCCGCTGCCGAAGGTCAGGTAGACCGTGCGTACCCCGGTCACCGACGAGACGTTGCCGGGGATCGACTGCCAGTTCTGCCAGCCGCCCGTGTTGCCGACCGACAGGCTGCCCAGCACCGGGCCGGTCGGGCTGTCCAGGCGCACCTGCACCAGGCCGCTCACCCCGCCGCCCGCACCGGAGGCGACCCGGACCACGAAGTCCCGGGGTGGTGTACTGCCGAAGTCGACCCGGTCGTACCGGACCCAGTCGCCGTTGGCCAGCCAGCCGATGTTCTGGCCGCCCTCGCTGCACGCCTCGACCGCGACACCCTGCTGCCCGCTGTAGGACTCGGCCTGAATCGTCGAGTACGCGCTGACCGTGCCGCCCGCCGGTGGCGTGGTCGGCGGCGGGTTGGTCGGCGGGTTGGTCGGGTTGGTGCCGCCGCCCCGGCTGTAGACCGCGACGTAGTCGACGAGCATCGGCCGCCCGGAGACGGTCGCGGCGGTCGGCGTGGTGCCGCCGGCCACGCCGTTCGGGAACGAGCCACCCATCGCGACGTTGAGCAGCAGGAAGTAGCCGGCGTGGTCGGTCATCTGCGACCAGTACGAGCCGACCTGCGCCTGGGTGACGGTGTGGTAGTGCTGGCCGTCGACGTACCAGCGCAGTTGCTGGGGGCTGACCGAGGCGTCCCACTCGAAGCGGTAGGTGTGGAACGCCGACTGGCAGGTCGAGCCGGGGCAGGCCCGCTGGGCGCCGATGCCGTTGAACTCGTTGCACGGCCCGCCCGGCGCGACGCCACAGTGCAGTACGCCCCAGACCGAGTTGACCCCGTTGACGTTCTCCATCACGTCGAACTCGCCGATCCCCGGCCAGTTCTGGTAGTTCCCCCGGTAGGGCGAGCCGAGTGCCCAGAACGCCGGCCAGTAGCCGGCCGCCTCCGCACCTGTCACGTTCGGCATCTGGATCCGGCCCTCGATCGCCAGTACGCCACCGGCCGGCGCCTTGAAGTTGCTGCGTACCGTCTCGATCCGGGCGGACGTCCAGCCGCCGGAGGCGTTGCGCAGCGGGGTGATCCGCAGGTTGCCGCCGCCGTCGTGGCTGACGTTGGCGGTGCTGTTGGTGTACGTCTGGATCTCTCCGGTGCCCCAGTTCGGCGGGCCGCCGGGATAGCTGGTGCCGGTGTCGATGATCCAGTTGGCCGACGAGGGCAGCGTGTTGGCGGCGCCGGTGAAGTCGTCGGCCCAGACCAGGCTCCAGCCGGAGGCTGGTGGCGGTACGGCGGCGCGGGCGGTCACGGTCACCGTGCCGAGGACCGTGGCGAGCAGCGTCGACGCGGCCGCCAGCAACGCGAGCCGGCGTCTGGTGGTCCGGCCGGCGAGGGCCGGCCGGACGGTCCGGGTGGTGTTCATGTGGGGGCCTCTCTACGGGGGGACGGAAAGCCCTACCGGGGACAGCGGGGCGAGAGAGCGCTCTCTCAGGAGTTGTACGTGCCGGGCCCTTTCCTGTCAACACCTGTCGATGCCCCACCTCGGCGCAGCACCACCTGCTCCACAGCGGTCCACGCGGTGGTGGTGACCAGGTACAGCACCGCCGCCAACGGCACGACCAGCGCCACCAGTACCGTCCCGTACGGCAGCAACGGCAGCACCCTGGCCAGCACCGCCGCCCCAGGCACCTCGGCAGCACCCGCCGGCCCACCGGCCGCACCGGCTCCATCGGACGCCGAACGCCGCACAGCCGGTCCACCCGGCGCCGCCGACGCCGGATCGGCCACAGCGGCCGGACCGCTCACCGAAGCCAGGCCGGTCGCCGCGGTCCGGCGCAGCCGTCGGGAGGACCACCAGGCCAGCAGGACCAGTAGTCCGAGCAGCACCCCGAAGACCGGGCCGGCCGCCCCGGCCAGCCCGTCGCCGAGATGCTGGCCGAGCGGCACCCCGAAGAGCCGCTCGGCGAGCAGTCCGGGCCCGGCCGGCCCGGCAGCCGCGCCCGCCCCGGCGGCCGGGACGGCGAAGAGCCGGTACATCAGGAAGAAGAACGGCGCCTGGGCCAGCGCCGGCAACAGGTTGCCGAACGGCGAGACCCCGGCCTCCCGGTGCAGCGCGACC
The DNA here is from genome assembly GCF_049179135.1 of Plantactinospora sp. WMMB782. Classification (NCBI taxonomy): domain Bacteria; kingdom Bacillati; phylum Actinomycetota; class Actinomycetes; order Micromonosporales; family Micromonosporaceae; genus Plantactinospora; species Plantactinospora sp. WMMB782. Next base: position 3,962,970 of record NZ_JBMHMC010000007.1, on the reverse strand, counting down.
AACTCGTCGCGGAGCCGGGCCGGCTGGTTCCGGTACCGCTGCTGGAGCTCCCGGATCCGGGGCGCCAGTACGGCCCGACGCCGCTCGCCCCGGATCTGCGCCCAGCTCAGCGGAGAGATCAACAGTCGTACTCCGATGGTGAACAGCACGATGGCCGCAGCGGTGGCACCGGTCCCGGCGACCGGCTCCACCAGGGCGGCGAGCAGTGCGACGGCGTGCGCGGCGGCGCCGACCGCGCCGTCGAGTGGTGCGAAGGTGAGCATGCGGGGACCCCTCGGTTCGATTCCGGAACGCCCGGACCCGGGATGTGCCCCCCGGTCCGGCGGGACGGCCCGACGTCACGCCCCGGCCGCCGACAGATCCACCGGCCCGGCTGGCCGGCGAGCCAGAAAGGGGTTGGACACGGTGGCGGCGGGCTGGACGTCCGGGCGGACTGACTGACGCGGAATCGGCCGGCGCGGCGATGTGCGGTCGCAACCACTGGGCGGAATGCCTGCCCCGAGCGGAATTTCCCGCCGGGTGCAGCACCGCCTGGGTGGAGCACTCCGCTCTGGTGCGGCGCCCCGCTCGACGGGGCGCCGCCGCTAACCGGCCGAGGGGTACCCGGAGGGTGCTCGCGGCCGGGGACGACCGGCCGCGTCGGGATCGAGCTGGCGGGGCGTACCGAGTCGCCGGGACCGCTGCCGGAACGTGGCGCCCAGGCGTACCCGGTCGACGCCGGCGTGCGGACCGGCCGGCAGCCGGCCGGCGAGGGCGACCGTGAGCAGCGAGGCCGCCGCCAGCACCGCGGCGCCGGCCAGCGACTCCACCGCCGGCCCGGTGGGCGTGCCGACCACGGCCAGCGCGTACGCCGACCAGCCGAGCGCCACCGCCAGCCAGCCGAGCAGCAGCGCCACCCCGCCGGACGGGACCGCCCGGCCGAAGGTGGACCTCGATCCGCTCACCGGCACGGCGCCCAGGCTAATCGGCACAGGCAAGCGGCCCGGCGAGCAACCCGGGGCCGCCTGGACCTGGTGGCACGCGGGGCCGCCTGGACCTGGTGGCACGCGGCAGCGGCGGTAACCCGGACGGTCTGATGCCGCGATTGGTGCCCCCGGGGAGTTTCCCGGCATCGACACTGAGGGTAATGAACCAACCGGTCGCGGCAGCGACGCTGATCCGATCGAGTGACGGGTCGACCGAGTGACGGGCGGTGATGGTGATGGTGATGGTCGACGGACCGGCCACACCGGTGCGGGGCGGGCTGGCCGCACCTGCGGGGGACGGGCTGGTCACACCGGTGGGAGGCGGGCGGGCCGTACCCGTGCAGGCCGGGTCGGATGCCGGGACGGAGCGGCTCACGGTCGGGGTCGAGGAGGAGTTCCTGCTCGTCGACCCGGCGACCGGTGCGGCGGCCCCGGCGGTGGAGGCGGTCCTCGCCGAGGTGCCGGACGAGCTGCGCGGGCAGGTGCAGCGCGAGTTCCAGACCAGCCAGATCGAGATCGGTACCCCGCCCGGCCTTGAACTGAGCGCGCTGCGGCACTCGCTCGGCCTGCTGCGTACCGGACTGGCCGACGCGGCCGAGGCGGCCGGGGTCCGGCTGGTCGCGGTCGGTACCGGCCCGGTCGACGGCCCGGTGCCGCCGCTGGTGGACAACCCACGGTTCCACCGGATGATCGAGCGGTTCGGGCCGCTCGTCCCCTCCCCCGGGGTCAACGGCATGCACGTACACGTCGGGGTGCCCGAGCCGGAGATCGCGGTGCAGGTGCTCAACCACCTCCGCCCGGCGCTGCCGATGCTGCACGCCGCCACCGCCAACTCGCCGTTCTACGCCGGTCGGGACACCGGGTACGCGAGCTGGCGCTCGGTGCTCTGGGAGCGCTGGCCGTCGGTGGCGCCGACGCCCTGGCTGGAGTCGCACGCGCACTACGAGAGCCTGGTCGACGACCTGATCGGCACCGGGATGATGCTCGACGAGGGCATGCTCTACTGGTACGCCCGGCTGTCGTCGAAGTATCCGACCGTGGAGATCCGGATCGGCGACGTCTGTCCGGGCCTGGACGACACGATCCTGGTCGCGGCACTGGTCCGGGCGCTTGTCGACACCGCGCTCACCGACATCGCGGCCGGCCGGCCGGCTCCCCGGGTACCGCACCACATGCTGACGGCCGCCCACTGGCGGGCTGCCCACGATGGCCTGGAGGGGCTGGCGGTCGACCCGGTCGACGGCGGCCTGCGTCCCGCCTGGCACCTGATGCGCCGACTGTTCAACCGGCTCCGGCCGGCCCTGGAACGGCACGGCGACCTGCCCCTGGTCACCGCGTTGTTGAGCCGCTTGCAGGCGCACGGCACCGGCGCCGCCCGGCAGCGGGCCGCGTACGCGAAGCGGCACGAGATCTCCGACGTGCTGGACGACCTGGTCCGGCGTACCCGGGGTGCCGAGCGGAATGGCTGAGAAGGGCGACGACCGGGATGGCTGAGAAGCTGGTGGTGGTCGGCGGCGACGCGGCGGGGATGTCCGCCGCGTCGCAGGCCCGCCGCCGCCGGGACGCCTCCGACCTGGAGATCGTCGCTTTCGAGCGCGGGCACTTCACGTCGTACTCGGCCTGCGGCATCCCCTACTGGGTGGGCGGGCTGGTGGACGACGTGGACCAGCTGGTCAGCCGGGATCCGGTTACCTTCCGGAAGGACTTCCAGATCGACGTCCGGCTCCGGCACGAGGTGGTCGGCATCGACCTGGACCGGCGCGAGGTGCTGGCCCGGGACCTGGCCAACGGCGGGCGCGAGGTCCGGGAGCGCTTCGACCAGCTCGTGTACGCCGCTGGTGCCGTCCCCGTCACGCCGGAGTGGGCCCGCACGGACGCCGCCGGGGTGTTCGGGGTGCAGACCCTGGACGACGGCGCCGCGCTCATCGACTGGCTGGACGGCGACCCGGTGCCACGCAACGCGGTGGTGGTCGGCGGCGGCTACATCGGTGTCGAGATGGCCGAGGCGATGATCCAGCGCGGCCTGTCGGTCACCCTGGTCGAGCGGAGCCCGGAGCCGATGTCGACAGTCGATCCCGACATGGGCGCCCTGGTCCGCGAGGCACTGTGCGGCCTGGGGCTGGACGTGCGCAGCGGGGTCGGCGTCACCGGGCTGGAGACCCGGGACGGCCGGGTCACCGCCGTGGTCACCGAGGACGGCACGCTCCCGGCCGACGTCGTGGTGCTGGGCCTCGGGGTACGCCCGAACGCCGCGCTCGCCGCCGACGCCGGCCTGCCGATCGGCCCCACCGGGGCGATCCGGGTCGACCTGCGGATGCGGGTGGTGGACACCCCCGGGGTCTGGGCGGCGGGCGACTGTGTCGAGTGCGTGCACCGGGTCTCCGGGCAGCCGGTCTTCGTGCCGCTCGGCACACACGCCAACAAGCAGGGCCGGGTCGCCGGAATCAACATCGGCGGCGGGTACGCCACCTTCGCCGGGGTGGTCGGCACCGCCGTGACCCGGGTCTGCGACCTGGAGGTGGGGCGCACCGGGCTGCGCGAGGACGAGGCCGCGGCGGCCGGCTTCGAGTTCGTCGTGGTACGCGTCGAGTCCACGAACCGGGCCGGTTACTACCCCGGGGCTGAGCCGATGACGGTGAAACTGATCGCCGAGCGGCGCAGTGGCCGGCTGCTCGGCGCCCAGATCGTCGGCCGGTCGGAGGCGGCGAAGCGGATCGACGTGCTCGCCGTGGCGCTGTGGAACCGGATGACCGTCGACGAGATGTCGGGGCTGGACCTCGGCTACGCGCCGCCGTACGCCCCGGTCTGGGATCCGGTGCTGGTCGCCGCCCGCAAGGCGGTCGACGCGATCCGTTGACCCGGTGGGCCCGGAGCCAACGCACTCTCGATCTTCAGTAGCCGGTTGAGCACGGGATCGAGGTCAGATCCGGTGAGCTCGCCGATGATCGCCAACGCCTCCAGGCAGTGGTCGTACGCATCCGACCGATCCCCTCCGGCCAGGAAGGTGTCGGCCAGTACCGCGAGCCCGGCCGCCCGTCGTCGCGAGTCGGCGATACCGTCGCTCAGGGCGATCGCCGAGCAGGCGCGTTCCAGTGCCGCCGGGTAGCGGCCCAGGGCGCGTTCCGCATCGGCTGCGGTGATCAGGATGTCGCAGCGGGTGGCATCGTCCCGCCCCCGATCCTGGAGTGCCAGCGCCAGCTCGCAGCGGCGCAGCGCCGCCTCCGGTTCGCCGGTCCGTAGTTGCAACGCCGCGAGACGCTCGTGGGTCACCGCCTGGTCGCGCCAGGCCGCGAGGCGCTCCCGGATGGCCAGCGCTTCGCGATAGCACAAGGCGGCCTGGTCATACCGACGCAGCTGCTGGTGCGCGTCGCCCAACCGGTGCAGGATCGCTGCCTGGCCGAGCAGATCCCCGCCTTCCCGGCAACCCGTCAGTACCCGCTTGAAGATGCCGACCGCCTTGTGGACATCGCCACTCTTGAGGTACACATTCGCCAGGTTGTGCGAGCAGACGTTGATCGGGCCGCTCGCGCCGAGCCGCCGGGCAAGTCGCAACCCGGCCTCGAACGCACTGGCCGCCCGGTGGTAGTCGTGCAACGCGAAGTAGGTCCCGCCGAGATTGTTCAGTGTGCCGATCTGCCCGATCTGGTGCGTGTCCGTCTCGGCCGCCTCCAGCGCGATCTGGTGCATGACCAGTACGTCGTCCTGTCGGCCGTACCGGCCGAAAAACTCGTGCACCGCGCCCGGGATCTGCCAGGCGTGCCGGTGGAATCCGTTGTCCGCAGCGGATCGGACCATGGCGGCCAGGTTGGCGCGTTCTGCCTCGCACCAGCGCTGGGCCTCAGCCGGGCCGCCGAACCGCAGGGGTTCGACAGCATCCGGCTCGGGCAGATCCGGTACCGGACGACGGTGTGGGGTCAGCACCCGGGCCGCGTTGGTTGCGGAAAGCAGATACCAGTCGAGCAGCCTGCACAGTGCCGCCCGACGGCACTGTGCAGGCTCCTCCTGCTGTGCCCGGTGCGCGGCGTAACGTCGCAGCAGATCGTGTAGCTGGTACCGGCTGGCGGTGTCGTAGTTGACAAGGTGGCGCTTGGCGAGCCCGTCGAGGAGCCGCTCCGCGTGCCTCGGCTCGGTCCCGAGCAGCGCGGCGGCGGCCGCAGGACTGATGTTCCGGCCGAGGTGGAGACCCAGCAGTCGGAACAACCGGGCCGCAGGCGAGTCCAGTTCGTTGTACGACCAGGCGAAGACCGTGCTCAGCTTGGCGTCGTCCTCGTCGTCGTCCGGCGAGTCCAGCAGTCGAGCCCCCAACTCGTCGACCATCTCGGCGATGCTGGCCCGGGGACGGGCGGTGATCTGCTCACCCATGATCCGCAGCGCCAGCGGCAACCCGTCGGAGAACTGTGCCAGCGTCTCCGTCGGCCCGGGTTCGTCCCGGGTCCGGACGGTGCCGATCACCCGGCTCAGCAGCGTGCGGCGGTCCTCATCGGACAGCGGTGGCACGACGAGGCTGCGGATGCCCTGCCGAACAGTGAGGCTGATCAGCCGAGTCCGGCTGGTGACCACGGTGACACACCCCTCGGCCGTGGGGAGAAGGGGTCGTACCTGGTCCGAGTTGCGGACGTTGTCCAGCACGATCAGCACCCGCCGGTCGGCGAGCAACTGGTTGAACCGCTCCCGGCGTTGTTCACCACCTGGTGGAACCCGGTCGGCGGGAACACCGAGGGCCCGTAGGAACCGTCCCAGGGCGTCCTCCGGGGTGACCGGCGGCGTCGGGCCGTACCCATCGGCATCGAGGTACAACTGCCCGTCGGGAAAGCGGTCGCGGTGCCGGTGCGCCCAATGCACGACCAGGGTCGTCTTGCCCACTCCCGGCATGCCGGTGACCACCACCACCTGACTGCCCGCAGCCGGTGCCCGTACCACCGCGTCCAGCTCGACCAGTACGTCGCGTCGACCGGTGAAGTCGGAGATGTCGGCGGGAAGCTGCTGCGGCGGGCGAAATCCCGCCGGGTCCTCCGACCCGTTACGGGTGGTTCCGCCGCGGGCCGACCGGGGCCGCAGGTGCAGCGACGGCAGATCGATCGTCGGCTCGGTGCGCAACTTCCGCCTGAACCGGTGCCGGAAATCGATCGAGAAGCGCCGGGCCTCATCCTCGCGTCCGCTCGCGTAAAGCGCTGTGATCCAGTGACGGGCCAACGCCTGATCGACGTCGTAGGTCAACAGCAGCGGTTCGAGTCGGCGTATCACCTCGTCGTATCGGCCAATTCGGGTGTGGCTGGCGGCGAGCAGCAGGTGCGCCGCCAGGAACTTTTCCTTCATCGTCCGGCGCATGTGTTCGGAACTGGCGCCGCGAAGATCGGCCAGTGGTTCGTCACGCCACAGATCCACTGCCGTGCTCAGTAATTTTGTCGACCGTTCGTGATCGCCTTCGTCAGTGCTCCTTCGGGCCCTGTCCACCAGTCGGCAGAATCGGTGGTAGTCGACCAGTTCCGGGTCGACATCGAGCCGATACGCGTCTGCACCAGGCGTTCGGGCGAGGGCGTTCGGCAGACCTGCCGCCCTTAGTACAGAGCGGTTGCGGCTGACCAGAGCATGCAGACTGCCTCGACACGCATCGACCGGACGGTTACCCCACAAATGATCGACAATCACGTCCACCGGTACTGCGGAGCCAGGTCGATAGAGAAGGACAGCAAGGAGGCCGCGTTGTTTTGCCGCACCCAGCGACACAGCCCGCCCACCTGCGCTCAGGGCTGTCTGGCCGAGTATCACGAACTCCACGGGCGTCGTCCCTCCGTCGGACCGACTTACCCTTTCTCAGTTTCTTCCCCACGAACACACCGACCAAGCCAGATTCCCATCGTCAAACTTCCGACATTCCGCTATGTGGACACTGCAAGCCGACTGCAAGCCATCCTGCAAGTGGATCGTCAACGATGTCATCGACCCTCCCATGGTCGGCAGCACGACGATGGGGAGTTGATGAGATGAGTACCCATGAATGGTCACGGGTCCCGATTGGCGTCGAGGCGTCCCGATGGGTAAGCCGAACCGGTTGCCGGAGTGTATTGATCGTCGCACACACCATTGCCAGCTGTCACCGCCTTCTGGATGTCGTCGAACTGTTGGAGGAGGACCCTCGGATCCAGACGGTCTTCACCGTTCCGCCCGACGCCTTCAACCGGGGTGTGGCACAGCACCTGCAACAGATCGGTGCCCTCCTACTGCCCTGGCCACAGGCCGTACGGGAGAGGTTCGACCTCGCCCTCACCGCCTCGTACGGCGGCCTGGCGGAACTGCACGCTCCGGCGCTGGTCATGGCACACGGAGCTGGGCACGGGAAGGCAACCCGACCGTCCGGGCGACGCGGACCGGTCCTGACCACGGCTCCCGTCTACGGGCTCGACCCGCAGCGGCTGACCCGCGACGGCGAGGTGTTACCTGCCGCGATCGCACTCTCGCATGACCATGAACTCGACATCCTGCGGCGGCAGTGCCCGGATGCGGTACCCGTCGCGGTGGTGGCAGGGGATCCCTGTTTCGACCGGCTCGTCGCGAGCCTGCCCGAGCGGGCCCGGTACCGCAAGGCGCTCGGCGTCGATGACGATCGTGAACTGGTCGTGGTCAGTTCGACCTGGGGACGGACCGGGCTCTTCGGCAACCAGCCCGACCTGCTGCCGCTGATCATGCAGCAACTTCCCGAGCAACGGTTCCGGGTCGCCGCACTGCTGCATCCGGCAGTCTGGTGCGCGCACGGCCGCCGGCAGGTCCGGGCCTGGCTGCGGAGCTGCCGGGAGGCCGGGCTGATACTGCCCGATCCGGAGGACGACTGGCGGAGTGTCGTCGTAGCCGCCGACCACGTCGTCGGTGACCACGGCTCCGTGACCACATACGCGGCGGCGCTGGGACGTAATGTCCTGCACCTCGCGCCCGGTTTGAGCGCCGTGACCGCCGGTTCGGCCCAGGAGGCGACGATCGGTGGTGCGGATCGGCTCGATCCACGTAGGCCACTGCTCGACCAGCTCCGCGCGGTAAGCCCCGTCGACCCGGCGACGGTGGCGGCCCGGCTCACATCCCGACCCGGCCAGGCCGGCCTCGTGCTCCGACAGACCATGTACCGGCTGCTCGGGCTGGGCGAGCCGGGGCGGCATCGTCGACCGACTCCGGTGCCGACACCCCGGGTGCGCCCGGAGCAGTCGTCGTGACCGAGACGCCGGAGCCGGTGATCGCGTGGATCGGCCCCTCCAGGGTCGAGCGCGGAGGAGCAGCCCTGGCAGACGTACTGATCGAGGTCGAGTGCCGGCGACCCCCTGCCGACCACTGCGCGGACCTCTTCGCCCGGTACCCGGGTCTGACGCTGGTCCTGTCGATCTCCGACGATACCGGCACCATGTCCGCCGACCTGATCGAAGAGACCGGCCGGTACGCCGCAACCGCAACCGCAACCGGAGCTGGGATCGGGATCGGGATCGACGGGAAGCCGGCGCATCCCTTCCAGGGCCGTCTCCGGCTCGCCGCCGGGCTACGCGACGGCCTGCTGTTGACCCTCACGCTCGACCAACCAGCCCGCAACGCCTTGTCCGGGCACGGCCCTACCGGAACGGGTGCGCCCCCACCCGACCCTCCGACTGTGGAGGAGGCTGCCGGTTGGATCTACCTGCACTGGTCGCTCGGCGTCGACCTCGCCAGCTCAGCCGGACGGAGGCTCGCCGCGAGCGCCGGGCTCCGGCTGCACAGCCAACCCGCCCGCTGGCGGCGAGGGCGACGGCAGGGCGTCCCCGTCCGGGCTCTGTCCCAGTTCGGTCAGACGCCGATCGACCTCGGTCGCTCGTGACGAATCCAGCCGTACGAAGATCGCCCTTGCCCGTTCAAGGTGCTTCCGCGCGGCGGTGGCATCCCCGTGCCGTCGCGCAATCCGTCCGAGCTGGACGAGCGCCTCCGCATACTCGTGCTCGGAGCCGAGGTCCCGCATCCGGTGGGCCGCCTCGGTCGCGGCCCGCTCGGCCGCGGTCAGGTCGCCCGCGCCGAGCAGAGCACCGGCGAGAGCGATCAGAGCCCGTGCACCGTTGTACGGGTCGACCGCGTCCAGCTCGGCGAAGATGCCCTCGGCCTCACGCAGAAACCCGATCGCCTCGTCCGGTCGGCCGAGTTCGACGAGCAGGGTACCCAGGTTGATCAGGGTGAGCACGGTGTTCCGGTCGTCGCCGAATTCTCGGTTGGCTCCGACCAGCCGGACGAGAAGGTCCACCGCCTCTGTCGTCCGTCCCGACTCGCGGTACAGGGCGGCCAAGCCGGCCTCGGCGTCGAGACGGCCACGGAGGTCATCGGCCTGTTGGTAGCGAAGGACAGCCTCCCGGGTGTGGCGCTCCGCACCCTCGTTGTCGCCGAACTTGCTGAGCACCCGGCCCAGTCGCTTGAGCATCACCGCCTCGGCCCAGGCATCACCAAACGCCCGTGCCGCCTCGACGCCGCACCGGTCGACCTCCAACCGGTCCATGTAGTGCTTCCGATACAGCAGAAGTGGCCAGACCACATCCGAGAGCTGCCAGGCCAACAAGGCATGGCCGTGTTGCAGGGCCGTGCGCCCCGCCGCGAAGAGGTTGACCCGCTCCCGGTCCAACCACGCCAACGCCGACTCCCGGTCCAGAAGCCGGGGCAGGTCGCGGGGCTGGCCGACGAAGTCGTAAGGCAGCCGTCGCCGGTACGGGGTGAGCGTCTTGTCGGCCCGTGCCGCCGCCGCCAAATACCACTCCAGCAACCTGCGGACCGTCATCCGGCGCTCCGCCTCCGGCTCGTCCGTCCGCGCCTTCTGCCGCGCATGGAGCCGTATCAGATCGTGGTACCTGAATCGATCCTCGGCGATCTCCTCGAGCAGGCTCGCCTCGAGCAGCACCTCGACCAGGTCGGCCGCGACCTCGGACCGCCCGGCCGGGTCGGCGTACGGCTCAGCAGACCCTCCCGGGCCGATGTCGTCTGGAAGGAGCACCGGCAACACGGCCGCCACGACCCCGATGCCGAACTCCAGGCCGGGGTGCAACGCCATCCGCCGGTAGACCGCCGCCGCCTCGGCCGGCAGGGACCGGTACGACATGTCGAAGGTCGCCTGCACCGAAAGCCCATCCACCTTCGACAGTTGACGCAACCGGTCCGCCTCGGTGGACAGGTCCCGCGCCATCCGGCCCACCGAGAGTCGTGGACGGGCGGCCAGCCGGGCGGCGACGACGCAGAGTGCGATCGGCAGTCCTCCGCAGATTTCGGCGAGCCGGGCGGCGTCGTCCGGCTCGCGGTCCATCCGGTCCGATCCCGCTGCCCGGGACAGCAGCAGTACGGACTCGGCCGGCCTCAGCGGGGTCAGCTCGATGAGACGCCCGCCCTCGGCCACCAACCCGACCAGACGGGCCCGGCTGGTGACCAGCACCTTGGATCGCCCTCCGGGTAGCAGTGCCCGCACCTGGGCGACCGAGTGCGCACTGTCCAGGACCACCAGGAGGGTCCGGTCGGCGGTCGTCGACCGGTACAGCGCCCGCCGCTCGGCCAGCGTCACCGGCAGCCGCTCGGCTGGCGTGCCGAGTGCGTGGAGAAGGTCACCCAGGGCTTCGCCGGGATCGACCGGATCGCCGGCACCGAAGCCGTTGAGATCGACATACAGCTGCCCGTCGGGAAAACTCTTCCGTGAATTCTCCGCCCAATAAGAAGCCAGGGCGGTCTTACCAACGCCACCGGGACCGCTGAGGATCGCAAGGCCCGACGTCTCGCTTCCGAGTATTTCGTCGAGCTCGGTCAACTCCGGGACCCTGCCGACGAAGTTCGACGTCGGAACCGGAAGCTGACGTGGAATTGCCGAACGGTTGTCCGGGGTTGCGTGAATATGTATGTCACCGGAGATCGAGCCGACCTGGAGGCTCGGCCCGCATACCGTCCCAGACATAATGTTGGAAGTCCCGGAACCAGATCCTCGGGCTTCACTGATTTCCGGGTCCCGATCGGATCGCTGTCGCACGGACACCTCCGCACATCGGCCTTAGAACATCTCAGAAGGAGACGTCACCCCGGATGTCCCGGGCCTGCACCACCCGCTCAGCAGTGCCGCTGAACTGGTTGATCACAGCGGCGGGTTGCGCCGACACCTCAGGCTCGGCAGCCCGCCAGAGCCTTTCGACCTCGCCGCGGAGATCGGGATCGTCCGCTAACAGCTGGCTGATCTTCTCGGCGAGCCGGATTCGATCTATCGCACCTGGTTCGTCCCCGCCAGCCACCAGGTCGCCCACCTCCTTCCCCTGCGCTCGAAAACGGTCGCGCAGCAACCGATAGAGCCGACCGAGTGCGCTGCCACCACTCATGATCAGCGCCTCGCCACCCTTGGCCGCCAAGGCGGTGGCAATGGCCAGAACGAGTTGATCCTGCATGGCGATCTCCGTCATCCCCGGACTGGGCGCATCCGGACCACGAATGATCAGATGTGAGCCACTCTGCTCGATCATTCCCGTGACCAAACACTCTACCGTCCGCTCGCCGGAGACCCGACATCCACGACGCAGCCTCGCAGGGCCAGACGAAATGCAAAAATCCAGCAATTTAGTTTTTGTATTGACAAGTCTAGATTTCTTGTCGCCAAAGCGGTTATGTCGCCAAAGGGGTAGGGATCTCGGTTGAAACCCGACGGAAGCTGCGGTAAGTTGCAGCCGTGCATGACCTGATCATCCAGCTCGTCAATCCCATCTTTCTGTCACTGGAAGCGTTACCGTCGGTGACATCCCGGATCGAACAGGTAACCAGCTGGATGGACTGGTTGGCGATCGGCTGTATTGCGTACGTCTTGCACGCAGCGCAACTCTTTCGTCACTCTGCCAATATTCGGCTGGCAATTTGGCGAAGAGTTTCCGCTGCCCTCAGCTTCTGGCTGACCGGTCGATCCGGACGATAGTTGCGGTCGAGCCCGCCATAGGGCGCCGGGCTTCGGCTGCCCACCACCTCGGCTGACCGCTAGGCTGTGCGGCCATGGAGCGGGAACCGCAGGACGGGGCGGACCGGATCGACGAGGCCGATCGGATCCGGGTCTCGGACCGGGAGCGGGAGCAGATCGTCGAGTTGCTGGGTTCGGCGGCCGCCGAGGGCCGGCTGACCCTGGACGAGTACGCCGAGCGGGCCACCGCCGCGCACGCCGCCAGGACCCGGGGTGAACTGGCCCGGCTCACCGACGACCTGCCGACCGGCCAGCCGCCGGCTCCGGTGCCGGCCCGCCGGTCCGAGTCCGCCGTCGCCGGGCCGGCCCCGGAACGGCTGGTCGCGATCTTCGGCAACGAGACCCGGAAGGGACGCTGGCCGGTGCCGGCCCGGCTGGAGGCCCGGTCGATCTTCGGCGACTGCCACATCGAGTTGCAGGACAGCACCATCCCGCATCCGGTGGTCACGATCGAGGCGACCGCGATCTTCGGCTCGGTCACGATCTTCGTGCCGGAGGGGGTGGAGGTGCGGCTGACCGGTACGGCGATCTTCGGTGCCAAGGAGTCGAAGCTGCGCGGCGACGCCCCGCCGGGCGGCCCGGTGCTGGAGGTGCACACCAGGGTCGTCTTCGGCTCGGTGACCGTACGCCCGCCGAAGCGCCGCTGGCTGGGCTGACCCGGCAGCTACCCGGCCACGTCCGACCCGGCGGCTGCCCGGGCACGTCTGACCCGGCCTCGTCTGACCCGGACGTGGCTGAGGTGAAGCCCGCGCGGACCCGGCGGATCGGCGTCAGGCCGCGTGGCCCAGGTGCAGGGCCGCCCAGAGCGCGACCACCCCGGCGAGCAGGCCGGCGGGGGTGGTGAGCACGCCGAGCCGCAGGAAGGTGCCGGTGGCCGGCGGCTCGTCGCGCAGGTGCAGGAGGCGCCGCCAGAGCAGGGTGGCCAGCGAGCCGACGTAGTAGAGGTTCGGCCCGACGTTCACCCCGATCAGCACCGCCAACACCAGGCCGGGCGAGTGGGCGACCGCCGGCACCAGGACCAGGGTCGCCGGCAGGTTGTTGACCAGGTTGGCCAGCAGCGCGGCGAGCCCGGCGACCGCGAGCAGCCCGAGCAGGTCGGCCCGGTGCGGGGCGAGCCGGCCGACCAGGTCGTCCAGCCCGTGCCGGCGTACGGCGAGGACCACGACGCCGAGGGCGAGGACGAAGAGGCAGAACAGTGGCTGCGCCTCGGCCACGAGCCGGCCGGCCACCCGCAGCCGCTCCGCTCTCCGGGTACGCGCGACAAGCGGCACCCCGAGCAGCAGCGCTCCGAGCCCGGCCACCCAGCCCGGGTGCAGGTGCACCGGCTCGGCCGCCACGAACCCGGCCAGCGTGGCACCGAGTACTCCGAGCGCGTACCGGGGCGGCGGCACCGGCTCGACCGATCCGGGCCGGGTCGGGGCGGCCAGGTCGGCGCCGAAGAACCGCCGGAACACCAGGTACTCGACGGCGATCACGGCCAGCCAGGGCAGCGCCATCGTGGCGGCGAAGCCGGCGAAGGTCAGTCCGCTGGCGGCGAAGGCGAGCAGGTTGGTCAGGTTCGACACCGGCAGCAGCAGTGAGGCCGAGTTGGCCAGGTGTGCACAGGCGTAGACGTGCGGCCGGGCGCGTACCCCGGTGGCGGTGGCGGTGGCCAGTACCACCGGGGTGAGCAGCACGACTGTGGCGTCCAGGCTGAGTACCGCGGTCACCGCGGCGGCGATCCCGAACACCACCGCGAGCATCCGGGTCGCCGGACGCCCGCCCCGGCCGCCCCGGGCGAACCGCGCGGCCACCGTTCCCGCGTAGCGGAAGACGCCCCAGGCGTCGGCCAGGTACGCCAGCACGAGGATCGCGGCCAGGAAGCCGACCGTCGGCGCGAGCAGCGCCAACTCCGCACGGGCGGCCGACCACGGCACCAGGCCGACCGCGATCACCAGCAGGGCGGCCGGCAGCGCGGCGGCAGCCTCGGGCAGCCGTCGCGGGCGCAGTACGGCGAACCCGAGTACCGCCGCCAGCAGCATCGCGGCGGTGATCGTCGGCATCAGCTCGGCAGCCTATGGCCGTCCCACCCCGACCGCCTCCGCTGGAACCGGGGATGTGTCCAGGGCAACCTCCACCGTCGGCTGCCCGACCTTGACAACGAACGGCGTTGGTTACATGGTTAGTTACATGAGTAATGAACCGACCAAGCCCGGCCGGGCCGACGGCGCGGCGGGCGGATCCGGCTGATGGAGGACGGGCGACCGATCTTTCTGCAGATCGCCGAGCTGATCGAAAACTCGATCATCGACGGCACGCTCGCCGAGGAGGGCCAGGTGCCCTCCACGAACGAACTGGCGGCGTTCCACCGGATCAACCCGGCAACGGCCGGCAAGGGCGTCAACCAGTTGGTCGACGACGGGATTCTCTACAAGAAGAGAGGTATCGGCATGTTCGTCGCCACCGGCGCCCGGGCCAGGCTGCGGGACCGCCGTCGCGAGGAGTTCGCCGAGCAGTACCTGCATCCGCTGCTCACCGAGGCCAACAAGCTCGGCATCGATGCCGACGAGCTGAAGCGCATGATCGACCGATGGGAGCAGGGGCGATGAGCACGGTGGTGGGCGCCCGGCACGTAAGCAAGCGGTTCCGCGACGTCACCGCCCTGGACGACGTCAGCTTCACCCTTCAGGAGAACCGGATCCACGGCCTGCTGGGCCGCAACGGCGCCGGCAAGACCACCCTGATGCAGATCATGACCGGGCAGCTGCTGGCCAGCTCGGGCGAGCTGACCATCGACGGCAGGGCGCCGTACGAGAACGAGGCGGTGCTCTCCCGGGTCTGTTTCATCAAGGAGAGCCAGACCTATCCGCAGTACTTCAAGGTGCGGCACGCGCTGGAATCGGCCCGGCTGCTCTTCCCCGGCTGGGACGAGGACTTCGCGCGGACGTTGCTGGCGGACTTCCGGCTGCCGCTGGACCGGCACGTCCGCAAGCTCTCCCGGGGCATGCACTCCATGCTCGGCATCGTCATCGGGCTCGCCTCCCGCGCCCCGCTGACCCTCTTCGACGAGCCGTACCTCGGTCTCGACGCCGTCGCCCGGCACCTCTTCTACGACCACCTGCTCACCGACTACGCCGAGCATCCGCGGACCGTGCTGCTCTCCACCCACCTCATCGACGAGGTCGGCGAACTGCTCGAACACGTGCTCCTGCTCGACCGGGGCCGGATGCTGCTGGACACCACCGCCGAGGCGCTGCGCGGCCAGGTGGTCACCGTCGCCGGCCCGGCCGCCGCCGTCGACGAACTGGCGGCGCGCAACGAGGAACTGCACCGGGAGACGCTGGGCCGGTACGCCCGGGTGACCCTGCGCGGCAGCTTCGACGCCGCCGAACGCGCCCGGGCGGCGGAGCTGGGCCTGGACCTGGCGGCGGTCTCGTTGCAGGACATCGTCGTCCGGCTCACCACCGCACAGGCCAGGTCCGGTGGCGAGGCCGCCGCGACCGACCGGAAGGAGACCGAGCGATGAACCGGGTGCTGACAGTGAACCGGGTCCAGCTGGTCGGCTGGCAGAACACCCTCGGCTGGCCCTGGCTGGTGCTGCTGATGGTCTTCGCCGTCAACTACGCCCTCTTCCTGGCCATCGGCGACCGGGAAGAGAACCCGACGACGGGCGCGCTGGTCTCGATCTACATCGTCGTCTTCGTCGGCAGCATCAACTGGATCACCCAACTGCTGCCGTTCAGCATGGCGCTGAGCGTGATCCGGCGGACCTTCTACCTCGCCTCCGCGCTCTTCCTGGTGGTCCAGTCGATCGTCTTCGGCCTGCTGCTCTTCTGCTGCCAGCTCGTCGAGGACGCCACCGACGGCTGGGGCATCCGGCTGCGGTTCTTCGGGCTGAACTTCGTCGACGACCTGAATCCGCTGCTCCAGATCGCGGTCTACACGATGCCGTTCGTGCTGCTCGGCTTCCTCGGCATCTTCGTCGCGGTCTTCTACAAGCGGTTCGGGATCAACGGGATGTGGCTGCTCTCCGCCGGCATGCTGCTCGGCTTCGCGCTCGTCGCCATCGTGTTCACCTGGCTGGATCTCTGGCCGGCCGTCGGCGGCTGGCTGGCCGACCAGCCGACGGTCGCCTGGATCGTCGGCTGGCCGGCGCTGCTGACCGCCGCGCTCGCCGCGGTGGGCTACCTGACCATTCGCCGGGTCACTCCCTGACGGAATGGTGAGCGCCGGACCCCTGCGTTCGCCACAGGGGTCCGGCGCTCACCGTCCGGATGCGGGGGCCGACGACCAGCGGCGGCACCGACGCGACCAACACGCCGACGGCGTTCACCTCGTGCTCCCCGCTGTGGTCCCGGTACAGGAACGAGGCACCGGCGATCTTGCCGACAGCGAGGACGAGGAGGTTGCCGACGGCCACCGCGACGACGCCGCCACCGATCGCCTGCCACCAGTTCAGTCCACGACCGGTCAACGCCGGTCGGTTCTCGGTCACACTCATGGCGATGACTTTCCAGTCTCAACAGAGCTTGAGGTCAAGCCCGGCGGCGGGCGCGGGGCGCCGGCTGGCACCCGGGGCACCAGTAGGAGTTCCGGCCGGCGAGGTCACCGCGCAGGATGGCGGTGCCGCAGACGTGACAGGGCAGGGCCGCGCGGCGGTAGACGTAGACCTCGCCGCCGTGCCGGTCGACCCGGGGCGGCCGGCCCATCGCCTCCGGCAGATGGTGCTGACGCACAGTGTCGATCCGGCCGGTCCGCACCGCCGTACCCATCAGTTCGACGAGATCCGCCCAGATCCGCTGCCAGCCCGCCGGGCTGAGGTCCCGGCCGGGGGTGGTGGGTGGCAGGCCGGCCCGGAACAGTGCCTCGGTCACGAAGATCAGACCGGTGCCGGCGACGATCGACTGGTCGAGCAGCAACGCGAAGAGCGGCGTGGGGCTGCGCCGGATCCGGGCGTACGGCGCGTCGGGGTCGGCGTCGGCGCGCAGCGGGTCGGCGCCGAGCCGGGCCCGCAGCGCCGCCACCTCGGGCGGCGAGAGGAGTTCGCAGGCGGTCGGGCCGCGCAGGTCCAGCCAGTGCCTGTCACCGCGCAACCGCAACCGGACCTGGCCGACCGGCTCCGGCGGCTCACCGTCGCCGTCGGCGAACCTTCCGTAGAGGCCGAGATGTACGTGCAGGGTCCGGTCGCCGTCGTAGTGGTGCAGCAGGTGCTTGCCGTACGCCTCGGTGGCGTCGAGCACAGACCCGGAGAGCAGCGCGGCCCCCTCGGCGAACCGCCCCTGCGGGCTGCTGGCCAGCACCTTGTCCCCACCGAACAGCTCCCGGTGCCGGGCTGCCAGCCGGTGCACGGTGTGACCCTCGGGCATGGTCGCCAAGCATAGACAGCCGGCTCGCCGCAGCCGGCGGCTCAGCCGCGTGGCGCGGAGATGTTGACCATCCACGGTACGCCGAACCGGTCGACGCAGGCACCGAACTCGTCGCCCCACATCTGCCGCTCCAGCGGCACCGACACGATGCCGCCGTCGGCGAGCGCGGTCCAGTACCCGCGCAACTCGTCGCCGTCCTCGCCGCTCAGGCTCACCGTGATGGCGTTGCCCGGCTCGTGGTCCATCTCCGCCGGCACGTCGGAGCCCATCAGGGTGAAGCCGCGCTCCGTCTCCAGCATGGCGTGCATTACCTGGTCGCTCTGCTCGCCCTCGGTGCCGAACTCGCCGAAGGTGTTCACCACCAGGTTGCCGCCGAAGATGCGCTGGTAGAACTCCATCGCCGCCCGGGCGTCGCCGCGGAAGCTGAGGTACGGGTTGAGTCGGGTCGGCACCGGATGCTCCTGGAGTCGCGGGAACGGATCGTCGTCGGGGACTAACGACTCAACGGCACGCGGGTTCCACCCGCACCCGTCCCACCCGCGCCCGTTACCCAGCCGGCAGGGGTAACGCCACGGATAGCGTACCGCGCCGGTTGTGGCCGGTCACTCGGGCAAAGAGCCCTGTCGACCAGGGGTTTTGTGTTCCTACACTCGACGCTCGTGACCGACGACGACTGGATCGCCCCCGCCCTGGCCGCCAACCCGTCCGTCCCCGAAGACCTGCTGACCGAGATGGCCTCGACCCACGACGAGAAGCTCCAACTCGCGCTGATCGCCCCCCGCCGGCCCGCCCCGATGTCGCTGTCGGTGGCGACCGTACTTGCCGACAGCCCGCATCCACGGGTCCGCCAAGACCTGGCCGGCTGCGTCGTCGCCGACGAGATCGTCGTCCGGCTGGCGGCCGATCCGAATCCGGGGGTCCGCCTGTCGGTCGTGCTCCGGCCGGAGGAGGTGTTCTACCCGATGCCGTGCTACGTCCCGGAGGCGGCGTACGCGCTGCTTACCGAGGAGGACGATCCGCGGGTGCAGGGCGAACTGCTGTACAGCTTCGGCACACCTGAGCACGTCAAGCGGGCGGTCGCCCGGCGGGCGCATCCGGATCTGCGGGACGACGCGCTGCTCAGGTTCGGCACGGACGGCGAGGCGACCGGGGCGTACCACCGGATGGTGACGGACTCCGATCCCGAGGTACGGCGGACGGCGCTGCGCCGTGGACGCTTCCGGCCACCGGCGGACCTCGTGCCGGGCCTGCTCGCCGATGCGGCGGTCCGGCTGGCCGCGATCAGGCGGATCCCGTTGACCGCCGAACTGGCCCGCGCCCTCGCCACCGATCCCGACCCCGACGTCCGGTGCGCCGTGACGGCCAATCCCGACCTTCCCGACGACCTGGTCGAGCTGCTCTCCCACGACCCCGACGAGCGGGTCCGGATGGAACTCTTCGACCGGCCGCACCTGCCGCTGCACGTCGTGGACCGCTACGACGACGCCCAGGATCGGCCGCGCCGGACCACCCCGGTCGAGTGGCTCTGGAAACACCGCGACGACAACGAACTGCTCGACAGGTATTCGCGGGCCCGGCACGTCCGCTACCGGCGTACGGTGGCCCGCGTCCCCGGCCTGGCGCCGGAGACGGTACGCCGGCTCGCGGCCGACGACGACTACGCCGTCCGGCTGATCCTGACCGAGCGGAATCCCGACCTGGTTCCGGTGGAGTTGCTTGTCGAGATGGTCACCACCTGGGAGGGCTACAGCGCCGGCACCATCGCCGGCAACCCACGGCTACCCGACGAGGTGATCGACCAGCTTCTGCGCTCGGCCGAGCCGCGCCACCGCTGGTACGCCTATCTCTCCGGTCGGCTGACCGAGGAACAGTTGGCGCTGCTGGCCGACGATCCCGACCCGAAGCTCGCCGCCAGGGTCGACCCGCCGGCTCCGCCCTCGTGGCCGGAGTTCGAGGCCCGGCTCGCCGACCCGACCCCGGTGCCGGCGGACCATCCCGCACAGCCGGGGCATCCGACGGTCCGGGAGGCGGCGGCCCGGCACCCGCAGCTTCCGGTCCCGCTGATGTGGCAGCTCTGGCGCCGCGCCCGGAGCGCGGCGCATCCCGAGGAGACCATGAAAGAAAATCGTCAAGTCAACTTGACGTCAAGGTGATCTGACGGCAGGGTGGACCGCATGACCACTCCCGACGAGTTGGAGCAGCGGTTCACCCTGCTGACCGCCGCCGCCCGATACGACCAGCTCCGATTGCG
This sequence comes from Plantactinospora sp. WMMB782, assembly GCF_049179135.1. Lineage (NCBI taxonomy): Bacteria > Bacillati > Actinomycetota > Actinomycetes > Micromonosporales > Micromonosporaceae > Plantactinospora > Plantactinospora sp. WMMB782. The sequence goes on along the minus strand of NZ_JBMHMC010000007.1, from coordinate 3,943,449 downwards.
CGACGCGCTCGCCCCACCGGCCGACGACCCGGAGGACGACGACGCCGAGCCCGACCCGGACGCCCGGCCGCTGAGCCGGGAGGAGGCGCTGGAACTGCTCGCCCTCGGCGAGGTGCTGGTGCGGAAGGCAAGCTACGGCCGGCAGTTGACGGTCCGGACGGCGCGCGCCGCCGGTGCCTCCTGGACGCAGATCGGCGCAGCCCTCGCCACCAGCAAGCAGTCGGCCTGGGAGACCCACACCCGCTGGCTCGCCGACCAGGAGCCGGACGGGGCCCGGTCGTGAGCGGCGGCACCGGCACGGAAGCTGGCATGCGGCCCCGCCTGGATCACCGCGGCGGGGACGAGGTGCGGCCGTACCGGCTGGCGGTGGCCGAGGCCGAGTTGACCGACCTGCGCCAGCGGCTGGCCCGGACCCGCTGGCCGGGCGAGATCCCGGACACCCCGTGGCGGCGCGGGGTGCCGCTGCGCTACCTGCGGGAACTCGCCGAATACTGGCGCACCGGCTACGACTGGCGGCGGCAGGAGGCCAGGCTCAACGAGATCCCGCAGTTCACCACCACCATCGACGGCGCCACGGTGCACTTCCTGCACGTACGCTCACCGGAACCGGAGGCGCTTCCGCTGCTGATGACGCACGGCTGGCCCGGGTCGATAGTGGAGTTCCTGGACGTACTCGGCCCGCTCACCGACCCCGGCCGGTACGGCGGCGACCCGGCCGACGCGTTCCACCTGGTCGTACCCTCGATTCCCGGCTTCGGGCTCTCCGGCCCGCTCACCGAGCCCGGCTGGGACGTCGGCCGGGTCGCCCGGGCCTGGGCCGAGTTGATGCGCCGGCTCGACTACCGGCGGTACGGCGCGCAGGGCGGCGACTGGGGACACGCGATCAGCCGGGAACTCGGCATCCTGGCCGCCGGACACGTCGTCGGGGTGCACCTGAACACCCTGCTCACCCTCCCCTCCGGTGACCCGGCCGAGCAGGCGGCGCTTACCGACGAGGACCGGGCCCGGCTGGACCGGCTGTTCCGGGCCGAACCCGAGATGTCCGGGTACGCCAAGATCCAGGGCACCCGCCCGCAGACTCTCGGCTACGCGCTCACCGACTCGCCGGTCGGCCAGCTCGGCTGGATCGTGGAGAAGTTCAAGGAGTGGACCGACTCCACCCACGCTCCCGAGGACGCGGTCGACCGGGACCTGCTGCTGACGAACGTGATGCTCTACTGGCTCACCGGCACGGCCGGCTCCTCGGCCAACTACTACTACGAACACGCCCACCCGGCCGCCGCCGACCCCGGTCCGCGCCGGCTGGCCGTGCCGACCGGGGTCGCCGTCTTCGGCGCGGACGTCGCCGCACCGGTACGCCGGCTCGCCGAGCGGGACAACCACATCGTGCACTGGACGGAGTACGACCGGGGCGGGCACTTCGCCGCGATGGAGCAGCCGGACCTCTTCGTCGCCGACGTCCGGGCCTTCTTCCGGGCGCACCGCCATGCTCACAGTCAGCCGTGCCAGGAGCGCCAGAGTGCCGCATAGGCGCCGTCGGCCCGCAGCAGCTCGTCGTGACTGCCCAGCTCGGTGATCCGGCCGTCCGCCATCACCGCCACCCGGTCGGCGTCGTGCGCGGTGTTCAGCCGGTGCGCGATCGCGATCACCGTACGTCCGGCCAGCACCGCACCGAGCGCCCGTTCGGTCCGCCGGGCCGTGCTCGGGTCGAGCGCCGCGGTCGCCTCGTCCAGGATCAGCGTGTGCGGGTCGGCCAGCACCAGCCGGGCCAGCGCGAGCTGCTGCGCGTCGGCGGGACTCAACTCCCGGGCCCCGTCGCCGAGTTCGGTGTCGAGCCCGTCGGGCAGCTCGGCGTACCAGTCGGCACCGACCGCGGCCAGCGCGGACCGCATCTGCGCGTCGGTGGCGTCCGGGGCGGCGAAGGCCAGGTTGTCCCGCAGCGAGCCGAGGAAGACGTGGTGCTCCTGGGTGACAAGCGCGATCCGGCGGCGACGCTGCGCCGGGTCGAGGTCGGTGATCGGGCAGCCGCCGAGGGCCACCTCGCCGTGCCGGGGCCGGTCGATCCCGGCCAGCAGCCGGGCCAGCGTGGACTTGCCGGCGCCGGACGGACCGACGACGGCCAGCCGCTCGCCGGGGCGGATCACCAGGTCGATGCCGTGCAGCACGTCGGGACCGTCCGCGTAGCCGAACCGGGCGCCCCGGACCAGGAGTTGCTGCCCGGGTGGGTCGGAGGTCCGGCCGCGCGGCTCCGGCGGCACCTGGCCGACGCCGAGCACCCGGGCGAACGAGGCCAGCCCGCGTTGCGCCTGCTCCAGCCACAGCAGGAGCTGGTCCAGCGGGCCGATCGCCTGCTGCAGGTAGAGCGTGGCGGCGACCACCTCGCCGAGCGTCACTAGCCCGTCGTGCAGACCGAGACCGCCGACGAGCAGCACCGCCGCGATCGGCAGCGGATAGCTTCCCTCCACCACCGGAAAGAAGACCGAGCGCAGCCCGAGGGTACGCCGCCGGGTCGCCCAGACCCGGCCGATCCGCTCCCGCCCGTGCGCCACCCGTTCGTCGGTGAGCCGGAGTGCCTCGACGGTCCGGGCGCCCTCGGCGGTGGTGGTGAGCGTCTCGGTCAGTTCGGCCGAGGCGGCGCCCTCGGCGAGGTAGGCAGCGGACGCCCGGCGCAGATACCAGCGGGTCACCGCGACGATCGACGGCATCCCGGCCAGCGCGGCGACGCCGAGCACCGGATGCAGCAGGAAGATCGCGCCGAACAGCAGGACCAGTTGCGCCGAGGCGATCGCCACCACCGGCACCACCCGGCGGACCGTCAACCCGACCGTGCCGACGTCGACCGAGCTGCGGGTGGCGAGGTCGCCGGTGCCGGCCCGCTCGACGACCGAGACCGGCAGCGCCAGCGTCCGCCGGACGAACTCCTCGCGGAGCCGGGCCACCGCCCGCTCCCCGAACCGGTGGCCGGCGTACTGCGCATAGCGGAAGAGCACGGTCTGCACGAGTACGCAGCCGACGATCGCCAGCGCCAACCGGTCCACCGTGGCTGTCCCGGCGCCGGCCACCACCCGGTCGACGATGATGCCGAGCAGCCAGGGTGCGGCCAGCCCGGCGACGGTGGCCGCGACGTGCAGTACCAGGATCACCGCCACCGCCCGCCGGTCTCGGCGGATCAGCTCCAGGGTGGCGCGGCGAACGACGGACAACTCCGCCACCGGCAGTCCGGTCGTCACCACAGCGCCTCGGCCGCGTCGGTGCTGGAACTGCCGGCCCGGACCGGCTCGCCGTCCCGGGAGACCAGCGCCCGGTAGTCCGGGTCACGGTCGAGCAGCTCGGCATGGCTGCCAATGCCGACGATCCGCCCGGCCCGCAGGTGCGCCACCTGTTCGGCGTGCCCGAGCAGCAGCGGCGAGGTGGCGAGCAGCACCGTCGTCCGGCCGGCCCGGGCCGCCCGGAGCCGCTGCGCGATCCGCGCCTCGGTGTGCGCGTCCACCGCCGAGGTCGGGTCGACCAGGATCAGCACCTCCGGTTCGACAAGCAGCGCCCGGGCCAGGCGTACCCGCTGCCGCTGGCCGCCGGAGAGCCGGCGGGCCCGGGTGTCGACCGGGGTGTCCAGCCCGTCGGGCAGGGCGTCCAGCACGTCCTCGGCCGAGGCGACCCGCAGGCCGGTGCGCAGCCGCGCGTCGTCCTGCCGCCACCCAGCGTGCAGGATCTCCCGGAGCGTCCCGGCGAACAGGTAGGAGTCGTGGTCGGCGAGCAGGATCCGCTCCCGCACCTCCGGCAGGGCGACCTCGGCCAGCGGCACGCCGCCCCAGGTCACGTCGCTGGGTGCGTACCGGCCGAGCCGGTCGGCAAGCGCGGTCGCCTCGCCCGGATCGGCGGCGGCGACCGCGACCAGCCGGCCGGCCGGCACGGTCAGCCCGGTGGCCGGATCGTGCAGGTCGGCGGGACCGGCCGGAGCGGACCGCCCGGCGGCGGCGCGGTTCCGTCGCCGCCCGACAGCCGAGTCCTCCGGTCCGGTGGCCTCGTCTGGTCCGCCGGCCGCGTCTCGTCCGCCGACGTCGTCTGGTCCGGCGACCTCGTCTCTTCCGACGACGTCGTCCGGGGTCAGGCGGAGCAGGTTGACGATCCGGCGGGCGGCGACCCGGCCCCGGATCAGCTGGTAACTGCCCTCCAGCATGAACCAGACCGGGACGACCAGCACCGCGACGTACCCGTAGACGGCGACGAGCTGCCCGATGGTGATGTCGCCGTGCACGGCCATCCTGGCCGCCAGCCAGACCACCGCGGCGAGGAACCCGGCCGGGACGGCGGCGGTCAGCGCCTCGATCCAGCTGCCGACCGCGCCGACCCGGTAGCCCTCGCCGCGCAGTTCCCGGGACTGGGCCGCGTACCGGCGGGCGAAGAGGTCCCGGCCGCCGACCCCGGCGAGCACCCGCAGCCCGGCGACGATGTCCCCGGCCCGGGTGGTGAGGACTCCCTGCCGATGCCGGTAGCGGGACTCGGCCCGGTCCAGCCGGCGCAGCAGCGGGCCGACCAGCAGGGCGACCGCCGGCACGCCGAGCAGGACGCAGACGGCGAGCTGTGGGGAGATCGACCAGAGGATGACGGCGACGACCGTGTACGCCGCGATCGCGCCGACGCCCGGACCGGTGAGCGTCAACACGTGCGAGGTGTTCGTGATGTCGGAGCCGCCGACGGTGGCGACCTCACCGGCGGCGAGCTTGCGGGGCAGCACCGCACCGATCCGGGTGAGCTGCCGCAGCAGTACGGCGGCGGAGCGGGCGCTGGCGTCCTCCCGGATGAAGGTCATCGTGCGGTGCCGCAGGATGCCGAGCTGGGCCAGCCCGAACCCGGCGACGACGATCGCGGCGACCCAGAACAGCAGGGCACCCGTGTCACCGGTACGCAGTCCGTCGTCGATCGCCCGGGAGACGAGGTACGGCCGCAGCGCCAGCCCGACCATCCAGGCCGTGCCGATCAGGCTGCCCCGCAGCACCCGGACGGGTTGGCTGCGCACCAGCCACCAGATGTACCGCAGCGGCCCCCGGGTGTCCGGCACCCCTGGATCGGGATGCGGGAGCTGCGGCGGCACCCGCCCAGGTTACCGAGCCGGCCATGGCGGCCCCACCCATTTCAGCGCTGGGCGAAGCGTTCCGGCTGAAGACGCCGGGAAGCATGTCGTCCGGACGAAGCTGCGGGTGCCGGCTTCCTCGACCTGCCGGGATGACTCAGAGCCGCAGGCCGAGATAGGTGAGCCGACCGGAGTCGGCGACCTCGACGACGTGGAAGCCGAGCCGGTCGTAGAAGGTCCGGGCCGGGCGGTTCGCGGTGATCATGCCGACGTGCAACCCGGGTACGCCGGCCCGGCGCAACGCGGCGACGAAGGTGTCCATCATGGCCCGGCCGTGCCCGGCGCGCTGGTAGCCGGGGAGCAGGTCGATGTGCAGGTGTGCCGGATAGTCCTCGAGGCCCGGCACGATCATCCGCTCCGGGGTGTGCAGTTCGTACGCCATCGCCTCGTCCCGGGTCACCGGCTCGCCGGCCGGCGCCGGATAGCGCTCGGCGACCCGGGGCAGCCACTCGGCCCGGAACCGCCGGGCGAAGACGCCGGTGTCGGCGGTGCCGAGTACGTAGCCGACGGCCCGTCCGCCGTCGTCCAGCACGAACGCCAGTTCCGGTTCCAGTTCGGCGTACGGCAGGGCGAAGATGTTCGGCAGGATGCCCGGGTCGGCGTACGAGCCGGAGGCGTCCTGCCCCAGGTCGGCGGTACGGATGCAGATGTCGTGCACGGCGTCCCGGTCACCGGGCCGGTACGGGCGGATCTCCATGTGCGGCAACATATCTGCTGGCACCGCTCTCACACCTCCTCCCGGTGCTCGTACCGTGGAGTCCCGGTGCTCGTACCGTGGAGTCCCGGTGCTCGTACCGTGGAGTCGTTCCGCACCGGCCCGTGCCCCGGCGCCCCGACCTCGCGAAAGGCCGACAGATGCACATCCCCGCCCGGTTCAACGGGCCGCCCGGCTCCGGCAACGGCGGTTACTCCGCCGGACTGTTCGCGCACGGCGAGAGCGGCGAGGTGACGCTCCGGATGCCACCGCCGCTGGACACCCCGCTGTCGCTGCTCGGCTGCCAGGTCCGCACCGGCGACGGCGCCGTGGTGGCCGAGGTGGCGCCGGGCGGCGGGATCGACACCGTGGTCCCGCCGATCGGGTACCCGGAGGCGGTCGAGGCCGCCAAGGGTTACCCGGGGTTCGTCGACCATCCGTTCCCGACCTGCTACGTCTGCGGTCCCGAGCGCACCGACGGGTTGGCGATCTTTCCGGGGCGGCTCGCCGACGGCAGCACCGCGGCACCGTGGACCGTCCCGGACGACGTCTCGACCCCGACCGTCTGGGCCGCCCTGGACTGTCCCGGCGGCTGGTCGGTGATCGGCGCCGGCCGACCGTACGTGCTGGGCCGGATCGCCGTGACGTTGGACCGGCTGCCCGCCACCGGTGAGCGGTGCGTGCTGCGTGGTGCCCTCGCCACCGTCGAAGGCCGCAAGGCCCTGGTGCACACCACCCTGTACGGCGCGGACGGCACCGAGCTGGCACGCGCCCGAGCCACCTGGATCGCGCTGTCCGGCTGACCCCGCCCCGGCTCCCGCCCCGCCCGACGGCGAGCGCCGACGGCGAACGTGCTCACCTGGACATCAGGTGCGTTATGCCGCCGTCGTAACGCACCTGATGTCCAGGTGAAGCTGCGGCGGCAACTTGTGGCGGGCGGGCGGGCGGGGGTGGCGGTTGGTGGGGGTGCGTGACGGAACGCGTTTTCGCGAATGGCGGCGCCTTCGTACGCTACGCCGGTGTCTGAGGTGTCGGGGGACTTCGAGATCCACGTGACGACGTACGGGCAGCACGCCGACCGGCTGGCGGGGCTGGCGGCGGAACGCGGGGTGAAGTTCCTGCACATCCTGCTCGACCGTGGCGAGTTCGCCTCGCAGCCGATGCTCACCCTGACCGGCCGGGGCACCCTGACGGAGCAGCACGCCGTGGTGCGGCGGTGGCAACGGGAGCTGCGCGAGGCGGGCATCCATCCGTGCCGGTCGAAGATCGAGGCGGCGCCGTGGTGTGCCGGCGTACCACGGTCCGACGCCGAGGCGGCGACCGAGCCGGCAGGGCGGTATTTCGAGCATCACGTGAAGCTGCTGCTGCCCACCGCGACCGTGCCGGAACTGCTGGCCGTCACCGACCTGGTCAGCCCGCACGGCGCCCGGCTGTCCCGCAACGCCCGGCGAGAGCGGGCCGACGGCGGGCAGGAGAGGTTCGTGACCCAGCGCTGCCACCGGGTCGGGCTCGACACGGCCAGGTCGCGACTCGACGCGCTCGTCGAGGACCTCCGGTCGGCCGGTCACGAGATCGTCACGGTCGAGCAGGAGTACGTGGTCTTCGACAGCGACCTGGCCCACGACCGGGGTTGGCTGACCTGAGGTCCGGCCCCCGCCGGTCGCGGCCGGCCGCCTCTCCGTCGGTGCGCCTCGGCGGGGCGGAACCATCCGGGTACCCGTCGGGATGGGCGCGGAGGTGGAGCGGGTCGACCACGCTCCACCGTCCGCCGTTCCCGGTCCCGGGCAACGGCGGGTCACCGGATCTCGTCCGTCCTGTCGGCTCGACCCGACGCTGGGCCGGCCCGCCGGTCGCCGCTGTCTCCCCACACCGGCGACGTACGGCAGGCTGCCGACTACCGCTTCTCCCTCCCCGTACCGCCGTCCGGCCGGTCCCGGCCGGACGCTGTCCCGACGGGCGTCAGCCGCCGTACTCCTCGGCCACCGTCGTGATCAGCTTGCGGGACAGCTCCTCGGTCAGGCAGATCTCCTCGAAGTCCCGCCAGACCGCGGCGTGCCTGTCCACCTCGTGCGGCTTCTCCAGATAGAGCGCACCGGTGAGGCCGCCGCTGTAGACGATCGGCGGCTCGGTGCGGCGTCCGAGTCCGTCCTTCGGAAACTCCAGGATCGCGAAGCCACCGTTGGCCCGCTCGGCCCGGTAGAGCCCCGCCGAGAACGGCAGCACCCGTACCGAGATGTTCGGCTGCTGGCTCACCGTCACCAGGTGGCGCAGCTGTTCGCCCATCATCTGCCCGCTGCCGGCGGCCCGGCGCAGCACCGCCTCGTCGAGTACGACGTCGAGCTGCGGTGCCGGTCCCCGCCGCCCGTCGAGGATCTCCTGCCGGGACAGTTCGATCCGGACCGCCCGCTCGCGTTCGGCGGGCGCGAGGTCGGGACTGACTACCCGGGAGACCTCGGTCGCGTACGCCGGGGTCTGGAGCAACCCGGGTACGAACTGTGGCTCGTACATCCGGAGATGACTCGCCGCAGCCTCCAGTCCGACGTACGGCTCGAACCACCCGGGGATGGCCTCGCCGTAGCAGTGCCACCAACCCCGGGCCCTGGTTTCCTTCGCCAGTCCGGTCAGAGCCTCGGTCATTTGCGGTGACGCACCGTATATCCGGCACATCGCCTCGACGTCCAGCGAGCGCATGCTGGTCGCCCCGCTCTCGATGCGCCAGATCTTCGGCATCGACCACTCCAACGCCTCGGCCACCACCCTGATGGTGAGCCGGGCATCCTCGCGGAGCTGGCGTAGGTGCCGCCCCAGCTCTCTGCGAGGAACGGTGGAGTCCACCCCTGCCTGCACTTCACTCCCCCTCTCCGGTATTACCTTTTGGATGAACCTTTCATTCGGCTTGTAATGTCCACCGAGCACTCTCCGTGATTCAGGTAATTACAGATCGTTAGAGGGAAATCGTTCAACCAAGACGTAATATTGCATTGTTTCTCGCTCTAGTAAAGCATCGATTCATGGCAGCCGAACCTCTGACGACCGAAGCGGGGGGAACGGAAATGTGGGAGCACGATCCGGCCACTCCGCTCTGGACCTGCACCGGATGCGGCGACGACTGGCCCTGTACGGTCCGAAGACGACAGCTGCGGGCGGAGTTCGCCGGCAGCATCGTCTCACTCAGGTACTACCTGGCCCACCATCTCGTCAACGCCGCCGAGGATCTGCGACACGTTCCCGCCGGTTGGTTACACAATCGTTTCATGGCCTGGACTGACCGGGCCGCCGATCCGCCGCCGTACACCTCGGCGGACATCCTGCTCAACAGCTATCAGCTGGCCGACTCGCACAGCCCCGATCGGTTCGGGAGATGCCCGGTCTGCGGCGATGCCGCCAACTGCTGGGTACGACTCGACCCGAACGGACCCGGCTTTCTCATCCCGGTCCCCTGATGCGTGAGCCACCCCGCCCCGGAATGGTTGTGCAGGTCGGGGCGGCTGCGAGCGTACAGTTCGCGGGTCGGCGGGGACTGTTGTTCCGGGTGTCGAGGGTCAGCGAAAAACCTACCTATCACGGCTGGTGCTGGCTCACCGGCTACAGCTTGGACGAGTACGGCAGGGCGGTTCGACGCCGGGAAATCTACGTCCAGTTGGCCGGCCTGCAACCGGTACGCCCACGGCCCTCCGAGCCGAAGCGGGCCGTCCCGCCGCCAGTGCGAAGGGCCGAGCCGGTCCGGCGTACCGCCCGGAAGCCGAGACCTCTGCCGGCGGCGCTGATCTGAAGTCGCAAATGACGTACCACCGCCCGCCCGGCCCGACTCCGCGGCGGCCGGGTGGACCGGGGAAATGTCGGCGGAAGGAAGCCTTCCACTCGCCTTCGGCTCGTTGCACTCGCCATACCGATACCTACTACGCATGTTCCACGCCGTTTTCTGGTGATCGGCCCGGCCGGCATTGACCGGATCCGTATCACGACGGCGTCCGGTACCCCCGCAAGCGGTACCGGCGGCCGAGGCGGCGGCGCCCGCACGAGGATCCCGGTCGGAAACCATGGGAGGGGGCGACCGGGGTCCCTGCGGCGCGCCGCCGCCCGGCTGGACGCGACCGCCGCCCGGCTGGACGCGACCGCCGGCCCGCTGGAGGCGACCGCCGGCCGGCGGTGACGACGGCCAGCCGGCCGCGGCGACGAACCACCGGCCGCGCTGCGGGGCGGCCGGTTTTGCTGCCGGGTGCGGCTGGCCTTGCTGCGGGTGCGGCCGGCCTTGCTGCGGGGTGCGGCCGGCGACGGGTCGCCGGAGACGACCGGGTCGTCCGGTACGACCGAACCGGCAGCGACCTTCCGGCCGACCGTGACACATGGGAGGCTGTCGATGTTTCGCGCGGGACGGGCACGGGTCAGGCCGCCGACGGGCAACGGCGGCATCCTCCACATGCCCAGTTCCGTCCCGAAGGGAATCCGATGACCGTCCCCTCCGTACGCCGCTGGACCACCGCCGTCGCCGCCCTGGCCCTGGCCGTCACCGCCGGGCTCTCCGCTCCACCCGCACCCGCCCGGGCCGCGGTCGCCTGCGAGGTCGACTTCACCGCCTCCAACTGGAGTGGTGGCTATCTCGGCAACGCCCTGCTCCGCAATCTCGGCGACCTGCCCTGGGAGCGGGTCGTGGTGGAGTTCACCCTCCCCGACGGCCACCAGCTCGCGTCGATCTGGAACTACAACGTGGTGGTCCTCGGCCAGAACGTGCGGGCGGAGAGCGGCCCCGGCCTGGCTCCGGTGCCGCCGGGCGGAACGACAGCGTTCGGCTTCGTCGCCCGGCACAGCGGCAGTTTCCGGCCGCCGACCAACTGGCGGGTCAACGGCGCGACCTGCTCGGTGCGGGGCTCGGCGCCGGCCGTGCTCGCCGATCCGGCGACGGCGACGGTGCCCGAGGGTGCCTCCACCAGCTTCACCGTACGGCTGAGCCACCCGCCGGCCGGGTCCGTCTCCGTGCGGATGACGACGAGCGGTACCGGCACCTGGGCCGTGCCGCCGATGGTGCTCACCTTCTCTCCCACCGACTGGAGTACGCCGAAGGTGTTCAGCGTCTACAGCGGGCAGGACGCCGACGCGGTCGACGACGTCGTCGTCTTCACCCTGGCCGTGCCGGGCTATCTCTCCGACACCGTGACCATTACGCAGTCCGACGACGACTGATCCCGGCAGGCGCCTGCGGGGGTGGGGTTCCCCCCTGCAGGCGCCTGCCGGTTGGGTTACCAGCCGGCTCGGCCGACGAGAATTCGGGTGTCGGGATTGCCGAGGTTGGCCGCCTGGTTGGTGCCGGGGTAGAGCCAGAGTTCGCCGGAGTTGTCGTCTACGACCACGAGGTCGCTGCGGCCGTCGTGGTTGAAGTCACCGCCGGTGAGGTCGTACATCTTGGTCCAGCCGCCGCGGCCGGCTTCGATCCGGGTGGTGACGTTGCCGAGGTTGGCGGGTTGGTTCGTGCCGGGGTAGACCCACAGCTTGCCGGTGCTGGTGTCCACCACGAGCAGGTCGGCCTTGCCGTCGCCATTGAAGTCGCCGCTGCTGGGGTCGTTCATCTTGGTCCAGCCGCCACCACCGGCTTCGACGCGGGTGGTGGCATTGCCGAGGCCGGCGGGTTGGTTCGTGCCCGGGTAGACCCACAGCTTGCCGGTGGTGGAGTCCACCACGAGCAGGTCGGCCTTGCCGTCACCGTTGAAGTCGCCGCTGGTGGGGTCGTTCATCACATGCCAGCCGCCACCACCGGCTTCGATCCGGGTGAGGGGATTGGCGATGCTGCTGAGTTGTCCGTTGTTGGGGTAGACCCACAGCATGCGGGTGCTGGAGTCGATCGCGGCCAGGTCGGTCCTGCCGTCGCCGTTGAAGTCGCCGGCGGCAAGGCCGGTCATCTTGGCCCAGCCGCCACTGCCGAGTTCGACCCGGGCCGCACCGTCGCCGATGTTTGCGCCGGTGGCGTTACCGGGGTAGAGCCACAGCTTGCCGGTGGCGTACTCGACGGCGAGCAGGTCGAGCTTGCCGTCGCCGTTGAAGTCACCCCGCTCCAGCTGGGTCATTCCCTTGATGACCGGCGCCGGGTTGAGCCAGTCGTCGAGACTCTCGCCACGCAGGACGCTGAGCAGCGCCTCCTTGTTCTCGTAGCTTGCCACCTTGTCGCGATCCTCGCTCAGGTGGATGTGCCACAGGTGCGTGTCATCGGAACTGGCGGAGCGGTTGTACCGGAAGTCCCAGCCCTCGACCGAATTGTCGTTGTCGGCCTGGCCGAAGAACTCGCGCCAACCGTCGAGCCGCGGGTCGTTCGAGTTACGGGCGGACGCCAGCAGGCGGTTGGAGTATCGGGCGATGTTCGTGTAGTTCTCGGCCGCCGCCGCCACGTCGTCCGGCAGGTTCTGATCGGCGGTCCGATCCTCGGGGCGCTGGGCTTCGGGGAAGGTCCAGTCGTAGGCGGCGGCCTTGTCCGAGGGGCCGCCCTTGTCCTCGGCGTCCCGGACGGAGTAGTTGTCGGGGGGGTTGGCCGCGCGGGTGTTGTGATAGCCGTTTTTGAAGCCGGCGTAGATACCGCCGTTCAGCGTGCCCGGTTGCAGCTTGAGGAGTTCCTCCATCAACCACCACGACGCTGCGGTCTGCCTCGACGGGTCGGGATTCGGTGCCGCACTCGCGGGCGCGGGTGCCACGGCGATGCCGAGAACGACCACCGACGAGGCGACCGCCAGAGCTCCACGAAGGACTTGACGCACTGCCGTCGGCCGAACGTCTCGCCTAGTTTGGCTCATCATGCTCCTTTGCTGTCGTCAGTAGACCGGAATCCTGCGCTGCCCGGCTTCGAATCGCCTCCAACCTTTCTGCAAGCAGCCTCAGGGCAGCATCGGAGCACTCCGCGACGGAGGGACTACCGATCTCGGCCGCCAACCCGGCGCGTCGGCGGGGCCGAGCCGCTCGATGCCGTGCCGGCCGCCGGGTGCCAGAGGTGTGGTGGATCAACCATCGACGTACACCGATCCCAACGGCTGCCCCGGGAGATTGACCTGCCGAACGGGTGCGGCGGCTCGGCGCCCGGGGCCGGCCCGGTCGAAGTTCAAGTCGAAGTCAGACCGAGGTCGGGGCCGGGGTCAGCCGGGGCCGGGGTCAGCCGGGGCCGGCCGGGTCGGCCGGGTCGGGACGGCGTCAGTGGGTGGGTGGCGGACCGAGCAGTTCGATGCCGTGCCGGGCCGCCGCGTGTCCGAGGGCGGCGGGGTCGACTGGTCCGGGATCGGGCAGTCGCCGCTCCCGGGCCGGCTGGCCGACCTCGGTGGCGAACCGCTCGAAGCCGGCGGGCGCGGTGATCTGCAGGGTACGCAGCGGCTCGTCGGCGCCGACCAGGAAGGTGTGGGCCAGTCCCGCTGGCAGCAGCACGAAGTCTCCCGGCCCGACCGGGAACACCTCACCGGCGCAGCGGAACTCGGCGGTGCCGGAGATGACGTAGAACATCTCGTCCTCGGCGAGATGACGGTGCACCGGCGGCGCGAAGCCGGGCGGGTTCACGAACTCCACGACGGTGACCCGCCCACCCGTCGCCGCGCCGTCCGCCTTCACCGTCACCAGGCTGCCGAGAAACCACAGGTTCTCGCCCTCGGCCTCCCGGCGTACGAACGGACGGATTGCCGCATCGGTCATGGTGCCGCCTCCTTCACGCCTCGCCCGGGCCGCAGCTGAGGTGTGCCGCCGCGGGCGAATTCAACATACCGCTGTCTAGTCAATATGTAGTTAGTATGACCAAGTCATGAGTGCTGTCAACCCCAGGCCCAGAAGGCGCTACCAGTCGCCGGTCCGCGAGGAGGCCGCCCGGCGTACCCGGCAGGCGATCGTCGCCGCCGCCGCCGGGATGTTCGTCGAACGTGGCTACGCGGCGACCTCGCTGGCCGACATCGCCACGGCCGCCGGAGTGGCCCGGCCGACCGTCTTCGCGGCCTTCGGCTCCAAACCGGCACTGCTGCGCCAGGTACTCGACCAGGCGCTCGCCGGTGACGACGCCCCGGTCGCCGTCGCCGACCGGCCCTGGTTCCGGCCTGTCTGGGACGCGACCACCCCGGCCGAACTGCTCGACGCGTACGCCGAGGTGTGCGTACTGATCGGCGGACGGGCCGCCCGGCTGTTCGAGACCGTACGGCGCGCCGCCGACGACGCCCCCGAGGTGGCCGACCTGTGGCAGACGCTCTGCCGAAACCGGCGGGCCGGCGCCACCATGGCGCTCGACCGCGCCGCCACCCTCGGCCCGCTCACCCCCGACCTCGACCGGGACCGCGCGATCGACGTCCTCTGGCTCTACAACGACCCCGCCCACTACGCCACGCTGGTACACGACCGTGGCTGGTCCGAACGGGACTTCGCCGGCTGGCTGGCCGCCACCATGCGCCGCGCCCTGCTGCCCGGCTGACGCGGCGTCCACCGGACAGCGGCACACCGCAGCGCAGCACACCGATCGCAGCGCAGCACCCGCACCGCACGGACCTGCCGGACCCGAGGTGTGGTGGATCAACCATCGGGGTACACCGATCCCAACGCTGCGTAGGCGCCATCGACGAGGCTCCACGCATGGATCAGGAGGTGTGTTGTGGTCAGGATTCCATCACTGATGCGCCACTCGGAGCCGGCGCCGACGCGGGACGAGAACCGCGACGGTCGGGTCGACAGCCGCGACAGCCACGACGACAGCCACGACGGTCGCGTCGACAGCACTGACAGCCGCGCCGAGCGGGCGACCGCCGGCGCCACCACGACCGACGCCGGTACCCGGTCGGCCGCGGACCGGGACGCCGCCGCGCGTACCGGATCGACCGCCACCGCCCGGACCGAGGAGCGGGCCGACGCCGCCCGGACCGACACCAGCCGCAGCGACACCGTCCGGAGCGACGACACGGCGGGACGCCGGCCCGGCACCGCTGTCGCGGAACCGGAGACCGCGTCCCGGACGGCCCCGCCGGTCGCCCCGGCCCCGAAGACCGAGCCCCGGCGGGACGCCGACGGCACGACCGAACCGGAGCGCGGGCTCGGCGAGAGTACGCCGCAGACCGAGCCCGTCGTGGTGGACCGCGGCCCGCGCCCCCGGGCCAGCATGCTCGCCACGCTGAGCCTGGTCCTCGGGGTGTCCGCGGCCGCGTTCGTGCTGGCCGGCGCCCTCGCCGGGTACGGCATCGTGCTCGGCACCCTCGCCCTGCTGCTCGGCGTCAGCGGTGTCTCCGCGACCGCTCGCCGGCACGTCGCCGGCCGCACGGACGCGCTGATCGGCATCGTTCTCGGCGTCGGCGCCGTCGTCGTCGCGGTGCTGGCGATGACCGGCCAGTTCGACTGGCCCACCACCGACGGCGACACCGTCGTGCGGTTCCGCGAGTGGCTTGACTCACAGTTTGTGGCCCGGTTCTGACCGGGTAAGGATCTGCGCGGAGCGGTGGTGCACCGCTCCGGCCCCGCCGGCCGGTGGTGGTTCACCACCTGAGCGCACGTTTTCGGGGGCGGCGAAGATGCCGCCCCCGAAGTGCGTCCGGGGCCGGGCACCGGTCACCGCCCGCCGCCCCGGTGCGTCAGTCACCGCCCGCCGCCCCGGTGCGTCAGCCCGCCGCGGTGCGTATGGCCCCGGTGCCGTCTCCGCCGCCCGAGCCAGGGTTCGTCGTCACCGCTCGGCCGACCGGTCCCCGTCCGCTGGCCGTCCAGGCCGCCGAGGGGTGTGGCGAGAAGGTCACGCAACGGTTCGCCGTCGCCTACCCTCCCAGACGCAACGATCAGCCGCGACAAGCAATTCTCAACGGTGGTTCCCGCCGGTCGGCCCCGCATAGCGTTGGGGTCCGGCGCCAGCCCGCGAGCCGTACGGAGGCCGGGCGCGCCCGATCCCAGGAGCAGGACCATGACGTTGGACGCCACCGCCATCGGCAGGCGTACCCCGGCCGGCCCGGCACAGACCCGGCACTACCTGATGTGCCGGCCGACGTACTTCACCGTCGAGTACGCGATAAATCCCTGGATGGACCCGACGGCCCCGCTCGACAGCGCCCTCGCACTGCGGCAGTGGGAGACGCTGCGGCAGGTCTACCTGGACCTCGGACACACCGTGGACGAGATCGAGCCGCTGCCCGGCCTGCCGGACATGGTGTTCGCGGCGAACGGCGCGACCGTGCTCGACGGTCGGGCGCTGGCGGTGCAGTTCCGCGACCCGGAGCGGGCCGACGAGGCCCCGGCGTACGCCGGCTGGCTGGACCGGGCCGGCTTCGAGGTGCACGAGGCCAAGCACGTCAACGAGGGTGAGGGGGACATCCTGCCGGTCGGTGGGCTGCTGCTCGCCGGCACCGGGTTCCGGACCTCGCACGCCGCGCACGCGCACCTCCAGGAGGTCTTCGGCCGCCCGGTGATCACCCTGCAACTTGTCGACCCGCGCTTCTACCACCTGGACACCGCACTCTGCGTCCTCGACGACGAGACCGTGGCATACCTGCCGGAGGCGTTCTCCCCGGGCAGCCGCGCGGTCCTGCGCCGGCTCTTCCCGGACGCGCTGCTGGCCGGGCCGGCCGACGCCGAGGTGCTGGGCCTGAACGCGGTGAGCGACGGCCGGCACGTCGTACTCCCGGCCCAGGCCACCGGACTGTCGGCGGCGCTGCGTGAGCGCGGGTACGACACAATCGGTGTTGATTTGTCCGAGCTGCGCAAGGCCGGTGGCGGACCGAAGTGCTGCACCCTGGTGCTGCGGGAACGAGAGGCGACCAAGTGATCGTGGACGACATGCTGCGCCCCGGGGAGGCGAACGGCATCCCCGGCACCCCGGAATCGGAAAACGACTCCCGCACCCCCGCTGCGGGGAACGGCTCCCGCACCCCGGAGGCGCTACGCGAGGCGGAGCGGTGGACCGCGCACAACTACCACCCGCTGCCGGTGGTGATCGCCTCGGCCGAGGGCGCCTGGGTGACGGACGTCGACGGCCGGCGCTACCTGGACTGCCTGGCCGGCTATTCGGCACTGAACTTCGGGCACCGGCACCCGACGCTGATCGCCGCCGCGCACGCCCAGCTCGACCGGCTCACCCTGACCAGCAGGGCGTTCGTGCACGACCAGTTCGCCGACTTCTGCCGGGAGCTGGCCCAGCTCTGCGGCAAGGACCTGGTGCTGCCGATGAACACCGGGGCCGAGGCGGTGGAGACCGCGATCAAGGTGTCCCGGAAGTGGGGCTACCGGGTCAAGGGCGTACCCGACGGGCAGGCGACGATCGTGGTCGCCGACGGCAACTTCCACGGGCGGACCACCACCATCGTCAGCTTCTCCACCGACCGGGAGGCCCGGGACGACTTCGGGCCGTACACCCCGGGGTTCCGGATCGTCCCGTACGGCGACCTCGCCGCGCTGGCCCGGGCGGTCGACGAGACGACCGTGGCCGTACTGCTGGAGCCGATCCAGGGCGAGCAGGGCGTCGTGGTGCCGCCCCCGGGCTACCTCACCGGAGTACGCCGGCTCTGCACCGACCGGAACGTGCTGTTCGTGGCCGACGAGATCCAGTCCGGCCTGGGCCGCACCGGCGAGACGTTCGCCTGCGACCACGAGGACGTCACACCGGACATGTACGTCCTCGGCAAGGCGCTCGGCGGCGGGATCGTGCCGGTCTCGGCGGTCGCGGCCGACGGGGACGTGCTCGGCGTACTGCGGCCGGGCGAGCACGGCTCGACCTTCGGCGGCAACCCGCTGGCCTGTGCGGTCGCCACCGAGGTGGTCCGGCTGCTGTGCACCGGCGAGTTCCAGCGCCGCTCGGCCGAGCTGGGCGAGCGGCTGCACGCCGGACTGCACGGCCTGGTCGGCGAGGGCCTGGTGGCGGTACGCGGCCGGGGACTCTGGGCCGGCATCGACATCGACCCGGCGCTGATGACCGGGCGGCAGGCGTGCGAGCGGCTGGCCGAGCGCGGCGTACTGGCCAAGGACACCCACGGCTCGACGATCCGGCTCGCCCCGCCACTGGTCGTCGAGGCACCCGAACTGGACCACGTGCTGGAGCAGCTCGCCGCCGTACTCCGCTGAGCCGACCCGCGGACGGCGGTGAACGGCGGCGAAGCGCGCCGGGATCAGCCGCGGTCGGGGAGCCGGATCGCCATCGTCGGGGCCTCGGCCATCACCGAGGTCGGGTTGGTCATGCCGCCCGAGTTCCAGGTGTTCGACCGCCCCACCTGCACGCCCGGATACAGCTCCACGATGTCGCCGCCGCGCATCACCCGGGACTGCTGGCGGCCCAGCGCGACCCGCTCGGCCTCGTCCATCGACCCATTCGGGCGTACCCCGGAGCCGTTCGTGCTGACGTCCTGCGCCACCAGATCGGCACCGCGCAGCTCGAACCGGACGTGACTGCGGCTGATCCAGCGTCGCGCCTCGTCGTTGAGCCACTGGCCGAGCCGGATCCCGCCGGAGTCGTCCGGCGCCCGGCCGACCACCACCGGCCGCTCTGCGGTCACCACGAACCGGCGCCGCACCATGCCGCCGATCCGGACCGACAGCACCTCCTCGTTCGGCCTCGGCCCGGCGTCGCTGAGCCGCTGGTCGTGCCGCGGGCACATCGGCGTACCGGCGCGGAGCGTCGGCGGTGGCTGGCCACTCGGCTTGCGGTCGATCTCGGCGAGGTCCGCGAAGGCGCCACCGCCGCCGCCACCGCCGAACAGCACGCAACCGGGCTCCTTGCAGCGCCAGGTGCGGGCCAGCAGCTTCCGCCCGGTCGGGGACGGGCCGGTGGCCGGCACGGTGCCCTTCACCCGCTGCGCCAGCACCGGCCCGCCGGCACCGGGCAGCGGGGCCAGCAGCCGGCCCGGCGTGCTCGTCACCCACGGGAAGCGCCCGGACATGCCGTCGAAGCGGCCCCGGCTCAGCACCGGCAGGCCGAGCAGGTCGGCCACCTCCAGCACCCGGTCGCCGGGGTTCACCAGCACCTCGACCAGGCCGTTGTCGGCCCAGCGCCGCAGCACCATCCGCTCGTTGGAGGTGAGGTCGGCGTCGCTGAGCAGCGCCCGGTGCACCACCGCGTATACCGGGACGTTGTCCTCCTCCAGGTGCCGCCCGAGCGCGTCGATGACCATGCCCAGCCGCATGGTGCTGGCCGGCCGGCCGCCGTCGAGGTCCTGGTAGCGGACCACCTCGGCCAGGTCGAGCACCGCGCGTACCAGCGACGGGTCGGTGCTGACCCGGTCCTCGATCGCGTCGAGGACCTTGCTTATCTCGAATCTCACGCCGCTCCCCGGACTATCTCGTCGATCCGCCGCGCCAGCTCGACGTCCCGTCGGGTGACCCCGCCCACCGAGTGGGTCGCACAGCGGAAGGTGGCCGTACGCCACCGGATGTCGATGTCGGGGTGGTGGTCGAGTTCCTCGGCGACCACCGCCACCCGGTCCACCACGCCGATCGCGTCACGGAACGTGGGCAGTTCGACGGTGCGGGCGATGCCGGCCGGGTCGCCGGCCCAGCCGTCCAGCGCCGCCAGCTCGGTCCGCACCGCCTCCGCATCCAGCACCTCTGCCATGGCCAGACCTTACCGCCGGGAATCCCTCCCGTGTTGTCCAACCCGAACGGGTGCGGGCGTACCCGTGACCCTTTGTCTACCGGGCCGACGCGTGAAGCATCGACACGCTTACGATTGGCGTCCCGGTCCGCTCGGTCGACGCCACCGGGCAGCTGTCTCGGCCAGGTCGGCCGTCCCGCCCGCACCGGCTGGTTGCGGGAAGCGTCCGTCGATGAGAGGAAGCCATGCAGGTGCGTACTGGGCGGTCAGCGTTTCAGGTGTTCGTCCTCGCCGCCGCGCTGAGCCTGCCGGTCGCGGCCTGCGGCATCGGCGCCGGCCCGGTCGACCGGGCCGCGCCGCCTGGTCCGGCTACGCCCACGCCGGCCCAGGCCACCCCGGCGGAAAAGCTGGCGGCCGCGGCCGCGAAGACGAACCAGGGCGCTGTCACCGTCATCATGCGGGCTCCGGGAGTCGTGAGCGATACCAGGCTGGACCCGACCGCCAAGAAGGCCACCATGAGCATCAGGATCGAGGGTCCGGGCGAGGAGGTGGTCCGGGCCGACCTGATCCAGATCGACACCGACGTGTACCTGCGGATGCCCGACCTGCCCGGCGCCGCGAGGAAGTGGATGCACGGTCGGCTATCGGAGCTGCCGACCGGCAGCCCGCTGCACCTGTTGCGCGGCGACGACCACAGCGGCGCGGCCGACCTCGCGGACTGCGTCGTCTCGGCAACACGCAAGGGCGGGCACGACTTCGTCGGGATGATGGACCTGACAAGGTCGCGCACCCTCGACCGCAGCGTGCTCGACGATCTCGGCCCGCTGGCCAGAGCGGTCCCGTTCAGCGCTCGCACGAGTATCGGTGGCCATCTGTTCGAGATCAGCCTCGACGTACCGAGTGTGCAGCCGGAGCACGGCAGGATCACCTACGAATACAGCCGGTCAGAGGGGGTGGACGTCGAACGTCCCGCCCCCGCCGACGTCACCGAACTGCCGCGATCGCTGGCCGACAGCTTCGAGGTGTGACCGGCAGCCCCGACAGCGGTCGGCGGTCGGTCGGAGCGGCCCGCCTCAGCGCGCCGCCCCGACCGGCGTCTCCGGCCGGCGCAGCGCGGCGCCGACCTCGTGCAGGTGCCGCAGCGCCTGCCGGTACGAGCTGAACAGCCCGGTCTGCTCGTACGGGATGCCGTGCTCGGCGCAGTACCGCTCGACGATCGGCTGGGCCCGGCGCAGGTTCACCCGGGGCATGCTCGGGAACAGATGGTGCTCGATCTGGTAGTTGAGGCCGCCCAGCGCGAAGTCGACGACCGCCCCGCCCCGGACGTTGCGCGAGGTCAGCACCTGCTTGCGCAGGAAGTCGAGGTCGTCCTCGGCGGTCAGCACCGGCATACCCTTGTGGTTGGGCGCGAACGAGCACCCCATGTAGAGCCCCCAGAGCCCCTGGTGGACGGCGAGGAAGACCAGCGCCTTCCCCGGGGAGAGCACGGTGAACAGCGCACCGAGGTAGCCGACCGCGTGCAGGGCCAGCAGTACCGCCTCGGCCCGGCGGCGCCGGATCGGCGTACCGTCGGTCAGTGCCCGCACGCTGGAGACGTGCAGCGCCAGCCCTTCCAGCAGCAGCATCGGGAAGAACAGGTACGCCTGCCGCTCCGCCAGCCACCGCCCGAAGCCCCGGGTGGCCTGCGCCTGCTCCTCGGTCCAGACCAGCGCGCCCGCCCCGACGTCCGGATCCTCCTCCGAGTGGTTCGGGTTGGCGTGGTGCCGGTTGTGCTTGTCGATCCACCAGCCGTAGCTGAGCCCGACCGCAAGGTTGCCGGCGAGCAGTCCGGCCACCTCGCTGGCCCGCCGGTGCCGGAACATCTGCCGGTGCCCGGCGTCGTGCCCGAGGAAGGCGACCTGGGTGGTGGCTCCGGCCAGGAAGACCGCCACCGCGATCTGCCACCACGAGTCGCCGACGAGGGCGAAGCCGACCCATCCGGCGACGAACAGCCCGACGGTGAGCGCGATCCGGGCCACGTACCAGCCGGTGCGGCGTTCCATCAGACCGGCCGCACTGATCCGTCGAGATAACCGTGAGTAGTCACTTCCTCGACGCGACCCCGGTGCGTCCACGGCAGCGGTTACCGCCATCTGCAAGCTCCCCACGTCGCCCTCTTGCCCGCCGGTCGGCGGCGCTGATCTCCAAGTCTCCGGACGACGCTTGCGCTCAGTAACCCCGACAACCCCCGTATCCGGGGTGGTGGTAGCACCACCACCCCGGACACCGAGGCGACGTCCGCCGTCCTCCCCGCCTCTCCGGCAGGCGGGGCGATGTCGTCAGCTCATCCGGTGCACCGCCGCGCGGAGCCGGCGCAGGTCCCGGCGCCGCCGCTCGTACGTCATCGCCAGGCCGATCAACGCGAAGCCGCCGACCGCCAGGAAGATCCACCGGGGCAGCAGGTCCCAGACGTCGACCATCTCCCGCACGGCCAGTACGGCGAGTACGGCACCGCCGAGCAGCACCGGCGCCTGCCGCCGCCACCGGGCACCGACAAGTACCGCCGCCAGTGCACCGGCACCGAGCAGCAGTCGTCGCCACGGCTGGTCGGCGGCGACGACCACCGAGACCAGGCTCGGCAGCAGTGCGGCACCGAGCCCCGGCCCGTACGCGACCCAGCTGCTCAGCGCCGGCCAGGCCCGCAGGGCCAGCCAGCCGGCCAGCAGCCCGAGCACCGCCGCCGGCAGCGTGTACGCCTCGACCAGCGCCACCCGGGCCGAGGCGAGCAGCAGCCAGGCGGCGACCAGCTCGGCACCACCCGCCGCTGCCGCCCGAGCCCAACGATGCGGCGCCGGTTCGCCCGGACGCAGGGCGCGCAGCCCCAGTGCCACGCCCCAGAGCGTGCAGACCGCCGCCGCGTACCGGATCTCGCCGACGCTCAGCAGCAGCGCGATCGCGGCGGTGACATGACTGGCTGCCTCGACGGCCACCGCCTCGACCCGCCGTTCCGACCACCCGACCACCCACCGCCGACCACCCACCGGCGCCGACCTGCCAGTTGGATCGGTGGTGTCGGCCCGGCCCGACGGGTCAGCCGAAACCGACGCGCCAGCCCTGGCCGACGTGCCAGCCCCGCCCGACGCGCCAGCCCCGCCCGACGTGCCAGCCCCGCCCGACGCGCCAGCCGGGTCCGGGACGCCAGCCGGACCGGGGGTGCCGGGAAGCGGGCCGGCCAGCAGGGCCGCCCCGGCCAGGGCCAGGGCGGCGACGCCGAGCACCGCCAG
The DNA here is from genome assembly GCF_049179135.1 of Plantactinospora sp. WMMB782. NCBI lineage: Bacteria > Bacillati > Actinomycetota > Actinomycetes > Micromonosporales > Micromonosporaceae > Plantactinospora > Plantactinospora sp. WMMB782. The sequence continues at coordinate 3,920,869 of NZ_JBMHMC010000007.1, read as the reverse complement.
GGCGGTGAGCCGCAGCGGCAGGTCGGCGGCGACCGCGGCGGTGGCAGCCAGCGAGGCCGTGCCGGCGACCCCGGTCAGCCATCCCGCTACCCGGGCCGCCGAGGTGCCGCCGCGCGCCCCGGCGGCCAGTCCGGCAACGCCGACCAGCGCCAGCCCGGCGAGCGTGCCGGCACGGGTCGGCAGCAGCCCGGCCAGGCCCGCCGCCGCGAAGCCGACCCCCACCGGCACCGGCCAACGCCGCCACCCGACACCACCACCCGACATCACGGCCGACGCGGTGCGGCCCCCTGCCGCCGCGACGGACGCAGTGGTGCCGGCTGCCGCCGCGACGGACACCGCGCTGCCCCCGGCCGCCGCGACGGACGCGACCCCGCCCTCCGGCTCGACGGCGGAGGCTGCGCCACCCCGCGATGCCACGGCGGGGGCGGTGCCGGGCCGCAGCGCCAGCGCGAGCAGGCCGGCGGCCCCGGCGAGCAGGCTGGACGCGGGTACGACCGGCCACGGCGCCCCGGCGACCGCCAGCCCGACCAGTGCCGTCCCGACCGCGAGCGGAGCCGCCGCCACTGCCGCGGCCCGGACCGTCCGCCGGCGTGCCCAGCCGGCGACCGCCGCCGCGACGGTGAGCAGCAGCAGGGTCAGCCCGTCGGCGGTGTCCAGCCGCCAGTCGACCGGACCGGTGCCGACCGGCGCGAGCCCGACCCCGGCCGGTGGGCCCGACCAGATCCGACCCAGCCAGGCGTACGGGGCGACCAGCACGACCAGCACCGCCGGTACCGCCACCACGGCGGCCCGGACCAGCAGCACCGCCCCGGAGACCAGTGCCGGTACCCCGGCTGGGCTGGGCCACTGGTCGGGCCCGGTCGACCGCGCCGGCCGACCCCGGCCCGCCAGCCAGACGCCGAGGGTGAGCAGCAGCGCCCCGGCGGCGTACGGGCCGGCCGGCTCGCCGACCCCGGGCAGTCCCGGTGCCAGGCCGACGGCGAGCGCGACGGTCGACAGCGCGGCGTTGGCGTACGGCCGGTAGTGCGGGGTCGCCCGGCGCACCGGCACCAACCCGGCGGCGAGCAGTACGGCAGCGGCGAGCACGGCCCGCGCCTGCCACCACGACGGCGCCCCGGCGGCGAAGAGGCCGAGCAGGACGGTCGCCGGAGCGGCGAGTACCGCCACGGCCAGCCCGGTCCCGCCGACCACCCGGCGCAGCGCCGTCCCGGCCGGCACCGCCCGACCGTCGACGGCCCGACCACCACCGACGGCCGGAGCAGCGGTGGGGGCCGGAGCCGGGGCAGCAGCGTCGGTGGCCGGAGGGGTGGTGGGAGCGGGCCGGCGGAGGGCGGCGAGTGCGACCGCCACGCCGAGCAGTACCAGTGCGCCGCAGACGGCGGCCGCACCGGCCGGACGGGCCAGGCCGACCAGCAGGGCGTGCCCGGCCAGCGGCACGGCGGCGACGGCCGCCGGCAGCACCGGGCGCCGGCCACGGTGCGGCCAGGCGGCGACCAGCGCGAGGATGCCGGCCGCCACCAGGTCCTGGGTGGCGACCAAGCACCAGGGCAGGGCCAGCCCGGCCGGCGCCGCCAGCACGGTCAGCGTCGCGGCGACGATCGCGACGAGCGACCGGTCCCGCCGCCGGCCCAGCACGGCCAACGCCCCGGCGGCCAGCAGCAGCGCCACCGGAAGCTGCCAGTCGAACGGGCCGGACCGCGCGGTCAGCTCCGCCCGCCAGGCCGGTTGCGAGCGGGCCGCCACGGCGAGCGCGACCACCAGCGCCATCGAGCCGGTCAGCACCGCCAGGGCGCCGGCCACCACCAGCCCGCCGGCCCGGGGACCGAGCCGGATGCCGGCCGGCAGCAGCCGGGCGGTGGCCGTGACGGCGGCGGCGAGCAGTGCGACGATCACGGCGGCCGGGAGGAGCAGCGGCCAGGACGCCTCGGCGGCGGCCCGGACCAGCGCCACCGCCAGCACCACGACGAAGAGGGCCGCCGCGCCGGCTCCGACGGCGGTGCTGCGCAGCCGCACGGCTCCGGCGATCGGCAGCAGGGCCGCCACCAGCAGTGGAACACCGGCGAACACCGCCAGCGGGCCGTCGGTGGTGACCACGGCAAGCGTCCCGCAGAGCGCCGAGGCGAGACCGGCCAGCCCGTACCCGACCCAGGCGACGGACCGGCGGACCACGATCACCGGGTCCGCCGGTCCGTCGCCACCCCGCCCCCGGGTCAGGATGAGGTTGACGGCCGCCAGTCCGGCCAGCGCCACCGTCCAGCCGGCCGCGCCGAAGCCCGCGTCGTAGGCGAGCAGCGGCACGACCGGCTGGAGCAGCAGCAGTCCGGCGAACGCGGGCGCGGCGAGCCGGGTCAGTCGGTGGTAACCCCCCGCCACCACCGCGCCGACCCCGAGCACCAGTGCCGCGTACCGGACCGTCGGCCAGCCGGCCACCCCGAACAGGTCGACGGCCCAGCCGGCGTACCCGTCGAGCACCACCAGGAGCAGGCCGATCGCCGCGAACGTCTCGGCGGTGGCGGTCAGCCCGCGCCGCCGGGCGAGCAGGGGAGCCGCCAGGGCCAGCCCGGTCAGCACCCCGAGGATCAGCGCCCGGCCGCCGACCCCGACAGTCGCCCAGGCGACCACCGTGAAGACGACCGCCGCCGTGCCGACCAGCAGCCCGCCGAGGATGAAGAGCACGTTCTGGACGGTCCGGGTGGAGGCTTCCGGGCGTACCGGTGCGGAAGCCTGCGGACCCGGCGTGCCGGCGGGGCCGGACACTGCCGCCGGTGCGCCGGGGGAGCTCTTCGCCGGGCCCTGCACGGCGGCGGCCGCGGCCGCCCGGACCTGCTCGGCCAGCGCGTCGCGGCGCCGCCGGAGCTGCCACAGGGTGGCATCCAGTCCGAGGTACGCCCGCCGCGCCTGCTCCACCCGCCCGGCCAGCGCGGCGATCTCCGCACCGAGCCGGACCACCTCGGCGGCGGCCGGATCGGGTCCCCGGCCGCAGCCGGGACAGCCGGTCGCCAGGTCGGCACCGGCACCGCACACCGGACAGGGGTACGCGGTCGGGTTCGGGTTCACGGACGCGGTCACGGTGCCATGTTCGTACCCGTGCCCGACCGGTCGGCAGAGTGCGCGTACCTACTCCGGGTTGGGTGTCCGGACCGGCCGGGCGGTCGGTCCGTCCCCGGTCAGGGACGGGTCTGCTCGTGCAGCCAGGTCGAGTAGTCCGGGTTGCCGCCCTGAACCCAGGTCACCAGCACCTCCGGCACCTCGTACGGGTGCGCCGCCCGCACCTGGTCGACCAGCGCCTCCATCCGGTCCGGGGCGGTCTTGAAGACGACGGTCCACTCCCGGGTGGTCTCCATCCGCGACTCCCACCAGTAGGTGCTGTCCACCGGGCCGGTCACCTGGGCGCACGCGGCGAGCCGGCCGGCCACCGCGGCGGCGGCGAGTACGTCGGCGACCGCCCGCGCGTCCACCACCGTGGTCACGATGCAGATCTGGTCCACGCCGCGCACCCTATGCCCGATCGGTGCCGGCCCGGTGCGTATCGACCCAGGCGTCGATCCGGGCCCACCAGTCGAAGAGCCAGTCGATCCGCTCCTGACGGTCCTTCGGCACCTCCTCCGGCGGCACCGACCAGAACCGCATCACGATCCGCTTGTCCATCGGCAGTTCCCGCCACACGTCGGCGACGGTGAGCATCCGGTCCAGCCCGGTGTGCGCGACGAAGATGACCCCTGCGTCGGGAGCGGCGTCCAGCGCGGCGATCACCCCGCCCGGCTGCGGGGCGACGACGTGCCGCATCGCCTCGGCCCGCTCCGCCATGTCGGTGAGGCCCCGGGCCCGGAGCAGATCGATGGCGCGGCGCCGCCGCTTCGGGGTGAAGTTCCCGCCCTCCGGAAAGATCACGAAGGCGTCGTTCTCGTCCAGGTTGCGGGCGAGGTGGCCGATCTGTTCGACCAGGCTCTCCCGGGGCGGCCCGGCCCGCTCGGTCGGCCCGACCCGGGTCCGCCGGCGGTGGTGCGGCGCGATGAACCGGTTGGGCAGCCGGTTGAGGAGTACGTCCACCGCCGGGTCCCACTGGAGGGTGTCCTTCAGCACGATCCTCGGTTCCCGCTTGAACCAGTTGACAAGTGCGTGGATCAGGATGAACGAGTCGCCGGGGCCGGCGTGCCGGCTGAGCACCAGCTCGGGGCGGCCGGGCAGCGCCGTGTCCGGGTCGGTGCCGACGACGTCGATGCGCAGCCGCAGTGTCCACCGGGCCTGCCAGAACAGCGCGGTGAGGAACCAGCCGGCCAGTACGTAGTGGGCGCGCTGGAAACCCGGGGACCGCTTGTGCCAGCCGAACCCCGAGCCGACCCAGAGCCCGAACATCGCCACCAGCGCGGTGGCGTCCCAGACCAGGTAGACGATCCCGACCCAGAGCACCCGCAGCGGGCGCAGATAACCGGGTACCAGCGGCGAGGCGGCCGCGGCGACGATCAGCCACACCGGCAGCGTCGTCACCACCAGCAGGGCGAGCAGCACCGTACCCGGCGCGACCACGACTCGCCGGATCCATCTCGGCGGCAGCGGCAGCGGCATCAGCCGGGGTCCAGGTGTTCGGTGAGGTACCGCCGGGACGCCGTGTACGCCCGGCTGATCCGCCGGCCCACCGCCGCCATGTCCCGGTACGCCCACGGACTGTCGTCCCGGAGGCCCAGCCCGCCGGTCGGCAGCACGTGCACGTCCACGTCGTCCGGCAGCGCCGCCATCTCCCGCGCGAACCGGTGCCGGCGGGCGATCTCGAAGGCCACCTGGGCGATCTCCCACGGCCGGCGCGGCGGGCTGAGCGGCCGTTCGATCCGGCCGACCTGGAGTACGAAGATCTGCCTGGCGCCGAGCTGCACCGCCTCGCCGATCGGGATCGAGTTGACGATCCCGCCGTCGACGAAGTGCTCGCCGTCGATCTGGGCCGGCGGCAGCAGCCCTGGCACGGCCGCCGAGGCGAGCACCGCCGGCACCAGCGGGCCGCTGCGGAACCAGTGCTCGGCGGCCCGCTCGATGCTCGCCGCACAGCACCGGAACGGCACCTTGAGGTCGGCGAAGGTGGTCTGCTCGCCGAGTTCGGCCTCCAGCAGCCGGCGCAGCGGGCGCGGCGAGTGCAGGTGGGTCCGGGCGGCGAACCGGCGCAGCTGCCGGGCGATGGAGTCGCCGTACACCTCGCTCGCCTCCGGCGAGGCCCAGAGCCGGACCAGCCGGTCGGTGACCGCCTCGGACGGGTCGGCCGCGACCAGGGCGCCGTTCACCGCCCCGATCGAGGTGCCGAGCACCAGGTCCGGATAGATGCCGGCCCGGAACAGCGCCCGCAGCATGCCCACCTCGACGGCGCCGAGCACCCCACCGCCGCCGAGCACGAACGCCACCGGACCGCTGACCATGTCGTTCATCCTGGCACGGGTCGCCCACTCCGACCCGGCGGGCCGGCCGCCGTACCGGTCCGGCGGGCCGGCATATCCCGGCCCGGCGGCCGGCCGGCGGGGCAGCGCATCGACGGGGTCCGGGCAGCGGATCGACGCCCGTTCGCGGCAGCGCATCGACAACCGTTCGCGGCAGCGCATCGACGCCCGTTGCAGGCGACGCATCGACGACCGTTCGGCGCACGGACGGTGCCGTCCGACGACACGTGACATTCGCGGCCGGCCACACCCGACATTCCGGCCGGTGGTGCCCGGCGGACGGACCGGTCGGGTCGCCCGGCGGGGATGTCACGAAAAACTGGGCTGTGTCCGGCTGCTGATCCGTCGTTGACAGGAGGTATCCAGTCACGGAGCCTGATACGACCCCCCACACGGCCTGACGCGACCCCCGACTTCCCAGGCAGGTGCGACCGACAATGGCAGCGTTGCAGGCGGGCGGCCTGCTCGCCCGCAGATACCGGCTCATCGACCGGATCGGCGCCGGCGGTATGTCGGTGATCTGGCGGGCCCGCGACGAGGTGCTCGACCGGGTGGTGGCGGTGAAGGTGCTCGCCGCCGCACTCGCCGCCGACGCGAAGTTCCGGGAGATGGTCCGGGAGGAGGCGCGAGCCGCCGCGCAGCTCGTACACCCACACGTCACCGCCGTGCACGACTACGGCGAGACCCTGGGGCCGGACGGCGGGATCACCGCGTTCGTGGTCATGGAGCTGCTGACCGGCGAGGAGCTGAAGGCCGAACTCACCGCCGGTCCGCTCCCCTGGCCGACGGCGGTCGAGATCTGCGCCCAGGTGGCCGAGGCACTGGCCGCCGCACACCGGCTCGGCATAGTGCACCGGGACATCACCCCGGCCAACATCATGATGACCGCGATCGGTGCCAAGGTGCTCGACTTCGGCATCGCCACCCAGGTCGGCGCCCCGGACGAGGACGAGGACGGCGAGACGTTCGGCACCCCGGCGTACGTCGCGCCGGAGCGGCTGGACGGTCTTCCGGCGCAACCGGCGACCGACACGTACTCGCTGGGCGTGCTGCTCTACGAGACGCTGACCGGCCGGGTGCCCTTCCCGGCCGACACCTGGGACGAGCTGACCCGGGCGCTGGCGACGGGAACGGAGCCGACGCTGACCGGCGTACCCGACCTGCCGCCGGCGGTGGCGGACGTCTGCCTGCGCTGCCTGGCCCGCGACCCGGTCGAGCGGCCGACGGCGGCCCAGGTCGGTGAGTTGCTGCGCCAGCAACTCCTGGTCGCCGACCCGCGACGCGCCATGTCGGGCCACACCCGGCCGGGGACGCTGCCGATGCCGATGCCGGCATCCGGCCCCCCGAGATCCGCGGACCGGGCATCGGCGGACCGGGCATCGGCGGACCCGACACCCGTGGGGGCGCCGCGGCCGCAGCCAGCTCCGGCGGGCCCGGAGAACGCGTCCGAAGCCCACCGACGGGACGATGCACCGGCAGGGCCGGGCGGCCGGCCGGCGGCTGCGGGTCTTCCCGCGGCTCCGGCAGCGGGTCCGGCCCCCGCGACGGGTCCGGCTCTCGCCGCAGGTCTGGCTCCGGCGACGGGTGTCGGGCTGGCTGCGGGGGCGGCGACGGGTGCGGGTGTGACGGATCCGTCGGGGCCCTCGGGATCCTCGGGCCCGTCGGCGTGGTCGGCTGCGGCGCGTGGGCCGGCGATCGCGCCACGGGATCGACCCGCGACGGACCCGGACCGGCGGGTGTCGCCGCCCGGTCAAACGCCTCCGGGACGGACCGCGCCGCCACCTGGACCGGGTCCGGAGCCGACCGCGTCGCCGTCCCGGCCGGGGCCGGAGCGGAGTGCGCCGCCGCCCCGGCCGGGCCCGGCCGGCGAGCCACCCCGGGGCGGCCGGGTCCTGCTGGTCGCCGCCGCCGTGCTGGTCGCGCTCACCGCCACCGTCGTGCTCGTCTCCACAATGGGGGACGGGCCGGAATCGCGGCCGAACACCGGACCGACGACCGCCGGACCGGATCAGGTCGAATCCCCTGCTCCGACCGGTACCCCGGCGCCGGGGGTCTCGACCGCCGGGCCACCCGCCAGCACCGCCCCGGGCCGGCAACCGGACGTCCGGGACAACCCCAACATCCCGCCGCCGCCGGTCAGCGAGGTGATGGCCCAGCTCTACCAGATCGTCGACGACGGGGTGGCGACGGACGAGATCCAGGACCACGCGGGAGTGGACCTGCGCAACCATCTCCGCAACCTGCGGGCCGACTCGGGCGGCGCAACGGCGGACCTGGCCGGCCAGGTCTCACTGCTGCGTGACAAGGTCACGGTCCGCCGGGACGAGGGTTCGATCTCACCGGAGTACGCCGAACTGCTCGACGCCGCCCTGCTCCGGCTCGCCAGGGCGGTCTGAGCGCCCAGGCGGCCGCCGAACCCGTCGTCACGAGCACGACGGCGGGCGCTGTCGGGTCGGGGCCGCTCCCAGCATTCTCCCAGCACAGGTCGGTAGGCTCGGCAGGATTATGGACGACCCTCCCTCTCATAGTCCCTGGCCCCTCTGTGCCCTGACCGCCCGTGCGGCGGCCATCGCAGGAGAGGGGCTCACCGATGCATGAGTGGGTCCTGCTGGGGATCGGGCTGGTCCTCACCGTCGGGACCGGCATGTTCGTGGCATCCGAGTTCGCGTTGGTCAATCTCGACCGAGGGGACCTGGAGGCCCGCCGGGCCCGCGGTGAGAAGCGACTGGGTCCGACCATCTCCGCCTTGAAGATCACATCCACTCACCTGTCCAGCGCCCAGCTCGGCATCTCGCTGACCACGCTGCTCACCGGCTACACCTTCGAGCCGGCCGTGAGCGCTCTGCTCGCCGGTCCGCTGCGCGGCGTCGGGGTACCGGAGTCCGTGGTGCCCGGAGTGGGTGCGGTCGCCGGCATCGGGCTGGCGACGCTCTTCTCGATGGTGATCGGTGAGCTGGTGCCGAAGAACTTCGCCCTCGCGGTGCCGCTGCGGACGGCGAAGTTCGTGGTGCCGTTCCAGTCCGCCTTCACCACCGTCCTGAAACCGCTGATCCTGCTCTTCAACAACACCGCCAACGCCGTGATCCGTGCCTTCGGGATCGAGCCCAAGGAGGAGCTGTCCGGTGCGCGCAGCGCCGAGGAACTCAGCTCGCTGCTGCGGCACTCCGCGCGGGCCGGCGTGCTCGATCCGGAGCATGCCACGCTGCTCCACCGGACTCTGCGGTTCTCCGGTCGGGACGCCTCCGACGTGATGACTCCACGGGTGCGCATGACCTCGGTCACCTCCGCCAGCACGGCCGCCGAGATCCTCGAACGGGCGAGCGCCACCGGCGTGTCCCGGTTCCCGGTGATCGGCCGCGACGCCGACGACGTCATAGGCGTCCTGCACGTCAAACACGCGTTCGCGGTACCTCTGGAGAGGCGGTCCGAGGTACTGGCGGGCGACCTCATGGTCGAGCCGATGCGGATTCCGGAGACGATGGGTCTGGACAGGTTGCTGCCGGCCCTGCGCGGCGAAGGGCTGCAGTTCGCCGTGGTCTACGACGAGCACGGCGGTACGGCGGGCATCGTCACCCTCGAGGACCTCGTCGAGGAGATCCTCGGCGAGTTGGAGGACGAGCACGACCGGGCACGGACTCGGGTACTCCGTCGTGGCCGGTCGGTAATCTTCGACGCCTCGCTCCGTCCGGACGAGTTGTTCGACCGGGCCAGGATCGTGATCCCGGAGGACGACGACTACGACACGGTCGCCGGATTCGTGACAGCGCGGCTGGAGCGTATCGCCAGAGTCGGCGACGAGGTCGCCGTCGACGGGGGCCTGCTCCGGGTCGAGCATGTCAGCGGCGTACAGGTCGACCGGCTGCGCTTCCTCCCCGCCGAGAGCGGTGCCTGCCCGGAATCGACCCGACCCGCGGTTGTCCGGGCTGAGGAGGCGGCCCGATGAGCGGGTACCTGCCGGGCATCGTCTGGCTCGTCGTCCTGCTGGTGGTCAACGCGTTCTTCGTCGGTGCGGAGTTCGCAGTCATCTCCGCGCGGCGGTCGCAGATCGAGCCCCGGGCCCAAGCCGGCAGCCGGGCGGCCCGGACCACGCTGTGGGCGATGGAGCACGCCACGCTGATGCTGGCCACCAGCCAGCTCGGCATCACCGTCTGCTCGCTGCTCATCCTGAACGTCTCCGAGCCGGCGATCCACCACCTCCTGGAGATCCCGCTCGCGAAGACCCCGCTCTCGCCCGAGTCGGTCACCGTGCTCGCGTTCGTCATCGCGCTGGTAATGGTGACGTTCCTGCACGTGGTCTTCGGCGAGATGGTGCCGAAGAACATCTCGTTCTCCGTACCGACCGGGGCGGCCCTGGTTCTCGCCCCGCCGCTGGTGTTCGTGGCCCGGCTCCTCAAGCCGGTGATCCGGAGCCTGAATGGGGTCGCGAACAGCATCCTGCGGCTGTTCCGGGTCACGCCCAAGGACGAGGCCAACAGCACCTACACGTTGGACCAGGTGGCGACCATCGTGGCCCAGTCGACCCGGGAGGGCGTGCTCGTCGACGGTTCGGGCACGTTGAGTGCGGCCTTCGAATTCACCGCGAAGACGGTCGGCGACGTGGAGGTGCCGCTCGACGACCTGGTCGTGCTGTCCGCGCGCGTGACACCGGCCGAGATCCAGTCGGCGGTCGCCGAGCACGGGTACTCCCGCTATCTCCTCAGTGACAACGGCGAACCGAGCGGGTACCTGCACATCAAGGACGTCATGGACCTCACCGGCAGCGACTACACCGCCGCCGTGCCGGCCAAGCGGGTACGCCGGCTCGCCTCGGTACGCCGTGGCGACGAACTCGAGGACGCCCTGGGCACGATGCGACGCGGCGGCTCCCATCTGGCGCGGGTACTCGACGGGGCGGGAAACACCAGCGGGGTGATCTTCCTCGAGGACATCGTCGAGGAACTCGTCGGCGAGGTCCAGGACGCAACCACGCGCTGACCGCTGATTGACCGAATTGCCGGTTCCGGTGCGGACCGCCACGACGAGGGGCCTGCGACGGACGACCTGTTCGTGCCCGAGCCTGCTCATCGGCGACGCGATTCATCCTGCGGTCGCGACTGATCTGGGCGTCCGGACCAGTCGCCCCAATCAGGATGAATCACATTCACGCCATGGCTTTGCGTAGTCGAGACACAACTTTCAGCAAGCTCTCAGACCGAATCGCTAGTCTGCTCGTCGACCGAGGGTCCAGAGTGGATTTCCGAGATCATGGCTCCGCTCGACGGACCGCGAGCGATCGTACGTCCCAGGGAGAGAGTGCGTGGTCTTCAAGAAGATGCTGGGTGCCTTCGGCGTCGGTGCGCCCGCGGTCGACACCGTCCTGTCCAACCCCAACACCCGACCCGGGCTGCCGCTCGCCGGGCAGGTGAACCTGACCGGCGGCAGCCACGATGTCGAGATCGACCACGTCTCGGTCGGACTGGTCACCCGGATCGAGATCGACGGCGCGGAAGAGGACTACGACTCCTTCGTCGAGTTCCACCAGCAGGGTGTGTCCGGCGGGCTGCACCTGCGCGAAGGCCAGCAACTCGTCCTGCCCTTCCAGATCGTCATGCCGTGGGAGACCCCCGTCACCGACCTGTACGGCCAGCGCCTGCCCGGCATGACGATGGGCCTGCGCACCGAGGTGTCGATCCGCAGCACGGCGGACAAGGGCGACCTCGACCCCGTGTACGTGTACCCGCTACCGGTGCAGGAGCGGATTCTGGAGGCTTTCGGCGCTCTCGGCTTTCCGTTCAAGGGTGCCGACCTCGAACACGGCCAGATCTACGGCCTACACCAGAGTCTGCCGTTCTACCAGGAGATCGAGTTCTTCGCCGCCCCCCAGTACGCGCACGGGATCAGCGAGGTCGAGCTGACCCTCGTCACCGACCCGCACGGCGTACACGTCGTGCTCGAGTTCGACAAGCGGGCCGGGCTGTTCACCGGCGGGCACGACTCCTACGGCCGCTACCGCATCGACCACACCGAAGCCGAGCACACCGACTGGAGCCGAGTCGTCGACGGCTGGCTGCGCGAAGCCCTCGAACAACACCACGCCCACCGGGGTAGCCTGGGCGGCCACGCCGCCGGCGGCTACCCACCACCGGGGTACGGCCACGACCACGGTTACGCCACCCCGGCCTACGGGCACCACGGCGGCGGGCACGGCCACCACGAGGAGCACCACGACCGGGGTTCGGGCATGGGCGGAGTGCTCGCCGGTGCCGCCGGTGGGGCCGCGCTCGGGTTCGGCGCCGGCATGATCGCCGACGAGGTCTTCGACTTCGGCGGCGACGAGGAAGAAGCCGAGGAGTAGTGACAGAGGGGGGCGCTGGCGCCCCCTTCCGGATGGTCACCGGATCCGGTCAGCCCAACCGGATCCGGTCCCCGGAGCTGTCGAAGAGCAGCAGTTGGTCCAGGTCGACCGCGAGCGTGACCGGCTCGCCGACCCGGGGCAGTACCGGCATCGGTACCCGGACCACCACCTCGCCGGCCTCGGCCGGGGTGTCCCGAAGCTCCGGGTCGTACACCGGATAGAAGCCGTACTCGGTGCGGGCGGTGGCCGGCGGCTGTTCCGGCCGTGAGTGCGGCATCATCCGGGCCAGCCGGTCCCGCACCGGGTGCCCGCTCGGCAGCTCGTCGGCGAGCAGGTCGGAGAGGTGCTGCCCGCTGTCCGGGTGCTCCAGGCGGGCCTGCGCGGACGAGGTCGGAACGGTGTCCGTGGTCACGTGCACCAGCGCCTCGTGACCGAGGTTCTCGACCAGCCGGACCACCCCGCGCAGCACCGGCGCCTGGCCGGACGGCTCCGGCACCGGCCTGAGCGCGTCGGCCCGCAGGGCACAGGTCACCCGCTCGGTGTGCCGTTCGCGCAGCGGGCGTACCCGGGGGTCGTCGGGGGGCAGCTCGATCAGTTGCGATCCGAGGTCGAGCAGTACGCCTCCGTCGGGTGCGTAGATGGCGGCCTGCAAGAGATTGGCCCGGGGCGTGCCGAGGAAGGCCGCCACGAAGAGGGTGTGCGGGTCCCGGTACACCTCGCCGGGCGGGCCGATCTGCTGGAGCCTCCCCCGGCGGAGCACCGCGACCCGGTCGGCCATGGTCATCGCCTCGACCTGGTCGTGCGTCACGTAGAGGGTGGTCATCTCCAGCCGCCGGGCCAGGGCGGCCAACTCGGTACGCAGTTCGGCCCGGAGCCCGGCGTCCACGTTGGAGAGTGGCTCGTCGAGCAGGAAGGCCCGGGACTCCCCGGCCATCGCCCGGGCCATCGCCACCCGCTGCCGCTGCCCGCCGGAGAGCTGCCCCGGCCGGCGGTCCAGCAGGTCGGTGATGCCGAGCTGGTCGGCGATCTCGGCGACCCGGGCGGAGGCGGCGGTCGGGGAGTCCGGGCCGAGGCTCAACGGGAAGCGGATGTTCTCGGCGACAGTCAGATGTGGATAGAGCGCGTAGTCCTGGAAGACCATCGACAGTTGGCGGTGCGGGCCCAGCCCGGCGGTCACCGGCTCGCCGTCGATGAGCACCCGTCCGCTTGTCGGTTCCTCCAGCCCGGCCACCAGCCGCAGGATCGTCGACTTGCCGCAGCCGGTCGGTCCGAGCAGGGTGACGAACTCCCCCGAGCCGACGTCGATGCTCACGTCGTCCACCGCGACGGTGCCGTCGGAGAACACCTTCGTCAGCCGGTCGGTGGCGATGCTGACCACGGCGACCACCTCCTGACGCCATCGTCCGGGGCCGGCGGGGTACGCGCCAGTCCCGTTGCGCCGGACGGCCACGCGCGGTGCGCCGGACGGCCGGACCCGGTGCGCCGGACGGCATAATGTCACGGCCCCCCGTGCTCTGCTGTCCCGGCCGCCGCACGCCTACGGCCGCCGCACGACCATTGCCAATGTACGGCCACGGCCGGTGTACGACCACGGCCGGTGCGTGGGCGCGACCGGGTGTGGGTGCGACGCTGCGCGGCCGTGGCGGGGTCAGTGGGTGCTGCCGGCCGGCGGCGGGTCGACCCGTACCGTCCGGTCCATCCAGCCGTCGCCGTCGTCGTCGTACATCCGCTTCTCGAAGAAGCCGTCCCGGTTCTTGTCGTACTCGCTGATCTCGACCAGCCCGTCGGCGTCCAGGTCGTGCCCGACGAAGTCGGTCCGCCCGTCCCGGTCGAGGTCGACCAGGATGTCCACCCCGCCGTCGGCCCGGCCCCGCAACGTGTGCCTGTCCCAGTCGCCGTCGCCGTCGACGTCGACCCGGGTCCGGTAGCCCTCCGGCACGGCCGGTTCGGCCTCCGGCGCGCCGGGAGCCTCCGCCGGGCCGGAAGGTGGTCCGGCCGGTCCGAAGCCCGCCTCGGCCGGCGTTCCCGGCTCGGGCGCGGAGCCGAACCCGACCTCGGCCGGCGGCCCGAACCCCGGTCCGGGCGCCGATCCGAACCCGGACTCGGCGCCGGCCAGCGCGGCGGCGAGGCCGTCGTCCGGGTCCGCCAGCGCGCCGGCCAGGCCGCCCGCCGGCTGCGCCAGCGCCCCGTCGGTGGCCGCCCCGATCTCCCGGCCGATTTCGTCACCGAGCCCGCTCAGCCCGCCCGCCGGTACGCCGGCGGCGCCCGGTCCGACCGGCGCCGCGCAGCCCGTGGGCACCCCTCCGGCCGTGAGGGACGCGTTCGCCGTGGGCAGCCCTCCGGCCGTCGGCAGCGCGTTCGCCGTGGGCAGCCCTCCGGCCGTGGGCAGCGCGTTCGCCGTGGGGATCTCGCCGGGGGTGGGCAGCGCGCCGGCCAGCCCGGCGAGCGGGCTGAACATGCCGAACAGGCTCGACTGGTTGGCCCGGGTCTCGACGCCGTGCTGACCGCCACCGCTGCCGCCGACCTGGAGCTGGAGCAGCGCCAGCTCGTCGGGGTCGAGCCGGTAGCCGGCCAGGGTGTGCACCGGATCGGCGGCGAGGGCGGCGGCGAACGCCGGATCGCCTACCAACCGTTCGAGTACGTCGTCGAAGTCACTCACGTGTCGCCTCCTCGCACCCGCCGGGGCGTCCCCAGGCTATCCGGGCACCGCCAGCCGGGACATCGGCCCGACGGACCGGACGGCGGCCTCTGCGACGAGCGAGGAAGGACGACGGGGTTCCCGAACGCGACCGACGGCCTGCGGACGGGCTCAGTCCAGTTCCGGCATCGGCACCGGCTGCGGCCGTGGCCGGCAGGTGCCGCACTGGAGGGCATCCTCCACCACCAGCGCCTCGGCCCGGCCGCGCGTCTCGGAGCGGTGCACCTGCAACAGGTACGGGCCGAACCGGGCATGGTCCTCGCAGAGGCCGCGCCCGCAGAACCGGCACCCGCCCCGGGCCGCCTTCGGACAGAACCAACAGAGCACTGCGTCTCCTCACCTGATGGTCACCTGGGTGCAGCCGGCCACCGTGATCGGACTGCCCGCCAGGGTGGACTCGGCCTTCTGGCTGTCCGTCGCGGTGACCCAGACGTTGAGCGTGCCGCCCCGGTTGTCCTGCCCGGGGTACGGCACCGGCCCGACGGTGCCGTAGTAGGCGCCGTCCGGGGACATCCGGGCCGAGCCGCTGGCGAAGCCGCTCCAGTGCACGGTCACCACCAGGGACTGGCCGGCGTCCCGGTCGTCCGAGACGTTCACCACCGCCGTCGTGGTGGTCGGATGCTCGGTGCAGCCGCCGCTCGCGGTCTGCTGGCTCAGTGTGCCGCCCGGATCGCGCTGCCAGGTGATCACCGGTGGCCGGTTGGCCGGCGGGGTGGTCGGGGCGGCGCTGGTGGGCGGGGGTGTGGTGCGCGGCGGGGTCCTCGGCGGGCCGGTGGTCGGGGCGGTTCCCGGGGTGCTGGACGTGCCGGTCGGGGTGCTGCCCGGGGTGGTCGGGGTCGGCCCGGGAGTGCCGGGGGTCGCGCTCACCGACGCCGTCGGGGTCGGCACCGGCAGGCCGGCCGTCGGATCCGGCTCGTCCGGGGTGTGGGTCGGGGACGAGCCGGTACCGTCCGGCGCCGTGCCGCCACCGCAGCCCAGCGGGCGGCGCTGTTCCGGCTGGCGTACTCCGGTGACCCGCACCTCGCCGGTGGAGACCTCGATGCCCCGGGTCCAGGCGGCGTACCGGGCCGCTCCCCGGTTGCCGATCCCGCCGCCGGTCCGGTCCACGAGCAGCGCCAGTGGCTCGAAGGCGCCGCTCGGGCTCCCGGTGTCGGCGATCATCCGGCCGGTGTCCAGGGTCAGCCGGCCGTGCGGGGTGACGGTCCGGCCCCCGTCGCTCCACAGTGGTCCGAGCACGGCCCGGGAGCCGGCGCAGAACGTCACCGTCGCACCGCCCCGGAAGGTCAGTACGGCACGGGACCGGGCCGGTAGCCGGATCTGGTCACCCTCGGAGACGTAGCTCCGCTCCCCCTCGGCCAGCAGCAGGTTCCGGCCGTCCACCGTCGTGTCGACAGGTCCCGCCTCGGCGCTGAGCAGTGCCCGGTCGGCGGGCATCTCCGCCCAGGCCGGGCCGGGGACCAGGTTGGCCGCCGTGCTGAGCAGGGCCAGCAGCAGCAGGAGCAGCACCAGCCACCAGAGCCGGCGCTCGAAACGACGGTCGACGTCGGGGTCCGCCTGCGGCGGAGGCGGTCCGGGCGGGGCGGCCAGCGGCGGATAGCCGCCGTCGGGGTGCACGCCGACCCGGGGCGCGCTGCCCGGCGTGCCGCCGCCGGGCGGAGCGGCCGGCGTCGCGCCGCCCGAGGTGGCGAAGAGCAGCGGCAGGCCGGTGACGGCCGGCAGCGCCCAGACCCGGACCGGCGTACGCGCCGTCGCCACCGTACCCGGTTCGCCCTCTCCGGCCGGGCCGATCAGGGTGCCCCGGCGCAACTGGGTGCCGTCCGGCAGCTCGATCACCCCGGACTCCACCACCACCGCGTCGTTCGGCCCGGCGAGCACGATCGGGTCACCGGCGGCGACCGACGAGACCAGGGCGCCGGAGACCAGCCCCATCCGGTCCTCGGCGCTGAGCCCGCGCAGCGCCGGAGCCTCGGCGAAGAGCCGCTCGGCGGCGGCCCGTTCGCTGGGCGGCGGGCCGGGCAGCGGGCCGACCCCGACGACCACCGCCGGTGCCGGCACCCCCAGCAGCAGGGTTCCGGCGGTGTGCCAGTCGAGGGTGGCCGGGGTGCCGGTGAGCGCGTTGGCCAGCCCGACCACCCCGCCGGGGCCGAGCCGTTGCCGGACCAGCCCGCCCGGGTCGCCCGGCTGCCGGCCCTCCATCGCGCCGTCGACCACCACGAAGACCGTCGACTGCGCGGCACCGGCGAAGACCAGTTGCTGACCTGTGCGCGGACGTACCCAGTGGGCCCGCCGGGCCAGCTCGGCCAGGGTCGCCTCGGGCAGCCGACCCAGCGGCGAGTTGCGCAGCGCGTCCAGCCGGCGGGGCAGGTCCAGTTGCTGTCGCCGCTCCGCCCAGCGGGCACGCAGCCGCCGGAACCGCCGGGCGAGCCAGCCGGCGACCAGGTAGACCAGCGGGGCGGCCAGCCCGGCGACGACCGCCACCAGCAGCAGCCGGGCCGGCCAGCCGGAACGCCACAGCCCGAGTACCAGCCCGGCGACCCGGTCGGTCCAGATCCGCCAGCCGAGGTTGACCGCGACGACCACCCAGAGCAGGGCCAGGGTGCCGTACAGGGCGACGATCCGGCCCTCCCGGTCCAGTTGCGCCCAGCCCGGTGGGCGGCGGCGCAGCCGGGCCAGCAGCCAGGCGAGGCCGCGGGCACGCAGGTTGGGGATCTCCAACCAGTCCATCAGCAGGTAGTAGCCGTCGAGGGCGAGGAACGGGTTCAGGTTGAACAGGGCGTTGAGGTACCAGGCGAAAGCGAGCTTGAACGTCCACGGCGCCGCCTCCGGCACCAGTACGCCGACGAGTTGGGCGAGACCGGCCAGCACCAGTCCGGCCGCCGGACCCGCCGCCGTGGTCAGCATCCGGGCCCGGCGACCGGCCATCCAGACGTCTGTGGTGTCGACGAAGACCGACGGGATGCCGAAGTAGACCAGGAACCCGGCGGCCGGTACCCGCCGACCGGCGTGCTTGGTGGCGAGCGCGTGCCCCAGCTCGTGACAGGCCAGCGCGAGTACGTTCAGCCCGAGCAGCACCGCCGCGCCGGCCGCGTACGAGCCGTCGGTGAGGAAGAGGGACTGGCTGCCGGCCCACCACGTCCAGCCGAAGAGCAGCAGCCCGGCCAGGGCCACCGCGCCGAGCAGCCCGGCGGCGACCCGGGTGAAGAGCAGCCGTCCGCCGGCCCGGTAGACCCGCTCGACCAGCGGGTCCACGTCGGCCACCACCGTGCGCTGCCCCCTGGCGGCGGCGAGCAGCCCCCGGCCGAGCCGCACCGGCCAGGGTCGCCGGTGCACCCGGTCCAGTGGCCGGAACGCGTCCACCGGCAACTCGGCGAGCATCCGGTTGCCGGCCAGGTCCGCGACGACCCGGGTCACCTGCTCCGGGGCGAGCCGGCCGGCGATCCGGGCGAACTCGGCGACCAGCCGGGCGACCGTACGGGTGCCGTCCATCAGCTCGGCGAGCCGCCACTCCTCCGGCGACAGCCGCAGGTAGCAGGCGTTGCCCCCGGAGTCCGGCGAGCGGAGCATCACGTACGGCACGCCGCGCACCGAGACCAGTTCGGCGCGCTCGATGCCGGGACGGAGCACCGGGCGGGCCCGCGCCGGATTCAGCCGTTCGACGACGGCGGTCCACAGTCCACGGTCGGCCGGCCCGACCGGCCTGCCCGGGGCACGACCGGCCAGAGCCTCCCAGACGCTCACCCGGCTCTCGACGACCGCCACCGACCCCTGCCCCTCCGCGTCCTGCCGCGGGATGCAGAGTAAGGCGTCGATCCCACCCTGACGCCCGCGCGTCCACTACCCGACAGGGAGCGTGGCTGACGTCGTACCCGAAATCAAGCGGTGGCCGCGACCGACGCGGTCCGGGCCCGGCGGTCTCACCAGGCGACGGTCGGTGCCGACGCCGGCCGGACCGGGTTCCCGGGTGCCGGCGCGAGCACGGACCGGTAGACCCGCTCGTAGTCGTCGGCCATCCGCTCGGCGGAGAACTCCCGGCGCACGTGCGCCGCGCAGGCCGCCGGGTCCAGCCCGGAAACCTCGCGCAGCGCCGGCCCCAGCTCGGCCGGATCGTCGCAGATCAGGCCGGTCTCGCCGTGCCGGACCAGCTCCGGCACGGCACCCCGGTCCAGCGCCACCACCGGGGTACCGCTGGCCATCGCCTCCACCATCACCATGCCGAACGGCTCCTCCCAGCGGATCGGCATGATCAGGCAGCGGGCGGCGAGCATCAGCCGGACCGTGGCGTCCCGGTCCGGGTTGCGCAGCACGGTCACGTCGGGGCCGAGCATCGGCTCGACGACCTGTTCGAGATAGCGGCGCTCGGACCGCTCGTCGCACTTGCCGGCCAGCACCAGCGGCAGACCGGCCGCCCGGCACGCCTCGATGGCCAGGTCCGGGCCCTTGTCGGCGTCGAACCGGGCCAGCCAGAGCACCGGGCCCATCCCCGGCGACGACTTCGTCACCAGGTTGCCGGTCGAGATTCCGTTGTGCACGGTGGCGACCCAGGGCAGTTCGGGGGCCAGTCTGCGCTGGGTGTGCGAGATGGCGACCAGCCCGACCTTCGGGTCGACGTCGGCGAGCACCTCCCGCAGCTCCCCGGTCGGCTTGCCGTGCACCGTGCTGACGGTCGGCACCGCCCGGTCGGCGACGTACGGGCCGGCGGTGGTGTGGTCGTGCACGATGTCGAACGACTCCGGCGTGATCATCCGGTTGACCCGGGACAGGTGGGCCAGCTCCGGCAGCGTCTCGCCCAGCCGGGAGTGCTGCAACTCCCCGACGGTGGCGACGAAGTGCGCTGCGGTGCCCGTACCGCTGCCCGCGCCGAAGAGGGTCACCTGGTGTCCCTTGGCCACCAGGGCGTCGACCAGGGCCGAGCAGACCTGTTCCAGCCCGCCGTAGCCGGGCGGCGGCAGCTCGTACCAGGGCGGGACGATCATCGCGATGCGCAGCGGGCGTTCCGGCCGCGCCCGATCGGACGGGTCCTGCGCCCGCTCGGACGGGTCCTCAGCCACGGGCTTCGACGGGTCGTCGGTCACGCCAGCGGTCCTCCCCTCGGAGTTGGCCGGTCACGTCGTCAGGCGCAGCCGCAGCTCGACCTCGCCCACCCCGGGCGCGGCCCAGGCCACCCGCTCCGCCTCCTCCCGGGCGAGCCACGACCGCACCTCGCCGGAGAGCACCACCGTCGCACCGGCGACGTCGATCTCGATCAGGTCGGCGTCGACGTCGATCCGCCGGGCGAGCGCGACCCGGATGTCCCGCTTCAGGTCCTCCTCGGAGAGGTCGCCGGCCGGCGTCACGGTGATCAGGTTCGTCACACCGCGTACTCCGGTCAGCCGGCGCAGCGCCCGCTCGGCGGCGCGTTTCTGGTAGCCGCGCTCCACCTCGCCGCGCAGCGTCAACCAGCCGTTGCCGGCGGTCACCTGAATCCGGTCGACCGGCACGAAGGCGTCCCACTCCAGGGCCCGGCTCGCCGCCGTGGCGATGTCGGTGTCGGTGCGCTCGGCGGTGCCCGGCAGGCGTACCTCGATGTCGTTGGCGACCGCCCGGTTGCCCCGGACCCGGTGCGCGATCCGTTCCGCGGCCCACTTCTTCGCGTAGCTGTCCACCCAGCCGGTAAGGGTCACGATGCCGCCGGTGACCGAGACACCCACCTCGCTGGCCCGTACCCGGGCGTCCCAGGCCAGTTCGGCCAGCACGTCCCGCTGGATGTCGGTGTCGCTGCGCGCCATGGTCGCGGTGCTCATCAGCACTCCTCCCCCGGTCCTCCTGGTCGCCGGCCCACGGCCTTCGTCGTCGACGGTGCTGACGAGCGGGAGACCGGGTCCGTGCCGGACCAACCCCGATGTTCGCCCTGGTCCGGGTGAGCCGGGCTCACCCGGACCAGGTGAAGCGGGAAAAGGAGGAGCGGCGGGCGACCTGACCAACCCCCTTGGTCACGTCGCCCGCCGCTCTGGGGAGGAGGCTCTCACTTCCGGTCCGGAAGGGCTACCCGCCAAGCGTACGGTCGTCCTTCTTCTTACGACGTTTCGGCGAGCGTGACGGTTGCCGTCTTTTCGACTCCGTTTCGGGTGTACGTCACCTGCACCTGGTCACCCACCTTGCCGGCCTGTACCGCGCCGACCAGATCGTCCGCGTCGCCGATCTTCTTGTCGCCGAACTGGGTGACCACGTCGCCCTGCTGGAGGCCGGCCTTCGCGGCCGGGCTGCCCGGCACGACCCCGCCGATCAACGCCCCGCCGTTCTCGGCCGGGGTGACCTGGACCCCGAGCGACGGGTGGCTGACCTTCTCGCCGCGCTGGAGCGCCTCGGCGACCGCCCGTGCCTTGTTGCTCGGGATGGCGAAGCCGACGCCGATGTTGCCGTTGCCCTGCCCGCCGGTGAGGATCGCGGTGTTGATCCCGATCACCTCGGCCTTGGTGTTGACGAGCGCGCCGCCGGAGTTGCCGGGGTTAATCGGGGCGTCGGTCTGCAACAGTCCGGCGATCGAGCTGGCGCCACCCTGCTGCGGCTGCTCGAACGGGTTCTCCTGCTCACCCCCGCCACCGGCCCGGATGGTCCGGTCCCGGGCGCTGATGATGCCGGCGGTCACCGAGCCCTGCAGGCCGAGCGGGCTGCCCAGTGCGAGCACCTGGTCGCCGATCTGCATCGCGTCGCTGTCGCCGAACTTCGCCGCGGTCAGCCCGGAGACCCCGTCGACCTTCACCACGGCCAGGTCGCTCTTCGGGTCGGTGCCGACGACCTTCGCCTCGGCGTTCCTGCCGTCGGCGAAGAAGACCTTGACTCTGCCGGCGTCGGCGCTGGCGACCACGTGGTTGTTGGTCAGCACGAAGCCGTCGGCGCTCATCACCACGCCGGAGCCCTCGCTGCTGCTGGTGCTGATCGACACCACGCTGGGCTGCACCTGGGCGGCGATCTTCGGCAGGTCGGCGGCGTTGATCACCGGGGCGGCCGAGTAGGTCCGGTTCGTCACCGTCGGCGAGTTGTCGTCGAGTGCCGTCACGATCGCGCCACCGGCGATGCCGGAACCGAGCATCAGGGCCAGCGCGGCGACGCCGACCGCCACGGCCCGGCCGACCCGGCCGGAACCGGAGGGGCTCGGTGCCGGCGTACCCGGGGTGGCCCAGGGCGGTACCGGGCCGCCGAAGTGCGGCGGCTGCTGCGCCGGTGCGCCGGTGTGCCCCGGCGCCCAGGGCGACTGGGTACGCCCGTCGGTGGGCGCCTGCCACGGGCTGCCGCCGGACTGCCCCGGTACGCCACCGGGCCGGCCGGTCGGCGGAAGGCTGTACGGCTGCCCGGAGGCGGGCGCGGCGGCGTAGGGGTTGCCACCGTAGGGGGTACCGGAGGCCGGCGCGCCGGCGTAGTGCGCACCGGAGGCGGGGGCGCCACCGTAGGGCTGGCCCGCGGCCGGCGCCCCCGCGTACGGCTGGCCGGAGGCCGGCACGCCGCTGTAGGGCTGGCCGGAGGCCGGCACGCCGCTGTAGGGCTGGCCGGAGGCCGGCACGCCGCTGTAGGGCTGGCCGGAGGCCGGCACGCCGCTGTAGGGCTGGCCGGAGGCCGGCACGCCGCTGTAGGGCTGCTCGGCGGTCGGGTCGGTGGAGCTGGCGGGGCTGGCGGCCGGGGTGACCGCGTCGGCGCCGGAGGCGCCGGAGTCGGACTGACCGCGGTCGTCACGCGGCAGCTCGGCGGTGTGGTGCGAGTGCTCGCGGTCGGCGGTCACCGGCCGCCGCTGCGGGTCGGTCTCGAAGTCGTTCATGCCCTTACCTTGCCCCCTCGCTCTGCGACGTACCTGGAGCCCGCCTGGATGTTGGCTGTGAATTACTGTACGTCGATTGATTCGGCGGTCTCCGACTCCTCGGAGACCTCGGGTGCGCGCGGCAGCCGGACCCGGAAGGTCGCGCCGCCGCCCGGGGTGTCAACCACCTCGACGCTGCCGTTATGCCCCGCGACCAGGGCCGCGACGATGGCCAGGCCGAGCCCGGTGCTGACCCCGCCGCCCGCACTGCGGGTCCGCGCCGCGTCCGCCCGGTAGAACCGCTCGAAGACCCGCTCGGCCTGCTCCGCCGAGAGCCCCGGGCCGGTGTCGGCGACCTCGATCACCGCGTCGTCCGGTTCGGCCCGCAGCCGCAGCGTCACGGACGCCTCCGTCGGGGTGTGGTTGAGCGCGTTCGTCATCAGGTTGCCGAGCACCTGCCGCAGCCGGGCGTCGTCGCCGAGTACCACGAGCGAACCGGCGCCCGGCTCGATGTCCAGGCCGATCGCCCGGTCCGGCGCGACCGCCTTGGCGGCCTGCACGGCGTCGCTGGCCAGCACCGGCAGCTCGACCGGGGCCAGGGTGAACGGCCGTTCCCGGTCCAGCCGGGCCAGCAGCAGCAGGTCCTCGACGAGCAGGCCCATCCGGGCCGCCTCGTCCTCGATCCGGCGGATCAGCCGGGCGGTCTCCTCGGGCGGCCCGGCCGCCGCGCCCTGCCGGTAGAGCTCGGCGAAGCCCCGGATGGTGGTCAACGGGGTGCGCAGTTCGTGCGAGGCGTCCGCGATGAACTGCCGCATCCGCTCCTCGGAACGCAGGGCCCGCGACTCCGACGCCTGCGCGGCGAGGGCGGCGTGCCGGGCCGCGGTCGCCGCGCTGCGGGCGTTCGCCTCGGCCGCCCTGGCGGCCGACTCCGAGGCGGCCCGCGCGGTGAAGGCCATCTCGATCTGGCTGAGCATCGTGTTCAGCGCCCGGGAGAGCCGGCCGAGTTCGGTCTTCGCCTCCGCCTCGCCCGGCTCCGGATCGGGTATTCGTCTGGACAGGTCGCCGCCGGCGATGGCCGCCGTGGTCCGCTCGATCTCGACGAGCGGTTTCAGACTGGTACGCACGATCGCCGCGCCCGCCGCGGCCAGGGTGATCAACACCGAGCCGCCGACAAGTACGTCGATCCAGATGAGTTCCTTGACCGCCAGGTCGACGTCGGTCAGGTGCTGCCCGACCGCCAGGTAGGTGCCGCTGGGCCACTGCACGACCATCATCCGCCAGCGGAACCGGTGGTCGGCCGAGGAGACGGTGAAGAAGTCCCCACCGGCGTGCCGCTCGTACCACTCGGGGTCGTCGAGCACGCCGGGCAGGTTGCCCTGGTTCAGCGTCCGGTCGTAGAGCGGGTCGTAGATCCCGGCCTTCCGATCGGCCCGCACGATCAGGTAGTCGGTCGGCAGCGCGCTGCGGCCGGCCGTGACGGCGTCGTAGAGCCGCTGGACCTCTTGCGCGTTCGCGTCGCGGGCGAAACTCGCCAACTGGTCGTCGATCCGGCCGACCAGATAGCTGCGCAGGAAGAAGGCGGTCATCACGCTGATCACCACGAGCGCGGCGGCGACCAGCACGAGTACGGCGGCGACCAGCTTGATCCGCAGCGGCGTGGCGCGGAGCCGCCCCTTCAGCGGCAGGGCGACATTCACGCCGCCGGCTTGCGGAGCACGTAACCCACCCCGCGCAGCGTGTGGATCAGCCGGGGCTGGGTGGTGTCGACCTTGCGCCGCAGGTAGGAGATGTAGGACTCCACGATGTTGTCGTCGCCCCGGAAGTCGTAGTTCCAGACGTGGTCCAGGATCTGCGCCTTGGAGAGCACCCGGTTGGCGTTGAGCATCAGATAGCGCAGCAGCTTGAACTCGGTCGGCGAGAGCTGCACCCGCTTGCCGGCCCGCTGCACCTCGTGGGTCTCCTCGTCCAGCTCCAGGTCGGCGAAGGTGAGCCGGGACGGCGCGTGTTCCCCGGTGGCGGTGCGCCGCAGCACCGCCCGGATCCGGGCGGTCAGCTCCTCCAGGCTGAACGGCTTGGTGACGTAGTCGTCGCCGCCGAGGGTCAGCCCCCGGATCTTGTCGTCGGTGGCGTCCCGGGCGGTGAGGAAGACCACCGGGGTGCGGGTGCCACCCTCGCGGAGCAGCCGGATCACTTCGAAGCCGTCGAGGTCGGGCAGCATGACGTCGAGCACGACCAGGTCGGGTCGGCGCTCCTTCGCCGCGCTGACCGCCGCGCTCCCGCTGGTGGCGGTGGCCACGTCGAAGCCGGCGAACCGCAGGCTGGCGGAGAGCAGCTCGAGAATGTTCGGGTCGTCCTCGACCACGAGTAGCCGGGCCTCGCTCTGCGTTGTCGCTGCCATCTGGACATCATCCGCGCTTCCGCTGCGGCGTGGCTGAGCATCACCTGAAAGTTTTCTGAGAACGGCTGCGGTCAGCGCAGCAGTCGGCGCAACCCGTCCAGCGCCCCGTGCAGCAGCCGGGCCGCCGTACCCAGTTGGGCTTCGGTGAACCGGCCGCTGCGGGCCAGCGCGCGTACCTCGTGCACGAAGAGCAGGAGCTGCCGCTCGAACTCGGCGCTGGGCCCGTCGCCCTGCTCCGCCGACGCACCGCCCGCCGACCCGCCGGAGCCTGACCCGCCGGAGCCTGACCCACCGGCGCCGGGCCAGCCCGCGCCCGGCCAGCCCCCGCCGGGCCAGCCGCCTGCCGGCCGCTCCCCGGGACGTGCCCCCGCCGGCCCGCCGCCGGACGCCGCCCCGCTCCCCGCAGACGCCGGGGAGCCCGCAGAGCCCGGCGGACCCGCCGACCGGCTGCCCTCGGCCGTGCCGGCATCCGGGTACGCCGCACCGGGGCCCGGCCGCCGGTCGCCCAGCCGGCTCTCCCGGACCGCCGCCCGCAACTCCTGTTTCAGGTCCCGCACCGAGCCGCGCACCTCGGAGCGGATCTCACCGGCCAGCTTCGCCAGGTCAGAGACCGAGGTGCGGATCTCCGACTCCAGGCTGGCCACCTCGTCGGCCCGCTGCCGCAGCTCGGCCCGGCCCGCCTCGGTGATCCGGTAGACCTTCCGGCCGCCGACCGCGTCGTGCGCGACAAGCCCCTCCGCCTCCAGCCGGGCCAGCCGGGGATAGATGGTGCCGGCGCTCGGCGCGTACAGGCCGAGGAACCGCTCCTCCAGCAGCCGGATCAGCTCGTAACCGTGCTTCGGCCCGCCGTCGAGGAGCTTGAGCAGATAGAGCCGGAGCCGGCCGTGGCCGAACACCGTCGTCATCAGATGCCACCCGACCGCCGGGCCAGCAGCACGATGCTCCCGGACATGGTGGTGGCGCGCAGACTACCGCCGCCCGCGCCGAGCCTCCCCCGGCGGTCGCTCGACCAGCTCGGCGCGGCACCCGCCTGGAGCTGGGGGAAGTCCGTGGTGATCTTTCCCGAGGTGGTGTGCAACCGGACGTCGAGGTCACTCTCCTCGGGCACCCGCACCATGACGCTGCCCGAGGCCGCGCCGAGCTGGATCTCGCCGCTGCCCGGGTTGCCGAGATCGCAGGTGATCGCCCCGGAGACCGTACTGGCCCGGACCCGTTCGGCGGTGCCGTCGGCGAGGACGAGTTCACCGGAGACCGTCTCCATGGTCAGGTCGCCGGAGACGCCGAGCGCCTCCACCGGCCCGGAGATCAGCCGTGCCGTGGTCCGCCCGGCCAGCCCCATCAGGGTGACCTGGCCGGCCGTCACGTCGACCCGGGTCGCCCCGGTCAGTCCGGACGCCACCACCGCACCCTCGTGCAGCCGCAGGTCCACCCGCACCCGCGCCGGTACGCCGATCGAGATCTCCGGACCGCTGTCACGCCCGAACAGGCGCAGCAGCAGGGTCCAGTCGCGTGGCGTCCGCTGCCGGACGGCGAGCTTCCCGTCCTGGTGCTCGACGACCAGGGGCCGCCCGTCCGTCCGGGTCACCTCGATCCGGGCCGGGCCGTCCGTGCCGAAGACGTTGACCCGGCCGGAGTCGAGCCGTACGACGAGCTGGTCGACCGGCTCGACGAGGGTCAACCGGCGCGGGCCGTCCACGGTCCAGCTCGGCATCGCGACACTCCCTGGTGCTGGCCGGTCCGTCCCCGGTCGGGCGGCACCGGACCGGAGGGCGGAGGTGGGTGCTGCCACGATAACGCGATACATCGCGTTTCCGGAACGCCCGTCGACCCGCCCCCGGGGCACGGTCGGCCGGCCGGTTCCGCCGCCACCCGTTCCTCCGCCTGACCGCCGGCACCCGCACCGGGGCCGGCGGTCAGGCTGCCAGTTCCAGCGGTACCGGGCCGGCCGGCTGCCGCGACGGGACCGGTCGGGCCGCCGCCCGTACCGCCGACTCGGCCGCCTCGGCGAGCCGGCGACGGAGCGCCGGACCCTCGTACCACGGCTCCTCGACCACGGTCATGGTCACCACCAGGCCGCGCAGGGCCAGCACCCGGCGTACCGAGGTGTAGAGGCTCTCCTCGGCCAGGAAGGCCGCGGCCGTGGTCCCGGTGGGCGCGGACCCGGCCGGGATGCCCGCCGGGCCGCTCGGCCGGCCGCCATCTGGATGTTCGATGCGGTACCCGAGATGCACCGGCACCACCGGGGCCGCCGCGTCGACGGCGGCCTGGAACAGCGCCGGGCGGAACCGGACCGCCCAGCCGCAGCCGCCGGCCGTCCTCGGCATGCCGCACCAGGTCGTACCCTCCGGGAAGACCGCGACCACCGCGTCGGCGCGCAGCGCGTCCGCCACCTCGGCGACGGTCCGGGGCAGGGTACGCGGCCTGGCCCGGTCGACGAACAGGGTGCCGCCGAGCGCCGCCAACGGCCCGATCAGCGGCCAGCTCCGCACCTCGTGCTTGGCCAGCAGCCGGGCCGGGGTCACGGCGAGGATGGCGACGACGTCCAGCCAGGAGACGTGGTTGGCCACCAGCAGCGCCCGGCGCAGCGGCGGCCGGCCCCGCACGTCGAGCCGGATCCCGCCGGCCCGCAACACGGTACGGGCCCAGGCCTGCCCGGCGACCTGCCTGCCGGCCGGGGACAGCAGCGGCAGTACCGGCAGCAGCAGCCCGCCGAGGATCAGCGCGCCGGCCAGCGCCAGCAGCCGGGCCAGCTGGCGCGGCGCGGACGCCCGTGGCGTCTGGTCCGGATCGGGCAGGCAGGCCGGCCCGCAGATCGAGTGCGGCCGCCAGAGCGACCGGCCGGCACGCTCCCCGGGACGCCCGGAACTGCCCAGCCCGGGCCGGGCAGAGTGCACCGAACCAGGCTCACCGGACTTCGGCGGGGCGGTCCGAACCGAGGGCACCCGGCCGGGCCGACCGGAGTTCACCGGTCCGTCCCGAGGAAGTGCCGCCGGTACCGGTCGGGCATCCGGTCCATCGGGAGCAGCACGTAGAAGTCGGCCACGTCGAACTCCGGGTCGTACGCCGGCTCGCCGCAGACCCAGGCGCCCAGCCGCAGGTAGCCGCGGAGCAGCGGCGGCATCCCGGCCCGGCCCCGGCCGGTCGGGGCGCCCGGGTCCGCCCCGGCGGCTGCCAGCGCGGCCACGCCGGTCGGCTCGGCCAGCCAGGGCCGGTGCGGCCGGACCCGCAGCGGGGGCGGCGACAGGTGCCGGCGGCGCACCTGGGACCAGACCTCGACCGCCGTCGCCCCGGCGTCGTCGAGTGGCACCGAGGTGCAGCCGCCGAGCCAGCGCAGACCCCGTAGTTGCAGGTAGCGGGCGATCCCCGCCCACATCAGGTTGATCACCGCGCCGGTCCGGTGCGCCGGGTCGACGCAGGACCGGCCGATCTCGACGAGTTCGTCGCGCAGCGGGGCGAGCGGGGAGAGGTCGAACTCGCCCTCGGCGTACCGCCGGCCGGCCTGGGCGGCCCGGTCCGGTGGCAACATCCGGTACGTGCCGACCACCGCACCCGAGGCGTCCTCCCGGACGATCAGGTGCTCGCAGTACGGATCGAACTCGTCGACGTCGAGTCCGGTCACCGGGGTACGGAGATCCGCACCGAACTCGTCGACGAACACGCTGTGCCGGAGGCGCTGAGCGGCGGCGACCTGTGACGCGCTGTCCGCGATCAGCAGGGTGTATCCGCTGGTCCCGGTTTGTGCCGGGGCGGTGAGCAGAACGGCCATGGTCTCTGTGTAGGCCCCCGGACTGCCCGGCACGTGTCGGCCGTCGACCGGTGGCGTGTCGATCCGGTGAACGGGATGTGGTGCCGCGGCCCGTCGCGTTGTCCCACCCGTGGCCCGTCCCACCTGGTACATTCGCCCCTCCTCCCCAAATGCCGCGCGGCTCGTGCTGTAGGAGGACGGGCTCCTGCCCAGGTATGACGACGGGTTCGGCAATGATCCCGGTTGACCGCGCAGCCCACAATGTCGACGCTGGGTGACGGCGTAACCGGCACGGCAGCGCCACACGGAGGGGAGAGAGATGTCCGACGGGCGAACAGGCCCAACGGCCGGAAGTGGCCAGATAGTGGTCTCCGGTCTCACGAAGGTCTATCGCAATGTCCGGGCGGTCGACGACCTGTCGTTCACCGTCGAGCCCGGCCGGGTCACCGGCTTCCTGGGCCCCAACGGTGCCGGCAAGACGACCACCTTGCGAATGCTGCTCAACCTCGTCACTCCGACGGCGGGCAGCGCGACGATCGGCGGCACCCGCTACGCCGACCTGCCGCAGCCGCTGCGGCACGTCGGGGCGGTACTGGAGGCGTCGAGCGCGCACAAGGGCCGTACCGGCGTCAACCACCTGCGGGTGACCTGTGCCGCGGCCGGGCTGCCGAAGCAGCGCGCCGACGAGGCGCTGGCGCTGGTCGGGCTCACCCCGGCGGCCAAGCGGAAGTTCAAGGGCTACTCGCTCGGCATGAAGCAGCGGCTCGGTATCGCCGCGGCGATGCTCGGCGACCCCCGGGTGCTGATCCTGGACGAACCGGCGAACGGGCTCGACCCGGAGGGCATCCGGTGGATGCGCGGCTTCCTCAAGGCGCTCGCCGCCGAGGGGCGTACGGTGCTGGTCTCCAGCCACCTGCTCTCCGAGATGCAGCTGCTCGCCGACGACGTGGTGATCATCGCGGCCGGCAAGCTGGTCCGGCAGGGCCGGGTCGAGGACGTGGTCGGCTCGATGGCCCAGACGGGCCGGGTCCGGGTGCGGACCCCGCAGGGTGACGAGCTGGTCGCCGCGCTGACCGGGGACGGTGTCCAGGTGACCCGGGGCGAGGACGGCGTACTGCTTGTCGAGGGGGCGGACGCCCCGTCGGTCGGCCGGGCGGCGCTGGCGGCGAAGGTCGAGCTGCACGAGCTGACCACGGAGCGCCCCGACCTCGAAGGGGTCTTCCTGGAGCTGACGGCCGGAAAGGCGGGGATCCGATGAACCTGGTCCGGTCCGAGCTGTTGAAGATCCGCACCACGAACACCTGGTGGATCTTCGGGCTCATCACGCTGCCCCTCTGGGGGCTCACGCTGCTGATCAACTATTTCCAGTCCCAGGCTCTGCTCGACCCGGCCAGCGTCGGTGTGCCGGAGTCGGAGCAGAACGCGCAGTTCCAGGCGGCCGGGGAGCACGTGAACGTCGCGGCGAACCTCTACACCAACGGCCAGTTCTTCGGCGTGTTGATCGTGATGCTGCTGGGCGTGATGGTGGTGACGAACGAGTTCTTCCACCAGACCGCGACGACCACCTTCCTGACCACGCCGCACCGTACCGCCGTGGTGTTCGCGAAGTTGGTCGCCGCCGGGATCCTCGGGCTGATCTTCTGGGTGGTCACCACCGCCCTGAACCTGATCTTCACGCCGCTGATCCTGAGCAGTCTGGACGTGGCCAGTCAGCTCGGCGAGGGCGCGATCTGGCAGGCGATCGGGTTGAACGGCCTGGCGTACCTGCTCTGGGCGGTCTTCGGGATCGGGTTCGGGGTGCTGATCCGCAGTCAGATCGGTGCCACCGTCACCGCGCTGCTGGTCTACCTCGCCGGTTACATCGGGGCGATCATCGTGCTGTCGATCCTGGCCGACCGGTTCGGCGACTGGATCAACAACCTCCAGTTGATCGTCCCGTCGCTGGCCTCCCAGTTGATGGCGACCGGCACCGACCTGCCGGGCAGCCCGCCGCGCTGGGCGGGTGCCGCCGTCATGGTCGCGTACGCCCTGGTCACCGGCACGATCGGTACCTTGATCATGCGCAAGCGGGACGTTTCCTGACGGCTGCGGCCAGGGTCCGCCGAGCGCGGCGACCGGAGCCTCCACCGCCGCGACGAGGATCGTCGAGTCGCCGGGTGAACCCGGCCGGGCCCACCGCCCGGCCGGGTTCGGCGTTGGTGGGCCGGCCATCTCGGCGTTACCGAAAGGCCGACAACTCGCAAAACCTGTGAAACACGACACGGGCCCGATGCGACAATGCTGTCGGTTACCGCACGGCGTAGCCTTGGACCCGTCTTTCGACGCAAGCCCCCCGGCCCAGGTGGGCAGGAGACCGCGTGACACACACCCCGCGTGAAAGAGGCGATTACCGGCCGTGTCGACCCAGCAGACTTCGCAGGAAAATCCACTGGCGGGGTTCGGCCCCAACGAGTGGATCGTCGAGGAAATGTACCAGCGGTACCTCGCCGACCCCGCCAGCGTCGATCCCGCCTGGCACGACTTCTTCGCCGACTACCGCCCCGGCGGGCAGCCCACCCCGGACGGTGGCGGGGCCGGTGAGCCGAAGGTGACAAGCGACACCTCCGTGACCGGCGACACGACGGCCACCACCCGCGACACCACGGCGACCGGCGACAAGACGGCGACCGGCGACAGGACGGCAACCGCGGCCGGTGCCGGGAGGTCCGGGGGCGCTGCCGCCACCGCCGCCGAGAAGCCGACCGGGAAGGCCACCGGGAAGACCGCCGCGACTCCGCGTACCGCCGTGAAGACCGAGACCGCGCCGGCCAGGCGCGACGACCAGGCACCGGACGGCAAGGCCGCCGCCACGCCGAAGCCGGCCGGCAGCGCGCCGAAGGACGCCCCGGCGAAGCCGGCCCCGGCGAAGTCCGCCGCGCCGACCGACGGCAAGGGCGGTGCGTCCCGGCCCGCCGGTCCGCAGACCAGCCCGCTGCGCGGCGTGGCCGCGCGGATCGTGCAGAACATGGACGCCTCGCTGGCGGTGCCGACCGCGACAAGCGTCCGGGCGGTACCGGCCAAGCTGCTGGTGGACAACCGGATCGTCATCAACAACCACCTCGCCCGGGGCCGGGGCGGCAAGGTGAGCTTCACCCACCTGATCGGCTGGGCCCTGATCAGGGCGCTCGCCGAGCACCCGGAGATGAACAACTCCTTCAGCGAGGTCGACGGCAAGCCGGCACTGGTCAAGCCGGAGCACGTCAACCTGGGCATCGCGATCGACCTGGCCAAGCCGGACGGCTCGCGCACCCTGGTGGTGCCGTCGATCAAGGCCAGCGAGCAGATGGACTTCCGGCAGTTCTGGCAGGCGTACGAGGACGTCGTCCGGCGGGCCCGCCGCAACGAGCTGACCATGGAGGACTACGGCGGTACGACGATCTCGCTGACCAACCCGGGCGGGATCGGCACCGTGCACTCCCAGCCGAGGCTGATGGTCGGCCAGGGCGCCATCATCGGGGTCGGCGCGATGGAGTACCCGGCGCCGTACCAGGGGATGTCCGAGGAGACCCTCGCCGAGCTGGCGGTCAGCAAGATCATCACGCTGACCAGCACGTACGACCACCGGATCATCCAGGGCGCGCAGTCCGGCGAGTTCCTCAAGACCGTGCACGAGCTGGTCCTCGGCGAGCACGGCTTCTACGACGAGATCTTCACCTCGCTGCGCATCCCCTACGAGCCGGTGCGCTGGATGCGGGACGTGGCGGTCAGCTCCGAGGGGCAGATCAACAAGACCGCCCGGGTGATCGAGATCATCCACGCGTACCGGGTCCGTGGACATCTGATGGCGGACACCGATCCGCTGGAGTTCAAGATCCGCAAGCACCCGGACCTGGACGTACTCCAGCACGGCCTGACGCTCTGGGACCTGGACCGGACCTTCCCGGTCGGCGGCTTCGCCGGCAAGCAGAAGATGAAGCTGCGCGAGGTCCTCGGGGTGCTCCGGGACTCCTACTGCCGTCGGGTCGGCATCGAGTACATGCACATCCAGGACCCGGAGGAGCGGCGCTGGATCCAGGAGCGGATCGAGCGCAAGTACACCAAGCCGGCGCCGGACGAGCAGAAGCACGTGCTGAACAGGCTCAACGCGGCCGAGGCGTTCGAGACCTTCCTGCAGACCAAGTACGTCGGTCAGAAGCGCTTCTCGCTGGAGGGCGGCGAGTCGCTGATCCCGCTGCTCGGCGAGGTGCTGGAGTCGGCCGCCGAGCACGACCTGGACGAGGTCGTCATCGGGATGGCCCACCGGGGCCGGTTGAACGTGCTGGCAAACATCGTCGGCAAGCCGTACGAGAAGATCTTCTCGGAGTTCGAGGGGCATCTCGACCCGCGCTCGACGCAGGGCTCCGGCGACGTGAAATACCACCTCGGCCAGGCCGGCAAGTTCACCACGCCGGACGGCGAGCACTCGATCAAGGTGTCGGTGACCGCGAACCCGTCGCACCTGGAGGCGGTCGACCCCGTGCTGGAGGGGATCGTCCGAGCCAAGCAGGACCGGATCGACCTCAAGCTCGAGGGCTACACCGTGCTGCCGGTGGCGGTGCACGGCGACGCCGCCTTCGCCGGACAGGGAGTGGTCGCCGAGACGCTCAACCTGTCGCAGCTGCGCGGCTACCGCACCGGCGGCACCGTGCACGTGGTGGTGAACAACCAGGTCGGCTTCACCACCGCGCCGGAATACTCGCGGTCCAGCCTCTACAGCACCGACGTGGCCCGGATGATCCAGGCGCCGATCTTCCACGTCAACGGCGACGACCCGGAGGCCGTGGTCCGGGTGGCCCGGCTGGCCTTCGAATACCGCCAGGCGTTCAACAAGGACGTCGTGATCGACATGGTCTGCTACCGGCGGCGCGGGCACAACGAGGGCGACGACCCGGCGATGTCCAACCCGTTGATGTACAAGATCATTGACTCGAAGCGGTCGGTCCGGAAGCTCTACACCGAGGAACTGATCGGGCGCGGCGACATCACCCTGGAGGACGCGGAGGAACTGCTGCGCGACTTCCAGGCCCAGCTCGAACGGGTCTTCAAGGCCACCCGGGACGCCGCCTCGTCGGCCCGGCCGGCCGCCCGGCCCCGCCGGCAGGCCGAGCCCGAGCCGCAGGTGCAGACCGCCAGCACCGTCGAGGCGCTCCGCGCCGTCGGTACGGCACACACCTCGCTGCCGGACGGCTTCACGCCGCACAAGCGGATCCAGCAGTTGCTGGACCGGCGGGCCAAGATGGCCGAGTCCGGCAACATCGACTGGGGCTTCGGCGAGATCCTCGCCTTCGGCACCCTGCTCCAGGACGGCGTGACGGTCCGGCTCGCCGGCCAGGACTCCCGGCGCGGCACCTTCGTGCAGCGGCACGCCGTCATCGTCGACTCCCGCACCGGCGCCGAGCACACCCCGCTGGGCACCGTGGCCGGCGACCGGGCCCGGTTCTTCGTGCACGACTCACTGCTCAGCGAGTACGCGGCGATGGGCTTCGAGTACGGCTACTCGGTGGAGAACCCCGAGGCGCTGGTGCTCTGGGAGGCGCAGTTCGGCGACTTCGCCAACGGCGCGCAGACCGTTGTCGACGAGTTCATCTCGTCCGGCGAGGTGAAGTGGGCCCAGCAGTCGGCGCTCACCCTGCTGCTCCCGCACGGGCACGAGGGCCAGGGCCCGGACCACACCTCCGGCCGCCCGGAGCGGTTCCTCCAGCTCTGCGCCGAGGACAACATGCGGATCGCCATCCCGAGCACCCCGGCGAACTACTTCCACCTGCTGCGCCGGCAGGCGCTCTCGGCGAAGCGCAAGCCGCTCGTGGTCTTCACCCCGAAGTCGCTGCTCCGGCACAAGCTCTGCGTCTCCAGCGTGCAGGACTTCACCACCGGCGGCTTCCAGCCGGTGATCGCCGACAGCTCCGACGTGGCGCCCGAGGCGGTCAAGCGGGTGCTGCTCTGCGCCGGCAAGGTCTACTACGACCTGCTCCAGGCCCGCACCGAACGGAAGATCACCGACACCGCGATCGTCCGGATGGAGCAGCTCTATCCGCTGCCGGTCGACGAGGTCCGGGCCGCGCTGGCGCAGTACCCGAACGCCGAGGACTTCGCCTGGGTCCAGGAGGAGCCGGCCAACCAGGGCGCCTGGTCGTTCGTCGCGCTCAACCTGCTGGAGCACCTGGAAGGCGTACGCCTGCGCCGGATCTCTCGGCCGGCGGCGGCGGCCCCGGCGGTCGGCTCGGCGAAGATGCACGACGTCGAGCAGACCGCGCTGATCGAGGCGGCGCTGCCCCGCCCCTGATGTGTTGTCAGGAAGGGCCCCTTCATATACAGAAAGCGATATGAAGGGGCCCTTCCTTTCGTCGCCGACTCATCGCCGTCGAGAGAGGACGCCGTGTACTTCACCGATCGAGGAATCGAGGAACTCGTCGAGCGCCGGGGCACCGAGACGGTCACCCTGGAGTGGCTGGGCGCCCGGCTGCGCGACTTCGTCGACCTGAACCCGGATTTCGAGACGCCGGTCGAGCGGTTCGCCACCTGGCTGGCCCGACTCGACGACGAGGACGACCTCTGACGGCGTGAGGTCAGGCAACGCGGGGATCGGTGAGGCCGAGCCGTACGCGGAGTTCCTGCCGTCGCTGCGGGGTCCAGTGCCGGTCGGCGTCGGCGAGTTTCCGCCGGATGTCTTCGCGAGCCAACTGTCGGCGGACGGCCTCGGTGACGTACGCGTCGGTGCCCGGCTCGGGTTCGAGTGAGGCGGCTTCTTCAGTCACGGTGGGCACCGGCCGGCCAGACCACGGAAACAGGAACGCCCTTTTCTCGCGCATACTGCACGACGTCTGCGGTTCCGCCGTACGCACGGGCCGGTTCGCCATCCCACACCGCGATGAGATGATCGGCACCGTCCACCATGAGTCGGCTCGCGTCCATGTGAGCCTCGGCCGTCGATGCTCGATGCGCACATCTTTGTACGACAACCGCGCGAGCGAACAGTTCGTCGTACTCGGCCCGTGCGTTCTCGGGAAGGCCGTCGCGGTATTCGTCGGCAGGCACCACCGCTTCGAGGCTTCCACCTCTGTCCAAAACGGCACGGGCGAATATCTGGTCCGCGCCGTCGGCTAGGCAGGACACCCCGATCAACGGTGGACCGCCAGACGCGAGCTGGGTCAACAAGCCGTTGATCCCGTCGGCCACCAGCTCCGCGACGTGAGGGGACAGTCCTCGATGACCACTTACGGCTACTCGCGTCAAAGGTCCTCCCGATAGCTGGAGTACAAGCGTTCGTCAAGGGCGGCCACTGCCCGACCCGAGCGTTTGCCAAGCCTGTTCCGGAAGTCTGCTACGGCACGCGTGACGCGCTCCGAGTCGTAGGTCTTCCCCACGTCGAACGCCTCGGCGGCAACCCGGCACGCCTCGTCCAGGTTGCCCGACTGGGCAAGCACGTCGGCTCGCAGCAGATCCATCACCGCGCGCGGTTTCGGCGCCTGAGCGGGGTCACTTGCGATGCGCAGCGCCTTTTCGGCGACATCCACTTGCCCCAGAGATCCGGCGGCCTGCGCCCGAAATCCGGCCAGCTTCCGTTCGTCGAAGCGGAAGATCCACGGCCACACGGGTTCGTCGGTAGCTGCGCGAGCAAGTCGGGCCTCCGCGTTGTCCAACTTGTTAAGTGCGTTCCGGTCTCGCGCCTGTGCCAAGGCCAGCGCCTCGATTGCGTCCATCCAGATGCCAGCGATGACGGGCGCCGACCTGGGGA
The DNA here is from genome assembly GCF_049179135.1 of Plantactinospora sp. WMMB782. Classification (NCBI taxonomy): domain Bacteria; kingdom Bacillati; phylum Actinomycetota; class Actinomycetes; order Micromonosporales; family Micromonosporaceae; genus Plantactinospora; species Plantactinospora sp. WMMB782. Next base: position 3,884,753 of record NZ_JBMHMC010000007.1, on the reverse strand, counting down.
GCCGGTGCCGCGCACTCGCGACCAGTCGTACGCTCTGCGCCGCATCTCCACAGTTGGCGGCGAACTGCCCCATACTCGCCTGCATGTACGCCGGTAGGAGCGGATGCCCTGAGCGCTCGGCCGCCCGCACGGCGAGTTGGTAGTGGCGCCGGGCGCTCGCCCGATCCTCCACGTCCACGTACAGCCACGCCGCGAGTCCGGCGGTTTCGCTGAGTACTGCGAACAACCGGCGGACATGTGCTGGCGAGTGCCCATTACGCGCGGCAAGTTGGCGGATCAGCGCAAGGTGTGCGCTGACCGGCGCGATCAGGCTCCGCGAGGGAAGCCGCTGTTCGAGCCGGCGGTACGTGGCAGACGGAATCGTCAGTAACCGTTCCTCGTCTTGAGATTCGACGGGAACGGCACCCGCGACGGTGCCGACGAGCGCGATCCCCGAAGCACCTGCGGTGCCCGCTAGAAACTGGCGGCGGTTCGTGTCGTCCTCCTGGTCATCAAGCAAGCCGGCGAGCGGCCTCGGTATGCCCAAGCCGTCGCATAATGCCCGCACCGTACGGATGCCCGGCTCCTTGCTCTGGCCGTTCAGCAGCCGCGATACGTGCGGCTGCGAGATGCCGACCGCTACCGCGATGTCGGTCTGCGATGCTCCCGTCTCCCGGACGAGGACCTGAAGCACGGTCGACCAGTCACCGGAGCGGAGCGCACGTCTGATCTCGGCCCGGTCGAGCATCTCCACCGGCGCCCTGATCACTGAAGTACGCCCGTGAAGTGCAGGAACATCGCGGGCACCGCAGGTGTCACCGGTCTGGTAGCACCTCCTGGCTCGGAGTGGTGCTGGACTCTTGCGCTTCCACTATGCCCCTCCCCGAATTGATCGATATACATCCAGGTATAGCCGGGTGACTCATATTCCTCCATGAGTGGCTGTCACGGCCAGTGATCTGCACGCTTCGCATTGTCGTCCGAGGTCGCGCCGGCAGAAAACCTCCGTCAGCGCCTCAGCCTCGCCGCCGGTGCCAACCGGATCGGCTCCCTGCCGTCACGTGACGAGGGCTCCGTGCCGGTAGGTGAACGGTGGGGCGTACGTCCCACAGGCGTGCGCCCCACCAGAACGTCCGCCTGTCGATTTCGATTGCACCCGACTACCGCCACGCTCGTCCACCCGTGTGTCCTGAGCCCAGGGAGTGCCCGATGCGTCAGCTACCGAGGATCGTGCCGGTCGAGTCGGACGACGACGTCCGCCGGGTCGCCCGGCTGGTCGCCGAGGCATGGTGCGAGTTCGACCAGGCCGGCTGGCTGGTCCCGAACCGGCTCCAGCGGCGGATGATCCTCGGCGAGGTTGCCCGCATCCACATCGAACACGCCACGTTCTACGGCACGGTCGGCATGCTCGCCGACGGCACCGCCGCGACCGTCTGGTTCGACCGCTACCGTCCTATGCCGCCGCCGCTGGACTACTGGTCGCGGCTGGCCGACGTCGCGGGCGGCAACCTGTCCCGGTTCATGCTGCTGGACAAGCTGCTCGACGGAACCCGGCCCGGCGAGGGGCACGAACAGTTGGCGTTCGTCGCGGTGGCGTCCGGCTTCCGGAAGGACGGCCGGGGTCGGTGGCTGGTGCGGCAGCATCTGGCCAAGCTCGACCGGGCCGGGATCACGACGTACGCGGACGCGGACGCGGCCACGACCGTCGCCCGGGAGTTCTACCGGAACCTCGGATACCGCCCGGTGCACGCGATCCCCGTCCCGGACGGCAGCCGGATCTGCCTGCTGCGGCGGACGCCGGACACCGTCGACGACACGGAAGCGTGACCGCGCACGCCGGTATCGAGCCTGTCAGCGGAGGGCGAGCCAGCCGACCAGTGCGACCACCACGACGACGGCGAGCGCGATCCCGATGATGAGCGGCAGTCGGGACGGCGGTTCGGCGGCGGCTGCCTCCGGGGACTGGGCGAACGCCCGGAACGCCTCGGTGTTGCCGCTCGGGTCAGGGTGCTGATCAACCATGCCGAGCACGATAGCGAACCGGCGCACGGTCGGGCCTGCCCTACCGGCGTCGTTCCGTAGTCCCTACCCCTGACCAGGGTGCCCGCCGGATCGATCCCGCTCGCTCCGGCTCATAGCGTCGGGGCATGACGACGCCGACGACTCTGCCGCCACCGGGCACCGGCCCCGCGCCCTCCCGCGAGGGCGGCCCGAACCTCGCCGGGGACAGTGGCCCGGCCGCCGACTCCCGGCAGAGCAATCTGGCCGGGCGGATCGCCGGCTGGAGCGCCCGGCACCGGCGGGCCGCCGTACTCGGCTGGCTGTTGTTCGTGGTCGCGGCGACCGCGCTCAGCGCCGTCGTCGGGACGGTCGAGGCGAAGAGCAGCGAGTCGGGGCACGGCGACTCGCGCCGGGCTGACGAGATCATCGCCGCTGCCGGCTTCCCGGACCGGGCCGCCGAGATGGTACTGGTGCAGAGCGACACCCTGGTCGCGGACGACCCCGCCTTCCGGGCCGCCGTCGCCGGCACCACCGCCGCCGTCGAACGCACCGGCCTGGTGCTGGACGTACGCTCCGACGCGGTCTCCGGCGACCGGCACGCCGTACTCGTCACCTTCGAGCTGACCGGTCCGGCCGAGGACGCCGCCGACCGGGTCGGGCCGGTACGCGACGCGGTCGCCGCCGTGCAGCGCGCGCATCCCGAGCTGTACGTGGCGCAGACCGGCGGGGCCAGCATCGGCGAGGCGATCGGCCGGACGCTGGACGCCGACATGCACCGGCTGTCGATGCTCTCCATCCCGGTGACGCTCGGCATCCTGGTCATCGCGTTCGGGGCGCTGCTCGCCGCCGTACTGCCGATGGGGTTGGCCCTGACCGCGTTCCTCGGTTCGCTCGGGCTGCTCGCCGTGGCCAGCCGGATCGCGCCGGCGGTCGACACCACGATGCACCTGATGCTGTTGATGGGGCTCGCGGTCGGTGTCGACTACTGCCTCTTCTACCTTCGCCGCGAGCGGGAGGAGCGGGCCCGGGGCGCCAGTGCCGAGCGGGCGCTGGCGATCGCCGCCGCCACCTCCGGCCGGTCGGTGCTGATCTCCGCGCTGACCGTGATCATCGCGATGTCCGGGATGTTCCTGACCCAGGACACCACGTTCGTCAGCCTGGCCACCGGCACCATCCTGGTGGTCGCCACCGCCGCCGTCGGGTCGCTGACCGTACTGCCGGCGGTGCTGAGCAAGCTCGGCGACCGGATCGACCTCGGTCGGGTACCCGGGATCTACCGCCGGCAGTCGAGCGGTCGGTTCTGGCGGGCGACGATGCGGGTGGTGCTGCGCCGGCCCGGGGTCTCCGCCACGCTGGCCGCCGCCGCCCTGCTGCTCCTGGCGGTGCCGCTGCTCGGCATGCGGACCGCCGAGGAGGACGTCACCGCGCTGCGGAACCCGGCCCCGGCGCTGAGCGCGTTTCTCCGGGTCAAGGCCGCCTTCCCCGGCGGCGCCGAGCCGGCGGTGGTGGCGATCCGGGCGGACGACGTGACGACTCCGGCGCTGACCGCCGCGATCGCCGAGCTGAAGAACCGGGCGCTGGCCACCGGGCAGCTGCACGAGCCGGTCTCGGTCGAGGTCAACCCGGACCGGACGGTCGCGGTGGTCAAGGTGGGACTCGCCGGCTCCGGCGTCGACGCCGCCTCCGAGCAGGCGGTACGCACCCTGCGCGAGCAGGTCGTGCCACGCACCGTGCAGGGCGTCGACGGCGCGGAGGTACTGGTGACCGGCCTGGCCGCCGACTCGGTCGACTTCAACGCGGCGTTGGGCCGCAGCGTGCCGCTGGTCTTCGGGTTCGTGCTGGGGCTGGCGTTCCTGCTGATGCTCGTCTCGTTCCGCTCCGTGGTGGTGGCGGCGACCGCGATCGTGCTGAACCTGCTCTCGGTGGCCGCCGCGTACGGGCTGCTGGTGCTGGTCTTCCAGCACGGTTGGGGCGAGGCGCTGCTCGGCTTCGAGTCGGTCGGCGCGATCACCAACTGGGTACCGCTGTTCCTCTTCGTGATCCTGTTCGGGTTGTCGATGGACTACCACGTGTTCGTGCTGAGCCGGATCCGCGAGGGGCACGAGCGGGGCTGGCCGAGCAGGCTCGCGGTCTCCCGGGGCATCCGGGGTACCGCCGGGGTGATCACCAGCGCCGCCGTGGTGATGGTCGCGGTCTTCGCCCTCTTCACCACCGGGACCCTGGTCTCGATGAAGGAACTCGGCTTCGGTCTGGCGGTCGCGGTGCTCATCGACGCGACGGTGGTCCGGGCGGTGCTGCTGCCCGCGGTGATGGTGCTGCTCGGCGAGCGGAACTGGTACCTGCCGAGGTGGCTGGGCTGGCTGCCCCGGCTCTCGTCCGAGGAGCCCCCGAACGCACTGCCGCCAACCGAGCCCGTTGGCACCGATCCCATTGGCATCGAGCCGGTCGGGGCCGGGCCGGGACGCTGAGACGATCTTTCGGGGGGACGGGTTGCCTGGCAACCCGAATCGGGGGCGGACGGCGGGACAAACCGTCCGGGTGGACGCCGTACGGGGGCTGGAAAGCTGGCCTCGTACGGCGTTCCACCATCTAGCGTCGACGCTGTGCGCGTGAACCGCTTGGTCGCGGGGCTCTTCGCCCTGCTGCTGCCGATCGCGCTCACCGTCAGCGGGTGGGTGGTCGCCGCTCCGGCTCCCGCGGCACCGCCCGGGTCGGCCCCGAATCGGACGTACGCGGTCGGCGTGCGTACGCTCGATCTCGGTCGCGGCACCGCCCGCCCGCTCCCGGTCACGGTCTGGTATCCGGCCAGGGACGACAGAGCGAGGGACGACAGAGCCAGGGACGACGGCACCCGCGACCCGGCAGCCATCCCGCGCCGGGACGCCCCGGTCGCGGCCGGCAGGTTCCCGATCGTCCTGTTCAGCCACGGCCTGCACAGTCTGCCCGAGTTGCACGCCCCGCTGACCTCCCGGTGGGCCGCCGCCGGTTTCGTCGTCGCCGCACCGGCCTATCCGCACACCAGGCGCGCGGCCCGCCGGTTCGACCGGGGCGACATCCGCCGCCAACCGGGTGACGCCTGGCGGGTGGTCCAGCATCTGCGCCGGCTCGACCAGGTCGCCGGGGACCGGTTCGCCGGGCGTCTGGCGGTGACCCGGATCGGTGCGGTGGGGCACTCCGCCGGCGGCTACACCACGGCCGGTCTTTTCGCCCCGGGCCACTCGGAGTGGCTGCGCGGCGGCATCGTGCTCGGTGGTGCCGGGATGCCCGGGGCCAGCTTCGGCGGGCCGGCGGCACCGCTGCTCTTCGTGCACGGCGACTCGGACCGGGTCGTACCGGTGACCCGGAGTCGGGACGCCTTCCGCCGGGTGCCCTGGCCCAAGGCGTTCCTCACCGTACGCGGCCAGGGGCACGGCGAGTACCTGATCCCGGGCCGGCGCGGCTTCACCCAGGTGCTGACCGCGACGACGGAGTTCCTGCGCTGGACGCTCTACGGCGATCCTCGTGCCCGGCGCGACCTCCCCACCGGCGCCGCCGCCCCCGGGATCACCATCTTCACCGACCGCCTGCACGCACCGTGAGCCGACCGCCTGCACGCACCGTGAGCCGACCGCCTGCACGCACCGTGAGCCGATCTCCTGCGCGCACCGTGAGCCGACCGCTCCACGCACCGTGAGCCGACCGCTCCACACACCGTGAGCTGGCCGGCAGCACGCACCGTGAGCTGGTCGCCCCGGTGGGGGTGCGGAACGGGTCGACAGGTCGGTGGGCGGGGCAGAATCGGGGTCATGTTCCGACGTCCCCTCCGGGCCGCGCTCGCCGCCGCGACCGCCACGACGATCATGGCCGCGGGCCTGGCCGGCTGCTCCGCCGGGTCGGACCGTCCGGCTCCCGGCCGCCGGGCCGGGCCGCCGGCAGGAGCCACTCCGGGCGCCACCGCCCCGGCCAGCCCGGCCCCGCCCGGTGTCGCACCGAGCCGCCGCTTCGCGGTCGGGGTACGGGAGCTGAGCTACAACCGGGGCGGTGACCGGCGGCTGCCGGTCACCGTCTGGTACCCGGCCACCGGTGCGCCGGGCGGCTCGCCGGACCGCGGCGCCCGGGTCGCCGTCGGACGGTTCCCGGTGGTGTTGTTCAGCCACGGTCTGACCGGCCGGCCGTCGGACTATCAGGCCCTGCTCACCCGCTGGGCCGCCGCCGGGTTCGTGGTGGTGGCGCCGCGCTATCCGCACACCAGTCGGGGTGCCTCGGAACTCCAGGTACTCGACGTGGTCAACCAGCCGGCCGACGCATCCTTCGTGCTGACCCGGGTGCTGGCCCTGAACCGCGCGGCCGGTGATCCGCTGCGTGGCCGGCTCGCCGTCGACCGGGTGGCCGCCGCCGGGCACTCGGCGGGTGGCGTGACCACGATCGGGCTCTTCACCGTGGGCCGGGACGAGCGGCTGGACGCCGGCATCGTGCTCGCCGGCACGGCGCTCGGCGTCGGCACCGGGTTCACGGGTACGCCGGCTCCGCAGCTCTTCGTGCACGGCGAGCGCGACGACGTGGTCTCGTACCAGGCCGGCCGGGCGGCGTACGACCGGGTTCCCTGGCCGAAGGCGATGCTGACGCTGCCGGACGGCGACCACCGTGGCGCGCTGCTCGGCGACGACGAGCGGGGCCTCGACGTGGTTGCCGACACGACCGTCGAGTTCCTCCGCTGGACCCTGTACGGCGACGACCGGGCCCTGCGCCGGCTGCCGGAGCAGGCCACCCGGGGTGGCCTGGCCAGCCTCGACGACCGGTTCTAGACGGTACGGACCGGGCGCGCCTGTCCGGCCGGGACAGGCGGGCGCGGCCGGTCCTGGCCTGACCGACCGCGCCCTGGGTGGGGGTGGGCGGAGCTAACCCACCACCGGCTTCCGGTTGTCCGCGTAGAGGTTCGTCGACCGGTCCCAGCGGATACCGGCCTGGTCGGGCCGGGCTATCACGCCGTACCTGTGGTTGCGTCCGAAGACGTTGCTACTCAGCCGGATGTTCGCGGCGTTGAGGTCGGGTCGCACGCCGATCGAATAGTTTCCGCCGTTGCAGTAATTGCCCTCGAAGACCAGATTCGACACGATCGGTCCGGTGGTGGACCCGATCATCAGACAGGCGTTGAACGGATCCTTTGTCACCGGGTTGTACGCCTCCAGCGAGTTTCCCCGGATCACGATGTTGGCGGCGCCAGTGGTCTGGAGCGTGTCGTTGTGCGATCCCGGCCCCCGGGTCAGGTGGTGGATCCAGGAATCCTCGACGACCACGTCACTGCCGAGCCGGGGCCCGTCGATGACGTTGCTGATGTCGACCCGGCGCAGCGTGTATTCGCCGCAACAGACCGCCGCCGAGTTCTTTCCCATTCCGTTGATCTCGACGTCTTCCACGACCAGGTTGACGGCGTCGATGGTGCGGATCGAGTAGTTCCCGCCGCAGGTGATCCGGGAATTGCGGAGCACGACGTTCTTCGCGGTGACGGTGACGCAGCCGGTGATGTTCAGGCCACTGACCACCTGGCCGTCCTGGGTTAGCTTTAGCGAGCCGGAGGCGCGCAGCGCGGTGCCGGCCGGCACGCCGGTGTTGTCGGGGCCGGGGAAGGTCGACGGCGCCTGGCCGGTCGGTGCCCTGGTCACGGTCGCGGAGGCGGCCGAGTCCGCGGCGTCCGGCGAGCCGTCCGGGGTGGGCGTTGCGGGGTCGGGGGCGGGCGTCGGCTTGCCTGCCGACGGCAGATCCCCGGCGGCCACCGGCTTGCCGTTCCAGGTCGACAGAACGATCGTGGCGGGTGCCTCGGGCGAGTGCACGAAGCCGTTCCGGCACCCGACCACCCGCACCTTGCGGGCCGTGTAGTTGCCGAAGACGATGCCATTCGTCCTTGCTTCGGTGCACTGGATCCTGGTGTTCTCGACCAGCGCCCCGGTGAATCCGTCGAAAATGCGTACGGCGTGCGCACCGCCATACCTGATCGTGCTGTTTCTGATCGTGACGTCGTCGGCCTTGATGTGCACGTACCCTTCGATCTTGCGGCCGTCCAGCACGGTCCCGTCGCGGGTGATGGTCATCGAACCGTCGCCACTGCCGGCGACCGCCACACCAATCCCGGCGAGAATGATCCCCAGCGTCACCGAACCCACCACCAGGGATCGCGGGGTACGCCAGCCGCGCCCGGGGGCACGACGGGATGGCGGTGTCTGTCGATTATGCTGACCCGCCACAGAGAAACTCATCAAGATCCGACTCCTTCGCCGTACAGATCGTCCTCGATCACCAGGGGCGGAACGGGACGACTGTACCCGCCGGGCCCAAGCGGATTGAGAACGCGAAGGAAAGGACGAGAATTGAACCTTTATTTTTCCTGAAGTCAGGCTTTACCCCGACTTTCCGGTGCATTGTGGAGAACTTATCCTGCCCCGCTGTCCGTTTTCGAGCGGGGCGGAACGTCCGGATTTTCAAATACTGTCACCGCGCGTGTTCACGGCGTGTCTGACCGTTGACCATGCGCGGACGGACCAGCGGCGCGTCGAGACCGGGCGCTACGCGGTGTGGTCCAGCACCACCTTGCCGAAGGCCGCACCGGAGAGCAGCCGGGCGAACGCCGGACGCGGCTCGGAGAACGGGTACGTCCCGTCGACCACCGGCCGGATGCCCTGCCGCACCAGGAGTCCGAGCAGCTCGGCCAGTTCCGCCGGGGTGCCCATGGACGAGCCGAGGATCTCCAGCTGCATCGCGAAGACCCGGCGGAGGTTCACCGGTGGCTCGTACCCGGCGGTGGCGCCGGAGACGACGATCCGGGCGCCCGGGGCGGCCGACTTCAGCGAGTGCTCGAAGGTCGCCGCGCCTACGGTCTCGACCACCACGTCCACCCGCTCCGGCAACCGGGCCCCCGGCTCCACCGCCGTGGCGCCCAGCGCGGCGATCCGCTCCCGCTTGCCCGGGTCGCGGCTGGTCGCGTACACCCGCTTGCCGAGCGCCACCGCGAGCAGCACGGCGGCGGTGGCCACGCCGCCGCCCGCCCCCTGGACCAGCACCGACTCCCCGGTCTCCACCCGCCCACGGGTGGTGAGCATCCGGTACGCGGTCAGCCAGGCCGTCGGCAGGCAGGCCGCGTCGGCGAAGGAGAGCTCGGACGGCTTGGCCACCAGGTTGGCCCGGGGCACCGCGACCCGCTCGGCGAGCGTGCCGGGATGCCGTTCGGAGAGCAGCGACAGTCCACGGGGGTCGCCGGGATCCGGGATCACCGGATACAGCACGACCTCGTTGCCGTCCGGGTCGACACCCGCCGCGTCACAGCCGAGGATCATCGGCAGTCGGTCGGCGGCCAGCCCGACACCGCGCAGCGACCACAGGTCGTGGTGGTTGAGCGAGCTGGCCCGCACCTGCACTGTCACCCAGTCCGGCTCCGGATGGGCCGGCTCGGGCTGCTCCCCGACGACAAGCGCGGCAAGCGGATCGTCGGCGTCGAACTTCGAGGCGTACGCGGCACGCATGATCAGGACGTTACACCCGGCCCGGAACCACCGCCCGGCGCCGGCCTCCGCCCTGTCGCCCCGCGAACCCGCGGCCCAGCGCCTCGGGCAAGGCGGACACGGGTCGGGCGGGGCCGGCAGGTCAGGCGCGGGCCACGCCGTCGCGGCGGGCCGCCTCGGACACCGCTTCGGCCACCGCCGGGGCGACCCGGGGGTCGAGCGGGGACGGCACGATGGCGTCGACCCGGAGCTGCCCGCTCCCCGTACCGGCCTGGTGTGCACCGTCCGACCAGGCCGCCTCGACCGCGACCGCCGCGATCGCGTCCGCCGCCGCCACCTTCATGCCCTCGGTGATCCGGGTCGCCCGAGCCGCCAGGGCACCCCGGAAGATGCCCGGGAAGGCGAGCACGTTGTTGATCTGGTTGGGGTAGTCGCTGCGGCCGGTGGCGACCACGGCGGCATACCGGGCGGCCACCTCGGGATGCACCTCGGGCGTCGGGTTCGCCAGGGCGAAGACGGCCCCGCCGGGCGCCATCCCGGCGACCGCGTCCTCCGGGATCTGTCCACCGGAGACCCCGACCAGCACGTCGGCGTCGCGCAGCGCCTCGGTGATCCCGCCGACCCGGCCGGCGGCGTTGGTCAGCTCGGCCAACTCCCCCTTGACCGGTGTCAGGTCCGGCCGGCCGCCGTGCAGGATGCCCCGGGAGTCGCAGACCACCAGGTCGTCCGGGCTGACCCCGCCGGCGATCAGCATCCTGGTCACCGCGACGCCGGCCGCGCCCGCGCCGCTGACCACCACCCGCAGGTCGCCGAGCTTGCGACTGAGCAGCGTCGCGGCGTTGCGCAGCGCGGCGAGCACCACCACGGCGGTGCCGTGCTGGTCGTCGTGGAAGACCGGGATCGGCAGCGCCTCGTCCAGCCGGCGCTCGATCTCGAAGCACCGGGGCGCGCTGATGTCCTCCAGGTTGATACCGCCGAACGACGGCGCCAGCGCGGTCACCACCGAGACGATCTCGTCGACGTCCTGGGTGTCCAGACAGATTGGCACCGCGTCCACTCCGCCGAACTGCTTGAAGAGCACCGCCTTGCCCTCCATCACCGGCATCGCGGCGCGCGGCCCGATGTTGCCCAGCCCCAGCACCGCCGAGCCGTCGGTGACCACCGCGACGGTGTGCGGGACCCAGGTGTACTCGTCCACCAGCGCGGGGTCGGCGGCGATCGCCTCGCAGACCCGGGCGACCCCCGGGGTGTACGCCAGGGAGAGGTCCTCCCGCGTGCCCAACGGTACGGTCGAGGCGACCGCCAGTTTACCGCCCCGGTGCAGCTCGAAGGCGGGATCGGACGGATCCACGGCGGCGGTGGATGACATGGTTACTCCAGGGATCGGGATCGCGAAGAGAGAATTCGGTAGCGGCCGGTGGGACGCGAGATCGGCGGTCGCCGGCAGCTGTGCGGGGATCACCCGGGTATGGACTACAGAGCATAGTGGCGGCCCGACAGCGCTGTTGCCCCGCAGGGCTCATCCGGTTGCCCCGCAGGGGGTCATCCGGCCCGACGGTGGAACCACGTCGGGCGGGGCCAGTAGCGGGCCACCACCCGGCCGATTACGTCGGCCACACCGTGCGCCCGGGAGTCGTCGGTGGCCAGCGGGTTGTCGCCGTGCAGCTCCCAGCCACCGTCGCACCGGCGTACCGCGCGCTTGACCACCAGCAGGTCCGGCCGGGTACGGAAGACACCGACGACCAGGTCACCGGCGCGGACGGCGCGACCTCCACGGCGGACCAGCACCGCGTCGCCGTGCCGCAGGGTCGGCACCATCGACGGCCCGACCACGAGTACGGCGAAGACCGGTGCACCGGGTCGGCCACCGGCGGCCGGCGGTCGGGCGGAGGCGCCGCTGGACACCCAGTTTCACCTCCGTCCCTTCGGGGACATATCGCAGGAGTACTGTCATCCTGGATCATCACAGACGTGCCTTGGAGGGTCCCATGCGGCTTCCACGCATCCTTACACCACGCATCGTCGCGCATGCCCACTGCGACCTGCCCTGCGGCGTATACGACCCGGCGCAGGCCCGGATCGAGGCTGAGTCGATCAAGGCGATCGACGAGAAGTACGCGGCGAACACCGACCCCGAGTTCCGCACCCGGGCTCTGATCATCAAGGAGCAGCGCTCCGAGCTGGTCAAGCACCACCTGTGGGTGCTCTGGACCGACTACTTCAAGCCCCCGCACTTCGAGAAGTACCCGCAGCTGCACCAGCTCTTCAACGAGGCCACCAAGCTCGCCGGTGGTGGCGGCGGCACCAAGGCCAGTACCGACGCGTCAAAGGCCGACGAGCTGTTGCAGAAGATCGACGAGATCGCGAAGATCTTCTGGGAGACCAAGCAGGCGTGAGTTCCGCCACCCGCCCGGCCACCGGGCCCGGCGGGATCTCGTCGGCGACGTGCCGGCCGGAGTGGTCCGGTCGGCACGTCGGCGCGACGGGCCGGTAGAGTCCGAGACGGGGGGACAGGCCTGGTGACTTCACTGAGCACACCGCCGACGACCGGCGACGACGTCGTCCTGCTCACCGTGCCCGCCGACGGTGGTTTCCTCGGCGTACTGCGGACGGCGACCGCCGGCCTCGCCGCGCGCCTGCACTTCGCCCTCGACGAGATCGAGGACCTGCGCATCGCCGTCGACGAGGCGTGCGCCATGCTGCTGGCGGTCGCGACCCGGGACGCCGAGCTGGACTGCCGGTTCTCCGTCACCGACGACGCGCTCACCGTCGAGGTCTCGGTGCCCACCGCCCGGGGAGCGCGGCTGCCCTCGGAGTCGTCGTTCGCCTGGAAGGTGCTGACCGCGCTGACCACCTCCGCCTCGGCCGCCGCGACCGGCGACCGGGCCACCATCACACTGCTGACCCGACGCGCCGCCGAGGTCTGAACCCGCGCCCGTTGGACCTGCGGCCGTCGAGCCCGCTTCTCCGCCGGTCAGGCCCGTTCGGTGTCGAAGCCGAGCGCGCGGTTGGTGGCCGTGCTGATCAGCAGCCCGACGACGACCAGCCCTAACGCGATCAGCGGCGCACCCAGCCAGGCGAGCCCGCCCAGGATCATGAAGTAGCCGACCGGCAGCAGCATGAGCTGCAACACGATCGCCGGAGCCCGCGCCGCCGGTCGGCGACGGTCGAGCGCGGTGCCGAGCACCCAGAGCAGCACCGCGCCACCCGCGGCGAAGAGGATGACCAGGAGCGCGGAGAGCAGGTCGGTCGCGGTCGCCGTGATCAGCTCGTAGACCAGGAAGAGCGTCAGCAGGGCCAGCCCGACCGCTTCGGCACGCAGCAGCCACACCGCCCAGCGCAGCGGGCCGGGTGCCGGTTCGGGGTCGCTCGTCACGGGCGCCACGATACCGGGCGGCTCGCGGTACAGTGCCGCCCATGCGGGCCATCCTGGTGGTCAATCCCAAGGCCACCACCACGACGGGCCGGGGCCGGGACGTTCTCGTCCGCGCGCTCCGCAGCGAGGTGGACCTGACCGTCGCGTACACCCGGCGGCGCGGACACGCGGTCGCGCTGGCCCGGGAGGCCGCCCGGCAGGGTGTCGACCTGGTGGTGACGCTGGGCGGGGACGGCACCGTCAACGAGGTGGTCAACGGCCTGATGACCGCCGGCCCGTCGAACAGTGCCGCCGACGACCGGCCACCGGCCGAGGAGTTGCCGGCGCTCGCCGCCGTACCGGGTGGGTCGACGAACGTCTTCGCCCGGGCGCTGGGGCTGCCGCGCGAGTGGCCGGAGGCGACCAGCATGATCCTGGAGGCGCTGCGGGTGGGTCGGGTCCGCACCATCGGGCTGGGCCTGGCCGACGACAGGTACTTCACCTTCTGCGCCGGGCTGGGCATGGACGCGGCGGTGATCCACCGGGTGGAGCGGGCCCGCCACCGTGGTCGGGTCTCCACCCCGGGCCTGTACCTGCGCTCGATCGTCGGCCAGTTCCTGATCGGGGCGGAACGGCGGCACCCGGCGATCCGGCTGGAGCAACCCGGCGAGATCACCGAGGGTGAGCTGGCCACGGTGATCATCCAGAACACCGCGCCCTGGACGTACGTCGGGGACCGGGAGGTCAATCCGAACCCGGACGCCTCGTTCGACCTGGGCCTGGACGTGCTGGCGCTGCGCCGGCTGCGGGTGCCGAGCACCACCCGGATGGTGACCCAGAGCCTGTCCCGGCGCCCCGACCCGCGCGGCCGGCAGATCCTGCGGCTGCACGACCTGGAGGAGTTCACCCTGGTAGCGGAGCAGCCGCAGGCGTTCCAGCTGGACGGTGACTACCTCGGGGAGCGGAACAAAGTTCGATTCACCTCCGTGGCGGCCGCACTGCGAGTAATCTGCTGAGCCTGGGGTACAGCACCCGGTAGCGGACCTCTACAGCATGCCACGAGGGCGGTGCCGGAAATGCCAGCAATGTCGGGCGGACTGTACTATATTGATTCTCGGCTGTGGCGCACCGGGTGCCGGCAAGGGCGGAAATCCGGACAAATGGGCCGTGACCTGTCTCACCTGCCCAGAGTTTTTCCGGGCGCTACCCTTGACATCGCGGGAGTTCGTGAAAGTATTCACAAGCGAACTTGAGTTACCGGGACATTGCGTGGGCGCGTTCGTCCGACGACCGCCGCCCCGCGGGGTTCCGCAACACAAAGCCTGCTCTCGCGCTGCCGAACCGATGGGCTCCAGATCGTCGTGATCGGCACCGCGGACGCATATAGAAAAGATCCACGAAGCACGAAGCACTGCCGCCCACCCAGATTGAGGAGTGTTGCCGCCATGGACTGGCGCCACCATGCTGCCTGCCGCGACGAAGACCCGGAGCTGTTCTTTCCGATCGGAACGTCCGGTCCGGCCGTCCTGCAGGTCGAGCAGGCCAAGGCCGTCTGCCGGCGTTGCTCCGTGACCGATCAGTGCCTCCAGTGGGCGCTCGAATCCGGTCAGGACGCCGGCGTCTGGGGCGGAATGAGCGAAGAAGAGCGGCGCGCCGTCAAGCGCCGTGGCGGCCTCCGGGTCCTGCGTGCTCACTCCGCCTGACCGACCACACCACGCACAGAACGCTCCGGGGCTCGTTCCCCGGGGCGTTCTGCGTTCCGGCCTAACACGTTCCGTCGTTCGCGGAACGCGTTCCGCTGTCGTCGTGACGATGGATAGTGGATCGACGACAATCCGCTGATCAATTTGCCGCCCGCTAAGCCGGGACGAATTCACATCCGCCGGTCGCGATTCCGAAGGCGATTCACCACCCGGGTACGGCCATCGCCGCCCGGCCCGCGCCTCGCGGCGGCGGGCCCGAGGACGCCGACTCGGCGGCGACTACCCAGAGTGGTGGCGGATTATCACGCTGTGTCACTGGCCTGCCCGGCCGCAGGGCATCGACGACCACTACCGTGAGTCACCGCTGACTGCCGCGTCGACCCGCCCGAGAACCAGCCGCACCAACTCCGGCGCATCGCCCAGCGGGTCGGCCAGAGCCACCGCGCCGGCCTCCCGGGCCGATCCCAGAGCCGTGTCGCAGAGCCGGCCGGGAGCCAGGAAGTAGGTGGCCACCGCCACCCGCCGGGCGCCGGCCGCCCGGAGTGCACCGACCGCCGCACCGGCCGTCGGCGGGGCTGCGGAGGCGTACCCGACCCGGGTCGGTAAACCGGTCGTCCGGCCGAGCGCCTCGGCCACCTGCACGACGGTGTCCCGCGCGGCGGCGTCCCGGGTGCCGGCCGCGGCCAGCACCAACCCGTCGACGCCGCCGTCTGCCGGGGTGGCCGCCCCGACGGCCTCGGCGAGCCGGCGCAGCAGCCCGGCCAGCAGCCGTGGGTCGACCACACCCGCCGTCGGACCGAGCACCTCGGCACTTCGCACCGGAATGCGCAGCCCCGCCTCCCGGGCCACCGCCACCGCACCGGGAATGTCGACCCGGCCGTGGTACGCGGCGGTCAGCAGCAACGGCACCAGTACGGCCGACCGGTGCCCGGCCGCCTCCAGTTCGGCCAGTACGGCGCCGGGCCGGGGCGGCCCGTGGTCGAGATAGCTCGCCCGGACCGGCAGGCCCGGCCGGGCCGCCGCCACGGCCCGGGTCAGCGCCTCGGTGGCCCGGGCCGCCCGGGGATCGCCGCTGCCGTGCGCCACCAACAGCACCGGAGCCAGCCGACCACCCCCGGCTCCGCCGGCTCCGACCTCGTCGGTCACACGTGCAGGCCGCACTCGGTCTTCTCGAACATGGCCCAGCGACCGGCCCTGGCGTCCTCGCCCGCCCTGGTCCGGCGGGTGCACGGCCAGCAGCCGATCGAGGTGTAGCCCTGCCGGAACAACTCGTTGACCGGCACCGTCCACCGGGAGATGTAGGCGTCCACCTCGGCCTGGGTCCACGCCGCGATCGGGTTCACTTTGACCTTGCCGCGCCGGGCGTCGAAGCCGACCACCGGAGTGTTGGCCCGGGTCGGCGACTCGTCCCGGCGCAGCCCGGCCGCCCAGGCGTCGTACTCGGCCAGGGCCCGCTCCAGCGGCTCCACCTTGCGCAGCGCGCAGCACTCGTCGGGCGCCCGGGAGAAGAGCCGGGGACCGTACTCGCCGTCCTGCTGGCCGACGGTCTGCCGGGCCCGGATGGTACGCACGTTGACCGGCAGGGTACGGGCCACGGTGTCGCGTACCCGCAGGGTCTCCGGGAAGTGCAGTCCGGTGTCCAGGAAGACCACGTCCACCCCGGGCACCACCCGGGAGACGACGTGCGCGAGTACGGCGTCCGCCATCGAGCTGGTCACGCAGAACCGCTCGCCGAACTCGTCCGCCGCCCAGCGGACGATCTCGCGGGCCGGTGCGCCCTCCAGTTCGCGGTTGGCCTTCTCGGCCACCGCCCGCAACTCCTCCGGGTCTCGCCGGGACGGGCTGGCCGGCACGACGGGACCGAGCTTGACCAACCCGAGGTTGGCCGCGGCGACCGGACTCATGGTTGCCCTCCTTCGAACGCGGCGGGGACTGTCGACTCGAACGCGGTGGGGGCGAGCAGGCCGGTGAACTTCACCGTGAAGACCCGGGCACAGGCCCGGCACTCCCAGGCACCGTGCGACGCCTCGTTGGGCCGCAGGTCCTCCTCGCCGCAGTACGGGCAGTACATCGGTGCGGCTCGGGTCTCACCGCTCATCGCAGCTCCTCCTCGTCGACTCGCACGACCCAGTTCGCGAAGCTCTCGCCCTCGGCGCGACCGTCCAGATAGCGGCGGGTGAGCCGCTCGACGTACTCGGGAAGCTCCGCGGCGGTGGTCTTCAGGCCGCGCAGCTTGCGGCCGAATCCGGCGGACTGGCCCTGGGCCATCCCGAGACCGCCGCCGAGGTGCACCTGGAAGCCCTCGACCTGGCGCCCGTCCGGCCCGACCACGAGCTGGCCCTTGAGCCCGATGTCGGCGGTCTGGGTCCGGGCACAGGCGTTGGGGCAGCCGTTCAGGTGGATGCTCAGCCCCTCGCCGAGGTCGGCCCCGGCGAGCCGCTCCTCCAGCCGGGCGACCAGCTCCTGGCCCCGGGCCTTGGTCTCGACGATGGCGAGCTTGCAGTATTCGAGGCCGGTGCAGGCCATGGTGTCCCGCCGCCACACCGAGGGGAACGCCTCCAGGCCGATCCGGCGCAGCGCCGCCACCAGCGAGTCGGTCCGCTCGGCCGGCACGTCCAGGACCAGCAGTTTCTGGTACGGCGTGAGGCTGACCCGGCCGCTGCCGTGCTCGGCGGCGGCGTCGGCCAGTTCGGCGAGCTGGCTGCCGGAGATCCGGCCCACCACCGGGGCGGCCCCGACGTAGTGCCGCCCGTCCCGCTGCCGGTGCACCCCGATGTGGTCGATCGGCTTGGCCGGCAGCTCCGGCGCCGGCCCGTCCAGCAGGCCCCGGCCCAGGTATTCCTTCTCCAGCACCTCGCGGAACTTCGCCACGCCCCAGTCGGCGACCAGGAACTTGAGCCGGGCCCGGTGCCGCAGCCGACGGTAGCCGTAGTCCCGGAAGATCCCGACCACTCCGGCCCAGACGTCCGGCACCTCGGAAAGCGGCACCCAGACGCCGAGCCGCTGCGCCAGCATCGGGTTGGTGCTCAGCCCGCCGCCGACCCAGAGGTCGAAGCCGGGGCCGTGCTCCGGGTGCTCGACGCCGAGGAAGGAGATGTCGTTCACCTCGTACGGCGTGTCGACCAGCCAGGAGATCGAGGACTTGAACTTGCGCGGCAGGTTGGAGTACTGCAGGTCGCCGACGTAGCGCCGGACGATCTCGTCGATCGCCGGGGTGGGGTCGAGCAGCTCCGCCTCGGCGATCCCGGCGACCGGGCTGCCCAGCACCACCCGGGGGCAGTCGCCGCACGCCTCGGTGGTCTGCAGGCCGACCGCCTCCAGCCGGCGCCAGATCTCCGGCATGTCCTCGACCCGGATCCAGTGCAGCTGGATGTTCTGCCGGTCGGTGATGTCGGCGGTGTCCCGGGCGTACGTCTGCGAGATGTCGGCGATCGTCCGCAGCTGCTCCAGGTTGAGCTGGCCGCCGTCGATCCGCACCCGGAGCATGAAGTACTCGTCCTCCAGCTCGTGCGGCTCGAGTACGGCGGTCCGCCCGCCGTCGATGCCGGCCTTGCGCTGGGTGTAGAGCCCCCACCAGCGGAATCGCCCGCGCAGGTCCTGCGGGTCGATCGAGGCGAAGCCCCGGTGCGCGTAGATGTTCTCGATCCGGGCCCGTACGTTGAGCGGGTTGTCGTCCTTCTTGGTCCGCTCGTTGGGGTTGAGCGGCTCCCGGTGCCCGAGTGCCCACTGCCCCTCGCCGCGCGGCCGACGAGCCGGCCGGGCAGCGCCGCGCGCTGCCGCACCGCCGCGCGCTGCCGCACCGCCGCGCGCTGCCGCACCGCCGCGCGCTGCTGCCGCGCTGCCGTCAGCGGGTGTCGCGCTGCCGCCCGCCGGTGCGCTGCCGTGGGCGGGTGTGGCGTTGGTGGTGTTGGTGGTGGCGGCGGGCCGGGCCGGGGTGTCACTGACCGCCATCGCGGCGTCCTCCGTAGTTTCGTTAGACCAGGTGGACGCGCAGCGCGACGACCTCGGCCACAACGGGCCGGAAGCGACGGTGCCGGAGGGGCCGGCGCGCTGGGCGCCCGGGACGGAAAGGTCCAGGCGGCGTCAGTGGGCCGGACAGATCGCGCTGCGCACGCGGCCGTAGTCCACGTGGCGGCGGGAGGTGAATCCCGGCCTCGCGAAGCGGCGCACTGCGGCGGTCATACCCGTCATGCTGCCACATCAGTACCGGCCGGACCACCGCCCGCGACCATCGATCCCGCCTGGCGGACCCGCTGTGGCGGGCTTCACGCTACGATTTCGGACATTGGAACGAATGCGACAAATCGTCGCCTACCAGCCACACCCCGCCGGATCGTCCTGGCCGCCGGCCGGCGGATCGTCCTGCCGACCCCGTTCCGCCGGCAGGCGACCTGGCTCTGGCCCGGCCTGGCCACCCTGCTCGGCACCGCCGTCCAGCTCGACGGAGCCCCACTCTGGCGCGACGAGCTGGCGACCTGGAGCGCCGCCACCCGCCCGTTCGGCGACCTGCTCCGGCTGGTCGGCAACGTCGACGCGGTGAGCGCCCCCTACTACCTGCTGATGCACGGCTGGGTCGCGGTCGCCGGAGACTCCGTCGTCGCACTGCGGCTGCCGTCCACCCTGGCCATGGCGGGTGCCGCCGCGCTGACCGCCGTACTCGGCGCCCGGCTCTTCGGCCGCCGGGCCGGGCTGCTCGCCGGACTGCTCTTCGCACTGTTGCCGAGCACCTCCCGGTACGGCCAGGAGGCCCGACCGTACGCCCTGGTCACCCTGCTCGCGGTGCTGGCCACCCTGCTGCTGTGCCGGGCGCTGGACCGGTCCCCGGGCCATCCATCGCCGCGTCCGGCCGCGACCTGGCCGCGCTGGGCCGGCTACGCGGCTGCGCTCGCCGGGGTGGGCCTGGCCAACCTCTTCGCGCTCAGCCTGGCCGCCGGGCACGCGTTCGCCGCCCTCGGCGACCGACGGACGGGGGTACGGCAGCGCTGGGCGGTCGCGGCCGGCGGGGCGGTGCTGGTGCTGGCGCCGCTCGCCGTGCTCGGCCGCAGCCAGCAGGGCCGGCAGCTCGACTGGGTCGGCCGGCCCGGTCTCGGTGACCTGCTCGGGCTGCCCGGCAGCGTCGTCCAGGCCGGTGTGGTCGGCGGGCTGCTGTTCGGGCTGGCCGCCGTCGGGGTCGCCACCCGGGGCCGCCCGGGCGTGCCGCTCGGGCTGAGCGTACTGCTGCCGGCCCTGCTGCTCTTCGTCGCCGGGCAGGTCACGCCGCTCTTCGTACCCCGTTATCTGGTCTTCGTGCTGCCGTTCGCCGCCGTGCTGGCCGGCGCGACCCTGGCCCCGCTCCGGCTGCCCGCCGGGCTGGCGATCGTGCTCGCCGCCGGCCTGCTCGGCGCCCCCGAACAGGCCGCCCTGCGCCGCACCCACGAGTCCCCGCGCAGCGCCCCGGTCGACTACCCGGCGGCGGTACGCGTCATCGCCGCACAGCGGCGGCCGGGCGACGGCATCGTCTACGCGCCCCGGGACGGCTGGGCGTTCCTCGACCTCGCCACCGCCTACTACCTGCGCGACGACCGCCCCAGGGACGTGCTCCTCGTCGCCGACCAGGTGCGCCGGGCCGACTTCTGGGCCACCGAGTGCCCCCGCCCCGAGCCCTGCCTGGCCACCGTGGACCGACTCTGGCTGCTGGTCCGGGGCGAACACCCCGATCCACTCGCCCACCTGCCCGAGGACCGGGCAGCCCCGCTACGCGCCCGCTTCCGCCCCACCCGGACCTGGACGGTCCCCGGCCTCACCGTCACCCTCCTGACCCACCCCTCCTGACCCACCCGCCGCTCCCTGCCCTGCCGGGCAAAATCGCACTAGTTCCGGGAAAGAGTGGCCTCGGTCCCGGCGGAGGGGACTCTTACCGGGAAAGAGCGCGATCTTGCCCGGCAGAGCACGAGGGAGGGCAGCGGCGAGGGAGGGGACGGGGGCTCAGCGGGCCAGTGGGACGACGAGGAGGGCCTCGGTGCCGGTGTCCGCGCGGTTGCGGAGTTCGATGGTGCCGCGCAGTTCGCCGGTGGCCAGCGCCCGGACGATCTGGAGACCGAGCCGGCTGCCCTGGTCGGCGTCGAAGTCCGCCGGCAGGCCCCGGCCGTTGTCGGCGACCGTGACGTGCAACTGCTTGCGGAACCGGTGCGCCGAGACGACCACCTCGGCCGGTTCGGCCGGCGGTGGCACCGCCTCGCCCTCGGCCGGCTCCGGAAAGGCGTGCTCGACGGCGTTGAGCAGCAACTCGTTCACGACGATCACCAGCGAGGTGGCGATCTCCGCCGGCAGCACCCCGAAGCTGCCCTGCCGGCGTACCCGGACCGGGACCTCGGTCGCGGCAACCTCGGCGGCGGCCACCGCCACCCGGTCCACGATGCCGTCGAACTCGACCGCCTCGTCGCTGGACATCGAGAGGGTCTCGTGCACGAGCGCGATCGAGGCGACCCGGCGTACCGACTCCTCCAGGGCGGCGCGGGCGGCCGGGATGCCGACCCGGCGGGCCTGCAGCCGGAGCAGCGCGGCGACGGTCTGCAGGTTGTTCTTCACCCGGTGGTGGATCTCCCGGATGGTTGCGTCCTTGGTGATCAGGGCCCGGTCCCGGCGGCGTACCTCGGTCATGTCCCGGACCAGCACCAGCGCGCCGATCGGCACCCCGGCCGGCATCAGCGGCAGGGCCCGGGTCAGCACGGTGGCGCCCCGGGCCTCGATCTCGCGGCGCGGCGGCGCCTCACCGCGCAGCGCGGCGAGTACCCGGTTCGCCGCCTCGGTCCCCTCCAGCGGGTCGGCGGCCAGCCGGCCGTTCAGCGCCGCCAGGTCCTCGCCGACCAGGTGCGAGGCGAACCCGAGCCGCCGGTACGCCGACTGCGCGTTCGGGCTGGCGTAGGTGACCTTGCCGTTGGCGTCCAGCCGGACCAGCCCGTCGCCGACCCGGGGTGCCGTGGTGGTCTCGCCGGGGTGGCGTACCGGCGGGAACGTCCCGTCGGAGAGCATCTGGGCCAGGTCGTCGGCGGTGGTCAGGTAGTTCAGTTCGAGCTGGCTCGGGGTGCGTGCGGTGGAGAGGTTGGTGTCCCGCCCCACCACGGCGACCACCTCGCCCGCTTCCCCGTCGCTTGACCGCAGCCGGACCGGGATCGCCTCGTGCCGGGCCGGGGTGTCGCCGTACCAGACCGGGTCGCCCTCCCGCCAGATCCGGCCCTGGCTGTACGCGATCGCCAGGTGCGCCACCTCGGGCCCGCCGACGATCCGCCCGACCTGGTCGTCCTGGTACGCCGTCGGCGCGGTGGTCGGGCGTACCTGGGCGACGCAGACGAAGCCGTCGGTGTCGTTGACCGGCACCCAGAGCAACAGGTCGGCGAAGGAGAGGTCGGAGAGGAGTTGCCAGTCGCCGGCCACCCGGTGCAGGTGGTCGACGTCGACCGGGCGCAGCCCGGTGTGCTCCTCGGCGAGATCGCGCAGCGTGGACACCGGGCAAGCCTGCCACGCCCACGCCCGGGGCGGGGTGTAAGGAAGGGCCCCTTGTTATCGCATTCTGTTGTAGAAGGGCCCCCGCGAAGGGCCCCGCCTTACCGGCAAGCCCTGGGCGTGGGCTAGAGCGTGGAGGTGACCTTGTGCAGGCCGCGCGGGGCGTCCGGGTCCTCGCCCCGGGCCAGTGCGAGGGCGAGGGCGAGGCGCTGCACCGGCAGGATGTCCAGCAGCGGGGCGTACCGCTCGTCGACCTCCGGTACCGCGAGCCGGGCGGCGGCGCCGTCGACCCCGGCCGGCCCGACCACGACCAGGTCGGCGCCGCGCTCGCCGACCTTGGCCAGTACCTCGCGCATCGAGGTGCCGCCGGCACCACCGCCGACGACGGCCAGCACCGGTACGTCCGGGTCGGTCATCGCCAGCGGGCCGTGCAGCAGGTCGGCGCCGGAGAAGGCGAGCGCCGGCAGGTAGGAGGTCTCCATCAGCTTCAGCGCGGCTTCCCGGGCGGTCGGGTACGCGTAGCCCCGGCCGGTGGTGACCATCCGGTCGGCGAACCGGTAGCGGGCGGCCAGCTGCTCCGGCGCCGGGTCGGCGAGGGTCTGCGCGGCCAGCTCGGGCAGTGCCGCCAGGCCGGCGCGTTCCTCGGCGGGGATCGCGCCGTCCCCGGCCCGGATCCCCTCGACAAGCATCAGCAGGGCGAGCAGTTCGGCGGTGTACGTCTTGGTCGCGGCGACCGCCCGCTCGTGCCCGGCGGCCACGTCGATGGCGAGTTCGGCGACGCCGGTCAGCGGCGAGTCGGGGGCGTTGGTGACCGCCAGGGTGAGCGCCCCGGCGGACCGGGCCACCCGGAGCACCTCGGTGAGGTCCGGTGACCCGCCGCTCTGACTCACCCCGACGACGAGGGCCTGGGAGAGGTCGGGGCGGGCGCCGAAGACGGTGATGGTGCTCGGCGAGGCGAGCCCGGCCGGCAGCCCGAGTCGGATCTCGGTCAGATAGGCGGCGTAGAGCGCGGCGTGGTCCGAGGTGCCCCGGGCGGTGAAGACGACGTGCTTCGGGCGGCGTTCCGCGATCACGGCCGCCACCTGCGCGATCGCCGCCGTCGAGGCTGGTTCCAGCAGTCGCGCGAAGCCCTCCGGCTGCTCGGCGATGTCCGCCGCCATGCCGGCTCCCGGTTGCGCCACGATGACCTCCTCGACCTCCTCGTGCGCGATTCCCGCGCGTTCCATGCTCAGCTTTGCACGATTGGACGCGTCTGAGCAATCTAACGAGCAGCTTTGCGCAGTAGATCACCACCCGCCGCCACCATGCCCTAGGCTCCCCAACCCAGGGGAAATTCCACGTACGTGAAGGGTCGACTCGGTGCCCGAGGGAACGGACGACCCCCGGCTCTCGGCCGAGGGGGAACTCGCGCTGGCCCGGCTGGCGCTGGACGAGGGAGATCTCCGGCACGCCGCCGGGCACCTGGCCGGGGCGATCGCGTACGCCCCGACCATGCCCGAGGTGCACGAGGCGCTCGCCCAGCTCGCCGCCCGGTCCGGTGGCGGGGTGGACCTCTTCCCGCTCGACCAGCACCCGTTCATCGGTACCGTCGTGGCCCGCGCGCACCTGCTCGCCGCCGCCGGACGCCCCGGCGACGGGCTGGAACTGCTGGCCGCCGCGACCGGGCACGTCCCGTCGGCCGACTGGGCCGGTGTGCCCTGGGTGAGCGCCCCCGAACTTCCCGGCAATCTCGACCCGGACCGGATCGCCCGGGTGTTGATGCAGGTCTGCGCCGGCATCCCCGACCCGGTGCCGGAGCCCGCCCGCGAACCGCTCTGGCCCTACCTGCGGCTGGCCCGGCACGCGGTCGCGGCACATCCCCGGCACGGCCTGCTGCTCGGCGCGGCGTCCGCGCTGGCCCGCCGGGTCGGCGCGGTCGGCCAGGCCGTCGAGTGGGCCGGCCAGGGTGCCCGGGAACTGCCGTCGAAGCTCTCCGAGGTGTGGCTCGGCTACGCCTACCGCAGCGCCGGGCGGACCGGCGAGGCGCTCGCCGCGCTGCGCCGGGCCGTCGAACACGACCCTGACGACCTCTCCGTGTACGCCGACATCGCCGGCACCCTCGCCGACCACGGCCGCCTCGACGAGGCGCTGGAGTGGATCGACCGGGCACTGGCCCGCGACCCCTCCTTCGACTGTGCGGTGCACACCGGGCACCGGCTGCGTTACCGCCGCGACGGCGACCTGGGCCACCTGGTCGCGCTGGCCGACTTCCAGCGGGACCACCCGGACGACTCGCACGAGCACAGCGACCTCGCCGAGTGCTGCCAGAGCCAGCCGTGGCTGGGCAGGGTGCCGCCGGCCACCGAGTTGGTGGCGACGGCGCTGCGGCAGCGGCTGGCCACCGGCGATCCGGCCGACGGGGTACGGCTGTCGCTGGCCGGGCTGGAGCCGCCGAGTGCGATGCGGGCCCTGCACGACGCCGCCCCGGCCCTGGACGTCGCGGTCGCCACCACTCCGGAACCGGATCCGCGCGAGCCGCGCCGGCCCGTCGGGCACCAGCTCTGGCGGTACTCCGGGACCACCGCCGTACCGGCCGTGCCGCCGCCGGCCGACGCGGCGGTACGCCGGATCCAGCAGTTGGCGCACCCCGCCTGGCCGCACCCGCCGGCCGCCTACGACGCGGCGGTCGGGTTGGCCACCCTCGAACTCGACGACCTGCTCGGCCTGCTGGTACATCCGCCGGCCCCGCCGCCCACCGAACTGGGCCGCACGCTGGGCCGGCACGATCCGACGCTCTGGGTGCGCTGCGTCCAGGTCTGGGCCTGCCTCGGGCTGCTGCACCACCGCACCGACGAACCGTGGCCGGACTCGACCCGGCGACGGGTGCTCCTCGACCTGGTCTGGGGTGTGGAGGACTGGATCACCGAGGCGGCCCTGTTTGCCCTGGTCACCGCCGCCTGGGTGGACCCGTCGGTGCGCGCCGAGGTGGCCCGGGTGATCGCCGAGCGGCTCGGCGACGCGGTCGAGGTGGCCCAGCGGCGGCCGGTAAGCATGCTGCGGTCGCTGGCCCACCTGGTGCTGGCCACCCCGTCCGCCGAGCCGGCCGCGCTGGACACCGCCCGGCTGCTGCTCACCCGGGACGGCACCGCGGTGGCACCCCGGCAGCGCCGGTTCGGCCGGCTGCTGGACCGGATGTGGCGACGCCTCACCCGGCAGGACTGAGCCGGGTGACGTCCGGCAGGACTGGGCCGGGTCTCGTCCGGCAGGACTGGGCCGGGTCTCGTCCGGCAGGACTGGGCCGGGTCTCGTCCGGCAGGACTGGGCCGGGTCTCGTCCGGGAAACTGGGCCGGGTCTCACCCGGCAGGACCTGGCCGGCGGCGGGATGGCTGGACGGGTGTGCCCGGCGGCTCTGGTCGGGATAGGCGGCGCCGCCGCCCCGGAATGGGGGCGACGGCGCCGTGCGGATGGTCAGCGTACGGGTGGTCGGGCCAGGGCGATCTCGGCCTGCTCCTCGGGCGTTTCGGCCGGCGCCGTGGCGGCCGGGCCGCCACGCAACGGGATCTCCTTGACGAACCAGGCCAGCACCGCGACGACAAGCGCGAACGGCACAGCCCAGACGAAGACCGTTCCGATCGCGTCGGCGAGTCCGCCGAGCACCGCATGCTGCTGCTCCGGCGGCAGTGCCCGCAGCGTCGCCGGGTCCACTCCGGCGCCCTCGCCGCCGCCGGCGATCATCGGCCCGGCGGCCGAGTCGGCCAGCCGGTTCGCGAAGACCGCGCCGAAGAGCGAGATGCCGAACGAGCCGCCGATCGACCGGAAGAAGGTGGCGGCACCGCTCGCCGCGCCCAGGTCCTTCTGCTCGACGCTGTTCTGCGCGATCAGCATCGAGGTCTGCATCAGGAAACCCATCCCGACGCCGAGCACGATCATGTAGAGCGACGACTCCAGCTTGCCGGTGTCGACGTCGAGCATGGCCAGCAGCGCCATGCCGGCGGTCATCACGATCCCGCCGACGATCGGGAAGGCCCGGTAGCGGCCGGTCCTGGTGATCGCCCGGCCGACCACGATGGACACCACGAGCATGCCGAACATCAGCGGCAGCAGCAGCAGGCCGCTGTTCGTGGCGGAGGCGCCCTGCACGGTCTGCTGGTAGAGCGGCAGGAAGTTCATCGCGCCGAACATCGCGAAGCCGAGCAGGAAGCCGATCACGGAGATCACCGCGAAGTTGCGGTTGGCGAAGAGGCTCAACGGCAGGATCGGCTCGGCGACCCGGCGCTCCACCAGGGCGAAGGCGAGCAGCGAGACCACGGCGAGGGCGGCCAGCCCGAGGATCTGCCCGGAGGTCCAGTCGTACTCGTTGCCGCCCCAGGTGGTGACCAGCACGATCGCGGTGATGCCGACCGAGAGCAGCGCGGCGCCGAGCCAGTCGATCCGGTGCTCGGTGCGGTACTTCGGCAGGTGCATCCGGGTGGCCAGCAGGATCAGCGCCACGCCGCCGAGCGGCAGGTTGACGTAGAACGCCCAGCGCCAGGAGAGGTGGTCGGTGATGAAGCCGCCGACCAGCGGACCGGCCACCATGGCGATGGCCATGATGCCGGCGATCATGCCCTGGTAGCGGCCCCGCTCCCGGGGCGGGACCAGGTCACCGATGATCGCCATCACGCCGACCATCAGGCCGCCCGCGCCGAGACCCTGCACCGCGCGGAAGGCGATCAGTTCCGCCATCCCCTCGGCGGGGCCGCCGAGCAGCTGCGAACCGGCCATCCCGCAGAGGGCCGAGCCGAACAGGAACAGCAGGATCGAGGTGAGGAAGATGCTCTTGCGGCCGTACAGGTCGCCGAGCTTGCCCCAGATCGGTGTGGAGACCGTGGAGCCGAGCACGTACGCGGTGACCACCCAGGTGAAGTGGTTCAGCCCGCCGAACTCGCCGACGATCCTCGGCAGCGCGGTGCTGACGATCATGTTGTCGAGCATCGCGAGCATCATCGCGATCATCAGACCGCCGAGGACGACCCTGATGTTGACTGGTCGTTGCGGCGCTTCCGCCATGGTGGTCATCGGTAGGCTCTCTCCCCCTGAGTACGTGGCCCACTTACTTGCCGACCGGCTAGTGAATTCTACTTGCCGTACGGTAAGTTGGGTGCCTGGTGCCCGTCAAGCGATAACGAGAGGTGGTCCTGGTGACCGGCAGCACAGGTGACACACGGTCCCGGATCCAGGCCGTCGCGCTCGAACTCTTCACCGAGCAGGGTTACGAGAAGACCTCGCTGCGGGAGATCGCCGAACGGCTGGGCGTGACGAAGGCCGCCCTCTACTACCACTTCAAGAGCAAGGACGACATCGTCGAGAGCTTCGTCGCCGACCGGGTCGACCGGCTCGACCGGCTGATCGAGTGGGCGGCGGAGCAGCCGGCCGACGCCACCGGCCGGCGGGCCACGCTGCGCCGATACTCCGCGGAGTTCTTCGGCGACGACGGCGGCAACGTGATGCAGTTCTTCGAGCAGAACCGGACGGTGGTCAAGCACCACCCCGCCGGCCAGATGATGCGGGACCGGATGCTGCGGATCGCCGAACTGCTCTCCCGGGCCGACCCGTCACCGGCCGGACAACTCCGGGCGATGCTGGCGCTCTTCGCCGTACACGGCAGTCTCTTCGCGCTGCGCGGCGAGATCAGCGGCGAGGAACGGCAGGCGCTCGCGCTCGAGGTCGCCAACGAGATGCTCGACCGGATCGGCGAGACTACCGGCGGGTCCGGTCAGCCCTCGCCTCCGGGTTAGTTCCCGCCTGCGGGTTGGCCCTCGCCACCGGGTTGGCCCTCGGCGCCGGGCTCAGTGGCCGGGCTCGGCCAGCACCGCCGGTGCCGGTTCCAGGTCGAGGCGGAGTGCGTACAGGTCCACCCCGGGGGCCGGGGACCAGTCCCGGTCGGGGGTACGCACGAAGCCGAACCCGTCGTAGAGCCGGTGCGCCGGGGCGGAGAAGCTGCGGACGCAGATCACCACCCGGGAACAGTCCTGCGCCCTCGCCCGGTCCAGGCAGGCCCGGACCAGCGCCTTGCCGACGCCCCGGCCCTGCGCCAGCGGGTCCACCGCCAGCATCCGGAACTCGGCCTCGCCGGCACCGCAGAGTTCGGCGTACGCGGAGCCGGGCAGCACGAACAGCACCGCGCCGAGCGGTTCACCGGTCGCCGGGTCGGTGGCGACCAGCAGTTCGCCGGCATCGACCCGGGCCGGTACGTCGGCGAGAACCTGTTCGTAACCGTGTTCGCCGTCGAGCTGCCCGTCCGCCCGGTACGCCGCCACGGTGAGCCGGGCGATCGCGTCGAAGTCGGCCGGCTCGGCGACCCGGACCAGCAGGTCGGTCATTCCGCTCCCTCGTTCCGTCGAGTAGTGCCGCGGTCGTTCGTCGCCGGCCCGGTGGTGTCGCGGTTGTCCGATGACGGCGCGGTTATTCGATGACGGCGATCAGGTCGCCGTCCTGCACGACGTCACCCTCGTTGACACGCAGCTCCCGGAGCACCCCGTCGGACTCGGCCAGCACCGGGATCTCCATCTTCATGGACTCCAGTATCACCAGCGTGTCACCCTCGGACACCGAGTCGCCGGCCGAGGCCACGACCTTCCAGACGTTCGCCACCATCTCGGCGCGGATCTCCTCGGCCATGGGTTTCCCCCTCGTCGTCACCGTTGTCCTGCGAACGGTATCCAATCATGCGCAGGCCACGGGCGTGGGCACTGTGCAGGCGACAGGGGTCGGCACCGTGCAGGCCACGGAGGTCGGCACCGTGCAGGCCACAGCCATGGGCACCGCGCCGCCCGTCGGCACTGCGCCGGCCGGTCGCCCGGGGACCATGAAAGGATTGCCGGCGCGAGCAGAACGGGCGGCCGGCGACTCCTGCCGGCACCGCCGCAAGCAGACCGAGGAGGACAGCATGGCGAAGAAGGCACGGAAGAAGAAGGCGCGGAAGAAGAGCTCCGCCAACCACGGCAAGCGCCCCAACTCCTGAGTTCGGCGCCGGGCCCGAGCGGCCGGGCGGGGCACGGGACGCGTCGGCGATCGCGGCAGAGCGCTCGCCACCACCCGGCCCGCCCGGCGATCCGGCCGGCCGGCACCGCGCCCGAGAACGGGCGCGGCCGGCGACCTCACCGGCGCGGCCGGCGGCTCAGTCGGGTAGGTACTCCCGGGAGTCGGTCTCGAAGACCAGTTCGGCCAGCCGGACCCGCAGCCGCTCGCGAAGCTCGGCGGGGGCGGTCTCGTTGCCGCAGCAGCGGGCCACCAGGGCCTTGACCTCCTGCTCGATGCCGTACTCGCGCAGGCAGGGCGAGCACTCGTCGAGATGGTTCCGGATCAGGTCGCGCCGCTCGTCCGCGCACTCCAGGTCGAGGTAGAGGTACACCTCGGTGAGGACCTCACGGCAGTCGGTCTCGTGCGGGTCACCGCAACTCATTGGCTCACACCTCCCGGCCAGCCGCAGCGGACCTGGTCGACGGGGCGGACGAGAAGCCCCGCTCGGCAGCGTAACGCTCCAGCAGCTTCCGTAGGTTCCGCCGGCCACGGTGCAGCCGGGACATCACGGTGCCGATCGGCGTACCCATGATGTCGGCGACCTCCTTGTAGGAGAACCCCTCGACGTCGGTGAGATAGACGGCGAGCCGGAACTCCTCCGGGAGCTGCTGCAACGCCTCCTTCACGTCGGTGTCCGGAAGCCGGTCCAGCGCCTCGGTCTCGGCCGAGCGCAGTCCGCTGGAGGTGTGCGACTCCGCCTCGGCGAGCTGCCAGTCGGTGATCTCCTCGGTGGGCGCCTGCACGGGCTGCCGCTGCCGCCGCCGGTAGGAGTTGATGTAGGTGTTGGTCAGGATCCGGTAGAGCCACGCCTTGAGGTTGGTGCCCTCTTCGAACTGGTGGAACGCGGCGAACGCCTTCAGGAACGTCTCCTGGACCAGGTCCTCCGCGTCGGCGGGGTTGCGGGTCATCCGCAGGCCGGCGGCGTACAACTGGTCGACGAAGGGCAGCGCGTCACGTTCGAACCGGGCCCTGCGCTCGTCCGTCTTCTCCGCTGTCAACCGGCCGTCTCCCTCGCCTCGGTACCGAACCGGCGCGGTGACCTTCTTCCCCATCACCGCAGCGTTATTCGGCTGTCCCGCCGAGGATACGCGGAAAGCGCGCGGCTGCGACTCCGTTCGGAGGGTGCTGGTACCCACTCCGGGCCGGCCCCCCGACGACCGGGTGGGCGGGCCGTTCCGCCTCCGGTCCGGTGACCGCGCATCGCGGTCGTGCTCCAGGCTCCGTGTCTCGGTCGACACCGGGCAAACCCCCTTGTGGCTTCACTGGCTTCCGGGAGTTGTAACCGCCGCACCGGGCGGGGCATTCCGGCACCGCCCCATCCCTGGCCCCGCCGTGACCGATCCGAGGCGGACCGTCCACGGCTGGGACCAGGAAGGGCCTGGGAGGATGAAACCGGGCGCCACGTCCGATTCGCGCATCTCGGTGGCGTCCGGCATCAGTTGGAGCAACGATCACCCTGCTGCGACAGAAACGGCCGGGCCGGCCCGGCCTCGGCCCAGCGTTCCGGTGCGCCTCGGCACAGCGTTCCGGCGCACCTCGGCCCAGCGTCCCCGCCCGGCTCGGTGAGCCCGAGCACGGCCGGTCAGTCCGCCCAGCCATGCTCGCGGAGCCAGTCGAGCACCAGCTCGGCCGTGCCCGCCGGGTCGACGCGCAGGTCGTGCCGCTCGCCGGGCCGCACCTCGACCCGGACACCGGGCCCCGGTGCCGGTACCCCGAACGGGTCCCGATCACCGTTGAGCACCAGGGTCGGCAGCCCGGTACGCAGCTCCGCCGCCCGGGACCGCTCCGGCCGGCCCGGCGGATACAGCGGGAACGCGAGCGCCACCACCCCGGAAGCGCCCACGGTGCCGGCGGTCCGGCAGGCGACCCGGGCACCGCTGGACCGGCCGCCGACGACGAGCGTGCGGGTCGAGGGCCACCGGTCCAGCAGTGCGGTGACGACCGCCACCCACGCCTCGTCGAGCTGCCCGGCCGGAGCGGGCGCCCGCCGCCCGGCCACCCGGTACGGCTGGGTGACCCTGGCCACCGCGACCCCGGCCGCGACCGCCACCCCGCGCAGCGCCACCAGGTCCGGTGCGTCCACGCTGCCGCCCGCACCGTGGCCGAGCACCAGCAGGGTCGTCGAATCGGAGCCCGGCAGGTCGACGTCCACCCGGGCCGGGCCGCGTGGAGTGTCGATCTCGTTCCCGTGCCGCACGGCGCAACTGTATGGCAACGCCGGTCGGCCGAGCCCGGATCACCGGCCCTACCGTCCAGCTGACCCGCCGTGACCGTGACCCGCCGTGACCGTGAAGATCCGGTACGCCGGTGGACGGTCAGCGGCGGCTCGAACTGAGCGGTACGAGGGTCAGCAGGCGGTCCCGGACCGGTGGCCCGGCGTCGCCGACCGCGTCCGGATCGTGCTCCACCTGGTCCCGCCAGGCGACCAACATCGCCCGGCGTTCACGCGGTGTGGTCGCCCCCCAGACACCGTGGCAGTCGCCCACCTCCAGGGCCCAGGCGAGGCAGGGGCCCTGCACGTCACAGGTCCGGCACAGCGCGACGGCCGAATCGGCCGGCTCGCTCGGCGCCGGGAAGAACGTTTCCGGGTCCACGCTCTGGCACACCCCCCGGGTACGCCAGGCATCGTCCAGGCTCCGCTCGCTCAGAGCCCGAAGCAGTCTCGGGTCTCGTCGCGCCGCGGCAACCTCGTGCGGGCGTGGCATCCGCGCCCGTGTCATTCACCCACCTCCCCCGTGGGACCGACGAAGATCGGTGAGTGCCGCTCGCCCGGTGCGAGCCGACACCCACTGTCGGCGCTGTGTTCTATCGCACCAACACGATGCGTGACAAGTGCTCTCAGCAAAGGTGTGGAAAAGTCCCGTCGACGTTTCACCCCGAACGGTGGCAAATCGGTGCAGGCAAATGCGCGGTTCCGCGTTCAGAACAGCGTCGTCGCCATCGGCCCTTCTGGTAACGCTCCCAGCGGCGCGGCGGGGACCCGGGCGACGAGTTCCGGGCCGTCGTTGCGGACGTCGCCGACGGCCCTGCCGACCGGCCGGATCTCGATCTCGGCCAGCCATTTCCCGTCCGGCGGCGCGAGCAGCACGGCCGGATCGTCGTCGCCGTCCAGCCAGTCGGCCCAGCGATCCCGGGGCAGCAGCAGCGGCATCCGGTCGTGCACCAGGGCCAGCTCGCCGAGCGCGGCCGTGGTGACCACACTCGTGGTGAGCAGCGGTTCGGCGGCGCCGTGCCAACGCGACCAGAGGCCGGCGAAGGCGAGCACCCCACCGTCGCGCGGAGTCATGAAGTACGCCTGCTTGCCGCCGTCCCGGCGGACCCACTCGTACCAGCCGTCGGCCGGGACGAGGCAGCGGCGCCGGGCGAACGACTGCGCGTACGCCCGGGTGGTGGCGACCGTCTCCGCGCGGGCGTTGATCATGCGGGCCGCACCCCGGGCGTCCTTCGCCCAGTGCGGCAACAACCCCCAGCGGGCCACCGAGAGGACCGGAGGGTCCGAGTCGGCGTCGCGCCGCACGACCGGTACCGGATCGGTCGGCGCCACGTTGTAGTCGGCGGCGAGCCGGCCACCGGTTTCGTCGAACGCCTCGAAGAGGGCGCTCAGATCGGCCGCGCTCCGGGTGGTGGCGTACCTGCCGCACATGGGAGCAACGCTAGCGCCTCCGGCGCCGGCCGGCCGTCCCGTACTCCGGCCCCGGCGGCCCGTCGCGCCCGGCGAACCCGGTCACGCCGGTGCTTCCGGCCCGATCGGTCGTCCCGCCAGGCGGGAGGGGCCGGAACCCGGATCCGGTCCGACCGGCGAGGGGGCAGGATGTACGGGTGCCGAACCTGACGGCGGTCCGCCCGCTCGAACCCTGGACCGCGCCGACCGCGACCGACCCGGTCGCCTCGACGCTGCGACTGCCCGGCTCCAAGTCGCTGACCGCCCGCGCACTGGTGCTCGGCGCGGTGGCCGACGGCCCCTCCACACTGCGCCACCCGCTGCGCGCCCGGGACACCGAGCTGATGGCCGCCGGGCTGCGCGCCATGGGCGCAGACGTCTCCACAGTGGACGACGAGCGCTGGCTGGTCCGGCCGCACCCGTTCCGCGGCCCGGCGCACGTCGACGTGGGACTTTCCGGCACGGTCATGCGATTCGTGCCGCCGGTCGCCGGGCTGGCCGAGGGGCCGGTCACCTTCGACGGCGACCCGCACACCCGGACCCGTCCGCTCGGCCCGCTGGTCGAGGCGCTGCGCTCCATCGGGATGGGCATCGACACCACCGAGGGCGCCAGCCTGCCGCTGACGGTGCGCGGCGCCGGGCGGGTGGCCGGCGGCGAGGTGGTGATCGACGCCTCGGCCTCCAGCCAGTTCGTCTCCGGGCTGCTGCTCGGCGCCGCCCGGTTCGAGCGCGGGATCGTGGTCCGGCACGTCGGGCCGCCGGTGCCGTCCGCGCCGCACCTGCGGATGACCGTGCAGATGCTCCGGGCCGCCGGTGCCGCCGTCGACGACGCCGACCGGGACGTCTGGACGGTCGAGCCGGGTCGGCTCTCCGGGCGTGACTGGGACATCGAACCGGACCTCTCCGGCGCGGTGCCGTTCTTCGCCGCCGCCCTTGTCACCGGCGGCGGCATCACCCTGCTCGGCTGGCCGGGCAGCAGCCTGCAACCGGTCGACACGCTGCGGGACCTGCTCTCCCGGATGGGCGGCGAGGTGACGCTGGGCAGCGACGGCCTGACGGTGCGCGGCACCGGGACGATCCACGGGCTGGACGCCGACCTCTCCGACGTCAGCGAGTTCACACCGGTGCTGGCCGCCCTCGCCGTACTCGCCGACTCGCCGTCCCGGCTGCGCGGGGTGGGGCACATCCGGGGGCACGAAACCGACCGGCTGGCCGCGCTGGCCCGGGAGCTGAACGGGCTCGGCGGCGAGGTCACCGACACCGCCGACGGGCTGGAGATCCGGCCCCGACCGCTGCGTGGCGGCACCTTCCGGACCTACGCCGACCACCGGATGGCGCACGCGGCGGCGGTGATCGGACTCACCGTGCCGGGGATCGAGCTGGACGACGTGGCGTGTACCTCGAAGACAATGCCCGAGTTCCCGGCACTATGGTCGACGATGGTGACCGGCGGCGACGGGCGGCGATAGCCGGGAGGCGGCACGTTCCCGCGCCGGTCGCCGCCGATTCGACGCCGACGACGGAACGGGGGCGGAACTGGCCGGCAAGCGGCGGGAGTACGACGAGGACGACGTACGGGTCCGGCCCGGGCGCTCGTCCCGTCCGCGTACCCGCACCCGGCCCCGGCACTCCGACGCGGTGGACGGATTCGTGGTCGCCGTGGACCGGGGCCGCTACACCTGCGTCACCGGCGACGACCCGGCGGGCGGCCGGGGTGACCGGTCCGGCCCGGGGAAAGGTGCGGGGGCCGGCGTCGAGGCGGCCGGGGGCGCGGGGACGGTGACCGCGATGCGGGCCCGGGAGCTGGGCCGCAAGTCGGTGGTCGTCGGCGACCGGGTGGCCCTGGTCGGGGACACCTCCGGCACGGCCGGTGCGCTGGCCCGGATCGTCCGGATCGCCGAGCGGACCTCGGTGCTGCGGCGGACCGCCGACGACGACGAGAGCACCGCCGAGGGGCGGCTCGAACGGGTGGTGGTGGCCAACGCCGACCAGCTCGTGATCGTCAGCTCCCTGGCCGACCCGCCGCCCCGGACCGGGTTCATCGACCGTTGCCTGGTGGCGGCGTACGACGCCGACATCGAGCCGCTGCTCTGCCTGACCAAGTCCGACCTGGCCACCCCCGAGGGGGTGCTCGGCTACTACGCGGAACTGGACCTGCCGCACGTACTCGTCGGACCCGACTCCGACCTCGACGAGCTGCGCGGGCTGCTCGCCGAGCGCCTGTCGGTGCTGGTCGGGCACTCCGGGGTGGGCAAGTCGACGCTCGTCAACCGGCTGGTGCCGGAGGCGGACCGGGCGGTCGGCACGGTCAGCGCGATCGGCCGGGGCCGGCACACCTCCACCAGCGCGGTCGCGCTGCGCCTGCCGTCGCTGCCCGGGCCGGCCGGGTCGAAGCCGACCGGGCGGGGCGGCCGGCGCACCCCGCACCCCGGCTGGATCGTCGACACCCCGGGGGTACGCAGCTTCGGCCTGGCACACGTCTCCGCCGCAAGCCTGCTGCACGGCTTCCCCGACCTGGTGCAGGGGACCGTGGAGTGCCCGCCGAACTGCGAGCACACCCCGGACGAGGCGGACTGTGCGCTGGACGCCTGGGTGGCGGCCGGCAACGCCGACCCGCGCCGGCTGGCGTCGTACCGCCGGCTGCTGGCCTCCCGGGCCGGCGAGATCGAGTAGGCCGCGCCGGGGCGATCGGCTAGGCCGCGCCGGGGCGATCGGGTGGCCACCCGCCCAGGGCGATCGGGTGGCCGGAACGCTAGCCGGGAAGGCCGTCGGGGTCGCTGGCGGTCGGGCCGGGATCGATGTCGACCGGGCCGCCGCTGCGCCAGTAGACGCCGTCCCGGCGGGTCAGCAGCACCTCGTCGACGAGATGGCGGCGCAGTGCGGCGTAGTCGTCGTGCCAGGCCCGGAGCAGGGCGTTCACCTCCCGCTCGGAGTAGCGCACCCCGGGGACGAAGGTCGTCACGACGTGCTCCAGCAGCAGCCGGCGCTTGCCCTGCGCGGCCGGCAACCGGGTGATCCGGCCGTCCCGGACGAAGGACCGGAGCACCGCCGCGGTGGCCCGGTCCGGGTCCAGCTCCGCGTCGGGCACGGCCGGGGTGGGCGGATGGGCGCGGACCACCTCCTTGAACGCGCCGATCAGCGCGACCGTGCGGCCGTCCACCGTCTCGACCAGGCCGCCGGACTCCAGCCGGCGCAGTGCGGCGTGCACGGTCCGGGCGGGTAGCCCGGTCCGCTCCGCCACCTCGGCCGGACCGCCCGCGCCGAGCACCACGGCGGCGAAGGCGGCCAGCCGGTCCGGCTCGGCGAGCAGGCCGACAAGCACTTCGGGAGAGAGGTCTACTTCGGGAGAGACGTCGGAAATCGGTTCGGTGGCCACGGCGCGGGATGCTAACGCACCCGGCTCGACCGGATCGAGTAGGTTTCCGCCATGGCCCGGTACGCGGACGACCTGTCCCTGGCGCACATGCTCGCCGACACCGCCGACTCGATCTCGATGGCCCGGTTCCGGGCCCTGGACCTGCACGTCGAGGCGAAACCGGATCTGACCCCGGTGACCGACGCGGACACCGCGGTGGAGAAGGCGCTCCGGGCCACCCTGGCCCGCACCCGCCCCCGGGACGGCGTGCTCGGCGAGGAGTACGGCGCCTCCGGCCCGGCTGCCGGCGCCGGCAGCCGGCAGTGGGTGATCGACCCGATCGACGGGACGAAGAACTTCGTCCGGGGCGTACCCATCTGGGCCACCCTGATCTCGCTGATGGAGGGCGACATCCCGGTCGTCGGGCTGGTCTCCGCACCGGCCCTGGGCCGCCGCTGGTGGGCGGCGACCGGCCTCGGGGCGTACGCCGGCCGGCACCAGGCCGCGGCCACCCCGATCCGGGTCTCCGGGGTCGGCCGGCTCGCCGACGCCAGCTTCTGCTACTCGTCGCTGAACGGGTGGGAGGAGACCGGCCGGCTCGATCCGGTGCTGGACATCATCCGGAAGGTGTGGCGGAGCCGGGCGTACGGCGACTTCTACGGCTACATGCTGCTCGCCGAGGGTGCGGTCGACGCGATGGTCGAGCCGGAGCTGTCGCTGTGGGACCTGGCCGCGCTGATCCCGATCGTGACCGAGGCCGGTGGCACCTTCACCGACCTGCACGGACGTCCCGGCCCGGGTGGCGGGAGCGCGGTCGCCAGCAACGGGAAACTGCACCAGGATCTGCTCGACCGGCTCGGCTAGCCGGCCGAGCGAAGCGGCGCGGCAGCCTCTATCCTCGCCAGGTGTCTACCGGCTGGTGCTTCCTCGCGGCCATGATCGCCGCCTATGGCGTGGCCAACCTGCTCCAGTCGGTGGCCGCGACCCGGACGACCCTGCACCACACCTTCGACCCCGGGCTGCTGCTGCGGCTGGCCGGGCACCGCAGCTATCTGGTCGGGCTGACCTGCCAGATGCTCGGCTTCGTCCTCGCCTTCATGGCCCGGCGGGACCTGCCGCTCTTCCTGGTCCAGGCGAGCGTGGCGGCCGGGCTGGGCGTGACCGCCGTACTCGGGGTGCTGGTGCTCAAGTGGCGGCTGCCGGCGGCCGAGGTGGTGCTGCTGGTGCTGCTGCTGGTCGGGATCACCGCGCTGGTGCTGGCCGCGAAACCGGCGCCGTCCCGGCAGCTCGGGACCGCCGGGGTGGTCGGGCTGGTCGTCGCGCTCGGCGTGATCGGCGCGCTCGGTTTTCCCGCCGTACGCCTGCACGGCGTACCAGGCTCGGTGGCCCTCGGCGCGCTGGCCGGGCTGGCGTTCTCGGCCGCCGCGGTGGCCGCCCGCCCGCTCGCCTCGGTGCACTCGTTCGAGGCCTTCCTCCGGGACCCGCTGCTCTACCTGCTGATCGTCCACTCGATCGTCGGTCAGCTGCTGCTCGGCCTGGCGATGCAGCGCGGCTCGACCACCGCCGCGGTGGCCGCGATGGACGCCGCCGGGGCGGTGCCGGCGGCGATCGTCGGGTTGCTGCTGCTCGGCGACCGGATCTGGCCGGGCCGGGAGTGGCTGGCCGCGGTCGGCTTCCTGATCACCCTGGCCGCGGTGCTCGGCCTGACCCGGTACGCCGAGCCGCAGCACCAGCACACCCTGCTGCCCAGCCAGCGTGAACTGCCGGACCGGCGCGGCCGGGAACGGGGCTCGGGTTCCCGGGCGGCCCTGCCGGCACGCCCCGCGGCGGGACTGTCCCGGTCGCCCGCACCCGGCCGGCGCCGGTCCACCTCCGTCGCGCCGCTCCCCCGCCGCTGAGCGCCGGACGCGAACTGCGCGCCGGACGGGACTGGACGGACGTGTCGGTTCGGTCGGTTCGGTGGGGTCAGCTCGGGGCGGGCTGGCGGCGGCGTACCACGCGCTCGTACAACCGCTCCAGCGCGCCGGCCGTACGGTCCCAGGTATAGCTGCACCGCACCCGGTCCACCGCCGCGTGCCCGTACGCGAACCGCTCCGCGTCGGCGGCGAGCAGCCGGCGCAGGGTCACCCCGAGGCCGCGTACGTCGCCGGGCGGGACGAGCCGGCCGGTGACCTCGTCGACCACGGTGTCCACGATGCCGCCCATCGAGTAGCCGACCACCGGCACCCCGCAGGCCATCGCCTCCAGCGGGATTCGGCCGGCGGAGGCGTACCGGGGGGTGCAGGCCACCACGTCCGCCGAGCGGTACCAGGCGGGCATCTGGTCGTGTGGCACCGTGCCGACCAGCCGGACCTGGTCGGCGACCCCGCTGGCCTCGGCGATCTCCCGCAGCCGGCGGGCCTCGGCGTGGTTGTTCAGGCCGTCGGCGGACGGACCGCCGGCGATGACCAGCTCGACGTCCCCGACCAGCCGCATCGCCCGGATCAGGTCCTCCTGCCCGTGTCCGGGCTCCAGCCCGCCGGCGGCCAGGATGCGCGGCCGCCGGTCCCGGGGCACCGCCTCGCCCTCCGGAGCGAAGAGTTCGGTGTCCACGCCCGCCGGGACCACCACCACCGAGGCGCGCTGCAACCCCATCCGGGTCAGCTCGTCGACCTCGTCGGTGCAGCCGGCCACCGCCATGTCGACCGCCCGGGTCAGCGCCAGCTCCAGCGGGATCCGCTCACCCGGCCCGCGGTACGCCTGGCCGAGGTGGCGCTGCTGCTCGACGCCGAGGGAGTGGAAGGTCTGCACGACCGGGATGACCGTCTCCCGGACGGCGCTCGCCGCCGCCAGCCCGCCGACCCAGAAGTGCCCGTGCACCACCTCCGGCGCCCACTCCCCGGCCCAGCGGTCGGTGAGCCAGCGACCGAGTTCCGGCACGTACGGCACCAGTTCGGCGGTGGCGGCCCGCCGGGACGGCCCGACCGGCACCCGTTCCACCCGGTACCCGCCGATCTCGGTGGTCGGTGGCGCGTCCGGGTCGTCGAGCCGCTCGTACACGCGTACGTCGTGGCCCCGTTCGGCCAGCTCCACTGCCACCCGGGCAACGTGTTGGTGCGTGCCGGCGAACTGACGGCGACGCTCCTGCGGCGGGCCGGCGTGTGCGCAGACGAGGCCAACGCGCATGGGTCACCTCCAGCGACGGCTACGGCAGGCTAGGGCCGTTCGATCAGAGGCTCCCATTAACCGCGACGGGCCGAGCGGAAACCTGGCAAACCGGCCCCGTCGACCCGAGCGGCCCGCCCACCGGACGCGTCGACGCCCCGGGTGGCGGGAAGTCACCGCCCGCGCCGTCGCGGTCCTTCCCGTTCCGCCGCCGGCTAATCCCGCGCCGGCGGGCTTCCGGCGGCGCACCGGCGGAGCGCCGTCCGGGCCCGCCCGGCCGCGGCGCCGGCCGGCGGTCCACCGGCGGAGCGGCTGGTCCGCCTTCGCCCGGTTACGGGTACCCGGGGAGCGGGTAGTGGTCCGTCATGCGCGATGACGAGTTTCCGACGCCCGTGTCCGACCCGGAGGCGGAGGGTCTGCCCGACACCGCCGACGACGACTCGACGGCCCGTGACGACGTCGAGACCGGTCGGGAGGCGGACGGCCGGAATCCCGCCGCACTCCCCACCGACCGAGCGCCCCTCGGGGTGGACCGGTACGGCAACACCGCCGAGGAGCAGGCCGACGGTGAGCCGCTGGACTACAAGCTCGCCCAGGAGCGGCCCGACACCCCGGTCGAGGAGCCGCTCGCCGGCCCGGCCGACGAGGCGATCTCCGGCGAGGCGGACAGCGAGGAGGCGGCGGCCGAGGCACAGCTCGACGCGGACGTGCTGGACCCGGGTCCGACCTCCGACCCGAACTCCCCGGTGTCGATCTACGACCACGGCAACCTCGGCGACGCGCCCGGCGGCGGGCCGGTCGGCCGGCTGGTGGAGCCGGACGAGGGGGTCCGCGACGACGACGAGACCGACTCGGTCGCCTTCGACCGGGGCGCCGCGGGCGGCGGTGCCAGCGCCGAGGAGTTGGCGATCAACGAGACCCAGCCACCGCCGTGATCCCGGCCGCCCGGCTCTCGTCCGCTCAGCCGCCGGCTGCTCAGCCGTCGAGCCCCTGCTCGATGGCGTAGCGGGTGAGTTCCACCCGGTTGTGCAGTTGCAGCTTGCCGAGCGTGTTCTGCACGTGGTTCTGCACCGTACGGTGGGACAGCCCGAGCCGGCCGGCGATCTGCTTGTAGGACATCCCCTTGGCGACCAGCCGGAGCACCTCGGTCTCCCGGTCGGTGAGTCGGGGCAGCGAGTCACCGGGGGGTGCCGGCGCGGCCGCGATCCGCCGGTACTCCCCGAGCACCAGCCCGGCCAGCCCCGGGGTGAAGACCGCGTCGCCGGCGGCGGTACGCCGCACCGCGTCCAGGAACTCCGCCGGCCCGGCCGACTTGAGCAGGTAGCCGGTGGCCCCGGCCTTGACCGCGTCCAGCACGTCCTGCTGTTCCCCACTGGCCGAGAGCATCAGTACCCGCACCCCGGGCAGTTCGGCGAGCAGCGCCCGGAGCACCTCCACGCCGGAGACGTCCGGCAGTTGCAGGTCCAGTACCACGACGTCGGGCCGGGTCGCCGGGGCCACCCGGATCGCCTGCCGCCCCTCGCCGGTGGTGGCGACGATCTGGTAGCCGGCCTCGGTGAGGTCGCGGGCCACCCCTTCCCTCCACATCGGATGGTCGTCGACCACCATCACCCGGACTTCCGGCACGCCCTCGTCGGTCACACCGGCGAGCCTAGACGAGCCCGGCCGCGCTCCGGTCGAGCCCGTGCCGAGCAACCGGGCAAGCCTGGAACGGCACCCGGCTCTCCGCCTCCCGGCGGGCCCGCGTCGGGTCAGCGGTCCGCACGCTGCCCGGGCACGGACGGGCCACGGGGTACCCGGAGTTCCACTTCGGTCCCCTCGCCCGGGGCAGAGCTGATCCGGACCGTGCCGCCAAGGTCGGCGATCCGGCCCTCGATCGACTGGACCACGCCGAGCCGCCCCTGACCGGCCGCCTCGGTCAGCCGCCCCGGCGGGATTCCCGGCCCGTCGTCGCGGACCGAGACGGTGACCGCGTCCGGATCGTCCTCGACCAGCACCCAGCCCCGTCCGCCGCCGTGCCGGGCCACGTTGTCCAGCGCCGCACCGACGGCCGCCGCGACCTCACCGGCGACCCCGGCGGGCAGCGGCACCGAGGTCGCCGGAGCGGCGATCGAGACGGTCGGCGAGGCGTACCCGGCGAGCAGCGAGCGCAGGTCCACCTCCTGCCGGTCCAACCCGTCCGGTGCCCGGCTGGCGATCAGCGACCGCAGCGCCGCCTCCTGTTCACCGGCGAGCCGGGCCAGTTCGCCGGCCTCGCCGTCGAGGTGCGCGCCCCGGCGCTGCACCAGGGCCAGCACCTGGAGGACCGAGTCGTGGATCCCCCGGGCCAGCCGCTCCCGTTCCCGGGTCGCCGCCTCCAGCTCGACCGCCCGCTGCAACCGCTCCTCGGCGATCACGGCGAGCCGGACGACGTGCCCGACGGCGATCCCGGCCAGCAGCATCAGCGCGGCGCCGGTGAGCGACGCCTGGGCGAACCGCTCCCGGGCCACCAGGTCGGTGACGCCGATGACAAGCGCCGCCACCACACCACGCCGCCGCCCGCCGGAGACCGCCCAGGCGAGCACCGGCCCGGCCAGCCAGGCGACGCTGGGCGGGGGCACCCCGTCGTTCATCACCTCCCGGCCGACCACCCGGGGGGCGGCGACCACCACCGCCAGCACCACGGCCAGGTCGGCCAGGAGCAGCGGCCAGCGCCGCCAGGTTGGATCGGCGTACGCGTACGCGCTGAGCACGGTCCAGCCGGTCATCGCGAGCAGGAGTACCGCACCCGACACCGGATGTGTGTAGTCGCCCAGGTTGCGTACCGCCAGCACGGCGACGTACGCCAGGGCGGCGAACCGGTAGACGGCGATGGACCGCCACAGCGGCGCCTGGAGGCTGCCCGGCGGGTCACGGCGGCGCCCGCCCGGCGCGTCGCTCGACGAGTCCGGCACGGCACCGACCATCGCACAACCGCCCTCGGCGGGACGACCCGTGCACCCGTCCTTCCGACCCCGGTGGCCCGGATGCGCAGCTACATACCCTGACGTAGGGTGGGAAAGCCACGAAAGGACTCGACGAGCAGCAGTGGGACGGCCATGAGCGACACAGATCCCCTCTCGCCCACGGCTGTCGCCTCCGACAAGTCACCGCCGCTGCTCGCCGAGACCTTCGACGGTGACCGGGTGACCGAGATCCGGCACACCGTGACGGCGTGCGCCGGCCAAGCCGGTCTCGACGGGGCGCGGCTGGACGACTTCGTGCTCGCGGTCAACGAGCTGATCACGAATGCGGTACGACACGGCGGCGGGCAGGGCTGGCTGCGCCTCTGGCGTACCGGTGAAATTCTCTACTGCCTCGTCTCCGACACCGGTGCCGGCATCCGGACCGAACGGCTCGACGACCGGCGGCGGCCGGCCCCGGAGATCGCCGGCGGCTGGGGGCTCTGGCTGGCCCGACAGCTCAGCGACGAGATGCTGGTGCGCAGCGGTCCGGAGGGCACCACCGTGCGGATCAGCGCCAGCCTGACCGACGGCGGCGCCGGTGCCGGTCACTCCGGCACCTGACGACGGCACTCCCACTCCCCGGCGCGGCAGAGCCGGCTCGGCGCGACCTCGTCAACCGGCCCGACACGACTACGTCAACCGGCCCTACGCGATCACGCCAACCGGCCCGACACGACCTCGTCAACCGGCTCGGCGGGCGTCGAGCACGGCGACCCTGCGTGACCCGGCCGTCCGGCGGTAGCTGGCGTCCAGCAGCTCGCCGACCTCGTCCCAGTCGGTGTCGTCGGTGAGGTCCACCCCGACCCAGCCGTAGGCACCGAGGTACATCGGCAGGTAGCAGTGCGCCTCGGTGAGCAGCGCCACGCGTTCGTCGGGCTCGACCAGGACGAGCAGCGACCGGTCGTGCCGCCGGTAGCCGCCGTCGACCTTCACCGATCCGCCGTAGTAGCCGAAGACCTTTGTGGTGTAGAAGGTGGGACGCCCGTGCGAGACCTTCTCGGCCGCGTCCGGGAAGGCCAGCGCGAGCGACCGTACCCGGTGCAGCAGTGGATCGGACTCGTCGAACATGACCGGATGTCCCATCTCCGCAGCTAAGCACACGTCGCCGGTTGACGGCCGGCTACTCCTGGTCGAGGGCGGCCACCAGGGCTCCGGCCAGCTGTTCGATGCAGTCGATGGTCTGGGTCGTGGCCGCCGCGTCGATCGGACGCTTCTTCGGGGCGTTGTCGGGGTCCTCGTCGTACTCGTGCGCGATCTTGTTGCGTCGACGGACGATCTCCCGTAGCTGTTGCTGCACCTCGGTGCCGGAGATCTTGACACCGTCGCCGGCCTGCTCGCTGCTCGCGGTGCACACGAGCGAGCTGGAGTGGACGCGGCTCGTGGGCGCACAGGCGGGGCAGCTCGACAGTCGACGCACCGCGTTACCCG
Source organism: Plantactinospora sp. WMMB782 (assembly GCF_049179135.1). Classification (NCBI taxonomy): domain Bacteria; kingdom Bacillati; phylum Actinomycetota; class Actinomycetes; order Micromonosporales; family Micromonosporaceae; genus Plantactinospora; species Plantactinospora sp. WMMB782. Next base: position 3,841,147 of record NZ_JBMHMC010000007.1, on the reverse strand, counting down.
CCCCGGCACGACCGGAGGCGCCGCTCCCAGTTCCGGGAGCGGCGCCCTCGCCGACGACGGGCCGTCGGCGCCGTGTCGACGACTCAGGTGACGCAGAGGATGCCCAGGTCGTCGACCCAGGTTCCCTTCTGCACGCCGTTGGCGCCAATCAGCGAGACCCGGACCAGGATGTCCGTGGGGCCGTGGTTCCACGAGGTGGAGACGAAGGTGTACGGTGCGTCGCCGCTGAGCACCACCGTCTTCAACGCCACGTACGTGAAACTGACCGGCTCGATGATCTCGAAGTTGATCTGCTGGGTGGCCAGTACCGGGTTGACCCAGATGCCCGCCGTGCAGCTCGTGGTCGCCGGCAGGAAGACCCGCCGGCCGACCGAGGAGAACCCGGCGCTGCGCATCGAGAGGAACCCGTCCTTGACCCCGTTGTGGGTCTGCAACGAGCTGATCCCGCCGGTGCCGTCACCGGTGTGGGTGAAGCTCCAGTTCGCCGCCTGGTTGCCCTCGAAGCCGTCCTGCACCGTGATGATCGCGGCGCTGGCCGGCGAGGCCGTACCGGCGAGCAGGGCCACGGTCAGTCCGAGCAGGACCGCCGCCGCCCGGAGCGAACGGAGCGAACGGAGCCGGAGCGGGCTGTGGAGGAAAGTGGAACGCATTTCTGACCACCTCGTGATCTGGCTGGTGAGGCGCCTGTCGCACCCCTGTTGAGGAGATGTCTAGTCGGCGACTTGTTGTCCGGCTTCGGGCCGCCGACCCGGACAATCAACTCCGGACAGTCGCCGGACCGACCACGACGAGTGATCAACGGCCGGGCCGGCGAACGACAGGCGAGAGCGATGGCGAGGGCAGAGGTGCCGCGACCAGAGGGCGTACTGGGGCCCGGGACCCCACAGGTGCGGGAGTTCGCGGCCGGGCTGCGCCTGCTGCGGGAGAAGGCCGGCAGCCCCGGCTACCGGGAGCTGGCCCGCCGGGCGCACTTCTCCGCGACGACCCTCTCCGAGGCGGCCGGCGGGCGGCGGCTGCCGACCCTGGCCGTCACCCTGGCGTACGTCCGTGCGTGCGGCGGCGACCCGGACGAGTGGGCGGACCGGTGGCGCCGGATCGCCCGGGACGAGCCGCCGACCCCGTCCCCGGCACACCCCGACGACACCCCCTACCAGGGCCTGCTGGCGTACGGACCGGAGCGGGCGGAGTGGTTCTTCGGCCGCGAGGAGGTCGTCGACGACCTGCGGCAGCGGCTCGCCGACCGCCGGTTCGTGGCCTTGTTCGGCGCCTCCGGCAGCGGAAAGTCCTCGGTGCTCCGGGCCGGTCTGGTGCCCGCCGTCACGAGCCGGCCGGAACACCCGCCGGTGCTGGTGCTGACCCCGGGCGCCGATCCGCTCGGCGAGCTGGCGGTGCAGCTCGCCCGGCTGCTCCGGATCCCGGCCGGCGCGGTACACGCGGACCTGGTCACCGCCCCGGACCGGCTGCACCTGGCGGTCCGGCAGGTGCTTGCCGACGCCCCGGACGAGGCCGACCTGTGGCTGGTGGTGGACCAGTTCGAGGAGATCTTCACGCTCTGCCGGGACGCCGAGGCACGCACCGGCTTCGTGGCGGCGCTGTTGGCCGCCGTCGCCGCACCGGGAAGCCGGCTGCGGGTGGTGCTCGGGGTACGCGCCGACTTCTACGGGTACTGCACCGAGCTGCCCGAGCTGGTGGCGGCGCTGGCCGACGCGCAGGTACTTGTCGGGCCGATGACCGCCGCCCAGGTCCGGGACGCGGTGGTGCGACCGGCCGAGCGGGCCGGTGCGATGGTCGAGGGTGCCCTGGTCTCCACGATCGTGGCCCAGGTCGCCGGTCGGGCCGGTGCGCTGCCGGTCGCCTCGCACGTGCTGCTGGAGGCGTGGCGGCGGCGCCGGGGCAGCGCGGTGACGCTTGCCGGTTACCAGGCGGCCGGCGGGATCGACGGCGCGGTGGCGCAGACCGCCGAGCGGATCTGGCAGGAGTTCGACGCCGGGCAGCGCCGGGCGGCCCGGCACGTACTGCTGCGGATGGTGGAGATCGGCAGCGTGGACGAGTCGACGGCCGCCCTGGACCGGGCCGGGTTGCCGACCGCCCGCCGGGTGGACCGGGCCGAACTCGCCGAGGCGGACGCGCTGACCTCGGGCGTACTGGAACGGCTTGCCGCCGCCCGACTGGTCACCCTGGACGACCGCTCGGTGCGGCTGGCCCACGAGGCGCTGCTGGACGCCTGGCCCCGGCTGCGCCGCTGGCTGGAGGAGGACCTCGACGGGGTACGCGTGCACCGGCAGCTCACCCAGGCCGCGGCGGGCTGGCGCTCGCTCGACCACGATCCGGGCGGGCTCTACCGGGGGCTGGCGCTGTCCCGGGCGCAGGCGTGGGCGCAGGCGCACCCGGAGAGTCTGACCAGCCTGGAGCGGGATTTCCTGGACGCCAGTCGCCGGGCCGAGGACCGCTGGGCGGCCGGGCGGCGGCGCCGTCGCCGGCTGCTCGGGGCAGCGTTGGCGGCGGTCGTCTCGGTGGTGACCGTGCTGGCCTCGGTGGCGGTGGTGCAGGCCCGGCAGGCGCGGGGGCAGCGGGATCTCGCCGTACACCGGCAACTGGTCGCGGCGGCCCGGGCCCAGATGTCCCGCGACCCGCAGTTGGCCTTCCTGCTGGCCCGGCGGGCCTTCGATATGCGGCCGGACGCCGAGGCCGAGGCGGTGTTGCGGCAGGCGACACTGCACTGGCGCGGTGTCGACGTGCGGCAGGTCTTCACCGCGCCGGTCAAGCAGGCCGCGCTGACCCCGGACGGCCGGTACGCGGTCGCCGCCGGGGAGCGGAAGTCGGTGCAGCTCTGGCAGCCGGCCGCCCCCGACCGGCCGCCGGTGACGCTGGCCCGGCCCGGCCCGGAGGTGCTGACCGCCCTGGAGATCAGCCCGGACGGCCGGTGGGTCGCCGCGGCCGGCGACACCGACTCGGTGCGGCTCTGGGACACCACCGACCCCGGCCGGGCACCGCTGCTGCTTCCCGGGCACCGCGGGCCGGTCCGCGACGTCGCGTTCAGCCCGGACGGCCGACGGCTGGCCACCGGGGACGCGGCCGGGGTGGTCCGGATCTGGGACCTGGCCGGCCCACCCCGGGGCCGCCCGCTCCCGGCGGGCAGTCCGCCACCCGCCGGCAGCCCGCCACCCGCCGGCAGCCCGCCACCGGCGGGCAGTCCATCACCCGCAGGCAGTCCATCACCGGCTGGCAGTCCATCACCGGCTGGCAGTCCGCCACCGGCTGGCCAGCCGTTTCCCACCGTCCGCGCGCTGCCGGCGGCGCGTGGTGCCGTGCACTCGCTGGCCTGGTCGCCGGAGGGCCGGCGGCTGGCCGCCGCCACCACCGACGACCCGGCGAGGATCTGGCCGGTGGCCGAGCCGGGTCGGGCGCCGACCCTGCTCGCCGACTCCACCGGTACCGCCGACGCGCTGCTGTTCAGCCCGGACGGTGCGCGGATCGTCGGCGCCGACAACGCCAGCACCGAGGACGGCGGCGTGCTGCGGATCTGGCCGACCGGCGGCAGCGGCCAGCCGACGGTACTCGGCCGGCTGCGAAGTGCCTTTCCGGCCGTGTTCAGCCCGGACGGGCGGCGGCTGGTCACCAAGAACGCCTACGGCGTGATCACCGTCTGGGACCCGACCGGCGCCTTCGACCCGCTGCCGCTGCGCGGGCACGCCGGCACGGTCTGCGCGGTCGCGCTGACCCCGGACGGCCGGCTGCTCAGCATCGGCCAGGACGGCACGGTCCGGCGCTGGGACGTCGACGGCCCGTTCGACCCGGTGGTCGCGCGGCCACACCAGGGTCTGGTGCACGCCGCCCGGTTCAGCCCGGACGGCCGGCACCTGGCCAGCGCCGGCATCTTCGACGGTACGGTCCGGATCTGGCCGGTTCCCGAGCGGACCGGACTCGCCCGTGCCACCGGTGCCGCCACCCCGGTCGCCGGTACCACCGCCCCGGTCGTGCTTCCCGGGCACGCCGGGATGACCATGGACGTCGCCTTCGCACCCGACGGGCGGCGGCTGGCCAGCCTCGACGCGGCCGGCACGGTCCGGCTCTGGGACTGGCCGACCGGTCGGCGGCTCGGCTCCTTCGAGGCCGGCCCGGCGACCCGGGTCGGGTTCGGACCGGACGGCCGACGGCTGCTTACCAGCGGCAGCGGCGGCGTCCGGCTCTGGGACCGGCTCGACAATCGGCCGGTCGCCGTCGAGCTTGCACCGACCGGTTCGGGCGCGGCGTTCAGCCCGGACGGCTCCCGGGTGGCGACCGGTGCCGAGGACGGTGGCGTACGGGTCCGGGACGTCACCGCCGGGCAGAGTCGACGAGCCGACGGGACCGACGGCAGTCGGGCGGACCCGCCCGGGGACGACGGCGCGGGAGACGCGGTCGCCACTCTGGACGGCGGTGCCGATCCGGTCAGTTCGGTCTCGTTCAGCCCGGACGGTCATTCGGTGGCCGGGTTGAGCCGGGACAGCACCATCCGGGTCTGGTCGGTACGCGGCGGTCCCGCCCGGGTGGTCCTGCCCTCGGCCGGTCAGGGCGCCGCGACCACCCGGCTCGCCTACACGCCGGACGGACGGCACCTGTCGATCCTCGGTGGCGGTGAGGAACTCGTCGGCATCCAGCTCTGGGCCGCCGGCGGCGCGACCGAACCGGTGACCGTGCGCACCCTGGGCCCCGGACCGCTCGGCTTCGCGTTCGCTCCGGACGGCGAGCGGGTCGCCACCGTGCACTCCGACGGCTCGGTACGGGTCTGGCGCTGTGACGTCTGCGGTTCGGTCCGGCTCCTGCTGGCCACCGCCGCCACCCGGGTCACCCGGCCGTTCAGTCCGGAAGAACGGCGTACCTTCCTGCTCGACGGCGGGCGTCGGGGCTGAACTGACCGGTTCGCGCCCGGGGTTGACTGATCGTTGTGACCAGGATCAGAATTCATCCATCCAGATCATTGTTAGCGCTAACATGACACTCGGGGAGCAGCCGAATGCGCACGAGGGTGAGATGGTTCGCGGCAATCGCCGCACTGGGCATCGTGGCCGCCGGTGTGGCGGTACGACCGGACGCGGCCAGCGCCGAGTCCAACGGCGGGGTACGGGTGATGCCACTCGGCGACTCCATCACCGAGGGCACCCAGATACCGGGCGGATACCGCATCGGTCTCTGGCAGCGCCTGGTCAACGGCAGGTACACGGTGGACTTCGTCGGCTCCCAGTTCAACGGGCCGGCCAGTCTCGGCGACCACGACCACCAGGGACATCCCGGTTGGCGGATCGACCAGATCGACGCGAACGTGGTCGGCTGGCTGAACACACAGCGGCCACGGAGCGTCCTGCTGCACATCGGCACCAACGACATCCTGCAGAACTACAACGTCGGCACCGCCCCGAACCGGCTCTCCGCGCTCATCGACCGGATCACCGGCACCGCCCCCGAGGCGGACGTGTTCGTCGCGCAGATCATCACACTCTCGAACAGCAACCAGGCCGCGGCGGCACGCACCTTCAACGCCGCGATCCCCGGCATCGTGCAGAGCAAGAGAGACGCCGGCAAACGGGTGCACCTGGTCAACATGAACAGCGCCCTGACCACCGCCGACCTGATCGACGGCGTCCATCCGACCGCCGGCGGCTACGACAAGATGGCCGCGGTCTGGTACAGCGCGCTCCAGTCGGTGGCCGGCAGCATCGGCTCCCCCGGCACCGGCACCCCGACCGCTGGCGCGATCGTCGGCGCCGCCTCCGGCCGGTGCGTCGACGTCCCCGGTTACAGCACCACCAACAGCACCCAGGTGCAGCTCTGGGACTGCCACGGTGGCACCAACCAGCAGTGGAACCACACCTCGGGGCGGCAGCTCACCGTCTACGGCAACAAGTGCCTCGACGCCGAGGGTCGCGGCACCACCGCCGGCACCCGGGTCACCATCTACGACTGCCACGGCGGGACGAACCAGCAGTGGAACGTCAACCCCGACGGCACCATCACCGGCGTACAGTCCGGGCTCTGCCTGGACGCCGACGGCCGGGGTACCGCAAACGGCACGAGGATCGTCCTCTGGACCTGCACGGGCCAGGCCAACCAGCAGTGGAGCCGCCGGTGACCGGACCCGACCGGACAGCGGAGCCGACGCGCTCCTCGCTTCGTCGCTGACAGTTCGCCGGCAGGTCATGACGGCGTGACCTGGACGGTGGGGACCTGCACGACGGTGGGCGCATGCGGATCGCGATCGTCACGGAGTCCTTTCCGCCGGACGTCAACGGGGTGGCGAACTCGGTCGTACGGGTCGCCGAGCACCTGGTACGGCGCGGTCACCGGCCCCTGGTGATCGCCCCGCAACCGGCGCCCGGCACCCGGTACGCCACCGACGCGCTGCCCTACCCGGTGGTACGCCTGCCCTCGGTGCCGATGCCCGGGTACCCGCAGTTCCGGCTCGGACTGCCGGGGCGGGAGCTGGCGGCGGCGCTACGCGGCCACGACGCCGACCTGGTGCACCTGGCCAGCCCCTTCGTGCTCGGCGCCCGGGGCGTCGCGGCGGCCCGGGCGCTGGGACTGCCCTCGGTGGCGGTCTACCAGACCGACGTCGCCGCCTACGCGCGGGCGTACCGGGTGCGGCTGACCGAGGCGGCGGCGTGGCGCTGGCTGCGCCGGGTGCACAACGCGGCGAACCGCACCCTGGCCCCGTCCAGCGCCACCGCCGCCGCCCTGGCCGATCACGGCATCGGGCGGATCCGGCTCTGGCAGCGCGGGGTGGACAGCGAGCGGTTCCGGCCGGAGCAGCGCAGCGCCGCGCTGCGTCGGGTCCTCGCCCCCGGCGGCGAGGTGCTGGTCGGCTACGTGGGCCGGCTGGCGGTGGAGAAGCGGGTGGAGCTGCTGGCCGGGGCGAGCACCCTGCCCGGGGTCCGGGTGGTGGTGGTCGGCGACGGCCCGGCCGCCCCGGCGCTGCGCCGGGCACTGCCGCACGCGCTGTTCCTCGGTGCCCGGCACGGCCGGCAGCTGGCCCGGATCTACGCCAGCCTCGACGTCTTCGCGCACACCGGGCCGTACGAGACGTTCGGCCAGACGGTGCAGGAGGCGATGGCCAGCGGGGTGCCCGTGGTCGCGCCGGCCGCCGGTGGGCCGCTGGACCTGGTGCGGGAGGGCCGGACCGGTCACCTCGTGCCACCGGACGCCCCGGAGGCGTTCACCGCTGCGGTCGCCGGGTTGGCCGCCGACCCGCGACGCCGGGCGGAGTACGGCCGGGCGGGGCGGGCGGCGGTGCGCGGGCGGACCTGGGCGGCGGTCGGCGACGAGCTGCTCGGACACTATTCGGCGGTGCTCGCCGAGGCCCCGGCGGTGCCCGCTGTCCGGCCGGGCCGGCTGTTCCGGCTGCGGCAGGCGGCCAGTTCCGCCGTGGACGGCAGGGCCGCATGAGGATCGTGCGGCTGGCCAACTTCATCACGGAAAGTTCGGGTGGGCTGCGTACCGCACTGCGCCAACTCGGCGCCGGGTACGCCGCCGCCGGGCACGAGCCGGTGCTGGTGATGCCCGGCCGGCACGACAGCGACGAGTGGACCGAGCAGGGCCGGGTGATCACGCTCGCCAGTCCGGCCGTACCGGGGATGGGCGGTTACCGGGTGATCGTCGACCGGGTACGCCTGGCCCGGCTGCTGCGCCAACTGCGCCCCGACCGGCTGGAGATCTCCGACCGGACCACGCTGCGCTGGACCGGCGCCTGGGCCCGCCGGCACGGCGTGCCGAGCATGATGGTGTCGCACGAGAGCCTCGACGGCCTGCTCCGGCTGCTCCCCGGCGGCCACGCCCGGCTGGCTGCCGGCAGCCCGGCTCCGCTGATCAACGCCGAACGGACCCGGTTCAGCGGCGGAAAGGCTCGGCTGACCAACGCCGAACGGACCCGGTTCAGCGACCTGGAGGGTCGGCTGGTCAACAGCGGGCAGGCCCGGCCGGTCACCGAGGGGCAGCACCGGCCGGTCACCGACGACGGGGTGCGTCGGGTGGCCGACCGGCTCAACAGGCGCACCGTCGCCGGGCACGACCGGATCGTCTGCACCACCGCGTGGGCGGCGGCGGAGTTCCGGCGGATCGGCGCCGGCAACCTGACCCAGGTACCGCTCGGCGTCGACCTCGACCACTTCCGGCCGGACCGGTACGACCCCCGGCTGCGCGCCGGCCACGCCGGACCCGACGAACTACTCCTGTTGCACTGCGGTCGGCTCTCGCCGGAGAAGCGCCCCGAGCGCTCCCTCGCCGCGCTGGCCGGGCTGCGGGACCGGGGCGTACCGGCGGTGCTGGTGGTGGTCGGCGACGGGCCGCGCCGGGACCGGCTGCGTGCGGCAGCCGCCCGGTACGACCTGCCGGTCCGGTTCCTCCGGCACGTCGCCGACCGGGACCTGCTGGCCCGGCTGCTCGCCACCGCCGACGTGGTGCTGGCACCGGGGCCGGTGGAGACGTTCGGCCTGGCCGCGCTGGAGGCGCTGGCCAGTGGCACCCCGGTGGTGGCGAGCGACCAGAGCGCCCTGCCGGAGGTGCTCGGTCCGGCCGGGCTGGCCGCGCCGGGCGAGGGACCGGGCTACACCGATGCCGTGCTGGAGCTGGTCGGCCGGCCGGCGCCGGAACGCCGGGCGGCGGCCCGCCGCCAGGCCGAGCGCTTCCCGTGGTCGACGGCGGTGGCCGGCTTCCTGGCCGCGCACGACCTACCGGTAAGCGCCCAGCTCCCGACGGCCGCCACGGCCACCGCCACTGCCACGGCCACCGCCACTGCCACTGCGACCGCCACTGCCGTCACCACGACTACGGCCACTGCCACGGCCGCCGCGAGGGCCGGGGGCACGGCCGCCGCGAGGGCCGGGGGCACGGCCGCGCCGTCGGCTACCAGTGCCGGCCGGTGAGCTGCTCGTACACCTCGACGTAGCGGGTCCGGGCCACCTCGACGACCTCGGGCGGCATCTCCGGGGCCGGGCCGGTCCTGTCCCAGCCGGTGCCGACCGCCCAGTCCCGGACGAACTGCTTGCTCAGGTTGAGCTGCTCCCGGCCGGGCTGGTAGGAGTCGGCCGGCCAGAACCGGGACGAGTCGGAGGTCAGCAACTCGTCACCGAGCACCATCGTGCCGTCCGGCGCCCAGCCGAACTCGAGTTTGGTGTCGGCGACCAGGATGCCGCGGTCGGCGGCGAGTTCGGCGCCGCGCCGGTAGACGGCCAGGGTGGTCTCGCGCAGCCGCTCGGCGGTCTCGGCACCGACCTTCGCCACCACGTCGGCGAAGGTGATCGCCTCGTCGTGCTCGCCCTGCGGCGCCTTGGTGGTCGGCGTGAAGATCGGCTCGGGCAGGATCGACGCCTCCACCAGCCCGGTCGGCAGCGACACGCCGCAGACCGCACCGGTCCGCTCGTACTCCTTGATTCCGGATCCGGTGAGGTAGCCACGCGCGATGCACTCGACCGGGATCATGTCCAGCCGGCGTACCCGGATCGCCCGGCCGGCCCACTCGGACGGCACGTCGGTGGCCGAGACGACGTGGTTCGGCACCAGGTCGGCGAGCTGCTCGAACCACCAGAGCGAGAGTGCGGTGAGCAGTTTGCCCTTGTCCGGGATCGGGGTCGGCAGCGCCACGTCGTAGACCGAGACCCGGTCCGAGGCGACCAGGACCAGGTCGTCGCCGTCGGCGTAGACGTCCCGGACCTTGCCCGAATGCAGCAGTTCCACGTGCCCAAGTACATCACGGTGGCCGGATCGGGCCCGGTCCGGCCCGAGCCGCCGGCCCGGCGGACGCGTCCGGCCGACCGGACGGGGCCGGGCCGCGACGCAGCGGCTTCCGGGTCCCCGCGCCGGGTCGGACAGCCGGGCCGGACAGCCGGGCCGTTCCGGGTGGCGGTTGGGCGGATCTTGCCCGTACGGGCGTTGACACCCGCCGAGGTCGACTGTGTAAATGATCCGGTTGCCGCCACAGCTGACCCGCTGTCGTCAGGAGTTGTCGTGCCCCTTCCCTCCCCCTCCCCCGTGGCCAACGACCCCCCCGGGCCGACCGGCGCCCACGTGTCCGACAGAGTCCCCGTCCCGGGCGGACGTTCCACTGCGGGCGGACCTGCCGGCCGCCGGCTGCGCCGTCGGCTGGGTGCCGCGCTGCTCGTGGTCGTCACCGCGCTCGCCGCCGGCTGCACCGGCGAGGAAGCCGCGCCCAGGGACAAGAGCGTGAAGATCTCCGTCTTCTGGTGGGGCGGCGAACGGCGGGCCGAGCTGACCAAGCAGGCGCTGGACATCTACACCAAGCGCTACCCGCACGTCACGTTCAAGTTCACCCACCAGGGCAACGCCGGCTACTTCGACCGGCTCTCCATCGAGGCCGCCGCCGGCAACGCCCCGGACATCTTCCAGATCGACGACAACTACCTCACCGAGTACGCCCAGCGGGAGATCCTGCTGGACCTGACCGACTATGTCCGGACCGACGTACTGGACCTGCGGAAGCTGCCGGCCGGGCTGGCCCAGTCCAGCCAGGTCACCGGCCGTACGGTCGCCGCCGCGGCGGCGGAGAACACCCCCGGCCTGATCTACAACAAGAGTCTGCTCGACCGGCTCGACATGCCGGCGCCGACGATCGGAATGTCCTACCAGGAATACCTGGCCTGGGCCGAGCAGGTCTCCGAGCGCAGCGACGGCGAGGTCTTCGGCACCATGGACCCGTCGGCCGACTACAAGGCACTCTGGCTCTGGCTGCGGTCGCAGGACAAGGAGCTGTACCGGGGCCGCCAGGTCGGCTTCACCGAGAACGACCTGACCCGCTGGTTCGAGCTGTGGGCCGGGGCCCGGCAGCGTGGTGCCGCCCCGCCGGCCTCGGTCACCCAGCCCGCGAACAGCGGTGACGTGACGAAGCAGCTGGTGACCAGCGGCCGGGCCGCGACCTCGTTCGTGTGGTCGAACCAGCTGCCCGAGTTGCAGAAGCTCACCAAGGACAAGCTCGGGGTGGTGAGCTATCCCGGCGACCCGGCCGCGCACTGGGCCCGGGCCTCGCTCTACTGGGCCGCCTACCGGGGGACCCGGCACCCGGACACCGTCGTGCACGTCATCGACTTCCTGGTCAACGACACCGTCGCCGGCGAGATCCTCGGCACCGAGCGTGGGCTGAGCGCCAACCTGGACGTACGGCGGGCCGTGGAGGCGTCGCTGACCGACGAGAGCATGAAGCAATCGGTCGCCTTCGAGACCACCATGACGGAGAAGTTCGGGTCGGCGCCGGTGCCGCCGCCGAAGGGGCACGCCACGATCAAACAACTGCTGATCCGGGTGGCCGAGGACGTCCAGTTCGGCCGGTCCTCGCCACGGGCGGCGGCGGCGTCCTTCATCAACCAGGCGAACGCCGCGCTCACCAGCTGAGCGGGGTTCCCGTCCGCCGTCCGGTGGACGGCGGACGGGACCTCTCGGCGACGGCACGCCCGAGGGGTGCGTGCCGGACCGGGCAGGCCGACCGGGTCGGTCAGCCCTTTCCGCCCCGCCCACGGTTGCGCATCACCAGGACCAGGACGGCGACGATCCCGCCGACCACGATCAGACAGCAGACCAGGCCCCATATCCCGAAGCTGCCCCGACCCCGGCGCCCCGGGGCGGCTTCCAGGAGCAGCTCGCCGGGTCCGCTGGACGCCCAGGCCACGGCCGGTACGAACACTGTCAACGCCGCCGTACCGAGCACTGCGGTCAGGCGGACCCACCAGTTGCGGAAAATCTCCATGCCTACATCCTCGGGGCTGCCGGCAAGTCCCGCCGGCAACCCGGCCGCTCGGCGGGGCGGAACCCCGCACCGCCGGTCCGTCGCGCCGCGCCGGCCGCCGCCGGGGTCAGCCCTGCCCTCCGGCGCCGGGTCAGCCCTGCCGGCCGTAGCTGACCAGTGCGACGAGCAGGCAGCCGAACGCCGTGCCGGTCAGGACGACCCGGAGCAGGTTCCACGCCCGCCACCGCGCCTCGCCGAAGTCCCGGCGTACCCGGGCGAGGTCGGCGATCCCGTCCGGGTCACCGGCCGCCTTCAGCGTGTCGTTCGCGGGTACGTTCACCGCCAGGGTGATCACGAGCACCGCCAGGTACAGCAGGAACGCGGCGGCGATCCACGGCAACCCGCCGTCGGTGCCCGCCCGCAGGTGCAGGACGGCGGAGGCTCCGGTGAGGATCGGCGCACCGAAGAAGCACGACATGAACCACGGGTTGATGATCGCCCGGTCGACCGCCTGGAACGCACCCACGAAGGTACGGTCGTCGGTGCGGCCCAGGCCCGGCATGATCGTGTGTGCGTACAGCACGAAGACGCCGGCCACCAGTCCGGTGGTCATCGCGGCGCCCCCCAGGACGATTCCGGTAAACACCTGTCCGCCTCCCCGTCGCTCCCGCCGGCATCCGCTGTGCCAGGCTACGTCGCCAGACGTGGGAAGAGCGCCGGCGGCTTGCTGACGGTCGTCCCCGCGACGCCGTCCAGCCAGGCCGCCGCCGGGGGCACGGGTGCCGGGGACGAGCCGACCGCCGCCAGGATCGCCGCACCCGGGCCGGGCAGGAACGGCGAGACGAGCGTCCCGAGCTGCCGAACGGCTGCCACCAGGTGGTGCAGTGTGGTGTCCAGCGCGTCCGAGGCGGCGGCGTCGCCCGCGTCGGCGGCCTTCGCCAGCTTCCACGGCGCGCGTTCGTCCACATAGGCGTTGGTACGCCGGACGAGGTCCCAGACGCGGGTCAACGCCTGCTTGTGGTCGTAGCCGGCCATCGCTTCGAGCGATCCCGCCGCGCTGTCGCGCACCTGCCGCGCCAGCGACGCCTCGGGCGCACCCGCCTCGCCGGCCGCCGGCACGACGCCGTCGCGATAGCGCAGCGTCATGCTCGTCGCCCGGCTGAGCAGGTTGCCGAGGCCGTTCGCGAGATCGGTGTTGTAGCGGGCGACCAGGCGCTCCTCGGAGAAGTCCCCGTCGCCGAACGGGGAGAAGTCCGCGAGCAGGAAGTACCGTACGGCGTCGACGCCGTACCGCTCGATCAGCTCTGCCGGGTCGACGGCGTTGCCGAGGCTCTTGCTCAGCTTCTGGCCGCTCGCGGTGATGTAGCCGTGCACCACGACCTCGGTCGGGGTCGGCAGGCCGGCGGAGATCAGCATCGCGGGCCAGTAGATGGCGTGGAAGCGCAGCACCCCCTTGCCGACGACGTGGACCCGGCGGGCGGCGTCCGCCCAGTACCGCCGGTAGTCGTCCCCGCCCCGCGCCCACCCGAGCGCGTTCGTGTAGTTGGTGAGCGCGTCGATCCAGACGTACATCACCTGCGAGGGGTCGTCCGGCACCCTGATGCCCCAACCGCGGGCCCGGTCCATCGAACGCGAGACGCTGATGTCGGCCAGCCCCGCCCGGATGAAGCTGGTCACCTCGTTCGACCGGGTCTGCGGCACCACCCGGATCTCGCCCGTCTCGATGGCTTTGCGCAGGGGCTCGGCATACCGGGACAGCCGGAAGAAGTAGTTGGTCTCACTTACCGGTTCGGGCTCGACGAGATGCTCCGGGCACTTTCCGTCGACCAGTTCGGCCGGGGTGTAGAACTGCTCGCAGCCGACGCAGTACAGGCCCTCGTACTTCCGGGAGTAGATGTCGCCGGCCGCGCTCATCCGTTCCCAGATGCGCTGGGCGCCGTCGAGGTGGTCGGCGTCCACCGAGGTCCGGATGAACCGCCGGTACCCGATGTCGAGCCCGTCCAGCAGTTGGACGAAATGGTCGACGTTCCGGTCCACCAGTTCGCGCGGCGACAGACCCGCACGTTCGGCGGCGAGCACGTTCTTCAGCGAGTTCTCGTCGGAGCCGGTGAGGAGGTAGACGTCGACTCCCAGGGAGGCCATGTGCCGCGCGTAGGCGTCGGTCTGCACGTACTCCAAGGCGTGTCCGAGGTGCGGGCGCGCGTTGACGTACGGGATGGTGGCGGAAATGAAGGCCGTCTCTACCACGATTTCCCCCGGCATTCTACACGTCTGGGTGTTCCGGACATTCGGCAACCAGAGTCTGCCAGAGATACGAAAACGGCCCGTCAGATTTTCTCTGACGGGCCGTTCTCTGTGGTAGCGGGGACAGGATTTGAACCTGCGACCTCTGGGTTATGAGCCCAGCGAGCTACCGAGCTGCTCCACCCCGCGTCGGCTCGTTAACACTAGCGCACTCCACCCACGCCCCGCAAAACGGGGGGTGGGCCACCCGGCGGTGGTTGTCGCAGCACCGCCGGGTAGCCACGAAACCCCTGCTCAGCCGCTCGGCAGGGCCGGTGACGGAGTGGGCGTACCGCCGCCGGCCACCGGTGAGCCGGTCGGGGCGGCGGACCCGCCCGGAGCCGGTGCCCCGCCAGCGGCCCGCTGGGCGTTCTGGAACTCCGTCATCGCGTCGTCGAGCGCCTTGAGCGCCCGGCCGTACCGCTCGAAGTCGCCAGAGGTCTGGGCGGCCTTCACCTCGGCGATCGCCGCCTGCACCTTGCTGGCGGCGGCGGCCAGCTCCGGTGTGAGCTGCGGATCGCCCGTCGGCGGTGCCGTCGGGGTGGGTGTCGGGTTCGGGGACCCGTCGGTGTTCGGCGGAGGCGTCGTCGGCGTGGTCGGCGCCGCCTTCTTGCCCTGCTCCACCAACTGTTTGATGCCCTCTTCGAGGCTGTTCGCCAGGACGACGTACTGGCCGCCGTCGCCGTACGAGATGAGCACCCGTTGCAGCAGGGGATAGGCGTTCGTCTGGTTGCTCTTCACGTAGACCGGTTCGACGTAGAGCATGCCGTTGCCGAAGGGCAGCGAGAGCAGGTTGCCGTACTGCACCTGTGCCTGGTTGGAGGAGAGCAGGTTCAGCTCCTGCCGGATGTTCGCGTTGTTCGTCATCTTCTGGTGCACCTGGACGGGTCCGGAGACCGCCGTCTGGTCGGGCAGTTCCAGCACCTCCAACCGGGGCTGGCCGTTCAGGTACGACCCGCTGATCAGCGCGGCGAGGTTCTGCCGGCCGGCCGGGGTGACCGCCGAGGTGAGCTGGAAGCGTGGTCCCTCCTGCCCGGGGAACTCGGTGTAGAGGTAGTACGGCGGCTGCTTCTCACCCGAGTCCGGCGCGTCCGGGACGTTCGGCACCTCCCAGAAGTCCTGCCCGGAGAAGAACTCGGACGGGTCGGTGACGTGGAACTTCGCCAGCAGGTTGCGCTGCACCTTGAACAGGTCGGCCGGGTAGCGGAAGTGTGCCGCCAGGTCGGCCGGGATCTCCGACTTCGGCTTCACCAGGTCGCCGCCGAACGCCTTGTTCCAGGCTTTCAGCACCGGGTCGGTCTCGTCGAACTGGTAGAGCGTGACCGTGCCGTCGTACGCGTCGACTGTCGCCTTCACCGAGTTGCGGATGTAGTTGATGTTCTCCCGGGCCAGCTCGAACGTGCCCAGCCCGGTCAGCTCGTCGGCGGTCTCCTCCTGGAGGTTCACCTGTTCGGCGTACGGGTAGGTGGCCGCCGTGGTGTAGCCGTCGACGATCCACTGGATCCGCCCGCCGACCACCGCCGGGTACGGGTCGCCGTCCAGGGTCAGGAAGGGCGCGACCTTCTCCACCCGGTCCCGGGGGTTACGCACGTAGAGCAGCTTGGAGGCGTCGTTGATCGCGCCGGAGAGGACGAAGTTCGGCTCCTGCTCCTTGATCGAGTAGAGCAGCCGGCGGCCAAAGGAGCCGATCTCGACGCCACCGGAGCCGGTGTAGGTGTAGTACTGCTCACCACCGTCCCGGCTGGTCGGCCGGTCGAACTCGACCGGGTTCTTCCCCTCGGTCTGCCCGACGATCGCGTAGTCGCTGCCGTCCATCTGCTCCCCGAAGTAGATCCGCGGCTGGGTGGCCGGGATCGTCTCGGTCGACGACGAGCACGCCTCCTCGGTGCGCTCGCCGAGGAAGCCGGAGACGAAGTACGGCTGGCCCCCGCAGACCACCTGGTTGGCGGGGGCGCCGACCAGGCCGTAGCCGTGGGTGAAGACGGTGTGCCGGTTGATCCAGTTGCTCTGCTGGTCGGTCAGCTCCAGGTAGTTGATCTCCCGCATGCCGACGACGTAGTCCTGGGTCTCGCCGTTGACCTGGTAGCGGTCGATGTCGAGCTTCGGGCCGAAGTCGTAGAAGCCACGCACCTGCTGGAGCTGGGTGTACGTCTCCGAGACGAGCTGCGGGTCCAGCAGCCGGATGTTCGGCACCACCGAGGTGTCGGTGGCCAGCGACTCCGGCGGGCGCAGGTTCTCGGCGCCGTACGGTGCCGAGACCGTGCCGGCGAGCCCGAAGGCGTCCCGGGTGGCGATGATGCTGCGCTCGATGTATGCGGCTTCCTTGTCCTTGACGCTCGGCTTGACCTCGAAGGTCTGCACCGCCCACGGGTAGATGCCGCCGATCGCCACCGCCGAGATGCCGAGCAGGGCGAGCGAGATGCCCGGCCAGACCAGGTTCCGGATCACGGCGTTGGAGAAGACGATGATCGCGATCGCCACCACCACCGAGATGTACGCCAGGATCTCCTTGGCCGGCAGCAGCGCGTTGATGTCGGCGTAGCCGGCGCCGTACAGGTCGACGCCCTCGTTGAACTCCAGCAGCATCGCCCGCCGGTCGAGCACGTACGCCAGCGCCTTGAGCAGCACGAAAACCGCGACGAGCGTGGTCAGGTGGGCCCGGGCGGCGTTCGTCATCCGGTCGCCGATGCCCTGTAGCCGCACCCCGCCGAAGACGTAGTGCATCGCCAGCGAGCCGATCACGGCCAGCACCACGGCGGTGAAGCCGACCCCGAGCAGATAGCGCAGGAACGGGAACTGGAAAACGTAGAACCCGATATCGATCTTGAATTCCGGGTCCTCGATGCCGAAGGTCTGCGCGTTGCGGAAGAGCATCCACTGGCCCCAGCGGGTCTGCGCGGAGAGACCGGCGAAGAGCCCGACGACCACCCCGATCGCGACCAGCCAGGTGCCGATCCTCGGCGCCAGCACCGAACGGTACCGCTCCAGGGTCACCTGCTCCGGTGAGTTCGGCCGGAGCAGCGGCCGCAGCCGGTAGGCCAGCCACATGTTGCCGGCGACAAGAAGCGCCATGCCGAGGCCGACCGCCACGAAGAGCAGGATCCGGGTGACCAGCACCCCGCTGAAGACCCGGGTGTAGTCGACCTCGTCGAACCAGAGCCAGTCGGTCCACGCCTGGACCCCCCAGCCCAGCAGGGTGAGGAGCAGGAACACCCCTAGGAGTACGCCGACCGTGACGCGACCGCGTCGACTCATTCTTGGCAGGGGGCTGCTACGCATGACCACTGTTGGCTCCGCACCTTCGGCAATGACCGGCTCTGATCAGAGCACCTAGAGTACGGGGTGTTCCTGAGTGGGACCGGTCCCCCTGCGAGCCTTCATCGGTTCAGCACTTTGCCGGCGTGCCTCCGGCCCGGATCGCGTCCAGCGCGGTCAGCGCCTCGTCGAGGGTTCCGACCCGGGCCATCGGCAACCCCGGCTGGGCGTTGCGGACGGCCTCCTCGCAATTGTCGGCCGGTACGAGAAAGTACTTCGCGCCCGCATTCTTCGCGCCGACCAGTTTCTGCGGAATGCCGCCGATCGGCCCGACCTGTCCCAGATCGTCGATGGTGCCGGTGCCGGCGATGATCTTCCCGCCGGTCAGGTCCTCGCTGCGGACCTTGTCGACGATGCCCAGTGCGAACATCAGCCCGGCGCTCGGCCCGCCGATGTCGCCGAGGTCGATCTTCAGCTCGAACGGGTGCGGCTGCCGCTGCTCGATCTCGACCCCGATGCGTGGCGGGTCGTTGCCGGCGGCGGCGCTGACGATCGTCGCGTCGGCCGGCGTGCCGTCCCGGGTGTAACCGATCTTCAACTCCGAGCCGGCCGGACGCGCCCGGATCGCCCCGGTGAGGCTGGCCGCCACCTCCACCGGCTTGTCGTCGACCGAGGTGATCACGTCACCGACCTTCAGGACGCCCTCCGAGGGGCCGCCCGCGGCGACGGTCTTGACCACCACCTGCACCGGATAGCCGAGTTCGCGCAGCGCCGCGGTCTCGGCACTGGTCTGCGAGGCGGCGAAGTCCTCCGCGTTGCGCTCCTCGACCTGCTGCTGCGTCTGCCCCGGTGGATAGATCAGCTCGTACGGCACCACCGCCTCGTCCGAGGAGATCCAGCCGGCGATCGCGGAGAGCAGCTTGACGTCGGGCTGCACGCCGACCGTGGTCAGCCGGAGCTGCCCGGCCGACGTCGAGGTCTCCCGGCCGGAAACCTGGATCACCTCTTTGTCGTCCTGCCGGCCCAGCGTGTCCACCGTCGGCCCGGGACCGAGCACGACGTACGGGATGGGTGCGGCGAGCACGCCGATGCTGAGCAGGGCGGTGAGCAGCGCGCCGAGCAGGACCGTGACACCGCGACGTCTCATGGCCGCCAAGCCTACCCAGCCGGCACCCCCGGGCCGGCCCGTGAACCCCGGGTTCGCCCTCGGCGTGACACCTGGGCGGGCGGTACGCCCCCCGGCGCGCGTACCGTGGACGCCGTGCCTGATATCCCGTTCGGCTTCGCACTGCCGGGTGGCCAGCCGCCCGACCCCAACGACCCGCAGCAGATGCAGCAGTTCATGGCGCAGCTGCAGCAGCTGCTCGCCGCGCCGGGCAGCGGCCCGGTCAACTGGGACCTGGCCCGCCAGGTCGCGGCCAGCCAGCTCTCCTCGGCCGGCGACCCGGCCGTGACGCCTTACGAGCGCAACGCCGTGGAGGAGGCGCTCCGGCTGGCCGACCTCTGGCTCGACCCGACCTCGGCACACCCCTCCGGGATCCGCACCTCGGTCGCCTGGAACCGGAACGAGTGGATCTACCGGACGCTCGACGTCTGGAAGAAGCTGTGTGACCCGGTCGCCGGCCGGATGGTGGCGGCGATGGGCGACCTGGTGCCGCCGGAGGCCCGCGCGCAGCTCGGCCCGATGCAGTCGATGCTCACCACGCTGGGCGGCGCGCTCTTCGGCGGCCAGCTCGGGCAGGCCCTCGGCTCGCTCGCCGCCGAGGTGCTCTCGGCCGGCGACATCGGCCTGCCGCTCGGCCCGGCCGGCACCGCCGCGCTGCTGCCGGCGAACATCCGGGCGTACGGCGAGGGCCTCGAACTCCCCGAGGACGAGGTACGCCTCTACGTCGCGCTGCGCGAGGCCGCCCACCAGCGCCTCTTCCAGCACGTACCGTGGCTGCGCGGGCACGTACTGACCACCGTCGAGATGTACGCCACCGGCATCACGGTGAACCGGGAGGCGATCGAGGAGGCGATGGGCCAGCTCGACCCGATGAACCCGGAGTCGATGCAGGCCCTCTCGGTGGAGGGCATCTTCACCCCGGAGGACACCCCGGCGCAGAAGGCGTCGCTGGCCCGGCTGGAGACCACGCTGGCCCTGGTCGAGGGCTGGGTCTGCCACGTCGTCGACACCGCCGCCGCCGAGCGGCTGCCGAACGTGAACCGGCTCGCCGAGGCGTTCCGGCGGCGCCGGGCCGCCGGTGGTCCGGCCGAGCAGACCTTCGCCGCGCTGGTCGGGTTGGAGTTGCGCCCCCGCCGGTTGCGCGAGGCCGCCGCGCTCTGGGCGGCGCTCACCGAGCACCGCGGCATCGCCGGCCGGGACGCCCTGTGGGGACATCCCGACCTGCTCCCCGGGGAGGACGACTTCGCCGACCCGGACGCGTTCGCCCGGTCCCAGCTCGACCTCGGCGACCTGGACGACTTCGACTTCGGCCCCGCCGCGGCCGAGGAGGGTTCCGGTGCGCCCGGCCCCGCCGAGCCCCGGGCCGAAACCGACACCGACCGGTCCCGGGACGGCAACGACGGCGACGAGGCGGCCGACCACCCACGCGACGGCGACGACGGCGACGAGACCGGCACGGGCACCGAGCGCTGACCCGCGAGGGTAACGACGGCGGCGAGGCGGCCGGCGACGCACGGGACGGCGGCGAGGCGGCCGGCGACGCACGGGACGGCGGCGGCAAGGCGACCGGCCATGCACGGGACGGCTACGGCGGCGGCGAGACCCCGGCGGGAGCCGGGGACGCGCCGGGCAGGGGCGGCCGGTGTCGACTCCCCGGGCCGGCGGTCAGCCGGCGGTCAGCCGCCGAGCAGCATCCGGGTGGCGTCCCAGCCCTCCACGGCCGGGTCGAGCGTCGACAGGTCGGCCGGGGTGCGCAGCCGGCGCCAGCCCGGGGCGACCGCGACCTCGGCGGGGTGTGGCGCGGCGGCGCGGACCAGGCCGGGGTCGGCGGTGTCCAGGTCGAGTTCCGGCAGCCAGTCCGGCGCGGGTAGCCGGGTGGCCAGGCCGAGCAGCCCGGGACCGGGATTCGCCGGGGCGACCGCGACGGTCCGACTGGTCAGCGGGCGGAGCAGCTTGCCGAGGATCAGACCGGGTACGTCGGGCGCGTCGGCGACGAGCACGGCCGCCTGGTCGTACCCGTCCCGGGTCGCGGCGTCCAGCGCGGCGCCGACGCGGCGGGCCGGCAGGTCGTACACCGGCATGCCGGGCCAGGCGACCGCGTCGGCCAGCGGGCGGTCGGGCGCGGTCACGGCGATCGCGGGCTCCACCTCGGCCAGCGTGGCGACCAGGTCGACCACGTCCTCGGTGAGGGCGGACCGCCACCGGGCCGGGTCGGTTTCCGACGGCGCCCAGGCCACGGGTCCGGGCAGCACCACGATCACACGGCGGGTCACCGGGCGACCCTACCGCCCGGAGCGCGCCGCACCCGGTGCACCGGACCGCACCCTGCTCCGCTCGGGCCGGTCCGATGACCGTGGCCCTGATGACGGTGGCCCTGATGACGGTGGCCCTGATGACCGTGGCCTCAGTCGGCCAGGACGACTCCGGCGGTCGCCGCGACGCCCTCCAGGTAGCCCCGGGCCCGCTCCGTCTTCGGATAGCGCCCGACGAGTTCCCAGAACCGCGCATTGTGGCTCGGCACGACGAGGTGGGCCAGTTCGTGCAGTAGCACGTAGTCGATCACCCAGTCGGGCATCTCCTGGATGCGGTGCGAGATCCGGATGGTCCGGTCGGCCGGGGTGCAGGAGCCCCAGCGGCCGTTCTGGTTCGTCACCCACCGGACGCTGGCCGGCACCGCCGCCCGGCCGTGCTCGCTGAGATAGCGGTCGATCAGCCGCCTGGACCGGAGCAGCAGCTCCTCGTCGGAACGGCCGAGCCGCTCCTCCCGGGCCGCCAGCCGGGCGAGCATCCGGTCGACCCACTCGGTCTCCTCGGCGCGGGAGAACTGGTCCGGGATCAGGACCACGACCCGCTCGCCGTCCCGGTACGCGGACACCGTCCGGCGCCGACGCTGACTGCGCCGTACCTCGACGACCGGCTTCCGCAACCCCGCCATTAGCGGCTCGCGCAGCCCCGGGTTTCGTTCACGATGGAAAAGTAATGCGTACTGGCCAGGTCACCCAAGAGTCAACCTATGGAAGGCCGCCGGAAAAATACCGGTTAGCGCCGTACCGTCCGGAAAAAATTCATTGCGGTGATCGTCTGCGTACCCATGATCGCCCGGTCCCGGGCGCCGACGGCGTACGGTCGGCCCGCCGGAGGCAACGGTAAACGATCATCTGCCGAGCCCGCCAGCCGCCCCGCGCCGAGCCGGCAACAGGCCCCTGATCAGCGATCTGACGGGGTTCATCCGGCGTGTCCCTGCGAAACTGACTTATCCGACCTATTGCGGCATGCACACTCTGGGCGTCGACTTCCTCACAGTGTCGACAGATCGCTGACATGGAACTGCCCAGATCTGGGTAGGGTCCGCGAACCGGCGGTCACATCGGTGATCGCGGAGAAATCCCAGCGCTGGCGCCTACGTGGCCGCCCGCCGCCGGGCGCACGTCGGGCTCGCGAGAGTCCGGCGGATGAGACGAGGAGGGCACCGTGGCCGAGAAGGCCCAGACCTACAACGGGTACTGCGTGAAGTGCAAGGAAAAGCGTGACTTCGAGGGCAACGTCGAGGTTTCCAAGACGGGCATGAACATGGCCAAGGGCAAGTGCCCGGTCTGCGGCACGACCGTCAACCGGATCCTCGGCAAGGCGAAGGTCTGATCGCCGGGAAGCACGCGCGACTGCGGGAAGGGGTGGCCGAGCGCCACCCCTTCCGCTGTTCTGTCGCGCTACCGACACCCGCTGTGATGTCCGCGCGACGACAGAAGTTACCCATCAGTTGTGGATAACACCCGAGAACCTGTGGATA
This sequence comes from Plantactinospora sp. WMMB782, assembly GCF_049179135.1. NCBI lineage: Bacteria > Bacillati > Actinomycetota > Actinomycetes > Micromonosporales > Micromonosporaceae > Plantactinospora > Plantactinospora sp. WMMB782. The sequence continues at coordinate 3,818,953 of NZ_JBMHMC010000007.1, read as the reverse complement.
AGGCAGTGCACAGCGTCCAGCCGTTGTGGACAACCGTCATCGGTCCGCACCCCGGCGGTGACAGCGTGTGGCGCCATGACCAGAACCGTGCTGCCCCGCCCCACCCTGCTGCCCGGCCTCGCCCGACTCTGGCGTGACCGGCACACCCTGCAACTCGGCCTCGACCCCCGCCGCGCGGTCCTGCTGGAGGTCGCCAACCCGGCCGCCGCCCGGCTGCTCGACCTGCTCGACGGCAGCCGCAGCGAGCGGGCCGTCCTCGACCACGCCGGCACGATGGCCGTCTCCCGGGACGACGCCCGTACCCTGATCGACACCCTGCACGCCGCCGGCCTGGTCGTCGCCGGGCACACCCTGCTCCCCACCGACCTGCCCGAACCGGCCCGGCAGCGGCTCGGCGCCGAGGCGGCGGCACTCGCCCTGCACGGGCGGGACTCGCCCGGCACCCCCGCCCAACTCCTCCGGCGGCGAGCCGCCGCCCGGGTGGTGGTGACCGGCCAGGGCCGGCTCGCCGCCCCGGTGTCGGTGACCCTGGCCCAGGCCGGCGTCGGCCAGGTGCACCCGGACCTGCGTGGCCGGGTCGGGCCGGCGGACACCACCGGCAGCGGGTTGCCGGCCACCGACGTACGCCGGCCGAGCGCCGCCGCCGTCGCCGACGCGATCGCCCGGTCCGCACCCGGCACCGTCACCCGGCCCGTCCGACGGGGCCGCGCCGACCTGGTGGTCCAGGTCGGGGTCGACCGACCCGTCGAACTGCTCGCCGCCGGCTACGCCCAGCACCGGCAGGCGCACCTGCTGCTGACCATGCGCGACGGCGTACCGGTGGTCGGCCCGCTGGTCCGGGTCGCCGGATCGCCGTGTCTCAACTGCGTCGACCTGCACCGCCGGGACCGCGACCCGGGGTGGCCCGGCCTGGCCGCCCAGCTGGCCGCCGGCGACGGGCAGGAACCGTGCCTCACCTCGACCCTGCTGGCGGCGGTCGGTTACGCGGTCGGCGAGGTGCTCACCTTCCTCGACGGCGGTACGCCGGAGACAGTCGGCGGAGCGGTCGAGGTCACCGGCCACGGCCGGCTACGCAGGCGCAGCTGGCCACCCCACCCGGCCTGTGACTGCACCGCCCGACGGCGCCGTACCGCGGCCCGCCGTACGCCACCTCCGTCGCGGACCCCACCCGGAACCGCGGCGGAGGGCCCGGCCCCGGATGACCGTCCCGCCCAAACCGACCCGGAGCCACCGGACGGAACGTAGCCGCACGAACCGGACCACCGCGACGTGCCGCCCAGTAGGGTACGGCGGGAACGGCCGGGCGGATCGCTCCTGGCGATTTCGGCCGGGCCGGGCCGACGGCGGCGAGGACGTGGCCGGAGCCACCCGCCGACGGCGGACCGGATCCCGTCGAGTCGGTAACAATGATCTGGTGACCGACATCCCGCGCCGGGCCGTCTCCCGGACCGCCAAGCTCGCCGCCCTGCCGCTCGGCTTCGCTGGCCGGACCGTCCTCGGGGTGGGCAAGCGGGTCACCGGCCTCGCCTCCGAGGTGATCTCCAACGAGATCCAGCAGCGCACCGCCGAGCAGCTGTTCAGCGTGCTGGGCCAGCTCAAGGGCGGGGCGATGAAGTTCGGCCAGGCCCTGTCGGTGTTCGAGGCGGCCCTGCCCGAGGAGGTGGCCGCACCCTACCGGCAGGCGTTGACCAAGCTCCAGGAGGCGGCGCCGCCCCTGCCGGCGGCCAGCGTGCACAAGGTGCTCGCCGAGCAGCTCGGTCCGGACTGGCGGTCGTTGTTCGTGGAGTTCGACGACAAGCCGGCCGCCGCCGCCAGCATCGGGCAGGTGCACCGGGCGATCTGGAAGGTCGAGGGCGCCCCGCCGGTACGCCGTCGCGGCACGAAGGCGGTGGCCAAGACGGGTACGCCCGCGATCCCGGCCGGCCGACCGGTGGCGGTCAAGGTGCAGTACCCGGGTGCCGGGCCGGCGCTGCTCTCCGACCTGAAGCAACTGTCCCGACTCGGTGGCATGTTCCGGGCGATCCAGCCCGGCCTGGACATCAAACCGCTGCTCAGCGAATTGCGGGAGCGGATCAGCGAGGAACTGGACTACGAGCTGGAGGCGGAGTCGCAGCGGGCCTTCGCCGCCGCCTACGCCGACGACCCGGAGATCTTCGTGCCCGGCGTGGTCGCGGCGGCGCCCCGGGTGCTGGTCACCGACTGGGTCGAGGGCACCCCGCTCTCGGCAATCATCGAGTCCGGCTCCGAGGCCGAACGGGACCAGGCCGGCCGGCTGATGGCCACCCTGCACTTCTCCGCGCCGATGCGCGCCGGACTGCTGCACGCCGACCCGCACCCCGGCAACTTCCGGCTGCTGCCGGACGGGCGGCTCGGCGTGATCGACTTCGGCGCGGTGGCCCGGCTGCCCGGCGGGCACCCGGAGCCGATCGGCCGGCTGGTCCGGCTGGCCCTGGCCGGGGACGCCGACGCGGTCGTCGCCGGGCTCCGCGAGGAGGGCTTCATCCGGCTCGACTCGCCGATCGACGCCCAGGCCGTACTCGACTTCCTGATGCCGATCCTGCAACCGCTCTCGGTCGAGGAGTTCCGGTTCACCCGGGCCTGGCTGCGGGTCGAGGCGGCCCGGCTCGGCAACCCGCGCTCCCCGGCGTACCAGTTGTCGCGGCAGCTCAACCTGCCGCCGTCGTACCTGCTGATCCACCGGGTGACCCTGGGTTCGATCGGGGTGCTGTGCCAGTTGGAGGCGAAGGCGCCCTATCGGGGCATCGTGGAGCGCTGGCTGCCCGGATTCGCCCCGGTGACCTGAGACCTGACCGGGGCGGACGGGCGCTACCGCGCCGGGTCACTCAGGACGACAACACGACTGCCGGCGACAGCACGGGTCCGGACGACAGCACGACTGCGGCGACAGCACGACTGCGGCGACAGCACGGCTGCGGGCGACAGCACGACGCAACGGCGCCGGGCCGGCCGGCGGCGGGTTCACCCCACCACCGACCGGCCCGGCTGGTCGTTTTCAGATTCGGTTGGCTACCGGCGGCCCAGGCCGACGGTTCACAGGCTGCCCAGCTCGCGGGCGGCCCGGCGGCGGGCCTCCAGCGCGATGGTGCGGGCGGATCGGGTTGCCTCAGTGCTCGTGGTGCTGCGACCGGCCTGAGGCAGTCGCATTCGCGCCCGTGACAACGCTTCGTGGAGAAGATGCATCTTGGTGGCTCCGTCTCGGATGGGCATGGCAGTACTCGTTCTCGACACCGCGGCCATCGCGGTGTTCGGCGCCGATACCAGACCGGCGTTGGTACGGATCGGGTTCATGTCAGGCCGCCAACCGGACCGCGCTGCGCGACTCGGCAAGGCCACTGGCCGCCAGCCGCGCCTGGGCCTCGACCCGCAGCGCCGCGTCCCGGGCGACATCCTCCTTGCGCGGGCGACCCCGGGGCCGCTTGCGCGGAACGACCGCGCCACGCTCGAAGATCTCGCCGCCCCAGACGCCCCACGGCTCCGCCCGCTCCACCGCACCGGCGAGGCACTCGACGCGCAGCGGGCAGTCCCCGCAGAGCGACTTGGCCAGCTCCAGCTCGGCAGGCGAGTCGGCGAACCACAGGTCGGGGTCGAACTTCCGGCAGGGCAGGTTCGCCTCCAGCTCGACGTTCGCGTCGAGGGGGGCCAACGCCAGACTCATCGCCCGGTCACCTCTCTCTCGTTTCGATCTCGTAGATCGTTGTTCCGACTTACTTCGGCAGTGCGGAAATGACTAAGGCCGCGGATCCCGGTGTACGGGGTCCGCGGCCTCGAGGTGAGCCGGCTGGTCTGTGTTAGACCGGTCTCCCTCGAGGTGGAACCCCGCTGACATCCATCCGCTTGACGCCGACACGGATGCCATTGCCCGTGAATCCATTGGTCCCCTGGTGCTGCGCGGACGCGGGGGCCTGAACCAGCTCGGCCTGGGTCAGGACCTGGTGCGCCTGCGAGCGCCGGAGGAGATCAGTGATCAGCATGCAGCCGACCTCTGACACCGGAGCGGGGGCAGCAGGCAGCGCCCACGGTCGCTGGGTGACATAGGTCGTCCCCATTGGGGCCACCTCCTGACTCTCACTCGTCGCCAACATCGGACTCATCCCCCTCTTGAGCAGCCGGAAGACCGCCGCTCGCGAGGTGTGCCATGAGGCTATGCCCCCGCCCCGCACGAGGGCAAACGAATTACGGCGAGATTGCGGAACTTTCTTCCGACACCTGCCGACGGCCGCTCCGACCAGCCCGAACCACGGGCCGGTCAGCTCAGCCCGGCCGGTGGACGGTCGCCCTCCTTCACAGCCCGGCGCCCTGCCTCAACCCGGCGCCCTGCCTCAACCCGGCGCCCTGCCTCAACCCGGCGACGGCTCGGTCGGCTCGTCGGTCAGCAGCACGTCGTCGACCCCGACGCCGCCGACAAGCGCCAGCACGGCATCGCCGTACAGGGCGACCTTGCGGGGGCCGATCCCGGCGATGGCCAGCAGTTCCGTCGCCCGGCCGGGGCGGCGCTCGGCGAGCGCGACAAGGGTGGCGTCGGTGAAGACCACGTAGGCGGGGACCTTCTGCGCCCCGGCCACCCGGGCCCGCCAGTCGCGCAGCCGGTCGTGCAGGTCCTCGTCCAGGTCGGAGGGGCAGGTGGCGCAGCGGCCGAGCTTCCGGTCGGCACCCGCCAGCAGGGTCGCCCCGCAGACCCGGCAGGAGACGACCTGGGTACGCCGACGGTCGGGTTTCCGACTGCCGCCGGAGACGTCGGCGGTACGCGCCCCACCGGAGCGGTCGAACTGGGGCAGGAACCGGCACGGCCGGCGGGCCCGGCCACCGGGCGAGCGGGCCGAGGCGTACGACAGCCAGAGCCACTGCCGGGCCCGGGTCACCCCGACGTAGAGCAGCCGGCGCTCCTCCTCCACCTGCTCGACGGTCCTGGCATAGCTGGTCGGCAGCGTGCCGTCGGAGAGCCCGACCAGGAACACCGCGTCCCACTCCAGCCCCTTCGCCGAGTGCAGCGAGGCCAGCGTCACGCCCTCTACCGTCGGCACGTGCTGCGCGGCGGCCCGCCGGCCCAGCTCGGCACAGAAGTCGGCAAGCGTCACCGGCCGCTCCACGCTGGCCGCCTCGCCGATCGGCAGCACGGCCGGGCTGGCCGCGTACTCCTCGGCGAGCTGGACCAGGGCGGCGACCGCCTCCCAGCTCTCCCGGGCCGCGCCGCCGGGCGGGGGTTTCTCCGGTGTCCAGCCGACCGCCGACAGTGCCTCCAGCACGGCCGGGACCAGCGGCATGTCCCCGGGCGTCGACCGGGTCGCGGCGCGGAGCGCGACGAGCGCCTGCCGGACCTCGGTCCGCTCGAAGAACCGCTCGGCACCCTGCACCTGGTACGGCACCTCGGCCTCGGCCAATGCCTTCTCGTACGCCTCGGACTGCGCGTTGGTCCGGAACAGCACGGCGATCTCCCGGGCCGGCGTACCGGCGGCGACAAGTTCCCGGCAGCGCACCGCCACCGCCGCCGCCTCGGCCGGCTCGTCCGCGAAGATCCGCAGGTCCGGCTCGGGGCCCGGCGGGCGCTGCCCGACCAGCTCCAGCCGCAGCCGCGCCTCGGCCCCGCGGGCCTGCCGGATCACCGCGTTGGCCAGCCCGACCACCTGCGGCGTCGAGCGGTAGTCCCGGACCAGCCGGACCACCACCCCGTCCCGGCGCTGCCGGGGGAAGTCGACCAGGTACGCCGAGGTGGCCCCGGTGAACGAGTAGATCGTCTGGCTTGCGTCGCCGACCACGGTCAGGTCGTCCCGCCCGCCCAGCCAGGCCTCCAGCAGCCGCTGCTGGAGCGGGTTCACGTCCTGGTACTCGTCGACCACGAAGTGCCGGTACTGCGCCCGGATCTGCTCGGCGACGTCCGGGTGCTCCTCGATCCCCCAGACCGCCGCCCGGAGCATGTCCTCGAAGTCGATCACGCCGTTGGCCCGTTTGACCTTCTCGTAGCCGGCGAACACCTCGGCCACCTTCGCCGGGTCGTGCGGGGTCTCGCGCAGTGCCTTGGCCGCCGCGACGACGTACTCCCCCGGCTCGACCAGGGACGACTTGGCCCACTCGATCTCGCCGGCCAGGTCCCGGGCGGCGGCCCGGTCGGTGCGCAGCCCGGCTCGGGCGGCGGCCAGGGTGACCAGCCGGACCTTGCTGTCCAGCAGTTCCGGCATCTCCCGGCCGGCGAGCAGCCGGGACGCGAAGTACCGCACCTGGCGCAGCGCGGCGCCGTGGAACGTCCGCGCCTGCACCCCCGGCACGCCGAGCGCGCCGAGCCGGGCCCGCAGCTCGGCGGCGGCCCGCGCGGTGAAGGTGACCGCGAGCACGTGCCGGGCGGCGACCTCGCCGCTCGTCACCCGGTAGGCGATCCGGTGCGTGATCGCCCGGGTCTTGCCGGTCCCGGCGCCGGCCAGGATGCAGACCGGCCCGGCCGGAGCCGTCACCGCGGTCCGCTGCTCGGGGTCGAGCCCGGCCAGGATCCGTTCCACGCGTAGGTCAGCCGCCACAGGTAGGAATCATGGCAGCCCCCGCCGACGTTGCACCTTTAGCCTGTGTGATCGGCAACCCGTCCGATCAGGCGTCCGGCCGGAGCCGACCGGCGGACCGGGCCGGGAACGACTGAGTACCGCGGAGGTCTCGACGATGTTGACGATGTATTCCACGTCCTGGTGCGGCTACTGCCACCGGCTGAAGTCACAGCTGGACCGTGAGGGCATCGGGTACACGGTGGTGGACATCGAGCAGGACCTCGCCGCCGCGGAGTACGTGATGAGCGTGAACGGCGGCAACCAGACCGTGCCGACGGTCCGGTTCGACGACGGGTCGGCGTTGACCAACCCGTCGATCGTCGACGTCAAGAAGCACCTGGCCGCGCTCGCCGGGAGCTGACCCGGTCCGGAGGTGGGCCCGCCCCGGGTCCACCTCCACCGTCCGACCCGGTGACCGGCGGCACCTCCGGCAGGACCATGTCGGGCGGCAGCACGGCGGTCGACGGATCGGTCCGCACCGGCCCGCCGGTGGCGGTTGGCGCGGAGAGTCCCCGGCCCGCCCAGAGATAGCCGGCGGCGACCGTCATCACCACCGCGATCACCACGAAGAGCAGCCGGTAGTCGACGAAGCCGACGAGTACCGCACCGGTGCCGATCGAGATGGCCTGCGGGCCGCTGATCAGCGCCTCGGCGGCGGCGGTGACCCGGCCGAGCAACGGTCCCGGGGTACGCCGCTGGATCAGCGTGTTCAGCCCGACGAACGCGATCGGCAGGCCGAAGCCGAGCAGCACCAGGGCGACGAAGGCGAGCCAGATCCTCGGGTACGCCAGCAGCAGCGCCCCGGGCGCGAAGATCGCGACGCCCACGCCGAGCGCGGCCAGCTCGCCGAACCGGCGTACCACGGCCGGGGAGAGGAGTCCGCCGAGCACTCCGCCGACGCCCTGCACGGTGACCAGTACTCCCACGAAGCCGGGTTCCCGGCCGAGCCCCTGGTCCACGTACGCGAAGATCAACGACTCGCTGAACCCCATCACCAGTACCGCCAGCGCGGCGCCGACGACCGCCCGGCGCAGCGCCGGTTCGCCGACCATGTGCCGCAGCCCCGCCCCGACCTCGGCGACCCAGCGCAGTTGGGCCGGACCGGGCCGCCGCTCGACGATCCGCAGCGCGGAGATCGCACAGGCGGCGCCGGTGAAGCCGATCATGCCGACCGTGGGCAGGGTCCAGCCGCCGGCCCCGGAGTAGAGCGCCGCCCCGGCCAGCGGGCCGACCAGCCGGAGGCCCTGTTTGACGGTCTGCAGTACGCCGTTGGCCTGGGCCATCAGCTCCTCGGGGACGATCTGTTTGATCAGCCCGTTCAGGGTGGCACCGAGGGCGACGTAGGAGAGCCCGTACAGGGCACCCACCACGTAGATGATCCAGACGTCGGCGCGGTCCCGGACCAGGAAGAGCGGGGTGAGCACCAGCGCCGTGCCGAGATTGGTGACCAGGAAGAACGGGCGGCGGCGGAACCGGTCGACCAGCCAGCCGACGATCGGGGCCAACCCCATCGGGGCGACCATGGCGAAGATGGTGGCGCCGGCCAGACCGTCCGAACCGGTCAGGTCCTTCACCCAGACGGCCAGCGCCAACAGCATGATCGACTCTGCCGTCATGCTGAACACGAGACCGGCGAAGAGCAGCCGGAAGTCCGGACGACGCAGGATGGCTCGCATGCGAGGGGTCCCTTTCGAGGTGGCGGCGAACCGCCCGGGGGTGCCGAGGATTTCTCGCAGTCGATGGTGCTGGGCCGGCTGGCAGGGGCTCGGAACTCGATCGGCTATCTGACGACAGGTGCCGGAAGTGTCACGGAAGGCCCCCGCCATTTAGACACGCCGTTACCATTCGACGGCAGGCCGTGAAGAACGAGCGGCATACTGGACCGCCGGGAGCACGACCCGGACGGTCCGCACCCGCCCGGGAACGGGCTCGACCCGATCGAGAGCGAGGATCCAGTGCCTCCTGCCCACCCCAGCCCGATCCTGCGGCGGCGCAGGCTCGGCACCGAACTGCGCAAGCTGCGGGAGTCGGCCAAGCTCACCGGTGACCAGGTCATCGAGGCGGTGGGCTGGGCGTCGGCCTCCAAACTGTCCCGCCTGGAGAACGGCCGCAGTCGCCCCGACCTGCGCGACGTCCTCGACCTGCTGGACCTCTACAAGGTCACCGGTGAGCTCCGGGAGGAGCTGACCGCGATCACCAACGAGGCCGGCGACATCCGGGGCTGGCTGCGTTCGTACGCGACGATGACGCCCCGCCAGCGCGGTTACGCCGAACTGGAGGCCGGCTGCGCCGAGATCCGCGAGTACAGTCCGGTGATCGTGCCGGGCCTGCTGCAGGCCAGGCAGTACGTCAACCTGCGGATCCTCTCCTCCCGGCAGCTCGGCCCCGGGAGCGACGACACCGAGGACGCCGAGACCGAGGTGAAGGCCCGGATGGCCCGGCAGTCGCTGCTGACCCGCGACGGCGAGGCGCCGCAGTACTCGGCGGTGATCGAGGAGGCCGCGCTCGGCGACCGGGCCGGCCCGCGCGACGTGCTGCGCGCCCAGCTGATCCAGTTGCGCAAGCTGGCCGGGCTGCCGAACGTCACCATCCAGGTGCTGCCCACCGACCGGACCATCGCGGACTGGTACCTGCCGCACACCGGGTTCTCGCTCTACCGCTTCGCCGAGCCGCAGGATCCGGAGACCCTGGCGATCGAGGGGCTGGCCACAAACCTGATGGTGACCGAGCCCAAGGAGATCGCCACCTACTCGATGGTCTTCGAGTGGCTCCGGGAGGCGGCCCTCAGTCCGGAGGAGACGGTGGCCTGGCTGATCGAGAAGGCGGGGCAGCGCTCGTCGGGCGCGTCCAGGTCGGCCGGCCGCGACCCGGGAATGCCACCGACCCAGCGCAGCCGCCGGTCGGGGCGACTGACCGAACAGTAGTTCCGGCCACCGGTTCCGCGCCGCACTTCCGGCCGAGTCCACAGCCGCCGGTTCCGCGTCGTACTCCGGCCGAGTCCACAGCCGCCGGCTCCCGCAGAGGGTGCCGGCGGCTTCGTCGTACCCGCTGCCGGGGCGGCGTGCCCGGCCGGTACCGCTCCCCTGGCCGGGCGGCGGTTTCACCGGCGGCGGCTCGCATTACACAGCTGCGGCATGGCCGGTGTCACCTGATCGGACGAGTGGTTACTCCAATCGGCGCGTTTCACTTGCCCATTGGCCGGGACTGGGTGAATATAGCCCAAGGGGGGACGTGGAACTTCCACGAGATGACTTCACTAGGTAATCAAAGAATCATCGTCCGTCACGGCCTTCGGAGCCACCCATGCGGTTTCTCATCGTTCGCACGGACATCCGTGCCGCCGCTGATGACGACCTGGCCGCCGCCTGGGCGCAGGGGGAGCGCCTCCGCGACGAGCAGACCTCACCGGAACAACGCCGCCAGATCCTCCGCGCCGAGGACCGGGACGCGGCCCTGGTGCTGGCCCGGGCACTGGCCAGCGTGGGCGCGGTCCGCTCCGGACGGCAGCGGGTCAAGGTGGTACCGGTGGGCGAGCCCGACCGGCGACCCGACCACCCGTTCCAGGACCACGCCGCCGACCGGGCCCGCTCCGCCGAGCCGCGGCCGTCGAGCTTCCACCCACCGGGGCCGAACCCCGGCCCGCAGTCGAGGTTCGGCTAGACGACCGTCGTCGGCCGGGTGGCGTCCCCCGCCACGCACCATGCCTGAACCCGGCAACGACGGCCTATGATCTTGGCCCGTGATCGTCGCGGCAACGACGGTCGCGGGCCAAGATTCGCTCGGAGCCGGTGGTCCAGTTCCGACGGTACGGTCTAACCGGCATCCTCCAGCCAGCTCCGGATCAGGAACAGCGCGATCGACGACGGCGGCGGCAACGCCAACCGCAGCCCGGCCGCCACCTCCACCGCCTCCCCGGCGAGCACCGCGGCGATCTCCCGCCGGCTGAACCAGCCCGCGTGCGCGATCTCCGCCGGGTCCAGCCGGACCGGCCGCTCCGGGTCGGCGAGGGCGAAGAAGCCCAGCATCAACGAGCCGGGGAACGGCCAGGACTGGCTGGCGACGTACCCGATGTGGTGCGGGACCAGGCCGACCTCCTCGGTGACCTCCCGGACCACCGCGTCCTCGGCCGACTCCCCCGGCTCCACGTAACCGGCCAGGCAGGAGTACCGGCGCAGACCCGTCTCGGCGCGCCAGGCCGCGTTGTTGCCGAGCAGGCACCGCCCGTCCGGGCCGGCGACCCCGTCGTGCACCAGCACGATCATCGCCGGATCGGTGCGCGGCCAGAGCTGGTTGCCCGCCTCGTCCCGGCGGGACCAGCCGGCGTCCCCGACCACGGTGGACAACCCGGTCAACGACGAGTACAGGTGCCGGGCGTGCCAGTTCGCCAGCGCCACGGCGGTGGTGAGAAGGCCGGCGTCCCGGTCGCTGAGCAGGTGACCGACCTCGCGCAGGTTCGCCGGCCGGGTGCCGGCCAGCTCCGGCAGCGGCGCGTCGACCGCGAAGACCGGTACCCCGTCCGGCTCGACGCCGAGGAAGAGTCGCTCGCCCGGCCCGCTGTCCCGGGCCACGTCCGGACCGAACAGGACCAGCTCCGGCTTGTCGGCGGCCGGGCCGACCAGGGTACGTCCGCCCTTTGCCACGTCCACCACCAGCACCCGGGCCCGCCGCCAGGCGTCGGCCAGCCACTGCGGGTCACGGCGCCGGTGCGCCGCCCGGTCGAGGGTGGACCGGGCCAGTGGCGGATGGCCGGCGGGCAGGTCCAGCGGCGGCGGGCCGGAGGTCACGATTCCGCGGCCTCGACCCGGACCGGTCCCAGCACGCCCAGCGGCGCCTCGACCTGACCGGCGTCGCCGAGCACCACGCTGACCGCCCGGGCCGGCGCCAGGTACTTCGCCGCTGCCGCCGCCACGTCCTCCCGGGTCGCCTTCGCCAGCCGGGCGGCGTGCTCGGCCAGGAACTCCAGCCGCAGCCCCGAGCCGGCGTACGCGCTGGCCACCGCCGCCAGCCCGGCCTGGGTCGAGATGCCGAGCTGGAGAGTGCCGAGGGCGTACTGCCGGGCCTGCTCCAGCTCGTCCTCCTTCGGCGGCAGCGAAGCCAGCCGGCCCAGCTCGTAGACCGTCTCCAACAGGGCCGGCCCGGTCACCTCGGTGGCGACCTCGGCGGCCACCACCAGCGCCGATCCGGCGACCGAGTGCTCGATCAGCGAGTGCGGCCCGTACGTGTACCCCTTGTCCTCGCGGATGTTCTCCACCCACCGGGACGAGAAGTACCCGCCGAAGACCAGGTTGGCCAGTTGCAGCGCCGCATGGTCCGGATGGGTGCGCGGCACCGCCGGCAGCGCCAGCCGCATCGACGACTGCACCGAGCCGGGCCGGTCCACCAGCAGCAGCGGCCCCGGCTCGAGCGGCGGGACCGGCGGCAGTTCACCCGGTGCGCCGTCCCCGGTCCAGTCGCCGAGCGCCCGCTGCACCGCGTCCACCGCCCTGGCCGGCTGCACGTCCCCGACCAGCAGCAGGATCGCCCCGGCCGGGCGGATCCGGGCGGCGTGCAGGCTGCGCAGCGCGGCCGGCCGGACCGCCTCGACCTGCTCCGGCTCCGGGGTCTGCACCGCGTACGGGTGCCTGCCGTACATCCGCTTCAACAGCGCCCGGCGGGCCAGGTGGGTCGGCTGGCTCCGGGCCATCCGGATCCCGTCGATCAGCCGGGCCCGCTCGGTGGCGACCTCGTCGTTCGGATAGCTCGCCCCGGTCACCACCTCGGCGAGCAGTTCCAGGATCCGGCCCAGCCCGGTCGACAGGCCGGTACCAGAGATCATCAACCGGTCGGCGTCGGCTCCGGCGGAGAGGCCGCCGCCCACCTTCTGCAACTCGGCGGCGAGCTGCACCGAGGTCATCGACCCGGTCCCGCTGAGCAGCGTCTGGGACAGCATCAGCCCGCGGGCCAGGTGCGCCCGGCCGAACGGCACCCAGAGCCGCAGCTCGACCAGCGGCACCGCCGGCCGGCGCAGCACGATCACGGTGAGCCCGTTCGGCAGGGTCTGCTCGACCTCGCGGGGCAGCTTGAGCCTGCGGTTCGGCCCGAGCGGGGGCAGCGTGCGTACCGTCACCTGGCACCTCCACCGGGAACGACCTCGACGGCGGCGCGGCGCTGCGGTCGCAGGGTGGCGGCCGCCGCACGTACCTGCTCCTCGGTCACCTCGCCGACCAGCCGGGGCAGCTCGCCGAGCAGCTCCGGATCACCCCGCTGCTGTTCCAGCACCGCCATCTGCAGGGTCCGGCCGAGCACCGCGTCGGTCTGCCGGAGCAGGTGGGTGGCCATCCGGGCCTGGGTCCGGGCCAGCTCGTCGGCGGCCAGCCCGTCGGTGGCGAGCCGGTCGAGCTCCTCGTCGACGGTGCGCAGCACCTTGTCCGCCTCGCCGCCCGGCGGCAGATGTGCCTCGAACACCAGCGCCGTCGGATCCCGCACGTCGAACGGGTCGCCCATCAGCCCCAGGTATCCGCCGACGCTCGTCACCGAGCGGTCCCGCAGCACCAGCCGCTCCACCAGCCGGGACGCGTCGCCGTCGGTGAGCACCTCGGCCAGCACCACGTACGGCAGGTAGCCGGCGAAGTCGCCGATCGGGTCCGGCACCCGCCAGGCCGCCGCGACCGCCGGCAGCGGCGCCAGCGGATCGGTGTACGCCTCGCGCCGCTCGCCGGTCAGGTCCGGCTCGGCGAAGTCGGGCCGCACCGGGGCGGGCCGGGCCGGCACGTCCCCGAAGTGCCGTTCGACCAGCGCCGTCGCCTCGGCCACGTCCAGGTCCCCACCGACGGCGAGTACCGCGTTGCCGCAGGCGTAGTACCGGTCGAAGAAGTCGACCGCGTCGGCGATGCGGGCGCTCTCCAGGTCGTCGAAGGAGCCGTACCCGTCGTGCGCGTTCGGGAAGGTGTCGAAGACGACCGGCGGCAGCCGCAGCCACGGGAAGCCGCCGTACGGCCGGTTCAGCACGTTTACCCGGATCTCCTCCTTCACCACGTCGACCTGGTTGCGGAGGTTCTCCTCGGTGAGCTTCGGCCCGCGCATCCGGTCGGCCTCCAGGAAGAGCGCCCGCTCCAGGGCGTTGCTCGGCAGCGTCGACCAGTAGTCGGTGTAGTCCAGGTGGGTGGAACCGTTGAACGTCCCGCCGGCACCCTGGACGTGCCGGAAGTGCGCCAGCTTCTCCAGGTTCTCCGAGCCCTGGAACATCAGGTGCTCGAAAAGGTGCGCGAATCCCGTCCGCCCCTCCGGCTCCGACCGGATGCCCACGTCGTAGACGACCGCCACCCCGACCACCGGCGCGCTGCGGTCGGGCGCCAGCACCACCCGTAAGCCGTTGTCGAGGGTGAACCGCTCGACCGTGTGCTTCGTCGCTGGAATTCTCGATCTTCCCGCCGCCACGAACCGACCCTAGCGCGTCCCGCCGGCACCGATGCCCGGCCTCGCCACCTGCCCACTCCTCGGGCCGGCACCTGCCCACGTCTCGACCGCACCGCCCACTCCTCAACCGGCGCCGCCAACTCCTCGGCCGGTCGGCCGGCACCCGCTGGAGAACTCAGGCGGGTCGGACCGAGGCGAGCGCGTGCTCGACGACCCAGTCGAACTCGCGATGGGTGCCGGGCACCGAGATGTAGAGCACCGCCGCCGTCGAGCGACCCACGTCGATGCAGGCCACGGCGGCCAGTTCGTCGGTGGCCCGCAACCCCGGCCGGCTGAAGTGCAGTCGGAACACCGACACCCAGGCCGGGAGCCCGCCGAGGGTGCTCCGCCCGTCCCGGATCCGCTCCAGCCGGTTCGGCTGCGGGTAGTACTCGGTCCGCACGTCGGTGGTCACCTGCCGGCCGACGCACTCCAGGTCGAAGGTCAGGGCGTCGTTCTCGGCCGCCGGCACCGCCGCCGACAGGATCGACGCGTGGTAGTCGCTGAAGCCGTCGTACTCCCGCTCGGTGACGAAGTGCTGCCCGACCTTGTACGGCACCTCCAGCGTCCCGGCGCTCCACACGGCACGCCACGGCTGCCACGGCGCCCCGTACGTCGGGTACGAGATGCCGGCCTCCGGGTCGACGGTCCGCTCTCCGCTCAACGGCCGCCCCGGCCCGGCCGTCGGCACCACCGGCTCGGGCCGCGGCGCCCCCGTCGGCCCGGGTACCCCCTGGGACGGTCCGCCCGGTGACGCCGGTCCCTCCGGGGCGGCCTGCCCCGACGAACCGGGCGGCGGACACTTCCGGGCCAGCGGCGGACGTACGTCCGTCGGTGCCTCCGGTCGGCTCCACAGCGGGTCGACCCCGCCGGAGAGGGTCAACCCCAGCACCACCACCAGGCCGATCACCAGCAGACTGCCGGCCGCCCCGGCGAACCACCACAGCCGACGGTCCCGCCCCGGCCTGCGTGGCGGCTCGGGTAGCTCGGGCAGCGGCGTCGGCAGGCCGATCCGGGTGACCGCCCCCGCCGCCCATGCACCACCGGGCCGCCGCTCGGTACCGTCGTCGGTCGCACGCGGGACGTTAACCGGCATACCTCTAGTGAACACCACCGGCGACCCGGCGAGCGGCCCGGCAACCGGTCGTGCTCGCGCCGGGCCGGTACGGCGTCGTCAGCCGCGCCCGCCACGCACAGATCAGCGGGCGTCAGCCGCTCCCGCCACGCACAGATCAGCGGCGTCAACCGTGCCCGGACCGGACAGGCCAGCGGCGTCAGCCGTTCCCGGCCACCGTGATCCCGATGCCCCCGCCCGTGCTGCCCGGCGAGTGCACCTCCACCACCTCGACCTTCGTCGCCCCGGCGGCTACGCCGTACCAGGGGCTGAACGCGACGAGGGTGGCGAGGAGCAGACCGCTGACCGCGACCGCGAGCACCACCAGGATCTCCCGCGTCGACCCCTGCTCGACACGCACGGTCATCGCAACCTCCCCCACCGCGACCCACCCCCGTGGTCGCTGGCTCCCCAGGACAGGATGGTCTGTCGATGGCCGATCCACAGTCGCCCATCGGACGCGATCAGGTGTATTCGCGGGCACAGTTGTGTTGACCGATCGGTGCGCGGGTCGCGTCACCCGCCGGCCGTCGACAGATCGGGAGTCAACACGACAACACGGTGCGTCACCTGACGCCCGTGTTCCAGAGCGCCGACAGACCCCAGCCCGCAACCCGGCACACTCCGAGCCCCCGGTTGCCCCGAGGGGCGAAAGCGGTCAGGCGGCCCGGCGGAGTCGGCGCGGACGGCGGTTGCCACCCCCGCCGGACCTGGGCTTCGGCGCCGCCGCCGGGGCTGCCGACGCGCGACTCGCCTGCGTACCCGCCGCCGACGCACGAGTCGCCTGCGTACGACCCGCCTGCGTCCCCGCCGCCGACGCGCGGGGTGCCGGTGTCCGGGGCGCCCGCGCCCGGGGCGGCTGCGCCGGAGTCGACGGCGGAACCGGCACCCCGGACGGAACCCGTGCCCCGGTCAGCCGGACCAGCGACTCGTCGCCGGGGCGTACCGCGAGGGTTTCCGGCCTGATCCCGGCCTCGCGCAGGAGCTGCGCCACCTCCCGGCGCTGTTCGGGCAGCGCCAGGGTGACCACCCGACCGGTCTCGCCGGCCCGAGCCGTGCGACCGCCCCGGTGCAGGTAGTCCTTCGCGTCGGTCGGCGGGTCGACGTTCACCACCAGGTCGAGCCCGTCGACGTGGATGCCCCGGGCCGCCACGTCGGTGGCCACCAGCGCGGTCACCTGGCCGGTCCGGAACTGCTCCAGGGTACGGGTCCGCTGCGGCTGCGACTTGCCGCCGTGCAGGGCGGCGGCCCGTACGCCCCTGGTCAGCAACTGGCGGGCCAGCCGGTCGGCGCGGTGTTTGGTCCCGACGAAGAGGATGACCCGGCCGTCCCGGGCCGCGATCTGCGCGGTGGCCGTCGTCTTCTCCTCCGCGTCGACCTGGAGGACGTGGTGCGTCATCCCGGTGACCGTGGCGGTGGTCGGGTCGACGGAGTGCGAGACCGGGTCGGTGAGGAACCGCCGGACCAGCCGGTCGACGCCCCGGTCCAGGGTGGCCGAGAAGAGCATCCGCTGCCCGCCCGGCGCCACCTGGCGCAACAGGTCGGTGACCTGCGGGAGGAAGCCCATGTCGGCCATCTGGTCGGCCTCGTCGAGCACCGTGACCGCGACTTCGTCGAGCCGGCAGTCACCCCGGTCGACCAGGTCGGCGAGCCGGCCGGGGGTGGCGATGACCACCTCCGCCCCGTCCCGCAGGGCCGCCGCCTGCCGGGTCAGGGAGAGTCCGCCGACCACCGTGGCGCAGCGCAACCGGAGCGCGCGGGCGTACGGGTCGAGGGCGGTGGTCACCTGCTGGGCGAGTTCGCGGGTGGGTACCAGCACCAGCCCGAGCGGACGGCCGGGCCGGGCACGCCGTCCGGCGGTACGGGACAGCAGCGGCAGGCCGAACGCGAGCGTCTTGCCGGAGCCGGTACGGCCCCGGCCGAGAACGTCCCGACCGGCCAGCGAGTCGGGCAGCGTGGCCGCCTGGATCGGGAACGGCGTGACGATGCCGTTCCGGGTCAGCGCGCCGTGCAGTCCGGCGGCCAGCGGGACGTCGGCGAACGACTGGACAGTAGTGCGGGTCATCATGGACCTTCCTCGATGCGGTACGTGTCGAGGAAGGTCCCCGGGGCCCGCCGCGGTGGCTCGGCCACCGGCGGCGGTGCACCCGGTGACCGCAGCCACGGACCGGGAAACACGCGGGAGCCAGCCCGTGCCGTCGGGCGCGGGCTGGCCGCGTCACCACGCCGGTCTGGACGCGGTGGTCGAACTACACTGCGCCGGCTCGCGCCGGGCAGGACGGGCTAGGTCAGAGCGGGCGGATGTTCTCCGCCTGCGGGCCCTTCTGGCCCTGGGTGACCTCGAACTCCACCCGCTGGTTCTCGTCCAGGCTGCGGTAGCCGGAGCTCTGGATCGCGGAGAAGTGGGCGAAGACGTCGGCGCCGCCGCCGTCCGGGGTGATGAAGCCGAAGCCCTTGTCGGCGTTGAACCACTTCACGGTGCCAATTGCCATGTGTTTCGTCTCCTGACGGAACGTTCGGTCCGCACCTCTTGCGGGCCGGGTTGTTGCCCACCGACCTGGTGGACGGCTGTCGCTCTGGTCGCCCCGCCCGGAGAACTCCGGACATAACAAAGAGCGCCTACGGTCACAATCCCGCAGGCGCACACAGAGTCTCTGGGAACCAAAACTGCAACGCGACCAGGCTAGCACACCAGCGGCCCGTGTACAGGGTTTTCGTCGATCGAGAATGATCCGGCCGGCTCAGCCGGGTGCGGGTGACTCGGGTACCCGGGCCACCAGGGCGGCCAGACCGTCGGCGTCGAGCAGGTCCGCCGGGCGTACGGTGACGTTGTCGCGCACGTAGTGGAAGGCGGCCCGGACCCGGTCGACGGGTACCTCCGCCAGTTCCGCCCAGGCCAGCCGGTACGCCGCCAACTGCACCGCCGCCGCCTCCGCCTCGACCCCGGTCGGCTGTCGACCGGTCTTCCAGTCGACGACGTCGTACCGGCCGCCGGGCAGGGTGAAGACGGCGTCCATCCGGCCCCGGACCAGCAGCCCGCCGATCGACGTGGCGAACGGCACCTCCACCTCCACCGGGGTGCGCTCGGCCCACTCGCTGGCCAGGAACCGCTCCTGCAACTCGGCCAGCGCCTCGTCCGGCGCGGCGTCCGAGTCGGCCGCCCCGGGCAGTTCGTCGACGTCGAGCAGCCGGCTGATCCCGTACCGCTGCTCCAGCCAGGCGTGGAACGCCGTGCCCCGCCGGCTGTACGGCTCGGGACGCCGGGGCATCGGCCGACGCAACGTGCGGGCCAGCGCCGCCGGATCGCGGCGCAGCGTGACGAGTTGGGAGACCGAGAGGTGGCCGGGGAGCGCCACCTCGACCGGGCCGGTGCGGTCGGCCAGCATGTCCCGCTCGGCGAGCAGCAGCTCGGCCTCCCGCCGCCAGGCCGCCGCCGCAGCCGCCACCTCCGGCTCCGCCGCCTCCACCTCCACTTCCACCTCCGGCCCCGGCTCCGGCACGGGACTGGTGATAGGAAGGGCCCCCGCTTCTACAGAATGCGATAGTGGGGAGCCCTTCCCTTCATCGTTCATGAGGCGGCGGACCAGGGCGGCGGCCTCGGCGAGGGCCGGACGGCGGGCGCCGAGCGGGTCGGCCGGCCACTCGGCCCGGAGCACCACCTCGGTCGTCGGGTTGCTGGCGTCCGCCGCCGGCTCGGGTGCCCAGGCGTCGACGACGAAGCCGCTCTGCCCGCCGCTCTCGGGCGTGGTCAGGCACCACTCGTACACCTCGGAAAGGAACGTCGACGGTCCGCGTGGCCGCTTCGTCCCCTCGCCCCACCAGTACCCGGAGCAGAGCAGCAGCCGGCGCGGCCGGGTGACCCCGACGTACGCCAGCCGGCGTTCCTCCCGCTCGTCGTGCGCGCGCCAGTCGTCGGTGAAGGTGGCCAGCGCCCGCGCCACCGCCTTCTGGTCCTCGGCGTCGTGCAGGGCCAGCCTCGGCAGGCCGTCCGCGTCGCCGCGCAGCGGGAACGGCAGCACCCCCAACCCCAGCAGGTAGTGGTCGGAGCCGCGGGCGGTGCCCGGCCAGACGCCCCGGCTCAGCCCGGCCACCGAGACGACGTCCCATTCGAGGCCCTTGGCGGCGTGCGCGGTGAGGATCTGCACCGCCCCCTCCACCACCTCGACCTCGCCCGGGGAGAGTCCCCGTTCCTCGTCCTCGGCGGCGGCGAGGAAGGCCAGGAAGGCGTGCAGCGGCGCACCGGCCGAGTCGCCGGCGAACCGGGCCGCGACGTCGCCGAGCGCGTCCAGGTGGCCGCGGGCCAGGCCGGCGTCGCCGCCCCGGCCGTCGCTGCCGGCGCGCACCGCCACCTCGACGTCGAGGCCGATCGTGCGTTCGACGTCGGCGAGCAGGTCGGGCAGCGGCTGGTCCAGGCGGTGCCGGAGCAGGCCGAGTTCTCTCGAGTACGCCCGCAGCCGGGCATAGCCCTCCGCCGAGTACGCCTGCGCCGGGCCGAGGTCGGCGAGCGCCTCGACCAGGGTCGCCTCGTCGAGCCGGTCGAGAACGATCTCCGGCTCGTCGTCGTCGGAGCGGGGCAGGTCCCGGCGGGCGCGGGCGATCGCGGTGGCCCGACGGTGCAGGGCGACCAGATCGCGCGGGCCGATCCGCCAGCGGGCGCCGGTGAGCAGCCGGAGCAGCGCGGCACCGTCGGTCGGGTCGGAGAGCACCCGCAGCGTGCAGACCACGTCCCGCACCTCGGGGGTGTCCAGCAGCCCGCCGAGCCCGACCACCTCGACCGGGAGTCCCCGGTCCCGCAGCGCCGCCTCGATCGCCGGGATCTGGCTGCGCAGCCGGACCAGGACCGCCGTCGTCGGCCGGGCCGGCACCGGGATCTGCTCCGGCAGCGCGTCCGGCATCCTGGCCGCGCCCCGCCAGGCGGCCAGGATGCTGTCGGCGATCCAGTCGGCCTCGTCGGCGTACGTGTCGAGCAGCGCGCAGTGCACGGTGCCGCCCGGGAATCCCCGGCCGGTACGACCGGGGATCTCCTCGTCGACCCGGTAGGCGGCGGCCAGCTCGGCGACCTGGGCTCCGGCGGCCCGCAGCGGCGCGGCGAGCCCGTTGGCGACGTCCAGGATCTGCGGCCGGTTCCGCCAGCTCGTGGTCAACGTGCACACCTGCGCCGGGGTGCCGTCCGGCTCGGCGAACTCGGTGCGGAACCGGTCCAGGGTGCCGGCGCTGGCCCCCCGCCAGCCGTAGATCGACTGGCACGGGTCGCCGACGGCGGTGACCGGATGCCCGCCGCCGTAGAGCGAGCGGAGCAGCACCACCTGGGCGTGCGAGGTGTCCTGGTACTCGTCGAGCAGCACCACCCGGTAGCGCCCGCGCTCGATCGCGCCGACCTCCGGATGGTCCCGGGCCACCAGCGCCGCCCGGGCCAACTGGTCGCCGAAGTCCATCGCCTCGAAGTCGTCCTTGCGCTGGGCGTACGCGCGGACCAGCGGCAGCAGCCGCAGCCGGAGCTGTTGCAGGTGCAACGCCTTTCGGACGTCGGCGTAGACCCGGCCGGGGCGGGACTGCACGTCGGCGAAGAACCGGCCGGTCCAGGCGGCCAGGTCGTCCGGGGTGACCAGGTGCTCGGCCAGGTCGGCGGCGAGCGCGAGGACGGCGTCGGTGACGGTGCTCGGCTGCCGCTCCACCTCGGACATGTCCCCGTCGTGGTTGCGGACGATCGAGTCGACGATCTGCCAGCGGGACGCCTCGGTGAGCAGCCGGGTGGACGGCTCGTACCCGGCGCGCAGCCCGTGCTCGGTGACGATCCGGGCCGCGTACGAGTGGTACGTCGCCACCGTCGGCTCGCCGCCGAACGGGTCGTCGTCGCGGTGCCGGGTGTTGCGGCCGAGCCGGCGCACCAGTTGGCCGAGCCGGGTCCGGATCCGGGTGCCGAGTTCACCTGCCGCCTTGCGGGTGAAGGTGAGCCCGAGGACGTGCCCGGGTTCGACGTACCCGTTGGCGACCAGCCAGACCACCCGGGCGGCCATCGTCTCGGTCTTGCCGGAACCGGCTCCGGCGACGACGAGCAGTGGCGCGACCGGCGCCGAGATGATCGCGGCCTGTTCCAGGGTGGGTGCCGGCAGCCGGAGCAGCTTGGCCAGCTCGACCGGGGTGAACCGGGGCCCGGCGTCGGCGACCCGCTGGCTCGGCGGCGGGGTGAACAGGGAGGGCTGGGTCACCGGCCGCCCCCGCCGCGCTGGCCGGGTGTCCCGGGCGGGTTGTCCGGGCGTGTCCTCGGCGGGGTGTCCGGGCGACGCCGGGCGGGTGGCTCGACGACCTGGCGACCCTGTCCGGAGATCGGGCAACTGCTGCGCACCGGGCAGACCCGGCACTTCGAGTTGGCGACGGCGGAGAAGGTGGCCGCCGCCATCGTGTCGGCGGTACGCCGGACCATCGCCCGCGCCCAGCTACCGGTCTCCTCGGCGGCGGCGGCCGGCGGCTGGACCTGCTCCCGGGCGTCCTGGGTCGAGGTGCCGAGCTGCACCAGCGCCGCACCGCCGGGCTCCGACCCGGCGCCGAGGTCGGCGAAGGCGCCCGCCTCCACCGCCGCCTGGTACGCGCCGAGCTGCGGATGTTCGGCAAGCTCGGAGGCGGTCACCGCGGTCGACTTGCCGGTCTTGAGGTCGATCACCACGAGCCGGCCGTCGGCGTCCACCTCCAGCCGGTCCACCCGGCCGGTGAGTTCGATCGGCCGTTTCGGGTCGTCGAGGCGTACCGCGAACTCGTGCTCGATGGCGAGCAGCCGGCGCGGGTTGCCGGCCAGCCAGCGCAGCAGCTTGTCCACCATCACCTCGGCACGGGCCCGTTCGGCGCCGGCCATCCAGCGGGCGGCGAGTTCGATCACGTCGAACCGGGCGGCGACGTACTCCAGCAGCTTGCCCCGGTCGGTGCTGGCGTCCTCGGCGAGCATCGCGGCGGCGTGCACCAGATTGCCCACCCCCTGCGCGGAGCTGGCCGGCGCCCGGCCCCCGTGCCGTTCCAGCAGCCAGCGCAGGCTGCACCGCAGCGCGCTCTCCATGCCGGACGGGGTGACCCGGACCGGTTCGCCCTCGTCGACAAGCGGCCGGTCGTCGGAGAGCGGGCGCAGTCCCCACCAGTCGTCGGGATGCGCCCCCGGCACCCCCGCCACCGCCAGCCGGGCCAGTTCCTCCGCCGCCGCACGCCGCCGCCCCGGCGACGCCTCCGGATCGACGACGGCGGTACGCAGCTCGGCCACCAACGCGGCGAGCGTCAACGCCCGCGGCGCCCGCCCCACCGGCAACTCAGCCGCAAGGAAGGGCTCCCCGTCATCGTTTTCGGTGGTGGAAGGGTCCCCGCCTAACACCTCAACCGCAGCGTCGGCTGCGGCGTCGGCGTCGACCGTCGGGCCTAGTTCGTAGAGGAAGCGGCTCGGCTGTTCCTCGTGGTCGGCGACCCCGACCGCCGCCGAGGCTACCGCGCTGACCAGCAACCGGCGCCGAGCCCGGGTCGCGGCGACGTAGAAGAGCCGGCGTTCCTCGTCGAGTACCGCCGAGGTCTGCCCGACCAGGGTGGCCGCCGCCCCGGCCCCCTCGCCCCGCCCGGCGAGCAGGTCGACAAGCCGTTCGGAGCCGAGCAGGCTGCCGCGCAGCCGCAGGTCCGGCCAGATCCCCTCCTGCACCCCGGCCACCGCCACCAGGTCCCACTCCAGTCCCTTGGCGGCGTGCGCGGTGAGCAGGCGTACCGCCTCGCCCTTCTCGGCACTCGGCGCGAGGGTGTCGGCCGGCAACTGCTGCCCGAGCACGTGGTCGAGGAAGACCTCGGTACGCGCCCCGGGCAGCCGGTCGACGAACCGGGCCGCCGCGTCGAAGAGTACGACTATCGCGTCCAGGTCCCGGTCGGCCGCCGCCGCCCGCCAGCGCAGCCCGCTGTCCCCGGCCGCGGCGCTGGTCCGGGACCGGGCCAGCGCGCCGGACCAGCGCTCGGCCAGCCCGCTTGCCCGCCACACGGCCCAGAGCACGTCCTCGGCGGTCGCCCCGGGCTCGGCGGCGGCGGACCGGGCGGCGGCCAGCAGGTTGGCGACCGCCTGGGCCGGTGCCGCCCAGCGCCGCTCGATGCCGAGCAGGTCACCCGGCTCCCGCAACGCCTCGACCAGCAGGTCTCCGGAGGGGCGCCGGTCGCCGCCGGCCAGCGCGAGCGCCCGCAGCCCCTGCCGGAGCCGCCGCTCGGCCAGCGGGTCGGCGCCGCCCAGCGGGGAGTGCAGCAGGGTCACCGCCGCCTCCTCGTCCAGCCGATCCGGTTCGAGCGCGCAGCGCAGCAGCAACAGGATCGGGGCCACCGCCGGTTGCAGGTGCAGCGGCAGGTCCTCGGCGTGCACCACGGTCGGCACCCCGACGGTGTGCAGGGCGCGCTGCAACGGCGGCAGTTGCAGACTGGTGGAGCGGAGCAGCACCGCCATCCGCGACCAGGGCACCCCGTCGAGCAGGTGCGCGGAACGCAGCACGTGCGCCAGGTGGGCCGCCTCGCTGGTGCCGGACCGGAAGGTGTGGATCTGCACCGTCCCCGGCTCGGCGTCCGGCAGCGGGCGCAGGTCACGATGGGCCACCGGCCCGCGCAGCCGCCGCGCCAGCCGCCGGGTCGCGGCCAGCAGCTCCGGCCCCGAGCGGTACGACGTGTGCAGCAGCCGGGTGCCGGCGACCGCCCCGGAGACGGTACGGAACCGGTGCGGAAAGCTGTGCACGATCTCCGGGTCGGCACCCCGGAAGGCGTAGGTGGACGAGTCCGGGTCGGCGAACGCGACGAGCGGCTTGCCACCACCGGCCACCAGGTGCAGCAGGTCCACCTGGGCCGGGTCGGTGTCGGCCAGCTCGTCGACGTAGACGTACGCCAGCCGGGCCCGTTCGGCGTCGAGCAGCTCGGGATCGTCGGTGAGCAGTCCGGAGGCGGCCCGGACGAGTTCGGCGGGGTCGTAGGCGACCGAGCCCCGGGTGGTGACGTCGCGCAGGGCGAGCACGGCGACGTACTGCCGCAGGAAGCGGGCGGCGGCCGGCCAGTCGGCCCGGCCCAGTTTCTCGCCGAGCCGGGCCAGCTCGACCGGCCCGACACCCCGCTCGGCGGCCCGCATCAGCAGGTCACGGAGCTGCTCGGCGAAGGCCCGGGTACGCAGCGCCGGCCGCAGCTCCGCCGGCCAGCCGACCGGGTCCTCGATCTCGCTCGCGTTCTCGGCTGACTCGTCGTCGACCCCGACCACGCCGAGCAGTTCCCGGATGATCAGATCCTGCTCGGGACCGGTGAGCAGTCGGGGGGACGGCTCGCCGCGTTCCGCCGCCGACCTGCGCAACAGTCCGAAGGCGTACGCCGGGAAGGTGCGGACCAGCGGTTCGTGGAGTACCCGGTTGGTGACCTCGGCGATCCGGGCCTCGATCCGGTGCCGCAGTGCGGTGGCCGCGCGGCGGCTGAACGCGAGCACCAGGACGCGTTCCGGGTCGACGCCCTCGACGACCCGGGCGACCACCGCCTCGACCAGGGTGCTGGTCTTGCCGGTGCCCGGTCCACCGAGGACCAGCAGCGGACCGTCGGTGTGTCCGACCACCTCCCGCTGCACGGGGTCGTCGTGTCGCGCCGGCCCGGCCTCGGCCGGCCGACGGACCAGCCGGTACGCCTGCACGCCGCCCATCACACCACGCCGCCCCGACGAGCCCCGCCCAGGTACGCCCGCGCCGCGCGGCCCGGGCCGGCAAGGCCCGCCGACACACCACGGGAAGACTTTAGGACATGCTTAACATCTCCTACCGAAAGGGCCTCGTGGTGGAATGGGAGATCCTGATGACCGCGCAGGTCGAGTCCTTCCTTGAAGACCTCTACGAAACAGATCGGGAAAGCCACCGCCTCGTCAACCCGGCGATCCTCGTCCTGAAGCGGAACGGTCCGACGGAAGGCCGCCCGCTGGCGGACACGGTCGCCAGCTCTCGGCCGGCGAACATGAAGGAGTTACGTCCGCCGTCTCGTGGGCGCAGCGAGACGGTCCATGACGACGGCACACCGGTGCAGTGGACGATCAGCGTCGACTCGTCGATCGTGCGGGCGCACCAGCATGCCGCTGGCGCCCGCCAGAGATAGGGGCTGTCCAGCCAATACGGCGACGCCTGGTGCGCAAGATGGCGAGGCCATCGGCCGATCAGCGGAGGGCTGAGCACGAAGATCCACCTCGCGGTCGACGGACACGGCCGGCCGTTGTCGATCCTGCTCACCCCGGGCCAGGCCGGCGACAACTCCCCAACTGTTGGCGCTGCTCGACCAGATCCGGGTCAACGAGCCTGGACCAGGGCGGCTCGCCACCATCATCTGGCTCTCATGACCGCTCGGATGCGTCATCCAGGATCACCAGCCTGTTCAGATCACCGATGGCCCGAAGGTCGAGATCCCAACGTCGCGCGAGATCGGTGATCACCGCGTACTCCTCATCTGTCAGCCGGACCCGGTAGTCGAGGGCGTTGACGCAGAGCGTCTCCAGCCCGAGTTGCTCCTCGCCCGCCATCACATCCACCAGCGAGGCCTCAAGCCGTGGATCGAGAGGCGCACCCATCTCGACCTCAGCCTGCGCATCCGCCCGTCCCGACAGCGCCTCGACCAGACGCTTGAAACGCCGGCGATCCTCGGTCCAGTACACGCCCGAAGTGTGTCATGACCAGGACCGCCGATTCATGATCGACAGGACACGCCTTAGCGCCCGCCTGGTTGCCCTCCCAGCACCGTGCTGTCTACCGCGCCGAAGAGCGCGGAATTCACCCAGGAAACCGCGGCCGGCCCTCGTCGCCCGGGTGTCAGAGGGGTGGCTTTACCCTGAAGGTCGCGGCAGCGCGTTCGCCGGCACCTTCCGGGGTACGGATGCGCAACTCCGATCCGCTGTGCGCGAGATAGCGGCTCGGGTAGTTCCGCGACCGGAGCGAGATTCCCCGACCGGCCAGTCCGGTAACCGCACAGAACGTGGCGTCGGCGGCGAAGAGCGCCGAGCCGTCCCGGCGGTGCAGATGGATCCGGAAGTTCTGATGCCGGAGGAAGTAACCCGGAAAATTGACGGATTCCAGAGAGAAGCATCCCCGGTCGGCCAGGCCGGACCGGACCACGAATGTGGCGTCGAGCCGGTCCCGCGACCAACTGCCGGTGCCGATCCGGTCGATCCGCCCGACGAACCGCGCGTGCCGGACCCGGAACCCCGACAGGGCGACCGGTTCCAGCCCGACCCGGGAGCCCAGGGACAGTGCCGGCGGCTTCTGCGCAGCTGGCGGGGCAGCCCGGCCCGGGAGGGTACGGGACGGATGTGTCGAGCGGCCGGAGGGCCTGGTACGGGCCGGGGGCGGAGTCGGGGTGTGCACCTCGCTCACCATCCCGACGCCTGCGCCGGGGCTCTCGTCCCGCTCCGGCAGTTCCGGGATCGGCGAACCGGGATTCGACAGGCCGTCCACCGGCACGGAGGGCAGGCTGTCGGGTAGTACCGGCGCGGATTCCCAGTCGGTCCGGGTCTGGCCGGCGCCCTGGGCCAGGAAGACGGTGGCGAGCGTCGCGACCATCAGCATGGCGGTGGTGCCGGCGAGCAGCACGTTTGAGGACGACCGCTCCCCCTGACCGTGCCGGCGGACCGCCCGGGCCATGCTCGCGACGCGCCGCCGCGACCATCCCCGTCCCGTTCCTCCCGGAGCCGATCCGGCGGGATCGGTGCGGGCGTCGTCGGCGCGGGTGGACGTAGGTGAATGCGAAACGGTGGCTGGACCGGCTCCGCCGGCCTGGTCGTAAGAAGGCAGCCACCTGCCGATTCGCAGTCCTCCGGCAAGGTCTTCCTCGGACACCTGGGCTCCAATTCAGTCGGCCGCCGCTACACCCCGACTCGCCCCGACCCGGAAACTTCCTCGCATCGTGGGACGTGTCACTTTCCCACCTGATCCAGGTCGATGACAAGTCTCGATCCGCCGCTTCGATCGGAGTGGCGGACGCCTTCCGGAACTGATTCCCGACGTACGCCGGATATCCAGCGCCGGCGCCGGCGCGGTGCCGGCGCGGCTCGTCGCTTGCCAGATCTCCTTTCTTCGTCGATGGATGCGGGGACCGGCCGGGCGTCTCGGGGGAAGGCGTCCGGACGGTCCCCGCTCGGTTCCGCTGAGAGAAGAGTGCTCCACGCGGTCAGACAAACACACTCCGTATCGCTATGGTGAGCAGATATGCAGGACGTCCGATGGGGAGGGACCGTGAACGAGGCCGTACGGGTCGCCGCGCGACCTGTCGATGGACTTCCTGAGGGCACGAGAATGGCTGACCTGACCGGCGCCCGCTGGCGCACCAGCACCCGCAGCAGCTCCAACGGCGGCAACTGTGTCGAGGTCGCTGACAACCTGCCCGGCCGCGTCCTGGTCCGGGACAGCAAGGACCGCGACAACGGCACCCTCAGCTTCAGCCGCACCGCCTGGCACAGCTTCGTCACCGAACTGGCAGCCCGGGCCTCGTCGTAGCCGGAGCCGCTGCCCTCCCCTGTGCGGCGGCAGGTATGCCAACCGGATCGGGCGTCGGACGACACGAGCACCTGCCATGGCCGGCAGGCGCAGCCGGGGACTCCTACTGGGCCTCACCCCGCCGCGTCTAGCTGATCAACGACACGGCGCGCCCCACCAGCCCACTGTCTGGCGCACCCGGCGATCGGGACCGGAAGATCCGGCCGTTTGTCGGGCTGGGCACGAATTGCCGTACACATTAGAGTTACGCATCGCACCTGGTCGGTCGCGCAAGATTACGGCCGGGCCCGTCGAATTTTCGGAGGTCGTGGCTCGTGGCGGTCGCAGCGGTACCGATGCGGGTGGGTGGCGTCGAGTTGCTCGTCGAGGTGGTGCAGGTAGCCGGTTCCGAACCGACCTCCCGGGCCGACGCCGCCCGGGACCGGGTGGTCGATGCCTTCGACCGGGCGCAGGACGCGATCGTGGCGGTGGCGACCTCCACCGTCGAGACCGCCGGCGAGTTGGCCCGCCGGGCGGCGGCGCCCGAGCAGATCGAGGTGGAGTTCGGGATCAAGTTCTCGGTCCAGGGCAACGTGATCGTGGCGGGCGGCTCGGGCGAGGCCACCCTGACGGTCCGGCTGACGTACGCCAGGGGAGCCGGCGCGGGACCACGGATCGTGCCTGCGGCCGACGACCCGGCACCGGCGGCTGACGACACGGCACCGGCGGCCGGCTGAGCGCGCCGTGGACGGCGACCCGCGGGTACCCGGCTTCCTCGGGCGGATCCTGCGCGGCGAGCGGGGCGAGGCGGTCGGCACCTGCTTCCAGGTCGCATCCGGGGTACTGGTGACCGCCTGGCACGTACTGGACGCGGTCGAGGCCGGTGAGGTCGACCGGACGGTGTGGGTGGACCCGCTGGCCGGCGGCGAGGCGGTGCCGGGGCGGACCGTCCGGATCGACCCGGTGCACGACCTCGCGGTGGTACGCCTCGACGGGCAGCTGCCGGACACGGTCGCGGCGCTGGCCCCGACCGACGCCGAAGCACCGTCGTCGCCGGTGACGGTGACCGGCGTGGTCGAGTTGACCGACCCGCAGCACAGCTACCGCTACCTGGATGCCACCGGTACCCAGGAGGGCGGCACCACCCGGGAGGACCAGGTTCCGCTCGGCCGGATGCAGTCCTCGGCGGTGGTTCGCGGCATGAGCGGCGCACCGGTGCGGCGGCGCGGTGACGGCGCGGTCGTCGGCGTCGTCTCGGCCCGCTACAACAGCGCCGACGGCTGGCTCCGGGACTCGGTCTGGCTGGCCCGGGTCGAGAACCTGCTGCCGCTGCTCAACGGCCTGGCCGAGCCGACGGTCCGGGAGCGGACATGGACCGGCGAGCTGCTGGACCTGACACTGGACGTCGACGACCGTCGGGTCCGGCTCACCGGGGCCGGGACGGCGGTGTCGGAGCCGCACGACGGCGTACCCCACGCCCTGCGCGACGCCGTGGACCGGATGCGTCGGGCCCGCAGCCTGCTCGTCGGGTTGCGCCGCACCGCCGAACCGATGGCCGCCGAGGCGGGTACCGCCCAGGCAGCGGTGGTCGGTCGGCTGCTGGCCGCGACGTTCCTACCCGGCCAGGTCGGCGCGCGGTTGACGGCGGCGCTCACCGCAGCCCGGTCCCGGAATTCTCCCCTGCGGATCGGCATCCGGGTCGACGGAAACCTGGCCCGGCTGCCCTGGGAGACGCTGTGGCTGCCGGACGAGCCCCAGCCGATCGCCCTGGACGGACTCGTCCGGCTCTACCGCCGGGCCGAGGCACCGGTGGTGACGGCCACGGCAGGCCCGCTGCGGATCCTGGTGGCGATCGCCTCGCCGCTGCGCGGCGGAAGCGGCCTGCTCGACTACGAACGCGAACTGCGCAACGTCCTCAGGGCGGTCCGGGGCGCCCGGGCCAGTCGCGCCGAGGTACGCGTCGTGCTCTTCGCCACCACCGAGGCCATCCGTACGGCGCTGCGGCAGTGGCCGGCGCACGTCCTGCACCTGTCCGGCCACGGCGGTCCGGGAGTCTTCGAGCTGGAGGACGACGACGGCAACGCCCGGACGCTGACCGCCAGGGAGTTCGTGGACGAGGCGATACCTCCCGGCCGGATGCCCCCGCTGCTGGCCCTCGCCGCCTGCCACACCGACGCGACCACCGCCACCGGCGACCCGTCGTTCGCGGCGGGCCTGCTGGGCAGCGGGGCCGGCGCGGTGATCGCCGCCCAGACCGCGATCACCGACGTGTACGCGACAAGGGTCTTCGCCCGGGTCTACGACCTGCTGGCCGCCACTCCCGACGCCGACGTGGTCGCCGCGCTGGCCGAGGCACGGGTGGCGGTGCAGCGGGAGCTGGAGCGGTCCTCCGACGACCGCGACCGCCGGCTTGCCGAACTGCACGAGTGGGCCGTGCTCAGCGTGCTGTCCGCCGGCGGCTCCACCCCGCTGCTCGACCCGACGCTGCCGGAAGCAGCCTCGCCGCCTTCCGTCACCGCCAGTGGCGTGCTCCGGCGCGAGACCGGTGAGGTGGTCGGGCGGCGTTGGGAGCAGCGCCGCTATCCGGCCACTCTGCTGTCGGCCCGGGGTGGTGCCGGGCTGGTGCTGCACGGCCTCGGCGGTGTCGGCAAGACCACCCTCGCCGACGAACTCATCGCCCGGCTCCTGGAAGCCGAGCCGTCGCTTGTCGTCGCGATCGTCGAGCGGCAGACCAGCCCCGAGCAGTTCCTGGACATCCTGGTCGACGCCTACACCCGGCAGCTCGACGGCTCCCGCCGGCCGGTCTGGGCCAACGACGGCGTCCTGCGCGCGCTGACCCGGGCGAACGACGGGGGACTGTCCTGGCAGCGACGTCTCGGCGCGTTGCGGGACCAGGTCCTTCCCCTCGTCCACACGTTGATCGTGCTGGACAACTTCGAGGACAATCTCGTCGCCGACGTGGCGGACGGTCCTCGCGACCTCGTCGACGGCGAACTCGCCGCCCTGCTCGCGGCGCTCGCGACCACTCCCGGGCGTGCCCGGCTCCTGGTCACCAGCCGGTACAGGTTCGACCTGCCCCACCACGCCGATCGGGCGTTGGAGTTCCAACCCGTCGGGCCGCTCTCCTACGCCGAGACCCTCAAGCTCGTCTGGGCGCTGCCGCACCTGGACCGGCTCGACGACGCGCAGCTCGAAAAGCTCTGGCGAGCCGTCGGCGGCCATCCCCGCTGCTTGGAGTACGTCGACGCACTGCTCTCCCGGGGCCAGGCCCGGTTCAGTGACGTCCAGGTGCGACTGGTCAACAGCGTGGCCAACCGCCTGCACCGGTTACGGCGACCCGCCGGTGACATCGACCGGTACCTCGGCGAGCACGACCAACTGGACGCCGCGCTCGCCGAGGCGGCCGCGCTCGCCGCCGACGACGTACTGCTGGACGACCTGCTCGCCGGTCTGGCCCACCTCCCGGACGCGCACCGACTGCTGCTCGGCGCCAGCGTCTACCGGCTCCCGGTCGACCAGAACGCACTGCTCTACCAGGTCGGCGAGCCCGACCCGGCGGTCGCCAACCCGGACCGGTGGTTCGACGCCCAGCAGCAGGTTCTCCGGATTCTCGGTGAGGCGGGCATCCCACCCGACGAGCGGGACTGGCAGAAGATTCCCGAGCCGGTCCGGGTACGTCTGCTGCCCCATCTCGCCGTCCGGCCGACGCCCCCGGTCCGGGCCGACGTCGATCTGCCGGGGCTGATCGGCGCCTGCGCCGCGTCGGGTCTGCTCACCCTGACCGACGGGGGCGCCGGGCCGACCGTGTTCATGCACAGGTGGACCGCCACCGAACTCCAGCGTCGCCTAGGCGAGGGACATGCACCGGAGATCGTGGCCGCTCACCGCCGGGCGGCCGACTACTGGCACTGGCGGGTCGACGTGTGGCCACAACCAGCGGGTGATGACATAAACGACCTGCGAGAGGCTCACCACCATGAGCGGGAGATCGTGCGTCGCCATGACCCGAGCATGCTTTCCCAACTCGCCCGGACTGCGTGGGACCTGGAAGTCCGGCTCGCGAAACAGGGCCGACGGGCCGAAGCACTGAGCTTCTGCCAGGAGGCGGTCGAACTCAAGCGCCTTCTCGTCGGCCGCGACGAGCCGCCGCATCTACCCGACCTGGCGGGATCCCTGAACAATCTGGGAAATCGGCTGTCGAGCCTCGGCCTGCGGGAAGAAGCCCTCAGCGCCACCGCCGAAGCCGTCGACCTCTACCGCCGACTCGCCGCCACCAACCCCGCCACCTCCGAAGTCGGTCTCGCCAGCTCCCTGAACAACCTAGGCATCCGGCTGTCCGACCTCGGCCAGTGGACAGAAGCCCTCGCCGCCACCACCGAAGCCACCGGCCTCTACCGCCGACTCGCCAACGCCAACCCCGCCACCTTCGAGCCCGACCTCGCCAGCTCCCTCACCAACCTCGGCATCCGGCTGTCCGACCTCGGCCAGCGGACAGAAGCCCTCACCGCCACCACCGAAGCCACCGCCCTCTACCGCCGACTCGCCACCGCCAACCCCGCCACCTTCGAACCGAACCTCGCCAGCTCCCTCACCAACCTCGGCATGACGCTGTCCAACCTCGGCCGGCTCAAGGAGGCCCTCACCGTCACCACGGAAGTCGTCGGTATCCGTCGCCGACTCGCCGCCGCCGTCCCGGCCGCCTTCGAACCCGACCTCGCCAGTGCCCTGAACAACCTCGGCATGGCGCTGTCAGACCTCGATCGGCGCGAGGAGGCCCTCACCGTCACCACCGAAGCCGTCGACCTCTACCGCCGACTCGCCGCCACCATCCCGGCCGCCTTCGAACCCGACCTCGCCAGTGCCCTGAACAACCTCGGCATCCGACTGTCGAAACTCGGTCGACGGGAGGAAGCCCTCACCGCCACCACCGAAGCCACCGACCTCTACCGCCGACTCGCCAACGCCAACCCCGCCGCCTTCCAACCCGACCTCGCCATGGCGCTGAACAACCTCGGCATCCGACTGTCGAAACTCGGTCGACGGGAGGAAGCCCTCACCGCCACCACCGAGGCCGTCGACATCCGTCGTCGACTCGCCAACGCCAACCCCGCCGCCTTCGAACCCAACCTCGCCATGGCGCTGAACAACCTCGGCATCCGGCTGTTCGACCTCGGCCGGTGGGAAGAGGCCCTCACCGCCACCACCGAAGCCACCGACCTCTACCGCCGACTCGCCAACGCCAACCCCGCCGTGTTCGAAGCCGACCTCGCCGGTTGCTTGAACAACCTCGCCAACCGACTGTTGACTATCGGCCGTCATGCGGAGGTGTCAGACGTTGCCGCCGAATGGGTATCGCTTTTCGAGCGGATGTCGGCCCGCTCTCCGGAACCCTTCGTCGGCCTGGCCCGAGACGCTTTCGCGGGCCTGGCCGACCTGCTCGAGTTGTTGGGTCAACACGAGCGGGCGGCAGACGTACGGGCCAGGCTGGGCGGGGTGGAACAGTGAGGGCCCACAGGCTACCGGGCGTCGATGCGGTTCTGCGCCTCGACCAGCCGGCCCATCAACTCGACGAGCCTACGGACGTCCTCTCGGGACCAGTCGGCGGTGAGGGTGTCCAGCACCTCCTCCTGCCAGGCGTACGCGGCGCGCAGCAGTTCCCGGCCCGCGTCGGTGACGGAGATCGCCGTCGTACCGCCGACGGCCGAGGGGCGTACCCGGACGAGCAGCCCTGACCGTTCGGCCCGGGTCACCATGCGGCTGGCGCCGGACTGGTCGACGCCGAGTTCCCGGGCCACGTCGTTCACCGACGTCGCCGCGCCCCGGCCGGTCAACGCCGCGACCGCCTCCACGACCATCACGTCCCGGCCCCGCTCGGCGTCGACGCCGAGCCCGGCGCCGGTCCAGCGCCGCGACCAGTAGCGCACGAACGAGAAGAGCACCCGCCCACCGGAAGCCATCCGCCGTACCGACCCCCTCGCTTGCCAAGCGTATGCGTTTCGCATACGGTTCCCGCATGCGAAACGCATACGGAGGAGGATCATGTTAGAGGAAGCCGCCTCCCGGTGGCATGCCGCCGTCAACCAACGGGACCTGGCGGCGGCCCGCGCGGCGGTGACCGATCCGGTCGACGTCTCCGGGCCGCGCGGGACCGGCCCGATCCCGGCCGACGCGTTCGTCGAGTGGATCATCGACTCGGGGATCGCGCTGCATCCGGTCTCCTGGCATCCCGTCGGCGACGACACGATCGTCGTCGAGCAGGACGCCAGCTGGCCGGACCCGACGGCGACGGAGACCGGCCGCACCGCGCCGACCAGGGTCGCGACGCTGTTCCGGGTACGCGACGGCGCGGTGGCCCTGGCGCACAGACATGTCGACCTGCACACGGCCCTGCGGGCAGCGACCGATCTGACCAGCTGACCGGTCCCGGCCGACGGCCTACCTGAGAACCGCCGACGGCCTGTCTGAGAACCGGCCGACCTCCCACCTGGGAACCGCCGACAGCCCACCTGGGACCGGCTGCCGTGCCGCCGCCCGACAGCACCGAGTCAGCGGGGTGAAGGCGGAATGAAGTTCCCCCGCCGTAGCGTGCCGGTCAACCAGCCGTCGGCAACTGCCGATGTCCCGCACATCCACCATCGCGCGGTCGACGACGGCTGGCCGGTGTTCCACACGTCGATCCCCGGGGAGAATCCTGATGAAGACCACGAAACCAGCAAAGGCCCGTACGACGGCGACCCGGTCGAGCACCCGACGCCGGGCGGCCCGGATGGCGGTGGTCGGCGTACTCGCCGGCGCGGCGGTCGGGCTCGCCGCCTCGCCCGGCCTGGCCGCCGAGGGCCGGGTGCTGATCGGCAGTCCCACCGGCCCGAACGCCATACTGGTCGACCCGGCTCCCGGCTGCCACCGGTTGTACGGCGCCTTCCCGACCGGCACCACGGTGAGCAACCAGACCGACGCGACGATCGTCGTCTACACCG
This sequence comes from Plantactinospora sp. WMMB782, assembly GCF_049179135.1. Taxonomy (NCBI): domain Bacteria; kingdom Bacillati; phylum Actinomycetota; class Actinomycetes; order Micromonosporales; family Micromonosporaceae; genus Plantactinospora; species Plantactinospora sp. WMMB782. The sequence goes on along the minus strand of NZ_JBMHMC010000007.1, from coordinate 3,784,410 downwards.
GAGGGTTCTGCACCGGCTTCCCGTCGATCGCACTTCCGCCCGGTGACTCCACGGCCTTCTCCCCCGGCAGCATCCAGGTGCTGTCGTAGCCGGCGCACCCGTCGGTCGGGCGGGGCGGCTCAGCGGGAGTTGCGTCCTCCGGCGGCGGACTGCTGGGCCGCCTCGGCCTGGGCTATCGCGGTCTCCTGCAACGCCTCCTGCTCGGCGGCCAGCGCCGCGTCCGCGTCCACGATGTGCCGGACGGCGGCGCTGACGTCGTCGGTGACGATGATCAGTTCCAGGTCGGCCGGGCTGATCTTCCCGTCGGCGGCCAGCGTGTCCCGGAGCCAGTCGAGCAGCGGGCGCCAGTAGGTCGTACCCATCAGCACCACCGGGAACCGGGTCACCTTGCCGGTCTGCACCAGGGTCAGCGCCTCGAACAGCTCGTCCAGGGTGCCGAAGCCGCCCGGCAGCACCACGAACGCCTGGGCGTACTTGACGAACATCGTCTTGCGGGCGAAGAAGTACCGGAAGTCGATCGCCATGTCGACCCAGTCGTTGATGCCCTGCTCGAACGGCAGCTCGATGCCGAGCCCGACCGAGAGCCCGCCCGCCTCGGTCGCGCCCCGGTTGGCCGCTTCCATCACGCCCGGCCCGCCGCCGGTGATCACCGCGTAGCCGGCGGCGGCGAGCGCCGCACCCAACTGTTCGGCCAGCTCGCACTCCGGACTGTCCGGCTTGCTGCGGGCCGAGCCGAAGACGCTCACCGCCGGTGGCAGGTCGGCCAGGGTGTCGAAGCCCTCCACGAACTCCGACAGGATCCGCAGGGCCCGCCAGGCGTCCTTGGTCTTCCAGTCGCCCCGGCTGCGGGAGTCGAGCAACCGCTGGTCCGCCGTACTCAACGGGATGGCCTCGCGGCGCAGCGTGACCGCACCCCGATGCCGTTCCGGTCCCGGGCCCCGGCTGCCGTTTCGTCCCTGGCTGTGGTTCATGGGCTCCACGGTAATCCGGTGGACCGGGGCCGGGGTGGCGTGATCGCGTACGTCACGGGACGAACATCGGCGCCGAGGCAACCAAACGGGGTTGACCGGCGTCTTACCAATCACACAAGGGGGAACGCGCGGCGCCCACGTCACGGCCGCGCACCTTCGGGGGGCAACGGTGATGACCAGCGGGGAGATCATCCGACTGCGACGACAGATGCAGCGCCGGATCCGGGCGGTGGTCGCGGAGCGCCGGATGGCACGCAACGCCGCACCGGCCGGCGCCATCGAGGAGGTCTCGGTGTCGGAGCAGGAATCGCGTACGCAGCAGCACGTCGACGGCTAGTCCGCCGACCTGACCCACGGGGAAACCGGCGCCGGTCGGCGGCAGAGGGGCCACCGCCGACCGGCGCCGGGCCGGGTCCCGACCCGGCGACAGCCCGGATACGTCCGGTACGGCTCGGCTCAGTGCGAGGCGAGCCAGCGGTGCAGGGTGGCGGCACCGTCCCGGATCTTGCCGATCTCGACGTGCTCGTCGGGAGCGTGTGCCACGTTCGGGTCGCCGGGCCCGAAGTTCAGCGCCGGGATGCCGAGGGCGGCGAACCGCGCCACGTCCGTCCAGCCGAGCTTGCCGATCGGATCCGCACCGACCGCCGCCAGGAACTCCCGGGCCGGCGCCTCGGTCAACCCGGGCAGCGCACCGGGCGCCGAGTCGGTCACCCGGACCTGGTACCCGTCGAAGACCTCGCGGAGGTGCGCCTCCGCCTGCTCCGCGGTCCGGTCCGGGGCGAACCGGTAGTTCACCTCCATCTCGCAGAGGTCGGGTACCACGTTGCCGGCCACCCCGCCGCCGATCCGGACCGCGTTCATCCCCTCGCGGTAGACGCAGCCGTCGATGGTGACCATCCGGGCCTGGTACGCCGCCAGCCGGTTGATCGCCTCGGCGATGCCGTGGATCGCGTTCACCCCGTTCCAGGAGCGGGCCGAGTGCGCCCGCCGGCCGGTGGCGCTGACCACCGCCCGCATGGTCCCCTGGCAGCCCGCCTCCACCACCCCGTGCGTCGGTTCCAGCAGCACCGCGAAGTCGGCGGTCAGCCACTCCGGATGCGCCTGCGCGACAAGGGTCAGCCCGTTGTAGCGGGACTCGATCTCCTCGGCCTCGTAGAAGAAGTACGTCACGTCGTAGCGGGGCTCGGGCACGCTCACCGCCAGGTGCAGCGCGTACGCCACCCCGGACTTCATGTCCGAGGTGCCGCAGCCGTAGATCAGGTCGCCCTGCACGCTGGACGGGAAGTTGTTGTTCAGCGGCACGGTGTCCAGGTGCCCGGCCAGCACCACCCGCTGGGCCCGGCCCAGGTCGGTACGCGCCATGATCGTGTTGTTGTGCCGCGCCACGGTCAGGTGCGGGACCTTCCTGAGCACCTCCTCGACGTGGTCCGCTATCTCCTTCTCGTTCCGCGAGACGGACTCGATGTCGACCAGGGCACGGGTCAACGCCACCGGATCGGCCAACACCTCGGGGGTGAGCGGGTTCTCCATGCTGGGAGACGGTACCGTCAAGGTCGTATCGGCGGGATGCGTCCAGGGCTCGCGAATGACGTTCCACACGCCCGGCCGAGCCGGTTCTGGCGGACGGATGACGAAGGGGTAGACCCGGTGACGACCACACAGCCCGCCTGGGGGATCGGGGTAGCCACGCTCGCCGGAGACCAGGTGCTCGACACGTGGTATCCGACCGGCAAGCTCGGTCTCGGCCCGTCGCCACTCGTCGCGGGCGACGACGGCGACGTGCTCGACCTGCCGCCGGGCGCGCTCGGCGACCGGGCGCTGCCGGGGCTGCGTACCGCCGTGGTGGTCACCGAGATCGGCTCGCTGGCCGACCCGATCAAGGACGCCGCCGACGCGTACCTCCGGCTGCACCTGCTCTCGCACCGCCTGGTCCGGCCCAACGAGCTGAACCTCGACGGCATCTTCGGGGTGCTGGCGAACGTCGCCTGGACCTCGGCCGGGCCGTGCCCGCCGGAGCGGGTCGACGAGCTGCGGGTCATCGAGCGGGGTGCCGGCCGGCACCTGGCCGTCTACGGCGTCGACAAGTTCCCCCGGATGACCGACTACGTCGTCCCGTCCGGCGTCCGGATCGCCGACGCCGACCGGGTACGCCTCGGCGCGCACCTGGCCAGCGGCACCACGGTCATGCACGAGGGCTTCTGCAACTTCAACGCCGGCACGCTCGGCGCCTCGATGGTGGAGGGCCGGATCGTCGCCGGGGTGGTGGTCGGGGACGGCTCCGACGTCGGTGCCGGCGCCTCGATCATGGGTACCCTCTCCGGCGGCGGCAAGGAGAAGGTCCGGATCGGCGAGCGGAGCCTGCTCGGCGCCAACGCCGGGATCGGGATCTCGCTCGGCGACGACTGCGTGGTCGAGGCCGGCTGCTACATCACCGCCGGTTCCAAGGTGACCCTGCCGGACGGCCGGGTGGTGAAGGCCCGCGAGCTGTCCGGGGTGAACGGGCTGCTCTTCTGGCGCAACTCGGTGACCGGCGCGCTGGAGGCGAAGCCGCGCACCGGCCGGGGCATCGAACTCAACGCGGCGTTGCACGCCAACGACTGAGCCGGCCGGGCGCGACGATGGAGACCGGCGCGGACCCGCGCTCCCAGCGGGAGCGGATGCTCGCCGGTGACCTCTACCGGGCCGACGACCCCGAGCTGGTCGCGCTGGCCGGCCGGGCCGCCGTGCTGACGCAGCGCTACAACTCGACGCCGGCCGACCAGCCGGAGCGGCACCGGGCGCTGCTGCGCGAGCTGCTCGGCGCTGTCGGCGAGCAGGTGGTGGTCAGGCCGCCGTTCCACTGCGACTACGGCGGCCAGATCCGGATCGGCGACCGCTCCTACCTGAACGTCAACGCCGTACTGCTCGACGTCGCCGCGATCGAGATCGGCGCCGACGTGCAGGTCGGGCCGAACGTGCAACTGCTGACCCCGCACCACCCGGTCGATCCGGAACAGCGCCGGGCCGGCTGGGAGGCGGCCCGGCCGATCACGATCGGCGACAACGTCTGGCTCGGCGGCGGGGTGATCGTGCTCGGCGGGGTCACCATCGGCCGGGACACCGTGGTCGGCGCCGGCAGCGTCGTCACCCGGGACCTGCCGGCCGGGGTACTCGCCGTCGGCAACCCGGCCCGGGTCCGCCGCCCGCTCACCCCGGCCGCCGGCTGAACCCACCCGCCCCGCCCGGAAAGCCGAGCGGACCGGCTCACTCGGCGGCCGGGCGGGGTTTGGGCAGTACGGCCGGTACCGTTCGCTCGTCGAGCCAGCGCAGCACGTCCCCGTCCTTGAGCGGGCGGGCGAAGAGGTAGCCCTGCCCGGACGCGCAGCCCATGTCCAGCAGGATGGTCCGGACCGCCTCCGTCTCCACCCCCTCGGCGATGACGTCCAGCCCGAGGGTGCCAGCGAGCCGGATGATCCCCTCCACCAGCAGCCGCTGCCGCCGCGACGACGCCACGGTCTCGGTGAACGACCGATCGATCTTGAGTACGTCGGCCGGCATCTGCTGGAGGTAGCTCAGCGACGAGAACCCGGTGCCGAAGTCGTCGATGGCGACCCGCAGCCCGAGGGCGCGCAGCTCCGCCAGCTCTGCCCAGACCGGCTCCTGGTCCCGCAGCAGCAGGCTCTCGGTGATCTCCAGCATCACCCGGTCCGGCGGTACGTCGGCGGCGGCCAGCGCCGCCCGCACCGACGCCACGAAGCAGGGTGTACGCAACTGCCGGGCCGAGACGTTGATGCTGACGTACGGCGCACCCGTAGCGCCCCGCTGCGCGCGCCACCCGGCGACCGCACCGGTCGCCTGGCGCAGCACGTAGTCACCGATCGGCTCGATCAGCCCGGTCTCCTCGGCCAGCCCGATGAACTGCTCCGGCGGCACCGGCCCGCGCGCCGGGTGGTGCCAGCGGGCCAGCGCCTCGAAGCCGACCGCCGCCCCGGTCCGCATGTCGACGATCGGCTGGTAGTCGACGGAGAAGCTGAGCGTCTTCGCCGCCTCGGTCAGCGCCGCCCGCAACTCCAGCCGCTCCACGATCGCGGTGTGCAGCTCGGACTGGTAGCGGCACCAGCGCCCCTTGCCGGCCCCCTTGGCGACATAGAGCGCCAGGTCGGCCCGTTGCAGCAGCTCACCGGCGTCGCTGGCGTCGTCGGTGGTGGCCACCCCGACGCTGACCGTCCCGCTGACCACGGTGTCGCCCACCGTCAGCGGCTCGGCCAGCGCCCGGACCAGGTGGTCGGCGACCGCCTCGACCTGCTCCGGGGACTCCGCCTGCGGCACGAGTACGGCGAACTCGTCGCCGCCGAGCCGCGCCACCAGGTCGTTCGGCCCGACACTCTCCCGCAGCCGGTGCCCGGCGGCGACCAGCAGCGCGTCCCCGATCGCGTGCCCATGCGTGTCGTTGACCGTGGTGAACTCGTCCAGGTCGATGGAGAGGGTGCCCACGGTTGCCGCACCGTCCCGGGCCTTCTCCACCGCCTCGTAGACCTGGTCCTGATAGGACGCCCGGTTGGCCAGCCCGGTCAGCGCGTCGTGCACCGCCCGGTGGGTCAGCTCCTGCTCCAGGCGCACCCGTTCGGTGATGTCCCGCAGGGTCAGCACGAAGCCGCGTACCGCCCGGTCCCGGCGCAGGTCCCGGCAGGTCACCTCCAACTGCACCCGCTGCCCGTCGGGGCGGCGCACGCTCCAGTCGACCCCGCGACGGTCGGCTTCGGCGAGCGCCGAGTCGAGCAGGGCGGCGACCGAGCGCTGGTCCTCCGGCGAGAGCACCGTCCCCAGGTCGGTGCAGTCGGCCGGCTCGATGCCGAGGACGCCCCGGACCGACGGGCTGGCGTACCGGACCCGGTGGTCGGCGTCGACGATCAGGATCACGTCCGCCGCGTGCTGCACCAGGCTGCGGAAGTACGCCTCGCTGTCCCGGCGGTTGATCTCCTGGGCCAGGCTGATCCGTTCCAGCGCCATCGCCGCCTGCGCGGCCAGCACCTCCAGCGAGTCCCGCAGCGTCGGCAGCAGCCGGCTGTCGGTGGCCACCAGCAGCGCGCCGACCCGGGGGGCGCCGCTGGCCCCGCCGTCGACCCGGCCGTCGCCGATCAGCGGGCAGACCGCCACGGTCTCGAAGCCGCCCAACTGCTCGGCCAGCGCCGGTTGCAGGGTCCGGACCCGGAGCAGCCGGCTGCGCCGGGCGGCGGCGGTGGGCGGGGCGGGATAGAACGGCGACGGCGCGGCCATCCCCGGGCCCCAGATGCTGACGGTGGCCGCCGGCACCCCGTCGCTGTGGTTGATGGTGAAGACCATCCGGTGCGCGGACTGCCGGGGCACCAGCCGGGCCACGGCGGTACGCACCGCCCGGCGTACCTCGGCGGTGTCGGTCGCGGCCACCAGCTCGGCACCGGACTGCCGCAGGCTCCGCTCCCTGGTAACCGCCTGCCGGTGCCCGTCCACCGCGTCCGCGAGCCGGCTCAGCACCAGGGCGAAGACCACCCCGCCGACCACGGCGATCACCGCGCCGTCCCGGACGTCCCCGTTCACCACCTCGTAGAGCAGCACCGCCGGGGCGAGCGTGGCGGCGATGCCGAGCAGTACCAGCCGGGTCTTGTCGATCTCGCTGTCCGGCGGCGCGGCCGGCTCGGTGAGCGTTCCCATCGACGGGTGCAGCGCGGCGGCACCCCAGCCGATGTAGAAGGCGAACCAGCCCAGCTCGGTCGGGCCGCCCGGCTGCCAGTCGCCGCGCAGCAGCGCGGCACCGTAGACGACGTCGGCGACGAGCATCCCGGCCGCGCCGGTGGCCAGCAGCAGCCCGGCGACGCTGCCCCGCGAGGTGACCGCCACCCGTACGGCGGTGGCCAGCAACAGCACGTCCAGCAGCGCGTACGCGGCCAACACCGAGTGCTCGAACGTGTCCGGCCCCGGGTCGACCAGGTACGGCCGGATCACCAGCACCCAGAGCAGGAAGGCGGCGGCGGTGGTGAAGATGAGGAAGTCGAGCAGCCCGGACCGGTCCCGGGCGCCGGCGGAGGAACGGGTCAGCCCGAGCAGGCCGGCGCCGATCAGCGGCACCATCGCCAGATAGCAGAGGTCGGAGACGAGCCCGGAGTTGGCCGCGGAGTCGCCGAGCGGCAGGTTCGCGGCGAGCAGGTAGACGGTGTCGCCGGCCGCGAAGACCCCGAGCGCGGCGGCGAGGAGCCACCAGGCGTACGCCCGCTCCGGCCGGTGCCGGCGGACCCCGACCGCGACGGCCGCCATACTGGTCAACCCGAACGCGACGGTCACCGCCGGCCGCGGCAGCGGAAGCACGAAGAAGCCGACCAGCAGCACGGCGTTCACCCCGGCGTACCCGGCCAACAGTCTCCGAACTGACACGGCTCTCCTGCCGATAGTCGCGCTCCTGCCGATCGTCGCCGACGCCGACCAACGGTCCAAACAGCTTCGCCGATCGGTCTACCAGTCCTCGATGCGCTTCGCCATCACCCCGCCGGGTACTGGTACCAACCGTTGGGCAGTGAGCAATCCGGAACCTATGGCCCCAACTCGGAACGGAGCCGACGCCACACGGGAATCCAGCTGCGGAATCAGGCCGGAGTGGACGGTGCCATCCGGACGACGAGGTCGGCCCGGTCGGCCGTGCCGGCGATCAGTTCGGCGTTGCGCTGGTCGGTGCCCCGGGCCCGGGCCGCCGCCTCCGCCGGGGCGCGACCGAAGGCGATGTGCCGCTCGGTGAGCCGGTGCAGCCGCTCGGCCTCGTCGAGGTCGAGATACCACACCTCGTCGAGAAGTCCGCGCACCTGTGCCCAGGGCTGGTCGGGCAGCAGCAGGTAGTTCCCCTCGACCACCACCAGCGGCACCGACGGGGGGACCGGGATCGCCCCGGCGACCGGCTCCTCCAGCTCCCGTCGGAACTCTGGCGCGTACACCGTCTCTTCGCCGGCCCGCAGCCGGCGCAGCAGCGCGACGAAACCGGCCGCGTCGAAGGTGTCCGGGGCACCCTTGCGGGCGTGCCGGCCGAGCCGGTGCAGCTCGACCCCGGCCAGGTGGAAGCCGTCCATCGGCACCAGTTCGGCGACCCCGGGCAGGGCCGTCACCAGCAGCCCGGCCAGGGTCGACTTGCCGGCCGCCGGGGCGCCGGTGACGCCGAGCAACCGGCGCCGGCCGGTCGACGCCAGCCCCCGGGCCCGGTCGACCAGCTGGCCGAGCGTCTGCGGTGACGGTCTGCTGGGCACCGGCGGAGCTATCCCGCCGCCGCCCGGTGGCCGCCGCCCGCCGACGGGCCGTCCGCGAGCGGCGGCGGGGTGATCGCGAACCGGGCCTCGACGGCGGCCTGCACGCTCTGCACCTGCGGGTCGAGTTCGAGTTCCGGCGGCGCTCCCCCGGCCGCCGCGAAACTCATCGTGTGTGCGGCCCGGGTCATCATCAACGGCTGCGCGGTCGGGCCCGCGTCGGAGAGCTGGAGCAGGGCGGTCACCTCGGCGCCGAGCGCGTCGGCGTACTCCCGGGCCCGGGCGATCGCCTCGGCGACCGCGGCCCGCCGGGCTGCCCGGTGCACCGGGCTGCCCGGCCGCAGTTCCCACCACGGTCCGGCCACGGTGCTCTGGTCCTGGTCGGCGAGCCGGAGCATCAGCTCGCCGAGCACCCCGAAGTCGGTCACCGTGACGGTGGTGGTGGCACTGCCGGCGTACCCGGTGACCTTTTCGCCGGAGCGTTTCAGCTCGGGGCGTACCCACAGGTTGCCGGTCTCCCGGCGCTCGATCGCGTCGCCGTACCCGTCGACGAGCGTGCGGACCGCCTCGGAGCGCTCGGCGAGCCGGGCCAGTGCGGCGGGGCGGTTCCGGTCCCGGGCGGCGACCGTCACCGAGAAGCGGGCGATCTCCGGGGGTACCTCCCGGACCACCTCGCCGCGGACCAGCACGAAGGGTTGCTCCGTCATCCGCCCACCCTAGCCTTCGGACGGCGCGTCGGCAGTTCTTCAGCTCCCGGCCCGGCGCCGCCGCCCTGGCCCTGGTCGGCCGCCCTGGCCCTGGTCGACCGCCCTGGCCCTGGTCGACCACGCTGGCCCTGGTCGGCCGCCGGGGTCATCGGTCGACCGGTTGCTCCGGTCCGGCCGTTATCCTGTCGGGTCGTTCCTGGACGGTCACTATGCTGTGCCGGCGCCCTCGACCGCGGAGATGGGAACCTGATGCAGGACGAGCTGTTCAGCCCGACGATCCAGGAGCGGCCGGCGGCCGGCAAGCCGCCCTGGCGCCCTGAGTCGATCCTGGTTCCCGCCGTCTTCGGCGGCCCGCTGGCCGCCGCCGCGCTGGGGGTGCTCAACGGCGGGCGGCTGGGGCTGCCCGGCCGCCGCCTGGCCGCGATCGGCGCGGCCGGGCTGGTGGGTTTCGGCGCCCGGCTCGCGGTCAGCGCGGCCGTCGACGGCAACTCGGCGGTACGGCTGGCCGGCATGGTCACCGGTGTGCTCGTCTGGCTGGCGGCGCTGTCCTTCCAGCGGGCGCCGTTCCGGGCCTACACCTACGGCGGTGGGGAACCCGCCAGCCTGATCGGCCCCGGGTTCGCCGCGGCGATCGGCTTCGGCGTGCTGGAGGGTATTCTCATCCTGGTGCTGGTCCGTTGACCACCCGCTCACCGGTGCTGGCCCGCGCCGAGGCCCTGTTGCTGGCGGACCGGCCGCAGCAGGCCCTGGCGGAGCTGGCCAGGCTACCGGCCGCCGACGCGGTCGACCTGCCCGCGACCCTGCTGCGCTGCTCCGCGCTGGGCCAGCTGGACCGCTGGTCCGAGGTGGTCGAGGCGGCCGGCGCCGGGTTGGCCGCCGTCGGGCCGAATCCCGACCTGCTATGGCACCTCGGCCGGGCCGAGCACCGGCTCGGCCGTCCGCAGGTCGCCGAGCGGGCCCTGCTCGACGGGCTGGCCCAGGCACCGCACGACGTCGACCTGCTCTGCACCTACGCCGACGTCTGCGCGGCGAACGGCCAGCCGGAGAAGGCGGCGAAGCTCGTCGAGCGGGCCATGGCCCTGGAGCCGGACGCGCCGATCGTCTACGCCACCCGTATCCAGGTGGCCTTCGCCGGCGGCGACGACCGCACCGCCGAGCGGATCAGCCGCGAGTTCGTCGCCGCCCATCCGGAGCACCCGGGCGCGCACGCCCTGCTCGGCGGCACCAGCGCGGCCCGTGGCCGGATCGACACGGCGTACGAGGGCTACCGGCAGGCCGCCGCCGCGATGCCCAGCGAGCAGTCGCTCGCCGAGTCCGCGCTGGAGCTGAAGATCGCCCGGCATCCCCTGATGCTGCCGATACGCCCGGTGCTGCGCTTCGGTCCGCTGAAGGTCTGGCTCGGCGCGCTCGTCCTGATCTTCGGGCTGCGCGCGGCCGGGCTGCCCATGGTGGCGGGGGTGGCCGGGCTGCTCTGGCTGCTGTTCTGCGTCTACTCCTGGGTCGTGCCGCCGCTGGTGCGGCGCTGGTTCCGCCGCAACTGGAGCTGAGGCCCCGCTCGTCCGGGCGAGAGTCCCGCTCGTCGGCGGGCGAATGCCCGCTCTCGTCGGCGGGCGAGCCGGGTCGCCTCAGCGGCTGCCGTCCACCGCACGCATCCGGCGCGCTGTCGCGAAGGTGCGGCGCAGGTCGGCCACCCACGCGTCGGGGATCTCCCACGGGATGAAGTGCCCGCCGCGCTCGTGCACGGTCAGGTTGACGTGGTTGTACCAGCCGGCGCGGTCGCTGCCGAGGAAGTGCTCGACCCGCCGCTCGGTGGTCACGCCGGGCGGGTTCTCGTAGCCGACGAAGGTGATCCCGGTGGGTGCCTCGACCACCGGCCAGCGGTCGTGGGACGGCGTCCAGGGGTAGCGGTTGTTGTTGGCGTAGGTGCGGATCGAGGTGGAGATCGTGCCGGTCACCCAGTAGATCATGGCGTGGGTGAGCAGGTCGTCCTTGCTGAAGACCGACTCGATGTCACCGCCGTTGTCGCTCCACTTCACCCAGCGTTCCAGGATCCAGCCGAGCATCCCGACCGGTGAGTCGGTCAGCCCGTAGCCGAGCGTGCTGGGGCCGAGCACATGGGCGGCCAGGTGCACGGCGAAACGCCTGTCCAGCGCGACGATCCGGGCGTGCGCCTCGGCCGGCAGCCCGGCCGGGATCGGCTGCCCGCCGCTGAGGTCCCAGGCCCGGTCGCCGTTGAACATCGTGAGTTTCTGGCCCGACCCGATGTGCATGCCGTACAGCTCGGCCGGGTATCTGTGCCCGAGCTGGCCGGTGACCAGGGCTCCGACGTCGCACCCGGCCGCCGCGTAGCGCCGGTGGCCGAGCGTGGAGGTCATCAGGATGTGCCAGAGGTCGGCGATCTTCCAGAAGTTCATGTCCGGCCGGGTGCCGGAGAATCCGAATCCGGGCAGCGACGGGACGATCACGTCGAACGCCTCGGCCGGGTCTCCGCCGTAGGCCCCGGGGTCGGCCAGCGGGTCGACCACCTTCGACCAGTGCCAGAACGTCCACGGCCAGCCGTGCGAGAGGATCAACGGGGTCGGGTTCGGGCCGACGCCGGGCCGGCGCATGAAGTGCACGGGGACACCGTCGACCTCGACCCGGTAGTGCTGGTACGCGTTGATCGCGGCCTCGGCCGTGCGCCAGTCGTACCCGTCCCGCCAGTAGTCGACGAGTTCCCGCAGGTAGTCAGCGTTGACGCCGTAGTGCCAGTCCTCGTTTCCGGTGTCGTCCGGCCACCGGGTCAGGTCGAGCCGGCGCCGCAGGTCGGCGAGCACCTCGTCGGGCACGTGGATCGGCTCGGGTCGTAGTGGGAAGGGGTCGTTCACTGTCACCTCCGGGTGCTGCTGTCGCGCTGTGGGGCCGCGCCCCCGCCGTCGCGCTGCCGGTCGAGTTCACGCAGTCGGGCCAGGGCCGGCAGGGCGGCCGCGATCGCCGCACGCTCCTCCGCCGTGAGTCGGCCGGCCAGTTCGGTCAGGTGCGCCACCCGGCTGGCCCGCCTGCTGTCCACGATCGCGGCCCCGTCGTCGGTGATGTGCACCAGCACCGCCCGGCCGTCCGTGGGGTCGGGTTCGCGCCGCACCAGGCCGTCGTTCTCCAGCTTCGTCACGGTCTGGGTGATCGCCGGTTGGCTGACCTGTTCGCTCGCGGTCAGCTCGGTGAGCCGCTTCGGCCCGCCGTACCGCAGGGTGTGCAGCACGGAGAGGGTGGTGAAGTTCAGCCGGTGCACGGTCGGCAGCCGGATGAAGATCCGGTTGAAGTCCTCCAGCGTGGAGGCCAGCTCGGTGACGCTCAGCTCGGACACGGCGTGAGTGTATCACAAACTTATTTAAGTTATTGATATGAATCGCCCGGCCCGGCGACGCCGGCTCCCTACACCGCCGCCCCGCTGCACCGCCGCCCCGCTACACCGCCGGTCTTTACACGGCCCGGCCGGTCGTGGCTGGATGGACGGGTGACCTTCGACGAAGCCGTCAGCGGCATGATGCGCGAGATCGAGGCCAACTGGGACGCCCGGACACCGGTCCACCTGGCCAGCGAGTTCTACGGCGTCGGCAGCCGGGATGCCGAGTTCTGGTTCGCCGAGTTCGAGTGGGCCGACCTGGGCGACCTGTCCGGCCGCGACGTGCTGCACCTACAGTGCCATCTCGGCACCGAGACGGCGGCGTTCGCCCGACGCGGCGCCCGGACGGTCGGCCTCGACATCTCCGGCGCGGCCGTCACGGCGGCCCGGCGGATCGCCGCCGAGGCCGGGCTCGACATCGAGTACGTGCGGGCGAACGTCTTCGACGCCGCGCAGGCCCTCTCCGGTCGCCGGTTCGACGTCGTCTACACCGGCAAGGGCGCGTTGGTCTACCTGCCCGACCTGGACCGCTGGGCCGGTGTGGTCGCCGACCTGCTCAGGCCCGGCGGAAGCGTGTACGTGGTGGAGTTCCACCCGTTGCTGGCCGCGCTCGGCCTCGTTCCGGCCCCGGACGAGGGCACCGACCTGGTGCTCCGGCACGACTACCTGGCCGGCGACGGTCCCCGCCGGCTCGACTCCGCGCACAGCTACACCGACGGGCCGCCGCTGGACGGGCCGACGGTGAGCTACGAGTGGTCGCACGGCCTCGGTGAACTGGTCACCGCACTTGTCGGTGCCGGCCTGCGGGTGACCGCGCTGCGGGAGACCGACGAGGTGCCCTGGCCGCGCTGGCCCCGGATGACCAGGACGGCACGCGGCTGGTGGCGGCTGCCGTCCGACGAGCCACGGATCCCGCTGCTCTACGGCCTCCGGGCCACCGCGCCCACCGACTGACCGGCGAGGCTCATCCCCGACGACACCGACATCGATCGGCGAGGCTCGCCCGACGACACCGACGCCGGCCGAGGCCCGCCGAGAGGGTCGGCCGACCCGTGCGAGCGTCGGCCGACCCCGGTGCCGGGCGTCAGCCCGGGTACGCCTCCAGTTCCCAGAGCGAGTAGCCGTAGCCGGTGCCCCGGGCGGTGCCGTTGATCCGCAGGTAGCGGCCGGTGGCGCCGAGATCGGTGTGCTCGTCGGTGCCGCCGTCGCCGCCGGTCACCGACCGCACGGTGGTCCAGGTGGTGCCGTCGGCCGAGGTCTGGATCTGGTACCCGCTGCCGTACGCCGCCTCCCAGACCAGCTTGACCCGGCCGATCGGCTGCGCCGAGCCGAGGTCGACCCGGATCCACTGTGCGTCGGTGAACAGCGAGGACCAGCGGGTCGCCGGGTTGCCGTCCACCGCCGCGGAGGCGGGCACGTCGGCACCCTCCACACTGGACGCCGTCGCCGGCTTGTCCAGCAGCAGGTTTCCCCCGCCACTCGGTCCGGACGGGGTCCCGTAGACCTCGAACTCCCAGAGCGAGTAGCCGAAGCCGGTGCCCCGGGCGGTGCCGTTGATCCGGACGTACCGGCCGGTGCCGGTCAGCCCGGGATGGTCGTCGACGCCGCCGTCCGCCCCGGTCACCGCCTTCACCGTGGTCCATGTGTTGCCGTCGGCCGAGGTCTGGATCTGGTACGCGCTGCCGTACGCCGCCTCCCAGTTCAGGCGTACCCGGCTGACCTGGTACGACGCTCCGAGGTCGACGGTTATCCACTGTGGGTCGGCGAACGTCGACGACCAGCGGGTCGCCGGGTTGCCGTCCACCGCCGCCGAGGCGGGCACGTCGGCAGCCTGCACGCTGGACGCGGTCGCCGGCCGGTTGCGCGCCAGGTTGCCGGTCGGCTCGGGGCCCGGCCCGCCGCCGGAACCGAGCAGGGTGAACTCGTCGATGTCGTAGAGCCCGCCGCCGGTGCCCCGGAACACCAGGTACAGCTCGTGGCTGCCGGCCGGTGCGGTGATGCCGCCGGTCACCTCCCGGAACTCGCCGTAGCCGCCGGTCGCCGGCACCGTCGCCGAGCCGACCAACTGCCCGGTCGGCGAGCCGATCCGGAACTCCAGGGTGTGCCCGCCGACGTTCGCGCCGACCCGGGCCGAGAAGGACCGTACCCCGGTCAGGTCGTACGGCGTGAACGCGATCCAGTCCCCGTTGTCGATGTATCCGACCGCCCGGCCGCCGTGCGCCTGCCCCGGCGCGCTGGTCTGCACCCCGCTGCTCGACGAGTAGTGCTCGGCCTGGCGTACCCGGGGTTGCAGGATGCTCTGCGCGTGCGTGGTCAGCGGCGCCTGCCCGCCCCCGCCGTTGTCGGTGTACTCCGCGTCGAAGACGCCGAAGATGTTGGCCGAGACGTCGTGCTCGCCGTCGGCCAGGGTGCGCAGCGTGCCGGTGCAGCCCTGCGCGCTGGCCAGCTGGTGCGCGTGCGAGTCGTGCCCGAGCAGGTAGTTGACCCTGACCCGGGAGCAGTCGATCGTGCCGTCCTGCGGGTCGGTGACCACCACCCGGAACGGCACCGTGTCCCCGAAACCGAAGGTCTGGCCGTTGGCCGGCAACTCCAGCCGGACCGTCGGTGCGGTGTTGCCGACGGTGATCACCACGCTGCCGGTGGCGCTCTTGCCGGTCGAGTCCCGCACGGTGAGCGTCGCGCTCCGGGTGCCGTTGCCGGTGTAGGTGAAGGTCGGGTTCGGTGCGGTGGAGTCGGTGCTGCCGTTGCCGTCGAAGTCCCAGGCGTAGCTGATCGGGTCGCCGTCCGGGTCGAGGGTGCCGGCCGAGGAGAAGCTGACGGTCAGCGGCGCCACTCCGGAGGTCGGGCTCGCCGCGACCACCGGCTTCGGGGCCCGGCCGGCGCGGGCGTACTCGATCCGGTAGACCGCCGAGTTCTCTCGTCGCCGTTGAAGAAGCCGGTGCCGTAGTCGAGCACGTAGAGCGCGCCGTCCGGGCCGAACTCCAGGTCCATCACCTGGGTACCGGACCAGGGGAACGGATTGATCTTGAACGGCTTTCCCGCCTCGTCCAGCACGATGTTCCGGATCCAGCGCCGGCCGAACTCACCGGCGAAGAACGTCCCGTCGTAGTACTCCGGGAAGGCCGCCTCGGAGGTCGAGTTCGGGTCGTACCGGTAGACCGGGCCGGCCATCGGGGAGAGCCCGCCGCCGGGGAACTCCGGCGGCTGCGACCCGGTGTACGGCAGCCAGGCCGGCACCGCCGGCGGCAGGTTGCGGATACCGGTGTTGTTCGGCGAGTCGTTGACCGGCCCGCCCGCGCAGTTGTACTTCGGCCCGGACGGCCCGCTCGGGAAGGTGAACTCGTTGTAGGCGTCGTTGTTGCCGGTGCAGTACGGCCAGCCGTAGAACCCGGGCGCGGTGATCCGGGCGAACTCCACCTGCCCGGCCGGTCCCCGGTTCGGGTCGGCGGTGCCGGCGTCCGGCCCGTAGTCGCCGAGGTAGACCACGCCGGTGGCCCGGTCCACGCTCATCCGGAACGGGTTGCGGAAGCCCATCGCGTAGATCTCCGGCCGGGTGTTCGGGGTGCCCGGCGCGAACATGTTGCCGGCCGGCACGGTGTAGCCGCCGCCCGCGCCCGGCCTGATCCGCAGCACCTTGCCGCGCAGGTCGTTGCTGTTCGCCGAGGTCCGCTGGGCGTCGAACGCCGGGGTCCGGCCGGACCGCTCGTCGATCGGGCTGAACCCGGCCGAGTCGAACGGGTTGGTGTCGTCGCCGGTGGAGAGATAGAGGTTGCCGGCGGCGTCGAAGTCGATGTCCCCGCCGACGTGGCAGCACATGCCCCGGCTGGTCGGCACGTCCAGCACCAGCGTCTCGCTGGCCAGGTCCAGGGTGTTGTCGGCCCGGACGGTGAACCGGGAGAGCCGGTTGACCCCGTTCCACGGGGCGAAGTCGGCCGGCGTACCGGTGGCCGGGGCGCCGCCGCCGGGTGTGTTCAGCGGTGGCGCGTAGAAGACGTACACCCAGCGGTTGGTGCGGAAGTTCGGGTCGGCCTTGATGCCCTGCAACCCCTCCTCGTCGGAGGTGTAGACGGCGAGCCGGCCGGCGACCTTTGTGTTGCCGGCGGCGTCGGTGTGCCGGATCGTGCCGTCCCGGGCGGTGTGCAGTACGCCCCGGTCGGGCAGCACCGTCAGGCTCATCGGCTCGCCGACCTCGGCCACCCCCCTGGCCAGGGTCACCTGCTGGAAGCTGCTGTCGACCGTGCCGCCGCAGACCCCCGGTTCCACCCCGGCCGCACTGCGCAGGCCGCCGAGCAGGTGCGCCCGGAACAGCGGCTCGGCGAACGACTCGTCGGTGTGCCCGCCGCCGGTGTACCAGGAGCGCCCGCCGTCGTAGTTGTGGCACCAGGCGATCGGGTGGTCGTGCCCGTTGCCCCCGCCGGTGTACGTCGTCTCGTCGAGGGTGGCCAGCACGTGCACCCTGCCGCGCGGGTTGGTCCGGAAGTTGTACCACTCGTCGGTGCGGGTCCAGCGCAGCGGCAGCGCCTCGGTGGACGGGTGCACCCGGTCGGCGACCTTGACGGTGGCCGGCTGCGGCGCCGGGTGCGAGGCGAAGTACGCCCCGACCAGCCCTCCGTACCACGGCCAGTCGTACTCGGTGTCCGAGGCGGCGTGCACCCCGACGTACCCCCCGCCGGCCTGGATGTAGCGCTGGAAAGCGTTCTGCTGCGCGGTGTCGAGTACGTCCCCGGTGGTGGAGAGCCAGACCACCGCGTCGAACCGGGCCAGGTTGGCGTCGGTGAACGCCCCGGCGTCCTCGGTCGCCTCGACGGTGAAGTTGTTGGCGGCGCCGAGCTGCTGGATCGCGGCGACGCCGGGGCCGATCGAGCCGTGCCGGAAGCCGGCGGTCTTGGAGAAGACCAGCACGCCGAAGGCGGGTGCGGCGGCGGCGGCCGGTGGCGGCACTGCCACCGGGACGAGTGTCAGGAGGAGGCTCAGCGCAGCGCCGAGCCAGGATCGCGTTGTCCCACGCACGGACCGGTCCCTTCGTCGACCGGGCGGTCCGCCGTGTCACGCCCTGCGGCTCGCGTCGTCGGGCAACCGCCGAACGCGAGAAATGTACATACATCGTTGCCAGCGTGTTGCCGTGGCGTCAAGCCCGAACGGCAAAGTTCCGAGAGCGCTCTCCGGCGCCGCGCGCCGCGAAGATCCGCCGCAGCGGAGTCAGCACAGCAGGACCCCGGGGCCGAGAACTCAGCCGAGCAGTCGATCGGCGGCGGCGGTCACCCGCTCGTCGGTCGCGGTGAGCGCGACCCGGACGTGCCGGTCGCCGGTCGGGCCGTAGAAGGCGCCGGGCGCCACCAGGACGCCCCGGCGGGCGAACCAGTCCACCGTGGCCCAGCAGTCCTCGTCCCGGCTCGCCCAGAGATAGAGCCCCGCCGTGGAGTGGTCGATCTCGAAACCGGCCTTGACCAACGCGTCCCGCAGCACCTCGCGGCGGGCGGAATACCGGGCGCGCTGCTCGGTCACGTGCGCCTCGTCAGCGAGCGCGGCGACCATCGCCGCCTGCACCGGAGCCGGCACGATCATCCCGGCGTGCTTGCGAACCGCCAGCAGGGTCTCCACGACGCCCCGGTCACCGGCGACGAAGCCGGCCCGGTAGCCGGCCAGGTTCGAGCGCTTGGAGAGCGAGTGCACGGCCAGCAGGTTGGCACAGTCGTCGCCGCAGACCGCCGGGTCGAGGATCGAGGTCGGCGTCTCCTCCCAGCCCAGCGAGAGGTAGCACTCGTCACTGGCCAGCACGACGTCGCGTTCGCGGGCCCAGTCCACCATCTTGCGCAGGTGTTCCGGCGGCAGCACCCGGCCGGTCGGGTTGGACGGCGAGTTGACCCAGACCAGCCGTACCCGGGGATCGGGGCCGAGCGCGGTCAGGGCATCCGCCCGGACCACCTCCGCCCCGGCCAGCCGCGCCCCGACCTCGTACGTCGGGTAACAGACCTTCGGGATCACCACCACGTCCCCGGGACCGAGCCCGAGCAGGGTCGGCAGCCAGCCGACCAGCTCCTTGGAGCCGATGGTCGGCAGCACCCCGACGGCCTCCGGATCCGCCCCGCAGTTCCGGGCCACCCAGTCGGTGAGGGCGGCGCGCAGGGCCCGCGAGCCGGCGGTCAGCGGATAGCCGGGCGCGTCCGAGGCCTCCGCCAGGGCGGACCGGATCGACGCGGGCACCGGGTCGACCGGGGTACCGACGGAGAGGTCGACGATCCCGTCCGGGTGCCGACCGGCCAGCGCCTTGGCCGGCTCCAGCAGGTCCCAGGGGAAGTCGGGCAGGTTGCCGGTACGGCCCGGGGGCGACCCGCCGGGTGTCCGGCCGGCAACCGGTCCGGTGCCGCTCAGTGCTCACCCCGGGGCGGCTGCGCCGCGATGAACGGGGTGTCCTTCTCCACCTTGCCGATCTTGGATGCGCCGCCCGGCGAACCGAGATCCTCGAAGAACTCGTAGTTGGCGGTGGTGTAGTCCTTCCACTGCTCGGGCACGTCGTCCTCGTAGAAGATCGCTTCCACCGGGCAGACCGGCTCGCACGCCCCGCAGTCGACACACTCGTCGGGGTGGATGTAGAGCATCCGGTTGCCTTCGTAGATGCAGTCGACCGGGCACTCCTCGATGCACGCTTTGTCGAGCACATCCACGCACGGCTCGGCGATGATGTAGGTCACCGATCTTCTCCTCCGCAAGCCACGCCGCGATCGACCGCGACGGTAAGAGCCTAGTATGTCGCCGGGGAGGGGGTCGATCGTGCTCGGACGCCGCGATGTGGGACATCGAATCGTCGTCCGCCGGATTGTCGGAAATCAGAGCGGACGTACCCTGTTCAGCGACGCTCTCGGCGAGCTGGTCGACCTGACCGAGACCCATCTCACGATCGCCACCGCCAGCGGGCCGCTGCGGGTGCCGCTGGGCGAGGTGCACCGGGCCAAGCGGGTGCCGCCGGCCCGGCGCCCGAACGCGGCGGCGGTGGTCGAACTCGAACTCGCCTCGGACGAGGCCTGGCCCGCCCCGGTACGCGAACGGCTCGGCGACTGGCTGCTGCGTACCGCCGAGGGCTGGTCCGGGCGGGCGAACACCGCGCTGCCGGTGGGTGACCCGGACCGGCCCCTGGAGGAGGCGATCGACGCGGTCACCCGCTGGTACGCCGAACGCGGCCGGCCGGCGATGTTCAACGTCCCGCTGCCGCTGGCCGCGCCCGTCGGGGCGGCCCTGGACCGGCGCGGCTGGTCGACCCGCCCGCTGGTACTCGTGCAGACCGCTCCGCTGGCGGCGATCCTGGACGCCGTACCCGAGCGACCCGACCTGCCGAGCCCGGAGCTGGCCGGCACACCCACCCCGGAGTGGCTGGCCCTGGCCGCCCAGCGCAAGGCGAAACAGGGCCGGCAGTACGCCCGACCCGGCGCGCAGGCCGGCGGGCGGCCGGCGGATCCCGAGGATGCTCCCGCCGGCACGGGCGGCCCCGGCGAGGGTCCGGCCGGATTGCCGGCCGCCGCCCGGCACATCCTCACCGCCGTGCCACAGCTCCGCTTCGCGCACGCGTATGCGCCGCCGGTCGGTCGACCCGACGATCCGCCGGAGCTGGTCGCGACGGCCCGGGGCACGGTCACCGGGCGGGGCCGCTGGCTGGGGCTGAGCCTGATCGAGGTGGTCCCGTCGGCCCGCCGCCAGGGGCTGGCCCAGCACCTGGTCCGGGCGCTGGCGCAGTGGGCGGCCGAACTCGGCGCCACCCGGGCGTTCCTCCAGGTCGAGGAGCACAACGAGGCGGCCGTGGCGCTCTACCGGCGGCTCGGCTTCAGCACCCACCACACCTACCAGACCCGGGTCGCCCCGGACTGATCCCTCGAAAGCCCGAGGTCAGCGGCGGACGACGCGGCGGGGCTTGGACTGCTTGGCCTCGGCGTACCGCTTGAGCGAGCGCGAGCGGTAGTCCCGGCCGAACGCGGTGAGCAGCAGATATCCGACGAGTACGCCGCCGAGGGTGAAGCCGGCGTAGAGCCAGATCTGCGAGAAGAACGCCCCGGCACCGGAGGCGAACGGCTGGCTGCCACTGACGAACGGGCCGACGAAGACGGTCAGCAGCATCGCGACGAGTACGGCGAGCGCCATCTCCCCGCCCCAGTCCGGCAGCGGACGGCGCTGGCCCCGGAGGAACGCGAGGGTCGCCAGGACCAGCCCGATCGCGGCGAACATGCCCAGTGAGATCCGGTCCTGCACCTCGGCGTCGTCACCGAAGGCGAACCGGGCCACCAGGCGTGCCGCCACGTTGATCCCGAACAGCACGCCCGCGAGTACTCCGACCGACAGCCAACGCTCCCTCATCGCAATCGCACGTCCTCTGGCCTCGTGCCCCCACCCGTCCGGGGGCGTCCTGCCACAGAGTTCTACCACCCGTGCCCGAGCGGATCCATGGCGCGCACAGCGAGGAGCCGGGGAACGCGGGTGGATCAGGGCTGCAGCGGCGGGGGCGCCGGGGTGCGCGGGTTCATCAGCATCCGGAAGCCCATCACCGCGAAGGTCACCGAGCCGGCGAAGATCATCACCAGCCCGACCCAGTTGTCGGCGGCGATCAGCACGTCGCCCTCGGCGGTGCCGCCGGCCGCGAGCACCATCAGGGCGAACCAGACCACGGCGGGCAGTGCGAGCGCCCAGCGCCGGCCCACCGCCCGGGGCGCGAACCAGCCCAACGCCACGTTCGCCAGCACGGTGACCAGCACCGACACCCCGATCAGCATGCCGCCGACCCGCCACGTCGACAGGATCAGCTCCAGCACGGCGGTGACCGCGGCGGCTGCCACCGCGACCGCGCCACCGACCACCCGCAGCACCAGGTCGACCGCCCGGTACACCGCCGACGGCCCGGCGGGCGGCGGCGGATCGGGTCGCAACTCCTCGGGGGTCGACACGGGCGCGCTCGGCAGGCTCACCGCGCGCCCGCCTCCGCCGGCGTACCGGTCGGGGGCGGCGGTGCCACGGCCACCGGGTCGGGCCGGTCGCCGGCCTCGGCGCCCGCACCCGCGTCGGCACCCGGCGCCACGTCGGCGCTCGCGTCGGGCAGTCCGGCGAAGAGGTCGTCCTCCCAGTCGTACGGCCCGGCGCCCGGACCCCGGGTACCGACCGCCAGGGTGTAGTACTCGACGCCCATGAACTCGCCGCCGAAGTTGCTGGCGATCGAGTAGAGCCACGAGTCGTCCGGGATCTGCGTGCCGTGCGCCCGCATCGCCGCCTCCTTGGCGGCGTGCTGGTCGGTGCCGTCGATCCGGGCCGCGATCTGCTCGTCCGGGGTGCCGAACGGGAGGTCGTCGGCCTGCTCGGTGCCGGCGAACGGATTGTCACCGGCCTCGGCGAAGGCAGCCAGACCGGCCTCCAGCACGCTCCTCGGCATCGCCGTCCAGTAGATCTTGTCCGGCCCGAAGCCCTCGGCGGCGGCGAGTTCGGCCGCCCGCATCGCCACCCGGTGCGCCTGGATGTGGTCGGGATGCCCGTAGAAGCCGTTCGGGTCGTAGGTGACGAGCACCTGCGGTCGTACCTCCCGCATGATCTCGACCAGGTGGCCGGCGGCCTCGTCCAGGTCGGCCCGCCAGAACGCCCTCGGGTGGTCGTTGGTGGGCAGCCCCATCATCCCCGAGTCGCGGTATCGGCCGGCACCGCCGAGGAACCGGTGGTCGGACACCCCGAGCGCGGCGCAGGCCGCGGCCAGCTCGGTGATCCGGTACCCGCCGAGCTGGTCCGCCTCGGCGGCGGCCAACCCGCGCAGCGCGGGTACGTGGATCTCGCCCTCCTCGCCGAGGGTGCAGGTGACCAGGGTGACCCCGGCGCCGGCCGCCGCGTAGTACGCCATCGTGGCGCCGGTGCCGATCGCCTCGTCGTCGGGATGCGCGTGCACCAGCAGCAGCCGCCGGGCGGGCCGGGCCGGAGCGGAGCCGGCCGGCTCGGCCTGCTCAGTCGGGACGGCCACCGCAGGGTTCGTCACCCGGGCAACTCTACGCCGCCGGTCCGGTTCGCCCTACTGGAGGGAGTTGCTGCCGCCTTCGCAGGGTGGCCGCCCGACTACCGGCACCCGACCGGGCGGCGATGGTCCGGCTCGGCCACATCAACCACCGCCCGGCTCTACGATCACGGGGTGGACTACCCCGAGTTGGCCGCCCGCACCCGCCGTTTCAGCCGCGGCGCGCCCCGGGCCGTGACGGTGGCGAGCGACGGCTCCCGGGTGGTCTTCCTCCGTTCCGGCGGCCCCACCGACCCGGTCGACGCACTCTGGATGTTCGACGTCGCCGACGGCACCGAACGGCTGGTCGCCGACCCCGCCGACCTGCTCGCCGACCCCGGGGCCGACACCGACCCGGGCGGGCCGGGAGCCGACGACGCCACGCTGGCCGGAGCCGCCGCCGGGGCCCGGCCGAACGGTCGTACCGGTACCCGGTCGACCGGAACCGCCGGCACCCGGCCGAACGGAACCACCGGCACCCGGACCGGGCCCGCCGGGCCGGCCGTCGACCTCGCCCCGGCCGCCGGCACCGCCGAGCCGGCCACCGGCACGCCGCACTCGACCGAGCGGGCACTGCGGGAACGGCTCCGGTTGAGCGCCTCCGGCATCGCCTCCTACGCCACCGACCCGGCCGCCCGGGTGGCGGTCTTCGCCCTCGACGGCCGGCTGTTCCGGGCCGACCTGCTGCACGGGGACGTGGTCGAGGTCGCCGTCGCCGGCCCGGTGGTGGACCCCCGACCGGACCCGACCGGGCAGCGGCTGGCCTACGTCACCGACACCGCCGGCAGCGGCGGCCCGGTCGGGCAGTTGCGGGTGGTCGACCCGGACGGCACCGACACCCTGCTGGCCGGCGAGGACGCCGGCGTCACCTGGGGACTCGCCGAGTTCGTCGCGGCCGAGGAGTTCGACAGGTTCCGGGGGTACTGGTGGGCACCGGACGGGCGCTCGATCCTGGCCGCCCGGGTCGACGAATCCCGGCTGCCCCGCTGGCACCTGCACGATCCCGGTGACCCGGCCAGCCCGCCGCGCTCGGTGGCGTACCCGCGCTCCGGCGGGCCGAACGCCGAGGTGAGCCTCCACCTGCTCGACCTCGACGGCGGCTGGGTCGACGTGCACTGGGACCGGGAGACCTATCCCTACCTGGTCTCGGTGGAGTGGGTCGAGACCGGGCCGCTGATCACCGTACTGCGCCGGTTGCAGCAGCACGGGCTGGTGCTGGCGGTGGACCCGCGCACCGGCGAGACCCAGGTGCACGCCGAGCTCGCCGACCCGCGCTGGGTCGAACCCGTCGCCGGCACGCCGCGACACCTGCCCGACGGCCGGGTACTCGTCGGCGGCGAACTCGCACACGACGGGTACGACGCCCGCTGTCTCTTCGCCGACGGCACCCTGCTCACCCCGCCGTCGCTCTACGTGCGGCGGGTGGTCGGCTGGCTGCCGAACCACAACGGCAGCCCGGACCTGCTGGTCGAGGGGAGCGACGGCGAACCGAGCCAGCAGCACCTGTTCCGGGTGCGTACCGCGATCGGGGCGGGTGGGATCGACGCCCGGCGGCTGACCGGCGACCCGGGCTGGCACAGCGCGACGGTCGGCGGCGACGTACTCGTGGTGCAGTCCCGCTCGCTGGACAGCGCCGGCAGCAGCTGGACGGTCTGGCGGGGTGACCAGGAGGTGGGCACGCTGCGCTCGCTCGCCGCGACCCCGCCGTACGCCCCCCGACCCGCGCTGGAACGGGTCACCGACCGCCGGCTGCCGGCCGCGGTGGTCTACCCCGGCAACCACGTCGCCGGCCGGCGGCTGCCGGTGCTGCTCGACGTGTACGGCGGCCCCGGCCACCAGGAGGTGGTGGCCGCCCGCTCGGTCTGGCTGGAGCGACAGTGGTGGGCCGACGCCGGCTACGCGGTGGTGACCATCGACAACCGGGGTACCCCGGGGGTGGCACCGTCGTTCGAGAAGGTGGTGCACCGGCGGCTGGCCGACGTGATCCTGGCCGACCAGGCGGACGCGCTGACCGCGCTGGCCGGCAAGCACCCCGACCTCGACCTGGGCCGGGTGGCGATCCGGGGCTGGTCCTTCGGCGGCTGGCTGGCCGGGCTCGCCGTGCTGCGCCGGCCGGACCTGTTCCGGTGTGCCATCGCCGGCGCCCCGGTCACCGACTGGACGCTCTACGACACCGCCTACACCGAGCGCTACCTCGGGTTGCCGGCGGACAGCCCCGACGTGTACGCCCACCACTCGCTGCTGGAGCTCGCCGCCGAGCCGGTACGCGACCCGGACGAGCTCCGGCCGATCCTGCTGGTGCACGGGCTGGCCGACGACAACGTGGTGGCCGCGCACACCCTGCGGCTCTCCGCCGCGCTGCTGGCCACCGGCCGCCCGCACTCGGTGATCCCGCTCACCGGTGCCACCCACATGGCCGCCGGTGGCACCGCCGAGCGGCTGCTCGCGCTGGAACTCGACTTCCTCCGCCAGCATCTCTGACACTGATGGCACGAGGTGCCAGCGGGCTGACACGACGACAACCTGGGCGCGCCCGATCGCCGGTTTCGCCGGTCCCGGCCGCCGCCGGTCGATCAGCCGGTGTTGGACCAGTCCCGGGTGCAGAGTACGAGCCGGTAACCGTCCGGGTCCTCGAACGTCACACCCCAGCGGTCCCAGTACGGGCCCTGGGAGACCCGCTTGCCGCCGGCCGCTTCGAGGCGGGTGACCAGGGCGTCGTCGAGCGGCCCGGCCAGGTAGAGCACCAGCAGGTCCTCGGCGGTCGGTCCGGGGCGTACCGCGAGCCCCGGCCCGCTGACGATCTCCAGGTGCCAGCTCGCCTCCGGCCAGCCCAGCATCAGCAGGTCATGCTCAGCCGGGCCGGCAGCGGTGGCCCGGTAGAGCACCGCCAGGCCGAGCCCGGCGACGTAGAAGCGTTCGACGGCGGCAGGGGCGCGGCTGGGCCGGGCTATCCGCAGGTGGGTCCCGGCGTCGACCGGTCGGGGCTCGGGATCGATCGACACATGACCTCCTCGTCGGTTCAGGACGATCCTGGTGGTTGAACCGAGCTTGAGGTCAAGCGGGTGGGCGCCGAATCCGTCAGGGCTTCCGGGCCACCCCGCCCACGATTGTGTGGTAGGTGTCGGGATGCTGGTATTCCTCGTCGCCGTCCGGACGCCAGTCGGCCAGTGGGACCAGACCGGGCGGTTGCAGCTCCAGGTCGCCGAAGTAGGACGAAATCTCCTGGTGGGTACGCCACCGGCCGGTGCCGAGAGTCTCGTTGAAAACCTTCTCCACCCCGAGGGCCCGTCGGGAGACCTCGGGATTGGCCTCGCCCGGGTTGTGGAAGTGCGAGATCGCCAGGTAGCTGCCGGATGGCAGGGCGGCGGTGAGCCGGCGGGCGATCCCGCCCGGGTCGTCGTCGTCGTGCAGATGGTGCAGGACCGCCAGGAGCAGCAGCCCGACCGGCCGGTCGAAATCGATCATCCGCCTGACCTCGGGGTCTTCGAGGATCTTCTCCGGCTCCCGGAGATCGCCCTGGGCGACCGTCGTGGTCTGGGCGTCCGCGAGCAGGGCCCGCCCGTGCGCGAGCGCCATCGGATCGTTGTCGACGTAGACCACCCGGGCGGCCGGGTCCACCTTGTGGGCGATCTCGTGCACGTTGCCCTGGGTCGGCAGCCCGGAGCCGAGGTCGAGGAACTGCCGGATGCCGGCTTCCGCAGCCAGATACCGGACCGACCGGCGTAGGAAGGCCCGGCAGGCCCGGCCCACCTCCGCACCGTCCGGCGTGACTTTCAGCGCCATCTCGGCCGCCCGCCGGTCGACCGCGAAGTTGTCCTTGCCGCCCAGGTAGTAGTCGTAGACCCGGGCGATGCTGGGCCGGGTGATGTCGACGCCCGGCGGAGCCTTCTCGCTCGTCAAGACTGATCCCTCCGTACGCACAGAGCTGGTCACGGTTGCGCGGGAACGGCGGGGGCCGATCCCGGGCTGGAGGACCGGCGGCGGTGCCGGGCAGCGTCACCGGACGTGTGCGCACTGAGGGTAGATGAGACCGTCTCGTCCCGTCGATCCCATGCCGCGAGTCGTCGTCGATATCGCCGATCCGGACAACGTTCGGCGCCGACATGGCCCATCCCACAGTCCGCGACGATTTCCGCCCCATCGGGACCTTTCCGGTACTCTCGATCCTCGGGCCGAGAGGCGCTGCAACGGGCGAAGCCGCCCGCCACGCTCGGCCCGGGTTTTCGATCTTCCGCAAGGGCGCCTCCGTTTCGACGACGGAGGTGGTCATGGATACGGCTTCGACCGGTGCCCAGACGCGGGCGGCGCGCACCAGGGCCCTGCGGGAGCTGCTCGCCGAGCGGATCGTGGTGCTGGACGGTGCCTGGGGCACCATGCTCCAGGGCGCCGGCCTCACTCCCGCCGACTACCGGGGCGAGCTGCTCGCCGACCACCCGCAGGACGTGGCCGGCGACCCGGACCTGCTCAACCTGACCCGGCCGGACGTCATCCTCGACGTACACCGGCGCTACCTGGCGGCCGGCGCGGACATCACCTCGACGAACACCTTCACCGCGACGAGCATCGCGCAGGCCGACTACGGCCTCCAGGCGCTGGTCCCGGAGATGAACCTGCGCGGCGCCCAGCTCGCCCGGCAGGCCGCCGACGAGGCGGGCGGCAGGTTCGTCGCCGGCTCGGTCGGGCCGCTGAACGTGACCCTGTCGCTCTCCCCCCGGGTGGACGACCCGGCGTTCCGGACGGTCTCCTTCGACACGGTCCGCGAGTCGTACGCGGAGCAGATCCGGGCGCTCGCCGAGGGCGGTGTCGACATCCTGCTGATCGAGACGATCTTCGACACGCTCAACGCCAAGGCCGCGATCGCCGCCGCCCGGGAGGTCGCGCCCGAGCTGCCGCTGTGGATCTCGGTCACCATCGTCGACCTGAGCGGCCGGACCCTGTCCGGGCAGACCGTCGAGGCGTTCTGGAGCTCGGTCGCGCACGCCGAGCCGCTGGCGGTCGGGGTGAACTGCTCGCTCGGCGCCACCGAGATGCGCCCACACGTCGCCGAACTGGCCCGGCTCGCCGACACCTTCGTCGCCTGCCACCCGAACGCCGGGCTGCCGAACGCCTTCGGCGGCTACGACCAGCAGCCGGAGGAGACCGGCGGGCTGCTCCGCGAGTTCGCCGAAGCAGGCATGGTCAACATCGTCGGCGGCTGCTGCGGCACCGGCCCGGAGCACATCGCCCGGATCGCCGAGGCGGTCGCCGGCCGCCCGCCCCGGCCGGTGCCGGCGGTGCCCGGCGCCACCCGGTTCAGCGGACTGGAGCCGTTCGCCATCGGCGCCGACACCGGCTTCGTGATGATCGGCGAGCGGACCAACGTCACCGGCTCGGCCCGGTTCCGCCGGCTGATCGAGGCCGACGACTACCAGGCCGCCGTCGACGTGGCGCTGGAGCAGGTACGCGGCGGCGCCAACATCCTCGATGTGAACATGGACGCCGACCTGCTCGACAGCGAGCGGGCGATGACCACCTTCCTGAACCTCATCGCCACCGAGCCCGAGGTGGCCCGCATCCCGATCATGATCGACAGCTCGCGGTGGAGCGTGCTGGAGGCCGGGCTCAAGTGCGTACAGGGCAAGGGGATCGTCAACTCGATAAGCCTCAAGGAGGGCGAGGAGGCGTTCCTCGAGCAGGCGCGGCGGATCCGCGACTACGGCGCCGGCGTGGTGGTGATGGCCTTCGACGAGATCGGCCAGGCGGAGACCACCGAACGCAAGGTGTCCATCTGCGGCCGGGCGTACGACCTGCTCACCCAACGGGCCGGCTTCGCGCCCACCGACATCGTCTTCGACCCGAACGTACTGGCGGTGGCGACCGGGATCAGCGAGCACAACGGGTACGCCAAGGCGTTCATCGACGCGCTCCCGCTGATCAAGGAGCGCTGCCCCGGGGCCCGGACCAGCGGCGGCATCTCCAACCTGTCGTTCTCGTTCCGCGGCAACGACGTGGTACGCGAGGCCATGCACTCGGCGTTCCTGTTCCACGCCGTACGGGCCGGGCTGGACATGGGCATCGTCAACGCCGGTCAGCTCGCCGTCTACCAGGACATCCCCGCCGACCTGCTGGAGTTGGTCGAGGACGTGCTCTTCGACCGGCGGGACGACGCCACCGACCGGCTGGTCACGTTCGCCGGCACGGTGAGCGGCTCCGGCACCCGGCGCACCGTCGACCTCGGCTGGCGGGAGGGGCCGGTCGCCGAGCGCCTCTCCTACGCGCTCGTGCACGGCATCGTCGACTTCATCGAGGCCGACACCGAGGAGGCCCGCAAGCAGGCCGACCGCCCGCTCGACGTGATCGAGGGGCCGCTGATGGACGGCATGAAGGTGGTCGGCGACCTCTTCGGTTCCGGCCGGATGTTCCTGCCCCAGGTGGTGAAGAGCGCCCGGGTGATGAAGCGCTCGGTCGCCTACCTGGAGCCGTACATGGAGGCGGAGAAGGAGCAGGCCCGCGCCGAGGGGCGACTCGACGGCAACCGTGGCCAGGGCAAGGTGGTGCTGGCCACGGTCAAGGGCGACGTGCACGACATCGGCAAGAACATCGTCGGCGTGGTGCTCGGCTGCAACAACTACGAGGTCGTCGACCTCGGCGTGATGGTGCCGGCGGCGAAGATCCTGGACACCGCGATCGCCGAGGACGCCGACGCGATCGGGCTCTCCGGACTGATCACCCCGTCGCTGGACGAGATGGTGTCGGTCGCCACCGAGATGCGGCGGCGGGGGATGAACCTGCCGCTGCTGATCGGCGGGGCCACCACCTCCCGGCAGCACACGGCGGTACGGATCGCCCCGGCGTACGACGGCAGCACCGTGCACGTGCTCGACGCGTCCCGGGTGGTCGGGGTCGTCTCCGACCTGCTCAACCCGGAGCGGGCCGCCGAGCTGGACGTACGCAACCGCGCGGAGCAGCAGCGGCTGCGCGAGCAGCACGAGGGGCGGGACCGGGTCCCGCTGCTTCCCCTCGACCAGGCCCGGGGAAACCGGGAGGTGGTCGACTTCGCCGAGCTGCCGGTGCCGGCCTTCACCGGGGTACGCGTGGTCCGCCCCGAGCTGACCGAACTGCGCGAGATGATCGACTGGCAGTTCCTCTTCCTCGCCTGGGAACTGAAGGGAAAGTTCCCGGCCATCCTCGACCAGCCGGTGGCCCGGGAACTCTACGACGACGCGAACACCCTGCTCGACCAGATCGTCGCGGACGGTTCGCTGCACGCCGTCGGGTCGTACGCCTTCTGGCCGGCGCAGGCCGACGGCGACGACATCGTGCTGACCGGCGGGACCGGTACGCGCTTCCCGATGCTCCGCCAGCAGACCGCCAAGCCGGCCGGGCGGCCGAACCGCTGCCTGGCCGACTACGTCGCCCCGACCGGCGACCATCTCGGCGGCTTCGCGGTGACGATCCACGGCGCCGAGGAACTGGCCGCCTCCTTCGAGGCCAGGCACGACGACTACCGGGCGATCATGGTCAAGGCGCTGGCCGACCGGCTCGCCGAGGCGTTCGCCGAACACCTGCACCTGCGGGCGAGGCGCGACTGGTACGAGCCGGACGCCGACCCGGCGATCGAGGACCTGCACGCCGAGCGGTTCCGGGGCATCCGTCCCGCCCTCGGCTACCCGGCCAGCCCGGACCACAGCCTCAAGCGGGAGCTGTTCGAGCTGCTCGGTGCCGAGGCGCTCGGCATCGGCCTGACCGAGTCGTACGCGATGACCCCGGCCGCCAGCGTCAGCGGCCTGCTCTTCGCGCACCCGTCGTCGCGCTACTTCACCGTCGGCCGGCTCGGTCGCGACCAGGTCGAGGAGTACGCGACCCGGCGCGGGCTGCCGCTCGCCGAGGTCGAACGCTGGCTCCGGCCCAACCTCGGCTACGAGCCGGGGCAGTGACCGGCGTCGCCCGGCCGGTCATCGCGGCGCCCGGCCGGGCGACGTCAAGCGTTGGAGTGGTACTCTAGCCATTCATAACCGTCGATTCTCCGTTCGGCTCACTACCCTGGTCGGTAGGGGGCTGACGGGAGGAGACGCGCGTGGAGCTGCGAGGCCCGCTCTCCTGGCGGATCGGCGTCCGCAGGTTCGACCACCTGGTCGACTGCGCGTTGTGGATCCGGGCGAGCGAGCGGATAGAGGTGCCGGCGCACCGGCTGGTACCCGGCCCGCTGGACCTCGACGAGATTCCGGACCCGATCGACCCGCTCGGCTTCGTGCCCGGTGCGGAGTGGCTCGGCTGGTGGCTCTCCCTGGTGGACCCGGCGGGGCAGCGGTCGCGACCGCGCACCGACCTGGAACCCGCCGACGACACCCCGGACCCGCTCGGCCTGGCGCCGTGGCCGGCGCTGCGCCGGGTGGTCGCGCAACGCTGGCCGCAGGCGCGGGACTGGCACACCGCCCGGCAACGCGACTGGTTCGGCCGGGTCGGTCCCGGCAACACGGCCACGAACGAGGCGGTACGCCAGGTCGAGCGGTCGCTGGGCCGCACGGTACGCCCGTTCAGCATCGAGATCGTGCTGCTGCCGGTACGCGACGACGTGATCCGCCGGGTGGACCAGCACCGCTACCTGGTCCCGGAGCGGGTGCACGACAGTCCACGATGGTCGGTCTGGCTGCGTGGCCTGGTGCAGCGGATCGGCTGAGGAGGAGGATTGTCGGCGCCGCCGGGTAGCCTGCCGATCCGGACGCCCCGGCAAATGGCCGGTCGGGTCCGCGAGCCTGGAGGGAGTCGCAGATGCTCGACCTCGATCCTGCCGCGCAGGAGGTGATCCGGCTGGTCGGCGGGGTGACCGACGAGCAGTTGACGCACCCGACGCCGAGCACGGACGTCTCGGTGGCCGCCCTGCTCGACCACCTGCTCGGCCTGTCCCTCGCGTTCACCTGGGCCGCCCGGAAGTCCGGCGGGGACGGCCCCGGCAGTTCCGCGCCGCCGCCACCGGCCAGCGCCGACAACCTCGACCCGCAGTGGCGGACACTGCTGCCCCGGCGGCTGGGTGAGCTGGTCGAGGCGTGGCGGCAGCCGGAGGCCTGGACCGGGATGACGACGGCCGGTGGGGTGACGTTGCCGGCCGAGGTGATGGGCGTGGTCGCGCTCGACGAGCTGGTGCTGCACGGCTGGGACCTGGCCAGGGCGACCCGGCAGTCGTTCCACTGCGACCCGGCCAGCACCGAGGCGGTGCTGGCGTTCACCGCCGAGTCGGCCAAGCCCGAGCAGGCCGCCGGCCGGGAGGGACTGTTCGGCCCGGTGGTGCCGGTGCCGGCGGACGCACCGCCGCTGGACCGGGCGCTGGGCTTCGCCGGCCGCGACCCCGGCTGGACGGCACCGTCCTGAGCACGACTGGCCCGCCGGCCCGTCCTGAGCACGGCTGGACGGCACCGTCCTGAACACGACTGGCCCGCCGGCCCGTCCTGACCGCAACTGGACGGACCGTCCGGGGCACCACGGCAGCGCTGACGGCGCGACCGACCCCGCCTGACCTGGCTGCCCGTGGCCGCCGGGTGGGCGGCGGCCACCGGGGAGTAGGGTTCCGCCGTGGCGAATCTCTGGAAGGGCGTGACCGCGACCGTCAACCGGATTGCCCGGCGCACTCCCAAGGGCGGTGCCGGGGCCATTCCGGCCCAGCCCGCACGGCGCCGGCAGGTCTCCGCGTTGCAGCGCCGGGAGCTGTCCTATGCCCCCGAGCCGGACGGGCAGGCCGACCCTGGCGAGATCGTCTGGACCTGGGTGCCGTACGAGGACGATCCGCGCCAGGGCAAGGACCGGCCGGTACTCGTGGTCGGGCGCGTCAGCCGGACCCTGTTCGGGCTGATGCTCTCCAGCCAGAGCGACCGGAACGGCCAGCGGCACTGGCTGGCGCTCGGCCCCGGCGAGTGGGACCGGGACAACCGACCGAGCTGGATCCGGCTAGACCGGGTCCTCACCATGCGCGAGGACAGCATCCGCCGGGAGGGCGCGGTGCTCGACCGGGTTCGCTTCGACCGGGTCGGCCGGGCGCTGCGCACCGGGTACGGCTGGCGCTGACCGGCCGCGCCGGACTCACGACGGCGGTCCGGTAGCGGCCGGACCCATGACGGCGGTCCGGTAGCGCCGGACCCATGACGCTCCGATGGCGCCGAGCCCGGACCGGACGAGTTGTCCGGCGAGCGTGATACCACCCTGTCACCATGGTGACAGGGTGGTATCACGCTCACGGTGGTATCTACCCCCAGCCCGAGCGGCGCAGGCGGACGAACTACTCCGGCGGCCGAGCGGACGGAAACGCGCCGGGGTCCCCTCCGGTACGGATCGAACCGACCGGAGAGGACCCCGCACGGACCCGGCTACTGCTTGATGTGGCTGTTGTAGAAGACCGGGGTGCCGAACTGCTCCGAGACGATCAGCCCGCCGACCTTGGCACCGGTGACCAGGAAGGTGTTGTCCTGGTAGATCGGCACGACCGGTACGTACTTCTCCATGATCATTTGATCGATCTTGGCCCACTCCGGGCCCGCCTCGCCGGCCGGTAGGTTGCTCACCCGGTCGATCTCGGCGTTCACGTCGTCGGCGTTGAAGTACGACACGTTCGAGTTGCCCTGCGGCCCGAGCTTGCGGCCGTCCCAGAGCACCGGGATCGTCGAGACCGCGCTCGGCCAGTCCGCCGCCCAGTTCGACAGGTAGATGTCGTACGGGTTGCCCCGGGTCCGGGCGGTCGGGTTGTGGTCCTCGACGTACTGGACTGTCACGTCGAAGCCGGCCCGTTCCAGGCTCTGCTCCACGATCGGCGCGGTCTGCTGCCCGAAGGCGGTGGCCCGGGACATGAAGACAAGCTTCGGCTTCTGCCCGCCGAGCAGCTCCTTGGCCTTCTCCGGGTTGCCGGTCGGCCCGCCGTCGTACGGGTTCGGGTACTCGGTTCGGCCGATCGTGGTGTCGGCCAGCAGGGTGTGGGTCAGCTTGCCGGCCGCGTCGCCGCCCTGGGTGGCGAGGATGCCCTGCCTGTCGATGGCGTACGCGATGGCCTGGCGGACCTTGATGTCCTTGATCCGGTCGTTGTTGATGCTCAGGTACCAGACCGACGGGGCGGTCGTGCGCAGCACCCGCTCACCGAGCGAGGAGTCGCCGAGCACCTGGTTGACCAGGGCCTGCGGGACCTCGTCCCAGGCCACCGCGAACTGGTCGGCACCCTGGCCGGCCAGCGCCCGCTCGGTGGCGGCGGTGTCGTTGGGGCCGATCTCGACCTCGATGGCGTCCGGGTAGGCGTGCCGCAGCGGGTCCGTCTTCGGGTCCCAGTTCGGGTTGCGCTCCAGCACGAAGCGGGTGTCCTTGACGTACTCCTTGATTTTGTATGGTCCGGAGGCGACCACCCGGCGGTCGTACTCGGTCCGGGTGTCCTTGGCCCTCGGCACCGGCACCGAGGTCGGCAGCGAGAGCGCGTACGGCAGGTCGCAGTGCGGCTCGGCGAACTCGAAGGTCAGGGTGCGGTCGCCGCGCACGTTCAGCCCCGGCACCGCCTCGATCCCCGAGGTGTACGGCCCCTTGTAGTTCGCGTTGTACGTCGGGTTGTCCGCCAGCCACTCCTGGATGTACGTCGGCCCGCCGTCGATGCTCTCCTCGAAGGAGCGGGCGACCCCGTACGACACGTCAGCCGCGGTGATCGGCGTACCGTCCTCGAACTTCACCCCCTCCTTGAGGGTGTACTCCCAGGTCTTACAGTCTTTGTTCACGTCCTTGCCGGCGTCGGTGGCAAGATCGCCGACGAGTAGCACGTTGCCCTTGCCGTCCTCCTTGAAGACGGTGAGCGTCCGCAGGAACATCTGCTGGATCGACATGCCCTGGAACGTGTACGTCCGTTGTGGGTCCAGGTGCTCGAAGTCGCCTTCCTGGATCAGCTTCAGCGTGCCGCCGGGCTTGGCACCGGGCACCTCGGCCGCCGGCCCCTGGGAGTCCTTCGGGTCGGTCGCGATCGAACTGGTGAACTGCTTGCCGCCGCCGTCGTCGGAGTCACCGTTCTCCCCGGTGTTCTCCGAGCAGGCGGCCAGCGCACTGGCCGCGAGCATGAGCGCGGCGCTCGTCGCGGCCACCGCGAGCCTGGGTCGCATATGAATTCCTCCTGGTCTCGTTGACGATGGGGACAACGGGTTCATCCGAGCCGGACCCGGGGGTCGACCACCGCGTACAGCACGTCGACCAGGACGTTGGCGGCGACCACGAAGACGGCGGCGAGCAGTACCGTCGCCATCACGATCGGCATGTCCAGGTTGAGGGCCGCGTTCAGCGCCGTCCGGCCGAGCCCGGTGAACCCGAAGACCGTTTCGGTGATCACCGTGCCGCCGAGGTAGGCGCCGAGGTCCAGCCCGGCGATTGTGATGATCGGGGTGATCGCGGCGCGCAGCGCGTGCCGGCCGTACACCTTGATTCTGGACAGTCCCTTGGCCCGCGCGGTCCGGACGAAGTCCTCGGAGAGGGTCTCCAGCATCTGCGCCCGGGACAGCCGGGCGTAGGTCGCCGAGTTGAGGAAGCCGAGCGCGAACCACGGCAACAGCATCGCGCTCGCCCAGGCGACCGGGTTCTCGGTCAGCGGGGTGTAGCGGGGATAGCCCAGCAGCCCGGTCTCGTAGACCAGGCCGATCAGCAGCAGCGGCCCGAACAGCAGGATCGGCATCGAGGCCCCGACCAACGAGGTGCCGACCGCGAGCTTGTCGAAGGCGCTCCCCCGGCGCAGCGCCGAGACCATCCCGATCGAGACGCCGAGCAGCAACCAGACGACTGCCGCGCCGAAGACGATGCTCAGGGTCACCGGCAGGGTACGCCCGACGATCCCGGTCACCGGCTCGTCGTTGCGGAACGAGAAGCCGAGGCAGGGGGCGGGACAGTCCCGGGCCGTCTCACCGGCGCCGATCGTACGGCCGGCGAAGATGCCCCGCATGAACTCGGCGTACTGCACCGGGATCGGCTTGTCCAACCCCATCCGGCGCTCGATCATCTCGATCCGCTCCGGGCTGCACACGTTCTTGCTGTCCCCGCACATCAGCTCGGCCGGGTTGTTGGGCACCGCGAAGAACATCCCGAAGGTGACCACGCTGACCGCGAGCAGGGTGCTCAGCGCCAGCAGTACCTTCTTGACCACGAACCGCAGCACGGACGACGCCTCCCGACTACCTGCTCGACTTCGGGTCGAGCGCGTCGCGCAGCGAGTCGCCGAAGAGGTTGAACGCCAGCACCAGCAGGAACAGCGTGGTCCCGCCCACGATCGTGAAACTCGGTACGTCCCGGATGTAGCGGACGCTGTCGTTAATCAGCCGGCCCAGGTCGGGGGTCGGCTCCAGCACCCCGATGCCGAGGAAGGACAGCGCCGCCTCCGCCGTGATCAGCGCCGGAACGTTCAGCGAGAAGGTCACCAGGATCGGCGCCCAGAGGTTCGGCAACAGTTGCCGGAACAGGATGTGCCCGAGTCCCGCCCCGGAGGCGCGGGCCGCCTCGACGAACTCCCGCTCGCGCAGCGAGAGCACCTGTCCCCGGACCAGCCGGGCGGAGATCGTCCAGTTGAAGAGTACGAAGATCAAGACTAGGAGGGCCGGCCGGAACCAGGACGCCACCTCGTCACGCGGGCCGTAGAACTGGTGCACCGCCAGCGGCACGAAGGCGAAGCAGAAGATGTAGAACGGGAAGGCGAGGGCCAGGTCGATCACCCAGGTGATCACGGCGTCCACCCAGCCGCCGACGTACCCGGCGACGATGCCGATCACCACGCCGAGCGCGATGGTCAGCACGGCGGCGGTGAAGGCGATCATCAGCGAGGTACGCAGCCCGTAGACCACCTGGATGAAGATGTCCCGCCCGATCCCCGGCTGGATGCCGAACCAGTGCTCACCCGACACTCCGGCGTAGCCGAGCGGGAAGCCGTTGCGGTCCAGCCGTTCCGGGAAGCGCTCCTGCGGCCCCTTGCCGTAGAGCCGGGCCACCAGCGGGGCGGCCGCCGCCAGCAGGACGAAGAAGACGAGTACGGCACCGCTGACCAGGGCGACCCTGTCCCGGCGCAACCGGCGCCAGGCGAGCTGCCCCGGCGACCGCCCGACGAACCCGTCCGAACCGGGGCCAGGTACGGCCGGGTCGTCCGGATCCGGGACGTCCGCGATGACCGCCCCGGCCTGCGCCGTCACCTGCTGCTCGCTCATCGCAGGTCACCCTCCTCGGGGAAGTGGCAGGCGACCGCCCCGGTGCTGCCGCTGCCCCCCGTCTCGTCCGGGTATCCGGCGAGCGGTGGCTCCTCGGTCGCGCAGATCTCCTGCGCCTTCCAGCAGCGGGTCCGGAACCGGCAGCCGGAGGGCGGGTCAAGTGGCGTCGGCACGTCCCCGGCCAGCCGGATCCGCCCCGCCGGCCCCAGCTTCGTGACATCCGGCACGGCCGAGAGCAGCGCCCGGGTGTACGGATGGCGCGGCCGCTCGTAGATCTCCGACCGCTCCCCGATCTCCACGATCTTCCCCAGGTACATCACCGCGACCCGCTGGCAGAAATGCCGGACCACCGCCAGGTCGTGCGCGATGAAGACGAAGGCGAGCCCCAGCTCCCGTTGCAGGTCGCGGAGCAGGTTGACCACCTGCGCCTGGATCGACACGTCGAGCGCGGAGACCGGCTCGTCGGCGACGACCAGCTTCGGCCGCAGCGCCAGGGCGCGGGCGATCCCGATCCGCTGCCGCTGCCCGCCGGAGAACTCGTGCGGATAGCGGTTGTAGTGCTCCGGGTTCAACCCGACCAGTTCGAGCAGCTCCCGGACCCGCTGCTTCACCCCGCCTGGCGGGACGATCCCGTTCACCTGCAACGGCATCGCCACGATCCGGCCGACGGTGTGCCGGGGGTTCAGCGAGGCGTACGGGTCCTGGAAGATGATCTGGAGGTCCTGGCGGAGCGGGCGCAGCTCGCCCCGGGAGGCGTGCGTGATGTCCCGCCCCTCGAAGACGATCCGGCCGGCGGTCGGCTCCAGCAGGCGTACCAGCAGCCGGCCGGTGGTGGTCTTGCCGCAACCGGACTCGCCGACCAGGCCGAGGGTCTGGCCGGCCCGTACCTCGAAGTCCAGCCCGTCGACCGCGCGGACCAGCCCGTGCCGGCGCAGCCCGGAGCGTACCGGGAAGTGCTTGGTGAGCCCGTTCACCGCCAGCAGCGGCTCGCCCGCGCCGCCGCTGTCCGGCTGCCTGGCCTCCACCGCCCGCTGCCGCACTTTCATCTCGCCACCCCCACCTGGGCGATCTCCTCGGCGTAGTACTGCCGCCGGTCGGCCTCGGCCAGGTGGCAGGCGACCAGGTGGCCGGGCTCGGCCACCGGCAGTAGCTCCGGCACCTCGGTCGACGCCCGGCCCGCGGTGCGGTCGGCGTAGCGGCAGCGGGGGTGGAAGGCGCAGCCGGGCGGCAGGTTGATCAGGCTCGGCGGGTTGCCCCGGATCGGCACCAGGTCCGCGTCCGCGTCACCGCGCAACGACGGCACGCTGGAGAGCAACCCCCAGGTGTACGGGTGCTGCGGCCGGCGCAACACCTGCTCGACGCTGCCGTGCTCGACGGCCCGGCCGGCGTACATCACGAGTACGTCGTCGGCGACCTGGCTGACCACGCCGAGATCGTGGGTGATCAGCACGATCGCCGAGTTGAACTCCGACTGGAGGTCGGCGAGCAGGTCAAGGATCTGCGCCTGCACCGTCACGTCGAGTGCGGTGGTCGGCTCGTCGGCGACCAGCAGGTCCGGGTCGTTGACCAGCGCCATCGCGATCATCACGCGCTGGCGCATCCCGCCGGAGAACTCGTGCGGGTACTGCTCCGCCCGGCGGGCCGGCTGCGGGATGCCGACCCGGTCCAGCATCTCGACCGCGCGCTGCCGGGCCGCCCGCCGCCCCGCCCGGGGATGGTGCACCCGGTACGCCTCGGCGATCTGCCGCCCGACCGGATAGTACGGATGCAGGGACGAGAGCGGATCCTGGAAGACCATCGCCATGTCCCGGCCACGCAGTCTGCGACACTCGGCGTCGGGCAGCCCGACCACGTTCCGCCCACCGACCAGGATCTCGCCACTGACCTCCGTACGCCTCGGGTCGTGCAGGCCGAGCACGGCGAGGCTTGTCACGCTCTTACCGGAGCCGGACTCGCCGACGATGCCCAGGGTGCGCCCGCGCTCGACGGCGAAGGAGAGCCCGTCGACGGCGCGGACCACGCCGTCCTCGGTACGGAACCGCACCCGCAGATCCCGCACCCGCAGGTACGCCTCGTCGGTCCCGGCCCCGGTTCTGTCCGCTGCGGTCCCGGTCGTGTCCGTCGTGGTTCCGGGCGCAACGGTCTGCGGCTCGGGCGCGTCCGTCGAGGGCTCGGGCGATGCTGCCGATTCAGGTGCTTCCACCAGCGCCCCTCCTCTTCCTGCCCGGCCAGCCGTTCCGCCGCCCGCCCGGCCGGTCCGCGTCGACGCAGCCGACGCCGGGGAGCGTGAAGGTAACCTACAGCAGAGTTCAGAGGGTGAAAATAACCTACAGGTGCCGATCTTCCCGGCCCGCCGCGCTCCCCCGGCCGGCGGACCGGCGCATCGCCCTATTCAAATCGCTCCGGTCCGTCCCTGTCGACCCCGCGCCGGGCACTTCAGGTAGTAGCAGTCCCGTCCACCTGCCCCGCGACCCGGCGCAGCACGTCGAGCCGGACCATCAGTTCGATGCAGGGCGGGTGGGGCTCCACCGACTCCCACGAGCAGGTCGGATGGTCGTGCCCGGTGACCCACAACCAGAGATGACCGAGATCCTCCCGCGTCACCCCGGCATGGACCTTGGCCACCGTCATGTCGCAGTACGCGGTGCAGGGCAGGTCGTGGATGTGGTACCAGTCCCCGGACCGGAGCCGGAGCAGGGTTCCCGCCGGCAGTTCAGGGATCTCTGGCGCGGGGATGTGCGGAGGCTTCGTGCTCACCGCTTCCGCCCCGGCACCCGTACCCACCGGCGACCGTCCCACCGGAAGTCACGCACCCGCCGCTGCCGCAACCAGATCCAGCCACGCGTTCGTGTAAGCATCGTTCCTCCTGTCTCCCGGCCGGGGCCGAGCGGTCGAAATGAAGGCCGAAGGCCACCGCCGTGATCGGCAATTGCTGTGATCGACAATCAGCGATTGCTCACGATCAGCCAACTCGACCTGGGTAGGTCGCCGGAAGGGTTTGCGAAAGGACGATCCGTGCAGCGAGTTCACACCCCGTGTGCGCGATACTTGGTTACCCTGTGCTCGCTCCCTTGGCAGAGGCTGGTGAGGGATGGAGCCGAACACCCTGCTGGACGCGCTGCTTGACGAGGCCGGCATGTCTCATGCCGGACTCGCGGCCCGACTCAATCGCGCCGGCCACGGCGACGGAATGATCCTGCGATACGACCACACCTCCGTAGGCCGATGGTTGAGGGGACAACGGCCACGCGGTCGCGTACCCGAGTTCATCTGTGCGATCCTCAGTCAGAGTCTGTCGCGGCGAATCACCCTCGATGACATCGGCATGGGACGCCCCGACACCGTGCACGGCGCACCCCTCACAGACTTCATCGCCCGCGCGACCGCGCTCTGGCGTGCAGACCAGGAGCGCCGCGATTCCGCGGCCCTACCAGTCATCGCCGGGACACGCGCCATCGCGCCGGTCTGGGAATGGGAGAACCCACCAGAGGACCTCGATGTGTCCCGACCAGCAGGTCCTCGTGTCGACTCCAGTGACGTCACCATGCTCCGAACCGCCCGCACCCACTATGAATCGATGTACCGGCAGACCGGAGGTGTCGCCACCAGGCCACGGGTGGTGCGGTTCCTGATGGAGCACACCACACCACTGCTTCGCGGTTCCTACGGAGACAGGACCGGCCGCGACCTGTTCCGGGCCACCGGTGGGCTGGCTGCCATCGCTGGGATCTGCGGCTACGACTCGAATGCACAGGGCCTCGCACAGCGATACTTTCATCAAGCACTGCGCCTGGCCAAAGCTTCCGGTGACCGTCGGTTCGGCGGGTACGTCATCGCCTTGTTGGTCAACCAGGCGGTATTTCTCAGGAACTACCGACAGGCCATCGCGTTCGCCGAAGCGGGCCTGCGTACCGCTGGACCCCATATCTCTCCGGCACTCAGGACCGATCTGTACGTCATGCAGGCAAAGGCGTTCGCCGGTATGAAGGCAGTCTCGGACGCGCACCGCTGTATGACGCTCGCCGAGCAGACGGCGGCGCAGATTCGCCGTCAGGACGAGCCGCCGGAAACGGGATACATGCAGCCCGGCCTGATGGAAGCACAGCTTGCCGAGGCACTCACCAGCCTCGGGGAGCTAACCTCCGCCGGGGAGTATGCCGAGGAGGCGGTCCGCAGGCCCACCCATGCCCGCGGCCAGGTACACCGGATGGCCACGCTCACCACCGTGGAACTCAATCGCGGTGAGGTGGAACGCGCCGCGGCCTCTGCGGTCCAGATGGTCGATCTCGCGAGCGGTATGGAGTCCCAGCGGCTACGCGACAGGTTCGACCAGCTACGCCGACGACTGACTCAACAGGGCAGTGCCGTGACGGCGGACGCCGTCGCCCGGATCGACGAAGCACTGTCGGTCCCGCTGTAGCCTGGCCAGCGATCCAGAGGTCCGAGAAGGGCGGTCGGCAGCGGATGCGGTGGAAGAACCTCGGCGAGCACACCGTCTACGAGAACAAGTGGTTGACGGTCAACCTTGCCGACGTGGAGCTGCCCGACGGGAGGCATCTCGACCACTTCCTGCTCCGACAGCGTCCGGTCGCGCTCTGCGCGGCCGTCAACGATCAGAACGAGGTACTGCTGTTGTGGCGGCACCGGTTCATACCGGACACTTGGGGCTGGGAACTGCCCGCTGGCGTCGTCGATGCCAGCGAGACCCTCGAAGAGGCCGCCGCACGCGAGATGCTCGAAGAGACCGGGTGGCGCCCCGGACGCCTGACGCCGCTCATCACGGTCGAGCCGTCCAACGGGTTGTCGGACGCACAGCATCACGTATATCTGGCCGACGGCGCCGAATACGTCGGTGAACCTGAAGACTACTTCGAGTCCGAAAAACGGGAGTGGATCTCCCTCAGCCGAATCCCAGAGATGATCGCCGCTGGCGAGATCCGTTCAGCAAATGCCGTTGCCGCACTCCTGGTGCTCCACAATCGGCTGCTTCCCTAGCTATCCGGGGAACAACGGCCGACTTGCACCGCGCAGGCGGTCCCTACGAGGCTTGCTGGGTCTTCTGGAGAATGGCGCAACAGCGACGCCGAACACGGCACTTCGGCGATATCGGCATTACCGTGGCGGCATGGTGTCGCAGTACAGCGCCCTCCGAGCCGTCCGTCGGGTGAGCACATGAGCCAAGACGAGAGCCCGCAGCGCAACTACTCGGGTATCTGGCTGAGCCGGTACGAGTACTTCTCCAGCGGGCGGGACGAGGCGTTCGTCGGCCAGCACCACGTGGTCGTGTTGCAGCACGGCGACCGGCTGACGGTACGCAGCCTGCCGAACACCGCGGCGGGTTCGCTCGGCATCGACCTGAGCATCGACGGCAACGTCGTTACCGGCACCTGGACCGAGCAGACCGACCCAAGCGGCTACTACCGTGGCGGCCGGTACCACGGGGCGATCCAACTGCTTGTCGACCCGACCGGTCGACGGATGACCGGCAAGTGGGTCGGCTTCGGCAAGGACATGGACGTCAACACCGGCCCATGGGCGATGGTCTTCCAGGACGCCTCGACCGACAAGGCGACGATGGACCGGTACGACCGCACACCGGATCTCCTCGCATAAGGTCGTCTCATGATCTGCCGTTCGGCCGAACCGGACGGTGGCTCGCCGTAACGGGTGAGACAGGCAGTCGCCCACGAGGCGCTTCGCCGGGTGGCCGCGGCCGAACACCGATGGCGATCGGTCGCGACTCACCGTCCCGTCGTCCGCCGTAACAGCGATGGCCGCCGACCGGCGAAATTCCCTACACCTGCTCCACCCGGGGAAAGGTCTACTTCTGCTGGGTGAAGAACTGGGCGAACTCCTTAATCATGAAGTTGTGGAACCAGTCGGTTGCGGTGGAGTTCTTCCATGCCATGACCTCCGCCCTCTGGAGTCTCGAATCCCAGAGGTCGACGCTCTCCAACTCGTTACTGGTCGGGCACAGCGGATAGCTGTTCTTCAGATCCTCCCAGGTGTCCACGGTTCGGTCCTTCACCTTGGCTGCGGCCTGGTTGCCCTCCACCAGACACGGATCTATCGCCTGCTTGATGGCCTTCAGCTTGTCCAGGCTCTCCACCTGCAACGTGGCGAAGGCATGTGACTTGCCGCGTGTCGTGAGGAACATTTCGCTCTTGGCGTAGGCGAGATCGTAACCGGTTTCCTCGAGGAACTCGCGCACTCCGTCACCCGTAAGGTCCTTGCCCTGGTCGCTCACCTCGTGCTTGCCGCCGGGGAGAACGTACGCCCCCGCAGAATTCAGCTTCTTTCCTTTGGGTACCAGTGCTCCCTCGAAGAAGTAACCCAGCTCCCGTTTCTTGGTGACAAGGAACTGCAATCCATCCTTCACCTCGCCGCTGTGAAAGTAGACCAGAACGTAGACCTGCATCTCACACTCCTTGGGAACAGGGAATCGACTGCCTCGACACGGTGTCTTGCCGGACCGCCACCTACCGACCCCCCGCCAGAGCGGGCGATCCCAGACTCTCCGCGAACTTCATGTAGATCTGCTTGGTCGTCTCTATCTGCTCGATGAACGGCATACTCTTCGTGTCGAACACCGCCGCGAGCTGCCGCTCGTACATGTAGAGGAATGTGTTCAGGTGGACCTTGCTCAGGTCGATGGTGGATTTCACCGCCGAGAAGGCGCTGACCGACTCGATGTTGTTCACAATCCCCGCCACGTTCACCGTACGACGCCAGGACCGTAGGTCGATCCTGATGATCGACATGCCCTCGGTGAGCAGGTAGTAGTTGTGAAGGGTGTCCTCGGAAGCCTCGCCCGCGCCGAGGAAGGCACCGAGGGCCGTACTGATCAGCGAGGTGACACC
The DNA here is from genome assembly GCF_049179135.1 of Plantactinospora sp. WMMB782. Classification (NCBI taxonomy): domain Bacteria; kingdom Bacillati; phylum Actinomycetota; class Actinomycetes; order Micromonosporales; family Micromonosporaceae; genus Plantactinospora; species Plantactinospora sp. WMMB782. The sequence continues at coordinate 3,741,072 of NZ_JBMHMC010000007.1, read as the reverse complement.
GTCGATGATTTTGTCCGCGCTGCCGGACGCGAAACCCTTCAGGGATTGCGACACCGTCTGCGAGAGGTTCTCCGCCAGCCCGTCCTTGGCGTACGCGTGGTGCTGCTCGGCGATGGCAATGATGGACTCGATCGGCACCGTCCTGTTCTCGGCCGTCCCGGCGGTTCGCAGGTCCGCCAGAATCTGCTGTGTCATGCTGCGGCCCTTCTCCTCTGCCAACGAGGCGAGCGCATCCAGCAGCGCTTTCTCCCGTGCCGCCTTCTCGTCGTTACCGACGACCTGGCTGGCCGCAGTACGTATTGAACCCATCATCCTCCCCTTCGATATGGGCACCGTGGTCGACAACCAGCTCCGGTGAATCCGAGAACTTTTCGGCCCTGACGAAGATGATGCGGCCCGGACACCATTCATTTCGAAGAATGTCGACGTCCTGACATACCCGCAAATCCGACACGATCTATGCCTGGGCACTCACTCAGCCGGCCGGCGCAACGCGCTGCAGCCCGGCGCCGAGGCCGTCGGGCTGCACGTGCTGGCGGCGGTGAACGTCCGGCTGCGATCGGGCCGCATCCCGATCCCGGACCTGGTGGTCACCGGCGAGATCGACTTCGACGATCCGGTCGTCGACGGTACCGCGGTCCGGCTGGTCTGCGAGATCATCTCGCCCGGCAACGCGGCCACCGACAAGGTGCTGAAGATGCACTACTACGCCACCGCCCGGATCCCCTGGTATCTGCTCGTCGAGCAGGAGACCGGCACGCTGCGGCTGCACCGCCTGGACGGCTCCCACCACGTCGAGCACGCTGTGGCCAAACCGGGCGGCTCGCTGCGGCTGGCCGAGCCGGTCGTGGCGGAAATCCGACCGGCGGAGTTACTCCCCGGGCGCTGACACCCGCTCCTCGCATAGGGTCGTCCCATGATCCGCCGTCCGGCCGAACCGGACGGTGGTTCACCACAACGGGCGAGCACGACGAGGAGATGCCGATGGCCGAGTTCGACGTGGCGACGGCGGCGGTGCAGGCCGCCCTCGACGCGGGAGCCCGGTACGCCGACGCGCGGGTGATGCACCAGCGGTACGAGTCGATGTCCGCGCGCAACGGCGAGATCGAGTCGGTCACCCAGGTCGAGAGTTCCGGGATCGGGGTACGCGCACTCGTCGGCTCGGGCTGGGGCTTCTACGCCGTACCCGATCTGGCCGAGTCGGCGGCCCGGGCGGCGGGCGAGCGGGCCGCGCGGATCGCCGCCGCGAGCGGCCGGGTCCCCGGCCCCGGCAGCAACTTGCTGGCGGTGCCGGCCAGCACCGGGTCGTGGGCCTCGCCGTGCGCGGTCGACCCGCTGGCGGTGCCGCTGTCGGACAAGGGCGACCTGTTGGTACGCGCGACCGGCACGTCCCGGGAACACGGCGCCGACCTGGCCGAGGGGCTCTACCAGATCTGGGACACCCGTAAGTGGTTCGTCTCCAGCGAGGGGCACCGGATCGACCAGCACATCCGGGAGTCCGGTGCCGGGATCTCGGCGACGGTCATCGGCGACGGCGAGACCCAGCGGCGCTCCTACCCCAGCTACCGGGGGCAGTACGGCACCCAGGGCTGGGAGCTGGTCGACTCGCTCGACCTGGCCGCGCACGCCGCCCGGATCGCCGAGGAGGCCCGGGAACTCGTCACCGCGCCGCTCTGCCCGGCCGGCGAGACCACCCTGATCCTCGGCGGCGAGCAGATGGCGTTGCAGATCCACGAGTCGGTCGGGCACGCCATCGAACTCGACCGGATCCTCGGCTGGGAGGCGGCGTTCGCCGGTACCTCCTGGCTCGACCTGGACCAGCTCGGCGCGCTGCGGTACGGCTCCGACCTGATGAACGTCACGATCGACCCGACGATCCCCGGCGCGCTCGGCAGTTTCGGCTTCGACGACGAGGGGACCCCGGCGGCCAAGCGGGACGCGGTCCGGGAGGGACGCTGGGTCGGTACGCTCGCCGGCCGCGACTCGGCGGCGATCGCCGGCCTCGACTACGCCGGCAGCGTCCGGTCCGACGGCTGGGCCCGACTGCCGATGGTGCGGATGACGAACGTCGGGCTGGAACCGGGACCGCACACCCTGGACGAGATGATCGCGGCCACCGACGACGGTGTGCTGATGGACCTCAACCGCTCCTGGTCGATCGACGACAAGCGGCTGAACTTCCAGTTCGGCTGCGAGATCGGCTGGGAGGTCAAGAACGGCCGGCGGGGCCGGATGCTGCGCAACCCGACCTACACCGGGATCGGCCCGCAGTTCTGGCGGTCGATGGACATGCTCTCCTCGGAGACGGTCGCCTGGGGGACCCCGAACTGCGGCAAGGGGCAGCCGGGCCAGGTCGGGCACACCGGCCATCCCGCCGCGCCCGCCCGGTTCACGAACGTCCGGATCGGAGTACGCGGATGACATCCCCACTGGACCTCGCCGGCCGGGTCGTCGAACTGGTCCGCCAGGTGGCCGGGCCGACTGCCGAGGCGGAGGTCGGCGTCGAGCACGCCGAACTCGCGCTGACCCGGTTCGCCAACTCCTTCATCCACCAGAACCTGGCCGACGTCGCCACCACGGTGCGGCTGCGGCTGCACCTGGACGGGCGTACCGCCACCGCGGTGTCGACAGTGGTCGGTGACGAGGGCGTACGCGGACTGGTCGAACGTACCGTCGCGGCGGTCCGGCACTGTCCGCCCGACCCGGGCTGGCCGGGGCTGGTCCCGCCGGGTGCGGTGGACGGCACCGGCAACTGGGACGAGGCGACCGCGAACGCCGGGCCGGAGCAGCGGGCCGACCGGGTACGCGAGTTCGTCGACGCGGTCGGCGGGCTGGAGGCGGCCGGCTACTGCCGTACCGGGCGGCGGGAGGGGGCGTTCGCCAACACGGCCGGGCACTCGGCCACCGGGCGGCACACCGAGGCGATGATGGACGGGATCGCCCGGTGCGGCGGTGCGGACGGGGTGGCCCGGGTGGGCTCGGTCCGCCTCGCCGACCTGCACGGCGGCGTACTCGGGGCACGGGCGTCGGTGAAGGCGCGGGCCGGGGTCGCCCCGGTCGAACTTCCCCCGGGGCGCTACGAGGTGGTGCTGGAGCCGAGCGCCGTCGTCGACCTGTTGCAGAACTTCGCGATGTACGGCTTCAACGGCAAGGCGTACAACGAGCAGCGCTCGTTCGCGGTCCCCGGTGCGGAACAGTTCGACCGGTCGGTGACCCTGCTGGACGACCCGCTGGCCAGCCCGGCTCTGCCGTTCGACGCCGAGGGCACCGGCCGGACCCCGGTCGCGCTCGTCGAGCAGGGCGTCACCCGGACGGTCTCGCACGACCGGCGTACCGCCGCCGAGGCGGGCAGCAGCTCGACCGGGCACGCCGTGCCGGGCGGCGCCGCCATGGGCGCGATCCCGCTGCACCTCGGGCTCGTGCCGGCCCCGACGACCGAGGGCGCGGCCACCCCGGGCGAGGTCTCCGGGCCGGGCGAGGTCTCCGGACCGGTGGTGGACGCGGACACGGCCGCGCTTGTCGCGCAGGTCCGGCGCGGGCTGCTGGTCACCGACTTCTGGTACACCCGGGTCCTCGAACCGAAGAGCCTGGTCGTCACCGGGCTCACCCGCAACGGGGTGTGGCTGGTCGAGGACGGTGAGGTGACCGCCGCCGTGCAGAACTTCCGGTTCACCCAGTCCTACCCGCAGGCGCTCGCCCCGGGAGCGGTGCTCGGGATCGGCAGGTACGCATCGTTGCAGTCGCAGACCTTCAGCAGCGCGTGGTGGTCGGCACCGCCGCTCCGGCTCGCCTCCTGGAACTTCACCGGCGGCGCGTCCGGCTGACCGAGGGCCGGCACGGCGTCCCGCCGGGGATGCCCGGATCGCGTTCCGGTGCTTCACTGTGTGCGTGACGGACGAGCCGAGCACCCCCGCCGCCGACGAGCCGGGCAGCGCCGCCCGGACCGCCGACGTACCCCCGGACGCGCCGGCCGGCTCCGACCGGCCGGCCGGGCAGCAGAGCCGGCCCGACCCGGGAGGACGCCGGGGCCGGTCCGACCCGGCCGGGCAGCGCGCCGTGCCCGACCCCGCCGGGCAGCATGCCGCGACCGGCGCCGCCGGGCAACGTGCCGTGCCCGACCCGGCCGCCCGGCGGCGGCGCCGGCTGACCATCGCCGGGATCGCCGGCGCGGCCGTGCTGGTGCTGCTGGTCTGTGGCTGTCTCGGGGCGTTCGCCGCCGGGCTGGGCCGGCTCGCCCGGGAGTCCGACCGCGACCGGACGGCGCAGGCCCGCGCCGACTCCGCCTGCCGCGAACTGGAGAAGCGCCTCAACCGGCTGACCCCGCCGGGCGCCACCGGCAGCCCCGGTGAGCGGGCGGCGGCGATCCGGGACGAGAATGCCGCCGTACGACCGTTCCTGTCCGAAGTCGAGCGACTACGCGGCTGGTGGGGCGGCGACCGCGACGACGACCGGGACGACGGTGGTCCGGACGACGACTCCGGCGACCGCGGGCGGCCCGGACGCGGCGAGTCCTGGCAGCGCCTGGTCGATGCCCGGACCAGTTACGCGGACGCGCTCGACCGGCAGGTCACGCACGGCGATCCGGCGTTCTTCCTGGCCCCGCGCGACGCCGCCGGCCGACCGCTGGTGGACCGCCTGCAACGCGGGCCCCAGGAGTGCGCGGCGGCCGCCCGCAGACTTGCCGCACCGGATCTGTAGCCACGCCTGTCGAGTGAAGTTCTGCACAACCCCGTCCGGATCCGGCAGCAGGACTTTCGTAATCGGCGGGAAACCCGCGAGACTCCCTTGCGCATGTGCCTGTCAACGTGCGGCGTAACGTGTGCACCGACGCGGACGCAGGTAGCGCGGCTACGGGTCCTCCCCTGTCCCGCGCGCCCCGCCGGAACACCATCCGTGCCCGTCGAAGCGACCGGGCCCCGTCAGGGAGACATAGATGACTACGAGGACGGCCCCACCTCCGGCCGGACTGCCGGGAAGCGTGCGCCAGCGCGCGGCCATCGCGGCAAAAACCCTGCGTACCGACCGCTGGTGGTTCGCACCGCTGATCACCGTGATCGGGCTCGGCGCCTGGGTCACGTACGCGACGGTGCGGGTATTCATGCACGACTTCTACTGGGTGGCGGACTACCACTACCTGACGCCGTTCTATTCGCCGTGCGTGACGGAAGCCTGCATTCCCGAGGCGGCCCACTTCGGCCGGGTACTGCCCGGCTGGTGGTTCATCCCGGACGCGGCGCTGACCCTGCCGTTCCTGCTGCTGTTCCGGCTCACCTGCTACTACTACCGCAAGGCGTACTACCGGTCGTTCTGGCTCTCGCCGCCGGCCTGCGCGGTGCCGGACGGGCACAAGACCTACACCGGCGAGACCCGCTTCCCGCTGCTCGGGCAGAACCTGCACCGCTACACCTTCTACGCCGCCGTGGTCATCTCGCTGATCAACAGCTGGGACGCGATCCTCGCCTTCCACAGCCCCAAGGGCTTCGGCTTCGGTCTCGGCAACCTGATCCTGCTCGGCAACGTGGTGATGCTCTGGGCGTACACGCTCTCCTGCCACTCCTGCCGGCACATCGCCGGCGGCCGGTTGAAGCACTTCTCCCAGCACCCGGTCCGCTACCGGGCCTGGACGTTCGTCTCGAAGCTGAACGTCCGGCACATGCAGCTCGCCTGGATCACCCTGGGCACCCTGGCGCTCACCGACTTCTACGTCATGGCGCTCTCCGCCAACTGGTTCGACGACCTGCGGTTCATCAACTAAAGGGCCTCTGACATGACTACCCGAATCGAACGACACCACTACGACGTCGTCGTCATCGGCGCCGGCGGCGCCGGCCTGCGGGCGGCGATCGAGGCCCGGCTCGCCGGCAAGCGGACCGCGATCATCTCGAAGTCGCTGTTCGGCAAGGCGCACACCGTGATGGCCGAGGGCGGCGCCGCCGCCGCGATGGGGAACGTGAACAGCCGGGACAACTGGCAGGTGCACTTCCGGGACACCATGCGGGGCGGCAAGTTCCTGAACAACTTCCGGATGGCCGAGCTGCACGCCAAGGAGTCGCCGGCCCGGATCTGGGAGCTGGAGACGTACGGCGCGCTCTTCGACCGCACCAAGGACGGGAAGATCTCGCAGCGCAACTTCGGCGGTCACGAGTACCCGCGGCTGGCGCACGTCGGCGACCGGACCGGGCTGGAGCTGATCCGCACCCTGCAACAAAAGATCGTCTCGCTGCAGCAGGAGGACAAGAAGACGCACGGCGACTACGACGCCCGGATCAAGGTCTTCGCCGAGACCACCATCACCGAGCTGCTGCTCGACGGTGACCGGGTGGCCGGGGCGTTCGGCTACTACCGGGAGTCCGGCGAGTTCGTCCTCTTCGAGGCTCCGGCCGTGGTGCTGGCGACCGGCGGGGTCGGCCGGTCGTACAAGGTCACCTCGAACTCCTGGGAGTACACCGGGGACGGGCACGCGCTGGCGCTGCGGGCCGGCGCCACGCTCATCAACATGGAGTTCCTCCAGTTCCACCCGACCGGCATGGTCTGGCCGCCCTCGGTGAAGGGCATCCTGGTCACCGAGTCGGTCCGCGGCGACGGCGGGGTGCTGAAGAACTCCGACGGCAAGCGGTTCATGTTCGACTACGTCCCGGACGTCTTCCGCAAGCAGTACGCGGAGACCGAGGAGGAGGCGGACCGCTGGTACACCGACCCGGACAACAACCGGCGCCCGCCGGAGCTGCTGCCCCGGGACGAGGTGGCGCGGGCGATCAACGCCGAGGTCAAGGCGGGCCGGGGTACCCCGGCCGGCGGCGTCTACCTGGACATCGCCAGCCGGCTGCCGGCCGAGGAGATCCGCCGCCGGCTGCCCTCGATGTACCACCAGTTCAAGGAGCTGGCCGACGTCGACATCACCGCCGAGCCGATGGAGGTCGGCCCGACCTGCCACTACGTGATGGGTGGCGTCGAGGTCGACCCGGACAGCGGTGCGGCGGCCGGGCACGTGCAGGGGCTCTTCGCCGCCGGTGAGGTCTCCGGCGGCATGCACGGGTCGAACCGGCTCGGCGGCAACTCGCTGTCGGACCTGCTGGTCTTCGGCAAGCGGGCCGGCGAGCACGCGGCGACGTACGCCGGAGGGTTGTCCGGCCGGCCGAAGGTCGCGGCCGGCGACGTCGAGGCGGCGGTGGACCGGGCGCTGGCCCCGCTGGAGCGCGACGGCGGGGAGAACCCGTACACGTTGCAGCAGGACCTCCAGGCGGTGATGGGCGACCTGGTCGGCATCATCCGGCGCAAGGGCGAGCTGGAGGAGTCGCTGGTCAGGCTCGCCGACCTGCGCGACCGGGTGACCCGGGTGGCGGTGGCCGGCGGCCGCCGCTACAACCCCGGCTGGCACCTGGCGCTGGACCTGCGCAACATGCTCGTGGTCTCGGAGTGCACGGCCCGGGCGGCGCTGGAGCGCGAGGAGTCCCGGGGCGGTCACACCCGGGAGGACTTCCCGACGATGGCGCCGAAGTGGCGCGCGGTCAATCTGGTCTGCTCGCTCGACGGCGACAAGGTACGCCTGGAGCACAAGCCGCTGCCGAAGATCCGGGCCGAGCTGATCCAGCTCTTCGACCGGGGCGAGCTGGCCAAGTACCTGACCGACGAGGAACTGGCGGACTTCGACGCCCTCACCGCAGAGGCGCACGCTGAGGAGGCGGCCAAGTAATGGCGACAGAGAACGCGCCGGGCGGCACCGGCAAGGCCGGCGGCACCCGCCACTTCAAGGTGTGGCGTGGCGACGAGTCCGGCGGCGAGCTGACCGACTACCAGGTGCAGGTGAACGAGGGCGAGGTCGTCCTCGACGTCATCCACCGGTTGCAGGCGACCGAGGCGCCGGACCTGGCCTGCCGGTGGAACTGCAAGGCCGGCAAGTGCGGCTCCTGCTCGATGGAGATCAACGGCATGCCCCGGCTGGGCTGCATGACCCGGATGTCGACGTTCGAGGAGACCGAGACGGTCACCATCACCCCGCTGCGGACCTTCCCGATCGTCCGGGACCTGGTCACCGACGTCTCGTACAACTACGAGAAGGCCCGGGAGACCCCGGCGTTCGCGCCGCCGGCCGACCTTGCGCCGGGTGAGTACCGGATGCAGCAGGTGGACGTCGAGCGGTCGCAGGAGTTCCGCAAGTGCATCGAGTGCTTCCTGTGCCAGAACACCTGCCACGTGGTCCGCGACCACGAGGAGAACAAGGTCGCCTTCTCCGGGCCGCGCTACTTCATCCGCGCCGCCGAGCTGGACATGCACCCGCTGGACGCCAAGACGGACCGCAAGGAGTACGCCCAGGCGTCGCAGGGGCTCGGCTACTGCAACATCACCAAGTGCTGCACCGAGGTCTGTCCCGAGCACATCAAGATCACCGACAACGCGATCATCCCAATGAAGGAACGCGTCGTCGACCGGCGGTACGATCCCGTTGTGTGGCTCGGTAGCAAGATCTTCCGTCGTGGCAAGCAGAACGAGGCCGCGCAGGCCCAGACGCCGCGCGACCCGGACGAGCTCGGCACGGTGCACGCGCACGTCGGCGGGTCGCACGGGCCCGAGGCCGGCGCGGAGCGCGGTGTGCACTGGGGCCGGCAGGTCCCGCACCCGACCGCTCCGCCGGTCGACTCCCGGGGACGGCTGGCGATCAGCGAGTTCACCTTCGACAAGGCGGCCGCACCCTCGCCGTTCGGCGACGACGTGACCTTCCCGCTGCCGGCCGAGGGGCTGAACTACAGCCACCCGGACCAGCCGCCGGCCAAGGACCGAGCCGAGGACTGACCGGTTCCGTTCTGTTCCGTCGCGTCCTGTTCCGTTCCGCGCCGTGGGCCGGGACCGCCGTCCAGCGGTCCCGGCCCGCGTCCGGTTCGGGCAGCGATCTCGCAGTCCTGCCCGTCGTTCAGGTGGCGGCGGCCAGCACCGGGCGCAGGGCGGCCACTATCGGTACGTCCGCCGGCAGCCACGGCACGCTGTCCAGTTCCTCCGGGCGCAGCCAGCGGATCTCGGAGTGCTCCAGCGGCCGCGGTTGGTCCCCGTCGACGAGTACGGCCAGGTAGACCCGGAGCACCGAGCGACCGTGGCCGCCCATCCGGACGTCCCGGCCGATCCGCTCGCCGACCTCGATCCGTACGCCCAGTTCCTCGGCGCACTCCCGGACCAGCGCGGCAACCTCGGACTCGCCGGGCTCGACCTTCCCACCCGGGAACTCCCACCGGCCGGCCACCTCCGGAGGGTGAGATCGCGCACACCCGAGTACCCGCCCGGCGGCCACGATCGCCGCTCCGACGACGACCTTCGGCTCCCGCCGTCCGCGCCCGGAATGTCCCCCTGTCGACCCGTCCCGGTCGTTACCGCTCGCCCAATCGGTCCGCACGGGCGTCCAGCGTGCCAGATCAATCGGGAATTCGGGTAGCCGCGCCGGGCCCACCGGTCAACAGAAGACGGAAGGGTGGACGTGGACACACCAGCCGGCCAGAGACAGACTAGGGAGCACCGACCGAGACACGGGATGGCGACGATTTGGCCACAAGCCGGCAACGACGCCTGGGAGGTTTGGCGATGCGTGCTCTCTGGGGTGGCCGGATGGACCGCGACTACCTGAGCGACGCACTCACCCTACTGGGCGGCTGGACCCGCGAGGGACAGCAGATCAAGAGGACCCTTCTCCTCGACGACACCCAGCACGCGGCACTCACCGAGCGGATAAAGATCATCGCGGACGCGCTGCATCTCCGCCCGGAGATCCGCCGCCTGGACGGGCACACCCAGATCAGGATCGGCCCTCGCGACGACAGCGAGATCACCGACGGTGAGGTCACCCTGGCCGCCCGCATCGAGGACGTCTACCGCGCGGTGACCGCGCCGAACTGAGCACGGCCACTGCCGGGTGCTCGCCGACGCGCGGCGCTGGCGCGGTGCTCCTACCCTCGGATCATGGCCAACGTCAGCTATGACCGTCGGGAGCAGCTCAAGCAGATCGAGAGTGGCCTCCTCGACGGGGAACAGGTCATCGCCGTCTACGACGCCATCGGCACCGGCACCGGGTTCATCGGGTTGACCGACCGGCGCGTGATCATCCAGGACAAGTCGTTCGTCGGCAAGAAGTTCGCGATCACCAGCATCCCGTACTCGAAGATCACCAGTGTCAGCGTGGTCAGCAACAAGTCCTGGGGCGGCTCGTTCTTCTCCACCGGCGCGATCGCGATAAACGTCGGCACGCACACCTACGAGGTGGAGTTCCGGGGCGACCAGAAGAGCCACCACGTGCACAACGTGATCCTGCACTACATCTCCTGAGAGGTACTGGTCGACGGGGACGGGTCGATCAACCCCGGGGGCCCACTCGCCGATACGCCGGAGGACCCGTACCGGCTGGTCGGCGAGGCAACGGCCCCGATCGCCCAGACCATCGCGGCGGTCCTGGCCGCCCGTCCGGCGGGGCCTAGGCCGCGTAGCGGCTGGATCTTCTCCAGTACGTGGCCGAGCGCGTCGCGTTCGATCTCCAGGTCGAACCGGTTCTGCAAGTTGATCCAGAAGAGGTCGGACGTCCCGAAGTAGCGGGCCAGCCGCAGGGCGGTGTCAGCCGTGATGCGGCGCTTGCCGTGCACGATCTCGTTGATCCGCCGGGGCGGTACGCCGATGGCGACGGCGACCCTGTGCTGGGTGATGCCGAGCGGCTCGATGAACTCCTCCATCAGCACCTCGCCCGGGTGGACCGGGGGCACCTTGCTCGGCCGCAGTTGACTTTCGCTGGGTGCCCGGGTTTGCTGGCACAGCTTTGATCAACAAGTCGAGGAGTGACACCGTGCGGGGAAGAGTCGGAGTGGCTGCGCTGGCAGCGTTCACCAGCATGCTGGCCACCGGTTGCGGCGACGCCGACAAGCCGGCGGTCACCGACGGCTCGCCCTCGCCGAGCGGCACCCCCGTGGCGGCCGGCCCGCCCTGGTACGACGACGTCCCTCCGGCCGCCACCGGGAGCACGGTCGGCGCCGACGGTACGCCCTGCGGGGAACTGCGGGTCAGCTTCGAGATGCCGGCCAAGTGGCAGGCGAAGCCGGTCGAGGTGGATCCCGAGTTCGCCGAGCTGGCGGAGTTGGGCGGCGCCAACATGTGGTGCGAGGTCGACGCGAAGCCGGCCGGCAACACCGGGTTCCTCCGGGTCTGGATGGTCGACCGGGGTGCCGTGATCGGTGCCCGTAAGGGACTTGAGCAGTTCCTCGCCGAGTATGGAAAACTCACCGATGTGCAGTACCGGGAGACGAAGGCAGGACCGATCTCGGCGATCGAGGCGACGTTCCTGAAGGAGAGCGAGCTGACCGACGAGCCCACCCGGGGACGGGCGCTGGTGGTGGGCACCCGGATGGGCACCTTCCTGCTTACGCTGGGCGGCGCGGACACCCAAGAGTACGAGGAGATGCTGCCGGCATACCAGCTGGCGAAATCGACGTTCGCGATCAAACGCTGAGCGTCCGGCCGGGTCAAGCACCTGCCCGCGCAGCTCCCGCTCGACCGCCTCGGCGATGAACGCGGGGAGAACTCCCGCTTCCCTACCCGCGCCCGTATCGTCTCGGCAGTCCCCTCCGGCAGCGACAGGCTCACCCGCGTCGCCGGCCCTTCGCCGATGTTGTACACCGCCAGGGGCGGGCGAGCGCAGCGGGCCGGGGCCGCGACTACCGAATGCTACGGTGACGGCATGACTGCGGTGCCCGAGTGGATGCGGCCGCCCCGCCCCGAGGGGTGGTACGCGGACGATCTTGACAGGCTCACCGAAGCACCCCGCCATACCGAACTGATCGATGGAGCACTCGTCTTCATGATGTCTCCCCAGCGGGTCTGGCACGCACGCATGGTCACCGCGCTGGTGAACAGCCTGACCGACCAGGCACCGCCGGGCGTCGAGGTCGATCGGGAAATCACGATCCGGCTCGACCGATGGAATCGTCCCGAGCCCGACCTCTTGGCCGCGGCGGCACCCTACGATCCGTCCCGAACCTTCTACACGCCGGAGGAGACTCTCCTGGTCGTGGAGGTGGTGTCGCCGGAGTCAGCCCACCGCGACCGCACGGTCAAACTACGGAAGTACGCGGAAGCCGACATCCCGCACTACTGGCGCGTCGAAGACGAGGACGATCTGCCAGTCGTGCACTCCTACGAACTCGACGGCCCCACCCGGTCGTACGCGCCGACCGGAATCCATCGCCACGAGCTCCGCAGTTCCACGCCTTTCCCGATAGAACTCGAACTGGACCGGTTGGTGCCTCGCCGCAAGGGCTGAGCCTACGCCGCAATTCGGTGAGGTAACCGGAGACGTTGTCTGTGCTTCTTAATGCTCTCCAGCAGCTCTCCCGGCAGCGTGATCGTCACCTTCTCCGTCCTCGCCATACAGCGACCATGCCATGGTGTTACCACACGTCGGCGAAGCAGGCGATGAAGCGGAATCAGACGTTGAACCTGAACTCCACCACGTCGCCGTCCTGCATGACGTAGTCCTTGCCCTCGATCCGGACCCGACCGGCGGCCTTGGCGGCGGCCATCGAGCCGGCGGCGACCAGGTCGTCGTACGAGACGATCTCGGCCTTGATGAAGCCGCGCTGGAAGTCGGAGTGGATCACCCCGGCGGCCTCCGGCGCGGTCGCCCCGATCGGCACGGTCCAGGCACGGGCCTCCTTCGGCCCGGCGGTCAGGTAGGTCTGTAGGCCCAGGGTGCGGAAGCCGACCCGGATGAGCTGGTCGAGACCGGGCTCGGACTGCCCGATCGACTCCAGCAGTTCCCGCGCCTCGTCCGGGGGCAGGTCGGTCAGCTCCGACTCGACCTTGGCGTCCATGAAGATCGCCTCGGCCGGGGCGACGAGCGCCCGCAGCTCGTCGAGCAGGTCGGCGTTGTTCAGTTCCGCCTCGTCGACGTTGAAGACGTACAGGAAGGGCTTGGTGGTCAGCAGGTGCAGCTCGCGCAGCTCGGCGACCTCGATCCCGGCGGTGGCCGCCCCCGCGTACAGCGTGACCCCGGTGTCGAGCAACTCGGCCGCCTTCTTCGCGGCGGTGACGGCGGCGGCCCGGTCCTTGCGGACCCTCGCCTCCTTCTCCAGCCGGGGCAGGGCCTTCTCGATCGTCTGCAGGTCGGCCAGGATCAGCTCGGTGTTGATCGTCTCGATGTCGTCGCCGGGCGAGACCTTGCCGTCGACGTGCACCACGTTCGGGTCGGAGAAGACCCGGACGACCTGGCAGATCGCGGCGGCGTCCCGGATGTTGGCCAGGAACGCGTTGCCGCGGCCCTGCCCCTTCGACGCGCCCCGGACCAGGCCGGCGATGTCGACGAAGGAGACCGGCGCGGGGATGATCTTCTGCGAGCCGTGGATCTCGGCGAGCTTCGCCAGCCGCCCGTCCGGCAGCCCGACCACCCCGACGTTCGGCTCGATGGTGGCGAACGGGTAGTTCGCGGCGAGCACGTCGTTCTTGGTCAGCGCGTTGAACAGGGTGCTCTTGCCGACGTTGGGCAGGCCGACGATGCCGATGGTCAGTGAAGTCATGCGAACGCGACTGCCTCTCTCGTAGCCTCCCGCGACCTGGTGTACGCCACCGGCCCGGCCCGGGGTGAAGTCTACGGACGTGCCCCGGACCCCGACCCGACGGGCGACCCTGCCGGGTCACGCACGGTCAGGTCCGATTTCCGCGAGTCAACACGGCCGGAGCGCGGCACCATCGAAGGCATGGAACTGGACTTCGAACGGTGCTACCGGGCGGTCGACAGCCGGGACCAGCGGTTCGACGGCTGGTTCTACACCGGGGTCACCACCACCGGCATCTACTGCCGGCCGTCCTGTCCGGCGACGACCCCGAAGCGGCACAACGTCCGCTTCTTCCCGTCTGCCGCCGCCGCCCAGCGGGCCGGGCTGCGCGCCTGCCGGCGGTGCCGGCCCGACGCGGCCCCCGGCTCGCCGGAGTGGAACGTCCGGGCCGACGTCGTCGGCCGGGCGATGCGGATGATCGCCGACGGCGTGGTGGACCGGGACGGGGTGCCGGGGCTGGCCGGCCGGCTCGGCTACACCGAACGGCACCTCAACCGGATGCTCGTCGCCGAGGTCGGCGCCGGGCCGCTCGCCCTGGCCCGGGCCCAGCGGGCGCAGACCGCCCGGATCCTCATCGAGACGACCGGTCTCGGGCTCGCCGAGATCGCCTTCGCCGCCGGCTTCGGCAGCGTACGGCAGTTCAACGACACCATCCGCGAGGTGTACGCGGTCGCGCCGTCCCAACTGCGTGACGCCGCCCGCCACGCCGCCGCCACCGGCCCGCGACGCAGCGGCGCCGCCGTCGGCCCGCGAGGCAGTGGCGCCGTCACCGGCCCGCGACGCAGCGGCGCCGCCGTCGGCCCGCGAGGCAGTGGCACCCGGGCGGTCCGGGGCGGCGCCCCCGACCAGATGGTCCGGCACGCAGACCCCGGAGCCGCCGAGCCGAACGGCCGGCCGGGGACGATCCCGCTGCGACTCGCCTACCGGGCGCCACTGCACGCCGACGCGCTGCTGGACTTTCTCGCCCGGCGCGCGGTGCCCGGGATCGAGCAGGTGGCCGGCGGCACGTACCGCCGGGGTCTGCGGCTGCCGAACGGGCCGGCCGAGATCGGCCTGACCCCGCTGCCCGGGTACGTCGCCGCCACCCTCCGGCTCGCCGATGTCCGCGACCTGGCCCCGGCGGTGGCCCGCTGCCGCCGGCTCTTCGACCTGGACGCCGACCCGGAGGCGGTGGACGCGCTGCTCGGTGCCGATCCGGCCTTCGCCGAAGCGGTGGCGAAGGAGCCGGGCATCCGGGTACCCCGGGCAGTGGACGGCTTCGAGATGGCCGTCCGGGCGATCGTCGGCCAGCAGGTCTCGGTCGCCGGGGCCCGGAGCGTGCTGGCCCGGCTCGCCGCCGCCCCGAGCGATCCCACCGACCGCACTGATTCCGGTGAGCCCACCGAGCCCGGCGAAGCGGTTTCGGGCGGGTCCGGCGGGCTGCGGGCGTTCCCGAGCGCCGAGGAGGTGCTGGCGCTGCCGGACCCGGCGTTCGGCATGCCGGCCGCCCGCCGGGCGAGCATCCGGGCGCTGGCCGAGGCGGTCGCGGCCGGCGAGCTGGACCTGGACCCCGGCGCGGACCGGGCCGAGCTGGTCGAGCGGCTCACCGCCCTGCCCGGCATCGGCGCCTGGACCGCCGGCTACGTCGCGATGCGGGCGATCGGCGACCCCGACGTCTTCCTCCCCACCGACCTCGGGGTACGCCGGGGCGCCGCCGCGCTCGGCCTCCCCGACGACCCGAAGAACCTCGACGCGTACGCCGGCCGCTGGCGGCCCTGGCGCTCGTACGCGGTGATCAGACTATGGAGAGCGGGATGAACGAGATGCTCGACAGCATGCGCAGCAGCCGGATCGAGATGTACGGCAGCCGGATCGAGACGCCGGCCGGTGCACTGACCGTGCTGGCCGACCCGGACGGGGTGGTGCACGCCGCCGGCTTCGACACCGATCCCGGCACACTGCTGGGACTGGTGCACCCCCGACTGCGCCGAGAGCTGCGGGAGCGGCCGGAACTCGGGCCGGTCACCGCCGCCGTACGCTCCTATCTGGACGGCGACCTGACCGCGATCGACACCGTACCGGTGGCGCAGCACACCGGCGGGGAGTTCCTGGCCCACGCCTGGGAGACGTTGCGCCGGATCAAGCCAGGCGAGCCGGTCACCTACACCGAGTTCGCCGAACTCTCCGGCCGGCCCCGAGCCGTCCGGGCCGCCGCGATGGCCTGTGCCCGCAACGCCGCCGCGCTCTTCGTACCGTGTCACCGGGTGTTGCGCACCGACGGTGGACTCGGCGGCTTCCGCTGGGGCTTGCCGGTGAAGCGCTGGCTGCTCGCGCACGAGGGCAGTCCGGTCGAGCGGTGACAACACGGGTCGAGAAGGACAGCGGGTCGGGAGGTGACAACAACACGACTCATCCGGCGACCGCATTTGCCACTACCGTCAGGGGATGGCGCCGGATCGTGACGGCGAGCGCACGGTCCGGGGCCGGGCGCGCTCACGGCTACCCGCCCTGCCGATGCCCGGCAACCTGTGGCGGTTGCGGCGCTACCTCCGCCCGTACCGTTGGCAGCTGGTCTGGCTGCTGCTCGCGGCGTTCGCGGCGACCGGGGCGAGCATCGCCGTGCCGCTCGTGGTGCAGCGGGCGGTGGACGGCCCGATCGCCCACCACGACCCGGCCGGCCTGCTCCGGCTCGGCGGGCTGGCCCTGCTGCTCGGGCTCGCCGAAGCCGCACTGATCTTCATCCGGCGGTGGGCGCAGTCGTCTTCGGCGGTCGGGATGGAGGCCACCATCCGGGACGAGATCTATGCCCACCTGCAACGACTGCACATCGGCTTCCACGACCGCTGGCAGTCCGGCCAACTGCTGTCCCGGGCCACCAGTGACCTGTCGGTGCTCCGGCGCTTCCTCTCCTTCGGGCTGCTCTTCCTGGTCGTCAACATCACCACCTACCTCGCCGTGGTGACACTGCTGATCACCCTGCATCCGGGGCTCGGGCTGCTGGTCGCGGCCGGTGCCGTACCGCTGTTCCTCGCCAGCCGCCGCTTCACCCGGGCCTACCTGCGGGCGGCCCGACGGCTACAGGACGAGCAGGGCGATCTGGCCACGCTGATCGAGGAGTCCGCGCAGGGCATCCGCACCGTCAAGGCATTCGGACGGCGCCCGGAGATGGTGCGGAGGTTCGCGGCGGGCAGTCGTACCCTGCACGACACCGCTACCGGCAAGGGCCGGCTGCTGGCCCGTACCTCCGCACAGTTCGACCTGATCCCCAACCTGACCCTGGCGGCGGTGCTGGTCGCCGGTGCGGCGGCCGTCGCAGACGGCTCGCTCACCATCGGCGGCCTGGTCGCCTTCGTCAGCCTGCAACTGATGCTGGTCTGGCCGATCGAGTCGCTGGCCTGGATCATCGCCAACGCGCAGGAGGCGATGACCGCCGCGGACCGGATCTACGAGGTGCTGGACACCCCGCCGGCGATCGTCGACCGGCCGGGCGCGGTGGCGTTGACCTGGGCGGGGCCGGTGGCCAGCACCCGGGGCGGGGCGCTGCGCTTCGCCGGTGTGTGGTTCGGCTACCCGCAGGGTCCCCCGGTGCTGCGCGGCGTCGACCTGACGGTGCGGCCCGGCGAGACGCTGGCCGTCGTCGGCGCCACCGGCTGTGGCAAGACCACCCTGCTGTCGCTGGTACCGCGCCTGCACGACGTCACCGCCGGGCAGGTCACCCTGGACGGGCGCGACGTCCGAGACATCCGGCTCGACTCGCTGCGCCGCCGGGTCGGGATCGCGTTCGAGGAACCGACGCTCTTCTCGATGTCGGTCCGGGAGAACCTCACGCTCGGCCGGGCCGACGCCGGTGACGACGAGGTACGCGCCGCGCTCGCCGTCGCCCAGGCCGACTTCGTGTACGACCTGCCGTGGGGGCTGGACACCCGCATCGGCGAACAGGGACTCTCCCTCTCCGGCGGGCAGCGGCAACGCCTCGCCCTGGCCAGGGCGGTGCTCGGCCGGCCCGGGGTACTGGTCCTCGACGACCCGCTGTCGGCGCTTGACGTACACACCGAGGCGCTTGTCGAGCGGGCGCTGGCCCGGGTGCTCCGGGACACCACCGCGCTGCTCGTGGTGCACCGGCCGTCCACAGTCGCTCTCGCCGACCGGGTGGCGCTGCTCGCCGACGGTCGGATCGCAGCCGTCGGCACCCACGCCGAGCTGCTACGCGACGTGCCGGCGTACCGGTCGGTGCTCTCCGCCGAGGAGACCGGACCGGTCGAGACGACCACCGACCGCAGCGGGACGGTCGTCGACACCGGTGAGCTGGGACTCGTCCGGTCATGACGGCAACCGAGCCGATCAGCGGGACGACGGCCGCCGGGCGGGACGGCGGGACGGAGCCTGCCGGGCGGAACGGAGGGACGGAGCCTGCCGGGCGGAACGGCGGGACGGAGCCTGCCGGGCGGAACGGAGGGACGACGGCCGCCGGGCGGGACGGCGGGGCGGAGGCGGGTCCGGACGGCGGGTCCGAGCTGGGCCGGTGGCGGGGGATCGCCGCCGATCCGGAGGCGGACCGTACCGCCGCCGAGACCGGCACCACACAGGGCATCGCCCGGCTGCGCAGCCGCAGCCGGGTCCTGCTCGGCTCGCTGATCCGCCCGCACCGCCGGCTGATCGGGGTGGCGGTGGCCCTGCTGCTGTTGCAGAACGCCGCCGGGATGGCCGGACCGTACCTGGTGATGCTCGGCATCGACCACGCGATCGGGCCGCTGCGGGCCGGCGATCCGGGGCCGCTGGTCGCGGTGGCGGCCGCGTTCGGCCTCGCCGCCGTCGCCGAGTACGCCGGCAAGCGCGGTTTCCTCACCCTCTCCACCCGGATCGGCCAGGCCATCCTGCTCGACCTGCGGCGCCGGGTGTACGACCACTTCCTGCGGCTGTCGGTCAGCTTCCACGAGCGCTACACCTCGGGCCGGCTGGTGGCCCGGCTGACAAGTGACATGGACTCGATCGCCGAACTTGTCGACGGCGGCATCGACGACCTGGTGCTCGCCGTGCTCTCCATCGTCTCGGTGGCCGGGGTGCTGCTCTGGCTGGACCCGCCGCTGGCCGTGGTGACCCTGCTGGCCTTCCCGTTCCTGCTCTGGCTGTCCCGCTGGTTCGCCCGCGCGTCGGCGGCGGCCTACCGGCGCACCCGGGAGACGGTCGCACTGGTGATCGTGCACTTCGTCGAGTCCCTCGGCGGGATCCGGGCGGTGCAGGCGTTCCGCCGCGAGCCACGCAACCAGCAGATCTTCACGGCCGTGAACGACGACCACCGGCGGGCGAACCTGCGGGCCTTCCGGCTGATCGCCACGTACTCTCCGGCGATCAAGGTGATCGGCAACGTGACGATCGCGGTGGTGTTGGCGTACGGCGGGATGCGGGTGCTGGGCGGGCATGCCGAGATCGGCGTACTCGCCGCGTTCCTGCTCTACCTGCGCCGGTTCTTCGAGCCGATGCAGGAGTTGAGCCAGTTCTACAACGCGCTCCAGTCCGCCACGGCGGCGCTGGAGAAACTGGCCGGCGTACTCGACGAGCGGCCCGGTGTGCCGGAACCGACCACCCCCCGCCCGCTGCCCTCCGGGCCGGTCCGGGGTGCGGTGGAGCTGCGGGCGGTGACCTTCGGTTATCGCACCGCCACTCCGGTGCTGCCCGAGTTGACCCTCAGCATTCCGGCGGGTCAGACCGTGGCGCTGGTCGGCGCGACCGGGGCCGGGAAGTCGACGGTGGCGAAGCTGGTCGCCCGGTTCTACGACCCGACCCGGGGCACCGTCACGCTGGACGGCGTCGACCTGCGCGACGTCGCCGACGCCGAGCTGCGCCGGGCGGTCGTCATGGTCACCCAGGAGAACCATCTCTTCGCCGGCTCGGTGGCGGACAACATCCGGTTCGGTCGCCCGGGTGCGGACGACGCGGACGTGGTCGCGGCAGCGGCGGCGATCGGCGCGCACGACTTCATCGCCGCGCTGCCCGCCGGGTACGCCACCGACGTGCACCGCCGTGGCGGCCGGCTCTCCGCCGGGCAGCGCCAGCTCGTCGCGTTCGCCCGGGCGTTCCTCGCGGACCCGGCGGTGCTGATCCTCGACGAGGCCACCTCGTCGCTGGACATCCCGAGCGAGCGGCTGGTGCAACGGGCGCTGCGGACCATCCTGGCCGACCGGACCGCGATCGTCATCGCGCACCGGCTCTCCACCGTGGAGATAGCCGACCGGGTGCTGGTGCTCGACGGCGGCCGGGTGGTCGAGGACGGCCCGCCGGTGGCGCTGATCGGCCGGGGCGGCCGGTACGCCGACCTGCACCGGCAGTGGTGCGACTCGCTGCTCCGGGGCGGCGCCGGGCCGGCACACCCCGCCGCCCAGCGCAGGACGGCGCCGCCCGGCGTCGCAAGTCCCGAGGACACCCCCGCCCGATCCTGACCAGCCCCGACCCTGACCAGCCCGGACCCTGACCAGCCCGGACCCTGACCAGCCCGGACCCTCCGACCATCTCGATCCGCCCCGGCGCCCTCCGACCACCCTTGTTCCGAGCTGAGCCCGCACGGCGGGCCCGCTCCGGCGGGTGGTCGACGTGCAGACTGTCGAGCTGCCCCGCCTGTGCGCCCACCCACTTCCAACCGATCACCCAGACACCCGTGCCCCGTCTGTGCACCCAGCTCGACAGTCTCCGCAGCGGACACGGCCAGACCGGCGGAAGGCCAGACCGGCGGAAGGCCAGGCCGGCGGAAGGCCAGACCGGCGGAAGGCCAGACCGGCGGAAAGCCAGACCGGCGGAAAGCCAGGCCGGTCGGCGGGCGGCGGCGGGCACGGGTGGTCCCGTTTACCTCAGGTTCGCAGCGGTGTTCCTACCTTCGGGCCCATGACCAAGCATTTCAGGCTGTTCGCGGCGGCGCTGCTCGGAACGGCGCTGGCCGCCGCCTGCACCGAGGACAGCGATCCGCCGGAGGACGTGACGGCGACGCCGGCCGCGGCCAACTGCGACGCCGGGCTCGACGCCGCCTTCCGGGCCTGGGCACAGGCCGGGTTCAGCGGTTCGGTCGCGATCTCGACCGGCGGCCGCTTCGACTGCCTGGCCAGTTACGGACCGGCGGACGAGGCCACCGGCACCCCGAACACCGTCGACACCGTGTTCAGCATCGGATCGGTCACCAAGGCGTTCACCGCGGCCAGCGTGTTCCGGCTGGTGGACGAGGGGAAGCTGACGCTCGACACCCGGGTCGGCGACGTACTCCCGGAGCTGACCGGCCCGGCCGCCGGGGTGACCGTACGGCAACTGCTGCTGCACACCAGCGGGTTGACCGGCTCACACGGTACCGACCACGAGCCGCTGGACCGGGCCGGCGCGCTCACCGCGATCGGCAGGCTGGAACTGGCCTTCGCGCCCGGCACCGGCTACGTCTACTCGAACGCCGGTTACACGCTGCTGGCCCTCGTCGTCGAGCAGGTCTCCGGGCAGGGTTACCGGGACTACACGGTGCGGAACATCCTGCCGCTGCCCGACGGGCGGGTCGCCGGCGGCTTCTGGGACGGCCAGCCGGCGGCACCGGGACCGCGCGCCGTCGGCCGGCTCGACGGCGGCCGGACCGGCGAGTCGGGGAGCTTCGCCGGGCCGCACTGGGCGGTCGACGGCAACGGCGGGCTGGCGATGACCGTCCGCGACCTGGCGACCTGGACCCATTCCCTGTTCACCGGCCGGATCGTCTCGGCCAACTCCGTCCGGGCGATCAGCACTCCGGGACACGACCTCGGCAAGGGCAGGTCCGAGACACCCGGCTGGGTGGCGTACGACGCCTCCGTGCACGGCAGGCCCTTCCTGGCCACGGCGGGGGGCGGCGGCGACATCGGCCACAACGCGGTGGCCGTCTGGGTGCCCGAGGGTGAGCGGGTGATCGCGATGGCCGCCAACGGCCCGAAGGTGGACGCCGAGCAGTTGCTGGCGAAGATCGGCCCGGCGCTGCTCGCCGGCAGCCCGTTGCCGACGCCGAGCCCTCCGGCCGTCGGCAGGCCCGGAACGGCTACCGTCGGGAAGTACCGGCTGGACACGGGAGGTGGGTTCGAGGTGAGCGCCGCCGGCAACCAGCTCTCCGTCACGGCCAGCGGTGCCGACGCCGTCGCCGCGCTCTTCCCGCCACGGAACGTACCCGCCGACGAGCTGCGCCGGCACGAGCAGCGGGTGCGGACGCTGCTCGACGGGAAGACCCAGGAGGGCCGGAAGGAACGCGCGGCGCTGGAGGCGGCGTTCGGGCGCATCACCGGCATCACCCCGGGCGGCACCGTGGTGCGGGACGGCGAACTGCGCAGCTACGTCACCGTCACCACCGACAGCCGATCGGCGTTGGCCTGGTACGCGGTCAACGCCGAGGGCGGGGTCGAGGCCGCCGAGGTGGGCACCGAACCACCGCGCCTGACGCTCGTCTCCGCCGGTCCCGGCCGCTACCGCCCGGACGATCCGACCGGCAGCGGCCCGGCGGTGACCGTCGAGTTCCAGGCCGGTCGGCTGACCGTCGTCGGACCCGGCGGCCGGTACGTCGCCGAGCCGGCCCGCTGACCGATCCCGCGTACCGGAAGGTCGACGCCATGCGCATCCTGCTGGTCGAGGACGACCCCGACCTCGCCGAGGTGGTCGCCCTCGGCCTGCGCAACGAGTCGTACGCGGTCGACCTGGCCGCCAGCTACGCCGACGCCGAGGAACTGCTCCGGATCACCGGGTACGACGTCGCCTGCCTCGACCTGGGGCTGCCGGACGGGGACGGGCTGGACCTCGTCCGGCGGCTCGGCCGGGATCCGGAGCTGCGCCGGCCCCGGCGCTGCCTGGTGCTGACCGCCCGGGACGCCGTGACCGACCGGGTGGCCGGGCTGGACGCCGGTGCCGACGACTACCTCGTCAAACCGTTCCACTTCGCCGAACTGGTGGCCCGGCTGCGGGCGCTCGGCCGGCGCGGCGACGCGCGCGGCGCGACGCTGCGGGTCGGCGACCTGACCCTGGACCTGGCCGCGCACCGGGCCTGGCGGGGCGGCACCGAACTCGAACTGACCGCCCGGGAGTTCTCGCTGCTGCGCTACTTCATGCACCATCCGGGCCTGGTGCTCTCCGCCGAGGACCTGCTGGAGCACGTCTGGGACGCACACGCCAACCCGTTCACCGCGTCGGTCCGGGTGATCCTCAGCCGGCTGCGCCGCAAGCTCGGCGACCCGCCGCCGATCGTCACCATCACCGGGGCCGGCTACCAGTTGACGGACCGGTCGTGAGCCGCGGCTGGTCCTCGCTGCGGGTACGCCTCGCCGTGCTCGGATTCCTGGCCAGCTACGTACCGGCGCTGCTGCTGTTCGGCGTGGTCCTGGTGACCGACACCGAGACGGAGACCCGGCTCCGGCCGGACGGCGAGGTCGTGCGGCAGACCGTCACCGACCGGGCGGAGTGGGCGACCTGGACGGTACTGGCCCTCGCCCCGGTCGCCGCCGGGCTGGCCTGGTGGTGGGCGGGCCGGGCGGTCGGCCCGATCGCCCGGATGCGGCGGGTCGTCGAGGAGATCGAGGGGACGGACCTGAGCCGGCGTACCGGGCTCGACCGGGGTCCCGCCGAGGTGGTGGCACTCGCCGCCAGCTTCGACGCGATGCTCGACCGGCTGGAGCGGGCCGCCGACACCCAGCGGCGGCTCGTCGAGGAGACCAGCCACGAACTGCGCATCCCGCTGGCCGTACTTGTCACAAACGCCGAGGTGCTGCTCGACCATCCGGACCCGACGGTCAAGCTGTACCGCCGGGGACTGGAGCGCTCCCGGGACGCGGCGGTACGGCTCCGGACGACGATCGACGAGCTGCTCGTCGACGCCCGGGGCCGGGCCCGCACTCTCGACCGGCGACCGGCCGAGCTGGTCGGGATCGTCCGGCAGGTCGTCGAGGACGCGGCGGTGTTCGCCGTGACGAGACGGATCCGGCTCTCGGTCGACGGGCCGGCCGAGGCGAGTTGCGCCGTGGACGGGCCGACGGTGCGCCGTGCCGTCGCCAACCTGGTCGACAACGCCATCCGGTACGCCCCGGCCGGCTCGGCGGTCCGGGTCGACGTCGAGGTGACCGCCCGGCAGTTGGCCGTACTCGTCGTCGACAGTGGACCGGGGATCCCCGCCGACCAGCACGGGTACGTCTTCCAGCGGTTCTGGCGCGGTCGGCGGGACGTACCCGGCACCGGTCTCGGCCTGGCGATCGCCCGGCAGATCGCGCTGGCGCACGGCGGCGACCTCACCCTTCGCTCACCCGGCCCGGACGGCGCCGGCTGCGAGTTCCGGCTCACCCTGCACCGCTGACCTGCCGATCCGCCGACCCGCCGACCCGCTCGACCGCTGTTCCGGCTGATCCGCCGATCCACGCCGGGACCAGCCGGAACAGCGGTCGGTCAGGTCAGCCGGGGCAGCAGCAGGTGGGCGATGTCCAGGGCGCGGCTGGCCGGCGACGGAGCGCCCGGCGTCCAGTCCTCGGCGGTCCAGACGTCCGACAGCACCGCCATCACGAAGCCCCAGCCGACCACCCGGTCCTCCGGCATGGCCAGCAGGTCGGCGAGCTGTTCGACCCGGGCCGGCACCAGCGCGGTCAGGGCCGGGTCCCGGTCGTCCGGCTCGGGGTTGTAGAGCAGCGCGCCGACCTCGAACCCGGGGTCGCCGACCAGCCCGTGCGGGTCGATGGCCAGCCACGGCTCGCGTTCCGCCCGCAGGATGTTGTCGTGGTGCAGGTCGCCGTGCAGCACCGCCCGGCGGGGCGCCGAGGCGCAGAGTTCCCGCATCAGGCCACCGGCCCGGCCGACCAGGTCGGCCGGCAGCGGCCCGCCGTCGCCGTGCGCCGCCAGATAGCCGTCGAAACCGGCGGCGTACGTCGAGAGGTCCGGCAGCGGGCAGTCGGCCGGCGGCGGCACGGCGAGCCGGCGCAGCAGTTCCGCCGCCACCGAGGTGGCCTCGGTGTCCCGGGTCGGTACCAGGTCCCGCAGCCGCCCGCCGGGCTCGGCCCGTTCCAGCAGCAGAGCACCCCGGCCGAGGTCGGCGCGGAGCAGCCGTACGGCGCCCCGGCCGGCGAACGCGGCCAGCGCGGGTGCCTCGTTACGCAGCGAGTCCCCGCTCGGCACCCCCAGCTTCAACACCGCCGGCCGGCCGTCGGCACGGGTCACCGCCGTGACGTAGTGGTAGGACAGGTCGTACGGCTCGCCGAGGGTCAGCTCCCAGTCGGCGGCCACCCCGGCGAGGGTCCGGGGCAGCTCGGCGAGCCATCGGTCGCCGTCCGCCTGCCACGCCTGCCGCACGTTCCGGGCCAGCGCCTCCGGGACCACGACGTCAGCCTCTCCGATCATGGCCTCCACGGTAACCGTCGGTACGGAAATGCTGGTCGGCCGCCCGGACGTCTCCCGTACCATCGGCGGATGACGGATGCGGCGCGGCAGCAGCGCACCGGTGTCCCCGAGCGGCCGAGTCTGGACGGGCTGGCCGAGAAGTGGGGCCAGCGGTGGCAGGCGGAGGGGACGTACGCCTTCGACCGGACCAAGAGCCGGTCGGACGTGTACGCGATCGACACTCCCCCGCCGACCGTATCCGGCGAGCTGCACATGGGGCACGTCTTCTCGTACACCCACACCGACACGGTGGCCCGGTTCCAGCGGATGCGCGGACGGACGGTCTTCTACCCGATGGGCTGGGACGACAACGGGCTGCCCACCGAACGCCGGGTGCAGAACGTCTACGGGGTGAGCTGTGACCCGAGCCTGCCGTACGACCCGGAGTGGCAGCCGCCGCGGCGGCCGGTCGGCGAGGAGGCCCGGAAGAACCCGGTGGCGATCTCCCGGCGCAACTTCGTGGAGCTGTGTGCCACGCTCACCGCCGAGGACGAGCAGGTCTACGAGGAGTTGTGGCGGCGGCTCGGGCTCTCGGTGGACTGGTCGCTGACGTACACCACGATCGGTGCGACGGCCCGGGCCACCGCGCAGCGGGCGTTCCTGCGGAACCTGGCCCGGGGCGAGGCGTACTCGGCCGAGGCGCCCGCGCTCTGGGACGTCGGCTTCGGCACGGCCGTTGCCCAGGCGGAGCTGGAGGACCGGGACCGGCCGGGGGCGTACCACCGGATCCGGTTCGAGGTGACCGCCGCCGGGCCGGGCAGCGCGGGTGGTACCCCGGTCGGTCCCGGGCCCGGCCGCGACGCCCCTTACGTGTACGTCGAGACGACCCGTCCCGAGCTGCTGCCGGCCTGCGTGGCACTGGTCTGCCACCCCGACGACGAGCGGTACGCCGACCTGGTCGGCGGCACCGTCCGGGTCCCGCTGTTCGGCGCCGAGGTGACCATCTACGCGCATCCGCTGGCGGACCCGGCCAAGGGCAGCGGGCTGGTGATGACCTGCACCTTCGGCGACCTCGCGGACGTGACCTGGTGGCGGGAGCTGCGGTTGCCGGCCCGGGTGGTGATCGGCCGGGACGGCCGGCTGCTGCCGGAGCCACCGTCCGGGGTCGCCGCCGCCCCGTACGCCGAACTCGCCGGCCTGCGGGTCAACGCGGCCCGGCGGCGGATCGTGGAGTTGCTGGCCGGCTCCGGCGACCTGGTCGGCGAGCCGAGGCCGGTCACCCACCCGGTGAAGTTCTACGAGAAGGGCGACAGCCCGCTGGAGATCATCTCGACCCGGCAGTGGTATCTGCGCAACGGCGGCCGGGACGCCGGGCTGCGGGCGGAACTGCTCGACCGGGGACGGGAGCTGAACTGGGTGCCGGCGCACATGCGGCACCGCTACGAGCACTGGGTGGGCGGGCTGACCGGCGACTGGCTGATCAGCCGGCAACGCTACTTCGGGGTGCCGTTCCCGGTCTGGTACCGGCTCGACGACACTGGCGAGCCGGACTACGCCCAGCCTCTCACGCCGGCCGAGTCGGCGCTGCCCGTCGATCCGACCTCCGACAGCCCGGCCGGCTACACCGAGTCGCAGCGCGGCCAGCCGGGCGGTTTCGTCGCCGACCCGGACGTGATGGACACCTGGGCCACCTCGTCGCTGACCCCGCAGATCGTCGGCGGCTGGCTCGACGACCCCGACCTCTACGCCCGGGTCTTCCCGATGGATCTGCGGCCGCAGGGGCAGGAGATCATCCGTACCTGGCTGTTCGCGACGGTGGTCCGGGCGCACCTGGAGGCCGGGGTGCTGCCCTGGCGGGACGCGGTGCTCTCCGGCTGGATCCTCGACCCGGACCGCAAGAAGATGTCGAAGTCCAAGGGGAACGTGCAGACCCCGCTGGGACTGCTGGACGAGCACGGCCCGGACGCCGTCCGCTACTGGGCGGCGAACGGGCGGCCCGGCACCGACCTGGCGTTCGACCCGGGGCAGATCCGGATCGGCCGGCGGCTCGCCACCAAGCTGCTCAACGCCTCCCGGTTCGCGCTCGGCCTCGGCGCCGGCGACCCCCTGCGGGCGCCGGCCGGCGAGCCGCTGGACCGGTCCATGCTCGCCGGACTCTCCACTGTGGTCGCCACCGCCACCGCCGCCTTCGACAGGTACGACCACACCGAGGCGATGCAGGTCACCGAGGCGTTCTTCTGGCGCTTCTGCGACGACTACATCGAGTTGGTGAAGGAACGCGCCTACGGGAAGGGGCCGGGTGCCGAGTCGGCCCGGGCCGCCCTGGCCGCCGCCCTCGGCACGCTGCTGCGGCTGTTCGCCCCGTTCCTGCCGTACGTCACCGAGGAGGTCTGGTCGTGGTGGCGGTACGGCTCGGTGCACCGCTCGCCGTGGCCGACGACGTACGAGATCGCCCGGGTGGCGGCCGACGGTGATCCGGCGCTGCTGGAGTTGGCCGGGGCGGCGCTGACCCAGATCCGCCGGGCCAAGTCGGAGCGGAAGCTGTCGATGCGCACGGAGGTGCCGCTGGCCGAGGCGCTGGGTCCGGCGGCGATGCTGGAGCAGTTGGCCAGCATCGCCGGTGACCTGAAGGCGGCCGGCCGGATCGGCAAGCTCGACTTCCTGCCGGACCGCACCCCGGAACTCGTCATCGCCTGCGCCTTCTGACCCCGGTCAGGCCAGCAGTTCCCGGGTGAGGAGCCCGGTCCACCACCGCTCGACCCGGTCGGGCGACCAGCCGCGCCCGGCGGTCAGCTCGGTGTACGTGTCGATGCCGCAGATCACGCCGTAGACGTCCACGGCGGTGCGCGGGTCGATCCCGTCGGCGAACGTGCCGGCGGGCCACGAGGAGAAGAGTCCGAGCAGCGCCTCCTCGCCGCGCCGGGGTCCCTCGCGGTAGGCGGCGGCCAGCTCGGGTTCGGTCCGGCCGCCCTCGCGAAGCAGCAGGATCACGTCGCCGGCCCGCTCGTAGAGCCGGCGGTGGAAGGCGACCGAGACGGCGAGCTGCCCGGCCGGGTCGGCGGCCGCCGCTAGGTCCGCCACCAGCCGGTCGGCGTCGGCGGCGAGGTCGGCCGCGTCCATCAGCGCGACGGCGAGTCCTTTCTTGTTGCCGTACGCCGCGTAGACGGTGGGTGCCGAGACGCCGGCTTCCCGGGCCACGTCCCGGACGGTCGTCTCGCCCCATCCCCGGGCCAGGAAGAGCCGCCGGGCCGCCCGGGCGATCTCCCGGCGGGTCTCGTCGGCCTGGGCGGTACGCACAAGCGAGTCGTACCGCCGCCGCGCCGGGGTCGCAGCAGCCACCCTGCCACCCTCCTTGCCATCCTCTTTGTCGCTGCTTATATTCAATATAAGCTCCGTAAAGTCGATTGGGAGATCTCGTCATGCGCTTCGCCCGGCTGGCCGGCCTCTCCGGGATCGGCTTCGTCCTGCTGCTGCTCGGCGGAAACCTGCTACTGGTCTCCGCCGGCTTTCCGGACCCGTCTGCCGCAACGGCACCCGACGAGATCGCCTCGGCCGTCGCCGACGCCTCGGCCGCACTCCGCCGCACCTCCACCCTGCTGCCCGCCGCCTGGCTGCTGGCCACCATCTTCGCCGCCGGGGTCTTCACCGCGCTCCGGCGCCACGACCGGACAACCGGCGACGGATGGGCGGTCGTCGGCCTGGCCGGCATCCTCATGCAGTGCGTCGCGTTCGCCGCCGTCGGGGCGTCCCGGCTGGCCGTGGCCGCCGCCGCGACCCACGACCCCGGTGCCGTCGCCGGGCTCTGGGCCCTGCACAACGCGCTCTTCGGCTTCAACCAGGTCTTCCTGGCGACAGCCCTGCTCGGCCTCTCGGTAAGCGGTCGCCGGGCCGGCCTTGTCGCCCGCTGGCACGCCGCCGTCGGCGCAGCCGGCGCGGCCCTGCTGTTCCTCTCCGCCACCACCAGCCCGTACGGCGTCGACGGCGACAACCCGTTCGCGCTGGCCGGCCTGATCGGCTGGCTGCTCTGGCTGGTCTGGATCGTCGCATACAGCCTGCGCCTGATCAGGGACGTCGACCCCCCGACCGGCGACACCGACCCGAGTGCCACACCGGCAACCGCCTCAGGCACAACGACAACCACCTCAGGCGCACCGGCAACCACTCCAGGCGCACCCTGAACAGCCAGCGTGCCGACCACGAACCCGGGACCGCGTGCAGCGTGGGACGGAGACGTGCTGACCGTCAGGGCCCGGCGCGCCAGCCGGCGGCGCTCAGTCCGGCCCGGACCTGGTCGGCCACCTCCGTCGGGCGGCTGCGGACCAGCCATGCCGGAAACCGCAGGATCCGGTCCCCGGCGATCCAGATCTCGTTCTGCCGGCGCAGGTCGGCCGCCCAGTGCCGGACGTCCATGTGGTGCGCGCCGTCGATCTCGACGTGCAGCCGCCACCGCCGCCAGTACGCGTCCAGGTAGCGCACCCGTCCACCGGCGTCGACCCGCCGCTGCTGAAGATCCGGCGGCGGAATCCGGAACCGACGGCACAGTGCCACGAAGTCCAGCTCGGACAGCGCCTGGGCACCGCCGGCGATGTCGTCGAGGGTCCGCAGGATCAACGGCCGTCGTCGCAACTTCGGGAGCGTCAGCACCACGTCCCTGATCTCGCCGGCCGTCACACGGCGCTGCTGACAACCGGCGGCGAGGACCGTCCGCGCCTCGTCGTCGGATCGCGCCCAGCCTGCCGCGTCGGCCAGTGCCCGGCGACGCTGGTACGCATCGGCCTGGCGAGTTGCAGGTGGGAGTCCGGAAGGATCGTGCTGCGCCGCACCAGTACGGCCGGCATGTCCAGCGGCAGCTGACGCAGGGTCCCGGACACCTGCCGGGTGGCGGGGATGAGCACGTACAGCGGCTCCGGCCGGAGTCCGCGTACGCCCGCCTCGACGGCGGCGGTCGCACCGGCCAGTACGGCGTCGCGGCCCGCCGCGAGGACCGCCACCCACAACTGCTGGTCCCGGGTGAGCCGGCCGTTGCCGGTGAGCAGCACGTCGTGGCAGATGGCGCGCCACCGGCCGGACCGGACCAGGCCCCGAACGGTGGCCCGACCTAGCGAATCGGCGGCCTGCCGGCTCGTCAGCACGCCGGACTGTTCGAACGCCAACCAGTCGAGCTCGGCGTCCCCCGCACCGGGCACCCCGCCCCGCCCCCACCACCCCGCCTGCCCCGACACACCCGCCACCCCACCCCGACCCGCCACCCCTCGACTGGCCCCCCGACCCGCCGTCCGCCCAACCACCCACCAAGTCTCCCCACCCCCCACACCCACCCACAACACCCACCCACCCACTGTGGACAAAGGCAGCAGGTGCCCAAGATCCTTGTTGATTCGTGGCGCGTAGCTCACCACCGTTCAACAAGAATCTTGGGCACCCGCGTGCGCGCGGTCAGGTGGTGGAGGGGGTCCAGCCGGTTTGGGTGAAGCGGGGGGCGTCGGAGGTTTCGCCGGAGAAGAGCAGGCCGTTGCTGCCGACCACCAGCAGGTTGTCGAGGTAGACGCCCCGACCCCGGGAGCTGGCGTCGGTGGTGTAGCGCCAGCGCAGCTCGGTGGTGCCGGCCGGCACCTGCGCGAACGCCTGCCACCAGCGCCGGCCGCCGTAGCCGGTGACCGCGCCCTCGGCGGTCCACCGGCCCCCCGGCCCGACCAGGGTCACGTCGACCGGCGCCCAGGTCCCGCCACCGTCGGCCGAGGTCTCGAAGTGCAGGACGTCGTAGCGCGGCTCGGTGTCGTACCAGAGTTGGAAGCTGGCCACCGCCGTGCGGCCGGCGGCGCGGCGCAGCGGCGCGGTGAGGGTGACGCTGCCGCCGTCGCGGTCGTCCGCGCGCCAGGCGGTGCCACCCAGCGGCGGCCGGACCGGAATCGCGTACGCCAGGTCGCGGGCGAGCGCCCGCCGGGCCACGTTGTTGCTGCCCCAGTTCCGGTCCGGGTGCACCCGGTTGGTCAGCAGGATCAGGAAGGTCCGCGACAGCGGGTCGACCACGATCGACGTGCCGGTGAACCCGGTGTGCCCGAAGGTGACCGGGGAGGCCAGCCCGGACATGTACCAGTGCTTGTGCAGCTCGACGCCGAGTCCCCGGTCACTCTCCGGATAGCCGCTCTCCAGGCGTGCGTTGTGGTTGACGAGCATGTCCCGCACCGTCGACTCGCGCAGGATCCGGGCGCCCCGGTATTCGCCGCCGTTCAGCAGCATCTGGCAGAAGATCGCCAGGTCGGCGGCGGTGGAGAAGAGCCCGGCGTGCCCGGCCACCCCGCCGAGGGACCAGGCGTTCTCGTCGTGCACCTCGCCCCAGACCATGCCACGGTCCGCGTACGGCTGGTATTCGGTGGCGGCGATCCGGTGCCGCAGCGCCGCCGCCGGGTTGTAGCCGGTGTCGCGCATCCGCAACGGCCCGGTCACCTCGGCGGCGACGAGCTGCTCCAGCGGGCGGCCGGTCACCCGCTCCACGAGTACGCCGAGCGCGATCAGCCCGAGGTCGGAGTAGACGTACTGGTTGCCGGGGCCGGCACCGGCGGCGAACGGGGTGGCCAGGGCGGCGGCCTGCCGCTCCGCCGGGGTGGGGTAGCTGCTCCACAGTGGCGCGAACGCGGGCAGTCCGCCGGTGTGGGTGAGCAGCATCCGCACCGTCACCGCATCCTTGCCGCCGGCGGCGAACTCCGGCAGGTAGCGGACCACCGGCGCGTCCAACTCGACGGTGCCCCGCTCCACCTGACGCAGCGCCACCACCGTCGTGAAGAGTTTCGAGATCGAGGCGAGGTCGAAGATGGTGTCCGGGCGCATCGGGATCTGCTGCTCGGCCGGCAACTCGACGCCGACCCGCCCGGGTGCCGGCCCGACCTCGGCGTACTTCACCGCCGTGCCGACCGCCTCGTGCGCCACCACCACCCCGTCCCTGGCGGCCAGCATCACCGCCCCGGCGTAGGTCGGATAGCCGGGGTGGTCCGGAGTCGGCACCAGGTACGCCTCGGCGTCGGCGCGCAGCCGGTCGACGTACCCGGGCAGCAGGCCGACCTCCGACGGCCGGCCGGCCCGCAACGTGCGCCGCTCGAACCGGATGTCGGCCGGGTCGACACCCGGCGGCCCGCCCTGCCATCCCCCGCCCCGCCCGGCGACCACCGCCTGTCCCACCTTCGGCCCGGCCACCGCCTGCCCCACCTTCGGCCCGGCAGTCGCGGGGGATGGTACAGCCAGGGCCGTGACCAGGACGGCCATGCCGACTCCGGCGCCGATGGCGCCGAGGGCGCCGAGGGCGCCCGTGCCGATCCCGCGACGACTACCACTCCGACTCATCGCCACACCTCCGTGCCGGTAATCGACCGATCCGTCAGTCCCGATCCGTCAGCCCGAGCCGGTGGTCCATCCCGGACAGCCCCGACCAGCATGAAGCTTTCCTTCGCTGATGGCAATAACAAAGAAGCTTCTTGCCCGCAGCCGGGAAGCCGACTAATTTATAGGGTCGGATGAATCACCTGGAGGTGCCATGCGGACCCGGCTACTGGCATCAACCGTCGCGACGGCCCTGCTCGTCGCCGGAGCCGCCGCCCCACCCGCCCACGGCGCCGCACCCACGCCCAGCACGCCCTCCACGGTGGACCGGGTGGTCGCCCGGATGAGCCTGCCGGAGAAGGTCGGCCAGCTCTTCGCCACCTACGTCTACGGCGGCTCTGCCACCGCGCCGAACGCGTCCGACGCCGCCGCCAACCGCCAGGCGTACGGGGTGGAGACCGGGGCCGAGGTGGTGGCGAAGTACCACCTCGGCGGGGTCATCTACTTCACCTGGTCACACAACCTCGACTCGCCCCGGCAGATCGCCACGCTCTCCAACGAACTCCAGGCCAGCGCCGCCGCCAGCGGTCCCCGGATCCCGCTGCTGATCTCCACCGACCAGGAGCACGGCGTCGTGCAGCGGCTGCCGGCCCCGGCCACCCTCTTTCCCGGCAGCATGGCGCTCGGCGCCGGGCGCAGCCTGCCCGACGCGTACACCGCCGCCCGGATCACCGGGCGGGAGCTGCGGGCGGTCGGCATCGGGCAGGCATGGGCGCCGTCGGCCGACGTCAACGTCAACCCGGCCAACCCGGTGATCGGGGTACGCTCCTTCGGCTCCGACCCGCTGCTGGTGGCCGGGATGACCGCCGCCCAGGTGCTCGGCTTCCAGTCCGGCGCCGGGGTCAGCGTGGCCGCCAAGCACTTCCCCGGGCACGGCGACACCCGGGACGACAGCCACACCGCGCTACCGGTGATCCACCACAGCCGGGCCGAGTGGCAGCGGCTGGACGCACCACCGTTCCAGGCCGCCATCGCCGCCGGGGTGGACACCATCATGACGGCACACATCGTCGTACCGTCGCTTGACGACTCCGGCGACCCGGCCACGCTCTCCGCGCCGATCCTGACCGGGCTGCTCCGAGACAGGCTGGGCTTCCGGGGCGTGGTGGTCACCGACTCGCTCGCCATGGCCGGGGTACGCCAGAAGTACGGCGACGACCGCGTACCGGTGCTCGCCCTCAAGGCCGGCGCCGACCTGCTGCTGATGCCGCCGAACCTGGACCTGGCGGTCGACTCGGTACTCGCCGCCGTCGCCTCCGGCGAGCTGACCGAGTCCCGGATCGACCAGTCGGTACGCCGGATCCTCACCCTCAAGCAGCGTCGGGGCGTACTCGACGGGGTGCCGCCGGTCGACCCGGCCGCCGCCGAGCGGGTCGTCGGGCAGCCCGCCCACCAGACCGCGCTTGGGGAGGTCACCGACCGGACCGTGACCGCGCTGCGCAACGACGCCAAGCTCCTGCCGCTGTCCCGGAGTGCCGGCTCCGGGTCCGGTACCGCCGACCGGTCGATCCTGGTCACCGGCTGGAACTCCAGCGCCTTCGACAACGTCGGCACGCTGGCCGCCGGACTCGCCGCCCGGGGCAACCGGAGCACGGCGCTGCCGACCGGGCTGCCGAACGACGCGAAGATCGCCGAGGCGGTGGCGGCGGCCCAGGCCAACGACCTGACGGTCGTGCTCACTCAGAAGGCGTTCGACACCACTGTCACCGACCCGAACGCCCGGCAGCAGAAGCTGGTGCACGCGCTGGCCGCCACCGGCAGGCCGGTGGTGGTGGTCGCCGTCCGGGACGCGTACGACGTCGGGCACTTCGACGACGTGCCGACCCAGCTCGCCACGTTCGGCTACACGAAGGCGTCGATGGAGGCGCTGACCCGGGTACTCGTCGGCGAGGTCGCGCCGCGCGGCAGGCTCCCGGTCAGCGTCCCGGACCCGGCCGACCCGAGCACGGTCCGCTACCCGTACGGCCACGGCCTCACCTGGCGGCTCCCCCGCTGAGGGCGGTAGGCCCGCCTACCAGGAAGGGTATCGATCACGGCCGGCGGCGCAGCCGGTCACGGCCAGAGCGGCCAGTCGCGCAGGAAGCGCAGGCCCAGCAGGATGGCGATCACCGCCGGGCCGACGGCCAGGGTGACGGCCTGGGCCCGGTACGCGATCCGGTGCCGGAGCAGTTCCAGCCCGTTGGCCAGGATGACCACGCCGGCGACCGTCACGAACCCGCCCCACCAGCCGGTCCGGCCGAAGTCCAGCACGTCGTTGACAAGGAGCAGGAAGGTCAGCCCGAGCGCGGCGGCGTCCAGCGCCAGCAGCGCGACGGTGCGGTGGAAGGCCCGGGCCAGCGGATCGGGGGACCGCCAGAGGTAGGTGCCGGCGACGGCCAGCGCCGGAAGCGTGATCATGAAGGGCCAGCCGCGCCCCATCACCCCGAACATCAGCAGGGCACCGACCGCGAAGACCAGCCCGCCGACACAGGCCAGCAGGTAACCGACGAAGGCCCGGCCACCACCGCGGGCCAGTAGCGGTCCGCCGGACGAGGCGATCAGGGCGCCTGGGACGAGTACGAAACCGGCCCACCAGTGGAACCGGTCGATCGACTGTGCGGCCGCCGTCACCACCGCCACCGCCAGCCCGGCTACCGCCAGACTGGTCGACCAGCGTCCGGCGATCTCCGGCCGGCGCCCACCCGCGGTCTCCACCTCAACGCTCACAGTTGACGACTCTGCCGGCTGGACGGGCAGCGGGCCATCCCGGCAGCCCTACCATCCGCCGGACGGCTAACCCGACGATCGGGGTGACCACCGGGACGATCAGGGCAGAAGACCTGGAAATCCCCGTAGCCGTCCTAGAAATCTCCGCCGCCGAAGTCACCGCCCCCGAAGTCACCACCGCCGAAGTCACCGCCCCCGAAGTCGTCGCCGCCGGCGGCGCCCGCGTCGGCCTGGTCGGTCCCGTCGGCGAAGCCCTCCTGGTAGCCGGCGTCGTAGCCGTACCCCGGGTCGGCGAAGGCGGGTGAGAAGAGCGCGTCGGCGATCAGCATGCCGCCGAGTACCCCGGCACCGGCGGCCAGGCCGGTCTTCCACCACGGGGTCGAATACCAGCCGGCCGGCACCGGGCGACCCTGCATCCGGCCACCCGGGTAGTAGTAGGGCGTCGCCGAGCCCGGATTCGGCCCGGCCCGGAACGTCTCGCCCCGCACCTGCACCTCCCGGGGCACCGTGATCGCCCCGGTCCCCCGCGCGGCGGCCAGCGGCGGCAGCTCCGGCCCCGGGTCGATGCCGAGCGCCGTCCGGGCCGCCCGGACGTACGCCAGACCCTCCAGGGCGGTCTCCCGGGCCAGCTCGTACTGCCGGGCGCTGCGCGCCTGTTCGAGCTGGCTGCCGGCGGCGTTGTACCGCTCACCGGCGTCGGCGAGCGCCTGCCGCACCGCCGGCTCGTCGCCGTGCAGGTGCATCAACTGCCCGCCCAGCCGCTCGTACCAGCGGCTCGCCTCGGCCCGCGCGTCGGCCAGCTCCCGGGCCCGCCGGGCGGCCCGCTCCCGACGCCACCAGAGCACCCCGCCGCCGAGCAGCACCACCAGCA
Source organism: Plantactinospora sp. WMMB782 (assembly GCF_049179135.1). NCBI lineage: Bacteria > Bacillati > Actinomycetota > Actinomycetes > Micromonosporales > Micromonosporaceae > Plantactinospora > Plantactinospora sp. WMMB782. The sequence continues at coordinate 3,705,237 of NZ_JBMHMC010000007.1, read as the reverse complement.
GGAGCAGCCAGATCACCTCGCCCATCACCCAACGGTACCCACCACCCCCGGCGAGTACTCCCGGCGCCGCGGCCGGCGCCTGGCATGCTCTGTCAGGTGGACCTCTCGACCGTCGCCGTGGTGATCGTCTGCCTCGTCGCGGGCGGGGCGGTCGGCTGGCTCGCCGCGACCGCGCGGTCGACCGCCGAGATCGCCCGGCTGGACGCGACCCTGCGCGCCACCCGGGACGGCGAGGGCCGGCTTGAGCAGTCGATGCGGGCGCTCTCCTACGAGGCGACCGCCCAGTCGCAGGAGGCGGTGGCCCGGGCGGTGGCCCCGCTGCACGAGACGCTGCGCCGCTACGAGCAGCGGGTCGCCGAGCTGGAGCGGGACCGGGTCGACGCGTACGCCGAGCTGCGCGAGCAGGTCCGGTCGATGACCTCGGTCTCCGGCGAGCTGCGTACCGAGACGAAGCAGCTCGTCGCCGCGCTGCGCGCCCCGCAGGTACGCGGCCGCTGGGGCGAGCACCAGCTGCGCCGGGTGGTGGAGGCGGCCGGGATGCTGGAGCACTGCGACTTCGCCGAGCAGGTGACGGCGGCGACCGAGCACCAGACGGTCCGGCCCGACCTGGTGGTCCGGCTGCACGGCGGCCGGTCGGTGGTGGTGGACGCCAAGGCGCCGTTCGAGGCGTACCTGACCGCCATGGAGGCCCGGGACGACCACGGGCGGGACCGCCAGCTCGACGCGCACGCCCGGCACCTGCGGGCCCACGTCGACGCACTGGCCGCCAAGTCCTACTGGACCGCCTTCGACCAGTCCCCCGAGTTCGTGGTCCTCTTCGTACCCGCCGACCCGTTCCTGGACGTGGCGCTGCAACGCGACCCGACGCTGCTGGAGCACGCGTTCGCCCGCAACGTCGTACTTGCCACCCCGGCGACCCTGGTGGCGCTGCTGCGCACCGTGGCGTACTCGTGGCGGCAGGAGGCGCTGGCCCGCAACGCGGTGGCGGTGCACGCCCTGGCCCGCGAGCTGTACGGCCGGCTCGGCACGCTCGGCGAGCACGTCTCCAAACTGGGCGGTGCGCTGGGTGGGGCGGTGACCGCGTACAACCGGGCGGTGGGTTCGCTGGAGGCCCGGGTGCTGGTCAGCGCGCGCAAGCTCGCCGAGTTGGGCGTCGCCGGTGACGACCTGCCGGTGCCGCCGCAGGTGGAGACCGCTCCGCGTCAGCCGCAGGCGCCCGAGCTTCTCGACCCTCCGCCGTCGGCACCGCCGCCAGGGCTCTCCCGGTCACCCCGACTCTGATCGCCCGGCCGCGTCGCCGCCGGGGCTCTCCCGGTCACCCCGACTCTGATCGCCCGGCCGCGTCGCCGCCCCGAGCGAGGCCGGTCAGCTCCGGGTGGCGGATCGCACCTGGAGCGGGGTGCCCTGCTGGCAGGTGGTCATCAGGCCGGCGCGGACCTCGCCGGTCACCGTCACCCGGGCACCGGGGACGAGCACGTCCCGGGGGCCGCCGACCAGCAGGTAACCCTCCAGCAGCAGGCAGTTCGGCTCGACGCCGGCCTGGACCGTGCCGCTGACCGTGGTCGTACCGCTCGGTCCCGCACCGTCGCCGGGTGACCTGGTCGGGGTGCCAGGTCCCGGCGTGGGATAGCCGGGCGTGCTCGGGACGCCACCGGGCGACCCGGACGGACCGGGCGAGGGGGACACGGTCACCGGGCTACCTCCCGATCCATTCGGCGGGGTCGGAGCGGAGTCGGCGCAGCCGGCGAGCGCCAGCCCGCCGGCCAGCACGGCACCGGGCAGCCAGCGCGTCGTCATGCCAGATCCGACGCGTGCGCCACGCCGTCCGTTCCGCACCGCAGCCCGTTCCGCACCGTCCGGCCCGGTTCAGCCGGTGGCGGCGCTCGCCGCGAGTTCGTCAGACTGCCCGGCCGCGGCCCTGGCCGCCGCCGCCTTCATGTCCCGGCGGAGTTCCTGCGGCAGCGAGAAGGTCAGCCGCTCGTCGGCGGTGGTCACCTCGGTCACGTCGGCGAAGCCGCGCGCGGCGAGGTGGTCGAGCACCTCCGTCACCAGGTCGTCCGGGACGCTCGCCCCGGAGGTCAGGCCGACGGTGCTGGCCCCGGCCAGCCAGTCGTCGGAGATCTCCGAGGCGTAGTCGACCAGGTAGCCGGCCCGGGCGCCCGCGTCCACCGCCACCTCGACCAGCCGGACCGAGTTCGACGAGTTGCGGGAGCCGACCACGATCACCACGTCGCACTCGGGGGCGATCTCCTTGACGACGTGCTGGCGGTTCTGCGTGGCGTAACAGATGTCGTCGCTGGGCGGCGACTGGAGCAGCGGCAGCCGGCGCTTGAGCCGGGCGACGGTCTCCATGGTCTCGTCCACCGACAGGGTCGTCTGGGAGAGCCAGACCACCTTCGACGGGTCCCGTACGGTCACCTTGTCGGCGTCCTCCGGCCCGTCCACCAGCTGGATGTGCGCGGGTGCCTCGCCCGAGGTGCCGATCACCTCTTCGTGCCCCTCGTGACCGATGAGCAGGATGTCGTAATCGTCCGCCGCGAACCGCCGTGCCTCGTGGTGCACCTTCGTCACCAGCGGGCAGGTGGCGTCGATCGCCTTCAGCGAGCGGCTCCGGGCCTGCTCGTGGACCTCCGGCGCCACGCCGTGCGCGGAGAAGACCACGATCGAGCCCTCCGGCACCTCCTCGTTCTCCTCCACGAAGACGGCGCCCTGCCGTTCCAGGGTGGAGACGACGTGCTTGTTGTGCACGATCTGCTTGCGGACGTAGATCGGCGCCCCGTACAGCTTCAGGGCCTCCTGCACGGTCTGCACGGCACGGTCGACGCCGGCACAGTAGCCGCGGGGCTTGGCCAGCAGGACTCGCTTACCGGTCTGGGGTGTCGCCTGAGCTCCGGTCACCCGCCCAGTCTACGTTCCGCCCGTGGTTCCGCCCGCTGGCCGCTGGCCCGCCGGAGTCCGCGAGGTGCTGCCCGGGGTCGTGCGCCGCCCGCCGTAGGCTGACCGGATGACCGAGGCCGGCATCCCGCGAAGTACTCCGGACGAGCCGTGGCCGGTCCGGGTGGTCAGCCAGAAGCTGAGCGCCTGGATCGGCAAGCTGGGCTGGGTCTGGGTGGACGGGCAGGTGGCGCAGCTCAGCCGGCGCCCCGGCGCGGCGACGGTCTTCCTCACCCTGCGGGACCCGTCGGCCGACCTCAGCCTCACCGTCACCACCAACCGGGACGTACTGGACGCCGGTGCACCGGAGTTGGCCGAGGGCGCCCGGGTACTCCTGCACGCCAGGCCCGAGTTCTACGCCGCCCGGGGCACGCTGAGCCTGCGGGCCGACGAGATCCGGCAGGTCGGGCTCGGCGAGCTGCTGGCCCGGCTGGAGAAGTTGAAGAAGCTGCTCGCCGCCGAGGGGCTCTTCGACAGGTCCCGCAAGCGCCGGCCGCCCTTCCTGCCCGGCCGGATCGGCCTGATCACCGGCCGGGCCTCGGCTGCCGAGCGGGACGTACTGACGAACGCCCGGCGCCGCTGGCCGGCCGTACGGTTCCGGACGGTGAACGTGGCGGTGCAGGGGCCGACCGCCGTACCGCAGATCGTCGACGCGCTCAAGGTGCTCGACGGCGACCCGGGCATCGACGTGATCGTGCTGGCCCGGGGTGGCGGCAGCGTCGAGGACCTGCTCCCCTTCTCCGACGAGGCGCTCTGCCGGGCGGTCTTCGGCTGCCGTACCCCGGTGGTCAGCGCGATCGGGCACGAGACCGACGCTCCGCTTGTCGACTACGTCGCCGACCTGCGCGCCTCGACGCCGACCGACGCCGCCAAGCGGATCGTGCCGGACCTGGGCGAGGAGACCCGGCTGATCCGGATGGCCCGGGACCGGCTCGACCGGGCGATGACCGGACTCGTCGACCGGGAGGCGCACCGGCTGGACGCCTGGCGGTCCCGCCCGGCCCTGGCCCGGCCGGAGGTGCTGCTCGACCAGCGGGCCGCCGACGCGACCGCGCTGCGGGACCGGGCCGTGCGTTGCGTGCGGCACCGGCTCGGCACCGCGACCGAGGACCTGCGGCACACCGTGGCGCGGCTGCGGGCCCTCTCCCCGGCCGCCACCCTGAACCGCGGGTACGCCATCGTGCAGCGCGCCGACGGCCAGGTCGTGCGCGCACCGGGCGACGTCGCCGCCGGTGATCCGCTGCGGGTACGCCTCGCCGAGGGGGAACTGGGCGCCGTCGTGGAGCCGTAGCCGACGTACCGGTGTGCGCGGTCACCGCCGCAGGGCGAAAGTATCCACGAAAGGAATGTGATGACTGACGGTGACGCCCGCGCGAGCGGGTCGGGTGACGGGCTCAGCTACGAGCAGGCTCGGGCCGAGCTGGCCACGGTGGTCGAGCGGCTGGAGGCCGGCGGCAGCTCGCTGGAGGAGTCGCTCGCGCTCTGGGAGCGGGGCGAGCGGCTGGCCGAGCTCTGTCAGGGCTTTCTCGACGGCGCCCGGGAGCGGATCGACGCCGTCCGGCAGGCCCGGGAGACCGACCGGAGCTGACCGGCCGGTTCCACCGGAAGCGGGCTCGTCGCCGAACGCCGGGCGGACCGCCTGCCGGCCCCCGGGGACGGGTCACCGGCGGACGCGCGTGCCGGGCGGACCGGGAACCCGCGTGCCGGGTGGGGCGGATGGTGCCGCCCACCCGGCATCGGTCGCTACTTGTCGAACAGCTTGTACAGCTCGGGCGACGCCTCCACGACCTCGGCCGCCGGCGGCGCCTTGGCCGGGCTCGCCGCGCCGTAGTCGGAATAGCCGACGGTCAGTTCCTGCCGCTGGCCGTTGCCGGCCGCGGGGAGCTGGATGGCCAGCGAGGTGAGCCGGCCCTCGGTGTCGAGCTCGGCCTCGAACGGCAGCTTGGTCGCCTCGGCGCCGAGCAGCGTGACCGTGTCCTCGTTGACCATGCCGGCGTCGGTCGCCCTGGTCAGGTCGATGGTCCCGGTGTACGCGCCCTCGCCGGTCTTCCGCACGTCGACGATCGCCCTGGTCAGCGCCTCACTGCCGGCCGGATCGACGTCGGTGAAGTTGAAGCCCAGCCCCTCGGTACTCTTGATCTTGGACTGGTCCAGGTGCTGGTACTTGCCGGTGTTCAACTTCTCCAGCCCCGGTACGCCCTCGGCACCGGTGACGGTCAGCTTCACCCAGCTGTCCGGCGAGATGTAGACGACCTCCATGTCCATCGAGAAGTCGCCACTGCCGGCCTTCATGGTCATCTGGGCACTCTGGCTCGGCTGGTGCACGAAACCCTGACCGTCGAGGTCCGCGCCCTTCATGCTGAACTTGAAGTTGCCCTTCGCGATCTCCCTGGTCGACGCGAGCAGCGCGTCCTTGGCATCCGCCGGAACCGTCGGTGCCGGGGAACCGGAGGTCTCCGGTTCGGTGCCCCCGCGCGCACAGCCCGTCAGAGCCGGCGCGAACAGGACCACGGCAGCGAGCGTGGCGGCGCCCCACCGTCGGATTGTCACGGTCGTTCCTCCCCAGATAGTCCCCGCTGTGCTGATTACCCCCTAATACCCACGATCGGGTGCGGGCACGCAGGGCGCCGGGAGGGGTCGACTACCGCAGGGCGACGACCATCCGGTTACCGCAGGGCGACGACCATCCGGTGCAGGTCACGCTCGGGCACCTGGCCGACGACGAGTACCGTCCGGCCCGGCTCCAGCAGGACCAGCGCCGACTCGCCGGGGCGGGCCGTGTAACGCTGCCAGCTGCGCCCGGCCACCTCTGCGGTGCCCTGCGGCCGTCCCTCGCCGGTCAACTCGGCCGGCAGCAGCCCGTCGGCCGGCAGGTTGCTCTGCACCAGCTGCACGCCGCCGCCGTCCGGGCTGAGGTACCCGATCCGCAGCGTCGCGCCGCCCTCCTCCCGCCGGAACTGGGCGGTGACCGTACGCCAGCCCTCGGGCAGGTCGGCCGGCTCGCTCACCGGAAAGGCGTTCGCGGACCGGGCCTGCTGGAACGCCGGGGCCGCGTCGACCACCACCGGCTGGTCCGCGCCGAGGACGATCCGGCCGAAGCCGATCAGGAGGGCGATCGGCACCAGCAGGACCAGCAGCGAGATGACGACGTCCCGGGTCGAGCGCTGCGACCTGATCGCCGCCGGCACCACCCGCTCGTCGACCGGCGCAGCTGCCCGCTCGTCGGCCGACCCGCCGTCGACCGGCACGGCTGCCCGCTCGTCGGCCGACCCGCCGTCGACCGGCACGGCTGCCCGCTCGTCGGCCGACCCGCCGTCGACCGGCGCAACTGCCCACTCGTCGGCCGGTCCGGGTTCGGCTGGCAATTGGTCGGCCCGAGCGCGGTCGGCGGGGAGGTGGTCGGCAGGCTGGGCGGAGTTCACCCCACTATCTTGACAGCTCCGCCGGCAACGGTTCCCCGGGCGGCGGCCCGCGGCGGACTCCGGCCGGCGGAACCGGTGCCGGATCCGGCGGACCACGGCACGGGTACCCGGCAGAATGGGTGGCCCGGGTCCGCCGCGGTCGACCGGTTGCCGTGATCCGGACCACCTGGCCCGGACCGGCGTTAAGTTGACAGGCGTGTCAGGATTCCTGACCAAGGCTGGCGGCGGCGCCGTGCCGTGCCGGGCCACCCCGCAGTGCCGCGAGGAGGAGCCGACATGACCAACACCCGTACCCGGGTGCCACAGAACCTCGACCGCAACCTGGCCCTCGACCTCGTCCGGGTCACCGAGGCGGCGGCGATGGCCGCCGGCCGGTGGGTCGGCCGGGGCGACAAGGAGGGTGGCGACGGTGCGGCCGTCGACGCCATGCGCAAGCTGATCAACTCGATCCCGATGCGCGGTGTCGTGGTGATCGGTGAGGGCGAGAAGGACAACGCCCCGATGTTGTACAACGGTGAGCAGGTCGGTGACGGCAGCGGGCCGGAGGTGGACGTAGCGGTCGACCCGATCGACGGCACCACGCTGATGAGCAAGGGCATGCCGAACGCGCTGGCCGTGCTCGCGGTGGCCGAGCGCGGTGCGATGTTCGACCCGAGCGCGGTCTTCTACATGGAGAAGCTCGCCGTCGGCCCGGTCTACGCCGACGTCATCGACATCAACGCCGGGGTGGCGGAGAACCTGCGCCGGATCGCCAAGGTCAAGGGTGCGGAGGTCTCCGACGTCACGGTCTGCGTGCTGGACCGGCCCCGGCACAAGGAGTTGGTGCAGCAGATCCGCCGGGCCGGTGCCGGCATCCAGTTCATCTCCGACGGCGACATCGCCGGGGCCATCGCGGCGGCCCGGGGTGAGTCCGGCGTCGACGTGCTGATGGGGATCGGCGGCACCCCGGAGGGGATCACCGCCGCCTGCGCACTCAAGTGCATGGGCGGGGCGATGCAGGCCAAGCTCTGGCCCCGGGACGACGAGGAGCGGGAGAAGGCGCTCGCCGCCGGTCACGACCTCGATCGGGTACTCGGCACCGACGACCTGGTGACCGGGGACAACGCCTTCTTCGTGGCGACCGGGATCACCTCCGGCGACCTGCTGCGCGGGGTCCGCTACCGGGCCGGTGGCGCGTACACCCAGTCGATCGTGATGCGTTCGAAGAGCGGCACCATCCGGGTGATCGACTCGTACCACCGGCTGGAGAAGCTGGCGCTCTACTCGGCGGTCGACTTCGACGGCCGGCCACTGGCCGAGCAGGAGTAGCCGGCGTCGGGTCAGCCGGCGTCGGAGGAGTGGCCGGGGAAGAGGTGGGCGGCCGGGTTGATCACCACTGCCGCGTTGTTCACCGCCGTCGCGGCCTCGCCGAAGCCGGTGGCGATCAACCGGACCTTGCCCGGATATTCGGTGATATCGCCGGCCGAGAAGACCCGGGGCAGGTTCGTCACCATCGTGCTGTCGACCAGGATGTGCCGCTTGTCCAGCGCCAGTCCCCACTCGGTGAGCGGCCCGAGGTCGGCGGTGAACCCGAGCGCGGCGACCACCGTGTCGACCGGGACCGTCTCCGTCCCGCCGCCCTTGACCACGAGGTCCGCCCCGGTCACCGCACCCTCGCCGTGCAGCTTCGTCACCTCGGCGTTGACCACGATGCGTACCGGCAGTCCGCGTACCCGGTCGACGGTGGCGGCGTGTGCCCGGAACTTCTCCCGGCGGTGCACCAGGGTGACCGACCGGGCCAGCGGGTGCAGGGCCAGCGCCCAGTCGAACGCCGAGTCACCGCCGCCGACGATGAGCACGTCCTGCCCGGCGAGATCGGCCAGGTGCGGTACGAAGAAGACGACGCCGCTGCCGACGAAGTTCTCGGCGGCGGGCAGCGGTCGGGGTGTGAAGCTGCCCAGCCCGGCGGTGACGATTATCGCGCCGCAGTGCAGGGCGTCCCCGTTGGCCAGGGTGAGCGCCGGCCTGCCGTCCAGGTACGACAGCTTCTCGGCGCGGACCCCGAGCAGGTATTCCGGGTCGAAGGACGCGGCCTGGGTGACCAGGTTGGCGACCAGGTCGCGGCCCTTGATCGACGGGAACCCGGCGACGTCGTAGATCACCTTTTCCGGGTACATCGCGGTGACCTGTCCGCCGGGCTCGGGCAGCACGTCGACGACCGCGACCGACAGTCCCCGGAATCCGGCGTAGTAGGCGGCGAAGAGCCCGGTGGGGCCGGCCCCGATGATCGCGACATCGACCTCACGCATGTGCCCACCGTCGCTCTCCGGTCACGGACTGATCAACAGCTGTGCTGATCCGACCGTAGGCGGACACCAGGCATCGAAGCAATAGCCGTCCCACCGGCGGGTGTACGCGGCGTCCGCGCAGGCCAGGGACGCGACGTCAGGGCAGGGTCATCGTCGACTCGGACCGGTACGGGTCGTCGTCGCGAGGGCGGCGCCGTCGGAAGACCACCGCCGCCACCAGCCCGCCGAGCAGGCCGAAGAGGTGCCCCTGCCAGGAGATCGGCTCGTCGGTGGGCAGCACCCCGAGCAGTTGCCAGCCGTAGAGCAGGCCGACCAGCAGCACGACGCCCATGTTCCACCAGCTGCGTTCGACGATGCCCCGCATGAAGAGCAGGCCGAGGTAGCCGAAGACCACCCCGCTCGCCCCGACCACGATGGACCGGGGCGACCCGGTGAACCACACACCGAGCCCACTGACGAACATGATCAGGAGCGTGGAGTACAGGAACCGCTTCGCCCCGGCGGCCAGCACGAAGGTGCCGAGCAGGATCAGCGGCACACTGTTGCTGTAGAGATGGTCGAAGCCGTGGTGCAGGAACGGCCCGAAGAAGATCCCGTCCAGCCCGGCGATGTTCCGGGGCATGATCCCGGCGGTGGTGTCGAAGCCGGCGTTCAGCCAGACGTCGAGCGCCTCGATCACGAAGAGCACCGGCACCACGGCGCACATCGCCACGAAGGCCCGGCCGAGCGCCGCGTAGAAGGCCTCGGTGCCGAACCGGTTGGGGTCGTTGCCCCGGGACATCGGGTCGAACGTCACCCTCAAGTTGCTATCAGCTTCCCGCGCCGACCGCCACCGGAGTCGGTCGACGGGGCGAAAACGCGTCCGGAAGCCGGAAAACGGGAAACCGGAGCAGGAAACCGGAGCAGGAAGTCGGAGCAGCAGGTCGGGAGCCGCAGCGGGAAGCCGGAAGCGGGGGCGCGGGCACTTCCGGCCCGGCCCCCGCCTCCGGGGTGGTCGACCTGTGACGTTCGGCTCAGTAGAAGCCCTCGGCCTGGAAGAAACTCCAGGCGCCGCAGGGCGTGTCGTACCGGCCCTTGATGTAGCCGAGACCCCACTTGATCTGGGTCGCCGGGCTGGTCCGCCAGTCGCTGCCGGCCGAGGCCATCTTGGTGCCCGGCAGGGCCTGCGGGATGCCGTACGCCCCGGTGTTCTTGTTCTCGGCCCGGTGGTTCCAGCCGCTCTCCTTCTTCCAGAGCTTGTCGAGACAGGGCATCTCGGAAAGCTCGAAGCCCTTGTCGAGCAGCAGGGCACAGCCGATCTTGCGGTTACCGCTGTATTCGTTGCACGAGGCGGGGATCGGCCCGTCGTACGGCTTGGTGGCCTGCTCCGCCTCCTCCTTCTCCTGCTTCTCGCGTTCGCGCTTACGGCTCGCGGCCTGCTCCGCCTTCCTGGCCCGCTCCGCCGCCGCCTTGGCGACCTCGGCCGCCTTCCGGGCGGCCTCCGCCTCGGCGGCCCGCTGCTCGGCGGTGGCCCGGATGTGCGCCGCGTGTCGCTCGCGGAGCAGGTCCCACTCGGCCTGCTGCGCGTCGAACGCCGACTCGGCCTCGATGCTGTGTTGCTGCGCTTCCCGGTCCTCGCCGAGGTAGTAGCCACCGCCGACGCCCCCCAGGAGCAGGGCAACGGCGACTCCCCGGACACCGAACCGGCTCCACAGCCGACTCACACCAGTGGTCCTCTCGTCGGGATCAGGGACGCGGCGCGGCGGAGCCGGAAAGGCCGCCGGTCACGCCGCGAGCGCCCCGGCCCGGCGGGCCGCGACCCCGACCCGCCGTGGCGTCGGTGCCTCCGCCGGCGGAGGCGGAGAACTGATCTCCTGCGATGCCTCCGGGGCGTGGGCGCTCGAAGGACACGATTGCGCAAGGTGGGGCAGTTGGGAAACCAGTGGCAGGAACTGTGAACTGGGTCACGCCTAATATAGGTATAAACCAGGACAGAACTCCGCCACTTGTCGCTGCCCGACCCGCTCCCCGGCTACAACGGGATGTCCTCCAGCAGGTCCGTGACCACCTCGGCGATCGGCGACCGCTCGGATCGGCTCAGCGTGACGTGCGCGAAGATCGGATGCCCCTTCAGCGCCTCGATCACCGCCGTCACGCCGTCGTGCCGGCCGACCCGCAGGTTGTCCCGCTGGGCGACGTCGTGGGTGAGCACCACCCGGGAGCCCTGGCCCACCCGGGACAGCACGGTGAGCAGCACCCCGCGTTCCAGCGACTGCGCCTCGTCGACGATGACGAAGGCGTCGTGCAGGCTCCGCCCCCGGATGTGGGTGAGCGGCAGCACCTCCAGCATTCCCCGGGACAGCACCTCGTCCATCACGTTCTCGTGCACCACCGCGCCGAGGGTGTCGAAGACCGCCTGGGCCCAGGGCGACATCTTCTCCGTCTCCGAGCCGGGCAGGTAGCCGAGTTCCTGGCCACCGACGGCGTACAGCGGGCGGAAGACGATCACCTTCTTGTGCCGGCGCCGCTCCATCACCGCCTCCAGGCCGGCGCAGAGCGCCAGCGCGGACTTGCCGGTGCCGGCCCGGCCGCCGAGCGAGACGATGCCGATCGACTCGTCCAGCAGCAGTTCGAGCGCGACCCGCTGCTCGGCGGAACGGCCGCGCAGCCCGAACGCCTCCCGGTCGCCCCGGACCAGGCGTACGGTCTTGTCCGGCAGTACCCGGCCCAGGCCGGAGCCGCGCGGCGAGTGGAGTACCAGACCGGTGTGCGTGGGCAGTCCGGCGGCGGCGTCCAGGTCCAGCGCCGCGCCGTCGTAGAGCTGGTTCACCTGCTCCTCGGCCAGCTCCAGCTCGGCCATGCCGGTCCAGGTCGGGTCGCTGGCCTGGCCGTGCCGGTACTCGTCGGCGGTCAGCCCCACCGATGCCGCCTTGACCCGCAGCGGCATGTCCTTGCTGACCAGCGTGACCGTCCGGCCCTCGGCGGCCAGGTTGAGCGCGACCGACAGGATCCGGGTGTCGTTGGACTCGGTGCGGAACCCCGGCGGCAGTACGCCGTCGTCGGAGTGGTTCAGCTCCACCCGCAGCGTGCCGCCCGCGTCGTTGGCCGGTACCGGCTGGTCCAGCCGGCCGTGCTTCACCCGCAGCTCGTCGAGCATCCGCAGCGACTGCCGGGCGAACCAGCCCAGTTCCGGATGGTGGCGCTTCCCCTCCAGCTCCGAGATCACCACGAGTGGCACCACCACCTCGTGCTCGGCGAACCGGTGGAAGGCACCGGGGTCGGAGAGCAGCACCGAGGTGTCCAGGACGTACGCCCGGCGTTCTGGTGCGGGCTCCGCACTGGCTGCCGGCTCGGACGTCCGGGTACGGCGTCCGGTCCTGGCCCGGCCCGCGGGCCGGGGGGCGGCGGCCGGGCTCTGGTCGTCGGCCCGAGGAGTGCTACGGCGATTCGTCACAGGCCTGCTCCGGCGGGTGTGCACCCGTTACACCCGCGTTCCGCCTCGTCCGGTGCCCGGATGGTCACGGGGTCGGATGCGGGCCCCGTGGCGCACGCGTTCGCAGAGTCCGGGCCGGCCGGCTGGCCCGGGACGACCCCGTGCCATGCCGTAGACGCTAACCGGGAGATGCCAGCTTGGGCTAGGTGTTCTGTCCCGTGAGGTTGGGGACGCGGCTGTGCTTCGCACGGGGCCGGACGGCCGACCGGACGGCACGGGCCCGGACGGCGACCGGCTCGCGCGGCGCCGGAGGACGGTGGACCGGCCGGGATGCATGCCCCCTGCGCGCATCCCGGCCGGTGGGATCACCGTCACCGGTCTGACGTGATCCCGACGGCGCGGGTCCGTACGGACCGGCACCGTGTTCGCGGGCGACCGCTCACCCCACCGCGCCGCCGGCCAGGTTCCGGCCGGCGAGCGCGTCGGTGGAGTGCCGTCCGCCGTTGGGCGCGGTCCCCGCGAAAGAGGCGCCCGTGTACGTCGTTCCCTGACCTACGACGGTGTGGGCGATGTGCGGTGTGCTGGGTGATGGCACCGCCAACACCGAGGCGATGGCCGCCTGCGCCTCCCTGCGCCGACGGTTCCAGGCACCCCGGTCCCCGTCGAAATATCCCTGCCGGTAACCGAACCGGTAGCCGAGCCGGTAGCTGAGCTGGCCGTGCAGCCGCCCGGCCGCATAGCTGGCCGAGGCGAGCAGCAGGACGAGGAAGACCACGAAGAACGGGCTCACCGGACCAGCTCCTCGCACCGCTGGCCGGCAGCGCGACGGCCCGGGCCCGGCTGACCGGCCGGAGACCGCCGCCCGCTCATGCCGGCACCCCGCTCCGCCTGCCGGCACCGCAGGGCCGGAACCGGGTCCGGAACCGGGGCCTCGGTCGGCCCGTTCGCCGGTAACTCTCGCTCACGCAAGTCTCCTCGCTCCGCTCGTCGATGTCCTGGAGCTCCGCACCGCACAGACCGTTCGCCGGCGCGGTCACTTCTCCTCCGGGTCGGAGGAGGTGGGGTCGAATGAGGTGGGGTCGGTGATGAGCAGGCGGTCGAGATCCTCGGTGCTCACCTCCTCGACCAGTTCGACGCTGATCCGGCAGCCGTCCAGCACGACCTCGGCGACCGAGGCCCGCCGGATCTCGCCGCCCGCGTCGTACACCCGGACGCTCAACTCCGGGCAGCCGAGATGGGTCCGCCAGGAGTTCCACTCCGCACGGTCGCCGACGTTCAGCGACAGGTAGCGACAGCCCCGGGCCAGGTAGAGCCGCCACGGCGCACTGAGGCCGGCGGCGACACCGTCGGCGATCAGACCGAATGCCTGGGCCCGGGTTGCTAGTTCGGTCACCGGACTCCTCCAGTCACGAGGATGTCATCCCCGCGAGCACGAACCGTCTCATGCACGCGACACACGGTAGGACGTACCGTACGCGTGACAGTATCAGCTTTTCGTCTGATTACCCCCACACCTACGTACACCTATTGTTGCCATGTGATACCCCTCAACACAAGCAAGACCGCCACGCGCCGCAAAAGTGAGCCGTTGTCACGCACGCAGTACACGTTGGTCGCAGTCCCCCCGGAGGACGACGGCTGGCCGTACCGTCACCGGGTGCCGGACCGCGCCCACGGACGGAAGATCGCGTTCGCTGCCTTCGTACGCAAAGCCCTCGACGACGCCCGCACCACCCGCGCCTGGACCGGCACGGAGGTCTCCCGACGCACCGGCGTCTCCCGGCAGACCATCAACCGCTGGGTGCGCGGCGAGTGGGCCAGCGACCCCGAGGCGGCCCGGGTGGTCGCGTTCTGCGAGGGGCTGGGCCTGGACCCGGGCGTGGCGTTCGGAGTGCTCGGTTGGGACCGCAGCACCCCGTCCCGGCCGGCACCGAGCGCCCCGCCGATGGACCCGGACGTCGAGGCGTTGCTGCGCCGGCTGGTCGACCCTAACGTCTCGGACGCGGAGAAGTTCCACATTCGAGAGACCATCCGTTATCTAGCCTATCGCCCAACCTTGCCAGTAGATGTCCGAAAAGGGCGTAGGCAAGCCGGGTAGTTACTCAGATGGCGCAACTTCGCGCATGAGTCCCATCCAATCAGGTCCAGGAATCAATCAGTCGCGCTAACGTCGCTCTTCGTACTGCTTGGGCTCGTCGTCGGCGGGGGGACGGGACAAGGCCGAATTCAGCCCTGCGGGACAGAAGGAGGGTCAGCCATGACCCTGAAATGGATGGCTGTCGTCGTCGCGGCGGTGTCCCTGACCCTGTGCGTGACCGCGAACATCGTGGTGGGGACGGTGCACGGCGGTGACCCGGTGCCGTTCCTGGTGAACGCACTCGCCATCACCGCCACCGGTACCGCCGTCGTCCTGGCCGTCGTCGCCGATCTGCACGAACGACTCGAGGCACGGATCACCACACTCACCGAGTTCCTGACCACCCGGCTGAACGAACTCGACCGCAACACCGGGGACCACAACACCGGCTTCGTCGAGGGCTACCTGCTCAGCCGCGGCCAGGACCCGGCGGTGGTGCCGATCGGACCACGACTGCACGGCCGCCGGGCGATGCTCGGCGGCGACGACTGAACCTTCGCCGAGAAGGTTCGGCAACAACCCTGAGGGGTTACGCGGCGACCTGGGGAGATCGCCGCCAGCACCGCCGGCCGGCCGCCGGGCCGCGCCGCCGTCCGGACCCGTACCGGAACCGCCGGCGGGTTGCCACGCCACCGGTCGAGGTTGCCGCCTCGACGGGTGAGACGTTTTCGCTTCGACGTCTGCGGCGGCAACCCGCCGGGGTACGCTGACGCCCGTGCCGCCGATCAACCCGGGGGGCGAGCGGCCCCCGACCCGTCGTCAGCTGACTGCCGAGCAGGCGTGGCGGGCGACCGCCGAGCGAGCCGGGCGCTGTGTCCTGTTCTTCGACTTCGACGGCACCCTCGCCCCGGTCCGGGACGATCCGACGGCCGTCGAGCCGGCCCCGAAGGCGCTGGCCGCGATCACCGCGCTCACCGAGGTGGTGCAGCGGGTCGCCATCGTCTCGGCCCGGCCGGTGGAGTTCCTGCGCGACCGGTTCGCCGGCGCCCCCGGCGTGGACCTCTACGGCCTCTACGGGCTGGAACACCTGCACGCCTCCGGCGAGACCGTCACCGAGGAGGCGGCGCTGCCGTTCGTGCCCACCATGGCCGAACTCGCCGACCAGGCCCGGGCCGAGCTGCCCGAGGGCACGCTCGTCGAATACAAGCGGCTCTCCGTCGCCCTGCACTACCGGACCGCGCCGCACCTGGCCGAGCAGGTCGAGAGGTGGGGCCGGGAGCAGGCCGACCGGCTCGGCCTGCGGGTGCAGGTCGGCCGGATGGTGCTGGAGCTCAAGCCGCCCGTCGACCGGGACAAGGGCATGGTGATCGACGAGGCGGTCCGGGACGCCGACTGCGCGTGGTATTTCGGCGACGACGTCTCGGACATCAAGGCCTTCGCCGCGCTGCGCGCCCGGGAGGCGGCCGATCCGGACTTCTTCGGCGTCTGCGTGGCGGTGGCCAACCCGGAGACCGGCGACGAGGTCTCCACCGCCGCCGACCTGAACATCGAGTCCCCGGAGGCGCTCGGCGACTTCCTCACCGAGGCCCTGCACCGGCTCACCTGACCGCCCTGCCCTGCCCGCCACCCCTCGCGGGCCCGCCGCAGCCCGGCCAGGCGCCGGCCGCAATCAGTTGGCCAGCCGCCGGGTCAGGCGCCGTACCGCAGCCGCCGGGTCAGGCGCCGTACCGGCGTTGCCGGTTGGCGTACGAGCGCAGCGCGCGCAGGAAGTCGACGCGCCGGAAGTCCGGCCAGTTCAACTCGCAGAAGTAGAACTCTGAGTGCGCCGACTGCCAGAGCAGGAAGCCGGAGAGCCGCTGCTCGCCACTGGTCCGGATCACCAGGTCCGGGTCGGGCTGCCCCCGGGTGTAGAGGTGTTCGGCGATGTGGTCCACGTCGAGCACCTCGGCGAGTTCCTCGATGGTGCCGCCGGCCGCCGCGTGCTCGTGCAGCAGCGAGCGGACCGCGTCGGCGATCTCCCGCCGTCCGCCGTACCCGACGGCGATGTTGACCTCGGCGCCGCCGACCCGGTCCCGGGTGCGCTCCTGCGCCGACTTGAGCGTGATGGCGGTCGGTGCCGGCAGCAGGTCGAGCGCGCCGACCATCCGCAGCCGCCACGGGTTGCCCTGCTCGGCCAGCTCGACCACCAGATTCTCGATGATCTGCACCAGCGGGTCCAGCTCGCTGGCCGGGCGGCGCAGGTTGTCGGTGGCCAGCAGATAGAGCGTGACGTGCTCGATCCCGGCCTGGTCGCACCAGCCGAGCACATCCTTGATCTTGGCTGCGCCGACCCGGTGCCCGTCGTTGGGGTCGACGTAGCCCATCTCCCTGGCCCAGCGCCGGTTGCCGTCGCACATCACCCCGACGTGCTTCGGCACGGGCTTGCCGGCGAGTTTCGCCGTCAGACGCCGCTCGTACACCGAGTAGATAAGGTCGCGCAGACTCATCCCCTGCAGCGTACCGATCAGCGGCCACGACGGAAGTGCCGCCCGGCCGAGCCGACCACCGCGCCGGCGACCCGGGTCAATGTCCGGGTGTCCAGCCGGCCGTCGCCCAGGCCCAGTTCGACGAGCGTCCGGAAGACCCGGGCGTCCCGGTCGGCGGCCCGGACCACCCCGTCCACCACCGGCGCCCGCCGGGCCAGCCAGGCCACCGCCGAGCTGTCCCGCAGGTGGCCGCCGAGCCGGGCGCGCAACGCGGCGGCGTACCGGTCGGCGGCGGCGTGCGGTGCGGTCGCGGCAGCCGCACCGGCCAGCGCGCCGGAGAGTACCGCGTAGAAGATCCCCTCGCCGGTGAACGGGTTGACCAGCGACAGCGCGTCTCCGGCCAGCACGATCCGGCCCCGCCCCGGCGCCGGCCGGCGGGTGGAGAGCGGCAGGTGGTGCCCCCGCACCTCGGTGACGGCCGCCGGGTCGACCTCGGGCAGCAGCGCCGCCAGCCGGTCCAGCAGCTCGGTCCGGCGCAGCGGACGGCCGGCCAGCACCTCGCCGTACCCGACGTTGGCCCGGCCGTCGCCGATCGGGAACGACCAGGCGTAGCCCGGCCAGTGCACGGCCGAGGTGACGATCCGCTGCTCGGCCGGGCCGGCGGCGTCCGGGGCGTACCCCCGGATGGCCAGTGCCAGGTGCCCGTCCGGGTTGACGCCGTGCCCGAGCGCCCGCCGGACCACCGAACCGGCGCCGTCGGCGCCGACCACGGCACGGGCGGCGAGGATGTCGTCCAGCACCACCAGGTCGCCGAAGCGCCGCACCCGCCGGACGGTGTGCCGGCGCAGCTCCGCGCCGGCCGAGCGGGCCGCCGCCACCAGCCGGGCGTCGAAGACCCGCCGCGGCACCGTGTACGCCGGTCGCGGCAGCCGCCGCGCCACCTGCTCCCCGCCGGGCGCCACCAGCCGCAGCGCCGGCACCGCCCGGTAGCCGGCCACCGCGTCCGGAACACCCAGCTCCGCGAGTACGTCGAGCGCGTGCGCGGCGATCCCGTCCCCGCACGGCTTGTCCCGGGGAAAGTCGGCCCGGTCCAGCAGCACCACCCGGGCTCCCGCCCGGCGGGCCGCCAGCGCCGCGCTGGCCCCGGCCGGCCCGGCGCCCACCACCACCACGTCGACGGTCTCCACCGCCGCCTCAGCTCACCCGGACCGGCCGGCGGCACCGACCGGAACGCCGTCCGGCACGCCGTCCCGGGCCGCCCGGCCGGCCCGGCGCAGCGCGTAGAGGGTCAGCGCGGCGGCCACCAGCAGCGGTACGCCGTCCCGGACCAGTCCGTCCACCCCGAGCAGCAGCCAACAGAACGCCAGGTCCACCGCGACCACCGCCACACTGACCAGCACCAGCAGGGTGCCCGCCCACGCCTTGCCGCGGAGCAGGAAGAAGGTGCAGAGCAGCACCGCGTAGCTGACTCCGATGCCGATGCCGAACCACAGCACCACGGTAGGCACCGCGAGCAGCTGGCCGTCGAGGATCGTGCCGATTGCCACCAGGCAGGGCACCAGGGTCAGCGGCCCGTACGTGAACGCCGCGACCCGGGCGGTGAGCAGCCAGCCGGCGACCGGGGGCCGGCGCGGGGCGACCTCCCGCCAGGAGATGCCCTGCCGGTCGATCACCAGCCGGTTCGGGTGCCGCACCAGAAAGTCCCGCAACGCCGTCGACCGGTAGAGCAACCCGACGACGGCGACGCAGAGTACGGCCAGTACGGCGAAGCCGAGCACCCCGGGCAGCGCCGGCACGCCCTCCCGGGGCACGATCAGCCGGCCGACCGCGAAGACAGTGGTGACCGCGAGGATCAGCCCGAACGGGCGGGCGCCGGCCCGGCCCCGCCGGACGTGCCGGATCAGGATCAGGAAGCCGAGGGTGCGCAGCAGCGCCCAGCCGCTGCGTACCGCCAGGCCGAAGCCGCGCTCGTCGGCGTACCACCAGTTGAGCGCGTCGACCACGACGGTGGCCGCCGCAGTGGCGGCGAGCAGCCAGGTCAGCACGCGGACAGCGGACGGCCGCCGGACCTCGGTCGCGGCGGCCGTAATCATGCCGTCGATGATGCCCAACGCCGGCCACCCGCACACCCAGTCTGAAAGGAAGGGCCCCCGCTCATCGTTTTCTGTTGTAGCGGGGGCCGCCCTTCCCTACACCTCAGCGTGGGTGGTCGGCGCCTACCCGGACGGCTTCGTCGTCGAGACGGGCCCGGAGGGCGTCCAGCTCGGCCCAGAGCACGCCGGGGAGCTTGTCGCCGAACTTCTCGAACCACTCGGTGATCATCGGCAGCTCGTCGCGCCACTCCTGTACGTCGACCCGGGTGGCGATCCGCAGGTCCTCCGGGCTCATGTCCAGGCCGTCGACGTCGAGGGCGTCCGGCGCCGGTACGAAGCCGACCGGGGTCTCGACCGCGTCGCCCCGACCCTCCAGGCGCTCGACGATCCACTTCAGCACCCGGGAGTTCTCCCCGAAGCCGGGCCAGATGAAGTCGCCGTCGGCGTTCTTGCGGAACCAGTTGACGTAGTAGATCTTCGGCAGCTTCGACTCGTCGCCGTCGGTGCCCTTGCCCATCTCGATCCAGTGCCGGAAGTAGTCCCCGCCGTGGTAGCCGATGAACGGCAGCATCGCCATCGGGTCCCGGCGCACCACGCCGACCTCGCCGGAGGCGGCGGCGGTGGTCTCCGAGGAGAGGGTCGCTCCCATGTAGACACCGTGCACCCAGTCCCGGGCCTCGGTGACCAGCGGGATGGTGTCCTTGCGCCGCCCGCCGAACAGGATCGCGTCGATCGGCACGCCGTTCGGGTCGCTGAACTCGTCGGCGACGATCGGGCACTGCAGCAGCGGGGTGCAGAACCGGCTGTTGGCGTGCGAGGAGAGTTCGCCGCTCTCCGGCGTCCAGTCCCGGCCCTTCCAGTCGATGAGGTGGGCCGGCGGCTCGCTCATCCCCTCCCACCAGATGTCGCCGTCGTCGGTCAGCCCGACGTTGGTGAAGATGGAGTTGCCGAGGTCGATGGTGCGCATCGCGTTGGCGTTGGTCTTCCAGCCGGTGCCGGGCGCGACGCCGAAGAGGCCGTACTCCGGGTTGACCGCGTAGAGCCGGCCGTCCGGACCGAACTTCATCCAGGCGATGTCGTCGCCGATGGTCTCGACCTTCCAGCCGGGGATCGTCGGCTCCAGCATCGCGAGGTTGGTCTTGCCGCAGGCGGACGGGAAGGCGCCGGCGATGTACTTCACCGTCCCCTCCGGCGAGGTCAGCTTCATGATCAGCATGTGCTCGGCGAGCCAACCCTCGTCCCGGGCCATCACGCTGGCGATCCGCAGCGAGTAGCACTTCTTGCCGAGCAGCGAGTTGCCGCCGTAGCCGGAGCCGTAGGACCAGATCTCCCGGGTCTCCGGGAAGTGCGAGATGTACTTGGTGTCGTTGCACGGCCACGGTACGTCCGGCTGACCCGGTTCCAGTGGCGCGCCGACCGAGTGCAGCGCGTGCACGAAGTCCGCGTCCTCGCCCATCCCGGACAGCACCGCCGAGCCCATCCGGGTCATGATGCGCATGGAGGCGACGACGTACGGACTGTCGGTTATCTCGACGCCGAACATCGGCTGTTCCGCCTCGAGCGGGCCCATGCAGAACGGAATGACGTACATGGTGCGACCGCGCATCGAACCCCGGTAGAGGTCGGTCATGACGCGCTTCATCTCGGCCGGGGCCATCCAGTTGTTGGTGGGCCCGGCATCGGCCTCGTCGACCGAGCAGATGAAGGTACGGTCCTCGGCCCGAGACACGTCGCCAGGATCGGTACGCCCCCAGAACGAGTTCGGCTTGCGGGCCGGATCGAGGCGTACGAGCGTGCCGGCGTCGACCAGCTCGTCGGTGAGACGCCGCCATTCCTCCTCCGAGCCGTCCGCCCAGACGACCTGGTCAGGGCTGGTCAGTTCGGCTACCTCTTTGACCCAGGCGAGTAGTTTCGGATGCCTTGTCGGAGCTTGATCGAGACCCCGGATAGTAGCCGGAGCGGCCATGACAGTTCTCCTTTGGTCGACGCTGACCGTTTACGGAGCGTGCGGTGCCGCAGACGCGGCGACCGCGTCGCCGAGTGAAAGCCTGGGATTTCCGTCAGCGTAAACCGAGCCGGCGTCCGGGGCAGCGAGACTGGTTGTGAAGAACTGCACAAGATGCGGGCGGGCTGCCGCAAGACGATTCTTTCCCCGCTCCCACGCGCAGTTTCACGCAAATCCTTCCACGCAACCGCATTGCGTCACTGTGTCCTCACAGCAGTCATTGACGCCAGGTGACCCGCATGTCACAACAGGCACTCCACCGCGCACCGAACCCTTCGGCCGAGACACCGGCGGGCCGGCCGGGCGGAGACGCGGCGTCCGCGCCGGATCGCTGGCCACGCGACCGCGAGTCGCCGGTTGCGGCCCGTGGGGTCGGGCGGCAACCGGTACGCTCGAGCCGTGTCCTCGACCGCCACCGGCGAACAGCCCTCAGCGCCGGGCACCCGTCGCGGCTTGATTCGCACCCTTCTGGACCGTTTCGGGCACCTGATCCATGAGCTGGGCAAGTTCGGCACGGTCGGCGCGGTGGCCTTCGTGGTCGACCTGGTGCTGTTCAACTTCGCCAACGCGAGCCTCGGCTGGGAGACCCTCACCGCGAAGACGTTCTCCACGGTCATCGCCGCCACCGTCGCGTTCGTCGGCAACCGGTTCTGGACCTGGCGCCACCGGGAACGCTCCGGGATGGCCCGGGAGTACTCGCTCTACTTCTTCTTCAACGCGGTCGGCCTCGGCATCGGGCTCGCTTGCCTGGCCATCAGCCACTACGGGCTCGGCAGCATCTGGCCGGGCGTGTTCAAGTCGCTGTTGGCCGACAACATCGCGGCCAACTTCGTCGGCGCCGCCATGGGCACGTTCTTCCGGTTCTGGTCGTACCGTCGGTTCGTCTTCGTCGGCCCCGCCGCCGCCGACGCGCCGGACGTGATCACCCAGAGTCACAAGAGGCAGTGACCGGCGACCCACCCCGTCCGGCCGGCGCACCCTGCGGCCGCATCTGCCCTAAGGTGGTCGAATGCGTTTCGTCCGTCTGTTGCCCGAGCGCTGGGAGAAGTTCCTGCGTGAGGTGCTGAAATTCGGTGCCGTCGGAGGTTTGAACTTCGTCGTCAACTACGCGGTGTTCAACGCGCTGGCGCTCACCGTGTTCTCCGACGGGCAGCTGAAGGCGAACGTCATCGCCACGGTCGTTGCCACCATCTCGTCCTATCTGATGAATCGGCACTGGACCTACCGGGACCGGCCGAAGTCGGCGATGCGCCGCGAATACACGCTCTTCTTCCTCTTCAACGGAGCCGGACTGGTCATCGAGTTGGGCGTACTGGCGCTGGCCAAGTACGGGTTCGGGATCAGTGGCCTGCTGGCGCTGAACGTCGCCAAGACGGTCGGTGTCGGGCTGGCCACCGTCTTCCGGTTCTGGTCCTACCGCACCTTCGTCTTCCGGAAGTCGCTGGGCACGGCGTTCGGGCCGGGCGGGTCGCCGGGCACGGCGCCGGGAATGCCGCCGGGCACGGCGCCCGCAGGGCCGTCCGGGAACGGTGCGGTGCGCAAGAAGAGCGGATCCGGGTCGGAGGCGGAACCGGACGGCGAGCTGCTGGCCGAACTCGACCCGGTCGCCGAACTCGCCGAGGCGGTCAGCGAACTGTCCGGAGGCGAAACCCCCGGCGACCGGGCCGCAACTCCGGACAGCCGGGCCGCGAGCCCGGACAGCCAGGGTAGGGGCGGCGAGGCCGGGAGCCGGGTCGCCGGTGCGGCCGGCGGCTCTGCCGCGCCGCTGGAGGTCCAGTTCGCCGAGACCCTCGACGCCGCCCTGGAGACCGAACTCGCCGCCGAACTGAACGCCGCTCCGGGGCGTTCGTCAGCCCGCGAAGCGGCGCGGTGAGCCGCTCGGGCACCGGCGCGCCCGCCGAACTGTTCTTCGAGGACCTGACGCCCGGCCGATCGTTCGACCTCGGTGTCACCGTCGTGGACGGGCGGGAGATGGTCGACTTCGCCAGGCGCTTCGACCCGCAGTGGTACCACGTGGACGAGGAACTCGCCCGGCGCAGCCATCACGGCGGGCTGATCGCCAGCGGCTTCTTCACGGTCAGCCTGTTCATGCGCGCCTATGTCGACCACGTGCTGGCGCGGGCGGCCGGGGACGCCTCGCCGGGGCTGGAGGAGCTGCGCTGGCTCGCCCCGGTGCGCGCAGGTGACCGGCTGGCGACCCGGCTGACCGTACTCGGCAGCAAGCCCTCGGTCGCCCGGCCCGGCTTCGGCACCGTCACACTGACCGCCAGCATGGACCGGCTGGACGTCCAGGGCCGGCCGGAACGCGAGGTGTTGCGTACCCGCTTCCGGGGTTGGTTCCTCATGCGGGAGCCGGCGGCACCGGGCTGATCCGCCCCGGGCCGGCGGGTCCTGGGTCCGGAAAGGGCCCCTGGCCGGCCGACCACGGGCGGGTGGCGGCAGGGGCCCTTCGGTGTGCTACTTCCTACTTCGTCCGCTCGCGCATTGGGCGCTGCTTCGTCTGCTCGCGCAGCGGCTTGCCCTCGGTCACGTCCGCCATGATCTCCCGCATCTCGTCGTCACCGAGCGAGTGCTTGTCGTGGTTGGCCTCGACGATCTCGTAGAGCATGGTCTGCACCCGCTCCACGCCCGGGATGTCCGCCAGCACCGACTGGCCCCGCTCGCCGGCCGACTCGATGGTCAACGTGCCGCAGCCGAGCAGGCGTTCGAGGAACTTCTGGTTCATCGAGTGGTCGTTGATCCGGCCGAGCGGGATGTCCCGACGGTCGCGGGAGAAGACGCCCTTCTGCAGGAGTACCCGCTCGTTCGTGAACAGGTAGTGCGTGGTGCGCCAGACCAGGTACGGCCAGACGCCCAGCCAGACCGCGAGTACCAGCGCGACCGCTGCGATCACGTAGCCGAGCACGGTGCCCGCGCCGCCCGCCGGCAGCAGCAGCACGAAGCCGGCGACCACGGCGGCGACGGCCAGTACCAGCACCACAACCGGGCGGATCAACGCCTTCCAGTGCGGGTGTAGGTGCGCTACGACATGCTCGTCCGATGTGAGCACGTCCTCCGGGAAAGCCACCCCATCCTCCTCGTCCAGATCCGTCTGTCCGCGGTGACCGTAACGGTTTCCCGCCACCCCGGCGGTATCCGGTATCGACTCTTCACCGAGTTTCCCGGGCGGCGGGACGACGCACGTTTCCCGGCGGCGGGACGACGGACGTTTCCCGGCGGCGGGACGACGGGCCGGCCAGACGACAGACCGGCCAGACGACAGACCGGCCCGGTGGCACCGGGCGGGGATCGGGGCGACGGTATCGAGACGGTTCAGCGCAGGTGCAGGACGTCGCCGGCCGCGATGCGGTGTTCGCCGTCGGCCGTGGCAGTGGTGAGCAGCAGTTGCCCGTCCGCGTCGATCGTGCGGGCGGTGCCGACCAGTTCGTCTCCGGCCGGCAGCAGCACCCGTACCTCACGGCCGAGGGTGGCGCAGTTGCGCACGTACGCCTCGTGCAGGCCGCAGGCGAGCGCGTCGCCAGCGGCGGTCCGCCAGCGGGCGTACCAGCGGTCGATTCCGCGCAACAGCGCCCGCAGCAGCGGGTCGCGGTCGGTGGCCGCCGCACCGGCCAGTTGCAGGGAGGTCGCGGGCAGCCCGGTCGGGTTGGCCGGCAGCTCGTCGGCGCGCAGGGTCACGTTCACACCCAGGCCGAGCACCACCGCCGGGGCGGCCTCGCCGGGCCCGGCCACCCCTTCGGCCAGGATCCCGGCGGTTTTCGCCTCGCCACCCGTCCTGCTTCGCCCCGCCCCGTCCGGTGAGGGGCCGGCGGGAAGTCCACCCCGCTCGTCGGCCGGGCCCGACCCGGGTCGTCCGGCGGGACCGGCACTGCCCAGGTCGGACCCGGGCCCTGCCGGAGCACGGGCGCTGCCCGGGTCGGACCCGGGTCCCGCAGGCGAACGGGCGCTGCCCGGGTCGGGCCAGACCAGCAGGTCGTTCGGCCACTTCAGGGCGGAGTCCAGCTCGGCCAGCAGATCGACCGCCTCCACCAGCGCCACGCCGGCCAGCAGCGGCAGCCAGCCGTACCGGGACGGTGGCACCGCCGGCCAGTTCCGGTCCGGCCGGGCCGTCCCGGGCCGGAGCAGCACGCTGACCGCGAGCCCGGCCCGGGCCGGCGACTCCCAGGTACGCCCACGCCGGCCCCGCCCGGCGGTCTGCCGCTCGGCGACCACGACCAGCCCCTCCGGTTCCCCGGCCCGGGCCGCCTCGGCGGCGTCGGCGTTCGTCGACCCGGTCTCGCCGTGCAGCACCAGCCGGGTCCAGAGACTCTCCGGCGTGATCAGGGCCCGCTGGAGCCGTCGCGCGTCGAGCGGCGGACGGTCCAGGTCGGTGTACGGCGATCCCGGCATCAGGCCAGCGTACGGGCCCGACCGCCAGAAGCCGGACCGACCGGCGGGACGGCTGGTGCGTTGCATGGGCGGGGGTACACCGCGTCGACGGAGCGGTGGTGCGGCACACGCCGCGATCGCGGGACGGTGGTGCGGCACACGCCGCGCCACCGGGTGGTGGCCCAGGGGCCGGCCGTCGTTACGATCGCGGACGTGACTGGGCAGCCGAGCAGCACCGACATCGACCCGCACAGCACCGCCGGCCGGCTGGCGGACCTGGACCGACGGGTGGACGAGGCGGTGCACGCCGGGTCGGCCCGGGCGGTGGAGAAGCAGCACGCCCGGGGCAAGAAGACCGCCCGGGAACGGATCGAGCTGCTGCTCGACCCGGGTTCCTTCGTCGAGCTGGACGAGTTGGCCCGGCACCGCTCGACCAACTTCGGGCTGGACCGCACCCGCCCGTACGGGGACGGCGTGGTGACCGGGTACGGCACCGTCGACGGCCGGCAGGTCTGCGTCTTCGCCCAGGACTTCACCGTCTTCGGCGGCTCCCTCGGCGAGGTCTTCGGCGAGAAGATCGTCAAGGTGATGGATCTGGCCATGAAGATCGGCTGCCCGGTGGTCGGCATCAACGACTCCGGCGGCGCCCGGATCCAGGAGGGCGTGGTCAGCCTCGGCCTCTACGGCGAGATCTTCTTCCGCAACGTCCGCGCCTCCGGGGTGATCCCGCAGATCTCCCTGGTGATGGGACCCTGCGCGGGCGGTGCGGTCTACTCCCCGGCGGTCACCGACTTCACCGTGATGGTGGACCAGACCTCGCACATGTTCATCACCGGGCCGGACGTGATCAAGACGGTCACCGGTGAGGACGTCGCGATGGAGGAACTGGGCGGGGCGCGTACCCACAACACCCGCAGCGGCAACGCGCACTATCTCGCCGCCGACGAGGACGACGCGATCGACTACGTCAGGGCGCTGCTGTCGTACCTGCCGAGCAACAACCTGGACGAGGCGCCGGTCTTCGACGCGCCGGCCGAACTGGCGGTCACCGACGCCGACCGGGAGCTGGACACCCTGATCCCGGACTCGGCGAACCAGCCGTACGACATCCGCCAGGTGATCGAGCACGTCCTCGACGACGGCGAGTTCCTGGAGGTCCAGCCGCTCTACGCGCAGAACATCGTGGTCGGCTTCGGCCGGGTCGAGGGGCGCCCGGTCGGGGTGGTGGCGAACCAGCCGATGCACTTCGCCGGCTGCCTGGACATCGCGGCCTCGGAGAAGGCGGCCCGGTTCGTCCGCACCTGCGACGCGTTCAACATCCCGGTGCTCACCTTCGTGGACGTACCCGGCTTCCTGCCCGGCACCGGCCAGGAGTGGGACGGCATCATCCGGCGCGGCGCCAAGCTGATCTACGCGTACGCCGAGGCGACCGTCCCGAAGGTCACCGTGATCACCCGGAAGGCGTACGGCGGGGCGTACGACGTGATGGGTTCCAAGCATCTCGGCGCGGACCTCAACTTCGCCTGGCCGACCGCGCAGATCGCGGTGATGGGGGCCCAGGGGGCGGTGAACATCCTCTACCGCAGCGAGCTGGCCGCCGCCGATGACCCGGCCGCCGTCCGGGCCGAGAAGATCCGGGAGTACGAGGACACCCTCGCCAATCCCTACGTGGCGGCCGAACGCGGCTACGTCGACTCGGTGATCCGGCCGGCGGAGACCAGGAGCCAACTCGTCCGGGCGCTGCGGATCCTGCGCACGAAGCGGGAGGCGCTGCCGGCCAAGAAACACGGCAACATCCCTCTCTGACCTCCGATGCCCAGCACGGGCCGCGCGAGATACCGGCCCCGCCGGCACGGGCCGCGCCAGGTACCGGCCTCGCCGGCGCGGGGCTCGCCAGGTACCGGCCTCGCCCGCGCGGGCTCAGCAGCGCGGGTTGGCGGCCGTGCAGAGCCGGGCGGCGGCGGCCCGGAGCAGCGCCCGGCCCCGCTCCGGATCCGCCGCCTCGTCGGCCCGGTCCACCCTGGCGACCAGGTCGGCGACCCGGACCACCCCGACCAGCCGATTGGCCGGACCGTCCACCACCGTCGAGTCGTCCTGCCGGCGGATCGTCGTCTGCCAGTCCAGCAGCACCGACTCGTCCCCGGCGAAGCCCTCGGCCAGCACCCGCCAGCGGTGCACCGCGGCCACCGCCAGCCGCTCGCCGTCGATCTCGATCGCGCCCGCCGAGACGTACTCGGCGCAGAGGTCGGGGACGGCCCGGGCGTCCGCGAAGACCTGCCGGGCCGCCTCGGGAACGAGCCGGAAAACCTCCTCGTGTACGACCGCGGCCCCGCTGAGCGGGTCACCGGGCACGGTCGGCGGCTGCTGCACGGTGTGCCGACGGGTCATCAGGGCCAGCCCGACGTAACGGGTGCGGGTGGCGTATCCGGAGCAGCTGAGCGGCACGGTCGGATCCATCACCTGCACCGCCTCGTCCGGCCGTACCTCCACCCGGTCGACCACCAGTCCCGGCCCGACCTCCTCCGGTTGCAGCAGCGCCGACAGCGGGATCTCGACCCGGTCCGGCGGCGACGGTGCCGGAGTCGGAGAGCCGGCCGGCTGCGGTGCCGCGACCGGCGACGGCAGCGGACCGTACCGCCCGACGGTCACGATCGAGCCGATCGCGACCACGGCGACCACGGCGACAGTCCCGACCACCGACCGGATCCGGTTGCGGCGCCGGCCCCGGGCCCGGATCTCCGCAGGCGCGAGCCAGCACACCGCGGCGGTCTCCCGGCCGACCTGCTCGGCCAGTCCCGCCCCGGTCGGGGAGCTCGTCGGAACCCCGCCGGGCAGCTGATCAGGCATCGGTGGCCCCCTCCAGATCTGTGACCGTCAACAGCCCGGCCAGCGCGGCCCGGCCCCGGGCGAGCCTTGCCTTCACGGTGCCGACGGGCGCACCGGTCTCCCGGGCCACCTCGGCGACCGGCATGCCGAGCAGGTAGTACAGGGCGATGGCGGTACGTTGCTCCTCCGGCAGCCGGCGCAGCGCGGCCACCACCTCCACCGTCTCGGTACCCGGTGCCGGGGTGTCGGCCAGCACCCCGTGTCGCAGGTAAGCCCGGGCCCGGCTGCGCAGGCTGCGCCAGCGACTGATCGCCACCCGCACCGCCACCACCCGCACCCAGGCTTCCGGATCGGTGTACCCGCGCACCGCCGACCAGCGCTGCCACGCCCGGATGTACGCCTCCTGCACCGCGTCCTGGGCCTCGGACAGGTCACCGGTCAACAGATAGACGTACCCGAGCAGCCGTTGCCGGCTCCCCCGGTAGAACTCGTCGAAGTCGTCAACCTCGTCGACGTCGGGCACCTGCACCTCCCCTGGCGGACATAGCAATCACGCCTGGGCACCGGGGTGCGGTTGCCGCCGTCCCCTGGAATCGTCGAATCCACTCCCCGGTCGGTCCGCCGATCAGTCGCCGCTGGACGGGCCCGCCGCGATCACGGTGTCGAGAATGCTCCGGGACGCCCGCAGCTCGTCGATCGCCACCGTCATCCGGTCGCGCTCCCGCCGGAGCTGGTCGACCAGGTCGGGGCAGACCGGGACGAGGTGCTGGTCGTCCCCGCGTACGCAGGGCAGGATCTGGGCGATCGTGGCGGTGTTGAGTCCGGCGGCGAGCAGCCGACGGATCCGCCGTACCGTCTCGACGTCCGCTTCGGCGTAGACCCGGTAGCCGCTCGGCAGACGGCGAGGTACGAGCAGTCCCTGCTGCTCGTAGTAGCGCAGTAGCCGTTCGCTCACCCCGGTCCGCCGGACCATCTCCCCGATGCGCATGGCAACCGCACCTCCGCTGTGAGCCCTACCTCGCCGCATTGACCCTGACATCAGTGTCAGAGTCTAACTTCGCTACCGAACGGGTCGCGGTTCCGACCCGTCGACGAGGGCCGGGAGGCCCTCGCCAGTCCGTACGCCTGCTACCGGAAGGAACTCGGGCCATGTCGGCACCACTTCGCTCCGCACCACCGCTCGCGCGCGTCGTGCGCGGTTCCGGACCCGGCCTGCTGCTCGCGCACGGTGCCGGTGGCAGCATCCAGGCCAACTTCGGGCCGGTCCTGGACGGCCTGGCCGAGGTCCACACGGTAGTCGGCCCCGACCTTCCCGGAGCGGGACACACCCCGCGCTCACCCGAGTCTCTCGACCTCGACCGGCTGGCGGACGACCTCGTCACCGCCGCCGTCGAGGAAGGACTCGACGCCTTCGCGGTCGCCGGCTTCTCGATGGGCACCGCGCTCGCCGTCCGCGCCACCACCCGGCACCCCGAACGCGTCACGGCGCTCACCCTCACCGCCGGCTTCGCCCGGCCGAATCCGCGGTTCCGGCTCGCCGTACGGCTCTGGCGCGAGCTGCTGGCCGCAGGTGAGATCGACCGGCTCGCCGGATATCTCTCGCTGCTCGCCGTCGGCGCACCCGCGCTCGACACGCTCGCCCAGAGCGACCTCGACGCCTCGCTGTCCGCCACGGCCGCCGCCACCTCACCCGGCACCCTCGACCACCTCGACCTGCTCGACCGGATCGACGTGCTCGACGAACTCGCCGGAATCACGGTACCGACGCTGGTGATCTCGACAACCCGCGACAGCCTGGTCACGCCCTACCTGCACCGGCAACTCGCCGACGCGATCCCCGGCGCACGGTACGCGGAGATCGCGACCGGCCACCTGCCGTTCGTCGAGCGGCCGGACGAGTGGCTGGCTCTCCAGCGTGGCTTCCTCGACAGCGTCCGTTAGCAGGCCCGGCAGACCCCAGTGGCCGCCGGGGCCGTCTTCCAGCCGGGACCGTACTTTCAGCCCGGACCACCTACCGGCCGAAGCCGCTCACGGCTGCGGTTGCCGGGCGGTCAGCTCCGCGACCGGGAACTCTCCGGCCGGGATGCGTTCGCGTACCGCCCGGCGCATCGCCCGCTGCACCGCCGCGTTGGCCGGAGTCGGCACCCCGTGCAGCCGGCCGAGCAGCACGATCTCGCCGTTGAGATAGTCCGTCTCCACCGAACCGGCGTTCCGGGCCAGGCTCTGCCAGGTCGAGCTGCCCTGCCGGGGCTGCCCGGCGACCGGCGCCGATTCCACCCGGTCGCCCCGCTCGGCGGCCTCCTCCGGCCGCGAGGTGTACCCGATCCCGGCCGCGTCCAGCACCGCCTCGCCCTCGGCGACCACCGCCGAGAGCAGTTCGGCCACCCGGCCGTTCCCGGACCCGCCCGCCCCACCGTCGCCGAGACCGAAGAGCGCCTGTACGCCGTTGCCGAGGTTGCGCAGCAGCTTGCCGTACTTCCAGCGCATCACGTCGTCGCGTACCGGGGCGAGCAGCCGGGCCGCCGTCAGGTCGGCGCTGACCTCGTGCGCGAGGTCGTCGGATCCGTGCGGAAAGGCGCCGAGGTGCAGCATTCCCGAGTACGGGTGCCCGCTGGCCACCACCCGGCCCGGTTCCAGATGGGTCGCCGGCATCCAGACACAGACCGGATAGACGCGCTCGAAGATCCGGGCGGCGGCGCGTTCGTTCGCCACCCCGTTCTGCGCGGTCAGCAGCGGCAGCCGCTCGGCTGCCGTACCGCCGCCCCGGACGGGCAGGTCCGCCCAGCCGCGCAGTGCCGCCTCGGTGTCCTGGGACTTCACCGTCAACACCAGCACGGTGTCCGGAGTCAGCAGCAGGTCGGCGATGCCGGAGTCGGCTGACGCGGGATCACCGACGGCGGGGAGCCGGCCGACGTACCCGCCGTCCGGGGTGTCCAGAGCCAGCCCGTGCGCCCGGATCGCGGCCAGGTGTGCACCGCGGGCCACCAGGGTCACGTGCAGGCCGGCCTCGCCCAGCCGTACGCCGATGGTCCCGCCGACCGCACCGGCACCGATGATCACGTAACGCATCCGTCCCCGCTTCCCTCGCCGCCCGTCGCCGTCGTCGTCGCCGTCGTCGCCTGGTCCCGGTTTCCCCGTCGGCCCCGTCGGTCAGAACGGCAGGTCGGCGGAGTTCAGTATCGGGCCGGTGAGCAGGGCGGCGCCGGCCAGCAGTGCGATCAGGTTGACCGCACCGAAGACCCCGACCCAGACCAGCCCGGGTACCCGGGTCAGCCAGGCGAGCTGGTCCGCGTCCGACTGCGGCAGTTGACCCCGCCGGCGTTGGGTCTGGAGTTCGCCGACCGGCCGTACGCCGCCGAGCAGCAGGAACCACACCCCGGTGTACGCGAACGCGGCCTGCACCTGCGGTGACGCCATCACGGAGACCCCGAGCACGACTCCGGTGGTGACCACGATCGAGATGATGCCGAAGACGTTGCGGATCATCACGAGCATGGCGAGCAGCAGGGCGACCGCGACCCAGAGCAGCAGGGTGATCCGGTTCCCGCCGAGTACCCAGGCACCGGCCAACCCGACCAGCGAGGGCGCCAGATAGCCGACCAGCAGGGTGAAAATCATCCCGGGGCCGGTCGGCCGGCCCGCCGAAAGGGTCAGGCCAGAGGTGTCCGAGTGCAGCCGGATGCCCTGGAGACGGCGTCCGGTGAGTACGGCCGCGAGCGCGTGCCCGCCCTCGTGCGCGATGGTGATGGCGTTGCGCCCGACCCGCCAGGGCACCCGGGTGAGCACCACGGCCAAGGCGACCAGCCCGGTGACCAGGACCAGCAGCGGGGGTGGGTCCGGCTGTGCCCCGAAGAGCCTGTCCCAGAGATCTGTCACGCCGTCCACTGACATCCGAGCGAGCCTAGCTCACGTCCCCGCAGCCCAGCGGGGGCCTTCACTCTTCGCTTTCGACGACGAAGACGCCCAGCCCGGGGTGGCCCTGCACGAGGCCCTTCGCCTTGAGCCAGTTCACCGCCCCACGCACGACGGTGATGGAGACGCCGTACTGCGCACGCAGCTCCGCCGTGCTCGGCAACTGGTCTCGGCACGACATCGCCGAGGTGGCCCGGCGGCTGAACCCCCGCTGGCCCGGCCCCTGAGACGAGTTAGCGGCAGCGGGACCTGTCATCACCTTCCGGTCGATAACTGATCCGGCTGCCGCTATCGTCGTCGCCTCGGGTTGGCGTCGTTGCCCCGAGTTGCGCCGAGGCTAGCGGAGCTGACCCACAGAACCAGCCCGCGCCCGAGCCGTCGCCGGTACGGCCACCCGGGCCGGCACCACAGCCCGGTTCAGTACGCCTCGCCGCAGCAGGAACCAGGCGCCGACCGTGGCAACGGCCACGGTGACGACACTGGCGAGCGCGATCAGCACGACCATTCCGGCACTAGCCACCAGCAGGGCGAGGTCGCCGATCGCGACCAGCATCCACAGGGCGATGCTGGGCTTCTTCGCATGATGTCGGGAACGCATCAGTCGTACCTCCTTCCGACGAGATCATCACTACCCCGACGGAGCTGAGGTCATGCCTGTCAACTCTTCGCGGGCCGGAATCCGTCCGCAATGATCTTGAACGTGGCGAGTTCCCGGTCCCAGTCGGCCGCCTCGGTGTCCCAACGGATCGCGTACGCCTTCTTGCTGCTCGTGACGAAGCCCCGGTTGCGGACGTGCATCCGTACCCCGTCCTCGTCGTGCAGCCACTCCCAGTCGGCGGCCTTCAGCCAGTAGTCGACGGCCTCGATCTTCACCAGGTCGTAGTTCCGGTAGTTGCCCCGGCGGGCCCGCTCCTGTTCCCGCCAGTCCGCGACGGGATCGGGCCGAGGATTGTTCGTCTGGTCGATCATCAGGAAGCGGCGGCTGTCCGGGTCGTTGAACTTCACCCGCGGCCCTTCCCGACTGACCGTCCACCCGTTCGGCACAGGTACGGAGAACCCGGTCGGGTCCCGATGGATCTTCCAGCCGGACGGCAGCTGCGGAGTGGACTGGCCAGTCGGCGTCGCCGGCGGCTGCGCCGGCTGGGCGGTGGTCGCCTCCGGCGTGGGCTCCGGCGGCGCGCTGGTGGCGTCCGCGGACGGCGTACCCGCAGGTTGGCTCGTCGGCGCGGAACCGGGAGCCGGCCCCTTCCGCTCCTCGTCCGACCCGCCCTCGCGGACCAGTGGCACGATCACGACGAGCGCGAGCAGAAGCAGCGCCACCAGCCCGCCGAGCAGCCACACCCGGCCGTTGCCGGCCGCCACGGCAGCCAGCGGACCGCGCCGGTCACCCTGGTCGTCGTCGTACCCGTCGACCCGTCCGGCCGGGACCGCCGCCCGGCCCGCCGGTTGCGCGGGCGCCGACTGATCCGCCGGGGCGGCGTCGGCCCTCGGCTGGACAGCCGTCGGCGCCGGATCCGCCCGCACCCCGTCCGCGTCGGTGTTGTCGACCTTTCCGGCCTCGTCCGCCTTGCCAGTTCCGCCAAGCGTTTCCGCCTGTTCGGCCTTGCCCGCACCGTCGACCTTGTCGGCCGCGTCGGCCTCGCCGGCCGTGTCGGCCCCGCCAGTCGCGCCGGCCCCGCCAGCGGCCTCAGTCTTGTCCGCCTGTTCGGCGTCGATGGCCTCGGCTGCCGCGTCTTCCGACTCGCCCGGCACGACGACGACCGTCGGCTCGGCGGGCGGCCGGACGCTGTCTGACTTGGCGGACTTCTCCGGTACCTCGGCTTCGGCCGTCGTCGCCTCGGGTTCCTTCGCCTCGTCCGCCGCCGGCTCACGCTCGGTCGACTGCGCATCCTCGGCCGGCTGTGCAGGCTCGGACGCCGACGTGGGCAGCTTGGTCGTCTCGCCGGCCGGCAGCTTGGTCGTCTCGCCGGCCGACAGCTTGGTGGTCTCACCAGCCGCGGCCCCACCAGCGACGGCCGCCCCGGTCGACGGCGCCGGCAGCTTGGTGGTCTCGGCCGGCGGCGGGCCGGCCGGCAACCTGGTCGTCTCGGCGGCCGGCGGCACCGCCGGGGCGGCGGGCGGCGGGGGCGACGCCGCGGCCGGGGCCGGTCTGGGCGCCGGCAACGGCACGATCCGGGTACGCGGTTCGCCAGGTCCACGCGGGCCATGCGGCCCTGGCCGGCGTACCCCGTCCAGCAGTGAGATTCCTGGGCTACGGCGCCGGCCTGCCGCGCGCCGGAGCAGCCGCTCCGCGACCTCGGCGTTGATCCTGTTCGTGGGGTCCTTCTGCAACAGGCCGGAGAGCACCGCCTTGAGCGGGCCGGCCCGGCGCGACGCCGGTGGCGGTTCGGTGGCCAGGGCCGCCAACGTCGCGATCGCGGACGGCCGGGCGAACGGCGACTGCCCCTCGACAGCGGCGTAGAGCGTCGCGCCGAGCGACCACAGGTCACCCTCCGGCCCGGCGGTGCCGTCCCGGGCCCGCTCCGGCGCGATGTACGCGGGCGACCCCAGCACCAGACCGGTGCGGGTCACGTTCGGGTCCCCTGGCACGGTTGCCAGCCCGAAGTCGGTCAGTACCACCCGACCCTCGTCGCCGAGCAGCACGTTGCCGGGCTTCACGTCCCGGTGCATCACGCCGGCCCGGTGCGCGGACTTCAACGCGCCGAGCACTCCGAGACCGATCTCGGCGGCCCGGGTCGGCGACACCGGCCCGTCACTGGCGAGTACGTCCTGCAACGACCGCGACGGAACGTACTCCATCACGATCCACGGATCACCGTCGGTGCGGAGTACGTCGAAGACCCGGACAACGTTCGCGTGGTTGAGCCGGGCGATCGCCCGCGCCTCCCGGAGCGAGCGTTCGCGCATCTCCCGGCGCTCGTCCTCGGTCAGCCCCGGCGGCGGTACGAGTTCCTTGATCGCGACGTCCCGGTGCAGCACCTCGTCGCGCGCCTTCCAGACCCGACCCATCCCGCCCTGGCCGAGCGGCTCGACAAGTCGGTACCGGTCAGCGATGAGTTGCGGAGGCGCACTAGACACCCGTGGACGGTACCCAACGGCAACAAGAGTCACACCCGCGGCACGCCTATCTGAGACGCTCACCAATCGGTCGAGGACGTACCCTCGATGCCATGGCTGACGAAGAACCGCTGTTCCGGGTGGTCCGAGGTACCCCCACTCCGGAAGAGTTGGCCGCCCTGGTCGGGGCGATCTTCCTCCGTCCGCGACCGACCACATCGGTCCGCCCCAGCGCAGTGTCGACCTGGGCGCGGCTGAGTCGCCCCGGTACCGTTTCCCCGTCCGGCATGCCGGCTCGGAACAGCCGTGACGCCTGGCGGATCTCCGGCCTTCCGCACTGACCCTGCTCCGGTCCGCCCGATGGGTGCCCGACGGGGCTGCCCGCACGGGCTCGTACCCACTAACCTGGTATGGGGCAGTACGTAGCACCTGGGGAGAAGACGTGATACCAGAGGAAGACCTTGGCCCTGCGTGGCTGCGCGACTACGGCGGTGCCATCGAAGCCGACATCCAGCGGATGGAAGAGTTCGCCCAGCAACTGCTGGCCGAGGTCCAGAAGAACTACGTCCCGCACATGGAAGAGGTCCAGGCAGACATCCTGCCCAACATGCCCGACCCGCACGCCGGCTTCGCCGAGTTGGTGTCCTTCTTCGATGCGCACCGAAACGTGCAACAGGACACCTCCAACCTGGTCTGGGACGTAGGCAACGGCACCGGAGGCTTGGCCGTTGCCGCCGAGAAGGTCAGTAAGAACTACGGCCAGGCCGACGCGTTCTCGCGCGCTCGGGTCAGCGACGTCGAGAACGCACTTGATGAGACCGGTGCAGCGGCACCGCCGCCGCCCGGGTCGCAGCCCGGGACCACGCCGCCGGGCAGCACGGAGAACACGGGGAGCCCCAATGCTTGATGACGGAGGCGGGCGGAGCGGCCAGATCTCCGGTACGACCAACTGGACCTCGCACAACGTCAACCAGATTTGGGAACTGCTGGCCAACCAGCAGACGGACACGCACTGGCAGCACGTCAGCGGCTGGCGCAAGACGTCTGAACTCAGCTCGCTCCATCTGGCTCGGATGAAGCTGTACCGGGACAACCTGATCGAGGCGTGGCCGCCGGAGAAGAGCGAGGCTTCGAGGGCATACGTCGCGCGTCTCGACTACCTCATCGAGACAGTGCAGGGCGTCTACGACACGGCCGCCGCCAACCAGCAGACTCTGAGCGGGGTGACCCAGGCAATCTGGGAGTCCCGCAGGAACCTTGAGGACCTCCACCGGCAGTACGTCGCGAAAGAGCAGGCCAAGCAGCAGTACGACGCGGCTCTTCAGGCGAACAACGGCCGCCCGCCTGCCGGGCAGCAGCCGACGACCCAGTCCGACCTCGAAGACCTGAACTGGCGCGCCCGCCACATCATGTACGGCCTGAGCAGCGAACTCGCCACCGCCCAGGTACAACTCCGCAAGCCGCCGGAATACAAAAGGCGCGAACGGGTTGGAGAGGAACCGCCGGACGGTAGCGGCGGGAGCAGCATCATGGGCGGTTCGGCGCCACCGGTTCTGCCGCCGGTCGTGCCCATGCCGGCGGGTGGCGGCGCCAGCTATACGCCCCCGCCAACTCCGACGCCAGCTACCCATACTGTCGTTCCGACTACGACTGCGCCTTCTGCCGGTCCGATCCTCGGTGGCACCGGGCCGATTGCACCCCCCGCCGTGCCGCCGACACCGCCGAGTGTTATCCCCCCGGCGCCACCACCCACCACTGGCCCGCCTACGCCTCCGCTCCCCCCGGGATTGCCCCCTGGGGTTAGGCCGCCCGGGAGCAAGCCACCTGGTTTACCGTCCGGCTATCCCGCGCCATCTTCGATGCCGCCAAGCACTGGACTGAACAAGTCAGGGTTTAACCCTAACGCGGGAACGGCTCCCCGAGCTATGCCACCAGGGGGAATGATCGGCGGTAAGCCAGGGGGAGGCCTGACGCAGCCGGCTTCAGGACCTGTAGGAACTCGCCGAATCAACCCCATCGGCGGCGTGATTGGTGGCGGGAACGGAGCGCCATCGCCGACCGGCGCCGGCCGAGGATCTACTTTTGGAACAAGTCGGCCGGCAGGCACTGGCCAGGCATACGGGTTGGGCTCGGCCGCGCGACCTAGCAATCAAGGCAAGGAAGGCGAAGCCCGGCACTGGGATCCGGACAATCCTTGGGAAACTGACGAGGGAGTCGCCCCGGTCATGATGCCAACTCGTGAGAATCGCCGCATCGACCCGGGTCCGACGATTGGCTCTAGCCGGTGACACGACGCGCTACACGAGCGGCCGCAGCACTTCTTTGTGCTGCGGCCGTGGCCGTTGCGCCCGCCTCACCCGCGCACGCCGATCAAGTCCGCAGAAATCAATGGCATCTGCAATACCTAAGAGCGACCGAGGCACACAAGATCACTCAGGGCAATGGCGTTACTGTCGCAGTTGTCGACACTGGCGTCGACCCTCACCCCGACCTACGCAACAATTTATTGTCTGGAACTGACACCTTTCCCGGGGGACGGGGCACCGGCCGCATTGACAATGATGGACACGGAACGGCTGTGGCGGGAATTATCGCCGCCCATGGCAGATCCAACAACGGCGGAATCCTAGGCATCGCACCTAAGGCCAAGATCCTGCCGATCCGCTATGTTGCACCATCAGGCGCAGACGACGACCCAGGCGATATCGCAAAAGGGATAAACTGGGCCGTCGCGAGAGGCGCGGAGGTAATAAACATTTCATCTACCGCAAGCTCTACCACGAGACTGCGCCAAGCAGTAGAGGCTGCGATTCGCGCGGATGTAGTTGTCGTCGCCGGAGCGGGCAACAGTTCCGGCGGATTTATAGTAGGGTTCCCCGCTGCCTATCAAGGTGTCGTTGCGGTCTCCGCAACGGACCGGAGAGGCAATCATTCAGACGTCTCGGTTACCGGCTCGAAGATCGTTATTGCCGCGCCGGGCGTAGATATCAGTAGCACCCGAGACAACGGAAAATATCAAAGTGGCGACGGAACCTCTTTCTCCACTGCCATCGTCGCTGGAGCGGCTGCGCTCGTACGAAGTAAGTATCCGGACCTCTCGGCGGAGGAGGTTGTACACCGGCTGACGGCTACCGCCGACGACAAGGGTGCGCCGGGCCGGGACGAGGAGTACGGGTACGGCGTACTCAACATCGTCAAGGCGCTGACGGCGGACGTACCTCCACTGGAAGGCGGTGCCAACCCCAGTGCGAGCGCCGCGCCTACTGCCCCCCAGACCGCACCCGCCGGTAACGCAGCCCCGAAACCGGAGGAGAAGTCGAACGTCGGCTCGATGATCCTGATCGGTGTCCTGGTCGCGCTCGTCGTACTCGGTCTGCTGGTCACGCTGCTGGTCGTGTTCCTGCTCCGGCGTCGCCAGCAGCCGTACCGCTCCTGAGGGATGCGACGCGTACACGCGGCCCGATCGTAGGTGACCTTCGACCGGCCGGGTAGCGTTGGCCGGCGTGCGTACGACACCTCGGCTGCGCCTGGTGCTCGCCTCGGCGAGCCCGGCCCGGCGCAAACTCCTACAGGCCGCCGGCATCGAACCGGACGTGCTCGTCAGCGGGGTCGACGAGTCTCAGGTGGACCCGTCCAGCCCGGAGGCGCTGAGCCTCACACTGGCCCAGTTGAAGGCGCGAACGGTCGCCGACCGGATCGCCCCGAGCACCAGCGTGAACGCCGGCAGCACCGGGAGCGAGCCAGCCGACCCGCGCACCCTCGTGCTCGGTTGTGACTCGGTGCTCGCCTTCGACGGGGAGATTCTCGGCAAGCCGGCCGACGCCAAGGAGGCGACCCGCCGCTGGCAGGCAATGCGCGGCAAGAGCGGCGTACTGCACACCGGGCACTGCCTGGTCGACCTGTCCGGTCGGCGGGAGGTGGCCCGGGTTGCCGCCACCGCCGTCCACTTCGCGGAGATCACCGACGACGAGATCGCCGCCTACGTCGCCACGGGCGAGCCGTTGCAGGTGGCGGGGGCGTTCACCATCGACGGTCTGGGCGGCCCGTTCGTCGACCGGGTCGAGGGCGATCCCGGTACCGTGATCGGGCTCTCCCTGCCGCTCTTCCGTAACCTGCTCGGCGAGCTCGATTTGCGGATCACCGACCTCTGGACGGGCCGGGCGGCGACCTCCGCCGGCGACGCCGGGGCGGCCATCGGGACGGCCCACTGAGGCAGTCCCGGCGACGTCCGGCGACGCATCCCGAGAGACCGACCAGCGTCCTACGACACACATCGATTGACCGGCTACCGCCGGCAGATCGACAATCAGCTACCGCAGCAAGAAGACAATCCAGCCTCCGCCGGCAGATCGACAAACCGCCGGCAGATCGACGAACCGGCTACCGTCCGGCGGCATCCTGGCATAGCGTCGAGCGGTGCCGACGAAGTCGATCCTGCTCACCGATGACCTGCACGCCTACCTCCTGGCGCACGGCTCTCCGCCGGACGCCCTGACCCGGGAGCTGATCGACGAGACGCTCTCCCTGCTGCCGGCCGAGGCCGGGATGCAGATCGCTCCGGAGCAGGCCGGGCTGCTCACCTTCCTGACCCGGCTGGTCGACGCCCGGCAGGCGGTCGAGATCGGCACCTTCACCGGGCTCTCGTCGTTGGCCATCGCCCGGGGGCTGCCCGCCGACGGCCGGCTGACCTGCTTCGACATCTCCGAGGAGTACACGGCCGTCGCCCGCCGCTACTGGTCCCGGGCCGGGGTCTCCGACCGGATCGAGCTGCGGATCGGGCCGGCTGCCGAGACCCTGCGGTCGCTGCCCCCGCAGCCGCACCTGGACCTCGCCTTCGTCGACGCCGACAAGCCGGGCTACCCGACCTACTGGGCCGAGCTGGTGCCGAGGATGCGTACCGGTGGGTTGCTCGTGGTGGACAACGTGCTTCGGGGCGGTCGGGTCCTCGCCCCGGAGAGTGTGGCCGACCGGGCGATCGCCGAGTTCAACGAGGCGGTGTTGACGGACGAGCGGGTCGACCTGGTGATGCTGCCGATCGCCGACGGGCTCACCCTGGCCCGCCGTCGCTGACCACCGCCACCACCATCAGCGCCGACGTCCGGCTACGGGCGATTCGGGTACGGGGTGCAGCGGCCGGACGCCGGCTCCACCCCGTACCCGGAAGTAGACGTCAGCGGACGCTGCGGGCGAACTCGCGCGCGGCCCAGCCCACCGCGAGCACCGTGATCACCGCCATCACCGACAGCCCCTGCCAGACGGCGTCGTTGCCGAGGTCACCGGCGAAGAGCGCCCGCGCCCCGTCGACCGCCCAGGAGAACGGGTTCCAGTCGGCGATCCCCTGCAGCCAGCCGGGCGCGAAGCTCAGCGGCAGCAGGATTCCGGAGAGTAGCAGTACCGGTTGGGCGATCGTGTTCATCAGCGGCGCCAGGGCGTCCTCGCTCTTGACCACCAGGGCGATCCCGTACGACAGGGCCGAGGTCATCAGGGCGATCAGGGCCAGCAGCAGGTACGCCAGCAGCAGGTCGCCGATGAAGACCGAGAGCCCGAAGCCGAGCGCCAGCACGGTGATGATGATCGCCTGGGCGATCAGCGACACCACGTCCCGCAGGGAGCGGCCGAGCAGCAGGGCGAGCCGGCTGACCGGGGTGACCCGGGATCGTTCGATCACTCCGGCCCGGAGTTCGGCGATCAGACCGAAGCCCTGGAACAGCCCGCCGAAGATGGCGAGCAGCACCAGCAGGCCGGGCACGAAGATCCGGTACGCCTCCGCGTTGCTCGACGCCTGCAACGCGGGCTTGAGCAGCGGGGCGAAGAGCAGCAGGTACATCACCGGCTGGAAGATGCCGACGAAGAGCCAGACGGGCTGGCGGACCAGCAGCAGGAACTGTCGCTGGAAGATCAACCATGTGTCGCGGGCGAGTTTCATTCGGAGGTCTCCTGTTCGGCGGGCGCGGCGAGCGGTCAGGACTCGCGCAGCGAGCGGCCGGTCTTGGTGAGGAAAACGTCGTCGAGGCTGGGCCGGTGCAGCTCGATCGAACTGAGCGCGATGCCGGCGGCGTCCAGCGCGCGGAGGATCTGCGGCATGTCCCGGGACCCGTCGTTGACATAGAGCCGCAGCACACCGTCGTCGGTGCTCTCCAGCCTGGTGACGTACGGCTCGGGCTCCAGGACCTTGCCGGCGGCTTCCTGGGCCGCGCCCTCGATGGTGACCAGCACCACGTCGCCGGAGATCTCCCGCTTCAGCTCGGCCGGCGTCCCCTCGGCGACTATCTCGCCGTGGTCCATGATGGCGATCCGGTCGCAGAGCGCGTCCGCCTCGTCCAGGTAGTGCGTGGTGATGAAGACGGTCATCCCCTCGGCGCGCAGTCGGCGGATCTCGTCCCACATGTGCGCCCGGCTCTGCGGGTCGAGGCCGGTCGTCGGCTCGTCCAAAAAGACGATCTTCGGCTGGTGGATGATGCCCAGCGCGATGTCGACCCGGCGCCGCTGGCCACCGGAGTAGGTCTTGCACTTGCGGTCGGCGTACTCGGTGAGCTGGAACGCCGCCAGGGCCCGTACGGCGCGCTGCTGCGCCTCGGCCTTGCCGAGGCCGTACATCCGGGCGTGCAGGACGAGTTCCTCCCGGGCCGTCGACTCGTCCCAGGTGCTGCCGCCCTGGGCCACGTAGCCGATCCGTCGGCGCACCTCACCCGGATTGCTCCGCAGGTCGACTCCGGCGATGTTGGCTTCGCCGCCGTCCGGCTCGATGAGTGTGGCGAGCATCCGCAGGGTGGTGGTCTTGCCCGCGCCGTTCGGGCCGAGGAAGCCGAAAATCTCCCCCTCGGCCACCACGAGGTCGACACCGCGAACCGCGTCGACCGACTTCTTCACTCTGCCCTGCCGGGAACGGAACGACTTCCGCAGTCCCTTTGTCTCGATCATTCCTGCTCCTGGTCAGCCGGACCGGCATCCCCACCGGCCCATCCCCCGGGGCACGCCAGAAGGCGCCCACCGCAACGCTTCCGGCAGGCTAACGCGATATAGCGCATCTAGTCAACGTTGATTATTACGCGTCACGCGGCGGCTCGGCGGCGTCCCTGAGGGTGGCGTCGTCCGGCGTACCGGCGCCGCCGGGGTTCGGCGTGCCAGCGTCACCGGGGCTCGGCGTGCCAGCGTCACCGGGGGCCGGCGTGCCAGCGTCACCGGGGTTCGGCGTAGTGCCGCCACCGAAGCCGGTCGCCTCGTTCGCCAGCTTCGCGAACTGCGCCCAGGCGGGCTGCTCGGCGTAGTCCTCCGGCAGGTACGGCACCCCGGCGTCGATCAGGTCGGCGATCCGCTCGCACCAGCCGATCTCCCCCTCGGACCGGGCGATCGAGAGCTGCCACATCCAGGAGACGTGCACCGGCTTGCCCTCCTTCATCCAGCCGGACTCCATCGCCGCCCGCAGACTGTCGTTCACCGCCCGCAGCAGCCTGGCCCGGTTGCGCAGCGCCGCCGAAGCCTCCTCGCGGGGCAGCGCGGGCAGGAAGGAGAAGGCCGCGAAGAACGGGTCGACCACCTCGCCGAGGTTCCACCAGACGCCTCTGAGCAGATTCTGGAACTCGTCCTCGCCGACCGGCGTGATCTCGTACGTGATCCGGGCCGGGCGGGCGCCCACCTGCTCGGTGGCCACCTCGCGCAGCAACCCCTCCTCGGTCAACTTGCGCAGCGCGTGGTAGATCGAACCGGGCTGGACGTTCGCCCACTTGTCCGCGCTCCAGCTCAGCAGCTCGCGACGTACGTCATAGCCGTGCACCGGTTGCATCCAGCGGACCAGGCCGAGAATCATCATTCGGGTAGCTGACACACCAGAAGCGTAATAACCAAAATTGACTATCGACCAACGCCGTCCCGTGGCCGACCGGCGAGAAGTTCCGGAGCCGGGCCGAGCCGGCCGAGGGTCCCCGCCCGTCGGGGCGCCGGTCGGGTTCGTTGACAATGTCCCTGGCAGCGTCCCTGGCGGTCACTCCAGTGCTGCCGACCCCCGCCACGGAAGCGGCGGCGGGTGGCGGGACGGGCGGGAAGATTCGAGGAGGAGCAGCGGGGTGCGCAAGGTACTGATCGCCAACCGGGGCGAGATCGCGGTCCGGGTCGTCCGCGCCTGCCAGGACGCCGGCCTGGCCAGCGTCGCCGTCTACGCCGACTCCGACCGGGACGCGCTGCACGCCAGTCTCGCCGACGAGGCGTACGCCCTCGGTGGCGAGACCGCGACCGAGACGTACCTGCGGATCGACAAGCTGCTCGACGTGGCCGCCCGGTCGGGGGCGGACGCCGTACACCCGGGTTACGGGTTTCTCTCCGAGAACGCGGACTTCGCGGCGGCGGTGATCGACGCCGGCCTGACCTGGATCGGGCCGACGCCGCAGGCGATCCGCGACCTCGGCGACAAGGTCACCGCCCGGCACATCGC
Source organism: Plantactinospora sp. WMMB782 (assembly GCF_049179135.1). Lineage (NCBI taxonomy): Bacteria > Bacillati > Actinomycetota > Actinomycetes > Micromonosporales > Micromonosporaceae > Plantactinospora > Plantactinospora sp. WMMB782. The sequence continues at coordinate 3,661,953 of NZ_JBMHMC010000007.1, read as the reverse complement.
GCAGCGGGCCGGTGCTCCGCTGGTGCCCGGCACCGCCGAACCGGTCGGCGGCCCGGACGAGGTGCTGGCCTTCGCGGCCGAGCACGGCCTGCCGGTGGCGATCAAGGCGGCGTTCGGCGGCGGCGGCCGGGGCCTCAAGGTGGCCCGGACGGCGGAGGAGATCCCGGCCCTCTTCGAGTCGGCCACCCGGGAGGCGCTGGCCGCGTTCGGCCGGGGCGAGTGCTTCGTCGAGCGCTACCTCGACCGGCCCCGGCACGTCGAGGCGCAGGTGCTGGCCGACCGGCACGGCAACGTCGTGGTGGTCGGCACCCGGGACTGCTCGCTGCAACGCCGGCACCAGAAGCTGGTCGAGGAGGCGCCGGCCCCGTTCCTTACCGACGAGCAGCGGGCACAGATCCACGCCAGCGCCAAGGCGATCTGCCGGGAGGCCGACTACCACGGCGCCGGCACGGTGGAATACCTGGTCGGCGCGGACGGCACCATCAGCTTCCTGGAGGTGAACACCCGGCTCCAGGTGGAGCATCCGGTGACCGAGGAGACCGCCGGGATCGACCTGGTCCGGGAGCAGTTCCGGATCGCCGCCGGCGAGAAGCTGCGGTTCGACGCGGATCCGGTGCCGCGCGGGCACTCGATCGAGTTCCGGATCAACGGCGAGGACCCCGGCCGGAACTTCCTGCCGGCCCCGGGCACCGTCACCGCGCTGCGGCTCCCCTCCGGCCCGGGCGTACGGGTGGACACCGGCATCACCGCCGGGGACGTGATCGGCGGCAACTTCGACTCGCTGCTCGCCAAGCTGATCGTGACCGGGGAGACCCGGACCGAGGCGCTGGAGCGGGCCCGCCGCGCCCTGGCCGAGATGGTGGTGGACGGGATGGCCACCGCACTGCCGTTCCACCGGCTCGTCGTGCGGGACCCGGCGTTCACCGCCGAACCGTTCACCGTGCACACCCGGTGGATCGAGACCGAGTTCGACAACACCGTGCCGGCCTTCACCGGCGCCGCTCCGGCGGACGAGCCGGTCGGTGCCCGGGAGACCGTCGTGGTCGAGGTGGCCGGCAAGCGGCTGGAGGTCAACCTTCCCGCCGGCTTCGGCCAGGGTACGTCGCCGGCTGCCGCCCCCGGCGGCTCGGCCGCCTCCGGCACCCCCGGAACCGCCACCCGGCGACCGGCCCGGCGTGCCGGTCGCACCGGGGCGGGGGGCGGGGCCGCCGGTGGCGACGCGCTGACCTCCCCGATGCAGGGGACCGTCGTCAAGATCGCGGTTGCCGAGGGCGACACCGTCGCCGAGGGTGACCTGGTCGTCGTCATGGAGGCGATGAAGATGGAGCAGCCGCTGCACGCGCACAAGGCGGGCGTGGTGACCGAGCTGGCCGCCGAGGTCGGCGGCGTACTTTCCGCCGGTGCCGTCATCTGCGTCATCCAGTGACCGCGACCACCGGCGCCGACCCCGGCACCACGGCGTCCCCGGCGCTGTCTGCGGCGCTGCTCACCTTCGACGGCGGACCGCCGGGCCGGGTCGATCGTCCTCGGGCATGATGGCCGGGTGCGGTTCATCACCGGCGGAAAGCCCACGCAGGACCTGACCTACAACGACGTCTTCCTGGCGCCGGTCCGGTCGGCCGTCGAGTCCCGGCTCGACGTCGACCTGGCCAGCGCCGACGGCACCGGCACCACGATCCCGATCGTGGTGGCCAACATGACGGCGGTGGCGGGCCGGCGGATGGCCGAGACGGTGGCCCGACGGGGCGGCCTCGCCGTACTGCCGCAGGACATCCCGATCGAGGTCGTCACCGAGGTGATCGGCTGGGTCAAGCAGCGGCACCTGGTGCACGACACCGCGATCACCCTCGGCCCGACCGACACCGTCGGGGACGCCATCCACCTGCTGCCGAAGCGGTCGCACGGCGCGGTGGTCGTGGTCGACCCGGAGGGTCGGCCGATCGGCGTGGTGACCGAGGCGGACACGGTCGGGGTGGACCGGTTCGCGCAGGTGCGGCACGTGATGTCGACGGAGCTGCACACCGTGCCCGCCGAGGCCGATCCCCGCACCGGGTTCGAGCGGCTCTCCCGGGGGCGCCGCCGGCTCGCCCCGGTGGTCGACGTCGAGGGCCGGCTGGTCGGGGTGCTGACCCGGAAGGGCGCGCTGCGGGCCACGCTGTACCGGCCGGCCTGCGACGGCAAGGGTCGGTTGCGGATCGCGGCGGCGATCGGGATCAACGGCGACGTCGCCGGCAGGGCCGCCGCCCTCTTCGAGGCCGGGGTGGACACCCTGGTGGTCGACACGGCGCACGGCCACCAGGAGCGGATGCTCCGGGCCCTGCGCGCGGTGCACCGCCTCGACCCGCCGGTGCCGGTGGCCGCCGGCAACGTGGTCACCGCCGAGGGGGTACGCGACCTGGTGGAGGCGGGGGCCGACATCGTCAAGGTCGGCGTGGGGCCGGGGGCGATGTGCACCACCCGGATGATGACCGGGGTGGGCCGGCCGCAGTTCTCGGCGGTACTCGACTGCGCGGCGGCCGCCCGCGAACTGGGCCGGCACGTCTGGGCCGACGGCGGCGTACGCCACCCGCGCGACGTCGCGCTGGCACTGGCCGCCGGGGCGTCGAACGTGATGATCGGCACCTGGTTCGCCGGCACCTACGAGTCGCCCGGGGACCTCTACACCGATGCCGACGGCCGGCGCTACAAGGAGAGCTTCGGCATGGCGTCGGCGCGGGCGGTCAGTGCGCGCACGGCCGAGGACAGCATCTACGAGCAGGCCCGCAAGGCGGTCTTCGAGGAGGGCATCTCCAGCGCGCGGATGTACCTCGATCCGGGGCGGCCGGGCGTGGAGGACCTGATCGACCAGATCGTCGCCGGGGTACGCAGCGCCTGCACGTACGCCGGGGCGGCCGATCTCGCCGGGTTCCACGCCAACGCGGTGGTCGGGGTGCAGAGTGCGGCCGGCTACACCGAGGGGATGCCGCTGCCGACGAACTGGTGAGGAGCGGGCTCCGGCGGCTCAGCCGGGCGACCGCGAAGAGGCGGCGGCTCAGCTCGGGACCGCGAAGAGGCGGCGGATCACCCGCCGGGCCGCGGCCTCCGGGTCGGTGCCGATCTGGTCGACCCGGAGTGCCCCGCCGAGCCAGAGGGTGGCGAAGCCGTGCACGATCGACCAGGCTGCCAGCTCCGACTCGGCCGCCTGCGGGCCGGCCGGTGACCCGGGCAGTCCGGCCACCCCGGCCCGCAGTGCCCCCCGGGCACGCTGCTGCGCGGCGACGAGCCCGCTGTCGTCGCGGTGGAAGAGTTCCGGCCGGAACATCACCTCGAAGTGAGCCCGGTGCCGGACCGCGAACATGACGTAGCCGACGCCGAGTTCGAGCAGGTCGCCGCCGGTTTCCTGGTGGATCCGGGTGAGCGCGTCGGCCAGCAGCCCGAAGCCCTCGGTGGCGAACGCGGTGAGCAGCCCGGCCTTGTCGCCGAAGTGGTGCGCCGGGGCCGCGTGCGAGACGCCGGCCCGGCGGGCCAGGTCGCGCAGGCTGAGCCCGGCCGGGCCGGACTCGCCGATCGCCGTCGCGGCGGCGGCCAGCAACGTCCGCCGCAGATCTCCATGGTGGTACGGCCGGCCCGGGGCGGCGCTCCCGTCGCTCATACCGGCCAGCATATCTTTCCAACGACAAGATATCTGAGTCGAGCGCGCCGGCGGCTATACCTGTTCGACGGTGATACCACCAAGGCATCATGATGCCTTGGTGGTATCACGCTCGACGCGGACGTCCCTGTCTGCGGCCACGCCCGACCCAGCGCGAGCCACGCCCCCGCGGACATTCCCGCCTGCGGCCCCGCCTGACACAGCGCGAGCCACGCCGGCGCGGCGTCAGGGCAGGAGTTCGGCCGACCGGCTGGCCACCACCCCGGCGACCAGGGCCAGCGCGTCCGGTGCGGCCATCGGGTCGAGCGCCCGGCCGTCCCGCAGCCGCAGCGCCACCCGCCCGTCCGCCACCTCCCGGGCGCCGAGCACCGCCGCGTACGGGACCCGGCGAAGGGCGGCGTCCCGGACCCGGGCACCGAGCGACCCCTCGGTGACCAGTTCCGCCCGCAGCCCGGCGAGTACGCAGTCCCGGCGGAACGCCTCGGCCGCCGCCACCTGCTCCGCACCGACCGGCAGCACCCGCAGCTGGACCGGGGCGTACCAGGCCGGAAAGGCACCGGCGTGCACCTCGATCAGGTACCCGAAGAGCCGCTCCAGGCTGCCGACCAGGCTGCGGTGCAGCATCACCGGCCGGGCCCGCTGCCCCCGGGCGTCGGCGTAGGTCAGGTCGAACCGCTCCGGCTTGTCGAAGTCGAGCTGGATGGTGGAGAGGGTCGACTCCCGGCCCGCCGCGTCCCGTACCTGGATGTCGATCTTCGGCCCGTAGAACGCCGCCTCCCCGGGCGCCTCGACGTACGGCAGGCCGGACAGCGCCGCGCGGAGCAGTTCCTCGGCACGCCGCCAGTCGCCGTCGTCGCCGACGTACTTCTCGCCCGGTCCGCGCAGCGACAGCCGGAAACCCGCCGGGCGTACCCCGAGCGCGGCGTGTGCCTCCCGGATCAGGTCCAGCACCTCGGCGACCTCGGCACCGACCTGCTCGGGTGCGCAGAAGTTGTGCGCGTCGTTCAGCGAGATCGCGCGTACCCTGCTCAGCCCGCCGAGCACCCCGGAACGCTCCGGCCGGTACATCCCGCCGAGTTCGGCGACGCGCAGCGGCAGCTCCCGGTAGGAGCGGCCCCGGGAGCGGTAGACCAGGGCGTGGTGCGGGCAGAGCGCCGGGCGGAGTACGAACTCGTCGTCGGCCGAGAGCCGCAGCACCGGGAACATGTCGTCGGCGAAGTAGCCGAGATGCCCGGAGACTTCGAAGAGTTCGCGCTTGCCCAGCGGCGGCGAGTACACGTGCTGGTAGCCGGCCCGGCGCTCCAGCTCCCGGACGTAGGACTCGACGGCGTGCCGGGCGGCGGCGCCGGCCGGCAGCCAGACCGGCAGGCCGGCGCCGGAGAGCGGGTCGGCGTGGAACAGCTCGAGCTCGCGGCCGAGCCTACGGTGGTCGTGCATGTCAGCTCCCAGATCTGGTACGCCCCGGTGGCTGCTCCGCCCCGGGCCCGGCGCCCCGATCTGGTGCGCACGACGAAGCCCCGGAGCGGATCGCCCCGGGGCCGTCGACGAGTTCGGTACGCGTCAGCGCGGCACGCCGGGGTGACCCGGCGTCGTCGTCTCCCGCATCGCGCTGCGCATGGCGGCCACGGTACTCCCGCCGCCCGCACCGCCGCAGCCCATTTCAGCGCAGCCCGTCTCAGCGCAGCCCATGTCAGCGCAGCCATGTCAGCGCAGCCATGTCAGCGCAGTCGGGTGATGGTCACCTCGACGCCCTGCCCGGTGTTGGCCGGCCCCGCGTAGACACCCTTCAGCGGCGGCACGTCACCGTACTCCCGGCCCCGGCCGACCACCACGTGCCGCTCGCCGACCGGTATCCCGTTGGTCGGGTCGAAGGCCGTCCACCGGCCCACCCACCACTCCACCCAGGCGTGGCTCTGCCCGACGACGCCGTCCCCGATCGCCGCGTCCGGAGCCGGGTGCAGGTAGCCGGAGACGTACCGGGCCGGGATGCCGACGGCGCGCAGCAGCCCGACCACCAGGTGACTGATGTCCTGGCAGACGCCCTTACGCTGCCGCCAGGCCTGTACGGCGTCGGTCTGCACCCCGGTGGCACCGGAGGCGTACGCGACCTCGTCCCTGACCTGCTCGCAGAGCGCCATCGCGGCGGCGTGCGGGGTCGGCTGGGCGGCCCGGACGGACTCGGCCAGCCCGGTCAGTTCCTCGTCCAGCGCGGTACGCGGGGTCGGCAGCAGCAGCTCGTACCAGCGGTCGGTGTTCTCCGGCCCGCGCAGGTCGGCCCAGCTCACCCCGTCGGTCGCCGCCAACTGGTCGCCGGGGCCGAGGGTCTCCACAGTGGAAATCGCGGTGACCTGCAACGAGTCGTGCGCGTCGTGCAGGTCGAAGGCGGTCACCACGGTCCCCCAGTAGTCCTCGTACCGGTAGGTCCGGGCCGACGGCCACACCTCCACCCGCGCCTCCAGCACCGCCTGGCGGGCCTCGTTGCGCGGCGACATCCGCGCCTCGTTGTACGACGAGGCGACCGGCCCGGCGTAGCTGAAGCCGGTCTGGTGCCGGATCCGCAACCGCCAACTGTCGACCGTCATCTCGTCCCCTTCCCACACCGCCACGACACCGTGGCAGCGCACCCGAGCATCGTCACGACACCGTCTCCGGAAGCCAGGCCACCGCCGAGGTCTGCCGGAAGTAGCGGCGGGAGACGGCGTCGTTCACCTGCGAGCAGGTGCGTTCCAGCCCGGCCAGTACCGCCGCCAGGTCGTCGATCAGCTCGTCGGCGGCCCGGAACTCCAGGCCGGTCCGGGCCCGGCCGATGATCCGCTGCGCCTCGGTGGAGACCCCGGTCCGGCCGGGCTGCCCCGGCCCGCCGGCCGGTTCCAACTCCCGCAGGCACCCCTCGGCCCGGGAGAGCGCGGCGAAGACCGAGCGGGGGAAGAGCCGGTCGAGCAGCAGGAACTCGGCGGCGTACCGGTCGTCGAGCGAGCCACGGTAGGTGCGCAGGAACGTCTCCCATGCGCCGCAGGAGCGCAGCAGGGTCAGCCAGGACGGGATGCTGCCGCCCGCGCGTACGTGCGTGGAGAGCAGCCGGGCGGTCATGTCGACCCGTTCGACGCTGCGGCCGAGTACCAGGAAGAGCCAGCCTTCGTCCCGGCTCATGGTGGCGTCGGTCAGCCCGGCCATCACCGCGCAGCGTTCCCGGACCCACCGGAAGAACGCGTGTACGCCCTGCTGTTCGGCCCGGCGCCGGACCGCCGGCAGGCCGTGCCAGGTGGAGTTGAGGCACTCCCACATGTCGGCCGAGATGGTCTCCCGGGCGCCCCGGGCGTTCTCCCGGGCGGCGGCCAGGGCACCGACCACCGAACTCGGGCTCTCCGCGTCCAGGCCGAGCACCCCGACCACCCGGGCGGCGGTGACCGGCTGGTCGAGCTTCCCGGCTCCCATGACGGTGAGCAGGGAGCGGCAGGCGGTCGCCTCGTCCACCCACGGGTCGGCGAGCATCCGGTGCAGGTGCACGTCGAGGATCCGGGCGGTGTCCTCGGCCCGCTCGACGTACCGGCCGATCCAGTAGAGCGACTCGGCGATCCGGCTCAGCACGGCGACCACCCCGGCGCGGCGGCGGCGCTGCCCGGCCGGCCCCGGCGCTGGCGAACCGCCGCCGACCCGCTGCCGTCGGTCCCGACCTCGCCGTCCCGGGCGGACTGCTGCTGTTGCTGTTGCTGCACGCTGACCAGGCCGGCTTCCGGGCCCGGGTCGGGGCTGCGCGGCGCCGGCACGGGCGGGCCGAGCATGCCCTCCGGATCGACCGGCTCGATGCCCACCAGCTCCACCGGGCTGAGCGTGTCGACCGGTTCGGCGAGTATCCAGGTGTCCTTGGAACCGCCGCCCTGGCTGGAGTTGACCACCAGCGCCCCCTCCGGCAGCGCCACCCGGGTCAGCCCGCCGGGCAGCACGGTGACCCGCTGGCCGTCGTTGACGGCGAACGGCCGCAGGTCGACGTGCCGGGCCCGCAGCCGGTTGTCGACAAGGGTCGGCACCATGGAGAGTGCCACCTCGCGCTGGGCGATCCAGCCACGCGGGTCTACGGCGATCCGGTGCCGCAGCTCGGCCAACTCCTCGTCGCTCGCCTGCGAGCCGATCACGATGCCGGCCCCGCCGGAGCCGTCGACCGGCTTGAGCACCAGCTCGTCGAGCCGGTCCAGGACGTGCTCGCGCACCTCCGGGTCCTCCAACCGGTACGTCTCCACATTGGACAGGACCGGCTCCTCGCCAAGGTAGTAGCGGATCAGGTCCGGGACGTACGAGTAGAGCAGCTTGTCGTCCGCCACCCCGTTGCCGACCGCGTTGGCGACGGTGACCCGGCCGGCGCGGGCCGCGTTGAGCAGCCCGGCCACCCCGAGCACCGAGTCGGCCCGGAAGTGCACCGGGTCGAGGAACTCGTCGTCGATGCGCCGGTAGATGACGTCTACCCGCTGTTCGCCCGCGGTGGTGCGCATGGCGACCTCGTTACCCACGCAGACGAGGTCCCGACCCTCGACCAGCTCGACGCCCATCTCGCGGGCCAGCAGGGCGTGCTCGAAGTAGGCGGAGTTGTGCACGCCGGGGGTCAACACCACCACCGTCGGGTCGGCGATCCCGACCGGCGCCGCCGCGCGCAGCGCCCGCAGCAACTGCCCCGGGTACGACTCGACCGGCTGGATCCGGGTCGCCGCGAAGACCTCGGGGAGCACGTGTGCCATCGCCCGCCGGTTCTCCATCACGTAGCTGACCCCGGACGGGACCCGGACGTTGTCCTCCAGCACCCGGAAGTCGCCGCGCTCGTCCCGGACCAGGTCGACCCCGGCGACGTGCACGCGTACCCCGTTGTGCGGGACGATCCCGGCCGCCTCCCGGTGGAAGTGGGCGCTGGTCACCACCACCCGGCGCGGCACCACCCCGTCGGCGAGCACCTGCCCGGCGCCGTAGATGTCGGCGAGGAACGCCTCCAGGGTCCGGACCCGCTGGGCGACGCCGGCCTCGACCGTCCGCCACTCGTCGGCGGCGATGATCCGGGGCACGATGTCCAGCGGGAACGGCCGTTCGACGCCCTTGAGCGCGAAGGTGATCCCCTGGTCGAGGAAGGCCCGGGCGAGTACGTCGGCCCGGACCCGGAGTTCGACGCTGGACAGCGGTTGCAGGGTGGCGTGCAGTGCCTCGTACGCGTCCCGGGGCATCCCTGGCGCGCCGAACATCTCGTCCCAGCCCGGGCCGAGGCGGTAGTCCTCGAACAAGTCCGCCATGGCCTGACGTTACGCCGATCTCGTTGCGCCCGCGTAACACGACCACAACACACAATCACCGTTGTCGATCGGCATCCCGGCCGAGGGCGACCAGCCGGAGCGTCTGCTCGCGTCTGCGTACCGCGACGAAGCCGAGGATGAGGGTCGCCAGCGGCACCAGGGCCAGCAGCACCCACTGGGCGGGTTGCAGGTAGACCGGATGTCCCATGTGCTGGTTGGAGTACTCCCAGCCGGACAGGCCGAGCCGGACGGTGAGCAGCACGGCGGCGAGCGGCGCGAGCAGCGCCATCATCCGGCGGCGGACCGGCGCCGGAACGCCCCAGACCGCGAAGGCGATCACCAGCACACCCGCCGGCCCCAGGAGCGAGATCGGCACCTGCACGGTCGGGTCGACCTCCCAGGGGTTGCTCAGATAGCTCTCTGTCCCGCCGACGGCCAGCAACAGCACGGTGCCGCCACCGATCACCAGCAGCCGGGTCCGGCCGAGTACCGTCACGGCCGCCCGGCGCGGCGCCGGCACGGTGAGCGCGACGGCGCAGAGCACGCCGAGCAGCGTCTGGGTCAGCATCCGCAACACCGTCACCGGTTCGTCGACGTAGCGGAACGGTAGCGCGACCACCTCCACAAGCACGGCCGGCCAGGCGAGCAGCGGGGGGAGCCGGCGCGGACCGGCGAGCACCGCGAGCACGGTCAGGGTCCAGAGCCCGGCCCGGGTCCACAGGGCCGGATCCGGATACCAGATGATTTCGGTCGACGCCGTCCGGCCGAACGCCCACGCTACCTGCCTGACCAGCGGAAGCGCGTGCAGGTAACAGAGCAGGACGGCGGTCAGCAGGCCGACGCTGGCCGCTGCCTCCGACCAGCTCCGGTCGACGGCGGCCCGGCCGGCGTGCCCGAGCCGGGTCCTGATCGCGGTGAGCGCGAGGTTGGCCGCGTCCGCCGGTGCCGGCCAGCGCTGGCCGGGGCGGGAGTCGGCGAGCAGCACCCCGAGCATCTCCTCCTCGTACGCCCGGCGGTGCTCCCACGGATAGCAGCCCAGCAGTCGCCGGTAGCGGCGTTCCAGGGCGGGGTGGTGCTGCGACTCGTCGCCGGTCATGCCGGGCCTCCCTCGGGGACGAAACCACTGTTACGCAGCCGGGTCGCGGCGGCTTCGGCGTTCCGCCGGAGCCGGACGACCTCCTCGGCGAGGCGTTGCGCGCCCAGACCGGTGATCCGGTAGTAGCGCCGCAGCCGGGACTGCACGACCTCCTCGCGGTCCACCTCGACCAACCCTTCGGCGCGGAGCCGGTCCAGCACCGCGTAGAGGGTGCCGGCCCGGAGCCGGACCTGACCGTCGGAGATCCGGCGTACGTCCTCCAGCACGCCGTAACCGTGCTGTGGCCGCTCGGTCAGCGCGGTGAGGACAAGAAACGTCGGCTCCCTGAGCGCCTCTGTCATGTCGGCAGCATATACCGATAACAAGAATATGATGGCCCCAGATGCCGGCTTGTCACGGCAAGGGTGTCGTACCACTGGGAGGGCCGCCGGCGCGGGACCCGCCGGCGGCCCGGTGGCGAGCCGCCTCGACCACCGGGAACGGGGGACCCGACGGGAGACGGCTCGCGCGCCGACAACGGTACGCCGACCGCCGCGCCCGCACCGCCCCGCGAAGCCATCGGTACCCGCCGCCCGGACCGGCCCCGGCCCGCCTCCGGATCGACTCCGGCCCGGCTACTCCAGCTCGTGCAGCATCAACTGCCGGGCCGCCTCGGTGATCGAGCCGGACAGCGACGGGTAGATGGTGAAGGTCATCGCCAGCTGGTCGACGGTGAGGTTGTTCTCCACCGCCATCGTGATCGGCAGGATCAGCTCGCTGGCCCGCGGTGCCACCACCACCCCGCCGACCACCTGCCCGCTGGCCGGCCGGCAGAACAGCTTCACGAAGCCGTCCCGCAGGTCAGCCATCTTCGCCCGGGCGTTCCCGGCCAGCGGCAGCATCACCTGGCGGGCCGGCACCCTGCCGGAGTCGACCTCGTTCTGCGACACCCCGACGGTGGCGAGTTCCGGGTCGGTGAAGACGTTCGCGGCGACGGTACGCAGCCGCAGCGGCGAGACCGAGTCGCCGAGCGCGTGCCACATCGCGATCCGCCCCTGCATCGCGGCGACGCTGGCCAGCGGCAACACTCCGGTGCAGTCACCGGCGGCGTAGATGCCGGGCACGTTCGTCCGGGAGACCCGGTCGGTGCTGACGAAGCCGCCGGGGCCGACCGTCACGCCGTACTCGGTCAGCCCCAGGTCGGCGGTGTTCGGCACCGAGCCGACCGCCATCAGCGCGTGCGAGCCGTGCACCAGCCGGCCGTCGGCGAGTTCCACCTCCACCCCGTCGCCGGTGCGGCGGACCGCGTTCGCCCGGCTGTTGTTGAGGATCTCCATCCCCCGGGACCGGAAGACCTGCTCGATCGCGGCGGCGGCGTCCGGGTCCTCGTGCGGCATCACCCGGTCGCGGCTGGAGACCAGGGTCACCCCGACCCCCATCGCCAGGTAGGCGCTGGCGAACTCCGCACCGGTCACGCCGGAGCCGATCACGATGAGCCGTTCCGGCAGCTCGGAAAGGTCGTACACCTGGCGCCAGTCCAGGATCCGCTCCCCGTCCGGGACCGCACTGGGCAGCACCCGTGGGGTGGCGCCGGTGGCGATCAGCACGGTCGAGGCGTCCATCGAGTACGTCGAGTCACCGTCCGACGGGGTGACGAGTACCCGGTGGGTGTGACCGAGCGTGTCCTCGCCGAGCCGGGCCCGGCCGGAGACGAAGGTCACGCCAGCCTTGATCAGTTTGGCCTGGATGTCCGCGGACTGGGCCAGGGCCAGCCGCTTGACCCGGCCGTACACGGTCGGGGCGTCGACGGTGATCGCGTCCAGCCCGTTCGAGTGCACCCCGAACTCCTCGGTGTCCCGGGATCCGGTCACCACGTCGGAACTGGCGATGAAGGTCTTCGACGGTACGCAGTCGTGCAGCACGCACGCCCCGCCCGCGCCGTCCGCCTCGACCACCGTCACGTCCGCGTCCAACTGGGCCGCCACCAGGGCCGCCTCGTAGCCGGCCGGTCCGCCGCCGATGATCACAATCCGGCTCACAGTGCTCGCCCTCCGTCGTTGCCTACAGTGACAATCTTGTCCAGAACCAGTCCGACACGCACTGTCGTATTCTCCCCCACCCCTCCACCGGGCTATCGTCATCGCCGTGCGTCATTACGCCGCGTACGGCTCAAACCTCGATCCCGCCCGGATGCGTGCCTACTGCCCGCACTCGCCGATGGTGGGCACCGGCTGGCTGGAAGGCTGGCGGCTCACCTTCGCCGGTGAGGGGGTGATCGGCTGGGAGGGTGCCGTCACCACAATCGTCGAGTCGCCCGGCGATCGGGTCTTCGTCGCACTCTACGACGTGCACTCCTTCGACGCCGCGCAACTCGACGAGGTCGAGGGGGTGGCCTCCGGCACGTACCGGAAGCTGCACGTCCGGGTGGTCACCCTGGACGGCGAGGTCACCGCCTGGGTGTACGTCTTCGCCGGCTACGAGGGCGGCCTGCCCACCGCGTGGTACCTGTCGGAGATCGCCAACGCGGCGGAGAAGGCCGGTGCCCCCGACGACTACGTCGCCGAACTACGCTCCCGGCCCACCGGCACCGCCTCGACCTGACCGCCGGGCCGCCGCCCGCCGACCTCGACTCAGCCCGACAGGGGGCAGGGGATCCGCACGGTCAGCAGCGTCGGGCCGCCGGCCGGGCTGTGCACGGTGAGCGTCCCGTCGAAGGCGCCCAGCCGACGCCGCACCCCGGCCAGCCCGCTGCCCCGGGCCGGGTCGGCGCCGCCCCGGCCGTCGTCGGCCACGGTGATCCGCAGCACTGTGCCGGTGTGCGTGATGTCGACCTCCACCCGGCTCGCCCCGCCGTGCCGGCTGGCGTTGGCCAGCGCCTCCAGCACGCTGAAGTACGCCGCCGACTCCACCGGCGGTTCGAGCCGACCGGGCAACTCCCCGGTGACCCGCACCGGGACCGGGCTGTCCAGCGCCACCGCCCGGATCGCGTCCGGCAGCCCCCGCTCGGCGAGTACCGGCGGATGGATGCCCCGGACCAGGTCCCGCAGCTCGGTCAGCGCGGTCGCCGAAGCCGCCCTGGCCTGCGCCACCAGCGCCTGCGCGGCGGCCGGGTCCTCCTCGATCAGCCGTTCCACCCCGGCCAGGCTGAGCCCGACCGCGATCAGCCGGGCCTGCGCCCCGTCGTGCAGGTCCCGTTCGATCCGGCGCAGCTCGGCCGCCTGGCTGTCGACGGCGTCGGCCCGGGTCTCGGTCAGTTGCCGGACCCGCAGCACCAGCTCGGCCGCGCGGGTCGGTGCGAGCAGTGTCCGGTCGGCGCGCATGCGCAGTCGGAGCAGGGCCGGGGCGAGCAGCACGCCGAGGCCGGCCAGCACCAGGCCGAGCAGCGCGCTGGTCCAGCCGGGGACGGCGGCGAGACCGGGCCAGAGCAGCGTCGCGCCGTACCAGACGTACCACGGGCTGACCCACCAGCCGGTGACGATGCCGAGCGGCACCGCCCAGGGTGCCCACCACAGTGGCTGCCCGACCAGCCCGAACAGGCCGACCGAGATCAGTGCGGCGGGGAGCAGGTTGAGCACCCCGAGCAGCGGGTTGCCGGCTGACCAGAGCTGGTCGCGCCAGAACGCCGGATCGGTGAAGACCCACTCGTAGCTCTGCACCCGGACCGCCGTCCCCCGGTCGGCGTAGAGGCTGCGGCCGACCCGGTAGCGGCCGTCCTCGTCCGGCCGGGGCGGCTCCGGGTACGGCCGGTACGGCTCCGGGATCGCCGTTCCGGCCCAGCGGTGCGCGTACCGCCGGTAGCGGCTGACCAGCGGCCTGGTCAGCCTCGACACCTGTGGCGTCAGCCCACCCCAGCTGACCAGCAGGGTCGCCAGGTTCAGCAGGAAGCCGCCGAACGCCGCGAAGCCGAGTCCGGCCAGCCCGGCGCCGTGCCAGGCGGCGTCCCACCGCCGGCTGGTCCAGCCGGCCAGCCCGGACCGGTGCCACCAGGACCGCTCGGGCGGCTGGAGCAGCAGCCGGGTCCACCGGGCGTGCAGCCGCAGCGTCAGCGGCGCGACCGCGAAGCCGAGCACGACCAGCAGCAGCCCGAGCCCGACCAGCGCCCAGCCGCCCGGCAGGGCCGGTGTCCACCCGCCCGGCAGGGTCAGGCTCGCCGGCGGCGTGCCGACGACCGGGACGGCACCGCCGGTCGGGCCGGTCAGGCCGAGCACGTCGAGCACGTCGAGCACGCCGAGCAGGCCGAGCAGGGCACCGGCGCCGGCCAGCACCGGTGGGAGCAGCGTGCCCAGGCCGCCGGCCACCGGCGTGAGGTGCAGCCAGAGCCACTCGCGCAGCAGCGCCGGGTCCGCACCGCGCCAGCTGAGTTCCGCCAGGTACGCCGGCAGCCGGGGCGAGCGGTACAGCTCGTTCTCGTAGACGTACCAGCCGTCGGCCCGGCGTCGCGGCGCCGGCGGTCCCGGACGGTGCTGGACCGGCACCGGGATCCCGCCCCAGCGTTCGGCGAGCCGGCGCCCCAGCTCGGTCAGCCGCTTGGCGCCCCGGGCCGCCGGCAGGTACGGCAGCACCAGGGTCGCCGCCACCACCAGCAGTACGGACATCAGCAGTCCCAGCAGCCCCAGCCCGGTGAGGGCGAGGTTGCGGACGAACGCGAGACCGTACCGGCGCGGCATGCCACAAGTGTGGCCGCCCGCACGCCCGCGGCGGAGTGCCGCCAGGTGCCCGGCCGGGGTGTAGCTACCTGCACCCCGGCCGGGCAGATGGACGCATTCCGACCGGCCGCCGTACTTCCTAGCGTTTCTCCCATGACAGCCATCGAGGTCAGCAACCTGCAGAAGCGGTACGGCGACCAGGTCGCGGTCCGCGACGTCTCCTTCGAGGTACGGGCCGGAGAGATCTTCGGGATCGTCGGCCCGAACGGCTCCGGCAAGACCACCACCGTCGAGTGCCTGACCGGGCTGCGCCGGGCCGACGGCGGGACGATCCGGGTCCTCGGCCTGGATCCGGTCCGGGACCGTGCCGAACTCCGCCGCCAGGTCGGCATCCAGCTCCAGGAGAGCCACCTGCCCGACCGGCTGCGGGTCTGGGAGGCGCTCGACCTGTACAGCTCGTTCTACGCCGAGCCGGCCGACTGGCGGGGGCTGATGGACGAGTTGGGGCTGACCACCAAGCGGAACACCGCCTTCGGCAAGCTCTCCGGCGGGCAGAAGCAGCGGCTCTCCGTCGCGCTGGCCCTGGTCGGCAACCCCCGGATCGCGGTACTCGACGAGTTGACCACCGGGCTGGACCCGCAGGCCCGCCGGGACACCTGGCAGCTGGTGCGGCAGGTCCGGGACCGGGGCGTCACGGTCGTCCTGGTCACCCACTTCATGGACGAGGCCGAACGGCTCTGCGACCGGCTGGCGGTGCTCCGGGCCGGCGAGGTGCTGGCCATCGACACCCCGGCCGAGCTGGTCGCCCGGGCCGACGTGCCCGGGGTCGCCCGGCCCACCCTGGAGGACGCCGTCCTCGCCCTGACCGCTCCGACCACCGCCAGCAGCAGCCCGAACTGAACCGGTGTACTTCCGCGCCAATCCGAAGGATCGAGGAACCCGATGAACGCCACCGCCCTGCCCGAGACCGTTCCGTCCGGCGCCGACAGCCGGGCGCAGCGGCGCCGTACCGCCGGCCGGAGCACCGCCAAGCTGGTCGTCACCGAGGCGAAGCTCTTCGTCCGGGACCCGCTCGGCTCCTTCTTCGCGGTGATCTTCCCGGCCGCCCTGGTGCTGATCCTGGGCAGCGCCATACCGGGCTTCGACGAGCCGAGCCCGGACCTCGGCGGCCGGCGGCCGATCGAGCTGTACCTGCCGATCACACTCGCCCTGGCGATCGGCACCGTCGCCCTGGTCAACCTGCTGGGTGCGCTCGCCGCCGACCGGGAGAAGGGCATCCTGCGCCGGCTCTCCACCACCCCCGCCCCACCGGTACGACTGCTGGTGGCGCAGGTGACGGTGAACGCGTCCGCGCTGCTGGTCGGCTGCGCCCTGGCGCTGCTCGGCGGCCGGCTGGTCTTCGGGATCGAGACCCGGCCGCACGTACCCGGGCTGCTGCTCGCCTTCGTGCTCGGCGCGGCCTCGATGTCGTCGCTGGCCCTGCTGCTGGCCGCCTTCACCCCGACCAGCCGGGCGGCGGCGGGCATCGGCAGCCTGGTCTACTACCCGATGCTCTTCGCCGCCGGGGTCTGGACCCCGGGCCCGGCGATGCCCGACGCGGTACGCCGGGTCGCCGACTTCACCCCGCTCGGCGCGGCCTCCCAGGCGCTCCAGGACGCCTGGGTCGGCGACTGGCCGCAGCCGCTGCACCTGGCGGTGCTGGTCGCCTGCATCGCCGGCTTCGGCGCGCTGGCCGCGAAGCTGTTCCGCTGGTCGTGATCCCGCCCGCCCCGCCGCGACACGCGCCGTGGTCCCGCCGAAGAACCGGCGGGGCCACGGCGGCCGTTCCCGGTCGGTCCGACTCGGGTGGTGACGTCCGCGCCCCGATCAGTCCAGCCTGGGCGGTGACATCCGCGCTCCGGTCAGCGCGGCGCCGAGCAGGCTGACCAGTTCCATCCGCTCGGCCGGGTCGAGCACCCCGAACGCCTGGGCCACGATCCGGTCGGCCACCGACTCGGCCCAGAGCCGCCGCCGGACCAGCGGCCCCACCGGCGGGTACGGCGGCGACCAGCCGTACGCCACCGCGCCGGACTCGCCCTCCGGGCCGGCAAGGATGATCTCCATCGCCGTCATCCCGGCCGCGCGTACCGCCATCAGGCTGGCGCCGGAGTAGTACTCGAAGAGCAGGTGCAGCAGCACAGCCGCCCGGGCGGCGGGCGCGGCGTCCGCCGGCACCGGCATGCCCCGCCAGGCGGCGAAGAGCGGCATCCCGGTGGCGTCGGCCGCCACCACGACCGGCTCGACCAGCTCGATCAGCCGGGCGAGCGGCGGGAAACCGGCGAGATAGTCGATTCCCCAGCGCAGGCACTCGGCCCGGCTCACCTCGGCCACCGCGCTCGGGTCGGCCACCCGGACGGCGGTCTCCCAGCCGTCGGCAACCGCCTCCGGGGAGAGGATGCCGATCGCGGCGGCCACGGTCTCGGTGCGTACGTCGCCGAGGACCGCGCCACGCCCGGTCACCAGGAACGCCCAACCGGAGATGCCCATCTGACGCGCCCGGCGCAACGTGCGGGGGCATTCGATGAAGGCGCTGCCCAGCTTCAACACGATCGGCCTGGCCGCGCCGGCGGCCTGCTCGGGGGTCAACGACACTGCCTTCCGGTCCGGCTTCCGCTCTCCGCCCGCATCACCCGGTTGAGTCTGCCTCGCGGACCGACATTTCGGCAGCCCCCGCGCGGCAGCCGCGCCGGCACGAATCGCCCGCCACACCGGGCCGGGCCCGTCAGGCACCCGTGGTCAGGGCTGTCCACCACACCTGGTCAGGGCTGTCCACCACACCCCGGTCAGCGGTCGGCACGCCCGGTCAGGGCAGGTCGTCGCCGTCCTCCGCCATCGACTCGACGGCCGCCTGCACCTCGCCGGCCCGGCGCCGGGCGGCGACCGCCGTCCGCTCGGCGGCCCTGCGGGCGAGCTTGCGCCGGCCGGACTCCTGCTCGGCGGCGGCCCGCCGTCGTTCCAGTCCGGCCAGCTCGGACTCGATCGCGGCCAGCTCCGCCCCGGCGTCCCGCTCGGCCGCCACCGCCGCCGCCAGCTCCGCCTCGGCCCGCTCCTGCCGGGTACGCGCCTCGGCCAGCGCACGGTCCAGGGTGCGCCGCCGGGCGGCCCGGGCGGACTCCTCGGCCCGCGCGGCCCGGGCGGCTGCCCGCTCGGCCGTCGAGGTGCCCTGCCCCGCACCGCCGCCGCCCGGCGCACCGGCTCCGGTACGCCCACCGCGCGCCGCCACCCGACCCGGCGCGCCGCCGCCGGTACGCCCACCGTCCGCCGCCACCCGACCCGCCGCACCGGCGCCGGACTCCGTCGTCGCCTCGGTCTCCCCGGCGTCGGCCAACTCCCCGGCGTCGGCCAGCTCGTCGGCGACGCCGTCGACAAGCTCCCCGCCCTCCGGGCCGCCGACGATCAGTCGCAGCTGCGGTCGGGGCACCTCGCCGAAGCCGGCGTAGCTGGTCGCCCGCACCAGCCGGCCGGACCGGGCCTGCTCGGCGACCTCGACGTCGGCCAGTGCCGCGTTGAGCGTCGCCTCCACCTCGGCCAGCGGCAGCTTCCCGGCGGCCAGCCGTGGGTCCGCCTCCCCGGCGAGCGCCCGGGCCTGGCCGACCAGTGCCGCCACCACGCCCCGCCGCCGGGCGGAGAGTTCCCGCAGCCGGTCGCCACGCAGCTCCCGCTGGGCACCGCGCAGCGCGGCGGAGAGTTCGACAAGCTCGGCCATCAGCTCCGGCCGGCGCAGCGCCAACAGGTTCACCAGCCAGGCCGCCACGGTCGGCTTGCGCAGCTTGCCGATCTCCCGGGCGGTGCCCGGGTCACCGGCGGCCCGGGCCGCCGCGACCGCCTCGGCGCGGGCGGCGACGAAGCCGTCCGGCGGCGCGGCGTAGAGCCGTTCGACGAGCTCACGGGGCAGACCTGGCATCTCGCGGGTCTCCGGTTCAGTCGACTGCGGTCCCGGGCACCAGGCGGGCGTAGTCACAGTTGGCCAGCGCGACCATGTTCTTGTCGTAGACGGTCAGCCCGGCGTCGCCGAGCAGCCCGTCGTGCAGGGCGTACGCCCGGCGCGGGCCGACCGCCCGGACGAAGTCGACCGAGTCGGCGAGCTTGAGCCAGGGCCCGGAGATCGGCACGAACAGGGTGTCCACCCGCACCCCCTCCGGTACGTCGAACGAGTCGCCCGGATGGTAGACCGACCCGTTCAGCAGGAAGCCGAGGTTCACCACCCGGGGGATCTCCGGATGGATCTCGGCATGCCACCCGCCGTACGCCCGCACGGCGAAGCCGGCCGCCTCGAACGAGTCGCCGGACTCGACGGTCCGGACCACTCCACCCAACGCGTCCAGCTTGGACGCGACCTCGGGATGGGTGTGGACGGTGACCGACGGCCGCCGGTCGAGCGCGTCGGCCAGGGCGTCCACGTCGAGATGGTCGGCGTGCTCGTGGGTGATCAGGACCGCGTCCACCCCGTCCAGCGCGGCCGGCTCGGTGAGGTTTCCGGGGTCGATGACCAGCACCGCTCCGTCGTCCTCCACCCGTACACACGCGTGGCCGTACTTGGTCAGTCGCATCGAGACTCCTCGGTCACCGAATCGTGATGTCCCCAGCGCAGTCTGCCGGAACCGGGGCGACTTCGCGGCGCGTCTGACCGCAACGCCGCCAGGGGGACGGACGAGGAGGAGACATGAGCGCACGACTCGGGGTAACGGGGCGGAGCCGACGCCGGTTGACCGGACTGCTCGGTACGGTGCTGCTGGCCGCCGGCCTGGCGCTGGCCGGCTGCGGCGCGGACGGCCGGGAGGCCACCGGCAGTTCGGCGGCGGACGCTCCGGCCGGGGAGGCGGACCGGGCCCAGCCCGGCGCGGCCGAGGTGCCGTTGCTGGGCGGGGGCGAGGAGCAGGCCAAGGAACCCGAGACCGACCTCGGCGTCGGCCAGCGGGCGATCGTCTACACCGGTTCCGTCACCGTACGGGTGACCGACGTCGAGGAGGCGTCGGCGCGGGCGGTCGGCATCGTCACCGGGGCCGGCGGTTTCCTCGGCGGCGACAACCGGAGCAGTGACGCCTCCCGGTCCGAGGCGACCCTGCAACTGCGGGTCCCGGCGGACCGGTTCGGCACCGTCGTGGACGAGATCGCCCGGCTCGGCGAGCAGTTGCGCCGGGAGGTGAAGACCGACGACGTCACCGAGGAGACGCTCGACCTGGACGCCCGGATCGCCACCCAGAAGGCGCGGGTGGAGAGCGGGCGGCGGCTGCTGGCCCAGGCGAAGACCCTGTCGGAGCTGGTCATGCTGGAGGGTGAGCTGGCCAAGCGGGAGGCGGACCTCGCCTCGCTGGAGGCGAAGAAGCGCCGGCTCGCCGACCTGACGGCGCTCTCCACGATCACCGCCGTACTGCTCGGGCCGAACGCGCGGGCGCCGGAGGACGACGAGCCGGGGACCGGGTTCCTGGCCGGGCTGGAGGGCGGCTGGAACGCGTTCGTCGAGTCGCTGCGGATCCTGCTGACCGTGCTCGGCGCACTGCTGCCCTGGGCCGTCGGGCTGGGCGTGCCGGCGTTGCTGGTGGTCTGGCTGGTCCGCCGGCTCCGTGGCCGGCGTCGCCCGCCGACCCCGCCCACTGCGCCGGGTCCGCCCACCCCGCCGGCTCCGCACCAGGGCGCTCCGGCGACCGCCGCCGCCGGGCGGGGGCCGGGCGGCGGGCCGGCGAGCACGGTTCCGGCCCAGGCGCCGGCCCCGCCCGACTGAGCCGACCGACCACGGGACGCCGGGTGCCGTCAGCACGGCACCCGGCGGCGCGACCATCCGCTACACCGCCGGTCGTGACCCCGTGGGTACCCGGCCACCGGACCCGACCCCGCCCACCTCCGCCCGCCGGTACGGCGGGTCAGCCGGCCAGCGGCACGGCGGATCAGCCGGCAGCGGCGCAGCGGATCAGCCGGCAGCGGCGGGGTCAGTCCGCCAGCGCCTTGAGCGCGGTCTGCACCAGCAGCCGTACGCCGACCCCGATGGCCCGCTCGTCGACGTCGAAGGTGGCGCGGTGCAGGTCGACGTTGGCCGCCGTCCGCCCGACGCCGAGCCGGGCCAACGCACCAGGCACGTGCTCCAGATACCAGGAGAAGTCCTCGCCACCCATGCTCTGCGGGGTCTCGGCGATCCCGGCCGGGCCCACCGCGGCGGCGGTGGCGGCGGTCAGCACCCGGATCGCCCCGGCGTCGTTGACCACCGGCGGTCGTCCGCGCAGGTACTCGACGTCCACGGTGGCGCCGGTCGGGGCGATCACGTCCCGGACCACCTGGGCGACGATCTTCGGCGCCTGGTCCCAGGTGTCCCGGTCGAGTACCCGGAGCGTGCCGGCCGCCATCGCCTCGTTCGGGATGACGTTGTACTGCGTACCGGCCGATGCCTGGCCGAAGACCAGCAGCAGTCCGCTGTTCGCCGGCACCCGGCGGTTCACCAGTGCCGGTACCTCGGTGACCAGCCGGCCGAGCGCGTCGACCAGGTCCACCGTCAGGTGCGGCCGGGCGGTGTGTCCGCCCGGCCCGGTCAGCCGCACGGTGATGTTGTCCGCCGCCGCGGTGATCGGGCCGACCCGCAGGCCGACCTGGCCGACCGGCAGGTTCGGGTCGCAGTGCAGGGCGAAGATCTGGGTGACGTCGGTGAGCCCACCGGCCTCGATCACCTCGAGCGAGCCGCAGGGCAGGATCTCCTCGGCCGGCTGGAAGATCAGCCGCACCCGCCCGTCCAGCTCCCCCCGCTTGGCGAGCTGGGCCAGCAGCAGAGCGGCCCCGAGTACGACAGTGGTGTGCACGTCGTGACCGCAGGCGTGGCAGACGCCGTCCACCGTGGACCGGTAGGGCACGTCCTTGGCGTCACTCAGCGGCAGTGCGTCGAGATCGGCCCGGAGCGCGACCACGGGGCCGGACGGCCGTCCGTCGATGTCGCAGATCACCCCGTTGCCCTTCGGCAGCAGTCGCGGCTCCAGGCCGGCCAGCGCCAGCTCGCGGGCGATCAGGGCGGCGGTGTCGAACTCCTGGCCGGAGAGTTCCGGATGGGCGTGCAGGAACCGGCGGGTCGCGATCAGATCGGGCAGCCGGACGCCGAGCATCCGGTCGAGCCCGGCGGGCAGGGGTTCGGCCCCGGGCGGCGTCTCGGATTCCGACGACGCCGGCCGGCTGCCGGTCGGCAGTTGCAACGCACTCGTCACGTCGAATTCTCGATCACTGTGGATGGGATGGGACTCGGACAGCCTAGACCGCCGACGGTGACGCTGCGCAACCTCGTTCTGGTAGTGATCAGACAGCACAGCGTCACGAAAGCCCTGGTAGAAGCGCTCGGCAGCATACGGAACGCGCCCTACGCTGCCGTCAGACCCCGCCATCTGTGCCACACCTCCTACAACGCGTGACGGTTTCACCGGTCACGATCTAGCTCCGCAGCAACGTCACCTGGCCGGTTTGTCGAGTTGTCCGACGGTCCTCGGGCAGGCAACGGTGAAGCACCACCGGGGGTGGCGGGGGTCCCCAGGGTGACAGTCGGCGTCAAACGGACCGCGCACAGGCTGTCCGTCATCGCACCGAAAGGGGCCGCTTACCTCCTGATACCCGAAAAACCCCACCGGCACTCCCGGCTGCCCGGACGACCAGCACGGCCGGCCGACACCGGCCGACCACCGGCGGGGCCGACTGTCGGCGGGCGCCCACCGGCGGGGCGGGCGTGGTCAGAAGCGGTCGGTCGGCCGGTAGGTGCCCCATACCTCGCGCAGCAGGCCGCAAACCTCGCCGACCGTGGCCCGGGCCCGCAGCGCGTCCTTCATCGGATAGAGCACGTTTCCGGTACCCGTGGCGACCGTGCGGAGGTCGGCGAGGGCCCGCTCGACGGCGGCGGCGTCCCGGTCGGCCCGCAGCCGGGCCAGCCGGTCGCGCTGGGCCGTCTCGATCGCCGGGTCGACCCGGAGCGGCTGGTACGGCTCCTCCTCGTCGACGGTGAACCGGTTGACCCCGACCACCACCCGGTCACCGGACTCGATCTCCTGGGCCACCCGGTACGCCGACGCCTCGATCTCGCGCTTCTGGAAACCCGCCTCGATCGCCTCCACCGCCGAGCCGTACTCGGCGACCCGGCCCATCAACTCGCGCACCCCGGCCTCAATCTCGTCGGTCATCGACTCCACCACGTACGAGCCGGCGAACGGGTCGACGGTGGCGGTCAGGTCGGTCTCGTACGCCAGCACCTGCTGGGTACGCAGCGCCAGCCGGGCCGCCTTCTCGGTGGGCAGCGCGATGGCCTCGTCGAAGCTGTTGGTGTGCAGCGACTGGGTGCCGCCGAGCACCGCGGCCAGCCCCTGCACGGCGACCCGGACCAGGTTCACCTCCGGCTGCTGGGCGGTGAGCTGCACCCCGGCGGTCTGGGTGTGGAAGCGCAGCATCAGCGACTTCGGGTTGGTGGCGCCGAACTCGTCGCGCATCAGGTTGGCCCAGATCCGCCGGGCGGCCCGGAACTTCGCCACCTCCTCCAGCAGGGTGGTCCGGGCCACGAAGAAGAACGACAGCCGGGGGGCGAAGTCGTCCACGGCGAGGCCGGCGGCGAGCGCCGCACGGACGTACTCGACGCCGTTGGCCAGGGTGAAGGCGATCTCCTGCACCGGGGTCGCCCCGGCCTCCGCCATGTGGTAGCCGGAAATCGAGATGGTGTTCCACCTCGGCACCTCCCTGCGGCAGTACGCGAAGGTGTCGGCGACCAGTCGCAGCGACGGCTTGGGCGGGAAGATGTACGTCCCCCGGGCGATGTACTCCTTCAGGATGTCGTTCTGGATGGTCCCGTTCAGCGCCGGTCCGGCCACCCCGGACTCCTCGGCCACGAGTTGGTAGAGCAGCAGCAGTACCGAGCCGGGGGCGTTGATGGTCATCGAGGTGGAGACCCGGTCCAGCGGGATGCCGGCGAAGAGGGTCCGCATGTCGTCGACGGAGTCGATCGCCACCCCGACCTTGCCGACCTCGCCGTGCGCGATCGGGTGGTCCGAGTCGTAGCCCATCTGGGTGGGCAGGTCGAAGGCGACCGAGAGGCCCATGGTGCCGGCGGCGAGGAGTTGGTGGTAGCGCGCGTTGGACTCGGTGGCGGTGCCGAAGCCGGCGTACTGGCGCATGGTCCACGGCCGCGAGGTGTACATCGTCGGGTAGACGCCCCGGGCGTACGGGAACTCGCCGGGCGCGCCGAGCCGGTCGTCCAGACCTTCCGGTACGTCGGCGGCGTCGTAGACCGCCCTGATCGGGAAACCCGACTCGCTCGACCGACCTTCACTCATGCCCGGCATGGTAGAACGATCCGCTGACCAGGCGTCGCAGGGCCGAACGGCCACCACCGGCCGGCTCGCGAACCGGCACCGGCCGGCTGGTGAGCGGATCGGCACGCCCCGTCCAGGTACCCGAACTTTCGGTGAGGAGACCGACACGTACGGTCGAGTTCTCGGCAACTCCGGCGGTTGTCTTTCCCTTCTGCGGTCGGAACCCGCAATATAGGGGGGTTCTGTCCTGTGCCCCCTCGATTCTCTTCGGTGGCTTTTCTGTGACTCAGATCCCGACGTGGAGTGGCGGACCGGCCAATCCCACCAACGGACGTGCGGCACCCGGCATCACCATCGGCGGCCGGTACTCGTTGCGGGCGGCGGTCGGCCACGGCGGCATGGGCACGGTGTGGCGCGCGGCCGACACCCTGCTGCGGCGCGACGTGGCCGTCAAGGAGGTCGTACTCCCGCCGGGGCTGGCCCCCAGCGACCGCGACGCGATGTACGAGCGCACGCTGCGCGAGGCGCGGGCGGCGGCGGCGCTCCAGCACCCGGCGGTGGTGCAGGTCTACGACGTGGTCACCGAGGGCGGACGGCCGTGGATCGTGATGGAGTTGCTCGACGCGCGCAGCCTCGCCGACATGGTGATCGAGGACGGCCCGCTCGCGCCGCGCGCCGTCGCCAAGATCGGCATCGCCCTGCTCGGCGCGCTCGAGGTGGCGCACGCGATCGGCGTGCTGCACCGCGACGTCAAGCCGGCAAACGTGCTGATCTGCTCCGACGGCCGGTGCGTGCTCACCGACTTCGGGGTGGCCCGGATGCCGACCGACGTCCAGCTCACCACCCCGGGCATGGTGCTCGGCTCGCCGCACTTCATCTCGCCGGAGCGGGCCATGGGCCAGGACTTCGGCCCGCCCAGCGACCTCTTCTCGCTCGGCGTGACCCTCTACACCGCGGTCGAGGGACGGCCGCCGTTCGACAAGGGTGACCCGATCGAGACCATGCACGCGGTGGTGGAGGACCCACCCGCGCCGCCGGTCCGGTCCGGGGCACTGACCCGGGTGCTGCTCGGCCTGCTGGAGAAGGACCCGGCCCGCCGGCTCGACGTGACCGCCTCGCGCACCATGCTCCGCGAGCTGCTGGCCGGCCCGCTGGCCAGCAACGCCGCAGGGCACATGGTCACCGACCCGTACGCGGTGGTGCCGAGCCAGCGCTCACCGTGGCAGCAGCCCGCCGGCGCACCCCAGTCACCGACGGCGGCCGGAGCCCAGCCGGGCCGGTCCACCCGGCCGGCGGCCAACGGCGAGATCGGCGGCTCGGCCATGCTCGCCCCGGGCGAGTCCCTGACCGAGCGGATCGCCCGGAGTTCCCGCGACGCCGCCAGCTCGAACCGGCCGCCGGCAGCCGGCGACAACCCGCTGGACACCCCGACCGGGGCGATGCCGGGCGCGGCCGGCCGGCGCGGCGGGCCACTCAACACGCCGACCGGTGCGATGCCCGGAACCGGCGGGCGGGGCACGGTGCACACCGCCCGGGGTGGCGGCGTGGGTCGCGGCCTGGACGGCGCCCGCCAGGCCGGCGACTCGGTGCTGCGTACCGTCAAGGGCTGGCCGCGCAGGATGCAGCTCGCCGTGGCCGGTGGGGTGGCCGCGGTGCTGCTGATCGGCATCGTCGCGCTCTCGATCGGCGGCGACGAGGACCCCGCCGGCACGCCGCCGCCGCAGGCCGGGCCGACCAGCCAGGCCCCGGTGCCGGCGTCCTTCGCCACCCAACCGCACGACGAACGCGGGGTCTCGCTCAACGTGCCCAAGGAGTGGAAGAAGGCGGTCCCGAAGAAAGCCGTCTACATCGACTACACCGATCCGGAGGACAGCGGCCGACGGGTGCGGGTGCTGGTGGAGGACTTCAAGGGTGACAGCTCACGCCGCTGGGCGGAGATCGCCGCGAACGGGCTGAAGTCGAGCAAGAGTTGCGCCAAGCCCTACCGGCAGGTGGGCCTTACGGACGAGGAACTGGTCGGCAAGCCCGCCGCGCAGCTGGAATACACCTGCGGCGACGGTGACGAGCAGCGGCACGGCATATGGCGCGGAGTCGTACAGGGCGGCAAGGTCTATTCCTTCTACCTGACCACTCCCGACGCCCGGTTCGAGGAGAGCAAGCCGATCTTCGACGAGATGGTCAAGTCGTTCCGGCTCGGCAGCGCCGGCTGACGTCCATCCTTGCCCGCCCCGGGGGCGTGGACCACGCCGGGGCGGGGCCGGACCGCGTCCGGGGGTGGCCGGCGTGCTATCACAGTCCGATGGTGGCGAAACCGAAGCGGTCCGGCGGCCTGTCCCCGGACGCCTCCCCCGACGAGCTGGCCCGGCTGCGGGCCCGCGCCCAGGCGTGGCTGGACGACGACCCCGACCCGGCGACCCGGGAGGAGCTGCGGGGCGTACTCGACCGGCTGCCGGCGAGCGCTGCCGAGCTGGCCGACCGGTTCGCCGGGCCGCTCACCTTCGGCACCGCCGGGCTGCGCGGGCCGCTGCGGGCCGGCCCGAACGGGATGAACCTGGCCGTGGTCACGGCCGCGGCGGCCGGGCTGGTCGGCTGGCTCGGCGCCCGCGCCGCGTCCGGCCCGCTGGTGATCGGGTACGACGCCCGGCACGGCTCGAAGGAGTTCGCCGAGCGGACCGCCCGGGTGGCCACCGGTGCGGGGCGGCCGGCCCTGCTGCTGCCCCGGCCGCTGCCCACCCCGGTGCTGGCGTACGCGGTCCGGGCGCTCGGCGCGGTCGCCGGGGTGATGGTCACCGCCAGCCACAACCCGCCACAGGACAACGGCTACAAGGTCTACCTGGGCGCCGCCACCGGCGGCC
This sequence comes from Plantactinospora sp. WMMB782, assembly GCF_049179135.1. Taxonomy (NCBI): domain Bacteria; kingdom Bacillati; phylum Actinomycetota; class Actinomycetes; order Micromonosporales; family Micromonosporaceae; genus Plantactinospora; species Plantactinospora sp. WMMB782. The sequence goes on along the minus strand of NZ_JBMHMC010000007.1, from coordinate 3,635,180 downwards.
CCCGGGGCGCGGGCGCGCAGATCGTGCCCCCGGTCGACGCCGAGATCGAAGCGGCGATCCGCTCGGTCGGATCACTGGCGGCGGTACCGCTGGGCGCGCCCGGTGACGTGCTCGGCGACGACGTGGTGGCCGGGTACGTCCGGGTCACCGCCGGGGTGATCGCACCGGCCGGGCCGCGCGAGCTGACCGTGGCGTACACCCCGCTGCACGGTGTCGGTGCCGCCGTGCTCACCTCGGTCTTCGCCCGGGCCGGCTTCGCCGTGCCGGGGATCGTTGCCGAGCAGGCCGAGCCGGACCCGAACTTCCCCACCGTGTCGTTCCCGAACCCGGAGGAGCCGGGCGCCACCGACAAGCTGCTCGCGCTGGCCGGGGAGGTCGGCGCGGACCTCGCGCTGGCCAACGACCCGGACGCCGACCGGTGCGCGGTGGCGATCCCCGACCGGGTACGCGGCTGGCGGATGCTGCACGGCGACGAGCTGGGCGTACTCCTGGCCGACCATCTGATCCGGCGGGGCCGCACCGGGCTGTACGCCAGCACGATCGTCTCGTCGTCCCTGCTGCGGGCCCTGTGCGAGGCGCGCGGCGTGCCGTACGGTGAGACGCTGACCGGGTTCAAGTGGATCGTCCGGGCCGCCGCCGAGTCCGGGGACGCCGAGCTGGTCTACGGCTACGAGGAGGCGCTCGGCTACTGCGTCGCCCCCGACCAGGTGCGGGACAAGGACGGGATCAGCGCCGCGCTCACCGTCGCCGAGCTGGCGGCGGAGTTGAAGGCGCAGGGGCGGACCATCGCCGACCGGCTGGACGAGTTGGCCGGCGAGTTCGGGGTGCACCTGACCGACCAGCTCTCGGTCCGGGTCGACGACCTGCGCGAGATCGAGAACGCGATGACGTACATCCGGAGCAGGACTCCGGCTACGCTGCTCGACGAGCCGGTCACCTCGGTACGGGACCTGGCTCCGGCGGCGGACGTGCTGATCCTGCGTACCGACACCGCCCGGGTGGTGGTCCGGCCGTCCGGTACCGAGCCGAAGCTGAAGGCGTACCTGGAGGTGGTGGAGCCGGTGGTCGACGGCGACGTGCCGGCGGCCCGGGAGCGCGCCGCGGCCTCGGTGCGGGCGCTGCGCACCGAGACCGCCGCCGCCCTCGGCATCTGGTAGCCGCCGCCCTCGCTTACCTGGTGGGCGGCGGGCGCGGCTGCCCAGGGTGGCGTCCCTGGTGGGCGTCAGGCGCGGCTGTGCAGGCCGGCGTCCCTGGTGGGCGGGGCGTCAGGCGCGGCTACCCAGGGCGGCGTCGATGGCCCGGGAGAGCGCGGCGATCACCAGTGCCACCGAGGGGCGGATGGTCGACCCCTCCAGGCTCCCGTCGTCGGTGAACCCGGCACCCCGGGCGATCTCCGCCAGCCGGTTCCGGGCGTCCTCGGCGGCCGGCCCGGTCAGCCCGAGACTCGGCTGTACCCGGATCGCCGCCATCACCGCGGCCAGCGCGGCGGTCCGCTCGTCGGGTACGGCCTCGCCGGTGAGCGCGGCTGTCAGCCGGGTCCGGATCTCCGCCTCGACCGACGGGTCGAGCACCGGGTAGCGGTGCACGTGGATGTAGCCGAGTTCGGTCTCGTCCACGTCGCTGATCACGCCCCGGGTGCAGAGGTCGCCGAGGATCCGGTCGCGCAGCCCGTGTCGGAGCCGCTGCACCCAGGAGGCCGGTGTGTGCGGGGTGTCCGCGGCGATCCGGGCGAGCACGTCGTCGGCGATCGGGTCACCGGTCGGCGCGGGGTCGGTGGCCACGATCGAACCGTCGGAGAAGGCGACCCGGCCGGCGAGGGCGAGGTCGACCAGCACGGCGGCGGCCATGCCCAGGTCGAGTCCGATCCGGGAACCGGTCGCCTTGCCGGATTTGTCGTCGTAGCCGAGCAGCAGCAACTCCTCGGCCAACCCAACACCTGTCATGGCCCGGAACGGTAGCCGTTTCGCGCCAGCCGCGCATGCGTCCCGGCCGGACCGTTCGGAGCGGGTTCGGCGGAATCGGACCCCGCGCAGCCCGAGACAGCCCGGAACCAGGCCCGAGACAAGCCCGGAACCGGGCTGGAGACAGCCCGGGACAGCCCGGAGCCGGGGTCGGAGGTCAGAACCGGGGCATGCCGCCGAACTGCCGGTCGCCGGCGTCGCCGAGCCCGGGGACGATGAACATCCGGTCGTTGAGCCGCTCGTCGATCGCGGCGGTGACCAGTCGCAGCGGCAGCCCGGAGCGGTCCAGCCGCTCGATCCCGGCCGGGGCGGCGAGCACGCAGAGTACGGTGATGTCGGTGCAGCCCCGGTCGGCGAGCAGCCGGCAGCAGTGCTCCAGCGAGCCGCCGGTGGCCAGCATCGGATCGAGCACCAGCACCGGGCGGCCGGCCAGGTCGGTCGGCAGCGACTCCATGTAGGCGCGCGGCTCGTAGGTGTGCTCGTCCCGGGCCAGCCCGACGAAGCCCATCGACGACTCGGGCAGCAGGCCGAGCGCGGAGTCGGCCATTCCCAGTCCGGCCCGGAGCACGGGTACCAGCAGCGGCGGGTTGGCCAGCCGGATGCCCTGGGTCGGCGCCACCGGGGTGTCGATCGGGAACTGCTCGACCGGCAGCGAGCGCGCGGCCTCGTACACCAGCATGGTGGTGAGTTCGTGCAGCGCGGCGCGGAACGACGCCGAGTCGGTCCGGGCGTCGCGCATCACGGTCAGCCGCGTCTGGGCCACGGGATGGTCAACCACGAGTACGTCCACGGTCGCTCAACCTACCGGTAACCTCGGGGCGGATCTTCGCCTGGTCACCGGGTCTGCGGTACCCGCCTCGCCGGAACCCCGCCACCCGACCCGGAACCCCGCCACCCGACCCGGGACCCCGCCACCCCACGGCGGCCCGCCCGGTCGCGTCGACGGCGACGGCGACGACGACGACGACGACGGTCAATCGGCAACTATGGCCAAGATCACACGCGGGTACCGGTGCGTAGACTTGCCGGCATGACGGCGACAACGGCGTCGGCGCGGTCCGACCTGTCCGGGGCGGGACGTTCCGACCTGTCCGAGGTGGGACGTTCCGAGGCGACCCTACGGACCTTCCTGCACGGCCTGCCCGGGGTGGACCAGGTCGGCGCGGAGCAGCGGGCGGCGATGCTCGGCACCCGCTCGATCAAGACCACCTCGAAGGCCTGGGCGATCGACCTGGCGATCCGGATGGTCGACCTGACCACGCTGGAAGGTGCCGACACCCCGGGCAAGGTACGCGCGCTGGCCGCCAAGGCGCTGCGCCCGGACCCGGCCGATCCGTCCTGCCCGCCGGTCGGCGCCGTCTGCGTCTATCCGACGATGGTCCCGGTGGCCGCCGCCGCGCTCTGGGGTGCGTCCACCCGGCCGGCCGGCGAGGCCGGCCGGGTGCACCTGGCCAGCGTCGCCACGGCGTTCCCGTCCGGACAGGCACCGCTGGAGGTGCGGCTCGCGGACACCCGCTCGGCGGTGGCCGGCGGGGCGGACGAAATCGACATGGTGATCAACCGGGGTGCCTTCCTCTCCGGCCGCTACCAGGAGGTCCACGACGAGATCGTCGCGGTGAAGGCGGCCTGCGGGGACGCCCACCTCAAGGTCATCCTGGAGACCGGGGAGCTGGCCACCTACGACAACGTCCGGCGGGCCTCCTGGCTGGCGATGCTGGCCGGCGCCGACTTCATCAAGACCTCCACCGGCAAGGTGCCGGTCGCCGCGACCCTGCCGGTCACCCTGGTGATGCTGGAGGCGGTCCGGGACTTCCGGGAGGTCACCGGCCGGCAGGTCGGGGTCAAGCCGGCCGGCGGCATCAAGACCACCAAGGACGCGATCAAATACCTGGTACTGGTAAACGAGACCGCCGGGGCGGACTGGCTCGACCCGGACTGGTTCCGGTTCGGCGCCTCCAGCCTGCTCAACGACCTGCTGATGCAGCGCACCAAGCTGACCACCGGCGTCTACTCCGGCCCCGACTACTTCACCCTGGACTGAACCGATGTTCGAATACGCCCCGGCGCCCGAGTCGCGCGCGGTAGTGGACCTCAAGCCGTCGTACGGGCTGTTCATCGGCGGGAAGTTCGTCGAGCCCGGTGACGGCGGCACTCTGAAGTCGATAAATCCCGCCTCCGAGGAGGTGCTCGCCGAGGTCGCCGAGGCCGGTCCGGGTGACGTGGACCGGGCGGTGCGGGCGGCCCGCCGGGCGTACGACGAGGTCTGGGGGCCGATGCCGGGCCGGGACCGGGCCAAGTACCTGTTCCGGATCGCCCGGATAGTCCAGGAGCGCTCCCGCGAGCTGGCGGTGCTGGAGTCACTGGACAACGGCAAGCCGATCCGGGAGTCCCGGGACGTCGACCTGCCGCTTGTCGCCGCGCACTTCTTCTACTACGCCGGCTGGGCCGACAAGCTCGGGTACGCCGGCTTCGGCCCCGCCCCGCGCCCGCTCGGCGTCGCCGGCCAGGTCATCCCGTGGAACTTCCCGCTGCTGATGCTGGCCTGGAAGATCGCCCCGGCGCTGGCCGCCGGCAACACGGTGGTGCTCAAGCCGGCCGAGACCACTCCGCTGAGCGCGCTGCTCTTCGCCGAGATCTGCCAGCAGGCCGACCTGCCGCCCGGGGTGGTCAACATCGTCACCGGGGCCGGCGAGACCGGCCGGGCGCTCGTCGAGCACGACGGGATCGACAAGGTCGCCTTCACGGGTTCCACCGAGGTCGGCCGGCAGATCGCCCGGTCGGTGGCCGGCAGCCGCAAGAAGCTGACCCTGGAACTGGGCGGCAAGGCCGCCAACATCGTCTTCGACGACGCACCGGTCGACCAGGCCGTCGAGGGCATCGTCAACGGCATCTTCTTCAACCAGGGCCACGTCTGCTGCGCCGGCTCCCGGCTGCTGGTCCAGGAGTCGGTGTACGACGAGGTGCTCGCCGCGCTCAAGCGCCGGATGGCCCGGCTGCGGGTCGGCGACCCGCTGGACAAGAACACCGACATCGGCGCGATCAACTCGGCCGCCCAGCTGGACCGGATCCGGACCCTCGCCGACATCGGCGCGTCGGAGGGGGCCGAGCGGTGGTCCCCGCCGTGCGAGCTGCCGGACCAGGGCTTCTGGTTCGCCCCGACCATTTTCACCGGGGTCAGCCAGGCGCACCGGATCGCCCGGGAGGAGATCTTCGGGCCGGTACTCTCGGTGCTCACCTTCCGTACCCCGGCCGAGGCGGTGGAGAAGGCGAACAACACGCCGTACGGCCTGTCGGCGGGGATCTGGACCGACAAGGGCTCCCGGATCCTCTGGATGGCCGACCGGCTGCGCGCCGGGGTGGTCTGGGCCAACACGTTCAACAAGTTCGACCCCACCTCGCCGTTCGGCGGCTACAAGGAGTCGGGCTACGGCCGGGAGGGTGGCCGTCAGGGGCTGGAGGCGTACCTCGATGTCTGAGCGGGTGGCGGTACGCAAGACGTACAAGCTCTTCATCGGCGGGAAGTTCCCGCGCAGCGAGTCGGGGCGGTCGTATCCGGTGCAGAACTCCAACGTGGCACTCGCCTCCCGCAAGGACGTCCGGGATGCCGTACTGGCGGCGCGGGCGGCGGTCAAGGGCTGGTCGGGCGCGACCGCGTACAACCGGGGGCAGATCCTCTACCGGGTCGCCGAGATGCTGGAGGGGCGGCGGGACCAGTTCGTCGGCCTCGGCGTGCCGGCCGGCGAGGTGGACGAGGCGATCGACCGCTGGGTCTGGTACGCCGGCTGGGCCGACAAGCTGACCCAGGTCTACGGCAACGCCAACCCGGTCGCCGGACCGTACTTCAACCTCTCCGCGCCCGAGCCGACCGGCGTGGTCGGGGTGGTCGCCCCGGCCGAACCGGCCCTGCTCGGGCTGGTCAGCGTGGTGGCGCCGGCGATCGTCACCGGCAACACGGTGGTGGTGCTGGTCGCCGAGGCGAGCCCGCTGCCCGCGATCACCCTCTCCGAGGTGCTGGCCACCTCCGACCTGCCCGGCGGAGTGGTCAACCTGCTCACCGGTCGGCCGGCCGAGACCGCGCCCTGGCTGGCCGGGCACATGGACGTGAACGCGCTGGACCTGACCGGGGTCGCCGACCCGGACCTCGCCGCCGAGTTGGAGCGGGCCGCAGCCGGCAACCTCAAGCGGGTACTCCGGCCGTCCGCCGGGCCGGTCGACTGGGCCGCCGATCCCGGCATCGGCCGGATGACGGCGTTGCTGGAGACCAAGACGGTCTGGCATCCGAAGGGGATCTGACCGGCCTCGTCTTCCGGCACACCGCTGTCGAGTTCCGGGGCACACTGCCCGTCGGGTTTCTGGCACACTGCCGTCACATGGACGGCGCGGGGCCACAGACTCGGAGCAGTCTCGTCCGCGACCTTCGCGCACTCGGAGTACGGGCCGGAAGCAGCGTCCTGCTGCACGCCTCGCTCCGTTCGCTCGGCTGGGTCTGCGGGGGTGCTCCGACGGTGGTCCGGGCGCTGCTGGACGTACTCGGCGAGGGCGGCACGCTCGTCGTGCCGGCGTTCAGCCGGGACAACCGCGATCCGTCCCGCTGGTCGCACGTCCGGGTCCCCGAGTCCTGGTGGCCGACAATCCGGGCCGAGTTGCCGGCGTTCGACCCTGCCGTCACCCCGTGCCGGGAACTGGGGCTGATCGCCGAGACGGTCCGCACCTGGCCCGGTGCCGCGCGCAGCGGCCATCCGCAGACCTCGTTCGCCGCGGTCGGCGCTCGGGCGGCGGAGCTGACCGCCCGGCATCCGATCACCTCCGAGATCGGTCCGGAGTCACCGCTCGGCGCCGTCGAGTCGGTCGGCGGCGAGACGCTGCTGCTCGGCGTCGGGTACGACCGGTGCACCGCGTTCCATCTGGCGGAGTACCGGCTGCCGGGGCTGGGGCGTCGGACGAACCGCTGCGTGGTGACGACTTCGGAGGGCCGGCGGGAGTGGATCAGCTACCAGGCGGCGGTACTGGACGACCGCGATTTCGCCGAACTGGGCAAGGATTTCGAATTGACCTCGGCGAATGCCGTCCGGGTCGGTAATGTGGGTGCCGGGAAGGCGAGGTTGTTTTCCGTCAGCTCGGCGGTGAGCTATGCGATGAGCTGGCTGCCCCGCCATCGCCCGGCGTAGCCAACGCGCTCCTTCCCACTGACGGCGGCACGCCGAAGGTGGCAGATGGATGTACCCCCACGTTCCGTACGACCTGCGCCGACGTCGTCGCAGCATCAACGTCGGCGAACCACGCCGATCAAACGACACCGGTTCACGGCCGAACAGTTCGCTGCGCTGGGTCGGGGTGGTGGCGGCCTCGACGCGGTCGAGATTCTGGCCGCCAGCCAGCGGTCGAAACGTCGGGTGCAGTTGCTCGAGGTGACCCGGAGAGCCCTGCGGCTCGGCGGCTCGGCGGCAGCGTCGACGGACCGGGCCGTCACGTTGCTCAGTGCCGCCGAGGCCCGCCACCCGAAAGCCGTACGCGCGGTGTTGGCCCATCCGTACCTCGACAACTGGGCCAGTACCTGCCTGCGGCATTTCGGCAGCGGCAACGGCGCCGACGAGGAATCGCTCGACCCGCTCGACTACCTGACCGCGCTGGCCGCGTCCGCCGCAGCCCTGGCCGGCCTGCGGTTCGAGGTCGAGTTGCCGACGAATCGCGGTACCGTCGTGCTGCCTACCCTCGGTGCCGCCACCGGCCTCGGTCCGGGTCCGGTCCGGATCATCGGCGGACCGGTCCGGTTGGTTTTCGTCGGGTCGACCCGGCGGGTCACGGTCGCAATGCCCCTCCAACAGCCGTCCGAACATTGGGCACCCCGACGGCTCATGCGGATCGACAGTGCGGGCCATCGCTACCGGTTGGCGATCGAGGACTTGGACCCGTACCGGGACTGCTACCGGTGGCAGCCGGCAGGCCGGCTGAGCGATCCGGCCGCAGCACGGCTCGGCCGGCTGTTCCGGCTGGCCTGGAAGCTCGTCGTCCGGCAGTTCCCGGACCATGCCGACGCGATCCGGACCGCGTTGGTCTGTGTGGTGCCACTCGCCCCGGCCGCCGAGGGCACGACCCTGGGAGCCACCTCGTTCCACGCCTTCGGCTCGGTGGCGGTCTCCGCGACCTCGGAGCCGGAATCCCTCGCGCTGTCGTTGATCCACGAATTCCAGCACATGAAGCTGGTCGCTATCAACGATCTGGTCGACCTGCATCGGGCAGATCCGGACACCGGCTACTTAGCCCCGTGGCGGCCCGACCCGAGGCCGATCTCAGCGCTGTTCCAGGGCACCTACGCGCATCTGGGTGTCTGTGACTTCTGGCGGCGCCGCCGGCAGGCCCTGACCGAGCCGGCGGCCCTGCGCTCCGCGCACTTCGAGTTCGCGCTGTGGCGCCGGCTCACCCTGGTCGCCGCCGACAGTCTGCTCGAGACCGGCGCGTTGACCCGTCTCGGCACCGTCTTCGTCCGGCAGATGGCGGGCAAACTCGCTGACTGGGCAACCGAACCGGTACCGCCCGAGATCGACCGGTACGCCGCCGATGCGGCGCTGGCTTACGTCATCCGTTGGCGCCTGACGAACGGCTGGCCACCGGCCGATGACCTGAACTGGCTCGCCGACCATCCCCGCCCGGTCTGGCTGCCGGAACGGGTCGATCCGACCAACCTGTTCTCCACCGACAGCGCGTCGGCACCGGCTCATCCGATGGCGGCCGAACCGGGGCTGGCCACGCTGATCCGGGCCAGGGCCACCGGAGCCGAGCTGGGCACCGCCGTGCCGACGCCGAGCCTCGCCGACCTGGCGTACCTGGAAGGTCGAATCTCCGACGCGGTCCGCGGCTACGTCTCGGCGATCCGACAGGGCGACGTCTCGGGATGGGTCGGGCTCTCCCTTGCGGTCAGCCAAGAATTTGATCTAGGCCGACCGATGGTCGAGTACTTCGGTTTGGCTCGCTGGCTGTACGAGGCAGGCGACGGCCGGGCCGATCCGGCAGAGGTGCTGCGGTGGTTGGCCCTCAGGCTGGCGAGACGATACCAGATCGTCTGCGGGATCGAGCCGGTCTAGACCGGCTCGAGTTCGATGTCGATGGTGATGCGCTGGCCGGCACGGATCGCTGCGGTATTCGGGTGCTCGTCGCCGAGGACCTGGCTGGAAAGTTCGAGCGCCTTGCGGAGTTGCCGCTGACCGTCGTGAACCGCACCGGTGTCCCGGAGACTGATCGCCAGGTTGGCCGTGGCCGCGATCGTGGTCGGATGCTTCGAGTCCAACCGCCCCATCAGTTTGCCCTGACTGCGCTCGTCCAGCCGCCGGGCGTCCGCCGCATCGCCGGTGGCGGATCGCGCGCTGGCCAGGTTGAGCCGGCAGGCCAGGGTATAGGGATGGTCGTCGGCGAGGACATCGGTGAACCGCTCGGCGGCATCCGCCAAGATCGGTAGCGCGGCCGCGGCCTCACCCGCCCGGAGCAGTATGATACCGAGATCGTTTTCCGCGCCGAGGGTGTACGGGTTGTCCGCCCCGAATTCCTTCTGGAAGTAGGTCACCGCGTCGCGTGCCTGTGCCTGGGCCAGCGCATGGTCCCCCATCGTGGACCGGAGGCAGGCGGATTCCAGCAGACACCCCTTGGTATCCGGGTGCCGCTCGGTGAGCGTCTGGTGGGCTCGGCGCAGGGTGTCATCGAGCAGCCCGACGGCGTCGTGCGGGCGCCCCATCCGGCGAATCGTCACCGCGAGGCTCTTGGCCGCCCAGAGGGTCACCCAGTCATCGTCGCCAAGCAGATCCCTGGAGCCCTCCAACGCCCTCTCCAGCGTTTCGCGGGAGGCCGCATGGTCGCCCAGGGCCCGGAGGTCCCGCCCGTAGGCGATCGCCGAGTACAGCGTCCACTTGTTGCGTTCGCCGAGCACCTTGCGCCGGCGGCGCAGGGTGTCTGCGTCGATCCGAGCGGCCTCGGCGTAGTTTCCGGCCAGCCGCTCCGTCAACGCCACGTTGTTCGCGGCACTCAGCGTCCGGAAATAGTCGTCGCCATAGGTGGCACGCCACCGCTGCCAGCACGCGCGGGTCAGCTGCGCCGCCCTGTGGTAGTTCCCCGAATACTGGAGGTCGGCAGCGAGACCGCCCACCGCTTCGAGCGTGTAGAAGTGGTCGTCACCGAGCAACTCGGTCAGCCGGGGCACCACCTCTTCGCTGTGGGCCAGTGAGTCACGGATGCGGCCGGCGGTGCGTAGCGTGTTGGCGAGCAGCACCCGCAGCCGCAGGGCGAGGGCGTCCTCGGTCTCGAACATCGTCGACCACTGCTTGATCGCCCGTTCGGCCAGTTCCGCACTACCTGTGAGGTCGTCACGCAGCCAGAGGTAGCGCACCATGTCAAGGACCAACTGTCGTGTCGCGTCGTCTCGGGACTCCAGCGCGCCGGAGGGCTCGAGATGCGGGCGCAGTTCCTCGTAGGTCGACCAGTTCCGCTGGTCGTCCACGCCGCCCTGTCTCGCCGCCGACGTGGCCGCGAGAATCTCCTGCACCTGCACCCGGCTCTCCGCCCTCGCCTCGACGCTCATCGCGTCCCTGATAACCGTTTGTACCAGCCGGTGAACACGGATCGCGTTGTTTGCCGGATCGACTCGGGCGAGCGCGTAACGACCGATATCCTGGATCAGCGCGCCGTGCAGCAGCGGATCGCGCATCGCCCGGTCGACCTTGGCCAACTCCTCCACCATTCGGGGCGTCTGAAGCAGCCAGGTCGGAATCGGTTCCGGGGAGAAGAACGAGAGAAGCTCCAGCAATCGGGCGGCGGCAGGCCGGCTCTCCCGCAGCCGCTGCAACGAAAGATTCCAGGTGACCGCCGCCGAGGTCGGATAACCCTGTGGCGGCTTTTCGGCCAGCATCTCCGGCATCCGGGTGTCCAGCAGTTGCAGGTAGTTGCGCACCGGCATCGCCGTGGTGGCCAGCCAGGCTGCTGCCTGTTCCACCACCAGCGGAAGATCACCCAGCCGCTCGGCCACGGCGTCGGCCTCGCTCGGCGCCACTGTCTCGACCCGGCGGGAAATCAGCTCTACACTCTCGGTCCGCTCGAAGACCCCGATCTCCAGGTGCTCGGCGACATGCGTCCAGCCCTGGTTACGAGTGGTGACGATAACGTCGCCCGGTCCGTCGGGGAGGAATCCGCGGAGTTGCTCCGGCTCCTCCGGGTTGTCAAATATGATCAACCACCGGGGAAACTGGGTGCCCTGCCGCAGTGCCTGGAGGACGGCGTCGACCTGTTCGTCCACGGTCGGTCCAGACTGCAGTTTGAGCTGTCCGGCGAGCTTGGCCAGTTCAACCCGGACGATCTGCGGCTGGTCCGCCGAGATCCACCAGACGATTTCGTAATAGGCAGCGAACCGGTGAGCGTACTCGAGGGCGATCTGGGTTTTGCCCACCCCGCCCAGCCCGAGCAGAGCCAGGGGCTGTGCCGTCGGATGCTGGTGCAGTCGGTTCCGCAGGGTCTCCAAGATCGCGGCCCGACCGGTGAACGCCGGATTCCGGGCAGGCAGCCGCCAGACCGGCGGAAGCGCGGCCGGGAAGCGCGGCCAGATCTGTCCCTCGCCCACCGCACCCGCCGACGACGGCACGTCCACCAGATCGAGAGCCGCCAACAAGGCTTCCCGGGCCCGTGACGCCGACACCCCGTGCAGGTCGATGACGTCCCGCTCCTCGAGCGTCGACGGAGTGGGGGTGCTGTCGAACCGGATCGGGACGATGAATCGACCGGGGCCGTCATAGTCCTTTTCCTGCCCACGTCGCCACAGCCGTGCCGCGTCCCGGGAACGCGCGTACTCCTGAGAGAGCAGCACCAGCATCCGGTCGGCCCGCTCTACCTCCTCCACCGACAGGCGCTGCTCGACCAGTCGGCTGGGCTGGCTGACCCGGTTCAACTCGGCGGCGATCCACTCAGCCCAGATGCGGTCCCGTGGTGCGTAGCTGACCACCACATCGCCTGGTCCCGGTGGCGTCCGGCGTTCGAAGTCGGCCAGCCAGCGCAGCCGCCGCGCCTCGGGCATGAGGACCGGCAACTCGATCGGCGAACCGACCACGATGCCGGTCAGCCGCTCGTACGCGGCGAGCAGCGTGCCCTCCTGGCGAGGTCTGTCGCCGAACGCGGCGAGGATCTCCTCGTAGGCGTAGTAGACCTTGTAGGGGATCTCGACCGCGCCCCAGTACTTGTCGACGTTCTCCCGTTCCAGCGCCCGGACGAACGGCTCGAACTGCTGCCGGGCGTGCGTACGGCTCCGTTCCAGCTTGATCTGCTCGCCGTCCTCCACCCGGGTCGGGACCGGGAAGATCTGGATTGGTTGTCGCCCCCGCAGGTTGCGGATCGACCGGGCCACCTCGACCGCACCCTGGATGCTCTGCGTGCTCATGGTGAAACAGTTGACGAGCACGTCCGGCAGCATGACGGTGCAGATCCCGGCCGTGTCACTGAGCCCGGTCCGGCTGTCGATCAGGATGTAGTCGTAGTGTGCCCGCAGATCGTCGCGGAACGCCTTCAGGAAGACTGCGCCGCCGAGCCGATAGTAGAAGTCGTCCCAGTTGAAGGTGCTGACCCGGGCGGAGTACTCCGTCCCCTGCCGGCCCGCCGGCACCAGGTCGACCCCACCGTTCCCGGGGAAGGGGAACTCCAGCGAACTGGCGTAGCGCTGGACCCGGGCCAGGTCGGCCACCTCGGTGGAATCCAGCAACCCCGAACCGTCCTCAGCCGGCCGGGTAGCTGCCTTGGCGTACTCGCGGACGAGGTCGATCACGCCGAGCGAACCGCGTAGGTCCTTGTCCACCAGGAACGGGTGGAAGTAGCGATGCAGGCCGGGAGACTCCAGGTCCCAGTCGATGGTCAGCACTCGGTGGCCGTTGCTGGCGAGCAGCCATGCGACGTTGGCCAGCGCCATCGTCCGGCCGGTACCACCCTTGTAGGAATAGAAGGTGATGATCCGGCCGATAGGCTGCCGGCCGTCCTCACGGTCGATCATGACCATCACCCCACGAGGTGTCTGGCGCGGCACCGGTGTCCCCCACCGGCTCTGCCGGGCCGGGGTGTTCCAGGTCCTCCGCGATTTCGAGACTGAGAATCGGCCGGGGCTGCGGAATGTCCGATGTGTCAGCATCCCGAAGTGGCCACTTCCACGATGTCGGCCTCGGTGCCGGTTCCGGGCGCGGGACCTCCTGCGATCCGACCGGTTCGACGCGTGGGTGGAAGGCGCTGCCCACCCCCCGAAGGTCGGCCCTGGTGAGCGAGCCCGGATCAAGCTCGGGTAACCGAGGATCCTCCCGCACGGTCTCCGTGATCAGCTGCGCGAGTGCCAACACGAACCGCTCGTAGTCTCGGCCGCTCTCCCGCAGCAGCTCGCGCAGGCCCTCCCGCTCGTAAGCCGCGCCGAGCCGAGGGTCGTGATGCTGGAGATGACCGAGGAAGTCGGGTACCTGGGTCCGCACCCAGAAGATCGGAATCAACCGCGCCCTACGCGCCCCGGCGGCCTGCTCCCGTCGGCGGATCCGCTCGCTGAACACCGCCCATTCACGACCACAGAACTCGCTGCGGAAGTAGCGTGGAGAGAACAGAGCGATCATTGTCTGGGTACGGCAGAGCGCTTCGAGCAATTGCCGGGGCCAGTGGTCCCCGACGCGCAGCGCCCCGTCGTCGTGGAACCCGACCACGGTGCGATCGTCCTCGCCGACCAACACTCGAATCTCCGTGCTCAGGTTGGCAAAGAACCGCTGGACGCGGACCTTGTCGTCGCGTTCCCCATGGGCATAGCTCAAGAAGAAGTACAGCAACGGTCCTCCCCGGTCTCCGCGCCGTACGCACCGGGATTGCCGATCAACGACGAAATGGGAGATCAGCGTACGGCACGGAGCTGCCGTCATGCTCGTCGTTCGCGAGCCACGCTCATTATAGGAAGCCCTCGCATCGTACTTTCGTGCCGAGTAGTGCCACCGGCCCGGCCGTCGAGCGAGAGGCAAGTTCCGGGGAAGGGTGTGCGACGCCATCATCGACCCATTACGGACCCTGCAGGATGGGACGGTCCACGGGCTCGTCCTGAGCAGGTCGGCGGAACACCCGGCCGTGGCTGAAGATGCGATTCTGTGCCTCCTCCAGCGCCGCCACAAGGTCGACTTCGAACGACTCTGGGCTGTCGATCTCGATGCGGACCAGTTGGTCCTGCCGCGCCAGGTTGCGCGGAAGCGCCCGTGTCAGCCCGGCCCGGAGTTCCCCACCGTGCCGGACCGTTTCCGCGTCTGTCAGGCTGGCCGGCGCCAGTACCGCGACGCTCGGCTCGGCATGGCTGTCGAACTCGGCGAGCATGCGACGGTAGGAGGCGAGTTTCGTGATCCAGGCGTCGACCAGCACCACGACGATCTCGTTGTTGCGCCGAGCCCGGTCGAGGCGTTCGGCGAGATCGTCGAGCTCGGCGACATCCGAGCCGAAGAGTTGCTCGGCCGCGAGCGCACGGGCGTGGGCGACCAGCGGCTCCGCCAGCGCCGGCCGGTACGCGGCCCAGTCCCGGCCCCGCTCACCGTAGAAGCGAAGGTCCTCCCGCACCGTGTCCATCTCGGCCCGAGTGCCGGCGGCCACGATGAAGTGGACCCGTTGGCTGACAGCCTCGACCAGGTCTTTTCTGGGTGGCTTCTGCCCGATCGATCCGGACTCGGCATGGTCGGTCGAGTCCACTTCGGCGTAGCCGAAGGCGTTCGGCACCTTGGCCGGGTCGAAACTGGGGCTCATCGGTGGGATCTGGTATTCCTCGATCGTCTCCATGATCTGCCGGGCAACCGAGGCGAGCAACGCCTCGTAGCGCGGCCGGTGACTGCGCAACCGGATGAGCTGCCGGACCGCCTCGCCGCCACCGCTGTCCCCCCAGGGCACGGAGATCAATGCTGGAGGGCGGCGCCCGGTCTCCTTCTCGTATCGCCGGAGCCGCTCCGCGAAGATCGACCACTGCCGTCCGCACCGTTCGCTGAGGAAGTAACGCGGCGAGCAGAGTGCGACGAAAGTCTGACAGTCGGCCAGGGCATTACGGGCCGCCGTCGACCAGGGCGAGCGGCTGCCGCTCTCCACCGTCTCGACGAATCCGACGTCGCCGTCGACACCCGAGATCACCCGGACCTTGGCCGACAGGTCTTGAAAGAAGCGGATCGCGTAGCTGTCGTCGTCACCCACAGCACGGCTCAGGAAGAACTGCGTCAACAGCTCCTCCTCACGCAGGGGCGATTCATGCGTCCGGGCTTTCTAGATCATCTGCTACGGAGTAGCCCCTCGGACAAGGCGGTCCCATTCTCGTGGTAGGAACGGCCCGGCCGCAAGACGCCAGGCGGAGGTGTCGAAACAACCGGCGGGTAGCCGCAAGCCACCGTTCGACCGGAGAATACGTGGTCCAAGCCGCACACTGCCCTCCCGCTGCCTCCGGAGGCGTCACCAGGAAACCTCAACCTCCTTGCTACCCCATGGGCGCACGTCAAAGCGATCAGCTCGATCGTGAATACGAATCGCGCCAGGTCAAGGCAACTTTCACCCGACCTGCAGTGATCACAGCAATCTATCGCGTCACCGAATCACCAGGCAATCGTCCACGAGGCAGGAGTCACGTCCGGTACGGATGTCCGCCCTCGTTGGACATGCGCCTCCGCAGCCCCGACCGGCACAGCGGTTGACTATCCCGGCTCGCAGACCCGCAGCACGGAGAGTTCCGCGTTCAGCCGGACCCGGATATGCCGGATCAGCCGGGTGAGGTCCGGGCAGTACACCGAGGGGTTTTCGAACCCGTTCGCGGCACGGTAGCGGTGCGCGTAGAGGCCGCCGCCGCAGATCCGGACGAGCGGGCAGGACCGGCAGGTGGCGGCGAGGCCGGCCAGACCCGACTGCCGGGCCTGGACACCCGGTTGCGCGATCGCCTCGTCGAAGGTCGACGAGGCGACGTGCAGGCCGGTTGCCGCCATGCCCTCCTCGGTGGTCTTCAACGCGTCGCCCTGCTCGATCGCGCCGTCCGTCTCCACGGTGATCAGATCGCTGGGGCTCAACCCCACCACCTCGCTGCCGCTCCGCCCACCCAGCAGCAGGTCGACGAGCGACTCGAACAACCGGATGCCGGTGCGTTGCGGCCGGGTGGCGTACCACTCGTCGAAGATCCGGATGAGCCACTCGGCGTACGGGGCGTCGGTGGTGTCGGTTCGCCGGCCCGGCGGTGGGGTGGTCCAGTTTCCGTGCGGCAGCAGGAAGTCCATCCGGGGTGGGTGGAAGTCGAGCAGGCTCCGGTACACCTCGATCGGATCGTTCTCCAGGTTGACGGTGCAGAGGATTCCGCCGTACAGGTGCCGGTGGTGTTCCTGGTGCAGCCGGCGTAGCGCTCGTGCGACCAACCGGTGACTACCCTGACCGCCGGCGAAGACGCGATGCCTGTCGTTCGCCGCCGCCGGGCCGTCCAGGCTGATCCCTACCCGGATGCCGTGCTTTCCGAACAGTTCCAGGAACACCTCGTCGAGTAGTACCCCGTTGGTCTGGATCCGCAGGTCGACGGTGGTGCTGGCCGGGACGGCCGCCCGGATGGTACGGGCGGCGTGGTCGAGAAGGTCCGGGCCGGCCAGCAACGGCTCGCCGCCGTGGAAGATCACGGTGACCAGGTCGAGCCCGTGTCTCTGGGCGTGCTCCGCGATCCGCATCGCCGCCATCTCGACCACCGGCCGGGACATCACCTTGGGCTGGTTCCGCCAGGTCTGGTCGACGTGCTGATAGACGTAGCAGTAATCGCAGGCCAGGTTGCACCGACTATGAATCTTGAGCAGCACCTGCCGGACCGGCGTACCGACGACATTGTCGGAACCGACCGCACCGTTCCCGTTCACCTCGTCGGACAGCGCGTCAGATGTAGTTGTTGAACGCTGCCACGGTGTCCTGGGGGTGCCGCTGGGCCGCATCGATGACCCTCCGGATCGAGTTGGCCAGGACGCTCTCGTCCTCGTCCAGCAGCAGCACCTGGGCCAGCGGGATGTCGTCGAGATCGGCCAGGTGGCCCTCGACGTCGGGTCCGACTCTCTTCATGCCGCACTCGTCCTCCGCCGCGAAATGTTAGACAGAGATTACCGTGCGCGGCGATGCCAGCGGCTAGATCGTCGACCGGCGCCAACAGGTCCCGGCAGTCGGGGTCACATCGGCCTGCCGGATCATGTTCTCGCAGTTGAGTGGCACCACACGGGGGCGGTCCGCTCCGATAGGTTCGATCCGACTCGTCCACGACACATCGACCGTCGTCCGCGTCGCTTTTCCGACACCGCCGCCACGGCCGTCCGACGCAAGCCGCCGGCTGGACGATGTCGACGGGAACGACGGGGTCGGTAGCTGTACGACAGCAGGTAGTAGAATTGGCGTCGTGACGCGACTCGGTGATCTCGAACGTGCGGTGATGGACGTGCTCTGGGACCGGGGCGCCGGTGCCGGAGCGACCGTCCGCGAGGTCGCCGAGGCGCTGCGGGACCGTGAACTGGCCTACACCACGGTGATGACAGTGCTCGACCGGCTGGCCGGCAAGGGCATGGTCGAGCGCGAGCGGGAGGGACGGGCCTGGCGCTACCGGCCGGCCGCCAGCCGCGAGGCGCACATCGCCCGGCTGATGCTCGACGCCCTGGACCTGGCCGGCAGCCGGGACGCCGCGCTGGTCCGGTTCGCCCGCTCGGTCACCGGGACCGAGGCCGAGGTGCTGCGCGCGGCGCTGGCCGACGAGTCCGGGTCGAACCCGACCCGACTTCCGACACCGGCTGATCCCCTGGCGCCGACCGACCGGCCGCCCACCGCGAAGCGGCAGGGCTGAGCCGATGCTCTACGCCGCGCACTTCGCGCTCGCCGCGCTGGCCTGCTATCTCGCCGCCCAGGTCCTGACCCGGTCCGGCCGGCTGGGCGCCGGCTGGGCGTGGCACAGTCCCCGGATCGCGATCGTCTGCTGGCAGTTCGTCGGGCTCGCCCTCGGGCTCTCCGCGATCGGCCTGCCGATCTCGCTCGGGCTCGCTCCGTACGGCCAGGGCACCGGTTCCGCGCTGCGGTCGCTCGCCGGCGACCTCCTCGGCGGCGGCGACCTGCCGGCCGGCCTGGGCGTGCCGCACCTCGGTCTGGTCGGCGTAGGTGTCGGCGTGGCGGCGGTGCTGCTCGGCTCGACGGCCCGGAGCCTGCTCGGCGCGCTGCGCGCCCAGCGCCGGCACCGGGACCTGCTGACCCTGGTGGCCCGGGACGACCCGGCCGCGCCCGGCGCCCTGGTACTCGACCACCCGAGCGCGGCCGCCTACTGCCTTCCCGGGGTACGCCCGCAGGTGGTGGTCAGCGCCGGCACCCTGAGCCTGCTCGACCGGGCGCAGCTCGCGGCGGTCCTCAGCCACGAGCGGGCGCACGCCGACGAGCGGCACGACCTGGTGCTGCTCCCGTTCACCGCGCTCTGCCGGGCCCTCCCCGGCGTCCGCTGGGTACGCGTCGCACACGACACCGTCGCCCTGCTGGTGGAGATGCGGGCCGACGACAAGGCCCGGCGGCTGCACGCCGACGGCCCGCTCGCCGCCGCGCTGCTCCGGTTCGCCAGCGCCGGTTCCCGGGTCACCCCGGCCGGCGCGCTCGGGGTCGCGGACGGCGAACTCGACGCCCGGGTGCAGCGACTGCTGGACGCCCGCCGGCCGGGACGGCTGCCCGGGGTGGCCGCGCTGGCGCTGGCGACGACGCTGGTCGCGCTCCCGGTGTCGCTGTTCCTGCACTGAGCCGCCGGGCCATTACTACATCCCGTAGTAAACTGGCCCTGTCACGGAAGCTGCTGCCCCGGGAACGGAAGCTGCCCCGAGAGATGCGTGGGATATGGGTCTTCGACGGTCGCCGGCCACGCCGGTCGGACAGCGCGGCGCCACCGACACCGTCCCGGGCCACGAACGTGCTGCTGCTGGACGAACCGACCCCGACGCCGCCCGGACACCGGTGAGCCGCCGGCCGTTCGACCCCCGCCTGCTGCGCCGGGTGCCCGGCGCGCGGCGGCACCTCGCACTGCTCGCCGGGCTCGGCGTCGCCGCCGCCGGCCTGGTGATCGCCCAGGCCACCACGCTGGCCACGGTGCTGGCCGAGGCGGCGGGCGGGCGACTCGACCGGGCCGCCCTGGCCGGCTTCCTGGCCAGCGTGGCCGGCCGGGCGGCGCTGCTCTGGGCGCAGGGCACGGTGGCGGCCCGGGCCGCCGCCACGGTCAAGGCCACCCTCCGCACCGAACTGCTCGACGGCGTCGGCCGGCGCGGGCCGGGCTGGCTGTCCGGGCAGCGTACGGGTCAGCTCGCCACCCTGGCCGGACGCGGACTCGACGCGCTCGACGGGTACTTCACCGGTTACCTGCCGCAGCTCGTGCTCAGCGTCACGGTGCCGCTGGCCGTACTCGCCCGGCTGACCTTCGCCGACTGGAGCTCGGCACTTGTCATCGCGGTGACCCTGCCCCTGGTCCCGATCTTCGGGGCGCTCCTCGGCTGGCAGGCCCAGGCCGCCACCGAGCGGCAGTGGCGCCGGTTGGCACTGCTCGGCGGCCACTTCCTCGACATGGTGCGCGGCCTGCCCACCCTGCACCTGTTCGGCCGCGCCTCCGCCCAGGTCACAGTGGTACGCGAAATGGCGGACCGGCACCGCCGCGCGACGATGGGCACACTGCGGATCGCCTTCCTCTCCGCGCTGGTACTCGAACTGGTGGCCACCCTCTCGGTCGCGCTGGTCGCGGTGCCGATCGGCCTCCGGCTGCTCGGCGGAGGACTCGCCCTCCAGACGGCGCTGCTGGTGCTGTTGCTCGCCCCCGAGGCATTCCTGCCGCTGCGGGCCGCCGGCAGCCAGTTCCACGCCAGCCAGGAGGGACTGGCCGCGCTGGACGAGGCGCTCACCCTGCTCGACCCCGAGTCACCCACCGCCGCAACCACCACCGCGAGCGCCGCCGCCACAGCCACCGCAACCACCGCCGCGAGCGCCGCCACCGCGAGCGTCACCGCCGCCGCCGGCCGATCACCTGCCGCCGGCCGGCCATCCGCCGCCGGCCGGCCATCCGCCGCCGGCCGGTTGCCCACCACTGGTTATTCACCACCCGCCGCCGGCCAGTTGCCGCCCGCCGGCCAGCCGGGGCGGCCCGCTGAGATCAGGTTCGAGTCGGTCACGGTCGAGTACGAGCGCACCACCGCCCTGTCCGACGTCACCCTCACCATCCGGTCCGGCGAGCGGATCGCCGTCGTCGGGCCGAGCGGGGCCGGCAAGAGCACCCTGCTGCACCTGCTGCTCGGTTTCGTCGCCCCGAGCGGCGGACGGATCACTGTCGACGGTACGGACCTGGCGGCGCTGGACCTTCCGGACTGGCGTCGGCAGCTGGCCTGGGTACCGCAGCGGGCCCACCTGTTCGGCACCTCGCTGGCCGACAACATCCGGCTCGGCGCGCCCGAGGCACCCGAGGCGGCCGTCCGGGACGCGGTCCGGGACGCCGACCTGACCGAGGTCGTCACCGGGCTTCCGGACGGCCTGGACACCCGGCTCGGCGAACGCGGCCACGGGCTGTCCAGCGGGCAGCGGCAGCGGGTCGCGCTGGCCCGGGCCTTCCTCCGGGACGCCCCGATCGTGCTGCTCGACGAGCCCACCGCCCGGCTCGACGCCGGTTCGGAGGCGGCCGTACTCGCGGCCACCAGGCGACTGGTCGAGGGGCGTACGGCACTGCTTGTCGCACACCGCCCGACGCTGCTGGCCGGGGCGGACCGGGTACTCCGGGTCGAGGACGGCCGGGTCACCGAGGAGGCCCCGCCCGTGCACACCGACCCACCCGCACCTCCGCACCCCGCGCCGGCCGCCGGATCCGGCCCGGTGGGCGTCCCGGGGCCGGCAACGGTGTCCGAGGACGCGCCCCGGGAGGTGGTGGCGTGAGGCTGCAGCCCGAACGGACCGTCTGGCGGCTCGCCCGCCCGTACCTCGGGCGGTTGCTCGGCGCCGGCCTGCTCGCCGCCGGCACCGAACTCGCCGGGCTCGCCCTGCTGGCGAGCGCGACCTGGCTGCTGGTCAGCGCCGCCGGCCGGCCGCCGCTGGACACCCTCACCGTCGCGATCGTCGCGGTACGCGCCCTCGCGATCGGCCGGGGCGTGCTGCGCTACACCGAACGGCTGGCCGGGCACGACGCCGCGCTGCGGGTCGTCACCGAGGTCCGGGCCAGGGTCTTCGCCGCACTGGCGGCCCGGCGTACCGCCGGCACCCAGCGCTCGGCGGACCTGCTCAGCCGGGTGGTGTCGGACGTCGAGGCGGTGCAGGACCTGCTGCTCCGGGTACTGGTGCCCGGAGCGGCCGCCGCGCTCGTCGGCCTGCTCGCCGTGGCGGGTGCCACCGCCGTCGAGCCGCTCGCCGGGCTGGCCCTGGCCGGCGGACTGCTGCTGGCCGGGGTCGCACTGCCGGTGCTGGCGGCGCTGCTCACCCGGCGTACCGCCGCCCGGGTGGCACCGTTGCGCGGCGCGCTCGCCGGGGATGCGGTGGACCTGACCTCCGGCGCCGCCGACCTGGCCGCGTTCGGTGCGACCGGGGCGGCCCTGGACCGGGCGGACCGCCGGGCCCGCGAACTGGCCGGGCTGGAACGCCGGACGGCGGCGCTGGGCTGGGCGGTGGACGGGCTCGGGGTACTGCTGGCCGGCGCGACAAGCGCCGCCGTGCTGACCGTGGCGCTCCGGGCGGAGGTGTCCGGCGTACTCGTCGGGGTCCTCGCGGTCGGCACGCTCGCCGCCGTGGAGGCGGCCCTGGCACTTGTCGGCGCGGCGCGGCACTGGACCCGGCTGCGCACCGCCCTGACCCGGGTCGCCGACCTGCTCCGTAACGCCCCAGCCCCAGCTCCGGACCCGGCCTCAGCCTCAGCTCCAGCCCCAGCTCCGGACCGGGCCCCGGGCCCAGCCGACGCACCGCAACAACCCGCCGGGGCGCCACAACACCCGACCCACACACCGCAACAGCCGACCAACGCACCGCAACAACCAACTGACGCACCGCAACACCTCCGCTACCCGGCCCGGCGGTGGCACTGCCGGGTCGACGGGGTGGACCTGCGCTACCGCCGCCACGGCCCGCCCGCGCTCGACGGGGTGAGCCTCGACCTGCCGGCCGGTGCCCGGATCGCCGTCGTCGGGCCGAGCGGTGCCGGTAAGAGCAGCCTGCTCGGCGTACTGACCGGGATGGTGCGGCCGGATCGGGGGCGGGTGCTACTGGACGGCGTCGACCTCACCGAACTGCCCGTCGACCGGCTGCCCCGGATCGTCGGCGGGCTGCTCGCCGACGCACACGTCTTCCACGCCACCGTCCGGGAGAACCTGCTGCTCGGCCGGGCCGGTGCCACCGACGACGACCTGGCCGGCGCCGCCGCGGCGGCCGGCCTGCTGGACTGGGTACGCCGGCAGCCCGCCGGCTGGGACACGCTTGTCGGCGAGGACGGCGGTCAGCTCTCCGGCGGGCAACGCCAGCGGCTGCTGCTGGCCCGGGCCCTGCTCGCCGCCCCGGCCGGCATCCTGGTGCTGGACGAGCCGACCGAGGGTCTCGACCCCGCCGCCGCGGACGCGGTGCTCGACTCGGCGACCGCGCACGCCGGCCCGGACCGCACGGTGGTACTCGTCACGCACCGACTATCCGGTTTGGACCGGTACGACGAGATCGTCGTACTCCACGGTGGGCGCGTCACCGACCGGGGCGGCCACGCCGAACTCGCCGCCCGACCGGGTTGGTACCGCGACCAGTGGCTGCGCCAGACCGGCGCCCAACGCGACTACCTGGCGATCCGCTCCTGAGTCCCGCGAGGGTCAGGCAGCTCGCTGCTCAGGCTGGCGCGCCGGGCGTCTCCGGACCGCCGAGGAACCGGGCCACCGTCGAGCTGAACTCCTGCCAACTGCTCCGCTCGCCGACCAGGGCACGGTGCCCGGCACCGGTCAGCTCGTAGGTCCGGCGCTCCCGGCCGTTGACCGTGCTCCAGGCGCTGCTGACGTAGCCGGCCCGCTCCAGCCGGCGCAGCGCCGGATAGATGGTCCCGGTGGGCAGGTCGAGCACGCCGCCGCTGCGGGCCCGGAGCGCCTCGATGATGGCGTACCCGTGCAGCGCGCCCCGCTCCAGCACCGCGAGCAGCAGCGCATCGAGATGGCCGTGCAGCGCCTGGGCGTTCATAGGTAGCAAGACTACTAATATGTGCGGCAAACTCCAACGGGGTGCCGGCGTCCACGTTCGCCGCCGGCCTACTAGGGTGTGTGCGCAGAGTCACCGATCCGCCGGCAACCCTCGCCGGGTCGGGTGCCCATATCGAGCGCACACGGAGGTCAGCGTGGCCCGCCAGTCGTCCCACCGGCCCGAAACCGACGAGCCGGGCAACGAGTCCGCCGGAAGCGCCGGGGTCGCCGACCCCGGGCAGGCCGAGGCCGACTCCCCGGGAACCAGTGACGACACCGCCGGCACCGAGGACGCCGCGACGACGTCCGGCGCGCCGGACCGGTCGCTCTGGGAAGAGGTCCGGATCGACCCGGTCGAGATCGCCCTGCCGTCGGGCGCCGGTTTCACCCTGCGGGCCTACCGGCCGGCGAGCGAGCTGACCCCGACCGACATCGCCGACCGCGAGCAGGACGACCTCTTCGCCAGCCGGTCCCGGCGGGCCGAGGTCGACGAGGAGGACGAGGACGAGACGGTCGTGATCCTCGACGAGGAGGTCGCCGACCAGTTCGCCGAGGCCGACAAGGAGGATGCGGAGCGGAACGGCAAGGCCGACGCCGACGACTCCGACGCCGAACCGGCGGCTGCCGAGGCGGAGGAGGACGGCGAGGAGGTGCCGGCGTTCCTCACCCACCGGGGCAAGCTGCTGCTGTTCAAGAGTCCTGAGTCACTCGTCACATTCGTCAGGTCCGGCGCGCCGAACGACCTGGCCGAGCTGGACACCTGGGACACGCTCGCCGAGCGGATCACGCCGGCCGACGTCGCCCCGCTCGACGAGGACTCCTACGAGCTCGACCTGGTGGTGGAGAACCTGCGCGGCGGGCACGACGTCTGGGACTCGACGCTGCTGATCGAGGCCGGTGAGGTCGCTCGTGACCTGGCCTACGCGCTCCGGCTTCCCGCCGTACTGGATATGCTTTCCTCCGGCTCCAGCCTGGACGACCTCGACGAGGCGCTCCGGGCCACCGTTGCCGGCGGCCTCGGCGGATTCCGTGGTCGGCGGCGACTCAAGAAAATCGGGGCACAAACCGCAAGTCTCGGGTGGCGCACGATTATCGGCAAGATCTCTGCCGCCGTGGACTGGCGCGACTGACCCCTTACCAGGGAGCATCAGTCTTTGGCACACCACTTGTGTCTCGGGAGGAGGACGACGCCGTGGCGCTCGTGCGGGTGTACTGCGGTCTGGCCTCTGCGGATTCGACGGGCCGGCCGACCTCGGCCGGCGCGACGCTGACCTCCGCGGTGGTCGACGACGCAGGCAGACTGCTCCATGTCTGCGAGATCACCGACGACCCGGCTGGCTATGCCCAGCTCGGCGCGGTGCTCGTCGAGCGGAGCAGCGGGCCGAGCGGCGCGGCCGTCGCGGCGGACAGCGACGACCACATGGTCACCTCGCTGCTCAGCGCGGCCGGACGTCCCCTGGTCATCGCCGACGACGACTCCGTCGACGACTTCGCCGAACGGTTCGCCGACGACGAGTCGGCCGAGGAGCGGGACTCCGCCCCGGCCGAGCGGCGGGCCGTCGGACTCGCCCGGGCGTTGCAGGCCGGTGCGCTCTCCGCGGCCACCCTCCCGGCACCGCGCGAACTCGCCGGGTTCAAGCCGGTGCTCGCCGCGCACGCCGCGCTCGCCAACGGTCGGCACGCCGCCGCCGTGGCCCTGCGCGAGGTGCTGCGCGAGCTCTACCCGGCCGCGCTGCGGGCGTACCCGGATCCGGCCGAGCCGGTCTCGCTGGCCGTACTCGACGCGCTGCCGGAGCCGGGCATGCTCAGTGGCACCGCCGCTCGCGGCCGGGACACCTCGGTCGCCACCGACGCCATCGCCGCGCATCTCGCCGCGGACGGGGTCGCCGAGGCCGACGTGATCACCGAGGCGGTCACCGCGCTCCGGGTCGCCATCGCGGAGACACCTCGGCGGGGTGCCGCCAACAAGGCACTCACCTCCGCCGCGGCGGAGACCGTACGCCAGGCCGTCGCGGCGGTACGCGCCTGCGACGCCGGCTGTGACGCCCTGGTCGCCACCCTCACCGCCCGGGTCGGCACGCCGGAGCCGGGTCGTCGGGCTGCCGGCCGGCGCAGCGCTGGTGAGGCTGCCTC
Organism: Plantactinospora sp. WMMB782; assembly: GCF_049179135.1. Classification (NCBI taxonomy): domain Bacteria; kingdom Bacillati; phylum Actinomycetota; class Actinomycetes; order Micromonosporales; family Micromonosporaceae; genus Plantactinospora; species Plantactinospora sp. WMMB782. The sequence goes on along the minus strand of NZ_JBMHMC010000007.1, from coordinate 3,609,898 downwards.
GCAGGTCGGCGCCGGGCTGCCCGGTCCGGCGCGGGAGCCGCTGCCCAGCTCGGGACGGCGCAACCGGCACCAGCCGGCGGCGAGCGGCCCGGCCACCCGCCCGCAGCCGATGGGACCGCCGCCGGTCGCGCCGGCACCGGTCGCACCGCCGCCGATGGCACCACCGCCGGTCACCCCCTCCGCCGCGCCACCGCTGTCACCGGCGGCCACGCTCTCCATGCCTGTCGTGCCGGTCTCCGGGCCGCCCCGCGAGCCCCGCACGGCCGCGCCCTCCTCCGCACCACCGGCCTACCATGCCGACACGATGGCGAACCGGCCGGTCTCCGCGCCGCCGCCTCCGCCGCCGGGCATGACCCCGATGCCGGCGCAGCGCGGGTCCATCCCGCCGGCCGAGGCCGGCGAGCCGTTCCGGGCCACCCTGACCACGGCCGCCATCAACAGCGCCCGCAACGAGCGGCGACCGACGCCGATCACCCCCCGGCCGAAGACCAACGGCGAGAGCGCGGCGCGTCCGGGCACGATCTCCGCCGCCGGTCTGACGGTCTCGGTGCCGGCGACCCGGCCCGAGCCACCGGCACCGCCCGGTTCCCGGGCGAACTGGCCGCTGGTGAACCCGGGCGACGAGCAGGACGACCGGGCCGGCGGGTCGGGCTACCGGGCCTACCCGGACGGGCCGTCCGAGCAGCGGGACGCCCCGGTCAGTGCGGCGCCCGCCGACGGGCGGGTCACCCCGCCGTGGCAGGCGGACGACCTGCCGCCGGAGCCGCCCACGCTGCGCCTGGTCGAGCCGCCGCCACTGGCGGACCGGACCCTGCCCAACGGGCTGCCCGCCGACAACCCGCCGCTGCGTCTGGTGGACCGGGACGAGCCGGCGGCACAGGCCGGTTCGGGGCTGCCCCGCCGGAGCGTCGCCGAGCCGAGTGCTCCGCCGGTCGCCGACGAGGGCGACGGCGACCTGCTGATCTTCGCGGCGGCCCGGTCCGCCTGGTTCACCGGCCACCCCGAAGAGGCCGAGGTGGAGTGGTCGTCGACCGCCGACAGTGGTTGGCGGGCCGCCGAACAGGCGGCCCGGCCCTCCGTCGGCGCCTCGACCACCGCCGGGCTGCCCAAGCGGGTGCCACAGGCCAACCTGGTGCCCGGCTCGCCGCTGCGGGACGAGCGACCGCTGCGGATCGTCCGCGACGCGGCCCGGATCGCCGAGCACACCACCGGGTACTTCCGGGGCTGGCGGCGCGGCCAGGAGATCGGCGGCTACGCAGTGGGTGGCCGGCCGGGCCGGGAGGCCGCCGGGGGCTGGGACTTCAGCCGGGACCCGGACGAGCGGGCCGACAACCGCGACTACGAGTACCGCTCCGCCGGCTACCGCTCCTGACCGACCCGGTCCACCGGCACACCGAGGACCCACACCAACGACCGTGCTCGCCCGACGGCCGGTGTGGGTCCTCCACGTCTGCGGCGACTGCCGCTGCGGCCGCTGGCGACGCCGGGTCCCGGGCCGGGCTGTGCGTATTCGCTCGGGCACCCTCCGCGGCACCGCGCCGACCGCTCGACAGCGCCGCCCGGCCTGTCCGGTCAGGAACGCTCGACTGACCGGCCAGTCAGGATCATACCTACGTCGACCTGGTGTTTCTCGCCACAGTGTGCAGAGTTGACGGTGCCCGGGAGGGGCAGCCAACATACCCCGGGACCGTGGGCGACACCTACGACCAGCGCATGGAGGGTGGGCAACGATGGCCGGACCGGCAGTCGAGGCGTGGACCCTGAGCCGGCGAGGCCTGCTGGCGGCGACCGCCACCAGCCTGCTCGCCGCCTGTGGAAAGAGCGACGAGGGGCCGGTCGGGCCGCCCGGGCCGGGTGCCCGGGAACTGGTCATCGGCGCCAGCCTCGAACTCACCGGCCCCGGCCGGGTGCTGGGCGTACTCCAGGAACGGGCACTGAAGATCACCGTCGACAAGTTCAACGAGCAGGGCGTGCCGGTCGGAAACCTGCGTCGCAACCTCCGGCTGGTGGTCCGGGACAATGCCAGCGAGCCCCGGCTCGCCGCCCAGCACGCGACGGAGCTGGCCACCCGGGAGAACGTGCACGCGCTGATCGGCGGCTGTTTCGCCGAGACGTCCCTGGCGATCATCCCGATCGCGCAGCAGCAGCAGGTGCCGTTCGTCTCCTTCGCCGCCGCCGACAACCTCACCGTGCCACTGGCGCAGCGGACGTACATCTTCAAACTCACCCCGGACGCCCGGGACGTGGCGCGGGCGCTGGCCCGGCTGATCAGCGCGCAGGGCTTCGAACGGGTCGGGCTGGTGGCGACACCTGGCCCGCACGGCGATTCGGGCGTACGGGCCCTCACAGCGGCCCTGAAGGCGGTGGACGTCGACCTCGTCAAGGTGGCCCGGCTGCCCCGCGCCGAGCATGCCGACTACGGCTCGACGGTGCGGAAGGTGACCAACCGCGATCCGGAGGCGGTGATCGTCTGGGGCACCGCGCCGTTCTCCGGCACCGCGGCCCGGGCGCTACGGCAGAGCGACTTCCGGGGCCGAATCTTCTTCGACGCCGGCGCGGTTGCCGAGGACACCCTCTCGGAGGAGAACGCACCCGCGGTCGAGGGCGCGTACGTCGTGCATCCCGGCTCGCTGAACAGCTCGTCGCTGACCAACACCACCCCGGCCGGGCTGGACCGCCGGGAATTCGCCTACCGCTACATCCACCTGCACGGCTCGTTCAGCGGCTTCGCGCCGTACGGGGCCGACGCGCTGCGACTGATCGTCAACGCGGCCCGGCTCGGCAAGAGCGTCGACCGGGGTCGGCTGCGCGCCTATCTGGGCAACCAGATCACCGAGGGGATCGCCGGGTCGTACTCGTTCGCGCCGATCCGGCACGGCGGAATGGAACCGGACTCGCTGGGTGTCTTCACCGTGGTCTCCGGCTCCTGGAGCCGGGTCTCCTGAGCCGGTCGGGGCCGGCCCCCGCCACGGGGCTACCAGGCGTCCGCCGCCATCCCGGTCCCACAGTGCACGCTGGGCCGTCCCTGCGCCACAGTGCACGCCGACCTGAACGCTTACACCAGGGTTGGGCGCTCGGCCCCGCCGACCTCCGGAACGGAGCTGACCTCCGGCATCCACGCCACAGCAGGCCTGCGGACAGCGGCCCTACGGACATTGGACCCTCGGAACAGCAGTGCGCCTCCGCACAGTGGACCCCTGGCGCCGAGGCCACTGTGTCCTACCGTCCCGGCACCACAGTGGACAGTGCCGGAGCGGCGCCGGCCGGAGCCGGACGGGCCGTCGAAGGGCGCGTTCCGCGCCGTCACCACCGGGACGCGGCAGGCCGCCGGAAGGCGGACAGCCGGCTTGCCGACGCGGGCCTGGCGGCCTCGTCGGGCAGGCCGGGCACCGGCCTACGGCCGGGCCACTCCGGACGGGGCGGCCGGCTCGCGCCGGTCAGGCCGGGGCGACGGCGCGCGAGCGCCGCATGGTGAGCACGTACTCGACAAGCGAGATCAGTACGTGCTTGGTCGACTCCCGGTTCCGGGCGTCACACGCGACGACCGGCACCTCGTTCGAGATCGCCAGCGCGTCCCGCACGTCCTGCGGGTCGTGGTACTGCATACCGTCGAAGCAGTTGATCGCCACGAGGTACGGCAGCCGCCGGTGCTCGAAGAAGTCGATGGCCGCGAAGCAGTCGGCCAGCCGACGGGTGTCCACCAGGACGACCGCGCCGATCGCTCCCCGCACCAGTTCGTCCCACATGAACCAGAACCGCGTCTGGCCCGGGGTGCCGAACAGGTAGAGGATAAGGTCCCGGTCGATCGAGATCCGACCGAAGTCCATGGCGACCGTGGTGGTCGTCTTGCCCGGCACCTGGCGGGTGTCGTCGACACCCACACCAGCCGACGTCATGATCGCCTCGGTGGTCAGCGGCGTGATTTCCGAGACCGAACCGACAAGTGTCGTCTTGCCGACGCCAAAGCCACCGGCGATCACGATCTTCGCCGATGTCACGCGCCCGGCCGTTGGACGGTGCGACATGTCAGAGCCTGCGAAGTCCACTCAGCACCCTCTCCAGCAGTTCAGTGCCCACCGCGTCGTTTGAGTCGTCCAGGATTGTCGGTTCGTGCACCGCCACCAGGCCGTCAGCGGCCATGTCGGCGATCAGGACCCGAGCCACTCCGAGCGGTAACTGCATCCGCGCCGCGATCTCCGCGAGCGACTGCAGCCGACCATCACACAGCGCGGCGATGTATTGATGCTCCCGGCCCTGGCCGCCATTGCCGTTGCCGGCGGACCGACCGCGCACCGTCGTCTCGACGAGCGCCTCCAGGGCGATGTCGAGCCTCGGCCGGGTACGACCACGGGTAACGGCATATGGCCTCACCAGCGCGCCAGTCGGCTCGTCGCGTTCGGCCATCATCACCGTCCACCCCCTTTCACGTCGTACCCGAGACTCAACGCCTGGAGTTCGTCATTGTTGCATTGTCGTCGCGCCGGCCGGCGAGCCACACCGGCCGGATACCACCTAGCTCAGCATCCCCGCGGCGGCCCGGGCCGGCGGCGTCAGAGCGTCACCGACCCGGTCGACGAGCAGTGCCATCTCGTAGCCCACCTGACCCACGTCACAGCTGCGGGCGGCGAGGACCGCGAAGGACGAGCCGTCCGAGATGGACATCAGGAACAGGAAACCATTGTCCATCTCGACCACCGTCTGCAGCACCGCCCCACCCTCGAAGCAGCGCGCCGCTCCCTGGGTGAGGCTGACCAGGCCGGACGCGATCGCGGCGAGCTGATCCGCCCGGTCCCGCGGGAGGTCCCGTGACGACGCCAGGAGCAGGCCGTCCGCGGAGACGGCGATCGCGTGGGCGACGCCGGGCACACGATCGGCGAAGTTGGCCAGCAGCCAACCGAGATCCTGCGTAGATGTCATCCTTCATGCTCCTTCTGGCCGCTCGCGGTCGCGGGGCCCACCTCGGCCTGCGGGGATTGCTGCCCTGCCGGAGTCGCCTCCGGGTTGGTCGACTGGTCGTCCGTCGGGTGCGTGCGGCCACGCTGCACCCCACGGTGGTACGCGGACAACAGCCCGCGCACCGCCTCCGGCGTACGACGCTGCACCGAGGTGGTCGGCTTCTCCACGGCTCCGGGCACCAACTGTGCCATCGGTACCCGCTTGGGCAGTCCGGTCTGGGTGGTCTGGTTCGGCGTCGTGGCGGCTGTCGTGGCCGCCATGGCCGCCCGCCAGCCGTCGTCGGCAGCAGTACGCCAACCGCTGCCCTCGCCCGGCCGACCGGTGCCGTTGGTTGCCGGCCCGGTTCCCGGCTGCTGGCCACCGGGGACCGGACTGTCGACAGGTGCCGCGTTGCCTGTGGTCGGTACGGACCTGATCCGGGCCGCGTCGGGAACGGCGGTGTCCACCGCGACGGCCTGGCCGGTCGCCTGGGGAGCCGTACCGGCTCCCTGCGGCTGCCCGCCGGTTTCCTCGGGCTTCCGGCGGGTGCGGAACCACGCCGACTCCAGTTCGCGGAAGATCGGCAGTTCCATGGTCTCGTCGGCGAACTTCGGCCGAGCCTCCACGTTGGCCGTGGCCTCCGCCGCCGAGGGCCGAGCCATCCGAGGCAGCTCGGCAGTCATGTCCAGGGCTGCGGCCAGCCGCTCCGGCACCGGCGGTGCGGCGGCCTCCCGGTCCGGCGTGTTCACCGGTGGCCAGGCCGGCGGGGCGTTGCCTGACTGGGCCGGCGACGGCGCGCCGGGCGGCTGTGCCGGAGCGGGCTGGGGCGCCGGCTGCCCGAACGGTGGTGCCGAGACCGGCGGCTGGTTGAACGGCGGCGCCGAGACGGACGGCTGCCCGAACGGTGGCGCCGAGACCGGCGGTTGCCCGGCCGGCGGTGCCGAGACCGGCGGTACCGGCGGCGGCGTGGCGGCCGGTGGCAGCGCGCTCAGCCCGTTCGGCTGGTTCGACTGCGGCTCCGGCGTGACCGGACGCTGCCGGGGGATGAACCCGGACATCGTCGTCTCGGCCGGCGACGGACCGGCGTCCTGTTCGGTGGCCCGCCGCTGCGGCAGCGGCTCGATGTCGTGCCCGTTCGGCGTCCGGGGCGTGAAGGGATCGTTCCCGTTCCGGGCCACCCCCCGGGCGCCGGTGAGGTCGGACCAGGCCGGCATCTCCCTTGGCTGGTTCGGGGCGCCGCCGGTGTGCCCACCGTTCATCGCCGGCTCGTACGGCCGGCCGAGCGGCGTGCCGTCGCGGTTGCGGTCGCCGCCGAAGCCGGGGCCGCGGTCACCGCCGCCGAAGCCCGGACCGCGGTCGCCACCGAAGCCGGGGCCACGGTCCCCGAAGCCCGGAGCGTGGTCGCCGCCGAAGCCCGGACCGCGGCCACCGCCGCCGAAGGCCGGTGCCGGCGTGGCCGCCGGACCGCTTTCCAGAGCGAGCGGGCCGCCGATCGCCGGCCGGGCGGCCGGTTCCGGCGCGACCGGACCGCCGGGCTGCTGGGTGCGGCCGGAGAGCGCCCGCGGGATCAGCATCGAGGCGGGCAACGTGACCTCGGCGACGGTCCCCCGGTCGGGGCCGGGCCGCAGCTCGACGCGTACGCCGTGCCGGGAGGCCAGCCGGGCGACCACGACCAGACCCATCATCCGGGAGACGGTCACGTCGACGGCTGGCGGCGTGGCGAGCCGCTCGTTGAGGTCCTGCAACTGCTCGGCGGTGATGCCGATGCCCCGGTCCTCGACGAAGAGGGTCCCGCGGTCACCCACCCGGCGGGCCTCCACCATCACCTGCGAGTCCGGCGGGGAGAAGGCCGTGGCGTTGTCGAAGAGCTCGGCGACCAGGTGCACCAGGTCGTTGACGGCGGCGGCCTGGACCTCGAGGTCCCGGTCGACCATGCCGAACTCGATCCGGGTGTAGTGCTCGACCTCGGACTGCGCGGCCCGGAGCACGTCGATGAGTGCCGCCGGTTCACGCTGCACACGGGTCGAGTCGGCGCCCGCGAGCACCAGCAGGTTCTCGTCGTTGCGGCGCATCCGGGTGGCCAGGTGGTCGAGCTGGAAGAGCTCGCCCAGCCGGTCCGGGTCCTCCTCGCCCCGCTCCAGCCGGTCCAGGTGACCGATGAGCCGGTCGACCAGGATCTGCGAACGGCGGGCGAGGTTGACGAACATCGTCGCGACCGAGGCGCGCAGTGCGGCCTGCTCGGCGGCGGTCCGGACGGCCTCCAAGTGGACGGCGTTGAACGCCTCGGTCACCTGCCCGAACTCGTCCTTGCTGCGTACCGGTAGTGGCTCGGCGATCTGGTTGGCCACCTGCACCGGTGACATCTGGGCGGTCATCTGCGGGTCACGCAGTCGGGAGACGGCGTGCGGCAGGCCGTACTGGGCGATGGAGAGCGCACCGTGCCGCAGCTCGCGCAGCGAACGGGCCATCGACCGGGCGACCAGGTACGCGAAGAGCACCGCCAGCAGCAGCATGCTGAGCAGCAGACCGGTCTCCAGGAAGACCGTCCGCTGCACGTCGTCGCGGAGGGCGCTCGCCTCGGTCAGCACGTCGGCGTCGAGCCGACCCTCGACGGTACGGATCAGCTGGGCGTTGCCGAGCATCGCCGAGTCCCAGTCGTCGGCGTCGAACGGCGCGTCGGCCATGCTCTCGTTCGTCCGGCCCCGGATCCAGCCGCCGTAGCTGTCGACCTCGCGCACGTCGGCGCCGGTGACCGTCTCGTCGTAGAACGCCGCCTCGGGACCGGTGGCGATCGCCTTGAAGGTCTGCAACGCCTGCTGCTGACCGGTTTCGGTGGCGATGTAGTCGGTCTGCAGGGCGGCGGTCAGCTGACCGTCGATCAGGGCGCGGTGCACCACGACCCGCCGCATCGAGAGGAACTCCTTGCCGCGCGCGTTGGCGGCGGCGGCCCGCATCCGGTCGCTCAGCGAGGAGTCGCCGGCGAGCTGCGAGGCCAGGTCCCGGATGTTCAGCAGATCGTTGATCAGACCCTCGTACGACTGCGCCGCGTCGGTCAGCTTCAACTTGGAGTTGATGACCTGGCTGCGGATGCCCGGCAGGTCGGCCAGGCCCTGGTCGATCTGGGCCAGCAGCGTGTCGAAGTTGCCCGGCAGCTCGTCGAGCTGTGCCCGGCGTTCCGAGTAGGGACCCTTGGCCTTGTCGACCTCCGGGTGCACCTTGCCGTACGCGTCCCGGGCCGCCTTACGGGTCGCGTCGTTGCGCGAGCCGAGCAGAAGTACGGCGCCGGCCCGCTCGTTCTGCAGGTCGTGCACCAGTTCACCGGAGGTCTGGGCGAGCGTCGCCAGGGTGTGCGCCCGGTTCGCGTCGTCCAACGTCTCCATGTGGTCGACGATGCTGGTCGTGCCGACCACGACGACCGCGATGGTCGGCGCGATCATGATCAGACCCAGCTTCGACCAGATCGGCATGTCGCGCAGCCGGCCGGCGACCGGCCAGCGGAGACGCGACAGGATCGGGCTTGCTGTCTTCGGCCGCTTGCTCACGTCACCGCCTTCCCATCCAGCACCCGACCAAAGGCCCAGGGCACCGCTGATCGACCGACCCGGGCGGGTCGGACCTCCGAGATTCCATCACGCCACAACTCAAGAAGAAAGCCCAGGTTGTCACCGACTGGAAGCGCATCGGGATGTCCCGGCGATTTGACAGCAGTCTGTCTTTCTGGCGTCACCCAGGGTAGTCACGCATCCTGTCCATGCTCTACTGTCACCGACCGTCCGGAGCCGGAAGGTCGCTGCTCGGCCCGTACCCGGGACCCGCACCGCAACGTATCGAACGTTACCGGCACGGGGAAACCCTACGCCCTCGCGTACGGTGGCTGCGCCCGGCTCCGGTGTCACCCGCGAGCCTGCATCTCCGCAGCGGGAAGAACCATTGCCCGACCGGTCCGGTACGGCAAGGCCGAAGTGCCGGATTACGCGGTCCGTGCGGACCACCGAATAGCCGCCAGGCCAGTCGAACTGACCGGCCCGGCAGATTTCCCGACCAAAAGAGATAGCGGACCGGAAATCGTCCGAGACGTCCCCACTTCGCGGCCGACCGGCAGCCGGCCGTACCGGGTCCGGCCGTCAGGGCAGCAGCTTGGCGTACGCCGGCTTGATGACCTCGTTGATGATGGCCAGCCGCTCGTCGAACGGGATGAAGGCGCTCTTCATCGCGTTGATGGTGAACCACTGCAACTCGGCGTAACCGTAGCCGAACGCCTCGACCAGCAGCGCCATCTCCCGGGACATCGAGGTGCCGCTCATCAGCCGGTTGTCGGTGTTGACCGTGACCCGGAAGCGCAGGTCCCGCAGCAGCCCGATCGGGTGCTCGGCGATCGACGGCGCGGCACCGGTCTGCACGTTCGAGGAGGGGCAGAGTTCCAGCGGGATCCGCTTGTCCCGCACGTACGCCGCCAGCCGGCCGAGCACCGGCCGGTGGTCGCCCGGGGTGATGTCGTCGACGATGCGTACCCCGTGCCCGAGCCGGTCGGCACCGCACCACTGGATCGCCTGCCAGATCGAGGGCAGCCCGAACGCCTCGCCGGCGTGGATGGTGAAGTGGAAGTTCTCCCGTTGCAGGTATTCGAAGGCGTCCAGGTGCCGGGTGGGCGGGAAGCCCGCCTCCGCACCGGCGATGTCGAACCCGACCACGCCGGTGTCCCGGTGCCGGACCGCCAGCTCGGCGATCTCCTGCGACCGGGCGGCGTGCCGCATCGCGGTCAGCAGCGTCCCGATCCGGATCGGGTGCCCGGTCGCCGCCGCCTCGGCGGCACCCTCGGCGAAGCCGGCCAGCACCGCCTCCACCACGTCGTCGAGGCCGAGCCCCCGCTCCAGGTGCTGCTCCGGGGCGAACCGGACCTCGGCGTAGACCACGCCGTCGGCGGCCAGGTCCAGGGCGCACTCGGCGGCCACCCGGCGCAGCCCCTCGACGGTCTGCATCACCGCCACGGTGTGTGCGAAGGTCTCCAGGTAGCGCTCCAGCGACCCCGAGTCGGCCGCCGCGACGAACCACCGGCCCAACTCCTCGGGGTCGGTGGTGGGTAGCCGGTGCCCGACCGCACCGGCCAGCTCGACCACCGTGGCCGGGCGCAGCCCGCCGTCCAGATGGTCGTGCAGCAGCGCCTTGGGGACCCGCAGGATGTCGTCGTAGCCGATCGCCGCCATGCACCGACCCTAGTGGCCCGGCCGCCCCGCCCGGCGGCCGCACCACGGCACGCGTGACCGGCCACTACCCGGGCACCCGTGACCGGGCACCATCCGGGCACCCATGACCGGGCACCATCCGGGCACCCCTGGCCGGGCACTATCGTGACGGGGTGCCACCCGAGGTCCTGCGTCGGCTGCGCTGCCCGGTCTGCGGTCGGCCGCTGGCCGCCGTACCGCCGGCCGCCGTGGTCGCGCTGCGCTGCCCGGTCGGGCACAGCTTCGATCTGGCCCGCCAGGGGTACGTCAACCTGACCGCCGGTCGGGTCACGCACTCCGGGGACAGCCCGGCGATGGTGGCCGCCCGGGAGGAGTTCCTCGGCGCCGGTCACTACGACCTGATCTCGAACGCACTCGCCGACGCCGCCCGGGAGATCGCCGGGCCGGCCGCGCGGGCGTACCCGGAACTGGTGGTGGACGCCGGAGCCGGCACCGGCCGGCACCTCGCCGCGGTGCTCGACGCCCTGCCCGCCGCCGTCGGGCTGGCTCTGGACGTCTCCAAGCCGGCGCTACGGCGGGCCGCCCGCGCCCATCCCCGGGCCGGCGCCGCGCTCTGCGACACCTGGCACGGGCTGCCCCTCGCCGACGGCTCCGCCGGGCTGCTCTGCAACGTCTTCGCCCCGCGCAACGGGCCGGAGTTCCGCCGGGTACTCCGGTCGGACGGCGCCCTGCTGGTGGTCACGCCGGCCGCCGAACATCTCGGCGAGCTGGTCGACCGGCTCGGCCTGCTCCGGGTCGACCCGGCCAAGGAGGCCCGGCTCGCCGGCAGCCTGGCCGACCACTTCACCCCGGCGGGTACGGCGACGCACCGGGCCACCCTCCGGCTCGACCGGACCGAGCTGCGCACCCTGGTCGGGATGGGCCCGAGCGCCTGGCACGCCGACCCGGCCCGGCTCGACCGTCGGATCGACGACCTCCCCGACCCGACCACCGTGACCGTCGCGGTCCAGCTGACCGTGCACCGCCCCCGCTGACCACCGGACAAGCCGGCCACCGGGGCGCCGCCAACGGCCACCGGGCGGGCGCCGGGCCGCCGTCAGGTGGAGAGGTCGACCTCCTCCCAGCCGGCGGGCGGGTCGTGGAACGGTCCCCGGAACACCACCGCCCACTCCAGCGCCCACCGCCGCTGGCCGATCGCGTTGCTGTCGATCATCCCCGGCAGTCGCAGCCCCTCCTGCTCCGCCTCCAGGTAGCCCCAGTCGAGGCAGTAGTAGAAGTCGAGTACGGCGGCCACCTCGGCCGCGTCCCGGGGCGCCGCGAGGATGCGGGACCGCCACTGGGCGAAGGTCTCCCCCGCCGCCAGGTTCGGCAGCCGTTCCATCAGCCGCTCGTCGCTGGGCTCGGTCGGGTCGAGATGCCGGCTCAGCCCGAGTACCCAGGCAAGCGCGAAGACCGCGTCGTGGTGCAGTACGAACGAGCGGTGGTCGCCCCGGCTGCCCATCACGAACTGCCACTCCGGTGGCGTGACCGCCTCCACCAGGTGCGAACCGAGCAGCCAGCTCATCCCCGCCTCCGGCGACAGCCCGAAGCAGCGGGCCAGCACCAGGTGCAGTACGGCCGTCCGGGCCTCGATCTCGGCCGTGGGGCGCAGCTCGACGGCGTCACCCGGCTCCCACACCAGCGGAAACTGCGCCGGCGGCAGGGGCAGTCCCAGCCGCTGCAACTCGGCGACATTTTCGGCCCGGACCGACTGCGGGTCGGGAGCGGATACGGTCACAGCGTTGTTTCCCGTCACGTCGGAGTCGCATCGGGCCCGCACGGCGCCCACGGCACCAGGCACGCGTGGACCCCTCGTCGAGCCGACCCAGTACCCCGTGCTACCCCTCGGCGACGCAGGATAGCGGGTCGGCCGCGCCGACACCATCGCCACCCGGCGTGGCAACCGAGCCGACACCATCCCGCCCGGCCGGGCAACCGAGCCGACACCATCCCGCCCGGTCTGGCAACCGAGCCGCCCGGTCCAGGCCCGAGCCGGTCCAGGCCCCGAGCCGGGCCGTGCCCGGACCGGCCCGGGTCCATGGCCGCCGGGCGGCTAACCGATCCGGTCGACCACCAGCGCCGGCAGCTTCGGCAGGTCGGCCGAGACCGACACCGCATCCGCCGCGACGGCGCGGGCCGCCGGAATCCGGGCCGGGTCGTCGGCCCGCAGCTCGTAGAGCGGGTCACCGGCCCGGACCGGATCGCCCGGCTTCCGGTGCAGCAGCACTCCGGCACCGGCGCTGACCGGGTCCTCCTTGCGGGCCCGTCCCGCGCCGAGCCGCCACGCCGCGATCCCGATCCGGTACGCGTCCACGGCGGCGACGTACCCGTCCCGGTCGGCCCGGACGACCTCCACCTCCGGGGCGACCGGCAACGCGGCGTCCGGATCCCCGCCCTGGGCCCGGATCATCGCCCGCCACACGTCCATCGCCCGGCCGTCCCGCAGCGCCCGTTCCGGATCGGCGTCCGGCAGCCCGGCCGCGTCCAGCATCTCCCGGGCCAGCGCGACGGTCAGCTCCACCACGTCGGCCGGCCCGCCGCCGGCCAGTACCTCCACCGACTCGGCCACCTCGACCGCGTTTCCCACGGCCAGCCCGAGCGGCGTCGACATGTCGGTGAGCAGGGCTACCGTCCGCACTCCGTGCGCGCCGCCCAGCTCGACCATTGTCCGGGCCAGCTCCCGGGCGTCCGCCTCCGACTTCATGAACGCACCCGAGCCGACCTTCACGTCCAGCACCAGCGCACCGGTACCCTCGGCGATCTTCTTGCTCATGATCGAGCTGGCGATCAGCGGGATCGCCTCCACCGTGCCGGTCACGTCGCGCAGCGCGTAGAGCTTGCGGTCGGCCGGCGCCAGCCGCTCACCCGCCGCACAGATCACCGCGCCGACCTCACCGAGCTGGGCGATGAACTCGTCGTTGCCGAGCGCGGCCCGCCAGCCCGGAATCGACTCCAGCTTGTCCAGGGTCCCCCCGGTGTGCCCGAGCCCCCGCCCGGAGAGCTGCGGTACGGCGGCACCGCACGCCGCCACCAGCGGAGTCAACGGCAGCGTGATCTTGTCGCCGACCCCGCCCGTGGAGTGCTTGTCCACGGTCGGCCGGCGTACCCCGGACAGGTCCAGCCGGTCCCCGCTGGCGATCATCGCGGCCGTCCAGCGGGCGACCTCGCCCGGCGTCATGCCCCGGAGCAGGATCGCCATCGCCAGCGCCGACATCTGCTCGTCGGCCACCCGCCCCCGGGTGTACGCGTCGACCACCCAGTCGATCTGCTCGTCGGACAGCGTCCCGCCGTCCCGCTTCACCCGGATCACGTCGACCGCGGCGAACCCACCCACAACTTTCCTTCTTCCCACTTGCTCCGCACCGGCCGCAGCGGCCGACTGCTCCGCACCGACCGCAGCGGCCGACCCGAACGATCAGGAACCCCAGCGACGGGGGATCTCGACCGGCGGCTCCCCCTCACCGGCCCAGAACATCGCGCCGTCCGCGTCGACCACCACCACCCGGGGGGTACGCGCCTGCCCCCAGCTCACCGCCTCGGCCGGGTCCTCCCAGGTCGGCGCCTCCTCGAGTACTCCGGTCTGCGCGCCCTCGGCGTCCCCGGCGGCCCGCTCCCAGTACCCGGTCCAGACCTGCCGCCCGCCGCTGACGTCCGGATGCACGAAGACCGTGCCCCGCCCGCGCCACGCGGCCAGTTCCTCCGGCACCGCCGGCACCTTCGTCGACGCCGCGATCGCCTCCAGGTCCTCCACCCCGAACGCGTGCGGCAACAGCTCCGCCATCCGCAGCGGCACCGGATCCGCCTCGATGAGGCAGTCCGGCCCGCCGTTCTCCCAGAGCAACTGTCGGCACCGCCCGCACGGCATCAACGGCTCACCGGTCGCCCCGACACACGACAGCGCGACGAGCCGGCCGCCACCGGAGGCGTGCAGCGCGGACACCACCCCGCACTCGGCGCAGAGCGTCACCCCGTAGCCCGCGTTCTCGACGTTGCAGCCGACCACCACCCGGCCGTCGTCGACGAGTGCCGCCGCCCCGACCGGAAAGTTCGAGTACGGCGCGTACGCGTGCCGCATCACGTCGGTCGCGGCCGCCCGCAGTTCAACCCAGTCAATCTCCACCGTCACGCTCCCATCCTGCCCCGCCGCTGGTCAGCCCTTGATGTAGGGCTTGCCGTCGGCGGCCGGGGCCCGCACCTTGCCGACCAGCCCGGCCACCGCCAGCAGGGTGGCCAGGTACGGCAGCATCGCCAGGAACTCGCTCGGGATGCTGCTGTCGATCGCACTGAGGTAGGTGCCGAGCTGGTCGGCGAAGCCGAAGAAGAGCGCGGCCAGCAGGGCACCCGTCGGGCTCCACCGTCCGAAGATCAGTGCCGCCAGCGCGATGAAGCCCTTGCCACCGATCATGTTCTTGCTGAAGGTGTAGAGCGCCAGCGTGTAGGAGGCACCGCCGATCCCGGCCACCATGCCGGCCAGCAGCACGTTCCGGTAGCGCAGCGCCAGCACCTTCACCCCGAGGGTGTCGGCGGCGGTCGGGTGCTCGCCCACCGAGCGGGTCCGCAGCCCCCATCGGGTACGGAACAGCGCGACGTGCACCACGAGCACCAGGATCAGCGCCAGGTAGAGGAAGATGTTGCCCCGGAACAGCGCCGGCCCGAGCAGCGGGATGTCCGACAGCACCGGGATCGGCCACGCCTCGAACCTCGGCGGCTGGTTGTACTTCGCCGCCTCCGGCTGCATCAGCCGCTCGTAGAGGAAGCCGGTCAGGCCGACCGCGAGCAGGTTGAGCACGATCCCCATCACCACCTGGTCGACCAGGTAGCGGATGGTGAAGATCGCCAGCAGCAGCGAGATCAGCGCGCCGCCGAGCGCGGCGGCGATCAGTCCGACCCAGGCGCTCGCCGCGATGGTGCCGACCAGCGCACCGGCGAAGGCCCCCATCAACAGTTGGCCCTCGATCGCCACGTTCACCACGCCGGACCGCTCGCAGAGCACCCCGGCCAGCGCGCCGAAGATCAGCGGCAGGGCCAGGATGAAGGTACCCCGGACGATGTTGACGAGCGGCATGAAGTTCTGCCCGGCCGGTGCCGCCGACACCTGCCAGCAGAGGAAGGAGAGCACCACCCCGACCACCGCCACACCGAGCAGCGGTACGAACCAGCGCTTCGGCAGCCCGGCCAGCAGCGCCGCCCCGGCCGCCGCCGCCACCAGCCCGAGCAGGATCGCTCCGAAGGTGCCGTCGATGGTCAGCGCCGCCCCGCCGGCATCCTCGCTGAGGGTGAACCGGGCGTCCTCACCGGTGGCGAGCGAGCCGAAGAGCACCGCCGCGACAATTCCGAGCAGCACGGCACCGGCGCCGACCCTGCGGTCCCGGGTCCAGAAGCCCGTACGCACCGCGACGGCGACGTCCTCGACAGCCATCGTCGACATCAGTGCCGCCTTCCGTTCGCGACTGCGGGGCTCGCAAGCTCACTCCTCGCGCTCACCTGCGCCACCTTCCGTTCGCGACTGCGGGGCTCGCAAGCTCACTCCTCGCGCTCACCTGCGCCACCTTCCGTTCGCGACTGCGGGGCTCGCAAGCTCACTCCTCGCGCTCACGCTGACTACCAGCCCTTCGCCATGCTCGTGGAGGACAACCGGGCGGCCCGGGCGGCCCGGAGCCCGAAGATCGCCTTCACCAGGGCCGGCGCGGCGATGAAGATGACGATCAGCGCCTGCAACACGGTGACCAGCTCCAGCGAGATGCTGGCGTACGACTGCATCCGGTTGCCGCCGGCCTGGAGCGCCCCGAAGAGCAGGGCGGCGAGCGCGACGCCCCACGGCTTCACCCGGCCGAGCAGTGCCACCAGGATGCCGTCGAAGCCGATCTGGGCCACCACCAGCGGGGTGAGCGCGGTGGCGGTGGTCCCGAGCACCATGTTGGCGCCGCCGAGCCCGGAGAGCGCCCCGGCGATCACCATCACCAGCACGTACGTCCGGCCGACGCTGATCCCGGCGGTCCGCGCCGCGTCCGGGTTGGCGCCGACCGCCCGGAGTTCGAAGCCGAAGGTGGAGCGGTTGAGCAGCCAGCCGACCGCCCAGGTGGCGGCGACCGCCAGCACGATGCCGAGGTGCACCCGCAGATCGCCGCCGAGCAGCCGGGGCAGTTGCGCCGAGCCGTCCACCGGCCGGCTGATCGCGTCGGTCCGGTCCGGATCGTGCACCCCGTTCTGCACGATGATCCAGGCCAGGAAGGAGAACGAGACGTAGTTGAGCATGATCGTGGTGATCACCTCGTGCGCGCCGGTACGCGCCTTCAGGAACCCGGGGACGAAGCCCCAGATCGCCCCGCCCAGCGCTCCGGCGAGTACCGCCACGATCAGGTGGATCACCGGCGGCAGCGGGAGCAGGAAGCCGGCCAGCGCGGCCAGGATCACCCCGAGGGTCGCCTGGCCCTGTGCGCCGATGTTGAACAGGCCGCCCCGGAAGGCGAGCGAGACCGCCAGCCCGGTGAAGACCAGCGGGGCGGTGTAGGTGAGCGTCTCCGAGATCGGCGCGAAGACCGGCTGCCAGCCGCCGCTGCCGTTCGCCCAGGCCTGCACCGCCGCCGGGTCGACGACCGCACCCTTGAACAGGTTCGCGTACGCGTCGCTGACAACTGTCCAGCTGGCGTTGAGCGCGTCGGAGGGCTGGGCGGTGAAGTAGCCCCAGGTGGCCAGCACGTCCGGGTCGGAGACGATGATCAGTACGGCGCCGATCAGCGTGGCCAGCACGATCGCCAGTACGGTGACCGTGACGGTGTTCGCCGCCCAGAGGTTGTGCACGAACGACCCGAGCAGTTGCCGCCCACCGCCGTCCCGGTCGGTCAGCGCACCCCCGGGCTTCCCCGGGTCGCCACCCGCCCCGGCGCCGGGCGCCGGCCGGGCCGGGGTCGGCTGCTCCGGCTGCCGCTGCTGCTCCGGCTGCGGGGACCCTGGCTCGTTCGCGTCGGTCATCGACTTTCCTCGCTACCAGCGCCGTCGGAAGAGGGGTTCACCGGCCGCTCGGGATTCGCGTCGGTCCCGGCGTCGGGACTCGCATCCGTCCCGGCGTCGGCGTCGGGATTCGCGCCCGTCCCGGCGTCGGCTGCGGCGTCGGTGATGCCGGCCATCAGCAGGCCGATCTCCTCGCGCGGGGTGTCCGGCCCGACCACGCCGATGATCCGGCCGCGGTACATCACCGCGATCCGGTCGGCCAGCCCGATCACCTCGTCCAGCTCGCTGGAGATCAGGAGTACGGCGGTGCCGATGTCCCGCTCGTGGATGATCCGGCGGTGGATGAACTCGATCGAGCCGACGTCCACCCCCCGGGTCGGCTGGGCGGCGACGAAGAGCTTGAGCGGCCGGGACATCTCCCGAGCGATGATCACCTTCTGCTGGTTGCCGCCGGAGAGGGTGCCGACGGCCGCCTCCGCCGACGAGGTGCGTACGTCGAACTCGGGAATCCGCTCCCGGGCCGAGGCGGTGATCGCCTCCGGCCGCAGTGCCAGGCCGGAGCCGAAGGGCGGCCGGTCGTACATGTCCAGCACCAGGTTCTCGGCGACGGTGAACTCCTTGACCAGGCCGTCGACGCTGCGGTCCTCGGGGACGTAGCCGACCCCGGCCCGCAGTACCCGCTTTGTCGACCAGCCGTTGACGGGCTGACCGGCCAGCGTGACGGTGCCGTCGAGCACCGGACGCAGCCCCATCAGCGCCTCGATCAGCTCGGTCTGGCCGTTGCCCTGCACACCGGCGATGCCGAGCACCTCGCCGGCCCGTACCGTCAGGTCGACGCCGTCCACCGCGCGGACCGACCGCTCGTCGTCGACGACCAGCCCCGCGACCTCCAGCACCGGCTCGCCCGGCGCGGCGGGCGCCTTCCGCACGGTCAGGTTGACGGTCCGCCCGACCATCAGCGCGGCCAGCTCGTCCTCACTGGCGTCCGGGCTGGCGGTGCCGACGGTCCGGCCGCGCCGGATCACGGTGATCCGGTCGGCGATCGCCTTGACCTCTTTGAGCTTGTGGGTGATGAAGACGATCGACTTGCCGGACTCCTTGAGCGACCGCATGATCCCGAGCAGTTCCTCGGTCTCCTGCGGGGTCAGCACGGCGGTCGGCTCGTCCAGGATCAGCAGGTCGACGTCCCGGGTCAGCGCCTTGAGGATCTCGACCCGCTGCTGCACGCCCACCGGCAGGTCCTCGACCACCGCGTCCGGGTCGACCCGCAGGTTGTAGCGGCTCGACACCTCGGTCACCTGGCGGCGGGCCCGGCGCCGGTCCAGGAAGCCGACGATGCCGCCCCGGACCTGTTCGGCACCGAGCATCACGTTCTCGGCCACGGTGAAGACCGGGACCAGCATGAAGTGCTGGTGCACCATGCCGATGCCGGCCGCGATCGCGTCGCCGGGTCCCTTGGCCTTCAGCGGGCTGCCGTCGACCAGGACCTCGCCCTCGTCGGGCTGGAGCAGGCCGTACAGCACGTTCATCAGGGTGGACTTGCCCGCGCCGTTCTCGCCGAGCAGCGCGTGGATCTCTCCTGGCTCCACCGTCAGGTCGATGTGGTCGTTGGCGACCAGTTCACCGAACCGCTTGGTGATGCCGCGCAGTTCGAGTCTCAGCGCAACCTCCTGGAGTGCGGGCGATGGTGCAGCCTAGCTGCTGCTTTCACCTGTCGCTGCCGGACCGGCGCGAAAACCGGCCGCCCCGACCGGTGCGGAGGAGGGCCTCCAGCACGGTCGGAGCGACCGGATCGTCGGCGTCAGCCGTACCCGGTCGACCGCCCGAAGGTCTCGGGCGGCGACCCGGTGGTCACTTCGGCTGGCTGGCCGAGGTGACCTTGATGGCGCCGGAGCTGATGTCGGCCTTGAGCTTGTCGATCTCGGCCTTCAGCTCCGCCGGCACCTTGCTGTCGAACTCGTGGTACGGCGCCAGCGAGACGCCGTTGTTGGCCAGCGTGCCGAGGTAGCCGGGGTCGTGGGCCAGCTTGTCGCCCTTGGCCGCGGTCACCACGGCGTCCTTCACCGCGTCGGAGATGTTCTTGACGACGGTGGTCAGCAGGGCCGGGCAGTTCGGGGTGCTCTGGCAGCCGTCGACGTCGACCCAGATCACCGAGTACTTGCCACCGGAGGCCTGCGCCGCCGCCGTGGTGCCCAGACCGGCTCCGCCGGCCACCGGCATGATGATGTCCGCGCCCTGGGCGACCAGGGTGTCGGAGACCTTCTTACCCTCGTCCTGCTTGACGAAGTCGTTGGTGAACGAGCCGTTCTGGGTCTGCTTGTTCCAGCCCAGCACCTGCACGTTCTTGCCCTTGACCTGGTTGTACTGGGCGACACCGTCGACGAAGCCGTCCATGAAGATGGTCACCGGACCGATCTTCATGCCGCCGTAGGTGCCGACCTTGTCGGTCTTGGTCATCCCGGCCGCCAGGTAACCGGCGAGGTAGCCGGCCTGTGCGGTGTCGAACTGCATCGGGTAGACGTTGCTCTCCGGCAGCTTCGCGTCGACGATCCCGAACTGCTGGTCCGGGTTCGCCTTGGCGATCTTCGAGGTCGCCTCGCCCATCAGGCCACCGACCGCGAGGATGAAGTCGCAGTCCTGGTTGACGTACTGCGTCAGGTTCGGCTCGTAGTCGGCCTCGGCCTTGGACGCCACGTACTTGATGTCGATCTTGCTGTCGGCCGCCTTGGCCGCTTCCAGGCCCGCCCACGCGGAGGTGTTGAACGACTTGTCGTCGATGCCTCCGACGTCCGTCACCATGCACGCGGTGTACTTGTCGGCGGCGTTGCCGCCCGCCTCGTTATCGCTCGGGGCCTCACCACACGCGGCGGCCGCACCCAGCGCGAGCCCGCCCACCGCGAATACCGAGACGACCCGCATCCCACGCACAGCGCGCAAGACGGTCTCCTTCCCATTGCACACCGCCCACCGCGGTGGCAGCCCTAAGCCGGCCTGCGCGTTGCCGCCGGCTGTCCCACGTTACGGACGGGAGCGTACGCCCGCGCCTGTCCACCGGCCGACAATCGTGCCTGACTGTTGAACGCCCGTTACCCTTACGTAACTTCGGGGTGCGCGACATCACTCCCGGGCCTGCCCGATGCGTGACCTCCGACCCTGGGAAGTCCCGTTTCGCCTGTTCCGCGTCGTGGCAGTGCCGTGGCAGTGCTGATCCCGGGGCAAGCGGCCAGGACGATGCCGCCCGGATGCCGCTGCACTTGGGCCTAAGAGCCTGGGCGTGGACTCGGGCCGCGGGTCAGCGCCAGAAGACCGCGACGGCGGCGTTGACCAGGGTGAGCCCGACGATCGCGAGGAAGTGACCTCGGTTGACCTCGGCCCGCTTCCGGGAGAAGAACACCATCACGAAGATCATCAAGCCGATCACCAGCTTGGTGGCGAGCTTCGCCGGGGCCGGCTCGTCGCCGTCGCGCAGCGGGGCGGAGAGCCCGATCCCGGTGAGCACCTGGATGACGGCACCCCAGAGCATCAGCGGGTTGATCCGGATCCGTCCGGTGGCGTACTGCGCGGCGGCGCCGCCGAGCAGCAGGGCGAACCCGATGAGGTGGGCGTAGAGGAGTATCAGCCGGAGAGGTTCCACGCCCGACATCCTCCCCCATCGCGTACCCGCACGTCGTCCCCGGTCCGCCCGTCCGGACCGGGGACTCGGGTGCAGGAGCACGCTCTTTCCGGGAACGAGTCCCCTCAGATCATCGGAACGGGACTATTTCCCCGAAAGAGCACGCTCATCCTCGTCCGTGAGCGGGGCGAGCGGGGCGAGGGCGGGCGGGGTGCCGGGGTGGGCGGCGGGACGGGGGCGGGCGACGGCGACCAGGAGCAGCCCGGCGGCGGCGTACCCGGCGAGGACCAGCAGTGGCATGCCACCGCCGGCACCGTCGAAGAACGCGGTGGACCGGAGCAGGGTGCCGCCGGCGCCCATCGGTAGCCACTGGCCGAACTGGCCCCAGGGCTGGGGCAGCAGCTCGGGTGCTGCCGCGACCGCCGAGAGCGGGTTGCCGACCAGGAAGACGAGTACCGCGCCGAGCCCGACGCCGGGCCGGCCGAGCAGCGCGCCGAGCCCGTTGACGGTGGCCGCGATCGCCAGCCCGACCAGCCCGAGGACGGCGCCGACGGCCAGCGGGTCGCCGGGGAGCAGGCCGAGCCAGCCCTGCAGCACCAGCGGTCCGGCGACGCCGACCAGCAGCCCGAAGCAGAGCAGTCCGGCCAGCCTGGCGAGCCGGCTTCCGACCAGCAGGTAGAGCAGCGCCCCGACCACCAGGGCGGTCAGCGCGATCGGGAAGAACCCGCCCGCGAGACCGGCGCCCCGGGGATCGTCCGGGTCGGCCGGCACCACGTCGACCACCGGGACGGGGCGGCCGGCGGAGAGTTCCCCGGCAGCCTGGCCGAGCAGGGCCGCCACGGTCGGGCTGGCCGCGCTCGCGGTGTGCAGGGTCGGGCCGTCCGGGCCGAGCACGAAGGCGGCGTACGCCTCGCGGTCGCGCAGCGCCCGGTCCGCCGCCGCACCGTCGGGCAGCCGGGTCACCTCGAAGGCGCCCGGGGCGGTGCTGTCCAGCCGGGCGACGAGCTGCTCGGCGGCCGGCGCCGGCCCGGCGACCACCACCGGCAGGTCACGCGGCGCCAGGTTGGCGGCCGGAGCGGCGAAGAGGGGTACGAGCAGCGCCTGCAACAGCACCACCGCCACCACCAGCAGTACGGCGACCGGCAGGGGCCGACGCGACGGCACGGGCTGGAACGGCCCGGCAGGGGCCGACGGACGAGTCATCTCCGGGACTCCTTCTAAAACGAATGCTCGTTCTCTTAAAACCCAGCCTCCTCCCCGCCGTCGATCGAGTCAAGAAACGAGCGCTCGTTTTACAATGTGCGTTGTGCCACGCGTATCCGACGAACACCTGGCGGCCCGGCGACAGCAGATCCTCGACGCCGCCCGGCGCTGCTTCCTGCGCAACGGCTTCCACGCCACCTCGATGCAGGACGTGATCAGCGAGGCCGGCCTCTCGGTGGGCGCCGTCTACCGCTACTTCGGCAGCAAGCAGGAGCTGATCACCTCGATCGCCGAGTCGGTGCTGGCGGGCGCGGAGGAACTCTTCACCGACCTGGCCGCGACCGAGCCGCCGCTGCCCCTGGTCGAGGCGCTGGACCGGGCGCTCCGGTTCGTCGACGCCCAGTGCGGGCCGGACGGGGTCTTTCCGCTCGCCATCCAGGTCTGGTCCGAGTCGCTCCGCGATCCCGCGCTGGCCGAGTTCGTCGCCCGGATCTACACCAACTTCCGGGTCCGGTTCGCCACCCTGGTCCGTCGGGCGCAACAGGCCGGCGAGCTGCCCGCCGACGCCGACCCCGACGCGACCGGAGCCGCCCTGTTCAGCCTGGTTCCGGGCTTCGCCCTGCAACGGATCCTCGCCGACGGCCCGGATCCGAAGACCTATCTGGAGGGCGTACGCGCCCTGCTCGCCGGCCAGGGCGTGCGACAGTAGACAGCTGTAGGCCCGCCGATCGACAGGGCGTCGAGGTCCGGGCGTACTGGATCTTCCACGGTCCCGGTGGTCCGGCTACCATCGCCCCAGCTGCGGGGTTGACGACCCGGCCCCGGCGCGGAGCCCCGGCCACGCCGTGACCGGCCGGCAGGGCGGACGGGAGTCAGGCTGTGGTGTTGGCCAGGAGCGCGGCCGGTGGCGGTCGCCGACCGGCGATCGTGTTTCTCGTGCTCGTGGAGGCGGCGGCGGTGCTGCTCGCCCTCGGCGTCGCCGGGATCGCCGGCACCGGGGACGGCCGCCCGGCACCCCGGACCGCGGCCCCGGCCGGTCCGACCCCGACACCCACGCCCTCGGTGCTGCCCACCTCGGCGATCGGCACCGCCCCGGTGATCCAGCCCGGCCGGCCGGGCGAGTCGGCCCAGGTGCTCCGGCCCGACCAGCTCACTCCACCACCCGGAGCTCGGCACAACGCGGCCGACATCCGCTTCGTCAGCATGATGGTGCCGCACCACGAGCAGGCCCTGCAGATGGCCGCCCTGGTGCCGGAGCGGGCCGGCAGCACCGGCGTGATCGCGGTCGCCGACCGGATCAGGTCCGCCCAGCAGCCCGAGGTCGAGGTGCTGCGCGGCTGGCTGCGCGACCGTGGCCTCGACTCGCTGCTCGGCGGGACCGGGCACGAACATCCCGGCATGCACGGCATGCAGAGCCCGGAGGCGATCGCCACGCTCACCGCGACCACCGGGACCGACTTCGACCGGATGTTCGTCGAGATGATGAGCGCGCACCACCAGGGCGCCATCGCGATGGCCCAGGAGGTACTCGCGAACGGCCTCGACCAGCAGGTCCGGGAGCTGGCCCGGAACATCGCCTTCGAGCAGTCCGTCGAGGTGAACCGGATGCGCGAGGTACTCGACCCGGGATCGAAGTGAGCTGCCGTCAGCCCAGCCGCCACACCTGGAAGGTCGGTCCGTCCCCGGGCAGGGTCAGCCTGCCGTCCGGGTCCGGGCGGAGCGCGGGCGCCCCGCCGTACAGGTTCGCCGCCTCCGCCCCGGCGTAGCCGGCCAGCCGGACCGGCTCGCCGGACGCGCGCCGGGCCAGCACCAGCACCGACTCCGTCGGCGACTCGCGCAGGAAGACCAGGCTGTCGGCGTACGCCACCAGCCTGAAGTCGGTGTTGTCGGGTACGTCGTGGCCGAAGTCGCCGAGCGCGTTGACCCGGCGCTGCCGCCCGTCCGCCCCGACCGCCAGGCACCGGTAGTTGGTCGCCGGGTTGCGTACCTCGACGTCGGCCCGCCACCAGACCTCGCCGCCGGCGCGCCGAGCCGTCATGGTGCGGTCGGGACCGGTGGGCTCGGTCATCCCTTGGTCCCGCCGCCGGTCAGCCCGGAGACCAGGTGCCGTTGTGCGTAGAGGAAGACCAGCCCGGCCGGGATGGTGACCAGCACCGCCGCCGAGGTGAGGTACTCCCACTGCGGGTTGAACTGCGGCACGAACTGCCGGAGCCCGTACGCCAGGGTGAAGTTGCGGTCCTCCTGGATGAAGGCGGAGGCGTACGCGACCTCGCCCCAGGCGGTGAGGAAGGCGTAGAAGCCGGTGACCGCGAGTGCCGGCCGGGCCAGCGGCAGCACGATCCGCCAGAACGTGCCGAACGGGCCGCAGCCGTCGAGTGCGGCCGCCTCGTCCAGCGCGGTCGGGATGGAGTCGAAGTAGCCCTTGAGCATCCAGGCGCAGAACGGCACCGCGATCGTCAGGTTGGCGATGATCAGCGAGCTGGGGGTGTTGATCAGCCCGAGCCGGGCCATGATCATGTAGATCGGCACGATCAGGATGGCGACCGGGAACATCTGGGTGACCAGGAAGACCGTCATCAGCGGTCGCCGGCCGGGGAAGTTGAACCGGGAGACCGCGTACCCGGTGGTGGCGGCGAAGAAGATCCCGAAGAGCATGGTGAAGGCGGCGACGAGTACCGAGTTGCCGAACCAGCGCAGGAACCGGGTCTCGGTCAGCACGTACACGTAGTTGGCCAGCGTCGGGTCCTTGACCAGGGTCAGCTCGCTGCTCTGCACGGCGTACCCGGGTTTGAAGGAGGAGAGCAGCACCCAGACGATCGGGCCGACCGCGATCAGCGCGGCGACGATCAGCGTGGCGTGCAGCCCCACCGACCGCAGCGGGCTCCGGCCGGTACGCACGGATCGGTTCATCGTCACCACACCTCACCCTGTTTGCGCATCGCCCGCCGGTAGAAGACCGAGAAGACGAGCAGGATCGACAGGATCAGCACCCCGTACGTCGAGGCGAGCGAGTAGTTCCGGATCCCCTCGAAGGCGGCCAGGTAGGCGCCGGTGACCAGGATGTCGGTCTGGCCGGCCGGCTGCCCCTCGGTGACCAGGAAGATGATCGGGAACATGTTGAAGGTCCAGATGGTGCCGAGCAGCAGCACCGTCATGCTGACCGGACGCAGGCCGGGCAGGGTGATGTGGACGAACCGCTGCCACGGGCTGGCGCCGTCGATCTCGGCCGCCTCGTAGAGTTCGCCGGGGATGGTCTGCATCCCGCCGAGCAGCGCCACCATCATGAACGGCACCCCGAGCCAGATGTTCGTGACGATCGCGGTGAACAGCGAGGTCCACCGGTTGGCGAACCAGTCGACCGGGTCGATCCCGACGGCGGTCAGCAGCGAGTTGGCCAGCCCGAACCGCTCGTTGAAGATGAACTTCCAGGCGAAGGCGCTGACGAAGGCCGGCACCGCCCAGGGCAGCACCAGCAGCACCCGGTAGAGCCCGCGCAGCCGCATCGGCCGGTTCAGCATGGTGGCCAGGCCCAGCCCGAGCCCGAAGTGGAAGACCACGCAGACCGAGGTCCAGATCAGCGTCACCCCGGTCCACTGCCAGAACTCGCCGACCTCGCCGGAGAGCACCCGGACGTAGTTGTCCAGCCCGACGAACTGCCACCGGTTCGGGTTCTCCGCGCAGACCTCGCCGCCGGTGAGCGACTTCCGGCAGATCTCGGCGAGCTGGTTCGCCTCGGTCAGGTCGGTCAGCGAGAGCCAGATGCCACGGCCCAACGGATAGAAGACCAGTACCGCCAGTACCAGCACGACGGGCAGCACCATCGCCCAGGCGTACCAGTGCCTGTCCCAGCTCCGGCGCAGCCGGGACGGCGTGCCGGGCCGGCGTCCGGGCGGCGCGGGCGCCGGCGCCGGGCCGGCGGTGAGGATGCTCATCAGCAGCGCTCCAGAAGGGGAGCCCGGCGGGGCCGCCGGCCAGCGCCGGCCGGTCCCGCCGGGTACCGGACGGGTACGCCGGCCGGAGCCGGCGCCGCAGGTCGGGTCACCTTTCGTACGACGGCACGACCTCGGCCTTGTACTTCCGGGCGACCTCGTCCAGGGCCGTCTTCGGGTCCTTGTCCTGCACCAGCACCTGGGTGGCGAGCTGGTCGAGCGGGCCGAACAGTTGGCCGCCCTCGGGGATCCACGGCCGTTCCATCGCCGACTCGACCACCGGCCGGAACGCCGTGACCACCGGGTTGTTCTGCACCGCGTCGAGTTCGTACGCCGACTTGCGGGTCGGCAGCAGCCCGAGCCGCTCGGCGAGAAAGCCCTGCGACTCCGTCGAGTTCATGAACCTGATGAACGCGACCGCCGCCTCGACCTTCTCCTGCGGCATGCCGGACCAGACCACGTAGCTGTGCCCGCCCATCGGGGCAGAGGACCTGATCGAGCCGGCCGGGACCGGGGCGATGCCGAGGTTCTCCAGGCCGCCGAAGGTCGGCGCGCTCCTGATGTTGTTGACCTCCCACGGGCCGTTCAGGATCATCGCGACCTTCTTCTCCTTGAAGAGGGTCATCATCGTCCCGTAGGCGTCGTTGGCCGCCGGCTTCGGCGCCGCACCGCTGGCGATCAGGTCCTTGGCGATGTTCAGCGCGACGATGTTCCGCGACGAGTCGACCATGATCTTCTTGGCCCTGGCGTCGACCAGGTCGCCGCCCTCGCCGTACATGAAGGGCAGCAGGAAGTAGCCGGCCGGGTTGAGGTAGATGCCGTCGGCTCCGGTCTTCCGCTCGACCGCCAGCGCCGCGGTCTTCAGGTCGGCCCAGGTCTTCGGCGCGGCGGTGATGCCGGCCTCCTCGAACAGCTCCTTGTTGTAGAGCAGCGCGAGCGAGTCGGTCACCTGCGGCACGCTGTATGTCTTGGCCTCGTACTTGCCCGCGTACTGCAGCGTCTCGAGGTAGTCGGCCTGGTCGCTGGTGAGGTCGGAGTCGTCCAGCACGTAGAGGTGGCCGAGCGAGGCGAACTCCGGCACCCAGGCCACCTCGGCCCGGAGGATGTCCGGGGCGCCGGTCTTGGCCTGGGCGGCGGTCTTGAACTTGTTCTGGGCCTCGCCGAAGGGCACCGACTGGTAGTTGATCTTCACGTTCGGGTACACCTGGTTGAACTTCGCGATGAGCTGCTGGAACGCCGGTCCCTCGTTCTTCGGGTCCGAGGTGTCCCACCAGGTGAGTTCCGCCTTCAGGGCTGCGGGATCGGTCGTCCGCCCCGACTCGCCCGCGCTGTCGTCGTCGCCGCAGGCGGCGAGCGTCAGGGCAAGGGTCGTGCAGGCGAGCACGGCCATCCCTCTGGCTGTCCGACGCATGGAGCACTCCTAGTCTGCCGGCCGGTGTCGGCGGGACAGTAGCAAGGAGTTGCCGATTCCGAAACCCCTTGCAAACACCCTTGCAACAACTGTCGCCCATCCGTTCCCCGGACGAGATGGTACGTCCTTTTTGGAGGTGCTCCTCCTCTGGACCCGTCGATCCGGATCGCCCGGGTTTCGGAGCCGTGCCGGCTCCTGTCTCCGGGTCGAGCGCGGTGTCGGTCCACGTCGGGGAGGTTCTGCAAGTCCTTGCCGTGGGCTACGCAAGAAAGAGCCGGTGGGCTACAGTTCCGCCATGCGTGCACGACTGGCCGACATCGCCCGGCAGGCCGAGGTGAGTGAGGCCACGGTGTCGCGGGTGCTCAACGACCGCCCCGGGGTGGCACCGGAGACCCGGCAGGCCGTACTCACCGCCCTCGACGTGCTCGGCTATGAACGGCCGGCCCGGCTGCGCAAGCGCAGCGCCGGACTGGTCGGGCTGGTGGTGCCGGAGCTGGAGAACCCGATCTTCCCGGCCTTCGCCCAGGTCGTCGAGTCGGGGCTGGCACAGGCCGGCTACACCTCGGTGCTCTGCACCCAGACGCCGGGCGGGGTCACCGAGGACGAGTACGTCGAGATGCTGCTCGACCGGCAGGTCTCCGGGATCGTCTTCGTCTCCGGCCTGCA
Source organism: Plantactinospora sp. WMMB782 (assembly GCF_049179135.1). Taxonomy (NCBI): domain Bacteria; kingdom Bacillati; phylum Actinomycetota; class Actinomycetes; order Micromonosporales; family Micromonosporaceae; genus Plantactinospora; species Plantactinospora sp. WMMB782. Next base: position 3,581,968 of record NZ_JBMHMC010000007.1, on the reverse strand, counting down.
CGCCGACACCGCCGCCGACCCGGGCCGCTACCGTACGCTGATCGCCCGGCCGATGCCGATCGTGCTGGTCAACGGCTACCAGCCCAACCTGCCGGCGCCCTTCGTCTCCTGCGACGACCGGGAGGCCGGCGAACTGGCCGTGGCCCACCTGGTCGCGCTCGGGCACCGCCGGATCGGCCTGATCACCGGGCCGGGCCGGTTCGTGCCGGTGCAGCGCAAGGTGGCCGGCTTCAAGGCGGCCATGAAGCGACTGGTCGGGCCGACCGACGCCGAGCTGGACGAGCTGGCCGAGCTGTCGCTGTTCGGTGTGGAGGGTGGCGAGGTGGCCGCCGCCCGGCTGCTCGACCGGGGCGTGACCGGGCTGGTCTGCGGCTCCGACCTGATGGCGCTCGGCGCGATCCGGGCCGCCCGGCAGCGCGGCCTGTCGGTGCCGACCGACCTCTCCGTGGTCGGCTACGACGACTCGCCGCTGATGGCGTTCACCGACCCGCCGCTGACCACGATGCGGCAGCCGGTCACCGCGATGGCGGTGGCGGCGGTACGCGCCCTGGTCGACGAGATCCACGGGCACGCCGCGCCGCACTCGGAGTACATCTTCCGGCCGGAACTGGTGGTGCGCGGCTCGACCGCGGTCGCGCCGGGCCTGCTCGGCGAGCCGGCGCGGCAGCCCCGCCCGCCGGCCGACCTCCCGCTGCCGGTCTGACCCCGATTACCGGTCGCGCAATCGCGTTGGCACCTTTCTTGCGCAAGCTCTGCTTGACTCTTGCAGATCCGGCCCGGCATCCTGCTCCGGCCCGCCCGACGAACGGACTCCCAGATGAGCGTCTCCCCCGCATCCGGCCGACCCGAGGACTGGTGGAAGGCCGCGGTGGTCTACCAGGTGTACGTCCGCAGCTTCGCCGACGGCGACGGCGACGGCACCGGCGACCTGGCCGGGGTACGGGACCGGCTGCCCTACCTGCGCGACCTCGGGGTGGACGCGCTCTGGCTGACTCCGTTCTACCGCTCGCCGATGGTGGACGGCGGCTACGACGTCGCCGACTACCGGGACGTCGACCCGAGCTTCGGAACGCTCGCCGACTTCGACGCCATGATCGGTGACGCGCACGCGCTCGGGCTGCGGATCATCGTCGACATCGTGCCGAACCACACCTCGGACACCCACCCGTGGTTCGTCGCTGCCCTGGCCAGCCCGCCCGGTTCGGCCGAACGGGACCGCTACCTGTTCCGGGACGGCCGGGGTGCGGACGGCGAACTCCCGCCGAACGACTGGGAGTCGATCTTCGGCGGCCCGGCCTGGACCCGGCTTCCGGACGGCCAGTGGTACCTGCACCTCTTCGACCCCGCCCAGCCCGACCTGAACTGGCGACACCCCGAGGTACGCGCCGAGTTCGAGGACGTACTCCGGTTCTGGCTGGACCGTGGCGTGGACGGATTCCGGATCGACGTGGCACACGGGATGATCAAGGCGGACGGGCTGCCGGACGTCGGGGACGGCGTGCCGGCCGGCCAGCGCCAGGTCGAACTGCTCGGCCGGGCCCGGCTGCCCTACTTCGACCAGGACGAGGTGCACGACATCTACCGGGCCTGGCGGCCGATCCTGGACAGCTATCCGGGTGGCCGGATGGCGGTCGCCGAGGCGTGGGCCGAGACCCCGCAGCGGCTGGCCCGCTACGTCGGACCGGACGAGCTGCACCAGGCGTTCAACTTCGACTTCCTCGACGCGAGCTGGTCGGCCGACTCGTTCCGCAAGGTGGTCGACACCGCGCTTGCCGAGTCGGCGATCGTCGGCGCCCCGACCACCTGGGTACTGTCCAACCACGACAAGCAACGGCACGTCACCCGGTACGGCGACGGCGCGCTCGGGCTGCGCCGGGCCCGCGCGGCCGCCCTGCTGATGCTGGCGCTGCCCGGCAGCGTCTACCTCTACCAGGGCGAGGAACTCGGCCTGCCGGAGGTGCTCGACCTGCCCGACGAGCTGCGCCAGGACCCGGCCTTCCGGCGCACCGGCGAGAGCCGGGACGGCTGCCGGGTGCCACTGCCGTGGAGCGGCGACGTCCCGCCGTACGGCTTCGGTCCGGCCGGCGGCGCCCCGGCCTGGCTGCCGGCCCCGCCCACCTGGCGGGCCCTCTCGGTCGCCGCCCAGACCGGCGACCCGGACTCGACCCTGGAGCTGTACCGGACGGCACTGCGGCTGCGCCGCGCGCACGCCCCGGCCGGCGCGGCGACCGACCCCGGCCAGGTCACCTGGCTGGAGAGCGAGCCAGGAGTACTCGCCTTCAGCCGCCCGGCCGCAGCCGCCCCGCCCGGGGAAGGCCCGGTCGACGGTGCCCGGGCGGAGCTGGTCTGTGTGGTCAACTTCGGCAGCGCGCCGGTGGATGCCGGCTACTACGGGACGCCGATCCTGCGCAGTCAGCCGTCCACGGCAACCGGCGACCAGGCGGAACTGCCGACCGACACGGCGGGGTGGTTCATCCGCCCGGTAACCGGGTAACCCCACCAGCGACCCGGTCGTCCGCCGCGCTCCGCGCCGACGGGCGGCTGGGCCGCAGACCCCTTTGTGGTGGAGGGGATGGTGGTGCCGGTGCCCCGGGAGTGCACTCCCGGGGCACCGGCGTACCTCCCTACCCCGCCGCTCCCCTTCGCGCCCCACATCCCACCGGGCCCGCAAGATCGCGCTCTTTACCGGAAAGAGTGGCCACAGCCGGGCACGAGCGGACTCTTTCCGGGAACCAGCGCGGCCACCCGCACCGGGTCAGGTCAGGGGGTGGGGGTGGTGAGGAGGGCGGCGATCCGGGCGATGCCGGCGCGCACCTCGGTGGGGTCCGGCGGGTGGCGGGGTTCGTCAGTGCTCTCGCCGATCACCTCCTCCTCGCCGAGGTCCTCGAAGTCGCCGTAGATGCTGGTGTCGTCCAGGTCCGCCGCCTCGTCCTCGGCCTCGACCGCGAGCTGAGCGGCGGCGATCTCGGCCCGGATCTCCTCGGCGGATACCCGGGGCAACAGCGGCTCGACCACCGCCATCAACTCCTCGTCGGCCACCACCGACTCGGCCAGGGCCAGCGCGTGGGGCCGCTCGTACGGGCCGCAGACCACCGGCTCCCACTCCTCGGAGTCGTCGAGCGGACCGAAGGTGATGATCCAGGGCAGGGTGCGGATCGGCGAGTCGTCCGGCAGTTCCAACGTCACTAGTGCGCCCACGCGACTCATCATCGCGGTGATCGACGTACCGTTAGTGGTTTTTGCCCGAATCGTAGTGCTGGTCTCTTTCGGCTGAGCCGATCACGCTCGGCCGCCACCCGGGTCCCGGCGGCCGCGATCCCCCCGCACGTCCGGGCCGGGCCCTTCGGATTTCGGCCCGGACTTCGGCTCGGGCTCGGATTTCGGCTCGGGCTCGGGCTCGGATTTCGGCTCGGGCTCGGGCTCCGGCTCGGGCCCCGGCTCGGTCGAGGGGGGCTCCGGGCGGGCCGGGTCGGGCACCCGGGGCGCTCTGGTCAGGTCCAGGACCCGCCCCTGGTGGCTGGTCGCCGCGAGCGCCGCGCCGAAGAGCAGCAACTGGTTGAGCAGGTAAAGATAGATCAACAGGCCGACCGCGCCGGCCACCACCGTGTACGCCGGATTCCGCTCCCATCGCACCACGTAGAACCGGCCGAGCGAGTTCAGCAGCGTCACGCCCAGCGCGACCAGCAACACCGCCGGCAGCCAGCGCCGGAAACTCATCCGCAGCCGGGGTACGGCGAGCAGCAGCGCCGAGGCCAGCAACATGTTGACCAGGAAGCCCAGAATCCAGCTACTGATCGTGAGCACGATCGAACGGGCGCCGAGCAGCCAACTCAGCAACGACTCCAGCGCGTCCACGGCACCTATCGACAGCCCGAGCAGCACGAAGATCGTCAGCAGTACGGCCAGGTCGACGAGCTGGCGCAGCACGAAATAGCCGGGGTGCTGGGCCAGCCCGTGGATCAGCCGCTGCGAGGAGCGGATCGACTCGACCCAGCCGATCCCGGTCACCGCCAGCAGGATCAGCCCGATGATCCCGGGGCGGTTGCTGCTCTGCCGGATCTGCTCCGGGTCGACGAACGGCAGGTTCCGCTGGAGGAAGCCGACGATCACCTCGCCGCTCTCGGCGCTGTCGCCGAGCAGCGCGGCCAGCACGGCGTACGCCACCAGGCCGAGGGCGAAGACCGCGAAGAAGCCGTAGTAGGCGATCGCCGCCGCCAGCCGGCCACCGAGCACGTCGGTGTAGCGGCCCACGGCCCGGGCAAGGTGGTCGAACCACGCCGACTGTCGGCGGTACGCCGTCAGTCGCACGTCGATGCGCAGCAGCACCCGCTCGAACGCGTTCACGCCGTCATCCTTGCCCATAGCCATCCGGTCCGGGGCCCGACATCGACCCGCCACACCGCAACCGGCACGTCGCACCAGAGCACCGGCAACCTCCCGCTGTGGGCGAGGCTGGTTCAGCCGCCGAGCGGGTAGTCGCGGCGGGGCTGCCAGCGGGCGTCCCCGTTGTGCGAGAAGAGGGTGAACTTCTCCACCGTGAAGCGGGCGGAGAAGTCGGCCAGGTCCTCGTACACCTTGTCCAGCGCCTCCGGTGCGACGTCCTGGGCGACCGTGACGTGCGGGTGGTACGGGAAGCGGCTCTCCCGACGCAGCTCGGGCGCCCGCCCGATCGCGGCGGCCAGCAGCTCGCACTCGCTGATTCCGGCCGCCACCACGACGAAGACGACCTCGGTGATCGGCCGGAAGGTGCCGGTACTCCGCAGGTGCACCGGGTACGGCCGGTGTGTGGCGGCCACCTCGGCCAGGTGCCGCTCCACCGCCGGCAGGCTGGCCAGGGGGATCTCGGTCGGCCCCAGCAGGGTCAGGTGCGCCGGCACGTACGCGGCCTGCGGGTCACCGGCCTCCGCCCGGCGGCGGGTGAGAAACTCGCACCAGGGCTCCGGAACGTCCACGGCGATCCCGACCCGGGTCGTCGGGACCGCGGGATTGTGCGACCCGTCCGTGACAATCACCCTCCGCTCCACTTCACCACTGGCCGGCAGCGCGCCGGCCGGCGAACACCGCACCGGTTTCTCGCCGGTCCGGTGCGCCCGCCCGATACCTCGTACCGGTCCGGTACGCCGTACCGCCGTACCGGTCAGGTCCGCCGTACCGTTGCGGGACTCAGCCGTTGCGGGACTCAGCCGTTGCGGACGCCCGGCAGGAAACCCACCCGCTCGTACGCCTCGCGCAGCGTGGTCGAGGCGACCGCGCGGGCCTTCTCGGCGCCGATCGCGAGCAGCTTGTCGAGCTGCGCCGGATCGTCGAGGTAGCCCTGGGTACGCTGCTGGATCGGCCGGACGAACTCCGCCACCACCTCGGCCAGGTCCTTCTTGAGGTCCCCGTAGCCCTTGCCCGCGTACGCCTCGACCAGGTCGTCGACGCCGCGACCGGTCAGCGCGGCGTAGATGACCAGCAGGTTGGAGACCCCGGGCTTCTGCTCCGGATCGAAGAGGACGTCCCGGCCGGTGTCGGTGACCGCCGACCTGATCTTCTTGGCGGACTTCGCCGGGTCGTCCAGCAGCATGATGATCCCGGCCGGCGACGAGGACGACTTCGACATCTTGGCCGTCGGGTCCTGAAGGTCGGTGATCTTCGCGGTGTCCCGGACGATGTACGGTGCTGGCACGGTGAACGTCCTGCCGAACCGGGTGTTGAAGCGCTGTGCCAGGTCGCGGGTCAGCTCCAGGTGCTGCCGCTGGTCCTCGCCGACCGGCACCGCGTCGGCCTGGTAGAGCAGGATGTCCGCGGCCTGCAGGATCGGATAGGTGAAGAGCCCGACGCTGGACCGGTCGGCGCCCTGCTTCACCGACTTGTCCTTGAACTGGGTCATCCGGCTCGCCTCGCCGAACCCGGTGATGCAGCTCAGTACCCAGGCGAGCTGGGCGTGCTCCGGCACCTGGGACTGGACGAAGAGCGTCGTCCGCTCCGGGTCCAGGCCGACCGCGAAGAGCTGCGCCGCCGCGACCCGGGTGGAGTGCCGCAACGCGACCGGGTCGTGCCCGGCGGTGATCGCGTGCAGGTCGACCACGCTGTAGAAGGTGTCGTGGGTCTCCTGCATCGCCACCCAGTTCCGCACCGCACCGAGGTAGTTGCCCACGTGGAACGAGTCGGCGGTCGGCTGGATCCCGGAGAGCACCCGGGGCCGGGTGGCAGCGTCGGACATGCCGGCAATTCTGACAGCATCCGTGGGAGCGTGTCCCGACGCCCCCGTGCCATTCCGCGCCCGCTGTGCCGACCCGGTCGGGGCGGGTCCGGCGGAAAATCGCGGGAACCGGCCTGACCGGTGCCGACTCGTACCCTGAAACCGGAGTCGGTCGGCGGCTCCGCCGCACCGGCGTGCGGCGTACCGCCCGGCCGGGAGGGACAGCGCTTGGTGGGGCAGCGGGGCGGACGCGCATCCGGCGGTGGGCGGGACGCGGTGGACGAGGCGATGGGCGAGCTGTACCACGCCTGCTACCGGCGACTCGTCGCGCAGGTGTACGCGTTCACCACCGACCTGACCGAGGCGCAGGACGTGGTGCAGGAGGCGTTCGCGAGGGCGATCGCCCGGCCGCAGGGGCTGGCCGGCATCGACAACCCGGAGGCGTGGCTGCGAACGGTCGCGGTCAACGTGGTACGCCGGCGCTGGCGGCGACGCCAACTGCTGGACACCATCATGCTGCGGGACCGTCCGGTGAGTCGACTGGTCGAGGCCGCTCCCGGCCCCGAGCGGACCGACCTGCGTCAGGCCCTGGCCGGCCTGCCGGTCAGCTATCGGGAGGTGATCGTGCTGCACTACTTCGCCGACCTACCGGTCGAGGAGATCGCCACCGTGCTGGGGGTACCCACCGGCACGGTGAAGTCCCGGCTGTCCCGGGGGCGTACGGCGCTCGCCGCGCGACTGGGCGACTACCAGGGCACCGGCGAGCCGGCCCCGACAGCCGGTCCGGGCGACCGGACCTTCCCGGCGGCGGCGCGACCTGAGGTGAAAAATGCCTGACCGAGACACACCTGACCGAGACACACCTGACCGGGATATGGCTGGCCGGGGGCGGTCGGCATCGGAGCTCGACGTGCGGCTGGCCCGCAGTCGGACGGTGCTGCTGGACAGCATCGAGCAGCCGCCACTGGCCCGGATCCGGGACCGTGCGGCGACCCGGCGCCGCCGCCGGCAAACGGTTCGGGTGGCCGGGGGGGCCGCCCTGCTCAGCCTGGCGGCGGCGGCCACCATGGTGCTCCAGCCGTGGACGCCGGACGGCACTGCTCCGGTGCCGCCGCCGGTGGCCGAGGCGCCGCCCGGTGGGCCGGTCTACAGCGGCGCAGGCATCACCGTCAACGGGCTCGACACGTCGCCCGTCGCGCACGTGCCGGGGACCATCGCCGACGTCGAGTTCGTCGACCCCGACCACGGCTACCTGCTGGCCCGCTGCGGACCCGCCGAGCCCTGCCCGGCGAACCTGGCCCGTACCTCGGACGGCGGTGCGAGCTGGGAGTACAGCGAACTGCCCGCCGGCAGCACCGGGCGGCAGGACCTGGAACTTGCCGCGTTCCCCGGCGGCCGGCTGCTGGTCAGCCACGCCGACGGGGCGTACGCCTCGGCGGACGAGGGGCGGAGCTGGCGGGAGGTCGGCAACGGGACCGGGACGGGCCGGGTCACGGCGGTCCGGGGCGACCTGCTCCGGGCCGGGCCGGGCGGCGGGCGGTGCGACCTCGACGTGCAGGTGTGGCAGCCGGAGACGCCCCGGGCGGGCAGTCCGGCGACCCGGCCCCAGCTCGACGTCTGCTGGGTGGCGCCGGCGGCCGGGGCCGACGGGGCCTGGTGGGTCGGCGGCTTCCGGAACGGTCACGCCGCCGTGGCGATGACCCGGGACCGGGGCACAAGCTGGCGCACCGTGGACCTGCCCGGCAGCACCCCGCCGGGCGGTACGGTCGAGGTGGCCAGCCTGGGCAGCCAGGCGTACGCGGCGGTGCGCGGTGCCGACCGGAAGCTGCTGGCCCTGCACCACTCCGCCGACGGCGGCCGGACGTTCACCCGGAGCCTGTCGGAGTCCGACGGCTCGGGGCTGCCGGCCGGACTCTCCGGTGCCCTGGTGCCACTGCTGGACGGCCGGCTGCTGGTGACCGGCACCGACCGCCAGTTGTACCTGAGCGTCGACGACGGGGTGACCTTCCAGCGGGCCGGCGGGAACCTGCCGCCGCTCGCCCGGCTGGAGCGGACCGTCGCCGGCTATGTCGGCTACGACCTGTTCGGTTCGGGCTGGGCGGCGTACTCGGCCGACGGTGCGACCTGGCGCAAACTCCAGATCATCTGAGCGACCCCTGCTGCTGTTGCGGCAGCCGGGCCGTCGAGACGCCGAGCCGGGCCACCCGGCGGCCCTCGACCGCCAGCACCCGCAGCAGCCAGCCCTCCGTACCGGAGCCGCCGTCCGGGGCGTCCCCGGTGTGGGACCCGCCCGTCGACCGGCCGGTACCCCCGTTTCCGGAGCCGCCGGTCTGCCCGCCGACCGGCACCGGCACCTCGTCACCGCAGACCGGCAGCCGGCCGAGCGAGGCCATCACGAACCCGCCGACCGTCTCGTACGGGCCGGGGGGCAGGGCGAAGCCGACCCGTTCGGCGAAGTCGGCGAGGTTGAGCCGGCCGTCCACCTCGGTGGGGCCACCGGTCGGCACCGGGTCGGGGGCGTTGTCGTACTCGTCGTGGATCTCGCCGACCAGTTCCTCGATCAGGTCTTCGAGGGTGACGATCCCGGCCGTGCCGCCGTACTCGTCGATCACGACCGCGAGGTGGTGCCGCTCCCGGCGCATCTCGGTCAGCGCCGCCAGCACCCGCTTGCTGCCCGGGATCTTCTTCACCTCCCGGGTCAGGTCCCCGATCGTGGTGCAGTCGTCCTCGTCCGGCCGGAGCAGTACGTCGCGCAGGTGCACGAAGCCGACCACGTCGTCGGAGGTGCCGTCGACCACCGGGTACCGGGTGTGTGTCTCGACCCGGACGAGCTGGGCCGCCTCGGCCAGGGGCAGTCCGGCGGCCAGGAAGACCACCTCGGTACGGGGCATCATCACCTCCCGGACCAGGCTGGCGCCGGCCACGAGTACCTCGTCGATGATCCGCCGTTCGACCGGGTCGAGCCGGGTGTTGGCGGCGACCAGATCCCGCAGTTCCGCCTCGCTGATCTGTTCCCGGCCGGCTGTCGGGCTCGCCCCGAGCAGGGCGGTGACCAGTCGGGTCGAGCCGTCCGCCGCCCGTACGATGATCCGGGCCAGGGCCCGCGCGAGTGGACCCGGTTGCCGCCGTGGGCGCCCCGGCGATCGTCGCCGGGGCCCGGTACTGCCGCCGTCCCGCATGCCAAGGATGGTAGACACCTGAGGTGCCCGGTGTGGGCATCTCGGGACCCGCGTCATCCTCCGGCCCATGTTCGACTCTGTGCAGAATTGGCAGAACGTGGTGGAATGCTGGGGGCCTCGGGAGCCCGTCCCGCGATCGCACCGAACCCGCCCGAGCGACCGGCACCGAACCCCGTCGAAACAAGCAGAAAGGGCACAGGCGTGAAACTGCTCGTCACCGGAGGTGCCGGTTACGTCGGCAGCGTCGTGACCCGGCTGCTGCTCGACGCCGGGCACGAGGTGGTGGTCCTGGACGACCTGCGCACCGGGCACGCCGAGGCGCTGGCCCCGGAGGCCACCTTCGTCCGGGCCGACGTCGCCGAGGCCGCCCGGGTACTCACCCCCGGCTCCGGCTTCGACGGCGTCCTGCACTTCGCCGCGCTCATCGCGGCCGGTGAGTCGATGGTCAAGCCGGAGCTCTACTGGCAGGTCAACACGGTCGGCTCGCTGGCGCTGCTGGACGCCGCCCGGTTGGCCGGGGTGCCGAGGTTCGTCTTCTCCTCCACCGCCGCCGTCTACGGCAACCCGACCGAGACGCCGATCAGGGAGACCAGCACCCCGCTGCCGACCAGCACGTACGGCGCCACCAAGCTCGCCGTCGACCTCGCGCTGACGTCGATGGCCACCGCGCACGGGCTGGCGGCGGTGTCGCTGCGCTACTTCAACGTCGCCGGCGCCTACCGGCGGGACGGGGTGGCGCTCGGCGAGCGGCACGAGCCGGAGACACACCTGATCCCGATCGCCCTCCAGGTCGCCGCCGGACGCCGGGACAAGCTGCAACTCTTCGGCGACGACTACCCGACCGAGGACGGCACCTGCGTCCGGGACTACATCCACGTCGAGGACCTCGCCCGGGCCCACCTGCTCGCCCTGGCGGCCGCCCAGCCCGGCACGCACCGGGTCTTCAACCTCGGCAACGGCTGCGGCTTCTCCAACCGGCAGGTGGTGGCGGCGGTCCGCGAGGTGACCGGGCATCCGGTGCCGGTCGAGACGGCGCCGCGCCGCGCCGGTGACCCGGCCGCGCTCGTCGCCTCCGCCGAGCGGGCCCGGACCGACCTCGGCTGGATCCCGGCGAAGCCGGCCCTGCCGGAGATCGTCGCCGACGCCTGGGCGTTCTACCAGGAGCAGATCCTCGGCGGGGCCGCGTCGTGACCGGCAGCAGCCCCGACGCCAGGCACCGGCCGGCCGCCAGGGACCATCCGGACCAGCCCGTCGGGCCGGTCGACGAACGCGCCACCGCCGCCTTCACCAGCGAGTACGCCGACCGCCCCGCCGGCGTCTGGGCGGCACCCGGCCGGGTGAACCTGATCGGCGAACACACCGACTACAACGACGGCTTCGTGTTGCCGTTCGCGTTGCCGCAGCGCACCGTGGTCGCCGCCGCGCCGGAGCGGGGGCGGCGTTGGACAGTGTGGTCCGAACAGGCCGGTGAGCGGATCTCGTTCGGCCGGGCCGACGCCGCCGAGCCGGGTCGGGTCAGCGGCTGGGCGGCGTACGTCGCCGGAGTCGTCTGGGCGCTGCGCGAGGCGGGGCACGACGTACCGGTGGCCCGGCTGGCGATCGCCTCCGACGTACCGCTCGGGGCCGGGCTCTCCTCCTCGGCCGCGCTGGAGTCGGCTGTCCTCACCGCGCTGGCCGACCTCGGCGAGCTGGAGCTGCCACTCGCCGACCGGCCGGCGCTGGCGCAGCGGGCCGAGAACCACTACGCCGGGATGCCCTGCGGCATCATGGACCAGTCGGCGTCGCTGCGCTGCCAGCCGGGCCACGCACTCTTCCTGGACTGCCGGAGCCTCGCCGTCGAGCAGGTGCCGTTCGACCTCGACGCCGCCGGGCTGGCCGTCCTGGTGATCGACTCGAACGCGCCGCACCGGCACGTCGGCGGCGAGTACGCCGCCCGCCGCGCCGCCTGCGAGTCCGCCGCCGCCGCGCTCGGCGTTCCGGCACTGCGGGACGTCACCGTCGACCGGCTCGACGCCGCGCTGGCCCGGCTCGACGACGAGACGGTACGCCGCCGGGTCCGGCACGTGGTGACCGAGAACCAGCGGGTACTGGAGACCGTCGAACTGCTCCGCACCGGCCGGCTCGCCGAGATCGGGCCGCTGCTGACCGCCTCGCACGCCTCGATGCGGGACGATTTCGAGATCACCGTCCCGGAGGTGGACACCGCGGTCGAGTCGGCGCTGGCCGCCGGGGCGTACGGGGCCCGGATGACCGGGGGCGGCTTCGGCGGCTGCGTGCTCGCCCTTGTCGACGAGGCAGCCGCCGGGTCGGTCGCGTCGACGGTGACCGAGGCGTACGCCCGGCGGGGCTTCCGCGCTCCGTCCACCTTCACCGCGACGCCCGGCGCAGGAGCCCAGCGGCTGCGCTGACTGCGCCCCGAACAGCTCGGCGAGCAGCTCGACGGACGGCTAGGGCACGGTCACGACGCCGGGAGGCGACCTGTCTGCGCAGAGACTGTCGAGCTGCCCCGCCTGTGCCTCCGGCGCCCCCGCCACCGCCCCTGGAGCACGGTGGAGACCGTCACCTGGACACCAGAGGCGTTATGCGGCATCGATAACGCCTCTGGTGTCCAGGTCACCGATTCTGTTGGCACCACCCGCCACGGGCGGACGGCCCGAGGGCGCTGAGTGTGCGCCTTCGCCGGTCGGCATGGGCGCCCTGGCGGTCGTAGCCTTGGGCCATGGGCCATACAACCAAACTGATCGCCGCGGCAGCGGGCGCACTGGTGGGCGCCGCGGTCGCCAAGGAGCTGGAGAAGCCGCCGGAGCAACGCACCTGGCACGGCGACGTCGTCGGCGTACCCTACGACTTCCGCCCGCCCACGGCGGAGAAGCTGCGGCGGTCGATGTGGAACCCCGACGACTCACGACTGCTGGTGCCGCACGCCTTCGGCATGGGCTGGAGCGTCAACTTCGCCGCCGTCGCCGCCCTGGCCGCGCAGGCGCGTCCGGAGGTCGACACGGCCGACGACCGTCGCTGACAGCGATCTGACAGCGATCTCGTCACATCGCCGTTGCCGTCACCTGGCGAAGGCGAGGCCCTGCTCCGCGAGCGCGGCGTCCAGGATGCGGATCGCCCTCGGCCCGACTCCGTGCAGGGCCAGCAGGGCCCGACGGTCGTGGGCGGCCACCTGCGCGAGCGTCGTGATGCCGGCTTCGAGCAGCGCACTGTTGGCCGGTCGACCGAGCGGCGGCAGGTCACCGATCCGGGCGGGCACGTCGCGGGTACTCATGCGGTCACGGTAGTCCGGCCGGGTGACCGCAGGCCCGCCAGGCCGCGGCACAGGTAGGGGCGCCCCGCGGGAGGCAGGTCCGGGCGCAGCCGGAGGTAGAGGGCTGCTCCGCACCGGCCGGCTCGCCGGGCTCGGGCCGCTGCTGACCGCCTCGCACGCCTCGATGCGGGGCGATTTCGGAATCACCGTTCCGGAGGTGGACACCGTGGTCGAGTCGGTGCTGGCCGCCGGGGCGTACGGGGCCGGGATGACCGGGGGCGGCTTCGGCGGCTGCGTACTCGCCCTGGTCGACGCGGCAACCGCCGAGACGGTGGCGTCGACGGTGGCCGGGGCCTACGCCGAGCGCCGGCTTCCGGGCCCCGACCCCCTGCACCGTGACTCCGAGGGCGGGAGTGCAGCGGCTCGGCTGACGACCGGAGCAGTCGAGCCGGTCACCCGCTGCCGGACAGGCGAGTGAAGGTCTGCCGGATGTCAGGCCGGCGCGTCGGGCCCGATGCTGTCAGGCCAGCATCGGATCCGACGCCTGGACGAGCACCGCTGGCCCGTACCGCTCGATCGCCGGCCGGGCGCGGGTGAGGTCGGCCGACCGGACCCCGACGATCACCCGGTCCGCGGTCAGGCCGATCGAATTGATCCGTAAGCCGCGGTCCAGCCACTCCTGATGGTCCGCCCGCACCCGGCCCTGCAGGGCGACAAGCTGCCGGCGGGAGGAGTCGGAGTCGACGAAACGGCTGAGATGAGGGAACTCTGCCCGGACCCGGCGGTCGAACCCGGAGTGTGGCCGTCGATAGACCAGCAGGGTCTGCTGCTCGACGGCCACTCCCGTGAAGTGCTCGGGGAAGTGCTCGCGACAGAAGTGTTCCACGGTCGCGGGAGACTGCCGGTCATTCCTCGACATCGCTTCTCCCCCATTCCTCGACATCGCTCCTCCCGCGTCGCGGGCTTGTCCGTTCCCAAGAATTGTGTGACGGCTAGCGACGGGTCAACAACTGCAGCCCCAGGTCCTCGAATGGGAGGTTGAGGCTGACCGTGATGCTTGATCGAGGCGTGTGCCAACCCGTCGATCGTGTTGCAGATACTGCCGTTCGACGCCGGAGCCCGCGCCGCCATGGGCGGTGCGTTCACCATCCTGGACTACGACGACCCGGTGCTTGACCCGACGGTCGTCTACATCGGCAATGACACGAGCACCCTGCTCATGGAGAAGGAGTCGCAGGTCGCCCGCTATAGACTCACGTTCGACCACCTGCGCGCGAAGGCACTCGACCCCGATCAGTCGGGCGAGTTCTTGGCTCGGGTGGCAGACAGCTACCCCGGGTGACCCGTACGAGGAGACGACGATGACCGCCCCCGACCTGAGTCAGGCCGCCTGGCGCAAGAGCAGCCGCAGCGGCGCCAACGACTCGAACTGCGTCGAGGTCGCCGGACTAGCAGGGGCGGTCGGGGTACGGGATTCGAAGGATCCGACGGGGCCAGTACTTCGGTTCAGCCCGCACGCCTGGACCAGCTTCACCAGCGGTCTACAGCGAGACCCCGGATTCACAAGCGCGTTGAACGGCAGGGCCTGAGCCGAGAGATGCCATCGGCATCGCCACCTCCGCGTTGGCCGCAACCGGTGCACGTCCGCCGGGCGGTCGCCGATCACAGCGTGGCGGGCGGCGAACAGAAGAGATGCTGTGGCCCGTTCAGCGGATATTTCCCGCGACCGTCGTTGGCCGGCTTCGGCGCGGGAGCCTCGCTCTGCAGCACGACGCCGAGACAGAAGACGACTTCCCGCACCGGGTCCGGGAGCTTGACCTTGCCGACGTAGGGGCGGTTGCCCTCCAGCGGCAGGTAGATCGTGAGTTCTTCGGTGAACTCCTCGCCGGGTGCGACAACCGTGCCTTCGATGGTGACGATCCCGTCGGCGTTCACTCCGGGCGGGATGTCGAAGGTGCGCTTGGCCAGCTCGACCGTGCCATCCTTCCGCACGCTCACATAGACATCGTTGGCATGCGACGCGACGCCGTCCTCCACCCCGACGTAGGCGACGATCGGTTCCGTCCCCTGGTTGCGCAGTGTGTAGCGGATGGCCAGCGCGGTTTCCGATCGAGGGGTGACTTCGGCGTCGAATCTCGCCGTTGGCTTGGTGCCGGTCGGGACCCACTCCGGCTCGAAATCGTCGTACGGGTCCGCGCAGCCAGCCAGCATGACGACGGTGAGCGCAGCGCAGCCGAGGAGGGACAACTTCTTGATCATGAATAGGACGTCCTCTTTGGCAGGCCCAGTTCGTCGCGCAGAGCATTTTCGGTGTAGCGGTAGGGGTGGTCGGGGTCGACCTGGTCGGGCGTGCTCGGGTCATCGTCCTCGTCGATCGGCAGGCCGACCGCCTGCCGTTCGCTGTTCTTGACCCCGACATCGTCCGGCCCCTGATGGGTGCCGGAGGCGGAGGTGTCGTTTCCAAAGTCGTAGACGTGCGCAAGTTCGTGGAAGAGACCCACAACCGGCGGGCGCTCGTTCGACGGCGCCGTCGACAGCCGCTCCGGGCTGTAGCTGACCTTGTAGTCCTCGCCCAGAACCCAGTTCGTGCTGTACGAGGCTTTGTTGGCGTCGGCGACGATGACAAGCGGGTTGCCCTGGTACGCGATGTCCCCGAGCACCGGCCAGTCGGCGGCGACGGCGGCCGAGTCGTTGCGGATGTCGTCCATCTCGGCGAGCATCTGCTGCCCGACCGGGGAGGCGCGCATCATGTCGAGGTCGGCACGGACCCGCTCCTGAAACTCGGCCGGCCCGTCGATCTTGATGTAGTGTGCCGCGTCGCTCACCTCGATCCGGATGTCCTGCCGTACCCCGGCCACCTGGTCCTCGTCCTGCCGGTAGGCGGTGTCGGCCCCACCGCCACCCGAGACCGTGTCGCGGCCATGCCCGGCGTAGACCACGTCGTCGCCCGAGCCGCCGTCGAGCCGGTCGTTGTCCCGGCCGCCGGAGACGATGTCCCGGCCGGCCCCGCCGTGCACGGTGTCGTCGCCAGTCGCGCCTTCGAGGTAGTCCCCACCCTCGCCGCCGGCGATGTTGTCGTTCCCGGACAGTCCGTAGACGACGTCGTCGCCCCGCCCGCCGGCCAGCAGGTCGTCGCCGCCCTGGCCGTCGGCGTAGTCCCGGCCGGAGCCGGCCGAGGCATAGTCGTTCCCGGCGCCGCCGGAGATGGTGTCGTCGCCGTGCAGGCCGACGATCCGTTCGTCGCCGTCCCCGCCGCGCAGTTTGTCGCTGCCGTCGCCGCCGAGCAGGGTGAGGCTCAGGTTGGTGCCCGCGGGCACCTCGACCGTGTCGTTGCCCTCCCCGGCGCGAATCGTCACCGGCGTGCCCTCGGGGTAGCGATACGCGACACCGTTGACCTCGACGACCACCTGCCCGGTCGCCGGGTCGCGGGTCACCCTGACGTTGTCGTTGCCCGGACCGGTGTTGACCACGGCCCGGCCGTCGACCATCAGCACCGAGACACCGGTCACCTCCGCCGGCAGCGTGAACGGCTCGGCCGTGCCGGAGGAGACGCTGTCCCACTGCGTCGAGATGGCGTCCCACTCCGCGGCGGAGAAGCCGCTCAGCTTTCCCTTCAGGGCGTCCTCAAGCTCCTTGCGCAGGTTGCCGGCCCGGTTGGTCGCCTCGCTGACCTGGGTCGCCTGCTCGGGCTGGTTCCACCGGAAGACGATCTGACCACCCGAACGCCAGCTCGGCACGGCGCCCATGATCTGCTCGCGCTCGCCATCCAGCGCGTTCTGATACCACCGCAGCAGTTCGGCCACGCCCTCCAGCGCCGAGGCGAGCCGGTCGGCCTGGCCGCCCATCGTGTCGAGGCTGCCGAACACCTTCGACTGGTGCTGGCCGAACGAGTCGCGAGCCGCTCCCGACCACTGCGAGCCCAGCAGGTTCCGGCTGTCCGCCTCGATGTCGTCGCCGACTGCGACGGTCGCCTTGCCGAAGCGCCGCCACGCGGATGCCGCACTCTCGATCCGGCCCGGGTTGGCCTGGAAGTCCCAGAACGCGGCGTCGACCCGGATCTCCCGATCCTCCGGCGGGATACCCATCGGCGCGTCCTCTCCTAGATCGGGATGTTCGGATGGTCGCGGCGATGCCGCTCGGCCGCCCGCCCGTCGGCCTGCCGATAGGCGAAGGCGACCTGGAGCAGACTCTCGTTGTCGACCTCCAGCACACCGATGACCCGCTCGACGGCCGTACCGGCAGCGGCAGTCACCGTGTTGTAGGCGTCGGTGAGCTGCCCGGCCGGGCTGACCTGCCCGAAGTCGGCCGGCGAGAGCACGGCGTCGGCGCGCACCGCACGCAACGCGGACGCGAGTTCGGTGGAATTATCCAGATAGGACTGCGCGACCCTGGCGATCTCCACCGCGCCGGCACGAACCTCGTCCCCCATGCCCGTCCACGCTACCGCCGGGCGGCCAGGCCCTCCATCATGGCGGTACGCAACCATCCGATCACCCGACTATGGTCTGGCCCATGTCTCTGGTCCGGATGACCCTCGGCAACTACCGGTGCTTCGCCCAACGGCAGGACATCGAGCTGCGGCCCATCACAGTGGTCCTCGGCCGCAACAACTCCTGCAAGAGCGCCCTGGTACGCGCCCCGGTGCTGCTCGACTCCGGCATCCACACCAACGCGCCGACCCCACTCGACCTCGACGCCCTCGGCGAAGGGCTGGTCGGCCTTTTCGTCGACCTGATCCACGGCCGCCGCCCGCACGGCAACATCAACCTCGACCTGACCGTCGAGCACCCTCTGGAGTCGACCCGGCTTCAGGGAACCGTGCAGAACGTCGCCGGAGATCGATACGACTCGCAGGTCGTGTCTGCGCTGGAGCTGTCCCAGAACGGGGCCCGGCTGGCCCGGCCGGAGTGGGAGTTGAACGACCCGGCTGAGCAGCCCCGAAACTCGGTCGAAATAGCCGACGAGACTGGGACGGCGCCACAATCCCGTTTCACGGATTGCTGCCGGCAGAATCCACCCTGTTATTCGGACGAAACACGGCGCCAGGAGGCATGAAAATCGGTCTGTACCAGGCCGTCGATGCCTTTCGGCAGAACTTTCCCATCGTCCGCTACTTCGGGCCGTTCCGGGAGCAGCCGCAGCGGCGCTACCTGCTCCCCGCCCGGATGTCGAAGGAGCTTGGCAGCACCGGACTGCACGCCGCCGGCATCCTCGCCAGCGACACCGCCGGCCGGCAGGGCGAGCTGATCCGGCAGGTCAACGCCGGTCTCGCCGAACTCCTACCCGGCTGGAAACTGGACCTGGTCAGCCGGGGTGAGGTCTGGTCCGTCGTACTCCGCTCGGCGGCCGGCACCGACTTCGCGGTAAACCTGGCCGACGGGGGCACCGGGGTCGCCCAGGCCCTGCCGATCTTCGTGCAGCGGGCACTCGACGTGGTCAGTCCGCCGGATCGACCCGTACTCGAAATCATCGAGCAGCCGGAGCTGCACCTGCATCCGGCCGCGCACGCCGACCTCGCCGACCTCTACCTCGCGGCGGTCGAGGCCACCCCGGTCCGGTTCTCGATCGAGACGCACAGCGAGACGTTCCTGCTCCGGCTCCGGCGACGCATCGCCGAGGGAAAGGTGGACCCCGCCACCGTGGCCGTCTTGTCGTGGAACCGTCCGACGGTGCCGCCCAGGCCCGACGGATTCTGATCGGCGCCGACCGCAACCTCGACTACTGGCCGACCGGCATCTTCTCCGAGGACTACGCGGAAACCCGGGCGCTGGCCCGGCCCAGTGGGCGAAGCGGGACGCCGCTGCGAGTTGAGCTGGCTCCGGAGGTCTTCGCCGACACCGACGACCACACCGGGCCCTGGTCGACGAGGCCGAGCAGGTCGCCCAGCGGATCAAGGCGTACAAGATTCCGGTTGTCCGGCTCTTCGGCGGCGACCTGGAGCACGCGGTCGAGGCGTTCTCCCGGGTCAACAGCAGCGGCCGGCAGATCAGCCCGGACCAGATGGTCTCCGCGCTTACCTACCAGGCCGAGCACGCCGATACCCTGACCGACCGGATCTCCGGAATCCGGGAGAGCATCGCCGACAGCGGGTTCGGGGACGTCGCCGCGGAACCGGTCTTCCAGACCATCGTCGCGATCACCGGCGAGGACGACGTGCAGGGCGCCCGCTGGACCGCCCTCGCCGACCGGGTCGGCAACACCCTCGACGGGATCGTCGGGCAGGCCGAGGTCGCCCTGCACCGGGCGGTGCGGTTCCTCCGGTACGAGGCCGGGGTGCCGGTGGCCTGGCTGGTGCCGTACCCGCAGCAGCTCACGCTGCTCGCGCTCTTCTTCCACCACCGCCCCGACCCGGACGGCGCGCAGGGCCGGGCCCTGGTCCGCTGGTTCTGGAACATCTCGTGGTCGACGGCCTTCGTCGGCGGCAACGCCTTCCAACTCCGCCGAGCCCTGCACCACATACGCGCCTACGCCACCGGCCGCGCCCCGCTCCGCCTGCCCGGCCAGCAGCCCCAACCGCTACCGGAACGTTTCGACACCGAGGACGGCCGGGTACGCGCCTTCCTGCTCTGGGAGCTGAACCACTTCGGCCAGCGCTACGGGCTCGACGGCGAACCGATCGACCTGGTCGACCTGCTGGCCCGCTCCGGACCGGCCGCCTACCGCCGGATCGTCACCGGGACACGGGACGCCGCCAGCATCGCCAACCGCATCGTCCTGCCCACCCCACCCGGCACCCCCGTACGCGACGCCCTGCTCAACCTTCCGTTGAAACTGCTCCGGCCGTTGACGGTCAGCCACGGCATCCCGCCAGCCGCGCTGGCCCAGCTGCTCGCCGATCACCGCGAAGACTTCATCCGGGAGCGCACCGCCGCCCTGGACAGCCTGGAACAGCAGTTCATCCAGCAGATTGGCGGCGAGGCAAACACCTGGAACACCTCCCAGGAGGACGGATCCTGATCGAGGGGTTGGATGGTAGGAGCATCGACGCTATCCACAGGTTCCCGACTCTAGGGTGACGAGGCAATCGCTCTTCGTGCTATAACCTCCGTGGCAAATTCGCCTCGATCGGGGGAGCCGGACCTTGGAGACCGAGCCGAGCTGGCGGTCTGCGTATCGTGGCGACGACGTCCGCGGCCGAGGTCTCGGCTCGGGCAACCTTCTGAGGATGCGGGGATACCAGTGAGGCGCCGCACGATCTTCCTCGCCAGCACGTCTGTATTGGTGCTGCTGGTGACTGCGGCGGGCGTGTGGTGGGCGCAGCAGCCGAACGACGAGCCAAAGGCTGCGGCCTGCCGGTACCCGAAAGTGCCCGAGACGTTGTCCCTGGCGGTTCCCAATCGTTACGACCGGACGACGATCGCGGCACCGTCAGGCGGTGCCGTCACAGTGATCGAGACCGGCTTCACACAGACCGAGAACGACAGCGTGGTCAGCATCGGTGCCGTTCTGAAGAATACGAGTTCCCGCGTTGCCTACCGGACGCGGGTGATCTTCCGAGCCCATGCCGCGAACGGTGACTATGCGCTCGACGATCCGGCGCTGTTCCACTACCACCTCGAGATTCCGATCATTCGGCCCGGTGAGCGTGTGGTAGTCGGCACCTATGCGTCGCTCAACTCAACGAACTTCCGCCGGACAGGCGTCTGGCTCAAAGTTGCCCGGGCTGACCTCGACCTGCTCCGGACCCAATGGATTCCGGAGACCGACACGGGGACGTTCCCGACGATCAGCGCACAACTCGACCCCACCCAGCCGCCGCTGGCGGAGGATGGTCTAGTCACCGTGCGCCTGGCAGCAAACTCCAACGCCTGCCGTGCCCTTGGCGGCCGGGGCATAACCATGGTGTTCCGCAATGCAGCCGGAGCGGTGGTCGGCGGGGCGTTCGACAGTACCCGAGAAGCTGATTTCTGCGCGGCAGGCGACTTCAGCCCACGGGCGCTGGTTTTCGGCAGCAGGCTGCCCGACACGGACCTGGCCCGTACCGAGGTCAACGTCTACTGTGATGTGACTCCGAGCAGTGGCTTACCTCCAGGCCCATCTCAGCCTGCGAACTGACAAGATCACCGGATAGTTGGGCAACCCCGCTTGCAGACGGAGGATAGCCAGGATTGCTGAACCCAGCCGGACCATGATGGCGGACCGCCTTGCCGTGGCGACGATGCCAGCTCGGGTAGGACGCTTAGTCGACTCGAGGTTATCCACAGGTTTCCGACTGTAGCGTGACGAGATAGTCGCCCTTCGTGCTATAACCTCCGAAGCAAATTCACCTGCAACCGGGGGTATTCGGATCATGGAGACAACCGAGCCTGGGTGGCGGCCGGAGTATCGAGGCGCTGACGCCAGCGTCGGCGATGTGGGCTCGGGCAGGGAACTCGGTGCCCACCTCTACTACCTCTACCGGGCCGGCCGCAACGAGTTGCCCCAGATCGCCAAGACCTACGCCGACGTGGCCGTGATGGTCCACCGGACGGCCGGGGCGATGGAAGGGCAGTTCCATCTGCCCGGCCGAGGCATCGGTCCGGCCCAGCAGCGTCTGCTGGAGTTGCGCGCCGAGGTGCAGGGCGTGCTGCGGTTGACCTCGCTGCGGATGTCGGAGGTCGGCGCCGCGCTGGTCACGATTGCCGACCGTTACGCGGCCACGGACGAGGCGGCTGCCAATGAGTTCAGCCGGCTCCTGGGCAACAACGCCTCGGATTACCAGCGTCCCGCCCTCGCCCCGCCCGATCCCCCGGCCCCTGGGGATCCACCCCTGGCAGATCCCCGCATTCCCCGCAACGTCGTTGACTGACCTGGCCAGACGGGAGACGCCATGGTCGACAACTCGATCCCCTTCGACTATCGCCAGATGCACCAGTACCTCAACGAAATCGGCACCTACCTGGCCGAGTTGCACTACATCGACCAGGTGTTCGCGTACATGCAAGACATCGAGTCCAGTTCGTTCGACATCTTCGCCGAGATAGCCGCTCTCGGGAGCGCCCCCGGTTCCTGGATCAAGGTGGACTTCACCGGAACTGTCTCGTTCAGCCGTATGTGGCGCGTGCCGCCGCCGTTCCCACCACGCCTGATCTGGCAGGATTCGATAGAGGAGGTGATCCAGAAGCAGATCGACGAGCTCAAGACGAAAGCCGCAGGGTGGGCTTCGGACAACATGGACTCGATCAAAACGATGGTCAAGCCTTTGGCGCATCCCACCGGATCCGTCTATCTCAACGACATCGTCCAACCGGTGCGGGACGCACTGGCCCGGTTGGAAGACTTCGTGCCCCACGACTTCGGCAAGCTGCGGCACACCCTGGGCAACTGGTCCGGTGAGGCGGCCGATGATTTTGCCGGCAACTTCTACGACCCGTTCGAGCACACCTTGGCAAGCCATCATCGGATGCTCGCTTCGCTCGTCGCCGGCCTGGAGGCCGCGCACGCGACTGTCGACCTCACCCAGCAGAGCTTGATGAACGTGCTGCACGCTACCCGCGATGCGCTCCTGGAGCAACTACACCGACGCCCCCATCAGGCAGCAGCGCAGCAGCAGGAACAGTCCACCAAGCACGCCATGATCATCGTGAGCGCGTTCGTACCCATGGCAAAGGGCCGGGATCTCTGGGCCAACAGCCTCGACATGGCCAGCGCCGGCACCTCCGCAGTGGCGAGCGGCGCAGCGCCAAACCCCATGGATGAGCATGTCATGACCGGAGGCACGGCCGAAGAACTACTCCACGCCCTGACCGATGCCATCACCCTGATCGATGGTAACTCGGAGAGGCAGTACTACGCCCTCAACGACGACGTGCAGACCGTCCTCGCCCGGATCGACATGATTCGGGATGCCCCGGAGGGCAAGGACGGACGTTTGGTGCCCCCGCAGCCCCGGCTGCTCAACGGCACCAACAGCAGTGGTTTCTATCTACCGCAGGCCCGATGAACGGAGTTGTCGGCATGCACGTGCGCCGTCGGACCCGCTATCCCATCGCTCGACCCTGGGCAGCACTGGCCGCCGTGAGCGCCCTCGTCATGAGCGGATGCGCTTCCGGCCCGGAGCCGACCAAGACTCAAGAACCAGGCGTGACGTATGGGCAGCCAACCGCTGACACATGCGAGGGTATGAAGATGGCGGAGGTCGCGGCAGGTTCCGGTCTGAAACTCAGATCCTCAGACGATCCGACAGTAAAGTTCGACACTCGTGGTAGCTACGTCTACCTGAGCTGCGGCGTCAGTACCTATGACGAGAGTGATCGCTTCCGCACCGGGATCGGCAAATTCGAGCCGAGGGGCACAGTCAGTCTGAGGACGCACCCGACCCACGAAGATGCCGAACGCGGCCACGAGTCAAAGGTGTTCTCGCTGAGAACTCATGAACGGGCCGGCCAGTTCGGTGCGTCATCCCAGCAGATCAGTGGCTGGTGGGACGAAGGGGTCTACGTCCAGTTGATGCTCCCGATGGATCCAAAAGAGTACCCGAGCATTGAGAATCTCGACGCTGCTGCGATAGAGGTTATCTACGAACTCCGGCATGGGAATCTTCTCATCAGTACGGACCTGCATGCTCGGGCACCTACGCTACAGGTCGAGCAGGCCATCGCCTTTCTTCGAGAGTTCGTGGAGGCCATCACCGAGGAGGCCGTGGCCCATCTCTCCCGTACCGGCCCGAACTGATCCGGCCCTGCTGCCGTAGGCGGCCGAAGTGACGGACCAGCAGGGCACTACAGCGGATCTCGTCGACGAAGCCAACGACCGAGGACAGCGATGAGAATCTTTAGAAACCCCTCACCGGGCCGGGCCCATCCACCCATTGCTGGTTTCCACCACCAAGTGGAGATCGGTCCGAAGCACCGGTGGGTGGTGCTTTCCGGCCAGCTCGGCATCCTACCTGGCGGACATGTGCCGGACGACTCGATCGAACAACTGACGACCGCGCTCGAAAACGTCCGTTGGAACTTGTTCGCCGCCGACATGCAGATCAACGACGTAATGAAGTTGACCGTCTACCTTGTCGGCGACATCGATATGGATCGGCTGCGAGCTGTGCTCTCCGGCTGGCTCGGCAAGCATGAACCTACCCTGACCATCCTGTTCGTCGCCGGACTCGTCGGTTCCAGCTTTCGGGTACAAGTGGACGCCCTGGCCGCCCACTGAGTCATTCAGGTCGTCCCCATCCGCCCGTCACTGCGGCGGCCGGCCGTGTCGGTGTTCGTTCGCCACCCAGGCGTCCGGCAGCGTCACCCACTCGTCCTGAGCCACCGGCACCACCGTGGCATCGAGCCGCGGAAGCTGCCCCGGATCCTCCATCGGGCAGAGTAGCCACACCGCCCCCGCCCCACCCCGGGCCAGGTCCGCCAACTCCTCCAGCAGCTCCATCGCGCCATACCGGGCCAGCGGCGCGGCGTCGAAGAGCAGCAGCGGCAGCCGCCTGTCCGGCAGGGCCAGCAGCTCCGGCCGGAGTTGCTGCCAGGTCCGGGTGGCGAACTCGGCGAGCTTCAACGCGTCCCGCGAGTTCGGGTCGGCCGCGTCGGCGGCGAGCACCGTCTTCCAGGTCGGCTTCGGCCGGGCCTCGACCAGGGTACGCAGCTGCGCCAGGAACCGTCCCGCCACATTGCACGGACGCGCGTTCAACCGGTGGACCAGCTCGTGCTGAGCGGCCGGATACCGGTCGGTGCGCACCGTCAGCGCCCGGAACCCGCCCTCCTCACCGGTGCGGCCGAGCTGGTCCTCGGCCCGGAACGCGGCGGCCAACTCCGGCGAGGCCGCGTTCCACATCGTCATCCTGCTGTCGGTCGACCGGCGCTGCTGGGACGACATCCTGGTCGACGAACCGGTCCCCGGCCGCGCGTGGTAGGCACCGTTCCGGTAGATCAGCGGAAAGCCCGCCTCGGCGAGCAGGTGCCCCAGCCGGGGATGACCGGGCAGCGGCGGCATCTCCGGAAACCGTGCGGCGACCCGCTGCTGGATGTCCTTCTCGCGCAGTTCGGCACGCCGCTGGGTGGTCGACGGCGGCACCAGACCGGCCTGGGTCAGCCGCAGTGCCCGCACCGGATCGAGATCACGCGGATAGATCTCCAGCCGGGGCGAGGCCGCCGCCCGCGCCGAAGCCACCGCCGCCAACTGCACCATCCGCCGGTCGTCGAGCCGGAATCCCTGGTCGCCCACGGTGACGGCGGCCAGCTCGCGCAGTACCGTCGCCGGGCTCGGCAGCACCTCCAGCTCGGCGAGCCGGTCCGCCGCCTTGCCGAGCGCGTCGGCGAGGTCGAGCAGCGCCGGAGCGGACGGAGTGTCGGGTGACTCGTCGGCCGCCACCTCCAGGGCGATAAGCAGCCGGTCGCGGTTCCGGCGCTCCGGCGACGGATCACCGTGCCGCCGTACGGCGAATCGCGGCTCGTCCGCGAGCGGATCGATCTCGACGGCCGCCCGGACCACGGCAAGGGCCACCGCCCGGCGTACCGGTTCGAAGTCTTCCCCCGA
This sequence comes from Plantactinospora sp. WMMB782, assembly GCF_049179135.1. Classification (NCBI taxonomy): domain Bacteria; kingdom Bacillati; phylum Actinomycetota; class Actinomycetes; order Micromonosporales; family Micromonosporaceae; genus Plantactinospora; species Plantactinospora sp. WMMB782. Next base: position 3,556,899 of record NZ_JBMHMC010000007.1, on the reverse strand, counting down.
GCCGCGTCGTACCAGCAGCGCGGTGGCCAGCTCGGTAGCCTCCATCACCCGACCGCTCTCGGCGAGCAGGGTGATCAGCTCGGCGCGGACACTGGCCAGCACCGGGTCGGCGTGCCAGCGCTTGCGTTCGGCCATCAGGTACTGCGCCACCCGGCCCGCGCTGACCTCGATCCGCTTCGCCACCTGCGACTGCAGCGGCCAGGGTGGCAGGTCCGGCAGTGCACCCGCCTCGTCGGGCAGGCCGAGCAGCAGGCGTACCGCCTCCACCTGCTTCTGGTTCGGATGCTGCGGCACCAGAAAGGCGGCGACCGCGTCCAGCCCGATCCGGGCGAGGTCCGTCGGCGACCTGCCGTCGGCGCCCGGCCGCTCGTCCGCGCGTACCGTCTCCGCGGCGATCTCGGCGCGCGCCTCCACACGATTGCGTGACGGCGCCGGACCCGACTCCTGCTCGCCGAGGCGGACCCGCCACTCCCGCAACCGCTGCTGCAACTCGCCCCGGGTCTTGGCGCCGAGGCCCGGCAGGGTGAAGAGCTGCTTCGAGCCCAGCCCGAGCAGGTCACCGACGGTGGTCGCGTCGAGCCGGTGCGCCGCCGACACCGCCCGGGGGGTCAGCCCGGAAGCTTCGAGTACGGTCGCCCGGGTCGCCCTGGCCGCCGCCTCGTCCCGGTCCGCGACCGTCGTCTCGACCTCGACATCCGGATGCTCCGAGCCGGCCGGGTGCTCGGAGCCGACCGGGGCGGTGTGGTCGGACTGCCGGAACACCTGCTGCCAGGCGTCCCGCATCTCCTTCAGCGACGCGTGCCGCTGCCCGGCGTCCCGGTGCAGCGCCCGCTGGAAGAACCCGACGAGCGCGCCCCGGATCGCCGGGTCGAACGCCTCGACCGCCAGCACCGGCGGCCCCTCGGTGTGCAGCGGGTTGGTGAGGTCGTCGCCCCAGACCGGGATCTCACCGGAGGCCATCTCGTGCAGGGTGACCGCGACCGCGTAGCGCTCGGCCTGCTCGTCGTAGACGGGCCGGGTGGTGGTGCCGAGGAACGGGTCGAGATAGCGGGGGGTGCCCGCCTCGATCTCGTCGACCGGCAGCGCGGCCAGCGAGAAGTCGAAGAGGACGAGCTGACGGGTACGGTTCGGTCGGATCCTGATCGCGATGTTGTCCGGCTTGATGTCCCGGTGGAAAACTCCCTCGCCCTGGAGGTGGTCGACCGCCCCGAACAGATAGTCGGAGTACGTCTCCAGCTCGTCGACGGTCAGCCGGCCGTCCTCGCGGAGCTTGCGGGCCAGCGTCTTCTCCCCGGCGTGCTCCAGGACGATCATCCAGCGCGGCGGCACCTCGATCGGCTCCTCCCGGGCCAGCCGGATCACCCTAGAGTCCTTGTGCAGCCCGCGCAGCACCTGGGCCTCGTGGCTCAACCGGGCCGCCTTCTCGTCGGAGAGCGCGACCTTCAGCACCTCCAGCGCACCGGTCCGGGTGTTCTCCGCCAGGAAGGCCCGGGAGGTCGAACCGGTGCCGAGCTTCTTCCTGATCTGCCAGTCGAGCACCGTGTCGCCGAGTTTCGCCTCCAGGACGTCGATGTGCTCCTCGGCAACCGCCGGTGGTGCGGTGAACTCCTCCTCGACCAGTTGCAACATCTCCAGCAACTCGGCCACGGAGGCGAGCCGGCGGGCCGGCACCGGCGCGGTGGCCGCCTGCACCAGCTCGTCCATGAACTCGGAGACGGAGTCGACAGTCGACGACGGGCGGAGGCCGTCCTCCTTCGCCAGCCTGGCCAGCAGCTCGGCCCGGCTGGCGGCCGGCGGTTGACCGGAGAGCAGCAGATAGGCGAGGGTGCCCAGCCCGAAGACGTCCAGGGCCACCGGGTCCGGTGCCGGCGCGCTCGACTCCGGCGCCAGGTACGCCTCGGCGGAGCGCTCCAGGTGCGGGCCGAGCCGCGACGACGGGGAGATGCGCAGCGCGTCCGCGCTGCCGCCGACCGAGTCGGGCCCGCGGGTGGCCGCCTGCCAGTCACTGATCTGGAGCTGTGGCCGCAGCCAGGCTGCCTCCTCCGGCTCACCCCGCTGCCGCTGGCCCGGCGTGACCAGCACGCCCCGGGCCGAGAGGCTGCGGTGGTAGAGCCGGCGGCCGTGGGCGTACCCGATCGCCTCCACCAGCTGCCGGACCATCCCGATCCGGGTGCCGACGTCGAGGCGTTCGCCGTACTGAGCCATGAAGTGGTCGAGCCGGACCGCCCGGGGGTCGTGCCGGAAGATCAGTGCCGGGCCGCCCTCGTGCGGCTCCATCGTGTCGACCTGCACGATCCCCGGATGGCTGATCCCGTGCAGGGCGATCATCTCCCGGCGGGCGGCCCGCTCGATGCTGGCCCGTTCCGCCTTGGCGGAGTTGCGCTCCAGGAGGTAGATCCGGATCCGGCGCTGCTCGTGCGCGAACTGGGCGTGCTCGGCCAGATGGTCCTGCCAGGTCGGTCCGACGTCGAACGGCTTGGCCTGCAGCTGCCACGAGCCGACCTGCTCGTAGCGGCGGCTCCGCGCGATGCCCACCTCCCTGAGCAACCTGGGCAGCGCCCTCGACACCTCCGGGGTCACCTGCCGGCGCTCGTCCCGGGGCAGCGCACCGAGCAGGTCTGACCAGATGCCCGGCAGTGGTCCGGCTGGCTGTCCCGGGTGCGGCTCCGGGCCGTACACCCAGTGCAGTTGGTGCTCGTCGAGCTGGACCTGGAGATCCGGCGCGGAGAGGAACACCGCCCCCTGGATGAACGGGACCCGCACCTTCAGCTTCTGCTTCGCCGCCTGCCGGTCCAGCAGCGAGCGGAGTCGTTTGGCCTTCAGGTCGGCCAGGTGCAGCGGGTTGTCGAAGGTACGGACGGACCCCTGGTTGTCCCGCTGGTTGTCGGCGATCCAGTTCGGGCCGCTGTTCGTCAGCCGGCCGTGCAGGCTCTTGATCTCGACCAGGTAGAGGCCGGCCCGAGCTGCCACCAACAGGTCGATCTCGTAGACGTGCCCGGTGTCGGCGGTGAAGGTGAAGTTCGACCAGGCACGGTACGGCTCGGCGTCCGGCAACAGCCGGCGGACGTGCTCCAACGCGGCCCGTTCGTGGTCGAACTGCGACGGGGTGATCGTCGTCCACCGGGCGTCCTGCATCGGTGCACGCCTCCTGTTCCGTCCACACTCTGGCACGTCGACGCCGCTGCGCCCGCCCCGGACGGTTCAGCGGCAGGCACCCCAGCGTAGTGACCTCGCGACAACCCGCGCGCTCGGGTTATCGGCGGATGGCACTCGGTAGCCGGCTCGTTCGGTGACCCGTTCGACCCGGTCGAGGGGGTACGACCGTCAGCCGCTGACTGCGGTTATTCCGCCGGAAGGAGTAACACTTGGTGACCGCCGTACGAAGAAGGAGTGTGAACGGCGACAAGAGAGGACGGCCCTGTGCATGATCCCAGGCCGACAGAAGAAGACATCTCCGACATCGGCACCAATCCAGCAGCTTTCGAGGCATTCTACCGTCGGCACATCGATGCGGTGGGCCGGTTCGTGGCGCGTCGGGTCGACGACCCACACCTCGCCGCCGACCTGACCGCCGACGTCTTCCTGGCGGTGATCGAGTCGGCGGACGGCTACCGGCCGGAGCGGGGTAGCCAGCTCGGCTGGCTGTTCGGGGTGGCCCGCAACGTCATCGCCGACGACCGCCGTCGGGCGGCCCAACGGCTTCGGGTGAACGGCCGGCTGGCCGGACGGCGGGAGTTGACCGTCGACGACATCGCCCGCATCGAGGAGCGGATCGACGCCGAGTCGGCGGCCCGGCACACCTATCGGGCGCTGCGCGAACTGCCCGAGGAGACCCGGGCCCTGATCGAACTCGTCGCCGTCGACGGCCTCACCGTGGCGGATGCGGCCATCGCGCTCGGGGTGTCCCCGGTCGCCGCCCGGGTTCGCCTGCATCGTGCCCGTCGCACCGTCCGTGCCCTGCTCGCCCGCCCGGCCACCAGCCTTGCTTGATGAAAAGAGATGACGGTATGACCAGGATCGAAGAGTCCTCGCACGGCTTCGAGGATCAGCTGCTCGCGGACCTGAAGACACATGTCGTTCGGCGTTCCGAGGCGAGTCCGGCGGCCCGTCCGCTCGGCGCCCGTGCCCGGTTCCGGCACGGTTGGCGGCTTGCCGGCGCATTCGGGCTGGCGGCTGTCCTGACCGCCGGCGTGCTGGCGGTCCAGACGATGGAGACGGGCGACCAGCCGCCGCCCACGGCAAGCGCGTCGGAGATCTTCCGACTGGCGGCCTCTGCCGCGCGGCAGCAGCCCGAACTCACCGCCCGCCCCGACCAGTACGTCTTCACGGAAGTCCTGGCGACGTCGCAGGAGACGCCGGGCAGCGGACCGTACGTGACCGGGCGGGTGCAGCTGTGGAAGTCGGCCGGAGGAGTGGCACACACCCAGCGGCGGTACCAGTCGGAGACCGGGCCGGACGGGTGGAGTGAACTGGAGGTGCTCCGCCTGGACGACCCCGCGGACCCCGACAGGAAGCTCGACGCGTTCCCGCCGCCGGCGTACCACGGCGACCTGCCCACCGACCCGGACGAACTGCTCCGACACCTCCGGGAGCACCCGGTCGAGCTGCATCTGCCGGAAGGCGCCGACGAGGAGACGTCCTCCGAACACATGCCGTACGTCACCGCACGGTCGATGCTCGACGGCTATGTGCCGCCCCGAGCACTGGCGGCGCTCTTCGAACTGCTGGCCGAGGAACCCGGAGCGGTTGTCGTCTCGGACGACGTGGTGGACGCGGCCGGCCGGCACGGGGTGGCGATTCGGATGCCCGGTGTGATCGGCGCCCACTACGACCTCGTCTTCGACCGGGACACCCACGCCTACCTCGGTACTCGGTTGTCGCACCTGCGTGACGGCAAGGAGTCGCTGCACTCCGCGTCGGCACTGCTCCGGGTCGCGATCGTCGACCGGCCGGGCCAACTGCCCTGACCGACCCCGACAACGACCTCGCCGGGCCCTTCCCGACCCACCGGGAAGGGCCCGGCGGCGTCAACGGCGTCGCCAGATCAGCGAGAGAGCCCGAACACTCCGGCCACCGCCGCCAGCATGCCACCGAGGGTGGTGGGAGAGCCATCGGGCGGAAAACGCGGGCACCCAGCCGGCGGCGAGCACCGGCACCGCCGTGAGTGGATGAAGGACAGTTGACCGTCCCACTAGGACGATGGACGATCGCGTTGTTTGCCAGCCGTGTCGGGGTGCCGCCGACCGGAGTCAGCCGGTCTCGACGATCATCCCCGCGCCGACCGTACGGTTCGTCGACTCGTCGATCACGATGAAGCCGCCGGTGGTCCGGTTCCGCCGGTACTCGTCGGCGAGCAGCGGCACCGTCGTGCGCAGCCGTACCCGGCCGATCTCGTTGAGTTTCAGCTCGGCGGCGGACTCGTCCCGGTGCAGCGAGTTGACGTCGAGCCGGTACTGCAGCCCGCGCACCACCGCCCGGGCGGACCGGGTGGTGTGCTTGATGGCGTACTTGCCGCCGACCCGCAGCGGCTTCGTCTCGTCCATCCAGCAGAGCATCGCCTCGATGTCCTGGGCGACGGCCGGGGCGTTGTGCGGCCGGCAGATCAGGTCGCCCCGGGAGATGTCGATCTCGTCGGTGAGGCGTACCGTCACCGACATCGGCGGGAACGCCTGCTCGACCGGGCCGTCGGCGGTCTCGATCGCGGCGATCCGGCTGGTGAACCCGGACGGCAGCACCATCACCTCGTCGCCCGGCTTCAGCACCCCGGAGGCGACCTGCCCGGCATAGCCCCGGTAGTCGGTCACCGTCGTCGACTGTGGACGGATCACGTACTGCACCGGGAACCGCACGTCGACCAGGTTGCGGTCGCTGGCGATGTGCACGTGTTCCAGGTGGTGCAGCAGGGACGGGCCCTCGTACCAGGGCGAGTTGTCCGAGCGGCTGACGATGTTGTCGCCGTGCAGGGCCGAGATCGGCACGACGGTCAGGTCCGGCACGTCGAGCTTGGCCGCGAACGCGGTGAACTCGTCCGCGATCCGCTCGAAGACCTCCTGGGACCAGTCGACCAGGTCCATCTTGTTGACGCAGAGCACCAGGTGCGGCACCCGGAGCAGCGAGCAGAGGAAGGCGTGCCGGCGGGACTGCTCGACAAGCCCCTTCCGGGCGTCGACCAGGATCAGCGCCAGGTCGGCGGTGGACGCCCCGGTCACCATGTTCCGGGTGTACTGGATGTGCCCGGGGGTGTCGGCGATGATGAACTTCCGCCGGGGGGTGGCGAAGTACCGGTACGCCACGTCGATGGTGATGCCCTGCTCCCGCTCGGCCCGCAGCCCGTCGGTGAGCAACGCCAGGTTGGTGTACTCGTCGCCCCGGGCCGCGCTGACCGCCTCGACCGCTTCGAGCTGGTCGGTGAAGAGCGACTTGGTGTCGTAGAGCAGCCGGCCGATAAGCGTCGACTTGCCGTCGTCGACGCTGCCGGCGGTGGCGAACCGGAGCAGGTCCATCGCGCGGGCCTCGGCCGGTGGGACCACGGTCGCGGTCATCTCAGAAGTACCCTTCCCGCTTGCGGTCTTCCATCGCCGCCTCGCTGACCCGGTCGTCGCCCCGGGTGGCACCGCGTTCGGTGATCCGGGTCGCCGCCACCTCGTCGATCACCAGCTCGACGGTGTCCGCCGCCGAGCGGACCGCCGCCGTGCACGACGCGTCGCCGACGGTGCGGTAGCGCACCTGCTCGACGAAGGGCGTCTCGCCGGCCCGGGGCCGGATGAACTCGTTCACCGCGTAGAGCATGCCGTCCCGCTCGACGACCTCGCGCTGGTGCGCGAAGTAGATCGACGGCAGCGCGAGCCGCTCGCTGGCGATGTAGTGCCAGATGTCCAGCTCGGTCCAGTTCGACAGCGGGAAGACCCGGATCGACTCGCCGGGGTGGTGCCGGCCGTTGTAGAGCGACCAGAGTTCGGGGCGCTGGTTCTTCGGGTCCCACTGGCCGAAGTCGTCGCGGAAGCTGAACACCCGCTCCTTGGCCCGGGCCTTCTCCTCGTCCCGTCGGGCGCCGCCGAAGAGCGCGTCGAAACGGTACTTCTCCACGGCGTCGAGCAGCACCGGCGTCTGGATCCGGTTGCGCATCCCGTCGGCCGGCTCCTGCACCAGTCCGGACTCCAGCGCCTCGGGCACGCTGGCGACCACCAGTTGCAGCCCCAGCTCGGCCACCCGGCGGTCGCGGTATTCGAGCACCTCGGGAAAGTTGTGCCCGGTGTCGACGTGCATCACCGGGAACGGGATCCGGGCCGGCGCGAACGCCTTCTCGGCCAGCCGGAGCATGACGATCGAGTCCTTGCCGCCGGAGAAGAGCAGCACCGGCCGCTCCAGCTCGGCGACCACCTCGCGGATGACGAAGACGCTCTCGGATTCCAGCGCGTCGAGATGCGAGACCCGGTAGGCAGCGGGTGAGGTCATGCCGTCACCCCGCCCGTTCCGACGCATGCCGACCCACGCCCGTGCTGCTCGCCCATGGGAATTCCAGATCCTCCCGGTCGGTTAAGTCGCCATCGCCCGGCCTAGGCTACCCGGAGGTGCCGCTGCAACGCTGCGAGCAACCGGGGAGCGAGATCCTTGCGGCACACCACGAGATCCGGCAACCGGGGATCGGGCTGGTTGTATTTCAGCGCGGATCCGTCGATACGGGAAGCAAAAAGCCCGGTGGCCGTCGCCACAGCGACCGGTGCCGCCGAGTCCCACTCGTACTGGCCACCCGCGTGCACGTACCCGTCGACCTCGCCGCTGATCACGGCGGCGATCTTCGCGCCGGCCGAGCCCATCGGCACCAGCTCGGCGCCGATCTCGGCGGCCAGGTCGGTGAGGAAGACCGGCGGCCGGCTCCGGCTCGCCGCCAGCCTGACCCGCCGGCCGGTGCCCTCCGGCTCGGTCGACCCGGTCTGCCCGGTCGCGGTCGGCAGCGTCATCGGCGGGTACGCCGGCGGCTGGTCGGTGGCGACCACCCGGTGCTGGGCGGGCAGCCCGACCGCACCGGCGACCAGCCCGTGCGCGGTAGCGGCCCGGCGGGACCAGAGCGCCACGTGCACCGCCCAGTCCGCCCGGCCCTCCTCGGAGAACTCCCGGGTGCCGTCCAGCGGGTCGATGATCCAGACCCGGTCGGCGCCGAGTCGGGGCGCCACCTCCGGCTCGGCCCCGGCGGCCCAGGCCAGCCGGGCCCCCTCGTCCTCCTCGGAGAGCACCGCGTCGGCCGGCCGCCACCGGGCCAGCTCGGTGCGGAGCAGCTCGTGCGAGACCTTGTCGCCGGCCGCCTTCAACGCCCCGGGGTCGGCGAAACCGAGCTCGTCCCGCAGCTCCAGCAGTGCCTGGCCGGCCCGACCCGCCAGCCAGCGGGCGAACTCACCGTCGATCACGGGTGGCGCGGTCATCGGCACACCTCCGGAAAGCCGTCGTGGCCGGCCGCCTGACACGGGATCATTGTTAGCCTCCTCACCCCGCGGCACAGACTACCGGTCCCGCCGCTCAGCACCGGCGACCGGCGCCCGGAGGTGAACGTCAGCCGCCGTGGTAGGCGTTCTGCGCCCACTCCAGGCCCCGGCTCACGATCGCCTCCGCCGCGTCGGCTGCCCGGTCCACCAGGAACTCCAGCTCCTTGCGCTCCACGGTGGAAAACTCCGAGAGTACGAAGTCGGCCGGGTCCTGCCGCCCCGGCGGCCGCCCGATCCCGAACCGCACCCGCAGGTAGTCCTTGGTGCCCAGCGACTTCGACATCGAGCGCAGCCCGTTGTGCCCGCCCTCGCCGCCGCCCTGCTTCAACCGGATCTGCCCGTACGGGATGTCCAACTCGTCGTGCACGGCGACGACCTGGTCCACCGGCACCTTGTAGAACTGGGCCAACGCCGTCACCGGCCCGCCGGAGAGGTTCATGTAGGTGAGCGGCTTCGCCAGCACCAGCTTCGGCCCGCCGAACCCGAGCCGTCCCTCGGCCACCTCGGCGACCGCCCGGCGGTGCCGGCCGAACCTGGCGCCGATCCGCTCGGCGAGCAAATCGGCCACCATGAAGCCGACGTTGTGCCGGTGCCGCGCGTACTCCTTGCCGGGGTTGCCGAGACCGACAAGCAACCACGGTCCGAGCTCCTCCGCCACGCCGCTCTCCCCCAGTTCTCACTCTCCCGGCCCCTTCGGCGACGCGGATGCGGGCGGCCGGTGGGCGGTCCTCGTCGTGCCGTTCTCGTCGTGCGGTACTCGTCGTGCGGTACTCGTCGTGCGGTACTCGTCGGGTAAGGCGAACAGGCGCCCCCGAACGTGCGGGGGCGCCTGTCAGACGGTCGTGGCTCAGGCCTGGGCGGCGGCCTGCTCGGGCGCACCCTCGTTGTCGCCCTCGGCCTCGGCCTCGGCACCGGGGCCCTCGGCGCCGGCCTCCTCCTCGGCCTCCTCGGTCGGCTCCTCGCCGGCCTCGGCCGCCATCTGCTCGGCGGTCGGCGCCTGGGTCACGAGCGCGAGGATCTGCTCCGGGTCGGCGGCCAGCTCCACACCCTGCGGCAGCCGAACGTCCGCCGCGGTCACCTGCGAGCCGACCTCGAGACCCTCGATCGAGACCTCGAAGCCCTCCGGCAGCCGGGTCGCGTCGGCGGTCACCGACAGGGTGTCCCGCTCGTGCACGATGAGGGTGTCCCGGGCCGGCTCGCCGGTCAGCTGCACCGGCACCTCGACGGTGACCTTCTCGCCCCGCCGGACCAGCAGCAGGTCGATGTGCTCGAAAGTGTCCTTGATCGGGTCACGCTGGATGGCCTTCGGCAGCGCGAGCGCCTGGGTGCCGTCACTGATCTCGATCGCGAACAACTGGTTGGCGCCACCGTGCCGGATGGCGGCGGCGAACTCGCGCGCGGGCAGCGCGATGTGCTTGGGCTTTTCGCCGTGGCCGTACAGCACGGCGGGCACCTTACCGGCCCGGCGGGTACGACGGGCACCACCCTTGCCGAACTCGGTACGGGGCTCGGCGCTGATCTTTACCTCGGACACGGGAAGACTCCTGATACTGTCACTGCGGCGCTACGTCGGCTGGCGGTTGGCGGTGCTAGGGCGAGGGGCTCGCTGGGGGCTTGCGCGTGTGGCCACTGCCCGGAGCACCGCGTCGATGACGGTGCCTCCGTGCGGCGCTTGCTTTCAGCGGCCCGCAGAGCACCCTCGCCGTGGCAACCGCACCAGTCTACCCGAGCCCGGATGCGGGTCTCCGGCGGTACCCGCCCAGTCAGCCCGGTAGCTTCGCGATCCGCCAATTCCCCCTACCGAGCCGCTCACCCGCACCGGCGCCGTGGCACCAGCGGGCGGGTCAGCCGCCTGCACCGGGCGCGGCACCGCCGGTGGTCCGGCCGCAGGCACCCGGCACGCCAGCCCCGGCGCTCAGCTCAGTCCGGCAGCGCCGGCGACGCCTGGTACTGCGCCTGGTCGCCCTCCCTGCGCTCAGCTCAGGCCGCCGAAGAGGGTGGTCACCGAGCCGTCGTCGAAGACCTCACGGATCGCCCGGGCCAGCAGTGGGGCGATGGAGAGCACGGTGAGCTTGTCGAGCTGCTTCTCCGGCGGCAACGGCAGGGTGTTGGTCACCACCACCTCGCTGATCCGGCTGTTCTTCAGCCGCTCGGTCGCCGGGTCGGAGAGCAGTGCGTGGGTGGAGGCCACCAGCACGTCGGCGGCCTTCGCCTCGTGCAGGATCTCGGCCGCCTTGCAGATGGTGCCACCGGTGTCGATCATGTCGTCGACGATCAGGCAGACCCGACCCTCGACGTCCCCGACCACCCGGTTCGCCACCACCTGGTTCGGCTTGGAGGGGTCCCGGGTCTTGTGGATGAAGGCCAGCGGGCAGCCGCCCAGCCGGTCGGTCCAGCGCTCGGCCACGCGTACCCGGCCGGAGTCGGGGGCGACCACCGTCATCGGGCGGCCGGCGTACTTGCGCTGGACGTACTCGGCCAGGATGTCCATCGCGAACAGGTGGTCCACCGGCCCGTCGAAGAAGCCCTGGATCTGCGCGGTGTGCAGGTCGACGGTGAGAATCCGGTTGGCGCCGGCCGTCTTGAGCAGGTCCGCCACCAGCCGGGCCGAGATCGGCTCCCGGCCACGGTGCTTCTTGTCCTGCCGGGAGTAGGGATAGAAGGGGAGCACGACGGTGATCCGCTTGGCCGAACCGCGCTTGAGCGCGTCGACCATGATCAGAGTCTCCATCACCCACTTGTTCACGCCGTGCGTGACGGACTGCACCACGAAGGCGTCCGAACCACGCACCGACTCCTTGAAGCGGACGAAGATCTCGCCGTTGGCGAACTCGTACGCGTCGGCAGGTGTCGGCGCCACCCCGAGCACCTCACCGATCTCCGTTGCCAGCTCCGGGAAACCCCGCCCGGAGAAGAGCATCAGACTCTTGCGATTTTCGGCGACGATGCTGCCCATCGGCTCGTCTGCTCCCGTTTGTCGGTGGGTCACCCGGTGTTGGGCGGAGAGACTATTCGGTTGCAGTATCTCCCGGGGCCGGGCGAGCTTCATCCGCTCCGGAGCCCTCGTGCGTTGGCTCACCTTCGCTTGCGCCGGGCGGCAGCTGTCCGGCACGCTCCGCCGCCGCCGCCGACCTGGTGCCGGCCCGGCGGCGCAGCACCCAGCCGTCGACGTTGCGCTGCTGTGCCCGGGTCACCGCGAGCGCGCCGGGCGGTACGTCGGAGGTCACCGCACTGCCGGCCGCCACGTACGCCCCGGCGCCCACCTCGACCGGCGCGACCAGGCTGGTGTCACAGCCGACGAAGGCCGCCTCGCCGACCACGGTGTGGTGCTTGTTCACCCCGTCGTAGTTCACGAAGAGCGTCCCGGCGCCGATGTTGGCCCGGGGCCCGATCGTCGCGTCGCCGACGTAACTCAGGTGGGGCACCTTGGCCCCCTCGCCGATCTCGGACTTCTTCACCTCGACGAAGGTGCCCACCTTCGCCTTCTCCCGCAGCGTCGCCTCCGGCCGCAGGTACGCGTACGGCCCGACGCTGGCTCCCGGGCCGACCGCCGCTCCGGTCGCGTGCGCCCGGACCACCGTGGCCCCGGCTCCGACGGTGGTGTCGACGAGCGTGGTGTCCGGGCCGACGGCGGCCTCCGGACCGACGGTGGTCGCCCCGCAGAGCTGGGTGTTCTGGTCGACGACCGCGTCCCGGCCGAGCGTGACGGTGACGTCGATCCAGGTCGTCGCCGGGTCGAGCAGGGTCACCCCGCTGCGCATCCAGCCCTCGTTGACCCGGTCGCGCAGCAGCCGGCGCAGCGCCGCCAGCTCGACCCGGTCGTTGCAGCCGAGCGTCTCGGTGGCGTCCGCCGCCACGTGCACCGCCACCGACTCGCCGGTCGCGGCGAACTGGCCGAAGACGTCGGTGAGGTACTCCTCGCCCTGGTCGTTGTCGGTGCAGAGCTTGCCCAGCGCGTCGCGCAGCAGGGCGCCGTCGAAGGCGTAGATCCCGGCGTTGATCTCCCGGATCGCCCGCTGCGCCGGGCTGGCGTCCCGCTCCTCGACGATCCGTTCCAGCCCGCCGTCCGCCCCCCGGACGATCCGGCCCAGGCCGGTCGGGTCGGCCACCTCGGCGGCGAGTACGGTCGCCGCCGCTCCGGCCGCCTCGTGCGCGGCGACCAGTTCGGTGACGGTCTCCGGGCGCAGCAGCGGCACGTCCCCGTTGAGCACCACCACGGTGCCGCTGGTCTCGGGTGCGCTCTCCAGGGCGATCCGGACCGCGTGCCCGGTGCCGTTCTGCTCGGCCTGGAGCACCGGCTCGGCGTACGGGGCGACGTCGCGCAGGTGTGCGGTGACCCGCTCGGCGCCGTGCCCGACCACCACGAGCGTGCGGTCCGGCGACACCGGGGCGGCCGCGGCCAGCACGTGGCCGAGCAGGGTGCGGCCGAGGATCGGATGGAGCACCTTGGGTAGCGCCGACTTCATCCGCTTGCCCTCACCGGCGGCGAGGACGACGACGGTGCGGAGGCGGGGCTGGGACACGAGAATGCTCCCGTCGGTACGACTGGCAGTTTGCGGCCTCATGCTAGCCGCACTCCGGAGGACGGTTCGCGCGTTCTCGACCGGACAAACAGCGCAGGACAGCTGACGTGCGAGCTCGGCCGTCAGGACTCGAACCTGAAACACAAGAACCAAAATCTTGGGTGTTGCCAATTACACCACGGCCGAAGGTGTGCGGCCTTAGCCTAGCGTCTCGCCCACGGTCGACCCCACCCCCTCGGCGCCGGCACCGTCGAGCGCGGCGATCACGCCCTCGATTCGCCAGTAGAGCTGACGGCTGCGCGGGACGTCGACTATCAGGCACCCCCGGTAGTCGTCGCCGGTGTTGCGGCGGATCGTCTTCGGTTGGTGGCGTTTGAGGGTGGGACGCCGGAACCGGTCGGCCGGCAACCCGAGTGTCGCCTGCCACCACCGGGTCGCGGCGTCGACGTCCGCCGATTCGTGGATACTCAGGCGATAGCTCGGAACGCTCCGGTCGATCCCGCAGCTCTCCAGGAAGCGCAGGAAGATGCCGAGCAACCGGACGTCGCTGTTGATGACGACGACCCGGTCGTCACGGCGCCACGGTTTTGACTTCGTCCCCTCGCACCAATAGATCGCGGCGCCGACGATCAGCAGGTCACGGGCGCTCAGCGGACCCGCCTCACGGGCCGCGCGGTCGTGCTCGTGCGCCTCGGCGGCGTCCCGGGTCGTCCGGTGCCGTGCCCAACGTGCCTCCGACATCCGCTGCGCGTGCGTCCGCCGTAGCGCCTCCGCCTCCGGGTCGCGGTCGAGCGGAAGGTGCCGGACCCAGCGGTACGCCGTCGACTTCGCCACCCCCAGCTCGGCGGCGATCTCCGGCACCGACCGCCCGCCCTCCCGCAACGCCACGGCCCTGGCCCGCAACTCGTCCTTGGCGTTCGGCCGTTTCGTCCACTCCGGCGGGGGAACATCTGCCAGCAGCGCCGACAACCGGTCCCCGCCGATGCCCAGCCGTCGCCGGATCTCCCGCGCGGACAGCAGCTCGACGGTGCGCAGCCGCCGCGCCTCGGCGGCCAACGGATCGACCATGACCAGCAGGCCAGAACGGGCGTACGACAGGATCCGTCGATGGCTGCCAGCGGATTTTCAGGTTCGCGTCCATGGCAGACTACGAGAGCGTAGGTTACGGTGACGTAGGCGTAAGTTAGCGCTCTTCCCCTACGCTCAGCGAGGTGCCATGTCCGCCATCCTGCTCGAACCGCCGGCCGCCGGGGCCAAGAAGGGTCCCAAGCCACTCACCGACGGCGTCCAGTCCAAGGGCATTCTCTTCGCCCTCTGGTCCTTCGTCACCGTTCCCTTCCTCGCCCTGCTCGCAGCCGTGCCGGTGGCCTGGGGCGGCTGGCTGAGCTGGACCGACATCGCGATCGCCGGCGTCTGGTACGTGGTCGCCGGGCTGGGCATCACGGTGGGCTTCCACAGGTACTTCACGCACGGGTCGTTCAAGGCCAAGCGCTGGCTGCGGGTCGCGCTCGCCGTGGCCGGTTCGTTCGCCGTACAGGGCAACATCACCCAGTGGGTCGCCGACCACCGCCGGCACCACGCGTTCTCCGACGTCGAGGGCGACCCGCACTCGCCGTGGCGGTTCGGCGCCAGCGTCTGGGGGCTCACCAAGGGGCTGTTCCACGCGCACGTCGGCTGGCTGTTCAAGCGCGAGCTCTCCAACCGCGAGCGGTTCGCCCCCGACCTGGTCGCCGACAAGGACATCAGCCGGGTCGACCGGCTCTTCCCGCTGCTGGTGACCCTCTCACTGCTCACCCCGGCACTGCTCGGCGGCCTGATCACCTGGTCCTGGCAGGGCGCGCTCACCGCCTTCTTCTGGGCGGGTCTGGTCCGGATCTCCCTGCTGCACCACATCACCTGGTCGATCAACTCGGTCTGCCACGTCTACGGCGAGCGCCCGTTCGAGGTGCGCCAGGGCGACCGGGCGACGAACTTCTGGCCGCTGGCGATCCTCTCCTTCGGGGAGAGCTGGCACAACCTGCACCACGCCGACCCGACCTGCGCCCGGCACGGCGTACTCCGCGGTCAGGTGGACATCTCCGCCCGGACGATCTGGCTGTTCGAGAAGGTCGGCGCCGCCTACGACGTGCGGTGGCCGAAGCCCGACCGGATCGCCGCCAAACTGCTCAAATCAGCACCCTCGCGGTGATCCGTGACGCGCCCGGGCACCCGGCCACGAGCGTATGCCTGGCAGGATGGCCAGGTGACCGAGCGCAACGAGGGCGCCACCAGGAACGACACGGGCCGGCCCGGCATCGCGGGACGGCAGCGGCAGCGGGATGACGAGGTGACGGACGGTCCGGGTGACAGCCGCGGGGTCGGGCGCCGGCAGGTTCCGGCCCCGACACCACCGCCGCCGCCCGCCAAGTCCGGTTCCCGGGTACGCATGTCCGCGGCACAGCGCCGGGAGCAGCTCATCGCGATCGGCCGGCAGGCCTTCGCCGAGCGCGGCTTCGACGCCACCTCGATCGAGGAGGTCGCCGCCCGGGCCAAGGTCTCCAAACCGGTGGTCTACGAGCACTTCGGCGGCAAGGAGGGCCTCTACGCGGTCGTCGTCGACCGGGAGGTTCGCGCCCTGCTCTATCGGGTCACCACCGCGCTGACCGCCGGGCACCCCAGGGAGTTGCTGGAGCAGGCGGCGCTGGCCCTGCTCGACTACATCGAGGAGGAGACCGACGGCTTCCGGGTGCTCGTCCGGGAGTCGCCGCTGCTCTCCGCGACCGGCAACTTCAGCAGCGTGATGAACGACGTGGCGCACCAGGTGGAGCACATCCTGGGCGCCGAGTTCAAGAGCCGGGGGTACGACCCGAAGCTCGCCGAGCTCTACTCGCAGTCCCTGGTCGGCATGGTGGCGCTCAGTGGCCGCTGGTGGCTGGAGGTACGCAAGCCGCGCAAGGAGACCGTGGCGGCGCACCTGGTGAACCTGGCCTGGAACGGCCTGTCCCACCTGGAGGCGAAGCCGGCCCTGCTCACCCGACGTACCCGCTGAACCGGACGCCGCCCGCCGCTTGCCGCCCGCCGGCGTCAGCGGGCGGGGCGGGCGCCGGAGTTGTCCCGCACCTCGGGTTCCGGCTCGGCGTGCTCGGGCGGGCCGACCTTGTCGTAGAGGCCGGTGGCGAGCAGCACCAGGCCGAAGAGCATCGACACGATGACTGTGGACATCGAGAAGTTGAGGAAGTTCGCCTCGGTCTGCAACACGGTCAGCATCGCGAGGCCGACGACCAGGAAGACCACCCCGATGACCAGGTTCAGCAGGTGCCCGAGGTTTCCCCGGTGTGCCGCGCCGAAGAGGACCACCAGGCCGAAGACCACCGAGGCCAGCGCGAACGCCAGGTTGGTGCGCAGCCCGAGCACCCAGTGGCTGCCCCGGCCGAAGAGGTCCTCCCCGGCGGTCTCGACGATCCCGAAGACGCCGAAGACCACGATGTAGAGGCCGATCAGCCCGGCGAGTACCCGGTAGACCGGCCGGGCCGGATGGTTGACCGGAATGTGTGCCACGGCCCCTCCTCGTCGCACCGGGTGACTTTCCTACCGGATTGTCACCCGGGCCGACGGGGCTCGCCCGGCGAACGCCCCGATCAGAGCACCAGACGGGCGTCCTGCCAGGCCTTGGCCTCCTCCTCGGAGCCGACCTTGCCGTACATGCCGCACATCAGCAGGACGAGGCCGAGGACCATCGTCACGATGCTGGTGGCCATGCTGAAGTTGAGGTAGTTGGCGTCGGTACGCAGCACGCAGAGTTCGGCCAGGCCGAGCGCCATCAGGCCGTACCCGAGGAACGTGTCGACAGCCGTGTCGACGTTGCGGCCGAACAGGGTGGCGAGCAGGATCACCAGGCCGAGTGCCGTGGCGAGCGCCGAGTAGCCGAGGTTGGTCCCCTGCCCCAGCACGAGGGTGTCGTCCTGGGCGAAGAACTCGCCGCCACCGATCTGGACGAAGCCGAGCACGCCGAAGGCCACCAGGTAGAGGCCGATCAGCCCGCCGATCGCCCGGAAGACCGGCCGCGCGGGGTGGTTGACGGGGTTGTGCATGATCAGCAGTCTCCATCGCCGTTGCCAGGAAGGGTCGGGTACAGATTCTTCCGCATGGCATCCGGGTGGCGCCGGACACCCCCGCCGGGCAGGCCCGGGTCGCCGCCGGGCGCGGGTACCGGGCAGGCCCGGGTGCCCGCCGCCGCTGGTGGGGCGCCGGCGGCGGTCAACCCTCGGGTACCTGCTCGGCCAGGGTGAGCCAGGCCTCCTCGACCTGTTCCCGCTCGGCCCGTACCGCCCGGAGCTGGCCGTCCAGTTCACTGATCCGGCCGTAGTCGGTGGCGTGCTCGGCCATCTGGTCGTGCAGCGTCGCCTCGCGCTGCTCCAGCTTGCCGATCTGCCGCTCGAGCCGGCTCAGCTCCTTGCGGGCCGCCCGCAACTCCCCGCCGGAGAGCCCCGTACCGTCCCGCCCGGCCGGCGCCACCGCACCGTTGTCCCGCCCGGCCGGGGCGGTCGGGGCGGCCGGGGTACCGGTCGTGCCGGCCCGGGCCAGGTACTCGTCGACGCCGCCGGGCAGGTGCACCAGCCGGCCGTCGCCGAACATCCCGTACACCACATCGGTGACCCGTTCGACCAGGTAGCGGTCGTGACTGGCCACGATCAGGGTGCCCGGCCAGGAGTCGAGCAGGTCCTCCAGCGCGGCCAGGGTGTCGGTGTCCAGGTCGTTCGTCGGCTCGTCCAGCAGCAGCACGTTCGGCTCGGTGGCGAGCAGCCGCAGCAGCTGCAGCCGGCGCCGCTCACCGCCGGAGAGGTCGGCGACCGGGGTCCAGAGCCGGCGGTCGTCGAAGCCGAAGATCTCGGCGAGCTGGGACGCGTTCACCTCCCGGTCGCCGAGTACGACCCGCCGGGCCACCTCCTCGACCGCCTCCAGCACCCGCAGCTGCCCCGGCAGCTCGGCGAGTTCCTGGGAGAGGAAGGCCGGCCGGACGGTCGATCCGGTCCGCAGCTGCCCGCCGTCCGGACCGCGTACCCCGGCCAGCAGCCGGAGCAGCGTGGTCTTGCCGGCACCGTTCGCGCCGACGACCGCGATCCGGTCCCCCGGCCCGACCTGCCAGGTCAGGTCCCGCAGGATCGGCTTCTCCCCGGCGTTCAGGGTGACGTCGGTGAGGTCGTACACCTGCTTGCCGAGCCGGGCGGTGGCCAGCCGTTGCAGCGACACGGTGTCCCGCGGCGGCGGTACGTCCGCGATCAGCGCGTTCGCCGCGTCGATCCGGAAGCGCGGCTTGGCGGTCCGGGCCGGCGGGCCGCGCCGCAGCCAGGCGATCTCCTTGCGCAGCAGGTTCTGCCGGCGTGCCTCGGTGGCCGCGGCCACCCGTTCCCGTTCGGCCCTGGCCAGCGTCCAGGCGGCGAAGCCGCCCTCGTAGGCACGTACCGTCCGGTCGGCGACCTCCCAGGTGGCGGTGCAGACCTCGTCCAGGAACCACCGGTCGTGGGTGACCACCACCAGCGCGCCACGCTTGCCGACCAGGTGCCGGGCCAACCAGTCCACCCCGGCCACGTCCAGGTGGTTGGTCGGCTCGTCCAGGATCAGCAGGTCGGCGGTGCGGACCAGCAGGGCGGCCAGGGCGACCCGCCGCCGCTCGCCGCCGGACATCGGCCCGACCGGCTGGTCCAGCCCGAGGTACGGCATGCCGAGCCCGTCCAGGATCGCCCGGACGCCCGCGTCACCGGCCCACTCGTGCTCGGCGCCGAACCCCTCGTCGAGCCAGGCGGTGCCGAGCACCACGTCCCGGACCCGGGCCTCGGGATCGAGTACGAGATTCTGCGGCAACCAGGCCACCCGCAGGTCCCGGCGGTGCGTCACCCGGCCGCTGTCCGGCTCCTCGGTCCTGGTCAGCAGCCGCAGCAGGGTGGACTTGCCGGTGCCGTTAAGCCCGACGACGCCGATCCGGTCCGAGTCCTCCAGGCCGAGGGAGACGTCGGTGAGCAACTGCCCCGCCGCGCCGTACCCCTTGGAGACCCGGTCCAGATTGACGATGTTGGCCATGTGCTCAGACGGTAGTCGCCCCGGTCAGCCGACCCGCGCGCCGGGGACCGGCCCGTACGCCGTGCGGACCGCCCGGCACAGCCCGGAGGCGGTCAGTTCGGCGGCGACCTGGTCGGCGTGCCCCCCGTCGGTGGCCAGGAAGACACAGGTCGGTCCGGAGCCGGAGACGATCCCGGCGAGTGCCCCGGCCGCCTCGCCGGCCTTCAGCGTCTCGGCCAGCGCCGGGCGCAGCGAGAGCGAGGCGGCCTGGAGGTCGTTGCCGAGTGCCCGGCCGAGCCGGGCCGGGTCCCGGCCGCGCAGGGCGGCGAGCAGCGCGTCCGCGTTGCGCAACGGTGCCGGGGCGGCGTGTTCGGCGCGCAGCCGGTCGAGTTCGGCGTAGGCGGCCGGGGTGGAGAGGCCGCTGTCGGCGATCGCCACCACCCAGTGCCAGGTGACCGGGCGGGCCAGGATCGGGCTGACCGTCTCGCCGTGGCCGGTGCCGAGCGCGGTGCCGCCGTACACCAGGAACGGGACGTCGGAGCCGAGCCCGGCGGCGATCCCGGCGAGGTCGTCGCGGCTCAGGTCGGTGCCCCAGAGCGCGTCGCAGGCGACGAGCGCGGCGGCGGCGTCGGCGCTGCCGCCGGCCAGGCCACCGGCGAGCGGGATCTGCTTGCGCAGGTGCAGCCGGGCGTGTGCCGGCACCCCGGCGTGCGCGGCCAGCGCCCGGGCCGCCCGGATCACCAGGTTGGACTCGTCCAGGGCCAGCTCGCCGGCACCCTCACCCTCCATGGTGAGGGTGAGGGTGTCACCGCGCCGGGCGGTCAACTCGTCGTGGATCGAGATCGCCTGGTAGACGGTGTTCAGCTCGTGGTAGCCGTCCGGGCGCAGCGGCCCGACCCCGAGATGAAGATTGATCTTCGCTGGTACCCGTACCCGCACCGGGCCGGCCATCCGCCGGCGCGGACGCTCGTCGTCCTCGTCCGGCCGCCACGCCTCGGTCATGCAGCGATGTCCCGGACCCGTAGCCGGGCCTCGAACGGCTTGGCCAGCGCCAGTTCGTCGGCCGACTCGGCCACCAGCTCGTACCGGTCGCCGACCAGGTCGTACGCGTGCACGTGCACCGGGTCCTGCTCGACCCGCCAGTAGTGCGGGATGCCCGCCGCGGCGTAGTCGGCCGGCTTCTCCAGGCGGTCCCGACGCCGCGTCCCCGGTGAGACCACCTCGACCGCGACGACGACCTGGTCGGCGTCGAAGTAGTGGCTTTCCCGGACCACCGGCCGGCGAAGCAGGAGGACGTCCGGTTCCAGCGTGTCACGGTGGCTCATCAGCACCCCGACCGCCGTCACCGGCTCGTATTCCAGCGGCGCATGCTGCCGGAACCACATCCAGAGCAGGTTGGCGACCGTCTGGTGCCCGAAGGTGGGGGACGGAACCACGATGATCACTCCATCGCGCAGTTCGACGCGGGGAGCGTCGCCGGGGAGGGCCAGGATGTCCTCGACGGTGTGGTTCGCCAGTCCCTGCCGGACCGGGTCGGGTGACCAGGGCCGCCGGAACGCGGGATCGACGGGTTCGGCCGTCACGCCGACCACCTCCTACCGGACACGCCGTCAGCCTACTCGGCGGCCGGGGTGGTCACTGGGGCCGACGCGGCGATCGCGGCGAACTCCGCGACGGCGAGCGCCTCGCCCCGGGCGCCGGGATCGACCCCGGCCGCGACCAGCACCGCCGCCGCCCGGTCCGGGCCGCCGGCCCAGCCGGCCAGCGCGGCCCGCAGGGTCTTGCGGCGCTGCGCGAACGCCGCGTCGACCACCGCGAAGACCTGTCGCCGGGGTACGTCGGGCCGGGGCGGTTCACGTCGGGTGAAGGCGACCAGCCCGGAGTCGACGTTCGGCACCGGCCAGAAGACGTTCGGCGGCACCCGGCCGGCGGGGCGGGCGTCGGCGTACCAGGCGAGTTTCACCGACGGCACGCCGTAGGTGCGCGACCCCGGGCCGGCGACCAGCCGGTCGGCCACCTCCTTCTGCACCATCACCAGGCCGTGCCGCAGGCCGGGCAGCTCGGCGAGCAGGTGCAGCACCACTGGCACGGCGACGTTGTACGGCAGGTTCGCCACCAGCGCGGTCGGCGCCGGATCGAGGTCGGCGGCGGTGGTCCGCAGCGCGTCGGCAGAGTGCACGGTCAGCCGGGCCGCGCCGTCCGGGCCGGCGTGCCGGGCCACCGTCTCCGGCAGTGCCCCGGCCAGCACCGGGTCGAGTTCGACCGCGTGCACGTGCCCGGCCGCCGAGAGCAGCCCCAGGGTGAGCGAGCCGAGCCCCGGCCCGACCTCCAGCGCCACGTCGTCCGGGGTCAGCCCGGCGGCGGCGACGATCCGGCGCACCGTGTTCGGGTCGTGTACGAAGTTCTGGCCCAGCTTCTTGGTCGGCGTCACCCCGAGCCGGGCGGCGAGTTCCCGGATCTGCGTCGGTCCGAGCAGGTCTGCGGCCACGCTGCAACAGCCTACGGCGCCCCCGCCCACCATCCCGGCCACCCCGCCCGCCGCCACCCCGCCCGCCGCCGCCGCACCCACCGCCGCGCCCGCCGCCGCGGTGCCAGCTGTGCTGGTGGCACCTCAGGACGGTTCGGAGTCCTGCCAGCGGGCGAGGAACTCGTCGAGCAGCGGCAGCAGCGCGGCGCCCCGGTCGGTGAGGTCGTAGTCGACCCGGGGCGGGGTGCTGGGCGTGACGGTACGCCGTACGACGCCGTCGGCGGTGAGCTGTTGGAGCTGGCGGGCGAGCATCCGCTCACTCACCCCGTCGATCCGGCGGTGCAGTTCGGCGTACCCGACCGGGCCGGAGCGGAGTTGCCAGAGGATCGCCGGTTTCCACCGCCCGCTGACGGCGCGCAGCGGTGCGTCGAGGCGACAGCTCCGGTCGGGCAGTGCAGGCATTGTCCGCTCCTTACAAAAAAGACCGTTCTTGTCCTGAGTGCCGGTGGGCCAGCAGGGTTGGTGCCATCGACGGCTTCAATGATGGAGGATCGACGAGATGCCCCCAGCCCACTCGCCCGAGCAGGTCAACGAGCGGTTCGCCGAGGCGTTCAACGCCCGGGACCTGCCCGCCCTGCTGGCGCTCTACGAAGCCGACGCGCTGATCGTGCCGAAGCCCGGTGCGCAGCCGGTCGCCGGGCTCGACGCGATCGGCAGCAACCTGGGCGGGTTGCTGGAGCTCGGCGGGACGATCGACTTCGAGCGGGTCTTCTGCCTCACCGCCGGTGACCTCACGTTGCTGAGCATCGCGTACCGGATCACCGGGGCCAGCGGGTTGGACGGGATGCCCACCGACCTGGCGGGCACGACCTGCGAGCTGGTGCGCCGCCAGCCGGACGGCACCTGGAAGTACGTGATCGACCACCCGTTCGCCGGCCCGGCCCGCGACTGAGGCGCCCCGCCCGGGACCCGCGCCGGTGGCCGACGGGTGGATCCGGACCCGCCGCCCCCGGCGGCGCTACCGGGTACCGGCGAAGTGGCAGGCGGCGACGCGCTCGCCGACCGGGCCGGTCGTCTCAGCACCGGAGCCAGCGGTGTCGCCGGCCGGGCCGGTCGTGTCACCACCGGGGCCGGGAGTGTCGCCGGCCGGGACTAGCAGCGTCGGGGTGCGCTCGGCGCAGACGTCCTGGGCGATCGGGCAGCGGGTGTGGAAGCGGCAGCCGGACGGCGGGTCGACCGGGCTGGGCGGGTCGCCGGCCAGCACGATCCGCTCGCGACCCCGTTCGCGCGGGTGGCGTACCGGCACCGAGCCGAGCAGGGCCCGGGTGTACGGGTGGGCCGGGTCCTGGTAGACGGTGCCGGCCGGGCCGAGTTCGGCGAGCCGGCCGAGGTACATCACCGCGACCCGGTGCGAGACGTGCCGGACCACCCCGAGGTCGTGCGCGATGAAGACCAGGGCGATGCCGAGCCGCTGCTGCAGCTCGGCGAGCAGGTTGACCACCTGGGCCTGCACCGAGACGTCGAGGGCGGAGACCGGCTCGTCGCAGACCACCACCCGGGGCTCGGTGGCCAGCGCCCGGGCGATGCCGATCCGCTGCCGCTGCCCGCCGGAGAACTCGTGCGGGAACCGGCGCATCATGTCCGGGGCCAGCCCGACCATCTCCAGCAGTTCGGCAACCCGGTCCCGGCGGGCCGCCGCACCCCGGGCGAGTTTGTGCACGTCGAGCGGTTCGGCGACGACGTCCAGGATCGGCATCCTCGGGTTGAGCGAGGTGACCGGGTCCTGGAAGACCATCTGCACGGCCCGGCGCAGTTCGCGGCGGCGGCTGCCCCGGGCGGTGCCGACGTCGAGTCCGGCGTAGCGGACCCGGCCGGCGTCCGGGCGTTCCAGCCCGACCAGCAGCCGGGCCAGGGTGGACTTGCCGCAGCCGGACTCGCCGACGACTCCGAGAGTCTCGCCGGCCGCCACGCTCAGGTCCACCCCGTCCACGGCGTGTACCCGGGCGCCGCCGCCGAGTCCGCGTCCGGCCCGGTAGCTCTTGCGGACCCCGGTGGCGACCAGCAGCGGCTCGCGGTCGCCGGCCGGCGGGCCAGCGGTCGGCGTGCCGGCGGTCAGCGGGCCGGCGGTCAGCGGGCCGGCGGTGTCCGGGCCGGCGGAGGCGGAGAGGACGGTCGGCATCCCGGTGCCGGGGGTGGACCCGGCCGGGCCGGAGGAGGCTTGGCCGGGCCCGGCCGGGTGGTCAGACGGGGGCATCGACGGCCTCCTCGGCGTGGTGGCAGGCGGCGGTCCTGCCGGGTACGGCGAGCGGCCGCCGCCGTGGGCGGGTCACCGCGCACTCGTCGGTGGCCCGGTCGCAGCGCGGGTGGAAGGCGCAGCCGCTCGGCAGTGCCAGCAGATTCGGCGGGCTGCCCGGGATCGGCCGCAGCCGGTCGCCGGGCTGGGCCAGGTCGGGTACGGAGCGCAGCAGCGCCGCCGTGTACGGGTGGGCCGGCCCGTCGAGTACCTCGGCCACGGTGCCGGTCTCGACGATCCGTCCGGCGTACATCACGGCGACCCGGTCAGCGATCTCGGCGGCCACCCCGAGGTCGTGGGTGATCAGCAGGACGCCCATCCCGAGTTCGGTGCGCAGCCGGTCGACGAGTTGCAGGATCTGCGCCTGCACCGTCACGTCCAGCGCGGTGGTCGGCTCGTCGGCGATCAGCAGTCGGGGGCCGAGCGCGACCGCCATGGCGATCAGGATCCGTTGCCGCATCCCGCCGGAGAACTGGTGCGGATAGTCGCGTACCCGGCGGTCCGGGGCGGGGATGCCGACCAGCCGGAGCAGTTCGGCGGCCTCGGCCCGGGCGGCCCGGCGGGAGAGTCCGCGGTGGATCCGGAACACCTCGCCGAGCTGGTCGCCGATCGAGAGCACCGGGTTGAGCGCGGAGAGCGCGTCCTGGAAGACCAGCGCCATTGTCGCGCCGCGCAGTTTCCGGACCTGCTCGGGGTCGGCGCCGGTCAGGTCGTGGCCGGCGACCACCGTCTGCGCGGAGCGCACCGTCACCCCGCCGGTGTCGAGCAGTCCCATCACGGCGCGGGCGGTGACCGACTTGCCGGAGCCGGACTCGCCGAGCAGCACCAGCACCTCGCCGGCGGCGATGTCGAGGTCGACTCCGCGGACCGCCGGGACTGTGCCGCGCCGGCCGGTGAAGGTGACGTCGAGGTCCCGGACCCGCAGTGCGGCCGGCAGGTCGGCGTCGGGTGACCGCTCTGCGCCTGTTACCCCGCTGGTCACTACACCTCCCGAATTTCCGTGTTGTTTCCCGCCGTAACGATTTCTGTCACCCAGCCCGTGATCTGCGCCGGAGTTGGGCAACATGTTGACACGCTGCGCCTGATCCTGGCAATCTCTGCTCCCACATCGCCGACATTCCACACCCACATCAGGTCACGACGCCGAAATTCACCGCGCGCCCGCCGACCGTGGGACCCGACCCGAAGGAGGGAACGGCGTGCTCGACCCGGCCCCGCGCTACACCGGTTACACGTCCTACAGCTACCTGGAGGCAGGCACCGACTACCGGGAGTTCAAACTTGCCCCGGAGATCGGCCGGGTGCCGGCGTACCAGGGCCGCTCGCTGACCGACGCGCAGCGAGACCGGGTCCGCCGGCTGCTCGCCGACAACGTGGTGATCTCGCTGCACGACCACCCGTCGGTCTTTCCGGAGGAGATCGGCCAGACAGTCGACTACAACCGGACCGCGCGGCACCACACCGGGTACGCCGGCCTGGCCCGCTCCGGCATGACCGCCGTCTTCGACAACATGATGGACGGCACCTGCTGCGTGACCAGCCAGATGGGCTGGAAGTGGACCGACGTCGTCGCCGACCTCGGAATGCGGCTGTCGGACCTGGCCCACCAGGACTACCTGATCCGGGTGGAGCGGCTCGCCGACATCCACCACGCCCACGAGACCGGCCGGATGGGGCTGGTGCTCGCCACCGAGGCGGCCACGATGGTCGAGAACGAGCTGGACCGGATCGACATGCTCTACGGCTTCGGGGTCCGGCAGATGGGCATCGCCTACAGCGAGGCGAACACCCTGGGCAGCGGGCTCAAGGAGCGCAACGACGGCGGTCTGACCTACTTCGGCGAGAAGGCCGTACGCCGGATGAACAAGCTCGGCATCGCCATCGACGTGTCGCACTCCGGCGACCGTACCTCGCTCGACGTGATCACGGCGTCCACCAAACCGATCTTCATCACGCACGCCGGATCGCGTACCGTCTGGCCGACCAACCGGATGAAGCCGGACGAGGTGATCCGGGCCTGCGCGGAGCGGGGTGGGGTGCTCGGTCTGGAGGCCGCGCCGCACACCACGCTCTCGCCGGCCCACCCCGAGCACAGCATCGAGTCGGTGATGGACCACTTTGTGCACTGCGTCGACCTGGTCGGCATCGACCACGTCGCCTTCGGGCCGGACACGCTCTTCGGCGACCACGTCGGCCTGCACGACACCTTCGCCGCGCACCTGAGCATCGCCGAGGCGCACGGCCACGTCGAGCACCCCCGGGTGCCCTATGTGGACGGGCTGGAGAACCCGGCCGAGTGCTACTGGAACATCGTCTCCTGGCTGGTCGACCACGACTACTCGGACGACGAGATCGGCAGGGTCCTGGGGGGCAACATCATGCGCGTCCTTGAGGAGGTCTGGTGATGCGTACATTCCGGCGCGCCCTCGCCGTGGCGGCGGGCACGCTCTCGATAGGGCTGGCGGCTGCGGCCTGCTCGCCCAGCAACCCGGACAGCCAGGGCGGCGGCGGCAACGGCGGCTCGGCGGACCGGATCACGATCGGCACCACCGCCGACGTGCTCAACTACAACCCGCTGGTCGGCAACAGCCGCACCGACACCTGGGTGACCAACCTGATGTACCCCCGGATGATGAGCATGGGGATGGACGGGGTGCGCTCGCCGTACCTGGCCAGCAAGTGGGAGTACCTCGACGGCGGGCGGAAGGCGAAGTTCACCCTCCGGGACGACTTCACCTGGAGCGACGGGGAGAAGGTGACCGCCGAGGACGTGGCGTTCACCATCGACGCCGTCGCCAAGGAGAAGATCGGCGTGGTGGCCGGGCTGATCTCGTCGTACCAGAAGTCCACGGTGATCTCGCCGACGGAGATCGAGTTCCAGCTCTCCCAGCCGGACGGGACGTTCCTGGAGAACGTCGGCTTCTGGATGCCGGTCGTGCCGGAGCACGTGTTCGGCAAGGTCGGCAGCGTGCAGAAGTTCGCGAACGACAAAGACTGGGTCTCGGCCGGGCCGTACAAGCTGACCACGGTGGAGCGGGGCCAGCGGTACGTGCTGGAGCGGATGGAGAACTTCCCGCTGGTCGAGGGCGGCCCGAAGACGAAGGAAGTGGTGTTCCGGGTCTTCCCGGACGTCAACACCGAGGCACTGGCGCTGCGCAACGGCGACGTCGACCTGATCGCCAACGCGCTGCCGCCGCCGCTGGCCAAGACCCTCGAAGGCGACAGCAAGCTGAAGCTGGTCACGGTGCCGTCGCTGGGCTGGGCGCACATGCAGTACAACACCGCCCGCAAGCCGCTGGACAGGCTGGAGGTACGCCAGGCGCTGGCCGCCGCCGTCGACTACGAGGCGATCCGGCGGGTGGCGTTGCAGGGCAAGGCGGTCTCGTCGAACTCCTCGGTGCTGACCCCGACCCTGAAGCAGTGGCAGGACCCGACCGCCAAGGAGTACGCGCACGACCCGGCGAAGGCGAAGTCGCTGCTCACCGGGGCGGGCTTCAAAGACGGCAACGGTGACGGGCTCTTCGACGGGCTCAGCCTCCGGATGATCTACGACCAGGCCGACCCGAACATCTCCAAGTGGGCGCAGCTGGTCCGGGACTCCAACAAGGAGGCCGGGATCGAGATCAAGCTGGAGGGCCTGGAGCGGAACACGTACGTGGAGAAGTACACCGCCCGGGACTACGACATCTACGCCGGCTCCTGGGCGATCATGGAGAACCCGCCGGCCAACCTGGCGCTGGCGTTCAAGTGCAAGGGCTTCATCAACTACGCCAACGCCTGCGACCCGGAGCTGGACGCCCTGATCGACCAGGCCCGCTCGCAGCTGGACCAGGCCGGCCAGAAGGGCCCGATCCAGCAGGCCGCGAAGATCATCACCGACAAGGTGTACGACAACGTGCTCTACGTCGAGGAGTTCACAATCGCGCACTCGGCGCAGTGGTCCAACTTCCTGGTCCAGCCGAGCGAGCTGCTCTCCATCGTCAACCCCGTCTCGATCGCCCAAGCGACAAAGAGCTAACCAAGTGCAAGGAAGGGCCCCCGCTACAACGGAAAGCGATAACCGGGGGCCCCTTCCTTACACCTCAGCTTGAGGAGGAGACGTGTCTGCTGGGGCGCGGTTCGTCAGCCGCCGCCTGCTGCGCGGCGTACTGACCATGTGGTTCGCGGTGACCGTGACGTTCTTCCTGTTGCGGCTGCTGCCCGGCGACCCGGCCCTGGCGGTGGCGGACCCGGGGATGACCGAGGAGCTGCGGGCCGAACTGCTCCGCGACTACGGTCTGGACCGGCCGCTGGCGGTGCAGTACTGGGAGTACCTGACCCAACTGCTGCACGGCAACCTCGGGGTGTCGTTCCGGCAGAACCAGCCGGTGCTGGACATCCTGCTGGAACGGCTGCCCTGGACCCTGCTGCTGGCCGGCTCCGCGCTGCTGGTGACGGTGGCGCTGGGCATTCCGCTCGGGGTGCTCGCCGCCACCCGGGCCCGGGGCACCCTGGACCGGCTGATCCAGGTCGGCGGCATCACCGGCCAGTCGCTGTTCATCCCGAGCATCGGGGTCTTCCTGCTCTACGTCTTCGGGGTGGTCTTCGGCATCCTGCCGATCGGCGGGGCGATGGACGACGACGTCTACGGGCTGGCCGCGTACGGCAGCATCGCGCTGCACCTGGTGCTGCCCTGCCTGTCGCTGGTGCTGGTGCAGCTCGGCTCGTACGTGCTGACGCTGCGCAGCACCCTGATCGACGCGCTCGGCGAGGACTACTGCACGCTGGCCCGGGCCAAGGGGCTGCCGAACCGGAAGGTGGTCTGGCGGCACGCGCTGCGCAACGCGCTGCTGCCGACCACCACGCTTGTCGGGCTGCAACTCGGCTTCCTGGTCGGCGGGGCGGTGCTCACCGAGTCGATCTACGCGTACCCGGGGGTCGGCCGGGCGATCTTCGAGGCGGTCGGGCAGCTCGACTTCCCGGTGTTGCAGGGAGCGTTCCTGATGCTCGCCTTCGCGGTGATCGCCGCCAACCTCCTCACCGACCTGGCCTACGGGCTGCTCGACCCGAGGGTGCGTACGTCATGACCGCCGAACTCGTGATGCCGCCGCCGGGCGACACCCCACCGCCGGCCGCCGCCGGCACGCCGGCTCCCGGCACTCCGGCACCCGGCGGGCTGCCGCCGTCGGAGTCGGTTGCCCGGCAGACCTGGCAGTCCTTCCGGCGCAACCCGCTCGGCCTGGTCAGCGCCGGCATCCTGCTGCTGCTCGGTCTGGTCGCGCTGGCCGCGCCGCTGATCGCCGACTATCCCAGCGGGTACGGCGAGCAGGTGCTGGCCGGCCCCGGCGCCGGACACTGGTTCGGCACCGACGACCTGGGCCGGGACGTCTTCGCCCAGGTGGTCTGGGGCACCCGGGTCAGCATCGTGGTGGGCCTGGCCGCCAGCCTGCTGGCGATCGTCATCGGGGTGCTGGTCGGGGTGCTGGCCGCCTACTTCCGCCCGGCCGACCTGGTCCTCGGGGTGATCGTCGACGTCTCGCTCTCGCTGCCGGTACTGCCGCTGATGATCCTGGTCGCCGCACTGGCCGGGCCGAGCGTGCCGACCCTGGTGGTGGTGATCGCGGTCTTCAGCTGGCCGGAGGTGGCCCGGGTGGTCCGCTCGCAGGGGCTGGCCGTGGTGCCGATGCCGTACGTCTCGGCGGCGCACGTGATCGGCGGCTCGCACCTGTGGGTGATCCGCAAGCACGTGCTGCCCGGCGTCGCGCCGGTGGTCGCGGTCTCGGTGGTGCTCACCACCTCCCGGGCGGTGCTCTCGGAGGCCGGGCTCTCCTTCCTCGGCCTCGGCGACCCGAACAGCTGGTCGTGGGGGACGATCCTGCACCAGGCGCAGCGTTCCGGATCCCTCGCCACCGCCTGGTGGACCACGCTCTTCCCGTCGCTGGCCATCCTGCTGCTGGTGGTGGCGACCACCCTGCTCGCCGTGGCGTACAACGACGCCCGCAATCCGAGGACGAGGTGACGAGCCGGTGCGACTGGCCGCTTCCTTCTATGCCACCCTGCACGAGCGGGTCCGGGCCGGACTGGACCGGGCGGGGCTGGACGCGCTGCTGCTGGACGACCCGCTCGACGTGGCGTACCTGACGGGTTTCGCGCACTTCCCCAACGAGCGCCCGGTCGCCGCCTACCTGGCCCGGGACGGCGCCGTGCTGCTGCTGGTCCCGGACCTGGAGCGGGAGTACGCCGCCGACCAGCGGGCCGCCGCCACCCTGGTGGTCTATCCGGAGTTCCCTGGCGAGCGGAGCCCGTGGGTGGTGCTCCGGGACGCGGTGCCGGTGCCGCCGGTCCGGGCCGGCTACGCGCCGTCCACTGCGGTCGCCCGGGTCGGCGCGCTCGGCGCCGCCTTTCCGGGGACCACCTGGACGCCGACCGACCTGGTCGGGTCGCTGCGGCTGCGCAAGACGCCGGAGGAGGTCGCCCTGCACACCGAGGCGGCCCGGATCGCCGACGCGATGCTGGCCGAGGGGGTCCGGCTGGTCGCCGAGGCGGCGGCCGGCGGCGGCGAGCTGCCCACCGAGACCGAGTTGGCCGGCCACGTCACCCGCTACGGCGCCGCCAAGATGTACGCCGAGCACGACGACGTCGTGGTGGTGCCGATGCTCACCGGCGGCCTCGTCTACGGCGGCCCGAACTCGGCGCAGCCGCACCGGCTGCCCGGCGGGGACCGGCTGCGGCACGGCGAGCCGTTCATGCTCTCGCTCGGCTGTGCCGTCGGCGGCCGGTTCGTGGAGAGCGAGCGGACCTTCCTGCTCGGCGGGGCGACGGCGGAGCAGCGCCGCTACTACGAGGTGGTGCGGGAGGCGCAGCAGGTCGGCACCGAGGCGCTGCGGCCGGGGGTGCGGTGTGTGGACGCGAACCGGGCCTGCCTGGAGGTGGTCCGCCGGGCCGGGCTGGGCGAGTACCTGCGGCACCGGCAGGGGCACGGGATCGGGCTCGGCTTCCACGAGCCGCCCTGGGTGGCCGAAGGCGACGACACGGTGCTGGCGCCCGGCATGGTGCTCTCCAGCGAACCCGGGGTGTACGTCCCCGGCCACGCCGGCTACCGCATCTCGGACACCGTACTGGTCACCGACGACGGGCCGCAGCGGCTCACCAGCTATCCCCGGGACCTCGACGAGATCGTGATCGGAGCATGAAGATGAGCGGCGGACCGACGAGCGGCGGACCGACGATGGTGGAGATCAACGGCAACCGGCTGAACGTGCTGGTGCTGGGGGACGACGCGCCGGGCCGGCCGGTGATGGTCGTGCACCACGGCGCGCCGGGGCTGGGCTCGATGGCCGAGCCGAGGGTGTCGTTCGCGCCCTTCGCCGACGAGTACCGGGTGGTGGTCTTCGACGCCCGGGGTTCCGGGGCGAGCGAGGGGAACGGGCCGTTCACCCACGAGCAGTGGGCGGCCGACGTGGACGGGCTGCGACAGTGGGCCGGCGCCGAGCGGATCGTGATGGCCGGCGGCTCGTACGGCGGCTTCGTCGCGATGGAGTACGCGATCCGCTATCCGGAGCGGGTGGCCGCGCTGGTGCTCCGGGACACCGCCGCCGACAACGCCAACCAGGAACTGGCGCTGCGCAACGCGCTCGCCTCGGCCCGGGTGACGATCGACCGGGCGAAACTGGACCGGATCATGTCGGGAACGGTCCGGGACGACGCCGACCTGCGGGACTGCTGGGCGGAGATCCTGCCGCTCTACGACCACGACCTGGACTGGGAGAGGGTGCGGGAGCGGGTCGAGAAGACGCCGTACCGGTATGCCACGCACAACTTCGCATTCGCCGTTAACCAGCCTAATTACGACA
Source organism: Plantactinospora sp. WMMB782 (assembly GCF_049179135.1). Taxonomy (NCBI): domain Bacteria; kingdom Bacillati; phylum Actinomycetota; class Actinomycetes; order Micromonosporales; family Micromonosporaceae; genus Plantactinospora; species Plantactinospora sp. WMMB782. The sequence continues at coordinate 3,525,268 of NZ_JBMHMC010000007.1, read as the reverse complement.
TCAAGTCATTGCTCCCCGGGATCTCCTGCCCGACCCTGGTCACCGTGGGTCGACACGACTGGATCACGCCGGTGGCATGCAGCGAAACCATCGCCGGGCTGATCCCGGACGCGAAACTTGTGGTCTTCGAGCACTCCGGACACTCCCCGCAGCTGGAGGAGGCGGAACGGTTCCAGCAGGTCGTCCGGGAGTTCCTGGCCGGCGTACCGGCGTACCCGGCATGATCCCGGGCGACAACTTCGACCTCGATCCGACCGACCGGCGCATCGTCGCCGCGCTCCAGGTCAACGGCCGGGCGAGCTGGACCGAGATCGCCCAGCTCACCGGCACGTCGGTCACCACGGTTGCCCGGCGGGCGCAGCAGCTCTTCGCCGACGGGCTGGTGAAGGTCGCCGCCGCCCCGCAGCCCGGCGGCGGCCCGGCCGACCTGCTGATCGTGCGGATCCGCTGCGCGGCCGGAAGCCAGCTCGCCGCCGCGCAGGCGCTGGCCGCGATGCCCGAGATCCGCTTCGTCGCCCTGGTCACCGGGGTCTACGACCTGGTCGCCGAGGTACTCGTGCCGAAGGGCACCAGCCTGCACAGTGTGCTGCTCAACGGGTTGCAGAAGATCCCCGGGATCCAGGGCAGCGTCGCCGACCTGGAACTGCACACCTACAAGTCGACCCACGAGTGGTCCCGGCACCTGCTCGGCACCGGGCCCCAACTCGTCGCCCCGCCGCCGGTGCACGACTGCCCACCGGCGCACCTCGACGAGTTGGACGAGCGGATCATCGCGGCACTCCGCGAGGACGGCCGGAACAGCTTCCAGGCGGTGGCCGGCGGGCTCGGGGTCAGCGAGAGCACCGTCCGGCGGCGTTTCGAGTCGCTCTACAACACCGGCTGCGTACAGGTGATCACGCTGGTCCCGGCGGCGGCGCTCGGCTTCGAGGCGGAGATCCTGTTCTGGCTCTCGGTGGCACCGTCCCGACTCGACGGGGTGGCCCGGGAGCTGGCCGCGCTGCGCGGCGTCCGGTACGTCGCCGCGACGCTCGGCCAGGAGTCGCTGATGTGCGAGGTGATCCTGCCGACCCACGCCGACGTCTTCGAGTTCACCACCAAGACCCTCGGCGGGATCGACGGCATCCAGGCGTGGACCGCCGGGGTGCAACTGCTGACGGTCAAGCGCGGCTTCGTGATCACGCCCTGGGCGGCCCGCCGGCTCGCCGCCGAGGGCCGCCTTGGCGGAGCAGGCACGGACGGCGCTGGCGGAGCGGGCGGAGGGGACGGAGCGGGCGGAGGGGACGGAGCGGGCGTGGGCGGAGGGGGCGGCGAGCTGGTGCCGGCGCAGCCGGGCGGCACGCCCCCCTCGGCCGGCAACGGCCGTCCCACTCGCGCCGGCCGGCGCACACCGGCCTGACCGGCGGCTGCCTCGGTCGACGGGAGGTGCCGCCGCGCAGACTGTCGAGCTGGGTGCACAGCCGGGGCACCGGGGCCTGTCGACGGCTACGCAGGGGTCGCCGGCTGCGCGGGCTGCGACTGCGCGGACTGCGACTGCGCGGGTCGACGGCTACGTGGGCTGCGGCTGAGCGGGCTGCGGCTAGGTGGGCCGCAGCTAGGTGGGCCGCGGCTGAGCGGCTACGGCTACGCGAGCGGCGGGGTCACCAGGGGCCGAAGACCCGGTCGCCGGTGGCCGAGATCGCCGCGCAGAGTTCGTCGAGGTCGGTGCCGGTCGTCTCGGCCAACGACCGGACGGTCAGCGGGATCAGGTACGCCGAGTTCGGCCGACCCCGGTGCGGCATCGGCGTCAGGTAGGGGGCGTCGGTCTCCACCAGGATCTGCTCCATCGGGGTGATCCTGGCCGCCTCGCGCAGCGCGGTCGCGTTGCCGAAGGTGACCGTGCCGGCGAAACTGAGCAGGTAGCCGCGCCGGACGCACTCGGCGGCGAACTCGGCGTCGCCGGAGAAGCAGTGCAGCACCACCGTCTCCGGAGCACCCTCGGAGTCCAGGATCCGCAGCACGTCGGCGTGCGCGTCCCGGTCGTGGATCACCAGCGGCTTGGCGTACCGCTTGGCGATCGCGATGTGTGCCCGGAAACTCGCCTCCTGGGCCGCCCGGCCCTCGGCGCCGGTACGGAAGAAGTCCATCCCGGTCTCGCCGATGCCGCGTACCCGCTCCTCGGCGGCCAGTGACTCGATCTGCCGCAGCGCCTCGTCCAGGTCGGCGAGCCGGGGCGCCTCGTTCGGGTGCAGCGCAACCGTGGCGACCACCGCCGGCTGTCGCGCCGCCACCTCGGCACCCCACCGGGACGAGACCACGTCCACACCGACCTGCACCAACCGGTCCACCCCGACCTCGGCGGCCAGCTCGACCGCCGCCGCCACCGGATCATCCGACCGGCCGTGCCACGGCGGCGTACCCGCCTCGGGAAGGGTGATGTCCAGGTGGGTGTGGCTGTCGAGCACCGGCACCGGCAGGGGCTCGGGCACCGGTGGATACTCCCCCGCCCGGCGGGCGGCCCGCTGGCGGCGGCTCTCGGTCGGCTGCTGACTCATCGCCGCCAGCATCACACACCGGTCGGGGGCCCGTGCGCGGGCGTACCAGGTGGGGTCATCCGGCGGGGCGGCGGCTGCCGGACCGGCGCCGTGGGTCGATCGGCGGGCGGCGGGTGCCGGAGCGGCGCCGGGTGACCAGCCGAACCGGCAGATCCGGGCGGGTCCGGTCCTGGCGACCCCGGCCGGTTACCCGACGTTCACTCAGCCGGTGCCGACCGGTCTTAGCGTCGGCGCGGTGAGCGTGTCCCCGCCGGCCAGTGCGGTGCCCGAGACGCCGACCGGACTCCGGGTCCGGTACGGCGGCGCCGTGCACCCGGCCGGGGAACTGGCCCGGGGTGCCGCGTACGAGCTGTTCAGCGCGGAGGCGTCGGCCGGGTTCGACCGGGACCGCCGCCCCGACGCCCGCTACCCCTACCACCGGTACGTCCACGCCAGCGAGGTCGGCCGGCTGCCCGATCCGCACCGGGGCGTCGGTACCGGGCCCGCTGCCGAGCGGGCGAACGGGCTCGGTGTGCCGGACAGCCCGCTGACCGCACCGCTGAACCGGGTCCTGGGCTGGACGGACATCCACGGCCTGAGTCAGAGCCCGGCCGCCGCCGAGGACCCGGTGCTGGTCTCGGTACGCGAGTCGGCGACCGTGCGGCGGGGCAGCCAGATGGTCAAGGCGCTCTCCGCCCAGCAGTTCGCCGGGTTCCTGTTGCGCGGCTGGCTGCCGTACGGCTTCTGCTACCGCGAGTACGACGTGGCGCACCTGCGCACCCCGGCCGACCAGATGCTGCTGCGTACCGACTCGGAGGCGGGGCGGGCGGTGCCGGAGGTGGCGTACCTGCTGCGCTGGCGGGCCACCGACCCGGTCGACTACGTCGCAACGCTGGCCGGCACCCACCGGGGCCTGATGACGATGCCGCCACACGACCGGGTCGGCCCGCCGGTACTCGGCACCGGGTTCACCCCCAGCGGGCGGCACCTGATCCCGGAGTTCGTCACCCGGGACTTCGCCGACCTGCCGTTGCCGGCGAACGCCGCCCTGCTGGCACACACCCCGGACGGGGACGAGGTGGTGCTCTACACGTACCAGCCGGAGCAGCGCGGCTGGCTGCGGATGGCCGGGCCGCGCTGGCGGCACCTGCTGGCGGCGGTGCCCGGGGTCTCACCCGACCAGGAGTACGTCTCGACAAGCGACGCGATCCGCTCCACCCTGCTGGTCGGCGGCTACCGGGGACAGGAGCACGAGGCGGTCGCCGACCCGCCCGGCGAGTTCCGGGTGCTGGCGATGACCCGGGCCGCCCGTTACCCGGTGCAGACGCTCACCCGCCGGGCCCGTTACGTCGACTGGCGGGACACCCGCTGCCTGGTACTCCGCGAGGAGGGCGGCTGGCTGCGGCTACGGCTGTGCCGGCCCGATCCGGACAACGTGGCGGCGCTCGGTGCGCAGTGCTACGAACGCGGGGTCTACGAGTCCTGGGCACCGGCGGCCGAGGTCACCGACGACCAGCTCGTCGACATCCCGTACGAACTCTGAGCGGCCCGGAACGTCACCCGGCCGGCCGAGGGCGGGAGGTCAAGTGACGTGGCCGTGCCGGGCACACCGTCGGTTCGGGGCTCGGCTGTTCAGCCGCCCGCCCGCACGAAGGTGAGGTCGTAGTCCTTCCGCCAGGTCCTGCCGGCGTCCTCGGATGCCTCCCAGCGGCCGAGGATCCGGTCGGCCTCGACATCGGCGACGAAGCGCTGGTGCATGTCCGGGTCCTCGCGGACCATCGTCCAGCGCCCGCCGTCGAAGGTCGTGACGTACTCCCGGCAGACCCCACGGTCGTCCTGGTAGAGCGCGACGAATCGGTCGTTCGCGTCGCTGCGCCCGAGGACGACACTCATCTCGGAGTGCGGGTGCCGTTCACCGCCGAACGCCAACCGCACGACGAGTAGCGACTCGCCGAGCCACTCGATCGTGCCGGTGCCCGGCACCGTCGTGCCCGGCGGTTCGAGGAACCAGGCGTCGGACAGCGTCGTCGTCCACTCGCCGACCAGCCCGCCGAGCTTCGCCATCTCGGTGTTGCGCATCGCCACCTCCAACCGGTGCGACATTACCTCTCCGGAAGCCCACGCCCGGTCGCCTCCGGGCGGCCTGTCCGGGTCGCGTCCGATCCGAGTCGTTGTCCGGGCGGTCGGTCCGGTGGTTGTTCCCGACGGTGGTGGCGGGTGCCGGCTTCCGGGCGTCGCGCGGAACGGGCATTGTGTTGTCCGTGAGCGACGTCGCCCTCTACTACCCGTACGTCAACCTGCCGGAAGACGCCTGGGTGAAGGCAGCCGCCCTGCACTGGCCGCGGCTCGGCCGGATCCGCCCGAGCGGCTACCACGGCCTGCGCGACTCCGACACCGTCAAGCGGCTGCGCGACGAGCTCGACTTCGTCCTCGACGTACGGCCCGGGTGGGGGCAGCGATCCTGGGTGGACGAAGAGGTGCTCGACCGGGTCGACAGCTATCCCGGCGGGCGGATCCGGCGGGTCGACACCGAGGACCAGATCGACGCGCTGTTCTACGACTTCCTCGACCGGCACCTGGCGGAGCTGATTCCCCGGTACGGCGCCGAGGCGCTGGGCGTCGAGTCCCTGCACACCTGGGACGTCTACGACGAACTCCTGCCGATCGACCCCCGAATGGAGAAGATCCATCCGGGCAAGATGTCGTACGGCCTGGCGCACCGGCTGGCCGACGACGGGTTGCTGGTCTCGCGCCGCTACCAGTGGCGCCGGGCCGAGGACGGCCAGGTGCTCTCCGTCGGCGACCTGGCGATGCACCGCCGCCTGGCCGGCGTCTACTTCGCGATCCTGGCCGATGTCGTCGCCCGGGAGAACGGGATGACGCCGCTGACCGACCAGCCACTCGCCACCGCCGGCACCTCGGGCTGGACGGTCGAGGCGATGGCCCGAATCCTGCTCGGCGACCCCGACCGCGACGCAGCCGGTAACGCGGACGGCGACGCAGCCGGTGAGGCTGTCGACGGCTTGGCCGACGACGACGCGGTGCGGGATTCGGCCGACTACGGCCATGCGGTCGCGGTGCTGGCTCTGGAGACGGTGCTGCCGCGCGACCTGGCCGAGGTGCCGGTCGAACGGATCATCGAGGCCCGTCGCCACCTGCTGCCGCAACTGCTGCGCTACCGCGAGTTCCTCGACGAACTCGCCCCGGAATTCGTGGCGATCAGTCAGGTGCGGGACCCGGAGGTAAGAGCGGCCAAGCTCGGCAACCACGTGCGCAGCCGGATCACGCACCCGCTGGACGAGATGGAGCGGACGCTCGGTCGGCTCGGCCTGCAACCGGTCCGCGCGGTACTCACGCTCCAGACGCTCGCCCCGCCGGCCGCGCTCGGGGTACTCGGCAACGCCCTGCACCTGCCGCCGGTCGTGACCAGCGCCGGTGTCGTCGCCGGTTGCCTGGTCGGCGCGGTCGGCGGTGCGCTCGACCAACGCCGGCAGGTACTCGCCGGACACCCGGCCGGCTATCTGCTGGAACTGCGACAGGAACTGGCACCCTCCGACACCGTCGCGCGGATCAGGTCCGCCCTCCGGCGCGCGACTCCCGACCGGCGGCACCACAGCCGATAACGACCGCAATTCGCGATTCGCCGCTGTCCAACGCGAATAGGCACCGCTAATATCCGTGTCGATGACCGGCGCCGAATTCCAGCTCGGCTGCCGACTCCGGCGGCTCGTCAACGCCGCACCAGGGCCGGCACTTCTTCCGCTCGCGCCACGGCAGCATTTCATTCTGCAATTGCACCGCATTCAGGATCGGCGAAAGGAACCCGCTATGGACCGGGACCGGACGACCGTGCCCCGGCGGCAGCTCGGTCGCTATCTGCGCCAGCTCCGCGACGAGGGCGGCATTACGATCAAGACCGCCGGGGCGGCGGCGGAGTGTTCGACGGTGAAGATCTGGCGGATCGAGAGTGGACTGAGCCGGGTGCGTTACCCCCGATGTCAGGGCCCTCTGCGACGCCTACCAGGCGTCGCCGGAGCTGACCGAGACGCTTGTCAGCCTCGCCCGGCAGACCGCCGACGGCTGGTGGCAGGCGTACGGCGACGCCGTCCCGGACTGGTTCGAGCTGTACGTCAGCATGGAGGAACACGCCGACCACATCCGGCACTACGACGGCGAGCTGGTGCCGGGACTGTTGCAGACCCGCCGCTACATGGAGGAGGTGATGCGGATCGGCCGGCCGGACTGGAGCGACGAGGACCGCGAGCGGCGGGTCGAGCTGCGGCTCAAGCGGCAACGGTTGCTGACCCGGCGACGCCCGGCCGCGCCACGGCTCGACGTCGTGCTCAGCGAGGCCGTGCTGCGCCGCCCGCTGGCCGACCATGCCGCGATGGTCGAGCAGCTCCGGCACCTCGCCGCGCTGAACGAGCACCCCAACATCCGGTTGCGGGTGCTGCCGCTGGCCGTCGGGCCGCACCGCGCCTCGGCCGGAGGCGCCTTCGTGCTGCTCACGTTCCCGCAGCCGAGGCCGGATCGGGCCGAGCCGCCGATGGTCTACCAGGAGGGGCCGACCGGGGCGCTCTATCTCGACCGGCCGCAGGACATCGACGCGTACGACGCCATCTGGAAGGACCTCGCCCGGCTCGCCCTCTGGGAGGCAGAATCGAACGACGTGATCGGATCGTTCGCAGGGGAGAGACGATGATCGACCGAGCCGAGCTGACCGGCGCCGCCTGGCGCAAGAGCAGCCGCAGCGGGGCGGAGGGTAACTGCGTCGAGGTCGCCGACAACCTGCCCGACCTGGTCGCCGTACGCGACAGCAAGGACCCGCACGGCCCGGTCCTCACCTTTCCGCCCTCCCCCTGGCGCCGTTTCGTCCACTCCGTACGCGCCAACCCCCGCCGATAACCGCCGACCGGCAGCCGCCCCCGCCGGTAGCCGTCGCGGGTGGTCGGTGGCCGTCCTGTGGATCGGTGACCTGGACAACAGAGGCGTTACCGATGCCGGGTAGCGCCTCTGTTGTCCAGGTGAAGGTCGTAGCTCGGACGGCGGAGCAGGCGGCGCGCCGGGAGCAACAGGCGGGCTGGCCCGCCGGGGGGCTGGCGCGCCGGGGGGCTGGCGCGCCGGGGGGCTGGCCCGCCGGGGGGCTGGCGCACAGGCGGGCTGGCGCGCCGGGAGCACAGGCGGGGCAGCTCGACAGTCTCGCGTGGAGCAGCACCGCCGCTGGCCGGGAGTGCCGTTGTGAGGTCCGTGGCGGGCTACCGGGCTGGTGGTGGCGGCTTCGGGTGGGCGGCGAAGAAGCTCCAGAGCGTCTCGGTGGCGGACAGCGCCGACGAGGGCGGGTCGAGGTCGAGCAGGCCAGGGCCCCGGGACGGCCGGTGCGCCGCGCCCGGCCACTGGTGACCGGCCCCGTCGACGGTGACCAGCCGCACGGCCCGGCCACCCGGGCAGGTGCTCTCGCTCGTCGTCACCGGACCGGAGCTGCCGACCGTCGGCTCGGCACATCCGCCGGTCCGCCGCCACTGCGCGACCAGCTCGGGCACGGCCGGACCGTCCATCTTGACCGGCCGGTCCCCGGTGCCGCCGTTGTCGCGCTTGCCGGGGCCGCCGCCGTACGGCACCGTCCGGTCGGCACTGCCGTGGATGTGGATCAGCGAGATCGGCGCCGGGGACGGACAGTCGCCCAGCCTGGTGGCGGCGACCGGGCCGATGGCGGCGAAGGTGGTGCTCTCGCAGCCCAGCCGGTAGGCCAGCATCCCGCCGTTGGAGATGCCGGTGACGTAGACCCGGTTCGGGTCGACCGGCCGTTCGGCAGCCACGGACCGGACCACCTCCTCGACGAACGCCACGTCGTCGACCCCGGCCCGGACGGCGGGGCCGCAGCAGCCGTCGCTGACCGCCCAGGTCCGCCTGGTCCCGTCCGGATAGGCGACGAGGAACCCCTCCCGGGCCGCGGCGGCGTTCCAGCCGTACGCCTCTTCGGCCTGGGCGGCGGTGCCGAGTGCGCCGTGCAGCATCACGACCAGCGGTACCGCCGTGGAGCGTGCCAGCCCGGCCGGCTGGTGAAGCCGGAAACTGCGCTCGGCACCGCCGACGGTGACCCGACGCTCGACCGTGCCGCCGGGACCGGCTGGACCGCCCGGACCGGCCTGGCTGCTGGCGGAGGCGGTCGGTGCGGGTTCGGGCGCGTCGTCGGAGCTGCCGTCACAGCCGGTCGCCAGCAGCAGGACGGCGACGATTCCGCTGGCCGTCAGGCGCGGCAAGCGGGCCGAGCCCGCGATCTTCGGAGTCAACCGTGCCATCGGTGCATTCTCGGGCGGATGGTCAGAGCTTGCGGAACACCACACCGCACTCCATCGACCGCTGGTTCTCCGGGGGCGACTCCAGGTACGGCCGCAGCGGCTCGTCGACGTGGGCCAGCGTGGGCTGCTCGGGGTCGGGACGCCATTCGACGACCTGGACCAGACCCGGCTCGATCGTCTCCGCCGGCTCCAGCCCGCGCAGCAACTCGGTGACGTCCTCGACCGTGCGGTTGCGCCAGGACAGCCCGAGCCGCCTGGTCATCTCGTTGCCCTCCTCGACCGTCGCCCGGTCGATCCCGCAGACCTGGGAGAACCCGAGGTAGCTGCCGGGGGCCAGCGCCGCCCAGACCGTCTCCAACATGCTGCGCAGCTTCTCGTCGTCGACGATCGAGTGGCCGATCGAGAGGAACAGCGCTGCCGCCGGCTCGGAGAAGTCGATCAGCTTCCGCGTCTCGGGGTCGCCGAGGATCCGCTCCGGTTCGGTCATGTCGGCCGCGATCACGGTGGTGGTCCGGTCGTCGGCGAGCAGTGCCCGGCCGTGGGACAGCACGATCGGGTCGTTGTCGACGTAGACCACCCGGGCGTCCGGCTGGAACCGCTGGGCCACCTGGTGCACGTTCGCCTGGGTCGGCAGCCCGCTGCCCATGTCCAGGAACTGCCGGATGCCGGCGTCCCGGGCCAGGAAGCGGACCAGCCGGTAGAGGAAGAGCCGGTTGTTCCGGGCCTCGTGCACCCCCTCCGGAAACTGCTTGTGCACGGCCAGCACCGCTGCCCGGTCGACCGGGAAGTTGTCCTTGCCGCCGAGGCAGTAGTCGTACATCCGGGCCGGGGTGGGCACGTCATGCCGAATCTGGGGCTTGCTTCCGTCACTGGGCGCGGTCACGACCCGCATCGTACCGGGCGGCCCGGATCAGTCGCCGAGCCGGGCAAGCTCCTCGTCCACGATGGACGGGTCGAGCTTGCGGAACACCGGCTTCGGCGCGGCCAGTGCGCGCCCCGCCTCGACCGGTGCCGACCCCCACTTCGCCCCGACCGTGTAGTCCCCGGTCAACACCGGGTACGACGGTCCGCCGTCCAGGTCCTCGACCTCCACGATCGACGGCATCGGCGCGTGCACCCCGGTGCCGCCGAGCAGCTCGTGCACCCGCTGTGCCGAGTGCGGCAGGAAGGGCGTGAGCAGCGTGTTGGCGTCACTGACCACCTGGAGGGCGACGTGCAGGACGGTGCCCATCCGGGGCTTGTCGGCCTCGCCCTTGAGCTTCCACGGCGCCTGCTCGGACAGGTATCTGTTCGCCTCGGCAACCACCCGCATCGCCTCGCCGATCGCCTGCTTCTGGCGGTGCTTGGCGATCAGGTCGCCGACCGTGTCGAAACCGGCGCGGGCGGTGGCCAGCAGCGCCTCGTCGGCCTCGGTCAGCCCGGCCGGGTCGACCGGCGGGATCGCACCGAAGTTCTTCGCCGCCATCGAGATCGAGCGGTTGACCAGGTTGCCCCAGCCGGCGACCAGTTCGTCGTTGTTGCGGCGCAGGAACTCGGCCCAGGTGAAGTCGGTGTCCTGGCTCTCCGGGCCGGCGACGGCGATGAAGTAGCGCAGCGCGTCGGCGTCGTACCGGGCCAGGAAGTCGCGTACGTAGATCACGACCTGCCGGGACGAGGAGAACTTCTTCCCCTCCATGGTCAGGAACTCGCTGGAGACCACCTCGGTCGGCAGGTTGAGCCGGCCCAGGCCGCCGGGCTCGCCACCCCGGTCGCCCTCGCCGTCGTAGCCGAGCAGCAGCGCCGGCCAGATCACCGAGTGGAAGACGATGTTGTCCTTGCCCATGAAGTAGTAGCCCCGGGCGTCCCCGCCCGGACCGTCCGCCGACCACCAGCGCCGCCACGCCTCCGGGTCGCCGGAGCGGCGCGCCCACTCGATCGACGCCGACAGGTAACCGATCACCGCGTCGAACCAGACGTAGATCCGCTTGTCGCTGCGGTCGCGCCAGCCGTCCAGCGGGATCGGTACGCCCCATTCCAGGTCCCGGGTGATCGCCCGGGGCTGGAGGTCGTCCAGCAGGTTCCGGGAGAAGCGGAGCACGTTGGGTCGCCAGCCCTCCCGGCTGTCCAGCCACTTCGCCAGCGCCTGCGCGAAGGCGGGCAGGTCGAGGAAGAAGTGCTCGGTCTCGACGAACTGCGGCGTCTCGCCGTTGATCTTCGATCGCGGGTTGACCAGGTCGATCGGGTCGAGCTGGTTGCCGCAGTTGTCGCACTGGTCGCCCCGGGCGTGCGGGTAGCCGCAGATCGGGCAGGTGCCCTCGATGTAGCGGTCCGGCAGGGTGCGCCCGGTCGACGGCGAGATCGCCCCCATGGTCACCTTGGGCACGATGTACCCGTTGCGGTGCAGCGCCTCGAACAGCTCCTGCACCACGGCGTAGTGGTTGCGGGTGGTGGTCCGGGTGAAGAGGTCGTAGGAGAGGCCCAGCCCGTGCAGGTCCTCCACGATCACCCGGTTGTACCGGTCGGCCAGCTCGCGCGGGGTCACCCCCTCCTTGTCCGCCTGCACCTGGATCGGTGTGCCGTGCTCGTCCGTCCCGCTGATCATGAGTACGTCGTGCCCGGCCATTCGCATGTACCGGCTGAACACGTCGGAGGGGACCCCGAAGCCGGAGACGTGGCCGATGTGGCGCGGGCCGTTGGCGTACGGCCAGGCAACCGCCGCGAGAACGTGACTCATGAAAACAAGCGTAGTGACCACCCGGACCAGCCCGGCGGCCGGCCGGCGACACGGCGCTGACAGGGCGTCGGCAGGGCGTCGGCAGGGCGTCGGCCGAAAGATCCCTCAACCTGCCAATATTCAGACTGATATCCGACTTTTTTCCCCTTCGACACGCGGTCTGAGCTGCCCGACCGGGCCGGGCCAGCGTTGTCCAATGGACGGGTGACGGGCCACGAGGGTGGGCAGCAAGCAGCGGAAACGTGCCCTTCCGACGTCGAGCCGTGCCCTTCCGGGGCCGATCAGCCGCCCCGTCCCGAAGCCGTCCCGGAACCGGCCCCGGCTTACGAGCCCGCGCCCGTCGGGCCGTTCCGCGGCGCCACCCCCGCCCTCGGCTCCGCCTGGCTCGGCGCCCCGGGTGCCCCGGCCGGGCCAACCGGCATCGAGCCGACCACCGGTGCGCCGCTGGCGATCCTGCCCCAGCGGGCGCCTCGGGCCACCGCTCCGTCCTGGAACCGGCCCACCGGGCAACTCCCCACCGCCCCGCCGGGCGCCGACCCGGAGTCGGCCGGGGAGGAGGACGACGACGACGACTTCTGGCTGCCGATCGAGGAGGTGCACTGGGACGGCACCCCCGTGCAGCCGACCCCCCGGACCTGGTACGGCCGCCGGAAGGAGCCGGCGGCGACCCGGGCCCGGCAGCGCGGACCCCGGCCGCCGAAGCCGCAGCGGAACCCGGCGCTCGGCCTCGCGGGCGTGATCCTCTGTTCCCTGGTCGCCGCCTTCTTCGCCTGGGTCAGCGCCGAACCGTTCTGGCTCGCCGCCGGACGTGGCGAGCTGGGTACGGCGACGGTGGAGAGCTGCGTCGGCCGGGGCCTGGCACAGCACTGCCGGGGCGACTTCAGCGCCGACAGCGGCCGGCTGCGGGTGCACGACGTCCGGCTGGTCGGGGTCGACGGGGCGCACCGGGAGTTCGGCAGCCGGCTGACGGCCCGGACGACCGGGGTGGAGAGCGGGAAGGCGTACGTCGGGACGGGCACCGGCCTGCTGCACCTGCGCTGGGTGCTCGGCTTCGGGATGGTGCTGCTCTGCTGCGCGGGAGCCGGTTGGGCCACCGGGGCGCGTCGACTGCCCGAGCGGCGCAGCCGGCACGCCGCCACCCTGGCGAGCGTCGCCGGTCCGCTGCTGCTCACCGCCGGCTTCCTGGCCGCCGTCTACTGAACTTCCGCCGCCTACAGGACCTCAGTCGCCTACTGAACCTCAGTCGCCTACAGAACCTCCGCCGCCTACAGAACTTCAGTCGCCTACTGAACCTGGTCGGCGGCCGGGGGGCGCACGGCCCGCCTATGAACTCAGTCGGCGGCCGGGGCGTGCACGGCGGCGTAGACGTCCCGGCGGCGCAGCCCGTACCCGGTGGCGACGGCGGTGATCGCGTCGCGTCGGGACGTACCCCCGGCTTCCAGGTCGGCGACCGCGGCCCGCAGGTCGGCGACGGCCGGGACCGGGGCGGCGACCGCCGGGGCGCCCGCGACCACCAGGGTGATCTCGCCGCGCGGCTCGCCGTCGGCGGCCCAGGTCGCCAGCTCGCCCAGCGGCCGGCGCAGCACCTCCTCGTAGGTCTTGGTCAGTTCCCGGCAGAGCGCGGCCGGCCGTTCCGGGCCGAACGCGGCGGCCAGGTCGGCGAGCGACCCGGCGATCCTGTGCGGGGCCTCGAAGAAGACCAGGGTGCGCTCCTCGGCGGCCAGCGCCCGCAGCCGGGCCCGACGCGGGCCGCCGGTGCGGGGCAGGAAACCCTCGAAGCAGAACCGGTCGGTGGCCAGGCCGGAGAGGGCGAGCGCGGTGGTGACGGCGCTGGGGCCGGGCGCCACCGAGACCGGCACGCCCGCCTCGACGGCGGCCCGGACCAGCCGGTAGCCGGGGTCGGAGACGCTCGGCATCCCGGCGTCGGTCACCAGCGCCACGAGCGCGCCGTCGCGGGCGGCGTCGACGAGTTCCGGGGTACGGCGTTCCTCGTTGCCCTCGAAGTACGACACGATCCGGCCGGTGATGGTGACGCCCAGGTCCCGGGCCAGCCTGGTGAGCCGGCGGGTGTCCTCGGCGGCGACGACGTCCGCCTCGCCGAGGGCGTCCCGCAGCCGTGCCGAGGCGTCGCCGGGGTTGCCGAGCGGCGCACCAAGCAGGATCAACCGGCCGTTACCGGACGATTTCATCACCAAATATCACCTTCATCGATAGCTGTCATCGCACATAGCGAGCGTCGTGCCCCGTTTCACACCTTGGCAGCCTACGATCACGGGGTGACTCTGGCGTCGACAGCGCAGACCGATGGCCCGGGCGCCGCAGGGCCGCCGGCAGCCCCGGTGGTCGAGGTGAGCTCGGCCACCCCGGGCGGGACAACCAGCAGCGAGCGCCCCGACCGCTTCGGCGGGGGCGTGCCGGCGATCGTCAGACGCCGGCTGGCCCCGTTCGACGCCCGGCTCGAACCCTGGTCCTGGCTGGCCACCGCCGTGGTGGTGCTGATCGCCGGCATTCTCCGCTTCGTCGGGCTGAGCAGCCCCAAGGGCAAGATCTTCGACGAGATCTACTACGCCACCGACGCGCACAACCTGCTGCTGCGCGGCATCGAGTGGGACGAGAAGAACAACACCGCCGCGTACGTGGTCCACCCGCCGCTCGGCAAGTGGATGATCGCGATCGGCGAGCAGATCTGGGGCTACAACGAGCTGGGCTGGCGCTTCTCGGCGGCGGCGGTCGGCACCCTCTCGGTACTGCTGCTGGTCCGGATCGCCCGCCGGATGTTCCACTCGACGGTGCTCGGCTGCACCGCCGGGCTGCTGATGGCGCTGGACGGCTTCCACCTGGTGCTCTCCCGCACCGCACTGCTCGACATCTTCCTGATGTTCTTCGTGCTTGCCGCGTTCGGCGCCCTGGTGGTGGACCGGGACGTCCGGCGGAAGCGCTGGCTGCGGGCGATCGAGGGCGGGCTCGACCCGAGCCAGCCGGGGCGACGCAACCGGCCGCCGTTCCGGTGGTCCGACGGGGTGCCGTGGTGGCGCCTGCTCGCCGCCGTGCTGCTCGGCTGCGCGTTCGGGGTGAAGTGGAGCGCGCTGTACTTCATACCGGTCTTCGCGCTGCTCGTCGTCCTCTGGGAGGTCGGCACCCGCCGCTCCGTCGGAGTACGCCGGCCGTGGCGGGACACCATCGTCGACGAGGGGCTCTGGCTGGTCGGCGCCGGGGTGCTGATCGCCCTGGTCTACCTCGCCACCTGGTCCGGCTGGTTCGCCAGCGACAACGGCTACTTCCGGAACTGGCGGGCCGACACCGGCCAGTCCAGTCCACCGGTCCTCGGCAGCCTGCTCAACCTGTGGCACTACCACGAAGAGGCGCTCAGGTTCCATTCCGGCCTCAGCGACAAGCACGTCTACCAGTCCTGGCCGTGGCAGTGGCTGCTGCTCGGCCGGCCGGTCGCGTTCCACTGGTCCGACCAGGGCACCTGCGGAGCCCCGAGCTGCGCCTCGGAGATCCTGCTGCTGGGTACCCCGATCCTCTGGTGGTCGTTCCTGCCGGCGCTGGCCGCCGTCGCCTGGCTGGGCCTGGCCCGGCGGGACTGGCGGCCGCTGGCCATCCTGCTGCCGGTCGCCGCCGGCCTGCTGCCGTGGTTCTGGTTCGCCCTGGACGGCCGGACGATGTTCTTCTTCTACGTCGCGCCGGTGGTGCCGTTCATGATCCTGGCGGTGACCTACGTGCTGGGCGTGATCACCGGTCCGCCCCGGGCACCGGTGACCGCCCCGGCCGCCGCCGTCGATCCCGGCACCCTGTCCGACGCCCGACCACCGGACGCGGCCGGGGCGGCGGACGCCTCCGGTGCCGGGGCGGACGCCTCCGGTGGCGAGGCAGCGGGCACGGCCGGCGCCGGGGCGGCCGGTGGATCGTCGGGTGGCGGCGAACCCGACGGCCGGACCAGCGACCGTCGCATGATCGGCGCGATCATCGCCGGCACCTACGTGCTGCTGGTGGCGATCTGCTTCGCGTACTTCTATCCGATCTTCGTCGGGCAGCTCCTGCCGTACGCCGAGTGGTCCACCCGGATGTGGCTCGGCAACCGCTGGATCTGATTGCCCCGGAGCCGGCGACCAGGGTCCACGGGAGGCCGCTCCCGGCCGGCGGGGCCGCCGTCCGGAGCCGCTTGCCGGCCGTGAGGTGCGGCGGACGGCTCCACGGTGGACGACCGGGGCGAGGTGGGGTGGGCGTCGGATGGTTCTCCGCCCTGCGTCGGCTGCTGCCGGACACGCGGTGGCGGCACGGGTGATCTCGCGGGAAGGGCTGACCCGGAGGCGACCCGGGCCATAGACAAAGATGCGCGGACAAAGGTGCGCGCCCCGATCGCCTGCCACGGGGGAAGCGGGCGATTGGGGCGCGCACCAAGGAGCTTAACCACCCTGGATCAGCGGCACAACGGGTGATGTTAAGTCAGATTTCCGACCGACGCACCGCCGAGCACAACGGGCGTATGGTGCAGGCCGCCTAGAACGGCACCAGCTACCCCTCCACGCCCCCGCGACAACCCCGCTGACGTGGGCCGACGGGGCTTCCGCGACCCGTGCGGAAGGTGCCGTCGGCCGGCCGCGCGCCGGGATCCTCCGTTCACCGGATCGCGGCTCCGCCGATCGAGGACCGGAGCCCGCCGGAACGAACCGACATCGGTCAGACCGAATGGCGCCCCTGTCGCTGTCTGTGCTCGGTAGGCACACTGTTGCGGTGACCGGACGACCGCGTTCAGGATCCGCCCCGGCCGCGACCAGGATCGTCGCGCTCGGACTGGTGGCCGTGCTCGGCCTCACCTCCTGCGAGTCGGGCGGCGCCACGCCCGGGAGCACCCCGAGCTGGTCGGGCAGTGCCAGCCCCACCCCGGAGGGCAGCGGCAGCGCCGCACCTGTCGCCTTCACCGGCTGGTCGGATCCGGCCCGCGTCGGCAAGCCGTACGGCGACAAGGTGTCCGGCCTGCTCACCTTCCGGGGCAACCCCACCCGGACGTACTACGGCACCGGCCCGATGCCCCGGACCACCCCGACCCGGCAGTGGCGGTTTCCGGGCAGCGGCGGACTGTGCGGGAAGTCCACCGACGAGAAGGGCACCCGCACCTGGTGCGGTACGGGCTGGACCGGCCAACCCGCCGTCTTCGAGCGGAACGGGCGGACCTGGGTGGTCTTCGGGGCGTACGACCACCGGATTCACTTCCTGGACGCCGAGAGTGGCGAGCGGATCCTGCCCGACTTCCCGACCGGGGACATCATCAAGGGCTCGGTCACCGTCGACCCGGACGGGTATCCGCTGGTCTACTCCGGTTCGCGGGACAACTACTACCGGGTGATCGCGATCGACCGGGGCCGCCCGACCGAACTGTGGAAGCTCTCCGCCCGGGCGGTCTCGCCGACGTTGTGGAACGACGACTTCGACGGCGCCGGCCTGGTCCTCGACGACCACCTCTTCCTCGGCGGCGAGAACAGCCAGTTCCACATCGTCAAGCTCAACCGCAGGTACGGCAGCGACGGCAGGGTGACGGTGAAGCCGAAGCTGGTGTTCAACGCGCCCGGCTGGGACGCGCGACTGCTCCGCGACGTGGACGACCGGATGGTCTCGATCGAGAACTCGGTGGCCGTCTCCGGCAACACCGTCTACTTCGCCAACTCCGGCGGACTGGTGCAGGGCTGGGACATCAGCGGCTTGAAGCAGGGGCACAAGCCGAAGCGGGTGTTCCGGTACTGGACCGGTGACGACACCGACGCCTCGATCGCGGTCGACGAGACCGGCGCGCTCTACGTCGGCTCCGAGTACGAGCGCGGCACGGCGAGGTCGAAGCAGGTCGGACAGATGATGAAGCTCGACCCGAAGCGTGCGGGCGACCCGAGCGTGTGGCACGTGGACGACCACGCCCGTCGGCCGGCCGGCGTCTGGGGCAGCCCGGCGCTGCACCGGGACATCGCGATCTTCGACACCCAGGGCGGCGAGGTGCTCGGCGTGGACCGGGCGACCGGGGACGTACGGTGGCGCTTCGAGCTGCCCGGCCCGACCTGGCAGTCGCCGGTGGTGGTCGACGACGTACTCGTGATCGGGGACTGTGCCGGCGTGCTGCACGGGTACGACGTCGCCGACACCACTGCGGCGCCGAAGCCGTTGTGGAAGGTGAAGCTGGGCGGCTGTATCGAGTCGACCCCGGCGGTGTGGCGGGGCCGGATCTACCTCGGCACCCGGGCCGGTGCGTTCCACGCCATCGCGGCCCGCTGACGCGCGCCGTAACCGGGGGTGAACGGCAGGAGAGAAACCTGCACGGCTACTTCCGTGGGGCGCAGGAAGCTGCCAACCTGACATCTACATTCGCCTATGTCAGGAGGCCAACCTTGTCGCTGCCTCGTCCCCTGGTTCCCCTGCTGGCCGCCCTCACCGTCCCCCTCGTCACCGCCCTCGCCGTCGGCCTGGCCGCCCCGCCCGCCTCGGCCGCGGCGACCACCTACACCGCGCTCGGCGACTCGTACGCCTCCGGCACCGGCACCCGGGAGTACTACTCGGACAGCGGCTCCTGCCAGCGCTCCCGGCACTCCTACCCGGTGCTCGACGCCGCCCGGCTCGGCGCCACGCTCAGCTTCCCCGCCTGCGCCGGAGCCACCACCTCAAGCGTGCTCAACGGGCAGCTCGGCAGCCTGAATCCGGCCACCAACTACGTCACGGTCCAGGCCGGCGGCAACGACATCGGCTGGTCGTCGGTGATCGTGCAGTGCGCGCTGCCCTGGCCCACCACCTGCTGGTCCCAGATCGACGGCGCGGAGAACGCCATCCGGAACACCCTGCCCGGCCGGCTCGACCAGCTCTACTCCCGGATCCGCGGCCTGGCCCCGAACGCCCGGGTCGCGGTGGTCGGCTACCCCCGGCTGTTCAACGGCGAGGAGTGCAACATCATCGCCCGGATCTCCCCCGGTGAGCAGGCCGAACTCAACGCCGCCGCGGACCTGCTCGCCAGCACCGTCGCCGCGCGGGCCGCCGCGCACGGATTCGCCTTCGTCGACGCCCGGGGACCCTTCACCGGGCACGCGGTCTGCGACGACGTCGAGTGGCTGAACGGCACGTCCAACCCGATCGGCGAGTCCTACCACCCGAACCGGGCCGGACACGTCGGGTACGCCGGCATCGTGGAGAACGCCCTGCGGCGCTGAGCTATCCGTTCCTACGACGCCCTGCGACGCTGAGTTACCCCCCGCCGGCCCGCAGGACCTCACCGAGGCGCCAGCGACGCCGCAACGCGAATTCGATGCGCAGCACCGAGACGGCCGCCACCAGCAGCGCGGCGCAGAGCAGCCCGAACTGCCACCACGGCAGCGCCAGGGCCGGGTCGGCGGCCTGCCCGGTCAGCCGCCGCAGCGCGAGCGGGCCGGGCAGCTGACTCGCCAGCAGTACCCCGAACAGCGGCCCGGCCACCGCGGCGACGGCGACCGGCGGCAGCAGCTCCCCCGCGGCGACCCAGCGGGCGTCCACCGGCCGCAACCCGAGCGTGCGCAGCCGGGTCAGCGTCTGCCACCGCTCCGGCGCGCTCGCGGCCGCGCCGAGCGCGAGCCCGAGCAGCCCCATCGCCAGCAGCATGCCGGCCGAGACCCAGCCCAGCCGCAGCAGTCCCAGCGAGAGCGGTGCGTTCCGGCGCTGCGCCAGCACCTCCGCGCGGACGGCGGTGTCGCCCGCGGCGGCGTTGTCGTCGACCGCCCGGGCCGCGCCGGGCCCGGCCGCCCACACCGTGTTCGGCACGACCGGAAGCCCGGCGGCGGCAACGGCGGCGGCGTCGACGATTACCAGGTCGTCGACGTCGCCGACGGTCGGCGCGGTGCCGACCGCCGCGAGCGGTACCGCCGGGCCGTCCCGGTGGCGCAGTTCCAACCGCATGCCGGGCCGCAGTCCGCCGTCGGCGGAACGCACCAGCGCCGGCACCGGACCGGAACCGGGCGCGGCGAGCCGGTCGAGTTCGGGCCCGTCCGGCAGCGGCGTCGTGGCCAGCAGCCGCCGGAACGCGGCGGCGTCGACGATGATCAGACGCGGCGCGACAACCGCCGATTCGGCGGTGATCCGGTCCCCGTCGGTCACCTCCGCGACCACCACCTGCCGGACCCCGGGGGCGGCGGCGATCCGCTGGGCGACCCCTGCGGTGGCGTCGGCGTCCGCCGAGACGACGTCGAGTCGGGCGTCGGCGCCGACCGTACGCCACGCACCGGCCGTCAGCCCCTGGACGACCGTGGCCTGGAGGGTGACCGTGAACGCCGCCAGCGCGACGGCGGTCACCAGGAGCAGCAGCGGAAGCACCCGGGCCGAGGTCGCGGCCGCCCGCGCGGTGCCGAACACCACGAGCGGGCGGCGGGACCGCAGGGAGCGCCGCAGCGCGAGCCGGGTGCCGACCGGCAGCAGCCGGAGCAGAAGGAGCGCACCGGCGAGCGCACCGAGTGCCGGCGCGCTCGCCGGCAGCACCAGGCCGTCGTCCTGACCGGCGTCCGGACCGATCGGCGCGCCGGCCGGCACCGCCGGAAGGATTCCGCGCTGGTGCAGGGCGACGAACGCGGCCACCGCGGCGGCCACCAGCCCGGCCTCCAGGGTGGCCCGGCGGAGTTCGCCGGTGCGGCGGACCCAGCGGCGGGCCGCCCGGTTGGCGAGGACGCGCCGTCCCCGGGTGGCCCGGGCGGCGGCGAGCGTGCCGAGCACCGGACCGGCGACGACGGCGGCGAGGACCACCGGAGCCGCCCAGCCCAACGAGACACCCGGGGCCACCGCAGCGGCCAGCCCGAGCCCGACCGCGGCGGCCCCCAGCGCCAGTACGGCGGACTCGACGAGCAGTTCCGTGCCGAGATCAGGCAGGGCGACCCCGCGCTGCCTGGCGGCGGCCAGCGCCGGGGCGCGGCGCCGGACCAGCAGGTCGACGGCGAGCAGCAGCACCAGTACCGCGACGGTCAGCACCCCGATCAGCAGCACCGACGCCTGCGCGGTGGCGGCGGCGATCCGGGTCCGGACATCACGTAGCACGTTGTCGAGCCGGGTCTCCCAACGCAGCGTGCCGCCATAGGCGGCGTACGAACCGGAGGTGCTCTTCAGGGCGACAACGGTCGCGGCGACCCGCGCGGCGGACTCCTGGCCGAGCGCACCGGGGTCCGGACCGAACCAGACGACCCGGTCCAGCTCGTCGTCCTCGAAGGCGAGCCGGGCGTCCGGCAGCGAGTCGGCGGAGAGCAGCCCGGCGAGCCGGGTGCTGCCCACCCCGTCCACCCCGGGCACGGGCCGCAACAGCCACGGCGCGAGCCGCCAGGCCGGATCGTCCGGGTCCGTCGCCTCGAAGATGCCGCTGACCTCGACGTGTTTTTGGTTCCGCTGCTGGTCTTCGAGGGGGATGCGGTCGCCGGGGCGGACGCCGAGCGCTTCGGCGTCCGCCTTCGACAGGCCGACCTGCACCGGCCAGGGCGGCCCGCCGTAGGGGACCTCGATCCGGTTCTTCCACTCCGGAACGACCGCCTGCGGCGCCTCGCCGGCGATCCAGGTGACAGCCGGCCCGCCGCCGGTCGAGGCGGCACCGCCGCCGAGATAGCTGAGCTGGAAGGTGCGTTGCACGCTTCCGTCGGTGATCTTCAAGGTTTCGCTGGTGACGGTGGTGACGGGGGGCCGCAGCATCGCCGCCAGCTCCGGCCCGAGTTCGTCCTCGGCCATCCCGCCCAGGTCGTCGACGGTCTCGGCCAGGTACGGGTCCCGGACCCGCCCGCCGTTCGGCCCGGCGTCCGGCTCCCAACCCGCGTACACCCGGACCGCGGCGTCGTCGCCGGCCTGGCGTACCGCGTCCTGTACGGCACTGTCGGCGGTGGCCCGGATCAGCGGCGGCACGGCGCCGGCGAACACTACGACGGAGGCGACGACGACCGCGATCAGCAGCAGCGGCCCGGCGTCGAACCGGGGCCGGGCGCGCACCGTCGGCCAGTGCGGTGCGGGCAGCCACCGCCGGATCACGAGCCCACCCGGCGCGGGTAGCCAGCGCCGGCTCACGAGCCGACCCGGAGGTAGCCGGCCCCGGCGCGGCGGGTCCGGACGGTGACCACCAGCGCCACCGCGAGCAGGCAACCGGTCAGCAGCAGAGCGAACAGGGCCGCCTCGGCCGCCCACGGCCACTGCGGCGCGACCGGCGGGACAGGTGCGGCACCGGCGTCGGAGCGGATCAGCGGCGGCGCGACGGCGACGGTGGCGAGCGCGCCGACGACCGTACCCGCGATCAGCAGCGGCAGCAGCAGGCCGGCGTACTGGCCGAACAGCACCGCGCGGACCTCCCGCCGGGTCAGCCCCAACGCCCGCAGCCGGGCCACCTGGCCGGCCCGGGCCCGGAGGTCGACGAGGACGTGCAGGACGACACCGGCGAGCAGCAGCAGGGCGGCGGCGGGCACGAGCAGCCGGAGCGCGGCCGGCAGTCCGGCGCGCAGCGGTCCGGCGCTGAGCCGGTCGGTCTCGGCGGCCCGGCTGCGGACCGTGCCGACGTGCAGGGCGGCGGCGCGTTCGGCTGCGTCCGCCCGGGCCGGCTGGCCGACCCACCAGCCGTCCACCGGATATTCCGGGTTGCCGGCGACCAGCAGGGCACGGGCGAGCAGGTCGATGTCGGCCAGGATGGCAACCGCACCGGGCGCGGCCGGCACCTCGGGCACCACCTCGGTGACGACGACGGCGACGGGGGTGGTGCCGACCGCGACGCTCAGCACGGCGCCGCGGTGCACCCCGAGTTCGTCGACGAGGCGGGCCGAGACGGCCACGGGCACCGGCCCGGGTGCCGGAAAGGGGGTCACCACGAGGTCGCGCGCGGCGTCCTGCGGGCCGCTGAGCTGGACGGTCGTCGTCATCCTCAGCTCGGTACCCGAGGCGGTGCCGGCGAGCTCGACCGCCGAGTGGGTGAGCATCCCGGGCGCGGGAGGGGCCGAGGTGGTGCTCCACGGCGCCGCACCGGTGGCGGCCCGCGCACCGGGCGCCGCCAGCGTCACGGCGACCTGGCTGTTGCCGGGACCGGGTGGCCCGGCGGACGGGTCGGGCGCGATCGGCAGCGAGAGTCCGACCAGCTCCAGCCCATCGGCCGACACGCACTCGGGTAACCGGTGCACCGCACCGTCGAGCGGGACGGCTCCCCCGGTGCAGGTCGTCCGCAGACCCGTACCGTCCTGCAACAGCAGTCGGGGGGTCACCACGAGCGGGGTGGCACCGGTCGCCGTGCCGCTCAGGGTCAGTGCGGACCCGGCCGGTACGGCGACGCCGACGGCGCGGCTCGGTGGCGCCAGCGCGGCCCCCACCTCCGCCCAGTCACGGTTGCCGTCCAGCCGCCCCCGGAGCAGTGCCCCGGCCCGGGCGGTGTCCGTCGCGACCAGCCGGGGCGCGTCGCCGGCGCTGCCCAGCCACTGGCCGACGGCGACCCCACGGGTGGTGGCCGGGCTGACCGCTCCTCCGGTCGCGGCGCTGACGTGCGCGCCCTGCCCGGCGACCGGCGGGGCCGTCAACGCGATCGCCAGGTCGGTGCCGACCGCCAGGTCTGCCTGGTCGCGCTGCGACCGCTCCCAGGTGG
This sequence comes from Plantactinospora sp. WMMB782, assembly GCF_049179135.1. NCBI lineage: Bacteria > Bacillati > Actinomycetota > Actinomycetes > Micromonosporales > Micromonosporaceae > Plantactinospora > Plantactinospora sp. WMMB782. The sequence goes on along the minus strand of NZ_JBMHMC010000007.1, from coordinate 3,502,162 downwards.
CGTCGAAGCCGACCCCGAACGTGCCGGCCGCGCAGGCGAGGCCGACCAGCAGTCCCGCGGCGACCGCCTGTGGCCGGCGGGCCGCCTCGAACACGGCCAGCGGAAGCGCCAGCCCCTGGGCCCGCCGGGCCACCCGCTCGACACCGCGCAGCGCGGGCGGCACCAGGCGCAGCGCCAGTACCGCGCCGGCGGCCAGCAGCAGCGCCGGTGCGACCACCCGGACGGCGTCGATCCGGGTGTCGGCGCCGGTGGTCTGGGCGTGCAGCTGCCACAGGCCGACGGTACCGAACGCCACCAGCAGCACGTCGGCGCCGGACCGGGCGAGCAGCCCCGCCGGCTGTTGCCGGCCGCCGGCCGGAGCGACCGGCCGTGCGGCGCGGACCACCAGCACCGCCGCGAGCACCAGTACGCCGCCGACCACCACGAGCACCTGCGGGGCGGTCACCGCAGCCGGGCCCGCGAGGCCGGCACCGGCAAGTGGTGGCAGCCGGGTCAGGGCGGCATGCAGCAGGGACGAGGCGGGGACGGCGATCGCGACGGCCAGCAGCGCCAACCCGGCACCCTCGGCAGCCGCCGTGCCGGCGAGCCGACCACCCCCGAAACCCAACGTCGACAGCAGGTTTGTCTCGTCGGCGCGTACCCCGGCGGTGAGCTGACCGGCGAGGGCCAGGGCGGCGGCGGTCAGCACCCCGCCGAGCAGGGCGATGGCGAGCACCGCGCCGGCGGTGACCCGCTGCTGCGCACGCGCGGCCGACATCGTCTGGGGCAGCCGCGACGCGACGTTCTCGATCCGCACCCGGTCGCCGAGGATTCCCGCCAACCGCCGGTCGGCACCGCGGGCCGCGGCGGCGACGGTTTCCAGGTCGTGGCCGGTCGCGTCGGAGAGGTCCGGCTGGGCGGTGATCTCCATCCGGGTCACCGTGTGCGCACCGGAGAGCAGGTCGGGCAGCGCGACGACGACCGGCCCGTAGGCGTGCACCGGTTGCAGGAAGCGCCCGTCGCCGAAGGCGGGATCGTAACCGGCCCCGCCGAGCGGGTCGCGTTCCCAACCGGTGCCGGGCAGCGGGCGCACCACGCCGACGACGACCACCTCGACCGGCGGCGCGGGCTCCCGGTCCAGCTCCGCGCCGAGCCGGATCCGGCTGCCGAGGGTGAGGCCGAGCCGCCGGGCCATGGATTCGAGCAGGACGGCCTCCACCGGGACGGCTCCGCCGGCGGCCCGTGGCCAGCGCCCGTCGACCAGCTCGGTCCGGGCCGGCAGGTCGTCCATCGCCGACAGGTACGTCTCGGACAGGATGCCGCTCTGGTCGACCAGGCTCTCCGGCAGCAGCCGGAACTCGGACGACGCCCGGGTCGCGGTCGTCGCGGAGAACGGGGCGAGGGTCGAGGTCAGCAGTTCGCGGGTGTCGGTGGCCACCGAGCCGGTGTCGGCTCGCCGCACATCGACGGTGTAGGCGGTGACGCCGACCTCTGCCGGGGCGGCCCGGCCGGCGGCAACCTCGAACGCCCGGTCGGCGGTCCGGGTGACCAGCAGCGCGCAGGTGCCGAGCAGCGTCGCGCCGAGCGTGACCACCGCCAGCAGCGCCGCGAGCATCGGCCACTGCGCACGGGCACGAAGCCCGAGCAGCCTCAGCACCCGTTGCTCCGGCCCGCCGTACCTCCGGAGCCTGCCGCGCCCGGCTCGTCGTCGGTCTCAGGCCCGCCAGGCTCGGCGCCCGGTCCACGCCCGCCAGGCTCGGCGCCCGGTCCACGCCCGCCGGACTCGGCGCCGGGCGGGGTGTCGTCGAGCCGGCCGTCCCGGATCTGGATCACCCGGTCCGCCAGCGCCATCATCACCGGGTCGTGGGTGGAGACCAGTGCCGTGACACCCTCGGACTCCACCACCCCGCGCAGCAGCGACATCACCGACAGGCCCGTCTCGGCGTCCAACTGCCCGGTAGGCTCGTCGGCGATCAGCAGCCGGGGCGAGGCGGCCAGCGCCCGGGCGATCGCCACCCGCTGCTGCTGGCCGCCGGAGAGTTCGCCGGGACGCTGCTCGGCGTGGTCGGCCAGGCCCACCAGCTCCAGCAACAGCTCGACCCGACGCTCCCGCTCCCGGGCCGGGGTACGGGCCAGGCGCAGCGGGGCGCCGACGTTTTCCGCCGCCGACAGCACCGGGATCAGCCCGAACGTCTGGAACACGTAGCTGACCGTTCCGCGTCGCAGTCGGGACAGCCCGTCCTCGTCGAGGGCGGTCACCTCGGTGCCGTCGACGACGACCGTGCCGGAGTCCGGCCGGTCCAGCCCGCCGACGATGTTGAGCAGGGTGGTCTTGCCGGAGCCGGAACGACCGACCAGGGCGACCATCTTGCCGGGCTCGACGTCGAAGGACACGTCCCGCAACGCGTGCACCGCCGTCGGCCCGGCACCGAAACTCCGGCGGACGCCGCGTACGGCGAGCAGCGCGGCGGCGGTCATGACCGCTCGTCGGGGCCGGGCGGCTCGGCGACGCGGTCGCCGCGATCGGGCGGCTCCGCGACGCGGTCGCCCGAATCGGGCCGGTCCGCGACACGGTCGCCCGAATCGGGCCGGTCCGCAGCGCGGTCGCCCGAATCGGGCCGGATCTCGACGTGGTCCGCCTCCAGGGCGAGCCGGACCCGCCTGGTCAGCGCCAGCGCCTCGCGGTACTCGCGGGGCACCTGGACCCGACCGGCCCGGTCCATCACGGCGTACTCCTCGGCGACCATCCGCACGTCGCCGTCGGCGCCGGTTGCCGAACGGCGCAGCACCTCGCTGCTGGTACGCCCGTCGCGGATCGCCACCGTCCGCTCGACCCTGCCGCTGACCTCGGGATCGTGGGTCACCACGACGACGGTGACACCGAGTTGCCGGTTGACGTCCCGTAGCGCGTCGAAGACCTCGGCCGAGGTGGCGCTGTCCAACTCACCTGTCGGCTCGTCGGCCAGCAGCACCCGGGGCTGGTTGGCGAGGGCGACCGCGACGGCGACCCGCATCTGCTGCCCACCGGACATCTGCCCCGGACGCCGGTCGGCGCAGTCGGCGACCCCGAGGGCGTCCAGCAGGTCGGCGGCCCGGGACCGGCGGGTACGGGCCGGCGTGCGGGCCGCGGTCATCGGCAGGTCGACCATCTGCCGCGCGGTCAGGTACGGCACCAGGTTGCTCGTGCTCTGCTGCCGGACGAAGCCGACGGTGTGCCGCCGGTAGCGGACCCGGTCCGCCCGGGACATCGCCAGCAGGTCCCACCGGTCGACCCGGGCCCGCCCGGCGGTGGGTGCGTCGATTCCGGCGAGGATGGAGAGCAGTGTCGACTTGCCCGACCCGGACGCCCCGACGACGGCGATCATCTCGCCGCCCTGCACGACGAGGTCCAGCCCCTGCAACGCCTGCACCTCGATCGACCCGGTCTGGTAGATCCGGACCAGGCTCTCGCAGACGATGAGCGCGTCCCGGCCGAACTCCGGCGCCCGCCCGGCGGGCTTGGGCAGCGTCAGCGATGTGATGGTGAAACCTCTCGTCGGCCGTGTCGGGCAGACTTTAGCCAGGGTCGATCTAGACCGTCAACGGCCGCCGCCCTGCTCCCGGCCCGGACGGAGCAGGGCGGCGACCGTACTCGTGGGACTATTCGCAGGTCCAGCGGACGGCGGCGGTGACGGCGTCGGCCGGGGCGACCGAAACGAGCCCGCCGACCACCCGGCCGTCGTCGCTGAGGCTCACCGCCGACGGTCCCTCCGTTCCGGGTACGGCCCCGGCCGGCAACGGGAGTGCGAGCGGTCGCTTCCCGGCCAGTACCGCCGGGGTTTCGACACCGGCGGCGTTCCGGACGAACCCGGCCACCCAGCCGTGCCGGTTCACCGCCGCCACCCAGGCCAGCCCGGTCAGTGGGGCCGCCTTTCCGGTACGCAGGTCCCACCGGGTCGGTACGACCTTCTGCTCCCCACCGGGCGGCGCGACCGACCAGCCGAGCACCCAGCCACCCCGGATCGACAGGTTGCCGCTGGTGGCCGCATGCCGGGGCGGGGGTGGCAGGTCGCTCGTCGTGCCGTCCGGCGCCCATACCGTGGTCCTGGCTGGCCGGTCGGTCCCGGGTCGACCGATGCCGCCGACCACCGTCCCGTCGTCGTCGATCCCGGTGGCGTACGGCGTTCCCGTGCCGTCCCCGGCGAGCCGAGTCGGGTTCCGCTCCGCGCCCGGCCGCCAGACCACCGGGTCGCTGCCCGGCACGTCGGGCTGGCCTTCGGAGCGCCCACCGCCCGGCGACGCCGACGGCCCGCCCGGCGTACCGGCCCCGCCCTCCGGGTTCTCCGGCGGGCCACCCTTGGCACCGGCCGGTTCTCCCTGGTAGGCGAAGGTGCGTACCCCGCCGAGAACGTCGCCCCGCTCGTTGAGATCCATCACCTCACCGAGATGGCTGCCGTCCGACCCGGTCAGGTGGAGGTACCGGCCGTCCCGGTAGACCCAGGAGACCTCTACGGCCTTCCCGTCCCGCACCGCGACGCCGTCGCCGGCGACCACTCCCTGCGAGTTGACGAGCAACCGGCCCGGGTCGGCGGTCGGCGGTTCGAGCACTGTCGGCACGCCCCGGTCCCAGCGCAGCACCCAGGTACGCGCCGTGCGGCCGTTCCGGGCCACCCCGACGAGATAGCGTCCGCTCGGGTCACCGTCGAGCACCTGGCTCTCGGTGGCACCGGACGGCAGTGCGAGCCGGTGCGGCGTACACCTGGTCGGGGCCGGTGGTGGCTTCGGGGCGGTGCCGGGCCGGTCGGCCGAGGTCGGGGAGCCCGGTGCCGGACCGGGCTGGGCGACCGAGCCGGGGTCCGGGCCGGGAACGGCCGGCTCGCCGTCGCGTACCGCCGCGAAGGTGACCGGGACCGCGACCAGGACCATGGCGGTACTCGCGGCCAGGCCGCCTCCGGCCAGCAGCCGGCGACGCCGGACCCGGCGCCGGCCGGCGCGGAGCAGGCCCTCGATCTCCACGGTGGAGGGGCGACGCGGCTCCCCGTCCAGCGGGCGCAGCAGGTCACGGGCCCCGGCGTCGTCGAACTCGTCCATCTCAGCTCCTGTCCGTCGGACGGGGGAAAGGGTCGGCGCCGGCCCGGGCGACACCGGTGGAGGTCGCCGGCCGGGGTGGGCTCTCCGAGCGCGGCCGGCTCCGCGCGGTCGGTGCGGACGGTCCGGCCCGGACGGTCGGCCCCGAAGGCTCGCCAGCAGCTCCGGCCGCTGCCGGGGCGGGTGACGGGGCCGCTGACGGGGCGGGTGACGGCGCCGTCGGGGTGGTCGAGCCGGGCTGCTCGGCGAGCAGCCGCCGGAGCGTGGCCAGCCCGTGGAAACTCTGACTCTTCACCGTTCCCGGAGCGCAGCCCAGCGTCTCGGCCACCTCGGTCACCGACATGTCGCAGAGGAAGCGCAGCACCAGTACGGCCCGCTGTTTGCGCGGCAGCCGGTCGAGCGCGGCCCGCAGCACCGTCCGCTCCTCGACGTCCGGGCCGTACCGTGGCAGCGGTTCGGGTGGCGAGTCGGTGAGGCGCACCCGCTTCGACCACGGTCGCCGTTTCTCGCCCTGGAAGAACCGCACCAGGGTGGCCCGGACGTAGCCGTCGAGGTGGCCGACGTTCCGCACCCGGGGCCAGTGCACGTAGAGCGTGGTGAAGGTCTGCTGGACGAGGTCGTCCGCCCGGTGCGCGTCGCCGCAGAGCAGGTACGCCAGCCGTCGCAACCTCGGCATCGCGGTGGTGACGAACTCGATGTACTCGTGCTCCCAGTGCGGCTGCATCCGGTCGGCCTCCCGAAGACGGTTCCGGCACTGGGATGCTCGCCGAGGCACGGTTGGTTGTATCCGGGCGAGGATTCCGGCCGGACGTTACTCGGTCATGCCGACCGGGTCGGAGCGGACGAATACCATCGTCGGGCAGCCGTCGATCTCCCGCCCGGGACGCAGCTCGTAGAGGTGGTCGACACCGGGCGGGCCGGACGGCCCGTCCGGGCCACTGCTCAGGATCCAGCGTCGGGGCGGCCCGCCGCCGGGCGCGGCCGGCAGGTCCCGGGCGGTACCGTCGGCCGGCCCACCCGCGAAGCGTACGGTGACCCACTCCACGCCCTCATGGTATGAGCGCGACCGCCCGAGATGCCCGGAAAACTACACTGGGCGCCTGAAACGGCCCGTTCCTCGCTGGTTCCGCCCCGGCCTACCGGCGGTCCGTGGTCTGCAGATCCCACACCGGCGAGACTCCTGGTCGGCGGCACCCGAAGCTAACCGGCTGTCCCGTTGTGCCGCGCGACCAGGCCGGGGAGTTCGTCCAGCGAGTCGATCCGGAACAGGCACTGCTCGGCCACGGCCGGCATGTCGAGGATGTGCCCCCACGGTCCGCGCCGGATCAGGCAGGTCCGCATGCCGGCGTCGCCGGCCGGGCGTACGTCGTTGTCGGGCCGGTCGCCGACGTACAGGATCGCGGACGCGTCGCCGCCGCCTTCGCGTACGACCCGTTCGAAAAAGGCTGCTGCCGGTTTCTGCACGCCCCAGGCGTGTGACGTGCCGATCGCGTCCACGGGAAGGCCGAGGGCCCGGAGGGTCCCTTCGGCGTGGGCCGGCTGGTTGCCGGCCAGGCCCACGAACAGGCCCTGGTCCTTCAGGGCGGCCAGGCACGCTCGCGCGTCGGGGTAGAGGTCCTCCTCGCCGAACGACTCCGGCTCGCCGGCGGCCGCCCGGCGCTCGAGTTCGGCCGGGAGGTCGAAGCCGGGCCGGAACACCTCGAACGTCTCGCGATAGTCCAGCCCTCGGGCGATCACCGCGCCGAAGACCGCCGAGAACGTGTGGCGTGGCACGCCGAGCCAGTCCGCCCAGGTCTCGAACTCGCGGGACTCGTCGAGAATCGTCCCGCCGACATCGAAGAAGACCGCCTTGATCACTCGCGTTCCTCCGGCACCGTCAGCGGCTCGACTCAGCCGATGCGGCCGACGCCGCCGAAGAGGTAGACCTCCGGCTCGTCGGACTCCGGGTCGGCGCGCCAGCGCGAGCAGGTGACGACGCCGGGCTCCAGCAGCTCCAGCCCGTCGAAGAAGCGTTCGAGTTCCGTCTTGGTCCTGGCGCGGATCGGCGTGCCGCCGCGCTCGGTGGTTTCCCGCATCACGCGCAGCATCGGCTCACCGTGGATTTCCGCGGTGGAGTGCGTGAGCACCAGGTAGCTGCCGGCGGGCATCGCCTGCACCAGCTGCGCGACCGAGCCGTACGCCGCTTCGTCGTCCATGACGTGGTTGACGACGCCGAGCAGCATGAGCCCGATCGGCTGGGCGAAGTCGAGCGTCTCCCGCGCCGAGGCGAGGATGGTGTCCGGCTGCCGCAGATCGGCTTCGACGTAGTCGCAGATGCCTTCGGGTGTGCTGTTCAGGAGTGCCCGCGCATGCACCATGACGAGCGGGTCGTTGTCGACGTAGACCACCCGGCAGCGCGGATCGAGGGACTGCGCGACCTCGTGGGTGTTGTCCGCCGAGGGGAGCCCGGTGCCGACGTCGAGGAACTGGCGGATGCCGGCATCCTCGACGAGGAACCTGATCACGCGCTTGAGGAACGCGCGCTCGGACTTGGCCCCGATGGGAATGTCCGGGATGTGTGCGATCACCTCGTCGCCGACCGCCCGGTCGACCGCGAAGTGGTCCTTGCCGCCCAGCCAGTAGTTCCAGATCCGCGCCGAGTGCGGAACCGTCGTGTCCAGTTTGGAGTCTGAGGGGAACAGCCGGTCCTCGGTCATGTGGGCATTCTTCCGCACCACCCGCGGCAGGCTCTACGGGGTCGGTGGCGGACGCCGCGAGCGGACCGTCGCGGCGCACTCGGTCTGTCCGGGCACACTTGGCCCGTGGAACGTCACGAGTTCGGCGTCGCGGTGCGCCAGTTGCGGGAAAACACGCCGCCTGCGGTTGTCGGGCTACCGGTCGGTCGTCGGCGGGTGCAGGGGTTGCGGCGAGAGGAGCTCGGCGAGCTCGCGGGAATGTCCGCGGACTACGTACGCCGGTTGGAGCAGGGGCGCAGCCATCCGTCGGCCGGGGTGGTGAACGCCATCGCCCGTGCGCTGCGGATCGGGCGGGCGGAGTACGAGCGGCTCTGCGCGCTGGCCGGATATGCCGCCGCGGCCGGGCAGGTGCCGAACCAGGTCGGTCCGGGTGCGATGCGACTGCTGGAGCGGTTCACGGACACGCCGATGTTCGTCTCCGACGCGGCGATGAATCTGGTCGCCGTGAACAGTGCGTTCCTGGCCCTTGGACACTGGGATCTCACCGGGGACCCGTGGGAGTGGAACATCGCCTGGCGTAGCTTCTGCGATCCGTTCAGTCGTTTCCAGCAGTCCGCGGCCGACGCGACCGATCATCAGGCGGTCCTCGTCGCCCGCCTCAGGAGCGCCCTGTTGCGCTACCCGGCCGACGCGTCGCTCGCCGCGCTGGTGGACGAGATGCGGAGCCGTAGCCGCCTCTTCGACACCCTGTGGCGCACGCCGCGACCGGTGTCGGCCTTCGAGAGCAGTGCCACCTTCATCCATCCGGACGGCGGCGCCGTCACGCTCGTGGGCAGCCTGCTCGCCATCCCGGGCGACGATCTGGCGGCGCTGATGCTCACCGCGGCACCGCGTTCGGCCGATGCGGCGCGTCTCGCCGAGATCGTCGGCGACGCCGGGGAGCCGGCCATCATCAAGGTGGGCCAGCCCGGCCCAGGCTGACCACGCCGGATCCTGCCAGATTGGGTGACGTCTCCGGCAGGGGATCACCGCCGGGTCGAACCTGCTCAGGTTCGAGGCACGTCGACGGCGCTCACGGAAGAAGGTTCGGCAATGAAGGCAGTGCGTTTTCACGAGTTCGGCGGTCCCGAGGTCCTGCGTTACGAGGATGTCGAGCAGCCCACCCCCGGGGCCGGGCAGGTCCGGATCCGCGTCGCCGCGACCTCGTTCAACGGCGTCGACGGCAATATCCGCGCCGGCTACATGCAGGGCCCGATCCCGGTCGAGCTACCCCACACTCCCGGCATCGACGTCGCCGGCACGGTCGACGCCCTCGGTGACGGCGTGGACGACGTCGCGGTCGGCGACCGGGTCGTCGGCCTCCTGCCGATGACGGGGGCCGGTGCGGCCGCGGAGTACGTGCTAGCGCCGGCGGGAAGCTTGACGGGGGCTCCGAGGAACATTCCGCTGGCCGACTCGGCGGCGTTTCCGCTGGTGGGTCTGACCGCATGGCAGGCGCTGTTCGACCACGGCAACCTGACCGCCGGTCAACGGGTGCTGGTCAACGGCGCCGGCGGAGCGGTCGGCGGATACGCCGTGCAGCTGGCGAAGGAGGCCGGGGCCCGGGTGATCGCCACGGCCAGCCCACGCAGCGCCGACCGTGTCGAAGCCGCGGGCGCCGACAGGGTGATCGACCACACGACCACCGACGTGGCCGCAGCGGTGACCGAGCCGGTCGATCTCGTCCTCAACCTCGCGCCCGTCACCCCGGAACAGCTCGCCGCGCTGGTCACGCTGGTCCGGGACGGCGGCACCCTCGTCAACACCACCGTCTGGATGCCCGCCCCCTCCGACCAGGAGCGCAGCGTGCGCGGCATCGACCTGTTCGTCCGCAGCGACGCCGACCAACTCGCCGACCTGGCCGCTCGGATCAGCACCGGCGAGTTGAGCGTCGACGTCGCTGCGCGGGTGGCCCTGGCCGACCTGCCCGCACTGCACGCCCAGGCCGGCGCGGGCGAGCTGCCGGGCAAGACGGTCGTCCTCGCGCCGACGGCCTGACCCCCGGAAAGGCGAACGCGCGGGAGAAACGGCCATATCCTGGTCCGGGAACCCCGAGATCGCCGAGGCGCTGGCCCTGGCGACCTCGAAGATGGCCGAGGCCACACCACCGGAGGTGGCCGACATCGAGGGCCGCCACGTCTGCTGGAGCCGACTGCCGGCGCCGCGAACAACGCCCAGCCCACTCCGGCCGATGTCACGATCACCGACCGCGCTGCCGGCCGTGCACGCCAACGCGGGCCGTGGGCAGGCTGCCCGATGGCAAGGTGGTTCTGACCGTCGGCTACGCCTGATGACCAGATCACCGAACACAAGGAGACGAACCATCGTGATTCCCGACGACGATCCGTCCCGCTCATTGACCGTGGCGAATCCCGACGACCCCGGCACGACGTACATCTCGCTGGTGGGCAACACCTACGGCATGCTGGTCACCGGCGAGCAGACCAACGGCCGGTACTGCCTGATCGACATGCGCGTCCCGGACGGCGGCGGGCCACCACCGCACCGGCACGACTTCGAGGAGATGTTCACGATCCTCGAGGGAGAGATCGAGTTCACCTTCCGGGGCGAGAAGCACGTCGTACGGGCCGGGTCCACCATCAACATCCCGGCCAACGCGCCGCACAACTTCCGCAACACCTCGGGCGCACCGGCCCGCATGCTGTGCATGTGCACGCCGGCCGGGCAGGACGAGTACTTCATGCGCGTCGGCGACGTCGTGGCGGGCATGGACGCGCCGCCGCCGCAACTGTCGCCGGACGAGCTCGCGGAACGCCGGCGCCGCGCTGTCGAGCTGGCTCCGACCTACCGCAGCGAATTTCTGTGACCACCGCGACCAGCGACACACTCGGATAGACAAACTTGAGGCCCTGACCAGCATTTTCCCTGGTCAGGGCCTCAAGTGTTGTGGAGCTGAGGGGATTTGAACCCCTGACCCCCTCGATGCGAACGAGGTGCGCTACCGGTCTGCGCCACAGCCCCAGAACCGACCCACCTGTCCGGCGGGCCGGCGACAAGGCTAACAGGTCCGCCACCCGGAGCGCGAACCAACCCCGCCAGGCCGGCAGCGGTCGGTCACCGCCCGCCGGCCTCGTAGGGCCGCCCCCGCAGGCCCCCGGCCCGCCGGTAGGAGACCGAACCCGCCGCCCGGCCACCGCCTCCGCTGGCCGCCGGCGGCAGGTCGGCCGTCCGGTTCATCCCCAGCGCCGCCCGGCGTACCGCTTCGCGCTGGGCCGCCAGCCGGCGCTGCGCCTCCCGGCGGGCCTGCGCCCGGCGGGCCTGGGCACGCCGCACCTCCGCCTGCCGGGCGGCCAGCCACGCCGCCTCCCGGGCCTGGGCGCGCCGCCGCCGACGGTCGGCGACCGCCCGGCTCCGCAGGTGTACGAGGTACGCGCCCAGCAGCGTCCCGGTGGCCGCGAACCCGATCCAGAAGCCGGGGCTGACCAGGACCACCCCGACCAGCTCGACGAGGTTGAGCAGCAGCAGGGCGGCGAAGACCCGGCGCCGCCGGTAGACGGCCGGGGTGTGCCGGGCGGGCGGTGGCCGGCGCCGGGCCGGTACCGGGCTCCGGGGCACCGAACGCAGCCGCCGGCTCCGCCGGCCGTTCCCGGGCGGACCGGAGACGGGCGAACCGGAACCGGGCGGGCTGGAGACGGGCACACCGGGGCCTCCGGCCGGCGAGACGGGCTCGGCGGCCAGTGCCTCGGCGGACGGCACCCCGGAGCGCAACGTGACGATCCGGGTGCGGGGCGGGTTGACCGGCTGCTGTCCGGGGACACTCCTGCGCCGCCGACGGCGCTGGAGCACCCGCGCCGTCGACTGCGCCCGCTCCGCCGCCAGTCGCTCCGTGGCGTCGTACCGGCGGACCAGTGCCGGCGCCAGGGCGAGCAGACCGGCTGCGGCGAGGACGGCGAGGAGCACCGAGGCCGGCACCCTCATCCCTCCCGTCACCCACCTCGGGGCAACCGACCGGACGAGCATCTCCCGCGCCGTCTGGAGGCGTCCACGGCTGGCGCGGAGCGGCTCCCGGTGCGGGTCCGTCCGACGTTGCCGCACGTCCCGATTACTTCAGGTTATGGGGAGCACACCAGGAAAATCGTACGCCGCGCCGGTCGACCAGCCACTTAGAAGATCAACAGGCCGCCGGGCGGCTCAGGAGGCGGCGGCGCGCACCCGGTGCCAGCGGGCCAGCAGGCCGCCCTCCCGGGCCACCTCCTCGCTGGTCATGGCATATCCGATGTGGTCACGCCAGGCGCCGTCGATGTGCATGTAGCGGGGGTGGTACGCCTCCTCGCGGAAGCCGAGTTTCTCCACCACCCGCCGGGACGGGCCGTTCTCCGGCCGGATGTTGACCTCGACGCGGTGCAGTCCGCCCGGTCCGAACGCGTGGTCGACGGCGAGCGCCATAGCGGTCGGGATCACGCCGCGCCCGGCCACCCGACCGTCCACCCAGTAGCCGACGTACCCGGAGCAGAACGCCCGGCGCACGATGTTGCCCAGGTTGAGGTGCCCGACCAGCCGCTCCCGGCCCTGTTCGAGCAGGCAGACCGCGAACGGCATGCTCTCGCCGCGACGCGCCTGCCTGCGCTGGTCACGATGGACCCAGCGGAACGCGGCCGGCGAGTTCAACTCGTCCCACCGGCCCGGCGGCGACGACTCCCAGGGTGCCAGCCAGGCCTGGTTGGCGCGCCGCACCTCCGACCAGGTCGCCGCGTCCGACCGCCGGTACGGGCGCAGCAGCACCGCCCCGTCCTGGAGTACGGCCGGCCAGCCCGGAGTCGAGGCGAAGTTCACGCCCGCTGTCCCGCGCTCACCGTCGCCGGTCCAGCAGCACGTCCGCGCTGTCCCGCGCTCACCGTCGCCGGTCCAGCAGTAGCACGTCCACGGTGGAGCCGGCCGCCGCGCTTGTCACCCGCTCGCCGAGCACCATCAGACCGTTCGCCTCGGCCAGCCCGGAGAGTGTGTACGGCCCACCGCGTAGCGGCTGCACCGTGTAGCCACCGCCGCGCCGCTCGGCGACGTGCGCCGGCCGGAACTCGCGCAGCCCGGACGGGGACGAGACCGTCTCCAGCAGATGTGCCCGGACGCTCGGCCGGAACACCGGCTCGGCACCGGCGAGAAGCTGGATCGCCGGCCGGGCGAGCACCTCGAAGCCGATAAGTGCCGCGCCGGGTTCACCGGGAAGACAGACCACCGGTACCTCCTCGGCTCCGACCGTACCGAATCCGAGGGCGCTTCCGGGATAGAGGGCGACCTCTGAAAATGTCACCGGGCTGGCCCGGCCACCGTCCCGGCGGGACAGTACCCGGCGGATCATGTCACCCGGGCCGGCACCGGTGCCACCCGTCGTGATGATCAGGTCGGCCCGCAGCGTCTGGTCCTCCAGCAGCCCGCGCAGCCCCTCCGGGTCGTCGTCGCAGATCCCGACCCGGTACGCCAACGCGCCCACCTCGGCCGCCGCCGCCGTCAACGCGTGCGAGTTGATGTCCACCACCTGCCCCGGCTGGCTGACCCGGCCGACGTCGACGAGTTCGTCGCCGGTCGCCACGACCACCACCCGGGGACTCGGCCGGACCACCACGTGCCCGATGCCGGTGGCCGCGAAGACCGCGACCAGCGCCGGTGAGATGTAGGAACCGGACCGGGCCAGCAGGGTACCGGCGGGCAGCTCCTCGCCGGCCCGGCGCAGCCCGTAGCCGCGCTTCGGGACCCGGAAGATCTCCACCGCCGCCATGCCCTGGTCGGTCCAGTCGACCGGCACCACCACGTCGGCGGCGATCGGCAGCGGCGAGCCGGCCGCCACCGAGAAACAGGCACCCGGGGTCAGCCGGACCGGCCGCCAGCTCGCCGCGCCGAGGTCGCCGACGACGTTGAGGCGTACCGGGCGGGGGTCGCCGTAGCCGGCGCGCCCCCCGCCCGAGATGTCCTCCCAGCGGGCCGCGTATCCGTCCACGGCCGCCTGGTCGAACGCCGGATAGGCGTGCGGCGCCACGACGTCCTCGGCGAGCACGTTGCCGTACGCCTGGGTGAGGTCGAGGTCGAGCGGGGGAAGCGCCCGCAACCTGCGCAGCACGCTGCCCAGGTAGTCGGCGAGCGGCGTCAGCTCGTTGGCGGCCGCCTCGGCGTCGGCCGTCGCTGTCACCCCGTCACCTCACCGGGGGCCGTCATGTGCGTCGGCCGGCGTCGGAGGCGACGAACTCGCCGAGCCACTGCCGGAACTCCGCACCCAGATCCTCGCGCTCGCAGGCCAGTTGCACCACCGTCTGCAGGTAGCCCAGCGGCATGCCGGTGTCGTAGCGGGTGCCACGGTAGACGATCGCGTGCACCGGCATGCCCTCCTTCAGCAGCAGACCCATCGCGTCGGTGAGCTGGATCTCCCCGCCACTGCCCTTACCGGTACGCCCGATCGCCTCGAAGATCGCGCTGGGCAGCACGTACCGGCCGAGCACCGCCAGGTTGCTCGGCGCGTCCTCCGGCTTCGGCTTCTCCACCAGCCCGGTCACCTCGACCACCTCGCCGAGGTCGGTCAGGCTCGGGTCGGCCGGAGCGACCGAGGCGATGCCGTACCGCTTGGTCTCCTCCGGCGGCACCTCGAAGAAGGCGAGCACGATGCCGCCGGTCCGGGCCTGGAGGTCCAGCATGGCCGGCAGCAGCGGCTCGGAGAGGTTCACGAACTCGTCGCCGAGCAGTACGGCGAACGGCTGGTCACCGACGTGCGTCTCGGCGTACCCGACGGCGTGGCCCAGGCCGAGCTGCTCCGGCTGCCGGCAGGTGTAGATCTGCGCCAACTCGCCCGGCCGGCGGACCGCCTCCAGCAGCTTCGGATCGCCCTTGTCCTCCAGCCGCGCCTCCAGGTCGGGCCGGCGGTCGAAGTGGTCGACCATCGCCGTCTTGCCCCGACCGGTGATCAGCAGCACGTCGTCGATACCGGCCTGGGCCGCCTCCTCGACGATGTACTGCAACACCGGACGGTCGACAACCGGCAGTAGTTCCTTCGGCACCACCTTGGTGGCGGGCAGGAACCGGGTCGCCAGGCCGGCGGCGGGGATTACCGCCTTCACCGCCCGCCGTCCGGCCGTCGACGTCGAGGAGTTGGCTGGGGTAGCTGCGTTCTCCGGCATGTCGCGAGACTATCGGCCACGACCCTGGCGCGGCGGTTGTGGCCCGGATAACGCGCCGTCCGGGCCGCTGTCCGCGATGACCGGTCCCTCCGCACCCGGCCACCCCGACCGGTCGCGGGTCGGCCGGCCGCCGGCCCAGGGCAGCCCGTCGTCCGGCGGCGCCGCGCCGGTCCGCACCGGAATCTCCACCACCGTCGGGCGGCCGCCGGTGGCCAGCTGGTACGTGTCCCGCCCCGCCGCCTTCGCCGCGTAGAGTGCCTCGTCGGCCGCCGCCAGTAACTGCGGCCCGCTGACGGCGTGGTCCGGATAGACGGCCACCCCGATCGACACGGTGACCGAGACCAGGGCCCGGACCGGGGCGGCCGCGCCGGACCGGGTACGGATCGCCATCGGTGTCTCCCGGACGGCGGCACCCAGCCGCTCCGCCACCGTCGCCGCGCCCCGGGCGTCCGTCTCCGGCAGCAGCACCACGAACTCCTCCCCGCCCTGCCGGAAGGCGAGGTCCACCTCCCGCATCGCGCCCCGGATGCGCTGGGCGAACTCGGCCAGCACCGCGTCCCCGGCCGCGTGCCCGTACGTGTCGTTGACCTCCTTGAACCGGTCGAGGTCGAGGGCGAGCACCCCGAGCATCCGGCCGAACCGGCTGGCGCGTTCGATCTCCCGCCGGATCGAGTCCCTGAGGTAGCGGTAGTTCCAGAGCCCGGTGAGCGGATCGGTGAGCGACAGCCGCTGCGCCTCCTCGTGCATCCGGACGTTCTCCATCGCCACGGCCGCGTGCTCGGCGAAGGTGCCCAGGGTGGCCAGGTCGACGTCGTCGAACTCGTCCGCCCCGAGCCGGTCGTAGAGCGCCAGTACGCCGACCGCGCCGCGCCGGCCGGCGAGCACCGGTCCCGCCCCGGACAGCGCCGCCCCGGTACGCCCGACGCCCGTACCGCCGGACGAACCCGTACCGCCGGACGAACCCGTACCGCCCGACGTGCCCGTACCGCCCGACGAACCCGTACCGCCCGACGTGCCCGTACCCGTGCCCACGGACGTGCCCGGCCAGCCGGTGTCGGCCGCCCGGCGCAGTGGCGGCGTACCCGTCCCCAGCTCCGACCCGGCGTACGACGCCGAACCAACCGATCCCGGATACGGCAACGCACCGGCCGCTCCCGGATACGGCGACGCACCGGCCGGCACGGAGGACGGCAGCGGTACGGCCACATACGTCCGGCAGCGCGGCTCGCGGCCGTAGAGGTGCGGTCCGTCCCGGTCCAGCCGACCCCGGCGCGGTTCGCCGGTGGCCACCACCGTGCCGAGCAGGCCCTTGCCGAGTGGTACCCGCAGCGCTGCGGCAGGCCGGACAGCACCGTCGTCCGCCGGAGCGCCCGGGTCACCGCCCTCTGCGACGAGGTCGATCCGCGACTCGACCGGGCGCCGGTCCCGGGTGGAGCCGGCGCTCGGCGCGGTGCCCGCCGGCCGACCGGTGTCGGCGCTTCCCAGGTCGCCGTCTCCGGCCGCTCCCGGATCGCCAGCTCCCGGACCACCGGTCCCGGCAGCCTCCGGATCGCCGGTCCCCGCAGCTCCCGGATCGCCGGTCTCGGCAGCTGGTGGAGAGCCTGTCCCGGCGGCGCCCCGGCCGTCGGTGGTGTCGCCGTTCCTGGTGACGCCACCCGGAGCTCCCGCCGATATCGGCCGTCCCGGCCGGGCACCGGCCCGGTCGAGGCCCTCGGCACACTGGCTGACCAGCACCCCGGTCCTCGGATCCAGCAGCAGCACCACCCCGGCCCGGGCGCCGGTGGCGGCCATCGCGGCCCGGAGCAACAGCTGGAGAATCCGGTGCAGGTCGTGTGAGCTGGCCAGGGTGTCGCCGAGCACGCCGAGTTGCTCCCGCAACTGGTGCCGGCTGAGCACCAGCGCCCGGAAGTAGGACTCGGCCTCCCGGGTCATCCGGTTGAAGCTGTCGGCGAGCCGGCCCACCTCGTCCGGGGACCGGACCGGGACCCGGGTCGCCAGGTCACCCTCGGCCACCCGGTCGGCGGCCCTGGCCAGCTCGGCCAACGGCCGGGTGGTGGACCGGGCGAGCCGGCCGGCGGCCAGCACCGCGAACACCCCGGCAAGCAGGACGACGACAGCGAGCGGGCCGTACCGGGTCACCGGCGGGTCGCGGGGGACCGACAGCACCAGCGGCAACGGTTGCCCGTGCGCCGGACCGACCCGGCGGACGTACCGGCCGCCGTTCGCCTGTACGACCCTGTCCCCGGAGATTCGTCGCGCCGCCGCGAGTACGGCCGCCCTCGATCCGGTCGACTCGGTAGTCGGCGACTCGCCGCCCTGGGGTCCGGCATCCGGAGCACCGCCGCCGACCGGACCCGACCCGGCCGACGAACCGGCACCCGACGAGACCGTAGCCGTAGCCGTACCCGGCGGGACCGTACCGGTGTCCGGGAAGAGGACACCGGGCGGACCGCTGCCGGCGGATCCGGGGACGGCGGCCGTGGGGCTCGGGACCGGGGCGGGGTCCGGCGGGCTGGTGGAGGTCTCGGCCGGCCCGGGTACCTCGCGCAGCAGGGTCACCGCGGTTCCGCTGGCGGCGGCGAGCCGGCGGACGAACGCCGCGTCCAGAGCCTGCGCGCACCAGACCTCGCCGACCACCGCCCCGGAACGGTCCCGCAGTTCGACCCGGGCAGCCAGGGCACGCGGCGCCGGCCCGGCACCGACCGGACCAGCGTCGGCCGGACCAGCGTCGGCCGGACCTTTGCCGGCCGGACCAGCGTCGGCCGAGCCAGCGTCGGCCGAGCCAGCGCCCGTCGAGCCAGCGCCCGTCGAGCCAGCGCCCGTCGAGCCAGCGCCCGTCGAGCCAGCGCCCGTCACGGGGGTCCCGGCCGGGTCAGGGCCGGCCGGGTCAGGGCCGACCGGGCCGGTGCCGACCGGGGCGGGGCAGAGTGTCCAGGGCTGGGGCGGTGCCGCCGGGGTGACGAAGTCGACCGCGCCGGCCGGTCCGGTGGTCAGCACCGCGTCCGCCAGCGCCCGGTTCACGACCTCGGCGGCCGCGCCGGTCCGGCTGGCCCGGTCGGCGAGTACGGCCAGCGCACCGGCCGTGGCGTGCAACTGTTGACAGAGCGCACCGATCGACGTACGCACGGCGTCGGCGGCGAGGTTGAGTCGGCGCTCCGCCTGGTGGCGGCTCGCCGTGGCGACCGTACCGGCGACGGAGAGCGCGCCGAGCAGCACCGGCCCGAGCACGACGACGAGGAAAGCTGTGGTCAACCGTCCGCGCAGCGTCACTCATCCCCCCGGAAGCTCGGCATCCGATGCTGCGATGCTGACCCGACCGCATTGGTTAACCGACCTACCCCCAGGAGTGTTACGTGCCGGATTTTTCGGATGAAGGGGTTGGCCGGGGCAAGAGCGCACTCCGGATCACCATGCTGGCCCGCCGCCGGGCGCTGCCGGCCCCGGCCCGGCTGGCCGCCGCCGAGCGCCTCCGGGCCGAGCTACGCACCCTCGTCCAGCGGGTACGACCTCAGGTGGTCACCGGTTACGTGCCGGTCGGCACCGAGCCGGGTGGAGTCGAACTGCCGGAGACGCTGGCCGCCGCGGTGGGCCGGGGTGGGCAGCTGCTGCTGCCGGTACTCCGCCCGGATCTCGATCTCGACTGGGCCCCGTACGCCGGGCCGGGTTGCCTGGTCGCGGCCGGTCGAGGGCTGCGGGAGCCCGGCACCGGACGGCTGGGTCCCGAGGCGATCGGCGTTGCCGAGCTGGTCGTCGTACCGGCGGTGGCGGTGGACCGGCGCGGGGTCCGGCTCGGCCGCGGCGGCGGCTCGTACGACCGCGCCCTGGCCCGGGTGGCTCCCGGCGCCCTCACGCTCGCGCTGTTGCACGACGGTGAACTGATCGACTCGATCCCGGCGACGGATCACGACCGCCCGGTACGTGCCGTGCTCACCCCCACCGGCGGCCTCCAGTACGTCGGCTCCGACCGAGGCACCGATCAGGGCGCGGATCGGGGCGCCGATCGAGACTCGGATTGAGGCTCGGGGTGTGGCCGGGCGTCGGGCCGGACACTTCGGCTGGACGAAAACACCTCCGATGCCGCACCATTGGCACTCGGATATGTCGAGTGCCAACAGGCTTGCAAGATCCGGAGGGGAACGTGCCCACCTACCAGTACGCCTGCACCGAGTGCGGCCACCAGCTCGAGGCGGTGCAGTCCTTCACCGACGAGCCGTTGACCGAGTGCCCGGCGTGCGAGGGTCGCCTGCGCAAGCTCTTCAACTCCGTCGGCATCGTGTTCAAGGGCTCCGGCTTCTACCGGACCGACTCCCGCAAGGGCTCGGAGGGCGGCGCCGCGGCGGCCAAGGCCGACTCGCCGAAGAGCGACTCCGCGAAGACCGGCTCGGGCGGCGACTCCGGCTCGACCAACGGCAGCGCCTCCGGCTCGTCCGGCTCCTCCGGCAGCGGCTCGACAAACGGCACGTCGAGCAGCTCCGGCAGCAAGCCGAAGGCGACCTCCGCCTCGTCATCCTCCTCGACCAGCACGACCTGACCGTCGAGTTATCCACAGCCCCGGAAGTTGTCCACAGGGCGTGGATCGTCCGCCACCACCTCGGCGCGAGCTGACCTAACCTGCTGCTACCGGACGGCGCCGACCCGTCGCGTCGCCGGGCCGAGGGAGGTTCGTTCGCCGTGGCACCCGAGCGTAGGTCCACCCGTCGCGATGCCACGCTGAGCCCGGCCCGCTGGTCACGTCCCGGCATCGGCTCGGTGATCCGCTGGCTGCTCGTCGGCACCCTGTCGGCGCTCGCGTTCGGGCTTCTCCTGCTGCGCGGTCCGGGGTCGTCCTGCCCCGCCCCGCAGTCCGGTGCCGCCGCGGACCGGGCGGCCGTCACTCCGGACGGGGCAGCCGATGACCGGCCCGGTGCGACCGGGGACGCAGCCGGGCCGGCAGGGCCCGGCGGACCGCCCGGAGGCACCACCTCGGCGAGCCCGCCCGGCGCGGGTCAGTCCGCGGGAGGCGGGCCGGCGGGACGCCCCGGCGCGGCACCGGGCGGCTCGGGGCTACCGGCCGGCTCGGCAGTTCCGGTACCGGCGGGGACGGTCGGGGTGCCCATCCGGCTCGCCGAACCGGCAGCGTTGACCGTGGCCCGGCCGGGAGCCCGGGTGGATCTTCTCGCCGCACCCGGTGGGGAATCGGCGGGTCGGCTGCCCAAGCCCACCGTCCTGGCGACCCGGGTGCTCGTGCTCGACGTGTTGGGGCCGGGCCAGACCGACGGCGCGGCCAGTGCCATCTACCTGGCACTCCGTCCCGAACAGGCCCACCGCGCGGTCGGGATGCCGGAGTCCACCCGCTTCGCCATCATCGTCCGCTCGTAACCGCCCGCGCCCGGTCCCCGCTCAGCCCGCCGACCCGGCATGGCGGATCCGGCGCCCAGTTCGGCGGCCAGTCCCAGTTCGGGCGAGGGCTACCCACTCGTGCTGCGGCGGTCACTCCTGCTGCGGCGGTCATCTCTGCTGCGGAGGTCAGTCCCAGTGCGGCGGGCGGTCGGCGAGCAGCCGCTCGTCGTTGGTGTCCGGGCGCTCGCCCCAGCCCTGGTCGGTGTCGTCAACGGACTGCTCCGGCAGCACCCGCCGGTCGCCGGTCGACTTCACCGGCCGGCCGCTGTTCCGGCCCGCACCCGGGCTGCGCTGCTCCTCGGTCCCCGACACCGGGCAAGCGTACCGGCCCGGCGCAGGACAGCGTCTGTCGGTGACCGCCGGAGAGGGGTCGCGGCCGGCTCGGGTTGGTAGCGTCGGACAGCGTGACGCAGCAGAGCGGGAACTCCGCCGATGACGCCTTCTGGCGTCGGCCCACCGGACCACCCGCCGACGCCCCGGAGTCCGGGACAGGGTCCACAACGCCACCTCCGGCACGACCGGAGATCCACTACCCCGGCCCACCGCCGAGCACCACTCCGCCACCGGGTTGGCGTCCGCCGTTGCATGTCCAGCCGGCGCCACCCCGGCCGCTGCCCGCTCAGGACCACGTCGCGCTGGACGCCGAGGAGGGCAGTGCCCGGACGCTCACCTACGGCATCGGCATGCTCGGCGGCGCGGTGGTGCTGATACTTCTGTGCCTGCTCTGCTCCCGAGCGCTCTTCTGAGCCGTCCCGGGCGGCGATGTGGGGGCACGGTCGGCCTCCGAGAATCCGGCGAGCGCGGCGGCGACGATCCGGCAGCCGTCAAGCATCGGGTCGCCGCCGGACGGGCGGGACGACAGGCGCCGGGCGGGACTACAGGCGCCGGGCGGGCGGGACGACAGGCGGCGGGCGGGACTACAGGCGCCGGGCGGGCGGGACGACAGGCGGCGGGCGGGACTACAGGCGCCGGGCGGGCGGGACTACAGGACTCCCTGCCAGACCGCCTGGGCGCCGGTGTCGCCGGTGAGGTAGACGTACCAGACATTGACCGCGGCGAGCACCACGACGACGACGGCGAGCAGCGGTCCGAGCCAGCGCGGCAGGGCGCGGGCACGGGGTCGGGTCAGGGCCACCAGCACGAGCGTGACCACGCCGAGGGCGAGGCTCCACCACAGGCTCAGTTCGCCGTAGCCCTGGTGCTCCACCACCTTCTCCAGAATCTCCGGGCCGTAGCCCTTGGCGATCAACACCTGCTGGAACTCCTCGCCGGACTGCACCGCGAGGAAGGCCGCGACCGGGGCCGCCACGGCCAGTAGCGCCGCCGCCCAGTCGAGCCGGCTGCGGAACCGGGTGAGTACGGCGTACCCGGTGGAGACCAGCGCGAGCAGCGGCACGAAGACGACGGCCGCGTGCACCAGCAACGCGTGGGCGGGGAGACCCATGACTTCCCTGAACACCGACGCCTCCTTGTTGCCGCGCTCCCGACGGGAGCACCTGGCGGTAGGTAGATTCGATCACGTGGCCCGCGACCTATACCGGTACACGGGGATCGAGCCGACCCGGTTCATTCCGGTTCCCGCTCCGGCGCGGCAGCTGCCGGTGACCGGCGGGCACGAGGGCGGCTCCGGACTCGGGTGAGCTGTGGCCGGCGCCACGCTCGGCCCGCATCCGCCTTGTTGGTGTCCCATCGACGTGCTGTGATAGTGAGATGACTGGCGAGGAACTGCTCCGGTCGAGGGGCCTTCGGGTCACCCGGCCGCGCCTCGCCGTCCTCGAGGTGCTGGCCGGCGGCGGGCACCTGGAGGTCGAGGAGATCACCCAGCGGGTCCGGAGACGTCTCGACTCGGTCTCCACCCAGGCGATCTACGACGTGCTCGGTGCGCTGTCCCGGGCCGGGCTATCCCGCCGGATCGAGCCGGCCGGATCGCCCGCCCGCTACGAGGCGCGGGTCGGCGACAACCACCACCACGTCGTCTGCCGCGGCTGCGGCGAGATCGCCGACGTGGACTGCGCGGTCGGCTCGGCGCCCTGCCTCGACCCGGTCGCCGCGTACGGTTTCGAGGTCGACGAGGCCGAGGTCACCTACTGGGGTCTCTGCCCGAACTGCCAACTGCGCCGAGCCGCCGACCGCTGAACCGGCAGAACCCCCCGGGCACCGTCCCGGCACGCACCGCCCTGGCACTATCTCGGACCGCCCCCGGCACAGCCTCAGGCGACCGGTGGTCCGCCGTTGTCCGGGGTGGCCGGGGCGAGTGCCCGTTCCACCGCCGACCAGGGCTCCCGCTCCGGGGCGTCCGCGCCGGCCGGGCAGGTGCGCCGGTAGTCGCACCAGCCGCACCGCGGGCCGGGCAGGACCGGAAACGCCTCGTCCGGGTCGGTCCCGTCGGCGACCGCCCGCTCGGCGGCGATGATGTCCCGTGCCGTGTCCTCGGCCCGGGAAAGTTGCCGGGCGAGCGACTCCGCCGTGTGATCGTGCCCGGCGACCGTCCGGGTCGGCAGGTGGTGCAGCTCCACCCGCCGGCAGGGCTTCCGGAACACCCGCTCGGCGGCGTACGCGTAGAGCGCGAGTGCCTGCGAGCCCCGGGCGTCGTCGGAGTCCAGTCCGGTACGCCCGGTCTTGTAGTCGACGATCACCAGCTCGGGACCGTCCGGCCCGGTGCGCGAGTCGATCCGGTCGGTGCGACCGTTGAACGCGAGCACGGCCGTCTTGACCGCCACCACCCGCTCCACCCCCACCGGTTCGTCACCGGGGTCGAGCGACTCCACATACGACTCCAGCCATTCCAGCGCCCGCCGGAACACCGCCCGCTCCTGCTCCTCGTCGCGGTAGCCCTCCCGGACCCAGGTGCCCTTCAGCAGGGTCGGCAGCGCTTCCGGGCGGCGGCGGTCGGGGGTCAGCGCGTACCAGTTGCGCAGTGCGGTGTGCACGCTCGCGCCGAGCGAGTTGTGCGCCCAGGGCGGCCCCTTGGGCGGCGCCGGCCGGTCGACATAGGAGTAGCGGTACCGGCGCGGACAGTCCACGTATGCGCCCAGTTTGCTCGGCGTGCAGACGAAGAGACGCTCGGGCATCCCCTCGAATCCCAACTGCTCCGGCTCCGCACCGCCACGCGGTCGGGGAGCATGCGGTCGAGGGGTCCGGTTGCCGCCGGACGATGGCCTTCGCACGCCCCGATCCTGCCATGCCGGTCCGACACCTCCGCCGGTCCGACACCTCCGCCGGCACGGACCGGGGTCAGGAGCCGGAGAGGTGGCTGGTGACGAAGGCGCTGACGGAGTCGGCGACCAACTGCACCGCGATGGCCGCGAGCAGCAGTCCGGCGATCCGGGTCAGCACCTCGATCCCGGCCGGCCGGAGCACCCGGACGACGAGCCCGGAGAAGCGCAGGATCAACCAGACCGCGACCATCACCGCGACGATGCCGACCGCGATGGCCAGATAGTCCGCCGTCCCCTCGGCCCGCTGCACGAAGAGCATGGTGGCGACGATCGCACCGGGACCGGCCAGCAGGGGCGTACCGAGGGGCACCAGCGCGATGTTCGAGGTGTTCTGCTGGCCGGGGTCGTCCGCCTTGCCGGTGAGCAGTTCCAGCGCGACGAGCAACAGCAGCAGGCCACCCGCACCCTGCAACGCCGGCAGTTCGATGTGCAGGTAGTCCAGCAGGGTCTGCCCGGCGACGGCGAAGACGACGATCACCCCGAGGCCGAGCGCCACCGCCTGCCCGGCGGCGCGTACCCGCTCCCGGGCCGGCATCTGGCCGGTCAGGGCGAGGAAGATCGGCACCATGCCCGGCGGGTCGGTGATCACGAACAGGGTCACCAGTACCTCGCCGAGCAGCTTCAGGTTCACGTGATCACGTTAGCCGTACGCCGGGTGGCGTCCGCCGAGGTCAGGCCGGGTCCGTGAGGACTCCCACCCCACTGCTGGCCGCGACGATCCGCCTGTACGCCTCGACCCCGGTGGTGTACGCGCCGAGCCGGACGGTCTTGTGCGCGCCGTGAAAGTCGGACGAGCCGGTCACCAGCAGTCCCAGCTCGCCGGCGAGGGCCCGGACGTGCTCCCGTTCGGCCGGGAAGTGGTCCTCGTGGTCCGCCTCCAGCCCGGCCAGCCCGGCGGCGGCCAGCTCGACTATCAACGAGTCGGGCACGATCCGTCCCCGCCGGCTCGCCCGGGGATGGGCCATCACCGGCACCCCGCCGGCCTGCCGGACCAGCCGGACCGCCCGGAACACGTCGATGTCGTCCTTGGGCAGCCGGTAGCGCTCGCCGAGCCAGCGCGGCGTGAACGCCTCGGCGGTGGTCGCCACCAGACCGGCCCGGATCAGCGCCTGGGCGATGTGTGGCCGGCCGACCGTCCCGCCCGCGGCGGCGGCCCGGATCTCGGCCCAGTCGACGTCGACGCCGTCGGCCCGGAGCAGCTCGACAATGCGCTCGCCGCGTACCTCCCGGGCGGCGCGTACCCGGGTCAGCTCCGCGGCCAGCTCCGGCGCGGCGGGGTCGAAGAGGTAGCCGAGCAGGTGCAGCGGGATCGACGGCTCGGTGCCGTACCAGCGGCAGGAGAGTTCGGCACCCCGGACCAGGGTGAGTCCCGGCGGCCGGGCGGCGGCGGCCCGCTCCCAGCCCCCGGTGGTGTCGTGGTCGGTGATGGCCAGTACGTCGAGCCCGGCCTCCCGGGCCGACCGGACCAGTTGCTCCGGCGAGTAGGTACCGTCGCTGGCGGTCGAGTGGGCGTGCAGGTCGATCCGGACTCCGCCACCGTGCTCGGCCGACCCGCTCTGTCGGGACGTCACCGGCCCGAGGTTACCGCCGCCCGCCCGGCGGCAGCCGTCCAGCGCACCAGTCCCGCAGCCGGCCGGCGCACCAGTCCCGCAGCCGGCCGGCGCACCAGTCCCGCAGCCGTCCGGCGCACCAGTCCCGCAGCCGGCCGGCGCACCGATCCGGCAGCCGTCCGGCGGCGGCGGTCACCGCCCGTCGGGTGCCGCGGTCAGCCTCGGGACGAGTTGCCAGTCCTCCGTGACGCCGTCGGGCAGCGGCACGGTCTCCCTGGTGCCGTCGGTGCGGCAGCGTACGACCTGCTCGCCGTCACCTGTGGCCACCGTCCGGTCGTCGATCCAGACCGGCGGCACGGCACCGGCGGCCGGGCAGGAGAGCACGGCGTTCCGGCCGTCGAGTACGCCGTCGACGTCGACGAGCACGACCTCGGCGCCGCGCCGTGCGGCGAGCCAGCGGCCGTCCGGGGTGAGCCCGCCGCCGGAGTTCTCGGCCCGCAGTCCCAGCCCGCAGCCGCCGCTGCGCACCGGCCGCGGCTTTCCGCCACTGGTGGCGAGGCTCGCCAGGCAGAGCCGGCTGCCGCGTTCCTGCCGGACCAGCCCGGCCAGGCCGTCACCGTGTGTCCCGTAGACGGCCAGCACGTCCGGGTTGGGGGTCGGCCGCCGGTCCGGGGCGGCCAGGTCGAGGTAGCCGTAGCCACGGTTGGAGTCGGAGAGCACCACCCGCTCGCCGGCGAAGGCCACCGGCCAACTGCCGGCGGGCACCTCGACGTGGTCCGTCAGGGCGAGTCCGGTCGGGCCGACCCGGGCGACGTACAGGGTCGTGTCGAGCTGGAAGGCGAGACGGTTGCCGTCGGTGCTCAGCGTCCACCTGTCGTCCTCGCCGCTGAGCGCCACCGTTGTGCCGTCGGGCCGGAGGAACCTGACCTGCCTGGCCCCGGCGTACACCCAGCCGCCCGGCACCCGGTAGATCCGGGTCACCTCGCCGACGCCGTCCAGCCGGAGCCGCCGGCCGTCGCTGGTCCAGAGCTGGTCGCCGCTGCGGAGGTCGAGTCCGATCCCGGTGTCCCGGCCGGGGGTCGGCGGCTGCGCCGGGCCGACCGTGACCTCGGCCAGCGAGTCCACGTCGAAGCCGGCGGCCGGGCCGGCGGAGGGCCGTCCGGGCAGCCAGCCGGCGCCGAGCGTGGCGGCTCCGGCGGTGACCAGGACCAGCGCGGCGGCCACCGCCACCAGCGAGCTGACGGCGCGGCGCCGACGGGTCACCCGGCCGCGCATGATCACCCGGCCGGCCGGGTCGTCGGCCACCGGTGGCGTGTCGACCCGGGCGGCGAACATGTCGCGCAGCTCGTCTTCCAGCATCGCCGTCACGCTTCCGCTCCGACCGCCGGGACGGCCTGGGCCGGCATCGCCAGCGCGGCCGGCCGGCGGGCCCCGGCCGGGCGCGGCCGGGGCAGTTCCGGCGGGCCGACCGGGAGCTGGTTGTCGGGCGCGGTCGGCCGGTGGTCGGCCTCCCGCACGGGTACGCGGGGAAGCGCCTCCTCGCCCTGCGGCATCCGGTTGTCGGCCTCGGCACCGAGCCGGCGCCGCAGCGTGGCGAGGGCCCGGGAGGTCTGGCTCTTCACCGTGCCAGGTGAGATGTCGAGCAGCGCGGCGGTCTGCGCCTCGGAGAGATCCTCGTAGAACCGGAGTACCAGCACGGCGCGCTGCCGGACCGGCAGGGTGCGGACGTGCCGCCACAGCCTGTCGCGTTCGAGCTGTTCCTCGATCTGGTCCGGGGCGGGGCGCTCCGGCAGCACCTCGGTGGGGCGCTCACCGTGCCAGCGGCGCCGCCACCAGCTCGTCGCCGTGTTGATCAGGACCCGCCGGGCATACGGCTCGACCGCCTCGATCTCGCCGAGCCGCTTCCAGGCGAGGTAGGTCTTGGTCAACGCCGTCTGCAACAGGTCCTCGGCGGTGGCCCAGTCCCCGGCGAGCAGATAGGCCGTACGCAGCAGGGCTGCCGAGCGGGCCGCGACGAACTCGCGGAACTCCTCGTCGACCGAGTGCTTCGGCGCCACTCCCGCCTCCCCCCGCCGCCGCCGCTGCCAATTCGACAGGCTGCCACACCCGCACCCTCGGGTCTACGGCCCAAAGGCGCGATTGACCTCGATGTTCGGACAGGTGCCCGTGGCTTTTGCGGCGTTTCGTGCGGGGCGTCGGTTCGTCAGGCGCCGTCGTCGGCCTTGGCCTCCTCGGCCTCCTTGCCCAACCGGGCCTCCACCGCCTGCGGCTCGTACATCTCCTCGACGACGCGCAGGTAGAGCTCGTTGGGGTTGGGCAGGTACTTGACCTCGCGGAGGGCCTGCTCCTGGCCGGCCGACTCCAGCACGAAGGTGCCGTAGTTGAGCGCCCGGCCGAGCGGCGACTGCTCGTATTTCATGTCGGTGACCCGCAGCAGCGGCATCATCGCCACCTGCCGGGTGATGATGCCGTTGACCACCATCACCCGCTTGTTGGTCAGGATGAACCGGTCGAAATACCAGTCCGCCACCTTCCAGGCGACCCAGCCCATGATGCCGAGCCAGATCAGCACGGCGACCGTCGTCAGCGCACCGACCTCCTGGCCGGCGAGGAAGCCGGAGAGGTAGCCGAGCACGAAGGTGGCGAGCAGGCCGACCAGCAGCGGGGTGGCGAGGGAGATCTTGTGCCGCTTCCACTCGCCCCGGTAGCGCTCGGTCGGGAAGAGATAGCGGGCCACCAGCGAGGTCGGCTCGTCCTCCAGCGGCAGCACCCGGCGCGGGCCGAGCGGCATCCCGGAGGCGTCGACCCGGAGCCCGGCCAGCTCCTCCTCGGAGATCTCCGGGCCCTGGTCCGGATCCCGGACCCAACCGCGGGTGCCGGCCCGGCGCTCGCCGTAGCCGATGTCGTCCGAATAGGCGGGACCGTCGGAGTAGGCGGGGCCGTCCGAATAGGAGGGGCCGGTGCCGAAGTGGGGGCCCTCGTCGGGCTGGACCCGGGGGATCGGCTCGGTGTCCCGCTCGCGCCGTCGACGTTCGTCGTCGCCCTCGGGCTCGGGGGGTCCACCCGACGGATTACCCATCGACGGTTAAGCCACGAGGTCGGTGAAGAAGTCGCCGAAGCCCTGGGCGACGTCCAGGAGGCTGCCGCCCAGCGACTTGAAGACGTCGGCGGCCGAGGACGGCTGGTAGGCGATGAAGAAAACCAGGAAGGCGATACCGCCCCAGGTGAGGACCTTTTTAACCATGGCGGGCCATCCCTCCGTGCGGCACCGGGTTGCTAACCGCGGCAAAACCCAGAGTAGCAGTCTGCTGTCCTGCGGGAAACAATCCGCAATCGCGCTCCGACCCAGCCTGACCGGCCATATCAGACCCTCCCGTGCAGGTAGGGGGACGGAGCACCGAACACGAGCTCGGGGGGTGTCCACTCGGTCAGGTCGTGGAGTTCCACGTCGTCCGCGAGGAGGTAACCCGCACTCGCCGGCCAGGCTATCGCATAGAGCCAGATCCCCCGAGCTTCGCCGACGTAGGCACTCCGGTCTGTCGGAGATTTGACTGACCACAGTGGAGTGGGATGGCCGGCGACCCGGACCTTGGCGTGCGCGATCCGCTCCGCGGACCCCGGGCCGGGATCGGTGAGCGCCTCGGTGAGCTGCGGCCCCGGGTCGACCCCGGTGGTGCCGGCCAGCCGGGTGCCCAGGCCGACGCCGGGCTCCTCGGCGACCAGCACCAGGTCGGCGGGGCCGCCGCCGAGCGGGTCCGGCCCGGTGCAGGCCACGGCGGTCGCGCGTACGCCACCACGGTCGTCGCCGGCCCAGCCGACCCCGGTCATCGTCCAGCCCTGGGGCAGCGGCCAGAAGCACCAGAGCGGGATCGGGAAGTCCGGTCCGGTGCCGGCGGCCCCGGTCCCCCGGTCGGCGGGGTCGCGCTGCCCGACGATCCGCTCGATCGTGCTGGCCAGGATCTCCGGCCCGATGTGTTCCGCGACGTGCAGCGGCGGAACCGGCCCGCAGCCGGGACACCGCCAGGCGGTGTGCATCAGGTCCGGCGCCCGGACCGGACCGGCGCAGCGCGGACAGCTCAGCACGAGACCCACGACGTCTACAGTCCCCGTACCAGTACCCCCGAGTCAAGGCGAACCGGCCTTTTCAGGTCGTTTCACGCACGTCCTGGCCGTCGGCGGGACGGTACGGGTCAGCTCTCCTCCGGCGGTCGACCGCCGTAGCCGCGGATCCAGGCGTGCATGGCGATGCCGCTGGCCACCCCGGCGTTTATCGAGCGGGTCGAGCCGTACTGGGCGATGGAGAGGACCGCCGAGCAGGCCAGCCGGGCCGGCTCGGAGAGGCCGGGGCCCTCCTGCCCGAACAGCAGTACGCAGCGGCGTGGCAGTACGGCGCTCTCCAGCGGACGCGACCCGGGCAGGTTGTCGATGCCGATCAACGGCAGGTCGGCGGCGTCGCACCAGGCCAGGAACGCCTCGATCGTCCCGTGGTGCCGGACGTGCTGGTACCGGTCGGTCACCATGGCACCCCGCCGGTTCCACCGCCGCCGCCCCACCACGTGCACCTCGGCGGCGAGAAAGGCGTTCGCGTTGCGGACCACGGTGCCGATGTTGAAGTCGTGCTGCCAGTTCTCGATCGCCACGTGGAAGTCGTGCCGGCGCAGGTCCAGGTCCGCGACGATCGCCTCCCGCCGCCAGTACCGGTACCGGTCGACGACGTTGCGCCGGTCGCCGAGGCGCAGCAGTTCGGGGTCGTAGCGGGGATCGGTCGGCGGCTCGCCCGGCCACGGCCCGACCCCGACCTCGATCTCGACCTCGGCACCGTCCACGGTTGCCGAGGGTATCCCCCGTGGACCGGCACGTCCGGGCAGGATCGGAGGGCGGTTCAGCCGGCCGGGCGCAGTCCCAGCGCCTCGCCGAGCTGGTCGAGCACCCGGCGCTGCTCCGGATCCACCGGGTCGCCGAACGGGCGGGGCCGGCCGTCGGAACCGGCCGCCCGGCAGACCCGGGCCGCGACGGACTGCACCCACTGCCGGTAGGCGGCCGAGTCCGCCGGGTCGGCGTGCCTGGCCAACGTCTCGACCGCCGCCCGGCAGGACCGGAGCAGTTCGGCGAGTCCGTCCTCGTGCGTGCCGTCGGGGTGCCGGCCCGCCTCGTGCCCGCCGTCGGCGAGTCCGCCGTCGGCCGTTCCGGCGCGGACCGGTCCCGAGCGCCCGTCGTCGGATTCGGCGTAGATGGCGGCGACCACCGCGCGGACCAGTTCGCTGTCGAACGACCGGCCGGCGGCGATGCCGTCCAGGCCGGCCAGCCCCTCGGTGACCGTCCGGACCGGATTGTCCGGCCGGGCCGACGAGGCCGCGACGATCACCCGACCCGGCAGCCGGACGAGCAGTCGCCAGTCCTCGGGCGGGTAGCCGGTGATGGTGGCCCGCCAGGCACCATGCGTGGCACCTGGCGAGTCCGGAGATCCGGTCTGACTCATGGCGCCTCCCGGATCAGCATAAGCCGGTGATAGGAGGAAGGCCCGGTTCCGCCCGAAAAGCGATAGTCCCGGCGCGTCTTACGGCACCGGGCCCGTCTCTTCGGCGCGGGACGCGGCGACGGCGCACCGCACCGGCCGGACACCGGGGTCGCCAGGACCGAATTGAAAAGTGGCCAGGGGTGGAAACCGACCCCGGACGCAATGAGCGGCGGGGCCCTCCCCGGCACCCGCCGCCCACGCTCTGATGGGAAGGATTCTGCCCGATCCGACCCGGCCGACAGAAGACTTCGCCACGAGATCGGAGTCACAGTTACCTTTTTGTAATGTTACTGAACGTGAGTGCTCGTACGCACCCGGGCATCCGTTATGTCACCTGTTTCCGCTTGCCAACCGGCAAGTTTCCGGATCACACCCCTACTGGCCAGCGAAAGCTCTGGAAACGCTCCCATGACCGACAGTCACTGAACTGTGTCGCCAATGTTTCACTTCCAGGGCGGCCGAACCACCGACCCACATCGATGTCGGGGCGGACGTGAGCCGGCACACGATGACCGTTTCAACCCGCCGTGCCGGGGAATTCTCAGCAGGCCGGGTGGGTTTCAGCAGTCGTAAGGCCAATTGGGTGATCGGAGTGATCAATGGCGACCGTTGAGCTGACCACAACCAACTTCGACGAGGTGACCGAGCAGCCGGGCATCGTGCTGGTGGACTTCTGGGCGGACTGGTGTGGCCCGTGCAAGCGGTTCGCGCCGGTCTACGAGCGGTCCTCGGAGAAGCACGGGGACATCGTGTTCGGCAAGGTCGACACCGAGGCGCAGCAGGAGATCGCCGCGAAGTTCGACATCCGCTCCATCCCCACGATCATGGCGATCCGGGACGGGGTGATCGTCTTCGCCCAGCCGGGCGCTCTGCCCGAGTCCGCCCTGGAGTCGCTGATCGAGCAGGTGCAGGCGCTGGACATGGACGACGTACGCAAGCAGCTCGCCGAGCACAGTCACTGAGTTCCGGACCAGAGGATCCACCAGGTCCGCGAAGCTCCGCGCCGCGGCCGGACACCCCGCACGGGTGTCCGGCCGCTGCCGTCCGGGCGGTCGAGGAGTACCGGCGGATCTTGCGCGTACCGCGTAAGGTCTCGAACCGATGGACGCGTTGCCGAGGCGGGGCCGGAGGATCCGGGTGGGCCTCACCCTGCTGGCCGGTGCCGTACTGCTCGCCGGCACCCTCTGGGGGCAGGACGACCACTTCCCGTTCGGCCCGTTCCGGATGTACGCCGGCTCCAACCCGCCGGACGACCCCGCCCCGGACACCCGGGTCGAGGGGGTCGACGCCACCGGCACGGTCGTCGGGCTCGGCGAGGACGCCACCGGCATCCGCCGGGCCGAGATCGAGGGCCAGCAGGGCCGGTACACCGAAGACCCGAGCCTGCTGCGCCAGGTCGCCGACGCGTACGCCGAACGGCACCCGGACGCACCACCGATCGTCGAGGTACGCATCGTGATCCGCTGGTACGGCATCACGGACGGCCGGCCGACCGGCAACTCGGTCGACGAGACGGTGGTCCGGTGGCAGGCGTCGTGAGCGCGGCCCGACGGATCGGCGCCGCCGTGTCGGGCTGGCTGACCGAGCCGGTGCCCCGCAGCCGGGTGGCCGCCTTCCGTACCCTGGTCTACCTCTTCGTCGCCGCGGACCTGCTGGTCTTCACCCCCTGGGTGCGCGACAAGGCCAACATCTCCGGCGAGCTGTACCAGCCGCTCTTCGTCGGCCGCCTGCTCCCGCTACCCACCCCCACCCCGCTGCTGGTCACCGTCCTGTTCTGGGCGCTGCTGCTGCTCTCGCTCGCCGCCGCGACCGGGCGGGCACCCCGGCTGCTCGGCTGGGCCGTCTTCGCGCTCTACTTCGAGTGGATGGTCGTGGCGATGAGCTACGGGAAGGTGGACCACGACCGGTTCGGCTTCCTGGTGGCGCTGGCGGTGCTGCCCACGGTGGGCCGGGCCCGGCACGGCGACCACACCCGCTCCGAGGCGGCCGGCTGGGCGCTGCGGGTCACCCAGATCGCCGTGGTCTGCACCTACTTCCTGGCCGCCTGGGCCAAGCTCCGGTTCGGCGGGCCGGAGTGGATGACCGGTTCGGTGCTGGCCCGCGCGATCATCCGGCGCGGCACCGAGCTGGCCGACCTGATCGCCCAGGTGCCGTACCTGCTGATCGCGGCGCAGGTCGGCATCATCGCGTTCGAGCTGCTCAGTCCGCTGGTCTTCGTGGTACCGCCGCGCTGGCGGCAGGCCGTGGTGGCGTTCTTCTACTCGTTCCACCTGGTCACCATCGCCACCATCACGATCTCGTTCGCCCCGCACCTGGTGGCGATGACCAGCTTCCTGCCGCTGGAGCGGCTACGCCCGCTGGCCCGGCTCCGCCGGCTGACCCGGCGATCCGGCGGCAACGGCAACGGCAACGGCGCCGAGTCCGGCAACGGCGTCAGCAGCGACAGGAGCCTCGACGGCGGCGGTGCTCAGGGGGCTGCCGGGCCGGTTCCGACGGAACCGCCCGGCGCGCGGTCGCCGGCCGTGCCGTAGAGCCGGTCCCGGGTCGCCTGGGGCAGCGAGCAGGCGGCCGTACCGCCCGGCAGCCGGTGCCGGTTGCGGGCCACCCAGCGGTATGCCGGCCAGGCCAGGGCGCGTACCGGGGGAAGCCGCAGGACGGCGCCGAGCAGCCGCCAGCCGGGGCGGCTCGCGCCGAGCAGCCGGGCGATCGCGTCCGGGCCGGCGGCGCGTACGCCGTCGGTGCCGATCCACCAGACCGCCTCCTCGCACTGCGCGACGGTCAGCCCGAGCGCGTCGAGGTCGGCGAACTGCCAGGGCAGCACCTTCGCCCCGGTGGGGACGCGCCGGTCGACGAACCCGGCGCAGGTGGTGCAGAAGGCACAGTCGCCGTCGTACACGAAGGTGGGCTGGTCCATGTTACAAGTCTCCCCCGTGGCCGGCGGCGTCGACTAATCCACGTGGCCGAGATAACCGGCGAGGGTGCGGTCCAGGATCTCCCGGCCCGGCCGGGCCCAGAGGTCGGCGTTGAAGACCTCGACCTCGACCGGTCCCCGGTAGCCGGCGGCGTCCACCGCCTCCCGGAACCGGCGCAGCTGCACGCAGCCGTCCCCGGGCAGCGCCCGGCCAAGCAGCACCCCCTCGGGCAGCGGGGTGGCCCAGTCGGCGACCTGGAAACAGGCGATCCGCTCCTCCCGGCCGGCCCGGTCGAGCTGCGCCCAGACCTGGTCGTCCCACCAGAGGTGGTAGGTGTCCACCACCACGCCGACCGTCTCGACCGGATGCGGCGCGGCCAGGTCCAGCGCCTGGCCGAGGGTGGCGACGACGCAGCGGTCGGAGCAGTACATGGGGTGCAGCGGTTCGATCGCCAGCCGTACCCCGGCGGCCCGGGCGTGCGGCACCAGCTCGCCGATCGCCTCCCCGACGTGCGCGCGGGCCGCGTCCACGTCCCGGCTGCCGTCCGGCAGTCCGCCGGAGACCAGCACCAGTACCGGCGCCCCGAGGGTGGCGGCCTCGTCGATCGCCCGGCGGTTCTCGTCGTACCAGTCGGGGGTCTGGAAGAAACCGCCCCGGCACAGTGAGGTGACCGCGAGCCCGGAGTCGCGGACCAGGGTGGCGGTCCTGTCCAGGCCGTGTGCGAGGGTCTCCTCCCGCCAGAGCCCGACCTGGGTCACGCCGGTCGCCAGGCAGCCGGCGACCAGGTCGGGAATCGGCCAGTACTTCGCGGTGGCCTGGTTGAACGAGAAGCGGGCCGGGACGGTGCTCACCGGGCGCCCGGCTGGTCGTCGAGGGCCGGGATCTCGATCCGCCGGCCGTCCCGGGCCGAGGCGAGCCCGAGTTCGGCGAGCTGTACGCCCCGGGCACCCGCCCACAGGTCCCAGCTGTACGGCTCGTCGACGACGACGTGCCGCAGGAACAGCTCCCACTGCGCCTTGAAGCCGTTGTCGAACTCCTCGTTGTCCGGCACGACCTGCCACTGTGACCGGAAGTCCTCGGTCACCGGCAGGTCCGGGTTCCACACCGGCTTGGGCGTGGCCGCCCGGTGCTGGATCCGGCAGTTGCGCAGCCCGGCCACCGCGCTGCCCTCGGTGCCGTCGACCTGGAACTCGACAAGCTCGTCCCGGTAGACCCGGACCGACCAGGAGGAGTTGATCTGGGCCACGATCCGGCCCGGCTGGCCCGGCCGCTCGATCTCGAAGATGCCGTACGCGGCGTCGTCGGCGGTGGCGTCGTAGCGCTCGCCGGCCTCGTCCCAGCGCTGCGGGATGTGCGTGGTGACGTGCGCGGTCACCGCCGTCACCCGGCCGAAGAGCTGCTCCAGCACGTAGTGCCAGTGCGGGAACATGTCGACGGTGATGCCGCCGCCGTCGGCCGCCCGGTAGTTCCAGGACGGGCGCTGGGCGGCCTGCCAGTCACCCTCGAAGACCCA
The DNA here is from genome assembly GCF_049179135.1 of Plantactinospora sp. WMMB782. Classification (NCBI taxonomy): domain Bacteria; kingdom Bacillati; phylum Actinomycetota; class Actinomycetes; order Micromonosporales; family Micromonosporaceae; genus Plantactinospora; species Plantactinospora sp. WMMB782. The sequence continues at coordinate 3,467,191 of NZ_JBMHMC010000007.1, read as the reverse complement.
GTAGCCGAACTCGCCGCGGACCGAGAGGATGCGGCCGAAGAAGCCGCCCTTGACCAGCCGGTCGAGCTTGCGCAGGCCGGGCAGGAAGAGCTTGTCCTGCACCACGCCGTGCTTGATGCCGGCGGCGTCGGCGAGCCGGGCCAGCTCGACCGCGCCGGCCAGGTCCTCGGCGGTCGGCTTCTCGGTGTAGATGTGCTTGCCGGCCTCGATCGCCAGCTTCAGTGCCTTCTCCCGCTGCGCGGTCACCTGCGCGTCGAAGTAGATCCGCACGTCCGGGCGGGCCAGCACGGCGGGCAGGTCGGTGCTCCACTCGGTCAGCCCGTGCCGCTCGGCGATCTCCCGGAGTTTCGCCTCGCTGCGGCCGACCAGGATCGGTTCGGGCCAGAGGCGGCGGCCGTCCGGCAGCGCCAGGCCGCCCTGTTCCCGGATGGCCAGCAGGGAGCGGACCAGGTGCTGCCGGTAGCCCATCCGGCCGGTCACGCCGTTGAGCACGATGCCGATCGTGGTGCGGCCCATGTACGTCGCCTCCTCAGGCTGGCTGATCCGCGGGTGCCACTCGTCGAGCGCGCGGGGTACGTGATCGTGGTGGGGTCGTCCTGGCGCGCGATGGTCGCGGTAGAGCACGCCGTACGTCGGTAAGCGCTTTCCCGCCAACGCTACCGACTCGATTCCGATTCGGGCAAGAGCCTCCCGCCGCCATGGTGATCATGGAACGGCGGGGGCGGCCAGCGCGCGACGGCCGTGAATGGGCCGGGCCGACCCGCGATATCCTCAGCTGCGACCGGCCACCGGGCGGTCGGGGAAGGACGCGGTCGATGGCCACTCTGGCGGATGTCGCGCGGCGGGCCGGCGTGTCACCCGCCACCGCTTCGCGGATCATCAACGGCAGCCCCAAGCCGGTCACCGACGCCCTCCGCGAGCGGGTGCTGGCGGCGGTCGAGGAGTTGCAGTACGTCCCGAACGCGCACGCCCAGCAGCTGGCCCGCAACCACCGCAGCGCGGTCGGGGTGATCGTGCACGACGTCTCCGACCCGTACTTCTCCGAGATCACCCGGGGGCTGCAACGGGTGGCCACCGAGCACGGCCGGCTGGTCATCATCTGCAACACCTACCGCGACCCGGACAAGGAGCTTGAGTACGTCGAGCTGCTCCGGGCCAACCAGGCCGCCGCGATCATCCTGGCCGGCTCCGGCTACCACGACGAGCAGTTCACCAACACCCTGGACGCGAAGCTGCGGGTCTACCAGTCCACCGGCGGGCACGTGGCGGTGATCGGCCGGCACGAGCACAGCGGACACGCGGTCATCCCGGCCAACGAGGCCGGCGGCCACCTGATCGGCGCCGAACTCTACGGCCTCGGCCACACCCGGATCGGGGTCGTCGCCGGGCCACGGCACCTGACCACCACCACCGACCGGCTCGCCGGGCTGCGTCGGGCCGCCCGGGAGCACGGCCAGCAGCTCGGCACCGATCAGATCGTCTACGCCGACTTCGACCGCTCCGGTGGGGTCGCCGCCACCGCGACGCTGCTGGAGAGCTGCCCCGGGGTCACCGCCGTCGTCGCGCTGAACGACTCGATGGCGATCGGCGCCCTCGCCCTGCTGCGGTCCCGGGGCATCGAGGTGCCCGGCCGGATCAGCGTGGTCGGCTTCGACGACATGCCGATCGCCCGGGACGTGACGCCGGCCCTCACCACCATCCGGCTGCCGCTTGCCGAAATGGGAGCCCGGGCGATGACCCTGGCGCTGCAACCGCCCGAGCCGCTGAACACCCCGCAGGTCGAGCACGTCGCCGCCGAGCTGGTCCGCCGGGAGAGCAGCGGCCCGCCGGCCGACGCCGGATAACCCCTTCCGGGTACGCCGACCGGCCGGTCGCGGTCCGCCGCGTGGCGAGTTGCGTGGTCTCTCGTACGTATGTTCGAATGTTTGGTATGCGCTGGGAAAACCTGACGTCGGCTCCCCCCGACCACGGGACCCCTCCGGGGGCGGCGCCAGCGGCTCCACCCCTGCCGCTGGCGCTGCCCGGCGCGACCGTGCGCACCTTCGACACCCCCGGATTCGCCGGGATGACGTTCTACGAGGTGCGGGCCAAGTCGATCATCAACCGGGTGCCCGGGGAGTCCCGGGTGCCGTTCCAGTGGACGATCAACCCCTACCGGGGGTGCAGCCACGCCTGCGCCTACTGCCTGGCCGGCGACACCGCGATCCTGCTTGCCGACGGACGCACCCGGCCACTGTCCGAGCTACGGATCGGCGACCAGATCTACGGCACCGTCGCGCAGGGCAACCACCGGCGCTACGTCCGGACGGAGGTGCTGGCGCACTGGTCGACGGTGAAGCCGGCCTACCGGATAGTGCTGGCCGACGGCACCGAGCTGACCGCCAGCGGCGACCACCGGTTCCTCACGCCGCGCGGCTGGAAGCACGTCGTCGCCGCACCGCCCGGCGAGCCGCCCCGGCCCTACCTGGCGATCACCGACAGCCTGGTCGGCACCGGCCGGGCCACCCCCGGCCCCGCCGACCTCCCGGCCGGCGGGCTCGACGGGACGATCCTCGGCGGCCGGGCCGTGCTGCGGATCCGCCGGATCGAGCCGGCCGAGCGGGAGCTCCAGCTCTACGACATCACCACCGGCACCGGCGACTTCGTCGCCAACGGCGTCGTCAGCCACAACTGCTTCGCCCGGGGCACGCACAGCTACCTCGACCTCGACCCCGGCCGCGACTTCGACAGCAAGGTGGTGGTCAAGGTCAACGCGGGCGAGCTGGTCCGCCGCGAGCTGGCCGCACCGAGGTGGTCGGGCGAGCACATCGCGATGGGCACCAACGTCGACTGCTACCAGCGGGCCGAGGGTCGCTACCGGCTGATGCCGCCGATCCTGACGGCACTGCGCGACTTCGCCAACCCGTTCTCCATCCTCACCAAGGGCACCCTGATCCTGCGCGACCTGCCGCTGCTCCAACAGGCGGCCACGGTCACCTCGGTCGGCATCTCGATGTCGATCGGCTTCGTCGACGAGCGGATGTGGCGCTCGGTCGAGTCGGGCACGCCCAGCCCGCACCGCCGGCTCGACGCCGTACGCCGGCTTACCGAGGCCGGCTTCGCGGTCGGCGTACTGATGGCCCCGATCCTGCCCGGCCTGACCGACGACGACGACTCGATCGAGGAGACGGTGGCCGCGATCGCGGCGGCCGGCGCGGCGAGCGTCACCCCGTTGCCGCTGCACCTGCGTCCCGGTGCCCGCGAGTGGTACGCGAGCTGGCTCGCCCGGGAGTTCCCGCACCTGGTGCCCCGCTACCGGAGCCTCTTCGGCCGGGGCTCCTACCTGCCGCAGGCATACCAGCGCGAGCTGACCGCCCGGGTCCGGCTGGCGGCCCGCCGCCACGGCCTGCACCGCCCCGAGCCGGGCGAGGCCCGCCAGGTGCCGGTGGCGACGCCGACGCCCGCGGTCGAACAGCTCACCCTGCTCTGACCGGATGCGGCCCGGCCGGGCCGGCGGCACTGACCGGGTGCGGCCGGCCGGGTCGGCGGTGCTGACCGGGTGCGGTTCGACCGGGCCGGCGGTGCTGACCGGGTGCGGCCGGCCGGGTCGGCGGCCGAGCTACAGTCGCGGGGTGCGTAGCGCTCAGCAGATCCTGGCCGAGGCCGGCGTGATCGCCGTCGTCGGCGCCTCCCGAAACCCCGCCAAGGCGGCGCACAGTGTGCCGGCACAGATGCAGCGGTACGGCTGGCGGATCATTCCGGTCAACCCGGAGGCGGACGAACTCTTCGGGGAGCGGGTCTACCGCTCGCTCGCCGAGATCCCGCACCCGGTGGACCTGGTCGACGTGTTCCGGCCGGCCGAGCAGGCGGTGCAGGTGGTCCGCGAGGCGGTCGCGATCGGCGCCCCGGCGGTCTGGCTGCAGCTCGGCATCGTCTCGGCCGAGGCCCGGCGGATCGCCGAGGAGGCCGGCATCGATTACGTCGAGGACCGCTGCCTGGTGGTGGAACGCGCCGCCGGCGGCCTGTCCCGGCAAGCCTGACCAGCCCCGACAGCAGCCGGCCGACTCTGCTCCGCCGCTCGTCGCCCGGCGGTCCGCCGCTCCTCGCCCGCCGGATGCACCGTTCCGCCGCCCGGCGGGTACGCCTCTTCCCGCCCGGCGGGTCCGCCTGTCCGCCATCTGGCGGGTGCATCATCGCCGACCTCGGCCCGCGAACCGGAGCCGGCCGGTAGCGTCCCGGTTGAGGAGGGCAACGCCATGAGCAACCCCTGGCCGGGTGAGCCGCAGGATCCGCAGGGATCCCCGGGGCAGCCCCCGTCCGCTCCCGGCGACCGTCCCGGCCAGCCCGGCTACCAAGGCCAGTACGGGCAGCCCGGCCAGTACGGGCAGCCCGGCCAGTACGGCCAACCTGGCCAGTACGGACAGCCGGGCGAGTACGGACAGCCGGGCCGGCCTGGCGGGTCGTCCGGGTACAACCTGCTGGCGATCCTCTCCCTGGTCCTCGCCTTCGTCTTCGCGCCGGCCGGCATCGTGCTCGGGCACCTGGCCCGGCGGCAGATCAGCCGCACCGGCGAACAGGGCGGCCAGCTGGCCACCTGGGGGCTGATCCTCAGCTACGTCTTCACCGCGCTCTACGTGATCGCCTGCTGCGGCTGGCTCGCCCTGCTCGGCTGGGCCGGCTCGGAGGGCGACGGCGGCGCCAACTGAGACGTCCGGCGTTACCGGTACTCCGCCTCCCGCACGCTGTTGCCGCCGTCCACCACGAGCATCTGCCCGGTGATGTACGAGGCGGCCGGCGAGCAGAGGAAGGCGATCGCGGCGGCGACCTCGTCCGGGGTGCCGGGGCGGCCGACCGGGGTGCCGAGCCCCTGCTTCAGCTCCGCCATCGTGGACGCCGCCGTGTAGATGGTGCCGGGCGCCACCGCGTTGACGGTCACCCCGTCGGCGATCATCTCCATCGCGAGTGCCCTGGTCAGCCCGACCACACCCGCCTTCGCGGCCGCGTACGCCGCCTCGGTGGGCAGGGCGTTCACCGGGCCGGCGGTGGCGGCGAGGTTGACGATCCGCCCCCAGCCCCGCTCGGCCATCCCGCCGATGAAGGCCCGGCTGCACAGGAAGGCGGTGCTCAGGTTGCGTTCGATCTCGCGGTGCCACTCGTCGTAGCTGAGCTGGGCCACCGGCCGGAGCACCTCGGGGCTCGCCCGGCTCGCCAGTCCGGCGTTGTTGACCAGCACCTCCACGTCGCCGAGCTGCTCGACGATGGCGTCGGCCAGCGCGCCGACCTCGGCCTCGTCGGTCAGGTCGGCGACGAACCCCGTCACGCCCAGTTCACTGGCCCGGTCGTGGATCCGCCGGGTGGTCGAGACGATCGCCACCCGGGCACCGAGCGCGGTGAGCCGGCGGGCGGTCGCGTACCCGATCCCGTCCGCGCTGCCGGCACCGGTGACCAGCGCCACCCGGCCGTCCAGCCGCATCGTCACCGGCTCGGTGTCGACCTCCGGCGCTTCCGACCGGTCATTGCTCTGCGTAACGGTGCCCTGCGAGCCGGTACGGGGCCGGCGAGCCAGCGCGGGGCGCGTGGCGTCCCGACGAGGCCGATTTCCGGATCTGTCCCCGGCACGCGCGTCGAATACCATGCCGCGATCCTGCCCGGTCGAGTCGCTACGGGCAACGCCGCACCGCCGTGGCACGGCCAGGCCACCGCGGGAGGCACCGGGGGAGGCAGCGCCGGGGCACCGCCGGGCGGACGTGACCTTGATACGGGGGCGCCGATCTGGCGGGCGCCGACTACCCTGACGACGCATCCGTCCGGACGAACTGAGAGACCTCGAATGACCGACCCCCAGCAGAGCGGCTACTCCGGCGATCCGTCCTGGCAGGCGCAGCCACCGGCGCAGCCCACCGGCCCGCAGGACCAGGGCTACCAGCCCATGTACCAGGACCCGACGGTGCAGGCCACCACCTCCGCCCAGCCGTACCAGCCCGGATACCCTGCGGCCGACCCCGGGTACCCGAACCAGGCGTACCCCACGGCCACCGATCCGATCAGCGGCCAGCCGGTGATGGCTCCCGGCTATCCGCCGCCCGGATACCCGGTCGCCGCCCCGGGGCCGTCGACGAACGGCCTGTCGATCGCCGCGATGGTGGTCGCCATCGTGGGCGCGCTCGGGCTCTGCGGCTACGGGCTCGGCGGCTACCTCGGTGCCGTCGGCGCGATCATGGGGCACGTCGCCAGCAAGCAGATCCGCGAGCGCGGCGAGGGCGGCGAGGGCTTCGCCAAGGCCGGCATCATCGTCGGCTGGATCTCCACCGCCATCGCGGTACTCGCCACCATCGCCATCGTCATCTTCTTCGTCTGGCTGGCCAACCAGCCGTCGTCTTCGTACGACAGCGGCTACTGAGCATCGGACCCGGTGAGGAGACGCCGTGACTTCAGGCAGTACCGGCAACCCGTCCGAACACACCGCCGCCCCGTCCGAGCAGACGGGCGCGCCGGCCGCACACACCAACGACCCGACCGCACACGCCAACGACCCGGCCGCACACGCCAACGACCCGACCGTGCTCACCGGCGCTCCGGGTGCCGTCGGGCAGCCCGGTTGGGCGCCGGGACAGCCTGGGTGGGCGCCGGGCCACCCCGGCTATCCGTACGTGGTGCGCCGGCCCACGAACGGGATGGCGATCGCCGCCCTGGTCACCGGGATCGTCGCCCTGTTCAGCTGCCAGCTCGTCGGCGGGGTCGCGATCTATCTGGCGAAGAAGGCTCGCACCGAGATCCAGACGACCGGCGAGGAGGGCAGCGGCTTCGCCACCGCCGGCCTGGTGCTCGGCTGGGTCTCCCTCGGACTGGTCGCCCTGGGACTGCTCTTCTTCCTCGCCTACCTGGGTTTCATGGGCGTGCTCTTCGCCACCACCGCGAGCACCTCGGGCTGAGCCACGACCGGCCGGGACCCCGCCCCGCCGGCCCGGTGCCCGTCTCCGGCGGGCTGCCCGCCTCCGCTGGGGCGGGCAGCGGCGTTCTGGCTGCCCCGGGGCGGCGGGTGGCGGTCGGGGCGCTCCCTGCCCCGGGGCGGCGGGCGGCGGTCCGGGCCTCGCCGTGCAGCACGACGGCGACCCCGGCGAGCAGCAGGAGCAGTCCCGGCAGGGCGGCCGTCCGGGGCAGCTGACCCAGCCAGGCCCAGGCCAGCAGTGCGGCACCGGGCGCCTCGAGCAGGAAGAGCACGCTGATCGTGGTCGCCGAGATCCGGCGCAGCGCGTAGTTGAACATGGTGTGCCCGAGCAGTTGGGCCCCGACCACCAGCCCGAGTACGGCGAGCCAGGTGCCGGGATCGTAGCCGCCGAGGCGTACGCCGCCGGCCAGGCAGACCACCAGCAGCGCCGCCGCGCAGACCCCGTAGCAGACGGTGGTGTAGCCGACCGTGCTGATGGTGCTCCGGACCCGTTCACCCAGGGCGGTGTAGACCGCCGCCGCCATGCCACCGGCGGTCGCGAGCAGGTCACCGACGACGGCCCGACCGGAGACCCCGAAGTCCGCGCCGACCGCCCAGATCGCGCCGGCCACCGCCAACCCGATGCCGAGCCAGGCGAGCGGGGAGAGCCGCCGGCCCTGGCCGAGCGCGATCAACCCCTGCCAGACCGGCTGGGTGACCACCAGGGCCGTGGCGGCGGCCACCGACGTCAACTGGACACTCGGCATCCAGGTGGCGAAGTGCACCGCCAGGGCGAGACCGGCGAGTACGCAGTAGCCGGCGGTCCGGCGCCCGGCACCGGTGGTCAGCGCCCGCAGCTCGGCTCGGCGGCGGTACAGCGCCACCGGCCCCAGTACCCCGAGCGCGAGGAAGTTGCGCCAGAAGGCGATGGCCAGCGCGGGGGCGGCGGCGAACGCGATGAGTGGTGCCGACGACGAGACCGCCGCGATGGCGACCGCGACCGCGCCGATGCTCAGCGGATCGATCGGGGCACGCGGCGGTGCTACGGCGGAAGGCACGGAAAAATCCTCACATGTCACGGCGGGCCACCATCTGATCGACAAGTCGTTACGATCGTCCGATCGCGCCCCGCTCCATCCGGTTCCGGAGGCCTGCTCCCCCATGCCCGCACACCGGTTCCCCTCCCCGACAGACCACCGCTCCGCCCCCGACGTCCCACCCCGACCGGCCAACCCGGCGGACCGGGACGACGACGGGCGGGGCCGGGACGACGGGCGACGCGTGCCCGCGTACCGGGCGGTGCTCTTCGATTTTTTCGGCACCCTCACCTGCGCCAACCGGCGGGGCCGGCAACACGCGGTGGTCGCCGCGCTGCTCGGCTGCGCGGTGGAGGCGCTGGTCGAGGTGCTCGACCGGTCGTTCTACCTGCGCGCCAGCGGGGCGCTCGGCGACGCCACCGAGACCATGCGCTGGGTCTCCGCCCAGGCCGGCGTCCGACCCTCCGCCGCCGACCTGCGCGCCGCCGTCGAGGCCCGGGTGCGCGCGGTACGCGCCGACACCCGGCTCCGGCGGGAGGCGGTGACGGTGCTGCGCGCCGTACGCCGCCGTGGTGCCCGGACCGCCCTGGTCAGCGACTGTACCCACGAGCTGCCCGCGTTCCTGCCGCACCTGCCGGTCGCGCCGCTGCTCGACACGTGGGTCCTCTCGGTGCAGGTCGGCCGCTGCAAACCCGATCCGGCGATCTATCTCGCCGCCTGTCACCGGCTGGGCGTCGCCCCGGGAGACTGCCTCTACGTCGGTGACGGGGGCAGCCGGGAGCTCACCGGTGCCGCCCGGACCGGGATGACCGCCGTCCGGCTGGCCGCCGCCGACCTCGACGGCCACCTCGTCTTCGACCGGGACCGTGGCTGGACCGGTCCGGCGCTCACCTCGCTGACCGAGGTACCCGGGCTGCTCGACCTGCCCGTGCCCGTACCCGTCCCCGACCGGCCCGGTTCGGAGCCGGCGGGTTCCGTGCCGGTCCCGGGTGGGGCAGGATGCGGGGTGTGACGCAGGAGCAGGAGGCCACCGTCCCGCCGCTGGTGGCGGAGGCGGTGAAGAAGGCGGCGGTGGCCTGGGTGGCGGTCGGCGACCGGGCGCCGGTCGCGCTCTGGTGCGTCCCCCTCGACGGCGTCCTCCACGTGGTGAGCGGTCCGGGCGAGCAGTCCGCGCCGGGACTGGCCGAGGCGGCGACCGCGATCGTGACCCTGCGCGGCGACCACGGCGGACGGATCGTCACCTGGCCGGCCGAGGTGACCCGGATCGCACCGGACGGCGAGCAGTGGGCGAGCGTGGCCCTCCAGGTGGCGGCCAAGCGGCTCAACGCCTCCGGCAGTCCGGCGGAGCTGGTGCAGCGGTGGTCCGCCGACTGCGTGCTCAGCCGGCTCGCCCCGGCCGGACCGGCGCTGGCCGCCGGGCAGACCCTGCCGGACGACTCGCTCGCCGCCCCGCCCCGGGCGGCCGCCCCGGTCCGGCAGACCCGCCGGCCGTTCCGGCTGCACCGCGTCCGGCGCCGCTGACCCGCAGCCCGCTGGGACGCCGGACCACCGGACCGCCCGCCCGTTGCGGGGAATCGACCACCGGATCGCCGGACGCCCGCCGACTGGGGGTCTCAACCGCAGCCGCCGTGCCGCCGGGGCCGCGACCGGCGTGGACCGCGACACGAAAATGCCGCGCGCCTCAAGGGGCTAGGCGCGCGGCGTACTTCAACGATCGTCGCACCCCGACGGGTACGGCGTCTACCGCCAAATCGCCAATTTCCCCACTCGTGACGCAACGACCGACTTGGGCCTCCCCCGTCCTGCCCGGTCGACCTGCGGCTTCGCTCCCGTCTGTCCCGGTGCGGCCGGTCGGCCGGGCCGGCCGGCGACGTAGCATTGCGAACATGTCTGCTCCAGCCGTACCCGGCCAGGAGGCTGCCGCCTCCGGCACCGACTCCGCCGCCCGGCCCACCAGCCCGATCGAGGAGGCGGTGCACGCCGCGCTCGCCACCGTCGACGACCCGGAGATCCGCCGGCCGATCACCGAACTCGGCATGGTGCGCTCCGCCGTGGTCGCCGCCGACGGCACGGTACGGGTGGAACTGCTGCTCACGGTCGCCGGCTGCCCGCTGCGGGACAAGCTGCGTACCGACATCACCGCCGCCGTCGGCGCGGTGCCCGGGGTGACCGGGGTGAGCATCGACTTCGGCGTGATGAGCCCGGAGCAGCGGCAGCAACTCCAGGCCCGGCTGCGCGGCGGCGGGCAGAGCCAGGAGCCGGTGATCCCGTTCGCCCAGCCCGGCTCGCGTACCCGGGTCTATGCGGTGGCCAGCGGAAAGGGCGGGGTCGGCAAGTCGAGTGTCACGGTCAACCTGGCCGCCTCGCTCGCCGCCAAGGGCCTCTCGGTGGGTGTCGTGGACGCCGACATCTACGGCCACTCGGTGCCCCGGATGCTCGGCGTCGAGAGCCGGCCGACCCGGGTCGAAGACATGATCATGCCGCCCCAGGCGCACGGGGTGAAGGTGATCTCGATCGGCATGTTCACCGACGGCAACGCGGCGGTGGTCTGGCGGGGCCCGATGCTGCACCGCGCGTTGCAGCAGTTCCTCGCCGACGTCTACTGGGGCGACCTCGACGTACTCCTGCTGGACCTGCCGCCGGGCACCGGCGACGTGGCGATCTCGCTCGCCCAACTGCTGCCGAACGCGGAGATCCTGGTGGTCACCACGCCGCAGACGGCGGCGGCCGAGGTGGCCGAGCGGGCCGGCGGGATCGCCCTGCAGACCCACCAGCGGCTGGTCGGTGTGGTGGAGAACATGTCGTGGCTGGACCTGCCGGACGGCTCCCGGATGGAGGTCTTCGGCTCCGGCGGCGGCGCGACGGTCGCCGAGTCGCTGACCAGGGTCATCGGCGCACAGGTGCCGCTGCTGGGCCAGATCCCGCTGGACACCCGGGTACGCGAGGCCGGCGACGCCGGTGACCCGGTCGTCCTCGCCGAGCCGGAGGCGCCGGCCGCCAAGGCGCTGAGCGCGGTGGCGGACCGGCTCGCGGTCCGCCGGGAGTCGCTGCTCGGCAAGCCCCTCGGGCTGCGCCCCGCCGGCCGCTGACCGGTCGTCGACCAGCCGCGCTGACCGGTCGTCGACCGGCCGCTGACACCTGGCCCGCCCGGCGCGAATTCCGGGATCAGGTGGCGTCGACGTGTCAGGTGGCGTCGATGTCGTAGCCGCGGCGCTGGGCGGGGGCAACCTCGCTGCCGGTGCCCGGGGTCGAGGCGGTGCCGCCGCCCGTCGTGCCCGCCGGGCGACGGATGTCCGCCGCGGACGCGACGTCGTCGACCTCCCGGCGTACGTCGGTCAGGTCGGAGCGGAGCTTCTCGAACGTCCCCTCCAGCGGCTTCCGGATCGCCTGCTCGTCCTCCTCGCTCAGCAGGTGCTTGCGGATGAACGCCTTCGGGTGCAGGTCCTCGAGCTGGATGTCGGTGCCGAGCTCCCGGCTCAGGTCACCGGTGGCGTTGCGGGCCATGTTGCGCAGGTTGCGCAGCATCCGGAGACCGTCACTGATCACGTTCGGCAGCCGGTCGCCGAAGATCAGCAGCGCGACCAGCAGCAGCGCACCGATCTCCCACCAGTTCAGGTTCTCGAACACGGCTGCCTCCTCATCCCCCGCCCCCGGCAAGAGTACGCACGTCGTGGCGGGCGGGGGGAGGGGGAGCGGGAGGCTACTTCACGTCCGCGGCCAGGGTCACCGAGGCGGCCTGCCGATCCGATCCGCGCCGGTACTCGACGTTCACCACCGAGCCTGGCGCGTACTTGCGGACCAGCGCGATCAGGTCGCTCGGGTCCTCCAGCGGCCTGCCGTCGATTTTGAGCACCACGTCACCGGCGCGCAGCCCGGCCTCGGCGGCCGGCCCGGACGACTCGACGGCGGAGAGCCGTACCCCGCCCGACCCGCCGGAGCGGGTGCCGCCGACCGTCGCGCCGATCACCGTCCGCCGGGCCCGGCCGGTGTCGATGATCTCCTGGGCCAGTCGCTTCGCCTGGTTGATCGGGATGGCGAAGGCGAGCCCGACATTGCCGGCGGTCTCCTCGTCGGCGGCCGGCGTCTGGATCACCGAGTTCACCCCGATCACCCGCCCGCCGCCGTCGACGAGCGGCCCACCGGAGTTGCCCCGGTTCACGGCGGCGTCGGTCTGGATGGCGGCGTAGTAGCGCACCTGTCCACCCGCCTCGCCCTGCCGGAACGTCCGGTCCAGCGCGCTGACGATGCCGGCGGTGACCGTGTTGGCCAGCGACAGCGGCGTACCGAAGGCGAGCACCGGGTCGCCGACCGCCACCGCCTCGGAGTCGCCGAACTCCACCGGCTTCAGGCCGGTCCGGGAGACCTTGATCACGGCGATGTCCGCCTCGGGGTCCTTCCCGACCACCTCGGCCGGTGCGCTGGACCCGTCGTTGAAGACCACGGTGGCGGTGTCGGCGCCGACCCCGACGACGTGGTCGTTCGTGATCACGTAACCGTCCTGGCTGACCACGAAGCCGGAGCCGAGGCCGATCCCGCCGTTGCCGCTGACCCGTACGGTGACGACGCTGGGCAGCAGCCGCTCGGCCACCCCGGCCAGCGTGTCGGGTGGGCGGCGGGCCGTGGCGGGCGGCTCCGCCGCGGTCGAGCCGAGCGTGGTCGTACCGGTGGCACCGCCGTGCACCGCGAAGGCGTACCCGAGCGCCCCGCCGAGCGCGCCGGCCAGCAGGGCGGTGACCAGCGAGATCAGGAAGAACGGGGCAAGTCCGCGCCGGCCGGCGGCCGCCGGGTCGGTGACCGGCTCGGGCTCGCCGCCCACTCCCGGAACCGGGGCCGCCCGCACCACCACGGCCGCCGGGGTGGCCGGGTTGCGCCACGGGTCGTGCAGCGCGTCGGACCACCACGGGGACGGTCCCGCGTCGGTGGCCGACCCGGGCGCCGTCGGCGTGCCGACCGCCGGGGTTGCCTGCGCGGGGGGATTCCCCGGCGTCGCCGTCCCGGCGGGCTGGCGCCAGTTCCAGCCGTCCGTCACGTTCGCTGCCTCCCAGTCCGTCCCTGAAGCCGGGCGCCGCGCGGGCCGGGGCGACCGGTTCCGGCCGCGGCGTCCGGGTTCCGCATCCAGGATCGCACGGATGGCCGAATAGCGGTCATCGCTTGATCCGAGGGTTGCTCCGGAGGTTGGTCCGGGGGTTGGTCCGGGGCGACGGCGCCGTGCCAGGTGCGCACCTGCCGATCACGTACCGCCACCCTTAGGCTCATACCCGCACCCCGCCCCGGTCCACCGCCGCACCCCGCCCGCCCGCTGTTCCGCCCGCTCGCCGTCTCGCCCGCCCGCTCGCTGTTCCGCCCGCCCGCCCGCTGTTCCGCCCGCCCGCCGTTCCACCGTCGCCCCGCGAAGCCGCCGTCCGCAAGCTCCGCCGAGGAAATCCCGCAAACCCGCCCGAGACCTACGACCGCCCGAGTTCCAGCCCGGTCGAGTCCCCTTGCCGCCCGGAGGTGCCCCATCGCCACGGTCGCCCGGTCCGTCAGCGCGACGACCGCCCAAGCACTCCAGTTCGCCGAAGCGTACGTCGCCGAGGACCTGGTCCTGCGTACCGCCCGCAGCCTCGCCACCGAGGTCGGTCTCGACGCCGTCACGCCGGGTACCGGTGCCACGCTGCGGCTGCTGGCCGCCGCCGGCAGCGCCCGGGCGGTCGTCGAGATCGGCACCGGTACCGGGGTCAGCGGACTCTGGCTGCTGCGCGGCATGCGCCCCGACGGCATTCTGACCACGATCGACGTGGAGACCGAACACCAGCGGATCGCCCGGCGGATCTTCCAGGAGGCGGGCTTCGCCTCCGGGCGTACCCGGATCATCACCGGCCGGGCGCTGGACGTGCTGCCCCGGCTCGCCGACGGGGTATACGACCTGATCTTCGTCGACTCGGACGTCGCGGAGTACAGCGCCTGCGTCGAGGCGGCGCTGCGGCTGCTCCGCCCCGGCGGGATGGTCGCGCTGCACGGCATGCTGGCCGCCGGCCGGATCGGCGACCCGGCCGCCCGGGACGTGGAGACGGTGACGGTCCGGGACGTCGTCAAGGCCGTCCGCGAGTCCGAGGAGTGGACTCCGGCGCTGCTGCCCACCGGCGAGGGCCTGCTGGTCGCGGTCAAGCGCTGACAGCACCGGCCGTGCCGAGGCGATCCCGCTGCCGGACGGGTCCGTCCGGCAGCGACGGCGAACCGTCCCGGCCACTCCCGATCTTCCGGCCCCCCGGCTCGTCAGGACTCCCCGAGCGCGACAGGCGGACTATCGCGGCTCGGCGAGCCAGCGCAGCAGGGTGCGTACCCCCCAGCCGGTCGCGCCCTTGACCAGTTCGCCGTCGTTGCCGTCGGCCCAGGACGGCGCCGACATGTCCACGTGCACCCAGCGGTCACGCAGCTCCCCGGCGAACTCGCGGAGGTAGAGCGCGGCGGTGACCGAGCCGGCACCCTGGTCCGGGGCGCTGTACAGGTCGGCGATGTCGCTGCCGAGGTAGTCGGCGTAGTCGGTCACCAGCGGCATCCGCCAGGCCCGCTCGCCGGCCGCCTCGGCGGCTGCCAGCATCTCCTCGGCCAGCTCGTCGGCGTCGCTGTAGAGGGCGGCGGTCCGCTTGCCGAGCGCGACCGCGTTGGCCCCGGTCAGCGTGGCGAGGTCGACAAGCAGGTCCGGTGCGAGCCGCCGTACGGCGTAGCCGAGGGCGTCGGCGAGTACCAGCCGGCCCTCGGCGTCGGTGTTGGTGCTCTCGCTGGTCAAACCGTTGTAGTGCCGCACCACGTCACCCGGCCGGTACGCCGAGCCGCTGACCATGTTCTCGGCGAGCGGGGCGAGCGCGGTGACCCGGACCGGCAGCCCGAGCGCGGCGGCGCCGAGGACGGCGGCGACCACGGCCGCGGCCCCACCCATGTCCTTGCGCATCAGCTTCATGCCCTCGCGGACCTTGATCGAGATGCCGCCGGTGTCGAAGGTGATCCCCTTGCCGACGAGTACCACGTGCCGCTGCGCGCCCTCGGGTCGCCAGCTCAGCTCGACCAGCCGGGGTCCCTGCGCCGATCCCCCGCCGACGGCGAGGATCCCGCCGAACCCCTCGGCGGCGAGCCGGTCCGGCTCGCGTACCTCGACGGCCAGCCCGGTCCGCCCGGCGGCCGCTTCGACCACCCGGTCGGCGAACCAGGCCGGGCTCTTCACCGAGGAGGGCATGTTGGTCAGGTCCCGGGCGAACCGGGTCGCCTCGGCGACCACCCGGGCGGTCTCCAGGGCCGCCCGGTAGGGCTCCGGGTCGGCGACCGCGAGCAACACCTCGGGCAGCGCGGGTGGGTCGGCGGCGGCCGGATCGGCGCCGGGCATCCGGAACCGGTACGACGCCAGCCAGATCCCCTCGGCGAGCCCGCGCACCACCGCCGGATCGGCATCGACCGGGATCGCTATCGTGATCGAACTCTCACGGGTGGCCGCCCGGGCCACCGCCGCCCCGGCGGACCGCCAGCCCGCCTCGTCGCCGGCGCCCACCCCGGCCAGCAGCAGCCGGCTCGGCTCGCCCGCCGGCCGGATCGACAGGTGCAGCGCGCCCGCCCGTCCGGGCTGGTCGAGGTACGGCAGCAGCGCGCCCGCCTCGGCGGCCAGCCCGTCGGGCAGCGCGAGCGAGACCGGCACCAGCCGACCGACCGACCCGGCACCCTCGGCGGCCCGCTCCGGTGCGGCCGCCCCGGACGTCACACCGGAGGACCGCTCCGGCGCCGCCACCCCGGACGCGGTGTCGGCGGACCGCTCCGGCTCTGCCGCCCCGGACGCACCCTCGGCGGAGTGCTCCGGCGCCGCCACGGGCGCGACCGGCAGGGCCAGGGTGTCGAGCCCGGCGGGGTCGACTACCAGACGGATCGACAGCACGCCGACGTTACCTCCGAACGATCTTGGTTGGACGGGAGCAACCTACCCCGCCCCGGCAGCACGACCCCGGGCCACCGGCAGTGCCGGTGGCCCGGGGTGAGAAACCCCGCCGGACGGGACGTACCGTCCGGCGGCGTCGGCGTTTCACTTAGCCGGCGGCGGCCTTCAGCGCGTCACCGAGCGCGTTGGCCTCGTCGGGAGTCATCTCGACGACGAGCCGGCCACCACCCTCCAGCGGAACCCGCATGACGATGCCCCGGCCCTCCTTGGTGACTTCCAGCGGACCGTCGCCCGTCCGCGGCTTCATCGCCGCCATGTTGTCTCCCCTCAGACCTTCATCAGGGTCGGTGGGTTGCCCCACATCCATTTGGTCAGCATCACCGCTTGGTCAGCATCACCGCCCAAGGCCGCGGTGCCGACCAACGATTTTCCCTGATGAACACCGCCGGACCCAAACCGAACCAGCGTTGATGTAACAGCATCTAGCTTATCTTGAGAAGGGGTGTCACAATGTGCGGTCATGCAGGCACGGTCGGCTCTCTTCGACCTGTACGGCGACTACCTCCGCTCCCGGGGTGGGCGCGCACCGGTGTCCGCGCTGGTCAGACTATTATCCCCGCTCGGCATCGCCGCACCCGCGGTCCGCACGGCAGTCTCCCGGATGGTCCGGCAGGGCTGGCTGCACCCGCTCCGACTGGCCGCCGGACCCGGCTATCTGCTCACCCCGAGAGCGGCCCGGCGGCTGGACGAGGCGGCTGCCCGGATCTACCGCACCGGCAAGATCGGGTGGGACGGTCGATTCGACCTGATCGTGCTTGAAACCGGCACGAACCGGCGGGACCGGCAACGCCTCGCCGCCAACCTCAGCTATCTGGGCTACGGCATGCTCGACGAGGCGACCTGGGTGGCCACCCGTCCCGGCGAGGACGTGGACGCCCTGCTGACCGAGGCCGGGGTGCGCTACGAGCGGTTCACCGCCGCGCACACCGCCGGTACTCCGGGCGCGATGGGAGTGGTCCGGCGGGCCTGGGACCTCGACGAGATCGCCAACGCGTACCAGGAGTTCGTCGCCGCGCAGCGGCCGCTGCTCGCCTCGGTGACCGTACGCAGTTGTGACGAGGACGCGTACGCCGCCCGGTTCCGGCTCGTGCACGCATGGCGTAACTTCCTCTTCCGGGACCCGCAGCTACCTCCCGCGCTGCTGCCGGAGCGGTGGCCGGGGACCAGCGCGGCGGCCTTCTTCGACAGGCATGCCGCGCGGCTGCGCCCGGCCGCCGACCGCTTCGTCGAGCACTGCCTCGACGGTTCCACCAGGATCGCCGGTTCCGCCCGCACCGCCGGCCCCGCCCGCACCGCGGGTTCCGCACCGACCGCCCGACAGAAGGGTCAACCGTGAGCCGTTCCCAACCTGAACCGCGTGGCGCCGAGACTCCGCGTCCGGCCCTGCGGCAGTCCGCCGGACCCCAGGGGGAGGCTGAGCGGAGTCCGGCGACCGAGCCGTTGCTGGTCGACCGCTCCGACGCCGTGGTCACGCTGACCCTGAACCGGCCGGCCGCGATGAACTCGCTGGACGTGGCGCTGAAGGAGGCGCTGCGGGACACCCTGGCCGAGCTGGAACACGACCGCTCCTGCCGTGCGGTGGTGCTCGCGGGCGCGGGCGCGGCCTTCTGCGCCGGCCAGGACCTGCGGGAACACGCCGCCACGCTGACCGCGGGCAGCGCCGACCCGCTCGGCACGGTCCGGGTGCACTACAACCCGATCGCCGCCCGGCTGGCCAGCCTGCCCAAGCCGGTGATCGCGGCGGTACGCGGCATGGCGGCCGGCGCCGGGGCCTCGCTCGCCTTCCTCGCCGACTTCCGGATCGGCGGTCCCGGCACGAGTTTCCTGCTCGCCTTCGCCAAGGTCGGGCTGGCCGCCGACACCGGCGCGTCCTGGTCGCTGCCCCGGCTCGTCGGGCACGCCAGGGCGGTGGAGCTACTGATGCTCGCCGAACCGGTACCCGCCGACGAGGCGTACCGGCTCGGGCTGCTGAACCGGCTGGTCGACGACGAGCGGGTGTTGGACACCGCGCAGGAGCTGGCCGCCCGACTGGCCGCCGGACCGACGGTGGCGTACGGGGCGATCAAGCGACAGCTCTCGGTCGGCGACGCAGGCACCCTCTCCGAGGCGCTCGCCGCCGAAGCACAGGCACAGGCGATCTGCGGCGCCACCAACGACCACCGGGCCGCCACCGCCGCCTTCGTGGCGAAGCGACGGCCGACCTTCGACGGCCGCTGACGCAGATCTGGTCCGATCCCCGGGCTTACCGGACCCGTACATTGCCGGCCTAGGGTCGGCGGCATGGTCGATCGGGACGACGTCGTACATCTACTGCGCCGCGCCACCTTCGGGCCGACCGCCGCCGAGGTGGAGGCGGCTGGACGCGCCGGGGCGGCGGCCACGCTTGACCGGCTGCTCAGCCCGGTCGGGTCGGACCCCGGCGCGGCGGCCACCCCGGTGCCGGACCTCGGCACCGACCCCTACGCCGGGATCACCAAGGAGTCCAGCCGGGAGCAGCGGCAGCAGGCCCGCAAGGAGCAGGCCGAGCAGGTGCGTGGGCTGGTCGAGTGGTGGCTGGACCGGATGGTCGCCGCCGAGCACCAGCTCACCGAGAAGCTGGTCTTCTTCTGGCACGGGCACTGGGCGACAAGCGTCCGCAAGGTGCGCTCCGCCCAGCTCATGCTCGGACAACTGGAGACCTTCCGGCGGTACGGCCGGGGGCCGTTCGAGGCCCTGGTCCTGGCGATGGTCCGGGATCCGGCGCTGATCCTCTGGCTGGACGGCCAGAAGAACACGCGCACCGCCCCGAACGAGAACCTGGCCCGGGAGCTGATGGAGCTGTTCACCCTCGGCATCGGCAAGTACACCGAGGCGGACGTGAAGGCGGGGGCGCGGGCGCTGACCGGATGGCAGGTGGACCGGCGTACCGGCGCGGCGCGGTTCGTCCGGCGGCGGCACGACCCGGCCGAGAAGACGATCCTGGGCCGGACGGCGGCGTTCGACGCCGAGGAGTACGCCCGGCTGCTGGCCGGCCGGCCCGAGGCGGGCGCCTTCGTCGCGGCCCGGCTCTGGGCCCGGTTCGCCGGCACCGACGTGCCGCCGCCGACGGTGGACGCCTCCGCCGGCAGCACCGCCGAGCTGCTCCGGGCGCTGTTGGGCCGGCCGGAGTTCGGGCAGACCCGGGGTGGGCTGGTGAAGCAGCCGGTGGAGTGGGCGGTCGGTGCGATGCGCCAGCTCGGCATCCGGCCCGGCCGGCTCGCCGAGCAGCAGCGCCGGGAGTTGGCCAACCGGCTGGCCGGGATGGACCAGGTGCCGCTGCGACCGCCGAGCGTCGGCGGCTGGCCGGCCGGACCGGCCTGGTTGACCACCTCGTCGCTGCAGTCCCGGATGCGGCTGGCCGCGCTGCTGGCCGGGGCGGCGGCCCCGGAGGTGACCCGGCGGCTCGCCGGCACCGCCCGCGCCGAGCGGCCGGAGGCGCTGGCCCGGCTGCTGGTGGTGGACCGCTGGACGCCCCGGACCCTGGCCGCCCTGACCCCGCAGGCCGACGACCCACGCCGACTGCTGGTCGCCGGGCTGGTCAGCCCCGAGTACACCGTCAGCTGACCAGCGGCCAGCGGCCGACGGCCGACGGCCGACGGCGGTTGGTCGACGGCCGACAGCGGTTGGTCGATGCTCGATAACCGAGGACACGGAGGAGACGAGCGGATGGACATCCTCACCCGACGCAGGTTCCTGGTCGCCAGTGGCGTCGCCGGAGCGGGCGCGCTGGCGGCCGGAGCCACGGCGTACGGCCTGTCCGACCTGTTCGACACGGCCGGTGACCGGGACCCGCAGGCCCGTACCCTGGTCCTGGTCACCCTGTACGGCGGCAACGACGGCCTGAACACGGTCGTCCCGTACGCCGATCCGGCCTACCAGGACGCCCGCCCCGAGCTGGCGTACTCGGCCGACGAGGTGAAGCGGCTGGATGACCAGGTCGGCCTGAACCCGGCACTGGCTGGGCTGCACCGGCTCTACGGCGAAGGCCGGCTCGCCGTCGTACGCGGTGTCGGGTATCCGACACCCGACCGCAGCCACTTCCGCTCGATGGACATCTGGCAGACCGCCCGTCCGGACCGGCCGGAGCACACCGGCTGGCTGGGCCGCTGGCTGGACGGGGCCGGTGGGGATCCCCGGCTCGCGGTCTCCTTCGAGCCGACCCTGCCGCCGCTGCTCGCCGGTGCCCGCAGCGCGGGTGCCGCCGTACCGGTCACCGAGCGGAAGGCCCGGCGCCCGGTGGGTGACCCGACGCTGGCCAAGCTCGCGGTGGCCGAGCCCGGCGAACCGGCCGGCCAGGCCCGGGCCGCCGCCTGCTTCGCCGACCTGCGCGCCGTCGACGCGATGATCACCGAGGTACGCGACGCGGCAGCGGCCGAGGAGGCGGACGACGGCGGCAACGACGACCAGCCGGCCGCTACCGCCACCGGCGGGGCACGCAGTTCGCTCGCCACCCAGCTCGACCTGGTGGCGCAGTGCGTCGAGGCCGGGGTGTCGAGCCGGGTCTTCTCGGTCTCACTGGGCGGCTTCGACACGCACGCCGACGAGAAGCAGCTCCAGGCGGTGCTGCTCGGCCAGGTCGACAAGGCGCTGACCGGCTTCGTCGACCGGATGGCCGGCACCGAGGCCGGTCGCAAAGTGGTGGTGGCGGTCTACTCGGAGTTCGGCCGGCGGGTGCGGGCGAACGGCTCGGACGGCACCGACCACGGCACCGCCTCGGACGTCTTCCTGCTCGGCGCCGGAGTACGCGGCGGTCTGCACGGCGAGCCGCCGAGCCTGACCGACCTGGACGACGGTGACCTGAAGTTCACCACCGACTTCCGGGACGTCTACGCCACGCTGCTGGAACGGGCCCTCGACACCGACCCGGAACAGGTGCTGGCCGGCTGGCGGGGTCGACTCTCCGGCGTGCTGGCCTGACCGGCGGACGCCCCCCAGCCGGGCCGAGGGGCGGCGGTTCAGTCCTCGTCTTCCTCGGGGTCCTGGTTGGCCTCGACGCCGAGCACGAACGCCTGCATCGCCAGCTCGTCGTCCGACGGCGCGACGAATGCCGGCAGCTCGCGCGGGCCCAGCTCCTGCACGTACGCCCAGAACAGCCGGACCGCCTCGGCCGGTGACCCGGCCTCGATCGGCAGGTCCAGGCTGACCAGGTAGTTCCGGCGCTCCGGTGCCGGGCCGACCCGCCCGGCCAGCTCCTGGTAGACCGCCGGGTCGACCGGGGTGACCGGGCCGGCGAGGGCGAGGGCGTCCGCCGGCACCGGCGCCTCGAAGACCTGCCGGGTGTACGTCACCGCGAGCGCACCCGGCTCGGCCGGCTCGGACTGCGGATCGTCCGGGTCCCGCTCCCGCACCCCGTCGGCGGCGACGACCCGGCCGAGGGCCACCACCAGGGGCGGCTGCTCGTCGCGGACCACCAGCACCGGGTCACCGGGGCCGGGCCGGGGTCCACCGTTGCCGCCGGTGAGTTCCAGGGTCTCGTGGTGGAAGAGCCGCTCGGCCTCGTAGCGCTCGCCGGGAATGACGACTGCCCACGTCCGGGCCGGACCCGCTGCACTCATGCCGCTATCCCATCACGGCGGCGGTGGCCGGCTGCACGTGGCAACCGTCGAGGTGGTCGTCGACCATGCCGGTGGCCTGCATCAGCGCGTACGCCGTGGTGGGGCCGACGAACCGGAAGCCGTGCCTGCGCAGCGCCTTGGCCATCGCCGTCGACTCGGGGGTGGTCGCCGGCACCTCGGCGAAGGATCGGGGCCGGCTCTCCCGGGCGGCCGGGGCGAACGACCAGAGCAGCGCGGCCAGCCCGTCCGGCAGGTCGAGGGCGGCCCGCGCGTTCGCGATGGCAGCGTCGATCTTGGCCCGGTTACGCACGATCCCGGCGTCGGCCATCAGCCGGGCGACGTCCGCGTCGTCGTAACCGGCGACGGTCTCCAGGTGGAACCCGTCGAAGGCGAGCCGGAACGCCGGCCGCTTCCGCAGGATGGTCAGCCAGGAGAGCCCGGACTGGAACGCCTCCAGGGTCAGCCGCTCGTAGAGCGCGTCGTCGCCGTGCAGCGGCCGGCCCCACTCCTCGTCGTGGTAGACGGCATAGTCGGGGGTGCTCGCCCCCCAGCGGCAGCGGGCCAGCCCGTCGACACCGGTCACCAGATCAGTCACGGCAACAACGGTAGGCCAACCGCCCGACAACCTGCCGGTGACCGGGACCACCGCCCGCTCGGGCGGCGGACGGGGCCCAGGCCGACGTGCCCAGGCCCGGGCCGACGTGCCCGGGCCCAGGCCGGCAGTGCTCAGGGCAGTTGGCCGCGCTCGACCAGTCGGGCGAACCGTTTCAGCGCCTGGGTGAGGCTGAACTTGGAGCCGGGCCAGAGCAGCGGCCAGGCCACCCGGCCGGCCGGGCCGCCGGGCAGGTGGAACCACTCGTGCCAGACCACCTGGGTCCGGTCCTCGGCCATCTGGGTGCAGCGGAGCACCCCGGGACCGCGCAGCAGGCTTCCGCAGTGCACCACGCGTACCTCGTACGGCGCGTCGACCCGAACCACCCGCATCTCGTCGCGGAGCACGGCCGGCCCGACCGCGGTGACCGCCTCGACCAGGCTGCCCTCCCCGCCGTCGCCCTCGACCAGGCGGACCCGGGTGAACGGGATCCACTCCCCCTGGCGTTCCCAGGCGGTCAGCGCGGCGAAGACCCGGGGTGCGGGTGCCGCGACGATCACCGTCGCGGTGACCTCCCCGGCGCCCGGCTGGGCCGCCGCCCGCAGTCCCTCGGTGCCCTCCGGATCCGCACCGCCGGGGTCAGCGGCGCTCATGCCCGCTCCGGCTGCTCCGCCGGTCCGCTCGACCCGGCCGTTCCGCCCGACCGCGTCGGCCGCTGGCCCGGCGTGTTATGCGTGCTCGGCGCCCCGGCTGCCGTCCCGGCGGACTTCCCGGCCGGCTCGGCGGACTCCCCGGCCGCCGCCCCGGCAGACTTCCGAGCGGCTGACTCGGCGGATTTCCGGGCGGCTGACTCGGCGGATTTTCCGGCCGCCGGCTCGGCGGATTTTCCGGCCGCCGGCTCGGCGGATTTTCCGGCCGCCGGCTCGGCGGATTTCCCGGCCGCCGGCTCGGCGGACTTGACGGCGGCTGGACGGCCGTCGCCCGGCTCGTCTGGTGCGTCCGTCGGGGTCGACCCGCCCGGCCGGTCGTCGCCGGCTCCGCCTGCCGATCCATCCGGGCCGGTCCCGGCAACCGGCCGGACCGGTGCGGTCACCTCGCCCAGGCCGCCGTCCTCGGCCTCGATCACCGATCCGCGGGACCGGGCGGTGGCTTCGCCCCCGGCGTTGCTCCCGGGCCGTTCGGCGGATCCGGACCGGTCATCGGCGGATCCGGGCCGGTCAGTGAACTCGCGCTGGCCGGTGGGCGCGGTCTCGGAAGCGGTCGGCGGGAGCCCGATCGAAGCGGACTCGGCCGGGCCGGACTCGGCCGGGCCGGAGCCACCAGCGGAGCCGTTCGTACCACCGCCGCCGGCCCGGGCCGGCCTGCCGACCGACGGTACCGGCGACGAGTGGACGCCGATCCCGCCGCTCGCCGCCTCGGCGGCCAGGGTACGGGCCGAAAGGCCGTCGACCGGCCCGGCCGCGCTTACCCCGACCGGTGCGAGAGCCGCCTCGCGGGCCCGGCGCAGCACCTCGGCGTCGTCCAGCCGCCCCTCCCGGAGCGCGGTGACCTCCGCCTGGAGCACCCCGATCAGCTCGTCCTTGTAACCGATGTCGTAGGCGGTACGGCGCAGCGCCTGGTCGACCTGGGCCATCCGGTAGCCCCGCAGCGCCAGGTCGAACCGGACCTGCCCGACGTCGGTCTCCAGCAGCGGCCGGTTTCCGGGCAGCGGCACCGACCGACCGTCCGGCTCGGCGGTGCCCAGCCCCGAGTCGGAGCCGGTCACCAGCACCGTCACCCCGAAGACCACCGCGGCGACGGTCAGCGCCACGACCAAGAGGAGCAGAACCTGACCCATCCGCCGATGGTGGCACGGCGAGCCGGGCCGGGCGACCCCGCCACCCCGGTCATTCTTCGACAGACGTGAAACCCTGCCCGTCGGGCACCCGCCGTCGGGCCTCCTGGACCGCGCTTCGCAGGGCCCGCCGTCCCGCCCGGTGCGGGTGACCGGCGCCGGCTCCCGCACGGGTACGCCGGTCCGGCGCCGACTAGCGTGATCAGCGCGGCGAGCTGGGCGAGGAGGAGTGGATGGCGGACGCGCTTCGACTGGGGCGGCGTACGTTCGCGCCCGGCGACCTCGCCGTGATGGCGATCGTGAACCGTACCCCTGACTCGTTCTTCGACCGGGGCGCGACCTTCGCCGCCGAGAACGCGCTGCGGGCGGTCGAGCGGGCGGTGACCGAGGGTGCGGAGATCGTCGACATCGGTGGGGTGAAGGCGGGCCCCGGGGTCGAGGTGGACGTGGCCGAGGAGGTCCGCCGTACCGTCGGCACCATCGCCGCCGTCCGGGCCGCCTTCCCGGAGGTGGTGATCTCGATCGACACCTGGCGGGCCGAGGTCGCGGTCGAGGCGGTGGCGGCCGGGGCGGACCTGCTCAACGACACCTGGTCCGGTGCCGACCCGCAGCTCGCCGAGGTGGCCGCCGCGACCGGGGTGGGACTGGTCTGCTCGCACGCCGGCGGGCTGGCGCCGCGGACCCGGCCGCACCGGGCCGCCTTCGCCGACCTGGTGGGCGACGTGCGGGACACGGTGGTCGGGTTGGCCGACCGGGCGGTCCGGCTCGGGGTGCGCCGGGACGGCATCCTGATCGACCCGGCGCACGACTTCGGCAAGAACACCCGGCACTCGCTGGAGATAACCCGGCGGCTGACCGAGCTGACCGGGACCGGTTGGCCCGTGCTGGTGGCCGTCTCCAACAAGGACTTCGTCGGGGAGACCCTGGACCTGCCGGTGCAGGAGCGGCTGGAGGGCACCCTGGCGGCCACCGCGGTCTGCGCCTGGCAGGGTGCCCGGGTGTTCCGGGCCCACCAGGTACGCCCGACCCGGCGGCTGCTGGACATGGTCGCGTCGATCCGCGGCGACCGCCCCCCGGCACTGTCCCGGCGCGGGCTGGCCTGAACCGCCCGCCACCGGATCGGGCTGGCCTGAACCGCCCGCCACCGGATCGGGCGCGGTCCGCTGCTGCTTCCGGCGCGGTTCGCTACTGGGTCCAGCGGAGGATGTTCTTCCGCCAGGCGTAGAGGATGCCCAGCGCGAGCACGGCGACGAAGATCGCCATCTCGACCACCGTGACCAGGCCGAATCCGGGCCGGTCGAAGACCACCGCCCAGGGGAATAGGAAGACCGCCTCGACGGCGAAGAGGACGTAGAGGTAGGCGTAGACGTAGTAGCGGATCTGCATCTGCGCCCAGTCGCTGCCGACCGGGTCGAGCCCGCACTCGTAACTGGCCCGCTTGCCGGGCGGGTCGGCGGGGCGGGCCGGCCAGAGCACCCGATTGGCGCCGAACGCCCCGACGAAGACCAGTACGCTGGCGAGCAGCAGCAACCCCAGCGTCGCGTACGACCCCAGGTATCCGGTCATGTGTCGCAGCCTACCGTCCGGTGTCGGCTCAGCACCGGCGTGTGATCCGCCGTCCGGACTCTGGTGATCTGGGATGTCCGGACTCTGGTGATCTGGATAACGACACCGCTGCCGGGCTCAGGCGAAAGCGGCGCAATGCCACCATTCCGGCGTCCCATGTGACGGACCTTGGGGAAGGATCACCTAACCACCGACGTAGGCTCTGCGGTGAAGGACTGGAGCGGGCCGGCCCACACCACCGCCAACCCGCCACCGGCGCTCAAGGAGGACACGTGACCGAGCACGGCGAGGTCACCCCTGAGCTCAGCCCGTCGCACCGGGCCGAGCGAAGCGAGGTGCAGCAGTGAGCAAGCAGGTCCAGCAACTGGATCGGGTGGTCATCCGGTTCGCCGGCGACTCCGGCGACGGTATGCAGCTCACCGGCGACCGGTTCACCTCGGAAACCGCCCAACTGGGCAACGACATCTCGACGCTGCCGAACTTCCCCGCGGAGATCCGCGCCCCCGCCGGCACCCTGCCCGGAGTGTCGAGCTTCCAGGTGCACTTCGCGGACTACGACATCCTCACCCCGGGCGACGCGCCGAACGTACTCGTCGCGATGAACCCGGCGGCGCTCAAGGCCAACCTCGCCGACCTGCCGCGCGGCGCCGACATCATCGTCAACACCGACGAGTTCACCCGGCGCAACCTGGCCAAGGTGGGCTACCAGGTGAGCCCGCTCGACGACGGTTCGCTGGACGGCTACGTGCTGCACCCGGTCGCGCTCACCTCGATGACCGTCGGGGCGCTGGCCGAGCACGACGTCTCGAAGAAGGACGCCGAGCGGGCGAAGAACATGTTCGCGCTCGGCCTGCTCTCCTGGATGTACTCCCGGCCGTACGAGTCGACGATCCGGTTCCTGGAGCGCAAGTTCGCGGCCCGGCCCGAGCTGGTCGCGGCGAACACCGCCGCCTTCCGGGCCGGTTGGAACTTCGGCGAGACGACCGAGGACTTCGCGGTCCGCTACGAGGTCAAGCCGGCGAAGATGAACCCGGGGACCTACCGCAACATCACCGGCAACGCGGCGCTGTCGCTGGGGCTGGTCGCCGCCGGTGTCCGCTCCGGGCTGCCGGTCTTCCTCGGGGCGTACCCGATCACCCCGGCCTCGGACATCCTGCACGAGCTGAGCAAGCACAAGCGGTTCGGCGTGACCACGATGCAGGCCGAGGACGAGATCGCGGCGATCGGGGCGGCACTCGGCGCGTCGTACGGCGGTGCGCTCGGCGTCACCACCACCTCCGGTCCGGGCGTGGCGCTGAAGGGCGAGACGATCTCGCTGGCGGTGGCCCTGGAGCTGCCGCTGGTAATCGTCGACGTGCAGCGGGCCGGCCCGTCCACCGGGATGCCGACCAAGACCGAGCAGGCCGACCTGAACATGGCGCTGTACGGCCGGCACGGCGAGGCGCCGGTAGCCGTCGTCGCGCCCCGCTCGCCGTCGGACTGCTTCTTCGCCGCCCTGGAGGCGGCCCGGATCGCGCTGACCCACCGCACCCCGGTGATCCTGCTCTCGGACAACTACGTGGCGAACGGCTCCGAGCCGTGGCTGCTGCCGGACGTCGAGTCGCTGCCGGACCTGCGGGTCGACTTCGCCACCGAACCGAACGGCGAGGACGGCAAGACGTTCCTGCCCTACCTGCGCGACCCGGCGACACTGGCCCGGCCGTGGGCGATCCCCGGCACGCCGGGGCTGGAGCACCGGATCGGCGGTCTGGAGAAGGCCGACAAGACCGGTGACATCTCGTACGACCCGGCGAACCACGACTTCATGGTGCGGACCAGGGCGGCCCGGATCGAGGCGATCGAGGTGCCGGACGTCGAGGTGGAGACCGGGTCACCCAACGGCGTGGACTCGGACGCCCGGGTGCTGGTGCTCGGCTGGGGCTCGACGTACGGGCCGATCGGCGCGGCCTGCCGTGGGCTGCGCCAGCGCGGGCTGCCGGTGGCCCAGGCGCACCTGCGGCACCTGGCGCCGCTGCCGGGCAACCTCGGCGAGGTGCTGGGCCGCTACGACAAGGTGGTGATCCCGGAGATGAACCTGGGCCAGCTCGCCCACGTGATCCGGGCCCGTTACCTGGTCGACGCGATCGGATACAACCAGGTCCGGGGGCTGCCGTTCACCGCCACCGAACTGGAGACCATGCTGGAAGAGGTCGTCAAGAATGCCTGAGCCCGTCGCCCTGAAGCTCACCACCAAGGACTTCAAGTCCGACCAGGAGGTGCGCTGGTGCCCCGGCTGCGGTGACTACGCGATCCTCGCCGCGGTCCAGTCGTTCATGCCGGAGCTGCGGATCCCCCGGGAGCGGACCGTCTTCGTCTCCGGGATCGGCTGCTCGTCGCGCTTCCCGTACTACATGAACACGTACGGGATGCACTCGATCCACGGCCGCGCCCCGGCGATCGCCACCGGGCTGTCGGTGTCCCGGCCGGACCTGTCGGTCTGGGTGGTCACCGGTGACGGCGACGCGCTGTCGATCGGCGGCAACCATCTGATCCACGCGCTGCGCCGGAACGTCAACCTGAAGATCCTGCTCTTCAACAACCGGATCTACGGGCTGACCAAGGGGCAGTATTCACCGACCTCCGAGGTCGGCAAGATCACCAAGTCGACTCCGGTCGGCTCGGCGGACGCGCCGTTCAACCCGCTCTCGCTGGCGCTCGGTGCCGAGGCGACCTTCGTGGCCCGGACCATCGACTCGGACCGCAAGCACCTCCAGTCGGTGCTGCGGGCCGCCGCCGAGCACGAGGGTTCGGCGTTCGTGGAGATCTACCAGAACTGCAACATCTTCAACGACGGCGCCTTCGAGGAGTTGAAGGAGCCGGCCACCCGGGACGACTACCTGATCCGGCTGGAGCACGGCCAGCCGATCACCTTCGGCTCGCAGGGGCAGTTCTGCGTGGTCCACCCGCCGGGCGGGTTCGGCCTGGAGGTACGCGAGACCGCCTCGGTGCCGGCCGACGAGATCGTGGTGCACGACGCCACGGTGAGCGAACCGGCGTACGCCTTCGCGCTCTCCCGGCTGCCCGGCTTCGCGCTGCGCAACACCCCGATCGGGATCTTCCGCAACGTCGACCGGCCCAGCTACGACGGCGTGGTCCAGGGGCAGCTCGACGCGGCCCGGGCGAAGAGCACCGGTACGCCGGAGGAGCAGCTCGCCGGCCTGCTGAACAGCGGCGACACCTGGACGATCCTCTAGCCTGCGCACGTCCCGGTGCCTACGGGACCGTCGCCGTCCAGGACTGCTGACCGCAGCCGGCTCAGCGGGTCTGGTCGGCGGCGGGGCCGTTGCCGCTGCTGGTCCGGTCGTCGCGGACGTAGACGAGCATGTCGCCGGTCTCGATGGCGGTGGCGGCCTGGTCGGCGAGCGAGACCACCTTGCCGCGCCGGACCAGTGCGATGACGAGCGCCTCCAGCCGGCGCGGCGAGACTCCGACCTCGTCCCGGGTGGCCGAACGCATCGCCAACGCCATGCCCTGGCCGGGGGTGAGCAGGTCCTCGACGACGTCGATCAGCGGCGGCGCCGAGGTGGATACGCCGAGCAGCCGGCCGGCGGTCGCCGACGAGACGATGACGTGGTGCGCCCCGCTCTGCCGCAGCAGCGGGGCGTTCTCCGCCTCCCGGGCGGCGGCGATGATCCGGACCTGGCCGGCGGTGAGTTGCCGTACGGTCAGCGTGACAAGTACGGAGACCTCGTCGCTGTCGGTCGCGATGATCACCGACTTGGCGTGCCGGACGTGGGCCTCGTTGAGCGTCGACGACCGGGTGGCGTTTCCCTCGACCACCACGAGTCCGGCCGAGGTGGCCTGGCGGACCGCTGCCGGATTTCGCTCCACGACGAGGATCCGCTGCTTGTCGAAGCCGGTTTCGAGCAGTGCGGAGATCGCGCTCCGGCCCTTGGTGCCGTAGCCGCAGATGATGACGTGGTTCTTCACTTGTCTCCTCCACCGCGTCAAGCGGAGGTTGGTGCGGTACTGCTCGGTCAGGACTTCCAGGGTGGTGCCGACCAGGATGATCAGGAAGAGCACCCGGGCCGGGGTGACCACGAGGACGTTGATCAGTCGGGCGCCCTGCGTCACCGGCGTGATGTCGCCGTAGCCGGTGGTCGAGAGCGAGACCACCGTGTAATAGAAGGCGTCGAGAAGGGTGATGCCGTCCTCGTTGTTGTCGCGGTAGCCGTCGCGCCCGAGATAGACCACCGCGACGATCAACAGTACGAGGCCGATCGCGGCGGCCAGCCGCTGGCTCAGCGCCCGCAGCGGCCCCCTGCGGATGGCCGGAAAGTGGATCACCGACCAGCCCGCCTCATCGCCGCCCCCGCCCGCACGCCCACAACATAGCCGGGATCATCCCACCGGGCTGGCCGGCCGAGTGGATCGGGGCCGAGTGGCTGGTTGTGCTCGGACGTCCGGCCATGCATCGAGCTGAAATTTTGGTTAGATACGTTGCGCTGGGTACCGCCGAATTAGCACGCTGTGACGTCAGATGCGGTCATTCGCCCACGCGACCCCCGCGCTCCACAGATCCGCCGTGCCTGGAGGTGCCGTGACCACGCCGCCCGCAGCCCCCGACCTGCCCGCGGTCCCCGCCCTGCCCGCGGTCCCCGCCCTGCCCGCGGTCTCCGACCGACCCACGGCCTCCGACCTGCCCACGGTCCCCGACCTGGCGCCCGGAACGGTGCTCCAGCTCCGCCAGGAGGACTGGCGGTACGGCGGTCATCCGCTGCGGCTCCGGGTCGAGCAGGTTCGGCACGACATCTCACACTATTACCGGGACGAGTGGGTCTGGATCGTCGGCGAGCGCCTCGACGGGACCGGCCTGACGCAGGGCCGGATGGAGGCACTGGTCCGGGTGGCGGCGCTGGTCGGCGTCGTCGGGCCGGTGACGCACTGAGCCTCTGCGTCCCAACCGCGCAGGGGGTTGCGCCAGACCCGATGGTGTGAAAATTTCCTTCCAGCGATACGAGCGTGTCGACAGTATTCGCCGACAGCTCGTCGCCGGGCCTACTTCCACCCCCGGAGAGCCTGACGAAGGGACGCACCGCATGAGGCCACATCGGATAATCGCCGCCGGGTTGGCGGTGGCACTGCTCGGTTCCCTCGCCGCCGCCACACCCGGACACGCCGCCCCCACCGCCCCCGGAACCAGCACGGCCACCGGTGCCGCCACCACCGCCGACAGCGTCGGCACCGCCACCACCGACTGCCCGACCGATCCCGCCACCCCGAAACGGCAGTTCCGGGCGATGTGGATCGCCAGCGTCGTCAACATCGACTGGCCGACCAGGGCGTCGTACACCGCGCCGGACCGGATCGCCGCACAGCAGGCCGAGTACACCGGCTGGCTCGACCTGGCCCAGCGGCTCAACCACAACGCCGTGGTCGTGCAGGTCCGGCCGACCGCCGACGCGTTCTGGCCGTCGCCGCACGAGCCGTGGTCGGAGTACCTGACCGGGGTGCGGGGGCAGGACCCTGGCTGGGACCCGCTGGCGTACCTGGTCACCGAGGCACACCGGCGGAACCTGGAGTTCCACGCCTGGTTCAACCCGTACCGGATCTCGATGCCGGACGGCGCGGGCGCCGACATCGGCAAGCTGGCCCCCGGACATCCGGTCCGGGAAAACCCGGACTGGGCGGTCGCCTACCCGCTCAACGCCGCCGGCTCCCGGCTCTACTACAACCCCGGCATCCCCGAGGTACGCCAGTTCGTCCAGACCGCCATGCTGGACGCCGTCCAGCGGTACGACATCGACGGCGTGCACTTCGACGACTACTTCTACCCCTACCCGGCGGCCGGGCAGGACTTCGCCGACCAGGCGACCTTCACCGAGTACGGCGCCGGCTTCGCCAGCAAGGCGGACTGGCGGCGGCACAACATCGACCTGCTGGTCGAGGAGATGGGGCAACGGATCAAGGCGGTCAAGCCGTGGGTGAAGTTCGGGGTCAGCCCGTTCGGCATCTGGCGCAACGCCTCGGCCGACCCGCTCGGCTCGGAGACCAACGGCACCCAGTCCTACGACGCCAACTTCGCCGACACCCGCAAGTGGGTGAAGGAGGAGTGGATCGACTACATCGTGCCGCAGGTCTACTGGAACATCGGCTTCGCGGTCGCCGACTACGCCAAGCTGGT
Organism: Plantactinospora sp. WMMB782; assembly: GCF_049179135.1. Lineage (NCBI taxonomy): Bacteria > Bacillati > Actinomycetota > Actinomycetes > Micromonosporales > Micromonosporaceae > Plantactinospora > Plantactinospora sp. WMMB782. The sequence continues at coordinate 3,435,559 of NZ_JBMHMC010000007.1, read as the reverse complement.
GCCGTGGTGGTCGGAGGTGGTCGCCGGCACCCGGGTGCAGCTCTACATCGGGCAGGCCGACTACAAGATCGGTGACCCGGCGCAGCCGGCGCCCTGGCAGGACCCGGCCGAGATGTCGAGGCACCTGACCTTCAACCGGGACCATCCGCAGGTCACCGGCAACATCCACTTCAGCGCCGTGCAGGTCCGGGCCAACAAGCTCGGCGCCACCGACCTCTACGCGGCCGAGCACTACTCCCGGCCGGCGCTGATCCCGACCATGCCGCACCTGCCGGCCAAGCCGTTGATGTTCCCGGTGCTCACCGGCGCCAGCCGGAAGTCGGGCGGGGTCGAACTGCGCTGGCGGCAGCCGGTGGACGGGCTCGGGCCGTTCGGCCGGACCACCTCGTACGCGGTCTACCGGTTCGACGGGATCGACATGCCCGGCTCCTGCGGCTTCGCCGACGCCGGCAACCTGGTCGGCACCGTCCGGGCCAGCGGGGCAGGGGTGCAGTCCTGGCTGGACGACACCGCCGAGCCGGGCCGGCGGTACAGCTACTACGTCACCGCCCTCGACCGGCTCGGCAACGAGAGCCAGCCCAGCCCGCCCTGGTTCGTACTCCGCTGAGCCGGACCGGCCGGCACCGACAGGCGAATGCTCCGGGGCACGCACGCCACCTCGGAGCATTCGCCTGTTATGGCGTCTGTCTACGAAAATAAAGGTCGGATAGAGATCGGCAGGCGACGATTCGCCGAGACTGTCACCAGGGGCGTTCACCTACCGGTGACAGCTCCGTCCCGCCCAGGGCCTCCCCACGAGGGAAGCCGCTCCTATCCGGAGGTAGGTACCTTGTCCCGTCGCCTGCTCACCGTCCTGACCGCCGGCACGTCCGCGCTGCTGGCCCTGCTCGCCTTCGCCGCGCCCGCGGCCGCCGCCGTCACCCCCGAGCAGAAGCTCTCCGTGCTGTCGAGCTGGACCCAGACCAGCGCCAGCAGCTACAACTCCTGGAACTCGGCCCGCACCAACCAGGCCGCCTGGGCCGAGTACGCCTTCAACTGGAGCACCGACTACTGCTCGTCCAGCCCGGACAACCCGCTCGGGTTCAACTTCGAGCTCTCCTGCTACCGGCACGACTTCGGGTACCGCAACTACAAGGCGGTCGGCCAGTTCGACCCGAACAAGGCCCGGCTGGACAGCGCCTTCTACGAGGACCTGCGACGGGTCTGCGCGACGTACAACGCGTTCGTCCGTCCGGCCTGCTACAGCCTGGCCTGGACCTACTACCAGGCCGTACGCGTGTTCGGTTCGGTGATCGTCGCGCAGGCCGACCTGGACAAGGCGGCAAAGCTGAAGGCCGACGGCGAGCGCCGGGCGGCAGCGGCGGGAGTCTCCCTCCGCTGATCCCCGCCTCGCGGTCCTGATCCAGCCGGGACCGGTGCCGATTGCCGTCGGCACCGGTCCCGCGCTGGTTCCGAGAAATGTCTATGTCGAGCTGGTTTCGGCATCGCCGAGCCGGTTGCGGGCGATGTCGAGGCGCGGCTTCGCCCAGCCGAGAAAACGGGCGTACATCCTGGCCGGGTCCGGCCCCGGATCGGGGCTGAGCCGTCGGTGATCCTCCAGCGCCGCCTGGAGCATGGTGGCGAGATAGACCGACAGGCCGATCGGATCCACGACGTACTCGACGACCAGCAGGCTGCGGGCAGTCAGGCACGGCCAGTCCGCCGCACAGGCCCGGCAGAGCCAGAGCGGCCGGCGCGGCAGGTGGGGCGGTCGTGCCGGCGGACCGGCTGCCCGGAGGTGTTCCCGATGGAGACTGTCGAGCTGCCCCGCTGGTGCACCCGCCCCGACCGGCCAGGGTTCCGGCGGAACCGCGATCATCGCGCGCTCGGCAGCCGCGTGCGCTCCTCGGCGAGGGGACGCCGCTGACCGAACCGGCCAGCACTGCCCGCCCGGACCGATCGGTCCTGGACGAGTTGGCCGAGTCGCCCCGTACGGTGCTCGGGGGCGCGCTCCCAGTCCTGGCGCTGGTTCGTGGCGCGGAGGTGGAGCCGCCGGCCAGCCTGCGGCCGGCGGACTTGGGCGGCCGGAACCGGCGCGACCGCCGGAACCGGCGCGACCGCCGGAACCGGCGCGAGCGGCGGAACCGGCGCGAGCGGCGGAACCGGCGCGAGCGGCGGAACGGGCGGAATGGGCAGGAGCGGCATCGACGGCACCGACACCAGCCGGTCCGGGCACCGCCAGCGCAGCCCGCACCGGCAGTAGCGCCAGAGCCGGCGCCAGTCCCGACGGTGGCGGCTGGCCGTCGCACGTCCCGCCAGCCGCAGCAGTCTCAGCAACCGAAGCATCCCGCAACCTCCTCCGCTCGCCTCTGGAAGCGGGGGCCGCCGGGAAGGGGAAGGACCCGGGCGGCCCCCGCCGCGGTTCCGCCCGTCCCAGTACGACCCCGAGCGGTTCCGCTGGTGACAGTCTGCTGTGGATGCGACTACGGTCGATAGTTTCAGGGCACGTTCGCGCAGCTCAGCGCCGTGGGGTGCGTAGTCGTGAGTAGCGCGAGTAGTCGAGGCGACGAAACTGAGTGGAGGGTGCGTGGTGGGTAGCGCGATCGACCTGTTGGTCGAGGAGTTGATCGAGGCACGGCTGTCCCGGGGCGCGACGCAGGAGGAATGGGGGCGGGCGATCAAGTTCTCGCCGACCCACGTCAGCTCGGTGGAGACCAGACACCGGCCACCGACCGCCGACTACGTCGTCGCGATCGACAGGGCGTTCGGCACCGGCGGCACGTACAGCCGGTTGCTGGTCAAGCTGGCCGGGCTCGACGCCGCACCGATCTGGTTGCAGGACTGGATCGAGATCGAGCGGAAGGCGGTGCTGCTCCGCTGGTTCGAGCCGGCCTACGTCCCCGGGCTGTTGCAGACCGAGGCGTACGCGCGGGCGACGCTGGCCGGCGGCCGGTTCAGCGCCGAGCAGATCGACCAGCACGTCGCGTCCCGGCTGGCCCGGCAGTCGATCCTGACCCGGGAGAAGCCACCCCTGTTCATCGCGGTGATCGACGAGGCGGTGTTGCGCCGGCAGGTGCCGGAGCGGCCGGAGGTGATGCAGGAGCAGGTCGAGCGGATCATCGAGCTGGCCGAGCTGGAGCACGTCCAGGTGCAGGTGGTGCCGGCGTCGACCGGAATCTATCTGGGTCTGGCCGGCCAGTTCATCCTGGCCGACCTCCCGGACAACCGCCGGGTCGGTTACGCCGACAACCAGCTCAAAGCGCAGCTCGTCGACAACCCCGACGACATTGCTAGTCTGAGCAGGATGTGGGAGGTCGTGCGGAACGACGCCCTTCCGCTCCGGCCGTCGCTCGATCTGATCAAGGAAGTGGCGAAATCATGGAGCTAACCGGCGCCCGGTGGCGCAAGTCGACCCGCTCCGGCGGCAACGGCGGCGCTTGCGTCGAGGTGGCGGACAACCTGCCCGGCGTGGTCGGCGTACGGGACAGCAAGGACCCGACCGGCCCCGCCCTGACCTTCGGCGCCACCGCCTGGCGCGCCTTCGTCAACCTGGCCAAACACCGCTGACGCATTCCGTAATTCCGTACCGATGCTCCCGTCGCCACCGGCACGGGAGCATCGCCGTCTTCCGTCCCGACCCGCAGCCGGGCCAGCCGGGGCCACGATGTCTCGATCGTTGCGTCATCCCCGTTGACCGGGGTTTTCCCTATGTCACAATCATTGAGACATAGGGACGGCCACAGGGTTACCGGTACAATTCTCGTTTCGGGACCATAATGGACGATGTCGCAGTGATCGCACAGTTCGACTACATTGATGTTCGGCTGGACTATTCGTTGCGACAGTGTGTCATCCCGGAATAAGAGATGTCGGATAAACGATTGCCGCTCGGCGACGGACACCTTGATACTACTCCGGCTGCATATCCAGCAGTGTAAATGTTCTTAACCGAGCATTTTTGGGAGGCTCTGCATGCCCCACAGTCCCGAACGTTCCAGCCGGCGCGCGGCATCGACACTGCTGCGCCTACTCGCGGTCACGCTGCTCACCGTGCCCGCGAGCGCGATCGTCATGTCGACTCCGGCCCAGGCCGCCACCGAGACCAACTTCTTCAGCGGCACCATATCGGCCGGTGCCTCGGCGAGCTGGGTCTGGAACAATGCCAACCCGCACAGCGCCGTGTACAAGGTTGGTTTGTCCCCGATCGGAGCCAGCACCTCGGCCGCGTGCGCGTTCGAGGTCACCAACGAGTGGTACGAGCGGCTGAACACGGGCGAGCGCAAGTTCCACTTCACCATCAAGAACGTCGGCTCGATCGCCTGCGGGACCAACGTCATCCTCTCGTCGCTCGACGGAAGCACCATCGGCTCCACCGGCGGCATGGACCCCTCCGAGATCAAGACCTTTTCCACTCAGCTCACCCAGATCGGACAGGTCTTTGACATGGGGTTGATCGGCCTGCTCCCCAGCGGGGCCACAAGTTCCAACACCTGCCGGTTCAAGGTGCTGCGTACCTGGTATCAGCGGGTCCCCCAGGGCGACGTGGCGCAGCCTGTCTACCTGCGCGCCGAGGTGCAGAACATCGGGAACATCGCCTGCTCAGCCGACGTCCTGAAGGGCGTCACCCCGACCGAGAGCCGACTGACCCAGCGGACTCTGAACGCTGGTTCGTCGATAACCACCACCTGGACCAACGCCGTACCAACGACCGCCACGCACGTCATCAACGTCGAGCCGGTGGAGCTCGGCTGCACCATGCAGATCACTCGCCACTACTACCGGCAGGTCATCAACTCCAACGGCTCGGCAGAGCGACAACTGACACTGACGTTGAAGAACATCGGCTCGGCCCAGTGCTCTGCCAGGCCGTTGCTTTCCCGGATCTGACTATTGCCGCATCCGGCCGGGCTGGTCCCGGCCGGATGTCGGTGCGCTGACGGTCACGAGTCCCGGCGGAATGCGGGTGCTCTCGATCGGCCGGAATTCTGTCAGGATCGGCACATGGCGAACGTCTGGTCCGCTGTTGACGACCGATTGCCTCGACCCCGAGCCGTACCGGCTACGGACGATCTCGTCGGCCACGGTCATCCTGCCAGCGCCCTCGGCACGGCAGAAGAGTGCTCCGGACAGTGACATGGCTAACCAGGTTCGTCAGGCCGGGTCAATCGGCCGGGCTAATCATGATCCCTGGTCGGTACCATCCGGGCATGAGTGTCGAGGTGTCTCCCTGCCGGCCGCTCCGCCGTCTCGCCGAACTACCGACCGTCCTCTGGTTGGGCACGCACGTGCTGGTCTACCTTGGTGTTGGTGTGGCGGTTTTTGCCGGCTATGCCTTCTGGGATGCGCAGCCCCGCAGCTCCTTCGCCGAAAACCTGATATCGATAATCATCGGGATCTTGTGGCTCGGTCCGGTGTGGGCGTTCGTAAGCGTCGCTGCCACCTTCTGCTTGGGAGTGCTGCGTCTGCTGACCGACGCCCGCTGGTACTGGTTCAGACTGGCCGCGGTCATGCTCTTCGCTGTGCCGTTTCCGCTGTTCGTGCTCGCCGTTTCCGGTCCGGAGGCGGCTCTGCCCGTAGCAGGTGCCCAGTTGGCGACGGCATTGCTCATTGTGCAGCCTCGGAGGAAGCCGGGCAGATGGGCGGACCGGGATCCCGCCATGGCGGACCATCTCGGGGGGTAGCGGACCGGGCCCGGCGGATGACGTGACCCGGAGCAGTCCTACGGCTCGTGCCTGGTGATCACCCCGGGCGTCGAGGGGCTGCACCGGGCCTTCGCCGCCGGCATGCGCGCCGCGTACGGCAGGGTACTGGTCTCCGGAACGCCGCGGATGACCCGGCCCAGGGCGCGGAAGAACGCCGACGGGGTGGGCGACGAACCGTCGACATCTACCACGGCAGGTGGTGCACGTGACCGGCGACGCAGGTCACGCTTGACGTCCCGCTCTTGTTTGTAAGTGGTTACTAATGTAAAGCTGTCGCCATGGAGGCACAGCGCAGTACGGCACCCCGCCGCAGGTCCGACGCGGTCGACATCGGCCTGCGGGTCTTCGCCGACCACGGGCTCACCACCGCGGCCGTGCAGAAGGTGGCCGACCAGATGGGCGTCTCCCAGCCGTACGTCTTCCGGCTCTTCGGCAGTAAGCGCGACTTCTTCCTGGCCTGCCTGGCCGAGCTGGAGGCCCGGATCCGCCAGGTGATCGGGCAGACGGCCGCGCAGCGGCCGGACACCCCACTGCCGGCGATGCGTGCCGGCTTCCGGGCCCTCATCGCCGACGGCGTGATCACCGGCTTCTGGTTGCAGGCCTGCGCGGTGGCCCGCTCCGACGAGGTGGTCGCGGTGCGCTGCCGCGCGGTCCTTCGCGGCGTCCTCGACGAGGCCGACCGGCACTCCGCCGCCGGAGCGGAGGAACTGCGGGACACGATGGCGCGTGGCGCACTCGTGGTGATGCTCCAGGCGCTCGGCGTCGACCTGACCGAGGGCAGCCAGGCAGCCGTCGACTCCCTGCGGACTGGCCCGGATCAGTCGTGAACCCCGCCCTCGCCGCACACCGCTCCACCGCTGACCCCACCCACCGACCTCACCCCTTGAGCGAAAGGAGCCCGGCATGGACGTCTTCGGGCCGGTAGCCGACCTGTACGAGACCACCCGGCCGGGATATCCGCCGGAGATCGCCGACGAGATCGTCGCCTACCACGGCGGCACACCTGCCTCCGTGGTCGAGATCGGCGCCGGCACGGGCAAGGCCACCGAGGTGCTCGCCCGGATCGACGCGCCCCTGACCTGCGTCGAGCCCGACGCAAAGATGGCCACCCTGCTGGCCAGCCGATTCCCCGAGGCGGAGATCCAGCGCAGCACCTTCGAAGAGTGGTCACCGCCCGCCGGTGGCGCCGGGGTACTCGCCTGCGCCATGGCCTGGCACTGGCTCGACCCGGCCACCCGCAACAGCCGGGCCCGACAGGCACTCGCGCCCGGCGGCACCCTGGCGGTCTTCGGGCACCGCTACGACTACGCCGACGCCGACCAGCGGGACGCGGTCCAGGCGGTACTGCACGCCATCGACCCGACCGTGGCGGAACGGCCGGCGGACTGGTTCCACCGCGACATCGTCGAGCAGGGGCAGTTCGACGACGTGCACGCGGTGGTCCTCCGGCGCCATCTGAGGTTGGACAAGGAGCGGTACCTCGGCCTGATACGCACCTTCGGGCCGTACCTGTCCCGGCCGCCGGAGCAGCAGCGGCGCGGGTTGACCGCCCTCGGCCGGCTCGTCGACGACTTCGGCGGAAGTGTCGTGCTCGACCTGCGTACCACGCTGGTGCTGGGCCGGGCGGGGAGGCGGGACGGTGCTCGGTGACCGGTGGGGCGTGACCGAGGACGAGACGCTGCGCCGGTATCCGTGCGACGACTTCGTCACCCGCCCCACCCTGCAAGCCTGGCGGGGCGTAAGTGTCGACGCGCCCGCCACGGCGGTGTGGCCGTGGGTCGCCCAGGTGCGGCTGGCGCCGTACGCCTACGACTGGATCGACAACCTCGGCCGGCGCTCGCCCCGGCAGTTGGTCGGCCTGCCCGAGCCGCGGATCGGCGAGGCGTTCACCGCCGTCGGCGGGCGGCGGCAGGGCCGGATCGTCTCGGTCGAGCCGGGGCGGCAGCTCACCGGCACGATCATGAACGCCTTCCTCTCCTACGTCCTGGTGCCGGAGGAGCAGGGCGGCAGCCGCCTGCTGCTCAAGGTCGTCATGCGGGCGCACCGCCTGGTCGCCCTCGGGCTCTGCGTCGGAGACCTGGTGATGGCCCGACGGCAACTGCTGAACTTCAAACACCTGGCCGAGGAGGCTACGACGACCTGAGCACCGGACGCAGCGGCGACGCACCGGCCTGGGCGGTGCCGCCGGCCTACGGCGCGGGTTCGAGTACGACGACCGGGATCTGGCGGCTGGTCTTCCGCTCGTACTCGGCGAAGCGTGGATACGCGGCCTTCTGCGCGCTCCAGATCCGTTCCCGCTCGTCCCCGACGGCGACCCTGGCGACCAACTCGACCTTCTCCGTACCGATCTCCGCCTGGACACGCGGACGACCGAGCAGGTTGTGGTACCAGTCGGGATTGGTCGGCGCACCGGCCTTGGACGCGAACACGGCGTAGCCGCCGTCCACCTTCTGATACATCATCGGGTTCACCCGGGGCTTGCCGCTCCTGGCGCCGACGGTGTGCAACAGCAGCAGCGGCTCGCCGGCGAAATGGCCGCCCACCTGCCCACCGTTGGCCCGAAACTCATCGATGACCTTGTCGTTCCAGCCACTCATGCGGCCCCTTCCTGTTCACGGATCAGTCGAGTACGTCCCGGGGGGTGTCGACGGACTGCCGGGGCCGGGGGCGCGGCGCCGGAGCCTCGACCGGGGAGAACCGGATCGAATTGGCGGACAGGTCGGGGTGTTCCACCTCCAGCGCCACCGCCGCCGCCTCCTCCAGGGTCAACTCCGCACCGGCCGCGTACGCCGTGTCGAAGGCCGCGTCACCCATCACGTTGCGCAGCGCGGTCTGCTCCTGGAGCCAGTACGTCCCGAAGGTGCCCGGCGTGCACCGCATCGCCGAGCGGGTCAACTGGGCCGCGCCGAAGAGCCGGGCCGCGGATCTCGGGTCGCCGCCCCCGGCGCAGCGCACCGCGATCGCGTTCACCGTGTCGCAGGCCCGGGCCAGATAGCCGTAGCTCATCCGGGAGCGCAGCGCGACGACCAGGTGGTCGTGCGCGGCGACCAGGTCACCCCGGGCCAGCGCCACCATGCCGAGCAGCATGTCCACGGAGCGCTTGCCGCGCTCGGTCGGCCGGCTCGCCTCCACCGGCCGGGCCGCACCGAGCAACTCGGCCGCCTCGTCCAGGGCACCCCGGCGCCAGAGCAGCTCCGCCAGACTGTAGACGGCGAGCAAGGCGTCCCCGCTCACCCCCTCCGCCTCGGCCTCGGCGATCACCTCCCGGCACACCCGCTCCGCCTCGGCGAACTGTCCCATGTCGATCAGCGGCGCGGCGCGGCCGGCGAGTACCCGGATCAGCAGGCCCGCGTCGCCGGCCTGCCGGGCCGCCGACTCGGCCCGCTGCGAGAAACGCAGCTCCTCGGCGAACTCACCGTCCGCGCCGGCATGCTGCGAGTGCATGTGGTACGCCGCCGCCAGCTCCGCCTCGGGGATCTGCTCGCCGGTCTCGGCGATCCGGCCGTAGAGCCGGAACAGCCACAGCCGCCCCTCCCGGGCCAGCCCGCGCTCCCGCCACCACTCGTCGAGACCACTCGCCAGTTGCAGCCCCTGCCGGGCACTGCCGCCGGTGACCGTCCAGCGCAGCGCGGCCCGCAGCTCGTCGGCGAGCGGGTCGAGCCCGTAGAGGGAGAGGGTGACCGGCCGCTCGTCCGGCCCCAGGTAGGCCCGCTGCAACGCGTGCAGCGACCAGGCCACGTGCCGGTCCCGGGCGGTCTGCTCCTCCCCCGCGTCGACCAGCCGGCGGGCCGCGTACGCCCGGATCGGGTCGAGCATCCGGTAGGTGCTGCCGGAGACGTTCGGCTCCGCCTGGATCATCGACTTGTCGACGAGCACGGAGAGCGGGTCGAGCGGGTCGTCGTTGAGCAGCCACTCGACGGTGGCCAGGTCCACCGGGCCGGAGAAGACCGCCAGCCAGCGCAGCAGCCGGGCGGCCCGGGGACCGAGCGTCCGGTACGACCAGGTGACCGTGGCCTGCATGGTGACGTGCCGCTGGGTGGCCGAGCGCTGTACCGCGCGGGCGCCGACCGGTGGCGCCATCCCCCGGGCCGCCGCCGCCAGGTCCACGGTGTCCTGCTGGTTGGCGACCCAGCCCTGGGCCGGCACCGGGGCCGGTTCCACGTCGTCCCGCCCCGCGTCCAGCGCGCCGAGGACGTCGTCCAGGCGTTCGGCGAGCTGGCTGGCGGAGAGCACCCGCAGCCGGGCGGCGGCCAGCTCGATCGCCAGCGGCAGCCCGTCCAGCCGGGTCACCACCCGTTGCAGGTCGGCCGACTCGGCCGGGCCGGACCGGCGACCGCCCCGGGCCGCTGCGGTCCGGTCGAGCAGCAGGGTCACCGCCTCGCTCGGCCCGCCGCCGGGGGCCGGGTCGACGGAGAGCGGCGGGATCCGCCAGATCACCTCGCCGGGCAGGCCGAGCGACTCCCGGCTGGTGGCGAGGACGCGTACGCCGCTGCCGCCGGCGAGCAGTCGCGAGATCACCTCGGCGCAGGCGGCCGGCTGGGCGTCGCAGGTGTCGAGGACCACGAGCATCCGGCGGGAGGCGGCGAACTCGACGAGCGTCTCCAGCATCGGCCGGCCCGGCTCCGGCCGCAGCCCGAGGACCGCGGCGATCGCGAAGGCGACCAGCCCGGGGTCGGTCACGGTGGCGATGTCGACGAACCAGACCCCGTCCGGGTACGACTCGACCACGCCGCCGGCCAACTCGACCGCCAGCCGGGTCTTGCCGGCCCCGCCCGCACCGACCACCGTCACCAGCCGGTGCGTGTCGATGAGCTGGTCCAGCTCCTCCCGCTCGGCCTGCCGACCGACGAACGAGGTGACCTGGGTCGGCAGGTTGTGCGGGATCGCGTCGGCCGTCCGGGGCCGGGGGAACTGCCGCTCCAGCCCCGGCGCGACGAGCTGGAAGAGCCTTTCCCGGTCGTCGAAGCCGCGCAGCCGGTGCAGCCCGAGGTCGAGCAGGGAGGCGCCCGGCGGCAGCGGTGCGGCGTGCCTGGCGGTCGCGCCGGAGCAGAGCACCTGGCCGCCGTGCGCGGCGGCCGCGATCCGGGCGGCCCGGTGCACCTCGGCGCTCGCGTACTCGCCGTCGCGCGGCTCCGCGTGCCCGGTGTGCAGCCCCATCCTGACCTTGGGGGTGGCCTCCGGCGTCGGCCACTCGTGGTTGTTGAGCGCCCGCTGGGCGGCGAGTGACGCGTCCAGTGCGGACGAGGCGTCGCCGAACGCGACGAAGAACGAGTCGCCCTCGGTGAAGAGTTCCGTCCCGTCACTCGCGGCCAGCGTCGCCCGCAGCAGCCGCCGGTGCTCGCTCAACACCGGCCGGTAGCCCGAACCGAGCATCTGGGCCAGCCGGGTGGACCCCTCGATGTCGGTGAACATGAATGTCACCAACCCGCTCGGCAGGTGGATCCGTGCTGACATGCCTGGAACCTCCCGCCCCCTGGAAGTCGCGTTCATGCTTCCGCATATTTACGGGCTGGCCCATCGTAGGAACGGACGGCGCGACACCGTACCAAGGTGCTAACCGGGGACTGTGCCACGAAACCGACATCACGGTCGTGAACCGTCCTCACCGAACCGTCGCTGTCCGGGCGGGAGGGGGCCGGGTCCGGACAGCCGGGCTACGGTCTCAGCAGCCGCAACTCCCGCCGCAGCAGCCGCCACCGCTCGGCGCGACCGGCGGCGGGGCGGAACCGCCCGCGCCACGACCGGTGAACGCCACCGTGGACAGTAGCTTGACCGTGTCGTCGTGCCCCTGCGGGCAGGACGCCGGAGCCGAGGCTTCGGCCATCGGCCGGTCGATCTCGAAGGTGTCGCCGCAGGCGCGGCAGCGGAACTCGTACCGGGGCATACCAACAGCGTACGACCAGACCTGACGTTCGACGGTCGATGGGTAATACTCGACGGGTGGCGGAGCGCGAGGAGACTTCTACGACTCGACCACTGCGGCCTGCGGCGCCGGTCTTCGACGGGCCGCTGGCCAGCTCGGGTGCCGCTCCCGATCCCGACTCCGGTTCACCATCGGCCGCCGTGCCCCGCCCGCGCCGCGAGCCCGACGCGCCCGCCGACCCCGCTCCCGAGCCGGTCGAGACGCGGGCCGAGGCTGATCCGGTCGACACCCGCGCCGAGCCCGAGCCGGCCGAGACACGGGCCGGGCCCGAGAAGGTCGACACCCGCGCCGAGCAGCCGACGACCGGCACCCCGGAGCCGTCGGCCGACACGACGAAGCCGGGCCCGGCCGACGCCGAGCCCGCTGCTGCCAGCACGTCCGACCTGCCCCCGGCCGACGCCACGCCGGATGCCCCGGGCACGGCAGAACCGACCCCGGCCGAGGCCGGCCTAGAGGCGGCCGGCCAGGAGACGACCGGCACCACGGAACCGAAGACGGCGGACACCGAGCCGGAGGCAGCCGGCACCACAGAACCGAAGACGGCAGGCACGGGGCCGGAGGCAGCCGGCGCGGCACGACCGGACGCCGCGACCACGGCGACCGGGGCCGCCGTGGAGAAGCCGGCGGAGAAGCCGGCGGGCAAACCGGACGAGACGATCATCGACCTCGACACACCGGCGACCGCGCCGGCCCGACGGAACCGGCGGATCCGGGTCCGGTTCGCGCACGCGGTCACCCGCTGGCCGTCGCCCCGGGCGGTACGCGCCTGGTCGAAGCGGCCGAGCGGCCGGCTGACCCTGCCGGCGCTGCTGCTCTTCGCCCTGGTCGCGGCGACCGGCGCGGCGGGCGCCTTTCTGCTCCCGGCCACCGCGCGCCAGGCCGGGTCGGCGCAGCCGGGTGCCGAGACGACTCCACCACCGGCTTCGCCCAGCCTGGAGGGGTTCCCGGTCCCGCCGGGCGGGCTGCCCTCGGGGCTGCCGAGCCCGCCGTCGTCCGGAGCGCCGAGCGTGCCGGCGCCGCCGTGGAACGCGACCGGCGGCCGCCCGTCGGACGTACTCGCCGGCTGGGCGGCGCAGGTCGGGCCCCGGGTCGGGATCGCACCCACCGCCCTCCAGGCGTACGGCTACGCCGAGCTGCGGGTCGGGCAGACCACGCCCAGCTGCCAGCTCCGCTGGACCACGCTGGCCGCGATCGGGCACGTCGAGTCGGCGCACGGGCGGGCGAACGGGGCGGTCCTCGGCCCGAACGGCGTCGCCGCACCCGAGATCATCGGCCTGCCGCTGGACGGCAACGGCGGCCGGATGCGGATCATGGACACCGAGGACGGCCGGCTCGACCGGGACGCCACCTACGACCGCGCGGTCGGGCCGATGCAGTTCATCCCGACCACCTGGGCGGAGATCGGGGCCGACGCCGACGGTGACGGCGTGGAGAACCCGCACAGCATCGACGACGCGGCTCTGGCGGCCGGTAACTATCTGTGCAAGGGGGGCCGCAACCTGTCGGTCGCCGCCGACTGGTGGAGCGCCATCCTTTCCTACAATGACGTGCGGCCATATGCGCAATCGGTGTTCGAGACCGCCAACAGGTACGGCACGGACAGTAGGACTTAGCGTAATGTGCTCGACACATTGGAGAACTGGGCACTTTCGCCAGGCTGCGGTTGACGGCAAGCTAGACGCGTGATGGTGCGCGAGTGGGATCCCAGGACCGCCCCGGCCGCGGAGATCGAGTCCTTCCTGGACGCGATCAACGCGGTTTTCGCGGCCGACCTGCCGGAGGACCCTCTGTGGGAGAACGGCATGCTCCGGGAGTACCTCTGCGAGGTGATGCCCGGCGAACGCCGCATCTCCTGGATCGTCCAGGACGAGCCCTCGGCCGACGGGCAGCCGGGGCGCATCCTCGGGCACACCCACGTACTCCTGCTCGGTGACATCGGGGTGCTGGAGGTGATGGTGCACCCGGCGGCCCGGCGTCGCGGGGTCGGCCGGAAGTTGATCGCCACGGCGGCCCGCCGCACCTATCAGGAGGGCTTCCGGTCGATGGGCGTCGAGGTCATCGGCGACACGCCCGCGGTCGGCTTCTACGAGGCGCTCGGCTTCGCCCGGGAGTACGAGGAGGACCGCAGCGTACTGCGACTCGGCACGGTGGACTGGACCGCGCTCGGCGAGATGGCCCAGGGGATCGGCCCCGGATACCGGCTGGAGTTCTGCCCCGGCGGCCCGCCGGATGAGCTGATCGAGCCGTACGCGATGGCGAAGGCCGAGACCCGCGACGTCGACGACGGCGACCTGGACCTGCGGCCGAGTTCGCACGACCCGCAGCGTCTGCGGGACAGCCTCAACTGTCTGCACCGGCGTGGCATGAAGCCCTACATCGTGCTCGCGGTCGAGGAGAAGACCGGTGTGGTGGCCGGGCTGACCGAGGTCGTCGTGCCGGCCCACCACCCGACCCGGGCCGACCAGTGGGACACCATCGTCGGCCGGGAGCACCAGGGCTTCGGCATCGACCGGGCGATGAAGGCGCGGATGCTCTTCGAGCTGCGTTCGGCCGAACCCAAGGTCTCCGAGGTGCAGACCTGGAACGCCCGGACCAACGACGCGATGCGGGCGGTCAACGCCGACCTCGGCTTCCAGGCCGACCGGGAGTGGTACGAGTACGGCGTCGACGTGGCCGAGCTGGCGCACCGGCTGGACGGCGTCAACTAGTGCCCTGTCCTCGAAGGTTGTTCGGTTGACCCGGTACTTCCAGGCGTTCCTGGTCGGCGATCTCCTGACGTCGGATCGGGTCGGGTAGCGGGTGGGGCGGGGATAGTCCCCGGGGAGACTGTCGAGCTGCCCCGCTTGTGCGCCCACCCTCCCGGACTGCCCGAACCCCGGTCCCACCCGCCGGTCGCCCCGGACCCGGCACGCCGTCGGCAACCCCGGCTTCCGTGCCCCATCTGTGCACCCAGCTCGACAGTCTCCGCGCCGACTATCCCCGCTCCGCCGCCGAGTCGTCGCTCACGGGGTCGGCCGGGCTGTCCGCCCAGCAACACCGGTACCACGTTCCACGGACTCGAACGGTGATACCGAGACGATGCACCTGCGGCTCGACCGCGCCTGCGCCGCCACCGTCCGGTTGTCCTCCGACGAGCCGCTGGAGCTGGGCACGCCACCGGCCGGCGACGGCATCCCGATCACCATGGCCAGCGCCGGTCAGTCGCCGGTCAGGGGCGCTCGCGGAGCAGCCGGGCCGCCTCGACGGCCCAGTAGGTGAGGATGATCTGGGCACCGGCCCGGCGGATCGAGGTAAGCGTCTCCAGCATCGCCCGCTCCCGGTCGACCCAGCCGTTGGCGGCGGCCGCCTCGACCATCGAGTACTCCCCGGAGATCTGGTACGCGGCGACCGGCACGTCCACCTCGGCCCGGACCGCGGCCAGCACGTCGAGGTACGGCAGGGCGGGCTTCACCATCACCATGTCGGCGCCCTCGGCGACGTCGAGGCGTACCTCCCGGAGGGACTCCCGCAGGTTGGCCGGGTCCTGCTGGTAGGTGCGGCGGTCCCCCTGCAACGACGACTCCACCGCCTCCCGGAACGGGCCGTAGAACGCCGAGGCGTACTTCACCGCGTACGCCAGGATGCCGGTGTCGGTGTGGCCGGCGGCGTCCAGCGCCCTGCGGACCACCCCGACCTGGCCGTCCATCATCCCGGACGTCCCCACCAGGTGCGCCCCGGCCTCGGCCTGCGCCACCCCCAGCTCCGCGTACGCGGCCAGGGTGGCGTCGTTGTCGACGGTCCCGTCCGGGGCGAGCAGTCCGCAGTGCCCGTGCGAGGTGAACTCGTCCAGGCAGAGGTCGCTCATCACCACGGTGGCGTCGCCGACCTCGGCGACCACGTCCCGGATCGCCACGTTGAGGATGCCGTCCGGGTCGGTGCCGCCGGAGCCGGTCTCGTCCTTGTGCAGCGGCACCCCGAAGAGCATGATCCCGCCGACGCCGGCGTGCACGGCCTCGGCCGCCGCCTTGCGCAGCGACTCCCGGGAGTGCTGGAGCACGCCCGGCATCGAGGCGATCGGCCGGGGCTCGGCCAGCCCCTCCTTGACGAACATCGGCAGCACCAGGTCCGCCGGGGCGAGCCGGGTCTCCTCGACCAGCCGGCGGACCGCCGGGGACCGGCGCAGCCGGCGCGGACGGATCTCGGGGTACGACATCGTCACTCCTTCCGGCCGACCGGCCGGCACGCGACCCGGGTGTCCCCCCGGGTCGTCCGGGTCCGTGTCGGCCAGGTGCCGCCGACGGACCCTGCCGCGACGGCCCCGTGCCGCCGACGGCTCCAGCACCGATGGTGCCTCAGAATCGAGCGTGCCTCACAGTGGTTCACGTTTCGCGAATCCGACAGCGGTTCGTCTCGTGGACCCGACAGCGGTTCGTCTCACGGATCCCGCAGCCGTTACCGGAACCGCAGCGCGGTCGGGCCCTGCACCTTCGAGCCCCGGCGCTGCTTCGCCGGCATCGCGGCCAGCTTCTCCCGCAGCTCCACCGCGTACGACGCCAGCGCCTCGACCAGGTCCGGCACCGAGGCGTGCGCCGGCTGGGCGTCCACCCGCAGGCCGAACTCGCCTGCGGTCTCCGCCGTCTTCGGGCCGATCACCGCGACCACCGTCCGGGCGTGCGGCTTGCCGGCGATGCCGACCAGGTTGCGCACGGTCGAGGAGGAGGTGAAGAGCACCGCGTCGAAGCCACCGGACTTGATCGCGTCCCGGATCTCGGCCGGCGGCGGGGCCGCCCGCACCGTCCGGTAGGCGGTCACGTCGTCGACCTCCCAGCCGCGCTCGGTCAGCCCGGCGGCCAGGGTCTCGGTGGCGATGTCGGCGCGGGGCAGCAGCACCCGGCCGACCGGGTCGAGGATCTCGTCGTGCGGGGAGAACTCGGCGAGCAGCCCCTCCGAGGACTGCTCACCGGACGGGATCAGCTCCGGCTGGATGCCGAAGGCGCGGACCGCCTCGGCGGTGGCCTCGCCGATACAGGCGATCTTGACGCCGCCGAAGTGCCGGGCGTCCAGGCCGTGCTCGGCGAACTTCTCCCAGACCGCGCGTACGGCGTTCACCGAGGTGAAGATCACCCAGGCGTACCTGCCGTCGACCAGGCCCTTGACGGCCCGCTCCATCTGGGCCGGGGTGCGCGGCGGCTCGACCGCGATCGTCGGCACCTCGCACGGGATCGCCCCGTACTCCCGCAGCCGGGCGCTCATCACCCCGGCCTGCTCCTTGGTGCGCGGCACCAGCACCTTCCAGCCGTACAGCGGGCGGTTCTCCCACCAGCTCAGCTTGTCCCGGTGCGGGACGCCGACGCCCAGGGTGAGCACCACCCGGCCGGTGAAGCCGAGCGCGGCGGCGACGAAGCTGTCCACCGTCGAGGTGGTGGTGTACTGCGTCTCGCCGGTGCCGTCGCCGGTCACCGCGACCGCCGTCGTGCCGTCCACCCCGGCGGCCAGCAGCCCGTCCCGGATCGCGGCCAGGTCACCGGCGTCCACCGCCAGGGCGAGCGAGCCACGGGCGACCGCCGCCGCCAGCGCCTCGAAGTCCATCGCGGTGACGTCGTCCACGTCGGCGGCGGTGCGTACCCCGGACAGCGGCACCCCGGCGTAGGTGGCCACCCCCTCGGCCTGGCCGACCCCCGGCACCACCTCGAAGTGCACGGCGGTACGCGCCACCGCCTGCACCTCCTTGACCACCGCGTCGTGCCCGAACGGGTCACCGGCGACCAGGTGTACGGCGGAGAGCCCGGACCGGGCCGCCGAGAGCAGCACCTTTGCCACGTCACCCGGCGCCCCCTCGGCCGGGGTGAACTGCGCGTCCTGCTTGGCCTCGGCCCTGACCACGGTCAGCAGGGCCTCGGGAACGCTGCGGTCGTACACCACCTGGTCGGCGTCGACGAGTGCGTCGTGCGCCCGGCGGGTCAGCAGGCCGGGGTCGCCGGGTCCGGCCCCGACGAACGCGATGCGGCCTGCGGGCTTACGGGTGCCGATCATTCTGTAGCTCCAAGATGCTGGGTCCTCGCGCCGGATTCCTTCGGCGCCCCGAGGATCGAGTCGGCGCCGAGGTCCAGGAGTTCGGCAGCGAGTGCCTTGCCGATCTCCGTCGCCTCGGCGGGCGTACCGGTGCGGGACAGCCGGATGTCACGGGTGCCGTCCGGGCTGATCACCGCACCGCGCAGGTAGATCTCCTCACCGTCGTCGCCCTCGGCGACTTCGGCGTACCCGGCGACCGGCGCGCTGCACCCGGCCTCCAGGGTGGCCAGAAACGCCCGTTCCGCAGTGACCGCGGCCCGGGTCGGTGCATGGTCGAGTACGCCGAGCAGCTCGACCAGTTCGGCGTCGTCGACCCGGCACTCCAGGGCCAGCGCGCCCTGGGCGGGTGCCGGCAGCATCAGCATCGGGTCGAGGGTCTCGCTGATCTCGTCGGCCCGGCCCAGCCGGAGCAGCCCGGCCCGGGCCAGCACCACCGCGTCGAGATCGGCCTCCGGGCCGTGCACCCGGCCCACCCGGGTGTCCACGTTGCCGCGGATCGGCACCACCGTGAGCTGGAGCCCGAGCGCGTGCAGCTGGGCGATCCGGCGCAGCGCACCGGTGCCGACGGTGGCGCCGGGTGGCAGTTCGGCCAGGGTACGGCCGTGGCTGGCGACAAGCGCGTCGCGCGGGTCCTCCCGGGGCGGGGTGGCCGCGATGTGCAGCCCGGCCGGCACGGCCGTCGGCAGGTCCTTGTAGCAGTGCACCGCGAAGTCGATCTCCCCGGCGACCAGCGCGTCGCGCAGCGCCGAGACGAAGACCCCGACACCCAGCCGGTGCACCGGGGCGCTGGACCGGTCGCCGGCCGTGACGATCTCGACCAGTTCGACCGGGCGGCCGGTGGTCGCCGTCACCGCCTCGGCGATCGTCCGGGACTGGGCGAGCGCGAGCGCGCTGCCCCGGGTGCCGAGCCGCAGCACGCTCGTGCCGCTCCGCTCGCTCATCGTTCTCCTCCGGACTGCTGTCGGGGCACCGGGGCGCGCAGGGCCGCCCCGGCGCCGAGGTCGGCCTGGCCACCGATCGCCGGCAGGTCGCCGAGGCCGGGCAACCCGGCCAGCCCGGTCAGGCGGTTCCCGGCCGGTACTCCGGCCAGCTCGGCGGCGGCGAGCTCCGGCACGGTGTCCGCCTGCGAGGTGACCGGCACCTCCAGGTCGAAGAGTTCCCGGAGCAGGGCGGCGTACTGGTCGCCGCCGGGCTCGGCGGCGAGTTGCCGGACCCGCACCGTCGGCGAGTGCAGCAGCCGCTGCACCACCCGGTGCACCGCGTGGCTCACCTCGGCACGCTGGTCGTCGGTGAGGTCCGGCCGGCGCTGGGCCAGCCGGCGCAGCTCGGCGGTGACCACCTCGTCGGCCCGGGCCCGCAGGGCGGCCACGGTCGGCGCGACGTCGGCGCCGCGCAGCCAGGTGAGGAAGGACTCGACCTCGGAGCTGACGATCTGGGTCACCGCGGCGGTGTCGGTGGCGGCCGGGCCGATCGGCTGGGCCGCGGCCAGCCCGTCGATGTCGACCACGACCACCCCGGGCAGCTCGGCGACGGCCGGCTCGATGTCCCGGGGTACGGCGAGGTCGAGCAGGACCAGCGGGTCGGGCCGGTCGGCGGCGCGCTCCCGCAACGCCCGGGAGACCGTCGCGCGGGTGAGGACCGGCTCGATCGACGCGGTGGCGGCGACTACGATGTCCACTGTGGAGAGGGCGGTGGCGAGTTCGGCGATCGGCACCGCCGTGGCGCCGTACGCCTCGGCGAGCCGGAGTGCCCGGTCGTGACCCCGGTTGCTGATCCCCACCGGGCCGGCGCCCAGCCGGGAGAGCGTGGCCACGGCCAGCGCGCCCATCGAGCCGGCCCCGACCACCAGCACCGGGCGGCCCGCGACGTCGCCGCCGAAGTGCCGGGCGGCCAGGTCGAGCGCGGCACTTACCACGTTCTGCCCGGCCCGGTCGATGTCGGTCTCGGCGTGCGCCCGCTTGCCCACCCGGAGGGCCTGCTGCATCAGCTCGTGCAGCAGCCGGCCGGGCGCCTCGGCCTCGCTCGCCGCGTGGTAGGCGTCACGCAGCTGGCCGAGGATCTGCGCCTCGCCGACCACCATCGAGTCCAGCCCGGCGGCGACCCGGAAGGCGTGCTCCACCGCCGCGCCGTCGTAGTGCACGTAGAGGTGGTTGGCCAGCTCGGCCGGTACGGCTCCGGCGTGCCCGGCCAGCACCGCGCAGATGTCGCCGAGCCCGCCGTGGAAGCCGGTGACGGCGGCGTAGACCTCGACCCGGTTGCAGGTCGAGACGACCACCGCCTCGCCGACGTAGGGCTGGGCGAGCAGCCGGGCCAGGATCTCCGGCAGCTCGGTGCCGGCGACGGCGAGCCGCTCCAGGATGGCGACCGGCGCGGTGCGGTGCGAGGCACCGACGACGAGCAGGTTCATGAGCCGACCGCCTCCGCACTCGTCGGCCGGAGTTTCCCGGTGGGTGTCGCCTCGGTGGTGCCGGTGGCGGCGAGGCCGCCGGGCAGCGCGGTCAGCCCGTTCGGGGCGCCGCCGTGCGGGGTGCCCAGGCCGCCGGTGCTGCCGTGCGGGGTGCCGAGTCCGCCGGGCGGCCCGGCGAGGCCGGGCCCGGCGGAGTTGGTGCGCCCCGGCCCGGTGGTCGCGGGCAGGCCGGTCAGGGCCGCCTTGCGGTGCTCGTGGAAGGAGAGGATCTGCAACTCGATGGCGAGGTCGACCTTGCGCACGTCGACCCCGTCCGGGACGGCCAGCACGCAGGGCGCGAAGTTGAGGATGCTCGTCACCCCGGCCGCGACCAGCTGGTCGGCGACGCTCTGCGCGGCGGTGGCCGGGGTGGCGATCACGCCGATCGCGATGCTCTCCTCGGCGGCCACCCGGGGCAGCTCGTCGATGTGCCGGACGACCAGCCCGCCGATCTCCTCGCCGAGCCGGGCCGGGTCGGCGTCGAAGAGCGCGGCGATCCGGAACCCGCGACCGGTGAAGCCGGCGTACCCGGCGAGGGCGTGACCGAGATTACCCACTCCGACAAGCGCGACCGAGCGGCACTGGGTTAGCCCGAGCACGAACTCGATCTGGTCGATCAAGAGGGCCACGTCGTAGCCCACCCCCCGGGTGCCGTACGACCCGAGTTGGGAGAGGTCCTTGCGGAGCTTGGCCGAGTTGACCCCGGCCGCTGCCGCGAGCTCCTCGCTGGAGACCGTGTCGTTGCCGGTTTCGGCGAGATTGTGCAGGGCACGGAGGTATTCGGGGAGCCGGGCGACCGTCGCCTCGGGGAGGTCCGGAAGCGCCGGCACGGCACCGGCGCGGCCGGGCGTGCCTATCGGGCGGTGCTGACTCATGCGACTCCGTGCCGTGCGATCTTCGACCGGCCGGACCGGCAGGTCTTTTCGGTGCACCCGCTGCCGACCGCTACGACCGGCTGTGCTAGCAGGGCTCGTCGGACTAACAGAGTAGGCGCTTGTGAAGACACGCACAAATCGCGATCTTGATAGACCGCGATAACGCCCCACCTGCGCCTCCACATGCAAGATCAGTTTCCCGGCCAGCCGGAGCCGGCACGGCGATTATTACCTAAGTCCGACTTATCTCACCAACTCGCCGTAGCCATGCCGGCCGATCGACCCGCCCATTTGTCAAGATCGACAATCCCGAAGCGCCGTCGATTTCCCGAGTCCACCATTACATTCGGCGCCAAGCCCGCCGGCCGGTCGTCAGGTGAGCGGTCGCCTCCGCCAGGATCGGCGTGCGCGGGTCGGCCAGCACCGCCTGGCACGGCCGTGCGCGGATTTCCTCGTCGGGTGGGGACAGCCCTACCGTGAAGAGACCAGCCGATGGGATGGGGACCGACCGCGCCGATGCCTAGCGTCGAGAACATGACCACGACCACCGCCTACGGCGTGACCGCCGGCGCCGAACCGGGCGCCGGCCGGGGCATGCTGCGCCAGCTCGCCATCGACTCCGGCTACGTCGTCCTCAGCCTCCCCCTCGCCGTGGCGAGCTTCGTCGTACTGGTCGTCGGAGTCGCGCTCAGCGCCGGACTGGCGGTGACGGTGACCGGGGTGCCGATCCTGGCCGGCACCCTCTACGCCGCGCGTGGCTTCGCCGACATCGAACGGCTGCGGATGCCGGCGGTGCTCCGGCAGCCCCGGATACGTCCCCGCTACCGCACCGCCGAGCCCGGAGCCGGCGCCTGGCGGCGGATCTTCGTACCGATCGCCGACGCCCAGTCCTGGCTCGACCTCGCGCACGGCTGGATCCGGCTGGTGGCGGCGGTCGGCACCTTCGTCACCACCGTCGTCTGGTGGGCCTGCGCGATCGGCGGCAGCTTCTACTGGGCGTACGACTGGGCGATCCCACAGGCCCCCGGCGACCAGGGCCTGCACGAGCTGCTCGGGCTGGGCGACAGCGCCGCCGCCCGGATCGGGCTGAACACCGCACTCGGAGTCTTCTTCCTGATCACCCTGCCGCTGGTGGTCCGGGGCTGTGCCCTGCTGCAGGCCTCGCTCGGCCGCGCGCTGCTCACCGGAGTGGCGGAGATGCGCAACCGGATCACCGTGCTGGAGGAGCAGAAGCGGGCCGCCGTCTCCGCCGAGGCCACCGCGCTGCGCCGGCTCGAACGGGACATCCACGACGGGCCGCAGCAGCGGCTGGTCCGGCTGGCCATGGACCTGAGCCGGGCCCAGCAGCAGCTCGACTCGGACCCGGAGGCCGCCCGGCAGACCCTCGGCGAGGCGCTGGCCCAGACCCGGGACACCCTGGCCGAACTGCGCGCGCTGTCCCGGGGCATCGCCCCGCCGATCCTGGTCGACCGCGGCCTGCCCAGCGCCCTGGCCGCGCTCGCCGGGCGCGGGCTGATCCCGGTCGAACTCGCCGTCGATCCCCGGCTCGGCACCCGGGAGGGCCGGCCGGACCCGGCGGTCGAGTCGACGGCGTACTTCGTGGTCGCCGAGGCGCTCACCAACGTCGCCAAGCACAGCCGGGCCACCGAGTGCTGGTTGACGGTGACCCGGGAGGAGCGGGCACTGCGGATCGTGGTGATCGACGACGGCGAGGGCGGGGCGCACCTGTCCAAGGGACACGGCCTGGCCGGCCTCGCCGACCGGGTACGCGCCAACGACGGCACCCTGAGCGTGCTCAGCCCGCCCGGCGGACCGACCGAGATCCGCGCCGAACTGCCGTGCTGAGCCGCCCCGGCACCTGCCGGAAGGGCCGGCAGTGGTAGACAACGACGTCATGCGGGTAGTTATCGCCGACGACGCCGTCCTGCTCCGCGAGGGGCTGGTCCGGTTGCTGACCGAGCACGGGCACGAGGTGGTGGCCGCGGTCGGCGACGGCACGGCACTTGTCGACGCCATCGTCGCGCACCGGCCGGACATCTCGATCGTGGACGTCCGGATGCCGCCCTCGCACACCGACGAGGGGCTGCGGGCGGCGGTGGAGGCCCGGCAGCGGGTGCCGCGTACCCCGATCCTGGTCCTCTCCCAGTACGTCGAGGTGTCCTACGCCGACGACCTGCTCGCCACCGTCAAGCCCAGCGGAGGCGCCGGGGGCGGTGGCATCGGCTACCTGCTCAAGGACCGGGTGGCGGCGATCGACGAGTTCCTCGACGCGCTGCGCCGGGTCGCCTCCGGCGGCACCGTGCTCGACCCGGAGGTGGTCGGCCAGCTGCTCGTCCGGCGCCGCCGGGACGACCCGCTGCGGGAGCTGACCCCCCGGGAACGGGAGGTGCTCGGGTTGATGGCCGAGGGTCGCTCGAACACCGCCATCGCCCGGACGCTCGTGGTCAGCGACGGTGCGGTGGAGAAGCACGTCCGGAACATCTTCACCAAGCTGCGACTGCCGCCGGACGAGGAGCAGCACCGCCGGGTCCTGGCGGTCCTCGCCTACCTGCGCGGCTGATCCGCCGTCCGGACGCCGGAAGTCCGAGCCGCCCGGATGCCGAAAGCCCGAACTGACGCCCGGGCGTTGGAAGTCGAACCGGCGGCCGGGATCAGTCCAGTTTGGCGGCGAGGGTGACGGCCTCGGTCAGCGAGTCGGCGACCGGCCAGCCGGCGGCGCGCAGCCGGGCCGCGTCGGTGAACCCGCCGGTGTAGAGGACACACCTGGCACCCACCGAGTCGGCCGCCTCGGCGTCGTCGATGGAGTCGCCGATCAGCACCGTCGAGCTGCCGTCGATGCCGGCCTCGGCCAGGTGCCGGGCCAGGTGGGCGGCCTTGCGGTCGCCGCCGACGGTGCCGCGCAGCCCGTCGACCCGGCCGAAGACGGCGGTCAGCCCGTACCGGTCGACCGCCGGCACCAGCTCGTCGTGGAACCACATCGACAGCAGCGACTGGGTACCCGTCCAGGACCGGATCGCGGCCTCGGCGTCGGCGGCCAGCGCGCAACTCGCCAGCCCGACCCGGTACGCCTCGTGGAAGAGCTGGTCCAGCCGGGTGAACTCGTCGACGTCCACGGCCCGGCCCAGCACCTCGGAGTAGTAGTCCGCGATCGGCCGGCGGAACTGCGTACGGTGCTCCTCGGCGGTCACCTCCGGCCCGCCGGCACCGGCCAGCGCCACGTTTGTGGCGGCGACGACCAGGGTCAGATCGTCCAGCAGGGTGCCGTTCCAGTCCCAGACGAGATGCGCACGCATCCGAGCACGATACGCGGTACCCGGGACTCAGGTCCGGGGCGCGGTCAGGTCGCGGAGCAGCCGCTCCTCCTCGACCCGCCAGTAGCCGTGCTCGCGGCCGTCGAGCAGCACCACCGGCAGCCGGTCGCCGTACTCCCGTTCCAACTCCAGGTCGCCGGTGACGTCGAGTTCGGTCCACCGGTCGCCGGTCACCGCCACCACCCGCTCGACCGCCTCCCGGGCGACCTCGCAGAGGTGGCAGCCGGGTCGGGTGACCAGGGTCAGCCGGGCCTCAGTCGTCGTCACTCGACCCCCTTGAGCGGATCACCGATCTGCGTACCCGGCCGATCGCGGAGAGCGGCAGGGAACCGACGAACTCTATCCTGCTCGGGCACTTGAACCGGGCCAGGTTGCGGGCGCAGTGCGCGGCCAGCTCGTCGGCCGAGACCGTACCCTGCGGGGACCGCACGACGTAGGCGGTGACCGCCTCGCCGGCCATCGGGTGCGGGACTCCGACGACTACCGACTCGACCACCTCCGGATGCCCGCCGAGCACCCGTTCGACCTCCTGCGGATAGACGTTGAAGCCGTTGACCAGGATCAGCTCGTCGAGCCGGTCGACCAGGAAGAGGTCACCGTCCGCGTCGGCGTACGCCACGTCGCCGGTGCGCCACCAGCCGTCCGGGTCGGGCCCGCCGTGCCCGTCCGGCCAGTACCCGGAGAAGAGGTTGCCGCCCCGGACCACGATCTCGCCAGGGTCGGTGCCGGGCGAGGAGAACTCCAGCTCCGGCTCGTCGGCGTCGTCCACGCCGCCGGCCGGGTCGACGACCGAGCCGTCCCGCCACAGCTCCTCGCCGTCGGCGGCGACGAGTCGCAGTTCGACCCCGGGGATCGGCCGGCCGATCGAGTTCGGCTTCGCCGCCGGGCAGCCCAGCGTGGTGGTGAGCACCGGAGCCGTCTCGGTGAGGCCGTAGCCGACCTGGATCTGCCGGCCGGTCGCCTCGGCGAACCGGGTCGCGCCGCCGACGGCCAGCGGGGCGGCGCCGCAGATCGCCACCCGTACCGAGGCCATCGCGGTGCGCGGCGCCGGGCCGGCGGGCACCCCGGCCGCCGTCGGCGACTCCGGCAGCGTCGTCCAGCCGAGGAACATCGACGGTACGCCGACCAGCACGCTCACCCGGTGCCGGGCGACCTGTTCCAGTACGCCGGCCGGATCGAACCGCTCGACGAGCACCCCGCACGCCCCGTGGTACGCCACCGCACCCAACCCGGCGTTCAGCCCGTACGCGTGGAAGAGCGGCAGCGCCAGCAGCACCCGGTCGTCCGGCCCGACCACCGGCGGGGTGATCCGGCCGATCTGCTCGTGGTTGGCGAGCAGCGCCCGGTGCGACAGCATCGCCCCCTTCGGTTCGCCGGTGGTGCCGGAGGTGTGGAGCAGCACCGCCACCGCCTCCGGGTGCACGGGTCCGGCGGATTCGCCGGCCGACCGTCCGGACAGGCTGGACAGTGTGGTGTGCAGTTCGGTCAGTGCCGGCAGCTCGGCCCGGATCCCCTCGACGGCGGCCCGGACCTGCTCGGTGCAGATCAGGACGCTCGCCGCCGAGTCGGCCAGGATGTGCCGCAGTTCCGGGGCGGTCAGCGCCGGGTTCACCGGCACCGCGACCAGCCCGGCCCGCTGGGTGCCGAAGAACGCCACCGCGAAGTCGGGCGAGTTGTGCAGGGCGATCGCGACCCGGGCCGGATGGTCGTCGGCCGGCCCGGCGAGGGTGCCCAGCGCGGCCGCGGCCCGGTCCACCGCACCGTCCAGTTCGGCCCAGCTCAGCGTCACGCCGTCCGCCGAGATCAGCGCCGGCTGGTCTGGGCGGGCGGTGGCGGCCAGGCGTACCCGGTCGGCCAGGGTCACCGCGGCCGGCTCGGCGGGGTTGTCCGGTCCATCCTGCACGGTCGCCGAGTGTGGCACAGCGGCCGCTCCGACCGCGCGCTCCGTCGTGGAACTTCCCTCGACGTGGAACTTCCCTCGACTTCCGGGGCCGCTCAGGGTACGGTCCAGCAGACCGTAACGGGTTTCGGATATCAGCCTTTCCAACCCCGACCGATCCGCTTCTAACACGCTCGCGGCGGCGCGCCCAAGGCCCGTCGCGCACTGGCGTGTCCGCACGTTTTCCCTGTTCAGAGCCCTCCATAGCGCATTGTCAGCCATCTGACAGCGCACAAGCTGTGCGCCTCGTTCGGGTGTCTTGGCGGAAATACTTTGGCTCTGTGTAACGGACTTGCCGCACATGGGTGACGTTGGCCCTATCATCACTCGGGTCGGCTCACCCCTTTTGCCGTGAGTCGACACCCCTCAGCCCGAGGAGGCCGCCGTGCCTGTGAGAGCACTGCACCAGCAGCTGTGGGGCGTGTGCCGTAGTACGGCGCACCCCGGAACCGCCGTGCCGGATCGCGCCGCCCCCGGCGCGGGTACGGTCACGGCTCCCATCGCGGCCGGGTCCCGGCGACCGGTCCCGCGGCCTCGGCCGGCCGGGGAGGCCCAGTGAGCACATACGGATACGCCGACGGAGCGAGCGGCGGCACGGCTCGGAACACCCGCCTCGCCCTCACCGAGGGCCTGGACCGGCTCCGCGTCTCCGTGGACGACATGCTGAGCCTGGCGGTACGTGGCGACGGGGGCTCGAAGCGGATCCGGAACCGTCCACATCCGAACGAGACGCCGCCCCGGCACAACACCCCGGGCGGCAACGCCCGACCGGTCGGCGGCCGGGTGGCCAGTCCGGCCCGCCCGGCGATGCCGGCCCAACCGGGTGCCACGACGCCGCCCGCCCGGACGGACCTGCCGGAGAGCGAGACCGCACTGCTGCCGGTGGTGCCGGCCACCGAGAAGCCGGCGGGCTCCGGCAGCGGCGGCGCACCCCCGACCGGCTATCCGTCCCGGCCCGACGAGTCGGACCCGGCCCGGGAGGTCTGGGCACTTGTCGAACGGGCCCAGGCCGGCGAACCCGAGGCGTTCGGCCTGATCTACGACCGGTACGTCGACACGGTCTTCCGGTTCGTCTACTTCCGGGTCGGCAACCGGCAACTCGCCGAGGACCTCACCTCGGACACCTTCCTGCGGGCCCTGAAGCGGATCGGCAGCTTCACCTGGCAGGGCCGCGACCTGGGTGCCTGGCTGGTGACCATCGCCCGGAACCTGGTCGCGGACCACTTCAAGTCCGGCCGGTACCGCCTCGAAGTTACTACGGGTGACGTCCTGGATGCGGACCGCGAGGACCGGGGGCCGGAGGGCAGCCCGGAGGCGGCGGTGGTGGAGCACATCACCAACGTCGCGTTGCTCACCGCCGTCAAGCAACTCAACCCCGAGCAGCAGGAATGCATCGTTCTGCGCTTCCTACAGGGTTTCTCGGTCGCCGAGACCGCCCAGGCGATGGGTAAGAACGAAGGCGCCATCAAGGCTCTGCAGTACCGCGCGGTCCGCGCGCTGGCCAGGTTGCTGCCGGACGGATTCCAGCCGTGAGGCGCCGCCGCCGGTCCCCGGAACGGATCGTGACGCCGCTCACTCTTCGTAGTATTTCCCGCCACCCGCCCGTAACCGGTCGACCCCACCGACCGTTTGTCCGGGTGCGACCGGTGGTTGGCCCGACGGCCCGCCGACCGGTCGGTCGGACAGCGGATCCGGTCCCGGGCACCGTGACCTGGTCCTGAGGTCAGCCACCGTCGTACCCGCCAGGGCGAGACGACGCCGACCGCAGCATCGCGACCAGCGAAGGGAGGTGTCGGCGGTGAGTTGGAAGACCTTCTACCGCCAACGCGCCGAGCGCTTCGCGCAGCTGCTCGACGAGGCCGGCGGAGGCCGTCGCCACCACGTCCGGTCCCGCGTCGACGACGACCTGGCACAGCCGTTGACCGTCGGACGACGACTCCGGGAGATGCCGTCCGCCGTCGAGGTCGATCCGGACTTCCGGGCCGGCCTGCGGGCCATGCTTGTCGCCACCGCCGAGCGGGAAGGGATCGGTGCGACCGCCACCGACGAGGTGATCGTCGACGGCGGTGGTCAATCCGCCGCCCGCCGACCCGCTCACCCCGCGTTCCGGGGGCCGCACACCCGGGCCCGGGCCAGGGGCGCCGTCGTCATCGGCGTCGCGGTCGGTGCGATCGCCGTCTCCGGGATGGCCGCCGCCAGCGAGAACGCGGTACCCGGCGACGCGCTCTACGGGATGAAGCGGCACACCGAACGCGCCCAGCTCGCCCTGGCCAGCTCCGACCTGAGCCGAGGACAGCTCTTCCTCGACTTCGCCCGTACCCGGCTCGCCGAGGCCGCCGCGGTCGGTGGCCAGAATCTCGGCTTCTCCGCCGTCCTCGACGACATGGACGCCGACACCCGACAGGGCATCAAGCTGCTGACCAGCGCGGCGGTGCAGCGCCGGGACCAGGCGGCGCTCGACGCCGTGGACAGCTTCCTGCGCGAGCAGCGGCCCGGCATCGCCCGGCTCTTCGAGGGCACCACCCGGGCCACCCGCAGCCGGGCGAACGACTCGCTGACCCTCCTCGACGACGTACGGCAGCGGTCGGCGAACCTCCGGGCCGCGCTGGCCTGCGGCACCGGCGCGACCGGCCGGGCCGACTCGATCGGACCGCTGCCCCGGGCCTGCCCGGGCAACCGTGGTCCGGCCGGCACCGCGCCGGACTCACCGTCGCAGGCGGCCGAGTCGGACGACGAGCGGGGTACCCCGGAGGAGGCGCCGCGCGCCCCGGAACGTACCTCGGCGCCGAAGGCACCCGCCCCGACGTCGAGCCCGGAACAGCCACCGGCGATGCGCGACCGGACCACGAGCGAACCCGTGCACCGGGTCGGCGGCTGAACACCGCTCCCCAGCCTCTTCCCCAGCCGACGGCGACGCCGCTGGCGCACCGGCCCGTACGGGCGGCGGCGCGGCCGGAGACCGGGTACGCCTCGACCGATCCGGCTACCCTCGCTGTGTACGCCCAGCGAGGAGGTTCCCGCGTGGTCCGCGCCCGCAAGGTCACCGTCGGCCCCGACGAGACGCTGACGGTCAGCACCGACGAGCACGGCCACACCGCCGGCTGGGCCGACGCGGGACCGGACGCCCCACCGGCTCCCCCGGCCCGGACCGACCCCGCGGCCGCGGCCTTCTTCGACGTGGACAACACGGTGATGCAGGGCGCCTCCATCTACTGGTTCGCCCGGGGTCTGGCCGCCCGCAACTACCTCACCACCGGCGACCTGGCCCGGTTCGCCTGGCAGCAGCTCCGGTTCCGGGTGCTCGCGGTCGAACACGCCGGCAGCATGTCCCGGGTCAAGGAGGCGGCGCTGGCCTTCGTCGCCGGCTGGCGGATCGAGGACGTCGAACGGCTCACCGAGGAGATCTTCGACGAGCTGATGGCGCCCCGGATCTGGGCCGGCACCCGGGCGCTGGCCCAGCAGCACCTCGACGCCGGCCAGCGGGTGTGGCTGGTCACCGCCGCACCGGTGGAGATCGGCCGGATCATCGCCGCCCGGCTCGGCCTGACCGGTGCGATCGGCACCGTCGCCGAGATCGAGGACGGGGCGTACACCGGCCGGCTGGTCGGTGACCTGATGCACGGGCCGGCCAAGGCGGACGCGGTGATCCAGCTCGCCACGGTGGAGGGGCTGGACCTCGCCCGCTGCGCCGCCTACAGCGACTCCGCCAACGACCTGCCGATGCTCTCCGCCGTCGGGCGGGCGGTGGCGGTGAACCCGGACGGCACGCTGCTGCGGCACGCCCGGGAACACGGCTGGTCGGTGCACGACTTCCGGACCGGACGGAAGGCGGCCCGGATCGCCGTACCCTCGACCGTGGCCGCCGGGCTGCTGGCCGGCGCGGTGACCGCCGGGCTGGCGCTGCGGCGCCGGCTGACCCGCTGACCTCCCCCCGACCGGCCCGCCGCCTCCGCGCACCCCGGCCCACTGACGCCCGCGTCGGGGTGCGGTTCAGGGGCCGAACGGGTCGGGGCGCTTCTCCAGCAACTGGTGCAGGGTCTGCTGGATCGTCTCGCGCACCTGGTCGGCGAGGTTGAAGACGACGAGCGGATCGTCGGCTGAGTCGACCAGGTGCGCGGTGGGGATCGGCGGGCAGAACTCGATCAGCCACTTGCTGGGCAGCGGCACCGCACCGAGCGGGCCGAGCCACGGGAAGGTCGGCGTCACCGGGAAGTACGGCAACTTGAGCAACCGGGCCAGCGGCTTCAGGTCGGCCAGCATCGGGTACGTCTCCTCGGCGCCGACGATCGCCACCGGGACGATCGGCGTACCGGTGCGCAGCGCGGCGGAGACGAAACCGCCCCGGCCGAACCGCTGCAACTTGTAGCGGTCCGCGTAGAGCTTGCCGACGCCCTTGAAGCCCTCGGGGAAGACGCCGACCAGTTCCCCCCGGCCGAGCAGCCGCTCGGCGTCGGAGTTGCAGGCCACCGTGCCGCCGGTCTTGCGGACCAGCTCGGAGACGACAGGCATCCGGAAGACCAGGTCGGCACCGAGCAGTCGCAGGTAGCGCTGCCTGGGGTGCCGGTCGTGCAGCACGGCCGCCAGCACCAGTGCGTCCATCGCGACCGTGCCGGAGTGGTTGCCGACCACCAGCCCGGCGCCGTCGACCGGCAGGTGGTGCACGCCGAAGACCTCGGTGCGGAACCAGTCGCGGTAGAGCCGGCGCAGTACCGGGTGGAAGACCTGGTCGGTCAGCTCGGGGTCGAAACCGAACTCGTCGACCTCGTACTGCCCGGAGAGGCGTCGGCGCAGGAAGGCGAGTCCGGCGGCGACCCGCCGGTCCCAGACGTCCCCGGGCCGGTCGGCCACGGCCGGATCGGGCGGTCCGGCCGGCGGCCCGCCCGAGGATCGGGGCGGTCCCGGCCGGTGTCCGTTGCGCCGTGCCGGCTGGTCCAGCTCGCCGCCGTCACCGGTCATCCCGGCCACCCCGCTTCACCGGCCCGGCACCGTCGACCAGCCCGGCACCGTCGACCAGCCCGGCACCGTCGGCCAGCCCGGCACCGTCGGCCAGCCCGGCACCGTCGGCCAGCCCGGCACCGTCGGCCAGCCCGGCACCGTCGGCCAGCCCGGTGTCCCCGGCCGGGTCGCTGCCGTCGACCAGCCCGGTGCCCTCCGCCCGGCCGGCTCGGGCCGGTGGGACGGCGGGCTCTGTCGCAGCGGCACTCTCGACCGCGCCGAGTTGGGCGATCCGGTCCCGGACGGTCGCGCGGGTCTGCCGGATGCCGTCCATGATCACCTGTTCGGCCCGGCGGAGCTGCTCCGGCCCGAGCACCGTGCCGTCCCGGCGGCTGGCGATGAACTCGTCGAAGGCGGCGGCGGTGGATCGCGGAGTGAAGCCGTACTCGGTGGTCAGGCGGGTGGTGTCGACCACCCGGCCGTGCACGAACAGGTCGACCTGGTCGAGGCCGTACCATCCGAAGCCCAGCACCCGGGCCAGCCCGGCCGCACCGGAGAGCCCCTGCTCCACCACCGGCAGGGCGACCCGGCCGGCCCGGCGGATCGCCTGGGAGAGCGCCAGCACCCCCGGCCCGGCGACGTTGAAGGTCCCCGGGTGCTCCTCCACCACCGACCGGTGCAGCACCTCCAGCACGTCGTCGAAGTGCACGAACTGGAGCCGGGGATCCCGGCCGAGCACGGTCGGCACCACCGGCTGGGCGAAGTACCGGGTCAGCGTGGTGTCCGCCATCGAGCCGATGAACGGTGCGAAGCGCAGCACGGTGGCGGTGACGTCGGGGCGACGGCGCCGGAAGCCGCGGACGTACCCCTCGATGTCGAGGATGTCCCGGGCGAAGCCGCCACGCGGCACGGCCCTCGGCTCGGTGTCCTCGGTGAAGACCGCCGGGTCCCGGAACGACGCCCCGTAGGCGGCCGTCGACGAGCGGACGACCAGCTTGCGCAGCCGGGGCGCCCGCTGGGCCGCGGCCAGCAGCTGCATCGTCCCGATGACGTTCTGCTCCTTCATCGCCACCCGCCCGCCCTGCTGCGGGTCGGCGGCCGTGGCCAGCGCCAGGTGCACGACGGCGTCGGCGCCCAACTCGTCGACGATGGTGCTCACCGCACCCGCGTCGGCCCGGACCCGCTCGACGCCGTCGAGCAGACCGGCGATCTCGGCGGCCGGTTCGTGCACGTCGAGGCCGACGACCCGGGCGATCCGCCCGTCGGCGACGAGCCGCGACGCGACGTGCGCGCCGAGGAAACGGCTGACCCCGGTCACCACGACGACCCCCGGCGCACCGGGGGTGCTACCGGGGGTCACCTCGTGCTCCGCACGGGACGACCCGGGCCGGGCCCGGACCGCCGCGACGTCGTCACGTGGGCCTCCGAAGGTCGACAGCTGACCGGCTCACCGCCGGCCGGGCAGACGCCCGGCCGGGGTCACTTGCCGAGACGGCGGCGCTGGACGCGGGTCTTGCGCAGCAGCTTGCGGTGCTTCTTCTTGGCCATGCGCTTGCGGCGCTTCTTGACCACCGAGCCCATACGACAGCCCTTCCGATGCGACGTGCTGGTCGGGCCGGCGCCACCCGGAGGTGTCGTCGGCTACCGAGCTGGACAACGGACCGGGCCGGCACGACGGGCTCGCACCCGTGTCGGCACGTGGCCACGGTCGCGGTCCAGACTAGCCCGCGGCCGTCGGCCGGGCGAAAGCGCCCCCACGGAGAACCGCCCGGAGCACTCCGGGACCGCCTACCGCCCGGAGCACTCCGGGAGTGCCTACCGCCCGACGACGCGACCGGCCCCGGCTCCTCCGACATCGCGGCTCACCCGTCAGCGGCTCGCGGCTGCGCCGTCAGGCCGTCTCCTGGAAGGCACCGCGCAGGTAGTCGTGCACGGCGTGCTCCGGCACCCGGAACGACCGGCCGACCCGCACCGCGGTCAGCTCGCCGGAGTGCACCAGCCGGTAGACCGTCATCTTCGAGACCCGCATCAGCGTCGCCACCTCGGCGACGGTCAGGAACCTGACCTCCGGCATTCGGCTGTCCGGTTGTGGTGATCCCGTCATGGCTCACCAACCCATCCCAATCCCCGGCGCGTGCCCGGCGGGATGCTTCCGCGCCGCAGCTACGCGCGTGTTACCAGTACGGTAACGGGACGGCTGTGACCGGCGCGATGCCTTCGGACAATTGATCACCCCTGACCCGCCGGTCGACGCCTGGGAACCTCCCGGAACCGCCCGGCACGGGTCATTCGGCGCGGAGCGCGACGACCGGGTCCAGTCGACCGGCACGCTGGGCCGGCACCACCCCGAACATGATCCCGACCGCCGCCGAGACCCCGAAGGAGAGCGCCAGCGACCACCAGGTGACCACCGCCGGCACCGGGGAGAGGGCGGCCACCAGCAGCGCCGCGCCGACCCCCAGCCCCATCCCGAGCACCCCGCCGAGCGCGGTGAGGAGTACCGCCTCCAGCAGGAACTGGACCCCGATGTCCCGGGGGCGGGCGCCGACCGCCTTGCGCAGGCCGATCTCCCGGGTCCGCTCGCGCACCGAGACCAGCATGATGTTGGAGACCCCGACGCCGCCGACCAGCAGCGAGATCCCGGCGATCGCGGCGAGCACCCCGGTCAGCACCCCGAGGATGTCCCCGAGTACGCCGAGGATCTGCTCCTGGGTAACCGCGCTGAACTCGGTGTCCGGGTGCCGTCGGGTCAGCTCGGCCACCACCCGCTGGCCGAGGTCGTCGATCTCCTCCCGGTCCGGCGCCTTGATCGCGATCCCGTCGATCCGCTGGGTGCCGTAGAGCCGGTGCGCGGCGGTGACCGGGATGTGCACCTCGTCGTCCCGGTCCACCCCGAGGCTCTGGCCCAGCGGGGCGAAGACCCCGACCACCCGGAACCGCACCCCGGCGATCGCGACCTGCTGCCCGACCGGCTCCCGGTCGCCGAAGAGGGTGCGGGCCACCGTGGCGCCGAGCACCGCCACCCGGCGACTGGTGTCCACGTCCGACGAGGTCAGGTAGCCGCCCCGGTCGAGGTCCCGGACGAAGACCTCGGGAGTGGTCTCCAGTACGCCCTGGACGGTGGTGAACGCGGAGCGGTTGCCGGCGCGTACCGTCTCGCCGGAGGTGACCGTGACCGCCACCCGGCGCGGATCGCCGACCACCCGGTTGACCGCCTCGACGTCGGCCAGGGAGAGTCGGGAGACCGCCGGTGCCGCGCCGAAGTCCAGCCGGCCGGGCACCACCACCAGCAGATTCGACCCGAGTCCCTCGACCTGCTGCTCCACCTCGCGCTTGGCGCCGGTGCCGATGGCGACGAGCACCACCACGGCGGCCACCCCGATCACCACCCCGAGCATGGTGAGCATGCTGCGCAGCCGGTTCGCCGCCAGGGCGTCCAGCGCGACCCGCCACGCCTCGGCGACCCTCACGGGCCGTTCCCCGCGGCACCGACACCACGCCCGGACGGCGCGTCGGCCTGCTGTTCCCCGGCGGGACCCGGATCGGCATCGGGGCCGGGACCGGGATGTCCGCGGCGTCCGGTGGCTCCGGTGGCGCCACCGGAGCCACCGGACGGGTGCCCCGAGTCGCTTCCGGACGCTCGTCGGGGCTCCGCGCTGGGAGCGGGATCCACTATCTCAGGCCCCCGACGCGCCGCCGGGGCCGGCTCGGCAGCTGTCCCAGCCGGCTCGGCAGCTGTCCCGGGCCCCCGCCGCGTCGCCGGGGCCGGCTCGGCAGCCGTGCCAGGCTCCCGCCGCGCCGCCCGGGTCGGCCCGGCAGCCGGCGCGACCACCTGGCCGTCGCGCATGGTGATCTGGCGGTGTGCGCGTTCGGCCACCTCCCGGTCGTGGGTGACGAGCACCAGCGCCACCCCGTCGGCGGCGTTCAGCTCCTCCAGCAGAGCCAGCACGGACTCGCCGGTGGCGCTGTCCAGGTTGCCGGTCGGCTCGTCGGCGAGCAGCAGCACCGGGTCGGTGACCAGGGCCCGGGCGATCGCCACCCGCTGCTGCTCACCGCCGGAGAGCTGGTTGGGCCGGTGGTCCAACCGGTGCCCGAGGCCGACCCGGCCCAGCATCGCGGCCGCCAGCTCCCGCCGCCGCCGGCCGCCGACTCCCCGGTAGACGAGCGGCAGCGCCACGTTGTCGAGCGCGGAGGTCCGGGGCAGCAGGTGGAACGACTGGAAGACGAAGCCGATGGTCTCGTTGCGCAGTGTGGCGAGTTCCCCGGCGTCCAGCGTGGCGACGTCCCGGCCACCGATCACCAGCCGGCCGGCGGAGGGTCGGTCCAGGCCGCCGAGCAGGTGCATGAGCGTCGACTTGCCCGACCCGGACGGCCCGACGACCGCCAGGTAGTCACCGGCGGCGATGGTCAGCGAGACGCCGCGCAGCGCGGCCACCGACACCCCGCCCAGGTCGTACGTCCGGACCAGGTCGACCGCCTCGACCGCCACCCCGGACCGCCGGGCGGCGGTCACCGTACCCGCTCTCCGGGGCGCACCTGGTCACCGCCGCTGACCACCACCTGCTGGCCCGGCTCCACCCCGCTGACGATCTGCACCAGATCCTGCCCCTGCACGCCGACCGTCACCGGCACCTGCTCGGCGATCCCGTCCCGGACCACCCAGACCGCGTCCCGGCCGTCCGCCGAGCGCAGCGCCGCCGCCGGTACGGTCACCGCGCCGGCCGCCTCGCGGACCCGCAGCCGGACCACCGCGCTCATCCCGGGGCGTGGTGCCGGGGCGGCCCGCCCGTCGGCGAAGCGCCCGGGGCCGAGCGAGAGACGCACCCGGTACGACACACCGCCCCGGGCCGAGGTGGTCGGCAGTACGTCGACCGAGCGGACCCGGGCCGGGTACTCCGCCCCGGTGGCGGCGTCCAGCTCGACGCTCGCCGGCACTCCCTGGTCGACAAGCAGCACGTCGGTCTCGTCCACCTCGGCGACCAGTCCGAGGTCGGTCAGGTCCACAACGGTCAGGATCGGGGTGCCCGCGCTGACCCGGCCACCGACCGGCACCGCCCCGTCGACGCCGGCCAGCGGCGCGGTCGGGTTGCCCGTGCCGAGCATCCCGGCCGGATCGACCCCGGCCGGCGCACCGAGTCCGCCGGTCGCGCCGAGCAGTCCGGCCAGCGCGTCGGCGCTACCGGCACCGGCCGCCGGGGACGCGGGGCCGCCGAGCTGCACCACCCCGCCGATCGGTGCCCGCAGCACCAGCGCGTCCACGGTCGCCTTCGCCAGGTCGTACGCCTGCTCGGCCTGGAGGCGCTGGGCGGCGGAGAGGGCGCGTACCGCCGAGTTCATCCCGGCGACGCCACGGTTCACGGCGCGTACCGCCGCACCGGCGCTCTCGGCCGCCGCCGCGTACTGCCGCTCCGCGACCTTGACCTGGGCGAGCAACGCGGTCCGGGCGGCCGGGTCGGTGAGCCTGCCGGCGGCGTCCCGGGCGGCCCGGAACGCCTGCGCCGCCGCCCGGTCGGTGCTGCGGCGCAGCCGGGACAGGTCGGTGCCGCCGCCGACGCCCCGCCCGGCGGCGCGGGCCGCGTCGAGCGCGCGGCGGGCCTTGGCCAGCCGGTCCCGGGCGGACGGCGACTCGACGACCGCGAGCACCCGGCCCGCCCTGACCCGGGCACCGGGCCCGACCCGCAGCTCGGCCAGGACGCCGTCGGCGGGCGCGCTGAGCGTGGCCGCCGCCCGGGCGGTCACGCTGGCCGGCGCGTCGACGAGTTCGGCGACGTCGGCCCGTTCCACGCTGGCCAGCCCGACCTGCTGGTCGGACTCGCAGGAGGCCGCGGAGAGACCGAACAGGACGGTGGCGGCGAGGAGGGTGGCGGACACTACGGGTCGACGGGGCCGGACGGGTCGACGGGGCCGCGGCGCTGCGGACAGGCGCGGCGGAGAGGCGCGACGCACGCCGCAATGGTACGAGGTGCCGCCGTCACCACCTGGCAGGACGCGCGGGCCGGCGAGCCGGCCGGGACCGCGGGCTGCCGGCACGGCCTGTCCCGGATCTGCGGAAGTGGCAGCCGGCCGACCGTCCGTGCCCCGGTCCGCCGGCGGTCCGCACCGGTCAGCGGGCGGTCTTCTTCACGAACGCCACGCACTCGTCGTGCAGCTTGGCCCAGTCCCGGCCGAACACCTCCCGGGAGGCGTCCACCTCGGAGCGGCCGTCGTGCACCACCGCCTTGAAGAAGGCGAGTACCTCCTGCTCGCCGAACCGGTCCACCAGGTGCCGGACGGCGAGATAGCCGACCCCGTAGCTGCCGGCGACGTGCCAGTCCTCGGAGCGGGCGCTCGGCGACACGTCCGCCAACTCGCCGTTCCAGCCCGACTTCACCAGCCGGTCGACGTCGTCCAGGCTGTCGTACCGGCTCGCCGGCCGGCCACCGGCGGCGGCGTGCTCGGCGAGCCCCTCCACCAGCCACCAGGCGTCGTCGCCGATCCGGTCGGCTCCGGCCAGCGAGGAGGCGTGGGTCAGCTCGTGCCGCATCAGGTCGGCGTACTGGCCCGGCACCACGGCCTTGGAGTTGAGCACCAGGTCGTACTGGTCACCGCCGACCGGTACGGCGTACCCGGCGGTCCACTCCGCGCGGTTGCCGCCGTACCAGCGGCTCCACTCGTTCGGGCCGGCGTAGAAGATCAGGTAGCGCTCGGGCGGGGAGCCGTCCACGGCGTACCGGTCGGCGACCTTGGCCGCCCGCTCCCCCTCGCGGAGCAGGTCGGGCAGCCGGTCCCGGAACGCCCGGGGCGCGGCGACCAGGGTACGTTCGCCGATCGACGCGACCAGTTCGTCGCTCTCCCAGGGTCGGGGGCGGCCCGGCCCGCCGGCCTGGTCGGTGTCGATGGCGAACAGCCGCGGCGGCCCGGCGGCCTCCTTCCACCGGGTGACCATGGTGATCTCGTTCGGCTCGCAGTCCGGGCCGACGAAGCAGTGCGCGACGGTCAGGTTGGCCCGCCACTCGCCGGCGGTGTTGAGTTCGCTCACCCGGCCCAGCAGCTTCGGCTCCCACCTGCTGACCCGCATCGCCCGCAGGGTCCGGAAGTCGCGCCGGAGCTGGCGGGCGATCGCCGTGTTCGGCTGGGCGAGCCCGACGTAGCCCTGCTCGTCGCCGCCGAGCAGCGCCTTCGCCTGACCGTCGAGCAGGCTTCGGACCTGTTCGGTGAGCCACTCTCCGGTGACCGAGGGCGGGTCGCCTGCCTTCGGGCTGGCCACCGCCCCGGCACCGGCGACCGGGCCGGTCGGGCCGCCGGCCCGGTCCAGCAGTACCGCCCCGATCGCCACCGGCGCCGCGCAGAGCAGCAGCGCCACGACGGTCCCGAGTCCCACCCAGAGCGGCCACCGACGGCGACGCGGCGGCGGAAGCACCCCGCCCGACACCTGATAGCCGCCCGACACCTGATGACCGCCGGGCACCGGATAGCCGCCGGGCACCGGATAGCCGCCGACCGGATGACCGGGGTACGTCGGACCCGCCGGATAACCAGTGGCCTGGTGACCGCCGAACGTCTCGTCGGCGGCCGGCGGAGGGCCGCTCCACTGCTGGTCGACTGCTGGCGGAGGGCCGCTCCACGTCTCGTCGGCGGCCGGCGGAAGGCCTTTCCACGGCTGGTCGACGGCCGGCGGACGCCCGCTCGGCGGCTGGTCGTCGGCCGGTGGGCGGTGGCGGTACTCCCCGTCGGTCACCGCCGGAGAGTACGACCAATCGTCCAGCCGTGTGAACCTGCCCCTGCCGGGCCACTTCCCGAGCCGGCGGCCCGGGGTGGCGACGGGGATTCCGGACGTTCGGCGGCGGCCAGCCAGCACTGCCGGGCCGAGCCGAGCAGCAGGGCCGAGGAGGCCACCGAGCCCACCGCGCCGGCCAGCGCCGGCACGCCCCCGCCCTCCGGCGGCAGTACGGCCAGCAGCCCGCCGCAGACCATCGTCACACCGACCACCACCGAGGCGAGTACGGCGGTCAACCGGATCGCCGCCGGAGGGATCTCGACGTGTCGGGGTCCCCAGCGCAGCAGTACGACCGCGACGAGGGCGGCACCGAGGGCGAGCCCGGCGAAGGTGTCCGTCACCCGGGCCAGCCACAGGTACGCCGCCCCCGGCTCGGCACCGTCCCAGAAGCGTTGCCAGCCGCCGAGTCGACCCAGCAACTCGGAGGCGCCGTACTGCCCGCCGAGCACGCCGACGAGCAGCAGGGCGGTACGCCGTCCCTGGGCCACCGCCAGTACGTCCTGCAGGCCCGCCGCGATCCGCTCGGCGGCACCGAACTCCCGGACGGCCAGCCGTTGCGCCTGCGGGGCGGTCAGCCCGGCGTGCCGGTAGCCCTCGGCGGCGTCGGCGAGCGCGTCCCGGATCTCGGCCAGCATGTCGGTCCGTAGCCGGGCGGACCCCCGCAGCCGGTCACCGACCGCCGAGACGTACGTGTCGATCGGCGCGGTCACCGGTCCAGTTTCCTCGTCCCGGCCGCACGTCGGCCATCCGGAGTAACCCTGACCCGGATATCGCCTTCCTGGGCGCTCACGGCGACAACGCGCTTCTCGACACTCCTGCCCCTCACTGTGCCCGATGTACGAATCGTCCCTGAACTGCACCACTCCGCCCTGCCGAGAGGTACGTCCAGGAAATGCGGGCTCTGCAGTTTTCTGCCCGAAAACAGATTGACGCGGTCTGGCCCGCATCTATCCGATTAGCGCTTTTCCGGCGTGGCCCTGCCTGGATTCCACTGATTCGTGGGTTTTCTTCACGAAGGCCCGCCATGCGCAGAACACCACCGTACGGTGACGTTAAGTGGCTGCAAACCTATTTGTGGCCCTCCGCGCCCCAGATGGTGCGGCCGTGTCTTGTATCCGAAAGGCAGGGAGCTTGATGTCCGAATTCCAAGGGAGCCACGTCGATCCTGGTCAGTCCACGACGCGGCCAAAAAGGCGGCGGTCCCGGTGGTTCTTAACCGGGGGCATCGTCGCTGGCAGCCTGGTAGCCGGCGCGGCTGGCCTGACCGGGGTGGCCACGATGGCCGGGGACCAGGGCCTGTCAGGCGTGGACCTCCGGCAGTTGTCCGTGGTCCGCGCCGACAACGACAAGGACGATCACGGCAAGGACCACGGGTCCAGGGACTCGAAGGACGAGTCCGGGGGCCAGCAGGGCTCGCACGCCGGTGGCGGGGACTCGGCGGGCGGCAACTGGCAGGACTACTGCAAGCCCGGTGGCGGTTGGCAGGGCCACGGCGACGAGAAGGCCGAGGAGTCCAAGGACTCGAAGGAGTCGAAGGAGTCGAAGGACCCGAAGGCGGGACCGGCGGCGACCAAGGACCCGAAGGCCGGACCCACGGCAACCAAGGACCCGAAGACCGGACCGGCCACCGGATCCAAGGACGCCAAGGACAAGCACGAGGACGCCAAGCCGGCACCGACGACGACCCGCGACCCTAAGGCCGGACCCACGGCAACCAAGGACCCCAAGGCCGGACCGGCCACCGGATCCAAGGACGCCAAGGACAAGCACGAGGACGCCAAGCCGGCACCGACGACGACCCGCGACCCTAAGGCCGGACCCACGGCAACCAAGGACCCCAAGGCCGGACCGGCCACCGAGTCCAAGGACGCCAAGGACAAGCACGAGGAGTCCAAGGGCTCCGGCTGGCAGGGCGGGTCGCAGAACGGGTCGC
This sequence comes from Plantactinospora sp. WMMB782, assembly GCF_049179135.1. Taxonomy (NCBI): domain Bacteria; kingdom Bacillati; phylum Actinomycetota; class Actinomycetes; order Micromonosporales; family Micromonosporaceae; genus Plantactinospora; species Plantactinospora sp. WMMB782. The sequence continues at coordinate 3,394,709 of NZ_JBMHMC010000007.1, read as the reverse complement.
AGGGCGGCTCGCAGAGCGGCTCCGGCTGGCAGGGCGGCTCGCAGAACGGGTCGCAGGGCGGCTCGCAGAGCGGCTCCGGCTGGCAGGGTTCCGGCGAGAACGGTTCGTCCGGGGAGGCCCCCGGCTCCGACAGCTCTCGCTGGCACGGCGGGTCCCAGGGCGGCAGCCAGAACGGCTCCGGCTCGGAGGGCTCGGGCTGGAACGGCGGGTCCCAGGGCGGCCAGGAGGGCCGCGAGGGCTGCGAGTCGGACAAGCGCGAGGACTCGGACAAGCACGAGGACAAGGTGACCTCGGTCCCGTGCGACCCCGACGCGTTGGTCGCCGCACTGGTGCACGCCAACGCCCAGGGCGGTGGCAGCCTGAAGCTCGCGCCGAAGTGCACCTACACGCTCACCGGCTCCGGTGACAGCGGGGAGAAGCACAACGGCAAGGGCGGGAAGGCCACCGACGGCATGCCTGCCGACGCCGCCTCGACCAACGGCAGCGCCGGCGCGTCGGCCAAGACCGGCAAGAACGGCAAGAAGCACGACCGGTCCGGTCTGCCGGTGATCAAGGCGCCGATCAAGATCAAGGGTGAGGGTGCGACGATCACCCGGGACACGTACGCCCACGACTTCCGCTTCTTCACCGTCCGGGACGGTGGCGAGCTGGAGCTGAGCGAGGTCTTCCTGGAGAACGGCCGGGCGGACGAGGGCGGCGCGATCTCGATCGACCACGGCGGCACCGCCACGGTCAAGCGGGTCACGATCTCGGACAGCACCGCTCTCGCCAAGAGTGGCGGCGGCGGCGCGATCTTCAACGACGGCCACCTGGCGATCGTCGAGAGCAAGTTCGAGGACAACAACTCCGCCGGTAACGGCGGCGGCGTCCTCAACGGTGGTGTGCTCACCGTCGAGAAGTCCGAGTTCTTCACCAACAGTGCCGCCAAGGCCGGCGGTGGGCTCGCCAACTACCAGGGGGCGGCCGACATCACCAAGAGCGCCTTCGAGCACAACAACGCGGCGGAGGGCGGCGGCATCGCCAGTGTCTCGGCCCGGACCAAGGTCTCGGACGGCGAGGTCAACGGCAACACCGCGAAGGTCGGCGGCGGGCTCTTCAACAAGGACGCCACCCTGACCGTCCGGGGTCTGCACATCAGCAAGAACCTCGGCACCGGGGACGGCGGCGGCATCGCCACCGTCAAGGGTCTGCTCACGGTGGACGAAAGCAAGATCACCAAGAACACCACCCGGGGCGACGGCGGAGGCATCTTCGCGCAGAAGTCCGAGGTGATCGTGCGGCACACCCAGATCACCGAGAACAGCGCCGTAGGCGCCCACTCGGTCGGCGGCGGCATCGCGGTCGAGGGTGGTTCGCTGGTGCTGAAGAAGAGCAAGCTGGTGGAGAATGACGCCACCAAGAAGGGCGGCGGGCTCTTCGCCGAGCACGGCAAGGTCAAGGTGGACGACGACACCGTGATCAGCAAGAACCGGCCGGACAACTGCGCCGGCACCGAAGAGATCGACAACTGCTTCGCCTGATCCCGGTAACGGGCGCAGGTGACCGGTGGCAGGGTGACCGGCAACGGACACCAGGGCCGGTGACGGAGCGGACGCATCCGGTCCGTCGGGGGCAACGATCGGCAGATCGTTCCCCTCGGCGGGCCGGATGCGCGTCCACGGGTACCCGGCGACCGAAGGGCGCGTCAAACCGGGCGGTCCGGGCCGCCCGACGGCTCGGCCGGCGGCTCGGACCGGCGGATCAGGCCGGCGGATCAGGCGACGTCGAGGACCCGGCGTACCCGGGAGAATCGGCCCGCCGCCAGGTCCCGGTCCGCCAGCCAGAACGAGACGCCGACGAGCTCGCCCCAGGCGGTCCCCTGCTCGGCCTCCAGGGACAGCAGCGGCCGGTGACCCGGCAGCGCCGCCACCGGGCTGTCCGACCAGCCCAGCAGCCGGTGCCGGACCGTCGGCAGCCGGTCACGGATCTCGGTGACCAGCCCCATCACCCGGGGCGGGTCGGTCGAGAAGAGCGACGCCAGTTCCGGATCCTCGTAGTCCGGCGCGGCCAGCACCGGGGCGCCGACCAGCGGCAGCGCCGGGATCACCACCGCGTCCGGCGGCGCCGCCCGGTCCGGCTGCCCGACGGGTACGTGCAGCACGGCGCAACCGTCGTCGCCCGGGTCCGCCCCGAAGTCGGCGTGGACCCACTCGTCGGCGAAGAAGTGCAGCACCCCGTCCCGGGGCAGTGTCCACTCCGGACCGAGCAGCGGCGCCAGCGCGGCACAGTCGAGCCGGGCCAGCAGCGTCATCGGCCGACCCTGGTGGTGCGGCCACGGCACCCCCTCCGGCAGCCCGGGGAGCCCGCCGTACCAGCCGGCGACCGGGCCGGCGGACGCGCCGTTGCGGGAGCGGGCCGGCACGGCGAGGCCGATCGACGGGCGGACCAGGGCGAGGAGCTGTTCGACCAGGTCGGGAGCGCCCTGCGCCCGGGGCGAGTCGGCGAGAGCGGTACGCAGCGCCGCCATCGCGCGGGAGAAGTCCATGGCGTCCGAGGATGCCAGGCAAACCGGCCGGATCCCAGCCGGACGAATCATCGACCGACACCTGCCCGGGTGAGCCACCGCCGGCCTCCGCCGCCGAGTTCCGCTGTCGGATTCCGCCGTCGGATTCCGCCGTCGGATTCCGCCGCCGGGTTCCGCCGTCGGATTCCGCCGCCGGCCGGGAGCGGCCTGCCGGATGCCGTCCCGGCTACTTCCGGGTCGCCACGGCGCGGGCGAAGAACGCCAGGTTGGCCGGGCGTTCGGCGAGCCGGCGCATCAGGTAGCCGTACCAGTCGGTGCCGTACGGCAGGTAGACGCGTACGGTCTGGCCGGCCTCGGTGAGTCGGGCCTGCTCGTCCGGGCGTACCCCGTAGAGCAGCTGGAACTCGAACTCCCGCGGGGTGCGGTCGAACCACCGGGACCGGTCCTCGGCGATGGCGATCAGCCGGGGGTCGTGGGTGGCGATCATCGGGTACCCGGGGCCGGAGAGCAGGATGTTCAGGCACCGGACGTACGACTTGTCCACCTCCCGGGCCGACTGGAACGCCACCGACTCCGGCTCGGCGTAGGCGCCCTTGCACAGCCGCACCCGCGACCCCGGAGTCGCCAACTCCCGGCAGTCCGCCTCGGTACGCCGCAGGTAGGCCTGGAGCACCGCGCCGGTACCCGGAAAGTCCTTGCGCAGCTCGGCCAGGATGTCGAGCGTCGAGTCGGTGGTGGTGTGGTCCTCCATGTCCAGGGTGACCGTGGTGCCGGCCGCCGCGGCGGCGGCGCAGATCGCGTGCGCGTGCTCCCGGGCCAGCCGCTCGTCGAACTTCTGGCCCAGCGCGGAGAGCTTGACGCTGACCTCGGCCGGCGGGGTGAGCCCGGCCTCGGCGAGCCCGCCGAGCAGGGTCAGGTACTCGTCCCGGACGGCGGTGGCCTGGTCGGGGTTGACGGTGTCCTCGCCGAGGTGGTCGAGGGAGACCGCGAGGCCGTCGGCGACGAGCTGGCGGGTGGCGCGCAGCGCGTCGTCGGTGCTGGTGCCGGCGACGAACCGGCGTACGACGTCCCGGGTCAGCGGGGCCGTCTCGACGAGCCGCTCGATCCGGGATGACCGGGAGGCGGCGAGGATTACCGATCGGAGCATGAGCCGAGCGTAACGCCCACCGGTTCCCCGTACCCGACGACCGGAGCCCTCGGATGTGGGAAGGGCTCCCGCAGCACTTCGCTACGGCTGTGGGTGTCGGCGGTGGCGCGGATCGGTTACAACGATCTCGTGGAAAAAGTTTCGCGCCGCCGTCTCCGGTCCGCGAGCGTGCAGCTGGGCGCGCTCACCGCCCTCGCCGTCACCCTCTCCGGGTGCAACCAGGTCGCCGACGACGACGACTGCGACTCCCGGCCGAGCACCCCACGCCCCCGCTCGCTCGCCCTGGCCGCGTACGCCCCGGCCGTCGCGTCCGCCCCGGCCGAGTCCGGCGGCAGGCCGGCCGGCGGCGCCACCGGGGTACTCCCCGAGCGGGGCGGCTTCGGCACCCACCTCGCCTCCTGCGGCGGCTGACGGTGCGCCGGGAGACGAGCATCCCGCGCCCGGACTGGTCGGCGACGGTACGCGCCCAGGGCCTGGTCTACGCCGACACCGAGCTGCCGGACGGCGGCCTCATGTCGTACTGGGACGAGAGCGCCTGTTACGCCTTCGACCTCGACGAGGTACTCCGACTGGAGGAGGCGACCGAGGAGCTGCACCGGATGTCGGTGGCCGCCGCCGAGCACGTGGTGGCGCGGAACAGGTTCGCCGAGTTCGGCATCCCGGCCTGGGCCGCCGACGCGGTAACCCGGTCGCTGCGGGAGCAGCCGCCGACCCTCTACGGCCGGTTCGATCTCTGGTACGACGGCTCGTGGCCGCCGAAGCTGCTGGAGTACAACGCGGACACCCCGACCGCGCTGGTGGAGGCGTCGGTGATCCAGTGGTACTGGCTGGAGGACACCCACCCCGAGCTGGACCAGTGGAACAGCGTGCACGAGCGGCTGGTCGCGGCCTGGCAGCGGATCGGCGCCGGCCTGCACGACCCGATGGTGCACGTCGCCTGGTCGGACGAGGAGGAGACCGGCGAGGAGCAGATGACCGCCGGCTACATTGCCGAGACGGCCCGGCAGGCGGGGTTGAAGTCCGAACTGCTGCCGATGCTCCAGATCGGCTGGGACGGCCGCCGGTTCGTCGGCCCGCCCGGTCCGGACGGGGTGAGTCCGCCGATCCTCACCTGCTTCAAGCTCTATCCCTGGGAGTGGATGCTCGCCGAGCCGTACGGCCGCCCGGCGCTGGACCCGGGCACCCCGACCACCTGGATCGAGCCGGCCTGGAAGCTGCTGCTGTCCAACAAGGCGCTGCTGGCCGTGCTCTGGGAGCTCTATCCCGGCCACCCGTACCTGCTGCCGGCGTACCTCGATTCGCCCCGGGGAATGCCGGAGTACGTCGCGAAGCCGCTGCTGGGCCGGGAGGGCGGTTCGGTGCGGATCGTCACCGCCGCCGGAGAGATCGCCAATCCGGGCATGTACGGCGGAGAGGGATGGTGTTACCAACAATTCCGGGCGTTACCGTCGTTTTCGGATAATCATCTGGTGTTGGGCAGTTGGGTGGTGGCCGGCGAGGCGGCCGGCGCCGGACTGCGGGAGAGCCGGAGCCTGATCACCGACGGCTACGCGCGGTTCCTTCCTCACTACGTGGACGCACCACGGGAGCCGTAAGTCGTCTACGGTTGTCGGGTGAACTTCGACGCGTACGCCCGGACCGGGGTCGATCTCGTCAACGCACGACTCGACGACCTCGACGACCTGCGGGCCGTTTTCACCGACGAGCACGGCTGGATGCGCCACGAGGTGACCGATCGGGACGTCGCCGCCTTCCGGCGCGCGCAGAAGCGCCTGCGGGACGTCTTCGAATTCGGTTCCTCGGGACGGGACGCCGATGCGGTCACCGAGCTGAATTCGCTTCTGGAGATATATCCCGTCCAGCCACGCATCTCCGGGCACGACGCCAAGGACTGGCACATGCACGTCACCAGTCGGGGTGCCTCGGTGAGTGCCGAGTTCCTGGCCGGTGCCGTATGGGGCCTATCGGTCTGGCTGTGCGAGTACGGCAGTTCCCGGTTCGGTGTCTGCGCCGACGACCGGTGCGGCAACGTCTATCTGGACACCTCGTCCAACTGTTGCCGCCGGTTCTGCTCGGAACGCTGCGCCACCCGGTCGCACGTCGCGGCACACCGGGCCCGTAAGCGGGCCGCCGTGGAGGCGCAGGCGCCGGCCGCGGTGCAGGCGCCGGCCGTGGCGGCACCTGTCGAGGAGAAGACCCCGGCAACGGTCGGCTGACCATCGCGCGGTGGCGCCCCGCCGACCGGCAGGGGTGCCACCGCCCGTCCGGCGCGGTCGCCGCTCCGGAGGGTCGGTAGCGCCGCCCGGTGCTGCCCTATCCCGACCCGGTCACCGGCCGCTCCCCGCCGGTGGCGCCGCCGGTGCCGCACCATCCGCAACGCCCGAACTGTCCGAACTGTTCGGACCGGGCGGCTGGTCCGGCCAGCTCCGTGCCTCGGCGCGGAACACCTCGGGATCACTCTGCACCGGAATCACGCAGAGCAGGTGCCCGCCGGGCGCGCGGAGCACGTGGCACTCCTGCCAGATCGCCACCTCGGTCGCGCCGAGCGCGACCAGCCGGGCGACCTCGGCGGCGACGTCGTCGGTCTCGACGTCGAGGTGGTAGCGGGCGTCGGCGTCGACCGACTGGATCGCCGTCACCAGGCCGGGGATCGCGCCGCTCAGCGACCTGAACTCCGGCTCGTTCGGCTGCGGCCGGGCCGGTGTGCCGAACACCCCCGACCAGAAGGCCGAGCCGGCGCCGACCTCGGCTTCCGGGATGTCGATGATGACCGCGTAGGTCCGGGACCGGTGCACCAGCAGGACGTTACGCGCGATCCGGGCGCACCGCAGCGCGCGGCGTCAGCCAGCCCGGTCGCCGGTCAGGTCGAGTCGCCAGTCGTTGGAGCGCATCAGCCGCCCCTTCGGGAACTCGAAGTCGGTCTCGCCGAGCAGCTCGAACCCGGCCTTGCGGCAGACCGCGTTCGAGGCGGCGTTCCCGACCGAGGGATAGGCGTGGGCGTACCGGTGCCTCCGCCGGGCGCGGGCCACCTCCACCACCGCCAGCAGCGCGGCCGTGGCCAGCCCCCTCCCCTGGTACGCCGGCAGGATGTTCCAGCCCATCTCGTACACCGTCTCGCCGTGCCAGACCCGCTCCCAGTAGCCGACGCTGCCGACCGGTGTCCCGTCCGGCGGCGAGACCACCCGGAACATGCGTCCCGGGCCGGTACCGCCGGACCGGACGTAGCGCTCGTGCCGGGCGAGGAGTTGCTGCTCGGTCTCCGGGCCGCCCAGGTGCCGCTTCATCTCCGGGGTGTTGATCCGGCGGAGCAGGTCGAGGTCGTCCTCGCTCCACGGCTCGATCCGGACCCGACTCGTCTCTTCGGCCACGCCGTCCGACTCTATCGGTCGTCCACCCCGGGAGCGCGCGGTCGCCGACAGGGGTCCGGGGCAGTGGTGGGGCCGGGCGCTGGTGGGGGCCGGGCGCTGGTGGGGGCCGGGCGCTGGTGGGGGCCGGGCGCTGGCGGGGGCCGGGCGCTGGCGGGGGCCGGGCGCTGGTGGGGTCAGACCAGCAGGAAGCGGTCGGGTGGCAATGGCCGGTCCGCGATCCGGATGTCCCCGATCCACCCGTAGAAGCCCTGCCGCACCACCCGGTCCCGGTGGTAGGCCCCGACCAGCCACGGCGCGCCGGAGGTGGCCAGCCCGGACGCCGGGGTGGTGGGGTTGCGCAGCGACCGGGCGCCGTCGACGTAGAGAGTGCTGAGCCGACCGTCGTTCACCACTGCGACGTGCACCCACTCGCCGGGCCGCAGCTCGTGGCTCCAGTTGGCGACGATGCCGTCGAGTCCGACCGGGAACACCGCCCATCGCAGCGCCATCCCGGCGGAGAGGCCGAGCAGCGCGGCCGGCTCCGCCGGGTCGGCCCCGGTCTTGCCGGCGTCCCGGCCGGTGCCGGCGCGGCTCAGCACGCACATCCCGGCCGAGTCGGTATCCCGGACGTCGGCCGGCAACTTCAGGTACGCCTCGACCGTGTAGCCGTGCGGAAAGGTCGCGGCGTTCAGCGGGGCGCCGTCGACGGTACGCAGGTAGCCGCCCCGGGGTGGTCGGCTGCCGCCGGCGAAGAACAGGCTGGCGTGCGCCGGCTGGTCGGCGTGGTGGTCGGCCGACCAGCGCAGCGCCGCCGGCCCGCTGCCGGGCAGGCTGACCCGGGTCAGCGGGTTGCCCCGGCCGGAGAGGTCGTCGATCCGGTGGCCCTCCGGCACCGCCTCGCCGTCCGGCCGCTGGTCGAAGCGCCAGTACGCCACGATCCCGTCCTCGACGACGGTGGCCGGTCCACGCGGCGGGCGGCGGGTGACCGGGGAGAAGCCGGCGAACCGCGCGGCGAAGTCGACGGCCAGGCTGAACCGGTTGGCCGGGTCGGTCAGCTCGACCTCCCGCCGGGCCGGCGCGGTCCGCCGCCCCGGCGGCTGCCCGAGGATCCACGGCGAGAGCGTCTCGACGTCGACGGTGTTCCGGGCCAGGTCGAACGAGTAGAGCCGGAGCATCCCGCTGCCGCCGTAGTACCGGTCCTGGTAGTTGGCGACGTGCACGTGCGTGTCCCGACCGGCGGAGTTGCGCAGCACCAGCCGTCCCGGCGGCCAGTAGTGCCCGTTCAGGGTGAGGAAGATCTGGTCGCTGTCCCGGAGCAGCCGGTCCCAGAGCCGCTGGCCGTGCTCGGCCAGCCAGGTGGCGCCGGTGTGGTCGGCGTCGGCCAGGTCGTGCGTGGTCAGGATCGCCGGACTGCCCGGATACGCCGCCAGCACCGACCGGGCCCAGTCGAGGGTGCCGTCCGACGGCCGCCAGTCCAGCGCCAGCAGCAGCCAGTCCCGCCCGGCGGCGGGAACGACGTGGTAAGTGTTGTAGCCGTCCGGCGTCGCACCGCCGTACGTCGGCAGGTGGCGGAACCGGTGCGGCCCGAAGACCTCCAGATAGCCGCTCGGCCCGCGTACGTCGTCGGTGCGGGACGGGTCGACGTCGTGGTTCCCACCCAGCACGCTGTACGGCACCCGGTGCCGGTCGAGGATCCCGAAGACCTCGCCCGCCCGGGCCAGCTCGGCGGGGGCGGCGTTCTGCACGATGTCACCGAGGTGAGCGGTGAAGACGATGTTCCGCTCCGCCCGGTGCGCCACGATCCAGCGCAGCGTCGCCGCCAGCGGCTCCGGGTCGCTCCGGTCGCCGTCGAAGAGATACTGGGTGTCCGGGATGACGGCGATGGTGAACCGGGGCGAGCCGGGGTCGGTGCCGGGCCCGTCGTCGTCGCCGAGCCGCTGCCAGGCGAGGGTGGCGGGCGGCAGCAGCGCTCCGGCGGTGGCCCCGCTGACCAACCCGGCTCCGACCAGTCCGGCGCCCTGGAGGAAGTCGCGCCGGCTCGGCTGCTGTGCCATGGACGTCTCCTCGGGTCCGGGACGGTCCGCCGACAGTACGTGCCGGCCGCACGCACCGGGTCGTCGGCGCCGGACGTACGGCCGCACGACTCGGCGGACCGTCGAGACCCTCAGGACGTCGTCGTGACCCTCGGACCGTCATGACCCTCGGGTCGTCAACCCCGTACGCAGGCCGCGGCCGCCAACCGTTGGAACTCGTCGGACCCGCCGTCGAAGAGGAAGTCGACGGTCTGGGTCAGCGCGATCGCGATCAGGTCCCGGTTCGGGTCGTTGAACCAGGCGGTGCCGTAGCCGCCCTCCCAGCCGTAGCGGCCCGGCTCGGAGATCTCGTCCGGCACGACGCTGACCCCCATGCCGTAGCCCCAGCCGCGTCCCACCAGCGGGTACTGCCCGGCCGAGGCGAGCTGCTGCGGCGTCAGGTGGTTGGTCGTCAGCAGTCGGACCGACTCCGCCGACAGCAGGCGCCGGCCGTGCCCGACGCCCCCGTCGAGCAGCATCCGGCTGAACGCCAGGTAGTCGTCCACCGTCGACACCAGCCCGGCGGCGCCGGAGGGGAACGCGGGCGGCCGGGTCCACTCCTGTGGCGGCGAGACCGGCTGTAGCCGCAACTGTCCGGTCTCCGGATCCGCCGCGTAGAGGCCGGGCATCCGGCGCGCGTCGGCGGCCGGCAGGGAGAATCCCGTGTGCCGCATGCCCAGCGGCCGGAACAGCCGATCGCGCAGGAACTCCGGCAACGGTCGCCCCGCGGCCCGCGCGACGAGCACGCCGAGCACGAGCGACCCGGTGTTGTACTGCCAGCGTTCGCCGGGCTGGTGCATCAGCGGCAGGGCGCCGAAGCGCCGGATCCACTCGTCCGGCGGGTGCGGCGTGCGTGGATCCGGCTCCGCCATCACCAGTTGCAGTTCCTTCGCGGCCTCGATCACCGGGTACGGCGGCTGGAAAGTCGGTTCGAAGATCAGCCCGTGGCCCAGCCGGAAGGTCAGGAGGTCTTCGACGGTGATCGGGCGCGACGCCGGAACGGTCTGGTCGAGCGGCCCGTCGACGCGGCTGAGCACGCGCCGACCGGCCAGCTCGGGAAGCAGCCGGTCGACCGGCTCGTGCAGCGCGAGCCGGCCCTCCTCCACCAGCGTCATCGCCGCCGCCGCGACGACCGGCTTGGTCATCGAGGCGATCCGGAACGGCGTACCGCGTCGCATCGGCTCGGCACCGTCCAGCGCCAGGGAGCCGAGCGTTTCGACGTGCACCCTGCCACGCTGGGCGACGAGGTAGACGAGCCCGACGAGTCTGCCCTGCGCGACGCGAGCCGCCATGGCGTCGTGCAGGCGGGAGAGGCCCGACCGCCACGACTGATGTCTCTCCCCGGTGCCGCCGGCCGACGCCGGGGCGGCCGAGGCGCCGGCCAGCACTCCACCGGCCACCGCCGACACACCCACCGCGGCCGTATCTCTCAACAACTTCCGCCTGGCTACCACAGAACTCCCTACATCTGGCGCTTCATCTGATGTCGCGCTCGAACGGCGAACCGACCTGCCGTCGCCAGTGGAGCAGGTTGCCGTTTCATCACGGCTTCACCAGCCTGCCGAGCTGGACCTGGCCTGCCGAGCTGGATCGGCAGTTGACCCGAACGGAAGGGTTCCGGCATGGGCTCCGTCGGTCAGGCGCAACCCGATCGCCTCGGATACTCGTCCGGTGGATGGTGGTGGACCGACGGGATCAGGCGGCCGTCGCGGGCCGACGGCTTCCGGCCGAGGTGCGGGTCGACCATCGCCAGGTGCCCGTCGCGGGGTACCCCGCCACCGCGCCAGAGCAGCGGTGACCGGACCCCGTGCTCGAACAGGGCGGCGTAGCCGAGCACCGTGCTGGCCAGCACGATCAGGGTCGTCTCCGCACCGGCGAGCAGCAGCGGCCACACCGGGTTGTCGGCCCCGACCACCGCGTCGATGCCGACGCCGTAGAGCAGGACGGCGACACCCAGCAGGACGACGCCCAGCCCGTAGGCGTAGCAGCGACGCCACCGGGTCAACGCGACGGAGAAGACGGTGAACGGAACGAGCTGTCCGCAGTGCCCACAGGGAACGGACCGCTCCGCCTTGCCGTGCGCCGGGCGGATGGCGGTCCGGGCGGTCTCGCAGTACTGGATGCTGGACACACCCTGCGCGGACGGGCGGTCGAGGACGTGTCCGGCTTCGAGCCGGACACGGTCCATGACGCGCCAGAACGCCACCGAGGTCCTCCCGCAGCCCAGACATCCATGTACGACTATCCTGGCACATTTCGTCATCGATGCACTCGGACGGTCGGCACGGTTGCCCGGGCACCGTGTTGGATGACACCGGCACCGACGAGTCAGGAAGGAACGGGGTGGCGACGATGATCGCGCGGATGTGGCAGGGATGGGCTCCGGTGGCGACGGCGGACGCCTACGAGCGTCACTACCGGTCCGAGGTCGCCGAACACCTCCAGCAGGTCGCCGGTTTCTCCGGCGCCCGTCTGCTGCGCCGACAGGACGGCGACGAGGTCCTGTTCACCTCGCTCACCTTCTTCGCCAGCATGGACGACGTACGGGCGTTCGCCGGGGAGGATCCGGAGCGGGCGGTCGTCGCGGAGCCGGCCCGGCGGGTGCTGACCCGCTGGGACGAGCGGGTCAGCCACCACGAGGTCTCGGCCGATTTCGACGGGCACGTCGGTCGCCGTTAGCGGGCGGCGCAGGGCCCGGGGTGGTCGACCAACCGCTCGCAGCGCCGGCTGCCGGGTCCGGCGCGGGGCTCGCCGATCGGGGCGGCACACCAGATTCGGGTACGGGTCGACTGCTCGTCCTCCGCCGAGATTGTCGCCTCCCCGAGGTCGAGTACGGGCGCGTGTGCCAGCGAGGCGCGCAGCGCGACGTAGCAGGTCGACGGCCGCCTGCCGCTCGGTGAGGGTGGTCGGCAGGGTGGATCACCCAGTCCGCCGCGCTCACCAGTAACCACCGTTGGGGGGCTGCTGGTCCTGCTCGTGCTGTCGACGGGGCGCCGCCCGGTGACAGGCCGGGATGGTGACGGCGATTCCGGGGCAGCTGGGTCGACGAACTTACAGCCGATGTGCCGGGACTGCCACTGCCGTAGCCCCTCGCGGGCCCGTTCGGCCTTGGCCCGGACGGTCGCGGTCTCGCGGTCATCGCGACGCCGACGGCCGCGAGCTGGATCGACCGGAAGGCCTTGGCGCAACAGGCTGGCAACCCGGTCCGCTCCGAGCGTCGGAAGCCTGACGAGCCGGACCCGCTGCCGAAGGCAGACGCGGTACTGGTCGCGCCCGCCACCTTCAACACGTATGCAGCGGCTCGGAATATCGCAACCTGAGTGCCGCTCCTCATGCATGGTGGGGTCGAGCGACTGCCCGGTGGCTCGCGATATGCGCCAACACCGACTGGTTGGCCTCCCAACCGTCCGGGAACTTGACCGGTACGTTCAGGTGCACCGGCTCGGTCGACGGATGGGCGTCCAGCAGCTCGGCGATCCCCGCCCGCGCCACCACCACACACGCGTGCCGGTGCCGCGACACCAGCACACACAACCGTCCCGCCTCTAGGTGGAACGCGGTCGCGTCCCGCCGTCCCGACAGCGGATGCAGCACGATCACCACGTCGTACTCGCGCCCCTGCAACCGGTTCGCCGTGTCCACGGTGATCCCCGCGCCGGCCGCCCCGAGTCGCGCCCGGATCGCCGCCACCTGGTCCCGGTGCGCCGCCCCCACCGCGATCCGGTCAGCGGTCACGGGAGCACCCTCAGGCGAACGCTCCGACACCGCCACCGCACCCCGCTCCAACACCCGCAGCGCCAACCGGGCACAGGCGTCCGCCGCCTCCCCGTCCGTCCGCAGCGTGTGCCGCGCCGGCAGCTCGTACAGCGCCCACCCCGTGGACGCCGCCAGCTCCAACGCCTCGTCCACCGGCCCGGCACCGAACCCGGCGGCCGTGAAGGAGAGTGCCCGCTGGTCAGCCGTCGTACCGGCCGAGAAGCCGGTGAACGGATAGAACGCCTCGGCCACCACCGGGGCCGCCGAGGCCGGCAGCCGCCACGACACCGGCAACCGGTGCACCGGCAGGTCCGGGTTGTGTCGCAGCAGCGCCGCCACCGCCGACTGCATCGGATCCCAGGTCAGCCCGGTCCAGCGTTCCGTCTCCACCGTCGAGAACGGATCGAGCTGCCCCGGATCACCCACGAACAGCGCCCGGTCGAACCGGCCGGCCACCCGCAGCAGGGCGTCGGAACGCATCTGGTACGCCTCGTCCACGATCGCCCACGGCCAGCGCCCCTCGGAGACCAGGGCCCACTTGGCGGCCGTACCGATGATCACGGACGAGCCGCCCAGGTCCGCGACCTTTGCCGCGACCCGGACCGTCGAATAGTTCCTGATCCGGTCCGTCGCCGTGTACTCGTTGGCCGACAGCCGCCCGATCGGCAGTTCCGGCTTCGCCCGCGCCAGCCGGTCGATCAGGTCGTCGACCTGCTCGTTGGTCTGGGCGATCACGATCAGCGGCTCGCCCGCCTCGGCCAGTTCGCCCGCCGCCCGCACCACAAGGGTCGACTTCCCGGCTCCCGGCGGCGAGTCGACGACCACCCCCCGGTGGTCCCCGCCGCGCAGGTCGGCCAGCACCTCCCCGACCACCCGCCGGGCCGCCTCACCCGGCGGCAGCGCCAACCGCCCGGCCGCACCACCGCGGACGAACAAGCCGGGAGGCGAAATCACGACCACTCCTCCCGGGCGTCGTCGACGCTCGGCGCGACCGGCTCCTCGTACGCCTTCGGCGGCCCGCCGTGTGTCCACGGTGTCTCGTCCCGGCTCGGGAACTCTCCCGGCGGCATGAACGAGTCCGACAGCGTCGTGTAACAGAGTTGGTCCCCCAGCTCCGGCACGCTCCCCGGCGCCGGGGTCAGCGACCGGCCCAACCCACCCGACAGCTCCAGCACCACGTCGGTCCGCCCGGACGACGGATCAGGCGTGACGAAGACGACCCGCGCCTTCTGCCCCGGCCGGCTCGGCGAGTGCAGCACCGCCCCCACCGGCACCAGCACCACATCCGCCGTCGTCACCTGGATCCGGGGCCGCAGCACCCGCCGCTTCCCGCTGTCGTCGATCCGGTTCGGGGCCGCCAACGTCACCTCACCCAGGAAAGCCTCCCCGGTCAGCCGGTGGTCGGCCATCACCAGCGGGTCGTCGTAGGCGCGCTGCACGGCGTACGACTGCGACGCCCGTTCCAGCCTGTGTAGCCGGTGCGCCGCGTTGACCGCCCCGTCCCGGCGCGGCTGCGGATGCCCGCCACCGTCGACATGGAGCGCGAAGTTGCCGAACACGTCCCGGTCCTCGGCCCAGCGACCGGCGACCCGCGCCCCGGCCGGCAGTTCCCGGAGCAGCGCCACGCCCCGCCACATCAGCTCCCAGGTCGGCCGCAGCTGCGACCGCACGGCTTCTTCGAGTACGCCCAGCGCCCGCGACCGCCGCGTCTCGTCGCCACTGGCCGCCGCCTCCTCGTAGCCGGTCATCGCGGGCGCCAGGATCTCGTTGTCGAAGGTCGGGTCGGTCACCGGCCCGGCCGGCGGCCAGCGCAACGGGTCCTCGGCCAGCACCGCCGCGTCGGCACCGCCGTGCCCGTCGACCGGGTCGATCCAGGCCAGCAGCGCCGCCAGGTGCGCGTCCTCCAGCGCGGACTGCCCGGTCGCCCAGTGCAGTCCGAGCGCCTCGGTCATCGCCAGCAGCATTCCCGAGCCGGGATGTTCGGCCCGGTCCGCCAGGAACGTCAACCACTGCCCGAGCAGCGGCACCGACGGGTGCACCGGATAGTCCCCGTCGGTACGCCGGAACCGGGTCGACCGCCCGAACAGCCGGACGAAGCCGATCCCGGCCGGATTGGGCACCAGCACCTGCGGCGCGTCGACGTACCGGTAGCGGATCTCCCTGCCCCGGTTGGCCGGAACCGCCTCGGTGACGCCCCGGAAGCTGTCCAGATAGGGCAGCAGCACCTCGGCCAGCTCGGCGGCGAAGCCGAACCGCTGGTCCCGGTTGCGCGGCTGCGGCACCACCAGCAGCGTCGGCGCGGCCGGATCGTCGCCGACCAGCGCGGCCAGCGGCGCGTTGGCCTCGCCGGCCATGCTCAGCGGGATGAAGACCAGCGGCCGGTCGCTTACGTGCAGGTGGCGCACGGTGGTGATCCGCTGGGCGCGCCCGGCCGCCACCGCCTCGGCCCGGGCCAGCGCGGTCAGGGTACTCACACCGACCCGGCCGCCACCGGCAGCAGCTTCTCGGCCCGGAGCCGGTCGGCGCGGCCCGGGTCCCGCACCGGCACCCGCGCCGGGCGCCGGATCCCGTCCCGGCGGGCGCCGATCCCGCGTTCCAGCACTTCCACGGACCGGGCCACGAGCCGGAGAGTACAAGTTCCAGTGTTCTCCAGCAATCACCCGGATCTCGTGGCGTCCGCGGACGGACACCGGGAGGACCGCCCGACGGTCGCGCGGCGGCTACCGGTGAAGCGTTCCCGCCCGCTTCGCCAACCGACGACCGCGAGCCGACCCGGGGTGACAGGACGGCGCCGCCGGCGTTACTTCGCTACAGTTCCGGGCCGTGCGCAGATCGACGGCCGCCCTGGTTCTGGTGACACTGCTGGCCGGTCACCCGCTGTACCCGGTCGGACCGACCACCACCGCCGCCCTGGCGGCCCCGCTGCCACGCGTCGCCGGGGCGGTGCCGCAGGTCGCCGCTGAAGTGCCGTTCGCCGCCGCCGGGGTGCCACCCGCTGCCGGGGCCGGTGCGACGGGTGCGACGGGTGCGGTGAGCGAACACTTCAACGACGCCGCCACCGGCAGCGTTCCGGCCGGCTGGGGCGCCGACACCTCCGGTGGCACCGTCGGCGTCGCGGCACTGCCCGACCAGACCGACCGGAGCCTGCGAATCGCCAAATCCGGTACGGCGTCAAGCGTGGCCGCCGGGCGCGACTCCGCACACCCGCTCGCCGGCACCGTGGAGACGGCGGCCCGAGTCCGGGTCGACCGGGCCACCGGCTGGTTCAACGTGCTCTACGTCGCCGGCTCCGCCGGCACCCCGGCGGCCAGCATCGCCATCCGGGACGGCCGGTTCCACGTCGCCGGGACCGGCACCGTCCTCGCCCCGGCGTCGGCCCAGCGCTGGTACGTCGTCCGGGTGGTGCTGCGTACCGGGCCGCAGCGGTTCGACCTCTACGTCGACGGGGCGCGACTGCTCGCCGACGCGCCGTTCCGGCAACCCACCGCCGACGTCGGTCGGCTCACCTTCGGCATCGGCGCCGGCTATCCCGGAATCCTGCACGTCGACAACGTCTCGCTGCGCCGGGTGCCCGACCCGACCGTGTCCTACCGGGCGTTCGACCTGTTCGACGAGACGCCCGTCGGCGCACCGCCTCCGCCCGGTTACACGCTGACCAGCACCGGCGGCAGCGCGGCCGTCGCCGCCGTGCCGAGTGTCGAGGACCGCAGCCTGCGACTGGCCAAGACCGGCACCTCGGGCGAGGCCGGCGCGGTGCGGAGCTTTCCCGCCCAGGGCGGCACGGTCAACGTGCTGGCGAACCTGCGCACCGAGGAGACCGCCGGGGTCAAGGTCGCGCTCTACGCGCAGAGCGCGGACGGGCGTACGGCGGCGGCGCTCCAGTTCAGCGACGGGCACCTGCAACTCGTCACCGGCAGCGCCAACCACGTGCTCGTGTCGGGCGTCCGCCCCGGCGAGTGGTACACCGTCCGGCTGGTGCTGGACGTCCCCGCCCGGCAGTTCACCGTGTACGTCGACGGCCGACGCCACCCGACCGGCGGCAGCACCGCCGCACCCACCCGGTACCCGTTCCGCGATCCGGGCGCCGTCGACATCGGCCGGCTGTGGTTCGCCGTCGGCGCCGGCCAGCGCGGCACCCTGCTCGTCGACCGGGTACTTGTGCACCAGAACCCGCTGCCCGTCCCGGCCGGCACCGTCGTGGACGTACGCGACCACGGGGCGGTAGCCGACGGAATCACGAACGACGGTCCGGCGATCCAGCGTGCCGTCGACGCTGCCCCGGCCGGTGGCACCGTACTGCTGGCCGGCGGGGTCTTCCGGTCCGGCACCGTGCGCCTGAAGTCGGACCTGACGTTCTTCGTCGCCCCGGACGCGAAGCTGCTGGGCAGCCGGGACGAGGCCGGCTATCCGCCGCTGCGGGGCGGTACCGACAATCCGCCGTTCGTCGGCGGGCTGGTGCAGCGGGCCCTGCTCTTCGCGCACCGCGCCGACAACCTGGCGATCACCGGCGGCGGGGTGATCGACGGCGACGGCCGGAACCCGGCGTGGACCGGGTTGTCGCCGGAACGGACCGGGCCGGCCGCCGTCTATCTGGCCCGGGGCGCCGACGTCACGGTCCGCGACATCCACCTCAGGGACTCCGGCGCCTGGGGGCTGGTGCCGACCGAGATCGACGGGTTGACCATCGCGGACGTCGACATCGACAGCAGCATCGTCGGCGGTCGCGACGGCATCGACATCGTCGACAGCCACGACGTCCTCGTCGAGCGGGTCGCGGTCTTCGCCGACGACGACGCGATCTGCTTCAAGACCCACCCGACGGACAGCGCCCAGGTGGAGCCGGACTCACCCAGCCACGGGGTGCGGGGCGCCGTGGTGCGGCTCTCCACCGTCGGCGCCTCCACCCGGGCCAACGGGGTCAAGCTGGGCACCGCCAGTCACGGCATGTTCCAGGGCATCGTGGTCGAGGACGTGCTGGTCAAGAACGTCACAATCGGCGCGCTGGTGATCACCGCCGTCGACGGCGGCGCGGTCCACGACGTCACGTTCCGGCGGATCACCGTCGACCGGACCCGCCGGGCGGTCTTCGTCCTGCTCGGCCGCCGGGTCTGGGTCGACGGCGCCGGGGTGCCGCATCCGGCGCTCGACCCGAGGTGGGTAAGCGGGCTGCGCTTCGAGGACATCGTCGCCACCGGGATCGCCGATGGCCGTCCCGCGAACCACCTCGGCAACGCCGCGCTGCTCTCCGGCACCCAGGAGGCCGGCGGCACGGCCGGAATCTACGACGTACTGCTCGACGACATCCGGTTCGACCTGCTCTCCGGCGGCTCCGCCGCTCCGGTCGAACCCGACGAGTACGACGGCCGTTATCCGGAGGCGTGGCACTGGACCGCCCCACCCGGCTACGGCTGGTACCTACGACACATCGACGGCGTCACCGTACGGAACGTGACCGCCAGCGTGCCCGACCCGAACGGACGGCCGGTCTCCGTTCTCCGGAACGTACGCGACCTCCGGTAGCGGCCCGCGTGCGGTGTGGGCAGGAAACCACCCCGCCGACGCGGGCCGCACCGCCGAAGCGCGGGGTGTCGCGGACCCTTGTCGTTCCGACGGGTCCGCGACACCCTCTCACTCCCGCCGGGTAGCTCCGGCGGCTACCGGAGCTACCCGGTCAGACCGCCGACCCGCCCCCCGCGAGCCATCGGTGGCCGTCAGCGGCGGAGCCGGCGGTCGGGTCCGCGGCCCGTCCCGTACCCGGCGGCACCGTTCCGGTGCGGATCACCTCGTCGATCCAGGACCTGTAGTAGAGCGACGAGGTGTAGACCAGCGGACCGACCCCGCACTGCTTGTTGGTCTCGCGGCTCGCCGTGCCGACGAGCACCCACTCTCCGGCCTGGCGCGTCAGCGCCGGACCGCCGCTGTCGCCGAAGCAGGCGCCCGAACCGGCCGGGCTGTCCACACAGATCTCCCCCTCCGACTGTGCCGGAGCGGCACCCGCGCAGGCAGCGGAGCCGGGCAGGAGCCGCGTGTCGAGTTCCTGGAGGATCACCGGCGCCGGGCCCTCACCGGTCGGCTTGGTCGACCCCCAGCCGAGCAGCCGGGCCGGACCGTCGACCCGGATGAGCCGCGGAATGGCGTAGGCGTCCAACCGGACAGGGCTGCCCAGTCGCAGCAGCGCGATGTCGGCCACCCGGTTGTCACCGCTGCCCCAGTCCCAGTCGGCGTGCACGAAGATGCTGTCGAGATCGCGGACGACGCCGCCGCTGGTACGGTCGTGCGAGCCGATCCGCACATGGAAGAGGTTGGGGTCGGGGGCGGTGCCGTCGAGGTTCGCGACGCAGTGTGCGTTCGTCAGCAGGTACTCGGCGTGGATCAGGACCGCCCCGCAGGCGTGCCAGTTCGGGTCGCCGTCCCTGTGCCGCTGGAGCGAGGCCATCCCGGGGTACGGTTCGGTCGCGTCACGGCCACCCACGATCAACGGCGTGACGTCCGGGGACTCGCCCGGCACGGCCGCCACGGGTGCCGCCGGGGCGAGAACGCCCAGCAGCATCGCGCCGGCCAACAGCAGTCGGTTCGTCTTCCTCACGTGCATCCTCTCCTGGTCTCCCCCGGCGCCTCGTGCGCCGGAGGCGTTCGCCACAACCGACACCGGGGTGCGGTCGGGTTGCGACGGTGCTTCCAGGGGGACGACCGCGACCTGGTGCAGGAAGCGGCAACGGGCGTGCGACACCGACGAGCCGGCCGACCTCAGGCGTCTGCCGGCACGCTCGGACACACCACCGCGATTTCCCCCGTGGAAACGCAGGTGACCTCGACACTCGGTTCGACGACGAATCCGGCCCGCACGACCGTGATCAGTGGGATCACACGAATCGGCCGCGCCGGTCGGCCGAATGACCGATCACCATGGCGACGAAAGGATACCCCGATTTCGATCAATGGCGGGGGCCGTCATCGACGGAGTTGGACCCAGCTCTCGGTGGCCGTGGCGCCCGGCGCCGCCACCGGTCACCCGCCGGCCGCCCCGCCCGGCGCCAGCAGTTCGGCGCGGAGCCGGGCGGCGTTCCGGAGCAGTGCCGCCGCCTCCGCCTGGTCCTCGGCCGCCGCCAACCTGCCGCTGGCCAGCCCGAGCGCGGTCTCGACCCGCTCGATTCCGCCCAGCTCCTCCCGGGCCGAGGTGCCGAGCGCGGCGGTGCAGCCGCGCGCCTCGGCCCGGCAGAAGTAGGCCAGTTCGCAGACCGACAGGCAGTCCGGGACGTACCGGGCGTCGACGGTGTGCAGGGCGTCGACAAGTGACTCCGGGGAGCGGGTCGGCACACCGTCGCCGTCCGGCGCCAGGTCGAAGCTGAGGTCCGGCGGCAGCGCGGCGAGCATCGCCTCCACCCTGGTCATCCGGCGCAGCTGCCGCCGCAGCACGGCCAGCTGCCGGCGTACGTCGACGAGTACCGCCGTCGGGGAGTTGGAGAAGTCGCGCGGGCAGACCAGTACGACGTCGTGCGACACGATCTCCGGGTCGTGCCCGGCCTCGGCCAGCATCACCCGCATCGCCTGCACGTAGACGGCCGACTGGATCGCCGCCGCCGACACCTTGGCCGGATCGGCCTGCCCGTCCACCACCGCGAACGACTTGATCTCGACGACGTGGAACCGCCCCTCGTGCCGGAAGGCGATCAGGTCCGGTTCGAGATAGACCCGCTGGCCCGCCACGTCGAGCGCGAGCAGCGGATGGTCGAAGAGCGTGCCGGCACCGTCGGCACCGGCGGCGGCCCGCAGCAGCAGGGCGCGGGACCGGGCGTACCGGACCTCGGGCGTCTCCTTCTCCCGACCGGTCACCGTCTCCAGGTCGTCGTAGGCCACCTCGGGGATCGGCAGCCCGAGCCGCTCCCGGAGCAGTTTCACCAGCTCGGCGGCGCCGCTCGCCTTCACCTGCGCCTCGAACGCGTTGCCCCGGGCGATGGCGAAGCCGGACTGCCCGAACCGGGCCGGGAAGTCGACGTACGCCGCCAGCCGCTGCTTGTCCACCCCGGCGGTGTCCAGCACCGCCCGCCGGGCGCAGCCCGGGTTGCGGGTCAGCGCGGCGATGGCACGCGCGTTCTGCCGCTTCGGCTTCGCCGTGCCCCGGATCGCGGCCAACCGCTCGGCGGTGCTCCGGTCGGTACCCATGGTGATGATCGTCATGCCGTCTTCTCCTGGACCGTCGGGTTGCCTCGGGACAGGGAACCTTTCGACAGGCCCAGGTTCCTTACTCAGGTATGGGGTCGTTTCGAAGGGCGCGACCTGTCGCGGCATCATCCGCTCCACGAGCCATGCCACGAGCCGGAGGCTACAAGCTCCAGTGTCGCCCAGCAATGATTCTGTGTTCCGTCGGCGGCCCTGCGGGCGTTTGCCGCGCGACCCGCCGCCAAAGCCCGCAGGACGCTGACGTCGCCCGCCGAGATTTGACCGGCAACGGGCAACCGCCTCCCCGGCTCGCTGCGATAGCGCATAGCCGGATGGAAGTGCCCCGGCCGGTCGGCGCCAGATGCGCGTCTGAACACCTGTGATGGAATGGCTGTGACGCTTCAACTCGACCAGGGCCCGTCCTGCGAGTGCAGCCACGTCGACAGGTCGCACCCGTACGGCGTGCACACCGACGAGGGCTGCACCGAGTGGGACTCGTACGGACTGCCGTGTGACTGCCCCGGTTTCACCCCCCTCGAGGGCGACCCCCGTCAGTCGTGGCACCCGTGACCTCCACCGCGTCGGGTCAGTGCGCTCGAAGGCGCTGCCGGGCCAGGAACTTCGGCACCACCATCCGCCACGCCTCGGTGACCAGCTCGGTCATCTGGTCGTGGTCGAGCCGGTCCAGGCGGCAGCAGGCCCAGTGGAACCGCAGGTCGGACCTGTCGGGCAGGAAGAACAGCTCCGGGTCGCTGGCGACCAGGGCGGCACGCTCCTCCCTGGGATAGCCGAAGCGCATCGTCGTCTCGTCCCGGGAGAACGCGACGTAGACGATCGCGCCGACCCGGAACTTCACCCGGTCGCGGATCAGGTGCTCGCTGCTGCGCGGCAGTGTCCGGGCCAGCGCCCGCACGTCGGCTACGGTGACCATCCGCCGATGGTATTGAGCCGCTCCGACATTCCGCCCGACGGAAACCGGCGGAGCGGACGACGTCACCGAGCCGCAGAAGCGGGCAACCGAGGCGCGAGATGAGTCACAAATCCACCCGCGAGCAGGTGCGATGATTTAAGTCTGTCTATTAGTTGCACGGGCGCTCCGGGAGGCAGTGATGATCCGTCCCATCGGTCTGTGGGCCGTACTCGGCACGCTGGCCACCGTCACCGCCGCCGGACCGCCGGCTTCCGCGCCGCCGGTCGACACCGTCCCGCCCAGCACGCCCGGCGCACCTGTCGCCACCGAGGTCACCGAGACCTCGGCGCTGCTCACCTGGCGCCCCTCCACCGACAACGTCACCGTCACCGGCTACGAGGTCTGGTACCTGCGTGACGGCGGCAACGGCTTCCACAACAACACGACCGTGCCGTCGTACCGGTTCACCGGGTTGACGCCGGGCACCACGTACACCTGGACGGTGCGGGCCTCGGACGGCCGCAACCAGAGCCGGTTCTCGGCGCCGGTCAGCTTCCGGACCGACCCGGCACCTGTCGACTCCGAGCCGCCGAGCGTCCCCGGCGCACCGGTGCCGTCGAACGTCACCGCCACCTCCGCGACGCTGAGCTGGGCGGCGGCCACCGACAACGCCTCCGCACCGACCTATTTGCTCTACGGCGCGGCCGAGCAGACCGGCAATCCCACGGTGCTCGGCGGCGGTCCGAGCACCTCGACCACGGTCAACCGGCTGATCCCGGACCTGCACTACCGGTTCCACCTGATCGCCCGGGACGTCTCCGGCAACGTCTCCGCGCCGTCGCCGACCACCCGGGCCCGGACCGCCGCCGACCCGACCGCGGCCTGCCGGTTCGGGTACCGCCCGGCGGCCCCCGGGCGCCCGGCCGCCGTGCTGGTCAGCAACACCGGGCCCACGCCGCTCTCCGGCGCTTCGATCCGGTTCACCCTCTCCGCCGACCAGCAGATCAGGTACCTCCCGTACGCCTTCGCGCAGCACGGCCGCGACGTCGTGCTCTGGTGGTCCGGTTGGAGCGACGAGTTCGGCGTCGGCGAGACTCTGACCCTGGAACCCCAGCTCGACTCCGGCACCCTGGCCGGACCGCCCGCCGGAGTGACCCTGAACGGGGCGGCCTGCGGCGTCACCGCCACCTGATCGGCATCCTCCCGGACTTTCCCGGGCACCCGTGCAACCGATCCACGGTGTCGCGCCGATAGCGGGTGTACACCGCGCAGAGGGGAGACCGGGTGTCGACGGTGGAGGAACAGGAGTACGTCGAGTACGTCTCGACGTCGCTCGAGCGATTACGGCGTACCGCGTACCTGTTGACGAACGACCTCAGCCGGGCCGACGACGTCGTCTCGTCCACCCTGCTCTCGGTCTACCTGCACTGGTCACGGATCCACACCGTCGAGAACCTCGACGGCTACGTGCACCGCATCCTGGTCCGGCGCTACGTCGACGAGAGCCGCCGGTGGTGGTCCCGGGTGCTGCTCGCCCGGCCGCTACCGGAACCGGTGGCGAAACCGGTCGCCAGCACCGAGGACGCCCAGGCGATCCGGGCCGCGCTGGCCACCCTGGGCCGGAGCCAGCGGGCGGTACTGGTGCTGCGGTTCTTCTGCGACATGTCGGTGGCGGAGACCGCCGCCGCACTCAACTGCTCGACCGGCAACGTCAAGAGTCAGACCGCCCGGGGTCTCGCCACCATGCGCACGCTGCTGCGCGAGCAGTGGTCGGTGCAGGACGGGGCGGAGTTGGCGGAAGTGAGGAAGAGATGAACGATTTCGGCGTACACCTGCGGGACCGGATCGGCGCCGAGACGCTTCCGCCGAGTCGGATCAGCGCGACCGGGCTGGTCGCCGAGGGCCGGCGCGTCCGGCGCCGCCGCCGGCGCCTGTCGGTCGGGGCCGGCGCCGCGGTGCTGGCGGTGCTGGCCGGCGTCGCGTTCTCGCTTCCCGGCGTCGATCCTGGCCCGCGGCCCGGCCCCGGCATCGCCGCCGGCACCCCCAGCGAGCGTACGCCGCTGACCCGGGCCGAGGTCGAGGCCGCGATGATCTGCGCGGGGGTACGCCTCGCCCTGCCGCCGGAGGCGATCAGGGGTGCGGTCGACACGGGCTCGCCGGACGGCCGTTATCTGGCCGGCAGCTACAGCACGGCGGAGAGCCAGGTGATCGCGGTCCGCTGGGACGGTGACCGGGTCGAGCGCATCCCGGTCGACGGCTGGGCCTCGGCCAACGGGGTGGACGACCGTGGCGTGGTGGTCGGCTCGGCCTTCCGCGGCGGGGAGCAGCGGATCGCCTGGGCGTACGTCGACGGCAAGGTCGTCGAGTTGCCGGTGCCGGCCGGCCACACCGGCGCCGAGGCGCGCGGGATCAACGCCCGGGGTGAGGTCGCCGGCGTGGTGTACCAGGGTTCGGTGACCAGGGCGGCGATCTGGCGCGGCACCACCGCCACCGCCCGGGTGGACGTGCTGACGGGGTTGCCGGGCGGCAGGACGTTCGCGACCGGCATCTCCGACTCGGGCGTCACCGCCGGGGTGAGCGGTGCCGGAGGCGACGCGTACCGATGGGACGCCTCCGGCCGGGGCAGCCTCCTGCCCCGACCCGCCGGGCTGGGCCGGGCCGGCGCGCACGGCGTACGCGGCGAGTTGGCGTACGGGGTGGCGCATCCGGCGGGCGCGGCTGCCGGGACGGGGACACCGGACGGGGCACCCGGCAGGGATGAGCCGGGCGTCGCGGTGGTGTGGGACCTGCGTACCGGCGCGGTCACCGAGGTCGGCAGCGGCGTCGTCGGCGCGGTCAACGGCCGGGACCACCTGGTGCTGAATCGGCGGGACGGCAGCGGGGTGCGGCTGCGCTACCCCGACGGCAGGTTGCGGCACGTCACCGCCGACAACGCCGGGAACCCGTCCGGGGCCACGATCAGCGAGGACGGTACCCGGATCGGCGGCCGGAGCGACGACTGGCCGATCCGCTGGACCTGCCCGAGCTGACCACCTGCCCCGATCCCGGTCCGGGCGGCCGCGGGCGAGCTCGACCAGCGCCATCGCGACCGGCGGGGCTCGTCGAGTTTCCAGCCGACCGGCAACCGGACCCCCGTAGGGTCTGGCGGCTCAGCGGGCGTCGACCGGGGTCGGCGCGGACAGGTGCTGCCGGGCGAACTCCAGGGCCGCCCGCAGGTCGCTCTCCCGGTCGGCCCGGCTGCGGGCCCGCCGGGTGGAGACCTCCACCGCGACCGAGCCGGAGAAGCCCCGGCCGGCGAGCGAGGTCAACAGCTCGGCACAGGGCTGGGTGCCCCGGCCGGGCACCAGGTGCTCGTCGCGGCCCTCCCCGGTGCCGTCCCCGAGGTGTACGTGCGCCAGCGCGGCCCCCATCATGTCCGCCATCTCCAGCGCGTCGCTGTGCGAGGCGGCGCAGTGCGACAGGTCCAGGGTGTAGGCGGGGTAACCGGTCTCGGTCGGGTTCCAGCCCGGCATGTACGGCACGAACTCCCGGCCGGCCATCCGGACCGGGTACATGTTCTCCACCGCGAACCGGATCCCCGGGAACTCGTCGCCGAGCCTGCCGAGACCGTCGACGAACGAGCGGGCGTACTCCCGCTGCCAGGTGAACGGCGGGTGCACCACCACGGTCGGCGCCCCCAGCGTCTCGGCCAGCTCCGCCGAGCGGCGCAGCCGCTCCCACGGGTCGGGGCTCCAGACCCGCTGGGTGACCAGCAGGCAGGGCGAGTGCACCGAGAGCACCGGTACGCCGTAGTGCGTGGCCAGCCCGCGCAGCGCCCCGGCGTCCTGGCTCACCGCGTCGGTCCAGACCATCACCTCGACGCCGTCGTAACCGAGCGCTGACGCCAGTTGGAAGGCGGCCGCGGTCGGCTCGGGAAAGACCGAGGAACTGGACAGCAGTACGCGGGTGGTCACGGCTTCAGGGTAGCCCTACCCGGCGCGCCGCACCCGGTGACGGACCTGGCGCAGAACCCCCACGGAGGGCGAAAACGCAGGTCAGACCGGCTCTCTCGGCCCCTGCGCCGGCTCCAGCAGGTCGAGCCGGCGCAGGATCACCCCCTCCCGCAGCGCCCACGGGCAGATCTCCAGGTCCGCCACCCCGAGCCGGCGCATCGTCGCCTCGGCCACGATCGCCCCGGCCAGCAGTTGGTGTGCCCGGCGCGCGCCGACGCCCTCCAGTTCGGCGAGCTTGCCCGGCGGGATGTGCCGGATGAAGCCGATCACCTGCCGCAGCCCGGTCCTGGAGAGCCGGCGGCGCGCCCAGAGCCCGGCCGACGAGGGCGCCGCCCCGGCCAGCCGGGCCAGGGTCCGGAACGTCTTGCTGGTGGCGGCGACCCGGTCCCAGCCGACCTCGACGGTGTCGTCGACGACGGTGTCCAGCATCTCCTCGACGTACGCCGAAAGCTTCGCCACCGCCGCCGAGGAGGGGGTGTGGGTGCTCTCCGGCCCCACGTCCAGCCAGTCCCGGGTGAGCCGGCCGGCGCCGAGCGGCAACGACTGGGCGAACTCCGGTTCCTCGTCGATCCCGGCGGCCAGCTCCAGCGAGCCGCCGCCGATGTCCAGCACCAGCAGCCGCCCCGCCGACCAGCCGAACCACCGGCGTACGGCGAGGAAGGTCATCCGGGCCTCGTCGGCGCCGGAGAGCACCTGGAGGCGTACCCCGGTCTCGGTCCGGACCCGGGTCAGCACCTCGGCCGCGTTCGTGGCGTCCCGGACCGCGGAGGTCGCGAAGGCCAGCACGTCGTCGGCGGTCAGCCGGGCCGCCGACATCTTCGCCTCGTTCACCGCCGCCACCAGCGCGTCCGCGCCGGCCACGGTCAACTCGCCGTCCCGGCCGATCTGCTCGGCGAGCCGGATCACCGCCTTCTCCGAGTGCGCCGGCCAGGGGTGTGCGCCGTGGTGGGCGTCCACGACCAGAAGGTGCACCGTGTTGGAACCGACATCAAGCACGCCGAGTCGCATGGCAAAGACACTAGACGCAGGTCGTGGGCGGAAAGCGGGCGTAGGCTGAGCGGGTGGCAGCAGCACGCGACCAGCTCCGGATCCTGGTGGACGACCCCGCCGACCCTCGCAGCCGGGAGGTACCGCTCGACTTCCCCCGGGAGTTCATCGAGTTCGCCGACCCGGCCGACCCCGAACACCTGGTCCGGGCCGACCTGACCTGGCTGCTCTCCCGCTGGACCTGCGTCTTCGGCCAGACCTGCCACGGCATCATCGCCGGCCGGGCCGCCGACGGCTGCTGCTCGCACGGCGCGTTCTTCACCGACGCCGACGACGAGAAGCGGGTCCGCTCGGCGGTCAAGCGGCTCACCCCGCAGACCTGGCAGCACTACCGGCGCGGCTTCAAGAACTACACCGAGCTGGACTCGGTGGACGGCGAGACCCCGGCCCGGCGTACGGCGACCCGGGGCGAGGAGGCGCCGTGCGTCTTCCTCAACGACGCCGACTTCCCCGGCGGGGGCGGCTGCGCGCTGCACGCCCAGGCGCTGCGCGACGGCGTACATCCGCTGGAATACAAGCCGGATGTCTGCTGGCAGCTGCCGGTGCGCCGGGACCAGGACTGGGTGAAGCGGCCGGACGGGACGAAGGTGCTGGTCAGCACGCTTGGCGAGTTCGACCGGCGGGGCTGGGGCGCGGGCGGGCACGACCTCGACTGGTGGTGCACCTCGTCGCCGGAGGCGCACGTCGGCACCGAGCCGATGTACCTGTCGTACTCCCCGGAGTTGACCGCGCTGGTCGGCAAGGCGGCGTACGCGAAGCTCGCCGAACTCTGCGCGGAGCGGGAGCGGCGCGGCCTGGTGGCGACGCACCCGGCGACCGCCGGGGCCGACCCGGTGCTGGACCGTCCGCAGGAGGCGGGCCGGGAGCCGGCCAGCCCGAAGGCCGCCGCCGCCGGCCGCCGCCCGGCACCGCAGCGCAGACCGCGCAACACCCGGAGCTGAGCCGAGCCGCCGGAGCCAGCGACCCGGGCCGGCGGGGACAGCGACCCGGGCCGTCGGAGACCGCGACCGACCCGGCCTACGGCTCGAACTTGTAGCCCAGGCCCCGGACGGTGACGATGAAGCGCGGCGCGGAGGGCTCCGGCTCGACCTTCGAACGCAGCCGCTTGACGTGTACGTCGAGGGTCTTGGTGTCGCCGACGTAGTCCGCGCCCCAGACCCGGTCGATCAACTGTCCCCGGGTGAGCACCCGCCCGGCGTTGCGGAGCAGCAGCTCCAGCAGCTCGAACTCCTTGAGCGGAAGCTGCACCGGGGAGCCGTCGACGGTCACCACGTGCCGCTCGATGTCCATCCGGACCGGGCCGGCGGCGAGCGTCGGGGTGCCCGGTTCGATCGTCTCGTTGCCGCGCCGGCGCAGTACCGCCCGGACCCGGGCGACCAGCTCGCGCGGCGAGTACGGCTTGGTGACGTAGTCGTCGGCGCCGATCTCCAGCCCGACCACCTTGTCGATCTCGCTGTCCCGGGCGGTGACCATGATGATCGGCACCTGGGAGCGCTGGCGGAGTTGCCGGCACACCTCGGTACCGGACATCTCGGGCAGCATCAGGTCGAGCAGCACGATGTCCGCGCCGGTACGGTCGAACTCGGTGAGCGCCGCCGGGCCGGTCGCGGCGGCCGACACCTCGAATCCTTCCTTGCGCAGCAGGTAGGAGAGGGCGTCGGAGAACGACTCCTCATCCTCGACCACGAGTACGCGGGCCACGGACTTTCCTTTCTGTGTCGGTACGCCCGGAACTATCCGAACGAACCGGTTTCGATCTCAACTGACGGTGCTGGCGGCAGGAAGGCGTCCGGTGGACGTGCGGGCAGCCGGAGGGTGAACGTCGAGCCACCCCCCAGGGTGCTGGACACCTCGACCCGACCGCCATGGTTGGTGGCGATGTGTTTGACGATCGCCAGCCCGAGGCCCGTGCCGCCGGTCTGCCGGGAGCGCGCCTGGTCGGCCCGGTAGAAGCGCTCGAAGATCCGGCCGACGTCGTCCGGGGCGATCCCGATGCCCTGGTCGGTGACGGCGATCTCGATGTGGTCCCCGGTGCTGCGCAGCGCCACCGTGACCTTCGTCCGCTCCGCCGAGTACGCGATCGCGTTCTCCACCAGGTTGCTGACCGCGGTGGCGATCTGGCTGTCGCTGCCGTAGACGGTCAGGTCCCGCTCCCCCTCCACCACCACGGTGATCTCCCGGGCGGTGGCGGCGGTGCGGGTCCGGTCCACCACCTCGGCGGTGACCCAGTCCAGCGCGACCGGTTCCGGCGCGGGCAGCGGCTCGGCGCCCTGCAACCGGGTCAGTTCGAGCAGCTCGTTGACGAGCTTGCCGAGCCGGGTCGACTCGTGCTGGATCCGCTCGGCGAACCGGCGGGCCGCCGCCATGTCCTCGGACGGGTCGAGTGTGCCGTTCCCGGTGGTCTGGTCGGTGGCGTCCAGCAGCGCCTCGGCGAGCAGCTGCAACGCGCCGATCGGGGTCTTCAGCTCGTGGCTGACGTTCGCCACGAAGTCCCGGCGTACCCGGGCGACCCGGTGTGACTCGGTCACGTCGGCCGCCTCGACGGCGACGTATCCGGCGCCCAGCCCCATCGCCCGCAGGTGCACGCCGAGCGGGTCGGACATCCCGCCCTCGCGGCCCCGGGGCAGGTCCAGCTCGACCTCGCGGCGCACCCCGGTGCGCCGCACCTGGCCGGCCAGGGTACGGATGATCGGGTGCGCGGCCACCGTGCCGGGAGTACTGCCGACCCGGAGCAGCCCCATCGCCCGCGCGGCCGGGTTCACCAGGACCGGTACGTCGTGCCCGTCGAGGACGACCACGCCGACCCGGAGTGAGTCCAGGCTCTTGCGGCCGAGTCCCGGCAACCCGCCGGCCTGCTCGTCAGTGCCTATCGCCGGCCTCCTGTTGCCGCGTGTCCCGCCTCGCCCGGTCGCGGTGCCGCCGACCGGGAGCCATCCGGCGATCCGGTGGCGGAGCGGACCGAGGGACAGGCCGAGGCCGAGCCCGACGAGCACGCCCGCGACCACCCCCCATTCCACGCGGCGATCGTAGGGTCATCGTTAACCTGTCGACCAGGCAAAATTGGGCGAATCACGCGGGCATCCGAGAATGTTCACCCGTCGGCCGAGTGCCGTTCACCGATGTTCACCTCCGGGCCGCCGGATCCCCCTACCGTGGTCGGGACCGACAGCTCCAGCACCGACCGTGGCGAACCTGCCACGGTCGGCGAAACCGCCACCTCCCACAGGACGTGATCATGCGCGAGGAATTCCGGATCGACCTGAACATCGTCAGCCAGTTGCTCGTCGACATGGCCGAGGCGATCCGGGTCGCCATGCGGCAGGCCACCCGGGCGCTGCTCACCGCCGACCGGACGGCCGCCGAGGGCGTGATCGAGCGGGACGCGGACATCGACTCGCTCTACCGGCAGGTCGAGGAGCGGGTCTGCGACCTGCTGGCCCGGCAGGCACCGGTCGCCTCGGACCTGCGCGCCCTGGTCACCGCCCTGCACGTCGCCGCCGACCTGGAGCGGATGGGTGACCTCGCCGACCACGTCGCCAAGACGGCCGTACGCCGGCACCCGTCCCCGGCGGTACCCGCCGAGCTGCGTCCGGTCTTCACCGAGATGTCCGGGGTGGCGGACCGGATCGCCGACAAGATCGCGAACGTGCTCTCCAAGCCCGACGCCGACCTCGCCGCCGAGTTGGACTCCGACGACGACGCCATGGACGAGTTGCACCGGCAGCTCTTCGCGGTGCTGCTCGCCGACGACTGGCCGTACGGGGTGGAGACCGCGATCGACGCCACCCTGCTCGGCCGCTTCTACGAGCGGTACGCCGACCACGCGGTCAACGCCGGCCGCCGGGTCGTCTACCTGGTCACCGGCGAGACCCAGGTGTAAGGAAGGGCCCCTTCTTATCGCTTTTCGTATAAGAAGGGGCCCTTCCTTACACCTCAGCGGCCCTGGTTGGCGACAGCGGCGGCGGCCTCCTTGGCGGCCTCGGGGTCGAGGTAGGCGCCGCCGGACACCAGCGGGCGCATCGACCGGTCGAGGTCGTAGCGCAGCGGGATGCCGGTCGGGATGTTGAGCTTGGCGATCGCCTCGTCGGAGATGCCGTCCAGGTGCTTGACAAGTGCCCGCAGCGAGTTGCCGTGCGCGGCGACCAGCACCGTCCGGCCGGCCAGGATGTCCGGCACGATCGAGTCGAACCAGTACGGCAGCATCCGGTCGACGACGTCCTTCAGGCACTCCGTCTTCGGCATCAGCTCGGGCGGGAGCAGCGCGTAGCGCGGGTCGCCGGCCTGGGACCACTCGTCGTCGTCGGCGATCGGCGGCGGCGGGGTGTCGTACGACCGGCGCCAGAGCATGAACTGCTCCTCGCCGTACTGGGCCAGGGTCTGCTT
Source organism: Plantactinospora sp. WMMB782 (assembly GCF_049179135.1). Lineage (NCBI taxonomy): Bacteria > Bacillati > Actinomycetota > Actinomycetes > Micromonosporales > Micromonosporaceae > Plantactinospora > Plantactinospora sp. WMMB782. The sequence goes on along the minus strand of NZ_JBMHMC010000007.1, from coordinate 3,363,392 downwards.
CTTGTCCTTGCCCTGGAGCGCGCCGTAGTGCCGCTCGTTGAGCCGCCACGAGCGGCGTACCGCGATCCAGTGCCGGTCGGCGGCGTTCAGCGCCAGCTCGGCGGTGCGGATCGCCCGGCGGAGCACGCTCGTGTGCAGCACGTCGGGCAGCAGGTCGTGCTGGCGCAGCAGTTCGCCGCCGCGCCGGGCCTCGGCCTCCCCCTTGGCCGTGAGGTCCACGTCGACCCAGCCGGTGAAGAGGTTCTTGGCGTTCCAGTCGCTCTCGCCGTGCCGGAGCAGCACCAACGTGCCCACCGTGGCTCCCTCGCCCGCCACCGCGGCTTCCTCCGGCCGATCACTCGTGCGCACAGTCATGCGACTCATCCTGCCGGACCCGGCCAGCGGGCACGCGGCGACCCAGGGTGACGACCGACACGTGGAAAACGGGATGACCAGGCCGGACCCGCCGGACTAGCTTCGTAAGGCGTTCGGGGATTTGTGGTGATTACAAACGGGGGTACGGATGCGGACGGTCCGGAACTGGTTCCAGGACACCACAGGCGGACTGCCCCGAACCTTCTGGTACCTCTGGGCCGGCACCCTGATCAACCGTCTCGGCTCCTTCGTCATCGTCTTCCTGGCCATCTACCTCACCATCGAGCGGGGCTTCTCCGAGTTCCAGGCCGGGCTGGTGCTCGGGCTCTGGGGCGCCGGCGGTGCGGTCGGCACCCTCGCCGGTGGCATCCTCGCCGACCGCTGGGGCCGGCGCCCGACACTGCTCACCGCACACCTCGGCGCGGCGGCGATGATGCTCGCCCTCGGACTGGCCCGGGACCTCTGGCTGGTCGCGCTCGGCGCGCTGCTGCTCGGGATGTTCGCCGAGGCGGCCCGGCCGGCCTTCGGCGCGATGATGGTCGACGTCGTACCGGAACGGGACCGGTTGCGCGCCTTCACGCTGAACTACTGGGCGATCAACCTCGGCTTCGCCTGCGCCGCGATCCTGGCCGGGCTGGCCGCCGAGGCGAGCTACCTGCTGCTCTTCGTGGTCGACGCGGCGACGACGGTCACCACGGCGATGGTCATCTTCCTCAAGGTGGCCGAGACCCGCCAGGTCCGCGTCGACCGGGCCGGGCTGCCGGCACCGCACCGGGGCGGGCTGGGCAGCGCGCTACGCGACCGGGTCTTCGTCGGTTTCGTACTGCTGAACATCCTGGTGGCGCTGGTCTTCATGCAGCACATCTCGATGCTGCCGGTCGCGATGGGCCAGGACGGGCTGTCGCCGTCGACGTACGGGTCGGTGATCGCGGTCAACGGGGTGTTGATCGTGGCCGGGCAGCTCTTCGTACCGCGACTGATCCGGGGACGGAACCGGTCCCGGGTGCTCGCCCTGGCCGCCCTGGTCACCGGGGTCGGCTTCGGGCTGACCGCGTTCGCCGACGCGGCCTGGTTCTACGTGCTCACCGTGCTGATCTGGACCCTCGGCGAGATGCTCAACTCGCCGTCCAACTCGACCCTGATCGCCGAACTGTCCCCGGCGGCGCTGCGCGGGCGCTACCAGGGGCTCTTCTCGCTCTCCTGGTCGGTGGCGGCGTTCGTCGCCCCGGTCGCCGGCGGCTTCGTCCGGGAGCGGTTCGGAAACTCTGCCCTCTGGCTGGGCTGTGCGGCCCTCGGCGGTGTGGTGGCGGTCGCCCACCTGCTCTCCGGTCCGGCCCGGGAACGGCGGGCCGGCGCCCTGCGCGGCGCCGAGCTGGAAGCGGCGGCCCGGGAGCCCGGAATGCCGACCCGGGCCGCCGAGCCGACCGGCGTACGAACCGGCGAGCCGATCGCAGAGCCGACCGCCGCGCCGGCCGATGGGCGTCGAACGCGGCGTCGGTCGCCGAGTGCTCGGGTCTGACCTGTGAAGTCGCAGCTCAGCGACTCAGCGGACTTCCAGTGGCAGGTTGTTACGTAATTACGTAAACTCGAAGTTATGACACTGGAGGAGCGGGTCGCCGACCTGGAACGGCGGCTGGCGGCACTGGAGCGGCGCTGGGCGGACGAGTCGGCGGCCCGGCCCGAGGCACCGCCGGCCGAGGGCGACTTCTGGGCCCTGGACGGCCTGAAGGCGCGGCTCGCCGGGCTCGGCGCCGAGCGGGGCGGCGTGCTCTACACCGGCTCCGTCCGGCTGCCGACGAACGAGCGCTACGACTGGCAGTACGGGCTGCCGACCGAGGCACTGCTCGGCCGTGCGGAAGGCGAGAACGGCGAAGGCCGCGAGACCGGCGCGAACGGCGAGGACGCCGACTGGAGCGACGCCTCGGAACCACTGGCCGCGCTCGGCCATCCGGTCCGGCTGCGACTGCTCCGGGAGATCCTCGGCGGCCGGCGTACCGTCGCCGAACTCACCGCCCTGGACGGTCTGGGCACGACCGGCCAGACCTACCACCACCTGCGCCAACTCGCCGCCGCCGGCTGGCTGCACAGCACCGCCCGGGGACGCTACGAGGTGCCCGCCGGCCGTGTCGTGCCGCTGCTGGTGGCGGTGGCGATCGCCCGCGCCTGACCGGCGCGGCGGAGAGGAGATTCCCATGCACCCGCACAAGGCACTGATGGTCCTGCACCGCTGCTGCTGGCTCGCGTTCCTGGTGATCCTGGTGGCCGGCTTCTTCGTCGACCTCTCGTCACTCTGGGGCTGGCTCGCGATCGGCCTCGCCATCGCGCTGCGGGTGGTGCTCGGCCGGCTGCTCGCCCGGGGACCGCAGCCGGACACCGACTCGCCGGTCGAGGTCGCCCCGCCGGTCGTCGGCCGCTGGTCGGCCCTGAACAGCCCCGCGAGCAAGGTACCCAGCCACGGGGTGCGCGCCTACGGCCAGGCGTACGCGATCGACCTGGTCGCCGAGCCGTCGGACCGGCCGCGCCCGGGCTTCGGATGGTGGCCACTGGTCCGGCGCAACCGGGACTTCCCCGGCTTCGGCGCGCCACTGCTGGCGGTCGCCGACGGCACGGTGCTGCGCGCCGTGGACCGCAACCGGGACCACCTCAGCCGCAACTCCTACCCGGCCCTGCTCTACCTGGTCTTCGAAGGGCTGTTCCGGGAGATCGCCGGCCCCGGCCAGATTCTCGGCAACCACCTGATCCTGGACCTCGGCGACGGCCGGTACGCGGCGTACGCGCACCTGCGCCGGGGTTCGCTGCTCGTCCGCCCCGGAGACCGGGTCCGGACCGGACAGCCGGTGGCGGAGTGCGGGAATTCCGGCAACTCGACCGAACCACATGTCCACTTCCAGTTGATGGACAATACGGATCTGGACGTGGCGCGGGGAATTCCGTTCAGCTGGCGGGAAATCGGCCTGCCGGCCAACGGAGACGTGTTCACGGTCGACCCGGCGGCGGCGCGCTAGCGACAAGAAATTCCACCGCCTGCCGAGCGGACCGGTGGCCGGTGTGCCCGCGCGCCGGTGGCCCGAACCCGCCGGAACCGGCCCGAGAACGATCGACCGGCCCGAGAAGGATGGACCGGCCCGAGAAGGATGGACCGGCGGCGGCGGGCGACGTTCACCCCCGTAAACGTCGCCCGCACACACCGCCGGTTACAGGTGGCGGCGCCGTCCCCCAACGGCCTCGCCTGGCCACCCGTCCCCCAGCGCCGCACCCGGTGTGCAGATCTGCGTGATCTGCCGTTCCCCCGAACGCATCCGAGCGTGGCGCGTGCAATAACGTTAGTTGTCGCCGGATGACCGAGACAAGCGGGTAACTCTGTCTCGCCCATCACACCCGCCGACGGTCGATTTCCGGCGCTCCGTGGAGTGCAACCGTGCGGGCGGCCAGGAAAATTCCCTGTCCATCCGCGCCGCGGAACTCAGCCGTCCTCGCGCATCGGCGATTCCGTACGGAAGAAGTTGCTCTGCCGACCGTCGGAAAGCTGCTCCTGGTAAATGAAATTCAGTTGGCGTACGTCGAACGTGTGGAACCAGTCGTCCCAGCTCACCGGCTTCAGCCGTCCGCCTTCCCGCCAACCGGGGAAGTCAAACGTCAGTACGCCGAGCCGACCTTCGCGTTCGGTGCCCTCGATCGTCGCCGGTTGGGCGTTTCGGGCCTCCGCCCACCGCCGGATCACGTCGTGGTCCTGGGTCACCAGGCTCCGCCCCGGACGCTCCGGAGAGTCCTGGGGTGAGGCGATCGGTTGGGCGTACTTCAGCGACCGGGACTGACCACCACCGTTCGACGACGTCGACCGCGAGGGCGACGGCGAGGTCGCGGTCGACGGCTTGGCCTGGGCTGCTGGCGTGACCGTCTTCCGGGCCCCGGTCGCCTTCCGGGCGCCGGTCGTCTTCCGGGCGCCGGTCGTCTTCCGGGCGCCGGTCGCCTTGCCGGCCGGCGCGGTCTTCCGGGCCCCGGTCGCCCCGCGGGCGGCGGTGCCGCTCTTCGCGGCGGTCGTACCCTTCCGGGCGCCGGTGGCCTTGCCCGGACCGGTGGCCTTACCGGGACCGGTGGCCTTGCCGGCCGGTGCCTTCTGGGCGCCGGTCGTGGCTCGCGCGGAGGTCGCGGAGGTCACCGCCTTGCCGGCCGGCGCCTTCCGAGCCGCGGCCACCGTCTTGCGGGCAGGTGCCTTCTTGGCCGCGGTCTTCCGGGCAGGTGCCCTCTTCGCGGCGGCGCGCTTGGCAGGTGCCTTCTTCGCCGTCGACTTGCGGGCCGGCGCCTTCTTCGCCGTCGACTTGCGGGCCGGCGCCTTCTTCGCGGCGGTCCTGCTGGCCGGCGCCTTCTTCGCGGTCGCCCGCGCCGTGGTGGTCTTGCGGGCCGGCGCCTTCTTCGCCGCGACCGTACGCGACGGTGTCTTCTTCGCGGTGGCGCGCTTGGCCGGTGCCTTCTTCGCACCCGCCCGCTTGCTCGGCGCCGCCGTGCTGGCCTTCCGGCCGGTCGTGCCGCCCCGGCTCTCCGCTTTCAGCGTCCGGACCAGGCTCTTCACCAGGTCCATCTTGCGGAGTGCGGAAATGCCTGAAATGCCGCGTTTCTTGAGCTGTCCCCGGATGTCGTCGACCTTCATCATGCTGATCTTGCGCTCGTCGACGTCACCCGAACCGCCGCCGGAGCGGCGCCTCGTCGCGGTCGAGGTCGCGCCGCGACCGGAACTGTTCCGCTGAGCCATGAGATCCTCACGCTCCCTCTGACGGTGAACCTTCGCCAACCTCCCCTCGCGGTCGTGGTCCACTGCGGGTGGAAGTCGGGACGGCTGCCCCGTACTCCCAGGTTGTGAAAGGTTCGCATCTGACCTCGGCAGGCGGCGCGGCCATAGCCACATCCTGGTGCCGCCGCCGGGGCATACCCGTCAGGGGCGGTCCAAACCCGAGTTTTCCGTCGCCGACCGCTCGAAGAGGTGCGCGAACGCGCGCAGGTTCGCCAACGACTCGCCCCGGCTGACCCGCCACTCCCACTCCCGGCGGATCGCCGTACCGAAGCCGATCTCCAGCATGGTGTCGAACGACTCGTCCGCGTAGGTGAGTACCGAGCCGAAGAGCCGGTCCAGCTCGTCCTCGGTCACCCCGGCCAGCCCCACCCGGCCGGTCAGGTAGACGTCGCCGACCGCGTCGACGGAGAACGCCACCCCGTACATCCGGGCGTTGCGCTGCAACAGCCAGGTGAAGAGCTCCTCGCGGCGCTCGTCCGGCTGGCGCATCACGAACGCCTCGATCCGCAGCGAGTGCTCCCCGACGATCAGGTTGCAGACCGTCTTGAGCTTGTGCGTGCCGGGCAGCGTGACCGCGTACGAGTACTCGCCCGTCGGCTCGCAGGTCAGCTCCCGGTCGGCACAGACCGCCTCGATCAGCCGACCCAGCTCCGCCCGAGACCTCATCGCGCCGCCCACCTCTCCGACCCGCGCACCCCGCCGACCCGACCCGTCCACTTCTCCGACCGCCCGCCGCTCCGACCTGCCCGCTGCTCCGACCCGCCCAGGTCCTCCGACCCGCCCAGGTTCTCGTTCAGCAGGTCGCCAGCGGCAGGGTCGCCGTGCCGTCCGCCAGCTCGGAGGCGAGCCGGTCGCGGTACTCCGCCACCGCCTCACGGTAGACCCCGAGCAGCCCGCCGGCAGTACGTGCCCAGGAGAAGGCGCGGGCGTGCTCGACCGCGCCCCGGGACAGCTCGGCCCGCCGGCCGGGTGCCGTCAGCAGGCCGCCGAGCACCCGGGCCCAGTCGCGCGGGTGGTGCCCGTCGACGAGTACACCGCTGCTGCCGTCCCGGACGGCGGTGACCAGACCGCCGACCGCGGCGGCGACGACCGGAGTACCGCAGGCCTGGGCCTCCAGGGCGACCAGCCCGAACGACTCGTTGTGCGAGGGCACCGCCACCAGGTCGGCGGCCCGGTAGAGCGCCGGCAGGTCGTCACCGGTCTGCGGTGGCAGGAAGCGCACCGCGTGCCCCACACCGAGGCTGGCGGCCAGCTCGATGAGCGAGGTCGGCCGGTCCAGCCCGCTGCCGCTCGGCCCGCCCGCGATCACCACGGTGACCTTCCCGGCGAGCCGGGGCTGCCGGCTCCACAGCTCGGCGAGCGCGTGCACCAGCACGTCCGGCGCCTTCAGCGGCTGGATCCGGCCGACGAAGGCGACGACCAGGCCCCGCTCGGGCAACCCCAACCGGCGCCGCGCGGCGAGCCGGGTCGACTCCGACCGGCCGGCCGGCGGCGGGGTGAACCGGTCCAGGTCGACGCCGGGCCGGACCACCTCGACCCGTTCCGGGTCGGCGTCGTACCGGGCGATCAGGTCCCGGGCCTCGACCGTGGTGTTCGCGACCAGCCGGTCGGCCTCGGCCACCACCTGCTCCTCGCCGATCACCCGCGCCTTCGGCTCGGGCCGGTCGCCCTCGGCGAGCCGGGCGTTCTTCACCTTGGCCAGGGTGTGCGCGGTGTGCACCAGCGGCACCCCCCAGCGCTCCTTGGCCAGCCAGCCGACCTGACCGGAGAGCCAGTAGTGCGAGTGGATGAGGTCGTAGAAGCCGGGCGGACGGGCGGCCTCGGCCCGGAGCACACCGGCGGTGAAGGCGCAGAGCTGGCCGGGCAGTTCCTCCTTGGCCAGCCCCTCGAACGGGCCGGACGTCACGTGCCGGACCGTGACCCCCGGGGCCATCTCGACCACCGGCGGCAGGTCACTGGAGGTGGCCCGGGTGAATATCTCGACCTCGACGCCCGCCTCGGCCAGCCGCCGGGAGACCTCGACGACGTAGACGTTCATCCCCCCGGCGTCACCGGTGCCGGGTTGGTGCAGCGGTGAGGTGTGCACGGAGAGTGTGGCGATCCGTCGCGGAGTCGGCCACGGCTGGACACCTCGTTGCCGGGCCACCCCGGTGTGCAGTTCCGCCACGTCCGCTCCTTCTCTCAACGTGTTACGCCGTCCCGCACAACCGGGTCACATCACAGGACAACCACCTTGGTGCGTGTCATCTTCCCCATCGGGCGGTCCGCAATCGCCGGGACGCCACAGGGAGGTGACCGACCTCATCCCGGCCCACCTCCACGGTCCCGGCACGGCTTGGGCCAGAATGTCCCGATGACCCCTGTCGCTATCGTCACCGGGGCGTCCAGCGGGATCGGTGCCGCCACGGCCCGCCGGCTGGCCGCCGAGGGCTTCTCCGTGCTCGCCGCCGCCCGCCGGGCCGACCGGCTGGACGCCCTGGTCGAGCAGATCCGCCGGGCCGGCGGTACGGCCACCGCCCAGACCTGCGACGTCACCTCGGACGAGTCGGTCGCGGAGCTGGCCACCGCGGCCGGCCGGCTCGGCGGGCCGGTCACCCTGCTGGTGAACAACGCCGGTGGCGCACGTGGGCTGGACCCGGTCGAGTCCGGCTCGGTCGCCGACTGGCAGTGGATGTACGACGTCAACGTGCTCGGCACGCTGCGGGTCACCCAGGCGCTGCTGCCCGCGCTGGAGTCCTCCGGCGCCGGCACGGTGGTGGTGCTCAGCTCCACCGCCGGCCTGATCGTCTACGAGGGTGGCGGCGGCTACGCGGCGGCGAAGCACGCCCAGACGGCGCTGGCCGAGACGCTGCGGCTGGAACTCTGTGGACGGCCGGTCCGGGTGGTCGAGATCGACCCGGGGATGGTGAAGACCGAGGAGTTCGGGCTGGTCCGCTTCGACGGTGACGCCGGGCGGGCGGCGGCGGTCTACGCCGGGGTGGCCGAGCCGCTTGTCGCCGAGGACGTGGCCGACTGCATCGCCTGGTGCGCCACCCGACCGCAGCACGTCAACGTGGACCGGCTGGTGGTCCGGCCGCTGGCCCAGGCGGCCCAGCACAAGGTGCACCGGGTCGGGACCGACCCCGGGCGGTGATCCGGGAATGCCACCGCGGCCTCCGACGCGGGACGGGGCGGGGCGTCCGGTCGGGGCGGTGACCCGGGGGACCACCAATCCCAACCGGCTGCGCCGGGTGGACAACTGGATCGCGGCCACCTGCGCCGACCTGCTCCGGGACGCCGCCGACCCGCTGGTGGTGGACCTCGGCTACGGGGCCAGCCCGGTCACCGTGGTCGAACTGCGGGCCCGGCTGGCCGCCGCCGTCCGGCCGGACGTCCGGGTGGTCGGCCTGGAGATCGATCCGGTACGGGTGGCCGCCGCCGAACCCGCCGCCGACCCGCCGGGGCTGACCTTCGAACGGGGCGGCTTCGAGTTGGCCGGGCTCCGCCCGGTGCTGGTCCGGGCCTTCAACGTGCTGCGGCAGTACGCCGAGCCGGAGGTGGTCCCGGCCTGGCGGCGGATCGTCGGGGCGCTGCAGCCGGGCGGCGTACTCGTCGAGGGGACCTGCGACGAGCTGGGTCGGCTGGCCGGCTGGCTGCTCGTCGACGCCACCGGCCCGCGCTCGCTGACCCTGGCCGCCCGACTCTCCACACTCGACAGCCCAGCCACCCTGGCCGAGCGGCTGCCGAAGGCGCTGATCCACCACAACGTGCCGGGTACCGGGGTACACGCGCTGGTCCTGGCGCTGGAGCAGGGGTGGCGGGAGGAGGCCCCGTACGCCACGTTCGGTCCCCGGCAGCGCTGGCGGCGTACGGTCGAGGCGGTCCGGGCGGCCGGCTGGCCGGTGCTGGACCGGCCGGCCCGGTGGCGGCTCGGCGAGGTGACCGTGGCCTGGTCGGCGGTGGCCCCGCCGGACCCCGCCGCCCCGGAGGCGGCTCGCCAACCCTGACCAGGGAACACAGCCGACCCGGGCGCAGCGGGCACACCGGCCCGGGGCGCAGCGGGCTCAGCCGGCACACCGGCCCGGGGCTCAGAGGGCGCAGTTGACCAGTACCGGCTCCGGGTGCAGGGTGGCGCCGAACCGGTCGTGCACCCCGTCCCGGATCTCCCGGGCGAGCGCCAGCAGCGCCCCGGTCGAGCCGCCGTCCCGGTTGGTCAGCGCCAGGGTGTGCTTCGACGAGATGGCCACCCCGCCCGGACCCTGGTAGCCCTTCGGGAAGCCGGCCTTGTCGATCAGCCAGGCGGCGCTGACCTTGACCGTGCCGCCCGCGCCGGGCCAGGACGGCGGTTCGCCGAGCCCGTCGGCCCGCTCCCGCAACGCCCGGTACGCCCCGGCGTCCAGCACCGGGTTGGTGAAGAACGAACCGACCGAGCGGGTGTCCGGATCCGCCGGGTCCAGCACCATGCCCTTGCCGGCGCGCAGTGCGCGTACCGCCGCCCGGGCGTCGGCCAGCGGCACCCGGTCACCGACCTGCACGCCGAGCGCCCGGGCCAGCTCGGCGTAGCGCACCGGGGCGGAGCGCGTCGAGCGGAGCAGCCGGAAGTCGACGGTGAGCACCGTCCAGCGGTCGTTGTACTTGAAGACGCTCGACCGGTAGCCGAAGGCGCACTCGGCCGCGCTCATCCGGGTCACCTTCCCGGTCAGCCGGTCGTACGCCTCGACCCCGGTGACGGTCTCCGCCACCTCCTGCCCGTACGCCCCGACGTTCTGGATCGGGGTGGCGCCGGCCGACCCGGGGATGCCGGAGAGGCACTCGACCCCCGACCAGCCGGCCTCGACGGTCGCCGCCACCAGGTCGTCCCAGGGCTCGCCCGCCGCCACCCGGATGGTGACCGCCGTCTCGTCCTCGCCGACCACCTCGAAGCCCCGGGACCGGACCAGCAGCACCGTGCCGGGGAAGCCCTCGTCCGCCACCACCACGTTGCTGCCGCCGGCCAGCACCAGCACCGGCTCGTCCCGCGACTCCGCCTCGCGGAGGTTTCCCGGAATGTCATCCGTTCGGGTCGCGGTGACCAGTCGCCGGGGCGCACCGCCGAGCCGCAGGGTGGTAAACCCGGCCAATCGTGCGGGATCGGCTGCGTCGGCGTCGGTTATCGGGCGGGCGTTAACGTCTGGCACACCATTCACCCTAGGCTGAGAGGTGGCCCGGCCGGTGGCGGCCCGGTCGCACGGGAGGATCGTCATGACCAGACTGCACGGCACCAAGGACTTCTGGCTCGGGGCACTCCGCGCCGAGGGGCCCACATTCGGCGCCGCGGTCGCCGAGGCGCCGCTCGACATCCGGGTGCCGTCCTGTCCCGAGTGGACCATGATCGATCTGGTGCACCATCTCGGCTCGGTCTACGCCCGGGTCCGCGGGATCGTCAGCCGGGGCAACACCGAACGGGCCGACCCGCTCACCGTGCCGGCGGGGCTGCCCACCGGACCGGCCGCGGTCGAGTGGTGGCGGCAGGAGTTCGACCAGCTGATGACGGTGCTGGACCGGGTCGACCCGGAAGCACCGGCGTGGAACTACGCGCCCCAGCCGAAGAAGGCCGGGTTCTGGCACCGCCGGATGGCCCAGGAGACCGCGGTGCACCGCTGGGACGCGCAGATGGCGGTCGCGGCCGGCGAGCCGATCGAGGCCAAGCTCGCGGCGGACGGGGTCGGCGAGGTGCTGGACACCCAGCTGCCGGCCGGCCGGCGCGCCTCCGACCAGCCGTTCCACGGGGTGGTCCACCTGATCGCGACCGACGCCGGCCAGGAGTGGTATCTCCGGCTGCGCGGCGCCGGGGTCGCCCTGCTGGACACGGACACGATCCTGGACAGCGACGACCACCACGCCCGGGCGCAGATCTCGGGTACGGCCAGCGACCTGCTGCTGGCCCTCTGGGGCCGGCTCGGCTTCGACGCCCTCGACAGCGCCGGTGACGCCCGGCTGCTGGAGGGGCTGCGCGTCGGCTGAGGCGGAGCCGGCGCCACGAAACCCGTCCGGGCGGTGTGCGGGGCGCCCGGCCCGGTCCCCGCCGACGGGGTTGTTGACCTTCGGGCGCGCGTGGAACCATTTCCCCGGCGGCTGAGCTGAGGAGCGGAGATGGCGGTGACCCGCGCGCGGCCCACGCTGGAGGCGGTGGCTCAACGGGCCGGGGTGTCCCGGGCCACCGTGTCCCGGGTGGTGAACGGCTCGACCACGGTCGCCGAGCCGATCCAACAGGCGGTCCGGCGGGCCGTCCGCGAGCTGGGTTACGTGCCCAACCTCGCGGCGCGCAGCCTGGTCACCCAGCAGACCGACTCGGTGGCGTTGATCCTGCCGGAGGCATCCACCCGGGTCTTCTCCGACGACCAGGTCTTTCCCGGGATCATCCTCGGGGTCAGCCGGGAGCTGGAGGCCGCCGGCAAGCAGCTCGTGCTGACCCTGGCCGAGTCGGCGGCCAGCCACGAGCGGGTCGGCCGCTACGCGATGGGCGGGCACGTGGACGGGGTACTCTTCGCCTCGCTGCACGGTGCCGACCCGCTGCCCGGGGCGCTGGCCGAGGCCGGCCTGCCGGTGGTGTGCAGTGGCCGCCCGCTGGCCGACTCCCCGGTCCCGGTGCCGTACGTCGACGTCGACCACGTCGCCGGGGTACGCGGGGCGGTCCGGCACCTGCTCCGCTCGGGGCGGCGACGGATCGGCACCATCGCCGGCCCGCAGGACATGGTGGCCGGGATCGACCGGCTCGCCGGCTACCGGGCCGAGGTCCGGGACGCCGGACGCCGGCCGGTCGAGGCGTTCGGGGACTTCACCCGGGAGTCGGGTGCGGTCGCGATGCGGCAGCTGCTGGCGCTGGAGCCGGACCTGGACGCGATCTTCGTCGCCTCCGACCTGATGGCGCACGGCGCCCTGCGTACGCTGCGCGAGGCGGGTCGCCGGGTGCCGACGGACGTGGCGGTGATCGGCTTCGACGACATCGAGCTGGCCGGCTACACCGACCCGCCGCTGAGCACCGTACGGCAGCCGATCCAGGATCTCGGCCGGACGATGACCCGGCAACTGCTCCGGCTGGCCGCCGGGGAGCGGATCGAGCCGACCGTGCTGCTGCCGACCGAACTCGTGCTGCGCGCCTCCACCTGACCGGGCCTGGGCGGCCACCTGACCGGGCGTGGCGTCCGCTGTCCCGCCGTCGCGGTCAGCTCGGCGGCGGTGGCTGGTCGAACTCTCGGCGTACCCGGTGGGCGGTTTCGGCGGTGGTGGCGTCGAAGAGCACCAGCCGGACGGTGCGCACGCTGGTCGGGCGGGCGGCGGTGATCGCGGTGAACGCCTGCCGGAGCGCGTCCTCGACCGGCCACCGGTAGATGCCGGACGAGATCAGCGGAAACGCCACCGAGGTCGCGCCCAGGTTGTCGGCGACGGCCAGGCTGTTGGTGTAGCACCTGCGCAGCAGTGCCGACCGGTCCTCCTCGGTGGAGTAGACCGGGCCGACGGTGTGCACCACCCAGCGGGCCGGCAGGTTGCCGGCGGTGGTCGACACCGCCGCCCCGGTCGGCAGGCCGCGCCCGTAGTGCGAGGCCCGCAGGGCTCGGCACTCGGCGAGGATGGCCGGGCCGCCCCGCCGGTGGATGGCGCCGTCCACCCCGCCCCCGCCGAGCAGCGACGAGTTGGCGGCGTTCACGACGGCGTCCACCCGCTGCTCGGTGATGTCGCCCTGGACCAGTTCGATTTCCATCAGGCCGTCCCGGGAGAGGCTGTTCCGATGCTGGTGGCGGGGGTGGAGGAGCGCCGGTCGGTCGGCTGGTCAAGCGTCCGCCGGGCCAGCAGGGTGGCGCCGGCCACCGCGGCCGGGGTGAGCAGCACCGCGCCGAGCGGGATCAGGAAGCAGAGGAAGACCGCGACCCCGAAGCCCAGGGTCAGCGGTCGGCGGGCCCGCAGCGCCCGCTGCCGCTGCGCGAGCCGGAGGCCACGCCGCTGGAACGGCACCCCGACCAGGCCCATCGCCAGGAACCAGCCGCCGACCATCGCGGCGATCACGGGTACGACGAACTGTCCGACGAGCGGCACGAACCCGGCGACGAAGAGCGGAATCCCGAACAGCACCGAGCGGCCCAGCAGGCGCGCCGCGTCGGCGAGGCTGCGTCGCAGCGAGCGCCAGAAGGAGAGCTCCACCTCGTCCGGCACCCCGCCGTAGCGCTCCTCCACCCGTTCGGAGATCTTCTCGTAGAACGGGTCGCCGATCACCAACGTGATCGCGGTGAAGGTGAGTACCCCGAGCAGGCCGCCCAGGCCGAGCAGCGCGAAGCCGGCGACCAGCCGGAGGAGTTGGCGCGGCCCGTCGGACCAGTCGTCGGCGAACGGGGTGATCAGCGCGGCCAGCTCGTCGGCGAAGTAGACGAGCGTGCCGAGACCGGCCAGGTAGAGCGCCCCGGAGATCATCGCGGGCACGATGCCGAGCAGTACCAGCAGCGGGCTGCGGCCGTAGACGGCGAGCCCCCGGAACAGCAGCCCGACACCGGAGCCGAATTCGGAGAGGAACGAGCCGATCCGGCGGCTGCCCGGCTTCGCGGGGATGGCGGTCTGCACGACCGGCAAGCCTATCGGTCCGGCGCACCGTCGGCACGACGACGATCGATCGGGGCGGCCGGGCAGGATGGTGAGCATGCGAGCCGCCCGGTTGATCTCCCTGGTCCTGCTGTTGCAGAACCGCGAGTCGATGACCGGCGCCGAGCTCGCCCGCGAGTTGGAGGTCTCGGAACGCACGATCTACCGGGACGTGCTCGCGCTGGGCGCCGCCGGCATCCCGGTCTACGCCGACCGGGGCCGGGCCGGCGGTTACCGGCTGCTCGGCGGCTATCGGACCCGGTTGACCGGGCTGAGCCGGAGCGAGGCCGACGCGCTGTTCCTCGCCGGGCTGCCGGGCCCGGTCGGCGAGATGGGGCTGGCCGACGTGGTGGCCACCGCCCGGCTGAAGGTACTCGCCGCGCTGCCCAGCGGGTTGCGGGACGCGTCGACCCGGGTGGAGCGACGGTTCCACCTCGACGTGCCGGGATGGTTCCGGAGCACGGACCCGCCCGCCGGGCTCGGCGAGCTGGCCGAGGCGGTGTGGCAGGACCGGACCGTCGAGTTCCGCTACCGCCGGGGTGACCGGGAGTCGATCCGCAGCGTCGAGCCGTACGGGCTGGTGTGCAAGGGCGGCGGCTGGTATCTGGTGGCCCGGGTCGGCGCCGGGCACCGCACCTACCGGGTGGACCGGATGACCGGGGTGACCGTGGGCGGGCGGACGTTCAGCCGGGACGACTCGTTCGACCTGGCCGGCTACTGGGCCCGCCAGGCGGAACGGTTCGTCCGGGAGATCCTGCGCGACGAGGTGACGATCCGGCTCAGCCCCGCCGGCCGGTACGCGCTGCGTTTCGTCGCCGAGCCGCCCGCCGTACGGGAGGCGGAGGCGAACGTCGGGGAGCCCGACGGGCAGGGATGGGTGGTCACCCGGCTGCCCGTCGAGTCCCCCGACGTCGCGTACGGCCAACTGCTCAGCCTCGGCCCGGAGGTCGAGGTGCTCCAGCCGCCGGAGCTGCGTACCCGGCTCGCCTCGGCGGCCCGGCGGCTGACCCGGCTCTACGCCGACGACCAGCCCGGACCGGTCACCGACGACCAGGCGTGACCAGCCGCCGGCCGGTCAGCGGTAGCCGGTGGCGTCGGCGGGCCTGCCGGTCGCCTCCACCTCCACCATGTACCGCCAGGCGTCCGGCTGGCTGCCGTCGACGTCCGTGAAGCCGTACACCCTGGCGAGCTGGCCGCTGGAGAGCGACTGCCCGGACCAGCGGGCCCGGTCCGGGTCGGCGGCGAGTGCGGCGACCGCGCGGCCGACGAAGACCGGGGTCTCCGAGATGACGAAGTGCGGCTGCTTCTCGATCGCGTCCCGCCAGTTCTCCTCGGTGACGCCGAACTCGTCGAGCATGAACTCCGAGCGCAGCCAGCCCGGGGTGAGCGCCACGGCCGTGCCGCCGTGTTCCTTCAGCTCGTGCGCCCAGAGGTAGGCGAGCCGGTTCACCGCGGTCTTCGCCAGGTCGAAGAAGGCCGACAGCCGGTAGTTCTCGTCGTTGTACTCCTTGGTGCCGTCGCCGACCTCCACCACCAGGCCGCCCGGGTTGCGGATCAGCAGCGGCAGCGCGAAGTGGCTGGTGATCATGTGCGTGTGTACGGCGAGTCGCAGCGTTCGGAAGCCGTCGTCCAGGTCCTGCTCCCAGATCGGCTTGTACCAGCCGATCAGCCGGTCCGCCCCCCAGACGTCGTTGACGAGTACGTCCAGGCGGCCCTGTTCCCGGTCGATCCGCTCCACCAGGGCGCGTACCTGGTCGGGAACGAGGTGGTCGACCTGGACGGCTATCCCGACGCCGCCGGCCTCGGTGACCAGTTCGGCGGTCTCCTCGATGGTCTCCGGCCGGTCGACCTCGGAGCGTTTCTCCCGGGTACTCCGCCCGGTGGCGTAGACGGTGGCACCGGCGGCTCCGAGCTGCACGGCGATCTGCCGGCCGGCGCCCCGGGTCGCCCCGGCGACGAGCGCGACCTTTCCAGTCAGTTCTGCGGTCATGACCTCGACCCTGGCACCGAATCCTGACAGCCCGCGTCAGGATTCGCGGATGCGGTCCGGCTCACGGAGAGTTCCGCCGCCCAGCGCTCGGACCAGCGGACCAGCGGACGCAGCGCCTCGTACGCCGCACGCCCCAGTTCGGTCAGGGCGTACGCGCTGTCCGGACCCTGGTGCACCAGTTCCGCGTCGAGCAGCTCGGCGAGCCGCTGGCGGAGCACGCTGGAGGACATCGAGTCGCAGCGCTGGCGCAGCGCCCGGAAGCCGAGCGGCCCGCCGTGCAGCTCCCAGACGACCCGCAGGCTCCACCGCCGCCCGAACAGGTCCAGCGCGGCCATCAGGGGTCGGCCGGTGGCCGAGCCCCGAACCGCTCGGCCCGGTCTCGGTGCGCCTCCGCTCGTCCCGGTCATCGGTGTTCCACCCTTCCGCCGGCACCGGTGTGGCGGCCGGACCCGGCACCGGTGTGCGGCCGGACCCGGCACCGGCCCTCGGCGCACGTGCTGGTGCTTCGGTTTCCGACACACTATCGTGGCCAGTGGATGTTTCGGATTCCGAATCACAGCCAGACGACCGGGGGATGGCGGGGGATGGCATGCACGGGTTGACCACGGAGCTGTGCCGGCGGCTGGGCATCACCGCACCGGTTGTCCAGGCGCCGATCGGCTCGGCGGCCACCCCGGAACTCGCGGCCGCGGTCTGCGCCGCCGGTGGCCTCGGCACGCTGGCCCTGACCTGGGTCGGCCCGGAAGAGCTGCGGGACCGGGTCCGGCGACTGCGCCGGCTGACCGACCAACCGTTCGGGGTCAACCTGGTGCTGGACTTCCCGGTCGCGGCCAACCTCGCGGCCTGCCTGGCCGAGGGCGTACCGGTGGTCTCCACGTTCTGGGGCGACCCGGCAGAGGTACACGGGCCGATCGAGGCCGCCGGGGCGGTGCACCTGCACACCGTCGGCTCGGTCACCGAGGCCCGGCAGGCGGCCGAGGCCGGCGTCGACGTACTCGTGGCACAGGGTTGGGAGGCCGGCGGGCACGTACGCGGCCAGGTGAGCACGATGGCGCTGGTCCCGGCGGTGGTGGACGCGGTCCACCCGCTGCCGGTGATCGCGGCCGGCGGGATCGCGGACGGCCGTGGCCTGGCGGCGGTACTCGCCCTCGGCGCCCAGGCCGGCTGGCTCGGCACCCGTTTCGTGGCCGCCACCGAGGCCGGCAGCCATGAGGAGTACCGGCGCGCGGTGGTGGCCGCCGATCCCGGCGACGCCGTACACACGGGTTGCTTCGACGGCGGCTGGCCGGACGCGCCACACCGGGTGCTGCGCAACGCCACTCTGGACCGCTGGCTGGCCGCCGGCTCACCGGCCGCCCCGCACCGGCCCGGCGAGGGCGACGTGCTGGCCACCGACGCCGGGGGCCGGCAGCACCTCCGGTACGCCGACATGGTCCCGGTGACCGGGATGACCGGGCGGCTGGACGAACTCGCCCGGTACGCGGGCCAGTCCGCCGGCACGGTCCGCGACGTGGCTCCGGCCGCCGCCATCGTCGAGTCGCTGGTCCGGCAGGCGGCAGCGATACTGAACCGGCCCGGCGCCAACCCGCCCGGCACCGACTCGCCCGGCACCGACTCGCCCGGCACCAACCCGCCCGGCACCGACCCGCCCGGCACCAACCCGGCCGGGATCAGCTGACCAGCCGGACCCGGACCCGCCGGTTGGCCCGGCCCTTGCTCTCCACCTTGACCACCTGGACCTTGCCGATCTGGGCGGTCGAGGCGACGTGCGTGCCGCCGTCGGCCTGCACGTCCAGCCCGACGATGTCGACGATCCGGATCTCCTGCTCGTCGGCGGGAATCAGGTTGGACTGGGTGCGGATGATGTCCGGCAGCGCCAGCGCCTCGTCCCGGGGCAGCACCTTGACCGCCACCGCCCGGTCGGCGGTGACCTCGGTGTTGACCAGGTCCTCCAGCCGGGCCTTGAAGTCGGTCGGCACCTCCGGCAGGTTGAAGTCCATCCGTGCCTCGCCCGGCTCCATGTTGCCGCCGGTGACCAGGGCGCCGAAGTCCCGGAACACCACCCCGCAGAGCACGTGCAGTCCGGAGTGGGTACGCATCAGCAGGCTGCGCCGGACATCCTCCACCGCGCCGGTCACGGCCGTACCGACCGGCGGCAGCGGATCATTCTCGGCCGGGATCAGATAGAGGTCGTCGCCCTTGCGGGTGCCGACGATCCGGGTCTGCACGCCCTGCCAGAGCAGCACGCCGTGGTCCGGCGGCTGGCCGCCGCCACCCGGATAGAAGGCCGACCGGTCCAGCACGATCCCCTGCTCCGGGTCGGCGGAGAGCACCGTGCACTCCCACTCCCGCAGGGTCGGGTCGACAAGGTCGAGCCGGTGCGTCCGGCCGTGCTGCGAAACGCCCATAGCCCGCCACGTTACTCCGGCCGAGGCCCGTCCCGGGTACCGAGCGGCCGGCCCGGGTTCGGCCCGGCCGGGGCGGTCGGAGACAGCGGAAGGCCAGCCGGCACCCGTCCCGGGTACCGACGCCCGGGGCGACGGTTGCGGGCCGTCGGGCGGACGCACAGCCGGGGCAGCTCGACAGTCTGCGGACGAGATGGTGCGGCGCCGATCCGGAGAGATGGCACCGCAGTTCGGACAGCGCCTGCCGGCCGGTGTCACCGATCAACCGGAGCGGGGCGCCGCCGGACCGAGGAGATCGCGGGCCGCCCGACGGCCCGCCCGACCGGCCGTCCAGCACCGCCCGAGCGGGGCGGCCGGTTCAGTCGTTGAGGAAGCCGGAGATGCGTTCGCGCAGGTCGGCGCGGTGTGTCCAGAGCAGGCCGGGTCGGTCGTAGACGTGCAGCGTCGCCCCCGGCAGCGTCTCGGCGAGCTGCTCGGCGACCGCGACCGGATGCAGGTCGTCGCCGGCAGAGCCGATCACCAGGGTACGGGCGGTGACCGCCGCCAGCGCCGAGCGCTGCCGGACGGCGACCTGACCGGCCAGATTCGCCAGCCCGGCGGCGAGACCGTCCCGGGTCAGCTGGTCCACCCGCTGCCGCAGGTAGGCCCAGCCGGCCGGGGTGTTCCGCACCGCCGGTGGCACCTCGAAGGCGACCGCCTCGGCCACCTCGGCGGCGTCGCCACCGCGTACCGCGGCGAGCAGCTCGGTGAGCCGCCGCCGGGCCACCTCCGGACGGGGTTCGTCGAGTACGGCCGGCAGCACGAAGACCGCCCGCTCGAAACGCTCGGGGCTCTCCCAGAGCAGCCGGCAGAGCGCACCGGCGCCGAGGCTGATCCCGAGTGCCCGGCTGGCGCCACCGAGATCGGCGACGGCCCGAAGGTCGCGGGCCAGGTCGGCGTAGCTCCACGCGCCCTCGGGCGCCTCCGAGCGGCCGTGCCCACGGAACTGGAAGAAGATCTTGCGCCCGTTCACCGCGCTGCCCAGCGGCCGGGTGGTGGAGATCCCGGTGCCGAGCCCGTGCGCGAAGACCGTCACCGGTTCACCGTCGCCGGTGACCAGCCGCTCCAGCCGTACGCCGTGGGGCGTGGCGATCAGCTCGGTCTCCGGGTCGGGCAGTGCCGGCCGGCCGCTGCGCGGCGCGGTCGGCCCCGGGCCGTACGTCCGTGGCCCGCCGTCGGGCGGCGGTGGCCAGCGGAAATCTCTCACCAGAAGCCTTTGCCGTCGGTCAGGTCACGAAGTCCGACCCGGACGTCGAGCAGATAGATCAACGCCGCCGCGATGCCGATCAGCGCGAACAGGTTGAGCGGCCGGTAGAGCAGCAGGGTGAGCACCAGGCAGACGGCCAGGATGGCGACCCAGGCTCCCTTGGGGAGGGTGCCGATCGCCGGGAAGGCGTCGGACCGTTGGGTGACGCAGTGCACGAGCGCGACGCCCTGGATCACGAGGGCGAAGACGATCAGCACCAGGTTGATGATGAAGACGACGTCGTCGAAGAAGAGCGGCGCGGCTGTGCCCATGGCGGAAAGCTTATGCCGGTGACCCCGGGTGCGTGCCACTTGGCGCACCCGGGCGGGGCCACCGGCGACTCCCGAGGCAGCCCGGCGGTCGTTTCCGGTGGCCGCCGGCTGCCTCGTCCTCGTCGTGCCGGGAGCTACTTCTCGGTCGCCGGGCGGGTGCGCTTGGCGGCCGGACGGGTCGACTTCGCCGCCGGCCGGCGCTTCACCGCCGGGGTGCTCGGGGCCGTACCGGTGGCCTCGGCCGTACCGGTGGCCTCGGCCGTACCGGTGGCCTCGGCTGCCGCGGCCGGCTCCTTGACCTGCTCGACGACCTCGGCCGGGGTGGTGCTCAGCGCCGGCTGCCCGGCGGCGGTCACCGCCGGAGCCTCGGTGGCGGCCATGTCCGCGTTCACGGTGTCGGCGGCCTGCACGACACCGGAGCCGACCACCCGCTCACCCCGGGCGACGAGTTCACCGTAGACGGCGACGGCCCGCTCCTGGGCCGCCTGGGCGCCGGCCACCACAACCGCGGCGTTGCGGATGGTCGCCTCCCGCAGCCGGTCGAGGTCCAGCTCCCCCTTCGCGGCGCGGTGCCGCAGGTTCGCCGCGCCGGTGTTGGCGCTGCGCAGCGTCAGCACGGCCTTCTCGCGCAGCTCGGCGGTGGTCGTCACGGCCTTCTCGCGCAGCTCGGAGCGGGTCGACTCCGCGCCGAGCCCGGTGACCACGGCGGGCAGCCTGCGCAGCTGCTGGAAGGCGAGTTCGCCGGCACCGGCCACCGCGTAGAGCGGGGCGGGGATCCGGGCGGTTCGGGGCTGGGTCATGACTTTTCCTCCTCGTCAGCGGCCGGGGTGTCCGTCGGGGTCGACGGCGCGGCCTTCCTGACCGCCTTGCGGGCGGTCTTCCGTGCGGCGGCCGGCGGCGTGGAACGCTCGCCGGGCCGGTTTCCGGTCGGTGGTGCGGCGGCGCCCGCCTCGGTCACCGCCACCGATTCGAGTACGGCCTCCGCCGGATTCCCGCTGCCGGCCGGGCCGGCGGCTCCACTGGCGGCGGTCGCCGGAGTGGCGGCGGTTGCCGGGGCGTCGGCGGGATCCGGGTCGGCCGGCACGTCGGCGTGCCGCAGGTTCTCCCGGCGGAACGTCTCGTAGATCTGGCTCAGCGACTGTTTCTGCGACATCGTCAGGTCCGGGTCGGCCGCGATGGCGGCGAGGACGCCCTGCCCCTCGCGGTCGTCGAGCAGCCCGGCCCGCAGGTACATGGCCGGGGTGGAGACCCGCAGGGCGCTGGCCAGCTGCTGGAGTACCTCCGCGCTGGGTTTGCGCAGCCCGCGTTCGATCTGGCTCAGGTAGGGGTTGCTCACCCCGGCCTGCTCGGCCAGTTGCCGCAACGAGATCTTCGCGCCGCGGCGCAGGTCACGGATGAAGCCGCCGATGTCCCGCGGAAGGTCCTTCGGATTGGCCATGTCTCGACGGTAACCAGCGCTGCTTGCTCCTGCAAGCAGAACGCTTGCCAAAGTTAGCAATAGTTACCGGCGTCACCAGCGGGCGCGTACCGCCCCGACGATCTCGCCGCCGCCGTGCAGCGGGGACTCGGCCAGCTCGTCGAGGACCGGAGCCTCCACCGACAGCCGGCGCAGCGCCGAGACCAGCACCGGCATCAGGGCTCGCGACGCCCCGTCGTCGATCTTGACGGCCACCGCGCCGGCCCCGGGCACCGCCACCGCGACCACGCCCTCCGCGCCGCTCTTGGCGAGCAGCCCGGGAATCCCGGCCATCAGCCGGGTGTCGTACGCCTCCGGGCCGGTGCCGGCGACCATCTCCGGGTACCCGCGCATCGCGTCCGCAACCGTCCGGGCCGCCGAACCCGGCTCGGCCGAGACCAGCCGCAGGTACGCCCGGGCGAGCCCGACAAGCGAGACCGCGAGCAGCGGTGCACCGCAGCCGTCGACCCCGACCGCCGCCGGTGGCTCACCGGTGAACTCCTCGACCGTCGCGGTGATCCGCTGCTGGAGCGGATGCTCCGGACGCCAGTACCCGGCCACCGGCCAGCCGGCGACCTGGCAGCTGAGCAGCATCCCGACGTGCTTGCCGGAGCAGTTCATGTGCAGCCGGGAGGGCCCACCGCCGGCCCGCAGCAGGGCCTCCCGGGCCGTCCCGGAGATCGGCAGGTCCGGCGGGCAACGCAGCGCGGAGGGGTCCAGCCCGGTACGCCGCAACAGCGCACCGACCCGCTCGACGTGCCGGTCCTCGCCGTGGTGACTGGCACAGGCGACGGCCAGGTCGGCACCGGTCAGCGGCAGTCCCGCCCGGAGCATCGCGACCGCCTGGAGCGGCTTGTTCGACGACCTCGGGAAGACCGGGCCGAGTACGTCACCTGCCTCGGCGCGTACCGCACCGGTCGGGTCCAGCAGCACCACGGAACCCCGGTGCGCGGACTCCACGAAGCCGGACCGGACCGCCTCCACCAGCGGTACGCCGCCGTCGTAGCTCTCGCCCATGGTCGCGGACGGTACCCATCGGGCCGACGTGACGGCCCGGCACCCCTCACCGCTGTGCCGCGAGTCCCAACAGCTCACGCGCCTGCGCCGGGCGGAGCGGCGGGCGCTGGGCGAGCTGGGCCAGCCCGACCGCGCGGGCCACCAGTTGCATGTTCGACTCCACCGGACGCCCCTTGGCGTAGGTGATGGTGTCCTCCATGCCGACCCGCAGGTGCCCGCCGGCCGAGACCGAGGCGAGCATCACCGGGATGGTGCTCCGGCCGATGCCGGTGGCCGAGAACGTCGTCCCGGCCGGCAGGTCCCGCAACGCCTGGCAGCAGGCGACGAGCGCCTCGGTGCTGCCCGGCATGCCACCGGGCACCCCCATCACGAAGTCGACGTGCACGTGCCCGCCGGCCGGCAGGCCGTACCGGTCGAGCAGCCGGCGCAGCGCGGCCAGGTGACCGAGGTCGAAGATCTCGTACTCCGGCACGACGCCCCGGTCCTGCATCCGGGTGTGCAGGTCGACGACGAACTTCCAACGGTTGAGGAAGACGTCGTCGCCGAAGTTGACGGTGCCCATGGTGCAGGAGGCCATCTCCGGGCCGGCGTCGAGCACCGCCAGCCGGTCGGACTCCGGGTCGGTCACCGCGCCACCGGTGGAGAGCTGCACGATCAGGTCGGTGCCCTCCCGCAGCGCGGCCACGGTCTCCCGCAGCCGACCCGGGTCGAGGGTGGGCTCGGCCCGGTCGTCCCGGACGTGCACGTGGATCACCGCCGCACCGAGCGCCTCGCACTCCTTGGCGGTGAGCACCAGTTCGTCGAGGGTGACCGGCAGGGCCGGGACCTCCGCCTTCGCCGACTCGGCCCCGGTCGGCGCCACCGTGATCAACGTGCCCGTCATGCCGGGATCCTAGCCGAGGCGCCCGTCGACAAACGCCGCCAGCAGGGCCGGGACTACTCCGGGTCGATCGCCGCGGCCGTGCCCTCGACCAGCAGTTCCGCGCTGTCGGGTACCGACCGCTTCAGCACGGCCAGCGCGACCGGACCCAGTTCGAAGTGCCGGACCGCGGTACCGACGAAGCCGACCGTACGCCCGCCGGCGGTGACCGGGGCGCCGGCCGTCGGCAGCTGGTCGCTGGTCACCCCGTCCAGGTGCAGCAGCACCAGCCGGCGCGGCGGACGACCGAGGTTGTGCACCCGGGCCACCGTCTCCTGCCCCCGGTAGCAGCCCTTGTCGAGGTGTACGGCCGAGGCCACCAACCCGACCTCGGACGGGATCGTCCGGTGGTCGGTCTCGAAGCCGACCCGGGGCAGCCGGTGCGCCACCCGCACCGCCTCGTACGCCCACAGCCCGGCGACCGGTGTGCCGGCGACGACGAGCGCGTCGACCACCTCCGGCACGCTGGCCCGGGGCACCAGCACGTCGACCCCGAGCCGGACCCGACGCGCCCAGCCGCCGCCCGGAAGCGTGCGGACGTCGTACACGACGCTCGGTCGGGGTGGCACGGAGCCGGCGGCGAACTTCGGGCCCGGCACCCCGAGCAGGTCCGGTTCGGCCAGCCCGCTGACCCCGAGCGCGGCGACCGCCTCGCCGGCGCCCGGCCCGACCAGGGAGAGCAGCGCCCAGTCGGCGGTGGCGTCCCGGGGGTCGACCCGGGTGAAGAAACGCATCTTCTCCAGATAGCCGAGGAGTCCCGTGGTGTCGCCGGGCTCGGTGTCCAGCCAGGTCGTCTCGCCGTCCTCGGCGACCATGGCGTGCTGCTCGACGTGCCCGTGCGGGGAGAGCACCAGCAGCTCGCTGCCCTGGCCGGCGCGCAGCGAGGCGAGGTGCTGGCTGGTCAGGGTGTGCAGCCAGCCGGTCCGCTCGGCCCCGGGTACCGCGATGACGCCCCGGTGCGACCGGTCGACAAGCCCCACGTCGGTGGCGAGCAGCCGCTGCTCGCGGATCGGATCGCCGTAGTGCGCGGCCACCGGGCCTACGCCGGCCGCCGCGTGCGCCGGCTCCGGCTGGTCCCGGGTCTCCTCGTCGATCGCCTCGGCAGCCACCGCACCCGCGATGTCGATCATTACCGACGCTCCTCGCGCTCCATTACCGCCGCTCCTCGCAGTCGCTCCGGCCGCAGACGCCGAAGAGCGCCACGTGCCCGATGTCGACCTGGAAGCCCCGTTCCGCCGCGAGTTTCTCGGTCAGCGGCCCGAAGACCTCCGGATCGACCTCGTCCACCGCCCCGCAGATCCGGCAGACCAGGTGCACGTGGGCGTCCTCGCCCGCGGCGTGATAGGTCGGCGACCCGTGGGACAGGTGCGTATGGGTAACAAGTCCGAGGCGTTCGAGTAGTTCCAGGGTCCGGTAGATCGTGGTGATGTTCACTCCGGCGGCGACCTCGCGGACCGCCGAGTGCACCTGCTCCGGGGTGGCGTGCCCGAGCTCCAGCACGGCATCGAGGACCAACTGTCGCTGCGCCGTCAACCGCAGTCCACGGGAACGCAGCATCTCCGCAAGTGACGATTCCGACACCGACAAAGCATAGTGCGCGTCGGCCGGGGGCGACCGGTCGGCGGCTACCCTCGGCGCCATGTCGAACGAACGGCGGGTCGTCGCCGTACTCGGCCGGGGGTTGGTGCCGGCCGACGAGCCGGTGATCCGGGTGGACGACCGGGGAATGCTGCGCGGCGACGGGATCTTCGAGAGCATGCACGTCCGGGCCGGCCGGCCCTGGCTGCTCGACGCGCACCTGGACCGGCTGGCCCGGGCGGCGACGACACTGCGACTGCCGCTGCCTCCGGTGGCGGAACTGCGCGACCTGCTCGACAGCGCCTGCGCCGAATGGCCGGCCGACGCCGAGGGCCGGCTGCGGCTGATCTGCACCCGGGGGCCGGAGGACGACACCGGGCCGACCGTCTACGCCATCCTCTCCGCGGTGCCGGAGGCGTCCCGCCGGGCCCGCCGGGACGGCATCCGGGTGGCGACCCTGCCGCTCGGGGTCGCCGCCGACGCCCGCACCGGGCGGCCGTGGCTGCTCGGCGGTCTGAAGACCACGTCGTACGCGCTGAGCGAGGCCGCCCGGCGCTGGGCCGCCGCGAACGGCGTCGACGACGTGCTCTGGACCTCGACCGACGGGTACGCCCTGGAGGGGCCGAGCGCCAACCTGGTCTGGCTGTCCGGCGAGCGGCTCTGCACCGTGCCGGCGGAGCAGACCGGGATCCTGCCCGGGGTGACCGCCGACTGGCTGCTCCGGCAGGCCGACGAGCTGGCCTGGAAGGTCGAGCACCGGCTGGTCACCCCTGCCGACCTGCACACCGCCGACGGGGTCTGGTTCACCTCCTCGGTACGCGGCCTCGCCGAGGTCCGCGAACTCGACGGTGTCCCGTTGCCCGCCTCGCCGCACACCGCCGTCCTGGCCGACCTGCTCGGCTTCCCCGTCCCGGGGCACTGACCGGCGCGTCGAGCGGCGCGGGTCAGCCGCCGACCCGGACCAGCCGGGCGGAGAGGTGCGGGGAGAGCGGGTGCCCGACCGCCGCCATCTCCTGCGCGTAGAGCAGCGCCCCCTCGACGATGCCGTACAGCCGGTGCCCGCCGGTGACCTCCTTGGCGGTCGCGGTACGCACCACCGCGTCGGTGGCGATCTCCACCCGGGTGCCGGTGACCTTGCCGAGGTGCAGCTCCATGATCCCGGTCGGGGTGGTCAGCAGCACCTCCAGCTCGTCGGTGCCCCTGCCGTCGGCGTCCAGCACCGCCCGCCACCAGCCGACCTCACGCCCGGCGGGGCGGACCGGGCGGCTCTGCTCGTCCAGGATCCAGGCCCGCGACTCGTAGTAGAGGAACGGCCGCCCGTCGTGGGTGATCCGGATCTCCTGGGCGTAGTCGAAGTCCTCGATGCTGGGGAACCCACCCCGCCCCCGCCCCCGCCACAGCCCCACGTACGGCAGCAGGCCGAGCAGCGCCGGGTGCAGGTCCGGCCCCTTACGCAGGTCGTACGTCTCCTCGTACGGGTACGGCTCGACCGGCGGCGCGTTCAGCCAGGGCGGCGGCCCGATCGGGTTGTCGCTCACGATTTCCCTTCCATCGGTGACTGCGGGGCTCGCAAACCCGGCTCACTCCTCGCACTCACCAACGATCCTTACGTTCGTGACTGCGGGGCTCGCAAACCCGGCTCACTCCTCGCACTCACCAACGACCTCTTGAAATTCGCACGGCCAGGTAGACCACGTAGCCGGCGAGCGCGCCGAAACCCGCGACCAGCAGGCTGACGAACCCGATCTCGGTAACCATGACGGGTAGATCCTATGCTGACGGCATGGCACGCACCCTGGTCGTCAAGGCCACCGCCGGATCGGATTCGCCGGAACGCTGCGCGCAGGCGTTCACCGTGGCCGCCACGGCGGCCGCTTCCGGGGTCGAGGTGTCGCTGTGGTTGACCGGCGAGTCGAGCTGGTTCGCCCTGCCTGGCCGGGCCGAGGAGTTCGAGCTGCCGCACTCCGCACCCCTGGCCGAGCTGCTGCACGTGATCCTGGCCGGCGGCCGGGTCACGGTCTGCACCCAGTGCGCGGCGCGTCGGGAGATCGGCGAGGCCGACGTACTTCCCGGGGTGCGCATCGCCGGGGCGGCGGTCTTCGTCGAGGAGGCGGTTGCCGACGGCGCCCAGGCGCTCGTCTACTAGCCTCCCGCCACCCACGCCCGGTCCGCAGAACCCGGCGTCAGCGCTCCACTACTAGTCGCACAGGTAAAATCACTGACAGTAACATCACGCCCGATCGGACTCCATCTAGCGTGAGAAATCAATATTTCTCACCCCGGGAGTGGACATGTGGCGCAGAAACCTGCTGTTGACCGCGTCGGTCGTGCTGGCAGTCGTGCTGGGCGGACCTGCGCCGGCCCGGGCCGGCGGAGCTGACGAACCGATCCTGGGTGACTTCAACGCCGACGGCTTCGAGGACGTGGCGGTGCTCGGCTCGGTCTCGCCGAACCTCTGCTCGACGATCACCCAGTACGGCTCGGCGACCGGCGTCTACCTGCCGCCCATCGTCAACGTCTACCTCAGCCCGAACGGCAGCAGCAGCCCGAACTGCCCTGACCTGGGCACCGCGGTCGACGTGGACGACGACCCGGCCGACGAGCTGTGGATCGGCTGGTCCCAGGGGCCACCGGGGCACCTGACCTTCAACCGGCTGGTCCTCCAGCCCCCGACCTTCCTCCCGTCCGCCTACTACACCTCGACGATCAACCGTCCGGTGCTTCTCGACACGGGCGCGTTCAGCCGCGACGGCCGGGAAAGTCCATACGCCACCGGACCCGGCGGCCTGCTCAGCTACATCATCGACGGTAGTCAGGTCACGCCCGGCCCGGTGGCCTACTGCTCCGTCGACACCCCGACGGCCCAGCTCGCCGACTGGAACGCCGACGGCATCGAGAGCGTTCTGCTCGCCTACACCCGGGACTGCGCCGACGACAGCAACGGTGTCGTGGAGATCCGTCAGGACGGCACCGTCCGCCGCCTGGAGAACGACCCGACCGGCCGCACCACCTGGACCGCACGGGTGATCGACGCCGACGGCGACCGCTATCCCGACGCGAGCACGACCAACCAGGCCACCGGGGAGGTCAGCCATTTCGTCAACACCGGCGCGGCGGGCGGCTTCCTGCTCACCAGAGCACCGGACGCGAACACCGACCGGATCTCACTGGCCAGCGACAAGGCCCTCGCGATCGACGTACTCGGCAACGACTTCACCAGCCGCGACGCCGAAGTCCTGATCACCAACGCGCCCCGTTACGGCACCGTCCAGGTGCTCAGCGACCGGCGGATCCTCTACCGCCCGGCGTCCGGTCACGGCCAGACCGACCGGTTCACCTACCAACTCGTCGAACGGGGCAGGCGAAGTTCCGCGACCGTCTACCTCACCTTCCCCCGCCGATCGGGATGAGGATCATCCAGCGCAGGCGGTCGAGTCCGGTCACTGTCCGCAGCCGGAGCTGACCGCGACCCGCGTCCGGTCGGCGCCGCTCTCCACCACCACGCTCGTCGGGCCGCTGCGGTAGGCGTACAGCTCGGTGCCGTCGGCGACCACGACGGCGCCGGCCGGGCGGGACAGCGCGGCGCTCGGCGGTCCGGCCGGCGTGCCCCGGCCGGTGGCCTGCGCGGTCCAGGTGGTGCCCTGTCCGGGGCAGGGCGCGGCGACCAGCCCGACCATTGTCGGCTCGGTCGCGCCGAGCGCGGCGAGCAGCTGGAGCGGGTCCGGCCCGCCCGGCAGCAGCAGCGGCCCGGCCCGGATCCCCGGCTCGTCGGAGACCGGGCGGCAGCCGGTGGAGACGGTCAGCTCGACCACCCCGGGACCGGCCTGCCCGCCGTCGATCGCCACGAACTCGCCCGCGTCGGCGCGCAGCGCGTGCACGCTTCCGTCGGCGCTGTGCCGGACCACGGCCCGGTACGCCACCGGCAGCCGGTCGGCGATCCGGTCCAGCAGGGCGGGTACGTCCGCGTCCGGGGCGTACAGCACGACCGAGGCGTCCAGCGAGGCGCCGTCCCGCACGACCGTCAGTTCACAGCCGTCGGTGACCCGTCGTTCGGCGATCTGGGCGACGACGTCCGGGCCGGCGGCCGCGACGAGTTCGCCGAGCGCCCGGTCGACCACCGGCCCGGCCTGCTCGACGGTGCGTTGCTCCTTGACGGTCGGCTCGTCCCGGTAGACGGAGACGGCGGTGAGCGCCAGCAACAGCACCACCCAGCCGACCAGGCCGACGAGCAGCCAGCGCCGCCACCGGGACGGGGGCGGAGGGTCCGGCTGGCCGGGCCAGGTCGGTGCCGGGGCGTCGATGCTCACGCCCGCCATGGTGGCACGGCGGTCGTCGGGGGTCAGTGTCCAGGGGCGAGCCGGTAGCCGACGCCGCGGACGGTCTGCACCTGCGGCCCGCCCTCGACGGCCCGCAGCTTGCGGCGCAGCCGTTTCACGGCGGAGTGCAGGATGGCGGTGTCGCCGAGGTAGGCACCGCCCCAGACCGATCCGAACAGCCGCTCGTACGTCCACACTCCCAGCGGTGCGCTGGCCAGTCGGGCCAGCAGTTCACGTTCCAG
The DNA here is from genome assembly GCF_049179135.1 of Plantactinospora sp. WMMB782. NCBI lineage: Bacteria > Bacillati > Actinomycetota > Actinomycetes > Micromonosporales > Micromonosporaceae > Plantactinospora > Plantactinospora sp. WMMB782. Next base: position 3,334,180 of record NZ_JBMHMC010000007.1, on the reverse strand, counting down.
CCGGGTCAGCGCCAGCGGCTCGCCGCGCCAGGTGACCAGGTGGCCACCCGGGTCGACGGAGAGGTCACCGAGGCTCACCGGCCCCGGCTCGACAGGTGTCCCGTTGCCGACGGCCGGGAACAACATCGCTCGCAACTCGGACAGGTCCGAACAGATGACGACAGTGCCGAAGTCGTCGAGTCGTCGGACCACCCGCTCCCGCACCGCGACATCCGTGGACACGCACACGACGAGCGGGACTTCTCCGTTTGCCACCTCGCTCCACTCCTCCCCCGTCGACTGCGGGCCCTAGCCAAACGGGTTTGACCGGGCGAGTCAACAGCGACGCTAACCGATGTAAGGCAATCGGCTTCCTGCTGACCGACATACGCCTAGTTACTGCCTAGATACTGGCCGACATCGGGCATTGATCACTACCCCGGATCAGCCAGAGCATTACTCCAAGCCGATGTGGGGGGCGCTGTCCGTGAGCAAACGTCGGACCCACGCGTGCCGGCAGCGCCGGACGACCCGGAGCTGGCAGGAAAAGGCTCCCGAGACGGCTCGGGACGCCGACCAGTGGGGGAGGAACCATGCCGCATCGATCCGGACGGAGCCGGGCTGACCGGCCGAGACGTTGGCGTCTGTTGGCGGCGGCGGCCGCCGTGCTGCTCGGGGTCACCGCACAACCCGCGGTCGCCACCGCGGCCGGGCCCGAGGCGGAGGTGAGCCGGGAACTGCTCGCCGAACTCGCCGCCGAGGGCAGCACGACGTTCACCGTCTACCTGCGGGAACGGGCCGAGCTGAGCGGGGCGGCACGGGTCGCCGACGCCGACGACCGGGCCAACGCGGTCTACCGGACGCTCACCGCCACCGCCGAGCGCAGCCAGCGTGACCTCCGCGCCGACCTGGACAAGCGGGGTGCGGAGTACCGGTCGTACTGGATCGCCAACGTGCTGCGGGTGACCGGCGACCGCGCCCTGCTCGACGACATCGCCGCCCGGGAGGACGTGCAACGCATCGATCCCGCTCGTAACTACGAACTGATCAGACCCGCACCGTTCCGGGCCACCACCGACGCGGGCACGAACACGGCCGAGTGGAACGTCACGAACATCGAGGCGCCCCGCGTCTGGTCCGAGTTCGACACCCGGGGCGAGGACGTGGTCGTCGCCAACATCGACAGCGGTGTGCAGTTCGACCACCCGGCGCTGCGCGGCTCCTACCGGGGCAACACCGGCAGCGGTTTCGACCACGACTACAACTGGTTCGACCCGGCCGAGGTCTGCGCCAGCGCGGCGCCGTGCGACAACAACGGCCACGGCTCGCACACCATGGGCACGATGGTCGGCGACGACGGTGCCGGCAACCAGGTCGGCGTGGCACCTGGCGCGAAGTGGATCGCCGCGAAGGGCTGCGAGACGAACAACTGCTCCGACGGCTCACTGCTCGCCGCCGGCCAGTGGGTGCTCGCCCCGACCGACCTGAATGGGCAGAATCCCCGGCCCGACCTGCGCCCGGACGTCGTCAACAACTCGTGGGGCGGCGGCCGCAACGACGAGTGGTACAAGCAGACAGTGACCGCCTGGCGGGCGGCCGGCATCTTCCCGAGCTTCTCCGCCGGCAACGACGGGCCGGGCTGCAACACCACCGAGAACCCGGGCGACTACCCGCTGACCTACGCGGCCGGGTCGTACGACGTCAACAACAACATCTCCAGCTTCTCCGGCCGGGGCGTGTCCAGCATCGACGGTTCGGTGAAGCCGAACATCGCCGCACCGGGCAGCAACGTCCGGTCCAGCCTGCCCGGCAACGGCTACGGCACCGGCAACGGCACCTCGATGGCCGCCCCGCACGTCTCGGCCACCGTCGCGCTGATCTGGTCGGCGGCACCCGGCCTGAAGGGCAACATCCCGGCCACCGAACGGCTGCTCGACGACACCGCCACCGACGTGGACGCGCTCACCTGCGGCGGCACGGTCGACGACAACAACACCTTCGGCGAGGGCCGGCTCAACGCGTACCAGGCGGTGCTGGCGGCGCCGCGCGGCGACTCGGGACGGGTCACCGGCACCGTCACCAGTGCCGCCACCGGGGAGCCGGTCGCCGGTGCGCAGGTGCGGGCCGGCGAGATCGGCACCGTCACCGACCCCGACGGCAGGTACGCCCTGGTGCTGCCGGTCGGCACCCACGAGCTGACCGCCGCCGGGTACGGTCTCGTCCCCGGCACCGCCACCGTGACGGTGGCCCAGGGCGACGTACTCACCCAGAACTTCGCCCTGGCATCCGCCCCGATGGTCACCGTCAACGGCCACGTCACCGACGGTTCCGGACACGGCTGGCCGCTGTACGCGAAGATCACGGTCTCCGGCCGCCCCGGTGGCCCGGTCTTCACCAACCCGGCGACCGGCGCGTACTCGTTCACCGTCCCCGGCGGCGCCACCTACCGGCTCGACACCACGGTCGTCTACCCCGGTTACCGGCCGGTCAGCACCGAGGTGGCGGTCGGCACCGCCGCGAGGACCGTGAACGTCAGCCCCACGGTGCTGCCGGCCTGCACCGCCGCCGGCTACACCGCCGGGATCAGCGACCCGCTGCTGACGGAGAGCTTCGACGGCACCTCGGCCCCGGCCGGCTGGTCGGTGGTGAACCGCACCGACTCCGGCGGTTGGGCGTTCGACGACCCGGCCGGCCGGACCAACCTGACCGGCGGCACCGGCAACTTCGCCATCGTCGACAGTGACGCGCTGGGCAGCGGCAACACCCAGGACACCGACCTGGTGACGCCGCCGCTGGACCTCTCCGGGACCGGCGCGCCGCTGCTGCGCTTCAACAGCGACTGGCGGGCGGTCGGGATCAGCGACACCGCCGACGTCGACGTCTCCACCGACGGCGGCGGCAACTGGACCAACGTCTGGCACCAGACGGTCAGCCGGCGCGGCCCACGGGTCGAGGAGGTACCGCTGGACGCGGCGGCCGGCGCCTCGGACGTCCGGGTGCGGTTCCGGTTCAATGGCACCTTCGCCTGGTGGTGGCAGGTGGACAACGTCGCTCTGGTCAACCGGACCTGCACCCCGAAGCCGGGCGGCCTGGTCGTCGGCTTCACCACCGACGCCAACACCGGCGACCCGTTGAACGGGGTGACGGTGGTCAGCGACAACCAGCCGGCCGACAAGGGCGTCTCGGCGGCGACCCCGGACGACCCGAACATCCCGGACGGGTTCTACTGGCTCTACTCCAGCCTGACCGGCGCGCAGCCGTTCACCGCCGGCCTGGCGCCGTACCGGTCGGCCGGCAGGCAGGTGACGGTGGTGGCGGACGACGCCAGGCGGGCCGACTTCGCGCTGAAGGCGGCCCGGCTGACGGTCACCCCGACGAACCTGGAACTGCACCAGCCGTACGGCAGCACCCGGAACGTCACCGTGAAGGTCACCAACACCGGCAACGCGCCCGCCACGGTCCGGTCGCTGGAACGGGGGGCCCGGTTCAGCGAGCTCTCGGCAAAGGGCGCGGAGCTGGTGGAGTACAAGATGAAGGGGCTGAGCAAGGGTCGGACCGGGACCGCCTACGGGCCCGGCACCGGCACCGCCGCCGCGGCGCCGCAGGTCGACGACGCGTGGACCCGGGTGGCGAACCTGCCGGCGGCGATCTTCGACAACTCGGCGGTGACCCTGGACGGCAAGGTCTACTCGATCGGTGGCGGTGCCGACACCGGCAACGAGCGCAAGAGCTGGGTCTACGACCCGGCGACGAACGTCTGGACGGCGCTGCCGGACATGCCCACCGCACGGTCGAAGCCGGCGGTCGCCGCGTTGAACGACCGGATCTACGTGCTCGGCGGCTGGGGCGCCGGTGACGCCCCGGTGGACACGGTCGACGTCTTCGATCCGGCGACCCGCACCTGGACCACCCTGGCCGGGGTGACCAATCCGGCGCCCCGGGCGGCGGCGGCGTTCGCGACCAGCGGCGGCAAGCTCTACGTCGTCGGTGGCTGCGGCGACAACGAGTGCTCGGTGGACACCGCCGACGTCACGGTCTTCGACCCGATCACCGGCACCTTCGGCAGTGCCGCCGACTATCCGCAGGGCTCCTCCTGGATGGCCTGCGGCGGCGTCGGCGGGAAGGTCTACTGTGCCGGCGGGGTCGGCGCGGTGGAGTTCAGGAACGGGTTCGTCTACGACCCGGCCACCGACGCCTGGGCCCCGCTGCCGGACATGCCGCTGGACCTGTGGGGTGCGCAGTACGCGGCGGCCGGCGGCATGCTGGTGCTGGCCGGTGGCGCCACGGCGGCGTCGACCACCCTCACCAACCGGACGATCGGCTACGACCCGGTGGCCGGCGCCTGGGTGAACCTGCCGAACGCGCAGTTCGCCCGCTACCGGGGGGCCGGCGTCTGCGGGGCGTACAAGGTGGGTGGCTCGCCGAGTTCGTTCGTCGGGTCGGCGGAGACCGAGCGGCTCGGCGGGCTGGAAGCCTGCCTGGAGGCGGGCGAGGCGTCCTGGCTGAGCACCACGCCGGACAGCTTCACCCTGGCCCCCGGTGCGTCCCGGACGGTCACCGTCACCCTGACCGCCACCGCGGCGGCCGGGGTCGCCCAGCCCGGCACCTACAGCGCCGAGCTGGGCCTGGTCACCGACAGCCCCTATCCGGTACCGGTGGTCGCGGTGGAGATGAACGTCTCCCCGCCCGGCAGCTGGGGCAAGATCCAGGGTACGGTCCTCGGCCGGACCTGCGGCGGTGCCGAGGTGGCCCTGCTGGCGACGGTCCGGGTCAACCCGGTCGCCGACCCGTCCGCCGGCCACACCCTGACCACCAGGGACAAGGGGTTGTACTCCTGGTGGCTGCCGAAGGGCCGGTACGACGTGATCGTCGCCAGGGACGGCTGGGTGCCACAGGTGAAACGGCAGCAGATCCAGGCCAGCCTGGTCAGCACGCTCGACTTCACCCTGGAACCGGTGAACCCGTGTCCGGCCCGGCTGGGCGGGATCTGACCGGCGGGTCGCGCCGGGTGCCGACCCGGTGACCGGCGAGCGGCGGCGCCCGCCGTCCCCGAGTGGGGGCGGCGGGCGCCGCCGTTGCCGTCCGGCGCCCGCCCGGTGGCGGCGGGTCCGGGCGGTACGTCGGGCCGGGGACGTTGACACTGCCGCCGTACCCGTTGGTAACCTGCCGGGCGTGATCGACGAGGCCGGATCGCCGCCCCCGCAGCACGTGCTCTGTGTGCTCGGCGCGGGGTTGGACCTCGACCTGGTGGCCCGGCTGGCGGCCGAGATCGGCGGCCCGGACTGCACCCTGGACGCCGAGTACTCCCGACCCGAGCCCGACCCGCGGATGGCCGCCTCGTTCCGGTCCTCGCTGACCTCCCCGAGCTTCACCGACGCCGACCGGCGGGCGGTGCGGAAACACGACACGGTGGCTTACCTGCTCTCGCCGCCGGCCACCCGGCAGACCGCGATCGAGGTGTCCCGGCGGATGCTGGCGCTGACCGCCGCGCTGCTGCGGGCCGGCGCGACGGCGGTACGCAACGAGAGCAGCGGCCTGGCGCACGGCCGGGACCGCTGGCTCGACCTGGCCGACCGGGCTGCCGCCGCGACCGACGAGCCGACCCTGGCGGTGCTGTTGCACCGGGCCTGGGTGAAGCGGCCCATCACCGACGGTGTCGCGGTCTACAGCTGCGGGATGCACCTGCTCGGCGCCCCGGACGTCGAGCTGCGCGCCGGGCCGCCGACCGGCCCGGCCGAGGTCGACGCGCAGGTAGGCCTGCTCGACGCCCTGGCCCACTATCTGCTGACCGAGCCCGGCGGCCGGCGGATCCGCGACGGTGAGACGTTTGCGCTCGCCCCCGACGCCCCGCACTGGGTGCTCGGCAGCCGCGACTGCGCCCGTTACGACCCCGACGACCTCTACCGCAATCCGTACGGCTACTGGTGCCTGACCCCCGGCTAGGACTCCCGGGTCACTCGCCCGCCGACTGCCCGGGGGCCGGTGCACCACCGCGCTGCGGGCCGAGTTCACCGGTCTCGGCAAGGATTCGCGCGACCTCCGCCACCTTGACGTTCGTGTGCTGGCTGGTCCGCGCCAGCAGCACGAACGCCTGGTCGGCGGTGAGCCGGTAGCGCTCCATCAGGATGCCCTTGGCCTGACCGATCAGGTCCCGGGTGCCGATCACTCCCGGGCGCTCCGGGTGCTCATCCGGGCGGGTTCGACGGCCGGTCGCCGTCGCCGTCGCCGCCCTTCTCGAAGAAGAGCGACACGTCCTCGAAACGCGAGCCGAGATAGAAGCAGAGTCCGAGAACCACCGCCGCCACGGCGAGGGTGCCCGGACCACCGGTCGAGATGTCCGGGCCGAAGAGACCGACGAACCATGGCAGCACGGCGAGCATCAGCAGGTTGACCAGGACACCGGTGGACAGCCAGCGGAGCTTGGTCCAGGTCCCGGTGCGCCCTGACATCCAGCCGGAGTAGCCGGTGACGGTGCCGATCCAGTCCAGTCCGGCGTTGACCAGATAGGCGGCGAGCAGCGGGACGACCCAGCCCCAGCCGCCGCCACCGGCGAAGTCCATGCCGGGCAGGGCCGGGCCGAGCACGGCCAGGGCGGCTGTGGGCAGGACCGCGACCGGGCTGATCGTCAGGCTCACCCGCCAGTTCGTGCCTGCCATCTGGGTACTCCCGTCCGACCGATCGGACCAGTGGATGCCGCATCCCGGCAGTGCCTGCCGTACGTCGGTTGTCGCAGGCTGGTCCACCCTGGTCAGGACCTCGGCGGCAGTACGGCGAGGAGCGCCGGCCCGGCCACGCCCAGCGCGGCGACGTGCATTGTAGACGGTAGCGGAAATCGATAGGGTTGCGCCGCATCGGCGATGCTCGTAACGTTCGCCCCTGCCCGTCCTATAGCGGATGATTGGATGACACGTTGGCGCATTCACAGGCCGACCACGGCACTGGGCAGTCCGACTCGAAACTGCCCGCTCCACCGCCGTCGGCGCGGCGTGCCAGCCGGCGCACCTCCATCAGACGCAACGTTCTGCGCCTCGTACTGGCCCCCACCGTCGTCGTCGTGGTCCTTTGGCTCGTGGCCTCCGGCTACCTCGTGTTCCAGGGCTTCTACGTCCGGGCCGTCGCCGACTCGGTGCGGAGTGTATCGATCCCGGCGGTGTCCGCGCTAACCTCGATCATGCAGGAGCGGCGGCTCTCTGTCTCCTACCTGGCCCAGCGTGCGGCCGACCAGCGGCGTCTCGTCGACCAGCGTCAGCTGACCGACGGACGCCTCGCCGCGCTACGCGCCGTGGCATCCGACGCACTCGGCAACGCACCAGACTCCATCGTCACCCGCTGGCAGCGGCTCACCGAGTATCTGGACCAGTTGCCGGGCGTGCGCAGCGGAATCGACTCGCGCTCCGTCGACAGCAACGGCGCATTCCGGTTCTACAACGAGTTGCTCGACGCGGCGACCGACCTCTTCGACACGCAGGCCCGGGTCGTTCCCGACGTGACGGCGACCCAGGGCGGCATCACGGCCACCGACGCGTTCCGAGCCAGCGACCAGATGTCCCGCTCCGCGTCGATGATGGACGGCGCGTTCGGCGGGCGGACGTTGAGCCAGCAGGACTATCTGGCGTGGCTGGACATGGTCGGCTCGTACCACGCCGGTCTCGACCGGGTCGCCGCGCATCTGCGCGCGGGCCCGGCGGAGCGGCTGGAGAGCCTCAGGTCCAGCGCCTCGTGGCGCACTCTCGTCGACGACGAGCAGGCGATCATCACCGGCGGAGCGTGGCAGGACGGGGTGCCCCGTGGCCTCTCCGCGACGAGGGCCCGCTGGGCGACGCAGACCCAGCAGGTGTCGGACCAGTTGCTCGAACTGACCGTGGTCCAGGCCGACGAGGTCTCCGCCGAGGCCCTGCGGGCGGGCAACAACCAACTGCTGGCGGCGGTTCTCGCGAGTGCGCTCGCGGCGGCGGTGGCGGGCGGCGCGATCTGGTGGGCGTGGCGCCGCTCGAAGGCGATCCCGGTCCGGCTCGCCAGGCTGGGCATGGACGCCGCCGCCATGGTCGACGAACGGCTGCCGGCCGTCATGGAGCGGCTGCGCCACCACGAGAAGGTGGACTCCCGCGCGGAGCTGTCGATCGGCGAGGGCCGCGACTACGGCAACGACGAGATCGGCGATCTGGCCCGGGTCATCAACCGTTCCATGGCCGCTGCCGCCGCCGCCGCGGTGGACGAGGCAAAGACCCGGCAGGCCGGTCTGCTGATGCTCAGGGGCATTGCCCGTCGACCGCAGCTGCCACTGCAGAGCAGCCTGCAGAGCCTCGAGAAGGCGCAGAACGGCGCCGACGAGAAGCAACTCAAACTGCTGTTCGACGCCACGCACCAGATCACCCAGGGACGGCGCTTCTTCGAGAACCTGATCATTCTGGCGGGTGACCAGGTCGGCCGGCGCTTCTCCAAGCCGGTGTCGGTGAGCCGAGCGTTGCTGGCAGCCATCGCGGAATCCAAGCACTACCAGCGGATCACCCTGCGTGGGGCGCCCGACCTCGCGATCGCCGGCCACGCGGTGACCGAGACCATCCACCTCCTGGCCGAACTACTCGACAACGCGCTGACGTTCAGCCCACCGACGACGACGGTCTGGGTGACCTGCAGCGAGGTCAAACACGGCATCGCCGTGGAGATCGAGGACGGCGGCGTGGGAATGAGCGCCGAGAACCTGGAGCGCGCCAACGCCCTGCTCGCGACCGCACCCACGCCCGACGTGACCGACCTGCGCGACGGAAAGCAGATCGGGCTGAACGTGGTCGCGGAGCTGGCCAAACGCAGCGGCATCCGGGTGACGCTGCGCCCCTCCGCGTACGGAGGGACGCTGGCGATCGTGCTCATACCCGAGCGCGTCATCGCCCGCGACGCCGCCGCGGCCGCAGCTGCGGACGCCGCCGCCGAACGGCCCGGCACGCGGGCGACGCCGCCGCCGGACTCCGCACGACGACGCGAGCCGGCACCCGCGCCAACCCGGACCGCCACGGCGGTGGCGTCGCGACCCCGGCCAGAACCCGCCGGCCGGGACCCTCAGGCGCGGCGATCCGCTCTCGTCAACGGATCCGGAGACCCGACACCTCCGAACCACAGATCCGTGGCGCCGCACCAGCAGCAGCCCCCGGCGGCGCACGGCAGCGCCGGCTCACCCAGCCGGCCGCCGCTTCCCACCAGGGAGCCGCAGACGCACATCGCGCCCGAGCTGCGTGCCACGCCGGACACCGGCGGCCCATCGGGTACGTCGGGTGCCGGCCGGTCACCTGAGGAGGCTCGGGACCGGTTCACGCGCTACCAGCGAGGGTGGGCCGCCGGCAAGACACCACCGGCCGGGCCGACGCCGGCAGAAGACGACGAGTCCGCCGACAACGGAGGCAGGGAAGCATGATCGAGTCCACCGAACGCCCCGATCTGGCCTGGATGTTGCAGAACCTGCTCCGGGTTCCCGGTGTCGTGCACGCCCTGGTCCTCTCGGCCGACGGGTTGCCCATGCAGCCGTCGCTGTCGCTGGCACAGGATCAGGCCGACCTCCTCGCCGCCGGCGCCTCGTCGCTGCACAGCGTCGCCGCGGGCATCGGCCGGCAGTTCACCAGCGGGCCGGTACGGCAGGCCGTCATCGAGTACGACGAGCACACGCTCTTCGTCGCGGACGCCGGACCCAACGCCCGGCTCGCCGTCGTCTGTGAACAGATTGTCGATATGGGGACGGTGGCCTTCGAGATGAGCAGGCTGGTGGCAAGCATGGGCGAGAATCTCGGCACCGACATGCGGACCGCGCCGTCGAGAGCGGTCGGCGGCACAGGCACCGGCCATGACTGAGCCGCCGGGAGTGAGCGAGCCGGACGACGCGCTCGTCCCGCTCTACGTCCTTGTCGGTGGGCGGACCAGCCCGCGTAACAGCAATCTGGATCTCGCGACACAGGTGATCGCCGTGAAGACCGACACCTCGCGGCTGGAACCGGAGTACCAGGAAATTGTTCTTCGTTGCCAGACCTGGAAATCCATCGCCGAAATCAGTGCCTACCTACACCGGCCGCTGAACATCACAAAACTGATGGTGGATGTACTGCTGGAGCAAGGAGCCCTCAGAATCGGCACACCAGCGCAACGCCGCATCACCGACTACCGGCTACTGGAAACGGTACTCGCCGGTCTGCAGGCACTCTGAGTACATCAAGAGGGGCTACTGAACGTGGACTGTCACTCGTGAGCGTGAATCGTCGCTCGGTAAAGCTGGTCGTCGCCGGCGGATTCGGCGCCGGCAAGACAACCTTCGTCGGCGGGGTCAGCGAGATCCCGCCGTTGACGACGGAGGAGGTGCTGACCCAGGCGGGCGCCGCCGTCGACGACGTCACCGGCGTGGACCAGAAGAACCACACGACCGTCGCTCTCGACTTCGGGCGCATCACCATCACACCCGACGTCGTCCTCTACCTGTTCGGCACGCCCGGGCAGGACCGGTTCTGGTTCATGTGGGACGAGCTCACGCAAGGGGCGATCGGCGCGATCGTGCTGGTGGACACCAGACGGCTCGGCACCAGCTTCGCCGCGATCGACTACTTCGAGCGCCGGGAGACCCCCTTCGTCGTCGCCGTCAACCGGTTCTACGGCGAATGCCTCTACACCGAAGCGGAGATCCGCGCGGCGTTGAAACTCAACGACGCGGTCCCGCTGGTGTGGTGCGACGCGCGCGACCGCGCCACCACCAAGCAGGCTCTCATCCACCTCGTCCGGCACGCCATGTCGGCCCTGACCGCCAGCACGTAAGGAGTCTTGTGGCCCGTCCCGCCCGTCAGGTCGGCGGTCCGGCTGTGCGTCGCCGTTGCCGGTGGGTCACCGCACGGCCGGCGAGCGTCCGGCCCGGCGGGAACCACTGATCACCCGGACGACGTTCTTCGGAGAGAGCATCACCGTGGCCGGCGCCTTCATCTGGGCGACCCGGAGGAACGTCGTCGCCAACCCGGCGTGCACCGTCGCCGCACGTCGGTACCGGTCCAGATATCCGTTCAGGATCCGGTCGGCGACGGTCCGGCGGCCCGGGATGTCGGGGAACCTCATGTCGCCGCCGACCGAGAGCGTCCATGCCTCGTCGACGACCGACTTCGCGGCCTTGTAGAAGCGCGCCGGCAACGCCGCCGTCCCCGCCCTTGTCAGATCGCGCAGGATCAATGCCTCCATCGCCGCCACGCTCATGCCCTGGCCGTACGTCGGGTTGAAGGAGCACAGCGCGTCACCGACGACGACGAACCCGTCGAGGTGCCTGGAGCACCGCTCGAAGCGATGCCGCACGCTGGCCCGGTACGGCATCGGCACCGGGTCGTCGAGTGGCTCGGCCTCGCGGAGCAGCCGGGCCAGGTCAGGAACCGGCAGCGCGTCCGCGAACGCCAGCCACGCCCGCTCGTCGACCGGTGGGGCGTTACCCGCCAGACCGAACAGGGCGACCATCCACCGGTCGCCCTCCACGCGCATCGCGGCACCACCGCGAGGGTTGCCTGGCATGGGCACGATCAGCATGCCTTGCCGGCCTTCGAGCTGGCCCGGCACCGAGCGATAGGTTCGGGTCACGTACGTGACATCGACCTCGACCCGATCGCTGTCCGGCGCCGGGAAGCCACATCCACGCAGCCAGGCCGAGGCTTGCGAGTTGCGGCCCGTCGCATCCACGACGAGATCGGCCGCCAGGTCCGGGTCGGCACCGTCGGAGGTTCGCACCCCGACCGCCGATGCACCGTCCGCTCCGGTGAGCAGCCCGGTGACCTGGACGCCGGACCGAACCGTGATCCCGGCGAGTTCGCGGACTCGTCGGCGGACGTGGTCCTCCACCGTGGGTCGGCTCACCCCCAGCACCGTCAGGCCGGAGGGCGCCGCCGCGATGGCCTTTCCGTCGAGCACATAGGTGGTGTCCTGCTGGGGATCGAGCCGGAGAGCTCCGGCGGCGATCAGGTCGTCCTCGATCCCGGGGAAGAGTTCGTCCAGGATCTCGGCACCCCGGGTCAGCAGCACGTGCAGTTGTCGCCCCTGCGGTACGCCCCGCCGGGGCGTCGGGTCAGCCGGCAGGCGATCACGCTCAAGGATAGTCACCTGTCCATACGTTTCATGCAGCGCTCGTGCGGCCAGCAGCCCGGCCATGCTTGCGCCGATGACGACGGCATGCTTCCTGGAGTCCATGACCGAAAATCATGGCAGACGATAGGTCAGCTTGAAAGATCGAAGCGGCGGAATTGACCACCGCGATGATAGAGCTCGGCAGGTCGGGCCGCCATCGCGCCCGTACAGACCCGCTTACGTCAGCCGGTGGCCGATTGCCGTCGCGACTTACCACATGCCCGGTGGCTTGGCCGAGCCGACGGTGATTGCAGATAGTGACCAAAGCCCGGATGATTCCTACTCCGGACTACGACGCCGGTCCCGCGTATCCGGGGACGCCTGACTGTCCCACATTTCCGAGCACACCGACACCTGTCGATAATGCGACCTCGAATCCGCGAACGAGTGGGTCGTCAGCCGTCGCCGGCGGCGACCACGGCTTGCGTCCACCCGGACCGCTACCGGCCCCGCGGGCCCCGGCGCCACCGCCCGCCGCCTCCCTGCGGTTCGCATGCTGCGTAGTTCGGTTCGGGCGACGGCCACTCAGGCAGGCCGCTGCGCGGTGTCGCCGCCGCGGAGCCGGTCCAGTTCGGCGAGGTACATCGCCCGCATTCGGTCGTAGTGCCGGACCAGCAGCATGACCTCCTGGACGCTGTAGCCGTCGACGAGCCGTTCCGCCCGCTCGGCGAACCGCTCGTACGGCCGCTCCAACTCGGCGACCCGCTCCGGCCGCAGGGTGACGATCACCCGCCGCCGGTCGGACGGATCGCGTTCGGCCGTCACGTAGCCCGCCTGCTGGAGCCGGCGGAGCATGCTGGTCACGGCCCCGGTGGTCAGGTTCGTCCGTTCGGCGACCTGCCCCGCGGTGGCGGATCCGGCGTCCGCCAGGTAGTCCAGGCACTCCAGGTCGCTCACGGTGAGGCCGAGCCGCTCCGCGATGGCGTACCGGAACACCATGGACAACCGCGACATCTCCCGCCCGGCGCGCATGAGGTCGGCGATCGCGGACGCCCGGGCCGGCTCGTGGGACATGACCGCAATCATGCCTCCGGCACGGTGACCCGGTGCAGCCGAGGTAACACGCGGGTCAGTATCCAGTGCGGTGCGGCCGCTCCCCCGGTGAGCCGGCGCATCAGCCCGGCGGCGGTGTCGACGGCGCGGAAGGCGTACGGCACCATCTCGTCCTGGTAGCCGGCGATCGCCTCCTCGGCCGAGGTGCCGCTCGCCCGCGCCCTGACGAGCCGGTGGCCGAGCAGGGCGGCGTCCCGGAGTGCGGTGTTGCCGCCGTGCGCGCCGAACGGCGGCATGACGTGCACGGCGTCGCCCATCATCGTCGCCCGGGGCACCGCCCACCGGCGCGGGCGGCGGCCGGTGGCGAAGAGGTTGAGTACCGTGGCGTCCAGCTCGGCCGTGTCGACCAGCCGCCGGACCAGTGGATGGAATTCCGTGCTCATCCTGGCCGCCAGCTCCCGCAGCGCCAGCAGGTTCCCCCGGACGCCGACGGGCACCTCCTCCTGCCGGAGCAGCAGTCCCCACATCACGTAGTCGTCGCCGGTGGGCGCATAGCTGCCCGGGGCCAGCCGCGCGAACGCCTCCCGCGGGCTCTCGCCGAACCGCATGGAGGTGAAGAAGAAGGCGCGGCCCGGCCGGTCGGCGATGGCCAGCACCCCGCTGGTACGCAGCGTGTCCGGGATGACGCTCTCGCCGCCCGGCCGCAGGGGCGACCGGCCGTAGATGCCGGCCATCGGGGTGTTCGTCGGCTCCGCGTCCGGCATGAGCTGCGCGCGCAGTGCCGAGCCGACGCCGTCCGCGCCCACGACGACGGACGCCGCGACGGCCCCGCCGTCGGAGAACCGCAGCCGCAGCCCGGCCGGGCCGCCACTGTCCACCCCGACGGCGAGTTTGCCGTAGTGGATGCGCCCGTCCAGCCCGGACATCAGGATCGACCGCAGGGTCAGCCGGTCGACCTGGCGGGTCGCCTGCGACTCGCTCTTGAAGTTGATGGTGAACGCGTCCCGCAGTCGGCTGTCGGTGAAGCGCAACTGCCCGCCGGGCTCGTCGCCGGTGGTCAGGGCCAGGCGGTACAGCGGGCGGGGCAGGCTCTCGCGCAGCGCCCTGAGCCCGTACCGGTCGAGGATGATCCGGTAGCCCTGCTGCCGGACGAAGGGGCCGGGGTCGCGCTCGTAGACGTGCACGTCGATGCCGGCACGCATCAGGTACTGGGCCAGGCAGAGGCCGGAGAGGCCGGCGCCGGCGATCGCCACCGAGAAGCCAGTCGATATTCCCATGCGGTTATCTTAATGACAAAGATGATTTCGGCAAGGCCGCCAGCGGGTTCCGGTCGCTCCCTTGTCTAGTGTGCCCGGCGATGATCGCGGACCATGGACGGATGAGTGGTCGTGGCGAACGGACGACCTCCACGGCCGCCTGTCGTGAGTCTTCGACGGCCTACGAGGCGGCCGACGGCAGTGAACTGCCCCTGCTGCTCTTCGAGCCGGCCGAGGGCACCCGGTGCACGGCCGGGATCATCCTGTTCCACGGCGGTGCCCTGCGCACGGGTTCGGCCGACGGGCTGGCCCCGCACTGCCGGCAACTGGCGTCGCGCGGGATCTTCGCCGTGTCCGCCGGATACCGGCTGCTCGGTCAGGGTGCCGTGCGCATCGACGACTGCGTCGCCGACGTCCGGCGGGCGGTCGGGCACTTCGGGAGGCTGGCCGCGTCACGTGGGCTCGCGGCGTCCTGTCTGGCCTCGGGCGGCAGCTCGGCCGGTGCCCATCTCGCTCTGGTCGCCGCGATGATCTCCTCCGGTGGCCCCGCGACGATTCCCGAGCCTGGCGTCACCGCCGTCGTGGCTCTCAACCCGGCCGGTCTGGATCTGCTCGCCCTCCCGCCGGAACTCCGGCGCTCCGTCGAACAGGCGGCCGGCCTCGCCGTGGGAGGGGCGGGCGACTACTCGCTCATCGAGTTCGTGCGGCCGGGCAACCCGCCGGTGCTGATCCAACACGGCACCGACGACGGGGTGGAGCCGATCGACCACGTGCGGCGGTTCCGGGACGCGATGGTGCGGGCCGGTAACGACTGCACACTGCTCGAGTACGAGCATGCCGGGCACGGGTTCCACTACCCCGGCGAAGGCAGGCACTTCGACGAAGTCATCGACGCCACGGCCCGGTTCCTCGTCGATCGGCGCACAGCTGCTACCGGGGCGCCACCCTCGGCATGATCTTCTGTTCCCCGGTGGCGGCCATCGAGTGCATCGCGCCGCTGGCGAGCGGGATCATCCGGGCCAGGCCGGGCTGCCCGTTGCGTCGGGCCAGCTCGGGCCCGAGGCGGGTCATCAGCAGGGTGAGCGCCGGCAGGGGCCGGACGTAGAGGGTGATCTCGCCGATCAGGCCGTCGGCGTCCAGGCGCAGCCGCTGGGCCTCGTAGAGCCGCGTCGTGCCGAGCCGCGCCTCGTAGAAGAGCGCCACGGTACGGCCCTCGGCGATCTGGTCGGTGTAGGTGAGGTCGTCGATCGCGGCCAGGGCCACCTCGAGCAGGGTGCGTACCTGCCGGTGACCCCGGAAGGTGAACCGCTCGGTGATCGGCGAGACGAGCGTGACGTCAGGGCTGAGGGCGGCGACCGCACCGGCGGCGTCCCGGGCCTCGCCGGCGGCCCGCCATGCGGCGACAGCATCGTACGACTGATCCACGGTCGCTCCCATGTTCGTTGTGGTTGTCGGGTGGCGGCGGACGAGGTCGACTCACCGGGACGGAGACCCTGAGCTTTCCTGGCAGCCGTCCCGGGATCGGCGAGCGTAGGAAACGGTAGTCGCAACCAGCAACACCGCACCGGTGAAGAAGTAGGTGTTGATCCCGATGCCCGCCCAGAACTCGCTCACCGAGATGGCCTGGGTCTCCACGAAGCCGCCGCGACGGATACCCGTGACCATCAACAGGTTTTCGGCCATGCCCGGGACTCCCCTGAGCACCAGCAGCACGCTGCCGATCCACAGTGGTGTCAGAAGCACCGACCGAGGGAGATTCCGAGTCCGTGGGCGGACTGTAGCCACGACAACGGCTGCCCCGACGGCCGACATGGCGATGAGCACGACGTTGAAGACGACGTAGGCCGTCCTGCCCCAGGGGCCGTCACCGGTCGGATCGTCACCGGGAAAGACCACCAGGACGGCGTGGGACAGCACGAAGAAGATCAACCACGCCGAGGCGCCGTGCGCCCAGCGCGAACTCCGGAGAACGGACATACCAGTACCATCGCGAGGTCCGCACGACAACGCCTCCCGCCGTAGCCGGGTTCGGCTCCCCCAGCAGAGGGAGGCAGGCGGTCCCGATATCCGTAGGCTCGTCAGCGGCGATCGGCTGTGGGAAAGGAAGCGGACACTCACGGTCGGCGGGAGCTGGCTACCCTCGTGAGCGACCGAGCGGGGGAGGGTCGGCATGGCCGCGCTGATCGAGCACACCGAGCTGTACGTCAGTGTCGACTATCGACTGTTTGCCATGATCGACGACAGCAACGACCAGCGCAACGTGCCACCCCCGCCACACGAACTCGGTCACTGGCTCAGCTTTACGCCGGGCTACGTGCTGGTCGAGAACATCGACGACGCCGTGGTGCTGGGCAGCGACGTCCGGCTGGAGACCTGGGACGGGCCCGCCGACTTCGATCCGACCGGCTGGGACCGCAGCGACATCCTCGAGGTGGCGTTCGAGTCGGGCATCCTCGGGTTCTCCAGCGGCACGGCCGGCGGCATCGCCGACGCCTACCGCCTTCCACCGGGCCGCCGATGGAGCGTACGGCTGGCCTGGCGCACCGAGACGCCACCCGCCCCGGACGAGCTGCCGACCGCGTCGGTCCTCATCCAGTTCAGCCCGGCCTGAGTGAGCGCCGATCGACGTGTCCGGAACGAGCACGAGCCGCTCGGCGGAAACGTCGGTCGGCGCGATCGACAGTCTGGTAGGGACATACAGCGCCGCGTACAACCGATAGGTCGGTCCGATGGCCGGCTGCCCTACCTCGACTTCGAGACATCGGCGCCCTCGCTCGTCGACATGGCGGGCCGGCGCCGTGGCGGTGCCGCTGGGCCACGTGGGACCAGCCGCCGCAGCCCGGCGAGCTGGACGAACACCTCGCGCTTGTCGACCGCCTCACCCCGCCGGTTGAGCACATAACCCGAAAGCCAGACCCAACCGTGGTACGTCGGCCTCGGGTCCACCGACAGGACCCTGAGCACCAGCGCCCGGCTGCCGGCGAACTGCACCGACGCCCGGCCGTCGATCCGCAACAGGTCCCCGGGGCGGGGACTACCCGGCATGCCTCGCCAGCACGTCCACCCGGGCCATCAGCTCGATACACGGGCTGTGCGGCGGCACCGACTCCCAGTGGCAGCACAGCGGGTCGTGGCCGCGTATCCAGACCCAGAGGTGGCCGCCGTCAGAGCGGGTGATGCCCTTGTCGATCCGGACGATCCTGATGTCGACGTACCCGTCGACGTCAGCGCCCCGGTGATGGTGTGACCACTCGCCGGGCTCCAGCCGTACCCGGGTGTCGACCGGCAGGTCCGGGATCGACGGCGGCGGGATGTGCGGCGGCCGGGTCACCAGCGTGGTCCCGCCACCCGCAGCCAGCGCCGGCCGTCCCAGCGGTAATCCCGAACCCGACGGCTACGCCGAAACAAGCGTCGTACGGCCCTCAACACGTAAGCACCTCCAAGAGCGCCACGACGCCCCGGAGCACAGGTCACGGAGCGCCGCTCAGTGAGCGGATCATCGAGGCCGGTCCGGGACGTCGGGGGACGGCATCCCGGACCGACCAGGAACGCCAGCCAGGCCCACGGAGCCACATGACCCGGACGGCGCTCCTGCAATCAGGGTGCGGGCGCCTGCCTGGCCAGCTCTAGGGTGTCCGCGTCCGCGCGTCAGCCTGCGGACAAGCTGCGGACAGCGGCTCCCACCCTGGCGGAGCGCGTCGCGGCGGCCAACTCCGCCGCTTCGACCATCGCCTCCGTCGCCCCCTCGTGCTCTCCGACCTCTCGCAGCGACACCGCGAAGTGCACCAGGTACGGGCCAGCCCACTCCGGCCAACCGCCATACGGCCGGTCGCCCAGGCCGGCCGCGAGGTGCTCGACGGCATCCGCGTATCGGCCCAGCAGCCGGTACGCGAGGCCGCGTTGCATCATCAGGTATCGGTCGCTGTGGAAGTAGATCCAATCGGGGCGGGTCGGGTCATCGGCGGCGCCCAGCTCGACGGCCAGGTCCAGTAGTCGCTCCACAGCATTTCCGTCGCCTGCCAGCGCGTGCCCACGCGCCTCCTGCTGGGCGGCGAGCGCCTGCACACCTGGACTCGTCGCGTGATGACGAGCCGCGCAGGAGAGGCCGACGACCGGTCCGGGCCGACGGGCCATCCACGCCAAGTGCCCACGCATCGACATCGCGGTGCCGACCATGTCCCGGCGGTCGACTTCGGTAGCCCACTCCAGCGCCCGGTCGTAATGCCGACCGGCGTCACCTCGGCGGCCGGTTGCGGCGAGCAGCCAACCGACGAACTGAGCCCACTGCGACGCAAGGTCGACCAGCCGAGGTCTTAGCCGACCACCCGCGTCGCTCACCAACGACGTCACAAGATCGAGCTGGGTTCGGACCGGATTGAGTACGGCGGCGGCGCCGATGGAATCCTCCAGGCGGCGCTGCGCGGCGAGTAGGTTGGTCAGCGCGTCCAGGGTGGCGGCGTCGAGCCTGCGGGGATGCACCATCACGTAGTCGAGCCGGTCGCTGTCCGCTGGCGGTGAGCCGGCGGGCCAGACCATCGCGGTGAGCCGACCACCCGCATCGAGCGCCTGGTCGAGTGTTGCAGCGGTTTCGACGGTGGGCCGGCGACGTCCGGTTTCCAAGTCGTGGATCTGGCTGCGGGAGGTCAGCGCCGGGCCGGCCAGCTCGCGAATGCTGAGGCCGGCTTCCTGGCGGAGGCGGCGCAGTTCGGCACCGAATCGCGGGTCCACGGCGACGGGTCGCGGCATCGGGACCTCCCAGGTAGGGCCGGGTGGTGGCGGCCCAGGCCCTACCCCGGACCGCCACTTCGGACGGTACACCGGGCAGTTGCTGGGTGCGACTACCCTCGCTTGAGAAACCCCCGATAAGCACAGTGAAATCCAGTCTTCACGAGTTCGTCGTCGTCCTTTCGACAGAGCTTTGGTGATCCGGAGAGCCCATTCAGCCGGCTACGGAAAGCGCCTCCCGGTACTCCAGGGTCCACTCGGCATCCCGCTGATCGTCCGGTAACCCGTCCAGCCCAGCGCGCAGGTTGTCCGCCGCCGAGACGCCGTCGCCGAGAGCCAGATACGCCAGCCCGAGGCCCATCCGGGAGAACGTCGGCGTCAGCCAGTACGCGAGGGCCGGCGCCGTCTCCGATTCGGCCGCCGTCGTCAGGTCGCTGGCCTCGCCGAGCAGTTGCAGCGCGGCAGAGCGGTTACCGAGCAGCGCGTATCCGTGTGCGGCCTGCACCGCGTCCCCGACGCGCTGAAGGGCGTAAGCCCCCGGGGTGTGGTACGCCGAGAGGAAGTGCCGGACGATTCCGCGCGGGTTGCCGCGCTGGCGCTCGACGTAGCCACGGAAGTTCTCGACCTGCGCCGCGAGCGGTCCGCTGTCGACCGCGTCGGCCTCGTCCGCAGCCTCGATCAGTACCCGTGTTGCCTCCGCGTCACGGCGCCCCTCGGCGTACAGCCAGCCGATGAACTGGGTCCACTCGGCGACGACCTCGTACAACTCCGCCGTGTGCGGGCCACGGGCCTGCGCGGCGAGGCTCTGCACGATACGCCACTGCGGCACCGACCACGGCAGCATCACCGGGGCGGGCAACGCGTCGTCAAGACGGCGTTGCGCGGCCAACGTGTCCGAGAGCGTCCGCACGGTGGCGGCGTCCAAACGTGACGGGCGTGCGGCCACGTACGCGAGCCGTTGGTCGTCGTCCGGAGTGGTCACGGCCGGTGCTTCGACCACGAGCGCGGCGAGCGTCCCTCCCGCTTGAAGCGCATCGTCCAACCGTCGGGCGGCTTCGAAAGTTGGCTTGGCCCTGGCCGTCTCAAGGTCGTGCAACTGGCTCTTGCTGTAGTAGACGCGGCGGGCGAGGTCTCGCAGAGACAGGTCGCGAGCGGCACGTAGTTCGCGCAGGCGCGCCGGGAATCGCGGGTCAACGATCGGCGTGTGCGGCATGGCGTACTCCCAGGTAACGGCTGGGGTGACGGTGGTCCGGGCCGTATCTCCGGGACCAACACTCCGGACGGTACAGCGGCAAGTTGCAGAGTGCTACCACCGGCGGCCGGGTCACTAGTGGGTCCCGACCCCCGCAGCCAGCGTCGGCTATCCCAGCGGTAGTCCCAAACCCGACGACGCCGGAACAAGCGTCGTACGGTCCTCAGCACGTCGTAACGCTGCGTCAGATAACGGACTCTCACGGGTCATCAGATCGGTTAAGGTCGATCGCTGCGTGGACAGTGTCCGCTCGAAGCAGAACGGTCAACCGTGCTGTCGACGGGGGTGTGGGATGAACGAGCGGACCGTGCTGGCCGTGCTGCTGACGGTGGCGGTCGTAATGGCTGGTTGTGATCAGTACCGAGAATCCGTCCCATCGGCCGGTAGCTCGGGAAGCCCGTCATCGGGCACGGCGACGGCGTCTGCCTCGGTGCAACCGCTCCGCTCCACCATAGAACGTCGGACCGCGGTAGTCCGGAACTCGTCAGGACTGCGACCGTATTCGCTTGTCTTCCACGACGCCATCCACGGCTACGTCGTACTCTCCGACTGCCCCTACCGGCACGCCTCGGACGGACAGCGGCTCCCCGAGCGGCGCTGTCGCGGCGCGCTGGCAGCGACCGCTGACGGCGGTCGGACCTGGAGCTTACGAAACCTGCCGAGCATCGAGACCGGCGACTGGATGCTGAGTTTGCTCGGCTCCCGGGAACTGCTGCTCTACGCCGGCCAGCGCTATCACCGTTCGACGGACGGCGGCGCGACTTTTGCAGTTGAGCCGGTGGGATTCGGAAGTCGGCACCGCGCCAGGACGTCAGGGGTGGGTGCGGTCGGTCAGGAGGTCCCTGCGAGCGCCCGCGTCGTATGCGCCCGGCACCTGGCCGAGAACGACTGTGCCAGCTACGCGGTATCGAGCCTGGATCTGAAGACCGGAGCAGAGATGCGCCAGAGCATGCCGCTCGACCTGAATGGCTTCAGCGTGCGTCGGCCGCAGGCGGTCGCCCTGGCCGGGCAATTGGTCCTGATCGGCTGGGATCAGTCTGCCGGGGCCGAACCGCAGTCATCGACGCTGCGCTCGGCGGTCAGCGCGGATGGGGGACGGACCTGGACCTGGCTGGCGCCTCTCGACGCCGGTGACCGGGCGACGCTGCACGGCAGCCCGGACGGAGCCGACGCGTGGTTGGTTCCGGTTCCCCGACCGGCGGCGTTCCCCCGGTTGTGGCGGCAGGTCGGCGACCGCTGGGCGGAGATCCCGGCCACCGGCCATCCGACCGCGCCCGGTCGGTATTATGCTGCGGCGGCTGGGGGCGCCCGGCTCGCCGTCGCCGGTCCGGGTGGCTTCGGGTACGTCTCCGCCGACGGCGGCTGGCACACCGACCCAAGGTTGCCGGGCGGACTTAACCGGGTGGACCTGCTCAGCGACGGCGCCCTCACGCTGACCGACTGGGCCCACCCGCACCGGTTCTACCTCGGAACTGGCTCGGCGGACCAGCGCAACTGGACGGAAATCGTCGTCGAGGTCGGGTGACCGTGGACGCCGCTGTGAACCGCTCCGGCCCTCGGCGGTCCTGAAGCAACGCCCATTGCGCGGGCCCGCTACGGCGCCGTGCTGTCCGCTACTGCGGTGACGGCGCTTTCCGTAGCTGGTATGACTGCCCGCATCTCGGCGGGCTTCTGCTGGGAATGGACCAGGCGACCCCAACAAGGTCGGCTGGTGCCGGATGTGCGAATCGGCAGCTGGCATCGCCCGTGGAACGCCCATGACGATCACCTGCCTCGGAATGTGCCCGCAGGATCCTATTGGGCCACTGACCCGCGCGGATTCGAGCAGATTGGATGCATCTACACCGCGCAAGGCTTTGAGTACGAGTGGTCCGGAGTGATCCTCGGCGAGGATCTGGTGGTGCGGGACGGGCGATTCATCAGCCAGCCGAGCCGCTCCAAGGACGTCGCCATCATTGGCACGTCAGACCGACCTCGCATCGCTCGTAACGCTGACAGGTTGATCCGGAACGCATACAAGGTGCTGCTCACCCGGGGGCTGCGCGGGTGCCTGATCTACTCAGTGGACGAGGAGACGCAGGACTTTCTGCGCAGCCTTGTCCCCTCTGCCTTGGACACAATGCCGCAGGAGGCACCGGGCGTCTACTCGGCTACCAGCAGAAGACGCGGGCATCAGAGCCGAACCGCGGAGAGTCGAACGCTTCAACCGAGTGAGCCCGCCGAATTGGACTAGATCAAGCGCTTCGGAATTTCGCTCACGCCGACAACTCCTGGTTCAGTTCGGTGATCAGAGGTGCGGCCCTGGTGCCGAAGGCGTTCACGTACCCGTCCACCCCGCCCCGCTCGGTGAACGGAGTTCCGTCCAGGTCCTCCGGCGTGAGTTCCACGCTCACCGCTATCACGTCCTTGATCCTCTCCAGCCACCACTCCTGGTCGGCTGTGAACGTAGCGCCGCCCTGCTGCTGCCGGTGCAGCCACCCTCGGAAACGTTCCTCGACGAGCGACCGGTACGGCTTCAGCTCCTCGTCGATGCCCAGCTCGTACCTGACCAGCGAGATCAAATCAGTGACCCCCCGGTTCCCCGGCTCCGCCGCCGTACGCCCCAGCAGCACGTACGCCTGCCAGAGCGAGTCCGGGGTCCATGCCTGCGGCGGCCGGGCGATCCTGGCCGCCAACTCCTTGAGCTGGTCGAACCCGACCCGCCCCTTCCCCTCGTAGAAGACCTGCAACGCGGTGATCTCGTCCCGGTGCGTGTCCAGATAGTCGTGCCAGCTCCGCACGGTCACCTGGGCCCGCTCCTCCAGCGGCACCCCGCGCGCCTCCAGCAGCGTGTCGAGGTTGCCCTCGTCGATGACGATGTCGTGCGCCCGCCGGATCTCCATGATCCGGTCCCGCAGCTCCGGCTTGGCGGCCAGCGGTCGCAGCGCGGTCGCCATCAGCCCGCGCACCGCCTCCGGGCCGGCCTCCCGGGCGGCGTTCAACTGTTCCGGCGCGACCGCGTCGACCAGGCCGCGCACGATGTCGTTCATCGGCTGACCGGCCAGCTCGTCAAGCTCGCGCTTCTCCTCCTCGGTGAGCTGCTGGCCCAGCCGGGAGAGCCGGGACGCGAGGGTGGCCACCTCGTCCGGGGTGGCGCTGAGCCGGCCCGCCTTGCCGAGCAACTGGCTCAGCGACACCTGCCGGTCGGTGTGCCGTTCCAGGGGTACCGCCTCGTCCAGGTCGGCCTCGGTCACCCCGACCGCGTCGACGAGAACGAACCGGTCCTTCACCTCGGCGTCCTCGGTCACCGCCTGGAACTCGGCCGGGTCGATGGTCCGGGCGCCCCGCCCCTTCATCTGCTCGAAGTAGGTGGCGCTGCGCACCGGGCGGAGGAAGAAGACGCACTCCAGCGGGCGTACGTCGGTGCCGGTGGCGATCATGTCGACGGTGACGGCGATCCGCAGCTCGGGGCTGTTCCGGAACGCCTGGATCAGGTCGTCTGGGTTGTTCCCCTCCCGCCGCGAGGCATAGGTGATCTTCTGCGCGAAGTCGTTGCCCCGGGCGAAGACCTCGCGGACCATTTTGACGATCTCCTCGGCGTGGTTGTCGTCCCGCGCGAAGATCAGCGTCTTCGGCACCTTCGACCGCCCGGGGAAGATCTCGACGAACAGCCGGTCCCGGAAGGTTTCCAGCACCAGCCGGAGCTGTCCCCGGGAGATGACCGACCGCCCGACCTGACCACCCTCGTACGCGAAGTCGTCCTCCAGCTCCTGGTAGCGCTCGGACCGGGTCCGCCGGTCCCGCAGCGGCACCACCGTGCCGGCCTCGATCCGCTCCCCGGACCCGGTGATCTGCGTCTTGATCCGGTACACGTCGAAGTCGACGTTGACGCCGTCGGCGACCGCCTGCTCGTAGGTGTATTCCGAGACGAGGTTCTGCTGGAAGAAGCCCATGGTCTGCTTCACCGGGGTCGCGGTAAGGCCGACCGTGAACGCGTCGAAGTATTCGAGCACCGCCCGCCACTTGCCGTAGATCGAGCGGTGGCACTCGTCCACCACGATCAGGTCGAACGTCTCCGGCGGGATATCCGGGTTGTAGCCGACCTCGGCCGGCTCGTCCAACTCGTAGTCGTCGTACGCCTGGTCGTCGGTGTCGACGTCCGGCAGGTCGCTGCCGCGCAGCGCCCCGTAGAGGCGCTGGATGGTGGAGATGACGACCTTCGACGAGCCGAGCATGCCCGCCCCGGCGAGCCGGTCGACGTTGTACAGCTCGGTGAACTTCCGCCCGTCCCCGGGGGTCTGGTAGGCGGCGTACTCCCGGAGGGTCTGCTTGCCGAGGTTGTTGCGGTCAACCAGGAACAGGATCCGGTTGGCCCGGGCGTGCCGGAACAGCCGGTAGCTGCCGGTCACGGCGGTGAACGTCTTGCCGGCGCCGGTCGCCATCTGGATCAGCGACCGGGACCGGTCCTGCGACAGCGACCGCTCCAGCCCCCGGATCGCGTCGACCTGCGCCGGCCGCAACCCGGCGCCGTCGAGCGCCGGCATCGCGCGCAACCTGGCCCGCAGCGTCGGCGCCGCCGGGTCGTCGTCCGCCTCCCGCATCCACCGCGCCAACGTCGCGGGCCGGTGGAAGGCGAAAACCTCCCGGGTACGCGGAGACGGGTCCAATCCGTTCACGAACGCCGTCTCGGTGCCGGTGGCCAGGTAGCCGAACGGCAGCGGCTCGTCCCGCCGCCACGCCCGGATCCGCTGCTCGGCGGTCAACCCGCCCCGGTAGCGGTCCAACTGTGCCTCGGCGTTTCGGGGCGCGGTCCCCTCCCGCTTCGCCTCGACGACCCCGACGAGCTTCTGGTCGACGTACAGCAGATAGTCGGCCCGGCCGGCGGCGAGGGTGACCTCGCGGACGGCGATCCCCTGCCCGGCGAAGAGGTTGAGCTGGTTCTCGTGCTGGACGACCCAGCCGGCCGCCGCGAGCTGCCGGTCGATCTCCTGCCGGGTCTGCCACTCGTTGAGCGGCTCCCGGGACGCGCGCCGGGCCCGGGAGATGAACTCCTCCCGCTTGGCCGCCGAGACCCGGACCGGCTTGCGGTTGTCGAACTCCCGCTGCGCGTGCTCGGCCTGCGCTTCCAGGGTGGCGACCAGGTCGACGGTGGTCTCCCGGCGCGCGTCCGCCTCGCGTACCGCCCGGTCCGCCGCCGCGACCGCCTCCGCCCTGGCGGCGGCGAGCGACTTCCTGCCGGCCAGCAGCAGCTTGGTCTGCGCCAACTCCTCCTGATAGCGCCGGAGCTCGGCGTGCAACCCGTCCACCACCGACTGCGGGACCTGCCGCGGCGGCGGGCTCGGCGGCACGAAACCGATCGGGGTACGGTCCCCGGTCAGTGCCCGGTGGAACCACACGCCGAGTTCGAAACTGGTCCGCAACAGGTCCAGCGCGCTGCGCACCTCGCCCAGGTGGTCGTGCACCGCCCTGTTTCCGACGTCGCGCAGCCGGTTGAAGGCGGCGAAGATGTGCGGCACCAGCGCACCGCTGGCGTTGAGCGCCTGCACCTGGTGGAAGAAGCTCCCACCCGCCGGATTCGCCCCGGTACGGCGTACCAGGTCCCGGGCCAGCACGTCGCCGAAGGTGCGGGTCTTGAACATGGCCGCCTGGGCGTCCACATAGACAAGTGATTCGGCACTGGCGCCATACCAGAGCAGCAGTGGGTGCGCTTGCAGGAAACCGAAGTTGGCGGACTGCTCCGCCAGTTTGCGTGTGTACCGAGGATCCATGAGTCCCACTCGCTCCGTAGCCGTCGGCGAACAGGTCAGGATAGTGCGCGGCGAGTGGTGACGAAGACCCACGAACGACCGACAAAATAAGCGGCCCAGGGCCGCCCACTCGTTACGGAGCCGATGAATATCGGCTGCTCAGGCAAATATTGATCAGAATGTCAGACGCACCGGCGATCCGGTCGGTGGGGACCGGTCGGCAGTGTCGAGAAGCCGACACCGGACGGCCACCACCGACCGCGGGCGGCCGGATATCCCACCTTCGGCAATGGGCGGATCGCCTATCGCTGCGCCTCGAAGTAATCTTTCATCGCCGGGTAGTAGTCGTCGAAGTTCGGCGCCGGTCGACCCTCGTGCGACGCCACCAGCGCGTCCAGGTAGTACTCCCAGCCCGGTCCGACGTCGCCGACGCTCCCGGTGTCGGTCAGGTGCTGCGTGAACCGCAGCTCGGTCACTCCCGCGTCCTCGGCCAGCGTCATGTCCAGGTTCCAGGTTCCGTACTCGTCCACGGCGGAAACCGCCAGCCGGCGCGGTGGCTCGCACGCGTCGATGGTCAGCTCCATCCAGGGCTCACCGTCCTCGTGCACCATCTGGACCTTGACGGTGCGTCCCGGTGCCGCGTCGCCCTGCCAGGGGCCGAACCAGCGTGCCGTCCGCGCCGGGTCGGTGAGACTGGCCCAGACGTCGGCGACGGGAGCCCGGAAGGTGCGGGTCAGGACGAGGTCGTCGCCGAACAGTCGGCCGGTCGGTGTCGGGCTCATGCGGTCTCCTTCTGAGCTGGGTGTTGCCGCTCGGTGGTTGGGTGGGTTTCGTGCCGCTCGGCCGCCGTGTGCCGCTCGCGGCGGGTGCGGTAGACCTCGGTCTCCAGCGCGTCGAGGCGGTGCTGCCAGCCGGACGGGCGCATCAGCCGACCCAGCCACCCGGTCAGCTCGTCGAGTGGCGCGGTGACCAGCGTGTAGACACGCCGACGTCCGTCTGCCGTGTCGCGCACCAGCCCGGCCTCGCGCAGCACCCGCAGGTGACGGCTGACCGCCGGCCTGCTGATCACGAACCGGTCGGCGACCTGCCCGGCCGAGAGCGGCTCCTCGCGCAGCATCAGCAGGATCTCCCGCCGCACCGGATCGGCGACCGCGTTCACCACCTCGTCCACGACAGAAGCGTAACCTGTAGGTTACGCTTCTGTCGATGGTGGTGGCCGGTCGGTACCACCGTCGGCACGGTCCCCGGCCGTAAACCCCCAGCCCGTCCGGTGCGCACCTCTCGACGCCTAACATCGCACCGATGAACACCTCCGAGATGCGACCCAACGATCGCCGCACCAACGATCCCCGCACCGACGACGTCCGGACTGACGAGGCCCGGGTCACGGAGGCCCTGCGCCTGCTGTCCGGCGCGCCACTCGAACTCGACGTCGCCGTCAGGCGACTCAGCCGCGGCAGCGGCGTCTACGCCTGGTGGGCCGCTCCTTCGACCCTTCCCGACCTCCCCGGCCCGCCGAACGGGACCATCCCCTCGCTACGGCTGCTCTACCTCGGCCGGGCGACCAGCCTGCGGGGCCGGATCCTGCGCAACCACCTCCGGCGCTCAGGAAGCTCGACGCTGCGCCGGACCCTGGCCGGACTCCTCGTGGCCGAGGGCTACCGGACGACCTGGACCGACCGCGTCGTCCTGGTCCCCGAGGACGAGGCACGACTGACCGCGTGGATGCACACGCACCTGCGCCTCACCTGGGCCGAGGACGCGGAGCCCGGGATCGTCGAAGCCGAACTCGTCCGGCGCCTGCACCCACCGCTCAACGTGCACGGCGTCGACCCCGAACACGTCCAGGCGACCGTGGTCGCCGCGAAGAATGCCTACGACACCAGCAGCCGCCCGGCCCGGCAGGAGCGGGAAGCCCCGCCCGCGAGCCCGCGGCAGGACATCTGTGAGCCCTAGTAATAGTTGTCGATCGGCTGGCGGGCCTCGTCGAACAGCGCCGGCCCCTCGTACCGGACCGGCGCAAGCGGCGGGGTGGCCGGCTTCACCTGCTCGAACTGTTCGGCGGACAGGGCGTACACCACCCGACCGAGACCGGACCGGGCGATCGCTGTCGCACACATCGGGCAGGGCTCGCAACTGGTGAACATGGTGGTGGCGGCTGCCACCTCGGGGGTGAGTTCCCGAGCGGACCAGCGGGCCAGCTTCAGCTCCGGATGGGCGGTGATGTCCGAGTCGGAGACCACCGTGTTGTGGTCCTCGATCAGGACGGTGCCGTCCGCACCGACAAGCAGCGAGCCGAACGGCCGTTCGCCGGAGGCTCCGGCCCGGTTCGCGAGTTCCACCGCACGGCGGAGGAACTTCTCGTCGTCGGAAGTCAACTTCTCGTCGTCGGAAGTCATCGGTCCTCCTGGGATTTCTGGTACGCGGCCAGGGCCGCGAGGGTCTGCCAGGCACGTTCGGGCCGACGGATCTCGGCCAGGTCGCCGTTGAACGGGTCCAGCAGCACCGTATCGGCGCCGAGCAGGCGGATCTGCTCGATGTCGGCGACGATCTGGTCGAGGGTGCCGACCCCGGCGAGCCGTTCCGGGTCGGTGACCGCTTCCCGGGTCTCCCGCACCGCGATGCGCGGCATCAACGCGGGCACCGGGCGGCCCAGTTCGTCGGCGGTGGTCTTCAGCCGCCCGACCGCCCCGGTCAACCATCCGGGTGTGAACCGCAGCGGATGCCAGGCGTCACCGAGCAGTACGGCCCGACGGATGCCCGCGTCGCTGTTGCCGCCGACCCAGATCGGGATCGCCGCCGTGTCGTAGTCGTCGTTGTCCCGCCAGGCGTCCCGCATCGCCTGGAGGTACTCGTCGGTGAGCGCCCCCCGCCGCCGGAACGGTACGCCGAGCGCCTCGAACTCCTGCCGGGCCCAGCCGACACCGACGCCGAGGACGAGCCGGCCGGCGCTGAGCCGGTTGAGGTTCGCCGCCATCCGGGCGGTGAGCAGCGGATGCCGGTACGGAACGATCAGCACCGTGGTGCCCAGCCGGACCCGGTGGGTCACCCCGGCCAGCCAGGACAGCGTGGTGAACGGCTCGTAGAACGGCGCCGGATACTGCTCGGCCACGTCCGGGGTCACGGCGATGTGGTCGGAGACCATCAGCAGGTCGAAGCCGAGACCCTCGATCGTCTGCGCCCACCGCCGCAGCATGTCCGGGTCGGTCCCTGGGGCGAAGTTCGGTACGTTCACGCCGAGTCGCACGGTCCCAGGCTAGTCAGCCCGACCGCAGCTTGCGAACGACATGATCCCTGCCTTTCCTCGTTCCTGCCGTGGACCCGCCGGCAGATCCTGGATCAGGGTCGGCCACCCGGTAGGTCCCGGCCAGGTGTCGGGTGCGCGCTGGTCTCAGTCGGCCATCACGGCGAGGACCGATGACACCGGCACCGGCCCGGCACACCGGGAGTCGTTCGACCGGGCGCGGCTGTCGCCCATGACGAAGACGGAGTCGGCCGGCACGGTGACCGCGACGAACCGGCGCGGGCCGCAGTGGTTCGGGTCCGGCGGCTCGTCGAGCGACGCGTCCTCGGTCACGTACGGCTCGGCCAGTGCCTTGCCGTCGACGGTCACCCTGCCCGAGGTGTCGCAGCAGGCGATGGTTTCGCCGCCGACCGCGACGACGCGTTTGAGCAGCGGCGCCTTGCGGTCGCCCCAGAGACCGCCGGGGGATCGGAGCAGGACGACATCGCCGCGGCGCGGCTCGTAGGTGCCGGCGACCGTCCGTACGGTGACAACCTGGCCGGCCTCGACCGTCGGCTCCATACTGACGCCGCCCTGGGTGAACTGTACGGTGGCTCCCGTCCCGGTCTCGTCACCGTCACCGTCACCGTCGCCGCAGCCCGCGACAAGCATCACGAGAAGAAGCACCAGCAGTCTGCGCATCCGACGGATGTTGCCAGAAGCGGCGGTGCCGCGCGGCCCTCGACCGACACTCGGACGTGAACGTCCCGACGCCTCCCGGCGAGGAGCACCGGGAGGCGTCGGGACGATGCGAGAGCGGAGTTACTTCGTGCCGGCCAGGGCAGGCGCCTCGCTGTGCAGGTCCGCCAGCACGGACTCCGGGACCGGCTTGTCGAGCGTCGCGCAGACGGACGCGTCGGTCGCGGCCATCGCCACCCTGTAGTAGTGGTCCCACCGGGCGTTCGGCTCGGCGTCGATGGGCTCGGCGTTGGCGACGCTGACCACGGTACGCCGGCCGTCGGCGGTGGCCAGCGCGATGCTGTGGTGCCCGAGGGTGTCACCGCCGTGGCCCCACACCGTGCCGCAGGCCGAGTCGAGCCTGACCAGGCCGAGCCCGTAGCCGCCCTTCATGCCGAAGCCCTCCGGCAGCGCGACGGTGGTCTTCATCTGCTCGAGCTGCGCCTTCGAGAAGAGCTTGCCCTGGAGTACGGCGGAGAAGAACCGGGAGAGGTCGTCGGTGTTCGAGATGATGGCCCCGGCGGCACCGCCCCAGCCACCGATCGGCCAGCTGGCCGTGTCGACGTAGACCGGCTCCGGGCCGGCGAGCTTCACCCCGTAGCCGTGGGCGTAGCCCGGCCCGGTGTGCACGGCGCGGGGGTTGGCGTAGTAGGTGTGCCTGAGGCCGAGGGGTTCGGCGATGCGCTGCCGCACCAGTACCGGCAGGCTCTTGCCGGTCAGCTTCTCCAGGATCATCCCGAGCAGGGTGTAGTTGGTGTTGGAGTAGGACCAGTCCTTGCCCGGCGGGAAGTTCGGCTCGTGTTCGAACGCCACGGCGAGCAGTTCCCGGTCGGTCCACACCCGCTGCGGATCGCTCACCACGCCGGCCATGAACTCCTCGTCGGCGGTGTAGCTGAACAGCCCGCTGGTGTGGTTGAGCAGCATCCGGACAGTGATGTTCCGGCCGTTCGGGACGACGCCCGGCAGATACCGCGAGACCGGCGCGTCCAGCTTGAGTTGCCCCCGGTCCACCAGTTGCAGGGCGAGGACCGCCGTGAAGGTCTTCGTGTTGCTGCCCGCCTCGAACTGGTCGCGCGGGGCCATCGGCCGCTCGGTGGCGATGTCCGCGAGCCCGGCGGCCGTCCGGCTCACCCGGTGGTCCTTGCCGATCCGCGAGGCGAACCCGGGCGGACCGGCCGCCATCATGCTGCGGGCGACGTCCTCCATCACGGCGTTCCGGGCGGGATTGCCGGGCCTGGCCGGGCTGGACACCTCAGGGCGCTCGTCGGCCAGCACGGCAGCGGCGGTGCCGACACCGGTCGCGGTCAGCGCGGCGGCGGCCGTCACCAGGATCGCGGCCATCCGGATCGGACGTGACTTCCTGGTGGGCGTTTGTTCTGTCGTCGTCATGCATCGATCCTGTCGACTTCCGTCGGCAAGGTCATTGCAGCTCACTGACCAATCCGCGATCGGACTGCACTACCGGTGAGGTAGTGCCAGCCCTACCTAGCCGCCCACCCGGCGGGTGCACGGACGGGGCAGCTCGACAGTCTCCGTTCCGCGACATGCCGCCGCAGCCGAGCGGCGCCCGGACCGGTCAGAGCGGCCGCGCACGGCGCCCGGACCGGGACAGCGCCGCCGCAGCCGGCGCGCCCGGCCCGGGTCAGGACTCCCGGGTACGCCGGGCCGCGCGCTCGACCGTGGCCTTCAGCGCCCGCCGGGGTACCGGACCCAGCTCGTCCACGACGTCGACGAGCAGGGCGAGCTGTTCGAGCGCGGCGAACGCCTGGTCCGCACCCGCCTCGTCCACGCCCTCGTAGAGTTCGAGCCCGACGAACGCCCCGGAGACCGCCCGAGCCAGCCCGCCGACATCGGCGACGTCGGCGAACGGCGACCCGGTGAGCAGCCGGCGGAGCACGGTCTCGATCTCGGCGACCCAGAGCCGCAGGGCGGCGGCGACCGACTCGGCAAGCCGCCGGTCGGTCTGGGCGCCGGCCAGCAGTTGCGCGAGCACCGAGACGTGCCCGAGTTCCTTCTCCCGCTCGTGCAGCGTACGGCCGACGTCGAGGAGTTCGCGCAGCGTGCGTACCTCGGCGAAGCGGGCGGAGTAGGCCCGGACCCGGGCGGCGGTGTTGACCGTGCAGGCCGCCGCCAGCAGTTCGTCCACGCTGCCGAAGTGGTAGAAGACGAGCGCCTGGTTCACCCCGGCGGCGCTGGCGATGGTCCGGGCGGAAACCCCGGCGATGCCGTGTGCGCTGATGGCGGCGAGGGCACCGTCGAGAAGTCGCTGCTTGGTGTCGGACATCCCTCTCCTCGCGGACGCGCCTGCCCGGCCGGCCGGGGCGCTGCTGCCGGCGGTGCCGCTCCCGGCGGCCGGGCCGGATGCGGTGGTGCGATCATCGCATCGGTCACCAGTTGGGCCAGCCAGGCCACTCCCGGCAACCGCAGCGACCAGCCCAGACAGGCCCAGCCCAGGCTGACGTGCTCCAGTGCGCGGGCGACGGCGGCGACCCCCTGTTCCTGGTGGCCGTCGCCGCCCGCGTACCGGGCCCGGCGCAGTCCGGCCGGGTGCTCCGCGGCCGGGCGGAGGCGGAGCCCGCGCGGCTCGCGCCGGTCCAGGAAACCGCCCACGGCGGCGCACGGTCCGCAGTCGTCGTCCAGCCAGAGCAGCGCCGCCGGCCCGTCCGACGGGTACGGTCGCCGGCGCGGCAACCAGTCGCGGACCTGGGACCGGTACCGGCGCCAGTCCGGCCCGTACCGGTCTTCGAGGTCCCGTCGCTCGTGCGGGCCGGCCACGCTGATCCCGAACGCCACGGTGGCCAGCGCGGCGGCGGCGAGCCAGCCGCTGCCGGCGGCCGACGCCAGCAGCAGGAGCAGGCCGACGGTACTGAGCTGCATCGGGTTGCCGACGTAGGCGTACGGCCCGGTGGTGACCAGCCGGCGCGGCGGGTCCCACGGGTACGGCGTCCCGCCACCCCGGACCGCGAACTCCCGCACCGCCGCCAGTGCCGGTACGGCCACCAGCAGGCCGAGTTGGGCCAGCACGAACAGCCAGGACTCCGGCAGTCGGCCGATCCGCGCCCACGAGCCGTCGCCGACCTCGAAGACCACGGTGGGCAGCAGCCACAGCACCAGCGCGGTGAAGACGACGAGTTGCAGCAGTACCCGGGCGGTCAGCCGGCGCCGGTCGGCGCTCCACCTGCCGAGCAACTGGGCGGGCAGTGCCACCAGGAGCAGGCCGACGAACTCACCGGCCAACCAGGACGGCCCGAGCTGGACCAGCGGGTGCAGTTGCGGCATCGTCACCGCGTCGAGCCAGCCGAGCAGGCCGAGCGCCACCGGCAGCGGCACCGTCCGGCGCAGCAGCACCGGCAGCGGTCCCCACAGCAGCGCCCAGCCGAGCCACAGGTCGACAGGCATGCCCCGGAACGCGCCGTCGACCGGGGCGAACGCGTACCACCGGGTGCGCCGGGCCAGTTCGGTCAGGCCGGCGATCCCGACCGCCGCGGTGACGAAGGCGAGCAGCGCGGCGAACCTGGCATCGCGGCCACGCTCCAACCGGCCCGCGCCGAGGGTCAGCGCCACGGGGACCAGCAGGCACAGGTAGCGGGCCGCCGTCATGCCCACCCGGTCACCGCCGTCGCCGGTGGTGGCGTCATCGCAGGCCGAGCATGTCGAGCAGGTGGCCGGTCCCCTCGTGCAGCAGTGCGTCCTGGAGCGGCCCGAAATACCAGGAGGGGTCCAGACCCCGCTGGTAGCCGACGGTCAGCCGGATCTCGCTGTGCCCGGCGTCGACGGCCCGCCAGCGCAGCTCGGCCCGCTGCCAGGTCAACCACCGACCGGTGATCGAGGTGTCCTCGACGAACCGGAAGCCGATCCGGTCCGGCGCCACCGAGTCGACCTCGGCGACAAGTTGACCGCCGGGCCCGTGCGACGTGCCGTGGTAGCCGAACGTCCACCGGTCGCCGACCTCCAGCCCGGTCCCGTGGACGTGCCGCGGCACGGGCACGCCGAGCATCCGCAGTGGAACGGACCGGACCCCGGTGGGTCGGGGGCCGGCGGCCAACCGGCCGGCGAGTTCACCGGCCGGAACCGCTACCACCCGTACCGTCTCGACCGACTGGTCCGGCGCGAGCCGGAACCCGTCCGCGGCGCCCTCGAAGCCGCCGAGAAGCAGCAGCGGGAGCAGCACCGCGCCGTAGGCCCGGGTCGACGACGCCGAGCGGACGCAGCGGATCAGTGCGGTGCTGCCGTGCACCACCGCGTACACCAGTGGGGCGGCGAGCACGACGCAGATGGCACCCTCGTGCAGGGCCACCGAGGCGAGCAGCAGCACGATCGTGGTGACCAGGAAGACCCGGCCGTGGGTGGTCCGCGCCGGCGTCAGCGCCAGTGCCGTGGCGAGCAGCATCGGCAGCCCGACGAAGAGCAGGGCGCTGTCGGCCCGCCCGGCCCGTACGGTGCAGACGAAGGCGACCACGCCGACCCCGGCGATCAGGCCGGCGAGGATCCAGTTCGCCCGGCTCCGCCGACCTGCTCGTGCCTCGTCCCGCCCGTCCATCCGCTCACCCCGTAGCACGCCGTTTGAGCAATCGCTCAAAACTCAGGCTAGCCGAGTTTGAGCGATCGCTCAACCACTCGTCCGGCGTCCCTCGCGGTCGCTCGCGGCGGGTCAGCCGGGCGGCTCGGCCAGCCGCTCCAGCCGGGTCCAGCCGGCCCAGCCGCGCTCGCGCATCAGCTCCAGCAACCGGCGCGCCCGAGGGTCGGTCTCGACGGCGAGTCCGTGCATCAGCTCGAACGGCAGAGCGTCGCCCATCGCCTCGCCGATATCGGCCTCGCCGGCCGCGTACGCCTGCTCCAACAGGCCGGCCATCAGGTCGGCGAGTTCCACCAACCGCGACTCGCCACCTGCGTCGGACGGATCGCTCTCGACGAGCTGTGAGATGAGCCGGTAGAGCTGGACCTGGCGGGGGTCGTCGAGCTGCGCGAACTTCTCCGGCATGAGCTCGCGGATGCGATCGGGCCAGCGAGCCTCCAGCAGGATCCACCCGTCCCGCTCACCCTGCACGACCGGCTCCGCCACCCCCATCTCCCGCAGCCGATCGAGATAGGCGGTCACCTCCGGCGGAAGCATCAGACTGTCCCCGGCGGTGAGCTGCGCGATCTGCTTCCGGCTGGTCTCCAGCCGGTCGATCTCGCCGCGCAGTTGGCTGTCGATCCCCTCGACAGCCTCGGCGAAGCTCGATTCGTCGGCTTCGAGCAGCTGACCGATCCGGGCCAGCGGTACGCCGGCGTTGGCGAGGGTGCGGATCTTGATGAGAGCCACCACCGCCGTCGCGCCGTACCGCCGGTAACCCGAATCGTCCCGGGCCGGCTCGGGCAGCAGGCCGATCTGGTGGTAGTGCCGCACCGCCCGCACCGTGACACCGGCGTACGCCGCCAGTTGACCGATCGTCAGCATGCCCTGATCCTGCCCCACCTCGCCGCCGACGCCGGCTCAGGAGATCCTGCGCCGGTAGGAGATGTTGGCGA
This sequence comes from Plantactinospora sp. WMMB782, assembly GCF_049179135.1. NCBI lineage: Bacteria > Bacillati > Actinomycetota > Actinomycetes > Micromonosporales > Micromonosporaceae > Plantactinospora > Plantactinospora sp. WMMB782. The sequence continues at coordinate 3,298,651 of NZ_JBMHMC010000007.1, read as the reverse complement.
ACAGGTAGGCGACGACGAGGATGCCGACGCACCAGGCGAGGGCGGTCCAGATGTCGTTGCCGACCGGCTGCTCGGTGAACAGGGCCCGGATCGTGTTGACGATGGAGGTCACCGGCTGGTGTTCGGCGAAGGCGCGTACCGGGCCGGGCATGGTCCCGGTGGGCACGAAGGCCGAGCTGACGAACGGCAGGAAGATCAGCGGGTACGAGAACGCGCTGGCGCCCTCCACGGACTGTGCGGTGAGGCCGGGGATCACGGCGAGCCAGGTCAGCGCCAGGGTGAACAGGATCAGGATGCCGGCCACCGCGAGCCAGGCCGGCACCCCGGCGCCCGAGCGGAAGCCCATCAGCAGGGCGACACCGACCACGAGCACCAGGGAGATCACGTTGGCCAGCAGCGAGGTGAGGACGTGCGCCCAGAGCACGCCCGACCGCGCGATCGGCATCGACTGGAACCGCTCGAAGATCCCACCCTTGATGTCCGAGAAGAGGCGGAACGCGGTGTAGGAGATGCCCGACGCGATGGTGATCAGCAGGATGCCGGGGAGCATGTAGTCCACGTACGAGACCGGCCCGGTGTCGATCGCGCCGCCGAAGACGTAGACGAACATCAGCATGATGGCGATCGGCGTGATCGCGGTCGTGACGATGGTGTCGAGGCTGCGCGTGACGTGCCGCATCGTCCGTCCGGTGAGCACGGCGGTGTCGGCGAGGAAATGCGTGGTCATGGTCGTCCCTACCTCTCGTCCCGGCCCGCGCCGGCGCCGCCGACGACCGCGAAGAAGATCTCTTCCAGGGACGGCTGCCGCTCGACGTACTCGGCCTTGGCCGGCGGCAGCAGCTGCCTGAGTTCGGCAAGGGTGCCGTCGACGATGATCCGGCCCTGGTGCAGGATCGCGATCCGGTCGGCGAGCTGTTCGGCCTCCTCCAGGTACTGCGTGGTGAGCAGCACCGTCGTGCCGCCCTCGGCGAGCTGCCGGACGGCCTGCCACACCTCGATCCGGGCCTCCGGGTCCAGCCCGGTCGTCGGCTCGTCGAGGAAGACGACCGGCGGGCTCCCGATCAGGCTCATCGCGATGTCCAGGCGGCGGCGCATGCCACCGGAGTAGGTCGCCGCCCGCCGGCCCCCCGCCTCGGTCAGCGAGAAGCGCCGCAGCAGGTCGTCCGCGATCGCACCCGGGTCCTTGAGGTGCCGCAGCCTGGCGACCAGGACGAGGTTCTCCCGCCCGGTGAGGATCTCGTCGACCGCCGCGAACTGCCCGGTGAGACTGATCGCCCCGCGTACCTCGGCGGCCTGGGTCGCGACGTCGAAGCCCTCGACCCGGGCCGTTCCCGCGTCGGCCCGCAGCAGCGTGGCCAGGATCCGCACCAGCGTGGTCTTGCCCGCCCCGTTGGAGCCGAGCAGGGCGACAATGCTGCCCCTGGCCACTTCGAGGTCCACGCCGCGCAGTACGCGCAACTCCTTGTATGACTTCTCCAGGCCGCGTACCTGGATCGCTGGCCCCCGGGCCCGCTCGGTGGTCGACGCAACGCTCATGGCGACAAGCGTGGAGGGTTGACGTAGCGTCAGGGTCAAGCCCGCGTTGGTGTGCCCCGGCTCACTTCCCCGGAGCCGACCGCCCGGCTCTTCGCTACTCCAGGTTGCCGCCGATCAGGTTGTCGGCGCCGACAAGCAGTTTCCCGCCCCGGAGGTGGTCGGCGGCGAGCATCACGTTGTCGCTGATCAGCCAGCGGTCGCTGGTGCCGCTGGTGATGACCGGCCTGCCCTGCCGCTTGGGCGTGCCGAGGTCGTAGAACTGGTTCCCGACCACCTGGCAGTACGCCGAGTCGTGCCCGCGCACCCCCGCGTCGCCGTTCTCGTGGACGTCCAGCCCCATCACCCGGGTACGCGGACAGGCGTCGAAACTGGCCCCGTTGGTCGCGTTGCGCCACAGCCGCCCGCCGACGACCTGGGTACCGGTGACCTGCCAGGCGTTGATCCCGCTGCCCGTCCCGCCGGTGCCGTTCGACTCCAGGTAGACGTTCTGGAAGACCGTGCTGTCGGCGCCGCGCCGCAACTCGACCCCGTTGCCCCGGCAGCCCCAGACGTGCAGGTTCTCGAAGAGACAGGCGCCGGTGGAGATGCGCATCCCCACCTGGCACTCCCCGATCCAGGTGTTCAGGAACTCGTTGTCGTAGCCGTACGGGCCGATCACGATGCCGGTGCCCAGGCAGTCGTCGATGTTGATGTCGGTGAGCTTGTTGGCGTGCGCGGAACTGTTCTCGGCGGTGCCGACGAACTCGATCGCGTGCGATCCCGAGCTGGTCAGGTGCAGTTGGCTGAACATCGACCGGGGCCGGCGGATGGTCAGCAGTACCCCGGAACTCAGCCTTCCGTCGAACTTCAGGTGCGAGATCCGGTTCCAGCCGCCGGTGCCGACCAGCCGGCCGGTGTAGCCGGCCGCCGGGCGGACCACCGACGCACCGAGGTTCGCGCCGGTGAGCGAGACGTTGGCCGGCAGGGTCACCTCGGCACCGAGGCCGAGCACGCCGGGTGGCAGGTACAGCTCCCCGCCGGAGGGCAGCAGCGCGAAGGCGGCCGTCAGCTTCGCCGCCTCGTCCCCGCCGTCCAGCAGGCAGCCGACCCGGGGATCACGCAGGCTCAGCGGCCCCTCGACCACCATGGCGGCGGCGCGGGCCGGAACGGGCATCGTCGTCGCCAGCGCCGCTCCGGCGCCACCGGCGAAGAGCGCCCGTCGGCCGAATCCCGCCCGCTCCGTCCGGTCCGGCCGGCCGGGCCGCTTCGGGCCGGACGCCGGCTCCGACGGCTGGCCCGACGCCTGAGCTGGCTCGACGGTACCCATGGTGCCTCCCCGTGAATCTGCCACCACGACAACCGTCCGCCGTGGACGGTGCACGGATCCTAGGGAGGCGACCGCTCCTTCCGCCACCTCTGCCGACGGCGCGGCGGGACGACGGTGGGACAGGATGCCGGCCGGGCAGGGCGGGCAGGGCGGGCAGGGCGGGCAGGGCGGGCAGGGCGGGCAGGGCGGGCAGAAAACCGGGCCCGGCCGGCATCGCCGGGGCGACGCGGGCCGAGCCCGGTGGACTGTCCTGGTCGGGGAAGGTCAGGCGACCGTGACGGTCACCTCGTTGATGCCCCGGCCGGCGGTGACCGAGAGGTCGCCGTTGCCGTGCCGGGAGAGCGCCCGCAGCGTCCAGGTGCCGGGCGCCGCGAAGAACCGGAACTGCCCGGCCGGCGAGGTCACCACCTCGGCGGTGAACTCGCCGGTGGAGTCGAGCAGCCGGACGTACGCCCCGGGAACCGGGTCGCCGTTCTCGGCGCTGACGACCCCGGTGATCACGGTTTCCTTCTCCAGGTCCAGGCTCGCCGGCAGCGGAGCCGCCTGGTCGGGTGCCGCGCAGCCGGCGGCGATCGGAGCGGTCATGGTGCTCACGCCTCCCCCGGCTCGTCGCCGAGCGCCACCGGCACGCCGACGAGCGAGCCGTACTCGGTCCAGGATCCGTCGTAGTTCTTCACGTTCTGGTGCCCGAGCAGCTCCTTGAGCACGAACCAGGTGTGCGAGGAGCGCTCGCCGATCCGGCAGTACGCGATGGTGTCCCGGCCGCCGTCCAGCCCCGCCTCGCCGTAGATCCTGCGCAGCTCGTCGTCGGACTTGAAGGTGCCGTCCTCGTTCGCCGCCTTCGACCACGGCACGCTGATCGCGGTCGGGATGTGCCCGGCCCGCTGCGCCTGCTCCTGCGGCAGGTGGGCCGGGGCGAGCAACCGTCCGGCGTACTCGTCGGGGGAGCGCACGTCGACCAGGTTCTTGCTGCCGATCGCGGCGACCGCCTCGTCGCGGAAGGCCCGGATCGACAGGTCCGGCTCCTGCGCGACGTACTGGGTGGCGGGGCGGGAGACGGTCTCGGTGACCAGCGGACGGGCGTCCAGCTCCCACTTCTTGCGGCCGCCGTCGAGCAGCTTCACGTCGCGGTGGCCGTAGAGCTTGAAGTACCAGTACGCGTAGGCGGCGAACCAGTTGTTGTTGCCGCCGTAGAGCACGACGACGTCGTCGTTGGAGATGCCGCGCTCGGAGAGCAGCGCCTCGAACTGGGCCTTGTTGACGAAGTCCCGGCGGACCGGGTCCTGGAGGTCGGTCTTCCAGTCGAGCTTGATCGCACCGGCGATGTGCCCGCCGTCGTAGGCGGTGGTGTCCTCGTCGACCTCGACGAAGACCACGCCGGGAGCGTCGAGGTTCTTCTCGGCCCAGTCGGCCGAGACGAGTGCGGTGTCGCGACTCATCAGATCACTCCTTGGTGAGGATACGTGTGTGAGCCTGCGCGTGGATATCGACCGATGTGGTTGTCGCATGTCACGCGCGGGACCCAGAAGGATGGGATCACGGGTACGTGCGACGGCGCCGCTGCCGGGCGTGGGGAAAGGCGTCAGAGGGTACGCAGGACAGCCCCGCCGTCAGATGACGGGGCGACACAGGCAGGTGGCCACGCGGCACAGGTCGACCGCGCGCCGTTTGGTGAGGAGCGTCCCCATGAACGGGGAGCTTACCAGTGCGACGAGGGCGTTACACATGACCAACCACGATCCGGGATCGCCCGGCAACGCCGACCTGGCAGGCGACCCAGCCCGTTCAGCTGACCTCGCTCAGCGCCACGTCGCTGGCGCTGGCGGTGACGGACAGCCCGTTCGGCAGTGGCCGTACCTCGTGCAGTTGCAGCGCGAACGGCAGCGGCGGCAGTGGCACCCGGACCGTGAGCTGCCGGGCGAAGTTGTTGACGAAGGTCTGGATCACCGGGTTGTCCGGCAGGTCGGCGGAGCTGAGCCGGTCGAAGGCGATCACGATGTCGTCGCCGTCGACCGTCACGTTCGCGGTGCCCTGGACGGTCAACTCCTGGTTGATGATCGGCACCTGCACCGGGGCGGTGACGCCGAGCTTGCCCTCCTGCTCCCGCAACTGCACCCCGGGCCGGTCGATCAGCGCCACCACACTGTCGTACGTCACCGTGCCGGTGCCCTGGACCGTCTTCGCGGTGACCTCTCCCTGGCCGGAGCGGAGCGTGTCCAGCGACGCGGTCACGTCCCGGGCGTCCACCGTCAGCTCCGGCACCTTCACCGTCGCCTCCGTGCCCTCCACCGGCCCCTGTACGTCCCGGAGCAGCACCTTCACCGAGTCGTACCGGCCGTCCAGCACCTGGGTCAGGAACGGGAAGCCGCCGACGGTCACCTCCGGCGCCGTGGACTGGATGTTCTTCCGGGAGATCTCCTTGTCGACCTGCTCGGCGACCATCCGCTCGGCGACCCCGGCGGCGACCCGGTCGGCCACCACCAGCAGCCCGGCGAGCACCAGGAGCAGGATGACCAGGACGACGAGCGCACGCCGTCCCCTGCGGCGGCGGGGCTTCTCGCCGTACGCCTCGTCCTGCACCGGATAGCTGTCCGCCACGCCGCCTCCCTGCTCCGGTCCCGTCGACGCCCCTATCTACCCGATCGGGCACATCTCCAACCGCCGGGGCGGGCCGAGGCTAACAGAGTCGTTTCCTACAGGAAGAAGACGCTCATCGCGTACGCCGCCGGGGCCGCCAGGGCGAAGCCGCCGAGCGGTCCCTGCATGTGCCGGGCCACCCACATCGTCGGCGGTTCGCCGGCCATCTGCCGGCCCGCCTCGGCGTAGCCGACCCCGAGGTCGGCCAGCACGGCCGCGGCGGCGGCGACCAGTCCGATCATCGCCCCGCTGGCCGGGGTGAACGCCACCAGGTAGCTGCCGAGGATGCCGGCGGCGAGGGTGCCGAGCATCGCCCCGATCACCACACCGGCGGCGCCGCGCGGCACCTGCGGGGCCAGCCGGGGCCACGGCAGCAGCGCGTCGGTCAGCCGGGCGACGGTGAGCGCCACCGCCGCCGCCGTCAGGCAGACGAAGATCGCCTGGGTACCCTTCGGGATCCGGCTGAGCACGATCAGGGTGCCGAACGCGACCACCCCGACCACGATGAAGAGGGTGGCGCCGAGCGAGTCGGTCACCCGGGCCCGGTCCGCCGACCGGACGAGTTGCCCGAGTACCCCGACGAGGAAGCCGCCGGCGGCCACGTACCCGAGTGGGGCGAGCGCGGCGATCTGCGGCAGTACGGCGGCGGCGTCGGCGGCGCCCGCCACCAGCACCGCGACCCCGCCGACCAGCAGCAGCGCCGGCGGTCGCATCGCCATGGTCCAGGCCAGCACGAAGAGCAACTGCACCCCGAAGACGACCACCACGAACGGCAGCCGGGCCCCCGGGCCGGCGGTCTGGGCGCCGAAGATCAGGCCGGTGCCGAGCAGTCCGGCGAAGCCGCCGATCGCCACCGAGAGCAGCCGGCGTACCGGTACCGGCGGCGCCTCCTCGTCGTCGTCGGGTTCCGCCGGGTCCGCCTCGCCGTCCGGCCGCACCCCGCCACCGCTGCGACGGCCGGCACCGGGGCGGGAGCCGTCCGGGTCCCGCGGACCGTCGCCACCGCGCGGACCGTCGGGCCTCCGCGGGCCGTCGGGCATCCGCGGGCCGTCGGCCGGGCGGGGGCCGTCGAAGGGGCTGCGGGGGTCCGGGCCGGCGGGGCGACCGCGCGGGTCGGGGGCGCGGTGCGGGCCGGTCGGACCCGGGCGGTTCTCCGGCCAGGAGTCGCGGCCGGTCTCCGGTGGCGTCGAGGGGTACACGCCCCGATCGTGCCAGATCGGCCGCCCGACGCGCCGGGCCCGGCCGCCCCGGTACGGCAACACGATCCGGAAACCTGCCGGTAATGACCGATCACACAACCGATGAACCGAACGTGTGAGAACACCCGACGGAAGTTCCGATAAGGTTGAGCCTTACCTGCCCGTCAGTGACGCCGGGACGACCCCAGTCTCCAGCGGTCCCGGAGTCCCCGCCCGAGCGCCGCTGGCCACCGCGCGGCGCTTGACGCGCCGCCGGGACGGAGGTGATGTGTGGAGATCCTGCTGCTGGTGACCGCGCGTGCAGGCGAACCGTCCGTTGTGCTGCCGGCACTCGACCTGCTCCCCCACTCGGTGCGTACCGCCCCCCGCGATGTCCGCACCCTCGTCTCCGGGCCCAGCCCGGACGCCGTACTCGTCGACGCCCGCTCGGAGCTGAGCGAGGCGCGGGCCACCTGCCGGATGTTGCACGCCACCGGGCTCGGAGTGCCGCTGGTCGCGGTGGTGACCGAGGCCGGTCTGATCGCGCTCAACGCCGACTGGGGCGTCGACGACGTGATCCTGGCCAGCGCCGGGCCGGCCGAGGTGGAGGCCCGGCTGCGACTCGCGGTGGGCCGGCTGAGCAACGCCACCGCCGCGGCCGGCGGGCTGATCCGGGCCGGCGAGCTGAGCATCGACCCCGACACCTACGCCGCCAAGCTCAAGGGCCGCCCGCTCGACCTGACCTACAAGGAGTTCGAGCTGCTCAAGTTCCTCGCCCAGCACCCGGGCCGGGTCTTCACCCGGGACCAGTTGCTCCGCGAGGTCTGGGGCTACGACTACTTCGGCGGCACCCGCACCGTCGACGTGCACGTACGCCGGCTGCGGGCCAAGCTCGGCTCGGAGTACGAGTCGATGATCGGCACCGTCCGGCAGGTCGGCTACAAGTTCGTCACCCCGCCGTCCCGGCCGCTGCCCGAGTCGGAGAACGTGCCGCTGCCCGTCTGAGCCGACCCCGCTCGACCACGAAGGCCATCCGGCGGTACGCCGGGTGGCCTTCCGGCGTACCGCGTCCTTCCAGAGGCGGTGGCCCGGGGGCGACCGTCCGGCAAATGACAGAAAACATGAGAATCCAGGCAATGCGTACGTAGCCTTGACCGGGAACGTCCGGAGGAGGCAGAGGTGGCACCAGCGGTTCCCACGGTGGTTTTCGGCCCGGTACGAACGGATGCCCCCGCCCTCCGCACGGCGGGGCGCTGATGCCCACCCTCTCCCGGACCCACATGCTCACGGTCGCCACCCTGGTCACCGCCGCCGTGCTCGGCGGCGCGTACGCGCTCGGGCACACCCTCGGCCGCCCCGGCGGGCCGTTCGCCCGGCCGGAGACCCGGGCCCAGCACCACCCCCAGCCGGACGGCGCACCTGGCGACCGCCCCGCCGACCGGGCCGGGAGCGACTCCGCCGACGGGCGGGCCGACCCCGGACGGCGCGACGGGCCGACCGGACGGCCGGGCGCTCCGCAGTCGCCGACGCCGTCCGCCGGCGCACCGGCCCGGGGCAGCGGCCAGCCCGGTACCGCCGAGCCGGACGGCACCCGGGCGTACCAGCCGGGGCAGCTCCCCGCCGAGCCGGGCGGCCCGTACGGCGCCCGGGTCAGCACCGGAGGTCCCCAGGTGGCGCTGACCTTCGACGACGGCCCCGACCCCCGGTACACCCCGCAGGCCCTGGCCGCGCTGCGCGAATACCACGTCAAGGCGACCTTCTGCCTGGTCGGCGAGAACGCCCAGGCCCATCCCGACCTGGTCCGGGCGATCGTGGCGGACGGGCACACCCTGTGCAACCACACCTGGCGGCACGACACCGACCTCGGCAAGCGCCCCGCCACCAGCATCCGGGCCGACCTGGAGCGCACCAGCCAGGCGATCCGGGCCGCCGTGCCCGAGGCCCGGATCGGGTACTTCCGGCAGCCGGGCGGCGCCTGGACCGCCCGGGTCGTCGAGGTGGCCCGGCAGTTGGGGATGACCTCGGTGCACTGGGCGGTCGACCCGCAGGACTGGACCCGGCCGAGCGCGGCGACCATCGCGACCCGGGTGAGCACCGGCATCGCGCCCGGGTCGATCGTGCTGCTGCACGACGGCGGCGGCAACCGGCAGAGCACGATGGTCGCGCTCTACTGGCTGCTGCCCGAACTCGCCCGGCAGTACGCGCTCGCCGCGCTGCCGACCGGCCCGCCGGAGCCGGGCAGCCCGTCGGCGAGCACCCCCGGCGTGGCCGGCGGGCAACCGACGCCGGGCGGCCGGCCGGCGGCCGGCGGCTGACCCGACCGGTGGGCGCCTCGGCACGGGTTACGGTGGGCAGGTGATCAACGGTCAGGGAACCGACCCACGGGTGGCCGGGCTCGACGAACTCGACCCGGCGGACGTGCCGGCGGTACTCGCGCTGGCCGGTGCGGCGGGCGTCGCCGACGGCGCCGACCCGCTCTCCGAGCACGTGACGCTGCGACTGCGGCACGCCGGTACCGGCCCCGCCAGCCACCTCGTCGTGCGGGACCCGTCCGGGCCGCTTGTCGGTTACGGGTTCCTGGAGGGGCCGGACGGGGCGGGCGAGGTCTCCGCCGAACTCGTCGTACATCCGGGGTGGCGCCGCCAGGGGGTCGGCCGGGCGCTGGTCTCGGCGGCGCTGTCCGGCGTACCCGAAGGCGGCGCGCTGCTGGTCTGGGCGCACAGCGACCACCCGTCCGCCGCCGCGCTCGCCCTCGACCTGGGGCTGCACCGGTCCCGGGTGCTGTGGCAACTGCGGCGGTCGCTGCGGGACCCGCTGCCCGAGGCCGGCCTGCCGGCCGGGGTCGCCATCCGGGCGTTCCGGCCCGGGGTCGACGACGAGGCGTGGTTGGACGTCAACCGGCGGGCCTTCGCCAGCCATCCCGAGCAGGGCGGCTGGGACTCGGCCGAGCTGCGGTTGCGGCTCGGCGAGCCGTGGTTCGACCCGGCCGGTTTCCTGCTCGCCGTCGAGGAGTCGTCGGGACGGCTGCTCGGCTTCCACTGGACGAAGGTGCACGACGGTACGGAGGCGACCACCCCGATCGGCGAGGTGTACGTGCTCGGTGTCGACCCGGACAGCCACGGGCTGGGGCTGGGCCGTGCGCTCACCCTTGCCGGCCTGCACCACCTGCGCGACCGGGGACTGTCCCGGGTGATGCTCTACGTCGACGAGTCGAACGACGGGGCGATGGCGCTCTACGCCCGGCTCGGCTTCGCCAACTGGCTGCGGCACGTGCGCTACCGCTGGTCCGGTACCGGGGCGGCGGCCCCGGCCTGAGCCGGGCGGACTGCCGTCGCGCGCGCCGCCCTGCACAGCGGCGCACCGCACCTGTCGCGAATCGCACTATCGGCCCTACTCGTCACACCGGTCCCACGGTTCACGGAACGGACATCTTGCCCTCAGGATCCGGCCACCCAGCCGGCTCTCCCTGTTCACCCTGCGTTCACTCATGACCGGCGAACCGGCTACCTGGCGCTCCTAACTTCCCTACTAGCCGGCCACCAGCCGGCTCCCGGGGTCGCACCCCGGGCTTGCTAAGCACAAGGTGAAGGGAACCTTTCAGGTGAAGCTCCAGCGGCACGGCACCATTGCCTGTCTCGCTCTGGTCACGGCATTGGCAGTCAGCGCGTGCGGCTCGGACAATAACGAGCCCACCGAGCCATCGGCCTCCGGCTCCGCCGCGGCGGCCGACTGCGCCACGGGGACCATCAACGCCCAGGGCTCCTCGGCGCAGAAGAACGCGGTCGACGAGTGGCGCAAGGCGTACCAGCAGATGTGCACCGGCTCGACGATCAACTACGAGCCGAGCGGTTCCGGCGCGGGCATCCAGGCCTTCATCGCCGGCACCGCGGACTTCGCCGGCTCGGACTCGGCGCTCAAGGAGGACGAGCAGCCGAAGGCCGACGCCAAGTGCCCCGACGGCAAGGCCATCCACCTGCCGATGGTGATCGGTCCGGTCGCGATCGTCTACAACGTGAACGGCCTGGACAACCTCCAGCTCAAGCCGGCCACCCTGGCGAAGATCTTCGCCGGCAAGGTCACCAAGTGGGACGACGCCGCGATCAAGGCCGACAACCCGGGCGCGACCCTGCCGTCGACCACGATCCAGACCGTGCACCGCTCGGACGAGTCGGGCACCACCGACAACTTCACCGACTTCCTGGCCAAGACCGCCGAGGCCGACTGGACCTTCGGCAAGGGCAAGGCCTGGAAGGCGCCGGGCGGCACCGGTGCGGCCAAGTCGGACGGTGTGGCCAGCGCGGTGAAGCAGGCCGACGGCAGCATCAGCTACGTCGAGATGTCGTACGCCGAGAACGGCGGCCTGAAGATGGCCAAGATCGGCAACGGGGCCGGCGAATTCGCCGAGCTGACCCCGGAGTCGGCCGGTAAGACCATCGCCGGTGCCGAGGTGACCGGCGAGGGCGAAGACCTCAAGATGAAGATCGACTTCAACACCAAGGAGGCCGGGGCGTACCCGATCGTCCTGGTGACCTACGAGATCGTCTGCTCCAAGGGCCTCGCCGCCGACAAGCTGGCGCTGGTCAAGGGCTTCCTGGGCTACGCCGCCAGCACCGAGGGGCAGGCCGACCTGACCGAGCTGGGCTACGCCCCGCTGCCGGAGTCGGTCCGCACCAAGGTCGAGGCGTCGGTCAAGGCTCTCGCCTGATCTCCACATAGATCACCCTCACAACTTCGTCAACGGAGCGAGCGAGCAGATGGGCGACACCCCAGACCGCTCGGCCAACGCCGGCACCGGCGGATCCCGAGTGACCATCGGTCACACCGGGTCCGCCGGTGCCGCGCTGTCGGTCGACGTACCCGTGACATCCGCGGACGGCGCTCCGGACGGAGCCGGCCGGCGCGACGACGGCAGCAACGGTGGCGCCGGTTCGGGCCGCGGCACCGGCCCGGGTGGCGGCGGCCCGGCCCTCGGCGGCGGCGGTGCGCTGCCCCGACGGCGGGCCTTCGGCGCCGAGCGCCTCTTCGAGATCTTCACCCTGGCCGCCGGCACGATGGTGCTGGTCATCATCGTGGCGATCGCGATCTTCCTGGTCGCCAAGGCGGTACCGGCGCTGAACGCCAACACCGCCAACTTCTTCACCTTCGAGGGCTGGTTCCCCAACGAGGCGGAGCCGAGGTTCGGCATCGGCGCGCTGGCCTTCGGCACCGTACTCACCTCCGTGCTGGCGCTGCTGCTGGCCGTGCCGGTGGCGCTGGGCATCGCGCTCTACCTGTCGCACTACGCGCCCCGGCGGGTCGGCACCGCGCTCGGCTTCCTGGTCGACCTGCTGGCCGCCGTGCCGAGCGTGGTCTTCGGGCTCTGGGGCCGGGACTACTTCTACGGCCCGGTGCAGGACTTCTCGGTCTGGCTGAACAGGTACTTCGGCTGGATCCCGATCTTTGGCGGGGACGGGCCGTTCGGCCGGTCGATCCTGCTCGGCTCGCTGGTGCTGGCCATCATGGTGCTGCCGATCATCACCTCGCTCTCCCGTGAGGTGTTCCGGCAGACCCCGACCGCGAACGAGGAGGCCGCGCTCGCGCTCGGCGCCACCAAGTGGGAGATGATCCGCACGGCGGTGCTGCCGTACGGCCGGCCCGGCGTCATCGGCGCCACCATGCTCGGCCTGGGCCGGGCGCTCGGCGAGACCATCGCGCTGGCGATGACCCTCGGCATCGTCTCCAACATCTCGTTCAACATCATCTCCAACGGCGGGAACACCATCGCGGCCAACATCGCCAACGCCTTCGGCGAGGCCAACGACGTCGGCCGGGGCGCGCTGATCGCCTCCGGCCTGGTGCTCTTCTCGATCACCCTGATCGTCAACATCACCGCGCGGGCGATCATCTACCGGCGCCGGGAGTTCACGGAGTCTGCCGCATGACGACGACACTTACCCCGGCACCCCCGTCGGCCGCGCCGGGGCAGAGCCCGCGACTGCGTACCCGGAAACTGCCGCTGGTGGCGAGCCTCGGCATCGCGGTGGCCGCCGTGCTGCTGGCCGCCGTCCTGGTGCACGGCGCCGGGATCGGCGGCAACGCCCTGGTCGCCGCCCTGGCGGTGGTCTTCTACCTGGTCGGCCTCTTCGTCGCCAGCAACGCGGTGGAGGGGCGGCGGCAGGCGCGCAACCGCACCTGGAGCGCGCTCATCCACTCCGCCTTCGTACTCGCCCTGCTGCCACTCGCCTCGGTCACCTGGACACTCGTCAGCAAGGGCCTGGAACGGCTGGACGGCGACTTCTTCGGCACCTCGATGAACAACATCGGGGCCCGGGACCCGAACGGCGGCGCCTACCACGCCATCGTCGGCACGCTGGAGCAGGTGGGCATCGCCACCCTGATCACCGTGCCGCTCGGCATCGCCTGCGCGATCTACATCGTCGAGTACGGCCGGGGCCGGTTCGCCTTCACCATCCGGTTCTTCGTGGACGTGATGACCGGCATCCCGTCGATCGTCGCCGGCCTCTTCGTACTCGCCTTCTGGATCCTGATCGTCTCGCCGTACTTCAACGACGGGCGGCCGGGCTACTCCGGCTTCGCCGCCTCGCTGGCGCTGAGCGTGCTGATGCTGCCGACGATCGTCCGGTCCACAGAGGAGATGCTCCGGCTGGTGCCAGCGCCGCTGCGGGAGGGCTCGTACGCGCTCGGCATCCCGAAGTGGAAGACGATCCTGCGGATCGTGCTCCCCACCGCGCTGCCCGGGATCGTCACCGGCGTGATGCTGGCCGTCGCGCGGGCCGCCGGGGAGACCGCACCGGTGCTGCTGGTGGCCGGCGGCGGTGCGGCGATCAACTTCAACCCGTTCGAGAACAACCAGTCCTCGCTGGCGCTCTTCGTCTACCAGCAGGCCGGGGACGCCTCCCGGTACGCACCGGCCCGCGCCTGGGCCGCCGCCCTCACCCTCGTCGCCCTCGTGCTGATCCTGACGATCGCGGCGAAACTGCTGGCCCGCCGCAACCGGTTCGGCCGCTGACCCGAAGGAATGATCATGGCCAAGCGAATCGACGCGACGAGCGTCACCGCGTACTACGGCTCGTTCAAGGCGATCGAGGAGATCAACCTCACCGTCGAACCGAAGACCGTCACCGCGCTCATCGGACCCTCGGGCTGCGGCAAGTCGACCTTCCTGCGCACCATCAACCGGATGCACGAGGTGCTGCCGGGCGCCCGGGTCGACGGCAGGCTGACCATCGACGACCAGAACATCTACGAGCGGGACGTGGACGTGACGGCGGTCCGCCGGATGATCGGGATGGTCTTCCAGCGGCCGAACCCGTTCCCGACCATGTCGATCTTCGACAACGTGGTCGCCGGGCTGCGGCTCAACGGGGTACGCCGCAAGTCGGTCCTGGCGGAGGCGGCGGAGCGGGCACTGCGCTCGGCGAACCTCTGGGACGAGGTCAAGGACCGGCTCGGCAAGCCCGGCGCGGGCCTGTCCGGCGGGCAGCAGCAGCGGCTCTGCATCGCCCGGACCATCGCGGTCGAGCCGCAGGTGGTGCTGATGGACGAGCCCTGCTCGGCCCTGGACCCGATCTCCACCCTGGCGATCGAGGACCTGATGTTCAAGCTGAAGGACCGCTACACGATCATCATCGTCACGCACAACATGCAGCAGGCGGCCCGGGTCTCGGACCGGACGGCCTTCTTCTCGATCGAGCGGACCGGCGACCCCGGCCGGCTCATCGAGTACGACGACACCCAGAAGATCTTCAGCAACCCGAGCGTCAAGAAGACCGAGGACTACATCACCGGCCGCTTCGGCTGACCCGCCCAGCCCGTGCTGCCCCGCTGCTCCCTAATGAGTCATGATCCCGGAACGTCCGGCTCGCTCCCGCCGGCCGGACGCTCCGGGATCATCTCCAGCGTGCCGGCAGGACGGCTCAGGGCAGGACGAAGGTGGGGGTGCCGTCCTCGGTCTCGGCGATGCGGGGGACGATGGGGGCGGCCGGGTCACGGCCGGCGGCGGCGGCCGGCAGGGCGGCCAGGTCCGGACAGCCGTCGAGTTCGGTGAGCGTGACCAGGGTCGGCGGCAGCATCGCCAGCTCCCCCGCCGCCGATCGGGCCAGCGCCTCCGCCGGGCGGATCCAGACGGTCCGGTCGGCCTCCCCGGAGACGTCCCGGGGCCGCTGCCCGGCCGGCAGCAACGCCACGAAGAAGTACGTGTCGAAGCGGCGCGGCTCGAACTCCGGGGTGATCCACCGGCTCCACGGCAGCAGCAGGTCGGCCCGGAGGGTCAACCGGCAGTCCCGGAGCAGGTCGGCGAAGCCGGTACGCCGGTTCACCAGCGCCTGCCGGGCCCGCTCCCACTCGTCGCCGCTGACGTCACCGACGACCGTTCCCGGATCCGGGCCGGCCAGCAGCACCCCCGCCTCCTCGAAGACCTCGCGGGCCGCCGCGCAGACCACCGCCTGGGCCGCCCCGGCGGACAGCCCGAGCCGGTCGCCCCAGCCGGCGGCGTCCGGCCCGGTCCAGTCGAGCCGGATCTCCGAGTCGCCCGGGTCCACGCTGCCGCCGGGGAAGGCGTACATGCCGCCGAAGGTCATGCCGGCGGCTCGACGGATCATGTAGACCTCGAAGCCCGCCTCGCCGGCCGGGTCGGGCCGGAGCAGCAGGACGGTCGCCGCCGGCCGGGGCGGCACCGGCACCCCGCCCTCGGCGTAGAACCGGCGGGCGTGTGCGGCGATCGACTCCGGAACGGCAAAGCTGCGCATCCCGCGAGCGTAGTTTCCCGCCCCGCCCTCACCTCCCACCCCCACCACGCCCGCCGCCCACCCGCCGGACCAGCCGCTGCGGGCGATCCTGCTCCTGGGGCCGCTTTGCCTCGGGAGGGGGTCGCTGGGGATGCTTCAGGTCCGTTCCCGTGCCGTTGACTGGCGGACGTCACCGCCGGCCCCGTAGGTGAAGAGGTTCCATGGCGCAGCAATCCGGCCCCGACCGCAAGACGCGTTGGGGCATCCTGGCCACCGGCTACATCGCCGCCACCTTCGTCGAGGACCTCCGGCTGCTGCCGGACGCGGAGGTCGTCGCCGTCGGCTCCCGCACGCTGGAGACCGCCCGCGCCTTCGCCGACCGGCACCAGATCCCCCGGGCGTACGGGTCGTGGCAGGAGTTCGCCGCCGACGACGACCTCGACGTGGTGTACGTCGCCACCCCGCACGCGGCGCACTTCGACGCCACCACCGCCTGCCTGGACGCCGGCCGGGCGGTACTCGTCGAGAAGCCGATCACCCTGGACCGGCCCGCCGCACAGCGCCTCGTCGACGCCGCCACCGCCAGGGGGCGCTTCCTGATGGAGGCGATGTGGATGCGGTGCAATCCGGCCGTACTCCGGATCCTGGAGCTGATCGCCGACGGCGCGATCGGCGAGGTGACCGGCGTGCAGGCGGACTTCGGGGTCGGCGGGCCGTTCCCGCCGGAGCACCGGATGCGGGCCCGCGCGCTCGGCGGCGGTGCGCTGCTGGACCTCGGGGTCTATCCGATCAGCCTGGCGCACCTGCTGCTCGGCGTGCCGGACCAGGTCCGCTCCTGGGCGAAGATCAGCCCGGAGGGGGTGGACGAGAACACCGGGATCATCCTCGGCTACGACTCCGGCGCGGTGGCCACGCTGAGCTGCGGCATGATCGGCGCGACCCGGGTGGCGGCGACGGTCACCGGGCGGACCGGCCGGATCGAGCTGGCCCCGCCGTTCTACCGGCCGGGCCAGGTCACCCTGCTGCGCGACGGCGCCGACCCGGAACTGCTGCCGGTCGAGCTGACCGGCTCGGGCTACCAGCACGAGGCGGCCGAGGTGCAGCGCTGTCTCGCCGCCGGTCTGCTGGAGAGCCCGCTGGTGCCGCACGCCGCGACCCTCGAGGTGATGGGCCTGCTCGACGACATCCGCGAGCAGATCGGCGTCACGTATCCGTGAGCGGACGGGCCCCCGCTGCCGTTTTCCGTTGCAGCGGGGGGCCCGTCCTCACACCTTCTGCCTAGAAGAGCGGGTTGACGAGCAGGTACATCAGGGCGCCGATCGAGCCGGCGGCCGGGAAGGTGAGCACCCAGGCGCCGACGATGTTGCCGGCGACGCCCCAGCGGACGGCGGAGAGCCGCTTGGTCGCGCCGACGCCCATGATCGCCGAGGTGATGGTGTGCGTGGTGGAGATCGGCGCGCCCAGCACCAGGGCGTTGAAGTAGAGCACGCCGCTGGCCACGGTCTCGGCGGCGAAGCCCTCCGGCGGCCGCAGGTCGATGATCTTCCGCCCGAGGGTACGGATGATCCGCCAGCCGCCCGCGTAGGTGCCCAGGGCGAGCACCGTCGCCGAGGTCCAGAACGCCCACTCCGGGATGTGCTCGGCACTGTCCTGGTAGCCGCCGACGAAGAGGGCGAGCACCACGATGCCGATCGTCTTCGCGGCGTCCTGCATGCCGTGCCCGATCGACATCGCCGCCGCCGAGGCGGTCTGCGCCCACCGGAAGCCCCGGTTCAGCTTGCCCGGCTGCCCGTTCCGGAAGATCCACTGCACGGCGACCATCACCAGGTAGCCGAGGAGGAAGCCGACAAGCGGGGAGAGGATCATCGGCAGTACGACGTCCTCGCCGATGCCCTTCCAGAGCACCGTGCCGGAGGCGGCCAGCGTCGAGCCGACCAGCCCGCCGATCAACGCGTGCGAGGAGGAGGACGGCAGGCCGAAGTACCAGGTGATCAGGTTCCAGGTGATCGCCCCGATCACTCCGGCGAAGACGATGCCCAGGCTGGAGACGCCGGTCGGCAGGTCGACCAGACCTGAGCCGACCGTCTTGGCCACGTCCGCGCCGAAGTGCGCCCCGATGAAGTTGCCGATCGCCGCCATGGCGAGCGCGACCCGGGGAGTCAGCGCCCGGGTGGAGATGCTGGTGGCGATCGCGTTCGCGGCGTCGTGGAACCCGTTCGTGTAGTCGAAGAGCAGCGCGACGGCGATCACCGCCAGTACGGCGATGAGTTCAGGAGACACGGCGGGTCAGCTTTCCTTCACCGCGATGGTCTCGACCGTGTTGGCCACGTGCTCGAAGGCGTCACAGGCCGCCTCCAGCTCGTCGGCGACCTCCTTCATCTTCAGCACCGTCAACGCGTCGTACTCGCCGGAGAAGAGCCGGACCAGCAGCATCCGGTACGCCTGGTCGCCGTCGTTCTCCAGCCGGTTGCACTCGATCCAGTAGTCCTCCAGGTCCTTCATCGCCCGCAGCCGGGGCATCGCCTCGGCGGTGAGCTTGGCCTGCTGGTCGAGGACGTTCACCAGTTCGTGCATCTCCCGGGGCAGCGACGGCAGCTTGGTCAGCCCGTAGAGGTAGAGCAGGTTGCCGACCGCCTCCAGGTGGTCCATCACGTCGTCGAGCAGCGAGCCGAGCCGGTAGATGTCCTCCCGGTCGAACGGCGTGACGAAGGTAGAGTTGATCTTCTTGTACAGCTCGTGGGTGATCTGGTCGCTGTCGTGCTCGACCTCGGTGAGCCGTTCGCTCACCGACTGGACGTCGACTCCGGGCAGGGCCAGCTCGTTCAGCAGCTCGGTACCCCGTACCAGGTTCTGAGCGGCTCTGCTGAACAACTCGTAGAAGGCGCCCGCGGAGGGGCGGAGGGAAAACTTCACGGCTCGGGTACCTCGTTGCGGTCGGGCGGACGGGTGGCGGCGGACGGGTGGCTGCGGGCCGCAGGAGGCTGCCCCTGGGGAATGCTAGGAAACCTCGGATCGGGATTCTCGCCCGCCCACCCCTGGTCGAAGGCGGTTCACCTGTCATTCACCCAACGTTCACCTAATTCCCCGACACGAGGGCACGAACCCCGACGAACCCGCCCAGCCGGCAGGGTGTGAGATTCGCCGCCCCGACAACCGCCCGAGCACGCCGTCGACCCCCAGTTCCACCGTTACCTCCCGGTCCGGGGATGAATTCGGCGGCACCGGCCTGCGGCCGGCCCCCCGACCGGAGCTAACCTCGCGACAGGGGACGTACGGCGGCAGGAGGCGGCGGTGCGGGATCTGGCCAGCGAGTTCGAGGCCGAACGGGAGCATCTGACCACTGTCGCGTACCGGATGCTCGGCAGCCGGGCGGAGGCCGAGGACGCCGTACAGGAGACCTGGCTGCGGTACGCCGCCGCGCTGGCCACCCCGCAGGCCCGCGCCGAGGTACGCGACCTGCGCGCCTGGCTCACCACCGCCACCGCCCGGATCTGCCTCGACGTGCTCCGCTCCGCCCGGGTACGCCGGGAGGCGTACCCCGGCGAGTGGCTGCCGGAGCCGATCGTGAGCCGGTTGCCCGGCCCGTCGGCCGGCGGGACGGACGGGTTCGCCCCCGACCCGGCCGAGCGGGCCGCACACACCGAACAGGTGGGCATCGCCCTGCTGACCGTGCTGGAACGGCTCAGCCCGGAGCAGCGGGTCGCGTTCGTTCTGCACGACGTCTTCGCCGTACCCTTCGCCGAGATCGCCACCGTGCTGGCCACCACCCCGGCCGCCGCCCGGCAGCTCGCCTCCCGGGCCAGGCGCGCGGTCAGCGCCGACGGCCCCCGCCAGCCCGCCGACCCGGCCGAACACCAGCGGCTGATCGACGCCTTCCTCCGGGCCGTCGAGTGCGGCGAACCCGAGCGGCTGCTCGAGATACTCGCCCCGGAGGTGGTCTTCGTCGGCGACGGCGGCGGCCTCTTCCCGACCACCCGGCAGCCGGTGGTCGGCGCGGACAAGGTCGCCCGGTTCGCGATCGGGGTGATGCGCCGGGCCGCCTGGGAGACCGAGAACATGCGGCTGCGACCGGTACTCGTGAACGGCACACCCGGCCTCCAGATCGAGGCGGACTACCGGCCCGGCCAGCCGCTGCACGGTGTGATGTGGTTCGCCGTCGACGAGGGCCGGATCACCGCCGTCTACCACCAGCTCAACCCGGAGAAGCTGACCCGGGTGCCCCGGATCGCCCAGGACGAGCACCGCTGGCAGCCCCAGGCATAGCGCATCCGGGACGCACCCGCGCCACGCCGGGTCAAGGTCGGACACCAACCCGGCAGCCCCGATCAGAGCACCAGGGCGAGCCACTTCCGGTACGCCGTCGCGAACGGCTCGGTGCCGTCGCCGAGTGCGCCGAGCAGCCACTCCGCCGCCGTCCTGGCCTGCGCCACCGTCTCGTCGGGATAGCCGAACCGGACCCGGTGCTCGGCGAACTCGTCCTCGTCGCGCAGTTCCACCAGCCCGGTGCCGCGCCGACGCACCACGTCGAGGTCGAGGTCGATCAGGTGGACGGTGTCCCCCTCCCAGCGGGCCGGGCTGGCAATGTCGCAGTAGACCTCGCTGGTCCGGGGCGGCGGGTTGAACATCGCGCTCCACCAGGCGTCGTGCGGCACCAGCAGCACGAACGGGATCTGCTCCACCGAGGGCCGGCCGTGGTAGACCGACTCCGTCCCGGCGGTCACGCCGAGCCACACCCCGAGGTCGTCCTCGGCGAGTCTGCGGGCGGGGTAGTCCCGGTGTGCTGCGCCGTCGTACTTCCGGTAGACGACTCGGACCACATCGCTCGACATGCCCGCACCCTAACCGATGTAACCCAATACGTGCCGTGCGCGAAGCGTCCGGTAGGCGTCGGAACCACGACGCCGCCAAGGTGCCGGCGGGCAGGCCGGCAGACCTGATCCGCGGGACCGGTCCGGCCCGTCGGGACCCGCCGGGCCGAGGGAGCGTTGCGGCGTCAGGCTCGACGGGTACGGTCGCACAGTGACCGTGCCCGCCACCGACTCCAGCGCCCCCACCCTGATCGGTTCCGAGGCTGAGGACACCGGTGGGCCGCCCGCGCCCCGGTCCCGCCGACGGCGTCGGGGCGACCGCCCCAGCGGGACGGAACTGCTCGCCGCGGCGGTCGGCGCCGTGCCCGGCGGAACGGCGCGGCCGGGCCAGCAGCAGATGGCCACCGCGATCGAGGAGAGCATCCGCTCCGGCGAGCACCTGCTGGTGCAGGCCGGTACCGGCACCGGCAAGTCCCTCGCCTACCTCGCCCCGGCGCTGACCGTCGACGGCCCGGTGGTGGTCTCCACGGCCACCCTCGCGCTCCAGTCGCAGCTCGTCGACCACGACCTGCCCCGGCTCGCCGACGCGGTCACCCCGGTACTCGGCCAGCGGCCGACCTTCGCGGTGCTGAAGGGCCGGCACCACTACCTCTGCCTGGCCCGGCTGGAGAACTCCACAGAGGACGAGCCGGAGGACGCGCTCTTCGACGCACCCGGCCGTGGTGGTGGTGGCGGCGGTGGCGGTGGCGTCAAGTGGCTCGGTGAGGCGGGGCGGCTCGGCAAGCAGATCGAGCGGATCCGGGACTGGGCGATGGAGACCGAGACCGGTGACCGGGACGAACTCGACCCGGGCGTCGACGACCAGGCGTGGCGGCTGGTCTCGATGCCGGCCCGGGAGTGTGTCGGCGCGGGCCGCTGCCCGTACGGCGCCGAGTGTTTCGCCGAGGCGTCCCGGGCCAGGGCCCGGGAGGCGGACGTGGTGGTCACCAACCACAGCCTGCTCGCCGTCGACATGCTCGCCGGCCGGCACATCGTGCCGCCGCACAAGCTGCTGGTGATCGACGAGGCGCACGAGTTGGCCGACCGGGTCTCCTCGGCGGCCCAGGCGGAGCTGATCCCGGAGCTGATCGACCGGGCCGCCCGGCGCAGCCGGCCACTGCTCACCCCGGAGCTGGCCGAGTCGCTTGTCGCGGCCGGCGACGCGCTCGCGGTCGGGCTCGCCGAGGCGCCGGGCGGGCGGATCACCGGCGGGTTGCCCGGGCCGCTGCGCGAGGCGTGCACGCTGCTGGACGCGGCGACCCGGGGTGCGCTGGAGAAGATCGGCGACGTCAAGGCCGACGATCCCGATCCGGTACGCAAGCAGCAGGCCAAGGCGGTGCTCGACGACCTGTCGAAGACCGCACAGCGGCTGCTGGAGGAGGCCGAGCACGACGTGGCCTGGGTGGAGAAGCCGGACGGCGGTGGCGCCGGGCGGCGGGCCCTGGTCGTCGCCCCGCTCTCCGTGGCCGGCACCCTCTCCACCCACCTGTACGAGGATCGCACCGTGGTCGCCACCTCGGCCACGCTCGCCCTCGGCGGCAGGTTCGACACCGTGGCCCGGGCTCTCGGGCTGGCCGCCCCGACCGAGCCGGCGGCCGACCCGACCCGGCCACATCCCCGGGCGGCGGCCCTGCGCCCCGGACGGCCGGAACCGGACCGCCCAGGCACGACGGCGGGCCCCACGCAGGCGGGCGGGACGCAGGCGGGCGGGACGCAGGCGGGCGGGACGCAGGCGGGCAGCGCGGCGGCGGACGCCGGGTGGCGGTCGCTCGACGTCGGCTCGCCGTTCGACTATCCGCGCCAGGGAATCCTCTACGTCGCCGCGCACCTGCCCCGGCCGGCTGCCTCGGGGCTGCCGGCGGCGGCCGGTGAGGAACTGCTCGGTCTGGTCGGCGCGCTCGGTGGCCGTACCCTCGGGCTCTTCTCGTCCCGCCGGGCGGCGTTGCAGGCCGCCGAGCTGCTCCGGGCGCGTACCGACCTGCCGATCCTGTTGCAGGGTGAGGAGGCGTTGCCACTGCTGGTCCGGCGGTTCCGCGAGGAGCGGGCGAGCTGCCTGTTCGGGGTGATGTCGCTGTGGCAGGGCGTGGACGTGCCCGGCGACGCCTGCCAGCTCGTGGTGATCGACCGGCTGCCGTTCCCCCGCCCCGACGAGCCGCTGGCGGCGGCCCGGGCGGCGGCGGTGGACGCCTCCGGCGGTTCCGGGTTCGCCTCGGTGAGCGTGCCGATCGCCGCCGTACGCCTGGCCCAGGGGGTCGGCCGGCTGATCCGGTCCAGCGGGGACAAGGGCGTGGTGGCGGTACTCGACTCCCGGCTGGAGACCGCCCGGGGGTACGGCGCCTTCCTGCGCAGGACACTGCCGCCGTTCTGGTACACCACCCGGCCGGACGTCGCCCGGGGCGCCCTGGAGCGCCTCGGCAAATCCTGACAGGCCCCCGCCCCCACCCGGTGGCGCGACGCCGCCCCCGGCCGCCGCGCCACACTGGCTCCGTTGGCCGGTTACGGGGCCTTGGCGGCGACCACGACGGCGTCCGGCGGCACCTCGGGCGTCCGGCGGTGCGCCAGGCGGCGGACCGCGGTGTTGAGCACCGCGATCAGCGGCACCGAGACCAGGGCGCCGACGATGCCGGCCAGCACCACACCGGCGGCGATACCGACGATCACCGCCAGCGGGTGGATCGCCACCGCCCGGCCCATGATCAGCGGTTGCAGGATGTGTCCCTCGACCTGCTGCACCCCGATCACCACGGCGAGGATGACGAGCGCCCGTACCCAACCGCTGTCGACGAGGGCGACCAGCACCGCCACCGCGCCGGAGAGGGTGGCACCGACGATCGGGATGAAGGCACCGAGGAAGACCAGTGCGGCCAGTGGGAACGCGAACGGGATGTCGAAGACCACCAGGAAGATGCCGATTCCGACCGCGTCGATGAAGGCGACCAGTACGGTCGCCCGGACGTACGCGACGAGCGTCGACCAGGAGGCCCGGCCCGCGTCGTCGACCCGCCAGCGGGCGGCCACCGGAAGCAGCCGGACGAGGAAGCGCCAGATCCTCCCGCCGTCCCGCAGGAAGAAGAACGTCGCGAAGAGCACCAGCAGCGCGCCGGTGAGCAGCTCGGCGACGGTGGCGGCGGTGGAGACCGCCCCGCTGGTCAACGCCTGGGTGTTCTCGTCGATCCACTGCTCGCCCTGCTCGATGTACGAGTTGAGCTGGTTGTCCGACAGGTGCAGCGGGCCGGTCTTGAGCCACTCCTGGATCTGCCGGATGCCGTCGGTGGCGTTGCGGCTCAGGTCGGGTACGCCCTTGACGAACTCGTTCACCACCAGGGTGAGCGTGCCGACCACGGCCGCCAGGCCGGCGACCAGCACCACCGCGGTGGCCAGGGACCGGGGCAACCGCGCCCGGAGCAGCAGGCCGACGAGCGGGGCAAGCAGGGCGGAGAGCAGCAGCGCGATGGCCAGCGGAATGATCACGATCCGGATCGTGCCGACCACCTTGAGCAGTGCCCAGCCGACCAGCCCGATCACGATCAGCCGCCACGACCAGGCGGCGGCGATCCGCAGCGCGTGCGGGACGTCCGCGTCGTCCCGGCTCGACGTCGACGGGTGCACTTCCTCCGTGACCGGCTCGGGCACCACAGGTGCCGACTCGGGCGTGGCCACCGGTGGCTGGTTCGCCGCCGGGACCTGGCCGCCGGACGGGTCCGACGACGACCCGGACGCGCGACGGAGCCTTGCTCGTAGCTGCTCGAAACGGCGCAAGCGGACCTCCCACGGCGGATTGGCCTCCCTACCGTAGCCGCACCGGCACAACTCGGCTCGGAACGCCCGAGCGGGGGTGGCGGCCGACAACCTGCCTGGTGGCGGCACGCGGTACCGTTCCGGGCGTGACCGCCGAGGAAGACCACGACAACGGCCTGCCGATCCGCCTGCTGCACGACCGGGTGCTGGTCCGGGCGGACGGCGGCGAGGGCGAGCGGCGTTCGACCGCCGGCATCGTCATCCCGGCGACCGCCTCGATGGGCCGCCGGCTGGCCTGGGCGACCGCGGTGGGGGTCGGTCCGAACGTCCGCTCCATCGTCTCCGGTGACCGGGTGCTCTTCGACCCTGACGACCGGTCCGAGGTCGAGCTGCACGGCCGGGAGTACGTGCTGCTCCGCGAGCGTGACGTGCACGCCGTCGCCGCCCGGCGGGTGGAGACCGACTCCACCGGCCTCTACCTCTAGAGGTTCGCCGCCGACACCGCCGAAGGTTCCGGCCGACAACCGGCCCGCCCTCACCGGCCGACAACCGGCCCGCCCTCGCCGGTCGACGACCGACCCGCGTCTCGCCGGTCGACGGCCATCCCGCGTCTCGCCGGTCGACGGCCATCCCGCGTCTCGCCGGTCGACGACCGACCCGCCCCGCCGCCCGACCGGCCGCCGGGCGGGCCCGTTCAGCGCTGGTACGACCCCGGCCAACCGCCGCCGGCTGCCGGCGGCCCGGCATACGGGCCGGGTGTTCCCGGGTACGCGGCAGGGCCGCCGCCATGCGCGCCCGGCCCGCCGGGATACGGAGCAGGCGCTCCGCCGTACGGGCCCGGGTACGGTCCGGGTGTCCCGCCGTACGGGCCCGGGTTGCCCGGGTACGAGCCGTAGCCGGGGCCGGGTGGATAGCCGGCGGGAACCACCGGTGCGGGCGGGGGTGGTGGCGTCACCAGTACCACCGGGATCGGCACCACCGGCTCGGCCGGCGCCGGCAGGGTACGCCGCGAGCCGTCCGGGAACGACAGGTGGTAGCGGGAACCGTCCCAGATCCCGGCCGGTGCCTGCGGATCGCGGCCGACGAACACCGTGCGGGCGGTCCGCATCGCGTCCAGCAGCCGGCGTTCCTCGTCCTGCCGCCGGGCGAGCTGCTCCGGCCGGCTGTGCAGCCCGCGCACCAGGCCGTCGCGGAGCAGGGCGAGCCGGCTCGCCGAGACCTGGAACGCCCGCATCGCCTTGAGGCCCTCGTCACCGGCGACCCGGCGGGCCCAGCGTCGGGCCGCGTGCCGCCGGCCGAGGGTGCCGAGCGCGGCCAGCTCGGGCGGGGTGAGCCAGCCCGCCGAGACGTATTCGGGGAGCCGGCGCTGGGTCAGCCGCCCCTCCCAGCTGCGGACCCACACGGCCAGACCGACCACGCCCAGGAAGATCGGCACCATCAGCCCGAGGTAGCTGTAGAGCAGGATCAGCGGTTCGCCGGAGAGCTGGGTGAGCACGGCGGCCAGGTTCCAGGCGCCGTGCAGCATCATCGCCAGCAGCAGGCCGGCCAGCGGGGCGAGGATCCGGATCGGACGGCTGGCCGACCGGGCGGCGATGCCGAGCCCGATGCCGGTCATCGAGGTGAAGAGCGGGTGGGCGAAGCCGCTGATCAGGACCCGCAGGATGAAGATCCCGAAGAGGTTCTGCGCACCGGTCGCCGGGCCGTACCGGTCGACGCCCTCGGCGTAGCCGTGCAGGCCGAAGTAGAGGATGTTCTCGACCATGGCGAAGCCGACCGCCGACAGGCCGCAGTAGACGATGCCGTCGGTGATCCCGGACCACTTGCGGCGCTGGTAGAGCAGCAGCAGGAACGGCCCGAGCGCCTTGGTCAGCTCCTCGATGAAGGGCGCGACAAGCACCCCGACCAGCGGCAGGGGCAGCTCCAGGGTGTCACCGGCGAAGGTGTTGGTGCGCAGCGCGGCGAATGTCGACACCGCCGCGCCCCAGCCGAGGCAGAAGGCGAGATACCTGACCGGTTCCGGGTCGTACCGGTCGAGCCAGAGGAAGCAGGCGACCAGCACCGGCACGGGTAGCGCCGCCGCGGCCAGTCCGATCAGCGGCGGGGTCACCCCGGCCGGCGACACCAGTTCCCAGGCCATCAACACCGCGCAGACGACGATCAGGGTGACCGCCCCGATGGCCGTCAGCCGGCGGGCCAGGCCGGGTCGCTCGGACGCCGCCACCTCCGGCCCGCCGCCTGGTGGCGGCGGAAGCTGCGGCGGGGCGGCGGGCGGCCAGGGCGCGGTCGGCGACGGCGAGGTCGGCGACGGCGACGGCGACTGCGACTGCGACTGCGACTGCGGCGCAGCCGGACCGGGCGGGGTGTCGGCCATGTGATCAGCGTAGTTCCTCGCAACCGCCTGGCCCGACCACATCCGGCCCGGTTATGCTTCCGGGCAGGTCACGAGTGCCAGCGTCCAAGCCCCGGCTTGCTGGCCGGCAACCCTCGTCGAGGTTCGCGGTGGGGTGCCCCGGGTGATGACCGGGCTCGGTGCGGTTCCGCACCGGGCAAGCGCGGACCCCGTCTCCCGTCCTCCCGGGGTCCCTGACCACCGGAGGTGGCCCCGATGATCACCGTTTCCGCGCCCGAGGTTCCCGTCTCGGCGCCCGTAGTTCCCGCTCCGGCACCCGTAGTTCCCGCTCCGGCGCTCGCCGGAGCGGGCAGCACCGCCGGGCCGAACGGCACCGCCGGGCGGACCGACCACACCTCGACATCCACCGACCACACCGCCGCGGCGGTCGACCGGGCCGCGACGGCCGGGCCACTCGCCGTGCTCGGGGTGCCCGGACAGGTCAACCTCGACTACGCCGCCACCGCGCCCTGCGCGCGGGCCGCCGCCGACGCGGTGGCCGAGCTACTGCCCTGGTACGGCAGCGTGCACCGGGGGGCCGGAGCGCTCTCCCGGCGCAGCACCCTGGCGTACGAGCGGGCCCGGCAGTGCGTCGGCGACTTCCTCGGGGTACGCCCCGACGACTCCGTGGTCTTCACCCGCAACACCACCGACGCGCTCAACCTGCTGGCCCGAGCCCTGCCGCCAGGTTGCCGGGTGGTGACCGACGCCGGCGAGCACCACGCCAACCTGTTGCCCTGGCCGGCGGGCACGGTCCGGCTGCCGGTGCCCGGATCGGCCGGCGAGGCGGTGCGGGCGCTCGACGCGGCGCTGCGGGAGCTGCGCCGGGGCAGTGGGGGCGGCGCACCGATCCTGGTCGCGGTGACCGGGGCGAGCAATGTCACCGGCGAGTGCTGGCCGGTCGCCGAGCTGGCCCGGGTCGCCCACCGGCACGACGCCCGGATCGCGCTGGACGCCGCCCAACTCGCCCCGCACGCCGTACTGGACATCGCCGCCCTGGCCGTCGACTACGTCGCCGTTTCCGGACACAAGCTGTACGCGCCCTTCGGGGTCGGCGTACTGGCCGGCCGGGCGGACTGGCTGGACGCCGCCCCGCCGTACCTGGCCGGTGGCGGTGCGACCCTCGCCGTCGGGGCGGCCACCCACGACGTGCGCTGGACGGACGGGCCGGCCCGGCACGAGGGCGGTACGCCCAACCTGCTCGGCGCGGTGGCGCTGGCCGCGGTCTGCACCGCGCTGCGCGAGGCGGACCGGGCGGCGCTGCACGCGCAGGAGCAGGCCCTGCTCGCCCGGCTGCGGTCCGGGCTCGCCGCCCTGCCGGACGTGCTCGAACTGCGTACCTTCGACGCGACCGCGCCCCGGCTCGGCATCGTGTCGTTCGTGGTCGCCGGCCGGGACTCGGCGGCGGTCGCGACCGAACTCGCCCGGCGCTGGCAGGTCGGGCTGCGCGACGGGCTCTTCTGCGCGCATCCGCTGGCCCGCCGGCTGCTCGCCGAGGCGGCTGCCCGCAGTGGCCGGCGGGATCTGCCGCCGACGGCGCTGCGGGCGAGCATCGGGCTGGGCAGTACGCCCGCGCACGTCGACCGCCTGCTGACCGCCCTGGCGGCGCTGGGCTGAGCCGTCCCCCGCCGGCCGGTGCGGCGGCTCCCAGTCCCGCTGGCCGGTGCGGCAGCCTCGGACGGCTACCGTACCGGTCCCGCCGCTGCGGGCGGTCCGTCCGGCGTACGGTCGCCGGGTTGTCGGACGGCCTCCCGGGCGGCCTCGCCGGAGTGCCCGCCGGCCGCCCGCCGGACGAGCTGGTTCGCCTCCGCCCGTTCGACCCCGGTGGCCCGGAGCAGGTCGCTGCCGGTGGTACGCACCTGTGCGACCACCACGCTGCCGGAGAACCCGACCCCCTCGGCGTACGCCCGACCGGCCTGGCCGATCGCCTGCAACGCCTGTTCCCGGGCCGCCTCCGGGCGTACCCCGAGTCCGAGGTCGCGGCGCAGCAGCCGGACCGCCTCGGCGAGCAGCGCGACCGCCTCCGACATCGCCTCCGGGACCGGTTCGGCGTCCTCCAGCGCGGTGACCGCCCGCCGGACCAGGGTGCCGCTGTTGTGCACGGCGTGGTCGATGTACTCGGAACTCTCGACGTACTGGGTGAGCGCTCCCCGGCGGCTCCAGCGCACCGGGGACAGGATCGTCGTCTCCCGGCCGCCCTCCAGCGCCTCCTCGAAACCCTGGAGGTGCCGCTCCACCTCGCGGAGCCGGTCCAGCGCCCGCTGCGCCCGGACCGGGTCGCGGGCCCGCAGCGCCGCCGCGGTCTCGGCGAGTTCCTCGGTGAGCCGGGACAGCGCGGGCTTGGCCGCCCGGTCCACCACCCGTAACGGGTTCAACGGCAGCACCAGCGCGATCACCACCAGCCCGGCGAAGCCGCCGATCAGCGCGTCGACGACCCGGGGCGCCTCGATGTTCATCTCCTGCGGCATGTCGACGGTCACGATCAGCACGGCGGTCGCCGCCGCCTGGGTGACCACGGCCGGGCCGCCGCCCAGGAAGATGGTGACCACGATCGCCAGGAAGACGATCACGCCGAGCTGCCACGGCCCGGTACCGGCGGCGAAGACCAGGGCGTCGCCGAGACCGATGCCGACCGCCACCCCGATGATCAGCTCGATGGTCCGGCGGAACCGCTGGCCGACCGAGGAGGCGAGGGTGCCGATCGCGGAGATCGGGGCGAAGACCGGCGACGGGTTGCCGAGGAACTCGTGCGAGCCGACCCAGGCCAATGCCGCCGCGACCCCGGCCTGGAGGGCCAGCACCACGTTGAACTTCACGGCGTGCCAGCGGTCCCGCACGGTCGCCCGGGACCGTTGCCGGAACTCCTTCGCCAGCTCGCTGATCCGCTCCCGGTCGAGGTCGACGGGCCTTCTGACCCTGGTGTCCCGGACCGCGCGCATGGCGGGGACTACCCACTGACGCACCGGGCGAACGCGTCAGCCACGGACGCACCGGACGCAGTCGTTCCGCCACGGACGCACCGGACGCAGTCGTTCCGCCACGGACGCACCGGACGCAGTCGTTCCGCCGAGGAGGTACCCGGCGAAGTCGTCCCGGCACCGACGCACCGGCGGAACACGTCCGGACGCCGCCGGTTGGTCCGGGCCCCGCTGTCCGGACCGTCCCCGGTCGACCCGGAAACGACCCTGGTCGGTGTACTCGTCGGGCGGCTAGCCTGCCAGCCATGCCGGATCTTCTCGACGACCTGCGGGCGGCGCTCGGCGAGTCCGCCGTACTGACCGACCCCGACCTGCTCCGCGGCCACCAGCGGGACGAGGCCGACCTCTGCGCGGCCGGGATGCCGGCCGTGCTGGTCCGGCCCCGGACCACCACGGAGGTGGTCGCCGTGCTCCGGGCCGCGGCCCGGCACGGCGTACCGGTGGTGCCGCAGGGTGCCCGGACCGGCCTGGCCGGGGCCGCGAACGCGGTCGACGGCGCGGTGCTGCTCTCCACCGTGTCGATGGACGAGATCCGCGAGGTCGACCCGGTGAACCGGATCGCGGTGGTCCAGCCCGGGGTGGTGAACGCCACGCTGGCCGCCGCCGTCGCCAGGCACGGCCTGCGCTATCCGCCCGACCCGGGCTCCTGGGAGTCGTCCACCATCGGCGGGAACGTGGCGACGAACGCCGGCGGGATGTGCTGCGTCAAGTACGGCGTCACCACCGAGTACGTGATCGGCCTGGAGGTGGTGCTCGCCGACGGCGAGGTGCTGCGCACCGGACGGCGTACCGCCAAGGGGGTGGCCGGTTACGACCTGACCCGGCTCTTCGTCGGTTCGGAGGGGACGCTCGGGGTGATCACCGAGGTGACCGTCTCGCTGCGTCCGGCCGCCGAGGAGTCGCTGACCCTGGTCGCCGTCTTCCCGTCCACCACCGCCGCCGGCCGGGCGGTCGCCGAGATCTCCGCGCGTGGGCTCAGCCCGAGCCTGCTGGAGCTGCTGGACCGCACGCACCTGGGTGCGATCGAGGCGTACCGGCCGATGGGGCTGCGCACCGACGCCGAGGCGCTGCTGCTGGCCGCCGCCGACACCGGCACCCGGGCCGCCGACGACCTCGCCGTACTGGCCGAGGTCTGCACGGCCAGCGGCGCCGACGAGGTCTTCGCGGCCACCGACGCGGCGGAGGCGGCGGCCCTGCTGACGGCCCGCCGGCTGGCGCATCCGGCGATGGAGCGCTTCGCCGCCGCCAGCTGTCCGGGCGGCAACGGCGGGCTGGTCGTCGACGACGTGGCGGTGCCCCGGCACGCGCTGGCGGCGCTGCTCGACGGGGTGGCCCGGATCTCCGCCGAGCACGACGTGCCGATCGGCGTGGTCGGGCACGCCGGGGACGGCAACATGCACCCGAACATCGTGGTCGACCGGGCCGACCCGGCGAGCCTGGAGCGGGGCCGGCGGGCCTTCGACGCGATCATGGAACTCGGCCTCTCGCTCGGCGGCACCTGCACCGGCGAGCACGGCGTCGGCCTGCTGAAGCGGGACTGGCTGGCCCGGGAGATCGGGCCGGTGGGGCTGCGGGTGCACCGGGCGATCAAGGACGCGCTCGACCCGACCGGCCTGCTCAACCCTGGCAAGGTGCTCGGCTAGGGGCGGTCACGGCCGCACCGCCCGGCCAGTTCCGCAACCGACCACCCCGGCCAGTTCCGCAACCGACCACCCCGGCGTGCCGTCCGCGATCATCGGGCGGGTCAGCCGCGATCATCGGGCGGGTCAGCCGCGATCATCGGGCGGGTCAGCCGGGTAGTTCGACCTCGTCGAGGCCGGCGCCCCGGTCGGCGGCGAAGCCCCGGACGTCCGGGGCGCCCAGCCGGGCCGCGTCCGCCGTGGCGTCGTCCGGCATCCGCTGCGACTGCCGCTCCGCCCGCACCCGGGCCAGGTAGTGCTCGACCTCGCGGGCCCGGACCGGGGCGTCCCAACCGAGCACCCGGCCCATGATCTCGGCCGCCTGCCCGGCCGACTCGGCGCCCCGGTGGGCCGTCTCGAAGGAGATCCGGGTCCGCCGGGTCAGCACGTCGTCGAGGTGCAGCGCCCCCTCGGCGCGGGCCGCGTACGCCACCTCGGCGGCCAGGTATTCCGGTGCCCCGGCCAGCGGGGAGCCGAGCAGCGGGTCGGCGTCGACCATGGCCAGCAGTTCGGTGCCGAGGTTGCCGTACCGCTCCAGCAGATGCTCGACCACCCCGACGGGTACGCCGTGCCGGCGGGCCAGGTCGGCCCGGTCCCGCCAGAGCGCGGCGTACCCGTCGGCGCCGAGCAGCGGCAGGTCGGCGGTGCGGGACGGGCGTACCCCACCGAGCCGGCGGGCGGCCCGGTCCACCACGTCGGCGGCCATCACCCGGTACGTCGTGTACTTGCCGCCGGCCACCAGCAGCAGCCCGAGCATCGGCTCGTATACCGCGTGCTCCCGGGACAGTTTCGAGGTGGAGTCCGCCTCGCCGGTCAGCAGCGGGCGCAGCCCGGCGTAGACGCCCTCGATGTCGGCGGTGGTCAGCGGCCGGTCCAGCACGGTGTTGACCTGGTCGAGCAGGTAGTCGATGTCCCGGGCCGACGCCGCCGGGTGGGCCCGGTCGAGCCGCCAGTCGGTGTCGGTGGTGCCGATGATCCAGTGCCCGCCCCAGGGGATCACGAAGAGCACCGAGGTCGGCGTGCGCAGGATCAGCCCGGCCTCGCCGGTGATCGCCGAGCGGGGCACCACCAGGTGCACCCCCTTGGAGGCCCGCACCCGCAGGCCGCGCCGCACCCCGACGTCGCCGA
This sequence comes from Plantactinospora sp. WMMB782, assembly GCF_049179135.1. Lineage (NCBI taxonomy): Bacteria > Bacillati > Actinomycetota > Actinomycetes > Micromonosporales > Micromonosporaceae > Plantactinospora > Plantactinospora sp. WMMB782. The sequence goes on along the minus strand of NZ_JBMHMC010000007.1, from coordinate 3,266,509 downwards.
GGAGTTCGGACATGTCGTCGCTCCACACGCCGGTGGCGGCGATGACGGTCCGGGCGCGTACCTCGAACTCGGCGTCCGGGGAGCCGGGCGGGGCCTCCATGTCGCGGACCCGCACCCCGGTCACCTCGCGGGCCTGCCGGAGCAGGCCGACGACGCGGGCGCTGGTCACCGTCGCCGCGCCGAGGCTGGCCGCGGTACGGGCCAGGGTGACCACCAGGCGGGCGTCGTCGACCTGCCCGTCGTAGTAGCGGATCGCCCCGGCGATGGCGTCGGCGCGCAGGCTGGGGAAGGTCCGCCGGGCCCCCTCCCGGGTCAGGTGCCGGTGCAGCGGCATCCCCCGGCCGCCGCCGAGGATCCCGGCGAAGGTGTCGTAGGCGGCGACCCCGGTCCCGTAGTAGGAGCGTCGCCAGGCCCGGGCGGCGAGCCCGGCCGGGCCACGGCCGGCGGGCAGCGGCACCAGGATCGGCACCGGGCGGACCAGGTGCGGGGCGAGCCGGGTGGCGAGCAGGCCGCGTTCGGTGAGCGCCTCGTGGACCAGGTGGAACTCCAACTGCTCCAGGTAGCGCAGCCCGCCGTGGATCAGCTTGCTGGACCGGCTGGAGGTGCCGGCGGCGAAGTCCCGGGCCTCGACCAGGGCCACCTTCAGCCCTCGGGAGGCGGCGTCGAGCGCGGCGCCCGCGCCGGTCACCCCACCACCGACGACGAGTACGTCGAACCGCTCGCTGCGCAGCCGGCGCAGGTCGGCGGCGCGGCGGGACGGGGAGAGCCGGCTGGCCGTGTTCCGGGAGAGGCTGGGGTCACGCACCCGTCCACGGTAGCCGCCGCAGCACCGTGGTCGGGCCCGCCAGGGCGGCGGGCGTACTGTTCGGTCATGCAGGATGGTCCGCCGCCACCCGCCGACGAGCCGTCCCCGCCGCCCCCGCCGGCCGGCACCGCACAGCCGTGGCAGGCCGGCAGCCCACAGCCGTGGCAGGCCGGCAGCCCACAGCCGCAGCAGGCCGGCAGCCCACAGCCGCAGCAGGCCGGCAGCCCACAGCCGCAGCAGGCCGGCAGCCCACAGCCGCAGCAGGCCGGCAGCCCACAGCCGCAGCAGGCCGGCAGCCCACAGCCGCAGCAGGCCGGCAGCCCACAGCCGCGGCCGGTGCGGCCGGCCGGAGCCGGGGTGTGGCCGGTGGTCGCCGCCGTGCTGGTCGGGGTCGGGACGGTCGGGGTGACCGTCGGCAGCCAGGCCGTCGCCTGGCTGGTCGAACAGGTCCTGCTCGTCTCCGGCCTGGACGGGCAGGTCTGGCTCTGGCCGACCACCGGCGTCGTCAACGCGCTGCTCGTCGGGATACCGGCCGGTCTGCTGGCGGCGCTGCCCCGGTCACCGGCCGTCCGGGCCGCCGGTCGGGCCTGGCTGCTCGGCGCGCTCGCACTCGGCGCCCTGGGACTGCTCCGGGTGGTACCGCCGCGCCTGCCCGAGGTCTACCTCGCCGGGCTCGCCGTGGCAGCCGGACTGGGCGCCCAGCTGATCCGGCGGTTCGGCCGCCGGCCGGAGCAGGTCCGGGCCGAGCCGGCGGCGGTCGGGCTGGCCGTGGCGGGTGGCCTGGTACTCCTGCTGCCCTGGGTCTGGCTCGGCGCGCTGGGCGGGGTGCTGGAGACGGTCTGCGGTCTGCTCGCCTCGGCCGCCGTCGGCCGGTTGGCCGCCACCATCCTGGATGGACGGTTCTGGGCCGGCTTCGAGCGAGTGGTCCCGGGTGGCCTCCCGGCGCCGGAGCGGTCCGCCCGCGGAGCCGGCCCGGTCGCGGTCGGCGGGGCCCGGCTGGTCCTGGTCGGCGGGCTGGTCGCCGGGGTGGCGCTGGCGCTGGTAGCGGGCGGGATCGGCCAGTCCGGCGCACAGTTGGCCGCGCTGCTCGTCCTTCCGCCGGCCGGCTTCGCCCTCGCCGCGCTCCGGGTCACCTCCCGACCCCGCCCGACGACCCCGGACGACGGCGTGCCGGAGAGCGGGTTCCGGCCGGTCGGTTCCGCGCCGGTCGGCTGGCTGGTCGGCGTCGCCGCCGCCGGGCCGCTGCTGCTGGTCGACCCGGAGGAGATCACGCTGCTGCTCGCCGCTGCCCGGGACGTGCCGTTCTGGGCCGCCGGCGCCGCCGCCGGCTCGCTCGCCGTCGCGCTGCTGCTCGGCATCGGGTACGGCGTCGGCCTCGGCCGGCGCTCCGCACCCGTCCCGCGCCGCCCGGTCGCCGCGGCCGTGGCCGGCGTCCTGCTGCTGGCCACCGGCGCGGTGTACGCCGGCCTCGGCTCCCCCGGCTGGCACGGCGAACGCCTCTTCGTGGTGCTCCGCGAGCAGGCGGACCTGACCGGCGTACCCGCACAGACCGGACCGGCCGGTCGGCAGGCCCGGGGCCGGGAGGTGTACCGCCGGCTGGTCGAGACCGCCGAGCGCTCCCAGGCGGGCCTGCGCCGGGACCTCGACCGGCTGCACCTGGACCACACCCCGTACTACCTGGTCAACGCGATCGAGGTGGACGGCGGCACGGCGGTACGGGCCTGGCTGTCCCGGCGCGACGACGTCGACCGGGTACTCGTCAGCCAGCGGTTGCGCCCACTGCCCGCCGCCGGCTCACCGCGGCGGGGCGACGAGGCGGCGCCGGCCGTACCCGTCTGGAACCTCGGGCTGGTCGGCGCGGACCGGGTCTGGTCGCAGCTCGGCGTCGACGGCTCGGGGGTCGTGGTCGGCGGCTCGGACTCCGGCGTGGACGGCCGGCATCCGGCGCTGGCCGGCGGTTTCCGGGGCGGCGACGATTCCTGGTACGACCCGTGGAACGACGCCCCCGCCCCGACCGACCTCGGCGGCCACGGTACGCACACCCTGGCCACCGCCGTCGGCGACGAGCGGGTCGGGGTGGCACCCGGCGCGCAGTGGGTCGGCTGTGTGAACCTGGACCGGAACCTGGGCAACCCGGCGCGTTACCTGGACTGCCTCCAGTTCATGCTGGCGCCGTTCCCGCCCGGTGCCGACCCGTTCACCGCCGGCCGACCGGACCGGGCACCGCAGGTGCTGAGCAACTCGTGGGGTTGTCCGGCGATCGAGGGTTGCGCCGTGGACACCCTTCGGCCGGCCACCTCGGCGCTCGCCTCGGCGGGAATCTTCTTCGTCGCCGCCGCCGGCAACACCGGCTCGTTCTGCGGCTCGGTCGACGACCCGCCCGCCCCGTACCCGGACGTGCTCACCGTCGGCGCGGTGGACCGGCAGCGTCGGGTCACCTCCTTCTCCAGTCGTGGCCCGACGCCCGACGGGCGCAGCAAGCCGGATCTGGTCGCACCCGGCGAGGACGTCCTCTCGGCGTTGCCCGGCGGCGGGTACGGCTCGCTCAGCGGCACGTCGATGGCGGCCCCGCACCTGGCCGGGGTGGTCGCGCTGATGTGGTCGGCGAATCCGGCGCTGATCGGCGACCTGGCGACGACCCGGCGGATCCTGCTGGAGACCGCCGGCCCGGCCGAGCCGACCTACCTGTCCCGGAGCAGCGCCGACACGTGCGGCTCGGAGCGCAACATCACCGGCGAGGGCCTGGTCGACGCGTACGCGGCGGTGCAGGCCGCGCAGGAACTCGGCCGGACCGGCGGCTGACCGGCACCTCGGCAGGCCGGCACCTCGGCAGGCCGGCACCTCGGCAGGCCGGCACCTCGGCAGACGGGCTCGGCTATGGTCGGCGACCATGAGCGCCGAGCCCACCCTCACCGAGCCGACCCTCACCGAGCTGACCGACGACCAGTTGCCCGCCGTGGTGCGGCTCTGCCGGTCGGCGCTGGACCTGCCCGACGACTCGGCCGAGGCGGCGCAGATCGTGGCCCGGCTCCGGGACGACTCGCCGCTGCCGGGCGCCGCCGGGCCCCGCCGTACCGTCGGGGTGGCGGCGTGGCAGGACGGTGTGCTCGCCGGGGTCGCGCTCGGTTCGATGGCGGACCGGGGCGGGGACCCGGCCGTCGGCCACCTCGACCTGGTCGCGGTCCACCCCGAGCTGCGACGCCGGGGCATCGGCCGGGCCCTGGTGAGCTGGCTGGAGCAGGCGCTCGGCGGGCTCGGCGCGACCCAGGTACGCGTCGCCGGCAACCCGCCGCACTACGTCTGGCCCGGCATCGACGTCCGGTACACCCCGGCGATCTGCACCGTCCTGGCGCTCGGCTACACGTCGGAGGAGACCGCCTGGAACATGACCGCCGACCTTTCCACCGAGTCCTCCCCGGCGCTGCGCCCGACCGGGGCCGCCGAGCGGCGGCTGGCGGGGCGGGGCGTCACGGTACGTCGGGCCGAGCCGGCCGACCTGCCGATGCTCACCGACTTCGCCCGGTCGACCTTCGGCGGCACCTGGGACCTCGAACTGCTGCACTCGGTCGGTCGGCGGGACGCCGGCTGCCACCTCGCCGTCCGTACCCCGACCGGCGGCGGTACGCCGGAGCTGCTCGGCTTCGCCGCGTACGGATCGTCGCGGCCGAGCTGGTTCGGCCCGATGGGTACCGCGCCCGGGGCGCAGGGCCTGGGCATCGGCGGCGTACTGCTGCGCCGGTGCCTGCGGGACCAGCGGGCGGCCGGACACCTGCGGGCCGAGATCGGCTGGGTCGGCCCGGTGCCCTTCTACGCGAACAACGCCGGGGCCCGGATCGAGCGGGTGTTCTTCCTCTACCGCAAGCAACTCCGCTGACATCGCAACAGTTCCGCTGACATCGCAGACAACTCCACTGACATCGCGAGCAGCTCCGCTGCCCCGTCCGCATCCCTGTGACCCCGGATACGAATCTGGTCCCGCGCGGCCTCTCGGTGGACTGTGCCCCGGGGGCACGGGTTGGGATGGGGCGAGCCCGTCGACGACGGGCCGACAGGAGGCGGGAAGATGTTTCGAAGGCGTGGCATCGCCATGGTGGGGATGCTCGGCATGGTCGGTGCCCTGGTCGCGGTCATTCCGGCGACGGCCGGGGAGTCGACGACGCGGCTGGAGTGGGCCGCGTGTCCCGCAGGAGTCGTGGTGCCGCCGGCGGTACAGGTACGGTGCGCGCGGGTGCCGGTTCCACTGGACTACCGCGACCCCGACGGCACCCAGATCGAGATCATGGTGTCGCGGATCGCGAGCACGAAACCGGAGAAGCGGCGCGGCGTGCTGATGTTCAACCCGGGCGGTCCGGGCGGTACCGGGCTGGACCAACCGGGGTTCCTGGCCGGCAAGGGGCTGCCGAGCAGTGTCATGGACGCCTATGACCTGATCGGCATGGACACCCGGGGCGTCGGGCATTCGGCGCCGGTGAGCTGCGGCTTCACCACCACCGACGCCTACTGGGGCAACATCCCGCCGTACGCGCCCGACGACGCCGCGGTGACCAGGCAGGCCAGGATCGCCGAGGAGGTCGCGGCCCGGTGCGCCGCCAACGACACGCAGGGGCGGCTGCGGCACCTGACGACCGCCAACATGGCGCGCGACCTGGACCGGATCCGGATTGCGCTCGGCGAGGAGAAAACAAGCTTCTACGGGGCGTCCTACGGCTCGGCGTTGGGTGCGGCGTATGCGTCGATGTTCCCGGAGAGCATCGACCGCATCGTGCTGGACAGCAATATCGGCGACACCCACCTCGACCGTGCCGGTCTGCGCCGGTACGCCCTCGGCATGGAGCAGACCTTCCCCGACTTCGCCAGGTGGGCGGCGGAACGGCACGACTCCTACGGCCTGGGCCGCACGCCACGGGAGGTACGCGGGACCTACCTCGCCATCGCCGAGCGGCTCGACCGGACACCCGCACCCGACGGGCTCACCGGAGCCATGTTCCGGGCCGTCACCTTCGCCTCCCTCTACGGCGAGATCCAGTACGGCAACCTCGCGCGCACCTGGCAGTCGTACCTCGATCCCGGCGCGGCACCGCCGGCGCCACCGGAGGCGCCGAGCCCGGCCGACAACGCTTTCACGGTGTTCCTCGCCGTCACCTGTAACGACGTCGAGTGGCCCGAGGACGTCGCGACCTACCGGCGCGCCGTCGCCTCCGACCGCGAGCGGTATCCGCTGTACGGGGCCGCCAGCGCCAACATCCTCCCGTGCGCGTACTGGAGGTACGAGCCGTCCGAGCCGCCCGTCACGATCTCCGACCAGGGGCCGGCCAAGGTGCTGCTCCTGCAGAACCGGCACGATCCGGTCACGCCGCTCGCCGGTGGCAAGCTGCTGCGCGAGAAGTTCGGGCAGCGGTCGCGGCTGGTGACCACCGACGGGAGCGGGCACGGCGTCTACGTGCTCGGCGGCAACGCCTGCGCGCTGAACATCACCACCTCCTACCTGGTCGAGGGCACGATGCCGACCAGGGACACGACCTGTCGGGGCGACTGACCGACACAGCTCGGGCGTGCCCTCCGGGCATGGTGTCGAATGTCGGTATGCGGACGAGGCGGGGCTGGAGCACGCGTGAGCTGGCCGAGATCGCCGGAACCACCCTGAAGGCCGTGCGGCACTACCACCGGATCGGGCTGCTGGACGAGCCGGAGCGGACGGCCAACGGGTACAAGCAGTACGGGATCGGGCATCTCGTCCGGCTGCTGCGGATCCGCCGTCTCGTGGAGCTCGGGGTGCCGCTGGCCGACATCGCCGTGGCGCAGGAGTCGGACGAGGGTGCGGAGCAGGTGTTCCGCACCCTCGACGCCGGGTTGGCGGCCAGCATCGAGCGCCAGCAGCGGATCCGCGAGGAACTGGCCGGTATCCTGCGGCACCCCGACCGTGCCGAGTTGCCGCCGGGGTTCGGCGAGGTCGCGGGCGGCCTCTCCGAGGACGAACGGGCGTTCCTGCTCGTCTGCTCGCGGGTCTTCGAACCGTGGGTGCTGGACATCCTCCGGGAGCTGCACAGCGCGCCCCGTACGGCGGTCGCGACCGAGTTCGAGGCCCTGGCCGAGGACGCGAGCGACGAGACCCGGCAGAGCCTGGCCGAGCGGTATGCCCCCGAGGTGCACCGCGAGCAGCAGAAGTATCCCCATCTTCGGAAACTCAGCGACGACGGGGCGGCGGGTCGTGGGCCACGCAACTGGGACGTCTTCCTCAGGGGGATCGTCGAGCTCTACAACCCGGCGCAGATCGACGTCCTGCAACGCGTCGAAGCCATCAACGCCCGGAACGGGCGGTCCGGGTAGCGCCACGGGATCGGCGGCCGGCCCTGGCGGACAATGCGTGGATGACGATTCCGTTTCCCGCACCGACCGTTCCGGCATCGGGGCGGACCGAGGTCTTCCTGCGCTACCTCGAATACTTCCGGGAGACGGTGCTGTCGAAGGTCTCCGCGCTGCCCGACGACGAGCTGCGCCGTAGCCGGCTTCCGTCGGGTTGGACCCCGCTCGAGCTGCTCAAGCATCTGCGTCATGTCGAGTTGCGCTGGATCGAGTGGGGATTCCAGGGGCGCGAGGTCGCAGACCCGTGGGGAGACCGGCGCGAGGACCGGTGGTACGTCGCGCCCGAGGAGACCCTCGACGGCCTGGTCGACGCGCTCCGGGCCCAGGGGGCGCACACCACGACAGTGGTCACGGAGAACCAGCTCGACACGGTGGGTGCGCCCGGCCCGAGATGGGACGGTGCGCAACCCGCCTCGCTGGAACGCGTGCTGTTCCACCTTCTCCAGGAGTACGCCCGGCATCTCGGACATCTCGACGTCGTGACGGAGCTGGCCGGCGGTCCGACCGGAGAGTAGTGCGGTGCAGACGATGAAGGGGCGGACCGCTGACGCGGCCCGCCCCTTCGACGTGGAGTTCCGGACTCAGAAGTCCATGTCCCCGCCGCCCGGCGCAGCCGGGGCAGCCGGGGTCTTCTCCGGCTTGTCCGCCACCACAGCCTCGGTGGTCAGGAAGAGGGCCGCGATCGACGACGCGTTCTGCAGCGCCGAACGGGTCACCTTGGCCGGGTCGATGATGCCGGCCTGGAGCAGGTCGACGTACTCACCGTTGGCCGCGTTGAGGCCGTGCCCGGCGTCCAGGTTGCGGACCTTCTCCACCACGACACCGCCCTCGAGGCCGGCGTTGACGGCGATCTGCCGCAGCGGGGCGTCCAGCGCGATCTTGACGATCTGCGCACCGGTCGCCTCGTCGCCGGCCAGGTCCAGCTTGTCGAAGGCGGTCTTGCCGGCCTGGACCAGCGCGACACCACCACCGGGGACGATGCCCTCCTCGACGGCGGCCTTCGCGTTGCGCACCGCGTCCTCGATGCGGTGCTTGCGCTCCTTCAGCTCGACCTCGGTGGCCGCGCCGACCTTGATCACCGCAACACCGCCGGCCAGCTTGGCCAGGCGCTCCTGCAGCTTCTCCCGGTCGTAGTCGGAGTCGCTCTTCTCGATCTCGGCGCGGATCTGGTTGACCCGGCCGTTGATCTGGTCGGCGTCGCCGGCACCGTCGACGATGGTGGTCTCGTCCTTGGTCACCACGACCTTGCGGGCCCGGCCCAGCATGTCGAGGCCGACGGCGTCCAGCTTGAGGCCGACCTCCTCGCTGATCGGCTGCCCGCCGGTCAGGATGGCGATGTCGCCGAGCATGGCCTTGCGGCGGTCACCGAAGCCCGGCGCCTTGACGGCGACGGACTTGAAGGTGCCCCGGACCTTGTTGACCACCAGGGTCGCCAGGGCCTCGCCCTCGACGTCCTCGGCGATGATGGCCAGCGGCTTGCCCGACTGCATGACCTTCTCGAGGATCGGCAGCAGGTCCTTGACCGTCGAGATCTTGCTGTTGACGATCAGGATGTACGGGTCGTCGAGCACGGCCTCCATCCGGTCGGGGTCGGTCATGAAGTACCCCGAGATGTAGCCCTTGTCGAAGCGCATGCCCTCGGTCAGCTCAAGCTCGAGCCCGAAGGTGTTGCTCTCCTCGACGGTGATGACGCCTTCCTTGCCGACCTTGTCCATCGCCTCGGCGATGATCTCGCCGACGCTGGTGTCACCAGCGGAGATGGAGGCGGTGGAGGCGATCTGCTCCTTGGTCTCGACGTCCTTGGCGAGCTTGCTCAGCTCCTCCGAGACGTTCGCGACGGCGGCCTCGATGCCCCGCTTCAGGGCCATCGGGTTGGCGCCCGCCGCGACGTTGCGCAGGCCCTCCCGGACCAGCGCCTGGGCGAGGACGGTCGCCGTCGTCGTGCCGTCACCGGCCACGTCGTCGGTCTTCTTGGCGACCTCCTTGACCAGCTCCGCACCGATCTTCTCGTACGGGTCCTCGAGCTCGATCTCCTTGGCGATGCTCACACCATCGTTGGTGATGGTGGGGGCGCCCCACTTCTTCTCGAGCACGACGTTGCGGCCCTTCGGGCCCAGCGTCACCTTAACGGCGTCGGCGAGGGTGTTCATGCCCCGCTCAAGGCCGCGGCGCGCCTCCTCGTCGAACGCGATCATCTTGGCCATACGGCGTTGTCCTCCTGGACACTCACGGCCGCCGGAGCCTTTGTCGGCCCCGAACCTGCCGCCTGATTACGCACCTTCGGACGTCACTACGGCACTGGCGGACGGGGCCGGCGGCACCCGTTGGTGCCCCTCGACTCCGTCGCGCTGTGCGACAGTGACGTCCGCCGGCCGGGCCGGACAGCCCGCGACGACCGGCCATGTGCCGCAGACCCGCTGTGCGGGCCCACGACCGTGGCCCTACCGCCCCGACCTGGCACTCACGCTATGCGAGTGCCAACACCTGTTTAGCACTCTCCCATGCCGAGTGCAAGCCGCTCACCGACCCTCAGGAGAGTTCGGCGGCAAGTCGGGCGCTGTTCACCGGGGCCTCGTGACCCCGCTGCTCGGTGTAGGTGATCAGGATCCCGATCAGCAATGCCAGCTGGAGCGGTGCGCCGAGCACGGCACTGACGAGCGTGCTGAGCACGGCGACGGCGGAGAAGGCGGGCGGGGCGGACAGCTCTCCCGGGGTCGCGGCGGCGGGGGCGAGTGTCATGACGCTCTCCAGTACCGCCAGCACCAGGCCGCCGCCGATCACCACGGCGGCCACCACCGCGACCCGGCCGAGCACCATGCCGAACCGGGCGTGCACCATCTTGAAGGTCCGCCCGATCGGATCGCGCCGCTCGAAGAGGTAGATCGGGCCGACGAGGCTCGTCGCGAAGGCGAGATAGACACCGGGCAGGAAGCACGCGCAGATGCCGGCGAGGACCAGCAGGCTCGCCAGCAGGCCCCAGCCGAAGAGACCCGGTGCCCGGCGCAGCCCGTACCGCAGGGCGGGCCCGAGCGCCGCCTCCTGCCCGGTCGCCTGCCGCGTGATCACCCAGGTCCCCGCCGCCCAGCCCAGGCACTGCACCAAACCGGCGACGAGACTGACGGCGATCAGGATCCCGAGGAACGGCAGCAGGTCGCCGAGGAACCCCTCGAACTCTCCAGGCAGGGGTTCGCCACTCGGCGAGACGGCCGGCGGTCGCGGTTGCAGGGGCAACATGGCCAGGCCGATGGCCGCGGTCGGCAGCACCTGGGTGAGCAGGACGATCGACAGCAGCGGGCGCCAACCCCGCCGCGCCGCCGACCAGCACCGTTCCCACCAGACACCGAGCCCGGCGCCGGGCGGCGGAACGAGGGGATCACCCGGATCCGGAAAGCCAGCCCAGCCCGGAGAGTCTGGCCCGCCCGGAAAGGCGGGCTGACCCGGATAGCCGGGCCCACCCGTGAAGTGTCCTGAATTGCCGGTAGGGGGCGGCTCGGCCACGGGCTCTCCTCTGGGCAGAGACGAAGGAAATCAACGCGGCGTCGATCCTGCCGCCCGAGCATCCGTACGCCTGACCCGGAAAAGAGCTTCCGCGAACCCGGAGCTTCCCACGGCCGCCGACGGGAACCGGTCAGACCGACCCGGAAAACCGATCCCGTGGCGAGCCAGGAGAGGCACCGATGGTCAGGCGATGAGCCGGACCTGCTCCGCCTGCGGGCCCTTCTGGCCCTGGGCGATCTCGAACTCGACGCGCTGACCGTCGTCGAGCGCCTTGTAACCGTCCATCTGGATCGCGGAGAAGTGGACGAAGACGTCCTGCCCGCCATCGACCGCGATGAAGCCGTAGCCCTTTTCGCTGTTGAACCACTTCACGGTGCCCTGCGCCACGGTGCACTTCCTTACTTCGGTCGCGTCGAAGCTGCCCGAGCTCCGGCGACGCCCTATACCTGCCGGGGCCGCCGAGTCGTTTTCCCCGAATTCGATCATGAATTGAACGGATCCGACGAATCGAGCGGCCGAACCCGCACCGTACACCAAGGTCGGGTCGCAGCGCACTAGTCCAAAACGGTCACCAGGCCGAGAATCGGACGGTCAATTTTCCGGCTCTCACCCATTGGCGACCGTCGCTGCCCAGCTCAACCGGCCCGGACCGGACGGACAGCTGCTCCGTCACCCGCCGAAACCGGACCCCGTACGGCGTGCGACCATGACGGACGTGCCGGCCTCCATCCCGCAGACCACCGCCGCACCGGCGCCGGGACACCTCACCGGCCCGCCGGAACCGACCGGTCCGACCCGGCCCGGCGGTACGACCGAATCCGGTCTCCGGTCGGCAGCCGGGCCGCCACCGGTCCGTCGGGTACGCCCCGGCGACGCCGCCCGGGTCCGGGCGATCCGGCTGGAGATGCTCGCCGACTCACCGCTGGCCTTCCTGGAGACGCTCGCCGACGCGGCGGCCCGGCCGCACGCCGAGTTCGCCGCCCGGATCGCCGGGATGTCGGTCGGGCAGCGGACGGCGGCGTTCGTCGCCGAGGCCGGCGGCCGGGTCGTCGGGCACGCGGGCGGGCAGGCGGCGCCCGGCCAGCCGGGAGTCACAGTGGTCTTCGCCGTCTACCTCACCCCGGCCTGGCGGGGCACCGGCCTGCTGGCCGGCCTGGTCGGGGCGGTGGCCGACTGGTCCCGGGCGGCCGGGCGGCCGGAGCTGCTGCTGGAGGTGGTGGTCGGCAACGACCGGGCGGTACGCGCCTACCAGCGGCTGGGCTTCGTCGACACCGGGGTACGGGTGGCCCATCCGACCGTGCCCGCACTCCGCGAACTACAGATGCGCCGGACCGCCTGACCCCGCCCGCCCGGTGTCGCCGGGCATCCGGTCAGCTGTGCCGGCGGGCCTGCACCACCCGGAACCGGTTGGCGACGTACGCGCCGTCGGTCAGGGCCGCGTTGGCCGCCGGGTTTGCGCCGCTGCCGTGGAAGTCCGAGAAGGCCGCCGACTGGTTCACGAAGACCCCGCCGGTGAGGTTGCAGGACAGGTGCACCCCGGTCTCGATCGCCGCCGTCTCCGCCTCGTCCAGCACCTCGGGGTCGGTCGAGTAGACCGAGGCGGTCAGCGCACCCCGCTCGCCGACGGTCTGCCGGAGGACGGCCAGGCTGTGCGGGGTGGAGTCGGTGGCGATCACGAACGAGACCGGCCCGAACCACTCCCGCCCGTACGTGCCGACCTGGTCGGCGTCGAGCCTGGCGATCAGCGGCGTACGCACCACCGCGCCCGGGTAGTTCGGGTGCTCGACGGTCCGGGACGGCAGCACCGGCTCGCCGAGCCCGGCCGCCTCGTCGAGCCGGGCGAGTACCCCGTCGTTGACGATCGCGCCGGTCAGCTCGACGGCGCGGGCCGGGTCGCCGGTGAGCTTGCCGACCGCACCGGCGATGCCGGCGGCCACCTCGTCGACGCTCCTGTGCCCCTGGTCGGTGGCGATGCCGTCGCGCGGCACCAGGATGTTCTGCGGAGTGGTGCACATCTGTCCGCTGTAGAGGGTGAGCGAGAAGCCGATGTTGCGGCACATCCCGGCGAAGTCGTCGGTGGAGTCGACCACGATCGTGTTGACCCCGGCCTTCTCGGTGTGGACGGCGGCCTGCCGGGCGTTCGCCTCCAGCCAGTCGCCGTACTCGGTGGAGCCGGTGAAGTCGACGATCCGCACCTCGGGGCGGAGCGCCAGGGTGGAGGCGAGCTTCTCGCCGGGCGCCTCGGCGGCGAGCAGCACCAGGTTCGGGTCGAAGCCGGCCTCGGCCAGCACCTCGCGGGCGTACCGGACGGTGACGGCGAGCGGCAGCACGGCCCGGGGGTGCGGCTTGACCAGCACCGGGTTGCCGGTGACGAGCGAGGCGAAGATGCCGGGGTAGCTGTTCCAGGTCGGGAAGGTGTTGCAGCCGATCGCCAGCGCCACCCCGCGCGGCACGACGTGGAAACTCTTGGTCATCCGCAGCGGGTCGCCCCTGCCGGCCGGCTTCTCCCAGGCCGCCGTCGCCGGATGCCGGGCCATTTCCCGGTACGCGTAGGCGAGCGCCTCCAGCGCCCGGTCCAGCGCGTGCGCGCCGCCGGCCTGGAAGGCCATCACGAACGCCTGCCCGCTTGTCGCGTGCACCGCGTTGGCCAGCTCGAAGATGTTTGCGTGCAGCCGGGCGAGGATCTCCAGGCAGACCCCGACCCGGGTCTGCGGGCCGGCGTCCCGCCAGGCCGGCAGCGCGGTCGAGGCGGCGGCCAGCAGCACCTCCGGGTCGGCGTGCGGGTAGCTCACCGCCAGGTCGATGCCGAACGGGCTCGTCTCGGTGGCCACCCAGTCGCCGGTGCCGGGCTGGTCGAGCGGGAACTTTCCGCCCAGGTACGCCCGGAAGGCCGCCTCGCCCTGCGCGGCGGCCGTCTCGCCGTAGACCCGGGGGCTTGGTGACTCGGGGTAGGCGGACCAGTAGGACCGTTCGGTGATCGCGGTCAGCGCCCGTTCCAGGGTGTCGGTGTGCCGGGCGTACAGCGGGTGCGGGGTCTCCGTCATCCCGCCATCATGCCGCACCCGCCCGGCCCGGCCCAGCCTGCGCAGTCGGGGCGGAGGTGGGCCGCCACGCTGCCGCCCGGCGCTGCCGGCGCTGGTCAGCGCCTCGCCGGACCGGGTGCGTCAGAGCGTCGCCTGCCAGGTGGTGAGCCCGGCGACGGCGCGGAAGCCGACCGCCTCGTTGATCGAGATCATGTACTCGTTCACCGCCGCGTTGTAGGTGTCGACGAACCGCAGCGCCGGCTCGTACTCCCGGATGTGCCGCAGGTTGTCGACCTTGATCAGGGTGCCGAGGCGGTGGCCCCGGTGTGCCGGCTCGACCAGGGTGATCTGCTGGAAGGCGTGCCAGTCGCACTCGACGTTCATGCCGATCCCGGTCCAGGCCACCAGTTGGCCGGTGGCGTCGTGCCGGGCACCGCTGTTGTACCAGCGCTGGCCGCGCTCGTGGTGCGCCTGCTCCATCTCCCGCAGCCGGCCGACCTCCGGCCGGGCCGCCTCCCAGGTCAGGTCGCCGATCGGCGCGTCGCTGACCAGGCGGCTGTCCAGGTAGGCGACGTCCTCGGCGTACTCGTCGGGGGTGGCGCCCCGCCAGCGCACGATCGAGTAGCCCTCGGCGCGGGCCAGGCTCGCCGCGAACAGCCGGTCGAGTTCCGGCTCGTCGAGCGCGGTCAGGTCGAGCCGGCGACGGATGTCGGCCAGCGCCGGCTTGGCGCCCATCGCCGCGGCGAAGGCGTCGCCCGGCATCGTCGGAGCGGACTCCGGGCTCATGTTGGCCACCTCGCCGACGATCCGTTTACGACCCTCCTGCCGGGCCAGCCGCGTCGCGTACTCGTAGAGGGCCCGGCCGACGCCCCGGCGGCGGTGTTCCGGATGGACGGCGAGGGTCAGGCCGGCGTTCTCCAGGTTCTCCCGCTGCGGCAGCGAGACCGCGAGGTAGCCCACCGCCACCCCGTCGAGGTAGCCGAGCGCGTGCCGGTCGTCGTCACCCGGCCACGGGCGCCGGACTCCGGCGTGGAAGCGTTGCCGGGGCAGCGCCGGCATGTCCGGCTGCGCCGCCGCGCGGACGGCCGCCTCGATCTCGTACGCCCGCTCGACGGCGGCGGCGTCGGCGATGTCCAGTGGGGTCACCACGATGTCCATGTGGTCGAGCGTGCCGGTTACACGAACCGGGCGCGACCGAATATCCCCGAGCCGTCACCGGGGCGTGGAACACCCGTTGAGCAGAACGGCCGGGCGAGGAGTCTCGGCCCGGCCGTTGCGGAAGTTTGGTCGAGAGGACGCCCGCACAACGCCTCCGGCGCTGGGTCGTAAGAGCTTTGAAAGTCTACGGCGGTCGTCCTCCCGCACGGAGCATCTTGCGTGGTGCAGATGCAGGCGTCAAGTCCCCTTCCGCGTGTTTTCGTCACGGGTGGCAAAACTCCAGCTACGCACCGCATCCGTACCACCGGATCGGGCGTGCCCCGGGCAGAGCCGAACGTTTCACCTGCAAGTTGCACGTGCATCTGCCCGGGCAGGTGCGCGTCCGCGCGGAAAAATCTTGGGAGTTTTTTCAGCCGAGCAGGCCGGTTCAGCCGAGCAGGCCGGCGTCCCGGGCCGCCCGCAGCGACGGCTTCACCCGGTACGTCGGACCGACCTGTGCCGCCACCGCGTCGAGGGTCTTCAGCCCCTCGCCGGTGTTGTAGACGACCGTCTCGGCGTCCGGGTCCAGCCGGCCGCTCGCCACCAGCTTGCCCAGCACGGCCACGGTCACCCCGCCGGCGGTCTCGGCGAAGATCCCGGTGGTCCGGGCCAACTGCCGGATCGCGGCGCGGATCTCGTCGTCGTCGGCGTAGTCCATCCAGCCACCGGTGCGGCGGACCGCCTCCAGGGCGTAGAGCCCGGCGGCCGGGTCGCCGATGTTCAGCGACTTGGCGATCCCGGTCGGCCGGACCGGGGTGATCACGTCGGTGTCGCCGTGCAGCGCCACGGCGATCGGGTTGCAGCCGGCGGACTGGGCGCCGAAGACCTTCCAGCCGTTGGCCGGGGCCTCGACCAGGCCGATCTCGACCAGCTCGCTGAACGCCTTGTCGATCTTGGTGAGCAGCTCGCCGCTGGCCATCGGGATGACCACCTGCTCGGGAATCCGCCAACCCAACTGCTCGGCGACCTCGTAGCCGAGCGTCTTCGAGCCCTCGGCGTAGTACGGCCGGACGTTCACGTTGACGAAGGCCGTGTCCTCGAACTCGTCGGTCTCGACCAGCTCACCGCAGAGCCGGTTGACGTCGTCGTACGAGCCGTCGATCGCGACCACGTCGCCGCCGTAGACGGCGGTGGTGATCACCTTGCCCTGCTCCAGGTCACCGGGGATGAAGACGATCGACGGGACCCCGGCCCGGGCCGCGTGCGCGGCGACCGAGTTCGCCAGGTTGCCGGTGGAGGCGCAGCCGAACCGGCTGAAGCCGAGCCCGCGGGCGGCGGTCAGCGCCACCGAGACGACCCGGTCCTTGAACGAGTGGGTCGGGTTGGCGCTGTCGTCCTTGACCCAGAGCGGCGCCCGGATGCCCAGCTCGGCGGCGAGACCGGCGGCCGGGACCAGCGGGGTCAGCCCCGGGTCCAGGGTCACCCGGGCGGCCGGGTCCTGCCCGGTCGGCAGCAGGGCGGCGTACCGCCAGAGGTTGTCCGGACCGGCCTCGATGTCGGCCCGGGTCACCCCGGCCAGCGTCGCCGGGTCGTAGCCGACCTCCAGCGGGCCGAAACACTCGTAACAGGCGTGCTGGGCGATCAGCGGATATTCGGTGCCGCAGCCGCGACAGACGAGTGCCCGAGCCGGATTGGGGGCCACCGGGCTGGTCTGGCCGGGGGTCGCGTCGATGATCGACGTCATGGCGATTGCCGTCCTCTCATCTTTCCCTGGCGCCGCACCGCGCGGCGGGGACGGATTTGGCACCTGCTCCGCCGTGGAGTGGTTGCCGGGGCGTCATCGGGCCGTATCCCTCAGCCCCTCTGGATGAGGTATGAAGTTGTGCCGCCAGTCTACGGGTACCGGGACCGGCTGTCCCGGGTCTCTTCCCGGTGTGAGGAACATCCCGCGCCGCGACGGGGGTGCCGGCCGGATCCCGCCTCAGAGCGCCCGGAACTCCCGGACCAGGCGCCGGCCCGCTCCCGCCGCCGCGACCACCGCGACCGCGCCGAGCAGCACGAGGTGCGGCCAGGCACCGGCGAAGCCGTCCAGCAGCGCCGCCCGCAGCGCGGCTACGCCGTGGCTGACCGGGTTCACGTCGGCCAGGACCCGCTGCACCGGGCCGAGGTGCTCGACCGGATAGAACGCCGGACTGCCGAAGAGCAGCACCGGGACCAGCACGTTCACCAGTACGCCGTACCGGCGCCGCTCCCGCACCACGGTGCCGAGCAGCAGGCCGAGCGCGTTGAAGGCCAGCGCGGCGAGCAGCAGCCCGCAGAGCAGCGCCGCCCAGCGCTCCGCCGGCCACCGGCTGCCGAACAGGGCCGCCGAGACCGCCAGCGCGGCCACCGCCTGCCCGAACACCAGGGCGGAGCCGGCGAGCAGCTTGCCGGCGACGTACTGCCAGCGGGTCAGCGGGTACGACAGGAGTTCCAGCGCCATCCCGGCGGCCCGTTCCCGGCAGAGTGCCGTACCGGTGGCGGTGGCGGCACCGAGCAGCGCCGCGAACACCAGCCCCGGGACCACGAAGTCCGGATAGTCGAGGATCCGGCCCCGGTAGGTCACCGTGCCGACCAGATCGGCGAGCGAGGTCGCGAGGAGTGCGACGTAGACGGCGGCCGGTACCGCCGCCAGCAGCAGGCCGGCGCGGTCCCGGGTGAGCAGCAGCCACTCCCGCCGCAGCGTCGCGGTGAAGCCGGAACCGTGCCAGGGCGGCGCGGCGGTGTCGTCGTCGGCCAGGCCGGACAGACTCATCGGCTGGTCACCTCCGCACCACGTCCAGCGCCTCCACCGGGACCACGGGCGCCCGGACCACGGGTCAGCGAGACCGACGCCTCCTCCAGGGCGGCCGTCACCAACTCCACGCTGTCGACCCGGATCTCCTGGTCGGCCAGTTCGGCCAGCAGCCGGGCCAGCTGCCGCCGCAGGTCCGGCCCGGTCAGCACGATCTCGTCGCCGCCGCGGGCCGCGGCCAGCCCCCGGCGCAGCGCACCGGCGGCGATCGCCGGCCAGCCGTCCACCGACCCGCTGCGCAGTACCGCCCGCACCTCGCCGCGCTCCTCGCGCAGTTGCGCCGGAGCACCGTCCCGGACCAGCCGGCCGTGCCGGAGCACCAGCACCCGTTCGGTGTTGCGCTCGACCTCGTCGAGGTGGTGGCTGGTCAGCACGATCGCCGGTTCGTGCTGGCGGCGCAGCTCGTCGAGGCAGGCCCAGACCCGCCGCCGGCCCTCGGCGTCCAGCCCGGCCGACGGGTCGTCGAGCAGCAGGACCCTCGGCACCCGGAGCAGGGCCCGGACCAGCTGGAGGCGGCGCCGCTGCCCGGCCGCCAGGGTGTGCACCGGCCGGTCCTCGCTGCCGGCCAGTTCGAAGGCGCCGAGCAGTTCCTCGGCCCGGGGGCGGGCACGACGCCAGGGCAGGCCCCGGAAGGCGGCGGCGATCCGCAGGTTGTCCCGGACGGTCAGGGACAGGTCGAACGGTACTGACTGGTGCACCGCCGCCACGTCCCGCCGGGTCGCCGCGTCGGGCTGGCGGCCGTACACCAGGATCCGGCCGGAGCTGGCCCGGGATGCGCCGCCGACCAGTTTGAGCAGGGTGGTCTTGCCGGCTCCGGCCGGGCCGAGCAGCCCGACCGCCTGGCCGGGCGGAACGCTGAAGGTCAGCCCGTCGAGCGCCGGGGCGGCGCCGCCGGGATACCGCTTGACCAGGTCGACCGCGGCGATCGCCGGGATCATGGCGCACCGTCGGGCGCGGGCTGCGGACATGCCGGCAACGGGGGTACGCCGAGCGCGGCGAGGATGCTCCGGATCGCGGCCACCGGACCGGTCTCCCGCAGCGGCGGGCCGGGCCGCAGGTGGTGGTCGACGTCGTCCGGGGCGATCACCGGCAGACCGTCGTCGGCACCGGTCACCGGCAGCTCGTCGTCGCCGCCGACCAGCGGCAGCCCGCCGTCGTCACCGAGCAACGGCGAGGCACGGTCGGCGCCGGTCACCGGCAGGGCGGCTCCGGCGCCGGTCGACGGCCGGACGGTCGACCGCTCGGCGGTGCCGGGCCGGCCCGGTGCGCCGAACCGGCAGCCGAGCACGATGTCGAGCCGGTGCGCCAGCCGCACCGCACGGTCCCGCCCCGGCAGGCCGGTACGCAGGTCGTCGACCGGGCGTACCGCTGCCGGCGAGATGCCGACGGTCACCCCGCCCAGCGCGTCGAGCGCGTCCAGCGCCCGGCGTACCCGGTCCGGCAGGGCGGAGCCGGCGGCGAGGTGGCGTACCCGGACCAGGGCCGCCGGTCGGTGTCGACCAGGCGCCGGAAGCTGGTGGTCGGCCTCCGGTACGGCCCTGGCCGCCGCGCCGACCAGCCAGACCGTGATCCCGTCCGGCAGCGGGAGCGGCGGCCCGCCGACCGCCGGTGCGCGCCGAGGCCGGGCGGTGACCTGCGGCACCCGGCCGAGCAGTGCCGCCCGGGGCACCGGCGGGTCGTACAACGGCATGTCGTCGCCGGCCGTCAGCAGGTGCTCGGGCAGCCGGCTGATTACCCGGTGCACCACGATCCGCTCCCCGTCCTGGTAGGCCACCACCTCACCGGGGCAGACCTGCTCGAACTCGACCGGCTCGACCAGCACGGTGCCGTCGGGACTCACCGGCAGCTTGCCGACGCCGGTGACGGGCACCCGGGCCAGCCCCCCGGCGGCGAGCGTCGCGCGGACCCGGTCGGCGAAACGGTTCCCGCTCATCCGTGGCTCTCCTCTCCGGCGCCGCTCTCCCCGGCCGCTGCCGCCGGTCCGGCCGGCCGGAGCAGGTCCCGGGCCCGCAGCAGGCCGACGAACTCGCGGACGTCCCGGGCCACCAACTCGCGCTCCCGCCCGTCGACCCCGCCGAACGCGTCGGTCAGCTCACGGACGACGGTCGGCAGGTCGGTGCCGGCGACGAGCCGGCGCCAGATCCGGGCGGCGCTGGCGTTGAACGTCTGGAACTGGCCGTCGTCCGGGTTGTAGAGCCGGACCTCCGCGTCGTCGTCGACCCAGACGATTCCGGTGTTGATCCCGAGCGTCACGTGGCACCTCCCGAGGTTGTCGGCGGTGGAAGTGGTCGGCGGGCGTTGCCGGGCCGGCTCCGGACGTGCCCGGTTCCTGTGCTCGCCGACGTCGTCGTGGGTGGGCACGTCGTCGGGTTCACCGCCGTCGGGCATTCCGTCGGCGACGGCGGGCGGGGCGAACATCTCGCGCAGGGACCGGCTCCGCAGGTTGCCGACCCGGTGCGCCGGGCCGGCGGCCGACTCGCGCGGGTAGACGTCACCACGCGGGTCGACGTGCAGGTCGATCCCGCCGGGCTCGCGGTCGACCCGGACCGGGTACGGCCGGACCGGGCCCTGGGTGAGGATCTTCCGGGCCACCGGCCTGGTCCAACCGGACCGCCGTACCCCGGGCGGCGGCTCGCCGCCGGGGTGGTGGTCCCAGCCGAGGGGCGGACCGGTCGGGCTGCCCCCGCCGACGGCGGTGCGGCTCATCATCCGGACCCTGCTGAACTCGATGCCGTCCAGGAGTGCCATCAGGTCGTCCAACGCGGCGATGTTCTCCGGCGACACCACGTGGTCGATCGCCGGCTTGACCCCGGCCGCGTTCAACAGGGTCAGCCCGCGCACGGTCCGGGCCAGCGCGTCCTCGCCGGCCACCGGTCCGGGCACCTGGTGGCGGTCGCCGTCCAGGCTGACGGTGACCCCGGCGAAGGTGTCGGCGATCCGCCGGGCGGTGCCGGCGTCCCGGATCCGGCTGCCGGAGGTGACCAGGTCGACCCGGAGTCCCCGGTCGCGGGCGCGGTCGGCCAGCTCGAACAGGTCGGGCCGGAGCATCGGCTCGCCACCGGTCAGGATCAGCAGTTCCGCACCGAGCTCGGCGATCTGGTCCACCAGGTCGAGGGCCTCGGCCGGCTCCAGCTCGTCGGGGAGCGGGTGGGCGCAGGCGGCGGCACCGCCGTCGTGGCCGGACGGTCCACAGCCGCCGGTGACGGCGTACCGGACCGTCCGGAGTACCGGTTCGGCCGCCCGGACCCGGGGCACCTGGTCCGGCAGGTAGACAAGCCAGTTCAGGACCAGGGCGGCGAGGACCCGTTCGGTCCGCCGGTCCGGCCCGGTGCTCGGGTACGGCGGCGCGGCGCCGTCGGCGAGTGCGCGCAGCAGCCGGAGTTCGTCCTCGCTGAGCACGGTCCAGGCGGCGAGCCGCCGGTTCTCCACCAGATAACGGTCCCGGCACCGGAAGTAGCCGAGGTCGTCCGGGACGACCAGGGAACCCCACATCTTCGACAGTCGCATTCCGGTTCCCCCGTCCCCACTCGGGAAAAGGATCACCGACAGTCATCGCCCGGTACCAGAAAGCAAAAGTGTCGTCTTGACATCGGGTCGTACGGGATCTAATGTCCGGTTCCCCTGCCGCCCTCCGTTCCGGGCTGCGAGGTCACCTCCCAGTGGAAGGCGAGGTGCTGTCTGTCGTGTCCGCGATCTCGGTCTCCGTGGTCGACGACGACCGGATGCTGCTGGACGGCATGGCCGCCTGGCTCGGCTCGGTTCCCGACCTCCGGCTGCACTGCACGGCCGCCACCGTCGACCAGCTCCTCGACACCGAACCGGGCCCGGCCGACGTCGTCGTACTCGACCTGCTGCTCGCCGACGGGTCGGCGCCGGTGGAGAACGTACGCCGGCTGGTCGGCACCGGCCGGCCGGTGCTGGTGGTCAGCGTGGTGCCGCACGTGGTGCACGGCGTGGACGTGATCCGGGCCGGCGCCTCCGGCTACCTCACCAAGGACCACGACCTGCCGAGCCTGGCCGAGGCGATCCGGACGGTGGCCCGGGGCGAGTTGGCGCACTCTCCCGAGCTGGCCTTCGCCTGGTCCTGTGACGAGCGGCCGGACCGGCCCCGGCTGGCTCCCCGGGAACGGGCCGTACTCGTCGCCTACGCCTCCGGGATGACGTTGACGGCGGTGGCCCGCAAGGTCGGCATCCAACCGACGACGGCCCGGCAGTACCTGGACCGGGTCAAGGCGAAGTACTGCGACGCGGGCCGGCCGACGTACACGAAACTCGACCTCGCCGACCGGGTCCGCGAGGACGGCCTGCACCGCTACTCGTCCGGATCCGGCGACGACGCCGGCCAGAGCAGTTCCACGCTGGTGCCGTGACCGGGTTCGGAGAAGAGCCGCAGCTCGCCGCCGACCTCGGTCATCCGTTCGCCGATCGAGCGGCGTAACCCGAAGCCTGCGCCGACGTCCCCGGTGTCGAACCCGGCTCCCCGGTCCACCACCCGCACCCCGAGCACGCCGTCGTACCAGTCGACGGTGACCCACGCCTCGCCGGTACCGGCGTGCCGGGCCACGTTGTTCAGCGCCTCCCGCGCCGCGTCGCAGACCGCCCGCACCACGTGCCGGGGTGGCGGGGTCGGCACGGTGCCCGAGCGCAGGTGCACCCGCAGACCCAACCCGGTCGCGTCGGCCACCACTTCGGCCAGGCTGGTGCCCAGGGTGATCTCCGCCTCGGCCCGGTCCTCGGTGACCAGGCCGCGGATGTAGTCCGCCTCCCGGCCGCAGCGCCGCCGGACCTCCTCGCCGCGGTGGTCCAGCCCGCCCCGGGCGATCGCGGTGAGCGTGGCCAGCGCGGTGTCGTGCAGTCTGCGGTAGTGGTGCAGGCGTTCGGCGTACCGGGCCGCACCGGCCGCCGTCGCCGTCTCGGCGGCCAGCCGGCGCTGGGTCGCCTCGTCGACCGCGTTGGCCTGGGCGCAGAGGAAGCGGCGGGTGAAGTGCAGCACCAGCGCGAACCACAGGCTGGAGTTGACGTGGTTGACGAAGCCCGACTCCCAGGGCGGCAGGCCGCCGATCTGCACCGAGGCGGCGGCCACGGCGGTCGCCACCAGCAGCCCGAGCCCGACGAGCAACGCCCGCAGGCTCAGCACCGCACCGACGAGCGCCGCCGAGCCGAGGGCGAACTTGCCGGCCCAGTTCGCCGCCGACAGCTCGTAGCCGGAACGGATGTTGGCGTTGACCACGACCAGCAGCGCGCAGGTGATCGTCACGTCCTGCACCACGTTCCCGTAGCTGAACCAGCCCCGCCGCCAGACCATCGCGCCGAGCAGCACGTTCCAGCCGACGACGCCGAGCAGCAGCGAGGTGTTCAGGGCGGGGCTGTGGTAGCGGTCGTCACCGCTGGTCATCCCGAGCACGGCCGGCGCGATGTAGCTGGCCCGCTGGCAGAACAGCACCACCGCGACGAACCGCAGCGTGCGCTCCCGGCCGGGCATCGCGACCATCAGCCGGGCGTCGACCCAGCCCACCCGCGCCTCGGCGAGGAACCGGCTGATCCGCCGGGGCGGTCGCCCGACCCGGGTGGCAAGATCCAGCACCGGGCACCCCCTGTCGCAGCGTCACCGGCGGCTGCCGGAAACCCTGGGTGAGGATATCGCTACCAGAGAGCGCCCGAGACCCTGTCGGGTGGCTGGTGGCTGGTGGCCGGCCGGGTATACCCGGCGAGCGTGATACCCAGTGTCATCACGACGACCTGGTGGTCTCACGGCCGGCGGGGCAGTGCCCGGGACCGCCCCGCCCGCGACCCCGGCGGCGCGGCTACGACACCACGTCCTTGCGGGTGAAGCGCCAGAAGGCGAGCGCCCAGAAGGCGGTGGCGTAGCAGATCGCCGAGATCGTCCCCTTGACGATGTCGTCGGTCTGCACCGGTGTGGAGAGCAGGGCGAGCCAGGCACTGCTGTAGTGCGTCGGCAGGAAGTCGCGGAGCACCCCGAGCGCGGTGATCTGGTCCAGGATGCTGGAGAGGATCCAGAGCAGCACAGCGCCGCCGACCGCGCCGAGCGCGGCGTCCGTGGTCACCGAGAGCAGGAACGCCAGGCCGGCCACGACCAGGAGTACGACCGCGAGGTAGCCGAGGATGCCGAGCAGCCGGAGCAGCCCCTCACCGGCCGGGATCTGCGCCGCCACCGTGCTGGACAACGGCGCCCAGCCGTACCGGAGGGTGCCGGCGAGCAGGGCGGTGCCGGCCAGCAGCAGCAGGGCCAGCAGCGAGTACCCGAGCGCGACCACCAGCTTGACGGCCAGCAGTCGGGCCCGGGGCACCGGTACGGCCAGCAGGTAGCGCAGGCTGCCCCAGCTCGCCTCGCTGGCCACCGTGTCGCCGCAGAACAGCGCCACCACCACGACCAGCAGGAACGACGACGAGACGAGCAGCGCGAAGAGGGCGAAGTTGAGCCCGCCGGTGGTGGCCAGCTCGATCAGGCTGCCGAACTCGCCCCCGCCGTTGTCGTCGTCGCCGGAGCCCTCGAACTCGAACGCGACCAGGATGACGAGCGGCAGCAGCACCATGAAGCCGAGCGCGAGCTGGGTACGCCGCCGGGACGCCTGGCGACGCCACTCGGCGGCGATCGAGAGGGTGGCCCGGGGCCGGTACCCGGCGGCACCGCCGGCCGCGTCCGGTGCCCTGGTCTCCGTCGTGGTGGCCATCAGCGGTCCCCGCTTCCCCGAGAGTTCTCGCCGACCAGGGCGAGGAAGGCGTCCTCCAGGCGGCGGCGCGGCACCACCCGGTCCACCCCGACACCGGCCCGGACCAGTTCGGCCACCACCTCGCTCCGGGCGGTGCCGTTGGTGTCGACCACCAGCGCGCCGTTGGACTCCGGCAGCACCCGCACCCCGTCGAGCCGCTCCAACACCACCCGGGCGGCGTCGACGTCGGAGACGTCGAACTGGGTACTCGGCGACTCGCCGACGATCTCCTCCACCCGGCCGGACGCCACGATCTGCCCCTTGTGGACGACGACCGCGTGCGTGCAGGTCTGCTCCACCTCGGCCAGCAGGTGGCTGGAGACCAGCACCGCCCGCCCGTCGGTGGCGTACCTGCGCAGCACCCGGCGCATCTCGGCGATCTGCGGCGGGTCGAGCCCGTCGGTCGGCTCGTCCAGCACCAGCAGCTCCGGCAGCCCGAGCATGGCCTGGGCGATCGCCAGCCGCTGCCGCATGCCGTGGCTGTACTTGCGGGTCCTCCGGTGGATCGAGTCACCGAGCCCGGCGATCTCCAGCGCCTCCTCGAAGTGCGCGTCCGCCTCCGGCCGCCCGGTCGCCCGCCAGTACGCCCGCAGGTTCTCCAATCCGCTCAGGTGCGGCAGGAAGCCCGGACCCTCGACGAGTGCGCCGATCCGGGACAGCACCGGCGAGCCGGGGACCAGCCGGTGCCCGAAGACGTGGATCTCGCCGGTGGTCGGCTGGGTCAGCCCCATCAGCACCCGCAGCGTGGTGGTCTTGCCTGCGCCGTTCGGCCCGAGCAGGCCGACCACCTGGCCCCGGTGCACCTCGAAGTCGATCCGGGAGACCGCGACGAAGCCGTCGGCGTACTCCTTGCGCAGGTCGCGGACGACGAGCGGGATGTCGGCGTACTCGGGATGCACCGAGGTGTCGTGCCGGCGGTGCCGGCGGCGCAGCACGGCGACCACCACGACGAGCCCGAGCACGATCGCCGCGACCAGGCCGGCGAGCGCCCACCGCCAGATCACCGCCGGGGTGGCGATCGGCTCGCCGGGCACGGTCGGCAGCCGCACCTCGGCGCCGGTCAGGGCGGCACCGGCCGGCGCCCCGGGTGCGGCACCGGCCTGCTGACCGGCCAGCGCCACGGTGTAGGTGACCGGCTCGACCGGGGTCGCGTACCCCTGGTCGGAGGTGGCCACCACGATCCGCAGCCGGTGCCCGGCCTCGATCCGGCGCACGATAGCCGGCAGGGTGACCGTGACCGGGGTGGCGGCGGCGACGTCGGTGGGCAGCCCGGTCAGCCGGACCGGGGCGACCAGGCCGTTGGATAGCGCGGCCGGGCCGTTCGGGTCGACGTCGTAGAGCTTGACGAAGAGCACCGCCTCGCCGGTCGGCGACGCGGCCCGGATGGTCACCGTCGGCGAACCGACCACGTCGACGGCCCGGGGCAGCGGCGCCGACTCGAACCGGGCGTGCTGGCCCGGCAGGTCCCCGGCGATCCCGTCGAGCAGTGCCGAGAAGCCGCCGCCGCCCGGCAGCGCGGAGATCGCCGCCGGGTTGCCGGCCGGCGGGTTCGCGATCCGCTGTGCCGGGCCGGCGACCGCTACCGACTCGCCGGTGGTGCCGCCGACGCCCGGGTAGTCGGCGACGGAGAAGCCGGAGGCGACCAGCCCCCGGTCGAGTGCGTCGAAGCCGGCAATCCGCGACCAGGTGAAACTCGTCGACGGCGGCTCGCCGGAGCCCTTGACGTAGTGCCCCAGCCACTGGGCCATCAGGAACCGCAGCCGGTCCCGGTCGGTCTGCGGGCCCTCGCCGCCGTCGTGTCCGCCGGTGAACCAGGCGACCCGGACCGGGGTGCCGCCGGCCGCGATCCCCCGGGCGTTGGCGTCCGCCTCGGCGAGCGGGAAGAGGGTGTCGGCGGCGCCCTGGACCAGCAGGGTGGGCGCCTTGATCCGGTCCAGCACCCCGGCCGGGCTGGACCGGCGGAGCAGTTCCACCGCCGCCGGATCGGCCCGGCCGGTGGTGGCGATCCGCAGGTACGCGGCGCAGACGTCGGCGGCGAAGCGCCCGCAGGCCGGGTCGGCCGGGGTACCGCCGGGTGCGGCACCCGGCGTCGTGCCGGGTGCCGGCTCCCGACCGCCGGCCGGTCCGCCCTGCTGGCCCGGCCCACCGGAGTCCTCACCCGGACCACCGGAGTCCTCGCCCGGTCCACCGGAGTCCTCGCCCGGTCCACCGGAGTCGCCGGAGTCATCCGAGTCGCCGGCGCCCGGGGCGCCGCCGCCGGGCACGGCCAGGCCGCCGAGACCGGCGCTGCCGAGGCCGCCACTGCCGCCGCTGCCGAAGAAGATCCCGGCCCAGCCCTTCTTGAAGACCCCGTCGACCGGCTCCCGGCCGGTCGCCTCGGGCAGGAAGGAACGGGCCAGGTCGTTCCAGGTGATCATCGGCACGATGGCGTCCACCCGCTGGTCCTGGGCGGCGAGCAGCAGGGCCAGGCCGCCGCCGTACGAGCCGCCGACGACGCCCACCCGGGGGTCGCCGGCCGCGTCCTTGCGGATCTCCGGCCGGGCGGCGAGCCAGTCCAGCAGTCGGGCGGCGTCCCGTACCTCGTAGTCGGGGTGGTCCAGGTGGATCTGCCCACCGCTGCGCCCGAACCCTCGGGCGGTGTACGTCAACACCGCGTAGCCCAGCTCGGCCAGGTCCTCGGCGTCGGACTCCACGGACAGTTTCGTACCGCCGAAGCCGTGCGCCAGCAGCACCGCCGGGACCGGGCGGCCCTCGGTGGCCCCGTCCGGCAGGTAGAACCGGGTGTCCAGGTCGACCGGCTGGTCGCCGCCGGGGCCGGAACGGACGGTGAGCATCGCGTCGGTGGTGGCGTAGGACTGGCGCTCCGGCCACACCGCCCAGCCGACCAGCGCGGCGAGTACCACCAGCACGGTCGCTCCGGCCAGCATCCGGCGCCGGGTCGGCCGGGCACGGCGCAGCCGCGCCAGCAGTCGGGAAGGCATGGGTCACACCGTACGGCGCGACAGCTGAGCGTTCGCTGAGATCCGCCGTACGTCTGTCCGGCTGGTCCGTTCGGTGCCGGGAAGTCGTCGTCCGCAGCGCACCACCGGGTATCCGGCGCGGCAACTTCGGACTGTGTGAATTCCGATTTTTCGCCGTACTAGCCACCAATCGATACATGCGCCTAGGCAACTATGCACCAGGAGTCACAATTTTGCTCACCGCGTGTTACCTGTACCCAAGTGACGCATAACTGACTGCTCGACCCGGATCGAGCGGGTCCGACGTCTACTAGTTTTCCGGTCCGGTGGACGGGACCGGGCGGCTCCGCACGCCCGCCACGCCCCTCGCCCCCTCGCGCCGATGGAGATGGACGATGACACTTCCCCCGCAACGGTCCCGGCGCGTCTCGAACCGGACCGGTACGGCGCTGCGTGTGCTGCTGGCGGTCGCCCTGCTGGTGCCGGTGGGCGTGCTCTTCGGCGCGGCCTGGGGCACCAGCGACGACCGGCTCACGGCGACCGAGCGGGAGCGGCACGGGGTGGAGTACCTGCGTTCCCTCGGGCAGGTGACACTGGCCCTTGTCGACGCGCAGTCCGGTGCCGTGGCGGGCCGGTCGGCGGCGGCCGCCGCACTGCGTACCGCCGTCGAGCAGACCAGCGCGATCGACGTCCGGTACGGCGCCGAACTGCGTACCAGTGAACGCTGGGCCGGGCTGCACGCCAAGATCGAGGCGCTGCCCGACCGCCCGCCGGCCGACCCGCAGGACGCCTGGACGGTCTACACCGAGACGACCGACCTGCTGCTGGCGCTCTACGCCAAGGTGCGGGAGAGTTCCGGGCTGCTGCGGGACCCGGACGCGGACTCCTACCACCTCCAGGACGCGGTGGCCGAGGAACTGCCCGAGGCCCTGGTCGCGGCCGGCCGCCTCGCCGACCGCTCGACACTGGCGATCGGCCGCCCGGCCAGCGACCGGGTGCGGATCGCCAGCGAACTGGCCCTGGCCCGGGCCGAGGTGCTCGGCCCGGCGGCGGACCTGGTCGAGAACCTGCGCTCGGCGGTCGACGACACCGCGAGCCGTACCCTCGGCGGCAACCTGCTCAGCCGGCTCGACGGCTACCAACGGGCGGTGGAGGATCTGGCCGGGCTGACCCGGAACACCGCCGCACCCAACCCGATCCAGGTCGGCGCGGCCCGGGCCGCCGCCCAACTCGCCGGCTCCGGCCTCGCCGGGATCATCCTGACCGAACTCGACGTCCTGCTCCGGGACCGGGCCGACGCGCTGGCCGGCGAGCGGCAGATCGCGGTCGGCGCCCTGGTCCTGGCCGTGCTGCTGGTGCTCGCCCTCGCCGCCCTGCCCCTGCTGGCCGCCCGCTCCGCCGCGCGGAACCGGCGTACCCCGGCCGGTGTCGGCCTGACCACCGACGGGCTGCGCCCGGCCGCCGGCGCCGAAGGACCGCCGCCGACCGGCCCGCCGCCGGTCGAGCCGCCGCTGCCGGTCGGCGCGCCCCTGGCCGGTCCGCCGGCCGGCGGGATGCCGCCGCTGCCCGAACGCCGGCCGCTGCGGTCCGACGGCGACCCGGGTCGGCGGTCGCCGCTGTCGGACTGGCAGGATCCGGTACCCGCCGGCCAGCCGGCGGCGGTGGACAGCCAGGCGCCGTGGGGACGTCCCGATGCTCGGTAGGCTCCGGATCCGGGGCCGGCTGGCCCTGCTCGTCATCCTGCCGCTGCTCAGCACCCTCGGCCTCGCCGTCCCGGTGCTCGCCGACCGGATCGACTCGGCCCGCCGGGCGGCCGACACCGCCGACACGGTGCGCCGGGCCGGCCAGGTCGGCACCCTGGTACAGGACCTCCAACGGGAGCGGCTGCTCTCCGTCGGCTACCTGCTGAACATGGTCGACCGTTCCCAGCTGGTCCAGCAGACCGCGCAGGTCGGCGACCGGATCGCCGACCTGCGGGCCGACCTCGGCGACCAGTTGACCCCGGAGATCGAGAAGGCGATCGCCGGTGTCCGGCGGCTCTCCGACGTACGGGCCGGCGTGCTGGCCCGCCGGGCCAGGGCGGACCAGGTGATCAACGCCTTCGGGCAGGTCGACGAGGCGCTGATCGAGTCGCTGGAGCTGACCCGGGCCGCCGAGGCGAGCACTCCCGAGGGCCGGCAGATGATCGCCCTCGACGCCGTGCTCCGCACCGACGACGGGATCAGCGCCGCCGCCTGCCTGATCATGATCGTCGCCGCGACCAAGAACCCGGCCGTCGGGATGGCGTACGTCGGCACCATGGCCCGGCTCGAATCGCACCTGGCCCGGTTCCGCAGCTTCGCCACCCCGGCGCAGAACGAGGTCTACCAGCTCATCGAGCGGGCCACGGCGGCCCGGACCGGACCCGAGTTCTCCAGCTCCGGCGCGACCGACCCGACCGGGGCGATCGCCGCCCTGGACCTGGCGGACCTCTTCCCGGCCGCCAACTCGCTGATCACGCTCGGCCAGTTCATCGAGAAGAAGATCGTCACCGACGTGATCGCCGAGGTGACCGACCAGCGGCAGCGGGCCATCGCCGGGGCGTACCTGGTCAGTCTGCTGGTGCTCCTGATCATCGCGCTGATGATGCTGCTCAGCCTGGCGGTGGCGCGTACCGTCGCCCGGCCGCTGACCCGGTTGACCGTCTCGGCCGAACGGATGGCCAGGGCCGCCGAGGAGGAGCTGACCCGGATCGTCGACGACGAGTCGGAGTCGTACCAGCCGATCCGGCTGGACCCGGTCGACGTGGACGGCCGCGACGAGGTCGGCGACCTGGCCCGCGCCTTCGAGCGGGTGCAGGGCACCGCCGCCCGGCTGGTGGAGCGGCAGGCCGCCAGCCGGCGGAACGTGGCGCAGATGTTCGGGCACGTCGGGCGGCGTACCCAGAACCTGGTCGGCCGGCAGATCGCCCTGATCGACCGGCTCGAACACCAGGAGACGGACCCGGGCCGGCTCCAGCACCTCTACCGGCTCGACCACGTCTCCAGCCGGCTGCGCCGCAACGCCAGCAGCCTGGTGGTGCTCTCCGGCGGGGCCGGCGGGGACGGACACGTCGCCCCGCTGCCCCTCGGTGACGTGGTCCGGCTGGCGCTCGGTGAGATCGAGGACTTCACCCGGGTCGACGTGCAGGTCCGGCTCGACGTCGCGGTGGCGCCCGGGGTGATCGGCGACCTGGTGCTGACCCTGGCCGAGCTGATGGAGAACGCCACCGCCTTCTCACCGCCGCACACCCGGGTCACCGTGCTCGCCGAGGTCGTCCCGGGCGGGGTACGCCTGAACCTGGTCGACCACGGCATCGGGATGTCCCCGGAGCGGCTGGCCGAGGAGAACGCCCGGCTGACCCGGCGGGAGCGGCTCGACCTGGTCCCGACCGAGGTGCTCGGGTTGTTCGTGGTGGGCCGGCTGGCCCGCCGGCACGGCTGGCGGGTCACCCTCTCGGCGACCACGCCGGGCGGCGGGGTCACCGTCGGGGTGGAGATCGACGACCGGCTGCTGGTCAACCGGCGCCCGGACGCCGAGCTGCCGAGCCCCCGGGCGAGCGCGTCGGCGCCCCTGCCGGTCCGTCCGGTCCGGCCGTCGGACGCCGGCACCCCGCTCGGCCGGGCCACGGTCCCGACCACCGAACCGGCTCCGGCCAGGCCGGTCGAACCGGCGTCCGCCAGGCCCACCGGACCGGCCCCGACCCGGTCCGCCGAGCCGATCCCGACCCGGTCCGCCGAGCCGATCCCGACCAGGTCCGCCGAGGAACCGGTCCCGGCGAGGTTCGCCGAACCGGTCCCGACCAGGTTCACCGAGGAGTCGGCCCCGGCCCGGTTCACCGAACCGGGTCCGCCCAGGTTCGCCGAACCGGGTCCGCCCAGGTTCGCCGAACCGGTCCGGACCGGGCCGGCCCAGGCGGTGCCGGTTGCCGCGGCGCCGGTTGCCGCGGAGCCGGTGCCGGTCGAGCCGACGCCGGTGTTCCGGCTGCCCGAACTGATGCCGGTGGCGGTGCCCGCCGGACCGGTCTTCGACGAGGAACTGATCCGCCGGGCCACCCGGTCGTTGACGTCCGGCCAGCCGTGGAACGCCTTCCTGACCCGCCCGGGGGCCACCGCCACCGACGTGGAGCCGGCGGGAACAGCGGCCGGCAGTACCCCGGTCGGCCGGCCCAACGGGGATGTGGGCGGCGGCCCGGCGAGTTCCGGTACGCCTGCGACGCCGTCCACCGACAGCGGCCCGGGACCCGCCACGTCCGGCCCCGGCACCGGGCTGCGCCAGCGGGTCCCGGGCGCCCAACTGCCCGACACCACCAGCCGGAGCCGCCCCGAACCGACCCCGGCCGACCCGTCGGTCGTCCGGGCGCTGATCGAGGAGTTCGAAGCCGGGGTACGCCGGGCGCAGCGCGAGCAGCAGGCCCGACCCGACCGGCCGGACGCCCCGCCCGACGGTTCGCCGGCCCGGCCCGGGCCGGCCGGCACAGGCCCCGCCCAGCCGCGCCACGGTGGCTCGGGACCGGCGCCCACCGGCTCGGATCCTTCCGACCCACCGCCCGGCGGCACCCCGGCCGAGCGGCACGGCCAACACCCTGAGGGCGGTACCCTCGGGCCGGCGGGTTCCACCTCCCGACCCAACGGCAGCGGTATGTCCCCCGCCGCGACCGGTGCCCCACCGCGCCTCAACCGGCGGGTCCCCGGGGCAAACCTGAGCGTCCCGCCGCCGACCACCCCGCTCGGCCAGGCACCGGCCGCCGCCACCGCCGGCCCGGACGACCCGGACAAGGTACGCGAGCTGATGACGCAGTTCGAGTCCGGCGTCGCGCGCGCGCTGAGCGAAGTCCGAACTGAACACCGCCACGAAGAGGGAACCCCACGATGAGCACTCCCTTCATCCGTACCGAACAGGACCAGCAGGCAGCGGGCACCGGCGAGCTGAGCCAGGAGGCGCGCACCTTCAACTGGTTGCTTGACTCGTTCACGTCGGGCACGGCCGGCGTGAAGGAGGCGATCGCGGTCTCCTCCGACGGCCTGCTGATGGCCATGTCGTCGATCAAGGACCGGTCGAACGCGGAGCGGCTGGCGGCGGTCGTATCCGGGATGACCAGCCTGGCCAGCGGCGCCGCGAACTGGTACACGCTGGGCGCGCTCAACCGGGTGGTGGTGGACATGACCGACGGCTACCTGCTGGTCAGCGCGATCAGCAGCGGCTCGGTGCTCGGGGTGGTCGCCGACCGGTCGGCGAACCTCGGCACCGTCGCCTACGAGATGACCCTGTTCGCCGGTCGGGCCGGAGGCGCACTCACCCCTCGGCTGATCGTCGAACTTAAGAACTCCGTCCAGTCGTGACCGCGGGTGCTGCGGTGGGCGGCCCGCTGCGCCGTGCACCGCACGACGTCCCCGAACGGACCGGGGGACCGGCATGACCGAACGCGGCGAGGGCCTCGACCCGCCCGGCCACCGGCTCGGCGACCCGGAGCGGAGCGACCTGCCGGAACCGGAGCTGGAACCGGACCCCGACGTGCTGCCGACGGTCCGGATCCGGCCGTACCTGAAGGCCGTACTTCCGGAGGAGTCCGAGCCGGCCGGTGACACCGGCGAGTTGCCGACGGTGCAACCGGTGCCGACCGGTCTGCGCCCGTTCGTGCTGACCTCCGGCCGGGTCACCGGAGCGGACCCGGCGATCGGGTTGGAGACCCAGGTGACCGCCCGGATCGACGGCACGTCCTGGACCAGCCCGCCGGTCAACCGGCTCTCCTCGGAACTGCGGGACATCGTCGCGCTCTGCGCCGAGCCGATGTCCGTGGCGGAGATCTCCGCACGGCTGCGGATGCACCTCGGCGTCACCAAGATCCTGGTCGGTGACCTGCGAGCCGCCGGCCACCTCGACGTGCACGTGTGCGCCGTCGAGGATGCCCACGACCCCGACCTCATCATGCGAGTGATCGATGGACTTCGTGCGATCTCCTGACTGGCCGGCGTCGCCGCCGGTCGGCCCTCTGGCGAACAGCGCACCCGGTCGGTACGGCAGCCCGGCCGGACACGGCGTGGGGACCGGTCGGGGGCTGCCCGCCGGGTACGCCCCGCCGGCCCGGCAGACACCCGGCCGGCATGCCCGGGAGACCGGGGCCGACCCGGCCGGCGCGACCCGGCCCGAGCAGCGGCGCGGCACCGCGCCGCCGATCCCGGTGAAGATCCTGATCGCCGGTGGCTTCGGGGTCGGCAAGACCACCACGGTCGGCGCCATCTCGGAGATCGCGCCGCTGACCACCGAGGCGGAGATGACCACCGCCGGAATCGGGGTCGACGATCCGGGGATCCGCTCGGAGAAGACCACCACGACGGTGGCGATGGACTTCGGCTGCGTCACGATCGACCGCAGCCTGAAGCTCTATCTCTTCGGCACCCCGGGACAGTCGCGGTTCGGTTTCATGTGGGACGACCTGGCCCGGGGCGCCCTCGGCGCGCTGGTGGTGGTCGACTCCTCCCGGCTCGACGACTGTTATCCCGCCATCGACTACTTCGAGCGGGCCCGTCTACCCTTCGTCGTCGCGGTCAACGCGTTCGACGGCCACATCGCGCACGACCTGACGGCGATACGTTGGGCGTTGGCGATCGGGGAACACGTCCCGTTGGTCCAGTTCGACGCACGAGATCGACTTTCGGTACGCGACGCCTTACTGATCGTGCTGGATCGGGCTCTGGATCGAGCGATCCGGGAGCGGGAGACTTAGCCCGCGACGGTCCGGCCGCGACGGGTCGGCGGTTGGCCGGGGAAGGTGACACGATGAGGGGCGAACTGGACGACGCACTGGCACGGATGGAGCGCCGGGAGGCGCTGCAACGACGGCGGGCCCAGGAGGCGGCGGCCCGGGCCGGGTCACCTGTCGACGAGGTGACCGAGGCGGTCCAGCGGGTCGTCGCGCAGTATCCGAACGTGGCGGTCACGATGTGGGTCGCCGACGGGCCGAACATCTCGGCGATGCACGTGGCCTGGTCGGACGGGGCGGTCACGGTACGCCCCGCCGCCGAGCCGGCACTGCCGACCGCCGGGCAGCCGCCGCACTCCTGGCCGTTGTCGGTGAAGACGGTGCCGAGCTGGGCCGCCCCGGAGGATCCGCCCAGCCCGGACGCCGCCGCCCGGCTCGCCGACCTGATCCGCCGGGACCCGTCCCTGCTCGGCCCCGAAGACCAGCCCTGAGGCACCAGCAGGACCAGCCCTGAGGCACCGGCAGGACCAGCCCTGACGCACCGGCGACAACTCGAAGGGTCGTCGCGTCCCGGCGGCTGCTCGCCGGTCGGTACTCTCGGCCGGTGACGGGTCGGGATCTCACGCTCACCGCCAGCCTGCGGCCGGCCGCGCTGGATGCCCGCCGGGGCATCGTCCGGCTGCATCCGGAGGTACTCACCGCGCTGGGCCTGCACCCGGGCGCTCCGGTACGGCTCACCGGGCGGCGTACCACCGCCGGGATCGTGGCCCGGGCGGAGCCGTCGGCGAGCCGCGCCCTGCTCTACGCCGACGACCTGGTGCTGGGCAACCTCGGGGTACGCGACGGCAGCCAGGTCACCGTCGCGCCGGCTCCGGTGGTGGCCGCCCGCCGGGTGGTGCTGACCGGCCCGCCGGAGATCGTCGCCGTGGTCTCGCCCGAGATGCTCCGGCTGGCGCTGCTCGGCAAGATGGTGACCGCCGGTGACGACGTCTCCCTGCTCCCCCAGGACGTACTTCCGGACGCGGCGGTGCGGACCCTGGTCGAGGCGGCCCGGCGCAGCCTGGCCAACACCGTCGGCTACGCCTGGACCAGCACCCTGCTGACGGTCACCTCGGCGGAGTCGGCGGCCGGCGCGGCAGGGACGTCCGGGACGTCCGGTGCCGGTGGTGGGGTCGACTCGGTGCTGGTGACCATGGACAGCGTGGTCGGCTGGCAGGACGGGCACGCCACGCACGGCAGCACCAGCGCCGAGGTGCGGGCAATGACCGGCGGGACCCGTCCGGGGACGCCGGGCGGCCCGGTGCCGGAGCCGGCGTCGGCGCCGGACCTGGACGAGCTGCCCGGACTGCGCGCCCAGGCCGAGGAGCTGACCGAGCTGCTGGACCTCGGCTTCCACCACCGCGAGGTGCTGGGCCGGCTCGGCACCACCGTCTCGCTCGGCGTACTGCTGACCGGCCCGGCCGGGTCCGGCAAGTCGGCGCTGGTCCAGGCGGTCTCCCGGTCGGTGGGTGCGCGGTTCGCCGCGATCTGGGCCCCGGAGGTGGCCGCGCTGACCAACGAGGCCGCCGCCCGCCGGCTGCGCGAGGCCGCTGCCTCGGTCCGGGACGCGCCGCCGGCGGTGCTGCTGGTCTCCGACGTCGAGGCACTGGCCCCGCGCGACTCGCCCGGACCGGTGGGTACGGTCTTCCGCCAACTGCTCGCCGAGACGGTACGCGCCGGAGCCGCAGTGGTCTGCACGACCGGCCGCCCCGAGTCGGTGGACCCGGCACTGCGCTCCCCCGACCTGCTCTCGCTGGAGATCGCGATCCCGCTGCCGGACACCGCGCTGCGGCGCGAGCAGTTGACGGTGCTGACCCGGGGGATGCCGCTGCACGAGGACGTCCGGCTGGACGAGGTGGCCGCCCGTACGCCCGGATTCGTCGCCGCCGACCTGGCCGCGCTCACCCGGGAGGCCGGGGTACGCGCGGCGCTGCGGCAGAAGGAGGCGACCGCCCCGACGGTGGCGATGGCGGACTTCTCGGCGGCCCTGGAGGTGGTCCGGCCGACCTCGATGGCCGAGTCCTCGGTGTTGGAGCTGGCGGACATCACCCTGGACGACGTCGGCGACATGGCGGAGGTCAAGGAGGTGCTGACCGAGTCGGTGCTCTGGCCGCTGAACTATCCGGACACCTTCGCCCGGCTCGGCGTGCGGCCGCCGCGTGGCGTACTCCTCTACGGCCCGCCGGGCTGCGGCAAGACCTTCCTGGTCAGCGCGCTGGCCGGTACGGGGCGGGCGAACGTGCTGTCGGTGAAGGGTGCCGAGCTGCTCTCCAAGTGGGTGGGCGAGAGCGAGCGGGCGGTCCGGGAGCTGTTCCGGCGGGCCCGGGAGGCGGCACCCACGCTTGTCTTCCTGGACGAGGTCGACGCGCTCGCCCCGCTGCGCGGCCAGGCCACCGACGGCGGCACCACCGACCGGGTGGTCGCGGCGCTGCTCACCGAGCTGGACGGGGTGGAGCAGCTGCGCAACGTGGTGGTGGTCGGCGCGACGAACCGGCCGGACCTGGTGGATCCGGCGCTGCTGCGGCCGGGCCGGCTGGAACGGCTGGTCTACGTGCCGCCGCCGGACGGCGCCGCCCGGGCCGAGATCCTGAGGGCGGCGGCCCGGTCGGTGCCGCTGGCCGAGGAGGTGGAGCTGGCGGCCCTCGCCGAGGAGCTGGACGGGTTCTCGGCCGCGGACTGCGCGGCGCTGGTCCGGGAGGCGGCGCTGGCGGCGATGCGGGAGTCGCTGGAGGCGAGCACCGTGCATGCCGGGCACGTGGCGGCGGCCCGGGAGCGGGTCCGGCCGTCCCTGGACCCGGCCCAGGTCGCCTGGCTGGCCGCCTACGCCGCGCAGCGGTGACCGGGTGCGGGCCGGATCAGTCCGGCTCGGCCGCCAGGGCCAGCGCGGCCGGGTTCTGGTACTCCCGCCAGTGTGCGATCCGGCCGTCCCGGACCCGGAGTACCGCGATGAACGGGGCGGAGCCGGAACGGCCGGTGGTGGTGACGGTCGCGGTCAGCTCGTACTCGACGACTATCACCTCGGGGTCGGTGGTCTCGTGGATCACCACGTTGCGGCAGTCGTCGAACCGGACAGGCAGGCCGGCCCGGCCGGCGGCGGCGAACTCGAGGAACTCCCGCCGGCCCTCGATCCGGTTGGGCCGGCCGGGTGCGGCGAACGGCATCTCCACCACCACGTCCTCGGCGAGCTGGTCGGGTTCGAAGACGGCCGTGTTGGCCAGGAAGTGCTCCCGGATCCGGGCGAAGACCTCGGTGGGCGTGCTCATCGCAGCGCCTCCTCCCAAATATGATGAGTGGCTACTCAACTTAGGATGATAATGAGTCACGACTCACTTTGCACTGCGGCCGGGACCGGATGACGACCGCCGATCCCGGCCGGCCACTGCGGGCCGACGCGCAGCGCAACCGGATCCGGATCCTGGCCGCCGCCGAGGAGGTCTTCGCCGAGCACGGCGTCGGGGCGTCGACCGAGGAGGTGGCGGCCCGGGCCGGCGTCGCCATCGGTACCGTCTTCCGGCACTTCCCGACAAAGAACGACCTGCTCGCCGCGATCATGAAAGGCGTACTGGCCGGACTGGTCGAGCAGGCCGCGACGCTGGGCGCGGAGGACCGGGACGGCACGGCGCTGTTCACCTTCTTCGCCCGGACCGTCGAGCAGGCCGCCACCAAGAAGGCCGTGGTCGACCTGCTCGCCCGGACCGGCGTCGACATCCCGCTGCCCGAGGTACTCGACGTGCTGGGCGAGGCGGTGCACGACCTGCTGCACCGGGCCAGGGCGGCCGGCACCGTCGACCGGCGGGTGGGCCTGCCCGAGGTGATGGCACTGCTGGCGAGTACCTGCCAGGGCGCGCTGCACGGTGGCTGGGACGCGGAGTTGCGGGACCGGACCCTGGCGATCATCTTCGCCGGGCTGCGCCCGGGTGCGGCGGACTGAGCCGGGGGCTGCCGCCCACCCGCGCACCGGGTACGTCGCGCGGTGCCGCGCCCGGCGGCCGTCCAGACCAGCGACCGGCCGCCGGGCACGATCAGGAGTCGAAGGCCCGGGTCCACTCCACGACCGGGCGTACGCAGCCGTTCGGCACCTGCTCGCCGGGACAGTAGCCGTGGTTCCAGGTCCAGAGCCAGAAGGCACCGAGAACGATCACGAAGAACGCGTGCGTCCGGGACGCGCGCGCAAAGGCCGGTGCGACATGCTGGGATACCCGGGTCAGCCCGATCGACAGCTCCGCCACCAGATCGCCGTAGCCGTAGGCCAGTCCCGGCACGGCGTTGCCGGTGCGCCGGTAGAGGTACGAGACCAGCAGGTCCGGCAGCAGCAGGACCGCGCCGATCGCGACGGCCAGTACGCCCAGCCCCCGACCGACGAGCCGCCCCAGCCAGGGCAGCACCCGGCGTACCAGCAGTAGCAGGCCACCGATCACCACCACGGCGAGCAGGGGAAACCAGACCACCCCGCGTATCTCGGCAGGAATCACCGGGAAATCGCGGATCCATCCCGCCAGCGCGTCGAGGATGCCCATCGGGAAGCCTCGGGCTCCGTTCACGGCTGCTCCCCGGCATCGCCGTCGGGCGGTGGCGCGGCCTGACCGTCCCGGACCGGTGCGCTGGGCAGTTCACCGGTGGCCTGGTTCGGCACCAACCGGGCGCCGCCCTGCGTGATCATCCCTTTGAAGCGCTCGACCACCGCCTGCACGGCGCTGTCCATCTCGCCGAGCCGGATCTGGTCACCGTCCATGATCACCTTGAGCGCCTCCACCGCCAGCTTCTGGTCCTGTTCGTACAGCGAGATCATGAAGTTGGCGGCCTCGGTCGCCTTCGTCGGATCCTGTGCCACGATGCTGCCGGCCAGCGCCGCGCCGCCACCGGAGAGCAGCCGCTCGTGGAACGCCGCCCGTTCCTGGTGCCGGGCCAGGTCGGCGTCCTGGTTCAGCTTGTCCAGGGTGATCCGGTCCGTCTCGGTACGCATCGCCAACTGCTGCCGCAGCGTCTGGATCTCCAGATTCCGGGCGATCTCCCCCTGCTCGGCGTTGATGGTCAACTCGGAGCGGAGGTCGCTGATGCGCACCCCGTTGGCGAGGTCGATCGGAGTCTCTGCCAGCGTCGACCGGATCGCCCGTTCCGCCGCCTCCGGCTGCATCGCCGTGAACCTGCGCGTGACGGCGCGCAGCGGTTCCATCAGGTATCGCCGGCAGTCGGCGATGGGATCGGAGACCTGCTCCCGGACCACGCTCACCGGGTCGGCGACGGAGAACGAGAACCGCACCGCCGCGTCGAAGAAGAGCGTGTCACCCGCGCACGGCAGGGTGCAGGTGAAATACGCCGGCTGCGGCGACGTGTAGATCACGTAGACCGCTCGGGGCCCACGCCACCAGACGTCTCCGGTGGTGTACGGGTGCCTCGGCGCCACCAACTGTCCACTGGACATCTGGAAGACGAGCTGGGTACCCGGCTCGGCGATCGGCCGCCGCTGGAACGGCAGACGGCGGAGTTCTTTTCGTTCGAGGACGGGGCCACGGATCACCACACACCAACCTTTCGACTGAGTACGTTCAGCAATCTGGCCGCCAGGTCCGGCGCCAGCGGCTTGGGATCGCGCCACCGGTTGGCGTGCGCGGTCAGCAGTCGCTGCTGCCGCTCCGTGGTAGCGGCCTCCATCAGTAGGCTGACCAGGGCCGGACGCTGCACCGGGGCCTCCTCGGCCGCCTGTGCCCACCCGCGCAGCACGTTGTGGACGGCGGTGTCCACACCGGGGGCGACCAGCGCCCGCCCCCAGAGCCGGGCGACGATCTGCCGGGCCTCGGACCGGCGTCGTGCCGGGGCGGCATCGTCCGGAACGGCCGCCGGAGGGCCGGCCCCGTCGGCCAGCCAGAGCAGGGTCGGCCAGGTCACGTCGCCGTCCGGAGTCCGCTGGGTGATCCAGAGCGTCGCGGCTACCTCGAGGAACCCCACCACGCCCGCGTAGAGGCGGCCCGAACGACCCTCCACCGACCAGGCATCCAACATGCGCAGCAGCTCGGTCTGCCGGTCGAGCGTCGCCTCGGCCATCAGCTCGGCGACGCTGTCCCCGATCGCGAGCTGAAGGGGCGGCTCGGCGCCGTCGGCCAGCTCGGCGAGCTGCTCGTCGGGGCCGCCGTCGAGCACGGCCCCGACGCTGGCGCCCAGCGCCCGGGCGGCCGACAGCCGGAGCGCGAGACTGTCCCGCTCCGCCCAGTCCAGCACGAGCCGGATGACCCGGCTGGCCGTCGCCGGGTCCCGGGCGGGCAGCGCGAGGGCGGCTACCGCCCACTCCCGCTCGTTACCCCGGCCGCTGCCGGCCCACGGCGTCACGATCTCCCGACGGATGGTGTCGAAGGCGAACTGGCTCAGGTATCCGATCGCGGTCGCCGCCCGGATCCCGACCGCGCCCTCCACGTCGCCGGCGACACGGCGCAGCCAATCCAGCAACAGAGCCCGGTCGTAGTAGTGCTCGTGCCACAGATGGTGGAGCAGCCGAGCGGGGTAGTTGGGGTCGACGAAGGAGACGACCTCGAGCTCCGCCCAGCCGTAGCGGGTGCGGTGTACCTCGTTGCCGATCCGGGCACGAGCAGCCTGAAGCCGGCTGCGCCGGGTCTGCCGCGACCGGGGCGGCGCCTGGCCGTTCCCGGCCTCGTCTTCCCGCCACGCCTGCTCCAGCAGGGTGGCGGCCCGGGAGACCGCGTCGAACGACATCCTGTCCAGTACGGCGATCGCGACGACAAGTGCCCGCTCGTCGAAGGTGGCGAGTTCGTCGTACCAGTCCTCGACGTCCCGACGGGAACGGTCCTCGAACCGTGCCATGGCGTCCGCCACCGTGCCCGTGCCCGAGGCGACCTCGGCGAGGTCCTTGGCCAGTTCCACGAGTTGTGGCGCGTCGAACGACTCCGGCGCGATGTCGGCCAGCCGGGCACCGACGTTCCCGTCCGCCAACAGCCGGTCCGCCTCGGCGTCCGCGCCGAGCAGCTCCGTCAGGTGGCTGGTGACCAGTTCCAACGCTGCGGGCGGTGCGGTGATCTTCCGGGCCAGCCGGTCGACGGCGTGGTCTGCGGCCCGCGTCGAATCATCGACGATCACCACGAGCCTGCCCCGGCGCCGGTTCAGTCGCTCCTCGAGCATCGGCAGCTCGCGGGCGTGCAGAGTGGACAGCTGATGGGTGCTCAGCCGTTCGACGACGAAGCCGCACCTCTCGGGCAGGTCCTCGATCGGCAGGGCGGCGAGCGCGTCGGCGAACCGCAGTTCGTGCACCGTGTCCATCTCGGCGAGCAGGCGGACGGCGGTCGTCGTACTGCCCCAGCGCCTGCGCGCTCTGATCAGCAGTACCGGGCTGTCCTCCAGGGCCTCGGCGAGGTCGGTGAACCCGTGCGGCGAGACGTACACCCGGGCGGTACCGGCGACGAACCCGGCAGTGAAGGTGTTCAGCACGGCCCTGGACCGGTCCGCGCCGCTCCGGCTGTCCCCACCGGTGATCGGGCCGCTGAAGGTGTGCCCGTCGCCGACGACGATGACGCCTGAGGACCGGCTCCCGAAGGAGCTGAGCGCCGCCGCCAACGTATTGCGGATCTCCTGCTGCTGCCAGGTGCGCTCCTCGTCGCCGGCCGCCTCGCCCGGCGTCCTGGCGGCGGACCTGGCACCGCCGAGACTCGCGGCGAACCCCTCGGAGGTGTCGCCGGAGGACTTGGCGGCGTCCCCGGGGGACTTCGGCTCCGCGCCGGATCCCCCCGGCTTACCGGCTGCGCCGTCGCCGGTCGGGCCGCTCGACCGGTTTTCCTGGGCTGGCGCCCCGGACGCCTTGCCGGAGACGCCCGGGGCAGTCTGTGGAGGTTCCGCAGGTCGTTCGAACCGCTCAGCCATGGCTGTCCCCTCCCGTGATCGGTCCGTTGAAGACCTGACCGTCCCCGGTGATGTGTACGGCGCTGTGCCGGCCGTTTGCCGGAGAACCCGGGCCCGTTGCGGGGTCCGCCGCGGACGCGGTGCGGGATTCGGGGCTCTGCCCGGATCGCGGCACGATCCGGGCCAGTTCGTCGACCAGCCGCTGGAGGTCGACCAGCAGGTCGCGGGTGCGCAACGGCAGGAACTGGCGCCGGGCCAGCCGCCTTATGTCGTGCGGCAGTTCCTCCTCGGTCGGCATCCGGCCCCCGTCGAGCAGCAAGGGGATGACCCGGATGTCCCGCTTGAGCGCCCGGCGGATCTCCCGGCGCACGTAGTCCTTCGGATGGTCGATGCGGCGGTTCCCGGAGTCGTCCTCGAGAGTGAGCCATCGAGGACCGATGAGCGCGAGCAACACCGTACTGCGCTTCAGTTGGTACCAGATCTCGGGCGGAAAATCGAGACCCGGTCCGAGTGACCGGGAATCCCGGAAAACGCGGTCGTCGCCAAACTCCCTGCGGAGCCTCTCGTCGATCACCGGTGCGGCGAACGTCTCGTCACCGGTTCGATAGTTGATGAAGATCCCGGTCATCGGGTCGCCTTTCGGCAGAAGCGGTCGGGAAGGTCGCGCCTATTGCCGATGTAGTCCACGCGATTGCGCGTCGTCATGCACAACCAGCGGACCGACGCCGTCCGCCGCATTTCAGACTGACAGCGCCGCCGGGCGGTAGCAATCCGTTGTCCTCACCCTTGCGGGTGGACAACAGCAAACGAGCGGAAGTCGACGCGGCCGGGACGGCCCGGCCGCAAACCGCTCGACAGTGGCCGCTCCTCCGCGGTATTACGAGCGATAGTCCGAAGGTGGCTGTTCGTCGGTGTGAAGGACGTCCATAAGGAGCGGCATGGCCTGCACGACCACACCTTCCGTACGCCAGCGCCGCAACGTTCGGCTGAGGTTCCGCAGGTCGTGCCGGACTGTCGCGGAGTCGACAGTCGAGGCATCCTGAAGCACCGGCCGGAGCACCTCGCAGGCCCGTTCGAGTTCTCCGGCGTGGGCGAGCGCGAGCGCGAGGCGGGCGCCGCACCGGGAGCGGGTGCGGTGCATGGTGAGCGGGAGCCGGTCAAGTTCGGCGCCGAGGATCGCAGCGGATTCGGTCGGTCTTCCCAGGTCGAGCAGACACCAGCCGGTCGTGAAGGCGACGGGGTCGCGCATGGTGAGGCTGCCCAGCGCGGGTTCGGCAGTCGTCTCGCCAGCCGCCCGCGCCGTCAGCGTCGCCGCCCGGTCGAGTGCCTGCCGACAGGCCCGCTCGTCACCGGCGAGGGCGTACCCCTGGGCGGCGCGCTGGGCGGCGAAGGCGGCGACCCGGCTGCTGGATGCCCGCTGTTCCGCCTGCTCGGCGAGGGCCACCACCGACCGGGAGTCATCCCGGTAGAGTGCCAGTTCCGCCCCGCGAACCAGGGCGTAGACGGGCAGCTCGCGGTCTCCGCCGGTCGTGGCGAGTTCCACGGCGCGCTGGGTCCACCACCGCGCCGCACCCTCGTCACCCTTCTCCTGGGCCATCCAGCCGGTGTACTCCGCGAACCGGGCCGCCAGGCGGAACGCGGAGACCCGGGTCTCGCCCTGCGCCTCGGCGGCGAGGGCGCGGATGCTGTTGGTGGCACCAACCAGCATATGGATCATGGTCGCCGGGTCGACCCCCTGGCCGAGCAGGCGCATCTGGTCGAGCCAGCTCCGGAATGTCGGCAGGGCGAAATCCGCCACCTGCGGTCGCCCCCGTGCCGGAATAATCGCCCAACTCATCATCGAAGCTGCGGCGGTCAACACCGTACGCCGGTCGAAAGCCGTGAATTCACCACTGCCGTCCGCGTTCATCCGCATCACCCAGACCTCGCTCGGAGTCGCTGTTTCCGGCGGCGGATCGTACGACGGTACGTCGACCAGACGGGCGAGGGCGCCATCGGCATTCAGTTCCTGATCGCATCGACGGGCCAGGTCCACACTGGGCCGTTTGATTCCCGACTCGATCTTGCTCAGATGGCTCTTGCTGTAGTTGATCCGTCCGGCCAACTCCGTAAGGCTGATTCCCTCTCCGGTTCGCCGCCGGCGGAGTTCTCCAGCGAACGTTATCGGACCAGCCACCTGGTCCACCATGGCCACCACCGCGTTTCCGTCGTCCGGGCCGGAAGGATGTGGACAACACTATCCGCCCACCGCAAACGTCGCCGACCGCGGACGCGACGTCCTTTCACAAACGCTGCTGTGGATCTCCGCTACTGTGATGGCACCCCCGATCGGTGCGGCAGGTAGGGCGCGCCGGCAACCCTCAGGAGGCGTACTTGGCGGACGAGGACGAACTCCGGCTGCGCCACCTCGCCGACGTGCAGGCGACGGTCGCCCGGATGTCCCAGCACTCGTTCGTCATCCGGGGCTGGTCGGTCACGCTGGTGTCCATCGTGTTCACCGTGCTCGGCACCCAGGGCCAGAACCTGCGCCTGTTGGCGGTGGTGGCCCTAGCGCCCGCCGTGATCTTCTGGGGGTTGGACGCCTACTACCTCCGCCAGGAGCGCCTCTTCCGGCGGCTGCACGCGGCGGTCGCCCGCCGGCTGCTCGACGGTGCGGAGGCCCCCGACGTACGGCCAC
Source organism: Plantactinospora sp. WMMB782 (assembly GCF_049179135.1). Lineage (NCBI taxonomy): Bacteria > Bacillati > Actinomycetota > Actinomycetes > Micromonosporales > Micromonosporaceae > Plantactinospora > Plantactinospora sp. WMMB782. The sequence continues at coordinate 3,221,880 of NZ_JBMHMC010000007.1, read as the reverse complement.
TGGAGATGGGTGTGGCGCAGTACCACGACGAGGTGCCGGGATACTGGCGTACCCTCGTCACCCTGCACGTACTGGCGATTCCGGCGACCCTGATCGTGTTGACCCTGGGTTACACGCTGCTGCTCGACTGACTGTCGCCGAATCCGTCCCGAGGTGGCATACGGCTCACCAGATGCCGACCGCGTCCTCTCCGACGCCGAGCCGGATCTCGGCCCGGATCGTCACACCCTGCTCACCCAGCACCGCGCCGCACCGCCGCAACAGGTTCAGCGCCGGCAGGTTGTCCGGCGTGGTCTCGGCGATCACCCGCCGGGCACCCGCCTCGACCGCCTCGGCGAGCAGCAGCCGCAGGGCGATCAGGCCGATCCCCTGCCCCCGGGTGGACTTGCCGAGCCACATTCCGGTCTCCAGGGTGCCCGGCTCGGCGTGCCGGGCCAGCCGGGCCATCCCCACCACGTCGCCGTCCTGGACGATCGCGTACATCAGGTTGCCGGTCGGGCCGGACAGGCCGCCGAAGTTCGCCCGGTGGAACTCGCGGAACGCGTCGCGGCGCGCCTGTGACCAGCCGGCCGGCGCCTCGACCGGTGGCATCACCTCGTCCGGCTCGGTCTCGGCGACCGCCACCGACAGCAGCGGTTCGAGATTCTGCTCGTCTACCGGCGTCAGCCGTACCTCACGGGTCATGATCTCGATGCTTCTCGCCGCGCCGCCGCCGCGTCCACCGGTTTGCCGGCACCCGCTCCGTTCGGCCCATCCGACCCGACCGGGTGACCCCCTCGGTGACTGGCTGGTCGTGCCCTCCACAGCGCCGGCCGGCCGACCCGCCACAATCCGAACATCGAGGGTGGAAAGGGGAGATGGCGGACGGGAGTGCCTACCGACTCAGGATGTGCCGATCACCGCCGCCACCTGATCCGGCAGCGGGTACGGGCGTTCGGGGGGAAGCAGTGCACCGGCCGCGTCCCGCGCACCCGCGCGCAGGTGTGCCCGGATCGCGTGTGCGGTCGCCGTGACGTCCTGGATTCCGACAATCCACTCCTCGACGTACCGGACGACCGCCGGGCCGGTCAGCCCGACCTGGAGGGACCGGTGCGGCAGTGCTGCCAGCTCCAGCGAACGCTCCGGGTCCCACTGCACGCGTACCGGGCTGGTCTTCAACCGCGCGGCCCAGTCCGCACGGCTCGGATGGCGGTCCGGGTCGTAGTGGCTCAGGCAGGCCCGGCCGAGTGCCCACTCGAAGCCGTCCCGGCTGATCTCGACCGCGAGTACCCGCTCCTGGCCGGGTTTCTCGGCGAAGCCGCAGCGGTACATCATCCAGCGGAAGGACGGCTTGATCCAGGTCATCCGCTCCCGCTTGAACGGGGGCACGAACCGTCCGGCGGCCAACGCCGGCTCGGCGATCGACGGCGGATACGCCTGGTAGACCGTGATCGTCTCGTCGGTGAAGCCGGCCCGGACCTGTCGCTGCGGAATCGACACGACGCCGATCGTCGCCGCACCCGCCACCCCACCGCCACCCGGTTTCAGCCAACGCCCAGTTTCAGCCGGCACCCGCGCCGCCGACCCGGGCCGGTACTCAGTCGTCGTCGAACTCGCAGAGTACGGCGGTCGCGTCGTCGTGCCGCTTGAAGCCGGCCCGCCGCTGGCCGTCGCCGGCCTCGACCAGCCGGACCCGGCGGATCAGCTCACCCGGCCCGGCGTCGCTGAGCAGGTCGAGCAGGCCGCGCCAGTCGAAGAGGCCGAACTGCTCGACCGCGACCGAGGCACCGTCGGTGAGCAGCGCCGCCCGGCGCAGCCGCTCCGGCCCGCGCAGCGACAGGCTGCCGGTGACCGCGTGGTACGCCGCGTCCGGGTTGGCCGCGGCCACCCAGTAGCCGTGGGTACGGTTCATCCGCTCCCGCTGCAACGCCACCGCCCGGCGGAACCGGGTGGCCGGGTCCACGTCGCCACCGACCAGGGCCACGGCACCCGCCTGTTGCCGCAGCTCGGCCATTGCCGCGCCCAGCCGCTCGTCGGAGACCACCTGGATCCGCCCGCCCCGGTCGAGCACCAGCGGGCTGTCGCAGAGCACCAGGTATTCGACGTGGTCGCCACCGTGCCGCAGCAGGCACACCGTGGCCGACGGGGTGCCGGGATGGTCGAGGTCGCAGCTGCCGCCGTGGTCGGCGCGTACCGCCAGGATGGCCGCGGCGAGGTTGCCGGTCAGCGCGGCGGCGGGCCGGTCGGCGGCGGCCAGGCAGAGCCGCGCCGCGAGCCGCCGGACGTACCAGGCCGGTCCGTGTACGCAGCCGGTGTCGAAGCCGTCCGGCACGGTCGCCCCGTCGAGTACGCCGACCAGTTCCCCGTACCGGAAGACGTGGTCCTCGTTCGCCGGCCTGCCCGGCACCGGCGCCGAGGCCGACCGGACCCGCATCATCGGCGCGGCTCCGGCCGCTTCCGGCCTGACGGTGTCATCGGCGGCTCCCGGCGCTCCGGCGACTGGTCTCCCCCTCCTGTCTACCGTGCGGCGGGGCCCGGCCCGGCCGAAATCGACGCCCTGCGCGGCCCGGATCGCGCCCGGGCGGCGCCGACCAGGAGCGTCCCGGCGCACACCGGGACGCCCGACAGGTCACCGCGCGCTCGGGGTTACCCATCCTGGGAACCTGCCGACCAGCGGCGATTACTGACGGTAGCGTCGAGGGTCGGGGACGTGACCGCGAAGGGGGAGCGCAGATGTTGGAGCACCTGCACCGGATGGGCCTGCGGGCCGAGCACATGTACATGGCCGGCATGGCGAGCATCGGACTGTCGTTCGTGAGCTGGGTGATGTCGAAGCAGATGGAGAACGCCGGGATCGACCGGGCCGACCGCTGGGGCATCTTCATCGGCGAGTGGGCGCCGACCTTCATCGCGCTCGGCAACGGGCTGCGCACCTACGAGAAGTAGCCGGCCCTGCCCGTGCGTGCCGTGCACCGCCGTCGCCCTGCTACCGGCGGCGGTTGCGGCTGCGGGCGGCGCGCAGCCGGCGGAGCCGGGCGACCAGCACCGGTTCGACCGCCAGCGCGGCCGGATTGTCCAGCAGTCCGTTGAGGAGCTGGTAGTAGCGGGTCGCCGAGAGGTCGAAGGCGTCCCGGATCGCCTGTTCCTTGGCGCCGGCATGCTTCCACCAGCGCCGTTCGAAGGCCAGGATCTCGCGCTCCCGCTCAGAGAGCGCCGGGTCGGCCGGCGGTGCCGGTGCGGGGATCTCGGGTACGTCCGCCGCCTCGGGCCCGGGTGCAGACCGTGGCTGCGGAACGTCCGCCGCCTTCGTGCCGGGTGCCGGCCGTGGCTGCGGAACGTGCGGCGCCCCGGCGGTCCCGGGCTCGGTGCCGCCCTCGGCGGGGTCGCCCGCCGGAGCGGAGGCGTTCCTCATGGCGCTCCTCGCGGAGGTGGACAGGGACTCGACCTGGGCTCATCAGCCTACCGACGCCAGGTCGGGACCGCACCGGCCGCCACCGGCGACAACCGTCACCCGGGCGACAACCGTCACCCCGGCGGCCCCGCAGCCCCGCGCCCCGCGCCCCGCGCCCCTGCGACGCCGCGACCCGGCGACGACCGTCACCCGGCGACCCGCCGACCCGGCGAGCCGGCGAGCCGCCGACCCGGCGACCCGGCGAGCCGCCGACCCGCGCCCGGCGACCCGGCCGCCGGGGACGGCGCCCCCCGGCCGCCGCCCCCGACTTCCGACCCCCGATCCCCGTGCTGCGGCGTCAGGTGATGTCCCGCCGCCGCATCGACCAGATCGCCCCGCCGAGCACCACCACCAGGCCGACGGCGAGCAGCACCGAGGAGTCCTGCCAGGTGATGTCCTTGGTCAGCGCCTGGCAGTCCCCGGTGTACGACGCCTGGCAGGCGTCCCAGTTCTGCAACGTGACCTTCTTGTCCATCCAGGCCAGCAGGTATGTCGGCAACAGCCAGCTCTCGATGAACTTGACCTGGGCCATCGCCATCACGATGCCGAGCCCGAACTGCCCGACCACCATCACCCCGAGCACCCCGCCGAGGGCCAGCGCGGTATGCCGGCCGAGCGAGGCCAGACCGAAGCCGAGCGTCCCGGCCACCAGCACCAGGACGAGCCCGCGCAGGCCGGTCAGGCCGAAGGACTGCCAGGTTCCGGAGGTCATGCCCGCGGTGCTGCCCCGGAGGCTGCCGGTCGCCCAGAACGCCGCAGTCCACGCCGCGGCGGTCAGCACCGTCACGCCGAACAGCGCGGAGAGCAGCGCGGCCAGTTTGGTGAGGAGTACCCTGATCCGCTGCGGTCGCCAGAGCAGCAGGTTCATCATCCCGCCGGTACTCCACTCGGCGCCCACGAACGACGCACCGCCGACGAACGCCACCAGGGCGAGTACGGCGGTCAGCGTGGTGACGGTGGCGGCGAACTCCTCGCGGAACTCGAAGGTGGCCGGCATGTGCCACTCGGCCCGGAACGCGTCCCGGGGCGGCGGCTGGATGACGCTACAGTCGTCCGGGAAGCCCTGCGGCGAGGTGCCGCCGGCCGCCTTCGCCCGCTCGCAGTCCTGCCGGTGCCGCTCGGTCATCGTGACGTTCTGCTGGTACTCCCGCTCCGCGGCACGGTTCGCCGCGGCGATCTGCTCCGGCCCGACCCTGTGGTTGGTGAAGAACATCCCGACCGCGACGGCGACCAGCACGAGCAGCCCGGCCAGGGTCAGGTAGCGGATGAACCGCCGCTTGCCGAGCCGGCGCAGTTCCGTGGTGTAGAGGTTCACACCCCCCACCCCCCGTTCGTCCTGGAGTCGTTCGCCGGGCCGCCGTCCACCACCACGGACTGGTCCACCTGGCGGTGCTGGCCCGGCACCGGCGCGGTGGCGGTCAGCTCCAGGAAGACGCTCTCCAGGTCGACGGTGACCGGGGCCAGCTCGCTGACGTAGAGGTCGGCGGCGGCGAGGGTACGGGTGACGGTGGCCGGCTTGTCCACCTCGTACACCAGCAGGTGGTCGTCGTGCGGGGTGACCCGGGCGCCGGAGCGGGCGAGCAGGTCTGCGGCGACCGGCAGGTCGGTGACCGCCTCCAGCCGCACCCGCAGCCCGCCGCCGGAGTGCTCGGCCAGCACCTCGTCGACCGGACCGGCGGCGACCCGGCGACCGAGCGAGATGATGGTGACCGAGTCGCAGATGAGCTGCACCTCGCCGAGGATGTGGCTGGAGACCACCACGGTCATACCGGAGGCGGCGAGATCCCGCATCAGGGTGCGCATCTCCCGGATGCCGCCCGGGTCGAGACCGTTGGCCGGCTCGTCCAGGATCAGCAGCTTCGGGTTCTTCAGCAGCGCGGAGGCGACGGCCAGCCGCTGCTTCATGCCCAGCGAGTAGGTCTTGACCCGGTCCCTGGCCCGCTCCCGCAGCCCGACCAGCTCCAGCACCTCCATCACCCGGGTCTGCGGCACGCCACCGGCGCCGGCCAACAGCGAGAGGGTGTCCCGGGCGGAGAAGTGCGGGAAGAACTGCGGGGACTCGACGATGGCGCCCACCTGGCCGGCGACCGTGGGCAGGGCCGCCGGCACCTCCTGGCCGAGGATCGCCATCCGGCCTCCGTTGGGCCGGATCAGCCCGAGCAGCGTACGCAGGGTGGTGGTCTTGCCCGAGCCGTTCGGGCCGAGGAAGCCGTGCACCTGGCCCGCCTCGACGCGCATGTCGAAGCCGTCCAACGCCTGCCGGGTGCCCCGGCGTCTACTCCGGTAGGTCTTGCGCAGACCTTCGATCTCCAGTACGGCAGCCATCTCGGCCTCTCTGGTCGTGTCCGCCATCGCTCATGTCCGGATAACGACCGACACCGTACCATCGCTTTGCGCACTACCGCGCGATGCACGCTACTTCGCCAGCGACAACCGCCCGACGCCGCACCGTCCCGCGCCGCGCACGCCGTCCCGCGCCGCGCCGTCCCGCGCCGCGCCGGCTGTTTCCGGCGTCGCCCGGATCGCTGACCTGGACAACAGAGGCGTTATCCGTGCCGCGTAACGCCTCTGTTGTCCAGGTGAGCGACGGGGACGGCGAGGCACGGTGGTCACCTCGTCCGCTCGGCCCGAGACCCCATCGCGGGCTGGCGGGCCGTCCGCTCCCGGGCGTCGGCCGAGCGCCCCCACCTGGTCCGCGGCCACGGCTTCGTCACGGACAGGATGGTGGCGGCCCAGAGTGCGACGGTGAACGCGGCCAGGCAGGCCGTCAGGGCGACACCGGTGGCACCCGGTTCGGCGGCCGGGTCGACAGTACGCAGCGCCAGCTCGTCGGCGAGCGCACTCTCCACGGTTCCGGCGACCACCGGAATGCTCACCGAGATGGCGAACTTGACCAGCACCCACCAGTGCCGGACCAGTCCCCACTTCGTACCGAGCGAGAGCACCAGGCCGGTGATGATGGCGAGGAACATCGACGGGATCGCCGCCGCCAGGTCGACGACGTGCAGCACCTCGTACGCCCCGTGCCGCAGCGCGGGCGAACCGGCGGCGCTGCCGATGATCGCCAGTACGGTCATGGTCAGCGCCACCCCGAGCCAGCCGACGCTGAACCCGACGTGCAGGACCAGCCAGATCCTCCGGGTCCGGGGCGACATCCGCGGAAACCTCGGTCGGCTCAGCCCCAGGATCGTCAACGACAGCGGGATGCCGAGCAGCGCGACCGGGGCCGGGATGCCGAAGACGAACTGCACCGGCGCCAGCACCAGGTGCAGCCCGATGGTGATCCGGCGACCGCGCTCCGGTCCGCGCAGCGCGGCGAGCACCGACAGCAGCGCCGCCACCGGATAGCCGAGCAGGGCCGCCGCCCGGAGTACCGGAACGTCGGAGCCGCCCAGCAGCGCCCCGACGGTCAGGCCGGCGAAGCCGACGAAGACCCAGTGCAGCGCGGTGACGGAGGCGGGCCGGCGCCGGTCGGTGGCCGGGCCGGCGGGTTCGGGTCGGAGATCGACAGCCATGCACCGACGCTAGGTTCGGCCGGGCCGGGCCCGCATCGGCCGAGATGGGTCCGGCCAGCCCCCGACGGTCGCCCGGCACCGCCGCCGGCCACTACTTTCGGCTGAGTCCAACGGCCGAGGCGACACCCGGCCGACCTGCCTAGACTTCTCCGACATGGGTCCCCGCCACCGTCTCGCCGTGGACCTGCCACTCGCCGGTGTCTGCGTGCTGGCCGGCGTCTGGGACGGGTTGCAGTCCGGGCTGTTCGACGGCTCCCCGCTCGCCGGCCAGCGTGCTCCGCTGGCCGTCAACGCGACCCTCGGGGTGCTCACCGGGCTCGCCCTGCTCCTCCGGCGTGACCGGCCACTGCTGTTCTGGGGCTCCGCCCTGCTCTGTTGGGTCGTCGTCGGGGCGTACCCCGGGACGATCCTGGCGCAGTACTCCGTCGGTGCCCACCTGCGCTCGACCCGGTTGCGGGTGGCGCTCACCGCCGTGATGGTGACCGCGGTGGCCTGGCCGATCTGGCGGTCCAAGGGCGGTGACGCGGGCGCACCGCTGAGCGTCGCGCTCTGCGTCCTGCCGGTGCTGGTCGGGCTCTACCTGTCGTCCCGGCGGGAGGTGCTGGCGAACCTGGAGGAACGCGCCCGGCGCAACGAGCGCGAGGAGCGGCTCCGGATCGACCAGGCGCGGGCCGAGGAGCGGGCCCAGATCGCCCGGGACATGCACGACGTGGTCACCCACCGGGTGGCGCTGATGGTGCTGCACGCCACCGCGTTGGAGTCGGCGCGGGGGCGGGACGCGGTCACCATCGCCGGCCGGATCCAGGGCATCGGCCGGGAGGCGCTGGCCGAGCTGCGTACCCTGGTCGGGGTGCTGCGGGACGGCGCCGACGCACCGCTGCGGCCACAGCCCGGCCTCGACGACCTGGCCGAGCTGGTGGCCGCGTCCAGGGCCCTCGGGCACACCGTCGAACTCTTCGTCGAGCCCGGACTCTCCGTCCCGGCGCTGGTGCAGCACGCCGCCTACCGGGTGGTGCAGGAGGCGCTGACGAACGTGCACAAGCACGCGTACGACGCCCGCGCCAGTGTGGCGGTCGGCTCGGACCGCGACGGGCTGTGGCTGGTGGTCCGGGACGACGGCGGTACCAGTGCGCCGGCCGTGGCGCCGGGTGGCGGACACGGGCTGCTCGGCATCGCCGAACGTGTCCGGCTGGTCGGCGGCACCCTGCGCACCCGTCGACCGGGCGGCGGCGGTTTCGAGGTGTCCGCCCGGCTGCCGGTGACCGGCCCGGACCTGGAGGTGGGCCGGTGATCCGGCTGCTTGTGGTGGACGACGAGTGGATGGTCCGGGGAATGCTCCGGACGATCATGGACGCGTACGACGACATCGAGGTGGTCGGCGAGGCCGGCGACGGGGCCGAGGCGGTGCGCCGGGCCCGCGAACTGCGCCCCGACGTGGTGCTGATGGATATCCGGATGCCCCGGGCCGACGGGCTCGACGCGACCGCCGCGCTGGCCCGGTCCGCGGAACCGCCGAAGGTGGTCGTGCTGACCACCTTCGACCTCGACGAGTACGTGGCGACGGCGCTGCGGCACGGCGCGGTCGGCTTCCTGCTCAAGGACGCCACCGCCGACCAGATGGCCGCCGCGGTGCGCAGCGCCGCCGCCGGTGACGCCATGCTCTCGCCACAGGTCACCCGAAGGCTGCTGCACCGGTTCGCCGAGCCGGCCGACCCGCACCGGCACGACGCGCTCCGCCGGCTCGAAGTGCTCACCGGCAAGGAGCGGGAGGTGCTTGTCGCGCTCGGCGAAGGGCTCACCAACAGCGACATCGGCCGGCGGCTCCATCTCAGCGAGGCCACCGTGAAGAGCCACGTCAGCCGGCTGCTCGCCAAGCTCCAGCTCGGCAACCGGGTGCAGGCGGCGATCCTGGCGTACCGCGCCGGCCTGCTCCGCTGAGCTGGGCCGTGGTCGGCGGCGCGGTCGCCGTGGGGTCAGAAGGTACTGACGTCGAAGCGGGTCGCTCGGGCGCTCACCGGCCCCCGGCCGGTCTCGTTGCCGTCGATGTCGAGCCCCCGGTAGGTGCCCTGGCTGGTCAGCGTGTCGCCGTGCACCTCGGCGTGGTGCAGTGCCCGGACCTCGCCGTTGTAGCGCAGCGGCAGCCCCTTCAGGTCGTCCGGCAGCACCTGCCAGAGGGTGAACGTCACGGTACGTCGCCCGGTGGGCCGCCAGCGCCCGGTGGCGATGTGGATCCCCTGGGCGAAGGAGAGGAAGAAGCCGCCCGGCAGGAAGGTGAGGAGTGCCACCTCCTCCTCGTGCGGCAGCGTGACCACACCCCGCCAGGTACCCACCACGGGGCTTTCCGGCCGGCGGTCCGGCGGAGACGCCTCGGCGGCCCGGTCCGCGCCCATCGACACCCCGCCCGCGCCCACCGCCGCGCTGACCGCCACCGCTCCGGCACCGGCGGCACGCCGCAGGAACCGCCTCCGGTCGTCGTCTCCGGCCATCACCGAACACCTCACCGTCACTGGTTGGGACTCGACGGAGCCGACCGTACGGCGATGCCCGGTACGTCCGCATCGCCCGTTGGTAGCCGCCGGTCGCCTCCCGGCCGGTCCTTCGACCGAATCGTTCGGCCGACCAGCTCGCCCCGAGCCCTCGGGCGGCATGCTCGCCGGAGCGACAGAGCGCCCGAGCGACAGAGCACCCGAGCGACAGAGCACCCGAGCGACAGAGCACCCGAGCGACGGAGCGACGGTCGGACCGGGCGCGATCCGGGCTGCCGGTGGGGCGGTCAGGCGCAGACGACGCGGTCAGGCGCAGACGACGTTGACACCCGCGTCGCGGAACGCCTGCACGGTGGCCGGGTCCGCACCCGAGTCGGTGACCAGGGTCTCCACCCGCTCGATCGGGCAGATCCGGGCGAAGGCGTGCCCGCCCAGCTTGGACGAGTCGGCGATGATCACGACTCGCTTGGCCCGCGCCACCATCAGGTTGTTCATCGACGCCTCGCCCTCGTGGTGCGCCGCCGCACCGAGCTGTACGTCGATGGCATCCACCCCGAGCAGCGCCACGTCCAGGGTGACCTCGCGCAGCAACGCGCCGCCGAGCGGGCCGACCAGTTCGAAGGACTGCGGCCGGACCACCCCGCCGGCCACCACGATCTTCATCCGGGACCGGACCAGCAGCTCGTTAGCGATGTTCAGCGCGTTCGTCACCACGGTCAACTGGGCGCCGTCGGCGCTGCTGTTCAGGTCGGGCCGGACGGCCAGCCCCCGGGCCACCTCGGTGGTGGTGGTGCCGCCGTTGAGCCCGACCACCATGCCCGGGGCGACCAGGGCCGCGGCGGCGGCGCCGATCCGCTGCTTCTCGGCCGAGTGCTTGGCGGTCTTGTAACGCAGCGGCAGGTCGTACGAGACGCCGTTGGCGACGGCTCCGCCCCGGGTACGCGTGATCATCTGCTGCTGGGCGAGCTGGTCGAAGTCACGCCGGATGGTCGCCTGCGAGACGTCCAGCCGGGCGGCCGCGTCCTCCACGCTGACCCGACCGGAGTCGGTGAGCAGTTCGAGCAGTGCGTTCCATCGCGCGTAGCGGTCCACCCCGGGCCTCCCGCCTCCAGCTCCGTTGCGGATCCAGCTCCGTTGCGGAGATTCCGTGCACAATAGTGCGCGAAACACCCGGCCGCAAAACTTTGTGCTGCGCAAAGCTGCGCACGGTTGCCACCACCGTCGTGTTTCGCGCAGAATAACGCGCGAAAGATCGTCTAACCGAGCCGTATTGCGCAGGCCGGTCCGCCGTCACATGGCGCCGTCCGCCGGTGCGGCTTCCCGCCCCGCGAGGAGCTGCGATGGGCCACGTCGACGCGGAGATCAGCAGTCAACCCGAGTGCTGGCGACAGGCCGCCGCGCTGGCCGCCGACTCCACCGCCGCGCTACCCCGGCCCGGCGAGCGGATCGCCGTCGTCGGCTGCGGCACCTCCTGGTTCATGGCGATGGCGTACGCGGTGCTGCGCGAGCGCGCCGGGCACGGCGAGACCGACGCCTTCCAGGCCTCCGAGTTCCCGCTCGACCGCCGCTACGACCGGGTGCTGGCGATCACCCGCTCCGGCACCACCACCGAGGTGCTGGACGTGCTCGCCGCGCTGCGCGGTCGCCGGCCGAGCACCGTACTGGTCGGCGACCCCGCCTCGCCAGCCGTCGACCTCGCCGAACAGGCCGTGCCGATGCCCTTCGCCGACGAGCGCTCGGTGGTGCAGACCCGGTTCGCCACCAGCGCCCTGGCCCTGCTCCGGGCCCACCTCGGCACCGGGATCTCCGCACTGGCCGCCGACGCCGAGGTGGCGGTACGCGCCCCGCTGCCGTTCGACCCCGCCCGGGTCGAGCAGATCACCTTCCTCGGCCGGGGCTGGACGGTCGGGATCGCCCACGAGGCGGCGCTGAAGTGCCGCGAGGCGGCGACCGCCTGGGCCGAGGCGTACCCGGCGATGGACTACCGGCACGGCCCGATCTCGATCGCCGGCCCGGGACGGGTGGTCTGGGCGTTCGGCGAGATCCCGGACGGGCTGGCCGAGGACATCGCCGCCACCGGGGCCGCTTTCGTGCACAGCCGGACCCACGGCGTGCACGCGGTGATCGGCGGCTGGGCGGCCGGGCGTACCCCGCTGGACCCGATGGCCGACCTGATCCTGGCGCAGCGCTTCGCGGTCGCCCTGGCCAAGGGACGCGGCCTCGACCCGGACGCGCCCCGGCACCTCAGCCGTTCCGTGGTACTGGCGTGACAGGTGCCGCCGGGCCGAGCCAGCCGACCGCCGAAGGCGCCCCGAGCGCCGGCAGCGGCCGGAGCAGCAGCGGCCGGAGCAGCAGCGGCCGGAGCAGCAGCGGCCGGGGCGGGCAGGTCGTCGTCGCCCTCGACGTCGGCGGTACCGGGATGAAGTGCGCCCTCGTCCGCCCCGACGGGCGGGTCACGCACACCGAACGACACCCCACCGGGGCCGAGCGCGGCCCGACGGCGGTGGTCGGCAGCATCCTCGACGTGGCCGAGGGACTCGCCGGCAAGGCGCGGGCCGACGGGCTGACCCCGGTCGCGGCCGGGCTCGCCGTGCCGGGAGTTGTCGACGAGACCACCGGCCTGGCGGTCTGGTCGGCCAACCTGGGCTTCCGGGACGTACCCCTGCGGGAGCTGGTCGGAGCGCGGCTCGGGCTGCCGGCGGCGCTCGGCCACGACGTGCGGGCCGGTGGGCTCGCCGAGGCGCGGCTCGGTGCCGGGCGCGGCACCCGGCACGTGCTCTTCCTCGCCATCGGCACCGGCATCGCCGCCGCGCACGTGGTCGACGGCGCGGCCTTCCCGGGCGCGCACGGCGCCGCCGGCGAATTGGGCCACGTCGTCGTACGCCCCGACGGGCCGCGCTGCGGCTGCGGACGGCTCGGCTGCCTGGAGGCGGTCGCCTCGGCCGCCGCCGTCGGCCGGCGTTACACGGCACTGGCCGGTGTCCCGGTCACCGCCGCCGAGGTGGTCACCCGGGCGGCCGGCGGTGAGGAGGCCGCCGCGCGGGTGTGGCGGGAGACGATCGACGCCCTGGCCGACGGGCTGGCCATCGCGCAGGCGCTCTACGACACCGAGGCCGTCGTACTCGGCGGCGGGCTGGCCGAGGCCGGCGCGGAGCTGCTCGACCCGCTCGGGGTGGCGCTGCGGCAGCGGCTGACCTTCCAGACCGAGCCCCGGCTGCTGCGCGCGGCCCTCGGCGACGAGGCCGGCTCGCTCGGCGCCGCCCTGCTCGCCCTGGACACCCTGGACACCCTGGACACTCCCGACGGCTCGTGAGGGGCGACGGCGGGATCGCCGGGTAGCCGCGGCGGGTAATGCGACACGACCGGGCCCGACGACGTCGTCGGTCGGTTCGGTCTGATATGTCATGGCGACGACGAGCGCACCGAGGAGACGACATGACCGCCCGGATCAGTGGCAAAGTGGTAACCCCGACCGGCGTGATCCGCCAGGGGTGTGTGGAACTGGACGGCGACCGGATCTCGGCGGTCGCCGAGTACCCGTCGATCCGGGACGGGCACTGGATCGTGCCCGGCTTCGTCGACATACACAGCCACGGCGGCGGCGGGCACACCTTCACCACCGGAGACGCCGACGAGGCGCGGGCCGCCGCCACCTTCCACCTGGGACACGGCACCACCAGCATGCTGGCCAGCCTGGTCAGCTCACCCCCCGAGCTGATGCGGGACGCCACCGAGGCGTACGCCCCGCTGGTCAAGGAGGGCGTGCTGGTTGGCGTGCACTACGAGGGGCCGTACCTGTCCGGGGTGCGCTGCGGGGCACAGAACCCGAAGTTCCTCCGCGATCCGTCGCTGGACGAGCTGACCGAACTGCTCGCCCTCGGCGACGGTACGGTCCGGATGGTCACCCTCGCCCCCGAACTGCCCGGTGCGCTGGCCGCGATCGAACTGCTCGTCTCCCGGCGGGTCGTCGCCGCGATCGGGCACACCGACGCCAGCTACGAACAGGTCGGCGCCGGGGTGATCGCCGGGGCGACGGTGGCGACCCACCTCTTCAACGGCATGCCCAGCCCGCACCACCGGGAGCCGGGGCCGGTCTTCGCGCTGCTCGGCTCCCCCAACGTGGTCTGCGAACTGGTCGCCGACGGCGTACACCTGCACGAGGGCACCCTGGCGTTCGCCGCCGGGGTCGCCGGGCCGGACCGGGCCGCCCTGATCACCGACGCGATGGCGGCGGCCGGGATGCCGGACGGCGAGTACGAGCTGGGCGGTCAGCCGGTCGTGGTGGCCGACGGTACGGTCCGGCTGGCCACCTCGGACTCCTCGCCGACCTCTTCCCCCGGCGCGATCGCCGGGAGCGTGCTGACCATGGACGTGGCGCTGCGCGCGGCGGTGTCGGCCGGCATCCCGATTGTGGACGCCTGCCGGATGGCGTCGACCACCCCGGCCCGGGCGATCGGGCTCGGCGAACGGCGGATCGGTGCCCTGCTGCCCGGCTGGCGCGCCGACCTGGTGGTGCTGGACGACGACCTGAACGTCGTCCAGGTGATGCGCGGCGGCGAGTGGATGGACTGACGTCCACCCCGGCGTCTCGGTCAGGGAGCGGACGTCTCGGTCAGGGAGCGGACGTCTCGGTCCCGTCCGCGCCCGGGCAGGTGCGAGGATCGGCAGCGCACCTGCCCTTCCCGGGGTTCGTGACCGTCACTCGTCGTCGTAGTCCAGGTCCTCCTCGTCGAGGTTGTGCTCGGTCATCACCTTGGCGGCCTCGTCCTGCCTGTCCTGAGCCCGAAGTGCCTTGACCAGCAGGATCGGCCCGGTCCACGCGTCGGGCTCGGCGCCGATCGCCGCCCTCGCGTCGGCCTCCGCCTCGGCCGGCCGCCCGACGTGCAACAGCAGCCGGGCCCGGCTGCTGCGGATCGCCGCCGCCTGCTCCTGATCCGGTACGTCGCCGAGCAGCGCTACCGCCTGATCCAGCCGCGCCATCGCCTCGTCGAGCCGGTCAGCACCGGCCAGCACCTTTGCCGCCGCCTGCTGGAGAGCGACAAGATCTTCCGGCGACGTATCGGGGGCCGCCGGGAGCAGCCCGTCGGTCTGCCCCGCCGCGAGCAGCCCGTCGACCCGGGCCAGCACGGTCAGGCCGCGTTCGTTGGGTGGTTGGCTCGACAGCCGGAGAAGTGCCTTGCGCAGCGTACGGAACTCTGCCGCGACCGGATCTCCGTCCCCGGCCTGCTCTCCGTCCCCGGCCTCCTTCCCGTTCCCGGGGTCCGGCAGTCCGCCGACTCCGCTCGCCGCCGTCGAGGTTGAAGACGCCCGCCTGGCCGCCCGGAGCCGGTGCCGGTCGGCCGCCTCGATCAACCAGCCGATCGCCTCGGAAGCCGGGGCCCGGTCAGCCGCCCCCTCCAGCAGCACCTCGACCGGCGGCACCTCCGCCGGCAGCCGCTCGGCGGCCACCAGCGCGGCGATCTGCTCGGCCGCCTCGGCACGGTGCTGGTAGATCCGGCCAGAATAGAGCTGCCAGAGCACGTATCGACAGCTCAGCACCAGATCCGTCAGCCCGGCCCCGGACAGCGACCGCAGCGCCTCCTCGGCCGCCTCCACCGCGTCCTGCCAGTCGCCGCCCCCCTCGTGCAGCGTCCGGGCGACCTCGAACCGGGTCCGGGCCGCTCCGGGCTCGTCACCGGCGGCGAGTTCTCCGGCGAGCCGCTCCAGCAGCCGGTCGAGCGTCTTCCGCAGCGGACTGCCCTGGTCGGCCGCTGCCCGGCCGGCGAGCACCGTCAGCGGTAGCCGGTCGACGACCGGCTCCGCCACCATCCGCGCCTCGACCCGGCCGCTCTGGTGCGTGTTGCCGTTCCTCGCGTCGAACCGGGCGGCCAGTTCCCGCGCGTGCGCGACGAGCTCGTCGTGCAGCCGGGCCACGCTCGTCTCCTCGCGCCGGCCGCCGTCGAAGCGGCGCCGCACGACCAGGTCGCCGTGTCCGGCCGCCCGCAGCCGACCGAGCACCTGTGCCGCCGCCGAGGCGAACTCCATCGCCGCGTACGGCGACGACGGCCGCTCCAGCCACCCCAGATGCCGCTCGACGATCTCCAGCCCGTGGGTCTCGTTGCCGGTGAGGCCGCAGAAGTGCAGGTAGCGGCCGATGTTGTCGAGATGGTGCCGGTCGTTGCGGACCAGCGCGTAGCCGCGCCGGAACGCGTCGACCGCGTCGTCGAGCCGGCCGGTGTGCAGCATCGCCGGCAGCAGCTCGGCGAGCATCCACTGTGGCTGCTCGGTGCACCCGCCCCGCTTGTACGGCTCGCCGACCGTGATCGCCTCCTCGTACCGGCCGAGCGAGACCAGGTGGCGAACCTGACCGGAGGGTACGCAGGCATGGCAGTCGGAGAGGCCGTCCCGGGGCGCGGTGAGCAGCCGGTCGTACCACTCCTGGGCGGTGCCGAAGTCGCCGACGTGGTGCGCCACCAGCCACCGGTGCTGATAGACGGCGTGCAGGCTGTGCCCGCCCAGCAGGTAGCGGCGCTCCATGTCGTCGAGTACCGCCGCGGTGCGCTCCAGCGGGATCTCCGGAAACTGTGGCAGGGACCAGACGACCCACTTGAAGTTCCAGAGCAGTGAGTGGGCGTCGTGCGAGTGGGCCACCTCCGGCTGCTTGTCGAAGGTGGCCAGGCACCAGGAGAAGGCGAGGAAGAGCCGGGTCGGGTCGCCGCCGTGGTGGAAGCCGCTCATGGAGTTCATCCGGGCCCGGAAGGCGAACTCGACGTTTCCTGCGGCGTCGGCGTGCCGGAAGACCGTGTCCAGCGCGGCGAACCGGGCCGGACCGTCCGGCAGGCTCCACGCCTGGGCGAGCATCTCCTCCAGGTCGTGCTCCGAGGCGGTCACCGGTCCTCCTCCGACGGCTCCGACTTCGGCTCTGCCCCCGACTTCGACGCCTCGGTGCCGGCGGCCATCGCCCTGCCGAGCAGTCCGAGGAAGGACTGGTTGAGCGCGGCGGTGTCGACCGGGCGCAGCGGCTGATGACCGAGGAGCAGCGCCTGGACGTACAGACCTTCGACAGCCAGTACCGTCAACTGCTCGTCACCGACGCCGATCGCCTGCCGGACCAGCGGGTTGCGGTGGTTGAGGACGAGCCGGGGCCGGTCGTCGTGCCCGGCGGTGAGCGACCCGAGGATCGCCGTCCACGTCTCGTCGGCCTCCTGCTGCCGCTGCCGCAGGTCCATCTGCAGGGCGGTGTCCCCGTCGAGCAGATAGAGCGCCGGCAGGCTGATCGGGTCGAAGGCGTTCACCTGCACCTCGACGCCGAACCGGTCCAGGGTGCGCTGCGCGGTGGCCAGGAACGGGCGTACGGTCAGCGCGGTCGCCGGGTCGAGTGGCTCCAGCTCGGCGGCCAGGTCGGTCGAGTTGAGCGCCTCGACCTGGATCGCCGGGTCGAGGTCGGGCAGCCGGGCCACCAGCTCGGCCTCGTAGACGTAGCCGGCGTTCACCACCGGGATCGACTGGGCGGCGGCGACCGAGGCGATCTGCCGGAACTCGTCCACCGAGGGGGTGTAGCGCACGGCACCGAACCGGTCCCGGAACTCGGCAAGGGTCAGGCGGCCCTGGTTGGTGTCGAACGGCCACCACTGGTCGACCAGGCGCAGCATCTCGTCGTCGTGCACCGCCAGCGCCTTGACCCCGAGATGGTGGATCCGGAGGAACTCGGCGAGCTGCTGCGACCCGCTCCGGCCGAGCTGGGTCAGCCAGCCGCGCAACCGGTCGCCCAGGGCCTCGCGCACCTGCTCCAGCAACGAGTCCTCGTAGAGCGCCTCCCGGCTGGCGGTCGGCCGCAGCTCGCTGGTGTCGACAACGCAGCGGACGAAGAACGCCCACTCCGGCAGCAGCCCCTCGATGCTCTCCGACAGCAGCATCCGCTTGAGATAGACCCGGTGCGCGACCCGGGTCGCCGGGTTCGCCGGGGCCGGCAGCACGAACGCGACACCCCGCAGGCCCGCCTCCGGCACCGCCAGGTCGACGGTGGCGAACGGCGTGAACCCGAAAACCTCCTGGGCGTACGTCGCCAGCCGGCTCCGCCGGGCGAGCCCGCTCTCCGCCGGATCGGTCTCCCAGGGTGCCGGCCCGGCGGTGACCGGCAGGTCGTCGACGCGTACCGGGATCGGCAGCAGCGAGCCGTAGAGCGCGGCGAGCCGGTGCACGGTCTCGGCTTCCAGCCAGTGCTCCATGTCCCGCCGGGGCGCCAGGGTGACGGTGGTGCCCGGCTCGGGGCGCTGCCGGTCGGCGGGCGCCAGCTCGACCTCGTAGCGCCCGTCGGCGTAACCGGTCCACTCCACGGTCGGGGCGTCGCCCTGCCGGGTCCAGACCCGGATCTCGTCGGCGACCAGGAAGCAGGAGAGCAGGCCGATGCCGAACTGGCCGAGGAACTCCTGCCGGGCGAAGCCGAAGTCGTCCCGCTTGGAGCTGCGGCCGATGGTGGCGAGCAGCTCGTGCACCTGCTCCTCGGTCAGCCCGATCCCGGAGTCGTGGATCCGCAGCGTTCCGTCGCCGGTCGAGGTGGGCGACTCGATCCGGACCTCGCCCCGGGCATCCGGCTCACCGATCCGCCGGGCGGCGATCGCGTCCACCGCGTTCTGCATCAGCTCCCGGACGTAGACCTGTGGACTGGCATAGAGATGATGGCTGAGCAGATCGACAATGCCCCGCAGGTCGACATGGAACGTGTATCCCACCCGAGCACTCCTCCCCCGTTCGCGCGCCAAGGCGAGTGCACAGTACCGTCCCGCTCCGACCGACGACACCCGGTTGTCGGGACAGGCATCCGGGGCCACCGCGCGACCCCACTGGCATGGCGTGCCGAGACAGTTGTCGTCCCACCTGAGCGCGAGCGGGTATAGATCGGGCTATAGTTTGCTGGTGCCACCCGAGCCGACCCGCCGTTGGACGATCAAGGTGACAACCGACGTCCGCGAGTGGCTCCGTACCCTGCGTCAGTCGGACGCGGACGCGTACCGGTCTGTCAACGTCGCCATCGACATGCTTGCCGAAGTCGGGCCCGGGCTCGGTCGTCCACTTGTCGACACGCTGCGGGACTCGAACATCAGCAACCTGAAGGAGTTGCGGCCGAGGTCGGGCCGCGACGTCGCAATCCGGGTCATCTTCGTCTTCGACCCCTGGTCCCAGGCGGTGCTGCTGGTTGGTGGCAACAAGGCCGGCAACTGGTCGCGATGGTACGAAGCGATGATCCCGATAGCGGAAAATCGCGTACGAGAACTGGTTGGCTTCCGAGAGAAAACGGAGGGAGGAGGAATCGTGAGCGAGTTCCACGATTGGGAGGAAGTCCGCGCGGAGCTGCACGATGGTGACGACGACGCGCTCGCCGTGGAACATGCCCGCACCGAGGCGTGGAGCAACGCTTTCCACCTGGCTGAGGAACGCAAGCGGCTGGGCCTCACCCAACGTCAGGTTGCCGAACTGATGGGCGTGACGCCCGGTCGTGTCAGCCAGATCGAGAACGGCGACCTGGACGTCAACGAGGTTGCCACGCTGAGCCGTTACGCTCGTGCGCTCGGTGCACGGATGCGGATCATCTTCGACTACGGCAACGACCTACGCCAGATCGCATGAGGTGTCAGTCCCACCAGAAGCTCCAGATCGGGGCGTTCATCAGCCGCTCGGCGTAGGCGGTGAGCGTGTGCGCGCGCCCTGCTTGCCAGACGTTGTCCGGGCAGAACGCGAAGTGCTCCGCCGCCACCCGGGTGGCCTCCGCACGATCTGACGGTAGGGCGGCCACGCTCAGATACAGCTCGGCGAATCCGACCCCGATCAGCCGAGCACCGAACCGGTCCTCCCAGGATCGCAACACAGCCGACAGCTCTGCGGTGTCGTTGACGTAGTTGACCGCGCCCTGCCATCCCGCCACGGTCAGCGCGTCGCTGCCGCGGTCAGCCGCGACCAGACCGAGGCGCAGTCCAGGCTTGTCCCGCAGCATCTCCGCCGCGCTGTGGTCCGCGTGTTCGTCCGGATCTACCCGGCACCGCATCGCACCGGCAAGGCCCGGCCACTCCTGCCCGTACGGCGCCGTGACGGCGATCCGCTCGGCTGCGGACAGTTGATCATCCTCGTCGTCCGTGCTCGTGTGAGACGCCCACCAGGCGGCGAGCAGTTCTCCAGGATCATGCTCGGCCGGAGAAGACATGGCCTCGGGCCACAACTCGCCGTCGTCCCAGGGCCGGCGGGCATCCCGCTGATAGCTGTCCAGCAGCAGCGGCCACAGTCCGCACTCCGAATGCCCGGACCGTAGTGACGGCCAAAGCCCGGGCGCTGCCGGGCCGTCACTGAGCCACAACGCGGGATGCTCGTCGGCGCCCTCATCCCCGGCTACGGCTCGTCCCGGCGGAAGAGGCACAGGCAGAGTCCGGCAGCCCGGATCAAAGTCGCGAAACAACCTCCGTAGCTCAACAGGAGGCTCCGCCGACTGCGACACCCGACGAACTTAGCGCAAGGCACTCCAGCGTTCTGGGTGAAGGTTGCGCGGGTTCGGCACTGCTAATCCGCTGCCCACCGGGTCGCGAGCACGTCGACCTCGGCCAGGAAACCGGCCAACTCGTCGTCGGAGAGTGGCCGGAGAAGTTTCCAGAGCAGCAGCATCTCGGCCTCGATCACGGCGTCGGGGTCGAGGCCGTCCAGGTCGTCGGGGTTGCTGATCGTGGCGGCTCCGATGAGCCGTTCGGCGGTTCTCGGGTCGACGTCGAAGCTTGTGTCGGCCATTTCGGCTCGGGCGTCGGCGACGTACCAGATGATTTCCACCCGGTCCGGGAACGCACGCGGACGCAGCCGGACGGCGAGGAAGAACGCGGCGCCGACCACCAGCCCCAGATCCGCCCAGCCGGTCTCGTCCAGTTGCGCGCACCGCTCGCGGTATGCCTCCGCGTCGCCCCTGACCAGTTCCCGGATCAGTTCGAGATAGCCGGTCCACCGGCTGGCCAGGGCGGGCGCGTCGAGGTCGGCGCCGCTCACCAGTGTCCCCGGTTCGGCGTGGGTCGGTGCGGGTCGACGGACCAGCAGCGGGCGTGCCGGGTCTGCCACAGCCGCAGCGCCTGCCGGAAGCGTTCCGCCTCGGTGCGGGCCATATTCTCGGCCTGCCGCAGGTGCTCCAGTTCGTCGGCGAGGCGGCGGAGGTAGGCGTACACCTCTTCGGGGTCGAGGCCGCGCCACCGCGAACCGAAGGTGGCGGCACGGACCTGGGGTGGCTCGATGTGCCGCCGGGCTCGATAGATCATCGCGGCCTCCGGCCCGCTGTCGTCGCGCTGGGCTGTCGCTGCATGTCGGTCCTCCGGGAGGGGTGGCGGCGGGCGGCGCCGAGGCGGACGGGGTCGGTCGCCGGCTGTCCGGACAGCCGGCGACCGGAGCCCGGCATCCGCCCCGGGCCCTTTCCCGCTTCCGGCCGCCATGCCCCCACGGCGCCCGGAAGAGGCTCTAGGTGGTCGCGCCGGTGAGCCGATCCGTGTACGAGGCGAGCGCGCCGGCCGCCTCGGTCAGGCTGGCCGTCATCAGGCCGAGCTGGTCGGCGGCCTGCGACCACTGCTCGGTCACGGTGTCGGTGGAACAGTCCGGGTCGCCCGCGTCCCGGAGCCGCTGCCCGGCCCCGCGCAGCCGGTCGGGCAGCCCGGCGATCCGCTCGGCCGCCTCGGCGAACTGGGTCTGCGAGATGTTGAGGGTGCCGGCGACCTGCCCGATGCTCGTCACGTCATCCCGGCCGAAGCGCTCGTGCACCCGGCGGATGCCGCTGCCGACCAACTGCTCCGCGTGGTGGGCCAGGTCGAGCGCGTCCTCGGTGCAGCGGCGGGCCTGCCGCAGCTCCGGATGGGCCGAGCCGGCACCGGTCCGTTCGAGCAGCGCGGCAGCCGCAGCGACCGTCAGGCAGGCGTCCCGCAGCTCGCCCGCCACCTGCTCCGCCGCCCACGCCGCACTCGCCTCCGGCGTGTCCACCGGCACGTCCTGGGCGGGGACTTTGACTGGTGTTTCGGCTGGTGTGTCCTCGGTGGGGGCCGCCTCCGGGGGCGGTGTGGCGGAGGTCGACTCCAAGTCAGCGCTGAACATCGAAACCTTCCTTTCGGCCAGTTGAAGCGCCTACGGTCACGGTCATCCGACTGATGGGCGCACACGAGATCCGGATGCGGCTGGGTGGGATCAGCCGTCAGCGGGTCTACGCCAGCACGTCCACCGGACGTTTCCGGCATCGATCGCCGAACTGCAACAGGGCAAGGTGTGGCGCGCATCCGACGTCGAGGAGTGGACCGCGAAACATCGCCCGGAGCTGGCCGGCGAAGGCGGCGACGAGCACTGACGCAAGCGCCACCCACCGCCGATGAGTCAGGAGTAGCCGTACGTCAGGGCTCCGGCCCCGTCATGCGTGTCTCCCTTCCGATCTCAGTGTCGTGCAGGGGTGTCGGGGTGACCGGAACCACCGGCCCAGGTTCGGGTCACTGCCCGATGGCCGCCTGCCACCCCGACACGTTCCGGGCAAGGCCACCCGGGGAGCGGAACACCAGGCCGCCGAGCGAGGAGTGCCGCACGCTGAGTCACGCTACAGCGACACATCAACGAAGTCAATGAAGGCAATGAGGTCAATGAGGCTGTGGGCCTTGTTGTGCATGGCCTGCGTGTCGTGGTCAACTAGGGGTGCCGAGCGAGGAGTACCACCATGACCATCAGGACACCCGACTATCTGCGGATCGTGAACGGCATCACCGAACAGATCCGCAGCGGTGAGTTGGCACCCGGCGACAAGCTGCCGACCTACGGCCAGCTCGCCGAGCACTACAAGGTCGGCCTGTCGACTGCCCAGGCGGCGTTGCGCGTACTCCGCGAACGCGGCTTCATAGAGAGCCACCCGGGCAAGGGCACCTACGTGGCAGAAAATCCGCCACAAGCGTAGATCGGGCCGCTACTCGATCCCGCCCAGGCTCAAGGGTGCCGACGAACGAGCACCGTTGCAGCTACTCCTCTTCAGCCCACTGCGCTGAGAGCGAGTCGACCTCGGCCAGGAACCTCGACAGCTCATCTGCCGACAGCGGCCTGAGCAGCTTCCAGAGCAGCAACATCTCGGACTCGATGATGAGGTTGGGATCGACGCCGTCCAGCTCGTCGGTATCACCTGTTGTCGTCGCCGCGAGGAGCTTCTCGGCCACCGCAGGATCAAGGTCAAAGCTGGTGTCTGCCATCTCGGCACGGGTGTCCGCGACGTACCGGATGATGGCTGCGTTGTCCTGGAAGGTCACCCGACGCTGGCGGGCAGCGAGGAAGAAGGCGGCACCCACGACGATTCCAAGTTCGTCCCAGCCCTTCTCGTCCAGTTCCGCGCAGCGTTCGCGGTATGCCTCCGCATCGCCGTTGACCAGCTCTCGTATGAGTTCGAGGTAGGCCGTCCGATCAGTCACGCTTTGGTTCCTTCCTCTTCCTTCGCAAGCTTGCAGACTTCAGGGCGACTGCCACCACCGCAGCAGCCGTTACAACGAGGGCTTCAGCCGCATCGCCCGGCGTCCCTGCCGTCGTCGGATTCCTCGGCGTCGGCGGCAACTGTTGGGTGGTCGACGCGGTGCCCGACGGCTTCGACTCCGCCAGGAAGTCAACCAGCTTCTTGCCCGCCTCCCCAGCCGACTCCGCCTTCTGCGCGACCCTCCTGCTGAACCCACGGAGGCCGCGTTCAACCCTCTCAGCCTCACTGACAAGCCGCTCGCCCGAGGGACCCGCATCGGTGGCCTGATCCTTCGAGATGGCCGAGCCGGGAGCGATCACGTTGGCATAGGCGGCTAGGTGACCGGCGGCCTCTGCCAGGAGACGGGCCGCCTTTCCGGACTTGGCTGCCGCCTCACTGCTGGCTGTCACTGCCGTCCGGATCAGCCGATGATCGCTGCCCTGTCCCACCTCGGCGAAAAGGTCGCGGGCCTGTCCCGTCTCAGTCTGTCCGCGTCCAGCAGTGACAACCGCGCGGTCCAGGCGCTCGACCACTGCCTTCAGTTGAGCGACGACCTCGCCGACGCTGGTCATCCAAGCGTCTCCCGGTACTCGTCGGCGGCTTCGACACTGATGTCGATGCGCCGGACGACCAGATCCAACTCATCGGTAGCCGACTTCAGACACGCCAACGCTCTCGTAGCCTCGGGGTGCTCGCTGTCGTACAGAGTGGTTTGAGCGAGCCGAGCGGCGTCCCCGGTATCGGTTGCGATGCCCTCGATGATCGTTCTAGCTACACCGGCCGACTCGACGCCCTGCTGAAGCCGTGCTTTCGCCTCTCCGACACTCACAGCGCCTCGATCACAGTCGCCCGACCTCGGTCGATCCAAGTTAGCGGAAAGGTGGGCACGCGAGCCCTATCGGACGACCAGCCCTTCCGAGAGCCCGCGCCGCCGACGCATGTTTCCTCCTCAGTCAGGTCCACCATGTCTCCGCCGAGATTGATCTCCCACGACCCGCGCTCCGGGCCGGCCGGCAGCACATACCTGTGCTGTGGTGCAAGGCTGAGAACCACTGGAACGACGACAAGGGCATTGAGGTCCTTCCCGACGTCACGGTTGCCGCCGACCCTACCGAAACAGCCACGCCGCGTCAGCCCGCAGGCGACGGATGGTGACCGGGCAGTTTCCCGCACCACAAGGGCGGTCGGTGCCGACGCTCACCCCCGACGAACTCCTTGCGGGCGCACAGCCCGATAGGATCGGCCTTCCCGCACCCCCCTCGGAGGCGAGGCACGATGAGCAATCCCGAGCAGCCCTCAGCCGAGCAGCCGCCGGCTTCCCCGCCGGGCCCGCTGCCTCCGACGTACGCCCCGCCGACCGCTCCGCTGCCGGCGCCCGGCCAGGCTCCGGCGGCACCGGGCTATCCACCGGCCGGACCACCACCGGGCTACGGCACCCCGCCGGTACCGCAACAGGGTTACGGCCAGCCCCAACCCGGATACGGCCAGCCAGCCCAACCCGGATACGGCCAGCCCCAGCCCGGGTACGGCGAGCCCCAGCCCGGATACGCCCAGCCGCCCGGCCAACCGGCTGTGCCGCCGCACGGCCAGCCGCACGTGCCGCCGCCCGGTTACGGGCAGCAGCCGGGGTACCCGTACCAGCCGGGTCAGCCGGTGCCGCCCGCCCCGAAGTCGGGACCACGCACCGGACTGATCATCGGGATCGTGGCCGGCGGGGTGGCGCTGCTGCTGCTCCTGGTCTGCGGCGTGGCCGGGTTCTTCTGGTACCAGCAGCGGGACAGCGGCGGGGACCTCTCCGCCGTGATCAACTATCGGGAGACGAATCCGGGGGCGCTCTCGACGGACCACGTGCAGGAGCCGGTCAGTTATCCGATGACCCCGCCGGCCGGCGGACCGCACTTCCAGCGCTGGCAGAACTGCAACGGCGATGTCTACACCGCACCCGTCGTGGACGGCAACGCCGTGCACAGCCTGGAGCACGGCGCGGTGTGGATCACCTTCCGGCCGGGCCTGCCGCCGTCCGAGGTGGGCAAGCTGAGCACCCGGGTACGCGGGTTGTCGCACATGATGATGAGCCCGTACCCGGGACAGTCGGCGCCGATCTCGCTCCAGGCCTGGGGCTACCAGCTCACCGTCGACGACGCCGATGACGACGCGATCGGCGCGTTCATCTCGGCCTACCGGGTGACCGCCGCGATCGAGCCGGGGGCGCCGTGCGGCGGCGGGATCACCACCACCCGCTAGCCTGGGCGCGGACCTGGTAGTCCCAGTCCAGTTCCCAGCACTGGATGTGGAAGTGCCCGAGGACTGCCAGGAAGGCACTGCCGTCGGCGGACATCTCGACCGCGTTGACGTCCTGGTCGCACTCGACCTCGGTGACGAGTTCACCGGTCCGCAGGTGCCACAGGCGGATCAGGCGCTGGGACGCGGTCAGCAACAGGTCGCCGTCGGCGGTCAGTGCCAGGGACACCACGCCGTCGTCGGCCACCTTCGCCACGGTCGCGGGCGCCCCCGCCACGGACAACACGACATTCCCGCCGTTGCCGAACTGGTGCCGCGCGGCGACCACCACCCGGCCGTCGGCGCTGACCACGACGGGTCCCCCGCCAGTCGTCTCGAACCCGCCGTCGGGGCGGCTGCGCCGCATGCGGACGAGTTCCCCGGCGGGCAGGAGCGCCTGGCGCACAGTGGTCAGGTCGCGGGCGTCGAGGACCCACACCCGCCCGTCGTCCCTGACCCGGACAGCGGTGTCCCCGGACAGCACCACCCGCTCGTCCGGCTGCGCCGACCACCCGCACACCCGCTGCCCGGTCAACCGGTTGCGCAGGACGCTGATGCCAGCCCGGCGCACGAACTCGAAGTTGGGGTTCTCCACGACGAGCGCCGGGGTCCCGCTGACGTCGCGCACGACCACGCCGACCCGGCGAGCCGTCCTGAGATCCCACAGCACCTCGGCGTGCTCGGAGTCCGTCACGAGCACATGCCGGTCGTCGGCGCAAGCGGTCGCGCGCTCGAACCGCAGCTCGTGCTGGTCCGGGCTGTCCACCTCCGCACCGGTACGCAGGTCGAGAACGCGCACACCCCGGCCGTGGTGATCCGCGAAGGCATAGCGCAGATTCCGGGTGACCGCCCACCCACCGCGCAGGGCGTCGTCGAAGCGGCGGGTGGGCCAGACGCCCGCGAAGGCGGTCCGCTCGCTGACCGCGCCCAGCCGCCGCCAGAGCACGCGAAGTCGGGGGTGCCTGCGGTAGGCGGGCATCCGGCGCACGATGTCCAGCTGCTGCCAGGCGTCGACGAGGCGGCCGGTCTCGAGGAGGTCGCCGGCCAGATCGAGATTCTCCTCGGCGACCAGCGCGTCCCCGGCGATCCGGTCGGTGGGCTGTGGGCGGGCGTAACTCCACGGGGCGGCCGGCCCCGGCTCGGGGATGTGGACGACACTCGTGGTGCGGGTCGGGGAGCCGGTGCCGAGTTCGACGAGCACGACCTGGCCGTTGGCGCTCAGGGCGACGTGCATCGGGTTGCGGGATTCGACCGCCGTGGTGAACGCGCACCGGCGCTGGTCGAGGCGCCACGCCTGGACAGTGCGGCCGAAGGCGTTCACCGCGGTTCGGCCGTCCTCGCCGACCGCCAGCCAGCTGAACCCGTCGTTCCAGAACACGGCGTCGCCGAGGTCCGTGACCTCAAAGGTCGTGAGGTCCAGCAGACGCATCTTCTTGCCCTGGGTGGCGGACAGGGCGAACCGGGCGGCGGAGCTGATCGCGCAGTGCTGCCGCAGGTCGCCGACCGCCCACAACAGTTCACGGGTGCGGAGGTCCAGCACCCGCAGCTCCCACACGTAATCGTCGAAGACGACCACCCGCGTGTTGTCGGCACTGATCGCGATCGCGCCGCCGCGCCCCCCGCCGTACTGCACGTACTGCGCGCCGTACTCGGCGAAGGCGTCGCAGATGACGTCCGTGGTGTCGCCCAGCAGCCGCAACGACCCGTCGACCCCGACGGCCGCGACCACCGTCCCGTCGGGACTCACCGCTACGGACCGCACCGCGATCGGCGGAAGATCGTGGACCCGGGTGCACCGGCCGCTCCCGGTGTCCCAGACCCGGACCTGCCCGACCTCGTCCGCTGACACGAGCACCTGGCCGTCGGCGCTCAGCGAGACCGACCGGACCGGGCCTTCGTGGCCGCGTAGCTGGTGCACCACCCGCCCGCTCTCCAGCGACCACAGGCGCAGTTCCCGGTCCCGGAACGTCACCGCGGCCAGCCGCCCGTCGGCGCTGAGGGCGAACGGGTACCGCTGGTCGAGCCAGGTCGGGCTGGGTCCCTGGGAGACGCGGCGGTCCGGCAGGGCGTCCGCCACCGCGCGGGCGGCGGCGACGTCCGGGCTGTCCGGCAGGTCGCGCAGCAACCGGGTGGCGGAATCCTTGTCCCCGCGCTCGATGTGGACCAGGGCGAGCAGGTGGTCGGCGACGGGGTCGCCCGGCTGCCCCAGACGCACCGCGTCCAACTCGGCGATCAGCTGGCGGTCCGTCCGCTGCCCCGACCGCCAGCCGCGCAGACCCCGGTTGTAGGTGGCGTGCGCGTGCCGCGGGTCGACCCGCAGGGCCTGCTCCCAAAGCTGGTCGGCCTGGTCGGCACGCCCGAGGTCCAGCAGGGAGAGCGCCCGGTTGGACAGGCCGTCGGCCAGCAGCGGAGCCTCGTCGGGACGCTGGCGCGGGTACGGCTCGAACACCGTGTCGCGGTAGATCTCCAGCAGCTCGTCGGCGATGGCGCCGAATCCCGTCGGGCGGGACGCGGGGTCCTCGGCGAGGCAGCGCCGCAGGAGGTTGCCGACGCCCGGCGGCGGTGCGGGGACGGCCGGGTTCTCGGCGCCGACCTCGAGGAACTGCGCGAGGACGCCTGCCGCCGCGTGCCCGAACACCGTCGGCGGCCTGCCCGCGAACATCTCGAACACGCTCACCGCCCACGACCACACGTCGGTCGCGGGGCCGAGGCGCTCGCCGCGGGCCTGCTCCGGCGAGCAGTACTCCAGAGTCATGCCGTTGGCCGTGACCAGCGACTCCTCCTCCCTGTCGCCGGCCACCCGGACGTGGGCGAGCCCGAAATCGGTGACCTTCGCCGCGCCGTTCCGGTCGAGCATGATGTTGGCGGGCTTGACGTCCTGGTGCACCAGGCCCTGATCGTGCGCGTGCCCGAGGCCCCAGGCGGACTGAATCGCCAGGTCGAGGACGCGGCGGAGCACCGAGTGGCCGTCGTCGCGGTAGAGGGCGCCGTCCCGGACGGCCTCGGCCAGGCTGCCGCCGTCGACCCACTCGGCGAACACCCGGGGCGTGTCGTCGATGCGGCGGACGTAGGCGCAGCTCACCACGTGTGGGTGGGCGCCGAGATTGACCCATGCCTCCGCCTCGGCCTCGAACCGCTCCGCGTCGGCCGGGGAGGCCACCAGTTCCTGGCGCGGGGTCTTGACGGCCAGTTCCATTCCCCACTGGCGGTGCCACACCCGGTACACCAGGCCCATGCCGCCGGTGCGCACGACATCACGGACCTCGTACACCCCGAGCACCACGTCGCCCGGGGACCACATCTAGTCCACCAGCGCCACGTACAGCGGGGTGCCGAGCAACACGTACCGGCCGTCGGTCGTGGGGCTGGGCCCGTGCAGCAGGCGCTTGGCGACGAACTCCAGGTTCTGCTGCGGCCCCGGCATGACCTCGTTGGCCCGGTGTACCGCCGCCAGGGCATCGCGCTCCCGCGCGTCGTCCTCCTGCCTGATCGCCTCCGCCAGCACGCCGACCTGCGGGTCGGTACGCAGCCCGGCCAGCAGCGACGGGGTCAGCGATCGGGGGATCGTGGGCTCGGCCGCGGCGGCGGCGCCCAGCACATGGCTGCTCGACCCGCCGAGACCGACCACGGTGCGCTCGGTGGTGCCACCGAAGTACACCAGGGTCGGCTCGGTGGGGAAGGGACCCCAGCGCAACGGCAGCAGGCCCCAGAAGAACTGTCCAGGCTCGTCCACGGTCCCGAGATCGCCGTGATCCTCCAGATAGCGCACCACCCGGTCCAGCTGCGCCGTGCGCTCGCCGCCGACGGGTGCCTCCGAGGCCCGCTTTCCCGACAGTACGGTCAGGTTCAGGCTCAGTTCGGTGGTGTGCTTGCGGGTAAACGCCGGGTCCATCTGCGCGAGCAGCATGTCGACCTTGCTGTCACTCACGTACAGGTAATAGCGGAACGACATGAGTGCTCCCCATACACAAGACGGCGCGGCGACTCTATCAGTGTGCAGAGCCGGTCCAGGCACGCCAGACCTACGACGGGGGACGCCGACCGCCACGCCCGACTGCCGCCCGGCGTCGCCACCACGCGCGTGCGGCCAGCGCGAGCAGCACCGCCGAGACGACGCCCGGACCACAGTGGACCAGGAGTACCCCGGCCAGGCTCGGTCCGCCCCAGTCCTGCCGGTAGGTGGCGGGGTCGGACATGTCGATCACGAACGGCTCGGCGACGGCACGGACGACCAGGTAGAGCCCGAACAGGATTCCGACGGCGCCAAGGGCCTTCTTCATGCCGCAGAGGTTAGGAGAAGAGGCCCGGCATCCGCGTCACCCGCCGGTAGCACCGCCGGCCTCGTACCAGAAGGGTACGGGTCGGCGCGGACGCCGCCGGCGACCTCTCATCGGGCGGTGATACCACGGTGTCGTCATGATGACACCGTGGTATCACGCTCGTCGGACATGTCAGCCGCCAGCCAGCCGGGCAGCCGCCAGCCCGACGGGCAGCCGGACAGTCGGGCAGCCAGCCGGGCAGCCGGTCAGCCAGCCGGGCAGCCGGACAGCCGGTCAGCCAGCCGGTGAGCCGGGCAACCGGGCAACCGACCCAGTCACGGGCCGGTCGTCGGCGGGTTCCGGGACGGCCGGGCGAACCGGCGGACGGCGTAGCCGAGCGCGCCGACGGCGAGCACGGCGAACCCGGTCAGCACACTGCCGACCGGCAGGGTGACCGCGAGCAGCAGGCAGCCGACCAGCCCGACGGCGGCCACCGCCCGGACCGGCAGCCGGCGGCCCGGGTCCCGGCCCAGGGTCAGCGCGGCGGCGTTGGTGATCGCGTAATAGACCAGCACGGTGCAGCTGGAGAAGCCGATCGCGCCCCGGATGTCGCCGAGCGCCACCACCAGCACCACCACCCCGGCAACGGCGAGCTCGGCGCGGTGCGGCACCCGGTACTCCGGATGCACGGCGGCCAGCCCACCCGGCAGGTCACGGCGGCGGGCCATCGCCAGCGTGGTCCGGCCGACCCCGGCGACCAGCGCCAGCAGCACCCCGAGCACCGCCACCGCCGCACCGGCCCGGACCAGCCAGCCCAACCCGGGCAGTCCGGAGGCGTCCACCAGCTCGGCGAGCGGCGCGGCGGAGTCCGCCAGCCGGGCCGGACCGAGCACCGAGAGCGCGACCACGGCCAGCCCCAGATAGATCACCAACACCAGCCCGAGCGCGACCGGCACCGCCCGGGGGATGGTGTGCGCCGGGTCGCGTACCTCCTCGCCGAGGGTGGCGATCCGGGCGTATCCGGCGAAGGCGAAGAAGAGCAGCCCGGCGGCGGTGAGCACACCGGCACCGGCCGGCCCGCCGACGGCGTCACCGAGGCGTACCGGCCGGAACTCGCCGCCGAAGAGGCCCACCAGGGCCACCAGGGCGAGTACCGCCAGGGTGACCGTGACCAGCCAGCGGGTGACCCGGGCCGTCTTCCGCACGCCGCGCAGGTTCACCCCGGTCACCGCCAGCACGGCGGCCACCGCGACCGGGCGGGCGTACCCGGGCCACAGGTAGGCCCCGATGGTCAGCGCCATCGCGGCACAGCTCGCGGTCTTGCCGACCACGAAGCCCCAGCCGGCGAGGAAGCCGGCGAGCGGGTTGAGGCGTTCCCGGCCGTACACGTAGGTGCCGCCGGACTCCGGGTAGCGGGCGGCGAGCCGGGCCGAACTGGTGGCGTTGCAGTAGGCGACCAGGCCGGCGACGGCCAGCGCGCCGAGCAGGCCGAACCCGCTGCCGGCGGCGGCCGCCGCCGGGGCGAAGACCACGAACACCCCGGCCCCGAGCATCGAACCCAGGCCGATGACCACCGCATCGGGTACGCCCAGCCGGCGCTCCAACTCCGGCGCGGTCCTCTCCATGACGCCGCAGCCTAGAGGTCGTCGGTGAACACTCCGCGACGGTGCAACCCACCGGGCAGGGCGGGCAGCGGCAGGTCGTCCCAGGGCACCCGGTCGAGCAGCCGGCCGAGGAAGAGCCCGAGCAACAGCCCGGCGACCGAGTCGGTGATCCAGTGCCAGCCGAGGTAGGTGGTGGTGCAGAAGACGATCACCGGCGGGGCCAGCCGGATCGCGGCGTACAGCGCGGGCGGGGCGTCGGGGCGGTCCAGGGTACGCAGCAGCGCGGCGAGCAGGATCGCGATCGCCGCGTACCAGACGACGGCGTTCGCCACGTGCCCGGACGGGTACGACAGGTCGAACTCGTCGGGCGGCAGGGTGGCGAAGATCCGCACGGACTGCTCGGGTGGCAGATCCGAACTCGGCGCAGCCCGATCAGTCCACAGCTTCACCGGACCGATGGTGAACGAAGTGAGCACGAACGCGCCGGCTCCGACCAGCAGGGGCCGGACCGACCGGGTGCGCAGCGCGACCAGCGCCCCCAGCCCGAAGGTGACCGGCATCAACACCCAGCCGCCCTGGCCGAGAAAGTTCAACACCACCGCTGTCCAGCGCGCCGGCTCGGGACGATGGTCGTTGACCCACTCCCGAACCGCCAGGTCGAGTCCGAGCAACTGCCCGGCGGCGAGCGCGGCGGTCAACGCGACCACCGCCGCGACGAGTACGCCGTCGAGCCACCAGCCGGCCGGGCGGACCGGACGCAGCCGCAACGGTCGGCGTACCGTGGTGGTTTCCCGCATTCGCACCACGCTACCGGGCCGGCCGCCCGGAGCCGGCGGTGTGTGCCCGCCCACGTGCAGCGGCGCGGCGCGCTCCGGAACGGCATGCTTGGTACCCGTGCGGATCACCTCGGCCCTCGTCGACCCGGCGTTGCTCGACCTTCCCTGGTCGACCCCGCTGGAGCAGTGGCCCGCCGACCAGTTGGTGGCGCTGCCCCAGGGAATCTCCCGGCACATCGTCCGGTTCGTCCGGCTCGCCGGCACCGTCTACGCGGTCAAGGAGACCGGTGAACGGGTGGCCGAGCGGGAGTACGACCTGCTCCGCTCGCTGGAACGGATCGACTTCCCGTCGGTGGAGGCGGTGGCGATCGTCGCCGACCGGCAGGACGAGCGCGGCGAACCCCTCGACCCGGTGTTGATCACCCGGCACCTCCAGTTCTCCCTCCCCTACCGGGCGCTCTTCTCGCACACGCTGCGCCCCGAGACGCTGAGCCGGCTGCTCGACGCGCTCGCCGCGCTGATTGTCCGGATGCACCTGACCGGCTTCTTCTGGGGCGACTGCTCGCTGTCCAACACCCTGTTCCGGCGGGACGCCGGTGCCTTCGCCGCCTACCTGGTCGACGCCGAGACCGGCGCGCTGCACTCCCGGCTCTCCAACGGGCAGCGGGACGAGGACCTGGAGATCGCCCGGGTCAACATCTTCGGCGAGGCGCTGGACCTGGAGGCCGCCGGCCTGCTGCACCCCTCGATCGACCCGGAGGTGGTCTGCGAGGAGGTGGTCCTCCGCTACCAGCGGCTCTGGCACGAGATCACCTACGAGCAGCAGGTCGAGCGGGAGGCCCGGCACGACATCGAGGGCCGGATCCGCCGGCTCAACGAACTCGGCTTCGACGTCGCCGAGGTGGCGATGTCGGTGGTGGACGGCGGGCGCTACCTGGTCCGGCCCAAGGTGGTCGACGCCGGCTACCACACCCGCCGGCTGCTCCGGCTGACCGGGCTGGACGCCGAGGAGAACCAGGCCCGGCGGCTCCTCAACGACCTGGACACCTACCGGGCGGAGAGCGACCTCACCGACGAGCAGCAGGCCGCGCACCGCTGGCTGACCGAGGTCTTCGAGCCGGTGGTCCGGGCGGTGCCGGCGCACCTGCGCAACAAACTCGAGTCGGCGGAACTCTTCGCGCAGGTCATCGAGCACCGCTGGCGGCTGTCCGAGCGGGCCGGCCGGGACGTCGGGCTGGCCCCGGCCGTGCAGTCGTTCCTCGCCGACGAACTGGTGCACCGCCCGGACGAGCAGGCCGTACTCGGCGTCGACGTCGGCTGATCCGCTACCTGCCCACTGCCTACTGCGGATCGGGGCCGCACTTCCTACTGCGGTTCCGTGCCGCGGGACGGCGACGGGTTCGGCTGGATTCGCCGGTTCGTCCGGCCCGGCTGGCTCCGGGTGGCCGCCCGGCCCGGCTGACCCGACTGCCGGGGTACCGTCCGCCGGCTCGGCCGGCTCGGATCCGACGACCAGCCCGCCGGATCGGCCGGTCGACCCGCCGGCACCCCACCCGACTCCGGAGCCGGCGGCGGTGGCGTACTCGCCTCCCGGAGCAGCCGGTTCAGGCCGGCCCGCCGGACGACGACGGTGAGCACGTCCCCGGCGCGGAGCTGCTGCTCCGGGGCCGGCGACCACTCGGAGCGCCGCTGGCCGGCACCGGTGATCGCGACCACCCGGACCCACTCCGGCTGGCCGACCACCCCGAGGCGCTGCCCAACCAGGGCCGAGCCGGGCGCGATCGGCACCTCGGCGACCAGCAGCGCGTGCCGGGCGACCGGGATCGTCGCGATCACCGCCCGGTTCAGCAGGGCCGCCGAGAACGAGGGCGCGGCCAGGTAGGAGACGCTGCGGGAGACGCCGATCCGGAAGGTCTTCTGGATCCGCTGCGCGAAGTCGCCGTCGAAGAGCCGCAGCACCACCCGCAGCTCGGGGCGGAGCGTCCGGGCGTTCAGGGCCGCCTGGAGGTTCGTCACGTCGTCGGTGGAGACCACCACCAGGGCCTGGGCGGTGCCGACCGAGGCGGCGTCCAGGGTCTCCTCCCGGGCGGCGTCGCCGATGATCAGCGGGATGTTCAGCCGGCGGGCGACCGCCGCGCCCCGGGCCTCCGGGTCCTGGTCGATCGCGACCACCTCGACGCCGAGGTCGTTGAGCTGCCACATCACCCGGGTACCGACGTTGCCCAGGCCCACCACCACGACGTGTCCGCTGCGTTCGCCGGGCAGCAGGCCGGCGTCCAGCGCCAGCCGGGCCTTGACGATCCCGTCCACCACCGCGGCGGTGATCAGCGGGATCAGCGCCAGCCCCGCCAGGTTCAGCACCACCTGGAGTACCTGCGCCGCCGCGCTCTTGTCGAGGTCCGGGTCGGCGCCGACGATAGTCGTCACCAGGGTCAGGTAGATCGCGTTGCCGAGGCTCGTGTGCTCGGCGAACGAGAGCATGGCGCCGAGGACCACCATCACCGCCAGTACCGCGATGGTGGCCATTCCGATCTTGCGGGTGGCGAACGAGCGTACCGCCCGGAGCAGGGCCGCGATCCGGTGCCGCCGCCAGTGCTGGGTACGCCGTTCACCCCGCTGCCGGCGCAGCAGCCGCCGCCGGGTGGCCTGCTCGGTGCCGACCTGGCCGTCCGCCTCGGCCAGCACCAGGTCGGCGTCGGCCGGGTCGGCCGGCAGCACCACCGGATGGTGCGGGTCGCGGGTGTCGGCCAGCCCGCAGACCACCTGCTCCGGCCGGACCTCGCTCCGGTCGGCGACGAAGAGGGTACGACCGCCGTGCCGGAAGTACGTCGGCGCCACCTCGCCGAGCGCCGCCGCGACGAACGCCGGGGCGGCCATCGAGGCGTCGGAGAGTACGGCGCTGTTCGGGAAGAGCTGCCGGATCCCGTTGCCGAGGCTCATGTTGAACATCCGCAGCACCACCCGCAGGTCCGGTTCGACCTCCTGGGCGCAGAGCGCCGCGTGGATGTTGCCGACGTCGTCCTGGTGCAGCAGCGCCAGTCCGGCCGCCCCGACCAGCCCGGCGGTCTTGAAGGTCTCCTCGTCGAGCCGGTCCGACTGGACCACCCGGATGCCCCGGACCGCGCGGATGTCCGGCCCGTCCGGGCGGCGCCGGTGCGGCACGACCACTGTCACCCGTACGGCACTGCCCTGCGGATCGTTGCCGAGCAGTTCGCTGACGAGGTGGACGGCGAGGGCGTCCTGGCCGCAGACGACGTAGTGCGGGCGGTGGTCACCGTTGGTCCGCAGGCCGTCCCGGAGCCGGGTCTCGAACGCGCGCCGGGCCCGGGTACGCCAGAGATCCGCCATGCCCGCCGATGGTAGTCACTGTGATCAGTGCACGGGAGCCACCCGAAATCGGACGAGACCGTACAATTAACGACGTGGTGAAGTGTCGCGAACCCGGTCCCGGGTAGTTCAGCCCGATGCAGACCTTCCTGCCGTATCCGGACTTCGGGGAGACCGCTCGGAGTCTCGACCAGTTGCGGCTGGGCAAGCAGCGGGTCGAGACGATCCAGGTGCTGCGCGGCCTGGTCCGCCCCGGCTACGGCTGGCGGCACCATCCGGCGGTGAAGATGTGGGCCGGCTACGAGGAGGCACTGGTCCGGTACGGCCTCGACATCTGCGCCGAGTGGGTCTCGACCGGCCGGGCCGACACCTGCGCCGCCACCCTGGTCGCCGACCTCGCCGCCGCCTGCGGCCTGACCGGGGTACGCCGGCAGCCCGAGCTTTCCGCCGCCGGTGAGCTGCCGCCCTGGATCGGCCGGGAGGACCTGCACCTGAGTCACCGCTCCTCGCTGCTGCGCAAGGATCCGGTGCACTATGGACCGATCTTCGGCGACGTGCCGGAGGTGCCGTACGTCTGGCCCACCTCGGACCGCCCACCGAGCTGCCGCCCGCCGTCCCCACAGTCCCCGCCGTCCCCGCCCTCCGTGGAGTCCTGATGCGGCGGCCAGTAAAGCCGGCCGGCCCGGGGCAGGTCCGGCAGCCCACCGAGGCGCTTGTCGTCGGTGGCGGGGTCGCGGGCATCTCGGCGGCGGTCGTGCTCGCCGAACGGGGTGTCCGGGTCACGGTGCTGGAGGCGCGTCCCCGGCTCGGCGGCCGGCTCGACACCCGGCCGGAGACGCTGGCCGACGGCACGGTCACGCCGGTCGACCACGGTTTCCACGCCTTCTTCCGGCAGTACTACAACCTGCGCTCGATCCTGCGCCGGATCGACCCGGCGCTGGCGCTGCTCCGGCCGGTACCCGGCTATCCGGTGCTGCACGCCGACTGGCCGGCGGAGGACTTCGGCCGGCTGCCGGCGAAACCGCCGTGGAACCTGCTCGCCCTGCTGGCCCGCAGCCCCAGCCTGCGCCTGGCCGACCTGCGCCGGATGGACGGCCGGGCCGCCCTGCCCCTGCTCGCCTACCACCCCCGGCACACGTTCGCCGACCTCGACGACACCAGCGCCGCGGAGCTGCTCGACGCGCTCCGGCTGCCGGACCGGGCCCGGGCGATGCTCTTCGAGGTCTTCTCGCACTCGTTCTTCAACCACGAGGCCGACCTCTCGGCGGCGGAACTGCTGGCCAACTTCCACTTCTACTTCCTCGGCAACCCGGAAGGGCTCGGCTTCGACGCCCCGGACCGGGACTACGAGTCGGCGATCTGGACGCCGCTCGCCGCGCATCTGCGCCGGCACGGCGCCCGGATCCTGCTCGGGCAGCCGGTGACGTCGGTGCTGCCCGACGGCGACGGCTGGCGGCTGGAGACCGCCAGCGGAGGGTCGCACCGGGCCCGGGACGTGGTGCTGGCGCTGGACCCGCCGGCCCTGGCCGCGCTGCTGGCCGGCTCGCCGGAGCTGGCCGCGCGGG
Source organism: Plantactinospora sp. WMMB782 (assembly GCF_049179135.1). NCBI lineage: Bacteria > Bacillati > Actinomycetota > Actinomycetes > Micromonosporales > Micromonosporaceae > Plantactinospora > Plantactinospora sp. WMMB782. The sequence goes on along the minus strand of NZ_JBMHMC010000007.1, from coordinate 3,185,179 downwards.
CACCGGTACTCGCCGGGCGGGTGGCCCGGTCCGGCACCGGGCCGCCGTACTCGGTCGCCCGGTACTGGCTGGCCGGCGACGTCGCCCCGGACCGGGCGGTGTTCAGCGGGGTGTCCCGGCAGGCCACCCTCGACTCGGTCACCCTCTACCACCGGCTGGAGGCGGAGTCCCGCCGCTGGGCCGCCCGCACCGGCGGATCGGTACTGGAACTGCACGCGTACGCCTGCCCGGCGGACGTGCCCGCGCCGGAGCTGGCCCGGCGGATGCTGGCCGAGCTGGCCGGGCTCTGGCCCGAGGTGGCCGACCTGCCGGTCCGCGACAGGCGCTGCCGGGTCGAGCGGCAGGCCCCGGCGTTCCGGCCGGGCCGCTCGGCCGACCGGCCCGGTGTGCTCACCGACGCGGACCGGCTCTACCTGGCCGGTGACGGGATCGGGACCGAGCTGCCCAGCGCACTGCTGGAACGGGCCGCCCTGACCGGCATCCTCGCCGCCAACCACATCCTCCGGCGGGCCGGCGCCGGCACCGAACCGGTCCGCACCATCCGCCGGTACGGCCTGCTGGCCGGCCGGCGCCCAACCGGCCGCTGACCAGCCAGCCGCCCGCCAGCCGGCCGCCCGCCAGCCGGCCGCCCACCAGCCGGCCGCCCACCAGCCGGCCGCCCACCAGCCGGCCGCCCACCAGCCGGCCGCTGGCCCGGCGCCGCCGGCGCCGTGCCGCCTGGGGTTTCAGCGCTCGCCGCCGCCGACGGCGGCCCAGCCGACGGCGGCCAGGCAGATCAACAGGACGATGCCACCACGGCTGGTAGCGATCCGGGTCATCGTCCACGCGGTCGCGCGGAGCCCGGGCAGGCTGGCCCGGGTCTTGCGGTAGTCCGTCCAGGCCCGCCGGGCCACCGCGTACGCGACCCCCGCGAACAGGCCGAACGCGACACCGACCAGCAGCACGGCGACGGGTACGGGGCGCTCCACCAGGCCAGTGTCATCGTTCGCGGTCGATGATCACCATCACTCGATCCGGTGACGGAACGTGATGACGGCGGAGGATGGTCAGCGGTCGACCGGGAGCCGGTCGACGATGTGCCGGGCGATCTCGAACGAGCTGGTCGCGGCCGGGGACGGTGCGTTGAGGACGTGCACCTGCCGGTCCGCCTCGACGATCAGGAAGTCGTCGAGCAACGTGCCGTCCGGGCGTACCGCCTGGGCGCGTACGCCGGCGCCGGCCGGGACGATGTCGGACCCGGTCAGCTCCGGCACCAGCCGGGCCAGGCTGGCGGCGAAGCGCCTGCGGGACAGTGACCGGGCCATCTCGGTCAGCCCGTACCGGTAGTGCCGGCGGGCCAGCGCCCGCAGGCCGGAGTAGCCGACCTGTTCCCAGACGTCGCGCGGATCGAACCGCCGCCACGAGTACCCCTCCCGGGCGGTGGCCAGCACCGCGTTCGGACCGGCGTGCACGGTCCGGTCGACCGTGCGGGTCAGGTGTACGCCGAGGAACGGGAACTGCGGGTCGGGCACCGGATAGATCAGTCCACGGACCAGGTGCCGCCGCTGCGGGACCAGCTCGTGGTACTCGCCCCGGAACGGCACTATCCGGGCCGGCGGATCGATGCCGGCCAGCCGGGCGAGCCGGTCGGCGTGCAACCCGGCGCAGTTCACGAGTACGTCGCCGGTGACCTCGCCCGCGTCGGTCCGCACCACCAGCTCGCCGGGTCGGGCCCGGATCCCGGTGACCCGGGTGCGCAGCCGCAACTCGGCGCCGCTGTCGGCGAGGAGTTCGGCGAGCCGCCGGCAGACCGCGCCGAAGTCGACGATCCCGGTCGAGGCGACCCGCAGCGCGGCGACGGCGGCGACGTGCGGCTCGTACTCGGCCGCCTCGATCGGGTCGACAAGGGTCACCGGCAGGCCGTTGTCGACCGCCCGCTCGTGCAGGGCGTGCAGCCGGGGCAGTTCGGCCGGTTCGGTGGCGACGATCAGCTTGCCGCAGACCTCGTACGGCAGTCCCTGCTCCGCGCAGAACCGCACCATCGAGGCGCTGCCGGCCCGGCACAGGCTCGCCTTCAGGCTGCCCGGCCGGTAGTAGACCCCGGCGTGGATCACCCCGGAGTTGTGGCCGGTCTGGTGTGCGGCCCAGCCGGACTCCTTCTCCAGCACGGCCACGGTGTCCCGGGGCCGCTCGGTACGCAGCCGGTGCGCCACCGCGAGCCCGAGGATCCCGCCGCCCACGATCACGTACCTGGTCATCCGCGCTCCCCGGCCGGTGGCATCGGGCCGATGGTATGCGTCGGTTCACCACCGGCGTCCGCCGTGACCACACCCTCCGGCGCGGGTCCGGACAGGACACTGTCGGGTTGCCGACTGATCTACCCCCGATCCGGCGACTCGCTACAAATATCAGTACTAGTCTGGATCGCCCCAATTCAGAGAACTATTCGCAACGGGAGGTCCGATGCTGACCTGTGTGCGGCAGCGGCCGGCGGAATCGTGGTCGACCCGGAACGGGCAGTACGGCGAGCTGGCGTGTGGATGAACTGGCACGACTCCTCCCGTCCGGCGGGCTCGGTGCCGTCGGCGTCGGAGGCCTGCTCGTCATGATCGTGTCGTACCTGCTGAACGCCAACCGGGCCGACCGCAAGGAGTACCAGGAGGCGATCGACCGGGCGGAGCGACGCGCGGACGACGCCGCCCGCCGGACCGACGCCGCCGAGCATCGGGCGGAGGAGCTGCAACAGGCCGTCGACGAAGCCCGCCGAGCGCGCCGGGCCGCCGAGGACGCCCTCGCGATCGTCGAACGCGAGCTGAACCGCTACCGCCCGGACCGCCCGGCGTAGCCCGACCAAGGTGCCGGCCCGACACCCCGGCGCGGCGAGGAGACGACGCGATGTCCGAGGAGACGGAAACCTTCCGCCGCCGGATGGACCGGCGCATCCGGCGGCGACTCGTCATCGTGGTGGTGGCGACCGCGCTGATCGCGGCAGCCGCCGGCTGGGGCTGGGCCCGGCTCGACCGGCAAGCCACGGTGGAACAGCGCCGTGCGGCGACCGCCGTCTCCGGCGCCGAACAGCTCTGCCAGCAGGTACGCCAACTCGGCGGGGAATGCGTGGTCGACCCCGCCGAACTGCGCGGCGCCCCCGGGCCGGCCGGGCCGGCCGGGCCACCGGGACCACCGGGGTTGCCCGGCCGGGACGGCGACCCCGGCGACCCCGGCCCGCCCGGCCCGCCCGGTGCGCCGGGTGCGCCGGGTGCGCCGGGACCGCCGGGACCGCCCGGCCCGGACGGCGGGCCCGGTGCCGCCGGCCCGGAGGGGCCGACCGGTCCAGAGGGGCCGACCGGCCCGGAAGGGCCGGCTGGTCCGGAGGGCCCGGCCGGGCCGTCCGGTGAGCCCGGTCCGCCGGGCCCGAACTGCCCGGTCGGTACGAGCCTGCTGACCGTCACCGTGGTCACCCCGGACGGACCACGGGAGATCACCGCCTGCGTCGTCACACCGACGCCGCAGAGCCGTACCCGGTAGGGCCCGCCCGGCTCGTCGCCCGAGCCCTGTTCCGACAGCGGGAGGATCAGGTAAGAGGGGGCCTTCTACTGAGCCACCTGTTCCCGATGGTCATTTGGATGTACTCGAATCCCACGCGGCGGATCTCCGCTGCACTATCGAACAGGTGATGAACGATGCGGATCGCAATCGTCGTCGGGCGCCAGCTCCGGCATCGGGCAGAGTGCGGCGGTGCAACTCGCCAGCCGGGGCACGGGCGTCGTAGTGACCTACCGCGGCAAACCGGCGGGCGACGGGGTGCCCGTCAGCCGATGTGCGGCCCTCCACCGTCCAACCAGTGTCCGATCCGCAGCCGCACCGACTCGTGCATGCGAAGGTCGACGACGGCGGCCGGATCGAACCAGGCGACCTCGGTGGACTCGGCACTGACCGCCAGATTGCCGCCAACCGGGCGGGCGGTGAACGCAACCACGAATTCCTGCCGCACCTCGCCATCGGCGTACGCGATGACGTGCCGAGGGTCGGTGTAGATCCCGAGGATGCCGGTCAGCTCGACGTCGAGCCCAGTCTCCTCCCGGACCTCCCGCACCACGGCGGCGCCGAGCGTCTCACCGAGTTCCATCGTGCCGCCCGGCAGTGACCAGTTCCCGGAGTCCGCCCGCCGTTGCAGCAGCAACCGCCCCTGTTCATCGACAACCACGGCCGCACCACCGGGAACCAACGAGGTAGCTGCCGGGGCCGACGGGTCGTCGAAGTAGTCCACCCTTCGGCTCACCGGCTGACCTCGCGCATCTGTACCGTTTCCCAGACCTGTAGGAACTGCTCGGCAAAGGTCTCGAAGATACCGAAGGCGGACAGCCGACGCAGGTGCAGGGCGGGATGCTGATAGCCGCGGTACCGGAACAGGTGCGGAGTGGCGATGGCCTGGTTGTCGAACCGAAACCAGGAGTTGTAGAGATGGACTGTGTGGGTGCCGACCTGCACGCCGTCGACATCGGCGATGCGGCCGAGCATCGTGAACGCGTTCCGGATCCTGCCCGACAGGGTCCCGCCGAGTTGCTCCAGCTCGTCACGCTCCTGGACGTGGTCACAGTCCGGGTCGGCGAGCGCGATCCGGACTCGGCAGTCGGCCGCGCACTTCTCGGCGATCAGGTCATGAACCCGCGGCGTCATCTCGAACACGAACGGCGCGGCGTACCCGAGGATGTCGATCTGGTCCCGGGCCCCGGTCAGCAGTCCGACCCACAGGTCAGTGGGCACGTCGGCACGGTGTGCGTACGCCGACACCACCTCGCCGGTTGACGCGAACCCGGGCGCCTGGTCCGGCCGGGACGTCGGCCAGAGCGCGGCCTCCTCCTCGCCGAGCGCTTCGGCCACGGCGAGCCGGTTACGCCGATGCGGTACCCGGCCGCCGATCCACCGATCGATGGTCTTGCTATCTACCCCGAGTCGCTGGCCAAGCGCGGCAGAGTCGAATTCGGCCCTCAGCATGGCAGCCCGCAGCCTGTCGTTTACCGTCACGACGGTACGGTATCGGGACGATTTCGAAGAGTCAAAACGTCTCCCAAACCGTCCTACGCGCCGTTCAACCGTCCCTTCGCTCTCCGTAGCGTCCGCATCACGGGCGCCGGTCGGTTGAACAGGCCAAACGCCCCGCCGGTCCGGGCATGGCCCCGTCTCCGCCCGGACCGGTACCAGATATCCGCCCAGTGAGCGGCGCTCCGTGACCTGTACTCCGGAGCGCCGTGGCGTACCCGGAGGAGGCAATCGTGATCATGTGGCGTACCCGCGGCTGGATCTGGAACCGGATCAACCAGGTCAAGGATTACCGCTGGGATCCCATCCGGCAGCGGTGGGTGCGAGTGGCAGGGCCGGACCGGTGACGTCGATGTTCGACGGCTGGTCGACCACGCTGGAGGATCTAACCGCCCGTCGATTTCTGCACATGCACCGCAATGGCGCCCGGTGCTGGCAGTGCGACACCGACGGCCGCTGCCGCTTCCTCACCTGGGCAGTCGACTACTTCGCCCAGGCCGGCAACCCGATCCCCGGGCAGGCCACGGAGATCCTGGCCCGCGCGTGCCACCCCGACCAAGTGTCGGCCACCGAACTCCGCCAGGTGGCGCAGGATCTGCGGGGACGGGTCGGCAATGACTGACACGACGGTGTGCATGCCGAGCCGTCGCTCGGTTTGCCTCTCGATCGGGCTCACCGACGTTCGTGCAGGTGGGAGGGTTTGGAGCCACGGTCGGACTCGAACCCACGACCGCTCGCTTACAAGCTCGGTATGCTGCTGCCGCGCGCGTTCAGCGATGGCTGCGCGCTCGAGGCTTCGTCCGCGCCAGCGCTTCCTAGTCTGCCGTCGGCCGGCGGTGTTGCTGTCAGCATTGCTGTCGCAGTCCTTCGCCGATGATCCGGGCCGATCGCCGCTATGGTTTGAGGGTCGAAGGCTCAGCTGTGGGACATGAGCTGGCTCCCGGCGAGCGACTGGCCAGCTACGTCTAGACATCAGGCTTGCCCTGATTAAGGATGTCCGCAGGGCTTCCTTTGGCTCGCTTGCTTAGGACGGATGGACTGCGGACCTTGAGATTCCAGACGAGTGATCCCGACATCGCAACGATCTTTCGCCGCATCGAGCGAAAGACAATCGACTTGCAGCCTGACTTCCAGCGCGGCGAGGTCTGGAGCACCACTAAGAAGCAGAGACTAATCGATACTATTCTTCGCCGTTGGCATGTGCCGCCCATACATCTGGTCGCAAAGGGCGAGGGCAAGTTCGATGTCCTAGACGGGCAACAGCGCCTCACCGCAATCCGAGACTTCATGCAGGGACTATTTACGGTAGACGGCTTTATCGAACCCGTCGTCCCGGACTTTGCAGAACTAGACGGGTTACGGTTCGCGCAGCTCCCTACAGGTGTCCAAGATGAGCTTGAGTCCTTTGCGATACGAGTCTTCGAGCTTCACGACTACACACCGGAAGAGCCTCACGAACTCTTCTTCCGATTGAACCAACCGATGACCCTCACCGAGGCAGAAAAGCGGAACGCCTTCGTGGGAGCCGCCAGGAACCAAGTGAAAGACTTGGTGGAGTGGGCTGGAACGAAAGGCATGACGGCCCAGCGCCTGGGATTTTCGAACGCGCGAATGGCGTACGATGACCTGCTCGCCCGATTCCTACTCACGCTAGAACAGGGCCGCCTCACCGAAAAAGTGACAGCACTGAGAATCACGACCCGGTATAGAGAGAAGGACCCCTTCTCTACGCCGATTGTGAGCCTCGCAACTCAAGCGCTCGACTACTTCCTTAACCTCGATCTTCTAAACCACACCGAGCGCCGACTGAAATGGAACAAGGCTACCGTTCACACCTGGCTTTGCCTCGCAGCAAAGCTGATCAAGGAAGATCTCCTTTTCGAGCTAGGCCCAGCGCCGTCTCAGACCATCGATCAGGTAGAAAGCTGGCGGGGTGCGCGGTTGCATGGCCGGAGCGTCTATAACGTTCCACTAGCCGTCTTCCATGACCGCGCGACAGCCCGAGTGGCTGATGTGTCGTCCGTAGTGCTACGCGATCTCACCGCTTGGATGGTGCTCTATCGCGCTGAGCCTGGCCTCAGTGGCAGACGGCCTTTTCTTGCGCCGCTCGAGGACGCTTGGCGCATTATTAACCGAACAGGTGATGACGCCGACCGAGAGCTAGCGTCATTTAGCGTGGCAGCACGCTGGGGTGACTCGGGATGGTTCTGAGATTCATAGAACGACGGCATCAAATTGCAAAGCTCACAAAACGGGAGTATACTACTTTCCTCACCGTCGGCACTTTCATCACCACAGCCGGCCTAACCCAGACTCTCTCATTTTCGCCGGGCATCAGCGTGGTGTCCGGCGGAAACGGCGCAGGTAAGTCGACCCTCCTCGGTGCCGCCTGGAGGTGCCTTACCGGACTAGAACCCCAAGAAGGGTCAACGGTTCCGGGTGTACCTGCGTGGCTAGGTGAACTGCGGATTTCGGGAACACACGCTGGCGTTCCCTTCGAGGCTGAATTTTACGTTGATTCAGGGAGCAAGAACTCGACGTTCCCATCGTCCGTCTTCTACATCGACCCTGCAGCGGAGACCGAAGAGGTGCTGAGGCACTTCAGGTCCGACCCGCAGTCTTCCGATCTGCTCGAGGGGGTTGACCCAGCCTCTTTTGACAGCAATCAACTCCAATCACTCGCATATATTCTTCGCAGAGAATATTCCGAGTTTCTCGTCTACGAGGTTACAGCATTCAGCGCAGACGACACTCCGTTTCCGTACTTTGAAGTCACGTCGATGGGTAAGCGATACACATTGCAGCAAATGGGACGCGGGGAACTTGTCGCGGCTTACCTTTTATGGAGGCTGCAAGAACTTCCGTCCGGAGCCGTAGTATTGCTCGAGGAACCGGAAAGCCATCTCGCAGCTTTTTCCCAAGACAAGCTGGTGGATACGATCGTCTCGATCGTGGTCGAACGCGACCTCTGTGTAGTCGTCTCTAGTCACTCCCCCGGCTTCTTCCAGAAGCTTCCCGCCGAGCACGTTGTCCTAGTGTCATCGTTGCCTTCCCCATCCATCTACTGTGGATTATCAACCTCAGAACTAGCTAATCACCTTGGCGTCCAACCCCGCACCGCTGCGGTAGTCCTAGTTGAGGACCAAGTTGCAGCTGAGTTCTTCCATGCGATCCTGTCGGCGTTAGATCGCGACGCTCTTCGGCATCTCGATGTGAGAGCCGTCGCGAGTGGTCAGTCAGGTGTAAAGCGGATTGTCAGCGAGGTCTCTAGTAGTGTCTCTGATCAGGTTCGCATTCTTGGGGTTCTTGACGGCGATCAACGCCCTCGGAGCGCGCAAACATCTGCAGGAAAGATCGGTTATCTCGTAGGTGACTCCGCACCCGAGGTCCTACTGCGAGAGACCATCAACCGTTGGCGTTTAGGCGAGTACGCTGATTGGAGTTCTCCGCTGCCAGGTGGGAACGGGGGTCTGCGGTTGTGTCTTGAGCGCCTTGATGGGCGAGACCTGCACGACTGGATGTTCGAGCTGGCGGAGGAGTTCGGAGGACTTCGCCCAACCGTTCGTGCGATAACAGAACTAGTTCTTCGAGATCCATCGCTGAAGACTCAGTGTGAAGACATGGTTACTTGGTTGCGGTCTCAAGGAAGACTTCCTAGCTGAGGAGCTCGTCAACGGGATCGAATTGGATGTTCTGCTTGTCCGAAGATAAAATGGTATGGGTGTACCGTCAGCGTCGAAGAACTCCTCGCTTAGTGCGACGAAGATTGCAGCGGCGAGATTACGAGGCTGTGACGCCGGCCCCACTGGGACTTTCATCTTTTACCCTCCAGCACAAATAGCTACAGAGGACCAATCTTGCCTCAGAGGGTGCTTGAGAAGTGATCTCGGTTGTCGTTGGCGTGGTCGGCAGGTAGGTCTATGTCGATCGGTTGGCTTGGCAGATCGTTGCGAGGTGATGGTTTCGGACTGCGATGAGCTCGATCATGTATCGGTCGAGTAGCAGGGCTTCCGTGAGCCGGCCGAGTAGGCCGTACGTTGCGGCGAAGTCGGAGGGCCGTCGCATAGCGACGCGAAGCGCCCTGAGGTCGAAGGGGCGGCCCCGCATCCCCACCACAACCGGCGGTGACCCGCCCTACGGCGTAGCGGCGCGACGGCCACCGCGCCCCGGCCGGCTGCCGGCCCAGAACCGTCAACCACTCTCTGCGCTATCGCCTGCGGCGGCCCCGGGGCTTCCCGCTCTCCGTGCCAGCCGACGGGCGTTGGCGTGGCCGGCGCGGAGCGACAGCGGAGCGACGGACGCGCGCCGAGGCGGCGGCGGGTGCGGCCTGTTGCGGGCCGCCTTGAAGACGTACAGAAATTTCAACCCCTCTCGCCGGCTGCCGGCAGCCGGTGTCGTGCCCCCGGGTAGAGGACGAGGGCGCGCTACAGGTGCAGCAGACGGCTCAGCGAATCGTCGGGCATCTCCACATCCTGGATGCGACGGCCGAGAAATCCGAAGCGGTGCTCCCACTACCCAAGGTGATCTGGCGCGCCCCGCTGGAACACCAGGAGCGCCAGCAAGCCGAGCCGGTCGCCCTGGCCGAGGTCTGAGAGGAACCCGGCTTCGCCTTCCCCTTTCAGCGGGTTACCCCGATCGAGCCGAGCATCCTGAGCCACGCATTCGCCCGGCTCCGGGAGACCGCCGGGCTGCCCGGCGTCGGCCTCCACGCTGGAGTTGGGCGTCCCGCCGCACATCGTGCAGGCCATCGCCCGGCATGCCGACGTGAAGATCACTCTCAAGGTCTACGCTCACGCCAACCTTGACGCCATGCGGCAGGCGCTCGACATGCGGCTGTCATGGCCGACCCTGCTGTCAGCGCTGCTGTCAGCGCGGCCGACCGGACGGGCTCCCGTCGTGGACTGCCCCGTGGAGTTGGAGCCCCCGGCCGGGCTCGAACCGGCGACATCTCGCTTACAAGGCGAGTGCTCTGGCCAACTGAGCTACAGGGGCGCGATGTTCGTGGTCAGCATAGCCACAGATGCCCTCTTAGCACGTGCGGCGCGGATTCCGATAGCCGACACCGGGCAGTGCCGGCAGGGCTTGCGGGGTGGACCATGCCCAGATGCCCGAAATGTTCGTCAGATGCGTCCCAGGAATGCCGCCCCACCTTGGCACATGAGAAAAACCCGTTTACCGTGGCGTGACGCGGATGACAACCGGGGGCCGGCCACGGCTGCACCCGGGCGCCATCCACGCCACCGGTGCGGGCTTCCGCGCCGGTCGTTCTTTCACTCGGATCGTCCGGCACGTTCCTGCCGGTGGAAGGAAGCGCTACACCATGGCTACGGTCACCTACTCGAAGGCCACCCGGATCTACCCGGGTACCGAGCGCCCAGCGGTCGACCACCTCGACCTGGAGATCGGCGACGGCGAGTTCCTCGTCCTGGTCGGCCCCTCCGGCTGCGGTAAGTCCACCAGCCTCCGGATGCTCGCCGGGCTGGAGGACGTCGACGACGGCTCGATCTACATCGACACCCGCGACGTCACCCACCTGCCGCCGAAGGCCCGCGACATCGCGATGGTCTTCCAGAACTACGCGCTCTACCCGCACATGACGGTCTACGAGAACATGGCGTTCGCGCTCAAGCTCCGCAAGACCTCGAAGTCGGAGATCGACCGGCGGGTCAAGGAAGCCGCCGCGCTGCTCCAGCTGGAGGAGTACCTCAGCCGCAAGCCGAAGGCGCTCTCCGGTGGTCAGCGCCAGCGGGTCGCGATGGGCCGGGCGATCGTCCGCGAGCCCCAGGTCTTCCTGATGGACGAGCCGCTGTCCAACCTGGACGCCAAGCTCCGGGTACAGACCCGTACCCAGATCGCGACGTTGCAGGCCAAGCTCGGCGTCACCACCGTCTACGTCACGCACGACCAGGTCGAGGCGATGACCATGGGCCACCGGGTGGCGGTCATGCTGGACGGCGTGCTCCAGCAGGTCGACACCCCGCGTGAGCTCTACGACAGCCCGGCCAACGTCTTCGTCGCCGGCTTCATGGGCTCCCCGGCCATGAACATCAAGACCGTGCCGCTCACCGAGAGCGGTGCCCTCTTCGCCGAGATGACCGTGCCGCTGACCCGCGAGCAGGTGGCGGCGGCCCAGGCCGAGGGCGGCAACGGCAAGGTCACCGTCGGCTTCCGTCCGGAGGACTGCGACCTGGTCTCGCAGACCGAGGGCGGCCTGCCGCTGGTCGTCGAGCTGGTCGAGGACCTGGGCTCGGACGCGAACGTGTACGGCCACGCCGCGATCGACGGCGCCTCGGAGCGGTTCGTGGTGCGGACCGACCGCCGGCACATGCCGAACATGGGCGACACCGTCTACGTGAAGCCGCGTACCGGCCGGAACCACGCCTTCAACGCCGTCACCGGCAACCGGATCTGATCCGGCAGCAGCACAAACCGCGTCGGGGCGGTCGCTTCTCGTCGGAAGCGACCGCCCCGAGCGTTTCCACCGGACCTCCCGCCCGGCGTCGCGGTGTCGGCCGAGGTCGGCGGGCCCCGATTCAGGTCCCGGCGGGGGCGGGCCGATCAGGTCACGGCGGAGCGGCCCGGGTCAGAGGCCGATCCGGCCGGTACCGGCACCGCTGGTCACGATCGACTTCACGCTGCTGGCGCCGTCGAGCTGGTACGGGTACGGAATCCCGGCCACACTCCCGCCACCGCTCTGCGGCGATCCGGAGCCGACGAAGTGGTTGTTCCGCTGCACGATCGCCCCGGGGTCGGAGTCGGCGTACCCGACCAGGGTCGGCTCGTCGACGTTCTCGAAGTAGTTTCCCTCGACCAGCACCCCGGCGCCCATCGTCGAGGCGACGCCGTACTCGTTGTCGTAGTAGTAGTTGTTGTAGACGTGCACCGGGTTGCCGAACCGGACCCGGGGATGCCGGGTCCCGGAGCCGTCGAACCAGTTGTGGTGGTACGTCACCCGCAGGTGCCCGACGTCCTGGCTGGCGTTGTCGTCGCTGTGCCCGAGCAGCATCGACTTGTCGTGGCCGTAGACCCGGTTCCAGGAGACGGTGACGAAGTCCGAGCCGCGCTTGATGTCGACCGCGCCGTCGTACCCGTCGGTGAAGCTGTTGTGGTCCACCCAGACGTTCGTGGCCCCGGTCTCGACGTTTATCGCGTCGTCGTCCCAGCCCCGGAAGTTGAGGTTGCGGATGATGACGTTGCGGTCGCCGTTGATCGTGAAGCCGCAGCCGGAGATGGTGGCGCCGGAGCCGACCCCGACGATCGTCTTGTTGGAGCGGACCCGGAGCATCCCGGAGCAGGAGATGGTGCCGGAGACCCGGATCACCGCCGCACTGCTGGAGCCGACCGCGCTGGTCAGCGCCGACGCGCTGGTCACCGTCGTGGCCGCGGCGTTGCCGCCGCCGGAGGTGCCGCCGTTCTGGGTGGCCCAGCCGACCAGCCCGGTCTGCGGCGGCAGCGTCGGACCCGTCGTCGGCGGTGTCGTCGGCTGGCCGGTCGGCGGCCGGGTGGTGGCCGTCGGCGGGTTGGTGGGCGGCTGCGAGCCGACCGTGTCCACGCTGACGTCGTCGTAGACGGCGCTGGCGTAGACGGTCACCAGGGCGATCCGGCCGGCGCTCTGCGCCGAGTTGCTGCCCGAGCCGACCTGGCTGCCGTTGACGAAGCCCTGGATCGAGCTGCCGTCGACCACCAGCCGCAGGGTGTACCAGCTGCCGGTGGTGACGGAGAGCGACGCCGAGCCGAGTACCGTGATCGAGCTGCCGTTGACCGCCTGCAACTCGGCCCGGTTCGCGTTGACCAGCGCCAGCCGGTACATCCGGGTGGCGCTGTTCACCCGCGCGGCGATCGCGACCAGGCGGTTCGAGCCGTTGAAGGACAACGGTTTGACCCGGGCCTGGACCTGGTAGTTCGTCCAGCCGGTGTCCCCGGCGAAGCCTCGGGCCAGTTCGCTGCCGGCGTTGCCCTGCCGGTAGCCGGGCGAGCCGTCGGTGACCACCGTCCAGTCGCCGCCGGACTTCGACCATCCGTCGGCGTTGCCGTCGTCGAAGTTGTCCGAGTACAGGGTGGCCGCCTGGGCCGGGCCGGGGATGATCCCGACGGTCAGCGCGACGGCCAGCAGGCCGGCACCGGCCGCGACCAGCAGGCCGCGACGCGTTCTTCTGTTCAGCACATCTTCCTCCGATGTCCGCCGCGCACGCTCGGTCGCGCGGCACGTGATGGTGGAGTGACGGCCACCGCGCCCCGGTGTCCGTCGTCTTCGCCGGGTCGGCCGTCGGCGTCAGACCGGGAGCCCGTCGGCGTCAGACCGGCAGCCCGTCGGCGTCAGACCGGCTGCCCGTTTGACGCCGGCAGCCCGCCAGCGTCAGACCGGCAGCCGGTCGGCCCCGGCGAGGGTCCGCACCACCAGCGGTACCAGCGGGGCGGGCAGTACCGGCCCGGAGCGCAGCGTCGGCGTCCAGCCGACGTCGCCGCCGAGGTCGGGCTCGTGCTCGGCGTTGTACGCCGCCAGCAGGCTCACCGGCCGGGCCGGCCCGCGCCACTCGCGTACCCGGTTGCCCCGTTCCGTGATTGCCGTGCCGCCCCAGTCGTAAAGCAGGTCGGCGGCGGTGATGCCGGCGCCGAGGGTGAAGTGGTTGTGCTCGGCGTACACCGCAGACTGGACGCCGACGCCGATCGCGTACCCGAATTCCGCACCGGCGAGCTGGTAGGCGTTGTTGTAGATGTCGACCCGGCCGAACCGCACCCGGGGCAGCCGCTGCATCGTCCCGTCGAAGAGGTTGTGGTGCAGCGTGACGTCGAGCCGGCCGACGTCCGGGCCGACGGTGTTCGAGGAGCCGATCAGCATCACCTTGTCCCGGGCCACGAACCGGTTGTACGAGGCGGTCACCCGGCTGGCGGTGTGCGTGATGTCGAGCGACCCGTCGTGCACCATGTACGGCCGTCCGAAGTAGACCGGCAGTCCGCTGTCCGGGTTGTCGCCGTCGGTGAAGGTGTTGTGGTCGACCCAGACGTTCTCGCTGCGGCGTACCGACATCAGGTCGAACTGCGAGTTCCAGTTGCCGGCGTCGCCGTCCGTCGGCGACCAGGCCGGGAAGCAGTCCCGGGCGTCGGAGAGGGTCAGGTTGCGCACTATGACGTTGTCCGCGGTGTCCACCATCAGGGTCAGCCCGGAGAGGGTGGCGCCGCGCAGCCCGACGATCGTGGTGTTCGGCCCGACGTTGATCTGGGTCTGCCGGGTCTGGTTCGCCACCGACCTGACCCTGGCCTGCTCCAGCGGCCCGGCCGGGGCCACCCGTCCCCAGCTCGCCGGGTCGTACGCGGCCAGGTAGGCGTCCAGCGAGTACTCCGGGTCGGCCAGGTCGGCGCAGTCGAGCAGTCGTCCGTCGGCGGCCTCGAAGCCGTCGACCAGCCCGCGGACGAAGATGATTTTCGGAGTGGCGTTCTCCCGGTTGGTGGCGTTGTCGCCGCCGAGGGCGTGCACCAGCTCGGCCCGGGTGCGGACCACGTGCACCTGGTCCGGGGTGGCCGACGCGCCGCCGGTGGTGCCGGGGCCGGCGGCGGCCCAGCCGTCACCGGCCGGCAACGCCTGCCGACCCAGCAGCCGGGCCGGCAGGGACAACCCGTCCCGCCCGTGCGCGCCGGCCGGTTGTGCCGCCGCCACCAGGGCGCCGGATGCCACGAGAAGACTGCCGACCACGGCGGCGGTCAACCTGCTCGATCGCATGCCACTCTCCGCGTCTGTCTACTGTCCACCGGATCTCGTAACGACGACGAAATCTTTCCGTAATTGAACGGTAGGTAGCAGCAGTTAAAAGTGTCAATGCAATCTGTTTGCAGATATGTTGCACGAAAGAAAGGCAACATTTATTGTCCCGGCGACCATTCGCCGAGAAGAGGGATATTGGGTCCGATTTCTATCGGACGGTTGTCCCCCCGATTTGCAGCCTCCGGCCCGTTCTCACGCAGGAACTCCGGTGCTCACCCGTCGCCCGCCTCCCGTTCCACCGCCTCCTGTTCCACCGCCGCCCGGTGCGGCTTCACCGCCCACGGCACGCCCAGCTCGGACAGCAGCGCACCCTCGGCCGCCGCCCGGCGCAGCGCCGCGTTGACCCCCCGGATGGTCAGCACCCGGTCCGCTCCCCCGCCGGTCGCCAGCACCCGCTCGCCACCGACCAGTTCCGGTTCCGGCGCAGCCGAGATCGCCTGCACCAGCGCGGTGAACGCCGCCGTCCGGGGAAGCGGCGCGACCAGCGGCACCGTGCCCGGGTCGGCCCGGTGCGCCAGCAGGTTCTCCAGCAGGTTCACCCGACCCGGCACCGCACGCGGCCCCTGGTCACCGGGGAGCGTCAGGTGGTCGGTGGTATAATCCAGCACCGCCCGGCCGGCGCTGCCGTGCACGACCACCTCGCCGGCGACGAACTCCTCGCCGGCCAGCGTCACCGCCGCCAGCACCGGCAGGCCGCAGCCGAGGGTCGCCCGTAGCGCGGCGGTGTCGTCCACCTCGATCGGTCGGGTCCGGTAACGCTCCAGCTCGACCTGGGCCGGCCAGTCCGGCGCGACACCGTGCACCGCCGCCAGCGGTGCGACCGCACCGGCGGCCACCGCCGCACCGGCCACCGCCAGGCACTGCATCACCGCGTGCGCCAGCGGATTCACGAGTACGCCGTCCAGGACCGGTCGGCCGTCCAGGCTGCGCCGGCCCGCCCACGGTGCCCGCGCGTAGTAGCCGTCGGTGCGTTGCCAGGAGGCGACAGTGCAGATCCCGGTGACCCGGCCCAGCCGGCCGTCGGCGACCGCCGAGGTCAGCTCGCGCAGCGCCGCCGACCCGAGTGCCTGAAAGCCGACCTGCGCCACCCGACCCGCCCCGGCCAGCGCGGCGGCCAGGGTGCGGTGCTCGGCCAGCGAGAGCACCGGCGGCTTCTCCAGCAGCAGGTCCGCCCCGGCCGCGACCGCGTCCAGCGCGATCGGCAGGTGGGTGTGCGGCGGGGTGCAGACCACCACCACGTCCGGCCGGGTCGCCGCCAGCATCTCCCGGTGGTCGGTGAAGACCCCCGCACCCGGCGGGACCGGCGCGCCCGGTGCCGACTCCACCGGGCGTACGTCGACCAGGGCGACCAGCTCCAGCCGCCCGGTGTCGTGCAGCGGGGTGATCGTGCGGCGGTGCCACATCCCGTGCCCGCTCGCCCCGACCAGGGCCACCCTGGGCGGCGTACCCGCTCCGGTCATGCGGCACCGGCCAGCGTCTGCTCCACCCCGTGCCGGTCCAGCGCGGTCAGCCACCCGACCACCAGCTCGCGTACCTCGTCGTCGCTGGCGAGTTCGGCCGGGAAGACCTCGGTCAGCCCGAAGAGCGCCTGCGCCACCCCGGCCGGCGAGTCCCGGCCGGCGGCCAGGGCCGCCCGGATCCGGTCGGCGAGCGGGTCGTCCAGCGGCAGCGGCGTACCGTCGTCGGCCCGGCCCTGGACGAACCGCATCCAGGCCGCCACCACCAGGGCGGCCCACCGGGGCCGGGCCCCGGCCGCGCGCAGGTCCGCGATGGTGTGCAGCACCCGCTGCGGCAGCTTCTGCGAGCCGTCCATGGCGATCTGGATGGTCCGGTGCCGGAGCACCGGATTGGCGAAGCGCTCCAGCACCTGCTCGCCGTAGTCGACCACCGAGACGCCCTCCGGCGGGGCGAAGCTCGCCGCCACGTCCTCGGCGATCAGCCGGCGCAGCACCCCGGCCAGGTGCGGAATCTCCAGCGCCTCGGCGATGGTCTCCCGGCCGGCCAGCGCACCCAGATAGGCGGTCGCCGAGTGCACGCCGTTGAGTGCCCGCAGCTTCAGCCGCTCCCACGGGCCGGCGTCGTCGGTGAGCACCACCCCGGCCCGCTCCCAGGCCGGTCGCCCGCCCGGGAACCGGTCCTCGATCACCCACTGCCGGTACGGCTCGGCCGCCAGCGCCGCCAGGTCGCTCACCCCCAGCGCCGCCTGCGCGTCGGCCAGGGTCTGCGGGGTACTCGCCGGCACGATCCGGTCCACCATGGTCCCCGGGAAGCTGACGTTGTCCCGCAGCCACCCGGCGATCCGCTCGTCCCCGCCGTCGCCGACCAGATCGAGCGCCTGGCCGACCAGGCTGTGCAGCCGCTCCCCGTTGGACGGCAGGTTGTCGCAGCTCATCAGCGCGATCGGGCCGGCGTCGGCGGCGAGGCGGGCGAGCAGGCCCCGGACCAGCAGGCCGGGCACCGTCCGCGGCGGCCGGTCGCTGCCCAGGTCGGCCAGCACCGCCTCGTCCGGGCGGAGCAGGCCGGTCGCCGGATCGAGCTGGTACGCCTTCTCGGTCACCGTCAGGGTGACCACCCGGATCGCCGGGTCGGCCAGCAGCGCGACGATCGCCGCCGGGTCGCTTGCGGCGTGCCGGACCCCGGCGAGCGCACCGACCACCCGGGTCTGGTTGCCCGCCCCGGAGCTGCTGGTCACGCTGAACAGGCAGTCCTGGGCGGCGAGTTTGCCCACCACGTCGGTGCTGCGCGGCGCCACCCCGACGATGCCCCAGTCACCGCCGGCCGCCGCCACCGCCTCCTCGGTGTAGACGGCCTGGTGCGCCCGGTGGAACGCGCCGAGCCCGAGGTGCACGATCCCGGCCGGCACGGCGCCGGGCCGGACCAGCGGGCGGCTTCCCGCCGGCAGCCGGCGCAGCGTGCCGAGGCCGAGCCGGGACGCGTTGACCGTCACGCCGCCCATACCGGGCCGTCCGGGAAGGAGTACTCGGCGATCGAGGCCGGCTTCATCGTCGCGCTGTAACCGGGCTGCTCGGGCAGCAGGTAGCGGCCGTGCCGGGTACGTACCGGGTCGACGAAGTGCTCGTGCAGGTGGTCGACGTACTCGACCATCCGGCCGTCCAGCGAGGTGCCGACCCGCAGGTAGTCGAAGATCGCCAGGTGCTGGACGTACTCGCAGAGGCCGACGCCACCGGCGTGCGGGCAGACCGGCACGCCGAACTTCGCCGCCATCAGCAGCACCGAGAGCACCTCGTTGACCCCGCCGATCCGGCAGGCGTCGATCTGGCAGACCCCGATCGCCCCGGCCTGCATCAACTGCTTGAAGATGACCCGGTTCGCGGCCACCTCGCCGGTGGCCACCCGGCAGCGCCCGCCGGAGAGTCCGGTCACCGCCTCGGCGATCCGGGCATGCCCGAGTACGTCGTCGGCGTGCGTCGGCTCCTCGATCCAGTACGGGTCGAAGTCGACCAGCCGGGCCATGTTCCCGATCGCCTCGTCGACGTCCCAGACCTGGTTGGCGTCCATCATCAGCAGCGCGTCCGGGCCGATCTCCTCGCGGATGATCCGCGCCCGGCGTACGTCGTCGTCGACCGGGCCGCCGACCTTCATCTTCATCGCCCGCCACCCCTGGTCGTACGCCTGGCGGGTGAGCGTCCGGACCTTCTCGTCCGGGTAGCCGAGCCACCCCACCGAGGTGGTGTACGACGGGAAGCCGTCCCGGTCCAGCTCGGCGAGCCGGTCGGCGAGCCCGACCTGCCCCTTGTCGAGGATCGCGGCGGCCTCGGCCGGGTTGACCGCGTCGAGAATGTGGTGGAAGTCGACGTTGCGGACCAGTTCCTCGGTCGGCATCTCGGCGAGCAGCCGCCACAGCGGCTTGCCCGCCAGCTTGGCCCGCAGGTCCCAGACCGCGTTGACGAGCGCGCCGGTCGCCATGTGGATGACGCCCTTCTCCGGCCCCAGCCAGCGCAGTTGCACGTCGGCGGTGAGCGACCGCCAGAAGGCGACCGGCTCGGCCGCGATCTCCGCCATGGTGCGGCCGACGACGTGGTGGGCCAGGGCACGGATCGCGGCGCAGGTCAGCTCGTTGCCCCGGCCGTTGGTGAAGGTGAACCCGGCCCCGGAGGTCCCGTCGGGCGCGTCGGTGCGCAACTCGACGTAGCTGGCCGAGTAGTCACCCCGGTTGATCGCGTCCGAGCCGTCCCCGGCCGCCGCCGTCGGAAACCGCACGTCGTGCACGTCGACGCCGGTGATGGTCACACTCACTTGTCTTGGCTCCCGAGCTTGAAGACCTTCTTGGGCAGGTGGTAGGCGAGGTCGACGATCGTCTCGGCGGCCTCGTCCAGCGGCAGCCGGTCCTCGGCGACCAGCCGGGCCAGGAAGCCGGCGTCGATCCGCCGGGCGACGTCGTGGCGTACCGGGATCGAGCAGAACGCCCGGGTGTCGTCGACGAAACCGGCGGTGTTGTAGAAGCCGGCGGTCTCGGTGACCGCCTCCCGGAACCGGCGCAGCACCTCGGGCGAGTCCAGGAACCACCAGGGCGCGCCGAGGTAGAGCGCCGGGTAGCCGCCGGCCAGCGGAGCCAGTTCCCGGGTGAAGGTGTACTCGTCGAGCGTGTAGACGACGACCCGCAGCCGGGGATCGTTGCCGTACGCGTCCAGCAGCGGCGTCAGCGCGTGCACGTACTCGGTGGCCTGCGGGATGTCGCCGCCGACGTCGCGGCCGTGCCTGGCGTAGAGCCAGCGGTTGTGGTTGCGCACCGAGCCCGGGTGCAGCTGCATCACCAGGCCGTCCTCGACGGACATCCGGGCGAACTCGACGAGCATGTGTGCCCGGAACGCCTCGGCGTCCTCCGGCGTCGCCTCGCCGCGCAGCCCGCGTTCGTAGAGGGCGGCGGCCTCGGCCTCGTCCAGCCGCAGGGTCAGCGCCGTCGGGTGGCCGTGGTCGGTGGAGGTGGCCCCGGCGGCGATGAACGCCTGCCGCCGGCTGCGCAGCGCGGCGAGATAGCCGGGGTACCGGCCGGTGTCCTCGCCGGCGATCTCGCCGAGGCGTGCGACGTTGTCGGCCCAGCCGTCGAACTCCATGTCCACCACGTTGTCCGGCCGGAAGGTGGTGACCACCCGCCCGCCCGGCCCGCCCCAGCCGTCGGCGGCGAGCTTGGCGTGCCGGCCCAGCTCGTCGAGCGGCGACTCGGTGGTGGCCAGCACCTCGATGTTGAACCGCTCGAAGAGCGCCCGGGGCCGGAACTCCGGCTGGGTGAGCTGCGCCGCGATCGAGTCGTAGATCTCGTCGGCGGTGTCCGGGGAGAGCCGGGTGGTGACCCCGAAGACGTTCCGGAAGGTCTCCTCCAGCCAGAGCCGGCTCGGGGTGCCCCGGAACAGGTGCCAGTGCGCCGCGAACCGCCGCCAGATGGTCCGCCCGTCACTCTCCACCGGCCCGCCGTCCACCGCCGGTACGCCCAGCTCGGCCGGGTTGACACCCTGACTCAGCAGCATCCGGGTCAGGTAGTGGTCCGGGACGATGATCAGCCGTGCCGGGTCCGGGAACGCGACGTCGTCGGCGAGGATCGCCGGGTCCACGTGCCCGTGCGGCGAGATCAGCGGCCGGTCCCGGACCAGCGCGTACAGCTCACGGGCGATCGCCCGCTGGCTGGGTTCGGACGGGAAGAGCAGGTCGGGCCGGTCGGACTGGGCAGACACCAGCGAACTCCTTGGCTGGTCGGTGGTGTAAGGAAGGGCCCTTCCTATCGTCTCCTGTCGTGGAAGGCCCCCCTCCCTGCACCCGGGTCATCAGATGGTGAGCAGCTCGGCGACGCCTACCGGTTGCCCGGTTTCGAAGGAGCGGTTCGCGGCCAGGCCGGTGAGCAGGGCGAGCGCGCCGTCCCGGGCGGTGGCGGCCCGGTTCATCGGGTCGGTGTGGCCGCCGAAGAGGACGGCGGTCATCCGGGCGTCCGCGCCGCCGTGTCCGGTACGGGTGTAGCCGGTCACCGGGATCTCCCGGGGCTGCTCCCAGAACGGCCGCAGGGTGAGCCTCGCCCAGCCCTCCTCCACGGCGGCCTGCACCCCGTGCAGCGCGGCGCCCTTCAGCTCGCCGGCCGCCTGCGGGCTGACGAAGTCGCTCTCCACCACCTCCAGTTCGAGCCGTCCCCGGCTGCCGTTGAACATCACCCGGTAGCCCTCCCAGGGGGCGTACGCGGTCAGGTGGTAGCTCATGCTGGCCCCGTTGTCGTACTGCGCCAGCACCGCCATGTCGTCCTCGATGGTGACCCCGGGGGCGAAGACGTTCTGGTCGCGGTGGTAGCCGTCCTCGGCCTCCGCCTCCAGATAGAGCGCCCGCAGCCGGGGGTGGTCGGCGAGGTGCAGCGCGAACGGGTCGTCGGCGGCGTCCGGGGAGCCGTGCGCCCGGTCGTACGGGCGGGCGTAGCCGTGCCGCCGACCGGCCTCGTCGCCGTAGAAGAAGAGCCGGCCGGCGGCGTAGACCCGCACCGGGTTGGCGTCCAGCCACCAGTTGACCAGGTCGAAGTGGTGACTGGCCTTGTGCACCATCAGCCCACCGGAGTTGGCCTTGTCGCGGTGCCAGCGCCGGAAGTAGTCGGCACCGTGGCGTACGTCGAGCAGCCACTCGAAGTGGACCGAGCCGATCTCGCCGACGGCGCCCTCGGCGAGTACCTCCCGGACCTTCTCGTGCAACGGGTTGTAGCGGTAGTTGAAGGCGACCGAGACCTTCCGGCCGGTTTCCGCGACGGCCTTCAGGATCCGCTCGCACCGGGGCACGTCGGTGGTCATCGGCTTCTCGGTGATCACGTCGCAGCCGGCCCGCAGCGCGGCGACGATGTACTCGTCATGGGTGCGGTCCACGCTCGTCACCAGCACCACGTCGACCCGTTCCTTCTCCAACATGGCGGAGAACTCGCCGGCCAGGTAGGTCGGCACCGGCGCGAAGTCGAGTTCGGCGAGCCAGCGGTTGTGCGCGTCCATCCGGGCCTGGTTGACGTCGGCGAAGGCGACGAGTTCGGCCGTGTCCGGGTGGTCGAGCACCAGGGCGCGGACGAACATCTCCGCCCGCGCACCCGCGCCGACCAGTGCGAAACGCTGCCTTCCCGGGGTTACCGACATCCCAGCTCGCCTCCATGGCTGAAAGGTTCATGGCTGCAAAGGTTTGCAGGAGAAGTAACCACGCAAGCCGGGCACCCGTCAACGACTTGATGCGAAGCTACGACCTTTATCCGCATTTGCAACTTTGGAAGTGCTCCCATCGCTGCGCACCGCGACAGAGCCGTAACGAGGCACCGTTGACACAGGAGCAACCGTTTGCATTAATTGGCCAACCCAACCAAGTGACGGCAGACACAGGCAGCCACGGAGAGGACTCGCGTGCCAGCCACCATTCGAGACGTCGCGCGAGCCTGCGGGGTGCACATCTCCACCGTCTCGCGGACGTTCTCGGCCCCGCACCTGGTCAACCCCGAGACCCGGAACCGGGTGCTGGCCTGCGCCGAAAACCTCGGCTACCGCCCCAACCGGGCCGCCCGGGCCCTGATCACCGGCCGCACCCACAACATCGGCCTGATCATCGCCGACATCGCCAACCCGTTCTTCCCGCCGCTGATCAAGGCGGCGGAGAGCCAGGCCCGGCAGCGGGACTACCACATCTTCATCGCCGACACCAACGAGGACCCGGCGGTCGAGGAGGACCTGGTGCACGCCCTGGCCAAGCAGGTCGACGGCGTGCTGCTGTGCAGTCCCCGGATGAGCAACAGCCTGATCGAGCAGCTCAGCCGCGAGGTGCCGCTGGTCGTCATCAACCGTCAGGTGACCGGCCTGCCGGCGGTGGTGATGGACGTCGGCCAGGGCGCCCGGCTCGCCGTGGAACACCTGACCGGGCTCGGACACCGCGACCTCGCCCTGCTCGGCGGGCCGCGCGGCTCGTGGACCAACCGGGAGATCCGCCGGTCGGCCACCGCCGCCGCCCGGGCCGCCGACGCCGCGCTGACCGTGCTCGGACCCAACCCGCCCACCGAGGGCGGCGGCCTCGCCATGGCCGAACAGGTACGCCGGACCGGTGCCACCGCCGTGCTCGCCTACAACGACCTGATGGCGATCGGCCTGATGGAAGGGCTGGACTCGCTCGGGCTACGGGTGCCCCAGGACATCAGCGTGGTCGGCATCGACGACATCGCGCTGAGCCGGCTCACCCGGCCCAAACTGACGACGGTGGCCACGCCAGCCGCGGCCGCCGGCCGGACGGCCGTCGACATGCTCCTGCAACACGACGGTTCCTCCGCCGCACGCGCCGGGCGCGGCGGCGGACGGACCGGCACCCTCGACGACCGTCGCACCACCGCACAGGTAAGCCTGCAGACCGAGTTGGTCATCCGCGACTCGACGGGCGTGGGTCCGGCGGCACTGTCCGCCCGGCCCGCAGCGGCGGCGACCGCCGACCGCCCGGACGCGGCAGCTCCCGCTCGCCCGGGTCCGCACGGCCATCCGGCCCCGGGCGGCACCGCCGCGGCCACCCCCGAAAGTGTCGCCTCCTAACGCCGAGGAGTGAACACGATGCACCCCGCCACATCCCCGACGGCCAGCGCGTCCGCGCGCGGCCACCGCTTCCTTGCCCGTCGAGACGTACTCCGCCGCCTCACGGCCGCGGTGGTCACCCTGCCCCTCGTCCTCGGTGCCGCCGCCTGCGGCGACGACGACGAGGAGCCGGGCGGTCCGGTCAGCATCGAGTTCTTCTGGTGGGGCGGCGAGGCCAGGGCCGAGATGACCCAGAAGGCTCTCGACCTCTACAAGCAGAAGAACCCGAACGTCACGATCAACGCCGTCTGGCAGGCGTTCGACGGCTACTACGACAAGCTCGCGACGATCTCCGCCGGTGGCAACGCCCCCGACATCTTCCAGATCGACGACAACGGCCTGGCCGAGTACGCCGGCCGCAACGTCACCCTCGACCTGACGCCGTACGTCGAGGACAACAAGATCGACCTGACCAAGCACGCCGAGGGGCTGACCAGGTACGGCCAGATCGACGGCAAGCAGGTAGCGGTCGCCACCGGCGAGAACACCCCCGCCATGATCTACGACAGGACAAAGCTCAAGGAGCTCGGCCTGCCCGAGCCGCAGGAGGGCTGGAGCTACGACCAGCTCTTCGACTGGGCCGCCCAGGTGACCGCCAAGGGCGGTGGCAAGTACTGGGGCACGATGGACACCAGCTCCGACTACAAGGCGCTCTGGCTCTGGCTGCGGGCCCAGGGCAAGGAGTTCTACGACGGCAACAAGCTCGCGTTCACCGAGGCCGACCTGGCCAACTGGTTCAAGCTCTGGCAGGGTGCCCGGGCCAAGAACGCCACCCCGCCGGCCGACATCGTGCACGAGGCCGTCAACGGCAGCGTCGCCACCCAGCTGGTGGTGACCGGCAAGGCCGCCACCTCGTTCATGTGGTCCAACCAGCTCGGCGAGCTGCAGAAGGCCACCAAGAACGAACTGGGCATGGTCGCGTACCCCGGCGACCCGAAGGGTCAGTGGGCGCGGGCCTCGCTCTACTGGGCGGGCTCCCGCAGCACCGAGCACCCGGAGGTGGTGGCCGACGTCATCAACTTCCTGGTCAACGACCCGGAGGTGGCCAAGATCTTCGGCGTCGACCGCGGTCTCCCGTCCAACATGGACACGCGGGCGGCCATCGAGTCGTCGATGACCGACCCGGCGATGAAGACGACGGTGGCCTTCGAGAACGCCCTTGCGCCCAAGTTCGGCCCGGCCCCGACGCCGCCGCCGAAGGGCCACAGCGGGCTGCGCAACAAGCTGCGTGACATCGCGGAGAGCGTGACCTACGGCCGCGCCACGCCCGAGGACGCCGCGAAGCAGTTCTTCACCGAGGCCCAGGCGGCGCTCGCCGGCTGACACCCCGGCCCGGGGTGGGACCGCGATCCGGTTCCCATCCCGGGCCGCCCTCGAGAGGAGAACCAACCCGTGGCTGTATCCACGGCGGCCAAGCCACGTCCCGGCGACGCGGCGCCGGCCGGAACCCCGACCAGGTCGACGCGGGCCCGGCGGCGGCGGCACCGCGCCGAGGGCGTCGCCGGCTACGTCTTCCTTTCCCCGTGGCTGATCGGCCTGATGGCGATCACCGCCTTCCCGATGCTGTTCTCGCTCTACCTGAGCTTCACCAACTACGACGTGCTCTCCAGTTGGGAGCTCGTCGAGTGGGTCGGGCTGGACAACTACCGGCGGATGTTCGGCGAGGACCCGGCGTTCTGGCACGCGGTGACGGTCACCCTGACGTACGCCCTGGTCGCCGTGCCGCTCAAGCTCGCCGCCGCACTCGGCGTCGCCCTGCTGCTCAACCGCGAGCGGCGTGGCGTGGGCCTGTTCCGCAGCCTGTTCTACCTGCCGTCGCTGCTGGGCGGCAGCGTGGCGCTGGCCCTGGTCTGGCGGGCCATGTTCGGCGGCGACGGCGCGTTCAACAGCTTCCTGGGGCTCTTCGGCATCCAGGGCGAGGCCTGGGTGAACGACCCGACCTGGGCCCTGGAGACCCTGATGGTCCTGGCGATCTGGCAGTTCGGCGCCCCGATGGTGATCTTCCTCGCCGGGCTGAAGCAGGTACCGACCGAACTCTACGAGGCCGCCTCGGTCGACGGCGCCGGCCGGGTACGCCAGTTCTGGCACGTCACCCTGCCGATGCTCTCCCCGGTCATCTTCTTCAACCTGGTACTGGAAACGATCAACGGATTCCAGGGCTTCACCTCGGCATACGTGATCAGCAACGGTACGGGCGGGCCGGTCTACTCCACGCTGCTCTACACCCTGCACATCTACGACCAGGGCTTCGGGGAGTTCCGGATGGGCTACGCCGCCGCGCTCTCCTGGGTCTTCCTGCTGGCGATCGCGGTCATCACCGTGCTCTTCTTCAGCACCGGCCGGTTCTGGGTGCACTACTCCGACGGAGACGACTGATGGCAGTCCAGGCAGTTCGGGCCACCCCCGCACCCCGGCGCCGCTGGCGCGGCACCCTCCGGGTCGTACTGCTCGTCGGGGTGCTCGCCTTCGTCCTCTACCCACTGCTGTGGATGGTCGGCTCGTCGCTGAAGTCGCCGACCGAGGTCGTCAGCAACCTCTCGGTCATCCCCCAGGACGTCACCTGGGCAAACTACCCGGACGGCTGGGGCTACGTCAGGAACCTCAGCTTCGGTCGGTTCTTCTTCAACAGTACGGTGATCGCCCTGGCCACCGTGGTCGCCAACGCCGTCTCCTGCCTGGTCGCCGCGTACGCCTTCGCGCGGCTGCGGTTCCGGCTGCGGCGGGCGTGGTTCGCCGTCATGATCGGGACCCTGCTGCTCCCCAGCCACGTGCTGATCGTCCCGCAGTACGTGATGTTCAACTACTTCGGCTGGATCGACACCCCGCTGCCGCTCATCGTGCCGAAGCTGCTCGCCACCGAGGCGTTCTTCGTCTTCCTGATGGTGCAGTTCATGCGCGGCATCCCGCGCGAACTGGACGACGCAGCCAAGATCGACGGCTGTTCGCCGTACGGGGTGTTCCGGCACGTGATCCTGCCGCTGAGCCGGCCGGCCCTGGTCACCACGGCGATCTTCTCGTTCATCTGGACCTGGAACGACTTCTTCACCCAGCTCGTCTACCTGCCGAGCCCGACCAGCTACACGGTGCCGATCGGGTTGCGCCTGTTCATCGACTCCAGCGGCCAGACGTCGCTCGGGCCGATGTTCGCGATGTCGGTGCTCTCGCTGCTGCCGGTCTTCGTCTTCTTCCTGGCCTTCCAGCGCATGCTGGTGCAGGGCATCAACACCAGCGGACTCAAGGGCTGAGGTGTCGGCGGTGCAGACTGGGAGGATGACCGAGTCACCCGCGCCGGACTGGCCCGAGCAGCCCGCCCCGGCGGCCCGGCCGGACTGGCGGGACACCCTGCGTGACGCCGCCGACCTGGCGCTGCTCGGCATCCTCACCACGGTCGCGGCGCTGCCGGTCGTCACCGCCGGTGCCGCGGTCGGCGCCGCCAGCGCCGCACTGCACCACTGGGTCGAGACCGGTTCCTGGCCCGGAGCACGCACGGCGCTGCGCGGCTTCGGCCGTACGGTGCTGCCCGGAGCCGGTGCCACGGCGGTGGCCGGGGTCGTCGCCGCCGTACTGGCACTGAACCTGCTGGCGTTGGGCCGGGGCGTCGTGCCGGGTGGGCCGGTGCTGGTCGCGGTCACCGTGGCGCTCGCCGTGGCGGCCGGCGGCTTCGCCGGGTTGACCGTGGTGCAGCTCGGCCGCCAGGCCGGGCAGGGCTGGCGCCGCGCCGTGCGCGGTGCGGCCCGGACCACGGCGGCCCGGCCGGCTACCCTGCTCGCCGCCGCCGGCACTGTCGCGCTCGCCGTGCTGCTCTGCGCGCTGGTGCTACCGGTACTCACCCCGCTGCTCGTCGGCTACACCATCTTCGGGCTGCACGCGGCGACCCGCCGGGTAGCCGGGGCCGCCCTGCCGACCGGCCCGGAGTAGCGGTTCCGGCCCGAGCCAGCGGAGCCGGCCCCGATCAGCGGAGCCGACCCGAGCCAGCGGAGTCGACCCGAGCCAGCGGAGCCGGCCCCGATCAGCGGAGCCGACCCGAGCCAGCGGAGTCGACCCGAGCCAGCGGAGTCGACCCGAGCCAGCGGAGCCGGCCCCGATCAGCGGAGCCGACCAGGCGGCCGGGGCAGCCCGGCGGCGGAGGCAACCCGCTCAGCCGACGCCAAGCTGCGGGACGGACCGGAAGCGCACCGGGATCGACTGCGGGGTACGCCCCCACGGCGAGGGGACCGCCTGCAACTCCTCGGCCGGGACGGCCAGCCGTACCCCGGGCAGCAGGTGCAGCGCCGTCTCCACGGCGGTACGTACGATCAGCCGGGCCGGGATCTGCGCCGGGCAGGCGTGCGGGCCGGCACCCCAGGACAGGTGCGCCCGGTTGCCGACCTCCCGCCACGGCTCACCTGTCGGGTGGATCCGCGGGTCGGCGTTCGCGGCGGTCATCCCGAGGATCATCGCGTCGCCGCGCCGGACCGGCTGCCCGGCCAGCTCGGTGTCCCGCAGCGCGTACCGGGCCGGGGCGTTCGTCATCGGCGGGTCCCGCCACAGCACCTCCTCGACGGCGTCGTCCACGCCGAGCCGGCCGCCCCGGAGCCGGCCGGCGAACCGCTCGTCGGTGAGCATCAACCGCAGCGTCTGGGCGATGCAGCTCATGGTGTTCTCGTTCGCCGCGACAAGCATCAACACCATGGTGTCGTAGACCTCGGCGTCGCCGCGCAGGTTCGGGTGCTCGACCAGATAGCTCGTCAGGTCACCCGACGGCACCCTGCGGCGGGCCGCCACCACGTCGGCGAGGATCCGCATCACCTTCTCCCGGGCGGCGATCGCGTCCGCGCCCCAGGCGAACATCGCGGCCAGCCCGGCCTGTAGCTCGCGGCTCTGCACCGCGTCCAGGCCGAACCGGTCCGCGATGGCCAGCACCGGGACGATCGCCGCGTAGTCGGCGACCAGGTCCGCCTCGCCCCGGCCGGCGAACGAACCGATCACGTCGGTGCAGAGCGCCGCCACCGCCCGGCGCATCGCCCGCTGGTCGATCTCGGCCATCCCACCGGCGATCGGGGCGCGCAGCCGGCGATGCCGCTCCCCGTTGACGAAGAAGGCGTTGTCGTACGGCGACATCATCGGGCGCAGCAGCGAGTCCGCCGGCAGGCTGCCGTCGTGGTGCGCCGCCCAGTCGTTCGGGTCGCAGGAGTAGACCTGCTCCTGCCGGGTGACCGTGAGAATCTCCTGGTAGCCCATCACCAGCCAGGCGTGCACCCCCGGCTCCAGCTCGACCGGTGCGACCGGGCCGTGCTCGGCCCGCAGCCGGGCGAAGACGTGCTGCGGATCGGGGCAGGCGGTGGTGGCGGCCAGCGGCACCAGGCCGGTCAACTCGGCCAGCGGCTTGCGGAGGCTGGTGCCCTCGATCGTGGAATAGGTTGTCACGAGACCAGTTCCTCGGAGACGGGGATGTCCTGCGGGGCGGTGACAGGGTCATGCGACGTGATGACGGGATCCTGCGGGGCGGTGGCGGAGCCCTGCGGTGCGGCGGCGGGCGAGACGTCGAGGGCGTGCTGGACGAGTGCGGCCAGCGCGGCCAGCGCGGAGCCGCGGTCCCGGGCGTCGCAGTCCAGGACCGGCGTCTCCGGCAGCAGGTCCAGGGCGGTACGCAGCTCGTCCGCCGAGTGCGGCACCGTGTCCGGGAAGTGGTTGACCGCCACCACGAACGGCAACTCGGTGCCGATCTCCAACTGGTCGAAGACCTCGAAGCTCGCCTCCAGCCGACCGGGCCGGGTGTCGACGAGCACGAGCACCCCGGCGGCACCCTCGGCGAGCCCCTCCCACAGGTCCCAGAACCGCCGCTGTCCCGGAGTGCCGAACAGGTAGAGCGCCAGGCTCTCGTTCAGGGTGATCCGGCCGAAGTCCATCGCCACGGTGGTGGTCTGCTTGTCCTGCACGCCGTGCAGGTCGTCGACTCCCTCGCTGACCTGGGTGACGATCTCCTCGGTACGCAGCGGCCGGATCTCGCTGACCGAGCCGATCAGGGTGGTCTTGCCGACCCCGAAACTGCCGACCACGAGAATCTTCACCGACTTGGTGACGGTCCCGGGCAGGTAGCCGTCAGAGCGCGCGGAGACCATTGAGCACCTCTTGCAGTAGTTCCCGGGGAAGCTGCGCGGCCTGGGGACTTCCGGCCCGCGCGGTCAGGTGACCCGAATCGACCAGGTCGCTGGCGAGTACCCGTACGACGCTCACCGGCAGCTCCAGCCGGGCGGCGACCTCGACAAGCGAGAGCAGTCCCCGGCACATCGCCAGCAGGGCGCGTTCCTGGCGCCCGGCCGAGACCGGCAGGGGCGGCGGCGGGTCGGTCGCGATCAGCAGCGTGTCGACGCTCACCGTGTTGCGCGACGGGCGGGCCCGCCCCTTCGTGAGCACGTACGGCCGCAGTGCGGAGTCGCGGTAGTCGCGGCTCCGGTCGTCAGGAGGGGTCATCGACGCTCCCCGGTCCGGTCTGTCATCTGCCGACCCCGCCCCCTGAGGTCATGCCTCGGCGCCGTGCCGGGCCGTCGTGGCGAGGTTGCGTTCGCCGATCCTGTTGACCTGGGCCTGCATCTGGTGCGCGATGAGCGCCGGATCGACGGCCGGTTCGGTCACCACCGCCAGGTGCGAGCCGTCGCCGGCCCGCCGGACGAAGAGGAATCCGCCGTCGAACTCGACAAGCAGGGAACGGAGTGAACGCCCGCCGGAGCCGAACTCGCGGCCGACGCTCCGGCCGAGGGACTGCAGTCCCGAGCAGGCCGCCGCGAGCCGGTCGGCGACGTCCTGGTCGGTGTGCTCGGACCGGACCATCGCCAGGCCGTCGGCGGAGAGCACCACGGCGTGCCGGACGTACGGCACCGAAACCACCTCGGCCAGCATCCAGCTCTGGTCTTGCTGCGCGCTCATCGTTCGTCATCCTTCGTGGTCGTCGGCGGCGAGCTGGAACCTTCCGGATCCCGTCCGGCGCCGGCCCGACCGCCGGAGATGAAGGCACCCATCCAGGAGCCGGCCTGCTCCGGCGTCGGCTGCACGGACGCCGTCGAAGAGTCGGCGGAAGCCGCCGGCCCGGTCGACACTCGCCCGGCGGACAACGCCCGCTCGGCGGACGCCGCCGGCCCGTCGGACGGCGTGGCGGCAGCCACGGCTTCGCCTCGGCGGGACCGACGGCGGGGCAGGATCGTGTCGGACGCCGGGTCGACCGGTTCCGCCTGCACCGCCCCCGTCTCCGCCACCACCGGCTCCGATCCGATGACCGGCTCCGATCCGGCCACCGGCGCCGGCTGCGGCGGCCACTCCCGGTGCGCCTGCGGCTGCGGCGCGGCGGCCGGCGGATGCGTCGGCACGGTGGCCGGCGGACGCATCACCACCGCCTCCGGCGGGTCCACCGTCTCGACGACCTTCGACGGGATCAGCACCACCGCCCGCAGCCCACCGTACGGGGACTCGCTCAGATCCGCCCGGAAGCCGTGCCGCCGTACGTAGTGGCCGACGACGGCGAGCCCGGTCTGCGGGATCTCGCCCAGCTCGCCGAGCCCGACCGGACGACGCCCGGAAACCGTCTCCCGGGCCTGCTCCAGCCGGTGGTCGTCCATCCCGACGCCACCGTCGTCGATCTCGATGACCGCGCCGCGCTGCACCCGCCGCACCGTCACCGGGACGATGGTCGCCGGTGGCGACGACTGGGTGGCGTTGGCCAGCAACTCCGCCACCAGGTGGATGACCGGCTCCACCACCTCGGCGGCGACGGCCACGTCCTGGTCGCCGGAGACCTCGACCCGCTGGTACGCCAGGATCCGGGCCGAAGCGGCCCGCACCACGTCCACCATGGCCAGCGGCTCCTGCCACTGCTGCCCCGGCCACTCTCCACAGAGTACGGCCAGGCTCTGCGCGTGCCGGGCCTGCTGCGCGGCGGCGTGGTCGACCCGCATGCTCGACTCGACCACGTCCGGGTCGTGCTGGTGCCGGTCCGCCATCAGCGAGACCTGCTCCTGGATGGAGTGCGCCGCCGTCTGCACCCGCCGGGACAGCGCCACCACCGCGAGCCGCAGCGACTCCTCGCGCTCGTCCGACCGCTTCAGCGCACTTGTCGCCTCGGCGAGAATGCCGTCGACCAGCCCGGACGTCCGGTCGGCGAGCATCCGGTCGGGCGGGGTGGCCGGCACCGGCGCCCCGGCCAGTACGGCCGGAAGCCGGACCCGGAGCAGGTGTTCGAGGGCGTCGTCCACCGCAGCCGAGCGGACCTCGGCCCGATGCCGCCACTGTGCCTCGCGCTCGATCAACTGCTGCTGGTGCTCGGCCAACTGCTGCTGGTATCCGGTCAACTGCTGCCGGTAGCCGTGCACCTGCCGCTCGAACTCCCGCTCGCGCTCGGCGGAAGCGACCCGGGCGGCCTGCTGGTGGCGCCGGAGCACAGCCAGCAGCACGAGTGTCGCACCGGCCGCGCCGGCCGCCGCCGCCGTGACCGCCCGGCCGAGCGGGTCGACGCCGAGCAGCGCGGCGGCCACGGCCGCCGTGCCGGCCAGGGCGGTGAGGAGGAAGGTGGCCGACCATATCGGTCGGTCCCCGGGCGAGGGACGACCTGACGATTCAAGCGGTGTCATGTTCACCTTCGAGCGGAAGATCCGGGCAGGACGGAGCCCCAAACCGCAGTTCAGGCACATTGATGGATCAGGATCGTACCCGATCGGGCCGGGATCACCGTCCCCCTGAGTGGACAGATGTATCCCGATCGGCGGCGGGTCACCCGGGACGGGCGTGCTCAGTCGGCGCAGGTCCGGGCCGGCGAGCCGGGCCTGGGCATCGCGGCCGGCAGCCGGGTCCGGTCGCTGAGTACGGCACAGCTGATCTGCTCCGGGGTCACCTCGGTGCCGACCAGGGTGGCGCCGTGCAGCAGGGCGCCGTTGAGGTTCGCCCCGGTCAGCCGGGCGTCGGTAAGGTCGATGTCGACCAGGTTGGCGCCGACCAGCCTGGTCCGGACCAGCTCCGCGCCGGGCGCGGTGACGTAGCCGAGGTACGCTCCGCCGAGGTCGGCGCCGGTCAGGTCGGCGGCGGCCAGGTTCGTGGCGTCGAGCCGGGCGTCCCGCAGTTCCGCGCCGACCAGCGTGGCACCGGTCAGCCCGGCACCGTCCAGCTCGGCACCGACGAGTACGGCACCGGCCAGCGTGACCCGGTCCAGCATCGCCAGGTTGATCCGGGCCCCGGTCAGGTCCGCCCCGCCCAGCCGGGCCTCCCGCAGGCTGGCCCGGTCGAGTACGGCACCGCGCAGGAATGCCCCGGTCAGGTCGGCGCGGTCGAGTTCGGCACCGGTCAGGTCGGCGTGGTCGAGCCGGACGCCGGTCAGCACCGCGCCGGCCAGCCTCGCCTGCGCCAGGGACGCCCCGGTCAGCACCGCACCGGTCAGGTCCAGCGGGTCACCGGGGCGGTCCCGTCCCGCGTCCCGCCGCCCGAGCGCGGTCAACGCCGCCTGCACGTCCACCCCGGGACGCCGCTGCCCCGCCCCGGCCGGCCGCCGGGTGGCAACGCCATCGCCCGCCGCCGCGTCGGCCTGCGACTGCCGGCGTACGAAGGTGGCGAGCACCGAGGTCACGGTCGGCTGCTCGGCCGGCGCGTCCCGGAGCACCCCCGCCAGCAGGTGCACGCCGCCGGCCCGGACCACCTCGGACGGGTCGGCCAGCAGTTCGACGCCGGCACGCAGGCGCGGGGTGACCCGGTCGGCAGCCGGCTCGCCGGCCCGACCGGCCGTGCGCAGCGCCGCACCGGCCAGCAGGATCGCCACGGCGCCGAGCACCAGTGCCGCCACTCCGAGGAGCAGCGACGGCCGCTGCCGGAGGCGCCCGACATCCATGACCGTAGTCTGCCCGCCGGACACCGGCCGGAGCTACCCGGCGCGGAGTCGGGTACCCGCCAACCGGTGCAGCGTGGGAGGCGCGGACCCGGCTACCGGCGCAAGCGGGCGACGACCCCGGCTACCCGGCGGTGAAGCGGGCGACGACGAACTCGGAGCGGCCACCGCAGACGACGACCGAGGTGTTCCAGGAACAGGAGGCCGGCACCACCTGCTTGAGCTGCCCCAGCTCGGTCGGTTCGCCGGATTCGGCGACCACCCCGGCGACGCTGACGTCCTGGTTGTACGGAGCCGGCTCCTTGGCGAAGACCAGCAGGTTGCCGCCGTCGACCCGGGCGGCGATCCCGTCCCGGCTCGACTTCTCGACACCGTCGGTGGCGAAGAGCTTCGACACCGGTTCGGTCGCGCCGAGCCGGACCAGGGCGCGTTCCCCGACCGGCAGCAGTTCCTGTGCCTGCGGCACCTTCTTCCGCCAGGCGGCCCGCTGGCTGTCGTCCCGGTCGGTCCGGACCGCCACCAGTTCGGTGGTCGCGGCGTCCGATCCGGCGGTCTCCAGCAGGCAGACCTGCCGCTCGCCGCAGGGTTGCAGGGCGGTCGGCCGCCGGCTCTTGTCCGCCGCCCCATAGATGCCGGTCGGTGCGGCGAGGGTGGTCAGGTCGTACCGGGCCAGCCCGTAGCCGTCGGTTTTCGGCGCCACGAAGAGCTGCCCCTCGTACGCCAGCACCACGTCGTCAATCTCGGCGGCGTCGGGCCGGCTCTTCAGCACCCTGCCGTCCGTCACGTCGACGACCCGGATCGAGTCGTCCGCGCCGATCTGCACCAGTCGCGGCTCGTTCCCACGGTTCGGCAGCGCCGCGTCCCCGCTCAACCCGGCCGGCCCACCCACCTCCCGGACGGTCCGCACCGGATAGACGGCGGAGTCGCTGTCGTACTCGCCCTTCGGGCTGGGCCGGGTCCACTCCCGGCCGGTACGGGCGTTGATCCCGACAAGCGTGTCGGCGGTCCCGTCGAGCACCACGACCCACTCGTCGAAGAAGTAGAACTCGTCGGCGCCGCGCACCTGCCGGCTCCACAGCTTCGCACCGTTCGCCGGGTCGTAGGCGATCAGGTCGCCCGAGTCGGTGCTGCCGATCACGTCCGCCTTGACCAGCAGCACGTCCGGCAGCGCCTTGATCCATTTCCACCGGTCGGCGCCGGCTTCCGTGGTGATCCACCGCTCGACCTTCGCCGACCCGGTGTCCAGCACCGCGATGTCCAGCCGCCGGTCGGTCCGCTGGTAGGCGCCGTACGCCCGGTTGCCGGCGGTGGCGGTGAAGAACACGGACGGGTCCTTCTCCCGGGTGGCGATCCGGTCGACCTCCCGGAACGGCGCGAAGTCGAGGCCGGGATAGGGGTCGCGGTTCAGGTAGAGCAGCGTCGCGACCACCACCCCGACCAGCCCGAGCAGCACACCGGCGCCGACCAGCAAGGCGCGGCGGCGTACCAGACCGGCCAGCCCTTCCTGGACGGCGCCGCCGGCCGGGACGGGCGGGGCGGAGACCGCGACGGCCTCCCGCTGGTGCCCCTGGAGCTGTCCGGGCACCCCGACGCCGACGGCGGCGGCCGGATCCGGTGCCGGGCCGCCGAGCGTTGCCGGACCGCCCACTCGTGCCGGGACGCCAGGCGGTGCCGGGACGCCAGGCGGTGCCGGGACGCCGCCGCCAGCGAGGACCGGGACCGGCAGTTCGGCGAGAGCGCCCTCCGCGACCGGCAGTTCCGGCTGTTCGAGTACGGTCGGCGCGATGCCGAGTTCGGCGTGCAGCATCCGGGCCACCAGCGGGACCCGGGAGGCGCCCCCGACCAGGAACAGCCCGACGAACTGGTCGATGCCCAGCCGCGAGTTGGCGATCACCGACGCGGCCTCGTGCACCCCTCGGCGCAGCAGCGGGGTGACCACGCTCTCCAGCTCGTCCCGGGTCAGGTGCAGCGCCTGCTCGACGCCGGGCACCGGCACCGGGGCGGTCACGGCCCGGGACAGCATTTCCTTGGCCCCGCGTACGTCGTCCCAGAACTGCCGGCGAGCGCGCCACTGGCTCGCCGTCGCAGGCTGGCGCAGCTGCTCCCAGACCTGCGGATGCGCGGCCTGGATCAGGCCGCCCAGGTGCTCGACGAGCGCGGCGTCCAGGTCCAGCCCGCCGAGGTCGGCGACGCCGCCCGAGCCGACCACCACGAAGCGCGGCCGACCGGTCTCGTCGGTGCCCTCGTTGCGGACCACCGCCACGTCCAGGGTGCCGCCGCCGAAGTCGAAGACGGCCAGCGCGGACCGGACCGGCACCGGCCGGCGCAGCACGTCGGCGAAGTAGCGGGCGGCGGCGACCGGTTCCGGCACCAGCAGCGTCCCGCCGGCGGAGCGGGCCGCCGGATCCGTCTGCCCTGCCACATCCGTCCGCACCGGTGGCCAGCCGGCCCGGGCGACGGCGGCGGCCAGGGCCTCCCGGCGCCGGGCGCCCCAACTGGCCGGATAGCTGAGTACGGCTGGCGGCAGGAACCCGACCGCCTCCACCGCCACGCCGGCCACCGCGCCGAGTACCGCGGCCAGCAGGTCCACCGTGGGAATCTCGCGGTCACCGAGGAGTACGGCCGGCTCGTCGATCCGTCGCTTCGGGTTCGGCTCGTAGCGCGCCGGGTCGGCCTGGGCCAGCCGTTGGGCGTCCCGCCCGACGTGTGGTCGCCCGGTGCCGTCGAGGAAGACGCCGGACGGCAGGATCGGCTGCCCGTCGAAGAGCAGTGGTCTGGTCCGGCCGTCGGGCCAGCGCAACACCGCCACGGTGTGCGAGGTCCCGAGGTCGACACCGAGCCCGTAGCCTCCGTCCTGACCTGCCATGAACCGACTCCTCCGCTGGGCGAGGGGTTGCCCGGCCCTGCATGTTACGGGCAGCGGAGTTGCCGCCGAGTGGATGAGCACCTCCCGACCGGGGCCGACGAAGTCCGTACCGGACCGGAGTCAGTCGTTGCCGGGTCGGGACCCGGGCGGGAGGTGCGCACCGACGTCGTTCAGTCAGCCGAGGATGCCGCCGATCAGCTTCCAGTCGCTCCACCGGCTGTCCCACGTCTTCTGGTACACGTAACCGTTCGGACTACGAGCGAAAACGTCGTACTGACCATCGTGGTACGTCACCGCCGGAGTGCCCGCGACAGTCCCACCAAGAGCCTCCCAACCCAACCAACCACCAGAACTCCGCCACGTGTTCTGATGAAGATTGCCACTGGGACTGATCCCGAAGAGGTGGTACTCGCCGTTCGCGTACACCGCACCGAGCCCACCCGCGACAGTACCGCCGATCAGCTTCCAGTCACTCCACCGGCCATCCCACGTCTTCTGGTACACGTAACCATTCGGACTACGAGCGAAAACGTCGTACTGACCATCGTGGTACGTCACCGCCGGAGTGCCCGCGACAGTCCCACCAAGAGCCTCCCAACCCAACCAACCACCAGAACTCCGCCACGTGTTCTGATGAAGATTGCCACTGGGACTGATCCCGAACACGTGATACTCGCCATTCGCGTACACCGCCGCCAGTCCACCCTCGACAACACCACCGAGAGACTTCCAGTCACTCCACCGACCGTTCCACGTCTTCTGATACACGTAACCGTTCGGACTGCGCGCGAAAACGTCGTACTGACCATCGTGGTACGTCACCGCCGGCGTATCGGCAACCGTCCCGCCAAGAGCCTCCCAACCCAGCCAACCAGCAGAACTCCGCCACGTGTTCTGATGAAGATTGCCACTGGGACTCACACCGAACAGGTGATACTCGCCATTCGCGATCACCACCCCAGGACCACCGGGATCGATCCCGGGTTGCTCGGAGCCGGACCAGAGCGCGCTGACGATACGCTGCGCGTCGGCCGCTTCCGGCTGATAGTAGCTCGGGTACGCCGACACCTGTACGGCCTGGCACACCTCGCCGATCGGCGCGGTCGCCCACGAATTGTTCGGGTACACCCGGAGCATCTTGTCCAGGAATGCGTTGGTCGCCCAGCCGGGGTTCAGCCGTTGGGCCCTGGTGCCCCAGGAGGCGCGCTGCTGGAACAGGCCGAGACTGTCGTGGTCGACCTCCTCGCTGATGTTCTGGATGGTGCTCTCCACGATTGTGGTCGTGATGGCGATGACCGCGGCGCGCGACGCCAGGCCACGATCCCGGACAGCCTTGACGACCATCCGGGCACAGGAGACGCGGTACGCGGTCATCGCGCCGGCCATCCTGCCCGTCAGTTGTCGGTTCAACTCGGTCGCGACCGCACTGTCAGCCGCGGTGGTGCCATTGGGGTCGCACGCCACCGTCGCCCACTGGACGCCGAAGTCAGCGGAGAGCGGAACGGCCGGACCCGGTGCGCCGACCGCCGGTGCGCCGATCGCCGGTGCGCCGAGGGTGCCTGACAGCGCGACGGAGATCAGTACGGCGAGGCTGGCGCGCAGCAGTGTTCGTCTCATCGATTGCTCCTGTTCTCGGACATGCCGGGTGACCGGGCCGCCTGTCCGGGGGCTTGGGCAGGCGGCCCGGTGAGGGGTCGTCGGAATCGGTTTGGCTCGTCAGACCGGCATCAGCCGAGAATGCCGCCGATCAGCTTCCAGTCGCTCCACCGGCTGTCCCACGTCTTCTGATACACGTAACCGTTCGGACTACGCGCGAAGACGTCGTACTGACCATCGTGGTACGTCACCGCCGGAGTGCCCGCGACAGTCCCGCCAAGAGCCTCCCAACCCAACCAACCAGCAGAACTCCGCCACGTGTTCTGATGAAGATTGCCACTGGGACTGATCCCGAACAGGTGGTACTCGCCGTTCGCGTACACCGCACCGAGCCCACCCGCGACAGTACCGCCGATCAGCTTCCAGTCACTCCACCGACCATCCCACGTCTTCTGGTACACGTAACCGTTCGGACTACGCGCGAAAACGTCGTACTGACCATCGTGG
Source organism: Plantactinospora sp. WMMB782 (assembly GCF_049179135.1). Lineage (NCBI taxonomy): Bacteria > Bacillati > Actinomycetota > Actinomycetes > Micromonosporales > Micromonosporaceae > Plantactinospora > Plantactinospora sp. WMMB782. The sequence goes on along the minus strand of NZ_JBMHMC010000007.1, from coordinate 3,147,023 downwards.
TACGTCACCGCCGGAGTGCCGACAACCGTCCCACCGAGAGCCTCCCAACCCAACCAACCACCAGAACTCCGCCACGTGTTCTGATGGAGATTGCCACTGGGACTGATCCCGAACAGGTGGTACTCACCATTCGCGTAGACGGCCGCCAGGCCACCCTCGATATTGCCGCCGATCAGCTTCCAGTCACTCCACCGGCCGTCCCACGTCTTCTGGTACACGTAACCGTTCGGACTACGCGCGAAAACGTCGTACTGACCATCGTGGTACGTCACCGCCGGCGTGTCGGCGACAGTCCCGCCAAGAGCCTCCCAACCCAACCATCCAGCAGAACTCCGCCACGTGTTCTGATGAAGATTGCCACTGGGACTCACACCGAACAGGTGATACTCACCATTCGCGATCACCACCCCAGGACCACCAGGATCGCCCTCGGCCGCGTTCTCGCAGTTCCGGCTGGTCCGGTAGACGCTGTACTCGGAGTTGTCGTGCGTGATGCCGGACGGCGCGCCGTTGAACCAGGACTCCACCTTGGCGCCGTCCCGCCGCTGCTCGTAGTGCAGGTGCGGAGCACTGGAGTTGCCGGTGCTGCCGACCCGTCCGAGTTGCTGCCCACGGGCGACCTGCTGACCGGTGCGGACCTGCGGTGTCTCCAGCATGTGCAGGTAGAGCGTCTCCCAGCCGTTGCCGTGATTGATCTTGACGTAGTTGCCGCCACCGGAGTCCCATCCCGCGAACGAGACGGTGCCGGCGTACGACGCGAGGATCGGTCTACCGTTTGTGGTCCCGGTTGTCGCCCACATGTCGATGTCGTAGTCGTCGTGACCGACGTAGGTGGAGAGTCGCCACGTCTCCCCACATGCGACGGGGAGCTGGAACAGGGGCCGGGGACCGGCCGCCCGCGCATTGTCGACGTCGACACCGATCACAGCCGCGGACGACAGCATCGTCAGCGCGCCGAGCGCGGCGGCCAGGAGTCTGGGGCTCCGCCTGCTGATTGGCATACGGATTTTTCTCCAATACATTCGAGGGGTCTTTTTTCCGAGAGGTCTCCGTGAAGCACGGATTTCAGTTGCCACCTGCGGGGCCAATTGCCACCCCGGGCGTTTCGTGAATGCTCAGGTTGGGCTTCACCTGATGGGCGATGACGGGCTCGGTCGCCGAGGACCCGACCGTGGTCGCCCCGACCTGCACAGCGCCGCCGAGAGACAGGGCGACAGCAGCGATGACGGCAGGCCGCAAAATCTGCGGACGTACCAGCCTTGGACCGTAATGACTCACTAAATCCTCAATCTGATCTTCGCCTGAACGGATGCCGGACGCTTCTCGTCACGGGGGATACCGCCCGCAATCTGCTGCCGGTCGTTTGCGGAACGCGCGTGCCGGACTTCGCGAGTTCCGCACAGGCACCGAGAACCCCCTCTCCATCGATGACGTCAGAGGCTAGGGAGTGACCGCATATTTTTGCGCATAGAGATGGAGATGCTTCTCTGTCCCATGAGGCATTTCCGCAGGCTGGCGGAAGTCCGGGGTAGCAGCCGGCGAGGTGGCCACCCGCGTCCGAGAGGATCCGGAAAGCACGGTCAGGCGTCGTTTAGTGACCGTCTCATCACCATCGGTGATCGGCCGTCATTCGCCACCGCTGCCCGGGAAGAGATCGCAGCCACCGCCGGACCAGGACGCCACGGCTCCGCAACGTCCGGTGCGGCTCCGCCCTCCTCGACTTGAGGATTGCAGGAGCAGGGCAGCGGGGCTAAATTCGCCATGTCGTCTGGGAATCGGGGGCCCAAGATGCGGCTGGAAGTTCGTGTCATCGGACCGCTCACCGTGCGGCGAGCGGGTGTCGCCCTTTCGGCGGGCCCGCCCAAACAACGGGCGCTGCTCGCGCTGTTGCTGCTCTATCGCAGGCAGACCCTCTCACGGGATCAAATCGTCGACGAGCTGTGGGGCAGCGGTCCTCCGCCGTCGGCGATCGCCAATCTGCGCAGCTATCTCACGAACGTCCGGCGGCTGCTGGCTCCGGAGGGGAGAATCACCTGTCGGGCCGGGCGGTACCAGCTCCTACTGGACCGGGCGCATTTCGACGTCGACATCGACCTCGACCGGCTGACGGAGCTGGCCGACCGGCGTCGCTCGGTCCAGGAGGTCGAGACCCTCGGGACGGAATCCACAGCCGCGCTCGTGCTGTGCCGGGACGAACCGCTCGAGGACGTACCGGCCGGTCGGCTGCTCGGCGCCGCGCGAGACCGGCTGCTCGGCCAACAGCTGGCCGTGGTCGAGAACTTGTTCGCCGCCAGGCTCGCCGCCGGCGAGGGTCCGGCGCTGGCAGGTCCGCTCCGGGAGCATCTCGCGACCCACCCGCTGCACGAAGCGGCCTGGGCCCAGCTCGCGGAGGCCCTCCACCAGGGCGGCGACACATCCCAGGCCCTGGCGGCGCTCGCCGACGCGCGCCGGGCACTCCGGGAAGGTCTGGGCGTCGAGCCCGGCCCTCGACTGCGGCAACTACAACAGGACGTACTGCACCGCCGCCCCGCTGCCCCGGCCCGCGGTGCCAGCCGTCGGGCGCCCGTACCCCGGCAGCTCCCACCCGACGAGCCTGCCTTCACCGGCCGCCGGCACGAACTCGACTTGCTCCGCGACATCGCCAGCCGGCCACCGGCGACCGTGGCGCTGCACGGCGCTCCCGGAGTGGGAAAGTCGACACTGGCTCTTCGCATCGCCCACCAGCTCGCCGCCCGCTTTCCCGACGGCCAGCTGTACATCGACCTGCAGGGCGCGACGCCTGACACCCGCCCGCTGTCGCCGCTGGACGCGCTGGGCCGGCTGCTGCGGGCGTTCGGGATCGGCGACGACATCCCGGCCGCCGTCGACGAGGCCGCGGCGCTGTTCCGGTCGATCACGGCGGACCGCCAGGTGCTTGTCATCCTCGACAACGCCCTGGACAGTGCGCAGATCCGGGCACTGCTGCCGGCCGGTAGCGGCTGCACCACCCTGGTCACCTGCCGGCGCCCTCTACTGCTGCCGGGGATGACGGCGCAACTGCCACTGGACCGACTCCCCGACGACGAAGCCGTGCAGCTGCTCCGGGCCTACGCCGGCACGCGTCGCGGCGACCTGGGCCAGGACGAGGCGGAAGGCATCAGCGAACTCTGCGAACGACTCCCGCTCGCGCTCTGCCTCGCTGGGACGCGATTGGCGCACCGGCCGGACCTGACCACGTCGACCCTGGCCGCCCGACTGGCCGACGAGCGGTACCGGCTCGACGAGCTGCGCCACGGCGACGTGGCCATCCGCTCCAGCCTCGCGGTCGGCTATTTCGCCCTGGCCGAGTCGGAGTCCGAGTCCGAACAACTGGCGGCGCGGGCCTTCCGGGCGATCGGTAAACTGCACCTGACGGACTTCGATCCGATGCTTGTCGCGGTCATCCTCGAGGTGCCCACCGAGCGGGCGACGCACGTCGTGGACTGCCTGGTGGGGACGCACCTGGCGATCCCACGGGGCAACGGTCGCTACCGGATGCACGACATGGTCCGGCTCTACGCCACCGAGCTGCCCTTCGACGAGCCGGAGCACGTGCTCCACCGCGTCCTACGACACCTGCTCAGTACGGCCCGCCTCGCCGGTAACCTGTTGCGGCCGCAGCGCGACCGCCTCGCCGAGACACCCTTCCTGGGCTCCACCGGTGCCGAGGCAACGTCGCTGGCCGGTCCCGAGGATGCGGTCAGATGGATCGAGTCCGAACGGGCCAACCTGCTCTCCCTGGCCGCGCAGGCTGCGGACCATGCCCGCGAGGTGGGCCGGTTCGCAAATCTGATCCACCTGGCCCTCAACGGCTACCTTACGAAACGCCACTACCACGACGTGGAGCGGCGGCTGTGCGAGTTGAGCCTCGAGGTGGCGCAGCGTGACGGTGACGAGACGGGCGAGATGCGTTCGCTGACGAGCCTGGCCCGGATAGACGCCTACGACGGACGGTTCGACGAGGCCAAACACCGATACGAACGCGCCTTCGCCATCAACCAACGGCTCGGCGACCACGGCGGTGAGGCGATCCTCCGGCTCAACGTCGGGCTCACGCACCACTTCGCCCGGGAGCCGGATCTGGCGATCGAGCAGTTCAACGCCGCGTTGACGCTGGCCGACCACCTTCCCAATGGCGACGCCTTCCGCGGTGTCGTGCTGTTGAACCTCGGTGAGGTGTACACCTGCCTCGGCGACTGGAAGACCGCTTCGGTGGCACTTCGGGAGAGCGACAACTACCGGCTCGCCGTCGGTGATCCCGCCGGCCGGGCGTTGACGCTGGTGTCGCTCGGCCTGACGCTCACCGTTCTCGACCAGCTCGACGACGCGGACCAGCACTTCGACGCGGGCCTCGAACTCTGCGAGCGCACCGGCAACACGACCGACGAGGTACACGCCCGGATCGGCCGGGCCGCCCTGCGGCTCCTACAGGACCGGGCCGCCGAGGCGACGGCCGAGGCGCGGCGCGCCAGCGAAACCGGGGCGCGATCCGGTTATTCCGCCGGTGAGGCGGCCGCGCTACGGCTGCTCGGTCACATCGAACGCAGGACCGGAAACGTGGCCGCAGCCCGGGATTACGAGGAGGCCAGCGCCGCCTGCTATGCGCGGCGTGGAACGGTACGTGACGGGATCGTGGAGGCGTACCTGGACACCATGATCATGAGATGGCCGGATAGCTGAGCACGGCCGGCGGCAGGAACCGACCGCCTCCACCGCCGCGCCGAGTACGGCGGCCAGCAGGTCCACTATGGACATCTCCGGTCACCGAGGAGTACGTGGCCCGGGCCAGCCATGACCTGACCCGCCATGAACCGAGTCCTCCACCGAGCGACGGGTTGCCCGGCCCTGCATGTTACGGGGCAGGCACACCGCCGCCGGTGCACGGACGGCGGCGGCGAGGGTTACCGCGCGGGGTGGCCATGCGCAGGTGCAGGTGCCCGTCCCGGGGGAAGGGCGGCCGGGCCGGAAGCGTCCGGGCGTACCGGTAGCCGGTCTTGTCGGCGACCCGGCAGGACGCAGGATTGTCAACCTGGTGCAGCAACGCCAGCCGGTCCACGCCCAAACTGTCGAACGCCCAGCCGCTGAGCACGTCGAGCGCCCGGGAAGCGACCCCACGGCCCCGGGCGTACGCCGCCGTCCAGTAGCCGACCTCGCGCGACCCGACAACCTTGCCGGACGTCTTCACCACCACGTTGCCCAGCAACCGGTCCGGGCCGTCCGGCTGCTCCGACAGGACCGCGAAGCTGAGCCGACTGCCGTCCGCCCAGCCGTCCCGCTGCACCGCCAGCCAACGCAGCGCGTCCTCCGGACTCTCCACCGGAAGCCTCGTCCACCGTCGCAACGTCGGATCACGGTACGCCTCGACCAGCGGCTCGGCGTCCGCGCTGTTCCAGGGCCGCAGCAGCAGGGCCGGGACTGATGGTGTCCGCTCCGCCCGCAGTACGACGGCCACTCAGCTGCCCTCCACCACCAGGGTCCACCTGGTCGCTCGCAATGCTGGGCGCGGAAAGGCGCCGGTCAGCCGGTCAGGTGGCGCCGGGTCAGGCCGCCAGGCGGCGCCGGGAGACCTCGGCGAGCGCCACCGCCGCCGCCACGCTGGCGTTGAGCGACTCGACCTCGGAGACCATCGGAATGCTGACCCGCAGGTCACAGGTGGTGCCGACCAGCCGGGACAGGCCGCGTCCCTCCGAGCCGACCACCACCACCAGCGGGCCGACCGCCACCTCCAGGTCGTACAGGTCGGTCTCGCCGTCGGCGTCCAGCCCGACAACGACGAACCCTTCCTGCTGAGCCAGCTTGATCGCCCGGGTCAGGTTCGTCACCTGGCTGACCGGTACCCGGGCCGCCGCGCCGGCACTGGTCCGCCAGGCGGTCGCGGTGATGCCTGCGGCCCGCCGCTCGGGTACGAAGACACCCTGCGCGCCGAAGGCCGCCGCCGAACGGATCACCGCACCGAGGTTGCGCGGGTCGGTGACCCCGTCGAGCGCGACAAGCAGCGGCGACGGCTGTTCGAGCGCCATCGCCAGCAGGTCCTCGAACGGCTCGTAGGCGAAGGGCGGCACCTGCACGCCGATGCCCTGGTGCAGCACCCCGCCGGTCATCCGGTCCAGCTCGGCCCGGCTGACCTCCATGATCGCGATGCCCCGGTCGGCGGCGGTCCGGACCGCCTCGTTCACCCGGTCGTCGATGTCGATGCCCTGCGCCACGTAGAGCGCGGTCGCCGGCACCTGCGCACGGAGCGCCTCCACCACCGGGTTGCGCCCGACCAGCAGCTCGGCCGCCTCCCGCCCGGGAGCCGAACGGCGGCCCGGCGCGACCCGGGGACCCCCCGGGCGCGGCGCCGGCTTGCCACCGGTACGCCCGGCGCCCCGACCGGCGCTCGCCGCACCTCGACCGGCGCTCACCGACGACCTGCGGCCACCCTTCTTCGTGCCGGCACCGCCGGCACCCCAGGTGGTGTCCTTGGTCCCCGGTACGCCGACCTTCGGCGCCCGGCCCTCCTCGGCGGCGGCCCGGCGCTCCTTGGCCTGTTTCCACGCGGTCCGCTGCGGCACCTGCTCGGTGCCGGAGTACGCCTTGTGCCAGGGGCGCTCGTCGGCCGGCAGGGTCTTGCCCCGGCCCTTGAGCGCGTCCCGGTTCTTGCCTCCGGAGCCCGTGGTGGCGCCCTTCCTGGCGGTGACCCGACGACCCTTCCGGGCCGAGTTTCCGGGCATCAGTCCTGTTCTCCGATCGTCCAACGCGGCCCGTGCGGGGTGTCCTCGACCACCACGCCCGCGTGCTTGAGCTGGTCGCGCACCGAGTCGGCGGCGGCCCAGTCCCTTCGGCCCCGGGCCTGTGCCCGCTGCTCCAGGGCCAGCGCCACCAGCGAGTCGACCACCGACCGCAGCTCCCCATCCTGCCCGTTCGTGCTCCAGGCGGTGTCGAGGGGGTCGAGGCCGAGCACGTCGAGCATCGCCCGCACCGCGGCCAGCGCCGCCCCGGTCCCGGCGTCGTCCCCGCCGGCGAGCGCGATCTGGCCGTCCCGGACCGAGTCGTGCAGCACCGCGACCGCGGCCGAGGTGTTGAGGTCGTCGTCCAGGGCGGCACCGAACTCGGCCGGCAGTTCGCCGAGTGTGCCCGCACCGACCCGTTCCGCAGCCCGGCGGACGAAGCCCTCGACCCGGCGGTACGCCACCGCCGACTCGCGCAACGACTCGTCCGAGTAGTCGATCCGGGACCGGTAGTGCGGGGCGACCAGGTAGTAGCGCAGCTCGACCGGGCGGACCCCGATCGAGGAGACGTGGTCCAGGTCGACGACGTTCCCCAGCGACTTGCTCATCTTGGCCTCGCCGAGGTTGAGCAGCCCGTGGTGCACCCAGTACCGGACGAAGGGCAGCCCGGCGGCCCGGGACTGGGCCTGCTCGTTCTCGTGGTGCGGGAAGGTCAGGTCGAGCCCGCCACCGTGGATGTCGAACTCGGCGCCGAGATAGCGCCAGCACATCGCCGAGCACTCGATGTGCCAGCCGGGGCGGCCCGCCCCCCACGGCGACGGCCAGGCGGCGTCGGCCGGCTCGCCCGGCTTGACACCCTTCCAGAGCGCGAAGTCGTTGGCGTCCCGCTTGCCCCGTTCGGCCGCCTCGTCGGCGATCTGCGTCTGCGTCGCCTCCGGCCGCTGACCGGACAGGTCGCCGTAGTCGGGGTAGGACCGGACGTCGAACCAGACGTCACCGGAGTCGTCGTCGGCGACGTACGCGTGCCCGGCTTCGAGCAGCTTGGTGATCAGCTCGTGCATCTCCGGGACGTGCCCGGTCGCCCTCGGCTCGTAGGTCGGCGGCAGCACGTTGAGGCTGCGGTACGCCGCACCGAGCAGCACCTCGTTGACGTAGGCGATCGACCAGAACGGGCGACCCTGCTCGACCGCCTTGACCAGGATCTTGTCGTCCACGTCGGTGATGTTGCGGATGAAGGTCACCTCGAAGCCGCTGCGCAGCAGCCAGCGCCGCAGCACGTCGTAGTTGACCCCGCCCCGCAGGTGGCCGATGTGCGGCGGAGACTGGACGGTGAGGCCACACAGGTAGATCCCCGCCCTGCCGGCGTGCAGGGGGACGAAGTCCCGCACCGATCGGGTGGCGGTGTCGTAGAGGCGTAGCGTCACCGTACAAGGGTACCGGCCGATGTCTGCCGGGGCTCACCGCGCGACCGCCGCCGGGACGCCTCGGGCCGTGGCCGTCTGCCACGTCGACCGGGACCGGCCGTACGCTGCGTGGTGTGGTGAGGGTGGCGGGCGGTGCGGCGGCCGGCCGGGCGGCGGAGCCCGCCGGCCGGGCCGGCGAGACGGCGCAGACCCTGGACCGGGGACTTCGGCTGCTGCACCTGGTCGCGGAGGCGCCCGGCGGGCTGACCGTGACCGAGGCGGCCGCCCGGTTGGGCGTCGGCCGGGCGGTGGTCTACCGGCTGCTCGGCGCGCTCACCGAACACGGGCTGGTCCGCCGGGACGAGGCCAACCGGCTGCGACTCGGTGCGGGCCTGCTGCACCTGGCCCGCCGGGCGCAACCGCTGATCGCCGACGGTGCACTGCCGGCGCTGCGCCGGCTGGCCGAGCAGACCGGGGCGACCGCGCACCTGACCGTGGTCGACGGCGCCGAGGGGGTTGCGCTGGCGGTGGTCGAGCCGAGCTGGACGGCGTTCCACGTCGCGTACCGGACCGGCTCCCGGCATCCGCTCGGCCGGGGCGCGGCCGGGCGGGCGATCCTGGCCGGGCGGCAGGGCCGGGCCGACCCGGTCGCGAGCAGCGGCGAACTTCAGTCCGGCGCCTACGGGGTGGCCGCACCCGTGCTCGGCGTGCCCGGCCTGGAGGCCAGCGTCGGCGTGGTCGCCCTGGCCCCGCTCGACCTGGCCAGGACCGGCGCCCAGGTCCGCACCGCCGCCACCGAGATCGCCGCCGCCCTCGCCTGACCCGGACCCGCTCTCCCGAGCGGGAAGATCACGCTACTTCCGGGAAAGAGTGGCCTCGTCCGCGCCGGAGGCCACTCTTTCCCGGATCGAGCACGAGCTCGCACCGCGCCCTACGGCGCCCGGCGCCAGGTGTGCAGCACGGCGGGTAGGTCCGCCAGGGAGTGGATCTCGGCGTCGGGGCGCAGGTTGGGCGGGCGGGGCAGGCCGGCGCGGTTCAGCCAGACCGCACGCAGGCCGGCCGCCTGGGCCGCCGCGACGTCCTTGGCCGGGGAGTCGCCGACGTGCACCACCGACGCGGGTGGCGTCCCGGCCGCCGCCAGCACCGCCGCGTAGAACGCCGGGGAGGGCTTCTTCGGTACGCCGTCCAGGTGCGCATAGACCTCGAAGGCGAACCCGGCACCGGCCAGCCCGCACCGGTCCACCCGGCTGTTGCCGTTCGTGGCGAACCCGAGGGTGTACGCCCGGCTCAGCCGGCCGAGCACCGGCAGGGTGTCCGGGAAGGGCCGGGTCAGCGCGAAGCGCCGGGCGAAGAACAGCTCGGCGATCGGGTCCAGCTCGGCGGTCAGCCCGACCCGGGCAAGCGACCGGCTCAGCGCCGCCCGGCGTATCTCGGTGACCGGTGCGGCGGCGTGCTCGGCGAAGACGGCGTCCCAGTCCCCCTCGATCTCGGCCAGCGTGACGTCCTGCGCGGCCGGGGCGAGCCGCCGCATCTCGGCCAGTACGGCGACCAACCCGGCGGTGACCGCCGGCCGCAGGTCGACAAGGGTCTCGTCGGCATCGAAGACCACCGTGCGGATGTCCACCCGTAAAGGGTAGGTGCGAGGGTGTCAGGGGTGGGTCATCCGGAGTACGTCGAGGGCCTGGTCGAGCTGCTCGGCGGTGAGCCGGCCCGCCTCGACGTGGCCCCGGGCGAGCACCACCTCGCGGATCGACAGCTCCTTGGCCAGCGCCTCCTTGGCGATCGAGGCCGCCTCGTCGTAGCCGAGGTAGCGGTTGAGCGGGGTGACGACCGACGGCGACCCCTCGGCGTACGCCAGGGCCACGTCGACGTTCGCGACCAGCCCGACCACGCAGCGGTCGGCGAAGAGCCGGCTGGCGTTGGCGAGCAGCCGGATCGACTCCAGTACGTTGCGGGCCAGCACCGGCAGCATCACGTTCAGTTCGAAGTCGCCCTGCGAGCCGGCGAAGCCGACGGTGGCGTCGTTGCCGATCACCTGGGCGCAGACCTGTCGGACCGCCTCGCAGACCACCGGGTTCACCTTGCCCGGCATGATCGACGAGCCGGGTTGCAGGTCCGGGATCTGGAGTTCGCGGAGCCCGGCCCGGGGGCCGGAACCCATCCAGCGGATATCGTTCGCGATCTTGTAGAGGCCGACCGCGACGGTGCGGAGCTGACCGGAGACCTCGACCAGGCCGTCCCGGGCGCCCTGCGCCTCGAAGTGGTTGCGCGCCTCGGCCAGCGGCAGCCCGGTCATCTCGCGCAGCTTCTCGATCACCTTCGGGGCGAAGCCGGCCGGGGTGTTGATCCCGGTGCCGACGGCGGTGCCGCCGAGCGGCAGTTCGGCGAGCCGGGGCAGGCAGCTCTCCAACCGCTCGATGCCGTACTGGAGCTGGGTGGCGTACCCGGAGAACTCCTGGCCCATCGTCACCGGGGTGGCGTCCATCAGGTGGGTACGCCCCGCCTTCACCACCTCGGCGAACTCGTCCACCTTGGACTCGAGCGCGAACTCCAGGTGCCGCAGCGCCGGCAGCAGGTCGTGCACGACCGCGTGGGTGGCGGCCAGGTGGATCGAGGACGGGAAGACGTCGTTGCTGGACTGGGCGGCGTTCACGTCGTCGTTCGGGTGCACCTCGCGGCCCAGCTCCCGGGCGGCCAGGGTGGCGATCACCTCGTTGGCGTTCATGTTCGAGGAGGTGCCGGAGCCGGTCTGGAAGACGTCGATCGGGAACTGGTCGTCGTAGCCGCCGTCGGCGACGTGCGCCGCCGCCGTGGCGATCGCCCGGGCCACCTGCTCGTCGATCACCCCCAGTTCGGCGTTCACCATCGCCGCGGCACCCTTGATCTGGGCCAGCGCCCGGATGTGCGCCGGTTCGAGCCCGCGTCCGGAGATCGGGAAGTTCTGCACCGCCCGCTGCGTCTGGGCCCGCCACAGCGCGTCGACGGGCACCTCCACCTCGCCCATCGTGTCGCGTTCGATCCGGTAGCCGGCCGCCTCTGGTGTGGTCACGTCCTCCATCCTGCCCCGCACCCGGCCGCCCCGCAGATGATCGCCATCACCCCGGCCGGCGCGGGGGGGCGGGTGCCGGGGACTCAGCCCAGGTCCTGTAGGGCCCGCCGGACCTCGTGCTGGTCCGGGGAGTTGACCGAGATCAGCAGGGCCAGCGCGCGGGTCCAGTACGAGCGGGCGGCGGCCGGGTCGGTGTCCCGCAGGCAGCGGGCCAGCCCGTCCAGCGCGCGGGCCTGCTCGTACGGCATCTGGATCTTCGTGGCGCCGAGCAGGGCCTGCCGGTGCAGCTCCAGCGCGGCGGCGGTGTCGCCGAGTTCGAGCATCGCCCGCCCGAGGAGGTTGCCGGCCGCGCACTCGCCGGCCCGGTCACCGGCATCCCGCATCGCGGCCAGCGCCTCCCGGTGCCGCTGCGCCGCCGCCTCGGGCCGGCCGCGCTGCCGCTCGATGCTGCCGAGCTCGTTGAGCAGGTCCGCGACGGCGAACTGGTTGCCCCGGGCCTGCTGGATGCGCAGCGCCACGGACATGTAGCGCAGTGCCCGGTCGCGTTGGCCCAGCCGCCCGTAGACCCCGCCGATGGTGCCGAGAGTGTCCGCCACCAGGGCGATCTTGCCGATCTGGCGGGCCATGAAGAGCCGGTTCCGCAGCACCCGCAGCGCGTCCGGGTAGCGGCCGACGAAGAGGTAGACGCTGCCCAGGTTGGTGAGCGCGTTCGGCATCGCGTGCCAGCCCGGGGTCTGCCGGGCCAGCGCCAGCCCGAGTTCGAGGTAGTGCACAGCCTCACCGGTCCGGCCGAGCATCATCAGCGGCAGGCCGAGGTTCACCGTCGCCACCGACCGGCCGGCGGTGTCGCCGAGCCGCTCCCAGATGGCGATCACCACCCGCAGCGACTCCACCGAACGCTGGTACTCGCCGAGCCGGAAGTACGCCGAGGTGAGGTAGTTGTGCATGATCGCGATTCCGGCGTCGTCGCCGAGCGCCTCGGCCGCCCGCAGCCCGTCGGTGTGCGTCTGGATCAGCTCGTCCAGGTGGCCGCCGAGGAAGAGCTGCCGCCAGTTCGCCCGGGCGAGCTGCCAGGCGTACCGGTGCTGGCCCTGCTGGACCGCGAGGTGGACCAGCGCGACCAGGTTGCGCCGCTCCGCCTCCAACCAGTCCCGACCCTCCCGGGCGGCGGCGACGACCAGGTCGGGGCGGGCCGGCTGCCCGGGTACGGCCATCCGCAGGTTTCCGGTCGGTTCGAGGACCTGGCTCACCGAGGCGGCGGTGTGCAGGTAGTAGTCGAGCAGCCCCTGCAACGCCTGCCGCCGCTCCGGCTCGCCGCCGACCACGGTGACCAGTTCGTTCGCGTACTCCCGGATCAGGTCGTGCAGCCGGAACCGCTCGGCGTCCAGCTCGTCGACCAGGTGCGCGTCGACAAGTTCGTCGAGGTGTTCCCGGACCACCCCGAGCGGCAGCTCGGTCAGCGCGGCAGCGGCGAAGTGGTCGAACTGCACCCCGGGATGTATCCCGAGCAGCCGGAACGTCCGCTGCACCGGTTGCGGCAACTGGGCGTACGACAGCGCGAAGGCGTCGGCCAGGGTGCGGTGCTCGACGGCGAACTCGGCGAGTACCGGCCGGTCGGCGTCGCCGAGTCGCTGGGCGAGGTCGGCGACCCGCCAGCGCGCCCGGTGGGCCAGCCGGGCACCGGCGAGCCGGATCGCCAGCGGCAGGTAGCCGCAGCGCCGGACCACCTCCTCGGCCGCCGCCGGCTCGGTCCGGACCCGGTCCGGCCCGACGATCCGGGCCAGCAGGTCGACCGCCTCGGCCGGTTCCAGCACGGTCAGCGACTGCGCGCGTACCCCGTCCAGGCCGACCAGCCGGCGCCGGCTGGTGACCACGGTCAGGCAGCCGGGCGCGGCCGGCAGCAGCGGGCTGACCTGGGCGGTACTCGCCGCGTTGTCGAGCACCAGCAGCACCCGCCGGCTGGCCAACTCGGTGCGCCACAGGGCCAGCCGGTCGTCCAGGTCGGCCGGGATCCGCTCCCCCGGTACGCCGAGCTGGCGCAGCAGCGTGCCGACCGCCGCACCTGTCGGCAGCGGGCTGTTCAGGCTGTGTCCGTGCAGGTCGACGAAGAGGTGCGCGTCCGGGTACGCGGCACCGAGCGCCGTCGCCAGGTGTACGGCCAGCGCCGTCTTGCCGCTGCCCGGCATGCCGTCGATGACGTAGACGGCCGAGTAGTTCGGCCCGGCCTCGTCGATCTCCTTGCGCAGCCGGGCGATGGTCTCGTGCCGGCCGGTGAAGTCCTCGATCGCCCGGGGCAGCGCCCGGACCGGCGACCGGGGCGAGGGCTCCTCGTCGGCCGGCCCGACCTCACCGGCGAGTACCCGTCGATGGATCTCCCGCAGCGCCGGCCCCGGCTCGATGCCCAGCTCGCCGGAGAGGATCTCCCGGCCGGTCCGGAACACCGCGAGTGCCTCGGCCCGGCGGCCGATGTCCGCGAGCGCGAGCATCAGTTGGCCGCGGAGCCGCTCGCGCAGCGGATGCCGCTCCACCAGGTCGGTCAGCTCGGCGATCAGGTCGCCACCGCGCCCGCCGAGCCGCAGCTCGATCTCGAAGCCGTCCTCCATCGCCAGCATCCGCTGCTCGTCCAGCGAGGCGGCACCCCGACGGACCGCCGTACCGGTGATCCCGGCCAGCGCCGGGCCGCGCCAGAGCGCCAGGGCGGCCCGGTAACCTTCGCGGGCCTCCGGCCAGTTCTGCTCGGCGGCGGCGGTGCGCGCCCCGGCGACCAGCCGCTCGAAGACGTGCGCGTCCAGGTCGTCCGGCCCGAGCGCGATCCGGTAGCCGGCCGGCCCGGTCACGATCGTCTCGCCGGGCACCCCGGCGGCGGCGAGCAGCCGGCGCAGCCGGGAGACGCAGGTCTGCAACTGCCCCCGCGCGGTGACCGGCGGATCGGCGTCCCACACCGCGTCGACGAGTTCGTCGACGGGCACCACCTGAGGGGCATGCAGAAGTAGCACCGCCAGGACGACTCTGTCCCGACCGGCGGTCACCGTCGTCTCGCCACCGCTCACCTGGAGCGGCCCAAGGATCCCGAACCGCATGCCAGCTCCTGACCGAGGTCGCATCCGGCAGCAGAGTAACCCGTCAATCACGCGCAGCAGAATCGAGTTGAGAGCGGGCTGGCAGTGGAACGAGAGTGCCACCCCGCAAACTGTGCGGTGGGACGCACGACAACAGGTGAGACACATCGACGGGGGCGGTGCGTCCGCCGGCCCGTGGGGGCGACGGACGCACCGTGTCGGAGCAGCGGTTTCGCCGCCATCCACACCTGAGGAGACGCCAGCATGGACGCCTCTGCAAGACCCGAGCGGTCCCGGCCGGTGCCGGCCGCCGGGGACGTGTTGCAGTTCGATGAATCCGACTACTGCTACGGAACCGGCCCGCTCGTGCTCCGGGTCACCGGGGTCGGCGTGGACCTTGGCCGGTATCCGGGGCTCGAGTGGCTGTCGCTGCGCGGCGTGGAGCTGCGTGGGGACGGCAGTGCCGGACCCGAACGGCAGGTGCTGGTTCGCACCAGCGCCTTGTCCCGCATCGGCTGATCAGCCCACCAGCGCGCCGCATCGACAGCGCACCGGCGCAGCAGCGCGCGGGCTGAACAGCGCACCAGCGTCGTCCGCCGGTCAACGTCGCCCGGCGGCCAACGCCGACAATGACGGCGTACTTGATCATGATGGTCTGCGGTGACCCGGGTCATATTGCGGCGCCCGGATCGATGGCTAGCCTTCCTGAAGCGTCGCGTGCCGGTGGCGGACGGATCGTCAGGCATGGAGGCGTGGGAGCGAGAGGTGGCACTGCCATCTTGGCAACGCAGGCAACAATTTCGGAACGCATGACGGTTTACCCGGCCGACGATCGTTTCACCGGTCCCCGGCCGGCCGTACTGGTCCTCCCCGGCGGCCGTTTCCGGGAACTTCCACCGCACGAGGGTGAAGGCTACGCCCGCTGGCTCTCCAGTATCGGGCTACACGCTTTCGTACTCGAATATCGGCTGCTACCCCACCGGTTTCCCGCACCGTTGCAGGACGCCCGGGCCGGGCTGGACCACATCAGGAACGGAGCCCACGGACTCGACGTCGGCAGCGTCGGCGTCATCGGTTCCAGCGCTGGCGGGCAACTGGCGGGCCTGCTGATGACCGGTACGGTCCTGTCGATAGAGAACGACGTCGCCGACCCACCGCGTCCAGACTTCGCGATCCTGGCGTACGCCCTGGCCGACCTGGATCTGCTGCCTCCACAGGTGGTCGAGGGACTGCTGGGCGACCTCTCCTTCCTCAAGGACGAACTGTCGCCCGCCAAGCACGTGGACTCGACGGTGTGCCCGACGTTCGTCTGGGCGGCCGCCCAGGATCCGCCGGGCCTTCCCAACGCGCTGGAATGGGCACGCGTTCTCGCCCGGGCCGAGGTGCCGGTCGAACTCCACATCTACCCGCGCGGTGGACACGGAATAGGTCTCGCCGACGGGATCGAGTACGGCGGCCAGAGCCATGTCTTCATCGCTCACAACGCTCACACGGCGACCTGGACCGACGCGTGCGAGGTGTGGCTGCGGGACGAGGGCTTCCTGGAACCCTGACCGGCGGCCGGGAGGGTGCGGGGTCCGGCCGACGGCGGTTGTCCCGGTCACGGCCGCGGGCGTTTTCGCTGGACGGGCCCGTGCAGACGACGCAGGACCCCACCCCTATCGTGGACCCATGGCATCGGTAAGGCAGGTTCAGGTCACCTTCGACTGCGCGGAACCCGAGCGCGTCGCCCGCTTCTGGTGCGAGGTGCTCGGGTACGTCGTACCGCCACCACCGCAGGGGCACGCCAGTTGGGGCGACTACGAACGCACGCTGCCGGCCGAGCAGCAGGGTGCCTGGCTCGCCTGCGTCGATCCATCGGGTGTCGGCCCGCGGCTGTACTTCCAGCGCGTCCCCGAGGGCAAGGTCGTCAAGAACCGGGTGCATCTCGACGTACGGGTCGGCGTCGGGCTGGTGGGCGAGGAACGCCTGGCCGTCCTCGAAGCCGAGTGCGCCCGACTGGTCGCGCTCGGCGCGGTACGCGAGCGGCTACTCGCCGCCGACGGCGACAACGAGTCGTGCATCGTGATGCGGGACGTCGAGGGCAACGAGTTCTGCCTCGACTGAGTGACCCGCACGAACCCGCGAGCCGCCCCCAACAGCCTGCGACGGATGATGATCTCGGACATCACGGGGTAGATCGTCGCTGGGGCGTGCGAGTTCAGTTGGCGGGTCGCCAGGGTGCACGGAGCCGCATAAGAACTTGCGATGTCGGGTGCTTCACCGTCCGCCTGTCACGGCCTTGGTGAAGCTGAGGAGAAGCCCGGTCGTACGCGAAGGATCCTCGACCATTGGTGAGTGGCCGACACCGGACATGACCTCGACTTTCGCGCCCGTGACGGCGTGGTACGACGCCGCTGACGAGGAGCGCCACCTCTGGTCGAGCTCGCCGAAGATGACCAGCAGTGGTTTGCCGAGGCTCGTGAGCCGATCCGGAAGTGGTCGCTCGCTCAGATAGTCGTCGGACGCCCGCGAGGTTGCCGTGAGCGCGTGGTAGGTCAGGCTTCGCGTGTCGTCGACGAGCTGCTGCGGGACGTCGAAGCCTGGCGCGAACGCGCTGCTCAAGCCTCGGCGCAGAATCCCGTCGGTCCGAAGCCGCCACAGCAGTTGACCCAGCACGGGGACGAAGATGAGCTGACCCACCGGTCCGTCCGAGATGAAGGCGTCCAGCCGAGGTCCGGTGTTGACGAGCACGAGTGCGCCGACCAGATCGCTGCGATGCTCGGCGAGCGCGGTGGCGACGTAGCCGCCGGTGGAGTGGCCGATCACTGTGGCGTGTGCGATGCCGAGCTGTTCCAGTGCCTGCCCGACGAGGCGTCCTTGCTGTGGGACGGTATAACCGCCGCCAGCCGGTTTGGCGGACCGGCCATGTCCGAGCAGGTCGATTCGGATGACCCGGTAGGACCTGGCCAGCGTCGGGACCATGGGACTCCACCACTCGGTCGAGGCACCGAGCCCGTGGATCAGCACGAGTGCCGGAGCGTCACGGGGTCCGTCCTGGCGGACGTGGATGTCGCCGCCGTCGAGACGCAGGGTCGGGTCTCCGGTGGCGGGGGCGGTCTCCCAGTTCACCATTGCGGTGTTCGCCAGGAGCAGTCCGACGACCGTGAGCAGGGTTGTCGAGGCGATGACGCGGCGTCGGCGGCGCGCGCGACCCTCGCGCGGCTGCTTGTCGGACGAACGCGGGTCAGCCTCGTCGAGCGGAATGCCGGGGCCTGGCGACGACGTCATGAACCCACTGTCGTCGCCTTGCGGCGCCGCTGGATTGAACAAATGTTCCGGACGATCGACCCGGGTAGCATCCGGTAATGCGTTCCACCGTTCCCGGACGTGGCGACGCCACCCTCTGGAAGGTGACCCGCCCCGCCCGGCCGAGCCGGATGGCCGGGGTCAGCATGGCCGGATTTCGTGATCGCGGCGTTACCGCGGCCGGTCAGCGGGTGATCCCACATCCGGCGGTGACGCTTGCCCTGGAGTTCGGCTCCGGTCCGCTCATCGTGGACGATGCCGCAGGGCGACAACAACGGGGAAGTCTCGTCGCCGGGCTCGGCTTCGGATCGGACGCGCTCTGGGTGCGCGGCGAGAATTTCGAGGCCGTGCAGGTACGCCTGTCCCCGATCATTAGTCACGCCATCCTGGGTATGCCGCCGGGCGACCTGAACGCTGCCGTGGTGACCCTGGACGACGTGTGGGGGCGACAGGCGTCGCAGGTGCGTGAGCAGCTGCGCGACGCCCCGTCGTGGCATGCACGGTTCACGGTGGTCGACGCGTTGCTCGCCGACAGGTGGCAGGCTGGGTCGCGTTCCGCAAGATCATCCGTCGATCCGGAGGTGTCCTGGGCCTGGAAGCGGATCCTCGTCAGTCGTGGCCGAGCCCGGGTCGATCGGCTGGCGGCCGAGGTCGGCTGGAGTCGCAGGCGTTTGTGGCGCCGGTTCCACTCGCAGATCGGCGCGGCGCCCAAACGCGCCGCGAAGCTGATCCGCTTCGACCACGCCATCCACCGCCTGGTCGCGGGTGAACATCCAGCCCGGGTCGCCGCCGATTGCGGCTATTCCGACCAGTCCCACCTGCATCGCGACGTAGTGGCGTTCACCGGATCGACCCCGGCGACGGCAGTCGGTCAACCATGGCTGGCAGTTGACGACCTCGCCTGGCCCGATCGCCCGCCGCCGGCTGCACCGTGACGACGTCGCGCGTCCCGGCCGCACGGAGGCGCTCCAGCAACAACGGCGCCCCGCTCGAACATGGCATCCACGACTGCCCGGACGCATGGCCGCCGTCGCGCGACGGCTCGGCTCGGGGTGCCCGGTTCGCCTGCGTCGATCTGCCTCGATTCAGTGACCCCACCCGAAGGATCAGCTCCGCTCATCGACCAGCTGCGGGCACGGGGGCCGGGTGAGTGCGAAGTACGACGCGGCGGCCACCAACAACCCCACGCCCCACAACGTGTACCCGCCCATCTCCAGCAGCAGGCGCAGCGGCGGGCCGGCCAGGTCACCGCGGATCCAGGCGGTCGTCCCGGCGATGCCGAAGTAGGCGGTCAGGCTCGACCCGATGAACAGGCCGGTGCCGAGTACCAGCCACCGGGGCACCGCCCGACCGCGCAACGGCCCCGTCCAGGCCGGCCAGAGCCGGCCCCAGCGGTGTGCCAGTGCCAGCGGCAGCAGTGTGCCGGCCAGGCCCATCAGCACCATGAACACCACCATCGCGCTCCACGAGAGACCGTTGGCCCGGCTCGCCTCGGACGGCCATCGCCCGGCGATCGTGTCCACGAGCCACACGCTCAGCCGGGCCGCGAACCCGGCGACAGCGAGGTAGGCGCCGGCGAAGGCCCAGCCGGGTGCCTGCGCCGCCCGGCTCTCCGGTGACCTGCCGTGCACCCGCCCGCACCACTGACAGAACTGCGCGGCCGACCTCCACTCGCCGGCGGCGACGACGAGGCAGAGGAGGCCGCCGGCGGCGCCGCTGCCGGTCGCCAGCAGACTGGCGACGCTGCCAGCCCGGGGACCCTCGAACAGCAGCGACACCACGAGCACCGGGAACAGGAACGAGTACACGCACAGGGCGGCGCCCGCGACGGCGTTGAGCACCGCCACCGCGTACCGGCCGGTGCCGTTCACCTGCTGACGGGCGGTGACTGCGGCGCAGAGGCATCCTGCCGCCGCGACAACGCCGAGTACCACCGGAAGCCACCCGCCGGAAAAGTAGGATTCGCGACCGTCGAGGAACCGCGGCCCACCGCCGACCGCCCACCACGCGTGGACCAGGGCGTACGCGATCTGCCACACCGCCGCGACGACCCGGAACCGTCCATGGGACATCACGACCCGGCACACCGGGGTCGCGGTTCCGCGTCATGCCGGGTACGCACCCGGCGTAGCGGTGTGCCACCGTCGAGCCGTCCAGATCTGTTCACGTCGCTCACGGTAGGAACGCGGGACTCCGGCCACCTCCCACCGAGGAGGGAACGCCCTCCCCTCCAGGGGTCAGTTCAGGCCCGGGTCCGGAAGGGAGCGAGGGTGGCCCGGATCTGGTCGGCCGCGCCCCAGTCGTCGTCGAACTGGGCGAGTACGGCGAGATGCTGTCGCAGCTGGATGATGGGCATGCGGGACCGCCAGTCGTCGTCCAGGGCGGTCAACTCCGCGTAGACCTCGAAGAACCGGTGCGCCTCGGGCGGCGGCGCGGTGGTCCAGAGGTGCGCGAGGTCGACCTCGGCCCACATGTAGGACACCGCCGGGTCGATGACTGCCGGTTGCCCGTCCGGGGTGGCCAGCACGTTCTGTGCCCACAGGTCGCCGTGCGTCAGGCAGGCCGGCCGGTCCGGCAGCAGCTCGGGCAGCCGGTGACAGAGCCGTTCCAGCGCCGCCCGGTCGGCGGAGTCGAGTGCCGCGTCGACGCGGGGCTGCCCGAGCCACCGGAGCAGCCGGTGCCGCGCGAAGAACGCGAAGCCGTCGTCGTCCCAGGTGTTGACCTGCCGGCGGCGGCCGAGCCAGTTGTCGCGGTGCCAGCCGAAGCGCGGCTGGGTGGTGCTGGTGTGCAGCCGGGCGAGCGCCTGCGCGAACCGCTCCCAGAACGTCCCGCTGGCCGGCCTCGGCCGCAGCACCGACAGCACCAGCAGTTCCCGGTCCGCCAGGATCACCTCGGGGGTCGCCATGCCGCCGAGGTCGCGCAGCGCGGCCAGCCCCTCGGCCTCGGCGACGAAGACGTCGTCGGCCGGGGCCTCGGCGAACGCCTTGACGAACACCGGTGGCGCGTCCCGGCGGGTGGCTGTGCCCGCGAGCGCCGCGAGTCCACCCGCCGCCGGCTCGACCGTGACGACATCGCGCATCCCGGCGGCACGGAGACGCTCCAGCAGCAACGGCGCCGAGCTTGTCACGGGCGGCCCTCCCTGCCCGGGTGCCGACGGCGCCGTCCGGCTGTGGACGGCGCGCCGTGCGAGGTCAGGAGCGGGCGCCGATCTGGAGCAGGTTCCTCGGGCGGGTCACCTCGGCGAAGAAGTCGTTGCCCTTGTCGTCCACCACGATGAAGGCCGGGAAGTCCACCACCTCGATCTTCCAGATCGCCTCCATGCCGAGTTCCGGGTATTCCAGCACCTCGACGTGCTTGATGCAGTCCTGCGCCAGCCGGGCCGCCGGGCCGCCGATGGAGCCGAGATAGAAGCCGCCGTACTGCTGGCAGGAGTTGGTCACCTGGTCGGACCGGTTGCCCTTGGCCAGCATCACGTACGAGCCACCGGCGGCCTGGAACTTCTGCACGTACGCGTCCATCCGGCCGGCGGTGGTCGGGCCGAACGAGCCGGAGGCGTACCCCTCGGGGGTCTTCGCCGGTCCGGCGTAGTAGACGGCGTGGTCGCGCAGGTACCCGGGCATCGGCTCGCCCGCGTCCAGCCGCTCGGCGATCTTGGCGTGCGCGATGTCCCGGGCGACCACCAGCGGGCCGGTCAGGGAGAGCCGGGTCTTCACCGGGTACTTCGACAGTTCGGCCCGGATGGAGTCCATCGGCCGGTTGAGGTCCACCCGGACCACCTCGGCACCCTCGTCGAGCTGAGCGTCGGTGACGTCCGGCAGGAACCGGGCCGGGTCGGTCTCCAGCCGTTCCAGCCAGACGCCGGACGGGGTGATCTTGCCCATCGCCTGCCGGTCGGCGGAGCAGGAGACGGCGATCGCGACCGGGCAGGAGGCGCCGTGCCGGGGCAGCCGGACCACGCGTACGTCGTGGCAGAAGTAGCGCCCGCCGAACTGCGCGCCGATGCCGAACTGCCGGGTCAGCTCCAGCACCTCGGCCTCCAGCTCCAGGTCCCGGAAGCCGTGCGCCAGCATCGAGCCGGCGGTGGGCAGGTTGTCGAGGTATTTCGCGGAGGCGAGCTTGGCGGTCTTCAGGGCGTACTCGGCTGAGGTGCCGCCGATGACCACGGCCAGGTGGTACGGCGGGCAGGCCGAGGTGCCGATCAGCCGCAGTTTCTCCTCCAGGAACTGCATCATCCGCTTCGGATTGAGCAGCGCCTTCGTCTCCTGGTAGAGGTAGGACTTGTTCGCCGAGCCGCCCCCCTTGGCCATGAAGAGAAACTTGTACGCGTCCGGGTGCCCGTCCGGGTCCTCGGCGTAGACCTCCACCTGGGCCGGCAGGTTGCTGCCGGTGTTCCGCTCCTCCCAGGTGGTCAACGGAGCGAGCTGGGAGTACCGCAGGTTCAGCCGGGTGTACGCCTGGTAGACGCCCCGGGAGACCGCCTCGTCGTCGGCCCCGTCGGTGAGTACGTGCCGGCCCCGCTTGCCGAGCACGATCGCCGTACCGGTGTCCTGGCACATCGGCAGCACCCCACCGGCGGCGATGTTCGCGTTGCGCAGCAGGTCCAGCGCGACGAACCGGTCGTTCGGCGACGCCGCCGGATCGTCGATGATGGCGCGCAGCTGGGCGAGGTGCGCCGGCCGCAGGTAGTGCGCGATGTCGTGCATCGCCTCGGCGGTCAGCGCGGTCAGCGCGCCGGGCTCCACGGTCAGGAAGCGACGGCCGCCCGGCCCGTGCACGACGTCGACGCCCTCGTCGGTGACCAGGCGGTATTCGGTCTGGTCGGCGCCCACGGGCAACAGGGGAGAGTACGAGAACGGCGCGCCACTGCTCATAGCCGGCAAGCCTAGGCCAGCCCGCCGGGCCCGGCCCACCCGCCGGTCCACCCTGCGATGCCGCTCTCACCCGGCCCGCCCGGCCGCACCGGCCCAGCTCGGCGACGACGCCGGTCGACGCCGCCACAGCCGGCGAGGGCGCCGGTCAACGCCGGCACAGCCGGCGAGGGCGCCGGTCGACGCCGCCACAGCCGGGGAGGGCGCCGGTCAGCCGTCCTTGCCGTTCTCCGGTGGACACTCCGGCTGCTTCGGGCCGCCGCACTCGGTGCCGGACCCCGGTTCCTGGCCGCCCGGCCCGGCGGTCGGCGCCGGGACACCGGTGGAGACCCCGACGAACTGGAGGTACCCGATGTCCCGCCCGTCGCCGATCACCATCCCGGCCGGGCCGACGGCGAGCACCTCGGCCGACGAGCGGACGTTCACCAGTTCCCGGCCGCTGCGCGGGTCGAGCGCGATGATCCGGTCCGGTCGGCGGTCGACGAGTACGGCGGCGTTGCGGGCCAGCGCCGCGCCGCCCTCCGGGTTGACCGGCCGGGTCCACCGGGCCCGGTCGATGGCAAGTTCGCTGCCGATCACCGAGCGCTGGTCGGCGGAGCGGGACAGCGCGTACCTGTCGTCGACGGCGAGCAGCTTCTCGCCTTTCGGGCCGGTCCAGAGCACCCGCCCGTCGTACGCGTCCACCACCGTCTCCCGGGCGTCCGGCCCGACGCCGACGAAGACGTTCTCCCCGCCCTGCGGATCCTCCCGCTGCGCGCACCCGGCACCGTCGGCGGTACGCAGGTTGAGCCCGTCCCGGCGCCACACCTCCTGCCCGGTCGCCGGGTCCCGGGCCACCACCGTGAAGTAGCAGGTGCCGTCGGCGGCGCGCGCCTCGATCCGCAGCATCCGGCCGCCGACCACCACGATCCGGTCCTGCTGGCCCGGCTCCACGTCCTGCATCACCCGGCCGGTGGCGGTGTCCACGATGTGCACCCGGCCGTCGACGGAGAGCCCGATCAGCGGCGGCATCTCCACCGGCCCGCCGGCGTGCTCGTGCACCTGCCGGGTGGTCAACCGCCGGGTGCCGAGCGTGTCGGGGTTGCCCGCCAGCGGCCCGGTCTCCACCCCGGGCAGGAAGGTCGTCCAGATCGGATTGCTGCCCCTGGGGTCCCAGGCGTTCAGGGTGCAGTCCCGGGGCTCCCGGCAGCGCACGTCGACCACCGCGTTGCGGTACGTCCAGACGCCGACCGCCGTGCCGTCCTTGCGGCGTACCGCTCCGGTCTCCGGGTCGAGCAGCTCGTAGCCCTTGCTCAGCAGCTTGCCGACGGCGACCACCGGGTCCCGGTCGCCGCCCGCGACGGCGGCCCAGTCGGCCTTGCGCTCCCACAGCCGCAGGCCGGTGGTGAGGCTGCGGGACTCGACCCGGGTGCGGTAGCGGATCACCACCGTGTTGCCGGCGATGGTGACGCTCTGCGGGGTACCGCCGATCCGCTGCTGCCAGACGACGTCCGGCTCGGAGATCGGCTCGTCCCGGTTGACCCAGTCCCAGACTCCGGGGAAGGGATTCCAGACGTTCGTCGCGGCGAGCACGATCACCGCGACCAGCGCGATGGCCAGGGCGGACATCACGCCCGCGCCCCGGGCGCTCCCCTTCGCCATCCGGCTACCGTAAACGAGAGCGTCCGGCAAGTCCTGCTAGGCGTTATGTCCGTGTCGCGAATTCGGCCACCCGGCCGTGCCTCACACCGGATAGCCGAGGGTCGCGAAATTGTCGCAGACAACACCGTGCTCGGTCTCCTTGATCCAGAAGGAGCAGAGCACCATGGTGAAGGCACCCGGCCGGCCGACCGCCGTCCCCCGGATCCGCACCGACCACAGGTCCGGGAACCCGGGCTCCCGCCTGGCGCCCTCGTAGGGATCCTCCATCCGGGTCAGGATCCACTCCGCGACGACGATCCGAAGCTCCGTCGAGGGGTTGTCGCGGTCGGCCCAGGCGTCGAAGCGAGCCTCGAAGTCGACCAACTGCCACAACCCGCGCCCGTCAGGCACTCCGGTCCAGTTGCGCGCGCATCTGGGCGATCCGGGCGCGCAGCCGCTGCGGATCGTCGGGGCGCGGCTCCGGGTTGCGACGCGCCTCGGCACCCTTGAGGATCGCGCGCACCTCGGCAGCGTCCACCGGGAACTCGTCGTCGTCGTCCACCGCGCCGGCGGTGCTGAAGTACTCCCGGATCCACTCCAGTTCGATCCTGGCCGACTCACTGGGCATCCGGGCGGTGTTGGCGTACTGCCACGGCGTCTCGGAGTGGGTGAGGTGTTCCAGGTCGGTGCCGGTGAGCCTGCCGTACCGGCTGACGACGTAGCCGACGGTGTTGAGTTCCGCGTCGCCGAGTTCCCGCTGGGAGCCGGAAGTGTCCCCGCTGCGCTCGGCCCGCCAGAGGGCGCCGACCACGGGCCCCATGTCCCAGGCCGAGATCGTCTCGTGGAACAGGGGCACGCCGAACGCGGCGAGATGGTGCCCCTGGCAGTAGTAGAGAAGCTTGTGCAGCTTCTTTGTCGACAGGCCGGGCAGCCGGTGCCGCAACGCCGCGGCTACGTCCTAGGCTGACACGGTCATTGCGCCAGCCTACTTTCCCGATCTCCGCCACGGGGGGCGCCACGCATCACCGGTTCATCGTACATGCGTACGAGACCAGCAGGTGCCTGTGACAGGATGGCGGTCCGGGTCAGGGCCGGTCGGCGGGCTCCGGGCGGAGCCAGCGCCACAGCAGCAGGGTGGCGGCCATCGAGGCGATCCCGGCGAGCGCCATCACCCGGCCGGGCGCGAGCCACTCGGCGAGCAGCCCAGCCAGCCCCGCGGTCAGCCCCTGTGCGGTCATCAGCCCGGTGGCCAGCAGCCCGAACGCCTGCCCCCGGCGCTGCTCCGGCACCGCCGCGAGGAACCGCCGGGCCAGCCCCAACTGGAAGGCGAAGCCGAAGGTGGCCAGCCCGATCAGCGCGGCGGCGGCCAGCAGTCCCGGGCCGGCCAGGAAGAACGGCATCGGCGCGCCGAGCAGCAGCGCCAGCCACGGGGCCAGCCGCTCCCGCCGGGCCGGCCCGACCCAGCGCCCCAGCACCAGGTCGCCGACCAGCATCCCGGAGGCGGAGGCCGCGAAGAGCACTCCGGCGCTCGCCCCCGGGCCGAGCCCGTCGGCGTACGGCACGATCACGCCCTCGGCGCCGACCAGCAGTGCTCCGGGCAGCCACTGCACCAGCAGCAGTCCGCGTACCCGCCGGTCGCGCAGGAGCAGCCCGTTGACCCGCCAGGTCTGCCGGACCACCCCGGCGGCGACCGCCGTGCGGCGCGGTCGCTCCACCACCCCGTACCGGACCAGCAGGGCGGAGAGCGCGCAGGTGACGGCGGTCAGCCAGAGCGCGCCGTACGGGCCGACCAGGCCGAGCAGCAGGCCGCCGAGGGCGAACCCGAGCACCTGGGTGGCGCCCGCCGCGACGGTGAAGAGCGAGCGCCCGAGCACGTAGCCGTCCCCGGTCAGCAGCTCCGGCAGCAGCGCGTTGCGGGCGGCGGTGCTCACCGGGGCCAGCAGCCCGACCGCGAAGACCAGCCCGAGCATCCCGGCCGGCGGCAGCACCCCGATCGCGAGGACCGCGACGGCGGCCAGTCGCAGCAGGTCGTAGCCGACCATCAGGGCGCGGGGCCGCCACCGGTCGGCGAGGGCGAGCAGCAGTACGCCGCCGATCGCGTGCGGCAGGAAGCCGACCACGTACGCCAGCGCGGCGAGCAGGGGTGAGCCGGTCCGCTCGTAGAGGAGTACGGCCAGGGCGAGCATCTTCACCGTCTCGCCGACCATGAAGACGCCGAAGCTGGCGAAGACCGCCCGGAACTCGGACACCGCCAGCACGCTGCGGAAGGTCGCCGGCCGCTCGGTCGGACTCGTCGTCGCGCTCATCCGGCCAGCGTGCGGGAACGTGGTGCACGGCACTATTGTTTCGGGCAGGAGCGAAAGGTGCCGGTGACCGGCGGAAGCAGGAGTCGGGCGGTGACCATCCGGATCGAGGTGACCCCGGCGGACGTGGCGGCCAGCCGGTTCGCCGTCTCGCCGCTCGGCGAGGCGATGTCGGCGCTGCGACTCTGCGCCGGTCAGCACCGGTCGGCCGCGCTGGACCCCTGGCTGGTCCGGGCCCGGGACCGCTACCTGCGGCTGCGGCGGGACCGGCCGGCCGTCGGGGCGCTGCTCTCGCTGCTTCGCCGGGACGGCTACAACGCGGACTTCATCCAGCCGCCGCCGGCCGCGGTCGGGCTGAGCTTCGCCGACGAGCTGGCCGCGGTCCGGGCGACCCCGCTCGACCAGGCCCGCGACGAGCTGGCCCGCAACCTGGCCGGGCACCGCACCCCACCGGCGTACGCCCGGCGGGTCTTCGAGGCACCGGACGTCGTCGACCAGATCGCCGACGCGATCGAGGCGGCCTGGACGGTACTCGTCGCCCCGGACTGGCCACGGCTGCGGGCGCTGCTGGAACGGGACCTGCTGCGCCGGGCCGGGCAGCTCGCCACCTACGGCTGGGCGGCGGCCCTGCACGACCTCGATCCCCGACTGCGCTGGACGTCGGACGGTGCGGACGGGGTGATCGAGGTCGACTGCGCCGACCGGGGCACCCGGCGGCCGGCCGGCCGGGGACTGCTCTTCGTGCCCACCGCCTTCGGTCCGCTGATCAGTTACACCGAGCCGCCCTGGCCGTACGCGATCGTCTATCCCGCCCGGGGCATCGCGGACCTGCTCGGCCCGCCCCCGCCGGGCCGCTCCCCGGACGCGGTGGACCGGCTGGTCGGCGCCTCCCGGGCCGCGGTCTTGCGGGCGCTTGCCGTCCCCGCCACTACCAGCCAGCTCGTCGCCCAGCTCGGCAGCGGGCTGGGCAGCGTCGGCGGGCACCTGGCGGTACTCCGGGACGCCGGGCTGGTCCGCCGGACCCGGCTCGGCCGGACGGTCCGCTACGAACGCACCGCGCTCGGCGACGCGCTCGCCGCCGACGCGTCGCCGACCCCACCGGCTCAGCCGGCTCAGCCGGCTCAGCCGGCCCCGCCGGTCCCGTCGGCTCAGCCGGTCCCGTCGGCTCAGCCGGTCCCGTCGGCTCAGCCGGTCCCGTCGGCTCAGCCGGCCCGGCCAGCCGCGCCGGTCCCGTCGGCCGGGTCGTCGCCGGAGCCGTCCACGGCCGAGCGGAGCAGCGGCAACACCCGGTAGGGGATCTTCTCCGCCAGCGCGATGATGCTCGACGCCCGGGCGATCTGCTCGTGCGAGACGATCTGGTCGAGCACCCGTTGCAGGTCGGCGTTGGACCGGGCGACGATCCGGCAGAGCACGTCGCCGGAGCCGGTGATGGTGTGCGCCTCCAGCACCTCCGGGATGCCGCGCAGGTGGGTGCTCACCGGGTCGTGGCCGGGACGCTGGTGGATCTCCAGGGTGACGAAGGAGGTCACCGCGAAGCCGAGCGCGGCCGGGTCGAGCTGCGGCCCGAGCCCGGCGATCACGCCCCGGGCGAGCAGCTTGTCCAGCCGGGCCTGCACGGTGCCCCGGGCCACCCGGAGCCGCCGGGAGCACTCCAGGACCCCGATCCGTGGTTCGGCGGCGAGCAGGTCGATCAGGCGGACATCGAGCTGGTCGAGCTGAACATCTTGCACAGTACTCACGACCGACAACCATACTAAATGCACAACCTGCCCAGCATTTTGCGGGTCGGTTGCCCAGTCGACGCCCGAGGCGGGATGCTCCCGGAAAGACCGGCCGGGCCGTCGGCCGGTCGCGGCACCCCAGGGAGGCAGGACGATGACCAGCGCACTCCACCAGCCGTCCACCGTCGGCTCGGCTCTGGACCTCGACGTCGACGTCGACCGGCTCGTCGGGGCCGTCGCGCACGACGACGCCCGCGACCCCTTCCCGGTGCAGGGCATCGACCACATCCGGTTCATGGTCGGCAACGCGAAGCAGACCGCGCACTACTACTCGACCGCCTTCGGGATGACCCGGGTGGCCTACCGGGGGCCGGAGCAGGGCTACCGGGAGCACGCCGAGTACGTACTCACCAGCGGCTCGGCCCGGTTCGTCTTCACCGGCGCGGTCCGCCCCGACGCCCCGGACGCCGACCACGTGGCCCGGCACGGCGACGGCGTACTCGACATCGCGCTGGCGGTGCCGGACGTGGACGCGGCGTACGCGCACGCGATCGCCCAGGGCGCCACCGGCCTGACCGAGCCGTACGACGTCACCGACTCGCACGGCACGATCCGGATGGCCACCATCGCCGCGTACGGCGACACCCGGCACTCACTCGTCGACCGGTCCCGCTACCAGGGCCCGTTCCTGCCCGGCTTCGTCGCGCAGGGCCCGATCGTCGACCGGCAGCCGATGATCGACGCTGGTGTGCAGCCGAAGCGGTTCTTCCAGGCCGTCGACCACGTGGTCGGCAACGTCGAACTCGGCCGGATGGACGAGTGGGTGGAGTTCTACCGCCGGGTGATGGGCTTCACCAACATGGCCGAGTTCATCGGCGACGACATCGCCACCGACTATTCCGCGCTGATGTCGAAGGTGGTGGCGAACGGCACCCGCAAGGTCAAGTTCCCGCTGAACGAGCCGGCGGTGGCCAGCCGCAAGTCGCAGATCGACGAGTACCTGGAGTTCTACGGCGGCCCGGGTGCGCAGCACATCGCGCTGGCCACCAACGACATCCTGGCCAGCGTCGACGCGATGCGGGCGGCCGGCGTCGAGTTCCTGGACACCCCGGACTCCTACTACGACGACCCGGAGCTGCGGGCCCGGATCGGCAAGGTGCGCGCCCCGATCGAGGAGCTGAAGGCCCGGAAGATCCTGGTCGACCGGGACGAGGACGGCTATCTGTTGCAGATCTTCACCAAGCCGGTGCAGGACCGCCCGACGGTCTTCTTCGAGCTGATCGAGCGGCACGGCTCGCTCGGTTTCGGCAAGGGCAACTTCAAGGCGCTCTTCGAGGCCATCGAGCGGGAACAAGAGGCGCGCGGAAACCTGTAACACTGTCCTGCGTGAGCCAGCAGCCTCCCTCCATGCCCACGCCACCCGGCCACGGCCCGCCGCCGCCGCCGGGATACGGCCCGCCGCCCGGTTACGGACCGCCGCCGGGATACGGACCGCCCGGGTACGTCCCGGCGCAGTACGCGCCGGGCCGGCCCGGCGGTCCGGCGCCCGGATACCCGGTGGCGCCGCCGCCGGTCAGCCCGTCCGGCCAGCCGCTCGCCTCGTTCGTCGACCGGCTGCTGGCGTACCTGATCGACGGGGCGATCCTCGGCGGCACGATCATGCTGATCGCCATCCCGGCGTTCTTCGTCTTCTTCGCCACGGTGGGCGCGGACTTCTTCACCGTTCCCAACCCGGAGGTCGGCACGGTCGAGGTGAACCCGTTCGAGTTCCTGGTGCCGCTGCTGCTGCTGGAGGCCGGCCTGCTCGTGGTCGCGCTCGCCCTGCAGTACGTCTACGTCGTGGAGCTGCCGAAGCGGACCGGGCAGACCGTCGGCAAGCGGGTGCTGAAGATCAAGATCATTCCGCTGGATCCGGCCGC
Source organism: Plantactinospora sp. WMMB782 (assembly GCF_049179135.1). Taxonomy (NCBI): domain Bacteria; kingdom Bacillati; phylum Actinomycetota; class Actinomycetes; order Micromonosporales; family Micromonosporaceae; genus Plantactinospora; species Plantactinospora sp. WMMB782. The sequence continues at coordinate 3,117,065 of NZ_JBMHMC010000007.1, read as the reverse complement.
CACCATCGGGCGGGGTCAGCTCGCCCGGCGCTACCTGGTCCAGGCGGCCGGCAGCCTGGTTCCCGGGCTGACCTACCTCGACGGACTCTGGCAACTCTGGGACAAGCCGTACCAGCAGTGCCTCCACGACAAGTTCGCCCGGACCGTGGTGGTTAAGGTTCCAGCGTGAACGTCAGGACTTCACCAAGGTCGGCCCGGTGACGGTACAGCCGGGCTGGTACGCCGACCCCGCCGAGCCGACCACCCAGCGGTACTGGGACGGCGAGGGCTGGGTCGGCGCGGCCCTGCCCGTCGACGCCACCCCGCCGCCCGGCCCGCCGCCCGAGGAACCCGAGGAACCCGAGCCGCCCGCCGCACCCGCCAGCAGCGGTGCCGGGGCACCCGGTTCCCCCGCACCGGGTTCCCCCGCCGCGCCCGGCACACCGGCGACGCCACCGCCCGGGGCGCCCGGCGGACCGGCCGCACCCTGGGGCGGACCGCCGTGGGGCGGGCCACCGGTCAGCGCACCGCCACCGGGCGGTACGCCACCGGTCAGCGGGGCGCCGCCGGGCGGACCGCCAGCGTCCGGGCCACCCGCCTCCGGACCACCCGCACCCGGGCCACCGGTCCCGCCCGGCTGGCCCGGCGGGCCGGTGCCACCCGGCTGGCCCGGCGCCGGGCCGGCGGGGCAGCCGTACCCGCCGGGGATGCCGTACGGGCAGCCGCCGCCAGGCTGGCCGCAGCCGTACTGGGCCGCGCCGCCGCCCCGGCCGCACGGGATGGAACTGGCGCCGCTCGGTGCCCGGGTGCTCGCCCGGCTGATCGACATCAGCCTGGTGCTGCTGCTCAACGTGGTGGTGAACGGCTGGTTCGTCTGGCGTTTCGTCGACGAGGTCGGGCCGGTCGTCCGGGAGATCTTCCGGCGTGCTTTTGCCGGCGAGTCCACCACCGAGAACCTCCCGCAGGCCAGCGCCCAGGCCGACGGCCTACAGGTGGTGATCCTGCTGATCGCCGTCGCGCTCTGGTTCGCCTACGAGGTGCCGTCGGTCGCCAACACCGGGCAGACCTTCGGCAAGCGGGTGATGCGGATCAAGGTCGTACCGCTGGCCGAGACCGAGCAGTTGGGCTTCGGCCGCTCGTTCCGCCGGTGGAACCTGCTCGGCCTGCCGGTCTTCCTCTGGAGCTGCTGCGGCATCGGCTTCCTGATCCAGCTCGTCGACTGCGCGCTCGCCTTCTTCGACCGGCCGCTGCGGCAGTCCCTGCACGACAAGCGGGGGCAGACCGTGGTGGTCCGGCTGCCCGCCCCGGCCGCCTCCCCGGCCGAGTCCACCGACATCCCGAACGACCGCTCCGGAGGCCCGACGTCATGACCGGTCCGACAAGTCCCGCCCCCGGCGCCGAGCGGCGGCCCGGGACGCCCCGGCTGACCCGCGCCGACCTCGACGCGCTGCCGAACTACGTGCCCGGACGCAGCCCGGCGGACCTGGCCCGGGAGCTGGGCCTGCCGGAGGCGATCAAGCTGGCCAGCAACGAGGTGCCGTACGGGCCGCTGCCCGGGGTGGTGGAGGCGGTCGCCGAGGCGGTCGCCGGGGTGCACCGCTACCCGGACATGGGCGTACTGGCACTGCGGGCGGCGCTCGCCCAGCGGCACGGCGTGGACCCGGACCGGATCGCCACCGGCTGCGGGTCGGTGGCGCTGGCCGAGCACCTGGTCCGGGCGACCTGCCTGCCGGGGGACGAGGTCGTCTATTCGTGGCGCTCCTTCGAGGCGTACCCGATCATCGCGGCGACCAGCGGCGCGACGAGCGTGCGGGTGCGCAACGACGCCGGCCACGGGCACGACCTCGCGGCGATGGCGGCGGCGGTGACCGACCGGACCCGGCTGATCCTGGTCTGCAACCCGAACAACCCGACCGGGACCAGCCTGCGCCGCGCCGAGCTGGACCGGTTCCTCGCGGCGGTGCCGGACGACGTGCTTGTGGTGCTCGACGAGGCGTACCGGGAGTTCGTCACCGACCCCGAGGTGCCGGACGGGCTGGCGGTCTACGGCGACCGGCCGAACGTCGTGGTGCTGCGCACCTTCTCGAAGGCGTGGGGGCTGGCCGGGCTGCGGATCGGTTTCCTGGTCGGGTCGCCGGAGGTGGCGGCGGCGGTCCGCAAGGTGGTCACCCCGTTCTCCACCAGCCTGGCCGCCCAGGCGGGGGCGCTGGCCGCGCTCGACCAGGCCGACGAGGTGCGGCGGCGCTGCGCGCTTGTGGTCGCCGAGCGGGAGCGGGTCACCGAGGCGCTGCGCAAGCGGCTGCCGGCCGGCGCGAACGTTCCGGAGAGCCAGTCGAACTTCGTCTGGTTGCCGCTCGGCGAGCAGTCGGTGCCGTTCGGGCAGGCGTGCGAGGCGCGCGGAATCATCGTCCGCCCCTTCGCCGGCGAGGGCGTACGCGTCACCATCGGCACCCCGGCGGAGAACGACGCCTTCCTGGCCGTGGCGGAGTCCGCCGCGGGCCTGCTACCCCGCTGACGCCGGAGCCCCCGCCGGGTGCGCCGGGTGCAGGGTGCTCGACGTGCTCAGGTGCCGGCCAGGATGACCGGCTGGGCGGCCAGGTAGTAGCGGTCGTCCCCGGCGGCCGGGTTCACCGGCTCGGCGAGCCGCTCCACGGCGACGAACCCGCCGGCCGCGTACGCGAACCCGGGCGCCCAGGTGGTCGAGTCCCGCCCGTAGGTGAACGGAAACCGCGACCGTTCCGCCCCGGTCGCCGCGTCCAGGGTGACCAGGTCCCCTCCGGCGGTACGCAGGTGCACCCGACCCGGCTGGGCGGCGACCAGCCGGACCGGCCCGCCCGCCGGCCCGCCCGCCGGCCCGTCCTGTTCGGGTTCGGCCGGGGCCTCCGGGCCCGCCGTGTCCGACCAGCGCCACAGGTCGGCGCCGGTCCGTGCCGAGCGGGCCACCAGCCCGGTCCCGCCCACCGTCACCGCGACCTGGTCGACGAGTACCGCCTCGGGTGCGTCCAGCGCCGGTGCCGGTACCGGGCGGGTGCCGTCGAGCAGCCAGCCCCGGGTCACGCCTCCGGCGACCGTCCGCAGCGCCCGGCAGCCGGATCGACCGGTCAGGCAGCCGACCGGGCTCAGCTGGACCGGCTGGCCCGAGCCCGCCGGCCGCCACCGACCGGCCAGGGCGCCGCTGGACACGTCGTGGAACACGACCTCGTCCGACCCGGCACAGCTGTCGGGTACGGCGAAGAACCCGTCGGCGGTGGTGAGTCCGTCACCCACCCCGGCGGCGGCCTCCGCGGCGGCCGCCCCGTCGGCCGAGCCTTCACCGGAGCCGTCGTCACCGTCACCGTCACCGTCACCGTCGCCGCCGGAGCAGTCGGGACCGGGGGCGAGCCGCCACAGTTCCCGGCCGGTGTCGAGGTCGAGCCCGCGCCGGTCGGCGGCCCCGCCGACGACCAGCACGGGTCGGCCGGTCGCGGTGCGGGCGGTGTGCAGGCCGGTCGGGGCGTAGACGGTGCCGGCCCCGGTACGCCGGCCGAGATAGCCGTGTCCGGGCTCCGGCCCGGTGGCCCGCCAGCGCACGGTGCCGGTACGGGCGTCGAGCGCCACCAGCCTGCCGTCCGACCAGCGGGTCAGCACGGTGGCGCCGTCGGCCACCACCCCCGCCAGTTGCGCGGGCCAGCGCCGGTACGACCAGTACGGCGTGCGTCGGGTCGGCGCGTCGACCGGCAGGTCGGCCCGGATCGTCCGGGTGCTGGCGTAGACCCGGAGCCGGTCGTCGACGATCAGCGGTGCGGCGTTCAGGGTGCCGACGACGCCGGGTTGGACGGCCGGCGGTGCCGGATAGCCGGCCCGCGCCGGGGTGATCACCTCGGCCGGCGCCAGCACCCGGTAGACGATCACCGCGGAGCCGACGACCAGCAGCAGCGTCACCGCGACGGCCATCGCCGTCCGCGGCCAGTTCCGCGCGCCGTTCGGCGTTGCCATGCCCGGACACCTCCGCCGGAACCCTATCGCCCCGCCGGCCGCCCGGGTCCGGGCAGGTAGCTCAGGCGGCGGCCGCCCGGTCGCCCTGACCTGGGCCGCCGGCCGTCGCGGTCGCGGCCAGGTCGGCCAGGTCCCGGCGCAGCGCGCCCTCACCGGCCCGCGCGGCGAGCCCGCCCAGCACCACCGCCAGCAACCGGCCGTACCGGCCGGTCGGCACACCCTCGTGGGTGACGGTCACGACGGTCCGCCCCCGGCCGGGCCCGTGCGCCGGCACCGGAGCGAAGGTGTACGTCGTCAGGTAGTCCACGCCGTCGCCGGACGAACTGACCACGAGTCGCCGGGGCGCTGACGCCTCCCGCACGGCGAACTGCTCGACCACCACGCTGCCGTCCGGCCCGGTGCGGCTCTCCCGCCAGACGGTCCCGACCCCGAGCCCGGCCCGCCGTCCCTGACCGTGCTCACCCGCTCCCTGACCGCGCTCACCCGGCCGTTGGACGTGCTCGCCCGGCTGTTGAAAGTGCTCGCCCGGCTGTTGAAAGTGCTCGCCCGGCCGTTGGAGGTGCTCGCCCGGGCCTTCGGCAAGGACCTCGACCTGCTCGACCTGGCAGAGCCAACCGGGCCGACCGGGCAGGTCGGTGAAGACCCGCCACAGCTCGTCAGCGGGTGCCTCGATCAATCGGCTGAACGCCACCGTCGACATCGGCTCCTCCCCCGACCACCACGGTACGACGTGCCTCGGACACGGCACAGCCCGGAGCGGCACAGAGTGATCAGAATGTGACAGCGCGACAGGCGGTAGGGCAGAAGAGCCGACGGCGTACGGTGGTTGGCGGGCCGGACAATGTCTGCGCGCGAGACTGTCGAGCTGCCCCGTCCGTGCGCCCAGCCACAACCTCGGCCAGGCGGGGCCGCCCAATTGAGCGTGGCCCCCCGACTGAACGTGGCCTTCCGACCGCACGTGGCCGCCCGACAAGGCGTGGCCGCCCGACAAGGCGTGGCCGTAGCGGACGCGGCCGCCTGGTGTCCCGTTCGTGCACCCAGCTCGACAGCGTGCGAATCAGCTGTCCCCGCCCCGGCGCCCATCCCGTTCCACGCCGTCGGCCCGGAGCGCCGAGCCGGAAAGCCAAGGGCCGGAAAAGCCAAGGGCCGGAAGACGCGGGCGGGGGTCCCCGTGACCGCGCGGTTCCGGCAGTGCTCGGAACCGCGCGGTTTCGATCATGCTCCGAACGCACCCGTCCTGGTCGCGGTCACGAACGCCGCCCAACTGGCGGGCTCGAACTCGAGCACCGGAGCCGGGTCCTTCGAGTCACGTACGCCGACCACCCCGGGCTGGTTGTCGGCGACCTCGATGCAGAGCCCCTGGTCGTTGGACCGGCTGCTCTTCCGCCACAGAGCAACTTCCGCGTTGAACATTTTGTACCCCTTCAAGGTGAACCACACTTGATGACGGGTTTGTGCCCGTCCGGGTAAGTCCAACGCACGATGACCGATCCTGTTACGCGAAAAGTATCCTGTCGGCCAGCTCGGTCCAGGTGTCGCACACGCCGTCCGGCCGCGCGGAGCCGGCGCGTACCGGGCGGCTACGGCCGGCCGGCGGCGTCAGGCGCTCCGGGCAAGGCGGCGTCAGGCGCTCCGGGCCGGCGCGATGGTGCCGACGACCTCGCCGAGGGCGACCGTCGTGCCGTCCGGTCCCGGTGCGGTGGCGCCGATGACGACCGTGTCGCCGTCGTCCAGGAAGGTCCGGGTCGAGCCGTCGGAGAGCTTCACGGGCTCGGCCCCGCCCCAGGTCAGCTCCAGGAACGACCCGACCTCCGCACGCCGCGGCCCGGAGACCGTCCCGGAGGCGTAGAGATCACCGGTACGCAGCGCGGCGCCGTTCACCGTCAGGTGCGCGAGCTGCTGGGCCGGGGTCCAGTACATCCCGGCGAACGGCGGCTCGCTGACCCGGGTGCCGTTCCAGTCCACCGTCAGCCGCAGGTCCAGCCCCAGGTGCGGTACGTCCCGCAGGTAGTCCAGCACCGCCGGGTCGTGCTGCGCCGGTGCCGGCACCCAGGCGTCGGCCAGTGCCTCCAGCGGCACCACCCAGGGCGAGACCGAGGTGCAGAACGACTTGCCGAGGAACGGCCCGAGCGGCTGGTACTCCCACGCCTGGATGTCCCGGGCCGACCAGTCGTTGACGAGTACCACCCCGAAGACGTGCGCGGCGAAGTCGTCCACCCCGACCCGCTCGCCGAGCGGCGACGGTACGCCGACCACGAAGCCCACCTCGGCCTCGATGTCCAGCCGGGTCGACGGCCCGTACACCGGCCCGTCCGGGGTGCTGCGCTGGCCGCTCGGGCGGACCACCGGGGTACCGGAGACCACCACCGTGCCGGTCCGGCCGTGGTAGCCGACCGGCAGGTGCCGCCAGTTCGGCAGCAGCGCCGCCCCGCCGGGCCGGAAGATCTGCCCCACGTTCGTCGCGTGGTGTTCCGAGGAGTAGAAGTCGACGTAGTCGGCGACCTCGAACGGCATGACCAGCTCGACCCGGTCGAGCGGCACGAGCAGCGGGGTCACCGCCGCCCGGTGCTCCTCTCCGGTCAGCAGTTGCACGATCCGGGTGCGCACCGTCGTCCACTGTGCCCGGCCGAGCGCCAGGAACGCGTTCAGGGTGGGCTGTCGCAGCGCCCCTCCGGCGAGTACCAGTCCGGCCGCCTCGGCGCCGTGAAGGTCGAGGACGAAGTTCCCGATCCGTACGCCGATCCGGGGCGGCTGCCCCGCCGACCGGAAGACCCCGTACGGCAGGTTGTGCACCCCGTACGCCGATCCTGCCGCCTCCGCCAGCCAGGTCACGCGTCTCCTCCAACCGTCACGGCTCGAAGCCTCCGTTCACCAGCCCCAGTCGGACCAGGTCGATCAGGGGCTCCATCACGCTGCACGAGCCGAAGCCGATCCAGAGTGGACGCCGCTCGTCACGCCGGGCGCGGGCCGCCTCGACCAGCGGCAGCGGGTCGGTCGCGGCAAGTGTCTCGGCCACCTCGGCAACCTCGGCGCCGGCGCAGGCGGCGGCGGTGCCGGCCAGGATGTTCACGAAGCCGTGGTGGGTGAAGCCGGTCTCCGGATCGATGTGCCGGATCGCGTGGTGCAGCCCGGCGGTGAGCTTGAACGGGAGTTCCCGGTCCCGGCAGGCGCCGATCACGGCGGCCAGCTCGACCGGGGTGGGGAAGAGTTCGGCGGCGAGCCCACCGGTGCGGAACTTGGCGCAGATCCGCTTGCCGGCGGCCCGTTCGTCGGCCAGTCGGTCGAGGGCGCCGAGCAGGCCCCAGGTGAGCGGGATCTCGGCGTACACGTCGGCGTCGTCGAGGTGGGCCGGGAGGCCGGCGAGCGCGGCGAGTCCGGGCAGCGGGTCCTCGCCCCGCTTGGCCACCGCCGCCTCGACCTGCCGGATCCGGATCCGCGGGTCGGTGCGGTCGCGCAGCGGGTACAGCTCCGGCACGGGTACGTCGCCGATCACGCCGACGTCGATCCGCTCGTCGGCGGCGAGCAGCGCCGGCAGGTCGGGCAGGGCCGACGCGGGCAGCAGCAGCGGGCCGACCAGCGGGGCGTACCAGGCGCCCCGGTGCCGGCGGTGTGCCGCGACCGCCTCGGGCAGGCTGGCACTGCCGGGCGGGAAGACGGCGGCGTCGTCGACCAGCCCGGCGAAGAGCCGGGGCAGCTGCGTTGACACGAACAGAGAACTTACGGGACGCTACGACTAGCGGACAACACTGTCCGATTATCGGACACTCTCGGCCGGTGACTGGGACAAAGCCGGTGACTGGGACAAAAGGGAGGCGATCATGCCGTACTACCGCAGCGTCGGCGAGGTTCCCCGGAAGCGGCACACCCAGTTCCGGCAGCCCGACGGCAGTCTCTACGCCGAGGAGCTGATGGGGCAGGAGGGCTTCTCCTCCGACTCGTCACTGCTCTACCACCGCTACCTGCCGACCGCGATCGTCGCGGCCGAGGAGTTCACCCCGCCGGCCTGGCAGCGGGTGCCGAACCTGCCGCTCAAGCCCCGCCACCTGCGTACCCACAAGCTCGACGGCGGCGCCGGCACCGACGCGATCCTCGGCCGGACGCACCTGCTGGCCAACGACGACGTCCGGATCTCCTACGTCGTCGCCGACCAGCCCTCTCCGCTCTACCGCAACGCCGTCGGCGACGAGTGCCTCTACGTCGAGTCCGGTGCCGCCCGGATCGAGTCCAGCTTCGGGGTGCTCGGGGTGACCGCCGGCGACTACGTGGTCATCCCCACCTCGGTGGTGCACCGGATCGTGCCGGTCGCCCCGGTGCCGCTGCGGATGCTCGCCATCGAGGCGACCGGGCACATCGGCCCACCCAAGCGCTACCTCTCGGTGCGCGGCCAGTTCCTCGAACACTCCCCCTACTGCGAACGGGACGTACGCGGCCCGGAGGCGCCGCTGCTGGTCGAGGAGACCGACGTCGAGGTGTACGTCCAGCACCGGCGCGGCTGGACCCGGCACGTCTACGCCAACCACCCGTTCGACGTGGTCGGCTGGGACGGCCACCTCTACCCGTGGGCGTTCTCGATCCACGACTTCGAACCGATCACCGGCCGGATCCACCAGCCCCCACCGGTGCACCAGACCTTCCAGGGTCCGAACTTCGTGATCTGCTCCTTCGTGCCCCGCAAGGTCGACTACCACCCGCTGGCCGTCCCGGTGCCGTACAACCACCACAACGTCGACTCCGACGAGATGCTCTTCTACACCGGCGGCAACTACGAGGCGCGGCGCGGCTCCGGGATCGAACAGGGGTCGATCTCGCTGCACCCGGCCGGCTTCACCCACGGCCCGCAGCCCGGCGCCCCGGAGCGGGCGATCGGAGCGGAGAGCTTCGACGAGCTGGCCGTGATGGTGGACACCTTCCGGCCACTCGACCTCTGCGGCCCGGCACTGTCCTGCGAGGACACCGGCTACGCCTGGACCTGGGCGCGCCGTACCACCGGCTGACCGGGTACACCGGCTGACCGTACCCCGACGGCCCGTCACCGGGCCGCTTCGAGCAGGGGCCGCAGCCTCCGCTCGAAGGCCGCCTCGTCGATGCCCCTGGCCAGCTTCCGGTTGTAGTTCATCCGGAACGGACAGTTGTCCTCGCCACGCTGTCTTCCGGGAACGGTGAACTCGCTGACCTTCCGGCCGCTGCGGGCCTCCCGCACCGTGACGTGGTAGACGCTCTCGAACAGGTCGAAGGTGAACGGACTGCCGCCAGCCAACAGAAGGTCTTCACTCGCATAGTTGCAGGTGACGTCCTGGCGCGAGTCCCGGGTCGCCGTGACGTGCACGCAGACGAGGAGCTGGACCTGGTCGAGGTTCCGCTGGGAGGTACCCGGCGCATATCGAGGTTCCCAGTCCCTGGGCAGCTGGACCTCGGCATACTCCATGGCCTTCTCGTCGGCGTACCTGACCAGCATCATCAGGTGTGGGCCCCGGCCGGTGAAGGGGCGGGAGGTGAGGTTGTAGACGTAGAGCTTCGGCGAGCGACACGGGTCGGGGGTGTCGACACTGCGGGTCTGCGTCGGCCCGGACGGTGCCGGAAGGGGCGGGAGCCGCCCGGCGGGCGGGCCGCCGGGCCGATCCGGCGGCCAGGTGCACGGCCCGGTCATCCGGACGGTGAACTGGTCGCTGCCCCGAGCCATCTCCATGAGCAACTCGGTGCCGTCCTCGTGGACGGCGGTGATCTCCTTGACGTCGGCGGGCGTGCCGACCCGCCACCGCCACTCGTATTCGGCAAATTTGTCGCGGAGAATCCAGGTCGCCACGTCGTCGAGGTACTTCTCGGCCTTGTCCCCAGCCGACACCGTCAGCTCGGCTCGCGGCCGGAGACCCCAGGTCGGCCCGCCCTCGGGCAGCTCCGCACACCCCACACTCCGGGAGTGGCTCGGCGGGGTGGCCCGCGCCGCCGGTTCCAGGGCTCCGTCCACCGCCCGGGACAGGTGTTCGGTGAGCCGCTGCTCGAACTCCACGGTGCTCACCTCGGGCGCCGGCGGCTCCGGTCCGCTCTCGCTGCTGGTGCAACCCGTGAGCAGCAACGCTCCGCACGCCGCCACACCGATCCGGCGACACCACGGCTGCGACCGCTGCCGAACTGTCCACTGCCGAGCCATCGCATCTCCGATCGTCCGGTCGGCGCGGGGCGAGCCGCGAAGAAACAGGATGATCTGTCCCGGACTCTACCTGTTCGATCCCGTCGTCCGGAACGGCCGATGCCGTCAGTCCCGTTCAGCGGCCGATGCCGTCAGTCGCGGTCGGGTGACCAGCCGAAGAGCACCGCCAGCTCGGTCGCGGCGGTCGTGGCGATCGCCAGCACCAGCGGCCACGGGCTGCCCAGGATCGCGTAGAGCATGATCAGGCACGGCCCGGCGATCACGGCGTAGACAGCCAGCGCCAGCAGCCGGTCGGCGCGGATCAGCTCCGGCAGCCGTCCCCGCCCCAGGTTCGGCACCCGCCGGAGGAACCGCCAGACCAGGAAACCGCCGGTCACCGCCGCCAGCCCGGCCCAGAGCCGGGACGACACCGGGTTCGCCGCCGCCAGGCAGGCCACCAGGATCGACACCACGATCGTGTAGCCGGCGCCGTACATCAGCAGTTGACGCAGCCCGCCGCTGATCGCCCGGGCGCCGTCGCCGCTCGTCGGTTCCAGCACCGCCGCGTCGGCGAGGTGTTCCAGTGCTTCGGAGTAGCGCCGCTGCTCCAGCCGGATCACTCCGATGTTGTGCTGGGCCGCCGCCAGCTCCGGGTCCAGCCGCAGCGCCTCCCGGTACGCCCGCTCGGCCAGCTCGAACTTCTGCATCCTGGCCGCCACCAGGCCGAGTACCAGGTGCGCCTGCGGCTCCTCCGGCGCCAGCTCGACCCCGCGCCAGGCCGCGTTGAGGGCCTGCTGCCCGTTGCGCGACTCGCCCAGGATCGCCGCCGCGCTGCGCTGGGCGTACGCGTCGTCCGGGCCGAGCGCAAGGATCCGGTCGGCGGCCGCCGCCGCCTCCTTGAACCGGCGCAGGTCGGCCAGGGCGTGTCCCCGGATCACCAGCGGGTGGATCGACTCCGGAGCGACGGCCATCGCCGAGTCGGCGGCGGTGAGCGCCTCCTCCGGCTTGTCACCGGCAAGTTTGACCATCGCGAGCATGACCAGCGCAGGCACGTTCGACGGGTCGAGCGCGATCGCGAACCCGACTTCGGCGGCGGCTTCGTCGTACCGGCCGAGTTCGGCGAGCAGTTCGGCGCGCTGGACGTACCCTTCGGCGGAGGCGGAGTGGTCGGAGTCGGCGTCGCTGGACACGGGTCCGAGCGTATCGGGCGCTGTCTCGCCGGATCGTCGCGCCCGACCCGCCGAACACCCACTCCCCGGGCAGGTGGCGGGCGGCAACCGGCCAGTTATCCGGCGACCCGCCGAATGCCCACTCCCCATGCCGGCGGATGCGCGGTACCGTAGACGGGACCAAGCCTGGCGCTCCCCCCGTGGTGTCAGGCTTGGTCCCTAACTTTCCTCGGCGCGCTCGCTGACTTCCTCAGCGGGCGGCGCGAAGGTCCCGGACGAAGCCGCGCCAGGTCGCCGGGGCGGATGCCAGCACCGGCCCGGACCGGTCCTTGCCGTCCCGCACCAGGACCCGGCCCGGAAGGTTGTCCGCCACCTCGACGCAGTCACCCTGGTTGGCACTGCTGCGGCTGCTCGTGTGCCAGTTCGGTTGCTCAGCCATGCTCCTCGACCGCCTTCCCGATCAGGTCCCTCGACTGGTCGACCGGAAGTGCGAGCCCGGTCACGACGTCCCAGGCCAACTCCAACTTGGTCAGATCCTCCGGGTCGGTCGCGACCTCGCCGCGCAACTGGCTGTCCAGGTAGCCGACCCGGCCGCCGCCGGCGAGCGTCGCCAGCACGAACGGGCCGGAGAGTCCGATGTGCAGCCCGGCGGCGAGCGGCACCACCCGGACCTGCACCCGGCTGTGCGCGGTGGCGCCGAGCAGGTGTTCGAGCTGCTCCCTCAGCACGTCCGGCGGGCCGCAGCGCAGCGCGAACTCACCGAGGATCGCGGTGAGCATCGGCGGGTCCGGCCGGTCCACCGTGGCCGCCCGCCGGGCCCGGCGGTCCTGGACGGTCCACTCGACCGCCTCGTCGGGCAGCCGGGCGCCGCGCAGCACCGCCCGCGTGTAAGCCTCGGTCTGGAGCAGCCCGGGGATCAGGTTCGGTTGAAATGTCCGCAGCAGCACGGCGCGCTTCTCGTTCTCCCGCCAGGGCCGCATCCAGAGCGCCTGCGCGTCCTCCCGGGCCGCATCCGCCGCTCGCCGGACCTCGTCGCCGGTGCCGAAGAACCCGTCGAGCTAACCAGCCCCGCCCGATGCCGGGCAGGGGTATGCGGTCAGATCTTGACGATTTATTGCAGTTGTGACGACTACAAATAATCAAGATCCGCTTGCATGACAAGCAAGCGGCAGGGCGGTCGAACTAGTTCGGGGACGTCAGGGTCATACCCTTCTCGACCACTACGCTGTTGCCAGCGGAGCGTACGAAGCGGAGCCGACCCGCCGCTGCCGCGCAGCTCGGCGAGCTTGGCGTCGAGGTCCCTGTCGGACCGCGGTGTCATCGGCGCACTTCCCGACTCGCAGGCCGCCGCTGTCACGGGCAGCAGCAAGGCGGCCAGCATCGTCCTTCTGCGCATTCCGAAAGCTACAACAGGCGTCGGCCTGCCGTGACCCGTCAGTGCCGTGACCCTGTCAAGTGCCGAAACCGTCTGGCTCAGGGCCGCCTGTGTACCAGTGCGACCGCGATCCCGGCCAGCCCCTCGCCCCGGCCGGTCAGCCCGAGTCCATCGGTGGTGGTGCCGGAGACGGTGACCGGGGCGCCGACCGCCGCCGTCAGTGCCTGCTGGGCCTCGTCGCGGCGGGGACCGATCTTCGGGCGTACCCCGATGACCTGGATCGAGACGTTGCCGATCTCGAAGCCGGCGGCCCGGACCCGGCGGGCGGTCTCGGCCAGCAGGATGACCCCGGCGGCGCCGGCCCATTCCGGCTCGGCCACCCCGAAGTTGCTGCCCAGGTCGCCGAGGCCGGCGGCGGAGAGCAGTGCGTCGCAGGCGGCGTGCGCGGCGACGTCGCCGTCGGAGTGCCCGGCCAGCCCGTCCACGCCGGGCCAGTGCAGCCCGGCGACCCAGCAGGCCCGGCCGGGTTCGAAACCGTGCACGTCGGTACCGACACCGACCAGCGGAAGGATCACGTGCGAAAGCGTAGGCGATCAGTGGTGCCCGGCGAGCGGCACGGCGCCGAGCAGGTATTCGGCCAGGGCCAGGTCGAACGGGCGGGTGATCTTCAGCGCGTACTCCGAGCCGGGGACGCAGGTGACGGGTACCCCCTGCTTCTCGACCAGGCCCGCGTCGTCGGTGAGCGGGTCGACGGCGGCGGCGTGCGCGGCGGCCAGCACCGACCGCCGGAAGCCCTGCGGGGTCTGCACGGCCCGCAGCGCAGACCGGTCCACGGTGCCGAGCACCAGGCCGGCGGCCGAGACCTCCTTGACCGTGTCGACCACCGGCAGCACCGGGACCACCGCCTCCGCGCCGCCGCGGACCGCCTCGGCGACCGACTCGACCAGGGCGGCCGGGGTGAGCGCGCGGGCCGCGTCGTGCACCAGGACGATCTCCGGGCCGGCCGGCACCGCGGCCAGCGCGGCGGCCACCGACTCCTGCCGGCTGGCGCCGCCGGTCACCACGGTCAGCTCGGCGACCGGGGCGAGCAGCTCGCGGACCGCGTCGGCGTCGCCCGGCGGCGCGGCCACCACGACGGTGTGCACCGAGGGCGCGGCGGCGATCCGCCGCACGGCGTGCACCAGCAGTGGTTCGCCGCCGATCCGACGGAGCGCCTTGGGGCCGCCCGGCCCGAGCCGGACGCCGGCACCCGCCGCAGGAACGAGGACCGCGACGTCACCGCGCGGATTGAGCTGCGCGGTCACGTCGCGGTCCTCGGTCTTCTTTCGGGGTACGTCGCAGGCACTGACGAAACGTGCCGGCGTGTGGGGCTATGCCTCGGTGAGCACCTTGTCGAGCAGGGTTTCCGCTTCGTCCTTGGTGCTCTTTTCGGCGAGTGCGACCTCACCGACGAGGATGTCGCGGGCCTTGGCGAGCATTCGCTTCTCACCCGCCGACAGGCCCCGCTCCCGCTCGCGGCGCCAGAGGTCGCGGACAACCTCCGCCACCTTGAGGGGGTTACCGGAGGCCAGCTTCTCCAGATTTGCCTTGTAACGCCGCGACCAGTTGGTCGGCTCCTCGGTGTGCGGGGCACGGAGGACATCGAAGACCTTGCCCAGGCCCTCTTCGCCGACCACTTCGCGCACACCCACGATCTCGGCATTCTCCGCGGGCACCCGGACCGTCAGATCACCCTGAGCGACCCTGAGGACGAGGTACTGCTTCGGCTCGCCCTTGATGACCCGAGTCTCGATTGCCTCGATGAGTGCGGCCCCGTGGTGGGGGTAAACAACGGTCTCGCCGACACTGAAAACCATAGGTTCGAAACCCCTTTCGCTGTGTCTAGGGTAACACGCTCAGGCACCGATGTCCCACCGCAGTCCTGACCGTTAGCGCAGCTCAGAGGCCCTGTGAGAGGTCTTTCTTCAGCTTGACAAGGCAGTGATCCGTGGATTTCGGCACGCTGCGTGACAAACGGATCACCGGCCGACAAGGCGGATCGGAAAAATCGGATGTAGGGCGTTGCGGCTCTCCCAGCATACTTCTTCGACGCACGGCACCGCCGCCCACTAGCGGTACGACCCCTGGTGGGGGAGGCTGGAGCGGAGCCCGATTCACGCCTGCGGTGGGCCGGCCAGGGGGTGCGCCATGAGCACGTCGGCGGACGGTGACGGCCGACCGGACAACGGCCCGTTCGACGGCGTGCCCGACCTGCCCGCCGAATGGGGGCGGATCGTCATCCCCGACGACCCCGCCGAGCTGGCCGCCGAATCCGCGCAGGTCCGCCGCGAGCTGCGGCTGCGGGCCCGCCGGGACGGCTGGCGCCGGCGCCTGGGCCTGCGCACCGACACCAACGGCCCCGCCCCGCTCCGACTCTGCCTGATGATCATGGCGGTCGCCGTGCTGACCACCCTGGCCAGCCTCTTCGCCATCACCTGGCCCAACCCGCAGCGACCGGTCGGCACCGGCCGCAGCACCCCGGGCACCCCCGGCGGCAGCACCGGCAGCTCCGGCACCCCGGGCAACACAGGCGACGCCGGCACCCCTGGCTTCGCCGGTAACGGCGACACCGGCTCCGGCAGCCCTGGTAGCTCGGGCGGCCCGACCAGCCTGGGCGGCCCGACCGCGCCGGCCGGGCTGTCCCTGCCCGCGCTCGACCTGATGGGCGAGGACGGCCGGCTCGTGCCGCTACGCGGGCTGCTCCCCGCCGTGATCATCCTGATCGACGGCTGTGCCTGCGAGCAGCACCTCGACGCCGCCGTCCGGGCCGTACCACCCGGCGTGGGCGTGCTGGCGGTCAGCACCCGCCGTACCGTGCCGGGCGTGCGTACCGTGCCGGCGCCCGGCGGCGGGATGCCGCGCTTCCTCACCGACCCCACCGCCGAGCTGCGGACCGCACTGCGGCTGCCCGCCCCGAACGGCAGGCCCTCCGCCGTACTCGCCGACAGGTCCGGGCAGGTCCGCCGGGCCGTACCCGAACTCGGCTCGGCGGGCGACTACCAGGCCGACCTGCCCCGCCTGGTCACCACCACCCGCTGACCCGGCCAGCCGCACAGTCAGGGCAGGGCCACCATCTGGAGGGCGACCTCCACGTGCCGGTGGTTGAGCCGTCGGGCCCCGATCGAGAGTTCGTCCCCGGCCGCGACGAGCTGCACGCTGCCGAACGGCCCAGGGCAGCTCACCGAGTCCGACCAGCTCCGGGTCACCCCGCGCAACAAACGGATGTGCAGCTCACCGGGGCTCAGACAGACGTACTGGAGCAGGTAGCGGCCACCCGGACGGGTGTCGATCGACCAGATGACGAAGCGGCGCTGGTTCAGCGTCGCCGTCTCCCGCCAGATCGTGTCCGGAAAGCGCGGCAGGCTCTGCCCGGCCACGCTCGCACTCCGCTCGCCGGCCAGGTCCGCCGCGCCGGCCCCGGGCGCCCGTTCCGGCACGTCGACCCCGGTCTGCCCCGGCCGGGCCGGCTCCGGCGCCGACCGGACCGACCACCAACCACCGATCCCGACCAGCAGCACCGCCGCCATCGTCAACACCAACCTGCGCACCGGTCGCCTCCTCCCGCCGGTCCGGCGGAGATCTCCTAGGAGTCATCCCGGCCGGCCTGGTGGGCCAGCCGCGTGCGGTCCGCCCGTGCCGCCCCGGGCTGCCGGTCCAGCAGTGCGGCGTAGAGGGTCAACCCGGGTCCGAACGCGAGCATCACCACGGTACGGGGTGCCGGGGCGGACCGCCTGAGTCGTTCCAGGATGAGCAGAGAAGTGGGCGACGAACAGTTGCCGTACTCGTCGAGTACCGCCCGGGAGGCCGCCATCGCCGCGGGCGGCAGGCCCAGTTCCGCCTCCACCACGTTGAGGATGCGCGGCCCGCCGGGGTGCACCGCCCAGCCGTCCACGTCGCCGATCCGCCGGCCGTGCCGGGCCAGCAGGTCGGTGACCAGGTCACGCACGTGTGCCGCCAGCACCTGTGGCACCTTCGGGGACAGTCCCATCCGGAAGCCGGTGTCGGTCAGCTCCCAGGTCATGTGGTCGGCCGTGGAGGTGTCGGTGACGGCGGTGACCTCGCGGACGGCGTACCCGGAACGGTCGCCCGGGGCGACCACCACGGCGACGGCGGCGTCCGAGAAGAGCGCGTGCGAGATGATCTGCTGGGTGTCCATCCGGGCCGTCGACGGCTGGATGTGCAGGCTGGTCAGCTCGGCGCAGAGCAGCAGCGCCGGGCGGCCCCGGGCGGTGACGAAGTCGTTCGCGGCGGCCAGCCCCGGCAGCGCCGCGTAGCAGCCCATGTGCCCGACGAACATCCGCTGGGTGTCGGCGGCCATCCCCAGGTCCCGGGCCAGCAGGATGTCCAGCCCCGGCGTGGCGTACCCGGTGCAGGAGCAGACCACGAAGAGGCCGATCTCGCTGGCCGACAGGCCGGCGTCGGTGAGCGCCCGACCGACCGCCTCCTTGCCCAGCGGCAGCGCCTCGATCTGGTAGCGGCGCATCCGGCGCTCGGTCGGCCAGTCCGAGACGTCCTCCAGCAGCGGGTTCACCGCCGCCTGCCGGTGCCGAACCCCGGAGTTGGCGAAGATCCGCTCGGCGAGCGCCCGGGTGGTCCCGGAGAAGTGCCCGGCGAAGAAGCCCGCCCACAACTCCTGCTGGCTCGCCGTCGGCGGCAGTGCCATGCCCATCCCGACGATCACCCCGGAGCCGTCCTGCCCGCTACCGCTGCCCATGCCGTCCTCCGATCGCGACACCGCACACCCCTGCGCGCCCCACCGCCCACCGAGCCCAACCCCCGAGCGTGACCTCGGGACTCGCGCCGGGAGGGACACGTCCGATCGCGGTACGGCCCGGCCCGGCCGGTGGCGGTCGGGCAGCCGGCTCGCGTACCACCCTGGTACCCAGTGAACCTCCTTCAATCCGGATCGGACGGCAGCCACGTTCCGCACTCGCCCTCCGGACCGGACGGCAGCCACGTTCCGCGCTCCGGCCCGGCA
The DNA here is from genome assembly GCF_049179135.1 of Plantactinospora sp. WMMB782. Classification (NCBI taxonomy): domain Bacteria; kingdom Bacillati; phylum Actinomycetota; class Actinomycetes; order Micromonosporales; family Micromonosporaceae; genus Plantactinospora; species Plantactinospora sp. WMMB782. The sequence goes on along the minus strand of NZ_JBMHMC010000007.1, from coordinate 3,099,423 downwards.
GGCCGACGGATCCGGTCACCGGACGCCTCACCACCGGGGGGTCGCGGCGTCCCGGTCCGGGTCGCCGCCGAGCGCCGCGATGCCGAGCCAGTCCGCGCAGACGTCGGAGGTGGCCGGGTGCAGCGAGCCGCATCGGGCGTCCCGGTAGAGGCGTTCCAGCGGATGCCCGCGCCGGGTCACCGAGGTGCCGGCCGCCTCCACCATCGAGGCCGCCACCTCGGCGGCGGTCGTCCCGGCCAGCAGCTTCGCCCGCCACACCCAACGGTTCGTCTCGACGTCACCCGGCGCCTCGTCGACCCGGCGGGCCGCCTCGCCGACCGCGAGCTGGGCGGCGGCGGTGGCCGCGTCCGCCCGGCCGACCCGGGCGCGTACCGCCGGCAGGCCGTCCAGCCCACGTGCGGTCAAATGCTCCACGGCGGCGTCGATCGCCGCCCTGGCCACCCCGACGTAGACGGCCGCGTAACTGGCCACCAGCCAGTGCGGCATCAGCTGGGCGACCACCAGGGCCAGCCCCTCCACCCCGCCGAGGAGCCGGTCGGCCGGCACCGTCACGTCCAGGTGCAGGTCGTGCGAGGCGGTGGCCCGCATCCCGAGCGAATCCCAGGTCGGCTCGACGTGCAGCCCGTCCGGACCGGCCGGGACCAGGAACTGCGACACCACCGACTGGTCGGCGACGCTGCGGGCGGCCACCAGGTAGGCGTCGGCGTGTCCGGCACCGGAGCAGAAGGTCTTGGCCCCCTTGATGTGGTAGCCGCCGTCGACCGGCTCGTACGTCGTGGTCAGCTTCGACAACCGCGAGCCGGCCCCGCGTTCGGACATCGCCACCGCGTACCAGGCGCCGGCCGCCGCCTCGGCGAGCAGCCGGTCCCGGGCCGCCAGCGCCTCGTCGGGTACGCCGAGCGCCTCGGCCAGCTCCTCGGTCAGCGCGCCGAGCGCGCCGGTGACCGAGGCGTGCATGTTGAACACCAGTGCGGTCGCGCCGTTGCCCCGGGCCAGCTCGGTGGCGACGGCGGCGTACCCGGCGAAGCTGGCACCCAGTCCGCCGAGCTTCGGCGGGACCATCAGGCCGAACAGTCCGGCCGAACGCAGGTCGGCGAAGTCGTGCACCGGAAAGCTGCCGTCCCGGTCGTGTTCGGCCGCCCGGGCGGCGAAGCGTGGCGCCACCCGGCGCGCCGCTGCGAGCGCCTCCGCCGTCATCCGTCTCCCTTCCGCACCGGCCCGGCGGCCGGCGCTGCCGACCGTGGTTATCCCTGTCTGGTGCCCCACCCCTGGTAGAGCACCGCCGCCGACCAGGTCGGCACGATCCGTGGCGCGTCCACGCCAGCCCGGCCGACCGCACCCGCCCCGGCCTGCCCGTTCCCGATCGCACCCGGCCCGACCAGCTCGTCCCCCGCAGCCTGCCCATTTCCGACCGCACCCGGCCCGACCAGCTCGTCCCCCGCAGCCTGCCCATTTCCGGTCGCACCCGGCCCGACCTGGCGGACGGCGCGGCGGAGCAGCCAGCGGGCGGTGCCCCAGACCGCCGGCCGGATGCCCCGGACCCGCAGCGCGATGCCGTGCCGGGCACACTCCCGGACCAGTTCCCCGGCGTCGACGAAGAGCCGGGGATCGTGGATCCCCCGGGGCACCCCGGGGAAGAGTTCGGCGACCCGGACCGCGAGCAGCCGGCTCAGCACGGTGTCGTTGAGGGTGTCCAGCACCAGCGTGCCGCCGGGGCGGAGCAGCCGGGCCGCCTCGGCAACCACCCGCCGCCAGTCCGGCACGTGCTCCAGCACCTCACCGGCGGCCACCACGTCCGCGCAGCCGTCGGTCAGCGGCACCGCGGCGACGTCCCCGTTCACCGGGACGACCCCGTGCGCGCCGGCCTGGTCCAGCGCGGAGCGGACCAGGTCCACCCCGACGTGCCGGTAACCCCGCCCGGCCACCCGGGGGGCGAGCAGCCCGGCGCCGCAGCCGAGGTCGACCAGGGTCGCACCGGGACGGGCGGCCGGCGGCACCAGCGCGGCCCGCGCCTCGGCCAGCCAGTGCAGCATCGCGAAGGCGCCGTCCGGCTGCCACCACTGGTCGGCGAGGTCGTCGTACTGCCGGGGGTCGTTGCGGGGCAGCCTGCGTGCCGGAGTGCCGTGCGGCGCGGCCCCGGACGCCGTGACTCCGGACGCCGTGACCTCGCGCGGCGTGGCGCCGGACGCCGTGGCCCCGGACGCCGTGACCTCGCGCGGCGTGGCGCCGGACGCCGTGGCCCCGGGCGCCGTGGCTCCGGACGCCGTGGCCTCGCGCGGCGTGGCTCCGGACGCCGTGGCCCCGGGCGCCGTGGCGCCGCTCGTCGCCCTGGTCCGCGCCGTCCGCATGTGACCGAGCCTGGCACGACGCAGCGGTAACAACCAGACTTCCCATATGTCGCATGTGGTGTTAGGGCTGGTCCGGGCAAGCCATCCCGAGCCGGCGGTCGCGGTGACCACCGTCTCGGCCCTGCTCGCCTGGGGTGTGGGCCATCCGCCCGGCGGTATCGCCGCGATCAGCCTCACCGTGCTGCTCAGCCAGCTCGCCGTCGGCTGGGTCAACGACCGGCTCGACGCCGACCGGGACGCCGCGGTCGGGCGCCGGGACAAGCCGGTGGCCAGCGGAATGGTCGGTCGGCGGCTGGTCGGCACCGCCGGAGCGGTCGCCGCCGTACTCACCCCGCTGCCCGCGCTCACCCTCGAACCGGCCTCCGCCGCGGCGGCCACCCTCGCCCTGGTCTCCGCGCTGCTCTACAACTGGCCGCTCAAGTCCACCCCGTTCTCGGTGCTGCCGTACGCGGTGTCGTTCGGGACGTTGCCGGCGGTCGTCGTACTCGGGCTGCCCGGCGCACCGGCCCCACCGGCCTGGCTGGTCGCGGCCGGCGCGCTGCTCGGCGCCGGGGCGCACTTCGCGAACGTGCTGCCGGACCTGGCCGACGACGAGCGGACCGGGGTGCGCGGCCTGCCGCACCGGCTCGGCCCCGTCGGCTCCCGGCTGGCCGCCGCCGGGCTGCTGCTGGCGGCCACCGCCACCCTGGTGGTCGGGCCGCCGGGCCCGCCGTCCCGGACCGGCCTGGCGGCGGTCGCGGTCGCCGCCGTGGTCCCGCTGGTCGGCTGGTACGCGGGCCGGGCCGCCGCCGCCCGGGGCGACCGCCCGGTGGCCGTCTTCCGGGCCGTCATGCTCGTCGCGCTCATCGATGTCGTACTGCTTGTCTCCAGCGGCCGGGTGGTCTGACCCGTGCCCGCCGCCGGCCGGAACCGCCGAAGCCCGGCCGGCCGGCACCGGCGGTAGCCCGGCCGGCCGGGTTACCGGGTCGGCGTACGGGAGCCGATCACCGCCCACTACCCTGGAGCCCGTCGGGCCCGGGTACGGCCACCGTGCCCGTTACGCCGGCCCGCCGAATCGACCCGGCGACCGGATTCGCACGAAGGAGGACCAGGTGACGCGCTCGATCAGGGGGGCTCGGGGAGCCGCTGCGGTGCTGGCCGGTACGGCAGCCGCCGCCACCCTGCTGCTGTCCGGGTGCGGCGCGGGCCAGATCGCCGAGACCGCCGCGAGGGTGCCCACCAACCTCGGTGTCAACGCCCAGTCGGCCGACGACAACTACCTGGTCCGCAACGCGTTCATCGAGTACCCCGGCACCATGGGCTACCCGGCCGGTGCCGACGCGCCGCTGAACGTCACTCTCTTCAACGACTCCGGCCAGCCGGTGACCGTGCGCATCAGCAGCACCCGTGCCGGTGGGGTGGCGTTCGCCGGGCCGTCGGCCGCGCCGAGCCCTGGCGGTGCCCCGGCGAGCCCGTCTCCGGAGGCGACTCCGGCAAGCCCGTCCGCGGAGGCGACCACCGGAAGCCCGTCCCCGGGTGGGAGCCCGTCTCCGGGTGGGAGCCCGTCGGCGACCCCGTCGGAGGCAGCCCCGTCGCCGACCGCGGCGGCGGCTCCGGCCGGGCCCGTGGAGATCCAGATCCCGGCTCGCGAGTTCGTGGTCCTCAACCGGGTCGCCGGCCGCTGGCTGCAACTGTCCGGGCTGGCCGAGGCGCTGCCGCCGGGACACAGCATCGAGGTGACCTTCGACTTCGGCGGTACGCAGGTGCCGGTGCAGGTGCCTGTCACGGTGCCGCTGGAGCCGGCCCCCACGGGTACGCCGGTCGTCGGCGGCGAAGGGGACCACGAGTAGCACGGCGCCGACGCGGACGGCCGGGTCTCGCCGGTTCCGTCGTACGGATTGGTTAGCGTGCTGGGGTGACGACCAGCCGAGCCACGTCCCGCCCCGCCGCCGGGCGCGGTCGCGCCGCGAGCCGCGAGCCCCGACCCGCCTACGAGTGCGACGCCTGCGGCCACCAGCCGCCCAAGTGGGTCGGCCGGTGCCCGGAGTGCGGCGAGTGGGGCGCGGTCGTCGAGTCGACGCTCACCGGTCCCACCGTCTCCGGCCGGGTGGTCAGTTCCCGGGCGCCCGCCGAACCGGCCCGGCCGATCGCCACGATCAGCGCCGCCCCGGCCCGGGCCCGCCCCACCGGCGTGCCGGAGCTGGACCGGGTGCTCGGCGGCGGCCTGGTTCCCGGCGCGGTGGTGCTGCTCGCCGGTGAGCCCGGGGTCGGCAAGTCCACCCTGCTGCTCGACGTGGCCCAGCAGTGGGCCGCCGGAGCCGGCAGCCCGTCCCTGGTGGTCAGCGGCGAGGAGTCGGTGAGCCAGGTCCGGCTGCGGGCCGAGCGGATGGGCACCCTGCACGACCAGCTCTACCTGGCGGCCGAGAACGACCTCTCGGCCGTGCTCGGCCACCTCGACGCGGTCAAGCCGGGGCTGCTGGTGCTGGATTCGGTGCAGACCGTCTCCACCCCGGGCACCGAGGGGGTGCCGGGTGGGGTCACCCAGGTCCGGGCGGTCACCGCCGCCCTGGTCGCGGTCGCCAAGGAGCGGGGCGTCGCGACCGTACTCGTCGGGCACGTCACCAAGGACGGCCAGGTCGCCGGCCCCCGGGTGCTGGAGCACCTGGTCGACGTGGTGCTGCACTTCGAGGGCGACAAGCACTCCTCGCTGCGGATGGTGCGCGGCGTGAAGAACCGGTTCGGCACCGCCGACGAGGTCGGCTGCTTCGAGATGCACGAGGGTGGCATCAGCAGCCTGGCCGACCCGTCGGGGCTCTTCCTGACCCGCTCCGCCGACCCGGTCCCGGGCACCTGCGTGACGGTGGCGATGGAGGGTCGGCGGGCGCTCGTCACCGAGGTCCAGGCGCTGATCGGGGCCACCGTGGCCGGTTCGCCCCGGCGGACGGTCTCCGGGCTGGACAGCGCCCGGCTGGCGATGGTGCTGGCGGTGCTGCAACGCCGGACCGAGCGGCTGACCCTGCACGACCGGGAGGTCTTCGCGGCCACCGTCGGCGGGATCCGGGTGGTCGAGCCGGCCGCCGACCTCGCGGTCGCCCTGGCGGTCGCCTCCGGCGGGCTCAACCTGGCCATCGCGCCGAACCTGGTGGCGATCGGCGAGGTGGGGCTGACCGGCGAGGTGCGCCGGGTCGCCGCCGTGCCCCGGCGACTGGCCGAGGCGGCCCGGCTCGGCTTCCGGTACGCCCTGGTCCCGACCGGCTGCGGGCCGGGCGCCAGCGGCGTCACTCCGGAGAACATGCGGGTGATGGAAGTCACCGACGTACGATCGGCGCTGCAGTCCGTGGCGCGGGTGTCGGCTGAGTAACCATACGGTCACACCACGCTGTGACTGGTTCCGGCGTGGCATGCTTACGGCCGTTGCCACCTGCGCGCGGGCGGAACCACTACGCCCGACACATCGCCAATCAGCTACAAACTGGACACTTCGTAGCCGGGTCCCGGACGGTACCGACGGCACGCCGACGGGAGGAAGCAGGCACAGTGGCACGTCACAGTAACCGCGACAGCACCCAACGCAGGGCGGTCCGTAGAATGTCCGAGTGCCGATCGACCGCGACGCGAACCGAACCGCCAGTGCGGCTGCTGCTGTCCGCACCGGTGCCGGCACCTCGGCCCGCCCGGTCGGCGTCGGCATGACCATGAACGGGACGGGTCCGACCGGTGATCCGTTGCGGGCCAACCTGGCGCTGATGGCGCCCGGCACCGCACTGCGGGACGGGCTGGAACGCATCCTCCGTGGCCGTACGGGCGCCCTGATCGTGCTCGGCTACGACCGTGTCGTCGAGACGCTCTGCACCGGCGGCTTCCCGCTCGACGTCGAGTTCTCCGCCACCCGGGTCCGCGAACTGTGCAAGATGGACGGCGCGGTGGTGCTCTCCAGCGACGGCACCCGGATCGTCCGGGCCGCCGTGCACCTGATGCCCGACCCGTCGATCCCGACCGAGGAGTCCGGCACCCGGCACCGCACCGCCGAGCGGGTCGCCCGGCAGACCGGCTTCCCGGTCATCTCGGTCAGTCAGTCGATGCGGATAATCAGCCTCTACGTCAACGGCCAGCGACACGTGCTCGACGACTCGGCCGCGATCCTGTCCCGGGCCAACCAGGCACTGGCCACCCTGGAACGCTACAAGCTCCGGCTCGACGAGGTCTCCGGCACCCTCTCCGCGCTGGAAATCGAGGACCTGGTGACGGTCCGCGACGCCGTCGCGGTGGTGCAGCGGCTGGAGATGGTCCGCCGGATCGCCGACGAGATCGCCGGCTACGTGGTGGAGCTGGGTACCGACGGCCGACTGCTCGCCCTCCAGCTCGACGAGCTGATGGCCGGGGTGGACGCCGACCGGACCCTGGTGATCCGGGACTACCTGCCGACCGGCCGAAAGGCCCGGACCCTGGACGAGGCACTCGTCGAGCTTGACCTGCTCACCGCCACCGAGCTGATCGACCTGGTCGCGGTCGCCAAGGCGATCGGCTATCCGGGCGCCTCCGACGCGCTGGACGCGGCGGTCAGCCCGCGCGGCTTCCGGCTGCTCGCCAAGGTGCCCCGGCTGCCCGGTCTGGTGGTCGACCGGCTCGTCGGCCATTTCGGCAGCCTGCAACGGCTGCTCGGCGCCACCGTGGAGGACCTGCAGGCCGTCGACGGGGTCGGCGACGCCCGCGCCCGGGGCGTACGCGAAGGGCTGTCCCGGCTGGCCGAGGCGTCCATCCTGGAACGCTACGTCTGAACCGACCCCCGCGCCGCCCCACTGCTCGGCATCGACGGCACCAGCGCCCGACTCCCGGCCGACCGGCCGGCTGCGCAGTCCGGCCGTCGGTAAAGCGCCCGCCCGCGCCACCGGCCGGCTGCGTAGTCCCGCCGTCGGTCAGCCGGTGATGGTGATCCGCACCGGCTCGCTGTGCTTGTCGCCGAGCCGGCCGAACAGCTGGTAGTTGCCGGCCGCCGGATAGGGCCCGGCGGCGAGCTGGTTGGCGCACTTGGAGCTCTCGCGCCCGTTCCAGGAGATCGTGTACTCGTTCTCGTGGCTGGGCGGGAACGACCGTACGTCGTTGGACCGGACCAGGCTGCACGCGTCCGACGACCAGACCTTGCGGGCCCCGGACTTGATGTAGAGCTCCTGGAGGTCGGCGCCGACGTCCCGGTTGCAGGTCCGGCCCGACACGTTCTTGATCCTGAGCCGCAACTCGATCGGTTGGCCCCGCTGCGCCGAGGCCCGCGAGGGCACCGGGATCACCGACATCTCCTGGTCGGTGCACTCGTTGTCGACCGGCGGCGGTGCCGGCGGCACCTGCCCGCCGCCCACCGGCTCGACCGTGTCCCCGCCACCGTCGTCCGGCGGCGCGCCGGACGGCTCACCGTCGCCCGGCTCGGCACCGCCACCCGGGCCACCGGGGTCGGGACCGCCGGACTGGGCCGGGCCGGAGGCCGACGGGTCGATGTGCGGGGTGAGCGTCGGCGACGCCCCGGGGTCGGCGCCCTTGCCCTTACCGTCGTCCGGCCCGCCGGTGTTCAGGCAGGAGTAGAGGACCACGACGAGGAACAGCAGCACGGCACCGAGCACGACGGCTCGACGCCGCCAATACACGGCGGGCGGAAGGGGGCCAACCGTCAGACGCATAATGATTTCACCGTATCGGCACGGGTGGCGCGGATACCCGCGACGCGCCGGAGCCCCGGGGGATCACCCTGCTGCCGGCGCCGGCCCGCCGGGGCAGCCACCGGTCACAGGTAGACCTTGCGCTGGTAGACCGCGTGCGCCCCGGCCACCCGGTCCAGGAAGAGTCGGCCCGCGCAGTGGTCGATCTCATGCTGTAGTGCCCGCGCCTCGAAGCCGTCGGTGACCAGCCGGACAACCGTCCCGGTGCCGGGCAGCATCCCGCGCACCACCACCCGGCTGGCCCGCTTCACGTCGCCGGTCAGGTCGGGGACCGACATGCAGCCCTCCCGGCCCGGCCGCCAGCGGCTCGCCTCGACGACCTCGGCGTTGCAGAGCACGAAGGTGCCGTGCGAGGTGACGGTCTTGGGATGTCCGGTCACGTCCACCGCGAAGACGCTGGCTCCGACCCCGACCTGCGGGGCGGCCAGGCCGACGCAGCCGGGCGAGACCCGCATGGTGGCCACCAGGTCGGCGGCGAGCCGGACCACCTCGTCGTCGTACGGGTCGACGGTCGCGCCGACCCGGCTCAGCACCCCGGCCGGCGCGGTCAGCACCTCGCGTACCCGGCCCGGGTCGCCGAGCAGCTCGGGGGTCCAGTCACCCAGGCCGCACACCTCGGCCGTCGGGGAATCGTGCCCGGCGGTCACAGCAGGTCCGAGTCGGCTCGCCGGAGGGTGGCCTCCACGTCCAGCCCGGCGGCCACCTCGGCCAGCCGGGCGGCAACCGTCTCGGCGGCCTCCGGTAGCAGCTCCACCTCGGCCAGCAGCACGTAGAGCGGCCCGGTCAGCCGGGTGGTCAGGTCGGTGACGTTCCCGCCGGCCTCGGCCAGCACCCGGGTCAGCGCGGCGACGATGCCGAGCCGGTCGGCGCCGTGCACCGCCATCAGGTACGGCTCGCCGAACGGGGTACTCGTCGCCTCGGGGCCGACCTGGCGGACCGTCGCCACCAGCGGGCCGTCCGCGACGACCGGGGCGAGTGCCGCCTCCGCCTCGGCACCGGTCGGGCCGACGCAGATCAGCGTCATCGCGAAGTGCCCGCGCAACCGGGTCATCGTCGAGTCGGTCAGATTCGCCCCGAGCTGGGCGAGTGCCTCGGTCACGTCGGCCACGATGCCGGGCCGGTCCGGGCCGATGACGGTGATCGCGAGCTCGTTCATCCGGGCAGTCTGCCCGATGCGACACCCCTGACGGGGCCCGACCCGGCGCCCGGCCCACGCTCCGGGACGGCCGGCATGACAGGATCGACGGCGCCATGCCGACGACAACCACGCTCGCCGCCGACGCCATCCGGTGGTACGACGAGAACGCCCGGGACCTGCCGTGGCGGGAGCCCGGCATCGGGGCGTGGCCGATCCTGGTCAGCGAGGTCATGTTGCAGCAGACCCCGGTGGTGCGGGTACTCCCCGCCTGGCGGGCCTGGCTGGCCCGCTGGCCCCGCCCCGCCGACCTGGCCGCCGACACCCCGGCCGAGGCGATCCGGATGTGGGGGCGGCTCGGCTATCCCCGCCGGGCGCTGCGGCTGCACGAGTGTGCGGTGGCCCTGCTGGAACGGCACGGCGGCGAGGTGCCGACCGGGTTGGACGAGTTGCTGGCCCTGCCCGGCATCGGCAGCTATACGGCCCGGGCGGTGGCGACTTTCGCGTACGGGCAGCGCCACCCCGTTGTCGATACGAACGTTCGCCGGCTGGTGGCTCGGGCCGTCGCCGGGAAGCCGGACGCCGGACCGGCGACCCGGCCGGCCGACCTGGTCGCCACCGAGGCGCTGCTGCCTGCGCTGCCGGAACGGGCGGCCCGGGCCAGTGCCGCGTTCATGGAGTTGGGGGCGCTGGTCTGCACCGCCCGGTCGCCCCGGTGCGTCGACTGTCCACTCGCCGCCCGGTGCGCCTGGCGGGCGTCGGGGCGTACCGCGCCGGCCGGGCCGTCCCGCCGTCCACAGCGGTACGCCGGCACCGACCGGCAGGTCCGGGGCAGGCTGCTGGCCGTGCTCCGGGAGGCTACCGGCCCGGTACCCCGGTCCCGGCTGGACCTGGTCTGGGCCGACGACCTGCAACGCTCCCGCGCCCTGGCCGGGCTGATCGAGGACGGCCTGGTGGAGATGCTCGACGACACCTGCGTACTGGCCGGCGAGGGCCGCGCCGACGGGTAGTCCCGGCGCGTTCCGCAGCCGGGAGATCTTTCCCGCCAGCCGTGCGGCGGGCGTTACCGGGACCGGAAACGGGTTCGGCCCGGTGGCGACTGCCACCGGGCCGATCCGTTACCTACCTGAGCTGCCGCTCGCCTACTCGTCCGCGCCGGCCGCGGCGGTGTTGCCGAGGTCGGCCGGCACCGCGTCGGGCACCGGGACCGGCTTGTCCGCGCCGCGGAAGACCAGCTTGGACTTGTCGACGTTGTCCGGGTCGCCCTCGCAGTCCACGACGACGATCTGGCCCGGGGTCAACTCGTTGAACAGGATCCGCTCCGACAGGTTGTCCTCGATGTCGCGCTGGATCGTCCGCCGCAGCGGCCGGGCGCCCAGCACCGGGTCGAAGCCCTTCTTCGCCAGGTATTTCTTGGCGTTGTCGGTCAGCTCGAGGCCCATGTCCTTGTTGCGGAGCTGGGTCTCGATCCGCTGGATCATGATGTCCACGATCGAGAGGATCTCGGTCTGGTTGAGCTGGTGGAACACGATCGTGTCGTCGATCCGGTTGAGGAACTCCGGCCGGAAGTGCTGCTTCAGCTCGTCGTTGACCTTCTGCTTCATCCGCTCGTAGTTCGAGTCGGAGTCCTCGGACGCCTGGAAGCCCATCGAGACCGCCTTGGCCACGTCCCTGGTGCCCAGGTTGGTGGTCAGGATGATGACCGTGTTCTTGAAGTCCACGATCCGGCCCTGGCCGTCGGTCAACCGCCCGTCCTCCAGGATCTGGAGCAGGGTGTTGAAGACGTCCGGGTGGGCCTTCTCGATCTCGTCGAAGAGGACCACCGAGAACGGCCGGCGGCGCACCTTCTCGGTGAGCTGGCCACCCTCGTCGTAGCCGACGTAGCCGGGGGGCGCCCCGACCAGCCGGGAGACCGTGTAGCGGTCGTGGAACTCGGACATGTCGAGCTGGATCAGCGCGTCCTCGCTGCCGAAGAGGAACTCGGCGAGCGCCTTGGAGAGCTCGGTCTTACCGACACCGGACGGGCCGGCGAAGATGAACGAGCCGGACGGCCGCTTCGGGTCCTTCAGGCCGGCCCGGGTACGCCGGATGGCCTTCGAGACCGCACGGACCGCGTCCTCCTGGCCGACGACCCGCTTGTGCAGCTCGTCCTCCATGCGGAGCAGCCGGGAGGTCTCCTCCTCGGTGAGCTTGTAGACCGGGATGCCGGTCCAGTTCGCCAGCACCTCGGCGATCTGCTCGTCGTCGACCTCGCTGACCACGTCGAGGTCGCCGGCCTTCCACTCCTTCTCCCGCTGCGCCTTCTGGCCGAGGAGCTGCTTCTCCTTGTCGCGCAGCTGGGCGGCCCGCTCGAAGTCCTGCGCGTCGATCGCGGACTCCTTGTCGCGGCGCACCTGGGCGATCCGCTCGTCGAAGTCGCGCAGGTCCGGCGGCGCGGTCATCCGGCGGATCCGCATCCGGGCGCCGGCCTCGTCGATCAGGTCGATCGCCTTGTCCGGCAGGAAGCGGTCGGAGATGTAGCGGTCGGCGAGCGTCGCCGCCGCGACCAGCGCGGCGTCGGTGATGCTCACCCGGTGGTGCGCCTCGTAGCGGTCCCGCAGGCCCTTGAGGATCTCGATGGTGTGCGCCAGCGACGGCTCGCCCACCTGGATCGGCTGGAACCGCCGCTCCAGGGCGGCGTCCTTCTCCAGGTGCTTGCGGTATTCGTCGAGGGTCGTCGCGCCGATGGTCTGCAGCTCGCCACGGGCCAGCATCGGCTTGAGGATGCTCGCCGCGTCGATCGCGCCCTCGGCGGCACCCGCACCCACCAGGGTGTGGATCTCGTCGATGAACAGGATGATGTCGCCGCGGGTGCGGATCTCCTTGAGCACCTTCTTGAGGCGCTCCTCGAAGTCACCGCGGTAGCGCGAGCCGGCGACCAGGGCACCCAGGTCAAGCGTGTAGAGCTGCTTGTCCTTGAGCGTCTCCGGCACCTCGCCCTTGATGATCCGCTGCGACAGCCCCTCGACGACCGCGGTCTTGCCGACCCCGGGCTCGCCGATCAGGACGGGGTTGTTCTTGGTACGGCGGGAGAGCACCTGCATCACCCGCTCGATCTCCTTCTCCCGGCCGATGACCGGGTCGAGCTTGCCCTCCCGGGCGGCCTGGGTGAGGTTGCGGCCGAACTGGTCCAGCACGAGGCTGGTCGACGGCGCGGCCTCGCCCGGCGCGGTGCCGGCGGCTGCCGGCTCCTTGCCCTGGTAGCCGGAGAGGAGCTGGATGACCTGCTGGCGGACCCGGTTGAGGTCGGCGCCGAGCTTCACCAGGACCTGGGCGGCGACGCCCTCGCCCTCGCGGATCAGCCCGAGCAGGATGTGCTCCGTACCGATGTAGTTGTGGCCGAGCTGCAACGCCTCGCGCAGCGACAGCTCCAGCACCTTCTTGGCCCGCGGCGTGAACGGGATGTGCCCGCTCGGCGCCTGCTGGCCCTGGCCGATGATCTCTTCCACCTGCTGGCGGACGCCCTCCAGGGAGATGCCGAGGCTCTCCAGGGCCTTCGCCGCCACGCCCTCACCCTCGTGGATGAGGCCGAGCAGGATGTGCTCCGTACCGATGTAGTTGTGGTTGAGCATCCGGGCCTCTTCTTGGGCCAGGACGACAACCCGCCGCGCTCGGTCGGTGAACCGCTCGAACATGCCCTCGTGCTCCTCACGTGCCGTGCGCACTCGATCTTGATGGTCCAAGCATCGTGGCGGGGCCACCACCCGGACGTCCGGGGCGGACGTCCGTGCTCCCTTACTCTATCGCCGCCAGCCGACTCTCCCGAGGTCGTGTGTTCCGCAGAAGAGGTCGGTACGCGACGTTTTTCCCAACCGCCCACGCTCAGCGATGCTTCCCGGACCCTCCGCTGTACGCGCAGAGCGAAATTTGCATCTCGTGCGGCCGGCGCGACCCCGCGCCGTCCACAGGCTGTGGACAACTTCGTCCACCGGCTGTGGACAACGTCCGCGGCGCCAGGATGTTCCCGCGCCGGCAGCCTCGTCGAAACCGGATCTCGGCAAACCGGGCATCCGGGAGATACCAACCTATACCGGCCAGAACCTCAGGATCATCGGGACGGGACAGAAACGCGCGGGGTGGTTGGACAGCTGTCCAACCACCCCGCGGGAAGGTCGAGGAAGAGCCGACGGACTCAGCGGCCCGCCTTGGCGTGGTACTCGTCCACGATCTCCTGCGGGATACGCCCGCGGTCGGAGATGTCCTTGCCTTCCTTCTTGGCCCAGGCCCGGATCGCCTTGTTCTGCTCGCGGTCGGCGGTGGCGCCACCCCGCCCCCGTGCGGCACGACCACCGACGACCACACCGCCCCGGCCCACCTTCGAGCCGGCCGCGACGTACGGGGCGAATAGGTCCCGCAATTTGCCGGCGTTCTTGTCCGACAGGTCGATCTCGTACTGCACGCCGTCGAGCGAGAACTTGACGGTCTCGTCCGCGTCTCCGCCGTCCAGGTCATCGACCAGCTTGTGAATGATCTGCTTGGCCACGTGTCGCTATCCTTTCGAGCAGGTTCGCCGCAAACAAGAGCACAATAGCTCGTTAGATGCTTGCTCCGTCAATAGGATGGCGAAACTACGCGACAGCGGCGTCGGCGGCAACTACTCCGGGCGGACCATCGGGAAGAGGATGGTTTCCCGAATTCCGAGGCCGGTCAGGGCCATCAGCAGCCGGTCGATTCCCATTCCCATGCCCCCGAGCGGCGGCATTCCGTACTCCATGGCCCGCAGGAAGTCCTCGTCGAGCCGCATCGCCTCGTCGTCCCCGGAGGCACCACGCCGGGCCTGGGCCACCAGCCGCTCCCGCTGCACCACCGGGTCGACCAGCTCGGTGTAGCCGGTGGCCAGCTCGAAACCGAGCACGTAGAGGTCCCATTTCGAGGTGAGTCCCGGCTCGTCCGGGTGCGCCCGGACCAGCGGGCTGGTCTCTTCCGGGTAGTCCCGGACGAAGGTGGGCTGCCGCAGCGTCGGCACGACCAGTTCCTCGAAAAGCTCCTCGGCGAGCTTGCCCGGCCCCCACTTCGGGTCGACGGCCAGGCCGACCTTTTCCGCATACCCGAGCAGGTCGGCCATGCCGGTGCGGGCGGTCACCTCCTCGCCCAGCGCCTCGGAAAGGGTGCCGAAGAGGGTCACCGAACGCCACTGCCCACCGAGGTCGAACTCGGTGCCGTCGGCGTGCGTCACCACATGCGAGCCGGTCGCGGCGAGCGCGGCGGCCTGCACCAGGTCACGGGTGAGCGTCGCCATAGTGTCATAGTTCCCGTACGCTTCGTACGCCTCGAGCATGGCGAACTCGGGCGAGTGCGAAGAGTCGACCCCCTCATTACGGAAGTTGCGGTTGATCTCGAAGACCCGGTCGATGCCGCCGACCGCCGCCCGCTTGAGAAAAAGCTCGGGGGCGATTCGCAGATACAGATCCGTGTCTAGCGCATTGCTGTGCGTCACGAATGGCCTGGCCGTCGCCCCGCCCGGCAGCGGTTGGAGCATGGGGGTTTCGACTTCGATGAAACTCCGGGCGTGCAACGAATCGCGCAGACTACGCAGCGTCGCCGCCCTGGTGCGTACCATCTCGCGGGCCCGGGGGCGGACGATCAGATCCACATAACGCTGCCGGACCCGGGCCTCCTCGCTAAGCGGCTTGTGCGCCACCGGCAGTGGCCGGAGCGCCTTCGCGGTCAGCTCCCAGGAATCGGCGAGCACCGAAAGCTCCCCGCGCCGACTGGTGATCACCTCACCGGTCACCCCGACGTGGTCGCCGAGGTCGACCAGCCGCTTCCACGCGTCCAGCCGCTCCGGGCCGACCCGGTCCAGCGAGAGCATCGCCTGGAGTTCGGTGCCGTCGCCGTCCCGCAGGGTGGCGAAACAGAGCTTGCCGGTATTCCGTACGAAGATCACCCGGCCGGTGACGGCGGCGTCGTCCCCGCTCGCGGTGTCGGTCGGCAGCTCCGCGTAACGGCTCCGGATCTCGGCCAACGTCGCGGTACGCGGATACCCCCTCCGGTACGGCTCGATGCCCTCGGCGAGCATGCGGTCCCGCTTCTCCCGGCGGACCCGCATCTGCTCGGGAAGGTCGTCAACCGGGTCGGCGGGGTTCGGGATCTGCTGGCTCACGGCATGCTTCCTCGGGAATTGTGGTCGGCGGAGTTCGGCCCCGAGCGTACTCAAGTGCGCGGGCGGCGGAGCATTGGATAACCTCCTGGCATGGTCGACCAGGTGCACGCCCTGTCCTTCGGCGCTGCGGCGGAACGCTACGACCGGTACCGGCCGGACTATCCGGAGCCGGCGGTCGGCTGGGCGGTCGGCCGTCCCGCCCCGGCCGACGTGGTCGACCTGGGCGCCGGCACCGGCATCCTGACCCGGGTGTTGCTGCGGCTCGGCCACCGGGTGACCCCTGTCGAGCCGGACCCGGGGATGCGGGCCAGGCTCGACGCCGCGACCCCGGGGACGGTGGCCCTGGCCGGTTCGGCCGAGCGGATGCCGCTGCCGGACGG
This sequence comes from Plantactinospora sp. WMMB782, assembly GCF_049179135.1. Classification (NCBI taxonomy): domain Bacteria; kingdom Bacillati; phylum Actinomycetota; class Actinomycetes; order Micromonosporales; family Micromonosporaceae; genus Plantactinospora; species Plantactinospora sp. WMMB782. The sequence continues at coordinate 3,083,731 of NZ_JBMHMC010000007.1, read as the reverse complement.
CTCGGTCGACGCGGTCGTCACCGGGCAGGCGTACCACTGGTTCGACCATCCGGTCGCGCACGCCGAGGGTGCCCGGGTGCTCCGCCCCGGCGGGACCTACGCGGCGGTGTTCAACCAGCGGGACGAGTCGGTGCCCTGGGTGGCGGCGCTGACCGCGATCACCGTCGAGGTGCTCGGCGGGCGCGGCGCCTCCGACGACGGGTCCGGGATCGACGGCTTCGGCCCGGAGTTCGGGCCGGTCGAGCGGAACGAGTTCCGGCACAGCCTGACGCTCACCCCGGAGACGCTGGTCGGGATGATCAGCACCCGCTCGTACTACCTCGTCGCCGCTCCGGAGCGGCAGCGGGAGGTGGCGGCACGGATCCGGCAGCTGACCGCCGGCCATCCGGACCTGGCCGGGCGGGAGAGCTTCGAGTTGCCGTACCGGACCCGGGTCTTCCGGGCCAGCCGGCCCTGAACCGGCCGCTGCCCACCATGCGCTCGACCGACCGCCAGCCACGAATGCGCCGGACCGGGCGGCGCCGGACGGCGGCCGGGGTCAGCGGTTGCGGTCGTAGACCATGCGCAGCCCGATCAGCGTGATCATCGGCTCGTGGTGGGTGATCGTCCGGCACTCCCCGATCACCAGCGGCGCCAACCCGCCGGTGGCGATCACCGCCCGCACCTCGCCCAGCTCGCCGACCATCCGCTCGACGATCCGGTCCACCTGGCCGGCGAAGCCGAAGTACATCCCGGCCTGGAGGCACTCCACGGTGTTCTTGCCGATCACCGAGCGGGGCACGGCCGGCTCGACCTTGCGCAGCTGCGCCGCGCGGGCGGCGAGCGCGTCGAAGGAGATCTCGATGCCGGGCGCGAACGCCCCGCCGAGGAACTCGCCCCGGCCGCTTATCACGTCGAAGTTGGTGGTGGTGCCGAAGTCGACCACGATCGACGGCCCGCCGTAGAGGGTGTACGCCGCCAGGGTGTTCACCACCCGGTCGGCGCCGACCTCCTTCGGGTTGTCGATCGCCAACTGCACCCCGGTCTTCACCCCCGGCTCGACGACCACGTTCGGCAGCTCGCCGTAGTAGCGGGCCAGCATCGTCCGTAGCGAGCGCAGCGCCGCCGGCACCGTGGAGCAGGCGGCCACCCCGGTGATCTCGACGGCGTCCCCGGCCAGCAGGCCACGGAACTTGAGGCCCAGCTCGTCGGCGGTGGACCGGGCGTCGGTCTTGATCCGCCAGGAGTGCACCAGCTTCTCGCCCTCGAAGGTCGCCAGCACGGTGTTGGTGTTACCGATGTCGATACAGAGCAGCATGTCGTCAGTCCCGGGCCCCGAGTCGTGGCGCGTCCCGCCGCTACGCGGCGCGCGAGCGGAGGTCCAGTGCGATGTCCAAGATAGGCGAGGAGTGGGTCAGCGCCCCAACCGAGAGGTAGTCCACGCCGGTCGCGGCGTACTCGGCGGCGGTTTCCAGGGTCAGCCCACCGGTCGCCTCCAGCTCGGCCCGGTCGCCGACCGCCGCGACCACCTCGGCCAGCAGCGCCGGGGACATGTTGTCGCAGAGCAGGAAGTCGGCGCCCGCCTCCACCGCCTCCAGCGCCTCGGCCACCGTGGTCACCTCGACCTGGACCGGCACCTCCGGGAACGCCTGCCGGACCCGGCGGTACGCCGGCCCGATGCCGCCGGCCGCCAGCTTGTGGTTGTCCTTGATCATCGCCACGTCGTACAGGCCGAGCCGCTTGTTCGCGCCGCCGCCGGCCCGTACCGCGTACTTCTCCAGCGGGCGCAGCCCCGGGGTGGTCTTCCGGGTGTCCAGTACCGTCGCCTTGCCGCCGCCCAGCGCCGCCACCCAGGCCCGGGTGTGGGTGGCCACCCCGGAGAGCCGGCAGAGCAGGTTGAGGGCGGTCCGCTCGGCGGTGAGCAGTCCCCGGGTCGGCCCGGTCACCGTGGCCAGCACCTCCCCCTCGGCCACCTCGGCACCGTCAGCGGCCACCGGCAGCACCCGCACGTCCGGGCCGCCGGCCAGCTCGAAGACGGCCGCCGCCACGGCCAGCCCGGCCAGCACCCCGTCGGCCCGGGCCACCACGTCGGCGCTGTCGACCTGCTCGGCCGGGATGGTGGCCACACTCGTCACGTCCAGCCGCTCCGGCCCGAGGTCCTCGTCGAGTGCCGCCCGGACGATCCGTTCCACCTCCGCCGGGTCGAGCCCGGCGGCCCGCAGCGCCCCGATGGTCGAATCCGTAAGCACGGTGCCTCCCGTTTCCGTCACGGTGCTCTCCGATCCCGTCACGCCGCTTCCGGGTTCCGGTTCCGGCACTGCGCCGCCCAGCCCTGTCACAGTGCCTCCCAGTCCTGTCGCAGGTTGCCCGCCGGACCGATCGACCCGACCAGGTGCCCGAGCCAATCGTCCCGCGATTCCGAGAAGTCTTCACGCCAATGACAGCCCCTGGTCTCCTGCCGGGCGTACGCCGCGCCGACCAGCGCCGCCGCCACCGTCAGCAAATTGGTCGCCTCCCAGCTCGCGGTGCGCGGCGCACCCCGGGTGGCGCCGAGGGCAACCAGCTCGGCGGCGGTCGCCCGCAGCGAGTCGGCGGAGCGGAGCACCCCGGCACCCCGGGTCATCGCCCGGGCCAGCCCCTCCCGCACCGTCGGGTCGACCGCCGCGCCCTCGCCGCCGCGCCACGCCCCGGCAGGGGCCGGCTCGGCCTGGGCCGGCAGGTCCCGGGTGATGTCCTGGGCGATCCGGCGGGCGAAGACCAGCCCTTCCAGCAGCGAGTTGCTGGCCAGCCGGTTCGCGCCGTGCACGCCGGTGCAGGCGACCTCGCCGCAGGCGTACAGGCCGGGGATGGAGGTGCGGCCGTGCAGGTCGGTGCGTACCCCGCCGGAGGCGTAGTGCGCGGCCGGGGCGACCGGGATCGGCTGCTCGGCCGGATCGATGCCGGCGGCCAGGCAGGAGGCGACGATGGTGGGAAAGCGCCGGCCCAGGAACTCGGCGCCGAGGTGCCGGGCGTCCAGGAAGACGTGGTCGGCGCCGGTGGCCAGGAGTACCCGGTGGATGCCCTTGGCCACCACGTCCCGGGGTGCCAGCTCGGCCAGCTCGTGCTGCCCGACCATGAACCGCTTGCCGTCCGCGTCCACCAGGTGCGCGCCCTCGCCGCGCAACGCCTCGGTGACCAGCGGCCGCTGTGCGGCCCGCTCCGGCACGACACCGTCGACCGCCGGGGCGGCCGGAGCCAGCAGCGCGGTCGGATGGAACTGGACGAACTCGAGGTCGGTGACGGCGGCGCCGGCCCGCATCGCCAGCGCGACGCCGTCACCGGTGGAGACCGTCGGGTTGGTGGTGGCGGCGAAGACCTGGCCCATCCCGCCGGTCGCCAGCACCACCGCGCGGGCCAGGATCGCACCGACCCCGTCCTCGCTGCCCTCGCCGAGTACGTGCAGGGTGATCCCGCAGGCCCGGCCGGGACCGGCCCAGCCGCCGTCCGGGGCCCGGAGCAGGTCGAGGACGAGGGCGTGCTCGACCAGCCGGATCCAGGGGTCGCGGCCGACGGCGGCGTGCAGTGCCCGCTGCACCTCGGCCCCGGTCGCGTCGCCACCGGCGTGCACGATCCGGTCCGCCCGGTGCCCGCCCTCCCGGCCCAGCATCAGCGATCCGTCCGGGTTGCGGTCGAACTCGGCGCCGGTCCGGATCAGCTCGCGCAGCCGGGTCGGCCCCTCCTCCACCAGCACCCGGACCGCCGCCGGGTCGCAGAGCCCGACCCCGGCCAGTTCGGTGTCCGAGGCGTGCGCCGCCGGGGTGTCCAGCGGATCGAGTACGGCAGCGATCCCGCCCTGTGCCCACCGGGTCGAGCCGTCGTCGATGTTGACCTTGGTCACCACGGTCACGTGCAGTCCCGCCTCCCGCAGGTGCAGTGCGGCGGTGAGCCCGGCGATGCCCGACCCGATCACGATCACGTCGGTCGTCTCCACCCAGCCCGGTGCCGGCGCGGCCAGCAGCCGGGGTACCACCGGCAGGTCGACGGTCGGAAACTGCATCTTCCAAGTCAACCGTGTACCGGCCGGATCGGTGGGCCCGGGGCCGGGATAAGTGGCCTACGACGCTCCGGCGATCCGGACACCGCGGTCGTCCGCTCCACCCCGGCACGACGACCGGGCGACCCGGCACCGGAATCGACCGAGGTCAGCAGGTGTCTCGCGCCGGAATCGACCGAGGCCAGCCGGGCGGCTCGGTGTCGGCATCGGCCGAGGCCAGCCGGGTGGACCGACGCCGGGATCGACCGGGGTCAGCCGGTCCGGACGGGCAGGCCGGTGGAGCCGGCACCCTTGAGCGAGCGGGTGAACGCGCCGTCGGAGACCCACAGATAGCAGCGGACCCCCCGGTTGCCGGCCGTCCAGTCGTTCCGGCCGCCCGGCAGCGTCACCACACCGGTACGGAACCGGACCGTACTCTGCGACACCCCGACGAACCGGGCGGCCACCGTGTAGCAGCCGTCGTAGAAGGGCTGCCAGTCGCGGTCCACCGTCGGGTACTTCAGGGTCGCCGGAGCCCGCCACACCCCGGCGAACTCGGTGTTGTGCCGGGCCGAACACTCCACCCCGGACATCCGGTCGATGGTCCTGTTCCGGTCCAGGGTGGCGGCGTAGCAGCCCAGCCGCAGCGGCCCGGCCTCGCCCAGCGCGCCCTTCAGGCTCGCCGTCCGGGTGACCGGCTCGCCGTTCTCCTCGACATTGGACAGTTCCGTCACGTCGCAGCGGAACCACCGCGCGCCGGCCGTCCAGCCCCTCGTCGACGGCACCGCCACCCCCAGCCACAGCCGGCCGGTACGCCAGTCCGCGCCGAGGAAGCCGCGCGCCCGGCTGTCGCACTCGGCGTACGCGGTGCCGAACTCGGCCGAGCCCGGGGCCGGCGGCTTCTCCGCCCCGGCCGCCGCCCCGGCGAAGGTGCCGACGTGCACCGTCTCCAGCCGATGACTGCCGGCACACTCCACGGGCGCGTACGACGACAGGTAGACCGTCTCGGAGAAGTCCGCCGAATGGCAGGTCCCGGCGGCCGGGATGAAGACCGTCGGCTCGCCGACCAGGGTCCAGTCGTCGGTGAGGTCGCCGTCGGTGCCGCCCGGCGGGGCGCAGCCGGTGGCGCCGAGCAGCACTGCCCCGGCCAGCGCCAGGGCGCTCGTCCATCGGCGCATCGCGTCCTCCCCAGGGCGACCAACGGTCCGGATGCCTGCACCCTACGTTAACCGCCAGGGCGGCCCGGAAGGAGAGATCATCTTCCCGGCGGGTCGGTGTCGGTCACCACGACAGCCGGGTCACGCGCGTTCCACGCCGCCAGGTCGGGGCGGTCCCGGCGGAACACCCGAGGTCAGCCGGTGGCCACCAGATCGCCCCGGACCGGGTCGCCGGCCATTCCCGGTACGGCTCCGGCCGGGTCGGCGTCGAGCGAGAGAATCCGGTTCTCCGCGTCGACGTGCACGATCCTCGGCTGGTACGCCCGCGCCTCGGCGTCGTCCATCTGGCCGTACGAGATCAGGATGACCAGGTCACCGGGATGCACCAGGTGTGCGGCGGCACCGTTGATGCCGATCACGCCACTGCCGCGCTTCCCGGGGATCACGTACGTCTCCAGCCGGGCGCCGTTGGTGATGTCCACGATCGCCACCTGCTCGCCGGGGAGCAGGTCGGCGGCGTCCAGCAGGTCGGAGTCGACGGTCACCGAGCCGACGTAGTGCAGGTCCGCCTGGGTCACCGTGGCCCGGTGGATCTTCGACTTGAGCATGGTGCGGAACATCGGTACGTCCTCCGTATTGCGGGGTGGTCCTCGGACGGGCGGGTGGTCCTCGAGCGGGCGGTTCTCCGGCGGGCGGTTCTCCGGCGGGCGACGCCTCAGCCGCCCGGTGCGGTGGCCGGAGCCAGTTCGACAGGCATGTTGTCGATCAGCCGGGTCGAACCGACCCAGGCGGCCACCAGCATCCGGGCCGGGCCGGTCACCGGGGCGGGGCCGAGGTCCGGGGCGGTCAGCACCAGGTAGTCCAGCTTGGCGCCGGTCGTACCCTCGCCGAAGGCCCGGTAGGCGGCGGCGAGTGCGGCGTCGGCACCCCGGCCCGCCCCGGCGGCGTCCGCGCCCGCCCGCAGCGCCGCCGACAGCCGCAGCGCGGCGGTCCGCTCCTGGGCCGAGAGGTAGCGGTTGCGGCTGGACAGCGCCAGCCCGTCCGGCTCGCGGACGGTCGGCACCCCGACGATCTCCACGTCCAACTCCAGGTCCCGCACCATCCGGCGGACCAGGGTGAGCTGCTGGTAGTCCTTCTCGCCGAAGATCGCGACGTCCGGCCGGAGCAGGTTGAGCAGCTTCGCCACCACGGTCAGTACGCCGGTGAAGAAGCCGGGGCGGCTGGCGCCCTCCAACTCCTCGCCGAGGCTGCCCGGGTCGACCCGGACCATCGGCTCGCCGTCCGGGTACAGCTCCTCGCGGGACGGGGCGAAGACGTACCGCACCCCGGCCGCCCGGCAGATCGCCAGATCGGCCTCGAAGGTCCGGGGGTACCTGTCGAAGTCCTCGTTCGGGCCGAACTGGAGCGGGTTGACGAAGATCGTCGCCAGCACCGTCCCGGCCCGTTCCCGGGCCGCCCGGAGCAGCGCCTCGTGCCCGGAGTGCAGGGCGCCCATGGTCATCACCACCGCCAGGTCGCCGGGTAGGGATGCCAGGGTCGCCGCCAGCTCCGCGCGGGTACGCAGCACCTCGGTCATCGCCACTCCTCTGCGCCGCCGGTCCACGGGCGTACCGCCGGCTGGCTCCGGCCGGTCATGCGGCGGCGACCTTCCGGTCCCGGTCGGCGAGGACGCCGAGCAGGAAGTCGGCGTCGGCCGGGCGCAGCCGACCGGCCGCGATCGCCCGGTCGGCGGTGCGGCGGGCCAGTGCGAGGTAGCTGGGCACCGACTCGGGGGCGGTGACGGCGAGCCGGTCCAGGTGCCGGGCGATCGTACCGGCGTCGCCCCGGGAGACCGGGCCGGTCAGCGCCGCGTCGCCGAGCCGCAGCGAGTTGTCCAGGGCGGCCCGGAGCAGCGGCCCGAGCACCTTCGCCGGCTCGGCCACCCCGGCGGCCCGGAGCAGGTCCGCCGCCTCGTTGACGAGCGTGACCAGATGGTTCGCGCCGTGCGCGAGCGCCGCGTGGTAGAGCGGACGGTCCGGTCCGGCCACCCACTCGGGTACTCCGCCGAGGTCGGCGACCAGCCGGACCGCGAACGGCCGCAGCGGCTCCGGGACGGTCACCCCGTACGAGATGCCGGGCAGCCGGTGCAGGTCCTCGGCGGTACCGGTGAAGGTCATCGCCGGGTGCAGCGCCAGCGGGTACGCCCCGACCGCCTCGGCCGGGGCGAGTACCTCCAGCCCGTGCGCGCCGGAGGTGTGCGCCACCACCTGCCCCGGCCGGAGTACGCCGGTCCGGGCCAGCCCGGTGACCACCTCGGCCAGCGCGTCGTCGGGTACGGCGACCAGCAGCAGATCTGTCGCGGCCCGCGCCACCTCGTCGGCGGGGCGTACGGCGGTCCCCGGCAGCAGCCGGTCGATCCGGTCCCGGGCGGCGGTCGAGACCCCGGCGGCGGCGACCACCCGGTGCCCGGCCCGGCCCAGCGCGGCGGCGAGCACGGCACCGACCCGGCCTGCGCCGATCACCCCGACGGTGAGCCGGTGGGGGACCATGAGATGCGGGCGCGCGGAAGCGGTCATAACAGTGATCCAGTCCTCGATAAGTGGTACCGGTCGATCGCAAGTATGCGCCGTCCGGCCAGCTCAGGACCAAGAGGTTGTGAAAACCTTCACCGCCCGCACCGGGTCGCCGGAAGGGGATCGGCGCCACATACCCTGGGCCGGTGCCGATCGGATGGCGGGCCGCGATGGCCACCGCGCTCTACGGTGACCGGGGGTTCTTCGTCACCGGCGCCGGCCCGGCCGCACACTTCCGGACCAGTGCGCACGCCGTACCGGTGCTCGGCGCCGCGCTGCTGCGGCTGCTGGACCGGGTCGACGCCGCGCTGGGCCGGCCGGACCCGCTGCACGTGGTCGACGTCGGCGCCGGCCGGGGCGAGCTGCTCGGCACGCTGGCCGGGCTCGCCCCGCCGGAACTCGCCGCCCGGCTCCGGTTGACCGCCGTCGAGCTGGCGCCGCGCCCGGACGACCTGCCGGACCGGGTCGACTGGCGTGCGGAGCTGCCGGAGCGGACCGTCGGGCTGCTGCTCGCGACCGAGTGGCTGGACAACGTACCGCTGGACGTGGCCGAACCCGGTCCGGGCGGGTGGCGACGGGTACTCGTCGACCCGGCCACCGGAACCGAGTCGCCGGGCGGCCCGCTCGACCCGGCCGAGTCGGCCTGGTTGGACCGGTGGTGGCCGATCCCGACCGACCCGGGCCCGCCGGACCGGGCCGAGATCGGACTGACCCGGGACCTCGCCTGGGCGGACCGGGCCGAGATCGGGCTGACCCGGGACCTCGCCTGGGCCGAGGCGGTCGGCAGCCTGCACCGGGGGCTCGCCCTCGCCGTCGACTACGGGCACCTGCGCCGGGCCCGTCCGCGGCACGGCACGCTCACCGGGTTCCGGGCCGGCCGGCAGGTGGATCCGGTACCCGACGGCAGCCGCGACCTGACCGCGCACGTCGCCGTCGACTCGGTGGCGGCGGCCGGTGCGGCGGTGGCCGGCCGGCCGTACACCCTGGTCGGGCAGCACACCGCGCTGCGTGCGCTCGGGGTCGACGGGCGGCGACCGGCCCTGGCGCTGGCCGCTGCCGACCCGGCCGGCTATCTGCGGGCGCTCGCCGGTGCGTCCACGGCGGCCGAACTGACCGATCCGGCCGGGCTCGGCGGGCACTGGTGGCTGCTCCAACCGGTCGGCGTCGAGCCGGACCCGGCCGGATGGCTCAGTGCAGGACCCGTTGCACCGGCACCCGGGCGAGGCGGGCGATGACTTCGTAGTCCCGGTCGTCGTGCAGCACGGTCAGCCGGTTACGGACCGCCGTCACCGACACGACCAGGTCCACCACCGATGCGCCGTTGTGCTGGCTAAGGGCAGACACATCCTGCAAGAAATGCATCAGAGTGCTGTCGAACGAGCGCCGCGCGGTAGCGCCGCGATCTGCCGGAAGACGTGCTCCGAAGGGTCGGCCGGCTGTCCAGCCGGGCCGGTCGTGGCACGATGACGGGCATGACTGCCGACACCGGAGCGCTGCGGGAGCTGACCGTCGGCACCGGGGCGGGCCTCGACACCGCCGACATGGTGCTCAACATCGGGCCGCAGCATCCGTCGACGCACGGCGTACTCCGGCTCAAGCTCGTGCTCGACGGGGAGCGGGTGCTCTCCTGCGAGCCGATCATCGGCTACATGCACCGGGGCGCGGAGAAACTCTTCGAGGTACGCGACTACCGGCAGATCATCGTGCTGGCCAACCGGCACGACTGGCTCTCGGCGTTCTCCAACGAACTCGGCGTGGTGCTGGCGGTCGAGCGGCTGATGGGGATGGAGGTGCCGGAGCGGGCCGTCTGGCTGCGTACCGCCCTGGCCGAGCTGAACCGGGTGCTCAACCACCTGATGTTCCTCGGCTCCTATCCGCTGGAGATCGGCGCCATCACCCCGATGTTCTACGCCTTCCGGGAACGGGAGACCCTGCAGGCCGTCATGGAGGAGGTCTCCGGCGGCCGGATCCACTACATGTTCAACCGGGTCGGCGGGCTCAAGGAGGAGGTGCCGGCCGGCTGGACCCGGCGGGCCCGGGCGGCGATCGGCGAGGTACGCCGCCGCCTGCCGGACCTGGACAACCTGATCCGGCGCAACGACATCTTCCTGGCCCGTACCGTCGGGGTCGGGGTGCTCTCCGCCGCCGACGCGGCCGCGTACGGCGCCTCCGGCCCGGTCGGCCGGGCCTCCGGGCTCGACCTCGACCTGCGCCGCGACGAGCCGTACCTGGCGTACGGGTCGCTGGAGGTGCCGGTGGTCACCCGCAGCGCCGGGGACTGCCACTCCCGCTTCGAGGTCCTGCTCGACCAGGTGTACGTCTCACTCGACCTCGCGGAACGCTGCCTGGACCAGGTCGACCGGATCACCGGTCCGGTGAACGTGCGGCTGCCCAAGGTGGTGAAGGCGCCCGAGGGGCACACCTACGCCTGGACCGAGAACCCGCTCGGGATCAACGGGTACTACCTGGTGTCCCGGGGTGACAAGACGCCGTGGCGGATGAAGCTGCGCACCGCCTCGTACGCCAACGTGCAGGCGCTGGCGACGTTGCTGCCCGGCTGTCTGGTGCCGGACCTGATCGCGATCCTGGGCTCGATGTTCTTCGTCGTCGGCGACATCGACAAGTAGCGAGCCGCCGCCGGGCCCGACACCCTGGCGGCTGGGTGAGTGTGTGCGGTGGCGCGTGTGCGGCGCGGGGAGGTCGTCAGCGCCAGTCGCGGTCGGCTGCGTAGCCGTACTCCGACCGTCGGGTGCCGCCGGCCCGGGGTGACTCGTCCAGCGGCGGGTAGCCGTACTCCTCGTCGTCCCGGTGCCGCCGCCCTCGGCGGGCCGGCTCCGGTTCGCGCTCGTGGCCCGGCGGTCCCCAGGCGGCGCCCGGGTCCACACCTCCGGCGGGCAGGGCCGGAGCAGCACCGGGGCGCTGCCACCCCTGACCGTCACTGCCGAGGTCGGCACCGCCGCCATGCCGGTCCCCGCCACCGCCGCCATGCCGGTCCCCGTCGTCGCCAGCGCCGCCGGACCAGCCCGCCGAACCGTGCCGTCCGTTGGTGAACCGGTCGTCGTCGCGCGACTCCGACCACTCACGCCCGGCCCGCCGGTCCTGCTCCGGCCTCGGCTCCTCGCGACGCATCTCCGCCCAGCGGCCCTCGACGCGCATCTCCGTACCCGACTCGTCGGAGCGCACCGACGCCTGACGCTCGCCCATCCGGACCTCCCGGCCACGGTCGTCGGTGCGCACCGAGGCCCAGCTGTCACCGGCCCGCAACTCGGCCCAGTACGAGTCGTCGGCCGGGTCACCGGTCTCCAGGTCCGGATCCGGCTCGGCCGAGCGACCGCGCCAGACACCCTCGCCGAACCGCCGCCCGTCCCGCCCCTGCTCGGTGGGCTCACCCGGCTGGCGTCCCTGTGCCGAGCGCCGGTCGTCCGGCGGCTCGTCATGACCGCCTGGCTGGCTGCCGCCACCTCCGTAACCGCCGCCACCGTAGGTGCCGCCGCTGCGGGTCTCGCCCCGGTGGGTGCCGCCACCGTAGGTGTCGCCGCCGTAACCGCCGCCGCCTCGACGCTCGTCCCCGCCCCGGTCGGCAGACCCGTCCCGTTCACCACCACCACCGCCGCCGTGACCGCCGTAGCTCCCGCCGCCGTAGGTCCCGCCACCGTGGTTCCCGGCGCCGTACGTGCCGCCACCGTAGGTCCCGGCGCCGTACGTATCGCCACCGTGGTTCCCGGCGCCGTACGTGCCGCCACCGTGGTTCCCGCCGCCGTACGTGCCGCCACCGTAGGTCCCGGCGCCGTACGTGCCGGCGTCGTGGCTGCCGGTCGGCGCTCCGCCGTAACCGCCGGTGCCGTAACCGCCCGGCTGGGTTGCGCCGGTGCCGTAACTGCCGCCGCCGTACGTGCCCGCACCGGCGCCGTAGCCGAAGTGGTCGTCGTCCTCGTGCGCGCCGACGATGGTCTGTCGGGTGGTCACCTGCACCGTCTCGGTGTGCCGGACCACCCCCCGGCCCAACGGCGGCCCGGACATCGGGCCGGGCATCGGGCCGGGGCTGCCCCGCCGGGGTCCCGGCGGGGCCCAGGACTGGCCGTGCCGCCCGGACTCGCCCGTCGGGGTGTCGTCCCGGGCGTACCGGCCCCGGTCCGATCCGCCCCGGTCGCCACCACCGTGCTGGCCGCCGGTCCGATAGCCGGCCGAGTGTTGGCCGCCGCCCTGCTGGCCGCCGACCGACCGGCCGTGGAACTCGCCGGTGTCGTCCGGCTCCTCCAGATGCGCCGGAGCCGGGCCGCCGACCGCCCGACGGGGTCCGTCCGGGCGGGAGCCGGACACCGATCCGCCGGGGGCCCAGCTCGGTGGGGCCGACTCTTCCGGTGCGCGGCCGGCGCGCACCGGACCGCCGGGCCCGCGACCGCTCTGGCCCGGCCTCGCCGACGCCCGGCCGGCGGGCGTACCTGCCGGGACGGCCGCACCGGTGACCACCGCCGCACCACCCGCCGACCCGCTCACCACACCCGGCACACTCGCGGTCCCCGGCACCCTCGCGGTCCCCGGCACACTCGCGGTCCCCGGCACACTCGCGGTCCCCGGTGCGGTGGCGGCGCCCGGCACGCTGGCCGCACCCGGCACCCTGGCGGCATCCGGTGCGACCGGCCCCGCCGTACCGGCCCGGACCGCCTCGATCTCGCCGCGCAACGCCTCGACGTTGCCCTGTACGACCTCCAGCTTCTCGCCGAACGCCTTGTGCGTGGCCCGGGCGGCGGTGGCGATGTCGTTGCGCAGTTCGCCCCGCAGGTCGTCGAGTTCCTCGCTGAGGGTTTCCTCCAGGTCGAGCCGGACACCCTCCGAGTCGCCGCGCAACGTGATCGAAAGTCCGATCAGGACGACCGCGAGCACGGCCAGCACCGCCGCGATCCGCAGTGGGGCGTTACCCTGCCCGACCAGGAGTAACAGGGCGGCCAGCGGGGCCAGCCCCACCCCGACCCAGAAGAGGACGGTCAGCAGCGGCCTACGGCGGGTTTCCTCGGGCGCCTCGCGGGCTGACATGGCAGTCGAGCCTACCCACAGTTGCCGTGGACCGAAATGGTGACGCCGGTAAAGGAAGACGGGAAGGAAGACGTGACGAAGGGGCCGGCCGACCCCACCCACGGTGGTTCCGGCCGACCCCTTCGTCAGTCGCGCTGGCGGGCGGTCAGCTCGCGGCGAGCGCGCCGTCGGAGGAGAAGACCAGTCCGACGCTTATCGTGCCGGTGGTCAGTGCCGACTTGGTCTGCGGGCCACCGGCGTCGAGCGAGTCGAACCGGCCCGCGTTGAAGTTGTAGACCTGGACCAGCCCGGCCTGGCACTTCGGCCGCTGCGGGCACTCCGGCGGGCCGCCGAGTACGGTCGCCGAGCCGGAGCACTTCGCTGCCAGCTCGCTGAGCGTGCGTACGCCGTACTTGTCGGCGAACTCCCTGGTGACCGCGAACGCGTTCTGGTCCTGTGCGGCCGACGGCTTGCCGAAGGTGATCCCCACCTTCTCACCGGCCGCCCTGAGCCCGTTGACCGTCTGGTCGAGGTCGGGCGAGGAGATCGGCGGCGGGGTGGCGCCGGAGTTGGCGTTCACCTTGTTGTTGAGGAAGTCCGCCATCGTGGCGGCGTACTCCGGGACGACCTGGATGTCGCCCTTCTCCAGCGCCGGCTCGTACAGCTCGCGGTTGCCGATCTGCTGCACCTTGACCTGGTAGCCGGCGGCGGTGAGGGCGATCCGGTACAGCTCGCCCAGGGTCTGGTTCTCGCTGAAGTTGGCGGCCCCGACGGTGATGTTGCCGCTGCCGCCGCTCTGGATGCCCGCCGTGAGGTTGTTGGCCGCGGCGAACTCCTCGGCCGCCACCTTCGGGGTCTTGCGGTCCACGTCGACCGCCTTGTTCAGGTTGATCAGCTTGGTCGTGTCGAGGCTGTCCGAGACCTTGTCCAGGGCCGCGACCAGCTGCGGCTGGGCGACCTTGCTGTTGATCGCCGGAATGATGTTGTCGGTGTTCTGGAGCTTCTTGTCGTCTTCGAGCACCACCAGGCTCGACCCCGCCACCGGCGCGCAGCCGGCGCCCTGGGCCCCGGTGGCCGGAGCCTGGGTGCCGGACGAGCCGGCCCCGCCGCAGCCGGCGAGAAAACCGGCCGCGACGATGGCGCCGGTCGCGCCCACTGCCAGACGTGTACGCGTACGCATGAAAACGCCCGCCTCCTGTGTCCCGGCGCGACCCCCCGTGGGCCGGCCGCGTGTCCGACGGGCGACATCTCAGGACGGCCGCCCGCGACCTTCCACGAAACATCCTCCCGTCTGCTACGACAATTCGTGGCCGGCTTCGTTCCCGGATCGTCACGCAAAGAGGCACACAGAGCGCACGGTCAACCACTCAGGGTGAAACTCGCGCTGGGGCGTGCCGAGCCGAGCGGGCCGTCGCCCGCCGCGACCGTGACCAGCCCCACACCTGCCCGCCAGCTCCACACCCTGACCGCCACCTCCACACCCTGCCAGCCAGCCCCACACCCGCCGGCCAGACACCTGCCGGCCGGTTCGCCGAAGGACTAGGAGCCGGTGATCGCCGCCGCTGCCCGCTGGTCGGCCCGCCGGGTGATCCGGCGCCGGGCGCGGCGCAGCGGCCGGGGCGTGACCACCCGTTCGACAAACCCGAAGACCAGCTCGACAAGCAGCGCGAGTACCGCGACCAGCAGGCCGCCGGCCAGGATCTGCCCGCCGCCGACCGAGATGCCCAGCCCGAACCCGGCGCTGATGATCTGGCCCAGCCCGCCGCCGTTGACGAACGAGGCGAGCGCGGCGGTCGCCACCACCTGCACGGCGGCGGTCCGGAACCCGGCCGCCAGGTACGGCACCGCGAGCGGCAGCTCCACCCGGCGCAGCAGCTGCCCACCGGAGAGCCCCATCCCCCGCGCGGCGTCCCGCACCTCCGGATCCACCTGCCGGATCCCGGTGTACGCGTTCGCCAGCAGCGGCGGCACCGCGAAGACCGCCAGCGCGATGATCACCGGCGGCTTCCCGAAGCCGAGCGCGGTCAGCGGCAGGATGGTCAGCAGCGCGATGGTCGGGATGGCGAGCGTGACGTTGGAGACCAGCACCACCGCCCCGCCGCCCCGGCCGGTGTGCCCTAGCCAGAGCCCGAGCGGCCACGCGACCAGGCAGCCGAGCGCCACGGCGGCGGCCGAGATGCCGAGGTGTTCCACCAGCCGGTCGAAGACCCCGCCGGGATTGGTCCAGTTCAACGGGTCGTTGAGCCAGACCACCGCCTGCTCGATCGGGTTCATCCGGCCAGCCTCCCCGGGATCGTCCGCCGCTGCCGCATCAGCCTCATCCGGCCGCCGCCCGGCGCCGCGCCCACGGGGTGAGCAGCCGGGCCAGGCCGGCCAGGGCCAGATCCAGGACCAGGGCCAGGAGTACGCAGAGCAGCGTCCCGGTCATGATCTCCGCCTTGAAGAAGTTGTTCCGGAACCCGCCGAGGATGAGCTGCCCGAGCCCGCCGTGCCCGACGAGTACGCCGACGGTGACCAGGGCCACCGTGGAGACGGTGGCCAGGCGCAGGCCGGTGAAGATGCCCGGCAACGCCAGCGGCAGGTCGATCCGGAGCAGCCGGGCGAACCGGCCGTACCCCATGCCCTGTGCCGCGTCCCGGACCTCCTCCGGCACCTGGTTGAACCCCGCGAGCGCGTTGCGGACGATCAGCAGCAGCGCGTAGAGGACCAGGCCGAGCAGTACCGTCGCGGTCCCCGTGCCCAGGTACGGTGCGACGAAGGCGAAGAGCGCCAGCGAGGGGATCGTGTAGAGCACGCCGGAGAGTGCGAGAATCGGCCCGGTGAGCGGCCGGAACCAGTACGCCAGCACGGCCAGTGGGATCGCGACGAGCGCGGCGATCAGCACGGCCTGCGCGGTGAGCGCGGCGTGTTCGCGCAGGGCGGCGACGATCGTCTCGGAGTTGCCCTGCACATAATCCCAGGAGAACCACGGATTACCCGGGTCAGCCCGGTCCATCACCCGGAAGGACATACGTGGACGTTACCCCGGAGGCCGGCTCCGCCGGGTCCGCCGGCACCACGGGTGCCGCCGCGATAACCCTCGACCAGGTACGCAAGCAGTATCCCGACGGCACGGTGGCGGTCGACGAGCTGAGTCTGGAGGTCAAGGCCGGCGAGCTGGTGGTGCTGATCGGGCCGTCCGGCTGCGGCAAGTCCACCGTGCTGCGCATGATCAACAGGCTGATCGAGCCGACCTCCGGGCGGATCCTGCTCGGCGACGAGGACGTCACCCGGACCGACCCGGTCCGGCTGCGGCGGCGGATCGGCTACGTGATCCAGAATGTGGGGCTCTTCCCGCACCAGACCATCGCCACGAACGTCGGCACCGTGCCGAGGCTGCTCGGCTGGCCGAAGGCCCGGACGACGCAGCGCGCCGCCGAGCTGCTGGAACTGGTCGGACTCGACCCGGGCACCTTCGGCCCGCGCTATCCGCACGAACTCTCCGGCGGCCAGCGGCAGCGGGTCGGGGTCGCCCGGGCGCTGGCCGCCGACCCGGTGGTGCTGCTGATGGACGAGCCGTTCTCGGCGGTCGACCCGATCGCCCGGGCCCGGCTCCAGGAGGAGTTCCTGCGGCTACAGGCCGAGGTACGCAAGACGATCGTGCTTGTCACGCACGACCTGGACGAGGCGGTCCGGCTCGGCGACCGGATCGTGGTGCTCTCCCAGGGCGGCCGGCTGGAGCAGTACGCCAATCCGGCGACCCTGCTCGGCGAGCCGGCCTCGGCGTTCGTCCGGGAGTTCGTCGGGACCGACCGGGCGATCCGGCGGCTGGCGGTCACCCCGGTGACCCGGGACCTGCTGCGCCCGCTGCCGGCCGACCCGGGCACGGTCGCGGGGCTGCCGACCGTGCCGCTCGGGTCGTCGCTCTACGACGCGCTGGCGGTACTGCTGCGGACGAACTCGGACGACGCCCGGGTGACCGGCGACGACGGCAAGCCGGTCGGCACGCTGCGCCGGCACGAGATCCTCAGCATCGACTACCCGGCCGATCCGGTCGGATAGCCACGCAGGTCAATCAGCCACGCGCGGCTCCGTCAGTCACGCAGCTCAATCAGCCACGCGCAGCTCCGTCAGTCACGCAGCTCGGTCCGGCACTCACAGCTCGGTCCGGCACCCGCGGCATGGTCCGGCGGCGGACGCGACGACGCCCGGAGTGGGCCGATCGCGGGAGGGAAGGGCGATCGGTCACTCCGGGCGCCGTCGAGCGGGCTTGTCACCCGCGGGTGCCGAGGTCGTGCCCGGGGGGAGGGCGTCGACCTCAGCGCCGGCCCCGCCAGCCGCCGAGGGTGGCCAGGCCGATGATCCAGCCGACGAAGAAGCCGTACCCGGCACCGCTGCCGGCGGCCTGGAAGGCGCCCAGCAGCGACGGGTTGCTGCCGATCAGCGTGGCGAGCAGCGCCGCGAACGCACCGGCGAAGACGTACGCCGACCAGCCGGCGAAGAGCTGGCTGAGGGTGCCCCGGGCGCGGGCCAGTTGCGAGCCCGGCAGCAGGTAGAGGAAGACCCAGGTGAGTACCACCACGAGGATCGCCTTGAGGTCGGCGGCGATGACGTTCTGGATCGTGTCGTCCGAGTCGAACCGCCAGGCCGGCCAGGCGAGCAGCCGGAGGAACCAGCCACCCGCGGTGTCCGGATCGGTTTCGTCCCGGGCCCAGTCGGCATACCAGGGGCTGCCGAAGACCAGGACCAGTACGAGTGCGGCGAGCGTACCCGCACCCGTGGCCGTCTTGTATCTGTTGGTGAGAGCCATACACAGCTAATTCCCAGCCGAATCCGATCGCGAAACCCGATGCCGGATTCTTGGAATGCGCTTGGCTTCAACCG
This sequence comes from Plantactinospora sp. WMMB782, assembly GCF_049179135.1. Taxonomy (NCBI): domain Bacteria; kingdom Bacillati; phylum Actinomycetota; class Actinomycetes; order Micromonosporales; family Micromonosporaceae; genus Plantactinospora; species Plantactinospora sp. WMMB782. Next base: position 3,066,155 of record NZ_JBMHMC010000007.1, on the reverse strand, counting down.
ATTCGCACCGTTGACGGGATGACAGTCGTGGATTGCCGGAATTGCCGGACCGACCCTCGGTGCCTCCGAAGCCTCGGTGCCGCCGAGCTATCCCTCAGTGCCGCTGGAGATAGTCGATGAAGGCGGCCCGGAGCAGCGGCGCGGTCTCCTCGTAGCCGTGGCCGGTGAACTCCCGCCAGAGCGCGACCGCCTCGTCGACGGTCGGGCCGGCCGAGTTCGGCGACCCGTCCAGCGCCGCCGCCTCGTCCGCGTTCGGCAGGTGCCGGATCACGGACCAGAAGAAGCCGATGTCCCGCCGTTCCCGGGCCAGCGCGAAGGCCCGTTCCCGCAACTCCTCGGTGGACAGCGCGTCCAGCTCGGCAAAGCTCGGCGTGGTACGCGACTCGGAACCGGATTCCGTCATGCGCCGAGCCTATCCGCCCGAACCACCGCAAGCCGCACCGCCCGCGCCGAGCAGCCGCTCGGCGCCGCGGTCGTCGGCCGGATCACCGGTCGGCGCCGTCCCAGCGGTCGCCACCCCAACGGTCGGTCGGCTGGCCGGGCGGCGAGGAGTTCCACGGCTCCGGCCGCTGCGCCGGGGCGGTCTCCCAGCTCGGCGCCGCCGCCGGTTCCTCCTCCACCACCCAGTCCCGCTCGGCGTACGCCCTCGGCCGGCCGTTCGCCTCGACCAGGCGGGTCACCAGCAGGCCGGCGGCCACCAGTACGGCGGCCAGGGCGGTCGGCGCGATGTCCAGGTCGCGCTCGTCGGCGTACGCGACGAACACGGTGAGTGCGACGGTCGCGAGCAGCCCGCCGGCGATCCCGCCCCGCCGGCCGAAGGCGCTGGCGCCGCCGAGCAGCGCGGCACCCATGGCCAGACCGGTCCACTCGATGCCGGTGGTCGGTGCCACCGGGCCGGTCCCGCCGGCCGCCAGCAGCATCCCGGCACCGACCGCGAAGACCGTCGAGAGCACCAGGCCGAGCGTGACCAGGACTCCGGCGGCCCCACCCCGGCGCAGCGCCGGGTCAGCGACCGGCCGGAACCGCCCGACGGCCCGGCGTACTGTCTTGACGGTGCCGAGCAGCCCGGCCAGTACGGCCACGGCGGCGAAGCCGGCGAAGAGATAGAGCGCGTGCCGGGTCGGGTCGTACTCGCCCTGCACCTCGACCGGTGCACTCCGCTGCTCGATGAAGACGATCACCCCGAGCCCGGCGGCGAGGCTGGCCGCCCAGCTCGGCACCTGGAAGCCGACCACGAGTACGGCGATCACCAGGCCGACCGCCACCCCGGCGACGAGCGCCGGCAGCATCGCCGTGACCACACCCCGGTCGGAGTTCTCGGCGAAGTGCAGCGCGGTGGCGACCGCGACCGGGCCCAGCGCGAGATTCGGCGCGGCGGTCCGCAGGGTCAGCCCGGCGGCGAGGGTGAGCAGCCCGATCGCGGTGCCGAAGACCAGCAGGCTCTCCCGCTGGTCGCCACGGAGCAGCTCGGGGAAGTCCCGGTTGGTCAGGAAGAGCAGCACCCCGACCACGACCAGCAGCACCACTTCCCAGAGCAGGTGCACGGCGATCCGGTCCCGGCCGGGCTCGCCGTGTGCCGGGTCGTCGAAGACGTTCTCCAGCGAGGTCGCCGAGACGTTGCGCCGCCGGGTCGGTTCGGCCGGCTCCGGGCTGCTCGCGCCGGCCGGCTCGCCGCCCATGAACCGGCCGGTGACGCCACTTGAGGAGGTCCGGCCGGCGTCGTAACCCGAGTCGTCGTCGTACCGGGGATCGTAGCGGTCGCTGGTGCCGACCGGATCCGTACCGGAGTCCCGTCGCCGATAGATCGAGTCGTCGTACGCCATCTCGCGCGCCTCCTGTTTCGTCCCGCCGAGCAGGCCCCGACCCGGGGCGCCATCCGGGACCGGAGCGGTCGGACGTGGGCGGTGATCCATCGGGGTGGACGGATCTGGCCCGGTCGGAGGCACCGTACCCGCGTGCACGCCCGGCCGTCACCCCCGGTACGCGCCGGTTCGGGCGGCGGCCTGCTCAGCGCTGGTCGCGCCGGTCCGGATCGTCACTCTCCGAATCGCGGTCATCACGATCCGGCACCCGGCAGGAGCGCTCCAGCCAGAGCGCCGCGCCCATCAGGGCGAGCGACGCGCCGAGTCCCGCCGTGGCCGCCGGTACGTCGTTAGCCGCCGCCCGGGTCCGCTCGATGAGCAGCCAGACGTCCAGTCCGGCGTAGAAGCCGGCGAAGATCGCCCCGACCAGTGCGGACGCCTTGGCCAGTACGACGAACCGGGCCACCGCCAGCGGGTCCACCGGGTCCCGGCCGGGCCGGCGCTCGATCCGGGCCTTGGTGTTCGCCGCCGCGTAGCCCTCCAGGGCGGCGAGCCCGAGCAGGGTGACGATCGGCAGCCAGGGCAGTGGCGGGATGTGGCTGTAGAAGCTGCTCACCAGCAACCAGGCCAGGGCCGCCGAGGCGAGTCCGGCGACCACCAGGGTGGCCGGTCTGGTCGGACCCATCCGGCCACGCTCGGGGGCCGGGCCGCGCGTCGGGGGTCTGCGCTCGGTCACAACTCTTCCTCACTCCGCTCGTCGTCACTGCCTCGACGCCCGCCGCCGGGTCAGCGGCAGCTCCGGGCCGGGCACCGCCCGGCGGTGCGGCACGGCGTCCGGTCCGCGCCGGGCCGACGGGGATGCCGCCGCAGGCCGCAGGCCGCCGTCAATCCGACTCTATCCGCAGATCCGGACGAGGGCGCAGGTCCAGCACGTCGGTGGCGACCGGCTCGCGCGCCATCAGGTCGGTCAGCCAGCCGTGGCCGGGCAGCCGCCCGTACGGTTCGACGTCGATCCACGGCCGGAGCACGAACGCCCGCAGGTGGGCCCGGGGATGCGGCAGGGTCAGTTCCGGGTCGTCGGCGACCACCGGCTCACCGTCGGCCGACCAGACCGCGACCACGTCCACGTCCAGGCTGCGCGGCCCGAACCGGCGCTCCGGGTCGCGGACCCGGCCGGCCGCCGCCTCGGCGGCCCGGGCCCGGTCGAGCCAGTCCCGTGGGCCGGCGGCGTCGTCCCGCACCAGCAACACGGCGTTCAGGTACGCCGGCTGGTCCGGGTCACCCCACGGCGGCGTCTCGTAGACCCCGGAGGCGACCAGGAGTACGTCGCGCAGCCCGGTCACCGCCGTGCGCAGGTGTCCGAGCCGGTCGCCGAGGTTGCTGCCGAGGGAGAGCACCGCCCGGGTCATCCGGTGCCGCCTTTCCGGGCGTCGCGCCGCCGGGTGACGGTCACCGCCACGTCGGCGAAGTCGTGCGGGATCGGCGCCTGCGGCTTGTGCACGGTGACGGTGCCGACGAGTACCCGTGGATCGGCCAGGCAGGCGGCGGCGAGCCGCTCGGCCAGCGTCTCGATCAGGTTCACCGGCTCGCCGGTGACTATCGCGACCAGCCGCCCGGCGAGTTCGCCGTAGTGCACGGTGTCGGCCACGTCGTCGGAGCGGCCGGCGACGGAGAGGTCGAGTTCCAGCACCACGTCGACGACGAAGTCCTGCCCCTGCTGCCGCTCGAAGTCGTAGACGCCGTGCCGGCCGCGCGCCCGCAGCCCGGTCAGCACGATCCGGTCGGTGGCCGGTCCGGCGCTGTCCCCGGCTCCGCCGCCCACCGCCCCGGTCATCCGGTGTCCTTCCCGGTCACCAGCCGGGGTCGGCCGCTGGCGGCCCAGACGGCGAGCGCGTCCACCGTCGGCCGCACGTCGTGCACCCGTACCCCCCAGGCGCCGGCCGCGACCGCGAGCACGCTGGTCGCGATCGTGGCGGCGGCCCGCTCCCCGGCCGGCCGGGGCGTACCGTCCGGGCCGGCCAGCAGGCTGCCCAGGTACGACTTGCGGCTGGCGCCGACCAGCAGCGGATAGCCGAGCGAGAGCAGTTCGGGTAGCCGGGCGGTGAGCTGCCAGTTGTCGGCCGGCCGCTTGGCGAAGCCGAGTCCGGGGTCGAGCACGATGCGGTCGGCGGCGACCCCGACGGCGAGGGCGGCGGCGATCCGCTGCGCCAACTCGGCCCGCACGTCGGCGACCACGTCGGTGTAGTGGGCGAGTTCCTGCATCCGCTTGGCGTGCGCCCGCCAGTGCATCAGGATCCACGGGCAGCCCGCCTCGGCGACCACCCTGGCCATGTCCGGGTCGGCGAGCCCGCCGGAGACGTCGTTGACCACCGTCGCCCCGGCGGCCAGCGCGGCGGCGGCCACGCCGGCCCGGTAGGTGTCCACGCTCATCGGCACGCCCCGGGCGGCGAGTTCGCGGATCACCGGCAGCACCCGGGCGGCCTCGGTCTCCGCGTCGACCCGGTCCGCGCCGGGCCTGGTGGACTCGCCACCGACGTCGACCAGCCGGGCGCCCTCGGCGTGCATCCGCACCCCGTGCCGGACCGCGGCGTCGAGGTCGGCGTACCGGCCGCCGTCGGAGAAGGAGTCGGGGGTGACGTTCAGGACCCCGACCACCACCGGCTCCGCCGAGCGCAGCAGCTCCGGGGCGCCGCCACCCTCCCGCACCGACTCGGTCACGACCCGACGCTACCGGCCGGCGGGCCGCCCGGTGCCGCCGGGCTGTCGGCCGCCCGGCGGGTACGTGAAAAGTGCCCGGTAGGGAAGGATCCGCTGCACTCGACGCGGCTTGTTCCAAACAGGCACGCGCCGTACGCTCGCATCAGCCAGATACCAGAACTTAAGAGATGGGCCGAATTAGGACAAAGATGCCCACAAACCATCACCCTTCGCGGTGATTGCGAGACGCAGGGTCGATCAACACCCCACGACCGACCTGGTTTACCGGGCTTGACAGCAGTGCGGAGGCGGGGCGTCGCCGCACCCGGGGAGGATTCCGATGTTCGCCATGGAGCTGGTGGAGACGGCATGGCCGGCTGCCACGCACGCGCTCCACACCCTCGCGTCCGTCTCGGCGGCCGAGCCCGAGGGCAAGATAGACACCGATGGGATCGTCGGCTTCTTCGCCACGAACATCGCACCGATCCTGCTCGCCGTGCTCGGCGTGATCTTCATCGGCCGGGCCAGCAAGGGCGAGGTCTCCAAGGTGCTGACCAGCTCGGCGATCGCCCTGCTCGGCCTGGCCTTCATCGCCGGGGCGGCGACGCTGTTCTTCGTCGGCGAGAACCTGATCAACCTGATCTTCGAATAGACCGCGGAGCACGAGATGCGGCTGCGCACCGACGACGACATCTATCGGGCCCGCCTGGTCTACCTGGGGCCGCCCGGCTACACACTGCCCATCCACCTGCCTTACACGCAGTACGGGCTGTTCATGTTGCTGGTGCCGCTGTTCATGTTCATTCATTGGCTCTTCACGTTCACCGTCGAGCTGATCCCCGCCTGGGAGATCGCGCTCGCGATCGTCACCACCTCCTTCGTCTTCCGGTACGTCGACCCCGACCGGCCCGCCCGGATGGTCATCCGGACGGCACTGACCGACTGGCGGCGCACCCGCGAACCGGCGACAGAGCAGCGCGACCCACGACTGGTCGCGACCCGTATCCGGATCCGGGAGCAGTTGACATGACCGACCGCAGCGAGGTGACGGCGTGACCGAGCGAGGCAGATTCCTCCGTCGCTCCATTCTGGAGCCCGTCGGGCTGGACGAGGCGGCGGCATGACCCGCCCCTCCCGGCCGGGCTCCGCACACCCGGCAGGCCGCCCGGCCGACAGCGCCGGTAACGGTACGCAGTCCTCCGGCTACCACCCGTCCGAGTCCACTGAGGAGAGCGAGTACGACGCCGCGCTGCTCAGCAACACCGGACACGGCGCGGTCGCGGTCTTCCAGGCACCGCAGCCACCGGCCCGGAACCGTCCGCCCCGCCCCAGCACGCCCACCGCACCCACCGCACCGCCGGCCCCGGTCGAGCACCAGGACATCGACTCCCCCTTCCTCGACCTCTTCGGCGCCGGCCCGGTCCAGCCCGCCACACCCGGCCCGACCCAGCCGGCCAGCCCCGCACCACGGTCCACCGGGCGGCCACCCTCGCCGCATCCGCGCGGGCGCTGGGGCGAGGACCCGGACGCCGCCGTCGGCCTGCCGGCCTGGGAGCCGGACCAGCTCCCGGCGGGCGGCACCGGCCAACCCGAGGCCGCATCCGGCCAGCCGGCCGCCCGGTACGCTCCGCCGGCACCGCCGACCGCCCCGCCGACTCCGCCGACTCCGGTGGCTCCGGTGGCTCCGGTGGCTCCGGTCAGCCCAGCCGGCCGGCCGGGGCAGGGCGGCACCATCGACGCCCGCACCACCACCGACCCACGCCGGACCGACCCCGGCCACCCCGAGCCCGCGCCGGTCGGCGGCACCGGCTGGCCGGGCACGGCGACGACACCCGGAGCCGGGCCGACGCCCCTGCCGGACGCCCCGGCCGGCGCCGATCCCGCCGAGGCGCACACCGGACGGCCGGGCCCGGCCCCGCAGCAGCGCGGCGGCGAGCACTCCGGTGCGCTGCCGATCGTCCGCGACCCCGCCGAGCCCCCCGCCCGGCGTACCGGCCGGCGGTCCGAGCGGGAGCCCGGACCGGTGGCACCGAAGCAGCGCGGCGGCACGCCGAAACCGACCCGCCCGCAGCCGCTGACCAAGCCCCAGCGGGTACGCGCGCCCAAGCTCCGCTTCGGCGACCGCGATCCCGCGGTCGAGCTGGCCATCACCGAGATCGCCGGTCACCTCACCTTCACCCCGAACACCGTCACCGCCTGGTACTGGCTGCCGGAGGTGCGCTGGGCGTTCCGCCCGGACGCCGAGCGGGAGGCGCTGCTGGCGGCCATCTCCGAGCAGTACGCCGGGCTGGCCGGCTTCCGGCTGCACCTGCGCCGGACCACCCGGCCGTTCCCGGCCGACGAGTGGGCCCGGACGATCGACACGCACACCCCGCACCCGCTGGCCCCGGTGGCCGGCGCGCCGAGCTGGTCGGACCACCTGGTCGCCGCCCAGCGGCACCTGCTCTCGGTCAACCACGCCGAGGGGCAGACCTATCTCGGTGTCACCTTCGCCCGCCGCTCGCTCGGCAACTCGTTCGCCGAGCGGATCCTCCGCAGCTTCGGCCGGGGCACCGCCGACGGGGAGCGCCGCAAGCTGGGCCGGACCGTCGAGCAGTTCGACGAGGTGCTGGGCGCGTTCGGGATGCGCGGCCGGCAGGTCAGCTCGGACGAGCTGGAGTGGTTGATGTTCCGCTCGGTGGCGCTCTGCATGGCCCCGCCCGGCCAGCTCTCGCCGGTCACCAACGGCCGGTGGGAACGCGGCGACCTGCTCGCGCTGACCGAGCAGGTGGAGCGCTACCGCACCCCGTACGGGTCGACGGTGAAGCTTGTCAACCGGATGACCGGCGAGGAGCGGCACGTCGCCGTGCTCGCGGTGGGCCGGATGGAGCCGCTGGAGATCCCGGAGCGGCACGAGCCGTGGCTGCACTTCCACGAGCGGCTGCCCTGGCCGATGGAACTCTCCACCCGGGTCGACATCCTGGGTCCCGGCGACTCGTTCCGCAACCTCGAACACCGGCTGCGGATGATCCGCTCCCAGCAGCTCGACTACGCCGAGCACGGCATCGACGCGCCGCCGGAGCTGGAACGGCTGGCCAAGCGGGCGCTGGTGATCGGCGACGAGATGACCACCGGGCTGCCGGTGGAGTCGGCCCGGGCGCACGGCTGGCACCGGATCGCGGTCGGCGGGCGGACCAGGGAGGAGTGCCTGGAGCGGGCCCGGCGGCTGATCCAGCTCTACTCGCGGGAGCTGCGGGTCTCGCTGCAACATCCGAAGAACCAGGACTGGCTGGCCCGGGAGTTCATTCCCGGCGAGCCGATCGCGAACACCGGCTACCTGCGCCGGATGCCGGTGAACCTGCTCGCCGCCGCACTGCCGCAGGCCGCCTCCACGGTCGGCGACCGGCGCGGCGACCTGATCGGGCGTACCGCCGGCACCTGCCGCCGGCCGGTCTTCCTCGACCTGCACTTCCCGATGGAGGTACGCGAGCGGTCCGGCCTGGCCGTCTTCGTCGCCGAGCCGGGCGGTGGCAAGTCGACCCTGCTCGGCGCGCTCGGTTATCTGGCCGCCCGGCGCGGGGTGCAGGTGACCCTGCTCGACCCGTCCGGCCCGCTGGCCCGGCTCTGCGCGATGCCGGAGCTGCGACCGTACTCACGCGTGCTGAACCTGACCGGTTCCGAGCACGGCACCCTGGCGCCGTACGCGCTGATCCCGACCCCGCTGCGCAGCGAGTTCCCGGCCGGCAGCGCGGGTGACCGGGAGTTCCAGATCGCGGTCTCGAACGCCCGCGCCGAGCGACGGATGCTGGTGCAGGACATCTGCATGATGCTGGTGCCGCCGCAGGTGGCCCGGGAGGCGTCCACCGCGACGCTGTTCCGGCACGCGGTCCGGCAGGTGCCGGCCGAGGAGACCTCCACCCTGGACGACGTGGTGGCCTGCCTGGCCGGGCTGGAGGACGAGGGCCGGGAGTTGGCCAACCTGCTGCTGGACACCGCCGAGATGCCGCTGGCGCTGCTCTTCTTCGGCCGTCCGCCGGAGGGGCTGCTCGGCGCCGACGCCACGCTCACCGTGATCACCATGGCCGGGCTGCGGCTGCCGGACCTGAAGATCGAGCGGGAGTACTGGTCGGCCGAGGAGGCGCTGGCACTGCCGATGCTGCACACCGCGCACCGGTTGGCGGTCCGCCGCTGCTACGGCGGGGCGATGTCGTCGCGGAAGCTCGTCGGTCTGGACGAGGCGCACTTCATGGAGGGCTGGCGCTCCGGCCGGTCGTTCCTGGTCCGGCTGGCCCGGGACTCCCGGAAGTGGAACCTCGCCGCGCTCGTCTCCTCGCAGAACCCCAAGGACATCCTCGGGCTCGACGTGCAGAACCTGGTCTCCACCGTCTTCGTCGGCCGGATCGCCGAGGACGTCGACATCGCCTCCGAGGCGCTGCGGCTGCTCCGGGTGCCGGTCAACGACGGCTACGAGGCCACCCTCGCCTCGCTGTCCGCAGTGGACGCCGGCTCGGCGGACCGGCTCGGCTTCCGGGAGTTCGTGATGCGCGACGTCGACGGCCGGGTGCAGAAGGTACGCGTCGACGTCTCGTACGTCCCCGGCCTGCTCGACCACCTGGACACCACACCGGTCACGGCGAAGGCCGCCGTTGCCAACCTGCCCTCCCCCGTCGCGGACCTGGAGGCTTGACCATGAGGCTGGGAGCCCGCGTCGCCGCCCTGCTGCTCACGATCGGCGTGCTGGCGACCGCCACCCTGGTCTGGCCGGTGCTCGGCGCCGCCACGCCCGCCTCGGCCGCACCGGTGCCGACCCGGGCCAAGGTCGCGCTCTGCACCACCGCCGAGTGGGAGGCGAACTTCCGGGACTGCGTCGAGCGGCTCGAAAACGTCGGCCAGAACATCCGGGACTGTGTGAAGGCGCCCACTCCGAGCGCACCCGACCAGGGGTTCGGCGGCTACTTCTCCCCCACCCGCCCGGAGGCGAGCAACAAGCCGGGCGTGAAGGGGATGTACACCGAGTACGGCACCGCCGGCTACAGCTACGAGACCTACGACGACTCCGGCGGCTGCGCCTCGGACGTGATCGATCCCGGCAGCAAGGTCTTCAACAAGATCGCGGACGGCGAGATCCGGATCGCCGCCGGGATCATCGGCGCCTCGAACGCACTGCGCGAGCGGGCCTGGGAGCCGAGCAGCATGTGGGACTGGGCCGACCCGCTTGTCGAGCAGGCCACCAAGGCCGTCTACGAGCGGGTGTTCAGCGTCTTCGGCATCATCACCCTCTGCGTCGTCGGCCTCTACCTGCTCTGGCGTTCCCGGCAGTCGGACATGAGCAACGCGATGACCACCGCCGGCTGGGCGGTGCTGGTGATGGTCGCGGTGACCGCGATCGCCGCCTGGCCGGTACGTTCCGCGAACGTCGCCGACGACACCCTGGTCACCACCCTGAACGTGGTGCACGACGCGGTCGGCCCCCGGGACCGGAGCCTCCCGGCCGACCGGTGCGGCTCGCTCGACGCGGCCGGCTGCAAGGACAACCGCCCGCCGGCCCTGCGGGCCGCCGACACCGCTACCGAGTCGATGCTCTACCGGAACTGGCTGCGCGGCGCGCTCGGCTCCTCGGACAGCGAGACGGCCCGCAAGTACGGCCGGGCGCTCTACGACGCCAAGGCGTTCACCTGGGAGGAGGCGGCCCGGATCGCCGCCAACCCGGCCACCCGGCCGAGCGCCGTGGAGGCCAAGCAGGAACAGTGGATGAAGGTCGCCGCGGAGGTCCAGAAGGAGGACCCGGAGGCGTACGAGTACCTGCGCGGCGCCCGGGACTCCGACCGGATCGGGGCCGGGCTGATCGCCATCCTGGCCGCGATCCTCTTCGCGATGTTCGACCTGACCGCGTCCCTGCTGGTGCTGCTCGGCTTCCTGCTGTTCCGGTGGGCGGTGATCGCCGCACCGGTGCTCGGCACCGTCGGGCTGCTCCGCCCGGCCAGTGCCGGGCTGCGCCGGCTGGGCAACGCCGTGGTCGCCGCCGTGTTCAACATCGCCATCTTCGGCACCGGCGCGGCGATCTACCTCTTCGCCGTCGACCTGGTGATGAGCACGTCGACGATCCCCGGCTGGCTCCAGGTGGTGCTGGTCTGGCTCTGCGGGGTGGTGGGCTGGCTGCTGCTGCGGCCGTACCGCCGGATCACCCAGCTCGGCGGCGGCCGGGACAGCAGTCAGGTGATCGCCTCGCCCGGCTCGTGGCACCGCCGCTTCTTCCGGGACATGCGGGCCGCCTCCCGGCTCGACGACGACCCGGACCACCGCGCCGACATCCGGATCAAGAACCGCAGCGTCGTGATCCAGCAGACGAACGTACGCCCGGAGGCCCGGCACGAGGACCCGGTGCAGAGCGGGGCCGACAGGCGCCCGGAAAGCGGCGCCGACCGGCGTACCGACCCGGCCGACTCCCCGGCGGCGGACGCCCCGGCCGGCGGCTCCGGCTCCCGGCCGTCCGGTCGGCCGTCCCGGCGCCGGCCGGCGGAGTGGACCGAGCCCGACGTACCGGTGGAGAACCCCTCCTACGTGATCTACCGGCCCGACTCCGCCCCCGCGCCCGCCCCGGCACCCGCACCGTCGCCCCGGATCCGTTCCGAGGCCAGGTGATCCGATGCGGCGGGCGATCGAGTTCCTCTTCACCCGGCTCCTCCGGTCCCGGCTCGGGATCGCGGTCGTCATCGCCGTGCTGGTGGTCGGGATCGTCGGCGCCGCCCGGTTGGTCGCCGGACCCGGCGACGACAGTCCCGGACTGATCGGCGGCACCCCCGGCCCGATCGAGGTCACCGACCCGGAGGCCGGCGACGACGGGCTGACGGTGACCACCGAGCCGTCGCCCCGGACCAGTCCCGGCGCGCCCGAGCCGGCGCAGGTGGCCCGGACCTTCGCCACCGCCTGGCTCGACCACCGGGACACCACGGCCGAGGAGTGGCACACCGGGCTGCGCCCGCTCGCCACCGAGAACCTGACCGAGCAGTTGACCGGCGTCGACCCGGCCACCGTGCCGGCCGACCGGATCACCGGCGAGCTGGTCGTCGTGCCCCAGAACGACAGCCTGGTCGAGGTGGTCGTACCGGTGGACTCCGGCGAGCTGCGGCTCGGCCTGGTGGCGTCGTCGGGGCGTTGGCGGGTGGACACGGTGGACTGGCAACGGCGCTGAGCGGGCGCGGGGAGGTGGGGACGGGATGACCGACGGCGGTCCGGTCCGACGGCCGGTACGCCGGGTGGCGCTGGCGATGGCGCTGACCGGGGTACTCGCGCTGCTCTGCTGTGTCGGTGGCACCGGCGCGTTCGTGGTGACCATGTTCGCCGCCGAGGAGGAGAACATGGCGGCGGCCACCTTCGGCTGCGGCGACACCGACCCGATCAGGATCGACGGCGATCTGCCGCTTGTCGGGCCGTACAAGACGAGTCAGATGCGGAACGCGGCGACAATCATCAAGGTGGGCCGGGAGCTGGGACTGCCACCCCGGGCCTGGGTGATCGCGGTCGCCACCGCGATGCAGGAGTCCGCGCTGAACAACCACGGTCACCTCGGCACCCGCAACGACCACGACTCGCTCGGGCTCTTCCAGCAGCGCCCCAGCACCGGCTGGGGCACCCCGGAACAGATCCGCAACCCGGAGTACGCGGCCCGGAAGTTCTACGAGAAGCTGAAGACCATCAAGAACTGGCAGCAGCGCTCGCTAACCCGGGCCGCCCAGGCGGTGCAGATCAGCGCCTTCCCGGACGCGTACGCCAAGCACGAGCCGCTGGCCACCGAGATCGTGAACGCGCTTACCGGCGGGGCCGCCCGGGCCGCCGGCACCGACCTCGGGCTCGGCTGTGCCGACGGGGCGGAGATCGCCGCCTCCGGCTGGACCGCGCCGATCCCCGGTGGCGTCGGCTCCGGGTTCCGGACCGCCAGCCGGCCCTCGCACCAGGGGGTCGACATCGGGGCGGCGAAGTACACCACGCAGATCCGGGCGGCGGCGGCCGGCAGGGTGCTGGTGTCCCGCTGCGACCCGGACCGGCGGGGCCGGCTGAGCTGCGACGTGGACGGCTTCCCCGGCAAGGGCGGCTGCGGCTGGTTCGTCGACATCCTGCACGCGGGCAGTGTGATCACCCGGTACTGCCACATGGTGCAGCGACCGCTGGTGTCGAAGAACGACATGGTGGAGGCCGGGCAGGTGATCGGGCGGGTCGGGTCGAGCGGCAACTCCTCGGGGCCGCACCTGCACTTCGAGGTGCACCTGCGCGGTGACCGGAGCAGGCACGGCGCGACCGACCCGGTGCCGTTCATGCGGGACCGGGGCGCACCGCTCACCGGAAATGAGCGGTGATGCATCAGATGCAACATGCGACGACTGCAAGCGTCCTGGATTGCGGTGACGCATGGGGGCCGGCCGAGGCGTCAGATGTTGGCGGCGGCCGTGCTGGACGCGATGGCAAGCGGGCCGGAAGAACCACTAACCAGCTTTGAACGCCACAGCCGCAGCGCCTCGGCGAGGAGGAGTTCCGGCTTCCGCTCATGCCGATGAGAGTGCAGGTACTCTTGTCAATTCCGCTGCCGGGACATGCGACTTGCTGAATGCCGCATGCGTGCTGCTCTTGTGAGCGCGATGAACTTAGCCGGTGGCAGCACGTAGCTGTGTCGACTCAAGCCTCCAGACGTATATGCCTCAAGGAATCCGCGATCGCGAGTCACGCAGTAGACACGAGCCAAAGGATCCTCGGCGGCGAGTTGTCGACAAACGCCAAAAACCATGCCGTCCTCGTGATCAAGCGGAGGGTTACCGTCGGGGAAGAGGTCTCCCGCGCTACCGCCTCCCGACTTCTCAACGAGTCCGTAGATCAACTCATCAACCAACTTTTGAGCATCCTCAGCGCTCCAGCCCATGCCGTGGTAGCCGGTCCTCGGATCCGGCGTCACGGGCTGGCTAGCCTTTCCCCTAACAATGATGTCGATGTGGCTCGACGTCCAGACTTCAAGCGCTTCGTCACCGGCAAAACGCCCAGACGTACACGCGGCCAAGGCCCTCAGCGAATCCTGCGCCCCATCTTCCGGGTGTGGAATCGCGATTCTCGCCAGTCGTGCGGCGGCAGCGTCGAAGTCGCTCCACGTGAATGGTTCTCCGATAATGCGAGCAGCGTCGAGGTACACGTTGCAGTCGAAGACCACCAGGTGTCGTTGAATTTCCTCGCCGCTACTCACGGAGATCAGGCGCCGGCATGAGCCCGGCGGCGCTCCCTTCGGATCCCGTCAGCACTGTACTGGTGCCCAGAATCCAGATTCGAGCTTCCCCACGGGTTGTCTCCAGGATCTGAAAACTCTTCTCCGAGCGATCCGAGTATCTCATCAACGTCGACGGGACCTGTAGCCGCCGGAGAGCCAAGGTAGATGCCGACCGCAGCAAGGTCGGATGCCGTCCTGCCGCCTAGCCTGCGGTGGGCTCGGTAGAACTGCGCCATGGCCTGATGGCTGACTTCCGTCGAGCATTGAGCTTCTGGAGGAAGGTCGCCTCGCGCCTCCCGCCACGGGGCTTCCGCGTGCGTCAATGCGCTCAACTCATCCCCAGACATCGATCCATACGTCGCGAGGACGATATTGATCAAATCCGATGCTTGGTCGTCAAGCGCAATGCCGTCGACCTGCTGGTCGATCGCCCTGCGCGTTTCTCGACTTTTGCGGGCATGCCACACCTGGGGAACGACCGGGCCATCCTTCCACGCCTTTATGCGCTCCTCGAACAGTGGTTCGTTCGTGATGGCCAGGTGCCAAGCCTGCACGTAGTAGAGCAGCTTCTGGAGGCTCATGGCATCCAGCCATGGCCCCGATCGCGCGATGATCACTGAAGCCACGTCGTCTGCCCTCAGCACCCTCATCACCCCGCTCCTCGGCTCGCCTCCGTGTCGCCAGCAAATCAGCGCCGACAGGTTGCGTCAAGCATTGCACACTGCTATAACCTGCCGGGAGCGCGGACGGCTACCCGGCGGCAGCATCCTAGGCAGTTAGAACGCTTGTTCGATTATACCTGACAGCGATTGCCTGCGCTACCGCTGCCAGCCGCCACGCCGCATGCTTGGAAGCGGTGCAGCACGGATCGGACCTGGTCGCTACGTTGCCACGGCGCTTGCGGGCGTGGTGGCCGGTTCAGGGGATAGGTGGTCCGGCGCGCCGGGCCGCCGGCACACGCACGACGCTTAGCGCGAACGCCAGGATGTCCCGTCCGGTGAATGATGCGCGATGCAGCAGACCCAGATGTTGTACGTGCAGCATGACGTCCCTCCCGAGGAGGCTCCTTTCTTGCAGGTACCGCAAGAAAGGGCGCCGTGCCGGCGGGCCGACCCCGCCACCCTCACGTAGCCACGATCCAGCGGCGCCGGCCGCAAGATGGGGTGCACGCTCATGGCACCCCTTTATGTCAAGGCGCCGCTGACGCCAAGGGTTTAGGGTGGTTGGTGGCGGGTCCGGGAAGTGGCTTGTCCGAAGGGCCGATGTCCGGGGTCAGGTCGGTCACGCTGGATTGCAGAGTCGTCCCCGAGTGCCCTCCCGGGCCTGCCGCCTGCCGTCGTTCCCGGTCTTCGATCATGCGGGCGAAGACCACGTTGGAGAGCCGTCGCTTGAGCGCACGCATGGCTTCCATGGAGGTCTTCCCGGCGGCCTTCTTCGCGTCGAAGTAGGCGCGGCCTTCGGTGCGGTTGCGGAGCTGGACCACGGCCATGATGTGCAGCGTGCGGTTGATCCGCCGGTTGCCGGCGCGGGAGAGCCGGTGACGCTTCTGGTCGCCGGAGGAGGCGTCCAGGGGTGCGGTGCCGTTCCAGGAGGCGAACCGGTTGCGGTCGGCGAACCGGCTGATGTCTCCGACATCTGCCAGTAGGCGGGCCGCGCATGAGGGGCCGATGCCGTGCAGCTCCATCAGGGTGGAGCCGCGGGCGGCCACCAGCTCCTTGAGGTCCTTCTCCGCGACCTTGATCTTCTTGTCGATCCCCTCGAGTTCACTGATCAGTTCAACGGCGAGGCGGCGTCTGGTCTTGCCGACGATGTCGCGGGGTTTGACCGTCGCGATCAACGCGCGGGCCTGTGACGCGGTCAGGAACTTCTTCGCGCCGCCGGGTAACAGTTCCAGCATCAACCGGTGCAGCCGGTTGATGGTCTGGGTGCGGGCACGACCCAACTCGTCACGCCGGTCGGCGAGCATGCCCATCACCTGCAGGTCCGCGTCGACCTGAACCCGAACCAGATTCGGGCTGCGTAGCGCCACCATCGCCACCAAGTGCGCATCCACCGGGTCGGTCTTGCGGCCGTTGCCGGTGGCGAACACCCGCACCTGCGCCGACAGTTTCGCGGGCACGTCGAGCACCGTCTCGCCGTCGTGAACCAGGCGGTGGGCGATGTGCTTGCCGATGCCGTTGCAGCCCTCCACCGCCCAGACCCGATTCGCATACCTGCGACCGGCCGCGAGCATGTCGGCGTAGCCGGCCCTGTCGGTGCCGTACCTGCCTGTAGCCAGCACCCGGCCGCGTTCGTCGACGACCTCGATGGTGGCCGAACGCTTGTGCGGGTCCATCCCGATGATCACGTTCAACGGCGCCTCCCTTCGCTCAACTGGGCGGAGTTGTCAGCAAGGAGGGCACCGCTACTTCGAGCAGAACAAACCCCTTTCCAGCCTCTCCTCGCGCGGTGCCCGGCGAGACCGCAGGCCATGAGAGAGCCACACCAATGACACCAGTGGGCAGCCGCAATGTGGGAGCGTCTCGCCGGGCACCTGGACCGAGTCTGGCCGGACACCGATCCTGGACCAAGTCTCTAAGTAGCCGCGATCCGGTGCGAGCGCGACTGAGGGCGGCGATAACGGATCGTAGTCGGCGAGACAATCCGCCGTACGACATGGAGACTTGCTCGACAGAGGTCGTTGACCCTTCTGGTACTCGACCTCTTTACGCTCCCGGCGTACCTACCTGTGCACTCGGGCCTATACGCCGATAACAGCCGCCCAGGCGAAGCCGGACGGCACAGCCGGCGCCGAGCACCACGTCGTCATATCGACCGTCGCCGTACTCGTGGGGCGCACGGAACCTCGTGGTCGATCCGCAGTCCGCAGCGGCGGCCGTTGGGCAGCCGCCGGGTGCAGAAGACCCGATGGCGTACGTCCTGGTTCCGTTCTTCCGAGACGGTGGTCTCCGGCACGTCCACGCAGAGGAAGGTCAGCGCCCGAGCGGCGGTCCGGGCCAGGACGCGGGCCCGGGGCAGGTCGGTCGTGACGATCGTCAGGTGGATGACGTACCGGTGCAGTTCGATGCTCACCGCCGCGCCGTCGCGCCCAGGGTCGGCGCCTGGGCGGCCTGCCAGCGCCGCAGTGCGTCCTTGATCCGGGCCGCCTCCTCCTGGCTGCTGGAGAGTTGGGCATAGACGCGGCCGAGATCATCGGCGACCCGGTCGAGAAAGACCGCGACCTCCTCCGGGTCCAGACCACGCCAGGTCGTCCGGAACCGCCGGCCCCGCACCTGCCAGGGCCGCATCGGCTGGTACGGCCGAGAGCGGCGCTCGCCGAGCACCGAGGACAACCGGTCCGCTCCCCTCGATCTCGTCAGGATGCGCCGAAGGAGTTGTCGCACGTCCGTCCATCCTTTCGCTCGGTGTTGGTCCTGTTCCCGTCCTCGTTCCTGCGCTGGTGGTGGGGGTGGTCCGGCCGTCTCGGGTCCGCCCGGACCACCCCCGCCCCAGCCACCGCAGCCCAGAGCGGCGGTACGGCAGCAGGGGCAGCCGCGCTGTCGCATGAGGTGCTCGTCTGCCACCCGATGCCAAAGAGGTGTTGCGGCGCTCGCATCGCCCTGCGGAGGTGCCAACCGACCACAAAGGCCCTGCAACCGCCAGCTGCGAAGTTACGCCGCCAGTGTCACCTACGTCAAGTGCGTCATTCGCGGATGCAGCGTCACTTCGCGTACCTGCATTGCCTACGTCGCGAACCGTGATCAATACTGGATGGGCCAACCGACCGCAGGGGACGAACCGTGCCTATCCCGCCGACCATGAACGAGCTGATCGACGATCTTGTAAAGCGCATCAAGAAAGGTGACCTGCCACCCGGCACTCAGATTCCCTCGACCAGCGAACTGGCCGACCACTACGACGTATCGAAGTCGACCATCTCGCGAGCAGTGGCCCGGCTCCGCCAGCGCGGAATCCTGATCGGCCGCCCAGGTCGCGGCGTCTTCGTCGCCGAGAAGCCAGGACGATGATGGTGGCGAACTCGGGCCGGCGCTTGCCGCCTTCGCGCGGCACGGCGTCATCGACGAATCGCACTTCATCGGCCCTGACCAGGCCCCACAAGCTTAGGCGGGCAGTAGCCTGACCGGCATGAGCGCAGAGGCCGTCGGTCGGCACATGCCCACGGTGATCACGCTTGACGACCTCAGCGCGATGATGGCCGCGGACGACCACCACCGGTATGAAATCAGCCCTGAGGGAGTGCTGTCGGTCAGGCCGCCGGCCGGATACACGCACGCGATCATCGCCACCCGGCTCATGGGCTGGCTGCTCACCGCCGGCATCCCGGCGGACCGCGTCGCCCAGGCCGTCGGCCTGCGCATCCCCGGCGTGGTCGGTGGTGTCGGCGGTCGCATCCCCGATCTGGTCGTCTGGAGTAAGGCGCAAGCCGAATCCGTATGGCTGCCGGTCGCGGACGTGCTGCTCGCGGTCGAGATCATCTCGCCCGGATCGGCTGCCATGGACACCGCCGCCAAACCGGCCGAGTATGCCGGCGCGGGCATCCCGCAGTACTGGACCGTCGACCAGGACCCAGGTCAGACCGTCACCATGTACCGGCTCGATGGCAACCACTACCAGGCGGCGGCCAGGATGCCGCTCGCCTGGGTGCTCAACACCGCGCCGGGAGAGCACGGCCTGGACTGATCCGGTCGGCCACCCGTCACGCACTGTGTTGCCGTCGAAGTGGGAGCCTGGAGAATAGCGGTGTCAGGCGCCGAGCGCGTTCCATCCAGGAGCACAGGTAGGTCGAGCAATCCGTGAGCCACGATCCCTTTCCCGATCCGTTCGCCGGACAGCCCGACTGGGCCCCGACGCCGCCCCGACCGGTCGTGATCGCCGCCGCGGCCGGCCGGACGGACCTGCGGGGCCGCCGGGTGCTGGTCGGGCTTCCCGGGCTCGGCTGGCGGGGCGACCTGCGCGCGGACGAGCGGGTGGTGCAGGGCAGCCGCACCTACGTACCAGTGCTTGCCGAGCACGAGTGGTACCGGGCCGAGGCCGAGCAGATCGAGGTCTTCGCCCCGCTGGTGCCGGCGGAACGGGTCTGGGTGGAGACTCTCGGCGAGCCCTCGGTCTGGAGCGCCACCACCCCGCCGATCCCCCGGCCCGCCCGACCGGACGTGATCTCCCGGCTGGTGTCGCTGGACGCGCCGACGCACCGGGCTCCGGTGCCGGTGGTCGAGGCGGACGCCGTCGCCGGCCGCCGGGTGGTGCAGGTCTCCGACTCCGTCGAGCGGCGCGACCTGCGGGCCGTCACCGAGGTCTACACCAGCGACGACGGGGACATCTGCGTACGCGTCACCGCCGAACTCGACTGGTACCGCTGGGCGTGGAGCGGCCGTCCGCCGACCACACTGGAGGTGCCGGTGCACCTGCTCTGGATCGAGTGACCGGCCTGCTCCGGATCGTCTGAGCCGATGTGTTCAGCTCACTCGATCGGCCTCGCAGACCCGCCAGCCGTCGTCCTGCACGACGCCGAAGCGCCACCGCTGGTGCTCGGTCTGGGAGAGGTTGTCCACCAGGTACGAGATGACCAGCTGGACCGAGACGTCGGCCCGCTCGCCCTGGACCCGCGCGTCCAGCGGTCCCCACTTGACGACGAAGGTGATCTGGAACTGCTTCTCCCGGGCCGCCAGGTCGGCGCGGAGCTGCCGCAGCGGGGCGAGCCCGGCGGCGTCGGCGCACTCGAACTCCCCGGCAAGTACGTCGTTCTCGTCGACCAGGAAGGCCCGCAGGTAGTTGTCCACAAGCACGTCCGGGGCGCTCCGGTCGGGTGCGGTGAACCTGTCGTAGGCGACGTACGCGATGGCGGCGCCGGCCAGGCAGACCAGCGCCAGTGCGCCGCCGACCACCGCCAGCACCAGGCCCAGCCGCCGTCGACGCGGTGCCGGTGCGGGTGCGACCGGCGGAGTCTCGGCGTGCTCGGGCGGGGTCCGCTGGGTGGGTACCCGGGACACCTGGGAATCGGTCGGAGGGTGCACTGATTCCACCCCTTGAGGCTAGCCGCTGGCGTCTGCGTACCCAATGGGCGCGAATTCCAGATTGGTAACCAAAAGGGAGCAACCGGTTACCACCCGCTGTGCCGGTATCTGTGCCACGACCGTCCACGCAGGTCCGCGAAGATACCGCCGGGCTGGGATACCGTCTCAGACCAGGACGAGGGAGTTGGTGCGGTGGACACCTGGAGGGGACCGTCGGGGCACGCCGCCACGCTGCGCTGGCGGGCCGCCGCCGGCACGGCGGCCGTACTGCACCGCCGGGCCGCCGCCACCACGGCCGCCGCGGCCACCGCGCTGGAGGCGATCGGGCCCGTCCCCGCGGACCAGCGGGAGCAGCACGAACTCGCCGAACGGCTGCGCGCCGCGGCCAGCCAGCTCGTCCCGGGCTGGCTGGGCGCACCGCTGGACGCCCAGTCCGAGGACGCCCCGCTCGGCGGCCCCGCCCAGCCGGCCTTCGTGCGGATCGGCACCGCGCAACCGCTCGACGACGCCCGGTTCCCGGTGGTGGTGCCACTGCTCGGCACCGGCCACCTCACCGTCGACGCGGACAGCCGGGACCCCCGGGTGGCCGGGATGCTGCGCTGCGTACTCCTGCGGCTGCTCGCCGCCGCCCCGGCCGGCTCACTGCTGGTGCGGGCCGTCGACGCCACCGACGCAGGCCAGCTCTTCGCGCCGTTCGCGCCGCTCGCCGACGCCGGCCTGTTGCCGCCGCCGGTCACCGACCGCACCGGCCTGCGGGCCCTGCTGGCCGAGGCCGAGCAGTGGGTACGCCCCAGCCGGCCGAGCACCGCCCGCCACCACCGGCACGACCGGACCCTGCTGCTGGTGGTCGGCTCGCTGCCGGAGCTGACCGAGGCTGCCGACCTGGCCCGGATCGGCGCACTGGCCCGGGAGGGTCCCGAGGCCGGGCTGCACCTGGTCGTCGCCGGCTGGCCACCGCCACCGCTTACCGCCGAGACCAGCCAGGCACCCCTGGCCCGCTCCACCATGATCGCGATGCGCAACCCGTACGCCCTGGTCGGCGATCCGCCCGGTGCCTCGTTCAGTGCCCCGGTGCCGCACCTGCCGGGCAGCGGACTGAACGCACCGGTCTTCCTCGACGACTGCCCGCCGGTGCCGCTGCTGGACCGGGTCTGCCGGGAGCTCGCCGCGCGGTTCCACGCCGACTACCGGCGTACCCTGGACGACCTGCTTCCGGAGCCGGCGGACGGGTTCTGGACCGAGTCGGCGGCCGACGGGCTGAGCACTCCGGTCGGGCACGACGGTGACCGGACCGTGCAGCTCGGTTTCGACGAACGCACCCCGCACTGGCTGGTCGGCGGCCGGGGCGGCGCCGGCAAGAGCACCTTCCTGGTCAACGTCCTCTACGGGCTCTGCACCCGCTACCGACCCGACGAGCTGGCGCTCTATCTGGTCGACTTCGCCGACGGGACGGCGTTCACCGAGTTCGTGCCGGTGGACGGGGCGGCCGGCGCCGCGCCGGGCGGGCCGTGGTTGCCGCACGTCCGGGCGGTCGGGATGCAGGCTGACCGGGAGTACGGCCTCGCGCTGCTCCGGGAACTCGACGCCGAACTGGACCGCCGGGACGGGGCCGGCACGGTCTCGCCCCGGATCGTCTGTGTGCTCGACGAGTATCCGCTGCTGGCCGGGGAGGACGCGGTCGGTACCGAGGCGCTGGCCCGGCTGGAGTCGGTGGCCCGGCGGGGGCGCTCCGCCGGCGTACACCTGATCCTGAGCGGGCGTCCGGCGCCGGCCCTGGCCCCGCTGCGCGCCCGCCGTGACTCGTTCCTCGGGCAGTTCCCGGTCCGGGTTGCCCTGCCTGGCGGCGCCGACGTGCTGGAGCCGGCGAACGACTCGGCCGCCGGCCTGCCGTCGGGTACGGCGGTGGTGAACACCGCAGGCGGGCTGGGCGGGCCACGCGGTGCGACCCGGGGGCACGAGCGGACGCTCCGGTTTCCCGATCCGCACACCGACCCGGGTGCGCTCAGCGGCCTGCGGCACCGGCTCTGGGCGGACCGGCCCGCCGGTACCCCCGCACCGGCCGTCTTCACCGGCTACCTGCTTCCGCCTCCACCGCCGCCCCCGGCACCAGCCCCCGATCCACCTGCGGCCGACAGCCCGATACCGGCCGCCGGCCCGGCCCCGGGCGATGTCCCGGCAGCAGCCGGTCTCCCGGCGACACCCGGCCTCCTGCCCGGAGCCGGCGCCGGCCCGGGGTCGGCGGTGCGCGTGCCGGTCGGGCTGCTGGTCGACGTGTCACCGCGCCCGGCGGAGCTGCCGCTCGACCGGGCGCCGGGCCGGCACCTGGCGATCCTCGGGCCGGACCCGGCCGGGGCCGCGATCCTGACCGGCGCGGCACGCGGACTTGCGGCCGCCCATCCCGCCGGCAGCGTCGAATTCGTGATCGCCGCCTCGGACCCCGGAAACAAGGCGGCCGAGGCGCTCGCCGCCGAGCTGTCCCGGCGGCATCCGGTGCGGCGCTCGGACGCCGCCGGGCTGGCCGGCGTGCCGGACCTGGTCGGCGGCCCCGGCTACCTGGTGGCGTTCGGCATGGACGAACTGGTGGCGGACGCCGAACTGCCGGCGGGACTGTTCCGGGCGCTGCTGCGCGACGGGCCGGAACGTGGCGTACACCTGCTCGGCTGGTGGCGGGCGCTGGACCGGTTCGCCGAGCTGATCGCCAAGCCCTCCGGGCCGGCCGAGGAACGCGGACGGGCGGAAGAGTCGGTGCCCACCGAGCCGGTGCCCACCGACCAGCCGGTGCCCACTGACGAGCCGGTGCTCGACGGGTTGCTCTTCCTCGACGTACCCGAGCCGGAGGTGGTGCGGCTGCTGGGCCGGCCGGTACGGTGGCGTCCCCGCCCCGGGCGGGCACTGCTCTACGACCGCCGCACCGACCTGGCCGCCCTGGTCGTCCCGTACGCCACGACGGACCGGGAGGGTGCGGCATGAGCGGCGACGCCTGGCAGGACTACCTGGCGGCCGCGCAACGGCTGGACGCGGTACGCCGGTCCGCGGCAACCGCCGCCGCCGACCAGGAGCGGGGCGTACAGAGCGCCCAGGAGGAACTGGCCGGGATGCGGGCCCGGCTGGTGCCCCAGCAGTCCCGGCTGCGCGCGTTGGGTGTGGTCGAGGCCGACCTGGTGCCGTCCCAGCCGGAGGTGGCGGCGGCCGGGGTGGCGATGGTCGGCGGCCCGCAGGCGGTGCTGGCGGCGCTCCGGGACGCCCGGGCGACAGCGGACGCGGCGGACGCCGCCACCCGGCTGCCCGGTGCCGGGCCGCTGCCCTGGACCCGGGTACTGCTCTACGTCGTGCTCGCGGCGGCGGTGCTCGGCCTGCTGGCGGTGCTCTGCCTCGGCGGCGTCTATCTGATCTCCTCGCGAGGCTAGCGGCGGAGTGTTCTCCCCACGAGGCTGGCGGCGGCGCCAGCGGCGATATACCCGATCAGCGTGATACCACTGGGTCATCATGATGCCTCTGTGGTATCACCGCGAAGCCAACTATCCCGCCGACCGGGGATCACGTCGACCCGCCGCCGGCAGACCGGTCAGACGAGGCGGCTGGCGCCCAGGATCAGCGCCATCGCCTCGGCGCGGGACTTGGCGTCCCGTTGCAGCGCACCGCGTACCGCCGAGGTGACGGTCTTGGCGCCGGACTTCTGGATGCCGCGCATCGCCATGCACATGTGCTCGCACTCCAGCACCACGAGCACGCCGCGCGGCTCCAGCTTCGTCATCAACAGGTCGGCGATCTGCGAGGTCAGCCGCTCCTGCACCTGCGGCCGGCGGGCGTAGACCTCGACCAGCCGGGCCAGCTTGGAGAGACCGGTGATCCGGCCGTTCTCGCCAGGGATGTAGCTGATGTGTGCCGAGCCCCGGAACGGCAGCAGGTGGTGCTCGCAGAGGCTCATCACGTCGATGTCCCGGACCAGCACGAGTTCCTGGTGGTTGGCCTCGAAGGTGGTGCTGAGCACCTGGGCCGGATCGACGCGCAGTCCGGCGAAGAGTTCGGCGTACGCCCGGGCCACCCGGGCCGGGGTCCGCACCAGGCCGTCCCGGTCCGGGTCCTCGCCGACGGCGATCAGGATCTCCCGGACCGCCTTCTCGATCCGGGCCAGGTCGACCGCATCCTCTACCGGCCCGCCGCCGAGCTTCCCGTTGACCAGCCGGGCCGCCAGGTAGTCCAGCTCCTCGTCCCCGTCCGGCTCGGTGGCCGACCCCGACCCCGACAGACCGGCCGCCCCCGACAGGCCGGCTGATCCGGTCGGGTCGCCGGACGCGGACAGGCCGCCGACGTTTCCGTCGGCGGCCTGTTGGTTCGCTGCGCTCAGTGTGGGCCGTCCGAGTTCGGCGCGGTGTTGTTGGCGGCGTTGCCGCCGCCGATGGTCGCCTGCACACCGTCGGCCTCGGCCTGCGCCTTGAGCTTCTCCTTCTCCCCCGGAGTGAGCACCGGCGGCTCTGTCGACGGCTGCCGCTTGCCGAACCCGTTGTACGGAGCCATCGGCGGCCGCTTGACCACCCGGGCGCAGATCCGCGCCATGTCGGCGGTGGAGAGGGTCTCCTTCTCGATCAGCTCCAGTACGAGGTTGTCCAGGACGTCCCGGTATTCCACCAGGATCTCCCAGGCCTCGTCGTGGGCCAGCTCGATAAGCGACCGGATCTCCGAGTCGATCTCGGCGGCGACCGCGTCGGAGTAGTCCCGCTCGTGCCCCATGTTCCGGCCCAGGAACGGCTCGTCACCACTGGTGCCGTACTTGATGGCGCCGAGCTTGCTGCTCATGCCGTACTGGGTGATCATCGCTCGGGCCAGCGCGCTGGCCTTGACGATGTCGTCCGCCGCACCGGTGGTGGGCTCGTGGAAGACGAGTTCCTCGGCGGCCCGGCCACCCAGCGCGTACGCCAGGGTGTCGATCATCTCGGCCCGGGTCTGGGTGTACTTGTCCTCGGTGGGCAGCACCAGGGTGTGCCCGAGGGAGCGGCTCCGGGAGAGGATCGTGACCTTGTGCACCGGGGCGGAGTGCGGCAGCGCCCAGGCGACCAGGGCGTGCCCGCCCTCGTGGTAGGCCGTGATCTTCTTTTCCTTGTCGCTCATCACCCGGGTCCGGCGCTGCGGGCCGGCGACCACCCGGTCGATCGACTCTTCGAGCGACTCGTTGGAGATCGCCCGCTTGTCGCTGCGGGCGGTCAGCAGCGCCGACTCGTTGATCACGTTGGCCAGGTCGGCGCCGGTGAAGCCCGGGGTACGCCGGGCCACCGCGTCGAGGTCGACGTCGGGCGAGAACGGCTTGCCCTTGGCGTGCACCCGCAGGATCGCCTTGCGGCCCTCCATGTCCGGGGTGTCGACCGCGATCTGCCGGTCGAACCGGCCCGGCCGTAGCAGCGCGGGGTCGAGGATGTCCGGCCGGTTGGTGGCGGCGATCAGGATCACGCCGCCCTTGGTGTCGAAGCCGTCCATCTCGACGAGGAGCTGGTTGAGCGTCTGCTCCCGCTCGTCGTGGCCGCCGCCCATACCGGCGCCACGGTGCCGGCCGACCGCGTCGATCTCGTCGACGAAGACGATCGCCGGGGCGTTCGCCTTGGCCTGCTCGAAGAGGTCGCGGACCCGGCTGGCGCCGACACCGACGAACATCTCCACGAAGTCGGAGCCGGAGATGGAGTAGAACGGCACCCCTGCCTCGCCGGCCACGGCCCGGGCGAGCAGGGTCTTACCGGTACCGGGCGGGCCGAAGAGGAGCACGCCCTTGGGGATCTTGGCGCCGAGGGCCTGGTATTTCGCCGGGTTCTGCAGGAAATCCTTGATCTCGTGCAGTTCCTCGACGGCCTCCTCCGAGCCCGCGACGTCCGCGAAGGTGGTCTTCGGGGTGTCCTTGGTGATCATCTTGGCCTTGGACTTGCCGAAGTTGAGCACCCGGGAGCCGCCGCCCTGCATCTGCGACATGAAGAGCAGCAGCAGGATCACGAGGATGACGATCGGCAACAGGTTGACCAGCAGCGAGACGAACAGGTTGTCGCCGGAGACCTCGGTGTCGATCGGACCGGTGATCCGGCCGGCCGCCTTGGCACCGGCCACCGAGTTCCAGACCTCGTCGCCCACCTCGTAGGGGAACTGGGCCTGGATCTTGTCCGTGTCGGTGTCACCGAACTTGGCCGAGTTCTTCAGGTCGAGCTGGAGCGTCTGCTCCTTGTCCTGGAAGATGGCCTTCTCGATGTCACCCTTGTTGAGCTGGTCGAGGACCACGTTGGTCTCGACCTTGTGATAGCTCGGGCCGCCACTGAAGAATGAGCTGAGCGCTATCGCACCGATGATCACCAGGATGATCCAGACCACCGGGCGGCGGAAGAAACGCGTACGTTCCATGCTGTTGTCGAGCGCCGTAACGCCCGGACCCTCCTGATCGACGTCCTGATCGTCTGGTTGCCTTCTGCCGCCGCCGGAGCGGCGGGCCGAGACCGTCCCCGGAGAGCCGGCCTCGACGCCGGGCGCTTGGTACCGCGCCGCGGTCATTCGACGGTACACCGTGAACGCGAGGAGCGGCCCTGCGAGCCCTGGGGTAACAGGTCCGCTTCCGTCCGGGTGCCGGGTGGCGGCGGTCGGGTGCCGGAGCCACCCGACCCCGTGCGGCCCATTTTTCGGGTCAAACCGGGCAGGAGGCCCGGCGCGGGATGCTTCCGCGCCACCACCGCATACCGTAACCGCGTTTCCTGGGAGCGCGCTGTACGTACACTCGATATTTCGCCGCTGACATTCAGGATGGTCAGGGCGTACCGGACAGAACCCCGGATCAGGACCGGGCGTAGACCTCCGGCTTGAGCACGCCTACGTAGGGCAGCTCGCGGTAGCGCTCACCGAAGTCGAGTCCGTAGCCGACCACGAACTCGCTCGGGATGTCGAAGCCGACGTATTTCACCGGGACCGAGACCTTGATCGCGTCCGGCTTCCGGAACAGCGCCACCACCTCGACGCTGGCCGCCGACCGGGACTCCAGATAGCGCAGCAGCCAGGAGAGGGTCAGCCCGGAGTCGACGATGTCCTCCACCACCACGACGTGCCGGCCGGCGATGTCCCGGTCCAGGTCCTTGCGGATCCGCACGGTGCCGGAGGAGGTGGTGCCCTGCCCGTACGACGAGAGGGCCATGAACTCGAGTTCGGCCGGGGGCCCGTACCGGCCGAGCGCGCGGGCGAAGTCGGCCATGAACATCACCGCGCCCTTGAGTACGCAGACCAGCAGGATTCCGTCGGTGTTGCCGGCGTAGTCGGCCGCCACCTGTTTGGCCAGTTCCGCGATCTTCTCCCGGATCTGCTCCTCCGAAATGATCACGTGGTCGATGTCGGCGTCGTACCAGGAGCCCTGAGCCATGCGCCTAGCCTGCCGTACGCCCGTTCACGCCCGTCGCCGGGGCGGCACCTTCGCGAGGCGCCCACCCCGGCTGGCCAGGCGCGGGCTGTGCGGCACGGTTCGTCAGCCACGGGGCGATGATCGTCAGCCACGGGGCGACGACCGCCAGCCACCCTCGCTGGGCCGCCAGTCGGCCGAGTCGCGGCTGTCGGCGGGAAGCCCCAGCATCGAGGCGAGGAGCAGGACGAGGAAGAAGAGCGGGACGAGGAGTTCCATGGCGGCGTGACCTCTCAGTTTGGCGGTCAAGCTCGCGATCACGAGCCTGACCAGGTCTTTTCGGTTCGCCGCCGGTGCGCACCGGCTTGTGATACCTAGTCTGCGCCGCCCGGTGCTAAGCGGACAGTGGCAGCTTTGCCATGCAGCATCGATTTCCTGCCAGTCTCGGCTAACATCGATACATGCTCCGCAACGTGGCTGTGATCGCCCTGGACCCGGTGGCCCCCTTCGAGCTGGGAGTCCTCTGCGAGGTCTTCGGAACCGACCGGGTCGTCGACGGCTTCCCCGGTTACCGGTTCGACGTCTGCACCCACGACGGCAGGCCCGTCGGGACCCGCTCCGGCTTCGGGCTCACCCCGAGCGCCGACCTGACCCCGGTCGAGGACGCCGACCTGGTCGCCATTCCCGCCGTGCACCGCATCGGCGCCCCGATCCCGGAGAACGTACTGGCGGCGCTGCGCCGGGCCGCCGACCGCGGGGCGTACGTGCTGAGCGTCTGCTCCGGCGCGTTCGTGCTGGCCGCCGCCGGGCTGCTGGACGGACGCGAGTGCACCACCCACTGGAAGTACGCCGATCGGCTGGCCGAGATGTACCCGCTGGCCAAGGTGCGGTGCAACTCGCTCTACGTGCAGGACGGCAACCTGCTCACCGGCGCCGGCACGGCGGCCGGGATCGACGCCTGCCTGCACCTGGTCCGCCAGGAGCACGGCTCGGCGCTCGCCACCAAGCTCGCCCGCCGGATGGTGGTGCCGCCGCACCGCGACGGCGGGCAGGCGCAGTTCATCGAGGCGCCGATCGCGCCCACCCCGGCCGCGCCCACCCTGAAGCCGGTACTCGGTTGGCTGAT
This sequence comes from Plantactinospora sp. WMMB782, assembly GCF_049179135.1. Classification (NCBI taxonomy): domain Bacteria; kingdom Bacillati; phylum Actinomycetota; class Actinomycetes; order Micromonosporales; family Micromonosporaceae; genus Plantactinospora; species Plantactinospora sp. WMMB782. Next base: position 3,037,939 of record NZ_JBMHMC010000007.1, on the reverse strand, counting down.
GGAGCACCTCGACCGGCCGGTGAGCGTCGAGGACCTGGCCGGGCGGGCGCACATGGCGCCCCGGACCTTCGCCCGCCGGTTCCGGGCCGAGACCGGCACCACCCCGCACGACTGGATCACCAACCAGCGGGTGCTGCTGGCCCGCCGGCTGCTGGAGGAGACCGACCTGAGCATCGAGGCGGTCGCCAACCGGTCCGGCTTCGGCGACGCCGCGACCCTGCGGCACCACTTCGGCCGCCGGATCGGCGCCACCCCGCACGCCTACCGGTCGACCTTCCGGGACCGCCTCCCGACCCCCGGGCAGGAGTCGGTGACCGTCTGAGAGGCAGAGCCGGTGACCGTGTGAGGGGCAGAGCCGGTGACCGTGTGAGGGGCAGAGTCGGTGACCGTGTCAGGGGGAGAGCCGGTGACCGTCTGCGGGCCACCGCTCAGTAGCCGACCGCGCAGCCGTCCGCCCGGGGCTCCGAGCCGGCCACGTAGCCGCCGTCGGGCAGCCGCCAGATCGCCTGGCCGTACCCGAAGGCGGAGGCGTCCGGCTCGACGGTGACCTCGTGCCCCCGGGCGCGCAACCCGCCGACCACGTCGGGTCCCACCCCGCCGGATCCCAGACCCGGCTCGACCAGCAGTGAGCGACCGGCGTGCCAGTACCAGCGCGGCCGGTCCAGCGCCGCCTGCGGGTCGAGTCCGTCGTCCACGGTCGCCGAGACCACCTGCACGTGCCCCTGCGGCTGCATGTGCCCGCCCATCACCCCGAACGGCCCCACCGGCTCGCCGTCCCGGGTGAGGAACCCCGGGATGATGGTGTGGAACGGGCGCTTGCCCGGCGCCACCACGTTCGGGTGGGCCGGGTCGAGGCTGAACCCGGCACCCCGGTTCTGCAACCCGAAACCGAGCCCGGCCGGCACCACGTACGAGCCGAAGCCGAGGTAGTTGGACTGGATCAGGCTCACCATCATCCCGCCCTGGTCGGCCGCGCAGAGATAGACCGTGCCGCCCCGGGCCGGGTCACCGGGCGGCGGGGTGCCGGCGGCAGCGGTGACCAATTCCCGCCGGGCGGCGGCGTACTCCGGGGTCAGCAGGTCGGCGGTGGGGACGGAGACCCGGTCCGGGTCGGCGACGTACGCGTGCGCGTCGGCGAAGCCGAGTTTGACCGCCTCGACCTGCCAGTGCAGCCGCTCGACCGGATCGAGCCCGCTCGGTTCCACCCCGTCCAGGATGTTCAGCGCCAGCAGTGCCGCCACCCCCTGCCCGTTCGGCGGCAACTCCCACACCTCGTGTCCCCGGTAACCGGCCCGGACCGGTTGCACCCAGGTCGAGGCGTGCCCGGCCAGGTCGTCGCCGTCGAGCAGCCCACCGGTGCGGGCGGCGCACCCGGCCAGGGTCTCGGCGATCCGGCCGGTGTAGAAGTCCGCCGCCCCGGTCGCGGCGATCCGGCGCAGTGTGCCGGCGGCGTCCGGGTTGCGCCAGCGCTGTCCGACCCGGGGCGCCCGTCCACCGTCGACGGTGAAGACCCGGCCCCACTCGGCGTACTCGGCGCCGGTCAGCCCGGCGTGCAGCTCGACCGAACGGGCCCAGCTCGCCGCGACCCGGGGCGAGACCGGGAAGCCGTGCTCGGCGTAGCCGACCGCGTCGGTGAAGAGTTCGGCGAAGGGCAGCCGGCCGAACCGCTCGTGCAGGTCCCGCCAACCGGCCGGCGCCCCGGGCACGGTGACCGGCAGCCAGCCCCGGGCCGGCATCGCCGGCCCGACCGCCTGCGCACCACCGTGCCCCGGGGTCGGCTCGGCGCCCCGCCCGCCGGTCGCGGCCAGCACCAGTTCCCGGGTCAGCCGCGCCGGTGACCGGCCGGACGCGTTCAGCCCGTGCAGCCGCTCGCCGTCCCAGACGATGGCGAAGAGGTCGCCGCCGATGTCGTTGGAGCCGGGCTGGACCACGGTGAGCGTGATCGCGGTGGCCAGTGCGGCGTCGACGGCGTTGCCGCCCCGGCGGAGTACCGCCAGCCCGGCGGCGGCGGCGAGCGGCTGGCTGGTGGCGACGGCACCGTGCGGGGCGAAGAGCGGCTGTCGGGGGGCGGACATCCCCCATGTCTACTCCGCGAGCAGCGTCCCGCCACGCCGGGTCGCCCGGATGCCGCCGGGCAGATGCACCGCGCCCTGACCGCGCCACGCGGTGACCAGCGCGTTCAGCGCGGCGATGTGCCGGTACGACAGCGCGGCCGGCGCCGCTCCCAGCTCCCGGCACCACAGGTGCAGCACCCGGGTACGCACCGCCGGCGGCATCCCGGCCAGCACCGGCACGGCCAACCGGACCGTCACCCGCGACTCGCCGGCCGCCCCGAACCGCGACCCACCGGCCGCCCCGGACCGCGCCCCGTCCACCAGCCCGGACCGCGCCCCGTCCACCAGCCCGGACCGCGACTCGTCCTCCACCCCGGACCGCGACTCGTCCTCCAGCCCGAACCGCGACTCGTCCTCCAGCCCGAACCGCGACTCACCGGTCGGCCCGATCCGCGCCTCGGCGTAACCGGTGCGGGCCAGGTCGTCGAGCGCGGCGCCGTCCTCGGCGGCGAGCCGGGCGGTACGGGCCAGGTTGTCCAGCACCCCGGTGCCGAGCGCCCGGACCAGCACCGGCAGCACGTCGGCCCGGACCCGGGCGCGGGCGTACCGGTCGTCGGTGTTGTGCGGGTCCTCCCACGGGGTCAGCCCGAGCAGCGCGCACGCCCTGCGGGTCTGCGCCCGGGTGATCTCCAGCAGCGGACGGGCCAGCGCCACCCCGGCGTACTCCCGGACGGCCGGCATCCCGGCCAGCCCGCGCGGGCCGGCGCCCCGGGCCAGCGCCAGCAGCACCGTCTCGGCCTGGTCGTCCCGGGTGTGCCCGAGCAGCACGGTGCTGGCGTCGTGCCGGCGGGCGGCCTCGACCAGCGCCTGGTACCGCGCCTGGCGGGCCGCCGCCTCCGGCCCGCCCGCCCGGCCGCCGACCTGGACGGTCGCCACCTCGACCGGCCCGAACCCCTGCCCGCCGGCCCACCGGGCGACGTCCGCGGCCCGCCGGTCCGAGCCCGCCTGGAGGCCGTGGTCGACGGTGACCAGCCCGGCCGGCACGCCGAGCCGGGCGGCCACGAAGGCGGTGCCGGCGGCCAGTGCCAGCGAGTCGGCGCCGCCCGAGCAGGCGACCAGGACCGGCCGGTTCCGGGGTACGCCGGACAGCGCCCGCCGGACGGCGACCCGGATCGCCGCGACCGGCGGCGGCAGGGCGGCCACGGACGGGTCAGCCGGTGGCGGCGACCGGGCCGACCGGGCCGTGCACCCGGGCCACCCAGGCGTCCGGGTCGGAGAGTTCCTCCAGCCGGGGCAGGGTGAGCGGCGAGCTGAAGATCTTGTTGAAGCCGTCCATGCCGACCCGGTCCACCACGCCGTGCACGAACTTGCGGCCCTCGGCGTACTGGCGCATCTTGACGTCCACCCCGAGCAGCTTCCGGATCGCCTTCTCCAGCGGGTTGCCGGACTCGCGGCGCCGGTTGAACTTGGCCCGGATCGACTCGACGCTCGGGATGACCTCCGGCCCGACACCGTCCATCACGAACTCCGCGTGCCCCTCCAGCAGGGTCATCAGCGCGGTCAGCCGGTCGAGTACGGCCCGTTGGCCGGGCGTCTGCACGATGTCCAGCACGCTGGCCCGGCTCTCCGGGTTGCGGACCGACTCGGAGAGGGTGCCGACGCCGCGGCGGAGCCGGTCGAGGAAGTTGTCCCCGCCGGCCTGGGAGGCGTCCACGAACGCCTGCACCTCGCCGAGGAAGTGCCCGCGCATCCACGGCACGGCGGTGAACTGGGTCCGGTGGGTCACCTCGTGCAGGCACACCCAGAGCCGGAAGTCCCGCGGGTCGGCCTGGAGCTTCCGCTCCACCTCGACGATGTTCGGGGCGACCAGCAGCAGTTGGCCGGGGTCGGCGGAGAAGACCTCGTACTGGCCGAGGACCCGGCCGGAGAGGTAGGCCAGTACGGTGCCGGCCTGCACCCCGGTCAGCCGGGAGCCGATGCTGTCGGTGATCGCCCCCGGCGGCCGCTCCCCGGAGAGCCGGTTGATCAGCGGGGTGATCACCTCGCGCAGCCCGGCGATGTTCGTCGCCGCCCAGTCCTTCCGGTCCACCACCCGCACCGGCGGATGGGCCACCTGCGGGCGCAGCCCGGTGTACGCGAGCACGTGACCGGCCGCCTCGTCGGTCAGTCGACGCAGCTCGGACACGACCTCGGTCGCCTCGTCGTACGAGACCCGTGGTCCCGACTTACCCAACGCCCCTGCGGTGGCGGCGGCCAGATCCCAGTCCACGAACTGCGCCATACCACCACCGTACCCGCCCCCTCACACCCCAACCCGGATGAAAGGAAGGGCCCCCACTTGTCGGATTCTGTAGAAGCGGGGGCCCCTTCCTGACGGGTCAGCGGCAGCCGCACCGGGCCAGGGTGGTGGCGATCCGGTCCAGTTCCGGTTGCGCCTGCTCCTGTCCCACCGGCACCTTGTTGGCGAGTACGGCGAAGGCCAGCAGCCGGCCGTCGGCGGTGGTCACCACCCCGGAGATGGCGTGCACCCCGCTCAGCGTGCCGGTCTTGGCGCGCACCACACCCGCACCGGCCGTGGTCGCCTTCTCCCCGGAGCGGTCGAACCGGTCGCGCAGCGTGCCCGACCAGGCCGCCACCGGCAGCCCGGGGAAGAGGCCGGCGAGTTCCGGCCGGTCTGGCTTGGCGGCCATCGTCAACACGTCGGTGAGCAGGCTCGGGGTCACCCGGTTCGCCCGGGACAGCCCGCTGCCGTCGGCGAGCGCGCTCTCCGCCGCCGGCAGCCCGAGCTCGCCGACCACCTGGTCGACCGCCTCGGCGGCGCCGACGAACGAGGCCGGCTTGTCCCGGCTCAGCGCGACCTGCCGGGCCAGCGCCTCGGCCACCACGTTGTCGCTCTCCCGGAGCATGTACTCGACCAGCCGGATCATCGGCGGCGACTCGACCCGGCCGAGTAGGGCACCCGGGCTCGGCGTGCCGGGGCTGGCGCTGGCCGCCGCGGCCGGTGCGGTGGCGGCCGCCGCCGGTGCCTTGCCGATCACCACCGCCGAGTTCGGCAGCCCGAGCAGTTTGGCGAAGGCCCGCCCGGCCGCCTCGTCCGGCTTGGCGTACCGCTCCTGGCCCCGCCCCTTGTCCTGCGGGTCCTTCCGGGCGCCGTCGGTCATCAGCGCCGTGATCACCGCGCCGAACCCGCCGGTCGGGATGTCCGGGTCCCAGGCCGGCTCGACGACCGGGCCGGGGAAGAGGCTGCCGTCGACGACCACCTTCGTCGGCGCGGTGCCGCCCAGCGCCTTCTTGACCTGGGCGGCGAGCCGGTCCAGCCGGCCGGCGCCCGGGTACCAGCCGGTGGCGTTCACCGCCAGCGTCGGGTCACCGGCGCCGATGATCACCACCTCGCCCGGGTTCGCCCCGGCCACCACCCGGGTGCTGATCCGGTACGCCGGGCCGCGCGCCTCGAGTACGGCCGCCGCGGTGACGAGTTTGGTGGTCGAGGCCGGCACGGTCGGGGTGTCCTGACCGTTTGCGTAGAGCTGTTCCCCGGTGACCGCGTCGACGACCGAGATGTTCACCTCGTCGCCGAGGGCGCTGGAGCCGAGTAGCGGAGTCAGTGCCGCCCGCACCCCGGCCGGGGTGGGTGCCGGGGCGCTCGCACCGGCGGCGGCGAGTACGGGTGGCGGCGGCGGTTCGCTCGGGTCGGCGGCGCCGGGGGTGGCCGGGGCGTCCCCGCCGAGCCAGCCGTCGACCGGGCCGGGGCGGAGCACCGCCAGGCCGGCGACCGCGAGCGCGAGCACCAGGACCGTGCCGAGCACCCCGAGCAGTCGTCCCCGGCCGCGCCGGGCCGTCGGCGGTGCGTCGCCGGGCAGCGCCCCGCCGCCGGGGGCGCCGGCCGGGGCACTGGTGGCGGCACCGGTTGCCGGTGGCGGGACGGCCGATGCCGGGGCAGCCGGCGGGAGCGGGCGGTTGCCGGCGGAAGTCGGCGTACCCGGTCCGCCCGGACCGCCGGAGGGGCCGGGCCAGGCCGGCGGCGCGGGCCGGTCCGACCAGCCGGGTTGGCCCTGCGGCCCGGCCGGCGCTCCCGGCCCGCCCTGCCCGGACCGACCGGCGGCACCGGACGGCGGACCGGACGGCGGGACAGCGGGGTTCTGCCCCGACCAGCCGGCGACGCCGGACGGCGGGATCGGCAGGTTCTGTCCGGACCAGGCGGCAGCGCCGGACGGCGGGGCGGCCCGGCCGGACGGTGACGGCGGGCGGTGTGCAGCGCTCGGCGGCGAGAGGTGCGGAGCGCTCGGCGGCGAGAGGTGCGGAGCGCTCGGCGGCGGGATCGGTACGCTGGTCGGCAGTGGCACGACGGCCCGGCCGCGGGCCGGCGTGGACCCGGCCGGCGGCTGTGGCCCGCTGGCCCCGGGCACCACCACCCGACCCTGGGCCGGGTGCTCCGGCGGGTCCTCTCCGGTCAGGCCCGAGTGTGAATCTTCACTCCCCACCGGCCCCTCCTCCCCGTCGAATTCTGCCTAGGCGACACTACTTTGGTCCGAACACCGCTCGGAGGCCGGCGGCAAGGTGAATCGCGAGATCACCCGCGCAGGTGCCGACCGTTGTGGTTCCGTTGGCCAGCGCCGGCAAACGAGGGAGCGTGCGAGATGGATTTCGACGTCACGGTTGAGATCCCCAAGGGTCACCGCAACAAGTACGAGGTGGACCACGCGACCGGCCGGATCCGGCTGGACCGCACCCTTTTCACGTCGACGCAGTACCCGGCGGACTACGGCTTCATCGAAGGCACCCTCGGTGAGGACGGCGATCCTCTCGACGCTCTGGTACTCGTACCCGAACCCACGTTTCCAGGTTGCCTGATCCGGTGCCGGACGATCGGCATGTTCCGGATGACGGACGAGAAGGGTGGCGACGACAAGGTCCTCTGCGTGCCGTACGAGGATCCGCGCCAGGAGCACCTGCGGGACATCCACCACCTCGGTGAGTTCGACCGGCTGGAGATCCAGCACTTCTTCGAGGTGTACAAGGACCTCGAACCAGGCAAATCGGTCGAGGGCGCCACCTGGGTCGGTCGCACCGAGGCGGAGGCGGAGATCCGGACCTCCTACCGCCGTCACAAGGAAGCGGTCGAACGGGGCGAGTCGCCGCACTGACCCCGTTCCCGACGAGACTCCACGTGCGCCCGGCCGGAGCCGGGCGCACGTTCGGTTGCCGGGCCGGGCAGGACCGGCCAGGAGCGGACGGCCGGACCGGTCGGGCAGGCAGGCAGAGCAGGCAGAGCAGGCTGCCGGATCAGCCGAGCAGACCGCGGGCCTGTGCGTACAGGCCGAGCACCGCGCAGGCCACCGGCACCACCGCGATCACCATCAGGGTGTCGACGATGTCGGCGGTACGGCCCAGGTAGGGGCCGGGCTCCCGCTTCGAGTACGTCGCGCCGGCCCCGACCACCACCAGGGCGAGCACCAGCCCACCGGCGGTGAGCAGCAGCAGGCCGGTCTCCTGCATCCGGAACAGCAGGGCGATCCCGAGCACCACCGCGCAGCCGATCCCGGCGGCCATCAGCGGCACCCGCTGCCGGACGGTGACGAAGAGCCGGGAGCGCAGCAGCAGCGCCGCCGCCGACACCGCCACCATCAGCCGGCCGGAGAAACTGCCCGAGACCACCAGCACCAGCGCCGCCACGAGGGCGAGTACGGCGTGCCCGACGAGCATCCCGGTGAGCATCTCCTCGGTCCGGGCGACCGCCGCGAAGACCCGCCCCCGGTCCGGCCGCTCCCGCACGCCGCTCGCCACCGGACTGGCCGCCGTGAAGCCCTCGGCCGCCTCGGCGCCGGTCGGCAGCGTGATCGGCGGCATCGGCAGCTTGCCGAACCGGATCGCCAGCAACGGCAACATCCCGATCGCGCAGACCAGCAGGGCCATCAGGATCGCCGCCGACCCGGGCGCCGAGACCGCGAAGCCGATCAGCGCGGTCACCGCCCCGAGCAGCCCTACCGAGACACCGGCGGCGAAGACCCGCAGCCCGGCGGCGACCCCGACCATGCCGAGCACCGCGACCAGCAGCAGCGCGACCGAGCCGGCCAGCGCCTCCGGGGCACCGAGCCAGCCGACCGGGCCGACCACCCCGACCGGGTCACCGGAGGCGACCAGCAGGGCACCGCCGAAGAAGGCGAACGGCAACGCGTACCCGCCGAGGGCGGCACCGGCGGTGGCGTCCCCGTACGCCCGGGAGGCCACCACCGCGCCGAGCGACAGCAGTACGGCCGCGCCGATCGCGACGAAGCTGCCCAGTTCCCAGGCCGGGCCACCGGCGACCACCGCGAGCAGGCAGACCGCGAGCAGGCCGCCGGCCGCGCTCAGGGTGCCGATCCGGGTGTTCCGCCCGGACCAGGCGCTACCCCGGCGGCGCGCCCCGTCGGCGATCGCCTCGACCACGTCGTCGTACTCCAGCTCGGGCCACTGCGCCCGGGCCGGCACCAGGTGCAGCACGTCGCCGTCGCGCACGCCCTGTGGCAGCAGGGCCTTGCCGGCCGCCAGCGGCTCCCCGTCGGTGCGGCGCAGCAGCCACCCGCCGTGCTTCTCGCCGTCGTCGGCCAACCCCTCGCCGGCGTGCCGGAGGACTTCGGGCAGGAGTTCGGCCAGCGGCAGGTGTTCGGGCAGCGCGACGTCCACCCGTCGTTGCGGCGCGCTGATCGTGACGCGGGCGAGCCCGGTACTCATCGACAGTCCTCCATCGAGGGGGCAACCCATGGCTGCGCGGACGACCGCACTTTACCTAGGATGGGACACACTCGTCCGACCGAGCGCGAGAACATTTGCGACGCGGGGGCGTCGGATGGCCCACCGAGACCGACTGCGCGGCGTCGGTGCGGCCTTAGGGGAGGTCTGGAATGGACACGGGAAGCCAGGGCCGGGGCGGCCCGGGGCAGCCGGGAGGCGACCGATGAGCACCGTCGTCATCAAGCGCCCGCCGCGCCGGCCGGCGCCGGACATCCCGACCGGCGAACTCGCCGTCGAGGCGCCGCCGGAGATCCCGCAGGCGGCCGGCGGCAAGTGGCAGCAGATGATGATGGTGCTGCCGATGCTCGGCGGTTCGGTGGCGATGGCGATGATGTTCGGCCGCGGCGGCGGGGCGTACTCCTACGTCATCGGCGCGATGTTCGGCGTCTCCTCGCTGGCCATGGTGGCCTCCTCCTGGGGCAGCGCCTCCGGATCGCCGAAGAAGTCCGAGATGATGCAGGCCCGCCGGGAATACCTGCGACACCTGGCCACCCTGCGGCGCCGGGTCCGGGAGACCGCCTCGAAGCAGCGGGCCGGCCTCTTCTACCGGCACCCCGACCCGGCCCAGCTCTGGTCCACAGTGGGCAGTTACCGGGTCTGGGAGCGGCGCCCCAGCGACGGTGACTTCGGCGTGGTCCGGGTCGCGGTCGGCCCGCAGACCCTGGCCACCCCGCTGGTGCCGCCGGTGACCCGCCCGCTGGAGGACCTGGAGCCGATGACCGCCGGTGCGCTGCGCCGGTTCCTCGACGCGTACTCGGTGGTGCCGGACCTGCCGGTGGCGCTCTCCATCCGCGGCTTCGCCCGGGTCTTCGTGCGCAGCGCACCCAACCAGCGCGACCTGTCCCGCGAACCGGCCGGCGGCGACCCGCAGGCGCTGGCCCGGGCGGTGCTCACCCAGCTCTCCGTCTTCCACGCCCCCGAGGAGCTGCTGATCGCGATCTGCGCCGGACCGGAGCGCCGGGCCCGGTGGGAGTGGGCCAAGTGGCTGCCGCACGCCCACCACCCGACCGCCGTCGACGCGCTCGGCCCGGTACGCCTGGTCGCCAGCTCGGCCGTCGAGCTGGAGAAGATGATCGACGACGTGGTCGGCAACCGCTCCCGGTTCAGCCTCTCCGGCCCGGCGACCGACGGCCCGCACGTGGTGATCGTGCTCGACGGCGGCGACCTGAACGGCGCGAGTTACCTGGCCGGGGACAGCGGCATCGACGCGGTGACGATCATCGACCTGGACAGCCCGCCGCCCCGGCTGCTGGACCGGGCCATGCTGGTGCTGGAGACCGACGGCGGCCGGCTGAACACCTACTCGATGGAGGGCGAGGCCGAGGTCGGCACCCCGGACCGGCTCAGCGTGGAGGAGGCCGAGGCGGTCGCCCGCCGGCTCGCCCCGCTGCGGCTGGCCGCCGCCCAGAAGGGCTCCACGGACGTCCCGCTGGTCAAGGAGATGACCCTGGGCGAGCTGCTCGGGGTCGGCGACCCGGAGAACTTCAGCATCGTGCAGGGCTGGGCGCCCCGGCCCAACCGGGACAAGCTGCGGGTGCCGATCGGCGTCGGCGCGGACGGCGGCGTGGTCGACCTCGACCTCAAGGAGTCCGCACAGGACGGTATGGGACCGCACGGCCTGCTGATCGGGGCCACCGGCTCCGGCAAGTCGGAACTGCTGCGTACCCTCGTGCTGGGGTTGGCGGCGACGCACTCCTCCGAGGCGCTCAACTTCGTCCTGGTCGACTTCAAGGGCGGCGCGACCTTCGCCTCGCTGGACCGGCTGCCGCACACCGCCGCCGTGATCACCAACCTCGCCGACGAGCTGCCGCTTGTCGACCGGATGGTGGACGCCATCAACGGCGAGATGATCCGCCGGCAGGAGCTGCTCCGCAAGGCCGGCAACTACGCCAACCTGAAGGACTACGACAAGGCCCGCTCCGGCGGTGCCGCGCTGGCGCCGCTGCCGTCGCTGCTGATCATCTGTGACGAGTTCTCCGAGCTGCTCAGCGCCAAGCCGGACTTCATCGACCTCTTCGTGCAGATCGGCCGGCTGGGCCGGTCGCTCGGGGTGCACCTGCTGCTCGCCTCGCAGCGCCTGGAGGAGGGACGGCTGCGCGGGCTGGACGGCCACCTGTCCTACCGGATCGGTCTGCGGACCTTCTCCGCCCTGGAGTCCCGGGCGGTGCTGGGGGTGCCGGACGCCTACGAGCTGCCCCGGGCGCCGGGACACGGCTACCTGAAGTTCGGCACCGAGCCACTGGTCCGGTTCAAGGCGGCGTACGTCTCCGGCCCGTACCAGAAGGCGACCGTGGGCGGCCCGGGCGCGCAGGGGTACACGGGTCCCCGGCTGCTGTCGTACTCGACGCACCACGTGCCGGTGCCCAAACCGGTGGTACCGGCCGCCCCGAAGCCGGCCCCGGAGGACCCGACGGCGCAGAGCCTGCTCGACGTGATGGTCACCCGGCTGGTCGGCCAGGGCCCGCCGGCCCACCAGGTGTGGCTGCCACCGCTGTCCCAGGCACCGGCGCTGGACGAGATCCTCGGCCCGGTGGTCACCGACCCGGCCCGCGGGCTCACCTTCGGCAACCCCGAGCTGCACGGCGCGCTCCAGGTGCCGGTGGCGATGATCGACAAGCCGTTCGAGCAGCGTCGTGACCTGCTCTGGCTCAGCCTGGAGGGCGGCGCCGGGCACGTGGCGGTGGCCGGTGGTCCGCAGTCCGGCAAGTCGAGCCTGCTGCGTACCCTGATCTGCGGGCTGGCGCTCACCCACACCCCGCCCGAGGTGCAGGTCTACTGCCTCGACTTCGGTGGCGGTTCGCTCGCCTCGCTGCGCGACCTGCCGCACGTCGGCGGGGTTGCCGGGCGGTCGGACGCGGCGGCGGTGCGGCGTACCGTCGGCGAGATCAGCACCCTGCTCAACGAGCGCGAGCAACGCTTCGCCGAGCTGGGCGTGGAGTCGATGCCGGCGTACCGGAAGCGGCGTGCCTCGGCCGGCGGCGTCGGCGTCGGCGCGGACCCGTTCGGGGACGTGTTCCTGGTCGTCGACGGCTGGCCCACCCTGCGCGGCGAGTACGACGACCTCGAACCCCTGGTCACCGACATCGCCACCCGCGGCCTCTCGTACGGCGTGCACGTGGTCGCGGCGGCACCGCGCTGGATGGACTTCCGGCCGGCGATCCGGGACCTCTTCGGCTCCCGGCTGGAGTTGCGGCTCGGCGATCCCACCGACTCGATCGTCTCCCGCAAGGCGGCGGCGAACGTGCCGGAGAAGACCCCGGGGCGCGGTATCACCGCCGAGAGCCTGCACTTCCTGACCGTGCTGCCGGAGCTGTCCAGCCTCGGCGGCGGACAGACGCAGGCGCTGGTGAAGGCGGTCGCCGGCAACTGGAGCGGCGCACCGGCCCCCCGGGTCCGGCTGCTCCCGCCGGTGCTGCCCTACGCCGACCTGGACCTCGCCAACATCTCCGGGCTGCGGCTGCCGATCGGCATCTCCGAGGCCGACCTCCAGCAGGTGTCGGTCGACTTCGCCTCCGAGCCGCACTTCCTGCTCTTCGGCGACGCCGAGTGCGGCAAGTCGTCCTTCCTGCGGGCACTGGCCACCTCGATCACCAACCGCTACACCCCGGAGCAGGCCCGGATCATCCTGGTCGACTTCCGGCGCAGCCTGCTCGGCGTGATCCAGTCCGACCACCTGATCGGCTACGGCACCGCCGCACAGGCGACGAGCGAGCTGATCGAGTCGGTCGCCGGCTACATGCAGCGCCGGTTGCCGGGGCCGGACGTCACCCCGCAGCAGTTGCGGGAGCGCTCCTGGTGGACCGGGCCGGAGCTGTTCGTACTCGTCGACGACTACGACCTGGTCGCCACCGGCCCGAACAACCCGCTGCTGCCGCTGGTCGAATACCTGCCCCAGGCCCGGGACGTCGGCCTGCACGTGGTGCTGACCCGACGCTCCGGCGGCGCCTCCCGGTCGCTCTACGAGCCGATCATCCAGCGCCTGCGGGAACTCTCCTCCCCCGGCCTGGTGATGTCCGGCAGCAAGGACGAGGGCGCCCTGATCGGTTCGGTGCGTCCCGGTCCGATGCCGCCCGGCCGGGGCCGGCTGGTGACCCGGAAGGAAGGCGTCCGGCTGGTGCAGCTCGCCTACCTCCCGTCGACCTGAGCCGGCAGCGGACCCGCGGGCCCGAGGTGTAAGGAAGGGCCCCTTCTTATACAGAAAACGATAAGAAGTGGGCCCTTCCTTACACCTCCACCTTCGGGCCACGGTCTCGGGGCGGTGGACAGTGGATCTCAGATCGGTTGCAAAGTTTCGCCGCGCGACGGGGGTGAAACGGGGTAACCTCCGTGCATCGTGTGTCCCCCGGGGTGAAATGACCATGCTGTGACCAGGCTGCCGCTTCCAACCGAACGTGCGCTCGCCCGGGTCGCCGGAGCTGCGCTGCTCGCCACGGCCGGGATCGCCGGATCGCTCTCAGGTCCGCCCCCGGCACCGGCGACCGCCGCCGTGCCGGCGCCGCCGGTCAGGCTGCCCGTGTTGGCCGACCCGGTCCGGGACGAGCAGTGGCAGTTGGACGAGTTCAACGCCAGGGCGATCTGGAAGGTCTCCACCGGCAAGGGCATCACGGTGGCGGTGGTCGACTCCGGGGTCGACGCCAGCCATCCCGACCTGGCCGGCCAGGTGCTGCCCGGCATCGACCTGGTCGACGGGAGCGGCAACGGCCAGACCGACCCGGTGGGGCACGGCACCACCGTCGCCGCGCTGATCGCCGGGCGCAACGACGACACCCGGGGCGTCGCCGGACTCGCCCCCAGGGCCAAGATCCTGCCGGTCCGGGTGCTCGACGAGGAGAACCGCTACGACGACGCGCTGATCGTGGCCAGAGGCGTCCGCTGGGCGGTCGACAACGGCGCCCAGGTGGTGAACCTGTCGCTGGGCGGCACCGGGGAGAGCCCCGCGCTCGCCGCCGCCCTCGACTACGCCTTCGCCCGGGACGTGGTCGTCGTCGCCTGCACCGGCAACCTCGGGTCGTCCGCCGGCAAGCGGGTCTGGTATCCGGCCCGCGAGCCGGGCGTGGTCGCCGTGGCGGGCCTGGAACGGGAGAGCGACGCGCTCTGGTCCGGCTCGATAACCGGCCCGGAGACCGTGCTCTCCGCCCCGGCCACCGGCCTCACCGGCGCCCGGCCGGGCGGTGTCTGGCGGGTCCAGGGCACCAGCTTCGCCGCCCCGCTGGTGGCCGCGGCGGCCGCCCTGGTCCGGTCGCACTGGCCGAAGATGTCCGCCGGTGACGTGGTCAACCGACTGATCAACACAGCCCGGGACGTCGGGCCGTCCGGCCGGGACGACCGGTTCGGGTTCGGCGTCGTCGACCCGGTCGCCGCGCTGAACGGCGAGGTCTCCAGCGTGCGGAGCAATCCGCTTGACGACGGCGAGGCACCTCCCGGGGTCGCCGGCTTCGGCTCCGCGCCCGGCCGGGAGGCGGCGCCCCCGCCGGCCAGCACCGGGCCGGAGACCATCGGTACGGCGGCGTCCGGCCGCTCGGCCGACTGGACCGCCCAGGCCGCCGGTGACCAGATCAGCCATCCGCCGCCGGAGGTGTGGAGCGGCGGCGGCCTCCTCTTCCTCGTGTTCGTCGCCGGGTCCGTCCTCGTGCTCCGGCGCCGGCTCCGTCGCGACCGTCCCTGACCGCCCCGGCGCCCGAGCGGCGCACGGCCGAACAGCCAGCGCCCGAGCGGCGCACGGCCGAACGTTGGACGGCCGACCAGCGAACGCCCGAGCGGCCGGTCAGGTGCAGGCGCCGGTGCTGGTGACCCGGGTACGTTCCAGACCGCTGCTGGCGGTGGAGCGGGCCTCGTCGGCCGTCACCGCGAAACCGGTGTTCGGGTCGTCGGCCGCCGCCGCGAAGATGACTCCGAGCACCTGGCCGTCCGGAGCCACCAGCGGGCCGCCGGAGTTGCCGCTGCGGACCAGCCCCCGGATCGTGTAGATCTCCCGGTTGACCCGACCCGACTCGTAGATGTCCGGGCCGGCGATCTCCCCGACGTCGCGGATCCGGGCCGGCTGGGCGTTGTACGGCCCGTCCAGCGGGAATCCGAGCACGATGGCGTCGTCCTCGATCGCCGCCTCGCCGCTGGCGAACCGCATCACCGGCGCGGACAGCTCCGGCACGTAGAGCACCGCCAGGTCGCGGTCCGGGTCGTAGACGACCACCCGGGCGCTGTGCCGGTCGCCGGCCACCTCGACCTGGACGGTACGGGTGCCGGCCACCACGTGCGCGTTCGTCATCACCCGGTTGTCGGCGTAGACGAAACCGGAACCCTCGATCCGGCGCGAACAGCTGGGTGCGTTGCCGAGCACCTTGACGACCGAGCGCCGCCCGTTCACCACCACCTGCGACCCGGCCAGTGCCGGGTCGGGCGAGGCCACCTCGCGGGACCGGGTCGGGGTCAGCCCGCCGAAGACGTCCGGGAACCCGTTGGTGTCGACGGTGTCCCGCAGCGCCCGGGACAGCGCCTGCGCCTCCGGCGGCAACACCCGGTCCACCACCGTCAGCAGGGCGCTGTTGCGGACGGCGCTGGCCAGCCAGGGCAGCGAGGAGGAGGCCAGCGGGACGGCCACCAGCCAGGCCACCAGGAGTACGGCGAAGAGCGAGATCAGCGCCCCACCGACGTCGTCGGCCGCCCGGCCGGCCTGGCTGGTGATGGCGTGCCGCAGGCGGGAACCGAGCCAGCCGGCGAGGGCCTGCCCGAGCAGTGCCAGGCCGAAGATCGAGGCCAGCGCAACCACGACCCGGGTGGTGTTGCTGCTGAACTGCTCGGCGAGCAGCGGCCCGACCTGGAGGCCGATCAGGGCACCGCCGAAGAAGCCGGTGAAGGAGAGCAGACCGATGACGAATCCCTGCCGGTAGCCGCTGATCGCGAACAGCAACATGAGCAGGATCAGGACGACATCCACCACCGACACCCGTCAAGGGTACGGGGGAAGCCTGAGAACGGTCCGGGCCACCGGCGCTTACCGCCGAATCGGGCGCACCGCGGTGCCGGGGCGGCGTTCAGCCGGCCGGGGCTTCGCCCGCCGGTCGACCCCGCCGGCGGCGTTCAGCCGGCCGGTGCCGGTCCGGCCAGCCCGTCGACCCCGGCCGGCAGCCCGTCGGCCCCGGCCGGCAGCCCGTCGACCCCGGCCGGCAGCTCGGTGCCGGGGGCGGGGCTCGGGGGCGGGCTGGTCGGCGGCAGGTCGAGGATCCGGTCCTGTGCCCAGGGCCGGGCCCAACCCGCCATCTCCAACAGGGTGGCGAGCACTCCGGCGGTGAAGCCCCAGACCAGCATCCCCCGGGACTGGAAGGCCGGACCGATCCAGCCGCTCGGATGGCGTACCCGGACCCGGTTGGCCGGGTCGACGAGCTCGGCGACCGGCACCCGGGCCACGTGTGCCACCTCGGCCGGCTCCCTCGGGTGCACCGGATGCGGCCGGTGCCACCAGGCGAGTACCGGGGTGACCACGAAATCGCTGACCGGGATCCAGAGCCGGGGCAGTTGGGCCAGTACGGTCACGCTGGTCGGGTCGAGCCCGACCTCCTCGTACGCCTCCCGCAGGGCGGTCGCCGCCGCGTCCTCGTCGTCCGGGTCGCACGCCCCGCCGGGAAAGGCCGGCTGCCCGGCGTGGGTACGCAGGGTCGCGGCCCGTTGCAGGATCAGCACGTCCAGCCCGTGCTCCGGCTGTTCGCCGAGGAGCACGAGCACGGCACTGGCCCGTCCACCGTTGGCCGGGGTGCGTACCCGGGTGAAGTCCTCGGCGCGGGCCGACCGGACCCGGGTGAGCAGCGGCTCGCACCACCGGGGAATTTCCCGCTCGGTCACGACGGCACCGCCACCCCCAGATGGCGCCGGACCAGCGCGGCCAGCTCGGTGTCGTCGAGCGCACCCGTCTCGTCCCGGTGCCGGATCCGCCCCTCGGCGTCGACGAAGAGCGTGACCGGCAGTACGGGCCGGCCGCCCAGCCCGGTCAGCAGCGACTTGTCCCGGTCGTAGAGGCTGGGGAACCTCAGCCCGAAGTCCTCGCCGATCGAGCGGGCGGCGGGCCGCGCGTCCCCGGTGTTCACTCCGACCACCCGGAGCCGGTCGCCGGTCCGCTCGGCGAGCCGCTGGAAGGCGGGCAGCTCCTTGCGGCAGGGCGCGCACCAGGAGGCCCAGAGGTTGAGCACAGCCGGTCCGCGCAGCTCGCCGACGGCTACCTCGGCGGTCCCGACGAAGCAGGGCAGGCTCAGCGCCGGCAACACCCGGCCCACCCCGCCGGCCGATCCGGCTTCCGCGGCGGGCGTCGACGCGGAGGTCGCCCGGGTCGAGCCGGTCGGCGTGCCCGCCTGGGCGACGGCGGCGGACCTGCCCGCCTGGGCGACGGCGGCGGACGTGCCCGCCTGGGCGGTGGGTGCGGCGATCGGGGTGGTCAGGTTGGCACAGTCGGCGAAGGCGGTCGTCGTCGTACCGTCGTCGGCGGCCGGCGGTGCCCCGGAGCCCGGATCCGGTCCCGTACAGGCGCTGGCGAACAGCAGCAGCGCCAGCATCGACCCGCCGAGCCGCAACCGGTCGACGCCACGACGATGCTGGTTCACGGGGTGTCGCCGACGGCGGCGGTCGCCGGCACCAGGTCGGGATCGACTCCGGCCTGCACCGCCAGGTCCCGCGCCCGGGGACCCTTCAGCAGCTTGGCGGCGGCGGCCGGGTCGGTCGGGCCGAGGCCGTAGGAGGGACAGAGCCGGGCCAGCGTGCAGGCGCCGCAGGCCGGCTTGCGGGCGTGGCAGACCCGCCGGCCGTGGAAGATCACCCGGTGCGAGAGCATCGTCCAGTCGCGCCGCTCGAAGAGGTCGCCGACGGCGTACTCGATTTTGACCGGGTCGGTCTCGGTGGTCAGCTCCCACCGGTGCACCAGCCGGTCGAAGTGGGTGTCGACGGTTATCCCGGGCACCCCGAACGCGTTGCCGAGGATCACGTTCGCGGTCTTGCGGCCGATCCCGGGCAGGCTCACCAGGTCGGCCATCCGGCGGGGCACCTGGCCGTCGTACCGCTCGACCAGCTGGCTGCCGAGGTTCATCAGCGAGTTGGTCTTGTTCCGGAAGAAGCCGGTCGGCCGGATCATCTCCTCCAACTCGGCCCGGTCCGCCCCGGCGTAGTCGGCCGCGGTCGGATAGCGGGCGAAGAGCTTGGGAGTCACCTCGTTGACCCGCTGGTCGGTGCACTGAGCCGAGAGGATGGTCGCCACGGCCAGCTGCAACGGACCCTGGTGGTTGAGCTCGCAGTGGGCGTCGGGGTGGGTCTCGGTCAGCGCCCGGCCGATCCGCCGGGCCCGCCGCTTGCGGCCGAGATCGGATTCGACGGTACGCCGGGTCGACCGTGCTGTCCGGATCGCCCGGGTCGCCTCACCGGGCGCGGCCTCGACCCCGGTCCGCGCCGACTCGTCTCTGGCACTCACGCCGGCCAGCCTACGTCGCGACGACGACATCGACGCCGGGGAGCCGGACCCGGCCGAAGCATGGGAACTCCTTCCGCCCCGCCGCCCACCCGGCGGGGCTCAGCCGCCCGGGCTCGCGGCGGCCGGCCCCGCTCATTCCTCGGCCGCCGGATCAGCCCGGCCAGCTCGCGGTCGCCGGATCAACCGGCCCGACTCGCGGCCGGGGCATCAGCCGGCTCAGCTCGCGGTCGCCGGCCCAGCTCCCGGTGCCCGGATCAGTCGCGGTGCCCGGCTCAGCTCCCGGTGCCCGGATCAGTTCGCGGCGGCCGGTGGGGTGATCTTGCCGTCGGTGGCCACCCGGGCGCCGGTCTTCGGGAAGTCGGACTTACAGAGGTCCCGGACCAGGCCGGCGGCCCGCCGCTGCGGGTCCATCGTCGGCAGGCCCGAACCGTTCATGTACGTCGAGACGAGCTGCCCGCCCGCCCACTCCCCCTCGGCGGTCAGCGAGACCTTCAACACGGCTCCCCAGCCGAGCCGGCCGTTGTTGCTCAGCGTCCCACCGCCGCCGGCGAAGTTGCCGAGGCTGTACGCGATCAGCCGCCCCTTGTAGAACTCCAGCGCCCGCATCACGTGCGGCCCGTGCCCGACCACCAGATCCGCACCCGCGTCGATCATCGAGTGGGAGAACTTGATCGGGTCGCCCCGGTTCTCGCCGAGGAACATCTCGGTACCCGGCCGGACCCGGGTCTTCTCCGAGCCCTCGCCGCCCATGTGCACCTGCACGACGACCAGGTCCGCCATGCCGGCGGCCTTCTGGATCACCTTCTTCGCCGAACTGATGTTGACCAGACTGTTGGACCAGGCGTACGACGAGAAGCCGGCCACCGCCACCTTGACGCCCTCGACGTCGACCACGGTGATCTGGTTGGGCGCGCCGGTGTGCTGGAGGTCGTACTTCTCCAGGGCCTCCTGGGTGTTCTCGTAGCCGGCCTTACCGTAGTCGTACCCGTGGTTGTTGGCCTGGTTGAGCAGCTCGAAGCCCGCCTCCTTCAGATGCCCGGCGTACGACGGCGGTGCCCGGAACTGGTGGCAGCGGGTCGAGTTGGCGCCACACTTCGAGGTGCCGGTGTCGTCGGTCAACGGCTCCTCGAGGTTGCCCATCACCAGGTCGGCGGCGAGCGCCTTCTTGACCGAGTTGAAGAACCCCTTGCCACCGTTGGGTGGCAGTCGCCCCGGGGCGTTGCCCATCACGATGTCACCGGTGGCGGACATCGAGATGACCTTGGGCGTCGGCTCGCCGGTCGGCGACGGGTCGGTCGAGGCGGAGCCGGCGGCGCTCGGCCCGACCTGCGGACCGGCGGTGTCGTCGCCGCCGAGCAGGTCGAAGGCGGCCACGGCGGCCACACCCGTTCCGAGCAGCACGGCGAGGACCGCGGTCACGACTAGGGCGGTCCGGCCGGCGCCGCGGGGCGCCCGGCGGGACTTGGCTGGAGTCGGCTGGGTGTCGTACATCGCCCGGGAACAGTACCGGGATCGGTCCACCGGGGCGACCGTCGACCGGTCAGTGTCGCCGTCACTTAAGGGTGATCGTGCCGCTGTTGCGGGTGTCGCGCCGCTCGAAACCCTCCTTCCGGCCGTCGTTGGCGGTGACGGTGGCCCGGGTGCGGTAGGTGACCGAGAACCTCCGGGTCTCAGCCGGCACCTGGAACGCCGCCGACCAGGTGACCGGGACGGTCAGCGTCGAGCCCGCCGCGCCGAAGGCGGGCACCGTCACGGAGGTACCGGCCGGAACCCGGAGCGCCTGTCCGGCGGCGGTACGGATCGTCAGGCTGCGGGACAGGTCGATCTTGAACTTGACCCGGGTGGGATTGGCGTGCAGGTTCGCGGTCACCCGCGCCCAGAGCATGCCGGACCGGGCCGCACCGAGTTTCTCGTCGTTCCCGCGCAGCTCGACCTTGACATCGACGTCGACCAACGCATCCCAGCCCAGCCCGGGGTCGCGCCGGGGCACGGCGACGTAGTCGGTCAACCGGACGGTGCCCGAGGCGACCAGCCGGTCCGACGGGGTGGCCGGCTGGTCCGCCGCCGACGGCGCCGGCGCCACCGGCCGCGGCGACGGTCCGACGAGCTTGCCGGTACGGATGCTTATCGACTGGATGTTCCCACCCTCGTTCACCGCGAGGGTGGCGTCCGCCCCCGCCGGCACCGACACGACGACGACACTGCCCGGCAGCAGCGCGGTGCCGTCGAGTTCCCGGGCCACGCCGTCGACCAGCACCATCACCTTCGGAAAGCGGTTGGAGAGCGGCCGCTTACGCTGCTCGGGCTCGGTCAGGTGCAGCAGCAGGAACTCCCGGCCCTCACCGGCCAGCCAGGGCGGCACCTGTCCGGGGCCACGCAGCGCCAACTCCCGGACCGCCTCCTCGGTCAGCTCCGTCGCCACGCCGTACCGGCTCAGCGCCACCTCGTAGTCCGCGCCGACGAGTACCGCGTCCTCGGGCAGCGCCCGCGACTCCAGCTCCAGGTCGCCGAACGGGTCGTCGAGCCGGGAGGTGCCCTCGACGACGAAGGTGTCCGGGACCGGAGGCACCTCCGGTTCGTCGCCACCAGCACAGCCGACGAGTCCGGCGGCCAGTCCACCGCTCAGCGTGGCGGCCAACAGGATGTTGCCGAGTCGTCCCATCGAATTGCTCCCCCGTCCAGACGAACCGCCTCGTCGGCGATCGACGGAGGTCATGATGGCCCACCCACGCCACGCTCGCGACCCCTCACCGGCCACCGTCGCGACCCGCCGCCGCACCCGACAGGCGCGACCCGATGCGGACGGGAGATCGGGGGATTCGGGGCCGGGTCAGCGGTGTGACCAGGGAACGACCGGTGAGCCACCGCCATCGCGTACCGCCCGGCAGGCGGCGCGGGCCAGTGGGGCCCCCCAACGGGATCGCGGACCCCCGTACGGCGCGGCCGGGCCGTCCGGCGGGCAGAGCACGGTGACCGCGTCGGTGGCGGTGCCGGTGGCCGGCAGGCCCAGTTCCCGCAGTGCCTGCGCCTTGGCCTCGGTGATCGTGGCGACGGCGTTGACCAGGGCGGCGTCGCCGAGGCGCTCCGGCAGCAACGCGACGACATTCACCGTGCCGACATGATTCACCGTGCGGACATGCGTAGCCGACCCGGATGCGGGCCCGGGCACGGCTGCGGGTGTCCAGGCGGATGCGGCCGGCACGGATGCGGAGGCCGGCCCGGCTGCGGAGGCCGGCACGGATGCGGAGGCCGGCACGGATGCGGAGGCCGGCACGGATGCGGAGGCCGGCCCGGCTGCAGGGGTCGGCAGGGGTGCGGAGGCCGGCACGGATGCGGAGGCCGGCCCGGCTGCAGGGGTCGGCAGGGGTGCGGAGGCCGGCAGGGGTGCAGGGGTCGGGGCGGGTGCAGGGAACGGGGCGGGGTCGGTTGCAGCCCAGATCGGGGCGCCGAGGCCGACGGTGGCCCAGACCCGGACACCGTCGTCGTCGGCGGTCACCACCTCGGCCACGTCGACGCCGGTGAGCAGCCCGACGCCGGGTCCGCGCAGGCCGAACCGCTCGGCCAGTTCACCGAGGTGGACGTCCGGGTCGTCCCGGCGGTACGACATCGGCACGGTCGCGTTCACCACCCAGTGCCGTACGCCGATCCCGCCGCCGAGCGGCCCGGAGCTGATCGCCAGCGCTGGCCGGTCGAGCTGCCAGACCAGCAGCGGCACCCGCAGCCCGTCCTCGACCCGGTAGGTCAACAGCGGCTCGTTCTGCACCGCCCGACTCTACGACCAGCCCCCGCACCCCCACCCGCCCCCGCACCCCCGGCCGTCTCCCGCCCACTCACCCACCCACCGCACACCGACCTGGACAACAGAGGCGTTACCGCCTCCCCGTAACGCCTCTGTTGTCCAGGTGAATGGCGAGGGTCCGGGGGAAGGAGTTGCCACGTGGGGGCACGGGGCGATCGTGCGGGGAGTGGCGCCGTTGACGGGGTGTGCGTGGGTGGGGGTGGGGTGGACTCGCCCGGGTGGACACGTGGTGCGCGAAACCGGGCGTACCCCTGGGTTGTCTGGGCTTACCCGGCCCGGCACCGGATCAAGATTCCAGGGGTGCTCCTCCGATTAGTCTTCACATGCGCCTAGACTTGGCGGCGCGCGCCGGATCACCGGCCGGAACCCGGCCGCGGACGGCTCGCGTGGGCGGAGGTGCGCGATGGACGAGGTGTTGGCTCGGAGCGGGATCTTCCAGGGTGTTGACCCCGAGGCTGCCGAGGCACTCGCGAAGGACATGGAGACCCTCGAGGTCCGTAAGGGCGAAATCGTCTTCAACGAGGGCGAACCAGGCGACAGCCTCTATATCGTCCTGAGCGGCAAGATCAAGGTGGGCCGCCGGGCCGCCGATGGCCGGCAGAACCTGATCGCCGTGATGGGCCCCTCCGACATGGTCGGCGAACTCTCGCTCTTCGATCCCGGCCCGCGTACGGCGACCGCCACCGCCGTGATCGACACCCGGCTAGCTCGGCTGCGCAAGCAGGCGTTGCGCCCCTGGCTGAACAACCGGCCGGAGATAGCGGAACAACTGCTCCGGGTGCTCGCCCGCAGGCTGCGCCGGACGAACGACAACCTGGCCGACCTGATCTTCACCGACGTGCCCGGCCGGGTGGCGAAGAACCTGCTCCAGATGGCGGGCCGGTTCGGCACCCGGGACGGCGGCGTACTCCGGGTCACCCACGACCTGACCCAGGAGGAGATCGCCCAGCTCGTCGGCGCCTCCCGGGAGACCGTCAACAAGGCGCTGGCCGATTTCGCGTCGCGCGGCTGGCTGCGTCTGGACGGCAAGAGCATCATCATCCTCGACCCGGAGCGCCTGGCCCGCCGCGCCCGCGTCTGACTGACCGACCACGGTCCGACGACCACGGTCCGACGACCACGTTGCGACCGCCCGCGTCTGAACCCAACCGCGTCTGACCGACCATGCACGCCCGGCCCCGCATCCCCATCACCCGGTGGACGATGCGGGGTCGAACCGTATCCGCCGCCGCTGACCAGGCGGCCAGGCACGGGTGTGGGGTGGCCGACGTTCGGCGATGACAGACCGGAGACGGAAAACAAGCAGTCTTGACTGTTTGTTTTGTGGCGGGCAGGCTGTCCAGATGTCCACCGCACCGACCCGTACCCCGCAGCGGGAGCGCAGCCGGGCGACCCAGGCCCGGGTGCTGGAAGCCACTGTGGAGTGTCTGGTCGAGCGGGGCTGGTCCGGCACCACAACCACTGTTGTGGCGGCCCGGGCCGGTGTCTCCCGAGGCGCCCAACTGCACCACTATCCGACCAAGAGCACTCTGGTGATGGCCGCCGTCGAGCACCTGGCCGAGCGCCGGGCGGCCGAGATCCGCGCCGAGGCTGCCGGTCTGCCGGCCGGACCCGAACGGCTCGACCGGGTCGTAGACATGCTGGCCACCGCCTTCACCGGCCCGCTCTTCGTCGCCGCCCTGGAGCTGTGGGTCGCCGGGCGGACCGATCCGGAGCTGCGCGACGCGCTGGTGCCGATGGAGGCCCGGGTCGGCCGGGAGATGCACCGGCTCACCGTCGACCTGCTCGGCGCCGACGAACGGCATTCCGGGGTACGCGAGGCGATCCAGGCGACTCTCGACCTGCTCCGTGGGCTCGGGGTGGCCAACCTGCTCTCCGACGACTCGACCCGGCGCACCGCCCTGCTCGGCGTCTGGAAAGGGCAACTCGCCTCGATCATCGCGACGACGCCGTCCTGACCGTCAACCACGACACCGGACCCGGAACCGGGCACGACACCTCGTTGGGAACCGGGCACTACACCGCACCGAAACCCGTGATCCGGCACCGCACCGCATCAAACTGACTTGGCACCGACAACGGCAAGGAGCCTGCGCATGGTCGATCTCGACAGCCTGCTGACGGACCTGGCCGCCGAGTCTGCGGCGCTGGAGACGCTGGTGGCGGAGCTGCCCGAGCCGGACTGGTCCCGCCCCACCCCCGCACCCGGCTGGACCGTCGCGCACCAGATCGCCCACCTCGCCTGGACCGACCACGTCGCCACCCTCGCCGCCAGCGACGTCGACGCGTTCGCCGAGTCGATCCGGCACGCGGCGGAGGATCCGGACGGCTTCATCGACCGGGGCGCGGCCGAGTTCCTGGCCCCCGTGCCCGAGTTGACGCGGCGGTGGCGGGCCGGCCGGTCGGCCCTGGACCAGGCACTGCGCCGGGTACCGGCCGGCGGCAGGATGCCCTGGTACGGCACCCGGATGTCGGCCAGCTCGATGGCGACCGCACGGATCATGGAGACCTGGGCGCACGGCGAGGACGTCGCCGACGCGCTCGGCGTCACCCGTACCCCGACCGCCCGGCTCCGGCACGTCGCCTACCTCGGTACCCGTACCGTCGGACACGCCTTCGCCACCCACGGCCGCCCGGTCCCCGACGTGCAGCTGCGGTTCGAGTTGACCGGCCCGGACGGCGAGCCCTGGCAGTTCGGGCCGGCCGAGGCGGCGGACCGGGTCACCGGGCCGGCGCTGGACTTCTGCCTGCTGGTCACCAGGCGGCGGCACCCCGCCGACCTGGCGCTGGTCGCGGTCGGGCCGGTCGCCACCGAGTGGCTCGGCATCGCCCAGGTCTTCGCCGGCCCGCCCGGCCCCGCCCGGCCGCCGGCTGGGGCGGACGCCCCGGGCCGGCCGGTGCGGTGATCGGAGCCAGCCCGGACGTGCTGCGGGTCGGCAACGCCTCCGGGTTCTACGGGGACCGGTTCGACGCCTGGCGGGAGATGCTCGACGGCGGCGAACTCGACGTGCTGACCGGTGACTACCTGGCCGAGCTGACCATGCTGATCCTCGGCCGGGACCGGCGGCGCGACCCGGAACTCGGCTACGCCCGGACCTTCCTCCGGCAGCTCGAACCGTGTCTCGGCGCCGCGCTGGACCGCCGCGTCCGGATCGTGACGAACGCCGGCGGGCTGAACCCGGCCGGGCTGGCCGCCGCGCTCCGCTCCCTCGCCGACCGGCTCGGACTGCCGGTCCGGATCGGGTACGTCGACGGCGACGCACTGGACCGCCCCGGCGCGCTGACCGCGAACGCGTACCTGGGGGCGTTCGGCGTCGCCGCCTGCCTGGGCGCCGGGGCGGACGTGGTGGTCACCGGTCGGGTCACCGACGCCTCGCTGGTGGTCGGCCCGGGAATCGCCCATTTCGGCTGGACCCGCGCCGACCTCGAACCGCTGGCCGGGGCGACCGTCGCCGGTCACCTCCTCGAATGCGGTGCACAGGTCAGCGGCGGGAACTTCAGCTTCTTCGCCGAACTGCCGGACGGCGGGCGCCGCCCCGGTTTCCCGGTCGCCGAACTGCACGCGGACGGCTCGGCGGTACTCACCAAACATCCCGGCACCGGCGGCGCGGTCACCCGGGAGACCGTCACCGCCCAACTGCTGTACGAGATCGCCGGCCCCGACTACCTCGGCCCGGACGTGGTGACCCGGCTCGACACGGTCACCCTGGCCGACGCCGGCCCGGACCGGGTACGCGTCAGCGGGGCGCGCGGCACGCCCCCGCCGCCCACCCTCAAGGTCGGGGTCACCCGGCTGGGCGGCTTCCGCAACTCGATGACCTTCGTCCTCTGCGGACTCGACATCGAGGCGAAGGCGACGCTGGTCAAATCACAGCTCACCGACGCGATCGGCGCCG
Organism: Plantactinospora sp. WMMB782; assembly: GCF_049179135.1. Classification (NCBI taxonomy): domain Bacteria; kingdom Bacillati; phylum Actinomycetota; class Actinomycetes; order Micromonosporales; family Micromonosporaceae; genus Plantactinospora; species Plantactinospora sp. WMMB782. The sequence goes on along the minus strand of NZ_JBMHMC010000007.1, from coordinate 3,011,974 downwards.
ACGGGCTGGAGTTCACGCTGGCCCGTACCGACCACCCGGACGCGGCCGACACCGAGACGGCGAGCGCGCTGCTGCATGTACACCTGAGCGACGGTGACCCGAAGCGGGCCGGGCGGGCGTTCTCGGCCGCCGCCGTGGAACTGGCCCTGGCCTCCTACCCCGGTTGCACCCTCACCACCCCACCCGGCGACGCCAGCCCGTACGGGCTCTTCGCCGTCGAGGAGGTGGCCCAGGAAGGGGTACGCCAGGTCGCGGTCCTGCCCTCCGGCGAGCGCGTCGAGATCGCACCCCCGACGCTCACCGCGAGCTACCCCGACCGGCCGGCCGAGGACGGGGCGGCCATCGGAGACCGAGCGGCGGGCGAGAGCGGGACGACAACCGAGGACGGGACGACAACCGAGGACGGGACGACAACCGAGAGCGGGACGACAACCGAGAGCGGGACGACAACCGAGAGCGGCGGGACGATCCGGCGGGTGCCGCTCGGGGCGCTGGTCGGCGCCCGGTCGGGCGACAAGGGTGGCGACGCGAACCTCGGGGTGTGGGCCCGGTCGACCGGCGGCTACCGGTGGCTACGCGGTTGGCTGACCGTGGACCGGCTCCGCACCCTGTTGCCGGAGACCGCCACCCTGCCGGTACGCCGCTACGAACTGCCGAACCTGCGGGCGGTCAACTTCGTCCTGCCCGGGCTGCTCGGGGCGGCCGGAGCGGCCGGCTCGACCCGGTTCGACCCCCAGGCCAAGGCGCTCGGCGAGCTGCTCCGCGCCCGACTCGTCGAACTGCCGACCGACCTGCTCGACGAACCGTCGACCGAGCGGCCCGGCCAGACACCGACCGACCGGCCCGGTCCACCGACCGAGTGGTATCGGCAGCGGAAGGCGGGACGATGACGCGGCACGAACGGAGGAGCTGGTCGTGAGCGTGTTGCGGACGGCCGTCGACCCGGCGGCCACGGCGTACCGGGAGAACCGGGCGGCGATGCTGGACCGGCTGGCGGAGCTGGCGGGCGCGCTGGACGCCGCCCGCGCCGGTGGCGGGGAGAAGTACGTGACCCGGCACCACGCCCGGGGCAAACTGCTGGCCCGGGAACGGATCGAACTGCTCCTCGACCGGGACGCCCCGTTCCTGGAACTCTCCCCGGTCGCCGCCTGGGGCACCGACTTCCCGACCGGGGCCAGCGTGGTCACCGGGATCGGGGTGGTCGAGGGCGTCGAGTGCGTGATCGTCGCCAACGACCCGACGGTACGCGGCGGCGCGATCAACCCGTACACGTTGCAGAAGACCAGGCGGGCCGGCGAGATCGCGCACGCGAACCGCCTGCCGATGGTGAACCTGGTCGAGTCCGGCGGGGCCGACCTGCCCAGCCAGGCGGAGATCTTCATCCCCGGCGGGCAGGTGTTCCGGGACCTGACCCGGCTCTCGGCGGCCCGCATCCCCACCGTCTCGGTGGTCTTCGGCACCGCGACGGCCGGCGGGGCGTACGTGCCGGGGATGTCCGACCTCACCGTCATGGTGCGGGACCGGGCCAAGGTCTTCCTGGCCGGGCCGCCGCTGGTCAAGATGGCCACCGGCGAGGACGCCGACGACGAGTCGTTGGGCGGCGCCACCATGCACGCCGGGACCTCCGGGCTGGCCGACTTCGTCGCCGCCGACGAGCGGGACGGGCTGCGGCTGGCCCGGCAGTGCGTACGCCGGCTCGCCTGGCGCAAGCACGGCCCGCCGCCCCGCACCGCCGTGCCCGCGCCGCCGAAGTACGACCCGGAGGAGTTGCTCGGCATTCCCAGCGGCGACCTGCGGGTGCCGTTCGACCCGCGCGAGGTGCTGGCCCGGATCCTGGACGGCTCCGAGTTCGACGAGTTCAAGCCGGCGTACGGGCGCAACCTGGCGACCGGCTGGGGCGAGCTGCACGGCTATCCGGTCGGCGTACTCGCCAACGTGCAGGGGGTGCTCTTCTCCGCCGAGGCGCAGAAGGCGGCCCAGTTCATCCAGCTCGCCAACGCCGCCGACATCCCGCTGCTGTTCCTGCAGAACACCACCGGCTACATGGTCGGCACCGAGTACGAGCAGGGCGGCATCATCAAGCACGGGGCACTGATGATCAACGCGGTGTCGAACTCGACGGTTCCGCACCTGACGGTCAACCTCGGCGCCTCGTACGGGGCGGGCAACTACGGCATGTGCGGGCGGGCGTACGAGCCGCGCTTCCTGTTCACCTGGCCGAACGCCAGGTCGGCGGTGATGGGGCCGAGTCAGCTCGCCGGGGTGCTCTCGATCGTGGCCCGGCAGGCGGCCCAGGCGAGAGGCCGGCCCTACGACGAGGACTCGGACGCCGCAATGCGGGCCATGGTGGAGCAGCGGATCGAGGTCGAGTCGGCCGCGCTGTACCTCTCCGGGCGGCTCTACGACGACGGCGTGATCGACCCACGGGACACCCGTACCGTCCTCGGGCTCTGCCTCTCCGCCGTCCACAACGGACCGGTACGCGGCGCCGACACCTTCGGCGTCTTCCGGCTCTGAGGTGTTGGGAAGGGCCCCCGTTACAACAGAAAACGATAAGCAGGTGCCCTTCCTTACACCCAAAAGGGAGCAACGATGATCCGCAGACTGCTGGTGGCAAACCGGGGCGAGATCGCCCGGCGGGTCTTCGCCACCTGCCGGTCGCTCGGCATCGAGACGGTCGCCGTGCACTCCGACCCGGACGCCGAAGCGCCGTACGTCGGCGAGGCCGATCTCGCGGTCCGGCTGCCGGGTGCGGCGTCTGTCGACACGTACCTCCGGGTGGAGCTGCTGGTCGAGGCGGCCCTGCGGTCCGGGGCGGACGCGGTGCACCCGGGCTACGGCTTCCTCGCCGAGGACGCGGGTTTCGCCGCCGCTGTCGGGGACGCCGGGCTGACCTGGGTGGGCCCACCGGCGAAGGCGATCGCGGCGATGGGCGACAAGACCGAGGCGAAGACGCTGCTGGCCGACGCCGGGGTGCCGATGCTGCCGACGTACGCCGACCCGGAGCGGATCACCGCGTTCCCGGTACTGGTCAAGGCGGCGGCCGGCGGCGGCGGGCGCGGCATGCGGGTCGTCCGCGATCCGGCCGACCTGGCGTCCGCGATCTCCTCGGCCCGCCGGGAGGCCGCCGCCGCGTTCGGCGACGGCACGGTCTTCGTCGAGCCGTACGTCGAGCGGGCCCGGCACGTCGAGGTGCAGGTCGTCGCCGACGGGCACGGCACGGTGCTCTCGCTCGGCGAACGCGAGTGCTCGATCCAGCGCCGGCACCAGAAGATCGTCGAGGAGGCCCCCTCGGTCGCGGTCACCCCGCGGCTGCGGGCCGGGCTGGAAAGCGCGGCGGTGGCCGCCGCCCGCGCCGTCGGTTATCTCGGGGTGGGCACCGTCGAGTTCCTGCTCACCCCGGCCGGCGAGTTCCACTTCCTGGAGATGAACACCCGGCTCCAGGTCGAGCACGCGGTCACCGAGTGCGTCACCGGTCTCGACCTGGTCCGGCTGCAACTGCTGGTCGCCGAGGGGGGTGCGCTGCCGACCACCGCCCCGCAGGTCAGCGGGCACGCGATCGAGGTGCGCCTCTGCGCCGAGGATCCGGCCGCCGACTGGCTGCCGGCGACCGGCACGCTGCACCGGTTCGCCGTACCGGGGGTGGACGTCGAGTTCGGCGTCGACCGGCGGCGCGACTCCGGGCTGCGGCTCGACTCCGGGGTACGGGACGGCTCGGTGGTCGGGGTGCACTACGACTCGATGGTCGCCAAGCTGGTCGCCTGGGCACCGACCCGGGACGAGGCGGTTCGGGCGCTGGCCGGAGCGCTGCGCCGGACCCGGCTGCACGGCGTCGCGACCAACCGGGACCTGCTGGTCCGGGTGCTCGGTTCGGCGGAGTTCCGGGCGGGCGAGATCGACACGGCTTTCCTGGGCCGGCATCCGGAGGTCTTCGCCCCGTTGCTGCCGCCGGACCGGGTCGGGCTGGCCGGGCTGGCCGCCGCGCTGGCCGGGGCCGCCGCGCGCCGGGCCGCCGCCCCGGTGCTCGGCACCCTGCCGTCCGGCTGGCGCAACGTCCCCACCACCGGGCAGACCATCGGGTACGCCGCACCGGCCGGCCCGATCGAGGTCGACTACCGGCTGGACCGCTCCGGCGCACTGGTCGCCTGGTCAGCCCGGCCGGTCGACGCCACACCTTCCGCATCGGACGACGCCGCGCGGTCGGGCTCCCGCGACACCGCGCAGCCGGGACCGGGCGACACCGCGCAGCCGGGACCGGGCGACACCGCACAGCCGGGACCGGGCGACACCGCACAGCCGGGACCGGACGACCGGCCCGAGGTGGTGCTGCTCGGCTGCGAACCGTCCGGCACCGTGCTGCAGGTCGACGGCGTACGTCAGGTGTACGACGTACACCAGGTCGGAGCGGTCTGCTTCGTCGACGGTCCCGACGGCTCGGTGACGCTCACCGAACTCCCCCGGTACGCCGAACCGGTTCCGGAACTGGCCGAGGGTTCGCTGCTGGCCCCGTTGCCCGGCACGGTCAGCCGGACCCTGGTGGCGGTCGGGCAGCGGGTCGCCGCCGGTGAACCGCTGCTCGTGCTGGAGGCGATGAAGCTCGAACACCCGGTCACCGCCCCCGGTTCCGGGATGGTGACCGAACTGCCGGTCACCGCCGGCTCGCAGGTGGAGACCGGCGCCGTACTCGCCGTGGTAACCCCGGAACAGCAACTCCCAGCCCCGACCACGGAACCGCCGTAGCCGCGGCGGCGGAGCCGGGACAGCCGGCCCCGCCGATGCCGGTGACCGCGCCCGCCCGGTGGTGCGACCCGGCCAGACACCCAGGTCCCCTCGTCGGAAGGCATCCCGCATGGACTTCGACCCCACCCCCGAGCAGCGGCAGCTCCGGGAGGCCGTCCGGGCTCTCGGGCAGCGCTACGGCCACGACTACTTCGTCGCCAGGGCGAAAGCCGGCGAGCACACCACGGAACTGTGGGACGAGGCGGGCCGGCTGGGATATCTCGGGGTGAACATCCCCGTCGAGTACGGCGGCGGTGGCGGCGGCATCACCGAACTCGCCATCGTCTGCGAGGAACTGGCGGCGACCGGCTGCCCGCTGCTGCTCCTGGTGGTCTCGCCGGCCATCGCCGGCACGGTGATCGGCCGGCACGGCACACAGGCGCAGCGGGACGCCTTCCTGCCGGGGCTCGCCGACGGATCGTCGAAGATCGCCTTCGCCATCACCGAGCCGGAGGCCGGCTCGAACTTCCACCGGCTCGGCACGGTGGCCCGACGGGAGGGCAGCGACTGGTTACTCTCCGGCCGCAAGTGCTTCATCTCCGGCGTGGACGAGGCCGATCACGTCCTGGTCGTCGCCCGGGTACCCGACGAGAATCAGGCGACCCCGACACAACCCGCCGAGGAGCGGCTGCGCCCGGCGCTCTTCCTCGTCCCGACGGACGCGGCCGGACTGACCCGGTCCAAGCTGGAGATGGAGATCGTCTCCCCGGAAAACCAGTGGCTGCTCTACCTCGACGACGTCCGGCTGCCCGCCGACGCCCTGGTCGGCGGGACGGCCGAGCCGGCCGACCGGGGCGGGCTGGACGCCGGACTGCCGGCCCTCTTCGCCGGGCTCAACCCGGAGCGGATCACTGTCGCCGCGATGAGCACCGGCACCGGCCGGTACGCCATCGAGCGCGCCTCCGGCTACACCGCCACCCGGCGCGTCTGGGGTCGGCCGGTCGGCGCCCACCAGGGCGTCGCGCACCCGCTCGCGCACGCGGCCGTCCAGGTGGAACTCGCCCGGCTGATGACCGCCAAGGCCGCCACCCTCTACGACGCCGGCCGGGACGTCGAGGCCGGCGTCGCCGCGAACCTGGCCAAGTACGCCTCGGCCGAGGCGGCGGCGCTGGCCGTGGACACCGCCATCCAGGTGCACGGCGGCAACGGCATGACCACCGACTACGGGGTGGCCACCCTGCTCGGCGCGGTACGGGCCGGCCGGATCGCACCGGTCAGCCGGGAGATGATCCTCAACTTCGTCGCCCAGCGCGTGCTGCGGCAGCCGAAGAGCTACTGAGCCACCCGAAGCCCCGGACCGCCGGGGTGTGCCGGCGACCAGCTCAGCGGACCGGGCCGGTACGGCACTCCGCGTCGATCCGGTTCACCGGGCGTACCCGCCGACCCATCCCTTCCAGCAGCGAGTCCTCCACGTGGAAGCCGTGGATCCGCAGCCGGTACCGGGGCAGTTCCTCCTCGGTCGGGCAGAGCACCTGCGCCTCGACCTGACCGGTGGGCACGTACCGGACCCCGCCGCGCTCCTGGAGGATCACCATGTTGACGTCGTCCACGGTGATCACGTGTCCCCGCAGCCGCTCGACGCCGCCGGTCTCCGACCCCGGCCCGCCCGACCCGCCGTCCCAACCCGGCGGCCCCGACCCGCCGTCCCAACCCGGCGGCCGCGTCCCGGCATCGGAACCCGTCCCGGTACCGGTCCCAGAATCCGTCCCGGTGTCGGTGCCGTCGTCGGCGGGCCGGATCGTGGTCACGGTCAGCGGCAGCACCGGGGTGGTGATCACCGGCAGCGCCGCCCAGCAGAGCATCCCGAGCACCGCCAGCTGGACGGTCATGGCGAGCGGTCGGGCCACCACCACCGGTACGGGGCCGGTGACGAGCATCGCCAGCAGCGGCGGGGCCGCGACGACGAGTACCGCGAACGGCTCCCGCTGGGCCCAGGCGTCACCCAGGGTCGGCAGCACCAGTACGGCGTAGCCGGCCAGCAGCGCGGCGAGGATCAGCAGCCGGGGAATCCGCCGCTCGTCGAGCCGGTCCGGACTGAGCTGGAAGGCGGCCGCGAACGCCGGCAGCAACAGCGGCAGGTAGAGGATCGGCCAGGTGGCGAGCGCGACGGCGAAGCTGGCGATCACCACCCACGGCGGGGCGGTCGCCCGCCAGCGGGCGAAGATCGGCGGACGCCGGCCGATCCGGTGCGACGGGTTACGCTCGGCGCTGACCAGCAGCACGGCGCCGATCGCGAAGACCGCGACCAGCCCGGCCGAGACCAGCCGGGCCGCGGTGGTGACAAGCGCGGCGGCCAGGTTCACCGGGTTCACGTTGGCGACCAGCAGCAGGGTGGTCTGCAACTCGCCGCCGGCCTCGACGCCGAGCCGGAGCACCGAGAAGATCGCCGGCACCCCGACGACAAGCGTCCAGAACGACTGGCTGGCCCGGGATCGCCGCTCCGTCGCATCCGTGGCGGACGGCCAACCGAGTGCCGGCCCCTCCCGCCGGCCGTCGCCGTCACCGTCTGCCGCAGCCGCCGTCAGCACCGGGACGCCGGACTTCGGATCCCCTGCCGACGGCAGCTCGGCCAGCGCGACCGGCTCGACGTCGGTCCGGGCCCGCGGGCCGCCGGGCCGGGAAGCGGTCGGCTCCGGCCCGGCGGGGATCACACCGGTGCCTTCTCGTCGAAGTCCACCAGGTCCGGGACGTTCAACGGCGGCGGCTGCTGACGGTCCGGCCCGAGCCACGGCCCGAGGTTGCGGTGGTACGCCGACAGCCACGGACTCGTCCGGCCGGCCCGCCCCTCCAGGTAGCTCTTCTGTAGGAAGAAGGCGACCAGGTCACGCAGGGCCGGATCGCTGATCGGCACCCCGACGCCGAGCTGCTCGCTGGTGCCGAACGGCATGTCGACGATCTCGAACCGGGTCGGGTAGCTGGAGCGGAAGCCGGCGAGGATCGTCTCGTCGGAGCTGACCGCGTCGTACTTGTTGTCGATCATCCCCTGCACGCAGTCCCGGACGTTCTTCACCACGAGTGTCTTGACCTCGTGCTTCTCCAGTTCCGCCTCGGTGGTCGACCCGCCGCCGACGCAGACCCGGAAACCGGGGGTGCGCAGGTCCTCGATGGTGCGGACCTGGTTCTTCAGCGCGACGGGGATCATCACCTCCTGGGTGGTGACGAAGTACGGCCCGGCGAAACTCACCAGCTTCTGCCGCTCCTCGGTGATGGAGAAGCTGGAGACGACGATGTCGACCTGCCCGCTCTGTAGCGCCGGGATCCGGTCCTCGGTGGCAAGGTGGACGAACTCGATCCGCTCGTCCCCGGCATAGCCGAGCGAGGCGGCGAGGTACCGGGCGATGTCGATGTCGAACCCGCGGTACGTGCCGTCCTCTTCGCGTACGCCCATCAGCGGCTCGAAGGTGGCGACCCCGATCCGCAGCTTGCTCTGGCCGTAGATGTGCGACTGTTTGAGCTTCTCCTGCACCGACGGCGGCTCGGGGCCGCGCTGGCTGTCGCAGCCCGCCCCCGCGGCGAGCAGCAGGGTGAGCACGACCGCCAGGGTCGTGCCGAGCAGCCGTACCCGGCCACTGGGCGATCTCTCGGTCATCGGCGGATCCCGGTTCGGAAGGGGATGCTGACGCCGAGCGTAACCGGCAACGTCCACTTCGGTGGTCGGCACGGCGCGGCGATCGGCGAACACCCGGCGGCAGCACGGCGCGGCGGTCGGCGACGCGCGAGGTCAGCGCTGCGGTGCGGTCGGCGACGCGGCGGCGGTCAGTTGGCGGTCAGGGTGGGGCCGGTGAGCCGGTCGACGCCCTTGCCGGCCAGGCAGCGGAAGGTTCCACCGGCCTGCCCGGCCGTCGGCGGCAACACCTCGAACTTCCATCCGGCGACGTCGATGAGCGTGGTGGTGCGCCGGAAGACGGTCGCGTTGCAGACCTGGCGGACCCGGTCGTCGTCCTTCACCGCCGCGTGGTCGGCCGCGTCCAGCCCGTACGGCAGGTCACCCTCGGCATAGGACTCCCAGGTGTGCCGCCCCGAGCAGGACGTTTCGCTGGCCTCCGCCGCGCTGCCCCGCAGCCGGACCGGCCCGAAGCACTCCAGCTCGATCGGGCAGCGGGCGACCTCCGGCAGCGGCAGCTGGCAGCCCGGCAGGGCACCGATCCCGACCGTCGGCCGACCGGCGGTCGGGCCGGCGGTGCTGGGCAGCGCCCGCCCGCTCGGCGAAGGGCCCGGCCCGCCCCGGGTGGCGACGTACCAGGAGCCGCCGGCCATCGTGGCGACCAGAGCCAGTGCGCCCAGCCCACCGAAGATCCAGTAGCGCCGTTTGCGGCGGCTCGGCCGGGAGACGGTCGGCTCGCCGTCAACCTCGGGCGGGCCGGAGCCGGGCCGGGGTGGCGGCGGCGTGTAGGACCTCGAAAGATAGACGCTGGGCGGGGCACCACCCGAGGTCGGCGCGCCGGAAACCGGACTCCCGGAGACCGGACTGCCGGAGACCGGACTCCCGGAGACCGGGACGCCGGAAACGGGACTGCCGGAAACGGGACTGCCGGAAATTGGGACGCCGGAGACGGGCGTGCGGGGCGAGGGCGTGGAGGTGGACCCGGCCACCGCTCCCACTCCGGCACCCGACGAGACCCCACCACCGGAGACGCCGGTGCGGGACTGGTCGTGCAGCGCACCGGGCGGCCAGGAGCCGCCGGAGACCGGAATCCCGGAAACCGGCATCCCGGAGACCGGGATCCCCGACACCGGCACGGCGGCGACGACGCCCGGCGTCGGCGTGTTCACCACGGTCGGCGGATCCAGCGGTACGGCCGCGAGCAGGTCCCGCAGCTGTTCCGCGCTGGGCCGGTCGGCGGGATCGTTGGCCATCCCGTAGCGCAGCAGGTCGAGCAACCGGCTCGGTACGCCCGGCAGCTCGGGGATCGGCTCGGTGAAGAGTTCCAGCAGGGCGAGCAGGCCGGGGTTGCGGTCGGCCTGCCAGCGCGGCGGCTTGCCGCTCATCACCGCGTAGAGGGTGGCGCAGAGGGCGTACACGTCGACGGCGGGCGAGGGTGGGCTGTGCCGGAACATCTCCGGCGGCGCGTACGCCGGGGTCAGCACCTCCAGCGTGATCGCCGAGTCCCGCGCCTCGGCGAGTACGGCCAGCCCGAAGTCGGCAAGCGCCGGCTCGTTGAACCGGGAGTAGAGGATGTTGGCCGGCTTGACGTCCCGGTGCAGCACCCCGAGCTGGTGTGCGTCGGCGAGCGCGTCGGCGATCTTCACCCCGACGTCCCGGGCCTCCACCGGGTCCAGCGGCGAGGTACGCATCCGCTCGGCGTACGACCCGTCGCAGAGTTCCATGATCAGATAGGGGTGCTGGTCCTCGGTGACCCCGGCGTCGAAGAGGTCGACAACGTGCGGGTGCGAGGACATCCGGCCGGCGGCGCGGGCCTCGCGGAGGAACCGGCGCTGGTCCCGGTCGCTGTCCAGCGTGCGGTTCTCGACCTTCACCGCCACCTCACGCCCCACGGACTGCTGGGTGGCCCGGTAGACGGTGGCGTAACCACCCCGGGCAAACACCTGCAAATCCGTCAGACCTGGCACGACGGGCATCGGCAGCGCGCCTGGCGGGGTCTCCGTCACAGATTCGAAAATACCGGGAACATGAGTCGGTTCAGTCCCCCGCACCCTCGGCTGTTACCGGCTGGATGCCAATACGCCGGCTGTCGTACCAGAGACCGGCGGCGGTGGCAAGCGCACCGATACCCTCCCAGAGGGCCACTCCGAAGAACCGTCCCGGCGCCGCCCCGGTCGACACCAGCACCGTGAAGACGGTGAAGGTCAGCAGCCGGAACGGGACGGTGAACACGAAGAACGACCGCCACTGTGTGGCCGCCGCGAGCAGGTAGTAGACGCCCATGTTCAACGAGGCCATCGACGAGGCGGCCACGAAGGTGCGGGTGTGGTCACCGGCGGCCCGCCCGGCCGGATCGGGCACCTCGAAACCGAGCATGCCGAGCAGCCACTCAGGACGGATCAGGCCGACGGCGCCGAGCAGCGCGGCAAGCCCTCCGAAGACGGCGACGGTCCAGCCTGCGGCCGAACGAGGCAGCTTCACCCGCGGTCCTCCACGCCCGGCGCCGGTCCCGATGGACGGCCACGGATCTAGGCTAGCGGCTGTCCCGGCCGGGCGGTATCCCGGAGATCGACGGTGTCGAAGTGGACGGCCGGACCCGGCAACTCATCGGCGTCCCGCCGCTGCCGGACCACCACCGGCCGGTCCGGGGCAGACTCCGCCGACGGCCGGAGCAGCCGGTCCCGCAACTCCTCCGCCGCGGCCCGTTCACTCGCCTGCTGCGTCGAGTACGCCAGCCGGACCGCCTCCTCGGCAGCCTCCGCCGCCGCCACCGGCTGCCCCGCCCCAGCCAGCGTCTCGGCGAGTACCCGCACCGCGATCACCCGACTGCGGATGTCCTCGCCCGGAGACTCGGCCGCCTGCCGGGCCCAGTCCAGCGCGTCGGCGGTACGCCCGTCGGCGAGCAGCGCGGAAGCGTACCGGGCCAGGGCCTGACGGCGGCTCACCAGCACCGAGGGCACCGCACCGGCGGTGGCGATCGGTTCGAGCAGCCGTACCGCCGTCGCCGCGTCACCGTCGGCCAACCGGCTCGCCGCGAGCAGCATCCGGGGACCGAGCTGGGTCGGCGCCAGCGGATTGTGCGGCTCCACCGCCGCCAGCACCGCCTCGGCGTCCCGTTCCGCCGCCGCGACGTCGCCCCGGTCCAGCGCCACGAATCCGCGCAGCGTGCCGGCGAGCCCGGTCAGCAGCGGGTGCGAGGTGCGCCGACCGTAGCCGAGCGCGTCGGTCAGCAGGTCGGTGGCGTGCTCCGGCTCGCCCACCCCGCGCGCCACCGCGCCGCGTACCACCAGGGCGAAGCCCCGGCCCCAGTCGTCGGAGGCGGCGGCGAAGTCCCGGTAGGCCCGCCGCGCCTCGCGGTCGGCGTCGGCGAGTTCACCGAGTTCGGCGGCGGCGAACGCCTCAACCGCGCGCAGCGTACCCACCGCCCACGCCTCGCTGACCCGCTCGCCGAACGGCAGGAAGACCCTCGCCAGCCGGCGTGCCTCGCCGAGCCGGCCGGCGAGCAGCCGGGCGAACGCGGTGGTGCCGCGCAACCAGGCCCGGCCCACCGGATCGTCGATCTCGGCGAAGAGCCGGGCCGCCCGGCCGAGCACCGCGTCGGTGCCGGCGAAGTCGCCCCGGGTGGTGGTCACCCAGGCCAGGTTCTGTAGCGACCAGGCCTGCCCCCGGGGGTCGTCGGCATCCAGGTTGACCTGGTAGGCCCCGGCGAACCGGCTGCTGGCCTGGCTCAGCCGCCCGCTGACGAAGTCCGCCATGCCGAGCCGCCGCATCGCCGAGGCGCGCGGGCCCGGCAGGTCGTGCCGGGTCGCCACCTGCAACGCCTCCTGCCAGGAGTGCACCGCCCGTGCCTGGTCGCCCTGGGCCAGGTACGCCTGGCCGACGACGAGCAGCGCCCCGGCCCGTACCGCCACGTCGTCACCGGCGTTCGCCCCGATCTTCTCGGCGAAGGCGAGCGCCTCGGCGATCCGCCCCACCTGGAGCAGGGCGCGGGCGTGCACCAGCCGGTCGCCACCGGGTACCGACTCACCGGCGAGCCGGGCGGCGCGTTCGGCGTACTCGACGGCCTGGGCCGGCTCCCCGGCGGCGAGTGCCCGGCGGGCGGAGCGGCCCAGCGCGGCCATGCCGAGTGGCGCCACGTTCCGGGCGGTGGCGTCGGGTCGCAGGCTGATCACGTCGGCGAGGGCGCTGGCCCGCTCGGCGTGCTCGGCGACGAAGGCGTCGCGTTCGGCGATCGGCAGGCCGCTCGCCCCGGGCGGGACCACCTCGGCCGGTCCGGTTCCCGGGTTCGGCGGGGCGGCCCACTCGGCGAGCGCGGCGTGCCGGTCGGCGAGGTCGGCCTTGCCGATGCCGGCGTAGACGGCCTCCCGCATCAGCGGGGTGGCGAAGATGTAGCCGTCCCGGTTGCGGTGCAGCATCCGGCGCTGGAGCAGTTCCTCGACGGCCCGCTCCAGTTCGACCGCGACGACGGCGGTGGGCCGCCCCTCGCGGCCGGCCCGCCGCTCGCGCAGCGCCTCCAGGGCGCCCGCCGGCACCGTGTCGCCGACCACCGCCGCGTCCCGCAACGCCGCCCGGGCGTCCGCCGGCAGCGCGTCGATCCGGGCCGCCAGCACGGCGGCGAGGTCCCGGGAGAGCAGCCGGCTGCCGAGCGAACCGGGCGCCAGCCGCCAGATGCCGGCCGATCCCACACCGGCACCGGCGACCGGGCCGGCCCCTCCGGCCACTGCCGAACCGACGACGCCGCTGGCGGTCGGACCGACGGCCGCGCCCGAACCGACACCCGACCCCGCAGCGGCACCCGAACCGAAACCGGCGCCCGAACCGAAACCGGCGCCCGAACCGACGGGCCCGGTGCCGGAACCGACGGCGGCGGCCCCCGAACCGACGGGCCCGGTGTCGGCGGGTACGGCGGAGCCGGCGGGTACGGCGGAGCCGGCGGCCGGGCCGACGGAGCCGGAGACGGCGGGAGCAGTGGAAACGGCGTTCGGGACGGTGGTGCCGGGTCGGGCCGCGGGCCGGCCGCGCACGGTGGTCAGCGCGCCCCGTTCCATCAGCAGGGTGACCAGCTCGGCGAGGTAGAACGGGTTGCCCTGGGCGGTGGCGAGCAGCCGGTCCACGTCGGCCTGGGGCAACCGCCCCCCACCGAGGTACGCGGTCAGCAGCCGGGCGGCGTCCGCACCGCGCAACGGCGGCAGCGCGTGCACCTCGGCGTCGGACACCCGGGTCAGCGCACCGGCGGTCCGGACCAGCTCGGGGCGACCGAACAGCAGCACCAGTACCGGACCGGTCAGCCGGGACAGGGTCACGCCGAGCGCGTCGATGGTCTCCGGGGTGGCGTCGTGCAGGTCGTCGACGATGACCGCGAGCGGAGTCTCGGCGGCGAGCGCGCTCAGCAGCTCGGCGACGGCGGCCGGGATCGCGTCCGCGTCCGGACCCGGTTCGCCGGCCGACCACTCGGCGGGACCCGCCGGCACAGTGCCGTGCGCGGGCGGCAGCTCGGCATAGCCCAGCAGGGCGAGCAGCAGGTCGACGGCGACCGGCGGCGGATCCGGCCGGTACCGGGAGAGCCGCTGGCCGAGCCGGCGCAGCCGCTCCTCGACCACCGGCCGGGTGACGGCGGTGGCCGGGCTGTCCGGCAGGCCGACGGCGGCCCGGACCAGGTCGGCGAGCGGGGCCAGCCGGCGGCGCTCCCCGAACGCGGCGCACTTCACCGAGAGCACCCGGGCACCGGTGTGTGTCGCGTAGCGGCCGGCGCCGACGTCGTAGCCGGCGGCCAGCCGCTCGACCTCGGCGGCGAACCGGGACTTGCCGATCCCCGCCTCGGCGGTCATCAGCAGCACCCGGGGCTGCCCCTGGTCGATCACCTCGGCGAGTCGACCGGCGACCCGGCCGATCTCGGTCTCCCGCCCGACGAACGGTGCCTCGTCACCGAGCCCGGACCGGGTGCCGGGTGCGTCCAGCAGGCCCAGCAGCTCGTACGCCTCGACCGGCTCCCGCTTGCCCTTCAGCCGCAGCGGTCGGAGCTGCCGCCAGGAAGCGACCCGCCGGGTCGCCGCCGCCGTACGCGCACCCGCGTAGACGGCGCCGATCGCGGCGGCGTCGGCCAGCCGGGCGGCGGTGTTCACGGTGTCGCCGATGACGGTGTACTCGATCGAGGCCTGGATCCCGGCGACCACGTCACCGGTGTTCAGCCCGACCCGCAGGCCGAGCGGGGCGCCGCCGCCCTGCTCGTCGTCGAGGACCCGGCGCACCGCGCGCTGCATCGACAGCGCCGCCCGGACGGCCCGCTCGGCGTCGTCCTCGTGCGCGACGGGGGCGCCGAAGACGGCCATGATCCCGTCACCGGTCAGCTTGTCGACGTGCCCGCCGAAGGTCTTGACCGCACCGGCGAGCGCGGCGAGGACCCGGTCGGTGACCGTACTGACCCGCTCGGGGTCGAGGTCCTCCGACCAGGAGGTAAAATCAGACAAATCGCCGAAGAGCACCGTTACGACGCGGCGCTCCGCTTGCGGCAGGGTCGCGGCAGCCGGCAGCGCGACTCCACAGTTGTGGCAGAACCGCGCACCGGGTACGGCGACAGTTCCACACACCGGGCAGGTCACGGATTTTCCAACCCACCGGCCCCCGGGCCGGATTCCCGGTCTTGCGCGACCGGGCCGGATTTCCGGCTCTCCTGGCCGGAATCGCCCTCCCCGCCCGAGTGACCGAGATAGGCGAGTTGGGCCCGAACCGACCACTCGGCCGCCGGCCAGAGCGACCGGTCCACGTCCGCGTAGACCGCCGCCACCACCTCGGCGGCGGTCCGCGCCCCCCGGCCGAGCACCGTGCGGACCTGGTCGAGCCGGGCGTGCCGGTGGGCCAGGTAGAACCGGGCCGCGGCGGCGCAGTCGGCCAGCGGCGGCCCGTGGCCGGGCAGCGCCGGTACGCCGGAGAACTCGGTAAGCTTCGCCAGGCTGGCCAGGTAGTCCCCGAGATCACCGTCGGGGTGCGCGACGACAGTGGTGCCCCGGCCCAGGATGGTGTCGCCGGTGAGGACGGCCCGCTCGCCGGCACCGTCGACCACGAAGCAGAGCGAGTCGGCGGTGTGGCCCGGGGTGGGCAGCAGCCCGATCCGCAGACCGGCCAGCTCGACGCTCGACCACGCGCAGCGGAAGATCAGGTGCTCGGCGCCGGTCAGCTCCAGAAACCGGTCCAGCCCCTCGGTGTGGTCGGGGTGGCCGTGCGTGACCAGCACCCCGGCGACCCGACCCCGCCCGGCCACGGCTGCCAGGTGACCCTCGTCCAGCGGGCCCGGGTCGACCACGACCACCTCGCCCGCGCCCGGCGCCCCCAGCACCCAGGTGTTGGTGCCGTCCAGGGTCATCGGTCCCGGGTTGGGTGCCCGGACCAGCGCCGCCCAGCTCGGTAGCTGGTCGGCAAGCGCCGCCGCCGGCGCGGTCACGTGCCCGGTCATGGCAGAGATGGTACGACCCGCGGGCGAACGGCCCGTGACCTGCCGTGTTCCGGCTCGGGTCCGACGGCCGGCGGCTCAGCCGGGGGTTGACTCGGGCCACCTCGGCCGGCACAGGCCACCTCGACGACGACCTCGACCTCGACCGGTCAGGCCACCTCGACGACGACCTCGATCTCGACCGGCGCGCCCAGCGGCAGTTCGGCGACCCCGACCGCACTCCGGGCGTGCCGGCCGGCCTCGCCGAACACGGTGCCGAACAGCTCCGAGGCGCCGTTGAGCACGCCGGGCTGCCCGGTGAACCCGTCGGCGGAGGCCACGAAGCCGGTCACTTTGACGATCTTGACGACGCTCTCCAGGCCCACCAGCGCGTCGATCGCGGCGAGGGCGTTCAGCGCACACTGCTCCGCCAGGTCCTTCGCCTGCTCGGCCGAGACCCCCGCACCGACCCGGCCGGTGGCCAGCAGCTTGCCGTCCCGCAGTGGCAACTGGCCGGAGACGTACACCTGGCGGCCGGACTGCACCGCCGGCACGTACGCGGCCAGCGGCGGCGCCACCTCCGGGAGCAGCAGGCCCAGCTCGGCGAGCTTGGCGTGTGGCCCAGCCGTCACGACTTGGCCCGCTTGAGGTACGCGACGAGCTGCTCCGGGTTCGGACCGGGTATAACCGCCACAAGCTCCCAGCCGTCCTCGCCCCAGTTGTCGAGAATCTGCT
This sequence comes from Plantactinospora sp. WMMB782, assembly GCF_049179135.1. Lineage (NCBI taxonomy): Bacteria > Bacillati > Actinomycetota > Actinomycetes > Micromonosporales > Micromonosporaceae > Plantactinospora > Plantactinospora sp. WMMB782. The sequence goes on along the minus strand of NZ_JBMHMC010000007.1, from coordinate 2,995,430 downwards.
TGGTGGCGTGCGTGAGCAGCGGCACCGTGGCGTACTCCCACTTCTGCATCGCTAGAGGTCTCCTCGTCTCGGACTTGTTCGGCGACAGCCTACGGGCTGCGGCCCCGGTGGCACGCGTACGCCTCCCGATCGGTGCCGGCGGAACGGGCACTGTCCCACGGCGCGCAGGCGTGGCTGCTCCGGTCGGGCGGGCCGGGATACCCTGCCGGGGCGGGTCGCCACAGCTCTGCCGCCACACCCACGGACCACGCCAGCCCGCCCGACCCGCCCGGCCGGCGCCTTGACCACCGCATCGGGGGCCGTGCGGGGATTGGGGAGACATGAGGCAACCGTCCGACGGCGACGAACCCACCCACCCGCCGGCCGAGCCCTCGCCGCCGGCCGAGTCGACTGTTCCGATCTCGGCGGAGATGGCGGAACGACCAGCTGATGCCTCGGCATCAGCAGACGGGCCGACCGGGGACGAGTCCGACGAGGAACCGGTCGAGCCGGCCCTGTCTTCCCCGGAGCTGCCCACCCAGCGGGTAGCCCCGCCCACCCCACCGGGTTCAACAGCCCCGGTAGACGACACGGCAACCCCGGTAGACACGGCAACTCCGGTAGACACGGTGGTCCCGGCGAAGGCCACGGCCCCGGCGGACAAGACTCGGTCGGCGGACGCGACCGCACTGTTGGCTCCCGCTGAGGCGACTGCCCGCCTGGGTCCGACGGAGGCGACCGAGGCGACCGCCCCGATGGACCCTGCGACGACGGCGGACACCCGATCGGCGCCGCCGATGCCGGCCGCCCTACCGCCCTCCACCCCGCCCACCTCCGCCCCGCCGGTGTCGGCGCCACCCGGACACGCCCCGCCGGTGTCGGCGCCACCCGGGCAGAGGGCGCCGGGGCTGCCGATTCCGGGACAGCCCGGTCCGGCTGGCTATCACGCCGGCCAGCCCGGACCAGGACCCATCGGGCCCGGATATCCGGTACCTACCGGTCATCCGCCGCCCGGACCCGCCGCCGGTTGGAAGAAGCGGCGCGGTCTGGTCGTCGCGTCGGTCGCACTCGCCGTCACGCTGCTCCTCTGCGTGGTGGGCGCGGTCTCCGCCGTACTGGTGATCCGGGGTGCGGAGCAGGGTGAGGGGGCTGGCGACCCGGTCGTCGCGGTGGACGAGTTCCTGACCGCCGTGTACGGCGAACGGGACGCCGACCGGGCGAGCAGCCTGGTCTGCTCGGCCGCCCGGGACACCGACGCGATCGCCGCGAAGATCCAGGAGGTGGCGGACTTCGCCGGACGGTACGACACCGCACGGTTCCGGTGGACCACGCCCAGGGTCGACGAGCAGACCGCCGACCGGGCCGTCCTGTCGACCAGACTGACCATGACGACCGGCGACGAGCGGTCGGTGGAACAGCAGCTGACCTTCGTGGTGGTACGAGAGACCGGCTGGTGGGTCTGCGACGTCGCCTGATCCGCCGCCGCCCGGCCCACCCCGGCCCGCCCCGGCCCGCCCGGTCCCCGGCCCACCCGGTCTCCCCGGCCGGCCCCGGCCCCGGCCCCCTGGATCCTGTCGGGACCGGGTCGGGGGCTGGTCCGGTCGGCCGCCGCCGCTGCTCCCGGGGCCGGCCGTGCTCCGGTGCTGGATAGGCTCGGAGGGTGCGAGTGGGCGAGGAGTCGGGTGATCGGGCGGACGCCGACCGGGCGAGTGCCCGGTGGCCGGCCCGGCTGCACGTGATCACCGGTAAGGGCGGGACCGGCAAGACCACGGTCGCCGCCGGGCTGGCGCTGGCGCTGGCCAGCGGTGGTCGCCGTACCCTGCTCGTCGAGGTGGAGAGCCGGCAGGGCATCGCCCAGCTCTTCGGCACCGACCCGCTGCCGTACGAGGAACGGTCGATCGCCACCGCCCCTGGCGGCGGGGAGGTGCGCGCGCTGGCCGTCGACTCCGAGGAGGCGCTCCTGGAGTACCTCGACATGTTCTACAAGCTCGGGGCGGCCGGCCGGGCACTGCGCAAGCTCGGCGCCATCGACTTCGCCACCACCATCGCACCGGGGCTGCGGGACGTACTGCTCACCGGCAAGGTCAAGGAGGCCACCACCCGGACGGCGGACCGGCGCCGGGTGTACGACGCGGTGGTGCTGGACGCCCCGCCGACCGGTCGGATCGGCCGGTTCCTGAACGTCACGGCCGAGACCGCCCGGCTGGCCAAAGTCGGCCCGATCAAGACCCAGAGCGAGGGGGTGGCGGCGCTGCTGCGCTCCCCGATGACCTCGGTACACGTGGTCACGCTGCTGGAGGAGATGCCGGTACAGGAGACCATCGACGCGATCACCGACCTGAACGGCCTGCGGATCCCGGTCGGCCGGGTGATCCTGAACGCGACCCGGCCGCCGCTGCTGGCCGGCAGGGTCACCCAGGCGGAACTGCGCCGGGGACTGACCGCCGCCGGGTTGCCGACCGACCGGGCGACCGTCGCCGGCCTGCACGCCGAGGCCCGGGACCAGCTCGTCCGGCGGGAGCTGGAGGAGTCGCTCCGGGCGGACCTGGTCGAACTCGGGTTGCCGCTGGTGGAGCTGCCGCTGCTGGCCGAAGGGGTGGACCGCACCGGCCTGGACCTGATCGCGGACACGCTGCTGACCGCCGGCTGATCCCGGCCTCCCGTCCCGACCCGTCCCGACCCGGCCCTCCGGCGCCCGGACCCGCCGCCGCTCGCCCGGTCGGCGGACAGCCGATTGACTCACACCTGAGTGGCACCACGCCGTCGGCGGCGCGCCGTCCCGATACGCTCGGTTGGTGCGTCCCGATCACCCAGCGCCGGAGCTGGACATCGACCAGATCCTCGCCGACCCCGGCGTCCGGATCGTGGTCTGCTGCGGCTCGGGTGGGGTGGGCAAGACCACCACGGCGGCCGCCCTCGCGCTCCGGGCGGCCGAGCGGCACGGCCGGCGTACGGTGGTGCTGACCATCGACCCGGCCCGGCGGCTGGCCCAGTCGCTCGGGCTGAACGAGCTGGACAACACTCCCCGGCAGGTGAAGGGGATCGACGTCGAGACCAGCGGCGGCGAGCTGCACGCCATGATGCTGGACATGAAGCGGACCTTCGACGACGTGGTGCTCGCGCACACCGATCCGGCGAAGGCGGCGGAGATCTTCGCGAACCCGTTCTACCAGGCGATGAGTTCGACCTTCGCCGGTACCCAGGAATACATGGCGATGGAGAAGCTGGGCCAGTTGCACGCCCGGGACGAGTGGGACCTGATCGTGGTCGACACCCCGCCGTCCCGGTCGGCCCTGGACTTCCTGGACGCGCCGGCCCGACTCTCCCGGTTCCTGGACGGCCGGATGCTCCGGCTGCTGCTGGCACCGGCCCGCAGTGGTGGACGGAGCATGTTCAGCCTGGTCACGGCCTCGTTCGGGATGTTCTCCCGGGTGGTGCAGAAGGTGCTCGGCGCCCAGTTGCTCACTGACCTGTCCGGCTTCGTGGCGGCGCTCGACTCGATGTTCGGGGGCTTCCGGCAGCGCGCCGAGCAGACGTACCGGGTGCTCCAGGCACGGGAGACGGCGTTCGTGCTGGTCGCGGTGCCGGAGCCGGACGCGGTCCGGGAGGCGGCGTACTTCGCCGGCAGGCTCAGCCAGGAGCGGATGCCGCTGGCCGGTCTGGTGCTCAACCGGGTGCACCGGCCGGCGGTGGAGCGGCCGACCGCGGCCGAGAGCCTGGCCGCGGCCGAGCGGCTGGTGGAGCTGGGCGGCCACGAGGCGACCGTCGAGACGCTGCTGGCGCACGCCGCGCTGGTGCAGCAGGCGGCGCGGGAGCGGCGGGTCGCCCGGGTCTTCACGGACGCCTTCCCGGCGGTGCCGACGGTGGCGGTGACGGCTCAGCCCGCCGACGTGCACGACGTCGACGGGCTGCGCACGATAGGTGCCGCGATCAGCCGGCGTTGACCGGCCGGCAGTCGGCGCCGGCCCCGGCCGCCCAGGCGGTGGCCCGGGAGCTGGCCGTCGACCGCACCGATGTCGGCCAGCCACGGGCCGACATCGACCGGCTGTCAGCCGGCGTTGACCAGGACCTTGTCCTTGTTCTTCAAGGCCGCTTCGAACATCTTGCGCCAGCTCGCCACCTGCGGGTGACGACGCAGCAGCGCCCGACGTTCCCGTTCGGTCATGCCACCCCACACGCCGAACTCGATGCGGTTGTCGAGCGCGTCGGCCAGGCACTCGTACCGCACCGGGCAGCTGCGGCAGATCCGCTTCGCCACGTTCTGTTCGGCACCCTGCACGAACAGCGCGTCAGGATCACCGTTCTGACACGCCGCCAACGTGGGCCAATCTGTGATCATGCCCATCTGTTCCTGTCCCCCCTTGCAGTCCCGCTACCGACCAGAGCCGGTCAGCCGGCGATAACCCCCCGGCCATCCGTGCCGCCCTCCCCCGGGCACCACGGACGACATGCGTTTCTCTCGCTCGACCATCATGCTCTGTAGTCAACTGATTACGCAACGTTGTCAGCCAAATCCGTCAACCCGGACATTTATTGACGCATCATCCGGCAATCCGGCCCTGACTACCCGGCCGCGATCTGCGAAAACGCTGCGGAGACTTCCCGGAGGGAGGAGACTCGGCAGCAAGGAGCCCGCAACCGCGCACCAGGGGTCGTGCGTTTAACACAACGAGGCCAGCGCCCGCAGGAAATGGGGAAAGTACGCAGGGCGCGCCCGCTGTGTCGACTCACGTACCCTGTCGAGGTGACCTGGATGCGGAAGCGTGACCACAATGTCTTCACGAACGCCGCGTCGCTGCTGATCTGTGGGCTGCTGGCCGGCGTGGTGGTTGCCGCGGCCGCGTTCCCCGCGGTGGCGATGTCCGGGCTGGCCGCCAAGGCCGGCGCGGAGACGTTCGACAAGCTGCCCACCGAGCTGACCGTCAAGAAGGCGCCGCAGATCAGTTACCTCTACGCCTCCGACGGCAAGACGCCGCTCGCCACCATGTACGACGAGAACCGCCGCGACGTGCCGCTCAAGGACGTCGCGCCGGTGGTCGCGAAGGCACTGGTCGCAGCCGAGGACAAGCGCTTCTACGAGCACAACGGCGTCGACGTCAGCGGCGTCGCCCGGGCGTTCGTGGCGAACAACCAGGCCGGGGTCACCACCCAGGGTGCCTCCACCCTCACCATGCAGTACGTCCGGCTCACCATCGCCTACTCGGCCACCCACCCGCAGGACGTGGTGGCGGCCACTGAGGACACCAGCGCCCGGAAGGTGCGCGAGATGCGGTACGCCCTGCAACTCGACGCCGACCTGAGCAAGGACGAGATCCTGGAGGGCTACCTCAACATCGCCCCGTTCGGCAACGGCGCGTACGGCATCTTCGCCGCCAGCCAGGTGTACTTCGGCAAGCATCCGAAGAACCTCAAGCTCGAAGAGGCCGCGATGCTGGCCGGAATGGTGAAGGCCCCCTCGGAGAACGACCCGACCACCAAGAGCGGCTACCCGGCGGCCGTCGAGCGGCGCAACTGGGTGCTCGACCAGATGGTGGAGACCAAGGCGATCACCCGCGAGGAGGCCGAGAAGACCAAGGCGATCAAGCTGGTGGTCAAGGACAAGCGCACCCCGAACGGCTGCGTCGACGTCGGCAAGAACGACTGGGGCTTCTTCTGCGACTTCTTCTACCGCTGGTGGATGCAGCAGGAGACCTTCGGCCGTACCCAGTACGACCGGGAGCGGCGGCTCAAGAGCGGCGGCTACACCGTGGTCACCACGCTGGACGCCAAGATCCAGAAGGCGGCCAAGGACGCCGTCGAGCGCAACGTCAAGACGGGCAAGAAGGAAGCCATGATGGTGGCGGCGGTCGAGCCCGGTACCGGGCGGGTCCGCGCGCTGGCGGTGAACCGGAACTACAAGCTCGACGACCCGAACAAGCCGCAGAACAAGATCAGCACGAACCCGGCGAAAAAGAAGAAGAAGATCCGGGGTACGTACCCGAACACCACGAACCCGCTGCTCACCGGCGGCGGCGACATCACCGGCTACCAGGCCGGCTCGACCTTCAAGATCTTCACCATCGTGGCGGCCCTGGAGAACGGCTACCCGCTGGAGTGGAGCATGAACGCCAAGCAGGTCGCCCAGACGAAGTACATCGTCGAACGGGGCTCGAAGGCCGCCTGCCCGGGCACCAACAAGTACTGCCCACAGAACGCCAGCAAGAGCATGGCCGGCGTGCACAACATGTGGAGTGCGTTCGGCTCGTCGGTGAACACCTTCTTCGTGCCGCTGCAGGAGCGGGTCGGCGCGGCCAAGGTGGTCGACGCGGCGAAGCGGATGGGGATCACCTTCCGGGCCAGCAACGACGCGAACTTCGCCGCCACCAAGCAGGCCGCGGACGGCTGGGGTGCGTTCACCCTCGGCGTCTCCCAGACGACCCCGCTGGAGCTGGCCAACGCGTACGCCACGCTGGCCGCCGACGGCAAGTACTGCGAGCCGATCCCGGTGCAGCTGATCCGGGACCAGGAGGGCAACAAGCTCGACATCGCCAACCCGCGCTGCTCGCAGAACATCAAGACCGAGGTGGCCCGGGCCGCCGTGGACGCGGCCCGCTGCCCGGTCGGCGACCGCTCCGCCACCTCCCGCTGCAAGGGCGCCACCGCCCGCAACGTGAAGGGCGCCGTCGGCAAGCCGGTCGCCGGCAAGAGCGGCACCACGGACAGCGAGAAGAGCGCCTCCCTGGTGGTGATGACCAAGCAGCTCTCGGTCGCCGGCATCCTCGCCGACCCGGACTGGGCCGAGACCACCCAGAACATGGGGCACAACGAGCCGGGTGGCGTCAACCACGCCGTCTACCAGACGCTCCGCGACGCGATGAAGGGCAAACCGTCGATCCAGTTCACCCCGCCCGGCGGGAAGACCGTCGAAGGTGACCAGCGGAACATCCCGAACGTCAAGTGCCAGCCGGTCCAGACCGCGCTCTCCCGGGTCCGGGGCGCCGGGTTCGACGCCGAGGTGGGCAGCCAGGTCAACTCGACCTGCCCGGCCGGCACGGCCGCCGGCACCAGCCCCGAGGGCCGGACGATCAAGGGTGGAGCCGTGAGCATCGAGGTCAGCAACGGCAAGGCACCGGCCGGCGGCACGGCGGGCGGCCCCGGCGGCCCCCGGCCACCCGGCCGCCGCTGACCGGGTACGACGAGAACGGGCGGGCACCCCAGCCGGGTGCCCGCCCGTCGTACGTCAACCGTCGCCCGTCGACTATCGCGGGTGCGGGTGCGCCGACCGTCAGCCGGCGCCGAGCTGCCGGCGTACCTCGGCAGCCACCCGACCGCCCTCGGCCCGGCCCGCCACCGCGGTCTGGGCCGCCTTCATCGCCGGGCCCATCTGGCCGCGCTCGGTGAAGCCACCGGCGGCCAGCGCCCCCGCCACAAGCTCGGCCAGCTCCTCGTCGGCGAGCTGCTTCGGCAGGTACCGGTCCAGCACCTCGCCCTCGGCCCGCTCCCGCTCGGCCTGCTCGGCCCGCCCGGCGTCCCCGAAGGCGGTCGCCGCCTCGCGGCGCTTCTTCGCCTCCTTGGTCAGCACCGCCAGCACCTCGGAATCGGACAGCTCCCGCTTCTGCCTGCCGGCGACCTCGGCGGTGCCGATCGCCGCCAGCGCCATCCGCAGCGTCGAGGTGGTCAGCTCGTCCCGAGCCTTGAGCGCGGAACGCATGTCCGTGGTCAGGAGGTCCTTCAGGGTGCCCATGGAGGGTCAAACTACCCTGAGCGGCATGCGAAAGCGCACAGTATTCCGGCTGGCCGCCGGCACCGTCGTCGCGGGCGGCGCCGTCCTGGCGTACGCCTCGCTGGTCGAGCGCAACCTGTTCACCCTGCGCCGGTACGACGTACCCGTACTCGCCACCGACGCCGAACCGCTGCGCATCCTGCACCTGTCGGACCTGCACATGATGCCGGACCAGCGCCGCAAGCAGTCCTGGGTCGCCTCGCTGGCCGCCACCGACCCGGATCTGGTGGTGGTGACCGGGGACAACCTGGCGCACCCCGACGCGGTCCCCGGGGCGCTCCGGGCGCTGCAACCGATGCTCGACTACCCGGGTGCGTTCGTCTTCGGCTCCAACGACTACCGGGGACCGGTCTGGAAGAACCCGTTCAGCTACCTGCTGCCCGAGCGGGAGTACGTGCAGGGCGTCGAGCTGCCCGCCGAGGACCTCCGGGAGGTACTCGTCGGCGCCGGCTGGGCGGACCTGAACAACGCCCGTACGTCGATCAAGGCCGGCGGGCGGCAGGTCGAGCTGGTCGGCGTCGACGACCCGCACGTCGAACGGGACGACTACCCCTCGGTGGCCGGACCGGTGCCGGCGGGAGCCGACCTCGCCATCGGGGTGACCCACTCCCCGCAGCCCCGGGTGCTGGACGAGATGGCCGCCGACGGCTTCACGCTGCTGCTCGCCGGCCACACCCACGGCGGCCAGGTCCGGGTCCCGCTGGTCGGTGCGCTGACCACCAACTGCGATCTGCCCCGCTCGATGGCCCGGGGCCTGCACCGCTGGCCCGGTACGGACGCCTGGCTGCACGTCTCCGCCGGCCTCGGCACCCACCCCACCGCCCCGGTACGGTTCGCCTGCCGGCCGGAGGCGTCACTGCTGACCCTGATCCCGCGCTGACCCTGATCCCACGCTGAGCCTGATTCCACGCTCGGCTGCCCGGTCGGCCGCGGGCGTGGCCCGGGGCGCACCGGGGCGGATACCGAATTTGCCCGGCGGGACGGGTGGGCTACTATTGCTCGGCACGCCTCGGGGTGTGGCGCAGCTTGGTAGCGCGCTTCGTTCGGGACGAAGAGGTCGTCGGTTCGAATCCGGCCACCCCGACCAGAGTAAGTGCAGCTCAGGCCCGGTATCACGGCAAGTGATACCGGGCCTGACCCGTGTCTCGAACCGCTCTGGGAGAACGCTGGGACAGGAAGAAGCCGGCCCGAACCGCAAGGCGGACAGCCAGCGCCCTCAGTTCAGCAGGTACGCCGTCAGCCGGTCGGCGAGTTGCTCCGGATGACTGAGCGCAACGCAGTGCCCGCCGTCGATCTCGTCCGGGACGATGCCGAGCCGCTCGACAGCCACCCGACGCTGGAAGTCGGCCAGGAAGAACCGATCCTCGCGGGCGACGAGCACCTTCGTCGGCACCGCCGGCCAGGCATCCAGCGGCCACGGCTCGTCCCACTCCCCACTGACCTGCTGCCGGACATGCGCCGGAGCCTCCGCGACGATCTCGGCCGGCACGCCGTTGTAGAACTGCTGCTCCTCGCTGAGCCCTTCCACGCCGCGGTAACCCGTGTTGTCCCACCAGTCCCCCGGCTTCTCACCGGGCTTCGGCACCATCGGGGTGAGCAGGACGATCAGCCGCGCCGGCAGCTTGGCGGCGACCAGTGGGGCTGTGAACGCACCGTACGACTGGCCGACGATCACGAGGTCGCTCCGGTCGCCGACCGCGTCGACGACCGTCGAACAGAACTCGGCGAACCCCGCCGAGCTGTCCTCGATCGGCAGCTCCGGCACCACCACATCGTGGCCACGCCGGGCCAGCTCGGGGACCAGAAGGTGCCAGTCCCAGGCACTGCCCCCGCCGCCGTGGATCAGAACGAAAGTCGCCATGCGCCGAAGCCTCACACACGGGTGCGACAGGACCGTCAGCGGCGCGAGTTGAGCCGGGCGGCCTGCCGGGTCAGGTGGTCGCGCTCGGCGAGGTTGAGCGCCTTCCGGGCGGCCTCGGCGTACAGCCGGGCTGCCGTCGCCAGGTCGCCGTCGCGCTCGTGCAGGTACGCCGCCACCGCCGCGTAGCGGGGTAGTGCGTCGTCCAGCGCCGCGAGTTCGGCCAGCCCGGCCCGGGGACCGTCCGCCTCGCCGACCGCCACCGCGCGGTTGAGCCGGACCACCGGGCTGTCGGTGAGCCGGGCGAGTTCGTCGTACCACTCGACGATCTGCACCCAGTCGGTCTCCTCGGCGACGGGCGCGTCGGCGTGCAGTGCCGCGATGGCCGCCTGGGCCTGGAACTCGCCCAGCCGGTCACGGGCCAGGGCCGCCTGGAGGATCGTGACACCCTCGGCGATCGCCCCGGTGTCCCAGCGGCTGCGGTCCTGCTCGGCGAGCGGCACGAGGGTGCCGTCCGGGGCGGTCCGGCTGGCCCGGCGGGCGTGGTGCAGCAGCATCAGGGCGAGCAGTCCGGCCACCTCGGGGTGGTCGATCACGGCCGCGAGCTGTCGGGTGAGCCGGATGGCCTCGGCGGCGAGGTCGACGTCACCGGAGTAGCCCTCGTTGAAGACCAGATAGAGCACGCGCAGCACGGTGGCGACGTCGCCGGGCTGGTCGAACCGTACGCCCGAGACGGTGCGCTTGGCCCGGCTGATCCGCTGCGCCATGGTCGCCTCGGGCACCAGGTACGCCTGGGCGATCTGTCGGGTGGTCAGCCCGCCGACGGCGCGCAGCGTGAGTGCCACCGCCGACGACGGCGTCAGCGACGGGTGGGCACACAGGAAGTAGAGCTGGAGCGTGTCGTCCGCGCCGGGCGCCGGCCCGGGCGCCGGTTCCTCGTCCACCAGGTCCTCGCGGCGGCGGCGGGCGGCGTCCGCCCGGGTCGCGTCGAGGAACCGGCGCCAGGCGACGGTGATGAGCCAGCCCTTCGGGTCCTGCGGCGGGTCCGCCGGCCAGACCCGGACCGCATCGACAAGCGCGTCCTGCACGGCATCCTCGGCCGCCGCGAAGTCGGCTCCACGGCGGACGAGGATGCCGAGCACGCCCGGCGTGAGACTCCGGAGCAGTGCGTCGTCCATCGTCGGCAGGTCACTCCGTGATGGTCGGCGGCTCGGTCAGGAAGGGGCGCAGCTCGAGCCACTCGTGGATCGGCTTCCCGCCCGCCCCGGGAGCGGCCGACAGCTCCCCGGCCAACTCGACGGCACGCTGGTAGCTGTCGACGTCGATGATCATCCAGCCGGCGATGAGATCCTTGGTCTCGGCGAACGGGCCGTCGGTGACCGGCGGGCGCCCCTCGCCGTCGTACCGGACGAACGTCCCCTCGGGGGCGAGCGCCTGGCCGTCGACGAACTCCCCGGTCTCCTCCAGCCGGGTCGCGAAGTCGCGCATGTACTGCACGTGCGCCGAGATCTCCTCCGGGGTCCACTGGTCCATCGGCACGTCGTTCACCGCGGCCGGAGCGCCCCGGTAGTGCTTGAGCAGCAGGTACTTGGCCATCGTGTCTCTCCTCGGTGCTGGTGCGACCCATTCTGGTCACGTCCAGCGCGGGGACGGAGCCGGCCATCCGTTCTCGACATCACCGGCCAACATTTTTTCCGGACCCGCACCAGACGGGTTCAGCCGGGCAGCACCAGGTGGCTCATCGTGGCGTCGCCGCCCTCCCGGATCGGTGCGGTCCGGCCGTCGGGGCGGAAGCCGTACCGCTCGTAGAGGCGGCGGGCACCCGGATTGTCGTCGGCGACCCACAGCTCGACCGGCAGGTCGCGCTCCCGGGCCCAGCCGACCACGTGGTCGAGGACCTGCCGGCCGATGCCCGCACCGCGCCGGTCCGGCTCGGTCCACATCGCCACCACCATCAGCCGGCCCGGCTCGGGCAGCCAGCCGGCCCCGATCCCGACCAGCTCGTCCCCGGCGTACGCGAGCACGGACGGCCCGCTCGCACCGTCCAGCCGGGCCCGCCACTCCGGCTCGGTGAACGCCACCTCGCGCTGGTGGGTCGAGCCGAACGCGTCCGGGTCCAGCCGGAGGGCACGCAGCCGGATCTTCCGCCACGACTGCCAGTCGTCGGGGCCGACCGTCACGGTCCGCACGGCACCCGTCGGGTCGACCCGGGATGTCATGGGGCGGGGACCGGGTCGTTGTTGAGTTGGGCGGTCACGATCGCCACCAGCCTGTTCCGCGCCTCCAGCAGCTGCCGGGACAGTTCGTCCAGGGCGCGCGGATCGACGAGCTGGCGGATGTGGGTCCGGTCGTCGAGCAGTTCCCAGCGCTGCGCCGACTCGTCGGGAGCCTCGCTGACCCACATCGCGGAGACGACCGCGTGCCGCTTGGCGAGCAGCTTCGCCGCAATCTCGACCACCGGCAGGTACGCCTGCCGGTACTCCGGGGTGGCGAACTCGACGGAGCCACGGGCGGCGCGTACCGGTTCGCCCGGTCTGGCCAGTACCTCGAAGGCGTTGCCGCCTGCCTGGTCGGCACCGATCCAGGCCAGGATGAGTTCCAGGTCGCCGGCCGCGATCGTGATCCGGCCGATCGCCGCCATCACCTCGTCGGGCAGCCTCGCCATGTCGGGCTTCTCCGTCCGCCGACCCCGTCGTCATGATCAGAAAGACTGTGGCCGATCTTAACCAAGGCCGGGTCCCGGACCACCCCGCACCGGCTGGCGTAATCTGCAATACCTGCGTCGTTGACGCCAGAACTCCGCCACGAGCAGCATGAACACATGCGACGGCGAATGTTGGCAGTTGTCTTCGAGGGCTTCCAGAACCTCGACCTCGCCGGCCCGGCCGACGTCTTCGCGCTGGCGAGCCTGATCGTCGGCGCGAGCCGCGGCTACCGGCTGGAGGTCGCGGCGGTACGCCCCGGTCCGGTGACGGCCGGCAACGGGGTCGCGACGGTGGCGACGCTGGCACTCGACCAGGTGACCGGTCCGATCGACACGCTGCTGGTGGTCGGCGGGCTCGCCGTACCGGCACACCTGGGCGACCCGGTGCTGGTGGGCGGGATCGCCCGGCTGGCCGGCGTCGCCGAGCGGGTCAGTTCGGTCTGCAACGGCGCCCTCCTGCTCGGCGAGGCCGGTCTGCTCGACGGCCGCCGCGCCACGACGCACTGGTTGAGCGCCGTGGAGCTGGGCGAGCGCTATCCGGCGGTGGAGGTGGACGCGGACCGGATCTACGTCCGTGACGGTAACGTCTGGACCTCGGCCGGGGTCACCGCCGGCATCGACCTCGCGCTGGCGCTGGTCGCCGCCGACCACGGCCACGAGATCGCCCGGCACGTGGCCCGGGGCCTGGTGGTCTATCTGCACCGGCCGGGCGGGCAGAGCCAGTTCAGCACCGCGATGCGCACTCCGGTGCCGCGCAGCGAGCCGCTGCGGGAGCTCCAGAGCTTCATCGACGGCAATCCCACCGAGGACCTGAGCGTGCCGGCGCTGGCCCGGCGGGCGGGGATGAGCGAACGCCACTTCTCCCGGCTCTTCACCGAGCAGACCGGTGTCTCCCCCGGCCGGTACGTCGAGCGCAGCCGGGCCGACGCCGCCCGCCGGCTGCTGGAACACACCGAGCACCCGCTCGACCGGGTGGCCCGGGAGTCCGGACTCGGTGCCGCCGAGACCCTCTACCGCGTCTTCCGCCGGCACTGGCGGGTCGCCCCCGGCGACTACCGCCGCCGATTCCGCTCCAGACAGCCCTGAGCCTGCCCGCGCAGGACCCGCCAGACGGCCCGGCCCACCCAGGCCACGAGAAGCCCACCGCGCATCCGGCCCGCACATCCGGTACCGGAACCGACCTCGCACGCCCGCACACAGGGCGCACGGCCGCACATCCCGAACCAGGAGGAACGACAATGCACGTCGCCATCCCGCTCTACCCCCGCTTCACCGCCCTCGACGTCGTCGGGCCCTACACGGTGCTGGCCTTCGCGCCCGGCGTCACGGTGACCCTGGCCGCCGCCGAGCCCGGCCCGGTGCTCGACGACCGGGGCACGATGGCGATCTCCGCCACCGCCGGCTACGCCGAGCTGCCCCGCCCGGACGTGGTCGTGGTACCCGGCGGTGCCGGCACCCGCGCCGCGCTCGCCGACACCGCCCTGGTGAACTGGATCGCCCAGGCACACCGCCACACCCGGTGGACCACCTCGGTCTGCGCCGGCTCGTTCCTGCTCGGCGCGGCCGGGCTGCTGGCCGGACGGCGGGCGACAAGCCACTGGGGCTGGCTCGACCAGCTCCGGGCCTTCGGGGCCGACCCGGTCCGGGAGCGGGTGGTCCGGGACGACCGGATCATCACGGCGGCCGGCGTCTCGGCCGGCATAGACATGGCGCTGGCCCTGCTGGCCGAGGCGACCGACGTGCCGACCGCGCAGGCGGTCCAGCTGGCCATCGAGTACGACCCGGAGCCGCCGTTCGACGCCGGCTCGCCGGTCGAGGCGCCGCCGACCCGCCGGGAAGCCGCCCTCGCGATGATCGACTGAGTCGAACCACCCGGACGGAGATCAGCTGACGGAGCGTACCGGGGAGGCGCGGATCACTCGGACCCAGCGGATTCTCAGCACCCTGAGTAATCTTGGTCGGGCCCTCGGAACCCCTCCTCCCCGGATCGGAAACGGTGTCACCCGACCACTCCCGCGTAGTCCGCGACGTGACCTCCCGGCTGCCCACGGCGACCAGCGCCGTCGAGGCGGGCCAGGTCACGGTCGCCGCGCTGGGCCGGCACACGCCGGGACGGGTCGCGGTGCTGCTCTGGGTCCGCGACCGGCTCCGTTGCGTCGCCGCGACCGGGTCGTGGCAGGTCTTCGCCTCGGTACCGGCCGGCACCGGAACGGTCGGCCGGGTGTACGCCTCCGGAAAGACCGAAACGGTCCCGGATGTGACGAAGGAACCCGACTACGTACCGTTGCGACCGGACGTGCGGGCCGAGATCTGTGCCCCGATCCTGGACCGGTCCGGGCAGCCGATCGGAGTACTCGACCTGGAGTGGCCGACCGCCGACGTCGACCTGGACGCCTGGCTGCGTACCGTCGAACGGGTCGCCGCGCTGCTCGGCACCAGGATCGGGCAGCTCGGCGGCCCGCCGGCGGAGAGCCGCAGCGAGAAGCTGCTCCGGCACGCCTCGGCGTTGACCTCGGCCGGCACCGAGGCCGAGCTGATGACCGCCGCCGTCTCCGCCGCCCGGGACGTCTCCGGGCTCACCTCCGCGGTCTTCGTACTGGACGGGCCGGCCGGGCCCCGGGTGGCCACCCCGAGCCTGGTACCCGACGAGCTCGAATCCCGGGTGCACGCCGCACTGGCCGGCGCCGGGCGGCCGGTCCTGGAACGGCTCCGGGCCCACGCGCACGCCTACGGCGCCTCCTACACTCTCGGCGAGGGGCGGCACCCGACCACCGCCGACCAGGACGTGCTGATCGCCGCCGGGGTACGCACGCTGATCTCGGTACCGCTCGGCCCGACCGAGTACTGCGGGGTGCTGCTGGTCGGCGACACCCGGACGATGCGCCCCGACCCGACCACTGTCAACCTGATCGAACTGCTCGCCGCCCAGTCGTGGATCTGCCTCGAACGGCTGCGCGGGCTGGCCCGGCTGCGCGAGCGGGCCAGTTCCGACCCGCTCACCGGGTTGCGCCACCAGGGGTCGTTCGGGGAGCGGATCGCCGAGTCGACCCCGGGGCACACCGCCCTGCTCGCCGTCGACGTCGACGACTTCAAGACCGTCAACGACACCTACGGCCACCAGGCCGGCGACCGGGTGCTCGTCGACCTCGCCCGGGCGTTGCAGAGCGCGCTGCGGCACGGCGACGAGCTGTACCGGGTCGGCGGCGACGAGTTCGTGGCCGTGGTCGAGGTGCTCCGCCCGGAGGAGGCGGTCGGGATCGCGCAGCGGCTGGTGGAGGCGGCTCGGCAGACCGGCCGGACGGTGAGCATCGGCGTGGCCGTCCAGCAGCCCAACGAGCCCCCCGACCTGACGCTGCGCCGCGCCGACGAGGCCCTCTACAACGTCAAGCGCGAGGGCCGGGACGGCGTACGCCTGGCCCCGCTCCCCGTCGAAGATCGCGCTCTTTACGGGAAATAGTGGCCTGGAGCGCGGGCCGAGGGGACTCTTTCCCCGAAGTAGCACGATCATCCCCCGGCGCGTGACGCGGCGGGCGGGTCAGCGGGGGCGGGCGAGGAACTCGGCGGCGAGCAGCTCGGCGATCTGGGCGGTGTTCAGGGCGGCGCCCTTGCGCAGGTTGTCGCCGGTGACGAAGAGGTCGAGTGCGCGCGGGTCGTCGACCGAGCGGCGGATCCGGCCCACCCAGGACGGGTCGGTGCCGACCGCGTCGATCGGCATCGGGAACTCACCGGCGGCCGGGTCGTCGACCAGGATCACCCCGGGAGCGTTCCGCAGCGCCTCCCGGGCACCCTCCGCGTCCACCTCGGTGCCGAAGACCGCGTGTACGGCCACCGAGTGCCCGGTCACCACCGGCACCCGTACGCAGGTGGCGGAGACCTTCAGGTCCGGCAGGCCGAGGATCTTGCGTGACTCGTTGCGCAGTTTGAGTTCCTCGGACGACCAGCCGCCGTCCCGCAGCGAGCCGGCCCACGGGACCACGTTGAGGGCCATCGGGGCGGGGAACGGGCCGAGGTCGTCGCCGATCGCCTGCCGCACGTTGCCCGGCCGGGAGCCGAGCACCCGGTCACCGGCGATCTTGGAGAGCTGGTCGTGCAGGATGTCCACCCCGACCTGGCCGGTCCCGGAGACCGCCTGGTAGGAGGCGAGCACCAGCTCGCGCAGGCCGTACTCGCGGTGCAGCGGCGCGACGGCGACGATCATCGTCAGCGTGGTGCAGTTCGCGTTCGCGATGATCCCCTTGGGGCGGTTGCGCACCTGCTCCGGGTTGATCTCCGGCACCACCAGCGGCACGTCCCGGTCGCTCCGGAAGGCCGCGGAGTTGTCCACCGCCACCGCACCCCGGGAGACCGCGACCGGGGCCCACTGCGCGGAGACCTCGTCCGGTACGTCGAACATCGCCACGTCCACGCCGTCGAACGCCTCGGCGCTCAGCGCCTGGACGGTCAGCTCCTCGCCCCGGCACATCCGCGTCTGCCCGGCCGAGCGCGGCGAGGCGAGCAGCCGGATCTCGCCCCAGACGTTCTTCCGGGAGGAGAGCAGGTCGCACATGACCGTGCCGACCGCGCCGGTAGCCCCGACCACCGCGAGTGTGGGGAGCGTCCCCATCGTGGCTACCTCCCGGTCCCGGCGTAGACCACCGCTTCCTCGCTGCCGCCGAGGTCGAATGCCTCGTGCACCGCCCGGACCGCGGCGTCGAGGTCGGTGTCCCGGCAGACGACCGAGACCCGGATCTCGGAGGTGGAGATCATCTCGATGTTCACCCCGGCCTCGCCGAGCGCGGCGAAGAAGCTGGCCGCGACACCCGGGTGCGAGCGCATGCCGGCGCCGATCAGCGACACCTTGCCGACGTGGTCGTCGTAGAGCAGGCCCTTGAACTTGACCTGCTCCTGGACCTTGCTCAGCGCCGCCATCGCGGTCGGGCCGTCGGTCTTGGGCAGGGTGAAGGAGATGTCGGTCCGGCCGGTGCCCTCGGTCGAGACGTTCTGCACGATCATGTCGAGGTTGATCTCGGCCGCGGCGACGGTCTCGAAGATCCGGGCCGCCGCGCCGGGCTCGTCCGGCACCCCGACCGCCGTGATCTTCGCCTCGCTCCGGTCGTGGGCGACCCCGGTGATAAGTGCTTGCTCCACGGGTAGGTCCTCCGTCGATCCGGTCACCATCGTGCCGGTGTTGGTCGAGTATGACGAACGTACGCGGATCGGCAACCCGGCCCTTCGGGCGTACTCCACGCTCCGTAGGTGCAGCACCTTGGCGCCGCAGGCGGCCAGTTCGAGCATCTCCTCGTAGGTGATGGTCCTGATGTGCCGGGCGTTCGGCACGATCCGCGGGTCGGCGGTGAAGACGCCGTCGACGTCCGTGTAGATCTCGCAGACGTCGGCGTCCAGTGCCGCCGCCAGCGCGACGGCGGTGGTGTCCGAGCCGCCCCGGCCCAGCGTGGTGATGTCCTTGGTGTCCTGGGAGACGCCCTGGAAGCCGGCGACGATCACCACGGCGCCCTCGTTCAGCGCCGACCGGAGCCGGCCGGGCGTGACGTCGATGATCCGGGCCCTGCCGTGCACCGAGGTGGTCAGCACGCCCGCCTGCGACCCGGTGTACGAGCGCGCCTCGTAGCCGAGGTTGTGGATCGCCATCGCCAGCAGGGCCATCGAGATGCGCTCACCGGCGGTGAGCAGCATGTCCAGCTCCCGACCGGGCGGCAACGGGCTCACCTGGTTGGCGAGGTCGAGCAGTTCGTCGGTGGTGTCGCCCATCGCGCTGACCACGACCACCACGTCGTCGCCGGCTTTGCGGGCCGCGACGATCCGCTCGGCCACCCGCTTGATCCGTTCGGCGTCGGCGACCGAGGATCCGCCGTACTTCTGCACGACCAGCGCCACGAGGGTGCTCTCCTTCCTCCGGGCCGGGCGGGGCGCACGACCCTGAGCGTGCCGACGCCGCCGGGTCGAGGCCGGCGGCGCCGTGTGAGACCAACTCAGACTACCGGCCGTGGTCGTCGGCCCGACCAGGCGTTCCCACCATCCGACCTGTGGCAGGCCGTCGGCGACACGCGAGGGTAGCTGCACCGACCGCCCGTCGCGGGATGTCGGGGCAAGAATGGCGAGGTGTATCCCGGCGTAGCCCCCCTGCCCGACGCCGACCGGTTCCGGACCGCCGTCCTCCCGACCCGGCCCGCCGCCGACGCCGGCCCGCGCCCGGTCTCCGGACCGCCCGCGGTCCCCGCACCGCCCGCGGTTCGCGGCGCCGTCCCCGTACGTCCGCTGCTCGGTGTGCTGTTGCTGGCCGGGGTGGCGCTGTCGGCCGGCTGCGGCACGGACACCCCGGCACCGGCCGCCACCCCCACCGCCCCGGCGGCGAGCCAGCCGGCCGACGCCCGGGACCAGCTCGCCGCGCTCGCCGCCGCCGCGCAGGACCGCCAGCTCACGGCCGTCTACACGCTCACCGCACCCGGCCGGCCGGACCGGTCGATCGCGGTGGTACGCGCGGCGGACCGCTCCTGGCGGGTCGACGTCCCGGGAGGCGCGCTCGGCGGCACCGCCGACATCTCACTGGCCCGCAACGGCGCGGGCGTCTTCCAGTGCTCCCTCCCCTCGGCCGGCAACCCGGAGTCGGGCTGTGTGCGGGTGGCCGACCCCGGCCAGCCGCTCGACCCCGGGATCGATCCCCCGCTGCGACACCCGTTCACCGACTGGCCGGAGGTGCTCACCGACCGGCAGGCGCCGCTCTCGGTCTCCGCCGCCGCCCTGCCCGGCGCCCAGGGCAGCTGTTTCGCCGTCGAGTCGACCTCGGCCTCGGTCAGTCCGCCGTTGGACCCCGGCATCTACTGCTACGCCGCGGACGGCACCCTCACGGCGGCCCGGCTTCCGGCCGGCACCCTGACCCTGTCCGGTACGCCGACCGCCGCCCCGGCCACCGTCGCGCTGCCCGGCCCGCTGGTCCAGCGCGAACCGCTGCGGATCGCCGGCCCCCCACCGGAGCAGCCCGGCGGTTCCACGGACGACGGCAGCGGCACCAACGACAACGGGGGCGACACCGACACCGGCGGCGCCAACGACAACGGGGGCGACGGCACCAGCGACAACGGAGGCGCCAGCGACAACGGGGGCGGCGGCGGGGGTGCGGCGGGGCTTCGGGCCAGCGGCGCAGCTGACCTGCATTCACGTTGAGGGTGCGCTCGGTCACGTCCGGTGACCCCCGGTGCCGGGACAGACTGGCCGATACGGCACACTCGACCCCATGGCCCAGCTCTCCCCGATACTGGCGACCCGGTGGAGTCCGCACGCCTTCGACCCGGTCGCCGACCTCACCGACACCGAGGTCGCGTCCCTGCTGGAGGCGGCCCGCTGGGCTCCCTCCGCCGACAACACCCAGCCCTGGCGCTTCCTGGTGGGCCGCCGGGACGACGAGGCGTTCAAACGGATCCTGACCAACCTCTCGGCCGGCAACCAGCGATGGGCCGGGCGGGCCTCGGCGCTGCTGCTCGGCGCGCACGCCACCACCGGCCCGGCCGGCGGGCCGCTGCCGCACGCCGCGTACGACCTCGGTCAGGCGGTGGCGCACCTCACGGTGCAGGCCACCGCACTGCGACTCTACGTACGGCAGATCTCCGCGTTCGACGCCGCCGGGCTCCGGGCCGACCTCGACCTCTCCGCCGGGGTACGCCCGCACGTGGTGGTCGCGGTGGGCCGGCTCGGCGACCCGTACTCGCTTCCGGAGGACCTGCGGGCCCGGGAGATCGGCCTGCGCCAGCGCCGCCCACTCGCCGAACTGCTGCTGCGCTGAGCCGCGGCCGTCAGAGCCAGCGGCGACGAGCGGCAACGGCGGTCGTGACCTGGGCGGTTCCCAGATTGCGGACTACGCTTACCCGATCGCCTTCGAGCGCTTAAGGTGACTTTGTCATGTGGCGGTCCCTGCTTCTTCGCCGCCGCGACGAGGCTTCCCAGGCCGGCACCTCGTCGCGGAGTTGAAGCGCGCCGTCCTGCGATCCCGGCCGGACCCCGTTGCGGCCAGCCTCCTCGAACAGTCCGACCCCGGCATCCGGTTCGCACCGGCGCCCGGCTCCGGCACGAGGATCCGACACCCAGATCCGACACTCGGCGCTCACGCCACATGACCACGGGAGCTTTCCGCCATGGCACAACCTGCCGGCACCACCACCGACGGTGATCCGATAGCCCGGCAGCGGCCCAGCCGCATGCCGTACCAGCGTTACCAGCCCTACCACCAGCAGTTCGCGATCGACCTGCCGGACCGGCAGTGGCCGACCCGGCGCGTCGAGGCGGCGCCCCGCTGGTGCGCCGTCGACCTGCGCGACGGCAACCAGGCCCTGATCGACCCGATGTCGCCGGAGCGCAAGCGGCGGATGTTCCAGCTGCTGGTGCAGATGGGCTACAAGGAGATCGAGGTCGGCTTCCCGTCGGCCAGCCAGACCGACTTCGACTTCGTCCGGCAGCTGATCGAGCAGGACCTGATCCCCGACGACGTCACCATCCAGGTGCTGACCCAGTGCCGGGAGCACCTGATCGACCGCACCTTCGAGGCGATCCGGGGTGCGAAGCGGGCGATCGTGCACTTCTACAACTCGACCTCGACGTTGCAGCGCCGGGTGGTCTTCGGCCTGGACCGGGCCGGGATCACCGACATCGCCACCTCGGGCGCCCGGCTCTGCCGGAAGTACCACGAGATCCACACGCCGGACACCGACGTCTTCTACGAGTACTCGCCGGAGTCGTACACCGGGACGGAACTCGACTACGCCCTGGAGGTCTGCGCCGCGGTGATCGAGGTCATCGACCCGACCCCGGACCGGCCGCTGATCATCAACCTGCCGGCGACAGTCGAGATGGCCACCCCGAACGTCTACGCCGACTCGATCGAGTGGATGCACCGCAACCTGCCCCGCCGGGAGAGCGTGGTCCTCTCGCTGCACCCGCACAACGACCGGGGCACCGGGGTCGCCGCCGCCGAGCTGGGCCTGCTGGCCGGGGCCGACCGGATCGAGGGCTGCCTCTTCGGCAACGGCGAGCGCACCGGCAACGTCGACCTGGTCACGCTGGGGCTGAACCTCTTCTCCCAGGGCGTCGACCCGCAGATCGACTTCTCCAACATCGACGAGATCAAGCGCGCCGTCGAGTACTGCAACCAGTTGCCGGTGCACGAGCGGCACCCGTACGCCGGTGACCTGGTCTACACCGCCTTCTCCGGCTCGCACCAGGACGCGATCAACAAGGGCTTCGACGCGCTGGCGGCGGACGCACGGGCGGCCGGGGTGCCGATCGACAAGTTCGACTGGGCGGTGCCCTACCTGCCGATCGACCCGAAGGACCTGGGCCGCACCTACGAGGCGGTGATCCGGGTCAACTCGCAGTCCGGCAAGGGCGGCGTGGCGTACATCATGAAGACCGAGCACCACCTGGACCTGCCCCGCCGGTTGCAGATCGAGTTCTCCGGGGTGGTGCAGCAGGTCACCGACGACGACGGCGGCGAGGTGGAGCCGGGCCGGATGTGGCAGCTCTTCGCCGAGGAGTACCTCACCGACCGGCAGCGGGAGCCGATCGTCCAGGTCGAGAGCTACACGATCGGCACCGTCGACGGCAAGGTCGAGATCGAGGTGGACGCCCGGTTCGGCGCCGGCCGCCGGTCGCTCTCGGCGACCGGTAACGGCCCGATCGACGCGTACGTCAACGCGTTGCAGGCGCTCGACGTCCGGGTACGGGTGCTCGACTACCACGAGCACGCGATGTCCGCGGGCGGCGACGCCCAGGCCGCCGCGTACGTGGAGTGCGAGGTCGACGGCCGGACGGTCTGGGGCGTCGGGCTGGACGCCAACATCGTCACCGCCTCGGTCCAGGCGGTCACCAGCGCCGTCAACCGCGCCCTGCGCTGAGCCGCCGCCTGCACTGAGCCGCCCACACCCCTGTCGAACCGCCGGATCGTGCGGGTCGGCCCCCACTCCTGTCGAACCGCCGGATCGTGCGGATCGGACCGGTCACCCCGGCCGGTCCGTGCGATCCGCGCACGCCGCCGCCGACGTGCCCGCCCTACCCGTGGCGGCACGCCTGCCGGCACCGCTAAGACCGGTGCTCTCCCGTCGCCGCCCGGTCCGCATCCTGGTCCGGTTCGTGCTGGTGGGTCGGGGGCGGCGGCAGGGTGGGGCAGGGCCGGGACTTCTTCGGCTCCCGCTCCGGCCGGTGTACGAGTACGGCGGCGAGCAGCGCGCCGAGCACCATCAGCCCGGCGGAGTAGAGCACCGCCTGCCGGTACGCCGGGGTGAGCTGGCCGGAGCGGGCGTACCCGCCGCCGGAGAGGCCGACCGCCAGCGGCAGTGCGGAGACCGCGAGCAGGCCGCCGACCCGGGACGCCGCGTTGTTGAAGCCGCTGGCGGCGCCGGCCAGCCGGTCCGGGGCGGCGGCCAGCACGGAGGCGGTCAACGGGGCCACCACCAGGGTCATGCCGAGCCCGAAGAGGACGATCCCGGGCAGGACGTGCAGCCAGTACGAGTCGCCCCGGCTCACCCAGTGCAGCAGGACCAGCCCGGTGGCGGCGACCAGCGGGCCGACGGTCAGCTGTGGGCGGGGCCCGATCCGGGAGGCGAGCGCGCCGGAGCGGGCCGAGCCGAGCAGCAGCAGGATCGTGAGCGGCAGGCTGGCCAGGCCGGTCTCCAGCGCGGAGTAGCCGACGACGTTCTGCAGGTAGACGGCGAAGAAGAAGGTGAACCCGGTGAGCGCGGCGTAGACAAGCACGGTGTAGACGTTTAGCACCCCGAACAGCCGGCTGGCGAAGAGCGTCGGCGGCAGCATCGCCCGTTCGCCCCGGTGCCGTTCGAGCAGTACGAACGCGACGGCGGCGGCCACCCCCAGCACGGCGGCGCCGATCACCTGGGCCGAGCCGGGGCCGAACTGCTGGGCCTCGATCAGCGCGAACGTGACGCCGGCCAGGCCGAGCGCGCCGAGCAGCGAGCCGGCCACGTCGAACCGGGCGGCGGCCCCGCCGTCGGACCGGCTCTCCGGGGTCCAGCGCAGCGCGGCCAGGATCACGACCACCGCCAGCGGCACGTTGAGGAAGAAGATCGCCCGCCAGGAGAGTGCGTCGATCAGCCAGCCGCCGACGAACGGGCCGAGCGCGGTGGAGACACCGGCCAGCCCCGACCAGGCACCGATCACCCGGCCGCGCTCGTCCGGATGGAAGCTGGACTGGAGCAGGGCGAGCGAGCCGGGGGTCAGCAGCGCACCGCCGAGCCCCTGGAGGAAGCGGGCGGCGATCAGCCACTCGATGTTCAGGGCGGCGCCGCAGAGGATCGAGGCGGCGGTGAACGCCAGCACTCCGGCCAGGAACACCTTTCGCCGGCCGGCCCGGTCGCCGAGCGCCCCGCCGAGCAGGACGAAGGCGGCCAGGGTCAGCAGATAGCCGTTGAGCGTCCACTGTAGGCCAGCGGTGTTCGCGGAAAGTTCGGTGCCGATGTGCGGCAGGGCCACGTTGACCACGGTCGCGTCGAGGAAGACCATGCCGGAGGCGACGACGGCGGCGAGCAGGGTACCCCGGCCGGCCGTGCTGGACATCCGCAACGGTGCTGACGATTCGCTCACGGTGTCAATCTGCCCTGCCTGTGTCGTAAGATGCCGCGAAACGCCGGAACCCGCACCGGTCGCCCCTGCACCGGTCCACACCTCGCAGGCTGGAAGCGTGCCGTTCATCCGTACCAGATCAATAGCCCGGTCGGGAAGCGCGGCCGTGCTCCTCGGCCTGCTCGCCCTCGGCGGCGTCGCCTGTGCCCCGGTGGAGAGCCCGCCGGCCCCGGAGTCGTCCGGGCCGGCCGACACCCAGGCCCAGCTCGGCCAGCTCACGGTGGCGAGCGCCGGCTCGATGCGCGGCTACAGCCGGGAGCGTTTCCCGCACTGGCGCAAGGCCGGCAAGAACTGTGACGTCCGGGACACCGTGCTGCAACGGGACGGCACCGGGATCAAGCTCTCCGGCTGCAACGTGGTCGGGGGCCGCTGGTCGAGCCGGTACGACAACCGGGCGCTGAGCGACCCCTCCGACGTGGACATCGACCACATGGTGCCGCTGGCCAACGCCTGGCGCTCGGGTGCCGACGAGTGGGACGACGATCGGCGCAGCGACTTCGCCAACGACCTGGACCGGCCGCAGCTGGTGGCGGTTTCGGCCTCCTCGAACCGGGCAAAGGGCGACCAGGACCCGTCCCAGTGGAAGCCGCCGAACCGGGACGACTGGTGCCAGTACGCGGAGGACTGGATCGCGGTCAAGCACTTCTGGCGACTGTCGGTGACCTCCGCCGAGAAGGCGGCGCTCGACGACATGCTGGGGAGCTGCTGATGGCCGAGACCGGAAGCGCCGCGCAGACCACCGACATCACCGCCGGCCCGGGTGGGGTGATGACCGACGACGTCGGGGTGATCACCGGTGACCTGACGCTCCGCACCGAACTGGACGGCAGGGACGCCGTGTTGCGGGTGCAGTACAAGGACGCCGCCGAGTGGTACGCGGTGACCGGCGGGCGGGCGGCGCTGGCCGACCCGGCCGACCTGGTCGCCGTGCACACCGTCGCGGTGGGCCTGCTGAACCGCCCCGAGGGCTGACCTTGGCGGGTAAGCCGACCGGGTACGCCCGGTCGGCTTCCGCGCGGGCGATTGACAAAAACTAGTTTTACGTACAGGATGGTTTTTGCCATGAGAGACGTGATGTACCTGGAGCAGATCGAGCAGGCCGAGACCCTGCTCAAGCCGCAGCGCATCGAGGTGCTGCGGCAACTCGCCGAGCCGCACACCTGCACCGAGGTGGCGACCCAGCTCGGCCAGACCCCGCAGCGGGTCTACTACCACGTCAAGCGCCTGGTCGAGGCGGGCCTCGTCGACCAGGTCTCCGATCGCAGGGTCCGCGGCATCACCGAGGGCATCTACCAGGCGAGCGCCCGCTCCTACTGGCTCTCGCCCCGGCTGGTCGGCCGGCTCGGGCTGCGCAAGGCGCAGGACGAGATGAGCCTCGGCTACCTGCTCAACCTGATGGAGGAGGTCCAGGCCGACATCGCCACCCTCGACCGGACCGCGCCGGAACTGCCGTCGATCGGCGTCTCCGGCGAGATCCGGGTGCCGGCCGACCAGCGCCAACAGTTCCTCACCGACCTACAGAACGCGCTACAGGAACTCTTCACCCGCTACGGCGGAGCCGAGGGCGACGCCTTCAAACTCGCCGTCGCCTGCTACCCACACGGAGGCACGAAATGACCGCACCACTGACCCTGCGCGCCCGCGCCGCCGCGCCGGTCAAGAACGTCTGGCACGCCCTCACCGACGCCGCCGAACTGCGGGTCTGGCTGGCCGACCACGCCGAGGTCGAGCTGCCGGACCGGTACGAGTTCTGGGGACGGCAGGTGCCCGAGGGCGACGCCCCGCACCAGCGGCTGCGCGAGGTCGGCGAGCACAGCCTCCGGTTCGACTGGCTGCTGGACGGCGAGCAGACCAGCACCGAGATCACCCTGACCGAGGAGAGCGCCGACTCCACGGTCGTCACGCTCACCCAGTCGCACTGGACCTTCCAGGACGTGGTCACCGGCGCCAGCATCCGGGGCGTGCTCCAGACGTACTGGTCGCTGGCGATCGCCAACCTGGTCGACCACGTCGAGGGCCGGCCGCTCACCCCGAAAATCGACTTCACCTCGACCACCATGCGCACGGAGGTCGTCGTCGACGCCACTCCGGAGGCGCTCTACGAGTCACTCACCGACTCGGCCAAGGTCAGCGAGTGGTTCGGCTACCCGGTCGGGATCGAGCCCGAGGTCGGCGGCCGATTCGCGATGGGCGGTTTCGAGAACAACCCCAACCCGGCCAAGGTGCTGGACCTGACCCCCGGTCGGGCGATGACCGTCGACTGGGGACAGGCCGGCGTGGTGACCTGGGAGCTTTCGGGCAGCGGCGGGAAGACGAAGCTCTCCTTCGTGCAGAGCGGCTTCGACCGGCCGCCGTACGCGGCCTGGGGCGGCTGGCTCAGCGGGCTCGCCGAGCTGCGCCGCTACCACGAGCTGCCGGACTGGCGCCCGATCTGGCTCTACGACCCGACCGAGGTCGTACCGCCCGAGGCGCACGCCGAGAGCTGAGCGGCGTCCGCGTACCCCGGCGCGGGTTCGTCCCGGCCGGGGTCGTGGCCGCAGCGGGCCGGGGTGCTCTCCCCGGGCCGGGTCCTCTCCCCGGGCCGGGTGTCGTGCTCAGACGAACGAGCCCGGCTCGCTCGGCGCGGAGACGACGCCTGGCGCCTCGCCCTCGTCCTCCGGCCGGACGACCTTCCCGGTAACCCGGTGCGGCCGGATCTCGCCGCTGGCGATCTGCTCGGCCCAGTGGCAGGCCACCCGGCTCTCGCCGATCTGCCGCAGCACCGGCCGCTCGTCGGCACAGCGGGTCGGCTGGGCCCACGGGCAGCGGGTGTGGAAGCGGCAGCCGGCCGGCGGGTTCGCCGGCGAGGGCAGGTCGCCGGCGAGCAGGATCCGCTCCCGCCGGTCCTCCACCTCCGGGTCCGGCACCGGCACCGCCGACATCAACGCCCGGGTGTACGGGTGCAGCGGCTCCCGGTAGAGCCGGTCGCTCGGCGCCTCCTCGACAAGCGCACCGAGGTACATCACCCCGACCACGTCGGAGATGTGCCGCACCACCGCCAGGTCGTGCGCGATCACCAGATAGGTGAGGCCCAGCTCGTCCTGGAGTTCGTCGAGCAGGTTCACCACCTGGGCCTGGATCGACACGTCCAGGGCGGAGACCGGCTCGTCGGCGACGATCAGCTCGGGGCCGAGCACCAGCGCGCGGGCGATGCCGATCCGCTGCCGCTGCCCGCCGGAGAACTCGTGCGGATAGCGGGACAGCGCCCACTTCGGCAGCCCGACCGCGTCCAGGGTCCGGGTGATGATGTCCCGCCGGGCGTTCCGGTCGGCACCGATCCCGTGCGCCTGCAAGCCCTCGACCAGGATCGACTCGACGTTCTGCCGGGGGTCCAGGCTCGACATCGGGTCCTGGAAGATCATCTGCATCCGGCGGCGCATCGCGCGGAGCCGGTTCGCCGGCAGCCCGGTCAGCTCGACACCGTCGAAGTTCACCTGCCCGCCGGTCGGCCGGGTCAACTGGAGCAGTGCCCGGCCCAGCGTCGACTTGCCGCAGCCGGACTCGCCGACCAGCCCGTACGTCCTGCCGCGCGGGATGGCCAGGTCGACCCCGTCCACCGCCTTCACGTGCCCGACGACCCGGTCGAAGACCACGCCCCTGGTGATCGGGAAGTGCACCTTCAGGTCCCGGACCTCGACCAGGTTCGCGGACTGCCCGGTCGGACCGGACTCCTGTACGTCGGTCATGCCGACTCCTCCTCGCGCGGGGCGGGCGGAGTGCCCCACTCCTCCGCCGTTGCCGGCTGCTCCTGTCCCGGTGCCGGCCGGGTCCCGGCCGCCGTCGCCTGGGCCGGGACGGTTCCCTCCGCCGCCGGCTCCGGCGCGGTCGGCGAGGCGGGCGGGGGCGGAGCCGAGCCGGCCGGCGGCACCGGGTTGACGCACCGGTACGTCCGGTCGGTGTGGGTGAGCGCGAGCTGCGGCGGCTGGCCGAGGCACGCCTCCACCTGCCGGTCGCAGCGCGGCGCGAAGGCGCAGCCGTCCGCCCAGGGCAGCACGTCCCGGACCGAGCCGGGGATCGGCGAGAGCCGGTCGCCCCGGCCGGCGTCCAGCCGGGGGATCGAGCCGAGCAACCCCACCGTGTACGGGTGCCTCGGCTCGGCGAATAGCGGCTTGCGGCGGGCGGTCTCCACCACCCGTCCGGCGTACAGCACGTTCACCGTGTCGCACATCCCGGCGACCACACCCAGGTCGTGGGTGATCATCACGAGTGCGGTGCCGGAGTCGCGTACCAGGTCCTTGAGCAGTTCCAGGATCTGCGCCTGGATGGTCACGTCCAGCGCCGTGGTCGGCTCGTCGGCGATCAGCAGCCGGGGCTGGCAGGCGACCGCGATCGCGATCAGCGCCCGTTGCCGCATCCCGCCGGAGAGCTGGTGCGGATATTCCCTCAGCCGCCGGTTCGGGTCCGGGATGCCGACCCGGTCCAGCAGTTCGGCGGCCTCCTTGCGGGCCGCGTCGCCGCTCAGTCCCCGGTGCCGGGCGAGTACCTCGGTCACCTGGCGGCCGACCGGGATCACCGGGTTCAGCGAGGAGAGCGGGTCCTGGAAGATCATCGCGATGTCCCGGCCCCGGATGTCCCGCATCGTCCGCCGGTCCACCCGGAGCAGGTCGGTGCCGTCGAAGTCGGCCCGGCCCTGCACCGAGATGCCGGGCTGCCGGGGCAGCAGTCCCATCAGGGCCAGCGAGGTCACGCTCTTGCCGCAGCCGGACTCGCCGACCAGGCCGACCACCTCGCCGGCGTCCACCGAGAACGACACCCCGTCGACCGCCCGGACCGTACGCTTGCCGCGCTGGCGGAACGTGACGGAGAGGTCCTCCACCTCAAGCAGTGCCATGACAGATCACTTCCGCAGCTTCGGGTCGAGGGCCTCGCGCATCGCCTCACCGAGCAGGGTGAAGCCCAGCGCGGTGATGATGATCGCCACCGCCGGATAGATCGCCAGCGCCGGCCGGATGCCCAGGTACGGCTGCGCGTCGGCGAGCATCACGCCCCACTCGGGGATCGCCGTGTCCGGGTTGCCGAGACCGAGGAAGGAGAGCGCCGCCGCCTCGATGATCGCGGTGGCCAGGGTCAGGGTGGCCTGCACGATGACCGGGGCCAGCGAGTTCGGCAGCACGTGGCCGATCGCGATCCTGGAGCGGCGTACCCCGAGCGACGTCGCGGCGAGCACGTAGTCGCTGTTCGCCTGGGCGATCATCGCGCCGCGCAGCAGCCGGGCGAAGACCGGCACCGAGACCACGCCGACCGCGATCATCACGGTGGTGAGGCTGGCCCCGAGCAGCGCCGCGATGCTCACCGCGAGCAGCAGGCTGGGCAGCGCCAGCATCATGTCGACGATCCGCATCAGGGTGGTGTCGACCCAGCGCCCCCAGCGCCCGCCGAGCCCGGCGGCGGCACCGGCGACCCCGCCGATCAGGGCACCGACGGCCAGGCCGATGAGCGTGGAGACCACGCCGACCAGCAGGGTCTGCCGGGCGCCGACGATCAGCCGGCTGAACTCGTCCCGCCCCTGGTGGTCGAAGCCGAGCCAGTGGTCGCCGGTCGGGCCGGGGATGATGCCCTGGCCCGACTTGACCAGACCCTCCCGGATTCCGATCGTGTCGGTCGGCCCGTACGGCACCAGGAACGGCCCGATGATGGCGACGAGCAGGAAGATGCCGAGTACGACGGTGCCGACGATGGCCGCCGGGTTGCGCCGGAGCCGGCGGAACGCCTCCTTCCAGAGGCTGACGCCGCGCTCCTCGTCCCGGGCGGCGGAGAGTTCGCCGAGCCGGTCGAGCTTCTCGGCCTTCTTCCGGGCCCGTTCCGTGATCGTCATCGGGCCCACCGTCCGTTCGTAACTGCGGGGCTCGTGAGCACGCTCATCGGACCCTCACCCTCGGGTCGATCAGGCTGTACGAGAGGTCGACAAGCAGGTTCACCAGTACGAAGACCACGGCGATGATCATGATGAAGCCCATCAGCACCGGATAGTCCCGATGGCTGATCGAGTCGGCGATGAACGCCCCGATCCCGCTGAACGCGAAGACCGTCTCGGTGAGCACCGCACCGGAGAGCAGGCCGCCGGTGAGCAGGCCGATCGAGGTGGCCACCGGCAGCATGGCGTTGCGCAGCACGTGCCGCTGGCGTACCACCCGCTCGGTGAGGCCCTTCGCCTCGGCGGTCCGGACGAAGTCCTCGCCGAGCACCTCCAGCACGCTCGCCCGGGTGATCCGGACGATGATCGCCAACGGGATGCTGGCCAGGGCGAGGCCGGGGAGCACGAGGTGCCAGAGCGCGTCGGCGGCGGCGTCCCACTCGCGGGTCATCAACCCGTCCAGGACGAAGAAGTTGGTTATCCGGGTCGCGTCGATCGTCGGGTCCTGCCGGCCGCTGGCCGGGAAGAGGTTCAGATTCTCGGCGAAGATCGCCTTCAGCACGTACGCCAGGAAGAAGACCGGGATGCAGACCCCGATCAGCGATCCGGCGACCGAGACGTGGTCGAGCAGCCGGCCGCGGCGGCGGGCGGCGAGGTAGCCGAGCGGGATGCCGACGGCGATCGCGATGACCATCGCGGTGACGGCCAGTTCGACGGTACCCGGGAAGCGTTGCAGGAACTCGGTGGTCACCTCGCGCCGGGTGGAGATCGAGGTGCCCAGGTCGAGCCGGAACATGCGTTGCATGAACCGGCCGTACTGCACCAGGATCGGCTCGTCCAGCCCGAGGTTCTCCCGGATCGCGGCGCGCATCTCCGGGGTGCCGCGCTCGCCGAGGATCGCGGTCTCCGGGCCGCCGGGCAGCCGGTGCAACCAGATGAAGAGCAGGATGGAGAGCCCGAACAGCGCGGGTATCAGCTGCAACAGGCGTCTGACGATGAACCGGAACACGGGCGGCCTCTGGCAGGGGTACGGAGGGCGGCGCGGGCGGGCGCTCGGCTGGCCGCCGGCCGGGGTCTACCGGCCGGGGACCAGGGCGCGCCCGCCCGCGTTCCCTTGGTTATGTCAGGACTTGAACTCGGCGGTGGCGAACCGCTCGTCGGTGAGCGGGCTGGCCTTGACGCCTGTCACGTCCTTGCCGAACACGATCGCCGGCGGCGAGTGCGAGACCGGCACACCCGGCAGGAACTCCATGATCTCGGCGTTGAGCTGCTTGTAGAGCTCGTACCGGGCGTTGGCGTCCGCCGTGGTGTCGGCCTTCTCGAACAGCCCGAACAGCTCCGGGTTGTTGAAGCCCCACTCCGGCTTCTGCCGGTCGAACATGGTGCCGATGAAGTTGTAGCCGTCGCCGTAGTCACCGGTCCAGCCGAGGAAGTGCAGGTCGTGCGCACTGCCGGAGGTGGTGGCGTTGAGGTAGTCCGGACTCCACTTCAGTGGGATCGGGGTGACCTGGATGCCGACCGCCTTGAGGTCCGCCGAGAGCAGCTCGAAGAGGTCCTTCGGGTTCGGCATGTACGGCCGGGTGACCTCGGTCGGGTAGTGGAAGCGCAGCGTCAGGTTGCTGGCACCCGCCTCGGCGAGCAGCTGCTTGGCCTTCTCCGGGTTGTAGTCGTAGGTGGTGACCTGCGGGTTCCAGCCCTCGACGGTGTCCGGCATGAACTGGGTGGCGACCTTGGCGCCCGGGGGCAGCTTCGAGTCGACGAGCGCCTGCCGGTTCAGCGCGTGCGCGATCGCCTGCCGGACCTTCGGGTCGGCGAGCTTCGGGTTGCCGCCCTTCTGGTTGATCGCCAGGTAGAGGATGTTGAACGCCGGGCGGGTGAGCATGTTGAAGCCCTCGCCCTTCAACGGCTCGACGTCCGCCGGGCCGACCAGGTCGTAGCCCTGGATGTCGCCGGAGCGCAGCGCCTGCTTCCGGGCGTTCTCGTCCGAGATCGTCTTGAAGATCAGGGTCTTCAGCTTGGCCTTCTGGGCGCCGGCGTACTCGTCGTACCGCTCCAGGGTCAGCGTCTTGTTGGCGACGTCCCAGGACTTGAACTTGAACGGCCCGGTGCCGGTCGGGTGCTCCATCGCGTACGACGGGTACTGGATGTTGTCCGCGCTACCGCCGATGGTGCTGGCCTGGTACTGCTCCAGTGCCTTCGGGCTGTGGATGGAGAACGAGGGCAGCATCAGCGCGGCCGGAACCTTGCTGGAGACGCGGTTGAAGGCGAGGTCGACGGTGGTCGCGTCCTTCGCCGTGCAGGACTTGAAGAGGCTCTCCGGCAGGTCGTCCCGCTCGTTGGCGGCGAAGCCACCCATCACGTCCTGCCAGTACGGCGTGACGTCGGGGCTCTGCATCAGGCCCTTGGCGTTGAACCAGCGGTTGAAGTTGACGCAGACCGCCTCGGCGTTGAAGTCCGTACCGTCGTGGAACTTCACCCCCGAGCGGAGCTTGAAGGTCCAGACCGTGCCGGTGGCGTCCGGGGTCCAGCTCTCGGCCAGGCCGGGCGTGATCTTGGTGCCGCCCTCCTCGGGGCGGACAAGCGTCTCGAAGACCTGACGGGCGACCCGCAGCGACTCACCGTCGCTGGCCAGGCTGGGGTCGAGCACCTTCGGGTCACCGGCCACGCCGAAGACCAGTGTGTCCTTCTGGCTTGCGCCCGAATCGCCGCGGTCGCTCTCGGCACAGCCGGCTACCGCGAGGGCCGCGACCGCTGCGGCCGCGATGGCGACCTTCGGCCTTGGTGCACGCATGGTGCTTCACCTCGTCCTGTGGATACGACAAACGCGGTGACGGGGGGCCACCGATGGCGAGACACTAGCCCCCGCGCGGACCGACCGGAAACGGCCGGGGAACGGGTTGGTACCGGATCGTGTCCTTACCGTCATGGCACCAGCGACAGAGCGTCGCGGTCGGCCGACAATATGATCGTTTGTCCGGATCTGACTATGCGAATTTGTTACATCGCGCATCAGGTCGAGCACTACCGATGTCAGACGGCTCGACGCGGGTTCAGACGGCTCGACGCGGGTTCAGACGGCGCGGCGGCCCTCGAAGGCGCGGCCCAGGGTGATCTCGTCGGCGTACTCCAGGTCGCCGCCGACCGGCAGGCCACTGGCGAGCCGGGTCACCGCGATGCCCATCGGCTTGACCATCAGGGCCAGGTAGGTGGCGGTGGCCTCACCCTCGGTGTTCGGGTCGGTGGCCAGGATCAGTTCGCGGACCGCGCCGGTGCCGAGCCGGGCCAGCAGTTCCCGGATCCGCAGGTTGTCCGGGCCGACGCCCTCCAGCGGATTGATCGCGCCGCCGAGCACGTGGTAGCGGCCGCGGAACTCGCCGGTCCGCTCGATCGCGACAACGTCCTTCGGCTCCTCGACCACGCAGAGCACCTCTTCGCTCCGACGCGGGTCGCGGCATACCCGGCACTGCTCGGACTCGGCGACGTTGTAGCAGACGGTGCAGAACCGCACCAGTTCCTTGACCCGGCGCAGCGCGGTGGCCAGCCGGGTGACGTCGGCCGGGTCGGCCGAGAGCACGTGGAACGCGATCCGCTGGGCGCTCTTCGGACCGACTCCGGGAAGCCGGCCCAACTCGTCGATCAGATCCTGGATGGCACCCTCGTACATCGCGGGGTGGCTCAGAAACCGGGCAGGCCGAGGCCGCCCATGCCGCCGGTGACCGGACCCATCTTCTCCTCGGTCAGCTTGCGCACCTCGTCGTGGGCGTTGTGCACGGCGGCCAGCACGAGGTCTTCCAGGGTCTCGACGTCCTCCGGGTCGACGGCCTTCGGGTCGATCTTGATGGCCTTGACCTCGCCGGCACCGGAGATGGTCACGGTGACCAGGCCACCACCGGCGGTGCCGGTCAGCTCCGCCTCGGCCAGCTCGGCCTGTGCGGCGGCGAGCTGCTGCTGCATCTTCTGCGCCTGCTTCATCATCTGCTGCAGGTTGGGCTGTCCACCCGGGCGCACGGCGACTCCTCGGTTGCGGAAACTGGTCGCGTCCAGCCTAGTCCGGCCGGTCGCGGGCGGCTCGACGCCCCGCGACCGGCCGGCGGGTCGGTCAGCGTACGACCAGGGTCTTCACGATCTTGTCGCCCAGGGTCTGCTTCTTGGCGTCCCAGAGCGGCCAGAGGTAACCGATGTAGCAGATGATGCCGTCGACGAAGTGCGCCAGCTCCCGCAGGAAGGCCATGCCGACGCCGATCGGCTGGCCGCTGGCCTCGCCGACCAGCTGGATGCCGAGCGCCTTCTTGCCCCAGCTCTGCCCGGTCTTGCCAGCCAGGTACCACCGGTTGTAACCGTTGAGCGCGAGCGCGAGCAGGACGAAGACCCAGTAGAGCGGACCGGGGCCGGTCGCCTGACCGGTGTCCGGGTCCACGCCCGGCCCGCCGAAGACGGCGGCGAGAATGGCGAACGGCACGATGACCAGGCCGTCGAGGATGGAGGCGCCCACCCGGGCGCCCCAACTTGCGTAGTTCAAGGGGATACTCCTTGCGATGAATGGGGTGAAGAATCGGGAGCCCGACGTCAGCCGACGCCGAGCCGGTGCAGCTGGAACAGCCAGCTCGCGCCCGCGAGCAGGGCCGCCGCCCACTCCGTACGCCGCCGGGCCCGGTCCGACCAGCGGACCGGAGGTGGCAGCGCGCCGAACGTCCGCAGCGCGAGCAGCGGAAGCACGACGACCGTGAGCACCGCGAGACCGAGGATGACCGGGTTGGCCGCCGCCGCGCCGGCCAGGTCACCCCGGACCAGGGCAACCGCCGCCGTGGTCAGGCCGCAGCCCGGACACGGCACCCCGGTCAGCACGCGCGACGGGCACGGCAGGCCCAGGCCGGTCACGTCGGTCAGGTACGGCCACGCCGCCGCCGCGACCGCCACCCCCAGACCGAACACCCCGAGCCGCTCGGGTACCGAGAACTCGCGCACACCACACTCACAGGAATCTCACAGAAAACGGGATCGGACGGCTGATCTTAGAGAATCGACGATCTTTCCGTCGTCCCGTTTACGGGCCGGTGTCGAGAGCGGACAGTGGAGTCCCGGGTAGCCGTTCGAGGCGCACGACAGCCCGTCTGATCAGCCGGTCAGGCCGGCACCCTACTTCAGCTCGACCTCGCCGATCCGTTCCGCGCCGAGGGTCTGCTGTAACAGTTGCACCGCCTGCTGCTCGCTGGTCTGCCGGGCGGTCCGCTCGTCGACCACCTCGTCGAGCGGCTCGTCGCCCGGGTCGAAGCCCTCGTAGCCGATCCCGGTCGAGGCGCGCTGGCCGTCGTAGCCGCTGCCGGTCGGGGCGCGCTGGCCGTCGTAGTCGGGGTCGTAGGGTGGCTCGCCGGCCCAGTCCGCGTCGGCCGTCCGCTCCGCCGCCGGGGCGGGTTTCGGCCCCCGGCCGGCCGCCGCCGCACGGGCCGCCGCCAGCCCGGCACCGACCACGGCGCCGCCCGCTCCGCCGCGGGTACGCGCACCGCCCGCCACGCCGGTTCCGCCGCCGCCCTGTCCACCGGCTACGCCCCGACCGGCAGCCGTACCCGCACCACCGCCGGCCGGTCCGCCCCCGCGAGCTGCCCGGCCATCGGTGCCGTGCTGTGCGACACCGCCGTTGATCCCGCTGCCGGTGGCGCCCGTGCCGTTGCGGTTACCGGTTACGCCCGCGACCGGGTCGCCGCCGATCGGCGCTGCCGACGTGGCGGGGGCGGGGGCGGCCCCGCCGGGTGGGGTCGGCTCCGGCCAGTCGTCGTCGACCGCTCCGCTCGACGCGGACCCGCCGGGTCGGGCCGGTTCCGGCCAGTCGTCGTCATCGGCGCTGGACGGCGAGCCGCCACCAGCGCTGTCCGGGCCGCCGCCACCAGTCCGGCCCGCACCGGCGCCACCGCCGGCCGAGCCGGACGCCCCGGCCGATCGTTCCCGGCGGCCGGTCGGTTCCCGGCCAGCACCGGACGGGGCCGAGCCGTTGCCCCCGCCCCGGGGCGAGGTGCCGCCGGCCGGGCCGGTGCTGGCTGGGCTGCTGTTGGCTGGACCGCTGTTCGTCGGACCACTGTTGGCGGGGCCGCTGTTGGCGGGGTTGGTCGGCTGCCGGGGCGGGGCTGCCGATGCGGGTGCGCGCTGCTCGCCGGCCACCTCGCAGCGGATCTGCCAGCGCCCGCCCAGCTCCTCGTAGAGAGCGTCGGTGAGCACGCCGGAGGCGTTGGCGAGCATCTGGGCGAGTACCGGGGACTTGACGGTGAGCACCAGGGTGTCGCCGTCGAGGTCGCGTACCACCGCATCGCGCATCAGGGCGGCGATCCGCTTGTTGCTGCGGTTGACCATGCCGACGATCTCGCCCCAGACCCGACGTACGGCGGCGGCGTCGAGTTCGCCGGTCGGCTCGGCACCGCTCGGCGCCGGATCCGGGGTGGCCGGGTCGGGCATCACCGCCTCCGGCGGCACCGGACGTCGGGTCGGTGGCTGCACGGCGGCCGGTGGCTCCACAACCGGTGCGGCGGGCGCGGGAGCGGGTGCGGCGCTTTCGCGTACCCCCTGAGGGGGAGCGACCGGCGCGGCGCTGGCGGGGGCCGGCGGTGCGGACGTGGTCGCGGCGGGCGGGCCTGGGTCGACGGCGGCGGGCGGG
Source organism: Plantactinospora sp. WMMB782 (assembly GCF_049179135.1). Taxonomy (NCBI): domain Bacteria; kingdom Bacillati; phylum Actinomycetota; class Actinomycetes; order Micromonosporales; family Micromonosporaceae; genus Plantactinospora; species Plantactinospora sp. WMMB782. The sequence continues at coordinate 2,958,972 of NZ_JBMHMC010000007.1, read as the reverse complement.
CGGATCGGCGCGGCGGCCGGGGTCGCGTCGCCGGAGAGGGTGAGCCGGCGCTCCATGCGTTCGAGGCGTTGCAGCAGGCTGCCGGTGGAGTCCTCGGCACCGGGCAGCAGCATCCGGGCGCAGATCAGTTCGAGCAGCAGCCGGGGTGCGGTGGTGCCGCGCATCTCGACCAGGCCGTTGTGCACGATGTCGGCACAGCGGGACAGCGTGGCCGGGCCGAGCCGTTCGGCCTGGGCGGCCATCCGCTCCATCTGGTCGACCGGGCCGTCGATCAGGCCCTTGGCGACCGCGTCCGGCACCTGGCGCAGCACGATCAGGTCACGGAGCCGTTCGAGCAGGTCGGAGGCGAACCGGCGGGGGTCGTGCCCGGCCTCGGCGACCCGGTCGATTGTGGCGTACGCGGCGGCGCCGTCCCCGGCGGCCAGCGCGTCGCACATCTCGTCGATCAGCGCGACGTCGGTCACCCCGAGCAGCGCCACCGCGCGGGCGTAGCTGACCCCCTCCGGGCCGGCCCCGGCGATGAGCTGGTCGAGCACCGAGAGCGAGTCCCGGGCGCTGCCGCCACCGGCCCGGACGACGAGCGGGAAGACGGACGGTTCGATCTTGACACCCTCGGCCGAGGCGAGCTGCTCCAGGTAGGGGCGGAGCACGCCAGGGGGGATCAGCCGGAACGGGTAGTGGTGGGTCCGCGACTTGATCGTGCCGAGGACCTTCTCCGGCTCGGTGGTGGCGAAGATGAACTTGACGTACTCCGGCGGCTCCTCGACCAGCTTGAGCAGGGCGTTGAAGCCCTGGGTCGAGACCATGTGCGCCTCGTCGATCACATAGATCTTGAAGCGGCTGCTGGCCGGCGCGAAGAAGGCGCGTTCGCGCAGCTCGCGGGCGTCGTCGACGCCGCCGTGGCTGGCCGCGTCGATCTCGATCACGTCGATCGAGCCGGCGCCGTCGGCGGCCAGGCTCTTGCAGGAGTCGCAGACGCCGCAGGGTTCCGGGGTCGGCCCCTGCTCGCAGTTGAGCGAGCGGGCCAGGATCCGGGCGCTGGACGTCTTGCCGCAGCCACGGGGGCCGGAGAAGAGGTACGCGTGGTTGAGCCGGCCGCTGCGCAGCGCCTGGGAGAGCGGCTCGGTGACGTGGTCCTGGCCGATCACCTCGGCGAACGTGCGGGGCCGGTACTTGCGGTAGAGCGCCAGTGCCACTCGTCCCGCCTCCTCTCGACCGGGCCATTCTCCACCCGTCGCCACGCTGCCGAGTGCCAAGGTTGTCACGCGCGCCCGACGTTTTCCACGTCGATCATGCGGGTGCGGTTGGTGGCCGCCCGGTCCGGGGTGATCATGGCCGCCAGGCCGGGGTGATCATGGGGGGTGGGCGGCGTACCGACCGGTACGCAGGCCGACTCGGCGGCGACAGCCCTGGTCAGGGGGAAGACAAGGCCCCCCGTGCACCCGACAGAGCTCGCTTATCCTTGCTGCCTTCCGGCCCTGGGGAGGTTCACGAGGTGACGCCACACGGGGGGTGCCGCCAAGTGTACCCGGCCGGCTGGCGGGATCTCCGGGGGACCGCCGGGGTGGGCAGCCGGCGCGGAGCCTGTATCCTGTCGGACGGAGGATTCGCCTAGAGGCCTAGGGCGCACGCTTGGAAAGCGTGTTGGGTTAACACCCTCACGAGTTCGAATCTCGTATCCTCCGCTCGCTTGACCAGCAGAAACGCCCGGCAGAGCCCTACGGGAACCGCCGGGCGTTCACTGTCCGGTCTCAATTGCGGTCTAGGTAGCTATGCGACGGGCGGTTCGGCGAAGAGCCGGAGCAGGACAGCCGCGACCTCGCTGAAGACTTTCTCCTTCTCGTAGTCACTGCGCCCCAAGAGCGGCATCGAGGGGGAGTTGAACGCCTGGAATCGGGCAAGCTCCGGGATGCTCGTGAAGATGCTCGGCGAGACGATGACCGGCAGGATCCGGCAGCCGTCGTCGTAGGCCGCAGAAAGCAGAGCCGGCAGTTCGACCTCCTCGATGAACGAGGATGCGAGGAAGTCAGGGCTGACCAACAGTACTGCCGCCCGGGCCCGCTGTAGCGCGGCGTCGATCTCTTCCCGCCAACTGTCCCCCGGCACGATCCGAGTGTCCGTCCAGACGTTCACCAGCCCTCGCCTCATCAAGGGCTTGAGATGACGGTCCAATCGGTCGAGCCAGTCACGGTCCTGATGGCTGTAACTGACGAATACCTGATCACGCTTGGCGTTGACTCGCTTTCCGACAGCGCGGGCCAGCATCTCGGGATCCTGGCGGCGTAGGTAGAAGAGCAGTTGTGGATCCTCGATGACGAGCCGCCGAGCCCGCCGGTCGAGGAAGAGGTGGTCGGCCAGTTCGGCCTGCGGACCACCGAATCCCTGGGGAGAGGCTTCGAGCAGGTGCGACGTTATCGCCCGCGAGAGGTGGGGTCGCTGCTCCGCAGCCTGGTCCAGTGACAGGATCCCATCCGGCGTCTCGGCAAGCATGAGAAGGAGCTCGATGCAGGACTGCTGGCTCTGGCCGTCCAGAGCTGCGAACGACTGCACGACCTTGCGGTATTTCAGTGCCAGGGAGTCCTCTACCTGCCGCAGCGCGTCGTCCAGCCCATCGTCGATGGCCAGCGTCCGAGGTGACGTGCATGCGACGCCACCGTGCGCCGCGAGATGCCAGCAGAGCATCTGGGCGGTGTGCAAACTTCCACTGGCGAGTCGGACGATGTCGTGCCCATGGGTGAACTTGATGTTGAGAGCCTGTTCGCCCTTCGAAATCATCTCGTCGATCAGCGCATCGGTCGCCATCGGAACCCGGAAGATCTTGATCCGAGTGGCCAGGTCGAAGGCCAACTCGACGAGGCTCTGCCCGGTGCCGGGGATGCCAGATATGACCAACCGTCGGTCGGGGGACTCCTCGTCCGCGAGAAGCCTCAGGTAATCGACGAGCTTGACCCGAAGTTCCTCAGGCAACCGCTGGAAGTCGTCGACGGCAACAACGCCACGACGGTGCTCGGTGGGTAACACCGCTATCTTTGGCAGATCCTCGGGACGCCGGGCGCTCAGTACGGGTATCAGAAGGCCCCTTTCGTGCTCAAGTCGCACAGCTTGTTGCAGGAAGGTGGACTTCCCGATCCCGGACGGTCCCTCTAGGACGATCCCAAGTCCCGGCTGCCGTAGCGCCATCCGGAAGCGGGTGAAGTCCGGCGGCTCCACGAAGGTGAGGGTCGGGGTGCCGTTCAGCTTGAAGACGTCGCTCAACTCTGCCGAGAGCATCTCCGGCCCGACGGCATCGGCAATCATCTCCAGCACGTCCTGCCAATGCGGCTCGCTGCGCTTCAACGCCGACAATCGCCGGAGTTGCAAGGGCGACAACTCGCCACGGCGGAACCGGGTGACGATGGCGTCCGCCGCGAAGAACTCGAGGAAGAGGCGGTGCGCGAACCGGTAGGTCCCTTCCTCGACCTCCGTCAGGATGCCGCTACGAACGCTAAATGATTCGATGAGAGATTGACTGATGCCACGAACCGCGACCAGATCCATTTGGTATCTATCGACAAAGTATTCCTCGAACACCCGCCGCAACTCGTCCGCTTTGATGTCATTACCACGCAGGCCGTTGTCGACCTCCTGCATACGATAGGCGACCCGACGGAGAAGCTCCCGCTTGTCCTCGATCTCGATGAAGCCGGTACTCTCCGGCGTGCGAAGATGGCGGGTGACGTCCCAAAACTCGATCAACAGATCGGTTGCGTGCCGGTAGATACGCAGGCGCGTTCGGGGCAGGACCTGGTGCTTTCCCACAATCGTCAGGATCGTCAGGAGCATCGGGTTGCCCGCCATCTCCCGCAACGACGGTGAATGCTCAATCGCGTCGAGCAGACGCGCCTCCCGAGCCGGCGCCTCTTCCTCGACCGCCTTCGTCGTCGAGGTCAGCCGATACCAGGACGAGAGGAACGCCGCGATCTGCTTGGCGTCCAAGGGCTGGAGCATTAGGTCACTGAACCCGGCAGCCACGAAAACCCGCTTGGCGTAGCCGTAGGGCCGGCTGCTGACGACCACCCGGACGTTCGGAAACTCGGTTGCGAATCCCGCGATCTGGCTGGACACCTCCTCACGTTGACGCGGATCGAGAACCTCGTCGAGCCCATCGAACAGGACAAGCGTCCTGCCCGTCCTGAGATGACGGACCAGCATGCGCCGCTCGATGCCCAGCCCGTTCGTACGGGCCAGGTAGTCCAGATAGGCGACGAACCCCTCGTAGCGTCCGTCGGCCGCGAGAGCAGCGTACGACCGGAGCTGGACCAGCAGTGGAACGTGATCGGCCAACGTAGTCAGGCGATGATCGTGATCCTCCTGGCTAAGGGTGAGTGCCAGGTATCGGATGATGGTCGACTTCCCGGAGCCCGGGGCACCGAGCAGGACAATCCTGCGCTTCTCCGGGTCAGCGAGGGCGTCGAACAGGGGCTGCGGCGGAGACGCCCAGGGGTCGACCGGCTCGGCCGAACGATCCGAGGTGTTCAAACTCCCGGACGACACCGGCAGCACCGACTGCTCGACGAACACCGACGCCAACTGGAGTTGGAAGTGCTCCTCCGAGTGCGCTGGCGTCAGGACGTCCAGGTCGAGCACGCCGTAGTGCTGTCGCAGGCGACCGAAATACCGCCGTAGCACATCCTGACCCAGGGTAGAGGACGGGTACTGCGAAAAGTTCGCCTCGCTCAGCACGTTGGCCACCGCCGCGGTCACCATTGCCGCGAGCTGGGAAGGATCGCCGAAGAGGCTGCACATGTGGCGGTCGGCCAACTCCGCGCGGAGCGCCTCGATGCGGACCGCGTCGTTGCCCCGATCGACGTAATTGCGCGGCCATGGCGCTTCCTCGTCGACCAGGAAGATCAGGCAGCGCTTTCCGTGTGCGAGCGCCTCGCGATACTCCAGCTCGGTGATGGAGCGGTCGAAGCCCGGCGGGATGAACCCGTACCGCCAGGCGAATATGCCTATGTAGACATCGCAGTCCGCCACGTCGGCCAGGCACCGTTCCAGCGGACGGCGATCCTCGGCGACGTACGACTCCATTGCCATGTCCTCCACGCGCAGCCGGCGCAACGCGAGCTGGACGGCCGCGCGATGTTCCTGCAGATCTCTGAAGGTTGCCGATACGTAGACCTTGGTCACCACAGCTCCAAGACAGCGACGGAGCCTCAGCATACGCACGGCCAGCGAAGCGTGCGTCAGCCCAAAGTGCTGGTCATCGCAGGCGGTCCACCAGGTCCGGTAGGCCGCGTGAATCTCGAAGCTCGGCGTTTCCAAGATCATATTTTTACCGCGTCGCGGAGTATTTTCGACTCGTTGATCGCGGCTCCAGCCGGGTTCCAAGGCAGCTCTCAGCCCGGTATCGTCCGAGAAGTCGCCCCGAACCCAGAATGCCCGGGACACCGGCCCGATCCAGTACGGGGAAGCCGCCGATGCACGACTCTGCTACGCCAAGATTCGGAGATCAGATGCGCCGGCTCCGGGCCGAGCGCGGGTTGTCGCTGCGTGAACTCGCGCGGGTGGCGTTCTACGGCAAGAGCTACCTGCACGAGTTGGAGACCGGAGCCAAGGAGCCGACACAGCAGGCGGCTCTGCGCATCGACGGAGCCCTCGGCGCCGATGGTGCCCTGGCGGCCCTCGCGCAGACGGGCGTACGTCGGCGTGCGGTGATCGCACATGCCGGAATCGCCGTCGTCCTCCCCGAGGCGATTCTCGATTACGGCCGTAGAGTCTCCGCTGATGTGCCGCAGCAGATTGCCGACCGCACCGCCCGGCTGCGACGGATCGACGACTACCTCGGCGGGGCCGACACGTACCAGATGTACACCGCCGAGTTGAACTCGACGCTGCGGCTGATCCAAGACGGAAGTTACCCCGACGGTACCGGCCGGGCACTGCTGTCGGTCTGCGCCGAGCAGGCGCAGATGGCCGGTTGGGCCGCGTTCGATGCCGGACGGTACGACGAAGCTGAGCGGCTCTACGGCACCAGCCTCACCGCCGCCCGTGACGCCGGAGACGCGCCGCTCGCCGGCAATGCCATGGCCTTTGTCGCGTATCAGGATCTAGCCCTGGGTAGACCCGCGACAGCGACGATCGTGGAAGCCTGCGAGACTGCCGATCCGACTGCGACGCCAAGCGTCCGCGCGCTGTTGCACATGCGTCGCGCCTGGATTCACGCCGTGCACGGGCAACCCGAGGACGCCGAGCGACATCTCGACATCGGCGTGACCTGCCTGACGGATCAGGACGACCGGCCGGAGCCGGACTGGGTGTACTGGGTCGACCAGCAGGAAGCCGAGATCATGACCGGACGATGCTGGACGGTCCTGCGTCGGCCGCTGCGGGCGATCCCCGTCCTCGAATCGGTGCTCCGCCGCTACGACGACACCCACGCCCGCGACAAGGCGTTGTACCTGTCCTGGCTCGCCGATGCCTATCTGGACGTCAACGAGATCGAACAGTGCTGCGTGACCGCCGAGAAGGCCGTAAGGCTGTCCTCCGGCGTCGCGTCGGTCCGCCCCAAGCAGCGGATCGAGGCACTGCTCACGCGGCTCGCCCCTCATGCGGGACTGTCGTGTGTCGCCGAGCTACGGGATCTGACAACTACTCGATCTGCGCGGTGACGGACTCGCGGAGCCAGCGCAGACAGGCAGCGGAGCCAGCCACAATCTGAGTAGCCGTCACCTGCGGATTGTCCCAGGGATGCCGCTGCAACAGGACAGCCTCAAGAGCTGGGTATCGCTCGCCGGTCGTGTAGAGCAACAATCGCCACTCCTCGCCGGTTCCCTGCTCCCCCAGGTGCCAGAAGACGCTTGTTACCGGGCCGATGATCTGAGCACTGCCGGCCAGCCGCGCAGCGACGACATGCTCCGCGAGGTCTACCGCTGCCTCGCGCGTCTCGGTTGCGGTGGCTACCTCGAGATAATCCGTCACGCGGGTAGAGCGTAGCCGTCCCGCCGTCTGCGGACAGCGAGCAAACGGCGGCGGACGGTCGGAGGACGCCGCGACTCTGTCACCCGGGAGCCGCAGTCGAAAGGCTACGAGCCGGGGCGCGCGACCGGCCTTACGGCATCCGAGTCGCAACCCGAGCGCCCTGTCGGCCCGGGGTACCGACTTCCCTACCAAGCCCCGGGCCGGCTCCTCGGATAACGCAGGAGCGACAGAGAGTGCACCCGTTGAGATGGTGGAAGTGGTGGAAGGATCGCCGTATTGCCGACGTGGAGCGGGCGGCGTGGGAGTGGGACGCGGCCGAGGCGGAAGCGGCGCGCCAGCGGGTACTCGAAATGGCCCGCCGGGAGCGCGACGACCCGGACCGCGAAGACGGGTCCGGCTCCACTCAGCAGGTCCGCGCCTGGCACGACCCGACCTCCCTCCTCGGTCCGCCCCACTCAGCTACGAACAGCAGCGGGAGTACCCCGTGCTGAGCTGGTTGCGCCGATGGTGGGCCGGGCGCTGGCCGGGGTACGTGCGGGACTACCGGTGGGACGGCCACCGCTGGCGCCGGTACCGCGAATGGCGATGACCGAACTGCGACCGAGAGCCGGCAGGGCCGCACAGGACCGGATCCCCGAGTTGCCGGCCGGCACCCTGCTCCGGCTCGCGCCCGGGGAGTGGTCGCACTGCGCGACGGCGCGACTCGGGACGTACCTGGAGATGACCGTGACCCGGGTCCACCGCAACGCCGTCCGCGCGGACGAGGCCGGGCTCTGGGTCTGGGTGGCCGGGCACGAGCATCCGACCTGCACCTGGGCGTACGTCGATCCGCATCCACCCTGCCTGCACCTCCTGGTGCGGGTCGACATGCTCTCCATCGCAACCGACCGGTCCAGGTGACCACTCGCCGTTAGGCAGAACGGCGAAAGTTGCCGGCGCACCCCCGGCACCACACAGGGACCGACCGGGAAGGCGAGGCGAGGGCTCAGAGTGGTTCGTCCGACCGGTAGCAGGGCGTCGAAACCATCAGCGCGAACATGGTCGGAGGTTCGGTGCTGGTAACCCTGATGCGCATCCCGTCGACCGGATTGCGTACGGCCACCGTTCCGGTCCGGCCGTCCGGGAACACCCGGTCCTCCTCGACGGAATACCCGTGCTGTTGCCAGTGGTCGCGTAGCCGGGCGAGGGTGCCGACCTGTTCCGCCTCCGGCACCGGAATCTGGCCGTGGCCGACCATCGGGTAGACGGTCCCGGAGATCTCACCGAACCTGCCGTCGCAGGGGTTCGGAATGGGGTCGAGCCCCTGGGCCGGGGCGTGGACGGCGCCGAAGACCTGCCGGCCGTACTCTTCGACGAGCTCTCTGGCGTCGGCCTGGTTGACCTCTCGCGAATCGTCTCCGTCCCGGTCGGAACCGCACCCCGCCAGCAGCACGGCAACGAGGCCGACAGTCAGCACCACTGCACGGCTGACCGCGTCGACCATGTTCGTCACCGCCATCCGTGCGGCGGCAGGCCGTGGTCCAGCCCGACGATGTCGTACCGGCCGACGACGATGCCGGCCTGGTTCTGCAGGCTGGTTCTGCCCTCCTGCCAGTAGGCGCTGTGGCCGCTCGTGTCGACGTGGAATCGGTTGGCGCCGAACTCCTGCTCGTGCGGGCTGGCCCCGTGTGTGTCGTCGTAGGCGTCGACCAGGTGCGGTCCGAGAAGCGGGATGGCGCTGCTGTACTTCCCGTGGGTCTCGACCGGCTCGGACACTCCGTCGTCGCTGGCGGAGCCGGGCTTCCGCAGGCTCGCCTCGGCGCGCGCGTCGCTGGCCTGGTAGGCGACCGCAGCCGGGCGGCCAGCCGGTCCGCCGAGGAGGCCAGCCGGTCGAGAAAGGCCACCCAGGACGTCACCGCGGCCCGAGCGGCGTCCGCCGACGACCAGCCTGCCGCCTGGCCCGCCGCCGGACCCAGTCCAGGCTCCCTGGGGAACTTGATAGATCAAATGGTTGGGACCTCGGCCGTCCCGAAGCGACGGCGGCGGAGGTCACCCCGAAAGCCGTCGAGTGCCCGGGACACCGGCCCGAGCCGCTGACGGGAGGCTGTCGATGTACGACTCTGCCACGCCACGACGGCGCGGCTCGGGACGTACCTGGAGTTGACCGTGACCCTGGTTCACCCGCAACCCCACCCCGAAGGCAGGACCGTCGAAAGGTTGCCGGCACAGTGGGACGGTCGTCCACCGAACGGCCGAGCCGGGCGGAACTCCGCGCTGGCATCATGTGCGCACCGCCAAACTCACGGGGAGATCATCGTGCGCCCTCGCCTGCGCTGGTGCGCCGTGCCCGCCTGTGCCGCCGTGCTCGTCGCCATCCTGCCGACGACCGCCGCCACCGCCGAGCCGGCCAAGCCACGGCCCAGCACCGCCGTCAACCGGGACGCCAGCACCACCGTCAGCCGGGACGGCGCCACCACTGTCAACCGGGACGGGGCCTCCATCGCCGTGCGGCGCGTGGGCACCACCGGCACCGCCACCCCGAAGATCGCCGCTACCGCCACGACCTCCCGGTTCGACATCGACCGGGACGGCAAAGACGAGATCGTCACCGGCGGCTTCCTCTACACGGGCGGCTACGGCATCGTCGTGGACTACTCCGGCCTGCCGTACCGGGACAACATCGTCGCGCCGATCGGCTCCCCGACCCGGCCGAACTTCGGCGACGAGATGACCTCCGGGGACTTCAACGCCGACGGCTACGCAGATCTGGCTGTCGGCAACCCGGGTGAGTTCACCCCGGCCGGCGCCGCCTTCGGCGGTGCGGTCTGGATCTTCTACGGTGGCCCCACCGGCCTCGACACCGGGCGCCCGCAGCACCTCAACCAGGACACCCCGGGTGTGCCGGGTGAGATGGGCGAGTACGACATGTTCGGCACCGGGCTGGCCGCCGGTGACCTCAACGGTGACGGCCGGGACGATCTCGCCGTCGGCGCGAACGGCGAGACGGTCAACGGGGCGGTCAACGCCGGCTCCGTCACCGTCCTCTACGGCAGCTCGACCGGGATCACCAGCACCGGCGCCCAGCTCCTCACCCAGCACACCCCGGGTGTGCCGAGTGACGTCCATTCGGGCGACACCTTCGGCACCGCGGTCGCGATCGGCGACCTGACCGGTGACGGGTACGACGACCTCGCGGTCAGCGCGCCTTCGGAGGACGAGGGCGTCGCTCCGTACCAGGGCGGTCTCGTCACCCTGCTGCGCGGCGGCGCCGGCGGGGTCAGCACCAGCGGCGTGACGTCCGTCTCCGGTACCGCCGTCGGCGTCGGCGCGCTCGGCGACGAGCTGGCGATCGCCGACGTCGACGGGGACGGGGACGGCGACCTGGTCGCCGCCGCGCCCCGGAGCTGGGTCGGTTACCTCGTCTACGTGCCGGGAATGCCGGCCGGCCTTGGCACGTCCGGCGCCAGGACGATCAGCATGGAGACCCCGGGGGTACCCGGCGACCCGCACACGTACGTCGAGGGTGACTCGCCGCACTCGTACTTCGGCACCGGACTGTCTACAGGGGACGTCACCGGCGACGGGCGGGCCGACGTGCTCACCGGGGCGATCACCTACGACCTCGGCACCGTGCAGGACGCCGGGGCCGTGCTGCTGGTCCCCGGCACCGCGCAGGGACTGACCGGGCAGGGCTCGGTGATGGTGACCCAGGACGTCTACCACGCGAAGCCGGTCGGAGAGCCGAGCACATCCTTCGGGCCGCCGCGGCCGTTCGACTACTTCGGCGAGGCGACGGCGATCCTCAACCTCGACGGGACCGGCCCGCTCGACATGCTCGCCGCGACCAGCATGGACGCCGACAGCGGGCTGGTGGTGGAGCTGGAACTGTCGTACAGCGGGAAGCGCAAGCCGCCGTACGACCGGACGCTTGTCGGGTTGCACGCGGTCGACTGGTGGACCGGGGCGGAGGTCGACGCGTACAGCCTGGGCCACACACTCCTGCACCGCTGAGCTGGCCGCCGGTGACCGGGCGAGGCAGCCCGGTCACCGGCGGCGCTCCGGGTCACTTCCTGACGCGGTACCGCAGATGGGTGACGCCCGCGCCCTCCACCACCCTGGTCGGGCCTTCGAACTGCGCGGGTACGGCGCCCAGGTCGGCGAAGAGTGGCGTGCCGCTGCCGAGCAGCACCGGTACGAGTTCGATGCCGATCTCGTCGAGCAGACCGGCTTCGAGTGCCTGCCGGGCCATCTGGCCGCCGTTGACGACGACCGTCCTGTCGCCGGCGATCTCCTGCGCCTTCGCGACGGCGGCCTCGATGCCCTCGGTGACGAACACGAAGTTCTCGTCCGCCGCCGGTCGATTTTCCGGCGGGTTGTGCGTGAGCACCACCACCGTGACGTTCATCGGATGCCGGCCGCCCCACGCGTTCGTCATGTCGTAGAGGTGCCGGCCGACGACCAGGGCACCGGTGTTGCCCCACTCGTCCTTGACGAGTTCCGCGCTCGCGGCGGACAGCCGCAGCGGCGGCACGTCGGGACTGGCGGTCGGAATCTCGACCTCACCGTTGCCGTACCACTGGAACAGCAGGTCGAAGCCACTCTCCTCGGGGCCGGCGATGTAGCCGTCGATCGACATCGTGCCGCCGGTGATTACCTTGCCCATGACGCTGTTCCCTTCGTACGACTTACGACTTCGACTTCCCTGTGAACACAACGTCGCCCAGCCGCGATTTTCGACATCGGCCCCGAAACTTCTTCCTCCGCCTCCGCGTCCGGCTGGACGACGACAGTCCCCGTACGCCCTGCCCGGGCGTACGGGGACTGTCGAGGTCGGGGACGGTCAGGCGCAGATCGCGTACGCCTTGACGGCCCAGGAGTTGCCGTAGCCGCCCTCCTCCTCGGCACCGGTCACGGTGACGGTGGTGGACGAGTTCGCCCACATCGCGGTCATCCGCACCTCACCCTGACCGTTGTCGATCTCACCGCCGACGCCGTGCACCCGCTTCCCCTCCGGGCAGCGCGCCACCGCCGTCTTCGGGGTGGTCGAGTCCAACACCCCGAAGCCGGTGATCCGGACGAGTCCGGCCGGCGGGGTCGCGCAGATCGCCTTGCCGACCATCGTCCACTTGCCGAGGTAGTCAGGCCCGCCGTCCTCCATCCCGGCCACCGTGATGCCGGTCAGGTCGGCGTTCGGCCGCAGGTCGTCGATGACGACCCGACCCAGGCCGCCGGACATCTCCGCACCCAGCCCGAGGACCTTCTTGCCCGGCGGGCACGCGACGTCCATCGTCTTGCCCAGGTTGGAGTCGTGGTCGGAGAACTGGGTGCGGGTCTCCAGACCGGCCGGCTCGGGGGCGCAGAGCGCGCTGGTGGTGATCGACCAGTCGTTGCCGTACCCGTTGCCGTCCTCGCGCCCGGTCACCGACCACGCCCCGCCGCCGACCAGCGGCAGCATGGTGTCCATCGTCACCTGGCCGTTGCCGTTCACGATCCGGCCGCCGCCGCCGAGCACGGTCGTGCCGACCGGGCAGTTCGCGTTCGTCGTCTTCCACTCGCTGTTGCTCTGGCCGCCCGTCACCTTCAACACCAGGCCGGGTACCGCACTGGCCGGCGTGACCAGCAGCTGGCTCACCAGCAGCGCGGCGGACGCCAGGCCCGCCGTGGTGGCGATCCGCCGGACCCGCCCAGCGCCATTCTGTCGTACGTACATCGGGCAGCCTCTCCTCGCTTCTCGTTACCTGCCCGGGTCACCCGTACTGTCATTTCGCCGACAGTTCCCGAATTCGCTTTCTTTCGGGGGAGACCCGTTCCCGGCCCGGGTTTTTCCCGGCCGACAACGACGTTACGAGAAAGGAGTCCACTCCCGACTCACCAATTCGTGCCGCCTCGGCGGGTAGTCGAGACTCACCTGCGTACGCCGCGACGTGACACGAGCCGGACCAGTTCCAGCAGCGTTCCGGCGGCGACCGCGAGGCCCACCGCGACGACCGGCGCCGTCGTGCCGACCAGGCTCAACTGGAAGAAGTCCTGGAGGAACGGCACCACCAGGATGACCGCGAACGCGCACCCGAGGGCCAGCACCAGCAGGATCCGCCACCAGGTGTACGGCCGGGCGATGATCGCCACCGCCCAGAGCCCGACCAGGAACAGGGTCAGCGTCGCCGCCGAGGTCTCCGCGGCCAGGTCGCCGTGGTAGACACTCCGGGCGAACAGGTACGACGTGATCGTCGCCGCCATCGCCACCACCCCGGACGGTACGGCGAACCGCAGCACCCGGCTGACGAACCCGGACCGGGCCCGTTCCGTGTTCGGGGCCAGCGCCAGGAAGAACGCCGGGATGCCGATGGTCAGCGACGAGATGATGGTCAGGTGCCGGGGCAGGAACGGGTACGGCACCTGGCTCAGCACCACCGTCACGGCAAGCAGCACCGAGTAGACGGTCTTGGTCAGGAACAGGTTCGCGACCCGTTCGATGTTGCCGATCACCCGCCGCCCCTGCGCGACCACCGCCGGCAGCGCGCCGAAGTTGTCGTCCAGCAGCACGATCTGGGCCACCGCCCGGCTGGCCGGACTGCCCGAGCCCATCGCCACCCCGATGTCCGCGTCCTTGAGCGCGAGTACGTCGTTGACCCCGTCCCCGGTCATCGCCACCGTGTGCCCGGCGGCCTGGAGCACCGCCACCAGGTCCCGCTTCTGCTGCGGCCCGACCCGGCCGAACACGGTGTGCCGCTGCACCACCTCGGCGAGTTCCGCCGGATCGGTCGGCAGTTCCCGGGCGTCGACCGGGTGTTCGGCGCCGGGCAGCCCGAGGCTGCGGGCGACCGCACCCACCGAGCGGGCGTTGTCGCCGGAGAGGACCTTCACCGCCACCCCCTGCTCGGCGAAGTAACGCAGCGTGTCCGGCGCCTCCGGCCGTAGCCGCTGGGCGAGCACCACAAGCGCCGCCGGCTTCACCCGGTCGGCTGCCGACTCCTCGGCGCGGGCCAGCAGCAGCACCCGCAGGCCCCGCTCGCCGTGCGCGTCCGCTTCGGCGAGCGCCGGATGGCCGGCCGGCAGCAGTACGTCGGGAGCGCCGAGCCGCCACTGCCCGCTGGTCCCGTCCGGGTCGGTGAGGGTGGCCCCGCCCCACTTCCGGGCGGACGAGAACGGCACCCGCTCCGCGATCCGCCACCCGCGCGGCGCCGGGTACGCCTCGACGACCGCCCGCAGGCTGGCGTTCGGCCGCTCGTCGGCGGCACCGAGCAGGCCGAGCAGCTCCGGCACCGGGGCGGTCGGGTCGAGTTGGCGTACCTCGGCCACCGTCATCGCCGCGTCGGTGAGGGTGCCGGTCTTGTCCAGGCAGACCACGCTGACCCGGGCCAGTCCCTCGATCGCCGGCAGTTCCTGCACCAGGCAGCGCCGCCGGCCGAGCCGGATCACCCCGACCGCGAAGGCCACCGAGGTGAGCAGGACCAGTCCTTCCGGCACCATCGGCACCAGTCCGGCGACCATCCGACGGACCGCCTCCGGCAGGTCGTCGGAGTTGACCAGGTACTGGCTGACGATCAGGGCCAGTCCGGTCGGCACGATCAGCCAGGTGACGAACCGCAGGATGGTGTTCAGCCCGCCGCGCAGCTCCGAGTCGACCAGGGTGAACCGGCTGGCCTCCTCGGCGAGCCGGGCCGCGTACGCCGCCCGGCCGACCTTGGTGGCCCGCATCGCCCCGGTACCGGCGGCGACGAAGCTGCCGGAGAGCAGCGGATCGCCGGCCTGCTTGACCACCGGGTCGGCCTCGCCGGTCAGCAACGACTCGTCGACCTCCAACTGCTCCGCCTCGACCACCACCCCGTCGACGGCGATCTGGTCGCCGGGACCCAACTCGACCAGGTCGTCCAGCACCAGGTCGGCGGCGGTCACCTCGACGGCGTGACCGTCCCGGCGTACCACCGGGCGGGCGGCGCCGACGATCGCGAGCCGGTCCAGGGTGCGCTTGGCCCGCAGTTCCTGGACCACCCCGATCAGGGTGTTGGCGATGATCACGCCGCCGAAGAGCGCGTCCTGGATCGGGCCGACCGCGAGGATCACCCCGAACAGCACACCCATGATCGCGTTGATCCGGGTGAACAGGTTCGCCTTGACGATCTCCCCGACGCTCCTGGCCGACCGGACCGGAACGTCGTTTACCTGCCCCGCCGCGATCCGTTCGGCGACCTGGGCGGTACTCAGCCCGGACTCGATTGTCAGCATGGTCGAAAAGCTACGAAGCCGGGCCGCCGCCCGGCTGCGCCCGATGGTCAACCGCCGACCCTGACCTTTCTCAGGGTAGGCGTACCCCGCGATTTCCGGGTCGCCTCGGCGGCGCCCCGGATCGTGCCGAGCGGGCTGCCTGGGTACCGTCGCAACGGTGCGACCCGCGACCCAGGCAGTCCGGCTCGGGGGCGGGCGGCGACCGCGCTACCGGGCCCTCGCCGCCGACCTGCTGCTCTGGGCGGTGCTGGCCGGGCTGGTGACGTCGGGCTGGGCCGGGCACCGGTCGTACCCGCCGGTGCTGCTGCTCGGCGGCCTGGCAGCCCTGGGCGGTGCGCTGGCGGTGGGACGGCGCCTGCCGCTGGTCCCGCTCTTCGTCGTGGTGGCGCTCTGCGCGCTGGACGGGAACTACTGCTTCGCCCTGCCGCCGGTCAGCTATCTGCTCGGCCGCCGGATGGCCGGCACCTGGCCGGCGGCGGCAAGCTACTCCGGGCTCGCGGTGCTGGGTACCCCGCTGGTGTGGAGCCGGTCCGGTTTCGTGCCCTGGGCGACGATGGCCGGCGCGCTTGTCTACGCCGGGCTCTTCCCGTGGCTTGTCGGCCGCTACCGGCGGCAGCAACGTGCACTCGTCGCCGCCGGTTGGGAGCGGGCGGAGCAGCTCGAACGCGAACAGCGGATGCTGGCCCGGGAGGTACGGCTGCGCGAGCGGGCCCGGATCGCCGAGGACATGCACGACTCGCTCGGCCACGAGTTGAGCCTGCTCGCGCTCCGGGCCGGCGCCCTGGAACTCCTGCCCGACCTCGACGAACGGACCCGGGCGGCGGCCGGGCAGCTCCGGGCCGGCGCGGCTACCGCCACCGGCCAGTTGCGGGACATCATCGACGTGCTCCGGGACGACCCGGCCGAAGACGCCCACCGGCACCCCGACCAGGCCGCCCGGCACCCCGACCAGGCCGCCCGGCACCCCGACCAGGCCGCCCGGCTCCCCGGCCGGGCCACCCGGCACCCCGACCAGGCCGCCCGGCTCCCCGGCCGGGCCACCCGGCACCCCGGCCGGGCCGCCGAGGGTCCCGCCGAGGCCACCCGGGGGCCTGGCCGGTCCGGTCTGGGCTCCGGGGGAACCGCTGGGAGCCCAGGGGAGGTGACCGGGAGCCCAGGGGATATCGCTGGGGGCGTCGGGAACATCGCTGGGGGCGTCGGGGAGGTCGCCGAGCTCGTCCGTCGGGCGCGGGCTGCGGGAATGTCGGTGGAGCTGCACGAAGGGCGGGCGGCGGAACCTCTGCCGCCGATGGTGGCCAGGGCCGTCTTCCGGGTGGTGCAGGAGTCGCTCACCAACGCCAACAAGCACGCGGCCGGCGCGGCGGTCACGGTGCGGCTCGACGCCGACGCCGACGCCGGCGACAGCGGGGCGGTGCTGGTCGAGGTCAGGAACACCGCCCCGCCGCCGGGTGCACCACCCGCCGCGCCGGGTCCGGCCCGGGGCGGGCGCGGCCTGGTCGGACTCCGTGAGCGGGTACGCCTGACCGGCGGCACCATGCGCGCCGGTGCCCGGGACGGCGGCTTCGAGGTCGTCGCCCGACTGCCCGTCCGGGCCGGCCGCCCGGTCCCGCCGAAACCGCTGCCCGCCGGCTCGATCCCGGCCGAACCGTCTTCCTCCGGCGGGGCCCTGGCCAAGCCGCTGTCCACCGACACGGCCCCCGGGGAACCGCTGTCCACCGACACGGTTCCCGGGGAACCCACCGACACGGTCCCGGCGGCCGACCTGCGGCGCCGGGTGCAGCGGGAGGCCCGCCGGGGCCTGGTCGCGGCCACGACGGTGCTGGCGACGCTCGCCGTTACGCTCGGCGGTGCCGCCCTCGGCTACTACCTCTACGCGACCAGCAACTCCGTGCTCAACCCGCACCGGTACGCGGAACTGCGGGTCGGGCAGGACTGGGCCACCGTGCTCCCCCTGCTGCCCCGACGGGAGATGCTGGAGCCGCCGGAACCCGACCCGCTGCCGTCGCCCGCCGGTGCCGACTGCCGGTACTACCGCTCACACGGCGACGTGCTCCAGCCCCGGCTGGACGTCTACCGGATCTGCGCCGCGCACGGCCGACTGGTGTCGAAGGAACTGCTCCCCGGCACCTGACCCGACTCCCGCCCCCGACAGCATTGTCGGGCCGGGAGTCGGCTGTCGGTTCTCGGCTGTCGGTTCTCGGCTGGCGGCTGTCGGCTGGCGGTTGTCGGCTGGCGACTGGCGACTGGCGACTGGCGACTGGCGGCTGGCGGCTGGCGGCTGGCGGCTGGCGGGCGAGAATCAGCGGTGCTGGACCCAGACGTTGGGTTCGGCGTAGCTGCCCTGGTCGGCGGCCAGTTCGACGCGAAGCGTCGCCAGGCCGTCCGGGATGACGAAATCACCCGACTCTGGAAACTCCAGCCCGGTCCAACGTTGCCACTCCGCCACCGTGCCCGTGATCACCTGTGACCGGGGCGCCGTCGTCAGGATCCGCCCACCCGCTCGGACGTGGGTACGAAGCCACGGATCGAACGGCGTGCCGTCAGGCCGACGCCAGTGGACGTACCGGTCGATCGGGGTGAGCGGATAGCGGGCCTTGCGGGTCGGCCGCACCGGACAGATGACCCGGTGCCGGACCGGAGCCAGGCCAGCAAGTGCCTGCAACAGCTCGCCGGCCAGCCCTCTACCCTGCCGGTCGGGTCGGACCTGCGCGGCGAGGATCGCCAGCGTGTCCGGCTGGCCACCGGTGTCGTACGCGTCGAGTGCCCGCGCCAGCGAGTCGGTGTAGCCGGTCGGCAGGTCGTCGAGGGCGCCGGACCAGCGCATCGGCACCGCCCAGCCGGCGGCCACGATCTCGACGCCGTCGAGGAGCACGAGCTCCAGCCCGGCGAAGAGCTCGCGAATTCGGCCGAGGTGCCGGGCGGATTCCTGGTCGTGGAAGACGTACTCCGGCCAGCCGTCGCGGAGCCAGGCCAGTTGTCCAGCGGGTCGAGGTCGAGCGTGCATCGGCTCGGCGAGGATCACCACTCCCGGATTGTGGCGATCTGATCCGTGCGGCGCCGCCGGTTTTACTCGTACACACGTGCTATCCACAGGGTGTGGATTGCCCGTCGAACCCCCCGGCGAAGGGGACAAATGCGCGGCAAACTACCCTATGTACCCGGAGGGTGACATGGAGGCACGGAAAGTCGTACGGGTCGTGGCGGTGCTCGTGGCGGGCGCGGTGGCGCTCTGCCATGCGTACCGGACGTTCTCCGACGAGCCGACGACGACACCCGGTTACGGGCCGGGGGTCCTCCACCTCCGGGGCGTCGACGACATCGAGTTCGGCGACACCGAGCAGGAGTTGCGCCGGCGCGGGGAACTCGACGCGACGTTCCCCGGCGAGGACGTCTCCGCCTCCGACTGCGGCCCGAGCCTGACCGAGTCGGCCACGGTCAGCCCGGTCTTCGCCGGCGACCGGCTGGTGCTGCTCTGGGCCAGCCCGCCGGTGCGTACCCCGGAAGGTGTCACCGCCGGCACCCCGGTCGACCAGGTCGAGGCCGCCTACCCGGCCGCCACCCGGCTGACCGCGCCCCCGGGCAGCTACCGCTACGACGGACTGCTGGCGATGCAGGGGGACCGGGCCTACCTGTTCCTGCACGACGGCCGGACGGTCCGCAAGACCGTCGCCGGCTACACCGACTACGCGAAGCGCCTCTTCGACGAGGGCTTCGGCACCTGCTGAGTCCGCAGGCCACCGGCACCGGACCCGATTACCCCGGGCGGAGGGCCGGAACGCCAGGTCCGATCTCCGCCAGCGACCCTGCCGCTCTGCCGGACAGAGTTGCCGCATGCACATCGTTCCCGGGCTCAAGGTGCTGTACTTCGGCACGCCAGTGGTGTTGATCAGTTCCCGCAACGAGGACGGCAGCGCCAACCTCGCCCCGATGTCGTCGGCCTGGTGGCTGGGACAGTCCGGGATGCTCGGACTGGGCAACAGCGGCCATACGACGGCGAACCTGCGGCGGGAGCGGGAGTGCGTACTCAACCTGCCCTCGTCGGACATGGTCGGTGCGGTGGACCGGATCGCGCTCACCACCGGGAAACGGATCGTGCCGGAGCACAAGCTCGCCCAGGGCTACCGGTACGAGCCGGACAAGTTCGCTCTGGCCGGTTTCACCGAGCAGCCGTCCGAGCTGGTCCGGGCGCCCCGGGTCGCACAGTGCCCGATCCAGCTGGAGTGCCGGGTCGTCGCGATACTGCCGATGGCCGAACCGGTGCCCGACTGCACCGCCTTCCAGGTCGAGGTACTCCGCACCCACGTCGACGAGTCCCTGGTCATCCCCGGCACGCGCTACGTCGACCCGATCGGCTGGGATCCGCTGATCATGAAGTTCTGCGAGTTCTTCGGCGGCGGCCACCACCTGCACCCGTCACGGCTCGCCGACGGCTGGCAGATGCCGCACCGGCCGCTTCCTTCGCTCTCGACCGAGTGACGGCGGATCAGCCGGAGCGGCGTTTGCCGCGGATCCTGGTCGCCGCCACCGCGGCTACGGCCGCAGCGGCCGCACCGACTGCCCCTCCCAGGACCAGCGCCCGCAGTGGTACGTGCAAGGTGGGCCGGTCGTCCTCGTCCAGCGGTTGGTAGCGACGCTGGGCAGGGCCGGCCTCGACGGCTGCGGCGTACTGCTCGGCTACGAGTCGGAGGAACTGTGCGCGGCGACCGTACAGGTCCCGTCTCGCCGCGCCGAACCTCTGCCGGTACTGCCGTGGCACCTCGCTTCGGAACATTTCCGCCGAGTACCCACGCCATAGGTCTGGCCCATGTTGCTCATCCTCGTCCAGTCGCTGTCGAGATCGTCGACGGCCAGCAGACCGAGCGGCGACAGCACGACGGCGACGAGCAGGAGGACCAGTGCCGTCACCGTGACGACAAAACGGGTCAGCGTGCCGACCGCGTCGCGAAGCTTCACACGTACCAGATCGTGGTGCTGCGGGAATAGGGAGGCGGGCAATCGCTCTCGTTCCATGCATCAATGTGAGCATCGGGCGCCAACCCACGCATGCTCCGCAAGGGTCGGGGGCCGCGGACCGCCCGCGTTTTCGCTGTGCCCCCGGACGGGTGGCCCGGACCGGTCGGCGGGACGGTGCGGGCCACCCTGCGCGGCGACGTCAGCCGATCCGTTCGACCACCGGGCGCCGGATCACGAACTTGCCCGGCTCCCGGACCTGCTCGAACGCCGCGTCGTTGAGCAGTACGCAGCTGCCGGACGGGCTGGTCACCCTGACCGTGACGCTCTTGCCGTTGTCCAGGTTGGTGACCTTCAGCGTGGTGCCGATCGGGAAGGTCCCACTGGACGCGGCCGGTCCGGCGTCCTCGTTGAACAGGGTGACCGTGCCGCCCTTGCAGACCACCTCACCGTTCGGGTCGCTGCCGTTCGAGCCGCCGCCGGGGTTGGCCGGTGGCTGGGCGGGCGCCCTGGGTGGCTGGGCCGGCGGCTTCGCCGGAGCCGTGGTCGGCTCGGTGACCGGTGAGGCGGCGGGCGGGACGGGTGCGTCGGCGCGTACCTCGGCGGTGCAGCCGGCGGTGGCCCGGCGCTGCTGGATCAGGTCGACCACGGCCTGCCGGTTGGCGATCCGGGCATCGGCGAGGGCATCCGGGTTGGCCTGCTGACCGGCGATGAAGTTCAGGTTGTTGCGCAGCGCGGTGTCCAGGCCGGCGCAGCTCTCGCCCGCGTTGCCGAGTCCGGTCCCGACGGCCAGGGCACCGCCGAGCAGGGCTGCCGCCGACACGCCCAGGAACACTTTCCGGGCCCGACCGGTCGTCCTGCGTCGCCTGTACATACACCGCTCCCTCGCCTCGGGCGCCGCCGTACGCAGCGCCCCGCCCGCTGCCGGATGCAGCCACCGCTGGATACGGCGACAGGTACGAAGTGGATCAGTTCGGATTCCTAAATGTTCTTTAACTACGCACCGCCACACCTTCGGTGCGATCCGTACGGCACACTTGACCGCCGGACATCGACCGCCCTACTTTGCAGGCAGACACCGGAAAGTTTCCTAACTGTTCTGCCGACGCTCCATCCCCCGCTCCAGGAGTGCACATGCGCGGATCCGTTCTCCGTCGAATCAACACCCTCACCGCGGCCACCGCCGTCACCGCCCTGCTCGCCGGCATCGCCGTACCCCCGGCTTCGGCCGCGCCCGGCGCGGCGTCCCGGCCCGACGGCGGCCGGGGTGGCGACTATGTCAAGGTCGGATACTTCACCCAGTGGGGCATCTACGGCCGGGCCTTCACGATCAAGAAGTTGCACGACTCCGGCGCCGCCGGCCGGTTGACCCACCTCAACTACGCCTTCGGCAACGTCAGCCCGGACGGCCGGTGCTACGTCGACGGCGGGCCGGGCGAGGGCGACGCCTGGGCCGACTACCAGCGGCCGGTGCCCGCCGAGGAGAGCGTCGACGGCGTCGCCGACAGCTGGGGCGAGCCGCTGAACGGCAACTTCGGGCAGCTGCAGAAGCTCAAGGCACTGCATCCCGACCTGAAGGTACTGATCTCGCTCGGCGGCTGGAGCTGGTCGACGCACTTCTCCGACGCGGCACTCACCCCCGAGTCCCGGCGGAAGTTCGTCTCCTCCTGCATCGACCTCTACCTCAAGGGCAACCTGCCCAACCCGGACGGCAGCGCCGGCGGACCCGGCTCGCTCGCCGGAGTCTTCGACGGCATCGACCTGGACTGGGAGTGGCCGGGCTCCGCCGGTGACGTCGACACCGTCTACCGGCCCGAGGACAAGCAGAACTTCACCGCGCTGGTCGCCGAGTTCCGCCGCCAGCTCGACGCGCTCGGCAGGCCGGCCCGGCGGCACTACGCGTTGACCGCCTTCGTACCGGCCAACCCGGCCGCGATCGACGCCGGCTTCGAGGTCCGCAAGGTCTTCCGGAACCTGGACTTCGCCACCGTGCAGGGCTACGACTTCCACGGCACCTGGGAGCCGGTCGCCAACCAGCAGTCCGCACTGCGGGTACCGGCCGGAGCCACCGAGCCGGACTTCGCCGTCGACCGCACCATCGACGCCTGGCTCGACCGGGGCGCCGAGCGCCGCAAGCTGGTGCTGGGCATCCCGTACTACGGGCGCGGCTGGACCGGGGTGACCGGCGGGCGCAACGGACTGTTCGGCACCGCCACCGGCGGCGCCGCGCCGGCCACCTTCGAGGCCGGCTACGAGGACTACAAGGTGTTGAAGACCAAGGTGGGCAGGGACGGCTACCGGCTACACCGCGACCTGCGCGCCGGCACGGCATGGCTCTACGACGGTACGACGTTCTGGACGTACGACGACCCGGCGGTGCTGCTCCAGAAGACGCTGTACATCCGGGCGGAGCGGCTCGGCGGCGCGATGATCTGGTCGCTGGACGGCGACGACGACCAGGCCACCCTGACCCGGACCATCGACCTCGGCCTCTGGACGCCGTAACCAGGACAACACGACGCCTACGAGAGGTCAACCTGACGGCAGAAGCCCGGTGGGTCCCTATGAACCCACCGGGCGTTCCGTCCGTTCAGTGGCGGTGGCGGCGGGATTTGAACCCGCGGAGGGCGTGAACCCTCACACGCTTTCGAGGTCTGCGATCATGCGTCCGGACCGGTCCAACCGTGGCCGTGACCAGGATCCAGGGTGTCTGTCGTACCGGCACGGACAGCCGCGTACGGCAGCGAATGAGACCACAACTGAGACCATCAATCGGTCCCTGCTGGTCGGCTCTTCCAGCAGAACCAGCAGCTTGGGAAGTGTCGAAGATGTGATCCCGACCAGCCGGCGCCCTGGTCGCAACGGTCTTCAACGGCCCCGGGTGGCCCCGGTTGTCCTGCCTCAATGGCACGCTAATGGCACGGCCGCTCGCCGGCTCAGCTCGCTGAGTCATGAGGTGGTCGGGTTGGCCCAACTGTCCCTGTGCTGGACCGGCGGATCAAGAGTGCTCCCTCTCGACGAAGCTCATCCGCCTCAGCGCGCGCTGGACGCCTGGCGGTATCATGAACTCGAAGGGCTGCCTTGTACTCGATTCCCAAACCCCTTGGGGCGGCTGGTGCCTACCGGTCGCGAGAAGTTCACCAAGATCATGAAGGCCACGCTGCCCGCCGTTTCACTCGTGCTGCTGATGGTCTCTGCTCTTGTGGGAGGAGTTGACGCGATGACCTGCAAACTCCTGATCAACATCGCCTCGGCTCTCGTGACCGGGAGTCGGGTAGAGGGCAGCCCTTCCTCTACCTGCCGGACAAGTCCGAGGGTGCTGGGTAATGGATGCATCCATATCAGCGCCGCCCGAATAATCCTCGACGCTGGACGCACGCGGACGTTGCTCGCTACAGATCCCCTGCTCACGCGAGCGAGTCACCCCAATCGCGCAGCACCGGGACGCACGTCTCGTGACCCCGCCCGCCGAGCCTGCTGAATCACGCCTGCCCGTCCCTGGTGGTGGCCGCTGTCCCGCAATGAAGGGCGTTCAGCCAACTGGGGCGCTCCTGTTCGTACCCACGCAAGTAGGCGCAAATCGCCGTGCACCTCAGCCGCCTCGTCGGGCCCGTGATCTATGGTCAGGACACAGGGCTCGGAGGTAGGTTTCCTGCACTTAAAGCGACAGGTCACCCCGCCGCACCCATCCTGAGCAGGCTAAATAGAAGATCATGAGGGCTACATGCAACGCTACTTGAAACGCAGCGATAGCTACCGCGCGGCGCCCACTGCTTGCAGACGCCTAGCTGCAGCCGGGCAGCCTCGGTGATCGGGATCCCTGGTACATGCAAGGGTTTACAGTAGGTCATGCCTTCTAACGAGGTCGACGGCGCTCTCAGCAGCGCCCCCGCGGAGGTTGGGCCGCGCCTGCTCGCGGCGCCCGAGGATCAGTGGTTCGACCGGAAGGCCGCAGAGATCCAGCCCAAGAAGCTGGCAGAGAGCCTGATCGGCCTGGCCAACGCCGAGGGGGGCACAATAGTCGTGGGCTTGAGTAATGGTGAAGTTCAGGGAATGAGCAGGGTTCGGGGCAAAGTGAACGATTTTCGCCAGACACCATTCGACTTCACCACGCCCCCAGTAAGAGCAGACTTTACCGAGGTAGCGTGCATCAACAGGGAAGGCCAACCAGACACCATTCTTGCCATTCGGGTAGAGCCAGGCGAGCGGGTGCACGAGCGATCTGACGGCGATTGCTTCCTTCGGGTCGGGGACGAGACGCGACGCCTTAGCTATACCCAGAGACGAGAGCTTGGGTTCGATAAAGGGCAGAGCCAGTTTGACGGATTTCCCGCAGAAGGCGTTTCATTCAAGGACATTGACGCTAAGCTTGTAACGGCTTACCGCAATAACATTGGCGTAACCTCTAGGGCGACACGCGACATCTTCAATGCGCGCTCACTCCTGACCCTAAAGGGAGAAATTACGAATGCCGGGTTTCTCCTTTTCGGTAAGAATCCGCAGACGATTTTCCCGCAGGCCTACATCAGAGTCATCAGATTTTTGGATATCCAAAGAGGGACCGGCTCTCGCCTCGGGGTCGAGGAGGGAACAGATATTCGGATTGAGGGGTCCATCCCTTGGGCCGTTCAGAAGGCCAGCAAAGAGATTGAGCGCTTGGTGCCACAGCGTCGGGCTTTGGCTCACAGCGGGCGCTTCGAGGGTACTCCCATCGTCCCCCGTGATGCCTGGCTAGAGGGCCTAGTAAATGCGGTAATACATCGCTCGTACAGCCTGTCGGGTGATCACATCCGAGTAGAGATCTACCCGAATCGGATCGAGATTGAAAGTCCGGGACGATTTCCTGGCCTCGCCAATCCGAGCAAGCCACTTGAAATAAGTCGGTTTGCGCGCAACCCTCGCATCGCCCGTGTGTGCGCCGATCTTCGTATCGGTCAAGAACTAGGCGAGGGCATTAAGCGGATCTTTGAAGAAATGCGAAGAGTGGGCCTCACAGACCCGGTCTATCAGCAGACGCAAGGAAGCGTTCGACTAACTCTTGCGGCAGTTCCCAGGATAGACCCTAGAGTTGAGCAACGCTTGCCTGAGGGTAGTCAGCGCGTGCTGGATTCCCTTCGCGCTACTCAAGGGCCAATGAGCACTGGGGACATAGCTACGTTTCTCCAAATGAGTAGGCCTTGGACCTCGGCAAGGTTGAAGGCTCTAGAAGAGGAGAGCCTGGTCCGCTGGATCGGTAAGAGCACTAAAGATCCCCGGGCTGTGTGGACCCTCAACGAATAGTTGACACGACTTGCATCTCATGTCATCCCGTCTGCCGCCGACCCACACACCGTGGAGCGGGCCAGGGCCAGGGTGACAAGGTGGAGCGCCCCACTGGACGTACGACCTTGTCACCCTGGCCCTAACCTGCTCGGCTTGCCTGGGTCGGTGGCTGGTGGGATGGCATCCCACCAGCCACCCACACAGCGACTCCATCCTGGAGTCGCTGCGCCCCCGCCGGAGGCAGCTCTAACCCCAACCCGCCCCCACCCCTCCGCCCTTTTCCCACCTCCACCCCTTCCCCAGTTCGGACCCGTGAGCGGCCTGACGAATTCCGTTCGGCAACTTGACCCAGCCGACCGTCGACCGGTCCGCGGTCAGACGTCACCAGGGCTGGAAGAGCCGGAAGGTAGAGCTGTGGCGTGGTCCCGGGTCATCTCCGGGACTCGTCACCGGGTCCTTCACGGCCCCAGGGGTGACGCGCGGGGCGGGGCGTGGTTTGCGGGCCGGCTGACTTTCCGCCCCGGCGCCGTAGGCGGCCGGGGCGGCGGCTCCGTAGGAGCCGGTTGCCGCGCCCCGGCCCGCGCCGCGCGAAGCGCCTTGATCGCTTCGCGAGACGCTTTCGGCAACGACTCACCGTCGCCGTGGTCTAACACCAAGGGGATTTGAACCCCATACACCCAACGCGGCGAGAGAACATCGTCAACAGGGCCGATCGAGCCCATGGCCAGGGGTGGGAATCCTCAGCTTTTGTCGGCGCTCGCCACCCCTGGCCATTCTCAGTTGGGCCAGAGCTGGGCCCATCGATCTTCCTGCTGGCCAGCCAGCCGGCCGTGGTCACGGCACCGCACACCGGGCAGTCAGTGTCCGGAAAGGAGTTCCCCCACAAGGGTCGCAGCCGCTGCGAGCAATGCCGCGAGAGCTAGCAACAATCCTCGGATCGACTCGATCAACTTGCCAACATTTCTTCGCTGCTGCCGCACATTCTCTTTGCTGCTTTCACCTTGTCTTGGTACCTTCATGATGTCTCCTTGCTGCGCCGTGAGGGCCGGTCGGGTGCGTTGGGGCGGCTCCCGTTGCAGCGGGTGCCGTCCCTCTTACGTCGTCACGTCCGGCTATAACGGTAGGTGATCGCCCCCCTGCGGGTGCAATAGCGTTCCGGGATGAATGCGGCATTCATCAGTAGCCTATTTTCCTGCATGCCGAAAACGGCCGGGGTCACCAGCGGTATTGCCACAGCCAAGCAGGTCCACTTGCCCGGACGACTGTCTCCATCCCGCCTGGCGCCGACGGACGCCGCGTCGTGGAGCGGGTTCTGGCCAGAGTGCCAAGGCGGAGCCCCCTGCCCAATCGAACGACCTTGGCACCACTGACCCTCGGTCTACTCGGCCCTGACTGCGCCGTCGATGGGCGAGACGGGCTATCCACCACCTGAAAGCAGGGCGGGACGCGGTTTAGGAATTCTGGATCATGTCGGTCCGTCGATCCCGTTAGCTGCCTCTGCCCCTGGTTACGGCAAGGCGCCATGGTCGTGGTTGACCGTCGTTGTCCCTTGGCGACCACCCGCTCGGGCACGGGACAGGCGGGGACTTGAATCCCATAGACCCACCGTAAGCGAGAACATCATCAATCGGACCGATCGAGCCCGTGACCAGGGCGGGGTTGTCGACGTCTGCTGACGCTCGCCATCCTCGGTCGCTCTCAGTTGTACCGGATGTGTAATATATGATCTTGCTTGGTTCACGAACGCCTTCCTGCCGCGTGACTCAGAAAACGCGCCTCTCGTTCCGGCC
Source organism: Plantactinospora sp. WMMB782 (assembly GCF_049179135.1). Classification (NCBI taxonomy): domain Bacteria; kingdom Bacillati; phylum Actinomycetota; class Actinomycetes; order Micromonosporales; family Micromonosporaceae; genus Plantactinospora; species Plantactinospora sp. WMMB782. The sequence continues at coordinate 2,931,805 of NZ_JBMHMC010000007.1, read as the reverse complement.
GAACCACCAACTCGTCAAGCCACCGGTCCGGACCCACAAGCCACCGACGCCGCCGCTACCCTCGTCGGAGGGATCACCGGAGGAGTGACTTGAAGATCTTTATCTCGTGGAGCGGGGAACCAAGCCGGCAGATTGCTCGGGCGTTACGAGACTGGCTCAGTGTCGTGGTTCAGCACATCGAGCCGTGGATGTCAGACGAAGAGATTCAAAGCGGCACAAGATGGAACGATTCGATTGCCCATTCGCTCGACGCGACCAACTTTGGCATCGTCTGTGTGACGCGGTCGAATCAGGCTGCCCCGTGGCTGATGTTCGAGGCGGGCGCTCTCGCCAAGCGACTAGAACAAGCACGCGTCATCCCGCTGTGCATCGATCTGGAGCCATCCGACATCACATCGCCATTGCAAGCTTTTCAGGCTCGGAAACTCAATCAAGACGGTATGCGGCGGCTGGTACATGAACTGAGCGAACTCGCCGAACACCCGAGGCCGAAAGAGAGCATCGACACTCTGTTCGACGCCATGTGGCCGAGGCTTGAGCTGACGGTATCAGATGCAGCGAGGAGCAAGTCCTCCCCTAACAAACCGCAACGCAGCTCGGAGGACATGCTGGCGGAGTTAGTAACACGAGTACGGAACATCGAACAGAGGGACTCCCTGTTGCGCGCAGAGGCCGCCGCTGCAGAGCGTGCCGAGCAAGCTTTGCGCGCACTTGAGCACGCGAAGATGGATATGCAGGTAGCAACGGAGCGAGCTCACAGAGCACTCGAAGGCCAGGCCGAGGCTCAGGAGCGGTCCAAGTGGCTAGAGGCGCAATTAACGCGCGCCGAATTCGAAATCAACCTCCTTAGTACTCCAACGTCACTTGGCTTGGGCGTTGGGCGTGGCGTGGGCATGAAGACGGCCACCGCGTTGATCATCGATGGTTTGTGAGGACAACCGAAGATCGTGCGGTGGCCGCGTGCCAGAGCGTAGACCCCAGCCGGTGGCGGGTCATCCTGGACGAGGCGGTGACGCGTGTCGCTGGCCGGTTCGTGCGGGCGGAGCCGCGCCGGACTGCGGGGCAGTTCGTGGAAGGGCTGCTGTCGAACGCAGAACGCAAGACCTGCTGGTCCCTGGCGGAGCGGGCGGGTCACGCTGATCCGCAGGCGATGCAGCGGCTGCTGCGTACGGCGGTGTGGAACGCCGACGCCGTCCGCGATGACGTGCGTTCCTGGCTGGTGGACCGTCTCGGTCATCCGGAGGGGGTGCTGGCCACTGACGAGACCGGGTTCCTGAAGAAGGGCGTGTGCTCGGTCGGGGTGCAGCGGCAGTACACCGGCACCGCCGGGCGTGTCGAGAACAGCCAGGTCGGGGTATTCCTGGCCTACGTCACCCCACACGGGCGGGCGCTGATCGACCGCAGGCTCTACCTACCCGAGACGACTGGTGCGACCAACCCGACCGCCGTGCTGCCGCCGGCGTCCCCGACCAGGTCGGGTTCGCGACGAAGCCGGCCCTGGCTCGGCAGATGATCGCCGCCGCGATCGAGGCTGGTGTCCCCTTCGGGTGGGTGACCGGCGACGAGGTCTACGGCGCCGACCCTGGCCTGCGCGCCGACCTCGAAGACCGTGGCGTCGGCTACGTCCTGGCCGTCGGCTGCGACCGACGCGTCGCCGTCAACGACGGCCGCACCCTCATCCGCGTCGACGACTTCACCAAGCGGATCCCCACCCGCGAGTGGCAGCAGCACAGCTGCGGACCCGGGGCGAAAGGCCCCCGCGACTACCTGTGGGCGTGGATCACCACCGCCACCGCGCCCGCTGAATATCGGTGGCTGCTCATCCGCCGCAACCGCACCACCGACGAGCTGGCCTTCTACCTGTGCTGGGCACCCCGCCCAGTCCCGCTGCACACCCTCGTCCGCGTGGCCGGCTCCCGCTGGAGCATCGAAGAACTGTTCCAAACCGGCAAAGGCCAGGTCGGCCTCGACCACTACCAGGTCCGCGGCTGGACTGGCTGGCACCGATTCATCACCCTGGCCATGCTCGCCCTGGCCGTCCTGACCATCCTCGCCGCTCAACAACCAGCCTCCGACCCGAAGATCATCGCGCTGACCGTCGCCGAGATCCGCCGGCTCCTCAACGCCTTCGTCCTCAACGTGGCGCTACCACCAGCGCACACCCTGCACTGGTCGACCTGGCGACGAACATCCCAAGCCCGAGCCCGGCGATCCCACTACCAGCACAGAAAGGCCAAGTGACGTTGGAGTATTAGGAGGGGAATCGACGCGACCGTGGAGAAGGAAGCGGACGGTAGCAGCACGAAGGAGCCGCGTCCGCAACGCAAACAGACGCGTGACGATCAGTAGCCATCCCGTCTGCCGTCGACCCACACTCCGTGGAGCGGACCAGGGCCAGGGCGCCAAGGTGGAGCGCCCTACCGGACGTACGACCTTGGCGCCCTGGCCCTGGTCCGCTCGGCTCCGCCTGGGTCGTCGGTAGGCGGGGTGGTTCTCCCCCATCCCGGAGCTTGAGCGCTCCTGCCGGAGGCTCCTGATCTCTTGATGAGTCCGGCCGACGGCCGGCCCTTCTGCCTCTTCTGCCCCGCGCTGCTGATCCTGGCGGCCCGGGGCTTCGTCATGTTCAGCGCCGCCGGCGGGCTTCACCGTCGACGCCGGGAGCGAAGCGGCAAGGCGTCGGCGGCGGGCCGGAGGCCCGGCCCCTGGTCGGCGGCGCGTGCGGCCGGCGAAGCGGGCCGCCTTGATCAAGTACTGAGAATAATCACGCCTGCTTTTCAATACCCTCCGACGCGTTCATTCGTTTACAGCGCGAGGGCCAGCCAACGAACCTAACGCATAATGCACATACGTCGGGTCCTGGGTTAGGGTTGAGCTTGTTTAGGTCTTTGATTGCCTCGAACAGTGCGCCGACCAGGTGGATGACTAGACCGGTAGGTTCATCCCGAAACTCGTCAATGAGTGATATTCGTGCTTGCCCACATGGCCAGGGTGCGCCGCATGATCTACAGAGCCAGATTGGTCGGATGGGCATGTGGGACTTATAGGGCGGGCGGCGGTGGTTGGGCGGAAGCTTTAGAGGGGTCGACATACCAACGTCATTGGCGTGGGCTTGTTGACATGGACACGTGCATCGCCAGTCCCGGAGTGCTACTGCCGGGTTTCGGATGCGATCCGTTTCGATGCAATCGTGTCCATGTTCGCCGGCAGCCAACGCTGTGGCGCATCGAACGCATAGATTCACTGGAAGCAGCGTACTAATCGCGGCTGAATCTGTCATCGGGTGCACGCCTCTCCTCCGGAAGGGGCGGCAGATCCGGCCACGGAGCCCTAGTCACGCAGCCGGACCGCCTTTCCCGCTGGCCCCGACATCGATGCGGGACCATCGGCTCAAGGGACGCTAGGAACCGCGCCGTGTCCCTAAGCTTTCCGATCGCGAGAGGCAATGGCCAGTGACGTAGTGTTCGCCAACGTGTATGCGGACGGGCGCTGTTGTCAGTCGCCCAGCGGAATTTCGTACTGGACCGTCATGAGGTCGGAGCGCATGATGAAGCGAGTCACCTCGAAAGGCCTGCCGTTGTCGTCAGTGGCGGTGTGCAGTACGAGGATCACGGGTACGTTGGGTGGAACCTTGAGAGCAAGTGCTTCCTGGCGGGTGGGAAAGCGGGTAGTTACCTGTTCCCTAATCCGCGCCATACGGTACCCGAGATCCTCGAATCTTTCGAAGAGTCCACCCGGACCTAAGTTCGTCTTCTCGAAGAGTGCTGACGAGTTCGCGATTTCCATCGGGATGTATGTTTGGCCGAGTTGGACGGGTTCTTCATCCGCATAGTATCGGTTCTCGCGGCAGACGATTTGTTCGCCTGGCGCCAGGGCGAGTAGTCCGGCTATTTCGCTCGGTGCCGATTGTCGTGATATCGCGTAGCATTCTGCACGTGGCGCGCGGCCCTGCGCTGTCGCTTCCATGCGGAAAGGTGATGCTCCCGTTGTTCGTCGTCGACTTCTCGAGTATCGCTCGGTGCAGAGGCGCATGAGGGGTGGCCGGTTGCGGACGAAGATGTCATAGAGCAGGCTTGCTGCCTGCGCCCATTGGGATGCGCTGCAGTGCGGGGGTCGGCTGGCCGACACTCGCTGTGCTAATGCCGCTGTTTGAACGTCCGCGCGATGTGAAACGGAATCTGGGTTGGGCGCCGTTGGTGTTGGAGTATTCGCCGCATGGACTACTTGTGACTCAATGCTGGCCAGCTGTGCGAGTCGGCCATTTGCGCAGAGACCTCTGTCGAGCGCTTCGGCGACATGGGGCGTTGGTTGTTTGATGCCGGTTTCGATGTCCCACAAATATGTGTGTGAGTAATGGACTATCTTCGCCAGTCGGCGGAAGGACAGGCCGTGTTCCTGTCGAAGTTGTCGCATGAGGCGAGCGAACCCCAAGTCGACGAGAGTCATGGCGCACCTTCTCGGATTGTCACCGAGTCGCGTTTCCGGGTTATGGAAGTTGGTGTGTGGCGCTGTGTCAGTGCGACGCCACCAAGTACGAGGAGCATTCCGAGCACCATCGGTACGGTGACGGGCTCGGCTACGGCCAGGGCGCCGAGGACGACGGCGACCACTGGCAGGAGGTAGGTCGTGGTGGAGGCGAGAGTTGGGCCCTCGTCGCTGATCAGCCGGTAGTTGAGCACATAGGCCACGCCGGTGCCCAGCGTGCCGAGGATCAAGAGGCTGATGACGGCGTCAAGGCGCCAGTGCGGCGCCGTGAGCCCGCCCAGCGGCAGCGCCAGGACCATGAGCATGGTTCCGGCCGCGAGCTGTGCGGCGGAAAGCATGATCGGGGCGATGCCTCGGTTGGTGAGGAATCGGCCCATGTAGACGTAGGAGATGCCGTAGCTGGCGGAGGCGGCGAGTATTGCCAGCCCTCCCCAACTGGCTATCTCACTGGCCGATTCCCACGGCGTGAAGATGAGCACGGTTCCGACGAAGCCAAGCGCTAAACCCATGCCTCGCGACCAGGTGGCTACGCGGTCGGTTCCAGCGACGAAGGCGAACAACGCAGTCCATAGGGGTGTTGTGGCGTTGATAACCCCCGCCACGCCTGAATCGACGGTCCGCTCACCAACTCCGAAAAGGGTGTACGGAATCGCGTTGGCGACCAATGCGGCGACGAACAGGTGCCCCCATATCTTGCGGTCCGCCGGGAACCGTAGCCCTCGGTGAAGCGCTATGGGGACGAGGACGAGCGAGCCGAGAGCGAGACGAACAAGAACGATCTGGACCGGGGAGAAGCCGCGTAGCGCCAACTTGATCCAAAGAAATCCGGACCCCCATAGTAGTGCGAGCATCAACAGCCGAACGAGACTGCCGCGACTCATCAGGCACCTTTCGTCAGTCCTCGACGGGCATTTCGTAGTCCAGTCCGTTCAGGTCACCGCGCATGACAAAGCGAGTGACCTCGAACGCCCTGTGTTGTTCGTCAAAGCTGGTGTGTAGTACCTCGATCACCGGTACACCGGGCGGCATGGCGAGTCCGGTGGATTCGTCGTGGTACGGCATCCTGGCCGAGATCTCTTCCCGGATGCGTGTGATTCGGTAGCCGAGGTCTTCGAACCGCGCGTAGATGCTGCCCTTGCCCAGGGTCCGCTCTGACGCGAGCGGCGAGTCACCGGCGACATCGATGGGGATGTAGGTCACGCCTACCTGTACCGGCTCGTCGTCGGCGAAGTACCAGTTTTCTCGCCGGATGACTGTGGCGGTGTTCGCGTCGAGGCCGAGCCGGTCGGCAACGTCTGCGGGTGGCGTGTCCCGGGTGACGGACCGACACTCGGTCTTCGGCGTCCGGCCCTGCTTGGTGACCTCGATGCGGAACGGCGACAGGCCCGTTTCGCTCCGGAGTCGTCGTGAGTAGCGGTTGGCGCCGAGTCGCATCAGGGGTGTTCGGGGTCGGACGAAGACGCCCCGGCCGTGCTGCGCCACGACCAGGCCCTCCCCTTGCAGGATGCTTATCGCTTCCCTGGCGGTGTTGCGGGCCGTCCCGTACTGGGCGGCAAGCTCTCGCTCTGACGGCAGCTTGGCGCCGGACGCCAGCGCACCCGTCTGGATGCTGGTGCGCAGGTCATCGGCGATGCGTCGGCTCGGTGGGCGCTTGTCTGTCCCGGACTGCTCGTCCATGGTCTGCCTGCCTGGGTCGGTGGTCCCTGCCGCCACCACACTACCGCAACTGGCTCAAGCCACCTCTTGACAGATGTCCGCCGCGCCTCCCAGACTGGCTCAAGCCAGTCAGCTGGCTTAAGCCAGTTGCTTCCGCTCCTAAAGGCAGGGAGTTCGCGTGCACACCCATCTGTCCGTCAATGACGAACCCACACCCCAAGACCTGGCCCTGATCGAGCGTGAATGGCCGTTGATCGAGGCCGAGTTGGCGCTGTTGGACGCGGAGATCACCGCGCTCAACGCCGACGGTGGCCCGTCGCCGCTGGACCGGCGCCGGATCCGCCGGGCCGAGCAGCGGGTCATGCGGGAAGCCGCCGCCCTGGGCGAGCTGCTGACCGAGGCGCCGCGCGTATGGAAGGCGGTGGCCTGATGACCACGCCGACCATGAGCGCCTACCCCCGTGCCGTCGAAGACCTGATCCCCGCCGCCCGCGCCCTGGCCGACAAGCTCGGCCGGGTCCCGTCCCGGAACCTGCTGATGCGGGAACTGCGAGTGGGTTCACCGAAGGCCACCGCGCTACGGGAAGCCCTCACCACCGCCGACTTCACCCCCACCGCCCCGCCCGCTGCGGCCCCGGTCGGCACCCCGCCGGTTCCGGCGCTGGACTTGGTTCCGGCCGAGCCGACGACCGAGCCCGAGCTGTCACCGACGCCCGCCGAGCCGGTTAACGAGCCGGACGTGTCTGCGCCGGTCGCGGTGGCCGGACACCCGGGTTCCACGATCACCACCGACCCGGTTTCGGCTGTGCGGAAGCCGATGCGGTCGTGGGTGTTGCTGCTGTTGGCCGCTCCCGCGTTCGTCGCCATCTGGTCGGGGTGGGTCGGACTCGGTGAACTCACCGGGTTCGGGGTGGTTCACCCGCTGCCGGGGATCTGGGACAGCTTCTCCCTGAACACCGCGATCACGCTGCCGGTCGGTGTCGAAGCCTATGCCGCGTACGCGCTGCGGGCGTGGCTGTCCGGCGACGGCGTACCCCGGCGGGCACGTCGGTTCGCGGCCTGGTCGGCGATCGGGTCGCTGCTGCTCGGCGCGGCCGGTCAGGTGGCGTATCACCTGATGGAGTCCGCCGGGGTGACCTCGGCCCCGTGGTGGATCACCACTCTCGTTGCCTGCCTGCCGGTCGCGGTGCTCGGCATGGGCGCCGCCCTGGCCCACCTGCTGCACACCCGCGACGAGTCCTGACTTCGCCCGGCGGCGCGGCCTCTGGCCTCGCAAACCTTCGCCGCGCCGCCGGCCCTGCCATCTGAGATCACCAAACCCCTGATGGAGGAACACCAATCATGACCTTCCCCAACGATGATCGGTTCGACTGGACGGCTGCTGAAGCGGACCTGTCCGCCGATGCCGAGGTCGTCGACCTGGCCGCCCGTCGCCGCAAGCCCGCCGACAGCGTGAGGTCGTTCACCGTCGACCTGGACGACGAAGCCGACGACCAGGAGACCGACACCCCGCCACCGGTCGACCCGCCACACGTACCGGCACCGTCGGCGTTCGCGTCGGTGCTGGCGGGCAAGACCGCGACCCGCCGACCGATCGTCCCCGCGTGGCTGCGGTCCCGGGTCGAGCTGGTCACGGCTGGTCGGTGGGTGTTCTCGCACTACACCCACGTCAGCCTCTACCACCTCACCCGGTCACCGAAGTACACGCTCCGGTTGGTGTGGCGGGCACCGTTCGGCGTGGCCCGCGTCCTGGGCGCGACCGTCCGGTGGGTGTCCGACGCCGAAGGCATCCCGGTCCGGCTGGCCGCCGTCCGCCGCGAGGACGCCGAGCTGTACCTGAAGCTGTCCCGGCAGCGGGATGCGCGGGTGCGGTGGCGCGGCATCGTGGTCACGGCCGTGCTGCTGCTCGGCGTACCGACGGTCGCGGTGTTGATGGCCCTGGCCGGTTCGTGGCAACGCTGGGCCATCCTCGCCGGAGCGGTGGCCCTGCTCGGCCTGGCGGGTACCCCGAAGGACAAGCCGCTGCTGGACGTGGCCGCCGTGACCCCGCGCGCCCGGAAGCTGTCGGCCGATGTCGTGACCCGGGCGTTCCTGGCCGCCGGCCTGTGCAAGGTCGATGACCCGATCACGTTCCCGATGCCGATCATGCGTGACGGTCCCGGATGGCGGGCCGTGGTCGACCTGCCGTACACCACCACGGCCGACAAGGCGATCAAGAAGCGGACCGAGCTGGCCGCCGGCCTCGACCTGGACGAGGTACAGGTGTGGCCGGAGCGGGTACGCGGCACCTCCGGCTCCGCCCGCCGACTGTCCCTGTGGGTGGCGGATGAGGACCCGTACGCGAAGCCGTCCGGGCTCTGGCCGCTGATCGACCGGGGGAGCGTGGACATCTTCGCCCCGTTCCCGTTCGGCCAGGACCAGCGGGGACGGCCGATTCCGCTGCTGCTCATGTTCACCAGCCTGCTCGTTGGTGCGATCCCGCGCATGGGCAAGACGTTCGCGGCCCGTCTGCCGGTGCTGGCCGCTGCCCTGGATCCGATCGTGGAACTGCACGTCTACGACGGCAAGGGTGGCCAGGACTGGCGGGCATTCGAGCGGATCGCCCACCGTGCCGGCTACGGCGTCCGGGACGAGACCGTGGAAGCCCTCGTAGAGGATCTACGCGCCCTGGTCGTGGACATGAACCGGCGCTACGACACCATCTCCACCCTGCCGCCGGACCTGTGCCCAGAGTCGAAGGTGACCCGCGAGATTGCCGAGAAGCGGTCACTCAAGCTGTGGCCGATCCTCGTCGCCATCGACGAATTCCAGCGCTACTCCGGCCACCCCGTACACGGCGACGAGATCGTGTCGCTGCTGACCGAGCTGTGCAAGGTCGGCCCGTCGGTCGGCATCATGATCCTGCTCGCGACGCAGAAGCCGGACGGCAAGGCCGTCCCGACCGACCTGCGCGACAACATCGGTACCCGGTTCGCGCTCAAGACCATGACCTGGCAGTCCTCCGAGGCGGTGTTGGGTGCCGGTTCCTACCCAGCCGGCTACGACTCCTCCCGCTTCCAGCGCGCCCACAAGGGCGTCGGCATTCTCCTCGGCGCCGACGACTCCGGCGCCGTGGAAGAAGCCGTGACCGTACGGACCAACTTCGCGAAGACCGCGCACGTCGAAACCGTCGTAGCCCGCGCCCTGGCGCTGCGGCAGAAGGCGGGCACCCTGACCGGGCACGCCATCGGCCAGGCCCCGGAGCAGGTCACCACCGCCGGTGACACCCTGCTCGACGACATCCTCACCGTCGTACCGGCCACCGAGCCGAAAGTGTGGTCAGAGACCGTCGTCGCCCGGCTCGCCGAGCTGCGCCCCGAGGTCTACGGCGGATGGGAACCCGCCCAACTCGCGGCGGCACTCAAGCCTCACCGCATTCCCGTCGGCCGACAGGTCTGGGGCACCGACCTGACCACCGGCAAGGGCGCCAACCGCAAGGGCATCCACCGCGACGACATCACCAACGCTGTAACCAAACGTAATCGGCGGCGCAAGGCCGGATAGTCCCGCGCGGGCCGCTAGGTCTAGCCCCCGGCACAGCTAGACCTAGCGGCACCGCTAGCCCTCGATCCAAACCCCTGCCAGGACGCTAACGATCTAGCGCCCTCAGCCCCACACGCCCGAAAACCGGCCCTGGAGGCACCCGTGGACCCGTCCGCGATCATCGCTAGCCTGCTCTGCCTCATCCTCAGCCTCATAACGCTCGGTTACCTCGGAGTCTGCGCCGTCTCGCCGTTCGGCCCGTGCCGACGCTGCTCCGGCAACGGCCGAGGACGCACCTACCGGCATTGCAACCGCTGCGACGGCACCGGCCGCCGCATCCGAATCGGCCGGCACCTGTGGAACGAGATCCGCCGCGAACACCGCAACGGCACCCAATGAACCAGCACCTGCCACACACCGACTGGTGCACCCGTGACCACCGCTGCAACCTCGGCGAACACCGCTCGGCACCCATCCTGGTCGACCTCCCCGGACACGGCCGCGCCGTCCTCACCCGCGTCCGCACCGACACCGGCCGCGAACACGCCGAGATCCGCGTACGCGTCGCCCTCGGCGCCTCCGAACCCGCCGCCCGCCGGCAACTCGCCAGCCTGCTGGCCGACCTCCGCCAGGTCGTCACCCGCGCCGCCGTTGCCGGCCGACCAAGACCACGCCGCTCCACCTGACCGACCGGCCGCCCCATGGAAGGGAGAACTCTCCTCGTGACCCAAGCACCCGCGCACGACCTGAGCGCCGAACAGGCGGTCATCGGCGCCGCGCTCCTCGCCCCGAACGTGGTCGCCGATCTGGCCGGTACCCTCGCACCGGCCGACTTCTACCGACCCGTACACGGCCGGTTGTGGGAAGCGCTGTGCGCCATGCACGCCACCAGCCAGCCAGGCGACCCGATCGCCCTGGCCGCCCGCCTCGCCGAGTCCGGCGACCTCGGCAAGGTCGGCGGAGCGCCCTACCTGCACACGCTGATCCAGTCCGTCCCGACTGCCGCAAACGCCAGCCACTACGCCCGGATCGTTGTCGACCACGCCCGCCGCCGCCAGGTCGCTGATCTCGGCGCCTACATCGCCGAACGGGCCGGCACCGACACCGACGTTGCCGAAATCGTCGCCACCGGCCGCGCCATCCTCGACCAGGCCGCCGCAGGCTCGCAGTGGCCGCCACTCATCCCGCTCGGCGACCGGCGGCACCTCCCCGACTTCCCCGGCTACGTCCTGCCCGAGTGGGTCGCCGACATGGTGTACGGGGTCGCGGAGTTCACTCAAACCCCGGTCGACCTGGCCGGCTGCATCGCCCTGGCCGCCCTCTCCACCGCCGCCGGAGGCCGCGCCGAGGTAGAGGTACGCGGCTCATGGCGCGAACCAATGAACCTGTTCACGGTCGTCGTACTGCCTCCGGGGTCGCGAAAGTCGGCCGTGTTCGCCGCGATGACCGGGCCGCTCCTGGCCGCCGAGAAGGCGTTGGTGGAGCGAACCAAGCCCGCAATTGTGGAAGCCGAGCTGGCCGCCCGCGTCGCCGGTAAGACCGCAGAGAAGGCCGCGAACGCCGCAGCCAACGCCGATCAGTCCGGACGTGACACGCTGTTGGCGGAAGCGACCGCCGCCGCGATGAACGCCGACGCCGTGACCATCCCGGTACTGCCGCAACTCGTCGCCGATGACGTCACCAGCGAAGAAGCCGCCTCGCTGCTGGCCGAGCAGGGCGGACGCCTGGCCGTCCTCTCGCCGGAAGGCGGCATCTTCGCCACCATCGCCGGCCGCTACTCCGGAACCCCCAACCTCGAAGTGTTCCTGAAAGGCCACGCCGGAGACATGCTCCGGGTCAACCGGCGCTCACGCGCGCCGGAACACGTCGAGCACCCGGCACTCACACTCGGCCTGGCCGTACAGCCCGACGTGTTGCGCGATATCGCGGACATGCCGGGGTTTCGCGGCAAGGGTCTTCTGGCGCGAATCCTGTTCAGCCTGCCGGAAAACACCGTCGGTCGGCGCAAGATCGGCGCCGACCCGGTGCCGGAGCAGGTAGCCAGCACCTACACGGCCAACCTCGGCGCCCTGGTGATGACGCTCGCCGAGTGGACCGATCCGGCCGTACTGCCGCTCACCCCCGAGGCCAACGAGCGGGTGTTGGACATCGAACGCCAGGTAGAGCCGCGCCTTGCTCCCGGTGGTGCCTGGGGGCATGTCGTGGACTGGGGCAGCAAATACACCGGGGCCGTCGTCCGGCTGGCCGGACTCATCCACCTCGCCGAGCACCTACGCGACGGATGGGGAAAGCCGATCCAGGCCGAAACCGTCGAACGGGCCGCCCTGCTCGGCGACTACTTCGCCGCGCACGCGCTGGCCGCCTTCAACGACATGGGCGCCGACAAGAGCACCCGGTACGCCCGGCTCGTCCTGGCCTGGATCGAACGCACCGCCGCCACCACGTTCACGAAACGAGAGCTGTACCGGGGTGTGCGGAGCCAGATTCCGAGCGCCGCCGACCTCGACCCGGTGCTGTCGCTGCTGGAAATCCACGGCTACCTCCGGCAACTAAACCCGCCGGCCCGTACCGGCGCCGGCCGCCCTGCCTCGCCTTCCTTCCTGGTGCATCCCGAGGTCCACGGCAGCACCGGCGCCGTCCACGGGATGCCCGGCTCGGCCAGCCGGAGGCCAGCGTGAACCCGTGGCCAGAATGGCCAGAATGGCCAATATCCGGGGTCGACCAGGATTCTGGCCATTGTGGCCATTGTGTCCAGCCACCTAACCGGCCGGCGGAGAGGCAGCTAACCAGCCAGGCCGGGACCGGTTTTGGCCGTCGCCGGAGTGAAGCCGGGTTCACACAGGCTCTCGATCACCACGCCGCCGCTGCCGGAAACCAAGGTGTCGGAGTCCCACGCCAGCTCAACGTCATCGAGTCCTCGGTTACGAACCAACCAGTCGTAGTTCTGCAAGGCGATCCGCGTCTCTTCGGTCATGGCCGCGAGCGTATCGGCGCCGGCACCTACGTGCCACGGACCGAGTGGCTTCAGCCGTCCCGCCCAGCAACCCGTAGCCAGAGCGGCCTTACTCACCATCCCGGCCGACTTCGGAACGGCACTCTACTGCGATCTGAGCGGGCCGGCAGAAGCCCACCCCACGACCCGCACTCACCGACCCCTCGAAAGACCAGCCTGAGCCGAACGGCGCTCCACACGGCGATGAAGGCAGGCAACACGCGCTCCACCGCAAGACCGACTGGGGAGGAATCCGTGAGCACCGCCGACAACCGCGTCGTACTCACCATCGAAGAAGCCGCGCAGCGACTCGGCATTGGCCGAACCACCATGTACGCCCTCGTGATGAACGGCGAGATCCGCTCCGTCACCATCGGCCGACTTCGCCGCGTGCCCGTCCGCTGCCTGGACGAATACGTAACCACCCTGCTCGACCAGCCCATGACCCCGGCCGCCTGAGGGAGGCGTACATGCGACGGAAGCCCAACGGAGCATCCAGCATCTACCAGGGTGCCGATGGCTCGTGGCACGGACGGGTCACGGTCGGCACCAAGGACGACGGCACCCCGGACCGGCGACACGTACGCGGCAAGACCGAAGCGGCCGTGACCAAGAAGGTTCGCCAACTGGAACGGGACCGGGACAGCGGCACGGTTCGCAAGGCTGGGCAGCGCTGGACGGTGAAGACCTGGCTCACGCATTGGGTCGAGAACATCGCCGCTCCATCCGTACGGGAGAACACCATTGCCGGTTACCGCGTGGCCGTGAATCGGCATCTGATCCCCGGTCTCGGCGCCCATCGGATTGACCGGCTGGAGCCGGAACACCTGGAACGGTTCTACGCGCGGATGCAGGCAAACGGGAGCGCACCGGCTACCGCGCACCAGGCCCATCGAACCCTCCGAACGGCGCTCAACGAAGCAGTGCGCCGTGGTCACCTCACCCGCAATCCCGCCTCGCTGGCCAAGCCGCCACGCCTCTCCGACGACGAGATTGAGCCCTATTCGGTCGCTGAGGTACAGCGGCTCATGACAGCGGCAGCGTCACGACGGAACAGCGCCCGATGGGCAATCGCGCTTGCCCTCGGCCTCCGCCAGGGCGAAGCCCTCGGGTTGAAGTGGGCAGATGTCGACCTGGACGCCGGAACCCTCGTCGTACGCCGTGGTCGGCAACGCCCGAAGTGGCGGCACGGTTGCGCCGAACCGTGCGGCCGGAAGTACGGCGGACACTGCCCCGATCGGCAACCGACCCGCGCCGCTACCGCCGACACCAAGTCACGCGCCGGGCGCCGCAGCATCGGGCTGCCCGACGAGCTGGTGGCCCTGCTCCGGAAGCACCGCGACGAGCAGGACCAGGAGCGCCAGAACGCCGGACAGCTCTGGCACGACGGCGGTTGGTTGTTCGCCACGCCGACCGGTGAGCCGGTGAACCCACGGACCGACTATGACGAGTGGAAGCGGCTGCTCAAGCTGGCCGGACTCCGGGACGGCCGGCTGCACGATGCCCGGCACACGGCCGCCACGGTGCTGCTGATCCTCGGCGTGGCGGAGCGGGCCGTAATGGGCATCATGGGCTGGTCCAACTCCGCCATGGCCGTCCGCTACCAGCACTTGACGACACAGGTCCGCCGGGACATCGCGAAGCGGGTCGGCGGGTTGCTCTGGGATGCTCCGCCCGACGATGACGACCAGGGCGCCGCCGGGGTACGCGTATCGGCCGCCTGAGCGGCAACTGAGACCAAAACTGAGACCACAAGCCGAACGCCCGGCGGGTCGTTCCCGACCTGCCGGGCGTTTTGCCTGTTCAGTGGCGGTGGCGGCGGGATTTGAACCCGCGGAGGGCGTAAACCCTCACACGCTTTCGAGGCGTGCTCCTTAGGCCACTCGGACACACCACCGCCGAGAAGGGTACCCGACGCCGCCGGTCGACGTCGCGGCGGTATCCGCCGGACGGACCTGGCAGGATGACCTCACATGAGTACGCACATTGGCGCCAAGCCTGGCGAGATCGCCGAGCGGGTCCTGATGCCGGGCGACCCGCTGCGGGCCAAGTGGATCGCGGAGACCTACCTCGAGGACGCCAAGTGCTACTCGACGGTGCGCGGCATGCTCGGCTTCACCGGCCGCTGGTCCGGCATCGAGGTCTCGGTCCAGGGCTCCGGCATGGGGATGCCGTCCGCCTCCATCTACGCCCACGAGCTGATCAACGATTACGGCGTGAAGTCGCTGATCCGGGTCGGCTCGTGCGGCGCCCTCAGCGAGGACCTCCAGCTCCGGGACGTGATCGCGGCCAGCGGCTCGTCAACCGACTCGAACATGAACCGGATGCGCTTCGACGGGCTGATCGACTATGCCCCGGTCGCCGACTTCGGGCTGCTGCGTACCTCGGTCGAGGTGGCGCAGCGGCGCGGCATCGCGATGCGGGTCGGGCCGATCCTGGCCGCCGATGCCTTCTACACCGATCGTCCCGACCTCTACGACACGCTCGCCGACTACGGCGTGCTGGCGGTGGAGATGGAGTCGGCTGCGCTCTACACGATCGCGGCCCGGTTCAGGGCGAAGGCGTTGACGCTGCTGACCGTCAGCGACCACATCAAGCGGGGCGAGCAGACCACCGCCCACGAGCGCGAGCAGACCTTCGGCCAGATGGTCGAGATCGCCCTCGACACCGTCGTCGCCTGACCGACAACGTGCTGAGGGGCTGCTTCCTACGCAGAAAGCGATAGGAAGCAGCCCCTCAATACACCGTCACGGCGTGGCGAGTGCCTCGGTCGGGGCCAGTCGGGCGGCCCGGATCGCCGGGTAGAGCCCGGCGAAGGCGCCGATCAGCAGGGTCGCGCCGATCCCGCCGGCCATCGCCCAGCCCGGTACCACCGTCGGCCAGTCCCGGGACAGGGCGTAGCCGGCGGTCACCCCGATACCGATCAACACTCCGCCCACCCCGCCCAGTGCGGAGAGCAGCAGCGACTCGGCGAGGAACTGGGTGCGTACCTGGCCCCGGGTCGCGCCGAGCGAACGACGCAACCCGATCTCGGCCCGTCGTTCGAGTACCGAGATCACCATCGTGTTCGCCACTCCGACCCCGCCGACCAGCAGCGCGACCGCGCCGAGCCCGAGCAGCAGGCCGGTGAACGCCTCGTCGGTGGCCTGCTGTGCCTCCAGCGCGTCGGAGGGCCGGGACACCTTGACCTCGTTCGGCGCCTCCGGGTTCGCGGTGGCGCCCAGCACGGCCTGCACCGCCTCGACCGACTGCTCGGCCGAGCGGGTGTAGACGGTGGTCGGGTGCCCGTCGAAGCCGAGGTACGACGCCGCCGCCTCCCAGCCGAGCAGTGCGGAGAGGTCCAGTTCCGTCGCCAGCGGCACCGGGGCCAGGATCCCGACCACGGTGAACCACCGGCTGCCGAGATAGACCTGTACGTCCGGTCCGGCGCTACCGATGCCCAGCCGCTCGGCGGCAGTGGCTCCCAGCACGACGGCCGGGTAACGCGCTGTCGCCTCGTTCAGCCAGGTACCGCTGACCACCGTCGCCCCGACCGTGTCGAGCAGGTCCAGCCGGGCCGCCCTGGCGGCGATCCCGCCGCTCTCCACCTCCGGAATCCGGTCCGACCGGTAGACCCGGGCATCGGAGAGCATCCCGGTGGCGGAGACCTGCTGGACCGGCCCGATCCGGCCGATCATCGCGACCGACTCCTCCGGCAACTGCGCATCGTCGCCGAACATGGTGTTGCCGGGTCCGACGGTGAGCAGGTTGGTGCCGAGCGAGTCGAGCATCCGGTCCAGCTCCGCCCGGGAGGAGGACGAGATGCCGACCACCGCGACCATCGCGGCGATGCCGATCGCGATGCCCAGCGCGGAGAGGAACGCCCGCAGCGGCCGGGTACGCAGCCCGACGCCGCCGACCCGGAGGATGTCGCGGGGGCGCATCCTCGCCGGTACCAGCCGGGGCCGCGCCCCGCCGCCCGTCCCGGCCATCAGCCCGCCCCGTTCGACGAGATCGAGGAAATCGGCGCGATCGATGGGGTCGGCGCGATCGGGGCGATCGGCGGGAAGCCACCGCGGGTCGGCCGACCGCCCCCCGCGCTGTCCGACAGGACGAGGCCGTCGCGCATCTGCACCTGCCGGGGCAGGCTCGCGGCGATCTCCCGGTCGTGGGTGATGACGATCACCGTGGTGCCGGCCGCGTTCAGCTCCCGCAGCAACGCCAGCACCCCCGCCCCGGACGTGGAGTCGAGGTTGCCGGTCGGCTCGTCGGCCAGCAGCAGCGCCGGGTTGCCGACCACGGCGCGGGCGATCGCCACCCGCTGTCGTTCGCCGCCGGAGAGTTCGTGCGGCCGGTGGTCGAGCCGGTGCCCCAGCCCGACCCGGACCAGCGCGATCTCCGCGCGCCGCCGCCGCTCCCCGAGGGGTACGCCGGCGTAGAGCAGCCCGTCCGCCACGTTGTCCAGCACCGGTACGCCCGGAGCGAGGTGGAACTGCTGGAAGACGAAGCCGATCCGGGACGACCGTAACGCGGAGAGTTGCCGGTCCGACAGCTTCGCCACGTCGAACCCGTCGATGTGCACGGTGCCTGTCGACGGCCGGTCGAGGGTGCCGATCAGGTGCAGCATGGTCGACTTGCCGGACCCGGACGGCCCGACGATCGCCACCAGTTCGCCCGGCCGGACGGCGAGGGTGACCCCGCCGAGCGCGGTCACCCCGCCCGGATAGACCTTGGTGACCCGGTCCAGCACCACGACCCCGTCGGTGCCGGCCGGCGCATCGGCGAGCGCGGTCGCCCCGCCGGCCGTCCCGTCCCGGCCCACCGCCGTCCCATCCCGGCCCACCGCCGTCCCATCCCGGCCCACCGCCGTCCCGTGCCGGCTCACCGCCGTCCCGTCCCGGCTCACTTCGGCATCCCCACGGTCGCCCCCTCGACCAGCCCGTCGCCGGTCACCTCCACCCGACCGGAGGCGAAGAGCCCGGTCTGCACCGCCACGATCCGGGTCGCGTCCCCCTCGACAATTTCCACGCCGTAGCCGCCCTCGGCGAGGGCGAGCAGGGCGGCGACCGGGACGGTGAGGACGTCCTTCCGCTCGGCGGCGGTGAAGGCCACGTCGACCGAGGCGCTGTCGAAGCCGGCCAGCGCCTTCGGGTCGTCGGCGGTGACCATCACCTCGATCATGGTTTCCGACTCGTCCTGGCCGTTGGCGCCGCTGCTGGTCTCGATCACCGTCTCGGTGGCCGCGATGGTGCCGGGCACCGCCTTGCCGTCCGGCAACGTGACCGTGACCTTGGCGCCCCGCTTGGCCAGCCGCTGGTCGTCCACGTCCAGCGAGACGGTGACCACCCGGGACGTACCGCTGTAACTGATCACACCGGCCCCGGGCTGCACCGCGTCGCCGACCTCGACCTCGGTGCTGTCCACCCGTACCTCGCCGGTGGCGTAGACGACCTGGCCCAACTCCACCCGGCCGGTCTCGTCCAGCCCGAGGTCGTCCTGCCAGTCCCGCACCGCCTCGGCGGTGGCCGAGGTGTACTCGTCGTCGACGGTGAACCCGTCGTAGCCGAGCGCACTCAGGTTCTTCTCGAACTGTTCGACGTCGTCACCGCTGTCCCCGGACCGGAGCGTCCGGTACGCCGGCAGGCCGCCGTAGAGGAGTACGACCTTCTGGTTGTCGGCGGAGTAGAGCGGCTTGCCCCGGGTGACCCGGGAGCCGGCGGCGGCCAGCGAGGTGACGGTACCCGCCTTCCGGGCGGTGACCGTGCGCGTCTCGCCGTACCCCAGTTCACCGTCGGCGGTTTCCGAGTCGATGAGTGTCTGCCGGGTTACCTGGGCGTTCGCCGGTGGCAGGTGGCTGGCGGTGGCCGTACCCGGGTCGTCACCGCCGAATCCGACGGCGGCCGCCGCCCCGGCGGCGACCGCGAGCGCGGTGGCGGTGACCCCCGCCACCACCCGGCCCCGCCCGCGTCGGCGGCGCCGGCCCGGCCCGCCGCCGGCCGCCGGGACCGCCCCCGTGCCGTCGCCCGGCCCGGCGCCCGCCGGGGCCGGCTCCGTCAGGTCGCCGGTCGCAACCGACGCCGCACCGTCCCCGGCCGGCGCCGGCCCGCCAGAGGCCGGCCCGGCCCCCGACCCCGGGCCGTCCGGGGCCGGGCCGGTACCGGTCAGCGAGGTGCCTGCCGTCATTGGCCACCCCTGATCCGGACCGGGAAGTCACCCCGGCACTTCTCCATGGCGGCCTCGACCTTCGGGTCGTCCGGCTTGATCCCACTGCCCTGGCCGAGTTGCATGGTGCCGTCCGGCTGCGGGTCCGGGAAGTTCGGCACCCCGTTCTCCCGCATGCACTTCGCCATCTTGCGCACCTGCTCGACCTGCTCCGGGGTCAACTCCAACTGACCCCCGTTCGGCAGCAGATGGCGGCACTTCTCCATCGCCGCCTCCGCCTTGGCGGGATCGTCACCGGCCTTGCGCTGCATCCGGATCCCACCCTTGCCCGGCTCGGGATCCGGCATCTCCACCCCGTTCTCCCGCATGCACTTGGCGAACTCGAGGCGGCGGTCGTCGTTACTCATCGCGGCGGCGCTGGCACTGGCCGTAGGACCGGCACCTCCGCCGCCCTGGGCGCTGGCCACCCCCGGCCCCTCGTCGGCCTTGGCGCAGCCGGCGAGCGCCAGGCCGAGGACGGGGAGGGCCAACCAGAGGCCCGACATTCGTCGGCGCATGGCACAACTCCTTCCGTGGGCCGGCGCGGTTCGCCGGCCGATACGGACAAAGTCAAGTCGTCGGCCCGTATCCGGGGCGTAACCGTCGACGTTTACGGCGCCGTTATCCGCGACCGAGTCACCATGGAACGGTGCGGGTACTGGTGGTCGAGGACGAGAAGCTGTTGGCGGACGCCGTCGCCGAGTGGCTGCGCCGGGAAACGTTCGCGGTCGACGTCGTGTACGACGGCGACGCGGCCCTGGAACGGCTCGGCGTCAACGACTACGACGTGGTGGTGCTCGACCGGGACCTGCCGGTGGTGCACGGTGACGACGTGTGCCGGGCGATCGTCGAGGGCGGCGGCGCGACCCGGGTGCTGATGCTCACCGCCGCAGCCGCCGTACGCGACCGGGTGGCCGGGCTCGCCCTGGGTGCCGACGACTACCTGATCAAGCCGTTCGCGCTCGTCGAACTCTCCGCCCGGGTACACGCGCTGGTCCGGCGGGCCCGGCCCGCCGCACCGCCGAAGCTGACCCGGGCCGGTCTGGTGGTCGACCCGGCGCGGCACGAGGTCTACCGCGACGGCCGGTACGTCGCGCTCTCCCGCAAGGAGTTCGCGGTGCTCGCCGAGCTGATGCGGGCCGGTGGTGCGGTGGTCTCCGCCGAGGAACTGCTGGAGCGGGCCTGGGACGAGCACATCGACCCGTTCACCAACGTGGTCCGGGTGACAGTGATGAAGTTGCGCCGCAAGCTCGGCGATCCGCAGATCGTCGAGACCGTGCCGGGAGTGGGGTATCAGATCAGGTGAAACGACTCACGATCCGCGCCCGCCTGACCCTGGTCTACGGCGGCCTCTTCCTGCTCGCCGGGGTGGTGCTGCTGGCGGTCACCTATGTCCTGGTCTCCCAACAGATGCCCGCGACCTTCGGGGTCACGCTGAACCGTCCGCCCGCGCCGAAACTCGACCGGATCATCGACCCGGGTGACGCCGAACAGCTCCGGGTCTTCGCCCGGCAGGTGCAGGACGAGGCCCGGCAGAACGCCCTGGAGAGTCTGCTGACCCAGGGCGGCATCGCACTCGCCATCGTCTCGGCGACCGCCTTCGCCTTCGGCTGGCTGATCGCCGGCCGGGCGCTGCAACCGCTGCACCAGATCACCGGTACCGCCCGGCGGATCGCCGGAGCCGGCATCGCCGGTCGCGGGCTGCACGAGCGGATCGTGCTGGACGGCCCGCGGGACGAGGTCAGGGAACTCGCCGACACCTTCAACCTGATGCTGGAACGGCTGGACCAGTCCTTCGACGGGCAGCGGCGGTTCGTCGCCAACGCCTCGCACGAGCTGCGTACGCCGCTGGCGCTGAACCGGTCACTGCTGGAACTCGCGATCACCCGGCCCGGGGCGCCGGCCGAGTTGCGGCAGCTCGGCGAGACGCTGCTGGCGGTCAACGAACGGCACGAGCGGCTCATCGACGGGCTGCTCACCCTCGCCGACTCGGAGCAGCAGGTGGTGGACCGTAGCTCGATCGACCTGGCCGAGGTGGTCGGGCACGTCGCCGAGCAACTCGGCACGGAGCTGCCGGTGTACCGGCAGTTGGCTCCGGCGCGTACCACCGGGGATCCGGTGCTGCTGGAACGCTTGACCCAGAACCTGCTGGAGAACGCGCTGCGGCACAACGTCCCGGCCGGCGGCCAGGTCTGGGTCAGCACCGGCACCGTCGACGGCTGGGCGAGCCTGGTGGTGGCGAACACCGGCCCGGTGGTGCCGGGGTACGAGGTCGAGACGATGTTCCAGCCGTTCCGCCGGCTGCGCCAGGAGCGGGTCGGCGGCGGCCGGGGCTTCGGGCTCGGGCTGTCGATCGTCCGGGCGGTCGCCGGCGCGCACGGCGGTTCGGTCCGAGCCGAGCCCCGGCACGGCGGTGGCCTGGTCGTCACGGTACTGCTGCCGGCCGAGACGTCGGTACGGGCCGAAGCGGAGCACGCCCCGCCAGCCCAGCCCGGACACCCCGGGCCGACTCGCCCGGAGCAGGTCCCGCCGGCGGTGGCAGCACCGGTGAGGTGATTCTCCACAGCTCCGGCGAGAGTTATCCACAGGGATGTGCACAACTCTCGCCGGAGCTGTGGAAAACTCTCGGACGCTTCGAGCGTCGGCTGGTCGGTCGGTCGGTCGGTCGGTCGGTTCGAGTGTCGGCGATTCGAGTGTCGACGATTCGAGCGGCGGCGATTCGAGCGGCGGGCGGATCAGCGGAAGAAGGACCGCAGGGCGGCGGCACACTCGGCGCCGAGGACACCCCCGTACACCTCCGGACGGTGGTTGAGCCGCCGGTCGCGTACGACGTCCCAGAGCGAGCCCACCGCACCGGTCTTCGGCTCCCAGGCGCCGAAGACGAGGGTGGAGATCCGGGCCAGCACCAGCGCACCGGCGCACATCGTGCACGGTTCCAGGGTCACCACCAGGGTGCAACCGGTCAGTCGCCAGGCGCCGACCGTCCGGGCGGCCCGGCGCAGGGCCAGGATCTCGGCGTGCGCGGTCGGGTCGCCGGTCAACTCCCGCTCGTTGCGGGCGCTCGACAACTCCGTACCGTCGGGACCGTAGACGACCGCACCGACCGGGACGTCGTCGGCCGGCAGCTCGGCGGACGGCGTCCGGGAGACCTCGAGGGCCCGCCGCATCCACGCCTCGTGCCGGTGCCGGCGCCCGGCGAGCGGCTGGCCCGGCAGGTCCGGCTCGCCCGGGGTTCGGCCCGCTGGTCCGGTCACGCCTCGCGGAGTTCCTCGACCTCGTTGGCGCAGCCGATGATCTGGCACACCTCGGCGGTCACGTCTGCCGGCAGCATCCCCTCGTGCGCGCAGAGCGCCAGCAGGCGATGGGCCGAGATGCCGAGATCGGCGAGAAGGTCGGCATCACCTACCGGATCGGCGTCCGGGTCGACGGTCGGCTCGTTCTCGTCGTCGTCGGCCGCCCCGGCCGCCCGCTCCACCGGCTCGACGACGTCGTCGATGTCCAGGGCCGGAGCCTTGATGTCACCGACGAGCAGGGCCCCGAGCCGCGACTCCTCGGCGAACGCCGAGTCCGAACCGAAGACCCGCAGGTCGTCGCCCTCGTCGAGACGCATGACGGCCAGGTAGGCGTCGTCGGACTCGACGAACAGCAGGGAGATCTCGGCGTCCGGGTCGACGTCGCGGAGCAGCTCGGCGACCTCGTCGATGTCACCCGCACCGTTAAGATCAACTTCTGTCGCGGCCCAGCCGGACGGGCGGCGCACCACCGCCGCGGCGAAGTACGACACGGTCCCCCCAAGTTACCCAGCGGCCCCCGGCCGCACGTCACGCCGACCTCCGGTGCACAGCCGGCTCTCTGTCACGCGTGACGGTATCCGGTCGTATCCAGCCGAGCCCACGCAACGCCCCGAAGGAGGGGCGGGGGAAAATCGAGGTGGGCCAGGGCTGCCGAATCAGTTCGCCGGGCCGACCGGCTGGGCGGACCCACTGGCGACGGGTAGCGGTGAACTCAGTTCGCCAGGCGGCGACGGGTGGCGATCAGTTCGCGCAGGCGGTCGACGCGGGCACGGCGGGGATGCTCCCGCTCCCGCACCGACTTCGCCCCGGCGAGCTCGGCGAGGAGCTGCAACCGGCGACGGCTGCGTTCAGGGTCGAGCCGATGCTCTGTCCAGGCCATACCGCCGAGAGTGCCGAGTCCGGCCCGGTTCGTCAAGGCCGGTAGCGTTCCGCAACAGGCCCTTAACTCCACGGAGCCGTCGTGAACGATCCTCGACCGGGCCGCACCGGGACACGGCACCGTTTTTCACCACAACGGCCAGTCGCCACTCGTGTACCAGCGGGTCAGCAGAGCCGCTGTGGCAATCGTCCAGCCCACGGCGGTGGTCAGGGCGACGCCCAGGCCGGCACCCCGGTTGCCCCGCACCGTCAGCAGCAGTGCGGTCAGCCAGGCCGTCCCGCCGGCCAGCAGGGTCCACAACACGTACCCGCGCAGGTCGTGCCCGAGCAGGCCGAAGGCGAGCAGCCAGGCGGCGGCGGAGGCGGCACCCGCGGTGACGGCCCCGGGACGTACCGGATGCGGCTCCCGGTAGGTCGGGTGGGTGTGCGCGGGCGGCGGGCTGGCCGGGAAGAGCCCGGACGGGCTGTGCCCGAAGGGTCGCGGCTGCCACGTCGGCGGCCGGGGCTCGACACCCGGCGACGGCGGGGCGCGGAACGGCATCCCGGGTGGGACCAGCATGCCGGGTTGCAGCACACCCGGCTGGGGCGGCTGGCCGGGCTGGGGCGGCTGGCCGGGCTGGGGCGGCTGGCCGGGCTGGGGCGGCTGGCCGGGCGCATTCGGCTGGCCGGGCTGCGGCGATCCGGGGGGCGCCAGGCCGGGCCCGGGTTGCGGTCCCGGCTGTTCCGCCACGATCCCGCTCCCTCCCACCCGGGCACATCGGTCCGGGTACCCACCACGGGCGCCGCCCGACCCCGGTGATCCAGCCGGCCGGATGGTCCACCCGCCCCGCAGCCTACCCGCCGACTCCGCCGACCCAACGGTTCGCGAGCTTCCGCAGGCGCTCCGGGCCGGCGGGCTCGGGGCGGGTCTGCCACTATGACCGAATGCCATGGGGAGGATCAGCGGAACCGGGCCGGATCGGCCGGCGACGGGCGTACCCGGTCGCCGTCCTGCTGGTGACGGTGACCGCGCTTGCAGCCGGTTGCGCCGACACCCGACAGCCGAGCGGCGCGCCGGCCTTCGAGCCGATGGACACCTCGGCCACGTCGAGCCCGTCCGCCGAGGGCGGTACGCCGACCGCCGTGCCGACGCCGACGCCGACCGTCAGCGCGAAGCCGAGCAGGTCGCCGTCGAAGAAGCCCGGCACCCCACCGCCGGCGACCGGCGGCAGGTACGTCTTCCCGGTGCAGACGGGGAACGTCGCCTACCATCCGACCCACTCGGCGTACCCGGCCACCGACATCTTCGCCAACTGCGGCTCGCCGGTGGTCGCCGTGACGAGCGGCCGGGTCCTCGAGGTGAGCCGGGTCGACCGGTACAGCAAGTCCGGGCCGCAGGGGCCGGACAACGGCGGCAAGTCGGTCTCGCTGCTCGGCGACGACGGCGTCCGCTACTACGGCTCCCACCTGACAAACGTGACCGGTGGCATCGAGGCGGGCGTCCGGGTGCGCGCCGGGCAGCAGGTCGGCACGGTGGGCAAGACGGGCAACGCCAACAACGTCTGCCATCTGCACTTCGGCATCTCGCCGCCGTGCCAGAAGACCGCCGACTGGTGGATCCGGCGCGGCGTGGTCTGGCCGGCGTCGTTCCTGGACGCCTGGCGGAAGAAGCGGAACACGTCACCGGCCGCCAAGGTGCGGGACTGGCGGGCCGACAACGGCTGTCCGAAGGCGCCGTAGTCGCGGCGCACCGCCAGGACGGCGACCGGGTACGCCCGTCGCCGGCCGAGCCTGTTCGGCCGGCTGGATCCGGTGTGCGAGAGTTCCGGACGTGGACGTCGCGGTGATCGGGCTCGGACTCATCGGCGGCTCGGTGCTGCGGGCACTGGCCTCGACGGGTCACGCGGTGCTCGGCTACGACGCCGACCCGGCGACCAGGGCCACCGCCCGGACCGCCGCCGCACAGGCGCCGGCGGCACACCGCTGGCAGGTCGCCCGGACGGTACGCGACGCGGTGGCCGGCGCCGAACTGGTGGTGGTCGCCGTACCGCTGCCGGCGGTGGCCGGGGTGCTCGACGAGATCGCCGGATCCGGCTACACCGGACTGGTCACCGACGTCACCTCGGTCAAGGAGCCGGTGCGCCGCCTGGTGGAGCGGCACCTGGTCGGCCGGCACCCGCACGGCGGTACCGACCGGCGGGCCGGTTTCGTCGGCGGGCACCCGATGGCGGGCCGGGAGACCTCCGGCTTCGGTGCCGCCGATCCGGCCCTGTTCACCGGCTGTGCCTGGGTGCTCTGCCTCGAACCGGGCACGACCTCGACGGACGACTGGTTGACCCTGGCCGCGGTGCTGACCGGCCTCGGCGCCCGGGTGGTGCCGGCGGTGGCCGCCGAGCACGACCGGGCGGTGGCCGCCGTCAGTCACGTACCCCATCTGCTGGCCAGCGCGGTCGCGGCGGTCGCCGCCGCCGATCCGCTGGCCGGCACCCTGGCCGCCGGCTCGTTCCGGGACGGCACCCGGGTCGCGGCGACCCGCCCGGACCTGGTGGCGGCGATGTGCGGCGGCAACGCGGCGGCGGTCGGGCCGGCGCTGGACGCGGTACTGCGGGAACTGGACGGTGCCCGCGCGGCGCTCGGCGCGGCGGACCCGATCGGCGCGCTGCGCGACTGGCTGGCGCCCGGCTCGGCGGCCCGGCGGGCCTGGCCGCCCCGGGCGGGCGGCTCGGTCGAGTTGCCGGCCCGGCCCGACGCGCTGCTCGGGCTCGGTCGGGCCGGTGGCTGGGTGACCCGGGTCGCCGGGGACCGGCGTACGGTCACCGCCGTCAGACCCGCTCCCCCCGATCCAGCCTGATCACCCGCCGCTCGGTGACGATCGCCGTGACCAGCTCGTACGGGGTCACGTCGAAGGCCGGGTTCACCGCGTCCACGGTCCCGCCCTCGCCGGCCGGCCGGCCGTCGTGTCGCGCCGCCGCGTGGCCGTACGACAGCACCTCGTCGGCGCCCCGGTCCTCGATCTCGACCTGCGCACCGTCGGCGGTCTCCGGGTCGACTGTCGACTCCGGCGCGACGACCACGAACGGGATGCCGGCCCGGCGGGCGCCGAGCGCGTGCGCGTACGTGCCGATCTTGTTGATCACGTCGCCGTTGGCGCAGATCCGGTCGGCGCCGAGTACCACCCCGTCGACCTCGCCCCGGGCCATCAGGAACGGACCCGCCCCGTCCACCGCCACCCGGTACGGCACGCCGGCCCGGCCCAGTTCCCAGGCGGTCAGCCGGGCACCCTGCAACAGCGGCCGGGTCTCGCTGGCCAGTACGCCGCCGAGGGCGTCCCGGCGGTGCAGTTCGAGTACCGCGCCGAGGGCGGTGCCGCCGACCACCGCCGCCAGCGCGCCGGTGTTGCAGTGGGTGAGCAGTCGGGGGCGTGCCCCGCAGAGTTCGGCCAGCAGGTCGGCGCCGAGGTTGGCCATCGCGGCCGAGGCGGCGATCTCCTCGTCCCGGACCGCCAGCGCCTCGGCGAGTACCGCGTCGGCGCCCTCCGGCAGCCGGGCGGCGGCCCGGCGTACGCCCCGGGCCAGGTTCACCGCCGTCGGCCGCGCGTGCTCCAGCCGGCGTACCGCGGCCGTGGCGTCGCCCGCCCGGTACGCGGCGAGCGCGACCCCGAGCGCACCGGCCACGCCGAGCGCCGGAGCCCCGCGTACGGCGAGCCGCCGGATCGCCGCGACCAGTTCGTCGACGGTGTCCAGCCGGAGCACGGTGAGCCGGCCCGGCAGGGCGGTCTGGTCGATCAGTTCGACGGCACCGTCAACCCAGTCGATCGTGCGCATGGCCGCCAGGGTACGGCCGCGTCCCGTTGCCGGCGAGCCCCTGACCACGCCCGGAACGCCCGAGCCGGCGACCGCCGCCCGGAACGCCCGAGCCGGCGACCGCCGCCCGGAACGCCCGAGCCGGCGACCGCCGCCCGGGACGGCCGGGCCGGGTCAGCTCTCGCCGAACGACCGCAGCGCCTCCAGCAGGGTGTCGCGGCTCTTCTTCTCCAGCAGTTCGCTGCTCCACGCCTCCTGCAAGGCCAGCCGGCGGCCGTCGTGCAGCACGAGTTCGGCCTTCAACGGCACCTGTTTGCGGATGGTGACACCGGCGACCTCCTCGAACGGCAGGAACTGGTGCCGGCCGGCCAGTTCGGCGACCGGGGTGGAGCTGACCAGTTCACGCAGCCGCTTCGTACCCTTGTCGGCCTTGCCGGGGTTGCCGATCAGCACCAGCCCGCGGTCGAGCATCAGCACGTCGTGCTCGACGCCGTCGACCTTGATGTTGGCGAGCCCGGCGAGCAGCCGGGCGCCGTTGGCGGTGGCCCGGCGCTGCACCACCCGGCCGTGCGTGGGGTCGATGCCGAGTGCGGTGAGCCGGGCGACCGCCTCGGGCAGGGTCTGCGCCGAGACGGCCAGTTCGGCGATCGCGGCGAACGAGATCGGCCCACCGTCCCGTCCGACCAGCCTGGCCGGCTCGGACCACGAGTGCTGCCACCAGGCCGCCTGCGCGGTGACCGCCGCGCTCTGCAACAGCGTCTCCATCGGCTCGGCGAACCTGCGGGCCGCCTCGGGGCGGTCGGCGTCCGGGAAGAACTGCTCGGCGAACTCGCCCAACCGCCCCGCCTGGACCACGTCGAACAGCACCGGCAGGCCCGGCTCGGGCGCCCCGGTGAACCGGCCGAGGGCCCGGAAGACGGCGTCGGTCTGCCGCTGGACGCCGGCCGCGACCATCGCGTGGGTGAACTGCGGCCAGGGCAGCACCTGCCGGTCGCCGACGTCGACGACCCGGTCCTGGAGCCGCCGGCCGAGCGCGGCGATCTGCGGAAGGAGCGCGTAGCCGGGCCGGTTGTCGGCGGGTCGGGGTACGTCGGGGGCGGTGGCGATCACCGAGATCCGCTCCGGGATCGGCGGGTGGGTGTCCCAGCGTGATCCGGTGCCGTCCGGCTCGTTGCCGCGCAGTTCAGCCAGTTCCGCCTGCCTGGCGCCGAGCAGGGCGTGGAAGCCGCCGAAGAGGTCGTCGGGGACGAACCCGGCCTCCCATCCGGGGTGCACGTACCGCTGGAAGTAGAAGCCCCAGGCCGCGTCGAGGACCGGCAACTCGCGCAGTGCGGAGGCGGCGGCGGCCCGCCCGGCGACCTGCACGGAGGCGCGGTCGGCCTCCAGTTCCTGCCGCCGCGAGGCGGCGTTGTCGACAAGCAGGTAGAGCCGGGCGTAGCCCTTGAACACCCAGCCGACCGGGTTGCCCGGACCGATCCGGTTGATGGTGCCGCCGAGGGCGAGCCGGCCCCGGTACGCCACCGCGCCGAGCCGGGTGTGCCGCCCCGAGTAGTGCCCCAGCTCGTGTGCGAGTACCGAGCGGACCTGGTCGACGCTCATCGCCTGGAGCAGGGGCAGTCCGATGTAGAGGATGCGCCGGCCGCTGATCAGGCCGAGCAGTTTGGCGTCCTCGGTGACCGCCGCGTTGACCTCGGGCAGCAGCCGGATCTCGTCCGGCACCCTTGTGCCGACCACGCCGGCCAGCTCGTGCACCGTACGCCACAGCTCCGGGGCCTGGTCCGGGCCGACCGGTAGCCCTTCCGGCGGCTCCGGCCTGGCCCGGACGGCCTTCCAGAGCGCGACCGAGACGGCGCCGACCGTGGCCACGAAGAGTGGAAAGACGATCTTCAGTGCGAGTACGCCGTTGAGTACCGACGTGAGCCAGATGCCCAGGGCCACCGCGCCGCCGAACTGGGCCAGCGCGACGACGTAGAACCCGGCGAGCATCAACACCGACGCCAGCGCCCGGAAAGTGGCGACCACCTTCTGTCCTCCCCCGTTGAGATGCGTCCCGCCCGGACGTGTGCTACGCGGGCGGCGGCGGACGGACACTACGACGAGCGCCGAAGCCCGGCAACCCCGTTCCGCCGCCCCGCCGAGAGGCAGCACCGCCCCGCTGAGAGGCAGCACCGCCCTGACGAGAGGCAGCACCGCCCCGCCGAGAGGCAGAACCGCCCTGCCGGGTAAGAAACAGTGGGTTCACTGGCTAACCTGATCGGCATGACCGGACGGGACCCCCTCGCCGATTTGCGCCGAATCGCCTTCCTGCTGGAGCGGGCGAACGAGGCCACCTTCCGGGTCAGGGCGTTCCGGTCGGCCGCCAAGGTCCTGGCCGAGCTGCCCGCCGAGGAGCTGGCGAGCCGGGCCGCGGCGGGCACCCTCACCGAACTTCCCGGGGTCGGCGACGTGACCGCCCGGACCGTCGCCGAGTCGCTGCGCGGCGAGGAGCCGGTCTATCTGCGCCGGCTGCTCGCCACCGAGGGGCTCGACCTGGGCGAGGAGGCCGCCGCGTTGCGGGCGGCACTGCGCGGCGACTGTCACAGCCACTCCGACTGGTCGGACGGCGGCTCGCCGATCGAGGAGATGGCGCTCGCCGCCGTCGAGCTGGGGCACGAATATCTGGTACTCACCGACCACTCGCCGCGGCTGACCGTGGCCCGGGGGCTGACCGCCGCCCGGTTGCGCCGGCAGCTCGACTACGTCGCGGCGGTGAACGACGCGCTGCCGGAGGGCTTCCGGATCCTCACCGGGATCGAGGTGGACATCCTCGACGACGGCTCGCTGGACCAGGACGAGGAGCTGCTGGCCCGGCTGGACGTGGTGGTCGGCTCGGTGCACAGCAACCTGCGGGACCCGAAGGCCCGGATGACCCGGCGGATGCTGGCCGCGGTCGCCAACCCGCACCTGGACATCCTCGGCCACTGCACCGGGCGGATGGTCTCGTCCCGGCCACCCGGGGTGACCGGTCCCGGCGACCGTGGGCACCGGGCGCGTACCCGGCCGCCGAGCGAGTTCGACGCCGAGGCGGTCTTCGCCGCGTGTGCCGAGTACGACAAGGCTGTCGAGATCAACTCTCGGCCGGAGCGGCAGGACCCGCCGAAGCGGCTGCTCCGGCTGGCCGTGGAGGCGGGCTGCCGGTTCGCCGTCGACACCGACGCGCACGCCCCGGGCCAGCTCGACTGGCAGCGGTTCGGCTGCGAGCGGGCCGTGCTGTGCGGCGTACCGGCGGAGCGGGTGGTGAACACCTGGTCGGCCGGTGAGCTGCTGGACTGGACCGCCTCACACCCGGGCTGAGCCGGCCAACTCGGGCGGGATCACACCCGGGCTGAGCCGGCCAACTCGGGCGGCATCCCGGCCGGTACGGCGGGACGCCGCCGCCGGCCGAACAGCCCCTGCGAGACCGCCACCCCGGCCAGTACGATCGCCGCGCCGACCGGCTGGTACCAGGCCAGGTGCTCGCCGAGCGCGAGTACTCCGATCAGCACCGCGAAGACCGGGATGACGTAGGTGACCATCGACGCCGTACTCGCGCCGGCCAGCCGGATGTTGCGCATGTTGATCACGAATGCGAGGCCGGTGCCGAGCGCGCCCAGGGCCAGCACGCTGGCGATCACGTCGACGGAGAGCCGGGTCGGCACCGGCGGGGCGCCGGCGATCAGCGGGGCGGCGATGCCGAGCTGTGCCGTCGCCATCACCAGCTGTGCGGCGGAGATCGCCAGCCCGGACTCGGCCCGGCCGGCGACGAACCGCTTCTGGTAAGGGATCGACACCCCGTAGCAGGCCGCTGCCCCGAGGCACATCAGCTGGCCGGTGAACTCGGCGCCGCCGAGTCCCTGCCACACCCCCAGCACCACCAGCACGCCGGCGAAGCCGAGGCCGAGCCCGATGCCCCGGCGGGCGGTCATCCGTTCGGTGCGGAACACCAGCACCGCCAGCGGCAGTACCAGCAGTGGGGTGGTCGCGTTCCAGATGCCGGCGAGCATCGAGGAGACCCGCTGCTCGCCGTAGCCGAAGAGGGTGAACGGCAGGGCCACCCCGACGGCGGCCAGGACTGCGGTGTGCAGCCAGAGCACCGGATCGCGGGGCAGCCGGTCGCGGAGCACCGCGAGCACCACCAGCAGGGTGATCGCGCCGGTGCCGACCCGGCCGAGGGTGACGTGGACCGGGTGCAGCTCCCGGATGCCGACCTTGATGAACAGGAAGCTCGATCCCCAGATGGCGGCGAGCGCGATGAAGCCCGGCAGCCAGGAGCGGAGAGCAGCCTTGTCAGGGGTGGTAGCCGTTGTCACCCCTGACACTCTGGTCCAGGGGTGCGACATTGTCCCGCGATTTCCCGCACCTCGTGTCCAGCGCCACAGATCCCGGACAATGGGTTGGTACCGTCGACCGCGTCGAGGAGGTGACCCATGGCCATGCCGGCACAGTTCGATCCGCTGGTGGACTTCGACGGCATGTGGACAACCCAGCTCGCCGACCGCTATCTTCCGCTGCCGGAACTGCCTACCGCACGTTACGAGTGCATCAACGGAAGGTTAGTGATGACCCCGGCAGAAGTCGGTGCCAACAGCTACGGAGAAATGTCGCTCGCCCACCTGCTTCGACCCGCCGCGCGGGCGGCCGGATTCTACGTCTACGGCCCGGTGAACCTCACCTTCGAGTTGCGGCAGTGGATCCAACCGGACGTCACGATCCTGCACGCGCTGCCGCAGACCGACGAGGAGGACAAGTGGGTGCCGGTGCGGCTCTGCACCATGGCGGTCGAGTTCGTCTCGCAGGGCAGCCGGAAGCAGGACTTCGTCGACAAGCCGAAACGGTGTGCCGAGGGCGGCGTCCCGTACTTCATGCGGGTGGAGATCGTCCGCCGGCTCCGGCACGCCGCCGTCGAGCTGTTCAGCCTGACCGACGGCGAATACCGGCGCACCGCCGAGGCGGTCTGCGGGCAGCGGCTCCGGGCCGGCGAGCCCTTCGAGATCGACTTCGACCCGCGCGAGCTGCTGCCCTGACCGCCTGTCGTCCGGCGGCACCGCCGCGCCGGTAACGCGGGTGAGCGAAGCCGCCGACATCCCGTAGGGTCGTCGGCGTGGGACGAATCAACGAGTTGGCCGACCGCTACGTCGACGACTGGGCCCGGCTCAATCCCGTCGGCGCGACCTACGTCGGCATCGGGGGGTACGACGACCAGCTCGGCGACCTCTCGCCGGACGGCTTCGCCGGCCAGGCCGAACTGACCCGGCGGACGCTCACCGCACTCGAGGCCACCGAGCCGGACTCCGAGGCGGAACGGACCGCCAAGGAGGCGATGCAGGAGCGGCTGGGCCTGGAACTCGCCCGGTACGAGGCGGGCGAGACGACAAGTGAGCTGAACGTCATCGCCAGCGGGCTGCACGATCTGCGGCAGGTCTTCGACCTGATGCCGGCCGAGGGTGCCGAGGCGGTCGGCAACATCGCCGCCCGGCTGGGCAAGTTCGCCGGGGCGCTGGAGTCCTACAAGACGACGCTGCGTACCGCCGCCCAGGCCGGGCACGTCAGCTCCCGGGTGCAGATCGTCGAGGTCGCCAAGCAGTGCGACATCTGGACCGACCCGGACGGCGACAACTTCTTCCACTCCCTGGTCGAGCGGCTGGAGGCCGAGCCCGCGCTCGCCGCCGACCTGCGCCGGGGTGCCGCCGCGGCCACCGCCGCCACCGCCGCCTTCGGGCACTTCCTGCGCGACGAACTCGCCCCGCTGGGCCGGGAGAAGCAGGCCGCCGGGCGGGACCGCTACGAACTCGCCTCGCAGTACTTCCTCGGCGCCCGGGTCGACCTCGCGGAGACGTACGCGTGGGGGTTCGAGGAGCTCGCCCGGCTGGAGGCCGAGATGCGCACGGTGGCGGCGGAGATCGCCGGTCCGGGCGCCGACATCGACGCGGCGGCGGCCGCGCTGGACGCCGACCCGGCCCGCCGGATCCAGGGCAAGGAGGCGTTCCGGGACTGGATGCAGGCGCTGGCCGACAAGGCGATCGCCGAGCTGCACGGCACGCACTTCGACATCCCGGAGCAGGTACGCCGGATCGAGTGCTGCCTCGCGCCGACGAGCGACGGCGCCATCTACTACACCGGCCCGAGCGAGGACTTCTCCCGGCCGGGTCGGATGTGGTGGGCGGTGCCGCAGGGCATCACCGAGTTCTCCACCTGGCGCGAGGTGACCACCGTCTTCCACGAGGGCGTGCCGGGGCACCACCTCCAGGTGGCACAGACCCAGGTCCGGGCCGACCTGCTCAACCGCTGGCAACGGCTGCTCTGCTGGACCTCGGGGCACGGCGAGGGTTGGGCGCTCTACTCCGAGCGGCTGATGGACGAGCTGGGCTACCTCGCCGACCCCGGCGACAAGCTCGGCATGCTTGACGGGCAGGCGTTCCGGGCCGCCCGGGTGATCGTGGACATCGGCATGCACCTGGAGCTGGAGATCCCCCGGGACAACCCGTTCGGCTTCCACCCGGGGCAGCGGTGGACTCCCGAGCTGGGCTGGGAGTTCATGCGGGCGCACTGCCGGGTGCCGGACGAGAACCTGCGCTTCGAACTGAACCGCTATCTGGGCTGGCCGGGTCAGGCGCCGTCGTACAAGGTCGGCGAGCGGATCTGGATGCAGGCCCGGGAGGAGGCGAAGGCCCGCAAGGGTGCCGCCTTCGACCTCAAGGAGTTCCACCGGGCCGCGCTCGACCTCGGCTCGCTCGGCCTGGACCCGCTGCGCTCCGCGCTCGCCCGGATCTAGGCTCCTGCTCCGGGGCGGTCGCCCCGTCGACCCGGACAACGGTCCCCACCTGTGCCGACACAGGTGGGGACCGTTTGCCGTTCCGTCCGTGCCCGGCCTTGGTGCTCCGGGTCCGTACTCGTTTCCGTGCTCAGCACGGATGTCGGTACCGGCTCCGGCGGCGAGGCTGGTTGCCGTACCCGAACGAGCTTCCGAGGGGGTGGACCGATGGGTGCCGGAACGTTGGCCGAGGCGTACCACCGCTTCCACAGCACCGGACCGGAGTGGGGCGAACACCAACTGAGCAACCACGGCCCGATGGCGGTGGAGGTGCTGGTCCGGCGCGGACGGGGGACCGAGGTGCACCGCTGGGTCGACCGGTACGCCCGTCGGCTGGACGACCTGCCGTCGGCGGGTGACCGGATCGGCGACGACAACTGGGCCGAGGCGCTGGGCGACGGGCGGCGGGTCGCGGACTGGGCATCGTACTTCGCCGAACTCGTCGCCGAGCGGCCGTGGCGGGAGGTACTGGGTACCTGGTGGCCACGGTTGCTGCCCGGTATCGCCGCCGGTACGACGCACGGGGTGATCCGGGTCGGGCACGTCGTACGGACCCTGCTGGCCGGTCCGGAGAGCGGTGTGGCGGTCACCGAACTCACGCACGGGCTGGCGTTCTGGGCCGCCCGGTCCACCGCCCTGCCGCCCGCGGACGAGCCGGTCGGCCGGCTCGAACCCGGTGGCGCCCTGGACCTGGTGCCACGCATTCCGGAGCAGCAGGGCGGGGTGGCGGCCCGGCTCGACCAGGTGGCCCGGCTCGACGGCTGGCCCCGGTCGGTCGGCGCGCTGCGTCCGGCCACCGATCCCGAGGATGCCCGCGCCCGGCTGACCGACCTGGTCACGGCGGCGACCCTGCGGTACCTCCGGCACGGGCACGGCCATCCGGTGCTCCTGGTGCACACGGCGACCGCGCCCAACGCCGTGCTACAGGCGCTGCCCGCCCTGCCGACGCGGCTGTGGGCGCCGAGCCTGTCGGCGGTCTGGGCGGCCACCGCGGCGGTCTTCGCCGGGTACGCCCCCACCGAGCCGGCACCCGACTCGGCACTGCCGACCGCCCCGGCCTGGCCCGACGCGCTGGCCGAGGTACTCGACCGGGCGGTCGCGCACGGTGACGAGCACGTCATCAAGTTCGCCGACACGGCAGCGGACGTCCACGCCCGGACCGGACATCCGGACGCGCTGGCGGCGGCCCTGCACGCCGCCGATCTGATCAAGATGCCCGACTAGCGACGCACCGTCGCACGACTTCCCGACAACACACCAAAGAGTTTCCACAGCACGCCAGAGGATTCGGAAGGACCAGGAACATGTCCGAGGCAACCAGCACCACCACCCGACCCGACACGAACCGGAAGGTCATCGCGTCGACCTTCGTCTCCCTGGACGGGGTCATCGGCAACCCGCACCTGTGGTCGTTGCCCTACATGGGTTCCGACGGCCAGCGGTACGCCCTCGACCAACTCTTCGCCAGCGACGCGCTGCTGCTCGGCCGCGCCACCTACGACGGGTTCGCCCAGGCCTGGCCGAACATGCCGTCGGACGGGACCGGCTTCGCCGACCGGATGAACACGATGGCCAAGTACGTGGTCTCCACGACGCTGGAGAAGGCGGAGTGGCAGAACTCGACGATCATCAGCGGAAACGTCGCCGAGGAGGTCGCCGCCCTGAAGCGACAGCCGGGCCAGGACATCCTGGTCTACGGCTTCGGCCAGCTCGCGCACACCCTGCTGGAGCACGGCCTCCTGGACGAGGTGCGGTTCTGGCTGACTCCGGTCCTGGTCGGCAGTGGACGCGGTGAGCAGGACGGCGACCTGCTCTTCCGGGAGACCGCCAGCATGCCGCTGGAGTTCGCCGGGCAGCGGGTGCTCGACTCCGGCGTGGTCATCCTCAGCTACCGGCCGACCGGCTCCGAGCAGGGCTGAGCCTCCGCCGGTGGTGCCGGCCCTCGCTCCGCTCCGGCGTGGCGAGGGCCGGCACCGGTATTCATGCCCGGGCTCGGGGACGTGCTCACGCCCCGGGCTCGGGGACGTGCTCACGCCCCGGGCTCGGGGATGCCGAGGGCGGCGAGTTCGGCGTGTCCCTCGGCGGTGCGTTCCGGGTCGAGCAGCAGGGTGCAGGCCCGTTCGAACCGGGCGGAGATCTTCTCGAAGCCGACGAGCGCGGCAGCCAGTGCGGCGGGATCGCCGGTGCGGCGCCACCGGGCCCGGGACAGGCAGGCCGTGGCCCAGTCGTGCTCGGCCGCGCTGTCGACCGCCGCCGCCAGCCGTTCGTCCACGTCCGGCAGGTCGGCGAGTACCGCCAGTTCGGCTCCGGCGGCGCGGGCGTACAGCTCGAACCGGCCGCCGGGGAACTCGGCGGAGGCCCGCTCGACCAGGCCGGCCGCGTCGGCGAGATCGTTTCGGTGCACGGCCACCCTGGCGTCCGCGAAGACGATCGACGCGGGAGCCGGCCCACCCACCCCGCCCGGATCGACTACTCCGGCCGCAGCCGGCCCGAGTGCCCCTGCCCCATCCGGGCTGAGGACTTCGCTGACCCTGTGCCGCCAGAGCAGGAAGCGGCCCTTGTCGCCGCGGAGTCCGTGGCCGAGCGCGGTGAAGGCGATCGGCGCGGCCAACCATCCGACCGGCGGGCGGCCGGCGCGCTGCCAACCGGCCCAGACCCGCTCGGCGAGTGCCAACGCCTCGTCGATCTCGCCGGCGAGCACGAGTACCGGAATCCTTCCGCTGGTCGAGAAGTAGGAGTGCCGGCCCAGCAACTCGTCGCCCGCGACCCGTTCCACCACGAGCCGCGCGCCGGGCAGGTCACCCACGCGGTACGCGTTGGTGGCGGCGACGTTGAAGGTGTCCTCGATCTCCGGGGCGCTCCTCGGGTCGTTGCGGTCCATCAGGGCGAGCAGGTCGAACCGTTCGATCACGATCCGCTGCGCCTCGCGGAGCCGCCCGGCCAGCGCCGCCACGGCGCCCACCGCGTCCAGGCCGGCGCTGATCAGCACCGGGTCTCCGGTGACCCGGGCCGCCGCGAGGGCGGCCTCGGCCAGCGACGGGTCCGGACCGTCCCGCTGCCCGGCGGTCTGCCACGCCCCGGCGAGCCGCAGCGCGGCGGCGACGACCGGCTGCTCCCGGTCACCGGCGGTCTCCGCCGCGTCGAGCAGCCCGCGCATCCGCTGTTCCGAGATCTGTCCGGGGATCCGGCCACAGCCCCGGTTGGCCAACTCCACCAGCCGGGCCAGGGTGACCGCCTCGCCGTTGCGGTCGCCTCCGGCGCGCGCCCGCTCGGCCGAGGCCAGCAGCAGCTCGGCGGCCTCGATGCCGGAGGCGGTGCCGACGTGCGCGCAGTCCGATGCGCTGCGTAGGTCGCGGGCTGCCTCGACGTCACTCGGGGCACGTTCGGCCGCCTGCCGGTAGTAGTCGAGCGAGTCGGTCAGGAACCGCCTGGCGTACGCCAGGTGGCCGAGCGAGCGCGCCAACCGGTGCGCCAGCGGATCGGCTACCGGCGGGGTCTCCGCGAGGGCCGCCCGCAGGTCGTCGACGACGGCGTCGAAGTCGTCCCGCCAGTCGCCGGCGACCTGCACCGGCCGGCTGGGACCGTCGAGCCGTTCCTCCAGTTCGGCGGCGGCGTCGGCGGCCCAGCCGCGCCGCCGCTCGGCGGTCTCGGCGCGTTCCCCGTGCCGGTCCAACTGCTCGCGGGCGTAGGCGCGGACCACCGCCAGCAGTCGCCACCGTCGTGCGGCGCGTTCGTGCACCACCAGGCTCTTGTCGACCAGCCGGCCGAGCAGGTCGATCACGTCGGCCTGCCCGCCCGTCCCGGTGACCGCGACCGCCGCGGCCAGGTCGAACCGTCCGGCGAATACGGCGAGCCTGCGGAACAACGCCTGCTCGGCCGGGTCCAGCAGGTCGTAACTCCAGCCGATCACGGTACGCAGCGAGCGGTGCCGCTCGTCCGCGCTGCGGCTGCCGGCGAGCAGCCGGAGCTGGTCGTCCAGGGCCGTCAGCAGCCCGGCCGCGCCCAGTGACACGCCGCGGGCCGCCGCGAGTTCGATGGCCAGCGGCACGCCGTCGAGCCGGGCGCAGAGTTCGGCGACGGCCGGCGGGTCGTCGAGGAATCCCGGGTCGGCGGCCAGGGCCCGGTCCCGGAAGAGTTTCGGCGCGTCGGCCGGCGGCAGCGGCGGCACCGGGAGGACCCGCTCACCGGTGAGGCTGAGCCGTTCGCGGCTGGTGGCCAGTACCGTCGTGCCGGGGCAGGCGGTGAGGACGCGTTCGACGAAGCCGGCCGCCCCGTCCAGCAGGTGTTCGCAGTTGTCCAGGACGAGCAGCCACCGCCCCTCGCCGAGCCGGTCCAGTACCGCCTCCACCAGCGGCTGCTGCGAGGTCTGCGCGACGCCGAGAGCGGTCGCGACCGCCTGGGCGACGAACCCGTCCCGGACCGGGACCAGGTCGACGAAGGCCACGCCGGCCGGGAATTCCGGCTGGCTGGCCAGCGCACTCTGCACCGCGAGTCGGGTCTTGCCCACCCCGCCGGTTCCGGTCAGCGTCACCAGCCGGGCGTCGGCGAGCGCGCTGCGCACCGCGCCGGCCTCCGGTTCCCGGCCGACGAAGCTGGTGCGGGGGACGGGCGGCCCGGTCGTCCGCCCGGCCTGCGCCGCCAGCGGCTGCCGTTCGGACGCGAGCACCGCGAGTGCCCGCCGGTCGGCCGCGCCGGTCTTGCGGAGCAGCGCCGAGACGTGGCTTTCGACGGTACGCACCGAGATGACCAACTCGGCGGCGATCTCGGCGTTCGACAGCCGGGCACCGAGCAGCCTGAGTACCTCGGCCTCGCGGCTGGAGACCTTCTCCGTCGGCAACCCGGTCACCGGCCAATCCTGCCACCCGGCCCGCTGCCCGACGGCCGCCCGGTGCTCCCCGGCGGCGTTCCGCACCCGCCCGGATCGGAATTCATCGGTACCGGCACAGCCGCGCCCTGGCTGAGCTGCGTTCGTCACGATGGCCTGGGCCACGGCGGCCCTGGCGGAGGGTTGGTGTCGACCTGGGGCTAGTTGATCGGCACGGGTTGCCGGGTGCGGCGACGGTAGGTGTAGAGGATGAAGAGCAGCAGGATCAGCACCGACCCGGCCGCCCCGGTGGTGAGCACCAGATCGGAGCGGTCCGCTCTGGTGGCGGCTGGCCGGGCGGTGCCGAAGTTGATCTCGCCGGTGACGGTGCGTTTGGTCCAGCCGCTGGCCAGCGCGAGTCGGGCCTGCCAGGGGCCGTCGGGCAGTCTGCGGTCCAACGCGATCCGGATCGTCGTCCGGCCGTCGAGCGGAAGCGTTCTCGCCTCGGCCCGGACCGGTCCCACCGACAGCCCGCCGGGTCCGTCGCTGAGCCACAGCTCACCGGTCAGGTCCAGGGCGCGCCGGCCGGTGTTCTGCACCTCGGCGGTCACGACCGGGATGCCGTCGCGGTCGCGGCTGCCGGTGGGCGACGCGATCTGGAAGCCGGAGGGCGGTTCGCCGCCCGGTCCCACCGACAGGTAGACGCGGATGCCGGCGCGGGCGACCTGCTTCACCATGTGCCCGTCGCCACCGGCGGTTTCGGCCCACACGACCGCATAGCGCTCACCGGCTTCGGCCGCCTCCGGGACCCGGATCGTGACCCAGACCGTGGTCTCGTCGTCCGGGCCGAGCTCGGCCTGGGTCTGGTCGACCCGGATCCAGCTGACCAGTTCGTTCTCGGTCCGGCCGGGACCGTAGCCGAAGCCCTTGCCGGAGACTTCCGCCGCGGCGGGGTAGATCTCGACGTCGCGCTCCACTTGCGACGCGTTCGCCACCACGATGCGCCGCCGGATGGTGGTGCCGGGGTTCACGTGGTCCACGATGTACTTGTGTGCGCGGGTGTCGTCACGCCGGTTCAGCGGGGCGTCGAGCAGGCGTACGCCGACGGCCGCGGGCACCCCCTCCGGGGGTCGGCTGCCCGACGGGTGCGGCCGGGGGCCGTCCCGCCGGGGGTCCCGGTCCGGGGCCGGCGCAGCCGCCTCCACCCGGTCCGGTTCCCGGAGTGCGGCGTGTGCGGAGCCGGGCACGGCTGCCGCCCCGGCGGTGACCGCGAGTGCTACCACCGGGGCGAGAGCCCGGCGAATGTCATGCCACCGAATGGGTGATCACCCCCGTGTAGGTGCCGCCGACCGCGTCGTTGGGGATGGTGATGCGGATCGTCGGGTTCCAGGTCGCGGAGTTGTTTCCGCTGCCGGAGGTCTTGCTGAACGCCGTACGCGGCAGGTTGAGGGCCACCGCGTCGGCGGAGGTCGGCTGGCCCGGCACGAAGGTTCCGGTGCCGGTGGTGGATACCGCCGGGCCGGACCAGTACTCCACCAGGTTCGGCAGGATGGTCTCTTCGGGGCTGCCCTCGCCGGTGGTGAACGCGGTGCTGCTGACCGTGGCGGTCCAGGTCGCGCTCAGTGCCGAGCGGCTGTCCGTGACCGTGACGTTGCCGAGCTGGCCGATCACCGTGGAGCCGGCGAACACGGCGCCGAGGTTCACCGACGGCGGCACCGTGATGTCCAGGTTGGCGGTCGAGACGGTGAACGTCACGATGGTGTCCCCGGACGGCGCGGCTGCGGCGGGCGCGGCCAGGGCCAGCACGGCGGCCGCGGCGGCGGACAGGGTAAGAAGTGGTTTCCTCATGCGTGCGAACGTAACGACCCGAGGACCCCGCGGAGGCAGATAAGCGGACATATAACTCTTTAGGCTACAGAGTGGGTAATAGTTCCGGTGTACGTGCCCGCGACGATGCCGGACGGGATCGCGATCCGGATCGTTGGCCTCCAGGACACCGTGTTGTTGCCGTTCCCGGCGGTCTTGCGGAACGCCTGCCGGGTCACGTTGAGCTGCACCGCCTGGGCCGCGGTCAGCTGCCCCGGGACCAGCGTGCCGCCGCCGGTGCTGCGGACCGCCGGCCCGGACCAGTACGAGACCTGCCCGTTGGCGATGGTTCGTTGCGGCCCGCCGGCCCCGGTGACGAACACGCTCGCACTCACCGTGGCGACCCAGGTGTTCGGGTTCACCTGACCCCGCCGGTCGCGCACCTCGACCGTGCCCAACTGCCCGGTCAGCACGCCACCGACGAAGCCGGTGCC
Source organism: Plantactinospora sp. WMMB782 (assembly GCF_049179135.1). Lineage (NCBI taxonomy): Bacteria > Bacillati > Actinomycetota > Actinomycetes > Micromonosporales > Micromonosporaceae > Plantactinospora > Plantactinospora sp. WMMB782. The sequence goes on along the minus strand of NZ_JBMHMC010000007.1, from coordinate 2,891,087 downwards.
GAGGTTGACCGAGGCCGGCACCGTGATGTCGACCCCGACGGTCAGGGCCAGTTGAACCGTCCGGGGTGGAGGCACCCCTTCGATGGGCGCCACGACACCGACCAGGGTCAGGGCGACGCCGAACGGAGCGAACAACGACTTCACGGCAGCAACTATATGCTAAAACCGGACATTTGACATGATAAGTGGGCTAAGGTTCGGCGCGTCAAAGACGAATGTGAGTACCAGCTCCTTTTCCGTCGCGCGTTCCGACTGGTCCAGACCTGACCAGGGAGGGGTCGGGCCTGGCTCGGCCGATGGGGCCGGTCAGTGACGCCGGGGCACCCAGTGCAGGATCTGGCCGGCGATCAGTGCGGGGTGCGTGTCGGGCAGTTCCTCCAGGGCACGGGCCAGGTGTCCGGCGAGGTACACCAGCAGGCCGATCCGGTCGCCCCGGAAGCCGACAAGCAGGGCGAGCCGCGCCGGAGCGCAGGGCCAGGGGTTCCCGCAGTCGCGGCAGCGGTACGACGGATGTTCCGGAAGGTGGCTGCCGGTCCTGCGTCGCCGCCGGTCGGCGAAGCGGTGCCACCGCCGCGACGGACCGATCACCGCCTCACGCCCGCTGCGGCAGCCGAGCCGGCTGCTGCCGCCGGTCCGGCCTGACGTTGCCGGCCCGACTGTTGGCCCGACTGTTGGCCCGGCTGTTGGCCTGGCTGTTGGCCTGGCTGTCCAGCCCGGCTCGTCGGTTGGTCGGCCGGCGGGATGGTGTCGGTGTCGTCGTCGGCGTCGGAACCAGCGGCGGCTCCCAGGGTCTCGGCGGTGCCGCCGTCAGCGGGTGGGCGTCCGGACAGCGCCAACGGAGTCCGCAACGGCAGTACCGCCACAGCCGCCGCCAATCCCGCCGGTGAATTCCCCGTACTCGTCGAGAACGCATCTGGTACCTCCTGGAAAGTGAACGGGCGGAAGACCGGAACTGCGCGCGACTCCTGCCCTGTATCCCCTTGACGGAACTCGATCAGACTCGTGTCAACCGGAGACATCTCAATTCCGGCCGTCCCGACCTGCCGCATCGTTTCTTCGCTTGAATCCACCCTGGACTGTGACCGGACGATGACGGAAGATAATCGGCGGGCAGTAACAACGGATATTCCGAAACACAGCCGGTTACTGAAAGGCACTGAACATGGGTAATCTTCCGACAAGGCTCAAGGGACTACGGGCCGAACGAGGCGTCACCCAGGACCAGGTGGCCGATGCGGTGCAGGTCAGCAAGTCGCTGATCGCGGCGTTCGAGACGAGCCGCCTCTCGCCGAAGCAGGACACGGCGGCAGCTTTGGACGCGTTCTTCGAGTCCGGGGACGAGATCCAGAAACTGTCCACCGAGGCCAGGAAGAACCGGCGGCCGACCCCGAGCTGGTTCCGTCCCTGGCGGGACCTGGAGGAGACGGCCGTGATCCTCCGCTATTTCCAGGCGACCCTGATTCCGGGCCTGTTGCAGACCGAGGCGTACGCGCGGGCGGTCTTCGCCAGCACCGGAATGCTCTCCGACGAGGAGGTGGCGGCCCGGGTCGCCAGCCGGATGGAACGCCAGGCCGCCATCCTCGACCGGGCGGACCGGCCCACCTTCGCCTTCATAGTCGACGCCGCCGCCCTCCGGTGCGGCCCGGCCGAGATCGCCAAGGAGCAGCTCCAGCACCTGGCCGACACCAGCGCCCGGCCGAACATCTTCGTCCACGTCGTCCCCGACACCGCCGGCCTGCACGCCGGCCGCAGCGGGTCGTTCAGCCTGGCGACCCAGGAGGAGGGTGACACTGCTGCTCTCCTGGACGACTTCTATGAAGACCGGGTGATAGTGGAACCGTCTCGCGTGACTGGACTCGAACGGACGTGGCAGGCTATAGCTGCGGTCGCCCTCCCGTGCGAGCAGTCGAGGGACCTGATCCTGAGGTTGGTGAACGACTATGACGACCCAGTGTCCGAACTGGCGGAGGTCCAGCCGTAGCGGTCAGAACGGCGGAAACTGTGTGGAGGTCGCCGACAACCTCCCTGGCCGGGTCCTCGTGCGGGACAGCAAGGACCCGCACGGACCGGTGCTGACCTTTACCCCTGACACCTGGCATGCCTTCGTCACCCTCGCCAGCGAACACAACTGACCCTGGCCCGTCCCGGCGGCCTGCCCTCCCAGTGGCAACCGGGCTCCGCCGAACCGGTCCAGCCCGCCTCGATCTTCCGATCGGCTGACGCAGCGGCAACCCGGTGGCGGGACCGGTGGGGACGCCCACAGGCGTGGGGCCGGCGCCGGATCTGGCGCCGACCCCAACGCGTACCATGATCAGCAGGTGATGGGGGCCGCCGGTCCGGCGAAGGTGCGGTCGATCGTCGTCGGCGAGCCGGTCTTGAAGTTCACGACCACCCGCATCAGGGCGTAGAGGTTGCCGGTGGCGCAGCCGCGCTGGATCTGGAAGCCGCCGCCGAAGCGCCCCAGGTCGAACTGGTCGATGGTGTTGCCCAGCGGTGTGGTCTCGTTGCCACGGAAGATCCCGATGATGCCGCGGATGCTGATCACCTCCTGGTCACAATGGACCGAGTAGTCCACGGCCACCGATGCCGCCCCGGCCCTGACCGGGGGACTGATGCTGACCGTGCAGGTCGTGGCCGCCACCGCGAGCCCGCCACGAGCGGTGCCGTCCGACTGCGACAGCAGGTGCACCGCCGTGCCGCTCCCGGACGGCGCCAGGCCCTTGGCCGTCAGACCCTCGGCCGCCAGCCCGGCCACGGTCAGGCTGCCGGTCCCCGGCGCAGATTCCGACGACGTCGGCGAGATCGCGGACGCGGGACCGGCCGTGAATGCCGTCACGGCGACCACCGCAGTGACTGCCACGACGAACTGCCGGAGGAGCTTTCTGGGACGACTGGTGTGCATAGCGTGTACCTCCATGGCTTTGATGCCCCTTCGTCCCTGGGTCGGTCACGGTCACGATGGCCGACGACGAACGGGCGACGATATGGCGACGCTAAGCAGGCCAACTGGAGGACAATTGGACGCGCGCTGAATCCGGCTTCCCGTCGGAAACCCTCCTCGACTCGGCGTACCGCGATCTCCGAACCTGGCGACCACGACGAGCGGCGCCTAGTGCTGTGACCGGAAACGTTGGCCGGTTTCAGGCCGCCGCCTTGGCGGGGGTCTGACCCCAGCGGCGTTGTCGTTCGGAGCGGATCCGGGCTCGTTCGCGGCGTTGGGCGGCGAGGACGTCGGGGTGGCGGGCGTTGGCGTTGCGCCAGCGCAGGTAGTTGTGCAGGGCTTGGGTCGCGACGGGATGGTTGGGGTGGTTCGACCCGGCCACGACGAACATCCGCAGCGGTCCGAAGTGCGCCTCGATCGGGTTCGCCCACGACGAGTACGTCGGGGTGAAGCACAACTCGACCCGGTTGCGGGCCGCCCACTGCCGGATCTTGACGCCGCGATGTGCGGAGAGGTTGTCCAGGATGACGTAGACCGGCGCGCCGTCAGGGCGGGCGGCCCGGATGCTCTTGAGCGCTGCCAGGGTGTTCGCTGCGGACTTCCGCCGGCGCACGACACCCCAGAGGGTGTCGTCGCCGACGCTGTAGCAGGCGTGGAACTGCCGGACCCCGTGCAGCTTGTGGTAGTTGCCGGGGAGCCGGTCCGGATGCCCGGCCTGGGTCCAGGACGCGCCAGCGTGTGGCCGGATCGTCAACGGCCCGAACTCGTCGAAGGCGAAGACCCGGTCCGGGAACGCCGTGGTCACCGCCTCGATCCGGGCGAGTTTCGCCTCAGCGTTCGGGTCGTTGGTCTCCTTCCACGTCTTCGTCCGCTGGAAGGTGATGTCGTGGCGGTGCAGGAACTCCCGCAGCCGTTCCCGGCCCACGAGCACCCGGCGCTGGCCGTGGTTGTGAGCCAGGTAGTCCGCGAGTTTGCGCAGGCTCCACCGGGTGAACGGCTGGCCGAGCCCTTGCGGTCTGGTCTTGGCCGTCGCGACGATGAACGCTTCGTCGTCCTCACTGATTCGGCGGGGACGGCCACCCGCCCACCGAGGGTCCAGGCAGGCCAGGCCCATTTCGTTGAACCGGTGGATCACCTCACGGACCGCGTCCTCGTCCCCCTGGACCAAGCGGGCGATTGCCGGGACGGTGTTCCCGCTGGCCGAAGCCATGATCACCATCGCCCGACGCAACCGGATCGCAGACCCGGTCCCACGCCGCACGATCTGCTGTAGTCGCCGGCCCTCATCATCACTGAGCCGACGAGCCCGGACAGGTTCTGCCATCCCGACAGCCTGAACCCTCCACCAGCCACCACCACGACCATCGACCGGCGTGTCACCCAACCCGGCCAACGTTTCCGGTCACAGCACTAGCTCAAGTGCGCGGGTTGTTGGCTCCCCTGGCTACGGTTCGGACATGGCCGACGTGTCCCTTGCCGAGTTGATCGCGTTGCTCGCCTACGACAACGACGGCGTGCCCAGAGGCACCGACAGGCACCTCGACTACGGCCTGGCCGGCGCGCTGCTCACGGATCTGGCCCTGGCAGGACGCATCGACGTTGTCGGCAAGTACGTCGTCGTCACGGACCCGGCGCCCACCGGTGTCCGGCTGACGGACTCCGCGCTCCACCAGCTCCGGCACGACCGCCGGCGACGCGGGCCCAGAGACTGGATCATCCGGCTCACCAGGGACGTACGGTCGACCGTGCTGAGCCAACTCGTCGACGCAGGCACACTCCGGCGCGAGACCGACAAGGTGTTGAAGGTGGTTCCCCGTACCCGATATCCCACCCGGGACGGCTCGGAACCACCGGCCAAGACCGACGCCCGCCAGCAGATACGCTCGGCCGCGACGCGATCGGACCGGGTCGACGCCCGGACGGCCGCGCTGTGTGGCCTGGTCAGCGCACTGAGCTGGGAACGGCACGTCCTGCCGGATCTACGACCCATGCAGGTGCGCGACCGCTTCGCCGAGTTCCGGCGATCGGTGTGGGCGGCGAACGCGATCCAGAGGATCATCGACGACGCCCGGACGGCCTCGGCAGCAGCGGCAGCCGCTGCCGGCGCGGGAGGTTGAAGCGGGTATCCCAGCCACCGTCCGTGCCGGCCGCCACCAACCGAAACCGTCACGCCCGGTGGACGGCTCCGGTGCCGGCCCGCGCCCGGCGATCGTATGGCGGGTCAGCGCAGTGCTGCGGCGAGTTCGGCGGCGTTGTCGAAGGCGGATGCCGCTCTTTCGGATTCGTCTCCGGTGAGCGTGACGGACCCGGCGCGGGCCAGCATCTCGGCAGCGGTCTTCGGATCGTGCAGCACCATCGCGAGTTCGGCGCGGTAGACCAGGACCTCTACCTGCTCGACCGGGTCGTCGTCGGCTTGCGGGCGGGCCAACGCGCTGTCGAGGATCCGAACGGCCTGTCCGGCGTTTCCCCTGGAATCGGCCTGCACGACGGCATTCGCCAGGGCCTTGCCCAGCCGCCCGGCAGGCGTGCTGGCCGGCACGGGCGCGGTGGCGGCGTTCCGGAAGACGCGGATCCAGTTGCCGCCCGGGTCGATGACGCTGAACCCGCCCACCCCGTCGGCGTTCTTCCGCGCCCTGGGCCGGGTCATCCGCGGCGTTCCGGAGACCAGTACCCTGCCGTACGCGGCGCGCATGCCGGCGGCGAATGCCCGGTGCAGCCCCTCGATGTCCGGGGTGATTACCAGGCACGAGCCGTAGGACTGCTCCGGGTCGAATCCGGCGATCTCGAAGAACTGTAGTTGCAGGTCTTCCCGCTGCACCCCGACACACGGGTTCGGCTTGCGCTGCTTGTACGTGGTGCGGAAACCGAGAACTCCGTAGAAGGTTTCGATGTCGTCAATGGATGCGCACGGCAGCAGGGGAACGGTCACCTCGTTGGTCATGCCTCCTTCCTAGGCGTCACAGGGTGTCCGTCGCACATGGAAATAACCGATCGTCGTCTTCGGCCATCCGATCGCCTGATGACCGGGAACGCAACGCCGCCGGGCCGAGTCGTCGACGATGCCTTCCTGCCTGCCATACGGCTCGCCAGGATCAGGCACCCGATCCCGCATTCCGCGCACGCCGCCACAGCTCGACCTGTCCCCCTCGGTGGCCGGTCTCCGGTGCCGGTCGGCGGCCGGAACTGCCGGAGGGCGTGCGAGCTCAGTTGCCGGTGGTCAGCCATCGAGCGGCGAGTTCGGTGATGATCGCGCCGCCCCGGTCGTTGAGGTGGATGTGGTCGACGTGCAGTTCGCGCCCGCCGTTGTCGGAGACCTCGTCCCAGCTTCGGCCGAACAGGTAGTGCTGGGCCGCTGCGCCGAAGGCCAGCAGGAAGCTGAAGTCGTATGGTGCGGGGTCGCCGCCGCGCTGCCTCAGGAGGTCGGCGAGTTGCTCGTGTACGGGCAGGTAGTCGGCCTGGGCACGGGCCGCGGTCTCTCTGATCACGGTGTTGTACGCGGTGAGTTTCCGGTTGAGGGCGGCGTCCAGGTCCTCGCCCAGCGGCGGCAGGGACAGCAGTGCGATCCGGGCGGTGGTGCGGGACTTGACCCGGTCGACGATCGCGTCGAGGTTTTCCCGGTACTGATCCAGCGGTACGCCATCGCGCACGTCGTTGCCGCCGATCAGGATCATGACCGCGGTGGGGCGGCACGCGACGATGTCCGCGTCGACCCGCCCGCGCAGGTCGGCGCTGGTGTCGCCGTTGACGCCGGCGTTGACGAACTCGTACTCGCGGTGTTCGGGCCGTTCGCGAAGTGCACCCACCCAGTCCGCGCCGAGCCTGCCCTGGGTCGAGCTGGAGCCGGCCGCGACGACGGTGGGACGGGCGTCCGGCTTGCGACCGTCGGCGCAGGCTTCGGCTGGTGGATTGGCGGGCGGCCGGCCGAAGGCGAGGTACACGACGGTGCCTGCGGCGCCGAGTACGCCGACGAGCAGCAGGCACGCGGCGATGACGATGCCGCTGCGGACGGTGAGGCGCATGTGTGCCCCCAGGGGTTAGTGACTACTAACCCCCATACTGGGCTAGTGATCACTAACCTGTCAACCAGGAAGACCGGCACGACATGAGCACCCGGGAACGGATCCTCGACGCGGCCGAGCAGATCCTCCGGACACGCGGAGTCGCACTTGCCACCACCAAGGAGATCGCACAGGCGTCGAAGGTCTCGGAACCCACGCTCTACAAGTACTTCGACGACAAGGAGCGACTGCTGCTCGCCGTCCTCAGGGAGAGACTTCCCGGCCTGTCCCGGGTCTCGGTCCGGCCAGGCATCGGCAACGTCGAGGACAACCTCGCCGAACTCGCGCACGCGGTCCTGGAGTTCTACCAGCAGTCGATTCCGATGCTGAGCGCACTCCTCGCCGACCCGAAGCGCATGGCGGCACACCGGGTGGCGATGGACCGCCACGGCGGCGGCCCCGACAAGGCGGTCGCCGTCTTCGCCAACTACCTCCGGGCCGAACAGGCCCTCGAACGCATCGACCCCGCCGCGGACCCGGACGCAACCGCGTCCCTGCTGATCGGCGCGTGCTTCCACGAGGCGTTCCTGCGCTACTACGCCCAGGGACCGGCCGCAGCCGCCGCCCCGCGCGCCACCGCCGAGGCGTTGGCCCGGGCCGCCGTCCACCCACTGGTGTAATCCCGCCGCCGCAGGGGCCCACCATCACCGCCGGTGGTGAATTCCGTACCGGACCTGATAACCGTCGGATTATGGGTCGTTGCGGTATCCGTCGTTGATCGCCGCCACCACCTCCAGGAATTCTGGGGACCTCGAACGGCCAGCCGTGCCGGATGCCGGGACGGCCTCCTTTTTGCGGCAGAGAAAGTCCCCGACCCGACCCTGAGCCGCGGCTGCCACGAGCGCCGCGTCGAGACGGGTCTCGCAAGATCGAATACTGAGGTAGGAGATTCGTGATGGATAACCGCGACGGCGGCTTCACCAGGTCAGGGCTGGGCAGGATGCGCGACGTGCTGGCCCGGCACGTCGAGTCGAAGAGGATTCCCGGTCTGGTGGCTCTGGTGGCCCGGGGCGCGCAGACGCACGTCGAAGAGATCGGGACGATGCGCCATGAGGGCGGCGGGCCGATGCGCCGGAACACGATCTTCCGGATGGCGTCCACCTCCAAGCCGGTCGCCATGGCGGCGGCGATGGTCCTGGTGGACGAGTGCCGGCTGCGTCTGGACGACACGGTCGAGCAGTGGCTGCCGGAACTGGCCGACCGGCGGGTGCTGACGCGGGTGGACGGCCCGCTGGCCGACACCGTGCCGGCGCGGAGGCCGATCACCGTACGGGATCTGCTGACCTCCACGTTCGGGCTCGGGATGGATCTGACGGCGCTGGGTACGCCGATCATCGGCGCGCTTTTCGAGCAGGGGATATATCCACAGAACATGACGGATTATTCCGAGCCGGACGAGTGGATGCGCCGCCTTGGCACGCTTCCGCTGATGTACCAGCCGGGAGAGCGCTGGCAGTACCACATCAGCCACGACGTCCTCGGCGTGCTCGTCGCCAGGGTCACCGGCCGGTCGTTCGAGACGTTCCTGCGTGAACGCGTCCTCGACCCGCTGGGAATGAAGGACACCGGATTCCACGTGCCCTCCGACAAGATCGACCGGCTGCCACCCAGCTATGCGCCCGATCCGCAGACCGGCGATTTCATCGTGTGGGACGAGGCGGCAGGTGGGCAGTACAGCCAGCCTCCGGCGTTCCAGTCCGGCGGCAGCGGGCTGGTCTCCACCGTCGACGACTATCACACGTACTTCCGGATGCTGCTCAACGGCGGAACGCACAACGGTGAGCGCATCCTGTCCCGGCCCGCCGTGCAGCTGATGACCACCAACCGGCTGACGCCCGAGCAGCAGGCCGTCCGTACCGCCATGGCCCGCGACAGCGTCCACGTCTCGCACGGCCAGGGGCAACACGGCGGCTGGGGCTTCGGGATGGCGGTGCGAACCTATCGCGGCGACTACGCCCCCGTCGGCCAGTTCGGCTGGGACGGCGGAACCGGCACCTCGGCCTACGCCGACCCGGACAAGCAGCTGGTCGGCATCCTGCTCACCCAGGTGGGAATGTCCGTCCCAGATCCGGCGCATGCCATCCACGACTTCTGGACCACGCTCTACCAGGCAATCGACGACTGACGCCGGACCAGCGCCGCGCCCGCGGATCGTCGTGCGGCTGCTCCGCACGGCTGTCGGGGCGATCGTGAGTCCCCTGGCGGAGCCACCGTCGACATCCCGCGGTGAAAGCTGTTTGTCACGGATAGTCAGGAAGCAGAAGGTATGACCACCAACATTCATCCGTTGCTTGAGTTCAGAGGAGCACACGCCTGTGTCCGCCATCCCTACCGATCAGGACGAACCCACACCGCGAACCGCTGCGGCGTCTCGGGTGTGGTTCATCACCGGGGCCAGCCGTGGCCTTGGCCGCGCCTTCACCGAGGCCGCGCTCGCCGCCGGTGACCGGGTGGTCGGCGTGGCGCGTGATGTGTCGCCGCTGGACGACCTCACCGCCCGACACCCGAGCCAACTGCTCGCAGTGCGTCTCGACGTCACGGACCGTTCGGCGGTCTTCGACGTGGTCGATCGGGCGGTCGCGCACTTCGGCCGACTCGACATCGTGGTGAACAACGCCGGGGCGCTGTTCACCGGGATGGTGGAGGAGTTCACCGAGACGGAGGCCCGGGCCCAACTGGAGCTGAATTTCTTCGGCGCGCTCTGGGTCAGCCAGGCCGTCCTGCCCCGGCTACGGGCCCAGGGCAGCGGACACCTCGTGCAGATCTCCAGCATCGGCGCCCTCGGCGGCTTCCCCAGCACGGGGCTCTACAGCGCGAGCAAGTTCGCCTTGGAGGGCATGAGCGAGGCGTTGGCCGCCGAAGCCGCCGGGTTCGGCGTCAAGGTCACCATCGTCCAGCCGGGAGGCTACTGGACGGACCTGTACACCAGCAGCACGGCGACCAGCCCGGATCCGGCGTACGACTCGCTGCGCGAGGAGTTGGCCAAGCAGTGGGCAGAAGGATCGATCGACAGCGATCCCCGGCTGGCGGCCGAGGCGCTGATGAAGCTTGTCGACAGCGAGGACCCGCCGCTGCGGCTGCTGTTGGGCAGCATGGTGTACGACGTCGCTTTCGACATCTCCCGGCGACGCATGGATACCTGGGCGAGCTGGGAACAGGTCAGCCGCGCCGCGGAGAAGGCCATCCCGGCTCCTGGCACCGAGGCGGGCTGACGGTCGGTCCTACCAACCGGCTGTCGTCCTCGTACCACCGGCCACCTGCACCAACCATCGGAGTGTCAATGAGCATGTTCACCGCCAACGAACTCACCTATTTGGCCACGCAACGCATTGGGCGCCTGGCCACCGTCTCACCCGGTGGACAGGTGCAGAACAACCCGACGAATTTCTTCGTCGCTCCCAGCGCCGACATGATCATCATCGGCGGGGGTGCGCTGGGCTCGACGAAGAAGTTCCGGAACGTTCAGCGGGGCAGCACCGTCGCGTTCGTCGTGGACGACCTGGTGGCGGTCGATCCGTGGACGCCCCGAGGCATCGAGATTCGGGGCACGGCGGTGGCACTGACGGACCACGAGCCGCCTCTGCCGCACCTCTCCCGCGAGATCATCCAGATCTCACCTGACAAGATCGTTTCTTGGGGACTGGACGGGCCGCGAGCGAGCCGTACGGTGTGAGACCCCGACAAGAAAGATCGTTCGACGACGCCGGCCGTTGACCCCGACCGGGTGTCCGGGCGGACCCTGGTCCTCCGATGTAACTACCTGGGTCTGCCGAAGGCGCGTGGACCGAGTTGCGCGGCCGTCTCGACGAAGCTCCGCACCCGTGGCGAGGCCCCGTCCTCACGCCACACCAGGACCCACTCGGTGACGGGCGCGTCGTGGATCGGAATGAACACCACGCCCGGATGTGAGTAGTACCGCAACACATGCTCGTTCAGCGGGGTCAGGCACTTCCCTGCGGCTACCTGGGTCAGCACCTCGTGGAACGTCGTGACGCGGGGGCCCCGCAGGATCGGCTGGCCGCCGGCTGTCCTCGTGGGCACCATTGCCTCGGCCCAGTAGTCCGGCAGGTTCGGGCCGAGATCGACGAGCACCCGCCCGGCAAGGTCCTCCATCGACACGGACGCCCGGTTGGCGAGTTCGTGCCCGGTCCACACGGCCAGCACCCGCCCCTCGGTCAACAGCACCGGCCCCTCGACCAGGTCCGGCTCCCGCACCGGCCGCCACAGCAGGGCCAGGTCCAGCTCCCCCGCCCGCAAGGCCGTGAACGGATCACTGAAGTGGATCTCGCGTAGTGCGACGTTGCAGTCGTGACAACGGCTGCGGAACAGATCAATGAAGTCGCGGATCTCGTGACCGACCGCCCCCATCACGCCCATCCGGACGGTTCCGCTGACACCACGCGCCGACTCCAGCGCTTTCGCGAGACCGGTCTGGATCGTGTCGTAGCCAGCCCGCAGGTCGTCGCGCAACTGCTCGCCGACCGGGGTCAGCGCCACCGCCCGGCTCGTGCGCTCGAACAACGCGGCCCCGATGCGGCGCTCCTGCGCCTTGATCGCCTGACTGACCCGCGCCTGCGAGACATGCAGCCGCTGCGCGGTACGCCCGAAGTGCAACTCCTCGGCGAGCGTCAGGAAGATCTCTATGTCGCGCAGCTCCACCCGAACCCCAACCGCCATAACAACCGGATTATCGATCGTAACGCCAGAGGTTATCGGTCAGTTCTTCACGGGGTGCCGCCCAGGGTCTTTTCACGTGTGCGGTCGGTGACTTCTCGAGCTGGGATTCTGTGCGGGATCTGCCTCTGTGGCGGCGGCCGGGGCGCCCTCCACACCCAGCTTCGGAAGCGCGACCAGTGACAGTACGTCACGTGTCTGCCCGCCGGATGTCATGGCGAATCGGTGACGTGGTGGCACTGCCCGGACGGCTCGCCGAGCGCTGCAATGGACGGGCATGTCCACCACCCCGGTCGTCACACCGAACGACGCTGCCATCCGACGGCTCGATGTGCTCCCGCCAACGGAGCGTTGTCCGCCGGTGAGCCCAGCCACCGGTTCGAGCCCCGAAAGGACCTCTCCCGATGGACGCCCCAAGATCCGATGGGCCCCGAGACACGGCGGGTCACCCGAGCGCTCCTGCCGTGGCCAGTTCGGGTCCCCGGACGCAGGCGGGTTCCCGACCAGCCGTCGACAGTTCCCGACCGTTCGGCGCCCACCTGCGGATGAGCTGGTGGAAGCCGCTCGTGGTCATCGTCGTGCCGCCACTGGCGATGTTGCTCCTCCAGGTGCTGCTCTACCTGCTCGTCGGCGTCGTCGAGAACAGCGACGACCCGATGGCCGCCACCTTCACGCCGTTGAAGTTCCTGGCCGTCAACCTGAGTGTGGGCACGGCGGGCGTACTGGCGATCCTGCTCCTGGTATGGATCGCCAAGGTGCCGTGGCGCAGCCTGATCAGCTCACCACGAGCCTTCGACGCGCGCCGCCTGAGCTACTACCTGATCGGAGCGGCGCTGCTGGTCGGCGCCGGGATCGGTGTCGTGGCACTGGTCGCGCCCGACTCCCCGGGCTGGACCGCCTTCGGTGTCACCGGCACGACGGTCGCCATGCTGGTGGTCGTCCTGCTGAGCACCCCGATCCAGGCCGTCGGCGAGGAGCTGATGTTCCGCGGCGCCGTGCTGCCCGCCGCCGCGTCCTGGGTGCGGGCGGTTCGCCCGGCCCTGGTCGTCGGGCTCGTGGTCTCCAGCCTGGGCTTCGCCGTGGTCCACGGGTCGGCCGACCCCTGGCTGTTCGGCTACTACACCCTGATCGGGATCAGCACCGGCCTGATGGCGATCATCAGCCGGGGTATCGAGGCGCCGGTCGCCTTCCACGTCGCCAACAACGTCCTGTTCACGACCGTCAACACGGTGATGGCGGACGGCGAGGGCTTCGCGATCGACCGGTCCACCGACACCGGCGACGCGTCCCTGCTCATCCTCGGCGCCGTCAACGTCGCCATGGTGGTGCTGGTCTGGCTGCGCGAGCGGCGGGCTCGGGCCACGGCTGACGATCCTGACGGTACGGTTCGGCCGTGCCCCGACCGCTGATCTTCCTCGACGTCGACGGCGTGCTCATCCCGTTACGGCAGCGGCCCGCCGGCGCTTGCTAGTGCTGTGACCGGAAACGTTGGCCGGGTTGGGTGACACGCCGGTCGATGGTCGTGGTGGTGGCTGGTGGAGGGTTCAGGCTGTCGGGATGGCAGAACCTGTCCGGGCTCGTCGGCTCAGTGATGATGAGGGCCGGCGACTACAGCAGATCGTGCGGCGTGGGACCGGGTCTGCGATCCGGTTGCGTCGGGCGATGGTGATCATGGCTTCGGCCAGCGGGAACACCGTCCCGGCAATCGCCCGCTTGGTCCAGGGGGACGAGGACGCGGTCCGTGAGGTGATCCACCGGTTCAACGAAATGGGCCTGGCCTGCCTGGACCCTCGGTGGGCGGGTGGCCGTCCCCGCCGAATCAGTGAGGACGACGAAGCGTTCATCGTCGCGACGGCCAAGACCAGACCGCAAGGGCTCGGCCAGCCGTTCACCCGGTGGAGCCTGCGCAAACTCGCGGACTACCTGGCTCACAACCACGGCCAGCGCCGGGTGCTCGTGGGCCGGGAACGGCTGCGGGAGTTCCTGCACCGCCACGACATCACCTTCCAGCGGACGAAGACGTGGAAGGAGACCAACGACCCGAACGCTGAGGCGAAACTCGCCCGGATCGAGGCGGTGACCACGGCGTTCCCGGACCGGGTCTTCGCCTTCGACGAGTTCGGGCCGTTGACGATCCGGCCACACGCTGGCGCGTCCTGGACCCAGGCCGGGCATCCGGACCGGCTCCCCGGCAACTACCACAAGCTGCACGGGGTCCGGCAGTTCCACGCCTGCTACAGCGTCGGCGACGACACCCTCTGGGGTGTCGTGCGCCGGCGGAAGTCCGCAGCGAACACCCTGGCAGCGCTCAAGAGCATCCGGGCCGCCCGCCCTGACGGCGCGCCGGTCTACGTCATCCTGGACAACCTCTCCGCACATCGCGGCGTCAAGATCCGGCAGTGGGCGGCCCGCAACCGGGTCGAGTTGTGCTTCACCCCGACGTACTCGTCGTGGGCGAACCCGATCGAGGCGCACTTCGGACCGCTGCGGATGTTCGTCGTGGCCGGGTCGAACCACCCCAACCATCCCGTCGCGACCCAAGCCCTGCACAACTACCTGCGCTGGCGCAACGCCAACGCCCGCCACCCCGACGTCCTCGCCGCCCAACGCCGCGAACGAGCCCGGATCCGCTCCGAACGACAACGCCGCTGGGGTCAGACCCCCGCCAAGGCGGCGGCCTGAAACCGGCCAACGTTTCCGGTCACAGCACTAGCGGAGATGCCGGGCGAAGAACCCGGCCGCGTCCTCCCCGGCGAACTGCGGGACACCGGTGTGTCCGCCCATGTTGGCGTGCAGCGTCTTCTCCCTGGAGCCGAAGGCGTCGAACAGGTCCAGGGCCGCCTGCCGGTCGTTTCCCTCGTCATCCCACTGCAGCAGGACATGCAGCGGAATGGTGACCTGGCGGGCCTCCTCGAACATGGCGCGCGGCACGAGACTCCCGGCGAAGAGGCCGGCGGCCACGATGCGCGGCTCGACCACCGCGAGCCGGATGCCGACGGAGATCACGCCCCCCGAGTACCCGACCGGGCCGCCTAACTCGGGCAGCGACAGCAGGGCGTCCAGGGCGGCCCGCGATTCCGGGACCGCCCGGTCGACGAGCGGGAGGACGAGGGCGTCGACGATCTCGTCGCTGACCGGCTCGCCGGCCTCCAGCGCCCGGCGCAGGTCGGCGCGGGCCTGCTCGACGGCGGCCCAACGGGGCCGGTCCCCGCTGCCGGGAAGCTCGATGGTGGCCGCGGCGAAGCCCTCCGCCGCGGCGCGCCGGGCCCGCGCCACCAGGCGGGGGTACATCCTGGGCAGTCCGAGCGGGGGGTGGCCGAGCAGGATCAGCGGGACCGGTGTGGAGGCGCATGCGGATCCGGGCGTCCACAGGATGCCGGGGATCTCGCCGAGGGTGAATTCGCGTTCGAGGACGCCGTCGTCGAGGCGCTGCTCGGTGGTGAATCGCATTGGTCGTGCCCTTCGGGAGTGCTCGTGAACGGCGCTCCCGGACGACCTATCGTCCGACCGTGACCCCGCAGGGGAGCACCCATGTCGAAACGTTCACGGGTACCACCTCCTCGGTCTCTCGCACGGCCTTCCGAAAGCTAGCAGCGGCCGCCGTGATCCACCAGAGGTTTTCCCTGCGGCGGCTCCGGGGCCGTGACAGCGGCGGATCGCCGAGGTAGGCGCTGGCAGCATGTGTCCGTACGCCCCGTCAGCGGAGTTGACAGGCCCATAGCTACCGGCTATCTATTTAGCGGTCCGCGACGAAGGGGTGTGCCTGGGGTGCAGGACGTGGTGCTGGCCATGCTGGCGAAGGAGCCGGCGTACGGGTACGAGTTGCGCGGCCGGATGCGTGCCGCGCTCGGCCCGCTGGGCGAGTCGATGAACGCCGGGCAGATCTACGTGGCGCTGGCCCGGCTGGGCAGGGCCGGACTGGTGACGTCGGAGCGGGCCGACGGCCTGCCGGACCGGCCCGACCGGCGGGTCTACGCGTTGACTCCGGCCGGACAGCAGCGGGTCGCGGGCTGGCTGGCCGAGGTGAGCTGGCCGAGGCCGGACCTCACGGAGTTCCACCTGAAACTGGTGGCCGCCGCCGCCGGCCGGCTGGCTGACCCGGTGGCACTCGTCGACGCGCAGCGGCGCGAGGTGCTGCGCCGGCTGCGCGACACCCAGCGGGCGGCGCTCGACCGGTCGGTGGACCCGGTCGCCGGACTGCTGCTGGAGGGCGTCGTACTGCGGCTGCGCGCCGACCTGGAGTGGCTGGAGGCCTGCGAACGCATGTGGACCGAACGTGGTCGGACTGGCCGGAAGGCGGAGGCATGACCGGATCGATGGCGTTGCGGGCGCGCGGGCTGACCAAACGGTACGGCTCGCACAACACACTGGTACGCGCCGTCGACGAGGTCGACCTGGACGTGCCCGTCGGACAGACGTTGGCGGTCATGGGACCGAGCGGCTGCGGCAAGTCCACCCTGCTGCACCTGCTCGGCGGGCTGCAGAGACCCACCGACGGGCAGGTGTGGCTGGCCCAGCACCGGGTCGACACGATGAGCGAACGGGCCCTCGCCCGGCTGCGGCGCGACGGCGTCGGGTTCGTCTTCCAGTCGTTCCACCTGATGGACGAACTCACCGCGGTGGAGAACGTCGAACTGGCCGCGCTGCTGGCCGGCCGGTCCCCGGGGCGGGCCCGCAAGCGGGCGATGTACCTGCTGGACCGGGTCGGGCTCGCCGACCGCGCCGCGCACCTGCCCTCGGCGCTGTCCGGCGGGCAGCGCCAGCGGGTCGCGATCGCCCGCGCGCTGAGCAACGAGCCGCTTGTCGTACTCGCCGACGAACCCACCGGCAACCTGGACAGCACCGCCACCCTGGAGGTACTGCGGCTGTTCGAGGAGCTGCACGCCGCCGGACAGACTCTCGTGGTGGTCACCCACGACGCCCGCATCGCCGCGGTCGCCGACCGGGTGATCTCGATGCGCGACGGGTCGTTCGCCGACGACAACCACTACACCGGCACCACCGCAGGCACCGTCTACGACGGGCGGCGCTGAAGATGTCCGGCCGCCTCCTGCTCGTCTGCCGGCTGCTGGTGCGGGACCTTCGCCGCCGCCGCACCGAGGCCGTCCTGCTCCTGGTCGCCATCACCGCCGCCACCGCCACGCTGACCCTCGGCCTCACCCTCAACGAAGTCGCCGACCGGCCGTACCAGCAGACCCGGGCCGCCACCGCCGGCCCGGACGTGATCGTGACACCCCGGGCGACCGGCCAGGCCGCGCTGGACGAACTCGCACCGCTGACCAGCGCGGCCGGCGTCACCGGTCACAGCGGTCCCTTTCCGGTCGCCTACCTGACGATGACGGTCGGCGGCACGTCGGCGCAGACCGTCGTCGAGGGCCGGGACGACGCGCCGGTGTCGATCGACCGGCCCGCCGTGACCGACGGCACCTGGGTACGCCCCGGCGGCGTCGTCGTCGAGCGTGCCTTCGCCGACGCCCTCGGCATCCGCGTCGGCGACACGGTCAGCGTCCGTGGCACGGTAAGCGCGGACGACACGGTAAGCGCCGACGGCCATCCGCTGCGCGTGGTCGGCACCGCCGTCACCGCCGCCAGGGCCACCTATCCGTACGCCGGGTGGCACCATCCGGGCAGCGTCCTGGTCGAGCGGGGCGGGCTGGTCTGGGTCGACCGCGGTGACCTGGCCAGGCTTGCCGGCGGCCGGCCGCTGTCGTACACCCTCAACCTGAAACTCGCCGACCCGGCGGCCAGCACCAGGTACGCCGTCGGCGACGAACTCACCATCTGGCAGGCGATCGACGACCTGAACGGCCGGTTGTACGGCGACGCCCAGTTGACGCTGCTCGTCGGCAGCTGGCTGCTCAGCGGCCTTGCGCTGGCCGGCGTCGCCGGCATCGTCGCGGGCCGGATCATCGGCCAGCGCCGCCGGGTGGGGCTGCTGAAGGCCGTCGGCGCCGGACCTGCCATGATCGCCGCCGTCCACCTCGCCGAGTACCTCGTGATCGGGCTTGTCGCCGCCGCCACCGGGCTGGCGGCGGGCTGGTTCGCCGCGCCCGTGCTGATCCGCCCGAGTGTCGGACTCATCGGCTCCGTCAACGCCCAGCCACCCGCGCTGCGCACGGTGGTCGCCAGTACGGCCCTCGCCCTCACGATCGCCGTGGCGGCGACGCTGCTGCCTGTGGTGCGCGCCGCCGCCACCAGCACCGTGCACGCGCTGGCCGACGCCGCGACGCCGCCGCGCCGCCGGTGGTGGCGCATCCGGCTGTCCCGGCATCTGCCCGCCGCCCTGCTGATCGGGGTACGTGTCAACGCCCGCCGGCCGCGCCGGGCCCGGCTGGTCACCGTGAACACCCTGATCACCACGACCGCGCTCGTCGCCGTACTCGTGATCAACAGCCGGGTGGAGAAGTTCGACCTCGGCTACACGGAACTCGCCAACCCCCGCACCGAGCGGATGGACCAGGCCCTGCTGGTAGTGGTCGTCGTGCTGTGCGTCCTCGCGCTCGTCAACGCCGTCGTGAGCACCTGGACCGCGGTGCTGGACGCCCGGCAGCCGCTGGCCGTCGCCCGCACGCTCGGCGCCACGCCGGCACAGGCCGCCCTGGGCCTGGCGGTGGCGCAACTGCTTCCCGCCGTACCCGGTGTCGTCGCGGGGATCCCGGCCGGCATCGGACTGCTCGATCTCGTCAGCCGCGCCGAGGTCCAGCGACCGCCCGGGTCCTGGCTGGCCGCCACGGCGCTCGGCGTGCTGCTCGCCGTCGCCGCGCTCACCGCCGTCCCCGCGATGCTCGCCACCCGGCGCCCGGTCGTGGAGACCCTCCGGTCCGCGCCATCCTGACCGCCGGGCACCGTCGTGCCGAGACCTCGGGTCAGCTGGCGAGCTGGTCGCGGCGGCGGGTGAGGTAGGCCCGCTCGGCGGGGTTGCCGGCGAGGTCGATCGCCCGGTCGTACGCGGCCCGCGACTCGCCGCCGCGACCGAGTCGGCGCAGCAGGTCGGCGCGGGCGGCGTGGAAGGCGTGGTAGCCGTCGAGGAGTTCGGCGAGCCGGTCGATCTCGGCGAGCCCGACCCCGGGTCCGTCGACCTCGGCGACCGCGACCGCCCGGTTGAGCCGCACGATCGGCGAGGGGTCGAGCAGCACCAGCCGGCCGTAGAGGCTGGCGATCGTGGCCCAGTCGGTGTCCCGGGCCGACGGGGCGTCGGTGTGGACCAGGTTGATCGCCGCCTGCACCTGGTAGCGCCCGGCCGGGTCGCCGCCGGCCGCCACCGCCGCGATCCGCTCCCGGACCAGCGCCCTGCCCTCGGCGATCAGGGCGCGGTCCCAGGCGCCACGGTCCTGCTCGTCGAGGGTCACCAGCTCACCGGTGCGGGACACCCGCGCCGGCCGCCGGGCGTCGGTGAGGAGCATCAGGGCGAGCAGGCCGGCCACCTCGCCGTCGTCCGGCAGGAGGGTGCGGAGCAGGCGGCCGAGCCGGATCGCCTCGTCGGTGAGGTCGACGCGGACCGGCTCGTCCCCCTCGCTGGCGAGATAGCCCTCGTTGAAGACGAGGTAGACGACCGCGAGTACGCCGGCGAGCCGCTCGCGGATGTCGTCGGGCGACGGCACCCGGTACGGGATGTGCGTCGCCTTGATCTTCGCTTTGGCGCGGGTGATCCGGCGGGCCATCGTGGTCTCCTGGACCAGGAAGGCCCGGGCGATCTCGGCGACGGTGAGGCCGCCGAGCAGGCGCAGGGTGAGCGCCACCCGGGCTTCCGTCGCGAGTGCCGGATGGCAGCAGGTGAAGACCAGCCTCAGCCGGTCGTCCTCGACCGGGCCGGTCGGCTCCGCAGGGGTGTCGTCGTGGACCATCCGGGCCGCCCGGTGCTTGGCGTCACGCTGCGACTCGCGACGGAGCTGGTCGATCGCCTTGCGGGTCGCGGTGGTGACGAGCCAACCACCGGGACTGGCCGGTACGCCGTCGCGCGGCCACCGCTCCGTGGCCGTGAGGAACGCCTCGGCCGTCGCCTCCTCGGCGATGTCGAGGTCGCCGAACCGGCGCGCGAGGGCGGCGACCACCCGTGCCCACTCCTCGTGGTGGGCACGGGTGATCGCCTGCTCGACGGTCACCTCTGCGCGGAGCCGTCAGGCCGAGCCTCACCGCGGCCCGGGAACCGGTGCACCTCCTGCGGCCAGTCGAGCGCGGTCGCGAGCCGGCCGGCCCAGTAGCGTGCCGTTTCGTCGTCGGGCACGTCCACCACGGCGAAGCCGCCGAGGTGCTCCTTGGTCTCGACGTACGGGCCGTCGGTGAAGACGGGCTTGCCGTCGACCGACTCGACACTGCAGATCGCGGTGGAGCGGTCGAGCGCGCCGTTGCTGAAGATCAGGACGTTCTCGGCCCGCATCTCCGCGACCACGGCCCGGCCGGCCACGCCCTTCTCGCGCAGTTGCTCCGCCGTGTGCTCGGGCACCCACTCGTCGTTGAAGGCAATCAGGTACTCCGCCATTGTCGTCTCCTCTCAGGTCCGCACGAGGGCCTTCCCCGGCTCCTCGGATAGCAACCGCCCGGCGGGCCGCCGCACACTGGTTCCACGAACGGCCACTCCCTGATACGACACCACCTGGCAACTCTTCCTCGAGGCAGCCCCGACTCTTCTTCGAGGCAGCCCCCGACCGCTCGTCCGAGACAGACCCGGTGACGCATGTCTTCGTCGCCGGTGCCGAGATCGCCGGCACCGCGCACGGTGATCCGCTCCGCCGGCGTCACCGCCTCGCCGCCCTGCCGCCGCAGAGCACCGGTCCGAGCTAGCCGGTGACTACGGTCGAGGTTTCCGATCCGTCTGCGGTGATGTTGTCGGCTGCCGTGCCACGGCGGGGTCCTCGGACGAGGATGTAGACGAAGAGGACGGCCATGACCGCGGCTCCGGCCCACATGGCCTGCTGCCAGCCGTCGACGAACGACTCTTTCGCAGCCCGCAGCAGTCCTTCGGTCAGTGGCCCCGCGTCACCGGCGACCGCGACGGCGTTCGCGACGCCCTCCCGGGCGGTGTCGGCCACCTCGGCAGGCACGCCGTCGAGCCGGGAACCGATCGCGTTCTGGTAGCCGGCGGAGAGGAGCGCACCGAGCAGGGCGACACCGATGGCGGTGCCGAACTCGCGGGTCACGTCGTTGAGTGCGGAGGCGACACCCTGGCTTTCGCGCGGCAGCGAGCCGGTGATCGCCTCGGTGGAGGGCGTCATGGACAGGCCCATGCCCAGACCCATGGCGAGCATGCCGGGCAGCACGGAGAGGTAGCCGCCGTCGACGGAGACGAGGATCGCCATCATGGCGAGTCCGGTGCCGCCGACGAGGATGCCTGCGGCCATGGTCGCGCGGCCGCCGATCCGGATACCGGCCTTCGGGGCGAGACCGGAGGCGAGCATCATCACCAGTGCCATCGGCATCATAGCCAGGGTTGCCTGGAGCGCGGACCAGCCGAGCACGGCTTGCAGGAACGGGAAGAGCACCACGAAGATGCCCGCCTGTACGCCGAAGACCGCCAGCAGCACGAGCGATCCGCCGGCCAGGCCACGCTCGCGGAACAGCCGGATGTCGAGCAGCGGCGCCGGGTGACGCAGTTCCCAGACGGTGAAGCCGCTCGTGGCGGCGAGGCCGCTGGCGAGCCCGAGCAGCGTGGCGGGCTCGGTCCATCCGATCAGCGGACCCTCGTGCAGCACGAAGATCAGGGAGAGTACGGCGACGACCGAGGTCATCGAGCCGACGGTGTCGAAGCGGTGCCCGGTGTGCCGGTGGGAGTTCGGGACGGAGCGGAGGACCATGACGACCGATCCCAGGACGAGCGCGACGGGTAGGACGAAGAGCCATCGCCAGGTCGCGACGTCGACCAGCAGCGCGGAGAGATACATGCCGAGGATGCCGCCGCCACCGGCGACCGCGGTCCAGACCCCGATGCCCTTGGCGCGCTCCTTGTCGGGAAAGGTCGAGGTGATCACGGCAAGCGTGACCGGCATGATCATCGCCGCGCCGACACCGGACAGCAGCCGGGAGGCGAGCATCATCTGCGAGGAGGTCGCCAGGGCGGCGGCCAGGTTCGCCGCGCCGAAGATGACCAGACCGATCAGCAGCATCGGCTTGCGGCCGCGCCGGTCCCCGAGGGCGCCAAGCGGCAGCAGCAGTGCGGCCAGCGTCATGGTGTAGACGTTGATGATCCACAGAACCTCGCTCTGCGAGGCGTCGAACTCGACGGCGAGTTCCGGCTGGGCGACGTTCAGGCCGGTGACCGAGGCGATCACGGCCATCAGTGCCACGCAGACCGCGACCAGGATCGTCCGGCGCTGCCGCGGGTCGTCGACCGTGGCCTGGCCGGCCGCACTCGGGGTCGGGGTCGGGTTGGTGGTCATGGGATTCCTTCGGGTAGGCAGGGAGCAGTACGCCGGGAGCTGTCGGCTCCCGGCGTCGTCGGGTGGTTGGGGTCAATGCCGGCGGCGGGCTCTGACGACGACGTCGTGCACGGCTACCGTCTGGCCGCCGGGACCGGTAATGGATCGATGCGACTGCTGCGCGGTCACGATCTCCCACCCGGCCGGGTCGAGGCGGCCGGTGATGTCGGCGGCTGTCACGGACGCCGAGGCGGGCGGTTCGGTCCCACCGTGGCCGTGGCCGTGGCCGTGGCCGGCCGTGGAGTTCTGGTCGTGGTGGTGCAGGTGGCCGACAATGAGCAGGGTGCCGCCGGGGGCGACCCAGGACGCGATGCGGTCGTAGAAGTCCAACTGCGGCATCGCGGGATGCGCGTAGTGCGTGGTGACCAGGTCGTACCGGCTGGGCGGCTGCCAGGTGGACAGGTCCGCCTCGACCCATCTCACCTTGCCGTTCACACCGGCGGCGGTGGCGCGTCCGGCTGCGTGCGAGAGCGCCGCGGCGGTGATGTCGACGGCTGTGACCTGCCAGCCGCGGGTAGCGAGCCAGATCGCCTCGGCTCCGGCACCGCAGCCCGCTTCCAGGGCTGTTCCGGGCGGCAGGTCGCCGACCTCACGCACCAGATGTGGGTTCGCCTGGCTGGCAGCCATTGCTTGGGCCCGGTCCCCCCGCCAGATCTGGTCCCAGTACTGCCTGTCGAACGCGTGCGTCATCGAGCTTCTCCCCCGGTGACGACGGAGTCGCGGCGTACTGCCACGGCCCGGCCCGGGTCGTCCTGCACGATCACCGTGCGACGTGCCCGGGTCTGCGTCACGGCGGCGCTGAGGCCGACCGCGCCGCCTCGCATGATCACCAACTCGCGAATCTCAGTCGTCTGGTCTGGCACTGCCGACCTCCCGTCGATAGCGCGGCTGCCCTTCGGCACCGGCTCCTCGAGGATGCGGAGTAGTCCGACGATGTGGCAAAGAGTTTTGCCGAATGGCAAAATGGCTGCATGGACGACCCGACCAGACACACCCTCGCGGCCGTTGGACCACGCCTCAAACAGCTCCGTCAACGGCGCGACATCACCCTGAGTGACCTCGCCGATCGAACCGGCATCTCGATCAGCACGCTGTCCCGACTCGAAGCCGGCCTCCGGCTTCCCACCCTCGAACAGCTGCTACCCCTGGCCCGCGCGTACGGTGTCACCCTCGACGAACTCGTCGACGCACCGCAGACCGGCGACCCACGCATCAACATGCGGCCGATACCCACCACCGATGGCAGGATCATCGTTCCCCTGACCCGCCGCCCCGGCGGCATCCAGGCATACAAGTTCGTCCTCCCCACCGGACGCGACGACGACGAGCCCCGGCTGCGCACCCACGAAGGTTACGACTGGGCCTTCGTCCTCAGCGGCCAACTCCGCCTCGTCCTCGGGCAGCACGACCTCATCCTCGGGCCCGGCGAGGCCGCCGAGTTCGACACCCGAACCCCGCACTGGTTCGGAGCCACCAGCGCGGGGCCCGTCGAGTTCCTCAGCCTCGTCGGCAAGCAGGGCGAACGTGCACATGTCCGCACAACCGGCTCATAGCACTACGGCGTTGGGCAAACTTGGGTTTACCATCTGGTCGAACACGGCATCCGCCCGTAGCCGGAGATCTCCGTGCTGAACTCCCGGCTGCGAGGTCGGGCGGCAGTCCGGCTCCGTGCTGGCGACACCCGATCAAGCCGCGCTCCGGCTCGGCCCGTCCCGCCGTCGTGGGTCGAGGGCGGGTACCGCGACGACGATGATCGGGACGAGCGTCAGGTGGCAGAGGGCCAGGATCGTCTTGCTGGTGGCGTCCAGGTCTGCGGGCAGGGTCATCACGGCGATGGTGACGACCGCCAGCGCCGCACCGACGACCGTCGCGACCCGGCTGATCCAACCGGCGAGTGGGGCCAGCAGGGCGACGGCGGCGAGGCCGAGCAGCAGCGGTACCGCGCTGAAGCCGGCGACGGTCAGCGCGTCGACCTCGGCCGGTCCCTGCGGGGTGGTGAACCGGAACGTTCCGCCGGCCGCCCGGCCGACGGCGTAGAGCACGAGGTTGACCAGCACCGCCGTGACGACGGCGAGCCCGACGATGCCGGGCCGGGGAAGCCTACGCATCCGAGCCGGCCCGGCCGTGCTCCCGGACCAGGTACGCCTCGATCCGGGCGAAGGCACCCTGCCACACCTCGCCGACGAAGAAGTCCCGGATCTCGGGGGCCGGGAAGCCGCTCTGCACGACGGTCATCAGGGTGCCGCCGTCCTGCTCCTCGAAGGTGACCTCGACCCGGGTCGTCATGGTGAGTCCGTCCGGGCTGCTGCCGGTGGACTCGGTGACGAGCCGGTGCGGGCGGTCGATCTCGACGAAGGTCTGCGTCTCCCGGAACAGCATGTCGGGGCCGGGTCCCCAGACGGCGGTCTGCCGGCCGCCGACCCGGAGGTCGACCTCGATCTCCACGATCCCGGGCTGCTCGTCCAGGATGGCGTACCAGATCTTCTGCTGCTCGGCGTCGGTGTACGCGTCGAAGACCTCCTCCGGCGTGGCCGGGAGGTGTCGGGTCGTGCGCAGGTCGAGTGTCATCAGTCCTGTTCCTTCGTGCCTCGTCGCAGGGTCAGGTAGGCGTCCAGGCCGTCCAGGCGGCGCGCCCAGAGGCGTTGGTAGAAGGTGATCCAAGCCATCGCCTCGTCCAGCGGGGCGTCCCCGAGGCGGCACTGCCGGGACCGGCCGACCTTCTCCGTGACCACCAGGCCGGCGTCCTCGAGCAACTGGACGTGCTTCTTCATGCCGGTCAGGCTCATCCCGACCGGTTGGGCCAGCTCGCCGATGGTGGCCGGCCCGTCGCCGAGCCGGACCAGGATCTGTCGGCGTGTAGCGTCGGCCAGGCAGCCGAAGACCCGATCGAGTACCTCTTGCTGAACCATGCGGTTCACCGTACAACACTAAACCTCACGGTTCAACATTGTTGAAGGACAGAGCCGGCGGGCGCGTCGGCAGCGCGCCCGCCGGCTCGGTGTCGCCGAACCCGCCGATTCCGGCTCAGGCTCGCTGCCGGGGTGCCCCGGCGGGCACCCCGGCCGGCCCGGCCGGCACCGCCGGCTCGACGTCGGCCACCGGCTGGGTGAACTGGGCCTGGTAGAGCCGGTGGTACGCACCCTGCGCGGCGAGCAGCTCGTCGTGGCTGCCCTGCTCCACTATCCGGCCCTGCTCCATCACCAGGATCAGGTCGGCGTCCCGGATTGTCGACAACCGGTGCGCGATCACGAAACTCGTCCGGTCGGCCCGCAACGCCGCCATCGCCCGTTGCAGCAACACCTCCGTCCGGGTGTCCACCGAACTCGTCGCCTCGTCCAGGATCAGCAGCGACGGGTTGGCCAGGAAGGCCCGGGCGATGGTGATGAGCTGCTTCTCGCCGGCACTGACGTTGCTGCCCTCCTCGTCGATCACCGTGTCGTAGCCGTCCGGCAGGCTGCGTACGAACCGGTCGACGAAGGTCGCCCGCGCCGCCGCCAGGATCTGCTCCTCGCCCGCCTCCGGATCGCCGTACGCGATGTTGTCCCGGATCGTGCCGCCGAACAGCCAGGTGTCCTGCAACACCATGCCGATCTCGCCGCGCAGGGTGTCCCGGCGCAGCTCGGTCAGGTCGACCCCGTCCAGGGTGATCCGCCCGGCGTCCAGCTCGTAGAAGCGCATGACCAGGTTGACCAGGGTGGTCTTGCCGGCCCCGGTCGGCCCGACGATCGCCACCGTGTGCCCCGGCTCGGCGACCAGCGACAGGTCGTCGATCAGCGGCTTGTCCGGCTCGTACCGGAACGAGACGTGCGCGAACTCGACCCGTCCGCGTCGGTCGGTCAGCCGGGCCGGCGCGACCGGGTCCGGGCTCTGCTCGTCGGCGTCGAGTACGTCGAAGACCCGCTCCGCCGAGGCGACCCCGGACTGGAGCAGGTTCGCCATCGAGGCGATCTGGGTCAGCGGCTGGGTGAACTGCCGGGAGTACTGGATGAACGCCTGCACGTCGCCGAGCGTCATCGCCCCGGAGGCGACCCGCAGCCCGCCGATCACCGCGATCAGCACGTAGCTCAGGTTTCCGATGAACATCATCGACGGCATGATGATCCCCGAGACGAACTGTGCGGCGAAGCTCGCCCTGAACAGTTCCTCGTTCTTCGCGCCGAAGGCCGCCTCGACCTCGCGCTGCCGGCCGAAGACCTTCACCAGTTCGTGTCCGGTGAACGCCTCCTCGATCTGGCCGTTCAGCACGCCGGTGTGCGTCCACTGTGCGATGAACTGCTTCTGCGACCGCTTCGCGATCTGCTTGGTGACCAGCACCGACACCGGTACCGCGACGAGTGCGACCACGGCCAGCAGCGGCGAGATCCAGAACATCACCCCGAGTACGCCGATCACGGTGAGCAGCGAGGTGAGCAGCTGGCTGAGCGTCTGTTGCAGGCTCTGCGCGATGTTGTCGATGTCGTTGGTGACCCGGCTGAGCAGCTCACCCCGGGGTTGACCGTCGAAGTACGGCAGCGGCAGCCGGTTGAGCTTCGCCGCCACGTCCGACCGCAACCGCCGGATGGTGGCCTGCACCGCGTTGTTCAGGATGTAACCCTGTAGCCAGCCGAGCAGACTGGCGGCGAGGAAGAGCAGCACCGCCAGCAGCAGGACCTGGCCGAGCCGGGCGAAGTCGATGCCGACGCCGGGGACGACCTCCATCTTCAGCAGCAGTTCGGCGTAGCCGTCGTTGCCGGCCGCGCGGGCACCCTCGGCGGCCTGTTCGGCGGTGGTACCGGCCGGCAACTGCCGGCCGATCAGCCCGGCGAAGATCACGTCGGTGGCGTACCCGAGGATCTTCGGCCCGGCCACCGACAGCCCGACGCTTGCGAGCGCCAGCAGCACCACCGCGACCAGCGGAAGCCGGTGCGGCCGGAGCAGGCCGAGCAGCCGCCGGGCCGACGGGCCGAAGTTCATCGACTTCTCGGCCGGCATGCCGGCGTTGGCCCATCCCGGGCCGCCCCGGGGGGCACCGCCGGGCAGCCGGGCCGGGGTGGCCCGGGCCGTCTGCCGGCCGTTCCCGCCCGGCGTGCCCTGCCGGCCGTTCCCGCCCGGCGTGCTCTGCTGACCGTTCTCGCTCGCCGTGCTCACGCGGTCACCCCTACGGTCAGCTGGGACTCCACGATCTCGGCGTAGGTCGGGCAGTTCGCCAGCAGCTCCTCGTGCCGGCCGGCGCCGACCACCGCACCGTCCTCCAGCACGATGATCTGGTCGGCGTCCAGGATCGTGGAGACCCGCTGCGCCACGATCACCACCGCGGCCCCGGCGGTGACCGGTTTCAGCGCCGCCCGCAGCCGGGCGTCGGTGCCGAGGTCGAGCGCCGAGAACGAGTCGTCGAAGAGATAGATCTCCGGACGGCGGACCAGGGCGCGGGCGATGGCCAGCCGCTGCCGCTGCCCGCCGGAGAGGTTCGTCCCGCCCTGGGCCACCGGTGCGTCCAGCCCGTCCGGCAGCTCGGCGACGAAGTCGCGGGCCTGCGCGACCTCGAGGCTGGCCCAGAGTTCCTCGTCGGTCGCGTCGGGGCGGCCGTAGCGGAGGTTGCTGGCGATGGTGCCGGAGAAGAGGTACGGCCGCTGCGGCACCAGGCCGATCCGCTCCCAGAGCAGGTCCGGATCCAGCTCCCGGACGTCCACCCCGTCGACGAGTACCGCCCCGGCGGTGACGTCGAAGAGTCGGGGTACCAGCCCGAGCAGGGTCGTCTTGCCCGCACCAGTACTGCCGATGATCGCCGTCGTCCGGCCGGCCCCGGCCCGGAACGAGACGTCCCGGAGCACCGGCGCCGCCGCACCCGGGTACTGGAAACCGACGTCCCGCAGCTCCAGCGTGCCCGCGCCGTGCACCTCGCGGACCGGCTCCCGGGGCGGGACCACCGACGACCCGGTGCCCAGCACCTCCATGATCCGCTCGGCGCAGACCGCCGCCCGGGGAACCATCATCAGCATGAAGGTCGCCATCATCACCGACATCAGGATGAACATCAGATAGGTCAGGAAGGCGGTGAGCGCCCCGATCTGGATCTGCCCCGCCTCGATCCGGTGCGCGCCGAACCAGAGCACCGCCACGCTGGAGAGGTTGAGCACCAACATCACGATCGGGAAGATCAGCGCGGCGAGCCGGCCGACCCGCAGCGCGGTGTTGGTCAGGTCCTCGTTCGCCACCTCGAAGCGGCGGGTCTCGTACGGCTCCCGGACGAACGCCCGGACCACCCGGATGCCGGTGATCTGCTCCCGGAGTACCCGGTTGACGGTGTCGATCCGGGTCTGCATCAGCCGGAACTGCGGCACCATCCGGCTGATCACCAGCCCGATCGCCAGCACCAGCACCGGTACGCAGACGAGCATCAGCCAGGAGAGCCCGACGTCCTCGCGCAGGGCCATGACCACGCCGCCGAGCAGGGTGATCGGCGCCGCGACGAGCATCGTGCAGGTCACCACGACGAGCATCTGCACCTGCTGCACGTCGTTCGTGGTGCGGGTGATCAGCGAGGGTGCCCCGAACTGGCCGACCTCCCGGCCCGAGAAGCCCATCACCCGGTGGAAGATCGCCCCGCGTACGTCCCGGCCGAAGCCCATCGCGGTGCGGGCGCCGTAGTAGACGGCCGCGATCGAGCAGGCGATCTGGGCCAGCGTGACCAGCAGCATCCAGCCGCCGGTGCCGACGATGTAGTCGGTGTCGCCCCGGGCGATGCCCTTGTCGATGATGTCGGCGTTGAGGCTGGGCAGGTAGAGCGAGGCCATGGTGCCGACGAGTTGCAGCAGCACCACGGCGGCGAGTGGCCGGCCGTACGGCCGCAGATAGTCGATCAGTAGTCGATTCAGCATCGACGATCCCCCGAATAGGTGACGCGGTGGCCGGTCACGACCGGTCCGGTTGGTGGTCTTCGGCGCCCTGTCCCGATCCGGTGCGCTCGCGGACCCCGTCGAGGAGCACGTCGGCGATCGTCTCGGGACTGAGCGGTTCGTTGTCGGTGATCCTCGGGTGCGAGCCGGCGAAGGTCAGCAGTCGCAGCAGTCGGGCCACCTCGGGCAGCGGACAGCGGAAGCGGTCGGCGTCCGGCTCCAGCACCCGGACGATCGCCTGGTAGATCTCCTCGTTCGGCGGCCGGTGCCCCGACGCGCCACCCGGCCGTTTGGTCGAGTCCTCCGGCGGCCCGTGCATGCCGACCGAGTGCAGCAGGTTGAAGATGCTGGTGAGCCGGCGTTGCAGGATCGCGGCCAACTCGACCAGCCGCTCCCGCAGCGGGGTCGACAGGTCGATCGCGGCGAGTTCCGCGAGCAGTGGGGCGGGGTCGAGCGCGGTCTCGACGGCGACCCGGACCAGCCCGTCCTTGTGCGGGAAGACCCGGAAGATGGTGCCTTCGGCGACCCCGGCCGCCTCGGCGATCTGCCGGGTGGTGACCTTGACCCCGTGTTCGGTGATCAGGGCCAGGGTCGCGTTGACGAGTGCGGCCCGCCGCTCGTCCGGCGGCAGCGGACGGGCCCGGCCGGAGGGGGTCTGCGGGTTCACGGCGGCAACACTACTGAGTGAGTAACTCACTCACAAGCGAATTTCCGGAAGCGGTCGCGCAAGCCGGGTGACGTCCCGGCCCGCGGCACCGGAGCCGGGACTAGAGTTTGGGCGCGTACCGGAGGGAGTCGTCAGGTGCAACTGGCAGATCTGCGCGGCCGGCGGGTCGCGGTCTGGGGCACCGGCCGGGAGGGCGTCGCGGCGATAAACGCCATCGCCCCGGTCGGGCCGGCCGAACTGGTCGCGGTGATGGATCGCGAGACGTACGCCGCGAAGCCCTGGACGGGCCGGCTCGCCGAGCTGGCCCCACTGCACACCGGCCCCGCCGCCCTGGCGGTGCTGCTCGACGCTGACGTGGTCGTCCGCTCCCCGGTGATCGGCGAAACCCACCCCTGGGTGGTACGCCTGCGCGAGCGCGGCATCCCGATCACCAGCGGCACGGCGCTGTGGATGGCCGAGCACGCCGGGAGCACGATCGGGGTCACCGGCAGCAAGGGCAAGAGCACCACCACCAACCTGATCAGCCACCTGCTCACCGCCGTCGACCGGCCCAACGTGATGGGTGGCAACATCGGGGTACCGGTGCTCGACCTGCCGCCCGCGCCCCGCTACGTGCTGGAACTCTCCATGTACCAGTGCGCCGACCTGACCGACTCGCCCGAGGTGGCCGTACTCACCTCGCTCGCCCCCGAACACCTGGACTGGGCCGGCGGGGAGGCCGAGTACTACCGGCACAAGCTGAACCTCGTCGACCACGGCCCCCGGTGGGTGGCGTTCAACGCCCACGACGACCGGCTGCGCGCCGAACTCGCCGCCCGGCCCGGACTGCCGCTGCTCCCCGCCGGCACCGCCGCCGACCCCGGAGCCACCGGTTCGGCTGGCCAGGCCGGAGCCCGGCGAGCCGAGCCTGTCTTCCAGGTGACCACCGAGCCGGTCTTCCAGGTGACCGCCGAGCCCGACGGCACCCGCTGGATACGCCTCGGCGACCAGCGACTCTTCCCACGCGACGCGCTGCCGCTGGTGGGACGGCACAACGAGGGGAACCTCTGCGTGGCGCTCACCGCGCTGCGGGCGGTCGGCGTCGACTGTGTCGCCGAACGGGACCGGCTCGCCGCCGCGCTCGGCACCCTGCCGGTCCTTGAGCACCGGCTCACCCCGATCGAGGACCCGTCCGGGATCACCTTCGTTGACGACTCGCTCTCCACGATCCCGCAGTCGGCGATCCACGCCATCGAGGCGTACGCCAACCGTCCGCTGACCGTGATCGTCGGCGGCGAGGACCGGGGAGTGGACTACGGCCCGCTGCGGGACTTCCTCGCCGAGCAGGGGATCGTGGCCACCCTGATCGGCATCCCCGACAGCGGACCCCGGATCCTGGACGTGGTCAAGGACCTGGGCACCATCACCACGCTGGCCGCCGAGGACCTGCCCGAGGCGGTCCGGCTCGGCCGGGAGCGTACGCCCCCCGGCGGGGTGGTGCTGCTCTCCCCGGCCGCACCAAGCTACGGCCGGTTCGACAACTACGCGCACCGCTCCCGGGTCTTCCGACAGGCGATCGAGCAGACCCGCTGACACCGCCGCGGCCCTTCCTTACACTCCGCCGGCGACGGGAAGGGGCCGGTCTGCCGACCGGCCCCTTCCGTTCTTCGAGCGTCGTGCTGGTTACCGCTGCGCGAGCCGGTCCTTGAGGCCCTCGACGGCCGTCTCCAGCTGCTCCGGGGTACGCACCCGGCTGGGGTCGGCCGCCGCCGCGCGGGCGGCGGAGGAGGTTCCCCGGTCGAGGTTGACGATCCCGATGTTCGTCGGGTTCTGCACCACGGTGTAGCTACCCGGGCCGCTGATCCAGCTGCCGATCGGCCCCTGCTGCCCCGCCGAGACGACCGCGGCGGACCCGAAGATCAGCGCGGTGTCCAGCGATCCGCTGTGCTCGTCCAGGAACAGTTCGGGCTCGAAGGAGAGCTCGGGGCTGTTGCCCGCGGTGAGCAGCAGCGGACCGTTGATGGTCGCCATCAGCGCGCCGCCGGCAAGCGCGTCCGGCCAGTTGACCCCGGTGGCGAGACCGGCGTAGTCGGTGCCGCCGAAGAACGACCACGCGACGAAGAGCGAGGTCTCGTAGCGGCTGGTTCCGTAGATCGGGATCGGGTTGTACGGCTCCGTCGCCGCCGCGGCCTGCAGGCCGATGCCGACGATCGCCGACGTCGACCGCACCCGGTCCAGGTATGCCTTGGTCCCGGCCGACAGCGTGTAGTCGGTGGTGAGGACGACCACCGCGGACTGCCCGGTGCCCGGCACGTTGAACGAGCCGGCCGCCGCGCCGGCCGCGAGCGCGTCCGGGAAGTCCATCCCGGTCGCGGCGAGCACGTAGGTCGGGTTCGGGTTGATCTCGTTGGCGATCGCGACCGAGGTGCCGAAGCGGTCCTGGCCGGCCAGGCGTCGGGTCTGGTAACCCAGCGCCTCGATCTGGTCCTCCACCACAGTGGAGATCGCGCCGGGGCTGCCGAGCAGGTAGACGGTCTTGCCGGGCGGCAGGATCCGCTTGATCTCGGTCTCGGTTTCCAGGTTGAGCCCGGTCGGCGGGGTCATCAGCAGCGGACCCTGCTTCGCGGCGGCCAGCGGCGCGCCGCCGAGCGCATCGGCGAACAGATCCGACCGGGAGAGCACGACGGCGTCGGCGAACTGCCTGGCGTCACTCTGGTCACCGGCGGTCGCCCAGTGCGCCCGGGAAACGGCGGTCGCCGTGGTGTAGCGGTCCGTTCCGGCGAGCCGGGCCACGGTGTCGGTCCGGCGCGGCTGGTACGACGGCACCCCGGAGAGCCCGGACACCGGGGTCGGGTTCGCCGCCCCGCTGCCGTTCGCCGGTGCGGTCGCCACTCCGGAGCCGTTGGTGAAGGCGATGGTGCTGCCATCCGGCGACCAGGTCGGGTGGTCGTGGGCCACCGCGTTCGAGGTGATCGCGATGACGTTGTCGCCGGTGATGTCGGCGGCGTAGATCTGGCCGCCACGGACGAACGCCACCCGCTTGCCGTTCGGCGACACGGACGGGTTGCTCGCGTCGTCCAGGATCTCCTGGAAGCCGCTGCCGTCGAAGACACCGACCTCGGACGGGCCGGACGGCGCGTCGGCGCTGCCGCCCTGCACCTGGTAGACGAAGAGCGCACCCGGGCCGGAGTCCGGGTTGAGGTAGTGCCGGCCGTCGCCCGGGGTGATCTGGCCCGGCGAGAAGCCGCCCGAGGCGACCTGCGCCTCGATCCGCCACGGCGAGCCCGCTTCCTTGGCCGACCAGAGCACGCCGATGCCCTCGCTCCGGTAGACCGGGCTGCGGTAATCGATGTGGTCGGGCGCGCCCTCCCACTTGGGCGAGACCCACCACCAGTTCCCGCCGTCGTTGTGCCGCAGGGTGGCGATGTCGCCGCCCTCGGTGGCGAAGATCGCCCGGCTGCCGTCCGGCGACCAGGCCGCGCCGTTCACCGTGGTGATGCCCAGTTCCGAGTCCTGGTTGCCGAGTCGCAGCGTCGAGCCGTTGTTGAACCTGATGGTGTCGGTGCCGTTGCTGGCGCTCAGCACACTGCCGGAGCCGGGGTGGCTCGCCTGGGCCGCCGGCGCACCGACAAGAGCGGTGGTGGCGCTGAGCGCGACGGCCGAGGCAAGCGCCAGCGGCCGGGAAATAGAACGTGGAGGCAAGGGGACTCCTCGCAACAGAAACGCGTCGCACTGCCCAGATAGGGACGGTTGCCCCCCCGTGGGGCGACGCCTCGACAACTTTAAGGGTTTCTTTATTCGGTGCGCTGCCCCGTTTCGCTTCCGTGTCCGAAGTTGGTCCGTTAGGCCAGTCACACTTCGACGATCCGACGGTTCGTAGCCCGATCCGGCGGTTCGCGGTCCCCGAAAGCCGTGGTGTAGCACGGTCCGGGCGAGTAATCCGATTTGCCGTCCACTCCGGACGGTGTATTGGGACGCTCGATCCGGTGCACGTATCCGGATAGTGATTATCCGAGTACCCGCAACAGATTGCGTATCGATCGGATCGCGGAGCGTATCTCCTGAAGGTAGCGGTCCGGACCCGACGACTCGACCGCGCCGTACCCGGGTACCGAGTCCGGGTCCACCCCCACCGTGTCCACTTCGCACCCGTAGCCGAGCGCGAGCGTACGCAGCGCGTCGAAGTGCTGGAACGGAACGTAGAGCTGCGAGGTCAGCACCAGGACCCGGTCCCCGGCCGCCGGCCGCAACTCTCCGGCCCAGAAGTGGTACGTGTCGGAGGTGTGCGCCCGCCGGGTCTCCGGCTCCGTCGACGGCGCCGCGAGTACCCGCACCACCGGGCGGGCCACCGACCGGCTCGCCGGCAGGGCACCGGTCCGCACCGGCTCCGGCCGGTAGACGGCGACCGACCAGGAGTGGTGGTCGATCCCGCCCGCCGAGCGCCGCCGCCGCACGCTGGTCGGGCAACCGAAGGCGATCCGGATGCCCAGGTCCATCGCGTCCACCTCGTAACCGCCGTCCAGCCGCGTCCCGGGCCGGTCGGTGGGGAGCCGGAGTCGGTCCAGTTCGACCGGACGCAGCGGCCGGAAACTGCCCAGCGCGGCGACCTCACCGACCTCGACGACCCCGGTGTCGAGCAGCCGGGCGGCGTAGGCGGTCCGTTGCAGGCAGGACCGGGCCAACCCGCCCAGCACCAGCAGGTGGTCGTAGCGCCGGCCGGGCACGGGTCGCGGGCCGGCCAGGCCGAGCGCTGAGGCAGCCGACCGGACCAGCTCGGCGACGGCGGGATCGAGTACGGTCTCGCCGACCTCGTCCCGCTCGACCGCACCGTGCCGGCTGCGGAAGTCCCAGTGCCGGGCCGAGAAGTCGTCCAGCCAGCCGAGCAGCCCGTCCGGGGGAAGCCGGTCGGGCAACTCGGCGCCGAACGCGGCGACCAGGTCCCGCAGCGGCCGGGACCGGGCCCAGCCGGTCAGGCCGGCCACCAGGTCGGCCCGGGAGGTCGCACCGGCACCGGTCGGCAACGGTACGGGCTGGTAGCCGCTCACCCTCGTCCCTCCCGCCTCCGGGCCACGCTTCCGCTGCCCGGGGCACCACGTCCCGACACACGGACCACTCCGACGGACCGCCGCGACAAACGGCTCCGACACACGACTCCGACACACGACTCCGACACACGACTCCGACACACGACTGCGGGTCCGGAACCGGTGACCCGGAACCGGACCCGCAGTCGCGACGGAGCTAGTCGAGCGTCGGCCGGTCACCCCGACCGTCGTCGCCCGGCCCCTGACACACCACGTCGTTCACAGCCTGGCACACTGCCCGACCTTCGGGCCCCGGACCGTGTTGATCCGGCCGTCGTTGCCCGGTGCCGGCGAGTTGGCCAGGCAGCTCAGCGGCCCGCTCACGGTGTTGCCGGCGACCAGCACCGGCTGGCTGCCGGAGTTGCCGAGCAGCGAGACCGGACCGGACGCGGTGACACCGTCGAGGCGTACTCCGCCGGTGCCGAGTGCGATCGAGACCGCGCCGCCGACCCGGCCCTGCTCGACGAGTACGGCACCACGGGCGGCGACCACGGTGACCGGGCCGGAGACCCGGGTACCGGTCAGGGTCAGCGTCTCCGGCGCGGTGGCGGTGACCGGGCCGGAGATGCTGCCACCGGTCGCCATCAGCGACCCGCCCGGCAGCACGGTCACCGGGCCGGAGACGGTCGCGTCGTCCAGGCAGGTGAGCCCGGCGAAGACGAAGACCGGCCGGTCGTGCCGACCGCTGATCGTCGTGTCGCACTCCGGTCCCGGCTGACCGACCGCGGAACGCGGCGCCGGGTCGGCGGTGACCGGTGAGTTCGCCGCGATGTAGTCGGTGAGCATCGTCAGGTCGTTGTCCCCGGTGGTGACCCGGTCGGTCCCCTCGGCCAGGGTGGTGAAGTTGTCCCCGCCGGCCGCGAGGAACGAGTTTACAGTCAACCGGTAGCTGCCGGTCGGGCTGATCGGGGTGCCGTTCAGGGACATCGAGGTGATCCGGGAGCCCTGCGGGGCCGCCGGGTCGTAGGTGTAGGAGAAGCCCTTGGAGACGCCGAGCCAGAGCACCGGCCGGGAGGCGCCCGCCGGCTGCCACTGCTGCTCCAGCACCTGCTTGAGCTGTGCCCCGGTGTACGTCTTCGTCACCACGTCGTTGGCGAACGGCTGCACCGAGAACGCCTCGGCGTAGGTGACGACGCCGTCCGGGGCGTACACCAGGTCGGCCCGGAGGCCGCCCGGGTTCATGAACGCGATCTGCGCCCCGCCCCGGCCCGGGGCGCTGGTCCCGGCGAGCTGCACGTCGGCGACGAAGTTGCCGAGCACCGACTCCTTGCCCCGGTCCTCGTTGCCGGCCTCGTTGTACGCCCGCCGGATGTCCGCGGTGATCGAGCCGAGCGGCCGCTGACCCAGCTCCTGGGCGCGGGCCTTGGCCGCCGCCACGATCTCGGCGACCGCCGGGTGCTGCGGCGCACCCACCACGTCGACGAGCGCCGCGTCGGCCGCCGTCACCGTGCCGGTGGCCGGGTCGAAGGTCAGCTCGATCCTGCCCAGCCGCTTGCCGTAGTCCTCGGCCTGCACCACCGGGCGCAGCCGGTCGGTGCCGGGCACCGGCACCTCGAAGGCGTACGGCTGGTGGGTGTGCCCGCTGAAGATGGCGTCGATCGTCGCGTCGGCCCGGGTGAACTTCCCGAAGACCGGGTCGTTCGCCAACTCCTCGGCCGAGTCGATGTTCTCGGTCGCCGCTCCCTCGTGGGCGAGCAGCACCACCACGTCGGCCTCGCCGTTGGCCGGGTCGCCGTCGGAGAGCTGTGCGGCCACCGCGTTCGCCTCGGCGACCGGCTCCCGGAAGGTGATCCCGGCGATGCCGTCCGGGCTGACCAGCGAGGCGGTCTGCTCGGTCACCACCCCGACGAAGCCGACCCGGACGCCGCCGACGGTGCTCACCGAGTACGCCGGCAGTGCCCGCTGGTCGCCCCGGTAGACGTTCGCGCCGAGCAGCGGGAAGTCGGCCCGGTCGGTGACCCGGCCGGTCAGGTCGGCGATGCCCTTGTCGAACTCGTGGTTGCCGACCGCCGAGGCGGCCAACCCCATCGCGTTGAGCGCGTCGATCGTCGGGTTGTCGTCGTCGATCGCCGAGACGAACGTGGAGGCGCCGATGTTGTCGCCGGCGGAGACGAAGGCGGTGTTCGGGTTTTCCGTCCGGAGCTGGTCGACCAGGCCGGCGACCTGGGCGGCCCCGCCGACCGGCCGGCCGTCCGGCGCGTTGCCGGGCGACTCCAGCCGGCCGTGGAAGTCGTTGACGCTGAGCAGTTGCAGCTCGACCGGGCCGGTCGCACCGGTCTCCAGACCCACGATGATCGGGTTGTGGTCGCTGGCCCGGTACGGGTCCTCGGCGAAGAACGCCGGGTGCCCGTCGTACTGGAAGGCGTACGACTCGTGCGAGTTGATCTGCCAGACGTCGATCCCGGTGACCCGTTCCGCAAGCGACGCCGAGGCGACCGCGTGGTCCAGCGAGCCGGACTCGCCGCCGAAGACGTAACTGGCCTCGCCGGCCTCGTTCAGGTCGACGTAGCCGGCGTCGTGCAGGACCCGCATCGGGTCCTCCTGGGTGTACGCGTTGAAGTCGCCGAGCAGCAGCACCTGGTCGCTGCCGCTGTCGGTCTCGAGCCGCTCGACGAAGGCGGCCAGCGCGCGGGCCTGCCGGACCCGGTCGCCGTTGAACGCGCCCTGCCCGTCGCCGCTGTCGGCGTTGTCACCGGTCGCGGAGTCGCTGCTGCTCTTCGACTTGAAGTGGTTGGCCACCACGGTGAAGGTGGTCGCGCCGGCCGTGAAGGTCTGCGCGATCGGTTCCCGGGCGTTGAACCAGACGGTCTCGTCGTTCACCGACCGGGCGGCGCCCCTGGGCTGCGCCTTCGCCGGCTTGAAGATGATCGCGGTGGTGATGAAGTCCTGCTGGGCCGCCGGCGGCAACTCCGCCGGGGTGCGGACGTAGTCCCAGGTGCCGGCACCGGCGGCCGTGTTCAGCGCGCCGACGAGTCGCTTCAGCGCCCGCTGCGGGTCGGCGGCGTCGAAGCGTACCGAGTTCTCGATCTCCTGGAGCGCGACCACGTCGGCGCCGAGCGCGTTGATCGCCGAGACGATCTTCGCCTCCTGCCTGGCCAGCGCTGCCTCGTCCGGGGCACCCCGGGCGTCGCCGCCGAAGTGCACGAAGTAGTTGAGCACGTTGAAGGCGCCGACCTTGAGGTCGCCGCCCACGTCCGCCGGTGCCGGGGTGCGCGGGTTCGTCACCTTGAAGCTGGTCCGGGCGGCCGGCGGGGTGTCCGCGTCGACCGGGGTGGTCGGCTGGAGCCGCCACTCGTCGAACCCGTAGGAGAGCACGACCGGCCCGAACGCCTCGACACTGTCGCCGACCCGCAGCGGGCTGCCCGGCGCCAGGTACGGCGGCAGCAGGCCGGCGCTGGCCAGGTTGGTGGTCCGGCCGTCGTCGACGAGCAGCCGGGCCAGTTTGTTCGCCGCCGCCGCGTCGCGGGCGGCGTCGGTGCCGGGCCGGGCGATGTCGGTCGGGATCACCGCGGCACGGTCACCGGCGGCGAGCACCACCTCGCCGTACCGGTTGGTGTTGTAGACCTCGGAGACGGTGTAGTTGCCGACCGGGGCGACCAGCATCGACTCGACCGACTCCCGGGCCGGCGCGGCCAGTGGCAGCGTGAGCGCGGCCGGTGACGGCAGTGCGACGCCCTGCTCGCAGACCTGCACGTCGGTCCTGGCCCCGATGCTGACCTGGGTGAGCCCGTTGAACTCGCCCGCGGTGCCGCTGATCCGGATCCGGTCGCCGATCGCGACGCTCGGGTGGTTGGCGGCGTTGCCGGTCAGGTAACCGAAGATGCCGTCCGAGGCGGTGCCGGGGGCCGGCGTCCGCCCGCCGCTGCCGGCGGTCTGCAGGTAGATCCCGTTGTACCCGCCGGTGCGGTGGTCGCCGGTGACGACACCCTCGACGGTGACCCGGGTGCCGGAAAGCGGTGTCGCGTCGCCGGTGCCCTGCACCTGGGCGATGGTGTGGCTGACCGGGGTGTCACAGCCGACCGGGTCCGGGTCGGGATCCGGGTCGTCGCCGCCGTTGCGGGTGCCGAAGCTGTTCGGCGCCGGTGCCCGCCAGGTGCCGTCGATCCGCTGCACCGACTGGCCGATCGGGGTGCTGCCGGCCTCTGCCACGCCGATGTCGGTGGCGGCCTGCCCGTCGGCCGGTCCGCCGACCCCGGTCATCCCGCCCTCGTAGCTGAGGAACTCGGTGACGGTGCCGTCCGGGGCGACGAGTGCGATCCCGTCCGGGGAGCCGTTCTGGATCCCGTCGGTCGGGTACGTCGCGACGACCACCCCGGCCGCCGGCACCGTCCCGCTCAACGTGCGGGTGTGGTACGGCGCACCGTTGTTGCCGTTGTACAGGACGAGCTGCCAGCCGGTCAGGTCGGTACCGGCCGGGGCCTCGACCTCGATCGCCTCGCCGGTGTCCGTGCCGGCGTTGTCGTAGTGGATCTCACTGAGCAGGGGCGTCGCCGCGGGCTCGGCGGCGAGGGCCACCGTTCCGCTTGTCACGCCGAGCGCACTGCTGGTGAGCAGCACACCCAGCGCCCGGAGCGAGCGTCCGCGTCTGTTCCGGCGCATCAGGTTGCCTCCGATAGGGGGTAGACGGTCGGAGCATATGCGGGCTCGGTGGCGTACCGAGAGCTGCCAGGTGTACGGAACACCATGGATGTTCGGTCGTACCCGGTCGAAGATCGGACTATTCGCATTTTTGGCTCCGGCGCGGACCCGTCGCCCGCCGCCGCGGAGTTTTTGGCTACCGTAGTCGGTCAAGGTCCTCCCGGGCGGCTCTGGTGCCCGCCCGCCGCATCGCACTGAGGTGTCCGTGAGTCAGTACGGCGAGAAGAGAGTCCCCGCCGACGAGCAGCCGACCGTGCAGCTGGCCGCCGTCCGGGAACCCGCCGAGGATCGCCCGACCATCCAGATCACCGCGGTCAGCCTGCCGGCCGGCGGGCCGGGCCAGGCGGCTGGCCCGGCCGGTGGTGCCGGGAGTACCCCGGGAAGCGTCACCGCGACGTCGGCCGGCTGGGAGACGCCGGTCCCGGGCTCGGCCCCGCCCGGCGGGCAGCCGACGGGCAAGCGCCGGCTGCGTCGGATCCTGCTGGCCGCCGGTACGGCCGCCGCCGTGCTGGTCGCCACGGGAGGCGCCACGGCCGGCTACGCATACGCCGGTGAGGTGCCCCGGGGCACCAGCGTGCTCGGCGTCGACCTGGGCGGCAAGAGCCGGGCCGAGGCGGTCCAGGCGCTCCGCGCGGACCTGGAGTCGAAGGCCGCCACCTTCACCAGCCCGGTGCAGGTGCGCGTCGGCGACCAGACCGGCGAGGTGTCACCGGACGCGGTCGGGCTGGCGGTGGACGTCGAGGCGACCGTCGCGGCGGCGGCCGGGCACCGGCCCGGCCCGCTGAGCCTGCTCTTCGGCTCCCGCGACACCGAGCCGGTGGTCACGGTCGACGCCGAGAAGCTCGACACCGAGCTGCGGAAGATCGTCGGCAGGGCCGGGCCGCAGATGACGATGCCGGCGATCACCTTCACCGGTACGACCCCGAAGGCGGTCTATCCGAAGCCGAGCCGAGGGCTGCGGCCCGAGGAGTCGGCCAGGGCGCTGCGGGAGGGCTGGCTGGGCGGGCAACCGGTGCAGGTGCCGCTGGTCGAGACGCACCCGGTGACCACCACCGAGGAGGTCGACCGGCTGGTCAGCGAGCTGGCCAGGCCGGCGGTCGCCGCCCCGGTGACGGTGAGCACCGAGCGGGGCAGCTTCACCATCGCACCGGCCGCGATCGCCAGGAGCCTGGTGCTGACCGCGGACAAGACCGGGAAGATCGTCCCCCGGGTGGACGAGAAGAAGCTGCGGGCCGCGCTCCCCAGCCAGCTCGACAAGGTCGAGGTGGCACCGAAGGACGCCAGCATGTCGATCCAGGGCAACAAGCCGAAGATCGTGGCCGGTTCCGGCGGCTCCCAGGTGGACACCGCCGCGCTGGCCCGCGACCTGCTGACGGTACTCCCGAAGAGCGACGGCCGTACGGTCGAGGCGAAGCTCAGGCCGGTCGAGCCGAAGCTCAGCACCGAGGACCTGAGCAAGATGGGGATCAAGGAGCGGGTCTCCACCTTCACCACCAAGTTCACCGGCGGGCTCGGCTCGCCGCGCAGCCAGAACATCGTGACGATCGCCCGGGACGTGGACGGCACGGTGGTGAAGCCCGGCCAGACCTTCTCGCTGAACGGGCACACCGGTGAGCGCGGCTACGCCCAGGGCTACCGCGACGCCCCGGTGATCCTGGACGGCAAGCTGGTGCCGGGGGTCGGCGGCGGCACCTCGCAGTTCACCACGACGCTGTTCAACGCCACGTACTACGCCGGCCTGGAGGACGTCGAGCACAAACCGCACTCGTACTGGTTCAGCCGCTATCCTCCGGTCATCGAGTCGACGATCTTCTGGCCCGACCTCGACTTCAAGTTCAAGAACGACACCCCGCACGGGGTCCTGATCGACACCTCGCACACCGGCAGCTCGGTCACGGTGTCGATCTGGAGCACAAAGGTCTACGACAAGGTGACGACGGAGTGGAGCCCGCGCCGGAACATCACCAAACCGAAGGTGATCAAGCTTCAGCCCGGCCCCTCCTGCATCCCCACGAACGGGATCGACGGCTTCACCCAGGACGCGTTCCGGCTGTTCCACAAGGGCGGAAAGGTCGTCAAGCGGGAGAAGTTCACCTGGAAGTATCTGGCGGAACCCCGGTACAGCTGCGGCTGACCGGCTCCTCGTCCCGGTGGTATGACACAACCGGGATGACATCGGCACATTGCGATACAGCGATGGGGGTCCATACGCTGCCGGCATCGTGATCTGAGGCCCGCCCACGAGGCGGGCCGTCGATGTTCGGAGAGGACCCCCATGGCTCGTTGGCGCACCCTCACCCGCCTGGCCGCCGTCGCGTTCGTCGCGGCAACGGCCGGCGGCGTCACCCTGGCCGCACCGGCCAGCGCCGCACCGGAGAACACCGACGTCACACCCTTCGTCGTCGGCGGCACCCGCGCCGCGCAGGGCGAGTTCCCGTTCATGGTCCGGCTCTCGATGGGCTGCGGCGGTTCCCTCTACAGTCCGCGACTGGTGCTCACCGCCGCGCACTGCGTCGGGCGCACCGGAAGCAACAGCAGCATCACCGCCACGCTCGGCGTGGTCGACCTCCAGTCGTCGAGCCGGATCCAGGTCCGCTCCAACTACGTGTACCGGGCACCCGGCTACAACGGCAACGGAGACGACTGGGCGCTGATCCGGCTGGCCAGCCCGGTCAACGGGCTCGGCACCCTGCCGATCGCCACCTCCACCACCTACGACAGCGGTACGTTCACCGTCGCCGGCTGGGGTGCCACCCGGGAGGGCGGAGGGCAGCAGCGGTACCTGATGAAGGCCGATGTGCCGTTCGTCAGCGACTCGGTCTGCAACGGTGCCTCCGCCTACCGCGGTGCCGTCATCGCGGCCGAGGAGATCTGTGCCGGCTACCTCTCCGGTGGTGTCGACACCTGCCAGGGCGATTCGGGTGGCCCGATGTTCCGGCAGGGCGGCAGCGGCCTGGTCCAGGTCGGCATCGTCAGCTGGGGTAACGGATGTGCGCGGCCGAACTATCCTGGCGTCTACACCCAGGTCAGCTACTTCTCCTCGGCGATCGCCTCGGCGGCGGCCAGCCTGGGCGGGTGACCGGACGGGGTGTGGTCGGAACCGTGGGACCGACCAGCCCTCGCGCAGGCGCCGAGAACTGAAAACAGGAGTGGCGCCGCCCGTAACCGGGTGGCGCCACTCCTGTAAAGATGTCCGGCGGTGTCTTACTCTCCCACACCCTCCCGAGTGCAGTACCATCAGCGCTGGAAGGCTTAGCTTCCGGGTTCGGAATGTAACCGGGCGTTTCCCTTCCGCCATAACCGCCGTAACCCTATCAACAACACAAACAACAACCCCACCCACACGCAGGGCAAACCGTCGTTCGTTTGCTGTGAATCACACAGTGGACGCGTAGCAGCTTTGTAGTCAAGTCCTCGGCCTATTAGTACCGGTCAACTCAACCAGTTACCTGGCTTACATCTCCGGCCTATCAACCCAGTCGTCTCACTGGGAGCCTTACCCCCAAACGGGGTGGGATACCTCATCTTGAAGCAGGCTTCCCGCTTAGATGCTTTCAGCGGTTATCCCTCCCGAACGTAGCCAACCAGCCGTGCCCCTGGCGGGACAACTGGCACACCAGAGGTTCGTCCGTCCCGGTCCTCTCGTACTAGGGACAGCCCTTCTCAAGTATCCTACGCGCACGGCGGATAGGGACCGAACTGTCTCACGACGTTCTAAACCCAGCTCGCGTACCGCTTTAATGGGCGAACAGCCCAACCCTTGGGACCTGCTACAGCCCCAGGATGCGACGAGCCGACATCGAGGTGCCAAACCATCCCGTCGATATGGACTCTTGGGGAAGATCAGCCTGTTATCCCCGGGGTACCTTTTATCCGTTGAGCGACACCGCTTCCACACGCAAGTGCCGGATCACTAGTCCCGACTTTCGTCCCTGCTCGACCCGTCAGTCTCACAGTCAAGCTCCCTTATACACTTACACTCAACACCTGATTGCCAACCAGGCTGAGGGAACCTTTGGGCGCCTCCGTTACATTTTAGGAGGCAACCGCCCCAGTTAAACTACCCACCAGACACTGTCCCTGAACCCGATAAGGGCCCGAAGTTAGATACCCAAACCAACCAGAGTGGTATTTCAAGATTGCCTCCACCTACACTGGCGTGCAAGCTTCACCGGCTCCCACCTATCCTACACAAGCTAATTCAGATACCAATGTCAAGCTATAGTAAAGGTCCCGGGGTCTTTCCGTCCTGCCGCGCGTAACGAGCATCTTTACTCGTACTGCAATTTCGCCGGGCCTGTGGTTGAGACAGTGGGGAA
The DNA here is from genome assembly GCF_049179135.1 of Plantactinospora sp. WMMB782. Taxonomy (NCBI): domain Bacteria; kingdom Bacillati; phylum Actinomycetota; class Actinomycetes; order Micromonosporales; family Micromonosporaceae; genus Plantactinospora; species Plantactinospora sp. WMMB782. Next base: position 2,847,440 of record NZ_JBMHMC010000007.1, on the reverse strand, counting down.
GTCGTTACGCCATTCGTGCAGGTCGGAACTTACCCGACAAGGAATTTCGCTACCTTAGGATGGTTATAGTTACCACCGCCGTTTACTGGCGCTTAAGTTCTCAGCTTCGCCCCAAAAGGAACTAACCGGTCCCCTTAACGTTCCAGCACCGGGCAGGCGTCAGTCCATATACATCGAATTACTTCTTCGCATGGACCTGTGTTTTTAGTAAACAGTCGCTTCCCCCTGCTCTCTGCGGCCATACAACGCTCCACCAGCAAGTGGCTTCACGTCTCCGGCCCCCCTTCTCCCTAAGTTACGGGGGCAATTTGCCGAGTTCCTTAACCACAGTTCACCCGATCGCCTCGGTATTCTCTACCTGACCACCTGTGTCGGTTTAGGGTACGGGCCGCTCGGAACTCGCTAGAGGCTTTTCTCGGCAGCATAGGATCACTGACTTCACCTGAATCGGCTCGGCATCACGTCTCAGCCACATGGTGTGCGGATTTACCTACACACCGGCCTACACGCTTACCCCGGCACAACCACCGGCCGGGCTCAGCTACCTTCCTGCGTCACCCCATCGCTTGACTACTACCCGCCAGGTTCCCACGCTCCCCTGTCTTGGTCCGAAGACCGCCACAGGCTCGGATGGTTAGCACAACGAGGTTCATCACGGGCGCTCCTACACGGGTACGGGAATATCAACCCGTTATCCATCGACTACGCCTCTCGGCCTCGCCTTAGGCCCCGACTCACCCAGGGCGGATTAACCTGGCCCTGGAACCCTTGGTCATCCGGCGGAAGGGTTTCTCACCCTTCTTTCGCTACTCATGCCTGCATTCTCACTCGTGCCGCGTCCACAACTAGGTCACCCCGCTGCTTCACCCCCGGCACGACGCTCCCCTACCCACCCACACACCTGGATGACATCCGAAGACATCACCGAGTTAATATGTGAATGCCACAGCTTCGGCGGTGTACTTGAGCCCCGCTACATTGTCGGCGCGGAACCACTTGACCAGTGAGCTATTACGCACTCTTTAAAGGATGGCTGCTTCTAAGCCAACCTCCTGGTTGTCTATGCGACCCCACATCCTTTTCCACTTAGCACACGCTTAGGGGCCTTAGCTGGCGATCTGGGCTGTTTCCCTCTCGACTACGAAGCTTATCCCCCGCAGTCTCACTGCCGCGCTCTCACTTACCGGCATTCGGAGTTTGGCTGATTTCAGTAACCTTGTAGGGCCCCTAGACCATCCAGTGCTCTACCTCCGGCAAGAAACACACGACGCTGCACCTAAATGCATTTCGGGGAGAACCAGCTATCACGGAGTTTGATTGGCCTTTCACCCCTAACCACAGGTCATCCCCCAACTTTTCAACGTTGGTGGGTTCGGCCCTCCACGCGGTCTTACCCACGCTTCAGCCTGCCCATGGCTAGATCACCCCGCTTCGGGTCTAGAACACGCGACTACACGCCCTATTAAGACTCGCTTTCGCTACGGCTACCCCACACGGGTTAACCTCGCCACATGCCACTAACTCGCAGGCTCATTCTTCAAAAGGCACGCCGTCACCCACAAAAGCAGGCTCCGACGGATTGTAGGCGAACGGTTTCAGGTACTATTTCACTCCCCTCCCGGGGTACTTTTCACCATTCCCTCACGGTACTCGTCCGCTATCGGTCACCAGGAAGTATTTAGGCTTACCAGGTGGTCCTGGCAGATTCACGGCAGATTTCAGGAGTCCGCCGCTACTCGGGAACACCCACAAGAAAGACCAGATGCTTTCACCTACCGGACTATCACCGCCTACGGTTGGCTTTTCCACACCATTCAGCTAACACCTGGTATTTATAACTCTCCGGGAAAGTGTCAGCTTCCCCCATGAGGTCCCACAACCCCGACCACGCAACCCCTGACAGGTATCACACGCAACCGGTTTAGCCTACATCCGCTTTCGCTCGCCACTACTCACGGAATCACTATTGTTTTCTCTTCCTACGGGTACTGAGATGTTTCACTTCCCCGCGTTCCCTCCACACACCCTATGAATTCAGGTGCAGGTGACACCACATGACTGGTGCCAGGTTACCCCATTCGGACACCCTGGGATCACAGCTCGGTTGACAGCTCCCCCAGGCCTATCGCGGCCTCCCACGTCCTTCATCGGCTCCTGGTGCCAAGGCATCCACCGTCCGCCCTTGACAACTTGACCACAAAGATGCTCGCGTCCACTGTGCAATTCTCAACAAACGACCAACCCACACCCACCACCCCACACCAACCCGGAACCACGTCCGACCGTATGCGGGGCCAGGCGCGCCTGGCACAAGACAACAACCACACGGTTGTTCCCTCAGGACCCAACAGGATGCTCTACACCCACCACCAGCCGCACCAACCCGAACTTTCCACACCCCGAAGGGCCGTACTCGCCATGGTCAGCCGTTGCCAGCCGTGAACTTCGCCAGTGTCTCCGCCAACGAGCACCCCGCCACCACATCCGGGCGACGCGGGCTCCATACCGTCCTTCGACGGATGGTGCTCCTTAGAAAGGAGGTGATCCAGCCGCACCTTCCGGTACGGCTACCTTGTTACGACTTCGTCCCAATCGCCAGCCCCACCTTCGACCACTCCCTCCCACAAGGGGTTAGGCCATGGGCTTCGGGTGTTGCCGACTTTCGTGACGTGACGGGCGGTGTGTACAAGGCCCGGGAACGTATTCACCGCAGCGTTGCTGATCTGCGATTACTAGCGACTCCGACTTCACGGGGTCGAGTTGCAGACCCCGATCCGAACTGAGACCGGCTTTTTGGGATTCGCTCCACCTCACGGTATCGCAGCCCATTGTACCGGCCATTGTAGCATGCGTGAAGCCCTGGACATAAGGGGCATGATGACTTGACGTCATCCCCACCTTCCTCCGAGTTGACCCCGGCAGTCTTCGATGAGTCCCCACCATAACGTGCTGGCAACATCGAACAAGGGTTGCGCTCGTTGCGGGACTTAACCCAACATCTCACGACACGAGCTGACGACAGCCATGCACCACCTGTGACCGCCCCCGAAGGACCCCACATCTCTGCAGGTTTTGCGGCCATGTCAAACCCAGGTAAGGTTCTTCGCGTTGCATCGAATTAATCCGCATGCTCCGCCGCTTGTGCGGGCCCCCGTCAATTCCTTTGAGTTTTAGCCTTGCGGCCGTACTCCCCAGGCGGGGCGCTTAATGCGTTAGCTGCGGCACAGAGAACCGGAGAGGCCCCCCACACCTAGCGCCCAACGTTTACAGCGTGGACTACCAGGGTATCTAATCCTGTTCGCTCCCCACGCTTTCGCTCCTCAGCGTCAGTATCGGCCCAGAGACCCGCCTTCGCCACCGGTGTTCCTCCTGATATCTGCGCATTTCACCGCTACACCAGGAATTCCAGTCTCCCCTACCGAACTCTAGCCTGCCCGTATCGGCTGCAAGCCCACAGTTGAGCCGTGGGTTTTCACAGTCGACGCGACAAGCCGCCTACGAGCTCTTTACGCCCAATAAATCCGGACAACGCTCGCGCCCTACGTCTTACCGCGGCTGCTGGCACGTAGTTGGCCGGCGCTTCTTCTGCAGGTACCGTCACTTCCGCTTCGTCCCTGCTGAAAGAGGTTTACAACCCGAAGGCCGTCATCCCTCACACGGCGTCGCTGCATCAGGCTTCCGCCCATTGTGCAATATTCCCCACTGCTGCCTCCCGTAGGAGTCTGGGCCGTGTCTCAGTCCCAGTGTGGCCGGTCGCCCTCTCAGGCCGGCTACCCGTCGTCGCCTTGGTAGGCCATCACCCCACCAACAAGCTGATAGGCCGCGAGCCCATCCCAGGCCGAAAAACTTTCCACCCCCAACCATGCGGCCGAAGGTCATATCCGGTATTAGCCCCCGTTTCCGAGGGTTATCCCAAAGCCTGAGGCAGGTTACTCACGTGTTACTCACCCGTTCGCCGCTCGAGTACCCCGAAGGGCCTTTCCGCTCGACTTGCATGTGTTAAGCACGCCGCCAGCGTTCGTCCTGAGCCAGGATCAAACTCTCCAACAAAAACCATGGAAAATCCGAATAACCCGGCAACAACAAAAACACTTGCTGCCAAACAAACAAACATTTGGCACTGGCTTATCAAGCACCCTGTTGAGTTCTCAAAGAACAACCACACACCGAACAACCAGTCCAACCGGACCGCCACCCGGGGCATTTCGTCCCGCGCCCGCCGTTTCCGTCAGGCACTTGTTGTACTTTACCCGACTGTTTCTGCCTCGTCAAACCGGTGTCTCCCGGTTTGTCATGCTTCGTCCAGCCGTCGTGCACCCGCACGGACGCGACGGGCTACCGCCGCGATCGTTCGGGGTTCGGCAGGCCGGCCGCCGCAGTGTTGCTTCGCGGTCTTGCCCGGTGCCCTGCCGGGAGAGAAAGTTACACGGCCGGGCCGCCAACGCCAAATCGGGGTGGCCCGAACATAAGTTGTAGCACTAAAGGCGGATTGTCGGAATCGCCGACATCGGCCGGTCCTGTCGCGGCTCGTGCTTCCCGCGAACGGCCGAGCTGCGGGACAGCACCGACCAGCCGGACACCGAGCGCCGGAGCCGCGACAGCCGCACCGGAACGGTCGGGCCGTGGCACCGGTCCGGTCGGCCCGCGTGACGGTTCTCAGTCCGGGAGTCGGGCGAGCTGACCCAGGTAGGCGGTTCCGGTCCGGACGATCGCACCGGCCAGCGCGGTCGTCTCGGAATCCGCGCCGGCACGCTGCTCGGCACCGGCGATCCGTACGGACTGCTCCAGGTGCGCAGTCAGGTGTACGCCGAGGAGACGGCGGAACTCCGCCTCGGGTGCGCGGCCGAGTGCGGCCAGCTCGGCGGCGGTGACCATGCCGGGCATGTCATGCCCCTCGTGCGGGTTGGTCTTCGGCGCGCCGGAGCGGTCCAGCAACCGCACGGACCGGTCGAGATCGACGCGGTGGCTCTGCCGGATCCGAGCGGCGAGACTGCGTACATCCGGGTCTGCGGTACGCCGCGGCACCAGGTCCAGCAGGGGCATCACCCGTTCGTGCATGGCGATGTTCAGTTGCAGCCAGGCGACGTCGGTGCTGTTGAACGGGGCGGCCGGACCCGGTGCGCCGGCCTCGGATGGTGCTCCGGACGTACCCGACGGGTCGGGCGGATACCCGGGGGTGGCCGGGGCCGCGCTGGCGGGCGTACCCGGGCCCGGGGAAGGTGGTGCGGCGGAGCCGGCGCAGCCGCCGGCCAGCAGGACCGCGACGAGCAGCGCGGCGGTGTCCGGGGCGGCGCGGCGTCTCATCTCCGGTTCCCTTCCCAGGTCGCTGTCCGCGCCCCGCTCGCCCTCCGCCTCGGTGGGCCCGGACCGGACCGGCCGGACCCACCGAGGCGGCCCGTGATCAGCTCGGGCGGCCGTCCGCGCCGCACTTGATCACCGGGCGGATGCAGTCCCGGACCCGGCGGAGCATCTCCGCCTCGGGCCAGGCGTTGAAGAAGTCACCGTGCATGGTGAACCCGCCGCCGGAGGCGAGCCGGAACCGGGCCGGATCGCCGTTCACCGGATACCGCAGCACCTGGCGCAGCTTCGGCACCGCGACGGGGTGGCTGGGCGGGCAGGCCTGGTTGACCGGGTACGCCATGTGGCTCTTGTGGTCCGGCGAGTCGAGGTCCCGGCCGTTCCAGCACTGCGGGAAGTCGAGGTACGACTCGATCATCGTGCCGGCGGGACAGTTGACGAAGTCCTTGGACGCGCCGACGTGCCCCGCGTGCAGGCAGGACCACCGGGAGATGGTGGTCGAGTCCGGGCCGGTCGCCCTGGCGTTGCCGGCGACGATCCGCAGGCCCAGCGGCAGGGGCTGGGTGTTGGCGACGATGTCGCTGCGCACCCCCTCGCCGAGGTAGTAGAACGTGACGATCGTCGGCTCCACCGGGACGTTGTCCGCGTAGAACGTGGGCACCCAGTACGACGAGACGTCGACCCGGGGGTTGCAGGTGGTGTTGGAGTTCAGCAGGTCGGCGAGATTGGTGTACGCGTTCGTGGTCGTCGCGCCGAAGAAGCTGTGCATGTGCGAGGCGCCGGGCAGGCCCGGGAAGATGATCGGGTCGTCCGGCAGCCGGTGGCTGTACGGGCAGTCGGCCAGGAACTCGGCGACCCGGACGACCCGGGCCTGTGCCGGCTCCGCCCGCTCGACCACGGCATAGCCGCCGAGCAGGGCGAACAGCGCGACGAACAGCGACACGATCCTCAGCCGGCGGCGCGGCGCGGACAGGGGTACGGCCCTTTCCATGGGCACTCCTAGCGGGTGAGCGGGCAGCGGAGGATCCGGCGCCGCCGCCGTAGGCGTCGGAGACCGCTGGCCGGAGGGTGGTGGTCTGCCCCCGTTCGAGATGCCAGAGAGCGCTCTCTCCGGTACTACAAGCTTGGGCTCGCCGTCGAGATCTGTCAATACTTCCGCCCGAGCGTCGGATGGTGGCGGAGTCCGGAGTCCGGAGTCGGGACTCCGGGGTCCGGTGAAGTCCGGACGTACCGCGGAGTGCGCGGTCCGGTGGAGTTCGAGAGTGCGGCGGGCTCCGGGTGCGGTGGGCTCCGGGTGCGGCGGTGGCCGTGGGCGCGCTTCGTCGTACCCGGTCTCTAGGCTGAACGCCGAGCTTGCGGGCCTGACGGGAGGGGGACTTCGTGGCGCACGAGGCAGTGGGGACGGCAACCGACGAGCGGCCCGAGCAACCGGGTGGCGGCGGAGGCGGTCCGGCGGACGCGGCCGTCGAGCCGGTGGACGCGGCCGACGATCCCGCCGGCACTGCCGAGGGTTCCGTCGGCACTGCCGAGGGTTCCGTCGAGGCGGCCGTCGCGCCGGTGCAGCCAGCCGGCGAGCCGGTGGTCGACTCGGCGCTGGCGCGGCCCTTCCCGGACCGGTCGGCCTACCAGACGGCGATCGCCGAGATCCGGTCGGCCGCCGCCGCCTACTACAACGGCGCGGACCTGGCGATGGACGACGCCAGCTACGACGGGTTGCTGGCCAGGGTCGTCGCCACCGAGACCGCCCAGCCGGACTGGAAGCTCGACGATTCGCCCAGCGAGTTGGTGGCGGCCGGAGCCGGGCTGGTCGGCGACGTCGTGCACAGCGTTCCGATGCTCAGCCTCGACAACGTCTTCGGCGGGGAGGAACTGGCCCGCTGGGCGGCCCGGCTGGACAAGCTGCTCGGCCGTCCCGCCGCCGGCTACACCGTCGAACCCAAAATCGACGGGCTGGCCATCGCCGCCCGCTACGTCGACGGCCGGCTCACCCAGGTCGCCACCCGGGGCGACGGGCTGGCCGGCGAGGACGTGACGCCGCAGGCCCGCCGGGCGACCGGGCTGCCGGAGCGGCTCGCCGAACCGCTGACCCTGGAGATCCGGGGCGAGGTCTACATGACCGACGCCGACTTCGCCAGGGCCCAGGAGATGCGCACCGGGCACGGCGAGCCGCCGTTCGCACATCCGCGCAGCGCCGCGGCGGGCACACTGCGGGCCCAGGACCGGGCGTACGATGCTCCGCTGTCGTTCCTCGGCTACGCCGTACACGGCCTCGACGGCGCCGACGGGGAGACCGAGCCCCGCCCACACTCGGCCACCATGGCGTACGTCGAGAGTCTCGGCGTCGCGACCACCGCCGGTTCGCCGGTCGGGATGCCGCTCTGCACCACCGTGCAGGAGGTGCTCGCCGTGGTGGAGACCCTCTACGCGCGCCGGGGCGAGCTGGGCTTCGGCATCGACGGCGCGGTGATCAAGGCCGATCATCCGGCCGACCGCGAACTGGCCGGGTCGGGCACCCGGGCACCCCGCTGGGGCGTCGCCTACAAGTTCCCCGCCGACACCCGCACCACCACCCTGCTCTCGATCGAGGTGCAGGTCGGCCGGACCGGCGTGATCACCCCGGTCGCCGTACTCGCTCCGGTGCAGGTCGGTGGCGTCACGGTCACCTCGGCCACGCTGCACAACTTCGAGGACCTGGTCCGCCGCAACGTCCGGGCCGGCGACACCGTCTTCGTCAGGCGCGCCGGTGACGTGATCCCCGAGATCACCGGCGCCAAGCTCGACGAGCGGCCGGCGGACTCCACGGCGTACGAGCCGCCGGCCCGGTGCCCGCGCTGCGACGGCGAGATCGACCGCTCGCAGAAGCGGTGGCGCTGCACGCAGGGCCGGGCCTGCGGTGCCCGCGAGTCGCTCTCCTACTACGCGGCCCGGGACTCGATGGACATCGAGGGGCTGGGCAGCAAGATCATCGATCTGCTGGTCAGCGCCGGCATGGTCACCGACCCGGCCGACCTCTACGACCTCGACCCCGCCACGCTGGCCACCCTGGAGCGGCTGGGCGAGACCTCGGCCCGCAAACTCGTCGCCAACATCGAGGCGTCGAAGCGCCAGCCGCTCTCCCGGGTCCTCACCGGCCTCGGCGTACGGATGACCGGCCGGTCGATGTCCCGCCGGCTGGCCCGGCACTTCGGCACGATGGAGGCACTGCTGGCCGCCTCCGTCACCGACCTCCAGGACGTCGACGGCGTCGGCCCGGAGCGGGCCGTCACCATCGCGGCGGAGCTTGTCGAACTCGCTCCGGTCGTCGAGAAGCTCGCCGCCCGCGGGGTCAACATGACCGAGCCCGGAGCGCCCGGTCCGGCGGCGACCGGTGACGGCGACCCGGACGTGCCGACGGCGAGTGCGTTGCCGCTGCGGCGGCCCGACGGCAGCCCGATGACGGTCGTGGTCACCGGTTCCGTGCCCGGGTTGACCCGCAACGAGGGCAACGAGGCGGTCGAACGGCTCGGCGGCAAGTCGTCCGGGTCGGTTTCCAAGCGGACCGACCTGGTGGTCGTCGGCGAGGGTGCCGGCAGCAAGGCGGAGAAGGCCGCCGGGCTGGGCGTACGGGTGATGCCGGCGGAGCGCTTCGCCGAACTGCTCGCCGCACACGCCGCCGGTGACGCGACCACGATCACCGAGATCCTGGCCGTAGCGGGGGGCGGGGCACAGCCGGCCGACGCGGCACAACCAGTCGGCGAGGCACAACCCGCCGACGTGGCACAACCAGTCGGCGAGGCACAACCGGCTGATGCGGCGCGACCGGCCGACGGGACTCCGCCCGCCGGCGAGGCGCAGCCGACCGGCGTGGCCGGCTGAGCCTCGCCGACGCCGTCGTCAGCGGCGGCGGTCAGCGGCAGGGACGGTCAGCGGCGGCCGATCACCACGGTCGCCGGGAGGTCGTCGTCGCCGACCACCACCGTGCCGAGTCCGGCTTCGGTCAGCGCGGCTGCGGCCACACCGGCCTGGGCCGAACTGGTCTCCAGCAACAGGTGGCCGCCGGGGGCGAGCCAGTCCGGCGCCCCGGCGGCCACCCGGCGGAGCACGTCGAGGCCGTCGCGCCCGCCGTCCAGCGCCACCAGCGGCTCGTGCAGCCGGGCCTCCGGCGGCAACAGCTCGACCGCCTCGCTCGGCACGTACGGCACGTTCGCCACCAGCACGTCGACCCGGCCGCGCAGCCGGGGAGGGAGTGGCTGGTAGAGATCCCCGGCGTAGACCCGGCCGCCGAGCGGCGCGAGGTTGCGCCGGGCGCAGCGGACGGCGGCCGGTTCGATGTCCACCGCGTACAGCCCGACGTCGCCGACAAGCGTCGCGACCGCCAGCCCGATCGCTCCGCAGCCACAGGCCAGGTCGAGCACTGTCGCGCCGGGTCGGGCCAGCCCGGCGGCCCGGCGGACCAGCAGTTCGGTACGTCGGCGCGGCACGAAGACCCCCGGGTCGACCGCGACGCGCAGACCGCAGAAGTCGACCCAGCCGACGATGTGCTCCAGCGGCAACCCGCCGACCCGCCGCTCGACCATGGCCAGCAGCTCGGCCGGGCTCCCCGCGGCGCTGGTCAGGATCCCGGCCTCGTCCTCGGCGAAGACGCAACCGGCGGCCCGGAGCCGGCGGACGACATCCGCACGATCCGGGGTGGATATCTGGGTGGAGTGGAAGGTGAACACGTACAGCCCTTCGGAACGCCTGCGGGCGCCCCTCGGCTACCGGGAGCCGGCGTACCCGGAAAGGCACGCCGGAGCCCGGGGCGGGAGCACCCGGCCGATCGACACGGAAATCGGTCCCACCTCCTCGGATCGCGCGGCGCGAGGCCCACAAGGTACCCCAGGACCAGGCCGGCGGGTGGGCCGGCGGGCGCGGAGCGGTGTCATCTGGCCGATTCCGCCCCTGCCGCCGATCCGGTCCGGCAGGCTCGATCCCAGGCGATTCGGCCCCGGGCGCAGGCGCGACCCGGGCAGCTCGGCCCAGGCAGGCTCGACCCCGGGTGGGGGTGGCGACGACGTGCGGGTGGGACTCGATGTCACGGTGTCCGCCCGGACAGTGGCGACCCGGGTCAGCCTCGCCGTACTGGCCGCCGTACCGGCGGTGGCGATGCGGCTCTCCGGCGTCGACCTGCCGGCCGTCGCCGGCATGGCGGTCTTCGGCGTGGCGGTGCTCGCGGCGGTCGCCCTGTTGATGTGGGCCTCCGAAGTGGCCCGGGTCGACCTGCCGGGAAGTCTGGCGCTGGCGCTGCTCGCCCTGGTGGCGGTACTGCCGGAATACGCGATCGACATCTACTTCGCCTTCGCCGCCAGCTCCGATCCCACGTTCGCGGCGTTCGCCCTGGCGAACATGACCGGGGCGAACCGCCTGCTGATCGGGGTCGCCTGGCCCCTGCTGGTCTTCTTCGCCATCTGGGCGGTACGCCGCCGGCGGCAGCGCGGTGACCGCACCGGAGTGAGTCTCTCCGCACACCGCCGGACGGAGACCGTGTACCTGCTGATCGCCACCGGCTACGCCCTGGTGATCCCGGTGACCGGGCGGTTGGCCTGGTACGACAGCATCGTGCTGGCCGCCCTGTTCGCGCTCTACCTCTCCCGGGTCGGGCGTACCGAGCACGCCGAGGAAGCCCTGGTCGGGGTGGCCGCCACCCTGGCACAGGCGCCGGCCGTACGCCGCCGGCTGACCGTTGCGGCCCTCTTCGTCACGGCGGGAGTGGTGATCCTCAGCTCGGCCGAGCCGTTCGGCAGGTCCCTCGTCGAGGCCGGCAAGTCGCTCGGCATCGACGAGTTCCTACTGGTCCAGTGGCTCGCCCCGGTCGCGTCGGAAGCACCCGAGGTGATCGTGGCGATCGCCTTCGCACTGCGCGGCCGGGCCGACGACGGGCTGGGTGCGCTGCTTGCGGCGAAGCTCAACCAGTGGACCCTGCTGATCGCCTGCCTGCCGATCGCCTTCTATCTCGGCGGCGGGGAGTTCGCCGGGCTGGCCCTCGACGCGCGGCAGACCGAGGAGCTCTACCTCACCGCCGCGCAGACCCTGCTCGGCGTGGCGGTCCTGGCCGACCTGCGGATCTCCCGGGTCGAGGCGGCGACGCTGTTCCTGCTCTTCGCGGTGCAGTTCGCCCTGCCCACCCAGACGGTCCGGTACGGCGTCGCGGTCGCGTACGTGGTGCTGGCCGGGATCCTGCTGTTCCGGCAGCGCCGGGAACTGCCCGCCCTGCTGCGGGCGACCTGGCCGACCGGCCGGGCCCGAACCGGGCCGTCAACAACCGGGCCACCGTCCGGGCCCGGGGTGAGCAGACGCGGATGACACCTGCGGGTACGGCCCGTGGCGGGTCCCCGCCGCCGGCCGTACCCGGGTTCGGCCTACAGGTCCCTACAGGTAGCCCTTGGCCTCCTGCTTGGCGACCATCGGTTCGGTTCCCTTGCCCGTTTTCTTCAACGCGTCCCGCAGCTGCTTCTCGGTCATCTTCGAGCTGCCCTGGATGCCTGCCTCGTGAGCGCGTTGGCGCAGGTCGTGAAGTTCGTCCCGATCACCCATCTCGAAGCCTCCCTAGTTCCGCCGACGAGGGGCACCGCGACTCGGCGCCATCCTCCACGGGCCGGCTTCCCCCGATCGTGACCGGCAAACCGCAGCGTCGGCCGACCACCCCGGTCACCGCACCGCCCCCGGTCAGGCGCGGGAAGGCGGTCGCCGCACCGGGTTCCGGTCGCCGCACCGCGGCCGGTCACCGCAGCAGGTCCCGGCCGCGAACGCGGACGGTCAGCCCCGGATCAGGACGAAGCCGCTGCGTGGCCGGGTCGGCACCCGGCTCAGCGAGATCCGGAGATCCTGCTCCGGCACGTGGTAGTCCAGCTCGGCGAGCCGGCCGGTGAGCGCGCTCAGCAGGGCCACCGTCGTCGTCTCGCCCGGACAGCGGTGGCCGGTACGCGGATCACCGCCGCCCTGCGGCACCAGCTCGAAGGCGCCGATCTCCCGGCCGACGAACCGCTCCGGGTCGAAGGTGTACGGGTCCGGCCACAACCGGGCCGAGTGGTCCTGGCCGTACAGGTCGAGGATCACCAGCGAGCCGGCCGGGATGGGTACGTCCTGCCAGCTGAGGTCCCGGACGGCATGTCCGGCGACGAACGGCGCGAACGGATAGAAGCGCCGGACCTCGTGCCCGAACGCGGTGAGGTAGTCCGCGCTGCCGGAGCGCAGCCGGGGCCGGAGTTCCGGCCAGCGGTGCAGGGCGTGCGCGGCGAAGGCGACGAACCAGCTCACCGCCACCGTCGGCCGGACCAGGTTGAGGATCTCCACGGCGGCCAGCCGGGAGTCGAGCCGCTCGCCGTCGACTCCCCGGTAGTGGGCGATCGCCTCGACCGCCGAGCCGGCGTCGACACTCCGCCGTCCCGCCCGGACCTGGTCGACCAACTCGGCCAGCCAGCGCTCCCGCCGGCCGCGCGCCTGCCGGGCCCGCCAGTGCCGGGGACCGAGGGTGCCGAAGCCGTCCACCAGCGTCACCATGTCGGCGGCCATCCCGTCGACCTCCGACTCGGCCAGCGGCACGCCCACCCACCGGCAGACGGCCCGGGTGAGCACCCGGCTGACCTCGTCGAAGAGTACGACGGGCTGCCAGGAGGGCCAGCCAGCGACCGTCTCGTCCCAGGCGGCGCTCGCGTACCGCTGGAGGTTGACGACTGCCTCGGGGGTGAGCAGCGAGGTGAAGATCGCCTTACGGTGCCGGTGGGCGGCGCCGTCCAGGGTGTGCACCGCACGGCGGCCGAAGAGCGTGGCCTGCACCGGCCCCGGGATCGCCCCGTGCCGCCGGACGTGCTCCTCGTCGTAGAAGAACCGGGCCGCGTCCGGACCGCAGAGCGCCACCGCGCGCTGTCCGAGCAGCCGGGTCTGGACGGTCTCGGCCCGCTCGCGGCGGCGGAGGTTGGGCAACCAGCCGTAACCCTCGACAGCGAGCCGCAGCGTGTTGTCGGCGAGCAGGGCGGGACGCGGAGGCATCTGCCCTTGATGCCCGGGCAGACCAGGACTAAACAGGACCCAAACCGGCGGAAGAGTCGTACGGGCTGGTCAGGATCGGTACAGTCTCGAAGTGATCTTTCATATCGCCGAGGAGGCGGACTGGGCGGCGGCACAGGTCGCCGGGGACTACCGGGTCTCCACCCGGGGCCGGAGCCTTGCCGAAGAGGGGTTCATCCACGCCTCCCGGCGCGGTCAGGTGCTCGGGGTGGCCGAGGCGGCGTACTCCGACGCCGGTCCGCTGCTGCTGCTCCGCATCGACCCCGACCGACTCGCCAGCCCGGTGCGCGACGACGAGGTCGCGCCGGGAATCGTCTTCCCGCACATCTACGGCCCGCTCAACCTGGACGCGGTGGTGGAGGTGGCACCCCTGGCCCGGACCGCCGACGGTCGGTTCGTGTTGCCGCCCGGCTGACCCGGCTCACCGGACGGCCGGAGCAGCCGCCTGACCCACCCGGTCCTGGTCACGCAGCCAGATCCTCTACCGGTCTCCCGCCGCCGGGCCCTGCCGGGATGCCGGACCGGGAGCCGGACGGATTATTCCGTTGCGGCGGGCAAGGACCGCCGCCTACGTTCCCGGTACGCCGACGAGCCGGAAGGAGGTCAGAACGTGTCCGATGTTCTGCGCCCCCTCCGCGCCCCGGCGTCCACGCGGATCTGACCCGGGGCGCCCAGCTCTGGAGGATCGTCCCATGACCGATCTGGTCGTCCGCCCGCTCGTCGCGGGTGAGGAAAGTCTGTTCGACTCGATGCCCGATCCGCTGCCCCAACTGCGCCAGTTCGGCTACGCCGAAGGGCTGGCCGGCGGCGGCTACCGTCCCGAGCACACCTGGGTGGCCCTGCGCGGCGGCCGGGTGGTCGGCCGGGCCGCCTGGTGCCTGCCGCCCGGTGCCGTCGGTGAGCCGTGGCTGGAACGGTTCGACCTGGCCGCCGAGCCGGAGGTGGGCGCCACGCTGCTGCGCGCCGCGCACCGGGCGTTCGGCGGTCCCCGGACCTACTACGCCGCCCTGCCGGCACACTGGCGCCGCCGGCCGGAGGTGCTGGCCGTCGCCGAGGCGCCGATGGCGGCGGCCCGGCTCGCCGGGCTGGTCGAGCGGGGAGAGCGGCTGCGCTGCTCGTGGACGGGTACTCCGCTGCCGACGCCGTCCGGGCGGTACACCTTCCGGCCCGCCGCCGGACCGGCGGAGATCGACGCACTGGTGGCCCGGGTCGCGGATCCGGAGGTGCTTACCGGCAGGGAGGTCGCCCGCGCGGTCCACGGAGTCGACCTGGCCACCGACCCGCTGGCCTGGCTGGGCCGCTCGGCCGGAGCGTGGCGGATCGCGCTGCGGGCCGGGGAGCCGGTCGGGCTGGTCGGCACGGCCGGCGACGCCTGCTATCCGCTCATCGCCTATCTCGGCCTGCTCGACGAGGCAGCCCTGGCCGAGCTGCTGGCCGAGGCGGTACGGGTGCTGGCCGACGGCGGCGCGCACGAGGTGGTCGCGGACGTGGACGCACATCGGGTACGCGTACTGGCCGAACTGGAGCGGACCGGGTTCCGGCAGTTGCGCTCCCGGGTGGTGTTCGTACCGGAGCAGACGGGTGGTCGGTGCGGCACCTGATCGGCTGATCGGGCCGGCTGCGGCGCCCGGGCATGGGCGGCCCGCCGCAGACGATCGAACAGCGACGGTCCGGCTGCGGCGCCCGGGCTGGGGCCGCCGCGGCCGGACCGGGTCAGGGCAGTTCGGAAGGGCGGTAGCCGGCGGTCCCGGCGGAGGTGTGCACCAGCACCGTCAGACGGTCCACCTCGCCGCCCTCCGGCCCCGGCCACCAGGCCCGCCCACCAGCCGGACCGCAGGCTGGCCTGGAAGGTCCGGCCGCCGTCCAGCCGGACCTCCACCGCACCGGGCAGGGCGGGCTCGGCTGGTGCCGAGCCCGCCCTGTCGCTCCCGAACCCGTCGGTCGGATCGTGGGTCGGTTGGGTGTTGGTGGGGTGGTCAGCGTTGCAGGGTGAGGAGTCCGGGGCGGTAGGGCAGCAGGCCGTAGTCGCCGCCGGAGTTGGGGGAGCGTCCCTGGTAGAGGAGTTGGAGGTTGCAGGGGTCGACGGTCATGGTCTGGTCGGCGTTGGTGCGGATCAGTTCGCCGTGGCTGATGTCGTTGGTCCAGGTGGCGCCGCTGTTGGCTTTGCCGGCGAAGGGGTTGCTCTCGGTGGTGGCGTTCGGGGTCCAGGAGCCGCCGAGGCTGGTGGCGGTGAAGGAGCGGAAGTAGCGGCCCTGTGCGCCGATCGCTTCGACGATCATCAGGTAGCGCTGTTGGCCCTGGAGTTTGTAGACCTGGACGGCTTCGAAGAGGTTGTTGGTGGAGTCGGTCATGATCGTGGTGTAGTTCGAGCCGAAGCTGCCGGGGAAGTTCCCGATCGGCATGCTGGAGCGGTAGATGCGGCCGTTGTCACCGGCGAAGAAGAGGTACATGTTCTGGTCGTCGCCGATGAGGGCCTGGTCGATCGGCCCGGTCCCGGAGTTGGAGATGCTCGCGGTCGACAGGGTCTGGTGTGCCGACCAGCTGTTGACGTTCGTGGGGTTGGTGGAGGTCCGGTAGGAGAACGCGGGTCCACCCCACTGGTAGGCGAGCACCCAGATGTTGCGGGGGGCGAAGTAGAACAGCGACGGCGCCACGGCGGAGAACGGCATCGCGTTCTGGCTGGCCGAGCCCATCTGGTTCCAGTTGGAGAACAGGCCGAAGTTCATCGAGCCCCACGAGGTGCCGGTGTCGTGGGTGGTGGCGTAGACGAGGTGCTGGCCGTTGTAGGGGGCGTGGGTGAAGTCCTTCAGCGACACCCAGCCCGACCTCGGCTGGGCCAGGGCGCCGGTCGACGACCACCGGTACGACGACGGCAGGTTGCACGTACCACCCGGCGGCGGCGTGGTGGGGGTTCCTCCGCCGTCGACCCGGACGAGCTGCCACTGCTGGTTGGCACCGTTCCAGTCGTCGTACTGCACGATGTTGCCACCGTCGGCCGTCGAGGCGCCCTGCACCTCCACCACCTTGTTGCTGTTCCGGTTGACCAGCCGCACGTAACCGCCGTCGGAGTCGGCCAGCCGGAACTGCTGGTTGGTCCCGTTGCCGTCGGCCCACTGCACGATGTTCGCGCCGTTCGCCGTGGAGAAGTTGTAGACGTCCAGCACCTTGCCCGACAGCCGCGACTTCACCCGGTAGTAACCACCACCGGAGTCCACGAACTGCCACTGCTGCTGGTTGCCGTTGTTCCTGGCCCACTGCGTGATCCGCGCACCGTCGTTGGTGGCCAGGTTGTAGACGTCCAACGCCTTGCCACTGTTCCGGTTGACCAGCACATACCACGCGTTCGTGTCGACCGTCGCGGCTGCGGCGGGTGTCGACGCCACCACCGCGACGGCACCGCCGAGCAGCACCGTCGCCGCGCCGACGGCGACGACCCGTTTCAAGTACCCGCGTCGCCGCAGTGGCGGCGCGGTCGATGGAGACCCACCGAAGGCAGACATGATCCTCCTCGAGATGACCAGAAGCCGAACGGCCGACCCGCCACCTGCCGAGGACGCGGCGGCGACGGATCGACCGCGACGCATGGCGAGCACCTGCGTCGCTAGTGTGAGCGCTAACAAGGTGTTCCGCGTGCCCTCGCCATAACGCCCGAGCAAGGGCCCGACGACGCAGGCTCGCCCGGTGAACCAACGCATCGTCGTCCTTGAACATCGACTGTGAGCGATAACATGACGTTCGTCAAGTCGTGCCGCTCCGGCTTCACGAGCTTCCGGGCTTGCGGTCGATTGAACGAGTGTTTAACGTAGTGCTGTGGCATCGGCCGACATGGTTTCCGGTGCGCGGGACGGCGACCTCGCCACCGCGGACCGGATCCGCGACGCCGCCGTCGAGCGGTTCGGCCGGGACGGCTTCCGGGTCGGGCTGCGGGCCATCGCCGCGGACGCGGGCGTCACCGCCGGCCTGGTGGTGCACCACTTCGGCTCGAAGGACGGCCTGCGTCGCGCCTGTGACGAGCAGGTGCTGGCGGTCGTCCGGGAACAGAAGACGAAGACGCTCACCGACGGCACCGCGTCGATGTTCCTGGCCCAGCTCGCCGAGGTCGAACGGTTCGCGCCGGTGGTGCGCTATCTGCTGCGCAGTCTCCAGGCCGGCGGCGAGCTGGCGGCCGCCCTGATCGAGCAGATGATCGCGGACGCCGGGGAATACCTGGCCGCCGGGGAGGCGGCCGGGGTGGTCCGGCCCAGCCGTGACCGGGCCGCCCGGGCCCGATACCTGGCCTACCAGGCGACGGGTGGCGCGTTGCTGTGGTTCACCACCCAGGGCGCGACCGCCGGACCCGAGTCGTTCCGCACGCTGTTCCGCCACTACGTGCAGGAGATCACGCTGCCCGCCCTGGAGCTCTTCGCCCAGGGACTGCTCGTCGACCGGTCGATGCTCGACGACTACCTGATGTACGTCCCGGATCCGCCGGAGAGTGCCGCGGCCGACGCCGCCCGCTAGTCACCACACACACCCCGCTGGGGTGCTCTCTCCCGCACCTTCCGACGACACGTTGCCCAGGGCGCTTCCCTGGGCCTGCCTCGAACGGGACGTACCACAATGACTGCTGCCATCGACATCCACCAACTCGAAAAGTCCTTCGGCCGGGTGAGGGCGCTCGACGGCCTCGACCTGTCCGTCGAGACCGGCCAGGTGCACGGCTTCCTCGGCCCGAACGGCGCCGGAAAGTCCACCACCATCCGGATCCTGCTCGGACTGCTGCGCGCGGACGCCGGACAGGCCCGCATGCTCGGTCACGACCCGTGGAAGGACGCGGTACCGCTGCACCGCCGGCTGGCCTACGTACCCGGCGACGTCGAGCTGTGGCCCAACCTCACCGGCGGTGAGGCGATCGACCTGTTCGCCCGGCTGCGCGGCGGCACCGACCCGGTCCGCCGCGACGAGCTGTGCCAACGGTTCGACCTGGACCCGAGCCGGAAGGGCCGGACCTACTCCAAGGGCAACCGGCAGAAGGTCGCCCTGATCGCGGCGCTGGCCAGCGACGTCGAGCTACTCCTGCTCGACGAGCCGACCGCCGGACTGGACCCGCTGATGGAAGCGGTGTTCCAGGAGTGCATCCGCGAGGTCAAGGCGACCGGCCGCACCGTCCTGCTGTCCAGTCACATCCTCGCCCAGGTCGAGGTCCTCGCCGACCAGATCTCGATCATCCGACAGGGCCGGATCGTCGAGACCGGCTCGCTGGCCGAGCTGCGACACCTGACCCGTACCTCGGTGGAGGCGACCGTCGACCGGCCGGCCGACGTGCTCGCCGGGCTGGCCGGCGTACACCGGTTGCGGGTCGAGGACGGCCACCTCCACTTCGAGGTCGACGGCGAGCATCTTCCGACAGTGGTACGGCAGCTGGGCGAGCTGGGTGTGCACGGGTTGACCGCCCGGCCGCCGACCCTGGAGCAGTTGCTGCTGCGCCACTACGACGACCGGCTCGGCCACGACCGTGAGCCGGAGGTGGCGTGATGACCACCAGGACCGCCGACCACCCCGCACACCCCGCCGCACCCGGGACGCTGTTCACCGGGACCGGCAGCCTGCTCCGGTTCATGCTGCGACGCGACCGGATCCGGTTCCCCGGCTGGGTCCTCGGACTGACCCTGATGATGGTCTACTACTCCGCCGCCCTGAACAGCGTCAGCCAGAGCCCGGAGGACCTGGAGGGGCTGACCGCGTTCTCCGACAGTCCGGTGGGCGCGCTGTTCGGCGGGCCCGGATTCGGGTACGACGAGCTGACCGTCGAACGGTTCCTCGCCGGCCAGTACGGGCTCTACATGCTGCTCGGCGCCGGGCTGATGGGACTGCTCACCGTCGTGCGGCACACCCGGGCCGAGGAACGCACCGGCCGGGCCGAACTGGTCCGCGCCAACGTGGTGGGCCGGCACGCCCAGCTCACCGCCGCACTGCTGCTCACCGCCCTGATGGGTGTGCTCGTCGCGCTGCTGGTCGGTGCGGTGATGGCCGGCAACGGGTACGACGCCGGCGGCTCCCTGCTGTTCGGCCTCTCCATCGGAGCCGTGGCGCTGGCCTTCGCGGGCATCGCCACGGTCACCGCCCAGGTGTCGGAGTACCCCCGGGCCTCCGCCGGCCTCGCCGGTGCCGTCCTCGGCGCCGCCTTCCTGCTGCGCGGCCTCGGCGACATGGCGGCGGTCCAGGGCAGCGGCCCGGCATGGCTGTCCTGGCTGTCACCGCTCGGCTGGTCCCAGCAGACCGCACCGTACGTCCACGACCGCTGGTGGCCGCTGGTGATCTCGCTGGCGTTCACGGCGGTCACCGCCGCCGTCGGGTACACGCTGTCGACACGCCGGGACTTCGGCGCGGGCCTGCTCCCGCCCCGCCCGGGTTCGCCCCGCGCCGCCGGCTGGCTGGCCGGCCCGCTCGCGCTCGCCTTCCGGTTGCAGCGGGCCAGCCTGATCGGCTGGAGCGCCGCCCTGCTCGTCAGCGGCCTCGCCTACGGATCGTTCACCCAGCCGATGCTGGACGGCTTCGCGAACGCACCCGAGGACCTGGTGGCGGTGATGGGCGGCTCCGCTGACCTGCTGGCCGGCTTCCTCGGCCTGATGGGCCTGACCATGGCCTTCACCGTCACGATCTTCGCCGTACTCGCCGTACACGCGTTGCGCGCCGAGGAGACCGACGGCCGCGCCGAGCCGGTACTCGCCACGGCTGTCGGCCGCCGGGCCTGGATCGGCAGCCACCTCGCCGTCACCGCCGCCGGCGTACCGTGGCTGCTGTTCGTCGCGGGCGCGGGGATGGGGGTCGGCGCGGCGGTCAGCACCGGTGACGCCGGGCTCGTCGGCGATCTCGTTGTCGGCCACCTGGCGCACACTCCGGCGGTCTGGCTGGTCCTCGCCGCCGCCGCAGGACTGTACGCGGCCGTGCCACGGGCACTGCCGGCGATCTGGGCGGTCCCCGGCTACGCAATGCTCGTCGGCTTCTTCGCCCCGATCCTCGACATCCCCGCCGGCGCCGTACGCCTGTCGCCGTTCGAGCACATCGGGGAGTACCCGCTCGACGGGGTCAGCGTCGCCGCCGTACTCGTGCTGACCGTGTTCGCCGCCGCGGTGACCCAGGCCGCGGTGGCCGCCTTCCGCAGGCGCGACCTGTCCAGCACGGCCTGACCGACCGAGCGGGGCCTCGACGGGCCGAGGGTCACCTCGGGCAGCGGGGGTGTGACTTTGGCGAAGGCGGCGGGTGGCGATCCGCCGCCTCCGCCACCGCTGTCCGCGCGGCTCGCCGGCCGGCGGCCGAGGACCCGCCGTGGTTCCGGGCGCCGGTCCGGCGCCCGGCGCGCGGTCGATCGCCCGGCGAACCGTCAGCCGCCCGGTCGGGGCGGTCGACCGCCCGAGGGCCGGTCAGTCCCCCGAGGGCCGGTCGGTCCCCGAGGGCCGGTCGGTCCCCGAGGGCCGGTCGGTCCCCGGCGGCCGGTCGGTCCCCCGGCGGGTCCGGCTCCTGGTCGGGTGGTTGGAGCGCCTGCGGATCAGCCGGCGGCCCCGCGTCTCCAGGCGTTGCTGCCAGGCAGGCAGCAGATCCGGGTCGAAGCCACGCGCGACGACCACGTCGGTCGAGGAGTGCAGGAGGATGCTCAACACGATCGTGAGGGCGACGAGCGCGAACGTCTGCTCGGCTCCCGCGATCCCGGAGGCCAGCAGAAGCAGGCCGTAGACGACCGAGGCGAAGCCCTTCGGTCCGAACCACATGGCGGCCAGTTGCTCGCGGAGGTCGAGTCTGGCGCCGAGGAACGAGATCCAGAGCGCCACCGGGCGGGCCACGACCAGGGCCAGGATCGCGAACAGCCAACCGGTCCAGGAGACGTCGGCGAAGAACGCCGGCGACAGCAGCGCGCCGAACACCAGCAGCGCGGCGAGTTTGAGGATCTCGGCCACCAGTTCGCCGAAGTGCTCGAACGCCTCCCGCTGCTGTCGGCCGACCGTGGCTACGGTGATGCCGGCGGCGAACGCGGCGAGGAACAGGTTGGCGTGGCTGGCCTTGCCCAGGGCGAGGACGAGCAGGCCGATCGCGACGGCGTTGAGCGGAAGGTACTGCGGGGAGACGGCGAACCAACGGGTGCGTTCCAGCCGGATCGCGACCCACGGCACCGCGATCCCGATGGCGATGCCCAGCAGCAGCTCGGTGCCGAGCATCGTCAGGTGCAGGTCCTCCTCGTGCGCGGCGATGGCCAGCAGCACCACCACGAACGGCAGGGCCAGTCCGTCGTTGACCCCGGACTCGACGTTGAGCAGATGCCGGAGCCGGCCGGGGACCCGCTCGTTCCCGACCAGCGCGGCGGCGAAGACCGGGTCGGTCGGGGCGAGGATCGCACCGACCAGCAGGGACTCGACCCAGTTCAGGCCGGCGACGTAGTGCGCGAGGACGGCGGTGATCAACAGGGTGAGCGGCAGCCCCCAACCCAACGCGCGTCCGGGAAGCCGCCACGCCGCACGCAGGTCGGTCCAGCCGACCCGCATGCCGTCGGTGAACAGCACCGCGAAGAGGGCAAGTTCCGCCAGCGTCGCCACCTCCGGCGACCGGGCGGTCACGTGGACGAGACCGAAGACGCCGTCGCCGACGAGGAAGCCCGCGACCAGGAACAGGACCGCCGTGGACAGCACCGTGCGGTGGGCGAGCGCGGACAGCAGCACCGCCAGCAGCAGCGCAACGGCGAAGATCAGCAGCAGTGACATCCGGTGTTCCGTCCCGTCGGCATGGTGATCATGTCGCCGACCAGACTTCCCGGCACACCGAGGGAACAACCTACCGGTCGGCCGTCTCGGCAACGACCCCCCGGCCCCATCCTTCGGCGGGGGCGACACCGCGCCCGTCTCCGCGGTGAGCTGTCGCACACCTGTCACAGCGGTCACCCGAACGGTGTCCTGTGGCCGAATCCCCTCCGCCGTGAAGGAGAAACCGATGAACGGGAAGACCGAGGTGCTGGTGGTCGGCGCGCAGCGGCTGCGGTCGGTCCTCGCCAGCACCCCCGCAACGGCCACGCTGACGGTCGTCGGCGCCGGTCCCACAGGTATCGAGACCGACGGCGTGGGGCGCCTGCTCACCGACGAGACGTTGAGCAGCGTCGACGACGAGCGCATCGTCGCGGCCGGAGACTCGGCGGCACCGTCGGACCTGCCGTTCCGGATGAGCGCCTACGCCGCCGCCTGCCTGGGGGCGCACGCCGCCGACACGGTGCTGCACCGGATCGCGGGCCGGCGACCGGCGCCGGTGAGTGTGCCGACCGCCGTCATGTGCGTCAGCCTGGGGCGGCGGGCCGGCATCTACTCCGCTCCGGCTCGACGGGCTGGAACCAACCGCTGCTCCACGACGACCAGTAGTAGAACGAGCAGCGAGAAAGCGGAGGAAACACATATGCGCAGGTCGGCATCATCCGGCGTACGTCGCCGGGCGGCCACGTTCGCCGCCACCGTGCTGGCGGTACTCGCCGCGACGGGCTGCGGCCAAACCGTCGACACCCCGGCGGACCCGCCCGGCCCGGCCTCGTCGGCGAGCACCGACAGCGCGACGTTCATGGTGCGGGACCCGTGGGTCAAGGCCGCCGACAAGGGCATGACGGCCGCCTTCGGCACCCTGGTCAACAACACCGGCGCCGACGTCACCATCACCGCGGTGAGCACCTCCGTCTCGCCGATCGAGCTGCACGAGATGACGATGAAGGACGGCAGCATGGTGATGCGGCCGAAGACCGGCGGCATCACCGTCAAGGCCGGTGGAAGTCACGTGCTGGAGCCGGGCGGCGACCACTTCATGCTGATGGAGCTGGGCAGGCCGGTCCGGGCCGGTGACGAGCTGACCTTCACCCTCACCTTCGCCGACGGCCGGACCAGCGAGTTCACGGCGGTGGCCAAGCCGTTCACCGGCGCCGAGGAGAGTTACGACCCGAGTTCCGGCATGCCGATGGCCCCCGCGCCGGGGATGACCATGAGTCCCGCGCCGTGACCGACCGCTCCGAGACCCGCGCGGTGAGCCGGCGGCGCCTGCTCACCGGCGGTGCCCTGGGCGTCGGCGGCGCCGTCGCCGGGGCGGCGGCCGGGGTCGCCGTGACCGCCGCCGGCCGGCAGGCGCCGGCACCGGTTCCGGTCGACCCGGGCGCCGCCACGGCCGTCGGCACCGACGTCGTGCCCTTCTACGGCGCCCGCCAGGCCGGCATCGCCACCGACCCGCAGGCGCACGCGGCGTTCGTCGCCTTCACCCTGCACCGGGGAGTCGACCGGGCGGCACTGGGCCGGTTGATGCGGCTGCTCACCGACGATGCCGCCCGGCTGACCCAGGGCCGGGCGCCGCTGGCCGACACCGAACCGGAACTCGCCGTGCTGCCGGCCCGGCTCACCGTCACCTTCGGGTTCGGCCCCGACCTCTACCCGGCGGCCGGCCGGGACGACCGCCGGCCGCCGTCCGTCACCGCACTGCCGGTCTTCGACATCGACCGGCTGCAACCGGCCTGGTCCGGTGGTGATCTGCTGCTCCAGATCTGCGCCGACGACCCGCTGACTGTCACGCACGCGCAACGGATGCTGGTCAAGGACGCCCGGCCGTTCGCGGCGGTCCGCTGGGTACAGCGGGGCTTCCGGCGCAGCCGGGGTGCCCAGGCCGACGGGCATACCCAGCGCAACGTGATGGGCCAACTCGACGGCACCGCCAATCCCCGTCCCGGCACCGCCGCCTTCGAGCAGTCCGTCTGGGTCGGCGACGGCCCGGACTGGCTGCGCGACGGCAGCACGCTGGTGCTGCGACGCATCCGGGCCGAGTTGGAGACCTGGGACAGGCTCGGCCGGGCGGACAAGGAACTCGCGGTCGGCCGACGGTTGGACACCGGAGCACCGCTGACCGGCCGGCACGAGCGGGACGAGCCCGACTTCTCGGCCCTGAACGAGGCAGGTCTGCCGGTCATGCCGGACTTCGCACACGTCACCCGGGCCCGGGTGTCCGACGACCGGCTCAAGATCCTGCGCCGGCCCTACAACTACGACGCGGTGCCGGACGCCGACGGGCGGGCCGACAGCGGACTGATCTTCGCGGCGTACCAGGCCGACATCGCACGGCAGTACCTGCCGATCCAGCGCCGGCTCGCCGAACGGGACCTGCTCAACGACTGGATCACCCCGATCGGTTCCGCCGTCTTCGCCATCCCACCCGGCTGTGGGCCCGGCGGCTGGATCGGCGAACAGGTGCTGGGTTGACCGGCACGGGCCGGGCGACAACCAGGAAGAGCGACAACCGGGAAGAGCGACAACCGGGAAGAGCGACAACCGGGAAGGACGACCGATGCGACGAGTTCCCGGCAGCCGGGGTGGGCCGGACGGTGGGATCCGGAACGCCGGACGACGGCGGGTGGCGCTGGCCGCGCTGGCGGTCACCGGCGCCCTGGCGGGCGGGCTGCTGGACGTCCGGCCGGCGGCGGCGCACGCCGAGCTGCTGACCAGCGACCCCCGGGCCGACTCGACGGTGAGCAGTCAACTCGACGAGATCACGCTGACCTTCAACGGCCTGGTCCGGGGCGACTTCAGCACGGTCGTCGTGACCGGCCCGGACGGGGTCCGGCACGGCGCCGGTCAGCCACGGGCGGTCGACAGGCGGGTACGGCTGCCCGTCGAGCCGGTCCGGTCCGGCAACTACCGGGTCGCGTACCGGGTGGTCTCCGCCGACGGGCACCCGATCCAGGGACAGTTCCGGTTCACCGTCGCACTGCCCCCGGCGCTGGAGCCGACCGCCGCTCCGGCCGGCCCGCCGGCGACCTCCGGTGACCCGCCGGCGTCGCCGGTCGCCCGGGTGCCAGCTGCGGACACCGGTTCCGGAGCGGTGCGTTACGGTGCCGGTGCCGCCGGGCTCGGCGTCGCGCTGGCCGCCGCCGGGTTCTTCCTGGTACGCCGAGGGCGCCGGCGCCGCGGGAGATGAGCACAGGATCGTGGCGGGCACGGTGTCGGGGGGTACGAGCGGCGCCGACCGCCGCACCCGGACGATCGTCGGATCGCGGTTACCCCGCGTCACGCCGCCCCGTGCCATCCTGACCGGATGCGAGTCGTCTCGATTCACACGTACCCCGTGAAGGGTTGCCGTCGGATGGACCGCGAGTCGGCCCGGGTCGAGCCGTGGGGCCTGGACGGCGACCGGCGCTGGCTGATCGTGGACGAACAAGGGCTCGGCCTGTCCCAGCACCAGCACCGGGAACTGGTGACGATGCGGGCCGTGTCCCGGCCGGGCGGGCTGACCCTGGACGCACCGGGACTGGCCCCGCTCTACCTGGCCGAACCGACCGGAGGCGAGGCGAGCCAGGTCCTGGTGTATCGCGGCCGGCCGCCCTCGCAGGTACGCGCCGCCGGCCCGGAGGCCGACGAGTGGCTGGGCCGGCTGTTGGGACGCCCCGCCCGGCTGGTCTGGCTCGGTGACCCCGCCGGCAACCTCGTGCCCTGGGAGGTTCCGGCCGGCTCCGGCGCCGAGGTGAGTTTCGCCGACGGCACCCCGCTGCTGTTGGCGAACACCGCGTCGCTGGACGCGTTCAACGACTGGCTGCTGGAGTCGGGCAGCACCGAGGGGCCGCTGCCGATGACCCGGTTCCGCCCCAACCTGGTGGTCAGTGGTGCCGCGCCGTGGGCAGAGGCCGACTGGGTCGGCCGGCGGATCAGGATCGGCGGGGCCGAGTTCCACGGTGCCGCCGAGTGCGGCCGCTGTGCTGTCGCGACGATCGACCAGGAGACCGGGGAGCGGGGCCGGGAGCCGCTACGGACGCTCGCCGCGCGGCGGAACGTCGACCAGAAGCTCCTCTTCGGTCTCCAGCTGACCGTGCGGGCCGACCCGGACGGAGCGACCCGCGAAGGTCGTACGGTGAGCGTCGGTGACGCCGTGGAAGTGCTGGCCTGACGTTGCGGCGGGCATCCGCCCCGGAACGCGGAGCCCGGCACCGGGTGGTGCCGGGCTCCGCCGATCGAGCGGCGGTCGCCGATGGAAGATCGGCGCCGTCGGGACCGCCGACGCCGGCGAGGCCGGCGCTACCCGATCAGGTCGCGGTGCAGGTCACCGCCGGGGCGGTGTTGCTGCCGTTCCAGGTGCCGATGAATCCGAAGGTGGTGCTGGCCCCGGCGCCGAGTGAGCCGTTGAAGGCGACGTTCGTGGCCGTCACCGCCGAGCCGCTGGCGCTGACGGTCGCGTTCCAGGACTGGCTGATCGTCTGGCCGTTGCCGAACGTCCAGGTGACCCGCCAGCCCCGGATCGCGGACGAGCCGGCGGTCACCCGTACGTCGCCCTGGAAGCCGCCCTGCCACTGGCTCGTGATGGCGTAGCTGGCCGTGCAACCGCCAGCGCCCGGCGGCGGGTTGGTCGGGTTCGGCGGCGTGGTCGGGTTGGTCGGCGGCGGAGTGGTCGGCGGCGGGGTGTTCGGCGGCGGCCAGCCGGGCCCGCCGGGCGGCCAGCCGACCAGGCCGCCGCGGTACTGCCCGGCGGTGACCGTCATCAGCCGGCTGGCTCCCGCGATGCTGCCGCCGGTGGTGGCCATTCCGCCGACCGTGGTGCCGGAGAGGCTGCCGCCCAGGTAGACGTCGTAGGTCTGCCCGTTCTGGATCCGGTTGGAGGAGAAGACCACCTCCCGGAAGCTCTTGGGGGCCCGGTAGGAGGCGATCACCTGGTTGCCGGAGACCAGGTGGAGCAGGGCACCGGCCGGCTGGCTGCTGGACAGCTGCGGGGCGACCCAGCCCTGGCCGGAGGTCGGCGGCAGGCTCAGCACCGCCATCGAGGTCGATCCGGCCCCGAGCACCGTACCGCCGTTGAAGTAGACCGGGCCGTTCGAGTCGATCGCGCCCTCGCCGGGGCTGCCGGTGCTCGGCCCGCTGACCACGACCGTGCCGGCGGTGACGGTCACCGAGCCGTTGGAGTCGATGCCGTCGATCGTGGAGTTGACCAGGGTGGTCCCGCCGGTGATCCGGACGAAGGCGTTCGGCGCCACGTCGAAGTCGCCGTACCCTTCCTCGGTGGCGTTGAGCGCGTCGTCCCGGGCGGTGACGTCGACGTTGCCACCGCTGATGGTGATCTGCCGGCTCTCGACGGCCTCGAAGGCGTTGGTGACCGTGACGTTGCCACCGGAGATGGCGACGGTGTTCTCGCCCTTGATCGCGTCGTCACCCGCGCTCACCCGCACGGTGCCGTTCGAGATGGCGAGCCGGCCCCGGTCCGCCTCGGTGTCGTCGGACTTGATGCCGTCGCCGCCGGCCGTGACGTCGAGGGTCCCTCCGGTGATGTCGAGGAAGTCCTTGCCCCGGATACCGTCGTCGACCGCGTTCACCGTGATCGTGCCCGACTCGATGACGAGTCCGTCCTTGCTGGTGATCCCGTCGTAGGCGTTGCCCCGGACGTTGAGCGCTCCGCTGCCGGTGATCCGCAGGTCGGCGCTGCTGAACAGGGCGGCGTTCGGCTCGTCGGTGTTCGGGTCCGGGTAGACGTACCTGGTCGCGTCGGTGAGCCGGCTGGTGGTGCCGGCGGCGAGCGTGATCACGACCTGGTCGGCGTCGGCGACCTGCAACGGTGCGTTGCTGGAGTTGGTGATGGTGGCGCCGCTGAGGATCAGCTCGACGGTGCCCGAGGCGGACGTGTCGACGTTCAGGTAACCGTCGTTGAGGGTGCCGGTGACCTCGTAGGTGCCCGGTGCGGTGATCGTCACGGCCCGGCCGGCGATCACGACGTCGGCGCTGGGGCTGGTGGCGCTGGCGCCGGTCAGCGTGATCGGGACGGTCGCCGCAGCGATGGCCGGTGCCTCCATCGGGCCGGCGACCAGTGCGGTCGCGAGCCCGACGGCGACGATGGCTCTCGGTGGGATGCGTTTCATGGCTCTGTCCTGACTCGGGTGCGGATGGGACCGGACGCCTGGATGAACACATCGACAACTATAAATGAACTCGGTGGATTTCGAGGCCGCCGCCGCCCCACGGCGTCGACGGATCCATCCGGACGCGCACCTCTCGCCGCACGCCGGCCGAGGCGGCTGGTCGTCGCCCCCGCATCCGGCGGAACACCAGCCGACCTGTCGGGGTGGCGGCGACGGGGAACCGGTGCGGCGCGTCGCCGTAACGGGTGAACCGCCGGAAGCATGCCCTGCCCAGGCTTGCACCGCAACCGCTCCACAATCGCGCACCTGCAGCCCTTTCAAGGGAATTGCTATCGCGGATACGGCATCTTCGGCCGATGGACCGGGGCAGTTGCGGTCGGTTAGATTCACGCCGTGACGGTGTTTCGCATGGGTGAGGCCGCCGAGTTGCTCGGCGTCAGCGTGGACACGGTGCGGCGGTGGATCGACGCCGGACGGCTGCCGGCGGGTCGGGACGAGCACGGCCACCGGATGATCGACGGGGTGGACCTCGCCGAATTCGTGCGCGCGCAGTCCGCTGGTCCCGACGGCCGCACCGACGGGTCGTCGGCGCGTAACCGGCTGCGCGGCATCGTCACCGCCGTGGTGAAGGACGCGGTGATGGCGCAGGTGGACATCCAGGCCGGCCCGTTCCGGCTGGTGTCGCTGCTGAGTCGCGAGGCGGCCGACGATCTCGGTCTCGAGGTCGGCTCGGTGGCGGTGGCAGTGATCAAGTCGACCACGGTCGTCGTGGAACGGCCCACCACACGCGTGGCCGGCAGAGGGGCACCCGCGGTCAGCAGCGGAAGGACCGGCTCATGAGCGGACGACGGTTCCGCGTCGCCCTGGCCGGCCTCACCGCTTCGGCGGTGGTCGCACTGGCCGGCTGCGGCGGCGGGGACGATTCCGCCAGCCCCCGGCCGGAGGGTGGCGGTGCCGGGTTGACCGGCAACGTCACGGTCTTCGCCGCCGCGTCGCTCACCGAGTCGTTCACCCGGATCGGCAAGGACTTCGAGGCGGCGAATCCCGGGGTGCGGGTGACGTTCAGCTTCGCCGGCAGTTCCGCGTTGGCCACCCAGATCAACGAGGGTGCGCCGGCCGACGTGTTCGCCTCCGCCGCACCGGCGAACATGAAGGTCGTCACCGACGCCGGCAACGGTGCCGGCGCACCGACCACGTTCGCGCGCAACCAGCTCGTCGTCGTGGTGCCGAAGGGCAACCCGGACGGGGTCACCGGGCTGGCCGACCTGACCGGGCCCGACACCAAGGTGGCGCTCTGCGCCGAGCAGGTGCCCTGCGGGGCGGCGGCGAGGAAGGCCCTCGACTCCGCCGGCGTGGGACTCACCCCGGTCACCCTGGAGCAGGACGTCAAGGCCGCCCTGTCGAAGGTGAAACTGGGCGAGGTCGATGCCGCGCTGGTCTACCGCACCGACGCGAGGGCCGCCGCCGACGACGTCGACGGGATCGAGTTCCCCGAATCGGCCGCGGCGGTGAACGACTATCCGATCGTCGTGGTCAGGAACGCTCCAAACCCGACCACCGCCCAGGCGTTCGTCAGCCACGTACTCTCCGACACCGGCAGGACCGTCCTCACCGCTGCCGGGTTCCAGGCTCCGTAGCCGATGTCACCGCTCGACGACGCGGTGGCCCGGTCCGGCCACACCGCGCCACGGACACGTCCCAGACGCACCGGCCGGGCGCCGGTCGCATTGCTCCTGCCGGCCTCGCTGGGTCTGCTCTTCCTGGTGCTGCCGCTGTTCGGGCTGCTGGTCCGCACCCCGTGGGGCACGCTGCCGCAGCGGCTCGCCGATCCGGGCGTGGTCACCGCGCTGCGGCTGTCGCTACAGACCGCCACCCTGGCCACCCTGCTCTGCCTGCTCTTCGGCGTACCCCTGGCCTGGCTGCTCGCCCGGGTCGAGTTCCCCGGCCGCCGCGTCGTACGCG
Source organism: Plantactinospora sp. WMMB782 (assembly GCF_049179135.1). Classification (NCBI taxonomy): domain Bacteria; kingdom Bacillati; phylum Actinomycetota; class Actinomycetes; order Micromonosporales; family Micromonosporaceae; genus Plantactinospora; species Plantactinospora sp. WMMB782. Next base: position 2,817,283 of record NZ_JBMHMC010000007.1, on the reverse strand, counting down.
CCCTGGTCACCGTCCCGCTCGTGCTGCCACCGGTGGTCGGCGGCGTCGCCCTGCTGCTCGTCTTCGGCCGCCGGGGACTGCTCGGCGGCTGGCTCGACGCCACCTTCGGGATCACCCTGCCGTTCACCACCACCGGCGTCGTACTCGCCGAGGCGTTCGTCGCGATGCCGTTCCTGATCATCGCCGTCGAGGGTGCGTTACGCGGCGCGGACACCCGCTACGAGGAGGCCGCCGCCACCCTCGGCGCCAGCCGGTGGACCACCTTCACCCACGTCACCCTGCCCCTGGTCGCCCCCGGCGTCGCCGCCGGAGCCGTACTCTGCTGGGCGCGGGCCCTCGGCGAGTTCGGCGCCACCATCACCTTCGCCGGCAACTTCCCCGGCCGCACCCAGACCATGCCGCTGGCTGTCTACCTGGCCCTGGAGACCGATCTGGAAGCCGCGATCGTGCTCAGCCTCGTCCTGCTCACCGTCTCCGTCGCCATCCTGGCCAGCCTCCGCGACCGCTGGATCAGCGCGCCGTGACCGCCGACCTGACCGTGCACGGTGGCTCGTCCGGTGGCGGTGGCACCGGACCGGCGGCAGCGGGCCCGGTGCTCGACGCCCGCTTGATCGTGCACCGCGGCACGTTCCGGCTCGACCTGCCGCTGACCGTCGACGCCGGCGAGGTCGTCGCGCTTCTCGGCCCCAACGGGGCGGGCAAGACCACCGCGCTGCGTGCCCTCGCCGGCCTGCTGCCGCTCTCCGCCGGACACCTCACCGTGGCCGGCCGGGTACTCGACCAACCGGACCGGCGGATCTGGACGCCTACCGAACGGCGTCCGATCGGCGTCGTCTTCCAGGACTACCTCCTCTTCCCGCATCTGACCGCCCTGGACAACATCGCGTTCGGGCCCCGCCGGCACGGCCTGCCCCGGCGGCAGGCACGGCAGCGCGGCGCCGAATGGCTGGAGCGGATGGGGCTGGCCGAACACGCCCGGCGCAAGCCCCGGCAGCTCTCCGGCGGGCAGGCCCAACGGGTCGCCCTGGCCCGCGCCCTCGCCGTCGACCCGGCGCTGCTGCTCCTCGACGAACCCCTCGCGGCACTCGACGCCCGCACCCGGCTCGACACCCGCGCCCAGCTCCGGCGACACCTGGCCGCGCACACCGGAGCGACCCTGCTGGTCACCCACGACCCGCTCGACGCCCTCGTCCTCGCCGACCGGCTCGTCATCATCGAACACGGCGGGGTGGTGCAGGAGGGGGATGCCGCCACCATCACCGCCCAGCCCCGCACCGACTACGTCGCCCGGCTCGTCGGGCTCAACCTCTACCGGGGCCACGCCGACGGGCACACCGTCGTCGTCGGTGCCGGGTTCACGCTCACCACCGGCGAACGCCACGACGGCGACGTCTTCGTCGCCTTCCCACCGTCGGCCGTCGCCCTGCACCCCAACCGGCCGGACGGCAGCCCGCGCAACACCTGGCAGGCCACCGTCACCGGCGTCGAACGGCACGGCGACAACCTGCGGGTACAGCTCGGCGGCGCGGTCGGGGTGGCCGCCGACATCACCCCACTGGCCGCCGCCCAACTGCGCCTCGCACCCGGTCAACCGGTCTGGGTCGCCGTCAAGGCCACCGAGACCCGCGTCTACCCCGCCGCGACCGAACGCCGCACCGGGACCGTGCACGCCGGCGACGGGCCGTAGACGGCGGACCGGGAGTTCTGTACCGAGGAGTACACCGGCCGGATGGGCGAGGTGTACGCCAGCCTGGCCCGCGACATCACCGACGGACCCACCACACCCCGGGATTCGGCCACGCCCTGCACAACAGCCGCCTGATCGACAGCGTCGAGCGGGCCGCCCGAACCGGAACCCGGCAGTAGAGGCAGCGCGCTCGCAGTATCTTCCTGAGCCGGTCCACGGGCTCCAACCCGCGCAACCCGGCGGTGCTGGAGCCTCGCGGCCCGCTGTCGCCCCGTCAGTGGCAGTGCTGTTGCCGGTGTGCGCCGACCGGCCCAGCTCCTGGTCTGGTCCACTGCGGAACGGGACGGCCGTCCCTGCGCCACCTCGTGCAGGTCGGTTCCTGCGGCCAGCCCTCCGGTGAGTCCTCCCAGACCTCCTGCCGGCCGTAGACGGTCAGGTCGAGCAGCTTGTGCGAAGACATGATCGCTTCGACGCCCCGGCCGGTCGTCTCGTAGGTCAGGAAGAACCGGTCGTCGCGGCGCAGGAAGCAGACGATCTCGCCGCCACCGTCGCCGGCGTAGGCGGGATCCTCGATGCCGTGCGTCGAATACCACGGATGGGTGTAGCCCATGAAGTCGCGGAAGGGAGCCACCTCCTCGTACGGTCCCGCGCAGAAGACCGCGAAGGAAATGCCGCGCTCCTCGAGGTAGGCCGCGTTCTGGAAGTCCCAGATGGTGGCGGTGCAGCCTTCGCACTGGTCCTCGAACGGCTTGCCGGGGTGCCACATGTGCCGGTAGACGACGAGTTGGTCCCGGCCGGCGAAGATGTCCGGTAGTGGCGTCGGGCCGTACGCTCCGACGAGCGGGACCGGTGTCACCTCGGTCATCGGCAGGCGGCGCCGGGCGGCGGCTATCGCGTCGCCCTCCCGGGTATGGGCCTTCTCGCGGACCAGCAGTGCCTCGCGCGCGCCGAGCCAGGTCCCGCGATCGACGACCGGCGGTGCAGGGGTGGTGGCGTGGATGGCTGTCATGTCGATATTTTAAACATAGCGAGCACTTGTGTGACCATAGTTACTGGGGAAGGTAGTGAGCAGTCGTGCCGACCAAGCGGACCTTTCGGGAACTCGGGGACGCCTGCCGCGCCGCGAATGCTCTCGACCTGGTGGGTGACCGATGGACCCTGATCGTGGTGCGTGAGGTGATCCTCGGACCCAAGCGCTTCGCCGACCTGCAGGAGTCGGTCCGTGGCATCACCCCGGCCGTCCTCACCGACCGGTTGCGGTCACTGCGGGAGAGCGGCATCGTCGAGCAGGTCGTCCTGCCGGACCTGGCCCGCACCCGCGCCTACGTCGCGACGGCCTGGGGCCGCGAGCTGGAGTCGGTCCTGGGATCGCTGGGGCGCTGGTACTCCGCCGGTCCCGACCCGAGCACGGACGGCGGCATGACTCCCGACGGGACGGTCCTCGCCATGCGGACGATGGCTCCGGAGGTGCCGGACGGGGCACCGACCCTGACCCTCCGCCTCTACGACGGCCGGCGCACCGACCCGCCGATCCGCGAATACCGCGTCTCCTCGATCGACGGGCGCTTCGACGTCCGGCCGGGTGTTGCCACGGAGCCGGCTGCCACGGTAACCGCGGAGTCGACGGTCTGGAGCAGACTCCTCTTCGACGATCTGCCACTCGCACCTGCCGAGCGCGACGGGACAGTACGCGTCGAGGGCGACCGGGAGGCCGTCGTACGGGTCCTGCGTCTCTACTCCTGAGCACGGCTCGCCGCCCGGCAACGCCGCGAGCGGTAGCCGCACCGTGGGCCACCGGGTGTCCGGTGGCCCACCCGACGAGTTGGCCGGCTTCACCGTTTCAGGCCCAGCCACGGCTGCTGGTGGCCGGTCTGTGGTGCGGAGCGGGCCTCAGGTCGTCAGCTCCTCCGGCGGGGGTGTGGGTAGGTAAAGTAGCCAGTCGAAGGCGGCCTCACCTCGGGTGACCTACATGCCGATGACGCGTCCGGTGAAGCCGGACGCGACTCGGTCGACAGCTACCGGCCGTCGAGTTCCGCCAGGGTGATCGTCCGTTCGTCGGTGACGAGCTCGAAACTGATGGTGTCCGGGCCTGCCGCGCGCACACCTGTGTGCGCCTGGTCGGCGTCGCCGGTCATGGTGACCGTGGGCGGCAACCCGGAATCCGTGCGGGTGGCGATCGCCAGCGTGACCGGCCCGGCGGAAATCGCATGCTCCGCCACCGTCTGGCACGGCGGTCCGATGCGGGCGGCCACCCGCGCCGTGTCACCCTCCGCTTCGAGGTCGTAGTGGTGGGCTTCGTCGATCCGTACCGTCAGGCCCGGGCGACCCGATCCGGCGTCGAGGTGGGTGACAACCCGGCAGTCGTGGTGTTGTTGGCGGCGGCCGACAACGGCGGCGTCGGGCCGGTCGAGTGTCGGTCCGCGTGCCCGTAGCGTCAGCCAGCCCGGTCGGTCGCTCAGTGACCACGACGACGACGGCCGGGAGCGCGGCGAGGTCCGCCCCTCATCGCTCTCGGTCGCACTTCCGCAGGAGTGTCTCAGGCTGTTGGAAGTTCACCGGGCGATGTCCACGCCGGTGAGCTCGGCCGACAGCATCCAGAGCCGGGCGGCCTCGGCGCCGTCGGCGGGATCGCCCTCGACGATGCGGTGGTCAGTGCAGTAGCCGCCACCGTAACCGTCGAGCTGGCCCGAGGTGGCGGCCCAGACCTGCGTCGCCGCACCCTGCTCGACACTCTTGAACAGCCCGGGTCTGGCGGTGCCGTCGGCGTCGATCCAGCCGGCGGCGACCATCTCGTCGACGTCGAGGTGCCGTTGCAGCGGCGTGCGGACCCAGCCGGGATTTACCGAGAAGGCTCGAACACCGCGTTCCCGACCGAGTACGTCGAGATGGCGCGCGAACAGTATGTTGGCGAGTTTCGACTGCGTATAGGCTTCCCACTTGTCGTACCCACGGTCGAAGTGCACGTCGTCCCAACGTATGTGCCAGGCCGGTGCACGGCCGGAGGCGACCGAGACGACCCGAGCCGTCGGAGACCGGGTCAGGGCCGGCCACAGCAGGTTCGTCAGCGCGTAGTGGCCGAGATGGTTGGTCGCGAACTGCGCCTCCCAGCCGGGACCGACCCGCGTTTCGGGACAGGCCATGATCCCGGCGTTCGCGATCAGAAGATCGAGGGTGTCGTGGGCGTCGAGGAACCGCTGCGCGAAGGCGCGTACGGAGGTGAGGTCCGAGAGGTCGACCGCAGCGACGTCGGTGCCGGTCACGGAGGCCAGCACCTGCTTCGCCGCGTCCGGCCGGCGGGCCGGTACGACGACTCGGGCGCCTGCGTGGACGAGCGCGAGGGTCGTCGCCAGGCCGATGCCGGAATAGCCTCCGGTCACCACCGCGGTCCTGCCGCCGAGGTCGATTCCGTCGAGGACGTCGGTAGCGGTGAGCTGCGCAGCAAAGCTCGGTGGGGTTGTGTCGCCGTTCATGACAGCGGACGCTAGGTGCTAGACCGGGGTCTAGGTCAACAGCGCCGGAAACGCGCGCCGGACTGCCCGACCAGCGAAGCCTGGTACCCGCCCGGGTCGACCCGAACCGGCCGGCCGTCTCCGACCACCGGCTCGGGCGGTGGTGGCGCGTCGAGCGCGGCAGTGCAACGCCCCGTACGACGGACGGGGCGCAAACGGCGCTCCCGGCCCCGCGCCGTGGGGCCGGTCTGGCGTGTCAGGGCGCCCGCCTTCGCTCTCTCGCGGCAGTGTCCCGTCGCCTCCGTCACTCGACCGCACCGGCCCGGTACCCGGCCGGCTCGCCCGGGCGGGACCCCGCCGGCAGCAGAAGACGTTAGACACTTACTTGACGGTCGTCAGGTACGTGCCTAAGGTCTAGATAAACGAACATCGATGGAGGTGTCATGTCACGAACCAGGGCGGCGCTGGTAGCGTCCGCCAGCGCCGTGCTCCTCGCGGTCGGGGGCATTGCCCTGTCCCCGCCGGCATCCGCCGCGTCGCTGGTCGAGGTGACCAACTTCGGCAACAACCCCGGCGGCATGCGAATGCACATCTACGTACCGGACAACCGCCCCGCCAACCCACCGATCGTCGTCGCCATGCACGGCTGCGGCGGCTCCGGACCAGGCTTCTACTCAGGCAGCGAATTCGCCTCACTGTCCAACCAGTACGGCTTCATCGTCATCTACCCGAGCGCCATGCAGGAAGCCGGCTTCGGCAGATGCTTCGACACCTGGTCAGACGCATCCAAACGACGCGGCGGCGGCAGCGACCCCGTCTCCATCGAATCCATGGTCAACTACGCCCGCACCCAACACGGCGGCGACATCAACCGCGTCTACGCCACCGGCAGCTCCTCCGGCGGCATGATGACCCAACACATGCTCGCCGTCTACCCCGACCTGTTCAAAGCCGGCGCCTCCTTCATGGGCGTACCCTTCAACTGCTTCGCCAACGCCGCCGCCTACCCACCCGGCGGCCCCTGCACCAACGGCACCATGAACCGCACCCCCCAACAATGGGGCGACATGGTCCGCGCCGCCCACCCCGGCTTCACCGGCACCCGCCCACCGATCCAACTCTGGCACGGCACCAACGACACCCTCGTCCCCTACTCGCTGCTCCAGGAATCCATCGAGCAGTGGACCAACGTCCACGGACTCAGCCAAACCCCCACCTCCACCGACACCCCACAGGCCAACTGGAACCGCCGCCGCTTCGGCACCCAGGTCGAGGCATACGCCATCCAGGGCGCCGGACACAGCCTCCCGTCCACCGGCATGGCCCGAGCCGCCATCCAGTTCTTCGGCCTCGACCGCGCCGCACCCACCACCCCACCGGGCAACCCGACCACGCCCCCGGGCAACCCGACCACGCCCCCGGTGAATCCCACCGTTTCGCCTACCGTTCCGCCAACGGGCCCACCCGGTTCGGCCAGTGAGATCGTCGGGGCGCAGTCGGGCCGGTGTGTCGACGTGCCGAACGCGTCGCGTACCAACGGCACCCGGGTACGGCTCTACGACTGCAACCGGCAGGTCCAGCAGTCCTGGACGTACACCTCGAACAAGCAGCTACGGGTGTACGGGGACATGTGCCTGGACGCGGCGGGTTCCGGCAACGGCGCGGCGGTGCAGATCTACAGCTGCCACAGCCAGACCAACCAGCAGTGGAACGTCAACTCCAACGGCACCATCAGTGGCGTGCAGTCCGGGCGGTGCCTGGACGCCTGGAGCACGGCCAACGGCGCACAGATCCAGATCTACGACTGCCACGGACAGACCAACCAGCGATTCAGCCTCGCGGCAATCAATCGATGATCCTGGGTGGCCCGTCCTGTGCGGGGGCGTGCGGGTCCACCGGCCGCAGGGGGAAACCAACCAGAACGTCTGGAACAGGCCGTCCGGAAGCCGGGCGGGCTCGGTGTGACGCCGGGCCCGCCCGGATCACACCGACGGCGTGGTCAACCATCCGGCCGCCCGGTGGGCCGCTCCGTCGGCCCGGCGCCGGTCGTCGTCAGACGACCCCCCGGCAGGCCGAGAACGGGCACCAACGATAGTCGAAGGCCGTTTCGGTCCGCCTGGTGGAAGCCGCGAATCCGGCTACGTCCAGGTGTAACCGTGTAGCCGGGCAGCGCGGTGTGTGGTCACCGAGGGAGTTCGAAGAGTTCCAACTGGATGCCGTCCGGGTCGCGCAGGTAAAGGATCTTGGTACCGGCCAGCTCGCCAGCGTGGATTCCGTCTCCGCTCGCCAACGTCACCGGGTCGGCGTTGAGGTGGACGCCGCGTTTCCGCAGGTGGCCTACTGCCGCGTCCATGTCGTCGACCTCGAAGCAGAGATGCATCACCCCGACGTCGCAGTTTCGGCCCTCGAACGGCTTCGGCGCCGGCCGGTCGTACTGGATCAGTTCCAGCAGGACGTTGTCTCCGGCGAGCGAGAACACCGCTCGCATCGCGGGGTCTTCGACTTCTACCACGGCGCCGAGCGCAGCGTTGTCGGCCGAGATGGTCACGCCGTTCGCGGCGATCCCGAGAACATCCTCGTACCACCGCACCGACCGGTCGAGGTCGCTGACGGGCACGCCGATGTGGTTCATTCGCGTCACCTTGAGCATCCGCCGATGCTGCTACACCGATACGTTCCGAGGGAGTCGGAGATCTTCCTCGTACCGCTGGTACCAGGACAGAGGCGACCGGATGCCGGATCATGAAGCGGATGAACCACCTTGGTGCCGCGCTCCGCGCCTGGCGGGACCGACTGGAGCCCACCACCGTCGGGCTGGCCCACCACGCACCGCGGCGGGTCGCCGGACTGCGCCGCGGTGAGCTGGCGATGCTGGCGGGCATCTCGGCCGAGTACGTCGCGCAACTCGAGCAGGGCCGCGCGAAGACCCCGTCGGCTCAGGTGTGTTCGGCATTGGCCCGCGCGTTGCAGCTGAACGACGAGGAGCAGGCCCACCTGCTGCGTCTGGCCGGGCATACCGCCAACCCGGACCGCATCCCCAGACTGGTGCCGGTCAGTGTGCGCCGGGTTGCCGACCAGCTCGGCGCCAGCCCCCTGGCCGTGTACGACGCCGCCTGGCAGCTGCTGCACTGGAACCCGCTGTTCGCGGCAACCTGGGGTGACCCGTCCCGAGCCAGCGTCGAGGACCGGAACGCCATGATCACCCAGTTCGAACGACGGAACCCCCGGGTCCGACAGACCCCGGCGGAACGGGCGTGGTTCGAGCAGTCCCTCGTCGCGGACCTGCGGACCACCACCGGCCGGTACCCGAACGATCCCGACGTCGCATCGTTGATCGAACGCCTGAACCGCACGCCACGGTTCCGCGAGCTGTGGGCGAGTCCGACCGTCGCGGCTCACGAAAGCGCGCACAAAACCGCTGTCCATCCGGAGGTTGGCGAGATCGCCCTGGACGCCAACATCCTTCCGACCCAGGACAGCGACCTGCGGGTCGTGGTGCTGACGGCGCGACCGGGCACCGACGCGCAGAGCAAACTGGAACTGTTGGCCACCATCGGTGTCCAGGAAATGGCTCCACCGCCCGACCGACCTGGCCCGCCGGAGCGTGATCCGACCACGAGCCCTTCCGCTGTCGCGGCGGCGGCGAAAGCCGGCGACCTGCGCCGGGTGGAGAGCGGCCACGACGAGTAGGTAGTTCTTGCCGATGCCGGCGAGGCGGGTGCCTTGGCAGGATCGTCTCCGTTGTGCGGGGCAGCCCCGCGAAACGGTGGCGGCCAACTGGCCGCCGTTCACCGCAGAGAGGTAGCGCGATGGAGAACGGGCAGGTCACCGGCGCGGCGACCGAAGGTTCGAGGATCGACGAGACGGCACCGGTGATCAGTCGCCACAGCGTCACGGTGCACGCGTCGGCTGAGACCGTGTGGCACGTTCTCACCGACATCGACGCGTGGACCACGTGGCTGCCGGAGCTTCCGTACGCGCGGGTGGAAACCCCAGGCCCTCTCGGGCCGGGATCGGTGTTCCGGTGGTCCGCGTCCGGGCTGGACATCGTCTCGACCATCGCCGAGGTGCGGCCGTACGAACGCCTGGTCTGGTCCGGACACGCCAACGGATCGGACGGCATTCTGGGCATCCACGTCTGGAAACTGGCTCCCGGCGACGACGGACTGGTCGTGTCCACGGAGGAGTCCTTCGCGGGCCCGCCGGTCGATGCCGACCCCGATTCCATCCAGGCAGCCTTGGACGAGAGCCTGGTCACCTGGCTGCAACGGCTCAAGGACACCGCTGAAACCGACCGCTGAAACCGACCGCTGAAACCGCCGCCGTCGGATAGCGACGAGTTTTCATCGCGCGACGAACCTAGTGAGAGGGAAAACTTTGACCGTCTTCCGTCCGGCATCCTGGCCGGGCATCATGCGAATGCTGGCGGCCTCGCTGGCCATGACCGGCGTTCTGGGGGTCCTGGCCACGTCGGCGCAGGCCTCCGCGCAGGGCGGCGGCGCAAACTCCGGAGCACCGCGTTGCGCGGGGCAGAGCGTCGACCCGAAGGCCAAGATCCGCTACCGGGCCGAAGCCGTCATCGACGCACCGCTTCGGACGATCTGGAAGCTGCAAACCGATGTGGAGCGTTGGCCGTCCTGGCAACCGCCGGTCCTGACCAGCCGGCGTCTCGACTCCGGTCCGCTGCGCGCCGGCTCCTCGTTCCGGTGGACGACTCCGGTAGAGGAGACACACCTCAATCCCGCCACCACTCTCGTGGTCACCTCCACCGTCCGGCAGCTCCAGCGGCAGAAGTGCGTGCGGTGGAGTGGTCCAGCGGTGGGCGAAGGACTGCGTATCGACGAGGGGGTCCACGTCTGGACCTTCACCGAGGTCGGGGGCCAGGTCCTCGTGCGTACCGAGGAGACCTGGCGCGGCCGCCAGGTCGAGGCGGACGTCGAGTTCGCCACCACCGCGCTCGGGGCAGGTCTCGATGCGTGGCTACGAGACCTGAAGACCACGGCTGAACGGGACTGCGAGCGGCACCGCCTCTGACGGCGCTGAAATCCGATGCCCCGCCACCGGCCCCGGTGGCGGGGCCAGCCGTCTGTCCTACAGCTGGAACTCGCGGAGCTGGCGTCGGGACGATATCCCCAGCTTCCGATAGATGCTGCGCAGGTGGGCATCGACCGTGCGGGGACTGACGAACAGCAGCGCGGCCACCTCCTTGGTGCCCGCGCCGGACGCGACCCGGCGAGCGACAAGCAGCTCCCGCTCGGTCAGCGCGTTGAGCGGGTCGGTCTCGTCGACACCGGGATGCTCGCCGATGGCCGCCAGCTCCCGTACGGCCCGGTCGGCGAAGGCTCGCGCGCCTACCGTCTTCAGCAGCTCGTGCGCGGCCCGCAGCTCCACCCGCGCCTCGGCACGGCGGCCCACACTGCGTAGCCACTCCCCGTACAGCAGGCGAGCGCGCGCATAGTGCCCACGTAGCCGGGTTTGGGCGAACCGGTCGATCGCACCGACATACAGCTCGTGGGCGCCCAGGCCCGGCTCGAGCAGCGCTCGCGCGAGCAGGTGCGCGCCGACCGCCCACGACGTGGGATTGACCCGCGCGAGATCCTCAAGCCAGGCGGCGGAGAGCCTGCCCTCCTCCGGCCGACGTGCACGCACGGCCGCCTCGACGAGCTCACCGTGGAACGCGGAGACGACATACGAACCCTGCTGCTGCCGATCTCGCGCGACAAGCAACGCGTCGAGCGCCTCCTGGTAGCCGCCGAGCCCGTTGCACAGCACGCCTTTCGCGTAGAAGACGGCGGTGTACTCCACCCCGGCCCAGTGGCGCAGCACCTCTCGCACCTCGCGGAACCGTTCGGTGTCACCACGCCAGGCGGCGAGTGTCAGGTCCGAGCCGAGGAGATTGGTCGTGCCCGCCGCCTCGTCGACCGCGCGTGCCTCGATGATGCTGGCGGCCGCATCGTCGAACCGGCCGACCATGATCCTGGCGGCCGCCTGGAAACGCAGTGCATGCGGCAGAATCGCGTAGGCTCCCTGTGCCCGGGCAAGCTCGACCTGACGGTCGGTCAGCTGCTCCATCGCGACCTCGTCGCAGAGGTCGGCGCTGAGCACACAGGCGCGCTCCATCCACCACGGACTCGCATCGGGCACCCGGGCCTGATGCTGAAACGCCTCGACCGCGCGGCGCATCGCGGGTGCCGCCTCGTCGACGGGCAGCAGGTTCTGGGCGAGCAGGGCGTCGAGTAGAAGATCGACGGCGCGGGGCGGACACCGTCGCGGTACCCGCCCCTGGATGCGTAGGGCGAGACGGCGCAGCCGGCCGGGCTCGTCAATGCTGAACATCAGGGAGGCGAACGCCTCCAGGTAGGTCTCGCGGGCCTGGTCGGGCTCGAGCTCCTCGGCCGCGTCGGCAAGTGCGAGCGTCGCCGGGATACTACGCGCCACGTGGTAGTCGATCATCGCGTCCAGGAGGCGCAGCTCAGCGCCGTCAGCCGTTCCAGGCGAACCGAGGCGTGCCTGGTTCACCAGTTCACGCGCGGCTTCGGGCGACCCGGACTTCAACCGCGCTCGGGCGGCGGACAGCAGCCGACCTGCCCGCCGCGAGGCGTCCGGCGTCAACTGGGCGGAGCGTTCCAGAAAAGCCGCTGCCGCGGCGAAGCCCCCACGTTCGTGCGCGCGCACGGCCGACCGCGCCAACTCCGCCGCTGTCGACTCGTCGGGAACGGCGGCCGCGCTGGCTCGGTGCCACGTGCGACGGTCCGCGTCGGTATCGGCACTGGTCGCCTCGGCCAGCGCCGCGTGTACCTGCCGGCGTGTCCGGGCATCCGCCGACCGGTACGCCGCGGAACGAGCCAATGGATGCCGGAAGTGCAAGGGAGGACCGGCCAGCACCAGGCCCTCCTCCTCAGCACCGGTGAGATCGGCGGCGTCCAGCCCGAGAACCGTCATGGCGCGGCGTAGCAGCATGAGGTCGCCCAAGGGCTCCGCCGCGGCGAGCACCATGACCGACCGGGCCCGCGCCGGCATCCGCTGGATCCGACGCGTGAACTGCGCCTCCAACGCGCCCTGCACGCCTCCGGTCGCCACGTTCGGCAGGCCCAACGCATCTGCGTTCCGGGCGAACTCCACCAGCGCGAGCGGATTGCCGTCCGCCTCGGCGACAATTCGTTCCAGGACCGGACCGTCGTGACTGGGCAGTGTCGACGCTGACAAACGCAGCAGGTCAAGGGCTTCACTTGCCGCGAGCCCGGCAACGACGAGTTGGGGGAGGCGGTCGAACTCCGGGACAGAAGCGACTCCCCGGGCGGCGAACACCAGCACCACCCGATCGGCACCGATACGGCGCGCGACGAAGGCCAGTGCCTGCCGCGACGCCTTGTCACTCCACTGCGCGTCGTCGAGCACGCAACACACCGCAAGGTCCTGCGCTGCGGCGCCCAGCAGGCTCAGTACGGCCAGGCCGACCAGCATGGGATTCGGTGCGGCACCTGCGCCGAGCCCGAACACCGTCTCCAGTGCGAGCCGCTGAGGTGCCGGAAGCTCACGGCGGTACTCCAGTACCGGAGCACAGAGGTGGTGCAGCGCCGCGTAGGGCAACTCGCTTTCGAACTCGACGCCACTCGCGCGCAGCACCCGCCAGCCGTCGAGCGACTCGACCGCGGCCTCGACGAGCGTCGACTTGCCGATGCCCGCCTCGCCGAGGACGAGCATCGCGCCTCCGCGCCCGTCCGCCGCAGCCGCCGAGAGCGCGCCGAGCTCGCGCAACTCCGACTGCCGCGCGACGAATCGCATTTACCCCCATCCCGATCTCGTCCTCGTCGGAACTCTACGCGGGCCACGCGAGAAGGGGTTGGCGCGGGCGGCACGACCGTCTTCAGGTCGTGGCGAGCCGAACCGGCTGCGGGTCACCGACATCACCGAACACCCGACCAGGAAGGCGTGGTCTACTGCGTGGTCGCGTTGGCCACCTACTCGCGGAAGGGCGGCGTCCCTCGCCCGTCAGGCCGGTGCCGACCCGAAGACCCCGCAAGATCTCCTCGGCCGCTCCAGCATCGTGATCACCGCCGACACCTGCACCAGCGCGACCCGGGCCGGCAGCCACATCGCATCCACGTGGCACCCACCCGTCCAACCGGGATTAGAAAACAAAGCGCCCGACCCGCACATTCGCAGGTCAGGCGACATTTGATCTTGCGCGCCCGAAGGGATTCGAACCCCTAACCTTCTGATCCGTAGTCCGAAGTGGATTTTAGTCTCCTCCAGGTTCGACTCTATCAGAAATCCGTTCGGCCGCGTCCACCTTAGTCCGCATGAGTCTCGCTGAATCCCTGCAGGTCCTGGCCCTACATCAATAGGCTCCGATGCCGTCGAGGCCCGGTTAGACGCCCTGGAATCCGGGCCGGTCCCGGTACGTCCGTGTCAGTGCCGCGACGTCCGAGCACCCACCGAGCACCAAACGGATCCCCACCAGCCGCGGCAGGGTTGAAAAGATTCTCGCGCTGATGGGTCGCGTCGTGCGTCTCGACGGGTGGCGCCCGGTGATACTAAAGCCCGGGACGCCGAAGCGGAGGAGACCGCGTTCGTGGGTTTGCTCGAGATTGCCGCCGTCAAGCTCGGCGAGGTGCTCGTCGCGAAGGCGTGTGAGGCGGTCACCGGGCAGAAGACTGTCGGTGACATCGCGGGCGGACTCACGGCGATGCTTGGGGACAGGGCGATCGACCGCCTGGGAACTCGCAAAGCTCGGCGACAACTGGACGACATGGCCGACACAATCGCCCGTCGGGTGCTTGACCAGTATGAGCACGAGTTCCGCGGCTTGTCCGAGGACGGCCGGGCCGTGGTGGTAGAGGCAGTCAGCGAGACGTTTCAGCTGGTGCCTCCCACCGCTGGTCTCGTCCTGGGCATCAACTTCAACGCCACGGGTCTTGAACGCGTGATCCGCTCTCTCACCGAGGCACACCGCGCGACTCGCTTCTTCGGCGAGAGCGAGACCAGCATGTACGACCTCCTGCTGCAGATGTGCTGCACGGAGGTTGTGCAAATCGTTACGGCTCTGCCCGGCTTGACCGATATGGCGATCCCGGAGATCATCGGCCGGCTGACAGCGGTGGCCGACGAAGTGAGGGACGCGCCGCACCGGGCCATCGCGGACGCTGCGAGGCAGAGCGACATGGCCTTCACGGAGAACTACCGGCGGGCTGTCTCCAGTGAGCTCGATGTGGTCGATCTAGCGAGCGCGCGATTAAGCGTGACGAGCCGCCGCTACCCGCTGAGCTTGGCGTACCTCAGTATGCCCACGCTGGTCTACCACCCATCGGCCCCGCCGACCGTCATGCAGGTCGAGTCCGCACTCGCAAACCGATCCCGCGTGCTCTTGAGGGGTCATTGCGGCAGCGGCAAGACGACGTGTCTCTCCCGGCTGTTTGTGCTCGCCGCCCGTAGAAGCCTGACCGGGGAACTCGCAGGGCTGAACGGAGCCGTGCCGTTCTACCTGTCGTTACATCGGTATGTTCACGCTGACCTGCCGTCGCCGGACGATTTCCTCGAAGCCGTCGGACGGGACATCGCCGGTGAGATGCCGCGCGGCTGGATCCATCGCCAGCTACGAGACGGCGAGAGCCTGGTGCTCATCAACGGCATTGATGAGGTGCCTGGGGATCGGCGTCCCGCGGTACTGGAGTGGGTGAAGGGGCTGATCGCCAAGTTCGATCGGCCGCGATACGTGCTGACCAGCCGGCCGGGGGCGGTCGACGAAGACTGGGCGGCTGTAGCCGGCTTCGATGTCGTTGATCTACTTCCCATGGGTCCGGATGACGCAAGGATGTTCATCCGTCGATGGCACGATGCGGTGGCCAACACGCTCAGCTCCGATGCCGCACACGCGGAGGTCGATGCGTGCCGGGAGCGTCTTCTGGCTGCGCTCGCGTCATGCCACGCCCTGCGTGCGTTGTCCGCCAACCCGTTGACCTGCGCGTTGATGTGTGCTCTGCATAGGGACAACCAGGTGCACCTGCCGGGCGGGTGGCTCGACTTAGTCAGAATGGTGGTCGACGTCCTGGTCGACGAGCGTGACCGGGAGCGGGGCGTCGCCGACGACCTGGCCCCGCCGGTGGAGCAGCGCATCCGGGTGTTACAGGATCTTGCGTATTGGATGATCACGGAGGATCTGGCTGCTCCCCGCGTCGAGGAGGTGCAGGAGCGGATCGGTCATGTGCTAGGTCCGGTTGGCGTATCTGGTAGCGCGCCCAGCGCGGCCTCTAGCGTCCTCAATCACCTGGTTACCCGCAGCGGGCTGGTCGAGGTACGACCTGACGGAACGACGTGTTTCACGATCCCGTTCCTGCGAGACTACTTTGCGGCTCGGGAGGCCGCGGCGGGCGGAAATATCCGGTTCCTGCTCCGAGACTCGCATCGGATCGAACGGCAGCACCTGGTGGTGATGGCCGCTGGGCATGCCCCGCTTCCCCGGGCCGAGGAGCTACTGTCCGGACTGCTGGGCAGGGCTGCTGAGCAAGCAGGGACGAGGGAGCAGTTCCTCGTACTCGCGCACGCCTGTTTGCGCGCGGTTTCTGGGCTCGGCTCGGAACTGCGGCGGCGGGTGGAGGCCGCTACCTCTGGCCTGCTGATGCCACAAACCGTGGAGGACGCAAAGGCGTTGGCTCTGGTGGGGCCGCTCGTGGTAGACCTGCTCGCTGAGCAGTCAACCGACGACATCGAAGTCACCCTCGCCCTCATCCAGGCGGCGATGCACATCGGCGGTGACGACGTCCTGCCGTTCCTAGCCCGGCTATCCACTGACGGGAGACCTGCGGTGGCGCAGGCGCTACGGGGGGCGTCGCTGAGGTTCGACTCGCAGGTCTACGAACGGATGGTGATTGCGGGTTGCCCACCGGCGGGCGAAATCGTCGGATCGGCATTCCGGCAGGCGGAAGAGGGTGGTTCGGGTGAGTGAGCCCGAGTCCGGCGCGTTGCGGATTGGCGCGTGGGTGGCCCGTGCGGGGCTGAGTACCTGGCTGGACGACCCTCGGCTCGACGGCGCCGACGACCTTATGGCAACACTGGCCACGCGGATCGTCGGCGCGATCGATCGACGGCGCCTCCTGCGCGAGTTCGACGCTATCGCTGACGCCGTGGCGGAACATTTGCTGGCGCTGCCCGGGCTGTCCGAAGACGAACGTGTCCGGGCGATCTCGGCGGTTGATAACACCGTCGGTCAGATATCGCTGCCAGGGCGGAGCCGTTGGGACTGCGACGATCCTGCTCGGTTGGCTCGACTCCTCAGCGGTCACCGGGAAATTTTCCCCGCGTACGACGTTGTGCTCCGATTGAGTTGTGTGGCGGTCTGCGAGACGCTGTCCCAGTTGCCGCCGGACGCGTCAGAGCTCGCTGACGCGCTGAGACGACCTGGTGCCATCGCCGCCGCCGTAGGCAAGGCCATGGATAGGCAGCAGACTGAGATCGAAGAGGACTTCACCCCGAGGTATCTACGGTTTATCGCCGAGTCGATGGATCGTATGGAGTTCGCGGGGTTCCACTCATGGCGGATGCGGCATTCGTTGATGAAGGGCTTCGTTGCGCCCTCGGTGCGGATCCCAGACGCTGACGCCGCCGACAGTCAGCCTCTTGTGGAGTCTGTGGCCAATCATCGCAGAATCCTAGTGTGCAGCGCGGCCGGCTCAGGGAAGAGCACCACGCTCATCTGGCTTGCCGTTCGGGCAGCTCGCGGGGAACTTTCAGGACTTGGTTGGTCGATACCAGTGTTGGTTCGGTTGAACAGCCAGTCAAATGAGGCGACAGATCCGGTGCAACGGCTCGCCGACACAATGTCACACCAGCCGGAGGACCCGGTGCCACGTGAATGGGTCCGCCGCGTCCTTCGAGAGGGCACAGCACTGGTACTGGTTGACGGCCTTGATGAGCTGCCTGAGCCTAACCGGTCCGAGACCTGGGAATGGTTGCACCGTCTGACAACCAGCTTCCCTACCGCTCGTCTAGTGGTCAGTACGCGCCCGCCCAGGTTGGATGACTGGACCGACGCCCGCTTCCATGTAGTCGAGCTAAAGCCCTTTACTCCCACAGATGTCGAAAAGTATGTACGCAAATGGTATTCGACCGTCCTTCCTGACCGCGGCGACACCCATCCCCAAGAACTCCTTCTTGATGCGTTGGCGACAAATCCTCATCTAGCAAGGTTAGCAACCACCCCACTCATGTGCTCGATCTTGTGCGCGATCGCCATGCGTCGCACTACATCATTCCCGCGCAATCATGAGATCTATGAAGCTGTCCTGCAAATGATGCTCGAGCTCGACGGCCCTAAAGGCATTCACCGTCGCTCAATGCTCGGCTACTCCGAGAAGCGAGTCCTTCTGACGCAGTTGGCGTACTGGTTCCTCTTGAACAAGTACATTGAGGCCGACCGAAAGGCCGTCGTCGACCAGATCAACATCGAGCTAGAAAACATGCCGCAGGTGGTTGCGTCCGCCGAGCAGGTACTGAACACCCTGATTGAGACCTCCGCTGTGCTACGGGAGTCAGTGAATGGCCGAATCGATTTCCTCCACCCCACATTGCAGGAATACCTCGCCGCACAAGCCGTACTCAATCAGAATGCGACTGATCTGCTAGTTCAGCTCGCACATGAAGACGAGTGGCGCGACGTTCTAGCGATGGCAGCGAGCCAGTCGAATCCCGTGGCATGCCAGCAACTGATCACAGGTCTGCTACATCGGGCGCAAGTCGAGACCCGGTACCGGCCTCAACTGCTCGACCTCGCGCGCGAGTGCATGGCAGATCGTCCAGAAATCCGGAGTTCTGCGCTCGACACGCTAGATTCCCGCCTGGCGATAGGTGAACCGCCTGAAACGGAATCCGGGCGGCACGTAATTTTCGCGCTCGACATCGTCGGATTCGCCGCTCGTACCAACGCACATCAGCTCGCCCTCCGTGGCGCATTGTACGAGACCCTCCAACGCGCGTTTGAGCAGGCACAGTGTCCATGGGAACGATGCGTTTTCACGGATACCGGTGATGGCCTGCTGATTATTGCACCAACGGGTCAGAGTATCGACCATCTGGCGCGGCAAGTGCCGGACCGACTCGCGACCGAGTTACAGAGGTACAACCTAACCCGTTCCGCCGAAGCGCAGGCACGGCTACGTATGTCCATATGCGAAGGTTTGGTCGTCTCGGGAGCGGTTGGTTTTACAGGAGAGGCGGTGGTTGCCGCTGTTCGATTGCTCGACACCCAAGCCGTGCGTCAGGCGTTGCGTGAGTCGACTTCCGTATTGGCAACCATAATGCCCGACAACACGTACCGACAGGTCAACGACCTGATGGAACATTATAGGCCGCTCAGTGTCACGAGTCAGAAACTTTCCACCAAGGCCTGGATCCGGCTGTACGTAGGTGACGCACATACGTCGGCGGACGTTTCTGCCGCGAATAAGTCCGACTCAGGACACACGATCGCTCACACCATCGACCTGGCACGAGCGGATCTGATGAAACGCCAGTCGACTGTCTCCTTGGCTGAAATACAAATACGGGCCACTCAAGCCGCGCCGGCACGTGACGTTCTAGCAATCTTGCGCGCCCCAGGCGTCGGCATCATCGCCGATGCGGAGGAACGAGCCGCCGTCCGGGCCAACACGACCAACATCGCGAGGCTTGCTAGGCAATTTGAGGACGCTGGCGCCTGCGCAATAAGGGTACCAACGGATCGAGTGCAGCTCGGCGGGTCATGGAAGGAGCTGGCCATAGTCCGAGCCGCAGTCAACATACCAGTGCTGTGCAATGACTTCATTTATTGGCCCTACCAAGTATTCGAGGCACGAGCGCACGGTGCGGATATGGTACAGCTCGTCGCAGCAGCACTCGAACAGAAGATTCTGGTTGCACTGCTAGGGCAAATTGAGGCACTTGGCATGACTGCGGTAGTGCGCGTGCGTACGCTCGATGAAGCAGATAGAGCATTGGAGGCCGGAGCCGCAGTCATCAGCATCGTCACCACTGGGCCGAACGGAAACGCGGCACTTCAGGAAAGGTTCGCCCGTGTTGCGTTGGAGTTGCCCCCAAGGGTCGTACGTATTGCAGAGGGTGAGATGATCGGCCCCGACGATGTACTGGCCTTAGCCAGCACTGGAGCTCACGCCGTATTGACTGGCTGGAACCGGTTCGGATCCGCTGAACCCATCGAGGGAATCCAACAACTGGTCAGGGCCGGAGAACATCGGTGGAGCCAGCGCGCGCTTTAGACCCCAGCTCAAACGTCTGGAAGGAGCCACCGCCCATGCCTGACGAGATCGTATTCACGGTAAACGGGGCCAGCGCGGTACCAGCACAGCGGATCTCGCTGGTCGAGGCCGGCCTACTGGAACGTCAACACCTGCAGCAATGGGTCATCGACCATCCCGAACTTATCGACAGTGACATGAAGGTCGTCACCTTCGAATACGGGCGATGGATGACAGGAGGAGTACATGGTTCGTCCGCGCTCGAGCAGTGGCACCCACGTCGCCACGCAGGCCGCGAAAGTTCGTCGGGCCTCCGCCGTGGATCGGCTGATCGAGCGCGGAACTATCCCCGATGGCACCGAACTGACCATTGTCGTACCCGACCAGGTCGGCCAGGACCGCGAAATACCATCCGTGCCTGGCTGGCGGCAGACCCTGAGGTTCCCCCGATAGTTCGGAGACTTTCGATCATGGTCTGATAGGCCCTGACCAGGAGGTTCTCTGTGCCCGCCCCTCGTAAGTACCCGGACGAACTGCGCGCCCGCGCGGTGCGGCTCTACCGGGAGTCCGACCCCAAACCTGTCTTCAAGGCGTGGTGCTACGCCACGACCCAGGACGGCGCGATGGCAAGATCGCGGACGCCATTCCTGCGGAACCCGGACCTCGACCGGCCCGACGTTGGTGAGCAGCATCTTCGTCCGGCTGCCGTTACGGCTGTTCCCACTGCCCCGACCTGCCCGGTCGTGCTTGTCATAGCCGACATGGTCGGTGATTTCACCGTCCAACGCGGACCCGTAACCCGCTTGGCCAACTGCTGCTGCCCGGTCCACCAGCAACGTGCCGCTCGCGTCCCCGGGATTGTCGCAGAAGACCGCGTGCAGCGCCTTCGCATCGCGGGAGGCCGACGCCAGTCGCCGCACCGACTTGGACCGGTATCGGTTGATACCGATCAACAGGCCTGGAACTGCCGCGCCGAAGCCGCTGGGGTGTCAGGCATTCTTGCCCCCGGCGTCTCGTGTGTTGTGGACGACCATGAACGGCACCGCATCCCGTTGAAGGCAGGATGTCACGGCCGGCACCTGCGGGTCGGCGGTAACCAGGATGAGCAGGCGCTGGGCGCGGGATGCGCCGACGTACAGCACCCGCCGGCTTTCGCCGGGATTGCCCTCGCCCCAGAGCCCGACCCCGTCGGTGGAGGTGGCGCGTTTCGGCAGCGGCGGGATCGCGACCGCGGTGACCGTTGCCTGGAGGCCCTTGAAGCCGTGGATCGTTGACCAGTCGAGCGCATCGGGTTCGTCGACCATGAGGACCGGCCAGGTGTCGCCGTTCGGAGAGCGGAGGCTGCCGGCGTTGATCCAGTCGTCCCACCCCAACGCCTTGATACCGTTGCGCATCTCGGCGCGGAAGGCGCTGGGTGGGCCGTCGAAGGATGAGGTCCTACTGGCGAGCCGCAGGCAACCCTCCCGGAACGTGCGGGGGGTGAGCCCGACGGAGTCGAGGAACTCGGCGTCGGCGAGCACACGGTCGTCGTCGTGGCCGAGCCCGCGGAGGATGCCTTCGATCGTCTGCATGGCCTGGGTCCGAGCCCGGGCGCTGGCGCGGAGGTCTTGAAGGGTTGCTGCGGCCTGGGCGAGCTGGACGAGTTTGCCGCCGCTCTTGTCGCCAGGCGGTGAGGCGCCGGCGCACTCGCGGGCGTCTTTCTCGGCGTAGGCGAGTACCTTGATTTCCTCGTGGGTGAAGCCCATCGACCTGGCGACCTCGATTATCTTCGAGCGAGCGTGGCCGAACCCGCTCACGGGCAGGATCACGACGGGGTGCTGGTCGTCCTTCCATCTCCCGAGCGGAATATCGGTCCCGGCGTCGGCGCGCAAGCTGTCAACGACGGCGCAGATCGCCGGAGAGCTTCGGTAGTTGCCGTCGAGCCGGGTTCCTTCGGGGACCCGGCCGACGAGGTTCTCGACCGCCTCGATGGTGGAACCGCGGAAGCCGTAGATGGACTGGTCGAGGTCGCCCACCATGACGGTCTCGATGCCGCAGTCGAGCAGGAAGTTGATGAGGAAGATGTCGCTGCTGTCGCAGTCCTGCACCTCGTCGACGATGACCGACCCGAACCGGGCGCTCATCAGCTGGCCCAGACGGGTCCGGTTGGTCGGGTCGGTGAGGTAGTGCTCCATCAGTACCCGCGTCGCCGCGCAGTCCATCACCCCATTCGCGAGGAACCGGCGAGCCAGGCGTGAGGCACTGGTGTTGGCCTTATTCCGCTGCCAGTCCGGGAGATTGGTTACGGTGCTTCGCTGGGCGTACGGGATCTGGTGGTTGACCAGCCGGGCGTTGCCGCCGTCGTGGTCGAACGCGAACCAGCCGAGCTGGAACTCCAGCGGGACTCCCGCCACCCCGAACGTGGTGCCCTGGACGGTGTGCCACGAGTCCTTGAACGTGGGGACCGTGCCCGTTAGCGCCTTGTACAGGGGCGTGACGATGAACCGGTTGATGAAGCCGTCGATGGTGCCGACGTAGTTCGGGGCGGTGATGAGGTCTGGCCGCTGGGCGCACCGCTGACGCGCCTCGTTGATCGCGGCGTTGGTGAACGACAGCAGGGCGACGCCCTGCCGGGCGGGGACGCCGGGGCGTTGGGTGAAGCGCTCGACGATGCTCTGGGTCTTCCCGGCGCCCGGGCACGCTGGGACGAAGACGCTGCCCGGCTTGTCGATGAGGGCGCGCTGAGCCGGCGAGAAGTCGATTTTGTCCATGCCCGCTTACCGCATCGCCGACTGGATGGCCTGTGTGAGGTAGGCGGGGCACTCGAACGTGCCGCCGCTCTGGATCAGTTCGGCGACGTCGTGGGCGAACTCGCCCTTGCCGATGTACCGCTTGGTGGTGCGCAGCTTGCGGTAGAAGACCTCCGCCGGGTTCGTGCTCATCGTCAGCGTGCTCCAGAACCTAGCCGACCTGGGCTTTTGGCGTTTGAACGCGGTCTCCAGCAGCGGGCCGTTGACCGTGAACGGGTTCATCAGGTCGGCCTCGAGCGTGAACTCGGCGGCGAACACGGCGAGGATCGAGTCGGCGCCCAGCTGGGTGCCGATCTCTTCCAGCCGGTCCTTGCGGCTGAGTGTGGCGGCCGGCTCGTCCTCCGTCTTTGGCTCGCCGGCCTTCAGCTCTTCGTTGAGGTCGTCGTCTTGGTCGACTTCGTCAGCGACGTCGGGGTCGCCGTCGGTGATGACCACCAGCCGGTCGACGAGCCGAACGCCGTTGACCTGCTGCAGGAGGAGCTTGAGGTAGGGGCCGAAGTCGACGCTGCCGATGCTGATGATCGACACGGCCCGGAATTCGCGGCACTTCGCCCCGTAGTTGGTTGCCGTCTTATTGAGGACGCAGTGGCGTGCGAGCGGCGGCAGGATGACGGCTTCGGAGACACCCTCCACGAGGACCGCGCGCCGGGTGAACAGCAGCTCGGCGCGGCTCACGTCGAGATACTGGTCGATTTTGCGGCGTTCCTCATCGGTCAGGTCGATGTCGCACAGGGCGATCGCGGCGGTGCCGCGTTGGATGCCCGTCGGCACCACCTCGACGTCGGTGGCCGAGGAATCCTCGGTGATCTCCGGTGTCGGGGTCTCCTGGGTACGCAGGACCACGATGCTGCGGATGCCCACCGCGCTGGCGAGGTTCGGCGAGTGGGTCGTGGCGACTACCTGGATGCGACCCGCCGGGCCGTCCGTGTCGTCGCGCAGCGACTTGACGGCCTGCTCTTGGAGGTAGTCCAGCAGCACGGCCTGCAGCTGCGGGTGAAGGTGGGCCTCCGGCTCCTCTACGAGGAAGAGCGTGAGCTCGGCGTCCTGGGCGTTGCGCAACTCGATGATGACCGACGCCATGTAGAGCAGGTTGGCGTAGCCGAGGCCCGAGTCCTCGATGTCGGCGAGGTCGACGCCGTGCTCGGCCATCTTTAGACGCAGGCCACGAGCGAGCCGCTGCAGCCGGACGTCGCGGAAGCTCAGACCGATCATCTGCCCACGGACCGGATCGGTGAGGTCGCTGACGTGCTCCTGCAGCCGCTTTTGGGTGCCGGTGATGACATCGTGCTCCTCGAGCTTGCGCAGCCCGTCGATCGCCTGGTCGAGAAAGTCCGTGCGGTCGGCCTCGCTCGTCAGGTACTTGATGATAAGCGCCATGCGGTTGCCGGTGGCGGAGTCCAGCTCACGCTTGGCGTCGCGCAGCGGCGCCAGGTAGACGTGCCGGATCTGGTCGCGCTTCTCAGGTTCGGCGTCGGGCCCGGCGGCCCGCCCGACCAGATTTTCCACCTTGGACCGGCGGGGTACGTCCACGTTCGGCCGGAACCGGGTCATGTAGTACGCCTTGTTCGTGGCGATATCGAGCGCGCCGATGTACTGGCCTTGCTGAAACCGCGTCAGACCATCGAACTCGCCCGCGATCTCGATCGGCCCGTCCGCGCCGCTGGAGACGTCGTCGATCTCCAGATAGCGGACCCGCCGCCCGCTCAGCGGCGTGGTCAGCAGCCGCATCGCGTCGATGACGTTGGACTTGCCGGAGTTGTTATCGCCGACGAGCAGCGTCAGGCCGGGCTGAAGCTTGATCTCCACGCCGCGACACGAGCGGAAGTTCGTGAGCCGTAGGCCGGCGAGATACATGCCGCTCCCGGTGGTCGGCGCGCTGAGCGTGGTCGGTGCTGTGGACATGCTGATGGGAACTCCCCTGTACCGTGTCAGAATCGTGTTGCAGGCTATGAGCTGCGGATCTGTGAGCGGATCAAGCAGCTCGTCGATACTCGAATGAGGCCGCCAAGGACGCGGCGCCGACGGATCGGCTTGCCGATCGCGACGACCGCGTCGGGGGCGGCGATTTAGGCTCTGGTGTGGCCGGTGCCGGTCGAAGTGGTCCTCGCAGTCGCGTAACACGATGCCGGCGTGTTGTTCGTCAGGACCGCGGCGAGAATTACTACCCGTAGGACTCAGCTCTGCTTGGTGCAGGTCACTACCACCAGGTCGTCCGGAAGCATCTTGCTGCCGGCCTTCGCTGACTGCCCTGTCACTGTCCAGTTTGCCAGCATCAGAACCAGTGTGTCGTTTTCGTCTTGGCTGCCGTACTGAATGTTTGTGAACCCGAGCTTCCGGAGCTTGTCGTCGGCGACCGCAGCGTTCATACCCTTCAAGTTCGGCATGACCAGCTTCGTCGGTGCGGGCGGCGCGGTAGGTGCCGGAGGGGCGGGGGCGGCTGTCGCAGCCGGAGCAGTCGCGGTGGGTGCTGACATCATCAGCGCCGGTGTGGGTGCCGCAGCAGCGGGAACAGTCGCCGCGACCGCTGCGGCTGTCGGCGAGGATTTTGCCTCCGGTTGGGGCCCACCGCTCACGACCGCGACGATCCCGGTGACGCCGCAGCATGCGATGACGATTACCCCAGCGACGATTCCGATGATTGCGCCGATGCCGAGTTTCCGGCGGAGCGGTGCTGCCGGTGGCAGACCGTGGGTGAACTGCTGTGTGGCGGGTGGCGGTCCCTGCCAC
This sequence comes from Plantactinospora sp. WMMB782, assembly GCF_049179135.1. Lineage (NCBI taxonomy): Bacteria > Bacillati > Actinomycetota > Actinomycetes > Micromonosporales > Micromonosporaceae > Plantactinospora > Plantactinospora sp. WMMB782. The sequence goes on along the minus strand of NZ_JBMHMC010000007.1, from coordinate 2,792,403 downwards.
GCAGGGTTGTTGTCAGGTGATTGGTAAGTCACCCGGTGGAGTGTGGTCGGGGGTGCTTGTCATGCACACCAGCCGATCGGGTGGGTCGCTGTCAGGTAACCGACTTCCGAGAAATCTAACAGCAGCGTTACCGATCTGGGCGTGGTCGGACCACAGCTGTCCTCGCTGGCATGCGCCGGCCGAGAACAGGTGCCGTACCAGTTCCGGCCGCGTTTCACCGCATTGAATTCCTACTTGACAGATGTCTAACACCTTGGGATTGAAGTGTTAGAGGCGTTAGGAAGGGGCGGTTTGGCCAATATCTGCCCGGTTCCACCCCGGTGGCAGCTTGTCCAAGCCGATAAGGACGTCGAGTTGGAGGTGCTCTTTCAACATGTGTTTGAGGTTCCGGCCCTCGATGATTTCTATGCGGCCGTTCGCGGTTGCGAAGTCACGGCTCGCTTTGCCTACCCAGGAGGTGGTGACGAGGACGCCTTTGGCGGCGCGCTTGTGCTCCATGACGCCGGCCAGGGCGTGGACTGCTTCCAGTCCGACGATCTTGCTGTAGCGCTTGGCCTGGATGATGCAGAGGCCGCCGACGATTGGATCCTCGTTTACGGCGACACCGTCGACGCCTTCGTCCTTGGACGCTTGGGTGACCCACGACCTCATGCCGACGGCTTCGAACAGCCGGCGGATCAGGTGCTCGAACTCGCCGGGTGAGAGATTCAGTAGGTCAGTGCGGCTGTCCATGCCGGCGACGACGTCCATTTCGTCGACGAATTTGTACTTCGACAGGTCGAAGGTCATCACCGGACGTACACCCTCGAGGTCGTACGGGTGCGGGGAGACGATAGCGTTGAGGTGGCTACGCAGACAGAGCACGGGGTCCAGTTCCCGCTCGTCGAGTTCAATCTCGGCGAACCTGTCCCGCTCCGCACTGATGCTGATCAGCAGCGGTCGGACGGCGCGGCCGGTCGCCCGGTCCTTGGTGGAGACGTAGCCGTTGAATACGATACTTTCCACCATGTCGGGGGTAGTGGCCCCGAATGTCTCGGCGAGGGTACGCAGCGTCAGCCGGGCCAGCAGGTCGCTGTACAGCTTTTTCGTCTCGGCGTCCTTACGCGGTGAGGGCATCATCCCGTTGGCTTTGGTGTAGCGGTAGGCGGCCACTGTCGGTACGACATCCTGCAGCGGCAGCTCGTATTCGATGAGCAACTCGCGCGAGTTCGGCTCGTAGTGGGCAGCAGCGCTACCGGTCAACCCCTCGGGATATCGCGACTGGGCAAGGAGGTGCTGCAGTCGATCGACGAACGCGCCAGCCCCGCCGTGAGTCAAGGCCGCGCGAAGTTCAAGAGTCGAGTCCGCGGTGCGTCGGTTCCGGTCGACCAGTAGCTGGCCGTAGGCGGCGACCTTCGAGGCGATCGCCTCGGTCCGGAACTCGGCCTCGGCAAGCTTACGGGCGTGCGCCTCGCGCTCGGCTGCCCGCTGGGCCCCGGCCGCGTCTTGGGCTGTCGCCCGCGCTGCAGCGGCTTGACGCCGTTCCTCAGTCCGTTCCCGCTGCGCTGCCTCACGGGCCGCCTTCGCCGCTGCCTGATCGAAGAGCCGCTTGGTCCGCGCCTCCTCCCGCGCCAGGGCGGCCTGAGCCTTCTTCGTGATAGCGTCGGCCTGCCGAGCCTCACGATCAGCTTCGGCCTCTTGGCGGGTTGCTCCGCCATGAACTCCCGGTGTTGACGCGCTTCTGCTTGGGCCTGAAGCTTTCTGGCCTGCTTACGAGCATCGAGAATCTGAGCAACGAGGCCTTTACGTCGCGTCATACATCCTCCGCAGCTTCCCGAGGGGCGAACCTGACCCTAACTCAGGAGGCAACCATATGAGAATCTCCAACTACTGAGCGTACGACCGTTACGGGCTCAGCATTGAACTGCTGATGAGTTGCCCCACCCGCGAAGCATCAAGGGTCCGATGTGGTGCGAGGGCCACGGCGGCTCTGGCTGACCTGGAGCAACACAACCCGTGCGACTCCGTTGAACTCCCAGAAACCGCCGTCGGCGCCGCCTTCGTCGACGCGAGCACCGCGTGTCTCGCCATCGCTGAGGCGCAGGAGTCGAGATGACGGACCTACGTGGCCCCGGTAGATCAACTTACGCCCGTTGGGCCGCGAGTTGCCGGATGGCGGTGGGGTCGGATTCGGCCACGTATCGATAGCTTTGCGGTGGGTGGAACGCTCGGCTGCTTCGCAGGTCGTTCAGTGGCAGGGGGGCGCCCAGGGGTAGTGCCTTGGTCAGGAAGAGCAGGCAGGCGGTATCAGTGCCGGTCAGGTAGTCATCGAACTCGCGTCGGTTGATGCCCATCGCGTGTCCGTGGCTGCTCCAGGCGACCTGCACGCTGAGGTTCTCGCACCGTTCGAGCTGTGCGGTTCCCACGACGGCCATCACCGGTGAGCTGGCGTACAGGACGACGGGTGTGCCTTCGCGGGCGGCCACGCGGCGCCGGCGCACCTCGACTGTCTTTTGGCCCGAGAGAATGGCTTCGGCGAAGCGCGGCCGTACGGACAGCAGCAGGGCTGGTGGCTCTTCACGCATGCTGATCGAAGCCTTCCCGGTAGATTTGAGCGAACAGCTCAGGTTCGATCTTGCGTGGTGAAAGCGGGTAGAGCAGGCCGGTTCGTGTCCCGCTGAGGGCCTTCAGCCGCGGTAGCGGTATGGGGTGAGGGAAGATCTCGGTGTTGGTGACGCGCAGGGCTTGGCGTCGTTGGTTTTCCGAGGTGCCTTGGATTTGCGAGAGTTCCCAGACGCCGAGGTGTTGGAAGCGGTCGTGCAGGTCTGTTGGTGTGCCGATGACGTTCAGCTCCAGCTGGGAGCATCCGATGATGCCGGGCGCGGCTGGTGTGTTCCCGCTCATGTACCAGAGGATGCGGGCGGGCGCGGCGGGGCCGCCTGTGGCGGCGCGGTAGTAGACGTGTTCGCGGCTGAGGCCGAGGTCTTCGCGCCATAGTGGTGTGGGTACGCCGAACAGCTGGTTGGACCACCGTTGCTGGATCGACACGACGTAGGTAGGCAGCGCGGTGTCGATGATTTTCGCCGGCCACCAGGTGCGCTCCAGCTGGGCGACGACGGCGGCAGGCATAGTTGATCTTAACGGTGTTGGCTCGGGTAAGTCGAGATGTCGCGCTACCGCGCTGGCGTCCCGTTCGACGTCAGCTGCTGTGCCGCAGGTGTCGATGACGAACGCTATCCACCGGCCGTTGATCTGTTGGAAGCCGTCGTCGAGCAACGCGCGCTGCGTCCCGGGCGACAAGTGGGCGTCGTCGACCACGATCGCGGCGAGTTTGTTGGTGCGGCACTGGTTGCGCAGGATCAGCAACAATTGACGAGCCATGGTGTCGGCCAAGGGCTGGTTGGCCACGCGCAGCAGGGACACGGTGAGCGCGAAGCCATGCTGGTCGGTTACGTAGAGAGCGGCGACGTCCCCGTCTGGGGTGATCACGGCGCAACGGTGGGTACGCGCGACAGCGAGGGCATGAACTTGGCGAAGGAAATCCTTGCGGCTCTCGCCACTTACGGTCGCGGCCAAGTGCTCGACCGCTTCGTCTTGCTCCGATCCCAGGGCCTTGAGCTGGTAGCCGGTCCCGAGCAACGCCACCGGTTGGTACGCCTCGGCTCGTGTCAGTTCGTCGAGGTGAACGACGACATCGGCGGGCTCGAGGATTCGCAACCCCAGTGCGCGGGCTGGCTTCCTCAAGACGCTGATCAGCCGAGCGTCGTGCGTGACGAAAACGCCGACCTTCGCCGCTGCGGCCGAGGCGACGTGGCGTAGATCGTATTCGTCACGTCGCCCAGCGGGATACGGAGTGTGCTCGGCATCGACGCGGTCTAGGAGAAACTTCTGGGCTGCCTTGAGGGCTTGTGAGACAGGCGCCGCAGGTGTGCACCTGCTCATCACCTCCTCGCAGGCGTCCCTCGTCGCGCCGGGTTCCAGGTCGGAGATCTCCCGCCGGACCGAGGCGGTGACCACCAACTCGAGTTGGTCGGTGAGGTGGTCGGCGAGCAGTGCCAGCGATTCACTGGCACCTGGCCGGCTCTGGGCCGGTCCCAGGTCACGGATGATGTTGTTGTCCAGGGCGGCTCGCAGCAGAGGCGGATCCTGCCGTGAGAACAGATCAGGGTGCCCGTGGTCACGCCACCAGACGTCGAGAAGGTGGCCGGTGTGGCTTCGCCCCCGCACCTGTGATCGCTTGTGAAATCCAAGATCGATCCATAGCTTGTCGATCCCGTAGTCTTGGCGGCACTTGACGCTGATGCCGGCCAGATCGTGATGCTTCGCCGAGAGGTGCTCCACGAACATGGTGGCGATCCCGCCGCGGCGGTGCTCCGTGCTCACGCACAGATAGGCGAGGCGGACTCGCTGGTAGGCGACTCCGTAGAGCGCGAACCCGATCACTCTGCCGTCTTGTTTGGCCACCAGCAGGTGCCCATCCCCGGCCGCTTGCTCATAGGCCCCACGCATCTGCATTCCGAGTCGAGCCTTGAACTGACAACCGAGCTCGAACGCCTGCGCGACCGCGTCGTTGTCGTCAGGTCGCACCGTCTCTAGCTGGACAGGTCTGGGCGAGGTCGAAGTCGACATGCACGCAGTGTGCCGGTCCGGTCGCTCCGACGACATCATCCGCGTGTCCCAAAGATCGACACGCAACTGGTTTGCGCGACATAGGCACAGCTGGAACAAGGCGGGTCGGGAGGCTTGCGACCGCTCCTCGCGTTGCGCATCCGGTCGCAGGGTTCACCCCGATGCAGCAGGAGGCGTACGAGTGGTGCCTGGGCACCGGTGTCCGTCTCGTTGGCGCCTCCGCGGACGGGGGAGGACACGCGTCCTGGCCGAGGCCATCGGCGCCTTGATGGCCGCGGGTAAGCGTGTGCTGCTGGGATCCGCTACCAATATCGCGGTCGACAATGCGCTGCTCGGTGTCGTGGGTGGCCGTCCTCAGCGGGGAATCTGCTCCGGGTCGGTCCGCCGCACCATCCAGTGCTAAAGCATCCCGAGGCTTGCCTACCGCACCCTGGTGCGGAAGGATCTAGCAGGTCTCAAACGGCGGCGACAGGTCATCGAGGACCAGCTGCTATGGATGCGCAAGGCGGGCGACGAACTTGTCCGCCCGAGAAACCGGGTTGGTGACTTTGACAAGCAGCGCCGCCCATCGCCACCGGCCGATGGGCGGCTTCGCCCTGCCCATCGAGCCGACCATTGTGGTCCAGACTGACGGTGGAGATCCTGCCAGCGTCACCGGTCTACCGGCCGTACATCGCGCCTTCGTCTCCACCGATACCTGGTGTGCAGAATTCGCCGTGTGCGGAGGCTCTTTTACGTACTACGCCTCGCTCCTCATCGGCACCGATAAACCGAGCTGCAAACGAAGTACTGCCCCACGGGGATCCACTGGCCCTGCGCGGCCGAGTACCATGAGCGCGTAGCCTAACACTCCAGGATGGAGTCTCAAATGTCCGGTTCGCTGGCTGACGGCTCGTTCATAGCAATTGTCTATACTGACGATCGATTTGACGGCGAGAAAGGCCTGTTCAGTGCAGCTAAGTCAGCAGCGACCAAGATCGGCACGGTGAACGCCGATCAGCTGGCTACCAATCTTGAAGCAATATGTGGACGGCTGGCCGGCGTGTTTCAGGCGGCGCGGCGCGCGACTGGCGGGTTCGAGCTGGACAGCTTCGAGGTGATGCTAGAGTTTACCGCGAAAGGCGAGGTCCGTCTCATCGGTTCCGCGTCGACTGAGATCAAAGGCGGTGTCAAGGTAGTATTTCGCCCGTCCGGAGTAGAACTGTCGTGAATCGCGCTCTGGTAGTCGGTTGCTCGGATTATGAAGATCCCGACATCGCGCCGTTGCGCTATGCGGATCGCGACGCGGCCCGCGTCGCGGAGGTGCTGCGCGAAACCTGCGGCGTCGATAGCGATTCGTTGGTCGTGTTACACGATGGCCTACCAGACCGGCGGATGCACCCCACCCGAACCAATCTGCTTCGCCATCTGACCCGACTAACTCATTCCGGCGGCGATGGTGTTCTGTTCTTCTACTTCAGCGGGCATGGCTTCCAGGCCCAGGACAACACCCACTACCTGTTGCCAATCGACTGCGTGCGGGACGCTATCGAGGAAACCGCCTTGCGTTTCGACTTGATCGTCCGGTACCTCGGTGCAGCTTCCGCTCCGCACCTCGTGCTGCTACTTGACGCTTGCCGTAACGTAGTGGACGGTGGTAAGGCGCTGCCGGAGTTGAGCAATGTGGACGTCGACGCTTTGTGCCCGCCCGGCGTGGTCACGTTCTGCTCGTGCCAGCCTGGGGCAGTGTCCTACGAAGCCGAGGCCATCAAGTCGGGTGTGTTTACTCAAGCGCTCTGTGAGGCATTCAGCGACCAATGCCGATGCAGGACGGTCTATGAACTGGACACCTACTTGGCTCGCCGGGTTCCTGAGATCGCCACAGGAGAAGGCAAGCCTCGACAGGTGCCGCATTCCCGGGTGGAACCCCTTGGCGTCCAGCAACTGGAGATGGTATCTGAGCAAAAGCGTAACGAGTGGCGTGCAGCCACGCCGATCGGTGCCGAACAACGTCGCCGCCGGGTGCCGCAGACGTTCAACAGCGGCACCGACCCATTGATTGCTATCGACTTCGGAACTAGCTATGCAATCGCATCGTACTGCCGGGAAGACGGGGTGGTCGAGCTGATTCCCGGCACGGATGGCCGCCCGCTCGTGCCGTCGGTACTACATTTCCTGCCGGGACTGGACTACCTCGTGGGTGCAGCGGCGGTGGAAGCCGACCACTATCGGCCGGCCGCCACCATCCGGCATGTCAAGCGGGATCTCGGCGCCACGGTCAGCTATGAGATCGACGGCCGCAGCATCGCGCCAGAGTTGGCCGCGAGCTTGATCATCCGGTCGATCCGGCGCAACGCTGAGGAGGCGCTGGGTACTCCAGTCCGACGGTGCTTGGCTGCGCGTCCAGCAAACTTCACACGGCGGCAGACCGCGGCACTCGAGCGGGCTTTCGCGCTGGCTGACCTCGACGTGCTTCGTATGGTCGGCGAGCCGAATATTGCCTCGGTGCTCAACGCGTCTCACACGAGCGAGACGGCTTACTGGGAGGAGCAGAATTTCCTCGTCGTCGATTTGGGCGGCGGTACGTTCGACGTCGCCCTAGTGGAGGGTGGCGAGGGCGTGGCTGAAATCAAGGCTGCGGCCGGCAGTAACGTCGTCGGTGGGCTTGACTTCGATTTGGCAGTCGTGCGGTACGCCGAAGGGCAGCTGCGCGAGCGGCATGGCTGGACGGGCGAACTACCGTTCTCGCTTCGCAGCGCACTACGGCGGGAGGCGGAACGCGCCAAGCGCGATCTCGGCCGACGCGAGTCCACCTCCCTGCTCTTGCCGGATCTTGATTATGGCGACCGGGGACTCCAAGATGTCAGCATCGAACTGGACCGCGACACCTTTCGGAGGATCACCGACGAGCTGAACGAGGTGGTCCGGGAGACCCTGGTCAAACCCTTCGCAAATCAGCTCTATGGTGTGCCGATCGAAAACTGGCTGCGTGCGGGGGGAAAGGTGGTACTAGCCGGACAGGGTGGCAAGATCTTTACGGTACGAGAGCAGATTGATCAGGCACTTCCCGGCGCTCCGGTGCTTTCTGAGTTTCAGGAAACGGCGGTCATTCATGGTCTGGGTCGCTACACCGGGGTTCTAACCGGACGAGTCAAAGACGTCTTGCTTCTGGACGCCCTAGGATTCGGGGTTGGATTCCGGTGCAAGTCGATCCACCCGGGAACCGGAGCCCGGGATCCTGGCCACTGCCGCCTCTCACATGAATTCACGGATAACACCGAGGTGTACCCGCTGATCGATCCGGCAACTACGATCCCGACCAAGCGTTCTGAGACTATACAGCTCGTCGGTCGTGCCGGCACTCCCCACATTCTCGAGTTAGTTGAGCTGCCAACGGCTGGCGGTGACGTCTTTGGTCGAGCCGAAATACGCGCTACGGGCCGGGAGGTACTCGTGACCGCAGACGTAGACGCCAACCACCTCGTCCTCGTGTCGGTAAGGGACATGATGACGGGCGAGACGGTCGAGTACCAGCTCACTCATTTCGAGCAGAGCCCGTCCTACCGCTCCGCGGAGCGTCGCCAGCGACTGCTTACCGTCGAACATTGGTGAGGATGGATCACCCGACTGCACCCTTGCTCAGCCCGCGCTACGAGTGCAATCCGGAGGTAGCGATGGGCTGCCCGGCACCCGCGCTTTCACATGCACCTCACCCCGACGGGATCGTCCTGGATCAACCAGATCGAACGCTGGTTCGGCTACATCACCGAACAAGAGATCCGCCACGGTGCTCACAAAAGCGTCCAGTCCCTGGAGGCCGACATCCGGCGTGGATCGCGGACTGGAACAGCAACCCACGTCCGTTCATCTGGACCAAGACCGCCGAGGAGATCCTCCAATCACTCGCCCGCTTTTGTAGGCGAATCCCGGCGCAGAATACTGGAAGGCGGTCAACCGTTCCCACGCCCGCATCCGCGCCATGGGCGAACGCGCCGTCGCCACCCTCAAGACCTGGAAGGTCCTGGTCAAGCTGCGCTGCTGCCCACGCCGCGCCACCGCGATCGTGCAGGCCATCCTCGTCCTGCGCAGCGCCGAAGCACACCGACTCACAGACGCTTCTATATGCGTGGTGATCGAGTCCGGGATTCGTAATCCGCTAGGTTCGGTGCTGGCCGTGACGGTGTGACCCCACAGCAATCTGACCATCGACGAATGTGTCGTGTAGTCGACCTGTCCACCGTCGCGGCCGGCGCCGGCCGCCACCCTCGCTGGCCTGATCAGAAGCATGTCCGCAGCTCGCGCTCGCGTGACTCATCACAGATCTGCCGTCGGGTGGACCTTCCCGGGCCGACGCCATCGACCGGCATCGCCCCGCAGGAAGGAACACCCTGTCATGCACATCGACGCTGGCCAGCCCAGTTCGGCTCGGCGGTCATGACGTCGCTGGCCTGCTCAGCAGGGCTGGAGCCCGAGATCCGCAACGCTTGCCGGACACCGGTGGCATCCTCCACCTCAGTGCCGTCGTCGACATCCCCGATGCTAAGAATCGACTCACACTGACCACCTTTCACAAGGCCAAGGGCCGTGAGTTCGATGTCGTCGTCCTGCCCGGCCTTGTCGAGTCCGTGACCCCCTACCGGCGTTGGAACAGGACCCGTAACCGGCTCGACGAGCCCGCGCCCGCCGCCCTACGGGAGGAGCGCCGAACCTTCTACGTCGCCCTTACCAGGGCCCGCCACGACGTGTACCTCATCGCCGGCCCGGGCTTCGTCAACGACTACGGCTACTGGAACCCCACCGGTGTCAGCCGGTTCTCCACTGAGTTGCTCCCTGTAGCCGCCGCCACTGATTGGCAGGCGGAGAGCTAGCCAGTCTTCAAGGATCTTGGGTGTCGGATGACGTAGCGCATGCGTCGTCGTCACGAGTTGTCTGCGCGCCTCGCATCGATCTGCGCGGAGGCCAGCACTCGCAAGGCGAGTTCGTCGAGGGGTAGGGCGCAAACTTCGTCGGCCGTGAGTGTCCAGTTCTGCACGGTGGACGAGGCTCCTGGATCTGAGTCAGCCGATGGCAGCGTTGCCCAGCTGCTCGATGGCGGTTTGTGCCCATGCCTGGGCTCCCTCACCCGCACCGGTGGCCAGGCCGGTGGCGATAGGAGCGAGCAGTCCTTTGAGCGCGGCGACGCCGCGCCGCAGCCGGCTCGGGTCCGGCGTCTCCTGGGTGACCTCAGTGAGGACCTCGTCGGCGGCAGCCTCCGCGTCCTGCAGGTCCTGCTCCGACAGCCCAACCGCCGACAACCCTTGTCGGGTGCTGACCACGGCCTGGGCCAGGGCCTCGAAGCCAGGGGTGATCTGCTCGTTGCGCTTCTGCTGCTGGTTGACGGTGCCGGTGTTGTTCCATGCCAGCTGAGCACCTGCGGCCCCGCCGTGGATCACCGGCCCGTTGTAGGTGATCGTCGTCGGCCCAGTCGGCCGCTCCACCCCGCGCAGGCCCGTCGGTGCATCGGCGACCGTCGTCACCTGAATGGGATGCTTGTCGAACTCGCGCTGCATCTCGCGCATCATCCGGGCGATCCCCTGCTTGTTGATGGTCACCTTCGCCAAGGTCCTCTCCTCTGACCTACCGTCCGGTCCAGCCTACGGAGGGGGTCCGACGCACCCGCACCTTCCCGGCCGCCATCCCTACCTCGAATCCACATCCTCAGACGCCCCTCTGACGTGCTGGCCGTTCAGCCACCGGCGGTGACGTGCTCGCACACCCGGCGGGGCCGGTAGCCGCCCGGCACGTCGGCGCCGATGGTGTCCCAAAACGCCGACGAGTCGTCGATGTGCCCGCCGAGCGTGTGCCAGGCGTAGCCGGGGTTCTCCCTACGCAGCGCCGCGAGGCCGGCGGCGGCCAGGCCGCGGCGGCGGTAGCCCGGCAGGGTGTGCGGCTGCTCGACCCAGCCGATCCGGCACCGATGACATATCTGGTAGTCGACCTCGAACACGAACTCGTCCCGTACGGAAGCGTCATCGGGGTCGTGGGCGCGTAGGTTCGCCGCGCGCATCCGCCAGCCGATCCGCTCGTTCGAGACGGTGTCCTGCCACGGCGTGGCCAACCGGGGCACTATTGGCCAGCCGGACCGGCGCGGCCACCGGCCCCCGGTCAACCGCAGGAGCAGCTCGCGCCACGGCTCACGCCCGGACACCCGGCCGAGCATCGCCGTGCTGGCGACCAAATCCCGGATCTCGGCATCACGCGAGCCGGTGTCGGTCATCGGCGACTCAGTCCTCGCCGGCGTCGGCCTGCGCCTGCCCGGCCTGCTCGACCAGCGCGTTGGTCAGGTCCCGCAGCCCGGCCACGACGTTCCAGTCCGGCCGGACCGCCGGGTCCAGGCCGCGGGCCTTGGCGTCCTCCCAGATCCGGTCGACGTAGTCGTACAGCGCCTGCCGGGCCTGGACCTGCGCTGCCCGGCCAGCGGCGTCAAGCGCGGCCAGGCCTGCCGCGTCGCGTTCGGCAAAGGCGTCGATCAGCTCGATCGCCATGCCCTGGTGGTCCAGTTCGTCGTCCACATCGACCATGCCGGTAACCCTAGGGCATCGGATCATCACACGCGTGTGCACGATTGTGAACCGCGACGGCCGGTAGCCGTCGGTGTCGAGCTGGGCGACTGGCATTAGCGCCGCGATCCGGACTCCCCTACCGTAACCGCGGCGGGTGTTCGAGTTGGCACATCGGTTCGAAGACAGGCACGCGTCAACAGTCCAGCTCGCGTTGGATTCGTCGGGTGTTGTACCCAGCCGTCGATGTAGGCGAAGATCGCGTTCTCGGCCTCGTCGCGGGTCCGCGCTGTGAATGCTTGCTCAGCGCCTATGAAGGTTCGAATCCCTCCACCCGCACCAATCAGCCGTTGAAGGTGTTGTGCTGGACGTTGTGGTCGCCGATCTGCAGACCCCGGACGCTCTCCAGCCGGACGTCGCGTGTGGCCGGGTTCGGTGATCGGCCGGCCCGCCGGTTCAGCAGGGTGTAGAGGACCTCGGCCGAGGCACGGGCCGCGAACCGCTTGTAGCGGTCGTCCTTGGCCGGGTCGGCGTGATCCATGACGCCCTTGACCACCAGCCAGTCCGGTACACCCTGGGTCTCGGCCACGGTGGCGATGGTCGCGGCCTCCATGTCCAGGCCGGTGACGGTGCGTACGCCCATCGCCGACAGCCGCGCCCAGGCCTCGCCATCCTTGGCCACGTAGCTCCCACTGGCCATGGGCGCCACCGCCACCGCGAGCGGCAGCTTCGCGGGCCCGTGCACATCGTCGTAGCGGGCGCGCTCGATGAACGTGCGGCCCTCCTCGGTCAGCACCCACTCCACCCCGGGCCGGACGATGTGCCCCCGGGCCTCGATCGCTTCCGGCCGTTGCGGCCACGTGCCCGGTGGGAAGTAGCGTTCGAACGCCGGGTGCTTCACCGGGTCCTGATCGAGGAGCAGCCGTTCCAGCAGCCAGAGGGCGGCCTCCTCCTCGGTTGCGGGGCCGTAGCTGGGCAGCCCGCTCGGAGGATTCAGCTCCTGCGCGGCGCGGATCCACTTCTGGTCGAGCTGGTACTGCCGGTGGTCGCCGACGAAGCCGTCCCTGGTCTGCTTGCCCTCGTCGTACTCGTACGTCATCTCGGCCACCACCACATCGCCCAGCGCGACCTGGCCCGGATTGCCCGCGCACACGCCGGGCATGGCCAGGCAGCCCGGACGCAGCCGGTCAACCAGCGCGGTGGCCGCGACCCCGGTCGGGCGGCCGCTCATCCGGACCGGCCGGGCGAGCACCACCGACAACCGCCGGCCATCGGAGCATCGGTACTCGCCCCGCAGGTACGGATGCGGGTCGTTCTCATCGCAGAGTGTCCAGTCCTCGATGCCGGCCTTGGCGGCCTCGTGCTCCAGCGGGATCGCCGCGATGATCAGAACGTCGATCGGGTCCATGTCATCTCCATCGTCACCACTCGATTCCGCGTCGCCAGACCTCGGCGTCGTGGTCATGCTTGCGGCTCTCCCGCTCGTACGTTTCGGCCAGTTGCCGGAGGATCCGCTGCGATCGAGGCCATCCCTCCGCCTGACGTTCGTACTCCCGATAACGCTCGACCAGCGTCCGTTCCTGAGCGCCGCCGTCCCGCAGACCACGCCACGTCACCCCGCGCCGCTGGTAGAGGCCGCTCCAGAGGGCACTGTCCATCGCGTCACTGTCGGCGTCCTCCAGCACCTCGCGTACGGCCAGAGGTGGCACCGAGCCGTCCTCGTCCGGCTCGGCGAAAGCGAGGACGGCGCCGATCTTCCCGTCGGCGCGGCGCAGCCGGCCGGAGGCCGACAACCGTCGTCTTGCCTCCTCGACCCAGGCCGCGAGGGCCTTGGCGTCGATGGTCCCGTCCGGGCCGGTGCCCGGGCAGCGGCGCCAGGAGCGCAGGACCTGGGAGATGGCGCGGATCCTGGCGACTTGGTCCGGGTCGTCGACGGTCTCGTCGGAGCCCTCGGCGGGGAAGGCGGTCTCGATGAGCTCGGCGAAGAAGGCCGGGTCCTCGGCGAGGCGGGCATGGATCGTCGGCGTACGGGCGTCGTAGCGCAGGAGCGGGACGAGGTTCAGCTCGATCTCGGTCACCCGATGCGGCCCGAGCGCGTCCCGGTGACGTTCGAGCAGTTCGACGACGATCTGCAGGTCGTATCCGGAAAGCCGGCGGTCCTCCTCCGCCGACCGGACGAATCCCTCGCAGGCGGTGGCCGCCTCGACGGCGACCTCGGGCGTGTCGACCTGTTCGGCGTACATCGCGATCAGATCCAGGGCCGCCGCGAACCGGCCCACGCTGATCAGGCCGGCCGCCGCCTTCGCGACACCGGTGAACTCCGGGCCGAGGCCGTTGACCCCGAACTCGCGCCAGTAGACGGCGGCCGCCTCGGGACCGGGATCGGTGTTCTCCGGATCGCGCCGCGCCAGCAGCAGCCTCGCCCGCGCAGTCGGATCCGAGGTGCGGTCGAGGTAGTCGGCGCCGCGCCGGATCCGCAGCGCGAAGTACTCGAACGCGATGTCCGGCCGGCTCGTCGGGCGGTCCTCGGACAGCCAGGTCAGCAGCACGTCGTCGTGCTCGGTGGACGGCGACTGGGCGAGGGCGGCCCCGATCAGGTCGCCGTTCCCGGTCCGGTCGGCCAGCGCCACCAGCGCGTCGAGACCGCCGGAGGCCAGGATCCGCGCCACCGCCTCGGCCCGCAGCCGGGACAGCTCGGTGAAGTACTCCGCGCTGGACCGTCTCCTCGTGACGCCCTCCGGCTGGGGCCACCGGTCGCCGAAAAGCCAGAACGTCTGGTCGGCCGGTTGGGAGGGCGCGAGCGCGTCGGCGGCCCGCCGGAACGGCGCGAGTTCGTCGGCCGACATCGCCCACGGCGCGTCGCCGACGTCGGTGTGCAGGGCGATCAGTTCGCGGAGCGCCTCGGACAGACGCCGCCGCATCTCCTCGTCGTCGACCGAATCGGACAGGGACATCAGCCGCTCCACGAAGCCGGAGCGCTGGTCGTCGGGCAGGTTGTCGGACAGCGGGATGAGGGCGAGGAAGCGTTCCGGATCGTCGTCGAGGTCGTCCAGGGCCAGGCCGGCGACGTCCCGGAAGGCGGCGTAGGTCTCGGCCGGCGGCGGCGCCCCCGGTATCGGCCAGTCCCGTAGGAGCGGCGTCGGGTGGAGCGTACCGATGGTTCCGTGCCGGGCCGACCGGAGCAGGTCGAGCAGCAACGTCCGGGCGACCTCGGGCTGGTCGCGGAGCATCCGCTTCAGGGCGCGCAGCCGCACCGGCCGGGGTGCGTTGGTCTGGGGCCGTGTGACCTCGAAGATCTCGGCGAGCGAGGCGCCCGGCCGGTCCGGCTGATCGCTGCCCGGATCGGCTGCGGCCATCCGGGCCAGAGCCTCGACCGCACCGCCGAAATGCTCGGTTGACCAGGCGAGGAGCTCCAGGGCCGCCCGGGAGGAAGGGCGGCCGGTCCGCACGGCGTCGAGGAACGCGGTGGGGGATGCCTCGGCCAGATACGTCAGCACGTCCGCGAGGGAGACGTTCGCCTGGCTCATAACCTCGCGCACCACCCGGTGCACGAGGTCGGCCGAACCACCGCGGACCGCGAGGACGACCAGCGACTCCGCGATGCCGCGCCGGATCGCCACCGACCCGCCATGCGTGGTGAGGACGCGGACCGCCAGGCCGGCGAATGCCGCCCGGTCCTCCTCGGTGAAGCTGGGCGCCAGCAGGACGATGGTGTCCTCGGGCGCCTGCACGTACCACCGCTGACCCAGGTGCCCGAGCATCGCCGTGTCCGGGTCCGCGGCCGCCTGAGCGCAGATCTCGGCCATCTCGGCGTTATCCACCCCGGTGAACTCACTGACGATCGCCCGATCGCCGTCGTGATCGCCGTGCCAGCCGCCCAGCAGCGCCAGCCGCCGGAGGCGGACATCGGCAGACCGGGCCCAGGGCGGGATCGCGAGCGAGCGGTGTTTGGCCAGGGCCCGCCACAGCTGGCCCAGCCCACGCCGGGCCAGGACGCCGAGGGACCGGGCCCGGTCCGGCTCGATCGGGACGGACAGGTGCCTCGCGACCTCCTCCTCGTCGAGCGCGAGCACCTCTACGGCCGGGTTCGGCACGAGCTTGCCGTACACCAGGATGGTGTGCGGGCGCCGGAGTGGGATCTCGTTCAGCGGCAGGCTGGTCGGCACGGCCAGGATCCGCGGCTCCTGCGCCGCCAGGTGGGCGCGGAGGGGCGCCTGATCGTCGATCAGCAGCGTGCGATCACCCAGCGGCGTGCCGTTCAGGGCCGCCGAGATGAACGCCTTCAGCTCCAGCGCGCCCAGCTCGCCCCCGACCTCGACGACGGCCGGGCCGGTGTCGAGCGCGGCGCGCAGGGCGGCGGCCTGCTCCTGGCGCCCGGCCAGCACGATCTCCGCGCCGAGGGGAGGGTCGGTGAACGGCAACCATGTGTCGTTCCACCACTCCGTCAGCGACACGCCGGGCGTGGCAAGCCCGTAGTAGTGGTTGTGCTGAGTGTTGCCGTCGCCGACCTGTACGCCGGAGCTGTTGCTGATCATCGGATCCGATTGTCCCAGGCGCGGGTTGGCGTGGCCGCGGCGGAATTCCCCGGGGGTGATGATCGGGGGATGAAGGCCATCATCTACACCTCGGGTGGCCGGCATCCACGCCACGGCCGGCGTATAGCCGCAGCACCCCACCGGAGATCCCCAGAAAGGGATCAGTCGCAGCAGCGGCGCTCTCTGACAGAACGGTGCTGAGCTGGGCTGTCAGGCCCGGCGGTCCGTCCGGTTGGGGGTCCTCATCAAGCAGGACCCCTGCCCGCACGTCGGGCGGGACAGCCAGCACGAGACGGGAAACACCAGCAGACCGGCACCCAGTTGGGTGCCGGTGACAGGCATGACCTACACCCATCGAAAAGACTCCACAGCGGCGCAGGGGCAACGGGGCGGGCAGCGGCCAGCAGCACACGGACGCCTACACCCCTGCCGGGGCGAGCTGGCTCCCACAGGCTGCTCCGCAACGGCAAGCCAATGCACTGGTCAGAACCGGAAGCCGAAGAGGCCGCCGTCGTCGTATCGGTCGGTGAGTCGCTGGGACAGTAGGAACTTGTCGGCATCGAAGCCCCGGCGGCGGGCTTTGTCGAGATCGTCTGAGTTCAGGCTGACGATGTACTGGAGACCTTCGCGGCCTGTGACCTCTGCGGCCAGTGACAGGGCCGCAGCTAGTTGGCGGTCGTCGACGCCGTCGAAGAGGTGGCTGTCGTGGACGAGGATGCCGGGGGCGCGGTTTGCCCGGGTTGCGAGGACGTTGAGGGTGAGGTCGAAGCAGAAGATGACCATGCTGCTGATGCCGGCGCTGTTGTCGCTGTCGATGTGCGGGTCGATGCGCAGGCTCTTGTCGCCGGCCTCGAACTTGAGGTGGGCGGTGCGGCCGGGGCCATAAAGGCGTCGGGCGAACTCGGAGAACATCACTGTTGCCTCATCGATGAAACCCCGCCGGTCCTCGATGTCGCGGTCCATCTCCTGCTGCAGCGTCAGGCGCGCCTGGGTGATTTCTCGTTTTGTCGCTTCGAGGGCCTGGGCGGCCTCGTAGCGGTGGCGCAGGGCGGACAGGAGCGCCTGCTGCTGCGCGAGGACCTGTTGGAGTGTGGTCAACGCTTCTAGTGCGCCACCTTCCTGCAGGGTACGGAACGTGGCAGCAAGTTGGTCGCCTAGCTGTTGACGGTCAGACTCGCTCTGAGCGAGGCGTTGTCGGATAGCTGCGGCTTCCTCGTCGAGGTAGCGGCGCCGGTTCCGCACGACGGACTCGTGGAAGGCTTGGACCTCGTCGAACCGTCGCCGCACCTGGTCATTGAGTAACACGCCGAGCTCGGCATACACCGGCTCCAGGTAGCTGACGTCGGGGTCGATCGTCTCCTGCAGCGCGTGTTCCAGGTCTTGGAGATTGCGCCGATCCACGACGTCGCGAGCGCGTAGCTGTCGTATCTGCTGGTCAAGCCTGTCTGCCTGCTCGCGGAGATGCTCGTACTGCGGAACGACGCGGAACTCGGAGACCTGGCGTTCCAGGTCGCGGACCCGCCGCTCAGCTAGAGCGATTTCGCTGCGCAGGTCGGCGACCTTGCCGATGATTCGGCCCAGCAGCGGGTCCTGGGCGGCCTTCTGCATCTGGGTCCGTGCGGTGTCTCGCGCTTTGAGCAGCCGGTAGCGGTCGGCGAGATGCCAGTCGAGGCCGAAGAGGTAGGCGAGGTTAGTGGTCGCGTCGGCGTCGGACTGCCGTCCGTGACTACGCACCGCCGTGTTGTAGCCGTTGGAGCTGGCCCGACGGATGAGGAAGGACACCAGGCTTCGGCCGCTGATCCCGGCGTGCTCGTCGGGCAGGCTGAAGAGGTCGCGTTCGATGAGGCGCTGCCACTCCGCGAGGCGGAGGTGACCGGTGTTCAGTTCGAGTTGGCCGCGGTCGGTGGCTGGCGGCAGCGGGTCGAGGTGTACCCAGCCGGGGCGCGATCCAGTGCGTTTGACCTGCAGCGGTGTGGTGAGCTGCGGCCAGTCGAGCGACAGGGTGAACTCGATGCCGCGTAGCTCCGGACGTGCGGCGAGGGTGGAACTGTCTGCCCGTTCCCCGAGGAGGAAGTGCAGTAGTTCGATCATGCTGGACTTGCCGGCACCGTTGCGGCTGTCGGTATCCCGCGAGCCGGGGGTGATGTCGGCGACGAGGATGTTGAGCCCAGGATGGAAGGTCAGCGTCCGGAACCGAGGGTCATCGGCTCCGAGCTGACGCAACATCCGCCTGCCTCCTCGTGAGCAGTTCCCGCTCCAGCTCCAGCGTTCCCAGTGCGAACAGGACATCCAGGGATAGGACGAACCACCAGAACGGTACGGGCGCGTGGTGCCCGTTGGCGGTCCGCCACTCCCGCAGCCTCGTCCACGTCTGGCTGATCGTCATCGGTTGGTCGAGGATCCGCAAGATCTGCGCCCCGACGACCAACAGCGCCCGCTGCGGTGCGATGCCCTTCGTCGGCGCGATCATCAGGCCGTTCCCTGTAGGGCCGGCGTCCGCCAGTTGGTGGGCGGCTCTTCGAAGATGTCGCAGGTCTCGAAGAAGTACGCCAGGACCACCACCACGGCCCGCTCGTGATCGCGTCGGCCGCGTGCGTTGCCGGCGACGTACTCCTGCAGCTTCCACAACACGTCCCCCGGGTCGTCGTAGTCGGCCTTGACCTGCTGGTAGTAGGCGTTGAAGCCCTGCGCGACCTCGTCGCGCTCGGTGACGTCCTGGCGCTGCTGGTAGTACTCGTCCACCAACGGGGTGTACCGCATGGCCGAGATGATCTCGTCACGGTCCTCGACGGCAAGGCGGTTGTAGGCGAGCTTTTCAGGCGGAACCTCACGGGCGGGTGCCTGGGACGTCGCCTGACGCCGCTGCGCGACCAGGTGCCTGAGGAGGGGATCCAGGTCCTCCAGCCCGATCCGGTACACACGCTCCGACACCGGAATCTCACAGCCAAGCAGTTCCTGAACCTCGTCGCGCTCCAGCCGGCACAGCTCCCGGTGCAGGTGCTGCGGGCCCCGCTGCTCGAACCGCAGGCTCGGGTGCGCGGTGCGTGCCTCGCTCAAGAGGATGGACAGCTCCGGGTGGACGCCGCGCAGGTCGTTGTGCACGAACACAAAGGTGTCGAAGTGGTCTCCCCGCTTCGCGATCGCCTTTTTGAGATCATCGGAGAACTTTGTCCGGACGGCCTTCACGTCCGGCACTTCGGGCGCGTAGCACGCGTAGAGCTTGCCGTCATGCAGGCTCAACCCGTCCGCTCCGATGTCGCCGAGGTTGCCGTGGGTCCTGACGTCGATGAAGTCGGCATAGCGGGCGCACATCAGGTTCTGGAAGAACCGTTCGAACGCATTGCCGAAGCGTTCTTCGAGGAGCCGGCGGAGCATGGCTCGGACGAAACTCTGCTCCTCGAAGCTGAGCACCAGCCCTCCGTTACCTATGTGGATGTACTGCCGTACCCAAGGTAACCAGTCAGCAGCGGACGAGAAAGGTACCAATGACCGAGGGAGCACCGGCCGACCGTTCCCCCCGCCCCTGCGTGTGGCCGAAGCGCCAGGTCCTCGAAACTGACGACGTCGAAGAAAGACTTGTCCACAGCGCTGGCCGTCCACGGCCCCACCGATACTGCTCGTCGTAGTCAGTGATAACTCAACCTGCGGTCGCGGCAGCGGTGTGCATGTGCCAGGGTCCGGACGGATCGGCGAGCGTGTCGAGGATGACTTGGCACCAGGTGTGTGCCGCGCCGACCACAAGGTAGCCGTGCCGGGGACAAAGCCCGGTACGGCGGGCGGCGTGGCCGTGCCCCAGCCCTCGTTGCGTAGGTTGCCGAGGCCAAGCGATACCGGACAGCCCACCGAGGATGCGCTTGACGGCCTGGCTCCCGTCTGGGCCCGGTGCAGCGGTCTGTGGGTGCAGTCCCAGCTCGCGTTGTGCTCTGTCGATGAGCTGTGGCAGCTTGGCCGTCTTGTCCTCGAACGGCACGCCAGTTCTTCCAGCACCGTCTTCGCCGTTGCCTCGATCAACTCTTTCGCGGAGCCGTTGGCCCGCGCCGGGTCGGTCGGAAGTGCCCTGTTGATCCGTTCGAACGAGTCCAGGATCATCGCCGGGTCCCGCAGGGCGGTCAGCGACCGCGGGAGCGGAGGTAGGCCCGATCGCCGGCACCGTCGGGTGGAGCCCTGGATTCGCTGATCGAGGGCTCGCCGTCATTCACCGGCGGGCGAGAATTAAGTCCGCCAGAAGCGGCAAAACACGCCAGGTCGACGTCTGGACGGCGGGACCGACCTTTACTACGCCGGCATCCCGACCGGTCGCCACCGGGTGAACAGCCGCTCGCCCGGCTCGTGGTGGATCACCACTGGCACGCTGATCCGGTCCAGGTCGATGCCCTCGCCGACGGGCAGCACGGTGAAGCCCTGCCGCGTGTAGTAGTCCTCGAGGCCGGATGCGGCCGGGAACTGACCGTAGGTCAGCAGCCAGCCCAGCTGAAAGTAGACCCGCACCGCGCGGCGCAGCAGAGTCTCACCGAGGCCCTGGCCGCGGGCGTGTTCAGCGACGGCCAACCCTTGGATCTTCGCGGTCTTCGTGGCGGCGACCAGGGCGAGGGGCAGCGGTACGCCGGCGGTGTGGGCCTCGGACAGGACGTTGCCCGGCGGGACTGCCTGCAGCACGCCCTGCAACCGCCCGTCGCTTCCTTCGGCGACCAACACCAGCACCAGCCCGGACATGGCCTCGTCGGGTCGGCCGGCGGCTGCGGCCTCGGCGATTGGGCGCAGCATCTCCGAGGTGCCCTGGCGCAGGCCGATCAGCAGCGTCGAGGCGACCGTGCCGGCGTCGATGCCCTGCTCGACGGCCGGGTCGAGGCCCATGCCGTCGACCAACACGAGCAGTTCCGCCACGCCGGCCGAATCACCGGGCGCTGCTAACCGGATGCGGGTCCCGCCCGGTCCGGACCAACCACGCAGCAGCCGGTCGGCGGTCACCGGCGGCACCCGCGCTGCCTTCTTTCTCGTCATCCGGCCTCGGCCTCCTCAGCCAGCGCAACGGTGCTCTTCTGGTCGACTGGAGCGCTGCGGTCTGCGGCTTCGCCCACGAGGCGTGCCCATGAGGCGGGTGGGTCGTCAGGCAGCGACGGCAGCCGCTCGTCACCGGTGAGCAGAGCGCCCAGCGAGGGGTAGCGGTCCGGCAGGGCGTCGAGGTCTCGCAGTTTCCCCGCAGCGGTGATGAGGTCCAGAGTTGTGTGGGCGAGGCCGAGAGCGCCGTAGTCCAGGGCCGCACGGAACTCGGTAATCCAGGGGTCGAACGTCGCGGTGTGTTGCGGCTGGGCCAGGTACGCGATGACGAACGGACCTCGGACCACCCCGACAGCGCCCTGCAGTAGCTGCTCGCGGCCGCCGTCGAGGTGGATGACCAGCGGGGCGCTGCCCTTTTGGTGGTCTTGGGGGGCCACGCGCAGCAGTTCGGGGTGCTGGACCACCGTCGGGTCGACCAGGCGATTGAACGTCGCCGCCCACAGCACGCTGTGGCCGTTGGTCGTCCAGTCCGGTCGGACGACGGCGGGACCTCGTACCCCCAGGTTGGCGTGGCGGATCTCGCCCCGGGTTACCTCCGCGTACGCGGCCATCATCTCGACGTCGAACCCGAGGTGGCCGAGGCCGGCGGCGATCTGGTAGCAGACCGGCAGGCAGCTGTTGGGTCTGCCGCCGCTCATCTCCTGATGTACGACCGCGAGCGCGGCGAACAGCGGCACCACCTCGACCGGGCACTTGACCAGGGCAGCTGCCATTCCGGTGCTCTCGAAGCGAGGCAGGCGCGGGTCGTCTGGGTCTGGCTTTTCTCGGCGAGGCAGGGCAGTCAGCCGCGACGGTGGGATGGGACGCCGGACGGGCTCGCGCCGCTGACGTCTGGTGCTTCGACCGACCACGTGGCACTTCCTCCCCAGGCGGCACCTACGACCTGTCACCGTACCGTCGCAATGCGATGATGGCGAGGAGCTCTCGCCGGCCGCTCCAGCATGTGCCGACCGTCCCAACATCGGATCGCTGCTGGAGTTTCTCGCCGGTCGCGAGGTCAGCGACTAATCCACCGGTGTAGCCCGCGCCGGCAGCGTCGCGCTGGAACATGCGCAAGCGGCTCAACGAGCCAGTGGTGAAGCCCTCCGGAAGCTGGGTGGCCGGTTGCGGCGGGTTCTGTTTTCGGGCAGGGTCGCGGTGTGACTGCACGGCTACTGGTTGATGGCAGTGGGGCCGTCGGCAACCGTATGCCTTTAAGTAGCGGGAGTTTTGTCGGATTCGGTTGGCAGTTGCGATGAGCTCGCCCGTTGGGCGGGACGCTGGTGAAGAGTTGCGGCGTCTCGGTAACTGCCTGCGGGCCCTGAGGGGTCTGGAGCCGGTTGGCCACGGTGCGCCCGGGTGCGGAGGTCTACGCCGGCAACAGCAGACATGTTCGGGAGACCAGGTGTGCGGTGATGTTCGTGGGTCCGTCCGGTGGACGGTCATGGCGGTGTTCGTGGTCGCGGTGTTGGCGGCTGCGGCGTGTTCCGGGTCCTCGGCGGGTAATGGGGAGGCGACCGGTTCGACGTCGTTGGTGTTGAGTAAGGACGGCATCGGGTTGGCGAAGTTTGGTGACTCGATCGAGTCGGTCTCTGGCCGGGTCCGTGCCAGGTGGGGTCCGCCCGAGCTGCGGGAGGCGGGGTGCGACAGCCATGTGGTGTCGAAGTTCCTGAACTGGGACGGGGTGTTTCTGGTCTTCAGCGCGGACGGGTTGAGGGGTTATTTGATCGGGCCGAGGCCGGCCGACCCGATCACTCCGGTGGGGAAAGATGTGCAGGGGGCGGCGACCGTCGAGGGTCTGCGGTTGGGTGACAGTGTTGGGAAGGCACGGCAGGCCTACGGGGCGCGGTTCATGTTGGAGGAAAACAGTCTCGGGCCGGAGTTCTACATTGCGGAGGAACGGGATGGCTGGCCTGTGCTGATGGGCTTCACGACGGGGCTGACCGATGCCGATACGATCACGCAGGTCGGGGCCGGGGACATCTGCGCGGTAAGGTGAGCCAGCTACTCGCCGCGGCCTGATGGGTAGTCATGTTCCGACCCGGCCGGTGGGTTGGTCCGCCTCCTCGACGTGATGAGGTGAGCGGCGGTGAGCACAATTTCGATCAGTAGGCCGCCGGCGAACCCGAGGCCCGCGCCGAGGGCGAGCAGGAGTGGATCCCGGCCGCGTTGCCGTTCGACGTCGACCATGTCGATGGAGACCGCCGGTACGGGGAGAACGCTGTCCCAGGTTCCGCGGATCTGGGTGGTGTTCACCGCGTACCGGGTGGTGGTGCCCTCCGTTTCGCCTGGACGGCTCACGCCTCCAGTCGCGAGGCGTTCGACGGTGTAGGAGCCGGAGTTGACTAGCACGAGGCCCTCGGCCGTTTCGGTCGAGCCGTCCGACCCATTGATGTCGATCCGTTTGGTTCGCAGGAACTGGTATTGGCCTGAACGGGTCAGGCTGCCGTTGCTGAGGGTCAGGGTGATCGACGACGGCGGCGAGTTCATCTGCGGGACGAGTTCGAGGTAGCCGTCCTCGCTGGTGACCGTGCGCCAGCCGCTGGCCTGGATCGATTCCCCGTTGGCGGCCTGCGCCTTAGCCTCCAGAATCTCCGCTTTGTCTCCGTCGTTCGAGCGGAGGGCCACGCTGGATTCGCCGCCCCATCCGGAGACCGCGAACTGGATGGTCGTGAACAGATCGTTGATCTCGAACTTCATCGAATCGATCGTGGCCCCCAGGGTCAGCTCGTAGGCAGGGCTGTCGGCGTTGTCCCGAAGCGGTGGGGCCTGGTAGCTGATCCGGTTGTATCCGAACGCGCTCGCAGTACCCGCCAGCACGAGCAAGACCACCAGGGCCACCATCTGCCGCTTCGCGACGGGCCGGTCCTGGTCGTCGACGTCGCGCAGCTTGCGGACCGCGGCCGGGCCGGGCAGCCGACCAGCCGGCTGCCCGGGCGACCCGGGTGCTCCGGGGTCGGAGGATGTTCCGCCCGTACCATCGCCGGCGTTCTCGCTCGCACCCGCCGGGGCGGCGTTCGGCAAGACGCTCTGGACCATGCCGTACCCGCGGCGACTGACGACATAGCCGACGAGCGCTCCCGCAGCCAAACCCAGTCTGAAGCCGCGAGAAGCGTTGCTCCGCACCACTCGCGCTGCCTCCCGATACCTGCGGCACCCTTAAACCGCTAACAGCCCATATTGCGGTCGGACGATCCCCGCCGACGCAGGCAGTGCGGCCCGAGCAGACCCGGTGGCCGATGCGGCGAGCGGTCGACCTCCGGAAGGTACCCAGAGTATCGGCCACGGGCTCGCACCCGCTCGGCACGGGCCTCGCCTGTGTTTCGAGACCAGTGTCGATTGCGAGGCAGGTCACCACTGGTGACCAGATTCGGTGGTACCGCAGGTGCGGCAGCTCGTGAACGATGACGCAGTCCTGAACGTCCTCGGCCTCACTGGCGAGATCCTCAGCTAAGGTCACGACACCATCGGGCGCGTACGAGCCTTAATGGTGCGTATCCACTTGAGCTGGTCAGCGGAGCTGGCCATCGACAACGAAATCCTGCCCCCGCCCGTCCGTCTGACCGAGATGCTCGCGCTGCTTCGAAAATGCCAGTTCCGACACGCAGGCGGCCCGAACTCCCACCGCCAAACCCACCATGAAGGCGAGGTCGCTGCTCAAGAGGCAGGTAGCGCCTCACAGTTTCGCCGCCCTCTGACCGGCTTCGGCGGGTGCTCCTACTCCGGGGGTCGGGGTCCGTACTTTTGCTCCAGCGCGGCCTTGTCAGCGCCGGTGGGATTGATGGTGCGGTCGATGCCT
Organism: Plantactinospora sp. WMMB782; assembly: GCF_049179135.1. Lineage (NCBI taxonomy): Bacteria > Bacillati > Actinomycetota > Actinomycetes > Micromonosporales > Micromonosporaceae > Plantactinospora > Plantactinospora sp. WMMB782. Next base: position 2,767,906 of record NZ_JBMHMC010000007.1, on the reverse strand, counting down.
CGTTGCTTGGCCTCGACCTCGTTGGCTCCGATACGGATCACGCCCAGCGGGTGCAGCGTGCTGAGCCAGAGCAGACGGACCGCTTCCTCGATCACCGGCTCCATGTCGCTACCCGCCTTGACGGTGATCGTCACGCCCGCCACCGCGGAGGCGCTGATGTTGTTCTGATAGGTGACCTTGACCTCGACCACCTCTGGCCGTTGCGCCAATGTTTCCTGAATCTGCGCGGCCACGGCGTTGGAGTCCTCGCGCTCCTCGGGGGAGTCGTTGACGTTGCAGCCGGAGCTTGTAGCCACCACGGTCAGCACGGCCACGATGGCCACGATGATCCGCCTCACCGGTCGCGGTGCTGCCTGCCGCACTCGTACTCTCCTCGTCACCCGACGCTTCACAGGACCCTGTGCATGTCGTAGACCTTGGATTCCACACTTTCGCCGTTCAGGAACGCCCCCGCGCTGTCCCGGTATGCCTGGACAGAGGGGTCCGTGCTGCGGTCGAGGGCCTCGGCGGCCGGCAGGTACGCCGACCCGGTGCCGTGGTTCATTCCTACCGAGCCGTATTGGCCCTCGAACGTGACCGTTGTCCGGTTGGGCCGGTCGGCGTTGTCGGTAGCGTCGAGGTGCGGAACTATGTCGTTCGCGTTCTCTAGTGCTGTGACCACAAACGTTGGCCGGGGCGGCGTGTGTGTCGTCTGGCATGGTTAGCTCGATGGGTTGATGCGGAGGTGTGGATGATTCAGCGGACGATGGCCGAGCGGCTGCTGCTGGTTAGCCGTGTGGGTCGGTGGTTCCACCTGCGAGAGCCCGTTTTCGTTGAGGTTGGGCAGTCCTATTGGATTGACCCCGTGGGTGAGCGGTTATGTGTGGATCGAGGCGACGGTCGGGTTACCTGGCATGCTGGCTGGACGTGCCGGTAGGGGCCGAGCAGGGCCTGTTTCAGGCTGCCCGGTAGGCGGTCTGGCCCCAGCGTCGTTGGCGTTCGCTGCGGACGCGTGCGCGTTCGCGGCGTTGAGCGGCGAGGACGTCCGGGTGGCGGGCGTTCGCGTTGCGCCACCGCAGGTAGGCATGTAGGTGCCGGCCGAGAGCGACGTGGTTGGGGTGGTCGGAGCCGGCGATGACGAAGGTGCGTAACGGCCCGAAGTGGGCCTCGATGGGATTGGCCCAGGAGGCGTAGGTCGGGGTGAAGCACAGTTCGACCTTGTTCCGGGCCGCCCAGGCCCTGATCACTGGGCCTTTGTGCGCGGACAGGTTGTCCAGGATGATGTAAATCGGTGCCCCGTCCGGTCGTGCGGCGCGGATCGACTTGAGCGCGGTCAGGGTGTTCGTCGCGGACTTGCGGTGGCGGATGACACCCCAGAGGGTGTCGTCGCCGACGGAGTAGCAGCCGTGAAACTGCCGGACTCCGTGCAGCTTGTGGTAGTTCGCCGGCAGTCGGTGCGGCCGGCCTTTCGGGTGCCATCCGCTTCCGGTCTGCGGACGGACCGCGAGTGGTCCGAACTCATCGAACGCGAACACCCGGTCCGGGAACTGGGTGGTGACGTGCTCGATACGGGTCAGCTTTGTCTCTCGTTGCGGGTCGTTGGACTCCTTCCACGTCTTTGTCCGCTGGAACGTAATCTCGTGTTTGCGCAGGTACTGCCGCAGACGTTCACGGCCCACCATGACGATGCGGTCCGGGTTGCCGGCGAGGTACTCGGCGAGTTTGCGGATGCTCCACCTGGTGAACGGTTGCCCGAGCTTCATCGGGCGGGTGTTGGCCGTCGCGACGATGAAGGTCTCATCGTCAGGACTGATCTGGCGGGGACGGCCACCCGCCCACTGAGGGTCCAGGCTGGGCATCCCCTGCTCGTTGAACCGGTGGATCACCTGCCGCACGGAGTCCTCGTCGGCCTGCACGAGGCGGGCGATCGCCGGCACGGTGTTCCCTCCGGCCGAGGCGAGCACAACCATCGCCCGCCGCAGCCGGACAACCGAGCCGGTACCGCGACGCACCAGGCGTTGCAGCTTCTGGCCTTCTTGATCACTTAATCGGCGTACTCGAACGGGTTCTGCCACCCACACAGCCTCGACCCCATCGAGCCTCACCCCATGGACCAGGGTTCGGCGTGTCACCGGACCCGGCCAACGTTCGTGGTCACAGCACTAGCGACAGGACCTGCACACCTGGCGGTATCTCGGTGTTCCCGATCGGGGAACCGGCGGTGACGACATGGGTGACGTTGTATGGGAAGCCGCCGGTCGCGGTGTCGTGGGCGGCCTGGGCGGCTACCATCCCGCCCTGGCTGTGCCCGACCAGCATGACCGGGTCGGTGGCTTTCGCCCCGGCCATGTCCAGCGCCGTGGCGATCGCGTCCTGCCGGGAAGTCGTGTCTCCGCCGAGGACGCGCACGTTCGTGCCCATGTCGTTGAGGAACGGGCTCCCCGCATCCCACGGCATGTTCATCGCTTTGGTCCCGGGGATGTCCACGACATACGCCTTACTGCCGTCCGGGTTCGTGATCACACGGACGTCGATCTGGTCCGGCTGGCCCGTATTCGACTCCCGGTTGCGGTAGTCCAGACCGTTGATCAGGTCACCGAAGCCCTCCGGCGGGAAGCGCATCGAGTCGTGTGAGGTATCAGTGTTGTCTCCCGGGCCCCTGAGGTCGGGTTTCGTGACCTCGAAGGTGCCGTCGTCGTAGAACTCACCGATCAAGTTCGCCGCGCCCGGGACGTCTCCGACCATTGGTGTGCCGGGCAGGCTGCTGATCAGCCCTGGCCCCATGCCGACGAGGGTGTCGATGAGGCCGGGATGGTCGGTGATCAGTTGCTGCCAGTCGACGTCGTCGCCGAACAGGGCACCGGCGGCTCCGAGGGTAGATACGAGCGGCAGTGTCATCAGCGGGTTCGCGAGCGCGCCGTGTAGGCCGATGCCGAGTCCGAAGCCCAGGCTCCAGCGCAGGGAGTCGATCGTCCGGGCCTGCGCCTCGTCGACCGCCTGGTAGGAGGCGACGACGGTCCGCAGCGCGATCGCCCGGTGGCCGAAGTCGAGGGACAGGGCGGTCAGCCCGTCCGGGCCGTCCAACGCGCGGAGCAGGCCGGCCTCGATCTTCGCGAAGCCGTCGGGGTTCAGGACCGCCGAGGCCAGCAGGTCCGGGTCGACCAGCATCCCGTGCCCCTGCGCGCTGATCGCCGCGAGATCACCGGCCAGGTCGTCGCTGTGCTGGGCGAGCACGCCGATGTCGGCGTAGCGGGCGTTCGTCCCGCCGGCGCCGCCGCTGACCTGAAGCTGCGGGTCACTCACCTGTGTCCTCCAGTATCCGCGCCAGATACGGGGCCAACCACACCCCGATGTCCTCCCGACGGGCCGGCTCCAGCACCACCGTCCGCTGTCCCGAGGCGTCCGGGTCCGGTCGCAGGCCGACCCAGCCGTCGTCGGTGGCCAGCCACACCACCTGGCCCAACCCCACCCCGTCACCGACCCGGCCGGTCACCACCGCCCGCAGCACCCCGGTGGTAGAGCTGTTCACCCGCTCGGCCAGCCGCGTCTGGGCTACGGTCAGGCCGAGTGCCGACACCACATGCTGCCGCCCCGCCGACCCGGCCAACTCCCCCGCCGGGCCGTACTCGGCCAACGCCGCCAGCGGCAACCGCCCCGCCAGACCCCGATCGGTACCGCTACCGCCGAGGGCCTGGTCGAGCAGCGCCGACTGCGGGCCGGCGAGTTCGGCTGCCGCCGGCACCGCACGGACCAGCTCCGCACCTAGGGTCACCGACTCGAACATCGACAACTCCACACCACCCTCACCCAGGGCGATCAGGCTGCTGCCCGCGTTGCCGGCGACCGCGAGCACCGCTCGTGTCCCCCGGTCCCCGACGGACACCTCCAGCTGCACGATCGCCCGGGCGGCGGCGAGGGTAGCCAGGTTCGCCGCCACCGGTACGACCGGCCGGTACCCGGTCGGGTTGTCGGGGTCGGCCGTCACCACGCCCCGGTCGGCCAGCCCGGAGGCGGTTGCCGGCAGCGGTTCCGGTGGTGGGTCGGCGGGTTCGAACCCGGGTGGTGGGCGCAGCCCGGTGGCGTGTGCGAGCAAGGCCCATTCCGGGGCGGACAGCAGCAGCCGGTGTGCCGGCAGCACGGCGGGTGCGGCGTCCATCAGAGTCCCTTGCCGCGCATGAACTCGCCGACCTCGAGCCACTTCCGGTCTCCGGAGGCGGGCAGGTTCCCGGGCTGGAACGGCCAGGCGGCCCACGGCGCCTCGACGGCGGCCTTCAGCAGCGGTCCGCCCGCCAGCGGCGCATACTCCCGCAGCCGCTGGGCTGCGGTTTCGAACCAGCCGGTGACCTGGTCCTCGATCCGGGCGATCAGCGCGAGCAGTTCCCGGATCTCCTGGGCGTGGGCGACCATCGTGTCGGCGACCCGGTCCAGGTCGTCCGCGACCCGATCCGCCCGGGCCCGATCCTGCGTGATCCGGTTCCGGTAGGACTGCGCCGACACCGAAACCCACTGTGCCGTCTGGCCGCGCCGCTCGTGATCAGCGGCCTGCTCCCGAACCTCACCAGCCCGGGTCCGTAGCCGGCTGGCGAGCCGGTCCAGCTCGTCCGGATCCCCGTACATCCCCAACACCCGCTGCCCCCTCAGCCATCGCCGCCATCCCCAGGCGAGCTCGGTGTACGCACAGAGCCCACAAGCCATCGCTGTCCGTCCAAGCGGAAGTCACAGGGTGCCCCATTGTGTTCACTGCCCGCAACCCCGAACCCAAGGGTGACGCATCGACGCCAGCGACACTCGGGGCCCTGGCGGCTAGCGAGATAGGAATAGCGGATAGCGGTTGACGACGGTGCGAGGAGACTGCGCGCTGCGGTGTCACGGGGTCGACGCCTGGTATTAACCAACTGGGATGTGCCGCAGCCAGCCGCGTCTGTCTATATCTGGTGTAGGCACCGATGTCTGCTGATCTGGATGGAGTCGCGATGAGTCGTACCCTCCGCTGGGCCGCTGGCCTGCTCGCCACCGGCACCCTGGCCGTGCTCGGCCTGGCCAGCCCGGCCCAGGCCGCGACCGTCTCCCAACCACTACGCACAATGATCGCGAACCTGCCCGTCGCGACCGAGATCCGGACCGGCTACAACCGCGACCTGTTCCCCCACTGGACCGACGCCGACAGCGACGGTTGCAACAGCCGCTACGAAGTCCTCATCGCCGAAGCCGTCACCCGCCCGACCATCGGCTCCGGCTGCACCCTCTCCGGCGGCCGGTGGTACTCGTACTACGACGGCGCCCACTGGACCGCACCGGCAGACGTCGACATCGACCACGTCGTCGCCCTCGCCGAGGCATGGGACTCCGGCGCCCGCACCTGGACCACCACCCGCCGCCAGTCCTACGCCAACGACCTCACCGACACCCGATCCCTGGCCGCCGTCACCGACAACGTCAACCAGAGCAAAGGCGACCAAGACCCGACCAGCTGGATGCCGCCCCTGGAACGCTGCCGCTACATCGCCGAATGGACCGCAGTCAAAACCCGATGGCGGCTCACCGTCGACACCGCCGAGAAGAACGCCCTGACCAGCTACGCCAACTCGTGCTCCAACGTCACCGTCACCGTCACCCACGCCTTCTGACGACACCCTCGCAGGCAACCCACCGGCGGACAGGCCGTCAGGGATAGGCCGCTCCGAGCACGTCCACGACAACACCCGGGCATCACCACCGAGGTTCTCTCTCCCCCCTGACTGGCGCCGACCAATCGCAGGCCCGGCGCCTGCGGGCGCCTGACCACATGACAGCGAGGCATCGGTAACCCGAGCACACGGAGCGGGGGCGGTAGGGTTCCGGCCAGCGGCGGGCCGCAGTCATCTCCGCAAACGCCGGTCCGCCGCCTCTTCACGCCATGTCCGCGTACATAGGTAGGTCCGCGGTTACGTACAAAGATCCACGTGACGACGGTGCCCAGGATGGACGGCCGAGTTCATCTTCGTCACCCAGGCGGAATACTCTGTCCTGCTACGCTCGGTTACCCCCTGCAGGCGCATGCGCGCCCGGACGGCGGCATGAGCGGATGTTCGGACCTTGCTCGGCATGATCGACAGGACTCCACGCCATGGAGGTTATTGGGCTCGCCCGGCCGTGCCACCCTCTACGTGTGAAGGCCAACTTGGAAAGAATTCCAGGCGACCACGACTGGGTTGCCCGGGCGATCCTGGCACGGGCACCGCAGCGCGTCGATCAGAGCTTCCTCGACTCCCTTGATCCCTCCGCCTCGCTCGCCCTTGGACGCCTCGGCGTCCGCCTCTCCACTATTGCGTTAAGGGAAAACTCTATCGATGTGGTACGCCGTTCCTTGCTGGCGACGGGACTCGCCCGATGCCTACAACACGATGACGACCGAGACGTGATGGTGGGTCTGGCGTTGCCGTGGACAGTGACGCAGCAGTTAGGAGCATCTCCGGAGACGGTGTTCGCGATAGTCGCGGATGGCCTTCCGGATGGCCCGACCTCCACGCTGTTGAAGGATTTTGGTGCCCGGAAGGATATTACATTGGCCGCCTTTGGTTGGGAGGCGGTGACCACCGCCGACGGACCGGACTTTCGTCCACTGTACTGATCGCATGCCGCATCCCGGGCGCACTACCATCGGCATGATCGAGCGCACTCAACTCGGCATGACCGGACGTTGCGGCACCGGGTAACCGGTCACGGTCCGTAGGGCACGGTCCCCGGCAGATTCGGATGTAGGCGGAGGTGCAAGCGGGCCACGGAGTTTCGAGCTCGGGGCACGTGATCGCGTCCGAACGGAGCAAGTGCGTAGGTCGTTTCCCGTGCAACACCGGCAGCGACATATGAATGACCGTCGCGACAGCCGTAGCCATCAGTTCCCACCGAGGTCCCCGGTCAGATGCCGCCACGATGCGTTGACGCGATGGAGAAGACCTGCCCGCTGGAGCAACGATGCGCCGCCAGCGACAGTGCCGAGGCCGGTGCCCACAACGGCAACAGTCAAGACGAGGCTGGCGTTGCGCGGAACTTCTGTGTGTCGCGACAGGGCCAGCAACCCTCCGACCACAGTAACCACACCTAATGCGATGGCGCCAACCCCTTCTGCGAGGTCGGTCCGTTTCAGGATCGCCACCGCTGCCCCGATCCCTGCCACGCCGGCCATAATGGCTGCCCAACCGTCGAGATGATGGCCATGCAGCAGCGCCCACACGCCGCCGCCGACGCTCACCAGGCCCACGGTGCTCCAGGTGATACCGGCATACTCGCGCAACGGTATCGCCACCGTCGTGATGGTCGGTACGTGCTGGTCAAGGTCGGAATCGTCCAGCACTAGGACGACCCCATTGGTGATCACAATCAACGCGAACAGCACGTCGGCGCCATGCAGCAGGCCAGCAATAGCCCCTCCAAGGCCGATCACACCGATGCCGACGATTTGAGTGCCCCTCATGGTTCCGCGGCCTCGAAGGATGCGCAGCCCCGCCAACATCAGCAATAGCCCGAAGAAGCTGATGTAGCAACTGAACGCAATGCTTCCCCACGTTGGCTGTAGCGTGGCCAGCGCTCCGGCCACGACTGCGGTACCGAGCCCGAGCGACGCCGCTGCGGTCAGTATCTGTACCGCAACGTCCACGGCAGAGGCCAGCAGAATCGCGCCAGCCATGAACCCGACGGAGGTCAGGATCGCGACGCCTGCCCACGCACCCGAAAGGATTAGCGTTAGCAGCACGCTGGTGGCTGCCAAGCACAGCAAGATCGGAATGCTGTAGAGGACCACCGGGGCCCGCGGCGGCAGCCCGCGCAGCCAGTTGGTCACCATCACCACCGCAGTCCCGGCGGCTGTAATGGCCAGCACACGGGGACCGAGGTCGCTGGCCTGGTTGATGCCCACACCGACCGTTACGCCGAGCAGCGCAGACGCGGCCTGTCCCCGCCAGCCGAGTCGGCCTCGGTGGTGGACCTCGGCAGTCTTGTCACCCATGAGAGACCCTCGCGCCACGGGGGGACTCGGATTCCACGCCGGGCGTCGCTGTGTGCCGATGCGGTCAACGAAATGCACGCCCATCGGCAGAAGCAGAAGCCGAGAAAGCCTCTGTGGATGGATGATCGTCACAGCGTTACTGCCCGGAGTCGTCGGCCAGTCTCGTGGACGTCATACAGCCGGTCAGCGGAAGGCCGGCTGACCCCGCTGCGGCTTTGTGCCTCAGCCGTACCTGTCTCTGCGCCGGAGCCACACCGACACGCCACGCCGGGAGGACCCGCGCACCGGGGCTCGGCAACGCGGGCGGCCGACGCCGCACGACGTCCCCTGATGCCGATCTTCCTCGACCGGGTCGCCGTCGCCGCTTCAGCGTCGGTGACATGAAACGAGACACCAACTCGCTGGCCTTGTGGGGTCGCCGAACGCGCGGCCCCGAATGGGGCCCTTATGTCTCGCATCGACAGGGACCGTCCGTGGCGTTGCCGCACCGACAAACCTCCTACCGCAATGGCGGTGGCGCTGCTCGCCACCGCGCTGGTACATCAACGGCCGGTGGTCGGCCTGGATCGTCTCGCCGCGCGAACTCGCTGGCCAGATCGCCCGCGTCAGCATCGTGCGGTCTGGCTCCCGAGGTCGATCCGTCGATGTTTCGGCACCGTCAAGGCCTGTTGTGGGAGTGGAACTGAACGGCTCTACCCTCGATTAGGTGGACGTTGATGATCCGCACGTGATCCCGACCGGCGAGGTGCCGCGGCACGCCACCGTCGGTTGCCGATGCGGAGCGACGACGGAGGCCGTGCAGCGACGCGACGGCACCACGGCCTGGCTGACGATCCATCGGCGCTGGGACGGCCGGGACCTGCTGCGTCCCGATCTGTAGCAGTCGGGCCGCGTCCGCGCCGATTGACGATGCCTTGCCGGAGGCGCGTGGGCAGCTTTGACAGTGTCGTGGAGTAGGGCACGAGGGCGCGGTCGTTCCGCGACCGCGCAGCGGAGTTGGAAGTTCGGCGTCGAGGCGACGGGCCCCATTTCGAAGGTCAACAGCAGTGCGGGACCGGGTTCGTCGCGGGCGTCCCACTATCTGTGGTCCCGGCCGAGCCCGCAGTGGCTCTGGACAGGGTCCGTGCCAATAGCCGGCAGTGGGGCGCCTCCGGCGGGCGCGGGGTATCCCCACCACGACCGCAAGGCGGAATCCCGGGAGCCGGCAGGTCTGGGGTGGGGGTCGCTTCGGGTGCCGGGGTCCGTGGTCATGGGTGTCGTCCTCGGCACTCCCCGACCTGGCTGTCATCAGCGAAGGGCTTTACCACCCTCCCTGCCTCGCCATGGTGGGGGTCGAGGCCTCCGGGTCGCCTGTCTGGCGTCGTTGGTGTCGCCTGTGAGCCGGGTGTGTCCCTGTGGTCTGTCAGGCGTTCGGCTGTGGCCCGGCTCCGAACTCGTCCTTGTGGTCGTCGGGGTAGGTCGGTCAGTCGATGTTGGGGAGCTTGTTGGCGGCGCGCCCGGTCGAAGGCGGGCTCGGATGGTGATGGCAATGAGGAACATCCCCCGTGATTTCGTCTTTGTCGGCGTCTGCGCGGTGCGCGAGGTGGAGGGTCGTCTTCGTAGCTGTCTTCTGGTCGGAGGGCACGGTGCTCGACGTGCGAGTCACGCTGGCCGGTCTGGCCGGTGGTCTTGGCACGGAGGTTGGTGGGAGGCAGGGCGTCACGGTCGGGTAGGCGAGGCGGGAGAGCAGAAGTCGGGCTCGTTCGCGGTCGTCGTACGGACTGCGCGGCCGGGGTCAGCGGGCGTGGGTGGGTCCCTCGGCCCGGGTGCGGTTTGGGCGCGGGCTCAGAGGAGGTGCACGGTTTCGAAGTTGCCGTCTTGGCGCTGGAAGCTGAGTTGCCCGCCGCCGCGTTCGATGAGGCCGAGTATGACGTTGTACACGACGAGGGCCCGGTTGATGGTGTCGGTTTTTGTGTCTTTGGTTCTCGCACAGGCGCTGTCGAGGGCGTCGGCGCCGCGTGGGGTGAGGTTGAAGGTCATCCGGACCAGGCCGCGTCCGGCGTCGGCGGCGGGGTCTGGGTTCGGTGGGTCGGCGGGTTGGTCGCGGCTGGCGGGGATCGCGGGTGGTGGGGTCAGTCCGGTGGCGGCGTCGGTGCGGTCGTCTGTCATGGGCGGGGCCTTTCGCGTCGCGTCCGGGATGTGGTCCCACGGGCCAGTGCGGTTTCTGGTCGCGGGTGCACGGTTCCCGGTTTGATCACGATGTTCCCTTCCGGCACGTGGTGGCCGTATGTAATCTCGGCGACGCGGGGCGGCGTCGCGGGAGCGATGATTGTGGCTGTATGGGTGGTCGCGGCATTCGTTGTGATGGCCCGCAGGAGGTTAATCCGTGTCTGTCGGCTGACACTGTCAGCAACATGACTTTTCGTCGGGCGCGGACTGAATCGACGGACAGTTTGTGCGATTGCCTCGGCGGAGATTTGACACAGCCCGGCGTTTAATACTCATGGGCCGGGTCGACATTAGATTCATGCGGGTCTACTCGGAGTCTCATTCGCGTTCACTCGCCATCTACCACTCATTTCATGTCTTTATCGGCGATATCGAGATATCCCGTCAGGCTACGTCAGCACTCGACCGATTTGCCTGCTTCACCCAGAAACTCGCCGACGGACCCGCCTGATGCAGCCTCGCTGACCGGCGGCTGTATGGTCCGTGATGCGGCAGACACACACAGCGATCTTGCCGAGGCGGTCGTGAGGGACTAGCCCTCGGGGCCTCGTAGAAGGGTAATGGCGTGATCGATCGTCCCCTCCCACCGGAACCGTCGGATCATGTTGATCTGACTGATGCGTCGAATCCGGATAGCCAGCCCACCGCCAGGGGACACGCCGGCGACATCCAAGGTAGGCCTCACGATGAGGATGAAGACGAAGGTGAAGGTTTCGAATGTCAAATGTCGTTCAGGATGTTGTGGAGATGGCGTGGCGCGCAGGATCTTCTGCCGACGGAATTGCTGACCCGGATGGTTCCACGAACCGGCGTGATAGTACCGCCGGCGATCATCTTCGGCTTGTTCCTGGGTTCCGGCGCAACGCTGGCCGCCACCGCGACGGCCACCGGCGCGGTCGCCGCGATCTGTATCGCAACCGGTCTTTCCGGTAAGGGACGCAGGTCCGCCCCCGCCCCGGAGGGGGCCGGTACCGTCGCGACACCCGTGGGCACCGCCCGCACCGCCGGACCGCCGGTCACCGCCTCGCCCCCCATTGCTCGCGGTACCGACGGCGAGAAGCCGCCCCCACCTGTACGGGAGGCCGACGGCCGGACCGGACCGCAGTCCGGCGACCAGCCGCCCCGGCCTGCCGATCACCTCGGCGGAACCGGCGTCCACAGCCAGGACGAGACGTGATGAAAGGGTGTTTTTTACCAGAGACTCAGGAGAGGGTTTATTCCATCGTAAGTGGACGTCTCGAGAGAGGGCTCCGGACGCATGGTGTGAACAGCAACCACCCCATGAGAGGGAAAGCCATGAAGAACCAGGGTGTGATCGCCAGGCGGTGCGGTTGTCTGGATCCGGCGACGAGGCGGCCGCTGGGCACCTCCTGTCCCCGGCTGAGTCGGCGGGACCACGGCAGTTGGTACTTCCACTGTTCGGTCCGCAATGTGTTGGGCAGGATGGAGCGGGTGCGGCGGGGCGGCTTCGAGTCTGCCGCCGCGGCGCAGCGGGCGCGGGACGAGTTGCTGGCGCTGTCGCAGGAGGAGCAGGCCGGCCGGTCGTGGACGGTGGCCCGGTGGCTGCGGTACTGGCTGTCGGTCAGGACCAGGATCCGGCCGACGACGAGGATGCACTACACCCGGGACGTGGAGCGGTTCCTGATTCCGCATCTGGGCGCGCTCGTCCTGGGTGACCTGAGCATCCGGCAGCTCAACGCGGCGTTCACCCAGATCGCGCTGACTCGCAACCGGCTCGGTCAGCCGCAGACGCCGTGCACCCTGCAGCATGTGCGAAGCACACTGCGGGCGGCGTTGGGCGTCGCGGTTCGGGACGGGCTGATCAGGGACAACCCGGCGCGGGGGGTGGAGTTGCCGAACCCCGACCGGGTGCCGGCCCGGGTGTGGACCGACGGCCGCGTCGCCGAATGGCAGTCGTCCGGGGCGCGCCCGGTGGTGACGGTGTGGACGCCCGAGCAGCTGGCAGAGTTCCTGCACTCCGTCCGCAACGACGGCCTGTACGCGCTGTGGTGGCTGATCGCCCTGCGCGGGCTGCGGCGCGGCGAGGCCGCCGGGCTGCGGTGGGCGGAGATCGACCTGCGGGGACGGGAGTTGTCGGTGGTACGGCAGCGGACCACCGCCGGCTACGAGGTGTACGAGGGGCCGCCGAAGTCCGCGGCCAGCCGCCGGATCATCGCCCTGGACAAGCACACCGTGGCGGTGTTGCGTCAGCACGCCCATCGGCAGCGGACCCACCGGGAGACGCGGACCGGGGCCGGCAAGGTCTGCCACGACAGCGGCTACGTGTTCACCGGCCCGGACGGGATGCCGCTGCATCCCGGCTATCTCACCCAGCGTCTGCGGCTGCTCGTCGACCGGGCCGGGCTGCCACCCATCCGGCTGCACGACCTGCGACACGGCGCCGCGACCCTGGCCCGCGCCGCCGGTGCCGACCTGAAGATGGTCCAGGACCAGCTCGGGCACGCGAGTATTCGGTTCACCGCCGACGTCTACACGGCGGTGCTGCCCGATGCCCAGCGGAAGACGGCCGAGGCGACCGCACGGCTGGTGATGGACGCCGCCAACACCCTCAGCCAGCGGCGCCAGCGACGCGGCCCGGGCGCCAAGACCCGCACCGAAACGCCGCCGCGAAACGGACGCGGCGGTCCGGTCAGGGACAACGCGGAGCGTCGGCCACCGTCGCGCGGCAAGTCGTCGGACCGGCCGGACAATCTCGGTCCGGGCCGGGGCGGCCCGTCGCGCCGTCAGCGCCGGGACCAGGGCGAGACGGCGTGACCCGGTAGATGACACACCATCCCGTGAGCTGGGCTGGCCATCCACCCGCCACCACACCGTCACATACGGCTAGATCGACAACACAGGTCGTGACGGATGGTTCAAGTGGAGGCCGCTGGCCGGTAGCATGGGAGGTGACGCGACCCCGTCCGACGAAAGAGCCCCTGGGCTCTGGCGAGAGCCTAGTTGGGCGGGGGTTCGTGTCTGGTGGGACGACGCCGTCAGTAGTGGTAGTGGTCCCCCTTGGCCCACAGGTCGTACTCGTAGCGGATCTTCGACTCGATCAGCTTGTAGTAGGTGTCGTCGCCCCGCTCCCACCGTCGGGTGACCGCCCAGAGGCAGTAGTCGGCGGCTTGGAGTGCGACGTCGCTGGAGCACGGCCAGAACGCGAGGCTGCGCTTGACCCGGAAGTTGATGCACTGGGTCATGACGTCCTCGATGCCCTGCCGGAACGCCTTGCGGGTCTGCCTCGTGCCGAGTTCGGCCGCCACGATGAGCGCCTCGTCATCGGGCGAGAAGACCCGGGGGGCGACCCATTTCAGGTGGTAGAACCACGCGTACTGGAAGAACCTCGCCGCGCTCGCCCGGATGTGCGGCTGGGCCTTCGCCTTCTCCAGCAGGGTGACGTCGACCTGGAAGTCGAGGTCCGACAACGCGGTGTAGACGGTCCGGCGGATTTCGTAGGAGTCGTTGGTGGCGTGGAAGTACGAGTCGAGGCCGTGGTTACGGAAGGCCAGGTCGTCGCGGAGCGCGCCGAGGGTGGCGCGCAGTGTCCGCAGGTGCGGCTCGTCGATGACGAGGGTGGCCACGGCGAAGTACGTCGAGACGTTCGGCTTGCGGCTGAAGGTGAGGTCGCCGCTCTCATCGGAGAACAGGTAACGACGGGTCACGGGCGGGCTCCGGTACGACGGCGTGGGCAGGGGTCGATTGTAGTGCGCAACAAGTCACCCTCCCCTCACCACCCGTAGCCTGATCGGGCTGGCGAGCACGGCAGGAGAGCCGTTGCCGGTCCGAGACTGCCCGCTCGTCCCGGTGGAAGGCATGTCCGTGCGGCACGCCTGTGGATAACCCGCCCTGCTGTGGAGAACGGGCCGCACCTGCCGCTGATGTGGTAGGCGACCGGCCGTTCCCGCAGGTAACGCCGCGTGGACGGGGTCGGAGCGGTGGTTCCGACACCGGAGGCGTTCCTGTGCGCAGCCCGCGTCCGCCGACGAGATGGCACCTCGCCGGGGACACGGCCGCAGCATCATGTGCCGTCCCGGGCGTCCAAGGAGGAGCACATCGGCGGGCCGCAACACCAAACCGACGTCGTTCCGTAAGCAATCGAGATCAGAACGTGAGACTTACCTCTAGCGACGACTCGGGCGCGGAAAGTAGAGTCCCGACACTGTGGACGAAAGATACGAAGCCAGGCGACACCCGCTCGTCCGCCGCCCGGCGGCGGAACTCTAGACGGTCCCGCCGCCGAACGCCGGACTCAAGGGGCCACCCGTGACAGCGGGCGACCCCACCCCGCTCGCCTGAACCCATTCGGGCCGAGCCGGGAAACCTTCCACATCAACTTCAACACCGTGCGTAGTTGATCGGTCGCTCTGGTCGACGTGTATGACCAGTACAACGGGTCAACCCCGCCAACCGCCACACCACAGGCCGGAGTTTGACAAATCTCACGGCGAACCCCCTGCCCGGCCTGCTCGAACAATCCGACGATCCTCAACACCCCGCAGTGATCAATTGAAAAATAATTGACCTATTTGGACCACGCAAGGTGGCCGTTCGCGTGACATCGGATGCCTACGCTTCACGTAGCGCTCGGTTGACCGGTGGCTGATGACAGTCGGCCCCGGACTCTTGCCGGACCGGGCGCAGCCTGAACCCGAACGGCGCCCCGTGCCCGCCCTGCGGCCGGGGCGCCCCATGCTGAAAGGGCGCGAGCAACCCGTGAAGACTCTCGTTCGTCTGCCACACCTCGAACCGCCGGCACGACCGCCGCACACCGGCGTCGCGGTGACCCTCATCGGCGGAACCTACGGGCTCACCCTGGCGATGCTGCTCCTCGGGATCGCGCCCGAGGTGTGCGTGGCGACCACCGGCGCCATCACCGCCCTCGCCGTACACGCCACACGGTCCCTCCTCCCCCTCGACACCGGTCACACCGCGCCCGGTGCGGCGGCCCAGCCGCCCCGTCCCTGATCGGAGCGCGCGCAATGGGGCGCCACATGAAACCGATCTCCGACCGCAAACCCGCCAAACAGCTCGCGCTCAAACTGCGCGAGCTGAAGGGGGACATCCCCTACGCCCGGCTCGCCAAATCCGTCCACGTCAAGCCGAACACCCTGTCCACCATGGCCGACGGCACCTTCCGCGGCTGGCCCAGCGTCGAGCAGTTCCTCCAGGCCGTCGAGAACTGCGGCGGAACCGTCACCGACGATGACCGAAGCCAGTGCCGCGCCTACCACAAGATCGCCGAAACACTCCACCGCGACAGGAGCACCACCCCCAGCCCGGCACCCGCCGGCGACAACCCGCCGTCGCCGCTGCCACCGCTGACCGAGACCGTCGTCCTGGCCCCGCGCGGCGGTGAGGACGACGACACCGAGGTCATCACCTTCACCCGTGAGGAACCCACACCCGCGTGCCCGGTCAGCCTCACCCAGGCCCGCACCGTGCACGACCTCGTCGCCTCCCTGGTCGACCTCGTCGTCGACAAGCGGCTCGACATCGGGAACTGGCGGCCACAGCGGCGGCGGCCGTGGAACACCGGCCGCACCGGCAGCCCCGAGTGGGAGGTCCTCACCGGCCGCCGGCCACCCACCCTGCCCCTCGTCCTGTCCATCGTGCGCGAGTGCGGCGGCGGGCCCGCGGACACCTCCCGCTGGGAGCAGCAGTGGAACCGGATCGTCGCACCCCACGGACGGTTCGTCGGCACCGCCGCCCCACCCCAGCGATCCCGGGGCTCGGAACCGGAGATCGCCCTCACCACCACCCAGCCCGTCGACGACGACGACCTGCAACGCATCCGCGACCGGCTCGCCGCCACCGCCGACGGACAGGCCGCCCACCCCAGCCGGCCACCACTATGGCGCAGGCTCGGCAGCAGCATCCGGGTCAGGCGACGGCTGACCCGACGAACACCGGGCGCCACGACCGACCATGACCTCGACCAGTGACCGCAGGCGCCGCCAGCGGACCCAGCCGTAGGCGGCGCCCGTCAGGCCGCAGGCCGCTAACCACCACCCCAGGATGGCGACCGGTACGGCGCCGCCCGCACGGCGCCCGCTTGTGGGCCAGAAGACCCCGTACTCGACCACCTCGACGACATCCGACCAGCCCACGAGGAGGCACCGCCCATGCCTGACGAGACCATGTTCACGGTCAACGGCGTCCACGCCGTACCGGCACAGCGGATCTCGCTGGCCGAGGCCGGCCTACTGGAACGCCAACACCTGCAGCAATGGGTCATCGACCATCCCGAACTCATCGACAGCGACATGAAGGTCGTCACCTTCGAATACGGCCGCTGGATGGCAGCCGGCGGCACACCGGCCGCCGACCGGCTCGACGTCCTTGGCCTGGACCGGACCGGACGGCTCGTCGTCGTCGAACTCAAACGGGACCGCGCCCCGGACACCGTCACGATGCAGGCGATCAACTACGCCGCCATGGCCCGCCTATTCAGCCTCGACACCCTCGCCGAGGTCCACGCCGCGCACCTCGGCGCCGAGACAACCACCGACGAGGCGCTGGCACAACTGAAGGAATGGGCCGAAGGCGTGTCAGACGAGACGCTACGCACGCCACGGATCATCCTCATGGCCGGCGACTTCGGCCCCACCATCACCAACACCGCCCTCTACCTGTACGAGTCCGGCATCGACATCCGACTCGTCCGCTACCAGCTCTACCGCACCAACACAGGAGAAACCGTCCTGTCCGTGGCGCAGCTGCTCCCGGTCCCCGACGCCGAGGAGTACATGGTCCGGCCACGCTCGAGCAACGGCACCCGGGTCGCCACACAGACCGCCAAGGCCCGCCGGGCCTCCGCCGTGCAGCGGCTCATCGCCCACAAGACCATCCCCGACGGCACCGAACTGGCCATCGTCGTACCCGAGCAGGTCGGGCAGGACCGCGACACCATCCGCACCTGGCTGGCAGCACACCCCGACCGTGTCCGCGTGCACTGGTACAACGACATCTCTGGGCCCGCCGAATGGGCGCACGACGGCACACGATGGCAGCTAGGCCGGCTCATCAGGCACGTCATCGAGACCGCGACCGGGCAGCCGCCCAAGGCCCAGGTCTGGGCCCAGAGCTGGCTCCGTGACAAGGACGGACGCACGCTTCACCACCTCGCCGAACCGCTGCCATAGATCCGCAGGACGATTCGCCCCCACCCCAGCTCATCCCCTGCGCCAGACGCGGGCGCGACCAGAGTCAGGGACGCTGCTGTACCGTCACCTGCGGCGGCGAGGCCAAACCCACCGCCGCAAACACGGCCTCGCCGCCGGTACCCACCGACGTCCCCGGAGCAGCCGCCGCCCGCCTACCCGCGTGGCAATGCGCCAGCAACCCTTCAAGGTTCGGCTGGGTGAAGAACGCCGAGGATGGCGCAACGGCGCGGCTGCAGACCGATTGGCCGACGAGGTGCCGCCTCTACCCGTCGTCCCCGGCGGCCACGACCTGACCGACCCCAGGTTGCCCGCTGCGGGCGAGCACGATAAGCCGCAACCGACGGATCCCCTGATCGAACTCCTCTGTGTCCGCCGAGTCGCTGTTCCCCGGTAAGGCTGCGAATGCGTCTGCCGCCTCATCGAGCGCCTCCAACACGGCCGCCGCTCCATCAACGACAGCGCTCTTCGCCAGACGAACCCGGTCGTCGGAACTCCATCGGCGGGCCGCCTGCTGCTCGGCAGCGTCGACGAACATGAGGTACTCGACGTCTTCCGGCGCGATGCCGAGATCGACCGACCAACCGGTCACCAGCTGGAGATACCAGGTGTAGTCGCGCACGCGCCAGGCAAGGCGGATCCGACAGCCCGCATACTGACGCAGCCACTCGCACACCAGGCTGTCGAGCACCAGTGCCGGCGACGACTGTGGGCTTGGACAGAAGAACAGGTACTTGGTCGCAAACGAGACGCCGAGGTGACGCAGACGATTGGCGCTGAACCAGGCGAAAGCCTCCGACCCACCCTCACCGGCGACCCGCTGCGCCGCTTCACACAGCACGCGTGGAGCCTGCGGGTTCTCCCGCAAGATCCGTTCGGTCCGAAATGCGCCGTATCCGACCGGCCCGTGCCCCCACACCATCGCCGCCAGAAACGCGCGCAGACTCTCGGCTTCCCCATCCGCAGCGAGCCGCCCGTACCTGGCGACCGCCGGACGGTCCAAGCGATCAGGCAACGCGACGATGAAGTCGTGGAACTCCGGCAACCGCTTCTGCCAAGCGCGCCGGCTCCATGCTGTCGCCACCTGCGGAGGCCGACCACCCGCGTCCCACTGCGAGAACCGGATCTGGAGTCTTTTCGGCACACGCCTGGCAACGTCTGGGCTCACCCGTGCGATCGTGTCACGTCACCGCATCTTGGTGTCCACACAGGCTGTTGCGTTTCCCGAGCCGCGTATCCACCACCTACGAACGGTGCTGGTCAGTAGCCTAATGAGCATGCAAGGGCTGGTCTTGCCCGGCTCGATCGGAGATCTCGCGTTGTAGCCCGCGCGGTGAGCGCTTCGACAAGACCGATCCGACACGGCGGGTCCTGGCAGGACCGGCCCTTGTGCAGTGGTAGTCACTTGCTTGAGCCGCTCGCGTGGGCCACCTCTGGACAGGCCTGGATCATCGAATCCTTCGACAACGATGGAGGGCCACGCGGGCGTCCACGGTCACTTCAACGCTGGTGGGATGGTGGACCGAGAGTCCTTTCATTAGGTCGCGGCGTGATCGTGGCAGGCCTGCCCAAATCTGAGATATCACCTACGAGGGGTTGATGCCTATGACTGTTTACTGCGGAATTGACTGGGCCGAGGAGCACCACGACGTCGCGATCGTCAACGACAGCGGCGGGTTGGTCGCACGGCTGAGAATCGGTGATGACGCGGCCGGGTACCGGCAGCTGATCGACCTGCTCGCCGACGCCGGTGACAACCCGCAACAGCCGATCCCCGTGGCGATCGAGACCTCCCGGGGTTTGCTGGTGGCTTGCCTGCGGGCCACCGGTCGGCAGATCTACGCGATCAACCCGGTCGCAGTCGCTCGTTACCGAGACCGATATACCGTCTCACGCACCAAGTCCGACCATGTCGACGCGATGGTCCTAGCCAACATTCTGCGCACTGACATGGCCGTGCACCGGCCGCTGCCCAACGACTCGGAACTGGTCCAGGCGATCGCAGTTCTCGCCCGTGCGCAACAAGACGCCGTATGGGATCGAACCCAAGCCCACAACAAACTGCGCTCACTGCTGCGCGAGTACTACCCGACGTTCCTGCTGGCCTTCCGCGACGCCCGCGGCGGGATCACCCGTCCCGAAGCCCGCGCCGTACTCGCCACAGCGCCCACCCCCACCCAGGCAGCGACACTGAACCCTGACGACCTCGCCGACGCCCTACGACGAGCCGGCCGGCAACGAGGCGTCGCAGCCGAAGCTGACCGACTGCACCAGGCCCTGGCCACCGCAACCCTGCACCAGCCACCCCTGGTCGAGCAGGCCATGGGACGACAAGCCTTGGCCCTACTGCGCGCCTTGGACACCGCCTGCCTCAACGCCGAAGACCTGGCCACAGCCGCAGAACAGTCTTTTGATCAACACCCGGACGCCGAGATCATCGCCAGCTTCGCAGGCCTCGGTCGACTCGTCGGCGCCCGGGTACTCGCCGAGATCGGAGATGACCGATCCCGCTTCGCTGATACACGAGCACTGAAATCGTATGCCGGTTCCGCCCCGATCACCCGCGCCTCCGGCAAGAGCCTGATCGTCATGCACCGACGAGTGAAAAATCAGCGCCTCGCCCACGCCAGCCATCTCTGGGCCTTCTCCGCCCTCACCGCCTCCCCCGGCGCCCACGCTCATTATCAACGCCGACGAACCGCCGGCGACGGCCACACCGCCGCCCTGCGCCACCTGTCCAACCGGCTCCTTGGCTGCCTTCACCACTGCCTGCAAACCCGACAGCTCTACCAGGAGACAACCGCCTTCACTCCACCCCAGCCACAACAGCTACCCACCGCAGCTTGACACCAAAATGCGTGGGATGTCTTGTCCGGCCGTAAACAGTTCGGCACGGTCTTATCGGTGCGGTAGACCTCCCGGCGGTCAACCCTGCTCCCCAGCATCGAGCAGCAAGACCGGAGCCGCGCGCCCGAGGCCACCTTGGCTGAGGGCTCACCGGAGCGGGCGTCTCCGACGAGTTCGTCGAGACAGCCGAACCGGTTGCCTGCTCAAAGGCCCCGCCGCGAGCGCCGCCTCCAGCGGTACCGCGAGTAATGGCAAGCAGCGGTACCCACAGCGATACGACACTCAGCCCCGGAAGGCCCCGCGAGCCGTCGCGGTCGGCGCACGGCCCGACGAATCGCAATCTGAGCGAGTCCAGCTGCGGCGCCGGCGGCAACATGGACAATCCGACGGCCCGAAAGGCCCACCCCCGTACAAGCCGAACAGTCCACGCCGCCCAGCCCAACCTTGCCATTGGGTCAACAATTGGGCACAGGAGCAATCCGGAATCGACAGCGGTCGACCGGCGGGCTTGCATTGTTATTCGCAATCATGAATCAGAGTCTTTTTCATTTATCAATTCGATGGAACGAGGAGTGTCACGTTACGTGCCCAACGAGATGCATCGCGTCGAGCTTTTTGGTGCTCAGGCGGTGATTCGGATGAAGGAGCATCGATCGTCGCCCGAATCGGGTGACGTCCACCACACCCTCCCCGAGGCGGCTATGGGCATCACCTCGCTCGGGCCATGCTCGGAGATGGTGGCACTGTCCCGGGCCGGACCGAAGAGGATCGAGGCGTCGAACGGGTCGACAATTTGTCCAGAAAGCGACACCGCGACACCACACTGGGCAGCAGCTCACTCACGCGGTGACGCGACTGCCACATCAAAGAACCTGCGCTGGGTCCAGCTTCACCAGCGACAGCTCAGACACCGCGGGCGAACGGGACGACCCTGCGTCGGCGAAGCGCACCCAGCGCGGAGAACAAGCTGAGGCTGCCACTGGCGGCAGCTACAGCTAAGCCGATACAGGAGGATCTACTCCGCCCGGACATCCACTCGCCGCGAGTCGCGCCTTGCCTGTCAGGCCTGAGAAGCGCCGCCGAAGGACAGGCGGCGACGTCCGATGTGCGAGCGGAGCAGTTCCGCCGCCGCACGGACGGAGGCTCTCGCCAGACGTCTGATCACGTACGCATAGATCTCGATGGTCGTGATCGGGGTGGAGTGCCCTAGCTTCTCCTGGATCACCTTCAGGTCCGACCCCGAAGCCAGTGCGATGCCCGTGGCACCATGCCGCAGATCGTGCAGGCGCACCGGCGGAAGTCCCAGTTCCTCCACCAAGCGAGCGAAGCGTCGAGTCAGCCAGTCAGGTCGGACCGCCCGCCCGTTCGCGTGCAGGAAGACCCGCGCGTTCGGGGAAGGCTTTGTCAACGCCGCCCCAATCCTGAGCACTGCCGTCCGGCTGAAACGGGACCACCTCGGTCTCGTGTTTCAGTCGTTGGTCTTGGTGGCCGCTGGGACGCGGCCGAGGTCGCGGTCTTTGAGTCGGTAGCTGTCTCCCTTCATTGAGATGACTTCGGCGTGGTGGACGAGGCGGTCGATCATGGCTGCGGCTACGACGTCGTCGCCGAAGACCTCGCCCCAGCGGCCGAAGGGCTTGTTGCTGGTGACGATCAGCGACGCGCGTTCGTAGCGGCTGGAGACAAGTTGGAAGAACAGGTTCGCGGCTTCGGCTTCGAACGGGATGTAGCCGACCTCGTCGACGATCAGCAGCGGGATCCGGCCGAGCTTGACGAGCTCGTCCTGGAGGCGGCCGGCGTGGTGGGCCTCGGCGAGGCGGGACACCCACCCCGCGGCGGTGGCGAACGCGACCCGGTGCCCGGCCTGGCAGGCCCGGATACCCAGTCCGATGGACAGGTGAGTCTTGCCGGTGCCAGGCGGGCCGAGGAACACCACGTTCTCCTTCGACGCCACGAAGTCGAGCGTGCCCAGATGCGCGATCGTCTCCCGTTTCAGCGAGCGTTGGTGGTCGAAATCGAACTCCTCCAGGCTCTTGCGGCCTGGGAACCGTGCGGTGCGGATGCGGCCTTCGCCGCCGTGTGCCTCCCGGGCGGCGACCTCGCGTTGCAGACAGGCGGCGAGGAACTCCTCGAACGTCCACGACTCCGTCCGGGCCCGCTCGGCCAGACGTTCGACCGAGGCGGCCAGGGATGGTGCTTTCAACGCGCGGGCGAGGAATGCGATCTCGGAGGCCACGTTCCGGCTGGTCTTGGCGGCCATCAGACGGTCACCTCGTCCAGGCCGAACAGCCGGTCGTAGTCGGCCAGTGCCCGTTGTTGCACCTGGGCGTCGGCCGTCGCCGGTCGCTGCCCTCGGGCGGCGGCCCGCAGGTCCGCGGCGGCCTGCCGATGCCGCGGGTCGGTGATCGTCTGATGTCGTGCCCAGCAGCGGTCGTGGTGGGCGACCAAACGGCCGTCGCAGAACACCTCTACCCGCTCGCAGTCGGCGGTGACCTCGACACGACGTCCCACGACGGACGGGTGCACCGAGTAGTCGTTGGCGTCCAACCGGACGTAGTAGTCCCGGGGCAGGCGTGTCGCGGACCGCCAACCCACTGTCGGCGCCACCGGCGGCAACTCCACCATCGCAGCCCGGTCAGCGTCCCACCGGTCGACCGGCCGGCAGCCCAACACTCGATGCCGGCGCTGGTTCGCCCGCACCAGCCAGTTGGTCAGTTGGAGGTTGAAGTCGGCAGGTGAGCCGAACCGGCGCCCGGGCAGGAACGACGTCTCCAGATAGCCGTTGGCGCGTTCGACCAGGCCCTTGGCTTCCGGGTCCGCTGGCCGGCACTGGATCACCTTGATACCGAGGGTGCCACGGAAGCCGTTCATCGCCTCGGTCAACTGCGGCCGACCGGCCCGCCACTGCCCGACCGCGGACTCGTTGTCCCACACCAACACCTTCGGCGTCCGTCCCCACCCGGAGATCAGGGTCCAGTGCCCGACCAGCAGATCCGGCGACTGCCGCGATGGGATCATCACCGCCGACAGCCACCGTGAATACCCCGACACCATCACCAACACCGGCGGCCGATCAGCCTGCCCGAACCCCAACGGCACGTCCGCCGGCGGGAACCACAGATCACACTGCGCCAACTCACCCGGCAGGTAGTCCGTCCGCTGGCACGGGTCCGGCCGGCGGAACAACGGCCGCAACCGCTGCACCCGGTCGCAGAACACCGTCTTGCCCCGGGTCCACCCGACCCGCTCCATCAACACGGTCGAGGGCATCTCCGGGAACTCTGCCAACAACGCCCGGATCTGTGGCTCGACCGCGTCCACGATCGAGCCCTTCGCCGCCCGCCGATACCGCGGCGGCTCGTCACTAGCCAAGGCCTTCTTCACGGTGTTGCGAGACATCCTCAACCGCCGTGCGATGGCCTGGATCGCCATACCCTCCGACCGCCGCAGCCGCCGGATCTCCGCCCAGTCCTCCACGCTCAGCACCTCCCGATGCTTCAGGAGGTGGTCCAGGTTCAGCCGGAACCACATGGTCAGTTTTCAGGCGGAACCGACAGGCTTCCCGAACCGCCGTCGCTGCTCGTTCCACAATATCCGCAGGACCGCGACGGTGAACTCGTCGAGTTCGAGCACGCGCACTCCCGCCGCCGACTTCGGCGGGCCCGTGATCTCCACGCCACGCAGGACGATGACCTGTTCGCGAATCGTCAGTCGCCCTGCCGCCAGGTCGATGTCCTCCCAGCGCAGCCCTGCAACCTCACCCCTACGAAGGCCATGCAGTGCAACCAGCCACCACAGTGCGAACATCGGATCGTTGCGCACCGACTCAAGAAACCTGCCCACATGCGGCAGGTCCCAGACGGCTACTCGTGGCTTCATCCCGGTCTTCCGCCAGACTTCCTCGTAGGCGTCGTCCCACAACACGGCTCGAGGCCGTGCACCATTGGGAAGCCGCAGCCCTCGCGCCGGGTTCGAGTCGATGATGCCCCGCCGCCGTGCCTCGGACAGCGCGCTACGCAGTACTGCACGGATACGGTCCAGGGTGCCCGGAGAGAGCACGCGTCCTTCCGGCGTGCGCTGGCGAGCGATGGCGTTCATCGCCCGCTGAAGGTCCCGAGTGCGCACCTTGGGCATCCGAAGCTTGCTTACCTTAGGAAGCAGGTGGTTCTTCACGACGCTGCTGTAGTTCATCAGGGTTGTAGGCCGTAGCTGACCGTCCAACTCTGATAGCCAGTACTCCAGCCAGCGTCCCAGGGTCCACGACTCCGATACCGCCTGCGCGTCGGGTAGCTGGAGGAACTCCCAGGAGGCTCGTTCCGCCTCCCAACTGCTGCGGAAGCCGCCCTTGCGGATACGTACTCGTCGATCATCCAGGTTCGTCACCTGAACGGCGAAGTACCAGCCACCATGATCCAACTCCACACGGAGTGGGCAGCGGGCCCCAAGCTGCCGTTTCGTCTCCTCGCACCGGCACCCGCAGCGCCTGTACACCTGGCCGGTCCTGCTCTTGGGCATCAGATCCACCACCGCACCGGCACAAGGTAGGCGGTGAGCATCCAGAAGACAGGTCCACCGAACGGACGATGATGACTCAGCCGATCAGTGCATCTGCCCCGACCCGACGTAGGAGCGCGCGAATCCGCTGCGCTTTGACCAAAAGGCCAGGTCAGCGGCTTGACGGAGGCTTCCAAGGTGGGTCACAAGCGTGACCCACACATGACCCACGGAGATCAACCATACTGAGATGGTGTTGAATATTTCCTGGTCAAGCTAGCGCGCCCGAAGGGATTCGAACCCCTAACCTTCTGATCCGTAGTCAGATGCTCTATCCGTTGAGCTACGGGCGCAGGTGCCGGGCCAGTCTACACACCAACCCTCGGCGCGGAGACTCCGGGATTCGAACCCGGGAGGGGCTTTAAGACCCCAACCGCATTAGCAGTGCGGCGCCATAGACCAGACTAGGCGAAGTCTCCCCGTGGTCTCAGCCGACCACGTTGGTCGAGGATACAGGGCGGCGACCCAGCGGGGCAAAACGACTTCCCGGGTACCCCCTGGGGCCCCGCACCGGCCAGCCGACGCCCTGGGGCCAGAAGCTTGCCGGTTCCCGTTCGGTGCCGGTCCACCGCCGAGACTAGGCTCACCTGACATGGAGGAGCAGTCGCCCACCGAGCCGACACGCCGCCGCCCGGAGCCGAAGCCGACCCGCCGCTCCGGCCCGATCAACGCCGCCTTCGCCTCCGCTCCTGATGCCGAGGCAGAGACGACCGACCCGCCTCCGGCGCCACCCCGTCCCCGGGCCCGAACGACTCCACCGACGGTGCTCTTCCAGCCGCCCGCCGAACCCGAATCGCCGCCTCCGGTCCGTCCGACGTCCGGGCCCGCGAAGTCGTCCGGGACGGTCGAGCAGCCCGATCCCGTGACGCCGGCACCGGCACCCGGGCGAACCGGCCGGGCCACTCCCACGATGGCCAGCCCGCCCCGTCAGGAGACGCCCGGGAACCCGCCGGCCGCTCCGGATCCCGCCTCCGGCAGCGTGGACGCGGCCGGCGACGTCGCCCCACCTGCCGAGGATGCCAGCCCCACCGGCGCAGAGGCGGCGGGCCGTAGCGGTGCCGCGTCGGCCAAGGCGCCCGACAAGAAGGCTGTGCCGGCGAAGAAGGCCACCGCCGGGAAAGCCAGTCCGGCGCAGAAGACCACACCCAGGAAGACGGCCGCCAAGAAGACCACGGCCAAGAAGACCACGGCCAAGGAGGCCACGGCCAAGAAGACCACGGCCAAGGAGGCCACGGCCAAGAAGACCACGGCCAAGGAGACCACGGCCAAGGAGACCACGGCCAGGAAGACCGCGGCCAAGAAGACCGCTGGGGTAACGGCGACCGGGGCGGCCACGGCCGAGTCCTCCGAGGCAACCGCGCCGGTACCCCCCGCCGCCGCACCACAGGCCAGCACACCGCCCGCCGCAGCCGGTACCCACGGTCCGGGCGAACTCGATGAGGCCAGGGTCACAACCTCGGAGTACTCCGCCACCTCCGACGCGGAAGCGTCGACGATCCGGCAACTTATCGATCATCCGGGGTACGCGCCGGAACTGCTCGCCCTGGCGGCGGTACGGAGTCTGGGGCCGGAGGCTCGATCCTGGGCGGCATGGGTGCGGGCGGCGTACCCGAATGCCACTCACCAGGGCCTGGTCCGGCTGGCCACCCGGCGGTACGTCCGGCTCGCCGCCGCAGGTGGGGCACTGTCGACGACGACCGGGCTGCTCGCCCCGTTCACCGAGTTGGCCACCGTCATCTGGGCTCAGGCCGGCCTGGTGCTGCACCTGGCGGCCGCGCACGACCTCGATCCGACCCGGCCGGACCGGGCCGCCGACCTGCTGGTGCTGCTCCGGGTCCACCCGGACGTGCCGAGCGCCCGGGTCGCGCTCGCCGCCGCCGAGGCCGCGATCGCCGTCCACCCTGACGACCACCCGACCATGGCGCCGGTGGAGGCGGACGGCGAGACGAGCCCGGAAGGGGGCAGGCTCGCCGAGGCAGGCTGGCGGCTCGGTGCGCCGATGGTCGCCCGGAGCGTGAACTGGCTGGTGCTGCGGCTGGCCGTACGGCGGCTGCCCGGGGCAATGGCGCTGGCCGCCGCGATGCTTAGTTCGGCCGACACCGAACGGCTCGCCGCCCGGTCCGTCGGGTACTACCGCTCGGCGGCGTACCGCCCGCTCGGCGGCGACCGTGCGGTGGCGGGCGTCGAGCCGCCCGGCTACAGCCAGTCGAACCAGTCGCGGGGCAGCAGCGCGTAGCCGACGAAGGCGACCACGTCCAGCAGGGTGTGCGCCACCACCAGCGGCAGCACCCGCTTGGTGCGCAGGAAGAACAGCGCGAAGATCACGCCCATGACAGCGTTGCCGACGAAGGCACCGAAGCCCTGGTAGAGGTGGTACGAGCCGCGCAGCAGGGCACTGGCGGCGATCACGGCGCCGATCCGCCAACCCAGTTGGCGTAGCCGGGTCATCAGGTAGCCGACCACGACCACCTCCTCGAGGATCGCGTTCTGCGCGGCCGAGAGGACGAGCACCGGGACCGTCCACCAGAGGGCCGGCAGGCTGGCCGGCACCACCGTGGCGTTGACGCCCAGCTGTGCGGCGATCCAGAAGAGGCCGAGCCCGGGCAGCCCGATCGCGGCGGCCAGCGCCGCCCCCCAGGCCAGGTCGCGGCCGGGCCGCCGGACGTCCAGGCCGAGCGCCCCCCGGGCGCCGTCCGGACTCCGGTCGGGCAGCACGCCCCGGTCGCCGCTCGGACCCTGGTCGGGCAGCACGCCCCGGTCGCCGCCCGGAGCCTGGTCGGGCAGCGTGTCCCGGGCGAGCAGCCCGTCGCGGTCCAGCGGCCGGTCCGAGAGCCGGTCCAGGATCCGGTCGCGGTTCAACAGGTGTACGGCGAGCAGCACCGGCACGAGGGCGAAGAAGATCCCGAGAAGCTGGTACGTGAGGTCCAGCCAGGGCCGGGGCGACTGGGAGACGTTCAACGCGGCGGTCTGCTGGGAGAGCGGCCGGTCGGCGGTGAGCCGGGCGGTGATCGTCACCACGGAGTAGATCGCCGACTGGCCCAGCGACAGGCCCAGGACCAGCAACACCTCGGGGCCCAGGATCCGGCGGGGAAGCGGGCGGGCGAGATCAACCGTCACCCGGACAACTGTGCCCGATCCAGCGTCCGCCCGGGGATCGTCGGCGCCGGTCTTCGGCCCCGGCCTTCCGCACCGGTCTTGGGCCCGGTCGGCCGCGCCCGCCTTCCGCGCCGGCCTTCGCCCGGTCGGCCGCGCCCTCCGCGACGCCGGACAACGGCAGCGCCAGCCAACTCTCGACCTTCGATCGCACACGCTGTGCGACCGAAACTGACTCACCGTATTCATTCTTATTCGTGCAGCGACCCCGACCGGGAAGGTGTCATGGACAATCTCGCGCAGCTGTTGAAGGAGAGCTGGACCCTCGTCGAAGATCGACGGGACAGGGTCGCGGGATACTTCTACGCCCGGATGTTCCTGTCCGACCCTGATCTGCGCACCCTGTTCCCGGTGCAGATGGCCGGCCAGCGGGACCGCCTGCTGGAGGCGATCGTGACCGCCGTCCAGACCATCGGAGACCCGGAGCGACTCGACGAGTACCTGCGCTCGCTCGGCCGCGACCACCGCAAGTACCACGTCCGGCCGGCGCACTACGAGGTCATGGGGAGCGCACTGCTGGCCGCACTGCGGGAGATCGCCGGCGAGCGGTGGACGGTCGAGCACGACCAGGCGTGGCGGGACGCGTACCGGGTGATCGCCGAGCGCATGCAGGCCGGGGCGGCCGACGACCCGAACCCGCCGTTCTGGCACGCGGAGGTGATCGGGCACGAGCGCCGGGGCAGCGACATCGCCGTACTGACCTGCCGTCCGCTCCAGCATCCGCTGCCGTACCGCGCCGGCCAGTACGTCAGCGTCGAGGTGCCGCGTTACCAGCCGCGCCTGTGGCGGACGTACTCGATCGCCAACGCCCCGCGCGCGGACGGCACCATCGAGTTCCACGTCCGGGCGGTCGGCGCCGGCTGGGTCTCCAGCGCCCTGGTCCGCCGGACCAGGGTCGGCGACCTGCTGCGGGTGGCCGCCCCGATGGGCGCGATGACGCTGGACCGGGACTCCTCCCGGGACGTGCTCTGTGTGGCCGGCGGGGTGGGGCTGGCACCGGTCAAGGCACTCGCCGAGGAACTGGCCGGATACAACCGCACCCGGTGGATGCACGTCTTCGTCGGCGCGGCCGGCCGGGAGGACCTGTACGGGCTGACCGAACTCTACGATCTCGCCGCCCGGCATCCCTGGCTCTCGGTGACTCCGGCGTGCAGCGCGGATCCGGGCTTCGCCGGTGAACGGGGCGAGATCACCGACATCTTCGCCCGGTACGGCCCGTGGACCGCGCACGACTGCTACGTCTCCGGATCCGCCCGCCTGGTCCGCTCCGCCCTGCGCACCCTCGCCGCCGACGACGTGCCCCCGGAGAACATCCGGTACGACGCCTTCGGCGACATCTAGACACCCTCCCTCTCCCCCCAAAGCCGGGTCCCCGTGCCCTTTCTCCCGTAGGGCACGGGGACCCGGTCCCCGTCGTACGCACCGGGGAACGGGCTGGCAGGGTCAGTACCGCCAGGGGTTGCCGGTGTCGCGGTACTCCTCGATCGGCACCAGCGGGACCTCCGGGTCCATCCGGTCGACGTAGAGCCGGCCCTCCAGGTGGTCGACCTCGTGCGCCACCAGCCGGGCCATGGCCAGCTCGAACGACGTGATCAGACGGGTGCCGTCCCAGCGGGCGTGCTCGACGTCCAGCCGGAGCGGCCGGGCGACCAGGCCGCGGAGGTCGAACAGCGACAGGCAGCCCTCGTACTGTTCGTCGGTCTCCAGCGCGGCGTCCACCACCCGGGGGTTGAGGAGTACGACCGGCTCGGCGTCGCGGTCCGGTGGGCGTACCACGGCGGCGGCCCAGGGCAGCCCGATCTGCGGTGCCGCGAGCCCGACGCCCTTGCTGAACGGGTGCAGTTCGTCGAGGCGTTCCAGGGCGGCCCGGAGCCGGGCCACCACGTCCCGGGCGTTGGTGTCGTCCCGGGGCAGGTCGAAGTGCCGGGCGGGCTGGCGGAGCAGGTCGGCGCCGAGCTGCACGATGCCGGCGGCCCGCATCCGGTCACTGGCCCGCCCCTCCGACTCCGTCGACGCGGCGGCGGGCGGGGCCGGCTGGGCGCGGTAGCGCCACTCGAGCCGGTACCGGGCATTCAGCGGCGGATCGTCGGTCGACCACTCGAAGCGGGACCGGCCGCCCTCGTCGTGCCGGACCAGCGGGGTACGCAGCGGGCCCTCCTCGGCCGACAGCGACGTCTCCACCCCCCACACCTGCGGGTCGAGGTCGAGCGGCAGGTCGAGCCGGAGCGCGAGCCGGCGGGTGGGCAGCCGTACGGCGCGCTGGAACCACTGCCCCCACTTGTCCCGGTTGACCCGGTACGAGTACTCGGTGGTGACCCGCTCGCCGGGATAGAGCGGGAAGCGGCCGTCGGCGTTCTCGAAGAGCAGCCACACCTCCTTGAACGCGTCCCGGTCGTGCTTCTTGCGCCACTCCATCGGCTCGCGGCTGCCCTGGTCGTCGCAGAACGCCTGGAGGTCCAGCTCGGCGAAGGTCAGCGGGTTCTCCCGGTGGTGCCGGTTGGACCGGGCCGGGTCGTTCGGAAACCGGTCCACGGCGATGCGCACCAGATAGCGGGTGACCGGCTCCGTTCCGGCGTTGTAGAGCGCCCGCCGGATCACGCAGCGGTACGCGCCCTCGTGGTAGGCGAGCGTGGCGGTCTCCTGCTCCACGATCAGCCCGGTGCCGGGCGGCATCCACTGCTCGGGTACGGGCGGGTCGCGGTGTGCGACGGCACCGGCGCGGGCCTGCCGCAGCTCGTCGTACTCCTGGAAGCGTTGCCAGATCGCTCCGGCGGCACCGAGCACGGCCTCCGCCCGGCGGGCGAAGTCCTCGGTGGGCCGGTGCCGGCGGCCCTCGACATGGCTGACGTAGGAGGGGTCGAACCCCATCCGGGCCGCGAGCTGTTTCTTGGTCATGCCCCGCTCGACCCGCCGACGGGAAAGCTCGGCCGCGAACGAGTCGGCAGCCCGCTCGATAGGCGTGGTCATCAGGTTCCTCTGGCCGGGAATCTCAGTCTGCTGGCCGAGCCGGCCAGTCTGACAGAACTGGCGCGTTAACGACAGTGGCTTGACATTCCGGTCTCCGTCGATGATCCTCCGCAGCCTCCACGCCCTCCGCCATCCGCCCCGCCGACGTGTCAGAGGAAACATTGCGGGAATATAGCCCCGGAGTACCCAGGTCTGGTTAGGCTTGCCTTAGTGGGCTAGGGTGACGATCAGTCGTCAGACGTGGGGGGTTGATCCAGGTGGCATCGAGGCAGACCGGTCCGGTCGCGGCCGTCGCGCCGGGCGCCTGCTCGCCCGCCGCCACGCCACAGAACGGCCACCGGGCGTGACTCTCCTGGTCGGCGACCGCGCCGCCGCGCCCCTGGCCCCGGTCACCGCGACCCTGCGGGCCGCCTTCGGCACCGACGAGCTGCCCGGGCTCGCCACCGGTCTGGTGGTCTCCGACGAGACCGGCTGGGCCCCGGCCACCGAACTGGTGGACGGCACCCGGCTGCCCGAACTGCTGGCCGTCACCCGGCAGCGCTGGGGGGCCAGCTCGCACGCCGCCGCCGCCCTGGCCTGGAAGTCTTACACCTACTGGCTGCTGCTGCCCGTGGTGCTCGGCTGGGCCTCCGCGCGCCGGGTGCCGCTGCTGCACCCGACCGACGTGCTGGTCCGGTTCGAGGAGAACCGGCCGCTGCTCGCGCTCGGCATCCGCCGCTCCACCGAGATCGCGGTGCTCCCCTCCGACCCGCTGGCCCTCTCCTGCCTGAGCGAGGTGCGGGTGGTGCCGGGCGAGGCCGAACTGCTCGCCGTGCTGCGCGCCTCCGTACTCGACGCGCACCTGACCCCGATGCTCGACTCGCTGCACCAGCAGGTCCGGCTCGGCGCCCGTACGCTGCTCGGGTCCGTCGCCTCCGGTGTGGCACACGCGGTGCTGCGGGCCGCCGACGCGCTGCCCGGGGAGTCGGTCGAGACGATCGGCGCACTGCTGGACACCCTCGGCGTGGCGGACCTGGTGGAGCTGGTGCCGGGTCCGACCGGCGAGCTGACCGTGCAGCGTAAGACCTGCTGCCTGGCCTTCACCCTGCCGCAGCCGAAGGTCTGCGCCGGTTGCTGCATCCGTACCCCCTGATCCGCACCGGGAGGCGGAGCCGCCGGCCGATTCGCGGTGTCACCGGGAGGCCGACGGAGCGTCGCGGCACGGGTGAAGATCGACACTGGACCGTTATCGCCGCGACACGCCGGGCCAACCTCGACGGACTATGTTCGGGTGGTCTGTAACGAAACACCCCCGAACTGGTCACAACCGATGCCTGAAGTCGTGAGTTCGGCTCGCACGAGTGCCCCGATTTCCCTACGGTCGTCGTAGATGGTTCACTCTGTCGGTCCAGTGCAGGTCGAGTCAGAGCGTGAGGGATCTACGCATGGCAGAAATTACTGGAGATCAACGTATTCAGGAAGAGGTGCTCGAGGGCCTCGCCACCGCCGTCAACCACCGACGCTGGTTCGTCGAGCTGGCCCTGCCCTACCTGGGCAACAACCCGATCGAGATCGGCAGCGGCCTGGGTGACTACGCGATCGAGTGGGCGCCGTACCTGGAGCGGTTCACCGCCACCGAGGCCGACCCGGACCGCCTGGTGGCGCTCAAGGAGCGCCTGGCCAGCGAGCCGACCATCGAGGTGCGGCAGATGCTGCTGCCCAACACCGAGCAGGGCGACTACAGCGCCGCCGTCTCCTACAACGTCCTGGAGCACATCGAGGACCACGTCGGCGCACTGCGCAGCATGCGCAGCCTGGTCCGGCCCGGCGGGGCGATCGTGCTGATCGTGCCGGCCTTCCAGTTCGCGATGAGCCCGGCCGACATCGCCACCGGTCACGTCCGGCGCTACACCAAGAAGACCATGCGGGCCGCACTGGAAGAGGCGGGCCTGGAGGTCGAGACGCTGCACTACGCCAACGCGCTCGGCCTGATCGGCTACTACATGGCGACGAGCGTCTTCCGGCTGATGCCCAAGGAAGGCCCGATGGTCAAGGTGTACGACACCCTCGTGCTGCCGGTGACCAAGGCCGCCGAGCGGGTGGTCCGGCCGCCGTTCGGCCAGTCCGTCTTCGCGGTCGCCCGGGTGCCCGCCTGAGACCACCGCGGGCCACGGGCCGGCATCGGCGCCTACTGCGCACCGGATGCCGGCCCGGCGCCAGAATCAGCCTTTGACCTGGTACGTCGGCCTGATGACGGCCCGAGCCAGGGTGTGGAAGGTCAGGTTGAACCCGACGTACGCCGGGCTCGCCTCCGGGGTCAGATCGAGCTTGTCGAC
Organism: Plantactinospora sp. WMMB782; assembly: GCF_049179135.1. Taxonomy (NCBI): domain Bacteria; kingdom Bacillati; phylum Actinomycetota; class Actinomycetes; order Micromonosporales; family Micromonosporaceae; genus Plantactinospora; species Plantactinospora sp. WMMB782. The sequence continues at coordinate 2,734,739 of NZ_JBMHMC010000007.1, read as the reverse complement.
GTCGAGGGCGTGCACGGCGAAGACGTACCGGTGCGGGCGGTCCCCGGCCGGCGGCGCGCAGCCGCCGTACGCCTGCTCGCCGTAGTCGTTGCGCACGCTGAACGCGCCCGCCGCGCCGGCCGACGACGACTGCCCGGCACCCTGCGGCAGCTCAGTCACGTCGGCGGGGACGTTCACCAGCACCCAGTGCCAGAACCCGCTGCCGGTGGGCGCGTCGGGGTCGTAGCAGGTGACCGCGAAACTCTTCGTCTCGGCCGGGAAGCCGGTCCAGGCGAGCTGCGGCGACAGATTCTGCCCGCCGACGCTCTGGTGGGCGAACTCGACGGCCATCGGCTCGCCGTTGCGCACGTCGTTACTGGTCAGCGTGAATGCCGGAACGGTCGGCAGCATCTCGTACGGGTCGGGTGGCACTGGTCGTTCGAGAGTCATCGCGAAGTCCTTTCCGCACGGCGGGTGGGCTCGGGCCGGAGAACCGGCGCCGTGCCCTTTCTACCCGTTCGACGGGTAACCACCCGCGCGGACCTCGCCACCCGAGCCGTCCGCCCCGTCCTTCCGGGGCGCCGGCCTCTTCCTCCGCGCCCGCAACCACGCCCGCCCACAGCGGCTCGGGGCGGTCCGGCTACGGCTCGACGTCGGGCGGCAGCGTGGCGACGGCGACCCGCAGGTCGGCGGCGGTGACACCGGGCGGCGGTACGGCCGCGCGGCGGTGGATCTCGACCACCAGCGGACGGCGGGGCTCCTCGACCCTGGCCAGATAGCCGCGGGCCGCCGCAAGTGCCTCGCAGTGCAGGACCCCGCAGCTGCGGCAGATCCCCTCGGCGTCCGGGGCGTGGTCGGCGACGATCCGCCGGGCCACCAGGATCAGTCGATTCCGGACCTGCACCGGGGTGAGCAGCTCCATCGCACCCTCGCTCCACTCCGTACGCCCGAAAGGGCGTGACCGTCGCCAAGGCGGCCCCGTACCCGCCCGTCGATCGCATCGATGATCTGTACGCAGGATCACCATGCGATTACTACGCGTAGAGAGTAGGCGAACGCATCGCATGGCCGTCAACCGAGTGTGGGACATCTCCCATGTCCTGACCAGGCCCTGAGTTGGTACACCTGCCGAGGGTCGCCGTAGCACATCCACAACATGATCAGGCGGTTATCCACAAGCACCGTGGTTGTCCACAGGTGCGCCGGCCACCGTCCCGATCGCCGACCGTTCGGGAGAGGCTGTCGGCGTGTCAACGACGCGGCACGCGCGGGAGAGTGGAGGAGCGGACTCTTGTCGAGAGACGATGAGCACGACCAGTTCGAGCGGATACGCCTCGTGGAGCAGGTCGAGCGGGATCGCATGCTGGTCGCGCAGTACGAGGAACATCAGGCCCTGCACCGGACCAGGGTCGAGAACAACCGGTACGAGCTCGGCAGACTAGACGAACGGCTAGGTGACTGACATGGCAGTCGATCCGTACGTTCAGGCACTGCGCGACCTGTTCGAGGCAGACCACGAGGAACGCATCGCGGAGATCCAGCGGTGGGCTGACGAGGCCGGCGCCCGTGGTGACCTGACGCGACAACGCCGACACCTCGACCACGTGGCACGACTCCGTGCGATGGCGTACCCGTGGCAGCAGAAGAAGCCGGCCGCCTAATGAGAGCTACCGGTGGCGCAAGCGAGGTCGCTCGCTGTAGGCGACTGAACGGGGGTAGCGTCCGAAGTGGCGGCCAGCCCGGCGTAGCCACCAGCAGGCTGCCGCCCAGTCCACTAGCTGGGATGGTCTGCCATGCCTCGTCGTACCGTACCAGCCGATCCGTCGATTGGTGATCGCATCCGCGCCCGCCGCGAACTGCGCGGGTGGAGCATTCGCTATGCCGCCAGCCGGGCCGGCATCTCGCACACCTCGTGGTCACGCATCGAACGGGGCCAGCAGCGCACCGACCGGTACATGGTCGTGGACCTGGCCGCCGCGCTGGAGTGCTCGGTGGTCGAGCTGACCGGACAGCCGTACGTGCCCGCCGACCGGCAGCTTGACGCCGCACGGATCGACGCCGAGCGGGTCTGGACGGAGATGATGCGTCACCCGCTGGCGGAGCGTCCGGTCCCCGGCAAGGCAGCACACGGCGCCATCCGGCAGGAAACCGCCCTGGTGCGGGATCTCTACAGCCGGTGCGATTACTCCGGAGCAATGCATCGGCTCATCAGCTTGATCCCTGCCCTGCACGCCGACGGACGGCGGCCGGAGACGGCCGAGATGATGGTGCCGGTGTACGGCGTTGCGATGGGCTGCCTGCTCAACGTCGGCTTTCCCGCGCACGCCTGGTTCGCCGCCCAGCAGTGCAGCGAAGCGGCGCAGCAGTTGGAAGACCCGGCAGGATTGGCAGTCGCGACAGCGAACCAGGCTCGCGTCCTGGCCTACACGGGCGCGTACGGGCCGGCGCGTGTGATGTGCGACCGGGCTGCCGACGACATTCAGCGGCGGCTGGAAGCGCCTTCCGCCCTGGATCTGCTGGGCTTCCTGCACCTGGCGCGAGCGCACCACTCGGCCGGCCTACGGGACATCGGTACCGCCGAGGAGCACCTGACCGAGGCGTCCCGGATCGCGGCCCGGACCGGCGAGACGGACGCCTGGGACATGGCGTGGGGTCCTCGGAACGTGGCGTTGTGGCAGATGGCGCTCCAACTCGACACGGGGCGGGCCGGCGAGGCGATCGAGACCGCCCGGACCATCCGGGTGACGGACCTGCCGGCGGTGCGACAGGTCTACTTCTACATGGACATGGCGCGGGCGATGGCCGACGTCGGCCGGGACCACGACGCGGTGCGGATGCTGCTGACGGGGGAACGGGTCGGCCCGCAGCACACCCGGTCGTCGACATCGGCCCGAGAAACCGCCCGATCGCTGTTGCGTCGGGGGCTGCTCGGATCAGAGCTTCGGGGACTGTGCGAGCGGATGGGCGTCCTCAACTGAAGTAGTGGTGCGTAAGCATCCACCACTATGCGTGCCAGTCCTTAGCGTCCGATCTCGGGACGCACGGTTCCTGCCGACCCCCGGCCGGTATGCGAACAGGCCCCGCGTCCTCGCCGGTCGGTCTGGTCCTTCTCCGTAGGCAGGCCCGGCCGGCGCCAGCCATTCGCCCAGTTGAGCGGCGCTCGGTGATCAAAAATCCCGGGCGCCGTGGCGTATCCGGAGGTGACGCGATGATGGATCTCGTAACTCAATGGCAGTCGGACCGCCGAACTGAGGCACAGCACCGGGGCGGCGGTCGGTGCACCGAGTGTGCGCCCCGGGGCGGCTGCGTCCGGCTGCTCGCCGCCGTACGCCGCCGGGTGGACCGGGCCAGCACCGACAGCCCGACGGGCCTGGGACGACTGCTGTGATCCGGATGGTGCGGCGCTGGCTGACCGTGCAGTGGCTGGTGCCCGTCGAGTGCGCGCTCGCCCGCCTGGTCCTCGGCGGGCACGCGCTGCGGGGGTGCGCGGAGTGCGGCCCGGACGGCTGTGACCTCTGGTCGTGGGCAATCGAGGTTCACCGGCGGGAGCACGCCGTCCGGGTGCTGCTCGGCGGGACGCTGCCTGCGGCGGTCACCGCCGCAGACGTACGCGCGGCACTGGAGCGGGTCCGGTGAGCATGGTGCCGGAGTCCGCACCCGGCCTGGCCGTCGACTGGGCCTGGGACACCATCACCGCGCACGCCGAGGGCCGCGACTGCAACGGCTGCCGGGGGGACTGGTGTCCGACCGCCGAGTGGGCGCTGTGGGTCGTCATCACCGACCGGCTCGTCGGGCCGGACCCGGAACGACGCCGGCTCGTCACCGTGGTGGCCCGGCAGGTGATGACGGCGCACTGGCCACGGACGATCGACGGCTGCCGGCCGTGCGGCCTTCCGAACTGCGGTCGGGGGGTGCTGGCCGGGACATGGCTGGAAGTCGTCGGGGAGCCGGCCGTGGCGGACAGTAGGTTGATCTTGTGCCCGTCGACAACGCCGTCGCTGGAGGAACTGCGGCGGATAACCGGCATAGGCGGCCCGCCTACGGCACCCGAGGCGTGATCAGGCGTCTGTTTGCAGGGCCCCGTTTGTCTACAGGCACCGTCGAGCGGCCTCCCACCCGGCCGGCCAGTCGGCACTCGCCACAAATCGGCGAGGCTACACTGACCGGCGCCGGCCACAGCCGAGGCAGGCGGACGCCGGATCCAGCAGGCCAGTCAGAGCACGACACGGCTCCGTCCATCCGGGCGACGCCGTGGTGCGTTTGGCGGATCGTGATCACTTATGCACCGTCGGTACGGTAACCGGCCATGAGCCAGCCACCCGCCACCTCCGGCCCGCCCTACAACCCGCTCGGCGGAGACCCGCAGCCGCCCACCTACAGCACTCCGCTGCTCCTGCCCAGGAAGCGCAAGCCTTGGCCCTGGATCGTCGGCGGCTTGGCCGGCATCGTGCTGCTCTGCTGCGGCGGCCTCGGCGTTATCGGCGCTCTCAGCGACGACCCCACCACCAGCACCACGAACACCTCCGCCGCCGGCACCACGTCGACCACCGCGCCAGCCCCGGATACCACCAGCCCAGCGGCGATGCCGACGACCGCCTCGCCGATCCCGAACAAGACGACCGCCTCGCCGAAGCCGAAACCGGCTCCCAAGGTTACCTACAAGCCACTCACCGAGCGGCAGTGGAAGCTTGTCGTAAAGGACCCCGACAAGTACATCGGGAAGACGTACATCGTGTACGGCGTTGTGACGCAGTTCGACGCGGCGACCGGCACCGACACGTTCCGCGCCGACGTCGGGCACAAGAACATGCAATACGACTTCGAGTACGACACAAATACGCTGCTCACCGCGTCGGCCGCCAAGCTGGAAAACGTGGTTGAGGACGACGAGTTTCGAGCCACGGTCAGGGTGGTCGGCTCGCACTCGTACGACACCCAGATCGGCGGGAACACCACGGTGCCGCTGCTCGCAATCGCGTCCATCAAGGTGCTCTGACGCCGGACACGCAGAAGCGCCCTACCTCCAGGACGAGCCCGGCTGGTGGACGTTCATCGCTTCGTGGCGGCCGATCCACTCTCGGGAGACGGTCACCGGCGGACCGCCGGCCGCGTCGGCGAAAGGGAGGCGACCTACCCGGACACTCCTGGAGCACTGCCGGCGTCCAGTAGGGTCAGCGAGGAGAGCCGGGAAACCCCAGACACGCAAATGACACGACCTGTAGGATTCGGCGCTCCTCGGCGAGCCGAATTGAAGGTCATTCATGCCCGATCAAATCGCCCCGGATCAGCGTTTGTGCTGGTCAGGGGCGATTTGACTGTTCGGGGAGCGGAGGGCGTGGGATTCGAACCCACGAGGACGTTGCCGCCCTACCGGTTTTCAAGACCTTACCAATCAAGGCGTTCACCAGCACGAACACGCCTCGACCGGGACCCGACGACACGGATACGACATAAGGCCCCCTCTGTCCACCCTCACCGACATGGCTGGCCACGGCCAACGCGTCGCGCCCAGCTCGACGCGACGCTTCGTGTAAGGCCGCGCGGTGGAACGCGACGCCTCCGCTCGGTCATGGCTCATCGGCCCGGCTGCGAACCCCCTCTCTCAAGTCAATCTGAACGCGGTACGCGAGGCGAGCGATAGTCCTGCCCGAGGAATTCCCGCCTGTGATCGTCGATGTCTCCGATCACAGCGTCCATAGTTGCCTGCGCGCGGTCTATTTCCTCCTGCAAGCGTCGAATAACCTGGTGCCGTCCGGCGTTGATGAGGCCGGTTACGTCCCCGGCGTCTGAGACTTCGCTAGGTGGCACGTAAAAGCAGTCTTCGTCCGCATAGCGCATAAGTACATCCCGCGCCGTAAACATCACTTGATTCATGGCTCGCTGTACGCGTTCACGTGTCTCGGCGTCCCAAGATGGATCGGCTTCGCTCATCACAGCCCCTTCTCGGCCCGGCGTCGCTCGGCAAGCGGCCACCGCTTAAGTTCTATCGTGTAGGACAGTTGGGTACGGTCGCCCGCTAGGACGGAATCCGAGACCTCTACGACTCGACCATCAGTGTCGATCGAGGTTTTACGCAGCACAAGTACCGCAACCCCGACATCGATGCCTAGCTCCTCGGCCTCATCCGCCGATGGTGGCCTTGCTGTTACCTCTTCTACTATCCGATCAAGCTCGATGCCGATCGTAAATAGCTGATGTTGAGTGCCCCCGGGCCACGGTTCCTTAGTCACGTCGATCAAGTCCGGGTTCACTGCAACCATGTCGTACAGCAAGTAAGAATGACCGAGACCGAACGGGGCAGGCTCGGATCGGGGCCGAGTCCGATAGGTTCGCTCCAATAGCCTCGTGCCAGTCGGTACACCGAATGCCTTCGCTAGATCCTGGTCAGCGATGATCTCATTATATTCTGCATGAAATTCGAGATCTGGCATTTCAAGGCCGGTATCCCGCTCCGTTGAGCCGGTTCCATAGCGCCGATCGAGAGGTAAAAGGACCCTATCCTTTTCCCACTGATGGCGTTCGGATGTGCGCTTTACATGCTGCCTAGGGATGCGCACGAAGGTTCCGTGTCCATGCCGCTTCTCAATCAATCCCTCGGCAGCGAGTAGATCCAACGCTCTCCGCATCGTTACGAGGCTAACTCGGTAGGTCTCTTTCAGTACCGTTTCGGCTGGCATTTGATCTCCGGGCGCGAGGTCTCCGTCACGGATCTTTGCCCTCAAATCTGCCGCAATCCGGTCATACTTCGTCGCCATCTGACTGCCTGCTCCTTCGGTCGTGGGGTCACTCCAAGTTTAAGTCCTCTATAGCTCTTGACATCGGCTGACCGGCCCCTACGATGGTGTCCATCGGTCCTCTAGAGGACCAGAGGATAGGAAGTCCGCCGGTCGGATGTCGGCGTCGGCGTTGCGGCTTTGGCTGCGGCGTTCGCGTACGGACCGCCGCGCACCTGGTCTTTCTCAACTCCACAGCGACAGGAAAAGGCGCTTGCGAGGCCGCGAGCGGTATCCCTGCGACGACGCCGGTAGGTCCCGGTCGAGCGTGGCGAGCGGACGGATAGCGAGCGCTGAAAGCCCTGATGGATGGCCCCGGGCCGTGCCGTGTACCGGCCCGGGGCTCCCCGACCTGTTGAGGAGTGACCGCTATGAGTCTCGCTGGCTGTATCCGGGTGTCCGCCCGGAAGTCGAACCCGCTTCAGCAGTGCCGGTGCGGCGTGGTGTCCACGCGGACCGACCACTGCCCGCCGAAGCGCCGTCGCCGCCGCTGACCTGCCGAGAGGAACCGAGATCCCGATGAGCTTCCACCTGCACCCTGGCGAGCCGACCGCCGCCGACCTGGCCGCGATCGAGCACGAGTGGCCGCTGATCGCCGCTGAGCTGGACGTGTTGGACGCGCAGATCAGCATGATCTACGCCGAGGATCACGGCGGCCCGACCGCGCTGGACTGGCGCCGGCTACGCCGGGCCGAAGCCCGTGTCACGCGGGCCGCCGCCGACCTGACCGCCCGTTCCGACCCGTACCGCGCGGCCTGATGTCCCGGCTCCGCGCGGCCTACCACGACCCGGACGGCGCGCGGTACGGCATCCCTACCTACTGGTGGCAGGGTGCCCCGCCGGGCTACGCCACCCGCCGACAGTTGACCGCCGCCGGTCTACGGCCCGCCGGTCAGCCGGTCGCCGCGCAGATCATGTGGCGCGGTGTCGGCGGCACCCGCGTTGCCTACCTGTACCGGGTCGACCTGGCCCGGCCGAAGCGCACCGCCACCCCCGCTCAACGCGCCGCGATCGGCAAGGCGTTGACGGCCCGCCGGACCTGCCCGACATGCGGGGTGGTCCGGCCCTACTGCATCCCGCGCTCCCTCGGGGAGTGCGTCGACTGTGCCTATCCGCAGGAGGTAGCAGCATGACCCGCACCTTCACCCATCCCAGCGTGCTGGCCGGTATCGCGGCCGGAGCGTCGTGGGCCGATCCGGTGATGGACCCGACCGGCATCGACTGGACCGCCCGCCGGGCTACCGCCGCGATCCCGTTCCCGCTGGTCGACGGACGGCCGGTAAACCCGTACGCGCCTACCGGTGTCCGGTACGGCCGCAACGAGCTTGGCCACTGGGGTGAGCAGCAGTGCGCTGACGCGATCGTGACCGCCACCGACATCTACGGACAGCGGTGGCTGCTCATGGTCGAACGCTCCGACGGCCACGGGTGGGCACTGCCCGGCGGCTACGTCGATCCGGGCGAGACGCCGACCGACACGGCGTTTCGGGAGTTGGCCGAGGAAACCGGCCTGAACCTGGTCCGCAGCGTCCGGCACCGGGTCATGCCGGCCCGGTACGTGCCCGACCCCCGCGCCAGTGATGAGGCATGGATGGTCACCACCCCGGTCCTGATCGATCTCGGTGACGAGTGGCGGGTACTGCCCGACGTGTCCGGCCGTGACGACGCCCGCCGGGCCGCGTGGCTTCGCGCCACCGACTACCGGCACCTCCACCACCACCTGACCGCCACCTACGGCGGCACGGTGTTCCCCGCCCACCGAGACATGCTCGCCACGCTTCTGAACGGAGACCAGTCGTGACCCTGCTACAGCTCAAGCGCATCCGCTGGGCGGTCCGCCTCGTGCTGGCGCTCGGCGTCGCCGCTTCCATTGCCGGGAACGTGTTGCACGCCCGGGAGTCGCTGATCAGTCAGATCATCTCGGCGTGGTCGCCCCTGGCGCTGCTGCTGACCGTCGAGCTGATCTCGCGGGTTCCGGTACACCGCCGGGCGCTCGCGTTCGCCCGGTGGGCCGCTACCGCCGTCATCGCCGGTATCGCAGCCTGGGTGTCGTACTGGCACATGGCCGCTGTCGCCGCCCACTACGGCGAGACCGGCGCCGCGCCGTACCTGCTACCGCTGTCGGTCGACGGGCTGATCGTCGTCGCGTCTATCTGCCTGGTCGAACTGGGCGGACGGATCGCCGCCGCGATCGGCGCCACCACCCCGGCACCGGCCACCGTGCCGCCGCCGGCACCGCCCGCCGATCCGGTCACCACGGATGCCGGTGACGGTACCGACCAGGCGGGTTCCGTCACCACTGCGCAGGTGACGGCACCGGCCGTGCCGGATGACGTCAAGCCGCGCCCGGCCCGTTCCCGGCCGAAGACCCTGACCAGTGCGGAGAAGGTGGCCAGGGCCGCCGCCAAGCTGCCCGGCGCCACCCCCGCGCAGATCGCGGCGAAGGCCGGTGTCAGCGAGTCCACCGCCCGCCGTCACCTGACCACCAGCGGGCCGGTTCCGGTGGCGTCACCAACCGGGCCGGACGCTGCGGAAACGGCACCCGCACCGGCCACCAACGGCCGTCACCCCGACCTGATCGACGCAGCCTAGCCCCGCCCGGCGGCACAGCCTCACGGCCTGGAAACCAGTGCTGTGCCGCCGGCCCTACCTCCGCTGTCCGAAGACCTCGGAAAGGGAACCTTCATGCTCTCATCCGATCCGGTGGCCGTGTTCGCCGCCGTGTTCGCCACCCTCTATGCCGCGCATCAGTTCGCCGATCACTGGGTGCAGACCCAATGCCAGGCCGATCACAAGGGTTCGCCGGGGTGGCGTGGCCGGGCCGCGTGCGCCGCGCACGTCGGCACCTACACCCTGACCGCCGCCGCCGCGCTGGCCTGCCTGCCGCTGTTCCTCGACCTGGCGTTGCCGGTCGGGCCGACCGTCGCCGGTCTGGCGGTGTCCGGGCTGTCGCACTACTGGATCGACCGCCGCCGGCCGCTGCGCCGGTTGGCGGACAGGTTGGGAAAGGACCCGGGCTGGTTGGAACGGGGTGGCGGGTTGTACGCCCTCGACCAGTCCGCCCACGTCGCGTTCCTGTTCGTCGCCGCCCTGGTGGTGGCCGCATGAACCTTCACGCTCACCCGCTGGTCCGGATGCTACGCGCGTTGGACCTGCCCGCCGATGACTACGTGGTGTTCGGGTCCGGGCCGCTGCTGGCCCACGGCCTGCGCACGAACATCGGGGACCTTGACGTGGTGGCCCGTGGCCGGGCGTGGCAGGCGTTGACCGCCGCCGCCCGACCGGTGGCCACCCCGTCCGGGCACGGGCGGATGGTCCGACTCCAGATCGAAGCCGTCACCGACTGGCTTCCCGGGTTCGACACCGACCACCTGATCCGGTCTGCCGAGCTGCACGCCGGTATCCCGTTCGCCTCGCTGGCCGAGGTCCGTCGGTCGAAGCTGACCGCCCGCCGGCCGAAGGACTGGCCCGACCTGGCCCTCATCGACTCCGCACTCACCACCGTCTGACCAGGAGGAATTCGTCATGACGACCAATCCGCTTCTGCCCGACGGGCAGGATGCCGTGGACCCGGGTTCGGCCCGGATCGTTGACCTGAACAAGCGGCGGCAGGATCGGGCCGCCGCCGCTGACGGCCTGGTCACGGCCGATGAGTCCGACACGGAGACCGTGGCGCCGTCTCCGGTGGTGACCGGCGGGCCGGTCGACCCGCCGGACCGGCCCCGGTTCCTGGCCGACGTGTTGGACCAGCCCCGACGGGTGCCGATCCTGCCCCGCTGGCTGACCAGCGGCGATGAGGCACGCGCGACGGCCCGCCGGGCGGTGTCGGTGGCCGGCTATCACGCCGGGGTGCACGCCTTCCGGTCGCCGGTCTACCTGGGCAAGGTGGCCTGGTACGCGCCGAAGGGTGCCGCCCGGCTGGTCAACCGGGTCATCGGCTGGACGACCGCCGAGTCGGGTAACTGGACGTTGCGGCAGGATGCCGCCAACCGCAACGACCCGAAGACGTGGCTTGAGCTGGACCGGCACCGGCAGCGGCAAACGTCGTGGCGGTGGTGGGTGACCAGCGCCGGCACCCTCGCCGGTGGGACCGGCGGGGTGATCCTGTACTCCGACCTGACCCCGTGGTGGGTCAAGGCGCCCGTGCTGGCCGGTGGGCTGGTCGGGTTGGCCCGCTACGGCCGTCCCCTGGATCGGCCGATCATCGCCCGGACCGTGGTGCGGGCCGCGTACCGGAAGCTGACCGCCGAACTGACCCGTAAGGGCATCATGGCGACCGGGCTGGTGAAGCGGCCCGAGGACATCGTGTTCCCGGCCGGGGTCGGTGAGATCCGCCGCGACGGCCCCGGTTACCTCGCTGTGGCTGACCTGCCGGACGGGGTGATCGCGGTCGACGTGGTCGACAAGCGGGAACAGGTCGCCGGTGGCCTGCGTCTGCCGATCGATCAGGTGTGGCCCGAGGTGATGCCGAGGGAGCACCCCGGACGGTTGGCGTTGTGGGTGGCCGACCGGCCGGTGTCGGCGATGAAGCAACCGCCGTGGCCGCTGCTGCGGGGTGGGCAGACGGACTACTTCAAGCCGTTCGTGTACGGGTTCGACCCGCGTATGCGGCCGGTCGACTACCGGATGGACGAGCGGAACAGCCTGTTCGCCGGGTTCCCCGGGTCGGGTAAGAGCCTGTCCGCGCGGGTGGTGCTGGCCGGCATGGCCCTCGATCCGCTGGTCACGTTCGCGGTGTTCGACCTGGCCGGGCGGGGTGACTTCGACGCGTTCGAACCGCTGTGCGCGCCGGGTCTGTTCGGCTCCGGCGCCGACGAGGGCACCAAGCAGGCCGCGTACCGGATGCTGATGTGGCTGCTCAAGGAGTGCGACACCCGTGGGCCGCTGATCAAGTCCTACGCGACCAAGGGCCTGAACAGCGAGAACAAGCTGAACCGGGCCATCGCGCAGAAGGACGCGAGGCTGCGGCCGATCGTCGCCGCGATCGATGAGGTACAGGAGCTGATCACCGATCCGGAGATCGGCAAGAGTGCCGCCGCCGCGAAGACCAGCATCATCAAGCGTGGCCGGGCACTGGGTATCCACCTGGTGCTGATGACTCAGCGGATCGACAAGGAATCCCTGCCCAAGGGCGTCACGTCCAACATCGCGTTGCGGACCTGTCTGGCCGTGCCGTCGCACGTCGAGACGGATCTGGCGTTGGGTACCGGCGCCTACCGGATGGGTGCCCGGCCGACTCAGTTCGAGATCGGCGTCGATGCTGGTTGGGGCGTCCGGGTCGGGTACGGGCCGATGACCTCCGTCCGCGCCGCGTACCTGGACCGGGCCGCCGTGGAGCGGGTCTGCGCCCGTGGTGTGGCCCTGCGCGGCGGCACCGTCGCCGGGGTCGACCTGCCCGCAGCCCGGGACATCCTCGACGACCTCCGGGCCGTCTGGGTGGCCGGGGAACGGGGACAGCACTGGGACACCCTCGCCCCCCGGTTGGCCAACCGCTTCCCGGACGCGTACGGGTCACTGACCGCCGAAGCGCTCTCCGCGCTGGTACGGGCGAAGGGCATCGAGTCACGCAACGTCAAGGCGAACGGGTCGACCCGGCGGGGTGTCTACCTCGCCGAGATCACCACCGTGGTCGACCAACGCGACAGCGACGCCGGCTGAGCCCGGCCGCCGGGGCGGGTAGCAAACACGGCCGGGGTAGCGGCACCGCTACCCCGGCCGCTACCCGCCCCGCCAGCGTCAACACCCACCGGTAGCGGTAGCGGCCCACGGCCTCTACCGCCGGTAACCGTCTGTTGGGAGCCTCCCGTGACCTTCACCCACGCTGCTACCAGCACAAACACGCCCGAAATGTCCGCAGTCCTATTCGCCGGAATCCTCCTGATTGTCACTGTCGGTTATGCGGCCCGCTGCTGGCTGACCCCATTCACAGCCTGTCACCGCTGCGACGGGACTGGCGCCGCACCGCCGACCACGATGGACCGGCTCCGCCGCCGCACACCCCGACCCCGAGCCCTACGCGGACGGCCCGACTGCCGCCGATGCCGGGGCACCGGGCTCCGGCTCCGACTCGGCCGCCGCGCGTTCAACCACTTCCGCCGCATCCGGCGGGCCGCCCGGTGAAGCGCCGACCGACCCCACACACCGACTGGTGCGCCCGCGACCACCGCTGCAACCTCGGCGAGCACCGGTCGGAGGAAATCGTGGTCGACCTGCCCCGGTACGGCCGGGCCGTGCTGACCCGCGTCACCGCTGACGGCGGCACCGGCCACGCCGAGATCAGGCTCCGCGTGGTCCTGGCCGCTGCCGAGCCGGCCGCCCGCCGGCAACTGCTGACCATCCTCGGCGACCTACGCGCGCTGGTCACCCGCGCCGCGCTCGCCGGCCGCCCGACCCCCGGAAGGAGTCCCCGATGATCCTGCACCGCGTCTGCGTCGAACTGACCTGCGACACCGGTTGCGAAGAGCCGTGGGGCGACGAAGGTACGCCGCACTTCACCAGCGAACAGGAAGCCATCGCGTACGCCACGGCCGAGGGATGGACCTTCACCGACGGCACCGCCCGCTGTTCCGACTGCACCGACCGGCACGCCTGCCTGACCCGTGGCCACCAGTGGCAGCCGTGGGAAACCGGCCGAATCGAGAACATCACGCACCGCCGCCGCTGGTGCGGGCGCTGCCCTGACACCGAGTACAACCCGCCGTTGGCCGAACTCCGCGTGCTGATCGCGGCGGCCCGGCAGAGGTGACCCGTGGACCGCGACGCCGGTCGGTGCCGGCACTGGATCGGCACCGGGCGGCGGCACTGCAACGCGACTGACCGGGTGCGGATGTTCCTGCCCGGCCCGCGCTGCCCGCTGCACACCCCGGCCGTCCTCGCTGGCCGGGCTGTCCCTGATGAAGGGAGCTTTCCCATGCCTGATCTGCTCACCACCGCGCTCGACCACGCCGCACGCGGGTGGCACGTCTTTCCGCTGCGGCCGGACGACCGGCCCGGCGACCCGGACCACGCGAAACGGCCCGCGTTCCCGGCCCGCTGCACCGCCGAGCACTGCGACCGGACCGACCCGCGTTGCCGTGCCGCCGGCCGGCACGTCGGGTGGGAGGAACGCGCCACCACCGACCCGGCCCGCATCACCCGGGCATGGTCGCACCGGCCGTACGGGATCGGTATCGCGTGCGGGCCGTCCGGCCTGCTGGTGGTCGACCTGGACGTGTCGAAGGTGCCCGGCGGGCCGGACGGCATCGACACGTTCGGCATGCTCGCCGAGCGGCACGACGACCCGGCCGTGTGGGAGACGTACACCGTCAAGACCGGGCGGGGTGGCCTGCACCTGTACTACCGGCACCCGGCCGCCGGCCCCCGACTGCGGAACACCCAAGGCGACCGGGGTGGACTCGGCCCCGCCGTGGACACCCGATCCCACGGCGGGTACGTCGTCGCCGCCGGCACCACCGTCGCCGGACGGCCCTACGCGGTCGATGGGGACACCGACCCGGCGCCGCTGCCCGGATGGCTTGCCGGGCTACTCGCCCCGGCGCCGCTACCGCCGCAACGGCCGGTGCTGGCCACCATCGGAACCGGCCGCCAGGCGGCATACGTCACGGCCGCGATCGACCGTGAAACCACCCGCGTCGCCTGGTCGACACCCGGCGAGCGGAACCACGTCCTCTACACCGCGTCCGTAGCGCTCGGCCAACTCGTCGCCGGCCGGGCACTCGGCGAGGACGACGCCACGTCGGCACTGACCGCCGCCGCCGGCCGGGCCGGACTCGACACGACCGAGACCGCGCGGACGATCCGGTCCGGGCTGCGGGCCGGAGCGAAGCGGCCCCGGACGGTGGCCGCGTGAGGCGCCGGCCGCGTCTGCTCGACCTGTGCTGCTGTGCCGGTGGCGCTTCCGCCGGCTACCACGCGGCCGGGTTCGACGTGACCGGTGTCGACATCAACCCGCAGCCCTACTACCCGTTCCGGTTCATCCGCGCGGACGCGCTCACCGTGGATCTGACCGGCTACGACGTGATAGCCGCGTCGCCGCCGTGCCAACGCTGGTGCGCTTCCACACCGTCGCACCGCCGGCACGAACACCCGGATCTGCTCGGCCCGGTCCGGGAACGGCTCCGGGCCGCCGTCGCCGAGCCGGGCGGGCCGTGGGCGTACGTCATCGAGAACGTCCCCGGCGCACCGATGGTCGATCCGGTCACCATCTGCGGGGACAGCCTGCAACTCGGCGTGCGCCGGCACCGGCTGTTCGAATCGAACCTCCCGCTCGTCGGCACCCCGTGCTGGCACGATCGGCCCGGCCGACCCGTGCCGGTGTACGGCAGCTACGGGCAACGGACGGGACGAAACCGCACCGTCGATGGGGAACCGTCACCGAACACCGACCAGGCACGCGCCGCGATGGGCATCGACTGGATGCCGTGGCCGAACCTCACACAGGCCATCCCACCTGCCTACACGTTCTGGCTCGGCGTGCAACTCCTCACCCACCGACCCGCCGACCGTGACGTTTCCCCGTCGACGAGTACCCGTGACGCTTCCACCGCGGCAGCCGATGACGGTTCCCACCAGGCGGGTTTCCGTCATCGGTGACGCAACCCCGCCGGCGGGCATGCGTCACTGCCACTGCGGAAGGCCGCTGACCCGGCCCGCGACCGGCCGATGGCCGCGCCACTGCTCGCACGCATGCCGGCAGGCCGCATACCGCAACCGACACACGCCGAGAGGAGAGGCAGCATGACCGACAAGCGTGGCCGGTCGGTACAGGTCGGCACCGGCCCGGAAACGATCCGCGTCATCAAAGCCGCACTGGCCGATGGGCTGCTGCCCGACACCTACGTCTCGGGTGGCGCGCTGGTGCACATGGAGACCGTCTCCGGTGGCCTGCCGAACGTGGCCGCTGACGAGGACTCGCCGCTGCCGGTGTCCGCGTCCACCCTGGCCCCGGCCGGGTTGGCCGCACTGCTGGCCGAACACGCCTACGTCTACCGGCTCAAGACCCGCAAGGCCGACGGCGGACAGCCGGAGGTCTACGAAGACGAGGTGACCCCACCGAGGGACATCCTCGCCAGCGTCCTGGCGGGGAAGACGTGGCCTAACGTGGCCCCGTTGCGCGGGATCATCGGCGCCCCGGTGCTACGCCGTGACGGGACACTGTTGCAGCAGCCGGGCTACGACCCGGCAACCGGCCTCTACCTCGCCGCCAAAGTCGCCCTACCGCCGGTGCCGGACCAACCCACCGCCGAGCAGGTACGGGCCGCGCGGACGTTCCTACTCGGCCGGTTCCTGCGGGACTTCCCATGGTCCGGCCCGGCGGACCGGGCCAACTACATAGCGTTGTTGGCCACGCCGATCCTGCGGCACTTCACCCGATCCCTGACGCCGTTCGCGCTGATCGACGCGACGATGCCGGCCAGCGGTAAGACGATCCTGACCGCCGGACCCGGCATGCTCTACGGCCAGCGCGTCTTGCCGTGGACCTACTCCGAGGAAGAGTTACGGAAGTCGATCACGTCGGTATTCACCGAACAGGTCGGCTGCGTCATCTTCGACAACGTCGCCGAAGGAACCGTGATCGACTCGGCGATTCTCGCGCAACTGGTCACGACCGGGGTGTGGTCCGACCGGCAGCTAGGCGCGTCCCGGAACCTGGCCACCGTCAACGACCGGCTATGGATGGCCACCGGCAACAACCTCCAGGTCGGCGGGGACATGGCATCCCGAACCGTCCGGGTTCATCTCGACCCGAACATGCCCCGACCCGAGGAACGCGACCAATCCGGGTTCGGCATTCCGCACCTCGACCAGTGGATCACCGTCCCCGCCAACCAGTTGACCGTGTTGTGGCATCTGCTGGTGCTGGTCCTCGACTGGACCCGCCACGGGGCACCCCGGGCCGCCGGGGTGTCGATGCGGCAGTTCACCCCGTGGGCACAGTCGTTGGGCGGGTTCCTCGCCCACCACGAGATCGGCGGGTTCCTGACCAACGTCGCCGAGGTACGCGGGGTCGACCAAGACGAAACGCGCTGGCGCGCGTTCCTGTCCTGCTGGCATGAACGCCACACCGGTCGGCGTATGACCGCCGCCGAGCTACGCCGTGACGCCGAACCCCTGCACCTCGGCAGCGACATGCACGACCCGTGGGACGGCCAGTTCATCACCACCGACTCCGGACGCCTGCCGAACCCGCTGCAACTCGGCAAGCTGCTCACCGGGCAGGCCGGTCGGTGGCGCGGTGACCACGTCCTGCGGGCCGGGAAGAACGAGCGTGGCGACCGGGCCGTGTTCTGGGTCGAGCGACACGACGGGTAGAACCCGCTGGAACATCTCCGCATCTCCGCAACGCCGCACCAAACAGCCATCTACCAGCGGAAACACTCTGCGGAGATGGCCAGAGTCGACAACCAATCAATCTCCGCATCTCCGCAACCTCTGCGGAGATGAACCCCGGTTTGCGGAGATGAACCACCACCACCTCCCAAGATCTCCGCAGACGTTTGCACAGGTCAGCGGCATGTTTGCGGAGATGCGGAGATGCGGAGATGTTTCAGCCCCTCCGACAGGAAACGCACCGGGACCGACCTACCCGACCCGCATCGGTCGACCCACCCGTGCCGGCCCGGATCGATCCGTGACCAACGCTCTGAGAGCGACACAGACGGTTCCGCCCATCGCCTTACACCAACCCGCTACAGATCTTGGCTCTCCGTGGCTCTCAACGGGTTACCCAGAGCTGTTCTGTCGTACCGCCAAACCAACCCTCCACACCAGACCAGCAACGGCCGAAAGGTGCCCACGATGCGAATCAGGCTGCACGGCACCCCGACAGAAACGGCGGCAACCCTCGCCGCACTCGCCCGAGTGCTCGATATCCGCCACCAAAGCAGGCCCTACCCGGACCGGCCACCGTCCACCCTGCACCGGATCTACCTCGATGCCACCCCGAGGGAGGACGCCCACCGATGACCACCCGACCGCAGCGCACCACCCTCACCGGTCAGCTACTTACCCTCGCCGAAGTCCTCGACGAACTCCGCGTACCCCGATCCACCTTCTTTCGCTGGAAGGCCACCGGCCGCGCACCCCGAACCATCAAGTACCCCAACGGCAGCCTCTACGTCCGCCGCCGAGACCTCGATACCTGGCTCAACGATCACGAGGAGGCCGCTTGAGCACCTACGACGTACGAATCCACGCGATTCTGACCAATGGTTTGTCCGATAAAAAGAAGTCGTACACAGTGCGGTGGAAGGCTGCTAACAGGCCCTTTCGGAAGACGTTTGCCACCCGAGCATTGGCCGAGAGCTTCCGGTCGAAGCTGGTTGTGGCCCAGCGTGAAGGAACAGCCTTCGATGAAAAGAACGGGCTACCCGAACCCATGGCCCGCGAACTGAACAGCCGGAATTGGTACGATCTTGCCGTTGCTTTTGTCGACATGAAGTGGTCGCGCGCCGCTGCCACTCAGCGCAAGAGCATAGCCGATGCCCTGACCACTGTCACACTCGCATTGCTCACCACTTCGAGAGGAGCGCCAACCGAAGCAGAGATGCGCCACGCCCTCTACACGTGGATTCTCAACAAGGCGCAACGAGACCGGGACAACGGCGAACCGCCTAACGACCTCGCGGCGACGGTACGATGGATCAAAGCGAACACGCTGCCTCTACCGGAAGTAGCCGATCCGGCAACCGTTCGAAAGACGCTCGATCTACTGACCTGCCGGATCGACGGTAGCCCCGCCGCCGCAAACACAGTGGCAAGAAAGCGTGCAGTCTTGTACGGGGCTCTGAAGTATGCCGTCGAGCTGCGCTATCTCGAATCTCATCCGATGGACTTCGTACAATGGCGAGCACCGAAGAACACCGATCAGGTTGACCGGAAGGTGGTGGTAAACCCCGACCAGGCACGCGCGCTACTCCGGGAGGTACGCAACCGCGATGCGCACTTGGAAGGCTTCTTTGCGTGCATGTACTTTGCTGCCCTACGCCCGTCCGAGGTAATCCACCTACGGGCCGACGAATGCGAGCTACCCGAAGAGGGTTGGGGCTGGCTCCGCCTCAGCGGATCTACTCAGCAGGTAGGCGAGGATTGGAGCGATAGCGGCAAGTCGCTTGAGGATCGTGAACTGAAGCACCGGGCGAAGAAGGCGACGAGGGACGTACCGATCTGCCCGGAACTGGTGAGCATCCTACGTCGCCACCTACGGCAGCATTGTCGAGACGCCACCGGACGGATGTTCAACGCTGCCGGCGCTCGACTGGCCCCGATATCGAAAAGCACGTACCTACGCGCGTGGCGCCAGGCACGAGCGGCGGCCCTGACGCCGGTTCAGCAACGGTCGCCGTTGGCCCACCGGCCGTACGACCTACGCCACGCCGCTGTGTCGCTCTGGCTCAACGCCGGGGTGCCTGCCACACAGGTAGCACAGTGGGCAGGGCACAGCGTGCACGTACTGCTGAAGGTCTACGCGTCGTGCATCGACGGCCAGGATGAGGCCGCACGGAAGCGGATCGAGGGAGCGTTGGGTCCGGAGGAGCCGACCGGGGAGACGCCAAAAGGCGCCGACACGTAAACGACACGACCAGTGAGACGCGCCGGTCCCTGGTGAGACAGAGTGAGACGGACTCACCACCTACAGACATGCCCCCTGACTGGCGTTCGCGCTGGTCAGGGGGCATTTTTGCTGTTCGGGGTGCGGAGGGCGTGGGATTCGAACCCACGAGGACGTTGCCGCCCTACCGGTTTTCAAGACCAGCGCCATCGGCCACTAGGCGAGCCCTCCCGGGGCCGTGGTCGTCGATGGGACAGCGGTCCACGGCCGTGCCTAGTGTGCCATGACCGCCGGCCGGCCCGGCACGCCCGGCACAGACCGGCGGACCCGGACGAGAAGATGCCCCACCGGACAGCGGAACGCGGGGCACGACCCGAACCCCGGCGGGCGGTACCGGACCGGACCCCACGAACGGGTCAGGTGACGGCACCGGGTCGAGGCTTGGGCTGGGGACGAGATCGGGTAAGACTGGACCGGTGAAGGCGATCACGATTCCCGAGCCGGGCGGACCCGAAGCGATGGTCTGGGCCGACGTGCCCGACCCGACCCCCGGGCCGGACGAGGTGACGCTCGACGTACGCGCCGGTGCGGTCAACCGGGCCGACCTGCTGCAACGCCAGGGCCACTATCCACCGCCGCCGGGCGCGTCGCCGTACCCGGGTCTGGAGTGTGCCGGCGTGGTCAGCGCGGTCGGCGCCGAGGTGACCGGCTGGAGCGTCGGCGATCCGGCCTGTGCGCTGCTCAGCGGCGGCGGCTACGCCGAGCGGGTGGCGGTGCCGGCCGGGCAGCTCCTGCCGGTGCCGGACGGCGTCGACCTGGTCGACGCGGCGGCGCTGCCCGAGGTCGCCTGCACGGTCTGGTCCAACGTGGTGCAGCTGGCCCGGCTCGGCATGGGCGAGACGCTGCTGGTGCACGGCGGCGGCAGCGGCATCGGCACCTTCGCGATCCAACTCGGCGCGGCCCTCGGCGCCACGGTGCTGGCCACCGCACGGTCAGCCAAGCACGAGCGGCTGCGCGAGCTGGGCGCGAGTGGTGTGGTCGACTACGCCGAGGAGGACTTCGTCGAGGCGACCAAACGGCTCACCGACGGCCGGGGCGCCGACGTGATCCTGGACATCATGGGCGCCTCCTACCTGGGTCGCAACGTCAAGGCGCTGGCCACCGGCGGCCGGATCGTGGTGATCGGGCTGCAGGGCGGACGCAAGGGGGAACTCGACCTGGCCGCGCTGCTGGCCAAGCGGGGCTCGGTGGCCGCGACCGCGTTGCGCTCCCGGCCCGCCGCCGAGAAGGCCGCGATCGTCCGGGGCGTACGCGAGGAGGTCTGGCCGCTTGTCGAGTCGGGCGCGATCCGCCCCGTGATCCACTCCCGGATGCCGATGTCCGAGGCGGCCGAGGCGCACCGGCTGGTCGAGTCCAGCGACCACGTCGGCAAGGTGCTACTCACGGTCGGCTGAGCCACCCGTCGAGGTCAACCGCTGCACACCACTGGCCGGCGGGCCGGCCAGCATCCGGCGTGGGCCGGGACCCTCGGCGGCCAGCTCGTCGTCCGGGTTGTAGAGGTTGCAGCTGCGCAGCGACAGGCAGCCGCAGCCGATGCAGTTGGTCAGCTTGTCGCGCAGCCGGGTCATCAGCTCGATTCGCTCGTCCAGCCGGTGCCGCCACTTCGCGGAGAGCCGCGCCCAGTCCGCCTTCGTCGGGGTACGCCCCTCCGGCAGCTCGGCCAGCGCCGCTCGGATGTCTTCCAGCGACACCCCGAGCTGCTGTGAGATCCGGATGAACGACACCCGGCGCAGCTCGGTCCGGTCGAAGCGCCGCTGGTTGCCGCCGGTACGCCCGGCCCGGATCAACCCCAGCCGCTCGTAGTAGCGCAGCGCCGACGTCGCCACGCCGGAGCGGGCGGCCAACTCCCCGATGGTAAGCGTCTCCTGCCGCACATCGATCCTCCTCGTCCGAAATCCCGCCTCGTCGGAAAGGTATTGAGTTGAAGTGCGCTTCAACTTGCAGGGTAGCTGCATGACGACCACAGCCACCGCACCGGGGCGCACCCGGCAGACTGCGGCAGCGAGCGGGCTGCCACCCGAACTCGGAGCGCTGCTGCGCCGGCTGACCGGCGACGAGAAACACGCACCCAGCGCACACTCGACCCTGGACGTGCTCTGGGTGCTCTACGACCGGGTCCTCCGGGTCTCCCCGGCGAGCGTCGACGACCCCGACCGGGACCGGTTCCTGCTCTCCAAGGGGCACGGGCCGGCGGCCTACTACGCGGTACTCGCCGCCAAGGGCTTCGTCCCGGAGCACTGGCTCGACGACCTGGCCGGCCCGGAGAGCCGGCTCGGTCACCACCCGGACCGGATGCTGGTCCCGGGGGTCGAGATCGGCACCGGCTCGCTCGGCCACGGCCTCGGGCTGGGCGTCGGCACCGCCCTCGGGCTCCGCGCGCAGGGCGTGGCCGAACCCCGGGTGTACGTCCTGCTCGGCGACGCCGAACTCGACGAGGGATCGAACCACGAGGCGATGGCGTACGCCGGGGCGACCGGGCTGGACCGGCTCACCGCGATCGTCGTCGACAACCATTCTGCGAGTCACGGCTGGCCGGGCGGGATCGCCAGCCGGTTCACCGTGCACGGCTGGACCGCCACCACCGTCGACGGCCGGGACCACGACGCGATCGAGACCGCCCTCGCCGCCGCCCGGCCCCGGCAGCCGCACGTCGTCGTCGCGGTCGTCGACCCGAAGCAGTGACGGCAGGACCAGACCAGTGACGGCAGGACCAGACCAGATCAGTGACGGCAGGACCCGACCAGACCAGTGACGGCAGGACCCGACCACACCGAGGAGTGACCGACAATGCGTGACACCTTCGTCGACACCGCCGTCGCCCTGCTGGACGACGATCCGCGTACGGCGGTCGTGCTCGCCGACATCTCGGCGTCGAGCTTCACCGCCGCCGCGCGGGCCCACCCGGACCGGGTGCTCAACGTCGGCATCCGGGAGCAGTTGATGGTCGGGGTGGCCGGCGGGCTGGCCCTGACCGGGTTGCGCCCGATCGTGCACTCGTACGCCACGTTCACCGTCGACCGGGTCTACGAGCAGCTCAAACTCGACCTCGACCATCAGGGCGTGGGTGCCGTGGTGGTGAGCGTCGGGGCGTCGTACGACGGGGCGAGCATGGGCCGGACGCACATGTCCCCCGGTGACGTGGCCCTGCTGGACACCCTCACCGACTGGACGGTGCACGTTCCCGGGCATCCGGCCGAGGTGCCCGGCCTGCTCCGGGCCGCCGCCCAGCACGACGAGCGGGTCTACCTGCGGCTCTCCAGCCAGGTCAACGAGGCTCCGCTGCCCCGGGCGGGCCGGCTGGCGGTGGTACGCCGTGCAACGGCGACCGCCGCCCTGGTGCTGGCGGTCGGCCCGATGCTCCGCCCGGTGCTGGACGCGGTCGCCGGGCTGGACGTGACCGTCGCGTACACCCACACGCCGCGCCCGTTCGACGTCGCGGGGATACGGGAGCTGGTCGGTACGGCCACCGGGACCGGCACCGCCCCGGCGGTGGTACTCGTCGAGCCGTACCTGGCCGGCACCTCCGCCGCGCTGCTCTCCGCCGCACTGGGTGGGGTACCGCACCGGTCGCTCTCGCTCGGCGTGGGACGCACCGACCTGCGACGCTACGGCGCGCCGGCCGACCACGCCCGGTGGCACGGCCTGGACCCGGCGGGACTACGCCGGTCGATCACCGACTTCCTGACCTGAGCCCGCCGCCCCAGGGTGGGCACCGGTCAGCGGCGGCCGGGGGTGTCCCGGCGGCGGGTGCGCTCCCGGCCCAGGATCCAGAACGCCTCGACCCCGTCCTTCCAGGTGATCTTCTTGCCCTCTTCCCGGTTGCGGGCTCGGTAGCTGATCGGCACCTCGTACGGGCGGATGCGGCGGCGCAGCAGCTTGCCGGTGACCTCCGCCTCCATCCCGAAGCCCCGGGACCGGACGTCGAGCGAGCGGAACAGCGCGACCGGCATCAGCTTGAAGCAGGTCTCCAGGTCGCCGATGTAGGAGTTGAACAGCACGTTGGCGGCGGTGGTGACCGCCTTGTTGCCCATCACGTACCAGAAGCTGTAGGCGCTGTGGCTGCCGAATGTCCGATTTCCGTAGACGACCGTGGCCCGGCCGTCCAGCACCGGCGCCAGCAGCTTCGGGATGTCCTGCGGGTCGTACTCCAGGTCGGCGTCGAGGATCACCATGTACTCGCCCTCGGCGTTCTCCACCGCCGTACGGATCGCCGCACCCTTGCCGGCGTTGCGGGGATGGGTGATCACCCGGACCCGGGTGTCGTCGACCCGGCCGAGAATCTCTCCGGTACCATCACGGCTACCGTCATCGACCACGACGAGTTCGATCTCGCACGGGTAGTCGACCGCCAGGGCCTGCTTGAGGGCGTCCGCAAGGCGTTCTTCCTCGTTGTAGACCGGCATGAGGATCGAGAGCTTCACGGGAATCTCCACGGTGCCGACGACGGATCGGCCCTAGCCTAGCCTGACTACCCACCCGAGCCGTGCCTGGCATCCTGCCGCCGGCTCTTCTTCACGCCGGCCGGTGACCGGGTTCGCACCGCCGCGCCGGTGACCGGACGGCGATTCTCTGCCGCCGCGCCGGTGGGCAGACGGTGGGTTCCTACCGCTGCGCCCGGTGACCGGGCGCTGAGTTCCTACCGCTGCGTCGGTAACCAGACGGTGAAGGCCGCGCCACCCTCCGGGGCGTGGCCGGCCGTGATCGAGCCGCCCAGCCGGCGCACCAGACCGGCGGCGATCGCCAGCCCGAGCCCGCTGCCGACCTTGCGGACGCCCTGGTAGCGCTGGCGCAGCGCGCCGCGTTCGAAGGCCACCGCGAGGTCGTCGTCGGTGAGTCCCGGCCCGGCGTCGCGGACCTGCAACACCCCGCCGGGCGGCTCACCCGGCCCCGCCGGCCGGACCGCGAGCACGATCACCCCGCCCGGCGGTACGACCCGGAGCGCGTTCTCCAGCAGCCCGTCCACGACCTGCCGGATCCGGCCCGGATCGGTGTGCACCGGGGTCGGCCCGGCCGGCGCCTCGACCCGGAGTACGACGCCGAGGGCGGCACACCGGGCACTCCACACCTGTGCGGCGTCGGCGGTCAACTGGTTCAGGTCCACCGGTGCCGGTTCCAGGGCGAAGTCGGCCGCCTCCAGCCGGGCCAGCGACAGCAGGTCCCCGATCAGCCGGTCCAGGTGCTCCGCCTCGGTCAGCATGGTCTGCCCGGCCCGCTGCGCCCCCTCCGGGCCGACCACCCCGTCGGCGAGCGCCTCCGCGTAGCCCCGGATCGCGGTCAGCGGGGTACGCAGCTCGTGCGAGACGGAGAGCAGGAACTCCCGCTGCCGCCCCTCGCTCAGGGCCAGCGCGGCGGCCAGCTCGTTCAGCGCGTACGCCAGGTCGGCGGCCTCCTCCGGCGGTTCCACCGGAAGCCGTACCGCCCGGTCGCCGGAGCGTAGCCGGGCCGCCGCCGTCGCCGCGTGCCGGATCGGCCGGGCGAGTCGACGGGCCAGCAGGGCACCGGCCACCACCCCGGCGGCCAGCCCGGCGAGCAGCGGCAGCCAGAGCAGCCCGGCGACGTCTCCCCAGAGTCCGGTGGTGGGCGGTCGGGCCAGCACGATCCCGTTGCCGCCGGGCAGCCAGCGCCCCTCGACCATCGCCGGGTGGCCGCCGACGGGTCGGCGTCCGGAGAAGTTCCGGCCGCCGGCGATCCGGTCGACCAGTTCGGCGGGCAGGCCGGGCCGGTCGGGGCTGCCGGCCCTGATCAGGTACGCGTCGATGCCCTGGTTGCGCAACTGCCGGACGATCCGCTCCTCGTCGGCGGCCCGTCCCCGGTCCAACCGGTTGCGCAGCGCCTCGGCGGCGAGCCGGGCCTGCGCGGCCAGCGCCTCCTGGGCCTGCCGTTCCGCCGAGCGGGCGGCCAGCGGCACGGCGACGACGGCGGTGACGAGGACCGAGACCAGGGCCACTGCACAACTGACCGCCACCGCGCGGGCCGTCAGGGTACGACCGAACCGGCGCGGCCGCTCCGGTCCGCTCTGTGCTTCGTCAGCCGGCACAGGCGTACCCGACGCCGCGATGGGTCCGGATCACGTCGGCGGCCGGGCCGAGTTTGCCGCGCACCTGGGCGACGTGCACGTCGACGGTGCGGGTGCCGGTGTGCGCGGCGTAGCCCCAGACGCCGGCCAGCAGTTCCTCCCGGGTGAAAACCCGTCCCGGCCGGCCCATCAGGTGCGCCAGCAGGTCGAACTCGGTGGAGGTGAGCTGCACCGGTTCGCCGGCGACGGTGACCTGCCGGCGTACCGGATCGAGGGTGACCGGACCGACCACCCGGGGTTGCTCGGCGGCGTCCGGTGCGCCGCCGGTGCGCCGCAGCACCGCCCGGATCCGGGCCACCAGTTCGCGCGGGCTGAACGGCTTGGTCAGGTAGTCGTCCGCGCCGAGTTCCAGCCCGACGACCCGGTCCACCTCGTCGTCCCGGGCGGTCAGGAAGATCACCGGCGTCCAGTCGCCGGCCGCGCGCAGCCGGCGGCAGACCTCGGTGCCGGACAGGCCCGGCAGGGCGATGTCGAGTACGCAGGCGACCGGGCGCAGCCGCCGGGCCGCGGCCAGCCCGGCGTCGCCGTCGTGTTCCACGTGTACGCCGTAGCCGTCCCGGCCCAGGTAGAGCCGGACCAGGTCGGCGATGGACCGCTCGTCCTCGACCACCAGGACGAGTCCTCGGCTCGGGGCGCTGCCCGGTCGCGCACTGTCGACAGCCACCGGCCAATGATCGCCGATCGCCGGCCGGTTGCCCTCACCGGCAACGTTCGGATCCGGTACGGGTTCCGGATCCGCCCGCCAGTGACGCCACCGGCGACCCGACCTACGGCGTCAGGAGGTGTCGGTGAGTTCCGAGTCGCGGGTCCCGGTGCTACGGCGGGGCTGAGTCAGGGTGCTACGACCGGCCGGCTCAGAGTGCTACGGCGGGACTGAGTCGCGGTGCGCGGCTCGGGGTGGCCAGTCGGGCCGGCGGGGCTGGCGCGACCGTCGGCACCGGACGGTGCCGGCTGTCGAGCAGCGCCGGGCGGCCGACCGGTGCGGCACACTCCGCCACCCGGGACCGGACCGCCAGCTTCGGCCGGAAGACCTGGCTGAACAGGGCGTCGAGCTGCCAGAGCTGACTGGGCCGGTCGGCCCGGATCAGGAACCGCTCGCGTACCCCGTCGACGGCGGTCGCGGCCAGCTCGACCATCGAGGCCCGGGGGTCGGGATTCCAACTGACGTGGTTGAGGTGCCGCAGGTCGGTGTTGAGATGCAGGCGCAGCCGGTGCAGCAGCCGGGTCTGCTCGGTCACCACCAGCCGTCGGGTGGTGAGCAGCAGCAGGCAGCCGTTGCCGGGCTGGTCCGGGCGGGTGCATCGGGTCACCAGGACGGTGACGTCCCCGGCCTGCACGCAGTTGCGCAGGAACGGCAGGTGCCGGCTGACCGTCGGGCTGGCCACGCCGGTCTCGGCGGCGGCCGGTAGGAACGTTCGGCTGAACACATCCACGCATCTTCCAACGACATCCCGCCGTGGATGATGCGGCCGAGGGATGGACGAGAATCAGTTTATAGAAGTTCCACGATGGTCGCGTTGGCCATCCCGCCGCCCTCGCACATCGTCTGGAGGCCGTACCGGACGCCGGCGTCGCGCATGTGGTGCAGCATGGTGGTCATGATCCGGGCGCCGGAACCGCCGAGCGGGTGACCGAGGGCGATCGCGCCGCCCCGGGGGTTGAGCAGGGCCGGGTCGGCCTCGGTCTCGGCCAGCCAGGCGAGCGGCACCGGGGCGAAGGCCTCGTTCACCTCGTACACCCCGATCTCCTCGATGCCGAGCCCGGCCCGGCGCAGCGCCTTCGCGGTGGCCGGGACGGGTGCGGTGAGCATCATCACCGGATCGTCGCCGGTGACCACGGCGGTGTGGATCCGGGCCAGTGGTCGCACCCCCCGCTTCCGGGCCCACTCGGCGGTGGTGACCGCGAGCGCGGCGGCGCCGTCGGAGATCTGCGAGGCGGACCCGGCGGTGACCACCCCGTCGGCCCGGAACGGTGTCTTCAGCCCGGCAAGCCGTTCCAGGCTGGTGTCCCGGCGCACTCCCTCGTCGGCGACGACCTTGGTGCCGTCCGGCAGCACCACCGGGACGGTCTCCGACTCGAAGGCCCCGGCGTCCTGGGCCGCCGCCGCCTTCTCGTGGCTGGCCAGCGCGTACTCGTCGAGCTGCCGCCGGGTCAGCCCCCACCGCTGCGCGATCAGCTCCGCGCCGACGCCCTGGTTGAACGGCACGGGATCGTCGGCGGCGAAGCCCGGGGTACCCCGGTAGCGGTCCCGGACCAGGTCGCCGTAGGGCAGGCCGGTGCCGGGCGTGCCGCCGGCCGGGCCGGGCGCGATGCTGCTGCCCATCGGCACCCGGGTCATCGACTCGACGCCGCCGGCCACCACCAGGTCGGCCTGGCCGGAGGCGACCGCCGCCGCCGCGAAGTGCAGCGCCTGCTGGCTCGACCCGCACTGCCGGTCGAGCGTGGTGCCGGGCACCGACTCCGGCCAGCCGGCCGCGAGTACGGCGTTGCGGCCGACGTTCCAGGCCTGCTCGCCGACCTGGGAGACGCAGCCCCAGACCACGTCGTCCACCTCGGCCGGGTCCAGCCCGGTGCGCTCGGCCAGCGCGGTCAGCACCCGCGCCGAGAGGTCGACCGGGTGCACGCCGGCGAGCACTCCGCCGCGCCGCCCGACCGGGGTACGCACCGCACCGACGATCACCGCGTCCGCCATGTCTACTCCCCAGTAACTTGGCTGGACCTCGATAGTACGCGGTCCCGGGTCGATACCACCCTCGGCAGCGCCAGCGGTGTTCCGCGGGCGGCCCGGGCTCGACGGGCGGCGCTCGGCGGAGCGGTGGCATCCTGGGAGCCGTGGACTCCGAACCGGACACCTCCGCCCGGCAGTGGCGCGTCGACCGGGCGCTGCCGCTCTGCAAGCTCGGCGCCGCCGCCCTCTTCGTCGCACTCGGCGTCGCCTTCGCCGACGGCAGTCCGGTACGCCTCGGCGCCGGGCTCCTGGTCGCGGCCGTCCTGCTCGGCTGGGGCGTACGGGACCTGGTGGCGCCGGTCCGGCTCGCCGTGGACCCCGGCGGGGTCACCGTGATCGAGGGCTTCGCCGGACGGCGACACATCCGGTGGGCGGAGATCGAGCGGATCTCGGTCGACACCCGGGCCCGGCTCGGGCTGTCGACCGAGACGCTGGAGATCGACCGGGGCGCCACGCTGCACCTGTTCAGCCGGTACGACCTCGGGGTCGCGCCGCACGAGGTCGCCCAGGTGCTGCGCGCCGTACGCGCGACCGGCCCGGCCGGCGGCCCTCCGACCCGCTGAGCCGACCCGACCAGCCCCGGGCGGAGTCGGAGCGGCGGGTGGTCAGCCGAGCAGGGCGGCGGTCTGCATCAGGGTCAGGCCGATCAGCACCAGGCCGATCACCGCGCCGCCGCCGAACTGGAAGAGCGTCCGGCGGGCCCGGGGCGCGTAGGCGAGCACCAGGGCCATCGCGGCACCGACCGTCAGCCCGCCCAGGTGGCCGGCGATGGAGATCCCCGGCACGGCGAAGGTGAAGACCAGGTTGACCACCAGGATCGGGATCACCGAGGAGGTGTCCCGACCCAGCCGACGCATGATCACGAAGAGCGCGGCGAAGAGGCCGAAGATCGCCGTGGACGCGCCGACCGTACGCGCCTGCGGCACGCTGAACAGGTACGCCGCGACGTTGCCGCCGACGCCCGCGACCAGATAGAGCGCCAGGAACCGCAGCGGGCCCAGTACCGCCTCCAGGGAGCGACCGAGCACCCAGAGTGCCCAGCTGTTCATCAGCAGGTGCAGCAGCCCGTAGTGCAGGAACATCGCGGTGAAGAGCCGGTAGTACTCGCCGGCCGCGACGCCCTCCTCCTGGCCGAACGGGCCGAACCGGTCCAGCCCGAGCACCGCGCCCCAGTCGGTCAGCGGGGTCGCCCCGCCGAGCAGGCCGCCGAAGCCCGCCCCGGCCACCGCGTCGCCGCCCCGGGCGGTGTAGATGGAGATCAGGATCAACGCCACGTTTATCGCGATGAGCGTCTTGGTGACGTAGCCCCGGCGGCCGGCGGCACCGCCACCGAAGGCGGTACGCGCCGGCCGTTGCCCGCGGCGGCCCTCCGCCACGCACTCCGGGCACTGGTGCCCGACCGAGGCCTCCCGCATGCAGTCCGGGCAGATCGGCCGGTCACACCGGGTGCACCGGACGTAGGTCTCCCGGGACGGGTGGCGGTAGCAGACCGGCGTGGTCGGCGGAGACTCGCTCATCCCGCTCCTCCGCCACGCCCGACCATCTCCGACCTCCGCCCGCTACGAGTCATGCACGCAAAGGTACCCCGGGATAGACGTCAGCCGTCCTTACGCTCGATCTCGACGCGCTCGATGACCACGTCCTGGACCGGCCGGTCCTGCGCCCCGGTCGGGGCGTTGGCGATCGAGTCGACGACCTTCGCCGACTCCTCGTCGGCGACCTGGCCGAAGATGGTGTGCCGGTTGTTCAGGTGCGGGGTCGGGGCCACCGTGATGAAGAACTGCGACCCGTTGGTGCCCGGCCCGGCGTTCGCCATCGCGAGCAGGTACGGCCGGTCGAACCGCAGGTCCGGGTGGAACTCGTCGGCGAAGTTGTAACCCGGGCCACCCCGGCCGGTGCCGGTCGGGTCGCCCATCTGGACCATGAATCCGCTGATCACCCGGTGCGAGATGGTGCCGTCGTAGTACGGCCCGCTGCCCGGCTGGCCGGTGCGCGGGTCGGTGTACTGCCGGGTCCCCTCGGCGAGTTCCACGAAGTTGCGCACGGTCTTGGGGGCGTGGTTCGGAAACAGCTCCAGCCGGATCGGACCGGCGTTGGTGTGCAGGATTGCGTAGGCGGCCTCGGCCACGAGTACTCCTCGATCGACATGCCGCCGGCCGCGAGGTGCCGGCCGGCGGGGCGGTCCGCCGGCCAGGAGGCGCAGGCCGGCGCTGGTAGGTGGTTCTAAGCGGATCCTCCCATGTGCCCGTTCTGGCAGTGCGGGCGCATCCGAGGGTGCAGGATGACGGGGGAACAACACCCAAGGAGGTGGGGACCGGTGTTTGGATTCGGGGGGCGCAGATCCCGCAGGAAGCTCGTCAAGGCCGAACTGGGCGAGAGCCTCGATCACCTGATGCGGGCGGCCACCCACGCGGCGTCCGGGGTCGGGGCCACGGTGGGGCCGCGGGCGTACGCCGCCCGGGCCGTTCTCGCGCCGACGGCGAACAGGGTGCGGACGACGGCGTCGGACGGCTGGGAGTCGGCGGTGACCAGGTTCGCGCCGCTGGCCACGGCTGCCACGGACGGCGCCCGCCAGGCAGGCTCGGTCGCCCGCAGCACGAGGTCGAAGAAGATGAGGGCGATGCGGAAGAAGAACTCGACGATGCGTCGACGCTGGCCGGTGCTGGCCGGGCTGCTGGTCGCGGGGGCGGTGGCCGGTGTCATGGGTGCGGCCGCGATGCGGCGGCGCGGGCAGCGCCCGTGGGACGAGTACGACCCGGCGGCCACCCTGGACGCGGTACGGGACGACGCCGCCACGATCGTGGGCAACTCGGCGGGCGGCCCGACCCGGGGCGGCGACGCCGGACCGAAGTCGATGCCGACGGAGAAGCCGGACCGTACGGCGACGGCCGGCGAGAAGATCACGGCCGGCGAGAAGATCACGGCCGGTCCGATCACCGACGGGACCAGGAAGGCGGGCGGGAAGGGCGGCGACAAGTCCGACGGGCTGCTCGGCACCGCCGCCTCGCGCAACAGCGGCAACTGAAGCGGCGGTCGGTCCGCTCGGGCGGCGTGGGACTCCGGGTCCCACGCCGCCGCCGTGCCCGGCCCCGGAGATCAGAGCCAGCGGTTGCGGCGGAACCAGCGGTACAGGCCGAGCGAGATCACCAGCATCAGCGCGAGTACCACCGGATAGCCGTACTTCCAGCTGGTCTCCGGCATGAAGTCGAAGTTCATCCCGTAGATGCCGGCGATCGCCGTCCAGACCGCCGCGATGGCGGCCCATGCGGCGATCTTGCGCATGTCGTTGTTCTGGTCGACCGTCACCTGGGCAAGCCGGGCCTGGAGGATCGAGTTGAGCAGGTCGTCGTATGAGTTGACCTGCTCGACCGTCCGGGTCAGGTGGTCCTGCACGTCCCGGAAGTACCGCCGGATCTCCTTGGGGATCTCGCGGTTCACCTGGGCGGTCAGGGTCATCATCGGCCGTTGCAGCGGGACGACCGCCCGCTTGAACTCCACGAGTTCCCGCTTCATCTGGTAGATCCGCTGGATCCGGCCGTGCGCCTGCCGGGCGAAGACCTCGCCCTCCAGCAGGTCGAGATCGTCGCCGACCTGGTCGGTGACCTCCAGGTAGATGTCCACCACCCGGTCCATCACCGCGTACGCCACCGCCCACGGCCCCTGCCGGAGGATCTCCTGCCGGGCCTCCAGCTCGGAGCGGACCGGCGCCAGCCGGCAGGCGTCGCCGTGCCGGACGGTAAGCACGAAGTTCGGCCCGATGAAGAGCATCATCTGGCCGGTCTCGATCACGTCGGAGTTCTCGGTCAGCTCGCCGTGCCGGACATACCGGACGGTACGCAGCACCAGGAAGCTGACCTCGCCGAAGCGCTCCAGCTTGGGGCGCTGCTCCGCCTTGACGGCGTCCTCGACGGCCAGCTCGTGCAGCCCGTACGCCTCGGCGATGCCGGCCATCTCCGCCTGGCTCGGCTCGTGCAGGCCGAGCCAGACGAACGCACCGGACTGCTGCCGGGCGGTGGCCAGCGCCTCGGCATAGCCCAGCTGCCCCGGCTGCCGAACGCCGTCGACGTAGAGCCCGCAGTCGACCACGCCCTGCCCGTCCGGGCGGGAGTTCTCGGGGTTCCGCTGCTGCCCCACCTCGGTGCTGAGCATCCGGGTCACCGCCGCGCGGACCGGGGCGGCCCAGGCCCGGGGTCTCGGCCGGCTGTTCCCACTGACCGCCACTCGGTCGGAATCGGTCTGGTCCGGCATCGCCACCGCCCCCTTTCGGCCCGTTCGGGTGCGCGTTGCAGCGTACGCCGCCGGCGCCCGGGGCCCGACATGTCGCTGATCACCCCTGGTCGCACGGCAGGTGCGAAGGTCCGCCTCGGGGGGCGGAAAAGTGGTGCCGGGTGGACCGTCCACGTCGGGGGGTAAGGTGCGGACGGCCCACCCGGCACCGTTGGGGGCGGGGGTTCTGCTCTGGCGCACCAACCACGGCGGAAGCCCGCCGTCCCCGGGGGCCGGGGCGGGGGTCTCGACGCGAGTGGCGCTCGCAGCATTGTGGGCCGGCTACCGGCGCGTAGGAAGCCCCGAATTCGCCGTTGACCACTATTGTCGGATATCTGACAGAAGCCTTACGCCCTACCGCAGTCCTGCTACGGCAGACGCGGTCACTGGCGTACCGCCCGGACCGCGTCGGCGAGCCGGCGGACCCCCTCGTCGATCTGGTCGACGGTCACCCCGGAGTAGGCCAGCCGCAACGCGTGCCGACCCCCCTCGACCAGGAAGTCGCTCCCCTTCACCACCGTGACGCCCCGCTCGGCCGCCGCCGGCGCCAGCGCGTCCACGTGCACGCTCTGCGGCAGCTCGATCCAGAGGAAGTAACCGCCGTTCGGCTCGGTGAACCGGGCGTCCGGGATGTGCTCCCGCAGCGCCGCCGCCAGCCTGGCCGCCCGTTCGCCCAGGGCGGTGCTGACGGTCCGGATCGAGCGCTCCAGGTCGCCGTTGACACAGAACTGGTGGACGATCGCCTGGGCCACCAGGCCGGGCGAGATGTAGAGGTTCGTCGCCTCCTTGGCGATCTGCGCGATCAGCGGGGCGGGCCCGACCAGGTAGCCGACCCGGACCCCCGGGCAGACCGTCTTGGTGAAGCTGGAGGCGTGCACCACGGTGCCCTGCCGGTCCAGCGAGAGCATCGAGGGCAACGGCTCGCCCCGGAACCGGACGTCCGCGTACGGGTCGTCCTCGAAGATCGTGAAGTCGTACTCGGCGGCGAGGTCGAGCAGCGCCTGCCGCTTCTCCAGCGACAGGGTCACCCCGGCCGGGTTCTGGAAGTTGGGGATGATGTGCGCCAGCTTGGGGCGTACCCCGGACTCCAGGAGCTTGCCCAGCTCGTCGGTGTCCACCCCGTCCGGCGCGATGGTGACCGGGTGCAGCTCGCCGCCGAGGTTCTGCAGGTTCAACAGGGTCCGGTCGTAGGTCGGGCGCTCCACCACGACCGCGTCACCGGGGCGCACCAGGTGCTGGAACAGGAACGCGTCGGCCTGCAGCGATCCGTTGGTGACCAGCACCTGGTCGACGTCGACGCCGTGCTTGTCGGCGATCCACTTCCGCAAGGGTGGGTATCCGACGGATGTCCCGTACCCGGTGATGCCGGCCGGGTCGGCGTCGAAGGCGCGCACGGCCGCGGCCTTCAGCCCCTCGACGTCGACGATGTCCAGCGACGGCGCCCCACGGGCGAAGGAGATCAGTTGCTCGACAGTCATGACTACCCAGCGTACGGGCGCCGAAAGCGTCCCGGGCGCAGGCACGACAATGTCCGTATCTTGGGCGGACCCCGCCCGGCCGGCGTCAGATCGAGGCGACCGCCGGAGCGCCCACCCAGACCCGGACGATGTCCCGAACCGAGATCATCCCGACCACCTCGCCGTCGTCCAGCACCACCAGATGCCGGAAGCCGCCCCGGGACATCGCCTCGGCCGCCTCGTGCACGGTCCAGTCCGGCCCGGCGTAGACGGCGTCCCAGGTCAGGTGGGCGGCGGTGCGCTCCACGTCGACGTCGAGACCCGCGCCGACGGCCTTGAGCACGTCGCGTTCGGTGATGATGCCGACGCCCTCCGAGTCGGGGTCGACGACCACCGCGGAGCCGACGCCCCGCCCGGCCATCATCTCGGCGGCCTGCCGGAGAGTGTGCTCGGGACCGACCACCAGGACGTCCCCGGACATCGCTTCACGTACCCGCATCATTCATCACGTCCTCGTCGACGGAGATACCGGTAGGGACAGACTGGACGCCGTACCGCCGGAGTACAAGCCGGTGGTACGGGGGGCGGGACCGGGGTGGCTAGTCTCGACGCGTGTCCACAGAGCCCCTACGCTGCGCCGGAGCCCTGATCGTCGATGACGGGGGCCGGATATTCATCCAGCGGCGGTCCCCGAACCGGAAGCTCTTTCCCAACACCTGGGACATCGTCGGCGGTCACCTCGAACCGGGCGAGACGGTCGAGGAGGCACTGTTCCGCGAGGTCACCGAGGAGACCGGCTGGACCGTCTCGCTGGTGCTCGGCCCCGTCGGGGAATACCGCTACACCCCCGACGACGGCATCGAGCGGATCGAGACCGACTTCCTCGTCCGGGTCGACGGCGACCTCGACCGCCCCCGGCTGGAGGCGGGCAAGCACACCGAGTTCCGGTGGCTCGCCGAGGACGAGGTCGCGATCCTCGACGAGCACCGGGACGTCAACGACGGGCTGATCCGGCGGATCGCGGAGGACGGCTTCCGCGCCCTGCGCCTGATCGGCCTGTGAACGACCCGGTCCCGCTCGCCCCGCACCAGGCCGCCGCGCTGGTCTGGCCGGCCGTCGACCGGGTCTTCCGGGCCGTCCTGGCCACCGCCCGGATCCGGGGCGGCGCCGAGCTGGTGCAGAGGTACGGCGGCCCGGCCGCCACCGGTTTCCTGGTCGACTTCCGGACCAGGCTGGCGGCCCCCGGCGGCACCGTCGACCGCACCGGGCTGGCCGCCCTGTTCCGCTACGGCGACCCGGCTGAGTGCCAGCGGGCACTGGACAAGCAGGTCGCGCACGGCATGCTGCACCGGCTGCCGGACGGCGGAATCCTGGCCACCGAGCGCGGCCGGGCCTTCCTGACCGACCTGTTCGCGCTGCACGCCGAGCTGACCGGCGAGATCTGGGCGGCACATCCCGAACGGGTACGCCGGCTCGCCGCCATCCTCGGCCGGCTGCTCTCGGCCGCACTGGCCGACCCGGCCACCACCGCCGCCCCGGCCCCCGGAGCCGCCCCCGACCAGAGCTACGGCTACGGCCGCCTGCCACCCTTCCCCGGTGGGACCGGGCCGACCGACACCGTAGGTGTCCAGGGGCCGACCGACACCGTAGGTGTCCAGGGACCGACCGACGGGCGGGCGTTCGAGGCGATGGCGCCGCCCCACGAGCCGGACGGCACCCCGCCGGGCGTACTGCTGCTCAACCGGCTCGGCGTGCTGCGCTACCACCGCGCCGACGCGCACGCCGCCGCCTGGCAGGCCGCCGGGCACACCGCCCGGAGCATCGTCGAACTGGCGGCGGGACCGGAACGGCTCGCCATCGAGCTGGAGACGGACCGCCGGGCGGCCGGGCCGTACGCCGTGCTGACCCCGCCGGAGCGGCTCCGCCTGCTCGCCGACCTGGCCGCCCTGCCCGGCTGACCCACCAGGTCCGGTACCGCCCCCGGTGGGTCGTCGCGTCCCCTTCACCCAGGGTCACATCGACCCGGGTTGGCCGACCGTTCGCCGGGAATTCGTACTCCGGACACGCGGCGCTATCCTCCGTGCGTCGGACGTGTCGCGAGGAAGGACCCGGAATGATCGGTGTGGTACTGGCCGCGGGGGCGGGTCGCCGGCTGCGGCCGTACACGGACACCCTGCCCAAGGCGCTCATTCCGGTCGACGGCGAGACCACGATCCTCGACATCGCGCTGCGCAACCTGGCCCGGGTCGGGCTGACCGACGTGACGGTGGTGGTCGGGTACGCCGCCGAGGCGGTCCGGGCCCGGCAGTCCGCCCTGCAGGACCGGTACGGCGTCACGCTCACCCTGGTACAGAACGACCGGGCCGAGGAGTGGAACAACGCGTACTCGCTCTGGCTGGCCCGGGAGCACCTCGCCCAGGACGCGCTGCTGGTCAACGGCGACACCGTGCACCCGGTCGACGTGGAGCAGACCCTGCTCGCCGCCCGTGGCCCCGGCATCCTGCTCGCGGTCGACACCGTGAAGAAGCTCGCCGAGGAGGAGATGAAGACCGTCTTCGACGACTCCGGCCAGCTCACCCGGATCAGCAAGCTGCTCGACCCGGCGCAGGCGTACGGCGAGTACATCGGGGCGACCCTGATCGAGGGCCGGATCGCCGGTGAGCTGGCCGACGCGCTGGAGGCGACCTGGCGGCGTGACCCGAACCTCTACTACGAGGACGGCTACCAGGAGTTCGCCCGGCGCGGCGGCGAGGTGCGGGCGGCACCGATCGGCGACCTGCCCTGGGTCGAGGTGGACAACCACGAGGACCTGGCCCGAGCCCGGGAGATCGCATGCCACTACTAGCCCGTACCGTCAACACCCCGCTGGTGATCGACGTGCGCCGCGGCGCGGTCGCGGACCTCGGCGGGCTGCTGGCCGACCGGCGGATCTCGGCCGGCGGCGAGGTGGCGGTGGTGGTCGGCCCCGGGCAGGGTGAGCGGATCGCCGAGCTGTGCCGGCCCGGCCTGGGCAACGCCGACGTCTTCACGGTGACCGGCGGCACCCTGGACGCCGCCCAGGAACTCGGCGACAAGCTGCGCCGACGCTCCTACGACGCGGTGGTCGGGATCGGCGGCGGCAAAACCATCGACACCGCCAAGTGGGCCGCGTCGCGCTACGGCATCCCGATGGTGTCCGTGGCGACCAGCCTGGCGCACGACGGGATCGCCTCGCCGACCGCCTCGCTCGACCACGACGGCGGCAAGGGCTCCTACGGGGTGCACATCCCGATCGCCATCGTGGTCGACCTCGACTTCGTGGAGAACGGCCCGGACCGGCAGACCCAGGCCGGGATCGGGGACGCGCTGAGCAACCTCAGCGCGGTCGCCGACTGGGAGCTGGCGCACCGGGTACGCGCGGAGCCGATCGACGGCCTCGCCGTCACGCTGGCCCGCTCCGGCGCCGAGGCGCTGGTCAACCACCCGGGGAAGATCACCGACGACGCCTTCCTGACCACCCTGGCCGAGGCGCTGATCCTGGGCGGGATCGCCTCGTCGATCTGCGGCTCGACCCGGCCGGTCAGCGGCGGCTGCCACGAGATCTCGCACGCGCTGGACCGGCTCAACCCCGGCACCGCCTCGCACGGCGAGCAGGTCGGGCTCGGCGCGCTCTTCTGCACCTACCTGCGCGGCGACCTGGAGCGGTTCGGCCAGCTCGCCTCCTGCCTGCACCGGCACGGCCTGCCGACCACCCCCGCCGAGCTGGGGCTCGGCGACGACGAGTTCGTGGCGGCCGTCGGGCACGCCCCGAGCACCCGGCCGGACCGCTACACGATCCTGGAACACCTCGACCTGCCTGCTGCGGCGATCGGTGAACGGCTGGCAAACTACGTCGATGCAATCCGTGAACATCTCGGCTGACCTGGTGCCCCCGCCGACCGCCGCCGACTTCTACCGGGTCAACCGGGGCGGCGGCCTGTTCAGCGAGGCGATCAGCCAGCGGATCGGCGCCGCCCTGGCCCTGGCGGCGCACCGGACGGGACTGCCGCCCACCGCGCTGACCATGGCCAACCTGGTGCTCGGGCTGGCCGTGTCGGTGACCGTGGTGACCCTGGCCGGGCCGGTCGCCGCCGGGGAGGTGCCGGCCTGGCTGGTCGGGCTGGCCGCGCTGCTCGGCTGGCAGTTGGCGTACGCCCTGGACTGCGCGGACGGTCAGCTCGCCCGGGTCACCGGTCAGGGCAGCCCGGCCGGCGCCCGGGTGGACGTACTCTGTGACGTGGCGGCCCAGATCGCCCTGGTCACCGCGCTGTCGGCGACGGCGGTGGCGCAGCGGCCGTCGGCACCGACCTGGCTGGTGGCGGCGTTCGCCGGCACCTGGATGGTCAACCTGGTGACCTCGGTGATGGCGGCCGGCCCGAACGCGGCCAGCATGGTCACCTCAACCTCGCTGCCGGTACGCCTGGTGAAGCTGATCCGCGACTACGGCGCGGTGATCTTCCTGGCCGGGCTGGTGCTGACGGTGGTGCCGGAGTGGACCACCTGGCTGATCGCCGCCTTCACTCTCGTCAACGGCGGCTTCCTGCTGGCCAGCATCGCCTTCTCGGCCCGCGCCTCACTGCGCTGAGGTGCAAGGAAGGGCACCCTCTTATCGTTTTCTGTTGTAGCGGGGACCCTTCCTTGCACATCACAGCTGGGCGTAGACGTCCAGGAGTTGCTTGGTGACCACGTCGGGGTGGAAGGTGCGCTCGTAGCGGGCGCGGGCCAGCGGGGCGACGGTGCCGGCGCCGTTGCGGGCGACCGGCAGCCCGGCGGCCAGCGCCGCCGGGTCGGCCGGGACCAGCCAGCCGGCGGGTCCGGCCGGGTCGTCGGCGCCGACCAGGTACGGGATGCCGCCGAGCGCGGTACCCAGCACCGGGCGGCCGGCGGCCAGCGCCTCGATCACCACCGTGGGCAGCACGTCGTGCCAGGTCGGCACGGCCAGCACCACGGCGGTGGCCCGGAGCGCGGCGGCCACCCCGGCCCGGTCCAGCGGGCCGAGGAACTCGACGTCGGCCCGCTCGGCGGCCGCCGCCTCGGCCAGTGGCCGCAGCTCGCCGTCCCCGGC
The DNA here is from genome assembly GCF_049179135.1 of Plantactinospora sp. WMMB782. NCBI lineage: Bacteria > Bacillati > Actinomycetota > Actinomycetes > Micromonosporales > Micromonosporaceae > Plantactinospora > Plantactinospora sp. WMMB782. The sequence continues at coordinate 2,695,767 of NZ_JBMHMC010000007.1, read as the reverse complement.
GATGCGCAGCGGCCCGAGCGCACCGACCGGGTGCCGGCGCCAGGCGTCGAGCAGCAGCCCGACGCCCTTCTCCGGGGAGAGCCGGCCGAAGAAGAGGAAGCCGTCGCCGAGCGGCGGCGGCGGGCCGGGGTCCGGGATGGCGTTCGGCTTGACCACGATCCGGTCGTCCGGGATGCCGTAGTCGCGCAGGTGCGCGGCGATCCCGGAGGTGAGCGCGATGTAGCGGTCCACCGAGCGCCAGGTCGGCCGGTGTACGGCCAGGGTGGTCGCCATCAGCGCGCTCTGCGCCCGGGATCCCCGGTAGCAGCGGTGCACGATCGCCGGCACCCCGAGCGCCCGGCCCCGGCAGTCCTGGCAGATCCGGCCGTCCCGGAAGTAGAGCCCGGAGGAGCAGACCTGGCGGTAGTTGTGCACCGTCTGCACCACCGGCACGTTGTGTTTGTGCGCGGTCCGGACCACCCAGGGCGAGAGCAGCGGGTACGGGTTGTGCAGGTGCAACACGTCCGGCCGGTGTTCGACGATCAGCCGGCTCAGCTCCTGCTGCGCCTTTGGCGCGTAGATCGGGGAGATCGGCAGCAGCGCCTTGGCGGTCGGGGAGAACTCCGCGATCTCGTCGGAACTTCGCAGGAAGGGGCGGACGGTCACCCCGGCGGCCCGGAGCTGGACGATCTCCTGGTCGACGATGGTGTTCTCGCCGGACGGCTGCGCCTCGCGGTACCGGTTGTGCGCGACGATCACCTGCACGCCGGTCGCCCCTCCTCCATGATCGGGTCCTTCCCGTCCCGCGCGTCGGGCGCGTGGCCGGGATTGAACGCTACCGTTTATCCCGTGCCTGAGTTACCTGAGGTGGAGGCGCTCGCCGGCTACCTGCGCGAGCGGGCGGTCGGCCGGCGGGTCGACCGGATCGAGGTGGCGGCGATAAGCGCCCTGAAGACGTACGACCCGGCGCCGTCGGCGGCCGCCGGGCGGCAGGTCACGGCGGCGGGCCGGCACGGCAAGTTCCTGGACGTGACGCTGGCCGGCGACGGTGTGCCGGACGTGCACCTGGTGGTGCACCTGGCCCGGGCCGGCTGGCTGCACTACCGGGAGTCGTTCAACTCGGGCGTGCCGCTCAAGCCGGGCAAGGGCCCGATCGCCCTGCGGGTACGCCTCGACGACGGGTCCGGTTTCGACCTGACCGAGGCCGGTACCCAGAAGAAGCTCGCCGTCTACCTGGTGACCGATCCGGCGCTGGTGCCCGGGGTGTCCCGGCTCGGGCCGGACGCGCTCGCCGCCGACCTGCCGACCTTCGCCGAGCGGCTGCGCGCCCGACGGGGCCAGGTCAAGGGCGTGCTGACCGACCAGGAGGTGCTGGCCGGGATCGGCAACGCGTACTCGGACGAGATCCTGCACACCGCGAAGCTGTCGCCGTTCGCGCTCACCAACCGGCTCGGCGACGAGCAGCTGGCGGCGCTGCACGCGGCGACCCGGCAGGTGCTCGGGGATGCCGTCGAGCGCTCGCTCGGCCAGCGGGCGGCGGAGTTGAAGGGGGAGAAGCGGGCCGGGCTGCGGGTGCACGCCCGGACCGGGCTGCCCTGTCCGGTCTGTGCCGACACGATCCGCGAGGTGTCGTTCGCCGACTCCAGCCTCCAGTACTGTCCGAAATGTCAGACCGGCGGCAAGCCGCTCGCCGACCGCCGGCTCTCCCGGCTGGTCCGTTGATCTCCCGACTGGTCCATGGACGGCCCGACGGCCCCGCTGTTGATCGATCGGGTTCGCTGGTTGCGCGCTCGTGTTTGTATGTTGAGCGAAACTGCTTGTACGTTGAGTGATCCCGGCCCGCACTCCGGGTCGAAACCGCCCACCGGGCAAGAAACCGGCAACCGCCGGGCTCTACCGCCACCGTGCTCCGTCGGTATAGTGACCCCGGTCTGCGACTCCGCTGCGGGCGGTCCGGCTCTCGTTGCTGGCGAGGCGGGCGGCGTGCTGTCCCTCGGGTCGGCGTCACCGACGATCACGATTCGCCCCGCCGCGCCGGGAGACGGCGCCGACGGACCGAACTGGGATCGGGGCCGGCATGGGAGAGACTGAGACGGTGGGCGACCCGAGCCCCTTACGGCAGAGGGGCGGCACGTGTCACGCGGGAGGACGTGGGTGAGGTGACGACAAGCCTCCAACGCCCGGTAGGCAACGGCCAACCGAGTACTCTGCGTCACGTCGACAGCTTCGAGATCCAGCCACCGACCGCTTCGCAGCCGAACGGGGTTCCCCGCTCGGCGTGGGCGCGGGCGCGCCGGCGGGTCTCCCGCTGGCACCGGCCGTACATCGCGATCCTGCTGCTGCTCGACTTCGGCGCGGCGGTCCTGGCGAGCTGGCTCGCGATCCAGTCGTTCGACCAGGCGGCAGCCGGTTTCACCGACGCGGACAAGGACCCCACCTGGTTCCACACGGTGTCGTACCTGCTGCTGCCGCTCGGCTGGCTGATCGTGCTCTGGGCCAACGGCGCGTACGACCGCCGCTACCTCGGGCTCGGCACCGACGAGTTCAAGCGGGTCACCCGGGCCGGTGTCGCGGTCGCGGCCAGTGTCTCGTTCCTCGCCTTCGCCACCAAGACCGACCTGTCCCGGTGGACCGTCGGCACCGCGCTGCTCGGCACCCTGCTGCTGGTCCTGCTCGCCCGCTCCGCCGCCCGGCTGCTGCTGCACACGGTGCGCCGCCGGGCCGGGCAGGCCGCCCAGCGGATCGTGCTGGTCGGCACCCTGCCGGAGGCGCTGGAGGTCTACAAGGCGATCAGGCGGGTGCCCGCCGCCGGGCTGGTGCCGGTGGCGATCCACCTCACCGACGGTTACGCCGCCGCCCGGGGCATCGAGACGCCGATCCCGGTCTACGCCGGCCGGGACATCCTCTCGCTGGTCCGGGAGGTCGGCGGCGACACGATCGCGGTCTGCGGATCGGCCAGCACCGAGCCCGGCGAGCTACGCCGGCTGGCCTGGCAGTTGGAAGGGTCCGGCGTCGACCTGATCGTGGCGCCGCAGCTCACCGACATCGCCGGCCCTCGGGTGCACATCCGGCCGATCGAGGGCCTGCCGCTGCTGCACGTCGAGGAGCCGACCCTCTCCGGCCCGGCGCTGCTGGCCAAGAACCTGCTGGACCGGTTCGCCGCCGGGCTGGGACTGCTGCTGCTGGTCCCGCTCTTCGTGGCGATCGCGGTGGCGATCCGGATCTCCGACCCCGGGCCGGTCTTCTTCCGGCAGCCCCGGGTCGGGCACGAGGGCCGGACGTTCCGGGTCTGGAAGTTCCGGACCATGTACGTCGACGCCGAGCAGCGGTTGGCCAGCCTGGTCGACCAGAACGAGACCGACGGCATGCTGTTCAAGATCAAGGAGGATCCCCGGGTCTTCCCGGCCGGGCGGTTCCTCCGGGCCAGCTCGCTCGACGAGCTACCCCAGCTGATCAACGTGCTCCGGGGCGAGATGTCCCTGGTCGGCCCCCGCCCGCTCCCGGCCGACGACGGTGACTTCCTCGGCGACGTCCGGCGCCGACTGCTGGTCCGGCCCGGCATCACCGGGCTGTGGCAGGTCTCCGGCCGTTCCGACCTCTCCTGGGACGAGGCGGTCCGGCTCGACCTCTACTACGTCGACAACTGGTCGCTGGCGTACGACCTGAGCATCCTGTGGCGGACCGTCGGGGTGGTACTGGCCCGCAAGGGCGCGTACTGAGGCACCGGACGGCGCGCAGCCGAGCCGGCACTCGGGCTCCACGGTGCGCTGTCGCATCTTCCGGGCGACTGGCACGGCGCACGAACAGCGACCATTTCCGGGCGAACCGAACGGCGCACGGAGACCCGACCGTCGAGCATCCGGCCGATAAACTTCGGCCCAGCGACGACCGGGGGAGGCTACGTGGCGAGTCGGCCGTTGACCGAGCGGGAACGCTGGCACTACGTCGGTGCACTGCACGGACTCCTCGGCGCCAACCGCCTCGATCTCGCCGGCTTCGAGAAGCGGATCGCCGGCGTCTGGGCGGCGGCCACGGTCGCGGAGGCGGAGGCCGTGCTCCATGACCTCTCCGTCGCGCCACTGCGACTCGTGGTCAAGGGGCTTGACGGCAGCGTGACGCTTGACCGCGACGAGGTCGTACTCGCCTTCGACCGCAGGTGGACGTCCCAGCGGATCAAGCGGGTGCGCAGCCCTCGCCGGATCGGTCTGCCCGCCATCGCCGACGTGGAGTTCCGGCCCCGGAAGTACCTCCGGGTCCGGCTGGCCGGGGAGACAACGGATTACCGCCCCCGAGCGGTGGCGTTCGACGTGCACGCCCTCCAACTCGGGTACGGCAACGAGTCGGAGCAGGCCGCCCTGGTCGCCGAACTGACCGAGCGGATCCGGTCGGAGCCTCGGATACCGGATCCGCGGCTCCTGCCACCGCAGGCCCGGATGGCGGGACTGCCCCCACCGCCGCCGGGTGAGCTCTTCGTCCAGGTGGTCACCGCCACCATGACGGTCACGCTGGACGAGAACGGCGTACTACTCGAAGCCCGGCGGGGACCGCTGCGGGGCAGCCGGAGGTGGATCCCGCTCACCGCGATCGCGGCGGTCGAGTTCGTGCCGGACCCTCCGGGGCTCCGGATGGGACACCTCCGGTTCGTCCTGGCCGGGCTGCCAGCGGGATACCTGCCGCCGAAGCCGGGGCACGACCCCGACGCCTTCGAGTTCGTCACCGGCAGCGACGAGGACGGGCTGGCCGAGGAGCTCGCCACGCAGGTGGCGGCTCGGATCACCCGGCCCCGGGTGGTCGATCCGACGCTGCTGCCCGGCAACGCCCCGGCGCACTGGTCGGCGGTCCCCGTGTCGGGGTGGGGGGCACCGCCGATGCCGACCGCCGGGCAGATGGCGGGCGATCCATATCGGCACCCACCGGCACCGCATCTGGCCGGGTCGAAGCTTCCGGCCAGCTATCCACCGCCCCCGCTCGCTTTGCCGGTTCAGGGCAACCCGGCGGGGCCGTTCTGGGCCGGGGCCGATGTGCCGCACCAACTGAGGGAGTTGGCCCGGCTGCGCGCCGAAGGGCTGATCACCGACCAGGAGTACGAGGCGAAAAAACGGGAGATTCTGGATCGTTGGTGAGGCACGCCGACGGCCCGGGGCGTACCCGGACTGATCGGTGACTTGGCGAACGAGCGGTAAGCCGTCACGATCTCTGGGTGGGGATGCCCGACCTGTCCACGGCGGTGGCCGTGGTGGCGATGATCAGTGCGCTGGCGGCTGCCCTCTTCGCCGTCGTGCGGCTGCGCGCCCGGCGGGGCATCGCCACCGCCACCCAGCGGGCCACCTACGACGTGCTGCACACCGCCGGGCTGGCCGCCGAGCCACTGCGGGCCGGGCTCACCCCGGCCGGTGCGGCGAAGGCGGTACGCCATCTGCGTACCCTGGTCGGCTCCGCCGGACTCGCGCTGGCCGAGCCGGACCGGCTGCTCGCCATCGACGGGCGCGGCGGCCACCACGGCGAGCAACTGCTGGCCGCCGCCGCCGGTACCATCCGAACCCGCCGGTCGACGGTGCTCGGCGAGTCCGACCTGCGCTGCGACCGGGTCGACTGCCCGGTCCGGGGCGCCGTGATCGCCCCGTTGACCGGCCCCGACGGTCGGGCCGGGGCGGCGCTGGTGGCGATCGCCGACGACCAGCCGGCACCCGGCCTGGTGCAGGCCGCCCTGGAGACCGCACACTGGGCGGGCGCCCAGCTCGCGCTCGCCGAGCTCGACTCGTCCCGGGAACGGCTGGCCCGGGCCGAGGTACGCGCCCTGCGCGCCCAGATCAGCCCGCACTTCATCTACAACGCGCTGACCGCGATCGGCTCGTTCGTCCGGACCGACCCGGAGCGGGCCCGGGAGCTGATCCTGGAGTTCGCCGAGTTCACCCGCTACTCCTTCCGGGCGCACGGCGAGTTCACCACGCTCGCCGAGGAGCTGCGCTCGATCGACAGGTACCTGACGATCGAACGGGCCCGGTTCGGCGACCGGCTCCAGGTGAAGCTCCAGATCGCCCCGGAGGTGCTGCCGGTCAGCCTGCCGTTCCTCTGCCTGCAACCGCTTGTCGAGAACGCGGTCCGGCACGGGCTGTCCCGCAAGCCCGGGATGGGGATGCTCAGCATCGAGGCCCGGGACGCCGGTGCAGAGTGCCACATAACGGTCGAGGACGACGGAGTGGGAATGGATCCGGCGGTGCTGGCCGCCGGGATCGCCGACGCCGCCGCCGACCCGGCCGACGACTCCGGCCAGCACGTCGGACTCTCCAACGTGGACGAACGACTCCGGTCGGTCTTCGGGGACCAGTTCGGCCTGGTCGTCGAGACCGACCTCGGATCGGGTACGAAGGTGAGCATGCGGATACCGAAGTTCCACCGTCATGTCCGGGCGAGCGCGTGAGGGCTGCACCGTGACCGGTTTCCTGCGCGTGCTGGCCGTCGACGACGAGCCACCGGCGCTCGACGAGCTGGCATACCACCTGCGGGCCGATCCACGGGTCTCCCGGCTGCACACCGCCGGGGACGCCACCGAGGCGCTGCGGGTGCTCCGGGACGCCGACGTCGACGTGGTCTTCCTGGACATCCGGATGCCGGGGCTGGACGGCATGGAGCTGGCCCGGGTGCTCCGCCGGTTCGCCCGGCCGCCCGCGATCGTCTTCGTCACCGCGTACGACGACGGCGCCGTCGACGCCTTCGACCTCGGCGCCACCGACTACGTCCGCAAGCCGGTCCGGGCCGAACGACTCGCCGAGTCGCTGCGCCGGGTCGTCGGCTCCCGGGTGGTGCCCGCCCATCCGGCCGCACTGGCCCGGGCCGAACCCGACCCGACGATCCCGGTCGAACTGGCCGGCACCACCCGGATGCTGCCCCGCTCCGCCGTACGCTGGGTCGAGGCGCAGGGCGACTACGCCCGGCTGCACACCTCGGACGGGTCACACCTGGTCCGGGTGCCGCTGGCCACCCTCGCCGAACGCTGGGCAGACGCCGGATTCGTCCGGATCCACCGGTCGTACCTGGTGCAGCTCCGACTGATCGCCGAACTCCGGCTCGCCAACTCCGGGTACGTGGTGGTGATCGACGACTCCGAACTGCCGGTCAGCCGCCGGCACACCCGGGAACTGAAGGACAAGCTGGTCCGCGCCGCCAAGCAGGACTGGAACCGCTGACGAACTCGACGAGCACTGACGGACCCGGGCGAGCACTGACGAACTCCGGCGAACGCTGACGGACCCGGGCGAGCAGTGACGAACTCCGGCGAACGCTGACGGACCCGGGCGAGCACTGACGAACTCCGGCGAGCGCTGGCGGACCGGCGGCGTCGGTCGCGTACCGCCGGTCAGGGGTGCTGCCGGGGGTCGAGTTCGGCGGCCCGCGCGGTGAGGTGACGCCGCTCGGGCAGGCTGGCGGTGCGCCGGGCCGCCGCCCGGTAGCCGGCCGCCGCCCCGGCCCGGTCCCCGGAGAGTTCGGCCAGGTGGGCGCGGGTGGCGAGCAACCGGTGATGGGTCGCCATCCGCCTGTCGGCGGCGACGGTCTCCAACAGCTCCAGCCCGGCCGCCGGCCCGCGCACCATGGCGACCGCGACCGCCCGGTTCAGCGTCACCATCGGGTTCCCCGGGATGAGCTGTTCGAGCAGCTCGTAGAGGGCGAGGATCTGCGGCCAGTCGGTCCTGTCGACGTGCTCGGCCTCGTCGTGCACCGCCGCGATCGCCGCCTGCACCTGGTAGGGCCCGACCGGACCCCGGGGCAGCGTCTCGGTGATCAGCGCGACCCCCTCGGCGATCCGCTGCCGGTCCCAGCCTTCCCGGTCCTGCTCGGCCAGCGGCACTAGGCTGCCGTCCGGCCGGGTCCGGGCCGGCCGGCGGGCGTCGGTGAGCAGCATCAGCGCGAGCAGCCCGGCCACCTCGGGATCCTCCGGCAGCAGCCGGTGCAGCCAGCGGGTGAGCCGGATCGCCTCGTCGGAGAGTCGCGGCGCGGTCAGCTCCGGCCCGGTCGACGCGGTATAGCCCTCGTTGAAGACCAGGTAGAGCACGTGCAGCACCGCGTCCAGCCGCTCGGGCCGGTCCGGCCCGTGCGGCGGCTCGAACGGCAGGCCGCTGCTCCGGATGGTCTGCTTCGCCCGGCTGATCCGCTGCGCCATCGTCGCCTCCGGCACCAGGAAGGCGGCGGCGATCTGCCCGGTGTTCAGGCCGCCGACCGCGCGCAACGTCAACGCGATCCGGCTGGCCTGCGACAGCGCCGGATGACAGCAGAGGAAGAGCAGGGTCAGCGAGTCGTCCCGCTCGGTTTCCGGATCGGCGTCCGCCGGCCGGCCCAGCAGCTCGGCCTGCGGGGTCGCCGCGAACACCGCGTCCTCCCGCCGCCGCCGGGACGCCTCGCTGCGGAACTCGTCAAGCAACCGGTGTACTGCGACCGTCACCAGCCAGCCCCGGGGATTGTCCGGGATCCCCTCGGCCGGCCAGCGCAGGGCGGCCCGGAGCAGCGCCTCCTGGGTGGCGTCCTCGGCCGCGTCGAACTGGCCGTACCGGCGGACGAGCGCGCCGAGGACCTGCGGCGCCAACTCGCGCAGCAGCCCCTCCACGGTCCGGTCGACGCTCACCGGTGATCGACGTTCCGGTGCACGTCAGGCCAGGTCGGCGGCGGACTCGTGCAGGATCGGCCAGACCTCGACCGGTTCCTGGTCCGCCCAGGGCATGTCGGCGGCGATCTCGTACGCCCGCGCCTCGCTGTCGCAGTCCAGCAGGTAGAAGCTGGCGATGTACTCCTTGGTCTCCAGGTACGGCCCGTCGGTGACGGCCGGGGCGCCGCCCTCGCGCCGGACCAGCCGGGCCGCGGCGGCGTCGGCCAGCCCGTACCCGCCGAGCAGTTCCCCGGTCTCGTGGTAGCGCCTGTTGAACGCGTCCTGCTTGGCGATCTCCTCCGGCCACGACTCCGCCAGGATCGAGTCCCACTTCTCCTGGTTGCCGTAGATCAGCAGCAGGTACTTCATCTCGGATCCTCCGCTTCGCGTCGTCCCGGGTGCCCGGTCGGCACGCCGTCACCCTACGGACGGAGCCGGCGCCGCGTCCTCGACATCGCCGGCCGGCCACGAGCGGCGGTGCTGTTGCCGGGCGGTGCGACAATGCACTACTTCGCGAGATACGTGCTGCCGGACCCGCCGGCAGCCCGGCCGGGCGATGCCGACACCAGCGCTCCGGCCGGGCCACGCGGCGGGCTGGCATGCCACACGGGGGGATTTGACCGATGCTCGACGCCGAGACGACCCAGGTACTCGAACCTGTGCCGCCACCGCCACCGCCGTCACCGCCGAAGCGGCGTCGAGCCCGCGGCTACTGGCTGCTCGCCATCGGGCTGCTTGTCATGCTGCTGGCCGGTGCCACGCTCTACGCGATCGCGCCGCTGCGCACCCCGCTGCCGACGGCTGCCGTCACGCGTACCTTGCCGGAGGCGACGAGGATTCCCGGCAAGGCGCCGGTGGTGCCGTGGCCGCGGACCGGGCAGGCGGCGCTCTCGGTCGAAGGGGTCGGCTCGTTCGGCACCTCCGGCGGGAACGAGCCGGTGCCGATCGCCAGCGTGACAAAGGTGATGACCGCGTACGTCATCCTCACCGAGCACCCGCTCGACCGGGGCAAGCAGGGGCCGAAGCTGACGGTCAGCGCGGCACAGGCCGCCGCGTACCCGGCGGAGCTGGCCCGGGGCGAGTCGCTGGTGCCGGTTGTCGCGGGCGCGGTCTTCACCGAACGCCAGGCGCTGCAGGCGGTGCTGCTGCCGTCGGCCAACAACATGGCCCGGATCCTCGCCGCCTGGGACGCCGGCAGCGTCGAGGCGTTCGTCGAGAAGATGAACGACACCGCCGACGCGCTGGGCATGAAGGACACCCGCTACACCGATCCGTCCGGGCTCGACCCGGGCACCGTGAGCACCGCCGTCGACCAGGTGATCCTGGCCCGCAAGGCGATGGAACTGCCGGCGTTCGCGGAGATCGTCGCGCAGAAGAGGGCCACCCTGCCGGTCGCCGGCGAGGTGAAGAACTACAACTCGCTTGTCGGCCGGGACGGCGTGGTGGGGATCAAGACCGGTTCCACCGACGAGGCCGGCGGTTGTCTCGTCTTCGCCGCCGTCACCAGGGTCGGCGGCCGGAAGATCACCATCGTCGGTGCCGTGCTGGGGCAGCCCGGCGCGAACACCCCGGTGCAGCTCGACCGGGTCTTCAAGGCGACCCGCCCGCTGGTGCGGACCGCCGCCGCCGCGCTCATTGTGCATCCGATCGTCAAGGTCGGCGACCAGGTCGCCACCGTGCAGGGCCCGCTCGGCACCGGCACCACGATCCACGCCGGGAAGGAACTGTCCGTGGTCGGCTGGCCCGGCATGCGGGTACGGCTGGACGTCGACATCCCGGCCGTACCGGAGCTGCTTCCGGCGGAGACCGAACACGGCTCGATCACCGCGGTCGCCGGTCTCGGGGCGCCGGTGACCGGCACACTCCGCTCCGGGGCACGCCTCGAACCGCCGAGCGACTGGGACCGGATCCGGCAGCACCGCTGAGCTGGCTCGGGCCCGGTCGGGACACTCATTTCGTCCGGGCCGGGCCCGCCAGCGTCAACGGGTTGCGGTAGCGGGTTCAGGACTTGAGCTGGGTGAACCGGATGTTGTTGCCGAACGGGTCGCGCAGGCCGCAGTCGATCCCGTACGGCCGCTCGGTCGGCTCCTCGGTGAACTCGACACCCCTGCCGAGCAGCGTCTCGTACGTCTTCCGGCAGTCGTCCGTACTGAAGATCAACCAGCCGCCGGTCGCGCCCTTCGTCACCAGCTCCCGTACCTGCTGCGCCGTCTCCTCGGAGAGGGCGGGCGGCCCCGGCGTCGTCAGCAGGACCTGCCGTACCGGATCGCCGGGGACGTTCACTGTCAACCAGCGCATGAAGCCGAGATCGGCGTCGGTGTTGACCTCCAGGCCGAGCTTGCCGACGTAGAAGTCCAGGGCCTCGTCCTGGTCGAGGACGTAAATCTGCGAGTGCGTGATGGCGTTGAACATGCCCCTCACGCTACGGCTCGGCCGGGGGAGAAACTTATCCGAAACTGCTCAGTCTGCTGTGCCGTATCCGCAGCTCAGCGGCTGCCGGGAGGGTCAGGCGGTGGGCCGGGTCCAGGCCATCGTGAAACAGTTGGGCACGTTCGGGGGCGCTGCCGGGCGCTGCTTCCGGTACGCCCTCGGCGAGCTGCCGACGATCTCCCGGAAGGTACGGCTGAAGGTGCCGAGGCTGCCGAAGCCGACACCGAAGCAGATGTCGGTGACACTGCGGTCGGTCTCCCGGAGCAGGAACATCGCCCGCTCGACCCGGCGCCGCTGGAGATAGCGGTGCGGGGTCTCGCCGAACGTCGCCCGGAAGGTACGCGTGAAGTGCGCCTCCGAGACGTGCGCGATCCGGGCCAACGCCGGTACGTCCAGCGGCTGCGCGTACGCCCGGTCCATCGCGTCCCGGGCCCGGAGCATCCGGCGGTTGCTCTCCTCGGCGGCCCGACTCACACTTCCATCACACCACGGCTTCCCGTCGCTTCAGCCGTCAGCCTCGCGGGCAACCCGGCCGACCGGGCCGACCTGGGTGGCGGTCGCCCGTCCTCGAGGCGACGGTAGGCCCAGCCCTTCAACGGCCCCCTCGTGCTCGTCGCCGCTGGTTGCCGTCAGCGCTGCTGTCGGTGGAATCCGGCCTGGTGCGCCGCACCGGCTCGGCAACGTCCCGCCACAGCCCTCGCATCAAGGCGCGGTGTCGATTGTCCTGCCCGAATGACACGCTAATGGCACGACAGGGTCCGCTCGCCCTTACCTTAACGGTAGAGGACGGATTCGGAGTCGCTCATTGATCAGAACCACGAACGCACCCTTCGCCAGATCGTCCGCAACCTCGGGAAGGTTCGCAACGAGGATCGACGTCAAGGACGCCGCCGATCGATCGGAGCGCCGGAACAGGACCACGCTGGGCGTGCCCGCCCCGGACCGGGCCAGGATCTCGCCAAAGTCCGTGTCGGCGGAGAGCAGGATCCGTCCGTCACCGACCGCCCTGCCAAGCACCCGGTCGTCAGGCTCTCCGGCCAGACCACAGTCAACGACATGAGGCATCGTGCCCGGCCGCCACGAGGAGGGCAGCGACCCTGATCGACAGACACTCGTCGACCAGGAACCTCATGCGGACAACTTCAACGGCAGTTCTCGCTCGTCGACCGCCCGTGCGGCGAAGCGCAGAGCCGCTATGACGTCGTCCTTCGTCAAGGTGGGGTGCTCCTCGATCACCTCACTGACGCTGTAGCCCTGGCCCAGCAGCCCGATCACTGTCGCCACGGGGATGCGGGTTCCGGCGATACACGGCACGCCACCCATGATCCGATGGTCGATGGAGATCCTGTCGTTCATACACCCATGATGTTCTGTCCCCGGGGCCGCTCGCCAGTAACAGGCGCTCGACAGGCCCGCAGTGCGAGGATCGGCGGAGCCCGACGCCAGGCGCCTCCACCGACCGGATTCCGGATCCCGTCCGACCAGGGCAGGCGCACGGCTGCCTTGAAAATCGAAAATGACAAGGGTCCGGTCTCAGAGAATCGACTTTGCAGCTGGGCCCTTGTCGGTCAAGCGGTGACGGGAATCGAACCCGCACTGGCAGCTTGGGACTTGGACCGAGGCGGGTCGTGGCACGGCGTTTTGCCTGGTCGGTCCCGGGCGGCCTGCCTCGGCCTGGGTCTATCTCGGCTTATGGCCCGTGGATGACCCGGCCTCCTGCTCCTCCGGCGTCGGCCGAAGGCGGTCCCACTGCACGTCGAAGCAGACCAGACCGCGCTCGACCGCCATGCGCGCGGCCTCGACTGACACCTCCTCAGCCAGGCTGTACCGCATAGCAAAGTAGACGATCGGACCTGACGCGTTGTTGATCAGCGGTCCATCAGACCACGGGCTCACGTCATCCTCGTCCTCGGTCAAGTCGATCCAGCGATCGAGTAGGGCCTCGACGTAGGCGCGGACACGCGGGGTCGGCGGCACAGCCTCGTCCGCCCCGATGTACCTCCCGTAGAGCTGCACGAAGGCGGCAGCGCCCGCGACATCGTCGGTCGGCTGGTCGCCCTCCCAGACGGCAAGGTCATGAGTCATGCCGGCAGTGTGCCGGTTCCCGCCGACGCTTAAGCGACGCCGGGGGCTCCAGCGACCCCAGCGGCTCGGTGGCAAGCCAGTCCCGGGGTTGGACTGGCGCGGCGGCCGGGAGCCAAGACCACGACGGCGGCCAGCCCCGCCGGCTCCCGTAACGCCTCGCGTGGACGAGGTGGGGAGCTAGAGTCGCGAGCATGAGCGTCGAGATCGAGGCTGTCCGTGCCGCCGCCGACGAAATCGTGAAGGCGTTCGGCCGACTCCTTCCGCAGTTGTCTCGCTCTGCAAAGCCGCTCGACCTCACGGCCTTGGGCGAGCTGGTGGCGTGGGACGGGAACACTCTGCTCATAGCTCGCCGAGAGGGCGAGATCGTCGGCGCGCTAACCCTGATCATGTTTCCGATTCCCACCGGCAAGCGCGCATGGATTGAGGACGTAGTCGTCGATGAGTCGGCGCGGGGCTTGGGGGTCGGGGCGGCGCTGACCCAAGAGGCTGTCAGGCTGGCTTGGGAGGCGGGCGTTCGGACTGTTGATCTAACGTCCCGGCCGTCTCGGGAAGCGGCGAACCGGCTGTACGAACGGCTTGGCTTCCGGCTGCGGGACTCGCGGGTCTACCGCCTGGCTCACGACGAGTAGACCAGACGGCCGCAACAGAGAGCTGGTCCCCGGCGCGGTTGATGCCGGCGGCGGTCCTGCCGGCGCTGCGCGACCACCTGGCGGCGTTCGTCGACGACAACCCGAACGCGCTGGTCTTCACCGGGCCGAACGGGCGGCCGATCTGGCGGGGCAATCTGAACAAGCTGATCGGCTGGTCGGCGGCGGTCGGCAAGCTCGGCGTGCCGGGGCTGCACTTCCACGACCTGCGGCACACCGGGAACAGCCTCGCCGCCCGGACCGGCGCCAGCATCCGCGAACTGATGGCGCGGATGGGTCACGACTCGCCACAGGCAGCGATGATCTACCAGCACGCCACCGCCGAAGCCGACCGCGCCATCGCCCAGGCGGCCAACGTCGCGATGAAGGCCGAGCGGAAGAAGGCGGACAAGGCGGCGGCCGGCGAGGCGCCTGCGAAGTCGAAGGGCAAGGGCGGCAAGCCGAAGAAGAGCGACGCCTCGAAGAAGGGCGACGGGTCGAAGAAGGCGGGCAGGGGCAAGCGGCGCGGCGGCGACCCGGACGGCGGGATGGCCGGCGTGGTGGCCCGGCGGCGCTAATGGCCCGTGGATGGCCCGAAGCATGATCGCGGCCCGGAACACATCGAAGGCCCTGGCTGGGACTGACGTCCCGACCAGGGCCTTTCGCTTGGAGCGGGTGACGGGAATCGAACCCGCACTGTCAGCTTGGGAACTCGCTGGGGAGCCGATCCGGGCCAAGGTCAACGGGCCGCGCTCCTGGTCACGGTGCCCGTGGTTGACCGCCGTTCCACGTGGCTTCCCGGCGCTACGGGCACGTAGGGGGCACGGGCGCCGGCTGCGTACGTCTGAGCGAGCGGGATCAGCGACGTCCATGACATGCAGCAACAGATCATCAGGTCGCCCGGGCGAGCCTCGCACCTAACGAACGCACAGACCCTCCGTGTCGGCCCAGAACTTGAGGGCCGCTGCGTGCTCTGGTGGGATCTACCTCGCAGGATCCTTGCCGACCTGCCGCGAACGTGTCAGGCTAGCTAGGAGGAGTTTCGTCAGACAAAATGGGGCCGTGGCTAGGCACAAGTACTCGTGGGCACGGGCTGCGACCAAGCATGGCATCGCTCGATCTCGGTCACAGTACGTGATCGAGCACTGCGGTCAGCACTACACCTTGGCCGCTGAACCCCCAGACCGTCCCGAACGCCTGCTGTTCCTCGGTGACGACGAGGACGGCGTGGCCCTGGAAGTTATCGCCGTCGAACTGCTGGACGGCACACTAAGAGTGATCCACTCCATGAACATGCGACCCCAGTACAACCGGCCTTACAGGGAGGCGAAGCCATGGCGCGTATGACTACGAAGGTGACAAAGAGTAGCGCGACCCGCAGCAAGCCCGAGGAGACGAGGGTGCAGGGCCGAGCAGTTCGGGGTAAGCGAGCAACCAAGCCCGAGACGGATTCTCCGACGTCCCGGGACGCGCGCAAGGTCACCCGGACCGCCAGACGGCAGACCAAGAGCGGGGTCACCCTTACCCCGCAGGTAGAGGCCGACCTCACGGCCGAAGCGGAGGCAGGATACGACGTCAGCAAGCTCACTCCTCGACGGGTCGGCCGACCATCCCTCTCGAAAGAAGGCGGGGCCTCGCACAGACTCAGTGTGCGAGTCGATGACCAGACTTTCCAGATGATCCAGAAGGTGGCAGAGCTGACGAACCGCCGCCCGAGTGATCTCGTTCGAGAGGTGCTACAGGCCGCGTACCCCCGCAAATAGATTTGCCGTACTCGCCAGAGCGGACCAGGGGCAGGGCCACATCCGATGGGCAAGATGGGTCGGGCGCGAAGTGCCGACGGTCCGAAGGACAGCCAGCATCCTGGTCGGCCACACGTTGCACGCAGCATGTTCGCCGCCCTTGAAGAACCAAGGCCCTGGCTGGGACTGACGTCCTGACCAGGGCCTCTCGGTTGGAGCGGGTGACGGGAATCGAACCCGCACTGTCAGCTTGGGAAGTGTCGAAGGTAGGCCGCCTGACCAACTGGCGCCCTGGTCACGGCGATCATCTAGCGGCCCCGGACGGCCTCCGCTGTCCTGGCCCAATGGCACGTTAATGGCACGCCGTCGACATGAGCGCTTGGTCGACCTCACGCGCGAGGCGTGGAAGTCGATAGCCATCGGTGCTGGCGTCACTTTGCGGATACCAGTTGATCTTATCCATGGGGTTCCCTCGGCTGCCGTTACAGCGCAGCCTCCTCAGCTCGGTCGACCTGTATCAATAGTCATGCGGGCCATCAAAGGCGAGTATCGGCCCGACCTATCCACCCAACAGCCAGTAGCGGCCAGAACACTGAGATATCTACCCTAAGCCTCTCGCGAGATTCACGGTGGTGACGATGGCTCGGCGTGCCGTCTGGGTGGCAGTGCTCAACATCAGCTGGCGAACCGCGGAGAAGATTGCGGCCAAACATCAACTGACCTGCGACGAGGTACGGGACGCCGTGGTCTGCGTTGCCGGGTTGACGTACAGCTGGGACATCGATGAACATCGTGGGGAGCGAGCGATCATCCAGGTCGAGCTTCGAGGAAGACGCGCCCTGGTTGTCCTATATCCATCCGATGACCCGATTGGGGACGTTTGGAACCTAGGCAGCGCTTACTTTGTTGATAGCTAGCCAGCCACACCAGGAGAAGGGATGATGACCCCATGGCCAGCAACGACGAGTTCTATGAGGCTGACGAGCCGGTAGACAAGATCATAGAGGCGTTCAACCGGGGCGAGAAGGGCGTCACAGGGCGGCCGACCTGGTCAAACACCTCGTACCTGAAGCTACCGGGACGGGTGGAGCAGATCATCAGCAACCTGACCAACAAGTCGACGCGAGAGTTACCCGCCCACTGATGGCTTCACCCGTCGAAGCGCAGCTCATCCTCTGCGACGCTGCGCAGGCTGAGTCTGGCAAAGTCCACATGCTGGGGGCAGGTTGGTCCGTTACGTCCTCCCCCACCGCGCCCCATGCCGTTGCAGTCCTGATCAAGATCCCATGGGATCGGGCAAACCAGCGCCTCCCCCTCAAGCTACAGCTACTGGACTCGGATGGGCGGCCAGTCAAGGTCCCTACAGCAGACGGTGAAGCCTCCATTGCAACCGAGGCCGGCGTCGAGGTCGGGCGACCACCCGGGTTGGCCCCTGGCACAATGCTTGATGCTTCTTTCGCTTTCAACGTCCCATCCCTTCCCCTCGCGCCGGGTCGCTACGAGTGGCGCATGACGTTTGCAGAACAAGAGTATGTAGCAGCATTCACGGTCGGTCGTCGCTAGCACGGACGACGACAGGGCCGACGCCCAGGTGTACCGGTGCTCATGGCGCACGACGTGAGTATGGATCCTGAATATCGAAGGCCCTGGCTGGGACTGATGTCCTGACCAGGGCCTTCGTTGTTGGAGCGGGTGACGGGAATCGAACCCGCACTGTCAGCTTGGGAAGCTGATGTTCTGCCATTGAACTACACCCGCGAGCGGACCCCACTGTACCCGGTCGGGTCCGATCATGCACTCACCTACCCCCGGGTCCCACCCCGACCCCCATCGCCACCTGCTCGAACAGGTAGCGAACCACGCCGCGCCACTTCGTTTGCAACAGAGACCGAGCCCGGTAACGTCCGCCCCACCTGCAACTATGGCTCTGTGTCATCACAGAACCACTCTCCGAAGGCAAGGGTGTGGCAATGGCGTTCCGTGGACTGCGCTGGTCGTCGCGTTCGACCGGCATGACGAGCGTGCTTCTCGTCCTGCTGCTCGGATCCGGTCCGGTGGCGGCGGCACCTCCGGACCCGGCCAGGGAATCCGGCGTAGCGGCCTGCACCGAGACCGCAAAAGGGCGCCCGCACACAGGGATCCCGCACGGCGTCGACCCGAACGCCAGGGCCAGGCCTGGAGCGCCGTACGCGGTCGAGCCCAACGAGCTGACTCCGGCCGAGGCGGCCGAGCGGGACCGCGCCCTCGACGCGGCGTACGCGCAACGGGTCGGGGTGGCGCCGTTCGGCGTACCGAAGAAACTGACGATCACCATCGACGTGGTGTTCCACGTGATCAGTGAGCGGCGGACCCGGGCTGCCGGGGACGTCCCGCTCTCCCTGATCCAGGCCCAGGTCAGGGTGCTGAACGAGTCGTTCGGCGGGCGTACCGGCGGGGCCTGGACACCCTTCCGCTTCCGGTTGAAGAAGGTGAATCGGGTGACCAGACCCGCCTGGTATCCGATCGCGCCGGAGAGCCCGACGGAGACCCAGATGAAGCGGGCGCTGCGGGTCGGCGGCAAGGACACGCTGAACATCTACACCGGGCTGCTGACGGAGAAGCTGCTCGGCTGGGCCACCTTCCCGGAGCGCAAGCTCGATCCGTACGACGGGGTGGTGGTGCTCGCCGAGTCACTGCCGGGTGGGACGGCGGCGCCGTACAACGCCGGTGACACGGCCACGCACGAGGTCGGGCACTGGCTGAATCTCTACCACACCTTCCAGGAGGGCTGTGGCGGGCAGGGCGATCAGGTCTTGGACACGCCTGCCGAGGCGGAGCCGGCCTTCGGCTGCCCGGAACGGCGGGACACCTGCACGGCGAAGCCGGGCGCCGACCCGATCCACAACTTCATGGACTATTCGGTCGACGCCTGCATGTACGAGTTCACGTACGGCCAGACGTTCCGGATGCTCAAGGCGTGGAAGGCGTTCCGCGAGCCGTAGGCGTGGCTGACGGCAGGTCAGGGCGCCGGGACGGGCTGCTCTTCCACCGCCCGGCGCCGGCCGCGCCGCCTCGACCCGGTGGTGGCGCCGACCGGGGTGCCCGGTGCGGCGCCGGCCGGGTCGAGCCAGACCTGCACGGCCGGTCGCTCGGACCGGTCTCCGGCCGCGAGCGGGGTGGCGCCGTTGCTGCCGTGCCGGGCCACCATCGCGACGTCGACGGTGAACTCGAAGAGCCGCCAGTCGACCTGTGGAGCCGCCCGCAGGTTGCCGGCGAGCTGGTCCACCCGGGCCTGGTCGGTCACCGGCCGGGCCCGACCAGCGACGTACGCCTCGTCGTCGCTGTCCTCGGGCGGGAACGAGTGCAGTGCGTAGCGGCCGTCGCGTTCGAGGTCGCGCCGCTTCGGAGAGTCGACGACGAAACAGAAGAGTCCCTCGTCGGTGATGACCGGGGACACCGGGTGCACCCGCGGCCCACCGTCGGCGCGCACGGTCGCCAGGTAGCCGAGACCCGGACCGTACTGCTGGATGAGGACGCGGATCGCGTCGGCGAGTCGTGGCTCGTCAGAGGCGAATTCGGACCAGGATGCCATGCCCACATTCTATCGAACACCTGTTCGATCACCTACCCCGGTCCCACCCATCGGCGAGGTCGCGGCCGGTCACCGTCGCGCCACTCGCTAAGGTGATCCGGTGCTGCTCTCCGACCACGACCTAGTGATCGAGATCAAGGCGGGCACCCTCGCGTTGGAGCCGTTCGAGCCCGCGCTGGTGCAGCCGTCGAGCATCGACGTACGCCTGGACCGGCTCTTCCGGGTCTTCAACAACCACCTCTACACGCACATCGACCCGGCGGTCCAGCAGGACGACCTGACCTCGCTCGTCGACGTGCCGGACGGCCAGCCGTTCGTGCTGCACCCGGGTGAGTTCGTGCTCGCCTCCACGCTGGAGGTGATCTCCCTCGGCGACCAGCTCGCCGGCCGGCTGGAGGGCAAGTCGAGCCTGGGCCGGCTCGGCCTGCTCACCCACTCCACCGCCGGCTTCATCGACCCCGGTTTCTCCGGCCACGTCACGCTGGAGCTGTCGAATGTGGCCAACCTGCCGATCCGGCTCTGGCCCGGGATGAAGATCGGGCAGCTCTGCATCTTCCGGCTCTCGTCGCCGTCCGCCCACCCGTACGGGTCGGCCGTCTACGGCTCGCGCTACCAGGGGCAGCGCGGCCCGACGCCGAGCCGTTCCTGGCAGAACTGGCGCACCTGGCCCACCCGCTGAGGCAAGGCGCCCCCCGTCGTCCGAACGGCAGAACCCCCGCCGCACCTGCGACGGGGGTTCTGCGTTGACTCGGTCGGCCCGGAGACCGTCGACCCGGAGATCTCAGCCCGGTCTGCCGAAGCTGTGGATCTCGCCGTCGTCCATCCGCTTCATCTTCACCGGCTCGCCGGCCCGGGAGGCGTGCACGATCCAACCGTTGCCGACGAACATGCCGACGTGACTGAGGTCGGCGTAGTAGAAGACCAGATCACCGGGGCGCAGCTCGGAACGGCTGATCCGCTTCGTCTGTCCGCGCTGGGCGCGGGCGTTGTGCGGCAGCGAGACGCCGCCCTTGGCCCAGGCGGCCAGGGTCAGACCGGAGCAGTCGTACGAGCCGGGGCCTTCGGCACCCCACTTGTACGGCTTGCCGATCTGGGCGCACGCGAACTTGACCGCCTGGCCGGACGGGCCACCGGGGTAGGTGGCCGGGCAGGGCGCGGGCCGCAGCGGGCCGGCGGAGCCGTTCCCGTACGCCTGGATCCGCAGCTTCTGCAGCCGCTCGACCTCGGCGTCGATCTCCTTCTTCTTCGCCGCCAGTTCCGCCTCGGTCTTGGTCAGCTGGGTGACCAGCCGGTCCAGCGGAGCCTTCTGGGCGGCGTACTTCTCCTTGAGGTCGACGACCTCCTGCACCTCGCGCTGCTGCTGGCGAGCGAACTGGTCGAGCACCGAGAGCTGGCCGACGAGCGCGGTCGGCGACTTCGAGGTGAGCAGGGCGTTGACCGCCGAGGCCTTGTCACCCTTGTACGCCTGCACGGCGAAGTCGCTCACCCTGTTCATCGCGGCGTCGATCTGCGACTGAAGCGGGGCGATCTTCTTCTGCAGGGCGGCGACCTGCTTCTTCTTCGCCGCGAGGTCCTGCCGGGTGGCGTTGTGCTTCTCGACGACCGGCTCCAGCTTGCGCCAAGCGGTGTCGATCTGCTGCTCGATCTCGGCCACCGACGGCTCGGCCAGCGCCGGCGTCGTGCCGGTGAACAGCACGGCGGCGCTGGCGAGTGCGGTGAGGGCGATGACGAGAATGGACCGTCGAGGGCGCGGTTTCGCGTTCCCGGCGTCGGCGGCTGCCGACGGGAGGGAGGGCGACCGCGGCGGGGCAGGGGAAGCCACCGGGGTCCGTACTCCTTCTTCCGTAGCCCGCCTACCGGGTTAGCTGACGGGTTCGGGCGGAAAGAGTGTCGCCCTACCGCAGAAGGCGCGGATTCACCCCAGGATGCTCGGGTCCCCGGTTCGCTCTGTGTGACGATTCGGCGGTGTCGAGACGTCGCCGCCCGGCTAGGCGGCCTGCCGTCGGCTCGACGGTCCCCAACCTTAGAGAAGGGTGTTATCCAAACGCAACCCCGCGATCTGAGTCGATTCGTTGTGTGTCGGAGCGGTCGCGGACGGTGCGAGCCGACCGTCGTCCGAGTCGACCCGCGAGAACCGAGCCGGACACGCTCGGTATAGGTGAAAGATTTCTACATAGCGACGAGCTTATTCGGCAGGTATTGACCACGGCCGTGTCCCGGGTGGAAGGTGATCGGCAGGCCCACCCCCGGCCCCTGGAGGTCCGATGCTTCCCACGACAACCCCGCTGAGCAGGAGAATCGCGATCGGGACCGCCCTGCTCGGCGCCGCCGCACTGCTGCCGGCCAGCCCCGCGCCCGCCGCGCCGCCACCGGCCGAGACCCGGCAGGCCGAGTCCGCCGAGACCCGGCAGTCCGAGTACGCCGCCGCGGCGGCCGAGTTCGGCGTACCCGAGAGCGTGCTGTTGGGCGTCTCCTATCTGGAATCCCGCTGGGACACCAACGCCGGCACCCCGAGCACCAGCGGCGGATACGGCCCGATGCACCTCACCGACGTCGCCGGGCTGGCCGCCGGTCCGGAACACCCGGAACACGGCGAGGACCGGCGCGGCGACCCGGCCCGGCCCGGCCGACCGGCACACCCACCCGCCGCCCCGTCCAGCGACCGGAACAACGACCGCAGCGGCGCGGCGGCACCGTCCGGCGGGCAGACCCTGGACGCCGCCGCCACGCTGACCGGCGTCGACGAGCGGGCACTCCGCGCCGAACCGGCGGCGAACATCCGGGGCGGGGCGGCACTGCTGGCGGCGTACCAGAAATCGCTGGCCGGGCCGACGGGGCGGGCCAGCGACCCGGCGGCCTGGTACGGCGCGGTGGCCCGGTACGCCGGCAGCGACCGCGCGGACGCCGCCGCCGCCTTCGCCGACGAGGTGTACCGGACCGTCGCCGAGGGCGCCAGCCGGACCACCGACGACGGGCACCGGATCACCCTCCCCGGCCATCCCGGGATCGTCCCGCAGCGGCACTGGCTGGACCGGCTCGGCCTGCCCGGCCGGCCCCGCCCGGACGGGCTGGAGTGCCCGCGCGACATCTCCTGCGAGTGGATCCCCGCGCCCTACCAGGCGTTCGGGGAGGGCGACTACGGCAACCACGACCTCTCCGACCGGCCCGCCCGGCAGAAGATCGAGTACATCGTCATCCACGACACCGAGGGCAGCTACGACACCACGCTGCGGCTGGTCCAGGATCCGACCTACGTGAGCTGGCACTACACGCTCCGCTCCGCCGACGGGCACATCGCGCAGCACGTCAAGGGCAGGGACGTGGCCTGGCACGCCGGCAACTGGTACGTCAACGCCAAGGCGATCGGCCTGGAACACGAGGGCTTCGCCGCACAGGGCACCTGGTACACCGAGGCGATGTACCGGACCTCGGCCAAGCTGGTCCGCTACCTCGCCGACCGCTACGACATCCCGCTGGACCGCGACCACGTCATCGGGCACGACAACGTCCCCGGCATCCTGCCGGCGAACGTGCGCGGCATGCACTGGGACCCCGGGCCGTACTGGGACTGGTCGCACTACTTCGACCTGCTCAGGGCACCGTTCCGGGGCATCGGCGCAGCGGCCGCCGGACTTGTCACAATCGACCCGGACTTCGCCGCCAACCGGCCGGCGTTCACCGGCTGCACGGCGGCCGGGGTGCCGTGCCCGGCGCGCGGGTCGTCGTCGGTGATCCTGCGCACCGCACCGGCCGCCGACGCGCCGCTGGTGAACGACCTCGGGCTGCGCCCGGACGGCACCCCGGACACGATGCACATCTCCGACCACGGGGCGCGGGCGTCGGCGGGGCAGACGTACGCGCTCGCCGGCCGGCAGGGCGACTGGACCGCGATCTGGTATCTCGGGCAGCGGGCGTGGTTCCACAACCCGAGGTCGAAGCCGACCGTGAAGTGGACGGTGGGGCTGGTCGCGACGCCGAAGCCGGGCCGGGCGACGATCCCGGTGTACGGCAGGGCGTACCCGGAGCCGGACGCCTATCCGGCCGGCGTACCGGTGCAGCCGGTCACCCCGTTGCAGTACACCCTCGCCGCCGGTCAGCGGTACGCCGTCGGGAACGTGCTGCCCGGCGAGTACTACCGGGCCACCACCTTCGACGGTTCGTCACCCGGCGACTGGACGGTGATCCGGGGCGACATGCGGTACGTCCAGATCCAGTTCGGCCACCGGATCATGTTCGTGAACGCCGACGACGTACGGCTGCTGCCGTCACCGGTCGGCGCACCACACTGAGCCGTCAGGCCGGCGCGGGCTGGCCGGTGCCGGTGGGGTCGGTGGTCGTCCCGACGACGGCGGTGAGCACGTCGTCCAGGGTGACCACCCCCATCGGCACCCGCCCGTCGCTGACCAGGACCATGTGCCGGCGCTCCCGGCGCATCGACAGCAGCAGGTCGGCGAGGCTGCGCTCCGGCGGCACCACGGCCAGCGGCCGGAGCAGTTCGGCCGGCACCGGTGCCCGGCGGGCCGCGCCGGAGTACCCGAGGACGTCCTTCACGTGCACGAAGCCCAGCACCCGGCGGTCGGCCCGCTGCACCACCGGGAACCGGGACCGGCCGGTCCGGGTCGCCAGCACCTCCAGGGCGGCCGGGGAGACGTCCTCGGCCACCGTGGTGACGCTGGCCCACGGGCGCAGCGCGTCGGCGGCGGTACGCCGGTTCAGCGCCAGCGCGGCGGTGATCCGGGCATGCTCCTCGAAGCCGAGCAGTCCCTCGGTACGCGCCTGCGCGACCAGCCCGGCCAACTCCTCGGCGGTGAAGACCGTCTTCACCGCGTCGGTCGCCTCGATCCGCCAGAGCCCCAGGATCCGGGCCGAGGTCCACTTCATCGCCAACAGCAGCGGCTTGGTCGCCACGCAGAAGGCCAGCATCGCCGGCCCGAGCCAGAGCGCCGACGGCTCCGGCCCGGCCAGGGTGATGTTTTTCGGCACCATCTCGCCGATCACCGTGTGCAGGAAGACCACCACGCCGAGCGCGATCACGAAGGCGACCGGGTGCACCACCCGGTCGGGCAGCCCGGCCGCGTGGAACGGCTCCTCCAGCAGGTGCGCCAGGGCCGGCTCGGCGATGGCGCCGAGGCCGAGCGAGCAGATGGTGATGCCGAGCTGGGCACCGGCGATCATCAGCGGGATCTGGTTCATCGCCGAGAGCGCCCAGCGGGCCCGCTGCGACCCGGCCGCCAGCGGTTCGAGCACGGTACGCCGCGACGCGATCAGCGCGAACTCGCTGCCGACGAAGAAGGCGTTGCCGAGCAGCAGCCCGAGCGTGACCAGCAGGTTCATCCGGCCGCCTCGTCGGGGCGGACCACCCGGACCTGCTCGATCCGGTGCCGGACCACCTCGACCACCGTGAACTCGAAGCCCTGCTCCTCGACGGTCTCGCCGCCCTTCGGGATGTGCCCGAACCGGGCCAGCAGGAAGCCGCCCAACGTCTCGTACGGCCCCTCGGGCAGCCGGAAGCCGACCTGTTCGGCCAGCTCGTCGGCGCGCAGCACCCCGTCGACGAGTACGGCGCGCTCCCCACCCGGGGCGGTCAGCTCGACCGGCCGCTCCTCGACCGCGCCCCGCCCGGCCCCGGCGGTGTACTCGACGGTTCCGGCGGCACCCGGGGCGGAACCGGCGCCACCCGGGGCGGGCCGGCCGGCGACCGGTACCGGCTCCTCGGCGACCGGGTCGAACTCGTCGGCGATCTCCCCGACCAGCTCCTCCACCAGGTCCTCCACGGTGACCACCCCGTCGGTGCCGCCGTACTCGTCGACAACTATCGCCAGGTCCGCCCCGGCCGCGCGCAGCGCCGCGAGTACGCCGTCCAGATCCAGGCTCTCCGGCACGTAGACCGGCTCGCGGGCCACCGCCGCCACCGTGGTGAACTCCCGCCGGTGCGGTGGCACGCCGAGCGCCTCGACCACCCCGGCCACCCCGGTGACCAGGTCGACGGTCTCCTCGTAGACCGGGAACCGGGTCCGGCCGGTCTGCTGGGCCAGGGCCAGCAGCTCGGCGACCGGCGCGGTGGCCGGCAGGGCGACCACGTCGACCCGGGGCGTCATCGCCTCGGCCGCCCGCTTGTCGCCGAACCGGATCGTCCGTTGCAGCAGCATCGCGGTCTCCCGGGGCAGCGCACCGGCCTGCGCGGAGATCGCCGCGAGCAGGCCGAGTTCCTCGGGGGACCGGGCGCTGGCCAACTCCTCCTGCGGCTCCACGCCGAGCCGGCGGACCAGCCAGTTCGCCGAGTTGTTCAACGCCCGGATCAGCCAGCCGAAGATCCGGGAGAACGTCCGCATCGGCCCGGCGGTGGCCAGCGCGGCCGGCATCGGCCGGGCCAGCGCGGCGTTCTTCGGCACCAGCTCGCCGAAGAGCATCGACAGCAGGGTGGCCAGGGCCAGCGCCAGCAGCGGGGTGACCCGCGAGGTGGCGTCCCCGGCGACCGGCCGGAGCAGCGGGGTGAAGAGCTTCGCCAGGGCCGGCTCGGCGAGATAGCCGGTCAGCAGGGCGGTGATGGTGATCCCGAGCTGCGCGCCGGAGAGCTGGAAGGAGAGTTCCCGCAGCGCCTTGCGGACCGTGCCGGCCCGCCGGTCCCCGCCGACCACCCGCCGGTCGAGTTCGGACCGGTCCACTGTGACCAGTGCGAACTCGGCGGCGACGAAGAACGCGTTGCCGGCGGTCAGCAGGGCGAAGCCGGCCAGCGGCAGCAGGGTGCTGAGGAGTAGGGCGTCGATGACTGGTTCACCTCGACCGTGGTTGCGTCCCGCCCGTGGCTATCGAGCACAGTACCGGCCCGACCAGGCGTCGGCTGCCCGGTGTCCACGCGCGGGCCAGCACCGCACCCCGGTACTGGCGAGCCGGCCGTCCGGAGTCGGCCGACACCGCGCCCCGGCGGTCGTGAGCCTGCCGCCCCGGGGTGGGCCAGCGTCGGGCCACGGCGTTGCTGGGTCGGCCGCCCCGGGTGGGCAGCGCCGGGCCGCGGCGATCGTGAGCCGGCCGGCCCGGGGTGGGTCAGCGCCGGAAGCAGCGCCAGCCGAACGGGTCGCGGGTGTCCGGGTTCTGCGCGAACGCGTCGTCGCCGTAGGTGTCCCGGCAGGCCCGGTCGATGTCGACGGTCCGGGACGGCAGCAGCAGCCGGTCGCACTCCCAGCCGCCGTCGCCACGGGTGTCCGCCCAACTCGCCGCGACATGCTCGTCGCAGTAGCGATCCATCATCCGGGTCAGCCCGTCCCGGCCGTCCGGGCCGAGCAGCTCGGGCTGCGCCGGCGTGGGCGGCGGGGCGGCCGGCGAGGGCGGGTTGGCGGTCGCGGATGGTGTGGGTACCGCCGCGCCCTGTAGCGGTGGCCGCGACGGTGTCGGCGGTGCGGGCGGGGTCGACGCACCGGCACCGCCGGCCCGGGAGGTCGGGCTCGGGGTCGCCGTCGGGGTGGGTCCGGGCGTACCGGTCGGCCCGGCGGTGTCCGGGGTCGGCGATGCCGGCGGCGGCTCGCCGCCCGGCCCCGGCGGGCTGGTCACCGCCGCCGGCACCTCGACACCCGGTTCGGTGCCGCCACCCCAGACCATGGTGCGCAGGGTGTCCGCCCCGAGCGGGATGGCGAGGAGCAGCAGCCCGGCTCCGAGACCCACCGTGGAGACCAGCCGGAGCCGACGGTTGGAACGGGCCCGGCGGTCGTCCGCCCCGGCCTTCCGGTGCCGTCCGCTCGACTCCGCAACCGTCCACTGTGCTGAGCTTTCCGCCACGCGGCGTCCGCCTCCTCGCGGTCCCAGGGCCGTTCCCGGCCCGTCATCGCCTGGTCGCCGGACCGCCGACGGCGGTGGCGATATCGACAGGTACGAACGGACGCCGTATGTGGTTCACCGCAGTCCGTGACTGTGGTGCGCGGCAGGCGATCGGGCGCCGCTCCACAGGGTTCGGACAGGTAGCACCGGCTAGCGTCGGATTCATGATCGATGATACGACTCCGCTGGCCGCCGAACCGACCCTGTCCGGGATCGCCGAGTGGGCGACCGACCTGATGGACCGGCTCGGTGCCCCCGGAGCCGGCCTGGCGGTGGCTCTGGAGAACCTCTTCCCGCCGCTGCCCAGCGAGATCATCCTGCCGCTGGCCGGCTTCGCCGCCAGCCGGGGCGAGATGAGCCTCTGGTCGGCGATCTTCTGGACCACCGTCGGTTCGGTGGTCGGCGCGCTGGCCCTCTACTACGTCGGCGCGCTGCTCGGCCGGGAGCGGACCCGGGCGATCGCCGCCCGGCTGCCGCTGGTCAAGCTCGCCGACGTGGACCGCACCGAGGCGTGGTTCCTCCGGCACGGGGTCAAGACGGTCTTCCTCGGCCGGATGGTCCCGATCTTCCGGAGCCTGATCTCCATCCCGGCCGGCATCGAGCGGATGCGGCTGGGCACCTTCCTGCTCTGCACCGCCCTCGGCAGCCTGATCTGGAACGCCGTCTTCGTCTTCGCCGGCTATCTGCTCGGCGAGAACTGGCACCTGGTCGAGGAGTACGCCAGCGTCTTCCAGAAGGTCGTGATCGCGGCCGTGGCGGTCGCGGTCGGCTGGTTCGTCGTCGCCCGACTGGCCCGGCGCGACCGCCCGCAGAGCCGGCACCGGATGTGACGAGGCGCCGCAGGGCCCTTCCCCGGGCGGGAAGGGCCCTGCGCTCCACAGGAGCAGCGGTTTCGAACGTTCTGCCAGGCGGCTTCTGCCGCACGGTCCCGCCGCGCGGTTCAGCCGCCGAGATAGCGGAGGACGGCGAGTACCCGCCGGCTGTAGCCGGTGACGTGGGCCAGGTCGAGCTTGTCGAAGACGGCGTTCACGTGCTTCTCGACGGCGCTCTGCGAGACGTGCAACTGCCCGGCGATGGCGGCGTTGGTGTGCCCCTGCGCCATCAGGTCCAGCACCGCCCGCTCGCGTACGGTCAGCCGGGCCAGCGGGTCGGTGTGGCTGGTCCGGGCCAGCAGTTGGCGTACCACCTCCGGGTCGAAGGCGGCGCCGCCCTCGCCGACCCGGGCCAGCGCGTCGAGGAACTCGCCGACCTGAGCCACCCGGTCCTTCAGCAGGTAGCCGACCCCGCCGCTGGAGCTGGTCAGCAACTCGACGGCGTAACGCTTCTCGACGTACTGGGAGAGGACCAGGACCCCGACGGCGGGCCAGCGGCGACGGATCTCCAGTGCGGCGCGCAGCCCCTCGTCGGTGTGCGTCGGCGGCATCCGTACGTCCGCCACCACCGCGTCCGGCGGGTCCGCCGCGACGGCCGCGACCAGGGCGCCCGCGTTTCCGACGGCGGCAACCACCTGGTGCCCCTCCTCGGCCAGCAGCCGGACCAGCCCCTCCCGCAGCAGGGTCGAGTCCTCGGCCAGCATCACCCGCACGGCAGCTCCGCCTCGATCGTCGTGGGCCCGCCGGCCGGGCTGGTCACCCGGAGGCGGCCGTCCAGCGCGGCGACCCGGCGGGCCAGCCCGGACAGGCCGGCGCCGGTCGGGTCGGCCCCGCCGACCCCGTCGTCGACCACCGTCACCACCAACCGCCCCTCCCGGACCGCGACCGCGACCTCGACCTGGCCGGCGCGGGCGTGCTTGGCGGCGTTCGTCACCGCCTCCGAGACCACGAAGTACGCGGCCGTCTCGACCTCCCGCGCGGGCCGGCCGACCAGCCGGCAGTCCACCCGGACCGGCAGCCCGGCGTGCTCGGCGACCCGGGCCAGCGCGTCGGCCAGCCCCAGGTTGTCCAGCGCGGTCGGATAGACCCGCCAGGCGACCTCGCGGAGGTCGTCGAGGACCCGGGCGGACTCCTCGTGCGCCTGGCGCAGCAGCTCGGTCGCCCTGGCCGGGTCGGTGGTCCGGCGGGCCCGGCCGACAAGCATGCCGAGCGCGACCAGCCGCTGCTGTACGCCGTCGTGCAGGTCCCGCTCGATCCGGCGCCGCTCCGCGTCGACCGCCGCCAGCACCCCGGCCCGGCTTGCGGAAAGCTCGGTGATCCGGCGCTCCAGCAGCTCCCGGCCACTCGGCCCGAGGAACCTCCGGGCCAGCCGGCGATCCAGCGCCGCCACGCCGACGACACCCTGCACGGCGAGGAAGAGCAGCACCACGGCCAGCACCCCGAAATACACCACGATCACCGGCGTGGCCTCGATGTCGTCCACCGGACGGCCGACCAGCCAGCCGACGATCACGGCGCCGACCACGATCGCGCCGTACAGCATCATCAGCAACACGATTCCGCCGAGTATGCCGACCGGAGCGCGGGCCGCGAGATAGCCCACCGCACGGGCGTCGCTGACCGTACCGGCCGGACTGTCCCCGAAATACCGCTCCACCCGCCGCCGGTCGTACTCGGCGAGCCGACGGGCGAGCCCGGCCAACCGGCGGCGGGAACTGGGAAATCTGGCGAGGACGGCGTACCCGGGTACGGCGCCGGCCAGGTAGCCGAGGTCGACGAGCGCGGTGGCGGCACCGAGCAGTACCCCGGTGCCGAGGCGCAGGCCGGACCGGAACGAGCGCCGGGGCGGGCGGTCGGCCGGCTGGCCCCACCACGCGGCGCGGCCCGGGGAGCCGGCCGATCCGTCCGGCACCGCGTCCGTCGTCCCGATCCCGATCCCGATCCCGTGCTGCGGCACATCCCGAAGGCTACCGTTGCGGGTTTCCACAGCTCGGAGGCGCCGGATCGCCACAGCCCCCGGCCGGAGTCGGGTCGGGTACCTGCCGTGGGGTGCCCGCCGTCAGGCTCCAGGCCTGACCGAGCGGAGCAGTACGGTGGCGACGTCGACCACCTCGACCTGCTCGCCGGCCGCCTTGCCGTTGACCCCGTCGGTGAGCATCGTCGAGCAGAACGGGCAGCCGACCGCGATCGTCTTCGCCCCGGTCGACATCGCCTCCTCGACCCGGTCGACGTTTATCCGCTTGCCGATCCGCTCCTCCATCCACATCCGGGCACCGCCGGCACCGCAGCAGAAGGAGCGTTCCTGGTTGCGCGGCATCTCGGTGATCCCGTCGGCCGCCGCCGCGCCGAGCACCTCGCGGGGCGGGGTGAAGACCCGGTTGTGCCGGCCCAGGTAGCACGGGTCGTGGTAGGTGAGCCCGCCGTCCACCGGCTGCACCGGAGTGAGCCGGCCCTCGGCGACCAGGTGGGCCAGCAACTGGGTGTGGTGCACGACCTCGAACTGCCCGCCGAGCTCGCCGTACTCGTTGCCGAGGGTGTTGAAGCAGTGCGGGCAGGTGGCCACGATCTTGCGCTTGGCCGGCTCGCGGTCGCCGAACGCCTCGTTCAGGGTCTCGACGTTCTGCTGGGCGAGCATCTGGAAGACGAACTCGTTGCCGATCCGCCGGGCGGGGTCGCCGGAGCAGGTCTCGCCCTCGCCGAGGATGGCGAAGTTCACTCCGGCGGAGTGCAGCAGGGTGGCCACCGCCCGGGTGGTCTTCTTCGCCCGGTCCTCGAACGCCCCGGCGCAGCCGACCCAGAAGAGATACTCGAAGTCGTCCACCTCGCCAACCCGGGGCACCTCGAAGTCGAGCCCCCTGGTCCAGTCCTCCCGGGTGTTCGGCGGGGCACCCCACGGGTTGCCCTTGCTCTCCAGGTTGCGCAGCATCACGCCGGCCTCGGACGGGAAGCTGGACTCGATGAGCACCTGGTAGCGGCGCATGTCGACGATGTGGTCGACGTGCTCGATGTCGACCGGGCACTGCTCGACGCAGGCGCCGCAGGTGGTGCACGACCAGAGCACGTCCGGGTCGATCACCCCGAGTTCCTCGGCGCCCCCGACCAGCGGCCGGTTCGCCTCGGCCAGTGCGAGTACGTCGACTCCCGCGAGCTGCGCCTCGGTCGCCTTCTCCTCGCCGGCCAGGTCCTTGCCACCCCCGGCCAGCAGGTACGGCGCCTTCGCGTACGCGTGGTCGCGCAGCGACAGCACCAGCAGCTTCGGCGAGAGCGGCTTGCCGGTGTTCCAGGCCGGGCACTGCGACTGGCAGCGCCCGCACTCGGTGCAGGTGGTGAAGTCGAGCAGTCCCTTCCAGCTGAACTGCTCGACCTGGGCGACCCCGAACTGGTCGGACTCCGGATCCGCCTCCTCGAAGTCCAGCGGCTTGCCGTTGCTGGTCATCGGGCGCAGCGCACCGAGCCCGGAGCCGGGCCGGCCGGGGTCGCGCTTGAAGAAGATGTTCGGGAAGGCGGCGAACCGGTGCCAGGCGACGCCCATTGTGACGTTCAGCGAGATGACGATGACCCAGGTCATCGAGATCGCGATCTTCACCAGGGCGGTGACGCTGGTTCCCGACTCCCAGGCCGGCAGCAGCGCGCCGACGGCGTGGCTGACCGGGGTGGCCCAGGCCGGGAACTCGAAGTGGTCGGTGGCGACCTTGAAGCCGCGGATCAGGAACCCGCAGACCAGTACGGCCAGCACCACCGCCTCGACGAAGTAGCCCTGCCACATGGTCGAGCCGGTGAACCGGGACCGGCGTTCCGGGTTGCCCGGCCGGTTGCGCAGCCGGATGCCGATCAGCACGCCGATGCCGAGGACGCCGAGGACGCCGATCAGCTCGGTGACCAGGCCGTAGCCGACCCAGTGTCCGACCAGCGGCAGGCCGCCGGTCGGGGTGACCACCTCGAAGTACGCCTCCAGGACCAGCAGCGAGAGGACCACGAAGGCGACCATCACGAACCAGTGCGCGGCGCCCACCACGCTCCAGCGCAGCATCCGGGTGTGGCCGAGCGTCTCCACGAGCATGTTCCGGGCCCGTACGCCCCGGTCGCCGAACCGGGTGGGGTCGGGCTGGCCGAACCGGATCACCGCGGTCATCCGCAGCACCGCGCGCACCGCCAGCCACACCGCGACCGCGGTGATGCCGGCGGCGAGGACCGTGGTGACGATCTGGACGCTGCCCATGCGTGTTGGCCTCCCCGTCCCTGCTGCCTGACCTTGTCTGCCGCGGGCCGGCGGTCGGTCGACCGGCGGCGGCGGCGATGTATGCAGCCTACGCGGCGAGGTTACTCGTTGGTAACGTGACTATCCTCGCAACCCGCACGACGGCACCCGAAGACGGGGCGAGTGCCCGAGACGGGCGACGGCGAGAACCGACGGCGGCCCAGGTCAGTGAGTGGTCCGGGTCAACGCCAGCGGGAGAGCAGGCCCAGCGAACCGACCATCGCGCCGAAGCCGATGGCGAGGTTCCAGTACCGCCAGGTGGCGACGGGGTATTCCATGTCGGACAGGTAGAAGACCACCAGCCAGCCGATGCCGAAGACGATCAAACCGACCGCCGTGGCCGGCAACCAGATCGGGCTAGGCTTGCGGGTCGCCGCGGTGGACGTGGGACGGACGTCCGTCGGCGGGGTGTACACCTTCTTCTTACGTACCTGAGACTTTGGCACGGCGCTCTCCTGAGGGGGTGGTGATCCTCGTCCGGCCTGACAACCGGACGCAAGGGCGACGGTCCATGGCCAATAATGTTCGACAGCTAGCGTAGTCGCGAGAACCCGTTCAGGCCACGGACCCGGGCAGCCGGGTACAGATGGTTGAACGCCCGGATCCCCTCGGTAATTCCCGCGATTGGGACATAATTATCAAATCAGTATAGTCGTGAAGGGGAAGACCCGATGGAGTACACCTCCGGCGTCGCCTCCTGGCGGAAGGTGATCCGCCGCGCCGCCGTGGGCCTGCTGCCCCGGCGGTCGGCCGAGCGCCGCCCCGGGTGGTCGGTGGGCGTACCCCTGATCGCGCTCGCCGCCGGTCTGCTCTTCACCACCACGGCCACCACCGCCGGGGGCACCTCGCTGCGCGAGGACCGGCGCCCCGAGCTGGCGCAGCTCATCGAGAACCGCCGCGACCAGGTGACCTCGGGCCAGGCGCGGGCCGCCGCGCTACGCGACCAGGTGGAGAGCCAGACCGAGTCGCTCGGCGGCTCCGACAGCCGGGTGGCGGCCCAACGGGACCGGGCCACGCGCAGCCGGCAGGCGGCCGGGTTCACCGCGCTGACCGGCCCGGGAATCTCCGTCGAGCTC
The DNA here is from genome assembly GCF_049179135.1 of Plantactinospora sp. WMMB782. Classification (NCBI taxonomy): domain Bacteria; kingdom Bacillati; phylum Actinomycetota; class Actinomycetes; order Micromonosporales; family Micromonosporaceae; genus Plantactinospora; species Plantactinospora sp. WMMB782. Next base: position 2,662,678 of record NZ_JBMHMC010000007.1, on the reverse strand, counting down.
GACGACGCACCGCAGTCGGCCGACGGCAAGCTGCCCGACGACGCCCGCAACGACGATCTGGTGGTGCACCAGGGCGACGTACAGGCCGTGGTCAACGCACTCTGGGCCGGCGGTGCCGAGGCGATGACAATCATGGGTGTCCGTGTCCTCTCCACCAGCGCGGTACGCTGCGTGGGGAACACCCTGCTCCTGCACGGCCAGGTCTATTCACCACCATTCAAGATCACCGCTATCGGCAATCCCGCCGCACTACAGCGAGCGCTCGCCGCGTCCGAGGGGGTCCGGTTGTTCAAGGACGCGGTCACCCACTACCACCTCGGATACCGCGAGGCGGTGGAGCCCACGGTGACGGTTCCCGCGTACGACGGCCCCGGTGGACTCCGGTCGGCCGAGGTCCCCGGGTGAGTCCGGTGACCGGCGACCCGAACTCCGCCCGCAACGGGCGGCACCGCGCACCGGACGGCGACGACCCGACCATGTTCATCCCCCGGCTGCCCGACGCCGACCCGTCGGACCGTCCGACGGACCGGGCAGCCCGCCCGTCCCACCCGCCCCGAACGGAGCCGGCCGAGCCGCAGGGTCCGGAGCCGGTTGGCCGCCGTGTGCGGATCACCGTCGACCACGTCCTGGCACCGCCGCCCGGCCGAGCGACCGGGGCACCCCAGCCGCCGCCGGCAATGCCCGACACCGCCGGCCTGGCCACGGGACACTCCGGCCGTTATCCGGACACCGATCCGTCCGGGCACCCGGGCACCGGCCGGGCCGGCCACCCGGGCTCCGATCCCGTCGGCCGCCCGGGTGAGGGCCAGGTCGGCTACCCGGGGACCGATCCGACCGGGCGGCGTGGCCCGTCCGGCCCGCCGGAGCCACGTCCGGGCGAGCACGGCCGTCCGGGCGAGCACGGCCGTCCGGGCGAGCACGGCCGTCCGGGCGAGCACGGCCGTCCGGGCGAGCACGGCCGCGCAGGCGAGCAGCGCAGCGCGCCGGAGGGTTACCGGCCGCAGCCGTACCCGCCGGTCGCGCCCGAGTTCCGGGACGCCCGCCCATCGACGGACCGTCCGGAGTCGACACCGCCCGCCACCCGGCACGACGTGGCCGCCGATCCCGAACGCTGGCCGCCTGGCCCGAACACGGTGCCCGACCGCTGGAAGCCGGCGGTCCGGCCTGGCGCCTTGGAGCCCTCGGCTGCCGCCGACCCCGGCCGCTGGGAGCCGTCGTCCCCACCGGGCGACCCCGGCCACCGGGCCGCGGCTGCCCCGACCTCCGCCGCACCGGCGGGCTGGCCGCCGCCGGTGGCATCCGCCGGCAACGCCCGAGCTACCTCCGGCGGTACGCCCGAGCGCCGTGCCGGCGCACCCGACCAGTTCGGCGGCGGCCCGGCGAGCGCCGCCGACCAGATCGGCCGGTACGCCGCCGGACAGACCGACCGGACCAGTCGAGCCGACAGCCCGACCACACTCATCCCGGCCGTCCCGACCCCGGACCCCGAGACCACCGCACCGATCCCCCCGATGCCGCAACGCGGCCCGGGAGCCGAACGCGGCCCGGGAGCCGAACGCGGCCCGGGGGTCGAACGCGGCCCGGGGGTCGACAGTCCCACCACCGCCCTGCCACAGCACGGCTCGGGAGCTGACAGCGTCACCACCGCCCCGCTGCCGCAGCGCGGCTCCGGAGCCGACGCCGCCACCACCGCCCTGCCGCAGGTCCGGCCGGCGGTCACGGCCCGCCGGGACGACATCGAGTCCACCGCGCTGATCGGCGCGATCCCGCCCCGCCCGGCCGGCAGCGACGACGCGGACGACCCGGACCCGGACGCCGAGCAGCGGCCCCGACGCGGCGAGCGGGTCGTCCAGCTCCGGCCGGAGCAGACCGGCGAGGGCTACAAGAGCGTCTACTCCGAGCTGACCCGGCCGTCGATCGCCTCCCGGATCCGCACCGGCGTCCGGGCCACCGGCGAGGTGCTGATCACCTTCGGCCTGGTCGTCCTGCTCTTCGCGGCCTACGAGGTCTGGGGCAAGTCGACGATCGTCAACGCGCACCAGGACGACCTGGGCCAGCAGCTGGCCCAGCAGTGGGACGAACCCGACCCGACGGTCGGCCCCACCCCGACCGCCACCGGCACGCCGAAGCCGCTCAAGCCCGTGCAGGGCAAGCCGATCGCCGGGCTCTACATCCCCAAGCTGGACAAGCAGTGGGTGGTCGTCGAGGGCGTCACCCAGAAGGACATCCGGTACGCCCCCGGCCACTACCCGAGCAGCGCGCTGCCCGGCCAGGTCGGCAACTTCTCGGTCGCCGGCCACCGGAACCGGGCCACCTTCTGGCGGCTGGACGAACTCGACGACGGCGACGCGATCGTGGTCGAGTCCCGGGACGCCTGGTTCGTCTACCACGTGTCGCAGAGCAGGATCGTCCGGCCGTCCCAGGTCGAGGTGGTCGCGCCGGTCCCGGGCAAGCCGGGTGCCAAGCCGTCGAAGGCGATGCTGACCCTGACGACCTGCAACCCGAAGTTCGACAACTACCAACGGTTGATCGTGCACGCCGAGCTGGTCCGTACCGAGCCGAAGAGCGTGGGCTCGCCCCGACCGCCCGAGCTGGGTGGCTGACCGGCCGTGTACGCGTGGATCTGGCGCAAGCTGCCGTTCGGGACTCCGGGCAAGCTGATCGGTTCGTTGCTGATCGTCACGAGCCTGCTCGCCCTGCTCTGGTATGTCGTCTTTCCCTGGGCCGAGCCGCTGCTGCCGTTCGACGACGTCCAGGTCACCCAGGAGGGCGGTGTTCCCGGCGATCCGGTCGACGGCGAGCCCGGGGTGGATGGCGACGATCCGAACCTCGACGGTGAGTCGCCCGGCGACGGGCACGACCTGCCGTACGACACCGATCGGAACAACACCCCGCCCCCGAGTCCTACCAGGTAGGCCGCTGATGCGCGTTCTCGTGATCGACAACTACGACTCGTTCGTCTTCAACCTGGTGCAGTACCTCGGCCAGCTCGGCGCCGACTGCGAGGTACGCCGCAACGACGAGGTCGAGCTTGCCGAGGTGGGCCGGCTCGACGTCGCCGGGGTGCTGCTCTCACCCGGACCCGGCACACCGGACCGGGCCGGCGTCTGCCTCGACGTGATCCGCGAATACGCGGGAAAGCTGCCGATCCTCGGCGTCTGCCTCGGGCACCAGGCCATCGGTGCCGCCTTCGGCGGGAGCGTGCAGCGGGCACCCGAGCTGCTGCACGGCAAGACGTCCGAGGTGCGGCACCGGGGGGTGGGGGTACTGGCCGGGCTGCCGGACCCGTTCACCGCGACCCGCTACCACTCGCTCGCCGTGCCCCGGGAGACGCTGCCGGAGCAGATCGAGGTGACCGGCTGGACCGGGTCCGGCGTGGTGATGGCGATGCGGCACCGTGAGCTGCCGATCGAGGGGGTGCAGTTCCACCCGGAGTCGGTGCTGACCGAGGGCGGCCACCTGATGCTCGCCAACTGGCTGGCCGACTGCGGCCTGCCCGAGGCACTGGACCGGGCTCCGGCGCTCGCCGCCGAGGTCGACGCCCGGCGCCGGGCCGCGTTCGTCACGGCCTGACCCGGCCGAACCCGCCCCGCCGGATCCCGGCCGCCTCCCCGGCGCGCCCGGCGGAAGGCACGCGTGATCCGGGCCAGGTACCGTCAGCGGGTTTCGGTCCGGGTGCCACCGTTCAACGGCGGGAAGATCCCGCCGCCGGCGCCCGGTCCGGAGGGGGTCGGCGTGGGCGTGTTGGGCGGCGGGTCGTCGTCCTCCTCCGCCACGTTGACGGTGATCGTCACGGTGGTCCCGGTGTTCCGCTTCTCCCCGGGGCGCGGGTTCTGATCGGTCACCTCGCCGGCCTCGGCCGGCGGCACCTCGTCACCGTCGACGACCTTCACCCTGAAGCCGGCGTCCTCCAGCCGCTCCCGTGCCTCGTCCTCCTGGAGTCCGGTGACCCTCGGCACCTCGACCACGTTGCCCTTGGAGACCTCGACGGTCACGGTGCTGCCCGGCTCGACCTCCCGGCCCTCGGCCGGGTCGACCTTGGTGACGATCCCTCTGGGTTCGCCGCTGTTGACGTCCTTGCGCTGCACGGTCAGCCCGAGGCCCTTGAGCTGGCTCTCGACCGCCTCGAAGCGCCCGCCCACCAGGCTCGCCGGGATCTCCACCGTCCCCGGGCCCGCGCAGACCCGGATCTCGACCTCGGTCTTGGGCTCGACCTGCGAGTTCGGCTGCTGGCTCTGCGCGGTGACCTGGCCCACCTCGCAGTCCTCGCTGGTGTCGGCCGCGCCGAGCGTGGGGGTCAGGTCGGCCTGGCGCAGGGTGTTCTCGGCCGCCTCCCGGGTGCTGCCGACCACGTTCGGCACCTCGACGGTGGACGGGTTGCCGCCGTTGTTGTCGGCGTTCTGCATCAGGGCGGCGACCAGGGCGATCACGGCGAGCACGCCGAGTCCGCTGAGGGTGGCGATCACCCAGGCGGATGCCTTGCGGCGCCGGGCGTCGCCGACCCGGGCCGGCGGCATCGGCCGGCCGGCCGGGATCGCCCGGGTGGTGGCGGTGTGCGACATCGCCATCGTCTCGTCCTCGCGCAGCACCGGGGTGGCCATCACCGGCCGGCCGGCGGCCGCGCGGAGCAGGTCGGCCCGCATCTCGGCCGCGCTCTGGTAGCGGTTGAGCGGGTTCTTCGACAGCGCCTTGAGCACGATCGCGTCGATCGGCGGGGTGACGTCCGGGTTCAGGTCGCTCGGCGACGGCGGGTCTTCCCGGACGTGCTGGTAGGCGACGCTTACCGGGCTGTCGCCGACGAACGGCGGATGGCCGCAGAGCAGTTCGAAGAGTACGCAGCCGGCGGCGTAGACGTCGGAGCGGGCGTCCACCGCCTCGCCCCGGGCCTGCTCCGGGGAGAGGTACTGGGCCGTGCCGATCACCGCGCTGGTCTGCGTCATGGTGGTGGCGCCGCTGGCCAGCGCCCGGGCGATGCCGAAGTCCATCACCTTGACCTGGCCGGTCTGGGTCATCATCACGTTGCCGGGCTTGATGTCCCGGTGGATGATGCCGTGCCGGTGGCTGAACTCCAGCGCGGCGCAGACGTCGGCGGTGATCTCCAGGGCCCGGCGGGGCATCAGCCGTCCCTCGGCGGCGAGCACCTCCTTGAGCGTCCGGCCGTTGACGAACTCCATCACGATGAACGGCAGCGTCTCGCCGGTCGGGGCGATCTCCTCGCCGGTGTCGTAGACGGCGACGATCGCCGGATGGTTCAGCGAGGCGGCGTTCTGCGCCTCCCGCCGGAAACGCATCTGGAAGGTGTCGTCACGGGCCAGATCGGTACGAAGCATCTTGATCGCGACATCGCGGCCCAGCCGGAGGTCGCGCCCACGGTGCACCTCGGCCATGCCGCCGTAACCGAGCAGCTCGCCGACCTGGTACCTGCCACCCAGCAGGCGGGCCTGCGCCGTCATCTCGTCTGTCGTCCTTCGCTCATCTGGTCACCCCGCCGGGGTCCACGGTCCGCTCCACCAGACGGTACGGCGCACCGGGCGGTGCGTCGCGTCCGGCTTCCGGCCGCAGTTCCGAAATCGCCGCCTGGGGCGCTGGCATGCTGTTGTTCTCGTTCTGGTTCTGTTTCCAGTTGAAGGCGATCACGCCCGAGCAGATCAGTACCAACAGGCCCAGCACGATGAAGAGCGCGATCAGCAACGAGCGGTTCCCGGGCGACGGCGGCGGTGGTCCGACCGGACGCCCCGGATACGAGTATGCGGCCTGCGGCTGGGGCCGGACCGGCTGCGGCACCGCCGCCGCACCCCGGTTGTAGCCGGCGGGCCCGACCGGCGCGGTGCCGGCCGGCGGGCGGTTCACCGGCGGTACGGCCGGCGAGTGTGGCGCCGGAGGCGGTGCCACCCGGGCCGCGACGGGCGGCACCCGGGGGGCGGGGGCGGGCGGGACCGAGGTCGGCCGGGGCGGCATCGCGGGGGACTGCGGCGGTCCGGGACGCTGCGGCGGCACCGGCAGCGAGGCCATCGGCCGGCCGGGCTGGTTGGCCATCCCGATGGTGGCGGCGGCCTGCCGGGCCACCGCGGCCAGCTCGGCGGCGGTCTGCCAGCGCGCCTTCGGGTCCTTTGCCATCGACCGCTCGACAATCGCCCGGACCGCCGGCGGGATGTCGCCGGGAAGCTGCCGGGGAGTGTCCCGGACGTGCTTCATGGCGATCTCGATCGCGCTGTTGCCCTCGAACGGCCGGCGGCCGGCGAGGCACTGGTAGGCGACCACGCCGAGCGCGTACACGTCCGAGCAGGCGGTGGCGACCTCGCCGGCCGCCTGCTCGGGTGAGATGTACGACGCCGTGCCGAGCACCGAACCGGCGGCGGTGAGCTGGCCGACCAGGGCCGAGCGGGCGATGCCGAAGTCGGTGAGCACGAGCGTGCCGTTCGGCCGGACCAGCAGGTTGCCCGGCTTCACGTCCCGGTGCACGATGCCCTTGTCGTGCGCGGCCTGCAACGCGTCGGCGGCCTGCGCGACGAGCGCCATGGTGCGGGCCGGGGTGAGCCGGCCGACCCGGCCCAGCGTCCGGGAGAGCGCGTCGCCCTCGACGTATTCCATCACCAGGAAGGCGATCTGCTGGTCGCTGCCGTAGTCGTAGACGTCGACCACCCCGGGGTGGTTGATGGTGGCCATCGTCCGGGCCTCGCCCCGGAACCGTTCGGCGAAGCCCGGCTCGTCGAGCAGCGCCGGGAGCAGGATCTTGACCGCCACCGTCCGGCCGAGCACCTCGTCGGTGCCCCGCCAGACGTCGCCCATGCCGCCGCCGGCGATCCGCTCGTCGAGGCGGTACCGGTTGCCGAGCAGCACTCCGGGCTTCAGCATCTCAGCGGCCTCCCCGGTCGGCGATGACCGCCCGCATTATCTGCTGGCTGATCCGGGCCGCCTCGGCGCTGCCGCCCGAGCCGGCGTTCTCCAGGAAGACGCAGACCGCCGAGATCGGCTTGCCGGCGCTGTTGATCGCGAACCCGATGAACCAGCCGTGGTCCTCGTTTCTCCCGCCGTTCTCGGCGGTGCCGGTCTTGCCGCCGACCCGGTAGCCGTTGATCCGGGCGTTGGTGCCGGTACCGTTCTGCACCACGCTGACCATCATGTCCTGGAGCTGCTTGGCGACGTCGGCGCTGACCGGCTCGCGCAGCTCCTTGGGGACCGCGGTGTAGTAGTCGGTGGTGCGGTCCGGGCCGAGCTGCTGCTGCACCAGGTACGGCCGCATCTGCCGCCCGTCGTTGGCGACGGTGGCGGCGATCAGCGCGCCCTGCAACGGGGTCATCCGGACGTTGTTCTGCCCGATCGAGGACTGGGCCACCTGCGGCGGGTCGTCGTTGCCACCCGGGGCGGTCATCTCGCCGGTGCGGCTGGCCGCCACCTTCTGGCCCGGGCCGTTCAGCCGGCCGACGGTGAGCTCCTCGTCCTCGAAGCCGAACTGCCGGGCCTCGTCCTTGAGCGTCTCGGCGCCGAGCTTGACGCCGAGCTGCGCGAACCCGGTGTTGCAGGACTCGGTGAGCGCCTGGGTCAACGTCACCTGGGCCTCGGGGCAGATGCTCGGCGCGGCGTTGCGGATCGGCTCGCCGGCGGTCGGTGCCAGATAGCTCGGGCCGGCCGGGATCCGGGTGCCGGGGTCGTACCCGTTCTCCAGGGCGGCGGCCGCGGTGATCACCTTGAAGGTGGAGCCCGGCGGGAAGGTCTCGGCGAGCGCCCGGTTCTTCAGCGGGCCGTTCTCGGCGGCGTCCAGCCGGTTGTACGCCGCCTCGGCCTTCTCGGTGTCGTGGTCGGCCAGCGGGTTGGGGTCGAAGCTCGGCATCGAGACGAGCGCCTGGATCGCCCCGGTGCTGGGGTCGATCGCCACCGCCGCACCCTTGGCCACGTTCTTGCGGTTGTCGGCCAGCTCGCGGAAGGCGGTCTCCTGCGCCCGGGGCGAGAGGGTGAGCAGGATGTTGCCGCCGGCCGTCTGGTTGCCGGTGAAGAGGTCCCGGACCCGGTCGCCGAAGAGCTGGTCGCTGGTGCCGGCGAGGAAGTCGTTCTCGCTCTTCTCGATGCCGGTGTCGGCCAGGTTGACCGGCTTGTAGCCGAGGACGTGCGCGTACACCTCGCCCTTGGGGTAGGTCCGGAGGAAGTTGAGCTTGCCGCCGGTCTCCTTGCTGGTGGCCAGGGGCGTACCGCCGGCCTCGATGATCCCGCGCTTGCGCTCGTACTCGGCGACCTGGACCCGGCCGTTGTAGTCGCTGTTGCGGTACTCGTCGGCCTTGTACGCCTGCACGTAGTTGAGGTTGACGAAGAGCAGGCCGAACAGGACCATCACGACGACGCCGACCTTGCGAAGCGGTGCGTTCACGGCCTGATCACCTCCGTCGTGGCGCCGTGCAACTGTGCCGGCGGACCGGCGGGTACTCCGGCGGGCCGGGCCGGGGAGGCCGAGTCGACCGGCCGGCGCGCCGCGTCGGAGATCCGCAGCAGGGCCGCGATCAGCAGCCAGTTCGCCATCAGCGACGACCCACCGGCGGAGAGGAACGGGGTGGTCTGTCCGGTCAGCGGGATCAGGCCGCTGACGCCGCCGATGATCACGAAGAGCTGGAGGCAGATCGTGAAGGAGAGGCCCCCGGCGAGCAGCTTGCCGAACGAGTCGCGGACGGCCAGCGCGGCACGCAGCCCCCGCTCGATGATCAGCAGGTAGATCACCAGCAGCGCGGAGAGCCCGAAGAGGCCGATCTCCTCACCCAGCCCGGCGAAGACGAAGTCGGTGTGCACCTCGGGGATCTCCGTCGGCTGTCCGGCACCCGGACCGGTCCCGAAGAGCCCGCCGGTGCCCAGCCCCAACAGTCCTTGCAGGGTCTGCCAGCCGGTGCCGTACGGGTCGCCGTACGGGTCGAGCCAGATGTCGACCCGGGTGTAGAAGCTGGCGAAGGGGCCGCCGACGGTGCTGCCGAGATACCAGGCGAGCACGGCGCCGCCGAAGAAGAGCAGCAGACCGATGATCAGCCAGCTGACCCGCTCGGTGGCGATGTAGAGGGTGACCACGAACATGCCGAAGTAGAGCAGCGAGGTGCCGAGGTCCTTCTGGAAGACCAGCACCGCGAGACTGATCAGCCAGACCACGATGACCGGGCCGAGGTCCCGGCCGCGCGGGAAGTCGACGCCGAGGAAGCGCCGGCTGGCCAGCGAGAGCACCTCGCGCTTACGGACCAGGTAGTAGGCGAAGAAGACCAGCAGGGCCAGCTTGGCGAACTCGCCGGGCTGGATGGTGAAGCCGCCGAAACTGATCCAGAGCTTCGCGTCGGACTGCGGGTTGACCTGCGAGTACCTGGCCGGGAGCAGTGCCGGGGTGATCACCAGTACGATGCCGGCCAGCACCAGCGTGTAGGCGTACCGGGAGATCGCCCGGTGGTCGCGGATCAACACCAGCAGGCCGGCGGCGAGCGCGACCGAGAGCAGAGTCCAGGCGAGCTGCCGGCCGCCGGTGCCGGAGAACATGGTCAGGTCGGCCCGCTCGTCCGGGTTTGCCCTGCTCAGGTCCAGTCGGCGCAGGAAGGCCACGCCGAGACCGTTCACCAGGGCGACCGCCGGCACCAGCACCGGATCGGCGTACGGCACCAGGAAGCGGACCACGACGTGCAGCGCCAGGAAGACGGCGGTGATCGAGGCGATCGGCACCCAGAAGTCGAAGGTCACCGTGTCGAGCAGGTTCGCCTCGGCGGTCGCCGCGTATGCCGCCACCACCACCATGGCGAGCAGCAGCAGTGCCAGCTCGGCGTTCCGCCTGGACCGGGCGGCGACTCGGACACGCGGCAGCTCGCCCGTCGGCGCGGGCGTCGATGCCGATCCAGGCGGGGCGGTCACGTGATTTCCCTCGGATCGTCGGAGCTGACGCTCACTCGATCGACCGGCAGCCCGCGGGGTCGCTGACCGGCGGGATCGGGTCGGACGGTGGCGCGTCGGGCGTGTCCGCCGGGGTGGCGGAGGCCCGCACGGTCTGGCCGGGGGTCGGAGTGGGTGCGGTCGGGGTCACCGCGCTGAGGGTCGGCGTCGGCGTCGGGGTGGCACCGGGGGCGGGGCTCGGCTGGCAGAGCGGCTTGAGGTTGGGGTTGCCCGGGTCCTCGTTCGTCAGCTCGGCGAGCCGGCGCTCCGCGTCCGGCTCGTCGTCGGCCTGGATGCCCTGCTTGACCTGTTCCTGGGCGGCGGCGGTCAGGTCTTCCAGCTTGGTGGGGCTGGTCGCGTGCACGTTCGAGAGTTCGAGCCCGGCGATCCGGCCCGGGATGCCCTGGAAGACCGCGAGCTGGCCGTCGTCGGTGGCGCCGACGTAGTACTGCCGCTGGCTGTAGTCCCAGCCGAACCAGAGTCCGGCACCGACCACCCCGAGCAGCGCCACCACGAGTACGGCGGTGCGCAGCGGGTGCCGGCGGGGCCGCATCGACTCGTCGTCGTCGACGGCCGGTTCGGACTCGGCCGGCTCGGGGCTGGCCGGACGGGGCGGCGAGAGCGCCGAGGCGCGGGCGGCCGGGGTCGAGTCGTCGGCCGAGGTCGCCATCCCGCGGTCCCGGGCGGCCGCACCGCCGACGATCGGGGCCGCCTCCAGGATGTCCTGGTCGCTCGCGTCCGCGATGATCACGGTGATGTTGTCCGGACCGCCGCCCCGCAGGGCGAGCTGCACCAGCCGCTCGACGCACGCCTGCGGGTCCTTGAGGTTGCGCATGGTCTCCGCGATGGTCTCCGCGCTCACCACGCCGGAGAGTCCGTCGCTGCAGATCAGGTAGCGGTCGCCGGTGCGCACCTGGCGTACGGAGTATTCGGGGTCGATGTCGCGGCCGTCCAGTGCCCGGGTGAGCAGCGACCGCTGCGGGTGGCTGCTCGCCTCCTCCAGGCTGATCCGGCCCTCGTCGACGAGCATTTGGACGTAGGTGTCGTCCTTGGTGATCTGGGCGAACTCGCCGTCCCGGAGCAGGTAGGCGCGAGAGTCGCCGATGTGCACCATCCCGGTCTTGCTGCCGGAGAAGAGCAGCGCGGTGAGGGTGGTGCCCATCCCCTCCAGGTGCGGGTTGGCGTCCACCGTGTCGCGCAACTGTTGGTTGGCGGTGTCCACGGCCGAACGCAGCGCGTCGACCAGGGCGTCACCGGGGACGTCCTCGTCGAGCGGGGCCATGGCACCGATGACGATGTTGCTGGCGACGTCACCGGCGGCCATCCCGCCCATGCCGTCGGCCACGGCGAGTAGCCGTGGCCCGGCATAGACGGAATCCTGGTTGCCGTCTCGGATCAGCCCGCGGTCGCTGTGCGCCGCGTAACGCAGGGTCAGAGTCATGGCCGTAATTCGAGAGAAGTGCGGCCGATTCGGATCGGCACGCCGAGGGGGACGGGGGTAGGTCCGGTGACCTTAGCGCGATCGAGGTAGGTCCCGTTAGTCGAGCCGAGATCTTCGACGAACCACTGGCCGTTGCGCGGCACGAGCCGGGCGTGCCGGGCCGAGGCGTAGTCGTCGGTGATCACCAGCGTGGAGTCCTCCGCCCGACCGATGGTGATCTGTGCCTCGCCGAGCGTTATCCGCGTGCCGGCGAGCTGGCCCCCGGTGACCACCAACTGGTGTGCCGCCCTGCCCCGCTTGACCTTCGCCGGTTTGTTCTGTCCCAGCGCGGCCCCCACCCCGCGCGGCGCGGCGACGAGCCGGCTCGACCTCGCACCGGCGAAGAGGTCCCGACGGATCACTCCGACCACCGTGAAGACGAAGATCCACAGCAGGACGATGAAGCCGATCCGGGCGACGGTGATGACGAATGGGGGCAAGGTGGTTAGCCGTCCACGCGGAAGGTCAGGGTGGTGGTGCCGAGCTGGATCATGTCGCCCGGGTTCAGCGCCACGGCGGAGACCCGCTGGCCGTTGACCATGGTGCCGTTGGTCGAGCCGAGGTCGGTGAGCACCACCTGGCCGCCGTCGAAGTCGAGCCGGGCGTGCCGGCGGGAGATGCCGACGTCCGGCAGTCGCAGGTTCGCCTGGTCGCCCCGGCCGATCACGGTCGAGCCCATCTGCAACGGGTAGGTGCGGCCGTCACCGGAGACCAGCCGGATGTTGCGGCCACCGGCGCCGTGCCCGGGTGGCGGACCGTACCCGCCGCCCTGGTCGTACGGCGGGTAGCCGCCGCCCTGGTCGTACGGCGACTGGTGCACCGGCGCCACGTCCCCGCCGGTGTAGACCTCGGCGGTGACCCGGAACATCCCCGTGTCGAGGCCGTCCCCGCGCTCGATCTCGACGATGACGTCGCCGTAGACGGTCCACGCCTGCTCGCCGATGAACTCCGCCTGCGACTGGGCCAGCTCCTGGGCCAGCGCGGCGGCGTACGGCGCCAGCCGACTGTGGTCGTACGGTGAGAGATCGATCACGTAGCGGTTGGGTACCAGGGTGCGCCCACCGGCGAGGATCGCCTTGTGCGCCTCTGCCTCCCGCTGCATCGCGTTGAGGATCTCGACGGGGTGCACGACCCCTTTGAACACCTTTGCGAAGGCCCCCTCGACCAGGCCCTCCAGACGCTTCTCAAAGCGTTGCAGCACGCTCACCGGCTCCTCCTCGGGTTCCGAGGACATGATGGTATCCGGCCGCCGCACGTGCGGCTCGCACGCCGCTCGGCCGCCTGCACCCGGCCTCTCCTCAGGGGCCGGGGTTAGTCGTGCTACTCTTCCATCCGCCGCGAGCGGTAACGCCCGCGGCGGCAGTAGGGACAGCGTAGTATGTCCCGGCACATGCCGAAGAGCGGGCTCCGGACATGATTGTTATTGTCCTGTGGCGCACTCGGCGGCGAGACCGGGTGGTTCCGGACCTCTCCTGGAGTGGTTCCGGGGCGATGCGGGTCACGCCTCGCAAGGGGAAGTGGCGGAATGGCAGACGCGCACGGTTCAGGTCCGTGTGCCCGAAAGGGCGTGGGGGTTCAACTCCCCCCTTCCCCACCGCTACGAGGGGCTCCGTGGTGACACGGAGCCCCTCGTTCATATCGGGGCGAAAGCGCCACCGCGCTATGCTCCGGTGGTTTCCGACCCCGAGGGCGACCCAGGAGTGACGTGTGACAGTCGCGTTGGTGACCGGATCCGGCGGCCTGATCGGATCCGAGGCGGTCCGGCACTTCGCCGGGCTCGGCCTGGACGTGGTCGGGATCGACAACGACATGCGCCGGCGGTTCTTCGGCCCGGAGGCCTCCACGGCGTGGAACGTGCTGCGGCTGACGAGTGACCTGGGCGACGCGTACACGCACCACGACGTGGACATCCGCGACCGGGACGCGCTGGCCGGGATCTTCCGGCGGTACGGCCGGGACGTCGGTGTGGTGATCCACACCGCCGCGCAGCCCTCGCACGACTGGGCCCTGCGCGACCCGTTCACCGACTTCGACGTCAACGCCGGCGGCACGCTCAACGTGTTGCAGAACGTCCGCGAGCACTGCATCGAGGCGCCGGTCATCCACTGCTCCACCAACAAGGTCTACGGCGACCGGCCGAACAGCCTCCCCCTGGTCGAGCAGGCCAGCCGCTGGGAGCTGGCCCCCGACCACCCGTACTACGACGGCATCAAGGAGGACATGTCGATCGACGGCTCGATGCACTCGGTCTTCGGCGCCTCCAAGGTCGCCGCCGACGTGATGGTGCAGGAGTACGGCCGCTACTTCGGCATGAAGACCGCCTGCTTCCGGGGCGGCACGCTCACCGGCCCGGCGCACTCCGCCACCGAGCTGCACGGCTTCCTGGCGTACCTGATGCGCTGCAACATGGAGCGCCGGACGTACAAGATCTTCGGGTACAAGGGGAAGATGGTCCGGGACGCGATCCACAGTCACGACGTGGTCGCCGCCTTCGAGGCGTTCTTCCGGGAGCCGCGCTCGGCCGCGGTCTACAACCTCGGCGGCGGGCGACACTCGAACTGCTCGCACCTGGAGGCGTTCGCGCTGGCCGAGCAGATCAGCGGCCAGGAGATGATCACCGAGTACCACGAGGCGAACCGGGTCGGTGACCACCAGTGGTGGATCGGCTCCAACGCCGCCTTCCAGCGTGACTACCCACACTGGAAGCAGATCTACGATGTGCCGATGATCCTCCAGGAGATCTACGCCGCGAACGTCGACAAGTGGGTGCCGCAGGGCGGGGAGACGCCGTGATCTCGCGGGGTAAGCGCAACGTCCTCGGCGTACTCGTCGACGCGGTCGACTACGAGTCCGCGACCGAGCAGGTGGTGGCCGCCGGGCGGGAGCGCCGGCCGATGGCGCTTACCGCGCTGGCCGTGCACGGGGTGATGACCGGGGTGCTGGACCGGGCGCACAACTCCCGGCTGAACGCCTTCGACCTGGTGACCCCGGACGGCCAGCCGGTCCGCTGGGCACTCAACCTGTTGCACCGCGCCGCCCTGGCCGAGCGGGTCTACGGCCCCGACCTGACGCTGGGCGTGCTGGCCAGGTTCGCCGACGAGGGGATGCCGGTCTACCTCTACGGCTCCACCGAGGAGACCCTCGCCCGACTGATCCCCGAGCTGGAGCGGATGTTCCCGGCCCTGAAGGTCGCCGGGATGGAGGCGTCGAAGTTCCGTCCGGTCCGGCCGGGCGAGGACGCCGAGATCGCCGACCGGATCCGCGCCTCCGGGGCCCGGCTGGTGCTGGTCGGGCTCGGCTGCCCCCGGCAGGAGGTCTTCGCGTACGCGATGCGACCGCTGCTCGACATGCCGCTGATGGCGGTCGGGGCCGCCTTCGACTACCACGCCGGCCTGCTCCGCAAGCCTCCGTCCTGGATGCAGCGGGTCGGCCTGGAGTGGCTGTGGCGGTTCAGCCAGGAGCCGAAGCGGCTCTTCCACCGCTACATGGTGCTCAACCCGGCCTACGTGGCCCGGCTGACCGCGCAGCGGCTCGGTATCTGGCGGCCCGACCCGCCGGCTCCGGCCAGCGACCGCCCGACCAGCTTCGCGGTCTGAACCGCCTCGGTCGGCTGGCGAGAAGTCCCGGCCCGGCCGGCGCTGGCGGCTCTGGATAGCGCTTTCCTATGCTGTGCCGATGAGGATCGACCAGGGGCTGACCCCGTCCGCGCTGCTACCGAAGATCGACCGGCTCTGGGAGGCATCGGCTCAGAAGATCGACTCAATCGAGCAGACCTGCCCGCCCGGGGCCGCCTCGCCGGTCTTCACCGTCGAGGGGCGGTACACGGCGCGCGGCTGGACCGAATGGACCCAGGGCTTCCAGTACGGCTCGGCACTGCTCCAGTTCGACGCCACCGGCGAGCGGCGGTTCCTCGACTCCGGGCGGGAGCGGACCGTCGCGGTGATGGCCAGCCACGTCAGCCACGTCGGCGTACACGACCACGGGTTCAACAACGTCAGCACGTACGGGAACCTGTGGCGGCTGATGAACGAGGGGCGGATCCCGGCCGACCGGGCCGAGCGGGACTTCTACGAGTTGGCGCTCAAGCTGACCGGCGCGGTGCAGGCCGCCCGCTGGCGGAACACCGCCGACGGCACCGGTTACGTCTACTCGTTCAACGGGCCGCAGTCGCTCTTCGTCGACACCATCCGGTCCTGCCGGGCGCTGGCCGTGTCGCACCTGCTCGGGCACGTGCTGATGGGCGAGCGGGACGAGCGGATCTCGCTGCTGGGCCGGCTGGTCGAGCACGCCGGCAACACCGCGCGGTGGAACGTCTACTACGGCGAGGGCCGGGACAGCTACGACGTCGCCGGCCGGACCGCACACGAGTCGATCTTCAACGTGAACGACGGCAGTTACCGCTGCCCGAGCACCCAGCAGGGGTACTCGCCGTTCAGCACCTGGACCCGCGGCCTCGCCTGGGCGATGCTCGGCTTCCCGGAACAGCTCGAATTCCTCGCCAGCCTGGCGGACGAGGAACTCGCCCCGTACGGCGGCCGGGCCGCCGTCGAGAAGACGATGCTGCGCGCCGCCACCGCCACCTGCGACTTCTACCTGGCGCACACCCCCACCGACGGCGTGCCGTACTGGGACACCGGGGCACCCGGCCTGGTCCACCTCGGCGACCACCTGGACCGGCCGGCCGACCCGTACAACGCGCACGAACCGGTGGACTCC
Source organism: Plantactinospora sp. WMMB782 (assembly GCF_049179135.1). NCBI lineage: Bacteria > Bacillati > Actinomycetota > Actinomycetes > Micromonosporales > Micromonosporaceae > Plantactinospora > Plantactinospora sp. WMMB782. The sequence goes on along the minus strand of NZ_JBMHMC010000007.1, from coordinate 2,646,600 downwards.
TCGGCGGCGGCGATCGGGGCGCAGGGGCTGCTCCGGCTGGGCCGTCTGCTCGACCGGGCCGGCCGGACCGAGCAGGGCCGGAGATACTGGCAGGCCGGGCTGACCGTCGCCGGCACCCTCTTCGACGAGCCGTACCTGAGCACCGACCCCCGGCACCAGGGCCTGCTGCTGCACTCGGTCTACCACCGGCCGAACGGCTGGGACCACGTACCGGCCGGGCAGCGGGTGCCGAACGGCGAGTCGAGCATGTGGGGCGACTACCACGCCCGGGAGCTGGCGCTCTATCTCCAGCGGATCGCCCGGGACGAGCCGTACTACACCTTCTTCGGCCCGCTGCGCGACGAGGTACCCGCCGAGGTGACGGCGTGACCGGCCGACCGGTGGCGGTGGTCACCGGCGGCTCGCGCGGCATCGGTCGCGGCGTGGTGCTGGCGCTGGCCGCTGCCGGCCACGACGTGGTGGTCAACTACGCCAGCAACGCCGACGCGGCGGCACAGGTCGGCAAGGAGGTCGAGGCCCGGGGCGGTCGGGCCCTGCTGGTCCGCGCCGACGTCTCCCGGGCCGACGACCGGCGTCGACTTGTCGAGGAGACCACCGCGGCCTTCGGCCGGATCGACCTGCTGGTCAGCAATGCCGGGGTGGCGCCGAGCGTCCGGGCGGACCTGCTGGAGGCCGATGAGGAGTCCTTCGACCGGCTGGTCGGGATCAACCTCAAGGGGCCGTACTTCCTGATCCAGCTCGTCGCGAACACGATGATCGCGCAGCAGGCCGCCGGCCGGGTCGAGCGGCCCAAGATCGTGATCATCTCGTCGATAAGTGCCTACACCGCAAGCGTCAACCGGGGCGACTACTGCGTCAGCAAGGCCGGCCTGGCGATGACCGCCCAGCTCTACGCCGCCCGGCTGGCCGAGCACGGGATCAACGTCTACGAGATCCGGCCCGGAGTGGTCGAGACCGACATGACCGGCCCGGTGAAGGCCCGCTACGACGACCTCATCCACAACCAGGGCCTCACCCCGATCCGGCGCTGGGGGCAGCCGGAGGACGTGGGCCGCGCCGTCGTGGCGGTCGCCACCGACCTGCTCCCGTTCAGCACCGGCCAGGTCATCGACGTGGACGGCGGCTTCCACCTACGCACCCTCTGAGGTGCAGGGAAGGCCCCTTCTCATACAGAAAGCGAGAAGAAGGGGCCCTTCCCTGCACGGAAACCTAGAGGGTGAGGGTCCAGGCGTTGATGTAGCCGGTGTCGCCGGAGTAGACGTCCCGCACCTGCAACCGCCAGAGGCCGTTGCCCGGCTCCGAGGAGAGGTTGACGGTGTAGGTCGCGTTGACGTTGTCGGCACCGTCGAAGATGCTGCTGTTCTTCAGCCGGTAGCCGCTGCCGTCCGGAGCGATCAGGTCGACGACCAGGTCACCCCGGTAGGTGTGCACGATGTCCACCGCCACCGTGGAGGTGTTGGAGGCGTTCCGGTTGCAGCCGGAGAGGGTGATCCCGCTCGTCACGTTGACGTTGGTGTCCGGGATGGCCACGTCGGTCGTGTTGCTCGCCGTGCAGCCGGTGCTGGTGCCGGTCACCGTCAGGACGAACGGGGCGGTCCGGGTCGCCGACGCCCCGGTGCCGGTGATGGTCAGCGGGTACGTCCCCGGCGGGGTGCTGCCGCTGGTGGCGATGGTCAGCGTGGACGAGCCGCCCGAGGTGACCGTCGCCGGGCTGAACGTGGCGGTGGCGCCACTCGGCAGGCCGCTCGCCGAGAGCGTCACCGACTGCGCCGAGCCGGCCGTGGTGGCGGTGGAGACAGTCGCCGACACCGAGCCGCCCGGCGTCGTCGACCCGGCGCCCGGGGAGACCGAGACCGAGAAGTCGTTCGCCGGGGCGTCGTTCACCACGTAGAGCAGCTGGTTCGGGGTGCCGGTGCCGACGTTGGACACCGCGTTCGGCGTGGAGTTGGTCACCAGGTAGTCCCGGACCTGCTGGGGCGACCAGGTCGGGTTCGCGGAGAGCACCATCGCCGCCGCGCCGGCCACGTGCGGCGACGCCATCGAGGTGCCGCTGATCGTGTTTGTCGCGGTGTTGCTCGTCGACCATGCGGAGGTGATGCTCACCCCCGGTGCCAGGATGTCGACGCAGGTGCCGAAGTTGGAGAAGCTCGCCGCCGCGTCGGTGCTCGAGGTGGCGCCGACCGTGATGGCGTTCGACACCCGGGCCGGGGAGTAGTTGCAGGCGTTCTGCCGCACGCCGAGCGCATTGCCGTTGCCGGCCGCCACCACGTAGGTGATGCCGGCGTTTATGGAGTTGTTCACGGCGGTGTCGATCGCGCTGTCCGCCGAGCCGCCGAGGCTCATGTTCGCCACCGCCGGGCGCACCGCGTTCGCGGTCACCCAGTCCATCCCGGCGACCACCTGGGCGGTGGTGCCCTCACCGGCACAGTTCAGCACGCGTACGCCGTGGATCCGGGCCGCCTTGGCCACCCCGTACGACCCGCCGCCCAGCGTGCCGGCGACGTGCGTGCCGTGTCCGTGGCAGTCGTCGGCGGCGCCGCCGTCGATCGCGTCGAACCCGGTGACCGCCCGGCCACCGAAGTCGTTGTGACTGAACCGGATGCCGGTGTCGATCACGTACGCGTTCACGTCCGACGCCGTGTTCGGGTAGGTGTAGGAGCTGTTCAGCGGCAGGCTCCGCTGGTCGACCCGGTCCAGGCCCCAGGACGGGGGGTTCGGCTGGGTGCCGGTGATCCGGTACGTCTTGTTCTGCTCGACGTACGCCACGCTCGGGTCGGCGGCGATCCGCCGCGCGGCCTGTGCCGACGCGCTGATCTCGAAGCCCCGCAGCGCGGAACTGTAGGTGCGGCCAACCGTGCCGCCGTGCCTGCCGGTCAGGCCCCGGGCCGTGGTCGAGACGTTGGTCCGGGCCACCGCGGTGTCCCTGAACACCACGATGTAGCTGCCGGCGACGGCGTTCGGAGCGTCGACGCCCCGGACGGGTGCCTCCGGTGGTGCCGCGGCGGCCGGTAGGGCCGCGGCGGCAATCATGGCCAGAGTGGACACTCCGACGAAAACGGACCTGCGTGGGAGATTCATCTCCCATCCTCCCCTCCGATCGGCGCACGACTGCCCGCCCCCGTGTCAGTGACGGGTCAGCACGACCGATCGAGCTGAGATTAGTCAGAACCGTTGCCCGGCAGTAGATCCTGGAGTGGCTATCTCCGCGAAAAGATGGTCGTCTCTGTGCCGGGCGTCGGTTCCCGCGCCCCCTACGGGTGACTTTTCCGGGAATCGGTGGGGGCAGGCCCGGATTCACCGGAGCGAATTCCGGGCAAGGCTGTTGGCATGGACACCGACCTCGCCATCCTGCTCGCGATCTCCGCCGTGTGGCTGGCGGCCGGTCTCGTCGTCGAAGGGCTGCCCCGGCTACGGGCCGCGCGGGCGCTGCGCAGGCGTACCGGACTGCTTCTCGCACTTGTCGGGTCCGGCCTCGCCGGCCTGGCCGGGGTGCTGCTGACCGGTCTGGTCGAGACGGCGCCGACCCTCGCCGACCGGACCGCGGCCGGGCTCGCGCTGCCGGCGGTGCCCGCGACACTGGTGGCGGTGCTGACCGTACGCCGGCTGCGGCAGCTCCGGGTCGGTGCCGGCACCTTCGGCACGGCACCGGAGACCCCGGCCCCGCCCGCGCTGCGCGCCGCCGCCGCCCATCCGATGACCGCCCTGCCGGTGCAGGTGACCGGCCTGGTGATGCTGCCGGCGCTGGTCACCGCCACCGGCCTGGTGCCGCTGACCAGCCCAGCCATGATCGGGATGGTGCTCACCGCAGCCGTGCTGGCGGTCGGCACCATCGGGGTACGGCACGCGCTGCGGCACAGCCGGCTGGTCGAGCGGGCGGTCACCGTACGGTCCCGCTCAGCGCGAACGGCTGGCGTCCTGCACGTATAGCAGTTCGAGAATCGCCCGGGCCGCCTCGAACCAGCGGTCCAGCCACTCCGGGTCGGGTACGCTGCCCTTCGGCGGCAGTTCCAGCAGCAGCCCGCGCAGCAGCGGATGGTCGACGAGCGGCTCGGCCGGGGTCACGTCCGACCAGCCCGCCGGCGGGAAGACCGGCTCGGTCAGGTTGATGTCCAGCGACGGCAGCGTCGGCGTACGCTCCGGCGGGCTGGCCTGGGCCAGGCCGGCGGCGAGTTCGGGACCCCGCTCCAGCGGGACCGCCTCGGTCGACCCCAGCTCGGCACCGATCGGCGTCTCCGCCACACCGGTGCCGGTGTCCCGGCGGGCACCCCGGTACTTGCCACCGAACTGTTCCGGCTTGGCGGAACCGTTGCCCAGATTCTCCGACCCGATCGTCATCCGTCTCGCCTGCCTCGCTCGGTGTGCGAACCCCCTGAAGCGGCCGGTCATGCCGACTCCGCCGTCTGGTACAACGAGCCGGCCGGTCACCGGCGACGGGTGCGGCACCGGCCGTGGACGCGGCCGACGCGGCCGTCCGGTCGGCTCGGATGCCGACCGGCCGACCGCGCCGGGTTGCTCGCAGGTTCCGCTGACCGTCAGGCCAGGTCGACTTCTCAGGTCAGGTCGACTTCTCAGGTCAGGTCGAATTCGCCGTCCTTGGCGCCGCCGACGAAGGCGTCCCACTCGTCGGGGGTGAAGATCAGGGCCGGCCCGGTCGGGTTCTTGGAGTCGCGTACCGCGATCGCGCCGCCCGCGAAGGCCACCTCGACGCAGTTGTCACAATTCGGTCCGCTACGCGAACTCTTGTGCCAGGCTGCCCCGCTCAGGTCGACGCGGTACCCCTTTGTCTCCACTTCCACAATGGCTCCTCTGCCAGCTTCGAAATCAGCGCGACGGACTCCTCCGGGCGTAGGGCTGCCGCGCGGATGTGATCGAAGATGAATATGTATTTCTGTAGTTCATCCCGCTTCTCCAGAAAGAGACCCCCTGTGGCGTTTTCGGCGTACACCACATCCGGATCGCCCGGTTCCGGGAAGCCCAGGATGGTGAAAGTGCCGTCCATGCCGGCGTGCGCACCGGCCTCGAACGGCAGAACCTGGAGCGTGACGTTCGGTAGGTCAGCGGCTTCCACCAGCCGCTCCAACTGGGCCCGCATGACCGCGTCGCCGCCCACCGGCCGGCTGATCACCGCCTCATCGAGCACCACCCACAGATCGATCGGATCGTCCGGGTCAAGTAACGACTGACGACCCAACCGGACACGGACCCGCTGGTCGACTTCCTCGGCGACCCAGTCCGGCCGGGCGGACCGGATCATCGCCTGGGCGTACTCCTCGGTCTGCAGGAGCCCGGGCACGGTCTGCTGCTCGTACGCCCGGATCGAGGCGGCGGCCGCCTCCAGCCCGACGTACGCCCCGGCGAGCACCGGGCTGTACGGATGCCACCAGCCCTTCTGCCGGGCCTCCCGGGTGATCTGGATCAGCTCGTCGCACTCGGCACCGGTCACGCCGTAGATGCCGAGCATGTCGCGGACGTCCCGGACGGTGGCCGTGGTGTGCCCGGTCTCGATCCGGGACACCTTGGACGCGGAACACTCCAGCAACTCGGCGACGGCCTCTATCGTGACGCCGGCCTTCTCCCTGCGCTGGCGCAGTTCGGCGCCGAGCCGGCGGCGGCGGATGGTCGGGCTCCGGCGCTCGGTCACCGGGTCACCTCCGGGCGATCAATTAGGAGTCGGATTGCCGCCGCAGGGTTCGACCGCCGATCGGCGGGGGTCCATTCGTGGCGGATGGCGCGATGACCATGTCGGCCACAGGTGGCCGAAACCTGGTCCAGTGTGCCGGTTGGACGCAAGACGCGACAAGCGCCGTAACATCCACTATCGCCATCCCGGAGCAAAGGGCAAACTGCAACTTGCATTGATCATGTTCTTGATGCACCCTGTCCGTATGGCTCGGGCTACGCAGCGTTCCCATCTGGTCAGGCGACGCAATGCTCCCCCATTCTCGCCTGACCGCGGGGACGGTCGTGCCGGCGGTACGGCGAGAAGCCCCGCTCCGGGGTAAGAGCCCCCGCCGCTGTATGCCAGAGCCGCTACGGCGGCTGGCGCGTCCCGGAGTCGACAGGCGTCGGCCCGGGGCGATGTGATGGCAACGACACATCGCCCCGGCCGACGTCCCACACCGGGCCGGTCGACGCGGACGGCCATCCGAGGACCGCGCCCCGGACCACCACCAGACCCCCGCCCGCCACTTCCGCCGGCCCCCCGGCGCCAGTCGGACAGGAGCTGATGTGCCCCTTCCCCGCTCCGGTGATGTGCTCCACGTGACCCGCGCGGCAAGCGTCCAGTTCGCCGCGCCGATCTACTTCCGGGTGATCCGGGTGCACGACTGGCAGACCTATCACGGCTGGGTCTGGCTCGACGGGTACGAACTCAACCCGAGCGGTGACGCGGTCGAACGGCGGTCGATATTCGTGCAGGTCAACGGGCTGCGCCAGCTCCAGTCCAACTCCGGACGGCACAACTATCCGCAGCCCCGGCGTCCGCTCCGGACCAACTCCAGCCCGCTCGCCGCACGGGTCCGGGTCGGCTGACCCGCTCGCCGCACGGGTCCGGGTCGGCTGACCGCCACCCCGGTCCGGCGGCACCGGACACCGCATCCGACGGCGGGTCGGACGCCCGCCCGGCACCGCATCAGACGGAAGCCCGGGTACTCGGCGCATGCGACCGAGGGTCGGGTACTCGGCGCATGCGACCGAGGGTCGGGTACTCGGCGCCGCATGCGACGGAGGGTCTGCCACCCGGCGCCGCATTGGCCGGAAGCCCGGACGCACCGCAATCGCCGGAAGCCCGGGCACCGCGCCCGGCCACCGCAATAGACTGGGCGTGTCCCACCCCACCGCTTTGCCACCCGCGCGTCGTCGAGGGCCCCGATCCTGGGAGCCGCCGATGGCCGTCGAGACCTCCGACCGACACCGGACCACGTGTCGGAACATGCGGGTCAGCGTGCTGCTGATCCTGATCACCGTCGGCCTGCCCGGCTGCGCCACCGGCACCGGCACCGGCCGCCCACCCTCGGTACGGCATCCGGCTGCCAATCCGGCGCCGCCGGCCGAGCCGGCACCTGCCGACCCCGACCCCGAGCCGGCCCACTCCGCCGGCCACCGTGACCCCGCCAACTCCGCCGGCCACGGCGACCCCGCCAACTCCGCCGGCCACGGCGCGGCGGCGCTCTCCACACCCGATGCGACGGCGTCCTCCACACCCGGCCCGGCAATGCCCGCCGCACCCGGTGCGGCGGCCGCCGCACCCGACACCGACGCGGAACGGGGCTGGCCGGAGTGGCGCGGCCGGTCCTGGCACCGGTTGCCTGCCCGGGGCAGCCGGGCGGGCACAGCCGGCACCTCCGGCCCCGCCTCCCGGCCCGGCGACGACAGCCGGGGCGGCTATCCGACGCCGGCCGGCCCGGCGCCGGAACCGGCCGGAACCGGGGAACGGCGGGCCGGGCCGGCGCCGCACACCGACGGGCCGCCACCCGGCTACCGGCGGTCACTCGCGTACTCCGGCCTGCTCGGCCTGGTCATCTCGGCCGTCGGGCTGGTGATGGTCGGCACCCGACGCCGCTACTGGTGATCGGTCGGGGATGCGCCGGCGGTCAGCCGCCCGGAGTGGGCTGGGTCGGGCCGACCGGACCGGGTTCGGTGGTCGGTGCACCGGTCGGCGGCACGGCGACCACCAGGACGACCTCGGCACCCCGCTCGAGCTCCGTGCCCGTCGACGGATCCGTGTCCAGCACGGTCCCCGGCAACCGGCCCGAGGTCTGCGGCCGGATCCGGGCCACCAGGCCCAGTTGCTCCAACTCGGCCACCGCCTCCTGCTGGGACAGTCCGACGAGCGGGGGCACCAGGACCGGGGTTCCGGCCGTGGCGCTCGGGGTCGGCGCCGGGGTGCTGGGCGGCGGGGTGGTCGGCGGGACGGTGGTCGGCGTCGGTGCCGGGCTGGTCGCCGTCGGGGACGGGGCGGCGGGGCCGTCGCGCCGGGCCGAGTCGACGATCCACCATCCGGCGGCCGCCAGGACACCGAGCAGGATCACCGCCACCGTCCCGATCAGGATCGGCATCCACCAGCGCCGGTCGTCCGGATCCGGGTCGTAGCCCCACTCCGGCTGCGGCTGGCGGGGCGGCTGGACGCCCCGGGGCGGCACTCCGGCCCGGCCGGACCAGGCCGGCTCGCGGGGCGGGATCGGCGCGGTGGCCTCCGGCGTACCGGGTTGCCGGCGGGTCTCGCCGATCCGGCTGGTGGCGTCGTCCGGCCCGGCGGTCGGCCCGGCGGCGGTCGGCCCGGCGGCCGGGGGCGGCTGATTCCCGGGTATGTCGGAGACGCCCCGGTCTCCGTCCACTCCTCGATCGTCGTCCGAGGGCTGTCGTGGGTCGTCGGACATGGCACGTCCTCTCGCCATCGGAACTGACCGGGCGAACCCCGTCAAACCTATCCGCCCGGACGTGTCGACCACCAACGTCGCGACCGGGCGTGTCCGCGCCGGACCCCCGGGTGCACGAACCGGCTGTCCGCTGCTCCGACGCCCCGGCCGGGGCGGACCTCCCCGGCCGGCGCCGCCGACCCCCGGACTACGGCGTCGGGGTGCCGTCCGGTGCCGGGGCGTCGGAACAGTACAGCCGGACCCGGTCGTTCCAGCGGGCCACCGTCCCGCCGGTCGGGTCCTGGTTGCGCACCGCGCCCCGCTCCCCGGTCGGGTAGCTCGGATAGAGCCCGTCCTCGACCAGCCGGCGCGCGGACAGATTGCAGGACTCGCCGACAAGCGCGGGCACCACCACCTCCGGCGCCGCGCCGACCACTGTGACCCGCACCGTGATGCCCCGCTTCACCGCCGTACCGGCCTTCGGGTTGGTACTGACGACGGTGCGGTCGTCCCCCGCCCGACCGAAGACGAACTGCACGCCGAGACCGAGCCGCCGCAACTCCTCCCGGGCCGACTCGAAGTCCTTCCCGACCACGTTCGGCAGAGGCATCTGGCCGGTCGGCGGCGGGGTGCTGCTCGGCCGGCGGCTGGGCGTACGGCTCGGCGTACTCCGGGGTGGCTTGCTCGTCGCCTCGGCCGTCGGAGTCGGCCCGCCGGCGTCGTACCGGTCGTCCGGGTCGCCTCCGTCACCGGCCAGCAGGTAGCCGCCGAGTGCGCCGACGACGGCGCAGAGGACCAGTCCGACGGCCGCGCCCGCGAACAGACCCGTACGGCTCGAGCCACCGCCGTCGGGGTGCGGGTGTCCCGCCACAGCCTCATCCGTCATGTGCGACCCTGCCTCGCCGTCCGGCGTACGAAACTTCACGCCGTTGTCCCGTCCGACCCCTGGAAGTGTTGCCCGACAGCATCGGCGGACCGGCCACCGGAGCGCAACCGAACACGGTACGTGTCGGGCCGGCTGCCGCCGGTTCACGGCTCGCCGTGCACGTCGGATGGACGCTACGCTGCCCCGCATGGCCGCACGAGGCTGGGGAGGATCCGTCGCGACGGCGGTCGGCGTTGCCGCCGGCACCGGCGCCGCTCAACTGGGCTTCGGCTACGGGCTCGGCATCATCGCCTGGCTGCCGCCGGCCGGCGGGTCGAGCGAGGCGGCCTGGGTCGCCAGTCTCACCTGGGCCACCTGGATAGCCGCCACCTCGACCATCGCCGGTGCGGTCTGCGCCTACCGGCTCGGCGGCGGGGCGCGACGCTCCACCGCACCGGCGGGCAGTCGACAGCCGGCCCTGGGCGGGCTGCTGTGGCGGGCCGTGCTCGCCGTTGCCGCCGCGGCCGGCGCGCTGGTCACCGTGGTGCTTGTCGCCGTACCCGCCCGGGAGGCGGTCCGGGCCGACACGTCCGCTCCGCAGACCGTGGCCGCCGGTTATGCGGTGCTCGGCGTACTGCTCGGGCTGGTCGCGGCGATCTGGGCGATCTCGTCACCGGCGGTCGCCGGCAACGTCCTCGGTACGGTCTGCTGGCTCTGGGCACTGGCACTGATCTCGGTCGTCGACGGCGTACTCTCCGGGCGCGGGCTGGCCGCGGCACAGCTCGGCGTCTGGCAGTTGACCTCGGACGGCGAACGTTTCTGGTTCCGCGAGTACTTCTACTGGCCCGGTGCCGCCCTGTCGCTCGGTTCGGCGCTGCTGATCGGCGCGCTCGCCGCCCGCTCGGCGGCCCGTAGTCCGGCGACCCGGGTCGGTGCCGTCGTCTCCGGCATCGCCGGGCCGCTGCTGGTGGCGGTCGCCTACTTCGTCGCCGCGCCGCGGCTGGTGGGCATCCGCCCCGAGCAGGTGTCGGCGCACCTGATGGCGCCGTACGCGGTGGTGGCCGGACTCGCCGGGTCGGCGCTGGTGGCGGCGTTCGCCCAGCGGGCGGAGACGATGGCCGTGCGGGCGGACGCCGCCCCGGGTTCCGGGTCCGGCTCCGCGCCCGGGACCGATTCCGCCCTCGGCACCGACTCCGCGCCCGGGGCCGGCTCAAGGCCGCCCGGCGCTCGCCCGGAGACGCCGCCGGACGTCGACCCCGACACCGACTCGACCGAGCCGGCCGGCGTGGCGGCGCGATCCGCCCGGCTGCCCGGTCAGCCGACCGGACCGGACCGGCGTGGCACCGACGAGGCCCGGACCTCCCGCCACCGACGCCGCGCCACCGCCACCACCACCGACGCCACCGCCGACGCTGCCGACGAGCAGGACGCCGGGGCGAACAGCGGGCCCATCCCGCCCACCTCCGAGCCGTCTGACACCAGCGGCAGACCGGGTGCCAGCAACAGCCTCCGGCCGGAGAGCAGCAGCCGCAGATCGGAGACCAGCGCAGGCAAGGTGCCGGAGACCGGTGACGCCGAGCAGTCGACCTCGGGCGTCACCGCCGGGGCACCGGACTCGGCCGGGTCGGCGGAGACGACCGGGCCGGCCGACGAGGGTGGCACGAAGGGCAGGCTCGGCAGGTTCGGCCGCCGTTCCCGCTGAACGCTCCCGCTCGGCCGGCCCACCCGATCCGGCCCAGCGAGCCGGCCCCACCCGATCCGGCCCAGAGCTTCCGGGCCCAGCGCTCGCCGCTGTCCGGCAGGTGGCGGACGGGCAGCACGGGTCAGTCGACCGGCCAGGTGTGCACGGGCTCGTCGGTCCGCTGGAGTTCGCCGTACCGGTGCAGCATGTGGTGCAGTGCCTCGGACCGGTCCATCCCCCGGCCGCGTTCGGCGGCCTGCACCGCCTCGACCTGCCAGACCGCGCCGTTGCGCCTGGTACGGCAGCGCTGCTCGATGATCCCGAGCAGCCGATCCCGGTGCTCGGCGCCGACACCGAACCGGTCCAGCCCGGCGGCCGCCCTCGGCAGCAGTACGTCGAGCACCAGTTCGGTCACCTTCACCTCGCCGAGCCTGGGCCAGGTGACCACCGCGTCGATGCCCCGGCGGGCGGCGGCGTGGAAGTTCTCCTCGGCCGCGCCGAAGGTCAGCTGGCTCCAGATCGGCCGGTCGCCCTCGGCCAGTTCCCGGGCGAGCCCGAAGTAGAAGGCGGCGTTGGCCAGCATGTCGATCACGGTCGGCCCGGCCGGGAGTACCCGGTTCTCCACCCGCAGGTGCGGGCGGCCGTTCATGATGTCGTAGACCGGCCGGTTCCACCGGTAGACGGTGCCGTTGTGCAGCCGCAGCTCGGGCAGCCGGGGGATGCCACCGTTGTGCAGCACCTCGACCGGGTCCTCGTCGTCGCAGATCGGCAACAGCGGCGGGAAGTAGCGGACGTTCTCCTCGAACAGGTCGAAGATCGAGGTGATCCACCGCTCGCCGAACCAGACCCGGGGACGTACCCCCTGGGCCTTGAGTTCGTCGGGGCGGGTGTCGGTGGCCTGCTCGAAGAGGGCGACCCGGGTCTCCGCCCAGAGCTGCCGGCCGTGCAGGAACGGCGAGTTGGCGCCGAGCGCGACCTGGATCCCGGAGATGGCCTGGGAGGCGTTCCAGTAGTCGGCGAAGCTGTCCGGCGCCACCTGGAGGTGGAACTGGAGGCTGGTGCAGGCGGCCTCGGAGACGATCGAGTCGGTGTGCGTCTGCAACCGCTCGACGCCCCGGATGTCCAGCTCGATGTCCTCGCCCCGGGCGGCGACGATCTGGTCGTTGAGCACCTGGTAGCGCTCGTTGCTGGAGAGGTTGTCCCGGACCAGGTGCCGGGGGGTGAGGGTGGGGAGGATGCCGATCAGGATGATGTTGGCGTCGGACTTGACCGCCAGTTCTTCCGCCCGGCCGAGACTGGCCCGCAGGTCCTGCTGGTAGTCGGCGAAGCCGGCGCCCTCGATCAGCCGGGGCCGGGCGTTCAGTTCGAGGTTGAACTGGCCCAGTTCGGTCTGGAAACTGGGGTCGGCGAGGTTGTCCAGCACCTCCGCGTTGCGCATCGCCGGTTCGGCGTTCGCGTCCACCAGGTTCAGCTCGATCTCCAGGCCGGTGGTCGGCCGGTCGGCGTCGAAGCCGAAGTCGTCGAGCATGAGCGCGAAGACGTCCAGACACCGGCGGACCTTCTGCCGGTAGCGGATCCGGTCCTCCCGGGTGAAGGGGACCTCCGACACGTCCTGGCCCATCGACCCCTCCCGCCGCGAGGCGCTGTCTGCGCAGTCCAGAGGCGTTTGCCCCGGGGAAGCGCGTTCGAATCACTACCGTAGGAGCGCCGTGCGCGGATGGCCAGGACCACAGCGCCCGCCGCTGCGCGTGAGCGGACAGCCGCGCTGCGTCCACCCTCGCACACCATCGAATTGCCTCTTCCACCGGGCGCATTACCCAAAGAGGCGCCCCGGTCACCATCTGATCGGCAACCGGGGCATCCGGGTCTCGGATCCGACCGCGGCCGGTCGGGTGTCGGGGTGTCAGGCCTGGCGGATGGCCTCGCCCTCGATCTCGATCTTGATCTTCTTGCCGACCAGTACGCCGCCGGTCTCCAGCGCCACGTTCCAGGTCAGCCCGAAGTCCTCGCGGTCGATCTCGGTGCTGGCGGTGAAGCCGAAGATGTCCTGGCCGAACGGGCTGCGCCCGGCACCCTCGAACTCGACCTCCAGGTCGACCTGCTTCGTGACGTCCCTGATCGTCAGGTCACCGGTGAGCACGAACTCGTTGCCGCTGTGCGACTTGACCCCGGTGCTGCGGAACTCCAGGGTCGGGTACTTCTCCGACTCCAGGAAGTCGCCGCTGCGCAGGTGGTTGTCCCGGTCGTCGGCGCCGGTGTCGATGCTGGTGGCCTGGATGGTCGCGGTCACCGAGGACTCCAGCGGGTTCTCGCCGACGGTGATCGTCGCCTCCGCCTCGCGGAACTGGCCACGGACCTTGCTCACCATCATGTGCCGGGCCACGAAACCGACGCGCTTGTGCGCCTGGTCGAGCAGGTAGGTGCCGGCGGTGGGGATGGTCAGCCCTTCCCAGGTACGGGTGGTGGCGGACTCGGCGCTGCTGGTCATGGTGATGCCTTCCCAGGAGATAGGTTGTGTGACCGATGACTGACAGAGCAACTATAGTCACAGCAATATTCCCGGTGTCAACTACTGCTACGATTACCCCGTGACCCAGAACCTGCACGACGACGCCCGGATCACGGCCGTGGGCCTGGTCATGGAGGTGCATGCCGGGCTCGCCGCCAGATTTGCCGCACAGTACGAGGAGCACGGGCTGTCGACGGTCGAGTTCGAGGTCCTGATGCGCCTCGCCCGCTCACCCGAGCACCAGCTCCGGATGACCGACCTGGCCGCCCAGACCTCCCTCTCGACCAGCGGCGTGACCCGGGTCGTCGACCGGATGGAGCGGGACGGCCTGCTCCGCCGCCGCGCCTGCCCCTCCGACCGGCGCAGCGCGTACGCGGTGGTGACGGAGTCCGGGATGGCCCGCCTGGCGGAGACGCTTCCCGGCCACGTCCAACTGATCCAGGACTGGTTCATCGGTCAGCTCGAACCAGCCCAACTGGCGAGCCTGCTCGACTCGCTGCGGATCGTCCGGGACGCGGTCCATCCCGGTGCCACCGCCGGCAGCGCCGCCGAGGCGACCACCGCCTGCTGAGCCGGCGCCTACCTGTCGACACGCCGGTTCCGATGCCGATTTATGCCCCGGATGGGACGTCTGGCATCGGCATGCCCACCGGCAGAAAGACCGGCAGAAGTCACGTGCATATCGTCGCTTCACCCATCAAACGCATAAAACGGGCAAGCAAAGCTGGTTAGTCTTCAGGCAGCCGGGGGGCTCTGGGGACGTGGCGCGGGCGGGGATCAGTGAGGGCTCTGTCGGGGGGCTGTCTCGCTCGCGCCACGGCCCCAAGGTGGCTCGGCACGCCCCCAGGGTGGCTCCTCGTCCGTCAGGCCGACCAGCGCGCGTTCCCCGGGCAGCAGGACGATCCCGCCCTCCCGACACACCTGATAGAGGCGTCTGACCGCCGTCGCCCGCGCCACCGGATCGTCGGTGCTCGCCACCAGCCCGACCAGCGCCTCTGCCACGTCCCGCAGGTCCCGGGAGCCTTCGCAGGCCCGCACGGCCGCCGCGTACCACTCGGCCGCCCACTCCCGGTCACCCCGCTGCGTCGCCAGGTTCGCCTCGATCAGCGCACAGATCCCGTCGTCCCGGGGCGGGATCTCGTCCGGCCGGGAGGGCTCGGACTCCAACTCCGCCGGGCCGGCCTCGCCCGCCTTCCGGGCCCGCAGCTCGGCGAGTACCGCCGCCGCCTCGTCGAGCCGCCCGTCCTGGGTCAGGGCCAGACCGACGGTGCCGAGCGCCCGCCTGCGGTGCCCGGGGTCGCCGAGATCGGCCAGGGCGGCCACCACCCGCCGACCCTGCCGGACCGCGTCCGCGTACCGGCCCTCCAGCCGGGCCACCTCGGCCAGGTTGGCCCGGGCCAGCACCCGGAGCCGCTCCTCGCCGCACTCCCCGGCGAGCCGGTCCACCGCGGCCAGCCGGCGCCGGGCGGCAACCAGGTCGCCGACCCGGATCTCGTGCCAGGTCAGGTTGTTCTGCGCCACCGCCATCTCCCGGACCCGGCCGGTACGGGTGGCCAGCTCCAGCGCCGCCTCGCCGTGCCGCCGCGCCTCGTCGTGCCCGCCGAGCGCCGTCCACACCCCGCAGAGCACGTTCCGGGCCGCCAGCTCACCGGAGACGTCGGCGAGCCGCCGGAACGTCTCCACCGCCGCCTCGACGGTCGACAACTCCTGCGGCCCCGCGCCGTGCTCCTGGGCCAGCTGCGCGACGCCGACCTGCGCCCAGGCCCGGGCCGCCGGTTCGGCGTCGGCGGTACGCGGATCGTCCAGCAACCGGCGCAACCACTGCCGGCCGGCCACGTCCCGTCCCCGGTAGCGCCACCAGCGGGCCAGGTTCCCGGCCAGCCACAGCGCGGTGTGCGGGTCGTCGTTGGCCGAGTACGCGAGCGCGGTCCACAGGTCACCGGCCACCTCGTCGAGCCGGCCGACCGCCTCGACGAGCCGGGCGCCGGCCAGGTCCGGTGCCACCCGGGCGGCCAGCCCGGCGAAGACGGACGCGTGCCGACGCCGGATCGCGGCCAGTTCACCACTGGCGGTGGCACGTTCGGCGGCGAAGTCCCGCACCACGTCCAGGACCCGGAAGCGCAGCGGGCCGGTGCCCCGGGAGCCGATCAGCCCGTGTGCCAGCAGGCGGTCCAGCAACCGGACCGGGTCGACCGGCCAGCCCGACCGGTCGTCGGCATCCTCCACCGACCACGCCGAAGTGCCGGGCGGGACCGACCCGCCGGGGCCGACCGGCCCGCCCGGGCCGACCGACCCGTCGGGTGGGGCCGGGTCGGGGGCGAGCATCGCCTCGGCCAGCTCCACCGACCAGCGGTTGCGTAGTACCGAGAGGCGGCGCAGGGCGGCCCGCTCGTCGGCGTCGAGCAGCCGGTAGCTCGCCGCCACCGCGTCCCGCAGGGTCACCACCGCCTCGCCGGCCACCGGCGGTGCGCCGAGGTCGAGCAGGCGGTTGCCGTACCGGTCGAGCAGCTCGTTCAGGTTGAGCACCCGGCCGTGCGCGGCGGCGAGTTCGATGGCGAGGGGGAGTCCGCCGAGCCGGCGTACCAGCTCGACAAGCGCGGCCACCTCGTCGGGGTGCGGCGGTTCGCGGCCGATCTGGCGCAGCCGGGCGAGCAGCAGTGCCACGGCCGGGTAGTCCGCCGCCACCGCGAGGTCGGCCGGGGCGTCGGCGGGCGGCACCTCCAGCGGGGTGACCGGCCGGACCCGTTCGCCGGCCAGCCCGACCGGGTGCCGACCGGTGGTCAGCACCCGCAGCGTCGGCGCGATCTCGGCTAGCCGGGCCAGCGCCTCGGCCGCCGCCCCGGGCGCCCGTTCGACGGCGTCCACCAGCAGCAGCGAGGGTGCATCCGAGAGCCGGCCGGCGAGGTCGCTGGCCCGGCCGACGCCGAACACCGTGGCGACGACGGAGAGTACGTCGCCCACGGTGGAATTCTCGATCATCACGATCCCGCCGGTGCCGCCGGGAAAGTCGTCGCCGACCTCCCGGGCGACCTTGAGGGCCAGTCCGGTCTTGCCGACTCCGGCGAGGCCGACCAGGCTGACCACGCCACGCGCCACCCGGGACTGTTCGGTCAACATCGCGGCCAGGTCCGCCACGTCCCGGTCCCGCCCGATCAGCTCACCCGGCTCGGGCAGGCCGAAGCCGCGCGATGGCAGGCGTCGGGGCGGCGCGGCGGTGCCGGTGCCGAACTCCACCGCCGGTCCGGCCTGGCCCCGGGCCAGCGCGACGAAGTCGGCCCGGTCCCGACCGGCCAGGCCGAGCGCGGCGGCGAGCAGCTCGATCGTGGTGCGCTGCGGCCGGGACGCCCGGCCCCGTTCGAGGTCACGGACCGTCCGGATCCCGACGGCGGCCCGTTCGGCGAGTTCGGCCTGGGTCAGCCCGGCCGCCAGCCGGCACCGGCGGAGCAACTCGGCGAAGCCACCCGGAACCCGGTCAGTGCCATGATCCGGAGTCATGGGCAGGAAGACTACGCAGGCCCGAGGAACCCTCACATAGATACGTCGCGCTACCGACGGAAGAGGACACAGATATCCGACAGATCACTGATGACCGATTCCGGCCGGTGACGGGTCCCTCACGCCGGTCGCCGTCGGGCCGGTCGCTCCGGCATCGCCGGAGTACCGCCGGTGCAACCGGCGCAGCGGGGCCGGGGCCCACCAGTTCCACTCGCCGAGCAGGCTCATCACCGCCGGCATCAGCAGCCCGCGTACCACTGTGACGTCGAGGAGTACGGCCACCGCCATGCCGAAGCCGATCTCCTTGACGGCGGTCAGGTCACCGAGCAGGAAGCCGAGGAAGACGATGGTGATGCAGACCGCCGCCGAGGTCACCACCGGACCGGTCCGGACGATCCCGGCCAGTACGGCGCGCTGCCCGGCCCGGGCCCGGGCGTCCGGGGTACGCAGACCGGACCACCGCCGCCACTCCTCCCGGATCCGGGCCAGCAGGAACACCTCGTAGTCCATCGACAACCCGAAGACGAAGACGAAGAGCAACACCGGCGTCGTCAGGTCGATCCCACCCCAGGACTCCACCCCGAGCAGCCCGGCGCCCACGCCCCACTGGAAGACCACCACGAGTACGCCGAGCGTGCCGAGCAGGGTCAGCACGTTCATCACGAGCGCCTTCACCGGGATCACCAGCGAGCCGGTGAGCACGAAGAGCAGCCCGCCGGTGACCAACAGCAGCACGAGTACGGCGTACGGCAGCCGTTGCGCGACCGAGTCGCGGTAGTCGACCACCTCGGCGGCCGGCCCGCCGACCAGCACCGGCAGGGGCTGGTCGAGGGCGCGGACGGCGCGGACCAGTTCGCGGGACTCGGGGCCGCCGGTCGTGCCCCGGGGCGTCAGGTCGATCACCAGCGCCGCACCGGGTACGTCGGGGCGGGGTTGCATCCGGATCACCTGTGGCAGCGTGTTGAGCTGGTTCATCAGGTCCCGCACCTCGGCGCTGGCCGGGTCGGCCGCGACCACCAGGCTGACCGGGGCGGCCCGGCCCGCATCGAAGTCCCGCAGCAGCACGTCGTGCACCTGCCGGGCCTCCATCGAGCGGGGCAGCGCCCGGGCGTCGGAGTTGGCGAGGTTGGCGCCGGCCAGGAAGGGCAGGGCGAGCAGCAGCAGCCCGGCGGTGACGCCGAACGCCACCGGGCCGGGCCGGCTCTGCGCGTACCCGGCGAGCCGGCCGAGCAGGCCGGGGCGGGCGTCCGGGGCAGCCGGTCGGGATTCGGCGGTGCCGCGGGCCGGGCCGGGCCGGCGGACCGGGCGGGCGGCGGCGGCCAGCCCTCGGCGCACCCAGGTCCGGGCGCCTGGGGCCGGGATGTGCCGGTGGGTGACGGCGAGCAGCGCCGGCAGCAGGGTCAGGCCGGCGAGGGTGGCCAGCGCGACCGCGAGCGCGCCGCCGAGCGCCATCGCGGCGAGCAGCGGTTCGGCGAAGGCGTAGAGCCCGACCATCGAGGCCGCGACCGCCAGGCCGGAGATCAGCACGGTACGCCCGGCGGTCGCCATCGTCCGGGCCAGCGCCTCGACCGGATCGCCCTGCTCCGGCCCGTCGCCGCGTTCCTCACGGAACCGGGCGATCAGCAGCAGCGCGTAGTCCACGGTCAGGCCGATGCCGAGCAGGGTGACCACGTTGACGGTGAACTCGCCGACTCCGGTGACGGCGGTCAGGCCGTAGAGGCCGAGCAGGGTCACCGCGACGGCGGCGAGGGCGGCGAGCAGCGGAAGCACCCCGGCGAGCAGGCCGCCGAGGATCACCACGAGCGCCACCAGGAGTACGCCGAGCGCGATCGACTCGCCGACGGCCGCGTCGGAGATCGCCTGCTCGGCGAAGGCGCGCTCGGCCAGCTCCTCGCCGCCGACCAGCACCTGCGGCGCGTCGATCCCGCGCAGCAGGGCGACGACCCGGTCCTCGGCCGCCTCCCGCTCGGCAGAGGGCAGTCCGTCGACCAGTTCGACCCGGACCAGCGTGCTGCGGTTGTCGGCGCCGATCCGGCCGCCCGCCGCGTTGTAGAGGTCCTCCACCTCCGCCACCCCCGGTACGGCCCGCACCTCGGCGCGTACCCGGTCGACGCTGGCCACCAGCGCCGGGTCGTACGGGTCCCGGTCCCGGACGATCGCGACCACGGTCGGCCCCTCGGGGAGGAGTTCGGCGATCCGGCGGTCGGCCCGCTGCGACTCGGCGTCCGGACGGAGGTTGTCGGTGTCGTCGAGCCGGTCGAAGACCTGCCCGCCGAGGGTGGCTCCGGCGAGCACCAGGCCCAGCCAGCCGACGAGTACCGCCCAGCGCCACCGCCACAGCGACCGCCCGAACGCAGCGAACATCCCTCGAACCTCCCCCGGGCACGACCGTCGACAGTCGCCCTCGGCGCACATGCAAACACCCTGAGCAGTCGATCGTCAGCCCCTAACCGGTCAGAATCGACCGTCCGGTGTGCCGGGGCGGCGCCGTCTGTTCCGGGTCGGCGGTCAGCTCCGTTCGGTGGCGCGGCGGACCCGGAGGCGTTCGGCGAGCGCGCCGAGTGCCGGGGCGGCGTCGGCCAGCTCGGCCCGCTGCTCGTCGGTGATCTCGGCCAGCGCGGCGGCGAAGAGCCGGGCCCAGGCGTCCTCGATCCGGGCCGAGCCGTGCGCGGCGTCCACTGTCGCGTGCAGGCGTACGGCCCGCCGGTCGTTCGGGTCGGGCTCGCGGCGCAGCAGGTCGCGGGCCACAAGTGCCCGGACGGTCGCGCTGACGTTGCTGGCGTGCAGCCCGAGGTCGCGGGCGAGGGTGCTCACCGAGACCCCGGGGGAGTCGGCGACGTACCGCAGCACCTCCAGCTCGGAGGGCGGCAGCTGGCCGAGCCCCGCCTCGTCGGTGCCCTGTAGCCGCAGCACCCGGCTCAGCTGGTACAGAACCGGTACGAGTGTCCTCGCCTGCCGCAGCACCGTCTCGTCCGCCACGGTCACTCGTTTCACTTCACGAGGATAACGCTAGACATAGTTATATAGGTATAGTAACTTGCCGGCGTGACTTCCGCCCCCTCCCGAAGCGAAGAGTCCAGCCCGCCGTCGCCGCCCGCACAGCCCGCCGCACCGCCCGCCCGGTCCCGCCGGCTGCTGCTTCCCGCCCTGGTGCTGCTGGCCTTCGTGCCACCGATGGGCATCGACATGTACCTGCCGGCCTTCCCCCGGATGGCCGACGAGTTCCGCACCGACCCCGCCGGCATCCAGCTCACCCTGACCGCGTTCGTGGTCGGGCTGGCCCTCGGCCAGTTGGTGCTCGGCCCGCTCTCCGACCGGTACGGCCGCCGGCCGCTGATCCTCGCCGGCACGGCGGTCTGCGCGACCTCCGCCGCCGCCTGCGCCTTCGCACCGACCCTGGGAGCGCTTACCGCCCTGCGTCTCGTGATGGGCTTCAGCGCGGCCGCCGGGGTGGTGGTCGGCCGGGCGGTCATCTCGGACACCGCCCAGGGTCCGGCCGCCGCCCGGATGTTCGGCATCCTGATGGCGCTGAGCGGGATCGCCCCGATCACCGCTCCGCTGATCGGCGGCGTGGTGACGAGTGCGGCCGGCTGGCGGGCCGTCTGGGTCACCCTCGCCGCCGGGCTGCTGGTCACCCTGCTGGTCGCGCTTGTCGGCGTACCCGAGAGTCTGCCGCCGGAGCGCCGGCATGCCGGCGGGTTCCGCGCCACCCTGGCCACCGCCCGGTCGGTGCTGGCCGACCGGGTCTATCTCGGCTACACGTTCACGTTCGGCTTCGGGTTCGCGGCCCTGTTCTGCTACATCGCCGCGTCACCCTTCTTCCTCCAGTACGTGCTGGGGCTCTCCGTGCGGCAGGCGGCCGTCGCCTTCGCCGCCGGTGCGCTGCTCTCCACCCTGAGCGGCGCGGTGAACGCCCGCGTGGTCGGCCGGGGCGCCCGGCCGGCGCTGCTGCTCCGGATCGGCCTGGCCATCATGCTGGCCACCACCGCCGGCCTGCTCGCCGTCACGCTGGCCGGTCAGCTCGGCCGGGCGACGGCGGTCCCGCTGCTGCTCTTCTTCGTCGGACTCGGCATGTTCATGGGGAACGCCGCCGCGCTGGCGATCCAGCGGGTGCCGAAGGCCGCCGGCAGCGGATCGGCGGTGCTCGGCACCCTGCAAGGGGTACTCGCCGCGGTTGCGGCGCCGCTGATGGGACTCGGCGGCCGGGACAACGCCGTGGCACTGCTGCTCGGCATGACCGGCTGCGTCGCGGTCGCCTGCCTGGCGCTGCTGCTCACCCGGGACAGCGGCCGACGCCCGGTCACCGGCGCCGAGGGACAACCCGCGGAGGGACAACCCGCGGAGGGAGAACCACTTTCGCGCTGATACCACCAGGTCATCATGATGATCTGGTGGTATCACGCCCGTCGGGCACATCCGTCCGGGACCGCCGTCAGCACTGCCGGCCGACCTGGCAGGCGGCCTGGCGGCCTGGTCGATTCCGCCACCCGAACGGGTGAATCCGATTACTCTTCGGAGTATGAATCGACGGTTGCTCGTACTCAGAGTAGCCAGTGCTCTCCTGGTGCTTCCCGCGACGACGGCGGCCGGGGTGCCCGGACCCGCGGTTCCGAGGCTTCCGGCCCAGACGGTTCCGAGGCTTTCCGCCCAGACCGGGGCGGGTACCCCGGTCCGGCCCTGCCCGGCGCCGAGCCCGCCGGTGGCCCGGCCGAGCCGGCCCGCCCCGCCGCCGCTGGACCCGGCGAAGGCGGCGGTCGGCGGCCCCGCGCTGGCCACCCCCGGCCTGGTCACCCCGCCCGGGGTCGCCGAACCGCCCCGGGTCACCGCCACCTCGTGGCTGGTCGCCGACCTGACCAGCGGCGTGGTCCTCGGCGGCTGCGGCCCACACGAGTACGGCGTACCGGCGAGCGTGCAGAAGCTGCTGCTGGCGGCGGCGGTGCTGCCCCGCCTCGACCCACGGCAGGTCGTCGAGGTGACCGGGTCGGACCTGGACTTCGAACCGGGCAGCTCGGCGGTGGGGCTGGTGCGCGGCGGCCGGTATTCGGTCGAGACGCTCTGGCTCGGCCTGATCCTGAACTCCGGCAACGACGCCGCGAACGTGCTGGCCCGGCTCGGCGGCGGCCCCGCCGGGCAGCCTGGCGGGGTGGCCGCGATGAACGCCGAGGCGAACCGACTCGGCGCGCACCAGACGCACGCCGCGACACCGTCCGGACTGGACGGTCCCGGCCAGTACACCAGCGCGTACGACCTGGCGCTGATCGCCCGCGCCTGCTTCGCCCACCCCGACTTCCGGCGGTACGCGGCGACGAGGATGGCACAGGTGCCGGCCCAGGCGGCGAACAACACAAAGGGCTATCCGATCTGGAACGACAACCAGCTCCTGCACCGCTATCCCGGTGCGCTGGGCGGCAAGACCGGCTACACCGACCTGGCCCGGCACAGCTTCGTCGGGGCGGCCGAACGCGGCGGGCGTACCCTGCTGGTCACCCTGCTCGGCGCGGAGTCGCAGCCGCGGCGCGGCTGGGAGCAGGGCGCGGCGCTGCTGGACTGGGGTTTCGGGCTGCCCGCCGACGCGACCGTCGGCCGGCTCGTCAGCCCGGGGCAGGACGCCCGCGACCAGGTCTCCTCGCCGGTGGCCGGCGCCTCGGCGGCGAACCCCGACCGGAGCCGCCGCGCCGGCTGGTTGCTCGGCACGGTCGCCCCGGTGGTCCTGGTCGGTGCCCTGCTCGGGCTGCTGCTGCACCGTCGCCGCCGGACCGCGCAGCGTCGCGCCGGCCGCTGACCCGCAGCCGACCCTGCCGCAGGTTACGCTGCTCGGGCGTCGGACGGGGTCGATCGAGGGGGCGGGATGGTCCGGTACGCGGCACTGCTCCGGGGCGTCAACCTCGGCTCGCACAACCGGATCGGCATGGCCGACCTGCGCCGGATCGTCACCGAACTCGGCCACGAAGACGTGCGGACCTACCTGCAGAGCGGCAACGTCGTCTTCGGAGCCGCCGACGACGCCGACCCGGCACGGCTGGCCGACGACATCCGCCGCGCCCTCGCCGACCGGTCGACAGTGGACGTGGCGGTGATGGTCCGGACCGGCCCGGAGCTGGCGAAACTGACCGGCGGCAACCCGTACGCGTCCGGGCAGCCGGACGAGGTCAAGCTGCTGGTGGCGTTCCTGGCCGAGCCGCCGGGGTCCGACCGGGTGGCCGGGCTCGCTGTGCCGGGCGGCGAGACCGCCGAGTTCCGGTTCGCCGACACCGGCCGGGACGTCTACCTGCACTTTCCCGACGGGTACGGCCGGAGCAGGTTCAGCAACGCCTACCTGGAGAAGCGGCTCGGCGTCGCCTCGACCACCCGGAACTGGAAGACCGTCCGGGCCCTGGCCGAGCTGACCACTGTCGACTGACGGCTACAGCCCCAGGTCGCGGGCGATGATCATGCGCTGCACCTCGGAGGTGCCCTCGCCGATCTCCAGGATCTTCGAGTCCCGCCAGAACCGGGCCACCGCGAACTCGTTCATGAAGCCGTAGCCGCCGTGGATCTGGGTCGCCTCCCGGGCGTTGTCCACCGCGCACTCGCTGGCGTGCAGCTTGGCGATCGCGGCGTGCCGCTTGAAGTCCTCGCCGGCCAGCATCCGGGCCGCCGCGTCGTAGTACGCCAGCCGGGAGGTGTGCGCCCGCCGCTCCATGTCGGCGATCTTGAACTGGATCGCCTGGAAGTTGCCGATCGGTTGGCCGAAGGCGTGCCGGTCCCGGGCGTACCGGACGGACTCGTCGACGCAGCCCTGGGCGAGCCCGACCGAGAGCGCCGCGATGGCGATCCGCCCCTCGTCCAGGATGCGCAGGAACTGGGCGAAGCCCCGGCCGCGCTGGCCGAGCAGGTTCTCCGCCGGCACCCGGCAGTCCTCGAAGGTCAGCTCGTGGGTGTCCGAGGCGCACCAGCCGACCTTGGAGTAGCCGGGCGCGACGGTGAAGCCGGGGGTGCCGGACGGCACGATGATGGTGGAGAGTTCCTTGGAGCCGTCCGGGTTGCTGCCGGTGACCGCGGTGACCGTGACCAGGGCGGTGATGTCGGTGCCGGAGTTGGTGATGAACGCCTTCGAACCGTTGATCACCCACTCGTCGCCGTCCAGTACCGCCCGGGTGGTGGTGCCGCCCGCGTCGGAGCCGAAGCCCGGCTCGGTCAGCCCGAACCCGGCCAGCGCCTCGCCGGTGACCAGCTTCGGCAGCCAGCGGGCCCGCTGCTCGGCGGTGCCGAACCGGTAGATCGGCATCGCGCCGAGCGAGACCGCCGCCTCCAGGGTGATCGCCACGCTGGAGTCGACCCGGGCCAGCTCCTCCAGGGCGAGGCAGAGCGCGAAGTAGTCGCCGCCCATCCCGCCGTGCTCCTCCGGGAAGGGCAGCCCGAACAGGCCCATCTTGCCCATCTGCGCGACGATCTCGTACGGGAAGGTGTGCCGCTCGTAGTGTTCGGCGATCGCCGGCGCGACGACCTCGCGGGCGAAGGACCGCACACTGGATCGCAGCGCCTCGTATTCCTCGCTGAGCCGGAAGTCCATGGGGTTCCTCCATCGGTTCGGTCGGTCCGCCGGTCCGCTCGTGACGAACCCGGCCGGGGCGCTGCTGCTGGTGCGGCGGCTGCCGCGCGGGCGGTGCTGGTGGTGCGGCGCTGGCTGGCCGCTCCGGTCAGACGGGTGTGACGCCGTGCCGGCGGCGGGAGAAGCCGCGGTCCTTGCCCCGGGCGGCGGCGTACCGGCGGACGAGTTCGGCGCGCAGGTCGGCCGGCTCGACGATGGCGTCCACCACCAGCTCGCTGGCCAGCCGGACGACGTCGATGTCCTGCTCGTAGCCGGCGCGGCGCTCGGCGACGAAGGCGGCCCGCTCGTCCGGGTCCCCGATCGCGGCGATCTTGTTGGCGTAGACGGCGTTCACCGCCGCCTCGGCGCCCATCACCGCGATCTTCGCGGTGGGCAGCGCGATCGTCGCGTCCGGCTCGAAGCCGGGGCCGGCCATCGCGTAGAGCCCGGCACCGTACGCCTTACGGACCACCACGCAGATCTTCGGTACTGTCGCCTCGCTGATCGCCGTGATCATCTTGGCGCCGTGCCGGATGATGCCCTGCTTCTCCACCGCCGTGCCGACCATGAACCCGGGCACGTCGGAGAGGAAGAGCAGCGGCACGTTGAAGGCGTCGCAGAGCTGCACGAACCGGGTCGCCTTGTCGGCCGAGTCGACGAAGAGCACCCCGCCCTTGAACATCGAGTTGTTCGCCACCACCCCGACGACCTGGCCGTCGAGCCGGCCGAAGCCGATGGTCAGCTCCCTGGCCCAGAGCGCCTGCACCTCCAGGAAGGAGTCGGCGTCGAGCAGGCCCTTGACGTACCGGCGCATGTCGAACGCCTGCCGCTCGCTCGCCGGCACCAGCGCGGCCAGGTCGATCTTCTCCGGTGCGGCCACCGCCGGTGCGGCCGGCGGCGCCTGGGTCCAGTTCGCCGGCAGGTACGACAGGTAGCGGCGGACCACGTCGAGGGCGTCCGCCTCGGTCTTGCAGAGGAAGTGCCCGACGCCGGACTCGGCGCAGTGCACCCGCGCCCCGCCCATCTCCTCCAGGGTGGTCTTCTCCCCGGTGACCATCTCGACCATCCGGTCGGAGCCGAGGTACATGCTGGCGTTGCCGTCCACCATCGCCACCACGTCGCAGAACGCCGGGATGTACGCCCCGCCGGCCGCGCTCGGCCCGAACAGCGCGCAGACCTGCGGGATCGAGCCGGAGGCGCGTACCTGGTTCCAGAAGATCTTTCCGGCGCCGCGCCGGCCGGGGAAGAGGTCGACCTGGTCGGTGATCCGGGCGCCGGCCGAGTCCACCAGGTAGACCATCGGCTGCCCGTTGGCGTACGCCCGCTCGATGATCCGGATGATCTTTTCGACGGTACGGGCGCCCCAGCTGCCGGCCTTGACGGTCGAGTCGTTCGCCATCAGGCAGACCGGCCGGCCGTCGATGCTGGCCTGGCCGGTGACCACGCCGTCGGCGGGAAGCCCGTCGGCGAGCGCGTTGGCGTAGAGCCCGTCCTCGACGAACGACCCCTCGTCGACGAGCAGCGCGATCCTTTCCCGGGCGAAGAGCTTGCCCCTGGCCGCGTTGGCGGCGTGGTACTTCTCCGCTCCGCCGGCCCGGACCCGCTTGCCGAGTTGTTCCAGCGCCGCACCGTCGAGTGTCACGCCGACCC
Source organism: Plantactinospora sp. WMMB782 (assembly GCF_049179135.1). NCBI lineage: Bacteria > Bacillati > Actinomycetota > Actinomycetes > Micromonosporales > Micromonosporaceae > Plantactinospora > Plantactinospora sp. WMMB782. Next base: position 2,620,473 of record NZ_JBMHMC010000007.1, on the reverse strand, counting down.
CCTCGTCTCCGCCCCCGGGGCTGGGTGGCAACCCCGGGTCGATTCCCTGAACGATCGTTAGGGTACCGCGCCCACCCCACCCCGGGCCAGCGGGTCGGCCGTCATACCGAACAACCACGTATCCGGACAGGATGGTGGAATTGACGTTTGTCCATACTATGCTGCTGGCACCCCCACAACCGGACCCCCGGATCGGAGAAGTGAGCCATGACCTCACGCATCAGCCGGCTGCTTGTCGCGTTCGTAGCGACCACGGGTGCCACCCTCGGCATCACGCTGGCCAACCCCTCGCCCGCGTCCGCCGCCATGACCATCTGCTACAACACCAGCCAGGCACCCAGCTACGCCAGCATCGCCAACCAGGCCGCCTCGATCTGGAACAACGCCACGTCGAACCTGACGCTCTCCGCCAACTGCGGCACCAACCTGCGGATCTACCAGATCACCGGCGGTGGCTCGTACGCCGTACGGACCAGCCTGGGCAACGGCCGGGTCTACATCGACACCCGGCAGGCGGCGCAGTACAGCCCGCTGCGGATCATGACGCACGAGATCGGGCACATCCTCGGGCTGCCGGACAACTACAACGGCAACTGCTCGCTGCTGATGTCGGGCGGCAGCGCGGGTACCAGCTGCACCAACCCGTACCCGAGCAGCGCCGAGGCGAGCCAGGTGACCCGGCTCTTCGCCGGCACCCGGGTCGGGCCGGAGCGCGCCGACAGCACCGGTGACCAGGTCTTCCGGGACAGCTGGCCGGCGACCACCATGCTCGCCCCGATCGGCTGACCCGACGGCCGAACGGCCAGCACGACCCAGCACCCGGAACGGGCCGGCGGTTCTCGCCGGCCCGTTCCGCTGTCGTTCCGTTGCCTCGCGGCTATTTGTTGTCGCGGCTGTGTTGTCGCGGCTACCTGTTGTCGCGGCTGTGTTGTCGCGGCTGTGTTGTCGCGGCTGTGTTGTCGCGGCTACCTGTTGTCGCGGTTAGCTGGTGAGCCGGGTGCGCGGGCCGGCGCGGAGCACCCCGGAGGGCAGCTCCCGGCCGACCAGCCGCTCGGCAAAGGCCGCCGCCTCCAGCAGCGCGTCCAGGTCGACTCCGGTCTCGACACCCATGTCGTGCAGCATGTGCACCACCTCCTCGGTGGCCACGTTCCCGCTCGCCCCCGGGGCGTACGGGCAGCCGCCGAGCCCGCCGACACTGGCGTCGTACTCGGTGACGCCGAGGTCGAGTGCGGTCAGCAGGTTCGCCAGCGCCGTACCCCGGGTGTTGTGGAAGTGCAGCAACACCGGGATGTCGGGCTGCCGGTTCCGCACGGCGGTGACGAGTTCCCGGACCCGGCGCGGCGTCGCCATCCCGGTGGTGTCGCCGAAGGCGACCCGGTCCGCACCGTCGGCCACCACCCGGTCGACGATGCCGGCCACCCGGGCCGGGTCGACGTCCCCCTCGTACGGGCAGCCGAAGCTGGTCGCCACGATCACCTCGGCGGTCGCCCCGGCCTCGTGCAGCAGGGCGATCAGCCCGGCGATGTCGTCGAGCGACTCGGCGGTGGACCGGTTGACGTTGCGCCGGTTGTGCGTGTCGCTGGCCGACACCACCACCTCGATCTCGGTGAAGCCGGCGGCCAGGGCCCGCTGGGCACCCTTCGAGTTCGGCACCAGCGCCGAGTAGCGCACCCCCGGCGCCCGGGTCGCCCGCGCCCACACCTGGTCGGCGTCGGCCATCTGCGGAATCGCCTTCGGGTGCACGAAGGAGACCGCTTCGATCCGCCGCACGCCGGTGCCGGCGAGCAGGTCGAGCAGCCGCACCTTGCCCTCGGTCGGGACCGGTTCCTCGTTCTGCAACCCGTCGCGCGGCCCGACCTCCCGGATCGAGACCGCGCCCGGCAGGTCGGCGCTCACTTCGTGCCCCGCATCCGGGCCACGATCCCGGTGTCGTAGCTGCCGTCCAGGAACTCGGGATTGTCGAACAATTCGGCGAAGAACGGCAGGTTGCACTTGGGGCCGGCGATCTCGAACCCGGCCACCGCCACCCGCGCCCGCTCGATCGCCTCGGCCCGGTCGGCGCCGTGGACGATCAGCTTCGCCAGCAGCGAGTCGTAGAACGGGGTGACGGTGGTGCCGAGGGCGTACCCGGAGTCGACCCGGACCCCGTCGCCGGCCGGCTCGGTCCACGCGGTGACCGCGCCCGGACCTGGCAGGAACCGCTTCGGGTCCTCGGCGTTGACCCGCAGCTCGACGGCGTGCCCGCGCGGGGCGAGCGCGTCGGGGTCGAAACTCGGGGCCAGCCCGGCGGCCACCCGCAACTGCTGCTCCACCAGGTCGACACCGTAGACCAGCTCGGTCACCGGGTGTTCGACCTGGAGCCTGGTGTTCATCTCCAGGAAGAAGAACTCCCCGGTGGCGGGGTCGAGCAGGCACTCGACAGTGCCCGCGTTGCGGTAGTCGACCGCCTCGCCGGCCCGGACCGCCGCCGCCAGCAGCCGCTCCCGCAGGTCAGCGTCGACCGCCGGGGACGGCGACTCCTCGACCAGCTTCTGGTTGCGCCGCTGCACCGAGCACTCCCGCTCGCCGAGCGCCACCACCCGGCCGTCGGCCAGGCCGAGGATCTGCACCTCGACGTGCCGCACCCGGGGGAAGTACCGCTCGATCAGCACCGAGCCGTCCCCGAACATCCGTTCGGCGAAGGCGCGCACCCTGTCGTACTCGGTCCGCAGGCCCGGCTCGTCGGCGGCGACCGCCATCCCCATCCCGCCGCCCCCGGCGGCGGCCTTGACCATCACCGGAAAGCCGATCCCGGTGGCGGCGGCGAGCGCCGCGTCGACGGTGCCGGCCGGGTCGGTGCTGCCGGGCGCCACCGGCACCCCGGCGGCGGCCATCAGGTTACGAGCATTGATCTTGTCGCCCATCGCGGCGATCGCGTCCGCGCCCGGCCCGACCCAGACCAGGCCGTTCGCCTCGACGGTACGGGCGAAGTCCGCGTTCTCCGACAGGAAGCCGTAGCCGGGATGGATCGCCTGGGCACCTGTCGACTTCGCGGCGGCCAGGATCGCCTCGGGGTTCCGGTAGCTCTGTGCCGGGTTCGCCGGCCCGATGCAGACCGCCTCGTCGGCCTCGCGGACGAACGGCAGGTCGGCGTCCGCCTCCGAGTGGACCGCGATCGCCCGTACGCCGAGTCGCCGGGCGGTCCGGATGATCCGGCGGGCGATCTCGGCACGGTTCGCGACGAGCAGAGACTCGATCATGTCGATGCGCTACCTTCCCGTACTCGACCGGCCGTAACCCGTGGTAGGCCCGGCCGCGACCCGGCTCGGTGAACCTCTCGTCAAGCTGACTCTCCGGTCCGGCGGACCGCAGGGTCGGACGCGGCGCCCGAGCGCCACACGGTTAGCTTAACGAACGTTCAGTCGACTGGGAACCGCGGCTCGGTCACCCGGGAACCGGGCTCGGTCGCGCCCGGAACCCGGCGGCTCAGTCGTCCGGGTCGGCGAGCAGCGCGGCCAGGGTGGCCGCCCGGAGCAGCGCGGCCCGCCGCTGGCGGTCCACCTCGCCGCCGAGGAACGGCGTGGAGTTCATCAGGCCGAACGCGGCGTGCGCGAGTACCCGCGCCTCGGCCGCAGAGAGTTTCGGGTGCAGCGCCGTCAGCACCCCCACCCACTCCTCGACGTAGAGCCGCTGGAGCCGCCGGATCTGCCGACGGGGCTCCTCCGGCAGCCGGTCCAGCTCGTGCAGGTGCAGCGCGATGACCGCCGGATTCGCCAGGGCGAACTCGACGTGGAAGTCGATCAGGGATTCCAGGGCCGCCCGGAAGTTGTCCGGATGCTCCGCGACCCGCTGCCGGCCGCCGGCCAGCAGCCCGTCACTCACCGGCATCAGCGCGGCGATCAGCATCGCCTCCTTGCCGGCGAAGTGGTGGTAGAGGGCCGGACCGGTCACCCCGGCGGCCGACCCGATGTCGTCCATCGAGACCCCGTGATAACCACGGGCCGCGAAGAGGCCGACCGCGATCTCCAGAATCTCGTCGCGCCGGGACCGGCGTCGCCGTACGCCGCTGGCGGGCGCGTCGGCCTCCGTCGCCATCACCTGCTCCTTCACCGTCACCCGACCAGCCTAGTCAGATGTCAATCAGTAGCTGCTCACGAAGTGTCGACCGCCACCAGTTGGACACCCCCGGCGGCCCCGGCAGGAGCGGACGCGGGCTGCCCGATTGGCGGCGGTAGCAGCCTTGCTTCCCTTATTGCCCAGGTGTCGGCCGCGGTGCCGTCGTCAGGGTTGGCGGTTATCGGTTGGCGGTGGTCGGTGGGTGGGTGGTCGGTGGCTTGACGTGGCTTGTCGTGGCTTGACTCTCGACCCGGTCGAGACCGCAGGGTCGACGGTCGGGTCGGCCTGGCGCTGCTCGGTCGGGTCGGCCTGGCGCTGCTCGGTCGGGTCGGCCGTGAGGTGGCGGTGGGTAGGCGGGTGGGAGGTCGGATGGGTGGGATCGGCGGGTTCTGGACACTGTGGACGGCGACCGTGCTGTCCCGGCTCGGCGACGCGCTGCGCACCCCGGCGCTGGCCCTGCTCGCCGCCTCGGTGACCCGCGATCCGCGCGCCGTCACGTTGGTGGTGGCCGCCGGTCAGCTTCCACCGCTGCTGTTCGGACTGGTCGGCGGAGTCTACGCCGACCGCTGGGACCGGCGCCGGACGATGGCCACAGTGGACGGCATACGTGCTGTCCTGGTCGCCGGCTTCGCCCTGCTGGTCGTCACCGGCGACGTGGGGATCGTCGCGCTCGTCGGCTGTACCTTCCTGCTCGCCACCCTCGGCGTCTTCTTCGACGCCGCCGCCTTCGCCGTACTGCCCGGCATCGTGCCGGCCGACCGGCTGGCGGTCGCGAACGGCCGGCTCCAGGCGGGTACCGCCGTCGCCGGTGGGTTCGTCGGCGCACCGCTGGCCGGGGTGCTCTTCGCCGTCTCGGCGGCTCTGCCGTTCGCCGTCGACGCCGTCACCTTCGCCGCCGCCGCCCTGCTCGCCCTGACCCTGACCCGGCGCCCGTCCCCGATCCTCCTGCCCGGTCCAGCGTCCGAGACCACCCCGGACCCCACCGCCGCTGCCGCGATCCCGAAGGCCGGTCCCGACACCGCTGCCGCGATCCCGAAGGCCGGTCCCGACACCGCACGTGCCGGCTGGCGGGCGGCCGGTGAGGGGCTGCGCTGGATCTGGCAGGACCGCATCCTGCGTCGAATCACCGGGCTGACCGTGGTCGCCAACCTGGCCACCAGCGGCCTGATCGCGATCTTCGTGCTCTATGCCCTGGAGGTGCTCGCGGTGCCCGCCGCCGGGTACGGGCTGTTCATGTCGGCGGCGGTGCTCGGCGCACTGGGCGGTGGACTCTGCGCGGGGCGGATCGCCGCCCGGCTCGGCACACTGCCGGGACTGCGTGCCGTACTGGTCGCCGAGACGCTGGCGGCCGCCGCGCTGGCGCTGGCCCGACACCCGGTACCGGGCGGGATCGCACTCGCCGTCTTCTCCGCCGGCACGGCGATCTGGAACGCGCTCTGGTCGGCGTACGGGCAGCGTAACGTCCCCGCCGAACTGCTCGGCCGGGTCGGCGGCGCCCAGCGTACGGTCGCACTGCTCGCGGCACCGGTCGGTGCGATCGGTGCCGGACTGCTCGGCTCCGCCACCGGGCTGCCCCCGGTGCTGTACGCCGTCACCGCCGTCTTCATCCTGCTCACCGTCCTTTCCTGGCCCTACCTCCGCCCGCCCCGAGCTGCGGGACCCGACACTGCCTCCTGACACAATCGCGGTGTGCGAGCAGCGTCGGTGCGAGCAGCGTCGGTGGGAGTAGTTCGGTGGGAGTAGTTCGGTGGGAGTAGTTCGGTGGGAGTAGTTCGGTGGGAGTAGTGCGGAAGCTGGTCCGTGGTGCGGCGTCGGATCGGTCCGGTCGGTCCGAGCCGACCCGGCGGAGGGCGGCACGGCCCGTACCCGCTCGGATGCCGGCATGACCGATCCGACCCATCTGGTACGCCGGCTGTTGGGCTCGGACGTCCGTACCCTGGTGCCGCTCGGCGAGGGCACCGACCACGTCGCGTACGAGGTGGACGGGGCGTACGTGGTCCGCCAGCTGAAGCCGGTCGACGGCACGGACGTGGCGGCGGCGATCGAACGGGAGGTCGCGCTGCTCGACGTCGTCGCCCGGGTTTCGCCGGTCCCGGTCTCCGAGGTGGTCGCCGCGGCGCCCGAGGCGGGCCTGATGGTGCAGCGCAGGCTGTCGGGTGTCTCGCTGCTCGACCGCCCGCCGGCCGATCCGGCTGCACTTGTCGACCAGCTCGCGGAGTTCCTGACCGCGATCCACGGCATCCCGGTCCGACAGGTCGCCGGCTTGGTCGAGGAGGACCGTTACCCGCTGGCGGACTACCTGGCCGAAACCGCCGCCGTGCTGCCGGAGGTCGCCGAACTGCTCGGGGCCGAAGAACGCCGGGCGGTGGACCGGTTCCTGGCTGCCGCGCCACCGGCCGAGCCGGACGTGCTGACGTTCTGCCACAACGACCTCGGCGCCGAGCACCTGCTCGCCGAACCGGACCGGACGAGGCTGACGGGCGTGCTCGACTGGTCCGACGCGGCGGTTGCCGACCCGGCGCACGACCTCGGCCGGATCTACCGGGATCTCGGCCCGGACATCGCCGCCCGGGTCGCCGCCCGACTGGAGCGGCCGGGGACCGGCCTGCTCGCCCGCGCCGCCTTCCATGCCCGCTGCGCGCTGGTCGAAGACCTGGCGTTCGGCGCGACGGCCGACCGGCGGTACGCCGACGCCGCGCTCAGCCACCTGGCCCGCACCTTCCGCGACTGACCCCTCGACGGACGGAGCTTCCTGCAATGCGTGACTCGGTCGCAGCGGTGCACGATCTCGTCTCCGGGCTCGTCGCGGCCGACGACCTGGAGGCCCGTCACCAGTCGGAGACGCTGGGCTGGTTGCGGAGCACCGACGACGTGTTCCGGCGGGTCAAGCCGGCCATCCCACCCCGCCACCTGGTCTCCTACGTCGTACCCGTCGACCCGGTCGACGGGGGCGTGCTGCTTGTCGACCACGTCAACGCCGGACTGTGGTTGCCGCCGGGCGGGCACGTGGACCCGGACGAGCATCCCACCGAAACCGCCCGCCGTGAGGCGTACGAGGAGTTGGGCGTACCCGTCGACAGCGGTCTGGTGGACGAGCGGCCGGCATTCCTCACTGTGACCCGTACCGTCGGGATGGACGCCGGGCACACCGACGTGAGCCTGTGGTACCTGCTGCGGATCGAGCGCGCACGGCGGCTCCGACTCGACAGCGGCGAGTTCCGGGAAGCCCGGTGGTGGACACCGGTAGACATAGCTGCCGCCGACCCCTCCGGTTTCGACCCGCACTTCGTCCGCTTCTGGACGAAAATCCAGCGGACAACTCCCTGAACGGCACCGCCGCCACCAATATCAATTGCCGAAAGGACGACACTGGTTTCGCGGCATATGCAGATTCGTGGCAGAGAACAGACCGCAACCAGTGGCATCGACTCGGCGACGATCCTGCTCAACCGAGCACCCCGCAAAGGACGACTTGGTTGCGACAGCCTGCTGGGCCGATTCCTGCCACCACACGCGACCTTGACCGTCTACGTCTCCTGGCAGCGGGTGACGCCGGCCGACCTCGCGTGGGGCGTCGCGCCCGCCGCTCGGCGACGGCGACGTGATCGGTGCGGGCGGGTCAGCGGGTGGCGACGTCCCGGACGAACGACCGCCACGCCTGCGTCGCGAAGGTGAGCGCGGGACCATCCGGGTCCTTGCTGTCCCGCACCCCGACGACCGCCGGCAGGTTGTCCGCCACCTCGACACAGTTGCCACTGTGGCCGTTGCTGCGGGTGCTCTTGCGCCAGGTTGCCCCGGTCAGGTCCATTGCTCCGCCGCTTCCAATATCAGCTTGGAGGACTGCTGGTGTGGCAGTGCCTCGCTCCGGACGACCTCCCACGCCTTGCCCATCGACACTACGTCCGACGGATCCTGTACCACCACACCCTTAAGGTAGTTGTCCAGAAAAGCGAGGTTCTCGCCACCAGGCAGTGTGGCAACCACGAAGGGCCCGGTCAGTCCGGCGTAGGCGCCGACCGAGGTGGGCACGATCTGCAACCGGACGTGCGACATCTCCGCTACCACCTTCGTCAAGTGCATCAGTTGGTCACGCATGACTTCCGGGCCGCCGATGGGACGGTGCAGCAGCCCTTCGTCCAAAACAGCGACAAGTTGCGGCGGCTTCTCCGAGCTGAGCAGATCCTTCCGCTCCATCCGGGCGGTGACCCGGGTAGTGATCTCGTCGGCGCTCAGCACGCCAGTACTGGCGAAGACTGCTCGGGCATACGCTTCGGTCTGTAGCAGGGCCGGGATGAGGGCGTACTCGTACCAGCGGAGGGTTTCGGCCTTTCGCTCGATCTCGATCCACTCCCGCAGCCAGCTCGGCTCGCTCTCCAGGCTGAGCTTGATCAGCATTCGCTCGAAGAGGCCGCCGGTCGCCAGCGCGCGGTCGGCGCCCTTGACGTACTGCCGGGTCAGCGTCCGCGTGCCGTTCTCCACCGAACTCACGTGCGTCGCGGAGAAGTTGGCGGCCCGACCGAATGCGTCCTGGGTCTGGTTGGCGACCACCCGGGCCCGTCGGATCTCGTCCGCGATAAAAGCGATCATGGATTGCTGGAGCGCCGTCAACATTCAGTCCCCCTCGAACAACAGATCAACTATTCAGTCCTACTCAATCCAACCCACCGACGAGCAGCGCAGTGCCGATTAATCACAAGGACGATCGACGTCTAACGAATTTAGGGGACTGCCGTCCAGAGTGGAAGGCATGCGGAACCGCCCGGGATCGGAATATGACGGGCGGAACCGCGCGGGGCCGTGCCGTCGACACCGGGCGGCCCCGCTTCCACAACACGATCGCACGAAAGGTGAATTCGAATGTCCAGACGGCATCGCCCACGCATCCGGCACCACCGCGCCTGGTACTTCCTCTGGATCTTCTGTGCCTGTGGCCGTCGTTGGCGGTGTCCGCGTTCGGTGCCGGCGCTGCACCGGCCGGGCCCACCGCCGGCAGGCTGTCCGGCGCCGGTTCGGATCACACCCGACCCTCCACCGCACCCGCCCCGGGCCCGGCGCAGCGGCAACCGCCCGGCCTGGCAGGCGCAGACCCGCCGTGAACCGGGCAACGGCCGCGCCGGCACGGCCGCCCCGGGACAGGCCCGCAGGACCCGCGAAGTCGAGTTCCGGTAGCCGGGGCAACGGTCGTGTACGGCCCACACGCGCGGTTCCGTCCGCACACACCCGCGAGACCGTCGTTCCGGTGCCGGACCTGCGGTGCGCCCTGGCCGTGCCAGCCGGCCCGACTCGGCCTGCTCTGGACCTACCGGAACGACCGCATCGGGCTACTTGTCTATCTCGCGGCGCAGCTCCAGCACGCGTTGCAGGACCTGCCCGGCGCCAACCCCCGCGACCTGGCCACCCGATTCCTCCGCTGGCTCCCCCACCCCACCCCACCCCCCTGACCCGATCTGCCCACTACCGACAGGCCCGCCAAGATTCTTGTTGTCCTGTGGTCAGCCACGCGCCACAGGACAACAAGAATCTTGAGCCCTTCGCGGGGTGGGCGAGGAACCGGCCGACCGCGTCACGCCTCTATCCGGCATGGCGACCGCAGCAGAGCGCGAACGCGACGAGACAACGGGGCGTGCCGGGACGGCCGGACCCGACCTGGCGGACCGGCCCGGCGGCACGGCCGGGCCGGTCGGTCCGGCGACGCGGCGGAGCGTGCTGCGGGTGGCCGGGGCGGTGCTGCTCGGGGCGGCCGGGGTCGGAGCGGTCTCGGCGACCGCCGGTTGCCGGTCCCGGACCGACGGGCGGACCGCCCGCCAGCAACCGGCACCACCGGACGCGCTCGTGGTCGAGCTGACCGACGGCAGACTGGCGGTGGTGGCGGCGGCGACCGGTCGGCTGCTGGTCCAGCCCGCACCGGCGGTGCTCAGCGGGGACGGCCGCCGGCTGGTCCGGGTCGAGCGCCCCGGCGGGGGTACCCGGTTGACCAGTCACCGGCTGCCGGACGGCGCCCCGATCAGCGCCGGCACCCTGACCGGCGCGCTCACCGCCCGGACCACCTCGGTCGACGGCGACCTGGTGGCGCTCGCCGACGACGCCGGGCCGGGGCGCAACCCGTACCGGCCGGCGCCACGGGAGCGGACCACGATCGTGGTCGCCGACGGGGCCGGCGAGCGGCGCCGGCTGGAGTTGCCCGGCAACCTCGAACCGGAGGCGTTCGACACGACCGAGCAGGCACTCTTCGTCCTCGACTACCTGCCGCCGACCGCGCCGGACCGCTACCGGGTACGGGTCGTCGACCTCGCCTCCGGACGGATCGAACCGCTGCTGACCAGGGTCAAGGCGGTGGTGCCGGCCGGCGCCGAGGAGGAGATGCGCGGCGAGGGCCGGCAGGCGGTCCACGACCCGGTGCGCAAGCGGCTCTTCACGCTCTACACCCACCAGCCGGACCACGTACACACCCGGGACCGGATCGCCGGCACGGCGGATCCGGACGGGGCACGCGACGACGCTCCGCACGTACACGCGTTCGTGCACACGCTCGACCTGACCGAACGGTGGGCGTTCTGCATCGACCTGCCGGCACCGTACGGGGAGGGGCCGGCGGCCGGGCACACGATCACGCTGAGCCCGGACGGCAGCCGGCTCTACGTGGCGGACACCGGCAGCGGGGCACTGGCCACCATCGATCCCGACGGACTCACCGTGCTGGAGAGCTTCCGGTTCGACCCGCCGACGGGCGGCGCCGGAGCGGGCGGCGCGGACCCGGGCGCCGGAGTCGGTGGCGCGGATCCGGGCGGCGGCGCGCCGGCCGCGTCGGCCGTGGACGCCGCCGGGACGGTGCTGGTCGGGGCCGGCCGTGAGGTGGTCGGCCTGGCGGGCTACACGCGCGGCAGGGACCCGCGGTGGTCCACCCCGGGCGAGGTACGCGGACTCGTCGCCCCGCCCGCCGGTGACCGGCTCTACGTCGGCCAGCCCGACGCGGTACTCCGGATCGATCCGCGCACCTGGACGATACGGCAGCGTATCGACGTACCCGGGTTGGTGGCCGTGCGGCAGGTCGTCCCCGCCGCATAGGGTCCCGGCAGGTCGTCCCCGCCGCGTAGGGTCCCGGCAGGTCGTCCCCGCCGCGTAGGGTCCCGGCACGGCGTCGCCCGCCGCGCCGTGCCGGGTCAGGAGCCGAGGCCGCCGGGCTGGTCGCCCTTGACCACGGGGGCCCGGACCAGGTTGCCCCACTCGGTCCAGGAGCCGTCGTAGTTGCGCACCCGGGGATAGCCGAGCAGGTGCCGCAGCACGAACCAGGTGTGGCTGGACCGCTCGCCGATCCGGCAGTACGCGATCACGTCGTCGTCCGGCGACAGCCCGAGCTGGTCGGCGTAGATCGCCCGCAGCTCGTCCGGCCCCTTGAAGGTGCCGTCGTCGTTCGCCGCCGACTTCCACGGCTTGCTCAGCGCGCCCGGGATGTGGCCGCCGCGCAGCGCACCTTCCTGCGGGTACTCCGGCATGTGGGTCAGCTCCCCGGTGTACTCCTTCGGAGAGCGGACGTCGACGAGGGGCCGCCCGGCGGCGATGTGCGCCAGCACCTGGTCCCGGTACGCCCGGATCGGCGCGTCGTCCCGCTGCGGGGTCGGATAGTCGGCCGGCGGCCGGTCGGTCTTCTCCCGGGTGAGTTCCCGCCCCTCGGCGACCCACTTCTGCCGACCACCGTCGAGCAGCCGCACGTCGGAGTGGCCGAAGAGGGTGAAGACCCAGAGCGCGTACGCCGCCCACCAGTTGAAGTTGTCGCCGTAGAAGACGATCGTGTCGTCCCGGCCGATGCCCTTGGCCGCGCAGAGCCTGGCGAACGCCTCGGCGTCGAGGTAGTCCCGGGTCACCTGGTCGTTCAGCTCAAGATGCCAGTCGACCTTGATCGCGCCGGGGATGTGACCGGTCTCGTAGAGCAGCACGTCCTCGTCCGACTCGACCACGACCAGCCCGGGTTGGCCCAGGTGCTCGGCCAGCCACTCGGTGCTGACCAGTCGCTGCGGGTCGGCGTAACCCTGGAGGCTCGGTGCGGGATCGCTCGGCATCGGCATGGCCCCACCGTACGCCGGACGGTCGGCGCGGGAGTGCGGCTCGCCTCGGTTACCGTCGTCACATGACGGAGCCGACCCGGACAGGCGTACGACACGAGGGTCGGACGTTCCGGCGCGAGGACTGGTACGGCGACGAGTTCGTCGAACACGAGTACGTCGACTGCGAGTTCTTCGACGTCGACCTGACCGAGGCGACTCTGGAGCGGAGCAGCTTCACCAACTGCGTCTTCGGCAACGTCCGGTTCAACGCCTCCCGGCACACCGACTCGGCGTTTCTGCGCTGCACCTTCACCAGGTGCAACTTCTTCGAGGCCGAGTTCGCCGGCTGCAAGCTGGTCGGCAGCACCTTCGCCTCCTCGGCGGTCCGGCCACTGACCGTACTCGGCGGGGACTGGTCCTTCGTCGGCCTCTCCGGTGCCGACCTGCGCGGTGTGACCATCCAGGGCGTACGGATGCGCGAGGCGGACCTGACCGGCGCGAACTGCACCGACGCGATCCTGACCGGGGTCGACCTCTCCGGTGCGCAACTGCGCGCCGCCCGGTTCGTCCGCTGCGACCTGCGCGGCAGCGACCTCAGCACCCTCGACCCGACCACTGTGGAACGCTCCGGCGCGATCGTCGACCCGACCCAGACGATAGTGCTCGCCCAGGCCCTCGGCTTCCAGGTCGGCTGACCCTCAACGGTCGACGTACGGCTCCAGCAGCGGGCGCTTGGCGAGGAGCGTGTCGCCGGACGACCGGCCGGTGAGCCGACGCCTGACCCACGGCGCGAGGTACTGCCGCAGCCAGCGCAGGTCCGCGCCACGGGCGGCCAGCCACGGTGTCGGTGCGGGATGCGGCGGGACGACCAGCCAGCCCTCGTCCGGGGAGACTCCGAGGGCGGTCAGCACCCGGGCCGCGACCCGGCGGTGCCCGGCGGCCGACAGGTGCAGCCGGTCGGGACTCCACAGCACCGGGTTGAGGAAGACGTCGTCGGCGTAGAGGTCGACCAGGGTGGCGTCGTGCCGCTCCGCGATCTCCCCGATGCCCTGGTTGAGGACCGCGACCCGGGGGCCGAGGATCCGCTGGCCGGGCAGCCGGGCCATCACGTTGGCGAACCGGAACAGCAGCACGTCCGCGCCGGTTGCCCGGATCTCCCTGATCACCTGGTCCGCGCGCTCGACCAGCGCGTACGGGTCGCAGCTGCGGCGCAGCACGTCGTTGCCACCGGCGGCGAAACTGACCAGGTCGGGGCGCATGTCGAGGGCGGCGGGCACCTGCTCGGCCACCACGTTGTCGAAGAGCCGGCCCCGGATCGCCAGGTTGGCGTACCCGAAATCCGGGCCGGCCGAGGCGGCCAGTGTCGCGGCCACCAGGTCGGCCCAGCCCCGGAAGCTGCCGTCCGGGTACGCGTCGTCAAGTCCCTCGGTGAAGCTGTCCCCCACCGCCACGAAGCTGCGCCAGCGCACCTCGCGCCTCCCCTGCACCACGTTCCACTCCCAGCGACCGCAGTCTGTCAGCCCGACGGCGGCCGGGGCACGCCCCAGGCCCGAAGGTGACCGGGACCGCAGCCATGCGAGCTGTCCGGCAAGGCCGGCGTCGGGCGACAATTCGGTGCCCGGGTTCCGGTCGCCGGTCTACGCTGCCCGGATGCTGCTCCGGATGTCCACGCTTTTTCTCCGTACGCTGCGCGAGGACCCGGCCGACGCGGAGGTGCCGAGCCATCGGCTGCTGGTGCGGGCCGGCTACATCCGTCGCGCCGCACCGGGCGGCTACACCTGGCTCCCGCTCGGCCGGCTGGTGCTGGACCGGGTCGCCGAGGTCGTCCGGGCCGAGATGGCCGCGATCGGCGGCCAGGAGGTGCTCTTCCCGGCCCTGCTGCCCCGGGAGCCGTACGAGACGACCGGCCGGTGGACCGAGTACGGCGACGACATCTTCACCCTGACCGACCGGCGGGGGGCCGAGTTCCTGCTCGGCCCGACCCACGAGGAGATGGCGGCCCTGCTGGTCCGGGACACCTTCACCTCCTACCGGGACTTCCCGGTGTCGATCTTCCAGGTGCAGCCGAAGTACCGGGACGAGGCTCGGCCCCGGGCCGGGCTGCTGCGCGGGCGGGAGTTCCTGATGAAGGACTCCTACTCCTTCGACCTGGACCAGCCGGGGCTGGCGGCGGCGTACGAACGGCACCGGGCGGCGTACCAGCGGATCTTCGACCGGCTCGGCTTGGCGTACACCATCGTCGCGGCGACCTCGGGCGCGATGGGCGGCTCGGCGTCGGAGGAGTTCCTCGCCGCCACCGAGGTCGGCGAGGACACCTTCGTCGGCTGTACCGCCTGCGACTACGCGGCCAACACCGAGGCGGTGGCCACCCCGCCGGCACCGGCCGGCGACCCGTACGCGCACCCCTCGGCGCAGGTGCACGACACCCCGGAGACGCCGACCATCGAGTCCCTGGTCGCGCTCGCCAACGACCGCCGGCTCGGCGGCCGGGCCGACTGGACCGCCGCCGAGACCCTGAAGAACGTGGTCGTCGAGCTGCGCCGGCCCGGGTCGGCCGAGCCGGAGCTGCTTGTCGTCGGCGTACCCGGGGACCGTGACGTCGACCTCAGGCGGCTCGCCGCGACGCTCAGCCCGGCCACCGTGTCGATGTTCGACGGTTTCGCCGACCGGCCCGAGTTGGTCCGCGGCTACATCGGCCCGCAGGTGCTGGCCAAGCTCGGCATCCGCTACCTGGTCGATCCCCGGGTGGCGCCCGGCACCGCCTGGCTGACCGGCGCCAACGAGCCGGGCCGGCACGCCACCGACGTGGTCTGCGGGCGGGACTTCACCCCGGACGGGACGATCGAGGCGGCCGAGGTCCGGGCCGGCGACCCGTGTCCGGCCTGCCGGCCGGGGCGGCTGACGATCCGCCGGGGCATCGAGATCGGGCACGTCTTCCAGCTCGGCCGGCGCTACACCGACGCGTTCCGGGTCGACGTGCTCGGCCAGGACGGCAAGCCGGTCCGGCTGACGATGGGCTGCTACGGCATCGGGGTGTCCCGGGCGGTCGCGGCGATCGCCGAACAGCACCACGACGAGCGGGGACTGGTCTGGCCGGCGGCGGTGGCGCCGTGCGACGTACACCTGGTGGCCGCCGGTAAGGGGCCGCAGTTGGAGGCGGCGCTGGAACTCGGCGGGCAGCTTGCCGGGGGCGGCCTGCGGGTGCTTGTCGACGACCGGACGCACGTCTCGGCCGGGGTCAAGTTCGCCGACGCCGAGCTGATCGGTATCCCGCGCACCGTCGTGGTCGGCCGCCGCTGGGCCGACGGGTACGTCGAGCTGCGCGACCGCGCCACCGGAGACCGCAGCGAACTCTCGGCGGCGGAACTGCTGGCCCGGCTGACCGGGTCGACGGGTCCCGGCTCGGCAGGTCCGGCATAGGCGCTCACCGGGTCGTCCGCACTCGCTCGGTGGGGAAACCATGTGTGCGGGCGACGATCACGACGACCAGCACCGGCACCAGCAGCGCAAGGACGCTCCAGGGCAAGGACGAGGTGCCGAGCCGGTCGAGGAGGACGCCACCGACGACTCCGCCACCGGCCATGGCCACGTTCCACAGGGTGACGAGCATCGCCTGTGCGGCGTCTGCCGCCTCGCCGCCCGCGTCGCCCACGGCAGTCTGTAGGAGGGTGGGGGCGCCACCCCAGCCGAGGCCCCAGAGCGTGACCGCGGCGTAGACCAGGGCGGGGCTGTCGGCCAGCACGGCCAGGATGGTGGCTGCCACGGCGACAAGGAACACGCTGGTGATGGTGAGAAGCCGCAGTCGGCGGTGGATGTGCACGCCCACGCTCCAGATGCTCACCATGGAGGCGGCGCCGAAGACCAGCAGTACGAGGTCGGTCGAGCCGCCCATGTCGCGGTGTTCGAGGAACGTGGCGACGTAGGTGTAGAGGATGGTGTGCGCCAGGACGAAGACCAGGGTGACGGAGAGGACTGCCGGCACGCCGGGGAGGGTGAACGCGTGCGACATCGGGGTGCGGCGGCCCTCGGTCCGCTGTCCGGGGTAGTCCGGAACAGCCGCGGTGATCCATCCGAGCAGGACGACGGTGAGCCCGGTCATGAGCAGGAACGCCACCTGCCAGTTCACCGCTCTGCCGACGAAGGTTCCCGCGGGCACGCCCAGCGACAGCGCGACCGGAATTCCAGCCATGGCGATCGCGATGGCCTTGCCCTGGAGATGGACGGGTGCCATGCGGCGGGCGTATCCGGCGAGCAGTGCCCAGGCCAGACCTGCGGCCACCCCGGCGACGAACCGGGCCGCCATGGTCAGGGGATAGCTCGCCGAGAGTGCGGTGACGGTGTTCGCGGCGGCGAAGCCTGTCATCGCCGTCAGCAGCAGACGCTTGCGCCGCCAGCCCGCGGTGGCCGCGGTCAGCGGGATCGCGGTGAGTGCGGTTCCGATCGCATAGATCGTCACCGTCTGCCCGGTGGCGGATTCGCTGACGTCGAGATCGGCACTCATCGCGGGCAGCAGACCGGCGGGCAGCGTCTCGGTCAGGCTGGTGATGAAGACCGCCGTGGCGAGTGCCAGGAGCGCCGGCAGGGGGAGCTCGCCGACGGTGCCGGAACCGGTTGGCCGTACGGGCTCCGTGGTGTGGGTTCGCATGCTGCGTATGCTCGAACCATCACATTGATGTGAAGGTCAAACCGCCGGTAGATGAGGTAGGTCACATGCGAATCGGAGAGCTGTCGGAACGCACCGGCACCCCCCGGCGGCTGCTGCGCTACTACGAGGAGCAGAGACTGATCCTGCCCGATCGCTGCACGAACGGCTACCGCACGTACGACGAACGCTCCGTGGACCGGGTCATGCAGATCAGGGGGCTGCTCGACGCCGGACTGCCGACCCGGATCATCAAACAGATCCTTCCCTGCCTCGACAAGCCCCGGGCCATCCACTTCGCCGACGCGACCCCGGAGATGATCGCCACGCTGGAGGACGAGCGCGATCGCATGGCCGAGCGCATCAGGTTTCTCACCCGCAACAGGGATGCGATCACGGAGTATCTCGACGCGGTACGCGGCGCCGATCGTCCGGATGCCGCCCCCGAAGCCTCTACGGCGTCCTGACCCGCTACACCTGGTCCGTCGGCCGGCTGCCCCGGCGGGACCGCTGTGCCTGGTAGAGCCGCTGGCAGTCGGCGTACCGGGGCAGCAGGTCGGCAGCGCGCAGCTCGGCCAGGCCGGGCGCGTCGGCGTCGCGCTCGGAGAGGATCGGGTCGACGTCGGCCGGCCAGGGCAGTGCGAGTTCGGGGTCCCGGACGTGCACGATCCGCTCCCGGGCCGGGGCGTACCGGGCGGAGCAGAGGTAGCTGACGACGCTCTCCTCCTCCAGCGCCACGAAGGCGTGCCCGACCCCCTCGGGCAGATAGACGGCCCGGTTGTCGACGGCGTCCAGCCTGGTCACCTCGTGCCGGCCGAAGGTCGGCGAACCGACCCGCAGGTCGACCACCATGTCGAGCACGGCGCCGCGCGGGCAGGAGACGTACTTCGCCTGGCCGATCGGCACGTCCGCCCAGTGCACGCCTCGGACCACGCCGCGCCGGGAGACGCTCTGGTTGACCTGGGCCACCGCGAGTTCGAAGCCGAGCGCGTCGGCGAAGACGGCCGCGTCGTACCAGACGAGTAGCCTGCCCCGGTCGTCGGAGAACTGCTGCGGGAGGAACTCCCAGGCGCCGGAGATGGGCAGCTCGGTGGCCTTCATCGCACCTCACTCAGGTCACGCGGGGATCGCAGGCGACTTATCCGGACCAACCGCACGCTACCGTCCGGCAACCCAAAGTGGCCGATCGGAAACCTGACATGGTGTTAGCGTGCCGGCCAGCGGGTAGCAGGTGGTATCGGTGAACCGGGGGTTCGGAGGCACGCTGTGACCGATGTCAGAGTCCGTGACGTCATGACGAGAAACATCGTCTATCTGCCGGTGGCCACCACTCTGGACGAGGCCGCCCGCGCGATGCGCGACGCCGACATCGGCGACGTGGTGGTGACGGACGGGTCGAGCCTGTTCGGCATGGTGACCGACCGCGACATCGTGATCCGCGCTGTCGCGGACGGCCGGGACGCCCGGCAGACCACCCTCGGCGAGGTGACCTCGCGGGAGATCGTGATGATCGAACAGAACTCCACGGCCGCCGAGGCCGCCTCGCTGATGCGGGAGCGGGCCGTACGCCGGATCCTGGTCTGCGACAGCGACCGCCAACTGGTCGGCATCGTCTCCCTGGGCGACCTGGCGATGCGCCTGGACCCGTCGTCGGCGCTGAGCGAGATCAGCGAGGCCAGTCCGGGCCGCTGAACCGGCTCGGTAGCCTGGGGTCCATGCCGCAGTCGATGCCGCCGAAGCTCGCCGAGATCGTGGCGGAGTTCGCCGCCGCTCCCCGGGACGTGGTCCTCGAGATGCTGCTGGAGTACTCCGACGCCGTGCCGCCGCTGCCGGCGGAGCTGACCGGGCACGCCGGGATGGAGCAGGTCCCGGAGTGCCAGACCGCGTTCTTCCTGCGGGCCGAGGTGGCCGCCGACCGTACCGTGACGACCTGGTTCGACTGTCCGCCGGAGGCGCCGACCACCCGGGCCTTCGCCGGGATCCTGGCCGAAGGGCTGGCCGGGGCGAGCGCCGACGAGGTGCTGGCGGTACCGGACGACCTCTACCAGCGGATGGGGCTGGCCCAGGCGATCAGCCCACTGCGGGTACGCGGCGGCAACGCCATCCTGGCCCGCCTCAAACGGCAGGTACGCGAACAGCTCGGCTGATGGGTGCGGCGCGCACGCCGGCCGAGCCCGGGCGACGTTTCACGTGCAACAGCATCGCCGATCGTCGATGAGTCTGGAGTTGCCGAGGGACGGGTCGGAAGCCGGAACCGAGGACGGGTCGAGTGCTCAGGGCACCGCGCCGGCCGCCCGTTCCACCTCGGCCAGCATCAGCCGCAGCGAGAGGCTGTGCCGCTCCGGCGGCAGCCGGTCCAGCGCCCGCCGGGCGTAGCCGAGTCCGCCGGCCGCGTCTCCGGCGGAGGCCATCAGCAGTCCCCGGTGCAGTTCGATGTGGGTGGCGAACCGGGGCAGGCTGTCCGGGCGGGTCCGGTCCGCCTGGTCCTGCGCGGCCACCGCCCTCGGATGGCCGAGCCGGGACAGCAGCATCGACTCGAAGGTGTGGAACCGCCACTGCGGCACCGCGAAGTCCGAGACCTGTTCCGAGCTGCCGGCGGTGTCGAAGATCCGGCGGGCGTCGTCCAGCCCGGCCAGCGCGGTGGCGGCGTCGCCCCGGCAGGCGGCGACGTGCGCCTGGGCGGTCAGCGCGGTCAGCCGGCCCAGGGTCGGCCGGTCGGTGAGCGCCACCGCCTGCTCGGCGAAGCGGGCGGCGACCGGCAGGTGCGCCCCCTCGTAGGCCAGCGCCAGGGCGGCCCGGCCGCGCACCCAGACCCGGGTGGCCAGGTCGCCGGAGCGGTCCGCCGCGATCGCGGCCATCTCGTACGACCGGATCGCTCCCCGGCCACCGTCGTTGCCGGGCAACGTCTTGCCGTGCACGGTCATCAACCGGGCGGCGACGCCCCACAGGTGCGGACTGTCCAGCTCCTGTTGCAGCACCACCAGGTCGGCGGCGAGCCGGGCCTGCAGTTGTGCGGCACCGAGCGACATGTAGTCCTGCCCGTACGCCTCGGCGCGGGCGACCCACTCGTCGACGTCCCGCCGGGGCGCGATGGCGGCGGCGAAGCCGTGCTGCACCAGCTCCGCGACGGCGGAGGAGACGACGACGGTCGCGGCGAGCGCGAGGGCACCTCTGCGGTTCACGCTGTCTCCCAACACGCGCTCGTAGGCCAGGACCAGGTCCGGGGTGGCCGGCCGTTTGCCGAGCTCGACGTTGCACAGATGACTCTTGCTGTAGTTGGTGCGGGCCGCCATCTGGGTCAGGGTGACCTGGGCGTCCGTGCGCGCCACCCTCAGCCTTGCGCCGACGTGATCCATCCGTCTACCGCCTGTGCGCTCCGGAAAACACCTGAAAACCGCGCCTACTATCGGTAGTTCTCTGATTACGGGAATGTGGGGATGTGGATCGCTTCAGTTCGATGACGCATCGATCAATGTTTTACCGCTTCCGGGCACAGATCGTAAGCCGGGAGTGACCTCGGGATCGATGCCCGGACAGAAGGTCCACGGCCCGCGGGTATGACACGACCCGACCTCGTCGGCCTCCAGGTCGGTCCGTGATCGGTCCGCGCGGGACCGGGCGCGCACCCGCTGTCTTCCCCCCTGGGAAGCGGGCGGCGCCCCATCGGGTGCGGCGGCCGTGCCGGCGGCCGCCGCACCTCCCGGGCAGCTCAGGAGGCGACTCGTGGATGCGGGTGGGCCGAGACGCGCCCCGGGCGGGCGCCGGAGTCGCGGCGGGCGGACGTGACCGACCCGGCCGCGCGCCGAATACGCAATCGGATGCTGCTCTCCGCCCGGCTGATCGTGATCGAACACTGGCCGCGGGACGACGGCCGTTGCCCTATCTGCAAATTGCCGCACTGCCGGGCCCTGTCGACGGCGCTGGCTTATTTAGAAATGGTGAACGATCCATTCGTACCCGCAGATGCGGTCGCCGATGTGGTAGACATCGACGGCCGTACCGCCCCGGCGGAGGGGGCGGCCGGCGCGGAGCCGGTCGACGGGGGCGAAGGGGAGTTTGCCGGATGAGCGAGACGACGCTGTGCCTGCCGTGCGCGCTCGCCCTACGCCCGCCGGTGACCGACCCGCCGCACTACTGCCCCGGGCAGGTGCGCCTGGTCTCCGGCACCGGCCAGGTCCGGGTCGTCCTCTGCCTGTGCCCGATCTGTTGGCCGGACCGCTCCGCCCACCGCCGCTCGGACCACTCGGCAGACCAAGCGGCAGAGCGCGCAGCGGGCCACCCGGTCGAACCCCCGCCCGAGACGTCAGCCGACCTTCCGGGCGGAGCCGAGGGCTCAGCCGGCCTGCCGGGCGAGGTCGAGGGCTCAGCCGGCCTGCCGGGCGAGGCCCTCGACGATCTCGGCGTTCGGCAGCAGCCCGAGGGCGGCGCCGGGTAGTGCGATCTTGCTGTGCCGTACCCCGGAACCGACGATCACGTGCGGCGTGCCGACCACCCGGGAGTCCACCAGGATCGGCCAGGAGTCGGGCAGCCCGATCGGGGTGATGCCGCCGTACTCCATTCCGGTCAGCTCGACGGCCTCGGCCATCGGGGCGAAACTCGCCTTGCGTACGTCGAGGTGCCGGCGTACCACCCCGTTCACGTCGGCCCGGGTGGTGGCCAGTACGACGCAGGCCGCGTACCGGACCGCCCCCTCCCGCCTGCCGGCCACCACCACGCAGTTCGCCGACACGTCCAGCCCGACGTCGTAGGCGGCACAGAAGGCGGCGGTGTCGGCCAGGGTGGCGTCGATCGCCGCGACCAGGACCTCGTCGACGCCTACCGGGGAGTCGGCGGGCCAGCGGTGCAGGGCCTCGGTCACCGGCGGCGCGAGCAGATCGTGGCGGGCGCGGGCCGGCTCCGTCTTCAGGGTTCCGATCACGCCCGTGATCCTCGCACCGGCCGTACCACCCGGGTACGCCGGCCGCGCCCGGCGGAGGTCCGCCGGACGACCGGGTCAGCTGCCGGCGAGGAAGGCGTTGTCGGGGACCAGGGTGCGCTCCTGGAGCCGGTCCAGTTCCGGTGCCTGGGCGGCCCGTTCCCGGCGCAGCTGGACATCCTCGATCGCGTGCCGCACGGCGAACCGGACGACGCCGTAGAGGAAGACGAAGCCGCAGACGTACAGCAGGGCGGCCAGAACCATGTAGATCATGCGTTCGAGGGTAGGCGCCAGATCCGGATGTTTTTCACGTTCCGTTCCACGGTCGCCCGGTCGGGTGTCGGGTGTGCCGACCGGCCATCCGGCGAGCACCGGCGCGGTCGCAGCGGATGGGGCGGCGTCGGGCGGGGCGGCGTGGAGCGGGCGGGGCGGCGTCGGGCGGGGCGTCCCGAATCGGCTGGTCGGCCGGTTCGCCCGTCACCCGTACGCCGGCCCTCTCTGCCGCCGCGATCGCCTCCCCCGGACGGCACGCTGGTTCCCCGTTCCGGCCCGATCATGCGACGAAGGCACCGTCCCCGGCGCCCCAGGTCGGGTCGGCACCCCGGTCGGTCGGATACCTCCGGTCAGTCGGAGTCCGCAGGCGGTCGTACCGCCGGCCGCCGTAGTACGGCGTCGAAGACCTGGGCCAGCTCCGCCGCGTCCTCGCCGGCATGGTGGGTGTGCGGGATCCCGGTCAGGCCGAGCGCGTGCTTGATCCTGCCCTTGTGCGTACCGGCCCACTCCCCGCCGGTCCTGCCCATCCAGTAGCTGCGCAGGTCCACCCCGGAACCGGTCGCCCCGAACGGACTCCGGCCGGTGAACCGGACGAAGTACCAGTGCACGAACATCCCGTCCCAGACGGCCGGCGCGGCCAGGAACACCGGCCGCCCCTGCCGGCGCAGCCCGTTCACCCACCTGGCCGCGGCGGCCATCGCCACCTCGGCCGGTGGCGCCTCGCGGAGCAGCCGGTCCCGGTCCAGCCCGGAGACCGCGAGTGCCTGCGGTACGAACTCGTCGGAGATCGGGCGCAGCTCGGTGTAGAAGGTCAGCTCGGGCCGCCCGGCCACCGCCATGCCCAACGAGATCATGCTGTACGGCCCGGGGATCGGGCCGTCCGCCTCGACATCGACGGCAACGTACAGCTCCGGAAGATCAGCCACAGCATGAGCTTGCGGTCGCCGTACGGCGCGGGTCCACCGAATTCCGCGCTCCGGTGCCGGCTCCGGCGCACCTGAACATTAGTTGAGGTAGTCGGCTATCCTCGACCGGTGACCGAACCCGCACCCACGCTCACCGTCGGGCAGCTCGCCGAGCGCAGTGGCGTCGCCGTGTCGGCGCTGCACTTCTACGAGGCGAAGGAGCTGATCAGCAGTACCCGGACCAGCGGCAACCAGCGCCGCTACGGCCGCGACACCCTGCGCCGGGTGGCCTTCATCCGGTTCGCCCAACGGGTCGGCGTGCCGCTGGCCCAGATCCGTGAGGCGCTGGCCAGCCTGCCGGAGGAGCGCACACCCACCCGGGCGGACTGGGCCCGGCTCTCGGCGAACTGGCGCAGCCAGCTCGACGAGCGGATAGTCGCCCTGCAACAGCTCCGTGACGACCTTTCCGAGTGCATCGGCTGCGGGTGCCTGTCCCTGGACCGGTGTGCGCTGTCCAATCCCGGTGACGCGCTGGCCAGCAGCGGCCCGGGACCGCGCCACCTGCTGGCCGGCCTCAGCGCGGCCATCCGCACCTCCGAGACGGCGGCCGCAGCGGCAGCTACCCCGGCGACAGCGGCCCCGACGCCGGCAGGCACGACCGGAACTTCCGCCGCCCGCGTACCCGAGACCCCGACCGACGAGACACCGGCGGGCGGGTCCCCGACGGCCGGGATCCCGGCTGCGGGCTGCGGCCGCACGGAATCCTGCGCTCCCGATGGTGCCGCCGACCCCGCGGTGGTCCAGGCCTGACGGCAGGGATTTCACGCCGTACCAGGGCATAGGGCCGCGCCGACCGGGAAGGCAGGGCCGGTCCACGGCTCTGGGAGGCTGATCATGCGGTACCCGAGTGCGGCCAGCGACCGCCGCCCCGCCGCCGGGCGGAGTGGCCGGCCAGCCGGCGGCTCCGGTCGATGACACCACTCGGGTTGAGGATCCCGCAGGTGGACCTGCGCCGTGTCCACCTGCCCGCCCTGCCCGCCCTGCCCGAAGCGCTGTCGCCGCGCAGCGTGCCGCAACTCGTCGCCGGAGTCGCGCAGAACGCCGAGTCGATGGTGACCCGTGCGGCCCGGGCCGCCGGACTTCGACGCCGGGCGGTCTGGTCCCGGCCCGGCCGGCACCACATCGAGGTGCACGGGATCGCCCAGCCCGGCGGCGATCGGCTGGCGGCGCAGATCGAGCGGGCCCTGGAGGAGCTGTCCGGGGTCGAGTGGGCCAGGGTCAACGCACCGTCGGGGCGGGTGGTGGTGGCGGTCGGTACCTCTCCGCCCCGGTTGCGGGAGCTGATCGCGGTGATCGCCGCCGTGGAGCGTACCGACGGACGGGAGCCCGACCCCGACTGTCCGGAACCGCATCCCCCGGAGGAGGGCCCACGGACCCGACGCGCGATGACCAGGATCGCGACGGACGCGTTCGGGCTCGGCCTGTCGGCGGCGGTCCGGATCATGCCGTTCACCCGGGCACCCGGCGAACTCGCCGGCCTGCTGCGCGCGGTGGACCTGCACCCGAGGCTGCGCTCGCTGGCCGACCGGGGGCTGCCCGGCGACCACCGGGCAGACTCCTGGCTCCCGTTCGCCACCGTGCTGGCCCAGGGGCTCACCGGCGGCTGGGCCGGAATCCTGCTCGACGGCGCCCAGCGGGTCCTCCAGTGGGGCGAGGCCCGCGCCCAGCTCGCCGCCTGGGAACAGGTCGAGCCGCTGCTCGCCGGCAGCCCGGAGCGGGCCTCGGCGGCACCGCCACCGGACGAGCGGCCGCACCCGAAGCCGGACGGCCCGGTCGAGCGGTATCTGGCCCGGGTACTCGAGTCCGGCACCGTCGCCGGCGCCACCGCGCTGGCGATGGCCGGTCGCAAGCGGGCCGCCGCGCTGGCCCTGGCCAGCATCCCGAGCGCGGCCGTCGCCGGCCGGGAGGCGTACGGTGCCCGGCTCGGCTGGCTGCTCGCCCGCCGGGGCGTGATCGCGATGGACCGTACGGTGCTGCGTGAACTTGAACGCCTCGACGTGCTGGTACTCGACGCCGCCGTGCTCCGCTCCGAACGGGGAGTCCTGACCGACCTGCTGCCGCTGCCCGGCGTCGACGCCGAGGAGGTGGCCGGACGGGCCTTCGACCTCTTCGACCCGGAGACCCCGGAGCGGGTACGCGAAGCCGACGGCTGGACCCTCGGCCCGCTCGACGCGCTGCGGCTGCCGGACGGGGCGGGTACGGAACAGGTCGAGCGCCTCCGCCCCGACGGCGGTACCCTGCTCGGCCTGGTCGACGGCGACCGGCTCGCCGCGGTGGTCCGGGTGGCCGCCGAACCCGCACCCGGGGTCGACGCGCTGCCGGCGGCTGCCCGGCGCGCCGGCCTGCGCCTGCTGGTCGCCGGCAACGGCAACAACGGCAGGGACAACCGAAAAGGCGCCGGAAAGAACGACGGCGACGGCAACGGCGGCCAGGGCGACGGCAACGGCATCGCCGACGGCGAGCACGAGTTCGGGGAGGACTTCGCGGACGGGTGGCTGCCCGGCGGGACGCGGCTGGCCGGCTCGATCCGGTCCCTACAGGCCGACGGGGCGACGGTCGCCCTGGTCTCCGCCGACCCGCGTGCGCTGGCCGCCGCCGACTGCGGACTCGGGATGTGGCATGCCGACGAGCCGCCGCCGTGGGGCGCCCACCTGCTCGTCGGCTCCGACCTGGGAGTGGCGGCGCTGGTGGTCGAGGCCGTCGGGCTGGCCCGCACGGTGGCCCGGCAGAGCATCGCGCTGGCGACCGGCGGCAGCGGGCTCGGGGCGGTGTCGGCGTTCACCGCCGCACCGGAACAACTTCCGGCCCGGACGATGGCGGCGGTGAACGCCGCCGCCGGGCTGGCGATCGGGAACGGCGTCTGGCGGGCCGGCCGGCTGCCGCAGCGGCGGGCGTCGACCGCCGCCCCGCCGACGCCGTGGCACCTGATGCCGGTACGGACCGTGCTGGACCGGCTCGGCAGCGACGACGCGGGTCTGTCCACCGCGGAGGTCGAGCGACGCGATCCGGCCGCGCCGGTCGGCCCGGCCGAGGCCCCCGACCTGCCCCGGGCCTTCGTCGAGGAGCTGGCGAACCCGCTCACCCCGGTGCTGGCCGGCGGTGCCGGGCTCTCCGCCGCGGTCGGCTCGATGGCCGATGCCGCGCTGGTCGGCGGCGTGATCGGGCTGACCGCGCTGATCGGCGCCGCCCACCGGGTCAACACCGAACGGTCGCTGACCGAGCTGCTGTCCCGGTCGGCGGTGACCGCCCGGGTCCGGCGGGACGGCACCGAGCAGGTGGTCGCCGCCGACCGACTGGTCCCGGGCGACGTCGTGGTGTTCGAGCCCGGCGACGCGGTACCGGCGGACTGCCGGGTGATCGAGGCGGACGGCCTGGAGACCGACGAGTCGTCGCTGACCGGGGAGTCGCTGCCGGTGTCGAAGACCAGCCAGCCGGTGGTGGCCTCGGCGGTGGCGGAGCGCCGGTCGATGCTCTACGAGGGGACCTCGGTCGCCGCCGGCCGCGGGCTGGCCGTGGTGGTGGCGACCGGGGCGGACACCGAGGTGGGCCGGAGCATGGCGTTGGCCGGCGAGGCCGCCCCGACCAGCGGGGTCGAGGCCCGGCTCGGCCGGCTGACCAGGATGTCGATCCCGCTCGCCGCGAGTTCGGCGGTGGCGGTCGCCGGGGCGGGGCTGCTCCGCGGCGTACCCCTGGCGGAGTCGGCCGGCACCGCCGCGAACCTCGCGGTCGCATCCGTACCCGAGGGGTTGCCGTTCCTGGTCAGCGCCGCGCAGCTGGCGGCGGCCCGCCGGCTGGCCGAGCACGGCGCACTGGTACGCAACCCGCGCACCATCGAGGCGCTCGGCCGGGTCGACGTGCTCTGCTTCGACAAGACCGGCACGCTCACCGAGGGCGAGCTGATGCTGGCCGGTCTCGGCGACGGCGACCGGTACGCCGAACTGGACTCGATCGACAAGCCGCTGCGGAGCGTACTCGCGGCGGCGCTGCGGGCCACCCCGGCGGCCGACCGCCCCGAGGAGGTCAGCCAGCAGACCGATCGGGCGGTGCTGACCGGCGCCCGCCGGGCCGGGGTCGGCACCGGAAGCCGGGCGCACCCCTGGCACCAGACGGACGCGCTGCCGTTCGAGCCGTCCCGGGGCTACCACGCCTCGGTCGGCCGGTACCGGGGCCGCCACCTGCTCAGCGTCAAGGGCGCGCCGGAGACGATCCTGCCCCGGTGCACCCGGCAGGGCGGCCGCACCCTCGACGACGCCGGCCGGCGGGCCCTCCAGGCGACGCTGGACCGGCACGCCGGTGCCGGGCAGCGGGTACTCGCGGTCGCCGAACGGGACCTGCCCGGCGACCGGAACCTGCCCGACGACACGGTCAGCGGGGACGGCGACCGGGACCCGTCCGGCGACACGGTCACCGAGGACGACGTCCGGGACCTGACCTTCGTCGGCTTCCTGGCCCTCTCCGACGGGGTGCGCGAGTCCGCCGCCCCGGCGGTGCACCGGATCCGGCAGGCCGGGGTGCACACCATCATGATCACGGGGGACCATCCGGCGACCGCCGAGGCGATCGCCGCGATCATCAGCACCGACGGCACCGAGCAGCGGGTCGTCACCGCCCCCGAACTCGACCGGCTCGACGACGACGCCCTGGCCGAGCGGCTGGCCCGGACCGACGTGGTCGCCCGGTGCACGCCGACGCACAAGGTACGGATCATCCGGGCGTTGCAGAAGTGCGGCCGGACCGTGGCGATGACCGGGGACGGCGCCAACGACGCGCCCGCGATCCGGCTCGCCGACGTCGGCATCGCGCTCGGCCAGCGGGGTACCCCGGCGGCCCGCGCCGCCGCCGACCTGGTGGTCACCGACGACCGGCTCGAAACGATCATCGCGACCCTGGTCGAGGGACGCGCCATGTGGTCCTCGGTACGGCACGCGCTGAGCATCCTGGTCGGCGGCAACATCGGCGAGATCGCGTTCAGCGTGCTCACCGCCGCACTCACCGGCCGGTCCGCGCTGAACGGCCGGCAGATGCTGCTGGTCAACCTGCTCACCGACCTGGCCCCGGCGATGGCGATCGCGGTCCGGGCACCCCGGCCGGAGCGGACGGACGGGCTGCTCACCGAGGGACCCGAGACCTCGCTCGGCGCCACCCTCAGCCGGGAGATCGCGCTGCGGGCCGGCACCACGACCCTCGGTGCGACCACCGGCTGGACGCTCGCCCGCTACACCGGCACCCGGCGCCGGGCCGGCACTGTCGCCCTCGCCTCGCTGGTCGGCACCCAGCTCGGCCAGACCCTGCTGGACGGCGGGCGGAGCCGCAGCGTGCTGGCCTCGACCGCCGCCTCGGTCGCGGTGCTGGCCGGGGTGATCCAGACGCCGGGGCTGAGCCACTTCTTCGGTTGCACCCCGCTCGGGCCGGTCGGCTGGGGAATCGCCGCCGGCAGCGCGCTCGGCGCCACCCTCACCAACACCGCCGTCGGCCGGCTGGTCACGCCGCCGGCCGCCGACGACCACCCCGACGGAACCGGCGAAGTCGGCCGGACCGGCGACCTCGACACGACCGGCGGTACCGCACCGGCCGGTGGTGCCACCGCGGCCTGCGGCGACACCACCGACTCCGGCCGGCCGGGCGGCTGAGCCGGCCGTTCCCTCGACGGCTCCGGTCAGGAGCCCCGGGGCCGGACGAACTCCACCGCCGGGTCCGCCGGCAGGTCGGTGACCCGGCCGACCGCGCCGGTGCCCGGATCCAACACCTGGAGCTCGTCACCCGCTCCGTCGGCGGTCCGCAGCCGCAGCAGCACCCCCTCCGGCAGGTACCCGACCGGCTCGGTCCACCAGTCACGGGCAGCCGCCGGGCTCGGTCCCGCCTTCGCCGGGCCGGGCCGGTCGGAGTACGGCAGCTCGATCCGGCGTACCGCGTTGCTGGTCAGGTCGACCCGCATCAGGTCACCACCGTGGTCGAGCCCCGGCATGCCCTGCCGCGGGTCCGCCACCTCGACCACGCTGAACAGCAGCGACCGGCCGTCCGGGGAGAGCATCGGCTGCTCGCTACCCACGCTCTCCAGCTGCCGCAGGTGCCGGCGCAGGTCGAGCTGGATCCGGGTGGGTTCGGCACCGCCCACCGGGTCGACGAGCCGGAGTTCGACGCTCGTCCGTCGGGTCGGCTCGGCCAGCCCGCCCAGCAGCACCACCTCGCCATCCGGCAGCACCGCGACGGGGGACCAGCGCTCCCGGTCGACGCCGGGGACCGGCCGCTGCTCCCCGCTCGTGACGTCGAAACGGACCGGCGGGGCGTTGTCGTCGCGATTGCCGAGCAGCAACCAGCGGCTCTCCGGTGACCAGACGATCGGGGAGAGCCCGTCCGCGAGCTGGTGCCGGGTGGTCCCGGTGAGGTCCCGGACGACGTACCGGCCGTCGCGCCGCTCACCGAGCCACCTGCCGTCCGGGGACAGGGTCGGCCGGGTGTGCGAGACCAGGACGGTCGGGGTGTACGACGGCACCGGCGACCACGTCGGCTCGGCGAGCCGGTGCTGCCGGCCGTCCTCGGTGAGCAGCACCGGTGCGAGTTCGTCCGGTCCGCCCTCGTAGACGAGTACACCCCGGCCGACCGGCCCGGTGGCCGGCAGCGGCTCCGGCGCCGGCAGGTCCAGTCGGGAGGGCAGCCAGTCGACGGTCGGCGTCACGGCGGCCAACTGCCCGACCGGCGGGTCCGGCCGCAACCCGACGACCGCGACCGCACCGAAGGCCACCACCGCGGCCGCCGCGGCCATCGGAGCGAGCCGGACGGCCAACCGCCGTCGCCGGGCCACCCGGACGGCGCGCCCGGTCACGTCGTAGACCTTCGCCTGCTCGGCGACCTCACCGAGCATGTCCCGCAACTCGTTCATCTTCCACCTCCGTCGGTTCCCGCATCAGTTCGGCGAGTTCGGGAGCCAGCTCCCGCAGCCGGCCCAGGGCGTGGTTGGTCTGGCTCTTCACGGTGCCGGCCGAGCAGCCCAGCACCGACGCCGTCTCGGCGACCGACAGGTCCTCGTAGAACCGCAGCACCAGCACCGCCCGCTGCCGCCAGGTGAGCCGGGCCAGGGCGCGCTCCAGCAGGAGCCGGGAGACGACACTGTCGGCCGCGTCCCCGGCCGGCCTGATCTCGGGTACGCCCTCGGCGGGTTGCACCACCTGCCGGCGCCACCTGCGCCAGGAGAGGATCCGCTCGTTGTACATGACCCGCCGGACGTACGCCTCGGGGTCTCCGGTCGCGGCAACCCGCCGCCACCGGGCCGCGACCTTGACCAGGGCGGCCTGCACCAGGTCCTCGGCGTCGTGGTGCCGTCCGGTCAGCAGGTAGGCCACCCGGGACAGTCGTACCAGCCGTGCCTCGACGAACTCCCGGAAGCCAGCGTCGTCCTCCACGATTCCTCCCGTACTCGCTCTGCCGGTTACATGCCGGGACGCGGCGACAGGTTGGAACCACCAACCGGGGAGGTACAGGACGAGAGAGGCAAATATCTCACTACTTCTATTAATTTCCCTTCGAGATAAGTAGCGTCACGTTAGCCATCGGTGGCGGGGGCCACCGAGTGATGGCACGACGGAGGGGGACGTATGCGTCGACCTATCGCCATTCTGGCCGCCGGAACACTGGTGGCCGCAGTTCTGACACCGGCCGGGGCGCAGGCCCGGCCGGGTTCCGACGAGAGCGCCAGCAGCGGCGCTGCCGCCGCCCGGCCCACCGGCCTGGCACAGGTCAAGCCGAACGCCGCGAAGCAGCCGTCCGGGCCGAACCCGTTCCTGGCACTGCTGCCGGATCCGGCCAAGGCGGACTACGTCGGTTGGAAGAACTGGTTGGTCAAGCAGGGCGACCAGCGGGCGCAGCAGCGGGCGCAACAGCGGTCGGTGGCCGCCGCGCCGGTGCTGGCCGACGAGGAGGAACCGGCCGGCATCCGGGGTGGCAACGACACGCCGGCCAACGCGCAACGGATCACCGGATTCGGTACGGGGGGCAAGGACAACCCGCGGCTGCGGATCCTCGGCTCGCTGTCACCGGAGCGGGTGGAGGCCACGGCGATCGAGCCGAACACCGAGGACGACGGCGCCATCCCGCTCGCCCGGGACACCGGTGTCGGTGCCACCGAGCAGGCGGTCAGCACCAGCGGAACGGTCGGGGACGGGCCGCACGGCAGTGCCGGCAGCGGCACCGGTGACTTCGACTTCTACCAGGTCACCGGCACCGCCGGCCGGACGCTGCAGGTCGACATCGACACCCCGACCGACGAGCTGGACTCGGTGGTGCTGCTCTACAACGCCGAGGGCGAGCTGATCGACCTCAACGACGACAGCCCGGAGGGCCTGGACAGCCTGCTGATCCACCAGTTCGCCGCCGACGGCGACTACTACGTGGCCGTGGTCGGCTTCCCGTCGATCCCGGAGGATCCCAACGACTCGGGCAGCGGTTCGGGTGCCGCCAGCGAGGGGCCGTACCAGGTCACCCTGGCGACCGCCGAACAGGACACCGACTTCTTCGCCGTACGGCTGCGGCCGGGTGACGTACTCGGTGCCTCGGTCGAGGGCTCGGCAGCGAAGATCACGGTGTACGACCCGGACGGTCGCGAGGTGCACGGCTCCAACCAGGACGTCTCCGGCATCTACCCGCCGACCAGCCCGCTGCCGGGCGGTGGCAACGCGGTCACCGAGCACGTGGCCGACAAGGCCGGCTGGCACTACGTCGGCGTCACCCTCGGCGACGGCATGTACGACATCACGGTCGAGGCGTACCGGTCGGCGCAGAAGCCCCGGCAGACCCTCTTCCTCGACTTCGACGGCGCCCGGATCAACACCGCCATCTTCGGCGGCCCGGGTGTGCGGACCCTCAGCCCGATGCGCGCCTTCCTCGGCCGCTGGGGGCTGACCGCCGCCGACGAGGACGCCCTGATCGACGGGATCATCGCCGAGGTCGAGGAGAACCTGCGGCACGACATGGTCGAGAGCGGGCTCAACCAGCGCTTCGACATCCGGATCCTGAACAGCCGGGACCACGCCGACCCGTTCGGGCAGGCGAACGTGAGCCGGATCATCATCGGTGGCAGCATCGAGGAGTCCGGCGTACCCACGATCGGTATCGCCCAGTACATCGACCCGGGCAACTTCGGCACCCAGGACTCCGCACTGGTGCTGCTGGACGTGCTGAGCGAGCCGGCCGGTGACGACCCGTCGCTGAACACGTACATCACGCCGGCCAGCGACAAGATCGCCTTTGTCGGCCGGGCGGTGGGCAACGTGACCGCGCACGAGGCCGGACACTTCTTCGGTGACTGGCACGTCGACCAGTTCAACGACCAGCCGAACATCATGGACCAGGGCGGGAACTTCCCGGTCCTGTACGCGGTCGGGCCGGACGGCGTCGGCGGCACCGCCGACGACACCGACGTCGACTTCGGCGAGGACGTCTTCAACCCGGGCGAGGGCTTCACCGGCGTCGAGGACACCCTCAGCCGGATCGTCTTCGGCGTCACCCGGTGACGTGATCCTGCACTAGCCCTGTCGACAGTTCACGGCGGCCCCTTCCGGACGTACCCGACCGGAAGGGGCCGCCGGCTGTCCGGGGCCACGGCGGCGGGGGCAGCCCCGAGGCGGCCGGGCTGGTTGACCGGATCGTTCCGGAGCCGGGCATGATGGTGTCTGCCGTCGCGGGTCCCGACCGGACAGGATCGTGGCATGACATCACGCGCGCTCGTCGTCATCGACGTACAGGAGTCGTTCCGGCAGCGGCCGATCTGGTCGGTCACCTCGAACCCGGAGATCGCCGACCGGGTACGCCGGCTGACCGAAGCGTTCCGGGCGGCAGGTGACCTCGTGGTCTGGGTACTGCACACCGAGCCCGGCACCGGCGACGTCTTCGACCCGGCTCTCGGCTTCGTCCGGTTGATGGACGGGCTCGAACCCGGGCCCGGCGAGCCGGTGCTGCACAAGACCTCGCACAACGCCTTCACCACCACCAACCTCCAGCAACTGCTGACCCGGGCGGGCGTGCTGGAGGTGGCGGTCTGCGGGATCCGTACCGAGCAGTGCGTGGAGACCACCGCCCGGCTCGCCAGCGACCTCGGCTACCGGGTGACGTTCGTGACCGACGCGACGGCGACGAACCCGATCGAGCACCCGGACGCCCCGCCCGGCCGTACCCTGGCCGAGATCCTCGCCGACCCGCGCACGCTCGGCGTCGACGAGATCCTCGCCCGTACCGAGTACGCGCTGGCCGGGCGGTTCGCCACCATCCGTACCGTGGCCGAGTTGACCGGCGGGCCCGCGGAGCCGGCCGCCGAGGGTGCGGGGGCGGATGCCGGACGTACCGTGCCGGAGCCGGCCGCCCCCGACCGGGCCGCCGCCGTGCCGGAGCCGGCCGTCGGGTGACGAAGGTCGTCTTCCTGCTCGCCGCCCGGCTGCACCTGCTCGACCTGGCCGGCCCGGCGCAGGCGTTCTCCACCGCCGCCGACTTCGGCGGCGGCTACGCCCTGCACTACGTCGGCGAGCGGGAGGAGGTCGACACCATGCAGGGCATACCGCTGCGGGCCCGGACCGACTGGCCCGAGCTGGGACCCGCCGACCTGATCGTGGTACCGGGCTGGCGTCCGGCCGACCGTCTCCCGGGCCCGTCCGGTGCCCCGGGTTCGGTCGGCCGGGACCGGAGCCGGAGCGGGTACGCCGGTTTCGCGGACACGACGTTGGAACGGCTGACCCGGCACCACCACCGGGGCGGCACGGTCGCCAGCGTCTGCGCCGGGGCGTTCGCACTGGCCGGTGCCGGTCTGCTGGACGGCCGGCGGTGCACCACCCACCACGACCTCCAGGACGACCTGGCCCGCCGCTACCCGCGGGCCACGGTGGTCCGGGACGTGTTGTACGTCGTGGACGACCGCGTGGTCACCTCGGCCGGCATCGCCAGCGGCATCGACCTGGCCCTGCACCTGCTCGCCGGGCGGCACGGGCCCGGCTTCGCCGCCCGGGTCGCCCGGGAGATGGTGGTCTACGCCCGGCGCAACGGCGACGAGCGGCAGGCCAGCGCGATGCTGCGGCACCGGGGTCACGTCAGTGACGTGGTGCACCGGGTGCAGGACGTCATCGACACCCGGTTCACCGAACGGCTGTCCCTGGCCGACCTGGCCGCCGCCGTCGGGGTCAGCGAGCGCACCCTCACCCGGGTCTTCGTCCGGGCCGTCGGCGTGACGCCGCTGCGTTACCAGCAACTGCTGCGGGTCGAACGCGCCGGACACCTGATCGGGCACGGTGCCACCGTGGAGGCCGCCGCCAGGGCGGTCGGCTTCGGCGACGCCCGGATGCTCCGCCGGCTGCGCAGCCGGGCCACGCCCGTCGCTTCCGGGGCCGATCGACGGAGCCACCGCTGGACGACCGGCAGTTCGGCAGGCTGACGACTCGACAGGCCAGCGGGGTCACCGGGCTGCGGGCTGCCGGTTACGGGCGTCACGTCCGGCTTCCTCGGCCGCCCCGGCCGCCGGTACGTTGCCTGGAGCCGGTGATCGCGGCTCGCCGGCCCACGACGACGGACGAGGCGGGGCGAGGAGTACTCATGCGGTACGTACGACTGGGCAACTCGGGACTGGAAGTGTCGCGCATCGTCCTCGGGTGCATGAGCTTCGGCGACCCGCGGCGCGGCGCCCACCCCTGGTCGGTCGGCCTGGACGAGGCGCGGCCGTTCGTCCGGCAGGCGATCGAGGCCGGCATCACCACCTTCGACACCGCCAACGTCTACTCCCTGGGCAGCAGTGAGGAGATCACCGGGAAGCTGCTCGGCGAGTTCGCCCGGCGCGACGAGGTGGTCATCGCGACCAAGGTGCACGGCCGGATGGGGCCGGGGCCGAAGGGCGGCGGGCTGTCCCGGGCGGCGATCCTCACCCAGGTCGACGAGAGCCTACGCCGGCTCGGCACCGACTACATCGACCTGTACCAGATCCACCGGTACGACCCGGAGGTGCCGATCGAGGAGACGATGGAGGCACTGCACGACCTCGTACGTGCCGGCAAGGTGCGCTATCTCGGGGCATCCTCGATGTGGACCTGGCAGTTCGTGCAGGCGCAGTACACCGCCGACCTGGGCGGGTGGACCCGGTTCGTGTCCATGCAGGACCAGTACAACCTGATCATGCGGGAGGAGGAGCGGGAGATGCTGCCGTTCTGCCTCGACCAGGGCGTCGGAGTACTTCCCTGGAGTCCGCTGGCCCGGGGCCGACTGACCCGGGACTGGGCGGCCAGCACCGCGCGCAGCGAGACGGACGAGTTCGGCGGCAGCCTCTACAGGCAGGCCGAGGAGGCCGACCGTCGGGTGGTCGGCGCGGTAGCCGACCTTGCCGGCGAACTCGGCGTACCGAGAGCGCAGGTCGCGCTCGCCTGGCTGCTGCACCAGCCGGCCGTGACCGCCCCGATCGTGGGTGCGACGAAGCCCGAGCATCTCGGCGACGCGGTCGCCGCGGTGGAGTTGTCGCTCGGCGCGGACGAGCTGCGCCGGCTCGGCGAGCACTACGTACCGCACGCTCCGGAAGGCTTCTGACCGCCGCCTCACAGCACCGCCGCACCGGCCTGACCACCGTCCGGCCGGTGCGGGCCATCGACCACCCGGCCCCGTGTCGACCGGTACGGTGATCGAATGTTGTCTCCGGGAGTCGTGCTCAACGACCGCTACCTGCTCGACGACCGGGTCGCGACCGGCGGCATGGGAGAGGTCTGGTCCGCCACCGACACCCTCCTGAAGCGACGCGTCGCGGTGAAGGTGCTGTTGCCGGTGCTCGTCTCGGACCTCGAGTTCATCACCCGGTTCCGCACCGAGGCCCGGCTGATGGCCGCGCTGCGGCACCCCGGCATCGTCAGCGTCTTCGACTACGGCGAGGACGCCGAGCTGGACGGCCGCCGGGTCGACTACCTGGTGATGGAACTCATCGACGGGATGGCGCTGTCCAAGCGGATCAAGCAGCTGGGCCGGCTCGGCGTCAGCGAGACCCTCTCGGTGTTGAGCCAGGCCGCCCGCGCACTGCACGTCGCACACCGGGCGAACATCGTGCACCGGGACGTCAAGCCGAGCAACCTGCTGGTCCAACCGGACGGCTCCGTCGTACTCGTCGACTTCGGGGTGGCCCGGTCGGCGAACGTGACGAGCATCACCGCCAGCAACATCATGCTGGGCTCCGTGCACTACATGGCCCCGGAACAGATCGCCGGCCGTCCCGTGTCGGCAGCCACCGACGTGTACGCGCTCGGCGCGGTCGCGTACTGCTGCCTTACCGGACGGCCGCCGTTCACCGGCGGCAACCCGCTGCACATCGTGACCCAGCATCTCCAGGATGCGCCGCCGCCGATGCCGCCGGACGTACCGGCCCCGGTGGCGATGCTTGTCGAACGGGCGCTGGCCAAGGAGCCGGGTCATCGTTTCCGGAGCGCGGCCGCGTTCGCCGACGCCATTCGTGCCGTCGAAGAAGCCCTGGCGTCGTCCTCGACCGTGCCGCTGCCCGCCGGCCGTCCGACGACCTCGTCCGGGCCGCCGGCCCCGTCCGGAGCGACGCCGTCCGGGCCGACGCCGTCAGGAGCGATCCCAACCGGGGCGGTGCCGCCCCTCCCTGCCGGATCGGGCCCACCGTTCGCTGCTGGCTCGGGCACACCCTTCTCCGCTGGATCCGGGGCGGTCGGCGGTCCGGGCGTCGGCGGGCGCCGTCGCCGTACGGCCCTGCTTGCCGGCACGGCTGCGGTCGTCGTCGCGCTCGTCGGTGTGGTCGCGCTGCTGATCGTCCGCCCCGGACCGGAGGAGGTGACCACGGATCCGGCGGACCGGGCCGGCACGTCGACCGGTCCGGCCCCGGAGGTCGG
Organism: Plantactinospora sp. WMMB782; assembly: GCF_049179135.1. NCBI lineage: Bacteria > Bacillati > Actinomycetota > Actinomycetes > Micromonosporales > Micromonosporaceae > Plantactinospora > Plantactinospora sp. WMMB782. The sequence continues at coordinate 2,583,688 of NZ_JBMHMC010000007.1, read as the reverse complement.
CGTCGCGACGCCGACGACCGGACCAGCGGCCCGGGCGACCGCGAACGCCGGGCCGAACCCGTCCGGGAGTGTCCCGGGCAGCGCCGAGTGGGCGTCGGACGGGCAGTCACAACCGGCCGGTCCGGGCGGAGCCACCGCAGCCCCGCGGCCCGGCACGAGTCGCCTGGAGGAGCCGGCCGGGCAGAACCCGTACGCGCCGGAGAAGGTCTGTGGCAGCGGCTACCAGGTCATCGACCAGGCGCCGGTGTCCGGGCCCGGCGGCATTCTGCTGGCCCGGGTCTACCTGCTCTACAGCGCCGCCAACGGCACCAACTGCACGGTCGTCATCAAGGTCAGCTCGGTCGGCACCCCGAGCCGGGTCTCCGCCCATCTCCAGGTGCAGGGCGCCGGCCGGCAGACCGACAGCGGCGCCTACGAGTACTACGCCGGCCCGGTACGCGCCGAGGCCACCGGGACCTGCGTCAAGTGGGGCGGCTCGGTCGACGGGGCCAGCTACACCAGCCCGTTCGAACACTGCGACTGACCGGCACCGCGAACGGTGGGCCGGAGGTAGAGAAACGTGTGGAGCCGAGGGGACTCGAACCCCTAACCCCTGCCTTGCAAAGGCAGTGCTCTGCCAGTTGAGCTACGGCCCCGGGCGGGACGAGCCGCCGACGGGTATGTGATCCTCCGGTGCGACGTCCTAGCGCAGGTCGGGCGCGGTGGTGGCCTCGTGCCAGAGGGCGCGCTCGTCGTTGGAGTCCTTGACCTTCTTGTAGACGAGGGCCGCGACGCCGACGACGCCGACGACGAGCAGGATCTTCTTCAACATGGACGTATCCTCACGCTCGACGAGCCGTCGGACGGTATGAAGTGGGGCTAGATGGAATCGAACCATCGACCTCAGAGTTATCAGCTCTGCGCTCTAACCGACTGAGCTATAGCCCCCCGTTGCGACGAGCAAGGTTACCGTACCTCCCGTGCCGATCCCAACTCGGGGGCGGCGGTTCCGGCGCCGGGGCGGCGTACCAGCTACGACGCAGACCGTACCGGAACGGCGGACGCCGGGGCCACCGCTTTGCGGCTGCCCCGGCGTCGGCGAAGCATGCTGTCGGGTCACTCAGTCGCGCTCGGCGAGGGTCAACTCGACGCCGCCGACCAGGTCGGCGCAGACGTTGTAGATGAACGCCCCCAGGGTGGCGAGCGCGGTGAACAGCACCACGTTCACCAGCCCGATCAGGCCGGAGGTGAGGATGACGCCCTTGGCGGTGATCTGGAAGGTGCTGCCGGTCTGGCCGCCGCTCGCGCTGATCATGTCGGTCAGCGTGCCGTTCACGCTGTCGAAGACGCCCATCGCGTCGAGCGCCAGGTAGAGCACGGAGGTCGCGACGATCACCACGATGAACAGCACCAGCGAGACCGCGAACGAGAACTTCATCACGGACCACGGGTCGATCCGCTTGAGGTTCAGCCGGGCCCGGCGGGGACCGCGCGAGGCGGCGGAGCTGACGGTACTCCGCGCGGCGCGCACCGCCTCGGTCACCCGGGCCGCACCTACCGCACCGGCACCGCCGACACCGCCGGCCGCCCCGGGGCCGACACCGCCGGCCACTCCGGTCCCGACCCCTCCAGGGCCGGGACCGGGCGCCGTACGCCCGGTCGGGCTGCCGAGGCCAAACCGGCTGGTGGCGGCTGTCTGGGTACTCCCGGTACTCCCGCCGGGCCCACCCGGACGGAAGGCGCTCTGCGACGCGGCGCCGATCCGCTGGGTCGCCTCGGCCCCGGAGGTGACACCCGAGGAACCGGGCCGCTCGGTGCGACCCGGAATCCGCTCGGTACGGCTTGCCGAGCCGGGCTGCTCCAGCCGGCTCGTCGCGTCCGGGTCACCACTGCCCGCCTGGTCGGACCGGTTCACCCCGGAACTGCCCCGGGAAGCCGCGGCGCTCGCCGCCGGAGACGTCGCGGCGCTCGCGGCTTCCATGCTGGCGGCCGCCGGCTTCCCGCCCTCGTCCGCCCCGGCCGACGGGGTGGTCGGCTCCTCGGGCAGCTGGTCGGGTGGCGGCGGCATGCCCGGCGCCCGGGTGAACTTGGGGGACGGCGTGTCGGCGCTGACCATCGCGCGGCCGACGGCCGCGCGGCCGGTCGCCGAGTTTCCGCCGGCGGCGGACTCCTCGTCGACCGGGTTGGCCGAGGTCCCCGCAGCCCCCGACTTCGCCTGTGTCTCCGTCATCAACTAGTCCTGTTCGTCAGGCTCGTCGGCATTGCGAGCAATCGCCACAATAGTCACGCCGTCTGGTAGGTCCATCAGTTTGACCCCCATTGTGTTCCGGTCGCGCGTTCGGCGTACAGGCTTCACGGGAGTCCGGATCACGCCGCCGTTGCTGGTGATGGCGAACAGCTCGTCGTCCGGGCTGATGACGACCGCGCCGACCAGACCGCCGCGGCGCTCCGTGATCTTCGCGGTCAGCACCCCTTTACCTCCCCTACCCTGCACGGGGTACACCTCGATCGGGGTACGTTTCGCGTAACCCCCGTTCGTCGCCACGAGGACATCCAGGTCCATGCCCTCGCGGACCACCTCCATCGCCAACAGCACGTCGTCGTCGGTGAAGCGCATCCCGATCACGCCCGAGGTGGCCCGTCCCATCGGCCGGAGCGCCTCGTCGGTGGCGTTGAACCGGATCGCCTGCGCCTTCTTGGACACCAGGAGGAGGTCGTCCCCCGGGCCCGCGAGCGCCGCTCCGACCAGCTCGTCCTCGTCGCGGAGGTTTATCGCGATGATGCCGCCGGAGCGGTTGGAATCGAACTCCTCCAACCTCGTCTTCTTCACCAGACCGTTCCTGGTGGCCAGGACCAGGTACGGCGCGACCTGGTAGTCCGGGATCTCGATCACCTGGGCGATCTGCTCGTCAGGCTGGAAGGCGAGCAGATTGGCCACGTGCTGGCCTCTGGCCACCCTACTGGCCTCCGGCAACTCGTACGCCTTGGCCCGGTAGACCCTCCCCTTATTGGTGAAGAAGAGCATCCAGTCGTGCGTCGAGCAGACGAAGAAGTTGCTGACGATATCGTCCTGGCGCAGCGTCGCACCACTGACCCCCTTGCCGCCCCGACGCTGCGAGCGGTAGAGGTCGACCTTGGTCCGCTTGGCGTACCCGGTGCGGGTGATGGTGACCACGACGTCCTCGCGGGCGATCAGGTCCTCCATCGAGACCTCGCCCTCGAAGGGCACGATCTTGGTGCGGCGCTCGTCGCCCCACTTGGCGACGATCTCGCCGAGTTCCTCGGAGATGATCCTCCGCTGCCGCTCCGGCTTGGCCAGGATGTCCTTGAGGTCGGCGATCTCCAGCTCGATCTTGGCCAGCTCGTCGATGATCTTCTGGCGCTCCAGCGCGGCGAGCCGGCGAAGCTGCATGTCCAGGATCGCGGTGGCCTGTACCTCGTCGATGTCGAGAAGCTGGATCAGGCCCTGCCGGGCCTCCTCCACCGTCGGCGACCGCCGGATCAACGCGATGACCTCGTCCAGCGCGTCCAGCGCCTTGACCAGACCGCGCAGGATGTGCGCCCGCTCCTCGGCCTTGCGCAGCCGGAAGGCCGTCCGCCGCCGGATCACGTCGATCTGGTGGTCGACGTAGTAGCGGATGAACTGCGCCAGGTTGAGCGTGCGCGGCACCCCGTCGACCAGGGCCAGCATGTTGGCGCCGAAGGTCTCCTGGAGCTGGGTGTGCTTGTAGAGGTTGTTGAGCACCACCTTGGCGACCGCGTCGCGCTTGAGCACCAGCACGATCCGCATACCGGTACGCCCGGAGGACTCGTCCCGGATGTCGGCGATCCCGGCGAGCTTCCCCTCCTTGATCAGCTCGGCGATCCGCTCGGCCAGGTTGTCGGGGTTGACCTGGTACGGCAGCTCGGTGACGACCAGGCTGGTCCGGCCCTTCTTGTCCTCCTCGACCTCCACCACCGCGCGCATCCGGATCGAACCCCGCCCGGTCCGGTACGCGTCCTGGATCGGCGTCGTCCCCACGATCAGGCCGTGGGTCGGGAAGTCCGGCCCCTTGACGATCCCGATCAGGGCGTCGAGGGTCGTCGCCTCGTCGTCCTCCGGGTGCTCCAGGCACCACTGCACCGCGGCGGCGATCTCCCGCAGGTTGTGCGGCGGGATCTTGGTCGCCATGCCGACCGCGATGCCCTCGGAACCGTTCACCAGCAGGTTCGGGATCCGGGACGGCAGGATCGTCGGCTCCTTGGCCCGGCCGTCGTAGTTGTCCTGGAAGTCGACGGTGTCCTCGTCGATGTCCCTTAGCATCTCCATGGCCAGCGGGTCGAGCTTGCACTCGGTGTTGTGGCTGACGAACCCGTTGCTGACGAACGAGTGGTCGTCGGTGTCCACCCGCAGGCTGTAGACCGGTCGTACGCCCGCGTCGGCGACCTCGGCCACCTCGGCGTAGTAGAACCGGCCGTCGACGAGCGGCTCGACGACGTCGCGTACCTCCGGCTCGGTGATCCGGGCGGCGATCTCGGCCCGGTCCCGCTCCCAACGCTCGATCCGGTCGACGTTGTGCCGCCGCAGCCAGTCCCGCTCGGTCCAGCGCCGAGCCCCGTGCGCCCGCACGAAGTCACCGACGTACGGCACGTGGTCGCTGGAGAGCGCCGTGCAGGTGGCCGGCACGCTGGCCAGCTCCGAGGAGAGCTTGGCCTGCTTGCGGCCGAGGAAGCCGACCCGCTGTGCGAACAGCCGGGCGTCCCGGCGGTTGGTCACCACGACCTTGATCTCGCCGCTGTCGTACCGGCACTGCCGGCTGACCACGCCGAACTCCAGCAGCAACTGCTGGACCTCCCGGGCCAGCCGCTCGCTGCGGGTCGAGTACGAGACCTGCATGGTGTTGCGGGGCAGCAACGACGACGAACCGTCCCCCTCGAAGAGGGCCTGCAGGAACGCCCGCTTGACCGCCGCCGGCCCCTGCCAGACGAACTCCGGCACGAACTTCGCCGCACTCCGCACCCCGACCAGCTCGCCGAGCAGGCTCTTTCGCAGCTCGGTGAGGTCGTGCACGTCCAGTTCGTGCAGAACGCTGCCGGAGGCGATCACCCGCTCGGAGACGTATCGGGGGCCGCCGACCGCAAGGTCGTAGGCGGCGAGCACCCGGACGAAGTACTTCCGGTCGACGTTGTTGAACCCGGCGCGGCCAGCCGAGACCCAGCCCTCGCTGACGAAGGCGCCGGCCAGGACCGCCGCCTCGACGTGCTCCAGCATCGGGTAGCCGATCTCGTCCGGCACCGTCCGCTGCAACACCACCCGGTCGCCGGGGCGGACCTCGGCGAGCAGCCTCCAGAGCAGGGTCGGCACCCCGGCGACCTGCACCAGGCAGAGCACCGGGTGGTTGTGCGTGCCGGTCAGCTCGTAGCCCTCGCGGGTGCGCAGCCGCAGCGTCGGGTGCTCGCCGGAGTGGAAGAACTTCGAGGCCCGGACCAGGTCGCCGTTGCGGTCCCGGACCTTGAGGTCGACGTCGGTCTCGGAACTGGGTGCGGCGTCGGGAACGACCTGGTCGATCCGGACGGTTCCCTCGGCGGTACGAATTAGTGCATCTCCGGACAAGCAGTAACGCATCGCCGCAGCTGGATCATTTCCGGGCGAGCCGAAGTTGCCGTTGCCGTCGACGAGCGGGTAGCGCAGCGACCAGGTCTGGGCCATCCGGACCAGCGCGTCGTAGATCGCCGAGTCGCCGTGCGGGTGGAACTGACCCATCACGTCGCCGACCACCCGGGAGCACTTCACGTACCCCCGGTCCGGGCGGTAACCGGAGTCGAACATGGCGTAGAGGATCTTCCGGTGCACGGGCTTCAACCCGTCCCGTACGTCCGGCAGCGCCCGCCCGACGATCACGCTCATCGCGTAGTCGAGGTAGGAGCGCTGCATCTCCACCTCGAGCCCGACCGGCTCGATCCGGTCGTGCTGGGCGACCGCGCTGGCGGCAGCCGCGTCCTGCTCCGGCTCGTTGGCGGTGGGCTCGGGAGTATCCGTCACTGTCAACCCTTATCAGACTCAAAGCCGCATTCCGCTGTGGATAACGGCTGTGGAAACCGTGGAAGCTGTGGATAACTGTGTGGAACGGCGGTCCCGGTTGACCGTTCGGCCGAATCGGTGCTGTCGTCCGGCCGACTGCGTCGGTCGGTGCCGGGGACCGCCGTACCGGCCCTAGATGTCGAGGAAGCGGACGTCCTTGGCGTTGCGCTGGATGAACGAGCGGCGTGCCTCCACGTCCTCGCCCATCAGCACGCTGAACAGCTCGTCGGCCGTCGCGGCGTCGTCCAGGGTGACCTGGCGCAGCGTTCGCGTCGCCGGGTTCATCGTGGTCTCCCACAGCTCCGGGTAGTTCATCTCGCCCAGGCCCTTGAACCGCTGGATGTCGTCCGGCTTGGCGTTCGGCTTCTTCTGCTGCCGCAGCGCGATCAGCCCGTCCCGCTCCCGGTCGGAGTAGGCGTACTGGGCGTCGTCGCCCTTGCGGTTCCACTTGATCTTGTAGAGCGGCGGTGCGGCCAGGTAGACGTGCCCCAGCTCGACGAGCGGCCGCATGAACCGGAACAGCAGGGTGAGCAGCAGCGTCTGGATGTGCTGGCCGTCCACGTCGGCGTCGGCCATCAGCACGATCTTGTGGTAGCGCAGCTTCTCGATGTCGAAGTCGTCGTGGATGCCGGTGCCGAGCGCGGTGATCAGCGCCTGCACCTCGTTGTTCTTCAGCACCCGGTCGATCCGGGCCTTCTCCACGTTCAGGATCTTGCCCCGGATCGGCAGGATCGCCTGGGTACGCGGATCGCGGCCCTGCTTGGCCGAGCCGCCCGCCGAGTCGCCCTCGACGATGAACACCTCGGACTCGCGCGGGTCGGTGGACTGGCAGTCGGCCAGCTTGCCCGGCATCGAGCCGGACTCCAGCAGCGACTTGCGCCGGGCCAGCTTCCGGGCCTGCTGGGCGGCGATCCGGGCCCGCGCGGCCTGGGTCGCCTTGGTGATGATCAGCTTGGCCTCGGCCGGGTTGCGGTCGAACCAGTCGACAAGCCACTCGTTGCAGACCCGCTGCACGAAGCTCTTCACCGGGGTGTTGCCGAGCTTGGTCTTGGTCTGCCCCTCGAACTGCGGGTTGGTCAGCTTGACCGAGATGATCGCCGCGAGCCCCTCCCGGATGTCCTCGCCGGAGAGCTTCTCGTCGCTCTTGAGCAGCTTCTTGTCCGTGCCGTACCGGTTGACGACGCTGGTCAGCGCGGCCCGGAAGCCCTCCTCGTGGGTGCCGCCCTCGTGCGTGTTGATGGTGTTCGCGAAGGTGTAGACCGACTCGCCGTACGACTCGTTCCACTGCATGGCGATCTCGACCGACATGCCCTCGCTCTCCTCCTCGGCGCCGAACTCGACCACCGTCTTGTGGATCGGGTTCTTGGAGGCGTTGAGGTGCCGGACGAAGTCGGAGATGCCGCCCTTGTAGCAGAAGGTCACCTCGCGTGGCTTGCCGTCCTCCTCCCGCACCCGCTCGTCGCGGAGCTGGATGGTCAGGCCACGGTTGAGGAAGGCGTACTCCTGGATGCGGCGGTAGATGGTCTCGAAGGCGAAGTCGACGGTCTCGAAGACCGACGGGTCCGGCCAGAAGGAGACGGACGAGCCGGTGGTGTTGGTGGTCTCGCCCTTCTCCAGCGGGGTGGGCTTGGAGTTGGCGTAGCTCTGCCGCCAGACGTACCCGTCCTTGTGGATCTCCACGAACATCCGGGTGGAGAGCGCGTTCACCACCGAGACGCCGACACCGTGCAGGCCGCCGGAGACCGCGTACGCCTTTCCGTCGAACTTGCCGCCGGCGTGCAGCACGGTCAGCGCCACCTCGACGCCCGGCTTCTTCAGCTTCGGGTGCAGGTCGACCGGGAAGCCACGGCCGTTGTCGGTGACCCGGACGCCGCCGTCGGCGAGCAGCACCACCTCGATGGTGTCGCAGTAGCCGGCGAGTGCCTCGTCCACCGCGTTGTCCACGACCTCCCAGACCAGGTGGTGCAGACCCCGTTCTCCAGTCGAACCGATGTACATACCGGGCCGCTTGCGAACGGCCTCCAGGCCCTCCAGAACGGTGATCGACTCGGCGCCGTACTCCTGCTTCTGCTGCGCTGCCACCTTGGCCACTTTCTCGCGCGGCCCGCGCCGGGCGGCGCGAGAGCGCGGGTTCGGTGGGCGGCCCGCGACTCGGCACGCGGACCGGCACCACGAGGAATTCCGGGTACGGTCGGAACGCGCCGGTCGCCGCGGCTGCCCACGGATCGCGATCGGCTCGGACCCGGCGCGGCGCCCGGCCGGGCCAGCCCGGTCCCCACGCCACACCGTGTCGTCGTCTCGCCGTCAATCCTACTGTGCCCAGATGACATCTTGGGTATGCGGCACCCCTGCGCGGCGCCCTGAGACCTCCGTAGACGGCTTCACCCCCTCGCCCACGACTCCCCCCACACGCCTGAGATCGAATCGGGGGCGGTTTCCGGCACCGTCGTACCCTCGCCGGCCGAGACCGCCCAGGTCGGTCCTGCCCGCCCAGCCGGGGCGAGCGCGGACGCCGGATCCGCTCGCCACGGCCGGGGGTCGCGCGGAGGGTGAGCGGTGCCGTAACTTGGCGACGCCGCAAGTAAGCTCCGTGGCCAGGATGCCCGGTAAGCGCACCGGGCGGTCCCACCGACCGGTTTCGCCAGGCATGGGAAGGTGACGCCCGATGGGGCTGGACAACGTCGCGGTGCGCTGGCCGCGGACCGGCCGCTTCTACGATCCGGTCGCGCCGGCCGAGTTCGTCGACTTCGGCGACCTGGCCGACGCGCCCGAGGTGGCCGCGCCGACCGCGGCCCTCGCCGGATACATCGCCAAGAACGGCTCGGTCCGGGCCACCGCCTACACCGAGCTGGTCGACCTGCTGCTGGGGCTCGACGGGGTGCTCTACGCCACCGAGGCGGCGGCCGAGGACGAGGACCCGGTGATCGACCCGGACGGCTGCGCCTGGATCGCCGGCGGGCTGGAGCGCTTCGTGGACGGGCACCGCGGGTACGGCGATTCGGTGACCTTCGACACGGTCGGCGCCGTACTCCGGGCCGCGCTTGCCGACGGGCGCCTGGCCGAGCAGCAGCTGCGCTGGCTGGACAGCCGGCTCGACGCGCTGCGCGACGAGTCCGGCGCTCCGCCGCAGTGGAGTTTCCCCCGCTCGGAGCTGGCGGTGCTGGCCGGCTTCTACCGCCGGTGCGCCGAGCGCGGCTTCGCCGTCTACGCCGACTCCTGACCCCGGGCCCGGCCGAGCCGAGCCGGGTCGGCTCGGTGCCGACCCCCACGCCGGCCGGTGTCGGCCAGGGAAGGCCCAGACCAGGTCGGGCTGGAAGCCCCGGACCCGGTCAGTCGGGGCAGCCGGGTCAGCCGTACGTGTCCCGGGGGCCGCGTCCGCGTACCCGTCGCGGGCCCCGGGACCAGGACGGCGCGGTCGGGCCGTGCACGTGCAGTCGGCGGACCACGCCGTGCCCGACCTCGGCGGCGATCCGGCGCAGCAGCGAGGCGGCCAGCAGTCGCAACTGGGTCGCCCAGGCCGTCGACTCCGCCTCGACGGTCAGCTCGCCGTTCTCCAGCTTCACCGGGCGGCTGTGCTCGGCCACGTCCGGCCCGACCACCCGCTCCCAGGCCCCGAAGACGGTCGCCTCGGCGGCCGGCTGCTGCCAGCCCCGGGCCTTCACCAGCCGGGCCAGCACCGTGCCGAGCAGTTGTGGATCACGGGGGTCGGGTCCGGGACCGGAGTAGCCGCGCGGGCGACGCCGCTGCCCGCCGGCCCGTCCGGCGGTCGCCCCGGCACCGCCGCCGCCGTCCGCCGACTCCGCGTCCGGGTCGGCTCCGCCGGGGGTACGCCGTCGCGGCGCCGGACCCTTCCGCTTGGCCAGCGCGGCGTCGAGTACCGCCCGGGCCAGCTCCGGACCGGACAGCTCGCCGTCACCGGCAGGCGCCGACCCGTTCTCCGCGCCCGCCGCACCGGAGCCGGACCGGGCCGTCCCCGACGGCTCCGCCGGGCGGGGTGACTCCGGATCAGTCGGCACGGCGTACCTCCCCGTCGGAGACCTCGAAGCGGGCCCCCCGCAGGGCCTGCGGCACGTCGTCGGCGACCGCACACGTCACCAGGAGCTGACTGGCCCCGGCGACGAGTTCGGCGAGCCGCTCCCGGCGGCCGCTGTCCAGTTCGGCGAAGACGTCGTCGAGCACCAGCACCGGCTCGACCCCCTCGGCGCGGAGCAGGTCGTAGGCGGCCAGCCGGAGCGCGAGCGCGTACGACCAGGACTCGCCGTGGCTCGCGTACCCCCGGGCGGGCAGGGTGCCGAGGGTCAGGGTCAACTCGTCGCGGTGCGGCCCGACCAGGGTCGTCCCACGGTCGATCTCCGCCTGCCGCGACTCGGCGAGCGCGCTCGACAGGGCCGCCTGCAGAGCCGACCGGTCCGGCGTCTCCGGCAGCTGCACCGACGGCCGGTACGTCATCGACGCCGCACCCCGGCCGGCGGCCACCGCGTCGTACGCCTTTGTCACGTGCGGGCCGAGCGCGGCGACCAGTTCCAGCCGCCCGGCCAGCAACTCCGCCCCGTGCCGGGCCAGGTGGGTGTCCCAGACCGCCAGGGTGGACAGGTCGCCGCCGCCCTCGTCCGCCGGTCGCTCGTCGTCGCCGCGTCCGGCCCGTCCCCGCCCACCGCCGGTCTTCCGGGCCAGGTAGGAGGTACGCAGCAACGCGTTGCGCTGCTTCACCACCCGCTCGTAGTCGGCGCGGACGGCGGCGTACCGGGGCATCCGGAGTACCAGCAGGTCGTCGAGGTAGCGGCGCCGCTCGGCCGGGTCACCCCGGACCAGTTCCAGGTCCTCGGGAGCGAAGAGCACCAGCCGCAGCGCGCCGAGGACGTCCCGGGCGCGGCGGGCCGGGGACCGGTTCAGCCGGGCCCGGTTGGCCCGGCCCGGGGCGATCTCCAGCTCGACGAGCAGTTCCCGGCCCTCGTGCACGATCGCGCAGCGCAGCACCGCCGTGGCGGCACCGGCCCGGACCAGCGGGGCGTCGGTGGCGACCCGGTGACTGGCCAGCGTCGCCACGTAGCCGAGCGCCTCGGCGAGGTTGGTCTTGCCGACCCCGTTCGGGCCGACGAGCACGTTCCCACCCGGCTCCAGGTCGACCCCGACCCGCTCGTACGAGCGGAAGTCGACCAGTTCGAGCCGGCGGACGTACACCGGTCAGTGCTTGCGGACGGTGTGCCCGCCGAACTGCTGGCGCAGCGCGGAGACGGCCTTCAGCGCGGGCGAGTCCTCCTGCCGGGAGGAGAACCGGGCGAAGAGCGAGGCGGTTATGACGTTGAGCGGCACGGCGAGCCGGACCGCCTCGTCGACGGTCCAGCGCCCCTCGCCGGTGTCCTCGGTGTAGTCGCTGAGCTGGGTCAGCTCCGGGTCCTCGTCGAGCGCCCGGTCGAGCAGGTCGAGCAGCCAGGAGCGGACGACGGTGCCGTCCCGCCAGGACTTGACCACGCCCGGCACGTTCGTCACCAGCTCGGAGGCGGAGAGCAGCTCGAAACCCTCGGCGTAGGCGTGCATCAGGCCGTACTCGATGCCGTTGTGCACCATCTTGGCGTAGTGCCCGGCGCCGACCGGCCCGGCGTGCACGAACCCGAACTCGCCGGCCGGCTTGAGCGCCTCGAAGATCGGCATCAGCCGCCCGACGTGCTGCTCGTCGCCGCCGACCATCAGGGCGTAGCCGTTCTCCCGACCCCAGACGCCGCCGGAGACGCCGACATCGAGGTAGCCGATGCCGTGCCGGTCGAGCTTCTCCGCCCGGGGCAGGTCGTCGACGAACCGGGAGTTGCCGCCGTCGATGACGATGTCACCGGCGGAGAGCACCTCGATCAGCCCGTCGACGGTCGGCTCGGTGTACTGCACCGGCACCATCACCCAGACCGCCCGGGGCGCGACCAGCCGCTCGGCCAGTTCGGCCAGGCTGGCGACGTCGGAGAGCTCCGGATTCTGGTCGTAACCGATCACCTCGTGCCCGGCGGCGCGCAGTCGCTCGCGCATGTTGCCACCCATTCGGCCGAGCCCCACCAGGCCGAGTTGCATGAAATTTCCTTCCGGAACCGGTGCGATCAGCGGGTCACGCGGATCGGCATGATCAGATAACGGTAGCCGGGGATGCTCTCCCCGTCCTCGCCGGAGGGCGAGATCACCGCTGGCTTGAAGGCGTCGACGAAGGAGAAGACCGCCAGAGCCGAACCGAGGTTCTGGAGTCCGTCGATCAGGTACTGCGGGTTGAAGCCGATGGTCAACGGCTCGCCGGTGAAGGTGGCGTCCATCGCCTCGCTGGCCCGGGCCTCCTCGGTGCTGCCGGCCTCGACAACCAGCCCGTCCGAGCTGAAGTTCAGCAGCACCGGCGTGGTCCGGCCGCCGACCAGCGAGACCCGCTTGACGACCTCGACAAGCGCGGCGACCGAGACCCGGGCCTCGGCGTTGGAGCTGGCCGGGAAGAGCGAGCGCACCGGCGGGTAGTTGGCGCCGTCCAGCAGCCGGCTGGTGGTCCGCCGGGTGCCGCCGGCGAAGCCGATCAGACCCTCGCCGGCCGCGCCCTGGGACAGCGCCATCGTGACGTCGCCGCCGAGCGGGCCGAGTGCCTTGGCGGTGTCGTGCAGGGTGCGGGCCGGCACCAGCGCGTTGATGCTGACCTCCGGGTCGTCCGGCCGCCAGTCGATCTCGCGCAGGGCCAGCCGGTAGCGGTCGGTGGCCAGCATGGACAGGGTCGAGCCGTTCAGCTCGATGCGTACCCCGGTCATCATCGGCAACGTCTCGTCCCGGCCGGCGGCGATCGCGACCTGGCCGACCGCGGCGGCGAAGGTGGCCGCGTCGATGGTGCCGGCGCTGCCCGGCATCTCCGGCAGGGTCGGGTAGTCCTCGACCGGCATGGTCGGCAGGGTGAACCGGGCGCTGCCGCAGACCAACTCCAGGTGCGCCCCGGCGGCGGCGATGTCGACCGGCTTCGCCGGCAGCGCCTTGGTGATCTCGGCCAGCAGCCGGCCGGAGACCAGCGCGGCACCCTCCGCCTCGCTCTGCACGTCGACGGTCACCTGGCTGGAGACCTCGTAGTCGAAGCCCGACACGTGCAGCCCGCCCTCACCGACCCGGAGCAGCACGCCGGCCAGCACCGGCACCGAGGGACGGTTGGGCAGACTCTTCGCGGTCCACGCCACGGCGTCGGCGAGCGCGTCACGCTCCACGCGGAACTTCATGCCATGCCTCCGGATCGACGTCAGCGACAACTGTCTCATGCCGGCGGCCGCCTTCCGGCCCCGCCAAGCGTGCGGGTCTCCATCGCACCTTAGGACCCGGGCGCATCGGCTGTGCGCCCGACCCCGGCACTTCGGCAGATCCTGGTGCCCGGGTACGACGTTTCCAAAGACTCCACAGGATGCCCAACGCCGATGATTGGTTTTTGTTCTCTTAGAAGAGATAACTCAATCGTCTTCATCGGTGCTGTGCAAACTGTGGAGAAGTCGTCTCTGTGCTGGTCAGCGGGTTGTCCACCGGTGTGCGGGCTGTGGACGACCGGGGTCGAAACCGGGCTCGCGATCCACAGCCGGCCCGGCCGCCGGAGTTTTCCACCCTTGTCCACCGGTCATCCACCGGCTTACCCACCGGCTTTTCCCCAACTGTGGGGACAGCCGTCGAAAGATCGACACGGACTGTCCCCAGAACCTTCAACAGGCGGTGCACAGCCGGCCGGAACCGGTGGACAACTTCGTGACTCCTGGTAATCGTCCACACACGTTTCCACAACCTTCGTCCACAGGTTGTGGGTTCCCGGTCCGGAGCGATGCTCGGGTTATCCACCGACGTGGACAACCGGCTGTGGACAACCTGGGTACGACGGGTCGCGGGTGCCCGGCCCGGATGCGACCGAGGGCCGGGTACGGACCGGATCGGTCCGTACCCGGCCCTCGCCGGTCCGCAGCTGTCGGGTCAGGTGTTCTGCTTGATCCGGTTCGTCAGCTCGGCGATCTGGTTGTAGAGCGAGCGGCGCTCCGCCATCTGCTGCCGGATCTTCCGGTCGGCGTGCATCACCGTGGTGTGGTCGCGGCCGCCGAACGCCTGGCCGATCCGGGGCAGCGACAGGTCGGTCAGTTCCCGGCACAGGTACATCGCCACCTGGCGGGCGTTGACCAGCACCCGGGACCGGGACTGCCCGCGCAGGTCCTCCAGGCTGACCCCGAAGTAGTCGGCCGTGGAGATCATGATCTGGTCCGCGGTGATCTCCGGCCCGGAGCCGTCCGGGATGAAGTCCCGGAGCACCTCCTCGGCCAGCGACAGTTCGACCGGCGACCGGGTCAGCGACGCGAACGCGGTGACCCGGATCAGCGCACCCTCCAGCTCCCGGATCGAGTTGGCGATCCGGGAGGCGATGAACTCCAGTACGTCCGGCGGGGCGAAGAGCCGTTCCTGGGCCGCCTTCTTCTGCAGGATCGCGATCCGGGTCTCCAGGTCCGGCGGCTGGATGTCGGCGAGCAGTCCCCACTCGAACCGGGTACGCAGCCGGTCCTCCAGGGTGGCCAGCTGCTTCGGCGACCGGTCCGAGGTGATCACGATCTGCTTGTTGGCGTTGTGCAGGGTGTTGAAGGTGTGGAAGAACTCCTCCTGGGTCCGCTCGCGGTTCTCCAGGAACTGGATGTCGTCGATCAGCAGGATGTCGACGTCGCGGTAGCGGCGCTGGAACGCACTGGTCTTGTCGTCCCGCAGCGAGTTGATGAAGTCGTTGGTGAACTCCTCGGTCGAGACGTACCGGACCGAGCGGGCGTTGCCGAGCGTCGTCGCGTAGTGCCCGATCGCGTGCAGCAGGTGGGTCTTGCCCAGTCCGGAGCTGCCGTAGATGAACAGCGGGTTGTACGCCTTGGCCGGCGACTCGGCGACCGCGACCGACGCCGCGTGGGCGAACCGGTTGGACGAGCCGATCACGAAGGTCTCGAACATGTACTTCGGGTTCAGCCGGTTGCCGCCGACGTCCCCGGCCCCGCCGACGCCACCCGGCCGGCGGTCGTCCCGGCCACCCGGCCGGTGCGGTGCGTTGCCGCCGCCCCGGCCCGGACCGCTGTCGCTGCCGACGTCCCGTCCCGGCCCGAGCCGCCCGGCTCCGTCGCGGGGATCGTGGTAGCGGCGGTCCGCCGTCCGGGGATCCCCGAACTGGCCGAGGTCGTCGGTGCCCCGCTCCTCGAAGCCCCGCCGCTCCTGCAGCGGTGCGGTCGGCCGGTACGGCTCCGGATAGGGGGCACTGAACAGGGTTTCCTGGCCGTCCCGACTGGCCGGGATCAGGTTGCCCCGGATGTTGTCGGCCCGCCCGGACGTTCGCCCGCCGCCGCCGGGGACCTGTGCCGAGCCGGTGAACGGCGGTGGCTTGCGGCCGCCCGCCTGCTCCGGCGCCGGCCCGCGATCCTCGGGTACGTCGGCTTCGCCGCCGGCCGCGAACTCCTGCTCCGGCCGCACCGGGTACTCGTGCTCGGCCTCGCCGGGAAAGCGGAGCGGCTCGGCCCGGTAGCCGCCGGCCGGACCCGGTTCGGGATAGCCGGCGGAGTCGCGGTCGCCGGGGCCACGGGCCGGATCCGGGCCGGGATATCCGCCGACCGGTCCGGTGCCGTCGTACCCGCCGGCCGGCTCGACGCCGCCCGGAAAGCCGGGCGCACCGCCCGGACCCGGGTAGCCGGATGCCCCGCCCTGGTCCGGATAGCCGGGTGCCCCGCCCGGGCCGGGATAGTTCGGCGGTCCGGCCGGTTCGGGTCCGGCCGGATAGCCGGTGCCGGTCGGGCGCGGCTGACCGTCCTCGGGCGGCCGTACGGTGACCGCCACCTGGACCGCCCGGCCCAGTCGCCGGGAGAGGGCCTCGGTGATCGCCGGGCGCAGCCGCGACTCGATCACGTCCCGGGTGAACGCGTCCGGGACGGAGAGCAGGGCGGTGTCCTCGATGATCGTGTGCAGCCGGGTCAGCCGGAGGTAGGCGCGTTGCTGAGCCGAAATGATCTCGTCGGCCAGTTCCTCGGTCGTCGCCGCCCACACCGCGCCAAGGTCGATCGTGTCGGCCACCGTCGCGCCACCCCCATCGCCTCTGCGTCTCCGGCCGCCGTTGCCGTCCCGGTCGACCGTTCCAGGCTTGCTGACGTGCTCGAACAGGCACGACGCGACGCTCGGCGGGTGCCGGCGTCGTCCACAGGTTATCCACAGCCTGTGTATCGACCGATTGTGTCGCCCGGCCGGATGTCCGTGTCGGCTGCCCCCGGCCCGACCTGCGTTGACGCGGGTTCATCTGTCGAACGATCGACGAGCTTGTCCGGTTTTGCCCGCCAGCGGCATCCCCACCCCCTGACGCTGACGTGCAATCGGGCACGCTAACAGCGTTGTCCACAACCCTTCAACCGTCGGCCCCGCCGGGACCTTGTCGACATCAGCGAAAACCGCCGCCGATCGCCGGTCCGGGCTGTGCCCCCGCGTCGGAACCCGGCGGCGGGACCCGACGTCGCCGGGCCCCGCCGGTGGGAGCCGGTCCGGTCGATGATCATGATGTTTGACGGGGGATGTCGGGCTGCGTAGGCTCCAAGGGTTGCTCTGTCGCCCTCTGCTAGGGTGATGAGAGTCGTATGATCGCGGCCCGGCACGGGCCGTGGTCGTTGCCTGGACGGCATCGACACGTGGCCGTCCCGGCGCCCGACGCCAGACAATCATCCGACCCCGCCGGGACACGAGGCGGGGCGTACGACGACGGAGAGCCTGACGTGAGCAAGCGCACCTTCCAGCCGAACACCCGCCGGCGCGCGAAGACCCACGGCTTCCGGCTGCGCATGCGCACCCGGGCTGGCCGCGCCATCATCTCGGCCCGCCGTGGCAAGGGTCGCACCCGACTGTCGGCCTGACGGCTGGCAGGGCCGGTCCGGGGATGTAGGCAGTCGTGCTGGCGGCCGCACAGCGACTGCGGCGCAGCAGTGACTTCGCCGCGGCGATCCGGGGTGGGCGCCGGGCCGGTCGAGGATCCGTCGTGGTCCATCTCGACCAGGCCGGCACTCCTGCCTCCCCCACTACTGCTTCTGCCAGGACCAGTTCGGCATCGCAGCCGGTCCGGAGCACCGGCGCGGGAGACCAGCCCGCGCCCGCCCGGGCCGGCTTCGTCGTCTCCAGGGCGGTCGGCGGCGCGGTCGTCCGGAACAGCGTCCGGCGCCGCCTGCGGCACCTGGTCCGCGACCGGCTGCCGGCCCTGCCCCCCGGCAGCACCCTGGTGGTACGCGCACTGCCCGCCGCCGCCGAATCCTCGTACACCCGGCTCGGTGCCGACCTGGACGCCGCGCTCGCGGCGGCACTGGCCCCCCGGAAGTCCCCCCGGCGGTCCCGATGACGACGTCGTCCGACGGTACGCCCGGGATGACACCCGGCGCCCGAGTGCTGGCCGGAGCCATCGTCGCGTACCGTCGTTGGATAAGCCCGGCGCTGCCGGCCCGCTGTCGGTTCTACCCGTCGTGCAGCGCGTACGCCCTGGAGGCGGTCTCGCGGCACGGTGCGCTCCGGGGAACCGTGCTGGCGGTCCGGCGGTTGTCGCGCTGCCATCCCTTCCACCCCGGTGGATATGACCCGGTGCCGGAGCCGGGCGCACGCCGCCATGCCGATGTGACTGGAGCCCCGAATTGAGTCTCGACTGGATCTACTGGGCGATCTCGTGGATCCTGCTGCTCTGGCACTCTGCCTGGGACGCCATCGGGGTCTCGGCGGGGGCGGTCCTGGGCACCAACTGGTCCTGGATCCTGGCGATCATCTTCCTGGTGGTCACCCTGCGGGTGATCCTCTTCCCGATCTTCGTCAAGCAGATCAAGTCGCAGCGCGCGATGCAGGCGATCCAGCCCCAGCTGAAGGCGCTCCAGGAGAAACACAAGGGTGACCGGGAGACGCTCCAGAAGGAGATGATGGAGCTCTACCGGAAGGAGAAGGCGAACCCGCTGATGGGCTGCCTTCCGATCTTCCTGCAGGCTCCCGTCTTCATCGGCCTCTTCCACGTGCTCCGCCGGCTCGACCCGGCCAACGAGGGCAAGACCCGGTACGGCTGGACCGTCGACCAGTTCGAGAGCGCCACCCACGCCCGGCTCTTCGACGTGCCGATCGCCGGCAAGTTCGGCTCCAGCGCGGCGGAGCTGGCCCGGCTGAACGCCAGCGGCGCCTCGGTGAAGATCCTGGCCGGCGTACTGGTGGCCATCATGATCGCCACCACCTACCTGACCAGCCGGCAGATGATCCTGAAGACCGGCTGGGCGGAGGACCCGCAGCAGCGCATGATCCAGCGGTTGATGCTCTACGGCATCCCCGCCTCGCTGCTGGTCTCCGGGGCGATCTTCCCGATCGGCGTGGTCATCTACTGGGTCACCAACAACCTCTTCACGCTCGGCCAGCAGCAGTGGGTGCTCCGCAAGTACCCGCCACCGCAGCAGCAGAACGCCGGCAAGCTGCCGAAGCCGGGCGAGTCGGCTCCCAGGCGTACCACCGCAGGTACCGGCGGCGGCCGGAAGGGCACCGACGCCCGCAACCCGGTGCAGCCCGGCAAGCCGGCCAAGCCCGCCGGGCGGTTCGGCCGCTCCAAGGCCAACGGTGCGCAGCCGGAGAAGCCGGCCGTCGACACCAGGGCGCTCGCTCCGAAACCGGGCGCCAAGCCGGTCAACCCCAAGAAGGGGCGCCCGGCGAAGCGTCAGGGTTGACGCGGACCGGCCACCGCCGGCAGTTGTCGGTCGGTGGCCGGGTGGGACTTCGGGCCGTGCTGCCGCCAGCGCTGGCGCCGGACCGGAATCCGCCGCGCCCCGTGACGACGGGCACCGTTGCCCGCGAAGACGTGCCCGTGGCACTCGGCGATCTCCCGCTGGGCCTCGGGAAACCAGCGGGACCGTACGGTCCGGCCGAGAGAGTACGGAGATGAGACGGTGACCGACACCAGTATTCCGCGCGCCGAGCAGCCCATCGGCGACACCGATCCGGCCGTACCGGCGGGCTCGCCCGCGGACGCCGAAACCACCGAGGCCGTCGCGGTTGCCGGACAGAGCGCGGACACCGGTCCGGCGCGGGACGACGACGATGTCGACGAGGACGAGACCGACGACGAGGCTGACGAGGTCGACGGCGACGAGGACGGCGACGCGGAGGCCGACGACGACGTGGCGGGGCGGGCCAGCAACGGCGGGAAGCCGGCGGCGCCGACAAGCGACGCCGACCTGTTCCGGCAGAGCGAGATCGCTGCCGACTACGTCGAGGGCCTGCTCGACATCCTCGACTACGACGGCGACATCGACGAGCTGGTCTCCGCCGGGCGACCGGTGGTGGAGGTCGTCGGCGGGCGGTTGCAGGCGCTGGTCGGACAGCGCGGCGCCACCCTTGAGGCGCTCCAGGAGCTGACCCGGCTCGCGGTGTTCCGGCAGACCGGCACACCGAGCCGGCTGCTGCTGGACGTCGGCGGTTACCGGGCGACCCGCCGCAAGGAACTCTCGGCGGTGGCCAAGAACGCGGTCGAGAAGGTCAAGCAGCACGGCGAGGCGGTCCGGCTGGAGCCGATGTCCGCGTTCGAGCGCAAGTGCGTGCACGACGTGGTCAACGCGATCGCCGGGGTGGAGAGCGAGTCCGAGGGCGTGGAGCCGAACCGCCGGATCGTCGTCCGTCCGGTCGACTGAGCGGTCCATGGCGTACCGATCCGTTTCCGGCCCGGGTGGCGAACCGCCGCCCGGGCCGGCGCCTGTCCGGACCGGGGGTGACGACCCGCCGGCCGTACCGCTGCCCGCCGAACTCGCCGGGCCGGCCCGTACCCTCTTCGCGGACCGGCTTCCACTCGCCGCCGCGTACGCGGAACTGCTGGCCGGTCCCGGGGTGCTGCGCGGCCTGATCGGCCCCCGCGAGACACCCCGGATCTGGGACCGGCACCTGCTCAACTGCGCGGCGGTGGTGGAACTGCTGCCTCCCGGTGTCTCCATAGTGGACGTCGGATCCGGTGCCGGGCTGCCCGGGATCGTGCTGGCGATCGCCCGGCCGGACCTGACCGTCACACTTGTCGAGCCGCTGGCCCGGCGGGCGGTGTTCCTGGCCGAGGCGGTCAGCACGCTCGACCTCACCGACCGCGTCACGGTGGTCCGGGCCCGGGCCGAGGAACTCGCCGCCCGCCGGCGCGAGGGTGGCCGCCGCCGGTCCGGCCGGTCCGCCGAGCCGGTGGCCGCGTCGCCCGGCGAGCCGGTGGAGCTGGCGGACCTCCCGGCCGGGCTGCCGGTGCCGGCGGACGTCGTCACGGCCCGCGCCGTCGCCCCACTCGACCGGCTCGCCCGGTGGTGCCTTCCGCTCGTCCTGCCCGGTGGGCGCATGCTGGCGCTCAAGGGAGCCAGCGCCGCCGAGGAGGTGGCCGAGCACGCCTCGGCGGTACGCCGGTCGGGCGGCTCCGCGCCGGTCGTCCGGCAGGCCGGGGTGGGAGTGGTCGACCCACCGACCACCGTCGTCGAGGTGGTACGGGACGGCGTCGCCCGTCCGGCGGCCCGGGGTACGGCGCGCAGCCGGCGCGGCGACACGGCCCGCTAGCAACTCGTCGACGCCGGCCGGTTGGTGGCTCGGCGACGCGCATTGGCGGCTATACCCTGGGCCGGTGACGCTGCCCCTGCCGTCCGGCGAGTTCCGGGCCTACCTCTTCGACTGTGACGGCACCATCGCCGACTCGATGCCACTGCACTACGTCGCCTGGCAGCGGGCACTGGCGGAGTGGAACTGCGACTTGCCGGAGGCGCTCTTCTACGCCTGGGGCGGCCGGACGGTGCTCGACATCATCGCCACGCTCAACGAGCGACAGGGCCTGGCCATGCCACCCGAGGTGGTGGCCCGGCGCCGGGAGGACCACTACCAGGAACTGCTGCCGCGCCTGGTAGCCGTACCCGAGGTACGGCAGCACATCGACCAGGCGCACCGGCGACTTCCGATCGCCGTGGTCTCCGGCAGTACCAGAGAATCGGTCACCGCCTCCCTGGAGACGCTGGGTCTGCTGGAGAAGTTCGACGTACTGGTCTGCGCCGAGGACTGCGCGAGAGCCAAGCCCGATCCGGAGGGGTTCCTGCTCGCCGCCCGGCTGTTGGGCGTACCGCCGGAGTTCTGTCTCGTCTTCGAGGACACGGACCTCGGCATCCAGGCGGCGACGGCGGCCGGCATGGCGTCGGTGCGGGTGCCCCCGCCATGGCAGCGTCGGACCTCCGGCGGCCGACCCGGCCGGCTCGGCGATGCGTCGGCGAGCCGCTGACCGGCGTCGCCGCCGACAGGTCGCGGGACCCGAGAAACGGGCCGGACGGGAGTGGCGTACCTCTCGTTCGGCCGACTGGCGGGCACAATTGTCGGCAGCAGGGCGAGACGTCGAATCTGCTGATCAGGGCCGGTTCCCGGGGAGAGGCCTCCGGAACGGCCGGTTTTCATCCTACGGACAGCCGTGGCCCAATCTGCCCAGCGGCCGTAGGCTGACCGCGCGTCGATAGTGTAGACCGGGCAGCGGGCGGCGCCGCAGGCCTCCGCTGCTTCTTTGCCGGACCGCACGCTACGCCCCAGGGCGCGGGCATGGGCGCTGACCGGACCGACACCATCCGAAGCTGGCAGGGATGAAACGGTGCATGACAACGGTAGGTATGAGGATCCAGAGATGACGGACTCCGGGGGCTACCACTCCGGCGGCGCCGATGTTTCACGTGAAACCGACTACGAAGGTTGGTCTGCCAGCGGCCGGGTCCGGCCGCCGGACCAGGGTGACGGGCCCGACGGCCAACCGACCGGGTACGACTCCGCTCCGCCATCCGGCCCGAGTCGCGGTACCGCCCGAGTCGTGCCCCCGGCCGGCGCTCCGGATCGGGCCGGCTCCGAGTACTCCCCGGTGGGATCGCCGTTCGCGCCGGGTGCGCCCGGCCCGGGAAGCACGACGGATCTGCCACGGCAGCCGGTACGCGCTCCGGGTCCGGAGGGCTCAGGCAACGGCGCGGAGCACCCGAGGCCGGCCGGCAGGGCCACCGCGCCGACGTTCTCGGCGCCGCCGGACGGCTCCTTCTCCGGGCCGCCCCGGGACGGTTCGTTCCCGGTGTCGGACGCCCCGCAGCGATCGGTGGCGCCGCACCAGCCGAGCGCCCCGCAACCACCGGTCGCCCCGGCGCCACCGGTCGCTCCGCAAGCCCCGGTCGCCGCGCAGTCACCGGTCGCCCCGCCGCGACCGGTGGCGCCGCCTTCCGGTCCGCACGCTCCGGCGGCACCGGCCGGAAACGGCCCCGGGACGGTCGGCCCGACCGGAGCGACGGAACAGGTCGACGGTGCGGCTCGCGGGCGTCCGGTCGCCGAGCCCGCGCCGGCCGACACGCCGCCGGCCGTACCGGAGACCTTCCCCGAGGACGCCGGGTCCGACGCGTACGTTTCACGTGAAACACCGTCGCGCGAACAGGACGATCCCCCGTTGGCAATGGAGGCAATGCGCGCTGTGCAGATATTGAACCCGAGCGGCGAGGTGACGATGCCTCGTCCGGACCGGCCGCGGATCATGTGTGTGGCGAACCAGAAGGGCGGCGTCGGCAAGACCACCACCACGGTCAACCTGGCGGTGGCCCTGGCGCTGCACGGAAACCGTGTCCTTGTCGTGGACCTCGATCCGCAGGGGAACGCCTCCACCGGGTTGAACGTGCCGCACCACGCCGGGGTACCGGACGTCTACGACTGCCTGATCGACAACGTGCCGCTGGCCGAGGTCGCGCAGGCGGTCGAGGGCATCCCCGACCTGTGGTGCGTACCGGCCACCATCGACCTCGCCGGAGCCGAGATCGAACTGGTCTCGGTGGTAGCCCGGGAGTCCCGCCTCGCCCGAGCCATCGCCGGCCACCCGACGGAGTTCGACTACGTCTTCATCGACTGTCCGCCCTCGCTCGGGCTGCTCACGGTCAACGCGCTCTGCGCCGCCCAGGAAGTGCTGATCCCGATCCAGTGCGAGTACTACGCACTTGAGGGCCTCAACCAGCTGATCAACAACATCAACCTGGTACGTCAGCACCTGAACCCGACCCTGGAGGTCTCGACCATCCTGCTCACCATGTACGACCGGCGTACCCGGTTGGCTGACGCCGTCGAGCAGGACGTCCGGAACCACTTCGGCGACAAGGTGCTGGAGGCGGTGATCCCGCGCAACGTCCGGGTTTCGGAGGCGCCGAGCTACGGCCAGTCGGTGATGACCTACGATCCCGGTTCGCGGGGTGCCACGAGCTACTTCGAGGCGGCCCAGGAGATCGCGATGCGCGGGGTGAAAGAGTCCGTTGGTCGCAATGCATAGCTCGGTCGAGGTGTCGGGAGGCGTGGCATGAAGAACCGTCCGCGGGGCGGGCTGGGTCGAGGACTGGGCGCGCTGATCCCCACCACCGCCCCCGAACCGGCAGCCGGGGTGGCGACCGCGCCGCCGCCGGCCGCTCGACCGGACGCCGGGACCCTGTCCGGGGAACCGTCCTGGACGGCGCCGGTGCCCGAGACGCCGGTCCAGCCGACCGGGCCGGAACTGGCACCCGTTCCCGGCGCCCGGTTCGCCGAGATCCCGCTCGACGCGATCGTGCCGAACCCGAAGCAGCCCCGGCAGATCTTCGACGAGGAGGCCCTGGAGGAACTCAAGCTCTCGATCCAGGAGGTCGGGTTCCTCCAGCCGATCGTGGTGCGCCAACTTCCCGACGACCGGTACGAACTGGTGATGGGTGAGCGGCGCTGGCGGGCGGCCCAGGCGGTCGGCCGCGAGTCGATTCCGGCGATCGTCCGGGACACCCGGGACGACGCGATGCTCCGGGACGCGCTGCTGGAGAACATCCACCGGGCCAACCTCAACCCGCTGGAAGAGGCGGCCGCCTATCAGCAGCTGCTGGAGGAGTTCGGCGCCACGCACGAGGAGCTGGCCCGGCGCATCGGCCGGAGCCGCCCACAGATCTCGAACACCATCCGGCTGCTGAACCTCCCGGCGGAGGTGCAGAAGCGGGTGGCGGCCGGAGTGCTCTCCGCCGGACACGCCCGGGCGCTGCTCAGCCTGGAGAGTTCGTCCGCGCAGGAGGACCTCGCCCGGCGCATCGTGGCCGAGGGGCTCTCGGTACGGGCCACCGAAGAGGTCGTCAAGCTGGCCGAGGATTCCCCGAGCCGCCCGAGCCCGGCCAAGCGCCGCGCCAAGGTGCACGCTCCTGGGCTGACCGACCTGGCCGATCGACTCTCCGATCGCTTCGACACCCGCGTCAAGGTCGACATCGGGCGCAACAAGGGAAAGATCACTATCGAGTTCGCCACGGTGGACGACCTCGAACGGATTGTCGGGCTGATCGGGATGACCGGCTCGGATGGCGACCCCGACGAGTCGACCTGAGCTATCCGGCCGACCGACGTCGCTGGACAGGACGGTACGCGCGGCCCTTGCACAGAGCCCAGATGGCCACGGCCCCGGGAAGTCCGGGGACCGTGGCCATCCGCCTAGCTGGCAGCCGAATATCGGGCACACCGATTTCACGTGAAACCTGTCCGTGCCTTCGAACGGGGCCACGGCGCGCGGGCCGGAGAGCGGACGTGAACTCCGTGGTGCACGGCCGCCCACCCGACTCCCGGACAGGCGAAAAGTAATCCACAGGCGTTGTCCACAGGGTGGCCCGGTTTCACGTGAAACAGCGCGTGGAATGAGGTGTCAGCCTGTGGATGACGGTGGTGAAAATCCGTCCGGACGGTCCTCGGCACGGGTGATTGTGCGCTGGGACGGAGGGCGGTCAAGGTGCCGGACGCCGGACATCGGGGGTAGGCGAGAGCCACTGCAGGCGTTGTCCGCGTACGGCCGGAGGGCCCTCGGGAGA
Organism: Plantactinospora sp. WMMB782; assembly: GCF_049179135.1. Lineage (NCBI taxonomy): Bacteria > Bacillati > Actinomycetota > Actinomycetes > Micromonosporales > Micromonosporaceae > Plantactinospora > Plantactinospora sp. WMMB782. The sequence continues at coordinate 2,558,809 of NZ_JBMHMC010000007.1, read as the reverse complement.
CGGGCCGGATGGTGCGGGCGAGGGCGGCACGATCACGATGATCGACAGTCGGAACGGGTAGGGACAGCGGTCCCGAACTCGGTTAGGGTCAGCGTCGTGTCCCACACCCCTCCCGCTGTACCAGACTTCACCAGGTGGCCTTCGTTCCCCTTCGAAGGCGATTTTCGGGTCAAGCAACTTGACGAGCCCGTAGCGGTCGAGCCGCCGCGCAAGGGCGAGGGTTCCGGCGAGTGTCACTCCTGCAACGCGCCTGACGAGGCGTACATCTGGGTCAGCGAACGCTGGCGGGTACGCGCGATGGACCGGCCCACCGGGCTGCCGATGGTGCTGATCCTCGAATCACGCTCGCATCTCGACCTGGGCGACCTGCCCAACCTGCTCGCCGCCGAACTCGGGGTGATGACCGTACGGCTGGAGCGGGCCATCCGATCCCTGGACGGGGTGGCGCGGGTGCACGTCAACCGCTGGGGTGACGGGGCGGCACACCTGCACCTGTGGTTCCTGGCGCGGCCGTACGGGCAGCTTCAGCTGCGCGGCACCTTCCTGTCGCTGTGGGACCACATCCTGCCCCCGATCCCGGAGGCACAGTGGCGGGAGAATCTCGCCCTCGTCGCCGCCTGGCTCGCCGAGTTCGGCGGGCGCCCGCTGGCGGAGCCACCCAGGATCCAGTGGCAGGCGCCGTCGAGCCTGGCCCAGCAGGTGAGTGCGGCGTCGTCCGGCCTGGCGCCGGACCCGCCGTCGACGTCACCCGCCCCGGCCCTGACCTCGGCGACCGGGACGACGACCGTGCCGGACACACCGGTCACCAAGCAGGTGCCCGCGCAGGCGACGCCGAGCGGAGCGGCGCCCACGGACCGAGCCGCCACGGAGGCGACGTCCACGGAGGCGACGTCCAAGGGAGCGACGTCCGCGGAGACGACGTCCACGGGAGCGACGTCCACGGAGGCGACATCGGCTGAAGGGACGTCCACGGCGGGAACCGTCACGGCGGGACGGGGCACGCCGGCGGGTGACGCGCCGGAACGGGAGACGGCACCCGGGGCGACGGAGGAGGCGGACACGGCATCCAGGTCGGATCCGTCCGTCCGACCTGAGACCGGCGGCGGGGCGACCGGCCGAACCCACTGAGCCCATCCGTCGTCCCACGGCAGACGCCCATCCGTCGTCACACGGCAGACGCCCACCCGGCGTTTCCGCCGGACCATCAGCTCTGCCCGACGATGACCGCTTCTCAGATCCGTCGAGCGTCTACCGCCGCCGCCGGCCATCGCGCCGACGGCGGCGAGCGGACCGGGACAGGGCAGACTGAGCGGCGACGGGTCAGTTGCCGGTCTGGGTGCGGCGCTGGGCGGCGCGGACGACCAGGGTACGCAGCAGCTCGCCGAAGTCGAGACCGGCGGCGTTGACGGCGAGCGGCAGCAACGAGGTCTCGGTCATCCCCGGCGAGACGTTGACCTCCAGCACGTGCGGCCGGTCGTCCTGGTCGACGATCAGGTCCACCCGGGACAGGTCACGCAGTCCGAGCGCGGAGTGGGCGGCGAGCGCGGTCTCCGCCACCCGGGCCGCCGCGACCGCCGACAGCCGGGCCGGTGCGTGCCAGGTGGTGAGCCCGGCGGTGTACCGGGCGGCGTAGTCGTAGACGCCGTTGCGGGGGACGATCTCGACGGCGGGCAGCGCCCGGGGACCGTCGCCGAGATCCACCACCGAGACCGCCACGTCCATCCCGGGTACGTAGCGCTCGACGAGTGCGGTCGAGTCGTACGCGAAACAGCCGACCATCGCCGCCGGCAGCGCGGCCGGGTCCCGGACCACGGCGGCGCCGAGCCCAGAGCCGCCCTGCGCCGGCTTGATCATCAGCGGCAGCCCGAGCCGGTCGACGATCCGGTCCAGCACCGCCACGGCACCGAGTTCGGAGAACCGGTCGTGCGGCAGCGCCACCCAGTCCGGAGTGGGGATGCCGTCCTCCCGGAGCACCGCCTTGGCCGACGGCTTGTCCCAGGCGAGCCGGGACGATCGGGCGTCACAGCCGACGTACGGCACGTCGCAGATGTCGAGTACGCCGCGCAGCGAGCCGTCCTCGCCGGTCGACCCGTGCAGGGCGATCACCACCGCGTCCGGCGGGTCCTCCCGGAGCAGCGGCAGCAGCGACACGTCCGCGTCCCGCTGCTCCGCCTCGATGCCCACCGAGCGGAGCGCGTCGAGGACCCGCCGGCCGGACTTCAGCGACACGTCCCGCTCGTACGACAGCCCGCCGGCGAGCACCAGGACGCGCGGCTCCGCCGGCTCGTCCCGCCGGGGTACCAGGTCGGGCCAGTCGGCGGAGCGGAGCGGATCGTCGGCTGAGTGCGTACCCATGCCGGAGATCATGCCAAGTCGGGACCCGGCACGTCCGCGCCGGCCTGCCCACGACGGCGGGCGGGGGCGGCCACGGCGCCGAAGACCTCGCGCATCGCGGTCTCCTGCTCCATCACCGTCGCCAGCCGGCGGACGCCCTCGCGGATCCGCTCCGGTGGCGGGAAGGAGAAGTTGAGTCGCATGTGCCCGGCGCCGGTGCCGTCGGCGAAGAAGCCGGTACCGGGGACGTAGGCGACCCGGGCGGCGATGGCGCGCGGCATCATCGCCTTGGCGTCGAGGCCGTCCGGCAGCGTCGCCCAGACGAAGAGGCCGCCACCCGGCTCGGTCCAGGTGGTGCCGGCCGGCATGTAGTCGGCCAGGGCGTCGAGCAGGGCGTCCCGGCGCTCCCGGTAGACCTCGCGGTAGATCTTGAGCTGCTGCCGCCACGGCATCGTCGACAGGTAGGTGGTGACGGCCGCCTGGGCGAAGGCGCTCGGGCAGAGGATCTGCGCCTCGCTGGCGATCACCAGCTTGTCGCGTACGGCGTGCGGGGCCAGCACCCAGCCCACCCGCAGCCCCGGGGCGAAGGTCTTGGAGAAGGTGCTCAGGTAGAAGACTCCGTCCCGGCGGCGGGCCCGCAGCGGCGCCGGTGCCTCACGGTCGAAACCGAGCTGGCCGTACGGGTCGTCCTCGACCACCAGCAGCCCGGCCCGCTCGCAGATGTCGAGCACCCGCTCCCGGCGCTCCTCGCTCAGCGTCACCCCGGCCGGGTTCTGGAAGGTCGGGATGGTGTAGAGGAACTTCGCCCGGCGGCCGGTGCGGGCGACCTCGGCGATGGCCAGCTCCAGCGCCTCCGGGATCAGCCCGTCGTCGTCCATCGGAACGTGCACCACCTGCGCCTGGGCGCTCTGGAAGACGCCGAGCGCGCCGACGTAGGTGGGTCCCTCGGCCAGCACCACGTCGCCGGGGTCGAGGAAGAGCCGGGCGATCAGGTCCAGCGCCTGCTGGCCGCCGACGGTCACCACCACGTCCTCCGGGGAGGCGCCGCAGCCGACGTCGATGCCGGAGAGCGCCATCACCTCGCAGATCCGCTCACGCAGCTCGAGGGTGCCCTGTCCGATGCCGTACTGGAGCGTGCTGGTGCCCTGCTCGGCGGCGAGCCTGTTGAGCATCTCGCCGACCGCGTCCAGCGGCAACGCGGCGATGTAGGGTGCGCCACCGGCGAGCGAGACGACCTCCGGACGGCTGGCGACGGCGAAGAGAGCTCGGATCTCCGATGCCGTCATCCCGCGTACCCGTCGGGCATAGCGATCCGTGTAGTCGTCCAGCGTCGTGCCGGTCATGCCGCCTCCTCGCTGCGTTCGCTCCTCGTCACGGCGTTCACGGCCGGGCCCCGGGGGACGTCGGTGCGGTGTCCGCACCCGCCCGTCCCGCATCCCGTCGCCCTCGCCGTGCCTGTGGTCATGGTGGCCACGGCGGTCCACCGGAGGCATTCCCGAAACAGGTCGACTGATCCCGCCCGGGTGCCCTCGCCGCACCTCGAACGTCGCGCCCGCACTCCGTCCCGGTCCGCTGGGAAGCCGCCGGGTGGGCGGAGCGGTGGGCTGCCGGCAGCTCCGCCGGTCGACGCTCGTCGTTCGATCGTAATCCGGATCACCCGATCCGGCTCTCGGCCCAGTGGGCCCGTCCACATGTCGGACCGGACGACCTGGCCGGCGGCCCGCCGACCGGGCGGAACGCTGGGTAGTCGTGCCGTCCTCTCCCGGGCCGGGAGGTTCCGGCGTACGATCACTCGTTGGGGGTAGGGGCCGGAGATGGCGATATTTGCGGTCTTCTGGACCCCTGGGACGATTTGTGGGGATGCGCCGATGTCGCGACGTCTGGTCAGTCTGACCCTCGACACGCTCGAAGACCTGCCCGGCCCCTGCCGCCGGTGCGTCTACTGGGAGCTGGATCCGGTGGCGGCCGACCGGGCCCGCGAGGCGGGCGATCCCGGCCTGGAAAAGGAAGCCTGGGTCTCGCAGACGCTGCTCGAGTGGGGCTCCTGCGGAAAGCTCGCCTACGTCGACGGAATGCCCGCCGGCTTCGTGATGTACGCACCGCCGGCCTACGTTCCCCGGTCGATGGCGTTCCCCACCTCGCCGGTCTCGGCGGACGCCGCCCTGCTGACCACGGCGCACATCATCACCGCCTTCGCCGGTGGCGGGCTGGGCCGGATGCTCGTCCAGGGCGTCGCCCGGGACCTGACGAAGCGGGGCATCAAGGCGATCGAGGCGTTCGGCGACGCGAAGTTCGGCGACGCGGGTGAGGGGGCCGGCGGCTGCGTCGCCCCGGCCGACTACTTCCTCTCCGTCGGCTTCAAGACGGTACGCCCGCATCCGCGCTTCCCCCGGCTCCGGCTGGAACTGCGTACCGCGCTGTCCTGGAAGTCCGACGTCGAGTACGCGCTGGAGAAGCTGCTCGGCTCGATGAGCCCGGAGGGACTGCTCCGGCCGGTACGCCCCGCGACCCGCTCGGCCGTCGGCTGACCGCGCCACCGCCGGCTGTCAGCCTGGGGCCTGCGGCGGCCCCGCGGTCTGCGGCTCTGCGGATCTGCGGCTCACTCGTGGGCGGCGGCCCCGCGGTCTGCGGCTCAGTCGTGCGTGGCGGCGCCGGCCGCCACCATCGCCCGCAACTCGCTGACGTCGATCGAGCCGGTCGGCACGTCCTCCTCGACCGGGAAGTACATCCGCTGCACCGCGGCGACGACGGCGTCCACCACCCGGTCCCGGAACCGCGGGTCGACCAGCCGCGCCCGGTCCGCGGGGGAGGTGAGGTAGCCGACGTCGACACGTACCGCAGGCATCCGGGTCAGCCGGAGCAGTTCCCAGGTCTTCGCGTGGGTGTGGCAGTCGCGCAGCCCGGTCCGGACCACGATCTCCCGCTGGACCAGCCCGGCCAGCCGTTCCCCGACGCTGGAGGTCACCCCGTTTGCGGTGCCGTAGTGGTAGGTGGCCACCCCGTCGGCCTCCGGGTTGGCGTGCCCGTCGATGTGCAGCGAGATGAGCAGGTCGCCACCGAGCTCGTTGGCCAGCTCGGCCCGGCTGAGGTCGGACAGCGGTGCGGCCGGCGCCGGGCCCCGGGTCAGGTGCACCCGCATGCCTGCGGCTGCCAGCCGTCCCTCCAGCCGGGCCGCGAGGTCGTAGCCGAGGTCCGCCTCGGTCCACCGCAGCGTGCCGTCCTGCACCACGATCCCGGGGTCGAACGGGTCGTGCCCGGGGTCGATCACGATGACCTTGCCGACCAGGTTCGGACCGGACTGCCGGAACGCGTCGGACTCGCGGAGCAGGGTCGGCCGGCCGCCGACCACCTTCCGGCCGAGCCGGCGCAGCGCGCCCATGGTCTGCGGGCCGCAGGCACCGTCCGGGGCCAGTCCCACCTCGCGCTGGAACTGGGCGACCGCGCGGGCCGTCCGGGCGCCGTAGACGCCGTCGGCGCGACCGACGTCGTAGCCCATCTCCAGCAGGCGCTCCTGGAGGGTACGCACGTCCTCGCCGACCAGCGGGTCGGGAATCGCCTGGTAGAGGGTACGGGCGCCGAGCCGCCAGCGGGCCGCGTCCAGCGCCCGCCAGGTCTCCGGACCGACCTGACCGTCGATGCTGAGCCCACGGTCCTGCTGGAAGGCGCGTACCGCGCGTTCGGTCTCCGCCTCGAACTCGTCGGCGCCCGGCGGGCCACCGGCGGGCAGCAGGCCGAGGCCGACCAGGACGGCCCGGATCTCGGTGACCGCGCGTCCCCGGTCACCACGTCGGATCGGACGCACGGACGACCTCCCTCTGCGTGCCTGCGGCTGGCTGCCCCGGTCGGGCCGGCGGTGCCGGATCGGCCCCGGGGACCGGTCCGGCGGCGGACGATTCGCGGCTCCTCCCTCGGCGGTCGGCACGGTGGACCGCTCGACCGGATCCGACCCGGTGGCGCCGATCCACCGCGAGGAGGAACGCTTCCGGAGCGTACCGTGGCCCTTCGCCGCCCGCCCGTCGTTGACCGTACGGTATCCGGCCAACCCCCTGTCGAGCTGCGGATATACCCGCCCGACCGGCGCTCGACGCATCCGCGGGGCCGTCGACCTCAGGGACGCGGTCGTCGACGGCGGGGGCCGAGCCGTCGACGTCGGCGGGGGCATCGACGTTCGGGGCCGGGAGAACAGTCGGCGGGGCGGAAGTCGTCGGCGGGGGCGGGAGATACCGACGCCGGGACGGAAAGCCGACGCGCCCACGTCCGGTGGTCCGGAGGCGGGCGCGTCGGCGCGGTCTGCCGTGGCGGTTACAGCGCTGTTCGTCGCGGCGCTGCTCGGCTACGGCACTGGTCGGCTACGGCACTGGTCGGCTACGGCACTGGTCGGCTACAGCGCCGTTTCGATGAGCTTGAGCAGGTCGCTCTTGGGCCGGGCGCCGGCGATGGACTGGACCGGCTCGCCGCCCTTGAACATGGTCAGGGTCGGCACCGACAGCACGCGGTAGGCGCGGGCCGTCTCCGGGTTGTCGTCGATGTTGAGCTTGACGATCCGGACCTTGTCCCCCAGTTCGCCGGCGATCTCCTCCAGCAGGGTGTCGACCTTGCGGCACGGCCCGCACCACTCGGCCCAGAAGTCCACAAGTACCGGCGTGTCGGACTGCAGCACGTCACTGGCGAAGTTGGCGTCCGTGACGGCGCTTGTTGCTCCCACTGGTCCTCCTCGGGGGTTGCTTTCGTACCGGGTGATTCAGTTCTCTTCGAGCGTCGCGAGGAACCGCTCGGCGTCCAGGGCGGCGGCACAGCCGGTGCCGGCCGCGGTGATCGCCTGGCGGTAGGTGTGGTCGACCAGGTCACCGGCGGCGAAAACGCCGGGGATGTTGGTGCGGGTGGCCGGTGCGTCGACCTTGACGTAGCCGTTGTCGTCAAGGTCGACCTGGCCCCGGAAGAGCTCGCTGCGCGGGTCGTGGCCGATCGCCACGAACACGCCACTGACCTCGAGCGTCTTGGCCTCGCCGGTGTGCGTGTTGCGCAGGCGTACCCCGGAGACCTTGCCGTCCGCGCCGAGCACCTCCTCGACCACGCTGTTCCACTCGACGTGGATCTTGTCGTTGGCGAGGGCCCGGTCCGCCATGATCTTGCTGGCCCGGAACTCGTCGCGGCGGTGCACGATCGTCACCTTGCTGGCGAACTTGGTGAGGAAGGTGGCCTCCTCCATCGCCGAGTCGCCGCCGCCGACCACCACGATCTCCTGGCCCCGGAAGAAGAAGCCGTCACAGGTGGCGCAGGAGGAGACACCGTGCCCGAGGTACTCCTGCTCGCCCGGCACGCCCAGTGGCCGCCAGGCCGAGCCGGTGCTCAGGATGACCGCCTTCGCCCGGTACGCCGTCTCGCCGACGTACGCCGTGCTCACCGCGTCCGAGGCGGGCACGCCGGTGTCGACCAGCTCCACCCGGGTCACGTCGTCGGTGACGAACTCGGCCCCGAACCGCTCGGCCTGCTTGCGCATCGAGTCCATCAGCTCCGGCCCCATGATGCCGTCGGCGAAGCCGGGGAAGTTCTCCACCTCGGTGGTGGTCATCAGGGCACCACCGGACTGCACACCCTCGATGACCAGCGGTTTGAGATTGGCGCGCGCGGCGTAGACCGCGGCGGTGTAGCCGGCCGGCCCAGAGCCGATGATGATCAGGTTGCGGACCTCGTCCACTGCCGTCTCCCGATGTGTGTCTCTGCGCCCCCGGCGCCAGGCGCCGACAGCGGTCCGAGCGCCGGCCGCGTACGGCACCGGCACCTGCAAGCCAGAACGTCATCGTACGAACCGGGGATTCCCGAGCCGGTCATCCGGTGGGTCATGTCACTGAACCTTCTTCAACCTCCCCATGCGGTCGAACGGACCCGCAGGGTCGCACGCCGTGCGGGAGGCCGCACGGCAGAGGTCGAGGGAAGTTCAGTGCGTCGACGGAACACCGGCGAGGCGCTGTTCACCCTACCCGGCTCTGGTAGGTGACGTCGGCACCGGCGGCAGCCGAACCGCAGTCCGGTCCGGTCACCCAGGCCCACTTGGCTCCCGAGCGGTCGGTGAAGACGACCACCAGCGCGGCCCGGCCCTCGAAGGTGGCGTAGTCGACCAGGTCGACCGCGAGCGGTCCCTGGGCGTGTGCCGCCGCGATCGCGTCCAGGCAGGCGGCGAGGACCGAGCGGTCGGTCAGCCGTTCCAGTGAGCCGTTCGCCTTCAACGGCAGGCAGCACGGCGTGGCGGCGGTCGCCCGATCCGGGCTCGACGTCGCGGCGTACGGGTCGGCGCCCTCCTGGGCGGGGCCCGAGGCGCGGGTTCGCGGCGAGGACTGGTTGGCGGCCGCCCCGGTCGGGCCGCTCTGCCTGGAGAGGCTGGAGACCGTGCCCGGCAGCGAGTCGGGGGTGTAGTCGGTGCCGGTGGAGAGGAGCCGCTCGGCGGAGGGTTCGACGACCGTCCGGGGCGGACCGGAACCGAGGACCTGCGGTGCGGCGGCATCCCCGGGGGCGTTGACCGCCGTGTCGGAGGCGCCGCCGCTGTCACCGGTCCCGACCATGCGGCTGACGGTGAACCCGGCGAAGCCGGCGACCACGGTGGCGACCAGGACCGGCGCGGCCATCCGCCGGCTCCAGCGCCGCCGCCGACCGGCCCTGCCGGGACGTTGGGGACCGCCGCCGGCCGGCTGCGCGGGTACCCCGGACGGCTGCCGGCGGGGTCGGCCGGCGGGATGCACCGGGCCGCCCGGCGAGCCGTTCGACGGTCCCTGTCCCACTCGCTGTCCCTGGTCCGGACGGGCCGCACCGGACCGGGCGCCGTCTGCCGGTGTCGGGTCGCCGCCCGACTGCTCCGCCCGGTCGCCCGGATCTGCTTCGCTCGCCGGCTCGGCCGGTGTAGCCGGCTTCGCCAGCTCGGCCGGGTCGGCCAGCTCGGCCGGGTCGGTGGAGCTGGTCAGGGCCGCACCGGCGAGCGCCGAGGTGAGCCGGTCGAGCACCGGAGCCGGCATCTGGGCAGGTTCGGCGGCCCAGCCCGCCAGGTCGAGGTGTACCGCGTCGAGCGCGGCGCCGAGGTCCGCGTGCGCCGCCGCCCAGGCCGGGTCCTGGTCGACCAGCCGGGCAACCTCGATCTCGTCCGGGGTGCCGTCCAGCGCGCCACCGACATAGTCGGCCAGCAGGTCCAGATCGACCTCCCGGAACTGGCCCCCGGTCACGATTCCTCCTGGTCCTGGTCGGCCCGACCGGCACGCCGGCCCGGTGCCACCTGTCGCCGGCCCGGCGCCGTCTGCTTTTCCGCCGCTCGCCGGATCGGCTCCGATCGGACGCCGCCACCGGAGCTGCGGTTCCCACCGGTGACCGAGGGCACCCTGGGATTCGGTGCCGGGTCCCGGCCGTCGGCGGCCCCGGGCCGGAGGTGGCCGAGCAGTACGGCGAGTCTGGCTCGTCCCCGGGCACAGCGGCTCTTCACGGTGCCCTCGGCCACGCCGAGGATCTCGGCCACCTCGGCGACCGGATAGCCCTGAAGGTCCACCAGCACCAGGGCGGCCCGCTGCTCGACCGGAAGTTCCGCGAGCGCCTGCCGCACCACGAGCGTGGTGTCGTGGTCGGTGGCCGGCGCGGCCGGCTCGACCCCGCCCTGCCAGCGGGGGCCGTCGAGCGGGCGGGTCGGTTCCGGCAGGGGCACGGTCGGATGGGCCTGCCGGCGGCGGATCCGGTCGAGGCAGGCGTTCACCACGATCCGGTGCAGCCAGGTGGTGACGGCCGCCTCGCCCCGGAACCGGGCCGCCGAGCGGTGCGCGGAGAGCAGCGCGTCCTGGAGGGCGTCCGCCGCCTCCTCGCGGTCGGCCACGGTACGCAGCGCGACTGCCCAGAGCCGGTCCCGGTGCCGGTGGAAGAGGGTCGCGAAGGCGTCGCGGTCACCGTCGACGTGCGCCCGGAGCAGTTCGGCGTCGCCGCGCTCCCCGTCGCCACGCGCCGGTCCGTCGCCACGCGCCGGCCCGTCGGCGGGCGGCGAACCGTCGGCAGCCGGCTCGCCGGCCGGGGTGGGGGTGTCGGCCGGAGCCCGGGAGTCGGGCCGGGCGGTCGGGTCGGGCCGTACCTCGGGTGCCTCGGTGGCGCCCACGGTGGTGCCCGCCGTCCGGGCCGGATCGGTCGGCGCCCAGGGGCGGACGGGAGGCGAACCGGCCCGGCCGGCAGCGTCGGAACCCAACCCGCCGGTCATGGCCGCACCATATCCGAGCCACGCACGCGCTGCGGCGGCCGGTGGCTCACCGACTCTGGACCGTGATCTCCTGAACACCGACCTTCCACCGGGCGGCACCCGGCTCGGTCTCGGGCAGGTCGGTGATCCACAGCATCAGGTACTGGTATTTCTGGCCGGGTACGAACCGGCTGAACGTGACCCTGGTGCTGTCGGTCTTCTCGTACGCGTCGCCGATCCGGGTGCTGTACGCCTGGACGAGCGCCTGGTCGCCGCTGGTGGTCGCGGGAAAGTCCTTGCCGCCCGCGCGGAGTTCGGCGGAGACGCCGCTATCGGAGAACTCCACCTGCACGCTCGTCACCTCCCGAGGCTCACCCAGGTTGATCAGGATGCCCATCCCGGACTTCTTGTTGCCGAACTTCGACCCGTTCCGGTAGGTCTCGGTCTCCCAGCCCTCGTTGGCGTCCCCGTCGACCACCTTCTCCACCTCGTCCAGCTCGCTCCGGGTGCCGTCCGGGTCGATCACCCGGACCTGGTCGCCCCTGAGCGTGACCTTGCGGGGAGGAGCGGCCGGCGGCTCCGGGTCACCGGCGACGGCGGGCTCGGTGCTGACCCCGGCGCTCGGGGTGGGCCCGGCCTGCCCGGTGTTCGGGTCCCTGTCGCCGACCAGCGCGTTGATGCCGAGCGAGAGCCCGACCAGGGCGAGCACCAGCAGGACGGCGATCCCGATCAGCATCCTGCGGTTGCTGGGGCTCGGCAGGTCGGGGCCGGCGTCGTCGCCGGAGGTGAAGCGGAGCGGCCCACTGTCGAGGTAGTGCTCCTCGGCGGCGGCGTCGAGCCGGCCCAACTCGGCGGCGAGGACGTCCGACGACGGCACCGCGAGCTGCGAGTCGAGCAGGTCCATGGTGAGGTCGTCGAGATAGGCGGGAACACCGGCGCGGACCTGCCGGGGAGCGGCGATGCTGCCGCTGGCGTCCCGTACCGCGTCGGGCAGCGGCGAGCGGGACCGCCGGGTCGAGCCGGCGGTCAGCGACGCCTCGGCGTGCGGCCAGTGGCCGGTCAGCGCGTAGTAGAGGATCCCGCCGACGGCGCGTACGTCGGTCTCGGGAGTGTCGGCACCGTCGGTGCGTGCGTCGGCGAGCACCACCCGGCCGTCGTCGGCGACCATCACGGTGCCGGGGTGCAGGTTGCCGTGCACCATGCCGGTGGCGTGGATGGCGGAGATCGCCCCGGAGACGGCGTGCGCGATGCTGGTGGCCCGGGCCGGGTCGAGCACGCCGTCGGCGACGAGTTCCCGCAGGGAGTGGCCGTCCACCCACTCGCGGACGACGTACGCCCGGTCCTCCTCGTCGATCGCGTCGTAGACGCCGACCAGGTTGGGGTGGATCACCCGGCTGGCCGCCACCGCGGCCTGGAGCATCTCCTTGGCAGACTCGCCGCCGGGATAGCGCAGCACCACGGCGACCGGCCGGCGCAGCACGACGTCGACACCGCGCCAGACCTGCCGGCCGGCGCTGTCGTCGTTGATGTGTTCGGCAAGCTCGTACCGCTCGGCCAGGATCTCACCGAGGGTGGGGGCACCGAAGGTCATCACGGACGGAGCCGCCTCGTCCGCCTCCTGACCTTCGCCGACCTGGGTCACCCGTCCTCCCTCGGTGATCGTGTCGATCGATGGACCCGTGCTGCTAGGCATCTGGCTTCCCGCTCCGCCTCGAAGGAAATCGGACGGCCACCGGCACTCCTAGCCTAGGCGCTCGCCGCACCCGTCGAGAGCGACCTTACCCGGGTCTGACTGATCCCCGACACGCCATCTTGCGTCCGTGCGCCAACCTGCTGGGCGGATGTGTCGGGAAGCGCGCCGGATCGCCCGCTGTCAGCCACTGATGGCCCGTACTTCTGACAATCTATAGGTTGATTTCAACGCTTTGCTACCTGCTGTGCCGGCTTCGCCCCCGACCCGGCCCCCTGTCGTGCCGGATGGGCGGACACCCGGCACCTTCCCGTGTGCGCCGGAAGTATGCCGGACGCGGGCATCCGGAAGCACCCGGGTCGCCGTCGCGACGGCGTCAGGTCGGTCACACCACACCGTCTCGTCGGGACACACACCGGCCCGGGGCCCGGAACACACCGACCCGGGGCACCGGGACACACCGACCCGGCGCTTCGCAGCGCACCGACCCCGCGCTCACCGGCCCAGGCGGCGCCGGACCATGCCGACCACCGCGCTTATCTCCTCCACCCGCAGCAGCAGCGCCAGGCCCATGTAGGTGGCGCCGATCGCCGTGCCACCCATCGCCACCTCCAGGAAGCCCAGCCAGCGGTTCTCGATCGCCTGGCCCGGCAGCAGCCACACCACCAGCAGACCGACGAGGGTGGCACCGAGAGCGGCCACGATCACCCGGCCGAACGTGTTGAGCATCGCGCGGAGGCCGATCGGCCCGATCCGGGGACGGAGCAGCCAGGCGGAGATCAACGCTGCGGCGACGTACGAGACGGCGTTGCCGGCCATCATGCCGGAGGCGAGTACCGAGGTGGAGAAGGCGACGAAGACCAGCACCTGCACCAGGATCCGGAGCAGTACCACCGGGATGTTGATCAGTGCCGGCATCCGGGTGTCGGGCAGTGCCCAGAACGCGAAGGTGAAGACCTGGCTGACCGCGAACGGGATCAGCGCCAGCGCGGCGACCAGCAGCACCGGCGAGATGGCTCCGGCGTCGCCCCGGGCCGCGCCGTAGTCGAAGAGGCTCACCGCGATCGGCTCGGCGAGTACGGCGTAGCAGACCGCGATCGGCGCGAGGACGGCGGTGACGGTCCGGACCGTACGGGACAGGTCGCCCGCCATGTCCCCGAACCGCCCGTCGGCGGCGGCGGCGCTCATCCGGGGCAGCAGGGCGGTGATGATCGAGACCGCGATGATGCCGTGCGCCATCATCAGCAGCAGGAAGACGTTGTTGTAGATCGCCGGCCCGGCCGACTCCCGGTCGACCTGGTTGAGCAGGTTGATCAGCACGACCAGGCCGATCGAGTTGACGGCGACGTAGCAGAACATCCAGCCGCCGAGCCGGCCCAGCTCGCGCAGGCCCAGCGCCCGGAAGTCGAACCGCCACCGCCAGCGGAAGCCGACCTTGCGCAGCGCCGGCAGCAGCCCGACGGCCTGCACGACGATGCCGAGCAGGGTCCCACCGCCGAGCAGCAGGATCCGGCCCGGACTCATCTGCCCCGGGTCGACGATCCGGGCGCCGTAGATGGCGATGTACAGCGCACAGGCGGCGATGATGACCAGGTTGTTGAGGATCGGCGTCCACATCGGCGCCGCGAAGTGCCCACGGGTGTTGAGGACCGCGGCGACCAGGGCGCTGAGGCCGGAGAAGAAGATGATCGGCAGCAGCAGGTAGGAGAGCTTGGTGACGAGGCCCTGGTAGTCGTCGCCGCGCCCCCCGGCGTAGATCGAGGTCAGTACCGGCGCGGCGGCCAGGGCGAGCACCAGGGCCACGCCGAGGGCGAGCACGGCGAGCGTGAGCAGGCGTTGGGCGTACGCCTGGCCGCCGTCGGCGTCGACCCGCCGTCGGCGTACCAGCACCGGCACCACCACGCTGGTCAGGATGCCGCCGAGCAGGAACTCGTAGACCATCTGCGGGATGAACAACGCGGTGGTGTACGCGTCGTTCACGGCGAACGCGCCCAGCGCGGCCGTCAGCATCAGGGTGCGCAGGAAGCCGGTACCCCGGCTCACCAGGCTGCCGATCGCCATGATCGCGCTGTTGCCGGCGGCGCTGCCGGCGGTCTCCGGCGGCGGCGTGGTGCTCTCGATGATCGGCGCCGTCGAGATCAGTGTGGCGCCGTCCTGGGGCGGCGGGACACCGTCGGGCATGGCGTTCGCGCTGCGGTACAGCCCGCCAGCCATGTCAGCCTCCCAAGGGGTACGGCGGGCAGGGCACCCGCCAGCACTGTTGGAACCTTAGTCAACCCGGTCACCCGCCCGCCGGGCCGGCCGCGTCGCCGGTCGATCCGATCACCCGCGAAACGCCCGGCCGCTCCGCCGCCGCCCCGCCACGGTCGGCGTGCCCGGCGCCGGGAGGTTCCGGGCGGTTAAGTAGGCTGGCGATCCCATGTCCGAAACATCCGCCCCGAACAGCGCCGCCGGCACGCCGTCCGCCAGCCGGTCGGCGCTGAGCGCTGCCCAGCGCAAGGCCGTAGCCGAACTGCTCCGGGTCTCGCCGGTCGCCGACGAGTTGGGCCGCCGGTTCACCCGGGCCGGCCACGAACTGCACCTGGTCGGCGGTTCGGTCCGGGACGCCCTGCTCGGCCGGCTCGGCGACGATCTCGACTTCGCCACCGACGCGCACCCGGACGAGACGCTCCGGCTGCTCAGGGGCTGGGCGGAGGCGACCTGGGAGACCGGGCGCGAGTTCGGCACGATCGGCGCACAGCGGGACGGGCTGCGGCTGGAGATCACCACCTTCCGCGCCGAGTCCTACGACCAGGTGAGCCGGAACCCGGTCGTCCGGTACGGCACCAACCTCGGCGACGACCTGCGGCGGCGCGACTTCACCGTGAACGCGATGGCGGTCAGCCTGCCCGGGCACGAGTTCACCGACCCGCACGGCGGGCTGGCCGACCTCGCCGGCCGGCTGATCCGGACCCCGGGCACCCCGGCCGAGTCGTTCGGGGACGACCCGCTGCGGATGCTCCGGGCCGCCCGGTTCGCCGCGCAGCTACGCTTCGCCGTCGCCCCCGAGGTGCGCTCGGCGATGCGGGCGATGGCGGCCGACCTGGACCGGATCACCGCCGAGCGGATCCGGGACGAGTTCACCAAGCTGCTCTGCGGAGCCGACCCGATCACCGGGCTGCGGCTGCTTGTCGACACCGGCCTGGCCGACCGGTTCCTGCCGGAGCTGTCCGGGCTGAAACTGGAGATCGACGAGCACGCACAGCACAAGGACGTCTACGAGCACACCCTGACGGTGGTGGGCAACGCGGTCCGGCTGGAGGAGGCGGGCTGCGACTTCGTACTCCGGATGGCGGCGCTGATGCACGACGTCGGCAAGCCGGCCACCAAGGCGGTCGGGCCGGACGGCCGGGTCAGCTTCCACCACCACGAGGTGGTCGGCGCCCGGCTGACCAGGCAGCGGATGAAGGCACTGCGCTACCCGAAGGACGTGACCGGCCAGGTGGTCGCGCTGGTCGGGCTGCACCTGCGGTTCTACGGGTACGGCCGGGGCGAGTGGACCGACTCGGCGGTGCGCCGGTACGTCACCGACGCCGGTGACCTGCTGCCCCGGCTGCACAGGCTGACCCGCTCCGACTGCACCACCCGCAACCGCCGCAAGGCCGCCGCGCTGGCCGCCGACTACGACGCGCTGGAGGAGCGGATCGCGCGGATCCAGGCCGAGGAGGACCTCGCCCGGGTACGCCCCGACCTCGACGGCAACGCCATCATGGAGCTGCTCGGCGTACCGCCGGGGCCGATCGTCGGTCGGGCCTGGCGGCACCTGAAGGAACTCCGCCTGGAACGTGGGCCGCTGGACCGGGACTCGGCCGAGGTCGAGCTGCTGCGCTGGGCCCGGGAGCAGGGCATCACCGACTGACCGGTGTCCCGGCGCCGCCGGTGGTGCCGGGCAGCCCCGATCCGGCCCCGCAGTCAGCGCAGGGCCGAGCGGGCCGTCGGAGCCAGCCGCAGCTGTCGCGGTGGCGTGCACAGCGGGCCGGACAGCTCGGGCAGCACCTCGTCCCGCCATCGGCGCGACCGGTCCAGGCGCCGGAGGTGGTCGTCGAGCCGGCCGGCGTCGGCGAACCGGCTGAGCCAGCAGACGACGTGCTCCCCGGTGCGCACCGGCAGGGCCGGAAAGGTGTTCTCGGCGTACTCGGTCGACAGGCAGGCGACGGGTGTGGCGCCGGTCTCGACGAGCAGCGGTCGGATCCGCCGGTGGAAGAGGTCGGCGAACGACGTGTCGACCGGCTCGGCCCGGTGGCAGAGCGTCGCCGTGAACAGCGACGCCGGCCGGTCCCGGTGACCGACCGGCGGGCGTACGGCCGGCGCCGGAAAGCCGGACCGTCCGTCGAGCGGTCGGAGCAGGAGTACGTCGTCGGAGTCGACCATGGTGGCGTTGGCCTGCTCCCGGTGCCGCCGCCAGATCGGGCCGCCGTAGAAATCGTGCAGTGCGGCGGCCCGGCGGGGCATGTCGGGGAACCCCCGGAGCCAGACGAAGCGGTCCGGGTCGGCCAGGTCGTGGAACTGCCCGACGACCGCCATCCCGGCCGCTTCCTGCGTCTCGACGAACTCGCGGTCGAAGAGGTCGACGAGCACGTCACGCCCACCGGCTCGCAGGGTGTACTGACGGAGTTCGACGACCGGGTGGCGCAGCCCGCTCATTCCTGTTCCGTTCCCAGGGTCTCGTGCAGCACCTCGGCGATCGACGTGCCGGCGAGTTCCCGGCGCAGCGCCCGGTCGACGTCGCCGTAGAACCGTCCGAGGGCCGGTCGGATGCCCCGGCCGACCGGGCACTCCTGATTCGGCTCGCTGGTGTGCAGGGCGAAGAGTGGCTCGCGCTCGACCGCGGTGTAGACGTCGAGCAGGGTGATCTCGTGCGGCGGGCGGGCCAGCCGCCAGCCCGCGCCGGCCCCGTGCCGGACGGTGACCAGGCCCGCCTGCCGGAGGTGGCCGAGACTGCGCCGGACGACCACCGGGTTGGTCCGCACGCTCGCCGCGACCCGGTCGGAGGTGAGCACCGGCCGGCCACGCCGCTCGGAGAGCGCCATCCAGGTCAGCACGTGGATCGCGATCGTGAGCCGACTGTTCGCCGCCATCGTGTCGCACCGCCTCCCGGGTTGGCTGTAACAGCTTCTGTTACAGCCAACCGGTTGTCAATGCCGGAACGGACGGTTCGCCGCCCCGACCACGTTCGATACCGTGCTATCCGGCGTACGACCGGCGGGGAGGTGATCGTGGCCGTCTCGGGTCGGCCGGGCCACCGTTCCTTCCTGGTGCCGATCGTGGCGCTGGCGTCAACGCTGCTGGCCCTCGTCGTCGCGACTGTGCTCGTACTCGTGCTCCGGCAGGCCGGCGCGCCCGCCCCGACCGGCGCCGGACCGACCGGCTCGACCGGCGCCGGACCGGACGGCTCGACCGGTTCGGGCCCCGCCACCGGCGGCACCTCCGCACCGCCGGGCACACCGAGCGGACCGGTCGCCGCCGACTGTCTGCCCGGCAACTGGCGGGTCGTCTCGCACCGGGAGGACGTCGACGTACCCGGGGTGGGGCGGCTGAGCTTCACCGGCGGCACCGGCTCGACCCTCTCGCTCAGCGCCACGGGCGTCGGGATCGCCGACTACGGCACCGGCACCGCCTTCGCCAGCAGTTACGCCGGCCAGCAGGTCGTACTCGAACTGCGGGGCCGGGTCGACTACCGCTACGCGCTGGTCGGCGACCGGATCGAGCTGCGGGACGTACGCTCCGCCGCCGAGGTGCGGCTCCGGGTCGGCGCTGGTACGGCCGGGCCCTGGCGGCCGTACACCGCCTCGACCGCCCCGTCGGACTACGTGTGCGCCGGTGACTCGCTCGACCAGCGGTCCCTGGTCTCCACCACGGCGTACGAGCGGATCCGGTAGGAAGCCCGAGCCGGGACGCAGGCCGCGTTCCCGCCCGGCGGGCACGGCCGCCCGGACGCCAGGCGGCCCGGCACCGGAACGGCAACTCCGGGCCGGGCCGCGGCTGGACGGTACCGCGGGTCAGCTCTTCGGCTCGACCGCCTTGCCGCCGTTGGTGAGCGTGCCGTCGACAACCTGGTCGGCGCCGCCCCGGGCCGTGCCGAGCCGGGCGAGCAGCCCGGTCAGGTCGACCCCGGTCAGGTCGCTGCCGAGCTGGAGCCCCTGGGCCACGTTCGCCGCCACCGACTTGGTGAGCGAGGAGGCACCGTCGGTGGAGATGACAGTGATCTTGTCGATCGCGCCGACCGGAGCACTCGCCGCCTCGACCACCTGCGGGAGCACCTTGACCAGCAGGTCGAGCACGGCCGCCTCGCCGTACGCCGAGAAGGCCTCGGCCTTGCGGGACATCGACTCGGCCTCGGCCTGGCCCCGGGCGAGGATCGCCGCCGCCTCCGCCTGGCCCTCCCGCTCGACCGCCTCGGCGATCGCGGTACGGCGGCGCTGCTCGGCCTCACCCTCCTTGGCACCCTCGATCGCGTTCGCCTCGGCCAGTGCCGCCCGGCGGGCCCGCTCGCCCTCACCGGTCAACCGGGCCTGCTCGGCGGCGGCCTGGGCGGCGGCGATGGTGGCCTGCCGCTCGGCGTCGGCGGCCAGCACCGCCGCGTTGCGGGACGCCTCGGCCTCCTGCTCCACCTTGTACCGGGCCGCGTCGGCCGGCTTGCGGACCTCGGTGTCGAGCTGCCGCTGCTTCAGCTCGGCATTGCGCTCGGCGACCTTCTGCTGCTCGGTCAGGATCGCCTGGTCCCGCTCGGCCTGGGCCAGCGGTCCGGCGGCGGCGGACTTGGCCCGGGCCGCGTCGATCTCGGCCTGGATGCCAGCCTGCTTCAGCGCCAGGTTCCGGTTCGCCTCGGCGATCTTCTCCTCGGCCAGCAGCCGCTCCTGCTCGGCGACCTGCCGGGCCCGCGCCTCGGCGATGGCGGCGTCCTTGAGCACCCGGGCGGCTTCCGGCCGGCCCAGGTCCTGCAGGTAGGAGCCCTCGGCCAGGATGTCCTGGAGCTGGAAGGTGTCCAGCACCAGACCCTGGTTGGTCATCGAGTGCTCGGCCTCCTCGGCGACCGCGCTGGCGAAGGCCGCCCGGTCCCGGATGACCTCCTCGACGGTGAGCCGGCCGACGATCGAGCGGAGCGCACCGGCCAGTACCTCCCGGGTGAAGCTCTCGATCTCGTCCTGCTGGTGCAGGAACCGCTGCGCCGCCGCCCGGATCGCGTCCTCGGTGCCGCCGACCTTGACGATCGCCACGCCGTGCAGCTCGGCCCGGATGCCCTGCTTGCTGACCGCACCCTTGATGCTGACGTCGATCCGCCGGCTGGACAGGTCGAGCGACTGGAGCTTCTGCACCACCGGCAGGACGAAGACCGAGGCGCCGAGTACGACCTTCTGCCCGGACATGTCGGTGGACCGGCTGCCGTCGGCGCTCTGTGTCGTACGGCCCTTGCGGCCGGTGACGATGAACGCCTCGTTCGGCCCGGCGACCTTGATCCGGGAGAGCACGAAGAGGACGAGGATGAGGGCCAGGAGTACTGCTCCGCCGATGGCGACGAGGATCAGCATGACAGGCGTCCGTTCGGTGAGGGGGTTGGCGTGTGCGGTCGGCCACCCGCGCGCGCGTGGGTGGGTTCGGTCGTGCGTGGGGTGGGTCGGTGGGTCAGTAGGTCTCGACGAGAACGCTGGTCTCGGTCAGTGCCTCGACGACGAAGATCTGTGCGCCGAGCGCGATCGGTCGCTCGGCTCTGGCGTTGAGCTTCACCGGCTGGCCGCCGACCCGGACCCGTACCTCGCCGTAGCCGGTGCCGGGAATCGGGGTGACCACCACGCCGAGTGCGCCGACCAGGTCGTTGCGGGTCGGCGTGGCGTCGGTGCGCATGTCCCGGGCCGCCCGGGAGAGCCGGGCCGCGAACCAGCCGGCCGGGACCGCCGCCAGCGCGCCCAGCCCGCCCGCGGCGACGACCTGGCCGACGGTACGGCCGCCGATCAGCTCGTTGGCGATGGCCCCGCCGAAGCCGAGTACGCCGGCGAACGCGGCGATCGCCTCCAGGCTGATCGGGCCGTCGACGTCCGGGTTGCCGATGTGCGCCAACTCCGTGCCGAGCAGGGCGAGCACCAGCACCGCGACTCCGGCGCCGCCGATGATGAGGAAGATCAGAGTCCCCGCTGCCACGACTTGCAAGGTAACCGGCCCGGGCAACCTGGACGTCCGCTGAACGCGACCACCTGGGCTCCGGGCCGGTGCCGGCCGGTGGCGACAGGAGGCCGGACGTCCACAGTGGGGTGGTCCGGTTTCGGCTCGGACGCCGGCCGGTGGGCAGCGGATCGGGGCCTGGTCACCGTACCCACCCCGGCCGGACGTCCGTGCGACATTAGCCGTTCGGCGTCGGCTGTGGGTGCGGATCCATGCGGTGTCCGGGCCCTGCGTACCGGATCGTTACCCGAGGATCACCTGACCGCGACGGTGAACTCGTCGCTGCGTAGTAGCCCGGCGGGAAGTTCGACCCGCTCGTGCTGGGTCCCGACCACGTCGGCGAGCAGCGCGACAAGCGTGCCGGGCTTACCCTCGACGTCCAGATGGAGCAGTCGATCGGGCCCGACCCAGGCGACGTCGGCGCTCGGCAGTTGCCGGAGCACCCTCCCGGTGTCCGTCGAGACGAGCTGTGCCGTCGTCCGCACCTCGCCCTTGCGGCCCGCGGCATCCGTGGCCCGCGGTATCGCGCCACTTCTGGCTCCCGAGGCCGGCGACAGTACCGAGACCACCACCATCGAGCCGTCCGGAGACCACGCGGTCGAACGGAGGATGTCACCCTGGACCGGCAGGAACCGGGTCGGCATGCCGTCGTCGACCGCGAAGAGTTGCAGGCCGGATTTCCCGGCCGGCGGGTTCGCCCCGGAAAGGTCGACTATCGGGCCGGCCAGCGGCAGTGCCACCTCCTTGCCGCTCGGCAGCCAGGTGAACTGGCATGCCTGGACGCAGCCCAGCTCACGCGTCTTGAGGGGGTAGCGCTGGAAGGAGCCGTTGTCGGGAGCCAGCAGGCCGATCGAGTACACCCCGGTCTTCCGGTCCTGGAGGGTGACCAGCAGCCGGCTCCCGTCCGGTGACCAGTCGAGCGCCAGGACGGTGCCGCCGGCCCTGAACCAGCGCGGCTTGCCGGTCGCCAGGTCGTAGAGCCCGACGTCCGTCGGACGGTCGTTGCGGCGCACCGCCGCCACGCTCCGGTGCGGGCTGGCCCGGACCGCCGTGTAGGTCGCCGGCAGGCTGACGTAGCGACGGTTGGCCGGGTCGTACACCCAGGTCGGGCCGGCAGCCCCGGTCGAGCCGGCGGTCAGCAGCAGCGCGCCGCCGGGCAGCTCGACGGGGCCGCTCGACCAGTCCCCGCGGGGGGTCGGCCGAGGGGTCGGCGAACCGGTGGCGGTCGCGACCGGAGTGGTCGCCGCCGGTGGCCCGCCGACCGCCAGCGGTGGCCGCGAGTCGGGCCGCAGCCAGACGTACGGCGCCACGATCGCGCCGATCGCGACCACCGCCGCCGCCGTGGCCACCGTCTGCCGGCGCCGACGGATCCGCCGCCCCTGCGCGATGGCGGCGGACGCGAAGTCCTGCGGCTGGTGGGGAGTACCGGCCAACTCGCGTACGGCCTCCCGCAGCAGCCGATCCGCGCGCTCACTCATCGCAGTGCCTCCGCCCGCTCGGTCAGGTCCGCGAACTCCGGCACGAGTTCACGAAGTTTGCCCAGGGCCCGGGATGCCTGGCTGGCGACGGTGCCGGGGCGGCAGCCGAGCGCGGCGGCGGTCTGCTCCACCGTCTGGTCCTCCAGATAGCGCAGCACCAGTACCGCCCGCTGCCTGGGCGGCAACATCATCAGCGCGTCCCGGAGCATCATCCGGACCGCCGTCTCGTGGTCGTGCTGGGTGTCGGCGGCCGGGGGCTCCGGCACCTCGGCGTGCGGCACCTCGGCCCGCCGGCCGCGCCGCCGCCAGACCGAGACCTGGTCGTGGTAGAGGATCTGCCGGACGTACGGCTCCGCGTCACCCCGGATCCGGGGCCACCGGGCGTACGCCTTCGCCAGCGCGTTCTGCAACAGGTCCTCGGCGGCGTAGCGGTCACCGGCGAGTGCCTGGGCGACGCGGAGCAGCACATCGCCCCGCTCGTGCACGAACGCGGTGAATTCCCGCTCGGACGCCCGACCCACGGCACACCTCCCGCTGTCCTAGACGCCGCCGACCGGGAAAAGTTTGCTCCCTCCGGAAAACGCGCCGGCCAGCGGCATCACCATCAGTGACCGATACAGTCGCCGCCGGACGTGCGGGCCGGATGCGGTACCCGGACGTGCGGCGGTATGGCGGGCCGGGACGACGGGCTGGGGAGAGGGCGTTGGATCGACGGTTTGCCGACCGGAAGTGGCTGGCGGCGGTGGTGCGGGACGGTCTCGGCACCGACCGGCGGATCGACGAGCTGACCCGGCTGCGCGGCGGCACGAAGAAGGGCGTCTACCGGCTCGGCCTCGACGACCGCTCGACGGTGGTCGCGTACGTCTGGAGCCCCGACGAGAACTACTGGCCCGAGCGGCTCCGATCGGCCGGTGACGATCCGTCCGGTACCGCCGGCCGTGTTGACGACCCGGCCCGGGACGTGTTCGGGGACGCCTCCGGCAGCGAGCTGTTCGAGGCGGCCGACGCCGTACTCGTGGCGGCCGGAGTCCGTACCCCGGAGGTCCGGCACTACTCCCCGCTGGCCGTCGACGGCCTCGACGAGCGGCGACTCCGGCTCTACCAACTCGCCCAGCACCTGTCGCTGGTCGCCGGTCCACTGCGGCTGCTCGACGGGGACTTTCCCGACCGCGACTTCATGCGGGGCATCGCGGCACACCACGCCGAACGCGTACTGGCCTTCCGCCCCTGACCCTGGCCCCGACTGGGCGGGTGCCGGTCGGCGCCGGAACGGACCGTGGGCTGCCACCCCCCTCGGCAGGGTGGTGACAGCCCACGGTGACCCGTTGCTCAGACCCCGGCCGGGACCCGCTCGGACTCGGTCTCGTCGGCCAGGTGGTGGCGCAGCCGCTCGCCCTCGATGTCGACGTTCGGCAGGACCTTCGACAGCCAGCCCGGCAGCCACCAGGCACCACGGCCGAGCAGCGAGATCACCGCCGGCACGATCGTCATCCGGACCACGAAGGCGTCGATGGCCACCCCGACGGCGAGGGCGAAGCCCATCGACTTGATCACCGGGTCGTCGAGCAGGATGAAGCCGGCGAAGACCGAGGTCATGATGAGTGCGGCGGCGGTGACCACCCGGGCACCGTGCCCCATCCCGTTGATGGTGGCCTGGGTCGGGGTGTCGCCGTGCACGAAGTCCTCCCGCATCCGGGAGACCAGGAACACCTCGTAGTCCATGGCCAGGCCGAACAGGATGCCGATCAGCAGGATCGGCAGGAAGCTGACCAGCGGACCCGGTGTGTCCAGCCCGACGAGTTCACTGAGGTGGCCGTGCTGGAAGACCAGTACGGTGAGCCCGAACGTGGCGCCGACGGTGAGCAGGAAGCCCAGCGCCGCCTTCAGCGGCACCAGCACGGACCGGAACACGAGCATCAGCAGCAGTACCGACAGCCCCACCACGAGCAGCAGGTACCACGGCATCGCGTCGGCGAGCTTCTCCGAGACGTCGATCCCGATCGCCGTCTGGCCGGTCAACGCCACCTCGGTGTCGGCGAGCCCGTCGATCGGGGCGACCTTCTCGCGTACCTGGTGCACCAGGGTCTCGGTCGCCGGGTCGGTCGGACCGGTCGTCGGGATCACCGCCAGCACGGCGGTCAGCCGGTCCCGGCTCAGGTTCGGCGGGCTTACCGCGAGCAGGTTCTCGGTGCCCTGGAGCATGCCGGTCACCTCCTGGGCGACCGTGCCGGTCCGCTCCGGCGAGTCGCTGGAGACCACCAGCGCGAGCCGGTTGTTGAAGCCCGGCCCGAACCCCTCGGTGATCAGGTCGGCGGCCTCGCGTTGCGGCGTACCGTGCGGTGCGGTGCCGTGGTCCGGCAGCGCGACCCGCATGTCGGCGGCCGGCAGCGCCAGCGCGCCGAGGCCGAGCACGGCGACCAGGATCAACGGTACCCGCAGCCGGATGACCAGCCGCGCCCACCGGAACCCGAACCCCTCGGCGCCCGCGCCCGCTCCGGCGTCTGCGCCCGCGCCCGCTCCGGCGTCTGCGCCCGCGCCCGCTCCGGCGTCTGCGCCCGCGCCCGCGTCCGCTCCGGTGGCAGCGCCGGATCCGGTACCGGCGGCCGGGGCCGGCGCGGTGCGGCGCAGCCGGCGCGGCAGGATGCGCCGGCCGGCGAAGCCGAGCAGCGCGGGAAGCAGCGTCAACGCCACGAGTACGGCGACCGCGACGGTCCCGGCGGCGGCCAGACCCATGACGGTCAGGAACGGGATGTTCACCACCGCCAGTCCGGCGAGTGCGATGACCACTGTCACCCCGGCGAAGAGCACCGCCGAGCCGGCTGTGCCGATCGCCCGTCCGGCCGCCTCCTCCGGCTCCAGTCCTTCCAGCAGGTTCTGCCGGTAGCGGGAGGTGATGAAGAGCGAGTAGTCGATCCCGACCGCGAGGCCGAGCATCAGGGCGAGTACCGGCGCGGTGCTGGTCAGCTCGACGACGCTGCTGAGCGCGTAGAGGCCGGCCATTCCGGCGCCGACCCCGATCAGCGCGTTGAGCATCGTCATCCCGGCCGCGACCAGCGAACCCAGCGTCACGACCAGTACGACCAGGGCGACCACCACGCCGATCGCCTCGGTGCCGCCCACCTCGGGCACGCTGGACATCACCTCGCCGCCGTGTTCGACCCGCAACCCGGCCGCCGTCGCCGCCGAGCCGCTGCGCTCGTACGCCTCGCGCTGGGCGTCGGTGACGTCGTCGGCCCGGTCGGCGAACTGCACCTGCACCAGTGCGTGCCGGCCGTCCTGGGAGAGCGCCCCGGTGGTGAACGGGTCGAGCGCGCCGACCACGCCGGGCAGCCCGTTCGCCTCGCGCACCAGCTCGGCCACTGCCGCCTGGCGTTCCGGCGTGCCGAGCTGCTGGCCCTCCGGAGCGGCGACCACGATGGTGCCGGTCGCGCCGCTCGCCTCCGGGAACTCCTGCTTGAGCGCGTCGATGGCCCGCTGCGACTCGGTCCCGGGGATGGTGAAGTTGCTCGATGTCGGGCCCATGAACGCCGCTGCGGCCCCGCCGAGCGCGGCCAGCAGGACGAGCCAGAGGACCACCACGAGCCGGCGGCGCCGGAACGAGGTCCGGCCTAGCCGGTAGAGGACAGTCGCCATGTGTCGTTCGCTTCCTTGGTCGTCGGTCGGATCGGGGTGTCTGGTTCTGCTGTGGCGGGGGTGTCTGGTGTGGCTGGGCTGTCTGGTGTGGCGAGGGTGTCCGGGGGTGTGGCGGTGGTCCGGCTGTCGGGGCGGAGGGCGCGACGGGCGACCCTGACCAGCGCGGAGCGGAGTTCGCCCGCGTCGTCGTCGGGATGGTCGATGACGATCGCGGTGATCCCGGCGAGCAGGACGTGCGCGGCGATCTCGTCGGCCGGGTCGGCCGAGCGGCCGGCGAAGGCCGCGACCAGCCGGGCGGTCGCCGGTTGCAGGTCGGCGAAGGCGGGGTGGTCGAGCAGGTACGGCAGGTCGTGGTAGATCAACGCCACCTCGCGCCGGTACGTCACCACCAGGTCGACGAAGCCGTCGATGGCGGCTTCCCGGGCGTCGTCGTCGTGCAGCGCGGCGAGTCGGGTGTCGAGGGCGACCAGCCCGCCGGCGGCCGGAGCGACCAGGGCGAGCAGGATCGCCTCCTTGCTGTCGAAGTGGTAGAGCAGGGTGGCCTTGGAGCAGCCGACCTCGACCGCGATGTCGTGCAGGGACGTGCCCTTGAATCCCGCGTGCGCGAACTGCCGGGCCGCTACGGCCAGGATCTCGGCGCGGGTCCTGCCGCGTGCCATCGCCGTCACCTCCGCGCCCCAGCGTGCCCTGACCGTTCGGTCAGTAACTAACCGAACGGTCAGACTGTGACCCGAATAACTGAACCAACCTCACCTTGCCGCGCCACCGCCGAGGGCGGGCACGGCGCAGACCTGGACACCAGAGGCGTTACCGAGCGGCGGTGACGCCTCTGGTGTCCAGGTGAGCAGGGCGGCTGCCCCGCAGTGTGCGACGTTGGTCGGCGAAGGTCAGCGGGCCGGGACCGCGGCGGGGCGGGCTGCGGGGCAGCTGGCACCTCGGGGCGGCACGACGAGGTCGACGAGGTAGCGGTCGACCGTCCCCCGGGTGCACTCCGTTGCGGTGTAGACGCCGTGCCCGGCACCTTCGTAGCTGAGCAGCACGCCGTACCGGCCGAGTTGCCGGGTCACGTTGGTGGCCCAGTCATAGCCGGTGACCGGGTCGTGCACCGCGTTGAGCAGCAGGATCGGGCGGTCCACCCGGACCCGCAACCGGTGCTGCGGATGCTCCACCCTCGGCGCGCCGAGGCAGGACTCCACCCCGGCCAGCGCCCGTGGGTAGGGCAGGTCGGTCCCGAGCCGGGCCATCTCCCGCAGCCGGGCGGCGTACTCCCGGTAGTTCCGGATCGGCAACTCCCAGTCCTGGCAGAAGACCGCCTGCGGATCGGTCCTGGTCGCCGACCCCGGTCCGGTCGGCTCGCCACGCCAACCCGACAGCGCCGACCCCGACAGCGCCGACCCCGACGGGTCGGCCGACCCCGACGGCTTGGCCGAGGACGGGCCGGCCAGCCCGGCGATGCTCTCGGCCAGTTCGGCGTAGTGCGGCTCGTAGAGCGCGCGCGGGGCGAGGAAACCGCTCAGGGCGTACGGGGTGAGTGTCGCCGAGGGGTTGTCCGGGTCCGGTACCTCGCCACGCCCCGCCCGGCCGAGCAGGTCCGCCCAGACCGCCCGGACGTCCCGCCCGTGCAGGGCGCAGCTCCTGGTCCGGTCGCACCAGTCGACGAAGGCGTCGAACGAGTCCTGCGCGGCTGAGGTCTGTGCGTTCAGGAAGTCCCGGGTGCCGACGCTGTGGTCGAGGACGCTCTCCAGCACCATCGCCCGGATCCGGTGTGGGAAGAGTTCGGCGTAGCGCTGGCCCAGCAGGGTGCCGTACGAGCTGCCGTGGAAGGTCAGCGTCGACTCGCCGAGGGCGGCCCGTACGGCGTCAACGTCGCGGGCCATGCTCGACGTGTCGACGTGGTCGAACAGCGGCCCCGTCCGGGCCCGGCAGTCCGCCCGGAGCCGCCGGTTGTACGCCACCGTGGCGTCGAAGTCCTGCTGGTTGGTCAGCACGGGGGCCGGGCGCTGGGCCAGCAGCTCGGTCGAGCAGCGCACCGGGTTGCTCCGGCCCACTCCGCGCGGGTCGAAGCTGACGATGTCGAACCGGCCGGGCAGTTCGGAGCCGAACCGACCGGCGCCCTTGACGATCCGGTCGACGCCGGAGTCTCCGGGGCCGCCCGGACCGAAGAAGAGCGTCCCGATCCGGGTTGCCGGGTCGGTGGCGGTACGCCGGGCCAGGGACAGGTCGAACCTCGGCCCGTCGGGACGCTTCCAGTCGACCGGTACGGACAGGGTGCCGCACTCGGCGGAGCGGTCGTCCGGGCACGGATGCCACTCGACGGCCGGACCCGACGCGCCGGACGGCACGGTGGCCGCCGCGGTGGCCGCCGCGACAGCCGGAGGCGGTCCAGAACCCACCGAGGACGCCGGTCCGGCTGTCGCGGGCGGCGCGCTCAGGGCAAGGGAGGTGACGAGACCGGCCAGTACGACGGCGCTACGCCGCGGCGCGCGTCGGCCGGATGCCCCGGGTGGGGCGCCGGGAACGGATGGTTTGCTTCCGGGCAGCATGAAGTGCTGTCCTTTCTGTCGAAGGAGCGTTGCGCTGAGAACTCGCCCTCGGACGAGGTGGTGCTTCTTCCTCCTGGGCCGTCGAGTTGGCGCTCGACGGCCCAGGGCCGGCGGCCGGTCGTCCCGGCCCGGGTCACCGCGCTTCGGGTCCCGGCCCGGGTCACCGCACTTCGGTCGTCCCGGCTATCGGTCGTCCCGGCTACTCGACGTCCTTGAGCACCCGTTCGAGGGAGACCATCCGGGCCTCCATCGCGGCCAGCCGGGCACCGACCTCGGTCAACTGCCGCTCGGTGTTCTGCTGGCTCCGCACCGCCGTCTCGGCGAGCGCCTCGTACCGGTCGGCGCGGTTGGCCGCCATCCTGGCTCGCCTGGTCCGGAAGACCTGGATGACGACGGTGGTGACCACGATGATGACCAGGGCGAAGAGGCCGATCGCGCCGACCACCTCGATCACGTCGTCGCTCATGCCCGCCCAGTCGTTTCCATTCATCCCCGTGATCCCTTCTCGCTGTCCGGAGCTTCCGAAGCATCCGGATCGTTCGGAGCATCCGGGCCGTCCTGCTCCGACGGCGGCAGTGTCCGGGCTGCCGCCGCCACGGTCTCCGGAGTCAGCCGTACGTCGAATCGGTTGACCTCGTAGAACTTCATCGCCTTCCCGTCATCGGAGATCTCCAGGTGGGCCGAGACCAGACCGGCCGTCTCCAGCTTCCGCAGGTGGACCTGGAGCAGTGCCCGGCTGATGCCGAGGTCGCGGGCCAGCTGGCTCACGTAGTTGCGCCCGTGGACCAGTGCCGCGACGACCCGGATCCGGTGCGGGTTGGCCAGGGTCGCCAGCATCCGGACCAGGTCGTCACCGCTCGGCTCGGCGCGGATCACAATGAAACCCTGCACATGCCAAAGAAACTTAGCAGGTGCAGAGAAACTTTGCGATGCCG
Organism: Plantactinospora sp. WMMB782; assembly: GCF_049179135.1. Taxonomy (NCBI): domain Bacteria; kingdom Bacillati; phylum Actinomycetota; class Actinomycetes; order Micromonosporales; family Micromonosporaceae; genus Plantactinospora; species Plantactinospora sp. WMMB782. The sequence continues at coordinate 2,529,803 of NZ_JBMHMC010000007.1, read as the reverse complement.
CGGCCGGGCAGCGCCCGAGCGCCGCATCCGGGTGCAGGTGCGGGTGTAGCGCGGGTGGAGAATGGCCGAATGCGTTGGACCGAGTTCGACTCGCCGATCGGGGTGCTTGCCGTCGGGGTCGACGATGTCGGCGTCTGTGGCGTGCACTTCGGACCGGTGGAGGGGGCGCTGCCCGCCACCGCACTGTCCGGGGCCGCCGACCCGGCCACCGCCGACGCGGAGACCGCCGACCCGGCCACCGCCGACCCGGCCACCGCCGACCCGGCCACCGCCGACCCGGCCACCGCCGACGCGGAGACCGCCGGGCTGCGGGCGGCGGTCGGGCAGTTGCGGGCGTACTTCGCCGGGGAGTTGACGGAGTTCGGCGTGCCGCTCTCGGTACGCCGGGGCTCGGAGTTCGAGCGGGCGGTCTGGACCGAGATGTCGAAGATCCCGTACGGCGAGACGCGCACCTACGGCCAGGTGGCGGCGGCGGTCGGCGATCCCGGGGCGGCCCGGGCGGTCGGGGTGGCCTGCAACCGGAACCCGATACCGGTCATCGTGCCCTGTCACCGAATCGTCGGGGCCGGCGGCAAGCTGGTCGGCTTCGGCGGCGGCCTGCCCCGGAAGCGGCAGCTGCTGGAACTGGAGGCACGCATCGCCTTCGAACGCGCCTGGACCTGACAGGCGCGCCGCCGACGAGCCGCCGCTGCGAACCAGCCGCGGCTGGTTCGCCAACCGCCGAGGTAGGCCGATCGCCGACGTAGGCCGATCGCAGAGGTAAGTCAGCCGCCGATGTGGACCAGCCCCGCGCACGGGCACCCGTCGGCGAACCCGGCACTCTGTGGGCCGGCCGTACCCGGCGGCGGACTCAACGTTCCTGTGGGGCCAGCCTTACCCGGCGGAGGAGTTGGGCGTTCAACGCCACCACGATTGTCGAGCCGGACATGAGTACCGCGCCGACCGCCGGGCTCAACGCGACCCCGGCCCAGGCGAACACCCCGGCGGCGAGCGGCAGCGCCACCACGTTGTAGCCGGCGGCCCAGGCCAGGTTCTGCAACATCTTCCGGTACGAGGCCCGGGACAGCCGGATGACGCCGGTGACCCCGCGCGGGTCGGAGGAGGCGAGTACCACCCCGGCGGACTCGATCGCGACGTCCGTGCCGGCCCCGATGGCGATCCCGACGTTGGCCCTGGCCAGTGCGGGGGCGTCGTTCACCCCGTCACCGACCATCGCCACCGTGGCACCCCGGTGCTGGAGGTCGGTCACCTTGTCGTCCTTGTCGGCCGGAAGCACCTCGGCCAAGACCTCGTCCACCCCCGGCCGGAAACCGAGCTTCGCGGCGACGGTCTCGGCGACCGGCCGGGCGTCACCGGTGATCATGGCGATCCGACGTACCCCCTCGGCCCGCAACTCGGTGAGTGCGTCGGCGGCCTCGGGGCGTACCTCGTCCTCCAGGGCCAGCGCGCCGAGCACGCGCGGCCCGGCGTCGTCGAGGCGTACCAGATAGAGGACGGCGGCGCCGCGCGCGGACCAGTCCCCGGTGATCCGGTCGAGACCGGCGCCGGGCCGGGCGGACAGCTCGCGCAGCAGCGCCGGCCCGCCGACGGCGAAGTCCCGCCCGTCGACGGTGGCCCGCACGCCCCGGCCGGTGAGCGATTGGAAGCCGGTGGCGGTCGCCGCGCCGCCGCGGCCGGCGGCGGCCGTGACGATGGCCCGGGCGAGCGGGTGCTCGCTCTCCGCCTCGACGGCACCGGCGAGCCGGAGTACCTCGTCCTCGGCGTCGGCCGGTCCGCCCCGACCGTCGGCGCGGTGTTCCGGGTCGGCGGCGTTGTTTTCCGGGTCGGCGGCGACGGCGGTGACGGTGTGCGCGCCCCGGGTCAGGGTGCCGGTCTTGTCGAACAGCACGGTGTCCACGGTGCGCATCCGTTCCAGCGCCAGGCGGTCCTTGACCAGGATTCCGGCCTTGGCGGCGACGGCGGTGGAGAGGGCGATGACCAGCGGGATCGCCAGGCCGAGCGCGTGCGGGCAGGCGATCACCAGCACCGTGACGGTACGCACCACCGCCTCGTCGACGTCGCCGAGCGCGGACCAGACCACGAAGGTGACCGCAGCGGTGGCGGTGGCGACGTAGAACAGCCAGGCGGCGAACCGGTCGGCGAGTAGCTGGGCGCGGCCGCTGGACTGCTGCGCCTGGCTCACCAGCCGCTGGATGCCGGCCAGCGCGGTGTCGTCGCCGACGGCCTCGATCCGGACCCGGATCGCGGAGTCGGTCGCCACGGTGCCGGCCACCACCCGGTCGCCGGCGGTCCGGGAGACCGGTCGGGACTCGCCGGTGATCATCGACTCGTCCAGCTCGGCGGTGCCGGCCACCACCTGGCCGTCGGCCGGTACCCGGGCGCCGGGGCGGACCAGCGCCACGTCGCCGATGCGCAGCTCGGTCAGGGCGACCCGGTGTACGCCACCCTCGTCGTCGACCCGTTCGGCCTCGTCCGGCAGGAGTGCGGCCAGGGCGGCGAGGGCACCCCGGGCCTGCCCGATCGCCTTCATCTCCTGCCAGTGCCCGAGCAGCATGATGGTGACCAGGGCGGCCAGTTCCCACCAGAAGTCGAGGTCGAAGGCGCCGAGGCTGGTGGCGAGCGAGGCGACGTACGCCACCGTGATGGCCATCGAGATCAGCAGCATCATTCCCGGCGTGCGGCCGCGCAGCTCGTGCACACCGCCGACCAGGAACGGCCAGCCGCCGTAGAGGAAGACCACCGAGCCGAGCACCGGCCCGACCAGCGAAATGCCGGGGAAGTCGAGCGAGTAGCCGAACCAGTCCATCACCATGTGGCTGGTGGCGACGATCGGCACGGTCAGGGCCAGGCTCAGCCAGAACTTGCGCCGGAACACCTCCGGATCGTGCCCGGCATGCTTGTCGTGCCCGGCATGCCCACCGTGCCCGCCGGGCTCGTCATGCCCGTGTTGCTGGTGGTCGTGTTGCTGGTGGTCGTGCTGCTGGTGGTCGTGCTGCACGACAGATCACCCCCTCGGAGAACGAATATACCCCCCGGGGGTAATACGGCAAGCGGTTCGGCCGGACAGCACGGAAGCGGGGTCGGACCTAAGACGGTCCGACCCCGCTTGGCGCAGGTGTCGTGGGGCTCAGCGCTCGATGGTGCCGGCGATGAAGTTCTCGACGGCCTGGTGGGCGTCGTGGTCGGCGTACTGCTCCGGCGGCGACTTCATGAAGTAGCTCGACGCGGAGAGGATCGGGCCGCCGACGCCCCGGTCCAGGGCGATCTTCGCGGCCCGGACGGCGTCGATGATGACCCCGGCCGAGTTCGGCGAGTCCCAGACCTCGAGCTTGAGTTCGGCGTTCAGCGGTACGTCGCCGAACGAGCGCCCCTCCAGCCGGATGTACGCCCACTTGCGGTCGTCCAGCCACGGCACGTGGTCCGACGGCCCGATGTGCACGTCACCCTTGTTGATCTCGTGCGGGATCTGCGAGGTGACCGACTGGGTCTTCGAGATCTTCTTCGAGACCAGGCGGCTGCGCTCCAGCATGTTCATGAAGTCCATGTTGCCGCCGAAGTTGAGCTGGTACGTGCGCAGCAGCTCGACTCCCCGGTCCTCGAAGAGCTTGGCCAGCGCGCGGTGCACGATTGTCGCGCCGACCTGGCTCTTGATGTCGTCGCCGACGATCGGCAGCCCGGCGTCGGTGAACTTCTGCGCCCAGGCCGGGTCGGAGGCGATGAACACCGGCAGCGCGTTCACGAAGGCGCAGCCCGCCTCGATCGCGGCGGTGGCGTAGAACTTCGCCGCGTCCTCGGAACCGACCGGCAGGTAGCAGACCACCACGTCGACCCGGGCCTCGCGCAGCGCCGCCACGACGTCGGCCGGCTCGCGGTCGGACTCCTCGACGATCTCCCGGTAGTACTGGCCGAGACCGTCCAGGGTCGGGCCGCGCTGCACGAGCACGCCGGTCGGCGGTACGTCGCAGAGCTTGATGGTGTTGTTCTCGCTGGCGACGATCGCCTCCGCGAGGTCCATGCCCACCTTCTTGGCGTCGACGTCGAACGCCGCTACGAACTCCACGTCCGAGACGTGGTAGTCGCCGAAGGTGACGTGCATGAGACCCGGGACGCGGTCGTTGGGGTCGGCATTGCGGTAGTACTCGACGCCCTGGACCAGGGACGAGGCGCAGTTACCCACACCGACGATGGCGACGCGGACGGAGCCCATCGCGTTTGCCTCCTTTGTGTTCATCACGGCCGCTCCGACTCGTTCCTGGACCGTCCAGGCTCGTTCCTGGACTGCCCAGGCGGAGGCGGGATGTTCTCTTCTGACGATCCCGGGGCGGTGCCCGGGGTGGACCCATCCGGGGTCCGGCCGGAGCGCTCGTTGGCGATGAGCTCCTCCAACCAGCGGACCTCTCGCTCACAGGCGTCGAGTCCGTGACGCTGAAGTTCGAGCGTGTACGCGTCGAGCCGCTCGGCCGCCCGGCTCAACACGTCGCGCAGCCCCTCGCGTCGCTCCTCCACCTTGCGGCGCCGACCTTCCAGGATCCGGAGCCGGGTCGCCCGGTCGGTACGGGCGAAGAACGCGAAGTGCACCCCGAACCCGGTGTCCTCGTAGCTCTCTGGACCGGTCTGGGCGATCAGTTCGGCGAACCGTTCCTTGCCCTCCGCGGTGATTTTGTAGACGACCCGCCCCCGGCGGCTGGTCAGCGCCGGGATCTCCTCCGCGCCGGCCGGTGTCTCGGCCGCCTCGGTGATCCAGCCGGCCGCCTGCAACCGACGCAGGGTCGGATAGAGCGAGCCGTAGCTGATCGCCGCCCGGATCGCCCCGAGCTTGGCGGTGAGCTCCTTGCGGAGTTCGTAGCCGTGCATCGGGGACTCCTGCAGGAGACCGAGGATGGCGAGCTCGAGCACGAGCACCCCTCTCTCCGCATCTCCGTGGGACCCCGGCGGCTTCCCGCCGTTGGGAACCCGTTCACCGGGTCGATGTATCGGCCCGATACATCGCACCGTAGACCCTCCGGGCCGACGAGGCAAACCCCCGCACGGCACAGGTTTGATCACAGTCAGTGACGAGAGTCGCCTCGTCCGGCCGGAGCCAGTACTCTTCTGCCCATGCGTTCGCAGCGCCAGGTCGTCGACTACTCGCTACAGAAGCGAGCGGTGCTGCGTGAGGTGCATTCGGGCCGGGTGGGGACGTACGAGGTGTGCGACGCCTCGCCCTACCTCAAGAACGCCGCCCGGTTCCACGGCGAACCGACCGAGACGCTCTGTCCGGTATGCCGGCGGGAAAATCTGACCCACGTCCACTACATTTACGGCGATGAACTCAAGCAGTCGGCCGGTCAGGCCCGCACCCGAGCGGAGTTGTCGGTGCTGGCGATGACCCTGCGTGAGTTCCAGGTGTACGTGGTGGAGGTGTGCCGCGGCTGCGACTGGAACCATCTCGTCGAGCAGTTCCTGCTCGGCCGGGACGGCCTCGCCGCCGACGACGGTGTCGGCGCCGCCGAGCCGGCCGCCGGTGCGGCCGTGGCCGCGTCGACCGGCACTTCGGTCAGACGAAGGCGTGAGGCGCGCCGGTGACCTCGACTCGTTCCCCGGCCTATGGGATCTTCCTCCGCCGGCGGGACGAGTCTTATCCAGCAAACCGGATAAGTCCGGTTTTTCCTGAAGTTGCGACATCCGTGGAGCGGCGGGACCGATCCCGGATGAAGCGTGTTCCAACTCACGGCAACCCGGTGGTGGCGCGCATGGCCATCACCGCGACCGGCAGGGTGTGACGAATGAACTCGTACGGCGATCCCAGTTCCGCGCGCGGTCGGGCCCAGTACCCGAGCGCGAACGGCGACCACGGACCAGCGGACGATGCATACCAGCGCCCGTCCTGGGACGACCCGGGAGCCGCTCGCCGCTCGTCCGACGGCGACCGTGGCGGCTGGCCCGCCAACAACGGCCGGGCCGGCGGCGCGTCGGCCCGGGCCAGCGTCAGCGGCCGGGGCTCGGCCGGCCGGGCCACGCCGCCGGGGCGGGACTCCGGCGGCGGTTGGGCCGCGCCGGTGTCGCCCGCCTCCGGCTCCGCCTCGGTCGGCTCGGCTTCCCCCGGGCGGGCCCGGGTCGGCGGCCGGGCGGGTGTCGGCAGCGCGTCGGTGCCCGAGGCGCCCGGCTCCGGTGGCGGCTACGGCGCCGGCCGGGCCTCCGCCGGCCGGGCCAGCGTCGGCACCGCCTCGGTAGGTGGCGGCGGCGCGAACGGTGCCGCCGGTCGGGCCCGGGTCGGCCGCGCCGCCGTACCGGTCTCGCCGGCCGGTCCGGGTGGACCGGACGACCCGGACGGCCCCGGCGGCCGGCGCGGGCGCCGGGGCGGCGGTGCCCTCGACCCGGCGGCGCAGAAGCGGGCCAAGAAGCGCAAGCGGGTCAACATGCTGATCGCCGCGTTTGCCGTCTTCATCATGCTGGCCGGTGGCGGCGTGGTCGCCGCGACCTACTACTCGACGAACGTCCCGATGCCCGACCAGCTCCCGCTGCCGCTGGCGACCACCATCTACGCCGCCGACGGGAAGAACCCGATTGCCAAGCTGGGTGAAGAGGCTCGGCAGATCGTCACGATCAAGCAGGTCCCGGCCTACGTCCAGAAGGCGGTCGCCTCGGCCGAGGACCGCAAGTTCTACGAGCACGACGGGGTGGACTACGTCGGCATCGCCCGGGCCGCCTGGAACAACTTCACCGGCGGCAGCAAGCAGGGTGCCTCGACCATCACCCAGCAGTACGCCCGGAACGCGTACGAGAACCTCCAGGACGACAGCTACCAGCGCAAGGCCAAGGAGGCGATCCTCGCCTCCAAGCTGAACGAGAAGTTCAGCAAGGACGAGATCATGCAGCACTACCTGAACACGATCTACTTCGGCCGTGGCGCGTACGGCATCGAGATCGCCGCACAGACCTACTTCCGCAAGCCGGCCGCCAAGCTGACCGTCGCCGAGGGTGCGGTGCTGGCAGCGGTGATCAAGCAGCCGCAGGTGGACACCTCGACCGGACACAAGGGCTTCGACCCGGCGGACAACCCGGAGGAGGCCAAGGCCCGCTGGGAGTACGTGCTCAACGGCATGGTCGAGAAGAAGTGGTTGAGCCCGGAGGAGCGGGCCAAGCAGACCTATCCGGAGGTCGAGAAGCGGAAGAGCGCCAACGAGGCCTTCGGGGTCAAGACCCCGAGGGGCAACGTGGTGAACTACGTCAAGGTGGAGATGGCGGAGCGTGGCCTCTGCACCATGGGTGCGCCGCCGCCTGGCAAGGTCGACTGCTCCACCGCGCTCCGGGACGGCGGCTACAAGATCAAGACCACGATCAACTGGAAGATGCAGGCGGAGGCGGAGAACGCGGCGCAGCGCAAGAAGGGCTCGCCGATCTACGACGAACGCAAGAACCTGATGGCCGCACTGGTCTCGGTCGAGCCGAAGACCGGCAAGGTGCTCGCCTACTACGGCGGCGACGACGGGTCGGCCTACGACTACGCGGGCCTGAACAACATTGACGGAGTCGTCAGCGGCGGCCACCCGCCGGGTTCGAGCTTCAAGGTCTACACCCTGGCGGCGGCGATCAACGAGGGCATCTCGATCGACTCGATCTGGGACGCCCGGCCCTTCACGGTCAAGGGCACCAAGATCAAGGTGCAGAACGCCGGTCGGGACGTGACGAAGAGCTGCGACCAGGCCTGCACGCTGAAGGAATCCACGATCAAGTCCTACAACGTGCCCTTCTACCACGTCACGGAGAAGATCGGCGCGGACAAGGTGCTGTCGATGGCCCGGCAGGCCGGCGTCCGGACCATGTGGGAGACCAAGGACATCCCGCCGAAGTGGCACGACCTGACCAAGGAGAAGCCGGAGGACCTGGCCCCGGACCCGTTCTTCAACGTGGTGGCGTACGGGCAGTACCCGATCACCGTGCTCGACCACGCCAACGGGCTGGCCACGCTGGCAAACGGCGGCGTCTACAACAAGGCCCACTTCATCGAGCTGATCGAGCAGCAGGACCCGGCGACCGGTCAGTGGAAGAAGATCGGCGGAGCCAAGGCCGACCCGAAGCAGCGCATCCCGAAGGACGTGGCCGACCAGGTCACCTCGGTGCTGAAGAACATCCCCAAGGTCAGCAACGGCAACATCGAGGGCCGCGAGGAGGCCGGCAAGACCGGCACCTGGGAATACGACAAGAAGGACAACGCGCACGCCTGGATGGTCGGTTACACCCCGCAGGTCGCCACGGCGGTCTGGGTCGGCAGCAAGGACCCGAAGACGCCACAGATCAAGACCAAGGGCGGCGACCCCATCGGCGGTAGCGGGCTGCCGGCCGAGATCTGGCAGCAGTACATGAGCGACGTACTCAAGGGCAAGGAGGCGCTCTCCCTGCCGGACTCCAAGGAGATCGGCGACAAGGAGGCCGGCAACGGCAAGGAGAAGCCGACGCCTCCGCCGGTCCCGCCGAACCCGGGCGGCGGCAACCCCGGCGGCGGCAACCCCGGCGACAACCCGCTCTGCCAGGGCCCGAACCCGCCGCCGCTGATCTGCGGTGGTGGTGGTCCGGGCGGCGGTGGACCGGGTGGCGGTGGCCCGGACACTCCGCCGAATCCTGACGACGGTGACGATGGCCGAGCTGGCGGCGGAGGCTAGCCATTCGCCTCGCACCACAGCGCACCGAGTGCTGATACGGCCGGCGGCCGGGTCCGACGACCCGGCCGCCGGCCCGTTTCCGACACCATCCGCCGACACGGATGGGCCGGGCCGGACAGAAACCGACCCGGTACGGCAGGATGCCTGTTCATGAGCGCGCAGTCGCCGGCTGGCATCGACGGACCTGAGCAGGCTGACCACCCGTCCCGGTCGGACGGCTTCGTCCGAGGGCTCTCCGAGGTGATCGGTGGCCCGATGGGCGCACACGCCAGCGGCGTCGAGCGCCGGGGCACCCAGAACAGTGGCCGGTTCTGGACGGCGGCCCGGATCGTGCTCGCGCTGACCTGCCTGACCCTGGCCCTGCACTGGGTGCAGAAGTCCCCCTGCCAGGACGGCGCCTGGCAGAACAACGTCCAGTACACCCGGTTCTGCTACACCGACGTGCTCGCCCTCTACTACGCGGAGGGGCTCAACGAGGGCAAGGTGCCCTACCGGGACCACCCGGTGGAATATCCCGTGGTCACCGGCTACTTCATGGGGGCGCTCGGCCTGCCGGTGCACAACATCGGGGTGGACCGGCCCGACATCAACCAGGCGCAGTGGTTCTACAACCTCAACGCACTGGTCCTCGGCGCGCTCGCGGTGGCCACCGTGGCGATGATCCTGGCCCTGCGCCGCCGCCGGCCGTGGGACGCGGCGCTCTTCGCCCTCTCCCCCGCGCTGCTGGTCACCGCCACCGTCAACTGGGACCTGCTGGCCATCGGACTCGCCGCGATCGGCATGTACGCCTGGGCGAAACGACAACCACTGGCTGCCGGCATCCTGCTCGGCCTGGCCACCTCGGCGAAACTGTGGCCGCTCTTCGTGCTCTGGCCGCTCTTCCTGCTCGGGCTGCGTACCGCCCGGGTCAAGGAGATGCTTGTGACGATCGGGACGGCAGTCGTCACCATCGTGGCGGTGAACCTGCCGGTCGCGATCCTCTATCCCGAGAACTGGCGGCGCTTCTTCGACCTGAACAGCGAGCGGGCGGTCGACTGGGGCACCCTGTGGTATATCGGCCGCTACCTGGACAGCAAGTGGAACAGCGGCAGCCCCGGTGACCAGGGGCCGTTCCAGTGGCTCAGCAACAACATCCCCACCCTGAACACCCTCTCGTACGCCCTGATCACCCTCGCCTTCCTCGCCATCGGCGCGCTGGCGCTCTTCGCCAAGCGCCGCCCCCGGCTGGCCGCGCTGGTCTTCCTGATGGTCGCGGCGTTCCTGATCTTCAGCAAGGTCTGGTCCCAGCAGTTCAACCTCTGGCTGTTGCCGCTGCTGGTGCTGGCCCGGCCGCGCTGGGGCGCCTTCCTCGCCTGGCAGTTCGCGGAGGTTGGCTACTTCCTCGCCTTCTACGGCGAGCTGCTCGGCGCCGGTGGCAAGCAGGTCTTCCCCGAGGGTGTGTTCGTGCTCGCCGCGACGCTCCGGCTGACCACCGTCGTGGTGCTCTGCGTACTCGTCGTCCGGGACATCCTGCGGCCCGAGGACGACCCGGTCCGGAGCACCTACCCCGACGACCCCGACGGCGGGGTCTACGACGGCGCTCCGGACGGCTCCTGGCTCAACCGGCTGCGCGGCCGACCGGCACCCGCCGAGCCGGCATCCGCCACGACCTGACCGGGTCGGGGCAGGGCGGCCCGGGAGCAGCCGCCGGCCGGATCGCCGTCGGCCGGGTCAGAGCCGGTAGACGACCGTCTCCCCGACGTCCTCGCGGCTGATTCCCAGGCTGTCCACCGGCAGGTCGACGGTGGCCTGCAACGGGGTGCCGGCCACCCGACCCCGGAGCACGATCACGGTACGCACGCCCATGTTCCGCAGGTAGTCGATGCTCGCCTGGTCCGGGAAGTTCGCCGTCGCCTGGCGCACCTCGGCGAGCCGGTTCGGGGTGAACCCGCTGCCGCCGTTGACGATGTCCTGGAACCGGCTGGTCGACCAGAGCATCACGTGCTGGTCGGTCTTCTGGTCCGACGGAAGCACCAGAAGCGGGCCGGTGGCGACCCGCATCGACTCCGGCTGCACCGGCACCACCGGATGCGGCGTGGTGTTCAACCCCTCGACCAGCACCAGCACGATCGGCAGCAGGGTGACCAGCCGGAGGAACGGACCGGGTCGGGGCGGCACCCGTTCGGCGGCCGAGATCTCCCGGGCCCGCCGCGCGAACGCGCCGACCGAGCCGGCGGCGAGTACGGCGAGCAGCAGGGTGACCCAGATCATCAACCGGCCGGGCGTACGCAGGCCGTCCCAGCCGGGCAGGTGCTCGAAGAGCGGAAGATAGGTCCAGGTGCCGCCGAAGAACCGGGTACCCGACGCCAGCACCCCGACGACGAGTACGGCCGCCAGCAGCAGCAGGCGCTGGCGCACCGTCCAGATCGAGAAGAAGAGGCCGGCGAGGGCGAGCGCGAGCAGGACGTACCCGGGCAGCAGGGTCGTCTCCGGCAGTCCGGGCAACCCGGCCCGGACGGGCTCGTGCAGGTCGCCCCAGATCAGCGACTCCGGCGGGGCGGTCAGGAAGCCACCCGGCGGCGGGGAGTAGGTGTGCACCTCCTCGGCGGTCCGCCGGGCGTAGGGGTGCAGTTCGGCGACCTTGAAATAGGGGATCGCCAGCAGCGCGCCGGTGGCGGCGAAGGCGGCGCCGCCCCAGAAGTCCGCCAGCAGCAGCCGGAACCCGACCGGCTGGCGGGGACGGCGCATGATCCGCCGGACCAGCCAGCTCAGCAGCACCACTACCGCGATCAGACCCAGCGCGTACGCGAAGACGAGCCCGATGCCGAAGCCGAGGCTGAGCTGCCAGGCGGCGACCAGCCAGCCGGCCAACGCCCAGCCGGATCGTCGACGCTCGGGTCGGTAACCGTGCCGCAGCGACCAGCCGTGCCCCCGGGCCAGCATGGCCAGGGCGAGCGGGATACCGCCGTTGGAGATCACGTGCAGGTGACCGGCCTGGCCGAGCAGCCATGGCGCGTACGCGAAGCCGATCCCGGCCACGACGGCGCCGATCCGTCCGGCACCGAGCTGCCGCACCAGCGCGTACGCCCCGACGGCGGCGAGCGCGTGGGCCAGTACGAAGAGGATGTTGTAGCGCAGGATCGCGGCCTCCGGGCCCTGGCCGAGCATGCCCGCCGGGGCGTACCCGAGCAGGGTGTCGGAGAAGGCGAAGGTCCAGGTCTCCGGGAAGAAGGCGTTGCTCTGCCACAGCTGGGCCGGCTTGGTCAACAGGATGTGCCCGGACCAGGCGACCTGCCAGGCCTGAAGCGTCGGATCCCAGTAGTCCTGCGGCAGGGTGTGCCGGGGGTAGCGCAGCGTCGGCCAGGTCATCAGCACCGCCAGCGCCAGCGCACCGAGCCCGGCAAGCGTCCACTCGTGGACGAGTCGACGGCCGACGGCCTGGCCGATCCGGCGGAGACGACCCGGTACCAGCTCCGGAGCCGGCCCGAACGAGGCGAACGGGTCGGCGGGCTTCGCAGGCGACTCCGCGGCTGCGGCGTCCTTGTCCGTCCCGGCGTCCTTGCCCGTCCCGGCAGAGCTGTCCGTCCCGGCGTCCTTGCCGTTTCCGCTCTGCCCGCCGCTCTTCCCCTTCTCCGCGTCCGTGCCGGTCCTGGCCTCCGTGCCGGTCTTGGCGTCTTCGTCGGCCTGGGTGTCGGTGCCGGTCCTGGTGCCCTCGTCGGACTTGGCGTCCGTGCTGGACTTGGCGTCCGTGCTGGACTTGGCGTCCGTGCTGGACTTGGCGTCCGTGCTGGACTTGGCGTCCGTGCTGGACTTGGCGTCCGTGCTGGACTTGGCGTCCGTGCTGGACTTGGCGTCCGTGCTGGATCCTGTGGTCCCGCGGGGATTGGACTCCGTGCTGTTCTCGGCGTCCCTACCTGGCGTCGCGGACCCGTCGGTCGACTCGGAGTCCTCGCCGGTCGCCCGCTTCCTGACGTCCTGCTGTGCCCTGTCCCCGGCGCCGTCCGCCGGCTTCCCGGCATCGGCGGCCTGCTCCGCGCCGGAGATCTGCGTGGCGTCGAAGGCTTGCGTGGCGTCGAGGGTCTGCGTGGCCTCGGGGGATTGGGTGGCGCCGGGAGTTCGCTCCCCGACGGGGGGCCGCGCGGCGTCGGCGCCGCCGTCCTGCTTGCCCGGGGCGGCCGGCTCGACAGCCGGGCCGGTGGTGGTCGCCCCGGTCGTGGTCCCGTCCGGGGCGGCGGGGCCGGTCGGGGCGGCGGGGCCGGTCGGGGCGGCGGGGCCGGTCGGGGAGCCGGACCGGGTGGTCTCGTTGGCGTTGGACTGGTCCGTCGACATCGGGTCCTCGTCCTACCGGCCCACGCGGTCACGCAGGTAGGCGATGTCCGCGGCCTGGCCCTCGACCCCGCCGGGGGTCTCGACGATGGCGGGCGCGCCCGCGGCCCGGACCACCGCCACCACCAGGTCCGGATCGATGCTGCCGCCGTCCAGGTTCTCGTGGCGGTCCCGGCCGGAGTCGAAGGCATCCTTGGACCCGTTGGCGTGGACCAGGTCGATCCGGCCGGTGATCGCCAGCACCCGGTCGACGATGTCCAGCAGGTCCTCGCCGCCCGCGTGGGCATGGCAGGTGTCCAGGCAGAAACCGACGTCGTACCCGCCCACCGCGTCCCAGAGCCGGGCCAGGTTGTCGAACCGGCGGGCGCAGGCGTTGTCACCACCGGCCGTGTTCTCGATCAGCACCGGCACGGCGTGCCCACCGGACTCGGCCGCCTGGGCGAACGCCTTGCGCCAGTTGTCGAAGCCCTTGGCGATGTCGTCGCCCGCGTTCACGTGCCCGCCGTGCACGATCAGCCCCTTGGCGCCGACCGCGGCGGCGGCGGTGGCGTGTCCGAGCAGCAGCTTCCGGCTGGGGATGCGGATCCGGTTGTTGGTGGTGGCAAGGTTGATGACGTACGGCGCGTGGATGTAGACGTCCACCTCGGAGTCGCGTAGCCGCTCCGCGTCGGGCCTGGGCTGCGGGGTCTTCCAGTCCTTCTGCGGATCGGCGAGGAAGAACTGGACCGCGTCCGCCTTCCGCAGGGCCGCCTCGTCCAACGGATCCGTCGCGTCGACATGGGCTCCGATACGCATGAAGGCGAGCCTACGTCGCGCCGACCGACCGGGCGGGGACGGGCGCACCTCCGTGGCCGCCGGCTCGGTGCGGTACGGCCCCGGGCGGTCCGCGTCACCGGCCGGGGGATGGATCGTTTCTCCAGGTGAGATCCGTTCGCCCGGCGCAGGTGAGCTTCGTTCACCTCGGGTCGGCGGCGGATCGGTCCACGAACACGCCGGAAAGAGGGAAGACGTGGCCCTGTCGGTCCGACGCCGCCGCGCCACCGTTGCGGTCGACCCGCTCGTCGCGGTCGCCACCGCCGCTGGCCCGCGTCGCGGCCGACGGATCGCAGGCCACTGGCCGGGGTCACACCGGTCCGGGTTTTCCCCGCCGGGTCGCCTCGGGCGGATCGAGGTGGGGTCGGGTGCCGCATGGTCCCGATGTGGTCGACCCCGGAGCGCCGGGCGCCGCTGCGACGCGGCGCCGGGCAGCCACCCTCCGCCGCCCGACCGACCCGGCGGGGGTGCCACCGTGCTGCCCCGTGCCGACCGGCCAGGTCCGGTCGCTGGCCGGACCGTACGGTCGGGCCCGGCGGCACCCGGGGGTGTGGCAAGCGTCTCGGCAGGAGTAATTGGGGCATTTTTCGCTCAACGCACAACACCGACTGTTGTCGCGTAAGATGACAATACAATAGGCTCCGCGGGGCGCGTTCCGTCCAACTCATCGGTGTGGTCGTTCCTCCCCAGGTCCCACCCAAAGAATGCGGACGGGATGCGCCCCGCGGCTCTACGTCGAAGAACCTCCTCCGGTCGGCGACCGGAGGAGGTTCTCGCGCCGGTACGCCGGGTCTGGCGACGCCCCGATCCGGCGGACCGGGTATTCTGCTCAGGTTGTCCGTGAGCGTGCCGGGATCCCTCCCGGGAGCGCGCGGCAACGACGCATGACCTCCTGCCACGGAAGGACCGTGGCCGCTAGCCCAGAGGAGGTGAGCACGTCTTGCGTCATTACGAGATCATGGTCATCCTCGATCCAAGCCTCGAGGAGCGCACCGTCGCCCCGTCGCTCGACACGTACCTCAACGTGATCCGGACCGCGGGTGGCTCGGTGGAGAAGCTCGACGTGTGGGGTCGGCGACGCCTCGCGTTCGAGATCGACAAGAAGGCCGAGGGGATCTACGCCGTCATCGACCTGCAGGCGACGCCTGCGGCGGTGGCCGAGCTGGACCGGCAGCTCCGACTCAACGAGTCCGTGCTGCGCACCAAGGTCATCCGGCCGGAGACGCGCTGACGCGTTTCCGGCACGCCCGGATCAGCCTCATCCGACCTGTCGTACTGCTCTGGCAGCCTGGCAGGGACTGATGAGTGCGCGAGGAGATGGTCATGGCAGGAGACACCACCATCACGGTCATCGGCAACCTGACCGACGACCCCGAGTTGCGTTTCACCCCCTCCGGCGCCGCGGTCGCCAAGTTCCGGGTCGCCTCGACGCCCCGGTTCATGGACCGGACGACAAACGAGTGGAAGGACGGCGAGCCGCTCTTCCTCTCGTGCACGGTATGGCGCCAGGCGGCGGAGCACGTCGCCGAGTCGCTGCAGCGCGGTGCCCGGGTGATCGTGTCGGGCCGGCTCCGGCAGCGGTCCTACGAGACCCGTGAGGGCGAGAAGCGCACCGTCATCGAGCTGGAGGTCGACGAGATCGGCCCGTCGCTGCGGTATGCCACGGCGAAGGTGCAGAAGATGTCGCGCTCCGGCGGCGGCGGTGGCGGGTTCGGCGCCTCCGGTGGTGGCGGCGGCGGTGGCCAGGGCGGTGGCGGCGGAGGCAACTTCGACGACCCGTGGGCCACGGCGGCTCCGGCCTCCTCGCGCTCGTCCGGTTCGGGCGGCGGAAACTTCGACGACGAGCCCCCGTTCTGACCCGCGTGCCGAGCACACGGGATCGTAAACCAGGAGCAAGAGCAATGGCGAAGGCTGCGGCACTGCGCAAGCCGAAGAAGAAGGTGAACCCGCTCGACAAGGACGGGATCACCTACATCGACTACAAGGACACCGCGCTGCTGCGCAAGTTCATCTCCGACCGCGGCAAGATCCGCGCTCGGCGGGTGACCGGGGTCACCTCCCAGCAGCAGCGGCAGATCGCCCGTGCGGTCAAGAACGCCCGTGAGATGGCGCTCCTGCCGTACACGGCCACGGCCCGCTGAGAGGAGGCGCCGACATGAAGATCATCCTGACTCAGGAGGTGTCGGGCCTCGGCGGTCCCGGCGACATCGTCGAGGTCAAGGACGGCTACGGCCGTAACTACCTGCTGCCGCAGGGCTTCGCGATCGCCTGGACCAAGGGCGCGGAGAAGCAGGTCACGGTCATCCAGCGGGCCCGCGCGGCCCGGGAGATCCGGGACCTCGGGCACGCCAACGAGGTGAAGGCCCAGCTGGAGGGTCTGAAGGTCAACCTGACCGCGCGCGCCGGCAACGGCGGGCGGCTCTTCGGCTCGGTGACCCCCGGCGACGTGGTCGACGCGGTGAAGGCGGCCGGTGGGCCGTCCCTCGACCGGCGTCGGCTGGAGCTGCCCGGCACCATCAAGTCGATCGGTAGCCACCAGGTGCGGGTCAAGCTGCACCCGGAGGTCACCGCACGGTTCGACCTCAAGGTCGTACCGGGCAAGTAGCCGGTCCAGGCGACGATGCGTTCCGGGGTGCCGTCCGAGTGACGGCACCCCGGATCCGTCTTTACCGGCCTCCCGCCACACCCGCCCGGCTCTCCGCGGCCCGTCGGCTTTCTGCGGCCTCACGGACTTTCCGCGACCCGTCCGGCTTTCCGCGGCCCTCGGCTCCGTCGCGGGCCGATCGTCCGGCTCCGCGCCGCGGGGCGGTCCCGGCGCTCAGCTGATCGGCTGGCCGCTGAGGGCGGTGAAGAAGACTGTGGAAAGCCCACCACCGACGACCGCCGCCGCGAACCCCACGGTGACCGCCCGCCAGGTGCGGTTGAACCAGCGCATCAGGACGGCGACCACCAGACCGGTGGCGAGCGCGGCGAGGAACCGGGGCACCCCGGCCAGCAGCGCGGAGATGGCCTGGCCGCGCTCCGACTCACAGGCACCGGAAGCCCCGGGTACGCAGTCCACCGGCACACTGCCGTCGAGGGTGAGTACCCAGACGAAGATGGCCAGTACGGCGACGGCGTTCCAGGCGGCGGTGTAGAGGACGGCGGGCAACGAGCCACTGGGCTGCGAATCGAGCAGATCGTCTTCGAGTCGTCGGCTCAGTGGGCTGGGCCGGCCGGTCCTGTTCACCGGGGAGAGCAGGCTGTCACCCGGGGTACGGCGTCGGGTCGTCGTACCCACCGCGCCGACGCCCCGGGCGGAGCCGGCCGTACCCGGGCGACCGCGACCGGGCGGGCCGGCGGGCCGGCGGCCGGGTGAGGTCGGTTCGCTCGGCCGACGCGCCGGTGACACCGGCCGGGCTGGTGGCGGGTACGCGACTGCCGGCGACCGCGGTGCCGAGTCCGGGATGCCCATCCAGCGCGGATCGTCCCCGGCGAGCCGGGTGCCGGACCAGAAGGTGTCGGCAGCGTCCGGCTCGCCCCGTGCCGCCTCCCGGAAACCACTCCCGGCCTGGTCTTCGCGCCCGCTCCGGGCCGAATCGTCGCGCCCGGGTCGCGCGTCCGGGGCCAGGCCGGCGAGTTCGCCGCGCCGCCACTCCGTGGTGTCGGTGAACCGGTCCCACTGGCCGCTGTCGGTGAACCTGTCGAACTGGCCGGTGTCGGTGCTCCGGTCGCGGCGACGACCGGAGCCGGAGCGGTCCGGCGGATCGGAGTCGGCGACCGGATCCAGCATGCCTGTGTCGGTGAGCCGATCCCACGGCCCCGCATCGGTACGCCATCCCGGGCTGGTGGCGTCCCAGCGCCGCTCCTCCGCGCCGGAACCGGAATGCCGGGCGCGGCGGTCCCGATCGCCCCGCGCGTCGGGGTCCGCGCCGGCCCGGCGCACCGGTCCGGCCTCCCGGGAGCGGCGCACCGGCTCGGCGTCCGGCTCGGATCGCCGGCGCCGGGCACCGGTGCCACCCGACTTCGACAGCGGGTCGGCACCGCGCGACCGGCGACCGCCACCGGAACCTGTCTCGTCCGCCGAGCGGACCCAACGGGCGGCTGACCTCGACTGCCCGGCACCCGAAACCGGCTCGGCCGAGGCGGTGGCGTCCGGCCGCTCCGCGACCTCCGGCGGATCTTCGGCGCGATGCCGCGAGCGGCGTCCGGGCGGTGCCGTACCGGTCGGATCGTCGGGATCCCAGCCGGCCGGTTCGGCGCGGCGGCGCCGACCCGGCACGGGCTGCGCCGAGCCGTACGTCGTGCCTTCCTCGCGTTCGCCGACCCGGCCCCACCGGCCGGCACCGGGTTCGTCGACCCGTTCCCGCCAACCGGTCGGGTCGGCCCTGTTCCGGCGGTCGCTGTCGCCGGCCGGCGACTCGGCGGCCCCGACACCCCAGCCCGAGGTGGGTACGGCCGTCGGGTCGTCGTCCGGATCGGCCCGGCGGCGCCGGCCCCGCCTGGAACTCGCGGAGCGGCCGCCGGGTCCGCTGTTGGCGCCGGCGCCGGTGGTGGGTGCGTCGGCAGCCCAGCCGCCCGAGGTGGGTGCGTCGGCAGCCCAGCCACCTGAAGTGGGTGCGTCGGCAGCCCAGCCGCCCGAGGCGGGCGGGTCGGCAGCCCAGCCGCCCGAGGCGGGCGGGTCGGCAGCCCAGCCGCCCGAGGTGGGTGCGTCGGCACCGGCGCCGGTGGTGGGTGCCGCGCCGACCCACCCGCTGGTCGGTGCCGTGCCGGCGGCCCAGTCGCTGGTGGATACGTCGCCGACCCATCCGCTGGTGGGTGCGGCGGCGGCCCAGTCGTCGGCCTCGTCCGAGTGCCGTCCGGTTCCGGTCCGCCGCCTGCCGTGCCGGCCGGCGACTCCGAACTCGTCACCCGCCGCGGCAGCGCTCCCGGTGGCCGCACTCCTGCCGCTCCCGGCCACCCCGTCGCGCCAGCCGCCGGTTCCGCCGGCCCCACCGCTCGACGCACCCCAGGGATCGTCGGTGCGCTCGGCGCCGGAACCGGCGCCCGCTGTGCCGCCGGACGTCCGCCAGGTGTCCTGGGTGCGCTCGGCGGCGGCGCCTGCTGTGCCGCCGGACGTCCGCCAGGTGTCGTCGGCCTGCCCGGCGCCGGTGTCGTCGCCGGTTCCGGCGCTCGGACCGCGCCAGTATTCGCCGCTGCTGTCCCAGGTCACGTCCGGGGCGACCCGGCGACGCCCGACTCGACCGCTTTCCGTCGCCGATCCGGTGGCCGCGTCGGGACGCTGGTGCCGGCCTCCCGGGAGCCCGCCCGGCTCAGGGTCGGCGGACCAGGCAGGGCGGTCGGTGCTGTCGGGGTACGGCCCGGGGGTGGTGGACCGGAGCGGCTCGGTGGACTCCCGGGCCCAGGACGGCGTGTAGCTGTCGACCGGCTCCGGTGCGCCCCGGCGCCGGGCCCGCCGCCGGCTCGGAGTGCGATAGGTGACGTCCGGCCGCGAATAGGGATCATCCGACCAGGACGGCGTCGGGTCGCCCCGGCCGGCGCTCTCCTGCCACTCATGTCGGGCGAGCTCACCCCGCCCTCGATCCCGATCCCGATGGTCCACAGCCGAGGCGTGACCTTTCTGGTTAGTCGATCGCGAGGAGTCTGGTAGGTCGTTCGCGAGTAGCCGTACGCAAGATTCCCGTCGCCCGATGATACGCCGTCCCGGTGGCCCGGATTTGACCAGTTTCTTTCCTCCACAAGGTGGGGATCGAGTCGGCGCAGGTCAGACGCGCTCCAGGCTATCTTCCCCAATCGGTATCCACAGCCTGTGCACAGGGCCGCACACACCTGGCCGGGAACCGTCCACAGGTTGTCCCGAGCTCCGTCCACCGCTCTGCTTGAGGCCCTGACCTCTGCGTCCGTATGGTTGCGGCCTGACCCTGCCATCCGTGTCGGCATCCCCCGGTCGAGCCGGCTGGCCAGGGCAGTGTGGTCCGTCGGCGAGCCGGAGCCGTGGGTCGGTCGAGAAATGTCGTACGTCGGCGGTTCGCTAGGGGCCAGCCGGTATGGCGGAGGGGGATGCCCGTGTCGGTCGCCGACGACATCCGTGGGGAGTCGCGCCCGCCGCATGGGCCGGCGCGACCGCCGTCCCCGCCGTCGACCGAGGCCCCGCCGGCCCGCGACGGACAGTTCGACAAGACTCCACCGCAGGACATCGCGGCCGAGCAGTGTGTGCTCGGCGGGATGCTGCTCTCCAAGGACGCGATCGCGGACGTCGTCGAGATCCTTCGCACCAACGACTTCTACCGGCCGGTGCACTCGACGGTCTTCGACGCGATCCTGGATCTCTACGGTCGGGGTGAGCCGGCCGACGCGATCACCGTCGCCGCCGCGCTCGCCGACTCCGGCGACCTGGCCCGGATCGGCGGTGCGCCCTACCTGCACACGTTGATCGCGAGCGTGCCGACCGCCGCCAACGCCTCCTACTACGCCCGGATCGTCGGCGAGCGTGCGGTGCTGCGCCGCCTGGTCGAGGCGGGCACCCGGATCGTGCAGCTCGGCTACGGCTCGTCCGGCGGCGGTGGGCGGGACGTCGACGACGTGGTGGACCTGGCCCAGCAGGCGATCTACGACGTCACCGAGAAGCGGGTCAGCGAGGACTTCGCCGTGCTCGCCGACATGCTGCAGCCGACGCTCGACGAGATCGAGGCGGTCGGGGCGCAGGGCGGGGTGATGACCGGGGTGCCGACCGGCTTCACCGACCTGGACCGGCTGCTCAACGGCCTGCACCCGGGTCAGTTGATCATCGTGGCCGGCCGGCCCGGTCTCGGCAAGGCCCTGGCGCTGGACACGCCGCTGCCCACGCCCGACGGCTGGACCACGATGGCCGAGGTCCGGGCCGGTGACCATCTGCTCGGCGCGGACGGTCGGCCGACCCGGGTGACCCACGCCTTCGAGGTCATGCACGACCGGCCGTGTTACGAGGTCGAGTTCTCCGACGGGTCGATCCTCGTCGCCGATGCCGAGCACCTGTGGCGGACCACCAGCGGAGCGGTCCGTAGCCGGGCCGGTGGAGCGCTCCGGCAGCTCCGCCGATCCGGCGAGCCGAGGCGCCAGCCGTCGAGCCCCGCCGAGCCGGAGCCCACCACCACTCCGGACTTCCTGGTCAGCGCCGCCCGGTCGCAGTCGCACTCGCGGTCGCTGATGCAGGCGTGGTCGCAGCCGCAGCCGCAGTCGCGGTCGCTGATGCAGGCGTGGTCGCAGCCGCAGCCGCAGTCGCGGTCGCTGATGCAGTCGCAGTCGCAGCCGCAGTTGCAGGCGCGGTCGCTGGTGCAGGCACAGTCGCAGTCGCTGGTCGGCGTCGACGACGGCCGCCGGTCGTCGGCTGGGCTGCTCGCCTTGGCCGAGCCTCCGGTCGCTCCGGTCAGCAGCGCCGTCGCCGCGACGCGGGTCGACGTCGTCACCACCGAGCAGATCAGGGCGACCCTGCGGACCACCGACCGGGAGCGGCGACCCAACCACGCAGTCGAGAACTGCGCGCCGCTGGAGCTGCCCGAACGCGACCTGGCCGTTCCGCCGTACACGCTCGGGGTGTGGGTCGGCGCCGGTCACCGCGTCGCCGGCCGCTTCGGCACCCTCGAACCCGAGGTCGTCGCCGGGGTCGAGCGGGACGGATTCCGGGTACGGCCCTCGGGCACCGACGACGGCTACACCATCCTCCCGGGTTCGCCGCCGTCACCGATGCCGGCCCGGGATCTCGTCGGTGGCCTCGGCGCGCTGGGCGTGCTCGCCGACAGGCACCTGCCTGTCGCGTACCTGCGGGCGTCCGAGGCGCAGCGTCGTGCCCTGCTCGCCGGGCTGATGGACGCCGGCGGCACGGTCACGCCGAGCGGCGTTCTCCGGTACACGTCGACATCGCACCGGCTGGCCCTCGACGTGCGGGAGCTCGTGGTCGGCCTGGGCTACCACTGCACGGTCACGACCGGGAGCGGAAGTGCCGCCGGCACGGAGCCGTCGACCGGGTACACCGTGGACTTCGACACCCCCGACGAGATCTTCCGGCTAGGCCGCAAGCGCGCGGCGCACCGCGCCCGTCGCGGTGCAACCGATCCGTGCCGGTCGCACCCGGGTTACCGCAGGTCGGACCCGAGTTACCGCAGGTCGGGCGCGAGGCACATCGTCGCGGTACGGCCGGTGCCGAGCGTGCCGGTGCGCTGCGTGACCGTGGACAACACCGACCACCTCTATCTGGCCGGCCGGTCGATGATCCCGACGCACAACTCGACGGCCTCGATGGACTTTGCCCGGAACGCCGCGATCCGGCACAACTGTGCGAGCGCCATCTTCTCGCTGGAAATGAGCAAGGTCGAGATCGTGATGCGGCTGCTCTCGGCCGAGGCCCGGGTGCCGCTGCACGTACTGCGCAGCGGGCAGCTCTCGGACGACGACTGGACCAAGCTGGCCCGCCGGATGGGCGAGATCAGCGAAGCGCCGCTGTTCGTCGACGACACCCCCAACATGAACCTGATGGAGATCCGGGCCAAGGCCCGCCGGCTCAAGCAGCGGCACGACCTCAAGATGATCGTGGTCGACTATCTCCAGCTGATGAGTTCGCCGAAGCGCACCGAGAGTCGTCAGCAGGAGGTCGCGGAGCTGTCCCGGGGGCTGAAGCTGCTGGCCAAGGAGGTCGAGTGCCCGGTGATCGCGGTCAGTCAGCTGAACCGCGGCCCGGAGCAGCGTACCGACAAGCGGCCGCAGTTGTCCGACCTGCGTGAAAGTGGCTGCTTGACCGCCGAGACTCGTGTCCTGCGCGCGGACACCGGCGCCGAGACGACGATGGGTGAGCTCTTTGCCACGGGCGCCCGGGACGTGCCCGTGTGGGCGCTCGACGACCGGCTGCGATACGTGCGCCGGCACCTCACGCACGTGTTCAGCACGGGCGAGAAGCCAGTGTTCCGGCTGCGGCTGGCATCCGGCCGGGAGGTCCGGGCAACCGCCAACCACCCGTTCCTCACCTACGAGGGTTGGACCGCCCTCGGGGAACTCGCCGTCGGCCACCGGGTCGCAGCCCCGCGCCATGTCTGCGCACCAGAGCAGGTCACAAGCTGGGACGATCGGCAGGTCGTCCTCCTGGCCCACCTCATCGGGGACGGGTCGATGCTGCCGCGGCAGTCGATTCGCTACGCCAGCGTCGACGAGGCCAACATCGAGGCGGTCCGCGACGCCGCGACCCACTTCGGCATCACCGCAGCCAGAGACGACTACCAGCAGGCAAGGTGCACAACGCTTCGACTGGTCGCGCCGTACCGGCTGACGCATGGCAAGCGGAATCCCGTCGCGGCCTGGGCCGACTCCCTCGGGCTGCTCGGCAGGCGCAGCCACGAGAAGTTCGTGCCGACGGAGGTGTTCAGCCTCCCGAAGGACCAGATCGCGTTGTTTCTCCGACACCTGTGGGCCACGGACGGCTGCGTCTGGACCAAGCCGGACAACGCGAAGGGGCCCACCGGCCGGATCTACTACGCCTCCACCAGCCGGCAGCTCGTCGACGACGTGTCGCGCCTCCTGTGGCGCTTCGGCATCCAGTCGCGGACCAGGACCGTCAGGAAGGGCGGCTACCGGGACAGTTATCACCTGCACATCAACGGCGTCGGTGACCAAGAGGCGTTCTGCCGGGTGATCGGCGTCCACGGCAAGCGTGGCGAAGCCGCAGCTGCACTGCACCAGCGGCTGCAGGGCGTCAAGGCCAACACCAACGTCGACACCATTCCCCGAGTCGTATGGGAGCGGGTGCGGGACGTTCTCGCGGAACGCGGGATGACGCACCGGCGGTTCGCCGCAGAGATGGGCACGCAGTTCTGTGGCACCGCGATGTGGAAGCGCAACCCATCCCGGGACCGCATCGCCCGCGCGGCGGCAATTCTCCAGGACAACGAGCTGGAGATGCTCGCCACGAACGACGTGACCTGGGACGAGATCGTTTCCATCGAGCCTGACGGCGTCGAGACGGTCTACGACGCGACGGTGGCCGGGGCGCACAACTTCGTGGCCAACGGCATAGCCGTCCACAACTCGATCGAGCAGGATGCCGATGTTGTCATCCTGTTGCACCGTGACGACTACTACGACAAGGAGTCGCCCCGGGCCGGCGAGGCGGACTTCATCGTCGCCAAGCACAGGAACGGACCGACGGACACCGTGACGGTGGCGGCGCAGCTCCACCTGTCGCGCTTCGTGGACATGGCCATCGTCTGACCAGCGCCCCGAGTGTCGACCGGGGCGCGCGACGACTCGGTGGATCCTGACGGCGCAGGGCCGCGAACAAGCCCGGCCCACCGGCTGTGACAGCCCGAGCGAGCAGCGGGAACAGTTCAGCCGAGCAGCGGGAACCAGCCGGCCGCCTCGCCGAGCACCTGCCGGTCGTGCGCGGTCAGCGGAATCCGCCCGGTCCCCTTCAACAGGTAGTCGACGTCGGACCAGTCGGCCGGACGGATCGCCTCCGCGCTGAGCAGCCCGTCCAGGGTCGCCACCGCGATGGCGACACCGTCCCGCTCCGGCTCCGGGGCGCCGGACAGGTCCACCGTCAGGTCGAGGTGGTGCACGACCGCCTCGGTGACCAGGGTGGCGAGGAAATCGGGTACCGCCAGCACGTGACCCTGGGTGCTGACGTACCCGAGCGGGTCGGTCGCGGCGGCGGCCCGGACCGCCGCCGGTGCCGTTTCGGTCCAGAGCCGGACCACCCCGCGCGGCCGGTCGAAGGCGGCGGCGGAGCGGCGCACCCAGGCGGCGTGCCGCCCCTCCGCCGGATCGCCCGGGGAGAGCCAGTAGCTGACGGCGTTCACGTCAGCCGGCCCGACCGCCGGGCTGGCGAACGTGACCAGGGCGCGCTGCGCGTCGAGGACGAGGTGCAGCAGCAGGTCGACGACGAACCAGCCCCGGCACCGGGTCGGCCGGTGCAGGTCGGCGTCGGCCAGGCCGTCGACGGTCGCGGTGATCCGGGCGTACGCGGATTCGAGCGCACGCCACGGCGCCGCCACCCGGCCGACCATGCTGCCCGCACCCTCGGACCCGTCCGTGCCGTTCACCCGGCTCACCTCCGCACATGCCGGATCCCCGCACCCGGCGACGTTCCTCCGCCCGCCCGTCGAGGACGCGCGAGGTCCGTTGCCCGGCACGGGGATCCGCGACGACGCCGGTCACCGGCGGATCCGCTCACCGGTCTCCCCGGGGAGCACCGGGACCGCCCTGCCGGCGGGACCGGTCAGTCGAAGAAGTCGTTCAGGAAGCTCTTCCGCTTCTTGTGCCGGTAGTGCCCGTGGTAGCCGTAGTGCGGCTGTCCGTGCTGCCCGTACGCGGGAGCCGGTGCCGGCGGGTAGCCGTGGCCGGGCGGTGGCGGCGGCGGTGGCGGTGGCGGTGCGTGGCTCGGACCACCGTAGGCGGGCTGGTGCGGTGCCGGGGGAGGGGGAGGCGGCGGATATCCGGCGCCCGGGGCGGATGCGGGTCGCGGCGCCTGGGACTGCTGCTGGCTCCAGTTGGCCTCGGCCTCGAACAGCTTCTCCAACTCGCCACGGTCCAGGAAGATGCCACGGCATTCGGTGCACTGGTCGACCGTGACGCCGCTGCGCTCGTACTGCCGCATCTCGCCACGGCACTTCGGACAGGTCATCTGCATCACTCGACGGTACCCGGTCGGGTCACCGAGGTCCCGTCAGCGCGGCCACCACTTCCGCGTCCGGCACCTCGTGGAAGTCGTCGTAGTACCGGCTGACGGCGCCGAAGTCGGCCGGCCGCTCCGGGCAGACGACCTCGTCGGCGGCTCGGCTGAGCAGGTCGTACGCCTGCGGCGCCCCGACCGGGACGGCGAGCACCACCCGTCGGGCACCCAACTGCCGGGCGACACCGACGGCGGCCCGCGCGGTGGCACCGGTGGCCAGCCCGTCGTCGACGACCACCGCGATCCGGCCGTCCAGCCGCAGCGGGGGACGGCCGGACCGGTAGAGCCGTTCGCGCCGTTCCAGTTCGGCGGTCTCGGCCCGGACGACCTGCTCCACCTCCTCCGGGCCCAGCCGGTCGGCGATCTCCTCGTTGAGTACCCGCAGCCCGCCGGGCCCGACCGCCCCGAAGGCCACCTCGGGTGCCTCCGGCAGCCCGAGCTTCCGGACCACGAGTACGTCCAGCGGGGCGCCGAGCCGCTGCGCCACCGCCGCCGCCACCGGTACGCCGCCCCGGACCAGGCCGAGGACGACGGCGTCGGGGTCGCCGGTGATCGAACCGAGCCGGTCGGCGAGTACGGCACCGGCGTCCGCCCGATCCCGATAGGTCGCGTCCATGCCTCAGGTTTACGCCCCGTCGGCCGTCTCCGCTCGGTAGGCCGCACAGAAAGCCGCGTCCGGGCGCGGTGCCCGCCGGGGCCAGCAGGGCGCTTCAACCGTCGAGTGCGGCCGGGCCGGGACATCCCGGCCGGGTGGCTATCCGAGGTTGCCGAGCCACCAGCCGAGGGCGGCGGCGGCGAGCCCGGCGGCGAGGGTGGCCAGCACGTTCAGCAGCGCCCGGCGGTGGCCGGCCGGCCCGTCCCGGAGCAGCTGCACGGTCTCGTAGCCGAACGTCGAATAGGTGGTGAGCGCGCCGCAGAAGCCGGTGCCGACCAGCGCGCCGAGCCAGCCCGGCAGGGTGGCGCCCGCCCCGGCCAGCAGGCCCAGCACCAGCGAGCCGACCACGTTGACGGCGAAGGTCGCCCACGGCGCGGGGCGCGACCGGCGCTCCACCAGCCAGTTGACGGTGAGCCGGCCGGTCGCCCCGGCCGCGCCCCCGACCAGCACCGCCACCCAGATCAACATTGTCGTCCCGGCGAGCGTCGCCGTTCCGCCGCGCCGGTCACGGCCGCACCCGGTCCGCGAGCCACATGCCGAGGCGCACCGCCAGCAGCGCCCCGGCGAGCGTGCCGAGCAGGTAGCCGACGGCGGCACCGGGTCGGCCGGCCGCGAGCAGTCCCCGGGTCTCCACGGCGTAGGTGGAGAAGGTGGTGAAGCCGCCCAGGATCCCGGTGCCGAGGAACGGCCGGACCAACCGGTGCGGGGCGGCGGCGGTGGTGACGAGCCGCATCAGCAGCCCGATCAGGGCACAGCCGGCGAGGTTTGTCAGCAGGGTCGCCCACGGTACGCCGGCCGGGGCGTGCGGCCAGAGCACCGCCAGCCCGTACCGGCCGGCCGAGCCGAGCGCCCCGCCGAGGGCGACGGCGGCGAAGACGTCCCAGCCGGGCCGACCCGGCAGCGCGGATGGCTCGTCGGGCCCGTCTGGTTCGCCGGACCCGGCGCGGCGGTCCGGGTCGACAGGGCGGTCCGGGTCGGCGCGGCGGTCCGGGTCGACGGGGTGGCCGTGGGCGTTCACGAGCTCCTTGCCGGCGTTTCCCGGGTGGTCGCCGATGCCGGGTCCGCGTCCCCGCTGGTGGCGGCCGTGTGCTCGGGCTCAGGGGTGGCGGCGAGCCGGAGAGCGGGGACCCAGGCCAGGAAGGCGACCGGATAGAGCAGGTACCCGAACCGGGTCGACGGCATCAGCAGGATCGCGGCGAGCAACCCGTACCCGCAGAAGAGCGCGGCGGAGGCGGCCGTGCGTGGCGGACGGCGCAGTAGCAGCACGGCGATCAGCAGCCCGGTCGCGACCAGCAGCCCGGCGGCCACCACCCGGCCGGCCGGCAGCGACTGCGCGATCAGGTAGCCGGGGAACGGCGAGGCGGCCGGGCTGTTGACCAGGCCGTGTCCGAGCGGGAAGCGCAGCACGTTCTCGACCAGTGCCGCCGAGTCCACGAGCTGGGCCGGGACCAGCGCGACGACGGGCAGCCCGAGTGCCCCGACGGCCAGCCGCAGTCCTGGCCGGCGGCCCCGGACGGCGGCGTGCACCAGCAGCACCAGCCCGACCGGCCAGGCGAAGAGCTTAAGTGCCGCCGCAAGCCCGACCGCCAGCCCGGCGCCGACGAAGCGGTCCCGGGCGGCGTAGCCGAGGGCGAGCAGGCAGAGCGCGAGGACCGGCAGGTCGTCGCCGCCGGTGGCCAGGGTCAGCGCGCAGACCGGCAGTACCGTCGCGAGCTGTACCGCCCGGACCAGCGCCGCGTCCCGGAGCGCCGACACCGCGCGACGGTCGCTGCCGCTCGTGCTGTCGTGGTCGTTGTTGTGGTCGCTGTCGCGTTCGTTGTTGCCGCGCGCCGGTGCCGGGCCCGCGTCGCGAGGGGCAGGTGCCGGGACCGCCGGGCGGCGCAGCAGCAGCACCGCCAGGCCGAGCGCGACGGCGGTGGCCACGGCGAACCAGATCCGGGCGTCCGTCCACCAGGCGGTCCCGGCGAGGGCGCGGGGCAGCCCGAAGAGGGCCATGCCCGGCTGGTACGGGGTGTAGCCGAGAAGTTGCTCGCCCCCGGGCAGCGCCGCGATGGCGTCCCGGGTGAGGTACGGCGTGCCGTGCTCGACCAGCCGGGCGCCGGAGTTCTCGACCACCACCACCTCCTCCTGGGCGCGGTCGAGCCGTCCGCCGACCCGCTCGACCGCCTGCCAGACGAGCGGCAGCAGGGCGGTGGCGACCCAGGTGAGGACGGTCAACCCGCCCCGGGCGGCGGTGCCGGCGAGCCACGAGCCGGGCCGGCTGCGCCGGACGAGCAGCTGTCCGAGCACCAGGATGCTGGCGGCGAGGTAGCCGAACGCGGCGACGCTTCCCCAGGCACGGTGCGGCAGCAGGGTGGAGGTGGCCGCGGTCAGCGCGGCGAATCCGGTGGAGAGGAGGTAGAGCACCAGGTCGGCGGCGAGGCCACCGGCGGCCCGGTCGGCCCGGCGCCAGTATCTCCGGCCTGCCGTTGCCCGGGTCGCCGCTGAATCGTCCCGTTCGTCCGTGCCACTCACGCGGGCAAGTCTGGCAGACGCGCCGAGTCGCACGCCGTGGGTTACGCCGCCAGCCGCGGCATCGCTCCGTCGCGGGTGCCTTCGTCACCCCGGCAGGTGCGGCGCAGCGGTGGTGGCGCGTGCCTTTGCCGGGCCGGCAGGTGTGGCGCAGCGGCGGTGGCGCCGGCCTCTGTCAGGCCGGCAGGTGCGGCAGGCGTTCGGCGCGGCGCGGGCCGGGGCGGCGGCCGGGCGAGAGCCGGACCACGGAGCCCTGGTCGTGCAGGGCGGGAGCCAGCGTGCCGGGACGACCGCCGGCCCCCTGGTGCAGGGCGGCGAGCAGCCGGGCGGCCGGCATCGGCCGGGCGAAGAGGTGCCCCTGCCCGGCGGCGCAGCCCAGCTCCCAGAGCGCCCGCCGCTGCGGCTCGCTCTCCACGCCCTCGGCCACCACGCTCAGGTTGAGGCTGCGTCCCAGGTCGACCGTGGACCGGATCACGGCGGCGGCCTCGGCCGAGGTCTCCATCGCGGTGACGAACCCCCGGTCGATCTTCAATTCGTGTACGGGAATCCGGGACAGCACCGACAGCGACGAGTACCCGGTGCCGAAGTCGTCCAGGGCGAGTTGGATCCCGGCGTCCCGCAACTGCCCGAGCACCTGGTCGACCACCTCGAGCTGGCTGAGCGTCAGCGTCTCGGTCAGTTCCAGCACCAGCCGGTCCGGCGGCAGGTCGTGCGCACGCAGCCGGGCCAGTACCGAGCTGGGGAACCGGGCGTCCAGCAGGCTGCGCGGCGAGACGTTCACCGCCACCGGCAGGTCGAACCCGGCCTCCCGCCAGGTGTTGACGGCGATCAGCGACTGGTCGAGTACGGCTTCGGCGAACGCCGGCAGCAGCCCGGACCGCTCCACCGTCTCCAGGAACCGCAGCGGGTCGATGGTGCCCCGGGCGGGATGCCGCCACCGGGCCAGCGCCTCGGCCGCGACCACCTCACCGCTGCCGAGGTCGACGATCGGCTGGAAGTTGACGGTGAACTCCTGGTCGGCGACGGCCCGGGGCAGGTCCCCGCCGAGCGAGAGCCGGCCGAGGTCGGCGGTGTCCCGGGCCGGGGCGTACGTGGCGATCCGCCGTCCGGCCCGCTTCGCCTGGTACATCGCCACGTCGGCGCGGCGCAGCAGTTCGGTCATCCCGCCGCTGCCGGGCGCGACCGCGATGCCGCCGCTGGCCTCGACGCTGATCCGCATCCCGTCCAGCTCGATCGGCTCGTGCAGCGCGCTGAGCAGCGCCTCGGCCCGGTGCGCGGCGACCGCCGGTGCGGGCAGGCCGTGGAAGAGCACCGCGAACTCGTCGCCGCCGAGCCGGGCGACCAGGTCCTCGCCGTGTACGGCACCGCGCAGCCGCTCGGCCACCTGGATGAGTACCCGGTCGCCGGCCGCGTGTCCGAGGGTGTCGTTGACCTCCTTGAAGTGGTTGAGGTCGATCAGCAGCAGCGCGACGACCCCCTCGGTGCGGCGCTGCCCGAGCTGCGCGGCGCCCCGGTCGAGCAGGTGTCGCCGGTTGGCCAGGCCGGTGAGCGCGTCGTGTGCGGCGGCGTGCGCGTGCTCCTCGGCCACCCGGTTCAACTCGGCGTACGCGGACGCGTTGCGGACCGCCGTGCAGAGCGCCGAGGCGAAGGTACGCAGGGTGTACTGCTCCCGCTCCGACAACTTCACCGGCCCCCGGAAGCGCAGTCGCAGCATCCCGATGTGACTCCCGTCGTACCCCTTCATCTCGATCGGGACGACCGATCCGTTCACCGTCGAGGGCTCTGCGGCGAGCCCGTCGTACGTGACGGTCTCGCTGTTACCCCGCACGGTACGCCCGGTCGCCCGCAACTCCACCTCGACCTCGTCGGCGGAGAAGAGGTTGGCGGCCTGGGCGACGGCCGTGTGCAGTACGGCATTGATGTCCACCACGTTGAGCGCGTCCGTGGTGTGCGCCAGGTCCTGCCACGCCTGCCGTTCGGCCCGCGCCCGCACCCGCGTCGAGTACGCCAGGTGCAGGCTGAGCGCCAGCGGCGGCACCGCCACCAGCAGCCAGGTCTGGACCTGGAGGAGGATCAAGGTCAGGACGGTCACGACGAATCGCACGCCGTAGCCGATGAGTCTGAGGTCCCAGTTGGAGGTGAACTGCCGGAGGATCTTCCGCCGGGCCGCCAACGCGAGGACGGGCATCGCGACGATCTCGTCGACGAGTGCGGCGACGGCGTACGCCAGGGCGACTGGGGCGATCATGTGATGCAAGGTGGTGGGCGTCCATACCCAGTCGATGAGTGACAGCGTGGTGCCGGCTGCGGCGGCCACCAGCATGTTCTTACTGACGTTGAATATCGTCTTAACCAAAGATGAACGATGGATCCGACTCGAGATTACAAGGCTGATCCCGGTGCAGAGCACCACCCACGATGTTGGCGCGACGGCCACACCGATCACGATCGCGGTGTCGTTCCAGGTAATGGCGTGCGTGGTGGAGCGGATGCGGATCGGTGCCCGCACGTTCGCACTCACCGTGATCATAACGATGAGCGCCAGCGCCATCACGAGGTCGCTCGTGGACCGGGGTGGCTGGGGAATCCGCAGCACGGACCACACTGTCGCGACCGCTGCGAAAACAGCGACGAGACCGAGGAGCGGCACCAGCCGCTGATCGGTCTCGTTGTCGAGGCGCTGTCCCTGGCTCACATCGGTTCCTCAACGTCACCGAACCCTGGTGGTCAGTAACGGTAGCAACCTGACGTGCGCTGTGTGACGGGTCCTATCTCCTAGTACCAGTCGTTGGAACGCATCGGCCCTGCTCCCTTCACGGTGGGGGTGTCCGCGAGCAACCAAATTGTTCGATTAGTCCCCGTCGCTTGTTGCTCTCGATCGATGGTTGAAGCTTAGGACCAGAAGCAGACGGTTAGCGACAATAAATGTCGCTATAATCAGTATTAGTCAACTAGCGCCTGATTCGTCACGCTCTGTCCATATCCCCGAAACTCAGAGCGCCAGTTCGGGCCCTTCGTGGCGGGCTGAACCGCCCACTTTCCAGAGGTACCCGCCGGGGTTGGCTTGAGCCTCGCCCGGAATCAGCGACTCGGTCGTAAGGGGTGATGGTCTGGTAGGGATCGGCGGGGCATGCACTCGACCCGACTGGCATCGAGTGTCGACCGAGTCTTGCTGCGTCTCCATCAGGTGACCTGGTAGAACTCGCTTCGTGTCGATCTGCTGACCCTGGGTTCCGGTCCCGGATGGGCCACCGATGCTCCCAGAAGGCCGTCTCATTGTGTCGAACTACGTGTGACACCACCGGAAGACGTCGAATGACGTCGGTGAATGTATCTGTGTGTCCGTCGATACACTGCGGGGGGTCACCTGTTCGCCTCGTCCTTTTTGTGCGTCTTGGGGTCGTAGATGATCGAGGTTCGGCTTCTCGGGCCGGTGCAGGTCCGCTCTGACGGCGAGTCGCTGCCCCTCGGCCCACCGAAGCAGCAGACGGTGTTGGCGATGTTGGCGATCCGCCCGGGGCGGATGGTGACTTTGGGGGAGTTGATCGACGAGCTGTGGCCGGCCACGGCGCCGGCGTCAGCTGTCGCGAACGCCCGCAGCTACGCGGCGCGCCTGCGGCGGACGTTCGACCAGGCGGACGCGACCAGAGAACTGTTGGCCCGATCCGGTCCCGGCTACGAACTCCGGGTCCTTCCGGACGACATCGACCTGATCGCCTTCGAGGCGGAGTGCCAGCAGGCCGGCGAGGCTCTCGCGGTCGGGGATCTGTCCCGCGCCGATGACCTGCTGCGCCGCGCCGAGAACCGATGGCGGGGACCGATGCTGTCGGGCGTACCGCTCGGACCTGTGCTCTCGGCACGGTGCACGACGGCGCTCGAGCAGCGATTCGGCCTGGTCGAGCAGCGGGCCGAGCTGCACCTGGCCGCAGGACGGCCCCGCCTCGCCATCCCACTGCTCCGGGACCACCTGCGGGCCAGTCCACTCCGGGAACATGGCCATGCCCTGCTGATCCGGGCCCTCTACGAGGACGGTGACGTGCCGGCCGCCCTGGCGGCGTTCGCCACCGCACGGTCGGAGCTGGTCGACCAACTCGGCATCGAGCCCGGCGACGAACTGCAACAACTGCACAAGGCAGTACTTAATCGCGATCCTGCTCTGGAGCGACTCCAGACCACCACCCGACAGGCGCAAACCGGCTCGCCGATCGTGCCGGATGCGCCGATCCTCGATTCCTTTGCGGGTGTCGGTCCAGAGCCGGGGGTGCCGTCCTGCTGGCTCCCCCGGGCCGTCACGGACTTCACCGGGCGGACCGAGACGTTACGCAAACTGACGGAGGCCGTGGAACAGGCGAGGGCGACCGCGCCCGTTATACATGTCATAAACGGAATGGCCGGGATCGGCAAGACCGCGCTCGCCGTACACCTGGCTGGTCGGCTCGCTGGCCGCTATCCCGACGCGCAGCTATTCATCGACCTCCACGGACATAGCAGCAGCGCCCCGATGGAGCCGGCGGCCGCCTTGGTCACCCTACTTCGGCAGCTCGGCGTGCCGGCAGGCCGAATTCCAGCCGATCTTGATCACCGAGCTGCTTTGTGGCGGGCAGTACTGACCGCCCGCCGAGTCATCGTCCTGCTGGACAACGCCGGCAGTCGCAAGCAACTCGAACCCTTGCTGCCGTCCGCACCTGGAGCACTGGTGCTGGTGACCAGCCGTCACCGACTGCTCGCCGGTGAGGGCATCGTCCCGGAATCCCTACCAGTCCTTTCCCAGAACGAAGCGGTCGAACTGCTGACGACGGTTGTCGGGCCCGAACGCATCCGAGTCGAGGCGGAGTCCGCAGTTCACGTGGTGCGCAGGTGCGGGTACCTGCCATTGGCACTGCGACTGGCGGATGCTCGCCTAGCGCACCGACCCGGGTGGAAGGTCCGGGATCTTGCGGAGCGGCTCGACCGGGATTTGGCGGTGCTTGGCGAACTCTCTGTGGAGGACCAAAGCCTGGCGAGCGTCTTCGCGCTCTCGTACGAACCACTTCGACCGCCCGTGCAGCGGATGTTTCGGCTATTGGGCCTCTACCCGGGTGAGTCGTTTCGAATGACCGTGGCTGCGGCACTCAGCGGTCTGCCGCTGGCGGATGCCGAATCCGCTCTCTCTGAGTTGGTGGATCGGCACCTTGTCGACGAGCCCAGTGCCGGGCGCTTTCGCCTGCACGACCTAATTCGTCAGTACGCCCATCACCTTGCCGTCACGACCGACTCCGAGGCGCAGCGTCGACAGGCGCTCGAACAGCTTCTCGACCACTACCTGCAGATCGTGGCCGTCGTGTCGGAGATGTTGACGCTACCTCCGCAGAACCTACGAATGCCGCTAGGTGCACCGATGCGTCAGGATCTCCTAGCGGCTGCGGTACCCGATACAAGCTTGATGGAACAGGAGCGGGTCAATATACGCTCGCTTATCCGCCTTGCTGTGGAGGGCGGGTACGGAAACTACGGGTGGTTGCTGCCTCGACTTACATGGAGGTTCTACTACATCGGGGGGTACTCGGACGAGATTATCGAGACCCACCGCCTAGGTCTTCAAGCGGCCACTCGGGCTGGAGATGCGGCCGCCACTGCGATGATGCACAATTACATCGCTTCCGGCTATCTCAATCTCTCTGACTATCAAGCGGCTATCCAACACGTGCAGAAGTCGATCGAACTGAGGAAGAACGTCGGCGACAGAGCTGGAGAACAGAGCAGCTGGGCGAACCTGGCGGTCGTCTTCACAAGAATAGGCCGTATCGGGGAATCCGTCGATATACTTCAGCAGGTGCGGCGGGAGGGTATGACCTTCATCGGAACAAACCTCGGAACATCACTGATGCTGCTCGGCAGATACGAGGAAGCGCTTCGCGTCCAGCGAATCACCATGTTCGCGGCAATCGACTTCAAAGAAGAGCTTCGCCGTTGCGCAGGACCTGGGCAATCTAGGGGCGATCCGATTGCGTATGGGCTACCCCGTGCAGGCAGCACGATTGATCAAGGCGTCTCTGGCGCTCCGAAAACGAGTGGGTCATCGGAATGGCGAAGCCGGCGCGATCAACGAGCTCGGC
Source organism: Plantactinospora sp. WMMB782 (assembly GCF_049179135.1). NCBI lineage: Bacteria > Bacillati > Actinomycetota > Actinomycetes > Micromonosporales > Micromonosporaceae > Plantactinospora > Plantactinospora sp. WMMB782. The sequence goes on along the minus strand of NZ_JBMHMC010000007.1, from coordinate 2,495,111 downwards.
AGCGCGTACCGCCAGATGGGCCGGCTGGCCGAGGCCCAACAACTGCACCGGAGGGCGATAGCCGCAGCCGCCGATGCTGGGGAGCGGGACGTCGAGTCGGCAGCGCTGAATGATCTAGGACTTACTCTGTCGGCGACAAGCCGGCAACCAGAAGCGTTGGAAGCACACCGGCGTGCACTCGAACTCGCTACCCGGATAAGCCATCCATACGAGCAGGGGCGGGCGCTGGCTGCGATGGCGGGCTGCCTGCAACCGCACGACCAGGCTGAGGCGCGTCGCCACTGGGAGCGAGCGCTGACCATATTTCAGAAGTTGGGCGTACCGGAGCGCTTCGAAGCTCAGCGTCGTATTGCCATGCTGACCTAGTACGAGCGGTACCGGTCCAACCAGGCCGTAGGTCAACGCCTAGCCCTTACCTGCCTGGCGGCCATGATCGAGTCGATGTGGACGACGTATCGACCGCGTATCGAGTTTCTATCGTCGGCACGGTTAGTTTCTTCCACGTCGGCCACGGGGGTTGTCCGGAAGACGGACAGACGGCGCGGGGACCGGCTGACGGTGATCGCCCCCCGGTCACCGCAGCGGGTGAGGGTGAGGGAGCGGGTACGGCTGTCGTGTGGCACTCGCGACAGAGTTCAGAATGGGGATCGCTCCCTCGCCCGAACCGCCCGACAGAGGTCGGAAGACGAACCGGACCCTGCCGCTCGAATTGACGTACTCTCAGATTGCGTGACCAGGGCCGTCACCTCGCGGAGCAGCTGATGACCGATCCAGTCCCTTCCGGGGCGGCGCGAGACTCTGCCGAGGCTGGCCGGCCGCCAGTACCGGGCGACCCGCCTGTCCGGCCGTCGCGTCGGTGGCTGACGGTCTGGAGCCTGTTCTTCGTGCTGGTGTGGATGAGGTGGGATGTCCCGGCGGCAGCTCAACGCTGGTACGCGCTGCTCCTGCTCGCGGTTGCGTCAGCGCTGCTGGTGGGCGCGATGCGCATCGACCGGAACGTCCCTTCGCCGTCGACGAGGAGCGGGTGGCGTGCCTGGGTGCTGTTCGCGACCGTCGCGATCCCGTCCTGTGCCGCCGTGGTCGGCGGCGGACTGACCCTACGGAGCCCTGCGGTTCCGTTCCCCTTCACGGCGAGCAGCATCGTGGTGGTAATCGGCGTGCTGGGGTGGACGAGCTGGTGGCGTCAGCGGCGGAAGAGGTAGCCCGTCACCAGGGAGAGGAAGGGGCAGCCGTCACCAAGGAGAGCTGGCCCGCTGCCGTGGCGAATCCGGACAGGACGGCGGCACGGCCCGTCGGCGGACGCGGGCGGGCGGCGCCGGCCCGGCCGGTAGGCTCGCGGACGTGACCGACCCCGCGCAGCTCGAGCAGACCCACCCCGCGCAGCCCGAGCACGGCGAGCGCGCGCGACCGGAGCAGACCGACCCCGCACAGCTCACCCACGTCGACGCCGCCGGGTCGGCCCGGATGGTCGACGTCGCCGCCAAACCGGTTTCGGTGCGCCGGGCCGTCGCGGCAGGCCGGCTGCGGACCACGACCGAGGTTGTCGACCTGCTGCGCCGGGACGGGCTGCCGAAGGGTGACGCGCTGGCGGTCGGCCGGCTCGCCGGCATCATGGGCGCGAAACGCACCCCGGACCTGATCCCGCTCTGCCATCCGATCGCGTTGCACGGGGTCACCGTCGACCTGGAGCCCGGCGACGACACGGTCGAGATCACCGCGACGGTCCGGACCGCCGACCGGACCGGCGTGGAGATGGAGGCGCTGACCGCCGTGGCCACCGCCGGGCTCGCGCTGATCGACATGGTCAAGGCCGTCGACCCGGCCGCCAGCATCGAGGGGGTGCGCGTGTTGCGCAAGGAAGGCGGCAAGACCGGCGACTGGAACCGGCCGGCGGACCGGCCGTGATCCGGGCGAGGGTGGTCGTCGCCTCCAACCGCGCCGCCACCGGCGTCTACACCGACACCAGCGGCCCGCTGCTGGTCGAGGGCCTGACGAAGCTCGGCTGCCAGGTCGACGAGCCGGTGGTGGTGCGCGACGGCGATCCCGTCGGCGTCGAGTTGCGCCGTGCCGCGGCCGAAGGCGTCGACGTGGTGCTGACAAGTGGCGGCACCGGCGTCAATCCGACCGACCGGACCCCCGACGTGACCCGGGAACTGCTCGACTACGAGATCCCGGGCATCGCCGAGGCGATCCGGGCACACAGCCGGCACAAGGTGCCGACGGCCGCGCTCTCCCGTGGCCTGGCCGGCGTTCTCGGCCGGATGCTCGTGGTCAACCTGCCGGGTTCGACCGGCGGTGCCAGGGACGGGCTCGCCGTACTCGGGCCGATCCTCGGGCACGCGGTCGACCAGCTCCGCGGCGGCGACCATCCGCGTACCGACTGAACTCGTCGGCGGGTGGTCGTACCGCGAGGATAGGCTCGGACGGTGAACGTGAGGAGCGGGCAGCAGGCCCCGGGACGTGCGACGGACGGGGCGTCATGACTGCCGAGACCGCCGTCGCGAGCGATTCGTCGACCGTGCCGCCGACGCTGGGCTGGGCGCAGGCCCGGTCCCGGGTGTACGAGGCCGGCGTCGCCGCCGCATCGGAGCCGGTCGAACTGCCGGTCGCCGAGGCGGACGGCCAGACCCTCGCCGAGCCGCTGATCACCCTCACCGACCTGCCGGCGTTCCCGACGTCGAGCGTGGACGGCTGGGCGGTGCGGGGCAGCGGGCCGTGGCGGGTCGTCGGACGGGTCCTCGCCGGCAGCACCCCGGCACCGCTCGCCGAGGACGGCACCGCCGTCGAGATCGCCACCGGTGCGATGCTGCCGGACGGTGCGACCGGAGTGCTCCGGGTCGAGGAGTCGACGCGGACGGCCGACGGGCTGGTCACCGGCACGCTCCGCTCGACGCCGGAGTGGCGGGCTCCGGGCGAGGAGGCGCACGCCGGGGAGGAGCTGCTGCCGGCCGGTACCCCGGTCGACCCCGGCGTGATCGGGCTGGCCGCCTCGTGCGGCTACGACACGCTCCGGGTCCGCCGGGCGCCCCGGGCCGCCCTGATCATCTTCGGCGACGAGCTGCTCACCACCGGCCGCCCCGGCGCCGGCCGGGTACGCGACTCGCTCGGCCCGGCCGTCCCCGGCTGGCTGCGCCGGTACGGCTGCTCAGTCGGCGCCGCCGACGTCGTCGGGCCGGTGGCCGACACCCTGGAGGCGCACGTCGAGGCGCTCCGCCAGGGGTTGCGCACCGCCGATCTCGTCTGCACCACCGGCGGCACCATGCACGGGCCGGTCGACCACCTGCATCCGGCGCTGCGCGAACTCGGCGCGGAATACGTGGTCAACACCGTTGCCGTACGCCCGGGTTTCCCGATGCTCGTCGCCCGGGTGACCGGGCCGGACGGCCGGGTCCGGTTCGTCGCCGGGCTGCCCGGCAATCCACAGTCGGCGATCGTCGCGATCGTCTCCCTGGTCGCCCCGCTGCTGGCCGGGCTGCGCGGCCGGGTGCTGCCGGAGCTGCCCCGGGTGACGCTGGCCGAGCCGGTGGCCGGACGTGGCGACCACACCCACCTGGCGCTGGTCCGGGTCGACCCGGCCGGCGACCTCGCCACCCCGGTCCGGCACGTCGGCTCGGCGATGCTGCGCGGCCTGGCCGGGGCGGCCGGGTTCGCCGTCATCGCCCCCGGCGGCAAGGGCGAGCCGGGTGACCGGGTGCCGCTCGTACCGTTGCCACTGCTGCCCGGCGAGCGCCCCCAGTGAGGAGTGTGAGATGAGCGTACGCAGCGAGCCCGCCGTCGAGACCGGAGCCGTGCCCGTGCCGTCCGGCACCCGGGTGCACGCCGCTGTCGGCACCGACCCGTTGGACGTGGCCGCCCACGAGTCCCTGGTCGCCGACGACGCCGCCGGGGCGGTGGTCTCGTTCCAGGGCGTGGTACGCGACCACGACGACGGCCGGTCGGTGCTCCGGCTGGAGTACGAGGGGCATCCGAGCGCCGCCGACGTGCTCCGGGAGGTGGCCGCCGAGATCGCGGCCGATCCGGACGTGCACGCGCTGGCGGTCTCGCACCGGCTCGGCCCGCTGGAGATCGGCGACGTGGCCCTGGTCGCGGCGGTGAGCACGGCGCACCGGGCGGCGGCCTTCGCGGCCTGCGCCCGGCTGGTCGACGAGGTCAAGGCCCGGCTGCCGGTGTGGAAGCGGCAGCTCTTCGCCGACGGCACCGAGGAGTGGGTGAACTGCCCCTGACCGGTGCGGCCGGGCTGCCGACCCGGCCGCGACGCTCCGCGCGCAGCTAGCGCTGGTCGGCCAGCCGGCGGTCGGACCGGGAGCGGTCGAACCGGGCGTGTTCGGCGTAGAACGCCGGCTCGGCACCGGGCCGCCACGGCAGCGCGGCGACCAGCAGGATGACCGCCAGGGCCAGCGAGTTCTCCATCAGGGCGCCGAAGAAGCCGTCCTGGTAGTGCGAGACCTCCGGCAGTTGGTGCTCGTACGGCCAGATCGGCGAGATCAGGAACAGCAGGTAGAGCCCGATCGCCGCCCCGCCGTGCCGTAGGCCGGTCAGGGTCGGGAACCAGATCGGGGCACGCAGCCCGGTCATCGCGGCCGGACCGGCGCCGGGGTTCGACAGTGGGTGCCGTGGTCCCCGGCTGGCCGTCCGGCGTCGGCTCGCGGCGTCGGCCAGGATCAGGATCGCCGGGATGACCCAGACCAGGTGGTGCGACCAGGAGATCGGGCTGATCACGTTTGTGGTGAGCCCGACCAGGGTGAAGGCGGTCAGCTCGTCGCCGTCGGCGTGCGAGTGCGAGGCGCGGGAGAGCCCGAGCGCCAGCAGCAGCATCGCGAACGCGAGCCAGAGCAGGGTGGGAGTCTCGATCGAGTCGTAGAGCCGGGCGAGCACCCCGGCCAGCGACTGGTTCGGCGTCATGTCGGCGGCGCCCACCCGCTCGGTCTGCCAGAGCACCGACATGAAGTAGGTGGTCGACTCGCGACCCGCGATCGCGAACGTACCGACGGTGACCGCGATCGCGGTGCCCACCGCGGTCATCGCGGCCCGCCACTGTCGGGTGATCAGCAGGTAGACGATGAAGAGCGCGGGGGTCAGCTTGATGGAGCTGGCCAGGCCGATCCCGACCCCGGCCCAGACGCCGCTGAAGAAGAGCCGGCGCAGTGGGCCGTCACCGGCGGCGACCCGGCTGCCGCGCCGGGCCCGCCAGCGCAACGCCACCAGGTCGGCCAGGACGAGGCCGAAGAGCAGCAGGTTGACCTGGCCGTAGCCGAGCGTCTCCCGGGCCGGCTCGATGGCGACCGCCATCGGCACGGCGAGACCGAGGGTGAACCAGAGGGACCAGCCGAGCCGGTCGGTGATCGGCTTGAGCAGCGCGGCGAGTACGACCGCCAGGGTCGCGACGCTGGCCACGATGTTGATCCAGCCGGCCAGGCCGAGCGGGATGCCCGCCATCGGCAGCATGACCAGGCCGGCGAAGGGCGGGTAGGTGAAACCGAGAGTGGTCCTGGGCGCGATGAAGTCGTAGAGCTCGTGCCCGCCCGCCCACCAGACCACCGCACCGTGGTAGATCTTCATGTCGAAGAAGTTGTACGGCCGTCCGAAGGTGCCGATGGCGAGCCAGGCGGCGTAGCAGACGACGGCGACTATGCCGATCCGTACGACTGCTCGACGGTCGATTCCACGAGCAAAGCGGCGGGCTGAGGCGAGGCGGCCTAGCCGTCTTTCGACGGTCGCCGGCATGGCGTGGCCACCCCCGTACCGATGTCGGTCTTCCGTCCAGGTCCTCCAAGGAGCCTAGAACGGCGTGTCACCTGAGTGCCTCCTGCGTTATGCGACCGTGTCCGATCCCACACTGGTTCGCGACATTTCCACCGCGTTAACGCAGGGAGTGCGGTTCAGGTGATTCACAGCCGCTCGGTGAGGTGAAACTAGCATATGTCCGGCATGGACCGTGGCCGGATCGGCGAACCCCGCCGTCAGCCGTGGGCCGGTCGGCTGCTGGTCGCCTGCTCAGCCCGGAAGTTTACGGGCTGCCGCCGCGGAACGTACGGCGATCCGTGCGTCCCGGCGGGCGGACCGGACCGCCCGGCGTACCCGCCGACGGCCGCCGTGCACCGCGTGACTGGTCCGCCAGCCGAGGCTGGGCCGGCCCTGCGTGTCGGCGGCCGCGAGCAGCAGGCCGCCCATCAGCCCGAGGTTCTTCATGAAGTGGATCTGGTGCAACCGCCGCTCCGCCGGATCCTCGTGCTCCCAGAACGGGTGCCCGGCCAGCGTGGTCGGCACCAGCGTGCCGGCCAGCAGCGCCGCGGCCGGCCGGGTGAAGTGCCCGGTGGCCAGCAGCAGTCCGCCGAGGAGCTGGGCGGCGCCGTTGGCCCGGACCAGACTCGTCGGGTCGGTCGGGATTCCCTCGTGGACGCCCTGCAACAGCGGGGTGACCTTGCCCGTCACCCGCTTCGCCCGGTCCACGTGCAGTTCGGGATTGGCCACGGCGCGGGCGCCGCTGACCACGAAGATCGTGCTCAACAGGGTGCGGGCCACGGTGCGTACGGGTTTCATGGGTCAAGTCTTACCCGTTCCAGGCGTCTTTCACCCGTCGAAGTGGGAGACTGGACGGCGCGTTCGCGGTACCGTCGCGAGCTGTGACGACCGTGCGTCTCCGCGCAGAGGGCCCCGCCGACGCCGTGGCGATCCGGCAACTGGTGGCGGAGGCGTTCGCCAGCCCGGACCACCGGCTGCCCGCGGAGGTACGCCTCGTCGAGGCGTTGCGGGGCACCGACGCCTGGATCCCCGAGCTGTCCATGGTGGCCGAGGTCGACGGCGAACTGGTCGGCTACGCCCTGCTCAGTCGGGTCGAGGTCTGGCCGGGCGCGATACCGGCGCTGGCGCTCGGCCCGGTGGCGGTGCGCCCGTCCCGACAGCGTCGCGGCTACGGACAGGACGTCGTCCGCGCCGCCCTGGACGCCGCCGCCGAACTCGGCGAGCGCCTGGTCGTGGTGCTCGGCAACCCCGCCTACTACCGCCGTTTCGGCTTCGCCCCGGCGGCCAGGTTCGGGTTGACGAGTCCCTGGTCCGGGCTGGGCGATCCGTGGCAGGCACTGGTGCTGCCCTCGGTGGACGGCTCCGACGATCCGGTGCGGGCCGGCGAAGTGACCTTCCCGGCGCCCTGGTCACAGCTGTGACGGGCGCCGGGCCGGCCGCGCCGGTGGTGCCGGCGCCGGCCCAGCCCGGCTGCGCGGCGGTGCCGGTCAGGCCGGCTGGGTGCGCAGGTACCGGCCGAAGTGCGGGACGGTGAAGGCCACCGTGCCACGCTCGCCGGAGTAGATCAGCCCCTTCTTGATCAGGGCGTCCCGGGCCGGCGAGAGGCTCGCCGGCTTGCGCCCGAGCGAGCGGGCGATCTCGGCGGTGGAGACGGCCGCGTCCAGGTCGTCCCGGAGCCCGCCGCCCGTTCCGCCGCCGGTACCGTCGCCGCCGGTGCCGTCCTCCCCCTCGGGCGTCTCGACCAGGGAGAGCGTCGCCATCGCCCGCATGTACTCCCGTTCCGCCGGGGTCGCCCGCTCGAACCGGGAGCCGAAGAACCCGACCGCCAACTCGGCTTCGGCCTCCGGCGCGGCGACCCGGACGTCGGCGGCGGTCACCGGGGACCGGGGCGCGGAGTCCCAGGTCGCCTTCCCGTACGCCTGGACGAAGTACGGGTAGCCGCCGGACTTCTCGTAGAGCAGGTCGAGGGCCTTCGGCTCGTACTCGACCTGCTCGCGGGCGGCCGGGGCACAGAGCGCCTGGTCGGCGGCGATCCGGTCCAGCCGGTCGATGCGCTGGTAACGGAAGAGCCGCTCCGAGTACGACTTCGCGGCGGAGAGTACCGCCGGCAGGTGCGGCAGCCCGGCGCCGACCACGATCAGCGGCGCGCCGAGCTGGGACAGCTCGTGGCAGGCCGCGCAGAGCCCGGAGACGTCCTCGGGGCCGAGGTCCTGCATCTCGTCGAGGAAGACCGCGACGCCGGTGCCGACGTCGGCGGCGACCTCGGCCGCGTCGGTGAAGAGTTCGACGAGGTCGATCTCGATGTCGCCGGAGTCCGCCCGCCCGCTCGCCGCCGGTACGTCGATGCCGGGTTGCCAGCGGTCCCGCAGCCGGGTCGCCCCGGCACCCCGGCCCGCACCGGTCGGCGCCGAGCGCAGTGCGAACGCCTTGAGTACGCCGAGGAAGTCGTCGATCCGGTCCGGTGCCCGGTGCCGGGGTGCCAGCTCCCGGATCGCCATGTGCAGGGCGGCGGCCACCGGGCGGCGGATCGACTGGTCCGGCCGGGCCTCGATCTTCCCGGTGCCCCAGAGTCGGGTGATCGCCTGGGAGCGGAGTGTGTTGAGCAGGACGGTCTTGCCGACGCCGCGCAGGCCGGTGAGGACCAGGCTGCGTTCCGGGCGGCCCCGTGCGATCCGTTCCAGCACGATGTCGAAGACCTCGAGCTCCCGGTCCCGCCCGGCGAGTTCGGGCGGGCGCTGGCCGGCGCCCGGCGCGTACGGGTTGCGGACCGGATCCACGTATCGCACGCTATCGGGCCGTCTAGCCGGGACGCTAGACATCCGTAGATCGGGGTATTCGTGTCGCGCCGGCCGGGTAGCCGGGCCGGGCCGCTTCCGGTGCCGTCGAGTGAAAACTAGGGCTGTCTAGCATCCACGCTAGACAGCCGTAGTTTTGTCAACGCCGCCGCAGGCAGAGTACGAAGTCCAGCTCGTCCAGTTCGCTGTTGAAGAAGTAGAAGTTCGTGTAGTTCCGCACCTCGGCGCACTTGGCCTTGGCATCCGTGGCGCCGGTGGTGACACCGTTGAAGCGGGCCAGCACCTCGTAGGCCTGCGGCGCACAGTTCGTGATCGCCAACCTCGGCACCGCCTCCGTACCCTCGTTCCGGACGCACTGGCCGACCTTGACGAACCGCGCGTCGGTGGAGGGCTCGACCTGCTCGACCGGTGCGGTCGTCGGCGCCGGCCCGGCCGGGGCGCTGGCCGTGTCGTCCGGCGCCTCGGTCTGCTCGCTGGCCGGCGGTTGCGCGTCCGGCTCCTGCTGCTCGCGGCCGAACAGGTAGATCCCGGCCGCCGCGCCGCCGAAGACCAGCGCGGCCAGGCCGATCAGCACGGCCGCGAACGCCCGGTTGCCGCGGCCCTTCGGCATCGGGTCCGGTGCCGAGGTGGACCAGGACGGATCCGGAACCGGAGTCGCCCACACCGGATCGGCGTCGGACGCCATCCAGCCGTCGGCCGGCCGGGTGTGCGGCGCGGGTCCGCCCGGGTACCCGGCAGCCCCCGCCTGGTCGTGATCGCCCCAGGGGTCGACCGGCTGGCCGTACTCGTCGGAGGCCTGCCGGCCGGGATCGTTCCACGGCTGTCCCGGCGGGCCGGGGTACGGCCCGCCGGGCGGTCCGTAGTTGGCCATCGACTGTCCTCCTGGTACGGATCGGGAAGGGGCTCACCCCCCGTCGGGGAGCGGCCCGCTGTGGTCACCGTAGCGTGACCGTCGATGACCCCACCTCCCGGAAGCGCGCCAAACTCACTGACGGTCGCGGTGGCGGCCGGGCTCCTCGGAGTACTGCTCGGGCCGCTGCTGCGCCGGCAGGTTCGCCGGTACACCCGCCCCGCCGGCCCACCCACCGGGCTGGTCGGGGCCGTCGCGGCCGTCGTGTTCGGCACGCTCGCCGCCCGGGTCGACGGCGTACTCCCGTTGCTCGGCCACCTGTGGCTCGCCGGTTTCGGAATCGTGCTCGGCTTCGTCGACGTGGCGGTGCGACGACTCCCCGACCGGCTGACCCTGCCGGCGGCGGCCGGTCTCGCCGGGCTGCTCGGCGCGGCCTCGGTCACCTCCGGCCAACTCGCCCGGTACGCGCTGGCGGCGACCTGCGCCCTGGCGCTGGCCGGGGCGTACGCCGGGCTGGTCCTGCTCTCGCCCGCCGGGCTGGGGCCGGGCGACGCCAAGCTCGCGCTCGGACTCGGCTTCGCCACCGGCTGGTACGGCTGGAGCAGCACCCTGACCGGTGCACTCGCCGGCCTGCTGCTGGCCGGTGGCTACGCCGCCGTGCTGCTCCGGCTGGGGCGGATCGGCCGACACGACCACCTGCCGCACGGCCCGGCGATGCTCACCGGCACCCTCGGCGTGGTGCTCCTCGCCGCCTGAAGCCCGGCTGGCCGCTTGCCACTTGCCGCCGGCTCACCACTGCAAGCCCGGCTCACCAGTGCAAGCCCGGCTCACCAGTGCAAGCCCGGCTCGCGCGTCAGAGTAGTCGGAGCTGGCGGTCCCGCGGCCGGCGCGGAGCGCTGTCGCCGAGCCGTTCGAAGAGTCCGGCGTCGATCGCGTCGAGGAACGGCGACGGTACGCACTCCCGCTCCTGGCCGTGCCGCAGCCGCCGGCCGACGTGGCTGAGGTAGAGCCGGTCCTGTGCCCGGGTCAGTCCGACGAAGAAGAGCCGCCGCTCCTCCGCCACCTCGTCGTCGGTCGGGGTCGACCCGGGGAAGCGCAGCGGCAGCAGCCCGTCCTCGCAGCCGGGCAGGAAGACCACCGGGAATTCCAGGCCCTTGGCGGCGTGCAGGGTGAGCAGGGTGACCGCCTCGGCGCGCGGGTCGAGGGCGTCCACCTCGGCACCGGTGGCCAACTGGGAGAGGAACAGTTCCAGGTCGTCGCCGCAGCGCCGGGCGAGCGGGGTGAGCAGGTCGGCGGCGGTCCAGATGTCGTCCGGGCCGATCCCGCCGGTGGCGTCCAGGGTGGGGGTGGCGTGCCGTTCGGCGAGTACCTGCCCGGCCAGGCGCACCCGGGCGGCGACCGAGCCGCCGAGACCGTCGGCGTGCCGCAGCTCGCGGGCGATCACCGAGACGCCGGGCCGGTCCCGCAGCCGGTTGTGCGAGCGCTTCTGCACCGGGATGTTCGCCCGGGCGAGCGCGTCCAGGATCGGTGCCGCCTGCGCGTCCGTGCGGTACAGCACCGCGATGTCGGAGAACGAGACGTTCGAGGTGCGCCCGTCGATCCGGCCGGAGTCGAGGGAGCGGTGCGACAGCCCGCCGACGAGTTCGTCGACCGTGCGTACCACGAAATCGGCCTCGTCCGCGACGGAGGCCGCCGGGTAGCGGCCGACCAGCGGTGCCTCCGGGTCGAGCCGGGCCGGGTCGAGCCGGCGGCCCCGGACCAGGGTGGACGGTGCGATCGCCTGCACGGCGGCGGCCAGGATCGGCGCCGACGACCGGTAGTTGCGGGTCAGCCGGACCAGCCGGGCGTCCACGAAGTCCTGCGAGAAGCGCAGGAAGTACGTCACGTCGGCGCCCCGGAACGCGTAGATCGCCTGGTCCGGGTCGCCGATCGCGCAGAGGTTGCCGTCGGCCGGGCTGAGCAGCCGGAGCAGCTCGTACTGCGTCGCGTCCACGTCCTGGTACTCGTCGACGAAGATCCACCGCCACCGGTCCCGGTACCGCTCGACCAGCTCCGGGTCGTCGCGCAGCAGCGCCACCGGCAGGTCGACCAGCTCGTCCAGGTCCACCAGGTCGGCGGCGCGGAGCAGTTTCAGATAGGTGGCGTCGTCGTCGCCGGCCTCGGCCCGCGCGGTCGCCCGCTCGGCGTCGTCGGCGATCCGGAAGTCGTCGGGCAGTCCGGCGGCGCGGGCGTTCTCCCGCAGGATGGTCAGGCCGAGCGAGTGGAAGGTGCCGACGGTGACGTCCTCGGCGACCGGCCCGAGCAGCCCGTCCAGCCGGTGCCGCAGCTCCTCGGCGGCCCGCCGGGTGAAGGTGATCGCCAGGCAGTGTTCCGGATAGACGTTCAGCTCGGCACAGAGGTACGCGATCCGGTGGGTGAGGGTCCGGGTCTTGCCGGTGCCCGGCCCGGCGACGATCAGCAGCGGTCCGCCGGGCGCGGAGGCGGCGACCCGCTGCATCGCGTCCAACCGGTCCAGCAGCCCGGTGCCGACCTCCTCCATGCCGGCGAGCATCGGTTCGAACGGCTCGTGCGGCGACGGCGACGGCGCGAGCGGCGGAGCCGGCTCGGCCGGCGCGGCGGCGGCCCGGGGACGCCGCCGCGACGCCGTCGGGGCGGCCGGCGCCGGCTCCGCCGGACCGTCGGCCCTGGCCGCCGCCTTCGGCTCCGCGGGCGGTCGCTGTCGCGGCACGGGTACGTCGAAGAGCGCGTCCGCGAAGAGCGTCTCCGCCTGCCCGGCGGCACCACCCCGACCGGTCCCGCCCCGGCCGCCGCCACTCGAACCGGCGGGCAGTTCACCCGGCTCGAAGAGGGTGATCACGCCGTACTCGCCGTCGTAGCCGGGGATCCGGCGTACCTGGCCGCGCCGGAGTCGGGTGATCGCCTCGGCGAGCGGTTCGCCGCCGACCCGGCGGATCTCGTCGACCGGGCTGACGGTGAGGATGTCCAGCTCGGCACCGAGGCCGGCGACCAGGGTGTTGAGCTGCCCCTCCACCGTCTTCGACTTCGGCCCGACCCCGTTGATCTCGCCGAGGATCTCGGCCAGTTGGATCAGGTGGGTGACCCGGGGCGCGCTCGCCGGCCGGTGCCCGTCCGGCCGGTCGGCCAGGTCCTCGACCCGGCTCAGTACGCCGACCGTGAGCGGCTTGCCGCACTCCGGGCAGCGCCCGCCCGCCTCCCGGGTCCGCTGCGGTTCCCAGTTGACCCCGCAGAGCCGGTGCCCGTCCGCGTGGTACTTCCCCTCCTCCGGGAAGAACTCGATGGTGCCGGCCAGCCCGTCCCCGGTGCGCAGTGCCTCCCGGACCGCGTAGTAGTCGAGGTCGGTGGCGAAGAGGGTCGCCTCCCGGGCCAGTGCCGGTGGCGAGTGCGCGTCCGAGTTGGAGACCAGCCGGTAGCGGTCCAGGCTGGAGACCCGCCAGTTCATCTCCGGGTCGGAGGAGAGGCCGGTCTCGACCGCGAAGATGTGCTCGGCGAGGTCGGCGTAACAGTCCGCGATCGCGTCGAAGCCGGACTTCGAGCCGAGCGCGGAGAACCACGGGGTCCAGATGTGCGCCGGCACGAGATATCCGTCCGGGCTCGCCTCCAGGACGATTTCCAGCAGGTCGCGGGAGTCGAGGCCGAGGATCGGCCGGCCGTCGGAGCCGATGTTGCCGATCCGGCCGAGCGTGGTGTTGAACCGGGCCACCGCGTCCAGGTCGGGCAGGTAGATCAGGTGGTGCACCTTGCGGGTCCGGTCGTCCCGCTTGTAGATCGTGGAGATCTCGACGCTGAGCAGGTAACGCATCGGGCTGGCCTCGGCGACGCTCGCCAGTCGGGGCGGCAGCCGGCGGGCGATGTCCCGTTCCGCCTCCGGGCTGAGCCGGTAGAGGCCCGGCTCGGCCGGGTGCAGCGACTCGCGCAGGTGCTCGTACCAGGCCGGGTGGGTGAAGTCACCGGTGCCGAGCAGGCTGATCCCCTTGCGCCGGGCCCACCAGGCGAGGTTCGGCATGGTCAGGTCACGGCTGCACGCGCGGGAGTATTTCGAGTGGATGTGCAGGTCCGCGACGAAGGGCACGGCGGCGGAGGGGGAGCCGTCAGCGGGTGCGGCGCGCAACGGAGACACGCCGCATCCTGTCACGGACGCGTACGCGAGCGCGTGTCGCCACGCGAGAGTGTGATTTGCCGCCCGCCGCCATGCTCGGTCCGGGTCCTGCCGGGGTGGCCGAGACCTGTTCGTGTGCCGGGCTCGTCGAGGACGAGCCGGGACGGGGGTGGACAAGCCGAGCAGACGACCGCCCGGCCAGCCAACGCAGGTACAGGCGTCCAAGCCCCAGATACTTCACGCCGGACGTCAACGCACAATGTCGCGGGCAGCGTCTTCAACATGTGACGTTCGAGCAGTACGTGAGCACCTACGGCCCGGCGCTGTTGCGGTTGGCCCGATTGTTGACCGGTGATCAGCACCGGGCCGAAGACCTCGTCCAGGACGTGTTGGCGCGGGCGTGGTCGCGATGGAGGCGGATCGCTCGGTCGAACCAGCCGGACATGTATGTCCGACGGATGCTCATCAACGCAAACACGTCCTGGTGGCGTCGGCGTCCCAATCGTGAGATAAGCACCGCGAGCTTCGCCGATCGGCCACAGCGCGGCGACGTGGGCAGCGAGACCGTCGCAAGAGACGAAATGTGGCGGCTGATACAGGAACTGCCAGGCCGCCAGCGCGCGGTCGTGGCGCTGCGCTACTACGAGGATTTCGACGACTCGACGATCGCCCAAATCTTGGGCTGCTCGTCGGCCACCGTCCGTACCCACGCAATGCGGGCACTTAACACGCTGCGGGAACGCTACAGGACGCTGGCGACCGCGACCCGTTGAGAGGAGAACTGTACATGACAGATCTTGAGGAACACATCACCATCGCATTGCGAGATCACGCAGAGGGTGAGATCGATGCGGAACTGCTGCTTGCCCGCGCCACCACGAGGGGCCGGGCGCGTCGTGCCCGGCATGGAGCGGTGCTTGCGGCGAGCCTGCTCGCTCTTGCAGGCTTCGGGACAGTGGTAGGCATCAGTGATCCTCGAACGCCACCTGCCCCGTCAGAGGCTGCGACATCCACCGGATCGCCAGAAATGCGACTGGCCGCCGCCGCCATGGCTAGCGAGACGACCAGCTACGAGTACTCGATGACCTGTGCTCTTGCCGCCCGGCCCGGTGCCACGGTCACGGACGGGGAGCGGTCGATCCTCAACTCTTCTCGTTTCCGTATGGACGTTACCGGCGCCTTCGATCCGGCCACCGTAACCGGCTACCTTCGGATGCGGAAGTCCAACCTTGACTACGAGCAGCGACTAGTAAGAGGCGCCAGGTTCACCCGACTGCAGCGCCCAGGACTGAAGCCGGGCGAGAACAATTGGAGCAAGCCGGTCAACGGGCAGCAAGGCTTTGAGTTCGGAAGCTCGATCCCAAACCTTCCCAGCGCGGTTGCCGATCCAGCCGGTCTGCTGAAGCTACTTCGTACTCGTGGTTCAGTGAGCGAGCCGAAAGCCGGCGAATATCACTTCACAATATCGCCGCCACATGCGGGGAACTTCGAGCACACCGGTGATGTACTGATCGGCGCCGACGGCAGGGTGGCTCAGGTGACCATCTATCCGAATAAGTTCATGAACTACGATGGCATCACCAATCTCTGCACCCTCAAGCTGTCGAACTACGGCACGACCGTAACGGTCGAGCGACCGCCCAACGGATAGATCAAGCCGAACTGCTCCGCGCCACCGTGCCGTGATCGTGTCGCCGTACGCGGCGTCGGATACAAGCTGGAGAGTATCGATACCAATGGATAATCCGATCGTCGGGACGAAGACGGGCTATTGCCGGGCAGGTCGGCGATGCGGTGTCCTCGGCACCCGGTCCAGCCCGGCCGACCCTTCTCGATCACCCCGTGCTGCGTAGCTCGACCAGGGTCACCTGAGGCGGGGCGCCGACCCGAACCGGTGGGCCCCAGAAGCCGGCGCCGTTTGTAACGTAGAGCTGGGTGCCGTCGATGGTGGCGTGCCCGGAGACGACCGGCTGCTGCAACGCGACGAGCAGGTTGAACGGCACGATCTGCCCGCCGTGGGTGTGACCGGAGAGTTGCAGGTCGACGCCGTGCTTCGCCGCCTCGTGCACGTTGACCGGCTGGTGTGCGAGCAGCACCACCGGCCGGCCCGGGTCCCGGCCGCCGAGCGCCGCGTCGAAGTCGGGGCCCTGGGCGGAACCGAGTTCGCCACCGGTCGGGTCGTTCACCCCGGCGAGGTCGAGGGCGCCGCCCCGGGCCAGGATCTCCGCGCGGCGGTTCTGCAACACCCGCAGCCCGAGCCGGTCCAGCTCGACGACCCACTCCTCGACGCCGGAATAGTATTCGTGGTTGCCGGTGACGAAGAAGTTGCCGTACCGGGAGCGTAGGTCGCGCAAGGGTGCGGCGGCGGGACCGAGTTCGCCGACCGTGCCGTCGACGAGGTCACCGACCACGGCCACCAGGTCGGCGTCGAGCCGGTTGATGAGCGACACGATCCGCTCGGTGTGTGCCCGGCCGGTCAGCGGTCCGATGTGGATGTCGGAGACGGTGGCGATCCGCAGCCCGTCCATGCTCCGGGGGAGCTTGGCCAGCGGGATCCGCACCCGGTCGACCTGTGGCGGGCCGAGGGCGGTGCGGACGCCGTAGCCGACGATCCCGGCCGAGGTGAGCCCGGCGAAGATGGCGGCGCCCCGGGCGAGCAGCAGCCGCCGCCCCGGATCGTGCCCGGCTTCCGGCGGTGCGTCCGGGGTCGGCGGTGCGTCGAGGGCCGGCGCTGCCCCCGGGGTCCGCGGCGCGTCCGAAGCAGGCGTGGCGTCCCGGGCCGGCGTCGCGTCCACGGTCGGCGGCAGGTCCAGGGTCGGTGGTGGGGCCGGGGCCGATGGTGCGGGCGAGGCGGCGCCGGCAGGTGCGGGTGTGGCCGCCCGGACCCGGCGGCGGCGCAGGGCCAGCCGGGCGGCCAGCATCGGGATCTCCAGCACGGCCAGCAGGACGAGCAGGTAGAACATCACGGCCAGCCAGAGGTAGCCCGGCCAGGCCAGCCAGTAGTAACCCTGCCGGGTGCCGACCAGGGTCGCCGGGGTGAGCACGGCCAGCAGCAGCACGGCCACCCCGCCGGCCCGGCGCCAGCGCCCCGGCCGGGTGGTGTCCCGGACCAGCCGCTTCCACAGGTAGAGATGAATCAGGCCGACGACCAGGGTCAACGTGCCGACGAAACCGAGCAGAGCCAGCACGGGCGCCTCAGCCGCCCGCGAACGGAGGCAGGACGTCGACCGTCGCGCCGGCCGGCAGCGGTGCCCGCCGGTCGTGCCAGGCCACGCCGTCGACCAGGAAACTCGCCATGGTCAGCACGGTGGCCAGCCGGGCACCGTGCCGGTCGGCCAGCGCACCGGCGAGCGCGTCGAGGCTGCCGGCGCCGGGCACGGTCTCCTCGGGTACGCCGGCAGCGGCCCGCGCGGCGGCGAAGTAGCGTACGACCAGGGTGGGTGCGGAGGTCATCGTCAGCCGCCGATCGCCGACATCGGTCGGACCGGTTGCAGGAACGTCGGGTCGTCGATGCCGTGCCCGGCCCGCTTGCCCCACATCGCCGCCCGCCACCGGTCGGCGAGTTCGTCGTCGGAGGCGCCGCCGCGCAGTGCCGCCCGCAGGTCGGACTCGTCGGTGGCGAAGAGGCAGTTCCGGACCTGCCCGTCCGCGGTGAGCCGGGTCCGGTCGCAGTCCCCGCAGAACGGCCGGGTCACGCTGCCGATCACACCCACCCGGGCCGGCCGGCCGGCGGTGTCCGTCCAGCCTTCCACCAGCCACGTCTCGGCCGGTGCCCCACCCCGCTCGGCCGGATCGGGCAACAGGGTGAACTCGGTCCGCAGGGCGGCGAGGATCTCCTCGGCGGTGACCATCGTCGACCGGTCCCAGCCGTGCTGGGCGTCCAGCGGCATCTGCTCGATGAACCGGAGCTGATAGCCGTGGCGCAGCGCGAAGCGGAGCAGTTCGGGCGCCTCGTCGTCGTTGACTCCGCGCATCAACACCGAGTTGATTTTCACCGGGGCCAGCCCGGCGGCCACCGCCCCGGCCAACCCGTCGAGTACGGCGTCCAGCCGGGGCCGGCGGGTCAGCTCGGTGAACCGGGTCGGGTCGAGGGTGTCCAGCGAGACGTTGACCCGGTCGAGTCCGGCCGCGCGCAGCGGCCCGGCGAGCCGGTCCAGCCCGATCCCGTTCGTGGTCAGCGAGAGCACCGGCCGGGGTAGGAGCGCGGCGACGGCGGCGACGATCTGCGGCAGCCCGGGGCGGATCAGCGGCTCGCCACCGGTGAACCGGACCTCGGTCACCCCGAGCAGGCGCACCGCGACGCCGACCAGGCGGACGATCTCGTCGTCGGTGAGCACCTCCGACTTCGGCAGCCAGGGCAGTCCCTCGGCCGGCATGCAGTAGGTGCACCGCAGGTTGCACCGGTCGGTGAGCGAGACGCGCAGGTCGGTCGCGACCCGGCCGTACCGGTCGACGAGCCCCCCGACGGGAATGGTCATCGCTCGACGGTAGCGCGTCAGACCGACAGTGCGGCCCGAGCCGCCGTACCTACCGCATCCCGGTATGCCGCACCGAAGAGCGCGGTGTGCACCAGCAGCAGGTGGAGCTGGTGCACCGGCCGCCGCTCCCGCCAGCCGTCGGCCAGCGGCCAGACCTCCTGGTAGGCGTCCACGATCGTGCCCAGCTGCGGGGCACCGCCGAAGAGGGCGAGCTGGGCCAGGTCGGTCTCCCGGTGCCCGCCGTGTGCCGCCGGGTCGACCAGCCAGACCCGGCCGTCGGCGCCCCAGAGCAGGTTCCCCGGCCACAGGTCGCCGTGGATCCGGGCGGGCGGCTCGGCGCCGCCGTACTCCTCGATCCGGGCGATCACCTGCTCCACCAGGGTGACCTCGGCCGCGGCGAGCGCGCCGTTGTCGACCGACTGCCGCAGGTAGGGCGCGAGCCGGTGCTCACCGAACCAGACCGGCCACGGGCCGGCGGACGGGGTGTTGTCCTGCGGCAACGCCCCGACGAAGCCCGGCCAGGCCGCGCCGAAGGTGTCGGCGCCGGCCCGGTGCAGGGCGGCCAGCCCGGCGCCGAACCGCCGGGCCGCCGCCGGGCTCGGCTCGCCCGGCTCGACCCACTCCAGCGCCAGCAGCTCCGGCAGGGCCGCGATCACCTCGGGCACCGGCACCGCCCCGGCGGCGCGCAGCCAGCGCAGCCCGGCCGCCTCGGTGGCGAAGAAATCCTCGGGTACGGGCTCGGCGGCCCCCTCCGGCCAGGACTTGGCGAAGACGGAGTTGCCGTCGTCCAGGGTGAGTCGGCTGGCGGCGCAGATGTCGCCGCCGGGCACCGGCGTCTCCCGGATCCGCTGGTGGGTGAGGAAGAGCGGAAGCTGGTTCGGATGCTCCCGCAGGTACGCCAGGTCCATCTGGGCAAGGTAGCTGTTCGGATGCCCCGATCACGAGTACGTCAGGTGCAGCGTCATCCCGGCGTCGGCGTGCGCCAGGTTGTGACAGTGGTTTGCCCACGTCCCCGGATTGTCGGCCCGGAACGCCACCTCCCAGACGTCGCCGGGAAGGAGGTCGAACGAGTCCAGCCACAGCGGACTCCCGGTGACCGGCCGGCCGTTGCGGGACAGCACCAGGACGTGGTGCCCGTGCAGGTGCCACGGGTGCACCACTAGCGCCCGGTTCACGATCGTGAACCTGACGACGTCGTCGCGGCGTACGACCTGCGGCGGGATGTCCGGGTGGGCGGCGCCGTTGACGGTGTGGGCGTATCTCGGAACCAGCCCGTCCAGGTCGAGGCCGCGGTCGAGGACCAGGGTGTAGCTCCGGTCGAACCGGGACCACGGCACCGGGGAACCGGCGCCGTAGCCGAGCGGATCCAGCACCGGCCAACCGTCGGTGGTCGCCGAGGACACCGGCCCGGTCGCGTAGACCGCCCGTCCGTCGACGAACAACGCCACCGGGGTGGCGGGCGCACTGAACACCAGGTCGTAGCGACCGCCGGCCGGGATGAGTACGGCGGTGTCCAGCAGCGGCGTCGGGCCGGCCAGGTCGTGGCCGTCGATCGCGTGGACCCGGAACGGCGTCCCGGCCAGGGCGTACCGGTGCGTGGTGCTGTCGGTGTTGATCAGCCGCAGCCGTACCGGCGTACCCGGCCCGACCGGCTCGGTGCGCGGTGCGGGCAGCGGAAGACCGGCCAGCGTGTGCACCGGCACGGTGACGTCGACGCCGGTCGCCGGCCCCGGGCGCACCACGAGAACCCCGTAGAGGCCCATCCGCACGCCGATGTCGGACACCGCATGGGTGTGGTACCAGTACGTTCCCACCTGGTCGGCCCGGAACCGGTAGACGTACTCCTGTCCGGGCAGTACCGCATCCTGCGTCACGCCGGGCACGCCGTCCTGGCTGTTCGGCACGTCGTACCCGTGCCAGTGCAGTGTGACGCCGCGGCCGATGTCGCGGTTGTGCAGCGTCACCTCGATGATGTCGCCGAGGGTGGCGGTCAGCTCCGGTCCGGGTACCTGTCCGTTGAAGGCCCAGGCCGCGACGTCCCGGCCGCTGACCTGCACCGTCGCGGTCCCGGCCGTCAGGCTGAACCGTCTGGTCGGCTCGCCCACGGTGCCGGGCGCCTCCGGAAGAGCATGATCATGAACGCCGGAGTCGGCTTTCGGAGCGGCGACGAGTACGGCGCCGGTCAGCAGTGTCGCCACCGCCACCGCGCCGGCTCCCCTGGTCACCGCCCCGGACGGGCCCGGGCCGACGAGCCGCCACGAGACAACGGTCGCTCCGACGATCCCGGCGACCGCCAGGAGTCCGCTGCCCACCGACGCCGGGTAGCCGTGCAGGACCGTCACGAGCAGGGCGGCGCTGTGGGCGTACCCGGCGAAGAGCAGCGGGACCGCGACGGTGCGGATGTCGGCCGGGGGCCGCAGCAGCCGCGAACCGGCGACGACCGAGGCCACCAGCGACAGCGGGGCGGCGACGAGGACCTTCTCCGCCGCGAACCACCAGCCGGCGCGGGCGAGTGCGGCGACGGTGACCGCGCGGGCGGCGGTGGCGAGCACCGCGAGGGCGACAAGTGCCAGGCTCAGCCGGCGGCGTCGGGCCGCCGACGCGGCCCCACCGCCCAGCCAGCTCGCGGCGGCGAGGACCGCGATCACCAGGTCGCCGACGAGCAGCGCGCCGACGCTCATGCCGACCCCTCCGCCCGGACGGCCGGGCCGACCGACCGAGGGACGCCGGCTGTCGGGGTGGCGCTGGCCGGCGTCGACCGGGCCAGGTCGCGCGCTGCCTGGAAGACGCTGACCACGACGTGCACCGCGATGATCCCGTTGACCGCGTGCAGGGCGGCGATGGTGAGCCCGATCGGGGTGCTGCCGCCCACGGAATCGGTGGCCGCGTTCGCGAACATGGCGAGCAGGGCCTGCACGAGGACGAGCCCCAACGGCAGGACGGCCAGCCCGACGAGCCGGCCGGGTGCCTTCGCCAGCACGGCGAACAGGATGGTGAGCAGCGTGAGTGCCGGGATCACCGCCGTGCCGTTGACGCTGTGCAGCACGTACGCGCCGTCGACAGCGGGCCTGGTGAACGCGCCCACGGCGGCGAAGACGAACTGCAGGGCGAACGCGACGAGCAGCACCGCACTGAGGATGACGAAGATCTTGCGCATGATGGCCTCCTGGAGCAGGGTCCGGGGACTCGATGCTCGCCCGGGTGGCCGGGGAAAACGTCGTACCGCCGCAGGCACCTGCTCGGGCGCGGATACCACGGCCGCGGTATGCCGGCCGTACCGCGGTCGCGGGATGCTCGTCGACGACAGCCCGTTCTACAGTTCGGTGGTGCGCCGTGACCTGCCGTTCGCTCTCGCCGGCCTCGCCCTCGGTGTCCTGCTGGTCGGGAACGCCGCTCTGGCACCGGACGCCGGACCGGTGCGGGCGACGGACATCGTCCTGGTGCTGGTCATGGTGGTGGCGACGGCGGTGTGCCAGCGGCACCCGGTGCCCGCGTTGCTCGTGGTGACCGCAGCCATGCTGGCCCTGCACGTCCGGGTGCACCCGGGTGCGTTCGCCGCGTACCCCGTTCTCGGCACGGTCCTGGTCGCCGCCTGGCGGGGGCACCGATCGGTCGCCGCCCTGGCCAGCCTCGTCTTCCTCGGCGGTTTCCTGGCCGGGGACGTCTCCGCCGCGTCCGCCGACCGACCCGGCCAGCTGATCGTCGAGCGGACCAGCCTGCTGCTGGGCTGGTTCGTGGCGGCGAACGTCGCCGGTCTCGTCGCCCGGCAACACCGGGCCTACCTGGAGCAGGTCGAGCAGCGGGCGATCGAGGCCGAACGCACCCGCGAGGAGACGGCGTTGCGGCGCGCCGGTGAGGAGCGGCTGCGCATCGCCCGGGACCTACACGACTCGCTGACCCACAGCATCTCGGTGATCAAGGTGCAGGCCGGGATCGCCGTGCACCTGGCCCGCAAACAGGGTACGGAGCCGTCGGCCGCCCTGCTGGCGATCCAGGAGGCCAGCGCCACGGCAATGCGGGAACTACGGTCCACGCTGGATGTGCTGCGCTCACCCTCGGACGTGCACCGGCTCGGGCTGGCCCGGATCGGCGAACTCGTCGAACGGACCCGGGCGGCGGGCGTTCCGGTGCGGGTGACGGTCACCGGTCAGCCCTGGGACCTGCCCGCCGAGGTCGACCAGGTCGGCTATCGCGTCGTCCAGGAGGCGCTGACGAACATCGCCCGGCACGCCGGCCCGGCCACCGCCGAGATCCGCGTCGAGTACGCCCCGGCGGAGCTGACCGTCTCGGTGACCGACGACGGGCAGGCGTCACCGGTCCGGCCGGTGCGGCCCGGTCTGGGCCTGCACGGCATGCGGGAACGGGTCACCGGGTTGGGCGGCAGCCTGGACGCCGCCCCGCGCGACGACGGCGGATTCAGGGTGCGGGCCACCTTCCCGCTGGACCGGCCCGGCGCCGACCGCGTTGCCGTCGACCGTGGCGCCGCCGACCGGACCGAGCAGGCGGAGCAGACGGCGTGATCCGGGTCCTGCTCGCCGACGACCAGGCTCTGATGCGGGCCGGCTTCCGGGCGTTGCTGGACGCCGAGGACGACCTGGAGGTCGTCGGCGAGGCCGCCGACGGTGCCACGGCCGTCCGGCTCTCCCGACGGCTGCGGCCCGACGTCGTACTGATGGACGTGCAGATGCCGGAACTCGACGGCATCGAAGCCACCCGGCGGATCGCCGCCGACCCCGACCTCTCGGCGGTCCGCGTCCTCATCCTCACCAACTTCGAAATCGACTCCTACGTCTTCGACGCACTCCGGGCCGGCGCCAGCGGCTTCCTGCTCAAGGACGCCGACCCGGCCGACCTGTTGCAGGCGGTCGCCGTCGTGGCCCGTGGCGACGCGCAACTCGCCCCGACGGTGGCGCGGACGCTGATCAGCGAGTTCGCCACCGCCCCGCCGCCGGCCGACCTGGCGGCCGGACGCGACGTGCTGACCGCCCGTGAGCAGGAGATCGTCGAACTCGTCGCCCGCGGACTGACAAACGACGAGATCGCCGAACGGATGGTGATCAGCCCGTTGACCGCCAAGACACACGTCAACCGGGCGATGAGCAAGCTGTACTGCCGCGACCGGGCCCAGTTGGTCGTCTGGGCCTACGAGTCGGGGCTGATCACGCCACGTCGCCGCTGACGGCTCACGGGCGGGTCAGGGTGGCGGTGGCGGCGTTCGTGGGCTCGCCGAACTGCTGCCAGTACATGGCGATCCGGCCACTGTCGACGACGATCAGCGTCCAGTCCGCCGCGGCAACGCAGATCGACTTCGGGTTGCTGGTGGTGCGTTGGCGAAGATGCATCTCCCGGACGGTGGGTCGGGGAGCCATGATCGTGAGGGTGCCTCGGCAGCCGAGGCTCGAGGAACGGAAGGTGCCGATGTCCGAACCCGCTGTGAAGCTGACGGAGACCTGCCACGTCCGCACCACCCCGCCCGGCTGACTGACCCGTCCGGTCCAGTGCCCGACGAACGGTGCCGGTACGACCGCCAACGCATCGGTCGGTGACGGCGGTGGTGCCGACGGTGATGCCGAGGTCGGCGTGCCGCTGGGTGTCGACGCGTTCGCCGGCCTGGTCGGAGTTCGACCGGAGTCGGACGCGAACTTGTACGTCAGACCGACCGCCACCATCACCAGGACTAGACCGAAAGCGGCGGCCGTCCAGCGCCAGCGCCCGCCCAGTCGCGTCCACAGCCCGCCCGGCGACCGGTCGGGCCCGGCCGGGACGGCGGGCCGAGCCCGCTCGACCGGCAACCGTCGAGTGACAGGTGGCGGCTGGTCGACCGGCAGTCTCTGGTTGACAGGTGGCGACTGGTCTACCGCTGGCGGTCGGTCGACCGGTACGGGGCGGGTGTCGGTGGTCGGTGGTCGGTGGGCCGGGGGACGCGGCCCACCGATGCTGCCCTGGGCGACCGCGAGTTCCGGCTGGTCGAGTACGACGGGTGGGCGGCCGAGCGCCCGGTGCAGCAGTGTGCCGACCAGCGGGATCCGGGTCGAGCCGCCGACCAGGAAGATCGCCGCCAGGTCCGACTCGTCGACGTCGGCGTCCCGGAGTACCGCCCGGGTGGCCGCCACCGTCCGTTCGAGGATTGGCCGGGCAAGTGTCTCGAACTGTTCCCGGCCGAGCGGCACCTCCGCGTCCAGCACGGGTACGTGGATCGACGTTTGGGAGGTCCGGGAGAGCATCTCCTTGGCCGCCCGTACGCCGTCGGTGAGCAGTTGACGGTGACGCAGGTCCGCCTGGGTCCGTGGCTGGCGGAGGTAGCCCCAGGCGTCGTCGTCGGGACGGAGGTGGGCGGAGATCGACGCCACGACGGCGGCGTCGATGTCCAGCCCTCCGGCGTCGGGCAGCCCCTGGCTGGCCACCACGTCGAAACCCGCGTCGGTGCGTCGGATCAGGGTCGCGTCGAAGGTCCCCGCGCCGAGGTCGTAGACGAGGGCCAGTTGTCCGGCGGACAGGTCGACGTCGGGGAGCCCGACGAAGTGCGCGGCGGCGGAGACCGGTTCGTGCACCGTCGTCGGCTCGGGCAGGCCGGCGAGCCGGGCGGCGGCGGTGAGGGTGGCGAGCCTTCGTGTTCCCCAGGTCGCCGGATAGGTCAGGCAGACCGCGCCTACCTGGCCGGCGGCCTGCTCGGCGGCGTCGCGTACCCGGCGCAGGATCGCGGCGAGCAGCGCCTCGACGGGGATCTCCTGCTCGCCGAGGAGGACGGTCCGGTCGTCGATGCAGCGTTTCGGGTTCGGTTCGAGCAGTGCCGGCCGGGAGACCCCGGCGTGCCGGGCGTCGAGGCCGACAAGGGTGGTGTCACCGTCGACGAAGACCGCGGAGGGCAGCAGCAGGGCGCCGTCGAACAGGACCGGCCGGACCTCGTGGTCGCGACCGCGCAGTGCTGCCACCGTGTTCGACGTGCCGACGTCGATGCCGAGGTGCACCGTGCCAAGTGGAGCCGGACTCTCACCCATCAGCCGGAAATTCTAGGCCCATCCCGCACCTTCCCCGGCCCGCTACGGACTGACGGGGTGACCGCTGTGCGCGCCGCCAGGCCGCCTGTCGCCTGAGCGGTAGGATGAAAGTATGACCGTGAAGCTCAGCATCAGCGTGCCCGACGACGTCGCCGCCTATCTGCACAGCCAGGGCAACGCGTCCGCTGCCGTCGTCGATGCTGTCCGACGGGTCCTTCCGGAAGCACGCCGGGCACGTCAGCGGGAGGCGGCCCAGGCGTACGGCGAATACCTGCGTCGGCGGTCCGCCCGACAGTCCGCCGACGATCGGGCACTGATCGAGGAGAGCAACGACATCGCGCTGCGCGACTCGCAGTGGTGAGGCGCGGCCAGATCTGGACCCTGCTGCGGGGTAACAGTCAGCACCGCGTCCTGGTGATCAGCAACGACGAGTACAACAGCGTCGAAGAACTCGCCATCTGGGCGCTGACCGTCGTCCGCGACGTACCGCATCCGAACCATCTGGCAGTGCGGCTGGGCGACGACGACCCGCTCGCCGGGGCGTACGTCAGGATCCACAGCGTCGTGCAGATCCTGGACCGGACGGCCCTGCGCGACAGTCACGGCTTCGTCTCGCACACCACCATGGGCGCTGTCGAAACCGCACTTCGCGAGTTCCTGGAGCTGCCGTAACAGCGGGGACGTCTCCCCCCGAGGCCCGCCTGGGGATCGCTGCGGTTACAGGTCCTCGATCAGGTCGTTGGAGATGTCGCGGATCGTGTCCCGGAAGTCGTCACCCAGCCGGTGGCTCGGGCTGCTCGGCGAACTCGTGCTCGCGCGCCGAGGCGCGCTCGAACCGCTCCCGGGCCTTGTCGGTGCTGCCGCTCCAGAACGACCGGGTGTACCGCGTCGCGTCCACCGCCACCTGGACGCCGGTACGCGTCTTGTCGGGTGCCCAGTGGCAGCCCTCGGACGGCCATCCGGCATCCGATCGGCGGCGTTCGTAGGAAGACCCGGGGCCGATCAGGGAGCGGAACCGCTCACCCGACAACGCGGTGCAGACGTTGGGCAGGCTGTCATGCGGGCCGGTCTCGAAAGTGGCGTACCGGATGCCGAAGAAGGCGGCCGGGGCAGCACAGAGCACCAGCAGGCCACCGAGGAGAACGACAGTCAGTACGAGTCCGGTACGACTCCTGCGCGGCGCCGGCATCTGCGCAGGGGGCGGAGTAACAGCGGCATGGGAAGGCTGCACGACGCGTAGGGTAGCCATCCTTTCCGTCGCCGACTGCCCCGTCGCCCGCATCGGCACGGTCCACTCTGGCCGGAGCAGGAGTCGCCGGTCCCGGCCACCCCCGCTCCGGACTCGGGGTCAGTGCAGCGCGGAAAGGAGCATCGGCAGCGAGCGGTGCAGTTCCCGCTCCCAGTACGCGGGCTGGTGGGTGCCCCGGTAGTAGTGGGTCACGACCGGGACGCCCCGACGGCGTAGCTCAGCTTCCAGGGAGACGTTCAGGACGCGGTCGAACCTTTCGATGTCCTGGTCCACCTCGCCGGTGTCCGGGCCGTCCAACGGGCCGAGCTCGCCGTCGCCGCAGCTGAGGAAGACCGGCGTGTGCCGGAGCGCACCCGCGAGCTGGTACGGGTCGTGGCGCTCCCAGTTCGCGCGCTGCGCGACCGGGTCCCCCCACAGGTCGAGATAGGGGGCGCCGTTCGGGTCGTCGAACGCGAACTGCCAGCGGGCGACCGATTCCGGATGCAGCAGGTGGACCGGGCCGCTGTAGCTGGCCACCGCCCGGAACATGCCCGGCCGGTGCCCGGCGTAGAGAAGCGCGCCGTAGCCGCCCATCGACGCCCCCGCAACGGCCCGGCGGGTGCCGGCACCGTAGCCGCGTTCCAGGATCGAGCGCACCTCGTCGAGATGGAACGTCTCCCACGCCGGTGCCCCGAACCGGCCCCCGTTCCACCAGTTGGTGTAGTAGCCGCCGGGATTCCCGCCGTCCGGCATGACCACGAGGACGTTCCTGAGCGCGTGTAGTCGCGCGACGTCGGTCTGCGTCACCCAGTCCTCGTGCGAGCCGAACATGCCGTGTAGCAGGTAGAGCACCGGCCACCGGTCGTGCCGGTCACGCCGGTCCCAGCCGTCCGGCGTGAGCAGCCGGACCTTCGCGTCGCCGCCGAGCGCGGGCGACGCGATCGTCAGATCGACCAGACGGTCGCCGACCCGCTGCTCGGCGACCACCGCGGCCTTCGATGCCGCCGTGCCGGTCGTGCCGACGCTCGCGGCTGCCGGCACGGAGCCGATCACCGCCGCCGTCAACAGTCCCGCCACCAGCGGTGTAGCGATTCTTCTCATGCGACAAGGGTCGTTTCCGGCGCGGTGCCGGAACATCGGGTACGGCCCGCACGTTCCCCTGAATCCAGCACGACATTCAGGTCAGGGGTGTCGGGCCAGCTCCCTGACGAAGACGTGCCAGGTGTCGGGGGTGAAGGTGAGGGTGCCGCCGTCACGGTCCTTGCTGTCCCGCACGAGCACCCGCCCCGGCAGGTTGTCGGCCACTTCGACGCAGCTCCCGCCGTTGGGAGTGGAACGCGTGCTTTTGCGCCAGGCAGCGCCGGTCATGTCCATGACTTTGCCACTTCCTTGAGCAGGTCCAGGGATTGACGGGCAGGCAACGCGACCGCGCTGACATCGTCCCAGACGGCGTGCAGTGCTGTCACCTGACTGGGGCTGGTGACAGTCTGTCCCTCCAGGTGGTTGTCGAGATAGCCGACGTCCTCGGCGTCCGTAAAGCTGGCGAGTTCCAGCGGTCCGCCCCAACCGAGGTGGGCAGGGGCGTCTGACGGGATGACCCGGATGGTGATGTTCGGTCGCTCCGCGAGTGCGACGAGGTGCTGGAGTTGCTCCGGCATGATCTCTGGCTCACCGCGTCGGAGAACGAGTTCGTCGACAACAGCCGAAACGCGTGGTGGATTCGGGCGATCAAGAATGGCCTGCCGGCTCAGTCGAAGCTGAACTCTGCTTTCCAACTCGTCGGACTGGAGTGGTGCGCAGGAGAGAACCATCCGGGCATACCGTTCGGTCTGGAGGAGGCCAGGGATCACGAGGGCGCCGTACAGCCGCAGTGCGGTGGCCTTCTCCTCGTATTCGAGCCAGGGGCGTAGCCAGACCGGGGCGAGTTCCTGCATGACGAAGCTCTCGTAGAAGACCGCCAGCGAGGTGCCGAACTCGTTGTCGACGGCCTGGAGATAGTCGGGCTTCGCCGGCCGGGTGCCGC
Organism: Plantactinospora sp. WMMB782; assembly: GCF_049179135.1. Lineage (NCBI taxonomy): Bacteria > Bacillati > Actinomycetota > Actinomycetes > Micromonosporales > Micromonosporaceae > Plantactinospora > Plantactinospora sp. WMMB782. The sequence goes on along the minus strand of NZ_JBMHMC010000007.1, from coordinate 2,466,880 downwards.
GCTCGACGGCGCTGACGTGCTGGGCAGAGAAGTAGAGCCGGGCTCCCCACTCGTCCTGGCTGAGCCCTTCGGCAGCTCTCCGGCGCCGCAGCTCCCATAGCACGAACTCACTCGCTGACATAGTCATTCGTACTCTCCGAATCTCTACGAAAAATCTATGATCCGCTACGCCCCTACACCTCCGTGGCCGGCCCGAACACCCGGCCGTCGCCCATCTTCCCGGGTCGGCCATTCGGCGTCCAGAGTGGAAGGCAAGCGCATTCGTCCGGACCCACCGCGCTGTTCTCCCCAAGGACGGGCGGATGTGCGCGGGGACGGCGTCGGGGTGTACGCCACCGGTGCCGTCCCCGCTTCCAACGCATCGTGTCGACGGCCGAGGAAGGAGTGACGGAATTGCGATCTCGATCAGCTCTGCTGCACCGTCGGGACTGGCGCCGACTCTGGCGCTACTGCCAATGCGGATACCGCTGCGGATTCCGTCGGCGATGCGCCGGGTCCACCGCGTCCGCGCCGTTCCCGTTGTCGCGCCTGCGGTCCAGGAACTCCCGGTGGTGACGCGCCGGCCGTACGCCGGGTTCCGGCCGCACACCCCGGTCCGCCCGGTGTTCCGCTGCCGGGAGTGCGGCGGAGCCTGGCCGTGTCAGCCGGCCCGGCTGGTGCTGCTGGCGATGTACCGGGACGACCGGCACCGGTTGGCCGCCTTCCTGGCCGCCCGGCTGCTGGCCGCGATCGAGGACCAGCCCTACGGCGAGCCGATGGAGCTTGCCGAGCGGTTCCTGGGCTGGCTTCCCGCAACATCGAAGACATCCGATGCAAAAGGCGGCAGCTCGCGCATGACGTCTGACCAGCGGAACTACCGAGAGTAGCTGTGGATGGCCTCGGGCGTGTCGTCCACAGGGTCTCCGGCCACGGTCGCCGGCTCGGCAGGCTGCCCGGCATGACCTCGAACGACCGGGCCGTCCTCACCGTCCGCTCGACCGCCGACCTGCTCGCGGCCGTGCCGTACCTGCTGGGTTTCCATCCGGCCGACAGCCTGGTGGTGATGGCGCTGCGCGGCAACCGGGTCGTCTTCGTCGCCCGGGGCGACCTGCCCGAGGTCACCGGGCCGGCGGCGGCCGACGAGATCGGCGAGGCCGCCGCGCAGGTCGCGGCGATCGTCGCCCGCCAGCGCGTCGAGATCACGACCGTCGTCGGGTACGGCGAACCGGCCCGGGTCACCCCCACGGTCGACGCGGTGACCGCCGCCCTCGGCCGGGCCGGACTGCCGGTGCTGGAGGCTCTCCGGGTGACCGGCGACCGCTACTGGTCGTACGTCTGTGACGAGGCCGGATGCTGTCCACCGGACGGGCGGCCGTTCGACTGCTCGACCAGCCAGCTCGCGGCGGCGGCCACCTTCGCCGGCCAGGTCGCGCTGCCCGACCGGGACGCCCTGGCCCGGCGGCTCGCCCCGGTCGACGGCCCGGCCCGGGACGAGCTGCGGAAGGCGGCCGGCCGGGCGGAGCTTCGCCTCTCGGCGTTGCTGGCCGAGGGCCGGCCCGACCATCCGCAGGGTCGCCGGGCGCTGCGCCGGGCCGGCCGTGCGGCGGTACGCGAGGCCACGGACCGCTACCGCAACGGCGGGCAGCTCACCGACGACGAGGTGGCCTGGCTGTGCCTGCTCATGGTGCACCTGCCGGTCCGGGACGACGCGTGGCAGGCGACCGGCGGCGAGGAGTGGCACCTCGCGCTCTGGACGGACGTGCTCCGTCGAGCGGAGCCCGAACTCGTGCCCGCCCCGGCCACCCTGCTCGGCTTCGCCGCCTGGCGGGCCGGGCAGGGCGCCCTGGCCAGCGTGGCGGTGGAACGTGCGCTGGCGGCGCAGCCCGACTACTCGTTCGCGCAACTCCTGGCCGAGGCGTTGCAGGCCGGCATCGGACCGTCCGTACTCGACGGCTGGCCCGACGCCGATCTCGACTTCGACTCTGACTCGAACTCCGACTCTTGCCCCGAGACGTGAAGATAGACAAAGATGATCACCACTTCGACGTGCACGGGGGCGCACGCGTCGGGATGGCGTCCCCGCAGAGCTTTGGGGGACCTGTGAGGCTCAGGCCACTGATCGTCGCACTGCTGCTCGCCGCGACCGGACCCCTGGCCGGCACGCCGGCCGCGACCGCGGCGCCGACGCCACCCGCCGTGCCGGAAACGTCAGCCCGTGCCGCGGGCACGCTCGATCTGGTCGCCGGACAGTTCAACATGGCCGGCGGGCATCCGCAGCACGGCCTCAAGGGCAACGAGGTGGCCGACGCGCTGGCCCAGGACATCAACCGGCGGGTGCCCCAGCTCGCGTTCCTGACCATCAACGAGGGCTGTCTGGACTGGCTGGAGCGGATAGAGGCGCAACTGCCGGCGACGTACACGGTGCGTTTCGACCCGATCCGGGGCGGCAACGGCCAGGTGGCGAACTGCAAGCACGAGTCGCCGTTCGGCAACGCCGTCATCTACAACCAGGGCGTGCTGCCCGATCCGCAGCCGGTGGCCCACGACCTGCACGCCCAGGAGGGTGCCGAGAAGCGCGAGATGCTCTGCCTGCGGTCCGTGGCCAGGATGCTGGTGGTCTGCACCGCGCACCTCGTCGCCTCGGGCGAGAACGTCGAGCAGCGCCGTCGGGAGGCGGCAGAGGTCAAGCGGGTACTGGCGACCGACTACGCCAACTACACGGTGCTGCTCGGCGGCGACCTCAACGACGACCCGCTGTCCCAGGCGACGAGCAACATCTACCACAGCGGCTACCAGGGCATTCCGACCCAGGAGGCACACGGTGCCTTCAAGGAGGCGTTCAGCCCCTGCCGCAACGAGATCAAGATCCGCTATCTGGGGCCGGGCGGCGAGGAGAACTACTGCCGGGGCGGACCGGCCACCCACGGCATCAACAAGTACGACTACCTCTTCGTGCCGCCGGCCGCGGTCGTCCACTCGTCGACAGTCGTCTCGTCGCCGCACTCGGACCACAAGCAGCTCTGGGCCGAGCTGACGATACCGTCGAACATCGGGCCGCTGGTGGACTCGATCATGGTGGTCGGCGACTCGATCAGCCAGGGTCTCGAAGGCGACTACACCTGGCGCTACCGGCTCGCCCAACACCTGAGGTCGGCCGGTCGGGACGTCACGTTCGTCGGCCCGTACCGCGGCACCACCCGGCTGCCGAGCACCCTGCCGGCCAACTTCCCGGACGAGTCGGCACCGCCGTACTTCAACGGTGTCTACCGGGACGGGCTCACCTTCGACAGTGACCACTTCGCCCAGTGGGGACGCCAGGCGCACCAGGCCAAGGACGACATCCGGGCCCGGGTGGCCCAGTACCAGCCGACCTACCTCCTGGTCGAGCTCGGCTTCAACGACCTGGGCTGGGGCGTCTCCGACCCGGACGGGCTGATCGCCGACATGCGCACCCTGATCGCGAACGCCCGAGCCGCCCGGTCCAACCTCCGCATCCTGGTCGCCAGCGTTCCGCAACGCACCCCGCTGGACGTGCAACCGGACCTGGGCGCCCGGATCAGCGCCTACAACGCCAAGCTGGGGCCGGCGTTGCAGGCGCTGAACACGTCGACCTCACCGGTGCGGCTGGTGGACATCACCACCGGCTACGACCCGTTCGCGGACGCCTACGACGGCCTGCACCCGAACCCGTTCGGCGAGCACAAGATCGCGAAGGCGTTCGCCAACGTGCTGTGGAGCCAGTTCCAGGTCGGCGCCCCGTACAGCACCCCGTCCGGAAGCATCCCGCACCTGGTGCCCAACGCTCCGGGGTGGATGCGTGCCAGGTCGACCGTCGCCGGGATCGAGTTGGAGTGGCAACACTCGTTCGGCGCCGGTGGCTACTGGCTCTACCAACGCGACGCGACGAACGGCGAAGACTTCCAGCGGCTGCCGTTGCAGATCCCGGCCGACTCGTGGCACGTCGGCTGGGTCGTGCCCGGCCACCGTTACGAGTTCTTCGTGGTGGCCACCCGGGGCAACTGGCAGGCCAACGGGCCGTCGCCGACCGCCGCCGTCACGGTCGCCAACCAGGAGACCGCGGCCGGCCCGCCCAACGTCACCGCGACCGCCGGGCCGGGCTACCTCGACGTGCGCTGGGACGCCGCGACCGGGCCTTACAGCGAGACGGTGCGCAGCTACACCGTCTACTACCTGGACAGCTCCGAGCCGGGCGCCATCGTCTCGACGAAGTCCACCACCGGCCGCTCGATCCGGTTGTCCGGCCTGGTCAGCGGGCACACGTACGTGCTGGCCGTCTGCTCGGTGAACGCGGCCGGGGAGGGCCTGCCGGCACCGGGGCCGACAATCACCGTCGGCTAGCGTCCCGGACCGGCAGTCGACTCGGCACCCGTAGCGGCAGCCGGTCCGGGAGTCGGTTCGGGAGTCGGGTCGCAGGCGAGTGCGACGACGAGACTGTCCTCGTAGACATGGTGCCGGACGATCAACCCGTCCTCGACGGTGAGGTGCAGGGCGAACCGGGTGTTGAACCGCCGGCCGGTGGCCCGTACGGTCTGCGCGGTCTCGCCGGTCACCACCGCGTGCCGGCCGTCCACCAGGATGCGCTCGATGGTGACCGAGCCCTGCCCCGGCACGCAGTTCGCGGCCAGCGTCCGGTGGTGGTCGACGACGTCCGCCCGGCTGGACCGGGGGCGGATCCACGGCACCGCCGGATGGGTCGGCTCGGGCCAGTTGACCTTCCAGTCGACCCGCTCGGCGTAGAGCGCGGCGGTGTGGTCCGGATCGCCGGTGCCGATCCGACGCAGCAGTTCCTCGACGGTGTTACGGGTGTCCATCACGTGCCTCCAGTGCCGATCACGATCGTCCGTGCAGAGCCTGCCAGCGCGAAGTCCTGCCGGCGATTACCTCTGAGGTAGGGCACGGGTGCTCGGGTCCCGGCACGGCTCACGGATCAGACCTGGATCCGGCTGTCCCCGGCGTACACGTTCATGGTGTTGCCCCGGAGGAAGCCGACCAGGGTCATCCCGGCCTCGGTCGCCAGCTCGGCGGCGAGGGTGCTCGGCGCGGAGACGGCGGCGAGCAGCGGGATGCCGGCCATCCAGGCCTTCTGGGTGAGTTCGAAGCTGGCCCGGCCGGAGACCAGCAGCAGGTGCCCGCGCAGCGGGAGCCGCTGTTCCCGGACGGCCCAGCCGACCACCTTGTCGACCGCGTTGTGCCGCCCGACGTCCTCGCGCAGCACGACGAGTTTCCCGTCGGCGCTGAACAGCCCGGCGGCGTGCAGCCCACCCGTACGCTCGAAGCCGCGCTGGGCGGCCCGGAGCTGCTCCGGCAACTCGGCGAGGGTACGCGCCGGCACGGTCAGCGGGTCCGTCGCCACGTCGTGCCGGGAGCGGGTCCGGACGGCGTCGATGCTGGCCTTGCCGCACACCCCGCACGAGCTGGTGGTGTAGAAGTTCCGGGCCGGATCGGTGGCCGGTGCCGGTACGCCGTCGGCGAGCACGACGTCCACCACGTTGTAGGTGTTCGGCGTGTCGGTGCCGGCGCAGAGCTGCGCCGTGCGCACGTCGTCGGCGCTCCTGATGATCCCCTCGGTGAGCAGGAATCCGATCGCCAGGTCGATGTCGTCGCCCGGGGTACGCATGGTGACCGCCAGCGGGGCACGCCGGTCCGGGCCGGCCGGACCGACCCGGATCTCCAGCGGCTCCTCGGCGGCGAGACTGTCCTGCCGGCGTACCGCCAGCCGATCACCCGGCTGCGCCGGGGCCAGGTCTATCCGCAACACGCTCCGCCGGCCACTGGCTCGTCCCATGCCACAATCCTGCCTCGCGACCCGCCGGCCGTCGCCGCAAGCCCGGTTACCGTTACCGGATGACCGGTCTGGACTCGTCCACCCCATCCGTCCCGCCCCGGTTCGCGGCGGTGGTGCTGGCCGGCGGGGCCGCCCGCCGGATGGGTGGCGCGGACAAGCCGGCCCTGCCGGTGGGCGGCCGGCCGATGCTGGACCGGGTACTCGCGGCGGTCGCCGACGCCGACCCCCGGATCGTGGTCGGCCCGGCCGGTGACCTTCCGGCGGGAACACTGACGACACGTGAGCAGCCGCCCGGCGGCGGCCCGGTCGCCGCCCTCGCCGCCGGCCTGACCCTGCTCCCCGACACCCCTGCTCGCGGCGGTACTGCCACCGACACCGGCATCGTCGCACTGCTTGCCGCCGACCTGCCGCTGCTGACCACGGACGCGGTGCGCCGGCTGCGTACCACGCTGCTCCGGGTTGCCGAGGCCGACGGCGTGGTCTATGTCGACGACGACGGGCGGGGGCAGTTCCTCTGCGGGGCCTGGCGGGTGGCGCCGCTGCGGGCCGCGTTGCACCGCCTTGCCGCCGGCCGCGACGGCGTGCTCACCGGTACGTCGATGCGTGCGCTGGTCGCCGAACTGACCGTAAGCACGGTGGGGTGGCAGGGGGCGGGGCCGCCGCCCTGGTTCGACTGCGACACTGAGGACGACGTACGCCGGGCGGAGGAGTGGATCAGATGAACGCGATGGACCGCTGGGTGGCGGCGGCCTGTGCCGAACTCGACCTGGAGCCGGCCGACGTCGACGTGCCCCGGGTACTCGACCTGGCCCGCGACGTGGCGCACAACGTGCTCCGGCCCGGCGCACCGGTCACGGCGTACCTGCTCGGGGTCGCGGTCGGTCGCGGCGCGGACCCGGCGGTGGCGGCGGCCGGCCTCGCCGACCTGGCCAGCCGGTGGCCGGCCCCGGGTGGCGACGACGCAGCGGGCCGGAATACGAGACGGAGTTGACCAGGGGATGAGACGAGTTGTGGCGGGCGCCGCCGTCGTGCTTCTGCTGGCGGGCTGTGGGTCGCCGGCGGCCCCCGTGGATGGTGAGTCAGAACCGCCATCCCCGGCGGGGTCCACCGCCCCGGCCGCGGAACCCGACCTCGGCGCGGTCTGCGACGCGCTGCTGGATGTGGTGAACCTGCCAGCCGCCGGGACCGTCCGGTACACCGCCAGGTTCAACAAACCGACAGGCTGGGCGACCAACGCGCCGATGTGCGATATCGAGCCGGACGGCGAGTACTACGACGTTGCCACCAAGGCACCTGCCTTCGGCCGAGCCGAGTTCGACTACGGCATCCTCACGGAGGCAGACCTGCAACGGGTGCGGTATCCGGCGTACACCCCTGAGCGGGTGCAGAAACTTCTCACCCTCGACCACTCCGACCCCTTGACCCACGAGCTACCGTGCGCGAGCAAGCCCTGCAGGAACGGTATCAACGGTTACGTGTACAACTTCCGCTTCGAGACCGTGCTGGACGACGTAGCGGTGATCGCGCAGTTCGACTACATCACCACCGACGTGGGTGGCGACAAGAACCCCCAGTATCGAAGCCAGGCGATCGAGGCGTTCACCGCGTCGATGGAGGTCGTCGCCGCCCGGCTCCAGCGTGCTTTGTCGGCTACCCCAAGGCGCTGAACAGGCAGTTCAGCTTCTCCTCCGGCGCCGAGCTGACGTACGCGCTCGGGGTCGAGGCGGCCGAGGTGTTCGCGGCGATCGCGCCGGTCAGCGGCGCCTTCGCCGGCGGCCCGGCGGCCAGCGACCCGAACTACAAGCCCGGCAGGCCGGTCGCTCTGATCACCTTCGTCGGCCGGGAGGACCGCGACTCCGCCCGATCAGCGTGAAACCGGAAGTGCCTCCCGGTCCGCCGGCCAATCGATCATCTAAGTGTCCGATCGGGGTCCGCGCTATCCCGGCCGACCGGTCGGCTGGGTAGGGTGTGCGGTGCCCTGACGGACGGAGGCGACTATGGCGGCTGACAACCCTGCGGCGCCGCGGGACGAAGTGACCGGGAGAGGCCCGACGGCGAAGGGGGGCCCGATCGAGCACCACGAGTCGATCCTCCTCGACGAACCGACCACCGCCGACCTTCGGGTGAAGGTGACCGAGGCGTGGCAGGAGTTCGCCCGGGCCCTCGCCGGCCAGCTGCGCGGCCTGCCCACCGGCACCCGGATCGCACTCACCCTCGATCCCACCGCCTCCGGCACCGGGGACGCCGTCTACTCGCTCAGCATCGAGCTGGGCCCGGACGACCAGGTCGACCTGCGGGCGGTGGGCAACGCCGTACTGCCCCAGGGCTACCGTCTGGACCGGTCCGCGATCGCCGACATGATCGCCCTCGGCTGGTCGCCGCCCGGGGTGGTCGAGGGCTCTGGCGAACACTTCGGGATGCGGGCCAGTACGGCCGAGGCGCCCCGGCTCGCCACCACCGTGTCGCGGACCCTGCGCGACGTGTACGGCGCACCGCACCCGGCCTTCCTCGTCTTCCTGGTGCACGACGAGTCGGACGAGCCGGTACCCGTCGAGCCGCTCGGCACCGCCCGGCCCGAGGTCGCGGCGGACCCGACCCTCGACCTCGACCTCGACGAGGCGCTCGCGGCGGCCAGGGCCGCGCAGAGCGGTGACGACACGCTGGCCCTGGAGGACCGGGTCCGGACGGTGGTCTCGGCGATGCTGAAGTCGTCGGCGGACCAGCTCCAGCTCGACTCCGACGGCGACATCGGCATCCGGGCCGGCTCGGCGATGGTCTTCGTGCGGGTCCGGGACAATCCGCCGCTCGTCGACGTCTTCTCCCCGGTGCTCACCGAGGTCGAGCCGACCGAGCAGCTCTACGTCAAGCTCTCCGAGCTGACCAACCGGATGCCGATCGGGCGTCTCTACTGCACCAACGACACCGTCTGGGCCTCCATCCCGGTCTTCGGCCGCAACTTCCAGGCCACCCACCTGATGCTCGCCGTCCAGGTGATGACCGGGCTCGCCGACGAGCTGGACGACCGGCTGCACGGCGAGTTCGGCGGCCGGCGGTTCTTCGGCGAGGGCGACAAGCCGCCGCACCGGGACGCGGGCGAGCACCGGACCGGGATGTACCTGTAACCGTCGTCCCGGGCGCCGGTCGTCGAGGGCGGCGGTCGTCGAGGGCGGCGGCGGTACCGGCGGATCACAGCGGGATCGTGGCCAGCGTGCCGAGGGTGCCGAGGTCTGTCGCCCTGACGGCCGCGTCCGAGACGGTCCAGAGCACCCCGTCGACCATCAACGACCGGCGGATCAGCCCGCTCGTGTCGTTGGTACGCGGCTCGGGGTGCTCGACCAGCCCGCTCTCGGTGAAGCCGCCGTCGGCGACCCGCAGCACCATCGCGCCGCCGACGGGTGCGGACCCGCCGTCGACACCGGTCGGCTCGTACCTGCTCAGTGGCACCACCAGGGTGCCGGTGGCCGGCCAGTAGAGGAACGCGTGCGGGTCGAACTCGGCCTCGGAGTGGCCGTACCGGACGTGGTGCTGGGCGATCCGGGTCGGCCTGGTCGGGTCGGAGACGTCGAAGAGGGAGACCTGGGTGCCCTCGGTCCGTCCCTGCGCGTTCGCCTCCTGGCCGATCCCGATCAGCCGCCCGTTCCCGGCCGGATGCAGGTACGACGAGTACCCGGTGATCTTCAACTCACCGGTGACCTTCGGCTTCCGGGGATCGCGCAGGTCCACTGTGTAGAGCGGGTCGGTCTGCCGGAAGGTGACCACGTAACCGGTGCCCTCGACGAACCGTACGCTGTAGATGCGTTCGCCCTTGCCCAGCCCGGTGACCCGGCCGGTCTCGGTCAACGTCCGTCCGTCGGCGCGCAGCACGTACACCGCGGAACTGGACTTCGGCCTCTCCCCCCAGGTACGTCCCGTGGTGGTGGCCACCCGCAGGTGCCCGTCCCACTCCGACAGCGCGTACTGGTTGACCAGCCAACCCGGCACGCTGGCGGCGGTGACGTAGCGGGGGCGACCGGTGCCGGAGACGTCGAACTGGTAGATCTCGGTCTGCTCGTCCTTCGGGTCGGGCGCCCGGTCGGCGGCGGTGAGCGCCGGGAGCACCCGCCAGCGCTGGTCGCTGGCGAGATAGAGCCGGGACCCGTTGCTGTAGACGGTGTCGCCGTCGGCGGCCACCGCCACCGGGTCGCCGTCGCCGAGGCCGGCGGCGCCGAGGTCGAAGCTGAGCAGGGTGACGATCGAGGTGCCGGAGTAGACGGCCGGCCGGCTCAGCCGATCGCAGCCGACCCGCCCGGTGCTGACCTGTCCGCCGCCCGTGCTGGTCTCGTAACGGGGCAGCCAGGCGTCGATCGGCGCCCGGTCGATGATCTTCCGGTTGGCGGCGAGGTTCTTCTTCTCGTCGACCGGCCCCGCTCCCTTGTTCAGCGGGAAGTCGAGCCGGGGCTGGGAGCGGATCACCACCCGGACCGTCGGGCCGACCTGCCGGGCGTCGACAAGTCCACCGTCGATCCGGAAGTCGCCGACGACCTTCGGCGGGCCGGCCAGGTCGACCAGGACCAGCCGGGGGCCGGCGATGGCCTGCCGGTCGTCGGCCGGCGGCACCCCGGGCCGGCCCGGCCGGACACCGCCGCGATACGCGATCCCGTGCTCCCGGACCAGCACCAGCGCCCGGTCCCCGTGCAGCAGCAGGTCGGCATCGGCCCAGCCGTCGTCCGGGTCGGTGTCCAGCCGCAGGGTGCCGGTCAGCCGCCGGCTCGCCGGATCGATCACCCGCAGCGTGCCCCCGGCGACCGTGACGATGCGCCGGCCGTCGGTCTTCACCAGGTCCGGTTCGTCCACCCCGGCCTCGTGGGTGTTGGTACCCGAGTAGCCGGTGTCCGCCTTGGCCGCGGTGTCGGCGGCGGCCGCGTCCGCACCGACGGCGCGTTCCGCGCCACCGTTGTCGGTCTGGAACGCGGGTCCGATCCCGACGCCCGGCAGGCCGTACGGCCCGACGTACGCCCTGGCCGCGGAGCGCAACCCGGCGAGTGCGCTCGCGCAGGAGTCGAAGGCGACCAGCCGCATCCCGCCGGCCGGTACCCCGGGGTCGCGCGACGGCGACGGCGCGGGATCCGGCGCGGAGGTGCAGCCGGTGAGCAGTGTGCCGGTCAGTGCCAGACCGGCCACGATCGCCGTGCCGGTGCCGGCGCCGGATCGAGTTCCCCGTCCAGGAGTCATGTCCGGTTCGACGCGCCGTACCGCGCCCACGGTTCCCGTTCCGCTTCCGGCGTCCGTCAGGCGTCCGGCGTCCGTCAGGCGTCCGGCGTCCGTCAGGCGTCCGGCGTCCGTCAGGCTTCGTCTCCGGCGTCCGTCAGGCTTCGTGTCCGGCGTCCGTCAGGCCGGAGCGGGTACGACGGTTGGCGAGTCGACCAGCCGGGACAGCACGATCATGCTCCGGGTCGAGGTGACGAAGGGCTCGGCGCGGAGCCGCTCCAGCGCCTGCTCCAGGTGGGCGATGTCGGCCGCCCGCAGGTGGACCAGTGCGTCGGCCTCGCCGGAGACGGTGTAGGCGGCGACCACCTCGGGATGCCGCCGGGTCGCCACGGTGATCTGGGTCGGCGTCGTCCGCCCGGTGCAGAACAGTTCCACGAACGCCTCGGTGCTCCAGCCGACCGCCGCCGGGTCGATGACGGTGGTGAATCCCCGGATCACCCCGGCCGCCCGCAGCCGGTCGACCCGCCGCTTCACCGCCGGCGCGGAGAGCGAGACCCGGGAGCCGATCTCCGCGTACGAGGCGCGGGCGTCGGCGACGAGCGACGCAATGATTCGCTGGTCCACACCGTCGATCTGCAACGTTCCGCCTCTCTCAGGCAACAGTTCTGGCTGTTAGTGAACCTGTACCGTACCTACCCTTGGATCCGTGAACCAGCCGAGGATCCCTAGAAAGCGGACATATCTTCTGTGTCCGCCGGAGTACTTCAGCGTGGAGTACGCGATCAACCCGTGGATGGACACCGACACCCCGGTCGACCGGGAGCTGGCGGTCAAGCAGTGGCACGGGTTGCGGGAGGCGCTGCTCGGTCTCGGTCACACCGTGCACGAACTCCAACCGGAACCCGGGCTGCCGGACATGGTCTACGCGGCCAACGGTGCCTTCGTGGTCGACGGCACCGTCTACGGCGCCCGGTTCCGGCATCCGCAGCGGACCGCCGAGGCGGCGGCGCACCGGGCCTTCTACGACGAGCAGGGCTGGCCGTTCGTCGCACCTGCCGAGATCAACGAGGGCGAGGGTGACTTCGCGTACCTTCCGGCGGCGCACGGCGGCCTGATCCTGGCCGGGTACGGCTTCCGCACCGAGCCGGCCGCGCACGCCGAGGCGCAGGAGGCACTGGGTCGGCCGGTCGTCTCGCTGCGCCTGGTGGACCCGCGCTTTTACCACCTGGACACCGCGCTGGCCCCGCTCGACGACGGCAACATCGCGTACTTCCCGGCGGCGTTCTCGGTCGCCGCCCAGCGGGTACTGGCCCAGCTCTTCCCGGACGCGGTCCTGGCCGACGAGGTCGACGCGTTCGCGTTCGGGCTGAACCTGGTCAGCGACGGCCGGCACGTGGTGCTGAACAGCGAGGCCAGCGGGATGGCGGCAAAGGTCGCCGCGGCCGGTTACCTGCCGGTCCCGGTCGAGCTGGCCGAGCTGAAGAAGGGCGGCGGCAGCGTCAAGTGCTGCGTCGCCGAACTCCGCGCCTGAGCCACCCCGCCGCGACGCCGCGACGGCCTCGCCCCGCCCTGCCGTGCTCACAGTCAGCCGAGCGTCGCCAGCTCGCTGATCAGCACGTCAGCCGAGCGTCGCCAGCTCGCTGATCAGCACGTTGGAGAGCACCTGCCCGTCCGGCTTCACCTCGCGCATGTACCACTTCTGCTGCGGGGTACGCGGCTGGTTGAACTGCCACAGGCCGCGCGGGCTGTCGATCTGGCCGACCCGGCCGAGCGCCAGGTTGAGCTGCAACGGGCTGAGGTCCGCACCGGCGATCCGGATCCCCTTGTCGAGCACCTGGGCGGCGTCGTAGGAGGCCATCGCGTAGGTCGTCGGGGTCGAGCCGTGCGCCTTGCGGAAGGCGGAGGCGAACCGGCGGTTGGCGGCGTTGTTCAGGTCGGCGGAGTAGTTCAGCGAGGTCACGATCCCCTCGGCCTCCGGCCGGCGGAGCTGTTCGAGCACCGATCCCTCGGTCAGGAAGCCCGGCGCGTAGATCCGGCTGCGGTAGCCGGCCAGGCGCAGCTTCTTGAGGAACTCGACAGCCGACTCGCCCGAGAAGAAACAGTAGATCGCGTCGGGATCGCGGTCGACCAGTTGGTTGATGTGCGCGGCGAAGGCGTTCCGGTCCGGCTTGCCGGGGAAGTACTTCGTCCAGATCACCGGGTCGGCGATCCGGTCGTCGGACTCCCCGAAGCTCTGCCGGAATCCCTGCACCGAGTCGCGGCCCGCGTCGTAGTCCGGGCCGATGATCGCCACCTTGCCGTTCGCCCCGACCGCGTTCTTGACGTACGGCGCCAGCGCCCGCCCCGGCTCGTCGTTGATGTACGAGGTACGCCAGATGTAGACGACGCTCTGCAACGTCGACGGGGACGCGTTCGATGCGATCAGCGGGATCTTGGCCTGTTCGACCGCGTCCCGCAGGCCGAGCAGGACCGCCGAGTTGACCACGCCGGTGAGCGCCGTCACCCGCTGCTTGACGAGCTGGTCCAGAGCGGCCCGGCCGGACTCGGGCGTCTCACCCTCGTCGGCGACGACCAGGTCCACCGGATGGCCGCCGAGCCGCTGGTCGTTCAGGTCGAGGTAGAGCTGGAACCCGCGCAGCATCTCGTCGCCGATCGGCTTGTAGACGCCGGACTGGGCGACGATCATGCCGATTCGTACCGGCTCGTCGCTGAGCGGCTCCTCGGTCTCCAGGCCGTCGGAGCCGCCGCACGCGGCGGCCAGCCCGGTGGCGCCGAGCGCGCCGAGCGAGCCCAGCAGTTTGAGCGCTCGTCTGCGGTCCATCTGCGACACGGATTCCTCCCGGAGCGGCGTTGGGGGGCCGCAGCCCTCCCGGGGTTCTACCGGGAACGAGATGCTGCGTCAATGCCGCCTGATCTTCCAGCTAGCCAATGTAACTCGGCCAGCACCGCCGGCCACGCGCGGGACAGCGGGTCGATCACCCCGAAGTGCTCGCATCCGGGCAGCTCGACGAAGCGCAGGGCGGTTCCGGGCGCAGCCGCCGCGTACCGCCGGCTCGCCGCCACCGGCACCTGCCGGTCCAGGGTGCCGTGCAGGATCGAGGTCCGGACCGGAGGAGGCGCCGAGCGGGTCGGGTCGGCCGCGGCGTACCGGTCCGGGAACTCCTCGGGGCCGCCGCCGAGCAGTGCGGCCACCGCCCCGCCGTCCAGGTCGAGCCGGTACGCCTCGGCGAGGTCCAGCACCGGGGCGAGGGCGAGCACCCCGCGTACCCGGTCCGGGGCGTGCTGCGCGGCCCAGAGTGCCAGGTGCCCACCGGCGGAGTGCCCGAGCAGGATCGGCGGTCCGGGTGCCATCCGACCGGCCGGGATCACCCCGTCGACAAGTCCCGGCAGCGCGGCGAGCCCGGCCGCGACGTCGTCGAGGGTGCCCGGCCAGCCCCCGCCCGGCTGCCCCGTCCGGCGGTACTCCAACTGGACCACCGGGTAGCCCCGGCCGGCCAGGTCCGCCGCGAGCGGTCCGGTGTGCCGGCGGTCGTACCCGGCCCGCCAGAAGCCGCCGTGCACGACCACCACCAACGGCCGGGCCGCCCCGGCCACCTCGACCGTATCGGCGGGCCCGCCGGGCAGGCGCAGGTCGGCGACCTGTTCGGGGTCGGTGCCGTACCGCAGCCGGACGTCCGGAGGCGGCGCCGGCCGGTCCAGCACCGCCCGTGGGTCGGCGGCCGGCCCGGCACCGTGATCCTCGGTCATGCCGCCGACCGTACGGTGTCCGCCGCAGGTCGTCCCGCCGAGGGCACCGGCGACGTCCCGACCGCCCCCGAAGGCACGGCCGGTGACGGGCTGCGGTGACGCGGGGCTGCAGTGGCTGCGGTGACGGGTCGTGGTGCCGTAGTGCCGCGGTGCCGCGGTGCCGTGGAGTGGGCCGGAGGATGGGCCCGGTGGGCGGCGCGTGTGGCCGGAGGAGGTTGCGGGAAGATGGTGGGCATGACCGACGTGCCACGCTCCCAGGAAGACAACGACGACTCGGCTCCGGCGGGCAAGCGTCCCGGCGGTGGCGCCGTGCTGGTGGTCGGCCCGGACGGGCGCCCCGTCGGCACCGTGCCGACCGACGGCGAGACGCCTGGCGAGGACCCGTCGCGGTTGATCGAGCAGCCGGCGAAGGTGATGCGGATCGGCAGCATGATCAAACAATTGCTGGAGGAGGTGAAGGCGGCGCCGCTCGACGACGCCAGCCGGCAGCGGCTGCGTGAGATCCACCAGCGGTCGATCGTCGAGCTGGAGGACGGGCTCGCCCCGGAGCTGCGCGAGGAACTGGAGCGGCTCTCGCTGCCGTTCGGCGAGGGCGCCGCGCCGAGCGAGGCGGAGTTGCGGATCGCCCAGGCGCAGCTGGTCGGCTGGTTGGAGGGGCTGTTCCACGGCATCCAGGCGGCGCTTGTCGCTCAGCAGATGGCGGCCCGGATGCAGTTGGAGCAGATGCGTTCCGGTGGGCGTCCCGCGTTGCCGATGGGGCCCGGCGGGATGATCCCGGGGATGCCCGGCAACAACCCCGGGCAGCCCGGCGAGGGCCCCGGCCCCGGCCAGTACCTGTAACCTGGCACGCCACCCGTCCACCCCGGGGCCGGCTCAGCACGGAAGCCGCCGGCCCGGGGGCTGGCGGACCACGACGGTTCAGGCCGGCGGATCGACGAGACCCGACTCGCCGTCGCCGGGATCGAGCAGCGCCTCCAGGTACGCCGCCACCCCGTCCTCCTCGTTGCCCGCCGTCACGTCGTCGGCGATCTCCAGTACCGCCGGGTGCGCGTTGGCCACCGCCACCGCCCGGCCGACCCAGGTGAGCATCGGTACGTCGTTCGGCATGTCCCCGAAGGCGACCACCTCGGCGGCGTCGAACCCGTGCCGGGTGCAGTACCAGGCCAGCCCGGCCGCCTTGGTCACCCCGGCCGCCGAGATCTCGACCAGCCCGCTGTACGACGAGTGGGTAGCCTCGGCGAGCCCGGCCAGCGCCCCGGCGACCACCTTGACGAAGACGTCCGGGTCCTGGGCCCCGGCTCGGGCCAGCAGTTTCACCGCCGGTACGGAGTGCAGGGCGGCCGGGGTGTCGAGCATCCGGATGTCCGGGTAGCCCCGGTCCCAGCTCAGCGGATAGGCCGTCTCGTGCCGGAACTCGCGGCTGTCGGTCACCTCCACCGCGAAGGCCACGTCGGGCACCTCGGCGCGCAGCCGGCGCACCACCTCGGCGAGCAGCTCCGGGGCGAGCGGGTCGGCCCGGAGCACCTCGTCGGTGACCGGGTCGTAGACCACGGCGCCGTTGGCGCAGACCGTCGGCAACGGCTGGCCCAGCTGCTCGTAGACGTGCCCCAGCCAGCGGATCGGGCGGCCGGTGACCAGGACCACCCCGACTCCCTCGGCGGAGATCCGCGAAATCGCCTCGACGGTACGCGGACTGACCGTCTTGTCCGCCCGCAGCAGCGTGCCGTCGAGATCCGTGGCCACCAGCCGGGGTAGTCGTCCCATCAGCGCGAGAGTAGCCGGTCGAGGTAGACCGCCACCCCGTCGTCGTCGTTGCGCAGCGTCACCTCGTCGGCGGCCCGCCGCACGGTGGGGTGGGCGTTGGAGACCGCCACCCGGCCCCAGCCGGCCCAGTCGAACATCGGCAGGTCGTTCGGCATGTCGCCGAAGACGAGTACCTCGGCCGGGTCGACGCCGAGAGTCTGGGCCACCACCGCCAGTCCGGTCGCCTTGTCCACCCCGGGCGGGCAGATCTCGATGAAGCCCTGCCCGGCCTGGGTGATCGACGCCAGTTCGGCCGGCACGATCCGGCGGGCCGTCTCCAGCAGGGCGTCCACCTCGTGGTCCGGGGTCCGGGCGAACGCCTTGATCACGTCGCCGCTCAGGCAGTCGATCCGGGTCCGCGCCTCGAACCGCTCCGGGTAGGGCCACACCGCGTCGAAATCACCCCAGAGCGGGGCACCCGGGGCGTCCAGGGCCTCGACCATCACGGTGAGCGGACCCACCTCCGCCTCCAGGGCCCGGACCAGCTCGGCCAGGTCGGAGCCGGGCAGCCGCTCGTCGCGGAGGATCACCGGCCCGTCCGGGTCGGTCTGGTCGACCACCCGGCCGCCGCCGGCCATCACCAGGAAGTCGGCGGCCCGGATGTCGTTGCGGGTCAGTTCGGCAAGTCTCGGCCCGCGCCCGGTGGCGCCCACCACCGGGATGCCGGCGGCCCGCACCCGGTCCAGCACCTCGTGGGTGTACGCCGACACGCTCTCGTCGGTGCGGACAAGTGTGCCGTCGAGGTCGGTGGCGATCAGCTTCGGCAACCCGGGTCGGGGCATGGCTCCTCCTCCACCCCGCGACCCGCCGTGCTCGCAAGACTGCCGGATCCTGTCGCTACCGGGTCGGGCCGGCGGTGACGGGGCAGCAACCGTATCTCACCTCTTGCGGTCGCTCCATGACTTTTGTGTGAAGTTCCAGCGGTGATCCGCTGACCAGGAGAAACGCTCCGATACACCGGCTGACCAGCCGAGATCCTACCTACCCACTCGCACGGATACGCACCGTTTCTCAGTGCCATGTGCCCCGGATGTGCCCCCGTGCCCCGCCCAATCGGCGGGCCCGGACGCGGTGATCGCAACACCGGCCGGGCCCTTGATCAGGAAGCGAGTCCTGACCCATGCGCACCCTACCGAGCCTGCCCGGCTGCGGGCAGCCCGCGACCGTTCGTATCGAGATCTACAGCCCCGGCCCGACCGGGAACGCTCACGGCTCCCTGGACGGCGTGGCCTACGGCTGCGGCCAGCACGCCGGAGCCATCGTCCAGATGATCGCCGACGCCGGACTCACCCCGTGGCACGACCCGACGCCGCTCGACGCCGCCGACACGTCGGTCTGCGGCCGGCTGCGGGACTTCGGCGCCCCGGTGTACCCGGCCGGGCCCGCCGACCACAACGGCGAGCCGGCGGCGGAACTGGCTAGTACTAGCCAGTTGCCGGCCGAGGAACCTACCGACGTCGGTAAGTTGCCGACCGGCGACGGCTCCCCGGCGTCCGTCGCCGCGTTCGTCGCCCGGAACAAGGTCCCCGTGCCCGGCCCCGTCCAGCACCCGCGGTGGTGCACGCGGGGCGAGCGCGACGGCCGGGTGCACCAGTCCAACCGGCTCGCCACCACCCCGGACGGCCCCGACGGGCGGCGGTTCCACGTCTTTCTGCAGGAGCAGTACGACCTCGACGTGCCGGAGGTCGTGGTGCAGGTGGACGACCCGGCCGGACTGGTCGAGTACGTCCTGGTGCTCGACGTCGCCCGGTCGCTGACGCAGGGCCTCCGGATCGCCGTGAGCCTCGCGGGGATGGACCGGTGAGCGCCCGGACGGCGGCCGAGTCCGCCGGGTGGCTGGCTGAGTGGGTGCTGGACCGGCCGGTCAGTGCCGAGGCTGAGGCGCACGCCGAGTCGGTGGCCGAGTTCCTGCGGGGACTGGTCGGGCCGGCGGCGACCGGCCGGCGGTCGTGGTGCATGGGCGACTCGGTGAAGCCGTGCGACGGGACCGACTGCATGTCCCCCTACGTCGACATCCCGGCGACCGGCGGGGAGAGCGTGCACGCCGACGACGGCGGTATCCGGTTCCCGTTCGTGTCGGTGTACGCCGAGACGGACCAGGCCGGGCGGCCGGGCGTGCACGTCTACGTCGAGGGTCCGATCGACTGCGGCGACGTCCGCGACGCCTGGGCAACGCTGACGCCGGCCGAGGCCCGGCGGTACGCGGCCGAGCTGCTACGGCACGCCGACCTGGCGGAGTGTGAGCAGTGAAGCGGCTGATCTACCGGGGCCGGCACCGGCTTGGGACTGTGCCGGCGGCGCTGGCGTACCGTCCGGCTGCCCGGCCCGGCGGGGCGCACCGGCGGGCGCAGGGTGGTGCGCGGTGACCGCGCGGAGGGTCGACGTGACCCGGCCGCCGGGCCGGCCGACGTCCCGGACCCGGGTCTGCCGGCGACTGTTCAGCGGCCGACGGATTCGGAACGTGGGTGCCGAATCCGGGTGCCCGCCGTGGTGCGAGATTGACCATGCCGCGATCGCCGATGGCGAGACGGCGGCCGGCGGCCGGGATCACGAGGTGGAGGTGACCCGCCTGCACCGGAACGGCGAGCTGCTGGCGACGGTGCACGTGTCCGTCTACGAGGACACCGACGAAGGCACCATCACCCCGCCGTGCGTGCTGGTGGAGACCGAGGATGGGTTGGACGACCGGGCGGCGCTGGCGCTGGCGGCCGGCATCCTCAGCGCGGTGGACCTGATGCGGGGTGGACGGTGAAGCCCCCGGCGCGGGTCGCCGCGGCGCTGGCCCGGGTCCAGGCGGAGGCGCGGCCCCGGGTGACGGCGGCAGCGTGGTCGCCGACGCTCGACCCGGCGCTGATCGTGAACGCGACGGCGCGGGTACTCCAGCAGCGGCGGGTGAAGTGGTCGATGCCGGACGAAGAGTTGACCGCGCAGGTTGCCGGGGCGCTGTTGCTGACGCTCGGCGTTGAGCCGTTGCGGCCGCCGGCCGGGTACCAGGTGATCGAGCGGCCGGAGGATGGGGAGGAGTTGGACGCGAAGGCGCTCAAGCGGTCGCTGCGGTCGATCGAGCGGCCGGGCGGCGAGCCTGGGCAGCGACCGAAGCTCCTGCGGTAGATCGCGCATACTTCTGCGCGATTCGGCAAGAGCTTGCCGAATCTGAGCGGCCCGGACCAGCCTGGTCCGGGCCGCTTCTTGCTGGTCGGGCGTCAGCCCTGCATCAACTCCAGCAGCCGCGTGAAGGCGTCGGCGGCCGTCGAGCAGCGGCCGTCCTCGTCGAGCTGCTGACCGCACGCCCGGCACGTCCAGGTCTCCGGCTCGGGTCGGTGTTCGAGCAGCGTCGTTCGGAGTTCGGACCGTTCGGTCGGCAGGTCGATCTCTGGCGGGAGGTCGTCGGAGTACACGGTTCACCCTTCCGTGATGGGCCTGCCCCCGGGCCGGCACACCCGTTGCAAGCGGGTGCGGGGTGATCCGGCCCGGGGGTGGCCGGTGATCGCGTGTACCGCCCCCGAGCACCGCCCAACGGGCGGCACAGCGTTTGACCCAGCAGCATCACTTTCAACGTGCGCACCGTCAAGGTTGGAAGTGGCAACGTTCACCCCTTGCACGTTCGTACCTTCAAGGTCATGAGGCTGGTTGCCCTGTCCGACATCGCCGAGATGCTCGGCGGGGTGTCGCGGACCAGGACGACCGAGATCACGAACCGGAAGACGTTCCCGGCGCCGATCGACACCGTGGCGTCCGGCAAGGTGCGCGTCTGGAACCGCGCCGACGTCGAGCAGTGGATCCGCGACCATCGACCGTCGCAGCGAACGGACGAAGACGAGTAAGCGCCGTAGCGCACTCCGAGCGTTACCAGCGCTGTCCGTCGTGTCCGTTCGTGCACACTGATTGATCAACTCAGGTGTTCGGTGGAACCACCGCAGGTCAGACACCCCAGGAAACGACAGTGCGGGCGGTCGAAGTGTGCTCGCACTCCAACCACCCGCACTACTCGGCGCAGGCCGCCTCACCGGCCCCAGAACGAAGGGGAAGGGCCTCAGCGACCTTCGATCCCGACACGGCCGGAGCCCGGAAGAGAGGGAACCGTGCGGGTGACGTTGACGCCTGCGACGTTCACTCCCCGGCCGTACCCGCCGGGTCGCTCTGCTCCGGCTCGCCGCGCCGACGCCGACCCGCACGACGCGCCCGCCTGTCCGGCACCAACTGGTCGAGCACCTCGGGCGGCGGCACCATCGGCGACTCCGACCGGTCCGGCACCGGCCGACACGGATCCACCACCGGGCGGCCCTCGCCGCTCACCGCACCACCCCGAGTGCCGACGCACCCCACCGACGCACCCGCGCATCATGGTCCGGCGGCGACGTCGGCAACTGCCCCGCCGCCATGATCAGGCTCGGCCGCCAGCCGCAACCCGCGATCACCGCGTACCACACCGGGCGCGGCAAGCCGTCCTCCACGATCTTCAACACGTCCTTCGACACGTCCTTGCCCCACCGGACGAACGACCACCCGCACACCTCGCCGAGCATGTCCGCGACCGGCCACAGCCGGTCCAGCTCGACCATCGCCGCCGTCGACGTCGCCCAGGCCGCCAACCGCTCCGGATCGCCCTGCAAGTCGTCCATCGTCAACGGCGGCAGCTTCGGCCCGCCACCCGTCCACGGGTCCGCGGTCAACGTCCCCGACACGTTCCCGCTCACCGACTGGCCACGCCGCTGCCAGATCGGCGACAACAGGCGAACCATCTTCGGCACGTCCACGACCCGGCCGCCGGCCTCCACCGCCCGGTCGACTGCCGCGTTGATCCGGTCGACCAGCACCTGGTGCACCGCCACCGACTCACTCACCGCCGACCGGCGGGCCGCCGCCGTCAGCTCCGAGATCGCACGCTCCGCCAGCCGCAACGCCGGCCGCTCCCCGTCCAACCACGGCACGTACTCCACGTCACGCTGCGCCGCCTCAGCCGCCCCGACGTCCCCGCCCGCCAGCCGCTCGACCAGTACCGCACGCCCGTCGCGCGCCCGATGCACCTCGCTGGCGGCCCCGGCCTGAAGCTGCCGCGCCCGGTCCAGCTGTCGACGGGCCTCCGGCATGACGTCGCCGATCCCGAGCCCGTCCAGCTCGGTCAGCAACGCCACCAACAGCCCCGACTGCGGGTCGAGCCGACGGAGCCCGGCCACGGTCGGCGCATGCTGCGCCGGATCCGCCACCTGCTCCGCACCCTGCCGCAGCAACTCCGACACCGTGGTCCCGTTCCGGGCCGCCGCCTCCTCCAATGCCGCCATCTGCTGACCGTTCAGCCGCACCGACGGCCGAGCCGCTCCCCGCCCCATCGCCTACTCCCGTCCACGTCGGACAACTGTCTGACAGCCTAGTGCTCGGTGCCGAAGGATCGAAGATCTGATGCGCTTTCAGCCGAAGAATCTTCGGCAACCTGCCGGCATGACACGACTTCTTCCAGCAGCCGGAAGGCGCCGGGAGATCGCGGGACGCACCGAGCGGCGAAGAGCCGAGATCAACCGAGATACGTCACTATCAGTGACCTCGCGTCCAAGGGAGAGAGATTTTGGCCATAGCGGGCTGTTCGGGGGGTACCCCCACTCGGGAAAAACGCGCAGGTCAGAGTGATGCCGTGCCTGCCGCTGTCCATCTGGCGTCTACGTCCGGGCTCGGTCGTCGGTTCACGCCGCGTGGCTGGTAGCTGTGGGTGACGGCTGGTCGGCTCGGCTGGTTCGTCGGTGGGCGCGGCGGTCGCCTTGGGTGGTGCCGGCCCAGATGCCGTGTAGTTGGTCGGTGGGTTGCTGGTGGGCCCAGGCCAGGCAGGCGGGTTGGAGCGGGCAGCGGTTGCAGATGGCGCGGGCGCGTGGTGTCTTCCATCGTTCGCCTGGTTCGGGGAACCAGAGTGCGAGGTCGGTGCCTCGGCAGGCGGGCAGCTCGGTGGCGTGGTCGAGGAAGGTGGGCCAGTTGCCCCAGTGGGGTGGGCGGCCGGCGGTCATGGGCGGCGCCGTGCGGCTGCTTGGCGTGTGGTGTGGCGTTGTCGGAGTCCGTGTGCCCGGCGTTGGGCGAACTCGGTGTGTGCGTCGCGTCGGGCTTGCCGTCGGCGGGTGGTCTGCTCTACGGCGGCGCGTAGGCGTTCCGGCCAGCCGTCGAGTTCGTCCCCGGGGGTTGGGGTTGAAGGGTCGCCCGGAGTTCGTCCCTCGTCCTCGTCCCTATACGACGGGACGAGGGGACGAGGTGCTTCGGTTCGTCCGGGACGAGGTGGGACGAGGTTGGGACGAGGGGACGAGGTGTCATCCATTGGGAGCCTCCAGGGCCTCGATGACGTACGGCTTGATGTGGGTGTGCACCATCGCGGCGCCCTGCTTCTGCTGGAGTACGAAGCCCTCGTTCACGAGGAGTTCCAGCGCGGTCCGGACGACGGCCGCCTTCCCGCCGGCCATCTGCTCGATGGCGTTCTTCGACAGGCCACCGGGGTTGTCGGCGAGGATCCGCGACAACTTGGTCATCACGGCGGTCGGCCGGAGTCCGGTGTCCGGGTTGGCCACCGGGGCGGCGAGCGACACCTCTACGAAGTCGGCTTCGTGGGAGGTGACCACCAGGTCGCCGAACCAGAACAGCCCTTCCCGCCCGGGCAGTGCGTGCCGGCGCAGCTGGGCCGGCCGGTCCTTGGTGATGTAGACCCCGGACCGGCCGGTCAGTCCTACGCCGAACGGGCGCCGGTTCTCCAGCACGTACCCGGCGCCGTTCAGCCCGTTCAGCTTGTGCACCCCGCCGATGGCGTACCGGCCTCGGCCCTCCGCGCTCTTCGTCACGTGGTCGAGCGCCACGGTTGCCGGGCCCCGGTCGGCGATCCACCGGGGCAGCAGCTTGCCGAACGCGGCGACGTCGGTGTTGTCCTTCATCTCCAGCCCGTGCAGCGACATGGCCTCGGTGACCCCGTCCAGCACGGCCAGCGTCGGCCGGAGATCACCGAGCACTTCGGCCAGGTCCTCGCGGTTGCCGAGCACGTTCACGGCGTCGTCGGGCTTCAGGTACGCGAACCGGTCGCGTAGCAGCTCGGGCTTGACCTGCATGGCCAGCAGCCGGCCGACGATGCCGCCTTCGTCGTCCTCGAAGTCGAGATACACCACGGCGTTGCCGGCCTCGAGTTCGGCGCGTACCGCCAGCAGCGCCAGCCAGGTCTTGCCGGCCTCGGACTCGCTGGCGATGGTGTGCATCCGGCCCGGGTAGAAGAGCCCCACCCCGTCGTCCCTGCGGCCCACGGTCGCCCTGGGCGGCTCGTACGTGCCGGCCAGCACCGGGCCGATGTCGACTGCCCGCCACGACCGGCGGCGCTCGGGCTCGGCCTCGGACGCTGCCGGACCGGCCAGCCGGCCCAGGGCCTCCCGTGCCTCGGCGAGCCCGGCCGCCCGGACGTCAGGGTCGGGCGACTCGGCCAGCCGCGCCAGCCGCTCGCCGGCGGCCCGTAGCCGGCGCTGCGCGGCGTACTCGGCCACCATCCGGGCGTAGTGCACCCCGTCGGTATCGGTCGGTGCCGCCGCGTACAGGTCGGTCAGGTAGGTGTTGCTGGGCAGGGCCCTGATGCCGTCAACGTCGAGCTGTGCCGCCACGGTCGCCGGACTGACCGGGGCACCGACGGCCCGCAGGTCGGTCACGGCCCGCCAGATCTGCCGGTGGTACGGCCGGGAGAACTGCTCGACGTCGACCAGGCCCAGCAGTACATCGGCGTTGGCGGTGGCGCACAGCGCCGACCCGATGGCGGTGCGCTCGGCCAGCACGACAGGATCGGTCACGCGGCACGCTCCGATTGGCCACCGTGGTGCCAGTCCGCGACGCTGGCGGCCCACACGGCATCGTTGACGGGGTGGCGGGGCCAGCGGCGGCGGGCGGTCCACCGGACCCAGCGGCGGGCGTCGGCGTACGTCTCGACCCATCCGGCCGCCGGTGGCTGGTCGGTGGTCGGCGCCGTCACGACACCACCCGGCCCGTGCGGCTCAGGTAGAGCTGATGCAACTCGTCCTGCTCGCGCCGGCACTCGTCCCCGTACCAGCCTTCCGGCCACGCCATGACAGCGTGGACGCGGTCGGTGTACATCACCTTGCGGACCGGGCCGAGGAACTCCTCATCCCCGTGGTGCTCCAGCTCGAACTGGTGCCACGCTACGGAGAGCCAGCCGATGATGCTGGCCGGCGGCTCGCCGGAGAGCAGCTGCACGAGGATGGTCTTATCGAGGGACGCGAGTCCGGCCCCGATTTCCTCGGTGCGCTCGGCAGCCTGCCGACGCTCCGCCTCGGTCAGCGGCTCCGGCTCCGGGTGGGGAGATCCCCCACTCAGCGACCGGCGGACCGCCCCCACGGTCTTGTGATCCACGCCGACGATCCGGGCAATCCGGCGGTCAGACCGGCTGTCGTCACGGCGCAACTCGGCGGCGATCAACCGGCGCCGGTCCGCCTGCGTCAGGTGCCGGCGGGCCAGGTTCAGCGCCATCGCGTGCTGCCGCTTGCCCTCTTCGTCCAGCCCGGGGACGACGCGGGTCGGGCAGTCGATACCGAGTTCGGCGGCGATCGCGGCCCGGTGGTGCCCGTCGAGCACCTGGCCGGCTTCGTCCACGTCGACCGGTACCCGGATGCCGTGAGCCTCGATGTCGGCTCGCAGCGCGGCGTACTCCTCCGCCGACAGCGGCGGCAGCAGCTGGTACGGCTGGTTGGTCACGGCGTCTCCCAGCGGACCAGGGACCATCCGCGGCCCCGGTCGACTTCGACCCTGCGCCAGCGGACCCGGACCGGGCCGGCCGGTGGCAGTAGCATCGTGGTCGACGTCTCGCCGGTCGACTCCTGGCCCGTCGCCCCTGCCCGGGGGTGGCGGGCTTCTCCGTTCCGGTCCATCAGGCTGCCTGCCCGGCCTGCTCGGTCTGCTGGTCGAGCCACTTCTCGACGTCGGCCCACCGGTACCGCCGATGGCGGCCCACGAGTGCGTATCGGGGCCCGGTCTTGCAGTACGCCCACCGGTCGAGAGTCCGAACCGGCACACCGAGGTACTCGGCGAGCTCCTGGGAGGAGGCGAGGGGGCGGGTGTCACGCATGAGCGTGCGTCCTTCCAGTCAAGACGTCTGCCGAGATTTTCTCGACGGACGTCGCGATGATCGAGACGCTACACGCATGCTTGCGCGTCGACAAGTCGTCGGGTACTGTCGCGGTTATGTCGACAGACGAAGTGATCGGGGCCAACCTCGCGAGGGTCCGAGACCAACGCGGGCTGAGCCTGCGGAGGCTCGCGGAGCACCTGGCCGCGATCGGCCGGCCGATCAACGCCGATGGTCTGAACCGCGCCGAGAAAGGGCGGCGGCAGATCAGCGCGGCCGAGCTGGTGGCGCTGGCGGTCGTGCTCGACGTGTCGCCGCTGACGCTGCTGCTGCCGCACGACCCGACGCCGGACGGGGTGCCGCTGACCCCCGAGGTCGTCGCGGATTGGCAAGCGGCGTGGCGTTGGGCGGTCGGTGAGCAACCGCTGACCCGGCGCGGCGAGTCTGTCGACCTGGTCGACCCGAAGGTGAGCGCCTACATCCGCGAGAACCGCCCGCACGAGGCGAACTCGATCGTTGACGAGATCGGCCGCTTCCTGGTCGCGCGGTCGGGTGGGAACCCGAACCGGCTGCGGTACGTCGTGGAGGTCGAGCAGGACGGCAGGGGCGGCTTCGGTGGCCGGTACACGGTGACGACTGCTGGCGGCGACGATGGCGAGCGTTGAGCGGCGGAAGGACGGCCGCCCCGGGTACGTGACCCGCTGGCGCGACGAGGCCGGCAAGCAGCGGAAGAAGTCGTTCACCCGCAAGGTCGACGCCGACCGGTTCCGCTCCGAGGTAGAGCACCGGATGAACACCGGCACGTACATCGACCCGGCCGCCGGGAAGATGACGTTCCAGTCGTACGCCGAGAAGTGGCGCGCGATGCAGCCGCACCGGCCGAACACCGCCGCCCGGATCGGGTACGCGCTCGGCAAGCACGTCTACCCGGTGCTCGGCCAGCGGCCGGTCGCGCAGATCCGGACGTCGGAGATTCAGGCGTTGGTGACCGGCCTGGATCTGGCGCCCAGCTCGGTCCGGCCGGTGTACGCCACGGTGCGCGCGATCCTCGGTGCCGCCGTCCGCGACCGGCTGATCGGGCACGACCCGTGCCAGCGGATCAAGCTGCCGGAGCTACCGCACGAGGAGATCGTGCCGCTGACCGTCGACCAGGTCGACGCGCTCGCCGACGCGATCGATCCACGGTACCGGGCGCTGGTCGTCGTCGGTGCCGGCGCCGGCCTGCGCCAGGGTGAGCTGTTCGGCCTCCAGGTCGCGGACGTCGACTTTCTGCGGCGCACGGTGACGCTGGATCGCCAGGTGCAGCCGAAGGCCGGCGGCGGGACGCTGGTCGGGCCGCTGAAGAACCGGGCCAGCTACCGCACGATCCCGCTCGGCCAGGTGGTGGTCGACGCGCTCGCCGCGCACCTGAAGGACTACCCGGCGAAGGGCACGGCGTGGATCTTCCGCGACCCGGCCGGTAACGCGCTGAGCCGGAACACCTTCAACGACACCTGGGAGCCGGCCCGGACCGGCGCCGGCCTGCCGGACGTGACGATGCACGATCTACGCCACTTCTACGCCAGCGCGCTGATCCGGGCCGGCCTCAACCCCAAGGTCGTCGCGGCCCGCCTCGGCCACGCCGACGCCTCGATGACCCTGAAGGTGTACACCCACCTCTGGCCGGACGACGAAGACCGGTCGCGCCAGGCGATCGATGACGTGTTCCGGCGCGATGTGCCCCGCCTGCGCCCCGTAAAGGAGGCGTGATCTATGCCGCCGCAGGTCAGAAGCCCTGCCAGGGCTCCACCGAGCACTTTTGTGTGAAGTGCTTCTCACCAAACCGGATCACTCCGGTTCGCCGCCGTCCTCACGCCGGTTCGAGTACGTCCCGGCCGCCGAGGTACGGCTGGAGGGCCTTGGGGACCCGTACCGAGCCGTCCGGTTGCTGGTGGTTCTCCAGGATCGGCACCAGCCACCGGGTGGTGGCCAGGGTGCCGTTCAGGGTGGCGGCGGTCTGCGACCTGCCCTGCTCGTCCCGGTATCGCACGTTCAGCCGGCGGGCCTGGAAGGTGGTGCAGTTCGAGGTCGAGGTGACCTCGCGGTACCGGCCCTGCGACGGCACCCACGCCTCGCAGTCGTACTTGCGGGCCGCGCTGCTGCCCAGGTCGCCGGCTGCCACGTCGATCACCCGGTACGGCACCTCGACCTTGGCCAGCATCTCCTCCTCCCAGGCCAGCAGCCGCAGGTGCTCGGCGTGCGCCTCGTCCGGGCGGCAGTAGGAGAACATCTCGACCTTGTCGAACTGGTGCACCCGGATGATCCCCCGGGTGTCCCGGCCGTACGACCCGGCCTCCCGGCGGTAGCAGGACGACCAGCCGGCGTACCGGACCGGCTCGGCCAGGTCCAGGATCTCCCCCGAGTGGTACGCCGCCAGCGGCACCTCGCTGGTGCCGACCAGGAACAGGTCGTCGGCCTCCAGCCGGTAGATCTCGCTGGCGTGCGAACCGAGGAAACCGGTCCCCTCCATCGCCTCCGGCTTGACCAGCGACGGGGTGATGGTCGGGGTGAAGCCGTACTCCACGGCCTGGGCGACGGCGAGTTGCAGCAGGCCGAGCTGGAGCAGCGCGCCGACCCCGGTCAGGTAGTAGAAGCGGCTGCCCGAGGTCTTCGCCCCGCGCTCGACGTCGATCGCCCGCAGCGCCTCGCCCAGCTCCAGGTGGTCGCGCGGGTTCTCGATCTCGGGCCGGGTGCCGACCTCGCGGAGCACCACGAAGTCGTCCTCGCCGCCGGGCGGGGCGCCCTCCTCGACCACGTTCGGGATCGCGTACTGCGCCTGGCGCAGCACCGCCTCGGCCGCGCCGACGGCCGCCTCGGCCGCCTTCACCTCCGCGGAGAGTTCCTTGGTCCGGGCGAGCAGCCCGGCCTTCTCCGCCGGGTCGGCCTTCGGCATCCGCTTGCCGAGCTGCTTCTGCTCGGCCCGCAGCGCCTCGAAGCGCCCGACCGCCGCCCGCCGCTCCTCGTCGGCCCGGAGCAGGTCGTCGACCGCCGACTCGGACTCGCCACGGGCACGCTGGCTGGCACGGACGGTTTCCGGATCGTCGCGGAGCAGACGCAGGTCAATCACGGGAACCGAGCCTACCGCCGCACGGTGCGGCACGGGTATCGAGATACGCCCGTCCGGTACCGGCGCCCGGTGCCGACGTCGGGTGGCCGGCGATTGTCGCTGGTGACGGAACAGGGGGTTCCTCAGCGGGCGAACGGCTTGGTCGGGGTCACCGTCAGGTCGGGCGGCGGCGGGCGGCCGTCGTCATCGTCGGGCACCTCCGGGTCCCCGGCCGGCCGGGGACGCCGCCACGGCCAGTCGGACTCCTCGGGGGTGGCCGCCCCGGCCGGGGTACCGGGTTCGGCGGCCGACGCCGGCGGGGCGGCGGTACGCCGGACGAAGCGGCCGGCGAGCAGCAGGGCCAGCCCGAGTCCGCCGACGGCGACGTACGCCAGCACGAGCCCCTGGCCGTATTCGATGACCATCCCGTCGAGCTGGCCGTACACCTGCCAGCGGTCGGCCAGGGTGTCGAGGGAACCGGTGGCGGCGACGAGTACCCCGAGTACCGCACCTGCTCCGGCGAGTCCGGCGACCCGGGCGTCGTGGCGTACGCCGGGCGAGCCGAAGAGGACCAGGGCGAGGCAGCCGACCACCCCGAACACCCCGACCAGGTACGCCGTGCCGAACGCCGACATGTCCGCGACCCCGCTGCCCAGCGCGACCGCGTTCTCGGCGCCCTCGACCGTCATGCTTGTCACCGCCCAGTCGCCGATCAGCGAGGCGAAGGCGGCGGCGGCACCGGCGACACCGATCACCGGCACCAGCCGGCTGTCCCGGCCGAGCCGGCGCAGGGCGAGTCCGGCCCGTCCGCCGGTATCCGGGCGGTCGCCCCAGGAGACGACGCTGGCAGCGTCCGGTCCGTCCTGGCGGGGGATGGAGACGTCGTCGGGCATGGCTGTCCCTTCCGCGGCGGGCTCCTGGCTCGATGATGGCACAGCGGCCCCGGCGCGGACCTGTGCCGCGACGCCGCCGCCCGGCGTCCTGGCCCGGGTCGTCGCGTCGCCGCTCGGCATGAGCTAGCGTCGGCACCATGCCTATCCGCACCGCATCCGCCCGCTGGCAGGGCAATCTCACCGAAGGTTCCGGCACGATCCGCACCGGCAAGGGCGGGTTGCAGGGGAACTACTCGTTCAAGTCCCGCTTCGAGGAGGGCGAGGGCACCAACCCGGAGGAGCTGATCGGCGCCGCGCACGCCGGCTGTTTCTCGATGGCGTTCTCCAAGGCTCTCGCCGACGCCGGCTTCACGCCGACCTCGGTGGAGACCACCGCCCAGGTCCACCTCGACAAGACCGACGCGGGCATGACGGTGACCCGGATCGATCTCGACACCGTCGGCGACGTGCCGGGGATCGACGAGGCCGAGTTCAACAAGCTGGCCGAGGCCGCCAAGGCGGGGTGCCCGATCTCCCGGCTGCTCTCGCCCGGCGCCGAGATCTCGCTGAACGCCCGCCTCTCCGCCTGACCCCAGGTGCGGACCGTCGCCTGCGCACCGGCGGCGGTCTGCTCCCGGCAGGTGCGGCACGGCGTGTGCGGCACGGCGTGTGCGGCACAATTGGGCGCGTGCCGGTCGAGATGAGCCGTGAGCGTTTCGAGGAACTGGTCGCCGAGGCCCTCGACGAGGTGCCGGAGGAACTGCTCAACCTGATGAGCAACGTCGTCATCCTGGTCGAGGACGACTCGCCGGAGGACGGCCCCGAGCTGCTGGGTCTCTACGAGGGCCACGCGCTGACCAGTCGAGGCTGGGACTACGCCGGGGTGCTGCCCGACCGGATCCTCATCTACCGCCGGCCGATCCTGCGGATCTGTGACGACGAGGACGACGTCGTCGACGAGATCGCGATCACGGTGGTGCACGAGATCGCCCACCACTTCGGCATCGACGACGACCGGCTGCACGACCTCGGCTGGGGCTGAGCACCGCGGATGCGGGCCCCGCGACCTGCCCGGTTGCGCCGGACACCTACCCTCGGTCCTCCACCCACAGGAGGAACGTGATGCGCAGCGCGCTGTTCTCGGCGGAGAACCTGGAGAAGGAGTCAGACCAGCCCGGCATGCGGCTGCAGAACTCCAAGATGCTCAAGATCGAACTTAACGGCGAGGCGATGGCCCGGGTCGGCTCCATGGTCGCGTACCAGGGGCAGGTGCAGTTCCAGGCGCTGGGCTCGGGCGGACTCGGCAAGTTTCTCAAGCAGAAGCTGACCGGCGAGGGTGTCCCGCTGATGAGGATCAGCGGGCGGGGCGACGTCTTCCTCGCCGACTACGCGGCGGACGTGCACATCATCGACCTGGAGCCCGGCGACGCGCTGTCGATAAACGGTTCCAGCGTGCTCGCCTTCGACTCGACCCTCCAGTACGACATCAAGATGGTCGGCGGTGCCGGCATGATGTCGTCGTCCGGCCTGTTCAACTGCGTCTTCAGCGGCTACGGACGGATCGCGATCACCACCAAGGGCACCCCGGTGGTGCTGAACGTCGACGCGCCGACGTACGTCGACCCGCAGGCGGCGGTCGCCTGGTCGGCGAGCCTGCAGACCGGCTACCACCGGGCCGAGCAGCTCGGCCTCGGCACGCTGCTCGGCCGGCGTACCGGTGAGGCTTTCACGATGAGCTTCGCCGGCCAGGGCTT
Organism: Plantactinospora sp. WMMB782; assembly: GCF_049179135.1. Taxonomy (NCBI): domain Bacteria; kingdom Bacillati; phylum Actinomycetota; class Actinomycetes; order Micromonosporales; family Micromonosporaceae; genus Plantactinospora; species Plantactinospora sp. WMMB782. The sequence goes on along the minus strand of NZ_JBMHMC010000007.1, from coordinate 2,435,568 downwards.
CGTGATCGTGCAGCCGTCCGAGGAGCCGCCGATCCAGGGCATGGGCCGCCAGGAGCAGAGCGGTGGCGGCGGCCTGCTCAACCAACTGCTCGACTGACAGCCGCCGGCAGCGTCCGGCCGCCGGAGGCGCCTCGCCCGGGGGCGCCTCCGGCCCGTGCCGGTCGGGTGTCGCTCGACCGGTCGCGTGTTGCTCGGCCGGTCGGGTGTCGCTCAACCGTGTCGGGTGTCGCTCAGCTCAGAACCGGCCGTACCGTCCGGCGGTGACGCCGGTCAGCACCCGGGTCGCACCGCTGATGCTGCCGCTGCTGTGGTAACCCCCGACACCGGTCCCGGACACGCTGCCGCCGGTGTAGATGTCGTACTGCTGGCCGTTGGTGATCCGGTTCGACGAGAAGACGACCTCGCGGGTGTTGGCCGACGTCCGGTACGACGCCAGCACCGTGTTGCCGGAGACGACGTGCACGATCGTGTTGGTGGCGAGGTTGGCGCTGAACCGGGGCGCCACCCAGCCCTGGCCGGTGTTCGGTACCGCCCGGAACACGGCCATCGAGGTCAGGCCGGCGCCCAGCACCGTGCCGGCGGTGAAGGTGATCGGCCCGTCGGCGTCGATCGCGCCCTCGCCACCGCCCACCCGGCTGGAGCCCTTGGCCACCACGGTGCCACCGGCGAAGGTGAGCGAGCCGTTGGAGTCGAAGCCGTCGGTCCCGCCGGTCGCCACCACCGTGCCGCCGGTGACCCGGATGAACGCGATCGTGGACGGCTGCATGTGGCCCAGACCCTCTTCGGCGGCGTTCACCGCGTCGTCGGTCGCCACGGCGTTGACGGTGCCGCCGCTGATCGTGGTGCGGAGCCCTTCGAGCGCCTCGTACGACCTGGTCACGTTGATGGTGCCGCCGGAGATGTTCAGGTCGTTCTCGCCCTTGATCGCGTCGTCGGCGACGGCGGCGGTGATGTTGCCGTTGGTGATGGTGAGGACGCCCTTGCCGGCCTCGGTCTCGTTGGACTTGATCCCGTCGCCGGCGCTGGAGGTCACGTTTATTGTGCCGCCGTTGACGGTGAGCGAGTCCTTGCCACGGATGGCGTCGTCCACCGAGTTCACGGTGATCGTGCCGGACTGGATCACCAGGTCGTCCTTGCTGACGATGCCGTCGGCGTAGTTGGCCCGGACGTCCAGCGACCCGGTGCCGCCGATGGTCAGGTCGGCCGCGCTGAACAGCGCCGCGTCCGGCTCCCCGGTGTTGGTGTACGTCGTCGCGTCGGTGAGCCGGTTGCTGGTCCCGGCGGCCAGGGTCACGGTGACCGCGTCGGCGTCGGTGACGTGGAGCGGGGAGGAGCTGGAGTTGGTGATCGAGGCACCGCTGAGGATCAGTTCCACGGTTCCGGCGGCGGCGCTGGCCACGTTGACGTATCCGTTGTTCAGCGTGCCGCTGATCTGGTAGGAGCCGGGGGCGGTGATGGTGACCGCGCTGCCGGAGACGGTGACGTTGCTGCCGGTGACGCTCGCGCTGTTCCCGTTGAGGGTGATGGTGGCGGTCGGTGCGGCGGTGGCCGCGACGGCGAGCGGTCCGGCCAGCAGGGCTGCGGCGAGCCCTCCGGCGAGGGTGGTTCGGCGTACCACGGTGGTCATGACGGTCGGTCCTGTTCGTCAGGGGACGGGGGTTTGGACCGAGGCGCGGTGGGGTGCCTCGCACACCGGCGGCCAGGGATCATGAACCGCTGGTGAACCAAGGGTGTCCATCGACGAGTGTAAATGAGTACGGCAGGTGTCGAAGCCCTCGCGCGCAGAAACTTCGGACGCCCGCTTCGGTTCGCCGCGTATCCGGGCGAACCGTCCGGACGGTCCGGCGGCCAGGACGGCCCGCCCGCCGGGACCCTAGGAGAGTTCGCCGGCCCGCAGCCGGGCCAGCCAGGCCGCCGCGTCGGCGTAGTCCACGTCGGAGAGCCCGGCCGGCGCCGGGACCGGCCGGTCGGCCACCGCCGTGCTGCCGCGATGCCTCGGGTACGACCCCAGGAAGCGCACCTCCGCGCAGATCCTCCGCAACCCCTGGAGTGCCTCGCCGACCCGGTCGTCGGCGACGTGCCCGGCGCAGTCGAGGAAGAACGCGTACCGGCCGAGCGCCTCGCCGGTGGGCCGGGACTCGATCCGGGTCAGGTTGACCCCGCGTACCGCCAGCTCCATCAGCACCGCGAGCAGGGCGCCGACCCGGTCGTGCGCGATGTAGACGGCGAGCGAGGTCAGGTCGTCACCGGTCCGTGGCGGCGGCGGTCCCGGTCTGCTGAGCAGCACGAACCTGGTCACCGCGTCGTCGTGGTCGGCGATCTTGTCGGCGAGTACGGCGAGCCGGTGCCGGCTGGCGCCGATCGGCGCGCAGATCGCGGCGTCCTGCTCGCCCTGCACCGCGGCGAGCGCGGCGGCGGCGTTGGAGAGCACGTCCACCACGACCGCGTCGGGCAGGTGCTCGCGCAGCCAGCGCCGGCACTGGGTGGACGCCTGCGGATGGGCCGCCACGGTGTGCACCCCGGCGAGGGTCCGGCCCGGCGGCCCGGCGAGCACGAACTCGACCGGCAGCACCACCTCGCGGGTGATCACCAGCGGTTCACCGTCGACCATCTCGTCGAGCGTCACCGCCACCGCACCGCCGATGGAGTTCTCCAGCGGCACAAGCGCGGCGTCGGCGTCACCGGCGCGTACCGCGTCCAGTGCCTCCGGCACGCTGCGCGCCGGGGTACGGGTGCCGCGTTCCGCGGCCGGGATGGTTCGCAGCGCCTGTTCGGCGAAGGTCCCCTCGGGCCCCAGGTAGACGAAGCGGGTCGGCGGAGTTCCGGGCATGCCGTCAGCCTACAAACCGCCGTACGCGGGCGGGGGCGCGTCACACACCGTGGTCCGCAACCCCGGTGGCGCCTCCGCGCGTACCGTGATGTTGCAGACGTCGGTGCCGGCGGTGACCAGTCGCAGGTTGCCGGCCCGGCCCCGGGTCACCGCCTGCAACGGCTCCCGGCCGGCCACCGCCACGACGCTGTACTGCCAGTCCTCCAGGCAGAGCGGCCCGGTCTGGAAGGTGACCCGGCCCGATCGGGGCAGGTTCGCGGTCCGGCGCAGCAGCGCGGTGACCTGGTCGCGGATCGATCCGCTGGCCGGGCAGGCGGCCAGGGCGGTCGGTCTCGGCGTCGGTGTCGGGGACAGACTCGGTACGGCCGTCGGAAGGCCGGTCGGGCCGACCGTCGGGGTGCGGGTCGGCCGGGTCGGGGTGGTTTGCGGCTCCTTCAGCTCCGGCGGCACACCGCAGGCCGCCAGGGCGAGACAGCAACCCAGGGCCAGCCACCCGGGCAGGCTCCGGGCGGCACGGAGCCGACCGGCGACACGGCCGGGCGCCGGGCGCGCGACAGGCCCGGAGGACGACGAAGGCGCGACGGAACCGGTCGGCGGCGGCGCGACCGGACCGGACGAGGAGCGCGCGACGGGACCGGACGAGGAGCGCGCGACGGGACCGGGTGACGGGGGCGCGACCGGACCGGGTGACGGGCGCGCGACGGGACCGGGTGACGGGGGCGCCCCGGGATCGGGCGACGGGAGACGGAGCACGGCGGGTCCTCGGGCATCGGTGGCTGCCGTGGGTGGTGCGGCGGATTGCCCCGCCAATGGTAGGGCGTAGCCATGATCGACCCCCCTTCAGGTGCCGACCCGGCGTGCGCTGCCGCCGGCACGGCTGCTGCCGCTGCCGGTGCCGCCGGCCCGGTCGGAAAGGCTCCGACGATCCGTCCGCTCGTACCCGGCGCTCGCTCGTTCAGCCGGCGATCCGGTGCCCGTACTGCCGCAGCGCCGCGAGCGCCTCGACGAGTCGTACCGAGGGGACCAGCAGATAGTCGGTGTCGAACGTCGAGAACGCCACGATGTTGACCCGGGCGTCGGCCAGCGGGACGGCCAGGGAGGCGAGGATCCCGGTCAGCGCCAGGTCGAGCGGACCGGCCACCCGCAGGCACCGCCACGGGGTCTCGGCGGTGGCGTCGGCCGGAACCTGGTCGGCCCGGCAGATGATCGACAACTCGCTGCCGCTCCGGGTCACCGAGAGGACGCCGGAGTCCCTCGAAGGGGCCAGCAGGCCGGCCGGCACCGATGCGTCGGCGGGCAGCCGGCACACGGCGTACTCCTCCGGCAGCAGAGCGATGTCGAGCATGAGGAGACCTTACGGTGGGTGCGTCAGCGGCCCAATACCGCCGTACGGCAAAAGACCTGATCGCGACGTGCATCACCTCCCGGAAGGCATCCGACTGGCCGACCGGGTCAACGAGACCAGCCGATGGGTGACCGGGAAATCACCATGGGTACGCTCATCGGCCGGGCCCTGCCTCCCGGCGTGCCCCGCCTGCCGCAACCGTCCCCAGACCTCGACTGCTTCGGACCTCGACTGCTTCAGACCTCGGCGAAGAAGGTGAGCGAGCCGGCGACCTCGCCGTCGGTGAGGATCGGGGTGGCGATCGCGTCCACGGTGGTGGCGTCCGGGCCGCGGCCCTCCGGGCAGCGCACCCGGAGCAGTCCCCGGGCGAGCCGGGCCGACTGGAGGGCGAGCAACGGGGGAATCTTCTCGACGTCCTGCTCGGTCAGCTCGCCCCGGGCGGCGGTGAAGTCGAGCAGCCGCAGTGCGCTGCCGAGCAGCGGCAGGCCGAGCGCCTCGAGCGGGGTGCCGAGACCGAGCAGTTGGCAGCAGGACGGCGAGACGGCGGCGATCGTGGTCTCCCGGTCGATCAGCAGGCACGGCTCGGCGGCGGTCGAAACGGCCTCCGACCACCGGCTGAAACCGTCGACCCGGGCGCGGCCACCGGCGTCGGCGCGGCCGTCGACGTGAGCGCGGCCGTCGGCGTCGTCGAAGCCGGTGGACCCGTGTCCCGGCGAGGTGGTCGCCGGCGTCGGGAACGCCTCCGAGATCGAGAGTTCGACGTGGGCCACCGCGCCTCCTATTTGCCGCACCACCCCCCACGCTAGCCGGTGGCTCCGCAGGGCCGCGACCCCCGCGCTGCACCGGCCGGCTGGGCCGTCCACCGTCCCCGCCGCCGGCACGGCCCGTCCCGCACGCCCCCTCGGGCGGCGACGGGCGCCGCCTCAGCGGGTGGCGTCGGCTGGTGACGCTACCGGCGACCGGCGTGCTTGTCAGCCGCCGTTCGGCCCTCCTCGTACCACCGGTAGTCCGCCGCCGAGCGGTAAGGGGCGTTCAACCAGGTGGCGGGGGACTGGGCGACCCGGGAGAGCTTTTCCGCGGTCGCGGCACTGATCCGGTTGCCGCCCGCGACGAGCAGCCGGTCCAACTCCCGGTGGGTCGCCACCAGGCACTCGTTCGGCAGCCCGTAGACGCTGATCACGCCGGAGCCGACGAACGTGAGCACCGGGGTGACCGGAATCGGCAGCCCGACGGCGTTGCTGAGCGCCTTGGCGGCCCGCTTCGCGTCCCGGCGCGCCTCCGCGACGTACGCCGGGCGCCTGCCGTTGATCTGCACGACGTCCCCGGCGATCAGGACCCGGGACCGACCGTGGTCGGCCACGGTGACCGCGAAGAGGCCGCTGGGGCCGATCGCGAGGAAGCCGGCCCGCTCGTCCCGGGACCGGTAGTCCAGCTCGAGCATGCTGGACTCGGTCAGCTCGGTACGCGGCCAGTCGACCACGTGCCACGACGGGCCGAGATGGTCGAGTCGGCTCAACGCCCGTGCACCGGCCGCCTCGATCCGGCGGGCATCCCGTTCGGCGCGGCGCCGACGGGCCCAGTCCATCGGCGTCGGCCGGACGGCCTCCAGCGTGGGAAGTGGGTTGACCGGTGCGGGGGGCAGTGCCCTCGCGGGCGGAACCGCTGATCGTGCAGAGAAGACAGTCATCGTGACCTCCGGCAAAAGGTCCCTCGAAGTTATCTCCTCACTACGGTACGTGGCCAGTACTAGGGGGCGGCAAGTTGAACCGACGGAGTGAGTGTGGATGAATGCCCTATTCATCCGAAGCCTGTTTTCCCGGATGGTGCCAACTGCTGCCCTACGCTGCGAAGATGAGCCATTTCGTGGACAGCGAGGTCGGCCGTCTCGGCACCGTACTGCTGCATCGTCCCGGACCTGAACTCGCCCGACTCACGCCCCGGAACAACGACTCGTTGCTCTTCGACGCGATCCCCTGGGTCGGGCGGGCACAGGAGGAGCACGACGCGTTCGCCGCCGCGCTGACCGGGCGCGGCGTCGAGGTGCTCTACATCGGAACGCTACTCGCCGAGACGCTCGCCGTGTCGGACGCGCGGTCCGAGATGACCGAACGGGTACTCGCCGACCCCCGGCTCGGTGACACCCTGCGTCGGCGGGTCGCCGAACATCTGTCGTACCTCGACCCGGCCGCCCTGGCCGGAGTGCTGATCGCCGGCCTCGCCCACGAGGAGCTGCGGCTCGGCGGCCGGGGCGGCGGCCTGGTCTACCGGCTGATGGACCGGCTCGACTTCGTGATCGACCCGCTGCCGAACCTGCTCTTCACCCGGGACTCGTCCACCTGGATCGGCGACCACGCGGCGGTGACCAGCCTGGCCATGCCGGCCCGGGGCCGGGAGACAAGTCTGACCGACGCGATCTACCGCTACCACCCCCGGTTCGCCGGCACCTCCTTCGTGTACGGCCCCAGCCTGGAGCACCTGGAGGGCGGCGACGTACTGCTGCTCGCCCCCGGCGTGCTGGCCGTCGGGGTCGGCGAACGGACCACCCCGGCCGGAGCCGAGCGACTCGCCCGCCGGGTCTTCGAGGCGAAACTGGCGCACACCATCCTGGTGGTGCCGATCGCCCAGGAGCGGGCCACCATGCACCTGGACACCGTGTGCACGATGGTCGACGTCGACGCCGTACTGATGTACCCGAACATCGCGGACACGCTCTCGGCGTACACGGTGGTGGCCGGCGCGGACGGCGACATCCAGCTCGACGGGCCGGCACCCTTCCTGCGGGCGGCGGCCGACGCGATGGACCTGGACACGCTCCGGGTGATCGACACCGGCCTGGACCCGGTGACGGCGGAACGCGAACAGTGGGACGACGGCAACAACACCCTGGCGCTGGCCCCCCGACTCTGCGTCGCCTACGAGCGCAACGTGGAAACCAACGCCCAGCTCGAACGGGCCGGCATCGAGGTGATCCGGATCGCCGGCTCCGAACTCGGCTCGGGCCGGGGCGGCCCGCGCTGCATGTCCTGCCCCCTCGTCCGCGACCCCCTACACCCCGCGACGACGGCCGACCCCGACCCCGACTCTCGCCCCGGACCCCGCTCAGCGCCCGCCCCGCGCTAGGAGTCGCGACGCGATCGTGCTCGATCCGGGAAAGAGTGGCCTCCGCCGCGCATGAGGCCACTCTTTCACCGAACGAGCGTGATCCCGCCCCAGCCCCGGCCCACCCGGAGCGGCAGCGGAGGGCAGGGTCAGCGGCGGCGGGGCACCCAGTGCAGGAGTTGGCTGACGATCAGTGCGGGGTGCGTGTCCGGACGCTGTTGCAGGGCGCGGGCGAGATGGGCACCGAGGTACATCAGCAGCCCGACCCGGTCGCCCGCGAAGCCGACGAGCAGGGCCAGCCGAGCCTGCGGACACGGCCAGGGATGCTCACACTCCCGGCAGGCGTAACTCTCCGACGGGGTGTGTCCGGCAACCTGCCGCTCCTGCTCGCGCCTGCGGCGACGGGCGGCGAACCGCTCCCAGCGTGCCGGCGGCCCGATCACCGGTCACACCCGGGCACCGCGCCCGGCACGGTGCTCCTGGCCGGGAGTGTGGGCACCCGGCCGGCCGTTGGCCAGGTGTGCACGGGTCGACACGTCCCGGTCGGGTCGACGGTTGGCCGCCCGGCACCCGGAACGGGTGGAGCTGGAACGACTCCACCCGTTCCGGCCCGCCCGGCTCGGCTCGGCTCGCTTCCGGCGGGTTCGGGCCGGGGTGGCGTGACCGGCGACCGGTGGCGTGCCGGCACCGGTGCGGGCGTGTCGGGGCAGCGCCACCGGTGACCGCATCGGCAGTACCGCCAGAGGCGCCACCACGCGCGGCGGTGGCGGGGCTTGGCCCTGCTGCGTACCTGTCTCATCTGGCTGCCTCCCGTCGGCGGGATGGGAACGGGGCGGTGCCGGCCAGGACGCCGGAAGTTCGCCCTTGTCCACCGAGGAACGTGCCACCCTGCTCCGCTGGTGGGAGCCGATGCTCGGGCCGGGCCTGCTCCAGACCGAGGGGTACGCCCGTGCCGTGCTGCAAGGCGGCTGGTTGTCGGACGAGGTGGTCGACCGGGCCTTGCAGGTCCGACGGGAGCGTCGGGCCGCGACCGTCGACCGCCCCAAGCCGCCGACGTTCTCGGCGATCATCAACGAGTTCGCGCTGACCTTCGGGCCGCCCGAGCTGCGCCGGGAGCAGTTGGAACACCTGCTGGAACTCAGCCAGCGGCCGAAGATCCAGATCCTCGTGGTCCCTCGTTCGGCTGGCCTGCACGCTGGTCGTCAGGGCGCGTTCGTGCTGGCGACGCTTCCCGCCGGTCGACGAGCCGGCTATGTGGACGACCAGCTCCGTGGCCGGGTGGTGACGGACGGCGGAGATCTGGACCAGTTGGAAATATCGTGGGAGATCGTCAGCGGGCTGGCCCTACCGGTGCAGCCGTCCAGGGACCTTCTCCGGAGAGCGGTCGACGACCATGAGTGATCTGGTGCCCCGGTGGCGCAAGAGCACCCGCAGCGGCTCCAACCAGGGTGCGTGTGTCGAGGTGGCGGACAATCTGGTCGGGCGGGTGCTGGTCCGGGACAGCAAGGACCGCGCCGGGGGCACGCTTACCTTCGGGCCGGCGGGTTGGCAGGCGTTCGTCGAGCTGGCGAAGCGGATCGGCTCGGTCGGCGAGCAGTCCTGACAGGACAGACGGGAGCCCGGCGTGGTCGTCACGCCGGGTCCGGCTCGTCTCCCCAGAAGCTGCCCGAGAGGCCTACGCCGCGCAGGTATTCCCGGGCCGCCGACGGTTCGCGTCGGACGTAGCCGCGGTCGAGGCGCCCGTCGTACCAGTGCGAGGCGAGCTTCCAGAGGGTGCCGAGGTCCATCAGGTAGCCGTGATCCGCACCCGTGGCCCGACGCCACGAGTCGACACAGGACTCGGAGCAGAACAACCGCTGGTGCCGGCAGGTGTGCACGACGTCGTCCCACATCCGGGACACCGGTACCAGGAAGTGGGCCACCTGGTCGCCGTCGGGCGGCCGCTGGTTGCCGACGTTCCAGGCGTGCGGATGTGCGCAGGCCGGGCATCTGGTCGACACCAGCACCTCGTCCTCGTCGGGCAGCAGATGCGGCAGCGCGAAGGAGTCCCAGGCGCAGCCGCCCCACCAGAGGGTCCGGCTGCCCATCACGGCGAATCCGAGCGGTACGGCGGAGAACGGGTGCGCCATCACGATCTGGCCGGACCGGTCGAGGACGAGATGGCGGGAGGCGGCGAGTTCGGTCAGGCCGGCCTGAACGGCCTGGGTGTCGAGCCCGAACTGCTCAGCCAGCTCGTCTGTCGTGGGAGCCCGCCCGCACTGCGCGAACGAGTGGTAGACGCCGAGCCGAAGATCCTCCAGGTTCATCCCGACATCCTCCCGCATCCTCCCGCACCAGCAGCGCGTGCCGGCCCGCCTCCGGCTCGGCTCCGCAGCCGCCGGCGGCGAACCGTCAGATCTCCGGGCCGCCGGTGTTCCGAATCATCTGCCGGAGCACCTTCAGGGTCGTGACGTAGTCGGCGTCGTCGATGCCCTGGTGGATGCGGTCGCGAATCGCCGGGGCATGCTTCCCGAGGTCGACGCGTGCCGTCTCGCCCGCCTCGGTGATCCACAGCCGTCCCTCGCCGTCCCGGGTGAGCCAGCCCCGCTCCACCAGGACCGCCGCCTCCGCGTCGAGGTCGTCCTCGGGCCGGAGGTAGCTGCTCATCGCCTGCCGGAGCTCGGCGACGGTCATGCCGTGGCCGTCGGGCGAGATGTCGTGCCTCGACAGGTTGCGCAGCAGCCAGAACTGCGGCTGGGTGAAGCCGGACTCGGCCTGCCGGGCGCGGATGAAGGCGACCAGGGACTCGTAGGCCAGCTTGGCCCAGTAGGCCGCGGGTTGGGCCGCGAGTTGGGTGTCGGAAAGGTGCTGCGCCGCCATCCGTGTTCTCTCCTCACAGGTGATGCCGGTGGAGGACATTGCCTGGCAAACGTAGGACCTCGATCATGGTTGAGGTCAATGAGAGGGCTCGGGGTTCGCCGTGCGCGACAACCCCGATCGAGGCTCCTCGACCCGACGGCCGGCATGTGCGTCACCTTCGTTGGGCAGCAGGGCGGCGACGGACCGTCCCGCCACGAACGCGCGGCTCGCGTTGAGCGGTGCCGCCCCCGTGTCGGTGGCGTCGGTTACGGTCCCCGGGTGACCGACCTGGACTCCCTTCCCGCCACCCGGGACGCCTACGACGCCGTCGCCACGCTGTACGCGGAGCAGTTCGCCGACAGCCTGCGCGACCGGCCAGTGGAGCGGGCACTGCTTGCCGCGTTCGCCGAGTTGGTGCGCACCGGTGGTGACGGCGAGGTTGCCGACCTGGGGTGTGGGCCGGGATACGTCACCGCTCATCTGCGGGGATTGGGGCTGCGTGCCTTCGGCGTCGACGCCTCGCCGGCGATGATCGAGCTGGCCCGGAAGGCCAACCCGGATCTGCGGTTCGAGGTGGGATCGATGGCGGCGCTCGACATCGCGGACGGTGTGCTGGCCGGGGTGCTCTCGCGGTCCTCGATCATCCACACCCCGCCGAGGGATCTCCCGGCCGTGGTCGCGGAGTTCGCCCGGGTCCTGGCCCCCGGCGGCCAGCTGCTGATCAGCTGTTTCGCCACCGACGACCCGGCGATCCCGACACAGTCCTTCGACCACACGGTGATCACGGCCTACCGCTGGTCGCCCGACCACCTGGCGGGGCTGCTGCGCGACGTCGGCGTCAGCGAGGTCGCCCGGATGCTGTGCGAACCGAAGCCCACCGACAAGCGGCAGTTCCAGGAGTTGCAGTTGCTGGCCGCGAAGAACCAGTGCTCGGATCGACTCCTCAGGGGCAGATGAGGGTGGCGACCGCGCCGGCCGAGGTGACCGTACGTCCGGTGGTGCGCTGGTAGCGCCGGACCAGGTCGTGCCCGCGCGAGCGCTGGCCGATCCGGCGCTCGGCGCGGAGCAGTGGGTTGCGTGCCGGTGCCGGGAAGGCGGCGGCCAGCTCGGCGAGCAGGGTCGGGCGGTCCACGGCGGCGGCTTCCAGTACCCATGCCACCGCCGGGTCGAGGGCGACGAGGACGAGGGCGAGGTGTTCCGGCCGGTGTTCGCGGTCCCGGCGGGCGAGTGCGAGTCGGAGCGACGCTTCGTACGCCGCCTGGGCGTCGAGCCCGAGCGGAGGGTTGGTGCGGGCGCACCGCCGGCGTGCTCGGGTCGCGCCCAACGGCAGCAGTGGCTCGGGCCGGGTCGTACGGTCCAGTGTGGATGGAGCCAGCTGGGACAGGAGCCCGGCCACGTCGACGCCGAGCGGGGCTAGCAGGTCGCGGTCGGCGGCGGCTCCGGCGCCCAGTGGTCCGGCCCGGCGGACGGCTGTCCGGATGGCCTGCTCCGTGCCGCCGTGCCGGCCGAACAGGGCGCCGACGCCGTGACCGGGTGTTGCGGTGTGGCCGGGTGTTGCGGTGTGGTCGGGTGTTGCGGTGTGGTCGGGTGTTGCGGTGTGGTCGGGGGCGGTGAGAGCGAGGAGCAGGTGCTCGCTGCCGACCCGGGGGTGGTCGAGTTCACCGGCGGCGGTCCGGGCGCGGGTGACCGTACGCCGGAGTTCGGGGTGATCGCCTCGGAACATCAGACCTCCTGGTCACGGTATTTCCGGTGCACGGTCTGCTTGGTGACGCCCAGCCGGACGGCGATGTCGGACCACGACCAGCCTGCCCGTCGGGCCGCCGCCACCTGCTCGGCCTCGACCTGCTCCACCAGGCGGCGCAGCCGGGCGACCGCCCGCAGCGCGGCGTCGGGATCGCTTCCGTGCACGGCGCGGTCGAGGTCGGCGAACGAGGACATGTCGTCAGCATATGCTGACGACACCGACCCGTCAACAAATGCTGACGCCCCGCCGCGCCCCGAGGGGGTCAAGATTCTTGTTGAACTGTGGTGCATGCCGAACCACAACCCGTCAAGAATCTTGACCTGCCGGAGGTCCGGCGGGGGGCGTGGCGGGTTAGCGGAGGGTCAGTTGGCGGCCGAGTAGGCCCTGCTTGGCGCGGCGGGCGGCGGCGTCCAGCGGGGCCGGATCGGCAAGGGCGGCGGCGTAGCGCTTCGCGCAGTCCGCGAGCGGGCCCTCCCACGACTCGGGCGCGGCCTCCCGGGGAACATCCCAGACGGGTACCAGCCGGCCGTGTGCCCGGAACATCCCGGCGAACCTGGTCTGCGGGCCGAGCAGCAGCTCACCGGCGGCGGAGAGTCGGGAGAGCGCATCCAGAGCGGCGTCCTCGTCGTCCGGGAGCACCCAGCGGACGTGGCTCTTGTCACTGACCTGGCACCAGTACGCGGCCGGCGCGGCGGCCAGCCGGACCGTCGGATAGATGGAGGCGTTCGCCCGCTCCAGCGACGCCTTCACGTTGGGGTCCTCGCCCGCGCCCGGGTCGAGCCAGAACTCGAACCCGTCGTGCATGGTGATGTCCAGCGGCCCGTCGACGAGTACGTCCGGCAGCCGGGGACCCTCGCCGGGCAGCGCCGGCACCGAGACCGTACCGCCGGGCTCGGTGCGCAGGGCGCAGAGCAGCGCCTCGGCCAGGTCCCGGGAGACGTCGCCGGACTGCACGTGTCGCTGCAGGCCGATCATGATCCGGCCGTCCGGCTTGGTGATCGCGGGCGTGGCCATCGGCAGCACGGTGGCCAGGACGACCGGCCGGTCACCGAACTCCTCGACCAGGTGCGGCGCCAGGGTCAGCGGGGCGGAAGCCGCCGGCACCAGTTCGCGGAGCGCGATCCACTCCACCTCGTCGATCAGTCCCTCGAAGGGCCGGGGCACGAAGACGTCCCGTACCTTCTGCCGCTTCGCGGTCTGGCTCTCGGCGCTCGCGGAGCCGCTGGCACCGGTCGCGGCGGACCGGGAGATCTTTCGACGCTTGCCCACGGCGAGACAGCCTAGTACTCCGAAGCCATGATCTTCTGCCTGGTCTCATGTCCGACGGCCGAGTTCGCGCCCGTCCTGACAGCCACCTGCGGACCAGCGGCGGAGCGGACCGTCGGGTGGCTGGTCCCGGTGAGGGCTTGCCGGCGACGGAAGGATCGCAACCCGGGGAGGATGTCAGGACGCCGGAGGGGTGGTCATCGGACGGTGAGGGTGTGCCGGACCGGGTGCACCAGACGGGCCCAGACGCTCTGCCCCAGCCCGTCCCGCTCGACACCCCACTCGGTGGCGAGGGCGGCGACCAGGAAGAGCCCCCGGCCGTCCACCGCCGCCGGTCCGACCTGCCGGACCCGGGGTGGGCCGGTGGCGCCGCCGTCGGTCACCCGGATCTCGACGGTGTGCGCGGTCGGGCTGGTACGCAGCAGCCAGGTCAGCCGGATCATCCCGCCGGGCAGCGGCGGGGCGTGCCGTACGGCGTTGCCGAGGAGTTCGGCCGCCACCATCTCGACGTCGCCGAGCAGGGCCGACGGGACCGTACCGTCGAGTTCGGCGCCGAGCCGGTGCCGGGCGGTACGGGCGCCCTGGGCGTGCTGCGGCACCAGCAGGCACCACGCCCGTTCGGTCGAGATGCTCGACGCCGGTCGTTCCGTCGAGATGCTCGACGCCGGTCGTTCCGTCGAGATGCTCGACGCCGGTCGTTCCGTCGAGATGCTCGACGCCGAGCCCTTGTCGGCATCCCCCTCGGGGTCGACGGGTCGCAGGGTCGGGCACGCTGCCCGAGCGCCGCGCGGTTCAGGTTGGAAGGGGTTCACCCCGGGTGCCTCCTCGACGGACCACCGGACGCCAGGTGCCGCCCCGACCGACCACCGGGCACGGCGGCGTCGGGCGACCTCGGTTCAGCCTCGGGGCAGCCGCACCTCTGCGACCGTACCGCCGCCGTCGCGTGGACGGAGGGAAACCCAGCCATTCTGCCGCTCGACGATCCGGCGTACCAGGTAGAGCCCCAGGCCAGCGCCGGGATAGCGGCGCCGGTCACCGGACTCGCCCTGCCAGAACCGTTCGAATGCGCGCTCGACATGCTCCGGACGTACCCCGATTCCCCGGTCGCTCACCCGGAACGCCACGGTCCGCCGGTCGGCTTCGGCGCTGAGCAGCACCGGCGAGCCGTCCGGGGAGTACTTGCCGGCGTTCGTGGTGAGTTCGGTGAGCACGGTCGCCAGGCTGGCCCGGTCGCCGAGCGCCTTCGGCAGGTGCTCGGGCAGCCGGATCACCAGCCGGTGCCGCAGTTCGGCCGGGAGGTCGGCGACGGCCGCCCGGAGCGCGTCGAGCAGGTCGAACGGGACCGGCGGGGAACCGCCGACCGGTCCGGCGTCGTTTGTGGTGGCGAGCAGTCGGTCCACCAGCCGGGCCAGTTCACCGGCCCGTTGGCCGATCACTCCGGCCGCCTGTCGGCGGTCCGAGTCGGAGAGCGACTCCCAGTGCGTGCCGAGCGTGTCGGCGTACCCCTTGATCACGGTGACCGGGGTACGCAGCTCGTGGCTGGTCACCGCGACGAAGAGGTCCCGGTCGTGGTCCCGGATGTGCTGGTCGCTGCTGTCCCGGAAGGTCACCACCCGGGCGGCCGCCGCGCCCGGCAGCTCACCAGAGGTGATCTTGAGCCAGCGGCCGTCCGGCAGCCGGTGGTCGAGCACCTGCCCCGGCGGCGGCACCGGGAACGGCAGCGGCCGGTCCAGCAGCTCGGCGGCGCGCAACCCGGTGACCTTCTCGGCGGCCGGGTTCCAGAGCTGCACGGTGCCGTCCCGGGTGACGACCGCCAGCCCGTCGGCCAGGGCCGCGACCACGGTGCCGTCGCCGTGCACCGGCAGGCCGGCCTGGTCGCCGTACATGTGTGCGGCGGTGGCGGCCAGGAAGTCGAGTACCGACTGGTGTTCCGGGTCGGCGGGGCGCTCCGCGTCCGGGTAGACCGCGTACAGGTTGCCGATGGTCAGGCCGCCGATCTCCACCCGGGCGGCCAGCAGGTGCCGCAGGCCGCGCCCGTCCAGCTCCTCGGCCAGGTCCGGCGGGAGGATGTCGACGTTCATCGTGCGTACCCCGGGGCCGCAGAGCCGCTCGTCGGCCGGCTGGTCGAGGACGGGGATCGGCCGCCCGACCGCCCAGTCCAGCTCCCCGTCGCCGCCGACCACCCGGCCGCCACTGGGGCCGAACTCGACGAACGCCACCCCGGGTGCCCCCAGCGCCCGCCCGGCGACCCGTAACAGCCGGTTGAGCACCGGCAGGCCCACCTCGCCCGCGTTCAGCATTCCCAGCACCTCGGCGTGGCCGGCGACCAGGCGGGGGTAATCGGGGCGTTCCGGCATGCTCCGAGTCTGCCCGTTCGACGCCGCTTTCGGCAGTACCGCCGTCCTCGCGCTCCCGGGTGGGCGGCCGGTGCTCAGACGACCCGGGCCGGCTGCCCGTCCTCGCTGGCCAGCGGGCGGCCGGCGGCGGCCCAGGCACGCATCCCGCCGTCGAGGTTGCGGACGTTGTCCCAGCCGTGGCTCATCAGATAGCCGACGACCTGTCCCGAACGGCCGCCGGAGCGGCAGACCACCACGACGTCGGCGTCGGAGGGGATCTCGGACAGCCGCGCGGGCACTTCCATCATCGGCAGGTGGTGGGCGTCGGGCGCGTGCCCGGCGGTCCACTCGTCCGGCTCGCGTACGTCGAGCAGGTAGGCGTCGGCGGGCACTTCGGCGGCGGTAACCGCGGGTACGTTGGCTGCGAACACGGTTACCAAGGGTAGAGCCTGACCGGGATCGCACCCGGAGCCTAGAGCGGGTTGACCCATTTCGGATGCTGCCGTGCCCAGTTGTCCAGCTCGGCGCCGCCCATCGAGTCGAACAGGGTGTAGGCCGGCTCGTCCAGCAGGACGTACGAGACCTCGTCGATCGTCTCCGCGTGGGACGGCAGCTGGATGCCACGCAGCGCGTCCGAACGCACCCCGCGCAGACCGAAGATCAGGTCCTCCAGCGGCACCCCGTTGGTGTCGACGGTGAACGACGAGCCGACGGCCCGGATCACCTGGTCGAGCCGGAGCGGGTTGCGGAGCATGTCACCGGTGGTGGCCTTGTCCATCATCGCCCGCAACAGCTGCTGCTGGTGGCGCTGCCGGTCGAAGTCGCCGTTCGGCAGGTCGTAGCGCTGGCGGGCGTAGTCCAGCGCCTGCGCCCCGGTCATCTGGTGGCAGCCCGCCTCGAAGAGGTTCCGGGTGTGGATCGACCGGACCGGGGTGTCGACGCACATCCGGATCCCGCCCAGCAGGTCGATGGCGCGCTGGAAGCCGGCGAAGTTGACCAGCGCGGCGCCGTCGAAGCGGATTCCGGTGAGCCGGCTCAGGGTGGCGGAGAGCAGTCGGGTGCCGCCCTGGCCGCCGCCGCCGTACTGGAAAGCCGAGTTGATTTTGTCGGGGCCGCCGGGCCAGCCGCCGGCGGTGGCGGGCGGGATCTCGACGAGCAGGTCCCGGGGTACCGAGATCAGGTAGGCCCGGTCCAGCCCGGCCGGCAGGTGGGCGATCATGATCGTGTCGGAGCGCTGGTCGCTGCCGGGACTGGCGGCGGGGCGCTCGTCGGAGCCGACAAGCAGGTAGTTGAGCGGGCCGACGACGTCACTCCGGTCGCCGCGGGCGGCCGGGTCGAGGAGCAGTTGCTTGACCACGCTGTTGTCGTAGCGGTCGGCCAGCATGTGCAGCCCGGCGCCGCCGGCTCCGGAGACCAGCAGCAGGACCAGGCCGAGCCCGAGTGCCACCTTGGCCCAGACCGGCGCCTCCCGCAGCCGGCGCCGGTCCGCTGATCTTCCGGTACGGCCGGTGCCGGGGACTCGTCCTGGCTGCCCGGGTGTGGCCGGAGCAGCCCGCCTGGATGTGAACGTGACCCCTCCCCGGACCCGGCACTGAGTGAAGCTTCCTCAGCTCAGGCTAGGCGTCCGGTTTGCGCGTCCAGCGGCTTTTGCGATTTTCCCTGGCGACATCCGTCCGGGCGGCGCTACTTGGTCGACGCGAGCACGGTCGGGTTGTTGATGATGAACTCGTCCAGCCGGTCGTTCTTGACCGCCGCGAACATCTGCTGGCTGATCGGCTTGAGGGTCTCCCGACCGTTGCCGTTGCCGGCGAAGTTGCCGTCGTTGGTGCGCAGCAGCACCAGGTCGTTGGCGGCCACCCCGCGCATGGTGAAGATGAAGTCGGCGATCGGGGTACGCCCGGTGTCCACGATCAGCGCCTCGCCGGCGGCCTTCATCAACTCGTTGAGCTTGCCGATGTCGGTCATCACGCCGTCGCTCATGGCCTTCTTGGCCATCGCCTTGATCAGCTGCTGCTGGTTCTGCTGCCGGTCGTAGTCGCCGCGCGGCAGGCCGTAGCGCTGCCGCGAGTAGTCAAGCGCCTCCCAGCCCTCCATCTGCCGGCAGCCCTTCTTGTGCACCACCGGCTTCTTGACCCCGCGGGCCTTGTCGGCCTCGTGGTTCCACATCGGCTCGCCGTCGACCAGCTTCATGTGGTGCGACTTGACCTCGTGGCGCACGCACATCGGGATGGTGCCGAGGGCGTCGATGATCTTCTTGAAGCCGCTGAAGTTGATGATCGCCGCGCCGTCGAAGCTGATCCCGGTCAGCTTGTTGACCGTCGCCGCCATCAGCTGCGCGCCACCGGCCAGCCCGCCGCCGTTCTGCGCACCGTGGTAGAACGCCTCGGTCGCCTTGGCGGTGCCGCCGCCGTACCCGCTCTTCTTGAAGGCCGGCACCTGCACCTCGGTGTCGCGCGGGATGGAGAGCAGGTACGCCTGGTCGTGGGTGGCCGGGATGTGCAGCACGATGATGGTGTCGGCCCGTACGTTGTCGGCGTCCAGCCGGGCCCGCGCGTCGATGCCGAGCAGCAGCAGGTCGATCGGGCCGTCGAGGTCCTTGCCGCCCTCGGCGTCGGACTTGCCCGCGCCACCGAGCAGGTTCTCCTGCTGGATGCTGCTGGTCGCCTGGTCGATCGCGACCTGCATGCCGGCGATGGCCACCCCGCTGGAGAGCATCAGCACGGCACCGAAGATGACGGTGAGCCGGGCCCAGAGCGGGGTCCTGCGGCGCCGGGCACTCTTGCCCCCCCTGCCCCCTTTGCCTCTGCCGCCCTTGCCGCTCTTCGTCTTGCCGGCGGGCCCGTCCGACGCCTCGGGCCAGTCGTCGAGCGGCGACGGCCCCACCGACGCGGTCGCCCGGGAGGGCGGGACCGTCGAGGCGGGCCGTGGGGGACGTCGGCGGGACTGCACCGGCATGCCTGCTCCAGGTTCGGGGGTGAGGGCGGGACGCCGTGACAAGGTGCGGTAACCCGCCGGTCGCCCCGAATTCAACTACGTTACCTGCTCCTGTTCATCTACGGGTACACGCGCCGATCGGTTCAACCGCCGTTGGCCGGCGTCGGTGTCGGTGCGACGTTCGCCGCCACCCACTCGTCCATCGTGTCCGCCGCCATCGCCTGGTACATGGCCAGTGCCTTCTGCCGGTCGGACACCACCACCGACTCGCCGTCGATGGTCTCGCTGCCGTTGTGCGGGCTGGTGATGAACTGGAGGTTCTCGCCCCGCAGGTTGCGGAACTGGATCGCCATGTCGACAAGCGAGAAGCCTTCGTCGACGGTGACCGCACTGGTGACCGACTTGAGGAAGGCGTTCAGTTTGCCCGGGTTGGTGAGGGTGCCCGTGCTGACCGCCTTGTCCATCAGCGCCCGCAGGAACTCCTGCTGGTGGCGCATCCGGGCGAAGTCGCCGTCCGGGAACTGCTTGCGCTGCCGGATCCAGTCCAGCGCCTCGGCCCCGTTCATGTGGTTGACGCCCTTGTCGAACTTCCGGTACGGCTTGTGGATCGAGGTGATGCTGCGCTCCACCTTCAGGTCGACCCCGCCGAGGGCGTCGGTGACCTCCTTGAAGCCGGCGAAGTCGATCGCCATCACGTGGTCGATCCGGACGTCGGTGAAGCACTCCACGGTGCGGACCGCCAGCGGCAGACCACCGAAGGCGAAGGCCGCGTTGATCTTGCCCCGGTCGCCGCTGCCGCACTCCGCCTTCGAGTTCTCCGGAATCGGCACGTAGAGGTCCCGGGGGATCGAGACCAGGTACGCCTTGTCGTGGCTGGCCGGGATGTGCATCACGATGATGGTGTCGGCCCGCCACTTGCTGCGCTGGTCGACCGGGGCGTCCGGGTCCCGGGAGTCGCTGCCGACCATCAGGATGTTCAGCGCGCCGCTCACCGACTTGGGCCGCCCGCCGGCCAGCTCGGCGAACGGGTCCGTCCGGGCCAGGTCCTTGTCCAACCCGCGCAGATAGAGCCATGCGCCGCCGCCGGCCAGCAGGGCCAGCACCAGCACCGCGACGCCGGCCACCAGGGCGATCCGGCCCCACCGGGGGCGCGGGCCGCCGCGCCCGGGGGCGCCGGGCAGACCCGGACCGCCGGGACCGCCGGGGCCACCGCCGCCGGGACCGGCCGGGGCGTCGTGCCGACGGGCCTGACCTGGTACGCCGGACACCTGCGCCCGGCCGGAGATCCGGCTCGACCCGGCCGGCTGACCGGGGCCGGGCACCGAGGCCCGGCCGGCGGATCCACCGGCCGTCATCCGGTACGGACTGTTGGCCGCGTTCGGGGGAGGGCTCGCGAACATGCCCACAGGGTACGTAGCGGAACCAAGAAGACTCTGGGTGCCACGGCCCGGGCGGCCCGGGGCGGGGTATCCTGCGCTACCCCGCCAACCGCTGGCTGAAGTGCTCGATCGTCCGGCGCAGCCCCTCGGTCGGGGCCACCTCGGGCTCGTATCCGAGCCGCTCCCGGGCCAGCGTGAGATCCGGCCGGCGCATCTCGGGGTCGTCGGCGGTCCGGGTGATATAGGTCACCTGGGACCGGCTCCCGGTCAGCTCGGCGATCGTCTCGGCCAGCTCCCGCATCGACACCTCGTGTTCGGTGCCGCAGTTGATCGGGCCGGTCTCGGTCGAGTCGAGCAGCAGCAGGATGCCCCGGACCAGGTCGCTGACGTAGCAGATGGACCGGGTCTGCGCACCGGTGCCGTGCACGGTCAGCGGCTCGCCGCGCAGCGCCTGGGTGATGAAGGTGGGGATCGCCCGCCCGTCGTCCGGCCGCATCCGCGGCCCGTACGTGTTGAAGATCCGCACGATGCCGACGTCGAGCCCGTGGTAGCGGTGGTATGCCATGGTGCTCGCCTCGGCGAACCGCTTGGCCTCGTCGTAGACGCTGCGTACGCCGATCGGGTTGACGTTGCCCCAGTACGTCTCGACCTGCGGGTGCACCTGCGGGTCGCCGTACGCCTCGGAGGTGGAGGCGAGGACGAACCGGGCCCGGTCGGCGACCGCCCGGTCGAGCAGGTGCAGGGTGGCCAGCGAGCCGACCCGGAGGATCTCGATCGGCAGCGTGGCGAAGTCGGTGGGGCTGGCCGGCGAGGCCAGGTGCATGATGGCGTCGAACCGCTGGGCGATCGCCGGGTGGTGCTCGGGCAGCCCGTCCGAGACGTCGGCCTCGACCAGGGTGAACCGGGGATGGTCGGCCAGGTGGGCGACGTTCTCCTTGGAGCCGGTGACGAAGTTGTCCACCGCGACCACCGTGCAGCCCCGCGCGACGAGCGCGTCGACCAGGTGGGACGGGACGAATCCGGCACCGCCGGTGACGAGGATCCGGTGTTCCGCTCCGAAACGCTGGGCTACCACCATGCGTCCAGCCTACCCAGAAAGCTGATCTCCGGCTGGCCGAGGGATGCCCGTCAGCCGGGACCGGCCGGCGGAGAGCGGACGGGTGGTGCCGGGTCACCTAGTACCCGACACCACCCGTCATGTCGATATGACCGACCGCGACCGTCGAAGGGGTCGGCCGGTCCGCCGGATCAGTGCGCCCCGGCGCCGGTGAGCGAACGCACCTCCAGCTCGGCGTACTTGTCCTCGTCCGTCTCCTTCGAGATCAAGGTGCCGATCCAGCCGCAGAGGAAGCCGACCGGGATGGAGATGATGCCCGGGTTCGACAGCGGGAACCACTGCCAGTCGCTCTCCGGGAACATCGCGGTGGGCGCCCCGGAGACCACCGGGGAGAAGAACACCAACCCGACGGCGCTGATCAGACCGCCGTAGATCGCCCAGACCGCACCGGAGGTGTTGAACCTCTTCCAGAACAGGCTGTAGAGGATCGCCGGCAGGTTGCCGGAGGCCGCCACCGCGAAGGCCAGGGCGACCAGGAACGCCACGTTCAGGTTCTGCGCGAAGATCGACAGCACGATCGAGATCGCACCGATGACCAGCGCCGAGACCCGGGCGACGTTCACCTCCTGCCGCTCCGACGCCTGGCCGCCCTTGACCACGTTGGCGTAGAAGTCGTGCGCCAGGCTGGACGAGGAGGCCAGGGTGAGCCCGGCGACCACCGCGAGGATGGTGGCGAAGGCCACCGCCGCGATGATCGCGAGCAGGGCCGCCCCGCCGACGTCGCCGCCGAGGAAGTCGACCCCGAGTGCCTCGGCGAGCTGCGGCGCCGCCGTGTTGCCGGCCGCGTCCTGTGCCCTGATCGCCTCCTGGCCCACCAGGGCCGCCGCGCCGAAGCCGAGGGCCAGGGTGAACAGGTAGAACGTGCCGATGATGCCGATCGCCCAGAGCACGCTCTTCCGGGCCGCCCTGGCGGTCGGCACGGTGTAGAAGCGGATCAGGATGTGTGGCAGGCCGGCGGTGCCGAGCACCAGGGCGATGCCGAGGGAGAGCAGGTCGACCTTGTTGTAGAAGGTCTTCGTCGCGTCCCCTGCGACCTCGACGCCGTACCTGAGTCCTGGTTCGAGGAACGCCGAGCCCTTGCCGGAGGCGTTGGCGGCGTCGCCGAGCAGGTTGGAGAGGTTGAACTTGTAGTGCGCCAGCACCAGGACCGTCATCACCAGGGCGCCACCCATCAGCAGGAACGCCTTGACGATCTGCACGTAGGTGGTGCCCTTCATGCCACCCACGGTGACGTAGATGATCATGAGGGCGCCGACCATGATGATGGTGGCGATCTTCGCCGCGTCGGCGTCCATGCCGAGGAACGTGGTGCCCGGCCGGATGCCCAGCAGCAGCGCGACGAGCGCACCCGCGCCGACCATCTGGGCCAGCAGGTAGAAGACCGAGACGGTGATGGTGGAGACCGCCGCCGCCGTCCGGACCGGCTTCTGCCGCATCCGGAACGCCAGCACGTCGGCCATGGTGTAGCGGCCCGAGTTGCGCAGCAGCTCCGCCACCAGCAGCAGGGCCACCAGCCAGGCGACCAGGAAGCCGATCGAGTAGAGGAAGCCGTCGTAGCCGTACAGCGCGATGATGCCGGCGATGCCGAGGAACGACGCCGCCGACATGTAGTCGCCGCCGATCGCCATGCCGTTCTGGAACCCGGAGAACGAGCGGCCACCGGCGTAGTAGTCGGTCGCCGTCTTGGTCTGCCGGCTGGCCCAGATGGTGATGCCCAGGGTCACCGCCACGAAGACCAGGAAGAGCGTGATGGTCAGGGTACGGGCGGTGCTGCTGTCGCCCGCCTCCGCCGCCAGGCTGAACCCGGCCAGGATCTCTCGACTCATGACGACGGCTCCTCCTTCCGCTCGTCGGTGCCGCCGGTGAGGTCGGCGCGGATCTTGTCGGCGACCGGGTCGAGCTTCCGTTCCGCGTACCGGGAGTAGAGCCAGGCGATCAGGAAGGTGGAGACGAACTGCAACAGGCCGAAGACGAGGGCGACGTTGATGTTGCCGACGATCTTGGTGCCCATGAATCCGCGTGCGTACGCGGAGAGGATCACGTAGAGCGCGTACCAGAGGAAGAACGCCACGGTCATCGGAAAGACGAAGCCGCGCAGAGCCTTGCGCAACCCGACGAACTCGTCCGATCGCTGTGCCGCGACGTACGGGTCCGCCGGTGCGCTGGCCGGCGCGGGAGTGTCCGTAGACATGCTGGTCTCACCACCTTCGCAGGGGCAGGGGAGTTTCCGCGCACCGTATGGAGCAGCCCGGATCTCGGAAAGCAGTGATCCGGAGCCTGGTCGGCGGCTGCGCCGAACGGGCCGGTGGCTGCGCCCAGTGACCCGGATCACGCCGTTTGGCGACGGGCCCACCTCGCCCGACCCGGGCCGTGGCCCGGAGGTCGCCGGGGGTAGATGTCCGTTCCGCGTGATACCACCAGGTCATCGTGATGACACCCTGGCATCACGCTCGCCGGGTCACCCGTTTCCGGTCAGCTCGCGGTAGCGGCCCCGGTGGTGCAGCAGGGGTGCCGCCGTACCGGTCAGTTCGACGGTCTCGACGGTGGCCTCGACCAGCAGCGCCCAGCCGTACTCCCGGGCGTCGTCCAGCCGGCAGCCGGCCCAGCCGCCCACCTCGGCCCCGCCGCCACCCACCCCGGCCGGCACCGGCCCGTATCCGGTGTGCGTCCAGTCGCCGGCGGCGAAGAGCCCGCCCGGAGCCGGGAAGAGCCCGGCGAACCGGTCGGCGAGCTGCCGGTGCGCCGGACCGAGCAGCGTCACCGCGAACCGGCCGCTGGCCGAGGCCGCCGCCCACAGCTCGGACTCGTCGTCGACCAGCCCGAGCAGCCGTCCCGGCTCGCCGTCGGCGACCAGGGTGGACGAGACGGTGAGCCCGGCCGGAGCCGCCGGCTCGCCGGTCGCGCTCGTCCGGGCGTACGCCGTCCAGAGCGTCACCGGCGCCGGCAGCCGGCCGCGCAGCCGGCGCACCGGGGAGCGGTCCCGCTCCGGGGTGGCGAACGGGTCGGTGTGGTGGATCTGCCCGCCCGGCGGCTCGGCTCGGTTCACCGCCCCATTGTGCCGTCCCGAACCGCGAAACCGTGGACGCCTCCGGGGGGTGTAGGCAGTAGAAACCTGACGGGAGGGGCGATGGCCCAGGAGAACGACTTCCACGAGTTCTACCAGAGCACCCGGCACCGGGTGGTGACGGTCCTCTACGCCCTCAGCGGCAACATGGCCGATGCCCAGGACGCCACCCAGGAGGCGTACGCCCGCGCCTGGCAACGCTGGTCCAGGGTGAGCTCGTACGCCGACCCGGAGGCCTGGGTCCGGACGGTCGCCCGGCGGATCCAGCTCAACCGCTGGCGGAAGCTGCGCAACGGCCTGGCGGCGTACCGGCGGCACGGCCCGCCGGCGGCGGTCGACCCGCCCTCGGAGAACACCACCGCGCTGGTGACGGCGCTGCGACAGCTGCCCGTCGACCAACGCGAGGCGATCGTCCTGCACCACCTGGCGGACCTGCCGGTGGCGGCGGTCGCCAGCCAGCTCGGCGTGCCGGTGAACACCGTGAAGACCCGACTGGCGCGGGGGCGCCGAACACTCGCCCAACTCGTCGGCGAAGAACTCACGGAGGAGAACGCCAATGCCTGACCGACTCTTCGAGGACCTGTACCGGGACACCGAGCGGCTGCACTGGGCGTCGACCGGCGAGGTACGCGAGCGTGGCCGGCAGCTGGCCCGGCAGCGGACGTACACGGTGCTGGCGGCCGTGCTCGTGCTGCTGGCGGGTGGCGGGATCGGCGCCTGGAACGCGCTGGCCGACTCCGGGCGGCGCCAGGTGCTGCCGGACGTGGTGGCGACCGCACCGGCCACCCGGACGCCGAGCCCGACCCCTTCCCGCACGCCCACGCCGACGGCACCCTCGTCCCCCTCCGGCTCGACCGGCGACCCGGGACGCCCGACCGGGACCGCCATCCCGGCCGCCGCCACGCTGCAACGCTCCGACGTCCCGTCCGGCTTCCGGTCCATCGGACAGAACCCGGACGGCAACTGGGTGCTGCACTCCGTCTCGGGACACTGCCCGAACACCTGGCAACACCCGGGCCGGAAGGTAGCGGAACGCGAGCAGGGGTTCGCCGTCGGCGAGCGGCGCCTCGTCCAGCGGGTGCACCGGTACGCCGGCACGGACGCCCGGCAGGCGATGGCCGCGGTGCGGACCAACGTGGACGGTTGTGCCGGCGCCGACCGGATCGAGATCACTGTCGTCGACCGGGGTTTCGCCGGAGAGGAGTCCGTGCTCGTGGCCGCCGAGGTCGAGGGTGTCCGGAACCTGTGGGTCTTCGTCCGCCGGGCGGACCTGGTAACCGAGATCTGGATCAAGAACGGGACCGACCACGCCGAGGCGCGCCGGTTGGCCGACCGGGCGGCGGTCCGGCTCTGCGCGGGTACGACGAACTGCTGAAAGGTCCGCCGCGGTGCTGCGGGTGCGCGGTCAGAGCCGGAGGGTCTCCGGGGCGTGCAACCGCAGCATCGTCGCGGCGACGTCGGTCGGGGCCCGGCGGCGGGTAACCCAGGAGACCGTCACCATCACGGTGAAGGCCAGCGGCACGGTCCAGGCGGCCGGCTGGGCGATCAGCACCGCCGGCCAGCCGGTGAGTTCCGGGCCGACCACGGTGAAGAGCACCGCGCCGACCGCCGCGCCACCGCCGGCCAGGATCCCGGCCGCCGCGCCCGCGTCGGTCAGGCCGCGCCACCAGATGCCGAGCACCAGCAGCGGGCAGAAACTCGACGCGGCCACCGCGAAGGCCAGCCCGACGACCTGGGAGACGTCCAGCCCGGAGACGTTCAGCGCCAGCACCATCGGCACCAGCCCGGCGACCACGGTGGCCAGCCGGAAGTCGCGTACCGAGCCGCGGCCGAGCACGTCGGTGGAGAGCACCCCGGCCACGCTTGTGAGCAGCCCGGAGGAGGTGGAGAGGAAGGCGGCGAACGCACCGGCGGCGACAAGCGCGGCCAGCAACTGGCCGGTCAGCCCGCCGCCGAGCGCCGCGCCGGGCAGCAGCACCACCACCGCGTCGGTACGCCCGGTGAGCAGCAACTGCGGGGTGTAGATCCGGCCGAGTACGCCGTACAGGGTCGGGAAGAGATAGAAGGCGCCGACCAGGGCCAGCACCACCAGGGTGGTACGCCGGGCCGCCGCGCCGTCCGGATTCGTGTAGAAGCGGACGAGTACGTGCGGCAGCCCCATCGTGCCGAGGAAGGTCGCCAGGATCAGCGAGTAGGTGGCGAAGAGCCCCCGGTCGTCGTCCCCGGCCGTGCTCGGCAGCAGCCACTCCAGCCCGCCGGCCGCGTCGACGCTGGAGATCTCCGGCACCGGGTCACCGGCGGCGAACGACAACTCCTCACCGGGGCGTACCTCCCGGGTGGCGCCGTCCGGCAGGGTCAGCGTCGCCCGCTCCTCCACCACCACCGTGGTCGCGGCCGGGAAGACCGAGCCGCCGACCGGGGTCACCGGCGGCCGGGCGTCGGCCTGCCAGTGCAGCACCAGGAAGATCGCGGGTACCGCCAGCGCGGTCAGCTTGAGCCAGTACTGGAACGCCTGCACGAAGGTGACCGCCCGCATCCCGCCGAGCGCCACGTTCGCGGTCACCACCGCCCCGACCAGCAGCGCACCCAGCTCGTACGGCCCACCGGCGACCGTGGTCAGGGTCAGCCCGGCGCCCTGCAACTGCGGCACCAGATAGAGCCAGCCGATGAAGACGACGAAGGCGGTGGCCAGCTTGCGCAGCCGCCGGGAGCCGAGCCGCAGCTCGCAGAAGTCGGGCAGGGTGAACGCGCCGGAGCGGCGCAGCGGCGCGGCCACGAAGAGCAGCAGCGCCAGATAGCCGGCGGCGAAACCGACCGGATACCAGAGCACGTCGACGCCGTACTTGAGGATCAGGCCGGCGATGCCGAGGAAGGATGCGGCCGACAGGTATTCCCCGCCGATCGCCGCCGCGTTCCAGGTCGGGCTGACCATCCTCGACGCCACCAGGAAGTCGGAGGTGGTCCGGGCCAGGGTCAGCCCGTAGAAGCCGATCGCGACCGTGACCAGGGTGACCACGATGATCGCCGGCACGGTGTACGCGTTGCCCACCTCAGCGCTCCGGCCGCTGGACCACGTCGACGAAGTCCTGCTCGTTGCGCTCGGCCAGGTGCACGTACGCCCAGCCGGCGGCGACCAGGAACGGGAAGGCGGCCACCCCGAGCAGCAGCCACGGCAGGTTCACCCCGAACAGTTTCGCCGCGCCGACCTCCGGGGCGATCGCGAAGAGCAGCGGCAGCCCGCCGAGCCCGATCCCGACCACCAGCGACAGCCGCAGCGCCAGCGCGAGCTGGGCGCGGATCAGCCCGCGGAGCAGCGCGTCGCCGACCTGGGTCTGCTGGGACAGCTCGGCCCGGGTCCGCTCGGCGCCGCTGCCGCTGCGGGCCACCTCGGCCAGCACCACCCGGGTCCGGCGCGGCGGACCGGGGCGCCCCGGCTCCGGCTGCCGATCGATCGGGATGGCCACCCCGGCAGTCTCACCGCCTGGCCGGGAATGTCAAGTCGACCCCCGGCCGGGCCGTCAGCGCTCCACCAGCACGGCGGAGTGGTCGCCGGCCGCCGGGGCCACCGTCGGCAGGCTCACCCTGATCTGACAGCCGGCCGGGCGGGCCGAGCGGCCCGGAACGGTCGGTTCGACCAGGGGACGGTCGGCGACCGCGATCGTCCCGCCGTGCAGCTCGACCACCCAGTGCGCGATGGCCAGGCCCAGCCCGGTACCGCCGTCGCTGGTCCGCTCGCCCCGGGTGAAGCGTTCGAAGACCTCCGGGCGGAGCCGGGCCGGGATCCCCTCGCCCTCGTCGGTCACCTCGAACCGCAGCTCGTCGCCGACCCGCTGCGCGGCGACCAGTACGGTGCCGCCGGGCGGGCTGTGCCGGGCCGCGTTGTCCAGCAGGTTGGCGAAGACCTGGTGCAGCCGCCGGGGGTCGGCCGGCACGGTCAGCGGCGCGGAGTGCTGGCGTACCTCGAACCGGACGTCCCGCCCGGCGCCGGCCGCGGTCACCGTGGCCTGCTGGATCACCTCGGCCAGGAAGTCCGCCACGTCGACGTCCTGCCGGCGCAGCGGCAGCACCCCGGCGTCCAGCCGGGAGAGGTCGAGCAGGTCGGCGACCAGATGACCGAGCCGTTCCGTCTGGGCCAGTGCCACCCGCAGCGTCGGCAGGTCCGGCTCGGCCACCCCGTCGACGATGTTCTCCAGCACGCCCTGGAGGGCGGTGATCGGGGTACGCAGTTCGTGCGACACGTTCGCGATCAGCTCCCGGCGGCGCCGGTCGGCCTCGGCCAGGTCGCCGGCCATCTGGTTGAACGCCGCCGCCAGGGTGCCCACCTCGTCCCGGGAGCTGGCCCGGACCCGCCGGGTGTAGTCACCCCGGGCCATCGCCCGGGCCGCCGCCGTCATCTCGCGCAGCGGCGAGGTCATGCCGTGGGCCAGCAGTTGCGAGGTGAGCAGGGCCAGCAGGACCGCCGTCCCGGTGGTCCACGGCGGCAGCCAGCCGATGCCGACGATGAAGACGGCCATCCCGGCGGCACCGGAGCCGACCATCAGGATGCCGAGTTTCAGTTTGATCGACCAGATCGGGTCCAGCGGCCGGGGCAGCACGTCGAGCGTCCGGTTGACGCCGGTCCAGAAACCGGTCACGGCCGTACCTCCAGCGCGTAGCCGACACCGTGCACGGTGCGGATCAGGTCGGCGCCGAGCTTGCGGCGCAGCGCCTTGACGTGGCTGTCGACGGTACGGGTGCCCGACCCGTCGGCCCAGCCCCAGACGTCGGCGAGCAGCCGCTCCCGGGGCAGTACCGTCCGGGGCCGGTTGGCGAAGTGCGTCAGCAGGTCGAACTCGGTGGGCGTCAGGTGCGCCTCGACGCCGTCCCGGCGGACCCGCCGCTCGGCCTGGTTGATCTCCAGGTCGCCGAGCCGGAGGATCCCGGTGCCGTTGCGGACCGCACTCGTGGCCCGGTCGACCCGACGCAGCAGCGCGTGCACCCGGGCGGCGAGTTCGCGCAGCGAGAAGGGCTTGGTGAGATAGTCGTCGGCGCCGACGGCGAGCCCGACCAGCAGGTCCGTCTCGTCGTCCCGGGCGGTCAGCATCAGCACCGGGACCGGCCGGTCGGCCTGGATCCGCCGGCACACCTCCAGGCCGTCGAAGCCGGGCAGCATCACGTCGAGGACGACCAGTTCGGGCCGGCCGGTCCGGAACGCCTCGACGGCACCGGGCCCGTCCCGGGCGATCTCCACCAGGAAGCCCTCGGCCCGCAGCCGGGCGGCCACCGACTCGGCGATGGTGCGCTCGTCCTCCACGACCAGGATCCGGCGTTGCGTCATGCCCCTGACTGTAGAAAGCCGTCGTGCGGAAACCTCGCCCGCGTTGTGAACAACCTGTGGAGAACTTCATCACCCTGTGGATAACCCGCTGACCAGCAACGGAGCGCGGCGAAGGTCAGCAACGGAGTGCGGCGAAGGTTCAGCAACGGAGTGCGGCGAAGGTTCAGCAACGGAGTGCGGTGAGGGCCGGCAACGGAGCGTGGCGAACGGGTCGGGCCGGGCGGTCAGGGGTGCAGGTCGGCCTCGGTCAGCAGGTGCGTGACGCGCAGTTCCGCGAGTGTCTCCGGCGGGGCGGCGGCGACCAGGCAGGCCGTGCCGAGGACTGTGGCGCCGCGTCGGGTGGCGATCTCGTGCAGGGCGCGTACCTGGGCGCCGCTGGCCAGCCAGTCGTCCACCACGAGTACCCGGTCGCCGGGGCCCAGGTGCCGGTCCCGTACCCCGAGGGCGAGCCGGCGTTCCCGGTAGTCGTACCCGGTCCAGGCCCAGGTGGTCGGCTCGGCGATCCGCCGCTGACCGGTGTTCTTGTACGCCGGGACGAATCCCGCGCCCAGCGCGGTCGCCACCAGCGGGCCGAGCAGCAGGCCGGTCACCTCGGGAGCGACCACGACGGTGGGCGGGGCGGCCCGGAACGGCTCGGCCAGCGCGGGGCCGAGCCCGGCGAGTAGCTGCGGATCACGCCACCAGCCGGAGACGTCGCTGACCAGGTGCGTGCTCTCCGGCCCCGGGTCGGTCCACCGGAACGCCCCGACCAGCCGCCTGCTCAGTTCCGCCCGCACGGGAACCATCCTGCGGCATCCCCGCTCCAACCCGTACGCCGCACGGTCTCCAACCCGTACGCCGCACGTCCGACCCACGCCGGGTCGGATGATCGGCTACACGTTTCGGCACATAACCGGGCGAAAGCAGATGATCACGTTGACTTCCGAAGTGCCACCCTCGTTACGGTCCGACCCGATCCATGTCGTAGCCGGGGAAGGACGTTGCGGTGGCTGGGAAGCATTCCCGAGTTCGGATCCTGCGCTGGCCGACCGGCGTGCTGGCGGCCGGTGCGGTCGCCGTGGCGCTGGTCGGTGCGGGCGCGGCCGGGATGGTGCGGCTCGGCACCGAGCCGGTCGCCGACTCCGCCCCGGCGCCGGCCCTGGCCGACCCGACGACTCCGGCCGGCCCCGGCGGACCGGTGACGGCGTCGCCCACCCCGGAGGCGGTGACGCCGACGCCGGCCCGGTCGCCCGAGCGTGCCTCCCGGGCCAGCTCCCGGGCCACGCCGAGCCGGACCAGCCCCGCGAAGAAGCCGGCCGGCAAGCGGCCGGCGGGCAGCCCGACGGCCCGGGTGGTGGACACCGGCTCCTGCGGCGCCTCCTACTACGACCAGGGGCAGGTCACCGCGAACGGCGAGGCATTCGACCCGAACGCCCTGACCGCGGCGCACAGGACCCTGCCCTTCGACACCCGGGTCCGGGTGACGAACCCGGACAACGGCCGGTCGGTGGTGGTCCGGATCAACGACCGTGGGCCGTTCGTCGAGGGCCGCTGCATCGACCTGTCCCGGGCGGCCTTCGAGGCGGTCGCCGCGCTGAGCCTCGGCCACGTCGACGTGCGCTACGAGGTCCTCGGCTGAGGGTCCCGGCGTGCCCCGGGCTCGCCCGGCCGCCCTGTCCGTCGTCGGCCGGACGCGTGACGTGATCGAGGAATGTTCATTCGACTGGCAACGGTTGGCTGACCCGGCGACAAGATCCGGCGGATCTGGACCGGTGGGATGCACCGGGTGGCCAGAACCCGATCGGACGAGGAGTCAACTTCGTACAATCGCGGTCGTCGATCAGGCATGCTGTTCCGCGTACCCATGCGACTGATGCCACCGGGCCGTCGCCCGCTGAGCCAAGGTTCCCGCGCCGGTCTCGGCGCGGCCCTCGTGCTGCTCGCGCTCGTCTCGGTGGTGGAGTTCGCCGACGACTCGAAGGTCAACTATGTCGGGCTGGTCGCGGCGGCCCCGTTCCTGGCCGCCGCCTTCGCCTCCTGGCGGGTGGTGCTGGCGGTCGGCGTGATCGCCACCGTGCTGGCCGGCTCGCTCGGCTGGAGCGACCGGGTGGTGCCGCTGGCCACCACGGTCAACCTGGTCGGTGTGGTGCTGGGCACGGCCATCGCGGCGCTCTTCGCGGTGATCCGGCAGCGCCAGGAGGAACGGATCGCCGAGTTGTCCAAGCTCGCCTCGGTGGCCCAGCAGGCGGTGCTGCGCCCGCTCGGCCCGCAGGTCGGCAGCCTGGCCGTGGCCGGGCACTACATCTCGTCGACCGCCGCCGCCGACATCGGCGGTGACCTGTACGAGGCGATCGACACCCCGTACGGCGTCCGGATCATCATCGGCGACGTACGCGGCAAGGGGCTGGACGCGGTCCGGCTGGCCAGCATCGTGCTCGGTTCCTACCGGCACGTGGCGTACGAGCGGGCGGACCTGCGGGCGATCGTGGCCGACCTGGACCGGGCGGTGGCCCGCAACGTCGGTGACGAGGACTTCGTCACCGCCGCACTCGTCGAGGAGCGGGGCGGCACGCTCACGATAGTCAACTGTGGACATCCGGCCCCCCTGCTGCTGCGGCGTGGTCAGGTGATCCCGATGGAGCCGCCGGCACCGGCGCCGCCGCTCGGCTTCATGCCGGTGGTCCGGCCCCGGGTGGAGCGGCTGGAGCCCGGCGACCGGCTGCTGCTCTTCACCGACGGGCTCGGCGAGGCACGCCGGGACGGTGAGTTCTTCCCGACCGTGGACCGGGCCTGGCGGCTGCTCGGGCACGGCACCGTCGCCGACGGCCTGGCCTCGCTGGAGACCGCCCTGGTCGAGTGGGTGCGCGGCCGGCTCGACGACGACATCGCGCTGGTCCTGATGGAGTACCCGGGACCGCACTCGGCAACCGCCTCCCGGGTGCCGAGCTGGGAGGTCGGCGCCGCCGACAGCTGACCGCGTCCCGGTCGCCCGCACACGCCGGCGTCAGGTTCCGGTCACTGTGGCGCGGGTCACTGGAGTGGGCGCACCACCTCGACTTACCCGCGAGTAATATAGCTACTGTTACT
This sequence comes from Plantactinospora sp. WMMB782, assembly GCF_049179135.1. Taxonomy (NCBI): domain Bacteria; kingdom Bacillati; phylum Actinomycetota; class Actinomycetes; order Micromonosporales; family Micromonosporaceae; genus Plantactinospora; species Plantactinospora sp. WMMB782. The sequence goes on along the minus strand of NZ_JBMHMC010000007.1, from coordinate 2,403,233 downwards.
GCCGAGTAACCTTCGCGAGTGTCCGGGGGGCAGAGGCGTATGAGCCACTACAGGAGCAATCGGCGCGACCTGGAGTTCAACCTCTTCGAGGTCTTCGGCGCGGACCAGGCGTTCGGCGTCGGCCCGTACGCCGACATGGACGCCGACAGCGCACGGAGCGTGCTCGCCGAGGTCGAGCGGATGGCCCGGGAGGACCTGGCGGCCAGCTACGCCGAAAGCGACCGCAACCCGCCGGTCTTCGACCCGGCCGCGCACACCGCCCCGCTGCCCGAGGCGTTCAAGAAGTCCTACCAGGCGATGATGGCCTCCGAGTTCTGGCGGATGGACCTGCCGGAGGAGCTGGACGGCACGATGGCGCCCCGGGCGCTCTGGTGGTCGGCCGCCGAGCTGATCCTCGGGGCCAACGCCCCACTGTGGATGTACGCCGGCGGCCCCTCCTTCGCCTACACCCTCTACCGCGAGGGCACCGAGGAGCAGAAGAGGTGGGCCAGGCTCTTCGTCGAGAAGCAGTGGGCCGCGACAATGGTGCTCACCGAGCCGGACGCCGGCTCGGACGTGGGCGCCGGCCGCACCCGGGCGATCCCGCAGCCGGACGGCTCCTGGCACATCGAGGGCGTCAAGCGCTTCATCACCAGCGGTGAACACGACCTGACCGACAACATCATCCACTATGTCCTGGCCCGGCCGGTCGGGGTGGAGGGCGTCGGCGGTCCGGGCACCAAGGGACTGTCGCTGTTCGTCGTCCCCAAGTTCCACTTCGACCCGGAGACCGGGGAGCTGGGCGAGCGCAACGGCGTCTACGCGACGAACCTCGAGCACAAGATGGGTCTGAAGGTCTCCAACACCTGTGAGATGACCTTCGGCGAGCACGGCGTACCGGCGAAGGGCTGGTTGCTCGGCGACGTGCACGACGGCATCCGGCAGATGTTCCTGATCATCGAGTACGCCCGGATGATGGTCGGCACCAAGGCGATCGCCACGCTCTCCACCGGCTACCTCAACGCCCTGGAGTACGCGAAGAGCCGGGTGCAGGGCGCCGACCTGCTCTCGTCGGACCGGAACGCCCCCCGGGTCACCATCACGCACCACCCGGACGTCCGCCGTTCCCTGATGCTCCAGAAGGCGTACGCCGAGGGCCTCCGGGCGCTGGTCTGCTACACCTCGACCTGGCAGGACCGGATCAACCTCGCCGAGGCGAGCGGTGACGAGGCGGGCGCCAAGCTCGCCAAGGGCGTCAACGACCTGTTGCTGCCGCTGGTCAAGGGTGTCGGCTCGGAACGCGCCTACGAGCTGCTCGGGCACGAGTCGTTGCAGACGTTCGGCGGCTCCGGTTTCCTCCAGGACTACCCGCTGGAGCAGTACGTCCGGGACGCGAAGATCGACACCCTCTACGAGGGTACGACCGCGATCCAGAGCCTCGACCTCTTCTTCCGGAAGATCGTCCGGGATCGCGGTACCAGCCTGATGGCGGTGGCCGGCGAGATCACCGCGTTCGTGGAGTCCGGTGGCGGCACCGAACCGGCCGGCACGGACTCTGCCGCGAGCGGCGCGACCGGACCGGGCGACGGACAGCTCAAGGAGGAGCGTGCCGCGCTGGGCCGGGCGCTCGGCGAGGTGCAGGCGATGCTCGGCACCATGACGGGCTGGCTGGGCGAGGCGCAGAGCGGCGACCCCCGGACGCTGTACAAGGTCGGGCTGAGCAGCCGGCGCTTCCTGCTCGCCGTCGGCGACCTGGTGGTCGGCTGGCTGCTGCAACGGCAGGCCGAGGTCGCGCTGCGGGCGCTGGGCGGCGAGGTGTCGGCGGCGGACAAGGCGTTCTACACCGGCAAGTTGGCGGCTGCCCGGTTCTTCGCCCGGGAGGTACTGCCCCGGATCGGCGCCGACCGGCGGATCGTGCAGGCCGCCGACCTGGAGCTGATGGACCTGCCCGAGGAAGCCTTCTAGACGGGGCGCAGGGCGGGCTGATATCCGGCGGCCGGTGGAGCTGTTGCTCCCCGGCCGCCGCGCTATTCTTGAGGCGGTGCTAGGAGCAGTTTGACCTGATTTGTCATGAAAGCCCACGACCCATCGCACGGGGGAGTGCAGCGGACATGGGCATCGGTACCGGAATTTTCCTTCTCACCCTGGGAGCCATCCTGACGTTCGCGGTCAGAGCGAACGTCTGGTGGCTCGATCTCCGGGCGGTCGGCTGGGTCTTCATCCTGGCCGGGGTCGCGGTGCTGGTCACCACCATGTGGTATTGGCAGGACCGCAAGAAGCGGGCGCGGACCCTGATCGTCGAGGAGAACAGGCTGTCGCATCCGACGGCGATGATGCCACCGCCACCGGATCCACCGCCGCCGAGCGCCCCACCCACCTGACGGCACCCACCCGGTGCCCGGCCCGGTCGCCGCCGACCGGTCCGGGCCGGCGGCCGGTCGGTGGTTCAGCCCCGGGCGGTGTGCCACTTCACGATCGGTCCGGTCTGCGGGGCCAGGTCCGCCCACTCGCCGTCGAACCGGTGGATGACGATCCCGCTGGTGCGTAACCCGTCCGGTGCGGCGTGCACCGGGTCGAGCAGAGTGGACAGTTCCGAGATGGTCGGGTTGTGCCCGACCAGCAGCACCGTGTCCACCTCCGGATCGGTGCCCCGGACGAGTTCGAGCAGGTCCGCGACGTGTCCGTGGTAGATCCTCGGCTCGTACCGGACCGACGGCACGGCACCGGTGCTCCCGGGACCGGGCGCCGCGCCAGCACCGCCGGGCCCGGCAAGCTGGCCGTCGCCGCCGCCCGAGGTCTGGCCGTCGCCGCCGCCCGAGGTCTGGTCGTCGCCGCCGCCCGAGGTCTGGCCGGTGGTGGCGCCCGCGGGCTGGCCGGCACTGCCGGACGTGGCCGTACCGCTGCCGCCGCCGGCCCGGCCGGCCGGAACGGTCGCGGTCCGGCCGAGCGGGCGGGCCGGGGGCGCGGCCATGCCGAGTGCGACGTCGTGCCAGGTCTGCCGGGTGCGCTTCGCGGGCGAGCAGAGCACCACCGCCGGCAGGTGACCGCCGTGGCCGAGCCAGGCACCGGCGGCGGCCGCGTCCGCGTGCCCGCGGGCGGTCAGCGGCCGTTCGGCGTCCGGCGCCGCGGCCGGCCGTTCGGCTTTGGCGTGCCGGAGCAGCACCAGCGTCCGCCCCGGTACGTCCGGCCGCCCCGCCCCGCCGGAGTCGCCGATGCCGCCGGTTCCACCGGCCGGGCCGTTGTCCGTCACGTTCGTCCTCCCCTGGGTTCCGGTGGTGCGCCGCGTCCGCACAGCGACGCCGTATCCAGCTTGCCGGATTCGGAACTGTTACGCCTGGGTATGTCGATGGGTGCCGCGACCGTGGCCCGGAGCGGCGCAACCGGTACCGGTCGACAGCCTAGGAGGCGGCACAGTGGGCATCGGTGGAAGTATCTTTCTTCTCGCTCTCGGCGCGATCCTCGCCTTCGCGGTGGACGTCGAGACGGGCTGGCTCAACCTGAGGGTCGTCGGCTGGGTGCTGATGCTCGCCGGCGTGGCCGGGCTGGTCATGACCAGCTACCTCTGGCGCAACCGCCGCCGGACCGTCGTCACCCCCGTGGTCGAGCCGCGGGCGCCGGTCCGGGAGGAGCAGGTTGTCGAGGAGTACCACGAGGTGCGGCGCCCGGGCCGTCCGCTCTGACGGCGCGGGCCGATCGGGCTCGGGCTCCGCTGCGAGTGGCGGACGACAGGCAGGCCACCCGGCCGGCATTCCCGTCGGCCGGGTCAGGCGTGCTGCCGGCCGGGTCAGGCGTGCTGGCGAGGTCCGGCGTTCCGGCGAGGTCGGGTGTGCGTCGCCGGGCGGGTGTGCGTCGCCGGGCGGGTGTCCCGGCGACTGGGAATCAGGCGAAGAGGGCGAAGTAGATCGCCACGTGGTGGCAGATGGCCGCGACCAGGGTGCAGGCGTGGAAGATCTCGTGGTGCCCGAAGACGGTGGGCCACGGGTTGGGCCGGCGCAGCGCGTAGCAGACGGCGCCCACGCTGTAGGCCGCACCTCCGGCGACCAGCAGCGCGAGTACGGTCACGCCGCCCCGGTCCAGGATGTCCGGCAGGACCGCCACGGCCACCCAGCCCAGGGCGAGATACAGCGGCGCGGAGACCCAGCGGGGCGCGTGCGGCCAGGCCAGCTTCATCGCCACCCCGGCGACCGCCCCACCCCAGACGATCAGCAGCAGTACCGCCGCGCTCGCCGGTGAGAGCACCAGGAGGCAGAACGGCGTGTACGTGCCGGCGATGAACACGAAGATCATCGAGTGGTCGAGCCGGCGCATCACCAGATAGCCGCGTTCGGACCAGACCCGCCGGTGGTAGAGCGCGCTGGTACCGAAGAGGCCGCAGACCGTCACACTGTAGACAAGGCAGCTGACCAGGGGCGTCCAGCCCGGCCGGGTCGCGGCGACCGCGCAGAGCACGACCCCGGCCAGCACCGCGACGAAGAAGGCGTACGCGTGCAGCCAGCCGCGCATCCGCGGCTTGCCGAGATCGACGGGGCGCAGCCGGAGCGGGGCGGAGGTACTCACCCAATCAGGTTACGGCACCGTAGGTTACTCGGAGGTAGTGAAGCCGAAGTGGTTCCGGTCACGTCCCGTGGTGAGCCCCCCGCGCCAGCTGTCCAGGGCCTCGGCTCGTCCGGCGGCCGTCGGCGTCAGCTGTCCAGGCCGCGTAGCACGAGGGGCAGCCGGTGCGCACCCTCCGGGGTGACCCGAATCGGCACCCCCCAGTCCTGGCGGCTCAGGTGGCAGGCGGCGTGCTCGGCCTTGGCGTCGCAGGTGGCAGCCTGGGCGACCACCTGGAGCACCCCGGAGCTGACCCGGTCGTTCAGCACCAGCCGGCGGGACAGCTCGGTGCCCACCCCGGCGCCGTCCAGCAGCAGCTCGGGCGGGGAGGCGGAGACCTCCAGCCGGGTGGCCGGGCCGAACGAGGAATCCAACTTCTGCCCCGGCGGCGGCTCGAAGACGACGTCCAGGGTCAGCTCCCCGGCGGCGAGGTCGGTAGCCGGCCGTTCGGTACGGTGCCGGCTCCCGGCGACAGTGCTGGCACCGGCGGCGGTGAGCGCACCGGGCGCCAGCCGGCTCAGCCGGTGCGCGGCCGACTCGACCACCAGCACCCCGCCGTCCGGGGTCAGCACGACGTCGCTCGGCTCGGCCAACCCGGAGGCGACCGTCGAGACGGTCTCGCTTGCCGGATCGAAGCGCCGGACCGCACCGTTGTAGGTGTCGGCGACCAGCACCGACCCGTCCGGCAGCGCCCCGACCCCGAGCGGATGCTGCAGCAGTGCCTGCCCGGCCGGGCCGTCGACGTGGCCGAAGTCGAAGAGTCCCTGCCCGACGGCGGTGTGCAGCACCCCGTCGGAAACGTAGCGCAGCGCGCTGGTCTCACTGTCGGCGATCCACAGCCGACGGCCGTCGGCGGAGGTCGAGAGCCCGGACGGCTGGGCCAGCCAGACGTCCGGCAACGGCCCGTCCCGCAGCGCCTCGACGGTGGTGCCGGCATAGACGCCGACGGTCCGCCTCACCGGGTCGAACCACCAGAGCTGGTGGATGCCGGCCATTGCCACGATCACCCGGTCGTCGTACCAGGCCAGGTCCCAGGGGGAGGAGAGGTCGGCGGCGAGCGCGTCGTGGGCGTGGTCGTCCACCGTCGAGCGCCACTGCCGACCGGTACCGGCCACCGTGGTCACCTCACCGGTCGCCAGCCGTACGCCACGGAGCAGGTGGTTGACCGTGTCCGCGACCACGACGTCGTAACCGGCCACCTCGGCGGTGTGCGCGGGCAACCGGCAGAGGCCCTGCGGCTCGGCGAACCGGGCCAGCTCGGCCGCCCCGTCCGACCGGCCCCGCCCGCCGGAACCGATCCGGCGCAGCACCGTCTCGCCGTCCGGGGCCAACTCGACAACCGAGTGCCGGGCCGAGTCCGAGACCAGCAGGTGTCCGTCGTCGAGCACGATCGCCTTGCCCGGGAACCGCAGCACGGTCTCCGGCTCGGCCGGCGGCACGTACGGGCCGTCGCCCCGGTGCAGGGTGCCCTTCGCCTCGTGCGTGGCGATCAACTCGTCGAGCAGCCGGGACAGCCCCTCGGCATGGCCCTCGCCGGCCATCGTGGCGACGACGTACCCCTCGGGGTCGATCACGTTCAGCGTCGGCCACGCCTTCGCGGCGTACTGCTGCCAGACGGCCATCTCGGCGTCGTCGAGTACCGGGTGCGCGACGCCGTACCGCTCGACGGCGGCGGCCAGCGCCTCCGGGTCGCGCTCGTGCTCGAACTTCGGCGAGTGCACCCCGATCACCACCAGGGCGTCGCCGTACTTCTCCTCCAGCGGGCGCAGTTCGTCGAGCACGTGCAGGCAGTTGACACAGCAGAAGGTCCAGAAGTCCAGGATGACTATCCGGCCGCGAAGGTCCTGCAACGTCAGGTCCGCTCCGCCGGTGTTGAGCCACCGGCGGCCCCTCAGCTCGGGCGCTCGGACACGGGGCGAATTAGCCATACGGTCACCCTGCCATGCCGTCGCCCCGGGCGTTCCCGGGCCCCGGCCGTTGTGCTCCGGTGGACCGTCCGGGTTCCGCTCCACCCGTCGGGTCGGGCCGCACAGCGTGGCCGCTGGATCGCGCCGGACGATGGCGCCCCGCCCGGAAAGCCGGGCGGGGCGCGGTGTTCGAGTCAGCCGTACCGGACTGTCATCCGCCGGTCGGTGCCGTCGCCGGTTGCAGGCAGAGCACTTCCTTGCGGTCCGGTACGACGATCGTCTGCGGGGTGTCCGCCGGGCACTCGTTCTTGTCGGTCACCTTCGAGGCGACCTTGAAGACGCCCTGCTCGGCGCAGTCCGCGATCACCGGGGTACCGCCGGAGTCCTTGACACAGGCGCCCACCGCCGGGTTGAACGGCGGTGCCGCGTCCTCACTGCCGATCTTGCCGAGCAGCCAGAGCGTGCCCAGCGGGATCGCCAGCAGCAGGACCGCCGCGACCAGTACCAGGAACAGCACCTTGCCGTTGCGTACCTGCGGCGTCGGCGCCTCGGTCCTGGTCTCGGTCTCCGTCGCCTCCGGCTTGAAGGCGTCGAACCTGCTCTTCTCGCCGTCACCGGGGGTGTCCCAACCCGGGCCGGAGGAGGCGGGCGCCCCGTACGTGCCCGGTCCCGCCCCGGCCGCCCCGGCCGCTCCGTACGTGCCCGGTCCGGCACCGGCCGGGCCGGGGCGGCCGAATCCGAGGCCGTCCCCGTCGGGTCGCGGGCCGAAGGGCGGCTGTCCGGGCGCCGGCCCGAAGCCGGGTTGCCCCGGAGGCGGCCCGAAGCCGGGCGACCCGGGCGGCGCGCCGAACCGGTCGGTGCCGGGCGGAGCGGACGCGCCGAACTGGCCGGGGCCGGCCGGTCCCCCGCCGCCGAAGCGGTCGCCGTCGAAGGGTGCGGGACCACTGCCCGGAGCCGAGCCGCCGAAGCGGTCGCCGTCGAAGGGTGCGGGACCGCCACCACCCGGAGCCGAGCCGCCGAACGGTCCACCGGCCGGGCCAGGCCCGCCGAAGCGGTCCGGTCCGTCGTGTCCCGGTCCGTCATGTCCCGGTCCGTCATGTCCCGGGCCGTCGTGTCCCGGCCGGCCGAAGCGCTCACCGTCGAACGAGGCGGGTCCGCCGAACCGATCCGGACCACCCCGACCGGTCCCACCGAACGGGTCCTGTTCGGACCGGCCCGGCCCACCGAACGGGTCGTGTTCAGGCTGGCCAGCTCCACCGAACCGGTTCTGTTCAGGCTGTCCAGGCCCGCCGAAGCGGTCCTGTTCAGGCTGGTCCGGCCCGCCGAAGCGGTTCTGTCCGGACCGGCCGGAGCCGCCGAAACGGTCGTCGTCGAACGGAGCCGGCCCGTTCGGGCCGGGTCCGTCCACTCCGACGCCACCCTGGCCGGGCACGCCGGCGGGGGCGATCAGGTCGGCGAAGGGCGACCCGCTCGACGGCCGGTTCGGCGCGTCGGGCAGTGGTGCCCGGGCACCGGGAACGGCCACCCGGGTTGCCGGTGGCTCGTCGGCGAAGTCGTCGTCCTGCTGGCCCGGCTCCGGCCGATCCGGCCCCGGCGGCGCGCCGTAGACCGTCGGGCCGGGGCGGCGGGCCTCGGCGGCTTCCGGCCGGTCGCCGTGCCAGCCACCGCCGGCTGCGCCCCCGGGACGTTCGCCGTCCCAGTTGCCCGGGCCGGCCGGTGAGCCCGGCCGGTCGGCGTCCCAGCCGGGCGGACCCGACTGCTGGTCGGCCTCGTCCGGACCGGCCGGACGGCCGTACACCCGCGGCTGCGGCGCCGGTACGGCGACCGCCGCGGCCACGTCGGCGGGCGGCAGTACCCGGCTTGCGGCGGGTACGGCGGCACTGCCGGCCGCGGCCCGGCCGGCGGGCCGGTCGGGTGCACCCACCGATTCCGGTTGTCCCGACGCCCCGGGTACGGAGACCCGGCCGGCGACCGCCGACTCGGTCGGGACCCGGGGCTGCGGTACGACCGCCGCGCCACCCGGCGTGGCTGCGGGCTGTGCCGCCGCCTCGGACACCCCGGGCGCCCAGCCGCCCTGTTCCCGGGCCGGCGGGCCGTACTGGTCCGGTGACTGACGGTCGGCGGCCGGCGGATAGCCGACGGGCGGTGAAGCCGCCAGGCTGGCCCCCGGAATCCGGGTCTCCTGCGGCGGCAGTGGCACGGCGTTACCCGGCGAGATCCCCGGTCCCGGCCCCGGTTGGTACGCCGGCCCCTCCGGCTCCCGCCGGTCCAGGCCCGGCTCGCGCCGCTCGAACTCCGGCTCGCGCCGCTCGAACTCCGGCTCGCGCCGGTCCAGGCCGGGCTCCCGCCGGTCGAAATCGGGCTCGCGTCGGTCGAAGCCCGGCTCCCGGCGGTCCAGCTCCGGCTCGCGCTTGTCGAAGTCGGGGCGGGACGGCTCGAACGGGCCGGGCCTGCCGTCGCCGGCGCCGGTCGACCAGGTCGGTGCCTGGGGTGCCCAGCCGGACGCCTCCGGGGCGTCGCCGTGCGGCACCTCGGGCTCGCCGGCCTGCGACCGGTCGGCCGGGCGCTGCGGATAGTCGCTCCCCGGGCCGCCGGGTTCGGGGCGGGCGGGTGAATCGCCCCGGGACGAGGCCGGTCCCCACGCCTCGGCGGCCGGCCACGGCTCGGCATCGGGGATGGCCGGACGGTTGACCGGCGGATAACCCGGCCGCTCGGCGGCCTGGACCGGACTTCCCGGCGCCGCCGACGGGTACGCCGGACTTCCCGGTGCCGCCGACGGGTAGGCGGGGCCGCCCGGTGCCGCCGACGGGTAGGCCGGCGCGCCGTACTGCTGGCCCGGGGAACCCGGTGCACCGCCGGCCGGCGGGTCCGGGTAGCCGGACGGGGCCGGCCCGGCCGGATATCCCGGCGGTCCGCCCGCCGGGTCGGCGGGCTGGCCGGCGCCGGTCCAGCGCGGCGGGCCCGGCTGGTTGGGCGGGCTTCCCCACTCCGGCGGGAAGCCCGAGTTCTCCGGGGCCGGCGGTGCGCCGGCGGGCTCCGGGGGCGGACCCCACGAGCCGTCGGGGCGGCCGGGGGTGCCCGGGCCTTCGCCCGGAGCTGCCGCCCAGCCGGCCGGGCCGGGGTGGCCCGGGGCGCCGCCCGGTGCTTCGTTCCAGGCCGCCGGCGTGCCGGCCCGCCCGGGGGGTGGCGGAGCCCAGCCGTGGTCGGCCGGTGGCGTTCCAACGGATCCCTGGGGCGGGAACCGGTCGTCGTGGTCTGGTGCGGGGTTGCCGTACGTGGCTGGGCCTGCGGCGCCCGGCGCAGCCTCGTCCGGCCACCGGCCGGGGTGCTGCGGATCCTCGGACGTCATGCGCGCGCCTCCTCCATCACATGTCGGCCGCGCCGGTCTCGCGCGCCGGTCGCCGGCAGGTGGCCGGCGACTCCGGCGTGAAACCGGGCTGGGCAAGCTCCCCGCACGGTAGCCGGTCCAGGCCGGCACCGCCCGGGCAGCGCGGGTCGCCGGGGCCCCGGCCATCCGGGCGAGTCGAACGGGGATCCGCTCGGCGCACTCCTACCGGCCGGTCGGGCGACGACCGAGCCCACCGTACCGGGCGGTGTCCCGGGGGCGGTACTCCGGTGGCGTGCGGGTGGAAAACGACAACGGCCCACCCGGAGCGCTCCGGGTGGGCCGTCGTCGTGGTGCGGAGGAGGTGAGGAGTCTGTCGAGGTCAGCCGTAGAAACGCTGGGCGGCGATCAGGATCTCGTCGCGGACAGCCGGCGAGTCGGTCGCCCGCAGTGCCCGCTCGATCGCCCGCGCCCGTCGCGCGCTGTTCCGGCGGTTACGAAGTCGGTTGATCATGCTCATGGTGTCGCGCCCCCTGGCTATTCGGTTGTCGTCCGCGTCTGGTGTCCATTGAACCTCGCGAACGCGGAGGCTGCCAGCGATTATTAGGTGAGCTGAGACACCAGCCTAAGAATCGTAGGCCGGTCGGTAATCTGGGCGTCGTTTCTTCGACACCTAATGGCAACGGCCGGTGTGCCCGGGAGTAACCCCGGGCACACCGGCCGCCCCGTGCCGGGTGTGCGTGCCTGCCGCCCGTCAGGTCCAGCCGAGCAGCGCCGCCTCCGGATCGGCCAGGAAGTCGCCCACGTCACGCAGGAACTTCGAACCCAGCTCGCCGTCGATGATCCGGTGGTCGAAGGAGAGCCCGAGGGTGGTCACCTGGCGCACCCTGACCTTGCCCTTGTGCACCCACGGCATCTCCCGCACCGCGCCGAAGGCGAGGATCGCCGACTCGCCGGGGGGCAGGATCGGCGTACCGGTGTCGACGCCGAAGACGCCGACGTTCGTGATGGTCAGCGTGCCGCCGGCCATGTCCGCCGGAGCTGTCCGGCCCGCCTTCGCGGTCTGCACCAGCCCGGTCATCGCGTCCGCCAGCTCACGCAGCGTGAGCCGGCCGGCGTCCTTGATGTTCGGCACGATCAGGCCGCGTTCGGTCGCCGCCGCGATGCCCAGGTTGACGTACTCCTTGACGACGATCTCGTCGCCGGCCCAGGTCGAGTTGACCATCGGGTGCCGGCGGACCGCCAGCAGCACCGCCTTGGCGACCAGCAGCAGCGGCGAGACCCGGACGTCCCGCCACTCCCGCCGCCCGCGCAGCCGGTCGAGCGCCTTCATCGAACGGGTCACGTCGACGGTCAGGAACTCGGTGACGTGCGGCGCGGTGAACGCCGACGCCGCCATGTTCTGCGCGGTCAGCTTGCGGACACCCTTGACCGGGATCCGCTGCTCCCGGTCCGGCCCGAAGGCCGGCTCCGTCGCGGCCCCGGCCACCGGCGCCGGCTCGGCCGCCGTCGCCGCACCGGCCGCCGCCAGGTGTACGTCGTCCCGGGTGATCGAGCCGAGCGGTCCCGAGCCGGTCAGGGTACGCAGGTCGACACCGAGATCCTTGGCCAGCTTGCGCACCGGCGGCTTCGCCAGTACGAGCCCACCGGCCGGAGCGGTGCCACCGGTCCGGGGTGCCGGTGCGGCAGCCGCCGGACGCACCGGCTCGGCGACCGGGGCAGCCGCCGGACGTACCGGCTGGGGGGTCGGAGCCGGGGCGGGAGCCGGCACCGGAGTGCCGTTCGCCGCGGCCGGTACCCCGGCACCCTTGCGCGGCCGGCGCTTCGCGGCGCCGGTGCGCGGGCCGTACCCGACGAGCACCGCCGTGCGGCCACCCGGAGCGGGCCCGCCGATCAGGCCGGGCTCGACGGCCCCCTCGGCGGGCGCGATGTCGACGGCGGCCAGCGAGGCCGCCGACGGCTCCGGCAGGTCACCGGCGCCCGGGTCGGTGTCCACGGCGAAGATCGGCGAGCCGACGTCCACCACCGTGCCCTCGTCGTGGAAGATCGCGGTGATCTTGCCGGCCCACTTCGCCGGAATCTCCACCGCCGCCTTCGCGGTCTCGACCTCGACCACCGGCTGGTTCAGCTCGACGATGTCGCCGACCTGCACCATCCACTTGAGGATCTCGCCCTCGGTCAGCCCCTCGCCGAGGTCCGGCAGGGGGAACTCCCTTACCCGCGACATCCCGCTCACCACCCGAAGGTGCGGTCGACGCCGTCGAGCACCCGGTCGAGGTTGGGCAGGTAGTCCTCCTCCAGCCGGGCGGCCGGATAGGGCGTGTCGAAGCCGGCCACCCGCAGCACCGGGGCCTCCAGGGAGTAGAAGCACTCCTCGGTGATCCGGGCCGCGATCTCGGCGCCGAGGCCGAGGTTGCCGGGTGCCTCGTGCACCACCACGCACCGCCCGGTGCGCTTCACCGACTCGTGGACCGGGCCGAGGTCCAGCGGGGAGAGGGTACGCAGGTCGATCACCTCCAGGTCCCGGCCGTCCTCCTCGGCCGCGGTGGCCGCCTCCAGGGCGGTACGCACCATCGGCCCGTACGCCAGCAGGGTGGCGTCCCGGCCGGGCCGGACCACCCGGGCGGCGTGCAGCGGGTACGCGTCGCCGAGCGGGGCGTCCAGCTCCACCGGCCCCTTCTCGTGGTAGCGCCGCTTCGGCTCCAGGAAGACGACCGGGTCGTCCGAGGCCACCGCCTGCTGGATCATCGTGTACGCGTCCTGCGGCGACGAGCAGGCCACCACCTTCAGCCCGGCGGTGTGCGCGAAGTACGCCTCCGGGGACTCCGAGTGGTGCTCGACCGCGCCGATGCCGCCGCCGAACGGGATCCGGATGACCATCGGCACCCGGACCTTGCCCTGCGAGCGGTAGTGCATCTTCGCCACCTGCGACACGATCTGGTCGTAGGCCGGGTAGACGAAGCCGTCGAACTGGATCTCGCAGATCGGCCGGTACCCCCGGATGGAGAGCCCGACCGCGGTGCCGATGATGCCGGACTCGGCGAGCGGGGTGTCGATCACCCGGTTCTCGCCGAAGTCCTTCTGCAGGCCGTCGGTGATCCGGAAGACGCCGCCGAGCTTGCCGACGTCCTCGCCCATGATGACGACCTTGGGGTCGTGCTCCAGTGCGCGGCGCAGGCCGCGGTTGATCGCCTTGCCCAGGGTGAGGGTCTCGGTGGCCATCAGTGCACGCTCCCCTCGAACGAGTCCAGGTACCGGGCGGTCTGTTCGCGCTGCGCGTCCACCTCTGGCGAGCCGTTCGGATAGACGTGGTCGAAGAGGGTCAGCGGCTCGGGGTCGGGCATCTCCAGCACCCGCTCGCGCAGCCGCAGCGCCTCCTGCTTGGCCTGCTCCTCCACCTCGGCCAGGAAGGTGTCGTCCGCGATGCCCTGCTTGGTGAGGAATGCCCGGACCCGGCTGATCGGGTCCTTCGCCTGCCACGCCTCGACCTCGCTGGCGATCCGGTAGCGGGTCGGATCGTCGGTGGTGGTGTGCGCGCCCATCCGGTAGGTGTACGCCTCGATCAGGGTGGGGCCCTGACCGTGCCGCGCGTTGTCCAGCGCCGCCCGGGTCACCGCGTACGTGGCCAGCACGTCGTTGCCGTCCACCCGTACGCCGGGGAAGCCGAAGCCGGCCGCCCGTTGGTAGAGCGGGATCCGGGTCTGCCGCTCCAGCGGCTCGGAGATGGCGTACTGGTTGTTCTGGCAGAAGAAGACGACCGGGGAGTTGAAGACGGCCGACCAGATGAACGCCTCGTTCACGTCGCCCTGCGCGGAGGCGCCGTCGCCGAAGTAGGCGATCACCGCCTCGCCGTCGTCGGTGCCGGTCCGGCCGTCCATGGCCACGCCCATGGCGTAACCGGTGGCGTGCAGGGTCTGCGCACCGATGACGATCGTGTACATGTTGAACTTGAACTCGTTCGGGTCCCAGCCGCCCAGGTCGACGCCGCGGAACAGGCCCAGCGGCATGATCGGGTCGATGCCCCGGCAGTAGAGCACGCCGTGCTCCCGGTAGGTCGGGAAGGCCATGTCCTGCGGTCGCAGCGCCCGGCCCGAGCCCACCTGCGCCGCCTCCTGGCCGAGCAGGCTGGCCCAGATGCCCAGCTCGCCCTGCCGCTGCAACGCGGTCGCCTCGGCGTCCAGCCGGCGGACGAGTACCAGGTCCCGGTAGAGGCCGCGGTATTCCTCGTCGGTGAAGTCGACGCTGTACTCCGTACCGTCGGACCAGGTGACCTTGTCGATCCGGTCGCCCTCGGGCGTGAGTAGTTGCACCAGGTCACCGGTGGCCGGGGACTTCCCGCCCGACCGTGCGGACCGGGGTGTGGCTCGCCTGCCGCGGGCCGTACCCGCGGGATCGCCCTTCGCCATCCCTATCTCCCTGTCGTTCGTGCGTCGGCACCGGGGGTGTCCCGACCGCGCAGCTCGTGCGCCCGTCCGGCTGGTGCCGGACCGGGGGTGGCTGCCGCGCCTGGCCCCGGTAGGGGTAGTCACGCGGCGTGGACCAGATTCTGGCCGAGCCTGGTCCACCGAGCGCCGGCAATCACGTCCTGCCTGCCGCGGGGGTGCGCGAAGGTCGCGGCCGCGTTGCCGTCGGCTCCATATTCGCAGAGCAGGCCGGTAGTGCCACAGGTCGCCCTCCGCCGGATCCGGACCGCCGCCGGCTTCGCACCACATCAACCGATTTGATCGGGTACGCACATCGAATCGGTCGAAACTCGACCTCTGACACGCTGTGTGACGCTGGCCAACACCTGGTCATCTCCGCCACTGTATGTAGCGGCGACATCACTGTCGACGACGGTCCGTCCCCTCCGGCCGCCGCCTGGCCCGCGCTGCCGACGACGAGGAGTTCCCCGTGTTCGACCAGGGTTACCAGCACCCGGCTCCGGTGCTGCCGGCCCGGCACCGGCGATCCGGTGGCGCGCACGCCGGATACCGGAGAGTGACCGGGGTGCACCGGGCGGAGGGGCTCGGCCGCCCGGCCCGCCGGTACCTCTTCACGGTCGTCCTGCTGGCCGGTACCTCCTCGCTGCCGATCCTGGCGGCGATCGGCAGCGGTTCGGCCACGGTCTCCGACGGGATGCGCCCGGCCGAGGTGAGCCCGTTCGTCCCGCCCCCGGCCGGCGTACCGCCGCAGGTGCTGCCGCGCCACCCGGCCGTGCCGCCGGTGGTGGAACCGGGACCGGCCGGTACCGGTGCCCGGTTCCGGGGCACCGGCCGTCCGCTGCCGGTACCCCCCTACGCCGTGCCCGGCCGGTCCGGTCCGTCCGGCAACGAGCCCGGCCTGCCGCCACCCCTGCCCGACCCGCCGGACCCGAACGATCCGGTCGCGCCGGGGACGCCGCTGCCGGGCCTGCCGGCGCCGCCCACCCAGTCACCCGCCCCGCCGCCGGTGGCGTCGCCGTCGCCGACCCCCTCGGTCCCGCCAACCGGCTCGCCGGGCGCCGAGCCGCCCGCTGTGCCGTCGGCCGCTCCCACCGGTTCGCCGTCCGGCGCGCCGACGCCGAACCGACCGTCCCCGTCGCCGGGACCGGGCGAGCCCTCGCCGGTACCGAGCACGTCCGCGCCCGTCCCGGATGCGACGACCTCGGCCGGGCCGCCCGCCCCGCCGGTCGCCCCGGGACCGACCGAGCCGCCCGCCGGCATCCCGCCGACCCCGGCCCCGACCCCCGCGCCGGTGCCCAGCACGCCGCCCGGCGGCCCGCGGTCCTGAGCCCGGGGCGATGGTCGGTCAGCTGCCCGGCACCCGCAACGTGCGACACGACCCGGGTCCCCCGGGCCGATGGTCGGCCAGCTGCCCGGCGGCCTCCTGGCCACGGCCCGGTCGGCGGATGGCGAGCCGGTCCTGGACCCCGGGCACCGTTGGCTGGTCAGCTCCGGGCGATCGACGGGCGGAGCATCGGCGGATGCAGCAGATCGGCCGGGCCGCGCCGGAACAGTTGGGCGGGCCGGCCCCGGTCGCCCTCGGTCACCCGGCCGGCCGGTTCGACGAAACCGGGCGTGGTGGTGACCTTGCGGTGGAAGTTGCGCGGGTCCAACCGGGTGTCCCAGACGGTCTCGTAGACCGTGCGCAGCCGGGCGATGGTGAACTCCGCCGGGCAGAACGCGGTGGCCAGTGGGGTGTACTCCAGCTTCGCCCTGGCCCGTTCCAGTCCGTCGGCCAGGATGACGTCGTGGTCGAAGGCGAGCCGGGCGTCGGCGACCCGGTCCACCGGGAGCCAGTCCGCGGCCGCCGCGTCGGTCCCGGCCACCGGCGTCGGCAGGTCCGGCAGCAGGGCCAGGTACGCCACCGTGACCACCCGGCCCCGGGGGTCCCGCTTCGGCGACCCGTACGTGCCGAGCTGTTCGAGGTGGCCGACCGGCTCGGGGACCCCGGTCTCCTCGGTCAGTTCCCGGGCGGCGGCCTCCGGCAGGTCCTCGTCGAAGCCGACGAACCCGCCGGGCAGGGCCCAGCGGTCCTGGTAGGGCGGCACGCCCCGGCGTACCAGCAGGATGCAGAGCTCGTCCGCCCGTACGGTGAGGACGACCAGGTCGACGGTCACGGCGAACGGCGGGTATTCGGCCATCTGAATTATCACCACCTTGACGAGAAGCTACCACAGTGCTTATCGTCAGTAGGACGAGAAAGGATTCGGTCCCGTCCTCCACGACCGGGACCGAGCCACCGGAACGAGGTCGTCGACCGGCAACGACGGCCTTCGGCGGCGCTGGTCCTCGGGCCAGCGCCGCCGCCCTGATCGGCCGGCGGGGGGCCGGACCGGTCACCGGCGGTGCCGGCGGGCCGACCTGCTCTCCCAGGTCGCGCCCGCCGGCCATCGGTCACCCCGGGAAAATCCCCGCCGCCCCGCCGCGTCGGGGTGCCGTGATCTCGTGTCTCGTGGGCTTGCGGTGTCGGCACTACCGGCGGGTAAGCGCACTCGTCCGGACTATTCACCGGCTCAGTGACGCGTGGCTATGCTGACCTCCCTCGATAAGACCGGTAACCCCGGTGACCCGACAGGGAGGCAGCGTGGGTCACACCAGCAATCGGTGGAGCCGTGGTCTGCTCGCCACCACACTCGTCACGACACTCGCGGTGACGGCCGCACCGGCGCCGGCACAGGCGAGTTCCGGCTCCGCCCTCGGCAGCCTCGGCTCCTGGGTGCTGCGCAAGGCGGTCACCGCCAAGGGCGTACACCAGCACCTCGAAGAGTTGCAGAAGATCGCGGACCGCAACAACGGCAACCGCGCCTCCGGCGCACCCGGATACGACAGGTCGGTCGACTACGCGGAGAAGGTGTTCCGGAAGGCCGGATACCGGGTGTGGCGGCAGTCGTTCGACTTCCAGACCTTCCTGATCAACAACCCGTCCGAACTGGAACGGGTCTCGGCACCCGCCGGTGACCTGCCACATCGGATCATGAGTTTCTCGGGCAGCGCCGACGTGACCGCCCCGGCCAGCGTGCCGACCGGCGACGCGCAGGGCTGCAACCCGGGTGACTACGGCCCGGCGAACGTCGGCACCATCGTCGTGGTCAGCCGGGGCGGCTGCCCGTTCGGTCAGAAGGCCACTACCGCGGCGGCGGCCGGCGCCTCGGCGGCGGTCATCTACAACAACGTCGCCGGCGACCTCTCCGGAACCCTCGGCAACGCGTACACCCTGGACTTCGCCGCCGTCGGCGTCTCGCAGGCGCTCGGTCAGGAACTGGTCGGCCAGGTCGCCGGGGGTCTGACCCTGCGGGTCTTCACCGACACCTTCCGGGGCCAGGCGACCACCGAGAACGTCTTCGCCGAGTCCCGCTGGGGCGATCCGGGCAACGTGGTGATGGCCGGTGCGCACCTCGACTCCGTGCCGGAGGGGCCGGGGATCAACGACAACGGCAGCGGCAGCGCCGCGCTGCTGGAGATCGCCGAGCAGCTGCGCTGGTTCCCGACCAGGAACAGGGTCCGGTTCGCGCTCTGGGGGGCCGAGGAGGTCAACCTGGTCGGCTCGACGTACTACATCGCCAACCTGCCGCAGGCCGAGCGGGACAGGATCGCCCTCTACCTGAACTTCGACATGGTCGGCTCGCCGAACTACGTCCGGTTCGTCTACGACGGCGACAACTCGGCCTTCCCGCCCGGCACCGGCTCGGCGGCCGGCCCGCCCGGCTCGGGGGCGATCGAGAAGCTGTTCCACGACTACTTCCGGTCGCAGCGGCTGGCCTCGGCCGAGACGCCGTTCTCCGGGCGCAGTGACTACGGGCCGTTCATCGCCGACGGGGTGGGCATCCCGTCCGGCGGCCTCTTCACCGGAGCCGAAGGGGTCAAGACGGCCGAGGAGGCGCGGGTCTACGGCGGCACCGCCGGCGAGTCCTACGACCCCTGCTACCACCAGGCGTGCGACGACATCGACAACATCAGCATGAAGGCCATCGACGAGATGTCCGACGCGGTCGCGCACGCGATCATCACGTACGCCTACGACACCCGCAGCCTCGGCACCCCGCTTACCGGACCGACCCGCGGCACCACCGCGCCGGCCGGTGGCGGCGGCGGTCTGCACGACGACCACCACGAGGACGAGATCTGATCCATCCGGTACGAGAACGACGGGGCGGCGCACTCGCGCCGCCCCGTCGCCGTTACGTGAAGCTGTCGGTGCTCTCCGTTACCGTGGCGCCCGTGAACGTCCCACCCGTAGCCTTGACCTCGTGGCTTCCCCGACCGATCCCGGAGGTTCTCCGATGAGCGCCGCCCCGATCGCCCTCGACCGGCCCGGCCCGCACGGCTACACCACGGCAGACCTGCACGCCCTGCCCGATGACGGCCGGCGCTACGAGCTGATTGACGGGAGCCTCATCGTGTCCCCCTCGGCCACGATCGACCACAACACCATCGCCCGATGGATCGCCAACATCCTGGAGGACTCATGTCCGTCCGAGGAATACGCGGTCGGCACCGACCAGTCGACGACTGTCGACGCGCACAACGAGCCCCGGCCGGACGTGGTGGTGACCCGGGCGGAGCACCTGCGGTGTACCCCGTTCCCGATCGCCGACGCGCTGCTGGTGGTCGAGGTGGTGTCGCCGACCTCGGCGCTGCGGGACACCGAGACCAAGCGGGCGCTCTACGCCCGGGCCGGCGTTCCGGCGTACTGGATCGTGGTGCCGGAGGAGGAGAAGCCGACCATCTCCCTCGCCGAGCTGGTGCTCGACCCGGGCAGCCGGAAATACCGATTCGTCACGCACTACACCACCGAGCCGTTCGCGACCGCGCACCCGTGGCCGGTCCGGGTGGACCTGCCGGCGCTCATCGCCCGCCGGGCCAGGTTGCTGGGCCAGCCGACCGGCGAGAGCTGACCGGCGTGGCGCCGACAAGCGCCTGACAGAGGTCGCCGTCGAGCGGCCTGCTTGTCGAGCGGCCCGCCGCTCGCTACGCGGGTCGTCGTCGAGCGAGCGGTGGCTACGCGGGGTCGTCGTCCAGGCGCTGCCGGTTCGCCTCGATCCAGGCGTCCAGCGCCGCCGCGTCGTTCGGGTCGACGCCGTCGGCGATGAGCTGGGCCACCGCCGCCGTCGCCGGGCTGCGCCGCTCCCCGGTGGTGTAGAGCCGGACGAACTCCGGCACCATCTCCTCGACCGAGGTGTCGGTCTGGGTCGCCGCCTCGGCCGGCAGCCCCCGCAGCCGGCTGGCGTACGCCGCCCAGCTCCGGACCACCCGGGGCAGCATCGCCGCGTCGTCCATGTCGAGTACCGCCCGCCGGTGCACCCAGTCGAGCAGGAACAGGCCGGCCACCGCCGGGCTCCAGCGCAGCGGGTCCGGGTCGGAGAAGGTCGCCGCGTGGTCGAGTACCAGGCTGAGGCAGAAGTGCAGCGAGGCGAGATCCGCCTCCGGCACCTCGGGCAGGCCGAACCGGGCCGCCTCGGGCGAGCCGAGGAAGGACCTGACCAGCCGGTCCCGCTCGGCGCTGGAGAGCGGTTCCGGCCCGGCACCGACGAGGGCGGTCGGTGCGGGTGCGGGCAGCAGCGCCAGCCGGGCACCGACCAGAGCCCGGTCGGTGGCCAGCGAGCCCTCGTCCGGCAGGTCGCTCAGCTCGTCGGTGATGTCCAGGTGCCGGGCCACCTCGCCGCGCAGCCGGGCCGGATCCTCCGCACGGAACCAGGTGAGCGCGTCGTCGGCACACATCTGGCGGACCTGGCCGAGGATCCGTTCGGCGGGGCCGCCGACGAAGACGTCCTTGGTGATCCCGATGTTGTGGTCGACCAGGGCCACCACCGCGTGTTCCGGACCGCCGGAGGTGCTGTCGTCGTAGGCGAAGGTGGCCAGGTAGGAGGTCTGGTCGCCGTACACGTCGCCGTAGGCGTAGCTGCCGGTCAGGCGTACCTTGCCGAGCTGGCCCGACCAGGAGGGCGCCTGCGCGCCCGGCTTGACCGAGGCGGCGCCGTCGGCGTCCGGCACCAGGGCGGCGAAGACGGTCCGGATCGTGGTGGCCGCCGCGGTGCGGCGGCGGGACGTCGCGGAGAGGAAGTCGCCGACGAAGTGCCGGACGGCGCTGCGGCGATCCTCCTCGGCGATCGCGTAGACGCTGCCCAGCAGTGCGGTGCCGAGCATCTCGGCGTCGAGCGCGCAGTCGAGCTTCGTCACGTCGCGGGCGGCATGGAGTACGGCTTCGAAGGGGGTCCGGGGCGAGGCCATGGACCGACCCTACGCCCGCCGCCGCCGGTCCAGCACGACCAGCGCGCCGGGAACGAGTACGCCGAGCAGCAGCGTCCCCCGGCTGGCCAGCAGGTCGGCGCTGCTCAACGTGCCGACCTGCACCAGGTGGAAGAGCAGGTGCACGGTGCTGAAGACAAGCAGACCGGTGATCACCACGGCGGTGACCCGGCGGTCGTCGAGCCAGGCGGCGGCCAGCAGCAGTACGCCAAGGGTCAGGAACGCCGCCCCGACATCGGTCATCAGGTGCGCGTTGTACGGCGGGTAGCCGGCCGTCCAGGCCAGGCCGAAGCCGGGGAAGCTGTCGAAGAACCAACGCGGCACAAGCACGGCCGGCACCCCCCAGCTCAGGTGCAGTACGCCGAGCAGCAGCAACCCGCCCCGGACCAGCACCTCCCGCCACCGGTCGCCGCTGCGCGCCGGGTCCGGGGCAGTGCGCGTCGGCTCCGGGCCGGTCCGTGCCGGGTCCGGGGCGGCGGCCGGGTCGGTCATCGACGCCCGGCGGCGACGGTCAGCGCAGCACGCGCCTCGGCGTACGCCCGCAGCACCTCGCGGACCGGGGCCACCACGTACCCCCGGGCCACCTCGGCGACCGCGTCGTGCAACCGCCCCTCGGCCCGCCAGCGGGCCCGCCGGGCCGCCCACCTGATCACCGGCTTGACCAGCAGCGAGAGCAGTGCTCCGCCGAGCAGTCCGCCGAGCAGCAGCACGGTCGGCAGCGGCGCCACCCCGACCATCGGATAGTCCAGCTCGGGCAGCCCGAGGGCGCGTACCGCGTAGCCCAGGAGCAGCCAGCCCAGCCCGACGGCGGCGGTGACGGTCACCAGCCACTGCACGGCGTTGACCAGCCGCCACCAGACCGGCCGGCGGGCCATGCCCAGGTCGGTGCCGGCGACCGCCCGGTCGAGCGCGTCCGGCAGGTCGGCCTGTCGGGACCGGGCCGCCGCGGACACCGCCGCCGGCCAGGGACCCGGCAGGGTCGTACCGGCCCGGTCGGCGACCGCCCGGACGGCGAGCCCGACGGCGGAGCGCTGGGCCGCGGTCGGCTCGGGTACCGAGGTCGCCGGCACCGGCCGGAGTTCGAGGCCGAGCAGCCCGCCGGGTTGGGCCGGGCGCTCCGGCCCGGCCGGTGTCTCGGCCAGGTGCAGCCGGCGCAGCGGGTCGGGGCGGAGCCGGCGCAGGCCCCGGGCCAGTGGCCAGCCGGTCGCCGCGACCGCCCGGTGCCGGTACGCCTGCTCGGTCGCCTCCGCCACCGCCGGTACACCGGCCGCGCCGGCCAGCGCGTCGATCAGCCGGCGGATCGTCGGCCGGTCCACGTCGTCGTCGACCCGCCTGGCGTCGAACCGGGCGTCGACCAGCTCGGCGAACCCGTCGACGACCGAGTCGACGTCGCCGGAGAGCCGGCGCAGGGCGGCCTGCCGCTGCGCGACCGCCTGCTCCAGGGCGGCTCGCAGCGGTGACGTGCCGTCGTCGCTCAGTGCCGAGGTGGCGAGCACCGGCACCCCGTCGAGCCCGTCGGCGTCGACCAGCCGGCGCAGGTCGGCGAGGACCCGGGGCAGCTCCTGCGGTGCCAGCCGGTCGGCCTGGTTGAGCGCCACCACGGTGATGTCCCGGTGCCGGTGGAACTCGCGCAGGTAGCTGCGGTGCAGCACCTTGTCGGCGTACTTCTGCGGGTCCACCACCCAGACGACCAGGTCGACCAGGCCGAGCAGCCGGTCCACCTCGGAGCGGTGCGACCACTCCACGGAGTCGAAGTCGGGCAGGTCGAGCAGGACCAGCCCGTGTAGCGCCGCCTCGTCGGCACCGTCCAGCGCGCTCTCCCGGACGAACCGGTGCCGGGGCAGTACGCCGACCCAGTCGAGCAGCCGTGCCGCGCCGTCCAGTGGCCCCCAGACGCAGGCGTGGGTGACCCCGGTGGTCGGCCGGCGTACCCCGACCGGCGACATCTCGAACCGGGCCAGCGAGTTGAACAGGCTGGACTTGCCGCTGCCGGTGGCGCCGGCCAGCGCCACCACCGTGTGGTCCAGGGAGAGGGCCAGCCGGGTGCCGGCCCGTTCGATAAGGGTGTGCCCGGCGACCAGCCGGTCGTCGGGCAGGTGGCCGTCGACGGCGCCGAGGAACCGGTTGACCGCGTGCAGCCGCTCGACCAGCCGTTCCGGGTCGGCCCGCTGGTCGGGGCGGAACGAGTCCCGGACCCGGCCGAGGATGTCGGTCATCGGGCCGTCTCCGTTCCGCTGGTGCCGGCGCGCGCTGCCTCGACCGTCCGGGCCGACTCGCGGAGCTGGTCGCCGTGCCCGGCGTCGACCCCGGCCGCCGCGGTGCGGGCCAGGTAGCGGGCCGCCTCCTCGTCGAACAGCCGGTCGACCATGCCGAGCAGGTCGGCCCGGGCCTGGCCGGCCAGGCTACGGATGGCCTGGTCGCCGAAGATCGCCTCCAGTACCTTCTGCGCGGCGACAGTGGTGCCGCCGGCCGCCGCCACCTCCAGCCCGGTCGGGATGAAGGCGGTGGAGGCGAAGACCGCGATCATCACCGCCAGCCCGGTGGCGTTCACCGCGTACGCCGCGCTGCGCGCCACGAACCGCTTGTCACCGCCGCTGGCCCGGACCAGTTCGAGTACCCCGCGCTGCCAGTCCCGGACCAGTCGTTCGGCCCGCTCCGGCAGGTCCTCGCCGGGCCGGGAGAGTTCCGGGGTGAGCAGGGCGGCACCTGCCGGATGGGTCTGCCAGGCCGCGGCGGTCTGCTCGGCGGCGGTGGCGGCGGACTCCCGGAGCAGGGTGACGAGCTGCGACTCGATCGCGCTGTGCAGCTGGGCGTTCGGGGCCGGTCGACCGGTCAGCGCCGCGACGAGCCGGTCGCGGAGCTGGCCGACCCGGGCCTCCAGGGTGCGGAAGAGTTCGCCGGTGCCGACGTACTCCTGCCAGCGGGCCAGTACCTCGCCGCGGAGCAGCCGGCCGTCCCGCAGCGCCTCCTCGACTCCCCGGCGGGCGCCCCGGTAGCTGGCCCGGACCCGCTCGTCGAGCGCCTGTGCGGCGTTCGCCTGCTGATCGGCGGCGGTGGCCAGGTTCTCCAGGGCCGGGCCGAGTGCGGCGACGGCGCCGTCCAGGGTCTGCCGGATCACCGCGGCGCGGGCCTCGGAGTCGGCGGCGAGCCGACCGAACCAGGAACGCAGCGGTTCGGTGAGCCGGCCCGGCAGCAGTCCCTGCCCGTCGACGACGGTCTCCGGGAGGACGAACAGCGGTGCGGCGTCGAGCTGGTGCTCGGCGAGCATCTCGGTCAGGTGCGCGGCCACCTCGTCGGTGGCGGCCGGCGGCACCCGGTCGAGGACCAGGGCGATCGCCGTACCGCGCAGCCGGGCGGTGCGCAGCAGCTCCCAGGGCACCGCGTCGGCGTACCGGGCGGCGGTGGTGACGAAGAGCCACAGGTCGGCGGCGGCGAGCAGCTGGACCGCGAGCGCCCGGTTGGCGTCGACCACCGAGTCGATGTCCGGCGCGTCCAGGAAGGCCAGCCCGGCCGGCAGCGCGGGCGCGGTGACCAGGTGCAGGGTGGCCGGCTGGTCGCCGGGGGTGGTGGTCCGGGTCAGTCCGGGCAGCAGTTCGCCCTGGCGGAACCACGCCGAGTCGAGCGGGCTGCACACGAGTACCGGTGAACGGGTGGTCGGCCGGAGCACGCCGACGCTGCTGACCCGGGCCTGGACCAGGCTGTTGACCAGGGTCGACTTGCCGGCGCCGGTCGAGCCGCCGACGACCACCAGCAGCGGGGCGTCGAGCCGGGCGAGCCGGGGCAGCAGGTAGTCGGCGAGCTGCGCGCGCAGCGCCGAGCCGAGCTGGCGGGCCTCGTCCGCGCCGGGCAGCGCCAGCGGGTACGCGGTGACGTCGATCGCGGCCCGCAGCCGGGTGAGCGCCCAGCGCAGGTCGGAGCCGGCGTCGCCGGTCGGGGCATGGTGCTCCGCCGGACCGGCGTCCCGGGCGGTGTGTTGCCGGCTGTCCGGATGCGGGACGGGAGCAGCCGTGCTGTCGGGATCGGGGGCAACGGCAGCGGTGTTGTCCGGATCGGAGGCGGGGGCAGCCGTGCCCGACTCGTCCTGGTCGCGATCCGCGCCGGCGACGGGGGTTTCCGGGCCGACCACGGGCGTGCCGAGGCCGGTGGCCGGTTCGCCGTGGGTCGTCACGGGGTAAAGACTGCCCGATCCCTCGAACGCAGACAACCGGCACTGTTGCCCTCCGACCGGTGCCCGGCCGGCCGCCGGTTTCCTGGCCGGCTGTCCGGATCGGTACGACCACCGTCGATGCCGTCCCGGGCCGGGCGATTCGCGGTGGTGGAAGCCCCGACCCGGGTTGCGTCGATGTGACTCAAGTCCGACTTTGCAGCCTGGGCGGATCGTGGCACTATTGAGTCCGGTCCACTCAACTTGCGGTGGGTGCGCTGCGGGCGATGCCCGTGCTGCGCTGCGGGCG
This sequence comes from Plantactinospora sp. WMMB782, assembly GCF_049179135.1. NCBI lineage: Bacteria > Bacillati > Actinomycetota > Actinomycetes > Micromonosporales > Micromonosporaceae > Plantactinospora > Plantactinospora sp. WMMB782. The sequence goes on along the minus strand of NZ_JBMHMC010000007.1, from coordinate 2,378,266 downwards.
GTGCCCGTCACCTGCCTTGTAACGAAGCGAGGAAGCGAAGATGGCACGTGCGGTCGGAATCGACCTCGGCACGACGAACTCCTGCGTCAGCGTTCTCGAGGGCGGTGAGCCCACCGTCATCGCGAACGCCGAGGGCTCGCGGACGACTCCTTCGATCGTCGCGTTCGCCCGCAACGGCGAGGTGCTCGTCGGTGAGGTCGCCAAGCGTCAGGCGGTGACCAACCCGGACCGGACCATCCGGTCGGTCAAGCGGGAGATGGGCACCAACTGGTCCGTCGACATCGACGGCAAGAAGTACACCTCACAGGAGATCTCCGCCCGGACGCTGATGAAGCTCAAGCGGGACGCCGAGGCGTACCTGGGCGAGCGGATCACCGACGCCGTGATCACCGTCCCGGCGTACTTCAGCGACGCCCAGCGGACGGCCACCAAGGAGGCCGGGGAGATCGCCGGCTTCAACGTGCTGCGGATCGTGAACGAGCCGACCGCGGCGGCGCTGGCGTACGGGCTGGACAAGGGCTCCAAGGAGCAGACAGTCCTGGTCTTCGACCTCGGCGGCGGCACCTTCGACGTGTCGCTGCTGGAGCTGGCCGAGGGGGTCATCGAGGTCAAGTCGACAAGCGGTGACAACCACCTCGGCGGCGACGACTGGGACGAGCGGATCATCGACCACCTGGTGAAGACCTTCCGGGGTCAGCACGGCGTCGACCTGTCCCAGGACAAGATGGCGATGCAGCGGCTCCGCGAGGCGGCCGAGAAGGCCAAGATCGAGCTGTCTGCCGCCACCACCACCAGCATCAACCTGCCGTACATCACCGCCGGTCCGGCCGGTGGCGACGGCGCACCGTCGGCGCCGCTGCACCTGGACGTGACGCTGACCCGGGCGGAGTTCCAGCGGATGACGCAGGACCTGCTGGACCGCTGCAAGGGCCCGTTCGACCAGGCGATCAAGGACGCCGGGGTCAAGGTCGCCGACGTCGACCACGTCATCCTGGTCGGCGGCTCGACCCGGATGCCGGCCGTCTCGGACCTGGTCAAGCAGCTCACCGGCCGGGAGCCGAACAAGGGCGTCAACCCGGACGAGGTCGTCGCGGTCGGCGCCGCGCTCCAGGCCGGCGTGCTCAAGGGCGAGGTCAAGGACGTCCTGCTGCTCGACGTGACCCCGCTGTCGCTGGGCATTGAGACCAAGGGCGGCATCTTCACCAAGCTGATCGAGCGGAACACCACCATCCCGACCAAGCGCTCCGAGGTCTTCACCACGGCCGACGACAACCAGCCGTCGGTGCTGATCCAGGTCTTCCAGGGTGAGCGGGACATCGCGGCGTACAACAAGAAGCTCGGCACCTTCGAGCTGACCGGCCTGCCGCCGGCCCCGCGCGGCGTGCCGCAGGTCGAGGTCACCTTCGACATCGACGCGAACGGCATCGTGCACGTCAACGCGAAGGACCTCGGCACCGGCAAGGAGCAGTCGATGACCATCACCGGCGGCTCGGCGCTGCCGAAGGACGACATCGAGCGGATGATGCGGGACGCCCAGGACCACGCCGACGAGGACAAGCGGCGCCGGGACGAGGCGGAGACCCGCAACCAGGCCGAGCAGCTCCAGTGGCAGACCGAGAAGTTCCTCGCCGAGAGCGGGGACAAGCTGCCCGCCGAGCCGCGTGACAAGATCAACGAAGCGCTCGGCGACCTGCGGTCCGCGCTCGGCGGGACCGACCTGGAGAACGTCAAGACGGCGCACGAGAAGCTGCTCAAGGTCTCCCAGGAGGCCGGTTCGATGCTCTACGCGCAGCAGCAGGCCGAGCAGGGCCAGCCGGGTCAGCCGGGTGCCGCCGGTGCGGGTCCGGAGGCCGGCCCGACCGGGGCCAAGGGCGGCGCCGACGACGTGGTGGACGCGGAGATCGTCGACGAGGACGACAAGAAGTGACGACGCGTTCCCCGCGTACCCGGGCTGCTGGCCGCACGCACGATGGATCGAGGTAGCTGTATGACGGACAAGCCACGAGCCGCCGATCCGGAGTCCACCGGATCGGCGCCGGGTGGCTCCGCGCCCGCCGACCCCGCCCCGGGCCCGGCCGGCGAGGGCGTCGTCATCCGGAACAACCGGAAGATCAACCTGACCGGAGACCAGTCGGCCTCCGGTGGCACCGACGGAGCCGGACTGGCGGCGAAGGACCCGAACCCGGATCCCGAGCCGCCGGGTGACGTCGAGCCGGTGGTGGCGGCGGGCGAGGTGGACGACACCGCCTCGACCGGTGCCGCCGGCTCGGTCGACGACGCCGCGTCGGCCGAGGGTGGGCCGGAGGTGGCGGACGACGTCACCACCGAGCCGGCCGAGGCGACCGCCGAGGAGTCGGCCGACCCGACCACCGACCCGGGCGCACCGGTGGTGGACGACACCGAACTCGCCGAGGTGCTGGCGGCCGAGCGGCCGTCCGGCACCGACGGCCCGGTGGTGGACGCCCCGGCCGCGCCGGTCGCCGAGGGCGCGGCCGACGTCGACGGGCCCGGCCCGCTCGGCGCCGAGCTGGGGGCACTCCGGGCCGACCTGGACGAGCGGACCCGGGACCTCCAGCGGGTGACCGCGGAGTTCGCCAACTACCGCAAGCGGATGGACCGGGAGCGGGCCAAGGACGTGGACCGGGCCACCCGGGTCGTACTCGCCGCGCTGCTGCCGGTACTCGACGACCTGGACCGGGCGCGCGAGCACGGCGACCTGGTCGGGCCGTTCGGCACCGTGGCGGAGCAGTTGGGCACGGCGCTGGCCAAGTTCGGGCTCACCCCGTTCGGTGAGAAGGGTGACCCGTTCGACCCGAACCAGCACGAGGCGGTGGCGCACCAGACCTCGACCGAGGTCACCGAGCCGACCTGTGTGGAGGTGCTGCGACGCGGCTACCAGGTGAACGACGCGCTGCTGCGGCCCGCGCTGGTCGCGGTGGCCGATCCGGAGCCGGAGTGAGCACTGCGGCGCCGGCAGGAACCGGACCGGAGCGAGGTTGAGCCGGTGCGTCGCGGTCGAGGTGCCCTCCGTACGCCGCCCGACGGGCGGAGTGCGGGCGGCACCTCGACCGCGCCACAGGGGAAGGGGGTGGACGACCGATGAGTTCCAAAGACTGGCTGGAGAAGGACTTCTACGCCGTGCTGGGGGTGGCCAAGTCCGCCTCTGCTGACGAGATCAAGAAGGCGTACCGGAAACTGGCCAGGGAATCGCACCCGGACCACAACCCGGGCAACGCCGAGGCCGAGGAGCGGTTCAAGGCCGTCTCCGAGGCGTACGACGTGCTCTCCGACCCGCGCAAGCGCAAGGAGTACGACGAGATGCGCTCGCTCTTCGGCTCGGGCGCGTTCCGCCGCAACGCCCGGTCCGGCGGGCCGGGCGGCTATCCGTTCGACGTCTCCGACCTCTTCGGCGGGATGGGCCAGCCCGGCGGCGCGGCCGGCGGGGACCGCCGGTTCGGTGCCGGCGCGGGCGGCTTCTCGGACCTGTTCAGTTCGATCTTCTCCGGTGGCGGCCCGACCCGGACCCGTGGACCGGCCCGGGGCCGGGACGTGGAGGCCGAGGTCGTGCTCGACTTCGGCGACGCGGTACGCGGCGTGACCGTGCCGTTGACGCTGCGCGCTCCCGGGGTCTGCGACACCTGCCACGGCGACGGCGCCAAGCCGGGGACGCTGCCCCGCACCTGCCCGCAGTGCCGGGGTGCCGGTGTGGTCACCCGGAACCAGGGCTCGTTCAGCTTCTCCGAGCCGTGCCGGGAGTGCCAGGGTGTCGGCACGATCGTGGACGAGAAGTGCCCGGAGTGCCGGGGTAGCGGCGGGGTGACCAAGTCCCGCACGCTGAACGTCCGGTTCCCGGCCGGGGTGGCGGACGGCCAGCGGATCCGGCTCGCCGGCCGGGGCGAGCCCGGTGACCGGGGCGGCCCGCCCGGCGACCTGTTCGTGCTGGTGAAGGTGCGCGCGGACGACCTCTTCGGACGCAGTGGCGACGACCTGACCCTGACGGTGCCGATCACCGTGGCGGAGGCGGTGCTCGGAACGGACCTGCGGGTGCCCACGCTGGATTCCGCGGTGACCCTGCGGGTGCCGCCGGGCACCCCGAGCGGCCGGACCCTGCGGGCCCGGGGCCGGGGGGTGGTCCGGCGGGACGGCCAGGCCGGCGACCTGCTGGTGACGGTGGAGATCGCGGTACCCGAGCAGCTCTCCCCGGAGGCCAGGAAGGCGCTGGAGGAGTTCGCCGCGCACACCCCGGCGGCGGAACGGGAACATCTCGACGCCCGGGTGCGTCGTTTCAACTGAGCTGTTGGCAACGCGGAGGTGATCAAGGTGGCCGAGGAGTACGTCGTCGTCTCGATCGAGCAGGCATCCGACGCCAAGGTTCTGATGATCTCGGTCGCGGCCCGGATGGCCGGCATGCACCCGCAGACCCTTCGGCAGTACGACCGGATGGGGCTGGTGCAGCCCGGCCGGGCTCCGGGCGGCGGGCGCCGGTACAGCGTCCGCGACGTCGCGCTGCTCCGCGAGGTGCAGCGGCTCAGCCAGGACGACGGGGTGAACCTGGCCGGCATCAAGCGGATCATCGTGCTGGAGCAGATGGTCGACGAGCTCCAACAGCGGATGGCCGGCCTACAGGCCGAGCTGGAGGCCGCCTATCACCGGATCGCCGAGCTGGAGGCGCTGGGTGGGCTGCCCCGCCGGGATCTGGTGCCGACCAACCGGCCGTCGACCGCGCTCGTCGTGTGGCGGCCCCGCCGCGGCACGGACCCGTCCGCCTGACGCGCCGGACCGTCGGCGCCGAAGGGTACTGGCGGGTACCGCCATGATCCGGGCATGCGTGACACTTCTCCCGGTGTTCCCGAAACCGATTACGCCGGGTGTTTCGGGAGCATTACGCCCGCTCTCGAATCCAATAGGTAGGAGACTCGGAAACCATTACCCCATGCGGGTCGGAAGGGCTTCACCGTACATAGCGGGTGGTGACGGAACCCGCGGGCCCTGTCCGGTCGGCCGGATCGTTCCGTCGCACGCCCGGCAAGGTCATTAAGCGCCTCGCCGTCCGGCCCGGTTCGGGTATGGGGGCGGGTCGCCGAGTCGTGTCCGGTGCCGCGCTCCGACGTGGCCCCGCGGACGCCTGTGAATGATCAGACAGAACTGATCAACGGTTCATTTGAATGTGGGCGGTTACAAGATTGTTTAATTGACGGCTATCTATGTTCTGACTATGGTGGGCTGCGGGCGCGACCGCATCGCGACGACCGGAAGGAACTAGCATGTCCAACGTGATGGCTGTCGGCGGAGTACTCGCGGCATTGTTTGCCCCGGCGGTAGCTACCGAGCCCGTGGTGGCCCCTGCCGAGCGGATCACCATCAGTGTGGAGACCGTCAACGGCTCGGGCTGCCCGGCAGGAACCACCCAGGTCAGCACCGCCGCCGACAACACGGCCTTCACGGTCAGCTACAGCGACTATTACGTCCTGGCCGGTGCCGGGGCGAAGCCGACCGAGTTCAGGAAGAACTGCCAGCTCAATCTGCGGGTCCAGATTCCTGCGGGGCTCACCTTCGCGGTGTCCCAGGTGGATATGCAGGGCTTCGCGTACCTCCAGCGGGGTGCCAAGGGCACGCAGCTCAACCACTACTACTTCATGGGCAGCTCCGCGACGGGCCAGCAGAGCCACGAGTTCAACGGGCCGTACGTCGGTGGCTTCCGTACCACCGACCGCGCCGCGTCGCTGGTCTACGCGCCGTGCGGCCAGGAGCGCAACCTGAACATCAACACCGAGCTGCGGGTGGACGCCGGCGACTCCGAGAGCGGCACGAGCCTCATGGTGATGGATTCGAGCCGGGGCAGTGTGCGCAGCGTCTATCACCTGAGCTGGAAGGAGTGCTGACCGCACCGTCGTGAACTCGTCCCCCCGCGGCGGTCCGCAGGGTTAGCGCGAGTCAGGGCCCCCGGGTCGGCCCGATGGAATTGTTAATGTCCATCGAGCCCGACCCGGGGGCCCTTGCGTATTTCGGGCCGGCGACTACTTTCCCCTTTTCGGACGATGGCGCATTCCCCTTTACGACATTGACGAACATCAATAAAGCAAGTTAGGGTACTTGTGCGCGCGCAACATTATCGGCACGATCGGGAGGGAACCCATGATCAGTGTGCTGGCCATTGGCGGTCTCGTTGCATCGCTGCTCGGCGGCTCGATTGTCATTCCGACGGATCCGCCCGTGGAACCGCCGGAAGAGAAGATTGTCATCGAGGTCATTACCATCAATGGCTCGGGTTGCCCGGCCGGCACCGCGGCCGTCGCGGTCGCCCCCGACAACACCGCCTTCACGGTGACGTACAGCGAGTACCTCGCCCAGGTCGGCGTGGGGGCGCGGCCGACCGATTCCCGGAAGAACTGCCAGGTGGCCCTCCAGGTGCACGTGCCGGAAGGCTTCACCTACGCCATCCTGCAGGCCGACTACCGCGGCTATGCCTACCTGGCCAACGGTGCGACCGCGGTGACGCGGGCGAACTACTACTTCCAGGGCTCCTCGCCGACGACGTACAAGAACCACAACTTCAGTGGTCCGCTGGACGACAGTTGGCAGACGACGGACACCTCCGAGCTGACCTCGGTGAGCTACGCGCCCTGCGGGGAGATGCGCTTCCTGAACATCAACACCGAACTGCGGGTGAACGTCGGTACGTCCAACCCGGCGACCACCACCAGCTTCATGGCGATGGACTCGACGGATGGTGGCATCAGCACCATCTACCACTTCGCCTGGAAGAAGTGTCCGACCCCCTGACGTGGTCCCTCCGGGTTGGGATGCGGGAATCCGTTCCGGCATCCCGGCCCTGAGGGCAGGGGCCCGCCCGCCGGGTCGCCCGGTCCTAAGGCGGGCACCGATTAAGAGGGCATCCAGAGCTATGGATGATTTCGATACATCGCGCGGGCAACGGCCCGCGCGACGGTAACCGAAGGGAGCCCCGGAAAATGTTGAACACGTTAGTCGTCGGTGGTCTGGCAGCGTCGTTGCTGGGCCTGCCGGTACTCGGCGACCCGGTGCCGACCACGAACCCGCCGGCCGAACGCATCACGATGGAGGTCGTGACGGTGAACGGGTCGGGCTGCCGGCCCGGAACGGCGGCGGTCGCCACGGCGCCGGACAACACCGCCTTCACGGTGACCTACAGCGACTACCTGGCCCAGGCCGGCGCGGGTACCGCGCCGACCGACTTCCGGAAGAACTGCCAGCTCGTCCTCAAGGTGAACGTGCCGGGTGGCTTCACCTACGCGATCCGCCAGGCCGACTACCGCGGCTTCGCGCATCTCGAAAAGGGTGCCAGTGGCATGCAGCGGGCGAGCTACTACATCCAGGGCACGTCGCCGACGGCGGTCGAGTCGCACAACATCCCCGGCCCGATGAGTGACAGCTGGCAGACGACCGACGTCACGGACATGGCCGAACTGGTCTACGCCCCCTGCGGCGAGGTCCGGCTGCTCAACATCAACACCGAACTGCGGGTGAACCGCGGGACGTCGGATCCGAAGACCACCAGCTTCCTGATGATGGACTCCACCGACAGCAGTGTCAGCACCACGTACCACTTCAACTGGATGCGGTGCGAGTAGGCGTCGCCGGGACCGGTCCCGGTGTGCACCTGACAGGGCTACATCCACGCGCACCGGTACGGCGTCCGCCGGCCGGCGTCGCGACCGTTCCACCGAAGAACACCGCTGGCGCTCGCAGAGGGCTTCGAGCGCCAGCTCTTCCTGTGCCCGTCCCTGCCGTCGGCGAGGGGCCCACGCGGCCGCTGCCCGGTTCCGCCCCGTCGCGGTCGCCAGCTAAGTAGCCTGACTGGTGGTGCGGCTTCCGCGGGTCGCGGTCCTGTCGACGACGAGGCGGGCCCGCCGCGGCGCCGGCACCGGTGGTGGCTGGTGGTCCGGGGTCCACGGGGGGTCCCGGCCCGCCGTCCGGCGTCGGCACGGGTGCCGGCGCGCCGGTCGACCCGGTCAGCTCAGCCGGCGGGACTGCCGGACCAGGCCACCCTCACACCAGTCGCGGTAGTCGAAGAGGTCGGGCCTGGCCTGGAGCATCCGGGTGTTGTGCGCCCAGATCACCATCGGCTCGTCGCCGAGCCGCTCGGCCTGCTCGACCAGCTTGCGCAACCGCCGCTTCGGATGGGCCTGGAACTTGGTCCGGATGCCGTCCGCCGCGTAGATGTAGAGGCAGTGCATCGCGAACCGGCGGGCCGGGCAGGACTGGTCCATCGCCAGCTCGAACAGCGTGCCGATCAGCCGGTCGCCGGAGACCAGCAGGTCCCAGTCCTTCGGCATGGTGTGCAGCGGCACCGAGTCCGGCTCGTAGGCCCAGGCCCGGAGCTCGGCTGGAGACGGGTCCACCGGGTTGGCAAAGCCCCGGAACGCGGAGTCCTGCACGCTCAACGGGCCGCCTTTCCGCTCGCGCGGCTGCCGGGCACTCCGGCCCCCGCAAGACCTGTGGGGCTACTGCGGCGACACGGTAACGCGCTGTTGCCAACCTGCGGAAGGGTCGCCGAGTGCTATTTCATCAACCCGTTACGCGGTCGTCGATCCGGCCGTACGGCGATCCCGGTATGTGGGGCGTGACGCCGCGCCTCAGTCCGGAACGGGAGCGGGCGTCGGCCCACCGGCCGCGGCCCGGCGCAGCCACCGCTTGAACCACTCGAAATCGGGCAGCCGGGCCAGCATCGGCCCGCTCACCACGGTGATCAGCACGTACGCGGTGGCCAGCGGGCCGAGTTGCGGGTTGACCACGCTGGCACTGACGGCAAGCCCGGCGATGACGATGGAGAACTCGCCGCGCGGTGCCAGGGTCAGCCCGGCCCGCCAACGGCCCCGCGCGCCGATCCCGGCCCGTTTCGCCGCCAGGTAGCCGGTGAGCACCTTGGTGGCCATGGTGACCACGGCCAGTGCCAGGGCGGGCAGCAGGACCGGCGGGATCGCCCGGGGGTCGGTGACCAGGCCGAAGAAGACGAAGAAGACGGCGGCGAAGAGGTCCCGCAGCGGTGAGAGCAGCTCGGTCGCGTTGTGCGCCACCGGCCCGGAGAGCGCGATGCCGACCAGGAACGCGCCGACCGCCGCCGACACCTGGAGCCCGGCCGCGATGCCGGCGACCAGCAGGGTCAGTCCGAGTACGCCGAGCAGCAGCGCCTCCGGATCGTCGGCCGAGAGCATCCGGGAGATGAAGTTGCCGTACCGGATCGCCACCACAAGCACCAGGACCACGGTGAAGACCGCGACGGCCAGCGCGATGCCGCCGCCGAGCAGGCTCTTGCCGCTGAGGATCGCGGTGACCAGTGGCAGGTAGAGCGCCATCGCCAGGTCCTCGATGACAAGCACCGAGAGGATGACGGGGGTCTCCCGGTTACCGATCCGACCGAGGTCGGCCAGCACCTTGGCGACCACGCCGGACGAGGAGACCCAGGTGACCCCGGCCAGCACGATCGCACCGACCCAGCCCCAGCCGAGCAGGAAACCGAAGGCCGCACCGGGCAGGGCGTTGAGCAGGCCGTCGATCAGCCCGGCCGGTGCCGCCGCGCGCAGGTTGCCGACCAGTTCGCTGGCGGAGTACTCCAGGCCCAGCATGACCAGCAGCAGGATCACGCCGATCTCGGCGCCGACCTCGAAGAACTCCTCGCTGGCCGAGAGTGGCACCAGCCCGCCGTGCCCGAAGGCGAGCCCGGCGAGCAGGTAGAGCGGGATCGGGGAGAGGCCGATCCGCCGGCTCAGCCGGCTGAGCAGTCCCAGGGCGAGCAGCAGCGCGCCGACCTCGATGAGCAGGACTGTGGTGTGGTGCATCCGCCTCAGCCGTCCGGATCGGTCTCGGCGAGGATCGCGGTGACACCGTCGAGTCCCTGACGGGTGCCGACCACGACCACGACATCGCCGGCCTCGAACCGGAAGGTCGGATCGGGTGAGGCGATCACCTCGCGTTCCCGGAGGACCGCGACGATTGATGCGCCGGTGCGGGTGCGGGTCTGCGTGTCGCCGAGGCGCCGGCCGACGTAGCGGGAGCCGGCCGGGATGGCGATCTGCTCGGTGAGCAGGCCGGCCGCCTGCTGGCGCAGCCCGGAGAGCTGGCCCAGCATCAGGGAGGCGCCGAGGATGTCGGCCAGTGCCTCCGCCTCGTCGTCGGTGAGCGGGATGTCGGCGGTGCACGAGTCGGGATCGTCGGGGTCGTAGAGCACCAGGTCCCGTCGGCCGTTGCGGTGCGTGACGACACCGAGCCGCCGTCCGGAGGTGGTCACCACGTCGTGACGTACGCCGATGCCTGGCAGTGCCGTCTGCTCCACACGTACTCGCACGTAACCAACCGTACCCGTATGTCGATCGAGGGCCGGTACCGGCTTCCGGGCCCGGTCGGGTGGAACCGCCCTCTTCCGGGCCGGTGGCGGAACCCGGCGGGTGTGACTGACGTCATAGCGAAAGAGTTGAGTGGAATAGACTCAACTCTGGTTGTGTCGTTCCTACTGGAAGTGATGCCGCCGGCGACGGCGGCACCGCCCGCCACGCTGCCGATGCCGGCCCGTGCCACGGCCGGCAGACCGTATTGGGAGCCCATGAACGCCGAACGTCTCACCACGAAGAGCCGCGAAGTCATCACCGGCGCCGTCGCGACGGCCAACCAGCGCGGCCACGCCACCGTCGAACCGTGGCACCTGCTGCTCTCCCTGCTGGACACCGGCGGGTCCACCGCGGCCGGGCTGCTGCGGGCGGTCGGGGCGAATCCGGCCGACATCCGGCGGGCCGCCGTCCGGGCCGTGGAGAACCAGCCGGCCGCCCGGGGATCCAGTGTCGCCGAGCCGAGCCTGGCCCGCGAGTTCGTCAACGCGATCGGCGCGGCCGAGCAGATCGCCCGGCCGCTCGGCGACGAGTACACCTCGACCGAGCACCTGCTGGCCGGGCTGGCCCGGGTCGGCGGCGCGGTCGCCGACACCCTCAAGCGGGCCGGCGCCACCGAGGAGAACCTGGTCGCCGCCTTCCCGGCGGTGCGCGGCGGCGACCGCCGGGTCACCACCGCCGACCCCGAGCAGACCTACCAGGCGCTGGAGAAGTACGGCGTCGACCTGACCGCCAGCGCCCGGGACGGCAAGATCGACCCGGTGATCGGCCGGGACGCCGAGATCCGCCGGGTGATCCAGGTGCTCTCCCGGCGTACCAAGAACAACCCGGTGCTCATCGGCGAGCCCGGCGTCGGCAAGACCGCCATCGTCGAGGGGCTGGCCCAGCGGATCGTCGCCGGTGACGTCCCCGAGTCGCTGCGGGACAAGTTGCTGGTCTCGCTCGACCTCGGCGCGATGGTCGCCGGGGCGCAGTACCGGGGGCAGTTCGAGGAGCGGCTGAAGTCGGTGCTGGAGGAGATCAAGAACTCCGACGGCCAGGTCATCACCTTCCTCGACGAACTGCACACGGTGGTCGGCGCCGGCAAGGGCGAGGGCTCGATGGACGCCGGCAACATGCTCAAGCCGATGCTGGCCCGGGGCGAGCTGCGGATGGTCGGTGCGACCACCCTGGACGAGTACCGCGAGCACATCGAGAAGGACCCGGCGCTGGAGCGGCGCTTCCAGCCGGTGCTGGTCGGCGAGCCCACCATCGAGGACACCATCGGCATCCTGCGCGGCCTCAAGGAGCGCTACGAGGTGCACCACGGGGTACGCATCACCGACGCCGCCCTGGTCGCCGCCGCCTCGCTCTCCGACCGGTACATCACCGACCGGTTCCTGCCGGACAAGGCGATCGACCTGGTCGACGAGTCCGCCTCCCGGCTCCGGATGGAGATCGACTCCCGGCCCACCGAGGTCGACGAGATCGAGCGGGCGGTACGCCGGCTGGAGATCGAGGAGATGGCGCTGGCCAAGGAGCCCGACCCGGCCTCGGCCGAGCGGCTGGCACGGCTGCGCCGGGAGCTGGCCGACAAGCGCGAGCAGCTCACCGCGCTCAGCGACAGGTGGAAGCTGGAGAAGGAGCACATCACCCGGATCTCGACGGCCAAGGAGGAGCTGGAACGGCTCGGCGGCGAGGCCGAGCGGGCCGAGCGGGACGGCGAGCTGGAACGCGCCGCCGAGCTGCGCTACGGCCGCATCCCCGAACTCCAGGCCACGCTGACCCGGGCCGAGGGCGAACTCGCCGGGTTGCAGGCCGACGGGGCGATGCTCAAGGAGGAGGTCGGCGCCGACGACATCGCCGCGGTGGTCGCCGCCTGGACCGGCATCCCCGCCGGCCGGCTGATGGAGGGCGAGACCGCCAAGCTGCTCCGGATGGAGTCGTCGCTCGGTGCCCGCGTGGTCGGCCAGGCCGAGGCGGTCGCCGCCGTCTCCGACGCGGTACGCCGGGCGCGGGCCGGCGTCGCCGACCCGGACCGCCCCACCGGCAGCTTCCTCTTCCTCGGCCCGACCGGCGTCGGCAAGACCGAGCTGGGCAAGGCGCTCGCCGAGTTCCTCTTCGACGACGAGCGGGCCATGGTCCGGATCGACATGAGCGAGTACGCCGAGAAGCACTCGGTGGCCCGGCTCGTCGGCGCCCCGCCCGGCTATGTCGGATACGAGGAGGGCGGCCAGCTCACCGAGGCGGTGCGCCGCCGGCCGTACTCGGTGATCCTGCTGGACGAGGTGGAGAAGGCCCATCCGGACGTCTTCGACGTACTGCTCCAGGTGCTCGACGACGGCCGGCTCACCGACGGCCAGGGACGTACCGTCGACTTCCGCAACGCCATCCTGATCCTCACCTCCAACCTCGGCTCGGCGGTGGTCTCCGACCTGACCCTGGGCGAGCAGGAGCGCCGGGAGGCGGTGCTGGCGGTGGTCCGCTCGCACTTCAAGCCGGAGTTCCTCAACCGGCTCGACGACATCGTGGTCTTCGCCTCGCTGACCGGGCAGGAACTGCGCGGGATCGTGGACATCCAGCTCGACCGGCTGCGGCGGCGGCTCGCCGACCGGCGGCTCGGCCTGGACGTCACCGACGAGGCCCGGACCTGGCTGGCCGAGCACGGGTACGACCCGATCTACGGCGCCCGCCCGCTGCGCCGGCTGGTGCAGTCGGCGATCGGCGACCGGCTGGCGAAGGCGCTGCTGGCCGGCGAGGTGCGCGACGGCGACACCGTGCGGGTCGACCTGGCGGACAGCAAGGAGTCGCTTTCCGTCGTCCGGGTCTGAGACCGGGCCCGAGACTCGCGGGGCCGGCTCCGATCTCGCCTCCTGGGGTGGGACCGGGCCGGCCCTGCCGCTGTCCGGTGTCCGCGGCCGGTGGTCGGTGGTCGCCGGTCGTGGACGACGCGGCCGGCGAGCGCTCCGGCCCGGCACGGGTGACCATTGGGACATGAGCGAGTTACCGGGAGAGCGCGAAGACCTGACGACGGCGGTACGCGAGCTGGCCGACGCCGACGTGGTCGCGTTCGGCGGGGTGGGTCTCGCGGGCCAGGTGCTGGTGCCGACCGAGGCGTACCGGACCGTGGAGGCGGCACTGCCGGACCGGGGCGAGGAGATCCGTCCCCGGCTGACCTGGCTGTTGGCGAACGGCTCGGCAGCCGGCAAGGCGTACGCGGCGACGCTGCTCGACCGGCTGGACCCGGCGGCCGCCCGGGATGCCTGGCGAGGGCTGCTGGACGACCGGGCCGAGCTGACCACCTTCAGCGGCTGCCTGATGGACCAGACCACCCTCGGCGAGTACGCCGCCGCCCGGCTCGGCCAGGACTGACCACCGTGCCGGAGCACCCGACCCGGTCCGGTCAGGACTGACCGTCGTGCCGGGCCGGCCGGCCCGGTCAGGACCGGCCGTCGCGCCGGCCCGCCGCCCGGACCGGCCGCCGACCGGAACCGGCGGCGGTTCAGCCCTGGCCCACGGGACGCGAACCGATACGGTGGTCCGGAATAACCGACTTCCGCTCCGGGAACACTCGACCCGCACAACCGATCCCGGGGACCCCCGCTCCGGGGACCCGAGCCAGGAAAAGGAGAGTCGTGTCGGAACCAGCGAATCCCGCGCCGACCGCGAGGCCGCGCCCGGGCACCGTCACCAACGCGAGTTACCTGCTCTATCTCGCGGCCGCCCTGATCGCCGTCAGCGCGGCGGTCAGCTTCGCCACCGTCGGAACCGTCTCCACCGTCTACCGCGAGGCGTACGCCGGTAGTTCCCTCGAAGGCGCCGACGGTTTCGTCGTCGGCACCACCGTGGTCAGCGCCATCCTGCAACTGCTGATCGCCATCGCACTGGTGGCGCTGGCCCTGCTGAACAACCAGGGCCGCAACGGCGCCCGGATCGCCACCTGGGTGGTCGCCGGTCTCGGCGTCTGCTGCACCGGCCTCGGCGTCGGTGGCACGGCGTTCTCCGGAATGGGCACCGGTGGCGGCTCCGCAGCGGACGTCCCGGACCCGGCCGAGGTGCAGCGCCGGCTGGAGGCGGAACTGCCCTCCTGGAGCGCGCCGCTCACGCTGATCTGCTCGATCGTCGCGCTGCTGGCGCTGGTCGCCGCCATCATCCTGCTCGCGCTGCCCGCGTCGAACGAGTTCTTCCGCAAGCAGCCGGCGGGCGTGGACCCGGCACTGCCGGGTGCGGCCTACCCGGGGCAGCCGGGCGGCGGCGAGCCCGGATATCCGCAGTACCCGGCGTCCGGGCAGCAGCCGGGCGCGGGCACCGATCCCGGCTACCCGCAGTACCCACCGCCGGGGCAGCAGCCGCCGTCGAACCCGCCGGGCAACCCGCCGAACCCGCCGTCGAACTGAACTCCCGCAGCACCGAGGATCCCCCGGTCGGCCCCGGCCGCCGGGGGATCCGGCTTTTCCGGCGTACCTGTCGACGCTTCGCGGCCCCAGCTCTCGGGCGCACGGCCGGCGGTCTTCCGGTACCCGGCACGGCTTTTCCGATCCCGGCGACTCGGCTACCTTGTGGGAGCGGTGGCGCCGGTCGGGGGAGTCCCGGGTGCCGCCGTGTCGGTGGCACCCGCGCCGCGGCCCACCTCGACGGTTTCCGTCGACCGCCGTTCGTCCGCGAAGTCGTCGAGGTGAGGAAGCGCAGTGGCCGCAGCCGTTCCCCCGCCCGGCACCGGCGCCGGTCCGGGCACCGGGGCGGACCGGAACGGCAGCCGTCGTGCCCTGGTCACCGGCGCCACGGCCGGGATCGGGGCCGCGTTCGCCCGCCGGCTCGCCGCGGACGGCTACGACCTGTTGCTGGTGGCCCGGAACGGCGAGCGGCTGGCCGCCACCGCCGCCGAACTGGCCGCCCGGCACGGCAACCGGGTCGAGGCGCTGCCCGCCGACCTGGCCGACGACGACGGGTGCGGCGCGGTCGAGGAGCGGCTCTCCGACGCGTCGGCACCGGTCGACATGCTCGTCAACAGCGCGGGGATCAGCCTGAACCGGTCCTTCCTGCACTCGACGGTGGCCGACGAGTCCCGACTGCTCCGGCTGAACGTGCACGCGGTGCTCCGGCTGACCCTCGCCGCCCTGCCCGGGATGACCGAGCGGCGGCACGGAGCAGTGATAAATGTCTCTTCCGTCGCCGGATTCGGGCCGGTCATGCCCGGGTCGACGTACCCGGCGAGCAAGGCGTGGGTGACCAACTTCAGCGAGTCGGTGGCCCAGTCCGTCCGGCCGATGGGCGTACGCGTGCTGGCGCTCTGCCCCGGCTACACCCGTACCGAGTTCCACGACCGGGCCGGGATCAACATGTCGAAGACGCCGGACTGGTTGTGGCTGCGGGCCGACGACGTGGTCCGGGACGCCCTCCGTGACCTGGATCGGGACCGTCTGGTGAGCGTTCCGGACTGGAAGTACAAGGTGGCGGTCTTCGGCATGCGGCACACGCCGGGCCGGATCTGGCGGGCGGTGGCCAGGGACGCCCGCGGGCGTACCGGTCGGGAAAAGTTGTAATCCGGCGGACCCTCGCCGGTCCCGCGCTCCGCAGGGCGGGCGGACGACGCCCGGATGCGGACAAGATTCAGTGCGGAGAGTAGCCGATTTCTCGGCCCATCGGCCACCGTCGGACCGACGCGAACGGCCGTCTTCCCGGGTCGGCCATTCGGCTCTCACCTTGGCGCAGTACCCTTACCGGCCATGGGCGACCACGACGACCTGCGTAAATTCATCACTGACCTGGCCGTCGTACACGGCCGGGTGGTGCTGTCGTCCGGTCGTGAGGCGGACTGGTACGTCGATCTGCGCCGCGTGACCCTGCATCACGCGGCGGCACCTTTGGTCGGCCGAGTCATGCTGGACCTCACGAAGGACTGGAACTACGACGCGGTTGGCGGCCTGACGTTGGGTGCGGACCCGATCGCCGTGTCGATGTTGCACGCCGCTTCGGCGGCGTCGCGTCGACTCGACGCATTCGTGGTGCGCAAGGCCGGCAAGACGCACGGGTTGCAGCGCAGGATCGAGGGTCCGGAGGTGAGTGGTCGCCGGGTGTTGGCGGTGGAGGACACCTCCACCACGGGAGGCAGTGTGCTCACCGCGGTGGAGGCGTTACAAGAGGCCGGAGCCGAGGTCGTGGGCGTGGCGGTTATCGTTGATCGTGGGGCGGTCGACGCCGTACGAGCCGCCGGATTGCCATACCGGGCAGCCTATACGTTGGCTGACCTCGGCCTTGTGGCCTAAAAGTTTGCCGATTCGGATCTGCTGATATGCAGCCGGGTCGATGCTGCTGGTGGAAGGATGGAATACGTGGGAACTGCGTTGGCCGAAATGACTATGCCTCAGATCTCGCCGCTTGCCGGCGAGCCGATCGAGCGAGCCGATGCTGAGCGGCTGGCAGGGGTCCTCAAGGCCCTTGCCGACCCCGCCCGGCTGCGGCTGCTCAGCCTGATCCAGTCGGCACCGGAGGGCGAAGCGTGCGTGTGTGACCTCACCGCGCCGCTCGGCCTCTCCCAGCCGACGGTCAGCCACCACCTCCGCATCCTCACCGAAGCCGGCTTGCTGGAGCGGGAGAAGCGGGGCGTGTGGGCCTACTACCGGTTGGTGCCGACGGCGATCGCCACGATCGCCGACCTGCTGACCCCGCCGCGTAAGCGGGCCACCAAGAAGGCCCGCTGAGTCAGCGTCCGGCCCGTCTGGTGTCCCGCCCGCACAGGGCGGCGCCAGACGGTCCAGCCGCTGCTCGGGCGGTGGGGTGCGGCGGGCTCCAGGCGTGAACTATCTCCGCGGAGACCTGCGGGATCAGCTCGCGTACGTCGGACGGGACGTCGTCCGGACCGGTCTGGTGGTCGGTTCCGGCGGCAACCTGTCCGCCCGGATGCCCGACGGCGATTCCTGCTGGGTGACCGCTGGCGGCACCTGGCTGGACCGGCTTGACCTTACGTCCTTCGTCCGGGTGCGGATATCGGACGGGTCGGTGCTGGCGGACCACCCCGAGCGGCCGGACGAGTCGCTCCGCTCCGGGGCGCCGCCCGCAGACGCCGGCCCGGCACAGCCGAGCCGGCCGACCGGGCAGGCCGGACCGGGCGATGGCACCCCGGGCGGTATGACGCTGCCCGCGCAACGATCCCCGGACGGCGCTGACCTCCGCGCGCCGGCCACCGGTGCGCCGGCCGTAGACGCCCCGGCGGTGGATGTTCCGGCCGATGGCACTGCCGTCGGTGACGCCGCTGTCATCGACACCTCGGCCGTCAACGCCCCGGTTGTCGACGCCGCTGTCGTTGGCACCGGAGCCGTCGACGCCGCTGTCGACGCGACCGGAGCCGTTGGCGCCGGTGGTGTCGACGCGCGGAAGATCCTGCCGACCAGCGAGTTGGAGCTGCACCTCGCCACCTACCGGGTCCGGCCGGACGTCAACGCGATCGTGCACCTGCACCCGCAGGCCACGCTGCTGCTCGACGCGCTCGGCGAGCGGATCCGACTGGTCACCACCGACCACGGCTTCTACCTGCGCCGGGTTGCCCGGGTGCCGTTCCGGATGCCCGGCAGCACCGAACTGGCCGAGTTGGCCGCCGAGGCGACCCGGGACGGCAGCAACTGCCTGGTGCTGAGCCGGCACGGCTGCTCGGTGCTGGCCGACAGCGTGGAGCTGGCGCACAAGCGGGCCGCCAACCTCGAGGAGGCGGCCCGGCTCACCTACCAGGCGCTCGTCGCCGGGCGGCAGTCCGGGTTGCCGGAGCTGCCCGCCGAGTTCCTGGCCCGGATCGAGGGCGGCGCGACCAGCGTGTGACCGGCCGCGCCGCTGCCCTGGGTGTGACCGGCCGCGCCGCTGCCTCTCCGGGCTGCGTGTCTGCGGCAGGGCGTCCAGTCTGTCAGTAGCCCTGGCGGTGCTGCTGGGCCTCCTGGGCGGCGTGCTCGAGCTCGGCCCGCTCGGCCGGGGTGGTGCCGCGCTTGGCGGCGAGCCGGGCCCGGAGCAGCTCGATGACGATCGGGATCACCGAGACGAAGACGATGCCGATCAGGATCATCTCGATGTTCGCCTTGACGAACGGGATCTGGCCGAGGAAGTAGCCGAGGACGGTGACCCCGGTGCCCCAGAGGATGCCGCCGATCACGTTGTAGATCACGAAGGTGCGGTAGCGCATCCCGCTGACCCCGGCGACGATCGGGGTGAAGGTGCGGACGATCGGCACGAACCGGGCCAGCACCACCGATCGGGCGCCGTACTTCTCGAAGAAGTCGTGCGCCTTCAGCAGGTTCTCCTGCTTGAACAGCCGTGAGTTGGGGCGGCGGAACAGCGCCGGACCGACCTTCTTGCCGAACGCGTACCCGACCTGGTCACCGGCGATCGCGGCAATCGTGATCAGCAGGCAGACCAGCCACAGCGGGTAGGTGATGTACTGGCCGTCGGCGGTCAGCAGACCGGCCGTGAACAGCAGCGAGTCGCCGGGCAGGAAGAAGCCGATCAGCAGCCCGGACTCGGCGAAGACGATGGCCAGGATGCCGAGCAGCCCGAAAGTCGAGATCAACCACTCCGGATCCAGCCAATCCGGACCCAGGGCCAGCGTGGTGGTGGGCGTCGGCACGAGGAGACCTCCGGAACTCTCGGCATGGCGCGGTGAGGGGGTCCGCCAGCGGCGGCGGCTGCCATGGCACGGTGGCGGGCACCACAGCAGTCTAGGCGGACGTTCCCGGCAGCCGCCGCGCGATGCCGGCCCCGGACGTGCCGGGACCGGACCGGAGGGCCCTTTTCCGGCACGCCTGCCCTGCTCCGGCAGCTCGGGCGGCCAGCCAAGCGACCGCTGCCGGCCAGCAGCCGCGACCGCTGCCGGCTGGCAGGGCACGCCGCCCGGCCGGCAGCGGTCGCGTACCTGGAGGCGGGGATCGGGTACCTAAAGACGGGGATCGACCGGTTCGGACTCGCAGGCGAGGATCGCGAAGACCAGTTCGTGCCGTCGCCACAGCGGGGCGCCCTCGGCGAGCCGGTCCAGCGCCGCCAGGCCGAGCCCGTGCTCGCGCAGGGCCAGCCCCCGCTTACGCCCCAACGACCGGTGCCGGAGAACGGCCAGCTGGTCCGGTTCGGCGTACTCCGGGCCGTAGATGATCCGCAGGTAGTCGCGGCCACGACACTTCAGCCCCGGCTGGAGCAGCCGGCCGTCGGCGTCCCGGGCGCCGAAGCCGGCGTACGGCTTCACCACCATCCCCTCGCCGCCGGCCCCGGTCAGCTCCAGCCACCAGTCCGTCGCCGCCGACACCGCCGTCTCGTCGGCGAGTTCCACCACCCGGCGCCGGGTCGGGGTGAACAGCTCCGGATCGGCGTCGTGCAGCCGGTCGGCCAGGCCGAGGTGCCAGCCGTGGTCCCGACCGGCGTGCGAGACGCCCGCGCTGGCGAGCACGGCGAACGGTGCCAGGGTCACCCCGGCGAGGCCGTCGGTCGGCCGCACGTAGCCCGAGTACGCCTCGGTGTACCGGTCCAGGTCGGTGCCGCGCCGGGCCATCCGGGCCCGGAGGTCGGCGACCGGCAGGTCCCGCCCGGCCGCCCGGTCCAACACGTCGAGTACGGCCGGCAGCGCGGCCCGGCCCGCCGCGCCGACCGGGGCGTACTGTTCCCGGATCAGCGAGCCGGCCTTCGCCGACCAGGGCAGCAGTTCACAGTCGAGCAGCAGCCAGTCGGTGTCGAGTTCGGCCCAGAGCCCGGCACCGCCGATGGCGGCGCGTACCCGGGCCAGCAGTTCCCGGTCCAGCGCGCCCCCGAAGAACGGCCGCCCGGTACGGGTGTAGACCACCCCGTCGCCGGGACCGAACAGCCCGGCGCCGGCCGCCGTCGTCGACCCGGCCGGCCCAGCCGGCCCAGCCGGCCGGACCGCGGTCGTCGGTCCGACCGCGGTCGTTGGCCCGACCGCGGTCGTCGGCGCGGCCTCGTCCCGGCAGACGAGGACCACCGCCCGGGAGCCCATGTGCTTCTCCTCGCAGACCACCCGGTCCACGCCGGCCCGCCGGTAGTCCTCGAACGCCTGCGCGGGGTGCTCCAGGAAGCCGTCTACGGTCGAGGTGGAGCAGGGCGCCATGGTCGGTGGCAGCCAGGGCAGCCAGCGCGGGTCGACGGCGAACCGGCTCATCACCTCCAGCGCGGCGGCGGCGTTCTCCGCCGGTACGGTCACCGTGCCGTAGCCGTAGTCGACGTGCCGACGCCCGGTGACGTCCCGCAGGTCCAGCCCGAGGTCGTCCCGCCCGGCACTGTCGGGCCGTCCCAGCCGTCCCGCCCCGAGCCGTGCCGCCCCCGGCGGCCCGGTCGGTGCCGGGTCCGAGGCTCCGGCAGCCACACCGTCCGGTACGGAACCCAGCGGCCGGGCCGGCGGGTAGTACTCCTTCGCCGCCGGCACCGAGACGAGTTCCCGGCTCGGGTAGCGCAGCGCGGTCAGACTGCCGCCGAAGACGCAGCCGGTGTCGATGCAGATGGTGTTGTTGACCCACTCCGGTGCCGGGGTCGGGGTGTGGCCGTAGACGACCGTCGCCGAACCCCGGTAGTCCCGGGCCCACGGGTAACGCACCGGCAGGCCGTACTCGTCGGTCTCGCCGGTCGTCTCGCCGAAGAGCGCGAAGGCGCGGACCCGGCCGGACGCCCGGCCCTGGTATTCGGCCTTGAGCCCGGCGTGCGCGACCACCAGCCGCCCGCCGTCCAGCACGTAGTGGCTGACCAGCCGGTCGACGAAGGCAGACACCTCGACGACGAAGCCGGGGTCCTCGGCGTCGAGCTGGGCCAGCGTCTCGGCCAGGCCGTGCGACACCGTGACGTTGCGGCCGCGCAGCTTGCGCAGCAGCTTCTGCTCGTGGTTGTCGGGCACGCAGAGCGCGGTGCCGGCACCGACCATCCCCATCACCAGCCGGAGTACGCCGGGCGAGTCCGGCCCCCGGTCCACCAGGTCGCCGACGAAGATCGCGGTACGGCCCTCCGGATGGGTCGCGTTCACCGGCCGCCCGGCGGTGTCCCGGTGCAGGGTCCAGCCGAGCCGGAGCAGCAGCGCTTCCAGTTCGGCCCGGCAGCCGTGCACGTCACCGACGATGTCAAACGGTCCGGTCAGCTCCTTCCGGTCGTTGAACAGCTTCTGGTAGCGGATCTCGGCGGCCTCGACCTCCTCGACGCCGCGCAGCACGTGCACCTTGCGGAAGCCCTCCCGCTCCAGCCGCCCGATGCTGCGTCGCAGGTCCCGCTGCATCCGCCCGAGCACCTGCCGGCCGAAGGTCCGGTCCGGCCGCCGACGGGTCCGCTCCCAGCAGAGCGGTTCGGGCACGTCCAGCACGATCGCCACCGGAAGGACGTCGTGCTCCCTGGCCACGGTGACCAGCCCGGCCCGGGCGTGCTGCTGGAGATTCGTGGCGTCGACGACGGTCAGCCGGCCGGCGCGCAGCCGCTTCCCGGCGACGTGGTGCAGGACCTCGAAGGCGTCGGCCGAGGCCGACTGGTCGTTCTCGTCGTCGGCCACCATCGCCCGGAAGATGTCCGAGGAGAGCACCTGGGTCGGCGCGAAGTGCCGGCGGGCGAAGGTCGACTTGCCCGAGCCGGAGACGCCGACCAGGACCACCAGCGCCAGCTCGGGAATGTCCAGTGTGCTCATCGGTCGCCTCCTCCTCCGGATGCGGTGTTGGTCTCGGGCGCGGTGCGGGCTTCGGATGTGGTGCCGTGACCGGGCGCGGTGCGGGCTTCGGACGTGGTGCCGTGACCGGGCGCGGTGCGGCCTTCGGACGTGCTGGATGGTTGGGGCGTGCTGCGGGTGAAGAGTGCGAGTTGGGTCGGGGTGCCGACCTCGGGGTCGTCGGCACCGACCCCGCTCAGCGTGACGGTGTAGCCGTAACCGGCCGCGACCGCGCCGGCCCACCGCGCGAACTCGGCCCGGGTCCACTCGAACCGGTGGTCGGCATGCCGGAAACCACCTTCGGCCAGCCCCGGATACCGCACGTTGTACTCGACGTTCGGGGTGGTCACCACCACTGTCTCCGGCCGGGCATGCCCGAAGACCGCCGCCTCCAGCGCCGGCAGGCGCGGCGGGTCGAGATGCTCGACCACCTCCATCAGCACGGCGGCGTCGTACCCGCACAGCCGGTCGTCCCGGTAGGTGAGCGCGGATTGCCACAGCTTGATCCGCTCGCGCTGCCGGGCCGGCAGCCGGTCCAACCGGAGGCGCCGCTCCGCGAGCGCCAGGCTCCGGGGCGAGACGTCGGTGCCGACGATCTCGGTGTACCGGCGGTTGCGCACCAACTCGGTCAGCAGCGCCCCGCCGCCGCAGCCGAGGTCGAGCACCCGGGTGGCGCCGGTGGCATCCAGCGCGGCGAGTACGGCGGCCCGGCGCAGCGCCGCGAGCGGCTGCCGGTCGACCGTGACCGGCAGTCCGGCGTCCTCGTCCGCCACCCGGTCCGGACCCTCCACGACGGAGTCCAGGTCGGCTGCCGGCTCGTCGGCGAGCCGCAGCTCGGCGAGACGGGCCAGGGCGACACCGGCCAGGGCCCGCCGGTGTGCCAGGTAGCGGCGGGTGATCAGGCCCCGTTCCGGGTGGTCGGCCAACCAGCCGGCGCCGGCCCGGAGCAGCTTGTCGATCTCGTCCGGTGCCACCCAGTAGTGCTTGGCGTCGTCGAGTACCGGCAGCAGGACGTAGAGGTGGTTGAGGGCGTCGGCGAGTCGTACCGTGCCGGTCAGGGTGAGGTCGACGTAGCGGCTGTCGCCCCAGTCGGGACGGCCGGGGTCCAGCGGGATCGGGGTGGCGGCCACCGTCCAGCCCAGTGGGGCGAAGAGCTTCCCGGCCAGTTCGACGCCGCCCCGGCAGCGCAGCGCGGGCACCCGCAGCTCCAGCGGGATCGGGGTGGCGGCCAGCTCCGGCCGCTCCCTCGAGTTGCCGCGCAGCGCAGACCGGAACACTGTGGACAGTGCCGAGGAGAGTAGGCTGGAGGCGGCGTACCCCCGGTCGTTGACGTACTGGCCGAGGGTGAAGCCGTCCGGCGTCGGGTTGCCGCCCCGGCCGGACCTTCCCCGCCGGGACCGTGCGCCGGCCAGCGCCAGCGGGTCGATGTCGAGGAGCAGGGCGGCGGTGCAGCGTTCGGTGCCGGCCTCCGGATACACCACGTACGCCGTACCGGTGGGTATCCCGAAGGTGTGCACCCGGTCGGGATGCTTCACGAGCAGGTAACCCAGGTCGGTGGCCGGCTGGTGGGTGGTGGTCACGGTGATCAACACGTCGACAATGCTGACAGCTCGGCGACGATCGGTCGCCCCCATTACCACCACCGCGGCTGTCCCGTGCGCGAGGGTCCGGCCGATCGGCCGAGTTCCAAGTCAGGGCAATCTTCCCGTCCCGCGCATCCGTCTATAGGGAGGAGAGGCCGGAGGTGCCCGTGACGTACGAGGAGTTCGCCGACTCCAGACTCACCGCGCTGCTGCGCTACGCGGTGATGCTGACCGGCGATCCCCATCTCGCCCAGGATCTCGTGCAGGAGACGATGGTGCGGGTCCAGCTCAACTGGCGGCGGGTGAACCGGGCCGACGCGCCGGAACGGTACGTACGCCGGATGCTGACGAACCAGTACCTCGACTGGCAGCGCGGCTCCTGGGTACGCCGGGTGCTGCTGCGCGCCGAGCCCGACGAGACGATGACGACGACGGCGGTACGCGCCGACCACGCCGAGACCACAGTGGAGCGGGACCAGGTGTGGAACTGGCTGTCCCGGCTGCCCCGCCGGCAGCGCGCCGCGCTCGTGCTCCGCTACTACGAGGACCTGCCGGACGCCGAGATCGCCGAGGTGCTCGGCTGCGCGGTGGGAACCGTCCGCTCGGCCATCTCGCGTGCTCTCGCCACCCTTCGTGCCGAATTCGTGGAGGCCTGAATGAGCGACGACGACATCCGGGTCGCCGAGGACGAACTGCGGGCGGCGTTCGCCCGGTACGAGGCGCTGACCCCGCAGGCCGGACCGCTGCGGGCCCTGATCGACGCCCGGGCGGTACGCCGCCGCCGTCGGCGCCGGGCCGCCCGGCTCGGCGGGATCGCCCTCGCCATGCTCGGCGTGCTGGCGGTGCCGACGCTCGGGCGGACCGTCGCGGAGCGGCCGGTGGCGGAGGTCGCCGCGACACCTGTGGCGTCCAGACCGACCGGCCCGGCCGAGCCGCTGGACTTCCTCGTCCTCGGCGTCGACGGCGGCGACGGCCGGCGTAACGGACACCGCGCGGACACCGTGCTGATGGTGCACGTGCCGGCGGACCGGAGCCGGCTGTACCTGGTCTCGCTCCCCCGGGACCTCGGCGTCGAGGTGCCCGGGCACGGTTTCGGGAAGCTGAGCGGCGCCTTCTACCTCGGCAGCCACCGCCCCGGCGGCCGGCCCGACCTGGCGGCCGGGACCGCGCTGACCGAGCGGACCGTGACCGCGCTGAGCGGGGTACGGTTCGACGCGACCGCCACCCTGACCTACGCCGGGCTGCGCCAGCTCACCGACGCGGTCGGCGGGGTACGGGTCTGCCTGCCGAGGCAGGTGGACTCGGTCCACACCGGGCGCGTATTCCCGGCCGGCTGCCAACGGCTCGACGGGGTCGCGGCCCAGGACCTGCTCCGCCAGCGGTACCGGCTGGAGCAGGGGGCGCACGACCGGGACCGCAACGGTCAGCGGTTCGCCGAGGCGCTGCTGCACCAGGTCACCGACCCGGCCGGCGGACTCGACCCGATCCGGGTGGCCCAGATCGCGCACGCGCTCGGCGGGCACCTGACCCTGGACCTGGCCGGGATGAGCGCCCCCGACCTGTTCGGCACGCTGCGTACGGTGGCCGCGGCGGACGCGGTGGGTATCGGCTGGACGTACCACCCGGACCGGGGGCCGGTGCGTGCGGTGGAGAGCCTGGACCCGGCCGAGGGCCACAGCCTGTTCGAGGCGTTCCGCCGGGACACCCTGGCCGAGTGGATCACGGAACATCCGGACCGGGTCACCCGCTGAATCCGGTCGGACCTGCCTCCTGCGTCTCCGGCCGGACCGGTTCCCCGCGTCCGGTGTTCACCTTTGCGTCATGCCGTTTTCGCCCTGGTCAGCGGGGTCGGGCCGTACACTCGCCGGCCGGGGCTCGTCGCGGTGTGCGTGGGACCGCAGTGCGTGGGACGGAGACGAACGATGACGACCGACGACACCGGAACGGGTCGTGCCGGGTCCGGCCGGATCGTCATGCTTGTCGACAACGGTGTCGACGGCGACTCCCGGGTGCAGAAGCAGGCCCGGTCGGCGGCGGACGCCGGCTGGGAGGTGATCCTGCTCGGCCGCTCGCCGAGCGGGGAGCCGCGGAACTGGCGGCTCGGCGGGGCGCGGGTCCGGCTGCTGCCGATGCCGGAGCCGCTGTTCCGGCGGCGCCACCAGTACCGGCGGGCCTGGCTGCGCTGGCCGCTCGGCTATCCGCCGAACGGGATCGCCGACTACCGGGCCCAGCAGGTCGCCGCCTGGCGGGCGGACCTGCGGTTCCGGGAGGCCCAGCTCGTACTTGCGGTCCGGGCCGGCCGGCGTGACCGGGCGGCGGAACTCCTGCTCCGACTCCGGCTGCTGCTGGCCGAGGTGGCCGACCGCTGGGTCTGGGTCCGGACGAAGATGCACAACCGGGGCCGCTACGGCCGCCTTTACCGCAATCCGTGGGACCGTGCGTACACGCTCTTCTGGCAGTTGACCATGGGTGACGGGGCGTGGCGGCGGCTGGAACCGGGGCTGTGGGACTACGAACTGGCGTACGGGCCGGTGCTGGACGAACTGGCGCCGGACCTGATCCACGCCAACGACTTCCGGATGCTCGGAGTGGGTGCCCGAGCCAAGATCAGGGCAGCCGCCGCCGGCCGGTCGGTCAAGCTCGTCTGGGACGCCCACGAGTTCCTGCCGGGCATCCGGCCGTGGCAGCGGCACGTCCGCTGGCTGCCGGCGATGCGGGCGCACGAGCGCGAGTACGCGCCGTACGCCGACGCCGTGGTCACCGTCTCCGACGCGCTCGCCGACCTGCTCCGCGCCGAGCACCAGCTGGCCGAGCAGCCGGCGGTGGTGCTGAACGCCCCGGCTGTCGAGCACGCCCCGGCTGTCGAGCGCGGCCAGGCTGTCGGCCGCGATCTCGCCGTCGAGCACCGTCCGGCCGGCGAGCGCGATCTCGCCGTCGAGTACGGCCCGACCGGCGGCCGGGTGCCGGGTTCGGTGCCGGACCTGCGGCAGCGCTGCGGCATCGGGCGCGACGTGCCGCTGGTCGTCTACAGCGGCAGTGCCGCCGAACAGCGCGGCCTGCGGACCATGGTCGACGCACTGCCCGACCTGCCCGGGGTGCACACCGCGCTGGTGGTGAACCCCGACCTTGAGTACGTGCGCAAGCTCGTCGCGCACGCCGGTCGGATCGGGGTGGCCGACCGGCTGCACGTGCTGCCGTACGTCGCGCACTGGCAGGTGGTGCCGTTCCTGGCCGGCGCGGACGTCGGGGCGATCCCGATCCACCACTGGCCCAACCACGAGATCGCGCTGATCACCAAGTTCTTCGAGTACGCGCACGCCCGGCTGCCGCTGGTGGTCAGCGACGTCAGGACGATGGCCGGTACCGTCCGGGAGACCGGTCTGGGCGAGGTTTTCCGGGCCCGGGACGTGACCGACTACGCCCGGGCGGTCCGGGCGGTCCTCGCGGACCGGGCACGCTACCGGGCCGGTTACGACCGGCCGGGGCTGCTGGAGGGCTGGACCTGGGCGGCCCAGGCCGAGATCCTCACCGGGCTCTACCACCGACTGCTCTCCGGCGGCCACCCACCGGCCGGCGCCACCGACGCAGCGGAGACGGCTGGCGCCACCGATGCACCGGCGCCGGACGGCAGCACCGACGAAGCAGCGCCGGACGGCAGCACCGACGAAGCAGCGCCGGACGGCACCACCGACGAAGCGGCGCCGGTGACGGGTGTCCGGCGGCAGGCGCCAGCGGGCCCGGACGGGGCCCCGGGGGGTACGCCGGAACTACCGGTGCCGGCCGCTCAGCGGTAGTCGTCGTCCTCGGTGCCGACGACCCGGGCCTGCTCCATCGCGTCCCACTCGTCGACCTCCAGGCCGCGTTGGACGGTCGACTGCTCGTCGGCGTTCGGGTTGGCGACCGTGGCCTGCTCGACGGCGTCCTCGGCCGGCGCCTCCGGGTCGCGCTCCTCGGGGCTGAGGTGGTCGCCGGGAGCGAAGTCCTCGTCGGGCTGGCCCATGTCCTACTCCTGCCGGTCGCTGCCTCTGTTGCCCACCGTACGGGTCGATCCGGTGGCGCGTACCCGGAGCACCCTGCCCGGTGCCGGACCGGGCTAAACCGCCCGCCCGGCCCGGGGCGCGTGCCACGATGGGACGGTGGGCTTCCTGATCAGGCTGGTGATCGGCGCTTTGGCGCTGTGGATCACCAGCCTCGTGGTGCCCGGCATCGAGTTGACCGGGCGCTCCGCACTGGACAACGCGCTGACCGTACTCGTGGTGGCGCTGATCTTCGGCGTGGTCAACGCGGTGCTCAAGCCGGTGATCCGGGTCGTCGGCTGCGTCTTCTACGTGCTCACGCTGGGGCTGTTCGCGCTCGTGGTGAACGCGCTGCTCTTCCTGCTCACCGACTGGATCGCCCAGGTGTTCGACCTGCCGTTCTCCATCGACGGCTTCTGGCCGGCCTTCTTCGGCGCGATCGTGATGGCGGTGGTGACCTGGTTGCTCGGTGTCGTCTGGCCGGGCCGGTCCGAA
This sequence comes from Plantactinospora sp. WMMB782, assembly GCF_049179135.1. Taxonomy (NCBI): domain Bacteria; kingdom Bacillati; phylum Actinomycetota; class Actinomycetes; order Micromonosporales; family Micromonosporaceae; genus Plantactinospora; species Plantactinospora sp. WMMB782. Next base: position 2,350,176 of record NZ_JBMHMC010000007.1, on the reverse strand, counting down.
CGCTGAGCCGGGGCCGGGTGGTTGAAGTGGCGGGATCGGGCTACGGGATACTTCGGGGCGGAGGACAGCGCGGTCCGGGCGCATTCATCGACTCTTTTCCCACCTGAACCGCGCAATGCCCGCGCATCGACCCTCACCGGCGGACCACGGGCCCGCGAGGGGAGGTGGGAAGAGGTTCATCCAGACAGCGGCCGAGCAGGCCGAGAGTGGTTAGTAAGGAGCGTTTCACATGCCCATCGCTTCCCCCGAGGTCTACGCCGAGATGCTGGACCGGGCCAAGGCGGGCCGGTATGCGTACCCGGCGATCAACGTGACGTCCTCGCAGACCCTGAACGCGGCGCTGCGCGGCTTCGCCGACGCGGAGAGCGACGGCATCATCCAGGTCTCCACCGGTGGCGCCGAGTACCTTTCCGGCCCGACGGTCAAGGACATGGTGACCGGTGCGGTGGCCTTCGCCGCGTACGCCCGCGAGGTGGCCAGGAACTACCCGGTCAACATCGCGCTGCACACCGACCACTGCCCGAAGGACAAGCTCGACAAGTTCGTCCGCCCGCTGATGGCCATCTCCAAGGAGCGGGTGGCGCGCGGCGAGGAGCCGCTGTTCCAGTCGCACATGTGGGACGGTTCCGCCGTGCCGGTGGCGGAGAACCTGGAGATCGCGTCGCAGTTGCTCGACGAGGCGGCGGCCGGGCACATCGTGCTGGAGATCGAGGTCGGCGTGGTCGGCGGCGAGGAGGACGGCGTCGAGAACGCGATCAACGAGAAGCTCTACACCACTGTCGAGGACGGCATCGCCATGGTCGACGCGCTCGGCCTGGGCGAGAAGGGCCGCTACATGGCGGCGCTCACCTTCGGCAACGTGCACGGCGTCTACAAGCCCGGCAACGTCAAGCTCCGGCCGGAGATCCTGAACGAGATCCAGCAGGCGGTCGGCGCCAAGTACAACAAGGGTGACAAGCCGCTCAGCCTGGTCTTCCACGGCGGCTCCGGCTCTCTGCTGGAGGAGATCCGCGAGGCGCTCGACTACGGCGTGGTGAAGATGAACATCGACACCGACACGCAGTACACCTTCACCCGGCCGGTCGCGGACCACATGTTCCGCAACTACGACGGAGTGCTGAAGGTCGACGGCGAGGTCGGCAACAAGAAGATGTACGACCCGCGTGTCTGGGGCAAGGCGGCCGAGGCGGGCATGGCGCAGCGGGTCGTCGAGGCGTGCGAGCACCTGCGCTCGACCGGTACGACGCTGGCCAAGTAACCCCGGCGGTCCGCACTCGTACCCGACACTCCGGCGGCGGGTGCGCGGCGGTACGGCTGGTCCGCCAGCCGTACCGCCGCACCCGCTCCGGTGCGCCCCCGGCTGGGCCGGTCCTCAGGCGGTGGGCGGCGGTTCGGGTGGTCCGGCGGTGAGCAGCTGGACGGCCTCGCGCACGTCGTCGGTGACGTACACCGAGCGGTCCAGGTCGTTGCCGGCCAGCGCCAGCAGCGGGCGCAGCAGCGCCTCGATCGGCAGGGTCTGGGTCCAGAACGCGCTGTCCAGGAAGACGTACGGCCCGCTGTCGCCGTCGGTCCCGTAGAACGTCTTGGTGGCCGCCTGGAACACCTCCTGCACGGTGCCGGCCCGACCGGCGGCGAAGACGATCCCGCCCCGGGCCAGCCGGAGGATGGTGTCCTCCCGGATCGCGTTGGAGAAGTACTTGGCGATCCGGCCGGCGAAGAGGTTCGCCGGCTCGTGCCCGTAGAGCCAGGTGGGGATGGCCAGCCCGCCACGCCGGGCCCACCCGTGCGGGTCGGCATCCCGGTGTCCGTTGGCACCGCCGTTGCCGGCCCCGCCGCCGGCCCCGTCACCGCCACCGCCACCGCCACCGTCACCGCCGCTGCCGCTGCCGCTGCCGCTGCCGTTGCCACCGCCGCTGCCGTTGGCGGTGCTGGGGTCGTCGGGGGTGCGGGGCCCCGGTATCGACGGCGCGAACCGGGCCCGCACCTGGAGCGCCGCCGCCGTGTACGGGTCGTGGTCGGTGAAGTCCGGCGCGGTGGCCAGCAGGTCGATCGCGGCACCGAGTTCGGGCGCCGACCGCTCCGACAGGTAGGCGCCGAGGTTCGCCGCCTCCATCACCCCCGGCCCGCCGCCGGTGACCACCAGCCGGCCGGCCCGGGCGAGTTCCCAGCCCAGCGTCGCGGCCAACCGGTACGCCGACGAGCCGCGCGGCACCGCGTGCCCGCCCATCACCCCGACCACCGAGGCCGGACCGTGCCGGGCCAGCCAGGAGCGGGTGGCGTCGGCGAGCGCGTTGTCGACGGCGTGGTCGTGCAGTCGCTGGGTCAGCGCCTCCCGCAACTCCGGCAGGGCACCGCCGTGCTGGCGGAAGTGCTGGTAGACGACGGTGTCGTACATCCCGGCGAAGCCGTGCCGGTCGAACCCGGCAGCCAGCTCGTCGGCGGTGTAGAGCCGGGACGGATGCGTCGAGTACGGCAGCGCCGGGAAGTCGGGTACCACCGTCGCGCCGCGCCGGACCAGCTCCGCCTCCACCTCGCGGGAGGCGAACCGGCACCCGGCGAAGAGGGTGCCGGTCAGGTCGACCCCGCTCAGCTCCGGCACCGGGTCGAGATCCAGCCGGAGCCCCTGCACGGTCAGCCCGGCGAGGCTGCCGGTACGGAGGTGAAGATCCAGTTCCGCGCGTGACTCGATCTCGTCGTGGGTGTCGTCGTGCGGTTCGAGCACGTCGGCGGGGGGTGGGGTGGGCACCCTGCCATCTTGCCCCGGCCGGGCAACCCGGCAACCTCGTGCCGGCCGGCAGCGGCACCCGTGCGGCGTTCGCCGGCCGGCGTGGGGTGGCGAGAAACGGCGGGAGCCCGGCGGCACGAGGCCGCCGGGCTCCCTGTTACCGGGTCCTGGGGAGGCTCCGGATCTTCATTTGTAGTCCAGTGCCTTCCGGACCGCACCGGCCGCACGCGTGACAGATCCTCAGCCGTTCGGCCAGCCGACGTGACACCCCGGCTCGCCGGAGCCGGTGCCGGGCAGGTTGAATGGGCGGATGCAGAACCTCTTGCCCGAGCCGCCGGCCACCCTCCTGCCCGGAGACGACGCGGCCGAGGCTGCCCTCGGCGCCGCGCGGGCGACGGACACCGACGAGGCGTACGCCTCGGTCGCGGCACAGCACCCGACGTTCAGCGCGGCCTGGGCTGCCCTGGGCGCGCGGGCGCTCGGCTCCGGCCAGGTCGTCGCCGCCTACGCGTACGCGCGCACCGGCTACCACCGGGGGCTGGACCAGCTCCGCCGCAGCGGCTGGAAGGGACACGGTCCGGTGCCGTGGAACCACGAGCCGAACCGGGGTTTCCTGCGCTGCCTGCACGTGCTGTCCCGGGCGGCCGGCGAGATCGGCGAGTCCGACGAGGCAGCCCGCTGCGCCCAGTTCCTCCGCGACTGCGACCCGGCGGCCGGCGACGCCCTCTCCGGCAGCTGAACCGGCGCTCCCTGTCTTCGTGCCGGCCGCACCCACCTGGGTGCGGCCGGCACGGCTGGAGCTCTCGGCAGTCTCGTCCCAGTCCGTAGGGGTGATCCGGACCTCGGGGGTCCTTGCGGTGAGCTGTTGGCCCGGTTGACCCGCTGGTCACCGGTTGATCACGGCTCCGCCGACTCAGAGCTACCTGTATATACAGCTATACTTGATTCGTGTCCGAACCCACGATGCCGCGCTACCGGGTCATTGAGCAGGCTCTACGCCAGCGCCTTCGTGACCTGCCGCCGCACACACCCTTGGCGTCGGAGTCCCAGCTGTCCTCCGAGTTCGGGGTCAGCCGGATGACAGCACGGGGGGCAGTGACCAGACTCGTCAACGCTGGGCTGGTCTACCGCGAATCCGGCCGTGGCACGTTCGTGGCGCCGCCGCCGTCGAACCGCCGCGCAGACAGCCTCGTGCGCTTCACGGAGCAGATGCGCCGTGAGGGTCGGGCGGCGACGTCACGGCTGATCGCCAGTGGGGCGCGGGGGGCCACAGCCGCCGAGAATACCGAGTTGCGACCCGGCAAGAACGGGGTGATCGAAGTCCGGCGAGTGCGGCTCGCTGACGGGATGCCGATCGCGGTGGAGATCGCCGTCTTCAGCGCCGCGCTCTCCGCCCTGTTGGACGCTGACCTCACGGCATCGATGCACACGGCACTGCTGAATCTGGGCCGCGTTCCGTCCAGCGGTCGCGCCACCGTCACCGCCGAATGCGCAACGGCCGAGGATGTGGACCTACTCGGCATCCCGGTCGGGTCGGCGGTGCTCGTCGAGAGGCGCCTGATCGGGGACCAGCACGGACATCCGCTGGAACGCACCGAGAGCCGGTACGCCGGCGACCGGTACGGGCTGGACGTCCGCTTCGCGGTCGACCACTCCTGACACGCCATCCAGCAACCCGACCCGTCGAAAGGGATCACCATGCACACTGTCGTCGAAGTCGCCAAGATGATCGACCATTCGCTGCTGAAACCGCAGCTCACCGATGTCGACATCGAGGCCGGCTGCGCCCTCGCCGCCCACTACCGCGTCGTTTCCGTGTGCGTCCGGCCGTGCGACGTCCGATTCGCCGTACAGTTGCTGAATGGTACGGAAGTACTGGTGGGCACCGTCGCGGGCTTCCCACACGGCGACGCGACGACGCCGGTGAAGGCGGCCGAGACACGGTTGGCGATCGAGCAGGGCGCGGCCGAAATCGACATGGTACTGAACATCGGACGGCTGCGGTCCGGAGATCTGGCGTACGTCGAGGAGGACATCCGAGCGGTCGTCACAGCTGCGGCCGGCGTCCCGGTCAAGGTGATCCTGGAGAACGCTCACCTCACCGACGAAGAGAAGGTCGCCGGATGCCAGGCGGCCGAACGCGCAGGGGCCGCCTTCGTGAAGACCTCCACGGGCTTCGCGGGCGGTGGGGCCACGATGGACGACCTGCGCCTCATGCGCGCATCGGTCTCGGCGGCAGTCCAGGTCAAGGCGGCCGGCGGGGTGCGCACACTGGACGTGCTGCTTGCGATGGCTGACCTGGGCGTGACCCGATTCGGCACCACCGCGACCGCCACGATCCTCGACGACCTGGATCGTCGCCTGCGACACGCCCCGCTCCCATAGACCACAGCGCGGTGATGCCGGGACGATGACGGGATCGCGCCGCTGGGTCGGTCAGAGTCCCTCGGCCACGGCCGCGGCGATCTTCAGCCAGGCGTCCCGGGTCGCCGACGAGAGCTGGGCGTACCGGATCGGTTCGCCGGTGTCGATCAACCGCTCGTACGGGGCCAGCAGCACCGTCCTGGTCCGGGCGGCGAAGTGCCGCTGGATCGCAGGCAGGTCGATCTCCTTGCGCGACGGTGGCATGGAGACCACCGTCACCGCCTGCCGGACGAGCCGCTGCCGACCGCTCTGCTCCAGGTGGTCGAGCATCCGGGCGGCTGTCTCGGCGGAGTCGTTCCTGGCCGACATCGTCACCACGAGCTGGTCGGTGGCGTCGATCGCCGCCTGCCAGTTCTGCGCCCGGACGTTGTTGCCGGTGTCCACGAAGATCAGCTTGTAGAACCGGCTGACCACCTCGCGGATCTCGGCGAAGGCGGCGGCGGTGAGCATCTCGCCGCCGGTCGCCGACTCGTCGGAGGCGAGTACGTCGAACATGCCCTCGCTCTGCGAGCGGACGTACTGCGACAGGTCGCCGACCCGGCCGTGCGCCCCCTTGAACTGGTAGAGGTCGCGGAGCATGTCCCGCACCGTGCGGGAGTGGAAGTCCTGCTGCGCCCGCATCCCCAGGGTGCCCTGGGTCTCGTTGTTGTCCCAGGCCAACACGTATCCGCCGCGCTTCTGCCCGAACGTCATCGCCAGCAGCAGGATCGCCACCGTCTTGCCGGCCCCGCCCTTCGGGTTGACCACGGTCACCTGGCGGAGTCCGCCGAAGTTCCGGCGGATCATCTCGATGTCCTGCTTGATCTCCTGCTCGTGCCGGCCCGGAGCGAGCTTGACCAGCCCCAGCGTGGTCTTGTTGACCGCCGCGCGTACCCCCATCTGGGCCACCGGGTCGGCGGGGCGTACCGCCCGGCGGCGGGCGAAGTCCTCGGCGGTGGGCGTACCGGAGTCCGGCGTCCAGAGCGGGTCGGGATAGGCGTTCGGCTGCGCCGGAACCCGTTGCACCCCGGCCGACTCGGCGTACGGCTGCTGCGGCACCTCGGTCACGCCCGGGTGCGGGGGGACCGGCGGCACCGGGGGAGCCGGCGGTGGAGCCCAGCCGGACTGCGGAGCGGGTGCCGGTGGCGGCGGGGGCGGGTAGCTGGGATAGCCGGGCTGACTCGGGTAGCCGGGCGGACCGGGCTGGTCCGCCGGATGCGGCGGGTACGCCGGGTAGCCCGTCGCCGGTGCTGCCGGCGGTCCGGGCTGGTGCGGCCCGGGCGGGTACGCCGAGACCGGCCGCGCCGTGGCCGAGTACTGCCCCGGGGCGATCGTGGGCGGGTACGGGCCGACCGGCGGGGTCGAGGCGCTCGCCGGATCGGCCCCGGAAGTCGCCGGACCGGGTCCGGGATCGGGAGTCGCCGAGCCGGAGCCGGAGACGGGATGCGGCGGGATCGGCGGTGCGGCCGTCGGCGGTGGCGGGATCGGTGTGGCCGGCACCGGAACCGGGGCGCCGTGCTGCGGGGCGACCGGCCGCTGCGGCGGCTGTGCCCACGGCGACTCGGCGGGCGGCCGGGCCGGGCCGTCCGGCTGGCTGCGACTGGTGGCCGGCAGCGTCGCCCGGCCCCGGGCCGGCTCGGCGGCGCGGGGCGTTTCCCGCTGCCCGGCCGCGCCGACCTCGGGCCTGGCCACGCCCGTCCCGGCGCTGCCATCCGCCTCTGCGGTGCCGCCCGCCTCGGCGGTGCCACTAGCCGCTGCGGTGCCGCCCGCGTTGTCGCTTGAGGTCGCGGTCTCGCCCTGTTCGGCGCCGGTCGAGGGCTTGGCCGCGCCCGCGGCAGACCCGACGTCGCCACCGGGGCCCCCGTCGGGCGACGCCGCCACACCGGTCGTGGTCGCCCTGTCGGTCGAGTGTCCTCCGCCGGTCGACATGCCTCCGCCGGTCGACATGCCTCCGCCGGTCGAGCCGGCTGCGCCGGTCGATGCGGTGCTTCCGGTCGAGCCGGCTGCGCCGGTCGTCGGGGCGGCACCGCTGGTCGGATGCACCCCGGCCAGCCGACCGGGACCGCCCACCGGGTCGGTACTGCCGGTCGCGCTCGTGCTGCCGGCCGGACCGGCACCGCTGGGCAGGACGGTCGGAGTCGCTCCGGTGGCCGGGCTGACCGACGCCTTGCCCGCGTTGGGGCTCACCGACGCCTTGCCGGCGGCCGGCCCGACGGACGCCTTGCCCGCGGTCGGGCTCACCGGGCCGACCGTCGCCTTGCCGGCGCCGGGGCCGACGCTCGCCTTGCCGGCGGCCCGGGGCTCGGCCGTACCGGTGCCGCCGGTCTGCTCCGCACCGGTCGCCGGTCGGTCCGGGGAGTCCGGCCGGGCCCGACCGGCCGCGTCGGTGCCACCGGTTCCGGCCCGGCCGGCCGTGTCGGGGCGGCGGATGTCACCGGTACTGACCGAGGCCCGACCCTGGTTGCCCGGACCGACCGTCGGCCAGACCCGGGTCGGCGAGTGCACCGGCGTCTCGGCCGCGCCGGAGTGCGGCGCCGGACCGGGCGGTGGCGGCACGGGCGGTGGTGGACCGGGCGGCGGCACGGGCGGTGCCGGCGGGTGCACGGGTATGGCGGTCACCGGCGGGACCGGCGGCTGTGGGGCGGGCGGTCCGGGTGGCCCGGGTGGGGTCGGCACGGGCCCGAACGCGGGCGGGACCGGCGGGATCCCGGGCGGCGGCACGGACGGGACGGCCGGCGGAACGGCCTGGTAGGGCTGGTGCGCGACGGCCGGCGGGTTCGACTGGTAGGGCTGGTGCGCGACGGGCTGCGGCACGCCCGAGATCGGGCCCGGCGGGGTCGCGTCCGGCGGCGGTGGTGGGGTCGGTGCCCAACTGATCGGATTGGACTCGTCGCGCGGCTCGGCGACGATCTCGTCCGGTGGCCACAGGGGCTCTGCCTCCGGTGGCGCTGCCGGCACCTGGCCGGGCATGTACACCCGGTCTCCCTGATTGTTCACCACGGCCTACCTACCTCCCCCCACACACCCGAGGATATGCCCGCCGGTCGGCGTCGGGCCGGGCACGGAGGTCTCCACTACAGCCTTCCACAAGAGATCAGTGGTCGTACACCGCCCACGCCCCCGGCTCGATCCACCACGACCGCTTCCGGTTGAGCGTTCCCGTTACCCCGTCGTCAAGGAACGGAATCTCCGGATCGCGGGGGGTGACCGCGACGGCCCGGCCCCGGGCCCGGCGTACTTCGAGGCGTACGGCGCGGCGGCCCCAGCGGGACCGGGTGGTCACCGGTACGGCCACCGCGACCTCGACGTCGCCGTCGGCCGGGTCCGCCGTGGACAGCAGGCGTACCCCGCCCAGCTCGGCGTAGCCGCCCGCGTTGCCGATCGCGCAGGCGAACAGCGGGTCGTCGCCGGCCGAGAGCACGATGTCGTCCACCTCCACCCGACCGTGCCAGGCCAGCGGGGTACCGGCGTCGTCGGCGGCACCGAGCAGCGCGCCGTCCAGGGTCACCGAGCCGCCGTCGTTGCGCAGCAGGTCGAGCCGGCGTACCCGATTCGCGAGTACGGCCGCGGCGACCGCCGCCGGCTCGCGGGGCAGGCCGAGTTGCCCGGCGAGGTCCCGGGGCGGGCCGGCGGCGGTCGACCGGCTCGGCTCCAGCGGCAGTACCCCGATCGCCGGCAGGTCGGGCACGGTCCGGTCGGTGCCGAGGTCGGCCGGTCGGCGGCTCGGCGGCGGGGCGTACCGGCGGACCAGCCGGCGCATGACGGCGCGTAACTGTGCGTCACTCGCCGTAGCGACGACGAGCCGGGTCTTGCCGTCCGGATCGGGCCAGTCCAGCCCGTCCGGTCGGGGCGGACCGTCCAGCCGGGCCAGCACCGCGTCGATCTCCCGGTCCGACCGGGCGGTCACCGACTCCACCCGGGCACCGGCCGCGGTGAGCGCGTCCGCGCAGGCCAGCACGGGTACTCGCGGGGTGTCCGCGCAGCTCGCCCGGTCGGTCGCCGCCTCGGACGAACAGCAGGCACCGCCCGCGCCACAGCCCGCCGGGTCGGCCTCACCCGGGGCGAGGGTGAGCAGTACCACGTCGTACACCGGGAGTCGCCTCCTGCCGCCAGCCCGGCCTCTGCGGGCCGGGTCGTCACTTTTTGTTAGCCTGACACCTCGGGCTCGCCACGCGGTCGCCACCTGGCACCCGAGCCCCCTGGAGGCGGGTTTAGAGATGCCGGCGATCGTGCTCATCGGGGCGCAGTGGGGCGACGAGGGCAAGGGCAAGGTTACCGACCTGCTCGGTGACCGGGTCGACTACGTCGTCCGGTACTCGGGCGGCAACAACGCCGGGCACACGGTGGTGACCCCGGACGGCCAGAAGTACGCCCTGCACCTGATGCCGTCGGGTGCGCTCTCGCCGAGCGCGGTGATCGTGATCGGCAACGGTGTCGTCGTCGACCCGAAGGTGCTGATCTCCGAGATCGACGGGCTGGCCGAGCGGGGCGTGGACGTCTCCCGGCTGCGGATCTCCGGCGACGCGCACCTGATCATGCCGCACCACCGGGCGCTGGACCGGGTCGTCGAGCGCTACCTCGGCTCGTCCCGGATCGGCACCACCGGCCGGGGCATCGGCCCGGCGTACGGCGACAAGGTGGCCCGGATGGGCATCCGGGTGCAGGACCTGCTCGACCCCGGCATCCTGCGCAAGAAGCTGGAACTCGCGCTGCGGGAGAAGAACCAGATCCTGTTCAAGGTCTACAACCGCAAGGCGCTGGACGTGGACGCGGTGACCGACGAGTACCTCGGTTACGCGGAGCGGTTGCGGCAGTACATCGCGGAGACCCGGACGATCCTCTGGGACGCGCTGGACCGGGGCGAGACGGTGCTGCTGGAGGGCGCCCAGGCGACCATGCTCGACATGGACCACGGCACGTACCCCTTCGTCACCTCGTCGAACCCGACGGTCGGCGGTGCCTGTGTCGGCGCCGGCATCCCGCCGACGGCGATCAACCAGGTGATCGGGGTGACGAAGGCGTACACCACCCGGGTCGGGTCGGGGCCGTTCCCGACCGAGCTGTTCGACGACAACGGCGCGCACCTGCGCAAGGTCGGCGCCGAGTACGGCACCACCACCGGCCGGGAGCGCCGGTGCGGCTGGTTCGACGCGGTGATCGGCCGGTACGCCGTACGGTTGAACGGCATCACCGACCTGGTCGTCACCAAGCTCGACGTGCTCTCCGGGATGGACAAGGTACCGATCTGCGTCGGCTACGAGATCGACGGCAAGCGGTACGACGACATGCCGATGACCCAGACGGCCATCCACCACGCCAAGCCGATCTACGAGGAGCTGGACGGCTGGTGGGAGGACATCTCCAAGGCCCGCTCCGAGGAGGAGTTGCCGGCCAACGCCCGCCGCTACCTGGAGCGGATCGAGCAACTGTGCCGGACCCGGGTCAGCGTGGTCGGCGTCGGCCCCGGCCGGGACGAGAACGTCGTCCGGCACGAGCTGCTCCCGCCGCGGTGAGGAGGGCCCCCGGTACGACAAGAACCGACAGCCGGGGGCCCGGCCCTTGCTCACCCGCCTGACCGTAGGATCGGTGGCCGTGCGCGTACTACTTCTCGGTGGCGGCGGGCGGGAGCATGCTCTGGCGCTCGGCCTGGCCGCCGACCCGGCCGTCGACCAGCTGATCGCCGCACCGGGAAACCCGGGCATCGCCGAGGTCGCGCAGTTGCGGCCGGTGCGGGCCACCGACCCGGAGTCGGTGGCCGCGCTCGCCGTCGAGGTCCGGGCCGACCTGGTCGTCGTCGGGCCGGAGGCGCCGCTGGTGGCCGGGGTCGCCGACGCGGTACGTGCCAAGGGCATCCCCTGCTTCGGCCCGTCCGGCGCGGCGGCCCGGATCGAGGGCTCCAAGGCGTTCGCCAAGGACGTGATGGCGGTGGCGGGAGTGCCGACGGGCCGGTCGCGCACTGTCGACAACCCCGGCAGCGGGGTCGGGTCGGCGCTCGTCGCGCAGGCACTCGACGAGTTCGGCCCGCCGTACGTGGTGAAGGACGACGGGCTGGCCGCCGGCAAGGGCGTGGTGGTCACCGGGGACCGGTCGGCGGCGCTGGAACACGCCGCCGGCTGCGGCCGGGTGGTCGTCGAGGAGTACCTCGCCGGACCCGAGGTGTCGCTCTTCGTGGTCACCGACGGCGAGACCGCGCTGCCGCTGCTGCCGGCCCAGGACTTCAAACGGGTCGGCGACGGCGACACCGGCCCGAACACCGGCGGGATGGGGGCGTACGCACCGCTGCCGTGGTTGCCGCCGGGCACCGTGGACGAGGTGATGGCCACCGTGGTCGGGCCGACCCTGGCCGAGATGCGGCGCCGGGGCACCCCGTTCGGCGGGCTGCTCTACGTCGGGCTGGCGATCACCGGGCACGGGCCACGGGTGATCGAGTTCAACGCCCGGTTCGGTGATCCGGAGACGCAGGTCGTACTCGCACTGCTGGAGACGCCGCTGGCCGGGCTGCTGCACGCGGCGGCCACCGGCACGCTCGCCGGGCATCCGCCGCTGCGTTGGCGAACCGGTGCGGCGGTCACCGTGGTGGTCGCCTCGGCGGGCTACCCGGGCACCCCGCGTACCGGTGACGTGATCACCGGCGCCGAGCGGGCCGGGGTCGTGCACGCCGGCACCGCCCGCCGGTCCTCCGACGGTGCGCTGGTCTCCGCCGGGGGCCGGGTCCTCTCGGGTACCGGCGTCGGCGCCGACCTGGCCACGGCCCGGGCGGCCGCCTACGAACTGGTCGACGCGATCGACCTGCCGGGGGCGCACCACCGGACCGACATCGCCGCGCTCGCCGCCGCCGGCCGACTCGCCGCCCCCGACCGGCAGAACCCGCCGACGACCGCCTGACCCCGGACTTCCCGGGCCGCCCGGCGGCCCCGTCCCCGTCGGGCGGGCTCAGGGCTGCGTGACCGGTGGAGCGGGTCCGGTTTGCGTGACCGGTCGGTCCGCGCGCCTGGCACGAAACCGTGATTCGCCGGTCGGACGGGTCTCCTACCGTGAGATCAACCCGGACTGTCGGGGGATTCCAGTGGCGGAGGAGCGGCCATGCACAGGTACCTCACTCGGGCGGCCGTGGTCGCCCTCGGCGGCGCGATCGTGGTCGCGACGGCCGGTTGCGTCACGATCGAGGCCGGCGGGTCCACTCCGGCGAGTTCGACACCGACCGCCGGCGCCCCGGGCGCGACCGGTGACGCGGGACTGGGCAGCGCCCCGGCGGACGGGACGGCCGGCACCCCGGGGCCGAACGGCAGTCCGGCGGGACAGGGCGGCCAGCCCGGCGGCAGCGGCAACAGCGGCGGGGGCGGCAACCCGGGTGGCGGTGGCGACACCGGCGGCAGCGGTACGACCGGCAAGAAGCCCGGCGGCCCGACGATCGTCCACTACAAGATCAAGCAGAAGCCGCAGTGCGACCAGGGTACGAACGTCAACCGCGTCCCCGGGGTCCCGGTGGTCCTGGAGTGGAAGGTGACCGGCGCCGACAAGGTGACCCTCTCCGTCGACGGGCCCGGAATCTACGACACCTACCCGCCGGTCGGCACCGCCACCATCGGGTTCCCGTGCGGCGGCAGCCCCGGCGAGTACGTCAAGCACACCTACCAGCTGCGGACGGTCGGCGGCGGCGAGGTGCGGTCCAGGACGCTCACCGCCTCCGCACTGGTGCACGAGATCCCCTCGGTCTGACCCGCTTCCGTCCGGGACGCTGTCCGTCCGTCCGTCCTCTTCGTCCGTCCGATATGTACCGAGCGGCTCCGCGAGCCCTCGCCGGCCCCTATCATCGCTGTCCTCTTCCCGACTGAGCACCAGGAGGACGGCGATGCGGTTCCGGCGGGGGTTCGCCACGTTCACGGCAGCGGCGCTGGCCATGGTGCCGGCGGTGGTACTGCCGGCCGCCGCGCCGGCCTCGGCGGCTCCGGCGGCTGCCGCTGCCCCGGCTGCCGAGGTCACCGCCAGCTACAACGTGTGGGTCTGGAACGTCGCCGGCTGGAAGATGCACCGGGGCGCCACCGGTAACGGTCTGGTCGCCGCGCTGGCCAACTCGATCCGCAACCGCAGCGCGCACTTCGCGGCGCTGAACGAGCTGTGCTGGAGCCAGTACAAGGCGGTGCAGTCCAACCTGCGGGGGTCGGGCTGGCCGCAGGACGTCGAGAACTTCTCCCGCTTCGAGGCGCACAACGAGACCGCCTGCGGCGGTGAGCCGTTCGGGGTCGCCATCTTCAGCAGGGCGCCGATGGGTCCGGCGGACCGTCTCGCGCTGGCCCCGGACGGCAGCTCGGAGCGGCGCAAGCTGCTCTGCGCCCCGCTGGAGGCCCGTCCGCACCTGCGGTTCTGCACCACCCACATCACCCCGTCCAACGAGGTGATCGGCGGCGGAAAGATCAACGAGCGCCAGCTCGGCGAGGTGCTGACCCGGGTGGAGAGCTACCACGCGGCCGGCGACACGGTGATCGTCGCCGGCGACTTCAACGCCCAGCCGAACTACGGCCGGATGAACCCGTGGTACTCCCGCAACCTGGACGTGCCGCGCAACAGCGGCAACCAGGGCGACTACCGGGAGCTGGACGACACCGATCCGGCCAGCCCCGGCTACGGCGAGACGACCGTCGCCGACGGCGACACCAGCGGACCGGACGGCCAGGGCAAGAAGATCGACATGATCTTCGTACGGGAGAACCGGATCGTCGGTACGTACACCGGTGACTCGCTGGCCATCTCGACGAGCTGTGGCGGTGCCTGCTCCGACCACCGGATCCTGATCGGCACGGTGACCGTCCGGATCACCACCTGAGCCGTCCGCTGTCGGCCGGGGCGGCCTCGGTTCAGGCGTGGTGGTGGCGGCGCAGCTCCCCGGTCATCACCTTGCCGGTCGCGTTGCGCGGCAGCGCCGGTACGAAGATCACGTCCCTCGGCACCGAGAACCGGGCCCGGTAGCGGCGGACGTACTCGCGTACCGCGTCCGGGTCGAGCGTCTCGCCGGGCCGCAGCACCAGGTACGCCGCCAGCCGCTGCCCGTACGTCCGGTCCGGCACCCCGATCACCGCCACCTCGCGTACCTGGGGCAGCTCGGCGAGCAGGTTCTCCACCTCGGCCGGGTGGACGTTCTCGCCCCCGGAGACGATCATGTCGTCGGCCCGGCCGTCGACGTGCAGCAGCCCGTCCGCGTCCAGGTGACCGAGGTCGCCGGTGTCCAGCAGCCGTACCCGGGCCGGGCCGGCAGCCCGGCCCTGCTGTTCCGGCCCGCCCGCCGTGTACCCCTCGAAGAGCAGTTCGTTGCCGACCAGGATCCGGCCGACCTGACCGGCCGGCACGGGTTCGCCGGCGGCGTCGACTATCGCCAGCCGGGTGCCGTGCGGCGGCCGGCCGGCGGTGGTCGGCGCCCGGCGCAGCTCGGCCGGGGTGGCGATGGCGGCCCAGGAGACCTCGGTGGAGCCGTAGAGGTTGTAGAGCACGTCGCCGTAGCGGTCCATGAACCGGGGCGCCAGCCCGCCGGGCAGTGCCGAGCCGCTCACCGCGACCACCTCCAGCGGCGGCGTGTCGGCCGACGGCGGCACCTCCAGCAGCCGTTGCAGCATCACCGGTACGGCGAACAGCGCGGTGCAGGAGTGCCGCCGCAGCGCCGCCAGCGCCGCCAACGGCTCGAACCGCCGGTGCAGTACGACGGTGCCGCGCAGCGCGAAGGCCATCTGGAGTGCGGCGTACCCCCAGGTGTGGAAGAGCGGGGCGGCGACCATCATCCGTACCCCGTGGTGCAGCGGGATCCGGCCGATGATCGCGACGAGCGGGCCGAGGCCGTTCGGGGTGCGTCGGCGGGCACCCTTCGGGGTGCCGGTGGTGCCGGAGGTGAGCACGATGGTCCGGCCGTCCCGCTCCGGCGGGCGCAGCTCACCGTGCGGCGCCCCGGCGACCAGTTCCGGGTACTCCCGCTCGTCCACCCGGTGCACCTCGGCCGGCAGCCCGACGACCCGGTCGAGGAATTCGTCGTCGTGCACCAGCAGCCGGAACCGCTGCTCCTGCGCGACGGCCGCGAGCTGTGCCCCGGACAGCCCGGTGTTGCCGAGCACGATGTCGGCGCCGAGCAGCCCGCCGGCCACGGCCGTCTCCACCAGCCCGGAGTGGTTGCGGCAGAGCACCCCGATCCGGTCGCCCTCGGTCACGCCGTAACGGGCCCGCAGCGACCGGGCCAGCCGTTCGGCCCGGTCCAGCAGCTCCCGGTAGCTGATCTCGCCGCGCTCCTCGTCGACGAGCGCGATCCGGTCCGGATCCCGGGCCGCCGCCTGGCGCAGCTCGCCGGCCAGGCTGAATCCCCAGTTCCGCAGTGCGCCGAGCTGTGCCGCGACCCGCCTGGGCGAACCGGGCTTGAGCAGCCCGCGCCGGGTCAGCGTGGCGACCAGGAACGCGAGGTCGGAAGGCAACGGGGTACTCCTCGGCGGTTGTGCCGCCGCTGTCGATGCGGGGCCGGTCAGCGGATCTGTGGATGCGCGCCCGGTCAGCGGATCTGGTGCCCGGAGATGGCCCGGGAAATGACCAGTCGCTGGATCTCCGAGGTGCCCTCGAAGATGGTGTAGATCTTGGCGTCCCGGTACCAGCGCTCGACCGGGTGCTCGCGCAGGAAACCGGCGCCGCCGAGGATCTGCACCGCCCGTTCGGTCACCGAGACCGCCACCTCGCCGGCCTTGAGCTTCGACATCGAGCCCTCGCCCGCGCTGAACGGGCGGTTGTTGCGGCCCATCCAGGCGGCCCGCCAGACCAGCAGCCGGGCGGCGTCGATCTCCATCCGCATGTCCGCGAGCTGGAACGCGACCGCCTGGTTCTCCACGATCGGCCGGCCGAACTGCACCCGCTCCCGGGCGTACGCCAGGGCGTACTCGTAGGCCGCGCGGGCCACCCCGACCGCCTGGGCACCGACCGTCGGCCGGGACAGTTCGAAGGTACGCATCGCGGCCTGGCTGTTGCCGCGCTGCCCGGTCCGGGCCCGGTCGAGCCGTTCGTGCAGCGCATCGCGCCCGCCGAGCAGGCAGCGACCCGGCACGCGTACCTCGTCGAGGAAGACGTCGGCGGTGTGCGAGGCGCGCAGTCCCAGCTTCCTGAGCTTCTTCGTCGCGGTCAGTCCCGCCGTGCCGGGCGGCACCACGAAGGCGGCCTGGCCCCGGGAGCCGAGTTCGGGCTCCACCGACGCGGTGACCACGTGCACGGCGGCGATCCCGCCGTTCGTGGCGTACGCCTTCTGCCCGGTCAGCACCCACTCGTCGGTGGCGGCGTCGTAGCGGGCCCGGGTACGCATGGCGGCCACGTCGGAGCCGGCCTCCGGCTCGGTGCTGCAGAACGCCGCCACGGCCGGCCGGTCGGTGTCGCCGTAGCACTGCGGCACCCATTCGAGCAGCTGTTCGGGGGTGCCGGAGCCGTAGATGGCGGCCACCGCCAGGGTGGTGCCGAACAGGGCCATGCCGATCCCGGCGTCGCCCCAGAAGAGTTCCTCGTTGGCCAGCGGCAGGGCCAGGCCGGTCGGGTCGGCCCAGCAGTTGGCGACGAACTCGAAGCCGTACAGCCCGACCTTCGCCGCCTCCTGGATCACCGGCCAGGGGGTCTCCTCGCGGGCGTCCCACTCGGCGGCGGCCGGCCGCACGATCTCGGCGGCGAAGCCGTGCACCCAGTCGCGCAGGTCCCGCTGCTCCTCGTTCAGGTCGAGCGAGAACTCGGTCACGCCGTCCCCTCGTCGCTCGTCGTTCCGGACCCGGGCGTCCGGCGGAGCCGGCGCCCGGGGTGGTCGGTCGGATGCCCGGGTCAGGCCTTCGGGATGTCGAACAGGTTGGCGATGTTCGCGGCCAGCCCGAGGTCACCCTTTGCCTTCAGCTTGCCGGTCATGAACATCATCACCGGGTTGGCGCCACCGGAGACGATCTTGAGGAATTCGACCGGGCCCATCGTGAGGGTCAGCTTCGGCTCCCGCTGCGGCGTCTCGGAGACCTGGCAGGTCGCGTTCTCGATGACGATCTCGTAGGTGTCCGAGCCGCCGTCCGGCCGGCCGGTGATGGTCCAGTGGATGACCGTGTTGGTGTTGCCGGCCCGGTCGGCCCGGAACAGTGCCGGCATCCGGCCGAACACCGCGTCCAGGACCTTGCCGCGCAGGTCCCCGCTCATCACCTCGGCCAGCTTGTCGTCCGGGGTGGTCTTGACGATCTGGGCGAACTGCCGAGGCTCCAGCGAGGCGAAGTTGGCCGGGTCGAAGTCGGTCATGCGAGGGTCCTCCAGGGCTGGTGGTTGTCGCTGCTCCGGTCCAGATTATTGGTTACTCGTGCGTAACCCTACTCACGAGTAGGTAGGCTCGCAAGCGTGCCGACTCCGCCCGCCTTCCGGCGGCTGCCCCGGGCCGTACGGGAGCAGCAGATGCTCGACGCCGCGGTCGGGGTCTTCTCCCGGCGCGGCTTCCACGCGGCGAGCATGGACGAGATCGCCGACGAGGCCGGCATCTCGAAACCCATGGTCTACGCCTACCTCGGCTCGAAGGAGGAACTCTTCGTCGCCTGCCTGCACCGGGAGGGGACCCGGCTGATGGAGGCGATCGTCGGCGCGGTCGTCCCGGACCTGCCGTTCGAGGAGCGGCTCTGGCGCGGCCTGCGGGCGTTCTTCCGGTTCGTCGGCGCGCACCGGGACGGCTGGGCGGTCCTCTACCGGCAGGCCCGGGGCGAACCTCCGTTCGCCGGGGAACTGGCGTCGATGCGGAGCCGGATCATCGAGGTGGTCGCCGGGATGCTCGCCCGGGGCCTGGCCGCCGACGGCCGCGAGGCCCGCGCCGCCGACCTGGAGATCATGGCGTACGCCCTGGTCGGCGCCGCCGAGTCGGTCGCCGACCTGCTGGCCGAGCAGCCGGACGCCGATCCGGACCGGATGGCCGGCCGGATGATGGAGATCGCCTGGAGCGGTGCCGGCAACCTGCTCGCCGGCCGCCGCTGGCGACCACCTTCCACCCAGCCGGACTGATCCCGGGCCGCCCTGCCGGACTGATCCCGGGCCACCCTGCCGGACTGGTCCCGGGCCGCCGCGCCGGGCTGCCCGGCACACCCCGCCGGCCTGATCCCCACCTCTGCTGCTTGACGTCTGCCGTCCAGGGTGTCAGTCTCGTCTGACAGGGGGTGTCAGATGCATCTGACACCGGGGAAGGAACGGGACGCATGGAGCAGGCCCCGCCCTCGGGGGAGCAGTTGCTGCGGATGCTCACCGCGCTGGCCAGCCCGCACCGGTTGCGGATCGTGGCGGCCCTCGCCGAGGGCCGCAGCTATGTCAGCCAACTCGCCCGCCGACTGGAGATGAACCGGCCGCTGCTCTACATGCACCTCCAGCGGCTGGAGGCGGCCGGGCTGGTCGTCGGCGAACTGGAGACGGCCCGGGACGGCAGCTCGGTGAAGTACTTCGAGGTGGTGCCGTTCGCGCTGGCCGTCACCCCGCGGTCGATCGCCGAGGCGATCCCGACGCTGGATCCGGCGGCCGGCGTGCCGGACCCATCGGGTGCGGCCGAACGGAACGACCCGGCAGCGGGTGTGGCGGGTGCGGCAGCGAGAAACGGCCCGGCGGCCGGCGCCACCGGCCCGGCGGAACAGCACGGCCCGGCAGCGGGCGGATCGGGAGAGGAAACGAGCGAGTGAACACATTGTTGGCAGCCGAACTGGACATCGCGCAGACCGCCACGATCGCGTCGGCCGCGGTGGCGGTCGCCCTGGTCGCCGTCGTCGGCTTCGTCGGCCTGGGCTTCTACCGGGCCCGGCGGAGCACGGCCGGGGATGCGGCGTACCGCGCGCTGGTCGAGCGCGTGGTCGAGGCGGAGACCCGGACGGCGGAGGCCGGCACCGCGACCGCCGGTGAACTGACCGGCCTGCGCACCGAGGTGCGCGGCGCCCGGGACGACCTGGCCGAGGTCAGGCAACGGCTGGCCGAGTTGGAACGGCTGCTCAGCCAGATCGGCTGAGTCCACCGGGAGCCGCACACGTGCCGGTCCGGTGACCGGCGGCACCCGCACGGGGGAGGAGACGAGATGATCAGCGAATCGCGCCGAGGAATGCTGGCCGTGCTGGCCGTGCTGGCCGTGCTGGCGGCCCTGCCGTTGGCGGTGGGCACCGGGGTCGGCCCGGCGGCGGGGGTGCCGCCGTCGCCGCCGGTCGACGGGATGTCCCGGGTGGAGAGCCATCTGCGGAAGTACATGGCCGAGGTCCGGGCACCCGGACTGGCGTACGCGGTGGTGCGCGGTGACCGGGTGGTCGGGCAGGGCGCCTGGGGCGTCGACGGGAACGGCGAGCCGATCACCCCGGGTACGCCCTTCGTGCTCGGCTCGGTGTCGAAGTCGTTCACCGCGCTGGCGGTGATGCAGCTCGTCGAGTCCGGCCGGGTCGAGCTGGACGCACCGGTCCGCCGGTACGTGCCGTGGCTGCGGCTGGCCGACGAGTCGGTGGCGGCCCGGATCACCGTACGGCAACTGCTCGTCCAGACGACGGGCCTGCCACAGGTGGCGTCGACGGGGCTCACCGACCGGTACGACAACACGCCGGGTGCGCTGGCCCGCTCGGTACGGGACCTCGCGACCGTCCGCCCGACGGCCGAACCGGGCGGGGTGCACCAGTACAGCGACGCCAACTACATGATCCTGGGCGTACTGGTCGAGGAGGTCACCGGGGAGAGCTACGGCGGATACCTCCGCAGGCAGGTGCTCGACCCGCTCGGGATGGCCGATTCCGCCGCCACCGGTGCCGAGGCGGAGGCGCTCGGGATTCCGCCGGGTCACCGCTACTACCTCGGCCGCCCGCAGCGCTTCGAACCGTCCTTCGACGGCTCCGGGGTGTCGTACGGTTTCCTGGCGGCGAGCCTGACCGACCTGACCCACTACGTCGCGGCGCAGCTCTCCGCAGGCCGGTACGCCGGTCGTGCGGTCCTGTCGCCGGAGGGCATGGCCCGGCTGCACACCGGCCAGGTTCCCACCGGCGGCGACGGCCGGTACGCGATGGGTTGGCGGGAGGGCACCCTGGGCGTTCCGGCCGAGCGGATCGTCTGGCACGCGGGTGCGACGGCCAGCTCGTTCGGCCACATCGTGCTGGTACCCGGGTCGGATCTCGCCGTGGTGGTGCTGACGAACGTCTACGGGCTGCCGATGGACGGCCCGCTGGCCTCGGCCGCCTTCGACGTCGCCCGGATCCTGCACGGTGCCGGGGCGGCGCCCGCCCAGGCGGAGGATCCGACGTTCGGCTGGTTGCTCGCCGGGCTGGCCGCGGTCGCCGTACTCCTGCTCGGTCTGCTGGTCTGGTCGGTGGTCCGGGCCTTCCGGCGCCCGGCCGGGCCGGTGCGGTCGGGGCGCCGGGCGGTCGCCGGAGCCGCCGGTTGGGTGGTCGGCTGCGCCGGGCTCGCGGTCGCGGTGGTCTGGGTGATCCCGGCGTTCTGGGACGGTGCCGGCCTGGCCAAGGTGCGGCTCTTCGCCCCGGACGTCGGTGACGCGATCGTGGCGGTGGCCGTGCTCGCCGGCCTGGTGGCCCTGGCCCGCGTCGGCCTCGCCGCCGCCACCGTCCGGAGCGGCCAGCCACGGCGACCGGCGCGACCGGGCCAGTCGGCGGGATCGGCGCAGCAGGCGGAGCGCCCGCGTCACGAGGTGCCGGGCGCTGCCTGACCGGGTACGGGTGCTCCGGTCCGGGTGGGACCGGAGCACCCGTGACGTCGCCGGTGGCCGGGTCGGATCGGCCGACGCCGTGGGCGACGGTCAGATCCGGCCGGTGCCGGCGCCGCCGGTGACGATGGACTTCACGTTGGCGGCCGGGTCGAGCGAGTACCCGTACGGGATGCCGTTGACGCTGCCGCCGGCCTGGCCGGAGCCGGAGTTGACGAAGTGGTTGTTCCGGGCGACCAGGCCGCCGACCGGCGAGCTGCCCTCACCCCGGTGGTACGGGTCGCTGACGTTCTCGAAGTAGTTGCCCTCGACGAGCACGCCCGCGTTGCAGGTGGAGGCGACGCCGTAGCCGCCGTTGCCCCGGTAGAAGTTGTTGTAGACGTGCACCGGGTTGCCGAACCGGACCCGGGGGTGCCGCTGGTTCGACCCGTCGAACCAGTTGTGGTGGTACGACACCCGCAGCCGACCGACGTCCTCGCCCGCGTTGCTGTCGGAGTGTCCGAGCAGGAACGACTTGTCGTGGTTGAAGACCCGGTTCCAGGAGACGGTGGCGCAGTCGGAGCTGCGCTTGATGTCGACCGCGCCGTCGGAGCCGCTGCTGAAGCTGTTGTGGTCGATCCAGACCCGGCTCGAGTACTGCACGTTTATCGCGTCGTCGCCCCAGTTCCGGAAGTTGATGTTCCGGATGATGACGTTGCTGACGCTGGCGACGTTGAGCCCGCCGCCGGTGATCGTGGCGTTGGCGCCGACCCCGATGATCGTCTTGTCCGCGGCGACCTTCTGCATGCCGCTGAGCGAGATGGTGCCGGAGAACCGGATCACCCGGGCGCCGCTGGCCTGCATGTTGCTGATCAGGCCGTTCGCGTCGCTGACGGTGACCGGGGAGGCGTTGCCGCCGCCGCTGGTGCCGCCGCACTGGGTCGCCCAACCCTCCAGGTTGAACGAGGCGGCCGAGGCGCTCGGCATCGCGACCAGGGAACTGGCCGCGAGCGTCGCGGCGGTGGCCGCCGCGAGCAGCGGCACCCGGACGAGCCGCCGGGTGCGCCGGGTGGTGGTTTCGGTGCTGGACACAGGGGAACCTCCGAGCGGAAGTGGTCCACCCCGGCGGCCGGGCGGGTGGGACGCGGACGCCGCCAGCGGTGGGTGGACGGTGCGGCCGACGGATCTGGGCCGCGCCGGGGACGGGGCTGCTGGAAAGCGCTTTCCAGCATCGACTGAAGACTATCGATGGCCCTCTATCCTGTCAACGGCAAATCTCGATGTTTGTGCCGTCCTGTCGGGCTTGGCCCGAGAGGGTGATCGGTCCGGATCAGACCTGATCATCCCGCCGTCCGCGGTCACCTCACCGAGCAGGTGGGGACGGCCGCGCGCCGGGTCGTGCAGCCCGAAACTCCGGCCCCGGCTCGCCGAGAAGGCCACCGTCGACGGCAGCGGCACCGGCAGCTTGAACGCCACGTCCACGGTGTACGCCTCGGGCAGCCGCCCCTCCAGCGCGGCCAGGCAGCGGGCCTTGCTCCACATCCCGTGCGCGATCGGCCGGGGGAAGCCGAACAGCCGGGCGGCGACCCGGGAGGTGTGGATCGGGTTGCGGTCCCCGGAGATCCGGGCGTACTCCCGGCCCACCCGGGTGGCCACCCGCCACAGCGCGGTCGGGGCCGGCGCGGCCGGTCGGTCACCCTGGTCGCGCCGGTCGCCCCCGGCGGCCGTACGCTCCCGTCGCAGGTACGTCGACACGCCGCGCCAGACCGTCTCCCCGGCGACGGAGGCGGTGCAGACCACGTCGAACTGTCGGCCCCGCTCGTGCGGGCGCAGGTCGACCGCGCGTACCGCCAGGTCCAGCGGCTCCGCCGCGTCCACCTGGCGGTACGTGCTGATCCGGTTCGCCACGTGCACCAGCCCGACCAGGGGCAGCGGAAACTCCGGTGCGCTCATCAGGCGCAGCGCCAGCGGGAAGGCAAGTACGTGCGGATAGGTCGGCGGCAGCGCGTCGGCGAGCCGGAACCCGCACACCCGGTCGTACTCCGCCAGGTGGTCCCGGTCCACCGTCACCCCCCGGACCACAAGTTCGGTCCCGGGAAGCCGACCGGCCCGCCGGGCCGACCCGAACCCCGGGGCCAGCCCGATCGCCGCCCGGCGGTAGAGCGGCCCGCCGGCCGGCACCGCCGCCAACTCGACCGGCACTGCTTCCGGCTGCTCCCCGGTGCCGTGCGGAAGCTCGGTCATCAGGCCCCCAACAGGCTCTGTCCGCAGACCCGGACCACGTTGCCGGTGACGCCGGCCGAGCCGGGTGAGGCGAACCAGGCGATCGTCTGCGCCACGTCGACCGGCAACCCGCCCTGGGCCAGGCTGTTCATCCGCCGGCCCGCCTCGCGGAGCATCATCGGCATCCGGGCGGTCATCCGGGTCTCGATGAAGCCCGGAGCGACCGCGTTGACGGTGATACCGCGCTCGGCCAGAAGCGGCGCCATCGAGTGCACCAGGCCGATCACGCCGGCCTTGGAGGTGGCGTAGTTGGTCTGGCCCCGGTTGCCGGCGATCCCGGCGATCGACGAGACCCCGATCAGCCGGCCACCGCGCGGGATCAGCCCACGGTCCAGCAGTACCTCGTTGATCCGCTCCTGGCTGGTCAGGTTGACCTCCAGGACCGAGTCCCACCGGTCCGGGGTCATCCGGCCGAGCGTCTTGTCCCGGGTGATCCCGGCGTTGTGTACCAGCACGTCGAGCCGGCCGTGCCGGTCGGCCAGGTGGTCGGCCAGCCGCAGTGGCGCGTCCGGCGTGGTCAGGTCGAGCTGCACCGCCGTACCGCCGACGGCGTTGGCGACCTCGGCGAGCGCGTCACCGGCCGCCGGCACGTCCAGGGCCACCACCTGGGCGCCGTCGGCCGCCAACACCTCGGCGACCTTCGCCCCGATCCCCCGGGCAGCACCGGTGACCAGGGCTATCCGGCCGTCCAGCGGACGGTTCCAGTCGACCTCGGGCACCT
Source organism: Plantactinospora sp. WMMB782 (assembly GCF_049179135.1). NCBI lineage: Bacteria > Bacillati > Actinomycetota > Actinomycetes > Micromonosporales > Micromonosporaceae > Plantactinospora > Plantactinospora sp. WMMB782. Next base: position 2,326,389 of record NZ_JBMHMC010000007.1, on the reverse strand, counting down.
CGGCCGGGCTGATCCGGATCACCTGCCCGGAGACGTACGCGGAGCGGCCGGAGAGGAGGAAGCGCAGGGTCGACTCGACGGCCCGTTCCGCACCCGGCGCGACGTAGACGAGCTGCGCGGTGCTGCCCCGGCCGAACTCCTTGCCGATGCTGCGGGTCAGCCCTTCCAGGGCGCGCTGCGCCGTCGCCTCCCGGGGCGTGCCGCAGGACTCCGGCGGGGTGCCGAAGACGACCACCCGGCCGGACGGGTGCAGGGCCCGGGCCAGCGGGTGGAAGAAGTCGAAGAGTGCGCGCAACCCGGCGGAGTCGGTGATGCCGGTGGCGTCATAGAGCAGGGCGGCCTGCCGAGGCATCCGGCCGTCCCCGTCCCGGCCGTTCGGCGAGGCGTCTCGGGGCTCCGACGGGTCGGAGATCTGCACGCCGGCCGGGTGCAGCAGCGCGGCCAGCGGCTCGACCAGGCGACCGCCGGGAGCGGCACCGAGGCGTACCGGGCCGTGGGCGAGCGGGTCGCCGGGGCGGTACCGGCGCAGCCTGGGCGGGTCCGGCAGGCCGAGGCGCCTGACCAGCGCCCGGCCGGGACCGGTGTGGGCGAAGCTCGCGTACCTGTCGCTCATGCCCGTAGCCTACTCGCGGGTAAGGTAGGAACAACCCTGCGTTCTGGAGGCGTCACCATGGAACCCGTAGCCGTACGTCGCGTCGCGGTCCTCGGCGGCAACCGGATCCCGTTCGCCCGCTCGAACGGCCGGTACGCCAGGGCGTCCAACCAGGACATGCTGACCGCCGCCCTGGACGGGTTGATCGCCCGGTTCGGCCTGGCCGGGGAACGGCTCGGCGAGGTGGCCGCCGGTGCGGTACTCAAGCACTCCCGGGACTTCAACCTCACCCGCGAGGTGGTACTCGGCTCCCGGCTCGACCCGCACACCCCGGCGTACGACCTCCAGCAGGCCTGCGGCACCGGCCTGGAGGCGGCGATCCTGGTCGCCAACAAGATCGCACTCGGGCAGATCGACGTCGGCGTCGCCGGTGGGGTGGACACCACCTCGGATGCACCGCTGGCCGTCAACGAGGAGCTGCGACGGACCCTACTGGAGATCAACGCAGCCCGGACGCTCGGCGGGCGGCTGCGCGCCGCCACCCGGTTGCGCCCGGCCCAGCCGTTCCGGCCGGAGATCCCGCGCAACGCCGAGCCGCGTACCGGACTGTCGATGGGTGAGCACGCGGCGGTCACCGCCCGGCGCTGGAACGTCGACCGGCGGGCCCAGGACGAACTCGCGGTCCGCTCGCACCAGCGGCTCGCCGCCGCGTACGACCGGGGTTTCTTCGACGACCTGGTCACGCCGTACCTCGGGCTGACCCGCGATCAGAACCTCCGCCCGGACACCAGCGCGGAGAAGCTCGGCCGGCTCAGGCCGGTCTTCGGCACCCGGGGGCCGGAGGCCGAGCAGGCCAGCATGACTGCCGGCAACTCCTCCCCGCTCACCGACGGGGCGTCGACCGTGCTGCTCGCCTCCGAGGAGTGGGCCAGGGCGCACAACCTGCCGGTACTTGCCTGGTTCGGCGCCTCGACGACCGCCGCCGTCGACTTCGTACACGGCGACGAGGGACTGCTGATGGCACCCGCGTACGCCGTGCCCCGGCTGCTCGCCCGGACCGGGCTGACGCTTGCCGACTTCGACTACTTCGAGATCCACGAGGCGTTCGCCTCGCAGGTGCTGGCCACCCTGGCGGCCTGGGAGTCGCCGGAGTTCTGCAAGGACCGGCTGGGCCTGGATGCCCCGCTGGGCACCGTCGACCCGGCGAAGCTGAACGTCAACGGCTCGTCGCTGGCTGCCGGCCACCCGTTCGCGGCGACCGGCGGCCGGATCGTGGCGACCCTGGCCAAGCTGCTCGCCGAGCGCGGTTCGGGACGCGGGCTGATCTCCATCTGCGCGGCCGGCGGCCAGGGCGTGGTGGCCATCCTCGAACGCTGAACCGAATGCGTCGCGATGCATGGCGGGACCTGGGCCGCCCTACCGCTCGGCCCAGGAACCGGGTACAGATCTCCTCCGGTGGCCAGGTCGGGCAGGTCGGTGGCCGCGTAAGTGCCGCTCATCCGCCGGAAACCGATCGCCGGGATCGCTGACCTGGACACCAGAGGCGTTATGGCTTCCGGGTAACGCCTCTGGTGTCCAGGTCGCGGTCGTTGGAGCCCGTCAGGTGGTGGCCGGCCGCCAGGAGGCACCACCGTCCAACAGACGTTTGATAGTTGAGACGCCGTCTTCTAGACTCCCAAACATGTCTTTGGGAGTTGACGGTCCGGACCGACCTCCGGGCGGCAGCGGAGCTAGCGCCGTGGGCGCACCGGATCCGACCGCCCGGCTGCGGGCCCTGGCCCACCCGGTCCGGCTGCGGATCCTGTCCCTGCTCACCGCGTCGGCGTTCACCGCCGCCGAGATCGCCCGCGAGCTGGACCTGACGCACGCCAACGCCAGCTACCACCTCCGGCACCTGCTCGCCGCCGGGGTGATCGAGGTGGCCGGCGAGGAACGGATCCGGGGCGGCGTCGCCAAGCGCTACCGCTACGACGCGTCCCGCGACTTCGACTGGAAGCAGCGCCAGGACGCGGCGACGGCGCCGAAAACGACCGACGGCGAGGTGACCCCGGACCACCGGCTGGTCTACGCGGCACTCGCCACCGAGCTGCGCCGCCGGGCCGAGCGGGTCCGGCGCGGCCCGGGGAACTTCCTCACCGACGCCGAGTTCTGGGTCGACGACGAGACCTGGGACGAGATCCGGAACACCGTCGCCGAGGCGTCGGCCCGGCTGCACGCCGCCGCCAAACCACCGCGTACGCCCGGCACCTCCCGGGTCAGCGCCACCGTCGCGCTCTTCCGGATGGAGGACTGAGGCATGCGTACCCGTGACCCGGCGGGTAGCCGCGACTCGGCGTTGGCGCCGCTACGGCACCGGCCCTTCCGCTATCTGGCGATCGGGCGCGCCGCCACCATGCTCGGCAACGCGGTCGCACCGATCGCGCTGGCGTTCGCCGTACTCGATCTCACCGGCAGTGTCCGCGACCTCGGCCTGGTGGTCGGCGCGCGGTCGCTGACCCACGTGCTCTTCCTGCTCTTCGGCGGGGTGCTTGCCGACCGGCTGCCCCGGCAGGCGGTGATGGTGGTCTCCTGCACGCTCGCCGCCGTCACCCAGGCGGCGGTCGCGGCACTTGTGCTGACCGGCAGCGCGACCATCCCGGCGCTGATCGCGCTCAGCGCCCTCAACGGCGTACTGGCCGCCTTCGCCTGGCCGGCCGCCGCCGCGCTGGTCCCGCAGACCGTGCCGGCCGAGCTGCTCCAGTCGGCCAACGCGCTCAACCGGCTCGGCACCAACGCGGCGATGATCGGCGGCGCCTCGCTCGGCGGAGTGCTGGTCGCCGGCGTCGGACCGGGCTGGGGCCTGGCGGTGGACGCCGGCACCTTCGCGCTGGCCGGGCTCGCCTTCGCCGGGGTACGGGTGGCGCCGGTCGCCCGCCGTGCCGCTGCCGAACGCGGCAACCCGCTGCGGGACCTGCGGGAGGGCTGGACCGAGTTCGTCGCGCGCTCCTGGGTCTGGGTGGTGGTACTCGGCTTCCTCCTGATCAACTTCGCCTACACCAGCTCGGTGAACGTGCTCGGCCCGGCGGTCGCGGACGAGACGATCGGCCGGACCGCCTGGGGGCTGGTGCTCGCCGCCCAGACCGCCGGCATGGTGCTCGGAGCGCTCGTCGCCCTCCGGATCCGGATACGCCGGCTGCTCCTGCTCGGCGTGTTCTGCATGTTCGCCGACGTGTTGCTGCTGCTCGGGCTGGCCTGGGTGCCGTCGGTCGCCGTCCTCCTGGTCGCCGCCGTGGTCGCCGGGTTGGCCGTCGAGCAGTTCTCGGTCGCCTGGGAGACCTCGATGCAGCAGAACATCCCGGCCGACCGGCTCGCCCGGGTCTACTCCTACGACGCGCTCGGCTCGTTCCTGGCGATCCCGCTCGGCCAGATCGCGATCGGTCCACTTGCCGAGACCATCGGCGACCGGTCGACGCTGCTGGTGGCCGCCGGGATCGTCTTCGTCGCGGTGCTCGGCATGCTGGCCGACCCCGGCGTACGCGGGCTTTCCGCCCACCTCCCGACCCGCGAGGGAACCCCGGCCGGCGAGGGGACCCCGACATCCAAAGGAACCCGGCTCTTCGCCGAGACTCCGGCTCCTGCGGAGAGTCCGGTGGCCGGTGCATTGCCGCCGTCAACGCGCGCTTCCTCCGAAAGCGGCGGTGCGCCGGTCGGCGGTGGGCCGGCTGCGGAGAACGTGTGACCGACGGCTACCGCCTGCGGTCACGGGCCCCCGGGCAACCCGCCGATCCCTGGCAACTCCGAGCATTGGTGCCGCCGTTCTCGCGCGGGTTGGTGGTGGCGGTTGCCGCGACGGCGTACCTGAGTGCGCTGCGGGAGCGGGGGCGCTGGCCGACACCTGCGCTGCTCACCGTCGGCGGCTTCGCCGGACCGGCGGTGCTCGCCGGGTCGCTACAGGTCTTACCGCACCAGCAACGCTGCTCGCGGAGATTGCGCACACCCGGTTGTCGAACTCCGACAACGGCATCCTGGGGCTGGTTCCTCCGCTGCCGCTGCTGGTCGCGTTCCTGCTTGGCGTTTGCCGCGCTACAGGTTCTATACCTGGACCGTCTGGCCATGCGGGTGGGCCGACCGTCCGGTTCTCCGGCCTCACGGTCCGGCCCACCTCCACAGCCCACCCTTGCCGGCCCACCCTTGCGGCTTCCACCTCCGCCGCCTTCGCCGGAGGTGGAGCCGCCCACGGCCGGCGGTCGGACCGGGTAGCCCGCCGTGGCCGACCCGCCGTACCGGGTAACCCTCACTCGTCTGTGACGAGCACGCCCATCGAGCGGGCGGTACCGGCGATCTGCCGCATCGCCGCCGAGACGTCGTCGGTGTTCAGATCCGGCAACTTCCGCTCGGCGATCTCCCGGAGCTGCTGCCGGGAGATCCTGGCCACCGTCTCGGTGCCGGGCCGGGCCGAACCGCCGGCCAGCCCGAGCACCTTCCGGACCAGGTACGCCGTCGGCGGCGTCTTGAACCGCAGCGCGTACGACCGGTCGTCGAAGACGGTGACGACCACGGGCACGATGTCCCCGCGCTGGCCTGCGGTGGCGGCGTCGTAGTCGAGCGTCAACTGCCGGGTGTTGACGCCGGTCGGCCCGAGCATCTTGCCGATGTCGACGATCGCCGCGTTGCCGGCGTCGAGTTCCAGGGTGAGCTGACGGCTGATCTTTCGCTGTGCTGCCATGCCGGCGAAGCTATGGATTCCAGCGACTGGAAGGTCAACGCCGTTTCAGGACCGCCCGGCCTCGGGGGCCGCCCCGGCCCACCCGGTACCGCCCGGCCAGGACCGCCCGACGGCCGGCCCTGGACGGCAAGCGGAAGGCTGACCGAGTGCGGGTTCGGTAGGGGCTCCAGGCGCGGCGGACGGAGTCACGGTCCCGGCGGCCCAGGGCAGGCAGACCCCGGGGTTGGCCGTCACGTCCGGCAAATAACTTAGGGTACCCTCACCTAACTGCTGACCTTGGCTGGAGGGGCTTCGTGAAACGGAACTGGGAGGGCCTGGTACTCAAGGCCATGGGAGGCCGGGAGTTCCGGCTCACCGTGCTGGGTACCGAGTCGGTCGAGGGGCACTACCAGCGCATCGTCCTCGACGACGGTGGGTTGCTGAAGTCGTGTGGTGTCCATCCGACGATGTGGATCCGGTTGTGGTTCGACAACGACGGGCGGGCGCACCAGCGGGCGTACACGCTGGTCGACCCTGATCCGGAGAACGGGCGGTTCACGCTGGAGTTCGCCGTCCACGACGGCTGCGCCGCACGGTGGGCCACCACCGCCAAGGTCGGCGACACCATCGACGCGATCGTGCAGGGCAGCGCGTTCCAGTTGCCCGAACCGGCGCCGGAGCACCTCTACCTGGTCGGCGACGCGGCGTCGCTACCAGCGGTGAACAGCCTCCTCGACGCCGGCGCACACATTCCGGCGACGGTCTGGCTGGAGTACTCGCACGAGGGCGAGAAGGCGCTGGCGCCGCGGGCCCGGGCGCACCACGAGGTGACCTGGGTGCCCCGCCGCGACGGCGGGCGGCACCTGGTCGGCACGGTCTGCGCGGCGCTGCCCGCCAGTGAGACCGCGCACTACTGGGTGGCCTGCGAGGCGGCCAGCACCCGCAGCATCACCCGGCACGTCCGGCGGACACTGGGCGTCGGCAAGCACCAGCTCACCTCGCTCGGCTACTGGCGGGCCGTCTGATGGGCCGCCTCGGCACGCTGACCGCGCTCTACGTCACGCAGTACCTCGGCATCGGATTCATCACCGTCGGCCTGACCGCCATCCTGCGCGACGGCGGCACCTCGCTGGACACGCTGGCGCTGCTGCAGGTCGTCGGTCTGATCTGGCCGATCAAGTTCCTCTGGGCACCGGTCCTCGACCGGTACGGCTCCCGGCACCGCGGCCACTACCGCTCCTGGCTGCTGGTGCTGCAGAGCGCGCTGGTGCTGGCGCTGCTGGCACTGCTGCCGTTCTCCCGGCCGGCCGACCAACTCGGCCCGGTCATCGCCATCTGCGCCGCGTTCGTGTTCTTCTCCGCCACCCAGGACATCGCCGCCGACGCGGTCGCGGTACGACTGCTGGCGGCGTCGGACCGGGGCGCCGGCAACGGCATCCAGGTGGCCGCGAGCTATCTGGGCAACCTGCTCGGCGGCGGCGCCTGCGTGCTGGTCTACGACCGCTTCGGCTGGGCGCCGGCGGTCGGACTGCTGGCCGTGCTGACCGCGGTCGGGCTGCTCGTGGTGTGGCGGTTCCGGGAACCGGAGCGTACCGACCGAGTCGTCCGCGTCGGCGTCGCGTACCGGGCGCTGGTGTCGGTGTTCGGCCAGGTCGGGTGCCGGTGGTGGACGTTCGGGGTGGTACCGCTGGTCTACGTGGGTGCCGGCATGGCGTACGCGCTGATTACCCCCGCGCTGGTGGACGCCGGGTGGTCGCTGGGCCGGATCGGCGTGGTGACCGGCGTGGTGACCAGCGTGCCGGCGATCGCGGCCGGTCTGGTGGCGGGCCTGGGCATCGGCCGGTTCGGTCGGGCCGGCGTGCTGGTGGCCGGCGGGGTGACGTTGGCGCTGTCCACGCTGGCGTTGCTGCCGCTGATGAACGGTCGCGCTCCGCTGGGCGGCACGGTCGCCGCGATCTGCTTCTTCCTGGCCGCCTACACGGTCGCCAACGTGGTGCTCTATACGGTCAACATGGACTACTCGAGGCCGGGCAGCGGCGGGACCGACTTCACTGTGCTGTCGTCGTTCGGGCTGGTCTGCTCGTTCGTGGCCGCGTCGCTCGGGCTCGCCGCCGCCGAACGGTTCGGCTACCCGGCGGTCGCGGTGGCGGCTCTCGTGCTGGTCACTGCCGGGGTCGTGGTGGGTGTGACGCACCAGCGCCGGTTCCCGCCGTCCGGACCGGCACGGAATAAGGTGACCGCCACGGCGGACTTGCTTGTTGGGTGAGCCCTCGCCCAATACCACGATGCCCGGCGTGCGCCGCCGGTCTCTACTTCTGGTACGTGCGGAGGGCTTCGGGAGCATCGATCCGCTCGCCCACCTGTGGTCGCTGAGCATCATCGAGCAGTTCTTGGTGTGGCCACCGGGCTGGCCGGGCCGGGCGGGGCCAGCAACCGGCATTCAGCCCCGGGCGGGCGGGTCCGGCTCCGCATGGTCGAATGGCGGGGTGACCATTCCCAACATCCTGGCCAACCGCTACGCCTCGGCCGAGCTGGCCGCCCTCTGGTCGCCGGAGGAGAAGATCCGGATGGAACGGCGGCTCTGGCTGGCCGTACTCCGGGCGCAGCGCGATCTCGGCGTGCCGGTGCCGGACGGGGTGGTCGAGGCGTACGAGCGGGTGCTGGACCAGGTCGACCTGGCCTCGATCGCGGCCCGGGAGCGGGTCACCCGGCACGACGTGAAGGCGCGGATCGAGGAGTTCAGCGCGCTGGCCGGGCACGAGCAGGTGCACAAGGGGATGACCTCCCGGGACCTGACCGAGAACGTCGAGCAGCTCCAGGTCCGGGCCTCGCTGGAACTGGTCCGGGACCGGGTGGTCGCCGCCCTGGCCCGACTGGCCCGACTCGCCGTCGAGCACACCGACCTGGTGCTCACCGGACGTTCGCACAACGTCGCCGCGCAGGCGACAACGCTGGGCAAGCGGTTCGCCAGCGCCGCCGAGGAGCTGCTGATCGGGTACGAGCGGCTCACCGACCTGATCGAGCGCTATCCGCTGCGCGGCATCAAGGGGCCGGTCGGTACCGCCGCCGACCAGCTCGACCTCTTCGACGGGGACGCGGCGAAGGTGGCCGAGCTGGAGCGCCGGGTCGCCGGGCACCTGGGCTTCCGCCGGGTACTCGACAGCGTCGGCCAGGTCTATCCGCGCTCCCTCGATCTTGACGTGATCTCCGCGCTGGCCCAGACCGCCGCCGCGCCGAGCAGCCTGGCCACCACGATCCGGCTGATGGTCGGGCAGGAGCTGGCCACCGAGGGCTTCCGCCCCGGCCAGGTCGGCTCCAGCGCGATGCCGCACAAGATGAACACCCGGTCCAGCGAGCGGGTGAACGGCTTCGCGGTGATCATCCGGGGTTACCTGTCGATGGTCGGCGAGCTGGCCGGCGACCAGTGGAACGAGGGTGACGTCTCCTGCTCGGTCGTCCGCCGGGTCGCCCTGCCGGACGCGTTCTTCGCCGCCGACGGGCTGTTCCAGACCTTTCTGACGGTGCTCGACGAGTTCGGCGCGTACCCGGCGGTGATCGCCCGGGAGCTGGACCGCTACCTGCCGTTCCTGGCCACCACCAGGATCCTGGTGGCGGCGGTCCGGCGCGGGGTCGGCCGGGAGACGGCGCACGAGGTGATCAAGGAGCACGCGGTCGCGGTGGCGCTGGCCATGCGCGAGAAGGGCGCCGCCGAGAACGACCTCTTCGACCGGCTCGCCGCCGACGGCCGGCTCGGCCTGACCCGGGCCGAGATCGACGAGCTGGTCGCGGACCGGGCGGGCTTCACCGGGGCGGCGTCCGCGCAGGTCCGGGCCGTGGCCGACCGGATCGCCACCGTGCTGGCGGCGCACCCCGAAGCCGCCGCGTACGACCCGGCCCCGATCCTCTGACGCAGATCGGTCAACGAGGTGGCTCGGCGGCGCCATCCGCTGCCGGCACCTGCCCGGCAGGCCCGCGTCGGCCTCCCCAGACGAGCCACAGCCCGGTGACGAGCACAATCACTCCTACCGGCACGCCGTATACGGCGTGCACCACTGCCTCGACGAGGCCCGCGTAGTGGTCGGCGGACATCTGCTGGGTGGCTCCCGGAATGGGCATCGCACTCCCGACAAGCTCGCCGAGGACGGCGAGCAGGAGCACGACTCCGAGCGGTGTCAGCAGCCAGCCGAGTTCGGACCGCCAGCCGGTCCAACCGGCCCGGAGCAGCCATCGTGGGAGCGTCACGCCGCGAAGCGTAGCGCAGCCGGACGATCCGCCAGCGGTGGTCAGGTTGCCGAGATGCCGATTCTCGGCGTCAGCCACGCAGCAGCACGGTGCCCCGGACCCGCCTGGCGTCAGTTCCGGGGTGTCGGGGTGCCGGCGGCGCTGCCCAGGTCGGGTGCGCTGGGCGCCTCGGCGATCGCACCGGAGCCCAGCGGTTCGGCCAGGTGCGCCGTCTCGGCGGCGACCTTCGGCTGGTCGGCGGGCGGATGCTCGGGTGGCTGCCGGACGGCGACCACCGCCGTACCGTAGGCACACAACTCCATCCACATCTCGCCGACCTCGCGGTGGTCGAAGCGCATCCCGATCACCGCGTTGGCGCCGAGCCGGGTGGCCTCCTCGCCCAGCTTCTGCACGGCGTCGGTACGCCAACGCGTGAGGTTCTCCGGCGCCTTCGGGTCGTAGGCGCCACCACGGAGGTTCTTCACCCCCTCCCGGTACGGGTTCCGGGTCCGGGCCTGGGAGGACACGACTTCGCCGAGTACGGCGCGGATGTCGTAGCCCGGCAGATGATCCGTCGTCACGACCAGCACACGTTGATGCTGGCAGAGTGAGGGCCGACCGTTTTGCGAGGGCTGTTCACATCGCTCCAGTTTGCGAAACGGCGCGGCTGCCGCGAAACGGCGCCGGCACCCCGAGACCGGCCGCCGGGCCGCCAAACGGTGCCTGGCCGACGGAAACGGCGCGGCGCGGACGTCCCGACCCAGTCGGAACGTCCGCGCCATACCCCTGAGGAGGGTGTGGGTGGTGCCTAGACGCCGGAGACGGAGGTGATCCAGGAACGGTTGTAGGCGACGCTGCCGTAGTTCTGGATGCTCTGCCCGTCGGCGGTGGAGGCGACGCCGACCTGGGCGCCGTTGTAGACCTGCGGGCCACCCGAGTCGCCACGCCAGGCGTTGCCGTTGACCCGGGTGCTGCGGATCGCCCGCCCACCGTACGCGTCGGAGACGCTGGTACTGGTCACCCTTACGGTGGCGGTCTTCAGCGTGCTGGACGCCGAGCAGCCGCTGTAGCAGGTCATCCCCCACCCGTAGATCGAGTTGGTGGAGTTGACCGGCGGGTAGCTGCTGGACAGCGGCATGTAGCTGGTCTGGATCGAGGTGGAGAGGTTCAGCAGCGCCAGGTCGTAGCGACCGTAACTGGCGGTCACGCCGCTGGTGACGCCACCGGAACTCCGGTTGACGCTGCCCACCCGCACCGACATCGTGCCGCTGACGCAGTGCCGGGCCGTGAGCACCCAGCGGGCCGCGATGATGGTGCCGGAGCAGGTGAACGAGCCGTTGCTGAACACGGCCGCGGCCCACGGGGCCGAGGAGACGGTGCCGCCACCGATGATGTACGGGGTGACGGGGGCGGCGGTGGCGACGGACGGCGCGACGAGCGCGCCGGTGAGGGCGGTGGCGAGCATCACCAGGGTTCGGTGAATACGCACAGGGGGCTCCTTCCGGGGGGTTTACCCGGGGTCACCGGGTCGGTTGAGCCGCCGTAGGCGGGAGGATGTCCGCCGTACGGACCTGAACGGTCAACGTTCGGTCCTGCCGACCGGACGTTTGACGCCACACGCTAAGCCGTTCGTCACCTATTCACAAGGGTGAACTCCTTCGGCCGGTTTCCGGCCCTCGCCGCCGGGTGACCGGGTCCGGCACGCCCGGCAGGTGGGCGCCCCCGGACCGTCGCGCTCCGCCGAGGGCATCGACGCGCCGGCCCGTGCGTCAACTGGCTGGTCGGCCGGGTACGCTGGCTCCGCTCGCCCCTTTCGTGGGCCGGCACCCAACTGCGTACACAGTCAGGAGTGCCCAGTGCCTCGCGTCGTCGTCGACGTCATGCTCAAGCCGGAGATTCTCGATCCTCAGGGCCAGGCCGTCGCGAATGCGCTGCCGAGGCTCGGCGTCACGGACGTCTCCTCCGTGCGCATCGGCCGGCGGATCGAGATCGAGTTCACCGGCCAGCCGGACCTGGACCGGGCCCGGGAGATCGCGGACAAGCTGCTGGCCAACCCGGTCATCGAGGACTTCTCGGTCCGGGTGGCCGAGGCCGGGGACACCGCGGAGGGCAACCCGTGACCGCCCGGATCGGCGTGGTGACCTTCCCCGGCTCGCTCGACGACCGGGACGCGGCCCGCGCCGCCCGGATCGCCGGCGCCGAGGTGGTGTCGCTCTGGCACGACGATCCAGACCTGCACGGCGTCGACGCCGTCGTGCTGCCCGGCGGCTTCTCCTACGGCGACTACCTGCGCTGCGGCGCCATCGCCCGGTTCGCCCCGGTGATGGAGACGATCGCCGCCGGAGCCCGGGACGGCCTGCCGGTGCTCGGCATCTGCAACGGCTTCCAGATCCTCTGCGAGGCACACCTGCTGCCCGGCGCGCTGACCCGCAACCAGCACCTGCACTTCCGCAACCGTGACCAGGTGCTGCGGATGGAGTCGGCCGGCACCGCCTGGACCAACGAGTTCCAGCCCGGTCAGGAGATCCTGATCCCGGTGAAGAACGGCGAGGGCTGCTACGTCGCCGACGAGCGGACCCTCGACGAGCTGGAGGCGGGCGGCCGGGTCGTCGCGCGCTACCTGGGCGGCAACCCGAACGGCTCGCTGCGGGACATCGCCGGGATCAGCAACGAGGCCGGCAACGTCGTCGGGCTGATGCCGCACCCGGAGCACGCGGTGGAGGCGCTGACCGGACCCTCCCTCGACGGGCTCGGCTTCTTCACCTCGGTCCTCAAGCACCTCGCGGGAGTACCCGCATGATCGAACGGAGTGAGGTCATGGGCCAGCCAGAGCCCGCCCTCGCCGGCCACCCCTCGGCACCCGATCCCGCAACCCCGGCACCCGCACCGGCACCCGCCTCGGCCGTCGACGCGGTGGCGGCCAGGATGGCGGCGGCTCCGGCTCCGGCTGCGGCCCCGGCCGAGCCGGCCGTACCCGGCCAGCCGGTGCCGGAAGGCGTTCCCGCCGAGCTGCCCGTGAACGGCTACCCGGGCGGCGTGGACACCGTGTCGAACGCGGCGGGCACCCCCGGCGACCTCCAGCCCTACGCCGAGCTGGGCCTGCGCGACGACGAGTACGACCGGATCCGGCAGATCCTCGGCCGCCGCCCCACCCAGTCCGAGCTGGCGATGTACTCGATCATGTGGAGCGAGCACTGCTCCTACAAGTCGAGCAAGGTGCACCTGCGGCAGTTCGGCGAGAAGGCTCCGCCCAGCGACCGGCTGCTCGCCGGGATCGGCGAGAACGCCGGCGTGATCCAGATCTCCGACGAGCTGGCGGTGACCTTCAAGGTCGAGTCGCACAACCACCCGAGCTTCGTCGAACCGCACCAGGGCGCGGCGACAGGTGTCGGCGGGATCGTCCGGGACATCCTGGCGATGGGCGCCCGGCCGGTCGCGGTGATGGACCCGCTGCGCTTCGGCGCCGCCGACCACCCCGACACCGCCCGGGTACTCCCCGGCGTCGTCGCCGGGATCGGCACGTACGGCAACTCGCTCGGGCTGCCGAACATCGGCGGCGAGGTCGTCTTCGACTCCTGCTACCAGGGCAACCCGCTGGTCAACGCGCTCTGCCTCGGGGTGCTGCCCGTGCGGCGGCTGCAGAACAAGGCCGCCGCCGGACCCGGCAACGTGGTGGTGCTGCTCGGCGCCAAGACCGGACGGGACGGCATCGGCGGGGTTTCCGTGCTGGCCAGCGCCACCTTCGACGACGGCAGCGAACAGCGTCGTCCGTCGGTGCAGGTCGGCGACCCGTTCATGGAGAAGCTGCTGATCGAGGCGTGCCTGGAGCTGTACGACGCCGGGCTCGTCGTCGGCATCCAGGACCTCGGCGGTGCCGGGCTGACCTGCGCGCTCACCGAGACCGCCGCCGCGGCCGGCACCGGCATGCGGGTCATGCTGGAGCGGGTGCCCCTGCGCGAGGCGTCGATGCAGCCGCACGAGATCCTGGCCAGCGAGTCGCAGGAGCGGATGCTGCTGATCGTCGCCCCGGAGAAGCTCGACGCGGTGCTGCGGATCGCCGAGAAGTGGGGCGTGCCGGCCAGCGCGATCGGCGAGGTGACCGGCGCCCCGGCGGGTTCCGGGCCGGGCCGGCTGCTGGTCACCTGGCAGGGGCACACCGTTGTCGACGTGCCGCCGGGCTCGCTTGTGGACGACGGTCCGGTCTACGCCCGCCCGATGCGGGAGCCGGCCGACCTGATCCTGCTCCAGGCGGACCGGGCCGAGACGCTGCCCCGGCCGTCCACCGCCGAGGCGCTGCGGGAAACCCTGCTCCGGATGATCGCCTCGCCGAACCTCTGCGACAAGACCTGGATCACCGAGCAGTACGACCGGTACGTCCTCGGCAACACCGTGCTGGCGCAGCCGGAGGACGCCGGGATCATCCGGATCGACGAGCGGTCCGGGCTGGGCGTCGCCATGTCGGTCGACGGCAACGGCCGGTACACCCGACTCGACCCGTACCACGGTGCCAGGCTGGCGCTCGCCGAGGCGTACCGGAACGTGGCCGTGACCGGCGCGAAGCCGGTCGCGGTGACCGACTGCCTGAACTTCGGCTCGCCGGAGGACCCGGGCGTGATGTGGCAGTTCGCCGAGGCCGTGCGCGGGCTCGCCGACGGCTGCGCCGAACTGGGCATCCCGGTCACCGGCGGCAACGTCAGCTTCTACAACCAGACGGGCGCGGCGGCGATCCACCCGACTCCGGTCGTCGGCGTGCTCGGCGTACTCGACGACGTGGCGCAGCGGGTGCCGATGGGCTTCGCCCGGACCACCGGGGCCGACCACGACCTGATCTTCCTGCTCGGCGAGACCCGGCTGGAACTCTCCGGCTCCGAGTGGGCCTGGGTCACCCACCAGCATCTCGGCGGGGTGCCGCCGAAGGTCGACCTGGCGGCCGAGCGGGCGCTCGCCGAGCTGGTCGCCGAGGCGGCCCGGGTCGGGCACCTGCGCTCCGCACACGACCTCTCCGACGGCGGTCTCGCCCAGGCGCTCGTGGAGTCGAGCCTCCGCAACGGTGTCGGGGCCCGGATCGCCCTGCCGGAGGGCTTCACCGCCGGTTCGATGCCGTTCGTCTTCCTGTTCAGCGAGTCGACCGGCCGGGCGATGGTGGCGGTGCCGCGCGGGCACGAGAAGGCGTTCACCGCGCTCTGCGTCGAGCGGGGTGTGCCGTGGACCCTGATCGGGGTCACCGACACGGCCGGCGACGAGCTGGAGATCCGGGACCAGTTCACCATCGGGCTGCCGGAGTTGCGGGCGGCGTACAGTGCGACGCTGCCGAGCCTGTTCGGCGAGGGCGCGACGACGTTGGCCGAGTCCGTGGCCACCGGCACGAGCACCCCGGACCCGGCTCCGACCGGCCCCGACCGGAACGCCCCGACCGCGGCCGAAGCTCCCGTGGCGTCGCCGGCCGCCGCGCCGCGGGCCAGCGAGTCGTCGGCCGCCGCGCCGCCGGCCACCGTGTCGCCGGCCGACGACGACGCGTCCGAGGTTCCGGTTGCCGGCAACTCCGCCGACGCCGACGCCGTCGACGACGGTCACGAGGGTGCGACCGATGGTCACGAGGGTGCGACCGACGGCTCCGACGCCGTCCAGGCCGGCCCCGGAGCGGTTACCGAGCCCGGCGCCGTCACCGGCAACCCTGGCACCGACGGCGGGTCGGCCGGGGCGGCTCAGCAGGGCGAAGCCGCCCCGGACACCGCCGCCCCGGACACCGACGCCAACCAGCAGGACGCGGCGCCGGCCCGGTCCGACGTGGGAGACCGCCCGGCGGATTGATCCGACCGCACGGCGGCCGGGCGTTCCGACGGGGGAGGAATCACATCGTGACGGGGCCGGGTGGACCACCGCACGGGTCGGCGGAGTCCGTCCACGCCCAACCGGGTACCGGCGCCAGGCTGGACTGGGGCTTGGCCGGCGCGGCCGAACTGAGCCGGGTCTGCGCGGTGCTGGTCGTGGTGGACGTGCTCTCCTTCACCACCTCCGTCGAGGTGGCGGTCGCCCGGGGGATGCGGGTGCACCCGTTCCCGTGGGGCGCCCAGGCCGCCGAGTACGCCGCCCGGGTCGGTGCGGTGGCCGCGGTCGGGCGCCGTGCGGTGACCGCCGAGCATCCCTGGTCGCTCTCCCCGGCAGCCCTGCATGCCGCTCCCGTCGTACCGGAGCTGGTGTTGCCCTCCCCGAACGGTTCGGCGATCAGCGCCGCCGCCAGCGCCACCGGGCTGCCGGTGGTGGCGGCCTGTCTGCGTAACGCACGCGCCGTCGGGCGCTGGCTGCTCGCCCAGGGGTACGGCTCGACCGCCGCACCGATCGGCGTCGTGGCGGCCGGGGAGCGCTGGCCGGACGACAGTCTCCGGCCGGCCGTCGAGGACCAGCTCGGTGCGGCCGCCGTACTGGACGTGCTCGCCACGGTCCCCGGTGGACTCTCCGTCGAGGCGGCCGTCGCACTGGCGGCCCTGAACAGTCTCCCCTCGGTGCCGGCGGCGGTCCGGGGCAGTGTCTCGGGGCGGGAACTCGTCAGCCGGGGATTCGGCCGGGACGTGGAGATCGCGGTCCAGGTCGACGTCTCCGAGGTGGTCCCGGTACTCCGCAACGGCGTCTACTCCCCGGCCTGAACGCGGCAGCCGTCGTCGATCCACTCATCCGCCCGTCCCGTCGACCGGCGGTCCGGTGGAAACCGTGGGGCCCGGCTCGCTGTCGCGAACCGGGCCCCACGGGTCACCTCGTCTGGACCGTCCGGTCAGTCGTCCAACCAGTCGAGCGACCGGCGCTCCGAGCGGCCCGGCTGCTGCGGCGCGCCCGACCGGCTCTGCCCGCCGGCCCGGGGGTCGTCGTCGTAGTAACCGCCGCCCTGCTGCTGGCCGTAGCCGGCCCGGTCGTCGTAGCCGTTGTGGTCGTCGTAGCCGCCACGCTGCTGGTCGTAGCCGGCGCCGGTGGTCGGCTGGTCGTAGCCGGTCCGGTCAGCCTCGTAACCCTGCTGGTCGTAGCCGCCCCGGCTGTCGTAGCCCTGCTGGTCGTAGCCGTCACCGGCCCGGTCGTAGCCGGCACCGGTACGCGGCTCGTCGTCGTAGCCGCCGCGGCCGTAGCCGGCGGCACCGGCGTCGTAGCCGTCGTCGTCCCGGCCGTACTGCTGGGTGGGCTCGTAACCGCCGTGCCCGGCCCCGGAGGACGGGCGGTAGGCGTTGGTGTCGTACGGGTCGGCCGCCGGGCCGTAGCCGTCGGCGTCGTCCCGGTCACCGGTGTAGCGCCCGGTGGGCTCGTCGTACCCGTTGTCGTAGCCGCCCGCACCGTTGGCGGAGTATCCGCCGCCGGAGACCGGCGCGCCGTATCCGGCACCCGAGCCGGGAGCGTTGCCGTAGCCGACCCCGGACGCGGGAGCGTTGCCGTAGCCGCCGGCACCGGAGCCGGGAGCGTTGCCGTAGGCGCCGGCACCGGAGCCGGGGACGTCGCCGTAGCCGTTCGCGTTGTCGCCCCAGCCCTGCTGTCCGCCGCCGTAGCCGGGACCCTGGGGTCCGGGGAGCGGTGCACCGTACGGGTCCGGGAACTCGTCGTCGACGAGTGGCGCACTGTGCATCATGGTCGGTGCGTCGGCCAGGTTGCCGCCGCCGGCCGCGACCATCGTCGGGTCGGCGCCGGCCCGGTTGGTGACCCGGGTGGCGTCGTCGTCGCGGTAGCCACCACGGCCGGCACCCGTGCGCGGCCCCGGCCCGCCTGCTCCGGCCACACCGTCGGCCTCGTCGTCGCCGTCTTCCTTGCGGCGCATCAGCAGCAGCACGATGGCGCCGACACCGAGCGCCACCAGCAGGCCGCCGGCCAGGATCAGCACCCAGGAGCCGAGCCCGCCGCCGGAGTCCTCGTTGGCGGCCTGGTCGGGCGCCGCCTCCGCGCTCTCCTCGGCGCCGGCCTCCTCGGTCGGCACCTCCTCGGCGGCGTCCTCGGTGGGCTCCACCGTGGCGTCGGCGCTGGCGGTGGGCGCACCGGCCAGGGCGAGCTGGATGCCCTGGTTGTTCACCCGGGCGCCGGCACCGCCGTTGACCTCCTTGGTGTCGGTGATGCCGTCCTTGGTGGCCCGGATCTGGAGCCGTCCCGGCGCGATCACCCGGTCCTGCGAACCGACGAACCGGTAGTTGCCGCTGCCGGTGGTGTTCGTGGTGTGGGTACGCCCCTGGCCGTCGGTGAGCCGGACGCTGGCCCCGGAGACCCCGTCGCCGCTGGCCTCGTCGGTGACCCGCCCGGACACCTCGGCAACGGTCTGCACCTCCGGCGGCGCCTCCGGGCCCTGCACGCGGATGTTCCGCGAGGCGGTGGCGCCGTCGTTGCCGACCTCGGCGGTGATCCGTACGGCTCCGGACCGGCTCTGCCCGGCCGCGACGTTCCCGGCGCGCAGCGTGACGCTGTACGACTTGGTCGCACCCAGGTCGATGGTGTCGGTGAAGTCGCACCTGCCCTGGCACTGCAACTCGTTGATCGTCGTGCTCACGGCGATGTTGAACGAGGTCTCCCCGCCCAGCACACCACCGTTGTTGTTCTTGACGTTGAAGCTGAGCGTGGTCGTCTGCCCGGCGTTGAGGCTGGCGTTGACCCCGGTGATGGTCACCGTGGGGTCGTCAGCCGAGGCTGGTGTGGTGGGGAGAGCGAATAGTGCGCTGGCTGCCAGCGCCACGACCACACCGGCCCGGGTAATCCAGGCTCGTCGGTGTGCTGTCACGTCCACCGCCTTCCGGGGCTCCACCGCCGACCTGTCGCCGGCCGGGGATCTACCCATACGACTACACCGTCGGCAACTATGCCTTGTCCGACCGAGTCGGCGCGACCCAGGGGCGGCGAAAAATGCCACGAAGCCGGGTCGTATCGTCCCGACGTGTCCTCTCCGCACAATAAGTCCGCAGCGGTCGCGACCGCGCTGGCGGACCTCGACGCCGGCCGTACGCCGGAGCGTACGACGCTGCGGGACGCCGTTCGTGTCCTGCTGGCCGACCTGGCGCGGGCGGCGCCCGGCCGGGCGGTGGAGGTCCGGGTGCCACCCTACGGTGCGGTCCAGTGTTGTGCCGGCCCGCGCCACACCCGGGGTACTCCGCCGAACGTGGTGGAGATGGCTCCGGAGGACTGGTTGCGGTTGGCCACTGGCCGGATCTCCTGGACGGAGGCTGTCGCCGGGGGGCTGGTACGCACCAGCGGCAATCGCGCTGATATCTCCCCTTATCTACCCATTTAGCCGCAGCCTTCCATCACCACCTGTCACTTACGGGGGCCATAACGTGGCTCTCTGTATCGGCTGCGGTTCGCGTACACTGTCGGAGTCGACAGAACCCGAAATCAACCGGGTGACAGGCGAGTCCGAGCAGATCAGCAAGAGGGAGCGGCAGGTGCCCCGAGGCGACGGCCGGTTGAGCCATGACCTCGACCCCCAACGACCCGGTCCGCAGGACGCGTGCGGCGTGTTCGGCGTCTGGGCCCCGGGCGAAGAGGTGGCGAAGCTCACCTACTTCGGCCTCTACGCGGTCCAGCACCGGGGTCAGGAGGCTGCCGGCATCGCCGTCAGCGACGGGTCGGGCGTGGTGGTCTACAAGGATCTCGGCCTGGTCGCCCAGGTCTTCGACGAGCCGACGCTGGCGAGCCTGCGCGGCCACCTGGCGATCGGCCACACCCGGTATTCCACCACCGGCGGCTCGACCTGGGAGAACGCCCAGCCGACCATCCGGGCCAACACGGCCGGCACCACTATCGCGCTGGCGCACAACGGCAACCTGGTCAACAGTGCCGAACTCGCCCGGCAGGCGGTCGAGCGCGGCATGGACTCGGACGGCTCGACCTCGGACACCGCCCTGGTGACAACGCTGCTGGCCAGCCGCCCCGACCTCTCGGTGGAGGCCGCGGCGCTGGAGGTACTGCCGACGCTGCGCGGCGCGTTCAGCTTCGTCTTCATGGACGAGACCACCCTCTACGCCGCCCGTGACGCGCACGGGGTGCGCCCGCTGGTGCTCGGCCGGCTGGAGCGCGGCTGGGTGGTGGCGAGCGAGACCGCCGCACTCGACATCGTCGGGGCGAGCGTGGTCCGCGAGGTCGAGCCCGGCGAGCTGATCGCCATCGACGAGCACGGGCTGCGGTCGGCCCGGTTCGCCGCGCCGGAGCCGAAGGGCTGCCTCTTCGAGTACGTCTACATCGCCCGGCCGGACACCACGATCGCCGGCCGCAACATCCACGCCGCCCGGGTCGGCATCGGCCGGAAGCTCGCCCGGGAGCACCCGGTCGAGGCGGACCTGGTGATCCCGGTCCCCGAGTCCGGCACCCCGGCCGCGATCGGCTACGCGGAGGAGTCCGGCATCACCTACGGCGCCGGACTGATGAAGAACCCGTACGTCGGGCGCACCTTCATCCAGCCGTCGCAGACCCTGCGTCAGCTCGGCATCCGGCTCAAGCTCAACCCGCTGCGGGAGAACGTCCGGGGCAGGCGCCTGGTCGTGGTGGACGACTCGATCGTGCGCGGCAACACCCAGCGGGCGATCGTCCGGATGCTGCGCGAGGCCGGCGCGCTGGAGGTGCACGTCCGGATCTCCTCGCCGCCGGTCACCTGGCCCTGCTTCTACGGCATCGACTTCGCCACCCGGGCGGAGCTGCTCGCCAACGGGCTGGACACCGAGGGCATCCGCCGGTCGATCGGCGCCGACAGTCTCGGGTTCGTCTCGCTTGCCGGTCTCGTCGCGGCCACCGAGCAGCCGAAGACCCGGCTCTGCCGGGCCTGCTTCGACGGCGAGTACCCGATCGAGCTGCCGGCGGGGAACCTGATCGGCAAGCACGTACTCGAAGGAGTTGACCGCCGGGTCGCCGGCGCCGGGGCGGAGGAGGCGGCTCCGGCCGGGGCCACCTCCCGGGGCTCCGGCGGTCAGCCGTTCGTGAACAGTTCCAGTGGCGGCGAAGTGTCGTCGCACGCGTAGGCACCACGCCGGGCGGGGCTCATGGGTACGACGCCCGGCGACAGGACCGGTCCGGCCGGACATCTCCGGTGGGGCAGCACGAAGTCGAGCGATCCTCGACCGCTACCGACGCGGCCAGCCGCGAGAAGCACTAAGGGGAGAACCGTGACGCACGTGACCGAGCGCAGTGGTGCAGGAAGCGGCCGGGGTGGTACCCATCAGCCGTGGACGGCGGGGATGGGTCGGTCGGGCCGTAAGCGCACGGTGTCGTACGCGGACGCCGGTGTCTCGATCCACGCCGGCGAGCGCGCGGTCGAACTGCTCCGGCCGAAGGTGCAGGGCACCCGGCGCCCCGAGGTGATGGGTGACATCGGCGGGTTCGCCGGGCTGTTCCGGCTGGACACCCAGAAGTACAAGAACCCCATCCTCGCCTCGTCCACCGACGGGGTGGGCACCAAGCTGGTCATCGCGCAGCAGATGGACATCCACGACACGGTCGGCATCGACCTGGTCGCGATGGTGGTGGACGACCTGGTCGCCTGCGGCGCCGAGCCGCTCTTCCTGCTCGACTACATCGCCTGCGGTGAGGTCGTCCCGGACAAGGTGGCCGAGATCGGCGCCGGCATCGCCGACGGCTGCCGGTACGCCGGCTGCGCGCTGCTGGGCGGCGAGACCGCCGAGCACCCGGGCGTACTCCGCCCCGACGAGTACGACGTCTCGGCGACCGGCGTGGGTGTGGTGGAGGAGAGCGAGATCCTCCGCCCGGAGCGGGTCGAGATCGGCGACGTCGTGATCGCGATGGGCTCGTCCGGCCTGCACTCCAACGGCTACTCCCTGGTCCGGCACGTGCTGCTCGGCGCCGGCCGGATGCGGCTGGACAGCGTGATCGAGGAGTTCGGCAAGCAGCGGACCCTCGGCGAGGAGCTGCTCACCCCGACCAAGATCTACGCGCGGGACTGCCTGAAGCTGATCGCCGAGGCCGAGGTGCGCGCCCTGGCACACGTCACCGGCGGCGGCATCCCGGGCAACCTGGTCCGGGTGCTGCCCGACCACGTCGACGCGGTGGTCAACCGGGCCACCTGGCGGCCGCAGCCGATCTTCGACCTGGTGCAGGCCAAGGGCCGGATCGAGGACCAGGACATGGAGTCCACCTTCAACATGGGCGTGGGCATGTTCGCGATCGTGTCGGCCGAGGACGCCGACCGGGCGCTGGCCTGCCTGACCGGCCGTGGCGTGCACGCCTGGCAGGCCGGTGAGATCATCGAGGGCACCGGCGAGGTGCACATGATCGGCCAGCACACCCGGGGCTGACCGGTCCCGACACACCGGCCGGGCGGCGCCCCGGGCTCGCCCTGGGCGGGCGGCCGGGTGCGACGCTGGGCGGGTACAACAAAAACGCCAAAACCCGCATCCGCGATATTGCCCGTGATTCTCGGCATACCTGGTCAGGACTTCACCGGGGTGGCTACCGCCACCTAGCCTGAGGGGCACCTCAGAGGCGGGGGAGGAGGGCCATGGCTGTCCGCGGACAGGAGTTTTCCGGTATGCGGGGGATCGCCGCGGTCCCCAGCTACGTGGTCATGCAGCCGACGACGCTCTGCAACCTCGACTGCGCGTACTGCTATCTCCCGTTGCGTGCGGCGGACCGTCGGATGACGGTACCGGTGGCCGCCGCGGTGGCCGCCCCGGTCAACGGTTGGGCCCGGCTGGGCCGGTTCTCGGTGGTCTGGCACGGTGGCGAACCACTCGCCGCCGGCCGGGACCACCTGGCGGCCCTGCTGGCGCCCTTCGACGCGACCGTCGAACACCACGTGCAGACCAACGCGACCCTGATCGACGACGCCTGGTGCGAGTTCTTCGCCGCACACCGGATCCGGGTCAGCGTCAGCGTGGACGGGCCCCGGGAGCGCAACGGGGAACGGGTCGGCCGGGGCGGGCGGCCGGCGTACGACCGGATCGTGGCGGGGATCGAGGCGCTGCGCCGGCACGGGATCGGGTACTCGGCGCTATGCGTGGTGAGCCGGCCCGAGCCCGGACTCGCCACCGAGCTGTACGACTACTTCCTCGGCCTCGGCTGTGACGTACTCGGGATCAACATCGAGGAGACCGAGGGGGTGAACACCCGGCGCAACGCCCACCCGGCCGAGCTGGTCAGCGGCTTCTGGGCCGAGCTGGTCGCCGCCTGGCGCCGGAACCCCCGGATCCACCTGCGGGAGGTCGAGTGGTCGCTGCGGTACGCGGCGGCCGTGCTGGACGGCACCGACGACGACGTACTGCCCCGGCAACTCGACCCGATCCCCACCATCGGGTACGACGGCTCGGTGGTGCTGCTCTCTCCCGAACTCGCCGGCTTCTCCGACCCGAGATACGGCGACTTCACCAGCGGGAACGTCCTGGAGACCCCGCTGGCGGAGATCCTCGGCGCGGCCGGCGGCACGCCCTGGGTGGCCGAGTTCCTGGCCGGGGTGGAGAACTGCCGGGCCCGCTGCCCGTACTTCGGGTTCTGCGGGGGCGGGCACGCCGCCAACCGATACTTCGAGCACGGGCGTTTCGACGGTACGGAGACCGACCACTGCCGCAACAGCAAGATCCGTCTACTAGAGGGAGTGTTGGAGCATGCCCGAGATCACGAGCCCACGGCCGTCTGAGCCCGTCGAGACCGGTTCGCACGATCCGGTGGCCGCCCGGGTGCGGGGTGCTCGGGACGGACTCACCACCCTGCTGCGGGAGGCGGCGGAGGCGCGCCGGCTCCGGGCCGAGGTGTCGACCGCCGGGGACGGCGCCAGCGCGGTCTGCGCCTGGAACCACTTCGAGAACATCCCGACGTTCTACAACTGGAACAACCGTCCCCGTTGAGCACCGGGCGAGGCGGATCACCCCGGGTGCCGGTTCTGGGGCCGGGAACTCTGAGATGTCTGGCTCTGCGGCGGCTGTGGCGGAACGTCCCTGATCGATCGGCCCTTACTCTCGGGTACGCCGGAGCCCGGCTAGATGGGTAAAGGACCTGCCGGTGGGTCGGAGGCAGGCTCCGGCCCCGGCAGGTCCTTACCGGTGGCGTCCCGATCGGCGGTACGGTCCCGCAGCCACTCGGACACGCGTGAGCACGCGGTGTTACCGCGTGCTCAGATGTGACCGGAGGTCAGCGGGTCGACGACCAGGTGTCGCGGTCGTCGTCCGCGTCATGGTCCTCGTCATCGTCGTCGACATACTCTTTGTAGTCGTCGTCGAAGTCGTGGTCCGACTTGCGGCTGCCGCCGAGTTCTCGCTGCAAGGCGGCGAGGTCGGTGTTCGGGGAGTGGTACTTCAACTCCCGGGCGACCTTAGTCTGCTTGGCCTTAGCACGGCCGCGCCCCATGGCTCGACCCCCTCGCACAGAATTCGGGGCAGCCCGAAGGCGGGCCCCGATGACGTCAGGCATCTCTCGTGGCTCTTACGGTACATGGGGAGGACCCGGTTCGGCACCTCGGGTTACCACCGTCCGTGCCCGCGCGTCGCGCGGACATCGACGGGCGGTGCCATTCTACTCAGTAAGGAGCGACGCGGGGGCCCGGCCATGACTCGTTTGCGACCTCCAGACCCATCGGTCCAGTACAGCGTACTTTCGACAGGAATAACCGGCAATCGGTCGCGGTGACCTCCAGCGTCGTGCGGAGCCGGTACCCGGACCGGCTCCGCCTCGTCCGCCGACGGCGGGCCGGTCAGCGCAGGTGGATGGTGCGCAGCCGGCCGACCTCGGCCATCCGGCGCTCGGCGAGCCGGTCGGCGGCGACCACCGGCGGCACGCCCTCGGCATCGGCCAGTCGCAGGATCTGCCGGGTGGTGTCGTAGATCCGGGTGGCCCGCAGCTTGGCCCGCTCGAAGTTGAAGCCCTCGATCTCGTCGGCGACCTGGATCACCCCGCCGGCGTTCACCACGTAGTCGGGGGCGTACAGCACGTGCCGGTCGGCGAGCAGCTTCTCGATTCCCGGGTGCGCGAGCTGGTTGTTCGCGGCGCCGACCACCACCGAGGCGCGCAGTGCCGGCACGGTGTCGTCGTCCAGCGCGCCGCCGAGGGCGCAGGGGGCGTACACGTCGATGTCGGAGGTGATCAGGGCCTGGGTGTCGGCGACCACGTCGACCTGCGGGTACGCCTGCCGGACCCAGGCCAGTGCCTTCTCGTTCACGTCGGTGGCCACCACCGAGGCGCCGTCGTCGATCAGGTGCCCGGTCAGGTGCTTGCCGACCTTGCCGAGCCCGGCGACCCCGACCCGGCGTCCGGCCAGGGTCGGCGACCCCCAGGTGTGCTCGGCGGCGGCCCGCATCCCCTGGAAGACACCCCAGGCGGTCAGCACCGACGAGTCCCCGGCACCGCCGTGCTCGACGCTGCGGCCGGTCACGAAGCGGGTCTCCCGGGCCACCACGTCCATGTCGGCGACGTAGGTGCCGACGTCGCAGGCGGTGTAGTAGCGGCCGTTCAGCGACTCGACGAAGCGGCCGTACGCCCGCAGCAGCGGCTCGGTCTTGATCTGCTCCGGGTCGCCCCAGATGACCGCCTTGCCGCCCCCGAGGTCCAGCCCGGCGAGCGCGTTCTTGTACGCCATCCCCCGGGACAGGTCGAGCACGTCGTGCAGCGCCTCGGCCTCGGTGGCGTACGGGTAGCAGCGGGTGCCGCCGAGGGCCGGGCCGAGCGCGGTGGAGTAGATGGCGATGATCGCCTTGAGTCCGGTCTGCTTGTCCTGGCAGAACACGACCTGCTCGTGGCCGTCGGGTTCCGGACCGTCGGTGCTGGCGAATACGTCCATGTCTTCGCTCCTGATCTGGAGGTGGGCATCCTCGTGGGATGCGGCCGGGAGGGGGCTCCCGAGGTGCCGGCGGGGGATGTTGCCGGCCTGCTCCGAGCCTAATCGTGATCGGCACACGGATGGGCCGCGGCCGGCGCGCCCGAGACGGATTGGAGATGCTGGAGACTCGTCCACTCTCGTTTCGTGGGAGGATCGCGCCGTGCCGTCGCTCTTCGCTTCCTACCTGCGGGTGTACGAGCCGTTGACCGCCTTCGATCGGGACCGGCAGCTCTTCTGGCGTCGGTACGTCAAGGAGGGCAGGGCGGTGGCCCCGTTGGAGGGGCCGGTCCGGCAGCGGACGGCGGTGATCGAGGCGCTGGGCGCGGGCTGGACCCGGCTGCCCGACCTGCCCGAGGAGGCGTACGTCCTGGAGGCCGACGACACGCTGCTGGTCTGCCCCTGGAACCTGCGGGTCCGGGTCGCCGAGGCGGCGCTGAGCGCCCGGGACGGCGTACCTCCGGTGTTGGCCGACGCGTTCGTCCCGCCGGTGCTGGCCGGTCAGGCCAAGGCGGTGGTGGAGGACTGGCGCAGCGGGGCGCGGGTGCTGGAGCACGGGGTGCCGAGGCTGCACGAGCAGATCGCCACCTGGGGGGTACCGCTGCGCTGGTTCGTCTTCGTCGACCCGGAGGAGCGGGAGCTGACCACCCGGCCGGACCGGCGGGTGCTGCGCTACCGCACCGAGATCTCCAAGGCCCGCCGGCGGGCCTCCCGGGGGCTGTCGGTGCTGCGCAAGTCGGTCGGGGACGCGCCGATCACCGAGGCGGTCGAGGAGGGCGCCCGGTGGCTCGAGGAGTTCCATCCCCGGTCGGTGGTGGAGCTGGACTACGGCGGGCTCGTCGACCTGCTGCCGGACGAGGCGCTGGCCGCGGACGACTCCCCGGAGCTGGTGGCGGCGGGGCTGGCCGGGCTCTCCCGGGGCGACGCGGACGCCGCGACCGAGGCGTACGAGAAGCTTGTCGCGCGCTGGCGGGCGGTCCAGTTACTGGAGCGTTGCAATTAGCGAACAATGCGGCTCAGGGCCCATTGGGAGCGCACACAGATGAATGCCCCTCGTAATATCGGCGTCACGAGGGGCAATCGGCCGTCCGGTTAAGTCTTTTTCTGGCATAAAAAAGGCCCATATATCGGTCATTGTTCATCCGTCCATCCAGGGACCTTCGGCCGTTCGGCCCATGTCGGACATCGGGGACTAGCCGGACCATGGGAGACGCGTCGGCCGGCGGGACCCCGGCCGATGTCTATAGGCACCTGTGGAGGAGTGACCGATGGCATCGCGTACGCATGAACCTGAGCCGCTACTCACGCCGGCAGAGGTCGCGTCGATGTTCCGTGTCGACCCGAAGACCGTGACCCGGTGGGCCAAGGCGGGGAAGCTCAGCGCGATTCGAACGCTGGGCGGGCACCGTCGTTACCGCGAGTCGGAGGTTCGTGCCCTGCTTCAGGGCCAGATCCCCCAGCAGCGGCAGGGCGACTGAGACCCGAGGAACAACAGCACCGATTCAGGGATGGGACCCGTGCGGACGTACGGATCCCATCCCTGAATCGTGTCCGCCGCCGACGGCGCGGGGCTGCGGGAGATTCGGCCGAAGATCAGCTGCCGGCCAGGGCCGCCCCGTCCAGCTCCGCTCCGTCCCGTCCCGCCCCGGCCACCAGCCGGCCGTCGCGCAACGTCAGCACCCGGTCGGCCAGGTCGATCAGGGTCGGGTCGTGCGTGGCCACCAGCGCGGTCATCCCCCGGGCGTGCACCAGGGCGCGGAGCAGATCCATTATCGAACGACCGGTCTCCGAGTCGAGTTGACCCGTCGGCTCGTCCGCGATCAGCAGCGCCGGATCGTTCGCCAGCGCCCGGGCCACCGCCACCCGCTGCTGCTGGCCGCCGGAGAGCTCGTACGGCCGCTGCCCCGCCTGCCCGCCCAGGCCGACCAGTTCGAGCAGCATCGTCACCCGCTCCTCCCGCTCGGCCCGGCCGCGCTTCGCCAGCCGCAGCGGCACCCCGACGTTCTCCGCCGCGGACAAGATCGGGATCAGCCCGAACGACTGGAAGACGAACCCGATGGTCGAGCGGCGCAGCTCGAGCAGTTCCGCACTGCCGGCGGCGGTGATCTCGTGCCCGGCGACGTGGATCCGCCCGGTGGTCGGCCGGTCCAGGCCGCCGACCAGGTTCAGCAGGGTCGTCTTGCCGGCCCCGGAGCGGCCCCGGATCGCCACCAGCTCGCCCCGGGCGGCGGTGAGGGAGACCTCCCGGACCGCGTGCACCACCCGGTCACCGGTGGCGAAGTCCCGGCCCACCCCCTCGACCCGGACCAGCTCCTCGCCCATCAGCCGCCCTCCTGTGCCGTTCCCGCCCGCTTCCCGCCTCCGGCGCTGCCGTTCCGCCCCGGGCACGGGCGCTTCCCGCCCGCGGCGCTGCCGTTCCCCCGCTTCGGTCACGCCCGCGTCCCGCCCCCGGTCGTGCCGTTCCGACGCCCCGGTCACGGCTGCTCACCACCGGTGCCGCCCGGCCGGACCTGCACGTGGTCCGGCTCCAGGTTGAGGCGTACCCGGTCGCGCAGGCTCAGCGCGTCGACGAAGGCGGCCGGCAACTGCATCCGGCCCGACCGGTCCAGCAGCGCGTACTCCTCGGTCACCAGCTCCTCGACGCCGTCGGCGCCGAGCCGGGTGGAACGGCGTACCTCGGAGGCGGTCCGGCCGTCCCGGATCGCGACCGTCCGGCGGACCTGGGCCGAGACGGCCTGGTCGTGCGTGACCACCACGATGGTGACGCCCAGCTCGGCGTTGATGGTGCGCAGCGCGCCGAAGACGTCGGCGGCGGTCGCCTCGTCCAGCTCACCGGTCGGCTCGTCGGCGAAGAGCACCTCCGGGTCGTTCGCCACCGCGACCGCCACCGCGCAGCGCTGCTGCTCGCCGCCGCTCATCTGGTCCGGCCGGCGGTCGGCGCAGTAGCCGACCCCGACCATCTCCAGCAGCTCGGTGGCCCGCTTCCGGGCCGCCCGGCCGCGCGGCCCCCGGGCCAGCCGCATCGGCAGCTCCACGTTCTCCCGGGCGGTCAGGTACGGCAGCAGGTTCCGCGCGGTCTGCTGCCAGACGAACCCGACGGTGCGCCGGCGGTACCGCAGCCGGCGCTTCGGCGACATGGTCAGCAGGTCGTAGTCGGCCACCCGGGCGATCCCGGCGGTCGGCACGTCCAGCCCGGAGAGGATGTTCAGCACCGTCGACTTGCCCGAACCGGAAGCACCGACGATCGCGAGCAGCTCGCCCCGGTCGACCACCAGGTCCAGCCCCTGCAGGGCGACCACCTCGACGCCCTCGGTCTTGAAGATCCGGACCAGTCCGTCGCAGACGATGTGCCCGCGCAGCCGGTCCGCTCCGCCGGCCCGGGCCGCCGCCCGCTCCGCCGCCCTGCGCTGGAGTACCGCCAGCTCGGGCACCGCCTCGGCGGTCGTCGGACTCGCCATCTCAGTTCTCCTCTCCGCGACCAACCCCGGCAGCCATCTCAGTTCTCCTCTCCGAGCCGGAGCACCTCGCCGAGGCGCATCCGCCGGTTGACCACGTTCTCCACCGTGAGGGCGGCGACCAGCGCCACCACCACCAGCAGCAGTACGGCGACCAGCAGCAGCGGATCCAGGTGGATCCGGGCCGGCAGCCCGCCGGTGAAGCCGGAGAGCCCCAGCGCCGGCCCGAGCAGTCGGGGCAGGGCCACCCCGACCAGCCCACCGGTCAGCACCGCGACCCCGAGCAGCGGCACCAGCTCGTAGACGAGCAGCCCCCGACCCTGCCGCCCGGAGAGCCCCATCGTGCGCAACCGGGACAGCATCCGGCCCCGGCCCGGCGCCTCGGCGAGCACGGCGAAACCGACCGCCAGCAGCGCCAGCGCGGTCGCCCCGGCCACTCCGGTGCCGAAGGTGAAGCTGAGCAGGCGGTTCACGCCGCTGCGCTCCAGCGACCGGCGGTGCGCCGTCCAGGTGTCGACGGCGACCGCGGTCTGCGGGCGTACCTGCTCGACCGGCTGGGCGAGCACCTTCGCCAGGTACTCCCGCTGGGCGGCGTCCACGGTCGCGGTCAGCTCGGCGGGCGCGAAGCCCTCCCCGGCCAGCAGGAACTGGTTGGCCCGGATCGGCTGGAACTCGGGCACCGGCAGCGCCTGCCAGGGGAGCACCACGAACCGGCGGGCGTCGACGGCGACGCCCGGGAAGCCGGACGCGACGTGATCGACCCGGAACGCGTACCGGCGGCCCTGCACCTCGGTCACCGCCCCGGCACCGACCGTCCCGGTACCGGCTGCGCCGGCACCGACCGCCTCGGCCACATCGGGCGAGACCAGCGCCGGCACCGGGCCGTCGACCGGCCCCGGCGCGGTCAGCCCGGCCGGCACGTCCGCGTCGACACCGCTCTCCGCCAGCACCCGGGCCAGCGACGGGCCGTCCACCACGAGTACCTGCACCTGGCCGAGATCCCGGCCGCCGAGCAGGTCCGGGGTGGTCGAGCGCAACGGCTGGCCCACCTCGACCGCGAGCGGACTGACCGCGGCCACCCCGGGCAGCGCGCCGAGCCGGTCGGCGGTGGCCTGCTCGGAGTACGAGCCGGTGATCCGGGCGTCGGCGCCGATCTCCTGGTCGGTGACCCGGTCCCGGGCCTCGGCGACGGTGCTGGTCACCACGCTGGTGAAGACGCCGGTGGCGATCGCCACGACGAGTACGGCCAGCGGCCCGACGGTCACCGGTGCGCCCCGGCCGGCCCGGGCCAGCCCGACGAACGGCACCACCGTACGGGCCCGGGCGGCGATCCGGCCCACCTGGCGCAGCGGCCACGGCACCAGCCGCAGCGCCACCAGGGCGGCGGCCACGGCCAGCAGCACCGGCACCGACACCAGGTACGGGTCGACCCCGCCGGCCTGGCTCAGCCCGCGCCGGTGCAGCAGCAGCACGCCGAGTACGGCGAGCAGCAGCACGAAGAGTTCGGCGGTCAGCCGGCGTACCGACGGGCGGTGCCGGACCAGGTCGCGGCGCTGGGCGACGAAACCCGCCCGGCGCTGGCTCAGCACCGCCAGCAGCGGGATCGCCAGCGTGCTGCCGAGCAGGACCAGCGCGACGCCGAGCGGTTCGGCCCCGGCCGGGCGGCCCGGTGCCAGCCGGCCGAGCAACCAGCCGGCGAGTACCGCGAACGGCAGCACCACGGCGGTCTCCCGCAGGGTGCGGGCCCCGATCGCCGTGGTCGCCGCCCCTCTGGCCCGGAGCAGCGTGAACTCCTCCCGGCGGCGCTGCACCGCCAGCCCGGCGGCCAGGACGACCAGCCCGAGCAGGGTGGCCAGGATGCCGGCCTGCACCACGGCGAGCAGCGCCCGCACCGCCCGGAGCTGGTCGTCGAACCTGTTCAGGCCGCTGTCCAGGCCGGTCGCCAGGACCAGCCCGCGCTCCGGCGGGGTGCGCCGGGTCGCCGCGATCGCGGCCAGCACCTCCGGGATGTCGGCGCTTGTCATCCGCTCCTCGTCGACCCGGTAACGCCAGTCGTAGCCGATCCCGAGCACCCGGCCGGCGGCGGTGATCCCGGGCAGGTCGGTAAGCAGCGCCACCCGGTGCGTGGTGCCGTCGGTCGGGCCCGGGCAGGGCACCTCGGCCAACCGGATCGCGTCCCAGGCGGGCGCCGCCGGATCGACCGGGTCGTAGATCCCGACGATCCGGACCGGTACGGAGCCCTGCGCGAGGCCCTTGCCGCCGAGTTCGACGAGGGTGCCGACCCGCAGCCCGAGGATGCCGGCCGCCTCCCGGGACACCGCCGCCTCGACCCCGCCCCGGGACGCCGGCCAGCGCCCCTCGACCATCCGCAGCTGCCGATCGATGCCGGCCTGGCCGCGCAGTTGCAGCTCCGGCGGGCAGTTCCCGCGCAGCGACGGCGCGTCACCCGACACGCTCAGGTCCTTCGGGCCGATCCGGCCGGCGAACCACTGCTGGCCGACCAGCCCCGGCAGCGGTCCCGGCAACTGCTCCCGGTACCGGTCCAGCTGGTCGGCGGCCGCGGCGGCGTCCGGCCGCTGGAGCGCGTCCTGGTTAGCGGTGAAGGTCAGGTCCCGGACCTGGTACGGCAGGTCCCGTACGTCGTGCCGCAGCCCGTCGTCGGCGAACTCGTTGGCCAGCCGGGGTGCTCCGGTCACCAGCAGCGCCGCCACCAGCCCGAGCATGCCGAGCAGCCCCAGATAGCCGGCGAAGACCCGGGCCCGGCGCAACGGCCCCGGCAGTCGACCCCCGGTCCGTCCGCCCACCGGTGCACCCTCGCCATCGCCACGTCCCTCCGCCGGCCCCGTCCGTGCCGCCGCTGTCCGTGCCACCCCTGTCCGTGCCACCCCTGTCCGTGCCACCCCTGTCCGTGCCGGTCCGGTGCCCGCCGGTTCCGCGCCGGCTGGTTCCGCGCCGGCTGGTTCCGTGCCTGCCGGCCCGGTGTTCGTCGATCCGGTGCTCACCGGTCCTCCCCGATCCGGAGCTGGGCCGCCGCCAGCCGTTGCCGCATGGTGGCGGCGGTCAGCCCGCTCAGCGCGAGCGCCAGCAGCAGCAGTACGGCGGCCGTCCCGCCGGCCGGCAGCCAGGCGATGTCCAGCAGCGGTGCCGGTACCGGCCGCTGTGCCGACGGGGTGAGGATGACCAGCGGGGCCATCGTGGCGGCCACCCCGATGCCCACCCCCAACCCGACCAGCACGCCGATGCCGGCGAGAAACGCCTGCTCGACCAGGAGCGATCGGGCCAGCAGCCGGGGCCCGGCGCCGAGGGTGTGCAGCACGGCCAGCTCGGTGACCCGGCGCCGGGCGGTGGCCCGGACGTCCACGGTGATCCCGACCGCCGCGAGCAGCAGGGCACCGAGTGCGGCGGCGAAGAGGGCGGCCCGGGCACCGACGCCGTACGGGTCGTTCCCCGAGCGGCCGGCCACCTCCACCCGGTCGGCGACCTGGAGCCCGCCGAGCCCGGCCGCCGCTCGGGCCGCCTCGGCGTGCCGGTCGGGGCGGGTGGCCAGCCACCACTCCTCGGGCGCGGCGACGATGCCCCGCTCGTGGAAGAGCGCCGTGCTCAGCGAGGGCAGGTCGACCAGCAGCGCCGCCGACTCCGGTACGCCGGGCAGCGCGGCGACGGTACCGGTGATCCGGACGTCGACGGCTCCGCCGGCCAGTACGAGCACGGTCTGCTGGCCGACCGTCAGCCGCAGCGCGGCCAGCGCCTCCGGGGTCGCCACCACCGGCACCTGCCCCGGGCCGGGGGCCACAGTGACGGCGAACGCGATCGGAGTGCTCGCCCCCCACCAGGAAGTCGACGATTCGGGCGCACTGTAGCTGGTGGCCAGGCCACGCGGTCCCGCCGCCGCGGGCGAGGTCTCGCCGGATCGGTGCACCGTCTGCCACTGCCGGCCGTCGGCGAGCGGCACGGTCGGGCCGGTACCGTCGGACGTCCCGGCGCGCAGGTCGGTGAGCTGCCAGTCGACGACGTACCCGGCGGGTCCGAGGGTCTCCACCGCGAAGCCGGCCAGTTTCGGTGCCGCGTCGCCGCCGGCCGGCAGCGGCACGCTGAACCGCAGCGGCCGGTCGTCGTAGCTCGCGCCGAGCGGAACCCGGAGGTGCCCGCCGTGTGGCTCGGCGAAGATCGCCGTGCTGCGGACCGGTGTCCGGGCCGAGCCGCCGGTGCCGGTGGTGCTGATCCGGCCGGTCAGCCGGGTCGTGCCCGGCGGTAGTGCCAGCACCGGGGCGGTCACCCGGGCGTCGGTCAGCCCGGCGAAGAGTCCGGCGGCGTCGCCGTCGACCAGGTCGTCGCGGAGCCGGACGACCCGCTCCGCGCCGGCGGCGTCCAGCGCGACCATTCCGGCCGGCACGCCCTCGGTGCCGAGCCGGGGGGCGTCCCGCCAGGCCGGCAGGACCAGTTCGGCGCCGGGGAGTTCGGCGAGCTGGCCGGTGCGGGCCGGCGGCGCCACCCCGCTCGACTCGACCAGCCGCAGGTCGGCGCCGACCTGGTGGTCGGCCTGGTCGGCCAGGGACCGTTCCGAGGTGGCGGCCAGGCACCAGGCGAGGGTGCCGACCGCCACCGCCAGGGCGAGCAGCAGCACCGGGCCGGCGTGCGGCCGGCGGCCGGCCTGCCACATCCCGAGCATGGTGCCGGTCCAGGACCGGCGGTCGACGTACTGTTCGGCGAGGCGGGCCATCGGCGGCAGGCCGCGCAGCGCCAGCACCGCACCGGCGAGTACCCCGACGGTGGGGGTGGCGGCGAGCAGCGGGTCGATCCCGAGGGTGCCGTCCGGGCGGGCACCGGCCAGCGGCGAGGAGTACTGCCGCAGTTGCAGCCAGCCGAGCACCGCCAGGGCGACGAGCGCGACGTCCAGGCCGGCCCGCTGGGCGACAGTGCGCCGGCTCGGTCGGGACCGGCTGGCCAGCTCGCCGACGTAACTGCCGCCGCGCCGCAGTGCCGGGCCGAGCATCGCCAGCGCGCAGCCGAGCGCGGCGATCGCGGCGATCAGCCAGCTCCGCGGGTCGGGCCGGGGGTCCAGGTGCAGCGCGGCGGCGGCCAGCATCGGGGTACGGTCGGCCAGCCGGACCAGTTCGGTGGCGAGTACCGGTGCGATCACCGCGGCCGGCAGCACGACCAGCAGCGCCTCCCGGCCGGCCAGTCCGGCCAACTGGCCCCGACCCGCGCCCCGGGCCCGCAGCAGCGCCACCTCGCCCCGGCGCTGCTCGGTAAGCAGCAGCGCGACAAGCAGCAGGGCGTACCCGCCGAGGACCACCACCAGCAGCATCGGGGTGACCAGCGCCGACCGCCCCACCAGTCCGGCCCGGTCCAGCCGTTGGACGAGCTGGTCGAGTTGGGTGGTGACCAGTCCGGAACTGCCGAGCCCGGTCTCGGCGGGAAGGGTGGCGACGGTCCGGTCCGCCGCCTCGCCGAGCCGGCCGAGCGAGGTGATCGTGGCCCCGGCCAGCTCGGGTTCGACGAGCCAGCCGGCCGAGGCGTTCGCGATGAAGTGGTCGAGGAAGTCCGCCCGGTCCACCACCAGCGGCCCGTACGTCGCCGAGCCGGTCGCCACCCCGTCGGCCACCTCCGGCACCAGCCGCCAGTACGGGTCCCGGGGGTCGCGCGGCTGCCAGACGCCGGTGACGGTCGCCTCGGTCACCCGGTCGGTGACCCGGTCGGTGATCGGGATCCGGTCGCCGACCCGGGCACCGAGGATCTTGGCGACCGGCTCGGCCAGCGCGGTCTGCACCGGTCGCCGGCCGGGTTCCGGCCACGCCCCGGCGGTCAGCCGGGCGTGTGCGGGCAGGTCGTCGAGGAAGACCACCCGGGCGAAGACCGATCCCTGGGCGTCCGGTACGGCGTTCCCGGTGCGTCCGGTCAGCTCCCGCCCGGCGGCGTAACCCGCTCCGGAGACGCCGGCCGGTACCCCGCCGAAGCCGTCGGCGAACCGGGACCGTACCGCCGTGTCGCGTTCGGCGAGACCGTCCGGGGTGCTGCCGGCGGTGCCGCGTACCAGGATCGACCGCTCCTCCTGGGAGGCGGACGCCACCGCCTGTTCGGTGCCGGAGTCGATCACCTCCCGGCTGTAGCCGGCGAGCCCGGTGAGCAGGGCGGTGGCGATCAGGGTCGCCCCGGTCGCCGCGAGGAGCAGACTCTTCGCTCCCCGGGCACGCCGCAGCACCAGCCTCATCGTTCCGCTTCTCCCCGTCGGCGAGGCGGGCGGCGCCGGTCGTCGCCCTCATGGCTTGCGAAGCGCCCGAGGGCGGGCGAAAGGTTGGCAGGCCGGGCAGTGACGTGGCCGACAGCCGACTTCGTTATCCGGGCATGATCAAACCGAGATCCACTCGTTGCGGCCACCCGTTGCGGCCCACCCGTTGCGGCCCGGCCCCGCCGGTCACCGCAGGGCGGGGACCGGCCGGGGCGACACCGGGTGCGACGACGAGGCCGTGGCGGCGGCCTCCCGGTAGGTCGTACCCGGGAAGCCGCCGCCACGGCCTCGGTCCTGCTGCCCGCCCGGCGGTGCCTGCGCTCAGGCGGTGGGTGGCGGAAGGCCGCCGTCGCCGTCCACCACCTCGTCCGGCTTGCCGTCCTCGTCGGTGTCGACCATGGTGATGTCCACCTTGCCGTCGCCGTCGGTGTCGAACTGGAAAAGGTCCGGCTTGCCGTCGCCGTCGGTGTCGACCACCCAGACGTCGGTCTTGCCGTCCTGGTTGGCGTCGGCCCGGAGCAGTTCGATCCGTTCGTCACCACGGGTGTCGACGGTCTCCTGCGACTCGCTCATCTGTTGCCCTTCCGTCAGCTGAAGTTCTGGCCACGCCGGAACCCTCGATCTGCGTGCCGCCCGGACACCCACGAGACGCTCCCCGACACGACTACCGCACTGTGCCACTCGCACTACCCCGGCGGGGGCCCGGCCATGCCGACACGCGGGCAGGCGGGGGCCGGTGCGGCCGGGTGGACCCGGGCAGCAGTGACCAAGCTGGACGGATCGGACAGCCTGCGCGGTGCCGCTGCGGCACCGCGCGGTGCGCCGTCCGCGATCAGTTCGTGACGTACGGGTTGGTCTGCCGGTCCTGGTAGTTGACCTGGTCGATGGTGCCGTCGTGGTCGGTGTCCAGCAGCAGCCGGTCGGCTTTCCCGTCCTCGTCGGAATCGACCCGGATCTCGTCCGGCCGCCCGTCGAAGTCACCGTCGGTCATCCAGGTGTCCGGCCGCCCGTCGAAGTCGGCGTCCGCGACCACCCGGTCCGGCACGCCGTCCCGGTTGGCGTCGGTGACCACCGAGTCGACCCGGCCGTCCCCGTCGTTGTCCTCCAGCACCTGGTCGATCCGACCGTCCAGATCGGAGTCCCGCTCGACGCTGTCCAGCCGGCCGTCCCAGTCGGTGTCCTGGTAGCGGACGTCGGCGAGCCGGTCGCCGTCGACGTCGTATTCAAGCAGCTCGGCGTAGCCGTCGCCGTCGAGGTCGGTGGCGACCTCGGTGACCCCGCCCGGGTGGTGGGTCACCACGGAGGTGACCGGCGGCGGCTCCTCGGCCAGCTCCGGCGGGTCCAGCGCGAGCGGGTCCGAGGTGAGCGGCTCCGAGGTGAGCAGGTCCGCCTGGGGGTCGACGGCCGAACCGAAGCCCTGCTGGTCGTCGACGCCGGGCAGCTCGTGCTCCGGAAGGCAGTCGCCCGACCCGCTGGGGTCGCCGTCGTAGCTCATGTCGTACCTCCCCGGTCGCCTCGTGCCCGGCGGGACCGCCGGGCACAGCGGTAACGCTAGGCCGACAGCGGCGACCGGCGACTCCCGGAAACGTGCCACTTCCGTGCCGTACGGCGCGGTGATCGGCGACCGTCCGGCGTACGGGGCCTACTGCTGCTGGATGTTCACCCCGGCGGCGGCGAGCGCCTCGATGACCCTCGCCGACTCGCCGAAGCCGATCACCAGGATCGCGTCGGCACCGAACTCCTTGATCTCCTGGGCGCCCCTGGTGAAGTCCACCGGCGGCGCGTCGGGGCCGTCGGTCACCTCGTAGTTGAACAGGCGTACCTGGTCCGAACCGTGTCCGGCCCGCTCCAGTTCGGCCCGGACGTTGCCCTGGAGCCCCTCGCCGTACGAGTCCTGGCGGGCGACCAGGGCGATCCGGTTCGGCCCGTCCCGCAGGATCATGTCGGCGAGTGCCCGGCCCTGGAGGATGTCCGACGGGGCGGTACGGAAGTAGAGGCCCTTGTCGTCCACGGTGCTGAGCCCGGCGTCGGTGTTGCTCGGCGAGAAGAGCACCAGCCCGGCGGCCATGACGTCCGGCAGCACCGCCCGGGAGATGCCGGAGGCGCCGGCGCCGATGATGACGTGCACCCCGGCGTCGACGTGCTGCGCCACGGTCGCCTTCGCGGTGTTCGGGTTGGTGCCGTCGTCGCCGTCGACCCAGACCAGCGGCTCGCCGAGTACGCCCTCGGCGGCGTTCACCTCGTCGACCGCGAGCGCCACCCCGGCCGCCATTGGCGGGTAGGCCAGGGCCAGGTCACCGGTGCGGGGCAGCAGGCCGCCCAGCTTCAGCGGCGCGCCGCTGGCCGCCTCGACCGCCCTGGTCTGCTTCTTCGGGGCCGGCGGCTTCTTGCTGCTGGCCGCCGACTCGTCTCCGGCGCCGAGGAACTCGGTCTTGCCGTTGTCGAGCTGGTCGTCGGTGCCGAAGTGCAGGGTGGCGTAGCTCGCCGTGGACGGCTCCCCGGCGTCGGTGAAGCCGCCCCGGTTCAGCGAGACACCCCGGTAGGCGACGTCGGTGCCGGCCCTGGCCAGTCGCAGGCAGTCCGCGATCGAGTCGCAGCGCTGCCCGCCGGTGGTGACCCCGACGATCTGCTTGGCGATCTGTGCCGGTTCGGTGGAGCCGGCGAGCTGGGCGGCGATCGCGGCGATGGCGACCGCGTCGTACGACTCGGCGGCGTAGAGGAAGTCGGAGAGCTTCGGATCCTTGGACATCAGGCGGTTCTTGAAGTCCTCGGAGAGCGGGGTGAGCGGTGTGGTGCCCTTCATCCCCTTGAGCAGACCGGTCTGCTTGTCGAACTCCGCCTTGAAGGAGTTCTGCATGTTGCCGTCCGTGCCGTACAGGCGGACCTGGGTCGGCCGGGCCTGCTCGGTCTGCCCTGCCTCGCCGTCACCGTCCGAACCGCAGCCGGACAGTAGCAGCGCCGCGCAGGCGGCGGCGGACAGAGCGGCGCGGCGGGTGCCGCGGAATACGAGCATGGGGTGCGTCCTTCCTCCCCGGAGATCCGTTGCGCAGATTAGCGCGCCTGCTCGGGCCGCGCGCCCGCGGCCGACCGCCAATCGCCGACAGCGGGGCACTGTCGTCCTGGTTTGGTAACGTTCACGCCGTTTGTCGGACGCTGCTTGACCTGCCGGCATACCCTTCCGCACGTGACGGACGTTCCGCAGGAGACGCTGGATGACGCCGCCGAGGTGCTCAGCTCCGCGCTGGCCGGCGACAGCGACGGGGTGGTCGGCACGTTCGACGCGGTGGTCGACCGGTCCGGCGTCGCGGGGGCGTACGAGGTCGCCTGGTGTCTCGCCGCCACGATGGTCGGCGACGGTGTGCCCCGGGGCGCGTGGACGCTGGACTTCCCCGGCATCGACGAGGCGGGCTACGACGCCCGTTGGGTGGCCCGGTTCGTCAGCGCCTACGCCAACGCCGACGGCGACACCGGTGCGGCCCTCTTCGGCGCCGCGCTGGCGGACGGACAGCTGCCGGACTGCCTGCTCACGCTCGCCGGCTCTGCCGTCGCGACGCTGCGGCACCGCGCCGGTTGACTCTCTCATCGACGTCCATCTTTGCATGCTCCGCATCCGCTTTGTCCAGCGGGTGACGTGCCCGCCTGCCCGCCTGCCCGGCAGTTCTGCCCGCCTGCCCGGCAGTTCTGTCCGCGTGCCCGGCTGCCCGGCCGTCCTGTCCGCCTGCCCGGCTGCCCGGCCGTCCCGTCCTCCTGGCTGCCGGTCTGCCTGCCCGCTGGTGCGTCCGCCACCCGTGGGCGTCGGGACCGGCGCTCCCGTGTCGGTGTGATAGCTCTGGTGCATGTCCGACGCGATGCTCAGCAAGGTCCGCAAGTTGCTGGCCAAGGCGGAGGACCCGGCCTGCACGCCGGCCGAGGCCGAGGCGTTCACCGCGAAGGCGACCGAGCTGATCGCCCGGTACGGGGTGGACCGGGCGCTGCTCGCCGCCCGTGACCCGGGCACCGATCCGGTCGGCGACCGGACCGTCGACATCCCCGCCCCGTACGCCCTGGACAAGGCGGGCCTGCTCGCCGGGATCGCCCACGCGCTGCGCTGCCGCTCCGTACGCCGACGCGGCGGCAGCGGGTTCGTCATGCACCTGTTCGGTTTCGCCAGCGACCTGGAACGGGTGGAGGTGCTCTTCACCTCGCTGCTGGTGCAGGCCGCGCACGGGATCTCGGTCGCGCCGGTTCCTCCGGGCGACCATCCGGCCGCGTTCCGCCGGTCCTGGCTGGCCGGCTTCGCCTCGGCGGTCGCCGGGCGGCTGAGCCGGGCCGAGGCAGCCGCCGCCGCGTCGGCGGAGTCCGGGTCGGCGGAGTCCGGTGCCCCCTCGGTGGCACTGGTCCTGGCCGACCGGTCGGACCGGGTCGACCGGCGCCTTGCCGAGGCGTACCCACGGCTGCGCACCGCCGCGCCCCGGCGGCTGCTCGGCGGCGGCCTCGAACAGGGCGCCTCGGCGGGCCGGCGCGCCGACCTCGGCGGCACCGAGCTGCGCTCCGGTCGGCCCACCCGGCCGCTGGGGCAAAGCGTCGGCGGGGCGTCGACGGAGGTGAGAGGCTGAGGGCGGGCGGCCACCGGGGCCGCGTCACGCCGCTGCCCTGATCTCCGCCGAAGCCCGCTCCACGGCCACTCCAGGGCCGGGGTACGGGGCCGGGGCTGTGGCCGTGGCCGTCGCCAGTGGCAGAGGGCAGCCATGACCAGGATCGGCGTCGTGCGGTGGCTGCGTCGACGGGACCCGGATTTCCGGGTACTCCGCCGGGGCGCCCGGCTGGCACTGGTCGCTGCGGCCGGACTCTTCGGCGGGCGGTACGGCCTGGACAACCCCCTGCTCGGCCTCTACACCCTCTTCGGGGCGATAGCCACCGGCCTCATCTCGCAACTGCCCGGCGGCCCGATCCAGCGGGCCCGTACCCTGCTCGCCGCGCTGCCGGTCGCCTTGTTCCTGGTCACCGCCGGCACGTTCCTAGCGGTCGACACCTGGATCGCGGCGGCCGGCATGCTGGTGGTGGGATTCGTCATACCGTTCGCCGGGGTCGGCGGACCGCACGTCCTCGGGCTCGCCACCGGACTGCAGCTCTTCTACATCGCGGCGTCGTTCCCGCCGTACCAGCCGGGGACCCTGCCCGCCCGGCTGGCCGGGGTGACCCTCGGCGTGATGCTGCTGGTCGTCGCCGAACTGCTGCTCTGGCCCGATCCGACACCGCCGGGCTACCGGCACCGGCTCGGCGGGGCGGCCGGCTCGGCGGCCCACCTCCTCGACCTGCTGTCCGGGCTCCCCGCCGCCAGGCCGGTGGACCGCGTCGAGCTGTCCCGGCGACGGGCGGCGACGGCGCGGGCGATGGACGGGGTGTGGCTGGCCCGGATCCCGCCGACCGAGCGGCCGGCCTCGGCGGGGCGGCGGGACCGGGCGCTGCGGCACGGTGACCGGCTGCTGCGGCAACTGCTGCACCACGCGTACCGGATCGCCGACGACCCCGGCGAGGTCCGCGACGAGGTTCGCGCCAGGGGTCGCGACGACGACCTGGCCGAACTGCTGCGGCAGTCGGCCGCCGTGCTGCACGACGCCGGGCGGATGCTGTGCGGCGGAGCGGAGCCGGTCGGGATGGCCCGGTTGGCGGAGTTGGAGTCCCGGATCAGGGAACTCTACGACCGGCCGTCGACGGTGCCGACCGACGACCGCGCCCCGGACCGGCTGCGCCGGGAGGCGGTCAGCCTGCGAGCCGCCGACCAGGCGCACGCCTTCGGCGTCGCGGCCCGGATCGCCGTCGGACTCCGCCCACCGGCCCGGTCACCCGCCGGCCCGGAGCTGGACGAGTTCTGGTATGCCCACCGCTCGCCGCTCGTGCTCTACTGGCAGCAGTTCCGGTTCCACCTGACGACCCGTTCGGTGTATCTCCAGGGGGCGCTGCGGGTCGCGGTGGCCCTGGCCGCCGCCCGGGTGGTGGCCGGCTTCCTGCACCTGAACCACGGGTTCTGGGTACTGCTGGCGGTCCTCACCCTGATGCGGACCTCGGCCGTCGACACCCGCAACGCCCTGCGCCCGGTGCTGTCGGGCACGCTGCTCGGCGCCGCCGTCGGCACCCTGCTGCTGTTGGGCGCGGGGGAGAGCCCGCAGGTACTGCTGGTGACCCTGCCGGTGGCCATGGTGCTGACCTTCACCGTCGGACCGCTGTTGCCGCAGTTCGGCGGGCAGGCGTTGTTCACCGTGC
The DNA here is from genome assembly GCF_049179135.1 of Plantactinospora sp. WMMB782. Lineage (NCBI taxonomy): Bacteria > Bacillati > Actinomycetota > Actinomycetes > Micromonosporales > Micromonosporaceae > Plantactinospora > Plantactinospora sp. WMMB782. The sequence goes on along the minus strand of NZ_JBMHMC010000007.1, from coordinate 2,285,205 downwards.
TGTTCGTGACGGTGTTCGCCCAGGCCGGCCCGCCGAACCTGGAGATCGCCGGAGCCCGGCTGCTCGACGTGGCCGTCGGTGCCGTTCTCGGGGTACTGGCCGGCCTGCTGCTCTGGCCCAAGGGCAGCAGCGGGGAGCTGCGTCGCTCCGTCGGCCGGTACCTGGCGGTGAGTGCCGCCGCGGCCGAGGAGGTGACCCAAGCGCTCGCCGGCCGGCCCGTCCGGCAGGACGCGGTCGGCACTGCCCGGCAGCACCCGGTCGGCACTGGCCGGCAGGACGCGGTCGGCACTGCCCGGCAGCACCCGGTCGGCACTGGCCGGCAGGACCCGGTCGACGCTGCCCGGCAGGCGTGGATTCTCGCCGAGGCGTCGTTCCTGCAATACCAGTTGGAGCGGGACGACCCGCGCCTGCCGCCGGTGAACTGGCAGGCGGCGCTCGTCGCCGGTCAGCACCTGCACCTCGGCGCGGTGGCCCGGCTCCGCCGGGGCGGACGAGCCCGGTTGACCCGGGTGCAGGACGCGGCCGGCCCGCTCGACGACCTCGCCGGGCGGCTTCGGCGCCGCTACACCGACCTCGCCCAGCAGCTCTCCGCCGGCCGGCTCGACCGTCCGGTCGCCCCGCCCGGACCACCGGCGGATTTCGCCGACCGGGTACGGGCTGCGCTGGACGCGGGCGAGTCCCGGGCCGCCGCGTTGAACCTGGTCGACGTCGAGCTGTGGCTGACCGGCGCCGGCGCCGACCTGGCACGCATCCAGCCGGCGGACGCGACCGCCGGCCGCGAACACCCCACCTGATCAGGTACGCCCCGGGCGTCCGGTACGCCTCGGGCGCTCAGTCCGGTTCGTCGGCGTGCTCGACGGCTGCCGCGTACCGGGAGAGCAGCTCGTACCAGCCGGCGGTGAGTGCCTCGCGGTATCCCTCGGCGGCCTCGCCGTGCCGGTCGAAGTCGCGGTGCTCCACCTCGACCAGCGTGGTCCCGTCGGCCTGCGGCGCGAACCGGGCCTCCACCACGCTGCTGTGGGCGGGATCCGGCACCGGCGCCCGGTCCGGGCCGATCTGCCAGTTGAACACCAGACGCCGGGGCGGCTGCCACTCCAGCACCCGACCCCAGTCGGCGCGGAACCCGTGCGGGCCGATCTCGTAGAGCATGCCGCCGCTGCCCGGTTCGATGCCGAGCTTGGCCAGTTTCTGCGGGCCGGACCAGGTGTATTCCTTGACCCACCAGTCGGCGAGACCTTCGGTGAAGACGGCGAAGGCCCGGTCGGCCGGCCCCGGGACACGGAGGCTGCTGCGCACCGAGTACGTGCTGGTGTCCTGGCGGATGTCGGAGGCGTTCGTAGTCTCCTGTCCCATACGCCGGGACCATACCGGCTGCTGGTGAGCTGTGCATCTTCGACATCGACAGACGGTCGATCCCTGCGCCGAGCGGTAGATCATCAAATGGCGGTCCGGAGCGACCGCGCCATCGGCTCCGAATAGGCGCCTGGCGCCCGGCCAGATCGATCCCCGGCTCGTAGCATCGACCGGAGACGCCGCTGTCGAGCCGGCAGAGTCGATGTCCGGGCCGGGTTGACGGCGGTGGGAAGGAGGCTTCGGCGTGTCCGACGACGTTCCCGCCGCGTACCGGATGGACGGCCGTCGACTCCGGCGCCGACTGCTGCTGACGGCGTCCACGTACCTGCTGGCGGTGCTGGTGTCGGCCCTGGTCGCCCGCGCGGGCCTGGCGGCGGCCCGGTCCGGCGCCGACCGGATCGGGTTGCCGTGGACGGTCGTCGGGCTGGCCGGAATGCTCGGCGCCGGCACCCTCACCGCCGCCGCCTGGTACGCCCGCCGTGGCCTCGGCACCGGCCCGGCCGATCCGACCCGGCTGGGCCGAGCGGTGCTGCTGGCTCGGGCCGGCCGGATCGGGATGCTGCTGCTCGCCGCCGCCGCGGCGGTACTCGGCGTGCTGCTGGCGCCGGACGGGACCGAACGCGGCTTCGCCATCCTGGCCAGTACCGGTCTCGCCGCCCTGCTCGCCCTCTTCGCCGTACTCGCCAACGACCTGAGCCGGCTGCACCGCCGCGCCGCCCCGACGGCGCCACGCGGCAGCACGTAGCGTTCGGCCTGCTCTGGCCGGCCGAACGCTACGTGATCAGTCGTCACTCGCAGCCGACGCCGTCGCCGTCCCGGTCGGGGTGGCGGTAGCCGGTTTCGGAGGGCGCTCAGCGCTTGGCCACCGACGCCGTACTGGGCGAAGTCGGTCGCGATGGTCGGTGCTTCGGCGTCCTTGCCCGGATTGCGGGCCACAGTCGCTGGCACGCATCAGGCCGAGTTCCTTCAAATCCTGCTACGACTCCGCCGAGCCGGACGGCGCTGTCTGCTGACCGCCCGAAAACGAAGAACGCCCACCGGCGTTTCCGCTGGTAGGCGTTCTGATAGCCCGGCGAAAGGCTATGTGGCCAGGGGCGGGGTCGAACCGCCGACCTTCCGATTTTCAGTCGGACGCTCGTACCAACTGAGCTACCTGGCCGGGTTGCTCGGCTCATGTTACCTGGGTGACGTTGCCGCTGTCGCCTCGGTAACCTGCTCCGAAACGCCGAACGCCGCGCGTGTGCACGCGCGGCGAGCGGCGCTGGCGGTCCTGACGGGACTTGAACCCGCGACCTCCGCCTTGACAGGGCGGCGAGCACTCCAACTGCTCCACAGGACCTTGCTCTTCACTGCTCCCCGGCCGAGACCGGGGTCGTGCCCCCAACGGGATTCGAACCCGTGCTACCGCCTTGAAAGGGCGGCGTCCTGGGCCGCTAGACGATGAGGGCGGCCCCGCCATCATTGCACATGACAACTTCAGCGGCTGTGCTCCCATCCGGCCCCGCCGGAGGCTTCGAAAGCATACGTGATGGCCAGCCGCCCGGCCAAACCGGTATTGCCCATCGGACAAACTATCCCAAACTCCCTCAGCCTAGCCGGGTTATCCCGTACTTCCGCTTCAGCGAGCTGATCACCTGGGGGCAGGCGCCGATGGTGCGACTTCGATCACCGCCGCCGTCGTGCAGCAGCACGATCGAGCCGGGCCGGGCCTGCTGGGCGATCCGCCCCCTGATCTGCGGGGTGGTTGTCTTCTTGTCCCAGTCCGTCGGGTCGACGTCCCAGTGCAGCGACCTCATGCCGAGCGACCTGGCCACGGCGACGACCGACGGGGTCCACCTGCCGCCGGGCTGCCGGTAGTACCGGATCTCGGCGCCCGGCACCGCCCGCCTGATCTCCTGGTTGGTCCGGCTCAGGTCGGCCCGGATCTGGTCCGCCTTCCGGCTGCCCAGCTTGAGGTCGTGCTGCCAGCTGTGGTTGCAGAGCGAGTGCCCCTCGCGCGCGATCCGGCGGACCAGCGCCGGGTACTTGCGCACCTTCACCCCCACCACGCAGAAGGTGGCCCGGACCCGCGCCCGGCGCAGCTGGTCCAGCAACTTCGGTGTCCACTGTGGATGCGGGCCGTCGTCGAAGGTCAGCGCCACGGCGCGACCCCCGGTCAGCCGCTGGGTGTTCAGCGGGCCGGCGGTGCCGCGTGGGGCCGGCTTCTTCCGGCTCGGCTTGGTCGGCGCGGTGCTGGTCGGTGCGGTCGGCGGTGTCGCGGTGACCTGCGGGATCGTCGGATAGGGCAGCGGCGACCGGGTCGGAGCCGGCTCGCCGTTCGCGCAGCCTGCGGATATCAGCACCAACAGGACGAGGCCGGCGGCGAGCACCGTACGTCGGGTCATCGGGTGGCTCCCGAGGGGTTTTCGGGTTACGGCTGCCCCACGTTAGCGGAAGCGGGTGCGGGGGTGATGTCCCGAATAACCGGTAGTCCGGTCAGCGCCCCGAAGATCCGGGTACGTCCCGCAGCATCGCCAGCCCCTCGGCCAGGGTCGCCGGGTTGCGTACCCCGGCCGGCAGCAGGTCCGACCACCAGCCCGGTCCGGCGGCGACCAGCAGCGGCGGCGACTGGGGGCCGGACCGTACCGCGGCGAGTTGGGCCGGGTCGCCGGTCGCCGGCTGCTGTGACCAGACCACCACGGCCCGGGGGGCGGTTCGGCGCACCGCGTCGACCAGGGCCGCCACCGGCACCCGGGCGCCGAGCTGCCGGCACGGCACACCCAGCTCGGCCAGCGCGGCGGCGAGCGCCTCCAGCGGCAGGCTGTGCTGTTCCTCGTCGGCGCAGCAGAGCAGGATCCGCGGCGTCGTGGCACCCGCCGGTGGCCGGGGCACCGCCGCCAGCGCCTCCGACACGCACCGGGACAGCAGGTGCTCCACCTCGATGTACCCGGCGCTCGCGGCGTACCGCTCGCCGACACCGACCAGCACCGGCCGGAGCAGCCGATCCCAGGTGGCGACGACCCCGTCCGCCTCGATCGCGGCGTCGATGCCGGCCCGCATCGCCACCGGGTCGAGCCGCATCGCCGCGCGGGCCAGTCCCCGGGCCGCCGCCCCGGCCCGGCCGACCGCGATCACCGCACCGCCGCCGGCCCGCGCGGACATGTCCCGCGCCGGCACGTCCCGATCCGGCACGCCCCGGTCCTGGACGCCACGCGCAGGCACGTCCCGGTCCGGCAACTTTCGGTCCGGCTCCGCTCCGGGTACGGCAGCCGTGCGCGCCCAGCGCGCCGCCTCGGCCGGGGAGACCCCCTCGGCGGTCAACCGGGCCATCACGTCCAGCCGGTCGAGGTCCTCGACGCTGTACCGCCGGTGCCGACCCGGCACGTGCCGACTCGGGCCCAGACCGTACCGCTGGTGCCAGCTCCGCAGGGTGGTGACGGCGACGCCGAGCCGTCGCGCGACGGCCCCGGCGCTCAGTCCGTCATCGGCCACCCGACCACTCCGCCGGGTTGTCCTCCTCCTGACCCGTGGGCGCCGGAGGCTGCTTCCACCGGCCGCGGTTCCCCGCCCGCCGCGCCGCCCCGCCGGCCGACGAGCGCGACCGCTCGGTGAGCCGGCCGAGCACTCCGGCCAGCCACGGCGCGTAGGCGTCCGGGTCGGCGTCGAGGCCGGCCCGCAACTCGTCCGGGTGCACCCAGCGCAGGTCGGCCACCTCGTCCGGATCGGGCAGCACCGCGCGACCGGCGTCGAAGTCGCCCAGCAGCACGTGGTCGTACTCGTACTCCACCCGGCCGGTGCCGGGGTCCTCGGCCCGGTAGAGGTGCACGCCGATCTCGGTGAGCGGCACCGCCTCGACGCCGAGTTCCTCGCGCAGCCGCCGGCCGGCGGCGACGTCGAGCGACTGGCCGGGTTCCGGATGTCCGCAGCAGGCGTTGGCCCAGCGCAGCGGGAACCTGGTCTTGACGGCGGCCCGCTGCTGGAGCAGGGTCCGGCCCTCCGGGTCCACGAGCAGCACCGAGAAGGCCCGGTGCAGCTGGCCGGGCGGCCGGTGCGCCTCGTCGACGGTACGGGCACCGAGCGGAGTGCCGGCCTCGTCCACCAGCTCCACCAGGTGCCGCTCCCGGTCGGCTGTCATGAGCCACCTCCAGTCACCCGGGCGGCGGCGAGCTTCCCGGAGATCATCACCATAGGCACGCCCACCCCGGGCTGGGTACCCGATCCCACGAACACCACGTTCGGCAGTGTCCGGTGCAGGTTGCCGGGGCGGAACGGGCCGGTCTGCCACAGGTTGTGCGCGGCCGCGAAGGGCGTACCGGCGGCCATGCCCGCGTCGGCCCAGTCGGCCGGGGTGACGATCCGGAGCACCTCGACGCTGTCGGTCAGGCCCACGTAACCCCGGCGCTCCAGGGTGCCCAGCAGCTCGTCGGCGTACCGCCGGGGCAGGTCGCCGCGCCAGTCCAGCCCGGCGCCCCGGTCCAGGTTCGGCACCGGAGCGAGCACGTAGTAGCCGTGCCGGCCGGTGGGCGCGACCGACGGGTCGGTCCGGCTCGGGTTGGTGACCAGCAGCGACGGGTCCGACATCAGTTCGCCGCGCCGGATCACCTCGTCGAAGGTGCGCCGCCAGGCCCGCCCGAAGTGGATGTTGTGGTGGGCGATGCCCCGGTAGCCCTGCCGGGCGCCGACGTGCAGCACCACGCAGGAGGGCGAGTAACGCAGCCGGCGCGGCGGGGCGGCGTCGGGCAGCAGGTCGCGGTACGCCACCGGCAGGTCCGGGTTGAGCACCACCACGTCGGCCGGGACGAACTCGCCGTCGGTGGTGCGTACCCCGGTGGCCCGGCCGGCGGAGGTCTCCACCCGGTCGACCGTGCGGTCGTACCGGACGCGTACCCCGTGCTTCTCGGCGGCGCCGGCCAGGGCCCGGGAGACGGCGTGGATGCCGCCGCGCGGGAACCAGACCCCGGCGACCGAGTCGAGATAGGAGATCACGGTGTAGATGGCCAGCGCGTCGTGCGGGGCGAGGCCGGCGTACATGGCCTGGAAGGAGAAGATCCGCCGGGTGCGCGGGTCGGCGAAGAACTGGTCGACCTTGGTCTGCAACCGCCGGAACGCCCCGGCGGCGAGCAGCCGGAGCAGGTTGCCGGTGAGCAGGTCGGTGGGGCTGTCCAGGTTGCGGTCGATGAAGTCGGCGCGTTCGAGCTGCCAGAGCCGCCGGGCGTAGTCGACGAACCGCAGGTAGCCGTCCGCCTCGCGGGGGCCGCAGACCCGGGCGACCTCGGCGGCCATCCGGGCGGTGTCGGTGACGACGTCCAGGGTGGACCCGTCCGGGTAGTGCGCCCGGTAGGCCGGGTCGAGCGGTACGAGGTCGAGCCAGTCGGTCAACTCCTCGCCGACCGCCCCGAGCGCCTCGGCGAGCAGGTCGGGCATGGTCAGCACGGTCGGACCGGTGTCGAACTCGTACCCGTCGAGGGTGAGCCGGCCGGCCCGGCCACCCGGCACGGACTCCCGCTCCAGCACCGTGACCTGCCGTCCGGCGCCGGCCAGGTGCAGGGCGCAGGCGAGGCCGCCCAGTCCGGCGCCGACCACCACCACCCGCTCGGTCGGTCCCGTCACGGTCCGCACCCGATCACCTCCTGGAGTCGACAATCATCCTGCGGCCACGGTCACCGAAGGCGGCCGTCTTCCCGCTTTTGTAACTGAAAGATCCCTTGTCGTCGGGCCGGACAGCCCGGGAACCGCGCGCGGGAGAGCCGGTCGAGCGTACCCTGGTCGCAGAAGTTGCGTCGATTCATGCGTCGATCAGGCTCGGGAGGATCGGTGGACACCAGTCTCGGCGGGTCCTATGAACGCTGCCGCGAGCTGCACAGACGGCACGGCCGGACCTACTATCTCGCGACCCGGCTGCTGCCCGCATGGAAACGGCGGCACGTGCACGCGCTCTACGGCTTCACCAGGTATGCCGACGAGATCGTGGACCGCACCGAGGAGCTTCCGACCTCGGCCCGGTCCGCCCGACTCGCCGACTGGTCGCAACGGTTCCTCGCCGGACTGCGCGGCGAGCCGGTGACCGACCCGCTGCTGCCGGCCGTACTGCACACCATCGCGGTCTTCGACCTCGACCGGGCCGACTTCGCGGCGTTCCTGCGCAGCATGGCGATGGACCTGACCGTCACCGACTACCCCCGCTACGCCGACCTGCTCGACTACATGGAGGGGTCGGCGGCGGTGATCGGCACGATGATGCTGCCGATCCTGGGCAGCACCGACCCGGCCGCCGCCCGCGAGCCGGCCCGGCAGCTCGGCTTCGCCTTCCAGCTCACCAACTTCATCCGGGACGTCGCCGAGGACCTGGAGCGGGGCCGGGTCTACCTGCCCGGCGAGGACCTGGCGAAATTCGGGGTCACCCCCGCCGACCTGGTCGACGCCGCGCGACAGGGCCGGGCCACGCCGCCGATCCGGCAACTGATCGAGTACGAGGTGGGCCGCGCCCGGGAGCACTACCTGGCCGCGGCGCCCGGGGTGACCCTGCTCGCTCCCACCTCGCAGTCCTGCATCCGCACCGCCTACCTGCTCTACGGCGGCATCCTCGACGAGGTGGTCGCCGCCGGGTACGACGTCTTCGCCGGCCGGGCCGTCGTGCCGCGCCGCCGCCGGGCGGCGGTGGCGGCCCGCGCCCTGCTGACCCCGACCGGCACCCCGGTGCCGGCCCCCGGCGCCCCGCCCGGCCCGAACCGCGACCTCGCGCTCGGGATGGGCTGACCACTCGCTGGATGGGCCGGCTGTCCGTCGAGGCTGCCGGCTACCCCTTGAGGCTGCCGGTGGTCAGGCCGGACATGATGTTCCGCTGGAAGACCAGGAAGATGATCACGGTCGGGATGGCGGCGATCACCGAGGCGGCCACCACCACGTTCATCGGCGTACCGGCGGAGAAGGCGTAGATGCCGACGCTCACCGTACGGGTCTCCGGTGAGGGCATCACCAGCTTCGGCCAGAGGAAGTCCTTCCAGACCGCCGTCACGGCGAAGATGGAGACCACCCCGAGGATGGGGCGCGAGATCGGCAGCACGATCGACCAGAGCGTGCGCAGCGGCCCCGCCCCGTCCACCACCGCCGCCGCCATCAGGTCCTCCGGGATCGAGTCGAAGAACCGCTTCAGCAGGAAGATGTTGAACGCGTTCGCGACCAGCGGCAGCCAGATCGCGAACGGCGAGTCGAGCAGGTTGACGTGCAGGACCGGCAGGTCGATCACGGTCACGTACTGCGGGACGATGAGCACCATCGCCGGGATCATCAGCGTCGCCAGCATCATCCCGAGGATCGCGTTGCCGAGCACCGGCCGCAGCTTCGACAGCGAGTACGCCGCCGCGGTGTCCAGGACGAGCTGGAACAGCAGCGCCCCGGCGGCGTAGTAGAACGTGTTGAACAGCAGCTTCGCCAGGTCGAGGTTGTGCCACGCGTCGACGTAGTTGCGCGGCTGCGGGTCCTGCGGGAAGAGCGTCGGCGGGGTCTGCGCGATCTCCTGCCCGGACTTGAGCGCCCCGGTGACCATCCAGTACAGCGGGCCGAGGAAGACGAGCGTGAAGCCGACGACGACGACGGTGAGCAGGGTCCAGTAGACGACCCGACCGCGCCCCCGGCGCAGCTGGGCCGGGGAGACGAGGGTCCGGGTGCCGGAGTCCTGTGCCATGTCCCGCCCGTCCTAGTCCTGTTTCGAGGTCAGCCGCGCGTAGCCGGCGGAGAAGCCGGCCAGCACCACGAGCATGATCACGCCGAGCGCGGCGGCGCCGTTGAGGTCGTTCTGGAAGAATCCGTGCTGGTAGATCAGGTAGGCCACCGAGGTCGCCGAGTCCTCCGCGCCGGCACCGTTGGCCAGGATCAGCGGCTCGATGAAGAGCTGCATGGTGGCGACGATCTGGAGCATCGCCAGCAGCAGCAGGATCAGCCGGGTCTGCGGGATGGTCACGTTGACGATCCGCCGCCAGATCCCGGCGCCGTCCAGCTCGGCCGCCTCGTAGAGTTCGCCGGGGATGTTCTGCAACGCCGCCAGGTAGACGAGTACGGCGCTGCCCATGTTCATCCAGGTCGAGGCGAGCACCATCGCCGGCATCGTCATCCCCGGCGACTGCATCCACTCCGAGGTCGGCAGGTGCAGCGCGGCGAGGACCGCGTTGAACAGGCCCGCCTCGCTGGGGTCGTAGGCGTAGTACTTGAAGAGGAAGAGCGCCGAGGCCGGCGGCAGCATCACCGGCAGGTAGACCAGGATCCGCAGGTAACCCTTGGCGTGCCGGAACTCGTTGAGCAGGATCGCCACGAAGAACGGCACCGCGTAGCCGAGGACCAGCGCCAGTACCGTGAAGTAGAGGGTGTTCCGCCAGGCGGTGAAGAAGCTCGGGTCGTCGACGATCCGGAGATAGTTGTCCCAGCCCACCCAGGTGGTCTCGCCGCGCCGGGTGCGCTGGAAGCTCATCACGACGCCGCGGATCATCGGATACCAGGAGAAGACGGCGAAGCAGGCCACCGCACCGACCAGGAACGCGTGCCCGGTGAGGTTGTCCCGCACCTTCCGGCCCAGCCCGCCGCCGCGCCGGGGCGGTGCCGGATACGGCCGGACGGAACGGCCCGGTCTGGTGGTACCCGGAGCGGTGGTGATCGCCAAGGCAACTCCTAGGTCGGTGCGGTTACGCCGGTCCTGGGCCGGTGCGGGGAGCCGGGGCTGACCGGCCCCCCGCACGGGCCGCCGGTCAGCTCTCGGCGGCGAGCAGCTGGTTGACCTTGTCCTCTGCGGTCTTCAGCAGCGTGTCGGTGTTGGCGTTCGGGTTGGTCAGCACCCCGGACATCGCGGCGTCGAGCACGGCGTAGACCGCCTGCGCGTTGCGCGGCTCGCCCCGGATCGGGACCGGGGTCGCCTCGAAGAGCGCGAAGTTGGCGGTGTCGACGTTGGCGTTCGCCTTGCGCAGCTCGAGTTCCTGCTTCTGTGCCTCGCTGCCGTTCGCGAAGAGCAGCGGCTGCGGCAGCCCCACCGGGTAGTTCTGCGGCTTGGCCCGTACGTAGTCGAACTGGCCCTTGCCCGGGGTCAGCTTCTGGTAGGCGATCCACTTCAGGCCCGCCCTGACCTGCTCCGGGCTGAGGCCCTTCTTGAAGAAGTAGCCCTCGCCGCCGCCGAGCGTGGCCTTGGCCGGACCGTCCTGGCCGGGCATCGGGGCCATCGCCCAGTCCTGGAACCTGCCCTGGAACTGGCTGACGATCGCCTGGGTGGCGTCCGGCGCACCGACGAACATCCCGACCTTGCCGGCGGCGGCGTTGGTCAGCAGGTCGCCCCACTGGAGCAGTTGGCGGGCGCCCATGCTGTCGTCGCCGTAGCGCATGTCCTTGAGGTTCTGTAGGACCTGCCGGCCCATCGGGTCGTTGAAGTCGGCCTTCCTGCCGTCCGGGGTCAGCACCTGACCGCCCTGCGAGTAGAGCAGCGCGGTGAAGTGCCAGCCGCCGGTGTTGCCGGCGCTGTATTCGGAGTACCCGGCGATGCCGTCGCCGAGCGCGGAGATCTTCTTGGCCGCGTCGCGCACCTCGGGCCAGGTCTTCGGCGGGTTGTTCACGTCCAGCCCGGCCCGCTGGAAGAGCGTCTTGTTGTAGACCAGGCCCATCGAGTAGTTCTTCGCCGGCAGGGCGTAGAGCTTGCCGCCGTCGCTGAAGACCTCCTTGAGGGCGGGGTCGATGCTCTCCCAGGTCGGCACGGTCTCCTTGTCGGCGTACCCGGTGATGTCCATCGCCTGACCGGAGTCCAGCACCTGCGCCAGGTCGGTCATGTACCCGTAGAAGACGTCGGTCATGGTGCCGCCGGCGAGCCGGGCGGTGAAGTCCGGCGGGTTGTTGCACTGCTCGCCGACGCTGACGCTCTTGATGGTGATGTCGGGGTTCTGCCGCTGGAACTCGGCGACGTCGGCGTTCCAGTTCTGCAACAGCTCCTTCTGCGAACCGACCGGCTGGCAGTCGACAGTGATGGTGACCCTGCCGCCGGCGTTCGAGTCGCCGTCGTCGCTCTTCGTAGAGCAGGCCGGGAGGCTGAATCCCAGGCCGGCCGCGAGCGCGAGCGCCGCGGCCCTCCGGTACTGCGGTACGGACATCTGTGGCATCCCTTCGGGAACGGGAGCTGTGTGGCGTCGGGTGTGAGTGCGGTCACTGTAGCGAGGGCGACTCGGTTACGCAAGATTGCGATTGCGTGATGAAAAGACGCGACGCAAGTACGGCAGTTGTTGACAGAGATTGGCCTTCTGATCCGGAACGGGACACTTCTCCGGTTGCCGTCCGCCGCTCCGCTCACCTGGCGGCTGGCTGACCGGATACGGATCGGGAAAGCTGGCGGTATGGCTGAACAGCAACACAGGCGGGTGGAGCCGGACGGAGTAGGCGGTCCGGCCGGCACGGTGGACGTGGACGTGGTGGTGGTGGGGCTCGGGGTGGGTGGCGAGGAGACGGCCAACCGGCTCGCCGCGGCCGGCCTCTCGGTGGTCGGCATCGAACGCAACCTCGTCGGCGGCGAGTGCCCGTTCTGGGGTTGCGTGCCGAGCAAGATGATGATCCGGGCCGCCAACGCGCTGGCCGAGGCCCGCCGGATCGACGGCCTGGCCGGGCGGGCCCGGGTCGAACCGGACTGGAGCACGGTCGCCAGGCGGATCCGCGAGGAGGCCACCGCCGGCTGGACCGACGACGCCGGGGTCGCGCGGTTCACCGGCAAGGGCGGACGTTTCGTCCGGGGTACCGGCCGGCTGGTCGGCCCCGGCCTGGTCCGGGTCGGCGACCAGACGTTCCGGGCCCGGGTCGGCGTCGTGCTGGGTACCGGCACCACGCCGGTGATTCCGCCGGTGCCGGGACTGGCCGGCACGCCGTACTGGACCAACCGGGAGGCGATCGAGCTGGCCGAGTTGCCCGAGTCGCTCGTGGTGCTCGGCGGCGGGGCGATCGGCGCGGAACTGGCCCAGGTCTTCGCCCGGTTCGGGGTACGGGTCGGGATGGTCGAGGCCGGCGAGCGGATCCTCGCGCTGGAGGAGCCGGAGTCGTCCGAGCGGGTCGCCGCGGCGCTGCGCGCGGACGGGGTGACCGTGCACACCGGGGCCCGGGCCGAGCGGGTGGAGCACGACGGCAGCGGCTTCACCGTGCACCTTGCCGACTCCGCCCGGCTCCGGGGCGAGCGGCTGCTGGTGGCCACCGGCCGGCGGGCCGTACTCGACACGCTCGGCCTGGAGACGGTCGGGCTGGACCCGACCCGGCGGTTCGTGGCGACGGACGACCGGATGCGGGCCGGCGACGGCATCTGGGCGGTCGGCGACCTGACCGGGCACGGCGCCTTCACCCACGTGGCGATGTACCAGGCCGGGATCGCCGTCGACGACATCCTGCGCCGGGCCGGGAAGCTCACCGACGCGGCCGGGAAGGCCGACGACCCTGCCGGGAAGCTCGGGGACCCGGCCGGGGGTGGGCCGCGGGCGGACTACCGGGCGCTGCCCCGGGTCACCTTCACCGACCCGGAGGTGGGTGCGGTCGGGCTTACCGAGCGGCAGGCCCGGGAGCGCGGGCTGACCGTCCGGACCGGCTTCACCGCGCTCTCCGACTCCACCCGGGGCTGGATCCACCAGGTCGGTGACGAGGGCTTCGTCAAGCTGGTCGCCGACGCCGACCGGGGCGTACTCGTCGGCGCGACCTCGGCGGGTCCGGTCGGCGGCGAGGTGCTCAGCGCGCTGGCCGTGGCGGTGCACGCCGAGGTACCGGTCAGCACGCTGGCTGGAATGATCTACGCCTATCCGACGTTCCACCGCGCGATCGAGTCGGCGGTACGCGACCTGTTGCAGTAGCGCGGCTTGCGGTAGCGCGGCGGACTTTGGTTCGGTTTTTGCAGACGGCTGCCGTACCATCGCCGCCGTGACCAGAAGACTCACCGAGGTTGCCCGCAAGGCCGGGGTCAGCGAGGCCACGGTGAGCCGGGTGCTCAACGGCCGGGGCGGGGTCTCGGAGAGCACCCGGGTCGCCGTGCTCACCGCCCTGGACGTGCTCGGCTACGAGCGTCCCAGCAAGCTGCGCGGCGAGCGGGCCCGGCTGGTCGGGCTGGTCCTGCCGGAGTTGCAGAACCCGATCTTCCCGGCCCTGGCCGAGGTGGTCACCGGGTCGCTGGCCCAGCGCGGGCTCACCCCGGCGCTCTGCGCCCGGACCATCGGCGGGATCTCCGAGTCCGACTACGTGGAGATGCTCCTCGACCACCAGGTCTCCGGGGTCATCTTCGCCGGTGGCTCGTACGCGCTCGCCGACGCCCCGCACGACCACTACCGGCGGCTCACCGACCGGGGCCTGCCGGTGGTACTCGTCAACGCCGGCGTCGACGAGCTGGGCTTCCCGTGCGTCTCCACCGACGACGCGGTGGCGGTCGAGCAGGCGTACGGGCACCTGCGCTCGCTCGGCCACGAGCGGATCGGGCTGGTGCTGGGGCCGGCCGACCACGTGCCGTCCCGCCGGAAGCTGGCGGCGATGGCGAACGTCGCCGGCTGGGCCGACGACGAGGAGTGCGTCGAGCGGTCCAGTTTCTCCATGGAGGGGGCCCGGGTCGCGGCGAGCAAGCTGATCGAGCGCGGCGTCACCGGGATCATCTGCGCCAGTGACGTGATGGCGCTCGGCACCATCCGGGCCGCCCGCCGGCTCGGCCGCTCGGTTCCGGCCGACGTCTCGGTGGTCGGCTTCGACGACTCGGCGCTGATGACCTGCACCGATCCGCCGCTGACCACGGTGCGGCAGCCGATCGAGATGATGGGGCAGGCCGCGGTGGACCTGCTGGTGCACCAGATCGACGGCGTCGGCGTACTCACCGACGAGCTGCTCTTCGAGCCCGAGCTGGTGGTACGCGGCTCGACCGCTCCCGCACCCGGGCACTGACCGGCCCCGCCCCGCCCGGCCCCGCGATCAGGGGGAACCGGGCGGCTGTCGCGCGCCTCCGGCCTGGACACCTCAAGTCGTCGTCTTTCATAGTTCTGTCGTGTTATTGCGGCAGGGCGCTCTGCTTTGTATCGTCATCGACACGAAACGAGCACTTTAACGGTCCAGACGAGGCAGTTCAGAGGTCCAGGAAGCAGGTACTCGTGTCCACAATCCAGCGCCGCCGGTGGTGGCGAGACGCGGTGATCTACCAGGTCTACCCGCGCAGCTTCGCCGACGACAACGGCGACGGCGTCGGCGACATCGCCGGCATCCGCAAGCGGCTGGGCTACCTGTCCGGACTGGGCGTCGACGCCATCTGGTTCAGTCCCTGGTATCCCTCGCCGATGGCCGACGCCGGCTACGACGTCGCCGACTTCCGCTCCGTTGAGCCGGTCTTCGGGACGCTCGCCGAGGTGGAGGAGCTGATCGCCGAGGCGCACGGTCAGGGCCTGCGGATCATCGCCGACCTGGTGCCGAACCACTGCTCCGACCGGCACCCGTGGTTCCAGGCCGCGCTGGCCGGCGGCCCGGACGCGCCGGAGCGGGAACTCTTCTGGTTCCGCCCCGGTCGCGGCCCCGGCGGCGACCTGCCGCCGACCGACTGGATCGGCGAGTTCGGCGGCCAGACCTGGACCCGGACCACCAACCCGGACGGCACCCCGGGCGACTGGTACCTGCACCTCTTCGCCGCCGAACAGCCCGACTTCAACTGGGACCACCCCCGGGTACGCGCCGAGTTCGAGGACATCCTGCGGTTCTGGTTCGACCGGGGGGTGGACGGCATCCGGATCGACTCGGCGGCGCTGCTGCTCAAGGACGCCACCCTGCCCGAGGTGGTCGACGGGGCGGCACACCCGTTCCACGACCTCGACGGGGTGCACGACATCTACCGGAACTGGCGGCGGATCGCCGACAGCTATCCCGAGCCGCGCGCGCTGATCGGCGAGGTGTGGCTGCCCGACCGGCAGCGGTTCACCAACTACCTGCGCCCGGACGAGCTGCACACCGCCTTCAACTTCGACTTCCTGACCTGCGCGTGGGACGCGGCGAAGCTGCGGGCCAGCATCGACGGCACCCTCGCCGAACACGCCCCGATCGACGCCCCGGCCACCTGGGTGCTCTCCAACCACGACGTCACCCGGGTGGTCACCAGGTACGGCCGGGCCGACACCACCTTCAGCTTCGCCAGCAAGCGCGAGGGCACCTACACCGACCTGGAACTGGGCACGGTCCGGGCCCGCGCCGCCGCGCTGCTCTCGCTCTCCCTGCCCGGCGCCGCGTACGTCTACCAGGGTGAGGAGCTGGGGCTCTGGGAGGTCGAGGACATCCCGCCCGCACTGCGCCAGGACCCGATGTACCCGCGCTCCGGGTTCGTCGACCCGGGCCGGGACGGCTGCCGGGTGCCGCTGCCCTGGTCGGGCGAGAACGCACCGTTCGGGTTCAGCCCGGACGACGCCACGGCACCGCCCTGGCTGCCGCAGCCGGCCGCCTGGAAGGACCAGACCGTGCAGGCCCAGACCGACGACCCGCACTCGATGCTGGAGCTCTACCGCGAGGCGATCCGGATCAGGCGCGTCCTGCCCGCGCTCGGTGACGGCACGCTGCGCTGGCTGCCGGCGCCGGACGGCGTACTCGCCTTCGCCCGCGATCCCGGGTTCGCCTGCGTGCTCAACCTCTCCGACGCGCCGGTGCCGCTGCCCCCGCACCAGAGCCGCCTGCTGGCCAGCCGCCCCGTCGACGGCGACCTGCTACCGCCGGACACCGCCGTCTGGCTGCGTACCGCCGAAGCAGGCTGACGGCGCCGGGGGCAGAGGCTCCGGTGGGTACGCCGACCCCACCGGAGGCGTGCTGGTGCGTGCCGGCGGCGGGGACGCCGACCCCGTCGCCGGTGCGCAACCGGTCCGCCGGCCCCCGCCGGTCCGTTCGCCCTGCGCCTGATCCACTCGGCTACCGTGGAGTGGGCACCAACGGGGAGGGCGGGTCGATGGGAAAGACTTACGACCGGATCGACGGCCGGCTGCGCGGCTTCATCGAGAACCAGAAGGTCTTCTTCGTGGCGACCGCGCCGCTCGACGCCGACGGGCACGTGAACCTCTCCCCGAAGGGGCTCGCCGGGTCGCTCGCGGTGCTGGACGAGCAGACGCTGGCGTACCTCGACTTCGGGGGCAGCGGTGCCGAGACCGTCGCGCACCTGCGGGAGAACGGCCGGATAACGCTCATGTGGTGCGCCTTCGACGGCCCGCCGAACATCGTCCGGGTGCACGGCCGGGGCGAACCGGTGTTCCGAGACGACCCCCGCTGGGCGGAGCTGATCCGGCACTTCCCCGAGCAGGCCGACTCGCCGGGGCAGCGGGCGATCGTGCTGGTCACCGCGCGGCGGATCAGCGACAGCTGCGGCTACTCCGTCCCGTTCATGGACTACCGGGAGGAGCGGACGCTGCACTCCGACTACTTCGGCCGGAAGACCGACGAGGAGTTCGCCGCCTACTGCGAGCGGAAGGACCACGTCGGCAGCAGCCTCGACGGCCTGCCGGCGATCCCGCTCCCGCTGCCGCCACTGCCGGCCTGACCGTTCCGGCCGTCCCGGGCGGGTCCCGGCCGTTCCGGGCATCCCGGGCATCCCGGCCGCGCCGGGTTCTCAGGCCGGGCCGAACGTCCCGTGTCGACCCTCTCCGGCGGTGAACCGGGTCACTCCCTCGGTGGCGTCGGTGGCGAGCGAGTTCATCCCGTACGCCAGCTCGGTGCGCATCGCCTCCTCCTCCGGCCGGCCGGCGGCGGCCAGGGTGGAGAGCCGGTCGTTGCGCAGGCAGGTCTGCGGGAAACCGGCGATCTCGGCGGCCAGCGCCTCGGCGGCGGCCCGTGCCTCGCCCGGCTCGACCAGCCGGTTGACCAGCCCCATCTGGTACGCCTCGGTGGCCGGCACGGGGCGGCCGGTGAGGATCAGGTCCATCGCCCGGCTCTGCCCGACCAGCCGGGCCAGCCGCACCGTCCCGCCGTCGATCAGCGGTACGCCCCAGCGGCGGCTGAACACTCCGAACACCGCGTCGGACTCGGCGACCCGCAGGTCGCACCAGAGCGCCAGTTCGAGCCCGCCCGCGACGGCGTACCCGGAGACGGCGGCGATCACCGGCTTGCCGAGTCGCATCCGGGTCGGGCCCATCGGGCCGTCCCCCTCCGGCTCGACCCGGTTGCCGCTGGAGGTGGTGATCGCCTTCAGGTCGGCGCCGGAGCAGAAGGTGCCGCCCTCGCCCCAGAGCACCGCCACCGAGGCGTCCCGCTCGGTGTCGAAGCTCCGGAAGGCGGCGGCCAGCTCCCGGGCGGTCGGGCCGTCCACCGCGTTCCTGGTCTCCGGCCGGGACAGCACGACCGTCCGCACCGGACCGTTCTGCTCAACTCGAACCCCCACCGGACAAGGATGCCCGCCCCGCACCCGGACCGCACCCCTCGATATCACCGGCGGTTCCGGTAGATACCGCCACGGTTTCCGCCGGACCGCCCGGACCGCCCGGACCGTTGGGACCGTCCGGACCGGCCGACGATCGGCGCCTTCAGCCGGACCGGCCGGGTCGTTCGGGCTGGCCGGACCGGGCGACGATCGGCGCCTTCAGCCGGACCGTCCGGACCGGCCGGACCGGGCGGTGATCGCGCCCAGCGAGGCGGCGACGACACAGCCGACGCCGAGCAGCTGTGGCCAGCCCAGCGTCTCGTGCAGCAGGGTCAGCCCGACCAGCGCCGCCACCGCCGGCTCCAGGCTGAGCAGTACGGCGAAGACCCGGGCCGGCATCCGGCGCAGTGCCGCCATCTCGGCCGAGTACGGCAGTACCGAGGAGAGCAGCGCGACCCCGAGCCCGAGCGTCAACGTCCACGGGTCGAACAGCGCCGCACCGCTGCCGGCGACCCCGAACGGCAGTACGCAGACCGCCCCGGCCACCATCCCGAGGGCCAGCCCACGGCTGCCGCCCAGCCGGGTGCTGACCGCCTTGCCGAACACGACGTACCCGGCCCAGCCCAGCGCGACCAGCCCGCACCAGGCGAGCGCCGTACCGTCCAGCGGGCCGGTGCCGCCGTCCGGGCCGAGCAGGCCGGCGAGCAGCGCCACCCCGAACCCGGCCAGCAGTACCCAGCCGACGTCCCGGGCCCGGCGACTCGCCGCGACCGAGACCAGCAGCGGTCCGGTGAACGCGATGGTGACCGCCACGCCGAGCGGTACCCGTTGCAGTGCGGTGTAGAAGGCCAGGTTCATCCCCGCCATCGCCACCCCGAACGCGACGACGAGCCCGGCGGAGCGCGGTCCGAGCCGCAGGGTCGGCCGGACCACCGCGAGCAGCACCAGGGCGCCGAAGCCGAGTCGCAGCGCGGTGGTACCGCCGGGACTCACCGTCCGGAACAGTCCGGTGGCGATCGCCGCGCCGACCTGCGTGGAGACCATGCCGAGCAGCATCAGCAACGGCGGCGGCACCGCGTCCGGCCCGACCAGCGCGGCGAGCCGGCGCGCGCCGCCAGCCGCCGGCCGCGCGCCCGACGGCCCGACGGCACAGGTGTACGTCCCGGACATGCCGATCATCCTGCGACCCGGGTCAGCCGCGACGCGAGCGGATTAACTGGGCCAAGGGATCGGGCCTGCCCCGGGGCGGGCGGGTCAGCGGTCGGTGAGTGTGCCGAAGCCGTCGGCGGCCAGTTCGGCGAGCTCGTCGAGGGCCTGCCGGGCCCGGGCCGCCGTGGCCGGCTCCCGCTCGGGCAGGCCGCTGGCGAGGAACTCGTCCTCGTCGAGCCGGTACACCTCGCTCAGGTCGGCCGACGCCCACAGGTCGAGGTCCAGGTCGGGGACCACCAGCACGTCGTCGCGTACGGTCGGCGGCCGGGTCACGTCGCAGTACCAGCCCTTGCGGGTGCCGGCGGCGTCGTAGACCTCCTTGACCGAGTACCAGCGGTCCCGCCAGTAGTGCTCGGTCCAGGTGTCGCCCGGCTCGAACCGGACGAAGCCCATGTCCCGCACCACGTCGTCCGCCCAGGGCGCCTGGACGACCAGGTGGTTGCCGTCGTCGGAGACCACCGAGGCGGGATAGCGCAGGTCCGGGCGGGGTGCCTTGACCAGGTGGACCGTCACCGGTCGCCCGACCGCCAGCACCTGCCCGCCGGCACCGGCGCCGCTGCCACCAGGGTCGCTGTCGTTGCCGCCGCCGCTCGGGTCGCTGTCGTTGCCGTCGTGGTTGCCGCCGTCTCGGACCGTCATCCCGTACTCCCCGCTGCTGCCGTCGCGACCGACGGTACCCGGGCGGCACCGTGGCGGGCGACGGCGATTCCAGGTGTGGTCAGGACGGTGGCGCGAAGGGCCACTCCTCGAACGCCGCACACCGGCCGTCGCCGGCGAACCTCATGATCCAGAGGTCCCGGAACTCCTTCCCGGTGCCGTACCGGACCTCCAGCCGGGCCACCGCCACGTCGCCGTCGACCGCGACGATCTCGCTGGTCATGCCGAACTCCTCGTCGGGGCCGTCCCGCTCGGCCTCCCACATCTCGCCGATGTCCGGCAGGCCCACCACCGGCTCCCGGTACGGCCCCGGCAGGTAGCTCGCGTCGGGGGTGAAGAGCGCGGCGAGGGGTTCGGTTCCGGGGGTACGCCAGGCCCGCTCGTACCCGGCGATCCAGCCCTGCACCTGACTCCGGTCCATAGCGTTCCACTGTGCCATCCGGACGCCGGCGGGCGGGCCGCTTTCCGAGTCCGTACCCCCGAAATCGGCCTGGCGGTCAGCCGTGGCGGTCAGCCGGCCTGGCGGCCGTGACCCGCTCGGCCGGGCGCGGTGGCGGGCCAGCCGTTCCCGGGCTGGCCGTTCCCGGGCTGGCCGTTCCCGGGCTGGCCGTTCCCGGGCTGGCCGTTCCCGGGCCGGTGGCGGTTCCGGCGAGCATCTGCCGCAGCGCCTCCCGGGCGTCCCGTCGAGGTCGCCAGCCCAGTTCCCGTTCGGCCCGCGAGCAGTCCAGCAGTGGTACCGCCGCCCCCGGCTCCGCCCAGCCCTCGTCCGGCGCCGCCGGCCGGGCCCGCCCGGCGGCCCTGGTCAGCAGCCGGAGCAGGCCCAACGGCACCGGTACCGCCCAGCCACCCAGCTCCGTCGCGAGCAGCGCACCGTCGACCGCCGGCTCGGCGGCGATGTTGAAGGCTCCGGTCCGGTCACTGCGCACCGCCCGCAGGTACGCCTCGGCGGCGTCGTCGGCGTGCACCACCTGCACCCGCAGCCGACGGTGCCGGGGCACCACCGGCAGCCGGCCGGGGCGGAGCACCGGGACCGGGGTGAACCGGCCGAGGAGGTGCCGGATGCCCGCTGCCCCGGCGTCGCCCCGCAGGACCGGGGCGGTACGCAGCCGGGTCACCCGCAACACCGGATAGTCCCGCTCGGCGTCGGTGAGCATCGCCTCCACGGCCGCCTTGTCGACGCCGTGACCGGAGCGCCCGACACCGGTCACCGGCCAGTCCTCGTCGACCCGCCGGTCGGCCGGGCCGGGCGCGTACGCCGCGATCGAGGAGGCGTGCACCAGCTTCGGCACCCCGGCGGCCAGCATCGCGTTGAGCACGTGCCGGCTGCCGCCCAGGTTGAGCTGGCGCAGCCGGGCCGGCTGCTGGCCGGGCTGGACCTGCCAGGCCAGGTGCACCACCGCGTCCACCCCGGCCAGTCGCTCGGCGAGCGGATGCAGGCAGGCCGGGTCACCGAGGTCGGCGGCGTGCCACCGCACGACGCCGTACGGCTGCCCGGCGTCCGGTTCGGGGCAGCGCCGGGCGATGCCGACCACCTCGACGTCCGGTTCCCGGGCGAGCCGGCGCAGCAACGCCGTACCGACGTTGCCGGTGGCTCCGGTGATGGCGACCCGCATGCCGGCCGGTCTACCCGCAGGCGGTCCCGGTAACCCGTTCGAGGGTATCGGCCAATTCGACGGCACGCGAAGTTTGTCCGCCCACGGGGCGGGTAGTCCCAGTCGGTGCGAGCGCTTCTGAAACTTGAGCAGGCGACCGGGCTGGACCGGACTGCGGAACGCGTCCAGCGGGTGGTCGCTGCGGCGATCCGCCCGCAGTGGCTACGCGACGTCCTGCACGGTGTGCCGATCGGGCATCCGCTGCATCCGGCCCTGGTGCAGGTGCCGATCGGCGCCTGGGTCAGTACTGCCGTCCTCGACCTGATGCCGCAGCAGCGACGTGCCGCCACCACCCTGGTGGCGCTCGGCACGGCCACGGCGGTGCCGAGCGCGGTGTCCGGCTGGAACGACTGGAGTGCGCTTTCCAGGGAACAGCAGCGGGTGGGCCTGGTGCACGCGCTCGCCAACGGCGTCGCAATCGCGATGTACGCCGGCTCGCTCGCCGCCCGGCTCTCCGGGCGGCACGGTCTCGGCCGTACCCTCGGCTATCTGGGTCTGGCGGCGGCCGGCGGCGGCGGCTTCCTCGGCGGCCACCTCGCCTACAAGCAGGCGGCCAACGTCAACCAGGGTGTGCCGGACCTGCGCCGGATCGAGGACGGCTGGCACGCGGTCGCGGACATGTCCGCGCTGCCGGAGCACGAGTTGCTGACCCGGCGGATCGACGACATCGCGGTGGTGGTCTACCGGGACGGCGACGACGTCACGGTGATGCTGGAACGCTGCGCCCACCAGAGCGGCCCGCTCGGCGCCGGCCAGGTCGTCCGGGAGAACGGTCGTACCTGCGTGAAGTGTCCCTGGCACGGCAGCATGTTCGAGCTGGACGGCGGCGAGGTGGTGCACGGCCCGGCCAGCAGCGACCAGCAGGTCCTGCCCACCCGGGTGGTCGGCGGCGTGCTACAGACCCGGCTGCCCTGAACCGCACCCGGACCGGTTCACCCACACACCCGGACCGGCTCACCCGCGCACCCGGACCGGTTCGTCCACCCGGCGGGATCAGCTCAGCCGCGCAGCCGGTGGCGGCCGAAGACGGACCGGCGGCCCGCGCGGTTCCGTAGTCCGAGTACCGCACCCACCTGCGCGCCGACGATGCCGGCCACCGCGATCACCGCGGAGACGGCGAGCGGCCGGTTCACCTCCTCGGTCGCACCGGCCCGGGAGGCGGTGACCGTGTATCCGCCGCCGTCCCGCTCGGCCGTCGACGGCTGGGCGGGCTGCGGGTCGGCCGGTGACTGTGGTGCGTCCGGCTGTCCGCCCTCTGGTGCGTCCGGCTGTCCGGCCTTCGGGGCGGTTGGCTGGTCGGGTACGGCCTGCGGCCAGCCCCCGGGCGGCGGCGGGGTCGCGACCAGTCCGGTGGCGTGCTCGCGTACGCCCCGGTCCTCGGCGTTCGGCGGCAGGTGCAGCAGTTGACCCGGCCGGATCCGGTCCGGGTCTCCGATCTCGTTGAGCCTGGCCAGTTCCGGATAGCGGTCGAAGTCGCCGAGATAGCGCCCGGCGATGTGCCCGAGGTAGTCGCCCTTCTCCACCCGGTAGACCGGTTCCGGCTGCTCCGCCGGCTCGCCGGCCAGCCACTGCGGCGCAGGTCCGGAGGCCGGTTCCGCCGCCAGCCAGTGCGGTGCCGGCCCCGACGGCGGCCCGTCCCCGCTGACCGGCAACCCACCCCGCACCGCCGCCGGCACTCCGCCGACCGGCACTCCGCCGACCGCCTGTCGCGTGTCGATTGCCTGGCCCGTGCCACCCGCCTGTCCCGCGCCGGCTGGCTGCCCCGCGCCTTCGGCGTACGTTACTGCCGTCCCCGGTGCGGCCGCCGCCGGCGTCGACGCCACCACGGCGGCGGCGGTGGCGGCCGGGCTGACCGCCAGGGCCAGTGCCACCGAGCCGATCAGGGTGGCGGCCAGCCGCTGCTGGCGGCCGAGTCCGGGCAGCCGCACCGCCGGCCGGCGCAGGAGCCGGGCCGGGATCTCGACGAGCACCGAGAGGGCGAAGGTGGCCCAGCCGGCCCAGCCGGCGACCGCCAGCGCCCGCAGGAAGAGCTGGCCGTCGTCCCGGCTGGTCAGCGCGGTTCCGATCTCGTCCAGCCCGGGTACGTGGTCCGGCAGCGGATTGCCGGCCAGGGCGAGCAGCGCCAGGGGCGCCCCGACCAGCAGTCCGAGCAGGACGACAAGCGCCCCGAGGCCGGTGCAGAACTGGCCGGCCCGGCGGGCCGCCCGGGATGCAGGCATGACTATGCCCCCTATTCAGCGGTTCGTCGTGGTGAGGAGTGTCGCGGTGGCCGTACCGGGCACCGTGATGTTGTCGGCGAAACCGAACAGGTCGAGGAAGACCGTGTCGTAGTCGAGTTCGACGTCGACCGTCAGCGTGGCGTTGTCCCCCGCGACCGCGAACGCGACGTCCCAGCGCTGCACGTCGTCCACGCTCGCGAGGTAGTTTCCGACCGCCGTCCGGGCGGCGGCCTGGTCCAGCAGGGTGGTGCCGTCGAGGAGCAGTTGCCCGAGGTCGATCGCCTGGCCGCCGGCCCGGGCCGCCTCGGCCGCCAGGTTGTCGGCCCGCTGCATCGTGCGGAGCTGCCCGGCACCGTCGTAGGCCAGCCCGATGATCGCGAGTACGCCGATCAGCGCCACCGCGAGGAACAGGCTCACCCGCCCCGAGTCCGCCCCGACCGGGTGCTCTTCACCGATCCGACCCGTTGTATCAGGACCGGCGAAGCGGCCCCCGCCACGACGGACAGAATCGTTGGACCCAACGACAGGACTGCCAATACCATGCCCGCCGTGCAGATCACCAGCCTCGATCCACAGTCCCGGTCCTACGCCCAGGGCGTTCTGGTCACACGCGCCGATCGAACGCTGTTCATCAGTGGACAGGTCCCCGAAGCACCCGACGGGACCGTACCGAACGACTTCGACAGCCAGTGCCGCCTGGCGTGGCGGAACGTGCTGTCCGTCTTGAAGGACGCGGGCATGACCGAGCACAACCTCGTCAAGGTCACCGTCTTCCTGTCCGACCGGCAGTACCGGGAAGCCAACGCCCGGATTCGCCACGAGGTCCTCGGCGACCACAGTCCCGCGCTCACCATCATCATCACCGGCATCTACGACGCGGCGTGGCTGCTGGAGATCGAAGCCATCGCCGCCGCCTGAAACCAGCCACCACCAGCGTCCAGTTCGCGAACCGGCCACGCCTCCAGCGCTCATCATGCGTCGCCCACACTCGGGTTCGTCCCAGATGGCGCCTCAGTGAACCCGAAACCGAGAGCTCTGCCCCGGTAACGGTCCAGTGCGGACGCGAACGTCGCCTCGACGGTGCTGTACGTCCGGGCGCCCGGCAGCAGCGGCATCCGCAGGTCCCGTACCGAGACGTCGCAGGTGACGGTGACGACGACCGAGGCGTCGGTGCCGAGGCCGATGACGTACACCTCGTCGAAGCCGGCCCGCTGGCCGTTGACCGTACCGGCGAAGTCCAACTCCGGCTCGTCGGAGCAGGCGAGCCCTTCGGCGTCGAGTCGACTCTGCACCGCCGCCCGTGCCGCGTCCCGCCCGTCCGCCGACGTACGCGAGATCGAGGCGGCTCGGGCCGCGTCGTGTGCGGCGGCCTCGATCGCCTCGTGCGCGACGGCGGTCCGGCCGGCGACCCCGGCCAGCGCGACCAGGGCGAGGAAGGCCGGAGTGAGGATGGCGGTCTCCACCGACACCGAACCCCGCTCCCGCTCCCGGTGCCACACCGGCCGCCTTGCCAGCCCGGCCGCCCTTGCCAGCCCGGCCGCCCTTGCCAGCCCGGCCCGCCTTGCCAGCCCGGCCAGCCCCATTACCCCGGCCCGGAGCCCTGCCAGCCTCGCCCGCTCGCCGGGTGCCGCCGCCGGGCCGGTCACGACGCCGGTTCCTCGTCGGTGAACCGCTCCAGGGTGCCGAACGCGGTCTCGCTGATCGGCGGCAGCGAGATCAACGGCACCACCCGGAGCGGTTGACCGGTTACGGTGGCGCTGACCTGCGTGTCGTCCGGTTCCGGAACGCTCACCGTGACCTCCCAGTCGACAAGCCAGTCACCGGCCCGGTCCAGGAAGTCCTCGGCGCGCTGCTGCCCCACCCCCGGCTCGGCCTGGTACGCCCGCTGCGCGCTCACCGCCGACTGCGCGGCGTTCAGCGCGGTGGCCCGGGCGATGAACCAGGCGGCGGCCTGGATCGAGGCGAGCAGCAGGATCAGGATCGCCGGCATCAGCACGGCCAGCTCGACGGGGTTGGCCCCCCGGTCCCGCTCCGCCCCGAACGTCCGGCGCCACCGGCTCCCGGCCACCGCCGGAAGCCGGTACCGGAAGCTGCGGCGCGGTCGCGGCACGGGTCAGTCCTGGCCCGTGCCGGGGTCGGCACCGCCGTCCGCGCCGCCCGGCTCGGGGATGGCGTCCATCCAGTCCCCGACGCTCTGCGACACGGCGACGGTGACCGCCAGCGCGGCGGCCACCAGGCCAAAGATGATCACCGCGGTCGGGACCGGGCTGTCGCCGCGGTCTCCCTCACCGGTACGGCGCAGCTCCGCGATCCGTACCGCGAGCGCAATGTGCAGGTAGTTGACGATCGACATTGCGGTCTCCCTTCAGTGCGACGGTGGGTCGGGGTCGGGGTCGGGTTCGGGATCAGATCCGGGCCACGAACGGATAGAGGACGAAACCGACGAGTACGAAGACCAGCAGCGCACCGGGCACGTCCAACCGGCTCGTCACCGCCTCGGCCCGGGCCAGGTTGTCGGTCCGGATCTGGTCGCGCAGCGAGTCGGCCCGGCCCCGCAGCGAGTCGTGCACCTGTGCGCCCTCGGTGCCGGAGGACTGCATGATCGCCCCGACGTCACCGAGTTCCGGAATGCCGATCTTCTCGGCCAGGTCGCGCAGCTCGTCCCAGGGCGAGTGCATCTGCAACTGGGCCAGCCGCAGCGCCTCCCTGATCCGCTCGAAGACCCAGCCGTCGCAGACCTCGGCCGCCCGTTCCAGCGCCTGCACCGGCCCGTGCGCGGCCGACAGTTGCAGGGCGACCAGGTCCAGGTAGGCGCAGACCGCCTGCCGGAACTCCCGGCGGGCCCGGTCCGCCTTGACCAGGACACTCCGGTGCGCCATGAAGACGCAGAGCAGTGCGAAGCCGAGTGCCCCGACGGTCGGCACCACGAACGGCAGCCGGATCCCGGCGAGCATCAGGATCGCGGTCGACACCGCCGGAGTCGCCAACCCGATCAGCCCGGAGAGCAGCAACGACAACGTGTACTGCTCGGGCGTCTGCTCGATCAGCGCGAGCTGCCGGTGCGGCGGACGCAGCCAGCGGGTCGCCCCGGCCAGCCAGTCCAGGTCGTGCCGGCCCGCCCGTGCGGGACGGCGCGCCCCGACCGGCTGGTGCAGCCGGCGCAGGGCCGGCCCGAGCGCCGGAGTGGCCGGCAGCGCCTCCCGCACCAGCAGGAAGAGCCCCAACCCGACGGCCGCCCCACCCACGACCCCGAACGTCAGCGTCCAGTTCAAAATCATGCTGAGTCCCCGTCCGTTCGCGACTGCGGGGCTCGCAGACCCGGCTCACTCCTCGCGCTCATGGGTCTTGTCTTCGTTCGCGACTGCGGGGCTCGCAGACCCGGCTCACTCCTCGCGCTCACCGCAACGCCTCCTCGCGGTCCGGCGGGGCGAGGAACCTGGCCGGCCTGGGCGGCAGGCTCATCGCCCGTACCCAGGCGAGCAGGGCGACGAAGGCGGCACCGAGCAGCACCATCACCAACTGGCCGTCCGGCGTGCCGTACGGCTCCATGTAGTCCGGGTTCACCAGCCCGTACGCCAGCACCAGCAGGGTCATCCCGGTCAGGAAGCGCACCGCGAACCGGGGCTGCGCCCGCTTCGCCTCCACCTCGCGCCGGGTCACCACCTCGGCCGCCGCCGCCGAGGCGATCGCCCCGAGTACGTCGCCGAGCCGCTCACCCCGGTCGGTCAGGTGCAGGATCAGCGCCGCGACCACCTGGTCGCAGACCGGGTCACCGATCTCCTCGGCGAACGCCAGCAGTGCGGCCCGCCCCTGCCAGCCGGCCGCCAGCCTGGCGGCGAGCAGGCGTACCTCCTCGTCGATCTGGTCCGGTGCGGTCGAGACCGTACCGATGATGGCCTGCTGGAGTCCCTGGCCCGTGCCGGAGACGTCCTTCAGCCGGCGGGTCCACTCGCCGATCGCCTCGATCCGGTTGATGGCCCGCCGTTCGGCCCGGCCGGTGCCGAGCAGCCACGGCACGCCGGGCACCGCGACGGCGGCCAGCAGGCCGACCACCGGCAGCCCGGTGAGCAGGAACCCCACCGCACCGGCCAGGGTCGCCCCGACCAGCAGGGTCTGGTGCGCCCGCTGCTCCCGGGCACTCGTACCGTCGCCGAGCCAGAGCCGGCGCAGCAGGGAGTTCCGGGCGGGCCCGGCCGGCCGCTTCGTCCCGACCAGCGCCACGACCACCAGCACCAGCCCGCCGGCACAGGCGATCCCGGAGAGTACGGCGATCAGCTCGATGTTCGACGGCAGCGTCACCACGCCACCCCCGCACCCCGCGCGCCCGCCCCGTTCACGCCAGCCGTCCCAGCCGACTGTGCCGGGGCCGCCGCCACGCACCCGTACCCGCCTCGATGTACCGGGTCAGCAGCCGCGCGTCGTACCCGACCCGGAGCAACTGGTCGCGGACCCGTTCCGGCAGGTGGCGGGGGACCGCCCGGCCGTCCGGCCCCGGCCCGAACACCGTCGTCGTGGTGATCCGGTTGCCGTCGCCGACCCCGACGACCTCCTCGACGTGCGAGACGAACCGGTGCTTCCGGCCGCCGATCGCGGTCTCGTCCTCGATGGTGACGTAGACGATCAGGTCCAGCGCGTTCCCGGCCATCCGCCGGGCCTGCTCGACGGTCATCTCCCGGCCGTGCGAGAGCGCCAGCTCGATGATCCGCTCGCTGACCCCGGCCGGGGTACGGGCGTGGATGGTGCACATCGAACCCCGGCTGGTGGTCATCGCCTGGAGCATCGGCACGATCTCCCGGGACCGGACCTCGCCGACGATGATCCGGAGTACGCCCATCCGCAGCGCCACCGGGATCAGGTCGGCGATCGTCACCTCGCCGGCCGGCCGCCCGTCCGGACCCCGGTCGCCGTGCCCCTCCCGGGACTCGAAGCTCATCACCGCCCGGTGCTTGCGACCACGGCGGGCCGGCAGCAGCTCCCGGCTCTCCTCCAGCAGCACGTACGGCTCGTCGGCCGGGATCTCGTCCATCATGGCCCGGATCACGGTGGTCTTGCCGGCGCCGGCCAGCCCGGCGACCATGATGTTCAGCCCGGCCCGCATCGCCGCGCGCAGGAAGTCCCGGATCAACACGTCCAGCATCTCGTCCAGGTCGGCCCGGCCACCGGCGATGTCGTCCAGGGTCACCTCGACGGTGTTGTGCTTGCGGATCACCGCGTACGGGCGGTGGCTGACCAGGAAGACCGCCGCCAGCCGACTGCCGTCCGGCAGTTGCAGGTCAAGGGTGGGCTTCGAGGTGGAGAGCGACCGTTCGGTGGCCCCGGCCCGGCGGGCCGCCGCCTGGAGGATCTCCACCATCTCCTCGTCGCTGTCGGCGATCGGTTCGGCCCAGTCGACGCCGCCGCCGCGCCGGGTGATCCGCACCGAGTCGCAGCCGAGGATGTGCACCTCCTCGATCGTGTCGTCGACAAGCAGCGTCTGTAGCCGGCCGAGCCCGACGAGTTCGGCGTTGACCTGGTCGAGCAGCATCCGCTCCTCGACCGCCGACATCGGGGTGCCGGCCCGGCGGGTGGAGTCGGCGTACTCGGCCACCACCGTTCCGGCGAGCCGGGCCCGCTGCACGTCCTCCTCGGCGGTGCTGAACTCCCGGCCGCGCTGCCATCTGGTCAGCCGCTCGCTCAGCTCGCGGCGCAGTTCCCGGACCACCGCGAAGTCGACCCGGGGCCGGGCCGGGGCGGGCGGGGTCACCGGCTGCGGCACCACCGCGTACACCGGCACGCCGCCGTGCTGCGGCACGCTTCCGTCCGGCAGCGCCGGGCCGTAGCGGCGGCCCGGGTCGCCGCCGGCCTGCCCGGCCGGGCCGTAGCGCCGGCCCGGATCGGCCGGTGCGGGAGTGCCGCCGGTACCGGGCGGCAGCGGTACCGGCCGGTGCCCGTTGTGCGGGACGACCTGCCAGATCGGCGCGGTGGAGGGTGCCGCCGTTTCGGCGTCGGGGTCGTCCCGGGGACGCGGGTCGGAGTAGACGGGCTCAAAGCGCACCGGGCACCCCCTCGATCGCGGCCGGCCAGCCGAGCCGGGCCCGGCGCCGGTCGAGTACCGCCCGGACCGGCACCTCCAGGGCGCTGGCCGCACGCATCAGCGGTCGGTTGGCGCGTACGGTGCCGCCGTGGCTGAGCACCTCGGCGGTACGCGGGTCGTCCGGCAACTGGCCGACCACCGGAAGCCGGAGCGCCTTGCCCACCTCGCTCCGGCCGTGCTCCCCGCCGATCAGCAGCAGCCGCAGCGTGTCGGCCGGCACCCGGTGCTCGGCGAAGTCCCGCTCGATCGCCCGGATGGTGGCCTGGGTGCTGGACAGGTGCGGCAGCCGGGCGGTGGTGACGACGAGCACCAGGTCGGCGGCCCGGAGCAGCGGCCACGGCGGCCCGACCACCTGGAGCCGTCCACAGTCGACAAGCACGTCGTACGCCGGGCGGCCCTTGGCCAGTTCGGCGAAGAAGTCGGCGAACCGCTGCCAGAGCGGTACGACACTGCCGGCCTGTGCCGGGTCGACCACGCCGGGCAGCAACAGCCGTTCCCGCCGGGGTGCGTCGAGGTCGACGAGCTGCGACCAGAACGCCTGCTCCAGGTTGCCGTCCCGCAGTTCGCCCACGGCCAGTTCGCCGATGCCCCGGGGGCCGGGCAGCGCCCCGCCGAGATAGCCGGCCAGCACCGACCCGCCGGACGGGTCGCACTCGGCCATCACCACCCGGTGGTGCCAGGTGAGGGTGCAGGCGAGGGCGGTCGTGGTGACTCCGGGCGATCCCTTGGCGGAGACGAGGGCGACGATGGCCACGGTCAGGCTGCCGCGTTCAGTACGACCGCGATCCGGTCGCCGGTGGCCAGCGCCACCACCGCCGGGACGTCCCGGGCGGCGAGCGCGAGGTAGAGCACGACGGAGTTGCTGGCCGGGGTGGCCATGTCGATGACAGTCGCCTGGAACCGGGTGGCCGGTGCGGCGGCGGTCCGGCCGTCGTCCCCGGCGGTGCTGAACAGCAGCACCTTGTCGCCGGGGCGGAGCCGTTTCGCCGGTACCTCGCTGGGGCGCAGCCCGATCGAGATCTGCTGCTGTCCGGGGCCGAGGAGTGGTTTGTCGGTCAGTTGCGCCATGCTGAGCAGGGTGCCGGGGACCAGGGTCACGGTGGCCCGCTTGCCGACCACCTCGGCGATCCGGTCGGCGGCCACCGGTTCGAGGCCCTGCCCGCCGGCCACCTGCACCGTCACCAGGTCCTCGGCGGTGAGCGCGGTGCCGACCGGTACGGCGCGGGCGACCGCCAGGTAGCTGCCGGTGGCGCGTACCGAGGTGATCGCGAACGCGGATCCGAGCCCGCCGAGCGCGATAAGCAGTACGGCGAGGCCGAGCAGCCCGGGACGCATCCGGCGCTGCCGGACGATCCGGGGTGGGGTGATCGGCGCGTCGATCGGCGCACCGGTGGTCGGACTGGTCGCCACGGTCACCTCGTCACCACCCGAAGCCACGACTGGAGTACCGTCACCTCGTCACCACCTGGAGTTCGTCGATCCGGATCGTGGTCGTGGCCTGCCGGCTGGTGGAGAGCGCGTCCTGGTCACCCTCGCCGGTGTTGCTGCCCCACGGCACCGTCCAGTGCTTGACGGCGGTGATCTCGTACCGCCCGCCCGGCCTGCCGCCGCTGGACCGGGGATAACCGGGGTACGCGCAGGCGGCGGCGGGCGGCTGGCGCGGGTCGTGGGTGCCGGCCTTGAACGGGACGCCGGCCGAGGTGCACTCGAGCGTCTCGCCGTTGCCCATCCGCCAGACGATCTTCGTCGGAATCGCCTCGATCCAGACCGCCACCTCGCCCTGTCGGTCCGTTCTCCGCTCGGTGTCCCAGCTCGACGCGTCGTGCAGCCACACCGGTACGCCGACCAGGCCGGGTGCGTCGCTCGGCGCGGTCCGGATCTCCGGTGGCTCCAGGTTCAGGCTGGCGAAGAGGTCCAGGGCCATCTGCTCGGGGTCCGGCGGCGCGAACCCGGCCGGCGGGTCGGTCAGGAAGACCGTCTCTGAGCTGGGGGCCCCGCTACAGGTCCGCAGGTAGGCGGTCTGTCCCGCCGGGACGTCCGGCGGCTGCGGCTCGGCCCGCTTGTAGTAGCAGTCGTCGGCGCTGTTGAACCAGCCGAGTATGTCGTCGTAGCAGGGCACCCGGGTGCCGTCGTCCTTCTCGCAGACCCGGTTGCCGCCGCCGGAGCCGCCGCCGTCACCGTCACCGTCACCGGAGCCCGAACCGCCGCCGTCGCCGGGCTCGTTCTGCCAGACGTCGCAGTTGGTCTGGCCGGGCGGGCACTCCGCGCCCGGGGCCGCCCCGACCGGCCCACCCGGCACCGCCAGCGCGACGGCCAGGACCAGCCCGGACACGGCACCGGCGGCGAGCACCCGCCGGACCGCCCCGGCTGCGGCACCCGCCGGGTGCGCAGGCAGACCCGCACCCGCGACATCGCCCGCCGGGCGCGTGCACCGGCCGATCCCCGTGACATCGCCCGCCAGGCGCGTCCACCGGGTCAGCACGGCTGGTCCTCGTGCGAGGCGCCGGCGCTGATCAGCCAGCGGCCGTCGGGATAACGGGTGGCGGTGGCGGTGGCCAGGTGCCGGCCGCTGGCCGAGCCCGGGACGACCTTCCGGTCCTTCTTGTAGACCAGCCGGTAGCCGGTGGCGTCGATGCAGTCCTGGATCGAGACGGTGGCCGGGTCGGCGACGAGGTCGACCGCGGTGACCGTCGGATTGGAGACCAGCTTTCCGGTACGCATCGCGCCGTGCTCCTTCGCGTCGCGAATGGTGAGCCTGACCCGGGTCAGTAGTGGATCGGCGAGGTATTTCCGCAGTCCCGGATCGAGTGGATCGCCGGTCCGCTCGGCTTTCCGGACGGCGTCCAGATAGCCGGCGTACGCGGCCAGTGCGGATTTCTCCGCCTCGGCGGCTCCGGCGTCGGCAGTGGCCGCCGCCGCACCCGAGGCGCCTGGCTGGGTGGCACCGCCGGGCCGGTTGCCGCATCCGCCGACGAGCAGTGTCGCCGCGAGCAGGGCGGCCCAGAGGTACGCCGGTTGCCGCCTTCGCAACGGTGCCTCCTCCAGCTCCGTCGCCGATCGCCCACCTCTGAGCGGAGTCGACCGGACTGTCCCCGCCGACGGATCGGCGGGGACGTGGGCAGGGCCGCTCCGCCCCGGAGGCCCTCCACCGGGCCCGGCGCCGCCGCATCCACATTCGGGTGAATCGATCTAGATTTGGTGTGGGTATTGTCGAGCGATCTTTCTGCTGCCTGCCAGCCGACGGTTGTGCGCCGTCCAGATGGCGAGCATAGGCTGACCGCCGACGATACAACAGGGGCTATTCGAGAGAATACGTACGGTTACGATCTCTGTTGTCGACCGGAATCTCGATCATAAGATGTCGATCGATGGAACTCAGGTGATCAATGCTGGGCCGGCGGAAAAGATCCGCTGTCCCTTCCGTTCAGATTGTGCCGGCCCGGTGGAGCGAAATGCCATGGATGACGATGATCTGACAGCTTCCGTACCGGGCCTGCGGGGTTGCCTCGCCGACCCGCCGGACGGAGGTGGCTCGGCCGCCGCACGCGCAGCAGAGCTGCCTCCGGTGGAGCGCGGACGATCCGAGAAGTGCGATCATGAAGTTACGCTGCGTGTGCGTTGGCCGGTTCGGACCCTGGCGATGCTGGCCGTCACCCCGCTGCTGCGCTGGCTCGTCGCCGCCGACTCGGTGCCGTACGGCCGGCCGCGCCGCTCCGCCTGCGACTCCTGCGGTATCCCGATCGGCCCGGCCGGGGCGCTGCGCCCGCTCACCCCGTCGGCCCGGTGCGCCGGCTGTGGCGGCAGGATCGGTGCCGCACCGCTGGCCGTGGAGGTCGTCCTGCTCCTCGCGGTGGCGGCGGTGGTGGTGGCCGCCCGGCCGCCGATCGAGACGATCGCGTTCGGTTGGTGGGCGGCGTGTGCCGTGCCGCTGCTCTTCGTCGACCTTGCCGTGCACCGGCTGCCGGACCGGCTCAGCTATGCCGCCGCGATCGGCACCCTCGGCCTGCTGGGCGTGGCGGCCCTGGCCAGCCGTGACCCGTCGGCCTGGTGGCGGGCGGTACTCGCCGGACTCGGTGCCGCCCTCCTCCTCGCCGGCACCACCCTGCTGCTCGGCCGCCGGGGGTTCGGGCTCGGCGACGCGAAGCTGGCGCTGAGCGCGGTGGCGGTGCTCGGCTGGCTCGGCTGGCCGGCGGTGGTGCTCGGGGTGCTGCTCACCTTCGGCGCCTCGGCGCTGTGCGGGCTGGTCCTGCTGGCGACCCGCCGGATCGGCTGGCGCGGTCACCTCCCGTTCGGCCCGTTCCTGGTCCTCGGCACCCTCGGCACCCTGGCCCTGAGCTGAGTCGGGGCTGACGGGCACGGCGTGCTGGCCAGCCGGCCGGACGGTGGAGGAGGTGGCCGGACTGCCGGCCGAGCTTTTCGGCTGATCGACGGACGGACCGCTCGGCACACCGCAGCAAAAGGACCCCAATCAGGCGCCGCTCCGGATGCACCCCGCTAGCGGCCGATCACCGGGATCGCGGGCCCGGTCGCCGGCCGGTACCGTACGCCGGGCATCCCGTACTCGATCATGTAACTCGGGGGAATCATGAAGCTGCGTACCCGGCACCTGCTGGTCCGGGCCGGCGCGGGCGGCCTGGCCCTGTTCACCACCGGTGCGCTGGTTGCCGTCGGTGGTGCCGCGCAGGCCGCCGCCGGTGCCGACCTGGCGCTGACCGTCTCGTCCGACACCGTCGCGATCGGCGAACCACTGGCCGCGCACCGGGCAACGGCCCTGAACAAGGGTCCGGGCGAAGCCGCGGGTTGGCAGTTCGAGTACGACCTGAGTGGGCTCGACGACAGCGTGGTGACGGTCGGCGACCGGCTGCATCTCGGCTGTGAACTGACCGGTGCGAAGATCCGGTGCTCCACCATGGGGCTGAACCAGGGGGAGAGCCTCACCCAGCCTACGCCGTTCACTCTGGAACGGGTGCCGGGCAAGCACGGCAAGGCCGGCTCGTACACGGTCACCGCCGTGTCGGAGAGCGACCCGGAGCAGAGCGACAACTCGGCGAAGGTCGCGGTCGAGGTGCCGGCGATCGGGGTGGACCTGTCGGTCTACGCCGAGGACGTCCGGCAGGTCACCGAGGACGGCGAGTTCACCGACGCACCGGTGCCGCCGGGTGGCCGTACGTTCACCTTCGGGGCGGTCGGCAACTTCGGCGACACCATCGCCAAGGGCATCAAAGTGCGGGTCACCCTGCCGCAGTACCTCACCTTCGACGAGGTCGAGCCGGGCTGCGGGTACTCCGCCGACAAGCGGACCGTCACCTGCGACTACGACCAGATCACGCTGGTACCGGCGATCCACGACACCGACGGGGACGACGACGTCATCTCGGCGGTCGGGATCGTCTTCCCGGTCAGGGTCGACGCCGACGCACCCGGCCCGGTCGTCGCCCGGGGCGGTGAGATGTTCAGCGCCGCGCTCGCCGTCTCCGACGAGGTGAGCCGCGCCTCGGTACAGCGCAGCCGGAGCGCCGCGCTGCCGGAGGGCGCCAAGGGTATGTCGGCGAAGGAACTCGACGACGCCGACCCGGCGGACAACACCGACACCTTCGTGGCGCACATCGCCGCGCCCACCGGTGACGGCGGCGGTGGCGGTGGCGGCCTGCCGGTGACCGGTGTCCAGGCCGGCCTGCTCGGCGGCGTCGGAGCCGGCGTGGTCGTACTCGGCGGAGCGCTGTTCCTGCTCTCCCGGCGCCGCCGGGTCGTGCTGGTGAACCCGGGCGACGAGAAGCCGAGCGCCTGACAGTTCTCGGCACCACCGGGCGGGGCGGCGAAGGCCGCTCCGCCCGGTGTCGTTCCGGAGGCTGCCCGGTGTCGTTCCGGAGGCCGCGTGGAACTGCCTTCAGGGGGCGAAGCCTGGGCGGCCGGCGGACCGCCCGGCCCGGTAGGCGCGCATCTTCGCCCGGCTGCCGCAGATGCTCATCGTGCACCAGCGACTCCGCCCGGCCGGGCTGTGGTCGTAGTAGACCCACTGGCAGCGGTGTGCAGCGCAGGCCTTGAGCCTGGGCCAGGTGCCGGCGGTCGCGGCGTTCAGGATCCCGGCGGCCACCTCGGCGATCAGCGCCGCCGACCCGCCGAGCCCGGCCACCGGCACCGCCCGGGTCGCACCGGTGCCGTCGATGGTGAGCAGCAGCGGGGAGGTGGCGAGGGCGTGCCGCAGCGCGGCGACGGACGGGGCCGGCACCTCGCTGCCGGCATGTCCCCGGCAGGCGTCCCGCAACGCCTCCCGGAACCGCCGGATCTCGGAGACGTCGGATTCGGTGAAGCTGAGCCCGGTCGCGCCGTTGGCGGCGGCGAAGGCGGTGAGTTCGGCGATCGTACGCAGCCGGTCGCGGCCCGCCCCCATGTCGACGGTGTTCAACAGGTTCTGCACCAGGGCCAGCGGCCCGGGTGCGGGGGCACGGTCACCGGGCTGCCTCATCACGCCACCGTACGCACCCGACGCCAGCGCGGGGTAGGCGTTGTCGATTCTTGACCGTCAATGTGTCGGATTGGTGGCGTGCGCCGGTGGCTGTCGCGGCGACTCCAGCCGGTGGGTGAGCGCGGTGTGCCGGCGACCCGTTCCGGCGGTACGGACCGCGATGGCAAGCGCCTTGCGCGATCCGGCCAGCACCACCAGTTTCCGGGCCCGGGTCACCGCCGTGTAGAGCAGGTTCCGCTGCAACATCGTGTACGAGCCCATCGTCACCGGCACCACCACCGCCGGATACTCGCTGCCCTGCGACCGGTGCACCGTGATGGCGTACGCGTGTTGCAGTTCGTCGAGTTCGTCGAAGTCGTACCCGATCTCCTCGGCCTCGTCGGTGCGGACGGTGAGGTTGCGCTCCTCCACCGACAGCCCGGTGACCACCCCGACGGTGCCGTTGAAGACCCCGGCGGCGCCCTTGTCGTAGTTGTTCCTGATCTGGATGACCTTGTCGCCGACCCGGAAGACCCGGGCACCGTGCCGGCGCTCCGGCTGCCCATCCCGGCCCGGCGAGATCGCCTGTTGCAGGGCGGTGTTCAGGTTGCCGGCGCCGGCCGGACCGCGGTGCATCGGGGTGAGCACCTGGATGTCCCGGGGCCGCAGGCCGAACCGGCGCGGCACCCGGCGGGCCACGATGTCCACCACCAGCTCGGCGGTCGCCTCCGGCTCGTCCACCGGGAAGAGGAAGAAGTCGGGATAGTCGCCGAGCAGCGGCGGCTGGCCGGCGTTGATCCGGTGCGCGTTCACCACCACCCCGGACTTCTGCGCCTGCCGGAAGATCTTCGTCAGCCGTACCCGGGGGACCGACCCGGCGCCGAGCACGTCCCGGAGCACCTCGCCGGCCCCGACCGACGGCAACTGGTCGACGTCGCCGACAAGCAGCAGGTGTGCGCCGGGAGCGACCGCCTTGACCAGCTTGTTCGCCAATATCAGATCCAACATGGACGCCTCGTCGACCACCACCAGGTCGGCGTCGATCGGGTTGTCCCGGTCGTGCGTCGGGTCGCCGCCGGGGCGCAGTTGCAGCAGCCGGTGCACGGTCGCGGCCGGGTGCCCGGTCAGCTCGGTCAGCCGCTTCGCGGCCCGCCCGGTCGGCGCGGCCAGCACGATCTTCGCGCCCTTGGCGGCGGCGAGCGCGATCACCGACGAGACGGTGAACGACTTGCCGCAGCCGGGTCCGCCGGTCAGCACCGCGACCTTCGAGGTCAGCGCGAGCCGGACCGCGGCCTCCTGCTCCGGGGCCAGTTCGGCACCCGTCCGGGTACGCAGCCAGCCCAGCGCCCTCGTCCAGTCCACGGTGGCGAAGGCCGGCATCCGGTCGGTGCGGTGGTGCAGCAGCCGCAGCAGGCTGGCCGCGAGCGCGGACTCGGCCCGGTGGAACGGCACCAGGTAGACGGCCGGGATGGTGCCGCCCTCGCTGCTCGGGTTCGGCACCGCCTCCCGGACCACACCCTCCTCGGCGGCCAGCTCGACCAGGCAGTCCCGGACCAGTTCGACAGGGACCCCGAGGATCTCGGCGGCGTCCGCCACCAGGTTCGGCTCCGGCAGGTAGCAGTGCCCGGCGTCGGCTGCCTCGGAGAGCGTGTACTGGATGCCGGCCCGGACCCGCTGCGGACTGTCGTGCGGGATGCCGACGGCCTGCGCGATCGTGTCGGCGGTCTTGAACCCGATCCCCCAGACGTCGGCGGCCAGCCGGTACGGCTCGTTGCGCACGATCGAGATCGAGCCGTCGCCGTACTTCTTGTAGATGCGTACGGCCAGCGAGGTGGAGACGCCGACGCCGGAGAGGAAGACCATCACCTCCTTGATGGACTGCTGCTCCACCCAGGCGGCGGCGATCAGCTTCGTCCGCTTCGGGCCGAGCCCGGGGACCTCGACCAGCCGCCCGACCTCCTCCTCGATGATCCGCAGCGTGTCGACGCCGAAGTGCGCCACGATCCGCTCGGCCATCTTCGGCCCGATGCCCTTGATCAGCCCGGAGCCGAGGTACCGCTCGATGCCCTGCACCGTCGCCGGCAGCACCGTCGTGTACGACTGCACCTCGAACTGCCGCCCGTACTTCGGGTGCGAGCCCCAGCGCCCGACCAGCCGTACGCTCTCGCCGGGTTGCACCCCGAGCAGCGACCCGACCACGGTGAGCAGGTCGGGCCCGGTCCGGTCGGTGGCGAACCGGGCGATCGTGTAGCCGGTCTCCTCGTTGGCGTAGGTGATCCGTTCCAGCACCGCCTCCAGCACCACGCCGCCGGGCCGGTCAGCCGCCCGGTCGGTGGGCCGGTCCGCGACCCGGTCGACGGGCCGGTCCACAACC
Source organism: Plantactinospora sp. WMMB782 (assembly GCF_049179135.1). Lineage (NCBI taxonomy): Bacteria > Bacillati > Actinomycetota > Actinomycetes > Micromonosporales > Micromonosporaceae > Plantactinospora > Plantactinospora sp. WMMB782. Next base: position 2,246,905 of record NZ_JBMHMC010000007.1, on the reverse strand, counting down.
CGGTCCACGGGTCGCTGCCCGGCGGTCGGCGCATGCTGTCCGGTCACGGGAGCATCATGGCGCACCGCTGTGTCACCCGGTGCCCAGCAGCCACCCTCGACCCGCTGGTCCCGCTGGTCCCGCCGGTCGCCAGCTCGGTCGATCAGTCCTCCCGCCCGCCCGGCCGGGCTTAGCGTGAGGCCATGGACGACGGGGAGCGGGCACTTGTCATCGACGGTGAGCTGCACGAGCTGCTGGTCATGCTCGCCACCGCCCGGAACGAGACGGTGGGCGAGACGGCCACCCGGCTGATCGAGGCGGAGTTCGACCGGATCAACCCGGGGATGCTCGACGACATCCGGCGCCCGGGTGCGGCGATCAAACGGCTGTACGCGGCGACCGGCCGCCCGGTCCCGCCGGTCTTCGCCGAGATGGTGGAGCCGGAGTTCGGTCGGGCCGCCGGAATCCGCGAACTCGACGAGACCGGCGAACTCCGGCGCGTCTGACCCGCACCCGCCGCACGGTACGGGGTCGGCTGGTCCGCCCTCGCTGGGTGACAATGGCCCGGATGATCGAGGCCATCGCACTGACGAAGCAGTACCGCCGGGTCCGGGCGGTGGACGAGGTGACCTTCTCGGCCGTGCCGGGCCGGGTCACCGGGTTCCTCGGGCTGAACGGGTCGGGCAAGACCACCACGCTGCGGATGCTGCTCGGGCTGACCCGGCCGACCGCCGGCCGGGCGCTGATCGACAGGCGGCGCTTCCGCGATCTCAAGCATCCGCTCCGCCGGGTCGGTGCCGTCCTCGAACAGGGGATCAGCCATCCCGGCCAGACCGGCCGGGCGCATCTGGTCAGCCAGGCGATCCTGGCCGGCGCCGGCCGGTCCCGGGTCGACGAACTCATCGAGTACGTCGGGCTCGGGCACGCCGCCGGGCAGCGTACCGGCGACTACTCGCTGGGGATGCGGCAGCGGCTGGCGGTGGCGACCGCGCTGCTGGGCAGCCCACCGGTGCTGATCCTGGACGAGCCGGCGAACGGCCTCGACCCGGAGGGCATGGCCTGGCTGCGTGAGCTGCTGCGCGAGCACGCCCGCTCCGGCGGAACGGTGCTGATCTCCAGCCACCTGCTCGCCGAGCTGGCCCAGCTCATCGACGACGTGGTGATCGTCGCCAACGGCCGGGTCCGCTGCGCCGCCCCGCTCGCCGAGCTGTACGGCGGCACCACCCGCCGGCTGCGGATCCGGGGACGTGACCCGGGGCGGCTGTGGCAGGCGTTCGAGCGGGCCGGCGGCCGGGTCAGCTCGGACGGGTACGCGCTGGAGGTGGTCGGCCTGTCCCCGGAGGACGCCGGTGAGATCGCCTTCCACGCCCGGGTACCGATCTACGAGCTGGCCAGCGACGCCCCGAACCTCGAACAGATCTTCCTCGACCTGGCGACCGCCGGATGATCGCCCTGGTCCGCAGTGAGCTGTACCGGATGGCCACGATCCGGTCGAGTTGGGTTTCGATCGCGGTCTTCGGCGTGCTGGGTGCCCTCTTCGGGGCGGTGAACGTCGACGCCTGGGCGCTGCTGGCCGGGATGGGCGCCTTCGGGTTCGGTGTACTCGGCGTGAGCCAGCACTTCCAGCACCGCACCGCAGTGCTCCTCTACCTGGCCCGGCCGAACCGGCTGACGACCCTGCTCGGCCAGCTGCTCGCCGGCATCGTCGTGGCGCTGGCGTTCGCCGCCGTCAGCGGGGTGACGGTGCTGGCCAAGGGCGACCTGACGCAGTACCGGAACACCCTGACCGTGGTGCCGCTGCTGGCGGTCTTCGGCGCGGCCAACGCGGCCGTGCTGCGCCGCCCCACCTGGCTCTTCCTCGGGTACGCCGGCTGGTTCGTCTTCGTCGAGGGGCTGCTCGGCCGGCTGACCGCCCCGCTGCCGTTCTCGTCCTTCCTGGGCGCGGCCGGCGGCGACCGCACCAGCCTGCTCGTCGCCGCCGCCTGGACCCTGCTCGCCCTGCTCGCCGCCGCCCTCGCCATCCACCGCGACGTAACCACCGACTGACCCCCGCCCACCCACAGCTCTCGCCCCCATCCACTCGCAGCTCTCGCTTCCGTCCACCTGTCTCGCCCCGCCTACTCGCAGCTCTCGCTTCCGCTCACCTGGACACCAGAGGCGTTACCCGTTGCTGTTGACGCCTCTGGTGTCCAGGTGAGCGGGGTGGGCCGGGTCAGCGAGGCGCTGTGAAGTGGGACCGGCGTCGCTGGGCGGACGGCCGGCCAACCAGATGAGCGACCCGCCGGCGGAGCGGGGGAGCCGGCGCGGAGACTGTCGAGCTGGGTGCACAGGCGGGGCACGAAGCCCGGGGTTGCCGACCGGTGTGCCGCGTGCGGTTCGGGTCGACGGGTGGGCGGGACCAGGGTTCGGGCAGCCCGGCAGGGTGGGCGCACAAGCGGGGCAGCTCGACAGTCTCCCCGGCGAATATCCCTACCCCGCACCCGGCCTGACGCCAGGAGATCGCCAGCTCAAGAACTCGAGGGCACCGGGTTACCCGATCAGCCCTTGAAGACAGTGCACCAGTTGTACGGCGAGGCGCCGCAGTTCACCCAGGAGCTGACCGTTCGCTGGGGCACCGCCGGCCGGATTCTGGTCACCGGATCCGAACCGCCCGAGCGGGACCGGTTCGACGCACGGCCGCTGCCCTGGGAGACCGCTGGCCTGACTGTCCGGGAGGGCCAGCGGGTGATCGTGGCGGCCGACGGGGCGGTCCGGGCGGGCAGAACCCGGCCCGGACCGCCTGCCGCTGCGCCTACTGTGGACGCCGGTGTCGCCGGCTCAGCCCTTGAAGGCGCCTTCCATGATGCCCTGCACCAGGCGTCGGCCGACGAAGACGAAGAGCACCAGCAGCGGCAGCGTGGCCAGGAACGAGCCCGACATGGCCAGGCCGAGGTCGATGTCCCGGCTGTTCTGCAGCGCCTTGATGGCGATCTGCACGGTGTAGTTCTCCGGCGACTTCAGCACGATGAACGGCCACAGGAAGTCGTTCCAGGAGTAGACGAAGCCGAACAGTCCCAGCACCAGTGCTGCCGGGCGGACCAGCGGGAAGGCGATCCGCCAGAAGATCTGCCAGGTCGTCGCGCCGTCCACCCGGGCGGCATGCAGCAGCTCGTCGTCCAGGGTGCCGACCATGTGCTGACGCATCCAGAAGATGCCGAACGCGCTCACCAGCCCGGGAACGATCAGGGCCTGCAGGGTGTCCACCCAGTTCAGCTTCGACATGATCAGGTACTGCGGGATGATGGACAGCTGGGCCGGCACGGTCATCGTCAACACGACGACCAGGAAGAGCGTGTTGCGGCCCCGGAAGTGCAGCTTCGAGAAGGCGAAGCCGGCCAGCGCGCAGAGTACCGCCTGGCCCACGCCGATCGAGGTGGAGACGACGACGCTGTTCACCAGCGCCTGCACGAACGGCACGATCTCGAAGACCAGGTCCGCCAGGTAGAAGAAGTTGCCGCCGGGCACGACGCGCGGCGGCAGGCTGTACGCGGTGGCCGAGTCCGTCGTGGCCACCACGAACATCCAGTACAGCGGGAAGAGGCTGACGAACACCATCGCGCCGAGCAGCGCGTACACCCCGAACGAGATCCGGTGGGCACCGCGCTGGCGGCGGGGCGCCCGCCCGGTGCTGGTCGGGGAACTGGTGCTGGTCGGAGATGCGGGGTTCATGGGCGCTCCGGGCGGACACGGGTGACCAGCAGATAGTTGATCGTAGAGAAGAGCACGACCATCACGAAGAGCGCCACGGCGATGGCGGCGCCGTAGCCGAAGTGGAACCGGCCGAAGGCCTGCTCGTAGAGGAACAGGGTGAGCGTCTGGCACTGCCGGGCCGCCCCGCAGGTGAGTCCACCCACCGGGTTGACCAGCAGCGGCTCGGTGAAGATCTGCAACCCGCCGATCGTCGAGGTGACGACGGTGAAGACGATGATCGGCCGCAGCGACGGGATGGTGATGTGCCGGAACTGCTGCCAGCCGGTGGCGCCGTCCGCGGCGGCGGCCTCGTACAGCTCGCGGGGGACCGCCTGGAGCGAGGCCAGATAGAGCAGGGTGTTGTAACCGGTCCACCGCCAGGCGACCATCACGGCGATCATGAAGTGGCTGCCCCAGACCGACGCGGTGAAGTCGACGTGCTCGAAGCCCAGCAGCTCCAGGAACCAGTTGAGCATGCCGTAGTCGCGGTCGAAGAGCTGGGCGAAGACGATCGTCGTCGCCGCGACCGAGGTGACGTACGGGACCAGCACCGCCATCCGGAAGAACGTCGCCGCGCGCAGCCGTACGTTGTTGAGCAGGTGTGCCAGGCCGAGCGCGATAAGCAGCTGCGGGACGGTCGACAGCACCCAGATGCTGAACGTGTTGCGCAGCGCGCCCCAGAACCTCGGGTCCTGCACGAGCTGGGAGAAGTTGGCCAGCCCCACGAAGTTCCGCTCGCCGATCGGGTCCCATTCGAACAGCGCGACATAGAACGTGAACAGCAGTGGGAAGAGGCCGAAGACGAGGAAGAGCAGGAAGAAGGGCGCCACGAAGGCGTACGGCGCCAGTCGCTCGCGTACGCCCTGCTGGATGTGTCGGTACCGGGTGGGCCGGGTGCTGGTCTTCGGGGCCGGGGCCGGGGCCGGGCTGAGCGTGGTGGTCACAGGTCACCTTCCCGACGTGCGGCGGCCGGGGGTCGTCGCCGGCCGCCGCACATCAGTCGTCCGTTCAGCCGCCCAGGGCGTTCTTGACGTTCTTCAGGGCGGTGTTCCACGCGTCGGCGGGGGCGACCTTGCCCTGCTCGACGCTGGTCAGCGCGTTCAGCAGCTCGCTGCCGATGGTGGCGTCGTCGGGGCCGATGTAGAACGGCTTGAGGTTCACGACGGACTGGGTGTAGATCTTGCCGATCGGTGCGTTGGAGAAGAACGGCTCCTCCCGTCCGACGAGCTGCGGATCGGTGTAGACCGACGGTGTCGTCGGCAGGTTCCCCTTCATCAGGAAGTTCTCCAGCTGACCGGCCGGCGACTGCATCTCGGCGATGTAGTTCCAGGCCGCCTTCGGGTTCTTGGCCCGCTTGGGAATGGCCAGGTAGCTGCCGCCCCAGTTCCCCGAGCCGCCGGGGACGGTGGCGATGTCCCACTTGCCGGCGGTGTCGGGGGCGTTGGTGCGGATGTTGTTGAGCATCCACGCCGGCGCGGAGACGACGGCGAAGTCACCCTTGGTCATGCCCGCGGTCCAGCCGGTCGAGAACGAGGACTGCTTGGCGGAGATGCCCGCCGCGGCGACCTTGAGCGTCAGGTCGAACGCCGCCTTGACCTGTGGGTTCTTGTCGTACGACAGTTGGCGGTTCGCGTCGTAGTAGCGCTCCGTGCCCTGGTTGACCGCCTGGTAGAAGATGCTCGTCGGAGTGTTGTCCAGGAACGGCTTGCCGGTGGCCTGGACGTACTGCTTGCCGATTTCCGTGAACGCGTCCCAGGTCGGCCACAGCTTGGAGACCTGCTCCCGGTCGGTGGGCAGACCGGCGGCCTTGAACAGGTCCGTGCGGTACGCGATCGCCATCCCGCCGACATCCGTCGGTACTCCGATGATCTTGCCGTCCTCGGTGGTCGACTGCTTCATCACCCAGTCGAGGTAGTCGCCCTTGATTTTGTCGGCGCCGAGCGTGGTCAGGTCCACGAAATTGTCCGGGGACTGCATGAACTTCGGCAGGTCGTCACCCTGGATCAGCACGAGGTCGGGCACCTTGCCGCCGGCCAGCGCCGCGGTGAGGGCCTGGGCCGTCTCGGTCGTGCTGCCCACCTCGGTGAGCTTGATGTCGACGTCCGGATGCTTCTTCTTGTAGTTCTCGACGTCGAGCTTCTGGTTGATCTGGGTGAACGACCAGAACTCGAACCCGTTCCCGGAGTCGTCGCCCGATCCTCCGGAGCAGCCGGAAAGCAGGAGCGTGGCTGCGGCGACGACGGCTGTGGTGGTGGTGATGACGCGTTTCACGCGGCCCTCCAAACGGTGGTGTGCGGTCCGGCGGCCCGGAGCGACCGCAGTGGATCACCGAAACAGCGACCGCGGTGGATCACTGGAACGGCAGACCGGCCGAACCCCGCGCGACGTGGCCCCGTCGGCACGCCGCGCGCTGTCCGGCCTGAATCTATGAGTTGACATGGTTGAATGTCTTTCGTATGACGTGTGAGGGTACTCACGGCCACGAAGCCCGTCAACGACCCGGGCCCGGCGCGGTACTGGCCGGGCGGTGGTTCCGCCAGTGGACTTCCATCGTTCACGATGAATGTATTGGTGCTGGTACGCCCCCCGGCACCAGAAGTCGAGAGCGAGGAATCCCGTGCGCAGTCGCCCGTACCGACCGATCCGCCACTGGGCCCGTACCCTGATGCTGCCCGTCCTCGTCGCCGCCCTGGTGGCCGGCAGCGGCGCCACCGCCGCGCAGGCCGTGGCCGAGGACACCGAGCCGCCCAGCGCACCCGGTGCGATCACGGTGGTCGGCGCCACCGCCGACACCGTCGAACTGACCTGGACGCCGTCCACGGACAACGTCGGGGTGCTGGAATACCACGTATCGCAGATCTTCACCGATGTCGCGATGCTGCACCGCACCCCCACCAACCGGATCGTGCTCGACCGGATGCTGCCGTCCCGGACGTACACCTTCGGGGTCTGGGCGGTGGACGCGGCCGGCAACCGGTCGACGGCGCCGCCGTCGCTTCGCTACACGATGCCGCCGGGGGACAGCCAGCCGCCGAGCGCACCCACGTCGCTCGCCGTGACCGGGGTCGGCGAGACCACCGTGGCCCTGCGCTGGAACCCGTCCACCGACAACGTGGTGCTGGCCTGGTACGAGGTGCTCGCCGTCGCCCCGGACGGCGGCGGCAGCGTGGTGGGGCGGGTGTTCCTGATGCCGCCCGTCGGCCCGAGCACCGCGTTCACGGTCACCGGCCTGTCGCCGCGCACCGGGTACCGGTTCGCGGTGCGGGCGGTGGACGAGGCCGGCAACACCTCCGCGCTCTCCAACCAGGTCGCCGTGACCACCGGGCCGGTGCCGGCCTGCGCCGCCCACGCCCAGCGCCGGGGCGCGGAGGTCCGGATAACGGTCCGCAACGTCGGCTCGACCACTGTCGACGGCTGGACCCTGACCTGGGCGCTGCCGAACGCGCAGCGGATCGCCGCGATCTGGAACGCGACACTTGTCAGCCACACCGGCGGCGTGGTCACCGCCGGCAACCTGCACTGGAACGCGGTGATCGCGCCGGGCGGGACGCTGACCATCGGGTACGTGGCGAGCGGAAGCGTCGCGCCGAGCGGTTTCGCGCTGAACGGGCAGATCTGCCAACCCAACTGACGGGCGGCCCGGCAGGCCGCCCCGGACCGGCGGGGACGGAACGACCTGTCCGGCCGGGTGGGGAGCGCGCCGGAGCGTGCGCGCTCCCCACGACCATCGGCCGTCCGGCCATCGCCCACCGCCGAGCCGGTTCCGCCGGCCGGGCGCCGCGTGTCCTGTGACGCCCGGTGGCGTTTACCTAGGTAATCGCACCTGTCCCCGCGCTGTCGATTGACAGGACTGCCGATTCGAGGAAAGGACCCGACCCGCATCTCCGCCGTTACTCCGGGACGTTGACCAATGGCCGATCTGCCGCCGCACGCCGCGGAAATCGCCGCCGAGGTCGAGCGACTGGCGGCGGCACCGGTAGCCGTGACGGAGCGGGTGGCGGAACTCTTCGGCGTGCTGCGCCGACTGGTCCCGTACGAAGCCGCGATCGTGCAGGTGGTGGATCCGGAGCGGCTCAGGTTCGACACGGTCGGCGCGGTCGGCTACGACCAGGCGACCATGACGCACCTGCTCGGCCCACGGCAGTACGAGGAGGTGGAACTCCTCGGGCTGGACCGGGACGGGCCGCCGCTGCGGGTCCGGGAGTCGCCGGTCCCGGTGGCCGAGCTGTACTCCTGGAGCGAGCACTTCGCCCCGGCCGGGTTCAACGAGGGCATCGGGGTGCCCCTGTTCGGCCCGACCGACCGGCACATCGGTGTACTGGCCCTGCACACCGAGGCGACCGAGCACCCGACCGACGCCGCCCGGGACTTCCTCGGCCTGCTCGCCCCGGTGATCGGCGAGGTGGTCGACCCGATGCGCTCGGTCGCCGCCCTGGCCAGGATCGTCGCCAACGCGACGGCCGGGGTGGTGCTGACCCGTGCGGGCAACGCGGTCGAGTTGGCGGGCCTGCCGGACCACCCGGTACTCCGGCCCGGCTCACCCGTGTTGCACGCGGCGGCCGGCAGCCTGGCCGAGGGAGAGCCGCACGCCGCCTTCCTCTGCCCCGACCACTCGGGAGCGCCGTACCGCGACCTCCTGCGGATCAGCGTGCTGGCCTGCCCGGACCACGTGCCGGCGTACCTGCGTGCCGTGGTGCTGGTCTCGCCTCCGGGCGACCTGCACGGGCTGACCCGCAGAGAGCTGGAGATCCTCGGCATGTTGATCGAGGGCTGGTCCAACCAGCGGATAGCCGACAATCTGGTGATCGCCCACCGGACGGTCGCCGCACACGTCGAACACGTCCTGGCGAAACTGGCGGCGCCCTCCCGCACCCTGGCCGCGGTACGCGCGTTCCGGCTCGGCCTGTATGTGCCACGCTCACTGACGGAGCGCCAGACGAACCGGAGCGCCAGATGACCCGAGGCCCCTCGCTGTCCAGGATCTTCCAGGAGGCGGCGGCGATCGCCGCGAGTCCGGTCGGAGCCGACCGACCGGCCCAGTGGATGTCCCTGCTGCGCCGGGTGTTGCCCTACGACGCGGCCTGGTTGTCCCTGGCCGACGAGCGGAGCCACCGGTTCGTCGAGGTGGTCTGCACCGGCTACCCGGAACGGATCCGGGACTACTTCCGCAGCCGGGAGACGATGGAGCAGGCCGAGCATGCGGGTCTGACCGAGTCGCCCGTTCCGCAGTGCGCCCGGGACCATCCGATGCCCGCGGTCGAATATCCGATCTGGAGCGAGTACTACATGCCGGCCGGCTTCCGCGAAGGGCTGGCGGTCGGCCTGTTCAGCCAGGACCGCCGGCACATCGGCATGCTCGCGCTCTGCACCGAGGACGCCGACCACCCCACCGACGGGGAGCGGGACCTGATCGGGCTGCTGACGCCCCGGATCGCCGCGACCATCGACCCGTTGCGGTCGCTGTCGGTGCTGGCCCGGGTCGTGCACGACGCCGTCGCCGGGGTGGTGCTGACGCACACCGGCGATCCGTTCCCGCTCTGCGGCCTTCCCGGGCACCCGCTGCTGGCGGTCGGCTCGCCCCTGCTTCCGGTGATCGACGAACTGGCGCCCCGGACCGAGGGATCGGTCTCGTTCCTCTGGCCGGTCCGGCAGCGGCGCACCGCATCCGGGCGGGACGCCCCGGCGACCGCCGACGAGTTTCTCCGGGTGGTGCTGCTCGGCTGCGCCGCCGCGCCGGCCCCGCTGTTCGGGCTGGCGTTGCTCGCTCCGCTGCCGGCCGGTTGGGCTGTGCTGAACCGGCGTGAACTGGTGCTGCTCGGCCTGCTGCTGGCCGGCTGGACCGAGGAGCGGGTCGCGGTCGGTCTCGACCTGCCGCTGAGCACGGTTGCCGACACGGTGGCCCGGACGGTCGTCGCGCTCGGCGCCCCGGACCGGCACGTCGCCCTGCTGCGGGCGGCCCGCCGGGGCTGGTTCGTGCCGCACCGGACCGGATCGGTGCTGCTGGGCTGAGCGGGCGGATCGCGGAAGTTTCATCCAAGACGTCGCGGACCGGCGTTTCCCTGGTGTCGCGCGCACCGTTTGGCTAGGTAACCGCGCTGACGCGGTGACGGCCGATGGAGAGGGACCGGACTGCCACTCGGAAGGTACCGACCAGGCGAATGGAGTGGCTGTGTGGGCACGTGGGATGGTCGAGCCGCCTCGGGGTGCGGTCGAGGTCGTCGGCGAGGTCCGGCGGATCGCGGCGCTGCCCGGGGACGCCAGGGACCGGCTGCCGGAGCTGTTCGCCGTACTGCGCCGGGTGACGCCGTACAGCGCCGTCGCGATGCATGTGCTCGATCCGGAACTGCGGACGTTTGCCGCGCTCTGCGAGTACGGCTATCCGGAGTCCGTCGTCGCCTTCATGGGCGGGCCAGAGTTCTACCAGGACATCGAGTTGATCGGTCTGGACCGGACCGGGCCGCCGCTACGGGTACGTGACCTGCCGGTGCCACCGTCCGAGGTGCGGGTCTGGGCGGAGCACCTGGAGCCGGCGGGGTTCCGGGAGGGCGCGGGGATACCGCTGTTCACGTCCGACGGACGGCACCTGGGCATGATCACGTTGAACACCGACGACCCGGCACATCCGGACGATGCCGCGCGGGACGTACTCGGGCTGCTCATCCCGGCCATCGCCGACGCCGTCGACCCGATGCGCTCGATCGTCAACCTGTCCCGGATCGTCGCCGACGCCACCGCCGGAGTGGTGCTGACCCGCGGCGGCGAGGTACTGCCACTGCCCGGCCTGGGCGAGCATCCGGTCCTCCGGGCCGACTCGACGGTGCTCGCGGTGGCGGTCGCCAGCCTGGTCGACGGTGCCGCACACACCTCGTACCTCTGTCCGTACCGGACGGCGCAGGGGCTGGTGGGGCACGTCCGGGTCACCGTGCTGCCCTGCCCGTCGTCGGTGCCGGCGCATCTGGTGGCGATAGTGCTGGCGTCGCATCCCGGCGACCTGCGCGGCCTGACGCGGCGCGAGCTGGAGATCCTCGGGCTGCTGGTCGACGGCTGGTCGAATCAGCAGATGGCCCACCAGTTGGTGATCACCCAACGGACGATTGCCGCGCATATCGAACACATATTACGGAAACTGGACAGTCCGACCCGTACCCTCGCCGCGGTGACCGCGCTGCGCCTCGGTCTCTACGTGCCGCCGCCGCTGGCCGGAACCACATCCTCCTGAGGTTCGCACGCCGCCGTCCGGTGCCCCGACGGGCTGACGATCCGACCCGGCGCAGTGGGCTGGGTCACAAGCCGGAACACGGGGCATCATTTGTTACTTGAGTCGTACAAGCTCAACTAATCGATGGCAGGTGTGTGATGGCAACTCTTCCGGTTCTTCCCTTGACCGACGCTGTCCTGCTGCCCGGCATGGTCATCCCGGTGACCCTGGACGCGACCACCCAGGCCGCGGTGGACGCCGCCCGGGCCACCGGCGACAAGAAGCTGCTGGCCGTGCCCCGGGTCGACGGGGAGTACGGCTCCATCGGCGTGATCGCCACGATCGAGAAGGTCGGCCGGCTGCCCAGCGGCGAACCCGCCGCCGTGGTGCGCGGCGAGTCCCGGGCCCGGATCGGCTCCGGCGTCCCCGGACCCGGCGCGGCGCTCTGGGTCGAGACGGTCGGGATCACCGAGCCGGCACCCGCCGGCCGGGCCAAGGAACTCGCCCGGGAATACCGGGCACTCGTGACGTCACTGCTGCAACAGCGCGGCGCCTGGCAGGTCGTCGACGCCGTCGAGCGGATGACCGACCTGGCCGAACTGGCCGACTCGGCCGGCTACGCGCCGTGGCTCACCCTGGAACAGAAGATCGAACTGCTCGCCGCGCCGGACGTGACCGCCCGGCTCGAACTGCTGGTCGGCTGGGTCAAGGCGTACCTGGCCGAGCAGGAGGTCACCGAGCAGATCAACTCCGACGTGCGGGAGGGTCTGGAGAAGTCCCAGCGGGAGTTCCTGCTCCGCCAGCAGCTCGCCGCGATCCGCAAGGAACTGGGCGTGGACGAGCCGGACGGCTCCGCCGACTACCGCTCGCGGGTCGAGTCCGCCGAACTGCCCGAGAAGGTACGCGAGGCGGCACTGCGCGAGGTCGGCAAGCTGGAACGGGCCAGCGACGCCTCCCCGGAGGCGGGCTGGATCCGCACCTGGCTGGACACGGTGCTGGAGATGCCGTGGACCACGCGTACCGAGGACAACACCGACCTGGTGCAGGCCCGCGAGGTGCTCGACGCCGACCACGCCGGCCTGGCCGACGTGAAGGACCGGATCCTGGAGTACCTGGCCGTGCGCAACCGGCGGGCGGCCCGCAACCTCCAGGTCGTCGGCGGCCGTGGCTCCGGCGCCGTGCTGGCCCTCGGCGGCCCGCCCGGGGTCGGCAAGACCAGCCTCGGCGAGTCGGTCGCCCGCGCGCTGGGCCGGAAGTTCGTCCGGGTATCCCTCGGCGGCATCCGGGACGAGGCCGAGATCCGCGGCCACCGCCGGACGTACGTCGGCGCGCTGCCCGGCCGGATCGTCCGGGCGCTGCGCGAGGCCGGCTCGATGAACCCGGTGGTACTGCTCGACGAGGTCGACAAGATCTCCGCGGGCTACGCCGGTGACCCGGCGGCCGCCCTGCTGGAGGTGCTGGACCCGGCACAGAACCACACCTTCCGGGACCACTACCTGGAGGTCGACCTCGACCTGTCCGACGTGCTCTTCCTGGCCACCGCCAACGTGGTGGAGGCGATCCCCGGCCCGCTGCTGGACCGGATGGAGCTGGTGACGCTGGACGGCTACACCGAGGAGGAGAAGGTCGCGATCGCCCGGGACCACCTGCTGCCCCGGCAGATCGAGCGGGCCGGACTGACCGCCGAGGAGGTGAGCGTCTCCGACGCGGCACTGGGTCGGATCGCCGCCGAGCACACCCGGGAGGCCGGGGTACGCCAGCTCGAACGCGCACTGGCGAAGATCCTCCGCAAGGTCGCGGTCGCGCTGGCCTCGACCGACGGCCCGGTACGGGTCGACACCGGCAACCTGACCAGCTATCTGGGGCGGCCGAAGTTCACGCCGGAGTCGGCGGAGCGGACGGCGGTGCCCGGGGTGGCGACCGGGCTGGCGGTGACCGGTGCCGGCGGTGACGTGCTCTTCATCGAGGCGACCAGCATGGAGGGCGAGCCGGGGCTGACCCTGACCGGGCAGCTCGGCGACGTGATGAAGGAGTCGGCGCACATCGCCCTCTCCTACCTCCGGTCGAACGGCCGGGCGCTGGGGCTGGACCCGAACGCGCTGGCCGGGCGGCGGATCCACCTGCACGTACCGGCGGGTGCGGTGCCCAAGGACGGACCGAGCGCCGGCGTCACGATGGTCACCGCGCTGGCCTCGCTGGCCAGCGGCCGGCCGGTACGCCCCGAGTTCGGGATGACCGGCGAGGTGACCCTCTCCGGCCGGGTGCTGCCGATCGGTGGGGTGAAGCAGAAGCTGCTCGCCGCGCACCGGGCGGGACTGACCGAGGTGATCATCCCGGCCCGCAACGAGCCGGACCTGGACGACCTGCCCACCGAGGTCCGGGAGGCACTTACCGTGCACACCCTGGCCGACGTGGCGGACGTACTGGCGCTGGCGTTGCGGCCGGCGGACGACGCCGGGCTGCTCGACACCGCCGACGGCCCGGCCCTGGCCGCCGCCTGACCCTGACCGGCCGGGCCGGTACGACCGGCTGGCCGATCGAACCACGACGGGCCGCCCGCGATGCGCGGGCGGCCCGTCGCCGTTCGGCCCGTCGGCGTCTGTCGCGCGGCCCGGCGTTCAGGAGGCCGGGGGCGGCGGTGGATAGAGGTGGTAGCCGCCGACGGTCTGCGGGGTGGTGCCGGGCAGCCGCCGGGCCAGTTCGGTGTCGAGCGGCGAGCCGACCGGTGCCAGTACGGCCTGCGCCGTCGGGCGCCAGTGACCGGGGTACCGGTTGAGTCCCCGGCCCAGCCGGTCGTCGACGACGCCGCAGGTGACCCGTTCCCCGCTCAGGTAGCTGATCCAGTTGCAGGTCCAGTAGCCGCCGTGCACGTAGCTCAGCCCGCGTTCGCGCAGTGCCGCGAGTACCGCCGACTTCTCCGCCCGGTCCGCCCGGTATCCGCCGACGGCGCCGGTCAGGCTGACCGTGGCGGCGAGCATGGTGAGCGCGAGGGCGGCGATCGGCACCGCCGCCGGCACCGCCCGACGGCCGCCGGCCCGGACCAGCCGGTAGAGCGGCCAGAGCGCCACCGGAAGCGAGACCAGCAGTACCGACAGGTAGCGGGAACTCTCCACCGGCGTGTCGGCGGCCGACGGGCTGCGTACGTAGCTGAGCACGGTGAGCAGGCCGGCACCGGCAAGTACCAGCCAGATCGCCGCCCGCGCCCGGTCCGCACCGCCCTCGGGCCCGGGACGGGTACCGAGCTGGCGTACCGCGATCACCAGGGCGGCGGCCAGCAGCACCAGCACGGCCGGTCCCCACCAGAGCGACCAGCCGGCGCAGGCACTCGGCCGGCAGAGTCCCATGCCCAGCGGCAGGCCCAGCCAGGTGCCGCCGACGATCCGGTCCCACAGCCCGGCATCGCTGCCGGCGCCGCTGAGCCGGAACAGCACCGCGACCGAGTTGTCGGCCCAGCCGGCCCGCACGTTCCCGACGACCAGCGGCAACACCCCGACCAGCAGTCCGGCCCCGACCAGCCCGGCGGTGCGCCGGGTCGGCACCCGGGCGGCGCCGAGCACCAGCAGCGCCCCGAGCAGGTACGGCGCCGGCAGCCAGTGGTTCCACAGGACCAGCCCGAACAGGACGCCCCAGCCGGTGAGGGCGTACCAGCGGGTGGTGGCGCGGGTGACGATCAGGTAGGTGAGCAGCAGGAGGCCGGCCAGCATCGGGGCGGTCTCCGGATAGCCGCCACCGGCGATCAACTGGTTCTTCACGACCCGGTCCGAGCCCAGCGCCAGCAGTCCGACGGTGAGCACCGCCAGACCGGCGGTGAAGACGCGCCGGACCAGCAGGTACATCAGCACCAGGAAGAGCGCGTAGAGCAGCAGGGTGGGAATCCGCAGCGCGGCCACCGACGGCCCGGCGAGCGCGACGAGCGGCGCCGACAGGTAGGCCTCGATGGTGCCCATGTAGTGCTGCCCGTAGAAGAAGACCGGCAGGTCCCGTCCCTGGGCGATGTGCAGCGCGGCCAGCCCCATGGTGGCCTCGTCGCTGTTCGTCGGCGGCGTGCCGGCCACGGTCAGCCAGACCCGCCAGAGCACCCCGAGCAGGCCCAGCCCGGCGGCGAGCCAGCCGTACCGGGTGGGACGGGGGATTCGGAGTGGCACGAGTCGCGAGTCTGTCACATCCGCCACCGGCCCGGGTCGGTCCGACGACCCTGCCGGAGGTTGACCTCGACAATGCTTGAGGTCCTAATGTCGGTGGGCGCCGATATGGTTCGGTCGATTCGGCGTCCACAGGGGGAGCAAGCACGATGGACATGGAAGTCACGGCGTGGAACTCGCTCTACCACGCCATGCACGCCCAGCAGGACAGACGCCCGTTCTCGATGGCCACGCTCCGCCGGATCGCCGGGTTCGCCCGGCCGCACCGTCGACGACTCGCCTGCTACCTGCTGCTCAGCGTGGTGATGGCGGTGCTGGCGGTGGCCACGCCGGTGCTGGCCGGGCGGGTGGTCGACGGCATCGTCGGCGACGGCAGCACCGACCTGGTGGTCGGGCTCGCCGTGCTGATCGGGGTCGTCGCGCTGGTCGAGGCCGGGCTCGCGCTCTACAACCGCTATCTCTCGGCGAGCATCGGCGAGGGGCTGATCCTCGACCTGCGTACCGCCGTCTTCGACCACGTGCAGCAGATGCCTGTCGCCTTCTTCACGCGTACCCGGACGGGCGCCCTGGTGAGCCGGCTCAACAACGACGTGATCGGTGCGCAGCGGGCCTTCTCCGACACCCTCTCCGGAGTGGTCGGCAACCTCGTCATGCTGCTGCTCACCCTGGTCGTGATGATCGGCATCTCCTGGCGGATCACCCTGCTCGCGCTGGTGCTGCTGCCGGTCTTCGTGCTGCCGGCCCGCCGGATGGGCAGCCGGCTGGCCCGGCTGGAGCGGGAGGCCGCCAACCACAACGCGACGATGAGCACCCAGATGACCGAGCGCTTCTCGGCGCCGGGAGCGACCCTGGTCAAGCTCTTCGGCCGGCCGGCGGAGGAGTCGGCCGAGTTCGCCCTCCGGGCCCGCCGGGTCCGCGACATCGGAGTACGCACCGCGATGGTGCAATCGGTCTTCATCACCTCGCTCACCCTGGTCTCGGCGCTGGCCCTCGCCCTGGTGTACGGCCTCGGCGGCTTCTACGCGCTGCGCGGTCAGCTCGAACCGGGCGCCGTGGTCGCGCTCGCCCTGCTGCTGACCCGGCTCTACGCCCCGCTGACCGCCCTGGCCAGCGCCCGGGTCGAGGTGATGAGCGCACTCGTCAGCTTCGAGCGGGTCTTCGAGATCCTCGACCTCAAGCCGCTGATCACCGAGAAGCCCGACGCGGAGCGGGTGCCGGACGGGCCGGTCTCGGTCGAGCTGGACGGGGTGACCTTCGGCTACCCGTCGGCGGAGAAGGTCTCGCTGGCCTCGCTGGAGGAGGTGGCCACCCTGGACACCCGGGGCGGGGTCGACGTGCTGCACGACGTGTCGTTCCGGGTCGAGCCGGGCCAACTCGTCGCCCTGGTCGGCTCATCGGGAGCCGGCAAGTCCACGATCGCCCAGCTCGTACCCCGGCTCTACGACGCCGACGCCGGTGCCGTACGCCTGGCCGGGCGGGACGTCCGGGACCTCACCGCCGACTCCGTACGGGAGACGCTCGGCCTGGTCACCCAGGACGGGCACCTGTTCCACGACACGATCCGGGCCAACCTACTGCTGGCCCGGCCGGGCGCCACCGAGGACGAACTGTGGGACGTGCTGCGCCGGGCCCGGCTCGCCGACCTGATCGAGAGCCTTCCCGACGGGCTGGACACGGTGGTCGGCGAGCGCGGCTACCGGCTCTCCGGTGGTGAGCGGCAGCGGCTGACAATCGCCCGGCTGCTGCTGGCCCGCCCCCGGGTGGTGATCCTGGACGAGGCGACCGCGCACCTCGACTCCACATCGGAGGCGGCGGTGCAGGCGGCACTCGGCGAGGCACTGGCCGACCGGACGGCGCTGGTGATCGCGCACCGGCTCTCCACCGTACGGGCCGCCGACCAGATCCTGGTGGTCGAGGAGGGCCGGATCGTGGAGCGCGGCACCCACGACGAGCTGCTCGCCGCCGGTGGCCGCTACGCGGAGCTGTACCGGACCCAGTTCGACCAGCAGCAGGAGCGGTCCGGAGCCGGAGAGCCGGCACTTGTCGCCGGCTGAGTGGGCCCGACGGCCAGATTGGGACGCCGGGACGGTCGTGGCGGACCGGTGCGGCGGGACCCGACAATGACGTGGTGACGACCGAACCATCCCCATCCGTCTCCTCCGTCGGTACGGTTCCCGCCCAGCCGGCACCGCCGGAGATCGCCCCGGAGGTCGTGCCGGAGACCTCGCCGGCCCCCGAGACCTCACCGCCGGAGGTCCCGGCCAATCCGGAGACGCCGGACCTGCCGGGCACCGCCGAGATGCCGGCCCCGCCCGCCGCCGCGCCGGCATCGCCGGCCACCGCCGCAGCCGGATCGGCCGACTTCGGGCCGGCCGACTCCGGGCCGGCCGACTCCGGGCCGGCCGGCTCGACGGCGGCGAGGTCGTCCGGTGACGGCTCGGCCAACCCGACCAAGGTCCGGATCGACACACCGGGCGCCACCATCGAGATCGAGGCCAACGAGTCCCTGGCCGAGGTGGTGGCGACCGCACTGCGGCTGTTCCACGAGGCCGGCGGCTGGCCGCAGGTGAACAGCCGGGCCGCCGGGTTCGCCCAGGCCGAACGCCGGGACACCTATCCGGTACAGCCGAGTTCGATGCCGTACGGGCCGGGGTCATATCCCGTACAGATGCCTTGACCTGCGGGTGCCTTGACCTGCGGGTGCCTTGACCTGCGGGCGCGGGGGATCAGCAGACGCGGCCGGACCCGGCCGAGGACGTGGGCGTACGTCCGGACCGGTCCGGTGCGGCGGCGGGGACCGACTACCTTCCGCGCAGACTGTCGAGCTGCCCCGCCTGTGCTCCCGCCGCCAGATCCAGATCCAGATTCGGCCCGATCAGTTCCGGCCCGGCCGCGGCGAATTCATTCCGGATCGACGCCTGCCCCGTCTGTGCACCCAGCTCGACAGTCTGCCCGCGAGAGTGTCCCGCCCCCGACGCACTGAGGGTCGGCCGGCCGGCCGAGCGAGCGACAGACTGATCGAGCAGGGCAGGGTGCGGGCGGCCGGCTGGTGCGGTGTTCAGGCCGAGGCGGGTCGGGGCCGAAAGGGGCCGGGGGAGTAGAGCCGGGGCGGACCGGAGGGTTGGAGCAGAGCCGTGGGGCGGGTGGGCAAGTACCGTGGCCTGGTGGGCAACCCCTTGCAGACTCTCTCCCTGGCCGACCTGCGGCGCCGCAGCAGCGAGAAGTGGCGGCGGTACCCGCCGGACGTACTGCCGCTCTGGGTCGCCGAGATGGACGTGCCGCTCGCCGAGCCGGTCGCGCGGGCGTTGACCGACGCGGTCGCGCTGGGCGACACCGGCTACCCGCAGGGCGGCGCCGACTATGCCTCGGCGCTCGCCGGATTCGCCCGGGAACGCTGGGGCTGGGCACCGAAGCCGGAGCAGACCCGGCTGGTCCCCGACGTGATGCTCGGTGTGGTCGAGGCGCTCAGGCTGGTCACCGGGTACGGCGACGCGGTCGTGATCAACCCGCCGGTCTATCCGCCGTTCTACGACTTCATCAGAAGTGCCGACCGGCGGGTGGTGGAGGCGCCGCTCGGCCCGGATCACCGGCTCGACCCGGACGCCCTGGCAGCCGCCTTCGCCGAAGCCGTCGCCGGTGGCCGGCAGGCCGCCTACCTGCTGTGCAGCCCGCACAACCCGACCGGCACCGTGCACACCGCCGACGAACTCGCGATGGTGATCGAGCTGTCCGACCGGTACGGCGTACGTGTGGTGGCCGACGAGATCCACGCACCGCTGGTCTGTCGGGGCGCGACGTTCCGGCCGTACCTCTCGATGCCCGGCAGCGGGCGCGGCCTCGCGCTGCACTCCGCGTCGAAGGCGTGGAACCTGGCCGGGGTGAAGGCGGCGCTGCTGGTCGCCGGGCCGGCGGCCGCCGACGACCTGGCCCGGATGCCGAAGGTGGCCGGCGACGGCGCCAGCCATCTCGGCGTGCTCGCGCACACCGCCGCGTTCCGCTACAGCGGCCCCTGGCTCGACGAACTGCTGGCCGGGCTCGACCAGAACCGCCGGCTCCTCGGCGACCTGGTCGCCGAACACCTGCCGCAGGTGCGGTACCGGCCGCCGGAGGGCACCTATCTCGCCTGGCTGGACTGCCGGGACCTGGCCCTGCCGGCCGGTGACACCGGGGCGCCCGCCGACCCGGCCGAGGTGTTCCTGGAGCGTGGCCGGGTCGCCCTGGTGCCCGGGCCGGCCTTCGGGACCAACGGCGCCGGGCATGTCCGGTTCAACCTGGCGACCTCGCCGGAACTGGTCACCGAGGCGGTCCGCCGGATGGCCGCCGCACTGGGCTGACGAGCGGCCGGCGTGCCGGGCTGACGACCGCGCTGCGAAGAGCGCTGCGGCGGCGGCTCAGAAATCGCGCCAGTCGTCGAACCAGTCGTCCGCGAGCCTCGCCGGAACCCCGGCCCGGTCCGCCAGGGCAAGGAACGCGTCCCCGGCCTGTTCGCGGTTGACGGTGTCGATGATCTCGTAGCGCTGCTCGATCCGGTTGAGCGCCTCGACCAGCGCCCGGAGGATCGGCTCGGCCGCCCGGACCCGAGCCTCTCCCTCGGTCGGCAGCCGGTCGACGGCCCGCAACGCGATCGAGTACGCCCGGCAGGCGGCCGTGCCGCCGCGCGGATCGTCGTCGACCCAGTCCCGGAACGGGTTGCTGAAGTTCGCTTCCAGCCACCCGTCGGACTTCGCCCCCCGGAGCAGCAGCTCGACGCCGGTGTCCCGGTAGCGGGTCCGGAACGCGGCGACCGCCGAGCGGCGCAGCCCGTCAACCGCCAGATGGCACAGGGCCGGCAGTTCGGGCAGCGTGTCGGCGGCGCAGCCGTAGCCGTCGAGCAGTTCGACGGCGTAGAGCCGAGACAGCGTTGCCAGCGGGTCGGAGTCGGCCAGCAGGCCGGGCGCCCTCCGCCAGCTCAACCGGAGCGTTTCCAGCTCGGCCAGTGCGCCGAGCGACGCTGCCGAGACCACCCCGTCGGCGCGCACACCCAGGCGGCGTACGCCGTGCAGCCCGGCAGGCAGCAGCACCTGGGTGTCGGGAAGCTCGACACTCAGGTCGATCCACCGTCCGCGTTCGGCCGTGTCGACGGTGGCCGGCAAGCCGCCGACGAGTCCGCAGTACAGCAGGGTGGGCGGCAGCCGCAGGACCCGCACACCGGGGCCGCGAAGGATGAACCTGGTCAGGTTGCTGGCCGTCAGGTCGATCTCGGCCGGGGGATCGTGCCAGGTCAGGTTCGAGACGATCGGCCGGGCCGCGAGTGCCTCGGGCAACCCGCGTGCCGGGCCGTGCCAGGTCAGCGTGGTGCATCGGGGCAGCGCGTCGAGTCCCGCCCAGCGCACGTCGCCGCTCGCCGGAAGCAGGGCCGAGCCGGCGAGGTCGAGGCTCGACGTGGCCGCGCCCACCATCGCCGGCTCACCGCCGAGGTCGACCTCGACCTGGCCCCGGGTCCGGGCCGCCCGGTAGTCCGCCTTGACTCGCTCCGGCAACCGCAGATCCCACTGGCGCTGGTGGTAGACCTGCTCAGGCAGGTAGGACCAGCTGGCATAGCTGGCCGAGGTCTCGGGTGCGCCCGGCCGGAGCGGCTGGTCACCGAGCCAGTCGAAGTCGAGCGGGACGGGGTCGTCCCGCCGTATGTTGACGGCCGCCAGCGCTCCGGCGTGGCTGTGGTGCCGCAGCCGCAGCGGACCGGACCCGGCGAGCTCGGCCAGGGCCGGCCGTTCGGCCGAATACCAGTCCAGGGCATACACCAGCAGCGTTTCGTCGCCGACCGAGGCCACCTGGGCGGCACCGTATCCGCCGCGTGGCAGCGTCAGCACCGCCACCGCACCCGGCCCGATCCCGACCCCGTTGACAGCCCCGCCTGAGGGAGTATCCGGCATTCGGCCATGCTAAGTGGACGGTAAGACAACCTGCCGGTGGCAGACTGCTCGACATGGCGGGTGGAGGTGCGGCGGCCGGAGGGCTGCGGATCGCGGCCAGCGGGGGTACGGGCCAGCCGCTGCTGCTGCTGTTGCACGGGATGGGCGCGACCGGTGACGTGTGGCGGGGCTGGGCGGAGCTGCTCGCCGAGCGCTGGCCGGGTCGCTGGCTGGCGCCGGACCTGCCCGGGCACGGCGGTTCGGCGCCGCTCGACCGGTACTCCTTCGGCCCCTTCGCCGCCGCCCTGGCCGGGCTGTTCGTGCCCGGTGACCGGGTGGTGGTGCTCGGGCACTCGCTGGGCGGCGCAGTCGGACTTGCCCTGGCCGGGCAGGCGTCGGCGGAACTGGCCGGGCAGGTGCCGACGGAACCGGCGGGTCGCGGTGCGGACTCGGCGGAACCGGGGGGTCGCGGTCCGGACTCGGCGGAACCGGGCGGTACCGGTCCGGGCTGGGGGGTCGAGGCGGTTGTCGGGCTGGGTGTGAAGGTCGGCTGGACTGCCGACGAGCTGGGCCGGGCTGCCGCACTGGCCGCCCGGCCGGTCGGCTGGTACGACTCCCGGGCCGAG
Organism: Plantactinospora sp. WMMB782; assembly: GCF_049179135.1. Lineage (NCBI taxonomy): Bacteria > Bacillati > Actinomycetota > Actinomycetes > Micromonosporales > Micromonosporaceae > Plantactinospora > Plantactinospora sp. WMMB782. The sequence continues at coordinate 2,225,340 of NZ_JBMHMC010000007.1, read as the reverse complement.
GCGGCACAGCGGCACCTGCGGGTCTCCGGGCTGGTCGGGATCGTCGAACCGGACGATCCGGTGGTCGACGGCGGACTCGTCGCGTCCGGGGACGGTCGCTGGCGGCTGGCGATGGACCCGCGCGCGTTCGGGGTCGGAGCGCCGGAGATGGCCGGCCTGCTGTCGGCGGCGTCGGCGCCGGTGCTCCTGGCCAGGGGCGAGCACGACCCGATGGTCGGTTCCGCCGAGCTGGCCCGGTTCGGCGTACCGTCGGACACCCTGTCCGGTCTGGGGCACAACGCCCACGTCGAGGACCCGGCCGCCGTGCTGGCCCTGCTCCGGGAGTTCTACGACGTCCGGTCCTGAGCCGGGTGTCCGGTTTTTGGTCATGATCGGGTGGCTGGTCGGGGCCGGGTGGCGGAACATCGGGCCGGCGGCCATGGTTATACCCGGCGTACGTCCGCAGCAGCACCCCGAGCCCCGGCCCCCCGGTGTGGCCCGGGGAATGGGTAGCCGCCGGGCGTGGTTACATCCCCCGGCACCCCCGAGAGACTTCTGATCTTCGGGTTTCTTTCCCTCTTCCGACCCACCACCCCGCCCCCCCGGGCGGGTGGTGGCGTCGTACCCCCGGAAATGGAAGGTGACCATCATGACCAACGTCAAGCGGTGGCTCCCGGCCATCACCGAAACCCCGATCCGCAAGACCGCGCTCGGCATCGCCGGCCTCGCCGTCGTCGGCGGCGCGTTCGCCGCCCCGGCCATCTCGACGCAGAACCCGCCGACCGGCGGCAACCCGACCGCCGCCGCGGTCACCAACGACATCCGCGAGATCGACAAGCGGGCACCGTCGAAGTCCCTGGACTACCAGTACAAGGCGCAGGAGAACTTCTACTACTGCGCCCCCGCCGCGACCCGGATCGCACTGTCCGCCCAGGGCCAGACCCCCAGCCAGGACGACGTCGCCAAGCGACTCGGCACCACCGAGGCCGGCACCAACTCGGCCGAGGACACCACCCGGGTCCTCAACAGCACCGGCGGCAAGGACTACCGCACCGTCGCGATCCCGGACAGCACCGCCAAGCCCGAACAGATGGACCGGCTCCAGGTCGACATCGTCAACGCCATCGACGCCAACCGCCCGGTCGTGATGAACATCAAGGGCACCGCCACCGACGTCGACGGCATGTCCCACTCCTACCCGGGTGGGCACTACCTGACCGTCGTCGGCTACGACGACCACGGCCGCAAGGTCAAGATCGCCGACCCGGCCAACCCGGACCAGGCCCAGTACTGGATGAGCACCATCAACCTCGCCAACTGGGCCACCGAACGCGGCTACTCCGCATAAACACCACCCGACAACACCCACACCCACACCACCGAGAGGGCCAGCCCCCGCAACCACCGCGGGGGCTGGCCCGCTCGCCGTCTCCGGTCAGCCGTACACGGCCCGCCACCCCCGAGTCGGCGGGTCGTCAGGGTTCAGCGGCCGAACTCGAAGCGCGGGTTCTCCTGGCTCAGGATCGCGGTCGTCGGCCGGACCGCCCAGAGCGCGACGAGTTCGTCCGCCAGCGCGGCGGTCAGCTTCGGTACGTCGACCGGTGCCGACGCGTGCAGCCCCTCGACCACGATCAGGATGTCGTCGGTGCTCTCCCGGACCGCCGAATATCCGCTCTGCCGGTTGGTCCAGCGCCGGGCATGTGCCCGACCGGTGGCGTCGGCGAAGATGACCTCACCGGCGGCCGGCTGCTCCACCTCACCCGAGAAGGTCAGGTACGTCTCGCCGCCCCCGGCGGGGCGTACCTCCAGGTTTCCGTCGATCCGGCTGACGTCGAAGACGCCGACCGGGATGGCGAAGGCGAGCGAGGCGGCGTTGCAGAGGTCGATCAGTGGATGGATCCGGGGCAGTGATCCCTCCCGGGCGAAGCGCCGGAGCAGCGCCTCGGCCGCACACCGGTACTGCGTCGGCTTGAGTCCCATCCGGGTGAAGGTTCGCCGCCAGGCCTGGATCTCCGGCTGCTCGGCGACCGGTCCGCTGCCGAGTCGGGCCTCGGCGGCGGCGGTGAACCTGGCGATCGCCGACTCGATCCCCGACTTGCTTCCCGACTCGATCCCCGACTTGCTTTCCGGGTCGTCCCCGGCGGTCCGGGCAGCCACCCCGCCGTCGGCGGTTCCGGGGCGCCGGGTCAGCCCGGTGGCCGCGACGACCCCGGCCACAAGTTCCGGATGGTCGGCCCAGATCTCGGTCGAGTGCTGGAAGTACACGTGTCGGTCACCCCGTCGTCCCTGCGTCGCGGCCTGGCGGCGGCGATGTCGCGTGTGATCACTCTGCCCGGCACAATGGCCTGGTGGACAGGGCCAAACAGGAGGCAGCCGACGGGTCCATAACGGCCGGCTCCGACTTCCTCCAGCTCGACATCGGCGAGGCGCCGGCCGGTGGCCGGGCGGACTGGCTGGCCAACCGGCTCCGCTGCGCGATCGCCGACGGCCGGGTTCCGGTGGGCGGTCGGTTGCCGGCGACCCGGGTCCTCGCCGCCGAGCTGGGCGTCTCCCGGGGCGTGGTCACCGAGGCGTACCAGCGGCTGGTGGAGGACGGGCACGTCGCCGGCCGGGGCCGTGCCGGCACCGTCGTCGTCTCCGCTCCGCTCGGCACACCCGCCCCGCCGTCCGGGTCCACCGGCTCCGGGCGCACCGGCGATGCGGTGCCGGCCCATCGAGGCTCCGCCGCCGATCCCCGGCTGGGCGGCGCCGATCCGCAGATCTTCGCCAGCGCTCCCGGGCCGGACGTCTTCGACTCGCTGCGCGCGGCGCCGGCCCGGATCGACCTGACGCCCGGCGTACCCGATCTCGCCGCGTTCCCCCGCGCGGCCTGGCTGCGGGCCGAACGCGCCGTGCTGCACGACCTCGCCCCCGGCGACTTCGGCTACGGCGACCCGAGGGGTACCCCGAGGCTGCGGGTCGCCGTGGCGCACTGGCTGGCCCGCAACCGGGGGATCGCGGTGGACCCGGACGACCTGCTGGTGGTGGCCGGGGTCGCGCAGGCGCTGACCCTGCTCGGGCAGGTGTTGCACCACGACGGGGTGCGGACGGTGGCGGTGGAGGACCCGGGCTCGCTCGGGGTCCGGCAGCAGCTTCGCAACCGGGGGCTGGCGACACCGCCGATCCCGGTCGACGCGGGCGGGCTGCGGGTGGCCGAACTGGTGGCCAGCGGCGCACCGGCGGTGATGCTGACCCCGGCGCACCAGTTCCCGACCGGGGTGGTGCTGGACGGCGCCCGACGACGCGAGCTGATCCGCTGGGCGGCCGGCGGCGGGCTGGTCGTGGAGGACGACTACGACGCCGAGCACCGGTACGACCGGCCACCCGTACCCGCGCTCCGGGCGGTACTGCCCGAACAGGTCTGCTACGCCGGCAGCGTCTCCAAGCTGCTCGCCCCGGCCCTGCGGGTGGGCTGGCTGCTCGCCCCGAGCCGGTACCGGGCCGCCCTGGTCGACGCCAAGCGGGCCGCCGACCTCGGCAACGCCGCCCTGCCGCAACTGGTGCTCGCCGAGCTGATCGGGTCGGGGGCGCTGGAACGGCACCTGCGGCTGCTCCGCCGCCGGCACGTACGCCGCCGGGACGCGATGATCGCGGCGATCCGGACGCACCTGCCGGACGCGATGTTGCACGGCGCGGCGGCGGGACTGCACCTGACCATCACGTTCGCCGAGGGCAGCGTCGACGACGTGGAGTTGGCGACCGCGGCGCTGGCCCGGGGCGTCAAGGTGCAGCCGCTCTCCTGGCACCGGCAGCGCCCCGGCCCGCCGGGACTGGTGCTCGGCTACGCCGCCAACGCCACCGCCGAGATCTCCGACGGCATCGCGATCGTCGGCGCCGTGCCGCGCTGACATGATCGGGGTGTCGAGAGGAGTACGAGGTGGACGACGCGACGCAGGTGACCCAGGTGACGGAGCCGTGCTGCCAGCATGGCGAAGGCCCGGTGTGGGACACCCGGACGGACCGGTTGCTCTGGGTGGACATGCTGGCCGGCGACGTACTGGCGCTGGAACCGGGGACCGGGGAGGTGGCCCGGCAGCACGTGGACAGCGTCGCGGCGGTGGTCCGGCCCCGGTCCGGGAACGGCTACCTGGTCGCGGTGGAGCGCGGGTTCGTGCTCACCGACGCCGAACTGCGGCCGGTACGCCGGCTGCCCGACCTCTGGACCGATCCGGACCTGCGGATGAACGAGGGCGGCTGTGACCCGGCCGGCCGGTTCTACTGCGGCTCGATGGCCTACGACAGCCGGCCGGGCGCCGGGGCGCTCTACCGGCTGGACGCCGACCTGACGCCCCGCCGGATACTGGCCGACGTCACCATCTCCAACGGCCTCGGCTGGTCACCCGACGGCACCCTGGCGTACTACGTCGACACCCCGACCCAGCGCGTCGACGTCTTCGACTACGACGTTGCCGAGGGGGCGCTCACCGGCCGCCGCCCGTTCGTGCGGATCGAGCCCGACGACGGCGCCCCGGACGGGTTGACGGTGGACGCCGAGGGTGGGGTCTGGGTGGCGCTCTGGGGCGGCGCCGAGGTACGCCGCTACGCGCCGGACGGCCGGCTCGACGTACGGATTCCGGTGCCGGCCGGTCAGGTCACCGCCTGCACGTTCGGCGGCCCGGAGCTGCGCGACCTCTACATCACCACCTCCCGGCTGGGCCTGGACGACCCGGAGCCGGCCGCCGGCGCGTTGTTCCGGGCCGCCCCGGGGTTCGCCGGGCTGCCGGTCGTCCCGTTCCGGGCCTGATCCACCGCCGCCCCTTCCGGGCCAGCGACGTGGTAGGTGAAGCCGCTGGTTGAGACTTCCGCTCTGGACTGGGAAGCCAGCGCAGAGAAAGTCTCAACATCGTAGTTCAACGATACAGTTGAAGGAATGAGTGTCGTTGAATCCTCCGGGCAGCGGGCGCCAATCGTGGAGTGGATCCGGGTCAGCGGAGCCCGCGAGCACAACCTCGCCGCCGTCGACGTCGAGATCCCCAAACGCAGGCTGACCGTCGTCACCGGCGTCTCCGGATCGGGGAAGTCGTCGCTGGTCTTCGGAACGATCGCCGTCGAGGGCCGGCGGCAGCTGACCGAGATGCTGCCGATGTTCGTCCGTACCTTCCTGCCCGACTCCGCCCGCCCGGCCGTCGACCTCATCGCGCACCTGCCGGCGACGGTCGCCGTCGACCAGCGACCGCTCACCGGCGGGCCGCGCTCCACCGTCGGCACCATCACCGACATCGCCCCGCTGCTGCGGCTGCTCTTCGCCCGGGTGGGGGAGCCGTTCGTCGGCTACCCCGACGCGTTCTCCTGCAACATGCCCGCCGGAATGTGCCCGGAGTGCGAGGGCCTCGGCGAGATCACCGACGTCGACCTGACCACTTTTCTCGACCGGCGCCGGTCGCTCAACCAGGGTGCGCTGCTCGCCCCGCCCTTCAGGGTCGGCAGCCGGGACTGGCACCTGCTCGCCGGCTCCGGCCGGCTCGACCCGGACAAACCGGTCTCGGCATACTCCGAGCGGGAGCTCGACGACCTGCTGCACTCCACCGACGGGACCGTGCCGCTGGAGGTGGCCGGGTCCACGATCAACCTCGGCTACCAGGGCGCGGTGGTGAAGTTCCGCCGCCGCTACCTCGACCAGGCGACGGAGCCGACCGAGCGGACCCGGCGGATGGTGCGGGAGTTCACCACCTCGGTGCCGTGCCGGGCCTGCGGCGGCAGCCGGCTGTCGCCGCTGGCGCTCTCCAGCCGGGTCGGCGGGCACACCATCGCCGAACTCTGCGCGATGGAGGCAGAGGAACTTCTCGGCGTACTGGCCGGACTGGAACTGCCGGCCGCCAAGCCGGTCCTGGATGCCCTGGTCGCCCAGGTCGGACACCTGGTGGAGATCGGGCTCGGCTACCTGAGCCTGGACCGGCGCACCGGCACGCTCTCCGGCGGCGAGTCGCAGCGGGTCAAGATCGTGCGGCACCTCTCCGCCAGCCTGAACGACCTGCTCTACATCTTCGACGAGCCGAGCGCCGGGCTGCACCCCCGGGACGTGCACCGGCTCACCGGCCTGCTCCGGACGCTGCGGGACAAGGGCAACACGGTACTCGTCGTCGAGCACGACCGGGACGTGATCGCCGCCGCCGACCACGTCCTCGACCTCGGCCCCGGCGCAGGCACGGCGGGCGGCCGGGTGGTCTTCGCCGGGGACGTCGGCGCGCTCGTCGACGCCGACACCCCCACCGGCCGGGCGATGACCGGACGGACCCGGTTGAAGGCCGCGGTACGCACCCCGACCGGAGTACTGCCGATCGTCGGCGCCCGGACCAACAACCTGCGCGACCTCAGCCTCGACCTGCCGGCCGGGGTGCTGACCGTACTCGCCGGGGTGGCCGGCGCGGGCAAGTCGAGCCTGGTCGGCGGCGCGTTCCGGGCGCAGCATCCCGAGGCGGTGATCGTCGACCAGTCGATGCCGCACGTCAACCGCCGCTCCACAGTGGCCACCCACACCGGGATCGCCGACCAGATCCGGGCCGGGTTCGCCCGGGCCAACCAGGTCAGCCCGGCGCTGTTCAGCGCCAACTCCGCCGGCGCCTGCGCCAACTGTGCCGGGCTCGGCGTGGTGCAGACCGACCTCGGCGCGCTGCAGGGCGTCTCGCTGGTCTGCCAGACCTGCGACGGCCGGCGCTTCTCCGACGAGGTGCTCGGCTACCGGCTGCGCGGGCGCAGCATCGGCGACGTGCTGGAGATGACGGTGGCGCAGGGCCGGGAGTTCTTCGCCGGCAGCCGCCGGATCGCGCCGGTGCTGGCGGCGACCGCCGACGTGGGGCTGGACTATCTGCGGCTCGGCCAGCCGCTGACCAGCCTCTCCGGTGGCGAGTGCCAGCGGATCAAGCTCGCCGCGCACCTGCGGGGCGGCGCCCCGGCGTACGTGCTGGACGAGCCGACCAGCGGACTGCACATGGCGGACGTGCGGCGGCTGCTGGGCGTACTGGACCGGCTGGTCGACGAGTACGCGGCGACCGTGCTCGTGATCGAGCACAACCTGGACGTGGTCGCGCACGCCGACTGGGTGGTGGAGCTGGGGCCGGAGGGCGGCAGCCGGGGCGGCCGGGTGCTCTACCAGGGCGAGCCGCGCGGACTGGTCGAGCTGGGCGGCTCGCCGACCGGCGTACACCTGCGGCGGGCGCTGGGCGGGTCCGGGGCCGTGGCGAAGGGGAGGGCGGCATGATGCCGGGACCGGACGAGGACCGTCGCCGGTTCGCCGCCGTCGTCAGTGCCGCCGCCGAGGCGGTGGCCGAGCTGCTCGGCCGGCACCAGGTCCGGCCCGGCACCCCGGTCCCGCTCGCCGAGCTGCTGCCGGAGCTGGCCGCGCGGCACCGCGCCCTACAGACTGCCGTCGACGGGTACGCCGGGCCGCTCGCCGTGGACCCGGCCGGCCGTCCCGAGCCGCTGGGCCAGGAACTCGCCGGCCTGATGAGCTGGCTGCAACTGCTCACGGTGCAGTACCGCGGGCTGGTCGACATCCCCGAGCCGCTCCGGGTGGGCGCCGGCCGGAGCTTCTCGGCCGCGCACCTCGCCGCCCGCCGGGTACGCGACCGCGCCCGCCGGCTGGCCACCTGAGCACGCCCGCCGGCCGGCGGGCCCGATCATGCCCGCCGGCCGGCGGGCGGTCACGCCGGGCCGCCTGCTGACCACCGGTTCGCCTGCTGACCACCGGCCAGGTGTTGCCTGCCGACTGCCCGGTCACGTCGGCGAGCGGCGGTCATGCCTCGATCCGTTCCCTCCCGAACCGGACTATGAGTCGACTGCTGACGGCGGCGTAACTGATCGTCAACACGGCGAGCAGCGGCATCAGGACGATCGGCGGCGGCACCAGGGTGACAGCGCCGAGCAGCCCGACGGTGACGGTCGTGACCGCGATCCGCAGTCGCGGTATGCCGCCCAGTGCGATCCGCTGCAGTGCCAGGCCACCGATCATCCAGCTGGCCAGCGAGACCGCCAGCAGCAGGCGCAGCATCCGGGGCAGGTCCTCGCGGCCGGCACCGACCTCCCGGACGGCCTGCCCCAGGCACCAGCCGAGCAGCAGCAGCGCGGAGCCGATCAGCCCGTGCACGGTCGCGTAGCCGATGCCGGCGCTCAACCGGGACCTGGTCAGGCCCAGCGTCACGAAGGTGGTGTAGACCCACCAGATCGAGGCCGGGATGAGGAACCCGGTGGTCGCCACCACGACGGCGGCCGGCGAGGGCCGGCTCGGCATCGCGTCGATCAGGTCGGTCAGGCTGACCCCGAGCAGGATGATGGTGAACTGCCCGATCCGTTCCGGCAGGTGCGACGGGTGCACCGGATGCCGGATCAGCCAGCGGCGGCCGAGCCACGGTGTCAGTACTTCGACGACCAGCCCGGAGAGCCAGAGCATCGGCCGGTTCTGCGCGGGTACGGCGAGCGAGGCGACCCAGAACAGCAGGCCCGCGCCGAACCCACTGAGGTATACCGTGGTCAGCCGCCGTGCGGTGGTGTTGGTGCCGCGAACCCGGAGGTAGAGCACCAGCAGGGTGCCGCGGACCACGAGGTAGCCGACCGGCAGCAGCAGGGTGTCCGGAGCGTCCCTGACGCCGACCGCCATGGCGCCGGCCCCGACCATTCCGACGAGTACGACCAGCCGGTGACCGAGGTCGTCGGGGTCGAACCGGGTGTCGTAGATCGCCTGGCCGACCCAGGCCCAGTAGACGATCGCGTAGAGCGCGGCGGTCCGGAGGATCTCGTCGGCGTCCGGCACCTCGTCGGTGAGCCGGTTCTGCACGGCGGCCAGTGCCAGTACGAAGACGAGGTCGAAGAAGAGTTCGAGCCAGGAGGCGTGCCGCTCCTCCTCGCCGGGCAGCGCCTCCGGGTCCAGTCCCCAGCGCTCGATGATCCGACGCGGCCGGATCACGCCGTACCCCGGCCACCGGCCCGGTCCGTCCGGCCGGTCACAACCTGCCACCTTGAATCCACAGGCGGTAATCATCCCGCCGTGCTCGGGGTCCGGATGCGCGATCGGCGAATCTCGTTCAGTCGGTGATCGACTGAAAATCTGAGTCGATCATGCGCTGCTGTGACCGGTTTTCACTACGTAAGAGACTTTTATACATCAGCCGTTCGGCTAGCCTCAGCCGATACCAACGGGCTAAGGTGACACCTGAACAGCCACACGCCACCACCCGAACCACCACATGCACCCGCACGGACAACCCCGTCCCCGCCCACAACGCAGGGAGACCCACCATGACCACCACCACCGCCACCAAGCCCACCACCACCGCCAGCAAGCCCCACCTCAACGACACCGCCACCGACCTGCTCCACGCCATGGCCGCCCTCCCCACCCACCACCCCTCCCGCGCCACCCTCCGCGACAAAGCCATCGAAGCCTGGCTCCCCCTGGCCAACCACCTCGCCCACCGCTACAGCGGACGCGGCGAACCCACCGACGACCTCACCCAAACCGCCGCCGTCGGCCTCATCAAAGCCATCGACAAATACGACCCCACCCGCGGCGTCGACTTCGCCGGCTACGCCATCCCCACCATCATCGGCGAACTCAAACGACACTTCCGCGACCGCACCTGGGACATCCGCGTCCCCCGCCGCCTCCAGGAACTCCGCCTCGCCATCAGCGAAGCCAACAGCAACCTCCTACAAACCCTCGGCCGCTCCCCCACCGTCACCGACATCGCCACCCACCTCAACCTCACCGAAGAAGAAGTCCTCGAAGGCCTCGAAGGCGCCCGCGCCTACAACGCCGTCTCCCTGTCCACCCCCACCGGCGACGGCGAACGCACCACCGAACTCGGCGACCTCCTCGGCACCGAAGACAACGAATACGAACTCGCCGAACTCCGCGTCGCCCTCGGCCCCGCCCTCGCCACCCTCGACGAACGCGAACAGAAAATCCTCACCCTCCGCTTCTACGGCAACCTCACCCAATCCCAGATCGCCGAACAGATCGGCGTCTCCCAAATGCACATCAGCCGCCTCCTCACCCGCGCCCTCACCAAACTCCGCGGCCAACTCGCCGACACGTACGTCGGCTGATCTTGGTTGATCCCCGGCCAACGCGAGCTGATCCGGGCGTTCCCGATCGGTCCCCCGGCCTTGGCCGGGGCCCGGGTAGGACCCTCGCCCATGGGCAAACGGGCGGTCCCGGCGGCCGGACCCCTGGCGCCCGGCGCGTAAGGCCCACTGATGGCGGCGGCGGGTGGCGGACGTGTCGCGGAGGTCGCGCCGTGCCACCCCTGCCGCCGAGGCTCGCGGAGACCCCGTCCGGTAGCCTGAACACCCGACGGGTCGCTAGCTCAATTGGCAGAGCTGAGGACTTTTAATCCTTAGGTTCGGGGTTCGAGTCCCCGGCGGCCCACCGAAACGGATACCCAAACGGAGGATCCAGGATCCGCGAAGTTGCAGGCCACGGTTTGGGCCGGGGGCTAAGCAACCGGCGCCGCTCGGAATGGGAGGGACGGCCGGGGGGCAAGTTGGGCCTGGCTCTCTCGCGGCTACCAGGCGTGGACCGAGCTGTCCGATCACACCTTGAGGACGTTCACGCCGTACAGCGCTATCGACGCGTCGCGGGAGGCGAGGGTCAGCCCTTCGGTGATTGCCTGTGCCACCAGCATGCGGTCGAAGGGATCGCGGTGATGTGATGGCAGGCGGCCGGCGGCTATGGCGTGGGCGTGGGTCACCGGGAGTTCTCGAAAGCCCATGTCCCTTACCCGCTCTGCGAGGTCAGGGGGTCCGGTGAGTTTTCCGGTGCTCTGTTTGATGGTGATCTCCCACAGGGTGACCGGGGAGAGGAAGATGTCCGGCTCGTGGCGTAGTCGGTCGAGCAACTCGGTGCCGAGGGTCGGGTCACCGGTGATGGCCCAGAGTGCGACGTGAGTGTCTAGTAGCAGGTTCATGCGCCGATGCCGAAGTCGTCGGCGATCTCGGCGTTGGTCTGTGGTGAGTCCCAGTCACCGGAGAGGTCCAGTTGGCCGGCGAGGGAGCCGACTGCGGTGCGGTTGGCCCGCCGGACCAGCGGTACCACCTTCGCCACCGGGGTGCCCGCCCGGTCGATGATGATCTCCTCGCCGCGTTCCACCCGTTCGATGATGCGCGACAGGTGGGTCTTGGCATCATGCATGTTGTAGTGCACCGCATCAGCCGCCATGGCGCAACCTCCTCGCTTAGCTAAGGTGTTAGTTTAGCCTGCTTGGCCACATGCGTCACCGGCCTTAGTCAGCACCGACCTGTCGGTGCCTATCGGGACAAGTCGGGCAATCGGCTGTCCGCGATCGGTGATCTCGACAGTCTCGCCGCCACTCACCCGCGCCAGCACCAGGCTCGTGTTCTGGTTCGGCGCCCGGACACCGATGCGTTCCATGGACACGAATGTGGAACCAAGTGTTCTACGGTTCCAACTCCAGGAGCTCTTCAGCCGAACAGCGAAGCGGTTATGTCGGCGTAGAACAGGGCGGGGTCGCGCGAGAGGGAGGCCTTGACCCTGGCGGTGGGAGCGTCGGCGACCACTTCGAGTTCGCCCGCCTCCAGGCCGTCCAGGGCCATGGTGACCACCTCGTGGGGCGGGAGCTTGGGGATGTCGTAGCCGGCCATCATGTCGGTGTCGGCTATGGCCAGGGCCAGGGCGGTGACCTGGGTTTTCTGGCTGGCCAACTCGAGTCTGACGCCGTTGGTGAGGGACCACTCCGCCGCCTTCGAGGCAGCGTAGCCGTTGCTGGCGGGGGCGAAGGTGTACCAGCTCAACGCCGAGATGACGTTGAGGATCGCGCCGCCGGCGAGTCTGGGGGCGAAGGCCCGGGTGACGTTGAGGGTGCCCCAGAAGTTCGTCTCGAACTCGCGCCGGACGTTCTCCGTGCTGGGGCCGAGCAGGGGGGCTTCGGTGGAGATCCCGGCGTTGTTGACGAGGATGTCGAGCTCGCCCACCTCGGTGGCCGCGGCCTCGATGGACGCCGGATCGGTGATGTCCAGTCGGAGGGGCACGGCGCCGGGGATTTCGATCTGGTCGGGGCGGCGGGCGGTGGCGTAGACGGTGGTGGCGCCGCGGGCGAGGAGAGCCTCGACGAATGCCTTGCCGAGACCGCGGTTGGCGCCGGTGACCAGGGCTTTCTTGCCGTTGATCTGCATGCCGCCACGTTACGATCTCACGTTGATGTCAGGTGCAAGTACTGCGAGGTGGATCACGTCGGTCCCGTGCGTCCTGGCGCCGTGCCGGCCTCAACCGGTCGGCAGCCGGTCCACCAGCTCGTCGAGCTGGATCGGCAGGGTACGCAGGCGCAACCCGGTGGCGTGGTGGACCGCGTTGGCGACCGCCGCCGCCGAGCCGACGATGCCGATCTCACCCATCCCCTTGATGCCGAGCGGGTTCCCCCGGTCCTCGTCCGGCACCCAGTACGCCTCCATCGTCTCCACGTCCGCGCAGACGCTCACGTGGTAACCGGCCAGGTCCCGGTTCACCCAGTCGCCGAACCGCTGGTCGAGCACGCCCTCCTCGTGCAGCGCCATGGAGAGTCCCATGGTCATCCCGCCGATCAGCTGGGAACGGGCGGTCGTCGGGTTCACCACCCGGCCGACGGCGAAGACGCCGAGCATCCGGGGCACCCGGATCTCGCCGGAGTCGACGTCCACCCGGGCCTCGACGAAGTGTGCGCCGAAGGAGTACCGGGGGGCGGTGGGCAGTGCTGTGGTCTCCTCCATGGTGTCGACGCGTACGGCGAGGCCGTCCGGCGGGGCGCTGCCCGCGTACTCCCCGTCGAGCTGGCGGCGCAGGCCCTCGCAGGCGCGGTGCACCGCCAGGCCCCAGCCGGCGGTGCCCATCGAGCCACCGGCGACGTACGCCGGCGGAAGGTCGCTGTCCCCGATGCTCACCGCCACCCGGTCGCCGGGCACCCCGAGGGCGTCCACGGCGACCTGCCACAGCGCGGTCCGGGCGCCGGTCCCGATGTCGGTCGCGTTGATCCGCACCCGGTACGTCCCGTCCGGCTCGGCCACCGCCTCGGCGGTCGCCCCCGGGGTCCGGGCCGGGTAGATCGCGCTGGCCATGCCGGTGCCGACCAGCCAGCGGCCGTCCCGGCGTACTCCCGGGGCGGGATCGCGGCGGGCCCAGCCGAACCGTTCCGCTCCCTCCCGCAGGCAGGCGGCCAGGTTGCGGCTGGTGAACGGGACACCCTCCTCCGGGTCGACGTCGGTGTCGTTGCGCAGCCGCAGCTCGACCGGGTCGACGCCGCAGGCGACCGCCAGCTCGTCCATGGCGCACTCCAGCGCGAACGACCCGGGGCACTCGCCGGGGGCACGCATCCAGGACGGTGTCGGTACGTCCAGCCGGGCCAGCCGGTGCGTGGTCCGGCGGTGTGGTGCCGCGTACAGCGCCCGGGTGAGTACGGCGGTCTGCTCGGCGAACTCGATGCTGGTGGAGGTCTGGCTGATCGCGTCGTGGCAGATCGCCGCGAGCCGGCCGTCGGCGTCGGCGCCGAGCCGGACCCGCTGGATGATCGGGGTGCGGTAGCCGATCGGGCCGAAGAGCTGCTGCCGGGTCAACGCCAGCCGCACCGGCCGGCCGACCTGCCGGGCGGCCATCGCGGCCAGCACGGGAGTGCACCGGGTCGTCCCCTTGCTGCCGAAGCCGCCGCCGACGTGCTCGGCGGTGACCCGGACCGCCCCGGTCGGCAGTTCGAAGAGGCTGCCGAGGTCGCCGCGCACGTCGGTGGTGCCCTGGCTGGAGTCCCGCACCAGCAGCCGGCCGTCGGCCCAGTGCGCGGTCGCGGCGTGCGGCTCCATCGGGTTGTTGTGGTACGCCGGTGTCCGGTACGTCTGGTCGAGTCGTACCTCGGCCGCCTGGTAGCCGCTGTCGAAGTCGCCGACCGACGTGTCGGTGGGATAGGCCGGGTTGACCCGCTCCGGCGTGTAGAGGCTCGGATGCCGTTCGGTGAGTACGCTGCTGTGCGGCTCGGTGTCGTAGTCGATCCGGACCAGCCGGGCACCCTCCCGGGCCGCCTCCAGCGACTCGGCCACCACAAGCGCCACGATCTCGCCCCGGTAGCGGACCCGGGGCTGCTGGAGCAGCAGCAGTTCGGGGCTTCCCGTCGGGTTCAGCCGGGGCGCCGTCTCGAAGGTGAGCACCGCCAGGACCCCTGACTCGCGTTCCGCTTCGGTGGCGTCGATCCGGACGATCCGCCCCTTGGCCACGGTGGCCTGCACCGCCCAGCCGTACGCCGTGCCGTCGGCGGGGTGCTCGACGGCGTACCGGGCGGCGCCGGTGACCTTGTCCCGGCCCTCGACCCGGGGCTGTGGCCGGCCGATCACGCCGGCCGGCGCGCTCACCGGGTCACCCCGGCGGAACCGCCCGTCGGCTCCGGCGACCGGTGCGCCAGCTCCACCAGGGTCCGTACGGTCAGGTTGCGGATCAGTGGGATCTTGAAGGCGTTGTACGCCAGCGGCCGGGCGGCGGCGAGTTCCTCCTCGGCGGCGAGCCGGAAGGTCTCCTCGGTCGCCGGCTGCCCGCGCAGCGCCGCCTCGGCCAGCCGGGGCCGCCAGGGCCGGTGCGCGACCGCGCCCCAGCCCAGCCGGACGTCCCGGACCAGCCCGTCGGCGACGTCCAGCGCCGCCGCCACCGAGCCGGCGGCGAAGGCGAACGAGGCCCGGTCCCGCGCCTTCCGGTACGCCGACCGGCGCCCGAACGGCAACCCGGGGATCCGTACCGCGGTGACCAGCCCGCCCGGGGCCATCGTCGTCTCCTGGTCCGGCCGTTCGCCGGGGAGCCGGTGGAACTCGGCCAGCGGGATGTCCCGGGCGCCGGCCGGTTCCAGCACCTCCACCACGGCGTCGAGGGCGACAAGCGCCACCGCCATGTCGGAGGGGTGGGTGGCGACGCACCGCGGCGACCAGCCGAGGATGGCCAGCTCCCGGTTCTGCCCCTCCAGCGCGGCGCAGCCGGCCCCGGGTTCGCGCTTGTTGCAGGGCCGGCTGACGTCCTGGAAGTAGAAGCAGCGGGTACGTTGCAGCAGGTTGCCGCCGACGGTGGCCATGTTGCGCAGTTGTCCGCTCGCCCCGGCGAGCAGGGCCCGGGACAGCACCGGGAAGTCCCGCCGGACCGTCGGGTGCGCGGCCAGGTCGCTGTTCCGGACCGTGGCGCCGATCCGCAGCCCGCCGTCCGGGGTCGGCTCGACCGAGTCCAGCGGCAGCCGGGTGACGTCGACGAGCAGCCGTGGCCGGGCCACGCCGAGCTTCATCAGGTCGACCAGGTTGGTGCCCCCGCCGAGGTACACCGCGTCCGGCTCGGCGGCGACCAGCGCCACCGCCCGGCCCGGGTCGGTGCTCCGCTCGTACCGGAAGCTCCTCATCGGACGCCCTCCGCCGCCGCGGCCTCGCGGATCGCCGAGACGATGTGCGGGTACGCCGCGCAGCGGCAGATGTTGCCGCTCATCCGCTCCCGGATCTCCGGGTCGGTGAGCCCGTCCGGCCCGGCGGCCAGGTCGGCGGTGGCATGGCTCGGCCAGCCCCGGCGTACCTCGTCGAGCATGCCGAGGGCCGAGCAGAGCTGGCCGGAGGTGCAGTAGCCGCACTGGAAGGCGTCGTGCGCGACGAAGCAGCTCTGCAACGGGTGCAGCCGCCCGTCCTCGGCCAGCCCCTCCACGCTGCGTATCTCGGTGTCGTCGGCGGCCACGGCGAGGACCAGGCAGCTCTTCACCCGCCGGCCGTCGAGCAGCACCGTGCAGGAGCCGCACTGCCCGTGGTCGCAGCCCTTCTTGGCACCGGTCAGGCCGAGGTGTTCGCGGAGCGTGTCGAGCAGGGTGGTCCGGTTGTCGAGGTCGATCTCGTGCGGTCCGCCGTTGACGGTGAGCCGCACCGTCGACCGGTGCGGCGGTTCGGCGAGCCGGGTACGCGAAGCAGTTTGCACCATATGTCGAGATTACCGAGCGAGGGCGCCGGCGCGGGACCAATCAGACCTTCCGGTCGCCGTCGCCGATCCGGCCCGGGGCCGGCCGGGGGCGCAGCCGCCGGACCCGCACCTCCGCGAGGGCGTGCGGCGGGCGATCGCCCCGGTCGCCACACGGCGGGACACGGGGGCGTGCGGCCGGGGCGATCATTCGGCGGCGACGTCCGCCACCACCAGTGTCACGTTGTCCGGGGCACCCGCCTGGTGGGCGAGCTTGACCAACTGTCGCGCACACTCCTCCCGGTCCGGAAAGCCGGCCAGGGTGCCGGCCAGGGCGTCGTCGTCGACCACGTCGGAGAGGCCGTCGCTGCACAGCAGCAGCCGGTCGCCCGGCTGGGCGATGAGCGCGACCGTGGCCGGCTCGAGCGGGCCGCCCTGCACGACCCGGGTGACGAGCGACCGCTGCGGGTGCCGGCGGGCCTCCTCCGGGGTCAGCCCGCCCTGGTCGACCAGCTCCTGCACGAAGGTGTCGTCCCGGGTGAGCTGCGCCAGGCGGCCGGCTCGCAGCAGGTACCCCCGGGAGTCGCCGACGTGCGCGACCGCGAGCCGGCGGCCGGCGAGCAGCACCGCGGTGACCGTGCTGCCCATCCCCTCGGTGGCCTGGTCGGCGTCGGTCACCGCCCGGATCCGGGCGGTGGCCGTGTCGATCGCCGCCAGCAGGGCGGCCACGGGTTCGACGTCGGGAGCGGACCGCTCGACCGGGGCCAGGGAGCTGATCACGATTTCGCTGGCCACCTCGCCGGCCGGTGCGCCGCCCATGCCGTCGGCGACGGCGACCAGGCGGCTGCCGGCGAACGCCACGTCCTCGTTGTTCGGCCGGACCAGGCCAGGGTCGCTGACCGCCAGGCTGCGCAGGACAAAGGTCATACCGTGCAGCTTGCCCCGTGATCCGCGGCGAAGTCACTACGCAGTACTGCGTAATGTTGACGCATGATGCCGGTCTCCATGGTCGGGCGTGCCGGCGAGCTGGCCGAGTTCGCCGCCGCCTGGGCCACGGTCGCCGGTGGGCGCTCCCGGACGGGCTGCGTGGTCCTCACCGGCGCCGCCGGAGTGGGCAAGAGCCTGCTGATCAGCGCGGCCCTGGACGGCCTCGCCCCCCGGCCGTCGACAGTGCTGAGCGGTACGGCCCGGGTGCACACCCCGGCGCCGTACGACTGGCTCGCCGCCGCGCTCACCGGCCGGGAGACCGCCGACCTGCCGCTGCCGCCCGACGCGCTGGCCTGGCTGGCCCAGCACCCGAACGCGCCCCGGGAGCGGTACGCCCCGGACGCCCTGCTGCGGCTGGCGGTACGCACCGTGCGGGCACTCGTCGGCGCCGGTCCGGCGGTACTGGTGGTGGAGGATCTGCACGCGCTCGACCCGGCCAGCCTGAACCTGGTCGGCGAGCTGGCCGCCGCGCCGGACCTGCCGGCCCTGCTGGTGGTCGGCAGCCGGCCGCCGGAGGAGGCGGTGTCGCCCCGGCTGGTCGCCGCCACCCTGGCCCGGCTCTCCGGCGCGCCGGGCGCGGTCCGGCAGCACCTCGGCCCGCTCGGCCGGCCGGACGTGGCCGCCGTGCTCGCCCAGGTCTATCCCGACCTGCCGGTGCCACCGGCGGTCGTCGAGTCGGTGTGCCGGCGCACCGGCGGCAATCCCTTCCGGCTGATGGAGCTGCTGGTGGCCGAGCGCGGCCAGCGTCCCGAGGAACTCGTGGCCGAGCCGGCACACCCCTTCCCGCCCGGACAGTTGACCGGCCGGGAGGTCGAGGTGCTCTCCTGCCTGGCCGCCGGCATGTCCAACAAGCAGGTGGCCCGCTCGCTCGGCATCTCGGTACGCACGGTCACCGTGCACGTCTCCAACCTGCTCCGCAAGACCGGCTCGGCGTCGCGCACCGAGGCCGCGCTCTGGGCGGTACGCCAGCAGCTCACCGACCCGGCCCGGCAGGGCTGACCGGCTCCCGCCCCCGGCCCGCGACCGCCGTTCCTGGTGGCCGGTCCGTATCCGCCGTTCCTGGTGAGCGGCCCGGCGAGGTGTTCCGCCTGCCTTGACGCGTACGCCATCATTGATGGATAGGCCCGAGATGCGAAGGGGGTGACCGCGGTGAAACGTGGCACCACTGTGGAAAGGCCGATCATTACGGCGTTGACCAGCATCTTCCTTTGATTCACCACCGGTGGTGGAGCCGGGGCCGCCGCAGCCGGTCGATCACGTCTCTATCATCGGGGCGCGCGGGACAGTCGTCGGGCTGCCCGACGCACAACATGAGTGCCGCTCGACCTGGCCGGTGTTTTTCGCGGATGGTGGTGCACGATAGATGAGGATCCAGCCCCGTCAGGAGCTCCTGGAGATCTGGGCGGCCACCGTCCGGACGAGCTGGCAGGACGGAAAGTGGCAGTGGGGCGGTCGGGACGGGCCGAACTCGATCAGTGACGCCGAACAGCTGCTCTGCATCCTGCTACCGGCGACCCAGGCGGACTTCGGGCTGGACCGTCCGGACGAGACCGCCGAGGAAATGATCAGGGCGTTGCGCCCGCTCGGCACCGCCACCCAGATCCCCCGGGTACTCATCCAGGTGCTCACGGAGTATTACCAGCGCTACACCGACAAATCAGGGACGCCGGTCTTCTCCGGCCGGACCTATTTCCAGACCGACGGCGGCGAGCCGTCCGAGCAGCAACTCGATCTCGACATCGTGGACTCGTTCGCCATGTCGATCACACTTTCCCTGGCCGCCATCGGTTTCGCCCGGGTCTTCCGGACGGCGGTCCGCCGGGAGGAGATCATTCGGGAGATCGACGACCTGGAGACGATGGCGAGCACCCGGCTGACCGCCGCGATGGTGGGTCTGCTGCGCAGTTTCGCGGTGAACGTCTTCGACGTCGACTCCGAAGAGGGGCAGGCGCTGGTCCGTACCCTCAACCAGAGCAACCTGCCGCAGCGCCAGGTCGTCGCGCAACTGCGCCGCCGGCTGCGGCAGACCATCGCGAGCTTCCGCGAGGTCATGATCGGTTCCGGTCAGGTGGCCGACCTGGACAGTCCGAACCGGCTCTTCGAGTGCGGCTGGTCCTGGGGCACCGTCCGGGAGGCGCCGGACGTCGAGACGACCGAGCCGATCGGCGAGCAGCGTGCCGGGGTGGCGCCCGAGGAGCCGTACCTCTACTTCACCGTGATCGCGATCGACGCGATCGAGGAGCTCTTCACCGAGCGGACCCGGATCCTGGGCCTGCTCAACGAGGAGCAGCAGCGGCTCTCCCGGGCGCTGCAACTGCGGTGGGACCTGACCCGGGGCTACTGGGCCACCGTCGCCACCTTCGGCGACGGGCACCGGTGGCCGCTGGAGGACATCCCGTGGCGGACCACCGACCGGGACGCGAACGACTACTACACCCTGTTGGTGACCTCGCTGGCGGTCAAGGGTCTGGTGGTCGAGCGGGGCGCCGACGCCGACCTCAGCCGGGTCGGCGCGGTGCTGGAGGAGCTGGCCAACCGGGCCCGGGTGACCCGCCGGCCGTTCGACGAGGATCCCGCGCTCACGCTGCACTCGCCGGGCGTACGGATGACCCTGCAGAATAGCGACAAGCTGGGCGGTCCCACGCTGCGCTGGGCGGTGACCGAGTTCTCGGCGCTGCTGTTGCAGCGCACCGCGTACATCGCCGGTCTGCTCAGCGACGCGGACCAGCGGGCCAGGATGCTGGACCTGGCCGACCTGGTCTGGGACCACCTGGTGCTGCGGCGCCTGGAACGGGGCAACAGCCGGAGCCTGTGGGACCAGCCGGCCCGGGTGTTCCGGCAGTTCGACGAATACCACGACGCCCCCTCGTGGTACTACACCGAGCGGGTGGTGCAGGGCCTCGTCACCACGGTACGCGTGCTGCGCCGCCCGCCACTGCGCAGCGACCGGCTCACCAAGCACGCGCTGGACCTGCTCAACGAGGCCGAGCACCTCTACGACATGGAGCTGCTGGCCGGCGCGGCGGCGGCGGGCCCGAAGATGCAGCAGACGCTCCAGATGGTCCGGGTCAACCTGCGGCGGGCCCGGGAGATCGTGCACGAGCGCCCCGGCACCGCCGCAGCGCTGGCCAGCGCCGTACTGCGCCAGTTGGACGAGTTGGCCGCGGCCCGGCGCGACGTCGCGGAGGCGGGCTGAGATGTTGGTCTTCGCGGTCTCCGACAAGGGCGGCACCGGACGGTCGGTCACCAGCAGCAACATGCTCTACCGGAGCGCGTTGCAGGGCAGCGACGTCTGCTATCTGGACTTCGACTTCGGGTCGCCGACGGCCGGCGCGATCTTCAACATCAACTCCGCGGTGCACGGGACCACCCGGGGCGGACTGCACGACTATCTCGACGGCGCCCTGGCCGAGCCGCAGCGCATCGAGGTCTGGACCGAGTCCGACCGGCCCAGCCTGCGCAACCGGCCGCCCGGCGCCGGCCGGCTGGTGCTGCTGCCGGGTGACAGCGGCGGCGGCGAGTTCCCGGCCACCCCGGAGCGGATCGAACGCTGCGCCCGGCTCTTCCTGCGGCTCGAGGAGGAGTTCGACCTCAGCCTCGTCGACCTGAGCGCCGGCCGGTCGTACGCCACCCAGATGGTGCTGGCCGCCACCGCCAGGCCGGAGCTGAAGTCGGTGCGCTCCCGCTGGCTGGTCTTCCACCGCTGGACCCGGCAGCACGTCCTCGCCGCCTCCAGCCTGGTCTACGGCACCCGGGGCATCCTGGAGGCCGGCACGCTGGCCGGGCACGACTACGAGGACCTGGTCAACCGGCTCCGGTTCGTGCGCACCGCGGTGGTCGACCCGGACTCGCCGGAGCTGGAGGGGCTGCGACCGCCGCAGGTGGCCTGGCTCCGCGAGTGCAACCAGGACCTGCTCGAACTCGCCAGCAACAACCGGGTCGGCCGGACGATGCTGATCGGCTCGGTACCGCTCGACCCGGTGTTGCAGTGGCGCGAGCAACTGATCTCCGACAACGACGTGTACGCGCGCAAGATCGCAAACCTGGAGACAGTGGAGGCCTTCTCAGCACTGGCAAAACTCATCGTGGACGACGCGGCCTGGGAGATGCTGTGAGACGACCGGATGTGACCTTCGAGGAGACGGCGGCCAGACGCAGCGTCGAGTCCGTTCCGCTCTCGCACCTCTCCATCGAGCTGGGACACCTCTACATCGAGGAGTTCGCCGGCGGGATCGACCAGCTCCGCCGGCACTTCGCCCGGGTCGTGCCGTGGGCGGCGGCGGCCCGGCAGGCCGTCGCCGACCGGATCCCGAACGGCCGGCCCCGGGTCAGCACCTGCTTCATGATCGACGACTACTTCCAGCGGTTCAGCACGCCCCGGGTGGTGATGGAGCAGGTCCGCGAGGCCGCGCGGGACGCCGGGCTGGTGATCGACTACTTCGCCCGGGAGGCCGGCTGCGCCCAGGCCGACGACATCCCGCTCGCCGAACTGGTGCTCACCCAGCTCGTCTCCGACCCGGTCCCGGAGACCACCGGGGACCGCCCGCCGACCACGGAGACCGGCTGGCTCTGCAACGGCCGGCGGTCGCCGACCTCCGGCCCCGGCCAGGCGATGAGCGTCGGCCGGGCCTGGCAGCCGCCGGTGCAGAACGCCGCGAACCGGCACTCCATCTTCATGGACGTCGAGCTGTGGGACTACGAGGAGGACGGCCGGCGACGCTGGTCCTGCCCGTTCCTGGCCGCCGTCTGGCAGCTCATGCGGCTCGGCCTGCTCCGGCACGAGGGCGAGGGGGTGACAAACCCCTACCAGCTCGACGACTGGCCGGACGACTGGGACGAGATGCCGGCGGTGGTCAAACTCAACCCGCACGCCGCCCCGTTCAGCGCGTACCGCGCCTTCTCGGTGCTCGGATCGCGCTTCCTGCCGATCGAGCACGCCGTCCGGACGATCCTGAGCCAGGTCTCGATCAGCCCGGCCGTGCTGGACCAGATCCAGACCCGCAGCCGCAACGAGCACATCGACCTGCCCAAGGACCTGGTCGAACGGATCGAGTACGTCTTCACCAGCGACTGACCGCACCCCCCTCACCGCCGTACGTCCGGCAGGTGGTCGGGGTCGGCGTCGGGCAGCCAGGTGAGCACCTGACCGGCCCGGCGGCGGAACCCGGGATCGGGATCGTCCCGGGCCAGCTCGGTCAGGAGTTCCCGGGTCTGGTGGTCGTCGCCGAAGTGCGTGCCGAGGGCCTGCACGGTGGCGGCCCGCACCGACCAGTCCTGGTCACGCAGCCGCTCCACGAAGAGGGTACGCACCTCGGGATGTTCGGCCAGGCGCTCGCCGAGCACCCGGAGCACCTCCCGGCGTACCTGCACGTCCTTGTCGTTGCCGGCCCGCTCGATCAGCAGCTCGCGTACCGCCCGGTCGGCGCCGAAGTGCTCGCCGAGGATGCGTACCGCCACGGTCCGGATCTGCGGGTCCTCGCCGGTGGCCCGGCCCATCAGCAGCTCGCACTGCTCCACGTCGGTGCCGAGCCGGGTGGCCAGCTCGACGGCCGCCTCGTGCACGAGTTCGGGGTCCGGGTCGTGCCGGATCCGCTCCAGCAGCGCCTCCCGGACCTCGGCGTCGACGCCGACCCGCTGCACCAGCAGGCGTACGGCGGCGAGCCGGACCCGGGCGTTGCTGTCCCCGTGCACCCGCCCTTCGAGCAGCTCGTGCACGTCGTCCTGGGAGCCGCCCCGCTCCACCACCGCCGTGGCGGCGAGCGCGAAGACGCCGGCGTCCGGATCGTGCCGCGCCCGGTCCAGCAGCACCCGGTGGACCTCGGCGGACAGTCGCGGCTCCCGGGTCAGCGCCCGCAGCGCGGCCAGCCGCACCTCGGCGTCGGAGTCGGTACCGGCCCGGTGCAGCAGCACCTCCCGGGTGGTCGGGTTCCGGCGCACGGTGTCGGCGAGGGCGTCGACGGCGGCCAGCCGTACGGCCGCGTCGACGTCGTCCCGGGCCAGCCCGGCGAGCACCTCGGAGACGGCGGAGTCCATCCCGACCCGCTCGATCAGCGCCCGGGCGGCCACCAGCCGGATCCGGGCGTCCGGGTCGCGCAGCGCCAGCTCGCCGAGCGCCGCCCCGACCGACGCCTCGGCACCGATCTCGTCGGTCAGCGCCCGGGCGGCGAGCAGCCGTACGTCGGCGTCCCGGTCCTGCCGGGCGGCGGTGACCAGCAGGTCGAGCAGTGCGGTGTCCCGCTCGAAGTGCTCGACGAGCAGCCGCAGCGCGGCCCGGCGTACCGTCTCGTCGGCGTCCCCGCCGGTCCGGCTGACCAGCAGGTCCCGGGTGGTGGTGTGCGGGCCCTGCTGGTCGATCAGGGCGCGGGCGGCGACCCGGAGCACCCCCGGGTCCCGGTCGGCGCGCACCCGGTCGATGAGCAGCGCCCGGACCTTGGGATCGGCGGCCAGCCGCTCGCCGAGCACCCGCACGCTGGTCCGCCGGGTCACCGGGTCGGTGTCGTCCCGGGCGCGTTCCATCAGCAGGTCCCGGACCTGCCGGGTGGCGGCGAACCGTTCGACGAGTACGTGCGCGGCGGTCCGGGTCACCTCGGCGTCGGGGTCGGTACGCAGACACTCGACGAGTACGTCCCGCAGCTCGTCGTCGCCGCCGTACCGGTCGCCGAGGGTCTGGATGGCGGTACGCCGCACGCTCGCGTGCTCGTCGGCGTGCGCGCGTTCCCGGAGCAGGTCGCGGACGTTCGGCTCGTCCCGGAACCGCTCGCCGAGCGCCTGCACGGCGGCGAGCCGCACCCCGGCGTACCCGTCGGCGCGGACCCGTTCGATCAGCAGGTCGCGGGCCTCGGCGTCGGTGCCGAACCGCTCCCCGAGGGCCTGCACGGCGGCGAGCCGCACCCCGGCGTGGTTGTCCGACCGAGCCCGCTTGATCAGCCGGGTCCGGGCCCGCGCGGCGGCGGCCTGGTGCGCCGGGCTGTCCACCGCCGAGGTGGCGAGCTGGGCCAGCTCGGCCAGCCCGGCGACCGAGGCGTACGAGGCGGGGCTGTCGTCCATGGTGGCGAGCACGTCGTCGAAGAGGTCGTCGATCCGCTCGGCCGGGGTGGAGAGCATCGCGGCCAACCGGGCGGCGTGGGTGGAGATCGGGTTCCAGACCACCCGGACACCCCGGCGGCGGTACCAGGAGAGGTAGATCTTCCGGCCCGGCCAGTTCGGCCCGATCGCCTTGGCGGCCGGCAGGATCTCCTCGTCGATCAGCCGGGCGGTCTCCCGGTCGTCGATCGAGACGCAGTGCTCCAGCAGCAGGATCAACTGCCGCAGCAGGGTCTCGGCCGGCTTGGCGGCGGCGTTGTGCAGGTTGCGCACCTCGGCCAGGCACTGCACGGCCAGCGCCAGGTTCCACGGCGGCGGGGCGAAGTCGGCCGGCGGCCACGGCTGGTTGACCTCGGTGGTGAGCAACTGGATGAGCTGCGCGGTGTGGTTCTGGTGCAGCGCACCGGCGAGCAGTCGGAGCACCTCCCGCCAGGACAGGTCGGCCCAGTGCTGCCGGAACAGGTCCTTGAGCTGCTCGAAGGAGAGCACCTGGTCGTGCTGGAACTTGGCCAGGATCGCGTCCGCGCAGAAGAACTCCAGGAAGGTGCGGTGCACGAAGCCGTAGACGTGCGGGCCGTACCGGCTGAGGATGAAGTTCCGCTCCCGGAACTGGTCGATCATCGTCAGCGAGATGGTCCGTGCGGTGGCCGCGTCCCGCCGGTAGCGCTCGACCAGGTACTGCTCGAAGACGTCGCTCAGCTCGGTCCGGTCGATGTAGTTGACCGTCAGCCCGCGGTCGGCCGACTGCATCCGGTAGGCCAGCCGGCGCAGCAGCTCCTTCTTGTCCTCCGGGTCCAGGAAGCTGGCCGCCGGGGACTGCTCCGGCAGGTGCCGGTCGGTGTCCCACTGTGCCACCAGCACCGTGGCGGCGTGGTCGTAGAGCTTCCAGCGTTCCCGGGGCAGCGGTTGGTGCTTGCCGATGATCGCCAGGATGGTGAGCAGCAGCGGGTTGCCGGCCAGTTCCCGGATCGCGTGCGAGTGCCGCATCGCGTCCAGCAGCCGGGCCCGCTGGGCGTGCGCGTCCTCCGGCCGGTCCCGGATCGCCAGCCGGTACCAGCTGGACAGGAAGTCACCGGTCTGCTCCTCGTCCAGGTCCTGCAGGGTGTAGTGCACGAAGCCGACACTTGTCAGGATCCGGCGGGAGTAGCCGATGATCCGGGAGGTGACGATCATGCGTACCTGCGGGTGGTTGGCGGCGAACCCGGCGATCTGCCGGGCCACCTCCTCCCGGCGGTGCCGGTCGAAGACCTCGTCCAGACCGTCCAGGATCATCACGGCCCGGCCGCCGATCCCGAGGTGCCGCAGCAGCGCGGCCCGCTCGATGCCGAGCCCGTCGGTGCCGGCCCGGTGGTCGAGGTAGTCGACGAAGTTGTCGCACTTGCCCTCGGCGACCAGGGTGACGAAGGAGCGCAGCTCGATCAGCAGCGGCAGGTGGTCGGCGAGCGCGGAGAGCCGGTCGTCGGTCGGACCGCCGGTCAGGCTGAGCGTGACGTACCGGGCCGCCGTCGACTTGCCCGACCCCGGGTCGCCGAGCAGCACGATCGCCCGCTGCTCCGGCGCACCGAGTACGTCGAAGAGCCGCTGCAACGGCTTCGCCCGGTACGACTCGTGCAACTGCACCAGCTCCCGGGGGTCGACCTCCTCCGGCACGTCCTCGGTGCCGATCCGCCCCTCGGACTGCATCCGGCGCAGCCACTCCCGGGGCAGCTCGGCCGGCGGCGGGTCCTCGCGTACCCACTGCTCGACGAAGACCGACGTCAACTGGATCCGGAGGTAGTCCTCGTTCTGCTCCGGGGTCAGCGCGTCCAGGTCCAGCACCCCGTAGTGCTGGCGCAGCCGGAGCAGATACTGCTTGAGCGTGTCCCGGCTCAGCGCGGGCATGCCGCCGTCACCCTGCACCCCGGCGTCGGTGAGACAGTTCGCCACCGCCGCGGTCACCATCGCGGCCAGGTCGGCCGGGTCCCGGAAGGTGCCGCACATGTGCCGGTCGGCCAGCTCGGCGCGGAGCGTCTCGATCTTGTCGGCGTCCCGGCCCCGGTCGACGAAGCTGCGCGGCCAGGGCGCCTCCTCGTCCAGCAGGAAGATCAGGCAGGGCTTACCGCCGTTCAGCGCCTCCCGGTATTCGAGTTCGGTGATCGAGCGGTCGTAGCCGGCCGGGACGAAACCGTACCGCCAGGCGAAGATGCCGACGTAGACGTCACATTCGGCGACGTCGGCCAGGCAGCGTTCGAGCGGTCGGCGGTCCTCGGCCACGTACGACTCCATGGCCACGTCCTCGACCCGCAGTCGGCGCAGTGCCAGTTGGACGGCGGCCCGGCACTCCTGGAGATCCCGGAAAGTGGCCGAGACGTAGACCTTGGTCACGGCGGCGGCTCCTTGGGGGTGACGCTCGGGGCGGCGTGAGCGGCGCGTAACGCAACCGTACCAATAGGACGCAACAGCGAGGTTTCCGCTGGTCGGATGGGGTGAGCGTCGCGTACCGGACCTGGGCGGGCGTACCAGAATGAATTGCCGTCAGCCGATCACCATGTCCGGCACCGACATCGGTTACCGTGACGCTGTCACGGCGACCCGGCCCCGGTGATGCGGTCACGGTGCCAACGAGCGTGCGGAGGCGCGCAATGCTGACCCTGGGCGAGGTCCATACCGGACTTTTGCAGAACTCCAGCTCGCTCTCGCTGGAGAACACCGCCCAACTCCTCGACTTCCTGGTCGGTCAGCGGGTCCGCCGGTCCGAACGGCCGATCGCGTACGCGGTCTCGCCGGACCAGCTCACCGGGATCGACTGCCGGCTGCCGGCCGGCTCCGGCCGGGGCACCCGGGGGGTGGGGACGGTGGTGTCGCACGCGGCGGTGACCGGCGGGCACGTGTTGCAGGGCTCCACCTACACCCGGCTGGACCGGGCCGCCAGCAACCGCCGGTTGATCTGGTCGCACTACCTGGCCCGGCCCGGCTGGGTGGAGACGATCGGCAAGGTCGACCTCCGGGACGTCGCCCGCGGCTTCCTCGGGCCCACCTACCAGCCACAGACGCTCAACCTCGGCGCGATAAGCGCCCGGCTGATCGACGCGGTGCAGAAGTCGCCCCGGCTGGACCGCCGGCCGCCGTTCCGGACCAAGCGCACCCGGCTGCGCTGGGCGGTGCTGCCGGCCGCCGACCCGGGGACCGAGCCGCACGGCAAGTTCCGGATCGAGTCCGAGACGCTACGTAGCCTGGAGCTGACGGCGCCGCAGGAGGCAGTACCCGCGCTCGTCGAGTTCTGCGAGGACCTGG
Source organism: Plantactinospora sp. WMMB782 (assembly GCF_049179135.1). Lineage (NCBI taxonomy): Bacteria > Bacillati > Actinomycetota > Actinomycetes > Micromonosporales > Micromonosporaceae > Plantactinospora > Plantactinospora sp. WMMB782. The sequence continues at coordinate 2,198,105 of NZ_JBMHMC010000007.1, read as the reverse complement.
CCCTGCACGACTGGCTGCTCACCACGCTGCTGTCGCTCATCGAGTTCAGCCTCACCGGGCCGGGCACCCGGACCCAGAAGATCGACCGGCTGCGGCCGGCGATCGACTGCCTGCTGCACCTCTGGATGCCGGCCGCCCGGCTCGACGAGTCGGTGCTGCCGGTCTGGCAGGACCTCGAACACCGGCCCGGCTTCACCCGGCAGTGGCAGACCTCGGTGACCCGGATCCGCGACCAGGTCACGCTCAGCACCATCGCGCTGCTGGAGGCGCCGTCCCGCTGAGCCGGTCGGTCCGTCCCGCCGAGCCGGGTCAGTCCGTCCCGGGCGGGCGGGCGGAGAGTTCCCGCCAGGTGTCCGGTCCGGCCAGCAGGGTCCGGACGACGTCGTACGCCGCCTCCTCGCTGTCGAACTCGTAGAACCGGGAGATCCCCTCGGCTCCGCCCGCCCGCTGTTCCAGGTGCCACTGGTCGGCATCCGCCCGGAGGTAGACGTCGCGCCGGGCCAGGCGCCCCCACTTGCCGTTCCACCAGTGCTTTCGCTGTTCCATCCGGGGACCTTATCGAACGTACGTACGAGAAGATCACCGGGTGCCGGACCGTCACCCGGGCAGGTGACGGTCCGGGTTCAGGGGTGGCGCTGCGCCGGCGGGTACTGCCCGCCGAACCGCTCGTCCGGGCCCTCGGGGTGCCGGTTCGGCGCCCGGCCGGCGGCGACCAGGGCGTCCCGGATCTCGGTGAGCAGCATGATCTCCTCGCTCGGCGCGGCCGGTGCCGGCTCCTCGCCCCGCTGACGCCGCTCGGCGAGCTTGTTCATCGGGAAGACCACCAGGAAGTAGAGCACGGCGGCGGTCATCAGGAAGGTGATGGTGGCGTTGAGAAAGGCCGCCCAGTCGACCTCGGCCTTGTTCGGCAGCGTCCAGGTGCCCGCCTTGAGGCCCTCCTCGCCGCCGAACATGGTGATCAGCGGCTTCAGGAAGGAGTTGGTGAACTGGGTGACCAGGCCGGTGAAGGCCGCGCCGATGACCACGCCGACCGCGAGGTCGACGACGTTGCCGCGCATGATGAAGTCTTTGAAGCCCTTGAGCATTGGCGTCTCCAGGTTGCCGGATTCCTGTCGGTCGACAACCTAGTGCCCAGCCCCGCGCGGACGGAAAAGCGGCGGTGTCGGCCGGTCAGCTGGCGGCGACCGCCTCGTCCACCGTCTCGTGCGTCTGGAGGACCTCCACCAGGCCGCTGACCTCCAGGATGCGCAGCACCCCCCGGCGCGGCGCGGCCAGCCGGACCGTCCCGCCGGCCTCGTCGGCGCTGTTACGGGCCCGGACGAAGACGGAGAGCCCGGTCGAGTCGCAGAACGTCAGCTCGGCCAGGTCGAAGACGAGCCGGTTGCGGCCCTTCTCCAGCAGATCCGTGATCTGGTCCTGGAGTTGCGGCGCGGTGGCCATGTCGAGTTCGCCCGCGACCGACACGACGACCACGTCGGACCGCTCCTCGGTGTGCACCGTCAGGGACATTCGCAACCTCCTGGGATATCGGTCGAACCGTACTCCACAACCGGCCCGGCACGCATGACAGGCCTCGGAAGTCGGCCGCCGGAACCGGTGCCACCCGCCGGACGGACGTGATCAGCCCTGGGCGAACAGGGCTTACCGGATGCCCTCCCGGCCGGGCACCATCGCCGGATGCGCATCCTCGTCCTCGGTGGCACCGTCTTCCTCGGTCGGGCCGTCGCCCGGCAGGCCCTGGCCGCCGGCCACGACGTCACCTGCGCCGCCCGGGGCTCGTCCGGAGACCCCGTCGACGGCGTCCGCTTCGTCCGGGTGGACCGCACCGACCCGGCCGGCCTGGCCACACTCACCGGCGAGTTCGACGCGGTCGTCGACGTGGCCCGGCATCCCGAACAGGTCCGGAACGCGGCGACCGCGCTCGCCGGACGGGTGGGACACTTCACCTTCGTCTCCACCGGCTCGGTGTACTCCGACACCGCCACTCCCGGCCAGCGGGTCGAAGACGCCCCGCTGCTCCCACCCGCACCCCCGGACGCGGAGGACCCGACCCGGGACGCGGAAGCGTACGGCGCCTGCAAGGTGAGCTGTGAGCGGATCGTGACGGAGGCGTTCGGCGCCGGGTCGGTGTTCGTCTGCCGGGCCGGGCTGATCGTCGGGCCGGAGGACCCGAGCGGACGCTTCGAGTACTGGGTGCGGCGGGCCGCCCGGGGCGGTGAGGTCCTCGCCCCCGGCACGCCGGACGAGGCGGTGCAGTTGGTGGACGTACGCGACCTGGCCGACTGGATCGTGGCGGCCGGTGAACGCGGACTCACCGGCACGTACGACGGCACCGGCGCGGCGACGACCCGGGCCGCCTTCCTGGCCGACGTACTTCCCGAGGGGGTCGAGCCGACCTGGGTGTCCCAGGAGTTCCTGGCCGAGCAGGGGGTACAGCCCTGGTCCGGTGCGCGGTCGGTGCCGCTCTGGCTGCCGGTGCCGGAGTACGCCGGGTTCCTGAGCCGGGACGTCTCCGCGAGCCTGGCGGCCGGGCTGCGGACCCGGCCGCTGGCCGAGACTGCCCGGGACACCGCCGCCTGGCTGGCGTCGGCCGGTCCGGGGGCGGGGCAGCGGATCGGCCTCACCGGGGCCGAGGAGGCCGAGGTGCTGGCCGCCTGGCACGCCCGCTGACCGCTCACCTTCCCGGTCCACCTTCCGGGCTCACGTTCCCGGTCCACTCTCCGGCTCACCTTCTCGGCCCACCCGCCCGGTCAGCCGGTGCGGACCTGGATGCCGGGGGAGGTGGCGCTGGCGCGTAGCCGGAGCCGGACGATCCGGGCGTCGGGTGGGATGTCGTAGACGACCACCCCGGTGACCCGGTTGCCAGGGTTGATCTCGCTGAGGAAGCCGAGCCGGTCCGCGTTGGCGAGCAGCCCGGCCGAGCTGTCCACCCCGAACCGCTGCCCCGCCGGCCCGTACGCGACCTGGAGGGTGTCCTGGAACGTCGCCGGTCGGTTACCGAGGTTGCGGACCGCCAGGTCGACCACGCAGAACTGCCCGACCGCGAGCTGGCTGACCAGCGGGTCGCCGACCTCGGTGAGCCCGCAGCGCAGTTCCCGCACCCGGAACTCCAGGTCGCCGTCCCGGGCCGCCTGGTTGAGGTCGACCACCCGGGGGCTCTGGTCGCGCAGCCCGGTGTAGATGTCCGGCCCCCAGGCCAGCACGATCACGGCCGCGGCCACGCAGCAGCAGGAGAGCAGGGCGGCGACGAGGCCGAGCACGAACCACCAGCGGCGGTCGGCCTGCCGGACGAACTCGGGAGCCTTGGCGAGGCCGGCGGGCGTCGGACGGCCCGGCTCCGCCTCGCCCTGCGGTGGTCGGCCCGACTCCGCCTCGCGCTGCGGCGGTCGGGACGGCCAGGTCGGTGGCGGGGGACCACCGGGTGGCGGCGGGTTGTCGCCGGCCGCCTGCGGATAGTCGCCGGGCGGCGGGTAGCCGCTCAGCGGCGGGGTGCTGGCCCGCGTCTGCGGGGTGGACCAGTCCGGTGGCGATGCCGCCGCCGGCCCGGGAGCGGCCGGCGGTTGCCCGGGATTGGCCGGCGGCCGTCCGGGGGTGGCCGGCGGTTGCCCGCGATTGGCCGGCGGTTGCCCGGAGGTGGCCGGCGGTTTCCCGGCGACGGGTCGGTCGGGCAGCGGTGGGGAGGGTGGGCCGGCGCCGGGGGCGACCGTGTCGGGAAAGCGGCCGGTCGACGGGATCGGCTCGGGGACCTCGTCGACGGTCGAGCCGGCCGCCGGGTCCGGGGCCGGCTCCCGGCTCGGCCCCTCCGGCGGCGGCGGGTCGATCGCCCAGTCCCACGATCGGGGTACCGGCTCGGCCGGCCCGCCCCCGCCCGCCGGGGGCTCGGCCGGCCTGTCCCCGCCCGCCGGCGGCTCGCCGGAACCGGCACCGGGCCGGTACGGCTGCCCGCCGGACTGCTCGGGGCTGGTCATCGCGATCCTCGTATCCTCCGGGGCCTTGAGGCAAATAGTATGCTTCATCCCTATTCGCCCAGCAGGGATCGTCATCTTCGTCCGGGACGGCGGACGGGCGGGGCAGGGGTGTCCCGCCCCGGCCCGGCGAGGACCGCCGCGGACCGGCTGGTCGGCCGCAGTGGCAGGATGATCCGGTGGATCTCGTGACCGTCGACGACGTACGGGCCGCGGCGGGGGACCTGACCGGGGTGGTGCTACGTACCCCGCTGCTGTCCTGCCGCTGGGACGACCAGCTCTGGCTGAAACCGGAGAGCCTGCAACCGGTCGGCTCGTTCAAGCTGCGCGGTGCCACGCACGCGGTGGCCCGGCTCGACCCGGCCCGGCGGGACCGGGGGGTGGTGACGCACTCCTCCGGCAACCACGGCCAGGCGCTCGCCTACGCCGCCCGGGCGTACGGCCTGCCCTGCACCGTGGTGATCCCCGAGGGTGCTCCGGCGGCCAAGGTCGACCAGGTACGCGCGCTCGGCGCCGAGGTGCGGATGGTCGCCCCGGCCGACCGGCTGTCGGTCGCCCAGGAAATCGCCGCCGAGCAGGGGCGCACCCTGGTCCCGCCCTTCGACGACCGGCGGATCATCGCCGGCCAGGGCACCATCGGGCTGGAGGTGCTGGCGGACCTGCCCGAACTGGACGTGCTGCTGGTGCCGGTCGGCGGCGGTGGGCTCGCCTCCGGGGTCGCCACGGCGGTCAAGGGGCTGCGTCCGGAGGTCAGGGTCGTCGGGGTCGAGCCGGCGCTCGCCGCCGACGCGGCCGAGTCGTTGCGCAGCGGCGAGCTGCGTCAGTGGGAACCCGCCCGTACCTACCGGACCAGCGCGGACGGGCTGCGGACCAACCTCTCCGCGCTGACCTTCGCACACCTGCGCGCCCGGCTGGACGGCATCGTGACGGTCGGCGAGGACGAGATCGCCGCCGCGATGACCCGGCTGGTCCGGGACGCCCGGCTGGTGGTCGAGCCGAGTGGCGCGGTGACCACGGCGGCCCGGATGTTCCACGCCGCCGAATTGCCCGCCGGTCGTACCGTGGCGGTGGTCACCGGTGGCAACGTCGACCCGGACGTCCTGGCAGCCGCCGCCGCTGGCCGTTCGGCCGACAGTCCCGCCGCCGCTGGCCGATCCGCCGACAGTCCCGCCGCCGGCTGACGGCACGACGAAGTTCCCGGCAGGGCCGGGGGATTTGGTGGAGTTAACCCCACCCCGCCCCGGGACCTGGCGCTCCTGCCCCGGCGGCCCGGCGCTGGTGTGCTCGAAAGGTGACCACAGCGACCGCCGCCACGGCCTCCCGGACCCGCATCCCCGACCTCGACGCGCTACGCGCCTTCGCGCTGCTCGGCATCCTCGTCGTCAACATCACCTTCGCCGCCACCGGCTACAGCACGACCGTGACCGACCCGGCGTACGACTCCTGGCTGGACGACGCCGTGCGCTGGCTCAACCTCGGCTTCTTCGGGATGAAGTTCTACCTGCTCTTCTCGTTCATGTTCGGCTACAGCTTCGTCCTCCAGGCGGACGCGGCGGCGCGGGCCGGTGCGGCGTTCCGGCCCCGGATGGTACGCCGGCTGCTCGGCCTGCTCGCCCTCGGCGCGGTCAACATGGTCTTCCTGATCAGCGGTGACATCCTCACCGTCTACGCCCTGCTCGGCGCGGTGCTGCTGGCGTTGCGCGGAATCCGGGACCGGACCGCGTTGGTCGTCGCCGCCGCGCTCTACGGCTACCTGCTGCTCGGCATCGGGTCGAGTCTGCTCTTCCTGGACACGTCGAGCTACTTCGACCACGCCGCGCAGGTCGCCGCCGCGCAGGAGTCGACCGCGAACCTGGCCGGCGGGTTCGACTCGGTGATCGGCGAGCACCTCGCGGTCCTGCCGCTCTACGGCCTCTCCCAGCTGACCGTGCAGGGGCCGACCACGCTGGCGATGTTCCTGCTCGGCATGGTCGCCGCCCGGCGCCGGATGCTGGTCGGGCTCACCGGGCGGGAGGGCTGGCTGCGGGCCGTCCAGCTCGTCGGCTTCCCGGTCGGCATCACCGGCGGCGTCGTCTACGCCTCGCTCGGCGGCAACGGCGACACCCTCGGCGTACTGGTGAGCGCGACGACCGCTCCGTTCCTGGCCGCCGCGTACGCCGCGACCCTGATCCGGGTGGTGCACGGCGACCGGGGCCGGTGGCTCGGCACGACCCTGGCCCCGGCGGGCCGGATGGCGCTCTCCAACTATCTCGGCCAGTCGGTCGCCACGCTGCTGATCTTCACCGGGGTCGGCTTCGGGCTGGTCGGACAGGTCTCGCCGCTGGAGATGCTGCTCTTCGCCCTGGCCGTCTTCGCCGGTCAGCTGGCGCTCAGCCGGTGGTGGCTGGCCCGGCACGGGCACGGGCCTGTCGAGTGGCTGCTGCGCTGGTTCACCAACGCCGACCGTCCCGCCTGGCGGGGCAGCCAGCTCAGCCGGCTGGCGGGCTAGCCGCCGGCACCGGGGCGGCCGCCCGTTCGTCGTACCTGGCGCGGGAGGCGGCGATCTCGTCCAGGTGGGACTCGGTCCAGTGCACCAGCGACTGGATCGTGTGGTGCAGCGTCACGCCCAGCGGGGTGAGCGCGTAGTCCACCCGGGGCGGCACGACCGGATGGACGGTGCGCTGGACGAGCCCGTCGCGTTCGAGTTGCCGCAGGGTGACGGTGAGCATGCGCTGGCTGATCCCGTCGACCGCCCGGCGCAGCTCGGTGAAGCGCAGGCTGTGCCGGTCGAGCAGGGCGATGACCAGCAACGACCACTTGTCGGCGATCCGGTCGAGGATCTGCCGGACCTCGCAGTCCTCGCGGCCGTCCCACTGCCGGGCCGTGTAGTCGCCCTCGGTTCCCGTGCAGTAACCGGGTGACTTCGAAGTGCCTTCTTCCACGAAGGTCAAGCCTGGCCGACGATTTCCTTGGTTACAAGAGGGAACCGACCTGCCGGGTGGTAACCGACCGACGCGCCCCGGCGGTTCCCTCGCGCGGTCCCGCCTGTGCCGAGGAGCCGTTCTGTGTCCAGTCCACCGACAGTCCAGCAGTCAAGCGATGCACAACGCGTCGACGCGCGCGCCCGGGGCGTGCTCGTGGTGATGTGCGGAGCGATCTTCCTGGAGGGGATCGACGTCGCGATGCTCAACGTCGCCCTGCCGGCGATCCGCGCCGACCTCGGCCTCTCCACCGGGGAACTCCAGTGGGTGATGAGCGCCTACGTCCTCGGGTACGGCGGCTTCATGCTGCTCGGCGGCCGCGCCGCCGACCTCTACGGCCGGCGCCGGATGTTCCTCGGCTGGCTGTTGGTATTCCTGCTCTTCTCCGGGCTCGGCGGGATCGCCACCGAGAGCTGGCTGCTGGTGCTGGCCCGGTTCGTCACCGGCGTCGCCGCCGCCTTCATGACCCCGGCCGGACTCTCCATCATCACCACGAGCATCCCGGAGGGACCGCAGCGCAACCGGGCCCTGCTGGTCTACGCCGGGATCGCCTCCGGCGGTTACTCGCTCGGGCTCGTCGCGGGCGGCCTGCTGACCGCGATCGCCTGGCGGTGGGTCTTCTTCGCCCCGGTACTCTTCGCGCTGGTCCTGCTTGTCGCGGCCGTACCGCTGGTGCCGAGGTCGCCGCGGCCCGACCCGGCCGGCCGGAGCGTCGACCTGGCCGGCGCGGTGACCGTCACCGCCGCCCTGCTGCTGCTCGTCCTGGCGGTCGAGCGGGCACACACCAGCGCCGGGCAGACCATCGGTACGCTCGCCGCCTCGCTCATCTTCCTCGGCGCGTTCCTGCTGACCGAGTCGCGGTCGCGTACCCCGTTGGTCCGGCTCGGCATCCTCCGCTCCGGAGCACTGGTCCGGGCGAACCTGACCGGGCTGCTCTTCCTCGCCGCGTTCTTCGGGTTCCAGTTCGTCGCCGTGCTCTACCTACAGGAGCTGCGCGGCTGGTCGACGCTGGAGACGAGCTTCGCGCTGTTGGCGGTCAGCGTGGACGTGGTACTCGCGCCGATCCTCACGCCCAGGCTGGTCGCCCGGTACGGCACGCCACGGGTGGTCCTCGGCGGGCTGCTCCTCGCCGCCGTCGCGTACGCGCTGTTCCTGCCGATCGGTCCGGACACCGGCTATCCGGCGATGTTCCCCACGGTGATCATTCTCGGGGTGGCGTTCGCGTTGGTGTACGGGCCGCTCACCATCGGCGCCACGGACGGGATCGGGGAGCGGGAGCAGGGCCTGGCCGGCGGGCTGCTCTACACGTCGTTCCAGTTCGGTGCCGCCCTCGGCCTCGCCGCCGTGACCGCCGTCAACGTCGCCGCGACGGGCGCCGGCGGCACCCCGGACGCGATGCTCGACGGCTACCGGGCGGCTCTGCTGGTGCCGCTGGCCGCCGTGCTCGTCGCGGTCGTCGTCACCGCCTCCGGGGTACGTCGCCGGCCGGTCCGGCCGGCGCGGTCCACGCCGCCCATCTGACGTTTGTGGCCCGGACCCGGGTCGGTGGCGTGCTCGATGCCACCACCCGGGTCGGCGTCCGGGCGGACGCGTCCGGGCAGCGCCCAGGACCCGTCCCGGGGAGCGGGCATAGCTTCACTCGGAGAGTGTCGAGCTGCCCCGCCTGCGCACCCACCGCCCACCGACCGCACCGCTGCGTCCCTCTGCGCGTTCGCCCCGTCCGTGCACCCAGCTCGACAGTCTCCACAACGGACCTTGTCGGCTCGCGAGCCGTCGCGGCGACCGGCGCCGCACCAGCTGACCGGCCCCGCACCGGGCGATCGGTGCGGGGCCGGGTTCGCGGCGGGTCGGCGTACCGCCGCGTAATCGTCGGGCGTCGCGTCGGTCAGGCGCGGCGCCACTTCTGGTTGTCGCCGCCGGTGCACTCCCAGAGCTGGAGCTTGCCGCCGTTGGCCGTGTTCCGGTCGCGGACGTCGACGCACTTGTTCGCCTGCGGGTTGACCAGGTCGCCGGCCGCGCTCAGCACGAACTGCTGGGCCGGGTTGCCGTTGCAGCCGACGATCTGGATGTTGGCGCCGTTGGCGGTCGAGCCGTTGGCCACGTCCATGCACTTGCCCATCGCCCGGACGGTGCCGCCGGTGAAGGTCCAGCGCTGGGCGGCGGTGCCGTTGCAGTCCCAGATCTGCAACTGGGTGCCGTCGGCCGGGTTGGCGCCGGGGATGTCGATGCACCTGTTGGCCAGCCCGACGAGCTGGCTTCCGGTGCCCGGGTTGCCGCCGCCGGTGTTCCAGCCCCAGACCCGGACGTAGTCGACGACCATCTGCTGCGGGAACGTGGTGCTCGCATCGGGGTAGCCCGGCCAGTGGCCGCCGACGGCCACGTTCATGATCATGAAGAACGGGTGGTCGTAGACCCAGCGGTTGCCGTTCAGGTCGGCCGGGGTCTTGCGGCCGTACTGGATGCCGTCGACGTACCAGGTGATCGAGTCCGGCGCCCAGTCCACGGTGAAGGTGTGGAACGCGTCGGCGAACGCCTGGCCGCCCGGCAGCGTGTAGCGGTGGCTGATCGCACTGCCGCCCGAGTAGCCGGGGCCGTGCAGCGTGCCGTAGACGTTGCCCGGCTCGCGGCCGATGTTCTCCATGATGTCGATCTCGCCCATGTCCGGCCAGGGCATCCCGCCGAGCATCCAGAACGCCGGCCAGATGCCCTGGCCGCGCGGCACCTTGAGCCGGGTCTCGAACCGACCGTAGGTCTGGGTGAAGCGGTCTGCGGTGAGCAGTCGGGCCGAGGTGTACTGGCAGCGGCCGTAGTGGCACTGGTAGTTGGCGGGGTTCTCCCGGCGAGCGGTGATCACCATGTTGCCGTTGCCGTCGTGCGCGGCGTTGCTGGTGCTGTTGGTGTAGTACTGCTGCTCGTTGTTGCCCCAACCGCCGCCGCCGATGTCGTGCTTCCACCTGCTGCCGTCGGGCGGGGTACCGGCTGGTGCGTTGAACTCGTCGCTCCAGGTGAGCGCGCCCGGCTCGGCGCCGGCCGGGCCGGGTGGGGTCACCACCAGGCTCGCGGCCAGCAGGGCCAGGACGAGGGTGGCTCGGCGTGTACGCATGTAAATGTTTTTACGCCAGAGAGCGCTTTCTGGCAAGGTTGTTAACTAATTTAGCCTCGCTCCTGGGGTGCTGCGGGGTGCGCCGGGGGCGGTAGGTATGGGAATATCTCTCGGAGTAGCTATATCGACACGCAGAGCTTCCCTCTGGTTGGAGGTGTCGTGACGCAGCTGTCGTTCTTGGTCCAGACGAGAGCGGCCCGGAGCCGAAGCACCGAACCCCTCCACGAAATACGGGGAAACGGTGTGTGTGGCCGGACTCAGCGTCGACCCGCTCCGACGGGGCTGGGTGCGTCTCTACCCGATCAACCACCGTGACCTTGTTCGTGAGGACCGATTCCGGAAATACGAGATCGTGTCCATCGATGGCAGGCCTGCGCGGCAGGACCAGCGCCGGGAGAGCTGGAAGCCGATGATTGACTCGATCTCGCGGGAGACCTTCGTCCCGCCCTGGCGGAAGCGGCGCCAACTGCTCGATCCCTATGTCGAGGATTCGATGTGCCGGGTGCACCGCGCGACAACGGAGCGGCCGGACGCGCCGTCACTGGCGTTGATCCGGCCGGCCCGAATCGACGGCATCCAGGTCATCCCGCACCAGGGTTGGTCCGTCGATGAGCAGCGCAAGATCGACGCGTACGTGGGTCAGCTCGATCTGCTGGACAGCAGTGACCGGACACCGCTCGAGCCGCCGCGCTTCCGCGCCGCCTACCGCTACCGTTGCCACGAACCAGGGTGCGGCGGCCATCGGCAGGGCCTCCGGGCGCGGGCTGCCTGAAGTACCAGCTCCCGGTGACACTGCCGCTGGTCGGCCTCGAAGCAGAGTAGCGCGACGAGTTCCTGCCGACTCGCGTCGGCGAGCGTGTCCAGTACCTCGACGGCCTCCGGGCGCGTGAGCAGTCCGGAATAGACCGCACGTGCTTGCGCCCGCGCCTCCGGCGAGCCGGTGAATCCCGCGCGGTTGTCTCTCGGGTTCCCCAGCTCACGTCGGTGCTCGTAGCCGATTCCCGCATCCCCCAAGGCCTGTCCGAGCGCCGTCTTGCTGAACCCCGGCTTCCGGGAGATCGGATTGAGCCGTACGTCGACCAGACGTGTCACGCCCATCGACAGCAGGTCCGTCACGAAGCCCCCGATATCCCGGCCCTGGTAACCCACGCCGACCAGTCCGGCGCGTACGGACACGGATATCGTCATGGAACCCATCCTTCCGTACCGGCGTGTCTCTACGCCGTGATGCCCAGTCGGTCGAGGATCCAGGCGGCGACGAAGGCCTCCTCCCGCCAGGAGTCGTAACGCCCGCTCGGGCCGCCGTGCCCGGCACCCATCTCCGTCTTGAGCAGGTACGACCCCTGTGGCGCGACGGCACGCAACCGGGCGATCCACTTCGCCGGCTCGTGGTAGAGCACCCGGGTGTCGTTCAGGCTGGTGACGGCGAGGATCGCCGGGTAGTCCTGCGCGGTGACGTTCTCGTACGGCGAGTACGACTTCATGTAGGCGTACACCTCGGGGTTCTCCAGCGGGTTGCCCCACTCCTCCCACTCGGTGACGGTCAGCGGCAGCGACGGGTCGAGGATCGAGCTGAGCGGGTCGACGAACGGCACCTGCGCGACGATCCCGGCGAAGGCGTCCGGCGCCAGGTTGGCCACCGCGCCCATCAGCAGCCCACCGGCCGAGCCACCCCGGGCGACCAACCGGTCCGGCGTCGTCCAACCGGCCTTCACCAGGTGCCGGGCGACCGCCACGAAGTCGGTGAAGGTGTTCTTCTTGGCCAGCAGCTTGCCGGTCTCGTACCACCGGCGGCCCATCTCGCCGCCGCCGCGCACGTGCGCCACGGCGAAGACGACGCCCCGGTCCAGCAGGGAGAGTCGGGGGATGGAGAACCACGGGTCCATGCTCGCCTCGTACGAGCCGTAGCCGTAGATCACGCACGGTGCCGAGCCGTCCCGGGGGGTGCCGGCCCGGCAGACCAGCGAGATCGGTATCCGGGTCCCGTCGTCGGCAAGCGCCCAGTCCCGGTGCTGCTCGTAGTCCGCCGGGTCGAAGTCGCCGAGCACCGGCTTCCGCTTGCGCAGCACCATCTCCCGGGTGACCAGGTCGTAGTCGTAGACCGAGTCGGGCGTGGTCAGCGAGGCGTAGTGCAGCCGGATCTCGGTGGTCCGGTACTCCGGGTTGCTGTCCAGGCCGACGCTGTAGAGCGGTTCGGGGAAGTCGATGTCGTACGTCTCGGTGCTGCCCACCGGGAGCACCCGGATCCCGGTCAGGCCGGAAGTCCGCAGTGACACCACGACGTGGTTGGCGAAGGCGTCCACGGACTCCAGCCGGGTGCCGGGACTGTGCTCGATCATCGGCACCCAGTCCCCGGGCGCGTCCGCCGAGGTGTACGCCAGCGCGAAGTCCTCCGCGCCGTCGTTGTGCAGGATCAGGAAGCGGTGCCCGTGGTGCTCGACCGAGTATTCGACGCCCTGCCGGCGGGGGGCGATCACCGCCGGCTCGCCGGTCGGGTTGGCGGCCGGGATGACGCGTACCTCGCTCGTCACCTTGCTGTGCGAGTCCATGACGACGAAGTGTTCCGAGCGGGTGAGCCCGACACCGACCCAGAACCGCTCGTCGTCCTCCTGGTAGACGATCTCGTCGGCCTCGGCCGCCGTGCCCACGGTGTGCCGCCACACCCGGTAGGGCCGCCAGCTCTCGTCGACGGTCAGGTAGAACAGTGTGGAGCCGTCGGCCGACCAGGCGCTGCCGTAGAACGTGTCCGGCACCTCGTCGGCGAGCACCTCGCCGGTGTGCAGGTCCTTGACCCGCAGCGTGAACCGCTCGCTGCCGGCGAAGTCGGTGGAGTAGGCGAGCCAGCGGCCGTCGGGGCTGACGTCGAAGGTGCCGAGCGCGAAGAAGTCGTGCCCCTGAGCCAGCGCGTTGCCGTCGAGCAGGATCTCCTCGCCCGGCAGCGGTGCGCCGTCCGACGGCATCGGCGGGGCCGTCTCGTCGTCGCGGACCGATCGACGGCAATGGATGCCGTACTGCTCGCCCTCGACCGTCCGGGTGTAGTACCAGTGGCCGTTCTTGCGGGTCGGCACCGATAGATCGGTCTCCTTGGTCCGCCGCTTCGTCTCGTTGAACAGCGTCTCCCGCAACAGCCCGAGCCGGGCCGTGGTCTGCTCGGTGTACGCGTTCTCGGCATTCAGGTAGGAGATCGTGTCCGGGTCGTCCTTGTCGGCGAGCCAGGCGTACTCGTCGATCACCGTGTCGCCGTGGTGGGCGCGCTCGGTCGGGACCCGCTTGGCGACGGGGGCGGCGGTCGTCTCAGTGGTCACCGGGGTCACGTTACCCGCACCCGGCCGGCGGCAGGGCGGTCCGGTACGGGCCGGGCGTTGCCGAAAATTAGTACATGTGTACGATGACCAAGGTGGGGGAGATCTCGATAGAACGGCACGGCGGCGCCGACATCGCGCGGCGGCTCGCGGGCATCTGTGGTGCCCACTTCGCCCGGCCGGCGGGGGCGGCCGACGGGGTGGCCGGCGCGGCGGCCCGCTGGGTCGCGGCACCGGGCAGTCCGGAGGCGGTCACCGAGGTGGTCCGGCTGGCCGCCGAGCACGACCTCTCGGTGGTCGCCCGGGGCGCCGGCACCAAGCTGGACTGGGGCCTGCCTCCGTCGCAGGTCGACATCGTGCTGGACACCGGCCGGCTGGCCGGGGTCTGGCGGCAGCCGGAGGACGAGCTGGTCGCCGAGGTCGGGGCCGGCACGCCGGTCCGGGCCGCCGAGGCGATCCTGGAACGGACCGGGCGCCGGCTGCCGTTCGACGTGCCCTCGGTCGGCGCCACCGTCGGCGGTGTGGTCGCCGCCGACGAGAGCGGCCCGCTGCGGCACCTGCACGGCAGCCCCTGCGACCAGCTCGTCGGGGTCAGCTACGTCGACGCCTCCGGGGTGCTCACGCACGTCCGGGCCGGCGCGCCCGCCGGGCTCGGCGGCTCCGGCGGCTCCGGCGCGACCGGCGGGTCCGGGGTGGCCGGCGGATCCGGGACGGGCCACCGACCCGGCGCGGACCGTCGGGCCGAAGAGTGGCCCGGGGCGGACGCCCGGTCCGCCGCCGACGGTCGTGCCGACGGGCCGGCGGCGCCTGTCGATCCCGACGTCGCCCGGCTGCTCTGCGGCTCGCAGGGCGCGCTCGGCGTGCTGGTCTCGGCGACCCTGCGGGTGCAGCCGATCCCGGCCAGTCGGGCCTGGGTGACCCGTTCGGTCTGGACCCCGCTGGAGATGCACGACCTGGTCCGCGCCGTCCTCGACGCCGAACTGCGGCCCACCGCGATCGAGGTGGACCTCCCCGGCGGCCGGGTGCCGGCGGGCGGACCGCGCGGTCTCGGCTCCGGCGGCCACCTGCCACCGGACGGGCCGGGCGTCACGGGGGCACCCGGCCCGTCCGGTCCACCCGGCTGGTTCGGCGCCCCGGACCGCTCCGTCGTGCCGGCCCGGCCGACCACCCCGGTCGACTCCGCCGCCCGGGGCCGCTCCGGCGCCGGCCGGGCTGGAGCGGGGCGTGCCCGCTTCGGCGAGCCCGGCGCCGGCACCCTGGCGGTGCTGTTGGAAGGCGGGCCGGCCCAGGTGGCCGAGCGGGTGGCCCGGTTGACCAGGCTGCTCGGCGGTGACGCCAGGGCCGAGTCGACCGCACCGGCCTGGTGGCGCCGCTATCCGTTCCGGCCCGACCAGGTGGCGCTGCGCATCGAGGTGCCGATCCACGACCTGCACGCCGCCGTCTACGCGCTGCGGGACGCGGCCGGGTCGCCGGTTCCGGTCCGCGGTTCGGCCGGGCTCGGCGTCGTGCACGCCGCGCTGCCCGCCGACTCGTCGGCGCAGCGGGTCGGCACCATCCTCGACGGGGTACGCGCGGTGTTGCGGGCCCGCTCCGGCCGCTGCCTGGTGGTCGCCGCCCCGGCCCGGATCCGGGCGGTGGTGGACCTCTGGGGCGACCTGCCCGACCTGCCGTTGCGACGCCGGATCAAGGAACGGTTCGATCCGGCCCGACGACTTGCCCCCGGGCGTTACCCGGGCGGCATCTGACCCCTGGGCGGGGGTGCGCCCGGCCCGGTCGGTCCGTGCCGACCGGGCCGGGCCTGGGTCAGCAGTTCGGCACCCCGGGCAGTTGGGCCGCCGGATGGTCGATGTAGATGTTGGTCATGAAGCCGTTCTGGTCGCGCAGCCGGGACCACCAGTTGTTGGTGTAGCCCTCGGCGCTGACCGTGTCGCCCTGCTTCTGGCAGAGCACGTAGACCAGGGTCGGTCCGGCCAGGGTCGTCACCGTGGCCGCACCCAGTCGGGCGTCGCTGCGTACCCGTACCCCGGTGCCCCAGGTCCAGAAGGCGGTACCACCGCCGCAGCCGTTGTCGCTGGTCAGGTGCCGCTGGTTGTACGAGCCGGGGTAGGGCGCCAGCGAGCTGCCATTTATCACGATGTTCTGGCCGGCGCCGTTGTAGAGCTGCTCGTAGTGGATGTGCGCCCCGGTCGAGTTGCCGGTGCTGCCGGTGGTGCCGATCTGCTGGCCCTGGCCGACCGTGGCGCCGTCGGCCACCGAGAACGCGGCGAGGTGGAAGTAGTAGGTCGTCCAACCGCCGCCGTGGTTGATCACGATGTAGTTGCCCGCCCCGCCGGCCTGGTAGTAGCGCCGGGCGGTGCCGGGAGCGGAGGCGAGTACGGGGGTGCCGGCGGTGCCGCCGCCGTCGGAACGTACGAAGTCGAGCGCGAGGCGTACCTCGGCGCTGTGGTGGGAGTAGGTCCAGCGCTGTCCACAGGGGAACGGGGCCTTGAACACCGGTGCGGCGTGTGCCGGGGTGGCCGCCACAAGTGTCGCGGCGAGCGTGGTGCAGACGGTTGCCGTGAGGGCGAGCAGTAGCCGGATCGATCGCAAGGGTTCCGTCCTTCCCGAGCGGGGGTGGGGGAATGGCCGGCCGATGCGTACGCAGGGAAATGCTATCGAGAGGATCGGGATATGTAAATACTTGCCTTAACGGATGTTCAGGAGTGAAGGTTTCCTCCAGGTGTCCGGCCCGGAGCAGGCGGCGGTCAGTCGGTGGAGTCGTTCCGGAGCACCAGGATGGCGATGTCGTCCCGGGGCGACTCGACCGAGAAGTTGATCGCCGTGGCGCGCAGCCGGGCGGCCAGCACCTCCGCCGAATAGCCGGCCAGCGGCGCCGCCGCGTCCCGCAGCCGGTCGATGCCGAAGAGTTCCCGGCCGCGCCGCCGCTCGGTCACCCCGTCGGTGTAGAAGACAAGCGCGTCACCGGGACCGAGCCGCATCTCGGCGACCGGCGAGGTGATCGAGTCGAGCAGGCCGAGTGCCGTACCCCCCGAACCGACGAACGACGTCCGCCCGTCCGCGCGGACCAGCACCGGCCGGTCGTGCCCGGCCAGATAGAGCGAGACGGTGAGCCGGCCGATCCGGTCCCGCTGCACGGCGGCCAGCGCCAGCGTGCAGTACCGGCCGCCACCGCGCTCCACGAGCGTGCCGTTGAGCCGGGACAGCGCCTCCGGCAGCGGCTTGCCGTCCCCGACCAGTACCCGGATCACGTCCCGGACCAGCCCGGTCACCGCCGCCGCCTGCACGCCCTTGCCGGAGACGTCCCCGACCACCACCAGCCAGCGGTCGTCGGCCAGTGGCACGACGTCGTAGAAGTCGCCGCCGACCTCGGCGGCGTCCCCGGTCGGCACGTACTCGGCGGCGAAGCCGATGCCGTCGACCACCGGCAGCACCGGCGGCAGCAGCGACTGCTGGAGGGTGTGTGCCACCTTGCGCCGCTCGTCGTGGATCCGGGCGTTCTCGATGGCCAACGCCGCCCGCCGGGCCACGTCCTCGAGTACGGCGATCTCGTCCGGGTCGTGCCGGTGCCGCTGATGCCGGCCGACCGCCAGGGTGCCGAGCCGCTGCCCCCGGGCCACCAGCGGGATGGCGAAGCCGTCCAGCGGCGGACCGATCGGCACCTGCCCCTGGCTGCGGGACGCCTCGCGCAGCCGGGACTGCACCGACTCCGGACCGTCGTCGGAGAGCATCTTGTGCAGCTGCGGCAACACCGCCTCGTCGGCGTGGGTGGCCGCGGCCAGCTTCAACCCGCCCCACTCGTCCGTGACGTGCACCGCGCACCACTGCCCGAGCCGGGGCACCACGAGCTGCGGGATCAGCGCCATCGTCAGCTCGACGTCCAGCGACTGGGCCAGCAGCTCGCTCGCCTCGGCGAGAAAGGTCAGCCAGGTCTGCCGGCGTACGTCGGCCCGGCGCAGCCGGTCGTTCTCCAGGTGCAGGGAGAGCCGCTCGGCGACCAGCGTGGCGAGCGGGCGGGCGTACCCGGAGGGCGCGGCGTCGAGTTCCAGCTCCCCGGCGTACGGCCGGTGCACGGTCAACGGCACCCGGATCAGTTCGTCGCCGGGGCGGGGCTGCCGGCCGTACCGGGCCAGCAGTTGCCAGCCCGCCCCGTCACCCCGGTCCAGGCGTACCGCGCCGCCGGCCGCGCCCACCATGTCGCCGAGCCGGACCAGCAGGTCGGCGGCGAAGGTGGGCAGCGGGTCGTCCGCGTACGGGTCCGGGGCGGTCTGCATCAGCGCGCTCATCGCCCCGGCGCTCGGCGCGGACGGCGGTGGCGCGCTGGCGGCGCCCGGCCGGGCCACCCTGTCCGGCGGCGAGTACTGCCCGGGGGTGATCTGACCCTTGCGGTCCAGCCGGAACCAGACGCCCTTGCCGGTGGGCTGGTGGGTGGTGCCCCAGCGGCTGGCGAAGTGGTCGACCAGGAGGAGTCCCCGGCCCCGTTCGGAGACCTGGGAGATGTCCGTCAGGTCGTTCCTGGGCCGGGCCGTCACGTCCTCGAGCGGTCCGGCGGCGAAGTCGGAAACGGTCACGGTCAGCCCGGAATGGTCCGCGACGACCTCGATGTCCAGTTCGGTGCGGGCGTGCTCCACGGCGTTCGTCGAGAGTTCCGTGGTGAGCAGCAGTGCCTCGTTGAGCAGCTCGTCGAGGCCGGCCTCGTCGAGTACCGACCGGACCAGGGCGCGCGCGGCCGCCGGGGTACGCCGGTCGGCGGGTAGGCGTACCCGGCGCAGCTGGTCGCCGCCGCCCGCGGCGCCCGCCCCGTCGGTCCCCGTGCCGCCCGCGTCCGCTGACACCCTTCGCATCCTCCACGGTCCGAGATCCAGGCCACCCTATCCGGGGCGGGCACATCGGTGGCCCGCTCGTGCCCGCCGGGCGGCCGGTGCGGGGCGCGCTAGGCTGGACGCTGCCCCACTTGACCGTTCTGCCCGCTTTCCGGTCGCGCCGGTCCCGTCGGTTGCCGGTGCCTCCGGTGTGCGGCCGAGGGTGGCACCGGGCGGACGAAAGGCACAATGATGTGTGTGGCCGTGACCGGCGCGGGTTCGCGCGGGCACGGCGGAGCGGATACGCCGACCACCTGGCGGCGCGGGCCGGCCGGACCGGCCCACCTCCTTCGAAACCTGAGCGAGGCACGATGACCACGGCGAAACAGTTCTCTGCCGAGGAGCGGTCCGCCGCCGAGGAAGCGGTGCTGCTCAGCGAACTCGCCGACGCGCTGCGGCGGGTCCGCCGCGGCGACCTGAAGGCACGGCTGCCGCGCCGCGCCGGTGTCGCGGGCGAGGTGGCCGACGCCTTCAACGAGGTGGTCTCCCTCCAGGAGCGGCAGCACCTCGACCTGCGCCGGATCAGCCGGATCGTCGGACGGGACGGCCGGCTCACCGAGCGGTTGGACGAGGAGGGGCTGGACGGCGCCTGGGCCGAGGGGCAGCGGGCGATCAACTCGCTGATCGACGACCTGGGCCGGCCGACCACCGAGATCGCCCGGGTGATCGTGGCGGTGGCCGACGGCGACCTCTCGCAGCACATGGCGCTGGAGATGGACGGCCGGCCGCTGCGCGGCGAGTACCTGCGGATCGGCCGCACCGTGAACACCATGGTCGACCAGCTGTCGTCCTTCTCCAACGAGGTGACCCGGGTGGCCCGGGAGGTGGGCACCGAGGGTGAGCTGGGCGGCCAGGCCGACGTACGCGGCGTCGCCGGCACCTGGAAGGACCTCACCGACTCGGTGAACACCATGGCGTCGAACCTGACCTACCAGGTGCGGTCGATCTCCCAGGTGACCACGGCGATGGCCCGGGGCGACCTGTCGCAGAAGATCACCGTATCCGCCAAGGGCGAGGTCGCCGAGCTGGCGCACACCATCAACGGGCTGACCGACACGCTGCGGCTCTTCGCCGAGCAGGTGACCCGGGTGGCCCGGGAGGTCGGCACCGAGGGCAAGCTCGGCGGCCAGGCCGAGGTGCCGAACGTCGCCGGCACCTGGAAGGACCTGACCGACAGCGTCAACTCGATGGCGTCCAACCTGACCGCCCAGGTGCGGAACATCGCCCAGGTGTCGACGGCGGTGGCCCGGGGCGACCTGAGCCAGAAGATCACGGTGGCCGCCCAGGGCGAGATCCTGGAGTTGAAGGACACCGTCAACACGATGGTGGACCAGCTGTCGTCGTTCGCCGACGAGGTGACCCGGGTGGCCCGGGAGGTCGGCATCGAGGGCAAGCTCGGCGGCCAGGCCCAGGTGCGCGGGGTCTCCGGCACCTGGCGGGCGCTCACCGAGAACGTCAACCAGCTCGCCGGCAACCTCACCTCGCAGGTCCGGAACATCTCCCAGGTCTCCACCGCGGTCGCCAAGGGCGACCTGTCGCAGAAGATCACCGTCGACGCGCAGGGCGAGATCCTGGAGTTGAAGTCGACGGTGAACACGATGGTGGACCAGCTGTCGTCGTTCGCCGACGAGGTGACCCGGGTGGCCCGGGAGGTGGGCACCGAGGGCAAGCTCGGCGGTCAGGCCGAGGTGAAGGGGGTCTCCGGCACCTGGCGGGACCTGACCGACAACGTGAACTCGATGGCCTCGAACCTGACCGCGCAGGTCCGGAACATCGCCTCGGTGACCACGGCGGTGGCAAAGGGTGACCTGTCGCAGAAGATCACCGTCGACGCCCGGGGCGAGATCCTGGAACTCAAGTCGACGGTGAACACGATGGTGGACCAGCTGTCGTCGTTCGCCGACGAGGTGACCCGGGTGGCCCGGGAGGTGGGCACCGAGGGCAAGCTCGGCGGCCAGGCCCAGGTGCGCGGCGTCGCCGGCACCTGGCGGGACCTGACCGACAACGTCAACTCGATGGCCTCGAACCTGACCGCCCAGGTCCGCAACATCGCCCAGGTCTCGACGGCGGTCGCCCGGGGTGACCTGAGCCAGAAGATCACCGTCGACGCGCAGGGCGAGATCCTGGAACTCAAGCAGACCGTGAACACCATGGTCGACCAGCTGTCGTCGTTCGCCGACGAGGTGACCCGGGTGGCCCGGGAGGTCGGCACCGAGGGCAAGCTCGGCGGCCAGGCCCAGGTGAAGGGCGTTTCCGGCACCTGGCGGGACCTGACCGACAACGTCAACTCGATGGGCTCCAACCTCACCTCGCAGGTCCGCAACATCGCCTCGGTGACCACCGCGGTGGCCCGGGGTGACCTGAGCCAGAAGATCACCGTCGACGCGCAGGGCGAGATCCTGGAGCTGAAGGACACCGTCAACACGATGGTGGACCAGCTCTCCTCGTTCGCCCAGGAGCTGACCCGGGTCGGCCGGGAGGTCGGCGTCGAGGGCAAGCTCGGCGGTCAGGCCCAGGTGCGCGGGGTCTCCGGCACCTGGCGGGACATCACCGAGAACGTCAACCAGCTCGCCTCCACGCTCACCACCCAGCTCCGGGCGATCGCCCAGGTCTCCACGGCGGTGACCACCGGCGACCTGACCCAGCGGATCACCGTGCAGGCGCAGGGCGAGGTCGCCGAGCTGAAGGACAACATCAACCAGATGATCGTCACGCTCCGCGAAACCACCAAGAAGAACGCCGAGCAGGGCTGGCTGGACTCCAACCTGGCCCGGATCGGCGGCCTGCTCCAGGGGCAGCGGGATCTCGGCGAGGTCTGCCGCATGATCATGACCGAGGTGACCCCGCTCGTCGACGCGCAGCTCGGCGCGTTCTTCCTGGCCGACACCGACGAGGCGGTGATGCGGCTGCGGCTCACCGCCTCGTACGGCTACGTCGCCCGGCACCACGACGTCACGTTCGGCCCCGGCGAGGGCCTGGTCGGGCAGGCGGCGGTGTCGCGCCGGACGATCCGGGTCGGCGCACCGCCGAACGGCAGCCTCACCGTCCGTTCCGGACTCGCCGCCACGCCCCCGGCCGACCTGGTGGTGCTGCCGGTGCTCTTCGAGGGGGAACTCCTCGGCGTCATCGAGTTCGCCACCGTCTCGCCCTTCTCCGAGCTGCACCTGGCGTTCCTGGAACGGCTGGTGCTGACCATCGGCATCGCGGTGAACACCATCCAGGCCAACCGGCGTACCGAGGAACTGCTCTCGCAGTCCCAGCGGCTCGCCCACGAACTCCAGGAACAGTCCGCCGAACTCCAGCGCACGAACGCCGAGCTGGAGGACAAGGCGCAGTTGCTCTCCGAGCAGAAGGGCAACATCGAGACGAAGAACCGGGAGATCGAGCTGGCCCGGATCGGGCTGGAGGACAAGGCGCAGCAGCTGGCCCGGGCGTCGGCGTACAAGTCGGAGTTCCTGGCCAACATGAGCCACGAGCTGCGTACCCCGCTCAACTCGCTGCTGCTGCTGGCCCGGCTGCTGGCCGACAACTCGGAGAGCAACCTGACCGAGAAGCAGATCGAGTTTGCCCGCACCATCCACAGTGCCGGCTCCGACCTGCTCTCGCTGATCGACGACATCCTCGACCTGTCCAAGATCGAGGCGGGCCGGATGGACGTCGAGCCGACCGAGGTGCGGTTCTCCGAGATCCGCGGCTACGTCGAGCAGGCGTTCGCGCCGCAGGCCGAGGAGCAGGGCCTCGACTTCCAGGTACGCATCTCCAAGGAGCTGCCGCCGACCCTGGTCACCGACGCCCAGCGGTTGCAGCAGATCCTCCGCAACCTGCTCTCCAACGCGGTCAAGTTCACCGACAACGGGGCGGTGACGCTGCGGATCGGGCCGGCACCGGAGGGGGCGTTCTTCGACGTACCGGCGCTGGCGACCGCGCGTCAGGTGGTGGCGTTCACCGTCATCGACACCGGCATCGGCATCTCCGACGACAAACTCGGGCTGATCTTCGAGGCGTTCCAGCAGGCCGACGGCACCACCAGCCGGCGGTACGGCGGCACCGGCCTCGGCCTGTCGATCAGCCGCGACCTGGCCAGACTGATCGGCGGCACCATCACCGTCTCGTCGGCGCCGGGGCAGGGCTCGACCTTCACCCTCTTCGTGCCCGACGTCCTCGCCCCGGACGCGGTGGTCGCCCCGGTGCCGGTACCGCCGATGCAGACGCCCAGGGGCGGCCTGCCGGCGATGCTGCGTACCCCGACCGAGCCGGACCGGCCGATCACCCCGGCTGCCCGGCAGCTCGACGGCGCCACCGTCCTGATCATCGACGACGACGTACGCAACGTCTTCGCCCTGACCAGCGCGTTGGAGCTGCACGGCATGACCGTGCTCTACTCGGACAACGGAGTGGACGGGGTACGCCTGCTCGCCGAGCATCCGGAGGTCGACATCGTGCTGATGGACGCGATGATGCCGGACCAGGACGGCTACGAGACGACCCGGGCGATCCGCCGCAACCACCGCTTCACCGACCTGCCGGTGGTGTTCCTGACCGCCAAGGCGATGCCCGGCGACCGCGAGTCGGCGCTCGGCGCGGGTGCGAGCGACTACATCACCAAGCCGGTGGACCTGGACGAGTTGATCGAACTGATGGCCTCCTGGGTCAGCGGAGACGGACGGGAGGTCGAAGGGTGAGCGCGCGGCTGGTACGCGGACGATCCGGGGGACGGGGGACGAGCCGGTGAGTGAGCTGGCCAAAGCGCTGCTGGTCGACGACCGGCGGGAGAACCTGATGGCCCTCGAGGCGATCCTCCAGGGGTTGCCGGTGCAGTCGATCGCGGTGGAGAGCGGCGAGGCGGCGCTGAAGCAACTCCTGGTCGAGGACTTCGCGGTCATCCTGCTGGACGCGCAGATGCCCGAGATGGACGGCTTCGAGACCGCCAGTCACATCAAGCGGCGGGAGCGTACCCGGCACGTACCGATCATCTTCCTCACCGCCGCCGACCGGGACGCCCAGCTCGCGTTGCGGGGTTACGCGGTGGGTGCGGTCGACTACCTGACCAAGCCGTTCGATCCGTGGGTGCTGCGGGCGAAGGTGTCGGTCTTCGTCGAGTTGTGGGTGAAGACCAGGCAGCTCGCCGCGCAGTCCGAGCTGGTCCGGGAGCGGGACAACCAGTGGCGGGGGATGACCGAGGCGGTGGACGACGCGGTGGCGCTGCTGCGGTCGGACGATCCGGCGGGGCGGGAGCGGGCGGTGCGGGTGTTGGAGCAGGCTCGGTGGGGGGCGGCGGCCTGACCTTCCGGGGTGCGCGGTGGCCTGACCTTCCGGGTGCGGTGCTGGTCTGTCTGCGCGCCGTCGTGGTGGGGGTTGGGGCCGGATCGCCCGCTCTGGGCGGTCAGGCTTGATCCCGACGCGGGCGATCCGGCCCCAACCCCTGACGTGGTGGCGGTGGGTGCGTGTCCGGCCCGCGTGGGCCGGGCCAGGTGGCGGTGGGCGCGGTGCGTGCCCGGCCCGCCGGGCTGGGGCAGGCCGCCGGGGGCAGTCGGTTGCCGATACTCTCCGTCGTCGGGCGGGTGGCCGGGGTCAGCCGGTGGCTTGTTCGTTGCGGATCATCAGGGCGGAGCGCAGGCCGGTGATGTCCAGCACCCGGAGCAGGAAGTCGCCGACGTTGGTCAGCATCAGCAGGCTCTGCGAGTGGCTCGCCTTGCGGCTGAGCACGACAAGCGTGCCGAGCCCCTGCGAGTCGCAGAAGGTGACGTCCGACAGATCCAGGACGATTCGGGACGGCGCGTCGGCGAGTATCTCGTTGACGGCGCTGGACAACCTGGTGGCGGTGAGCATGTCGATCTCACCGGCGAGGAGGAGGGTCACCTCGTCGCTGCCGCGCTGCACGGCGATGGTCAGGTCCGCCCGGTTCACCCGATCAGCCTATCGCGACCTGACCGAACCGGCCTGTTGATGGCTGTGCGCCCCGCCGGTGTGGTGGTGGCGGCCCGGGAGTGGTGGCGGCCCGGGAGTGGTGGCGGCCCGGGAGTGGTGGCGGCCCGGGAGGGTCCGGCCGGGTGCGGGGTCCGGGACGTGACGTGGGCGACGGGGTGAGGGGTGGATGCCGGGCGTCCAGGCAGCGCTGACACAATGGCGACACCGTGAGTGAGACGTACCCCGCCGGCCCCGGTCGCTATCCGGCCGCGGCACCGGCTTCCCAGGCCCTGTTCGACCGCGCCCGCGCCCTGGTGCCGGGCGGGGTGAATTCTCCCGTGCGCGCGTTCCTGGCCGTCGGCGGCACACCCCGGTTCATGGCCCGTGGCGAGGGCGCGTGGCTGGTCGACGTGGACGGGCGACGCTATGTCGACCTGGTCTGCTCGTGGGGGCCACTGATCCACGGGCACGCCCATCCGGAGGTGGTGGCGGCGGTGCAGGCCGCGGCCGCCGGCGGGACCAGCTTCGGCGCCCCGACCGGTGCCGAGGTCGAGCTGGCCGCCGAGATCGTCGCGCGTACCCCGGTCGAGCAGGTTCGGCTGGTCAACTCGGGGACCGAGGCGACGATGTCGGCGATCCGGCTGGCCCGCGGGTTCACCGGCCGGAGCCGGATCGTCAAGTTCGCCGGCTGCTACCACGGGCACGTCGACGCGCTGCTCGCCTCGGCGGGGTCCGGGGTGGCCACGCTCGCGCTGCCCGACTCGCCGGGAGTGACCGGTGCGGCGGCCGGCGAGACGGTGGTGCTGCCGTACAACGACGTGGGCGCGGTGGAGGCGGTCTTCGCGGCACAGGGGTCGGAGATCGCGGCGGTCATCACCGAGGCGGCCCCGGGCAACATGGGTGTGGTGGCGCCCCGGGACGGGTTCAACCAGGCGCTGGCCCGGATCGCGCACGCGCACGGCGCACTGCTGATCATGGACGAGGTGATGACCGGGTTCCGGGTCTCGGCGGGCGGCTGGGCCGGGCTCGATCCGGCCGACGCCGACCTGTACACCTTCGGCAAGGTGATGGGCGGCGGGCTGCCGGCCGCCGCGTTCGGCGGGCGGGCCGAGGTGATGGGGCGACTCGCCCCGGCCGGACCGGTCTACCAGGCGGGCACGCTCTCCGGTAACCCGCTGGCCACGGCGGCCGGGCTGGCCTCGCTGCGGCTGGCCGACGCCTCGACCTACCAGCGGCTGGACGCGACGGCCGCCACAGTGGGCAAACTGGCCGGTGACGCGCTGGCCGCCGCCGGCGTGCCGCACCGGCTCTCGTACGCCGGGAACATGTTCTCGGTCTTCTTCACCGACGCGGAAGTGTACGACTACGACAGCGCGCGCATCCAGGACGTCGCGGCGTTCCGGGCGTTCTTCCACGCGATGCTGGCCGGCGGCGTCTACCTGCCGCCCAGCTCGTTCGAGTCGTGGTTCGTGTCGACAGCGCTGGACGACGCCGCGCTGGAGCAGGTCGCGGCGGTGTTGCCGGTCGCGGCGAAGGCTGCGGCGGCGGCCGGTAACGGGGGGTAGCGGGATGGGCAGCACAACTGTCGTGCACGTGCTCCGGCACGGCGAGGTGTACAACCCGGAGAAGATCCTCTACGGCCGGCTGCCCGGCTACCGCCTCTCCGAGTTGGGCGTGCAGATGGCGAAGGCCGCCGCCCAGGCGCTCGCGGAGCGGAACGTCACGCACGTGGTGGCGAGTCCGCTGGAGCGGGCCCAGCAGACGGCTGACCCGATCGCGGCGCAGTTCGGGCTGCCGGTCGGGGTGGACGAGCGGCTGATCGAGAGCGCCAACTGGTTCGAGGGGAAGCGGGTCTCGCCCGGCGACGGCTCGTTCCGGGACCCGCGCAACTGGTGGGTACTGCGGGATCCGGTCACCCCGTCCTGGGGTGAGGCGTACACGCTGATCGCGGAGCGGATGTTCGCGGCGCTGCACGCGGCCCGGATCGCCGCCGAGGGGCGGGAGGCGGTCTGCGTCTCGCACCAGCTTCCGATCTGGACCCTGCGCCGGTACGTCGAACGCAAGCGGCTCTGGCACGACCCGCGCAGGCGGCAGTGCGGGCTGGCCAGCCTGACCTCTTTCCACTTCGACGGCGCCAAGATCGTCGGAATCGGCTACACCGAGCCGGCCGCGCACCTGGTCGCCATGTCGCCGACCGCCCGGACGGCCAAGGGGGCATGATGAACCGCCCCCGCGCCGGTCGGGTGGAGCGCGGCCCCGGCGTACCCGCCGGGAAAGCCCGCGTACCCGCCGGGAAAGCCCGCGTACCCGCCGGGGTGGCGCGTCGACGCGCGGGCCGGTCTCGGGGCGCCGGGCGGGTCGCGGGTTTCGGGGTGCTGCTCGCCGTCGCCGCGACGCTGGCCCTGGCCGGCTGCTCGGGTGGCGGTGGCGGGAGCGGGACCGACTGGAAGGACGACTGCGCGACGTCGGACGGGATCGTCGAGTGCGCGCCGGAGCATCGCCCGGCGGCCCCGCGGATCGCCGGTGAGCTGCTGGACGGCGAGGCGTACGACCTGGCGCGGGAGCGCGGTCAGGTGGTCGTGGTCAACTTCTGGGGTTCCTGGTGCGCGCCCTGCCGGGCCGAGGCCGACGACCTGGAGGCGACCTACCAGGCGATTAGGGACCGGGGCGTACGGTTCGTCGGCATCAACATCCAGGACGGGCGGGACAAGGCGAAGGCGTTCGAGGCGGCCTACAAGGTGAGCTATCCGAGCCTCTTCGACCCGCCGAGCCAGTTGGCGCTGGCCTTCGACATTCCGCCGAACTCGATCCCGGCGACAATCGTGCTCGATCGGGAGAACCGGATCGCGGTGGTGATCCGGGCCGGGGTCACCCGGGAGCGGTTGGAGCCGATAGTCAGCCGGGTGGCGGACGAGCAGTCGTCGGGCGGGCCGAACTGATGGCCGGGCCGGTGCCGACGGCGGGCCGACGCTGATGGGCGGCCGAGCGGGGTCGACAGGCGGTCGGTGCTGATGGGTGGGGGTTTCGCCGAGCTGGCCGAGAGCGGGCCGGTGCTGCTGGCGGTCGGTGCGGCCGTACTCGCCGGGTTGGTGAGCTTCCTGTCCCCGTGCGTGCTGCCGCTGGTGCCGGGCTATCTGTCGTACGTGACCGGGTTGGCCGGCAGCGACCTGGAGCGGCGCGCCGCCGGCACCGACCGCGCCCCCGGCGGACCGGGCGGCGGCCCAGCCGGCGGCTCGGCCGCACCGGGCGGCTCGGCCGCACCGGGCGGCTCGGCCGCACCGGGCGGCGGCTCAGGCGGAGTGCCGGGCGGAGTGCCGGGCGGAGTGCCGGGCGGAGTGCCGGGCAGTGGCGGAACGGATGTGGCGCCGGCCGGCGGCGGGGTGGCGGTGGCCGCGCGGGCGGTCCGGGCGCCCCGGGCGGTACGCGGGCGGGTGCTGGCCGGCACGCTGCTCTTCATCGCAGGCTTCACCGCCGTGTTCACCCTGACCGCGGTGCTGGTGACCGCGGTCGGGCAGGCGCTGTTCGCGCAGCGGCGACCGCTGGAGATCGGCATCGGCGTCGTGATCGTGGTGTTGGGGCTGGCCTACCTCGGGCTGGTACCCGGGACGCAGCGGGAGTTCCGGATCCGCCGGCTGCCCGCCGCCGGCCTGCTCGGCGCCCCGGTCTTCGGCGCGGTCTTCGCGCTTTCCTGGATTCCGTGCGTCGGCCCGACCCTGGGCGCGGTGGTCGGGATGGGCACCGCCAGCGGCCAGGCCGACCGGGCCGCGCTGCTGGCCGTCGCGTACTGCCTGGGCCTGGGGTTGCCGTTCGTGGTCTTCGGACTCGGCTTCTCGCGACTGCTCGGGCTGTTCCGGGCGGTGCGCCGGAACAGCCGGTGGGTCACCCGGGTCGGCGGCGCGCTGCTGATCGCGATCGGGCTGGCGCTGGTCACCGGCGGCTGGCAGGACCTGGTCATCTGGTTGCAGACCACCTTCGGGGTCGGCGAGGTGAGCATCTGATGTCGGCGAGGGACCGGAACACCCCGCCCGGGGCGGCCGCCGCGCCGGCCGGGGTGGTCGAGGCCGAGCCGTCGGCGGCCACCGACCCGTCCGGGGACGAGCCACCGCGGGAGGTACGCCGGGTTCCGTCGCCACTGGCCCTGCTGCGCAACTCGTGGCGGCAGCTCACCAGCATGCGTACGGCGCTGATCCTGCTCTTCCTGCTGGCCCTGGCCGCTATCCCCGGCTCGATACTTCCGCAGCGCAACATCAACATCGAGAACGTCAACAGGTACGCCGTCGAGCATCCCGACCTCTTCCCGGTGCTGGACCGGCTCGGCGGCTTCGACGTGTACGCCTCGCCGTGGTTCTCGGCGATCTACGTGCTGCTGTTCACCTCCCTGGTCGGCTGCATCGTGCCCCGGCTGCGCGACCACGTACGCGCGCTGCGCGCCGCACCGCCGCCCGCACCGAAGCGGCTGGACCGGCTGACCAGGCACGCCGTGTTCACCGACTCCGACTCCGGCGCCGACCCGGCCCGGATCGCGGCGGTGCTACGGGCCCGGCGCTGGCGGGTGGTGGTGCGCGGCGACACCGTCTCGGCGGAGAAGGGCTATCTCAAGGAGACCGGCAACCTGCTGTTCCACCTCTCGCTGATCGGGGTGCTGTTCGGCATCGGCCTCGGCTCCTGGTACGGCTGGCACGGCAACCGGTTGCTTGTCGCCGGCCCGGACAACGCGTTCTGCAACACCCTCCAGCAGTACAGCGAGTCGAAGCTCGGGCACCGGGTGGACGGGGCCGACCTGCCGCCGTTCTGCCTCGAACTGGCCGACTTCACGGCGACCTTCCTGCCCAGCGGGCAGCCGTCGTCGTTCCGGGCGACGACGGTGGTGAAGGAGGGCGACCGGGCGCCGTACCGGGCGGGTTTTTCGGTGAACGACCCGCTGCGGCTGGACGGGGCCAGCGTCTACCTGCTCGGGCACGGCTACGCGCCGATCCTGCGGTACACCGACCGCAACGGCGAGACGCAGGAGAGCGACGACGCGTTCCTGACCATCGACGGCAACCTGACCAGCGAGGGTGTGGCGGCGTTCCCGGACGTCAACCTCGACCCGGCGACCGGGGCCCGCAACCCCGACCTCCAGGTCGCCTTCGAGGGGCTGTACTTCCCGACCGCGCCGGACGCGCCGCCGTTCGTCCGCTCGACGTACCCGGCGGAGCGGTCCCCGGCGGTGATGCTCTTCGCCTACCGGGGCAACCTCGGGCTGGACGCCGGGGTGCCGGGTTCGGTCTACCGGCTCGACCAGCGCCAGGTGAGCAGCGGCCGACTTCAGCAGGTCGGCGACGCCAAGCTGCTGCGCCCGGGTGAGAAGTGGACGCTCGACGACGGTACCGCGGTGGAGTTCCTCGGCACCCGCCAGTACGTCACCATCTCGGTCCGGTCCGACCCGGGCGAGCGGATCGTGCTGGTCAGCTCGGTACTGCTGCTGGCCGGGCTGATGCCGTCGCTCTTCGGCCGGCGCCGCCGGGTCTGGTTCCGGATCACCCCGGCACCGGCCGCCGACGGTTCCCCCGGATCGGCGGACGGTTCCCCGGCCGGCGTGACCACGACGGGGCGTAGTAGTTTGGTGCGGGTCGGTGGCCTGCCGCGTACCGAGTACGCCGGGTTCGCCGACGAGTTCGACCGGCTCGTCGCCGCGGTCCGGACCGGGGAGACCCGACCTGACGGGCGGACCCGGCCCGACGGGGTGACGGAAGAGGGGACCGACTGATGGCTGCGCTCTCCGACCAACTGCTGGTGGTCGCGATCCTGGGCTACCTGCTGGCGATGATCTGCCACGCGGTCGAGTACGCCTTCGGCAGCCGGAGTGTGATCGGCCGGGCGGCGGCACGCCCGGACCGGGCCCGGGAGCTGGTCGGCGCCGGGCTCGGTGCGGCCGGCGGGTCCGGTCCGGTAAAGGTTGCCTCGCCGCCGCCGGCCGCCGGAACGCCGGTCCCGGACGCTGCCGGCGCGCGGTCGCCCCGGGCGGTACTCGCCGGCCGGGCCGCCGTCGCATTCACCGTGCTGGCCGCCGCCGTCCACCTCGCCGTGCTGGCCACCCGGGGGATCGCCGCCGAGCGGATGCCCTGGGGCAACATGTACGAGTACCTGCTCTCGGTCACCTTCGTCGGGGTGGTCGGCTGGCTGGTGCTGCTCCACCGGCGCCCCACCCTGCGGCACCTCGGGCTCTTCGTCGCGCTGGCCATGGTGCTGCTGCTGGCCGTCGCCGGGCTGGTGCTCTACGTGCCGATCGTGCCGCTGGTGCCGGCGCTCGACTCGTACTGGTTCGTGGTGCACGTGGCGACGATCGCGGCCTCCTCCGGCATCCTGCTGCTCGGTGCGGTACCCGCGGTGATGTACCTGATCCGGCACGGCTACGACAGGGGCAGGCGGAGTTTCCCGTACAGCCTGGGGGCGCGGGTGCCGGCCGCCGACACGCTGGAGCGGCTGACCTTCCGGCTGCACGCGTTCGCCTTCCCGATCTTCACCTTCGCGGTGATGGCCGGCGCGGTCTGGGCCGAGGCGGCCTGGGGGCGGTACTGGGGCTGGGACCCGAAGGAGATCTGGGCGTTCATCTCCTGGGTCGTCTACGCCGGCTACCTGCACGCCCGCGCCACGCCGAGCGTGAAGCGTCCGGTGGCGACCTGGATCGCCGTACTCGGCTTCCTGACCATGCAGATGAACCTGTACGGCGTGAACATCTTCTTCGAGGGCCTGCACTCGTACGGCGGTCTCGACTGATATTTAGCTTTGATTTATATAAGTTGAGGCTGAATGATCGGGGGGCGTGCGCACGCGGTCGTGCTGGGATCCCGGTTCGAGGAACTGGTCCGGGAGTGGGCGCTCCGGTTCGCCGCACCGGAGACGCTCGGCGGGCCGGTCGCCGAGGTCAACTCGGCCGTACTCGGCGACCCCGCGACCCGGACGAGCCACGAACCCGACCTCGTCGCGCTCGGTGCGCCTCCACTCGGCGATGGTTCGCGCCCGCTTCTCGCCGTCGGCGAGGTGAAATGGGGTCGACGGGTCGGCGAGTCGGATCTCGATCGGCTGCACCGCATTCGGGAGGTTGTCCGGGGCCGGTCCGGCTACGACACCGGCGACGTCCGGTTGCTACTTGCCAGCGCCGAGGATTCACCGACCGGCTGGCGGCGACGGCGGCCAGGCGGCCGGACGTCGTACTGGTCGATCTGATCCGGCTCTACACCGGGGAGTGACCGCCGGCCGTGCCGGTCACGTCGACGGCGCGCTTTCGGCGGCCCGGTCGAGGAACAGAGCCCGTTCCCGCGCGTTGCGGGTCAGTTCGGCGGCCCGGGTGAACTCGCGCCGGGCCTCGTCGTGCCGGCCCAGCCGGGCCAGCAGGTCACCCCGGACGGCGGGAAGCTGCGGATAGCCGGCCAGCGCCGGTTCGGCCAGTAAGGTGTCGACGATGGACAGACCGTCGGCCGGGCCGCTGGCGTGCCCCACCGCGACCGCCCGGTTCAGTTCGACGACCGGCGACGGCGAGACGTGCACGAGTACCCGGTAGAGCGCGGCGATGCGTACCCAGTCGGTCTCGGCGGCGGTCCGGGCCCGCGCGTGGCAGGCCGCGATCGCGGCCTGGATCGTGTACGGGCCGATGCCCAGTGACTCGGCCCGGTCCAGGGCGGCGAGGCCGCGCCGGACCAGCAGCCGGTCCCAGCGTCTGCGGTCCTGGTCGGGCAGCAGGATCGGTTCGCCGTCCGGGCCGGTCCGGGCCGGGATCCGGGACGCCTGCAACTCCAGCAGTGCGAGCAGGCCGTGCACCTCGGCCTGCTCCGGCATCAGTCCGGCCAGGATCCGGCCGAGCCGGAGCGCCTCCGCGCAGAGCGCCGGCCGGGTCCAGTCGTCTCCGGCGGTCGCCGAGTAGCCCTCGTTGAAGACGAGGTAGACCACCTCCAGCACCGAGCCGAGCCGGTCGGCCAGTTCGGCCCGGGGCGGCAGTTCGAACGGTACGCGCTTCGCGGCGAGGGTACGTTTCGCCCGGGTGATCCGCCGCCCGACGGTCGGTTCCGGCACCAGGAACGCCCGGGCGATCTCGTCGGTACGCAGCCCGCCGAGCAGCCGCAACGTCAACGCCACCCGCCCCTCGGTGGGCAGCACCGGATGGCAGGCGGTGAAGATCAACCGGAGCAGGTCGTCGTCGATCCGTTCATAATCCAGTGCGGCGGCCAGCTCCGCCTCGGTCGGGTCCGGCCGACTCTCCACCTCCCGCCCCAGTTCCCGCAGCTTGCGCTGGTAGACGGTGCGCCGTCGGAGCAGGTCGACCGCCCGGTGCCGGGCGGTGGACATCAGCCAGCCACCCGGATTCGCCGGTACGCCGGAGCGGGGCCACTGCTCCAGCGCGAGGACCAGCGCGTCCTGGGCGAGTTCCTCGGCGAGCCCGACGTCCTGGACCAGCCGGGCGAGTCCGGCGACGATCCGGGCGGACTCGATCCGCCACACCGCCTCGACAGCCTCTCGGCTGGCCTTTCGCTGCTCCGCCAAGCCCATCCCCCCGATCCAACCACGCCGCGCCACCGCGCGTCCCAGCTTGTAGACCTTGCCGGCCTGTCGTCGCCGCAACGACGACAGGCCGGCAGGATCCGAACTGACCTGGATCTTCCGGGGCGTACGGTCAGGCAGGCGGCGGGGTGAAGTCCTCCGGACCGAAGACGCGGAGCACCTCGGTCTCGCCCTCCCAGCCCGGCCACATCTCACGGTGCAGGTCGAGGAACCGGGAGACCCATTCGACGGCCTCCTCCTTCGTTCGCACCTCGTACACCGCGTAGCTCAGCGTCTCCTTCGCCTCGGTGAACGGTCCGTCGGTCATGCTGAGTTTGCCGGTGGCGACCTGTAGCCGGGCACCCTCGGTGCTCGGGGCGAGACCGCCCTGGTCGAGCAGGGCGCCGGCGGCGGTTGCCTCCTCGCCAAGTTGCATGATCGCCTCCATCAGGCCGGGTGGCGGCGGAGTGGTGGCCCGGGTGGCCCGCAACAGTGCCAGGTAACGCATCTTTCTTCCCTTCGGTTGGTTGTCGTGCGAATGGTCGTCGGGTCGAGGTGCCGTGCCGCCGCGGTCCGGCTCAGCCGGCGGTGACGGAGGTGGCTCCGGTGGCGCGGCGGCGCAGGTGGGCGGCGATCGCCGAGATCCAGCCCCAGGCCAGCACGATCGCTCCGGTGAAGGCGAGGTTGGACCAGACGGCTCCGCCGCTGGATGCCATCGCCACGAAACCGGCCAGGAACAGCACGCCGGTCAGCCGGGAGAAGGTCGCCCAGCCCCGCCGTCCCTCGGCCGCGAACCGTCGGCCGAGGATCAGGCAGGTCACGATCAGGCAGGTGAATCCGACGGCCCCGGCCACGAAGTGCAGGGTGCCGTGCCACGTTACCGCCGTGCCGGTCTCCGGGGTGCCGATCGGAAAACCCAGGGCCGGATCGGCCCGGAACGCCCCGGCCGCGACCATGCTGACCCCGTACGTCGCGACCAGCCGGGGCGTCCACCTCGCCCCGGTACCCGGGGCCAGGCTGCGGCGCAGGCCGGCCGCGAGTGCGCAGACCATCAGTCCGGTCAGTACCAGATTGGTGATCTGGATCCAGCCGAGCCCGCCGTTGGCCAGCAGGCTCCAGGCGTGCCGGGTCAGGTCGAACCCGTCCCGGGTGAGTGCCTGGGTCAGCGACACCAGGACGTAGCTCGGCCCGGCGGCCACACCGATCGCCAACAGGATCCGCGTGGTGCCCGTCGAGGGGTGGCCCCGTTGCCCGGCCTGCCGGACAGCCGCCGGGAAGGCGGTGCCGGGCTGGTCCGTCGTCGTCGTCATCGTCGTTCTCCTTCACTGTCTTCCGGTCCGGTCCGCCCCCGGAGCGGGCGTCACCTGTGCCTCGAACGGGTGACGCCGAATCCGACAACCCGAGCTGGTTTTTTCGACGGTTGGCGTGGCCCGGTCGGCAGGCTCCGGCCTGGACCGGTTCTTCCCGGGGGCACGGGGCAGCGGCGGTCGTAGGCTGGGCTCATGTCCTGGGCGACGTACGGCAGCTTCCTGGTCTTCGCGGTGGTGCTGATCGTGGTGCCCGGTCCGGACTTCGCGGTGGTCACCCGGAACACCCTGGCCGCCGGTCGAGGGCGGGGCTGGTGGAGTGCCGCCGGGGTCGCCTGCTCGAACGCCCTGCAGGGCAGCGCGGCGGCGGCCGGGCTGGGGGCGGTGATCGTGCGCTCCCAGCCGCTGTTCCAGACGATCAAGTGGCTGGGCGTCGGCTACCTCGCCTTCCTCGGCATCCAGGCACTGCGCTCGGCCTGGCTCGGCCGGTACGCCCCGATCGGCGGGGACGGGGCCCATCCGCCCGGACAGGCTCTCGCCGGCTGGCGGCAGGGTTTCCTGTCCAACATCACCAACCCGAAGGTGCTCGCCTTCTATCTGGCGGTGCTCCCGCAGTTCGTCGGGCACCGCGCCCCGCTGGCCGTACTGCTGGCCTTCGCGCTCAGTCACGCGGTGCTCTCGTTGCTCTACCTGCTGACGCTTGTCGGGCTGTTGCACCGGGCCCGCCGGCTGCTCTCCCGGCGCCGGGTACGCCGGTCGATGGACGCCGGCACCGGGGTCGCGATGCTCGGCTTCAGCGTCCGGCTCGCCACCGAGCGGGCCTGACCGGTCAGACATCGCTGCGCCGGCCGTCGGGTCGGGGGAGAAGTCTTGCTGTTGACAAGATACCTCGTCATGACGCAATCTTGACGTCGACAAGTTTTCGTCGCTCGTCCGGGAGAAGAGATGTCGTCCGCCACCCAGACCACCGCCGCGATCCTGCTGATCACCGTCTCGACGATCGCGTTCGGCGGGTTGTCCCTACTCATGCACCTGGTCCGGCGGATACCCGGCTATCTGGACAACCCCGTCCGGCGGGCGCTCTGGACCGCCGGGCACGCCCACGCCGGGGTACTCGTGCTCTTCGCGCTCGTCGCCCTGCTCTACCTGGACCGGGTCGACTACGGCGACGGGACGCGGACGCTGGTCCGTACCCTGCTGGTCGCGGCGCCGATCCTGATGCCGCTCGGCTTCTTCCTCTCTGTCGTACGCCCCTCGGACACCCGGCCCAACAGGTTGATCTGGCTGGTCGGCCTCGGCGGGCTCAGCCTCACCGCAGGCACCCTGCTGCTCGGTTTCGGCCTGCTCTGACGCACCCGCCGGCGGGCTGCGGGTCGTTTCCGCGCGGCGCCGACGCCGGGACGGATCGGCGGGAGCCGGGTCACGGCGGGGGACCCGGCCGTGCCGGTCCGACCGGCGGTGCGACAGACTAGCGACCATGGCGGCTCGTGGCTTCCCGTACACAGACCTCCGGGAGTTCCTCACCGCGCTGGAGGGCGCCGGCGAGTTGCGCCGGGTCCCGGTGCCGGTCGACCCGACGCTGGAGATCAGCGAGGTGGTCACCCGTACCGTCCGGGCCGACGGGCCGGCCCTGCTCTTCGAGCGCCCGACCCGGGGCGAGATGCCGGTCGCGATCAACCTCTTCGGCACCGAGCGGCGGATGGCGATGGCGCTCGGCGTCGACCGGCTGGACGAGATCGGCGAGCGGATCGGCGCACTTGTCAAGCCGGAGTTGCCGGTCGGCTGGTCCGGCATCCGCGAGGGCCTCGGCAAGGTGATGCAGCTCAAGTCCGTACCCCCGAAGAAGGTCCGGACCGCCCCCTGCCAGCAGGTGGTCTACCGGGGTGCCGACGTCGACCTGAACCGGCTCCCCGGCCTCCAGGTCTGGCCCGGCGACGGCGGGATCTTCCACAACTACGGGCTGACCCACACCAAACACCCGGAGACCGGCAAGCGCAACCTCGGGCTCTACCGGTTGCAGCAGCACTCCCACAACACCCTCGGCATGCACTGGCAGATCCACAAGGACTCCACCGCGCACCACGCCGTCGCCGAGCGCCTCGGCCAGCGGCTGCCGGTGGCGATCGCGATCGGCTGCGATCCGGTGGTCAGCTACGCCGCCTCGGCACCGCTCCCCGGCGACATCGACGAATACCTCTTCGCCGGGTTCCTGCGCGGCGAGCGGGTCGAGATGGTCGACTGCCTGACCGTGCCGCTCCAGGTGCCGGCGCACGCCCAGATCGTCCTGGAGGGCTACATCGAGCCGGGTGAGCGGCTGCCGGAGGGCCCGTTCGGCGACCACACCGGTTTCTACACCCCGGTCGAGCCCTTCCCGGTGCTGCACGTCGAGGCGATGACCACCCAGCGGGAGCCGGTCTACCACTCGATCATCACCTCCAAGCCGCCGCAGGAGGACCACGGGCTCGGCAAGGCCACCGAGCGGATCTTCCAGCCGCTGCTCAAGCTGCTGATCCCGGACATCGTCGACTACGACCTGCCGGCCGCCGGGGTCTTCCACAACTGCGCGATCATCTCGATCCGGAAGCGCTATCCGAAGCACGCCCAGAAGGTGATGAACGCGATCTGGGGCGCCCACCTGATGTCGCTGACCAAGCTGATCGTGGTGGTCGACGAGGACTGCGACGTGCACGACTACGCCGAGGTGGCCTGGCGGGCCTTCGGCAACGTCGACTACGCCCGCGACCTGCTGCTCACCGAGGGGCCGGTGGACCACCTGGACCACTCGTCTTACCAGCAGTTCTGGGGCGGCAAGGCCGGGGTGGACGCCACCCGCAAGCTGCCGTCCGAGGGCTACACCCGGGGCTGGCCGGAGGAGATGACCATGTCGCCGGAGATCCGGTCCCTTGTGGACAAGCGCTGGAAGGAGTACGGCATCTCATGACCACCGTGGCGGAGTCGCCGGGGCGGGTCAAGTCGTTCCTCCGGCTGGTCGCGATCGAACACTCGGTCTTCGCGCTGCCGTTCGCCTACCTGTCGGCGCTGACCGCGATGCAGCGGCACGGCGGGCAGGTGCGCTGGCTCGACCTGCTGCTGATCACCATCGCCATGGTCGGGGCGCGGACGTTCGCCATGGCGGCGAACCGGATCATCGACCGGCACATCGACGCGCGCAATCCGCGTACCGCCGGGCGGGAACTGGTGACCGGAGCGGTGAGCGTCCGGACGGCCTGGACCGGCGCGGTCGTCGCGCTTGTGGTCTTCCTCGGCGCCGCGGCGGCGCTCAACCCGCTCTGCCTGGCGTTGGCTCCGCTCGCCGCGATCCCGCTGGTCGTCTACCCCTACGGCAAGCGGTTCACCGACTGGCCGCACGCGATCCTGGCGATCGCCCAGGCGGTCGGCCCGGTCGGCGCCTGGCTGGCGGTGACCGGCACGTTCGCCGGCTCCGGCCCGGCCTGGCTGCTCGGCGCGGCGGTCGGGCTCTGGATCGGCGGCTTCGACCTGATCTACGCCTGCCAGGACACCGAGGTGGACCGCGAGATCGGGGTACGCAGCGTCCCGGCCCGCTACGGCCGCCGGTTCGCCCTGCACGCCTCGACCGTGGCCCACGTGATCACCTTCGGCCTCTTCCTCTGGTACGGCGAACTGGTCGGGCTGGGCTGGCTCTGGTGGGTCGGACTGGCGCTGACCGCCGTCGCCTTCGGCTACCAGCACGTGGTGGTCACCCCGACCGACCTGTCCCGGGTCAACCGGGCCTTCTTCACCGCCAACGGCTTCGTCGGGATCGCCCTCTTCGTCTTCGCCCTGCTCGACCTGGTGGTCCGGCTGCACCTCTCGGCCTGAGGCCGGCAGACCGGATCGACCTTCACCCGGGCGGTCGACCCTCGTGGGGGGCGGCCAGCGCGTCCCGGTAACGGGCGCTCTCCATGGACCAGTCCATGGTGCCGCGCACCGAGTTGCCGAGCCCGTCCAGATACTGCCGCAGCGGCCCGTCCAGCGCCGGCCCGAACGACGGTACGGCGTTCCGCAGGTCGACGAACCGCCGCATGTCGCGCTGCCAGCGCCGGACCACCGCCTCGATCGCCGCCTGCACCGGAATCCGCTCCTCCCGGGCCACCGCCAGCACCAGGTTGTGCCCCCCGGAGGTGGCGGCATCCCGCTCCAGGGACAGCAGGTCGTTGAACCAGGAGAGGAGGTCGTTGGCGGTGTCGGCGACCTGGCGCACCGCCGGGTGGTGGTAGACCGCGTCCGGCACCGGGCGGCCGGTGGCGAACTCGATAAGGGTGTACGAGACGTACGCGGCGGAGGTCGCCCGGCGCAACGGGATG
This sequence comes from Plantactinospora sp. WMMB782, assembly GCF_049179135.1. Taxonomy (NCBI): domain Bacteria; kingdom Bacillati; phylum Actinomycetota; class Actinomycetes; order Micromonosporales; family Micromonosporaceae; genus Plantactinospora; species Plantactinospora sp. WMMB782. Next base: position 2,159,860 of record NZ_JBMHMC010000007.1, on the reverse strand, counting down.
TACTCGTCGACGCCGGGCAGCCGGCCGCTCGCCTTGTTGGTCGCCTCGGTGACCACCCCGGTCAGATGGTGGGCGACCGCGTCGACGAAGCGGTCCCGCCAGGCCGCCGGCATCCGCTGGTACGGGGTGCGCCAGGCGTCGGCCAGCATCCGCCGCAGCGGCCCGTCGAACGCCTCCGGCCTCGGCCGGTTCGCCGCCCGGCCCTGCTGCGGGACGGTGAGCCGGGCCGCCGGCTGGTTCGGGGGCCGGGCACCCGCGGCGCCGGACGCCAGCGACTGGCCGGACTGCGACTGGCCGGACTGCGAGTGGCCGGACTGCGACTGGCCGGACTGCGAGTGGCCGGGCTGCGGCTGTGCCGTCCCGGTGCCCCGGGGTTGCCGGGGCTGGGCCCCGCCGGGGTTCCCGGTCCAGGAGTGCGCCGTTCCGGCCGGTGCGGTCCGGGACGCCGGAGTGGCAACGGACGGGCGGGTCGGGGTGCCGGCCGGCGGCCGGGTCGGGGTGCCGGCCGGTGCGGACCGGAGCAGTCGCAGCACCCCGTCGCAGAGCGCGGAGACCTCGGCCGGGCGGGGGCGCCGGGCCGCGTCGCAGGCGTCGTCGAGCAGGAAGAACCAGGTGAAGAGCGCGGCGATCACCCGCAGGTCGGCCTCGCTGGCGTCCGGATAGAGTCGGCCGGCGTACCGGGCGACGCCGCTGCGGGTGAGCCGCTCCCGGGCCGCCGCGTCGAGCGGGCCGATCAACCGGTCGGCCCAGTCGACAAGCCAGCCCTGCACGGCGTCGGAGTGCGGGCAGAGGCGCGCCGGTATCGGACACCTCAGCTCGGCCGCCCACGAGCTGATTCCGTACATGCCCGGTCTCCTCCGATCCGTGCCGCTCGGGCAGACAGACGTGAGCAGCATTGCAGTTTTCGACCTTCCTGTGATCACCGTCGGGTACGTCCTATTTCGCAGTAGGTGATGACGCGCAGGTCCACGGGCCCCGTCCGCAGGTCGCGGCCGGGGTCGGTCGGCGCCGGCTCCGACGCTTGCGGCAGGCTGGTGGGCATGAGAAGGCCGTGGGTGGTCGGCGTCTCCGGAGCATCGGGTACGCCGTATCCGGCCGCCGTGCTGGGCGGGCTGCTGGACGCCGGTGAGGCGGTGGACCTGGTCGTGTCCCGGGCGGCCCGGCTGACGATCCTGGACGAGACCGGCCGCCCGTTCCGGGACGCGCACTGGAAGGACGATCTCGCCGGCTGGCTGGGGCGGGACCTGACCGACGCCGATCTGGCGTACTGGCCGGCAGGTGATCTCGCGGCCGGGCCGAGCAGCGGGTCGTACCCGACCAGGGGGATGGTGGTGGTGCCGGCGAGTACGGCGGCGTGCGCCGGCATCGCGATCGGCCTCTCCAAGGACCTGCTGCAACGGGCCGCCGAGGTGAACCTCAAGGAGCGCCGGCCGGTGGTGGTGGTGCCCCGGGAGACTCCGGTCACCCGCAGCCACCTGGAACACCTGATCACCCTGCACGATGCCGGAGCGGTGGTGCTGCCGGCGAGCCCCGGCTTCTACGGTGCCGGGGCCGCCGCCTCCGCCGCGCAGCTCGTCGACTTCGTGGCCGGAAAGGTGCTCGACGCGCTGGGCGTGCCGCACTCCCTGTTCCGGCGCTGGTCCGGCGAACTCGGCGCCCACCGGCCCTGATCGCGCCCGCGTCGGGCATGCTCCCGGCGGCCAGCCGTCGGCGTAGACCGACGGTTCCGGCGGTGAGCCGTCAGTGCGGGCCGACGGTTCCGGCGGTGAGCCGTCAGTGCGGGCCGACGGTTCCGGCGGTGAGCCGTCAGTGCGGGCCGACGGTTCCGGCGGTGAGCCGTCAGTGCAGGCCGACGTTCCCTGCGCCGGCCGGGCCGGGGCCACTCGGGGCGGCGGGTCCGGCGTTGCGCGGACGGTTGGCGATGCCCTCGTCCACCTCGTCCAGCATGCCCTCACCCTCGAGCAGCGCGCGTACCTCCGACTCGCGGAAGCGGCGATGTCCGCCCGGTGTTCGGATGCTGCCGATACGCCCGGCCGCGGCCCAGCGTGTGACGGTCTTCGGATCGACGCGGAAGAGCGCTGCCACCTCGCCCGGCGTCAGCAGACGATCTCCAGTGTCCACAGCCCCCTCCTCGCGTCTACGAAGCCCCCGGACTGGTAGGACCGCCCCCAGAACACATGCTTGCCAGAGCCTTCGTTTAAGGGACGTACGGCAATTACAACACCGCCGGAGTGTCGTGTCCGGCAAACGCGAAAACGTACCGTGTGTGAGGTTAGCCCGAACGATTCACGGCATTTAGGGACTTTGTCGGTAACAATGCCGGCCACTTCCGGAGGCCCGACAGCCGGCCCGATCGGCCGCCGATCGGTGGCCGGCGACTAGGGTCTGCGAACGTGGACGCCATCGACCTGAGCCTCGTGGAGCTGCTGCGCGGCAACGCCCGACTTTCCTACGCCGAACTGGCCCGGCAGGTCGGTCTCTCCGCACCGGCGGTGCACGAGCGGGTGGGCAAGCTGGAGTCCGGTGGCGTCATCCGGGGTTATCGGGCGGACGTCGAGCCGGAGGCCGTCGGGCTCGGGGTGACGGCGCTGATCGGCATCGTCCAGGACTCCGGCGGCGACACCGACGACGTACTGGAGGCGTTCCGGGGCATGCCGGAAATCGAATCCTGTTACTTCATGGCAGGTGTCGAATCGTTCCTGCTCAAGGCACGAGTCGGCACAATTGCCGAGTTGGAGCAGCTCATCCTGCGGCTGAACCGGACGGCCGGAGTCGCCTCGACCCGGACAGGCGTCGCACTGTCGACGAAATGGGAGAACCGTCCCCAGCCGCTGCGCCCGTCCTGACCGGGGCGCTCGCCGGGCCGGCTTGCTACGTTCCTGGTCATGGAACAACTCGACCGCTGCGACGACGCCGAACGCGCCTGGGTGACCGAGGCGATCGCGGCGGTGGAGGCGGACGCGAACCGGTCAGCCGACACCCACCTGCTCTGCTTTCCGCTGCCCCGGGAGTGGGGGATCGACCTCTATCTCAAGGACGAGTCGGTGCACCCGACCGGCTCGTTGAAGCACCGGTTGGCCCGCTCGCTGTTCCTCTACGGACTCTGCAACGGCTGGATCGGGCCGCGTACCACCATCGTGGAGGCTTCGTCGGGCTCGACGGCGGTCTCCGAGGCGTATTTCGCCCGCATGCTCGGGGTGGAGTTCATCGCCGTGATGCCGGCCGCCACCTCGCCGGAGAAGATCGCACTCATCGAGTTCCAGGGCGGAAAGTGCCATCTGGTCGACGATCCGGCCGCCGTCGTGGTCGAGGCCCGCTGGCTGGCCGAGGACCTCGGCGGACACTTCATGGACCAGTTCACGTACGCCGAACGCGCCACCGACTGGCGGGGCAACAACAACATCGCCGAATCGATCTACGCACAGCTGGCCCTGGAACGGCATCCCGTTCCGGACTGGATCGTCGTCGGCGCCGGTACCGGCGGCACCAGCGCGACAATCGGCCGGTACCTCCGTTACCGGCGACTGGCCAGCCGGCTCTGCGTGGTCGATCCGGAGAACTCGGCGTTCTATTCCGCGTGGACCTCGGCCGACTGGTCCCTCACCATCGACGCCGGTTCCCGGATCGAGGGGATCGGCCGGCCCCGGGTCGAGGCGTCCTTCCAGCCGAGCGTCGTCGACCGGATGGTCCGGGTGCCGGACGCGGCCTCGCTGGCCGCCATGCGCGTCGCGTCGAAGGTGCTCGGCCGGCCGGTCGGCGGGTCCACCGGCACCAACCTGTGGGGCGCGTTCGGGCTGATCGCGCAGATGCGGGCGGCCGGGCGGACCGGGTCCGTGGTGACGCTGCTCTGCGACGGCGGCGAGCGGTACACCGACACCTACTATTCGGACGAGTGGGTGACCGGCCGTGGCCTCGACCTGGCGCCGTACCGCTCCACGGTCGAGCGTTTCCTCGGCACCGGCGAGTGGCCCGGCTGACCGCCGACGCGGGCAGGTCGGTCCCGGGAAACCCGGCACGGGTAGGTCGTGCCGAGCGCTCGCGCGGCCAGGTCCCGAGCGCTCGCGCGGGTCGGTCGAGGTGGGTCAGCGTCGGTCGGCCAGTCCCGGGTAGTGCACGACGTAGCCGTCCGCGTCGAGAGTCAGATCCGCACTGAACCCCTCGCTGGCGAAGCGCACACCGCCGCCCTCCAGCACGGTGTAGGTCTGCTCGACCGGCAACACCTGCAGGCTGGGCACCAGCACCCAGACCGCGACGATCCGGTGCGACGTGCCCGGGGCCGCGTCGCGCAGCCCGAGGCGGCGTACCGGAAGGGTGTTGAACAGCGGCGACCCGCCCAGGTCGATGTCGACCGCCTGGGCCAGCCGCTCCGGTTCCTCGGTGCCGGGCAGCCCGGCACCCGGCCGACCGGCGGCGGCCAGCGCCGCGTCCAGGTCGCCCTGCTCGGCGGTGCTCGCCCGCCAGCGGCCGGCGGCCCGCTCCAACCGCAGCGTGCGCAGCCAGCCGGCCCCCTCGCAACTCACCTCCAGCCGCTCCGCCGCCCAGCGCTCGTCGGTGTGCACCTCGTAGCGGCAGGTGAAGGCGATCGGGTCGACGGCGAGCGCGGTGCCCCGGGCCGCCAGCCCACGGCGTTCGGCGGCGAACGCGTGATCGGCACCGGGCACGTCGGTGCGGCTCCAGAACAACGTCTTCGGCATGCTCGACATGTCCATGGACGTTACCGCTGCCGTCCGACACCAGCACCGGAACGCGCAACCACGACGCCGACACCGGAGCCCCCCGGCCGCGGCGCTGACCCGGGTCGCCCGGCCGCGACGCTGACCCGGGTCGGTCAGCCGCGACGCTGACCCGGGCCGCCCGGCCGAAACACTGATCCGGGCCGCCCGCTCGGGCGGCCCGGATCAGCGGGTCAACAGGAGGTCAGAGGTCAGCGGGTCGGTGTCGGGCGCCGCCCGTCGAACCGGTGGTCGCGGCGGCCCCGCCGGTCGTCCGGCCGGTCCCCGCCGGTCCGGTCGTCACGCGGGCGCTCGTCCCGGGAACGGTCCCAGACCGGCCGGTCGCCGGGTGACCGGCCCTCGTGCCGGAAACCGCCGTGCCGCCCGCCGGAGCGCCACTCGCCGCCCCGCTCGGCACGACCACGCTGGGGCGTACCGCCACCGTCGCCGAACCGGCGGTCGCCGTAACGGTCCTCGCCCTTGGCGCGTTCGCCGTAGCGGCGCTCGCCTTGGGCACGGTCGCCGTAACGGCGCTCGCCGTCGAAGCGGCCACCCTGGCGGCGGTCCGAACGCGGCCGGTCCGGGCGCGTACCGGGGGTGCGGCGGGATGCCGGAGGTTCGTCGACCACAGGTACGCCACTCGGCTCCCGGGCACCCGTCACCTCGGCCAGCGCGGCGTCGCCGGAGCGTACCCGGGTCTGCGCCGGCTCGACACCGGCCTTCTGCAACATGGCCAGGGTGGAACGGCGCTGCTTCGGCAGTACCAGAGTGGCGACCGCACCCGACTCACCGGCCCGCGCCGTCCGGCCGGCCCGGTGCAGGTAGTCCTTCGGGTCCTTCGGCGGATCCACGTGCACCACCAGGGAGACGCCGTCGACGTGGATGCCCCGGGCCGCCACGTCGGTGGCGACCAGCACGTTCGTCCGACCCTCCTTGAACTCGGCAAGGGTGCGGGTACGCACCCGCTGCGTCTTGCCGCCGTGCAGCGCGCCGGCCCGGACGCCGACCGAGGCCAGTTGCTCGACCAGCCGGTCGACGCCCATCTGGGTCCGGGCGAACATCATGGTCCGACCCTGCCTGGCCGCGATCGAGGCCGCCACCGCGAACTTGTCGTGCGGCGGGATCAGCAGCATGTGATGGTCCATCGTGGAGACCGCAGCGGTCGGCGGTGCCGTCGAGTGGGTGACCGGATCGGTCATGAAACGCCTGACGAGCGCGTCGACGTCGTTGTCCAGGGTGGCGGAGAAGAGCAGCCGCTGCGCATCCGCCGGGGTCTTGGCGAGCAGTTCGGTGACATCCGGCAGGAAACCCATGTCGGCCATCTGGTCGGCCTCGTCGAGTACGGTGACCTCGATGTCGTCGAGGCGGCAGACACCCCGCTCGATCAGGTCGGCGAGCCGCCCCGGAGTGGCCACCACGATCTCCACGCCACGACGCAGTGAGTCGATCTGACGGTCGTACGGCACGCCGCCGACGGCGGTCTTGAGGAACACCCCGAGGGCCCGGCCGAGCGGCATCAGTGCGTCGTTCACCTGCATCGCGAGTTCCCGGGTCGGCACCAGGATCAGTGCCCTGGGATGGTGTGCCCGGGCCTTCGGACCGGCCGCCATCCGGGCCAGTACGGGCAGCCCGAACGCCAGCGTCTTGCCGGAGCCGGTCTGCCCCCGGCCGAGTACGTCCCGCCCGGCGAGCGCGTCCGGGACGGTGGCCCGCTGGATCTCGAACGGGGTGTCGATGCCCTCCCGGTTCAACGCCCGGACGAGTTGCCGGGGCAGGCCGAGCGCGCCGAAGTCGGCTGGCACCACCGCATCGGCCGCTGCCGGCTCGGCCGGCGCCGAATCAGGTGTTGCCAGGTCGGCTGGTGCCGAATCAGGTGTTGCCAGGTCGGCTGGTGCCTCGCCGGCTGGTGCCGGGTCGGCCGGCGTGGTGGTGGTCGGCGGCGTGGTGGTCACCGAAGTCGTCGAGTTCGTCGTCGCGGGAGCGGGGGTGTCCCCGGCGGGCACGGCCGGGGCGGCTCGCCCGTCGGGCTCGGGCCCGATGGCCCCGGCAGAAACGGATTGTGCGTCGAACACGGACGGAAACATGCTGGAATCAGCAAAGGTCGTCAAGGATACCTCTCAAGCGGGGCGCATCTTCGCGATGGCCCGCCGCGACGGAGGTCGCCGCCGAATCGCCCGCAAGATCGCCCAGAGGCGCGTGGCACGCGCCAGGTCAACAATCCATCCGAGTGTACGGGGACCGGACGGCACCGCCACCTCGGCGCGCTCGCCAGTGGGCAGGCTCACCACTTGCGATCGTGACCCGCTGGTCGGTTTACCTGCGCAGCGGAAGCCGTCAGCTGCTCAACAGTCCGTCGAAGAGACTGTTGAACGTGTCCCCGAGCAGGAGCACCGCCAGCACTCCGACGGCGACCAGGATGCCGAGCCCGACCAGCAGTACCAGCAGCACCTTGGCGTTGTCCGTCTTCTGCGCGGGGGTGTCCGTCCAGCCCTGGGCCAGGATGTGCCCGGTCAGCGAGCCCGAGTTCTCCACCGCGTTCACCGGCATCGAGACGGTGACGTGGCCCTCGGGGCCGCCGTACACGGTGCCCCGCTGGTCCGCGCCGCCGCCGGCCTCCACCCGTTGGTCCCGGGCCCAGTCCCGGTAACCAGGGGAGTGCGGCGCGGTCGGCCCGACGCCCGGCACGTCCGGCGAGCCTGGGCGAACACCCGGCACGTCCGGCGAGGTCGGCCCGACGCCCGGCAGGTTCGGCCTGGCCAGGCTGAAGCCCGGGACGTTCGACGAGGTCGGGCCGGTGCCTGGCGGGCGGCTGCCGGTCGGGATCCGCCCGGCCGGCTCGGCGGCGACGGCCGGGCCGGGGTCGGCGTTGGGCAGCGAGTAGCCCGGCGTACCGCCGCCGACGGCGTTCGCCGACGACATCGGGTTGGTCGGCGGAGGCCAGGCCGGCAGGGCGGGCGCCGGCACGACCAGCGCCGGCGGCTCGGAGCCCGCCGGTCGGCCGCCCGGCCCGCCGGAAACCGGCGTCGCCGGGTGTCCCACCGCCGCCGCTCTCGACGTGGTCGGGAACGGCACCGGTCCCGGCGGCACCGGCCCGGGCGGCATCGGCGGGTACGGCGTCGGACCCGGTGGCACGGGACCCGGGCCGGGTGGCACCGGACCCGGTGGCACCGGACTCGGACCCGGCGGCACCGGACTCGGGCCGGGCGCCGGGGCGGGCCGGGGCGGCGTCGGCGGGTACGGCGAGGGAACCGGCGGGACCGGCTCCGGTCCGGGCGGCGCGGGCGTGGGGAACGGCGTGGGCGTGGGGCCCGGCTCGGGCGGCTCGGGTGCCGGTGGTGTCGGCGGTTGCACAGGCTCGGACGGTCCGGCCGGCTCCGGGGGACCTGCCGGTGCCGGCGGACTGGCCGGATCCGGTTCGGTGCTGCGGTAGACCTTCGCCACTCCCGGCACGGCGGCCACGGCGGCGACCTCGGCCGGCAGTACCGGCGACAGCCCCGGCACCGCCGCGCTGGCCCGGGTCGCCCCGGCGCTGCCACGCGGAGCGCGACGCTGCGGCGGCACCGTGTAGGACGGCGTACCGCCGGCACGGCCAGCGGCGTCCTCGGGCGACTGCCCGGGGCCGACCAGCGGGGGTGGTTGCCCGACGCCGGGCGGAGTCGTGAAGTGCACGGACTCGGGTCGCTCCCGAGGCTGACCTGCCGAAGCGCCCGGATCCGACCCGGATCCTCCGGCGGCGGCCGACGGCAGGGCGGCCGAGCTGGCGGGTGGGCCGGATGCCGCGCCAGGCGGGACCACCTCGGCCGATCCGCTCGACGGACCGGACGGGGACTTGACGGCGTTGGCGAACGCCGACCACGGCGAGTCGACTGACGGGGTCTTCGGACGCCGCCGTTGCAGCGGTGGTACCGGAGTTCCCGGTGGTGCCGGCCGCACCAGCGGCGGTGCCGCGGCGGCGGCCGCGGCGTCCGGTGTGGACGAGGCCGGCGATGCCGAGGAGGCTCCGCCGGAAGATGTCGAGGGAGCCGTAGCGGAAGATGTCGAGTAAGCCGCGGCGGGAGATGCCGAGGGAGCCGCGGCGGGAGATGTCGAGGGAGCCGCGGCGGGAGATGCCGAGGGAGCCGCGGCGGGAGCCGCGGGGGCCGGTGAGGTGGCGGGCGTGGCCAGTTCACCGGCCCGATAGGTGCGGCTACCCGAGGAAGCGGCCGGCATCGCGGCGATCTCCGCTGCGGTGGGGGTGGTGGCCGCGGTACTCACCGCACGGCCCCGCACCGGCGAGTCCGCCGACGAGGCAACGGCCGCCTCGCCGGGGGTACCGGATGTAGGGGCGGGTTCCGGCTGCTCCGACGGCACGCTCGCCGTGGCCCGGACCGGCCGCGCGTCGGCATCGTCGGTGCCGTCGTCGGCGTCGTCGGCATAGTGGGTGCCGTCGTCGGCATCGTGGGTGCCGTCGGCTTCGGCGACCAACCCAGCGCTGGCGACCTGGACGTCTGGCTCGGCGCTGACGGTCTCGGCGGCTGACCCAGCGGTGCCGGCTTCGGCGTCTGGCTCGGCGCCGGCGGGGTCGGCGTTGGCGTCGGCTCCAACGTGCGGATCGGTTCTGGTGGCGGCAGTGTCGGACGGCTCCGTGTCCGGCTCCGGTTCGGCGTTCCCACCAGGCTCGGTGGTCTCCGGTCCGCGGCCCGACTCGGCGGCTTCCTGGCGCGGTTCGGCGATCTCCGCCGCCGGCCCGGCAGTCTCGGGAACGGAGTCGGCGGTCTGGGGGACGGAGGCGGCGGACCGGCGAACGGAGTCGGCAGTCTCGGGAACGGAGTCGGCGGACCGGGGAACGGAGTCGGCAGTTTCGGGAACGGAGTCGGTGGGCTCCGCGACCGGGGTGGGGTCCGGGGAATCGACGGGATCGGTCGAGGCTGCGGGCGCCTGGGCCGATGAATCCTCCGGTACCTCCGCCCAGAGCGCTCCGGCCGCGGGCGGGGGAGGTGGCTGGTACACCTCCGGAACATCCTCGCCGTCGGCGGGTTCCGGCAGCGGGGTGCCGACCGGCGGTGGCGGCGGCAACGGCGACAGTTCGTCCGCGCCCACCTCCGCGGCGTCGGCCCCGGCCGCGTCCACCTCCGCCGGGTCCGGCGCCGTGTTCTCCCGGGCTGCCGCGTCCTTTGGCGTCGCGTCGTCCCCCACCATGTCGTCCCGATCGGACCGGGAGACCACAGCCCGACCGTCAGAGTCCGGGGATGCCTCCCCGACAGCCGGTCTGACCTGCGATTCGTCCATTGTTGCCTCCCGCGCCCACACCCGGGCCGGTACGCCGGGTCGGAAGTACGTCAACCCTCACCGTGCCATATCTCGGCACGCCCGGACAGTTGGCCGGCGATCGGTACGGTCAGTCGCCGCTCGGGCTACCGTCCGCAGCCGGAGTCGACCGGCTGGCGCTGGGCGTACCGCCGCTCGGCTCGGCGGCCGAGGTGGTGACCGGCGGCGACTGCGGCCGGGTGGTCTCCGGCGGATCCGGGTTGGGCGCCGGAGTCACCGGCGGAGTGGCCGGCGGGGTCGGCGTGGTGGGCGGCGTTGCCGGCGGCGTCGTGGGCGGAGTCGTCGGCGGCTTGCTGGTCGGCGGCGGCGTCGTGGGCGGTTTTGTGGTCGGCGGCGGGGGCGTCGGCGGCCGGGTGGTGGGTGGCGGCGTGGTCGCGTTCGGGGCCGGCACGGCCGGGAAGATCCGGGTCGCGGCGTAGAAGCGCGACCACCAGACGGTGGAGACCTTCACCACGTCGCCGGTGGTAGGCGCGTGCACCATCTTGCCGCCGCCGATGTACATGCCGACGTGGTGGATGGTGGTCCAGCTGCTGCCCGAGGCGAAGAAGACCAGGTCGCCGGGGAGCAGCGCCTCCCGGGCAACACTCTGGTTGCGGGTCCCGTTGTACTGGTCGCGGGAGACCCGGGGGATCCGCTTGCCCACCGACAGGTAGGAGGCGAGCATCAGGCCCGAGCAGTCGAACCGGTTCGGACCCTCGGCACCCCACAGGTACGGGTCGCCCCGCTGGGCGAGTGCGTAACGCATCGCGGCCAGCGCCTTGGGGTGTGCGACCATCCCGGCGACGCTGTCGCTGCCGATCGTCTCGCCGATGCGCTGTTCGGCGGCCTCCCGGGCGCGCTCGATCGCCTTGAGTTGCTCGGCGTTGTCCCGCTTGAGTTTCACCAGGGCAGCGGAGCGGGTCTTGTACCGCGTCTCCGTACTGGTGAAGGCGGCGACCTTCTGCTGGTAGCTGGCGGACGCCGCCTGGTACGCGGTCTCCGCCTGCTGTTCGGCCTGCTGTGCCCGGGCCACCTCACTGGCGGCCACTTCGCTGTCGCCGCTGCGCTCCTCGCCGCGCTCGATCCGGCTGAGCAGATCCAGACCGTGCAGGTCGGAATTGAACGCACCGGGTGGCAGCCCGGCGGCGTCCTTCAGCGCGCCGGCCGCCGCGTTGTCGGCCGCCGTGCGCGCGTTGGCCAACGCCAGCCGCGCCCGCTGGCGTACACCGTCGGCACTGGTCAGCTCGGTGGTGGACTTGTCCCGTTCCTGCCGCAGTTGCAGCAGCTGCTCGCCGAGTTGGGCCACCTCGACCTCGAGCGACATGATCTGGCTCGCCAGCGGCCCGTTCACGCTCGGCGGCAGCGGGTAGGACGTCGTCGGCGCCCCGGTGGTGGTCGGCACGTTGGGTGCCCCGACCGGCTGCGGGCGCACCCCGGCGTCGGGGACCGTGTTCGGCAGCGGCGGGTCGGCGTAGACCGGGGTGGCCATCGCGCCCGCGACGATCGCACCGACCAGGGCCGACCAGAGCAGTGGGCGTAGTACCGGCGAAAACGGGTATACGGTCCGGTCGGGTCGTCCGCGCCTGCTGTTGGCCATGCCGCTCCCGTCCGTGCACAGCAGCGCGCGGCGCGGCTGTGGTATCGCCATCGGTGGTGTGTCGCGTCCCACTTTGTCTTACCTCAATGCGTCGGGGATGTCGATCCGTCGCCGGGTAACGAGACGCTGAGAAGCCGGTTAAGGGTACCTGGGAACGGGAACGGGTGAACCACGTCGCTGCCGCCGACCGCTCCGGCCGGCGGCGCAGCCCCTCCACGTAGGCTCGTCACGCCGATCGTGCCTGGAGGGACGTGCTGCGATGGACGCCGGACGCAAGCGTGAGCTGGAAGAGAAGGTCTATGCCGGCGTGCGGCTCGACCGCGCCGACGGCGAGGCGCTGTACGCCGGCGACGACCTGGTCTGGCTCGGCCGGCTCGCGCACCACAGGCGTACCGCGTCGGCGGGTGCCGACCGGGTGCTGTTCGTGGTGAACCGGCAACTGAGACCGACCGACCCCGATGCGTCCAGCCGACCGGATCACGGCGGCACCGGGGAGCGGGAACGGGACGAGGCCGTGCGCCGCGCCACCGGGTTGGCCGTGGACGGCGTCACCGAGTTGGAGCTGGCCGACCCGGTCCACCCCGCGCTGCCGTGGCGGCACTATCCGGAGCTGTTGCGCGCGCTGGCGGCGGCGCTGCCCGACGTACGGCTGACCGGGTTCGCCGTGACCGACCTGTGCCGGCTGGAGCGGCGCACCGGGCTGCCGGCCGAGGAGCTGTTGGACGAACTCGTCGCGGCCGGGCTGGTGTCGCTGGCCGGTGGCGGGGCCGAATCCTTCGACCCGGAGGTACGCCGCCGGGTCGGTGTCGACGACTGCTCGTGGGCGGACTGGTCCCGGATCCACCGGCTCGCCCGGGCTCGCGGGCTCGGCATCCCGGCGACGATGCGTTTCGGTCGCGGCGAGGAGCCCCGACACCGGGTCGACCACGTGCTGCGGCTGCGCGACCTGCAGGACGAGACCGGCGGCTTCACCAGCTTCCTGCCGCTGCGCTTCCCCGACCCGGCGGGGCCGGCGGACGGGTCCGGAGCGGGGCGGCCGGCCGGCGAAGTGGCCGTCTCGGCCGGCGAGGCAGCCTCCTCGGCCTGGTCGGCGTCCCCGGCGGAGTCGCTGAAGACCTTCGCGGTGTCCCGGCTGCTCTTCGACAACGTGCCGCACCTGCGCTGCTGCTGGGCGGCGCAGGGGCGGTCCGTCGCGCAGCTCGCACTCAACTTCGGGGTGGACGACCTGAGCACCGCCCCGGCGGACCAGTACGCCACCGGCGGGTCCGGCACGTCCGACCCGCTGTCCCGGGAAGAGCTGCTCCAGCTGGTTTCGGAGGCCGACTTCCGCCCGGTCGAGCGGGACAGCCGGTACGCGGTGCTGCGCGAGTACGACGCGCCGCCGAGTCTGGCGGAGCGCCGGTCCGAGCCGCAGCAGGTCTGGGCCTGATCCGCCCCGCCGGAGGAGAAGTTTCCCGGACCGCTCACGTACCCTCGACAGGTCATGAGCGAGCGAAGCGAACGGCCGCCCTTCCCCCGTCGGGACGACCAGGGGCGGATCATGGTGCTCGCCGACCTGCTCGGCGCCGCCCTGGTCGGGGTGGTGGTCGGGATGCTGGCCCTGCTCGTCTTCGACTTCGGCTTCTCGCTGCTCGGGCTGGGCGAGTTCGGTCGGGCCAGCGGGTGGCTGGCACTGGTGTTGCCCGCCTGGATCTTCGTCGAGGAGTTCCGGGCCTGGCGGTTCGGCCCGGCCCGGGTCGCGGCGGCGCTGGTGGCCGCGGCGGTCGGGACCGCCGCCGGACTGCTCGCCGCCGGGCTGGCCGCGTCGACCCCGCCACTGGTCTCCGGCGGGCTGGGCGCGGCGGTCTTCGCCATCGCGTACGCGTTGGTCTGGTTTGTCGGCGTCCGCTGGCTCGCCGGCCGGACGAGCTGATCGGAGATGTACGGATGAGTCCCGCGGTGAAGTACACGCTGGGCCGGATCGGGCTGTTCGTGGCGGTCGCCCTGGCGCTCTGGCCGGTCGAGATGAACCTCTTCCTCAAGCTCATGCTGGCGGTGGCGTTCTCCGCCGCGCTGGCCTTCTTCCTGCTCCGCGGCTGGCGGGACGAGATGGCCCGGCAGTTGGCCGGGGCGGCCGAGAAGCGCAGGGCGGAGAAGGAGCGGCTACGTGCCGCGCTGGCCGGCGAGGACAAGCCGACCGCCCCGGGCGGGTCGACCGACAGCAGCACGCCGACGGACGCCGGCAGGCCGACGGACGGCGGGAAGCCGACGGACGCCGGGAAGCCGACGGACGGCGGGAAGTCGACGGACGCCGGGAAGCCGACGGACAAGGCGTAGGCCGGCAGGTCCGGCGGGTACGGCACCGGCCCCGTGCCCGGACGTCGCTGGCCGGGTACGGGGCCGGTGATCCTCCCCAGGGTGATTCGGGGGCGGGGGGCTGCCGGGGTGGCGCGCGGCTACCAGTTGGTCGAGCCGGGCAGCCTCGGCCAAGGCTTCCAGGCCGGCTTGACCAGGTACGCGATCCCGCCCGACCCGCCGGAGACCCCGCCGCTGGCGTTGGTCCGCTTGGTCCGCAGCCAGATCTGCTCGAACTGGTCCCGCCGGTAGACGTTGCGCACCACGTCGTTGCTGGACGAGGCCGGGTCGTTCACCACCACGTCGCCGTCGGCGGTGAAGCCGACCACCACGAAGAGGTGGCCCGAGGTGCCGTAGTTGGCCCCGTCCAGCTCCTCGGACAGGAAGGACTGGCTGGTCACCACGGGCATGCCCGCGGCGACGAAGTGCTCCAGCTCGTCCAGCGAGTGCAGCCGGGTCACCTTGGCGTCCAGCCCGTAGGAGGCGGCGTACGCGGTGTTGAACGGCCAGTTGCCGCAGCCGGAGTACGCGTAGTCGTAGGTCATCCGGGCGGCGTGGTTCACCGCCGGGTCCGGATAGCTGGGATCGACCCAGGCGGTCTCCCGGGCGGTCGGCCGCTTGCCCCAGTACTCCAGGACCATGGTGGTGGAGGTCGGCGAGCACCAGGCCTGGCCGCCGCCGTCGTACTCCGGGTAGTGGCCGGCGTGGATGTTCTGCGAGTGGCGCGGCACCGCCAGTTCGCGGCCCCAGGCGATCCGGCCGGCGCTCGGCGTCACGGTGAACCGGTCCGGCACCAGTGAACTCATCGCGCCGAGCAGCCTGACCCGGGGTGCCCGGCGACTCTCCGGCGCGCGGTAGAGGGTCAGCCGGAGCTGGTAGGCCCGCAGCAGCACTCCGGCCGCCACGTCGTCGATGGAGAACGTGTCGGTCCAGATCGTCGAGTACGGGTCGCCCTGCCGGTTCACGCTGGTCCGCCGGATGTCCTGGTCTCCGGCGGCCCACCGGCCCAGGACGTACCACGGGGTCAGCGCGCCGGTGTTGTAGGTGCCCTGGAGTTCGACCTGGATCCAGGTGCCGGCCGGGGTGTCGGCGTTCCACGAGGCGACAAGTTCGCTGGCGTCGAACCCGACCGGGACGACCGGGGAGGTCCAGGTGGCGTACGCCCATTCGCGGGTGGTGCCGGTGTGCGGATCGGTGTATTCGGTGGTGCCGGCCGGGCGCAGCATGGTGATTCCGGCGCGCAGCCCGGGAAGCGCGACGGTGCCCTGGTGGGTGCCGCGCCGCCAGTCGGCGTAACCGGAGAACTCCTGCCAGGTGATCTGCTCGTCGTGCCGTACCGGGCGGGGGCGGCCGGCTGCCGTGCCGGCCCGGGCCGGCAGGCCGGTGCCGAGCAGGGCCAGCGTGGAAAGGCCGGCGAGGGTGAAGGTGCGTCGGCTGATCGGGGCGGGGGAACTGGCCATCGATGCTCCGCGGGGACGAAGGTCGGGGTCCTGCCGCCACTATTCCGTCCGTCAGGAATTTTCGCCAGATGTTCAGGCCAAGAAAATCTTTGCCGAAAGGAGGGGTGATCTGGCATTGGACGTCCAGTGATCAATGTTGATATGACCATGGTACGGATGGTGCAGTGTGCACTACCCAGCGGAGTCCTCCCTACCCCCAGGAGGTTTACATGCCCTTCCGCACCTGGAAGTCCGGGCCGTCGATCCGGCGCCGGGCCAGGGCCGGCGCGCTCGCCGGCACCCTCGTGCTCGGACTCGTCGTGGCCACCGTCGGCCCGACGGCCGGCACCGCCAGCGCCCGGCCGGACCGGGCCGAGGCGGAGACCGCCACCAGCGCCGAGTACCGGGTCACCGGCCCGCGGACCCTGGCCGACCGCAACGCGGTGGCCGCCACCGGCACCAGCATCGACTACGTCGAGCACGGTGCGCTGCACGTCACCGCGACCCCGGCCGAGGTCAGGGCGATCACCGCGCTCGGCTTCCAGGTGGCCGCCGTACCGGCACCGCCGGACCGGGGCCAGCACCAGCACGACGGCGACGTCGGCGTCCTCGACTTCCCGCCGGCCGACTCGGCGTACCACAACTACGCCGAGCTGATTGCGGTGATCAACCAGGTGATCGCCGACCATCCGAGCATCGCCCGTCGGTCCAGCATGGGCACCTCATACGAGGGACGCGACCTGCCGGTCATCAAGATCTCCGACAACGTCGGCACCGACGAGAACGAGCCGGAGATCCTGTTCAACTCGCAGCAGCACGCCCGCGAGCACCTGACCGTCGAGATGGCGATCTACCTGCTGAACCTCTTCACCGACAACTACGGCTCGGACTCCCGGATCACGAACATCGTCAACAGCCGGGAGATCTGGATCGTCCCGACCGTCAACCCGGACGGCAGCGAGTACGACATCGCCACCGGCTCGTACCGGTCCTGGCGGAAGAACCGGCAGCCGAACAGCGGCTCGTCGTACGTCGGCACCGACCTGAACCGGAACTGGGGCTACAACTGGGGCTGCTGCGGCGGCTCCTCCGGCTCGACCTCCTCGGAGACCTACCGGGGCCCGTCGGCGTTCTCCGCGCCAGAGACCTCCCGGCTGCGAGACTTCGTCAACAGCCGGGTCGTCGGCGGCACCCAGCAGATCAAAGTCAACATCGACTTCCACACGTACTCGCAGCTGGTGCTCTGGCCGTACGGCTACACGACCGCGAACACCGGGCCGGGGCTGAACGCCGACCAGGAACGCACCTTCCGCACCCTCGGCCAGCAGATGGCGGCGACGAACGGCTACACCCCGGAGCAGTCCAGCGACCTCTACATCACCGACGGCGACAGCATCGACTGGATGTGGGCCACCCACAACATCTTCGCGTACACCTTCGAGATGTACCCGGGCTCGTCCGGCGGCGGCGGCTTCTACCCGCCCGACGAGGTGATCCCGGCGCAGACCTCCCGCAACCGGGAGGCGGTGCTGATCCTCAGCGAGTACGCCGACTGCCCGTACCGGGTGGCCGGGCTGCAGGCGACGTACTGCGGCACCGGTGGCGGCACCACGGTCTGGTCGGACACCTTCGAGACGGCGACCGGCTGGACGGTCGACCCGGCCGGTACCGACACCGCCACCTCCGGGGTGTGGGAACGGGGCGCCGCCCAGCCGACCACCTCCAGCGGGGCCAAGCAGCTCGCCCCGTACGCCGGCAGCAACGACCTGGTCACCGGCCGGCTGGCCGGCTCGGCGGCCGGTGACCACGACGTGGACGGCGGGGTGACCACGGCACAGTCGCCGGTGATCGCACTGCCGGGCAGCGGCACGTTGACGCTCTCCCTGGCCTGGTATCTCGCGCACGGGTCGAACTCCTCGTCCGCGGACTACCTGCGGGTCAGCGTGGTGCACAGTGGCGGGACGACCCAGCTCGTCAACCAGGCGGGCGCGGCCAGCAACCGCAACGGGAGCTGGGCGGTAGCCACCGCCAACCTGTCGGCGTACGCCGGGCAGTCGGTCCGGCTGCTGGTGCAGGCCGCCGACACCTCCGGGGCCAGCCTGGTGGAGGCGGCGATCGACAACGTGACGATCACCAGTTCGTAGCGGCGCGACCGGGGTCCCGCCGAACGCGGCGACGTGTCGGCGGGGCCCCGGCGCGGTTCGGTCGGGCCGGCTGCTGGTCAACTACCCGAGAAGCCGTCGGCGGGCACCGAAGACACCGACCCGCTCGTCGGGCCGCTCACCGAGTCGACTGTCACCGAGTACGGGCCCGGGTGGCTCGGACCCGTTTCAGTCGGCCCGCACATCAATGCGCTGATCCTCGATGACCAGCTGAATGAGTTCGGAGAGTTGGTCCTGGTGGAGGATGACGCCGTTCAGGTTGGCGAGTGCCGCCTTGAGATCGTGTAGTCGGTTACCGCGAAGGTCGGCACCTTGGAGCTGGCAGGATTGGAGTTCAAGGTTGGTCAACTGACAGGATCTGAAGGCGATTCTGAGCAGTCGGCAGGACGACCACGTGGCGTTGGTGAACGTACAGTCGGAGAAGGCCACTGCTCCAGCAGCGACGACACGCTCAAAGGTGGCGTAGTCGAAGCGGCAGCCGTCGAAAAGGACGTCTTTGAGACGTACATCGACCAGTCGGGTGCCGGTGAATCGTGAGCCGGTGAACGCGCAGCGTTCGAGGGTGAACCCGGACAGAGCCGCGCCGGAGAAGTCGGTGCGGGTGATCTCGCTGCCCCAGATGGTTCCGGAGTCCCAGGTGCTCTCGCCGAAGTCCTCGCCAGCGATCCGGCTGCCCCGAATGCTGACATCGTCTATTTGCGCGCCGCGCCATGTGACACCCTCGATCCTGGCCTCGGTGAGATCGCTTGCCGGATCGTGGGCGTCGTCAAGATCTTCCGGGTCGAGATCCGGAAGCAGAATCTTTACGTCACCGATGGTGGTTGTCCGCATGAGTCCTCAGTCTGTCTGGGACGCGGGGCGACGGCGCCACCCCGCGTCCGGACACCTACTCGGGTGTCAGCAGGTCACTTCTTCTTGCTCCAGTTGTCCCAGCCGGGCCGGTTGTCGAACCCTCCTTTGTTGTCCCAGGTGGGGCGGTTGTCGAACTTGGCCGCGTCGATCGACGCTACCGTCCGAGACAGTCCGACACCGAAACGCGCGAGGCGCTCCGGTGTGGCGTTCACGAGGCTCGCAAGAGTGTGGGGCACGGTGATCCTCCTAGCTGACGAGGTGGCTCGCGGTGGCGTGGACGAGGGCCTGCCGCGTGTTGCGGCAGTAGTTGGTCTCGCGGGCCGCGAAGGTTGGTGCTCGAAGTAGCGGTTGCCGGCCTGAGCACCTCTGCAGAAGCTGTAGAACTCGCAATGACTCGCGCACTCGTTGAGTCCCGCAATGAACTCGGCGACATACCGGAGGTTGCCGGCCCTGGCCAGGATGTCGGTGATCGGCTCGCAGAGCACGTTTCCGGCAATGAAGTCTCCGTACCGAGGGTCCTCGAGTCCGAGGAGCTCCGGTGACAGGAGGACCACCTGCCCGTCCCAGGAGACGGTGGGAATCGGTTCGTACGGGGCATCGTCGACGAGCCCGGCACGCGTGGCGGTGAGATAGTCGGCCAGGCGGTCCAGGTCGCGGATTTTCAAGGGGCTGCCGTCGATCCGTCGCTGGACGAGGCGGTGCCAGAACTGGTAGGCCGCTTCCTCCGACACCGGTGTTCGTGCCGCACCCTCCTGTTCTTCGATGTTGAAGCCCACAGAGCGGCAACCGGGCAGGTCGGTAAAGAAGTCAACGAGGTCGTCGGCGTGATCGATGGTTTCCGGGGTGCCGACGCAGATCACCGAGTACGGCAGCCCTGCCTCGGCGAGAGTCCGCATTCCTCGAAGGGTCCGGGCCGTTGTCGGGTTGCCGGCCCGATCGAGCCGGTTGCGGTTCAGAGCGCCGGGGCCGTCGATGCTCACACCGATCTCGAACTCGTAGACGGCGAACAGGTCGCACCATCGCCGATCGAGGAGGGTGGCGTTGGTCTGGATCTGGTGACGTACCTGTCCGGCCTGCCTTAGCTCCTCGAACGGGGTGAGCAGTTCGCGGAGGGTGCCGAGAGGCGTGGCGGTCGGCTCGCCGCCGTGCCACACCACGCTGACTGGATGCGGACTGCCCTGCTCCCGCACGGATCGGGCGCACCCTGTGGCGACTGGGACCGTCATGAGCCGTCGGGATCGCCGGTCGGGCAGGTAGCAGTAGGCACAGTCCAGATTGCAGAAGCTGGTGGGTTGCAGGACCAGAGTGTGGAATGCGCGGGCTATCGCCGCCCGCCCATCAGCGGTGATGACACCGATACCGTTCACTGGCCTGTCTCCTTGGCCTCTGCCGAGCCGGCGTGTTCAGCCGGTGCTGACGGGCGGCACGCGCGCAGCCAGCCAAGGAATCGGTCGAACAGATCAGCGGTGCTCCCGGTCATACTGGAGTTGAGTCTGTGCAGGTCGTCGATGGCGTTGCAGAGCGAAGTGGCCAGGTAGAGACAGAGGCTCACCCTGCTGCCCTGATACTCGGCCAGAAGATCCAGCTTTGCCTGTCCGCATGGCCACGGCTGACCGCAGGCTCGGCACAACCAAAGCGGACGCGCCGGCAAGTGTTCCCTCGGCGCGTGCTCTCCCTGCCTCAAGGCGCGCTGGTGCAGAGGTACGGTGTCGCGCTGGGCTTCCGTCATCGGCGTTCTCCCTTCCGGGCCTGTCGCTCGAAATGCGGGTGGCCGGTCGTCAACTCGTGCGAGACATACGCCGTCATGGCTGCTCCCGAAGGCGGGTCGAGACTGGCAAGCAGTGGGCTCGCCTGGGCGCGGCGAGCCCACCGCTTGCAGTGCGGCGGCTGGGAGCAGCCCGCCGCTCACCCGGCGGCGCAGCCCTCGTGGCGGTACGCAGACGGGGAACACTGGGAACGGGTGAAGGGGCCTTCTGGGGCGTCACCGGCCGACGCATCCAGGTTCGCCGCAGAGCGTGACGATGGAAATGTCCCGTCGGTGCACTCGCAGTGCACTCGCCAACACGCCACGTGCCGTAACGATCGACAGGCTCACATCGGTCCCATCGAGAGGACATCCGATGGCTGCGGTGACCAACTGGACCGGCCGGGAGGCAAACACCCTGCGGCGGGCACTACGGCTGAGCGTCACCGGTTTTGCCGAACATCTGGGCGCGGCCCGACGCACCGTGGCCAAGTGGAGCAGCCAGGGCGAGAAAGTTCAGCTACGTGCCGACATGCAGGCCGCGCTCGATACGGTGCTCGCGCGGGCCGCCCCCGACGTCCTGGAACGCTTCGAGGCCCTGAGAAGACATGACACCAGGGGTGCACTTGCCGTTGCCACCAGACCGCCAGGTGCAGTGGACGCCGATACTGGCAAGGACGGATCTGGCACTGACTCGGACGGTGACGTGCAGCGTAGAAGGTTCCTGCAGGGTGCGACGGGCACCGGCATGGCAGTCCTGCCCAACGTCACGCCGCTACTTGACGCGCTGGTCTCGTTGCCGATGGCTCGCGAGGCCGAGCCGGTTGCTCTGCCCCTGCGGCAACTCGCTCGTGGCGTGGCCGCCGCCAAGGCTGCCTACCAGGCGTGCCGGTACGAGCAGGTTCTCGGTGGTCTTACGATCCTGCTACCAACGCTGGCGCCCACCCGGTCGGATGCCGAGGGCGATCAGCGGACCCGGGTCGACGCCGTGGCCAGCGACCTCTATCACGTCGTGGGAAGCGTGCTGCTTAAAGTCGGCGACAGAGGTATGGCCTTGGTGGCAGCGGAAAAGAGTGTCCAGGCAGGCACGGCCAGTCAGGACCCGGTGGCGATGGCGACCAGTGCGCGGATCATGACCCACGCCTTGATGAGCAACGGCCACACGAGGCAGGCGAGGAGCCTGGCCGAGAAGGCGGCCGGCACTCTCGAACGGGACACTCGCCTCATGTCCAGCGATCAGCTGGCCGTTTACGGCGCCCTTCTGCTTCGTGGTGCGGTCGCCGCCGCGCGCAGTGACGACCGGGACAGCGCCCAGGCCATGATCGACGAGGCCACCCGGGCTGCCGCGCGGCTCGGCTACGACGGCAACGACCGGTGGACCGGCTTCGGCGCCACGAACGTCCTGCTCCATCAGGTCAACGTCGCACTGACCCTCGGCGACGCCGGTACCGCCATCACCCTCGCTCGGCAGGTGCCACTGGACAAGATCCGTCTCGCCGAACGCAAAGCCTCGTTCTTCGTCGACGTGGCACGCGCCTACACCCGGTGGGGACGCTACGAGCACGCCCTCGACGCCTTGCGTATCGCCTACGACGTGGCGCCCGAGGAACTCCGGTGCCGACCGGCGGTGCAGCACATCGCCGGCGACCTCGCGGCCCTGAGCCGGGGCCACGTCCGCACCGCCGTCGTCGAGTTCACCCGCCGCGTCGGGATACTGGTATGACCGCTGGTCATCTACAGATCGTCGTCTGCGGCGCTGGCCCCGCTGCTGACGTCGGAAAGCTGATCGTTGCTGCTCAGGGAAGATCCTGGACGGCGGCGGTCACCGCCACACCGTGCGCCATCGACTTCATCGACGCGCGAGCGATCGAGTCGCTGACCGGACACCCGGCCAGGTCCACCTACCAGTCGACTCCAGGCGCTCGCCGTACGCTTCCTGGCATCGACGCGCTCGTCATCGCCCCCGCCACCTACAACTCCGTTAACAAGATCGCCATGGGCATCGCCGACAACTACGCCATGACCTCGGTCGCCGAGCTGATCGGACGCCAGGTGCCGACCGTCATCGTCCCGTTCGTCAACGCCGCCCTGAGCGCCCGAACTCCCTTCCGACGCGCCGTGGCCGATCTCCGCCAGGAACGCGTACGTATCTTGCTCGGGCAAGACGACGGGTGGGAACCTCACCCACCGGGCACCGGCAATGAACGGCAGGAAGTCTTTCCCTGGACGGCGGCGTTCGATACGGCGGTCCGGCTGGTTCAGGAGGCACGTCCGGTGGCCGACTGAGTTCGCCCGCTTCGGTGGAGCGGGTCCATGAAGGCGGGGTGGCCCAACCACGGCGCTGACTCGCTCCCGCGTTCGACGTGGCGGTCCGAGGGGCGCACGGAAAGTTGAGAAGGTTCAGTTCGAGCCGAGGGTGAGTTTCCGCTCGGGGCTCGCATCCGGACAGACCGCCGAAATGACGATCTCTATGCCGCTGAGACCTCCGACCCGGGGTACGGCGGCGCGTAACTGCACCGAGTCGCCGTACCGCTGTGGGGGTTGGGCGACGGCGCCGAGCGCGTGGCACCAGGTCTCCCAGTCGGCGCGGCGCTGGTCGGGGTCGGTGGCGCAGCAGCGTCCGATCAGGACGCCGTCGGCATTGCGGATGATCCAGGCGATCAACGGCAGGCGTTCGCGGTTGGCCCGGTCGAGGAGTTCGGCGAGGGCGTGCTGCCAGCCCGCCTCTCGGGTGGTACTAAGGGTGATCATGCGACCGGCCTCCCGTGCGGAAGCCCCGGAACTGGTCAGGTGTAGAGGATCTGGATCCGGTCGGACTGGCCGTCCGGAGTCTGGATCTTGAGCACCGCCCCCCGGGAGATTTCGTCGT
Organism: Plantactinospora sp. WMMB782; assembly: GCF_049179135.1. Lineage (NCBI taxonomy): Bacteria > Bacillati > Actinomycetota > Actinomycetes > Micromonosporales > Micromonosporaceae > Plantactinospora > Plantactinospora sp. WMMB782. The sequence goes on along the minus strand of NZ_JBMHMC010000007.1, from coordinate 2,136,865 downwards.
TGAGGAATTTGAAGACCGCGACCGCGCGCCGGACGACCTCGCCGTCCGAGACCCGGTGCTGGTCGGCCATCTCCTCGACGCTGGCGGCGGCACTACCGGTCAGCGAGATGCTGATCTTGCTCCGCTCAGGCCGGTTGACCTGCCGCGACGAGCCGGTGGACGGGCGTGGGCGAGCGCGGTCAGCGCCGTTGCCGGGGGTGTCTTCCGCCGCTTGGTTCATGGTCCGGACGCTACGGCATAGGTACTACTTCAGCAAGTAGATGTACCGCATTGGACGGTATGGGTGCGAGGTATTGCGGTCGAGTAACCGCAAAGAATGTGCACTGAGCGTCATGACTGCACTATCTCGCTATTGTAAGCCTTCCCGGGATCCCGGAACATGGCATGCAACCCCATCGAGGAGCGCGCCGTGGCCGAATACCTACCCAACCCGGAAGGGGAGGAGCCGGCTCAGGATCCTGTCGAGAGTCGACCCTCCTATCTGATCACCAACCTGCCGGACGACCTCGCGATCAGTCGGACCCCGGACACGGTCCAGACCCGCAACCGGCTGGCCCTGGTCTGCTATCTCGGATACTGGATCGTCTCGGTGCTCGTCGTGGTCGGGGGACTGACGGGCAGGTTCGCCGAACAACTGGTCGGTGCCGTGGTGGCCGGACTCGGTGCCTCGGCCGCCGCGGTCGCGTACTTCTACTTCCGCCGTCCCGGCCAGTAGCCGAGGAACACCGTGTCCAGCCGGATGTCCGGAGGCGACAGTGCGGTCGCCGCCGGACACCACGGCAGCCACCCCGACCCGGAAGCGGAGCTGACGATGTCCGAACTCGACCCGGTCCTGGCGAAGCTGAGCTACGAGCTGATCGAGATGCTCCGGTCGCTGCGCTCCGACGACCACCAGGAGCGTTCGTTCAAGCACGTGGCAAACGTCTTCGGCCGGGACGAGCGTACGGTCTCCAAGGTCCTCCGCGAGATCGACGAGGCGTTCTGGCTCACCCAGCACGTCCGGATCATCGACCGGCCGCCGGGACACAAGAACTATCGGCTCACCCAGGCCGGCGAGGTCTTCGTCGACCTGCTCGAACCGATCACCGAGGCCACCCTGGCGGCCATCCGGGCGGCGGCCGCCGCCACCAAGCGGCTGCCGATCCTCTGCACCTCCAACTGCCTCGGCTACCTGCACGACCTCAACGACGCGCTGCCGGCGAACCGGGGCTTCGACGTGATCCCGCTGCCCCGGCGTACGGCGGAGATCGACCTCACCGCACTGGGCCAGCGCTCCGGCGAGCACATCTGCCTGCTCTCCACGCTGATGTCGACCGAGCAGGAACCCCGGATCGGCACGGTGGCGCAGTGGAACGACCGGATCGAGGTGATCCCGCTGGAGATCGACGTGCCGCGGATGCTCTCGGTCGAGGACCTCGGATACCGCCGCCCGGTGACGGTCAAAGAGGTGATCGACAACGGCACCACCTTCCTCGCCCCGCACGGCGGGCCCGCCTTCGACTTCCTCAACCGCTGCTACCCGGACTGGCGCAAGCTGCGGCCGTTCCAGTACATCGAGGTGCCGGACCTGGACTACGGACTCAAGTGCCTCTCCAGCCGACTGGTCCGGCAGTCCGCGATGATCGTGCACGGACTCCGGGCCGAGTCGCAGAAACTCGCCTGGTTGAACAAGAGCTTCCACCTGTACGACTTCAGCGCCGGCTCGCACAACCTGCTCGCGGTGACCGGCATCTTCCGGGCGCGCTCCGAATCCGGGCCGTCGGGACAGGACGAACCTCTCGACGTGGTGTGGAAAGTTGCTCAGGATCTCTGGTCCGGGCCGGACGCAAGGGCGGCATGACAGATGGATGACCTCCGCTACAACCGCATCGTCGTGAAGATCAGTGGTGAGTCGCTCGGGTCCGGGCAGGCGCTGGAAAGGGCCCGGCTGCGCGACGTGGCGCTGTCGCTGGCCGCCGTACACACCATGGGGGTGTCGGTGACCGTCGTGGTCGGCGGCGGGAACATCTTCCGGGGTGACCGGGGCGCCGACTGGCAGCTGGAACGCGGCCGGGCCGACACGGTGGGGATGCTCGCCACCGGGATCAACGTACTGCTGCTGGAGGGGCTGCTGAACGGGCTCGACGTGCCGACCCAGGTCTTCTCCCGGGGACCCTGCGCCGGCATCGGCCGGCAGTACCTGCGGGACGAGGTCGTCGAGGCGCTGCGCTCGGGGCACACGGTGCTGCTGGCCGGCGGCATGGGGGTCTCCGGCTTCTCCACCGACGTACCGGCGGTGCACGCCGCGATCGACACCGGCGCCGACGCGGTCGTGATGGTCAAGCACGGGGTGGACGGGATCTACAGCGCCGACCCGGCCAGCGACCCCGGAGCGGTCTTCCTGCGCGAGATCAGCGCCTCCGCCGCGCTGGAGCGGAACCTGCGGGTGATGGACGCCGCCGCACTCGACCTGGCCCGGCAGTCCGGCAAGCCCGTGCACGTCGTGCCGGCGGCCGACATGTGGAGCGTGAAGTACGTCCTGGAGGGCAAGGAGATCGGCTCGCTGCTGCTGCCGGCCTGAACCGGCCGCCGCGCCGGCCGGCCGGCTCACCCCGCCAGGGTCTCCAGGATCTGCTGCCCGTACTTCGCCAGCTTGTTCTCCCCGACCCCGTTGACCCGGGACAGTTCGGCGAGCGTCGTCGGCGGCTCGGCCGCGATCTGCCGCAGCGTCGCGTCGTGGAAGATGACGTACGCGGGTACGCCCTGCTCCTTGGCGGTGGCCGCACGCCAGGCCCGGAGCCGCTCGAAGACCGGTTCCGCCTCCGGCGCCAGCGCGACGGCGGCGGCCGTCCCGGCGGCGCGCGGCCTGCCGGCCCGGCCGGTCGACCCGGCCCGGGGCGCCTCCCGGCGCATAAGCACCTCGCGCCGCTTGCCGAGCACGTCGCCGCTGGTCTCGGTGAGCACAAGCGTGCCGTAGTCGCCCTCGACCGCCAGCAGCCCCTGGGCGAGCAGTTGCCGGACCACCCCGCGCCACTCGGACTCGGTCAGCTCGGTGCCGACACCGAAGACGCTGAGCGTGTCGTGCCGGTGCTGGGTCACCTTGTCGGTCCGCCGGCCGAGCAGGATGTCGATGGACTGGCCGGCACCGAACCGCTGGTCGCGCTCGCGGTGCAGGCGCAGCACCGTGGAGAGCAGCTTCTGTGCCGCGACGGTGCCGTCCCAGGACTCCGGCGGGGTCAGGCAGGTGTCGCAGTTGCCGCACGGCTCGCCCGGCTGGCCGAAGTACGCCAGCAACTGCACCCGGCGGCAGCGGACCGTCTCGCAGAGTGCCAGCATGGCGTCGAGGTGTGCGCCGAGCACCCGGCGCCGGGCGGCGTCGCCGTCGGAGGTCTCGATCAGCTTCCGCTGCTGCACCACGTCGGAGAGCCCGTACGCCAGCCAGGCGGTCGAGGGCAGCCCGTCCCGACCGGCCCGACCGGTCTCCTGGTAGTAGCCCTCGATCGACTTCGGCAGGTCGAGGTGGGCGACGAAGCGTACGTCCGGCTTGTCGATGCCCATCCCGAAGGCGATCGTGGCGACCATCACCAACCCGTCCTCGCGGAGGAACCGCTGCTGGTTGGCGGCCCGGGTCGGCGCGTCCAGCCCGGCGTGGTAGGGCAATGCCGGGATGCCCTGCTGGACCAGGAACTCGGCGGTCCTCTCCACCGAGGCCCGGGAGAGGCAGTAGACGATCCCGGCGTCGCCGGGATGCTCGGTGCGGAGCAGGTCGAGGAGCTGCTTCTTCGGCTCCCGCTTCGGCACGATCCGGTACTGGATGTTCGGCCGGTCGAAGCTGGCGACGAAGTGCCGGGCGCCGGCGAGGTCGAGCCGGGCCGCGATCTCGGCGTGCGTCTCCGGGGTGGCGGTGGCGGTCAGCGCGATCCTGGGCACCGCCGGCCACCGCTCGTGCAGCATCGACAGGGCGAGATAGTCGGGACGGAAGTCGTGGCCCCACTGGGCGACGCAGTGCGCCTCGTCGATCGCGAACAGCGCGATCCGGCCCCGGTCGAGCAGCCGGAGCACGTGTTCCGAGCGGAGTGCCTCGGGGGCCAGGTAGAGCAGGTCGAGGTCGCCGCCGAGGAAGGCCGCCTCGACCGCGCGGCGGGCGTCGAGATCCTGGGTCGAGTTGAGGAAACCGGCGCGTACCCCGAGAGTGGTCAGGGCGTCGACCTGGTCCTGCATCAGCGCGATCAGCGGTGAGACCACCACCCCGACGCCGGGCCGGACCAGGGCGGGGATCTGGTAGCACAGCGACTTGCCGCCGCCGGTCGGCATCAGCACCAGCGCATCGCCGCCGCCGACGACCTGGTCGATGATCTGCCGCTGTTCGCCCCGGAAGCTGTCGTAGCCGAAGACCCGGCGCAGCACGTCGAGCGCGTCGCCGGCCTTCCGCCCGGCGCCGGCCCGCTCAGGGCTCGGCTGTTCGGCGATCGGCTGTTCGGCGGCGGGCCGGTCGTCGGTGCGCTGCTCGGTGGGGAGGACCATCCGGCGGATTCTACGAGCCCGTCCGAGGCGAAGCCGACCGCTTGACGCGAGCTGTGGAAAAGTCTTACGGTACCAACTAGTTCCGGAACTAGGAGGTACCGAATGGCGCGGGACACGCTCAGCACGGTCTTCGCTGCGCTCGCCGACCCGACCCGACGGGCGATCCTGGACCGCCTGCTGGGCAGCGACGCCTCGGTCACCGATCTCGCCGAGCCGTTCGCGATGACGCCCCGGGCGGTCTCCAAACACGTCGCCGTGCTGGAGGCGGCCGGCCTGGTCACCCGGGCCAGAGACGCCCAGCGACGGCCGAGCCGGATCCGGGCCGAGCCGCTCGCCGACATCGACGCCTGGCTCGGCGCTTACCGGCGGCTCTGGCAACACCGGTTCGACCAGCTCGACGAGCGGCTGACCCGACTCCAGGCGGCTGGTGCCGACGGTAGGGCGGCCGGCGCCGGGGAAGCCACCGACGAAGACGAGGAGAGCAGAAAACCGTGACGGCAACAGACAGACACCGCATCCCGATCGTCCGCGTCTTCGACGCACCCCGGGAACTGGTCTTCCGGACCTGGACCCGGGCCGAAGAGGTCGGCACCTGGTTCGCCCCGCCGGGATTCTCGGTGACCCGGTGCGAGTTGGACGCCCGGCCCGGTGGGCGGTGGCAGGTCGAGTACCGCTCCACGGGCGGCGAGACCTACCGGGAGTACGGCGAGTTCCGCGAGGTCGTACCGCCCGAGCGGCTGGTGCTGACGCTGGCCCAGGCCGACGCCGACGGCAACACCACGCTGGAGACCCTGGTGACGGTGCTGCTCGCCGACCGGGGCGGCAAGACCGAGATGACCTTCGAGCAGACCGGATTCGAGTCGGTGGCCGTACGCGACGCCGTGGCCGAGGGCTGGCGGGGCTGCTTCGACAAGCTCGACACGCACCTCGCCAAGGCGCTCACCGAGAAGGAGGGCAGATGACCGACACCGATGCCGAGCACGAGATCCGCCGGGAGTTCGCGGAGTGGTTCCGGGACTCGGCCGCCAAGGACCTCGACGCGGTGATGACGAAGATCGCCCCCGACGTGGTCTCGTACGAGCACGCGGCGCCGCAGGTCCACCGGGGCGCGGACGCGGTCCGGGAGGTCTGCCGGCAGGGCTTCGAACTGGCCCGGGGCGAGTTCCGGTGGGACATCCCGGACCTGGAGGTGGTGGTCCGGGACGACATCGCGGTCACCTGGGGACTGAACCGGATGCGGGTCCAGGAGCCCGGCGGAGAGCCGGTCGAGACCTGGTCGCGCGGAACGCGGGTGTTCCAGAAGGTCGACGGCCGGTGGCAGATGATCCACCAGCACGTCTCCTTCCCGTTCGATCCGGCCACCGGTGGGCTCAGCACACAACGTTGAGCAGGGGGAACGGCGGCGCTCGGCGCCATGCCACTGCCGGGTCACGACTCGGATGCGCTACCGTTTTCCCCGACCACCCCGCAGCGAAGCCGGTGCGAAACCGGCGCTGTCCCGCAACTGTGATGCCACCCGCAGACCCACTCACCGCCCCGCCGGCGGCGCCGAGTGGTGCGGCGGGGGACGAGCCAGGTCGCCTGCGGCGCGGTCCCGGAAAGCGCCTTCGAGGAAGGGCGCCCCGTGGGCGGGGCAGCGGCACCTGTCGGCGGAGCACCAGACCTCGCCCGACAGGAGGACCGAATGACCCGACGCACCCCCCGGCTGCTGGCGGCGCTGCTGGCCAGCACGGCACTCGCCCTGGCCGGCTGCGCCGCCGACGACCCCGGCTCGGCCCCGAGCCCCGACGCGGGCGGTGCCAGCTATCCGGTGACGGTCGGCCCGCTCACCCTCGACGAGCGCCCCGAGAAGATCGTCGTGCTCGGGCCGACCGCCACCGAGATGCTCTTCGCGATCGGCGCCGGCAGCCAGGTCGCCGCCGTCGACGACAACTCGAACCACCCGGCCGAGGCGCCGAAGAGCGAGCTGTCCGCCTTCACCCCGAACGCCGAGGCGATCGCGGCGAAGGATCCCGACCTGGTGGTCCTGACCAACGACCTGAACAAGATCGTGGACCAGCTCGGCCAGTTGAAGATCCCGCACTACCTGGCGCCGGCGGCGACGACGCTCGACGACACCTACCGGCAGATCACCGACCTGGGTGCGCTCACCGGGCACCCGACCGAGGCGGCCGACCTGGTCGGCCGGATGAAGGACGACGTCGGGAAGCTGGTCGGGGACCTGCCGCAGCGGTCGGAGAAGCTCACCTACTTCTACGAACTGGGCCCGGAGTACTACTCGGCGACGAGTAGGACGTTCGTCGGTTCGCTCTTCGGGATGGTCGGGCTGGAGAACATCGCCGACCCGGCCGACCCGAACGGCTCGAAGGGCGGCTATCCGCAGCTCGCCGAGGAAGCGATCATCAAGGCCGACCCGGACCTGGTCTTCCTGGCCGACACCAGGTGCTGCCAGCAGTCCCCGCAGACGGTCGCGGCCCGCAAGGGCTGGTCCGGGATGACCGCGGTGAAGAACAACCAGGTCGTCCCGCTCGACGACGACATCGCGTCCCGCTGGGGTCCCCGGGTCGTCGACCTGCTCCGGGCGATCGTGGACGCGGTCGCCAAGGTACCCGCTTGAGCAGAGCCGGCGCCCCGGCCCGCCCCGGCACTCCGGCCGCGCCCGCCGGGCCCGGCCGGCCGGGGCGGCCCGCCGGGCTGCGCCGGCGGTGGCTGGCGGCCGGGTTCGCCGCCGTCCTGGTCGCCGCGCTGGCCGGCATCGCGTTCGGGCCGGTCAGCCTGCCGCCGGGCAGCGTCGCGATCGAGCTGCTCAACCTGGTACCCGGGGTGCACCTGCACAGCGGCCTGAACGAGCGCGAGATAGCCATCGTCACCGAGCTGCGGCTGCCCCGGGTGGTGCTCGGCCTGCTCGTCGGCGGGATGCTGGCCCTGGCCGGCGGCAGCTACCAGGGCGTCTTCCGCAACCCACTGGCCGATCCGCACCTGCTCGGCGTCGCCGCCGGAGCCGGACTCGCGGTGACGGCCGTGATCGTGCTGCGCGGGGTCAGCGGCGCGGACGTCACGGTCGGGCTGCCGGTCACCGTGCCGCTGGCCGCCTTCGTCGGGGCGCTCGGCGCGGTGCTGCTGACCTACCTGCTCGGCGCGGCCGGCGGCCGGGACCGCTCACCGGCGACGCTGATCCTGGCCGGGGTGGCGGTCTCCGCCTTTCTCGCCGCCGGGCAGACCTACCTGCTGCAACGCAACGCCGAGAGCATCCAGGAGGTCTACTCGTGGATGCTCGGCCGGCTGGCCACCGCCGGCTGGCACGACGTACTCGTGGTGCTGCCGTACGCGGTGTTCACCACCGCCGTGGTGCTGGTGCACCGGCGTGAACTCGACGTACTCGCGCTCGGCGACGACGAGGCGAGCAGTCTCGGCCTGCATCCGCAGCGTTCCCGGCTGCTGCTGGTCGCCGCGGCCTCGCTCGGCACCGCCGCCGCCGTCTCGGTCTCCGGACTGATCGGCTTCGTCGGCGTGATCGTCCCGCACGTGGTGCGGATGCTGGCCGGGGCGAGCTACCGGGCGATCCTGCCGCTCTCGGTGCTCTTCGGCGGCGCCTTCCTCACCCTGACCGACCTGACCGCGCGTACCGTCGCCGCGCCGGCCGAGATCCCGATCGGCGTGGTCACCGCGCTGCTCGGCGGCCCGTTCTTCGCGATCGTGCTGCGCACCACCCGGCGGGTGGCGGAATGACCGGTGCGACCGGTGCGACCGGTGCGACGGGTGCGACGGCGTCGACCGGTACGACGGCGTCGACGGGTGCGACGGGTGCGACGGCGTCGACGGGTGCGAGTGGTGCGACCGCGCCGGCCGGGGTCGCCGTCGAGGTGACCGACCTCGGGGTGACCCTCGGCGGGGCGGCCATCCTGGCCGGGGTCGGCCTCTCGGTCGCCGCCGGGGAGTGGGTCACCGTGATCGGCCCGAACGGCGCCGGCAAGTCGACGCTGCTCCGCGCGGTCGGCGGGCTGCTGCCGGCCAGCACCGGCTCGATCTCCCTCTTCGGTACGCCGCTCGCCCGGCTCCGCCGCCGGGACCGGGCCCGGACGGTGGCCACGGTGCCGCAGTCCCCGGTCGTGCCGGCCGGGATGGCGGTACTCGACTACGTGCTGCTCGGCCGTACCCCGTACGTGCCGCCGCTGGGCCGGGAGTCCGCCGCCGACGTGGCGGTGGCGCACGACGTACTCGACCGGCTGGACCTGACCGGCTTCGCGGCCCGGCCGCTGGCGACGCTCTCCGGCGGCGAGCGGCAGCGGGTCTTCCTGGCCCGGGCGCTGGCCCAGGGTGCCCCGCTGCTGCTGCTCGACGAGCCGACCAGCGCGCTGGACATCGGGCACCAGCAGGAGGTGCTGGAACTCGTCGACCAGCTCCGTGCCGACCACGGCCTGACCGTGCTGGCCACCATGCACGACCTCTCGGTCGCCGGCGAGTACGCCGACCGGATGGTGCTGCTCGCCGCCGGTGCGGTGGTCGCCGACGGCCCGCCCCGGGCGGTGCTCACCGACGACCTGCTCGGTACGCACTACCGGGCCCGGGTACGCGTCATCGAGGGTGAACACGGCCCGCTCGTCGTCCCGGTCCGCACCCGGCGTACCGCCGACTAGCGGTTGTCGGCGGCCTCGGTGGCCCCGGTGGGCTCGGCTGGCTCGGTCGGTGCCCTAGCTGAACCGGCGTCCCTCGTCGCGCCGGTAGGCCCAGCCGGCGACCGCGGCCAGCACGACGATCCAGACCCCGAGCATCACCAGCGAGAGCCGGTCGACCGGGAAGTCGCCGACGGCGGCCCACATCAGCTCGACCGCGCCCCGGGTCGGCAGGTAGGGGGCGATCACCTCGATGAATCCCGGCGAGTCGCCGGGCGGGAAGAGCAGTCCGCCGCCGAAGGCCAGCGGGAAGAAGACCACCTGGGCCACCACGATCGCCGCCTTGCTGGGCAGCGAGTAACCGATCGCCAGCCCCATCAGGGTGAACGGCACCGCCACCACGACGACGGTGCCGAGCGCGGCCAGGAACGCCGGTCCGGTGATCCGGGCCGCGGTGGCGACCGCCGCGATCACCACCACCGGGAGCAGCGAGAGCAGGGTGAGCAGCAGACCGGCCAGGATCCGGCCGGCGAACCGGGGCGCGGCCCCGGCGGGAAGGGTACGCAGGTACGGGTCCCAGGGCTGCGCCCGGTCCTCGGCCACCCCGATGCCGTACTGGAAGATGTTCGTGCTCATCACCGAGAAGGTGACCATCGAGGCGGTGGCGTAGGTGGCCACCACCGGGTCGTCGCCGCTGAACGGGACGACGAAGAAGAGCATCGAGGCGGCCGGGAAGAACGCGCTGCCGACCAGCGCGATCGGGATCCGGATCGTCTCCAGCAGTTGGAATCTGGCATGGACGAGCGAGAGTCGCACGATCGTTCCTCCGTCACACGTCGGCGGGCTGGGCGGGCCTGGCGGGTTGGGCGCGTTCCTCGGTGATGGCCAGGAAGGCGTCCTCCAGGCTGCTCGGCCGGATCTCCAGGTCGGCGAAGGGAACTCCACTGTGCACCAGTTCCCGGACCAGTTGGTCGGCGTCGGTGGTGAGCAGCCGGGTGACCCCGTCGACCCGCTCCACGGCCCGTACGCCGGGCAGTTCCGGCAGGCCCGGGGTGACCAGGCTGACCCGGCGCACCCCGACCAGGTCGCGTACGGCACCGACGGTGTCGTCGGCGAGCACCCGGCCGTGGCCGAGCACCACCACCCGGTGCGCCAGCGCCTCGATCTCCTCCAGGTAGTGGCTGCTCAGCAGGACCGTGCCGCCGTCGGCGTGGAACTGGCGGATGCCGTCCCAGAGTTCCCGGCGGGCGGTCACGTCGAGTCCGGTGGTCGGCTCGTCCAGGAAGACCAGCCGGGGACGGCCGACGAAGGCCAGCGCGACCGCCAGCCGGCGTTTCTGCCCGCCGGAGAGGCCGCCGGTCTGCCGCCGGACCAGGTCGTCGAGGCCGAACCGGCCGAGCAGTTCGGCCCGGGGCACCGGATCGGCGTAGTGCGCGGAGACGAAGTCGACCACCTCGCCGACCCGCAGGGTGGGCGGGAGTCCGGTCTCCTGCGGGGTCATCCCGATCTGCCGGCGGGCGGCCGGGTCGCGAGGGTCGGCGCCGAAGAGTTCGACCCGGCCGGAGTGCACCCGGCGCAGCCCGACCAGCAGGCTGAGCAGGGTGCTCTTGCCGGCGCCGTTCGGGCCGAGCAGGCCGACCAGTTCGCCGGCCGGAAGTTCGAGGTCGACCCGGTCGAGGGCGGTGACGTCGCCGTACCGGCGGGTGGCCTGGACGGCGCGGGCGAGGATCATGGCTTTTCCTCCGCTGCAGGGGGATCGAGCAGGGCGCGGACCGCGAGGGTGTACTCCTCGAAGGCGAACCGGCCGCGCCGGGTGAGCCCGACCAGGGTGGTCGGGGTACGGCCGTGGTGGGTCTTGACGATCTCGACGTAGCCGGCCTCTTCGAGCTTGCGCAGGTGCACCGAGAGGTTTCCGGCGGTCATCTGGAGGATGTCCTGGAGCCGGGGGAAGGTGATCCGGTCGCCGTCGTGCAGGGTGGCGAGGGTCGCGGTCACCCGGAGCCGGGCCTGCGCGTGGATCACCGGGTCGAGTTCCGGTAGGCCGGTCACGCGGCGCTCCCGGGGCTTCCGCCCGCGCTGCCGGGGTGACCGGCGGAGAGGCCGGCGGTGATGTCCCGGCCCCGCCGTCGGTCCCGGAGCAGGAAGTGGACGCCCGCCACCAGCATCCCGCCGCCACCGAGGACCGAGATCACCAGCGCGTGCCAGCCGGGGCCGGCGGCCAGCCCGGCGATGTTTATGACGCTGATCCAGACGCCGAGCCGGAAGAGGTTGCGGTCCAGCCAGACCGCGCCGCCGGCCATGTGCAGGGCGCCGGTCAGCCCGACGGTGACGCCGGCCCAGAGCAGCCCGCCGAGGTCGTCGGGGAGCTGGTCGGAGACCCGGCCGAGCACCGCGCTGACGCTGCTGAAGCCGAGGCCCCAGGCCAGCCCGTACCAGAGGCCGCGTCGCCGGGAGTCGCCGGCGACCTGGCCGTAGGTCCGGCCGCCGACGATCCCGGAGACGATCCCGGCGGCGATCAGCAGGGCGAGCAGGGTGAACAGCGGCAGCCAGGTGGGCAGCTCGACGAAGACCCGGCCGTCCGGGCCGAAGCGCAGGAAGAAGAGCCCGAAGCCGACCAGCCAGGCCAGGCCCCACGGCCAGTAGTACCAGAGCAGGTTGGGGCTGAGCTGGCGGGCCGCCTCGGCCTGCTGGTCGGCGATCAGCCGGAGTGCGGTTGCCGGGTCGGCGGGTGGTAGCTCGTCAAAGTTCCCGTTCATGCAAACGAGTTTACAACGCAAAGTCCACGACCGCACGAACTAGTTTTCGACCTACGGCGGAGGGGCGGGACGGTCGCCCGTCCCGCCCCTCGGAATGCCGCTGGCGTCAGCCGGTGGCGCCGACCCCGGGCAGCGGCCGGAGCAGCGTCGCCGCCCCCGGTGCCGGGCTCAGCGGACCGGGCCCGGACGGGCCGGCGAGGGCCCGCCGCCCCGCCGCCGGCGACGTGCTGCCGAAGGCAGTGAGCAGGAAGTCGAACAGCGCCTCGCCGATCGGGTCGGGCTGCCCGGGTACCCAGTAGTGGGTGGCGTTCATCGCGACGGTGACCTGACGCCGGCCGTCCGGCGAGTGCAGCGAGATCGCCTGGTGGCCGAGCACCACGCCGTCGTGCCCCCAGACCGGTCCGCCCGGCAGCGGCACCGTGAGCAGGCCGAGGCCGTACCCGGTGCCGGACGGGTTGGCCGGGTCGGCCGGCACGGTACGCCGCATCTGCGCCAGTTCCGCCGGGCGCAGCAGCCGGCCGCCGAGCAACGCCCGGAAGAACCTGTTCAGGTCGGCGGTGGTGGAGACGATCTCCCCGGCCATCCAGGCCCAGGACATGTTGTAGACGCTGAAGTCCCGCAGCGAGCCGTCGACCCACGGGACGTACCCGGCCGAGTGCGGCCCGTCGATGCGTGGGTCCGTACCCGGGAAGTAGGTCCGGCGCAGTCCCAGCGGGCGCAGCACGCGGCGGCCGATCTCGACGGCGGCCGGCCGCCCGGTGATCCGCTCCAGCAGCAGCCCGGCGAGCACGTAGTTGGTGTTCGAGTAGGAGTGCCGCTCGCCCGGCGCGTTCGTCGGCTGCTGGCCCAGCCCGATCGCGGCCAGCTCGCGCGGCCGGATCGTCGTGTGCTGGTACTTCTCGATGCCCTCCACCGAGCCGAAGAGAACGTGGTCGTAGTCGTTGATCCCGCTGGTCTGGTCGAGCAACATCCGCACGGTCACCCCGGCCGGGGCGAGTCCGGGCAGGTAGCGATGCAGCGGGGCGTCGAGCACCAGCCGGCGTTCGCCGACGAGTTGCAGCAGCGCCGTCGAGACGAAGGTCTTGTTGATGCTGCCGACCCGGTGCTGGAAGTCCGGCCGCACCGGCCGGCCGGTGACGATGTCGGCGACGCCGCTGGCACCCCGCCAGGTCTCCCGCCCGTCGCGGACCTCGGCGAAGGCGCCGGGCATCCCGGCCTCGCTGATCGCGCGCAACGCGTCCCGCAGCGCCCCGTCCGGCAGGGCACCACCGGAGCCGGTCCGGGGCGCGGCGGCCGGTCCGGCCAGCGCCGGGGAGGCACCCGCGGCGAGCGCACCGGCGGCCACCGCCGAACCCGCGACGACGGTACGCAGGAAGTCCCGACGGGACTGGTGTGGACGGTACGTGGACAATGTTCCTCCCCCGGTTGGACGTGACGATCTCTCCTCTGGAGATTCTGGTCCGCCCCGGCGGCGAAAACGTCCACTTCGGTGTCGAACCGCGACTCGGCACCCCGGACGAGTCGTGCGGTCCCGGTCCGCCGCCGGGTTCCACCGCGAGAGGGAGAAGCGGCGAGCGCCGGACGGTCAGAGCGGCGCGGGCAGCGGCTCGGTGTGCAGCACGGCGAGCCGGGAGACCGCCCGGGTCAGCACCACGTAGAGCCGGTGCAGGCCGCGCGGTTCCGCCGCCACGATCCGGGCCGGCTCGACCACGATCACGTGGTCGTACTCCAGACCCTTCGCCAGGGTGGCCGGCACGACGCTGACCCGGGCCGCCGCCTCGACCTCGTCGGCGGCCGTGCTCGGGATGCCGGCGGCGGCGAGCGCCTCGGCCAGCCGGTCCGTCTCGGCCTCGGCGGCGATCACCGCGATCGAACCCTCCTGGCTCAGCGCCGCGCGCACCTCGGCCACCGTCGCCGCCACCAGGTCCGGCACGGTACGCACGTCCAGCGCACCGTCCGAGCGCAGCGACTCGGCCGGCGGCACGTCCACGGCCAGCGCCGGCAGCAGCCGGTTGGCCAGCGCCAGCACCGCGGCCGGCACCCGGAAGCCCATGGTCAGCGGCACCACCGAGGCGTCCGGCTTGCCGAGGTGCCGCAGCGACTCCCGCCAGTCCGTCGCCGCCCACGGCGCGGTGCCCTGGGCGAGGTCGCCGAGGAGCGTGACCGAACAGTGCTCGCTGCGCCGGGCGATCACCCGGCACTGCATCGGGGAGAGGTCCTGCGCCTCGTCGACCACCACGTGCCCGAAGCTGGGCAGCCGCTCGACCAACCCGGCCGCCTCGTCGAGGAGTACGGCGTCGGCGGCGGTCCACTTCGCCGCCTTCGGGGTACGGGGCGGTTTCGCCCAGCTCAGCAGGGCCTGCTCGGCCTCGCTGAGCAGGCCGTCGGCCGCCGCCGCCAGCGCCTGCCGGTCGGTCAGCAGCCGGTGCAGCAGCCCGTCCGGGGTGACCGCCGGCCAGCAGGTGTCGAGGAAATCGGTGACCGGCCTGCAGCGGCCCATCCGGCGCAGCCAGCCGTCGCCGGGCGAGTCGCCCCGGCGGGCCTCCGACTGCCGTTGCAGCAGGCCGACCACCCGGGCCCGGACCCGCTCCCGGCCGGTGGCGTACGGCAACTCCTCCCGGCGGGCCTCCTCGACCACCCGGCGCAGCGCCTCGGCGCTCACCCGCCAGCGGTACGAACCGTCGGAGACCATTATCGGCTCCTCGGGCTGGCGGATCAGCCCGGCCAGCGCCCGGCGCAGCACCTCGGCCATCCGGGGATCGTGTTTCAGCACGGCGGTGGCCGGCGGGTCGGTCCCGCGTACCGGGGTGTCCAGCAGGTCCTCGACGGTCGCCTGGGTCACCTCGACCTCGCCGAGCGCCGGCAGCACCGCCGAGATGTACGACAGGAACGCCCGGTTCGGCCCCACCACGAGTACCCCGGACCGGCGCAGCCGTTCCCGGTGCAGGTAGAGCAGGTACGCCGCCCGGTGCAGCCCGACCGCCGTCTTGCCGGTCCCCGGTGCGCCCTGCACGCAGATCGAGTCGGCGAGGTCGGCCCGGACCAGCTCGTCCTGCTCGGGCTGGATGGTGGCGACGATGTCCCGCATCGGCCCGACCCGGGGCTGCTCGATCTCGGCGGTCAGGATCCGGCTGGCGGTGCCGTACTCCTCGCCCCGGTCCAGGTGCTCGTCCTCGAAGCTGGTGAGCTGGCCGGCGCCGAAGCCGAACCGTCGCCGGACGTGCACACCCTGCGGGTCCCGGACGGTTGCCCGGTAGAACGAGCGGGAGATCGGGGCCCGCCAGTCCAGCACCATCGGCTCGCCGCCCTGGTCGGTGACGTGCCGCCGCCCGATGTGGTGGCTGGCGTCGGCGAGGTCGAGGCGGCCGAAGAAGAGCGGGGTGTTCGGGTCGTCGGCGAGTTCGGCGACCCGGCGGGAGAGGGTCCGGCCGAGCGTCTCGGCCGCGTACGCGTCGCCGGCCACGTCCTGGCCGGTCCGGAAGAGCGACTCGGCCTGCTCCCGCATCCGCCGCAGGGCGGCCCGGGAGGCGGCCAGGTGTGCGCGTTCGTACTCCAGGTCGGTGTCGAGATCCTGTGCGGGCATGTTGGTTCCCATCGGCGCGGAAAGCGCGTCGGCTGCTCGCTCGCGTGTCCGGGGGCGGATGGCCGGCTCCCGGCGCGGGGACGTCCGCTGCGGTGCATGCTCACCTCGGCCGTCAAGCGGCCAGCAACACTACCGGCAGCTCAACCCGGGGGTCCACCGGTTTTCCGACGGCTGGACCGGTGTGCACCGGTGCTCAGCCGGGCCGCCGCCGGGACCGCCGGCCGGGTGTGCCGGCCAGCATGTCGGCCGGAGTGAACGTGCGGACCTCCGGGTGGCCGGCCAGCGCCTCGTCGGCGCCGCCGCGTGCCCAGAACCCGAAGGTCGGGCCGGCCGCTCCCGGCGGCAGATGGCCGGCCCGGCGGCGCAGGTCGGCCAGGTCGCGCAGGGTGAGCGGCCTGGTCTGCCACCGGGCCTCACCGACGAGTACGGGATCGTCGCCGACCAGCCCGAGCACGTCGATCTCGGCGGTCTCGTCCTTCCACCACCGGCCGACCACCGTCTCGGCGGGCAGCGCACCGGTCGCCACCAGCTGCTGGGCGTGCTCCCGGGCAGCCGCCTCGAAGACCCGGGCGAGGTGCGTCTGCCACCGTCCCCAGGTGCGTCGCCGGACGGCGGGACCCTGGCCGCCGTCGATCAGGTCGGCGTCGTCGCGCAACACGGCGAACCAGTACGCGAGGTAGTCGTCGGCGATCTCGTACATCGGGTCGGCGGAGCCGCCGGAGCCGATCGGGCGTACCGCCCGGACGTAGCCGGCCCGGCGCAGCCGGTCGAGGGTGTAGTCGATCCGCTGCTGGGCCCGGCCGGCGATCCGGGAGCGTCGCCGGGCGCCGCCGGCCATCGCGGTCAGCACCCGCTCGTAGCCGCCGCGCCAGTCGAGGTCCTCGGAGAGGATGTCCGGCGCGTCCCGCAGCAGCAACCCGCCTGGGGTGAACGCCAACTCGTCCAGGTTCTCCTCGGTGGAGCGTCCGGCCGACCAGCGTCGCAGGTGCAGCGGATAGCCGCCGCAGGCCGCGTACGCCTCCAGGAACTGCTCGGGGGCGAGGTCGGGCAGGAAGGCGCGGGCGTCCGGCAGCGGGAAGGGATCCATCCGGCGCTCGACGCCGGCCCGCCGGTGCAGCCCGCCCTGCGGGCCGAGCATCTGCTCCATCACCGCGACCGCCGACCCGGAGAGCACCAGCAGCAGCCGCTGGTCGCGGAGGTGGTTCTCCCAGACGGCGGAGACGGTGTCGGCGAAGTCGGCGTGCCCGCCGGTCAGCCGGGGTGCCTCGTCGAGCACCACCAGCAGCGGTTCGGTGCGGGCCAGCCGGGCGACGAACCGAAGCGCGGCCTCCCAGTCCGGGAAGGTCTCCGGGGCCAGGTCGGCCACCTCTTCGCCGAGCTGTTCGCGCAGCGCCCCGGCGAACCGGCGGAGCTGCCGGTCGTCGGCGTCCTGCCGGGTGGCGGTGAAGTAGACCGCCCGCTTGTCCCGGGCGAAGTGGGTGAGCAGGTAGGTCTTGCCGACGCGGCGGCGGCCCCAGACGACGGCCAGCTCGGGACTCCCCTCGGTGGCCCGCTGCCAGGCCGAGGCCAGCTCGGCCAGCTCGGCCACCCGCCCCACGATCGACATGCGATCGAGTTTACTACAAACTGTTTGTACTACCTCTTGTTTGTACTACAAACAGTTCGTATCTCCGTCTGTCGCGGCCGCCACTCCGGGTCGTTGCCGGTTGGCGGGCCGGAGGCGCAATCATGGGCGGATGACCGAGCAGCCCGTGGAGCAGCGGCCGTTGATGATCAGTGACCCGCAGGTGATGCGGGCGCTCGCCCATCCGGCCCGGCTGGAGATCATGGAGCACCTCAGCACCACCGGGGCGGCGGTCACCGCCACCGAGTGCGCGGAGATCGTCGGGCTCTCACCCAGCGCGGTCAGTTACCACCTGCGGGAGCTGGCGAAGTTCGGCCTGGTCGAGCAGGCGCCGAGCCGGGGCGACGCCCGCGAGCGACTCTGGCGCAGCAGCGTCGGCGCCTGGGGCGTCGAGGTCGGCCAGGACGCGCCGCCGGAGGCGCGGGCCGCCCAGGAGACCCTGATCGAGGTGTACGTCGCCCGCGACACCGAGCGGATCCGGCAGTGGGCCCGGCGGTTCGCCGAGGAACCGAAGGAATGGTACGAGGCCGCCCAGTACGGCGGTGTGACGTTGATGCTCACCGCCGAGGAGTTGACCGAGCTCAACGGCAGGATCCGGGAGCTGATGCGGCCGTACCGGCGCCGCGAGCGGGTCGATCCGCCCGAGGGCTCCCGCCCGGTGGTGGTGCACTTCGCGGCGCTGCCGATGGAGTGACCCGACCCGAGCCGGTCGATTCCCGTCGAGGGTTGCGTACGGCAGTTGTGAAGGATTACTTTCGAAGTATGTCCTTCACAACTGCCGGTCCCGCCGTACCCGCCGACGGGCCGCCGGACGGCTCCCGCTGGTCGGACGTCTACCTCGCCGCCGGGTCGCGGGCCGTGTCGAGCTGCGGGGACTTCCTGGCCGCGACCGTGCTGGCCCTCGCCCTGCAGTCGGCCGGGGCCGGTGGTCTGGCGGTCGCCGGGGTGCTGCTCGCCGCGGCGCTGCCGCTGGTGCTGCTCGCCCCGCTGACCGGACGACTGGCCGACCGGGTGGACAGCCGTACCCTGCTGGTCTGCGCCGGTGCGGGTCAGGCCGCCCTCTGCGTCGCGCTCGCCTTCGCCGGGAGCACGGTCGTGATCATGCTGCTCGCCGCGTTGCTCGCCTGCGGGCTCGCGGTGACCCAGCCGACCCTGGCCGCCCTGTTGCCCGAGATGGTGCGCCGGGTCGACCTGCCCCGGGCCAGCGCGGTCAACCAGACCGCCGGCTCGGTCGGCATCCTGCTCGCGCCGGCCCTGGCCGGGCTGCTGGTCGGCCACCTCGGCACCCGGGTACCACTGCTGATCGACGCCGGCAGCTATCTCGCGCTGGTCGTGGCCGGGCTGCTGCTGCGTACCCGACGGGGTGGCCGGCGGGCGACGACCGCCACCGGCGGGACCTCGTCGGCACCCACGGCACCGGCCTGGCGGCTGCGCCGGGACCCGCTGCTGGCCACGATGGTGCTCGCGGTCGCCGCGACGGTGGCCGGGGTGGGCGCGGTCAACGTGATCGAGGTCTTCTTCGTACGCGAGACCCTGCACGCCTCGACCACGATGTTCGGCCTGGTCAGCGCGGCCTGGACCGCCGGCATGCTGGGCGGCGCCTGGCTGCTGGCCGGCGCCGCCCGGTGGGCCCGGGACGACGGCGCACTGGTCCAGGGCGTGCTGGTCATGCTCGGCGGGGCCTGCCTGCTGGTCGCGTTCGGCGCCGCCGTTCCGGCCGCCGGCTGGCTGGTCCTGCTCTGGCTGGTCGGCGGCATCGCCAACGGCGGGCTGAACGTCTTCGGCAACCTGGTCATGGTCAACCGGGTGCCGCCCCAGGCGCGCGGTCGGGCCTTCGCCGTCCAGGGCGCCGCGATCCAGGGTGCCGGGATCCTCGGCTACCTGGCCGGCGGCCTCCTGCTGACCGGCTTCCCGCCCCGTCCGCTGGTCGCGGCGACCGGGCTGGCCGGACTGGCCGTGGTCGGCGTGGTGACTCCGGTGGTGCTCCGGGCCACCCGGCGGGAGCGGACCGCCGCACGCGAGCGGGCCGCATCGCCGGAGCAGGCCGGGGCGCGGGAGCGGGCGACCCTTCCCGCGCCGACCTGAGCCCCCGGGTGAGGTAGTGCCGCCCGCGACCGCCGCTTTGCGCAGATGCCGGATCAGCCGCCGTTGGACGGTCGGTAGGTGGGGGCTGGGTGGACGATCCGGGTCGGGGCGGATATCGCGTCGACCGCGGCCAGGAAGGTGGGGCCCATGGCGGCTCGTGCCTGGACGGCCGGATGGGTCGAACCGAAGTTGTCGGGATCCGCCTGGCCGTCGGAGAACATGACGTAGGTCAGCACCGGGGCGCCGGCGGCACTGAAGATGATTCCGGCCTCGTGTCGGGCGTCAGCGAACCAGCCGGCCTTCGTCGCGATCCTGGCCCGGCCGTCTGACGACATGGTGCGCCGGATGCCGTCGGTGAACGCGATGGGGGAACGCAACGCGGTGAGCATGAAGTTGGTGGACGCGGAGGAGAGCAGCGCACCGGAGACGAGCGCCTGCAACATGCGGTGGGTCTCCCGTGCGGTACTGGTGCCGAGATAGAACCGGTTCGGATTTGCCACCGGTTCGACCTGCGTATTCGGGAAGCCTTTGTCGACGAGGATCTGGTTGAGTTCGGCGGCGGGGCAGACGAGCCCGCAGAGGCGTACGGCGGTGTCGTCGGAAACCGTCAGGAGCGCGGCCAGCACGTGGCCCAAGGTGACCGAACTGGGATATGCGTTGTCCAGACTGAAGATCCCGTCCCCGCCGGGTACGACGATCGCGGCGGTGACGTCGACCCGCCGGTCCAGGGTGAGCAGGCCCCGGTCCACCTTGTCGAGCACGGCGGTGGCCACCGCGATCTTGTTGACGCTGTACGCCTCGACCACCGTGTCGATGTTCTCCATCACCACGCCCTGACCGGTCGGGCCGGGGCCGGAGATCGTGATGTACGAATACCAGTTGCCGCCCGCCTTCGCCCGTTCCGAGCGGTACTTCTCCCCCACCGACTGCCGGGGTGATCCTATGCCGGCTTCGCCCGCGCGCACCGTGCTCGGCGACGCACCGGCGGGCCGGCCTGTCATTCCGAGTACCGCACCCGCCGTGGCCACTGTGCCGATGCCCAAGGCGGTCCGGCGACTCACTTCGCTTGCCAATCTTTCTTCCTCCGTTCGATGGCGCGGGACATTTCCATCGGGCCCGGTCGAGCAACCCGACTCCACACTGGCCGCGGAATTGTGTGCCGACAAGTTCCGGTTCGGCATGATCGTCATAACCTCGACGCATGGCGGCTCGGCTGGGTGACATAGGAATTTCGTCCCCGACGGACGGAACCGGTGGCGCTGCGGGAGCGGGGGGCACGCTGCGTCCTGGGCCACTTCCGCCCGGGTCGGCCGAGCGGCCCGTCGAACCGGCGGTTACGGTCGGATCATGACCGAGCTGCGGCGACCCCGGGTAGGGCATATCCAGTTCCTCAACTGTCTGCCGATCTACTGGGGGCTGATGCGCAGCGGCGCGCTCATCGACGTCGAACTGCACAAGGACTCACCGGAGCGGCTCAGCGCCGCACTGGTCGCCGGTGATCTCGACATCGGCCCGATCACCCTTGTCGAATACCTCAAGCACGCCGACGAGCTGCTGCTGCTCCCCGATCTCGCGGTCGGCAGCGACGGCCCGGTGCTCTCGGTCAACATCGTCTCCACCCGCCCGCTGGCCGAGCTGGACGGGACCAGGGTCGCCCTCGGGTCCACCTCCCGGACCGGGGTGCTGCTCGCCCGGATGCTGCTCGCCCAGCAGTACGGCGTCGACCCGGAGTACTTCACCTGCCCGCCCGACCTGACCACCATGCTGCTGGAGGCCGAGGCCGGGGTGCTGATCGGGGACGTGGCGCTGCGCGCCCTCTACGAGGCGCCCGGCCGGGGGCTCTCGGTGACCGACCTCGGGCAGGCCTGGCGGGAGTGGACCGGGCTGCCGATGGTCTTCGCCGTCTGGGCGGTACGCCGGGACTTCGCGGCCAGCCACCCCGGCCAGGTCAAGGAGGTGCACCAGGCGTTCCTGCGCTCCCGTGACCTCTGCCTGGCCGAGCTGGACGAGGTCGCCGAGTCGGCCGCCCGGTGGGAGCCGTTCGACGCGGCGACCCTGGCCAGCTACTTCCGGACCCTGGACTTCTCGCTCGGCGAGCGCCAGGTGGCGGGGCTGCGCGAGTTCGCCCGCCGCGCCGTCGACCTGGCCGGCCTGCCGGCCCTACCCGCCGACGGACCGGTCTTCTTCTCCGCCTGAGCGGCTCGGGCCGGGGCCCGGGGCTCAGGTGGCGGCGTCCGAAGCCTCCCGGAGCTGACGGGCGACGTCCTCGCAGATCTCGGCGCCGTACCCGTAGCCGAGGTTGATCGCGTACCGGGTCTCCACCGCCATCGTCCAGCCGTCGCCGATGGCCAGGCAGTTCACCGTGTACTTCTGCTCGCGCTGCCGGTCCACCCAGCCGTTCTTGATCGCGATCGTCTTCTGCTCGGCGGCCGGGAACGCCTTGCGGATGCCGAAGTTGCCACCGCCGCGCACCTTTCGCATCTCGTCGAGCAGCCACTTCGTCCACTTCGGGCCGGCGGCCCGGCCGTCGGCGATGCAGGCGCCCAGCCGGGCGGCGTCCCGGGCCGAGAGCGCGGTGCGGCTCCACCCGCCGTCGGCGGCCGGGCTGCTGTCGGTCAGGTCGCAGATGCTGATCAGCCGCTTGATCGACGCCGTACCGCCGTTGACCTCATAGAGGGTCTGCGCGGCGGTGTTGTCGCTGTCCCGGATCATGATCGAGACCTGGTTCATCCGGGTGTCGCTCGGGGTGTCGCCCTGCTCGGCGGCCCGGCGCAGGAAGTCCGCCCCGATCCACGCCTTGATCATCGAGGCGGTCGGGTTGGTCTCGTCCATGTTGGCCGAGCCGGAGATCTCGCCGGTCCGGGTGTCCATCAGCGCCCAGTTCCACCAGCCGGCCTTGTCGATCTTCACCCTGGCCGGCGCCACCGGCAGCGGCGGCAGCTCGGGGCTGGGTGTCGGGGTGGGCGTCGAGCGGTCCCGGCCCGGGGCGGTGGCCGACGAGCCGGCCGGACTGTTCGGCTCACCCCACTTGGCGGCGGCGGTACTCGCGAACGGCGAGCCCGGCATCAGCCGCAGTCCGACCAGCACCAGCGCCAGCAGCACCCCGGCGATCAGGGTCAGCCGCAACATCGTCGACCGGTTGGACCGGGACCGCCGCTCGGCGGCGCGTTCCTCGGCGCCCATCAGGACCTCGCCGTCAGCGGCACGGGCACCCGGAGCACGGCGCCGGGCTGCGTGGTGGTCAGCTGGCTGGCCACGCTGGCGCAGACGTCGGCGCCGTAGTCGAGGCCCTTGCGGCCGGAGTATCGCGTCATTACCGAGAGCACCCACTTGTCGGTGATGGCCAGGCAGTTCAGGTGCCACTTGCCGTCCGCGAAGATCAACGTCCAGCCGTTCTTGATCGCGACCGGGCCCTGCGCGAGGATCCCCTCGGAGAGCCCGTCGATGATGCCCCAGCGGCCGCCGCCCTGCTTGGCCTTCTGGTCCTTCGCGGCGGTGCTGCCGCGCACCTTGGTCATCTCGTCCAGCACCCACTCGGTCCACTTCGGTCCGGCGGCGGTGCCGTCCTTGACGCACTCTCCCATCCGCACCGCGTCCCGGGGGGACATCGCGGTGTAACTCCACCAAACGCCCCTCTCGCCTGGCGGCACCACCTTGCGGGTGTCGGTGAGCCCGCACATCTTGACCAGGCGGTCCAGGGTGCTCGTGCCGCCAGCGGCCTTGTACAGGGCGTTCGTGGCGTCGTCGTTGCTGTCCCGGATCGCCGTGCTGGCCGCCTTCAACAACGACGGCGGCGGCTGCCTGCCGCCGAGCCGGCGCAGGTAGTCGGAGACGATCCAGACCTTGATCATCGACTCGGTCGAGTTGGTCGCGGTCATGTTCTTCGAGCCCGAGATCGTGCCGCTCTCCCGGTCCAGCAGTGCCCAGCCGAAGAAGCCGTCCACCCCCTTCACCGTCACCGGTGCGGCGGCCAGGGTCGGCGCGGGTGGCGCGGACGGCTCGATCCCGACCGGTGCCTCCCCGGACGGGGAGGGGCCGCCGGAATCGACAAGCCGGGCGTACGCGGCGGGTACGAGCAGCAGGCCGCCAAGCACGACTGTCGTGATGGCGAGCACCAGGGCCACGCGGGGACGCATGAGGATGGGGCTCCAAGGGTGAAGGCCGGGGGGCCGCTGTGTCCGGGGCGCTGTGCGGTTGATCTCGGCGGTGCCTCCGCCAGCCCCACACCGGCGGTCTGCTCCGCGCCCGACATGCCGGGGGAAGCGGCAGTACGGGAACGGGGAAAGTTTACGTGGCTCGGTCCAATCCGCCAGATGGCGAAGCCCGGCGGTTCGTCGATCGCGACCGGAATTAGCATGTTATGTGGTAATAGATGCGGAATTTTTACCTAGCTGTGACCAGCGTCATTCACCCATCAGTGCGACATTTGGTGCCGTAGGCCGAGCCAGGAACGAGCCGGTTCCGGCGCGGTTCCGAGCGGCATTTCTGTTACACATCTTGGTTACTCGCTAGTTGAGCTGTAACACTTGGTCCGTGTACGGACATGACTTCCCGGTCCCGGACGACGGACCCGCCGGCGACCTGCTCGATCAGGTCGAGGCGGCCGAGGCGGCGCTGCGGGTGGCCGCCGACCGTGGCCGTCCCGGGGGTGGCACGGGCACCGGCAGCGACCCGCAGGACTACTTCACCGACCTGATCGAGGCGGACCAGAAGATCGAGCCCCGGGACTGGATGCCGGAGGCGTACCGGAAGACCCTGATCCGGCAGATCGCCCAGCACGCCCACTCCGAGATAATCGGGATGCAGCCGGAGGGGAACTGGATCAGCCGGGCACCCTCGCTCAAGCGCAAGGCGATCCTGCTGGCCAAGGTGCAGGACGAGGCCGGGCACGGGCTCTACCTCTACGCCGCCGCCGAGACCCTCGGGGTGACCCGGGACGAACTTGTCGAGCTGCTGCTCGCCGGCCGGCAGAAGTACAGTTCGATCTTCAACTACCCGACGCTGACCTGGGCCGACGTCGGCGCGATCGGCTGGCTGGTGGACGGCGCCGCGATCGTCAACCAGGTCCCGCTGTGCCGCTGCTCGTACGGGCCGTACGCGCGGGCCATGATCCGGATCTGCAAGGAGGAGTCCTTCCACCAGCGGCAGGGCTACGAGATCCTGCACACCCTGGCGGGCGGCACCCCGGAGCAGCACGCGATGGCCCAGGACGCGGTGGACCGCTGGTGGTACCCGTCGCTGGCGATGTTCGGCCCGCCGGACGGCGACTCGACGCACTCCCGGCAGTCGATGGCCTGGAAGATCAAGCGGTTCTCCAACGACGAGCTGCGGCAGCGCTTCGTCGACATGTGCGTGCAGCAGGCCGGCGTGCTCGGCCTCACCCTGCCCGACCCCGACCTGCGGTGGAACTCCTCCCGGCAGGCACACGACTACACCCAGCCGGACTACGCCGAGCTGATGCGGGTGATCTCCGGCGACGGGCCGTGCAACCGGCAGCGGATAACGCACCGCCGCCGCGCCGACGCCGACGGCGCCTGGGTACGCGAGGCCGCCGCCGCGTACGCCGCCAAGCGGAGCGCCGAGCAGGCAACCGGGCGTACGGCGGTGCCGGCGTGACCGCCCCACGGCAGGACAGCCGGGCCGGCTGGCCGCTCTGGGAGGTCTTCGTCCGGGCCCGGCGCGGGCTGTCGCACACCCACGTCGGCAGCCTGCACGCCCCGGATGCCGAGCTGGCGCTGCACAACGCCCGGGACCTCTACACCCGGCGGCAGGAGGGCGTCTCCATCTGGGTCGTCCCGGCCGGGGCGATCACCGCGTCCAGCCCGGACGAGAAGGACGCCTTCTTCGAGCCGGCCGCCGACAAGGTCTACCGGCACCCGACGTTCTACCCGGTACCGGACGGGGCGGCGCACCTGTGAACACTCCCGAGGCGTCAGCCGGCACGACCGTCGACCACCTGCTCGGGCTCGGCGACGACGCACTGGTCGCCGCGCAGCGGCTCGGCGAGTGGGTCACCGCCGCACCGGAGCTGGAGGAGGACGTCGCGCTGGCCAACATCGCCCTGGACCAGCTCGGCGCCGCCCGGCTGCTGCTCGGCTACGCCGGTGAGCTGGAGGGGGCCGGCCGGGACGAGGACGCGCTGGCGTACCTGCGCTCCGACCGGGAGTACCGCAACTGCCTGCTTGTCGAGCTGCCGAACGGCGACTTCGCGTTCACCATGGCGAAGCTGCTCTTCCTGTCGGCCTACCAGTTGCCGCTCTACACCGCGCTGAGCGGCTGCGCCGACGAGCGGCTGGCCGCCGTCGCGGGCAAGGCCCGCAAGGAGGTGGCCTACCACCTCGACCACGCCAGCCTCTGGACGGTACGCCTCGGCGACGGCACCGAGGAGTCGCACCGGCGGATGCAGGCGGCCGTGGACGAGCTGTGGCCGTACACCGTCGAGCTGTTCAGCACCGACCCGGCCGCGCCGGTCGACCCGGCCGGGCTGCGTCCGGACTTCCTCGCCGCCGTCGACCCGGTGCTGGCCACCGCGACGCTCGATCGTCCCGCCGACGGCTGGGGGCCGACCGGCGGCCGGACCGGACTGCACACCGAGCACCTCTCCTACCTGCTCGCCGAGATGCAGGTGCTGCACCGCGCACACCCGGGAGCCCGCTGGTGAGCGCCGCCGACCCGCGCGCGGCTGCCGCCGCGGTGCTCGACCCCGAGCTGCGGGTGCTGACCATCGAGGACCTCGGCGTGCTGCGGGACGTCACCGAGGACGCGTCGACCGGCCGGGTCACCGTGACCATCACCCCGACCTACACCGGCTGCCCGGCGATGGACGTGATCCGGGCCGACATCCGGGCCGCGCTGGCCGCCGCCGGGCATCCGGAGGCCGAGGTCGTCACGGTCCTCGCCCCGGCCTGGACCACCGACTGGATCTCCGAGGCCGGCCGGGCCAAGCTGGCCGCCGCCGGCATCGCCCCGCCGGGCCCGGCCGGGCGGCGCCCGGTCCCGGTCACCCTGGGCGTCCGCTGTCCGCACTGCGGCGCTGTGGACACCGAGCAGGTCAGCCGGTTCGGCTCCACCGCATGCAAGTCGCTGTGGCGGTGCCGGGCCTGCCGGGAACCCTTCGACCACCTGAGGGCGTTTTGAGCGTAACCGTCAACCGGCCGGTCCGGCGCCGGCCGGTCTTCCACCCGCTGCCGGTCCGGGCCGTCGACCGGCTCACCTCCGACGCCGTCGCGGTCACCTTCGAGGTACCGGTCGAGCTGCGGGAGACCTTCGCCTTCCGGGCCGGCCAGCACCTCACGGTACGACGCTCCGCAGTGGACGGTGTCGAGGTGCGGCGGTCGTACTCGATCTGCTCCACGCCGGCGGAACTCGCCGGCACCGGGCGGCTCCGGATCGGGGTACGGGAGGTGCCGGGCGGCGCCTTCTCCAGCTTCGCGGTCGGCGCGCTGCGGGCCGGCGACACCGTGCAGGTGCTGCCGCCGCTGGGACACTTCGGCAGCGCGTTCGCCCCGGACCGGGTCCGGCACTACGCGGCGGTGGTGGCCGGCTCCGGGATCACCCCGGTGCTCTCGCTCGTCGCGACCGCGCTCGCCGTCGAACCGGCCAGCACCTTCACCGTCGTGTACGGCAACCGGCACGGCCGCACCGTGATGTTCGTGGAGGAGCTGGCCGACCTGAAGGACCGCTGGCCGGAGCGGCTGCACCTGGTGCACGTGCTGTCCCGGGAACCGGGCGAGTCACCGCTGCTCTCCGGTCGGATCGACGCCGACCGGCTCGGCCGGCTGCTCGACACCGTCGTGCCGGCCGAGCGGATCGACGAGTGGTTCCTCTGCGGCCCCTACGGGATGGTCCTCGACGCGCGGCAGGTGCTGACCGGGCGGGGGGTGCCGGAGCGGGCCGTACACGCCGAGTTGTTCCACGTGGACGCGCCGCCCGCGCCGCCGGTCCGGCCGGCCGCTGCGGCGGAGGGCACCGGAACCGAGGTGACGATCCGGCTGGACGGCCGGGCGTCGAGTTTCCGGATGGGCCGGGACGAGCGGGTCCTCGACGCGGCCCTGCGGGTCCGCAGCGAGCTGCCGTACGCCTGCAAGGGTGGCGTCTGCTCGACCTGCCGGGCGAGGGTGGTCTCGGGTGAGGTGTCGATGGCCCGCAACTATGCCCTGGAGCCGGACGAGGTGGCCGCCGGGTACGTGCTGACCTGCCAGGCCAGCCCGGTGACCGACAGTCTGGTGGTCGACTACGACGGCTGAGTGGGCGGGCGGGGTCATGCCGGCCGGAGAGACTGTCGAGCTGCCCCGTCCGTGCGCCCGCTGCCGGATGCCCTGACGGTCCTCCGGTCGGGTCAGCTCGGCACCGGATGCCCTGACGGTCCTCCGGTCGGGTCAGCTCGGCACCGGATGCTCGGTGGAGCCGGGTAGCAGCACCGACAGCACCCGGCGGTGCGTGCGGAAACCGGTGTCGTCGTAGAGCCGGCGGGCCGGGTTGCGGTCCGCCACCGAGAGTCCGAGGGCCGGCAGCCCTGCCCCGCGGGTGCCGTGCAGGGCGTGCACCAGCAGGGCCCGGCCGAGGCCGTTGCCCTGGGCGTGCGGCGCCACCGCGATGTTGAGGATCCAGCCGCAGACGTCGTCGGTCCACGGCACCGGGCCGGCGCAGAGCACGTGGCCGGCGCTGCGCCCGTCCGGACCCAGCACCCGGGCCGAGGCGGTCCGCAGCGGCGGGACGGGGTCGTCGCTGTCGAACATCGCCCGGATCTGCCGGGTGTCGTCGGCCTGCCACCGCCCGTCCGGATGATCCGGGCCGTACGCCGCGTCGCACGCCCGCGCCAGGTCGTCGTCCCAGCCCGGAGCGGCCAGCGTCCAGCCGGTGGGCAGCGTCGGTGGCATCGGCAGCCCGGTCAGGTCGTGCCGCAGCTCGGTGGCGGCGCGGCGCAGTTCGAGCCCGCCCGCCACCAGGGCACCGACCAGCCCGTCGTCCGGCGTCTCCAGGCGCAGTCCGGCGAGGTCGTGCCGGGCCTGGGCGGCGACGGCGGACGGCGCCACCCCGGGCCACGGCCGCACGTCGGCGGCGACGCGTTGGCCGTCGTCGTCGTGCAGGCGCATCCGGGCGAGCGGGGTGCCGTCGTCGGCGCAGAGCACCGAGTCGGCGGGGGCGTCGACGTCTGGGCGTACCGGCATCGGAGCACCGTAGTTCCGGCGGCCGGCGGTCGGCCACCTGATAACGGTCCCGCTTCCAGGGGTGGATCCCGGTCTACCGGGCGAGGCCCCGTTCCACCAGGAGGCGCTGGAACTCCCGGCGGCCCGCCTCGTCCGTGCCGTCCTTCGGCAGCATCAACATGTGGGTACGCCCGGGGCGGACGAGCCACATCTCCGGCGTCTCCTGCACGCGTCGGACGGTCGACCAGGCGATCTCGGCGGAGACGTCCGCGGACCTGCTGGACAGCGTTTCCGCGGTGACCGTGACGGTCGAGGGTGAGTCGAGGAGCCAGCCCTGCATCCGGACCGACAGCCAGGGCAGGCTCAGGCCCAGCCCCAGCAGGACGAGGCCGAGCACGACGAACACCACACCCAGCGGATCGGCCGGATCGAGCACCGCCACCGTGATGCCGTTCGACATGACGACCAAGCCGCCGACCCAGACGATGGTCCCGTACGGCCGCATCGCCCGTCGGGTTGCCCGGACCCAGCGTCTGCGATCCGGGGACACCTGGAAGACGATCTGCACCGCTACCTCCGAACTGGCTGCTGGCCTGCGATCCGGGCACACACCGGGTCACCTGGGCGTATGAAGAATTTTTGCGCAGGGAGTTGCTGGATTGAAATATTTATACTAGTAACGGGATATGAGAAGTCTGGACCTGCGCCGTACCCCCGTCAACGTCGCACTGGCGTCCGTGGCCGCGCTCGGGATGCTGGCGGCGGTCCTGCCCGTCCCGTCCGCGACGGCCGCCGCCGCGCCCGCACCGGACAGGTCCGCCGCCGCCGACCCGTTCCCGGCGTACACCCGGTTCAACATCCCGGCCGACGACGGGACCCGGGACCGGACCATCGAGGACGAGCTGGTCCGGCTCGCCGACGGCGCACCGGCCGGCGGCTACATCCGGGGCATCATGTACAGCTGGTCCTCCCCGGTGGTGGCCGAGGCACTGAAGCGGGCGGCGGGCCGGGGCGTGATCGTCCGGGTCGTACTGGACGAGACCGGCGGCGGGGTGAACACCGGCGCCGACAACGCCGCGATGGCGGTACTCCGCTCGGCCAACCTCGACGACCTGGTGATCTGCGGCAAGACCTCGTCCACGGTGGCCGGCTCGACCGCCTGCATCGGCAACAAGAGCAACTCGATCAACCACAACAAGGTCTTCACCTTCTCCACCAGCGGCAGCATGAAGCGGGTCGTCCTCGTCAGCTCGCAGAACCTCACCTTCACCCAGAACAACCTCTTCAACAGCGCCCTGGTCGTGCACGAGGACTACGACCTGTACGACCACTTCACGGCGTACTTCAACGACATGCGGGCGCAGCGGAAGAACAACGACTACTTCAACGCCGCCAACGGCTACTACAAGTCGCCGAACACGGCGGTCACGGTCTACCACTCGCCCCGGGCCGACAGCGACACCCTGGCGAACCGGCTGGCCGAGGTGGACGCCTACGCCAGCGGCTGCACGGTGGACGTGGCGCACGCCCAGTTCACCGACGCCCGCCCGCAGGTCGCCACCCAGTTGCGCCGGATCGGCCGGATGGGTTGCCGGGTCCGGGTCGTGTACGGCTCGATGGGCAGCACCGCGTACGCCACGCTGAACGGGCAGCCGAACGTCTCGCTGAAGAAGTACCACGACGCCGAGGCGAGCAACTACGACGGCCGGCTGGTGAGCGTGCACTCCAAGAACATCATCATCCGGGGCACCTTCGCCGGGGTGGCCGGGCGTTCCGTCGTCTTCACCGGCTCGCACAACGTCACCGACCCGGCGCTGACCGACCACGACGAGACGCTGGTGAAGATCGAGCACCCGACGGTCTGGAACGACTTCCACGCCAACTTCGAGACACTGTGGAGCCGGGCCAAGTGCGTCAACCCGGACAACGGCAGCTGCGCGACCTGAGCATCCCGGCGACCGTGGCGTCGACGTAGCGGAGGTGGTGGGTGGCGGCGGACGCCGGATGTTCCGCCGACCGGGCGAGGGCTACTGGGTGGAGGCGGTGCGGTGCCGTGCCAGGGCGAGGGCGGTGTGCAGCAGGTCGGCGTACCGGTCCGGGTCGGCGGCGTACGCCTGGCGGGCGAGCGGGACCGCCTCCGCGCAGGCGGCCCGGGCGTCCGAGACCAGGCCGACCCGGCCGGCGATGACGCCGAGCACCAGTAGCCGGCCGGCCAGCACCGAGCGGAACCGCTCGGGGTCATCCGCGACCAGCCGCCGGGTGACCTCGACCGCCTCCCGCTGGACCGCCAGCGCCTCGGTGTGGTGCCCGGCCAGCCTCCGCAGCCGCTGGCCCAGCTCGGCCAGGGTCGCCCCGAGCGGCTCGTCGCCGTCGACCGCCCGGCGGTAGAGCGCGACCGCCTCGCGCAGCGGCGGTACCGCCTCGGCGTCCCGGTCGAGCAGCTGGAGCTGGTGCGCCAGCACGATCAGCGCGGCGGCCAGACCCCGCTCGTGCCGTACCCCGTGCTCGGCGACGAGCCGCCGGAACCCGGCCGTCGCCCGCCGGGCGGTCTTCAGGCCCCGGTCCGGCCGGCCGACCTCGCCCTGCCAGTAGGACATCTTCTGCAGCAGTTCCGCGTACTGCGGCCGGCGGCCGGGCCGGCTCCAGCGCATGGCGCGCAGCGGCCAGCGCAGGCCGGACGCCACCGAGAGCGCCTCGGCGTACCGGCCGGCGCCGCCGAGCACGAGGGCGAGCGCGTACCGGGTCCAGAAGATCGACGTCATGTTGCCGAGCGGTGCCCGCAGGTAGCACCGCACGGCCTGCTGGAAGGCGTCGGCCGCTTCCGGGTACCTGCGCTGGGCGGCCAGCTCGACGCCGCGCCCGCGCAACACCTCGGCCCGTACCGCCACGTCGGCGCCGCCCCGGCGGGGTACCGCCGCCAGCAGCCCTCGGCGCAGCCGTGCCCAGTGCCGGCGCGGCCGTACCCAGCGGTTGTCCGTGCTCACATCCCCGATCGTGCGTGCGGCGCGCAAGCCGGGCGGGCGTACCCTCGGGGTTGTGACGGCGAGCCGGGAAATCGACAGCATCCTGCAGCGCGGCGCGGACGGCGGGCGGATCACGCCCGAGGAGGCGCTGCTGCTCTACACCGACGCGCCGCTGCACCCGCTGGGTGAGGCGGCCGACGCGGTGCGGCGGCGGCGCTATCCGGACAACGTCGTGACATACCTGATCGACCGCAACATCAACTACACGAACGTCTGCGTGACGGCGTGCAAGTTCTGCGCCTTCTACCGGGCGCCGAAGCACCGGGAGGGCTGGACGCACCCGACCGAGGAGATCCTGCGCCGCTGCGCCGAGGCGGTCGAGCTGGGCGCCACCCAGGTGATGCTGCAGGGCGGCCACCACCCCGACTACGGCGTGGAGTACTACGAGGAGCTCTTCTCCTCGGTCAAGCGGGCGTACCCGCAGCTCGCGATCCACTCGATCGGGCCGAGCGAGATCCTGCACATGGCGAAGGTCTCCGGGGTCAGCCTGGACGAGGCGATCAGCCGGATCAAGGCGGCCGGGCTGGACTCGATCGCCGGTGCCGGCGCCGAGATGCTGCCGGAACGGCCACGCCGGGCGATCGCCCCGCTGAAGGAGTCCGGCGCACGCTGGCTGGAGGTGATGGAACTCGCACACCGGCAGGGCGTGGAGTCCACCGCCACAATGATGATGGGCACCGGGGAGACGAACGCGGAACGGATCGAGCACATGCGGCTGATCCGCGACGTGCAGGACCGTACCGGCGGCTTCCGGTCCTTCATCCCGTGGACCTACCAGCCGGAGAACAACCACCTCAAGGGCCGCACCCAGGCGACCACCCTGGAATACCTGCGGCTGGTCGCGGTGGCCCGGCTCTTCTTCGATACCGTGCCGCACCTCCAGGCCTCCTGGCTGACCACCGGCAAGGAGGCCGGGCAGCTCGCCCTGCACATGGGGGTGGACGACCTCGGCTCGATCATGCTGGAGGAGAACGTCATCTCCTCGGCCGGCGCCCGGCACCGGTCGAACCTGCACGGGCTGATCTGGATGATCCGGTCCGCCGGCCGGATCCCCGCGCAGCGGGACACCCTCTACCGGCACCTGGCGGTGCACCGCACCCCGGCCGACGACCCGACCGACGACCGGGTGGTGTCGCACTTCTCCTCGATCGCCTTGCCGGGCGGCGGTGCGGGCCGGAGTCTTCCGCTCGTCGACGCCC
This sequence comes from Plantactinospora sp. WMMB782, assembly GCF_049179135.1. NCBI lineage: Bacteria > Bacillati > Actinomycetota > Actinomycetes > Micromonosporales > Micromonosporaceae > Plantactinospora > Plantactinospora sp. WMMB782. The sequence goes on along the minus strand of NZ_JBMHMC010000007.1, from coordinate 2,104,330 downwards.
GCTGACCACCCGCTGAACCACCCTCGTCCATTCGGTCAGCACCGGCTGGGCGAGGGGCCGGTCCTTGGCTCCGATCCGCCGGCAGAACGTCGAGCTTGCCGGATAAATGGCATCTGACCAGGACATTCTTGGAAGCCGACCGGATTCGGGCGGTCATAACGGTTGGATCAAGGGGAGCGCGACCGGGCCCGTCCGGACGATAACGTGCCGGCACAGGTAACCCGTTGGTCGTCGTGGACGGGCCGGCCCGCTGGGCCGGGACGCGGCGCAGCGGCGTCGTCCTCTATCGGTCCATGAGGGCCGTTCACATAACGCACGGCATCGCGGGCGAGGTGGTCGACCACCTCGCCCGCGGTGTGTCCCGGGTCGGCATACCGCAGCCCCCGCACCTGCCCCGGACCGCGCGGTCCGGCCGGTGGCTGGCAGACTACTGCGGCGTGACCCGTACCCCGTCCGGCCGCCGGGCCAGCCTGGACAAGCAGCCGCACGAGGTGGCGGCGATGTTCGACGAGGTGGCCTCCCGCTACGACCTGACCAACACCGTGATCTCGTTCGGCCAGGACCGGCGGTGGCGCCGGGCCACCCTGGCCGCGCTCGAACCGCACCCCGGTGACCGGGTACTCGACGTGGGTGCCGGCACCGGCGTCTCCACCGCCGCACTGGCCACCTCCGGGGCGTACGCGGTGGGGCTGGACCTCTCCGTCGGGATGCTCCGGGCCGGCCGGCGGAGCCGCCCCGAGGTGCCGCTGCTGGCCGGCGACGCGCTCCGGCTGCCGTTCCCGGACGAGACCTTCGACGCGGTCACCATCTCGCTGGCGCTGCGCAACGTGGTGGACTCCGAGGCGGCGCTCCGGGAGATGGCCCGGGTGACCCGGCCGGGCGGCCGGCTGGTGGTCTGCGAGTTCAGCACGCCGACCAACCCGGTCTTCCGGACCGTCTACCTCTCCTACCTGATGCGGTCGCTGCCGGCGGTGGCGAGGACGGTGGCGAGCAACCCGGACGCGTACGTCTATCTGGCCGAGTCGATCCGGGCCTGGCCGGACCAGGCCGGGCTGGCCGCCCGGATCGGTCGCTCGGGATGGCACGGGGTCGCCTGGCGGAACCTGACCGGCGGGGTCGTCGCGCTGCACCGCGCGGTACGTGACTGACACCCTGTTTCATGCGTGTTTAGTCGGGTTTGATGCTCGAAGGGGCTTTCCAGGCCGTAGGCTGCGCCCATGGCGGGGGCAGACCGGCAGGTCGACGGCGAGGAGCAGCCGGCCGAGAAGACACCGGGGGCCGGAGGCCCGCCGGCCGCGCGACGCCGGATCGGAGACGCTCGGAACGGAGACGCTCGGAACGGAGACGACCGGGGCGAGGGCGCTCGGAACGGCGACGATCCGGCGCGCGACGCCGTCGATCCGGAGGCCGAGGCGGCCGAGTTGATCGCCCAGCTCCGGGAACTCGCCGGTCCCGACCCGGCGGCGATCCGCACGGTGGTCGCCGACGTCCTGGCCGCGCTCGACCGGGTCAGCGGCGGCACGCTGCGCGAACAACTGCCGTACGAGCACGAGCGCGCCCCGGACAGCGTCCTGGCACCGCCGCCCGGAAACTATCGGCTGGATCGTCCGCCGGGTAACGGCGCCCGGCCGGAGAACGGCGGCCTGCCGACCTCGGGCGACGGGGAGCCGGTGGAACCGCATCCGGTCGACCCGAACCCGCCGGGGCCGCATCCGGCCCGGCCGGGACCGGGGGAGCCGCAGCCCGGCTGGCCCGGCCCGGCCGACCCCCAGCCAACCGCGCCCGACCCGGCGCAGCCACGGCCCGCCGACCCGCACCCGGTGCAGCCACGTCCGACCGATCCGCATCCGGCCGAACCCGGGCCGGTCACCCCGGGGCCGATCGAGCGCCGCCCGACCCAGCGCAGCGGCGAGGACCGGAGCTGATTTCCGGCCCCGGAATCGGGGCGGAACACGTAGCTGACACCCCTACCTCGGCAACTTAGGTTCACCTAACCGGTTGCCGGCCTCCTCGCGGTCTTAGACTCCTCCCCGGACGAGGCTTGTGAAGCATTTCACGAGCGACCGGGAGGGGAGGCGCGGATGAGCACGCTCGACAGCGACGCGGACGTCATCGTCGTCGGCGCCGGTCCGGGTGGATCGACAACCGCCTATCACCTGGCCCGACACGGCGTACGCGTGCTGCTGCTGGAGAAGACCGAGTTCCCCCGGGAGAAGGTCTGCGGCGACGGGCTGACCCCCCGGGCCGTGAAGCAACTCGTCAAGCTCGGCGTCGACACCTCACCCGAGGCGGGCTGGCTGCGCAACCGGGGCCTGCGGGTGATCGGCGGCGGCGTACGACTCGAACTCGACTGGCCCGACCTGGCCAGCTTCCCCAACTACGGACTGGTGCGCACCCGGCTCGACTTCGACGACCTGCTGGCGAAGCGGGCGGTCGAGGCCGGCGCCGAGCTGCGTACCGGGATGAACGTCACCGGCCCGGTGCTCGACGGCGACGGCCGGGTGGTCGGGGTGACCGCCGAGAGCGGCCCGGACAAGGCCCCGGCGACGTTCCGGGCCCCGCTGGTGGTGGCCGCCGACGGTGTCTCCGGACGGCTCCCGCTGGCGCTCGGGTTGAACAAGCGGGAGGACCGGCCGATCGGCGTCGCCGTCCGCCGCTACTACCGCTCGCCCGCCAAGCACGACGACGACTACCTGGAGTCGTGGCTGGAGCTGCGCAGCAAGGAGCACCCGGACAAGCTGCTGCCCGGGTACGGCTGGATCTTCGGGATGGGCGACGGCCGGGTCAACGTCGGGCTCGGCGCGCTGAACTCCTCGGCCGCGTTCGGCAAGACCAACTATCGCCGGCTGCTCGTCGACTGGCTCGCCAACACCCCGGAAGACTGGGGGATGACCGACGAGGCCAACGCGGACGGCCCGATCCTCGGCGCCGCCCTGCCGATGGGCTTCAACCGGGTACCGCACTACACCCGGGGCGTACTGCTGGTCGGCGACTCCGGCGGGATGGTCAACCCGTTCAACGGCGAGGGCATCGCGTACGCGATGGAGTCCGGCGAACTCGCCGCCGAGATCATGGTGCAGGCGCTGGCCCGCCCGGTGGGTGCCGAGCGGGAACGCGCGCTGGCCGGCTACCCCGCCGAACTGAAGGCCCGGTACGGCGGCTACTACCGGCTCGGCAACATCTTCGTGAAGATGATCGGCAACCCGCAGGTGATGCGGCTCGCCACCAAGCACGGCATGCCGCACCCGACCCTGATGCGGTTCGTGCTCAAGCTGCTGGCGAACCTCACCGACCCGCGCGGCGGGGACGCGATGGACCGGGTCATCAACGCGATGACGAAGGTGGCTCCGGCCGTGTGAGCCGGCGTCGGCCCCGCTGGAGGGCAGCAGCGGCACCCCGGGCGGCGTCGCCCGGAGGACTGTGAATAGTGTGAATTCGGAAATTGACCGAGGGCCGGGAAGGACGAGCAGGAGAAAACGATGTCGCTCTCGCCGTACGTACCCATCATCGGGCTGTTCGCCCTCGCCGCGGGGTTCGCGCTGTTCTCCGTCGCCGCGGCGCGCTTCGCCGGCCCCCGGCGCTACAACAAAGCCAAGCTCGAGGCGTACGAGTGTGGCATCGAGCCGAGCCCGCAGCCGGTCGGCGGCGGCCGGTTCCCGATCAAGTTCTACCTGACGGCGATGCTCTTCATCGTCTTCGACATCGAGATCATCTTCCTGTACCCCTGGGCGGTCAACTTCGACATGCTCGGGCTGTTCGGCTTCGTGGAGATGGTGCTGTTCATCGTCGCGGTCTTCGTCGCGTACGCCTACGTCTGGCGGCGCGGCGGCCTGGACTGGGACTGAGGGAGGTCGTTCGATGGGTATCGAGGAGAAGCTCCCGTCCGGGATCCTGCTCACCTCGGTCGAGAAGCTGGTCAACTGGTCCCGGAAGTCGTCGTTCTGGGGTGCCACCTTCGGCCTGGCCTGCTGCGCGATCGAGATGATGGCGGCCGGTGGCTCGCACTACGACCTCGGCCGCTGGGGCATGGAGGTGTTCCGCGCCTCGCCGCGGCAGGCCGACCTGATGATCGTGGCCGGCCGGGTCAGCCAGAAGATGGCCCCGGTGCTGCGCCAGATCTACGACCAGATGGCCGAGCCGCGCTGGGTGCTCTCGATGGGCGTCTGCGCCAGCAGCGGCGGCATGTTCAACAACTACGCGATCGTGCAGGGCGTCGACCACGTCGTACCGGTCGACATGTACCTGCCGGGCTGCCCGCCCCGGCCGGAGATGCTCATCGACGCGATCCTCAAGCTGCGCGAGAAGATCGGCCACGAGCCGCTCGGCCCGAACGGCCGCAAGATGCTGGAGGCCCGCCGGGCGCGCGGCGACATGCCGCTGGTGACGCCCGGCTCGATGCCCTCGTCGTACCACAACGACAAGGCGCGGCGGGCCGAGTGGACCCGGGCGGTCGCCGAGGGGCGCGAGGAGCAGCTCCGGATCGAGAACTGGATGAAGGCACAGAACCACCTGGTCGGGGGGTCTGGTCGATGAGCGAGTCAAACGGAAACCCGCCGAACAAGACCAGCGAGCAGCCGGGCGGCGGGGTGCCGGTGGCCCGGCCGCCGATCGGGGCGACCAGCGGTGCGCCGGCCGAGTTCCCGCCGGCCAGCGGGGCCGGACGCGGCATGTTCGGCATCCACGGCAGCGGCGACACCTCCGGTTTCGGCGGACTGGTCCGGCCACGGGTCGACGTGGTCAGCAGCCCCCGGCCGTACGGCGGCTACTTCGACGAGGTCGCCGACGCGCTGGAGGAGGCGTACCCGGGCTTCGCCGACGCGATCGAGAAGGTCGTGGTGGACCGGGGCGAGCTGACCCTGCACGTCCGGCCGGAGCGGATCGCCGAGGTCTGCCAGGTGCTCCGGGACGACCAGGCGCTCCGTTTCGAGCTCTGCTCGTCGGTCTCCGGGGTCGACTACCTCGGCTCCGACGTCCGCCGGCTGCACGTCGTCTACCAGCTCACCTCGATGACCTACCGCCGGCTGATCCGGCTGGAGGTCGCGGTGACCGCCGAGGAGCCCCGGGTGCCGAGCGTCACCTCGGTCTACCCCACGGCGGACTGGCAGGAGCGGGAGACGTACGACATGTTCGGCGTCGTCTTCGACGGCCACCCCGGGATGACCCGGATCCTGATGCCGGACGACTGGGAGGGCCACCCGCAGCGCAAGGACTACCCGCTCGGTGGCGTACCGGTCGAGTACAAGGGCGCCGAGATCCCACCGCCGGACCAGCGGAGGACGTACCAATGAGCACCTCGACGAATCCGAGCTACGCCGAGTCCCGGGAGACCACCGAGGGCCGGGTCTTCACCGTCACCGGTGGCGACTGGGACCAGGTGGTCAGCGGGCACGACCCGATCAACGACGAGCGGCTCATCGTCAACATGGGCCCGCAGCACCCGTCGACGCACGGCGTGCTCCGGCTGATCCTGGAGCTGGAGGGCGAGACCGTCCGGGAGGCCCGGGCGGTGGTCGGCTATCTGCACACCGGGATCGAGAAGAACCTCGAATACCGCAACTGGGTGCAGGGCAGCACGTTCGTGACCCGGATGGACTACCTGTCGCCGCTGTTCAACGAGACGGCGTACAGCCTGGCGGTGGAGAAGCTGCTCGGCATCACCGACGAGGTGACCGAGCGGGCCACCGTGATCCGGGTGCTGATGATGGAGCTGAACCGGATCTCCTCGCACCTGGTCTGGATCGCCACCACCGCGATGGAGTTGGGCGCGGTCAACGTGATGCTCTACGGCTTCCGCGAGCGGGAGTACGTGCTGGAGATCTTCGAGCTGATCACCGGCCTGCGGATGAACATGGCCTACGTCCGGCCGGGCGGGGTCGCCCAGGACGTCCCGGACGAGGCGATCGTCAAGATCCGCGAGTTCCTGAAGCTGCTGCCGAAGCGGCTCAAGGAATACGAGGACATGCTCTCCGGCCAGCCGATCTGGCTGGAGCGGACCAAGGACGTCGGCGTGCTGGACGTGACCGGCTGCGTGGCGCTCGGCGTCACCGGACCGGTGCTCCGCTCGGCGGGCCTGGCCTGGGACATCCGCAAGACCATGCCGTACTGCGGCTACGAGAACTACGAGTTCGACGTGCCGACCACGGAGAGCGCCGACGTCTGGGGCCGCTACCTGGTCCGGATGGCCGAGATGCGCGAGTCGATGAAGATCATCGAGCAGGCGCTCGACAAACTCCGCCCCGGCCCGATCATGGTCGCCGACAAGAAGATCGCCTGGCCGGCGCAGCTCGCCATCGGCGTCGACGGGATGGGCAACTCGCTGGAGCACGTCGCCAAGATCATGGGTCAGTCGATGGAGTCGCTGATCCACCACTTCAAGCTGGTCACCGAGGGCTTCCGGGTGCCTCCGGGCCAGGTCTACGTCGCGATCGAGTCGCCCCGGGGCGAGCTGGGCGTGCACGCGGTCTCCGACGGGGGCACCCGGCCGTACCGGGTGCACTACCGCGAGCCCAGCTTCGTCAACCTCCAGGCGCTGCCGGCGATGGCCGAGGGCGGCCTGATCGCGGACGTGATCGCGGGCGGCGCGTCGCTGGACCCGGTGATGGGTGGGTGTGATCGCTAATGACCGAGAGTTATGGCAGCTCGGCGTCCCGGCTCGACGACCTGGTCGTCGGCTCGGAGGTGCCGGCGCAGCGCAACGGCACCGGCGGCGGCCCGACCCGCAGCGCCGACCTGCACGCGAAGCTCGACGAGCGGGCGGCGGAGATCGTCGCCCGCTACCCGGCCGACCGGTCCCGCTCGGCGCTGCTGCCGCTGCTGCACCTGGTGCAGTCCGAGGAGGGGTACGTCTCCCCGGCCGGCGTGGAGTTCTGCGCCGACGTACTCGGGCTGAACAAGGCGCAGGTCGGCGCGGTGGCCACCTTCTACACCATGTACAAGCGCCGGCCGACCGGCGACTGGCTGGTCAGCGTCTGCACCAACACCATGTGCAACGTGCTCGGTGGGCAGCAGGTCTACGACGCGCTCACCGAGCAGCTCGGGGTCGGGCACGACGAGACCACCGCAGACGGCAGGATCACCCTGGAGCACGCCGAGTGCCTGGCGGCCTGCGACTACGGCCCGGTGATGACCGTCAACTACGACTTCTTCGACCAGGTCGACCCGGACACGGCGGTCGCGCTGGTCAACGAGCTGCGCGCGGGCGGCCGTCCGCAGCCCAGCCGGGGTGGCCGACTCTGCACCCTCAAGGAGATGTCGCTGCAACTCGCCGGCTTCGCCGACCCGCGCGAGGAGGCGGTGGCCGACGGACTGGCCGGCGACCCGACCCTGGCCGGGCTGAGGCTGGCCCAGCAGCACGGCATCTCGGTCGCCGGCTACGACCCGAACACCCCGATCAAGGGCAGCCAGACGGGTGACAAGCCGGCCCCGGCGACCACCCGGCCGGCCGCCGCCACCGGCAGCACCGCGCCGGACGTGAAGTCGCCGGACGACAAGTCGCCGCAGATCCGTACCGCCGAGACCCGGAACCCGGACGCGAAGACCGCCGTACCGGACGCGCCCGGTAGCACCCCGCCGGTCGACGGCGTACCGGCCGGGCCGTCCGACGCGAAGGCCGCCGAGGCGGCCGGCGCCGCCGCCAACGCGCCGGCCAGCGACGCCAAGCCGGCCGGTGACGACGGTACGCAGGCGCAGGAGCGCTCGCTGCGGTCGGCGGAGAGTGAGAAGGAGTCAGACAGGTGACCACGACGCCTCGGCGGGAGACGCTGGAGAAGCTGACCCCGGTGCTCACCAAGCGCTGGCTGTCGCCGGACGCCTGGCGGCTCGACGTCTACGAGCGGCTGGACGGCTACGCGGCGCTGCGCAAGGCGCTCGGCGCGCACCCGGACGACCTGATCCAGCTCGTCAAGGACTCCGGCCTGCGCGGCCGGGGCGGTGCCGGCTTCCCGACCGGACTCAAGTGGGGTTTCATCCCGCAGGGCGACGGCCAGCCGCACTACCTGGTGGTGAACGCCGACGAGGGCGAGCCGGGCACCTGCAAGGACCTGCCGCTGATGACCCACGACCCGCACTCGCTGGTCGAGGGCGTGATCATCGCCTCGTACGCGATCCGGGCCAACCGCGCCTACATCTACATCCGGGGCGAGGCGGTGCACGCGGCCCGCCGGCTGCGCAACGCCGTGCAGGAGGCGTACCGGGCCGGCTACCTCGGGGAGAACATCCTCGGCAGCGGCTTCGACCTGGAGCTGGTGGTGCACAGCGGGGCCGGGGCGTACATCTGCGGCGAGGAGACGGCGCTGCTGGACTCGCTGGAGGGGTTCCGGGGCCAGCCCCGGCTGCGCCCGCCGTTCCCGGCGACGCACGGCCTCTACGCCTGCCCGACCGTGGTCAACAACGTCGGCACCATCGCCAGCGTGCCGTACATCGTGCTGGGCGGGGCGGCCTGGTGGAAGAGCATGGGCACCGAGAAGTCGTCCGGCCCGATGATCTACTCCCTCTCCGGCCGGATCAACAACCCGGGGCAGTACGAGGCCGGCCTCGGCATCACGCTGCGCGAGCTGATTGAGCTGGCCGGCGGCATGCAGCCGGGCCACGAGCTGCGATTCTGGACCCCGGGCGGCTCGTCGACCCCGCTGCTCACCGCCGAGCACCTCGACGTGCCGCTGGACTTCGAGGGGGTGGCGGCGGCCGGCTCGATCCTCGGCACCACCGCGACCCAGATCTTCTCCGACCAGGACTGCCCGGTCTACGCCACCTACCGGTGGCTGGAGTTCTACCACCACGAGTCGTGCGGGAAGTGCACGCCGTGTCGGGAGGGCAACTACTGGATGGTCCGCACCTACCGGCGGATCCTCGCCGGGCAGGGCACCCACGAGGACCTGGACACCCTGCTGGACACCTGCGACAACATCCTCGGCCGCTCGTTCTGCGGCCTCGGTGACGGCGCGACCAGCCCGGTGACCTCCTCGCTGCAGTACTTCAAGCAGGACTACCTCGACTACATCGAGGGCCGGACGGCTCCCAAGCTGTCGGAGAAGACCCTGGTCGGGGCGCACTGATGAGCGCGAGGAGTGAGCTTGCGAGCCCCGTAGCGCGAATGGAAGGCGGCTCAGTATGACGGACGTTGCGAAGCAGGTCGAGACCGTCACGCTCACCATCGACGGCGTCGAGGTCACCGCGCCGAAGGGTGCGCTGCTGATCCGGGTCGCCGAGCAGCTCGGCATCGAGATCCCCCGGTTCTGCGACCACCCGCTGCTCGCCCCGGCCGGTGCCTGCCGGCAGTGCCTGGTCGACGTGGAGGGGCAGCGCAAGCCGGTCGCCTCCTGCACCCAGACCGTCGCCGACGGCATGGTGGTCCGCACCCAGCTCACCTCCCCGGTCGCCAAGAAGGCGCAGGAGGGGATCATGGAGCTGCTCCTGGTCAACCACCCGCTCGACTGCCCGATGTGCGACAAGGGCGGCGAGTGCCCGTTGCAGAACCAGGCGATGTCCACCGGCCGCACCGACACCCGCTTCCACGAGCCCAAGCGGGAGTACGAGAAGCCGGTCAACATCTCCAGCCAGGTCCTGCTGGACCGGGAGCGCTGCGTACTCTGCCAGCGCTGCACCCGGTTCTCCGAGGAGATCGCCGGGGACAAGTTCATCGACCTGATGGGCCGGTCCAGCGCCGAGGAGATCAACGTCTACCGGGACGAGGTCTACGGCGGCGAGGAGGGCGACGACGGGGACGTCCCGTTCAACTCGTACTTCTCCGGTAACACCGTGCAGATCTGCCCGGTCGGCGCGCTCACCGGTGCGCAGTACCGGTTCCGGGCCCGCCCGTTCGACCTGGTCTCCACCCCGAGCGTCTGCGAGCACTGCTCGGCCGGCTGCGCCCAGCGCACCGACCACCGGCGCGGCAAGGTGATGCGCCGGCTGGCCGGCGACGACCCGGCGGTGAACGAGGAGTGGAACTGCGACAAGGGCCGCTGGGGCTTCCGGTACGCCTTCGCGAACGAGCGGATCACCTCCCCGCTGGTCCGGGACGCCAGGACCGGTGAGCTGCGCGAGGCGTCCTGGAGCGAGGCGTTCGCCGTCGCCGCCGACGGGCTGCGCGCGGCCCGGGACGCCGGCTCCGGCGTCGGGGTACTGACCGGCGGCCGGCTCACCGTCGAGGACGCGTACGCGTACGCCAAGTTCGCCCGGGTGGCGCTGAACAGCAACGACATCGACTTCCGGGCCCGCCCGCTCTCCGCCGAGGAGGCCCAGTTCCTGGCCAGTACGGTGGCCGGGTCGACCGAGGTGACCTACGCCGACGTCGAACGGGCGCCGGCCGTGGTGATCGCCGGGCTGGAGCCGGAGGAGGAGTGCCCGATCCTCTTCCTGCGGCTGCGCAAGGCGTACAACAAGCGCGGGCTGAAGGTGCTGGCGCTGGCCCCGTTCGTGAGCCGGGGGCTCGCCAAGATCGGCGCGACGGTGCTCACCGCCGCCCCCGGTGACGAGGCGAAGCTGCTCGCCGGGCACGCCCCGGTCGCCGACGCGCTACGCCAGCCGGGCGCGGTGCTGCTGGTCGGCGAGCGGCTGGCCAGTGTGCCGGGCGGGTTCTCCGCCGCCGCCGAGCTGGCCGAGCGTACCGGCGCCAAGCTGGCCTGGGTGCCGCGCCGGGCGGGCGATCGCGGCGCGGTAGACGCCGGCTGCCTGCCCAACCTGCTGCCCGGCGGGCGCCCGGTCACCGATCCGGCCGCCCGGGCCGAGCTGGCCGGTGTCTGGGACGTGGCCGCCGGGGTCATCCCGAGCGGGCCCGGCCGGGACACCGACGGGATCCTCGCGGCGGCTGCCGCAGGCGCCCTCGGCGCGCTGGTGGTGGCCGGGGTCGACCCGGCCGACCTGGCCGACCCGAGGCTCGCCGACACGGCGCTGGAGAAGGTGCCGTTCCTGGTCAGTCTGGAGCTGCGGCACAGCGCGGTGACCCGCCGCGCCGACGTGGTCTTCCCGGTCGCCCCGGTGGTGGAGAAGGCCGGCAGCTTCCTCGACTGGGAGGGCCGGCTACGCACCTTCGACGCGGTGCTGAACACCCCGGCGATGACCGATGCCCGGGTGCTGGACGCGATCGCCGCCCAGCTCGACGTGCGGCTCGGCACCGGCGACGTGAACAGCGTCCGGCGCGAGCTGGGCTCGTTGCCGGCGACCGCGGCCAACCGGACCGCGGCCCCGGCCGTCGAGCCGGCCGCGCCGGTCCGGCCCGGCCCCGGCGAGGCGATCCTGGCCACCTGGCACCAGCTCGTCGACGCCGGCACCCTGACCGAGGGCGACCCGGCGCTCGGCGGCACCGCCCGGCCGCCGGTGGTCCGGCTCGGCAAGGCCGCCGCCGAGGCGCTCGGGGTGGCCGAGGGCGACCCGGTGACGGTCGGCACCGACCGGGGCGCGCTGACCCTGCCGGTGGAGATCACGGACCTGCCGGACGACGTGGTCTGGCTGCCCACCAACTCGCCCGGCGCGAGTGTGCGGCGCAGCCTCGGCGCGACGTCCGGCGCGGTCGTCCGGCTCACCGCCGGCCCGGCCGCACCGGTCGCCGCCGACGCGGCCGGCCAGCCCGGACCGCTGTTGAACAGCGCTGGAGGGGGAACCCGATGAACCTGGTCCACCTCGCCCAGGATCCGACGCTGCAGGACTTCGGCAAGGATCCGTGGTGGCTCGTCCTGATCAAGATCGTGGGGGCGTTCGTCTTCGCGGTCCTGGCGACGCTGCTCGGGGTCTGGTTCGAGCGCCGGGTGGTGGCCCGGATGGCGCAGCGCCCCGGCCTGAACCAGATCGGCCCGTTCGGGCTGCTGCAGACCCTCGCCGACGGCCTCAAGATGGCCTTCAAAGAGGACATCCTGCCGAAGTCGGCCGACAAGGTGGTCTACTTCTTCGCGCCCACCATCTCGGTGATCAGCGCCGTCACCGCGCTGTCGGTGGTGCCGTTCGGCCCGATGGTGAGCATCTTCGGCGAGCGGACCCCGCTACAGGTCACCGACGTCTCGGTGGCCGTACTCGTGCTGCTGGCCTGCTCCTCGATGGGCGTCTACGGCATCGTGCTCGGCGGCTGGGCCTCCGGCTCGACCTACCCGCTCCTCGGCGGGCTGCGGTCCAGCGCCCAGATGATCTCGTACGAGGTGGCGCTCGGCCTGAGCATCGTCGCGGTCTTCATGACCGCCGGCACGATGTCCACCAGCGGCATCGTCGCGCAGCAGGCCGACGGCACCCGGCTCAACCTCTTCGGCGCGGTCGACCTGCCCGCACCGGGCTGGTACGCCATCCTGCTGCTGCCGAGCTTCGTCATCTTCTTCATCTCCACCGTCGGTGAGACCAACCGGGCGCCGTTCGACCTGCCCGAGGCCGAGTCGGAGCTGGTCGCCGGCTTCATGACCGAGTACAGCTCGCTGAAGTTCGCGCTCTTCATGCTCAGCGAGTACGTCGCGATGGTGACGATGTCGGCGGTCACCACGACGCTCTTCCTCGGCGGCTGGCGGGCACCCTGGCCGATCACCCTCTGGGAGGGCGCGAACTCCGGCTGGTGGCCGCTGCTCTGGTTCATGGGCAAGGTCATCGGCCTGGTCTTCGTCTTCATCTGGCTGCGCGGCACGCTGCCCCGGCTCCGCTACGACCAGTTCATGCGGCTCGGCTGGAAGGTGCTGCTGCCGATCAACCTGGTCTGGATCCTGGTGCTGGCCGGCATCCGCACGCTGCAGAAGGAGGACGTGTCGGACTCGTACCGCTACACGTTCATCGCGGGTGCGGTGCTTGTCGTCCTGCTGGTGACACTGCTCTGGCCGAGCAAGAAGCAACCGCCGCAGCGGACCCTCCAGGAGAAGGTCAACCGGCGGCCGTCCGGCAGCTTCCCACTGCCGCCGATGGACCTGGCGGTGCCGCCGAGCCCCCGGATGCGGCGGACCGTCGCCGAACGGGAGCCGGCCAACGTGGGAGCCGGACAGCGCTCGGGCGGAGCGCAGCCGCCCGGCGCCGGGCAGCCGGCGGACGCCGGAAACGACGAGAAGGAGGTGTGACGTGGGCGCGATCACCGGGTCTTTCAAGGGTTTCGGGGTCACCTTCTCGCACATGTTCAAGAAGGTCGTCACCACCGACTACCCGTTCAAGCCGCCGGTCTCCGCCCCGCGCTACCACGGGCGGCACATCCTCAACCGGCACCCGGACGGGCTGGAGAAGTGCATCGGCTGCGAGCTGTGCGCCTGGGCCTGCCCGGCCGACGCGATCTACGTCGAGGGTGGCGACAACACCGAGGAACAGCGCTTCTCGCCGGGCGAGCGGTACGCCAGCACGTACCAGATCAACTATGCCCGGTGCATCTTCTGCGGGCTCTGCATCGAGGCCTGCCCGACCCGCTCGTTGACCATGAGCAACGAGTACGAGCTGGCCCGGGACAACCGCAAGGACCTGATCTTCACCAAGGAACAGCTGCTGGCGCCGCTGCTGCCGGGGATGGAGCAGCCGCCGCACCCGATGCGGCTCGGTGACACCGAGAAGGACTACTACGTCGGTGCACTGACCAACCCGGGCACCTCGGCCGGCGCCGAGCGGGCGCCCTGGTCCGAGACCGGCACGGTCGACGGTTCCGGCGCGACGGGAGAGACGGCGTCATGACCGGACAAGCGGTGCTCGCCGCCGCCGGTGGGGTGACCGGCGGGGAACAGGTGGTCTTCTGGATCCTGGCCCCGCTGGCCCTGATCGGCGCGATCGGCATGGTCTGGGCCCGCAACGCGGTGCACTCCGCGCTGTGGCTGGTGCTCACCATGCTCTGCCTGGGCGTCTTCTACGTGATCCAGTCCGGGCCGTTCATCGGCCTGGTGCAGATCATCGTCTACACCGGCGCGATCATGATGCTCTTCCTGTTCGTGCTGATGCTCGTCGGCCGGGACGCGTCGGACTCGCTGATCGAGACGCTGCGCGGGCAGCGGGTCGCGGCGATCCTGCTCGGCCTCGGCTTCGGCGCCCTGCTCGCCACCGGGATGTGGCGGGCGCTCGGCCAGGCCGACGCGGTCGGCCTGGAGCAGGCGAACGCGAACGGCAACGTGCAGGGCATCGCCGCGCTGCTCTTCACGAAGTACGTCTTCGCCTTCGAGATCACCTCGGCGCTGCTGATCACGGCGGCGGTCGGTGCGATGGTGCTGGCGCACGTCGAGCGGCGCCGGCAGGACCGGATGGACCAGATCGCCACCATGAAGGCCCGGTTCCGCCCCGGCAACTACCCGGGACCGAAGCCCGGCCCCGGGGTGTACGCCACCTCGTCCTCGGTCGCCACCCCGGCCCGGCTGCCCGACGGCGGCCTGACCGAGCGGAGCGTGCCGCGGATCCTGCCGCAGCGCGAACTCTCCGCCGAGGAGACGGCGCTGAAGGGGACGGAGAAATAAGATGTCGGACTTCCTGTCGGTATCGCCGAACCACTACCTGATCCTCGCCTGCCTGCTCTTCACCATCGGCGCGGTCGGGGTGCTGATCCGGCGCAACGCGATCGTCCTCTTCATGTGCATCGAGCTGATGCTCAACGCGGCAAACCTCGCGCTCGTCACGTTCAGCCGGATCAACGGTGACCTGAACGGTCAGATCATGGCGTTCTTCGTCATGGTGGTGGCCGCCGCCGAGGTCGTGGTCGGGCTGGCGATCATCATGACGATCTTCCGTACGCGGCGCTCGGCGAGCGTCGACGACGCCAACCTGTTGAAGTACTAAGAGGGGCCCACCAGTGGAACATTCTGTGGAGTACGCCCACGCCACGGGGTTGCTGGGCAGCGTGTGGCTGCTGGTGGCCATCCCGCTGGTCAGCGCGGCCATCCTGCTGCTGCTCGGCCGGCGTGCCGACCGGTGGGGGCACTGGCTCGGCGTGGCCAGCGTCGGCGCCATCTTCGTGCTCGGCCTGTCCTACTTCTTCGCGCTGCGGGGCCTGGCGAACCGCTCGGTCGAGCTGAGCCTCTGGGACTTCATCGCGGTCGGGGACCTGCGGGTCGACTTCGGACTGCTCTTCGACCCGCTGGCCGCGGTCTTCGTGATGCTGATCACCGGCGTGGGCTTCCTGATCCACGTCTACGCGGTCGGCTACATGTCGCACGACGCCGGCCGGCGGAAGTTCTTCGGGTTCTTCAACCTGTTCGTCGCGGCGATGCTGCTGCTGGTGCTCGGCAACAACTACGTGATGCTCTACGTCGGCTGGGAGGGCGTCGGCCTGGCGTCGTACCTGCTGATCTCGTTCTGGCAGGACCGGCCGAGCGCGGCCACCGCCGGCAAGAAGGCGTTCCTGATGAACCGGGTCGGTGACGCCGGCCTGGCGATCGCGATCTTCATCATGTTCGCCACCCTGGGCAGCACGCAGTACGCCGACGTCTTCAACGGCGCCGACGACCTGGCCGCCGGTACGGTGCTGGTGCTCGGCCTGCTGCTGCTGCTCGGCGCGACCGGCAAGTCCGGCCAGTTCCCGCTCCAGGCGTGGCTGCCGGACGCGATGGAGGGCCCGACCCCGGTCTCCGCGCTGATCCACGCCGCCACGATGGTGACCGCCGGCGTCTACCTGATCGCCCGGTCCAACCCGATCTTCTCGCTCGACCCGACGCTCCAGACGATCGTAGTCAGCGTCGGTGCGCTCACCCTGCTGATGGGCTGCGTCATCGGCGCCGCCAAGGACGACATCAAGCGGGTGCTCGCCTGGTCGACGGTGAGCCAGATCGGCTACATGTTCCTCGGCGTCGGCCTCGGCGGCGGGGCGTACGCGCTGGCCATCATCCACCTGCTGGCGCACGGCTTCTTCAAGGCCAACATGTTCCTCGGGGCCGGCTCGGTGATGCACGGGATGAAGGACCAGGTGGACATCCGCCGGTTCGGCGGGCTGGCGAGGTACATGCGGATCACCTGGATCACCTTCGGGCTCGGCTGGCTGGCGATCATCGGCATGTGGCCGTTCTCCGGCTTCTTCACGAAGGAGCCGATCATCGTCGAGGCGTTCGCCCGGGACGACTGGACCGCCTGGCTCTACGGCGGTGCGGCCCTGCTCGGCGCCGGGCTGACCGCCTTCTACATGACCCGGCTCTTCGTGCTCACCTTCCACGGGCCGAAGCGGTGGACCGAGGACATCGAGCACCCGCACGAGTCTCCGCTGGTCATGACCGTGCCGCTGATCCTGCTCGGCATCGGCTCGGTGGTCGCCGGTGGGCTGATGGCGACCCCGGTCGCCAGTTGGCTGACCCCGGTGCTCGGGCACGGCGAACACCACGAGCCGGTGCTCTCGCACACCGTGATCACAGTGCTCTCGCTGCTGCTCACCGTGCTCGGTGCCGGCCTGGCCTGGCTGCTGTTCCGCAACGGCACCGCGCTACAGGAGCAGCCGGCCGGGCCGGTGGTCCGGGCGGCCCGGCGCAACCTCTACACCGACGCGTTCAACGAGGCGGTCTTCGAGAAGCCGGGCATCTTCCTCACCCGGGCACTCGTCTTCCTGGACAACCGGGGCATCGACGGGCTGGTGAACGCGCTCGCCGCCGGGGTCGGCGGCGGCTCCGGCCGGCTGCGCCGGCTGCAGACCGGCTTCGTCCGGTCGTACGCGACGTCCATCCTCACCGGCGCCGTGCTGGTGGTGGCGGCATTCCTGGCGGTCCAACTGGGGTGGTTGGCGTGACCGACCGCAACCCACCGGCCGCCCTACCGCACCGGCCGGGCGACCTCGACCGATCGGGCACCCACGACGGAGGTAAGGCCGAATAATGTCCGACTTCCCCTTCCTCTCGGTGCTCACCGTCGCACCGCTGGTCGGTGCGCTGGTGGTGGTCTTCCTGCCGGCCAGCCGGGGCGAGCTGGCCAAGCGGATCGCGCTCGGCTGGTCGCTCGGCGTACTGGTGCTCAGCGTCTTCATGTGGATCGCCTTCGAGGCCGGCGGCGACCGGCTCCAGTTCCGCGAGTCGTACTCGTGGATCCCGCGCTGGGGGGTGAACTTCACCTTCGCCGCCGACGGCATCGCGCTTGTCATGCTGATGCTGATCGCCCTGCTCGTCCCGCTGGTGATCCTCGCCTCCTGGCACGACGCGGAGAAGTCCAAGCGGTCCGTGCCGGTCTACTTCGCGCTGCTGCTCTTCCTCGAGTGCACGATGATCGGCGTCTTCGCCGCCGCCGACGTCTTCCTCTTCTACGTGTTCTTCGAGATCATGCTCGTCCCGATGTACTTCCTGATCGGCAGCTACGGCGGCCACCAGCGGCAGTACGCGGCGGTGAAGTTCTTCCTCTACTCCCTGGTCGGTGGCCTCTTCATGCTGGCCGCCGTGATCGGCCTCTGGGTGGTCGGCGGCAAGACCTTCGACTGGCAGGCACTGACCCAGGTGGACATCTCCACCGGCACCGAGCGCTGGCTCTTCCTCGGCTTCTTCCTCGCCTTCGCGATCAAGGCGCCGTTCTTCCCGTTCCACACCTGGCTGCCGGACGCCGGTGGCGCCGCGCCGGCCGGTGCCGCCGCGCTGCTGGTCGGGGTACTCGACAAGGTCGGCACCTTCGGCATCCTGCGGTACTGCCTGCCGCTCTTCCCCGAGGCGTCGAAGTGGTTCGCCCCGTACGCCATCGCGCTGGCACTGATCGGGATCATCTACGCGGCCCTGCTGGCGGTCGGGCAGAACGACCTCAAGCGGCTGGTCTCGTACACCTCGATCGCGCACTTCGGTTTCATCGGGGTCGGGCTCTTCGCCTTCACCACCCAGGCCGGCACCGGCGCGGTGCTCTACATGGTCAACCACGGCCTCGCCACCGGCCTGCTCTTCCTGGTCGTCGGCATGTTCGTCGCCCGGCGCGGCTCCGCGCTGATCACCGACTTCGGCGGCGCCGGCAAGCTGGTACCGCTGCTCGCCGGGGTGTTCTTCTTCGCCGGTCTCGCCTCGCTGGCGCTGCCCGGCACGGCGCCGTTCATCTCCGAGTTCCTGGTGCTGATCGGCACCTACACGGTGAACAAGCCGGTCGCGATCATCGCCACCGTCGGGATCATCCTGGCTGCCGCGTACGTGCTCTGGATGATCCAGCGGACCACCCAGGGCACGCTCAACCCGGCGCTGTCCGGGGTCGAGGGAATGCGCCGGGACCTGTCGGTGCGGGAGAAGGTCGTGGTCGCCCCGCTGATCGCGCTGCTGCTGCTGCTCGGCTTCTATCCCAAGCCGGTCACCGACGTCATCAACCCCGCCGTCCAGGCCACCATGGAGCAGGACCTCGGCAAGCAGGACCCGGCGCCGACGGTGGGCACCGTCCAGGAGGCACACCGGTGAGCCGGCTGCCAGTCGCGTACGTAAGGAAGGTCCGCTGATGGATCTCAAGCTGCCGGACATCGACTACGCGGCTCTGGCACCGATCCTGGTGCTCTTCGGAGCCTCCGTGCTCGGCATCCTGGTCGAGGCGTTCGTCCCCCGGAAGAGCCGGCACTACACGCAGCTCGTGCTCGGCCTGCTGGCCGTGACCGGCGCACTCGTCGCGGTGGTGCTGAACGCGCGGGACCGGTTGGTCACCGCCGGCACGGCGGTCGCGGTCGACGGCCCGACGCTCTTCCTCCAGGGCTCGATCCTGGTGCTGGCCGCGATGGCGCTGATGCTGATCGGCGAGCGGTCGGTGCAGCGCGGCGGCGCGTTCGTCGCGCACGCCGCGGTCACCGTCGGCTCGCCGGAGGACCAGCGGCAGGCGGCCGACGAGGGCGGTGCGACCGAGGTCTACCCGCTGACCCTCTTCGCCGTCTCCGGCATGCTGCTCTTCGTCGCCGCGAACGACCTGCTGACGATGTTCATCGCGCTGGAGGCGTTCTCGCTGCCGCTCTACCTGCTCTGCGCGCTGGCCCGGCGCCGACGGCTGCTGAGCCAGGAGTCGGCGCTGAAGTACTTCCTGCTCGGCTCGTACGCCTCGGCGTTCTTCCTCTTCGGCATGGCGCTTGTCTACGGCTTCACCGTCGGTGCCGGTGGCAGCAACTCCGGTGGCGGGGTCGACTTCGCCACCATCCGGACCGCGGTCACCGACTCGGGTGCCAGCGAGGTGCTGCTCTTCGCCGGGCTGGCGCTGCTCTCCATCGGCCTGCTGTTCAAGATCGCGGCTGCGCCGTTCCACGTCTGGACCCCCGACGTCTACCAGGGCGCCCCGACGCCGATCACCGGCTTCATGGCCGCCTGCACCAAGGTCGCCGCGTTCGGCGGTCTGCTCCGGGTGCTGCACGTCGGGTTCTCCGGGGCGAGTTGGGACTTCACTCCGGTGCTCGGTGCCGTCGCGGTGCTGACCATGGTGGTCGGGGCGGTGCTGGCGGTCACCCAGACCGACATCAAGCGGCTGCTGGCGTACTCCTCGGTGGCGAACGCCGGCTACCTGCTGGTCGGCGCCCTGGTGCTCTCCAAGGACGGCCTCTCCGGCACGATGTTCTACCTCGTCGCGTACGGCTTCACCGTGCTCGCCGCGTTCGGCGTCGTGACCCTGGTCCGGGACGCCGACGGCGAGGCGACCCACCTGTCCCGGTGGGCCGGGCTGGGCCGGCGGTCCCCGCTCTACGCCGGGATCTTCACCTTCCTGCTGCTTGCCTTCGCCGGCATACCGGCCACGAGCGGTTTCACGGCCAAGTTCGCGGTCTTCGGGGCGGCCCTGGACGCCGGGCAGGCCTGGCTGGTGATCGCCGGCGTGCTGACCAGCATGATCCTCGCCTTCCCGTACCTGCGGGTCGTGGTGCTGATGTGGCTCTCGGAGCCCGGTGAGTCCACCCCGGCGGTGTCACTGCCGGGCGGGCTGACCGCGGCGGCGCTGATGATCGGCGTCGTCGCCACCCTCGTGCTCGGGGTCGCACCGGAACCGCTGCTGGATCTCGCCAACGGCGCCGCCGAATTCGTCCGATGACCGGTCACCCCCACGCCCGTACCGAGCGCAACCGCCCCAGACCGGGGGTCGGCCGGCGGGTGTGGCATGGTTGAAGGCGTGGGGGGAACGGCTGGTGGCATCGCGGGGTTGAGGCTCGACACGATCGGGCTCGAATTCGCCGATGCCCATCTCGAGGCATCGGTGGCCGCTGTGCTGGCCAGGGTCGAGGCTGAGCTGCGGGCCACCGTGTCCAGCGCCGACCCGATGGTGGACGAGGCTGCCCGGCACCTGGTGGACGCGGGCGGCAAGCGGTTCCGGCCGCTGCTGGTGGCGCTCGGCGCCCAGTTCGGTGATCCGACCGCCGCACACGTCGTACCGGCGGCGGTGGTGATGGAGCTCACCCATCTGGCAACGCTCTACCACGACGACGTGATGGACGAGGCGCCGGTGCGCCGGGGTGCGCAGAGCGCCAACTCCCGCTGGGGCAACTCGGTGGCGATCCTGGTCGGCGACTACCTCTTCGCCCGGGCCGCGGACATCGCCGCCGACCTCGGCACCGAGGCGGTCCGGTTGCAGGCCCGGACCTTCGCCCGGCTGGTGCACGGGCAGATCGCCGAGACGGTCGGCCCGCGCGACGCCGACCCGGTCGGGCACTACCTGAACGTGATCGCCGAGAAGACCGGTTCGCTGATCGCCACCTCGGCCCGGTTCGGCGGCATGTTCGGCGGCGCCCAGCCGGCCCAGATCGAGGCGCTGGCCGGGTACGGCGAGACGATCGGGGTCGCCTTCCAGCTCTCCGACGACCTGCTCGACATCGCCTCCGAGTCGGTGCAGTCCGGCAAGACCCCCGGGACCGATCTGCGGGAGGGCGTGCCGACCCTGCCGGTGCTGTACGCGCTCGCCGCCGACGACGGCGACGCCGCCTCGGTGCGGCTGCGCGAGATCCTCTCGCTGGGCCCGGTCACCGACGACGCCCTGCACACCGAGGCGCTCGGGCTGCTCCGCGAGTCTCCGGCGCTGAAGCGGGCCCGGGAGACGGTCCGCAGCTATGCCGAGGAGGCCCGCTCCCGGCTCGCCCCGCTGCCCGACACGGCCCCCCGGCAGGCCCTGGAATCGCTCTGCGACTTCATCGCCGACCGCACCGGCTGACCCGTACCGCGCCCTTCATCGCCCCACGCACCGGCTGACGGACATCCTGCGACTCACCGCTCACCGCCTCACCGCACCCGGCTGACGGACGTTCCGCGCCTTACCGCCCGCCGGGCCGGCTGACGGGCGTTCCGCGCCTTACCGCTCACCGCACCCGGCTGACGGGCGTCCTGCGCCTTACCGCCCGCCGGGCCGGTTGGCGGGCGTTCCGCGCCGTGCCGCCCAGCGCACCGGCCGACGAGGTGTCGGGACGGACGCCGGCCTGTCGTCTGCCGGGGTGGCCGGGTCTTCTCGGGCCGGCGGCGGGTCCTGCGCGGCCCGGCGGCGCAGCGCGCTGAGCAGCATCCGGCGGCCGGTCAACATCAGCCCGGCGGCGAGCAGCATCGCGGTCGCCGCGACCAGCCACATCGTCGGGTACCCGAGGTGGTCGGCGAGGGCGCCGAGGCCGAACGGGCCGAGGCAGCCGCCCGCGTACACCCCGGTCTGGGTGATCGAGGTGGCCGTGGTCGGCGCCTGCGGATGCAGCCGGACCACGGCGAAGTTGAGCAGCCCGGGCCAGGCCCAGCCCATGGCGAAGCCGAGTACCACGCCGGTCACCAGGGCCGGCGGGGCGGCCAGGTGCAGCAGGGCCAGCCCGACCGCCCCGCCCACGAGCAGCGCGGCGACGGTGTTCAGATGGCCGCCGGAGCGGCGGTCGGCGAGCCAGCCCATCAGCACCCGGGCGACCAGGCAGACGGCGCCGCCGAGGGTCAGCAGCAGCCCGGCGAGCCCCGGGGAGAGTCCTCGGACGGCCGCCGAGTCGACCAGGAAGGTGCCGAGCGCGTTCGCGGAGCCGGCCGCCAGGGTGCCGGCCACACCGAGCACGGCCAGCGCCCCGGCGGCCCGCTCGCCGCGCCGCCGCGCCGGGTCCACCTTCGGCGCCGGACCGTCGGGTACGACCGGCAGCACGGCCAGCGCGAGGACGGCGGCGGCGACGAACGCCCAGCGCCAGCCGACGGTGAGCGCCACGGCGGGTACGGCGGCACCGGCCAGCAGCGTTCCGGCCGGGATGGCGGCCTGCTTGATCCCGAACGACAGTCCCTGCCGGCCGGGCCGCACCCGGTGTGCCAGGGTGGCGTTGCTGGCCATCTGGCCCAGCGGGTTCGCCGGGGCGACCACGGCCAGCAGGACGAGCAGCACCGGGTAGGAGCGGGCCACGGCGGCCACCGCCAGCATGGTGGCGGCGACCAGCAGCAGGCTGGCCCGGGCCACGGTGGTCGGGCCGTACCGCTCGACGAGGGCGCCGGACGGGACGGAGGCGAGCGCGCTCACCCCGAAGTAGACGGCGACGGCCAGCCCCAGCCCGGCGGGGGAGAAGTCGAGTTCGGCACCGAGCTGCACCGCGAGTCCGCCGATCAGGAAGACCGGCAGTACCCCGGCCACCGTGACGGCGGTGGCGGCGAGGACGGTACGGGCGGGACGGCCGGAGGTTACCGCCGGCGGGGTGTTCTCTATTAGATCGGCCATTTGGGACGAGCCTACGCGAGCCGCCCGTATGAACCGTTCGTGTCCGTGGCTGCACGCACGGTCGCCGTAGATCTGGCATCCTCAATCCGATCGGGCATTTCGCAGGCGCCCGGTTTTTCATATTCTGTAAGTCCCCGGCGGCGGAGGTGGTTGTGCGCGACCCCTTGGCGGAACCTTCGGACCTGATCCGCAGCGTGTCGCGTGCCTTGCGCGTGCTCGAAGCTGTCGGACGGGCACCGAGGGGCCTGACCGTGAAACAGATTGCCCGGCGTTGCGAGTTGACTGTCGCCACCACCTACCACCTGGTGCGCACGCTCGCGTACGAGGGCTATGTGATCAGGCGCGAAGACGGCACGTACATCGTCGGTCTGGAGGTGGCGGACCGGTACCGCGAACTGGTCACCGCGTTCCGTGGACCACCGGCGGTCGGCGAGTCACTGCGCCGGGCCGCCTCGGACACCGGGTACAGCCACTACCTCGGCCGGTTCGTCGGCGGGCAGGTGGCGGTGACCGCCGTGGCCGAGGGGCCCCGGTCGCCGTACCTCGAAGACCTGGTGCCCGGCTTCGACGAGGGGGCGCACGCCACCGCGCTCGGCAAGGCGCTGCTGGCCACCCTCACCCCGGAGCAGCGGTTCCGCTACCTGCGCGAGTACGGCATGCGGCCGTTCACCTCGGCGACCCTGGTCGCCGCCGACGCGTTCGAGGCGGACCTGGCGGCCGGCGACCGGCGCGGGATGCACCTGGAACTTGGCCAGTTCCGGCACGGCGTGGCCTGCGCCGGGGTGCTCGTCACCCCGGACAAGGACATGGAACGCCGGGTGGTACTCGCCTGCGCGCTGCCGGCCGCCGAGATGATGACCTCGGCCCGGGTGGTCCGGGCAAAGCTGCTGGCGGTGGCCCGGACCGTCGCCGACGCCCTCGCCTCGGAAACCTGACCCGGCCCGGCCGACCCGCAAGCGGACGTGGTCTCCTGCTCCCCGAGACGGGGGAGCAGGAGACCACTGAGGAGGCGCTGCTCAGCTTCCGACGACGTCGCCGTCGAGCCGCCAGGTGACCACCACGCCCGGCTTGGCGAAGTCGCCGTCCGGCCAGTTCGACGCCGGGCTCTCCAGCGACGCCCCGCTGATCTCGCCCGGGTGCTGCACGGCGACGAAGACCGAGCGGTTGTCCGTGGTGATGAACGGCCCGCAGGTCTCCGCGCCGAGCGGCACGGTGAGGAACTGCTTCAGGTGCCCGCGTTCCGGCCCCTCGATCGCGGTGGCGAAGAGGCCGTCGTTGCCGCCCAGCGCGTTGCCGTCGGTCGAGATCCAGAGGTTGCCGGAGCCGTCGAACGCCACGTTGTCCGGGCAGGAGATCGGCGACACCTTCGTCTTGTCGTAGCCGGCGAAGTACGTCGACGCGTCGGCCGGGTCGCCGCAGACGATCGGTACCGACCAGGCGAAGCTCTCCGAGGTGTTGTCGTTGCGGTCCTCGACCAGCTCCAGCACGTGCCCGTGCTTGTTGTTGGCGCGCGGGTTCGCCTCGTCGGCGGCCGGGTTGGTCCCGACCCCCCGGTTGGTGTTGTTGGTGAGCGCCACGTACACCTTGCCGGTGAGCTGGCTCGGCTCGACGTCCTCCGGACGGTCCATCTTGGTCGCCCCGACCGCGTCACCGGCGAGCCGGGTGAAGGTGAGCACGTCGGCGGCGGTCATCCCGGGCACGTACGAGGTGTTGCCCCGGACCAGCCTGATCCACCTGCCCCGGCCGTTGAACGCGCCGTCGGCCGGCAGCTTGCCCGAGCCGTCGATCTCGCCCGCGCTCGTGTAGTCGAGCTTCGCCACGTAGAGGGTGCCGGACTCCAGCAGGGTGAGGTTGTGCTCCCGGGCGGTCCAGGAGTCGCCCTTCTTGAACTTCTTGTCCGAGACGAACTTGTAGAGGTAGTCGAACCGCTCGTCGTCGCCCATGTACGCCACCACCCGGCCGTCCCGGGCCACGATGACGTTCGCGCCCTCGTGCTTGAACCGGCCCAGCGCGGTGTGCTTGCGCGGCTTCGACTCCGGGTCGAACGGGTCCACCTCGACGACCCAGCCGAACCGGTGCGCCTCGTTCGGGTGCTTCGCCAGGTCGAACCGCTCGTCGGCCCGCTCCCACTTGCGGCTGTCCGAGGGGTAGCGGGCGGTGGTGCCGATGCCGTATCGGGCCAGCTTCGGCTTGAGCGCCTCCGGGGCGGCGTCGGCACCGACGAAGTACTGGTTGAAGTTCTCCTCGCCGGAGAGCACCGTGCCCCACGGGGTGACCCCGCCGGCGCAGTTGTTCAGGGTGCCGACCACGGTCCGGCCCTTCGGGTCGGCCGCCGTCCGCAGCCAGGCCGAGCCGGCCGCCGGGCCGGTGAACTCGAACCTCGTCGAGTGCGCGGTGATCCGCCGGTTGTACTTCAGCCCGCCCCTGCGGACCGGCTTCCACTCGCCGGTCCCGCCGACCCGCTCCAACTCCACCACCGAGAGCCCGTGCGCGGCCATCGCCGTCCGGATCTGCTCCACGCTCATCGCGTCGAAGGTGGTGAAGTTCGGGAACATCAGGTTCTCGTTGGTGTACTCGTGGTTCACCACCAGCAACGCCCGTTCGCCCTTACGGTCCAGCGGGAGTACCCCGACGAAGTCGTTGTTGTAGCCGAACTGCCGCGACTGCCGGGCGGCGGTCTGCCTGTGCACGTCCAGCTCGGGTGCGCCGGGGAGCACCGGGTCGCCCCAGCGGATCACCACCGAGTGGTCGTACCCGTTCGGCACCACAAGGGTGTCGAGCTTGTTCGGCGGGATCGGCTTGAAGGTCAGCGCCGCGTTGCCCGGCCGGCGGACCGGGGTGAAGCTGTCCACCTCGGGCAGCGTGCCGCCGGAGCCGTCCCGGGGCGCGGCCAGCGCCGGGGAGCCGGCGAGCGCGCCGGCCGCCGCACCACCGAAGCCGAGCACCAGGGCGCCGACCGCGCCGGCCCGGACGACACCGCGCCGGCTCACCTCGGCGGAGACGACGTCACCGAAGTACGGGTTGTCGGACTCGTTCGGCACCGGGTGCGCGCAGGCGTTTCCGCAACGGTATATGCAGGTCATGGCGTCACGCCCGCCGTGGCCCGTCGGGCCGAGCAGGGGGAGCAGCCGGGGTCGCTCGGTCATGGAGATGGTGCCTCCTCGCCAATGTCTTCGGATGCGCGCCCGTTACGCCTCGGGTAATGCGCAGAGGGCACGTGCCTGCCGGACGCTAGGAGTGCGCCGTGATCAGCGCCCGGCCCCCGGATGAACCACCGGTGAACAGCAGCGGGATGTGGCCCGGTTCCGGCCCGGCTGACCCGTCGGACCGACACCGGGCTGACCGGCAGGTCCACCTGCCCTGCCCGGTAGGCCGATGCCTGGCGGGGCCGAACCGTCCGCCCCTGCCCGGGCAGGCCGATGCCTGGCGGGGTCGAACCGTCAGCCCTGCCCGGTAGGCCGATGCCTGGCGGGGTTGAACCGTCCGCACCCGGCATGCGTGAATCCAGGACAGGCACGGGGCCGACGGGCGGGAGGCACCGGAGATCAGCGACCAGGACGACCAGGACGCCGAACTGCTGCGCGCCATGCACGACGAGCACGGTGACGCGCTGCTGGCACACGCCCTGCGGCTGGTCGGTGGTGACCGGCAGCGGGCCGAGGACCTGGTGCAGGAGACGCTGTTGCGGGCGTGGCGGCATCCGGCGGCACTCGACCCGAGCCTGGGGTCGGTACGCGGCTGGCTCTTCACCACCGCCCGCAACCTGGCCATCGACGCGTGGCGGCGGCGCAGCGCCCGGATCGGTGAGGTGGTCACCGACGAGCTGCCCGAGCCGCCGCAGGAGGTCGACGAGACGGACCGGGCGGTGGAGGCGTGGACGGTGGCGGAGGCGCTCAACCGGCTCTCCCCGCCGCACCGGGAGGTACTGGTGGAGTGTTTCTACCAGGGCCGGTCGGTGACCGAGGCGGCCGCCCGACTGGGCGTACCGCCGGGGACGGTGAAGTCGCGGACGCACTACGCCCTGCGGTCGCTGCGACTGGTGCTGGCGGAGATGGGGGTGACCGGGTGACGAACTGCGAATACGCCCACGACGACGGGGCGTACGTGCTCGGTGCCCTGTCGCCCGCCGAACGGGCCGGGTACGAGCGGCACCTGGCCGGCTGCCCGAGCTGCCGGGAGGCGGTCGCCGAGCTCGCCGTGCTGCCGGGACTGCTGGGCCGGCTGGACCCGGCCGGGTTGGAGCGGATCGCCGAGCCGTCGAGCCCGGGTGAACGGCTGCCGAAGCTGCTCGACGAGGCGCGGGCCCGCCAGCGGCGGGAGCGGCGGCGTGGCCGGCTCCGGACCGGCGTACTGGCCCTGGGTGCCGCCGCGCTCGCCGCCGTGCTCGGGTTCGGGGTCGCCGTGCCGGTGGTGGGTGGCGGGGACTCCGGCACCGGCGTCGAGGTGCGGATGGTCGCCATGCAGCCGGTACGCGGCAACGTGCCGGTGAGCGCCGAGATCGGCTTCGACGGTACGCGCTGGGGCACCCTGGTCACGATGCGCTGCCAGTACGCGAAGACCAGGGACTACACGAAGGCGTACACGTTCCGGCTGGTGGCGCACGGCCCGAACGGCGAGACGGAGCAGGTCGGCTCGTGGCTCGCCGCCCCCGGTGACGACGCGACCTTCACCGGAGTCACCCGGTTCACCCGCTCGGAGCTGATCCGGCTCGAACTCCTCCGTTACGACAACACCCCGCTGCTCGCCTACGACGTCCCGTAACCCCTGCGGGTTCGCCCGGAGCGGGCGCCGGGACCTTGGTCCCGAGAGCCGGGCGGGACCTTGGACCCGGCGGTTGAGGCGCTCGGACCCGGGTGCCCCGGCGCCCTGCGGAGCAGAGTCATGGGTGTCAGGACAAGGGACCGCACAAGGGTCGACCTCGGAGGCCACGATGACCACCCGCCACTCCACCCGCCCGATCTCGACGCTGGAGCGGGTCGACTCGCCCGGCGCGATGTTGAGCAAGACCGGCGCCAAGGCGCTCGCCGTACTGCGCATCTCGACCGGCTTCGTCTTCCTCTGGGCCTTCCTGGACAAGACGTTCGGCCTCGGCTACTCGACGCCCGGCGCCCGGGCCTGGATCAACGGCGGCTCGCCGACCGAGGGCTTCCTCTCGCACGTCTCGGTGGGACCGTTCGAGTCGGTGGCGCACACCATCGCCGGCACCTGGTGGGCGAACTGGCTGTTCATGCTCGGCCTGCTCGGGGTCGGCGTCGCACTGATCGCTGGCATCGGCCTGCGGATCGCCGCCGGGGCCGGCGCGCTGATGATGGTGCTGATGTGGTTCGCGGAGTTCCCGATCGCCCAGCACACCAGCACCGGTGAGCCGACCGGCTCCACCAACCCGTTCATGGACTACCACCTGATCTACGCGGCGGTGCTCGTGGTGCTCGCCGCGACGTACGCCGGGCACACCTGGGGGCTGGGGCGGGTCTGGGCGCGGCTGCCCTTGGTGCAGCGGCACCGGTGGACGATCTGACTGCTTCCTCACAGCGCCTCGCGGACCGTTTCCCCCCACGGTCCGCGAGGCCATTCGGTCCATGGTCGTCACGGCACCGCCAGCTCCGCGTCGCCTTGACAATCGAAAGTGATCGATTAGCGTTGGAGCTCGCGAGGCGAGCCGGAGACTCGGCGGCGACCGAACGCCTCCCGGTCCGCCGCGTTGCCGTGCGCCGATCCCCGGAGGAATCGCAGCCATCATGAGACTGACGAGCAGCGTTCTCGGTGTCACCGCGGCGGTAGCGACGCTGACCGCCGCCGCCCTGGGCGGCGTCGCCGTCACGGCCAGTTCGGCTGCACCGCCCGGCGGCGCCCTGCCGGCCGGCACCGCCGCGCCGACCGAGCCGCCGCCAACCGGGGGCGCTTGTGTCGTCCGCTACTCGGTCTACACCTGGGACACCGGTCTGACGAGCAGCATCACCATCACCAACACCGGCGCGACCGCGATCACCTCCTGGGTGCTGGAATTCCCGCTGCCCGCCGGACAGCACATCACCACCGGCTGGAACGCGGTGTATTCGCCGTCCAGCGGCAGGGTCACGGCCCGTGGCCTCGACGACCACGTCGTCATCGGGCCGGGCGCCGCGCTCGCCATCGGGTTCGTGGCGACCCACACCGGTGGCACCGACAGCCCGTCCTCGTTCACCCTCAACGGGACACCCTGCTCGCTCGGCTGACTCGCCGATCGCCTGGTCGATCTCCGTGCTCAGGTAGCGTCCGGCCGGCTCCAGCGAGCCGGACGCTACCGGATCACGGGTTGTCGGGGGCGGGGTTGGGGAGGTCGGTCAAGAAGGCGTGCCACGCGGTGGGGGTGCAGGTCAGGAGCGGGCCGGTCGGTGGGTGGCATGGCGGTCCTGCCGGGCGAGGCTGGTTGTCCAGACAGGACCCTTGTCGACACACGGAACGTGGTGTCACTCCCGGTCGAAGCTGCCGCCGGCAGAAACTCAGCGGTGACGCTCGACCCGTCCCTCGGTCCAGACCGGCTCGTCGGTCTCGACCACCCGGCCGTCGGCGCCGAAGAGCAGGTAGCGGTCGGTGTGTGCGGCGAACCAGCGGTCGTGGGTGACCGTCAGCACCGTACCCGCGAACCCCTCAAGGCCGCGTTGCAGCGCGTCGGCGCTGGCCAGGTCGAGGTTGTCCGTCGGCTCGTCCAGCAGCAGCAGGGTCGCCCCGGCCAGTTCGAGCAGCAGGATCTGCAACCGGGCCTGTTCGCCGCCGGAGAGGCTCTGGAACGGCTGGTCCCAGGCGGGCGCGATCTCGTAGCGGGCCAGCGCCGCCATCGCGTCGTTGCGGAGCAGGGCGTGGCCGGTCATCAGGATGTCGGCGGGGGTGCGGTCGTAGAGGTCGGGGCGGGTGTGGGTCTGGGCGAAGAGTCCGGGTACGACCCGGGCGCCGAGCCGCACCGAACCCCGGTGTGCCACCTGGTCGGTCCCGGCCAGCAGCCGGAGGAACTGCGACTTGCCGGAGCCGTTGGAGCCGAGCACGGCGACCCGTTCGCCGTACCAGACCTCCAGGTCGAAGGGGCGCATCAGACCTGACAGTTCGAGCTGCTGGCAGATCAGGGCCTGTTTGCCGGTACGACCTCCGCGCAGCCTGATCCGCACGTTCTGCTCCTTCGGCGGCCGGGTCGGCGGTCCGGCCGACTCGAACCGCTCCAGTCGGCTCCGCGCCGCCCGGTACGCCGAGGCGAGCGCGTCGTTGCGGGCGGCGCCCTGCCGCGCGGTGTGTACCAGGTGCCGGAGCCGGGCGTGCTCCTCCGCCCACCGTCGCCGCCGCTCGTCGAGCCGGTCGATCCGGTCCCGCCGGGCGGCCGGATAACTGGCGAAGCTGCCGCCGTGCACCCAGACCTGCCGGTCCTCGACGGTGACGATCCGGTCGGCCGCCTCGGCGAGCAGTTGCCGGTCGTGCGAGACCAGCAGCACGGTCTTGGTACTGGCCCGCAGTTGCCGCTCCAGCCACTGCTTGCCGGGTACGTCGAGGTAGTTGTCCGGCTCGTCGAGCAGCAGCAGCCGGTCGGGGCCACGGAGCAGGGCCTCCAGCACCAGCCGTTTCTGTTCCCCGCCGGAGAGCGTGTTGACGTCCCGCCCGGCGGCCCGCGCGTACGGCAGCCCCAGCGCCTCGGTCGTCACCGCGTCCCAGACCACTTCGAGGTCGTAGCCGCCGGCCTCGACGTACTCGGTGACGGCGTGCGCGTAGCGGAGCTGGGTCGGCTCGTCGTCGCGTTCCCGCAACGCGCGTTCGGCCGCCGTCAGCTCGGCGGCGGCGGCGCGGATCCGGTCGGGGGCGACCGATAGCAGCAGGTCGGCGACACTGCGGTGGTCGCGGATCGTGCCGATGAACTGGCGCATCACGCCGAGTCCGCCGGAGGTGGCGATCTCCCCGGCGGTCGGGGTGAGGTCTCCGGCGACCAGCCTGAGCAGCGTGGTCTTGCCGGCGCCGTTCGGGCCGACGAGGGCGGCGGTGACGGCGTCGGCGACCCGGAACGAGACGTCGTCGAGCAGCGGGCGCCCGTCCGGGAGTCGGTATCGCAGGTTCCTGACCTCGATGTGTGCCACGACTGCCTCCGATCGACGGGCCGACTAGACCGACGTTCTAGAGTCTAGAACAATGTTCTAGAGCTGGAACATCGGACTAGACTTGTCGGCATGACAGGTGTCTGGCTACGACCTCCGCGCTCACCGGGCCGCAGCGGCCCGCCGCTGCACCGGGACCGGATCGTCGCGGCAGCGGTCGAGCTGCTCGACCGCGACGGCGTCGCCGGGCTCACCATGCGCCGGCTGGCCGAGCGGCTGGGCGCCGGCTCGACCACGCTCTACTGGCACGTGACGAACAAGGACGACGTACTCGACCTGGCGCTGGACCAGATCTTCGGCGAGGTGGAGGTTCCGGAGCCGTCGACCACGGCCGGGGACTGGCGGGGGGACGTCGAGGCGCTGCTGTTCGGCTGGCGGGCGGCGATGCTCCGGCACCCGTGGTCGGCGGCGCTGATCGGCCGCCCGCTGCTCGGGCCGAACGTGCTGACCCGGACCGAGTTTCTCCAGTCCACACTGAGCCGGGCCGGGCTGGTCGAGCCGGACCTGAGCGCGGCGACGCACGCGCTGGCCAACTACGTCATCGGGGCCGCCGTCACGCTCTCGTCCTGGCAGCGGGTGGCCGATCCCGAGTCGCGGCAGGCCGCCCGGGAGCACCTCGCAACCCGACGGGACCGCTATCCGACCCTGGTCGAGACCGGGCACCTGGACGACCGGGACGAGGACCAGACCTTCCGGCGCGGGCTGACGTACCTGCTCGACGGCCTGCCCGCCGACTAGCCTGCCTGGCCCGACAGCCTGGCCGCGACCAAACCGCCGACCGGCCGGCCCGCCTGCCTGCCGGTCAGCGGCCGTGACAGGTCAGCGGCCGTGACGGGTCAGCGGCCGTGACGGGTCAGCTGCGGCGGAGCTTCTGGCGGAGCCGGGCGGTGACCCGGCCGGGGGTGACCGGCACGACGGAGATCATCAGTCGGCCGGACTCGTCCCGGGTCGGGGTGAGCAGATAGAGCCGGGCACCCCGGCGGCGCAGCAGCGGCACCGCCCGGTCCAGCCGTGGCGCCCGCAGCGCCGCCGCGCCACCGGCGCCGGCCGCGCTGTTCGCGCCGAGCGCCCGGTCGGGGTCGAAGGGCCCGATCTGGGCCGAGACGATCCGGCGCCGGCCGGTCGCGATGGCGGCGGCGAGCAGGTCGGCGGCGCGGAACCTGATCCGTACGCTGCTTCCGGCGTCGCCCCGGGCCAGCAGCACGGTCTCGGCCGGGACCTCCTCGGCGCTGACGGTCAGCGGGTCGGCACCGGCACCGGCCAGGTCCGGCAGCGGCGAGTACGCGGTGATCGTCAGTACCCGCTCGCCCCGCTCGTCGTCCTCCCAGCCGAACCCGGTGGCGTCGAGTTTGGCCGGCCACTCCGGCACCGCCGTCACCTCGAAACAGGAGTCCGGCAGCCCCCGCGCCGGGTCCCGGAACCCCGGGTACGCCGCATACCGCCGCCCACCCTCGACCACCGTCGCCGGCACGCCCACCTCGGCGTCCTGCCGGATCACCGCGAGCAGGTCGTCCAGGCTGCCGTCCCGGGTCAGCGCCAACCTGATCCGGGTCTCCGCGCCCAACTGGTCGGCGATCTCCTCGGTCAGGTATTCCGCCACCAGCCGCCCGATCCCGTCGTGCACCGCCTGCTGGCCGGCCCGGTCGAGCCGGAGCAGGTCGTCCTCGACGAGCTTGGCGACCTCGTGGTCGAACCGGCGCACCATGATCGCGTCCCGGCGCTTGCCCGGCTCGATCAGCTCGGCCACGTACGCCAGGTTCGCCTCGACGGTACGCAGCCGGTCCAGGTGCCGGCTCAGATAGGTGATGTTCGTGGCGCTGAACCGGCGTACGGCGTAGTAGAACTCGTAGTCGGCAAGCACCGAGATGCGCCGGGCCCGATAGCACGCCTCCAGGGTGAACGGCAGGTCGCTGGCGATCGGCATCTCCTCGCGGTACCGGATGCCGTGCCGGTCGAGCAACTCCCGGCGGAACAGCTTGGTGTTGGCCAGCGAGCGGGGCAGCGGCGAGTCGAAGAGGTCGACGTCGACCGCGTTGCGGGCGAAGATGTCCTGGTAGATGTGCCGGCTGTTCACCCCGACCACCTTGCCGAGCACCACGTCGGACTCCCAGGCGTCGGCGGCGGCGACCAGCCGCTCCAGCGCCTCCGGGCCGAGGTGGTCGTCGGCGCCGACGAAGAAGACGTACCGGCCGGTGGCGGCGTCCAGGCCCCGGTTGCACGGGCCGGCCGGGCCGCCCGAGTTCGGCTGGTGGAGCACGGTGAAGGTGCCGGGGTGCCGGGCGGCGTACCGGTCCAGCTCGGCACCGCTGCGGTCGGTCGAGCCGTCGTCCACCGCGACGACCTGCATCCGGGACAGTCCGATGGTCTGCCGGACCAGTGAGTCCAGGCACCGGGTCAGATAGGGCATGGTGTTGTAGACCGGCACCACCACGCTGACGTCCGGTGCGTTCATCGGGCGTCGCCCTCCATTTCCCGCCGGTTCACCGACCCGATTCCTCGAATTCACCTGTTCGACTCCCCGGGCCTTCTCCGAATCGCCGGAAGTGTACGTCAACAACCAGCCGAGCTTGCATGTCGTCGTCGTCCATTTCGTGTTCACCGGATTCGCCGACGCCCCGTCGAGCCGGCCGGGACATCCTGCGGTCGGCTGCCGACCGGCCAATGTACGCGCATTCTCCGCCTCGAATTAACCCGCGCATCCGCACCCGGCAAATAGTGTTCACGTCCGGTATCGCCCCGGCATTGGATCCCCCGACGAGTTAGCGGGTCAACATGTCATCCACCCCCCACGTCAGCGTCGTGATCCCCACCCGTGGCCGGCCGGACCTGGTTACCCGCGCGGTCCGCAGCGTACTGGCGCAGACCGTGACCGATCTCGAGGTCGTGGTGGTGGTCGACGGCCCGGACGGCGCCACCCGGGACGCGCTCGCCGCGATCGGTGACGACCGGCTCCGGGTGCTGGTGCTGCCCGAGTCGGGCGGGGCGCCGAACGCCCGCAACGCCGGAGTCGGCGTCGCCCGGGCCCGCTGGACCGCCCTGCTGGACGACGACGACGAGTGGCTGCCGACCAAGCTCGCCGTCCAGTTGGAGCTGGCCGGCAGCGCCCGGGTGGCGATGCCGATCGTGGCCTGCCGGCTGCACAACCGGACGCCCCGGGCCGAGTTCGTGATGCCGCGCCGGCTGCCGGCGCCCGGCGAGCCGCTGACCGAGTACCTCACCCTGCGGCGGGGGCTGTTCCACGGCGACGGGTTCATCCAGACCTCGACCATCCTGGCCCCGACCGAGCTGTTCCGCCGGGTGCCGTTCACCGTCGGCCTGCGTCGGCTCCAGGAACTCGACTGGACGTTCCGGGCGCTCGACCACGCCGACGTGGACCTGGTCTACGCCGCCGAGCCGCTGGTGATCTGGCACCAGGACGAGGACCGGCCCCGGATCACCTTCGACACGGTCTGGGAGGAGCAGCTCGACTGGCTCCGGCGGAGCCGGCCGCTGCTGACCCGCCGGGCGTACGCTGCGTTGACGATGAGCGTGATCAGCTCGATGGCGGCACCGACCCGGAGCGCGGCGGCGTTCGGCACCCTGCTGCGGGAGGCACGCCGGCACGGCCGGCCGGGCATCTTCGACTATCTGGCGTTCGCCCAGATCTGGCTGATCCCGCCGCAGCTGCGTCGTAGCCTCCGTGACCGGATCCTGCGCAAGCCCGGCCGTGCCGCCGCCCGGCCGACCGGCCGCGCGGGCCGGCGGCTTCCGGGTGACGCCGGGCGGCCCAGCGAGATCGGCGCGTGACCACCCCGATGCCGCCCGGTGGTGCCGACCCGGCGCCGACCGTGGTCATCTGGCGTAGCGGCCTGCTCGCCGGCTCCGAGACGTTCGTCCGCAACCAGGGTCTCGCACTGCCCCGCTGGCAGCCGAGGTTCCTCGGCGCCACCCGGGTCGACTCGCCGCTGGCCGCCGAGACCGACATGATCGCCTATCCGGACGGCGGGCGGGACCGGCAGGCGTTCCTGCGACTCCGGCTGACCGGCGAGTCGCCGAGGTTGCGGCGGCTGCTGGCCGGGCTGCGACCGTCGGTGGTGCACGCACACTTCGGCAACGACGGCTGGCTGATCAGCCGGACGGCCGAACAGCTCGGTGTGCCGCTGGTGGTGACCGTGCACGGCTACGACGTGACGCGGCAGCCGCACGCACCGGGGCTGCGCGGCGTCCGTTACCGGCGCAACCTGCGTCAGGTCTTCGACCGGGCCGCGCTGGTCCTGGCCGTCTCCGGCTTCATCCGGGACCGGGCGATCGCGGCCGGCGCGGACCCGGGCAGGGTGCGGGTGCACCACACCGGGGTACCCGTTCCGGCCGAGGTGCCGGACGTGCCGAAGCGCTGGGACGTGGCCTTCGTCGGCCGGTTCGTCGAGAAGAAGGGCGTCGACGACCTGGTCGAGGCGCTCGGCGCCCTGGCCGACCGGCGGCCGAGGGTACTGCTGATCGGCTCCGGGCCGCTGGAGTGGCCGATCCGGGAACGGGCCGCCGCCCTGGGACTGGATGCGACATTCCTGGGCGCGCAGGAGCCGTCGGCGGTCGCCCGCCACCTGGCCGAGTCGAGAATCTTCGTCTCGCCGTCGAAGACCGCCGCCGACGGTGACGCCGAGGGCCTGCCGACGACGATCCTGGAGGCGGCCAGCCTGGGCCTGCCGACGGTCTCGACCTACCACAGTGGAATTCCGGAGGCGGTGCTGCCCGGCCGGACCGGCCTGCTCGGCCCGGAGGGCGACCGGGCGGTCCTGGCCGGCAACATCCGGCAGCTCCTCGTCGACGACGGGCTGCGTACCCGGCTCGGCAGCGCGGCCCGCCGGCACGTCGCCGAACACTTCGACCTGCACCGGCAGACCCGGCTGCTCGAACAGCTCTACGAGTCGGTCGCCGCCGGCCGTCCCGTCCAGCCGCCGGACCGGACCCGTTTGCCGGCGTAACTCCCTGATCGGGCGGCGGGTCAGCGGGCGGCGGTGGCGGCGGCCGGCTCGGGGGTGGCGGAGAGCAGCGCGGCCCGGGACCGCCGGACGTTGCGGATCGCGTCCACCGTGAAGACCACCAGGGCCAGCCAGACCAGCCCGAAGCCGGCCAGCCGGGCCGGTGGCATCGGCTCGTGGAACAGGAGTACGCCGAAAGCCAGCTGGAGGATCGGCGCCAGGTACTGCAACATGCCGAGTGCGGTGAGCGGAAGCCGGTTCGCGGCCCCGGCGAACATCAGCAGCGGGATGGCGGTGGCGGCGCCGGCCAGCATCAGCAGGACGGTGTGCCCGGCCGAGACCTGCCCGAAGCTCGACTCGGCGCGCCAGCTGAGCCAGCCCAGGTAGCCGAGAGCCGGCAGGGTCAGTGCCGCCGACTCGATGAACATCCCCTCGGCGGCGGGCAACCCGAGCCGCTTCTTCACCAGGCTGTACCCGCCGAAGCTCGCCGCCAGGGTCAGCGCGATGTACGGCAGCCGCCCGTAGTCGACGGTGAGTACGCCGACGGCGACACCGCCGATGCCGAGCGCCGCCCACTGGGCCGTCCGCAGCCGTTCCCGCAGCACGGTGACCCCGAGCAGCACCACGACGAGCGGGTTGATGAAGTAGCCCAGCGCGGTCTCGACGACCCGTTCCGAGTTGACGCCGTAGATGTAGGCGCCCCAGTTGACCGCGATCAGCGTGGCGGCGAGCCCGATTCCGGCGAGCTTGCCCGGACGGTGCCGCAGTTCGCGGAGGAAGCCCCAGTTGCGCAGCACCGCGAGCAGGAGTGCGACGAAGACCACCGACCAGACCACCCGGTGGGCCAGGATCTCGATCGGCCCGGCCGGCTTGAGCAGCCGGATGTAGAGCGGAAAGAACCCCCACAGGGTGTACGCACCCAGCCCGTAGAGATATCCGCGCCGCACCTGGTTCATGAGCCCAGCGTAAGGGGCTTAACCGGCTCAGACTCCTTTCCGGTGAGCGGCGTCACCGGGCCGGGCGGCGTCACCGGGCCGGGCGGGGTCAGGGGATCGGGCTGCGGCGCCGGGGCGGCGGAAGCCTGGCGCAACCTGAGTTCCATCCACTGCGACGGGTCGGCCAGCGGAGTGAAGCCGACCTCGGCGTACACGCCGTGCGCGTCCCAGGTGGCGAGCAGGATCCGGCGTACGCCCAGGCGGTCGAGATCCTCCCGGACGGTACGCACGATCCAGCGGGCCAGCCCGATGCCCCGGGCGGCCGGGTCGACGTAGACGTCGCAGAGATAGCCGAAGGTCGCCCCGTCGGTCACCAGCCGGGCGAACGCCGCCTGCCGGCCGCTGTCCGGGGCGTACACGGCGTAGACGGTCGAGCCTTCGATGGCCCGGAGCAGTGTCTCCCGGGGCTGGCCGATTGCCCAGTAGGCGTCGGTGGAGAGCCAGTGGTGCACCCGGTCGACGTCCACCCGCCGGGGGTCGGTGCAGAGTTCGTACCCGTCGTCCCGTCTCAAGGTCAGCACGGCACGACGCTATCCCCGGCCGACCTTGCCGACCCGAGCCAATTCCCGACCAGTGGTCGGCCCCGACCGGACCACCCCGGCCGGGGCACTGGGGCACCAGCCGGGGCGCGGGCGGTCCAGCCGCGGTCGTGAGCAGGTCGGACAGTTCAGTCGCGGTCCATCACCAGGCCGAGCAGCCAGGTGACCAGGCTCACGAAGAGCGCGCCGAGCACCGCGGCCGGCCAGAAGCCGTCCACCTCGAAGGGCAGGCCGAGCCCACCGGCGATGGCACCGGTGAGCATGAAGAGCAGCGCGTTCACCACCAGCGCGATCAGGCCGAGGGTGAGCAGGTAGAGCCCGCAGCCGAGCGTCTTGATGATCGGTTGGAGCACGCCGTTGACCACCCCGAAGATGACCGCCACCAGGAGCAGCGTGCCCACCGCCCCGCCGACCGAGTCGGTGTCCAGGGAGATCCCCGGGATGATCAGCGTGGCGAGCCAGAAGGCCAGGGCGGTGCCGGCGAGCCGGACGAGAAGTCCCTTCAGAAAACCCATGCCCGCAGATGGTGCCAGGTGATCCCGCGTCAGCCCAGATCAAACGGCTACCGGATCCCGGCCGCGCCGGTCCGGCCCCACCCACCCGTCCGGCCTCCGCCGGTCAGCGGGCCGGTGGGCCGATCAGCTGGGCCTCGATCGGGGTGGCCGAGAGCAGCGCCCAGCGCAGCACCCGACGGTTGATCACCCCGACCATGTCGGCCCGGATCCGGGTCAGCCAGTCCGCCGAGTCGCCCAGCCCGAGCGCCAGCCCGGCCAGTTGCGCCTCGTGCGGCCGGAGCGGCTGCAACACCACCAGGTCGGCCCGGGAGACCGCGTCCACGTCGACCGGGGCCAGCTCGTCGCGTACGACCAGGCTGGTCTGCCAGCCCGGTCCGGGCTGGGAGTCGGCGGCCACCGGGCCGACGTCGACCACCACCAGCAGCGGGTGCAGCTGGGTGCCGGGCGGGCCGCCTACCGGCCGTCCCGGCGGGATCATCGCGATCGGCGAGCCGGGCCCGCTGGCGCCCCGGACGAACGGCTCCCAGGCGCGCGGTCGGGCGGTCTGCACCACGATCCGGGCGCCGAGCGCCATCGCCCGCAGCGCGACGAGTTGCGCGGCACGTACCCCGCCGATCAGCACCACCCGGGTGGTCTCGGCCCGGAACAGCCGGGCGACCACCGCCGCGCCGTGCCGGTTGGCGCCGAGCATCAGCCCGGCCAGGCCGATCGGCAGGTCGAGCGAGTCCACAGAGGAGGCCGGCAGTGTGGTGGCCGGCGCCGGGGCGGTCGGGCCGGCGCCCAGCACGCCGAGCGGCAGGGTGGCGGCCACCCCGTCGAGCTGCTCGCCGTCCAGCCGGCGGGCGACCGCGTGCTCGGCGGAGAGCAGCCGGCGCAGCGCCTGCACGGCGGTGCCGAGTGCCTGCGGGGTGGGCGCGGCCAGCCGTACCGTGACGTCCACCCGGATGTTGTCGGTGCCGCCGCCCGCCCACGGCCCGGCGCTCACCGAGACCGTGGTGGCGGTCGCCGGCAGCGCCAGCAGCCGGGGCACGAAGCGGCGCCCGGCCTCGGCGCGCAGGTCCGGCCAGCGACGCAGCCGGAAGGTGGTCTGCAGCAGCCCGCCGACGCTGACGCCCTGCCAGTTCTCCCGGGCCGGTTGCGCGCCGTCGTGGTGCACCGTCTCCGCGAGTACGCCGAGCGCGGCGCGTTCGCCGAGTACCCGGGTCGGCACCGGGGCGAGCCGGCGGCGGACCTTGCGTACCGCGCTGGATAGTGCCCGGCGCAGGTCCTCGTCGGACCAGCCGTCGGCGCGCAGCACCCGGACGGCGAGCAGGGCCCGCTCGTGCCCGAGCAGCCGCCCGTCGGTGAGCTGCCGGTACGACGTCGCCGGGGTGCCGCCGCCCGCGGCCAGTGTCGGTGCCGGGGCACCGGTGAGCACCAGTTGCACCCGCATCGGCGGGGTCTCGGCGCTGGCCGCCGGCAGCAGCCCGGCCGGGGAGAGCAGCGACTGCGGGGCGTCGGCGAGCATGCCGACCTGGTCGCCGAGCTCTAGAACGGCGGTCAGGCCGTAGGCGTCGCTGACCATGCAGGCGGCGTCACCGGCCAGGTCGACCGGCAGCACCACGGCACCGGGGTTGACCATGTCCAGCAGGGCCTCCGGCGGTGCGGCCTGCGGCAGGGTGCGCTGCCGGGACGAGTAGCGCATCCCGATGCTGATCCACTCGAACAGCCAGCGCCGACGCAGCCGGATCCAGGTCAGCAGCACCAGGGCGAGGGCGAGCAGCGCGGCCCCGACGAGCAGCAGTGGGCCCTGGCCGGCGGCGGCCAGCACCACTGCCAGCGCCACCTGCAACGCCACCACCTGCCCCGCCCGTACCCCGAACAGGCCGGACCGGGTCGGTGTGGAGGATGCCGGCAGTGGCGCCGGTGGCGACCGGTCGATCCGGCTGCCCGGGGTGCCGGTGGGCCGGGTCCGGTTGTCTGCCGCAGTTACCGTCACCGCGATAGCCTCCCCTGGATGGGCGTCGGCCGTGGGCCCGCCCCCCGCGATTCACTCAGGGGCCTATCGTATGGGCCGGACCAACCGGAGAGGGGGCCCGCATGCCGTCGCGGCAGGACCAGTTGCATTCCTACCAGTTCATGGTCCAGCGGGTGGTGGGCGCGCTGGTGATGCGGGAGACCGATCCCGCGCAGTCCCCGTTCCGCCGGGCGGCCGGCGCGACCCTGGCCAGTCTGCTGATCGCGCTGATCGGCATCGGCGGCTCGGTGGTCTACGGCGTCTTCGTCGGCGGCGGTGCGACGAAGTGGAAGGACTCCTCGGTCGTCATCGTCGAGAAGGAGTCCGGCGCCCAGTACGTCTACGTCGACAACACCCTGCACCCGGTGCTCAACTACACCTCCGCGCTGCTCATCGTCGGCCAGGTGCCGAAGACGGTGTCGGTGTCGCGCAAGTCGCTGGAGGGCCAGCCGCGCGGCGTGACGCTCGGCATCCGCGACCTGCCGGAGTCGCTCGCCCCACAAAACCGGCTGGTCACCGGTGACTGGACGATCTGCTCCCAGCCGCGCGCCGGTGGCGGCGGCGCACAGCCACAGTCGACACTGCTGATCGGCAGGACCGCGCCCGGTGGCCGGGAGCTGGGCGACGAGGGTCTGCTGGCCGAGCACCCCAACGGGGACCTCTACCTCATCTGGCACAACCGCCGGCACCTGATCGAAAATCCGGAACTGGTGATCAGCGCGCTCACCTGGGGCAGCCAGCGGCGGGTGCCGGTGGCTCCGGCCCTGCTCAACGCGCTGCCCGCCGGGACGAACCTGGGCGAGATCCGGATCCCGGACGCGGGCGAGCCGTCCGAGGCGGTGGAGGGTGCGAAGATCGGCGAGGTCTTCCTGGTCGAGCGGCAGGGCGGCGGCGGCCAGTACGCGGTCGCCAAGCGCGACGGCCTCTACAACATCACCGAGGTGCAGGCCAACATCCTGCTGACCAGGGACGTCGTGGAGCAGGGCGACGAGACCAAGCTCACCCAGGGCCAGTACGGCGCGATGCCGAAGAAGGGCGACCTGGTGCCCGGCAACGACGCGGCGGCACCGGCCGAGACCCCCGAGATGGCTTCCGCGGAGGGTGGCGTGGTCTGCGGCGACGTGCCGGACGACCGTGGGGTGCAGGACATCCGGGTCGGCGCCGACATGTCCGGGATCGCCGCCCCGCCGGCCACCTCCGCCCAGTCGCCCCGGGGCGGGACGCTCGCCGACCAGGTGGTGCTGGAACCCGGGCGCGGAGTGGTGGTCGAGGCCGCCGCCGCGCCGGGTGCGACCGGCGGTGCCATCTCGGTCGTCACCGACCAGGGACGGCGGCATCCGGTCACCAACGGCGAGGTGCTGAACAACCTCGGCTACGGCGCCGTCAAGCGGGTACGGATGCCGAGCATCCTGGTCACGTTGATCCCCGAGGGGCCGGCACTGGACCCGGAGAAGGCCCGTGACCGGGCCGGCGTGCAATAGGGCGAGCGGCGCGACGCCATGGTGCGTCACAATGTCGGTGACCGTCGGTAGCCGCAGGTCTGGTTCGTCGTGGTACGGGTCTGTCCACAGAGTGGCCGGCAGGGGTATCCAAGCCTTGCCTCGGCCCGCTACCGTCGGCTACGGAAGTAATTGCCGAACTGTGCCGTGGCCCGACCGGGACGCGGACAAGAGCCGGGGAGTCCACAGTGGGCCTCTCCGGTTGACGACGAGCTAAGGGAGCGGGGTGACTTCGGGGGTGTCCCAGACGCAGGCAGAAGCCGCGGTGATGGAACAGACCGCCACGAAGTTCGAGTCGGTCGACCAGTCGCTGCAGAGCATGCTGAGCGGCCTCATGGGCCAGCTCGAGGTGTTGCAGAGCGCGTGGCGCGGTGCTGGTGGCCGCTCCTTCGAGCAGGTCAAGCAGCAGTGGGCGCAGAACCAGGAGCAGATCCACCGTGCGCTGCGCGAGACCGCAACTGCGATCCGTACCTCCGGCCAGCAGTACGACGCCTCCGACACCGAGGCGTCGAGCCGGATGAACGCCACCAACGCCGGCGGCATGACGCTGCCGCTCTGATTCGACTGGGGAGGGAAGATCCGATGAGTGACGGCCTTCTTGTCGTCAATTTCGCCGCGTTGCAGCAGGCCAGCGCGGACATCCAGAAGGCGCTGAACACGCTCGACTCGCAGCTCGACCAGCTGGAGTCGGACGCGGCGCCGCTCGTCAACACCTGGGAGGGTGAGGCGCAGCAGGCGTACTACCAGCGCCAGACGAAGTGGCGCCAGGGTGCGCAGGACATGTCCAACATGCTGCGTGACATCAAGATGGCGCTGGACGAGTCCGCCTCGGACTACCTCAGCACCGAGAAGAAGAACACCGGGCTGTTCCAGTAAGCCCCGACGCACGACCCAGACTGCCCCGGGCTGCCGCGTGATCCGTACGCGCCACACCCGGGGCATCTGCTTGCCCGGCCTCGGCACCGGCGCGGTGCAGCTTCGCGGAGCCTCGGCGACGGTGGTAGGGGCGGGGATGCCCGCCGGGGAACCGTCGGCGGTGGTAGGGGCGGGGATGCCCCGCCGGGGAACCGTCGGCGGCGTGCCGAGGAAGCGCCGGCAGTGGGCCGAGGGAACCGCCGGCAGCGTGCCGGGGAGGTCGGTCAGGACTGTGACGTCGGACCGGCGGGACGCCAGCCGCGGCGCATGCCCCGGGGAAGCACCACGGCGAGCAGCAGGGCCACCAGCGCCACGGTGCCGGCGAGACCGGCCACCCAGAGCGCCCGCTCCTGGGCGACCGAACGCCGCTGCGCCTGTGCCACCTCCGCCGGGTCGACCTGGTGCGGCGGCAACCCGGCGGCCTCGGGGCGCCGGGCCGGCGCCGCCGTGTCGGTGACCGCCCGGTACGGGTTGAGCAGCCCGGCTCCGTACGCGTTCCGGTCCGAGCCGGGCACCGGGTCGGCGGCGGCGATCAGGCGCTGCGCCACCTGCCGCGCGTCCAGCTCGGGGTGGTACTGCCGGATCAGTGCCGCGGTGGCGGTCACGAACGGGGTCGCGTAACTGGTGCCGTTGTCCAGCACGTGTCCCCGCTCCGGCGCGGCGACCACCACACCGCCGCCCGGGGCGACCAGGTCGACGTAGTCGCCGCGCTGGGAGAACTGCGAGACGGCACCGTCCTCACCGACCGAGCCCACCCCGATCACCCCGTCGTACGAGGTCGGGTACGGCCGGGGGTTCTTGTCCTGGTTGAGGTTGCCGGCGGCGGCGACGATCACGACGTCCTTCCGCACGGCGTACTCGACCGCCGCCCTGAGTGCCGGGTTGTCGGAGTAGTACACGACGGAGAGGTTGATCACGTCCGCCCCGTTGTCGACCGCCCAGCGGATCGACTGGGCAAATGTCCCGACGGTGACGCTGTCGCCCGATTCCTGGCCCTCGATGACTTTTTGCTCGCTCACCCGGATCGGAAGGATCTTGACGTCGGGTGCGAGGCCCCGGAACGGGATCCCCTCCCGGGGGGCGGCCGCGATGATGCTGGCCACCCCGGTGCCGTGCCGGGCGCAGTCACGCTTGCCGTTCTTGTCCGAGCCGAGGAAGTCACGGCCGGACAGCACCCGTCCCCGCATCTGCGGGTGGGTGTCGTCGACACCCGAGTCGATCACCGCCACCGTCACGCCGGCTCCGGTGGCGAGCGGCGCCAGCCGCTCCGGGGCGTACCGCTGTTGCGCCCACGGCAGCGTGGTGATGGGCTGGGCGGGTGG
This sequence comes from Plantactinospora sp. WMMB782, assembly GCF_049179135.1. NCBI lineage: Bacteria > Bacillati > Actinomycetota > Actinomycetes > Micromonosporales > Micromonosporaceae > Plantactinospora > Plantactinospora sp. WMMB782. Next base: position 2,061,019 of record NZ_JBMHMC010000007.1, on the reverse strand, counting down.
GGTGTTGTCGTCGCAGCCGGGCAGCGCCTGCTGGGCGACCGGCGGGCCGAGTGGCGCCGCGACGGCCGGACCGGCGGCGGTCGGCGGGGCCATCAGCACCGTGACGGCGGCCGCCAACGTGAGTCGTATCCTCCGGCCAGGCATCGGTCGCCTCCGAAATCCGTTCGGTCCGCCATCGGGTGCGGATCGCCTCGGTTCGGACCCGCGCACCGGATGCTATCGGGGGATCGTCGTCGTCGGCATCCACCGCCAGCCAACCATTGTCATCCGGTTCCCACCTTGTAGGTTGTACGCGATGCTTGTGGCCTGTTCGGCGAGAGGGAGGTGGCCGTGACCGAATGGGAGCCGGCCACCGAGACCGAGGCCGCGATGCGGGACGCACTCCGCGCGGGCGACCAGGAACTCTATTTCCGCATTCTCGCCCGCACCGATCTGCTGCTGCCGGTCTCCGCGGAGGCGCTGGCCGGCCGCGCGCCGATGGGTTGGGGCACCTGGACCACCGGCGGACGCACTCACGTACTCGCATTCACGTCCACCGCCGCCCTGCGCGCGTGTCTCGCCGAGAACGCCGGATCGACCCGCCGGTCGGCCTATTCCGAACTGGCCACCGGCTGGCCGAACCCGGAGTGGTGGCTCGCGGTGAATCCGGGCCTGCCGATCGAGGGTTACCTGCCCGCCTGGTTCGTCTCCCAACTCTCCCGGGGCGACGTACGGCTACCCGGCCGCAGCATGGGCGCCCGCGCCCGGCTGGAGCAGGTCGAGCGGGCCGCCCGGGCCCGGGCGACGGCCGCCGTGCCGCGCCGCCCGCCCGACGGGCCACCGAGAGCGGAGCCGGAGGTGGCCGGCCCGTTCCGCGTGGTGGAGCCGGACGGGCCGCCGTTCCGACCGACCGACCCGGCACGGAATCCGGTCGAGGTGTTCCAGCCGGTGGATTCGGCGGCCGGATACCCTTCGCCGTTCTCCGAGCGGCCACGGGAGACCGTGGAGATGGCCCGGGGGATCATCGAACTGCCGGGGGAGACCGTCGACCTGTCGCGGGAGGCCGTACGGCTGTCCCAGCCGATCGAGGGCTCGGTCGGACCGGCTCCGGCGGCACCGCCGAGCAGTGATCCGGCACCGTTCCGGCCCTCCCCGGCACCGTCTCCGGTCCCGCCGTCCGGCACTCAGCCCACTCCCGCCACCGTGCCGGTGATCGCCCCGACGTCGGCCGGGAGCGGATCGGGCGGAGACTTCGGTAGTCAGATCTCGGCGGACACCTCGGCGGGCTGGATGACACCGGCGAGCGCGATCCGACCCACCTCGTCCGGCGCCGCGAACGGCAGCTCAGCCGGCTCGGATGCACCGGTCGGCTCGGGTGCACCGAGCGGTTCGGGGGCGCCGGTCGGCCCCGCGTCGCCGGTGTCCGGCTCGGCGGCCGGGGGCGCGCCGGGGACTGCACAGCCGGAAAGCGCGCCCGGAGCTGTGTCGCCGAGCGGTGTGCCGGTCGGGCAGTCACCCGGAAACGCGTCGGACGCCCCGTCGCCGGTCGCCCCGTCGTCGGTCGCCCCGTCGTCGGTCGCTGCGCCCGGAAACGGGTCGGTCGGGCCGTCGCCGCTCGTTGCGCCCGGGAACCGGTCGCCGGGAAGTACCTCGGTCGAGGCGCCGCCGGCCTGGAACCGGCCCACCGACCCGGAGGCCGACCGGGTCATCGGGCCGGTGCAGGGCCAGACGCTGGAGGAGCGGCCGGTCGTCGGCCAGGCGTCGCCGTCGGGGCTTCCGGCACCGGAAGCCTGGACGCCCCCGCCCCCGCCGGTCGAGCGGTCCGAGCCGTCGCTGTTCACCCCTACCGCCCGCCGCCCGGCCGACGAGCCAGGATCCGCCGACTTCGGGTCTGCCGCGGTCGAGTCCGCCGACTTCGGGTCTGCCCACTTCGAGTCCGCCGACTTCGGGTCTGCCCGCCTCGGACCGGTGGCGGCCGGACCCGCGGAGGCCGGTCCCACCGAGCCGATCCCCACCGAGCCGATCCCCGCCGGTCCGGATCTCGGCCACGCCGGTCCGGATCTCGGCCACGCCGGTCCGGATCTCGGTCGGTCGTTTCCCGGCGGGTCGGCCGGGCCGGAGTCCTCGGCGGCGGACTCGCCGCCCATCGAGAGGCTCGACGCCGCGCGGGCGGCTCCGAGCCGGCGGTTCGGCAGCGGCCCGTCCGTCAGCGAGCGATTCTCCGCCGGGCGGTCGGCGCGGGGGCAGGCCCCCACCGGTCCGTCCAGCGCTGCGGGTCCGTCCAGCAGCACCGGTCCGTCGCTGAGCGGGTCGTTCGCGGCCGATCCCGGGGCCACCCAGCGGTTCACCCTCGGCCCCGAGGTCACCGAGCGGTTCACCGCCGATCCGTCCAGCGGTGGAGAGTTCGCCGCCAGCCCTCAGGTGACCCAGCAGTTCGACAGCGGCGCCCGGTTCGCCGACCGGTTCGGCAGCGGCCCGTCGCTTGCCGGACAGGTCAGCCAGGCAGCGGGGCCCGCCGAAGTGGTTCCGGCCGGGCCGGCCGACAACCGGTCGCCCGACGCCGGCCGGGATACGGCACCGTCCGTCGGCACCGAGCCGCGGCATCCTGTCGGCGCCCAATCGCGGCACCCGCTCGGGACCGAATCGCCGCAGCCCGTTGGTACTGAGCCGCCGCAGCCCGTTGGTACTGAGCCGCCGCAGCCCGTTGGTACTGAGCCGCCGCAGCCCGTTGGTACTGAGCCGCCGCAGCCCGTTGGTACTGAGCCGCCGCAGCCCGTTGGTACTGAATCGCCGCGGCCCGTTGGTACTGAGCCGCCATCCACCGGGGCCGAGTCACCGCTCGCTGTCGGCACCGAGTCGGCGCGGCTCGGCAGCGCCGGCCCCGGCGCGGCCGAGAGTGTCCAGCGGCAGGCCGGCACCGACCCGTTTCCCGCCCGACGGCTTCCGTCGGATTTCACACCCGCCAACGAGGTCGAGCGGAGCCTGCTCGACGCGGCCGGTGACGGCAGTACCGACACGTTCCTCTCCACCCTGCTGCTCGCCCGGGTGCTGCTGCCGGTGGCGTACAACTCGGCGTCGGGGAGCCGGCCCGGCGAGGAGGGCTTCGAGTGGCGTACCGAGTTGCTGGACGGCGAGCGCTACGTCGTGGTGTTCACCTCGCCGGAGCGACTCGGTGACCACCTGCCCGAGACCATCGACACGATCGAGGTCAAGTTCGCCCAGCTGATCCGGCGGTGGCCGGACGAGAACTACTCGTTCGCGGTCAACCCGGGCACGCCGGTCGGGGCGAAACTGCCGGGTGGGCAGATCGTCGCGCTGGCGAACTGGGCCGCCGAGGTGGGTCTCGGAGACGACACCGGCGAGCCGGCGGCACAGGACCAGGCCGAGGAGGAGGCGCCCCGGTCGACGTACGCGCCGGATCGGGAGGACCCGGGTCGGCCGACGATGATGCAGAAGACCATCGCGCCGAGCCAGCTCTCCTACTATCTCGACCGTGGCTACGACCGGGTCTCCGGATTCGTGCACCGGGCCTCCGAGGTCGCGCACCTGCGTACCCCGGCGAAGCTCTACGCCGCGCTCGGCCTCAACCACCCCGGTTCGCCCTTCGAGCGGGACGCCGGAGAAATCTACGTGCTCCGCTGGCCGGCGTACCGGCCCAGCCTCTACCGGATCCCCTACGGCGGGCAGAACGAGGCTGCCATGCGGGCGATGGAGGGCTGGGTGATCGAGCGCCCCCCGTTCCGGGGCAACGGGTTCGCACCGGGTGAGAGCAGCGACGTGGTGGCCGAGTTCAAAGTGGACAGTGTGCGACTGCCGCACGGCGCGCAGTTGCACCGGATCGGGGCCGACGGCAGCGAGCGGCTGATGGCGACGCTGGACTGTGACGTACCCGTCTGGCGCCGGGCCGAGGAGGACTGATGCGCGACGGTTACGTCGCCCAGTGGCGCGGCCGGGAATACGATGCCAGCCCGGCCGGCGACGAGGTACGGCTCTACCAGGCCGAACCGGGCGAGGGCTTCGAGGAGGTCCGTCCCGGGCGGTACGTCCGGGTGGTGGCCGCGGCCGAGGTCGGCGAACTGGTCTACGTCCGGACCAGGTGCTCCTGGCAGGGCCAGCCGTTCATCGTGCTCGCCCAGCACGACAACTGGCTGCGGGTGGAGTACACCGGCGGGCGTTGGCCGGTCGCCGAGGCGATGGGGCTGGAGGCGTTCGACTTCGGGGTCTACCAGGGCTGGGCGCCGGCCGCCGAGGTCACCGACCTGCGCGAGAACCGCGCCTGAGCCCGATCCACCCGGCACACACCGCCCCAGGAGAGCCCGCCCCGCACACCGGCCGGGGAGACTGCGCCGCGCACACCCGCCCGGGCCGGACCCGGGTATGAGTCACGACTTGGCCCAGCGCAGCACCTCGCCCAGCACCAGGTCGGTCGCCTCGACGTGCGGGAAGTGGCCGACGCCGTCGAGCAGCCGCCACTCGTACGGAGCCACCACATATCGGCTGGAGCCCTGGGCGGTACGCGGCAGCGATGCCTCGTCCAGCGCGCCGTGCAGTTGCAGGGTCGGGGTGACCAGCGGCTTCTGCATCAGCTTGACGAACCGGTAGCCGTGCAGCCGCAGTACCGACCGGAACGCCCAGCGGTAGCCCTCCATCGCGCAGAAGGCCGCCTGTGGGATGCGCATCGCCTCCCGGCAACGCGCCGCGTAGTCGGCGAAGCCGGGACTGTCGACCCAGCGCGGCCCACCCCAGCGTTGCAGGAAGAAGCCGACCAGCGCCGCGTCGTCCCGGGTCAGCACGTGCTCGTACCGGGGGATCTGGAACTTGAGCGTCGGGGTGGCCGCCGCGAACTGGCCGCGCGGGTCGGCGAAGATCCCGGCGCGCAGCCGGAGCGGGTGCGGTGCGGCGAGCACCACCAGCCGGCGTACCAGGCTCGGGTGGAAGGAGGCGGCGGTCCAGCCGATCATGCCGCCGGCTCCCGAGCCGACAAGTACGGCCGAACGTTCGCCGAGAGCCCGGATCAGTCCGGCGACGTCGGCGGCGAGGGTGTAGCCGTCGTACCCCCGGGGCGGCTTGTCGCTCGCGCCGTAACCGCGCAGGTCGACCGCGACCGCCCGGTAGCCGGCGTCGGCGACCGCCGGCAGCATCTCGTGCCAGGCCCACCAGAACTCCGGGAAGCCGTGCAGGAACAGCACCAGCGGCCCGCTGCCGGCCTCGACGACGTGGAACCGGCTGCCGTTGGCGCCGACGAAGCGGTGCGTCCACGGCCCGTCCACTAGTACGCAGGACTCGTCGACCACCGAGTCGCGGCCGGCACCGCGCTCGCTCATTCCGGCCCACCCGTGGCGGGACCGGCGGCGTTCGTCCGCGCTTTCCGCCCGGCGGCGTACCGGATGTCGGGCCGGTGCCGGCGGCGCCCGCCGGGCCGCTCCTGGCCGGTCCGCTCCTCGCCGCGCCGTTCCTCGCTGACCTGGCCGGTTCGCTGCGTCATCCCCACAGCCTAGGGCCAGCCGTCCCGGACGGACCCGGCGCGATCCGAGGATCAGGGGATCGTCCGGGAGATCCCGGGCAGCCTCGGGAGTTCCGGACAGGGCTCCTCGGCATCCCGGACAGGGCCTCGGCAATCCCGGACAGGGCTGAAGAACACCGGTGACGCCGATCCGGTGCCCGGTTAACGTGCTGGGATGACCTCCGACCATCGGCCCCACCACGCCGACGACGACCTGCCGGTGCCGCTGATCCGGGTGCAGGGCACCCCGACCGAGTGCGGCCTCGGGTACGGTGCGGCGGCCCGTGACCTGATCGTCGCCAATCTGGACTTCTACCTGCGCCGGTTCCGCGAGGAGGGCGGGCTGGACGAGGTGGCGGTCGCCGTCGCCGGGCGGGCCTTCCGGGAGGCGACCCGGCGGCACCATCCCCGGGTCGCCGAACTGCTGGACGGGGTCGCCGAGGGCGCCGGGGCCCGGGTCGAGCAGATCTACGCGCTGAACGCCCGTACCGAGCTGATCTACGGCCGGCACCGGGAGGGCGGTACGGAGGCGCCGCCGGACGCCGCAGCCGGATCGCCGCCGGACGCCGGTGCGGGCGGGTGTACGACGGTAGGGGTGCTCGGTACGCACACCGGCAACGGTCACCTGCTGCTCGGGCAGAACTGGGACTGGCACCCCGACCAGCGTGACGTGATGCTGCTGCTCTGCACCCGGGACGAGCAGGGGCTGACGGTGCTGACCCTGACCGAGGCGGGGATGGTGGCCAAGACCGGGCTGAACTCGGCCGGGGTCGGCGTCTGTGTGAACATGCTCGGCTGTGACCGGGACGGACTGCCGGGTCCCGGTGTCGAGCCGGGTGTGCCGTACCACGTTTTGCTGCGGGCGGCGCTGGAGGCGGACAGCCTCTCCGAGGCGCTGAAGGCCGCCTTCCGGGGCACCCGGAACAGCTCGATCAACCTGTTGCTCGGCCAGGCGGCGGAGGCCGGCGGCGAGCTGATCGACCTGGAACTGGTGCCCGGGGACGCCGGCTGGCTGCATCCGGTCGACGGCTACCTCACGCACGCCAACCACCTGGAGACGGCGCTGCCGGTCTACGACACGATCAAGGACTGGGGCGGCTCGTCGCTGTTCCGGTCGGCCCGGGCCAGGCGGTTGCTGGCGCCGAGAGCGGCCGAGGGCAAGGTCGGCGAGGCCGACCTCGAAGCGCTCTTCCGGGACCACGCCAGTGCACCGCAGAGCATCTGCCGGCACGTCGACGAGCGGATGCCGCGGGCCGAGCGCTCCGAGACGGTCTACTCGGTGCTGCTGGACCTGGACGACCGCCGGTTCGGCATCGCGGCCGGTCCGCCCTGCGGCCACCGGTACGGCTGGCGCGACCTGGCCGCCCTCTGACGGCAGCGCGCCGCCGGGCTGGCCTGGACGGGCACGCCGCCGATCGCCCTGCTGCCGATGTTCGCCGGGAACGCGAGCGGGGCCGGAGGCGCGCTGTGCGCCTCCGGCCCCGACGGTACGTCGGATCAGCGGATCAGGTGCTCAGTTGCTGACCTTGATGATCGCCAGGTCACTGATCAGGCGGTTCTCCAGCAGAAGCTCGATCTTGGTGCCGGTGCCGGCAACCTTCACCGAGTTCATCGGGTTCTGCGCCGACCAGTAGCGGTTCGGGTCCGAGTCGTTGAAGACCGTCACCGGGTTGAGCTTCGGCACCGTGGTCGCCACCCCGTTGAGGTGGAACGTCTGAGCCGGCTTGGCGAACCGGCTGAACGTGGCGTCGAAACTGCTGCGCCGGTTGGTGATGTTGCCGACGCCGGGCACCGTGATCGGGCCGGGTCGGACGTCGACCGGCAGGTTCAGGCCGAAGCCCGGGTGGTCGATCGTGTCGTTGTCGCCGTACGCGTAGTTCACGTACCAGACCAGCAGGCCCTGGTGGTTGGAGAACCGCTCCACGAAGTCCGGCTTGGTGTTCTGCCAGCCGAAGTTGTAGGGACCGGTCTTCAGGGTCTTGTCGTAGCCGTAGTAGGTCCGGTATTCCGCGATGTAGAAGTGCGGAACCGTCTCCGTGACGCTACCGGTGAACCGGCTGAAACCGCGGACGGTCCACGCCGGGTCGGTCGTCTCGGCGCCGTCGGTCCAGACCGCCGCACCGTTGACGACGAGCGAGATGTTGTCCAGGAACGGACCCGCGAAGTGCACACCGCCGTCGGTCTGGTAGCGGTAGCGGAACTGCACGGTCTGCCCCGCGTACGCCGACAGGTCGTACGTCAGGTCGATCCACTCGCCGTCGGTCGAACCGTCGACGCCGGTCTCGCCTTCCTCGATCAGGTCGTTGGCCAGCGGCGTCCAGGTCGAACCGTTGTTCGTCGACACCTCCGCGTAGAGGTAGTCGTAGTCCTCCTCGATCTCGTACTGGGCCTTCGCCGTGATGGCGGCGGTGGTGGCCCCGGTGAGGTCGAGGGTCCGGGCCATGGTGTTGTTCAGGTCGTCGGCGCTGCCGCCCCACCACTCGTACTCACCCGCGAACGGGGTGTTGTAGTCGGTGCTGACCTCCTGGTCGGGCAGGTTCACCACGACCGCCTGGGCCAGGCCGTCGGTCTTGCCGGCCGCACCGAGGGTGGCGAACGTGGTCCCGCTGTCCCACTCGACGGTGGAGTGGTTCAGCCAACCCATGAAGAGCTTCGACCACGGGTCGAAGTAGCCCGGCGTGGAGCCGATGTCCTGCTTGCCGTGGTTGAGCCAGGACCCGGAGGCCATGGCGCTCCAGAACCCGACGCCGTTGTCGCCGCCCTGGGTGTCGTAGAGGTCGGGCAGGCCGAGGTCGTGGCCGTACTCGTGGGCGAAGACGCCCAGACCGCCGTTCTCCGGCTCCGTGGTGTAGTCGCGGATCCAGAGGCCGGTGTTCCCGATCTGCACACCGCCGGCCTTGTTGTTCTCCGGTCCCGCGCTGCCCTGAAGGTTCGGGAAGGCGGCCCAGCGGTGCGACCAGATGGCGTCCGCGCCCTGGGCGCCGCCGCCGGCCTCTTCGCCCTCACCGGCGTGCACCGCCTGGAAGTGGTCGACGTAGCCGTCGGGCTCGTTGAAGTCGCCGTCACCGTCGTAGTCGTACCGGTCCCAGATGTCGAACTGGGCGAGGTAGGACTTGATCTGCTCGGGGGTCTTGCCGGCAGCGACCTGCGACTCGTACCACGAGGTGGCGGTGTCCTTGACGAAGTTCCAGTAGCCGTCGGACTCCGGGATCTCGTTGCTGCCGTACCGGGCCTCGTTGAACGGGACCTTCACCCAGTCGCTGACGTCGCCGCCGACCGTGTAGCGGCCACCCGACTGCTTCAGGTAGAAGTCGGCCATCGACTCCTTGCCCTTGGCGTACATCAGGTCGAGGTACGACTGCCGGTTGAAGTCCGGCTTCCAGATGGTGCTGTTGTCGTCCGTCGCCCCGCCGTCGTAGACCCGGTCCGGTTCCTTGATCTGGTTGTGCAACGGGCCGTCGGTGCCGCCGGTGCGCGAGTCCTTCTGGTTCCCGAACTCCACCAGGATGGTGAAGATCGGGTCGGACTTCGGGGGTTGCTGGTACTCGACGAACCGGTCGGCCTTGATCTGGATGACCTTCGACCCGTTGCGGGTCTGCAGCTTGGCCTTGCCGGACAGCAGTGCGGCGATCGCCTCCTGGCGAACCTGCTGGTGCTGCTCGGCTAGCGGGTCGGGCAGGTTGTCGGCCCGGTGGGCCGCACCCTGGGGCTCCCGATCCACGGGGGCTGGCGCCGACGGAGCGGCGTACGCCGGCGCGGAGAGCGCGCTGGCGGCCAACAGCGTGGCCGTGGCACCCGCCAGGCCCGCCGTGACTCGTCTCCTCAAAGGTCCTCCTCCTTTGTGGAAGTGTTACAGGACAGGCCGGCTCTTGGCGGGCACTGTCATCAGTACGCGACCATCACCATTGCAGATCGGTCGGACCCTGTCACGGGTCGGAGACGCCTCGTTCGGGTGGTCGGATCTACGTCTAATCAGGGCGAAAGCATTCTAACGGTTACCTATTTTCGGACATTGGAATGTCACGATTCGGCTACGGGAGGAACCCCGATCTTCGGTGCCACGTCCGCCCGCCGCACCGCCGGCCGACAACCGGGTGCGCGGGGCGGCGGCCGGTGCCGTGCGAGGTTGCGGCCGGGGCCGACGCGTACCGCCTGACCAGCCCTTCCGCCGGCGGCCCGGACGGCGATGGGCGGACCCGCAGCGGGTCCGCCCATCGATCGTGGTGTGCCAGGTGCGGTCCGCGACCGCTCGCCTCTCAGTCCTCGTCGGACTTGCCGGAACGCATCCCGGACGAGATCAGGTCCATCACCGAGGAGTCCTGCAACGTGGTGACGTCACCCAGCGAGCGGTTCTCCGCCACGTCGCGCAACAACCGGCGCATGATCTTCCCGGAGCGGGTCTTCGGCAGCTCCGGCACCAGCATGATCTGCCGGGGCTTGGCGATCGGGCCGAGGGTCTTCGAGACGTGCTCGCGCAGTTCGGCGATGAGTGCCTCGCCCGCGTCGCCCTCGGTGTCGACCGAGCCGCGCGGAATGGTGAAGGCGACGATCGCCTGCCCGGTGGTCGGGTCGGTCGCGCCGACCACCGCCGCCTCGGCGACCGACGGGTGCGAGACCAGCGCGGACTCCACCTCGGTGGTGGAGATGTTGTGGCCCGACACCAGCATCACGTCGTCGACCCGGCCGAGCAGCCACAGGTCGCCGTCGTCGTCCTTCTTCGCGCCGTCACCGGCGAAGTAGAGCCCGTCGAAGCGGGACCAGTAGGTGTCGATAAACCGCTCGTCGTCGCCCCAGATGGTGCGCAGCATCGACGGCCACGGCTCGCTGAGCACCAGGAAGCCGCCGCCGCCGTCCGGCACCGGGTTGGCCTGGTCGTCCACCACGTCGGCGCTGATCCCCGGCAGCGGGCGCATCGCGCTGCCCGGCTTGGTCGAGGTCACCCCCGGCAGCGGCGAGATCATGATCGCCCCGGTCTCGGTCTGCCACCAGGTGTCGACCACCGGGCACTCGCCCCGACCGATGTTCTGCCGGTACCAGATCCACGCCTCGGGGTTGATCGGCTCGCCGACGCTGCCGAGCAGCCGCAGCGAGGAGAGGTCGTACTGCTTCGGGAACTCGTCGCCCCACTTCATCATGGTGCGGATCAGGGTCGGGGCGGTGTAGAGGATGGTCACCTTGTGCTTCTGCACCAGCTCCCAGAAGCGGCCCTTGTGCGGGGTGTCCGGAGTCCCCTCGTACATCAGCTGGGTGGCGCCGTTGGCAAGCGGGCCGTACACGATGTAGGAGTGCCCGGTCACCCAGCCGATGTCGGCGGTGCACCAGTAGACGTCGGTATCCGGCTTCAGGTCGAAGACCGCGTGGTGGGTGTAGGCGACCTGGGTCAGGTAGCCGCCGGAGGTGTGCAGGATGCCCTTCGGCTTCGCCGTCGTGCCGCTGGTGTAGAGAATGAAGAGTGGGTGCTCGGCGTCGAACGCCTCGGCGGTGTGCTCGGTCGAGGCGGTCTCGACCGACTCGTGCCACCACACGTCCTTGTCGCCGTTCCAGGCCACCTCCTGCCCGGTACGCCGGACCACCAGCACCCGCTCGATCGTCGGGCACTTGGCGACCGCCTCGTCGACGGTCGGCTTCAGCGCCGACGGCTTGCCCCGGCGGAACCCACCGTCGGCGGTGATCACCACCTTGGCGCTGGCATCCTGGATCCGGTTGGTCAGCGCGTCGGCGGAGAAACCGCCGAAGACCACGCTGTGGGTGGCGCCGATCCGGGCGCAGGCGAGCATCGCGACCGCCGCCTCCGGGACCATCGGCAGGTAGATCGCCACCCGGTCGCCGGCGGTGACGCCGAGGTCGGTGAGCGCGTTCGCCGCCTGGCTGGTCATGGCCAGCAGGTCGGCGTAGGTGATGGTGCGGGTGTCGCCGGGCTCGCCCTCCCAGTGGATCGCCACCCGGTCGCCGTGCCCGGCGGCGACGTGCCGGTCCAGGCAGTTGTAGGCGACGTTCAGCTTCCCGCCGACGAACCACTTGGCGAACGGCGGGTTGGACCAGTCGAGGATCTGGTCCCACTCCTGTGCCCAGTCCAGCCGGCCCGCCTGGCGTGCCCAGAACGCCAACCGGTCCCCGGCCGCCTCGTCGTAGGCGTCCGCGGTCACGTTGGCGGCGGCGGCAAGCTCGGCCGGCGGCGGGAACTGCCGGGTCTCCTGCAACAGGTTTGCCAGAGTCTCGCTCATGTGGGTGGCTCCTCAGGCGTCGCGTCAGGGTCGTTCGCTAGGAGGTTAATCGGGCCTGGTAGCCGGGGCGAGGGGTCCGCCCGACTCGCGCCGGTCAACGCGCCGAATGGCCGCGTTCCGGCGCTCGCCGGTCAACCGCGCGGCGGCCGGCTGCCTGGTGGGCGTGCTTCCCGGTGCTCGCCTGGCTGGGCTGTCCGGTGCTTGCCTGGCCGTGCTTTCCGGTGCTCGGCCGGCCATGCTGTCCGGTGCTCGCCCGGCCGTGGTTTCCGGTGCTCGGCGCGGGGACGAACCGGGCGGCAACTACGGTTGACGGCATGGCCGCCGACCCGCTCGCCCCGCTGCTGGACCTCGCCGACGTCGCGCCGGCCGTCGACCGGGCGCGCGAGCGGGTCGACCAGGCGCTGCGACACCGCGCACTGCGCCGGCAGGGCGGCCAGGTCGCGGCCGAGGTCAGCCTGCGGTCCGCGGTGGCCAGTGCCGCTCTGGAGGGGTACGCCCACGAGCGCGAGGCGGTCCGCGCCGGCACCGTCACCGATCCGGTACTCCAGGGTGCCCTCCGGGTCGCCGGGGCACTGCCCGGACTGGCCGACCTGTGGCCGAAGGCGCCCAGACAGGTTCTCGCCCGGCTGCACACCCTGGCCGCCAGGGGAGTCGTGCCGGAGGATGCGCTCGGCCGGCCCGCCCCGGAGCACGGTCCCGGCTCCGGCTCCGGCGCTGGCTCCGGTCCCGGCGGCGAGGCGTCCGGGGTGCCGGTCGCGCTCGGCGCCCGGCTGGACGGGCTGGCCGGACTGGTCGCCGGGGGGACGTCGGTGTCGCCGGTGGTGCTGGCTGCCGTCGTACACGGGGAACTGCTGGCGCTGCGGCCCTTCGCCGGGCCGTCCGGGGTGGTGGCCCGGGCCGCCGCCCGGTTGACCCTGATCTCGACCGGGTTCGACCCGCGTGGCCTGATTGCGGTGGAGTTGGGGCACCTGGAACGCGAGCCGGAGTACGTAGGTGCGGCGGGTGCCTTCGCCACCGGTACGCCGGACGGGCTTCGCTCCTGGCTGCGGCACTACGCCACGGCGGTGGAGATCGGCGCGGACCAGCTGACCGGAATCGGCGACGAGATCGGCTGAACGGCGCTCGCCTCGGCGGTGCCGGCCGGGCCTGTCCCAGGCGGTGCCGTTGCCCCGGGCATGTCCCACGCGGTGCTGCCGTGGGTTGTCAGGCGCGGCTGGCGTGGGTCAGGCGGTAGCGGCGCGGGCCCGGCGGTGCCGGCCGTACCAGGCGATGCCGATGGCGACGCCGACGCCGACCCCGATGGCCGCCGCCGCGACCGGCACGGCGGGACGCTCCCGGAGCCGGCGACCGAGCGGCACCGGGTGCCGGAACTCCAGCACCGGCCAGCCGTTCTCCATGGCGAGCTTGCGCAGCGCCCGGTCCGGGTTGACCACGCTCGGATGGCCGACACACTCCAGCAGCGGACGGTCGCTCACCGAGTCGGAGTAGGCGTACGAGGCGGAGAGGTCGTAGCCGCGCTCCTCGGCCAGCTCGCCGACGGCGTCGACCTTGCTCGGGCCGGCCGCGTAGAACTCCACCTCGCCGCTGTACCGCCCGTCCACCACCGTCATCCGGGTGGCGATCACGTCGGCGACGCCGAGAAGTTCGCCGATCGGCCGGACCATCTCCTCGCCGGAGGCGGAGACGAGTACGACGTCCCGGCCGGCCGCCTGGTGCTCCTCGATCAGGGCAGCCGCCTCGGCGTACACGTAGGGGTTGATCAGCTCGTGCAGCGTCTCGGCGACGATCTGCCGGACCTGCTCCACCGGCCAGCCCTTGCAGAGCGCCGCCAGGTAGTCCCGGGTACGCGCCATCGTCTGCTCGTCGGTCCCACCCAGCCGGAACATGAGCTGGGCGTACGCCGACTTGACCACGTCGCGGCGGGTGATCAGCCCGTCCCGGTAGAACGGACGACCGAACGCCAACGCACTCGACTTGGCGATGACGGTCTTGTCCAGATCGAAGAAAGCGGCGCTTCGGCCCACGGCGCGAAAGTCTAGCCGGATGGTCTATGGTCAGCGGGTGCCCGGGGTCGCCTTTGGCCCCTGCCGACCGGTTCTCCCCTGATCGGCCGATCAGCCCTAGGGTGATCACGGTCACACCTCATCGGCCGACTTTCGCAGGGAGTGGAAGTTAACGCCACTCGACGTATACGGGTCGACTCAGGCATGCTTGTAGTTACGACACACTTTCATATCCTCTGTGCTCGGTAGACCTCGGCGGTCGCACCCCCCGTGACCGCCGGGTGGGTTCGGCTCGACCCCCCCGGAGCCGAACCCCAGACGACCCCCGTCTCCCCCCGACGGGGGTCGTCGCTTTACCGGGTGAAGCGTATTCATGCTGTTCACAGGAGTATTGATGGCTGCCCAAGCTGGTCTTCCGGTGGCAGCGGGCTAGCCGAAATCGGCCGCGGTGATCCCGGCGGGATGCCCGGGAGGCCACTGCACCAGCTCGATCCGGTAGCCGTCCGGGTCAGTCAGCCAGGAGGTCTGCGGGCCGTACGGGCCGGCGGGCTGTTCCACCGGACCCGGCCAGAGCCCCGACTTGATCAGCCTGTCCACCGTCCCGGCGAGGTCGTCGACCTGTATCACGAGGTGGCTGAACCCGGTGCCGACGTCCACCGGCCCGTCGTCCGGCCGGTGCACAAGTTCCAGCGTGACGAACTCCTCCTCCGGGAACTTGAGGACGGTCAGACTGACGCCCTCCCCGACATCCACCCGGCCGACAACGGTGTACCCGAGCGTGGTGTAGAAGCGAAGCGAGGCGGCGACGTCCGAGACGCGGTACGCCGTGTGGAGGGTCTTCACCAGGTCACCATACGAGTGTGCCGCCCGTACGGCGCGCCGCTTCCCGTACCCGTTGATCCACGGCCCGGTGCCCGGCGGTGCGCGCGGCGGCGGATGGTCCCGTTTCGTTGCTACTCGTGGTGCAGGGCGCGGGCCAGGGTCGTCGCGGCCTGGGCGGTGACCGCCTGCGCGGCCTGGGTGGCGGCCAGTGTGTCGAGCATCGCCACGTCGTGGACGGTGCCCTGGTAGCGGACCTGGGTGACGGGTACGCCGGCCTGGCGCAGTTTCGCCGCGTACGCCTCGCCCTCGTCGCGCAGCACGTCCGCCTCGTTCGTGGTGACCAGGGTCGGCGGCATGTTCCGGAGCTGCTCCGGCCTGGCCCGCAGCGGCGAGGCCGTCGGGTCCGTGCGCTCGGCCCGGTCCGGCAGGTACTGGTCCCAGAACCACATCATCTGCTCCCTGCCCAGGTAGTAGCCGGTGCCGAACTCCCGATAGGACGCGGTGTCGAAGTCGGCGTCGGTCACCGGATAGAGCAGCACCTGCCGGGCGAACCGGGGGCCGTCGCGTTGCGCGGCCAGCATCGTCACGACCGTTGCCAGGTTGCCGCCGGACGAGTCGCCCGCGATGGCGAGCCGGGTCGGGTCGAGACCGTAGTCGTCGCCCTGGTCGAGCAGCCACTGCGCCACCGCGTAGCACTCCTCGACCGCGATCGGGAACCGCGCCTCCGGCGACCGGCTGTACTCCGGGAAGACGATCGCCGCGTTGGCCTGCACCGCGAGTTCGCGGATCAGCCGGTCGTGGGTGAGGGAGTCGCCGAAGACCCAGCCAGCGCCGTGGATGTAGAGCACCGCCGGCAGCATCCCGCCGATGCCGCGCGGCCGCATCATCTCCTGCGCGGCGGAGCGGAGTCGTTCCCCCAGCCCGGCGCCCGCGCCGCCGAACCGGCCGGCGCCGCGGGGTTTGACGATTCGGACCGGTACCTGTCCGGTCGGCCCGCCCGGCACCATGATGTCCTCGATGTCCACCTCCGGGCGGGGGATGCTGCCCGACTGCAGCTGGGCCAACTGCATCCGCCCCTGCTCCGGACCGAGCTGGAACGGGTACGGCGGAGTCGCCGTCTTGCGGGCCAGTTCCGCCGCGGCCGGTTCCAGCACCACCGAGGTCATCCGCACGGACTGCGCCATGACGGCTCCTTCCCCCGATCCTCTCCGATTTCGCCTCTCCGATTTTGGCCGCTGGGTGACGGTCGCGGCCTGCCCCGCTCGGGTACCCCTGTCGGTTCCGAATATTGCCTGGTCGGCGGCGTTCCCCCGGGAGGTCCGTCCCATCGCGTACCTACCAGATCAACTGACCTGACGGGCGTTATCCACAGCCGGTCCAGTTATCCACAGCGCGGACTTTCCGGGCTCGGGGCGAGGTTCGTCGACGCCAGGGTGTGCGGGTAGCCGGACCGCCCGTTGGAGCCGGATCTCAGCACAGGAGGACGTGATGCCACCGCGTACCCCGGTCCGTTCCGGACCGCGCCTGCCCCTGGTGGTCACCTCGGACAACGAGCTACTCGACGAACTGCTCCGGCTCGCGGCGGCGGGTGGCGGCGAGGTGGAGGTGGCCGCCGATCCGGCGTCGGCCCGGTCCCGCTGGGCCGCCGCGCCACTCGTGGTGGTCGGCACCGACCAGGCGCAGGCCTGCCTACGGGCGAGACTGCCCCGCCGGCCCCGGGTGGTGCTGGTCGGCCGCTCGGGAGAGGGTGACGGCGGCTGGGAGGTGGCCGAGCTGCTCGGCGCCGAACACGTCGCCGTGCTGCCGGCGGCCGAGCCCTGGCTGGTCGACCGGTTCGGCGAGAGCCTGACCGGGCGAGGGGCGGTGGGCGGACCGGCCCGGATCGTCGCGGTGATCGGCGGGCGAGGTGGGGCGGGCGCGAGCGTACTGGCCGGCGGGCTCGCCATCACCGCCGCCCGGTGCGGCCTGCGCACCCTGCTCGTCGACGCGGACCCGCTCGGCGGCGGCCTCGACCTGGTGCTCGGCTGGGAACAGTTGGAGGGCCTGCGCTGGCCCGCGCTGACCGAGGCGGACGGCCGGGTCGACGCTCCCGCACTGGTCCGGGCGCTGCCCAGCCGGGGCGACCTGGTGATGCTCTCCTGGGATCGCGGTGACCTGCTGGCGCTGCCCGCCGAGGCGATGGCGGCCACCATGGACGCCGGCCGGCGGGGCCGGGACATCGTCGTCGTCGACCTGCCCCGGCAACTCGACGACGCCGCGGTCATCGCCCTCCAGGCGGCCGACCAGACGTTCGTGCTGGTACCCGCCGAGTTGCGGGCCACCGCGGCGGCGGCCCGGGTGGTCGCGGCCGCCGGGCTGCACTGCGCCAACCTCTCGGTCATCGTGCGCGGCCCGGCACCGGGCCGGCTCAAGGCCCGGGAGGTCGCCAGGGCACTCGACCTGCCACTGGCCGGCACGCTGCGGCCCGAGCCGGCGCTCTGCCGGAACCTGGAACGCGGCGAGGCCCCGGCGGCGGCCGGACGAGGCCCACTGGCCGCGCTCTGCCAGCGCATCGTCACCGACCTGACCGGTGCGGCCGGTGTACCGGCCGAAGCACGATGACCGCCCGAGGCCACACGATGACCGTACGAGGCCGCACCGGGACGGTCGGGTCATGAGGCACGAACTCGCCGCCCGGGTCCGGCGCCGGTTCGCCGCCGAGGGCACGACGGTGACTCCGGCGGCCGTCGTCGCGGCGGTACGCGCCGAGCCCGATGCCGCCGTCCTCGGCGACACCACCGTGCTGCGGATGGCCACCCGGGTGCATCACGAGCTGGTCGGGGCCGGCCCGCTGACGCCACTGCTCGCCGACGACCGGGTCACCGACGTGTTGGTGAACGGCACCGAGGTCTGGGTCGACCGGGGCAACGGCCTGTCCCCGGTGTCCGTTCCGCTCGGCGGCCCCGAGGAGGTACGCCGACTCGCCCAGCGGCTCGCCGCCGCGTGTGGCCGACGGCTGGACGAGGGCAGCCCGTACGTCGACGCGCGACTGCCGGACGGCACCCGGCTGCACGCCGTACTGCCGCCGGTGGCGACCAGCGGGCCGTACCTGTCGTTGCGTACCTTCCGCCAGCACCCCTTCACCCTCGACGACCTGGTACGCCACGGCACCCTGTCCGGCAGCGCCGCCACGCTGCTGGCGGCGGTGGTCGCCGCCCGGCTCGCCTATCTGGTGGTCGGCGGCACGGGATCAGGCAAGACGACACTGCTGAACACGCTGCTCGGGCTGGTGCCGCCGACCGAACGGATCGTGCTGGTCGAGGACGCGGCCGAGCTTCGACCGGTGCATCCGCACGTCGTCGGCCTGCAGGCCAGGACGTCCAACGTGGAGGGTGCCGGCTCGGTCGGGCTGAGTGACCTGGTGCGGCAGGCCCTGCGGATGCGCCCCGACCGGCTGGTGGTTGGCGAGTGCCGGGGGGCCGAGGTGGTGGACCTGCTCTCCGCTCTGAACACCGGACACGACGGCGGGGCGGGCACCCTGCACGCCAACGCTCCGGCGGACGTACCGGCCCGGCTGGAGGCACTGGGTCTGCTCGGCGGGCTGCCCCGGCCGGCCCTGCACGCCCAGGTGGCCGCCGCGCTCCAGGTGCTGCTCCAGGTCCGCCGCGGCTCGACGGGACGCGTGCTGGAGGCGGTCTGCCTGTTGCTGCCGGCGGGACCGGAGCGACTGGTCACCGTCGTACCGGCCTGGCGTCGGGATCGCGGACTCGGGCCGGCCGCCCCGGCACTGGCGGCGCTTATCGCCGAGCGCGGGGTTCCGCTGCCACCCCTGCTGGAGGCCACATCCCGGCCCTGGCCGCACCCCTCGGCCGGCCAGCGGGAGCTGACCCGGGGTACGCCGTGACGACCTGGTGGTTGGTGCCTTTGTGCCTGGTCGGCGCCGTGATCCTGGTCGGCTGGCCGGCGCGGCGGATTCGCTCCCGCCGCCGAGCGGTGATCGGCGGACGCCATACCGCGACCCTTCGGCGCTCGATCTCGGCTGGCCAGCCGTGGCAGGCACCCGCGAACGGTACCGGGGTGTTCCGGCCGAGCACCCTGGATCGACTGCTGGGTGCCGTACCGCCGTGGGCAGCCGTCGTCGTCGGTGCTGTCCTGGGCGGTGCCGTCGGCGGCCTCGCCGGTGGTCCGGTCGCCGCGCTCGCCGTCGGCACCTACACCGGCCTGGCGGCACGCGGCCTGCTGCGCAGCCGGGCACTCCGGTCGGCTGAGCGACACCGTCGCCGCCAACTCGACGAACTCTGCGGACTCGCCGCCGACCTCCGCGCCGGCCTGCCGCCCTCGACCCTCACCGAACGGCCGCCCCGCACACCAACAGCCGCCGGGCCACCCGCTCGGACGATGGTGGCCCACGACTCCGGTCGGCTGTTCGATCTCGCCCGAGCGGCGGTACGCCTCGCCGAGCAGACCGGTGCACCCCTGGCCGATCTGTTGGATCGGATCGAGGCCGATGCGCGGGCGATGGATCGGGGACTGGCCGCAGCCGGGGCACAGGCGGCGGGCGCCCGGGCCACCGCGTGGTTGTTGGCCGGGCTGCCGGCCGGTGGGATCGCGTTGGGTTACGCCATCGGCGTCGACCCGCTGGCGGTCCTGCTGCACACACCGCTCGGCGCCGCCTGCGCGGTCGGCGCGATAGTCCTACAACTCGCCGGCCTGTCCTGGGCCGGCCGACTCAGCGGTGCCGGCCGCGCCGACCGGGTCGGCGGCGAGGTGGGGCAGCACGTTTCCGACCCGGCACACTGCCGGCATCCGGCGACGGCGCTCACCCGGCTCGTCGCCTCGGAGCGCTGACGATGGCGCGGATCCTGATCCCG
This sequence comes from Plantactinospora sp. WMMB782, assembly GCF_049179135.1. Classification (NCBI taxonomy): domain Bacteria; kingdom Bacillati; phylum Actinomycetota; class Actinomycetes; order Micromonosporales; family Micromonosporaceae; genus Plantactinospora; species Plantactinospora sp. WMMB782. Next base: position 2,041,638 of record NZ_JBMHMC010000007.1, on the reverse strand, counting down.
GGAGTCCTGACCGGTCTCGCGCTGCTGCTGGCCCTTGCCGGGATGTCCGCCCGCGCCTCGGCCCGGCGGCGACTCGGCGCGATCGGCGCCGCTGGACCGCCCGTTCGGACAGCCGGGTGGGCGGGCGGCGAATCGCCGCGCGTCCGGATGCGCTGGACCGAGCCGGGCGGGAACGCACCGGGCTGGTCGGGCCGGATCGACCTCGTCCGGCTCGTGTCCGGACTGGCCGGTCTGGTGGTCGGCGTCCTGCTCGGCGGCTGGCTCGGCGTTCTACTCGGAGCCGCGACTGCTGTTGTCCTCGACCGGCTGCTCCGCCGGCTCGAACCAGCCACCGTCCGGCGCCGCCGGCTGCGCGAGTCGGCCGACCTGCCGCTCGCCGCCGACCTGCTGGCGGCGGCACTGCGGGCCGGCGCACCCGTCGACCGGGCCGTCTGTGCGGTCGCCGGAGCGCTCGGCGGACCGCTTGGCGAGCGCCTCGGCGAGGTGGGCCGGACGCTCCAACTCGGCGGTACGCCCGAGGAGGCGTGGACGCGACTCGGACCGGTGCCGGGTGCGGAGCGGCTCAGGTCGGCGGCGGTCCGTTCCTCGGCCAGCGGTGCGGCGCTGGCCGGGGCCCTGACCCGGCTCGCCGACGATCTCCGGGCCGACCGGGTGACCGGGGCCGAGGCAGCGGCCCGGCGCGCCGGTGTGCTGATCGTGCTGCCGCTCGGCCTGTGCTTCCTGCCCGCCTTCATCCTCGCCGGCCTGGTGCCGGTGATCGTCGCCGTGCTCGGCGACGTGCTGTGAACGATTCGAGAAGGGAAACCTGATGCTGCGCAAGTTGACCGCCCGGCTCCGTGGCGACGCCGGAATGAACACCGCCGAGTACGCCGTCGGCACCCTCGCCGCCGTCGCCTTCGCCGGAATCCTGTTGAAGGTACTCACCTCCGGGCGGGTGCAGGCTGCGCTGGCGAGCGTGATCGACCGGGCCCTGTCGTGAGGCGGCGCTGGCCGGTCGACCGCGATCGGGGCTCCTTCACCGCCGAACTGGCGGCCGGCCTGCCGGCGCTGCTGCTGTTGCTGCTTGCCGGGCTCACCGCAGTCAACGCGGTGACCACCAAAGGGCAGTGCGTGGACGCTGCGCGGGAGGCGGCCCTGGCGGCCTCCCGCGGTGCCGCTGGCGAACCGGCCGGGGTCCGGGCCGCACCGCCGGGTGCGACGGTGTCGGTGTCCGTGCGCGGTGATGAGGTGGTGGCCACCGTGCGGGCACCGGTGCGTGCGCTCGGGGCACGGTTGCCTCGGCTGACGGTGAGCGCGATCGCGGTGGCGGCGGTCGAGCCGGGTGCGGCGGAGCCGGCGCCATGACGACCCGGTTGGGTGCGTCGACGGGTCCCCGGGCGACCTGTCGGGGTGCCGGCCGGTCCGATCGGGGTAGCGCGACCGTGTGGCTGCTCGCCGTCGGGTTGGTCCTGGTGGCGTTCAGCCTCGCGGGTGCGGCGATCGGTGCTGCCCGGGTGGCCCGGCATCAGGCCCGGGTAGCGGCGGACCTCGGTGCGCTCGCCGGTGCGGCCCGCACGGTGGAAGGTCCCGACCGGGCATGTGCCAGGGCTGCGGCCGTCGCCGCCGCGAACAGCGCCCGGCTCACCCGCTGCATCGTGGACGGGTTCGACCTCCAGGTCACCGCCGAGGTGACGGTCGAACCGCTGCCCGGGATGACCAGAGTGGCCCGGGTGACGGCCCGAGCCGGCCCCATCCGAAACGAGGAAGCCCTCGTCCGGAACGAGGTGGCTTCTCCGAGCCCGGCTCGGCTATCGTCCGTCGACGTTCCAATGTGGCGGCAGTTCACCGTCGCAGCCGACGCAGGTGAAGTCGCCGTCGCGGACCACGTTGCGCAGGTCGCAGTCGGGGCAGCGGCGGAAGACCAACTCGGCGGTGAAGCCGCCCGGATGCGGCAGGCCGGCCCGGTCGAGCGCCGGGGCCACCGCCGCCCAGGAGTCGAGATCGGGGCAGTAGCCGGTCGACTGGTTGGAGACGTAACCGACGACCCACCGGCCGGAGGAGGCAGCGGACCGCCTGGTCGATTCGAGCTCGAAGGCAACCTCTCCGGCGGCGAGTACGTCCTGGCCCTCCGCACAGGAGACGTGCTCACTGCGCCGGGGCGCCAGCCGCAGCACGCCGGTCAGGTCCACCACGTAGGTGACCGGCTCCGCCCGCTCGGGTTCGGCCACCGACGATACCCAGCGCAGGAAGTCACCCGGGCAGGTGACCCGGTAACCGCCGGATTCCGGCCGGATCGCTGCCCGGATGTCGGCGGGGCCGACGTAGCGGTACCGGCGGGTGAGCGTGGCCATCCGCCGACGGTAGCCCGTCGACTACCACCACGCGAGCGCAGACCGGCGCGTCACAGCGACGTTGGCTCAGCCACGAAGCGGCATCCGACCACCGGTCGTCCGGCCGCCTCCAGTACGCCGGCCCTATCGGGTCACCGGGGGTGTGACAGGGGGCGTCGGGGGTGGGCCGAGAGGCACGCTGGCGCTGCTGCTGCTGTTCCACGAGGCGTCGTAGGCGACGATCCGGATCGTCTCGTAGCCGCCGCGTGGCATGAACACCGCGGAATTGGTGGTGACCTTGGCGGCGATCCGGACCTCGTCGATCGCGAACACGTGGTAGACGTGGTATTCGATCACCCCGATGTTGTCCGTCGCCGGTTCCCAGGTCACCTGGTATCCGTTCGGGGTGACGGCGGTGACCACAGGGTTTCCCGGCGGGCTGGGCGGGACGGTGTCGTTGCCGCTACGCGGGAAGCTCGGCGGCTGGGGGACGAGCGCCCGCGGCGAGAAGGCGGAAATGTTGCCGGCCGCGTCCCGGGCGGTGACCGAGAAATGCGTGGTCGCAGCCGTCGGGCCGAGTTGCAGGGTCAACGGCGTGTTGTCCGGTACGACCCGGGCCAGGTACTGCGAATAGAACTGGTCGCCCTGATAGACGTAGTACTGCGTCACCCCGACGTCGTCGGTCGACGCCGGCCAGGTGAGAGTGACCTGGCCTGGCTCCACCGAGAGCACCTGCGGCTGTCCGGGCGCACTCGGCGGCCGGATGTCCCGAGCCGACGGTTCGACGAGTACGTCGTCGAACCAACTGGTGGCGTAGCTGGTGGCAAGGCCGATCCGGCCCTGGCTGAGCTGGTTGTCGACGGCGGTGACCGAAGCGCTTCCGAGCTGCCCGACCAGCTGGTTGCCCCGGAGGGCGAGCCGCAGCGTCTGCCAGCCCCCGATCGCCGGTGTCGCCGGGGCGGTGCCGAGCACGGTGGTCCGGCCGGAGACGCGTTTGCCCAGTTCGAGCAGCCCGTTCCCACGGATGTTCAGGTAGTAGTGGGTGGTGGTGGACTGGACCCGGGCCAGCAGCCCGATCGAGGAGCGTGCGCTGTTCAACGCGATCGGCCTGACCTGGACGCTGAGCGTGTAGTCGGTCCAGCCGGAGTCGCCGGTCCGGGCGCTCGCGGCGGCGGTGCCGGAACTCTGCCGGTACACCCGTGTGGTGTCCGTGCCGACCGACCACCGTCCCCCGGTGGTCGACCAGCCGGCGGCGTCGCCGTCCTCGAAATCGTCAACGAAGAGTGGTGCTGCCTGTGCCACCACCGAGGGGGCCCGATCCGGCCGCGCGTCCAGGGCGCCGGCGCCCGGAACCTCGCTGCCGACAGCGGTCGACGGCAGGGCGACCGTGAGGGCGGCGCTGACGACCAGCGCCAGGCCGGCGGCGATCAGAGCACACCGGCGGCTGCCGGCTGCGCGTGCCTGGGCTGTGCTCTCGCCGGCTGCGCGGTGGCCGGGGCCGGGCCGACCGGCCACGGTGCTGACGGGGATGGACACGGCGACGACCTGCCTTCGGGACGGACCGGGCGGCGGCCGGCAGCGGCGACCTGACCCGGTCGGCGGGACGGAACGACTATGGCCACCGCCCCGACGGCTCACCGGTGGGATGCGCTCGGCCGCAGTTGGTCGAGACGCGCGGCCAGTGGACGGCGAACGGGGAGTGCAGCGGACGGCGAACGGGGAGTGCGGCGAATCAGGAGTGGACCAAGCGACCAAACCAGAGAGGTGGTGGCGTGGCGATAACGCGATGTGAGTAACAACTCAACTCTACGTATAGAAATTTGCGCCTGTCAATGCCGTGACCGAGCCTGCGACTTCACCCGAATGTGATCGGTGCGTATCTACTGGTCGGATCGTCCAGTGCCGGCCGATGACCCGCCGGCAGGGCTCCTTCGGATACCCCGGCCGATGCCGCCGGTCCCACGGCTTCGCAGCTTCACGCCCCAACGGAGGCCGTGGTTCTCAGCGGAGGCCGCCCTCGGACGCCCGGCGCACCACCCAGCTGTTCATCACCTGATGGATGCTGTGCAGCATCTGGTGGATCTGGTCCAGGCGCTCGGCCTGGGCCAGTGCCGCATACGCCTGCGAGAGCGCGATCTGCTGGTCGACGGTCAGATGTGACTGGTCGATCGTGTACAGCAGTTCGACGGTCTCGGCGATGGTGTCGGCCACGACGTCCTCCTCAGGCGGATCCGTGGAAGCGCTCCCAGCGTAACTTAACCAGATCCACATCGATCCATGCGTGCGAATACGGACTATCCGCGATCGGTCCTCGGACCGACCTCCTCCGGGTCCGCCGGAGCCGTCTTGGTCAGTTCGGCCGGGTCCGCCGGACCGACCTTGGCCAGGTTGGTCAGCACCACGTCGAGTACCCGGACCGCCTCCGGTTTGGCCAGCGGGTTGTTGCCGTTCCCGCACTTCGGCGACTGGACGCAGGACGGGCAGCCGGCCTCGCAGCCGCACTCGGCGATCGCGTCCCGGGTCGCGGTCAGCCACGCCGCCGCCGCCCGGTACGCCCGCTCGGCGAAACCGGCGCCGCCCGGGTGCCCGTCGTAGACGAAGACCGTCGGCGCCTCGGTGTCCGGATGGTTCGCCGTCGACAGTCCGCCGATGTCCCAGCGGTCGCAGGTGGCGACCAGCGGCAGCAGCCCGATCGCGGCGTGCTCGGCGGCGTGCAGCGCCCCCGGCATCTCGGCCGCCTCCACCCCGGCCGCCGCCAGCGACTCCGGTGAGACGGTGAACCAGACCGCGACGGTACGCAGTTCCCGGGCGGGCAGGTCCAGCGGCAGGGTGGCCAGTACCTCGCCGGAGGCGAGCCGGCGGCGCTGGTACGACACCACCTGGCTGGTCACGTCGACCTCGCCGAGGAACATCCCGACCGGTCCGGCGTCGAGATAGGAGCGGACCGAGACGACCGACAGCGAGGTGACGTCCCGGGGATGGGTGGACCAGTCCGGCTCCTCGGCGTGCACCAGCGCGCAGCCGCCGTCCAGGTCGAGGTCGTCCACCACGTACGAGACGCCCTGGTGCAGGTAGACCGCGCCGGGGTGGACCTGGAAGTGCGCCGACGCCGGGTCGACCGTGCCGAGCAACCGGCCGGTCGACGCCTCGACCACGTCCACCGGCGTACCGCCGGTGCCGCGCAGGTCCACCTCCGGCCGCCCGACGTGCCGCCAGTACCAGCCGGTCGGGCGGGAGCGGAGGGCACCGGCGGCCACCAGCGCCTCGACCGCCTCCTTCGCGCCTTCGCCGAAGAGTTCCAGGTCGGCCGGGGTGAGCGGGGACTCGGCCGCCGCGCAGGCCAGCTGTGGACCCAGCACGTAGGGGTTGGCCGGGTCGAGCACCGTCGCCTCGACCGGCCGGCCGAACAGCGCCTCCGGGTGGTGCACCAGGTAGGTGTCCAGCGGGTCGTCCCGGGCGACGAGCACGGCCAGCGCCTCCCGCCCGGAGCGCCCGGCCCGGCCGGCCTGCTGCCAGAGCGAGGCCCGGGTGCCCGGGTAGCCGCAGATCAGCACGGCGTCCAGCCCGACCAGGTCGACGCCGAGTTCCAGCGCGCTGGTCGAGGCGAGCCCGAGCAACTCGCCGCCGAGCAGTGCCTGTTCCAGCGAGCGGCGCTCCTCGCGCAGGTAGCCCGACCGGTAGGCGGCGACCCGGCTGCCCAGCCCGGGGACGGCCTCGTCCAGCGAGCGCCGGGCGGTGGTGGCGATCACCTCGGCCCCGCGCCGGGACTTGACGAAGGCCAGCGTCCGGACTCCGGCCGCGACCGTGTCGCTGAGCAGGTCGGCGGTCTCGCGCAACGCGGACCGGCGCACCGGGGCGGCGTCGAGTCCGGCATCCCTCCCGGGGCCTACCGGCACCGGCTTCGCGAAACCGACCGGAGCCTCCTCCTCCGACGACGACCGCGACGACGGCGGCGACTGGGACGACGGTGATTGGGACGACGCCTCGGACGACGACGGCGGCGACTGGGACGACGGCGGCGACTGGGACGACGACGGCGACTCGGACGACGACCGCAACGACTGGGAGGGCGACGACGATGGGGACGGGAGCAGTGGCGGCTCCCAGAGCGCGAAGGTCAGCCCGCCGCGTGGCGCGGTGTCCTCGGTGACGGCCGTGACCGGCAGCCCGGTCAGCCGCCCGGCCGCCGCCGCCGGGTCGCCCGAGGTCGCCGAGGCCAGCACGAAGACCGGTCCGGCCGGCGCCGCCCCGGCACCGCCCGTCCCGCTGCGCTGCCCCGGCACCGACCTCGGGGTACGCGGATAGCGTGCCGCCTGCCGCCGCAGCCGGCGCAGTACGTGTGCCACGTGCGACCCGAACACGCCCCGGTAGGTGTGGCACTCGTCGACCACCACGAACGCCAGCCGGCGCAGGAAGGCGGACCACTTCGCATGCCCAGGCAGGATGCCGTGGTGCAGCATGTCCGGGTTGGTCAGCACGAACCGGGAGTGCGCCCGGATCCAGTCCCGTTCGGCGCGCGGGGTGTCGCCGTCGTAGCAGGCCGGGCGTACCCCGTCGAGGTCGAGTGCGGCGACGGCCCGGAGCTGGTCGGCGGCGAGCGCCTTGGTCGGGGCCAGGTAGAGCACCGTGGCCCGGGGGTCGGCGAGCAGCGTGGCCAGCGCCGGAAGCTGGTACGCGAGGGACTTTCCGGAGGCGGTGCCGGTGGCGACCACCACGTGCCGGCCGGCGTACGCGTGTCCGGCGGCCTCGGCCTGGTGTCGCCACGGCGCGACCACGCCCTGCCCGGCGAGGGCCGCGCGCAGTTCCGCCGGCACCCAGTCCGGCCAGTCGACTGCCGTGCCGGTACGCGCCGGCAACCGCTCGACGTGCGTGACCGGGCCACCCAACGAGCCGACCGCACCGACCACCCCGGCCATACCGGTGCCGGCGTGGGCCCGGCCGCGCAGCAGGTCCAGCAGCTCGCCCGCGCCGGGGCCACCGGTCGGGCGGGCGTCCCCGCCACCGGCACCGGCCGATACTGTTGCTGGAAATGTCACGCCCTGCACTCTCGCACTCTCGTACGTGCGTCGGAAGGCCGGGTAGCGTCGGTCCGCCTTCGGTGCGCGGTCCGCTGGTCGATGGTTAGATGCCCAGGAGCGTTCCTGGCCGGTCAGAGGAGGACTGATGGATCTGTCGCTGACGACCCGCACCATCGGTGAGTACACGGTGTTGGAGGTCGGCGGCGAGGTCGACGTCTACACCGCACCGAGACTGCGCGAGCGGCTGGTCGAGTTGATCGACGGTGGGGCCCGGGCGATCGTCGTCGACCTGGGTCGGGTGGACTTCCTCGACTCGACCGGACTCGGCGTACTCGTGGGGGCACTGAAGCGGCTGCGTCCGGTCGGCGGGACCTTCGGACTGATCTGCGACAAGGAGCCGCTGCTCAAGATCTTCCGGATCACCGCGCTGGACCAGGTCTTCCCGATCTACCCGACGCTGGACGCCGCCACCGCGCCGGCCGACTCCTCCGGTGCCGATGCCTGATGTCGACGTGCCCAGGCCCGATCTCGACGGTCGACGCGTGATGTCGCAGGTCAGACTCTCCTTCACGCCCGCTCCGGTGCACGTGCGCACCGCCCGGCTGGTCGGCGTCGCCGTGGCCCGGCGGGCCGGCGTGGCCGAGGAACTGCTCGACGAGGTACGGCTGGCGATCGGCGAGGCGTGTGCCCGCGCGGTCGCCCTGCACCGGCAGTACGGGCTCGGCGATCTGGTCCTCGTCGAGATGTCCGACAGTCCCGCGTACACGGTGCGGGTGATCGACCGGGCGCCGATCGAGGCCGGACTGGGGCTGGCCGCGCTGCCGCCGGACGAGCTGGCCGACGAGTCCCTCACCGACGAGGCACTGACGGTGGGTGTCGGGTTCGCCCTGCTCGCGGGCTTTGTCGAGGATCTTCAGGTGCGTCCCGTGGAAGAGGGGATCGGCACCGAGGTGCGGATGGCCTGGCCGCTCGGGCGGTAGCACCACTGCGTGGTCGGGCCGCCCAGCGCAGGCAGGCGCCCGTGGCCGGGTCGCCCCATCCCAAGCATGGCCGGGGCGCCCATTACACCAGCCGCCGGGCTAACACAGCGACGAAGATCATCGTGACCGGGCGGGTCCTGGTTGTGACCTCCAACACGACGGACCGCTAGAGTACCCGGGGTTATCAGCAAGTGTGCTGGTCCCGCTCCTGTGGGTGGGGGAGCAACGCCGGTCGCGGGGATCGCCGGCCGGCGGAACGCTTGCGAAATTGTCGCTCCACGCGTGGAGACGTCGGGCCGGTTCGTCCGCCAGCCCGGCGCGAGTGTTCGGTACAGGAGGACATAGATGTCCCACTATTGGGCCGCTGACAGTGGCGGGCTGTCCCTCGGCGGCGAGAACCTCTCGTACGTCGTCGTCGCGGCAGTCATCGCCCTGGTCGCGCTCGGCTTCGCCGCTGCGCTGACCAAGGCCGTGCTGTCGACCGGCAAGGGCACCGAGAAGATGCAGGAGATCGCGGGGGCCGTCCAGGAGGGGGCCTCGGCCTACCTGCTCCGGCAGTTCCGCACCCTCGGCATATTCGTCGTGGTCGCGGTGATCCTGCTCTTCCTGCTGCCGGTGCACGACACCGACGGCAACGAGACGCTGGTGAAGATCGGCCGATCGGGCTTCTTCGTGGTCGGTGCCCTGTTCAGCGCGTTCATCGGCGGCGCCGGCATGGCCCTGGCCACCCGGGCCAACCTGCGGGTCGCGGCCGCCGCCCGCGAGCACCAGGGCGGCCGGGAAGCGGCGATGCAGATCGCGTTCCGCACCGGTGGCGTCGTCGGCTTCCTCACCGTTGGTCTCGGCCTGGTCGGGGCGGCGGCGGTCGTCCTGATCTACAAGGGCGACGCGCCGACCGTGCTGGAGGGCTTCGGCTTCGGTGCCGCGCTGCTCGCGATGTTCATGCGGGTCGGCGGCGGCATCTTCACCAAGGCCGCCGACGTCGGCGCCGACCTGGTCGGCAAGGTCGAGCAGGGCATCCCCGAGGACGACCCGCGCAACGCGGCGACAATCGCCGACAACGTGGGCGACAACGTCGGTGACTGTGCCGGCATGGCCGCCGACCTCTTCGAGTCGTACGCGGTGACCCTGGTCGCCGCGCTGATCCTCGGCCGGGCCGCCTTCGGCGAGCAGGGGCTGGTCTTCCCGCTGATCGTCTCCACGATCGGTGTGCTGATCGCCATCCTCGGCGTCTTCATCACCCGGCTGCGGGCCGGCGACCGGTCCGGGCTCACCGCGATCAACCGGGCGTTCTACGCCTCCGCGGTGGTCTCGGCGATCCTGGTCGCGGTGATGTCCTTCGTCTACCTGCCCGCCACCTGGTCCGAGTTGCTCGGTGCCGACTGGCGGACCAGGCTCGGCCTCGCCGAGGACGCCTCCGACCCGATCGATCCGCGGATCCTCGCCATCGGCGCCGTGGTGATCGGCATCGTGCTGGCCGCCGCCATCCAGGCGCTGACCGGCTACTTCACCGAGACCAACCGGCGCCCGGTGCAGGACATCGGCAAGTCGTCACTGACCGGCCCGGCCACTGTGGTACTGGCCGGGATCAGCGTCGGCCTGGAGTCGGCGGTCTACTCGGCGCTGCTGATCGGCGCCGGGGTCTTCGGGGCGTTCCTGCTCGGTGGCGGCTCGCTCACGCTCTCGCTCTTCGCGGTGGCGCTGGCCGGTACCGGCCTGCTCACCACGGTCGGCGTGATCGTCGCGATGGACACCTTCGGTCCGATCTCCGACAACGCGCAGGGCATCGCCGAGATGTCCGGCGACATCGACGAGGACGGCGCGCGTACCCTCACCGAACTGGACGCGGTCGGCAACACCACCAAGGCGATCACCAAGGGCATCGCGATCGCCACGGCGGTACTCGCCGCCACCGCGCTCTTCGGGTCGTATACGGACACGCTGGCCGTGGCCCTCCGGGACGCGGGTTCCGACCTGTCGATCGACGGGCTGCTCAACGTGGCCAACCCGCGCAACCTGGTGGGTCTGATCGTCGGTGCCGCGGTGGTCTTCCTCTTCTCCGGCCTGGCCATCAACGCGGTCTCCCGCTCGGCCGGTGCCGTGGTGATGGAGGTACGCCGGCAGTTCAAGGATCTGCCCGGGATCATGGACTACAGCCAGCGGCCGGAGTACGGCAAGGTGGTCGACATCTGCACCAGGGACGCCCAGCGCGAGCTGATGACCCCGGGGCTGCTCGCCATCCTGGCGCCGATCGCTGTCGGTTTCGGGCTCGGCCCGGGTGCGCTGGCCGCGTACCTGGCCGGCGCCATCGGGGCCGGCACCCTGATGGCGGTCTTCCTGGCCAACTCGGGTGGCGCCTGGGACAACAGCAAGAAGTTGGTCGAGGACGGCGCGTTCGGCGGCAAGGGCTCGGACGCGCACGCGGCGACCGTGATCGGCGACACCGTCGGTGACCCGTTCAAGGACACCGCCGGACCGGCGATCAACCCGCTGATCAAGGTGATGAACCTGGTCTCGCTGCTGATCGCTCCGGCCGTGGTGGCCTGGAGCGTCGGTGAGGACAAGAACACCGCGCTGCGGATCGGGGTCGCGGTCGTCGCGGCGCTGATCATCGTGGTGGCGGTGCTGTTCAGCAAGCGCAAGCCGGTGGCCATGTCGGACTCCGACTCGGACACCGGCGGCGCCGGCAGCGGCAGCTCCGACCAGCAGCCGCAGACCGTCAACGCCTGACCAGGGTGCCTGTCCGGTCCGGGCCCGTCGCGCACGCGACGGGCCCGGACCCGTTCTCCGGCAGCCCGTTCTCCGGCAGCCCGTTCTCCGGCAGCCCGTTCTCCGGCAGCCCGTTCTCCGGCAGCCCGTTCTCCGGCAGCCCGTTCTCCGGCAGCCCGTTCTCCGGCAGCCCGGCGGCCGGCTGCCGCAGCGGGGCGACCACGAACCCGTCGGGCGACTCCGCCGTTCGGCGTCGGGACCGGGGCGGCGGCACCGGGCGGCGCGGAGGTTCGGACCTCGGGTCCGGGGCGGCTCGGCCGATTACCCCCCTCGCGAAGCCGGCTCCAACCCGTACGCTGCAACGCATGCGTACCCCCCGCACGGCATCCGCCGGAAAATTCACGGCGGCCCTGTGCACGATCGCCCTGCTCCTCGGGGGCTGCGCCGGAGGACCCACCCCGCAGGCCTGGGCCGCCGCGGTCTGCGCGGCACTGGCCCCCTGGCGGGCCGAGATCGGGACGCTGACCCGGAGCACCCAGCAGCAGATGACCGCGCAGACAAGCCCGGCGCAGGCCAAGGAGAACCTGGTCCGACTGCTCCGGGGTGCCGAACAGGCCAGCGAGACCGCCCGGCGGAAGGTCGAGGCGGCCGGCGTGCCGGATGCCGAGAAGGGTGAGGCGGTCTCCAGGGGCTTCGTCACCTCGCTGACCGCCGTCCGGGACGCCTACGGCCGGGCCGGCGCGACGATCGAGGCACTCGGCACCGAGCAGGCCGGCGAGTTCTACGACGGCGTCAAGATCGCGGTCGACAACCTGAACAAGGAGTACGACGCCAGTTCGCTCGACACCAGCGAGCTGGATTCGGTGGAGTTGAAGCGGGCCTTCGACGAGGTTCCGGAGTGTCGCTGACCCCGCCCGTCCCGCCCGTACCGGCCGAGTCGCCCGACCCGGCCGGCCCACTCTCCGACCCGCCCGACCCGCCCGACCCGGTTCCCGACCCGGTTCCGGAGTCTGCCCTCGCGCCGGCCGAGCTGGCTCCCGCGCCGGCCGAGCTGGCTCCCGCGCCGGCCGAGCCTGCCCCCGCGCCGCCCGAGCTGGCTCCCGCGCCGGCCCCCGCGCCGGCCGAGCCTGCCCCGGCGCCGGCCGAGCCGGTTCCCGCGCCGCCCGAGCCGGTTCCGGCGCCGCGACCGGCGGCGGAGGCGGAGCCGCCAACTCCGGCCGGGCCGCCGGTACGGCAGCTCTCGCTGTTCGGGGTGGAGGCGGCCGATCCGTCCGTCGGTGACCTTGCCGGGCTGCTGGCCGGGCCCGGCGAGCTGGTCCGGATGGGTGGCACCGCCCGGGTCACGATCGTGGTGGACGCCGCCTGGCGGGTGCACGTGCTCGTCGCCGAGCTGGCCCGGCGGGGGCTGACCGCGAGCTGGCTCGGCCGGGTGGCGGAGCAGCACGGGGTGCAGACCTCCTACAGCACCCTGCTCGCCCCGCTGGCGGCGAGCTGGTTGCGTGGCACCGCCAAGCGCCCGCCGGCCAACTTCTTCCTGACCGGTCCCCGGCTGCGGCTCTGGGCGGCGGCGGCCGGTACCCCCGAGCCGCTCGGCTTCGTCCTCCGGCTCGGTGCCGCCGACGAGGCGTGCTGGGAGCCGGTCGGCGCGGCGCTGGCCGCGATCGGCCTGCCGGCGGTGCTGCTGGACGCCGGGGCGGGCGGTCCGGCGTACCGGATCACCGGCCGGCGCCGGCTCGCCCGGCTGGCGGAACTGGTCGGTGACCGGCCGCCGACCGCGCCGCCGAGCCGGTGGCCCGGCGGGTCCTGAGTACCCTGCGTCGGTGACCGCCGGTGGTGGCCCGCCAGGGATCGACCGCTGTCGTATCCCGGACAGCCGGAAGTCAGATTTGTTCGATTGATCCGGTTAACGCGCCCCTGAGCCGGGCGTGATCCGTCCGGTTGGTCCCGCACGGATAGGCGGTGGGTGTACCGTGTCGCCGTCCGGCATGACCGCCCGTCCCGCGTTGTTGCACCCGGTGTCACCGCAGCGTAGCGGTGCTCTTCTCGGGCCGCGCAACTGCGCGGTCGGGGCGCGCGTTACGTTGGACGTCTGGCCACCGGGCGGCCGGTGAGGCCCCGGCGGCGAGCGCGGACAGGGCGGTCCGCAGGGGGAAAGATCGTGAGTGAGGTCAGGAGAGCCGTGCCGAGCAACGCCAGGAGCACCCGTCTGGTCATCGTCGAGTCACCGGCGAAGGCCAAGACGATCTCGGGCTATCTCGGCCCGGGGTACGTCGTCGAGGCCAGCCTTGGCCACGTCCGTGACCTGCCGCGCAACGCCGACGACGTGCCCGCGAAATACAAGGGCGAGCCGTGGGCCCGGCTCGGCGTCGACGTCGACAACGGGTTCGCCGCCCTCTACGTCGTCTCCCCGGACCGCAAGCAGCAGATCACCAAGCTGACCCGGCTGGCCAAGGAGGTCGACGAGGTCCTCCTCGCCACCGACGAGGACCGCGAGGGCGAGGCCATCGCCTGGCACCTGGTCGAGACGCTCAAGCCCAAGGTGCCGGTCAAGCGGATGGTCTTCCACGAGATCACCCGGCAGGCCATCCAGGCGGCGGTGGCGAACCCGCGCGAGATCGACCGCGACCTGGTCGACGCCCAGGAGGCCCGGCGGATCCTGGACCGGCTCTACGGCTACGAGGTCTCCCCGGTGCTGTGGCGCAAGGTCCGCTCCGGACTCTCCGCCGGCCGGGTCCAGTCGGTCGCCACCCGGATCGTCGTCGAACGCGAGCGGCAGCGGATGGCGTTCCGCAGCGCGGAGTACTGGGACATCCTGGCCACCCTCGGCGTGCAGGGTGCCGCCGACGGGCCGCGCAGCTTCTCCGCCACCCTTGTCGCGCTGGACGGCGACCGGATCGCCACCGGCAAGGACTTCGAGCCGACCACCGGCCAGGTGAAGCCGGGTGCCGGGGTGACCCACCTCGACGAGGCGGGTGCCCGTGGCCTGGCCGCCCGCCTCGACGGGCGCCCGTTCACGGTGACCCGGGTCGACGAGAAGCCCTACCGGCGCCGCCCGTACGCGCCGTTCATCACTTCGACGCTCCAGCAGGAGGCGGCCCGGAAGCTGCGCTTCTCCTCGCAGCAGACGATGCGCACCGCCCAGCGGCTCTACGAGAACGGCTACATCACCTACATGCGTACCGACTCGGTGAACCTGTCGGAGACGGCCATCGCGGCCGCCCGCCGGCAGATCGCCGAGCTGTACGGTGAGCGGAACGTGCCGCCGGAGCCGCGCCGCTACACCGGCAAGGTGAAGAACGCCCAGGAGGCGCACGAGGCGATCCGCCCCGCCGGGGACAACTTCCGCACCCCGGGTGAGCTGGCCAACGAACTCTCTGCCGAGGAGTTCCGGCTCTACGAGCTGATCTGGCGGCGGACCATCGCCTCCCAGATGACCGACGCGGTCGGCTCCAGCGTCTCGGTGCGGATCCGGGCGGTCTCCAGCGCCGGCGAGGAGGCCGACTTCGGCGCCACCGGCAAGACCATCACCGAGCCGGGCTTCCTGCGGGCGTACGTGGAGTCGTCCGACGACGAGAACGCCGAGGCCGAGGACGCCGAGCGGCGGTTGCCGAACCTGGTCCGGGACCAGCCGCTGACCGCCGAGGAACTCGCCCCGACCGGCCACCACACCCAGCCGCCGTCCCGGTACACCGAGGCGTCGCTGGTGAAGTCGCTCGAGGAGCTGGGCATCGGCCGGCCCTCCACCTACGCCTCGATCATGGCGACGATCCAGGACCGGGGGTACGTCTTCAAGCGCGGCCAGGCGCTGATCCCGTCCTTCCTGGCCTTCGCCGTGGTCGGCCTGCTGGAGCGGCACTACCCCCGGCTCGTCGACTACAACTTCACCGCCGCGATGGAGAACGAGCTGGACGAGATCGCCGGTGGTGACCACGCGGCGGTGGACTTCCTGACCTCGTTCTACTTCGGCAGCGAGATGGGCGGGGACCAGTCGGTGGCCCGGTCCGGCGGGCTGAAGAAGATGGTCACCGAGAACCTGAGCGAGATCGACGCGCGCAGTGTCAACTCGATCCCGCTGTTCCGGGACGACGAGGGGCGCGACGTCGTCGTCCGGGTCGGCCGCTACGGGCCGTACCTGCAACGCAGCCTGCCCGGCGCGGAGTCGGCCGCCCCCGCGGCCCGGGACACCGGCGACGGCGGCCCGCCCGAGGACACCACGCCGGCCGGCGACCGGGCGCCGATCCCGGAGGGCGTGGCGCCGGACGAGCTGACCCCGGAGAAGGTGCACGAGCTGTTCCTCGGCGGTGGCGGCGAGCGCAAGCTCGGCGAGCACCCGGAGACCGGCGAGCCGATCGTGCTCAAGTCCGGCCGGTTCGGGCCGTACGTTTCGAGCGGCGAGCGCAAGGCGTCGCTGCTGCGCACCCAGTCCCCGGATTCGCTGACCATGTCGGAGGCGCTGCGCCTGCTCACCCTGCCCCGGGTGGTCGGGGTCGGGCCGGACGGTGCCGAGGTGCTGGCCGCGAACGGCCGCTACGGCCCGTACGTCAAGCGCGGTGACGAGTTCCGCTCGCTGGAGTCGGAGGAGCAGCTCTTCACCGTCACCCTGGACGAGGCGCTGGCCCTGCTGGCGGCGCCGAAGACCCGGCAGCGCCGGGCGGCGGCCCCGCCGCTGCGGGAGATGGGTGCCGATCCGCTGACCGAGAAGCCGCTGGTGATCAAGGACGGCCGGTTCGGGCCGTACGTCACCGACGGCGAGACCAACGCGTCGCTGCGGCGCGGCCAGACTCCGGAGGCGCTGACCCTGGAGGAGGCGTCGGAGATGCTGGCCGAGAAGCGGGCCAAGGGTCCGGCACCGCGCAAGCGGGCGGCGAAGAAGACGACAGCCAAGAAGACGGCGGCCAAGGCGACCGGCGACGGCTCGGCGGCGAAGAAGACGGCGGCGGCGAAGAAGACGACCGCGAAGAAGACGACCGCCAAGAAGACCGCCGCCAAGAAGGCGACTGCGACGAAGGCGACGGCCGCGAAGAAGGCTCCGGCGAAGAAGGCCGCCCCGAGCAGGGCGGCGGCAGCCACCACCGCCGACCCAACCGAGTAACGGCCACCCCCCACCTCCGGCAGTGCGACCGGCCCGGCGGGGCCGCCCTCACCGCACCGCCCCCGCCGGGTGCGGTGGGTCGCCAAGATTCTTGTTGAACTGTGGTTCA
Organism: Plantactinospora sp. WMMB782; assembly: GCF_049179135.1. Taxonomy (NCBI): domain Bacteria; kingdom Bacillati; phylum Actinomycetota; class Actinomycetes; order Micromonosporales; family Micromonosporaceae; genus Plantactinospora; species Plantactinospora sp. WMMB782. Next base: position 2,025,421 of record NZ_JBMHMC010000007.1, on the reverse strand, counting down.
CCGGAGACCACCAGGCAACAAGAATCTTGGCCCGACCTGAGCGGCAGTCGGGTCAGGTGGGGCGGGGGCGGCGGAAGCCGTACGTCCGGTGTTCGCGGCGGAAGCCGAGCGAGGCGTAGAGCCTGGCGGCCGGCAGGTTGTCGGCGTTGTAGTTGACCGTCACCGTGGTCATCCCGGCCGCCCGCATCCGGTGCATCGCGGCCAGCATCACCGCCCGGGCCAGTCCGCGGCGGTGGAAGTCCCGGTGCGTGCCGACCGGCTCGAAGTGCCCGACCCGGTTGCGCCCGTCCAGCCAGCAGACGGCGAAGGCGGCGATCCGGCCGTCCGGCGCCTCGGCGACGAACTCCCACTCGGCGGCGTAGCCGGGTCGGGTCATCACCGCCGACCGGTAGAGCTGCCCGGTCCAGTCCGCCTCGAAGGCCGAGTTGCGGGCCGCCGCGAGCTGGTCGGCGTCGCCCGGCCGGGCGGTACGCAGTACGAAGCCCTCCGGCGGGGCCGGGACGCCGACCGGGTCGGTGAGGTCCCGGACGGTCACGTCGTCCCAGGTGCGGAACCGGGTGAAACCGAGCCCGGTGAGCAACTGGATCCGGGTGCTGTCGCAGTCGAAGACGTCGGTCAGCACGTACGGCTCGGCGGTCCGGTCGGCGGTCATCGTCCGGGCGGTGGTCTGGTACGCCGTGCGCAGCATCGCCAGCTCGGCCCCGCCGCCGCGCAGCGCGGGTGCGCAGAAGACGTCGAAGGCGGCACCGAACCGCAGGTTGACCGCCAGCCCGACGATCTCGCCCCCGGTCTCCCAGAGCTGGACCAGTTCCCCGATCGGCTTCCCGCGCAGGTTCTCGTAGATCCGGTGCGGCACCTCGCCGACGTGGTCGTACCCGCATCTGCCGGCCTCGGCGATCCAGCCGGCGAAGGTCTCCGCGAGCCGGGGCAGGTCGCCGTCGGTGTACGGCCGCATCCGGGGCAGGCTGCTGCTGGTCACCGGGCCTGTATACGGCATACCCAGCGGCCGGCTCGACCGAATTCCGCCGGCCGGGCCCCGGTGGGCCTCAGGCGCCGAGCACCTGCTCGGTGTAGGAGTTCGCGAAGATCCGGTCCGGGTCGAGCCGGTCGCGTACCGCCAGGAAGTCGTCGAACCGGGGGTACGCCGGCCGCAGCGACCCGGCGTCCCGGTAGTGCAGCTTGCCCCAGTGCGGCCGGCCGCCCAGCCCGGCGGCGACCTGCTCGAAGGCCCGGAAGTACGGCTCGGCCGGCATCCCGGCGTACTGGTGGATCGCCACGTACGCCGACTCGCGCCCGTGGCCGTGCGAGAGCCAGATGTCGTCCGGGGCGGTGAACCGGACCTCGACCGGGAAGAGCACCCGGAACGGCAGCTCGTCGATCACCCGGCGCAGCCCGGCCAGCGCCTCGGGCAGGGCGGCCCGGGGCAGCGCGTACTCCATCTCCTCGAACCGGACCCGGCGCGGGGTGCAGAAGACCCGGTCGGAGCGGGCGGTGTAGCGGCGTGCGGTGAGCGCCCGGGCGGAGACGGCGGAGATGGTCGGCACCAGTGCCGGGGCGGCCCGGCCGAGCCGGCAGGCTCCGGCGAAGACGCTGTTGGCCAGGAAGTCGTCGTCCAGCCAGCTGCGGAACCGGCGCAACGGCTGGTCGTCGACGGGTACCCGGTTGTTCACCTTCACCTGCACCCGGTCGGTGTACGGGAACCAGTAGAACTCGAAGTGGTCGTTCCCGGCGACCAGCTCGGGGAGCCCGGCGAGTACCTCGGCGAGCGGGGCGGGGCGTTCGTCGGCGCGCAGCACGAAGGCGTCGACGCAGTTCAGGGTGACCTCGACGATCACGCCGAGGGCACCGAGCCCGACCCGGGCCGCCGCGAAGACGTCCGGGTGCTGCTCGGCGGAGCACTCCAGCAGCTCGCCGGTGCCGGTCACCAGGGTCAGTCCGGCGACGAATGTGGAGAGGCAGCCGAAGCCGGCGCCGGTGCCGTGGGTGCCGGTGGAGATCGCCCCGGCGATGGTCTGCGCGTCGATGTCGCCGAGGTTGGCCAGGGCCAGGCCGTGCGCGGCGAGCGCCTCGTTGAGCGCGTGCAGGGTGATCCCGCCGGGTACCGTGATCAGCCGACGCCCGGGATCGACCCGGACGGGTCCGGCCAGCGCGGTGAGATCGACCCGCTGGTCCTCGGCCCGGGCGATCGCGGTGAACGAGTGGCCGCTGCCGACCGGCTTGACCCGCCGGCCGGCGGCCCGGACCGCCCGGACCGTGGCGACGACCTCGTCCACGGTCGACGGTCGCAGCGCGTCGCCGATGGCATGCTGATTGCCGGCCCAGTTGGACCACGAGGAGGTGACTCCGGGTGGCGCGGTACGCCCGCTCATCTGACCTCCCCTGGCTCTGACCAGGTCACCGATCCGAAAACACGAATTAGACTCGCGTCAAGGTGTGCCAGGGCGAGTAAATCAGGATCGTCACGCCGAGTAAATACCGATATCCGCTCGGCTCGTTAGTCCGGATAGCGTTTCGAAACCGTGACGCCTAGTAACCTTCACCCCGTCGAAAGGGAGTGGCGACGAGTGTCCACGTCAACCGCCACATCCGGTCCACTGCGCCGCGTACCGGTGCAGGGCCGCAGCGTCGCCCGGGTCCAGCGCATGCTCGACGCCTGTGCCGAGATAGTCGACGAGGTCGGCTACGAGGGGCTGACCACCACCCTGCTCGCCGAGCGTGCCGGAGTGGCCATCGGGTCGGTGTACCAGTTCTTCCCGGACAAGCGAGCGATCGTGCAGGCGCTGACCCTGCGCAACATGGAGGCGTACCTGGAGCGGCTCAGCGACCGCTTCTCCCGGGGCGACCTGACCCACTGGTGGGACGGCGTCGACGCCGCGATCGACGAGTACATCACCATGCACCGGAGGGTGCCGGGCTTCCGCACCCTGCACTTCGGCGACGTCGTCGACGTGCACCTGCTCGACGAGGACCGGGACAACAACGGCGTGATCGCCGAGCAGTTGGCCCGGGTGCTCGTCGAGCAGTTCGGCACCACCGACGCGCCCCGGCTGCGCTTCGCGCTGGAGATCGCCGTCGAGGCGGCCGACGCGCTGATCAAGCTGGCGTTCCGGCGTGATCCGGAGGGCGACGAGAAGGTACTGGTCGAGGCGACCGCGCTGATCCGCGAGTACCTGCACCGGCACGTCGACGCCGCCTCCTCCTCGGCCGGCTAGCGCCGGCAGCCCTCCTCGGCCGGTCAGCCGGCAGCCCGGGGCAGAGGTCAGAGGAAGGCCCGTCCCTCGCCGCGGTAGGTCGGGACGGTGTCCACCACCCGATCCGACTCCAACAGGTGCAGTTCTCCGACATGTTCGGCCAGCTCGCCGGCCTTGGCGTGCCGGAACCAGACCCGGTCGCCGACCCGCAGCGACTCGGCGGGGCTGCCGGTCACCGGGGTCTGCACCTCCCCGGCGCCCTCGGTGCCGGTCAACCGCAGACCCGGCGGCAGCCACGGGGTGGGCAGCCGGGTCGGGTCGGCCGGCCCGGACGCCACCCAGCCGCCGCCGAGCAGGGTCACCACCCCGGGGGCGGGACGGCGGACCACCGGCAGGGCGAAGAACGCCGCCGGCCGGGGCCGCCAGCTCCGGTATGCGTCGAAGAGTGTCGGCCCGTAGAGGCCCGACCCGGCGGTGATCTCGGTTACCGCCGGGTCCGCCGCGGTCAGCGCGATGCTGCCGGTACCGCCGCCGTTGACGAACTCCAGGTCGGCGTGTTCGCGTACCGCCGCGACCGCCGCCGCGCGCCGGTGCAGGAGTTCCCGGTACGACCGCCGTTGCAGCAGCCGGATCGTGGCGGCCCGTACCGCCTGCCGGGGCGGTGCGTCACCGAGCCCGGCGATCTGCGCCTCGTACGCCATCAGTCCGACCAGCCGGAAGCCCGGCCGTTGCCCGATCGCGGCGGCCAGCGCGCCGGCCTCGGCGGCCGAGCGTACCGGTGAGCGGCGGACGCCGATGTGCAGCCGGCCGCCGAGCGAGTCGGCCAGCGGGCGCCAGGAGGCGTCCAGTTCGAGGCAGGTCCGGAGCTCGGCGCGGGAGTCCGGCGCGGCGACCGCGTCGACCAGGTCGAGCTGGGCGGGACTGTCCACCATCAGGCAGATCCGGCCGGCCAGTTCCGGATCGGCGGCGAGCTGCGCCAGGGCCTGCCGGTCGGCGCTGGGATAGCCGACCAGCACGTCGTCGGTCACTCCGGACCGGACCAGCCAGATCGCCTCGGCCAGGGTGTACGCCAGCGCGCCGTGCCAGCCGGGCCCGGCCAGGGCGCGGCGGAGCAGGGCGCGGCAGCGCAGCGACTTGCTGGCGATCCGCAGCGGGCGGCCGCCGGAGCGGTCGACCATGGCCCGGGCGTTGGCGCCGAACGCGTCGAGGTCGACCACGGCGAAGGGTGGTTCGAGGTGTGCGGTCGCCTCGTCGAGGCGGTTGCGCAGCAGGTCGCGTTCGGTGGCCATTCGAGCACGCTAACGCCCGGGACGATAATGCGAAACTGTCTCGCGTATCCCGGCGTGGCGTCGGACCGGCCGACCCCTAGGCTCGGGTTCCGGGGAATGTCGGGGTCGGGACGGTTCCGTACCGCGATTAGAGTGTGTGACCGGGGGAGCCCAGCCATGGGCCGGGGCGTGGAGGGGTACGGCCATCGACGACAACGACAGCAGCGCGGAGCGCGCGGCACCGCCGCCGCCGTCCGGGGCTGGCACGCCCTCCTCCGCCGGCGGCCCGGTCGACCGGACCGGCTACCAGGCACTCCGCTCGGTGCTGCGGATCCGCCCGTTCCGCCGGCTCTGGCTGGTGCTCGGTGCCGCCTCGTTCGGCGACTGGCTCGGCCTGCTGGCCACCTCGGTCTTCGCCTCCAGCCAGGTCACCGGGGACACGGCCAAGGGCCTGGCGTTCGGCGCCGTGATCGCGGTACGCCTGCTGCCGGCCCTGGTCCTCGGCCCGGTCGCCGGAGTGCTCGCCGACCGGTTCGACAGGCGCTACACGATGGTCATCTGCGACCTGCTCAGGTTCGTGCTCTTCGCCTCCATCCCGCTGGCCGCCCTGCTGGACGTCGGCGGCGGCCTGGTGGTCGGCTGGGCGGCGGTCGCCACCTTCCTGATCGAGGCGATCACGCTGATCTGGATCCCGGCCAAGGAGGCCGCGGTCCCGAACCTGATCCCCCGGTCCCGGCTGGAGATGGCTAACCAGCTCACTCTGATCACCACGTACGGGCTGACCCCGGTGCTCGCCGCCGTCAGCATCGCCGTGCTGGACCGGAGCATCCGGGCGGCCGCCGGCGGTCCGCCGCCCGGCTGGGCCGACCCGACCCAGTTGGCGCTCTACTTCAACTCGCTGAGCCGGCTGGCCACCGCGCTGGTGGTGTTCTTCGGCATCCGGGAGATCAGCGGACGCAGCGGTCGCCGGGACAGCGCCGGGCGGGCCGAGCAGAGCGTGCTGCGCCAGTTCGTCGACGGCTGGCGGTTCATCGGCAAGACCCCGTTGGTCCGCGGGCTGGTGCTGGGCATCTTCGGCGCCTTCGCCGGTGGCGGCGTGGTGATCGGTACGGCGAACTTCTTCACCAAGTCGCTGGCCGCCGGTGACGCCGCCTTCTACCTGCTCTTCGGAGCGATCTTCCTCGGCCTGTCGCTCGGCATCGGGCTGGGGCCGATGATCGTCCGGGAGATGTCCCGGCGCCGCTGGTTCGGGGTGAGCATCGTGCTGGCCAGCGCCTCGGTGTTGATGCTGGCCGGCTCCATCCACCTCTCCATGGCGATCCTCGGCGCGGTACTCGTCGGCGCGGGCGCCGGGATGGCCTTCCTGGCCGGCATCACCCTGCTCGGCGGCGAGATCGCCGACGAGGTACGCGGCCGGGTCTTCGCGGTGGTGCAGACCGGGACCCGGCTGGTGCTGATCCTGGCGATCTCGGTCAGCAGCCTGCTGGTCGGCGTCGGCGGCTCCTGGCAGCTGCGCGTCGCCGACCTCGGCATCTCGGTCTCCTCGACCCGCCTGTTGCTGCTGGCCGCCGGGCTGGTCGGCATCTACACCGGGTTCAAGGCGTTCCGCCAGATGGACGACAAGCCGGGCGTACCGGTGCTCTCCGACCTCTGGGGCTCGATCCGGGGCCGTCCGCTCTTCCCGGCCGAGCCGTTCGCCTCGACCGGCGCCTTCGTGGTCTTCGAGGGTGGCGAGGGCGCGGGCAAGTCGACCCAGGTGAACCGGCTGGCCGAGGAGTTGCGCCGGCAGCGGCACGAGGTGGTGGTGACCCGGGAGCCGGGCGCGACCGGGGTCGGGGAGCAGATCCGCAGCCTGGTGCTCGGCCGGACCGGCGGCCCGGACACCATCGCCCCCCGGGCGGAGGCGCTGCTCTACGCCGCCGACCGGGCACACCACGTCGCCACGGTGGTCCGCCCGGCGTTGGCCCGGGGCGCGGTGGTGATCAGCGACCGGTACGTCGACTCGTCGCTGGCCTACCAGGGCGCCGGCCGGACCCTGCCGGTCGAGGAGATCTCCTGGCTCTCCTCCTGGGCCACCGGGGGCCTCAAGCCCGACCTGGTGGTACTGCTCGACATCGAGCCCCGGGCCGGCCTTGGCCGGGTCACCGCCCGGGGTGGTGAGAAGGACGTGGTGGAGACCGAGTCGTTCGACTTCCACGACCGGGTCCGGTACGCCTTCCTCGACCTGGCCGCCGCCGACCCCAAGCGATACCTGGTGCTGGACGCCTCCCGGCCGGTCGACGAACTCGCGGCGGCGGTGGCCGAGCGGGTCGCCGGGATGCTCGCCGACCCGGACCCGGACGGCCGACCCGAGCCGGCCGACCCGCCGGACACCTCGACCCGGCCGGAGTTATCCGAAGCCGAGCGCCAGGCAGCACAGGCGGCACAGCCGGACCCATCCGACGCCGTGGATTCGCGTGCGGCGGGTGGCTTCGAACTCGAACGGCGCCCCTGATGGCCGACGTCTTCGCCGACCTGGTGGGCCAGCCGGAGGCGGTGGACCTGCTCCGCCGGGCCGCCGCCGCGGCGGAGACGATCCGGGCCGCCGCTGTCGAGGGCGCTGCCGCCGGCGACGTTGCCGGCGCCGAAGCGGCTGCCGCCGACAACATTGCCGCTGCTGACACCGCTGCCGCTGCCGGCAGCGCTATGACACACGCCTGGATCTTCACCGGGCCGCCCGGCTCCGGCCGGTCGGTCGCGGCCCGGGCGTTCGCGGCGGCCCTGCAATGCCACCGGGGTACCGGCTGCGGCGAGTGCGCCGGCTGCCACACCACGCTGGCCGGGACGCACGCCGACGTACGGTTCGTGGTGCCGGAGGGGCTCTCCATCGGAGTCGGCGAGATGCGGGCCCTGGTGCTGCGGGCGGCCAGCACGCCGAGCGGGGGGCGCTGGCAGGTACTGGTGATCGAGGACGCGGACCGGCTCACCGAGGCGGCCGGCAACGCGCTGTTGAAGGCGATCGAGGAGCCGCCGCCGCGTACCGTCTTCCTGCTCTGCACCCCCTCGACGCACCCGGACGACATCTCGGTGACCATCCGCTCCCGGTGCCGGGTGGTGGCGCTGCGGCAGCCGCCGGCCGAGGCGGTGGCGACCGTACTCCGGGACCGGGACGGGATCACGCCCGACGTGGCCGCCTGGGCGGCGGCGGCGGCCCAGGGGCACGTCGGCCGGGCCCGCCGGCTGGCCCGGGACCCGGAGGCGCGCAAGCGGCGGGAGGCGGTGCTGGCCCTGCCGCGCAGACTGAGCGGCGTCGGCGCCTGCTTCGACGCCGCCTCCACGCTGATCGAGGCGGCCGAGGCGGAGGCGGCGGCAGCGGTCGCCGAGGCCGACGCCAGCGAACGGGCCGCGCTGGAGACCGCGCTCGGTGCCGGCGGCACCGGGCGCGGTGCGGCCGGCGCGATCCGGGGCGCCGCCGGACAGCTCAAGGACCTCGAACGCCGGCAGAAGTCCCGGGCCACCCGGGCCCAGCGGGACGCGCTGGACCGGGCGCTCGTCGACCTGGCCGGCTTCTACCGGGACGTGCTCACCGTCTCGCTGCGTGCCCCGGTCGAGCCGGTGCACACCGACGTGGCCGGGTTGGCCAGCTCGGCCGCCGGAAAGTGGACCCCCGAGGGCACCCTGCGGAGGCTGGAGGCGGTGCTCGGCTGCCGCACGGCGATCGAGACGAACGTCAAGCCACGGATCGCGGTGGAGGCGATGATGCTCGCCCTCTGGCGGGGCTGACCGCCGGGACGGCTGACACGCGGCCGGCGGGGGAGTTCCGTCCTGATCAGGGAGATCTTGGGGTGAAGGGTTCCCTTCGGGCGGGTCGCCCGGTACGGTTCGGTGCCGTAACGCAGCGAAGGCGGCACATTCGGTGAGCCGACGCGCCGACAGGAGGACCGGCCGGTGACGCGGGAGATCGACCAGTCGTGGGTCGAGGAGGCGATCGAGCGGTACCGGCGCATCGAGGCGCTGCGGGCCGAGTTCGACGAGGCGATCCGGCGCGTCCAGGTCACCGTCCGGTCACCGGACGGCCTGGTCGAGCTGGTCGTCACCGCCGACGGGTCGGTGAGCGACCTACGCTTCGTCGGCGCCCCGCAGGTGCGTACCGGGCCGGACCTGGCCCGCTCGATCCGGGCCGCCATCACCGCCGCCGACGACGCCGCCCGGTGGGCCCGGGAGAAGCTGCACACCGAGACGTTCGGCGGGTACCGCCGGCTGGCGGAGGACTGAGTGGACGGTCTCCGGGACCTCGCCGTCCGGCTGGAGAGCGCGGCCGGCCTCCTCGCCGACCTCGCCCGCCGGCTGCCCTACGCCGGGCCGTCCGGCAGCTCCTTCGGCGCCGACGGGCCGGGACGGCTCGGCGAGGTCGGCGCGACACTGCACCGGCAGTGGACGGCTGCGCTCGACGACCGGTCCCGGGAACTGCTGGCCACGGCGGAGCGGCTGACCGACACCGCCGCCGCGCTGCGGACCGCCGCCATCGGGTACGCCGACGGCGACGTCGAGGCGTACCGGCGGGTGGTCCGGTCGGGTCGTCCGGAGGAGGCGTGATGGACGTACTCGACCAGCTCGCCGAGCCCGCCGTCGCGTTGACCGGGCGGGTCGACGACCTCCTCGCCGCCGCCGGTGCGCCGGACGGGCACCGGATCTGGCCACTGCTGCGCCGGCTCCGGGTGCTGCCCGGGGACGCGGTCCGGGCCGTACTGGAGCTGCGTTCCGAGGCGCTTGCCGGTGCGGGCGAGGTGGGCGGGGAGCTGCGCCGGGCCTACCACGAGACCGGGGCGGTGCTCGCCGACGGCGGTTCGTGGCAGGGCCCGGCCGCCGAGGTCTACGCGGCCCACCGCAGTGGCCTGGCGGAGCACGTCACCGGGCTGACCGGCCGGGTCGACGCCACGACCGGGTACGCCGAGGCGGTCGCCGGTTGGATCGACGAGACCCGGTACGCGCTGGCGCGTACCCTGGCCGACGTCCTCGGTTCGGCGGAGGCCGTCGCCGTGCTGACCGCCCCGCCCTACGCAGCCGGCGTCGAGCCTGGCGGGTTGCCGTCCGCTGGCGGGGTGCCGCCCGGTCCGGCCGCCGCCGAGATCGGCGCCCGGATCCTGGCCACGGTCGACGAGGCGTACGACCGGGCGGAGGCGCTGCCCCGGCGCTGGGCGGCGGAGCTGGACCTCCTCGACCACCGCCTCGCCGACATCCCGACCGTCCGCCCCGACGGCGGACGCCTGGTCCTCTGACGGCGGCCTGCACGGAGCTGACCACCGACCGGTGAGCCTGGCCGGCCGGTCGACGTCGCGGGTTGCATCCGGTACCCAGGTACAGGGTTACCGTCGGAACATGACGGAGAAATCGCTCGTCGAGGAGTCGTGGGTGCCGCGGGCGTGCACCCTGCCGACGGCGGAGCAGCCGGTGCGGCTGGCCGAGTTCGACGACCTGTTCGACTCGGCGGTGCTCGGGGTGCGTCGGGTCGACGGGCTGCGGGTACGGCTCGAACTGCGGCCGGAGCCGGGAACGGCCGGGCGGGTGGCGGAGCTGATGGTCCGGGAGACCGGCTGCTGCTCGTTCTTCACCTTCACCCTCGCCGCGACCAGCGGGCAGCTCGCCCTGGAGGTGGCGGTGCCGGCCGGGCAGGTCGAGGTGTTGGACGCGCTCGCCGCGCGTGCCGGGGCGGGTGGCCGACCGTGAGGTCCGGGCTGCGATCGGGGCAGCTGGCCGAGGCGGCCGGGGTGCACCAGCAGACGCTGCGCTACTACGAGCGGCGGGGCCTGCTGGCCGAGCCGGACCGGACGCTGGGCGGGCACCGGCTCTATCCGCCGGAGACGGTCACCATCGTCCGGGTGATCAAGACGGCTCAGCGGCTCGGGTTCACCCTGGACGAGGTGGCCGAGTTGCTGAGCGTCGACGTCCACCGGCACGGCCGGCGGCCCGAGGCGGGGTTGCGGGCCCGCGCCCAGGCCAAGCTTGCCGAGGTCGAGCGGAAGATCGCCGACCTGTCGGTGATCCGGGAGACGCTGCGCGAGGCGGTCGCCGCCGGCTGCGACGACCTGGTCACCTGCGCGGAGAGCCCGCGCTGCCCGCTGCCGTTCGTCGAGCTGACCAGTCAGGCCGGTTGCTAGTGCTGTGACCGGAAACGTTGGCCGGGTTGGGTGACACGCCGGTCGATGGTCGTGGTGGTGGCTGGTGGAGGGTTCAGGCTGTCGGGATGGCAGAACCTGTCCGGGCTCGTCGGCTCAGTGATGATGAGGGCCGGCGACTACAGCAGATCGTGCGGCGTGGGACCGGGTCTGCGATCCGGTTGCGTCGGGCGATGGTGATCATGGCTTCGGCCAGCGGGAACACCGTCCCGGCAATCGCCCGCTTGGTCCAGGGGGACGAGGACGCGGTCCGTGAGGTGATCCACCGGTTCAACGAAATGGGCCTGGCCTGCCTGGACCCTCGGTGGGCGGGTGGCCGTCCCCGCCGAATCAGTGAGGACGACGAAGCGTTCATCGTCGCGACGGCCAAGACCAGACCGCAAGGGCTCGGCCAGCCGTTCACCCGGTGGAGCCTGCGCAAACTCGCGGACTACCTGGCTCACAACCACGGCCAGCGCCGGGTGCTCGTGGGCCGGGAACGGCTGCGGGAGTTCCTGCACCGCCACGACATCACCTTCCAGCGGACGAAGACGTGGAAGGAGACCAACGACCCGAACGCTGAGGCGAAACTCGCCCGGATCGAGGCGGTGACCACGGCGTTCCCGGACCGGGTCTTCGCCTTCGACGAGTTCGGGCCGTTGACGATCCGGCCACACGCTGGCGCGTCCTGGACCCAGGCCGGGCATCCGGACCGGCTCCCCGGCAACTACCACAAGCTGCACGGGGTCCGGCAGTTCCACGCCTGCTACAGCGTCGGCGACGACACCCTCTGGGGTGTCGTGCGCCGGCGGAAGTCCGCAGCGAACACCCTGGCAGCGCTCAAGAGCATCCGGGCCGCCCGCCCTGACGGCGCGCCGGTCTACGTCATCCTGGACAACCTCTCCGCACATCGCGGCGTCAAGATCCGGCAGTGGGCGGCCCGCAACCGGGTCGAGTTGTGCTTCACCCCGACGTACTCGTCGTGGGCGAACCCGATCGAGGCGCACTTCGGACCGCTGCGGATGTTCGTCGTGGCCGGGTCGAACCACCCCAACCATCCCGTCGCGACCCAAGCCCTGCACAACTACCTGCGCTGGCGCAACGCCAACGCCCGCCACCCCGACGTCCTCGCCGCCCAACGCCGCGAACGAGCCCGGATCCGCTCCGAACGACAACGCCGCTGGGGTCAGACCCCCGCCAAGGCGGCGGCCTGAAACCGGCCAACGTTTCCGGTCACAGCACTAGGGTCCCGGTGGTGACTGTCGCGCGTTCCCTGGTCCTGTTCGTGCTCGCCGCACTTGCCGAGATCGGCGGTGCCTGGCTGATCTGGCAGGGCTGGCGGGAGCACCGTGGCGTGCTCTGGATCGCCGCCGGGATCGTGGCACTGGGCGCGTACGGGTTCGCGGCCTCGTTGCAGCCGGACCCGAACTTCGGCCGGATCCTGGCCGCGTACGGCGGGATCTTCGTCGCCGGTTCCCTGGCCTGGGGCATCGCGGTCGACGGGTTCCGCCCGGACCGCTGGGACGTCACCGGCGCGGTGATCTGCCTGGTCGGCGTCGCCGTGATCATGTACGCGCCGCGCGGCTGACGCCCCTGAGATCGGTGCCGTCGCGGACGAACATGCCCGACGAGCGTGATACCACCCTGCCATCATGATGACCTGGTGGTATCAGCGCGGAAGCGGATGTCCCTCGGCGGCGGTGACTGCCGAGACTTGATCACTCAGCGGAGCTTGTCGTACACCCCTCGTATTCTGCCGCGATGCCGAGTGGAGAGCACGAGTCGCCGATCGCGTTGGCCAGGCTGGACCCGGATCTGGTGACCTGGCTGCTGACGAACCTGTTCGACGTCAAGGTGCCCGACTATCACCACGCCCGAGCGCAGCCCACCGACGTGCGGGTGCTCGTTCCGCGTACCTACCACGCCGACGGAATGCTGCTGTTCTGCGACGCGGCCGACAAACCGGTACTCGCGGTGGTGCTGGAGGTCCAGCGCGGCTGGGACACCGGCAAGCGGTGGACATGGAAGCTCTACGTGGCCCAGCTGGAAGCCGAGCTGACGGTCAACGCCGCGCTGGTGGTCTACTGCCCCGACGCCGCGATCGCCCGGCGCTACCGGGGGATGTTCGAGTTCGAAGGGCTGAGCCTGCCGCTGCGGCCGTTCATCTTCACACCGCGTGACGTGCCGCTGGTAATCGACGTGGACCTGGCCCGAGCCAACCCGGCGCTCGCGGTGTTCTCGACGATCTGCCACGGCGCGGCCGCAGACGTGGACGCCGTGTTCCCGGCCCTGGCGGAGGCGCTGCGAGCGCTCGGTCCCAAGCGGGCGATCTCGTACTATGACATTGTCTTGGCCGGGTTGCCGCAGGCGCCCCGTGCACGCTGGGAGGCTTACATGAGCACCACCGTCGGCTCGGAGTTCCGTAGCGAGCTGCTGCGCGAGGTCGACGCCCACGGCGAGGCCCGGGGCGAGGCCCAAGCAGTGCTGGCCGTCCTGGAGACCCGGGGCGTGCCCGTCCCGGAGGCCGTCCGCGAGCAGGTTCTCGGCTGCACGGATCTCGCGCAACTCGACATCTGGCTGCGCCGCGCCGTCACCGCCGGTACCGCCGAGGAAGTCGTCAGCGCCTGACGATCATGATTTGGCACAGCCTGGGCGGTCCTCGGCCGGCGGTCGGATGGGGCCACCAGGTTCGCGGGGCGTCGGATCCGTCGTAGGGTGGGCGGCATGGGGATGCTGTGCGCGGTCAGTTTCAACCGGTACGGCCGTCTCTACTACCTCGATCCGGGCGACCTGCGGCCGGCGGTCGGCGACCGGGTACTGGTCCCCACCGACGAGGGGACAGAGGTGGCCGAGTGCGTCTGGGCTCCGCAGTGGGTGTCCGAGGACACCAGCGGCTTTCCCCGGCTGGCCGGGCTGGCCGGCGAGGAGGACCTGCGGCGTGACGAGATGCTGCGCAGGCGCAAGGCCGAGGCGAAGGTGGCCGCGAAGCGGCTGATCCGGGAGCACAAGCTGCCGATGAAGGTGGTCGCCGTCGACCACGTCGTCGAGTCGACGGGGAACGGGGGCTCGAACGGGTCCCGCACCACGATCTACTTCACCGCGCCGCACCGGGTCGACTTCCGGTCCCTGGTGCGCGACCTGGGCGCCACCCTGCACTGCCGGGTCGAGCTGCGCCAGCTCTCCGCCCGGGACTCGGCCCGGGTGCAGGGCGGCATCGGGTCCTGCGGGCGGGACCTCTGCTGCGCCACCTTCCTCACCGACTTCGAGCCGGTGACCATCCGGATGGCCAAGGACCAGGAGTTGCCGCTCAACCCGCTGCGCATCTCCGGCGCCTGCGGCCGGCTGATGTGCTGCCTGAAGTACGAGCATCCGCTGTACGCCGAAAGCAGCAACTACCCGAGCCCTGGTCAGCGGGTCGAGACGCCGGACGGCACGGCGAAGGTCGTCTCCCGGCATCCGCCGAGCGAGACGGTGACGGTCCGGCAGCTCTCCGACGGCTCCGTCAACCGCTGTGCCCTGGCCGACGTCTGCGGACCCCGCCGGGCCTACGACTCGCGTCCCGCCACCACCACGGCCGAATAGTGCCGCAGACGCGGTGACCCCCGGGCCGGGGGGAAGGCCGGGGGTCAGCGCGGGCGGTCTCCGCTGCAACGGTTTCCGCCGCCCCGGCACGGCTGGGCCGGCGTGCCGGGGCTGGGTGGGTGATGAGGAGATAGGTCGTCAGCGGCGCCGGGGGACCCAGCAGAGGATCTGGCCGGCGATCAGCGCGGGGTGCGTGTCGGGCATCGCCTGCATGGCCCGGGTGAGGTGCGCGCCGAGGTACATCATCAGTCCCACCCGGTTTCCTCTGAAGCCGATCAGCAGGGCGAGCCGGGCCGGCGCGCAGGGCCAGGGGTCGTCGCAGGTGAGGCAGCGGTACGTCGGCGCGGGGTTGTGCCGGCCGGCCGGGTGGCGGCGTTGGGCGAGCCGGCACATGTGCCGGTACCAGCGCTCCTGCGGCCCGATCACGGCTATCTCCGGCCGGCTCGCTGAGGCTGGCGCGGCCGCTCCCCGTAGCGGCCCCGGTAGGTCTGGGCGGGCGTGAGCGCACCGACCCGACCGATCTGGTGCCGGCCGGACGACGAGTTCCAGAACGGGTCGTTTGTGGCCCGGCTCGGGGCACCGGCAGGCGAGGGCGGGGCGACGGGCGCCGAGCGCACCACCTCGGGTACCGGGGACGAGGCGCGCCCGCCGGCCCTGTCGTCGTGGTCGGTAGTCGCCGGCCGGAGATACGGCGGATGTGGCTCCGGGAGCCGCGTGCGGGTGAGTGATTCCGGGCAGCGCCAGCGGTGGCCGCATCGGCAGTACAGCCAGAGCCGCCGCCAGTCCCGTCGGTGTCGCCTTCGCTTTACCGGTCGCATTTCTGATCACCTCTCGGGCTTTCGTGGAATGACCATTTCTGCCTGTCGTCCACTCTGTACTGCCGGCGCCGGATGCCGGAAGATGCCTGGTGGTAGTGGTGGGCGAGAGATGAGTGGCGAACCCCAGTAGGCCGTAGCTGTGGAGTAATCGGAATGGATGATCTTCGGAAGACAATCCGTCGGGAGCGCAACAGGAAAGGGCTGACGCAGGATCAGGCGGGTGCGGCTGTCAGCGTCTCGGCCTCGTCGATCGGGGCGTTCGAGACCGGTCGCATGGTGCCGATGCCGGACACGGCCAGGGCGCTGGATGCGCTCTTCGAGACCGGCACCGAGATCCAGGAAATGTCCGCCAAGGCCCGGGTCGACGGGGTGGCTCCGTGGCTGCGGCCGTGGACGGACAACGAGCGGCAGGCAACCCTGCTCCGCTGGTTCGAGCACTCGCTGATTCCCGGACTGTTGCAGACCGAGGCGTATGCCCGGATGATCCTCGCCGCCGGGCCGCACCGGCGGGACAAGCTCGACGAGCTGACCGCCGCGCGGATGGCCCGGCAGACGGCCGCGCTCGACCGCGACGATCCGCCGACACTTGTGGCGATCATCGGCGAGGCGGCCCTGCGGCTCGGCGACGGGGCGTTGATGAAGGACCAACTGGAGCACCTGGTCGACGTCGGCCACCGGCCGAACGTGCACATCCGGGTGCTGCCGATGTCGGCCGGCCTGCACGCCGGTCTGGCCGGGGCCTTCGTCATCGCCAGCCTGCCCGGGGCCAACAGTCCCCGGCTCGCCTATCTGGACGACCAGCTACGCGGGCGGACGGTCGCGGACACCGAGGAGGTAGGCGAACTCGACCGGACGTGGGAGAGTTTGAGTGCGCTGGCGCTGCCGTGCGGCCAGTCCCGAGACCTGATCCTGAGGATTGTCGATGAGTACAACTGAGCCGACCTGGCGGAAGTCCAGTCGCAGTAGCTCCAACGGCGGCGCCTGTGTCGAGGTGGCCGAGAACCTGCCGGGCCGCGTACTGGTGCGGGACAGCAAGGACCCCGACGGGCCGGTGCTGACCTTCGGCCCCGGGCAGTGGCGCGGCTTCGTAAACCTGGCGAAGTCCGCCGGCTGACCGGCGGTCGGCCCGCCGAGCGGCTGACCGGCTGCTGTCCCTCCGAGCGGCTGACCGGCTGCTGGCCCGCCGGGCAACCGGCTGTCAGCGGAGTCTGAACGGGGCTTCGGCGAGCCGGTATGTCAGTGGTTGGTCCGGTGCCAGCCAGGCGTCGTCCGGAGCGCCGCCCGGGTCGGCCCGCCAGCGCCGGCAGATCCGGTCGATCGCCACGGGATAGCCGGTGAGGGTGCCGTCGGCGGCGATGTGCAGCCGGAGGAAGCACTTGGCGTCCTCGATGCCCTGGCCGGCGAAGAGTTCGTTGAGGTTCACCCCGAACGAGCCTGCGACAAGCAGATAGAGCGCGGTGAGCTGGCTCGCCACCAGGCCGGCGATCGGCCCGTAGACCACCGCCGCAGCCACCACCGACATCGGCCACGGCCAGGCGTGGAAGAAGAGCTGGAGCCAGAGCCAGGTGCCGGCGGCGGCCAACCCGACGTGCGCGAAGCCGTGGCAGAGCCCGAGAATCCAGTGCCGGGCGTGCCGCTTGCCGGTGGCGCTCGGCGGCTTGGCGAAGAAGACCGCACCGAGCACCGTGACGAGCAGCATCACGGCGAGCGGGATGCTGAACAGCCGTTGCGCCGTCGCCTCGGAGCGCGGGGCGACCACGCCGGCCATCGCCAGCATCAGCAGGATGTGCAGCCCGCCGAGCAGGGTCGAGAAACCCGGGTTGCGCAGCGGCAGCCGACCGAAGATCCCCCAGCCGTACCGCCGGGAACGGGCCGCGTCCGGATAGCGGCCGGCCAGCTCGTACGCCTGGCTGGTGCTGGCCCGGCGGACCAGGGTGTCCTTCGGTGGCACCTCGATCCGGTCCGGCAGCTTGTGGGTGGGGTAGAGGTAGGCACCCCCGCCGCCGCAGGTGACCAGGTCGCGGTCGGGGCCGGTGTAGCGGGCGTAGTGGTGCAGGTCGCCGGAGAGCAGCAGCCGGACCTGGGCGCCGGTCGGCGCGACGATGGTACGGATGAAATAGTCGATCGTGTCGTACTCGTGGGGCTTGTCGACGGCCTTGACCCAGGACGGTTCCGGCACCGCGATGATCACCCGCGACTCGGCGGTGAGCGCCTGCGCCGCCTCCTCGAAATAGCGGAGCTGCGGGTCGTCGAGGTACGCCCCGGACTGGCCGTCGAGCCCGAAGAGCCACCAGCCGGCCGGCAGTTCGACGGCGAAGTAGGAGCGGCTCTGCGGGGTACGCCAGCCGCCGACGTTGTCGTCCCGGGAGCGGACGAAGAGCCGGAGGAATGCGGTGAGGCCGTCGTACCAGTCGTGGTTGCCGGGGACGGCGTAGAGCGCCGGGGGCGGGCCGTCGGTCGGCGGCTGCGGCAGGGCGGCCTGGTAGGGGCCCTTGCACCTGTTCTCGTACGCCTCGCCGCTGGCGGTCGGATAGACCTGGTCGCCGCCCATCAGCAGCATCTGGCCGCGCGGCAGCCGGTGCCCGTCCACCTCCAGGTCACGGCGGCTGAGCAGGTAGGCGACCGAGTAGGTGGCGTTGAACCCGTCCCCGAGGTCGGCCACGAAGTCGAGCCAGAGGTCGCCGTCCGGCCCGACCTGCCGGCTGACGGTGCCGGGCAGCGAGCCCTGCAACTCCCGCTTGTCCAGGTAGGCCCCGAAGAGCAGCGCCAGCAGGGTACGCAGCCCGGTGCTGATCAACAGCAGCGGCGCCAGCCAGGGCACCGGGCGCTGCGGGGTGAAGCCGAGTTCGCGCGGATCGAGGCTGCCGGGGCGGGGAGGGGCCGCCGGCTGCGCCGGAACCGGCGGAGCCTGGTGATCGGTCATCGATGGCAGCCTACTGGGGTACCCTGACGGACCACTGTCCGCCTGCCGACCGTTCCAGCCGCCGCTGTCGCCGCTGGCGCCGCCGGCGGACCGTGCCGGGGTGGGACCGGACGGGGTACCGGGTGATCTTCCTGGGTCGGCCGTCGGGAAACCCCTGCGCCGGGCCGGCGGCCGGTGTCGTACACTTGCCGACATTGCCGCCTTAGCTCAGTCGGTCAGAGCGACGCACTCGTAATGCGTAGGTCGACGGTTCGATTCCGTCAGGCGGCTCAGGGAGAGGCCCTGACCAGCAGAAATGCCGGTCAGGGCCTCATGTTTATCTATGTGGTTTTGAATCGGCCCCCGAACCCCCCAGAAACGCCTGTCGGCGATCAGGTTCGACATGTCGGCGGGACGGCGCCGCTGTCCGTGCAGGGCTAGGTGTACTGCCCAGGGACGTTGGTCAACCTGGTGATGGGTGACCGGTCGCCGATGGCGGTGTGGGGTCGGTGGTGATTGTAGTGGTGTAGCCACGCGGGTAGAGCGTTCCTGCGGGCGTGCTCTGAGGTGTAGAGGCGGGCGAGTGCCCAGCCGTGGGTCATGGTGCGGTGGAAGCGTTCGACCTCGCAGTTTGTTTGTGGCCGGTAGGGGCGGGTCTTCTTCGGGGTGATGCCGAGGTCGGTGCAGGCGTCGCGCCAGGCGTGGGATTTGTGGGCCGAGCCGTTGTTGGACAGGACCCGTTCGACGGTGACACCCCGGGCGGTGAACCAGGCGACGGCGTTGCGGAGCACGTCGACCGCGGTGGGGGCTTTCTCGTCGTCGCGGATCTCGGCGTAGGCGATCCGGGTGTGGTCGTCGACGACGGTGTGCACGAACGCGGTGCCGATGCGGGGTTCGTAGTTGGGGCTGCGGGCTCCGGTGCGGCGGGCGGTGGCCTGGCGGTTGCGGTCGCCCTGGGCGCGGCCGAGGTAGCGCCAGCCGCCGCCGTCGGGGATGTTGCCGTACTTCTTGACGTCGACGTGCACGCCACTGGCGGCGCACGTTCTGCGGGACAGCCAGGTGCCCCGCCGGGAGGCGAAGATCGCGTCGTGCGGGTTGTCGGCGGCGGTGATCTTGCGGGCCATCAGCATCCCGACCGCGAACCGAGGCAGAACAACTGCCCGGTGGCCGGCGTCGGACTTCGTCCACTCCTGCCGGAAGAACCCCTTGCCTTTGACGTAGACGATCGTGCCGCAGATCGTCAGGATCGGGTGTTCGGCGGCGAGGTCCACGTCTTCCCAGCGCAGTGCCAGGATCTCGCCGATGCGGGCGCCGGTGGCGAGCATGAGGTCGACGATGTCGGCCAGATCAGTGGTTGGCCGGGGTCGAGACCGCCGCCGCCGAACTGGCGCCTGAGCAGGTGTGGCCTGGCCAGGCGGCTGATGCGTTGTTGGCCCTCAAGACCGCCGTGGACACCGCCCGTGCTCAGGCGGCTTCCGGGATCGACCTGGATCTGCTGGTCGAGCAGACCGGCTTGTTCCGCCAGGCTGCCCTGGTCGCGGTCAAGGATCACGGGCAGCAGACATCGAAGACCGGCCGGAAACTGACCGCGCTGGGCCGCCGGATGCGCGACCGCATCGACGACTACCTGCGGTTCGCGGTCGACCTGCGGTCCCCGTTCGACAACAACACCGCCGAGCGGCAGATCCGCATGGTCAAGATCCGGCAGAAAGTATCCGGGAGCTTACGCACCCTCGACGGAGCACAGCAATTCGCGCTGATCCGTTCCTACCTCGCCACCGCCACCGCACACGGCCGCAACATCATGCACACCCTCACCGAACTCGCCGCCGGCCGTCCTTGGTTACCCGCCGCCGTAGCCACCACCTGATCAGTCACCAGCGGTTAGCGTTGTGAATTTTCACCGGTTCGGAGTTGGGCCGTCGACATCGGCGTCGATGATGGACTTTCACAGGTCCTGCAGGTACTGGGTCAGCTCCCTGTTGACTGACGCGGTGGCGAGGGGGGATGAAGCCGGGCGTAGAGGAACGGCCCACCGATGCCCTGGGCCGCCGCAGCGGGGAAGTCCACACGATTCGGGGTTACATCAACCCCCAGGGTGTCGGTCGCGTGGAGGCCCTGCTGACGAGACTCTGAAACGAAGTGCGGCTGTGGTATGACATTGCCATGACCAGAGGCCGGCCAGGTGCGTTCGACCTGCCACCTGGGCCAGCTAGGGACCTGATGCTCTTGTTCCGTCGGCTGGCCAGGACCGGCGGGTTCTCCAACACGGCAATCGCTGCCAAGATCGCAATGTCGGCCAGCTATATCGGTGAGGTGCTAAACGGGCGCAAGTGTCCGGCGCCGGGGACTGCGGCCGCGTTGGCCGCTGCCCTGGGCGGGACGCCAACGGATACGACGATCGCCCGACGGTTGGCCGAAAAAGCCCGGGAGTTGCAGCGGTACCAACGGAAGCGGCAGCCTGACGGACCCGAACCGCCACCGGTGGAGGATCTGTGGGACATCTGCGTCGCGTTCGTGCTTGCCCTGGACGAAGCTCACAAGGGACTGCGCGACTGCGCCCGTGAGCCCGGCGCCGGAGATCCGGACCTCGCGGTTCATAAATCCGGACTGTACGCACATCGGGAGAGTCTGCTGATCGCCGGTACTCCCGGCCTGGTCACGGCTGGCGAGGCGGTCTTCCGCGCCCTCGTCGAGATCCGCACGGCGGTCCGGCGGGGGGCCGGTCTCGAGACCGACGCGTACCGCGAGGTCTATGCGCTATTCGCCGATGCGATGTGGAACTTCCGGGCGGCGGTCCGTGCCGCGTTCGGGCAGAAGCCACTGCCCCCGGAGGTGTTCCCGGTTCGCTGACGTTCACTGGGCGAACCTGTGAAGACAATCCTTTCCGCAGCTCCCGGCCCGATCGATCGGCGCGGGTTCGTGTACGGACGCTGACGGTTGCCACCTAACCGGCCATCGGGCTTGGATACCGGTACCCGCGGGCAAGTCGATCGTCCGATTAGGAAGACCGGTCGGCGCGTCATCGGGCGCGCCTCGGCTGTAATCGGTGTTCGGTACTGGTCCCGGCCGAGCGGCAATGACAGTCTCACAAGTCATAGCGAAGGGGGGTGCAGTCGTTGGACGAACTCATCGCAAAGATGGAGAGGTTCGGGCGGTACACGTTCAAACCTTTGGGGCAGCAGGATGATCCGAATGAGATATGGCGTGACCTGATCGGTCCGCTCTTTCCGATCGCTCAGGCGGATCCGGACGCATTCGTCACCCGGCTTACACGGGCCGTCTCCTCGGCTGAGGGCTGGGCCGTCTACGGAGCGACACACGCAGTCATCGAGCTCCTTGGCGGCGATTTCCGGCACCCGGCAGCCGACGAGCTGATGCACCGGTCATTGCAGTTCCTGCGCTCCCGGGGCGTACCTGAACTGCACCTCAACGGGTACGAGCGCGAATTCTGGGCCCGGCATCACGGCCGTACCGAGCCGTGGCTGGTCGGTCGGCCGCGGCCGACGCTGCAGCAGGCGCCGATCACCGAACCGAGAGTGGGTGAACATCGTCTATTGGCGCACATTGTCCCGGAGCCCGACTCTAATCTGGTCGTGCTGTGCCGCGGCGGTGATGGTTACTTGGCGGTGATCGACGCGAAGTACAGCGACGACGACCCTAGCCGCGCGTGTCGCGATTGGAAGACGGCGCGAAGGCTCGACGATCTCTACTGGGACATCGGTACCGCTTTTCAAATTCCGACATTTTGGTGCGACACTGAGCTCGCGCCTTACTTTCCGTTGCCTCCGTCGCGGCTCTACTGAACAAACCGTGTCTCCGATCCTCAAAATTTGCAGCATCAGGCATGCCATCCTTGTTGATCAATTGATCGGGCGAAAGCGACGGTCGCGGGTCGCCTGTCGCCGGGTCTGCGGATAGTTGGGAGTAGAAGGTGGGCGAGAAGATAGCACGCATCAGTACCAGCTTGACGATCAAACAATGCGCAGGAGTTTTTGAGTCTGCACCGCGAGCACTGATGAGCGGAGCGGCGAAGTTGCAGGGAATCATTGCGCGTGTATCCGGTGGGGTATATACCGCAGACTTTTTCACGCCTAGGGATGAAGGTCCTTTTTCGGCGCTCGACGAAGATCCGCCAGCGTTCACCGTGGGGACATTCATACGGAACGGCGCAAGCGCACCGAACCCCACCGCAGTGCATATGTACGTATGGGATCGAGGTGCACGGCGCGAGGTCGTCGTGGTGGCGATGCATGGTTTCGTGACCGGCGCCGTCCATGCCCGCAAGATCGTGGCGGGGGTGGCTGACATGTTGAAGCAGCAGGATTCTCAAGCCCGGGTCGTCTTCGACGCCTGAGGGGGCGTCGACACTGATCGCGGACCCGATGAAATCAGGAGGAAATCGTGGCGTGTGCCTGCGAAAAAGACCGTGGCAAGGGTAACAAGTGTGCGCATTGCAAGGAGGCGATCTTCCACAGGATTCCGCCGGAGCGTCACCGGTGCTCCTCATTCGGTAAGTGCTCCTGAGCCACCGTCGATCTGCCGGGCGTGACCAGTGACCTGCTCAGCTCGCCATGGCGCGCGAGATGGCGGTCATCCGGCGCGCAACGACCGTGGGAAGGGCCCAGGGCTGCGGGGTACGGGGTACGGGGGGGATCCCGTTCCCCGCAACGTCATCGCGGATCCGTAGCCGGTTCTGCCGTCTGGATGCTCGGGTGGCAGGTGTGGCGAGTGCTCCGCGGCCGAGGCCCTAGTCGGGATGCGGGAGTTGATGCTTACCACCTGGGCGGTGTACCGCGCGCTGTCGGCCCCGGCCGACCCTGCCGAGGCGCTCCTGCGGCTGGAGTCGCTGCACCCAGACGACGGCTGCGCTGGTCACCCGAGTGAACCGGGTGACCAGCGCAGCAAGCCGTCAGGCCGTCAGGCCGGCGGCCGCTTCGACGATCGCCGCGGCGGTGCGCTGCCAGGTCAGCTCGGGGGCGAGCCGGTGCCGGACCTCATCGGCGTGCCGCAGCGCGGCCTCCGGATCGGCCACGACCCGCGCGATGGCCGCGCTCCAGACCCGTACATCGGTGTGCGGCTCATCGACGATCTCGACAACCATCGGCTCGGCGAGCCGGCCCAGCCGCTCCCGCAGCAGCTCTGCGGCACCGCTCTTCGAACTGACCAGCACCGGCGTACCGGCCGCGATGGCATCCAAGCAGACGAGCCCGAACCCTTCGACCCGTGATGGCATGACGCAGACCAACGACCGCAGGAGATCCCGGCGCACCTCGTCTGGGTCGACCGTGAACGGCCGCACATCGATCCGCTCCCGGGCCATCCCGGAAAGCACGACCAGGGTGTGGTGCAGGGAGTCGCACTCGCCGGGTGGGGCTCCGCGCACCAGCAGCCCGAGCGTTCCGGCGTCGGCGCCGGGCACGGCCGCAATCGACCGGGCTGCGATGTCGAGTCCCTTCAGCTCAAGATCGCTGGTGCGGCCCAGCATGAGAACCTGCTTCTTCGCCGGCGCGCGACGGGTGCCCGGCCACAGCGGCCCGAGTCCGGGGTCGAGGCGCACCACCCGGCTCGGACCGGACCCGTCCTCGAGCAGGTCCTCGGTGTATCGCTGGAGGCGGGGACCGACCGCGCCGACCACGTTCGCGCCGGCTGTGACCCGCCTGGTGATCCGTTCTCGCTGCTCGGCCCGCTCTGTGGCGGCTAGGGCGCCCTTGAACCGCTCGATCTCGGCGGGGGCCGTGTGCACGATGTGGACCAGCGATGCACTTGGGTGGTACAGGTGCTTGTGCACCCAGGCGGACGGCCCGGTGAAGCGGTCGTGCCCCAGTAGGATTCCCGGTCGGAACAGGCGCGCCGCCGGCGAGTCGAGCACCATGGAGGGACCGGCCGGGGTGCGCTCTGCGGCGTACAGCTCCACGCCGTGCGCCGCGGCGTCCTCGACGTCCTCGCTCGTGGGGGCCTCGACCAGGCACGCGACGCGGTACCCGTCGGCTGCGAACGCGGCGAGCAGGTGCCGGTTCATGGCCGGGATACCGCCTTTCGAGGCCGGCCAGGCGCAGTTCAACGCCAGGACGGCAGGCTTTTCAACAGAGGTCTTCACGTTCGCTCCTCGTTACGGTGTTGGCCTCACGCACGAGAAGCTTCGGACCGATCGGGCCGGGTTTGGACAAACTCTAAAACGGAAGCCCTGCCGCAGGGCGTTTACGCAGTTCACGAGCTTGTCGTCGGTTGGGCGACGCTGAATTGGAGGACTAACAGTGGCGGAAGCCGAACGCCAGGAGCTGGGTCGTCGCCTCGCCGGCCTCCGCGGCCCGGCCGCTCTGCAACAGAAGGATGTCGCCGCAGCGGTTGGCCGGAGCGTGGCGTGGGTGTCCACCGTCGAGGCGGGCAAGTGGAAACGGATCATCGATCGCGACCTGATCGAGCTCTGGCTCGATCGCTGTCTGGAAGACCGTCCTCAGGCGATCCGGGACGCGACCAGGACCGAGATCCTGGCGTTGTACTCAGCGCTGGCCAAGATCAGCGAGATCATCCCGGTCCCGCACGAGCCTCCGCCGGTGAACCGGTTACGCCGTGACCTGCCCACCTTCACTGGAAGGGCCGACGAGCTGGCCCACGTTCGGGACGCGGTCGAGCAGGCCAGGGCGGCGGGCACGGTCATCGCCGTGCACGCCGTCGACGGCAAGCCGGGCGTCGGCAAGACCACCTTCGCAAACCACGCGGCACGCCGACTGTTGCCCCGCTTCCCCGGCAGTCAGCTCTTCATCGATCTGCACGGCCACACGCGGGACCATCCGCCGCTCAGTTCCTTCGACGCTCTGGCCGATCTGCTCAACGCGGTCGGTGTCCCGGCCAAGCTGGTGCCAGCGACACTGGACGGCCGGTCCGCGCTGTGGCGGCAGCGCATGGCCGACCAGCGGGCACTGCTCGTCCTCGATAACGCGGCCGACGCCGACCAGGTCAAGCCCTTGTTGCCGGGATCACCCCAGTCCCTGGTCCTGGTCACGAGCCGCCGCCGGCTGGTCGATCTCGACGCCACCACGATCGCTCTGGACGTCCTGTCGCCCGAGGAGGCGGCCGCGCTGTTCCATAAGGTGGTCGAGCGGGCCCTGCCGACCGGCAGTCCGGTTGACGAGGTGGTCCAGCTCTGCGGTTACCTGCCGATGGCGATCGCTCTGGCCGGCGCGAAGATGCGCAACCGGCGCGCGCTCATGGTCGAGGAGCTGGCGAGACAGCTGCGCGAGAAACGGCAACGATTATCGGTCCTCAAAGTCCGCAACCAGGAGGTCGCGGCTGCCTTCAGTCTCTCGTACGAGACGCTGGAGGCCCCCGACCAGCGATTTTTTCGCACCTTGGGCCTGCACCCGGGGCTGGACATCGACGGGTACGCCGCAGCCGCGCTCAGCGGCGACGACCTGAAGGCCAGCGTCACGCGCCTCGAGTCACTCCTGCACGACAACCTCGTGGACGAGTACGTGTACGGCCGGTTCGAACTGCACGACCTGATCCGCGACTTTCTCCACGAGCTACGTCAGGACGACACGAGGCGAGATCGGGAGGCCGCCCTGAACCGGCTCTTCGACTATTACCAGGACGTCGCTGATGCGGCCGACCGGCGTCTGGCCGGGGCGTCCGCATCGGTCGGCGCACCGGTCTTTCCCGGGGCCAAGCCACCGATAGAAGACCGCCGCGCGGCCATCGCCTGGTTCGCCGCCGATCGCGCAAACATCATCGCCTGCCTGGACGAGCTGGCGGAGCAGGCGGCCCGGCTGGTGCGCCTCACCGGGACGCTGTCCCGCCACCTGAGGCGTACGGGGCCATGGGATCTCGCCATCCGGCTGCAGCAGCGAGCCCTCATGGCGGCCCGGAAGCTGGGTGACACCTCAGCCGCCGAACGAGCCGCGCTCGAGCTGGCTAACGCGCAGCGCAACCACGGCGACTACAGGTCCGCGACGGCCATCCTGGAGACGTTGCCGGAGACCCCGGCCACCTTGCTCGAGCGAGGCACCGTACGCATGCTGACCGGCGACTACACCGGGTCGGCCGAGAGCTTCCGTGCCGCACTGAGCTGCAGTGAGGCCACGGGTGATCTGCGCGGCGTTGCCGCGGCGCTGCTCGACCTGGGCACGCTGTACTACGTCGTGGACGAGTACGACGACGCGGTTGAGCTGCTGGCTCAAGCGCGGGCGCAATACGAGCAGCTGAACGACGACTTCGGGCTGGCCCAGTCGCTCAAGAACCTCGGCAACACCTTCTACTTCCTGGACCGGTACCCGGAGGCGACAGAGACGCTCGGCCAAGCGGTGCAACTCGCCGAGGAGCTGGATCTGCCGCTGCTCCGGGCCCAGGCGACGACGAAGCTCGGCAGTGTGCTTCGGCTCCAGGGCGACCACGTCGCCGCCATCGAAAAGCTGGACGCCGCGCGCGAGCTGGCGCGGCAGCTGGCCGATCGTTCGATGGAGGCCGAGAACCTCATCGACACCGGAGCGGCCCATCGTGAGCTCGGCCGACACGACGAGGCTGAGGCGGCGTTCACCCGATCCGTCGGGCTGTACGAGGAGATCGGCGAGGACCTCGGGAAGGCATGCGTACTGAAAGAGTTCAGCGACCTGCTCGTGGCGACCGGCCGGCTGCGGGACGCGCGTAGCCGTCTCGCCGAGGCACGCGACGTCTATGCGGCGTTGCCGGACCGCCTGGGCCTGTCCGCGGTCGATAACTCCCTCGGCCGCCTAGAGCTGGCCGTCGGCGACGCGGCAGCTTCGGCGGCAGCACACCGGTCAGCGCTCGCATTTGCTCGCGAGATCGGCAACCCGCTGGAAGAAGCTGAAGCGCTCCTCGGCCTGGCCCACGCCCTCGCTACGGCCGGCGACTCCGGGCCAGCCCGCGCCGCCGCGGAGCAGGCCCGCACGATCCTGACGCGCATCGGCGCGGCCGGCGTGGACCGGGTGGCGGCTGTGTTGGAAAACCTCTGATCGCGACTGCGACTCCCAGCCGGCAGGGGCTCACGCATCACAGTCGGCTCCGGACGCGTCTGCGTCCGGGGCCGACTGTGATGGTCAGAGGCTGAACACTGCCTCAACGACCAGGCGTCGATCAGCGACGTTGCGTTGTTGCAGTTCTGTGACGCGCCCCGGCGGGGTGCCAACCCGCGCCAGCCCGGCGATAGCGATGCGCCGCGCCTGGTGTCGGCCCCCCGTTTACCCCGCAAACCCCTGCCAACGGTTGACCAGTGGCGACAAGTGATGATCACCTTGCCTGGTCGTTTGCGCAGCTCAGCGTCAAGTACTGACAGTCGATGACGACGCCAAGATCACAGAGTTCGAGGAGCGTAGGTCGACGGTTCGATTCCGTCAGGCGGCTCCAAGGAAGGCCCTGACCGGCAGATTCGCTGGTCGGGGCCCTATTTCTATCGATGTAGTTTTGAATCGCCCCCCGAAGACCACCAGCACGGAGGCTTTGCGGGGCTGCACGAGCTGAGCGTCGGTGGCGGGGCTGATCCGGCGCCGAAGCCGTCGCGGCGGGTCTTCGGCCAGGAGCGCGAACGCGCTTGACATGGCGTCGGTGCGCCAGTCTCCTAGATATGATTGATTGCAGTCGATAAATGGTCGTGTCAATGGAGGGACAGCCGTGCGTACCCCATCCCACTGGCGCGGCGCCGCCGTGCGGACCAGCGCCGCACTCATCGCCGTCATTCTGCTCGGCGCATCCCCCGCCGCCGCGCGGCACGGCGGACCGACCGACCCAACGACCCCGACCGCGCTCTGGGCCAGCACCAACGGCACCGCGATCAGCCTGACCTGGCAGCAACCGCCCACCGGGCCACGGGTCCACTCCTTCCGGGTGTACGAGGGCGGAGAAGTGGTCGCCCGCACCACCACCACGTCGGCGACGATGAACGTGCTCTTCGGTTCGTCGCACGCGTACACCGTCACCGCTGTCGACCGACACTGGCGGGAGTCGGCGCCGACCGAGCCGGTGACCGGCCGGTCCTGGCTCTCCGGGGTCAACCCGGAGTGCCTGCCGACCCCGACCCTGCCGATCACCGTCACCGCCGTCACCGCGTCGGCGGTCTCGCTCTCCTGGCCCCGGCACCCGCTCGGCGGTGAGTTGGAACTGCGGGTGGACGGCGTCAGCCTGGGCTGGACATCGCTGACCAGCGCCCGGGTGGGCGGTCTGGCGCCCGCCACCGATCACCAGATCCGGCTCTACCGACTCAACCAATGCGGTCCCGGATCGACCGAACCGGTCGGCTCGACCAGCGCCACGACCGCCGCCGGTGATCCCGCGCGGCCCGCCCCGCCTGCCGGGCTCACCGTCACCGGGCGCACCGACACCACAATCAGCCTGGCCTGGACCGCGCCGGCCGGACCGCCACCGGACCGGTACGCGGTCTACGAGGGCGGCACCCGGGTCGCCGTCACAGTCGGCACCACGGCCACCGTCCAACGGCTCTTTCACGCCACCTGGCACCGCTTCACCATCGCCGCGCTCGATTCCGCCGGCAACGAGTCGACGCACAGCCCAGCGGTGTCGGCCAGTACCGAGACCTGCCTGAGCAGCCCGCCCCGGCCGGTCGGGCTGACGGCGACCGCGCTCTCCCCGTCGTCGGTGCGGCTCGGCTGGACCTTCGACGCCACCGCCACCTCGTACACCATCTGGGACGGTGACACGGCTGTCGCCACCTCCCGCTACCCGGAGACGGTCGTCTCCGGTCTGCCGTCCGAGTCCCGACACGTCTATCGGGTCAGCGCGACCCTTCCCCAGTCCTGCGGCGAGACCCCACGCTCCGCCCAGGCGCGGGTCACCACCACACCCGGTCCCGCCGCCCGGCCAGCGGCACCGGCGTCGCTCGAGGTCACCGGCAACGCCCCCGGCAACTGGCCCACCGACGCTCGGCTCACCCTGGCGTGGTCTGCCTCCACCGGAGGCGAGCCCGCTGTCAGCTACCGGGTGTACGAGGGCGCGACCGTCGCCGGAGCGGCCGACGGGACCCAGCTGACGTTGGCGGTGGGCGGGGCGACTTGGCACACGTACACGGTGGTCGCCGTCGATGCCGCCGGCAACGAGTCGGCGGCCAGTCCGCCGGTGACCGCGCAGGGCATGTTCTTTCCGCCGCCGTAGGGCAGGCGACGCCTGCTGCTCGTGCCGGTCGTCCGGCACGAGCAGCAAGCGGATTGGGGCATATGTCGACATCGCTACCCGATCTCGAACCGGATCTACATCAGGATCAGGGCGATGGTGCCCAGCGTGGCCATGAGTAGGCACGTGCCGGGGTGCATGCCGATCGACACCCGGAGGTCCTGCTTGCGCCAGACGAGCCAGACGGCCGGGAACAGGAAGACGATCTTTGACAGTACGGTCCACGGGGCCCAGAAGTGGTACACGGAGAACAGGACGGTGTTGAGCACGGGCGCCCCCCAGCCCAGGTGGGCGATGCGGGGCAGCAGGAAGCCGCGGAAGTAGTACTCCTCGATCAGCGGCAGGGTGAACCCGGTCAGTGGCAGGCAGATCAGCATGGTGGTGACCAGCAGCGAGCGGTCGTACCCGTCGATATAGGTGGTGGCGCTGCCGCCCGCACCCTCGAAGGGGATCCAGGTGAAGAAGTTGTCGAAGACGAAGTTGTCCAGCGGGGTGAGCGACAGGGACACCACCGTCATCCAGACGATCAGCCCGGCGATGAGGGCAATGATCTTGCCCCGGGAGATCGGCCTGTCCCGGTAGGCCAGGACTCCGCGCAGTGACAGGCGGCCGGTGCGCCGTCGGCCCAGCCACAGCAGGCCGATCTGTATCGGCACGAGTACGACGACCAGGGCGATCGCCCAGGCCAGGAAGATCGGGTAGCCGATCGCCTTGACGAACGGTTCGGCCAGGAGCAGGTACGCCCCGACGACAAGTGCTCCGGGCACGAGGTGCAGCGCGACGGACAGCGGAAGCGAGTGACGGTCGGCAACCAGGAGTTCGACGAGGCGGTTGGGTCGGACACGTTCCGGCGCGGCGGTGAGGGTCGATGTTCTCTGCATGGGTAGAAGAATTGCCTCGCCTCCTGTCACAGCCCTGTCCTGCCGCTGACACGGCGACGCGACGATCCTGCCGGGTGTCCCGGCGCAGGTGAGGGCCGTGGATCGTCCGTGGCAGGATCTACCAGGTGCAGATCAGGATGTTGGGGCCGTTCGAGGTACGCGTGAACGGTGACGTCCCGGTCAGCGTGCCGGGCGCGCGGTTGCGTGGACTCCTGGTCGCGCTCGCGCTCAGCCCTGGTCGCGGGGTTTCCAAGGCGGCGCTCGTCGACTGGGTCTGGGGTGAACAGCCACCTGCTGACGCGGCGAACGCCCTGCAACGTCTGGTTTCCCGGCTGCGGAAGGTACTGCCGGAGGGCTTGATCGAGGGGCAGCCGGACGGCTACCGGTTGATGGTCGAGCCGGACGCGGTCGACGCCGTACGGTTCGAACGTCTCGTCACCCGGGTCCGTGACGGCGAGGATCCGCAGTCGGTGGGACGGCTGCGTGAGGCGCTCGCCCTGTGGCGCGGCGCGGCCATGCAGGACGTCGGGTTGACCGACAGCGCGGCGTTCGACGCGGCGGTCACCCGGCTCGACCGGCTACGCCTGGCCGCCCTGGAGGACCGGTTCGACCTGGAGGTCGGCCTCGGTCACGGCGCGGAGGTGGTCACCGAGCTGACCGACCTGGTGGCCGCGCACCCGGTACGGGAACGTCTGGTCGCCGCACTGATGCGTGCCCTCGCCGGAACGGATCGTGCCACCGAGGCGCTGCTGGTCTTCGAGCGCGCGAGGGAGGCACTGGCGGACGCCCTGGGCGTCGATCCCTCACCGGAACTCTCGA
This sequence comes from Plantactinospora sp. WMMB782, assembly GCF_049179135.1. Lineage (NCBI taxonomy): Bacteria > Bacillati > Actinomycetota > Actinomycetes > Micromonosporales > Micromonosporaceae > Plantactinospora > Plantactinospora sp. WMMB782. The sequence continues at coordinate 1,994,687 of NZ_JBMHMC010000007.1, read as the reverse complement.
CACTGCACGTCGCGCTGCTCCGGGGCGAGGTGGGTCGGCGGGATGATCGGAAGACCAACCTGCGGGCCGAGCTGAGCAGCTTCATCGGCCGGGACGAGGCTGTCGTCGCGGTCGGCGCACTCGCCGGCGAACACCGGCTCACCACCCTGATCGGCCCGGGCGGATCGGGGAAGACCAGGCTGGCCACGGAAACCGCGCGCCGGCTGCTGGACGACCTGCCGGACGGCGCCTGGCTGGTGGACCTCGCCGCCGCCGGCGCCGACGGTGACGTGGCCCAGGCGACCCTTGCGGCGCTCGGCCTCCGGGACGCCCTGCTCGGCGAGGCGCCGAACACGGAACTGACCGACCGGCTCGTCGCGGCGATCCGGACCCGGGCGATGTTGCTGATCCTGGACAACTGCGAGCACATGATCGAGTCGGCGGCGACGTTCGCCCACCGGCTGCTCGGAGACTGTCGGCGGTTGCGGATCCTGGCGACGAGCAGGGAACCGCTCGGCATCATCGGCGAGGCGCTGTGGCCGGTCGCGCCGCTGGCCCTGCCGGACGGGAAGGCCGGCCCCGCCGAGATGGAGTCCTCTCCCGCCGTCCGGTTGCTGCGCGACCGGGCGAACGCGGTGCGCAGAGATCTCGCGGTCGACGCCCACACGTCATCGACGCTGGCGCGCGTCTGCCGCGCGTTGGACGGGATGCCGCTGGCGATCGAGTTGGCCGCGGCCAGACTGCGCACCATGTCCGTCGACCAGTTGGCCAGCCGGCTCGACGACCGGTTCCGGTTGCTGACCGGCGGCAGCCGTACGGCGCTGCCCCGGCACCGGACGCTGCGCGCGATGGTCGACTGGAGCTGGGAACTACTGACCGACGCCGAACGGACGGTCCTGCGCAGGCTGTCGGTGTTCGCCGGCGGGGCGAGCCTGGAAGCCGCCGAACGGGTCTGCGCGGATGCCACCATCGAACAGGAGGAGGTGCTCGAGGTACTCACGGCGTTGACCGAGAAGTCACTGCTGATCGTCGACGGCGACCCCACCTTGCGCTACCGCATGCTCGCCACGATCAGGGATTACGCCCTGTACCGCCTCGCCGAGGCGGGGGAAGCGGAGCTGGCGCGTCACGCGCATCTGGCCTACTTCACCGACCTCGCCGAGACTGCCGAGCCGCAGCTTCGCCGAGCCGACCAGTTGGCATGGCTCGCCACGCTCGACGCCGAGCACGACAACATCGCCGCCGCGATGCGCGGCGCGCTCGCGGCGGGTGAAGCGCAGGCGGCGATGCGGCTGGCCGCCGGCGCCGGCTGGTACTGGTGGCTCGGCGGCTACCGGACCGAGGGCATGGAGCTGATCACGGCGGCCACCGAAACGCCGGGCGAGGTGCCCGACGGCATCCGGGCCACGGTGTACGCGCTCGTGGTGCTGTTCGTGAACTCCGGGCCGGGCGACGAACACCACGCCGCCGAGTGGATCCACAAGGCGTACCGGTTCAGCCGGCACAGTCCGCGCGGCCACCCGGGCCTGTCGCTCGTCGTCCCGCTGGAACGAATGTTGCGGGCACCCGACGCGATCCTGGCGGCGTGGGAACCGCTGCTGGACGACGAGGACCCCTGGGTACGCGCGTTGGCCCGCCTCCAGTTGGGCAAGATGCGGGTCATGCTCGGCCAGGACGGGCCGGATGCGGTCGGGTATCTCGAGCAGGCGCTCGCCGAGTTCCGGGCCCTCGGTGAACGGTTCGGCATCTCGTTCGCGCTGACCGAGCTGGCGGAGTTGCTCGCCGTGCGCGGCGACGTCGCCGAGGCGTGCGCGCACTACGAACAGGCGATCGCGGTCGTCACCGAGGTCGGCACCGCCGAGGAGATCATCCGGATCCGGTCCCGACAGGCCCGGCTCTACTGGCTGCTGGGCGACGAGGATTCCAGCGCGGCCGCGATAGCCGAGTCGCAACGGCTCGCGCAACGGGTCACGTGGCCGGGCGCGCTCGCCGAACTGGCGCTGTCGAAGGCGGAGCTGGCGCGCTGGGGCGGCCACGTCGAAGCGGCGTACGAACAGCTCGAAGTCATGACGGCGCTGCTGGGCGACGAGGCGCAGCAGGCGGGTGTCCGGGCGGGAACCCACGACCTGCTGGGCTACCTGGCCGTCGACGTCGACGAGGCCCGTAGGCATCGCGCGGCGGCGTGTCAGGCGGCGCTCGAGGTTGGCTACGCGCCGGTGATCGCGCAGGTGCTGGTCGGGGTCGCGGATCTGGCGCTGCGTCGCGACCAGCCCGAGCAGGCCGCGCGGCTGCTGGGGGCGAGTGCCGCCGTGCGTGGTCTGCCGGATCGTTCCCACCCCGACGCGGCCCGGATCGAGCGGACGGTGTGCAGCCTCCTCGGCGAAGCGACGTTCGCCGAGGAGGCTCGAAAGGGCGCTGAGACGGATTGGAGTCAGTTGGTCGCGGTCACGCTCGCTTCGTGAACGTGGACCGCGCCCACAGGTATCCGACCAGGGCGATGCCGACACACCAGGCGATGGCGGTGATCGTCGTGCCGGTGGACGGTGCGCCGTCGAGGAGGCCGCGCAGGGTCTCGATGATCGGCGTGAAGGGCTGGTACTCCGCGAACTCCCGGAGCCCGGGCCCCATCTTGTCCGCCGGCACGATCGCACTGCTGAAGAACGGCAGCATGACCAGCGGCACGGAGGCCAGTCCCGCCGTTTCCGGAGACTTCGCCGACAGTCCCAGGGCGACGGTGAGCCAACTGGCCGCGAAACCGAGCAGCACGATGATGCCGATCGCGCCGAGCCAGTCGAGGAAACTCGCCGACGGGCTGAACCCCAGCAGGAAGGCCACCCCGATGAGGGCCGCGATGGCGACCAGGTTGGTCAGCACGGTGGCGATCACGTGGCCGGTCAACACCGCACCGCGGGAGACGTGCATGACCTTGAACCGGTTGATGATGCCCTTCGTCATGTCGGAGTTCACCGCCGTCGCGGTGGACCCCAGCCCGTAACAGACGGCCAGCAGCATCAGACCCGGCGTCGCGTAGTCGATGTAGTCGACACCGACGTTGAAGGCGTCCCCGAACATGTACACGAACATCAACATGATCACGATCGGCATCAGGACCGCGTTGAACACCGAGGTCGGATTCCGGGCGATGTGCTTGAAGTTGCGACGCAACATGACCATCGAGTGGGACTGGGTGCTCATTTCGCGGCCACCTCCGTGGTACGGCCCGTCAGGGCAAGGAAGACGTCATCGAGGTCCGGCGTTTGCACGGACAGTTCTTCGGCGCTGATCGCGTACTCGTCGAGCCGGTCCAGCAGAGCCCGTAGCGACTTCGTCCCGCCGTCGCCGGGAACCCGCAGGGCCAGTGCCTCGTCGTCCCGCGTGGAGTCGTTGAGAACCCGCGCGGCCGCGTCGAGTTCGGCGACGGTGGCGAACCGGAGCCGGACGTGCGTCCCCGGGATCTGGCGCTTGAGCTCGTCGGGGGTTCCCTGGGCGACGAGACGCCCCTGGTCGAGTACCGCGATCCGGTCGGCGAGTTGGTCGGCTTCCTCGAGGTACTGGGTGGTGAGGAAGATGGTCGTCCCGCCGGCCACCAGGTCGCGGATGATCGACCACATCGTGCGGCGGCTGCGTGGGTCCAGCCCCGTCGTCGGCTCGTCGAGGAAGATGATGTGCGGGTCGCCGACGAGCGTCATCGCCAGGTCCAGCTTCCGGCGCATGCCTCCCGAGTAGGTCGACGCCGGCTTGTCCGCCGACCCGGTCAGTTCGAACCGCTCCAGCAGTTGACCGATGAGCTGTTTGCCGTCCTTGGTGCGCAGGTCGCCGAGGTCCACCATCAGCTGCAGGTTCTCCCGCCCGGTGAGCAGCTCGTCCACCGCCGCGAACTGGCCGGTGACGCCGATCGCCGACCGCACCGCCTTCGCCTCGGTCGCGACGTCGTGCCCGGCGACCCGCACCGAGCCGCCGTCGGCCCGCACCAACGTGGTCAACACGTTCACCGTCGTCGTCTTGCCCGCCCCGTTCGGACCCAGCAGGGAGAAGATGGTGCCCGCCTGGACGTCCAGGTCGATGCCGTCGAGCACGACCTTGTCCTTGTACGCCTTCCGCAGTCCACGGACCGCGATCGCTGAACTTGTCATGCAACCACCGTGTACGGCTGCTCTGTCACCCCCCTGACACCGCCCTGACACGGCGACCGACACGGCCAGTACCCGGTACTACCGCCTAGCGGTACTCGGTGGTACGTTATACCGGTACTTGGTCGTACCAGGTACCGGATGGGGAGTTGTGGTGGAGGATCTGACCGAGATGCTGAAGGGCACGCTCGAGGGGTGCGTGCTCGAGATCATCGGCCGTGAGCAGACCTACGGGTACGCCATCACGCGCCGGTTGAACGAGCTCGGCTTCACCGACGTCATCGACGGCACGGTGTACACCATCCTGCTGCGTCTGGAGCGCAACAGGCTTGTCGAGGTCGTGAAGCGGCCGTCCGAGGTGGGTCCGCCGCGCAAGTTCTACACGCTCAACGACGCCGGGCGCAGGGAGCTCGCGACGTTCTGGACGAAGTGGCAGTACGTCTCCTCGCGGATCGACAAACTCAGGGAGGGCGGGGCATGAGCTTCTGGGAGACCATCACGGGCAGCGATCTGAGCCGGGAGTGGAAGGCGTTCGAGGGCCGGGCGCAGGCGTTGCCGGCCGACTATCAGGCCGCGTGGGGTCAGATCGTGGCCCACCTCTTCCCGTACGGGAGCTTCACGGGCCGCAACCTGACTCCTGTCGCCGACGCCGCTCTCGGGTTGCTCGAGGAGGCCGCGGCCGACGGGCAGCACATCGACGAGGTGCTCGGCGACGACATCGCCGGCTTCTCGACGGCGCTGGCCGGCGGAGCGGGGGCCCGCACCTACCGCGACCGGTGGCGGGAGCAGTTGAACCGGAACGTCGCACGCAAACTGGCCCGGTTGGGAGACTGACATGAGCATCCAGGACATCATCGAGGGCAAGAAGCAGTGGCGGGCGCACGTCGCCCGGGTCAGGGCACTTCCGCCCGACTATCGGATCGTCTACCAGGAGATGCAGCGCTACCTGTTCAAGGTCGGGCCGACCGACCTGCTCGACGATGGTCTGCTTCCTGGACTCGTCGACTTCTTCGAGGAGGGCGTCGCAGCCGGCAAGGGCGTTCTGGAGGTCACCGGCGCCGACGTCGCCGCCTTCTGCGATGACCTGATCAAGGACTCGCGCACCTATGCCGACGTCTACCAGGAGTCCCTGGGGCGATAGCTCCAGCGGCGACCCGGGCGCCCGACCGACCCTGGCCGCGCATTGCCGCCGACTCCAGCCTGCGGACCGCACGCCAACCACCGGGTACCCCGGCTAATCGAGGAGGCGGGGCCGGAGCGCCTCGGCGTCCGGGTGGTCGAGCTCGTCGAGGATCGCCACCGCCTGCGCCCAGGCGTCCCGCGCGTCACGTACCGCGCCGTCGGCGTACCGGGTGTCGCCGAGCTTGGTCAGCACACCCGCCTCGTTGTAGCGGTCGCCCAGTTCGCGGCACAGGGCGAGCGCCCGCAGATAACAGGCCAGCGCGTCGTCGTACTGGCCGAGGTGTTGGTGGGCGTGGCCGAGGCTGTCCCAGCCCGCCGCCTCGCCGTGCCGGTCGCCGATCTCCTGATGCAGCGCGAGCGCCTGTTCGCAGTACGTCACGGCCTCGCGGTGCCGGCCCAGCAGGGAGTGGTGCCAGCCGATCGTGCTCAGCGTGTTGGCCTGGCCGAGGCGGTGGCCGCTGGCCCGGCACAGTTCGAGGGACGCCTGCGCGTGCCGGAGCGCCTCCTCGTACCGGCCGCGGCGTTCCGACACCTGGGCACGGTTGTAGTGCACGCGCGCGCGCCCGGCACCGTCACCGAGCTGGCTGAAGATGTCGAGGGCGTGGCGCAGGTGCGCGTCGGCGTCGTCGTAGCGGGCGAGCTTCTGGTAGACCCGGCCGAGGCTGGTGCATGCCTGGGCCTGGCCGGGCAGGTCGGCGAGTGACCGTGCGGCGGCGAGAGCCGTCTCCTGGCTGCTGGCCTGGTCGGCCCAGTGGCCACGGCGATCCAGAAAGTCGTCGAGGGTCCAGGCGAGTTGCCAGGCGTGCGTGTCGAACCCGGCCCGCGCGGCCAGTCGGATCATCGCCAGCAACGCGGGTCGTTCGGCCGTGAGCCAGCCGAGCGCCGCGTCGTGGTCGGCCGGGACGTCGAGGCTCGTGCCGGTCGCGGGCGGGTCGAGGGCGATCGGGTCGCGTGGCGGGTTGAGTCGCAGCGCGGCTGCCCGGGACGTGTGCAGGTAGTGGTCGAGCAGCCGCCGCAGCGCCGCCCGCCGCTCGTCGTCGGTGTCCTCCTTGTGGGTCAGTTCGATCGCGTACATGTGCAGCAGGTCGTGTGTCGCGTACCGCCCGTGGTTGTGCGCGGTGGCGAGGTTGGCCGTGGTCAGTTCGGCCAGCAGTGGCCGGATCCGGTTGGCGGGCAGCCCGGCGAGGCTGGCGGCGGCGTACGGGCCGACATGCGCGCCGGGGTGCAGGCCCAGCAGTCGGAACAGCCGCGCCGCTTCGGCCCCGAGAAGGTGGTAGGACCAGGAGAAGACCTCGCGTGCGTCGACCGCGCGGTCGTCGCCGGCCAGGGCGTCGAGCCGATCGCGGGCGTCGCCGGTGTGCAGTTCTGCGGCGAGGCTGTCCAGCGACAGATGGGTACTCGTCGCCGCCCGTGCCGCCACCACCGCGAGCGCCAGCGGCAGGTGGGCGCAACCAGCGATGATCATGTCGAGTGGGTGGCGGTCGGCGGTCCGTTGCGCGCCGAGACGCCGGGTGAGCAGCTCGTGGGCCTCCGCATCGCTCATCACGTCCAGCACCAGCGCGTGGGCGCCCTCGGCGGCGACCAGGCTCGGCAGCCGGTTGCGACTGGTCACGATCACGGCGCAGCTCGGCGCCCCGGGCAGCAGCGGGCGTACCTGCTCGGCGTCGCGGGCGTTGTCGAGCAGTACGAGCATCCGGCGGCCGGCCAGCAGACTGCGGAACAGGCCGGTGCGGCCGTCGAGGCTGGCCGGGACCCGGTGCGGCGACACCCCGAGCGCGTCGAGGAAGCCGTGCAGGGCGTCCTCCGGCGAGACCGCGGCGCCGCCCTGGTCGTAACCGCGCAGGTTCAGATAGAGCTGGCCGTCCGGGAAGGCGCCGGACATCCGGTGCGCCCAGTGCACGGCCAGGGCGGACTTGCCGATTCCCGCGATCCCCGAGACGGCGGCGATCCTCACCGCCGTGGGATGGCTGGTCGCGCCGGTCAGCAGCGCGTCGAGGCACGCGATCTCGGTGGCGCGGCCGCTGAAGCCGTACACGTCCGGCGGCAGTTGGGCCGGAACCTCGATCGGCGGCGGTTGGGACGAAACCCTGACCTCGGCCGCCGCCGCAGCGGCCGGTGCCGCGCCGGCCGCCGGCCGCGCCAGCTCACCGCGGAGGATGGCACCCTCCAGTTCGGTGAGTGCCGGCCCCGGATCAAGGCCGTGCTGCTCGGCCAGTGCCGCTCGCAGGCGCCGAAACCGGTCCAGCGCCTCGGCGGTACGCCCAGCGCGCTGCAGCGCTCGCATGAGCAGGCCGCAGAACGCCTCGTGCAGCGGGTACTCGTCCATCATCGGTGCGAGTTCGCTGAGCACCTCGAAGTCGTTGCCGATCGCCAACTCGGCCTCGGCCAGGGTCTCCAGAGTGGCCCGGCGGCGCTCGTGCAGGTGTTCGCGGGCGGCCGGGACGAAGGCGCCCCGGGCATCGCCGAGCGGCTCACCCCGCCACAGCCGCAGGCCGGCCCGTGCGGTGCTGGCCGCGTCGGCGAACCGCCCGCCGGCCAGGTGTCCCTTCGCCTGCGTGAGGTGGCTGGCGAGGAGGGCGGCGTCGAGCTGTCCCGGTTCGACGTGGATGGTGTAGCCGCCGGCGGACCAGGGGATCGCATCCTCGCCACCGGTGTCGCGCAGCTGCGCGCGCAGCGCGTAGACGGCGGAGTGGACCTGCGCTCGCGCCGTCTGCGGTGCGGCCGGGCCCCACAGCGCCTCGGCAGCCGCGTCGGGGCTCACCGTGCGGTTGGCGTTGAGCAGCAACAGGGCGAGTAGCGCCCGCCGCTGCGGGCGGGCCACCACCACCGGCCGCCCGTGCGCGGACACCTCCACCGTGCCCAGGATCGTGTACCGCATTGGTCCCGCCCCCGTGGATCTTGCGATCGCCCGCCCCGGCGCGTGTAGCAAATGTATCGCCGACGTGTAGCTGGTGTAACTGCCGTACCGGAAAAGATCGTTGGTGACGGGGACACCCGCACGATCGGCTTGCGGTGCTGGGTGGACTGTCGGGCCGGCCGTCAAGGCCGCAACCCCGGCGGTGGCCCGTGGTGCGGCTGCACCACCTGGGTCGGTAACTGCTGATGTCATGCTCCGGCGACGGCCAGCCCCCCTGGCCGTCGCCGGTTCACCTGCCGTCGGAGGTCACGTCGTAGCCGTACCTCGTTCCGCCTGCCGGATCAGGTGGGCGGGGTACGGCTCGTGCGCGCCGTGCGGCGGCCGGCAGGTGCCTCGTGCAACTGCCTGGGCGTGGGCACCGAGCCGGTGTCGGAGCGGCATTGTCGTTCGCGACGTCGCGCTTCCCGCCGCCACGGCGGTGGGCGCGGCGGGCACGACGACGGGGGATGCTGCCCCGATCGATCCGGCCGGTGCCGCGTTCAGCGTCGCGGGCGTGTCCCCGCCGTACTGGTGATCGTCATGCCCGACGTCCGGGCAGGCGCGCGGGAACCTGCTGCTGGCACAGCACGACTACAGCCAGTCGTGCTCGCGGGCGTACCGCGCCGCCTCGTGTCGGGTCTGGGTCTGGGTCTTCTGCATGGCGCTGGAAAGGTAGTTGCGTACGGTGCCCTGCGCGAGGTGGAGACGGGTGGCGATCTCGGCGACCGAGTACCCCTCACCGGTCACCCGCAGCACGTCGAGTTCACGGTCGCTGAGCGGGCAGTCGTCCATCACGGCGAGCGCGGAAACCTCCGGGTCGATCCAGCGCCGGCCGTCCCGCAGGGTGGCGATGACCGAGGCGATGTGCGCCGGCTCGGCCGACTTGCTGACGAAGCCCTGTACGCCCAGCTTCAGGGCCCGGCGCAGCACCCCGGGACGGGCGTGCCGGGTCAGCATCAGGACCACCTGCCCGGGTCGTACCCGGCGGATCTCGGTGATCGCGGCCAGGCCGTCGACGTTCGGCATCTCCAGGTCGATGACCAGCACGTCGGGCTGGTGCCGCAGGGTGGCCTCGACGGCGCTCCCGCCGCCGTCCGCCTCGGCGAGGACGGTGATGTCGCCCTCCAGCGGAAGCAGTGCGGCCAGGGCCTTGCGGAGCAGGGCCTCGTCGTCGGCGAGTACCACTGTCGTCATCGGGCCTCCTCTTCCTCGGCGGTCGCGGCCGTCCCGGACCGGGCGAAGGTCGCGGCGGTCCGGAACTCCCCGGCGCGCCGCTCGGCCGTCAGCTCGCCGCCGCCCTCCGTCACCCGCTGCCGCAGGGCGGAGAGTCCTCCCAGTTCGGGGCGGGTGTCGCCGGGTGCCCCGTCGTTGACGATCGCGATGCCGGCGGCGGAGAGTGTTATCCGCACCTGGGTGGCCTGGGCGTGCCGCAGGATGTTCGTGGTCGTCTCCCGCAGCACCAGGCCGAGCAGTTCGCTGAACCCGGAGTCGATCTCGGCACGGCGGGTTATCCGTACCCGGATGCCGGCGGCCTCGAACAGGTTCCGTGCGTTCTCGAGTTCGGCGGAGAGGTTGAGTCGCCGTTGGGCGTACGCGAGTTCCTTGGTCTGGGTGATGGTGTCGCTGACCAGGTCGTGGATCTCGCGAAGCTCCTCGTCGGCGCGTGCGGCGTCGCTGCGGACCAGCCTGCGGGCCAGCGCGAGCTTCAGCTTCACCACGTGCAGGGTGTGGCCCTGGATGTCGTGCAGGTCGCTGGCGAACCGGAAGCGTTCGCGGGTGACGGCCAGTTCCGCCTCGCGCTTTCGGGAGTGGTCCAGCTCCCGGACGATGTCGTAGAACCGCTCGCCCAGCAACGTCAGGACGGTCACCAGCACGGTGACCGCCGTCGGGACGATGACGTAGCTGACCAGGGTCCGGCGTACGTCGTCCTGGTCGATCAGCAGCCGTGCCGCGCCCACCGCGGCGACGAAGCCGAAGAGCCCGGCCGCCGCCAGCCCCCGATGCCGGTGCGGCCGGGTGAGGGCGAAGGAACCGACGGTGCAGATGCCCCAGTACGCGTTCGGGGCGCCGATGAGCAGCGCCCCCGGCGGCCAGACGGCCCCCGCGACGATCACGCAGGGTAGGACGACCCGGGCGAGGTCGTCCGCCGTCCACCGCTCGTAGGTCAGCAGAGCCGCCCCGACAGCCGGGGTCAGGACGACGGCGTGCCACCAGGTGCGGGTGTCGACGACCACCACCACGACCGCCCCGATCACCAGCGGCGGCATCGTCGTCAGGAGGTTGAGCCGGCGCAACCGTCCCTGCGTCGCCTCGGTGATGCGCAGCGATCTTGCTGTCACCAACCCAGTATGCTGCGGCCCCGGACCGGCGGGCAGTGACATCACGTCACATGTAGTCGTGACGTGCCTGCACTGACGATCGGGCCGGACCGCTGCTGTCATTGGGACATGTCCAGCACACCAGTAATCGAAGTCGAAGGACTGAACGTCACGTACGGTGACTTCCGTGCCGTACGGGACCTCTCCTTCCAGGTGCGGCCGGGGGAGCTCTACGCGCTGCTCGGCACGAACGGGGCGGGGAAGACGTCGGCCCTGGAGACCATCGAGGGCCACCGGACGCCGACCTCCGGCACCGTACGCGTCTTCGGGCACAGTCCACGCGACCGACGCCTGGTGCGTCCCCGGATGGGCGTGATGCTCCAGGAGAGCGGATTCTCCCCGGATCTCACGGTCCGGGAGTCGGTCCGCCTGATCGGTCAGCTCACCCGGCGGACCGACGACGTCGACCGGATTCTCGACCTCGTCGACCTGACCGGGAAGGCCAGGACGAGGGTGTCCCAGCTCTCCGGCGGGGAGAAGCGGCGGCTGGACTTCGCCACCGCCATCTACGGTACGCCGGAACTGATCTTCCTGGACGAGCCGACCACCGGCCTGGACGTCCGGTCCCGGGACGCCCTCTGGGCGACGGTCGACCGGCTGCGTGAGAACGGCGCGACGATCGTGCTCACCACGCACTACCTGGAGGAGGCGCAACAGCGCGCCGACCGGATCGGGCTGATGCACGAGGGCACGTTCCACCGGGAGGGGACGGTCTCCGAGCTGACCCGTACCCTGCCGGCGGTCATCCGCTTCACACTGGCCGCACCGGCACCGGCGCTGCCCCTGGCCGCCACCGTCGGCGGCGACGGCAAGGTCGTGGTCGAGACCTTCGGACTACAGAAGGACCTGCACGTCCTGCTCAGCTGGGCGGACGAGTACGCCGTCGAGTTGCAGGACCTCCAGGCCGGGCCGACCCGGCTCGACGACGTCTTCCGGGCCATCGGCAACCGACCCGCCGACACCGCCACCTCGGCAAGCTGACCCGTCCCCGAGAGGAACGACACCGTGTTGTCCATCGCGTCAAGCGAGTTGATCCAGATCTTCCGGAACCGGCTGGTACTGGTCACCAGCCTCATCGTCCCGGTGGCCGTCAGCGTGTTCTTCGTCCGCCAGCACGACACCTTCGCCGCCATCGGCAGCCTCGGCTACATCGCGGGGATCGTGCTGTTCACGGTTGCCGCGTTCGGGCTCTACGCCACCGCCGTCACCACCCTGGCGTCCCGGCGGCAGAACCTCTTCCTGAAGCGGCTGCGCTCCACCGCCGCCGGGGACCGCGAGATCCTCACCGGTCTGCTGCTGCCCGCCACCGGGCTCGCCGTGGTGCAGGTGACCGCGATCCTGACCGCGCTGGCCGTGGTCGCCGACGGGCCGGACAACGTACTCCTGCTGGTGGTGGCGGTTCTCGCGACCCTGGCCATGATGATCGGCCTGGCTCTGGCCACCGCCGGACTCACCAACTCCCCCGAGCACGCCCAGGTGACCACCCTGCCGGTCACCCTCGGCGTGGTCGTCGTGGCCAGCTGGGTGGGCATCAGCGGCACCGAGCAGCTCACCCTGCTCAAGCGGCTGCTGCCCGGCGGCGCCGCCACCGAGCTGACGATGAACGCCTGGAACGGCGGGGTCGCCGTGACCGACTCCCTGCTGCTGCTCGGACCGACACTGGGCTGGGTCGCCGTCGCCGTCCTACTCGCCACCCGACTCTTCCGCTGGGAGCCCCGCCGATGACCGCCAACGCACCCGAACCCGACCCGCCGACCCTGCCCGAAGACCTCCTGCTCCTGCTCTTCCAGCCCAGCTCCGGCACGATCGCGGGCGAGAACACCCTCTTCTACGTCCTCGCCGGCGCCGTACTCGCGGATCTCACCCTTGGACAGCGGGTGGAGACGGCGGGCCGGGGGCGGGTGCAGGTGGTCGAGGGCGCCGCCCCGTCGGACGACCTTCTCCGCCCGGCCTGGGACTACCTCTCCGGCAAGCCCCGGGGCGTGCAGACGCTGCTCGCGGCGGTCGGCCCCGCGCTGCGCCAGCCGGTGCTGGAGCGGCTCGTCCGACGCGGCGACATCGAGCGCGAGGACCGCAGGGTGCTCGGCCTGTTCCGGACGACCGCCCTGCGGGAGGGCGGGAACGGACGCCGGGCCCGCCTCCTCGAAGAGGTCCGGCAGGTACTTGTCGACGGCGCCGAGCCGCCGGCCCGGGTCGCCGCACTCGCGGCACTGCTCTCGGCGAGCGGAACCCTCCCACAGTTCCACCGCGAGATTCCGTGGAAGTCATCCGTGATCGAGCGGGCCAAGGAACTCGAGCAGGGCAACTGGGGGGCTGGCGCCGCCGGCGAAGCCGTGACCCGTACCGTGACGGCGACCGTCGTCAACAGCGTGGTCGTGGCCAGCACCGTCATCCCCCGGAGCTAGCTCCTCGCGAACATCCCGCGAGGCTGGGTCCTCGCGGGGGATGGTGCGGGTGGCGCGGCGAATGCGTCATGGGACGGGCTGTCGTCGCCGGAAGGGCGGGCCGCGGATGGTGGACCGGCCACGGGAGGTCGCCGGCCCACCATGCCGGCCGGCTATCGGACGCGCAGCTGTTGCCGGACCGCCGTGCCGGGCGCGTAGGTCGGGTCACCGGAGTAGGCGACGTGGACCGGGTAGGACCCCACGGACAGTCCGGTGGTCGGCAGCTGAACGACCGCCGCGCCGCCGGTCAACGGAACCGTCCGGGTGGCGCCGCCGAAGGTGACGGCGACCTCACCGGTCGGCTTCGGCGCCTGCCGGTGCGGGGTTCGCGGCCTGACCTCGACCCGCAACGTGAACGTGCCACCACGGACGACCGACGCGGGCGCGGCTTTCGCCCTGACCACGACCCGTGCCGTGCCCGGCGCGGAATCGACCCCCGACCACAGGTGGTCCCGGGCGAAAATCGTGAACAGTTGTCCCGCCGTCATCCCGTCGTGCGCGCCGGGAACCTGAGCCGTCGCGGCAGCGTACCCACGTGCCCTGAAGTTGTCCGCGATGGCGTTCTGGGTGTCGAGGTTGCCCTCGAAGACGCCGTTGCCGAGGAACACGAAGAGGTCGTCGTCCCCGACCGCGTTCGCGATGTCGTCGTAGTCCTGGGCGCTGAGGGACGGATTCCCGGAGAAGTGTCCGTAGAAGGCGAACGTGGTCGGATAGCCCCTGATGACGTGGGCGCCGGTCATCCCGCCGTAGGAGAACCCGGCGTAGGCGCGCCCGGCCCGCTCGGTCGAGACGTTGTAGTTGCTCTCGATGAGCGGAAGGATCGTCTGGACCAGGTTGTCGGCGGCGTTGGTCTGGTTGTAGGAGGCGAAGCCGAGGCTGGTGCCGGTGAAGTGGTTTCCCATCGTGACAACCACCGTCGGTTCGATCTCGCCCTTCGCCGTCATGTTGTCCAGGATGTTCGGCACGTTCGCCGGAACCATGAAGTCGGTCTCGTCACCGAAGATGCCGTGCGCCAGATACGCCACCCTGTAGGGCTCCGCGCGGCCGGGATCGTAACCGGCCGGCAGGTAGACGCCGAGGTGGTGGCCGCTGTCGCCGAGGATCGTGGTGTACGGCACGTACCGGACGGTGCCGCGCCGCGAGGGGTTGGCCACCGGCAGCTCGTACTCCGCGCGCTCCTGCAGCACCGGGTCGTTCTGCTTGCGGGCGTACGGCACGTACACGGCGTCGAGCACGTCGTTGTTCCGGACCCGGAACGAGGACTCGCCGGGGGGTCGGGGGTTCGTCGAGGCGGGATCCCAGATCCGCTTGTTCTCCCAACCCCGGGTCGGGTCCCAGACCCGGTACCAGTAGCTGAGGGCTCCGGCGTGCAGGGGTACGGAGACCGACCAGTATCCCTTCGGATCCCTGGTCATGTCCCGGAGGAACTCGGTACCCCCGGAGTGGTACCGCCCCGTCTGCCACGCTTCCGGCTGGTACCGCGTGCTGCCGGTGTCGACGTCGAGCAGGGTCAGGTCCCCGGCCAGGCGCACCTGGGTGGCACTGGGATTGCGGTAGACGAACCGGACGGTGTATCCGGTCGGTGAACCGCGATCCGCCCTGACGGTCGCCCCCTCCACGATCCGGTGTCCACCTGCCGCCGCGGCGGCCGGTGCGGAGACGACGGCGCCCGCACCGAGTGACATGAACGCGAGCAACGAGATCGCACGCCTGAGCCTGCGTTCTGCGATCGGCATCTTCATCTGCTCCCACTCCTCTGTGGTCCGGCTCTTGGTCCGATCCCGACTCCGTCGTGTTGTGCGCGGGCTGGCCGGGTTCTCCGACCGGTTCGCCCGGTTCTGCCATGTTATGGAGCTGAATCTCTGCTAAATCGAATTAGCAGGCGTAGTGTGGCTGGCTGTGCCCTACGGTGTCAAGGGCGTCCAGGGCGAACGATCGTCGGGTTGCTCCTGGTCACGCCGTTCCGCCAGGATGGCGCGGCACTGTGCCGGGTTCGCCGGGAACATCTCGGGAACCTTCCACGTCGCTCGGGAACCTTCCACGTCGCTCGTTGGTGGAACCTTTCGACGCCTCTCGATGGTGGAAGAGGTGAGGGAGAGGGGCGACTGGTGACGCATGCGACAGCGATTGCCGAGGTGTACGCCGCCAGCTTCCGGCGCCTGACCGTCCAGCTGTATGCCGTCACCGGCGACCTGAACGAGGCACAGGAGGTGGTGCAGGAGGCGTTCGTCCGGGCGCTGAGCGCGCCGGAGAGGTTCGCCGACCTGGAGAACCCGGAGTCGTGGCTGCGCCGGGTGGCGGTGAACCTGGCGCACACCCGGCACCGGCGGCGGCGGACCCTGGACCGGCTGCTGCGCCGGGTCGGGCCACCACCCGTGGTGCCGGACTCCTCGCCCGAGCACGTCGCGCTGATGACCGCGCTCCGCCGGCTGCCGACCGGCCAGCGACACGCCATCGCCCTGCACTACCTGGTGGACCTGCCCGTCGACGAGGTCGCCCGGACCCTCGACGTGTCGGTGGGCACGGTCAAGTCGCGGCTGTCCCGGGGCCGTACCGCCCTGGCCGCCCTCCTCACCGGGCCGGCCGAACTCGCGCGATCCGGGAGCAGGTGATGCAGACGTACCCGTTCGACGTCGTCGAGGTGGGCCGGACCGTTCGCCAACCGCCCCTGGCCGAGCTGGTCGGGCAGGCGGCCCGCCGGGTCCGCCGCCGCCGGGCGCTCCTCTCCGCCGCCGCCGTCGCCATGACGGTGCTGGTCGCGGTGACCGCGGTACCGGTGCTCCGCAGCGTCAACCTGACCGCCGTGCCGGCCGACGACGGCACCCGGGCCGGCGTCCGCACCGCGACCGCCGTGCTCGACCGGGACACCGTGGTCACCGTCCGGTACGGCGAGTGCGCGGCACAGTTCAGCGTCACCACGGACGGCGGCCGGACCTGGTCGCCCTACCGGGGGCCCGTCCCGTGGCAGGACTGCGGCGCCCCGGTCACCACCTCCTACCGGCTGCTCGGTCCCCGGGTGTTCGCCGCCGAGGTGCGGGGTGCCCGGTACCTGACCCGGGACGCCGGGCAGAGCTGGCACCGGGAGGAGGAACGGGTCCGGACCGGCGACAGTGTGCCGCCGCAGGCCCGGGAGCAGCAGGACGTGCCCGGCCAGCTCGTCGACCCGGACACCGGCACGCTGTACCAGCCCGACACGCTCGCCGCACCGGCGGACGCCGCCGGTGCCGGCCTGCTCCGGCGGGCGTCCGACGGCACCCTCTGGGCGCTGTTCCCCGGCACCGCCACCGGCGGGGACGGGGAGCAGGCCGTGCCGCAGGTGGCCCGCAGCGAGGACTCCGGGCGGAACTGGCGGTGGCCCGCCCCGTTCCCGGCCACCGTGGCACACGCGCTGCTGGTGGCCGCCGGGCCGGAGCAGGCGTACGTGGTCGGCGACTGCCCGGACGGGGCGGCCGTCTACCGGACCGACGACGGCGGCGAGGCGTGGTTCGCCACCTACGTGGCCTGGGAGTCGGCGGAGGTCGCCACCGTCAACTCCGGCGGAGACCTGCTGGTCGGCGGCTGGGAGGAGAACGGCAGGTTCGCCGCCTGGGTCAGCCGGGACGGCGGCCGGTCGTTCGCCAAGGGCGAGGCGATCACGGTGCCGGACGGCTCCACGGCCGGGACGGCCGACGGGCGACTCTGGGTGGCCGGCGGCAACGGCTGGGCCGCGACCAGCACCGACGGCCGCTGGCGGGTGACCGAGCCGAGGCGCGACTGACGCCCCGCCCCTGGCGAGCAGCGGGGCGCGCCGAGGCCCCGCACCCCGCCTCCCGGCGGGCAGCGGGGCGCGACCGGGGCCCGGGCGGGCAGCGGGGCGCGACCGACTCCCCGGCGGCCTCCCGGCCGAGTAGCCCGGAAATAGCGGATGAGCTCGGCACGGAGGGTTTGCCGGCGGACAATTCGGGTACCACGCCAGCAGCGCGTGCAGCCGTCTCGACCGGCGCCTGGGAGGCGACGATGATGGAGAGCCGATTCAAGGTGCTCGGGCACCCGGTCCATCCGATGCTTGTGATGTTCCCGATCGCCCTCTTCGTGGCAGCCACGATCTTCGACGTCATCGACGTGGCCGGCGGACCGGCGTTCCTCGGCGAGTTGGCGTACTGGAACATCCTGGTCGGCCTGATCGGCGGCGTACTGGCGGCGGTGGCCGGTGCCGTCGACCTGCTCGCCGTGCCGTCGGGTACCCGGGCCAAGCGGGTCGGGGTGGCGCACGCCGCGACCAACCTCGCCGTACTGCTGCTCTTCGCCGCCGTCTGGGCGGTGCGGCTGGCCGCGGAGACCCGGGCGGCCGGCGGAGCACTTGTCGCGATCGAGGTGGTGGCGGTCGCCGGTGCGGGGCTCGGCGCCTGGCTCGGCGGCGAACTGGTGGACCGGCTCGGCGTCGGGGTGGACCCGGACGCCGGCCTGAACGCGCCGAGTTCGCTGCGCCCCCGGACCACCGCCGCCGCCTCGGCGGACCGGGCCGATCAGGGCTGAACCGCGCGGACGACCGGGCCGATCAGGGCTGAACCGCGCGGACGACCGCACCGACCGCACTGCCCGGCTGCCGGGCGGGCACCGGGCGGTGGGTGGTGCACCGGCGGCCGGGTGGATCCGTTCTGGCCGGCTGCCGGCCGGCACGTGGCGGTGGGCGGCGCACCGGCGCCGGGTGGATCCGGCGGGTGACAGGACGACAGCGGGAGGAGACACGGCGGGATGACCGAGCCAGGACGCGGCGGGGAGCAGGACAGGGGCCGAGGAGACCAGGGCGGGGTTCGCGGTGGCGACCGGGGCGGAGACCGGGGTTGGGACCCGTTCGGCGAGTTGCAGGCGCTTCGCGCGGAACTCGGCCGGCTGGTCGGCTCCGCACTGGTCGGCGGGCGGAGCGGGCAGCCCGACGTCGAACTGAGGCCGAGCGAGGGCGGCTGGACCGTGCTGGCCCGGCTGCCCGGGGTGGCCCCCGAGGAGGTGGCCCTGGAACTCGACGACCGGGAACTCTGCATCCGGGCCCGCTCCGAGGCCGAGGTCAACGCGGATCACGGCATGGCCGGCAGCGGCTCGCAGACCCGCGCCTTCGAGCACCGGGTGCAGCTGCCGGCGCCGGTCGACCCGGACCGGATCGACGCCGTGATGGACCACGGACTGCTCACCGTCGTCCTGCCGAAGACAACCCGGCCGGGCCGGCGGACCATCACCATCGGCAGCCGGAGCTACGACCCGGGCCAGCGCGCCGGGCGTACCGGTGGGGGCCGCCCCGGGGCCGTGGACCCGGCCGCCGACCGGGAACTGCACCGGCCGGACACCGCCGCCGGCACCCCGACGCCCCCGGTCGCGGGCTGAGCGGACGGCGGATGATCGGCAGGGTGCGCGACCTGGTCGACGGCGTCGAGCGGATCGCCGTACTCCGGGCGAACGCGCTCGGCGACTTCATCTTCGCGCTGCCCGCGCTCGACGCGCTGCGGGCCGGCTATCCCGACGCCGAACTGGTGCTGCTCGGGGCACCATGGCACGAGCGCCTGCTGCGGGACCGGCCCGGCCCGGTCGACCGGGTACTCGTTGTGCCGCCCGCACACGGCATCCGGGTGGCCGGGACCGGCGAGGCGGAGCCGTCGGCGGAGTCGATGGCCGGCTTTCTCGACGCGGCCCGCCGGGAGCGTTTCGACCTCGCGCTCCAGATGCACGGCGGCGGCGCCAACTCCAACCCGCTGGTCGCGGCGCTCGGCGCCCGGGTCACCGCCGGGCTGCGCAGCGAGGACGCGCCGCCGCTGGACCGCTGGATCCGGTACGTCTACTACCAGCCGGAGGTGGCCCGCTATCTGGAGGTGGCCGGCCTGGTCGGCGCCGGCCCGACCGGGCTGGTGCCCCGGCTGGTCGCCACCGAGGCGGACCTGGCCGAGGCGCGGGCCGTGCTCGGCGAGCCGGAACGCGCCCGGGTCGCCCTGCACCCCGGCGCCAGCGATCCGCGCCGCCGCTGGCCGCCGGACCGGTTCGCCGAGGTCGCCGACCAGCTGGTCGACGACGGGTACGAGGTGCTGGTGACCGGCACCCCGGAGGAGCGGGAGATCGTCGAGCAGGTGGTGACGGCGGCCCGGCGGCAGGTCCGTCCGCTGGCCGGCGCGCTGTCGCTGGGCGGGCTGATCGGCTGTTACGCCGGCTGTCGGCTGGTGGTCTCCAACGACACCGGGCCGGTGCACGTCGCCGCCGCCCTGGACACCCCGACCGTCGGCATCTTCTGGGTCGGCAACATGATCAACTGTGCGGTGCCGCTGCGCGACCGGCACCGGCCGATCATCTCGTGGACCCTCAACTGCCCGGTCTGCGGCCGGGACTGTAGCCGGGAGCTCTACCCGGCCCGCGGCGGTGGCGGACCCGCCTGCCCGCACCGGGTCTCCTTCGTCACCGACGTGCCGGTGGTGGAGGTGCTGGCGGCGGTGGCCGATCTGACCGGCCAGCGGTGACCTCCCACGCCTCCATGGTCCGCTCGGTGACAGTGGTCGGCGCCTCCAGGTGGTAGGCGCCGCTGGGCAGGATGCCGGCTCCGGCGTACTCGGCCAGTACGGCGAGCTGGGCGGCCACGTCCTCGCCCTGGTGTCCCGGGTCGAGCCGGGGCCAGAAGTCGAACCCGCCCGCCGCGCAGAGCCGGGACCGGTCGTAGAGCACGCAGCCGCCGATCCAGGAGACCTTGTACGCCCGCCACTGCCCGGCCGGCAGCGCCCGGGCCCGCGTCACGTGCAGCAGGTTCGCGGCCGAGTGGATCCGGGCCCGCAGCCACTCCGGCGTCCCGGGGCGCAGCCGCTCCGGCACCGGCCGGCCCGTCCACTCCACGTAGTGCCGGTGCGTCTCCGGGCGGACGTCGTCCAGATAGGACAGTCCGTGCACCGCGTTGCCGACGAAGCCGCAGTCGAGTTCCCGGATCGCGGTCAGCAGCCGGTCGACGGTGCCGGGTTCCAGCCAGACGTCGTCGTCGAGGAAGAGCACGTACCGGGCCGCCGAGGCGTCCAGCAGGTAGGCGCGGTGTTCGGCCAGGCCCCGCCGGGGCAGCCGCCGGGTGAGCAGCACGGGGTGCCCCCGGTGTCGGAGTACCCGGACCATCGCCGCCGCCGCGGGTGCGGCCCAGCCCGGCTTCCCGTCGGACTGGTCGCTGACCACCACGCCGAACGCCGCCGACCCGCTCCGGCCGTCCTCCGGCGCCGGCCCGCCGGCGGTGGCGGGCTCGGCGGGGTACTGGGCGGCCAGCCCGGCCAGGGTGACCGCGAGTTCGGCGGGGCGGTCGCGGGTCGGCACCAGCACGTCGAGCAGCCGGGGGCTACGGAAGTCCGTCGGGCGGCCCGGGTCGAGCGGCCGGGTGACGGTCCTCGGTGCCGCGCCCGTGCCGTCCGGTGTGCCACCCGGGACGTCGGAAGCGTCGTCCGGACCCGCGTTCACGCCCGGTGACTCGCCCCGGCCGCCGAGCCGTCCTCGTCGACGGAGCCGGCGGCCACCGCCTGCCGGCGGTCGCCGTGCGAGCGGATCCGGTCGATCACGGCCGAGGTGGACCTGTCGGGTACGTAACCGAGGGTGCGGACCTGGCCGCCGAGCCGGCGTACCAGGGGTGCCTCGGGGACCATGTCCGGCGGGTAGTCGCCGCCCTTGACGTACACGTCCGGGCGGATCGCCTCGATCAGGGCGACCGGCGAGTCCTCCTCGAAGACCACCACGTGGTCCACACAGGAGAGCGCGGCGAGCACCGCGACCCGGTCCTCGACCGGGTTCACCGGCCGGTCCGCGCCCTTGAGCCGGCGTACGCTGTCGTCGGAGTTGACCGCCACCACCAGCAGGTCGCCGAGCTCGCGTGCCTGGTCGAGATAGCGCACGTGCCCGCGGTGCAGTACGTCGAAACAGCCGTTGGTGAAGACCACCGCGCGCCCCTCGGCCCGGTGTCTCGCGACGAGTTCGAGCAGGGCGTCCCGGTCGAGCACCGTCCGGCCCGGTCCGCCGCCGGCCGGGTTGAGCGCGGCGAGCAGGTCCTCGCGCAGGCAGACACAGGTACCGGTGTCCGAGACGGTGGTGGTCGCGGCGAGCTGGGCCAGCTGGGCCGCGGTCGGCAGCGGCGCTCCGGCGGCCAGTGCCAGCGTCATCGCGGCCAGGTAGGCGTCACCGGCGCCGACGGCGTAGCTCGCCGGCACCGGCGTGGCGTGGCTGCGCCGGGAGTGCCCGTCGGCGCCACCCACCACGGCGCCCTCGGCGTCCAGGGTCACCGCCACCACGTCGGCTCCGGTGCGTTCCCGCAGCTCGGCGAGGCGGGCCTGGGCGACCAGCGCCCGGCTGAGCCCGCCGGCCGCCACCGGCCGACCGGCGGCGGCTCCCGGCGCACCGGCGGCGCTGGACATCTCGTCGCCGGCCACCACGATGTCGTCGCCGGAGACCCCGATCTCGTCACCGGTCACCGTGATGCCGTCACCGCCGGCCGGGCCGCTCTCCCCGCCGCCCGGCGTCGTACCGTCCGGTGCGGCGGAGCCGTCGCCGTCCCGGCCGCCGTCGTCCGCGCCACCGGCGGCGAACGCCGGAGCCGGCCGTCCGGCGCCGCGTGCGGTGTGGGGCGGCCCGGCGGCGCCACCGTCCGCGTCCTTGCCGGTGTCCGGGCGGCCCGCGCCGGCCGTGCCACTGGTGACCAGTTCCCCGCCACCGCTGTCCGGGGCACTGTCGTCGGTCTCCGGGCGGCCCGCGCCGGCCCGGCCGCCGGTGCCCGGGTCGCTGCCCTCGGCGTCCGGGCGCCCCGCGCCGGCCTGGCCGCCGCCCGGGGTCCTGCCGCCGCCGCCCGGGGTCCTGCCGCCGGTGTCCGGGTCGGCCCGGCCGCCGACGGCCACCGTGCTGCCGTCCTCGGCGACGCTGACCCGGGTGCCGGCGACCGCCGCCGTCGGGCTGGCCGGACCGGTGGCCACCACCTCGTCGAGCAGCCGGGTCGCCTCGGCGAAGCTCGGGGTCACCACGGTCGGGGCGAGGCCGCGCCAGTAGGCCAGGTCGTGCGCGTCCAGGGCGACCGTGGCGAACGAGTCGCGGTGCCGGACCAGCCAGCTCCGGACCGCCTCCGGCAGCGCGCCCAGACCGTAGTCGCAGACCACCAGCGTCGGCGGCTGGCCGTCCCGGTCCGCCCGCAGCTCCTCGGTCGCCCTGGCCAGGGCGTTCAACATCCGGTGTACGCCCTCCTCCGGCAGGGTCTCGTCGGCGTCGCCCTCGTCCTCCCGGAGCAGGATCTGGTCGGCGGCGAGCAGCCTGCGCTTCACCGGGGTGGGCCGGCCGGGCTGGCTGATGGTCCGGTCCCACACCCCGGCCCGGTCCAGGCAGTCGTGCAGTTCGTCACCGGCGACGTCCGCGCCGACCGGGGCGACGAGCGCGGCCCGGCCGCCCAGCGCGGTGAGGTTCACCGCGGTGTTCGCGGCACCTCCGGCGGCGGTCAGCCGGCGGCGCAGGGTCAGCACCGGTGCCGGCGCCTCCCGGCAGAGCCGGTCCGACTCGGCGAACCGCCACTCGTCCAGCATGGCGTCGCCGACCACCAGTACGCCCCTGCCGAGCCAGCTCTCCACCACCGAGGCCAACCGGCGCTGTTCCGCTGCGTCTGTCGCCATGTGGCGCGGGTCCCCGGTGCCCGACCGGGCAAACCTGCTTCCGCCGTACCCGCGCGCCGGTGGTGGGGGCGGGTGCGGCGGGTTTGGCCCCTGGCGTACCGGGAACGTGTTTTCCATGCCGACGTGACCGAACAGATCGTCGCGACACATCCCCCTGTGCCCAGCTCTCGGAAAGGAGAACCGACATGACCGCGACGTTGCAGGGCAAGCGCATCGCGTTCCTGGCCACCGACGGGGTCGAGGAGGTCGAGTACACCAAGCCCCGGGAGGCGGTCGAGGCGGCCGGCGGACAGGTCGAGCTGGTCTCCCTGGAAAGCGGCCAGATCCAGGCTTTCCAGCACCTAGACAAGTCCGGCCGGTACGACGTCGACACGACGGTGGCCGACGCGGACCCGACGGCCTACGACGGGTTGGTACTGCCCGGCGGGGTGGCCAACCCGGACGCGCTGCGGGCCGACCCGGACGCGGTCCGGTTCGTCCGGGCGTTCTTCGACGCCGGCAAGCCGGTCGGGGCGATCTGCCACGCGCCGTGGACGATGATCGATGCCGACGTGGTGAAGGGACGTACCCTCACCTCCTGGCCGAGCCTGCGCACCGACCTGTCGAACGCCGGCGCGAACTGGGTCGACGAGGAGTGCCACGTCGACAACGGCCTGGTCACCAGCCGCAAGCCGGACGACCTGCCGGCGTTCTGCGCCAAGCTCGTGGAGGAACTCGCCGAGGGCCGGCACTGACCCTCCGGCGCCTGGGAAGAACCAGCCGTACGGTTGCCCGCCGGGCCCCGTCGACCGCTCGTGCGGATCGGCGGGGCCCGGCGGCGCGGACCGCCCGGACGTGCGGCGGGCGCGGACAGCCCGGTACGGGCGGTAGGCATTTTCCGGGCCAACGGGGGGAGAAGGCACTATGACCACCGCCGACGGGGCGCGCCCGTCCCTGACCCACCGGCAGATCCTGCTCCTGATGAGCGGCCTGATGACCGGCATGCTGCTGGCCGCCCTGGACCAGACGATCGTCGGTACGGCGCTGCCGACCATCGTCGGCGAGCTGGGCGGGATCAACCACTACTCCTGGGTGGTCACCGCGTACCTGCTGGCCTCCACCGCCTCCACCCCGCTGTACGGCAAGATGGCCGACCTGTACGGCCGGCGGCCCGTCTTCCTCTTCGCCATCGGGGCGTTCCTGGTCGGCTCGCTGGCCGCCGGCTTCGCCCAGGACATGACTCAGCTCATCGTCACCCGGGGCGTGCAGGGGCTCGGCGCGGGCGGCCTGATGACGCTCGCCTTCACCATCATCTCCGACGTCGTGTCCCCCCGGGACCGGGGCCGCTACCAGGGACTCTTCGGCGCCGTGTTCGGGCTCTCCTCGGTGGCCGGGCCGCTGGTCGGCGGCTACTTCGCCGAGCACGACTGGCGGTGGATCTTCTTCCTGAACGTGCCGCTGGCGGTGGTGGCCATCGTCGTCTGCTACCACGTGATGCGGCTGATCCCGTTCCGGCGCCGGCAGCACACCATCGACTGGCGCGGCGCCGGGCTGCTGGTGGCCGGGGTGAGCGCGTTGCTGCTCGCGCTGAGCTGGGGCGGCAACGAGTACGCCTGGGGTTCCGGGCTCATCGTCGGGCTCTTCGTGGCCGGTGGGGTGCTCGGGGTCCTCTTCCTGGTCCAGGAGGCCCGGGTCGCCGAGCCGATCCTGCCGCTCAAGCTCTTCCGCCGGTCCACCTTCGCGCTGGCCAACGCCGCCGGCTTCATCCTCGGCCTGGTGATGTTCGGGTCGATCATCTTCATCCCGCTCTACCTCCAGATCGTCAAGGGCGCCTCGCCGACCGACAGCGGCCTGCTGATGCTGCCGATGATGGCCGGCGTGATCGTCACCTCGGTGCTCTCCGGGCGGGCGATCAGCCGGATCGGGCGGTACAAGTGGTTCCCGGTGGCCGGTGCGGTCGTACTCGTCGCCGGGATGCTGCTCTTCACCCAGTTGCAGGTCGACACCCCGCTCTGGAACGCCTTCGTCTACATGGTGATCATCGGCGTCGGGCTGGGGCTCTGCATGCAGTCGCTGATCCTCGCCGTGCAGAACGCGGTGGAGGTGCGCGACCTCGGCGCCGGTACGTCGGCGGCCACCTTCTTCCGGTCGCTGGGCGGCTCGTTCGGGGTGGCGATCCTCGGCGCGGTGCTCTCCACCGGGCTCTCCGGCGCGCTGGCCGACCGGCTGCCCGGCGCCGTCGCCCAGCTTCCGCCCGCCCAGCAGGTGCAGTTCGCCGGTGCCACCACGGGCTTCTCGGTGAACGAACCGTCCCGGATCCTGGCCCTGCCGGCGCCGGTCCGGGCCGCCGTGCAGGAGTCGTTCGTCGAATCCCTGCACACCGTCTTCCTGGTGGCCGGGCTGATCGCCCTGCTGGCCGTGGCGGTCACCCTGGCGATGCCGAACAGCGAACTGCGTGGCGGCCCACCGGCCGGCTCCGACGAGGGGCTGGCCCGGGAACGCCGGGGCGACGCGGCCACCGAGATGGAGGCGAACGCCCAGACGATGATCTGAGGCGGGGCTGACCAGACGATCTGAGGCGGGGCTGATCCGAGGCGGGGGTTATTTCAGGACGATCTGGCCGGTCCGCTCGAAGACGGCCAGGTCGTCCAGGGTCTCCGGCACCGTGCCGGAGACCGGCGCGGGCAGCGAGCGCGGGGGGAAGAAGCCGGCGTTCGTGGTCTCGTCGGTGCTGGTGAGCAGCTCGCCGGACCAGGCGTCGACCCGGAAGGCGACCACGAAGAGCTGGTACGTGTCGCCGTACATGTTGGTGAAGGTGCGGTCCGGGCCGGTGTACATGGCGAACGGGGTGAGCGCGCCGGCGGTCAGCCCGGTCTCCTCCCAGACCTCCCGGACCGCACACTCGGCGATCGACTCGCCGAGCTCCATCGCGCCGGCCGGCATCGCCCAGTAGCCGTTGTCGGAACGTTCGATGAGCAGCACCTGGCCGGCCGCGTCGCGCAGCACGGCACGGGCACCGACGAACATCAGCGTACGGTCGCCGGCCAGGGCGCGAAGCTGACCCAGGTACGACTCGGCCCACGGGATACTGCTCATCGGCTCGTCCTCCGGGTGGTCAGGATGTGAGCTGCGACACTAGGTTGTGATCTATGCGTAGCACGATGATGGACGCGCCCCTGCTCGTTTCCCGGATCCTCGAACACGGCAGCACGGTGCACGGCCGCGCCGAGGTGGCCACCTGGCTGGGCGGGAACGCCCGCCGGACGACGTACGCCGAGATCGGTGCGGCGGCGGCCCGGCTCGCGCACGCGCTCCGGGACGACCTCGGGGTCACCGGTGACCAGCGGGTCGCCACCTTCATGTGGAACAACGCCGAGCACCTGGTCGCCTACTTCGCGGTGCCGAGCATGGGCGCCGTGCTGCACACCCTCAACATCCGCCTCTTTCCCGGCCAGGTGGCCTACATCGCCAACCACGCCGAGGACCGGGTGGTGCTCGTCGACTCGACCCTGATCCCGCTGCTGGCCATGGCGTTGCCCGAGATGTCCACTGTAGAGCACGTCGTGGTGGTCGGCGACGGCGACCCGGAGCGGCTGCTGGCGGCCGGCGGCGGGCGGGTCGCCGTACACCGGTGGGACGACCTGCTGCGCGACAGGCCGGACCGGTACGACTGGCCGGAGCTGGACGAGCGGGATGCCGCCGCGCTCTGCTACACCTCGGGGACCACCGGCAACCCGAAGGGCGTCGCCTACTCGCACCGGTCGATCTGGCTGCACTCGGTGCAGATCTGCCTGCCGGAGTCGTTCGGGCTCGGCCCGACCACCCGGGAACTCGCCATCGTGCCGATGTTCCACGCGATGTCCTGGGGCATCCCGTACGCCGCCTTCATGTGCGGCGCGTCGCTGGTGATGCCGGACCGGTTCCTCCAGGGTGCGCCGATCGCCGAGATGATCGCGGCCGAGCGGCCCACCCTGGCCGGTGCGGTGCCGACGATCTGGACCGACCTGCTGAACTACCTGGACGACAACGAGGTGGACACCTCCTCGCTGACCGAGGTGATCGTCGGCGGCTCGGCCTGCCCGCCCGCGCTGATGCACGCCTTCGCCGAGCGGCACCGGATCGACGTGATCCACGCCTGGGGGATGACCGAGATGTCCCCGCTCGGCTCGGTGGCCCGCCCGCCGGCCGGGGCGACCGGCGAGGATGCCTGGCGCTACCGCTACACCCAGGGGCGGGTGCCGGCCGGGGTCGCCGCCCGGATCGTCGGCCCGGACGGCAGGCAGCTGCCCGCCGACGGCAGCTCCGTCGGCGAGCTCGAGGTGCGCGGGCCGTGGGTGACCGCCCGGTACGTCGGCGACGACGCACCCGACGAGGAGAAGTTCCGGGACGGCTGGCTGCGTACCGGCGACGTGGGCACGCTCTCGGCGGACGGCTTCATCACCCTCACCGACCGGGCCAAGGACGTGATCAAGTCCGGTGGCGAGTGGATCTCATCGGTCGAGTTGGAGAACGCGCTGATGGCCCACCCGGGGGTGCTGGAGGCGTGCGTGGTCGGCGTACCGGACCCGCGCTGGGAGGAACGTCCACTCGCGACGGTGGTACGCCGGGAGGACGCCACGGTCGGCGCCGAGGAGCTGCGGGACTTCCTCGCCGGCCGGGTCGCCGGGTGGCAGGTGCCCGAGCGGTGGTCCTTCGTCGACGGGGTGCCGAAGACCTCGGTCGGCAAGTTCGACAAGAAGCGGGTACGCGCCGACTACGCCGCCGGCACCCTGGAGGTGATCGAACTGCCCTGACCGTACGTCCGGCCGTCGGCCGTCAACCGTGAGCCGTCGGCGGTCGGCCGACCGGCGCACCTGCCGTCACCTGCTGGTCCGTTCGTCCGTTCTTCGCGGGTGACCCGTTGCCAAGCCGAAGTCGCGCCGGAAGGATGTTGGCCACGCGGAAGGGGCGAGCGATGCGAGCGGTGGCGGTGACGGCACTCGGCGGTCCCGGTGTGCTGCGGGTGGTCGAGCGGCCCGACCCGGTCGCCGGCCCCGGCGAGGTCCTCGTCCGGATACGCGCGGCGGCGGTGCACCCCGCCGACCTGGCCGCCCGGACCGGGCAGATTCCCGGCGGACCGGTCGAGCCGCCGTTCCTGCCCGGCTGGGACTTCGCCGGTGAGGTGCTGGCGGTCGGCGACGGGGTTCCCGGACACCGGCCCGGCAGTCGGGTCGCCGGCATGGTGCCGTGGTACCTCACCCGCGGCGCCGTCGGGGCGTACGCCGAGTTCGTGGTGGCCCGGCCGGACTGGCTGGTCGGCGTACCGGACGAACTGGACGCGGCGGAGGCGGCGACCGTGCCGCTGAACGCGCTGACCGCCCGGCAGGCGCTGGCGATGATGTCGCTGGCCCCCGGCTCGACGGTGCTGGTCACCGGCGCCAGCGGCGGGGTGGGCGGCTTCGCCGCCCAGTTGGCGGCCCGGGCCGGACACCGGGTCATCGCGGTCGCCAGCTCCGACGACGAGGAGTGGGTACGCGGCCTCGGTGTCGCCGAGGTGCTGCCCCGCTCCACCGACCTGGCCGACCTCGAACCGGTTCCGGCGGTCCTCGACGCGGTGCCGGTCGGGGCGCCGGCCGCGGCCCCGCTCGCCGACGGCGGCATCCTGGTGACCACCCGGCCGGTTCCACCGCTCGACCCGCCGCGGCGGATCCGGCAGCAGACGGTGCTGATCCGGCTCGACCAGCCGATGCTGGCGGAGTTGATGACCGAGGTCGCCAAGGGGCGGCTGCGGACCCGGGTCGCCGCCTCGCTGCCGCTGGCGGAGGCGGCCCACGCGCACCGGCTGGTGGCGGCGGGCCGGCTGCGCGGGAAGATCGTCCTCGTTCCGTAGTCCCGACCAACCCGCTCCAGGCCGGATCCGTAACACCACCACCAGCACCGTCCGGCCATCGAACGCGGTCACCGATCCCGGATGTCACCGGCGTCCCCGCTCAGGGGTCGTAGGAGTTGACACGGTCGGTAGGCAGGGGATGGTGTGGACGGACAGCAGGCAATTCGAGAGGTGTACTCGGCTTCGGCGGCCCGGCTGGTGGCCCAGCTCTTCGCGGTGACCGCCGACTACGCCGAGGCGCAGGACGCCGTGCAGGAGGCGTTCGTCCGGGCGCTGGCCCGGCCGGGCCGGTTCCGCCAGGTCGAGAACCCGGAGGCGTGGCTGCGTACCGTCGCGCTGAACGTGGCCCGGAGCCGGTTCCGGCGCCGGCTGCGGTTGGACCGGCTGATCCGCTCCGGCCGGCTGGGCGGTGCCGACCGGGCCAGTCCCGGACTGTCACCCGACCACGTGGCGCTGGTCGCCGCCCTGCAACGGCTGCCCCGGGCCATCCGGGAGACCGTGGTGCTGCACCACATCGGCGACCTGCCGGTGGCCGAGGTGGCCACGACGCTGGGCTGCTCGGTCGAGGCCGTCAAGACCCGGCTGGTACGCGGCCGGCAGGCCCTCGCCGGGCACCTGGCCGAGCCCTCCGGCTCCGGAAACGCCGCCACCGCCAGCGGCATGACGCACCGTCGCTGAACCGTCCGCATCTCTCTCCCCATCGTTGTCACCAACCGCTTCAAACCGGGAGGTTCTCCATGCCTGAAATCGATTTTCCCGGCCTAGGTGAAGCGGCCCAGGCCGCGTTCAGGCCGCACTTCGCCGAGGTGGAACGCCGGGCGCGGCACCGGCGACGGCGTACCCGGGCCGCCGGGGCCGCCGTGCTGGCCGCCGTGGTCGCCGTCGGTGCCGGGTCCGTCTGGCGCGTCCTGCCCCCCGGCGACGGCGGCGGCGACCGGGTCGGCACCCTCGGCCCGCCGATCCGGCCCGACCGCACGCCCGACCTGGTGCCGACGCCTGGCCCGAGCGCCTCGGCCGTCGGCGGTGTGCCGAATCCGTCGACGGTGACCGGCCGGATGCTCGCCGGCGACCTGCGCCACCTCTACCTGCGGTACCGCGACTGCCAGGGCGACAACTGCGCGATCCGGCTCGCGGCCAGCGTGGACGGCGGCGCGACCTGGGACTCGCACCCGCTGCCGGTGCCGGACAACAGCCTGGTCGGCCTGCGGGTGGTCGGACCACGGGCGCTCGTCGCCGAGGTGCAGACCAGTCCGCGGAACGCCGAGGGAGGGATCGACATCCAGCGGAGCGAGGAGTTCTGGCTGGCCAGCGGCGACGGCGGGGTCAACTGGCGGCGGATCCAGATCACCGAGGTAGCCGCGGTGCCGGAGACGTTCCGGCCGGTGGAGTGGAGGTCCGGCATCGACGGGTTGACCGTGCTCGCGGCGGACCCGGTGACCGGAGACGTCATCCGGCTCGCCCGGAAGGTGCCGCTGCACAGCGCCCGGGTGACCGAGGGCCTACCGGCCGGGACCGGTCTGTGGGCCACCGGCTGGACGGGCAAGCGAGTCGGCTCTGTGCAGCAGCCGGACGGCACCGTCTCGGAGGGAGTGGTCATCTTCAACGGCAGCGCGATAAGCACCAGCCGGGACGGCGGGCGGACCTGGCAGCGGTCGGTCCTCCCCGAGGACGTCGATGCCGGCGGCAACTTCGGGGCGGCTGCCCTGGCCGTCGGCGACCGGGTCGCGTACGCGGTCGGCCAGGTCGACGGCGAGTTGCGGGTGTACCGCAGCGACGACCGGGGGCGGAGCTGGCGGCGTACGGCCGCGCGGGCCGAGGTCGGCGACCGGATGATCGAGGCAGCCCTCCGGCCCGACGGCACGCTGCTGATCCAGGCGGGCATCCTGGCCGGCGAGAACCCGGTGATGTTCGAGGGCCTGGACCGGGGCGAGCGGCTCCGGGAGGTCCCGGTCGGGCCCGGTGCGTCGGCGGTCGCCGTCCCCGGCGGGTACGCCCAGTCCGGCAACCAGGACTCCTCCGTCGGATGGCTCTCCGAAGACGGCGTCCGGTGGTGGTACGTCAACCCGCCCACGATCCGCCGCTGACCGGCCCGTCGTGGCGGCACCGGCGGGACCGGCGCCGCCACGCGGGACGGGTCAGGACTCGCTCGTCACCACCAGCACCTTGCCGACCGCCGAGTTCTGCACGGCCTCGTGCGCCCGGGCCACCTCGGCCAGCGGGTAGTGGTGCAGTGGCAGCCCCGCGTCGGCGCCGACCCGGAGCACCCCGGCGGACGCGGCGGCGGCGACATCGGTCACCGCGTGCGCCTTGGCGACCGTCGGCAGCGTGTAGACGAGGACGAACTGCCAGCGGGCGTTCGGCACCATGAGTGGGCGGACCGGCAGGGTGAGCGCGTCGCCGCCGTCGTCGGCGTACACCGCGACCGCGCCGTTGGCGCCGATCACCTGGCAGTCGACCTCGGCGTTGCGGGCGGCGGCGACCTCGACGATCGCGTCCACCCCGGCCGGCGCGACCTTCCGGACCTCGGCCACCACGTCCTGCTCACGGTAGTTGACCACGTGGGAGGCGCCGGCCGCGACCGCGAGCTGCGCCTTCTCCGGGCTGCTGACCGTGGCGATGATCGTGGCATCCGCCCAGCGGGCGAGCTGGATCGCGGCGTTGCCGACCGCACCCGCCCCACCCTGGACCAGTACGGTGCGCCCGGTCAGCGCGCCGACGTCGAGGCGGTCCGGCATCGTCTCGCCGGCCGTCAGGCAGCGGTGCGCGGTCATGAACGGGATGCCGAGGGCGGCGCCGAGGTCGAACGAGGCGGAGCCGAGCCGCACCACCTGACGCACCGGCACCACCGTGTACTCCGCGGCGGTGCCCCAGGGCCGCTGCCAGGCCGCCTCCCAGATCCACACCCGCTCGCCGAGCAGCTTGGCGTCGACACCGGTGCCGACCGACTCGATGATCCCGGCACCGTCCTGGTTGGGGATCTGCCAGCCGTGCGAAGGCGGTCCGCCGGAGCCGTCGCCCCGGCGGAACTTCCAGTCGGTGGGGTTCACCCCGGAGACGGCGACCCGGACCAGCACCTCGCCCGGACCAGGCTCCGGCACCGGCCGGTCCACCACCTCGAGCACGGACGGATCGCCGGTGCGCTGGTAGACGGCCGCTCTCATCGTCGACTCCTCCGGTGCTGCCACGTCCGACCACCTCTCCTCTCGATCCACCGAACGGTCCTGCCGACCCCGGCCCCGATGCGCCGACCGGCGCGCCGGGTGGCCCGGTCCGGCTCCCCGGTGCGGGCTACGGCCGATCACCATCTTGCTGCCCGAACGGGTGGATCGCCGGGTTTCCCCGCCCCGGGACTGGTGGGTGGCGTCACATTCGGCACACGGCATGAACGCCTGCTCAGGGTTCGTTCAGGTTTGTGGGATAGGACTGTCGGGCAAGGGTCCGTCGGGCCGACCGGAGACGTGGAGACGCCGATGAGAACCTCAGCCCAGCCTTCGGTGGCGGCTGCGGTCCCGGCGTCGGCCGGACCGGTGAGCGCCGGACCGGTGAGCGCCGGACCGGTGAGCGCCGGACCGGTGAGCGCCGACACACCCGACGCGGCCGGTGGCCCGTCGGGTGGTCGGGACCGCTGGCTCGACCTGTGGCGGGCGGCGGCGCTGGTCCGGGTGGTGACGTACCACGTACTCGGCTGGATCTGGCTCACCGTGCTGTTCCCGGCGATGGGGCTGATGTTCGCCCTCGCCGGCTCGCTGATGGCCGGCTCGTTGGACCGTAGCGGCGGGAAGGCGGTCGGCCGCCGGCTGCGCCGGTTGCTTCCCCCGCTCTGGGGGTTCGGGGCGGTGGCGGTCACCCTGCTGCTGGTCACCGGCTGGCGTACCGCACCGGGGGCGGCGCTCGGCTGGGGCGAACTGGTCTGGTGGATCTTCCCGGCCCGTACCCCGCCGGTCGGGGACCAGCCCTGGGCCTGGGCCTGGAACGTCGTGCTCTGGTACATCGTCACCTATCTGTGGCTGGTGCTGCTCTCGCCGGTCCTGCTCGCCGCGTTCCACCGCTGGCCCTGGTACAGCCTGGCGGCGGCGGTAGCGCTGCCGATCGCCTTCCGGTTCGGCGTGGTCAACGTCGGCGGGTACTTCAACGAGCAGGCGCTGAACGTCAGCACGTACCTGGCCTGCTGGATGCTCGGATTCGCGCACCACGACGGGTTGCTGCGCCGCATCCCGGCCCGGCGGTACGCGCTCGGCGTCGGGCTGCTGGCGGTCACCGGCGCGGGCTGGGTGCTCGCGGTCGGCTGGTCGACGGGCAACTACGACCTGAACCGGATCGCCGGCGGCAACACGCTGTGGTCGATGGCGTTCGTCGCGGCGGTGCTCCGGTTCCGGCCCCGACTCGACTGGCTGGCCCGGTTCCGCCTGCTGGACCGCCTGGTGGCGCTGCTCAACGCCCGGGCGGTCACCATCTATCTCTGGCACCTGCCGTTGGCGGTGGTGGCCGGAGCGCTGATCGCCCCGCTGGCCCTCTCCGGTTGGGTGCAGACCGTAACCGTCCGGCTGGCCGCCGTCTGGCTGCTGGTGGCCGTGGCGGTGGCGCTCTTCGGCTGGATCGAGGACCTGGCCGCCCGCCGCCGCCCGGCGCTGCTGCCGACCGGAGTCGGCCGGTCCCGGCGTCGGCCCGCCGCTGCCGCGCCGTCCGGCCGGGGCGCCGCTGCCGGCGTACCCGCTGCCGTGGCCGGGACGGCCCAGGCCGGGCCTGCGCCGTCCGCCGCGACCTCGACGGTGCCGTCCGCCGCGACCTCGACGGTGCCGTCCGTCGCGACCTCGACGGTGCCGTCCGTCGCGATCCGGACGGCGCCGGCCGGGGCGGCGCGGCGCTGGCACCGGGCGATGGCCGCGACCGTCGCGGTGCTCGCCGTCGGCCTGGGCGTGATGGCGCTCAACCTGTGGCCCGGTGTGACGACCCGCAGCCAGGCCCAGCCGGCCCCGCCCGAGGTCACCTACCATCTCTCCGACCTGCCGATGCTCGTGGACGGCAGTTCCGAGCGGCCGTCGCCGTCACCGGTCCCGGCTACCGGGTCGTCCCCGGGCTCCGTCACCGTGCAGGGCCAGGTCTATCCGCGCGCGGTGCTGACCGCCGCGCCGAGCCGGGTCCGGGTGCAGCCGCCGGCCGGCTGCGAGCGGCTCCAGGCCGTGATCGACGTCGGCGCCGACGACGTCGAGGTCGCCTTCGCGGTACGCGCGGACGACGTGACCGTCTTCGAGTCGGGCGTACGCAGCCGGGCGGACACCGCCGAGCAGATCGACGTGGTGATCGCCCAGGCGAGCGTCGTGGACCTGGTGACCAGCAGTTCCTCGGGCGGCGCGGTCGGCGTCTGGGCCGACCCCCGGTTCGTCTGCGCGTCGTAGCGGACGGCGACCCGCCCGCGCCCGTCGGCGGCCGGTCGTCGTGCGGCTGCGGTCCGGTGGTGTGCGGGAGTCGACCGGCGGTCAGCGGGAGCGGAGTACGACGTCCTTGCTCAGGTCGCCCCAGCCGGTCTCCCTGGCCCGGGCCACGGTGTCGCGCAACTGCGACTCGTCCACCGGCTGCTCCCGGCCGGCCTGTTGCAGGGCGACCGTGAAGGTGGCACAGAGATATTTCAGCAGATCGTCGTCGGCGTGCAGCACCTCGCAGATGCCGGCGACCCGGCGCCGGTGGAAGAGCCCGGTCATCCCCTCCAGGGCGGCCTGCTCGTGCCCCTCGACGTCGATCTTGAACAGCAGCGAGTCGTCGGCGCCGAGCCGGATCCGCTCGTCCAACCGGAAGCACTCCACCTCGACGCCCCGGTCGTTCTGCACCCGCAGCGAGGCGACGCCGGTGTGCTCGTGCAGGTAGAGCCGGGCGGTGCCGGCCCGGTCGCTGGCGGCACCGGCGTGCAGCACCGTACCCGGGTAGTCGCCGGTGGCCGCCGCGACGGTCTTGCGCAGCCACGGCAGTACGGCCGGATTCGGCTCGACGAGGTGCAGTTCGCGCAGCCCGTAGTAGCAGGTCGAGAAGGCCACCTCGCCGTAGTTCGCGCCGACGTCGACCGCCACCGTGGGCCGGACCTCGGCGACCAGGCGCCGCCAGGCGGCCACCGCCTTCCGGTCGAGGTTGCCCTTGTAGACGGCGAGTTCGGTGCCTCTGATGTCGGTGTGGTCGGCGTGCAGCACCACGCCGATCTCGTTGCGGAACGCCCCTGCCCGGGTACGCAGGGCGATCCGGTGGGCCGCCCGGCGTACGTGCTGGGCGCCGGACTGGTGGAAGGCACGGCGCAGCGTCGATCGAAAAGATGACATACCTTGACCGTTCTCGCGGATCGGGTCGGGCTGTTCCTCGGGCATGTTAAGCAGACAATCACCTAGAGCAACAGAGCAGATACTCTGCGAAGTGAGACATGGAATCTTCTCACGTTGTCCCTGCTGGTGACCGGTACGCCGAACAGTCCCGGCGGATCCGGGCGTACCCCGGCACAAACCCTGTTGTCCGGCACCGTTCCGCCGGCCCGGTGACCCGCCCCCGGCGTGCCCCGTCCGGACGCGCGCACGGCAGGGGTTGGCGGCCCCTACCGCCGAAGGGTCGGAAAGCCGACACGGTCCCGGCCCGGTTCGGGCGCGGCGGACATGGCTGCGGCGCGGTGCGGGCGCGGCTCGGACATGGCTCCGGCGCGACGACCGGGAGCGGCTCGGAAAGCTGGCCGGGGTAGTCCGCCGAGGAGGCTTCAGAGCTGGGCGCACGAATGGGACAGCAGTCCGGCCTGAGTTCGGGGCGCGGGGACGGGTTCGCCGACGGCGTGCAGAGGTCCGGCTGCCCGGAGAGGGCGCCACTGCTTGCGGAAGCCGCGGGAACTCGAGGCGACACCGGGCCGCCCGGCGGTCGCGGTCGGCGGTCGCGCCGGTGGGCCGCCGGGTCAGCCGGATGTCGGGTCGGTCAGCTCGGCGAGGACGCCGTGCAGCCGTAGGGCGGTCTCCTGATCGAACTCGGGGCGGCCCAGGTCGACAGGCGTCTTCCGGCGGAAGGCCGAGAGCGGCCGGGCCGGCGGGTCGGTCAGCAGGTCGAGCAGGCCGGGGGTGACCTGCTCCACCCGGGCGGCGAAGAGCCGGGCTGCCACCCGGACCAGCGTCCGGGCCGGTTGCGGGAACGGATCGGCCAGTCCGGTGTCCACGAATAGGGGGTTGTAGAGCACGTACCGGATCCCGCTCTCGCCGTGCCGGGCCGCGAAGGCGACCCCGAGCAGGTCGTTGGCCCGGGCGCCCTGCATGGTGGCCCGCAGGCCGCTGTACCGTCGCCGCAGTTGCAGATCGTCCCAGTGGATCCGACCGGCCCGGATGCCGCCGGTGCCGCATAGGTTGAGGATCACCGGCCGTTGGGCCAGGGCCAGCGGCTCCCGCAGCAGTTCCGGCAGCAGGAACCTGCCGAGGGTGTAGAGCGCGAAGGTCCGTTCGAAGCCCTCCGCCGTCTCCACCCGCTTGGTCCGGAAGTGGCCGGCGCCCAGGACGAGGGCGTCGAGCACCTCGTACCGGGCGCGCAGGCGCTCGGCGAGTGCGGCCGTCCCGGCCATGGAAGCGAGATCGGTACGGTGGAAGTCGAGCCGGTCGGCGTGGCCGTCCCGGACCGCCTCGGCCCGCAGCGCCGCGCCGCGGGCAGCGGTGCTGCCGATCACCACCACCCGGTCGCCGCCGGCCAGCAGCCGCCGGGCGAGCCCGGCCCCGATTCCCCGGGTACCA
Source organism: Plantactinospora sp. WMMB782 (assembly GCF_049179135.1). Taxonomy (NCBI): domain Bacteria; kingdom Bacillati; phylum Actinomycetota; class Actinomycetes; order Micromonosporales; family Micromonosporaceae; genus Plantactinospora; species Plantactinospora sp. WMMB782. The sequence continues at coordinate 1,958,474 of NZ_JBMHMC010000007.1, read as the reverse complement.
CCTGTGATCACCACTGTCCTCATCGATGGTCCTTTCCGTCCCCGTCGCGGATAACCTGATCCTCGCCTCGGCTGGCGTAGGCGGGAAAGAGGACACATCAATGTTCCCTGAGGAGCGGTCGGTGGCGGTGGCGGCCGGCATCCGGGTGCCGGTGACCGAGGCGGACCGCACGGCCTGCCCGGCGCAGGACGTGCTGCACCGCGTCGGCGAGAAGTGGAGCGTGCTGGTGCTGTCGCTGCTCAGCCAGCGCAGCTACGGCTTCAACGAACTCGACCGGGCCGTCGTGGGACTGAGCCGTCGGATGCTGACCCGTACCCTGCACGGGCTGGTCCGGGACGGGCTGGTCAGCCGGACCGCGCCGGTGGCGGTCGCCGGCCGGGTCGAGTACGCCCTCACCGGGCTGGGGCGCTCGCTGCTGCCGCTGGTGGTCGCGCTCGGCGAGTGGGCGATGGCCAACCAGCCCGCCATCGACCGGGCCCGGGCCCGGCACGACGACGACCGGGCGGGCCCGGGTACCGCCGGGGCGGCCGGAAGCCGCCGGGGAAGGTAACCCGGCCGGGCAGTCTGGCCCGGGCGGGTGGTTCAGCAGGTGGAGTGGAAGAGGCCGCCCACCGGCTCCCTGGCGGCCATCCTGTTGTACAGCTCGACAGCCTCCTCGGTCCGGGCCACGTGCACCTCGACCGCCCGATCCTGGAGGAACCGCAGCGTCGCCGGGTCGACCCTGAGCCGCCCGTCGAAACCCTCGGAGAGCACCACCCGGGTGGCTCCGTTGGCGAGCAGTTCCTCGACGTCGGCGGGCTGGATCCCGGGCTCGTGCCGGGTGCCGGTCTCGGTCCAGTCCCAGGGCCGGCCGCCACCGGGATAGAGCTTGAAGTCCTTGCCCTCGCCGAGCCCCTCGACCGTCATCCGGCCCCAGGAGATCTCCTGGATCCGCGGCGACCGGGCCGGCGGCACCCTCTCCTCGGTGAGGTCCGTGACGTGGGACAGCACCACCGTGGCGAGCTGTTCGGCGTCCGGGTCGAGCGGGTACGACCCGTGCGGGACCGCCACCACCCGCATCCCGGCGGCGGCGGCCGAGCGTACCCCGTTGCTGGAGTCCTCGACCGCGACGCAGCGGCCCGGCGGCACGTCGAGGCGACGCGCGACGGTCAGGTAGGCGTCCGGGGCCGGCTTGCCCCGGGGCACCTCCTCGGTGGAGAGGGTCACCCGGAACTGGTCGGTGAGCCCCATCGCGTCCAGCGCCACGTCGATCAGCCGGCGCGGGGACGAGCTGGCCAGCCCGAGCGGCCAGTGTCGGGCGAGCCGGCGGACCACGTCCGGCGCACCGTCGATGACCGGCAGGTGGCTCCGGTATTCCTCTGCCATCGCGTCGACGACGTCGGTGGCGATCTTCTCCGGGCCGCCGGGTACGCCGAGTTCGCCGAGGTAGCCGGTCCACTCGGCGGTGTTCATCCCCATCAGCCGGCGCTGGGTGTCGGGCTGCCACCGGCCGCCGGAGGCGTCGACGTAGCGCCGCCGGACCCGTTCCCAGACCGGTTCCGAATCCACGAGTACGCCGTCCAGGTCGAAGACCACCGCATCCACCACGGCTCCATCCTGCCGCAGCCGGTCGCCGCCGCCCGTGCCGCCCCGACCTTCGGCGGGTGGCGACGGTGCGCCGGGACCTGTGCGACGGTCGGCAACCACTCACCCGCGCCGATGTCCGGGCCACCACCGGGAGTCGCCTACGGCCGCTCGGAGAAACTGGTGGAGACCCGTCGCAGGATCGGGCGTGTCGTCCGGTCCGCGAGTAGCAGGGCCGTCGCACCGACCGCCAGGAGGCCCGCGAAGATGCCGAGGCTGTAGGGGTTCAGCAGGCTGGCTGCTCCGAGGGACGATCCGGCGGCGAGTCCCGCGACCGCGGCTGTCCCGCCGAGTACGGCGGTCGGCAGCACCACCTCGCGACGTTGCGCCGCGAGCAGGACCGGTTGGGGAGTACCGGCCAGGTTGAGGGCGATCAGGGTCTCCCGTTGGTCGAAGATCCGCGCGATCGCACCGACGACCATGGAGGTGAGTGCGACGAGTGCGGCGATCGGCAGCACGAGGAGGCCGATCACGGTCCCGTCCCGTACCAGCCACACGGTCGGCAGGTCCTCGGCCATCCTCATCTCCGGCCCCCAGAGGCCGGCCTCGATCATGGCGGTGCGGGCCAGGTCCCGCTCCGTGGACTCCGGCCCGACGAGGGCGAGTGCGCCCCACCGGTCGTCGAGCCAGGACGGCGGTGCCGTCGCCTCGACCCTCGCCCGGACGGCCGCGGTCCGCAGCACCGCCTCGGTTCCCTGAACGGTGGCATCGAGGGAGTCGGCAGGTACGACGATCTCGAGGCGGTCCTTTCCGGCCGCGTACTGGCCGGCGTTGCCGAGCCCGACCGGGAGGCCGGCGGCGGCGAAGCCGGCCACGAAGGAGGCCAGCGCCATACCCGCGACCGTCCGCCATGCGCTCTGCGGGCTGTCCGAGAGGCGCCGTCCGGCAAGGAGGGTCGCCGGCCGCTGCGCTCGTCCGGCGAGCAGCCTGCCGAGCGCGGCGACGATCCAGGGGCCGGTCGAGACCAGACCCCAGCCGAGGACCACCACCGCGGTGAACCCCACGCTCACGAAGGTGTTGCTGCTCCGGATCCAGAAGAGTGCCACCGCGGCCCCGATGAAGACAACGCTCCACCAGCGGGTCCGTGCCGGACGAGGGCGGGCCGCGCGGTAGGTGGCCAACGGGTCGCGCACCGCCGGTAGGAGACCGACCAGCGCACCGAGGGTCAGCACGACAACCACCGCGACGACGGTGGCGACGGTGAGCGGAACTCCCGGGGTGACGTCCGGCGGAAACCAGCCGCCGCCCTTGATCGGCACCCGGGCGGCCGTCGGCCCGAAGATCCGATGGAGCAGGGCGCCGCAGACGGCTCCGGCACCGGTGAACGTGGCCAGTTCGAAGACGGTCAGTCGGGCCACCTGCGAGGTGGTGGCGCCGAGCAGCCGAAGGGTGGCCAACCGCCGGTGCCGACGTCCCGCCATCAGGCGGGAGGCGAGACCGCCGAGGCCGCTGAGCGGAAGGGCGGTCAGCACGACGGCGAGCAGAGCCAGGTCCCGGTACGTGGTCTGGTAGAGGTCCGGCGTGGTCGACCAGCCGTCGATCCTGGTCGGAGTCATCGACGCGGCACGGTTCCACTGATGGGGTGCCCGGTCGTCCGTCATCGAGGGATCGTCCGGGTGCCGGCCGACCACCGCGACGAGTTCGTCGGGACCCTCGAGGACGGCTGGACCGAGTTCGGCGGTGACCGGGCCAGGGAACCTGTCGGCGAGCTGGTCCGCCGGCCGCTCCGCCATCAACTCGGCGAGCGCGGGCGAGGCCCACACCTCGCCGGGGGCGGGAAACCTGCCCATGCCCGGCACGGCAGGCGGCTCCCGGGTCAGCGCCGCGAGTTCGACGACCGCCAGCGGCTGCTCTCCGACGTAGTCGGTGAATCCGCCCTGGACGGCAGTTGGCTGGCTGGTCGCCGAGTCAGGGGTGCGCCATGCCGTCCGGTCCGCCCGATTGTCCAGCCCCTGCTGGAGCCCCAGCAGGATCAGCAGGACGAACGTGATGACGCCGCCGGCCACGACGGGCAGGCCGACCTCCAGGCGGGCGGACCGCCCGCTGCCACGCAACAGCCGCAGCCACAGCCCGTCCATCACCCCGCACTCCTCGAAGGGGAGGACGTCCGACCGTCGACCACCCGAACGATCCGGTCACAGCGGCCGGCGACCCGTTCGTCGTGGGTGACCAGGAGCAACGCCGCCTGTCTGGCCCGCAGCGTCGAGAGCAGCAGTGACATGACGTGGTCACCGGTCTCGGTGTCGAGCGCGCCGGTCGGCTCGTCGGCGAAGACCACCGCCGGTTCGAGGATCAGGGCCCGGGCTATCGCCACCCGCTGGGCCTGGCCGCCCGAAAGCTCGCCGGGTCGTCGTCGCTCGAGACCGTCGAGGCCCAGGGCCGGGAACATCCGCCGGGCCCGCGAAACCGCCTCCCGGCGGCGGGTACCCGCGAGCATCAGCGGAAGCGCGACGTTCTCGTCGGCGGACAACTCCGGAAGCAGGCCGGGAAACTGGAAGACGAATCCGAAGTCGGACCGGCGCAGCTCGGCCCGTCGGGAGTCCGGGAGTTCGTTGACCCGGATCCCGTCGAAGAACACGTCTCCGCTGTCGGGCCTCAGAACGCCCGACAGACAGTAGAGGAGCGTCGACTTCCCCGATCCGCTCGGTCCCATGACGGCAACCGACTCCCCGTGCTGGACCGTCAGTGAGGTCTGGTGCAGGACGGCGTTGTCGCCGTACTTCTTCGTGAGTTCCGCTCCGGACAGCACCGGCCGAGGGTGCGGTGCGCGGCAGTGGGTGTGCGACACCGGTCTCATTCCTGGCCCGCCTGGATGCGGGTGTTCTGGAATGCCGCGATCAACCATCCGTCGGCACCCTTCGTCGCCACGAAGGTCTGCACCGACTCGTCACCGGTGGGGACGATCTTCCCCTCGGTATGGAAGATCGCCACTGCGGGCGACAGGAACCGGAGGTCGACGATGCGTGCTTCCACCCGGGTGTTCCGCAGTACCGTCTCGAAGGCCGGCTGGAGTAGGCCGACGATTCCTTCCCGGCCGACGACGTGGGTGCCGCGGAAGTCGACGAGATCGGCATCCGGGGCGTGGAACGAGGCGTACGCTGCCGCGTCGCCGCGCGCCCACGCGTCGTTGATCTGGTCGAGGAGACGCCGGACGGCGGCCTCGTCGGTGGCTGTGGGGGCATCCTGGGTGGGCGTGCCAGGGGGCGTGGACGCCGTCAACCCCGGCTTCCCGTCGCTCGTGCCCGGCCCGCAGCCGGTGAGCGCGACAACGCCGGCCAGCAGGACCGCAGCGAACGAACCGAGTGCGGCACGTCTGATCTGCATGGGTGCACCTTCCGCTGATGGGTCGGGATCTCGGGTGCCGAGACCACGTGTCTGCGGAAGCAAGTCAAGCATTAGCTGCTTGAAGCAACTAGTGCTACAAGCAGGAATCGGGGCCAACTCGGGGTGATCCCTGAGTCAGCCCCGGTGGTGGTCGGTCAGCTGCTGGTCCGGCGGCGTCGGCTGCCGTGCGCCCGCCCGTCGGTGCGCAGTCTCGCGGTCTCGGCCTTGCTGTCCTCGCGTCCCTGCCGGAGGAACTCGAGCAGGAACTCCAGTTCGGCCTCGGAGTACCGGTCGATGTTCCGCTGCCAACGGGCTCCGATCGGCGCGTAGAACTCCGCGATGTCAGCGACCCGCTCCGGGACAAGTTGCAGTAGAACCCGCCGTCGATCAACCGGGTCCGGTTGTCGCCGCACGTAACCGCCGCGTTCCAGCCTGTCCACCAGGCGCGTCACCGCCCCGGTGGTCATGCCCAGCAACTCCGCCAGCCGGCTCGCCCCCGCCGGCCCGGTCTCCAGCAGCGCGCCCAGCGCGTGCAGGTCGGTGACCGGCATGTCGAGCTGGTGGGCGATCGCAACCTGGAGCCGCACCGCGGCAGAGATGTACCACGGCATCTCCTCCACCAGGGCTCCGATCAGCTCCTCGCGGCTACTCATCGTCCGCCACCCTTCCTGGCCGTGCGCCGGCTGCCTACCCAGACCGTAACGACCGGGCCCGGGAACCGCGTTCGGGGAGACGCCGGGCGTACGTGGTCGCAGCGGACGCCTGCGGCGGCGACATCCCGGGCGAACCGGGCCAGCGGCGCCGGAGCAGGTTGTGGATCAGTCGAGCTGTTCTCGCCGCCAGAGTCGGGTATCGGACCGATGTTCCTGACTGGTCACTCAGATTCGAGATGATGTCCATGCATTGACGTCGATCATCATCTGTGGAGGACGGGCCATGGGACGGTGGATGGCGACACGGACCCTGCTGGTGGCGACGCTGGGCGTGACCGGAGTGCTTCCGCCCGCTCCGGTGGTCGCCGCCGCGCCGTCGGACGCCGGGGCGGCGGTGCGGGCCGTCGTCCCGGAGACCTGCCCGGACGGCGGGGCCGACTGCGTGGCCGACACGATCGCCCGGCTGCGGGAGCGGTTCGGCACCCTCGGGCGGTCCTGCGACCACCACGCCAGCTTCACGCTGGCCTACCTGCGCACCACCGAGGGCTTCAGGTGGGGGCGGGACCAGGACGGGTACTTCGCCGACAACACCTGGGTCAACCGGGAGGGTGCGCTCTTCGCCGAGTACTACTACCGGGCGTACGACGACTGGGCCGCCGGGCGGCGCTCCGCCGTACCCGGTGCCTGGCTGGCCGCCCTGGACGCGGCCCGGTCCCGCCGGCTCAGCGGTGCCGGTGACCTGCTGCTCGGGATGAACGCACACATCAACCGGGACCTGCCGTACGTGCTGGAACGGGTCGGGCTGACCGCACCCGACGGCAGCAGCCGGAAACCCGACCACGACAAGGTCAACGAGATCCTGGCCGCCGTGATGGACCCGCTGCTCGCCGAACTGATCGCCCGGCTCGACCGGGCCGGCTTCGACACCGGCATCCCGACCAGCGCCGCCCTCGGCCTGCTGGTCGGCTGGCGGGAACAGGCATGGCGCAACGCCGTACGGCTGGCCAACGCCCGTACGCCGTTCGCCCGCAGCCTTGTCGAACTCGACATCGAGGCCGGTGCGGTGGCGACCGCGACCGGCATCGCCACGCTTACCAGCTACGTCCCGCCGTTCACCGGCCCCGCCCCCCGGGCGGCATACTGCGCCGCGCACAACGCCGACGCACCGCCGGTGGCATACCCGTTCGGCATCCCGCCCGCCTACTGACCCCGGCTGCTCCGGGCCGCCCGGAACGGATACCCGGACGGCTCAGGCCGACTTGCGCGGTGCCTTCTTCGGGGCGGCCTTCTTCGTGCCGGCCTTCTTCGCCGTACCCGACTTCGCGGCGCCCGACCTGGCGGCGCCTCCGCCGCCCTCGGCCGCCTTCTTCGCCCCGGTGGACTTCTCCGCGGCCTTCTTGGCCGCGGCCTTCTTCGGGGCGGTCTTCTTCGCGGCCGCCTTCTTCGCGGCGGCGGCCTTGGCGGACTTCGCCGACGAGATCGGGGTCGGCTGGCCGGCACCGGCACCGGCCGGCTCCTCGCCCCGGGCCGCCCGGGCCCGGTCCACCGAGGCGCGCAGCGCGGCCATCAGGTCCACCGCCGCCGCCGGAGCCTCCTCGACCTCCTCCGGCTGCACCACCTCCCGGCCCTCGACCTTGGCGTCGATCACCTCCTGGAGGGCGGTCCGGTAGTCGTCGGTGAAGACGTCCGGCTCGAACTCGCCGGCCATCGAGTCGATGAGCGAACTCGCCATCGCCAGCTCGGGCGGGCGGACCTTGATGTCCTCGTCCAGGAAGCCGAAGTCGGGCCGGCGGATCTCGTCCGGCCAGAGCATCGTGTTGAGCAGCAGTACGCCCTCCCGGACCCGCAGCGTGGCGAGCTGCTCCCGCTGCCGCAGCGCCACCTTGACGATCGCCACCCGCTCCGAGTCGGTGAGCGCGTCCCGGAGCAGCACGTACGGCTTGGCCGCCGCACCGTCCGGCTCCAGGAAGTACGCCTTGTTGTAGAGGATCGGGTCCACCTGCTCGGCCGGGACGAACTCGAGTACGTCGATCGCGTGCGAGGTGCTCAGCGGCAGCTCCGCGAAGTCGGAGTCGGTGAGGATGACCATCTCGCCGCCGCCGATGTCGTACCCCTTGGCGATGTCGTCGTAGCTGACCTCCTCGCCGTCGATCGAGCAGACCCGCTTGTAGCGGATCCGGCCACCGTCGGTGCGGTGCACCTGGTGGAACCGGATGTCCTTCTCCTCGGTCGCCGAGTAGACCCGTACGCCGATCGAGACCAGCCCGAACGAGACCGCCCCGCGCCAGATAGCCCGCATGATGTCGACCTTCCCCTCTCCGGGCGGTTATTCACCCCGTCGAGTGAAAGTGCCCCCGAGCAGCCGGTACTCCGCGTTGCCGCCGGTGCGGACGACCGGTTCGATCCAGGATCGCACCGGATCGAACCGGGCGCGAGTGTTTCGGTGCGGACCTAGAGTGGGGACCGTGCCCGGCACCCCGGTCAAGCCGATGCTCGCGGTCACCGGGGAGCTGCCCGCAGGCCCCGGCTGGGTGCATGAGTTCAAGTGGGACGGGGTCCGGGCGATCTCCGACTTCGCCGGCGGTGAGCTGCGGCTCTACGCCCGCTCCGGGGTGCAGATCACCGCCGCCTATCCGGAACTCGCCGGACTGCGCGACCAGCTCACCGGGCTCGGGCTCGCCGGTGCGGTGCTGGACGGCGAGGTGGTGGTGCTGACCGAGTCGGGGCAGCCGTCGTTCACCGCGCTCGCCGAGCGGATGCACGTCCGGGAGCCGGGCCGGGCCGCCCGGCTGGCGGCGAGCCTGCCGGTGACGTACATGATCTTCGACCTGCTGGGCCGGGACGGGACGGATCTGACCGGCTGGCCGTACTCCCGGCGCCGGGCGGCACTTGAGGAACTCGGGCTGGGCGGGCCGCGCTGGGCGGTGCCGCCGGTCTTTCCGGACGGCCCGGCGACCTACCAGGCGGCCGGCGAGCACGGGCTGGAGGGCGTGGTCTCGAAACGGGTCGACGGGGTGTACCGGGCCGGGGCGCGCTCGCCGGACTGGGTGAAGGTGAAACTGGAGGTCACCGACGACTTCGTGGTCGGCGGCTGGCGGCCCGGCGTACGCCGGATCGGTGGGCTGCTGGTCGGGGTGCCGGCGCCCGACGGCGGGCTGGTCTACCGGGGCCGGGTCGGTGGCGGGATCGGCGCGGCGATCGAGCGGGAACTGCTGACGGTGCTGGAGCCACTGCGCAGCGGCGCCTCGCCGTTCGTGACGCCGGTGCCCCGGGAGGATGCCCGGGGCGCGATCTGGGTAACCCCGAACATCGTGGTGGAGGTGAAGTACGGCCAGCGCACCCCGGACGGGCGACTGCGGTTCCCCCGGATCCGCCGGCTGCGCGCCGACAAGACCGTGGCGGACGTACTGGACGTCCCGGACGTGGCGGACGCCGATGGCACGTGAACAGCGGGCACGTGAGCAGCGGGTCCGGGTCGAGGTCGAGGGCCGGGCCCTCGAACTGTCCAACCTGGACAAGGTGCTCTATCCCGCCTCCGGGTTCACCAAGGGCGAGGTGATCGACTACTACACCCGGGTCTCCGAGGCGCTGCTGCCGCACCTGCGGGACCGGCCGCTGACCCGGATCCGCTACCCGAACGGCGTCGACGGTGCCTCCTTCTTCGAGAAGAACGCCCCGGCCGGTACCCCGGACTGGGTACGCCTGGAACGGCTGCCCGCACCCGGCTCCACGAAAGGCCGGGAGATGCTCGACTACGTGGTCTGTGACGACCTGCCGACCCTGGTCTGGCTGGCCAACCTCGCCGCGCTGGAGCTGCACACCCCGCAGTGGCGGGTCGGCGCCGACCCCGACCTGATGGTGATGGACCTGGACCCGGGCGCACCGGCCGGGCTCGCCGAGTGCTGCGGCGTCGCGCTGCTGATCCGGGACCGGCTGGCCGCCGACGGCGTCGACAGCCATCCGAAGACCTCCGGGCGCAAGGGCATGCAACTGCTCTGCCCGATCTCCGGCCGGCAGTCCGCCGACACCGTCTCGGCGTACGCCCGGCGGGTCGCCGACGAACTGGCCCGGGAGGCGCCGAAGTCGATCACCGCCCAGATGGCGAAGCGGCTCCGCCCCGGCAAGGTCTTCATCGACTGGAGCCAGAACAACGCGGCGAAGACCACCGTGGCGCCGTACTCGCTGCGGGCCCAGCCGGTGCCGTCGGTCTCCACCCCGCTGACCTGGGCCGAGGTCGAGGCCGCCGCCGGGGGTGAGCCGGGCGCCGTCCGCCAGTTCCCCGCCGCCGAGGCACTGGCCCGGATCGAGGAGTACGGCGACCTGCTGATCGGGCTCTTCGACGGCGGCCCGGAACTGCCGTAGCCCGCTGACAGAGATGATGTTCATGAGCACCTCCCGCCGGGGTCTGACCCACCCTCTGACTGACTTCGGGTCCTCAACGGGATTTGTCGACTCCGGTCGGGAGGTGCTCGTGCACTCACCGGACGTGGCGTTGTGACTTCATAGGAGCCTGGCCAGAGGCCCCATCTCTGTCTTGTCCGCGTTGCCCGGCTGGTGCGTGCCGCCCTGCCCCCAGTCACGAACGACAGGACGACGATGCCTTCCATTACACCTGATGACGCCGTGATCGAGGTCTTCGGTGGGGTCGACAGCCACCAGGACACCCACACCGCGGCGATGATCGACCAGATCGGGCGGGTGCTGGGCACCCGGCAGTTCCCCGCCACCGTGGCCGGCTACGCCGACCTGCTGGTCTGGATGCGCGGGCACGGCCGGCTGGGCCGGGTCGGGGTCGAGGGCACCGGCGCCTACGGCGCGGGACTGGCCCGCCTGCTACGCGACGAGCACGTCAAGGCGATCGAGGTCGACCGGCCGGACCGCAAGACCCGCCGGTTCCAGGGCAAGTCCGATCCGATCGACGCGATCCAGGCCGCCAGGGCAGCCCTGGCCGGGGAACGCACCGGCACCCCCAAACAACGCGACGGCCGTGTCGAGGCCCTACGCAACCTGCGGGTGGCCCGCCGCAGCGCCGTCGACCAGCGTGCTGACACCCAGCGCCAGATGAAGACCCTGATCGTCACCGCTCCCGACGAACTCCGCGCCCGGCTACGCGGCCTGAGCGTCAAGCAGCTGATCGTCACCTGCGCGAACCTGCGGCCCGAGCGGGCCGATGCCGCCACCCCGGCCACCGCTGCCGAGATCGCGCTGCGGTCCCTGGCCCGCCGTCACCAGCAGCTGTCCGTCGAGATCACCGACCTCGACGAGCTACTCGAACCGCTGGTCGCTGCGATCAACCCCGGCCTGCTGGCCGCCAACGGCGTCGGCGCCGAGGTCGCCGGCCAGTTGCTGGTCAGCACCGGCGAGAACCACGACCGGATCGTCTCCGAGGCGGCGTTCGCCATGCTCTGCGGCGTCGCCCCGATCCCCGCCAGCTCCGGCAGGACCACCCGGCACCGACTCAACCGCGGCGGTGACCGGCAGGCCAACGCCGCCCTCTACCGCGTGGTGCTCTGCCGCCTGCGCTGGGATCCGCGCACCCGCGAGTACATGCAACGACGTACCAAGGAAGGCATGTCAAAGAAAGAAATCATTCGTTGCCTCAAGCGATACGTCGCCCGCGAGCTCTACCAGGTCATCACCGCAAACGATCTCGAACTCGCCGCTTGACATCCATAGGAGCATCCCGTACCGGAATCGGAGTCGGGTTTCGGGTTTCGGGTTTCGGTTTCGGGTGAAGCCGGTTTGAAGCCGCCCGCTGGCACCCTCTGGTTCGTCGTCGTGTCCGACGACCGTGTCCAGACGGGTCTACCCGGGGGGAAAGGGTGCCGTACTTCAAGGCGGAGCCGGCCGTCATCCGCGAGTTCGGCGCCGAGATCGCCGGGCTGGTCGACGACGCCGAGGCCGCGCAGCGCTACACCGACCGGTGGCTGGAGATCAGCGGCGCCAAGGGGCCGCTCTACCAGACGGTCTTCGACGCCGTCAGCCGGGTCAGGGGGACGCTGACGCTCTCCTACGCCCAGCTCGCGAACGTCTTCACCCTGTCCGCCGAAGAGGTCGACCGGGCCGCCGACTACTACCAGAACACGGACGTCGCCTCGGCCGAGAAGTTCGACCGGACGTACTGAGTTCGACGGACCTACCGAGTTCGACCCGGACCTATCGAAGCGGGCGAGGAGGAGCACGACCGGCATGGCCGCACCCATCGACGACCTCGTCGAGCCGAAGGCGCAGGACCCGATCCCGGACAGCCTGGAGAACGTACTCGGGCTGCCGCAGTACATCAGCCCGTCGTACTGGCTGGGTCGGGCCGCCGAGTTCGTCTGCGGCACCAACCCGTGGCAGTGGCTCGCCGAGGAACTGACCGGCGACTGGCAGGCGCTACAGACCGCCGGCCAGGCGGTGCAGAACCTGGCCGGCTTCAACGACGCCTGCGCCAGCACCGTCAACTCCGCGGTCGCGACCGTGGGTTACGGCTGGGAGGGGAACGCCGCCGACGCCGCCGACGAGTACTTCAGCGAAGTCTCGCAGGTGCTCCGGGGGCAGATCAGCGCCCTCGTCTCGCTGGGCCACCAGCTGGAGACGACCGCGTTCAGCATCTACGAGACGGCCGGCGCCCTGAAGGGGCTGCTGGAGGGGCTGACCGACCTGCTGATCGCGATCGGGATCGAGATGGCCGCGACCGCCGCCTCGGCAGTGACCGTCATCGGGCCGTTCCTCGGTGGTGCCAGCATCGCCTTCACCGCCGGTCAGGCGGCGGCGAAGTGGCAGCAGATCCTCAGCGTGCAGAACCACCTGTGGAACATCGCCCAGGCGTACACCGGGGTGGTCGCCGGACTGCTCGGCGAGGTGGAGAACGCGAAGCTGCCGTACCTGCCGTCCCGGGAGTACGACCATCCGGCGGTTCGGCCGCCGAAGGAACCACCCGTCTCCCACCACCGGGAATGAGCCGGAGGACCAGATGACCCGACCGAACGAGCAGGACGAGCCGGAGGAGCCGATGCTGGACGTCGCCGGGGGCGACCCGGCGCTCTCCCGGCACCTGCGCGACTCGCTGAAGGTGCTCGGCGAGCGTACCGACGACCCGGAGTTCCGCCGGCTCGTCGCCGACGTACTCGCCGGCCGGCGCGGGCTGCGCGAGGCGGCCGGCTCGCCGGTCTTCGCCGCGGCGGTCGACGCGCGGGTGGACCAGTTCATCGAGCGCTGGGCGGAGATCCCCGAGGAGGAACGGGCCGAGCTGGCCGCACAGGGCGAGCGGGAGTTCGCCGCGCTGCGCGAGCGGCTGGACCGGGAACGCCGGGACCGGGAACGCTGGCTGCGCGACCACCCCGACGGGTACTGAGCCGGTAAGCCCACGCTGGGCGGTTCCGTGTGAGCTGACGGTGCACGCCGACGAAATGGTCTACGGCGTCTGCCGATTCGCCGACCGGCGGTCCGTGCCGCCAGAACACGGCGGTGTTCGGGTCAGGGCGTCCGATGTGAAGTCGAGCTGAAGCAGAAATGAAGTCGGTGTTCGATACCTTCATTTCAGATCAGTTGTGAAGAGAGAGGTTCGAGGAATGGCGAAATTCAAGCGCGTACTCATGCACTCGTTTGTGGTCATCGCCATCGCGGTGATGGCGCCGCTGGCGGCGAGCGGGTCCGCGGTTGCGGCACCGGTGACCGGAAACAGCGTAGCTGCGCAGGCCTGTGGTTGGCTCGGGGGTGAGACTTACAATCACTGCGGCAACACTTACGTGATTCTCCGGGCGACGGATTTCTGGGGCACGGACTACTACCCTTGTGTGGGGCCAGGGGAAACCCACCTGGGCCACCTTTCGACGTGGGTCATCCGGTACGCCGTATACATCGGACGCACCTGCTGAAACCTCTCCGGAGTGTCCGGCAGATACCGGTGTGGATCGCCCGGAGCAACGGGCACCCACGCCGGTATCTGGGCCGGGGCGGTCGTGTACGTAGTCCCTCAGCAGTCAGTGCAGTGGTTCACCCAGGCCGGCAACCGCTCGGCCGGAAGGAACGCTTGGAGGTCCCCGACAGTCTGCGCCGCCGTGCCCCGCACCTCGTACGGGCCTCCAGCGGTTATCGGGGTGCGGTCGTTCAGCAGGCCGTGCAGCAGCTGCGAGGCGGCGGCACCTATCCGGCCCTGACGAGGCACACTCGGATCGTGCCCACAGTCTTCATCGCCGGTCCGGTGTCATGGAATCTGCTGATCCATACGGAGGTGTTGCCCCGCCCGGAACCGCACACGGTGTTCGCACAGTGGCATCACGACACTCTCGGCGGAACATCAGCCGGCAAGGCCCTGAACCTGCGGCGGTTGGGCGTGGACGTCGCCCTTTGCACGTTGTTGGGCGACGACGACCCGGGCCGACGCATCCTGCGGCAGTTACGGGCCGCCGGCATCGACGTGATCGGCGATCTTTCCGGCAACGGCTCCGAACGTCACGTCAACCTCATGGACAGCGCCGGCCACCGACTGTCGATCTATCTGACGCTACCGGTCGCGACTTCCCCTGGTCCAGGCGCCGGCACCCTGCGGGATCGGCAGGACGCCGTCTTGGCTGCCGCGGACGTCGTCGTCGTGGACCTCGCGAACCACAGCCGACGGTTCCTCGCCCTGGCCCGCGCGAACGGCAAGACGATCTGGTGCGACCTGCACGACTACGACGGCCGGGACCCGTTCCACGCCGAGTTCCGCGATGCCGCCGACGTCGTCTTCGTCAGTGGCGAACGACTCTCCGACCCCCGGAGATTTCTGCGCGATCAGATAGCCAAAGGCAAGCAGCTCGTCGTCTGCACCCAGGGTGCCGACGGTGCCATCGCGCTGAACTCGGACGGCGACATGATCGCTATGCCCGCACAACGCGTCCCCGACCTGGTGGACACCAACGGCGCCGGCGACGCGTTCTTCGCCGGGTTCCTCGCCGCTCACCTGGACGGCGGATCACTTCGCCACTGCCTCGAACGGGCCACCCAGGTCGCAGCATCCTGCGTGCGCTCCCGGGACCTCGTCCCGACCGACAGCATCGGCGACGATGCACCGATTGCGGAACCCCCGCCGCCCCCCATGCTGCCTACACTCGACCGGTGATGAAGGGGTGCTTCGTTGACGATGGGCGGCGGCTGGCCCGGTTTGCCGGTGAGTTCGTCGTTCGATGCCCGCAGTGCGGCGCGGCGGCGAGGGTCTCGCGGGAATGGGACGGCGCCGGGCGAACCTGGCGGCCGGCGGCAGTTACCTGCGTGACCTGTGGGTTCTCGCGCCGACAACACAGGCCCGCCGGCTGTGAATGTGGCCACTGCCGACGTCACCTCCCCGACAGCTGGGCTGGTCCGGTGGTCATCAGCATGCGGCAGCGGTGCAGTCACTGCGGGCGCCGGATGTACGTGGATCGCCAGGTGAAAACGGCACCGAAGCATCGATTCGTCACCCTGCACTGCGACGGATGCGGTGCCACGACCAACGCGAGCTACGAGTTGCGTCCGGTCATGGTGCCCGCAGCTTTGGTGGACAACTGCTTCGGTCTGCCGTTGTGGCTGCAGACCGCTTGCGCCGGTCACACGTTGTGGGCCTTCAACACGCGTCACCTCGCTTACCTCAAGGAGTTCCTGCGGGCCGGGCTTCGAGAACGGCACGGCACGGCGAACGCCTCGGTGGTGTCCCGACTGCCCGGCTGGCTGAAACAGGCCAAGCACCGGGGCGAGGCACTGCGCGCTGTCGAGCGTCTTGAACGACTGCTCTTGCCCTGAAATGCGGCAGCCGACTGCATATAGTCCGGATTGTCCTGGTTGAGATGGCCGTCGAGAGGTCTGCTTGTCGTCGGAGTCACGGTATCTTGAGGTTGGCAGCCGGCCGCGATTCAGGAGGTGTGTATGACTGTCGAGATGGTCGCGCCGGCCTGGATGCATGAGCAGGTCACGGCCGAGCAGTACGCGACGTGGACAGAAGAGCAGTGTGCGGGTATCGAGATCGTGGATGGGATGGTCCTCGTGGGTCCGAGCGCCTCCAAGCGGCACAACCGCTTGGTCAGGCTTCTGGCGAACGCCTTGGACGCTGCCGCGGGGCCGGATTGGAACGCCGACACCGACTTCGATGTCCGGCTCCAGGACGTGCCACTGAACAACCGTCGTCCTGACGTGACGGTCTACCGGGCGGACACCATCGACGTCTCTCCGACCCGACCCGAGCACGTGCTTCTTGTGGTCGAGGTGGTCTCTCCCGGCTCGGAGACGACCGACCGGATCGTCAAGGCTGATCAGTACGCGAGGGCTGGCATTCAGTTCTATTGGCGTGTCGAGCAGGCCGTGACTGGGGCGCCTCTCGTCTACACGTACGTTCTCGACCCGGCGACCGGACGCTACCGCGATGGCGAAATCTTCACCGGCGTCGTGACCTGTTGGTGGTGGAACCCTGCACGATCGGCGCGTCCAGCGTCTCCAGCTCGTGCAGCTGGTCGATGTAGCCGCCGATCACCAGATGGCAGTGACTCGCCTGTCGTCGCGTCCCGGGGCCCTGCCAGGACCCCGGGACCTCCTGTCAAGCGGCGTCGAGGGCTTCGGTGATCTTGCGGTTCATCTCCGCCATGGTTGGGCTGGCCCCGCCTTCGCGGGCTCGGGTGGCTGCTTCGATGGCGACGATGACGGTGCTGCGGAAGTTGTCGGCCTCCGCTGGGTCCTGTTGCCTGAGCAGGCTGATGGCTGCTGTCAGGGCCGGCAGCACATGCTCGGCGATAGCGGCGACGGACTTGCCGTCCAGGTCCTTGCCCTTCGGAGACGTGGCGAGTACATGCCCGACCGGGCCGGTGGCAGAGGCCAGGGCGATGGAGCCGTTGGTGGCGACCTTGTGGGGTGAGCCGGCGGCGTCAGCGGCGGCCAGCAGCGTGACGGCGCCGTACGCGGCGGTGCGCAAAGTGCGCTTGTCCTGGTCGGTCAGGGTGACGGACATGGTTGGGTGCTCCTTTGGCTGAGCGGACGGGTGGTGCATCGACGATTCGCCCCGTCGTGGGTCAACGGTTGGGCGTCGTGGGTCGAGGGTGGGCCTACCGGGAGCTGGCTCGTCAGTCGCCGATTGCCTGGTAGACCGTGGTCCAGAAGTCGTGGATAGCCCGTGCGGGATCCGGGACGGACATTCCGACCTGGGTGAGCAGGATGCCTGTGAGTTGGTTCTCCGGGTCGGCGTAGGCCGAGGTGCCGGTTCCACCGTCCCAGCCGAACTGGCCGACGGGCGCGTAGTCGCCGCGGTAGGTGCGTACCGCCATGCCGATGCCCCAGCCGCCGTGCTGCCCCTGGCCGAACGACACATGGACGTTGTTTCTGGCCATGGCGTCTCGGGCGGCCTGCTGCTCGGGTGTGAGGCGGTTGGTGGTCATCAGCGTGACGGCGGGGCGGGAGAGGATCCGTTCGGTGCCGTGCGTTCCGCCGTTCAGCAGCATCCGGAAGTACGTGTGGTAGTCGTCGACGGTGGTGACCAGCCCGCTGCCGCCTGACTGGAATGTCAGAGGCTGGCTGTACTGCCCGCCGGCGGCCTCGTCCCACAGGATGAACTTCCCGGTCTGCGCGTCGGGAGCGTAGCTGGGCGGCAGCCGGTCGATGTCACGTGCGGGCACGTGGAAGCCGGTGTCCTTCATGTCCAGTGGATCGAGGATGCGCTCGCGGAGGAACGTCTCGAACGACTGACCCGTGATCCTGGCGACGAGGACGCCGAGTACGTCGTGGCTGATGTGGTACTGCCACCGTTCTCCGGGCTGGTGCATCAGCGGGAGCTGGCCAAGGCGGCGCATCCACTCGTCGGGCTCAGGGTATTCCGTCATCTTCTGGGGGAATATCGCCTGCTCGAAGACCGCGCCCATGATGGGAGTGCCCAGCGCCGTCATGTCCATGCCGAGCCCGAACGTAGAGGTCAGCAGGTCCCGTACGGTGATCGGGCGTCGCGCCGGCACGGTGTCGTCCAGCGGGGCGTCGATGCGGGTCAGCACCTGCCGGTCGGCCAGTTCCGGCAGCCACTGCTCGACCAGATCGTCCAGCCGCAGCCTGCACTCGTCGAGGAGCACCATCGTCGCCGCCATCGTGACCGGCTTGGACGTGGACGCCAACCGGAAGATCGTGTCCCGGCCCATCGCTGGGCCACCATCGTGGCGCATCGTCCCGAGCGCCTCGACGTGCGTCTGACCGCCCCGGCTGACCAGGGCGACGAGCCCGGGAATCCTCCTGGACTCGACGTGCCGTGCCAGCACGTCGCGCAGTCTGCGCAGCCCCGACTCGGAGAAGCCCCTGTTGCCTGTGTCCATCGTGTATCTCCCTGCGTCCAGTGTTCCGATCCGCCAGACCCGGCCCGCGTGGCGCTGATGGCCCCGGTTGAGCTGGGCCGCGACGTCGGTCCTGCGGCAGCGGCCTGCCGTGATGTACCTGCACGGCGATGCTAACGACACCGCCGTAGCGTTAAGCGCGTTCAAGGTAGCACCGCAGTGCCGCTAACGCAACCGCCGTTTTCTTAACGCCTCGATGGGGTGGGTAAAAGAGAACACAGTTGCGTTAAGCTGGCTGGGCAGGACGCCGATCACCCGAGAGAGGAGCCGCTCTTGTCCGACGACCGCCCGGCCCCTGGAACAGTGCGACCCCGCGGGCGCACCGAACGTGTCCGCGCCGCCGTCTTGGCCGCCACCCGCGCCGAACTGGAGGCCCACGGGTACCCCGCCCTGAGCATGGAACGCGTCGCGGAGATCGCCGGAGTCGCCAAGAGCACCGTGTACCGTCGATGGCGCGACCCGGTTGGCCTGCTCGCCGAACTCCTCCACGACCTGTCCATGGCCGAGGTGCCCCTGCCGGACACCGGTTCGATAGAGCTGGACCTGCACGGTCTGGCGTTGGGCATCTACCGCTTCTACACCCACCCGGCCTGGCGTCCGATAATGCTCGGCCTGATCGCCGCGGGCGTACACGACCCGCGAGCCGCGCAGGCGCTGCACGATTTCTTCCAGGCCCGCAACGACCTGGCAGCCGAGCCCGTGCGACACGCCATCAAGCGCGGGGATCTACCCACCGACACCGATCCGGTCGAGGTGATCCGAACTCTCGGCGCACCCTTCTACTACCGGATGCTCGTCACCCATGAACCGATCGACGAAACCGTCGCCGAGCAGGCCGCGGCGGCCGCCGTCGCCGCAGCGAAGGCCGGAACGTATTCGACGCGCTGACCGCACGCCGGCGGACCTACATCCGCAGCACCGGCACCGGACCTGCGTGGAGCTCGCCGACAACCCTCCCGGTCGGGTGCTGGTCCGGGACAGCAAGGACCGGCAGGGGCCAACGCCCACCTTCGAACCGGCCGCCTGGCGGGCCTTCGTCCGGCTGACCCGCGAGGCCGCCTGACGCTGCTCAGTCCACGCTGGGCAGTGGTGGCCCGAGTACGTCGTCGGCGTCCACGATGGTGTACGCGTAGCCCTGCTCGGCGAGGAAGCGCTGCCGGTGTGCCGCGTATTCCGTGTCGATGGTGTCCCGGGAGACGACCGTGTAGAAGTGCGCCTGCCGGCGGTCGGCCTTGGGCCGGAGCACCCGGCCGAGCCGCTGCGCCTCCTCCTGCCGGGAGCCGAAGGTGCCGGAGACCTGGATCGCCACCGCCGCCTCCGGCAGGTCGATGGAGAAGTTGCCGACCTTGGAGATGACAAGGGTGGAGATCTCGCCGGCCCGGAACGCGTCGAAGAGCCGTTCCCGCTCCCTGTTGGTGGTGGAGCCCTGCACGATCGGCGCGTCCAGCGTCTCGCCCAGCTCGTGCAGCTGGTCGATGTAGCCGCCGATCACCAGCACCTGGTCGTCGGCGTGCCGGGCGACGAGCGCCTTCACCACCGGCAGCTTGGTCCGGGCGGTCGCCGCCACCCGGTAGCGCTCCTCCGGCTCCGCGACCGCGTACGCCATCCGCTCGGCCTCGGTGAGCGTGACACGTACCTCGGTGCAGTCGGCCGGGGCGATCCAGCCCTGCGCCTCGATGTCCTTCCACGGCGCGTCGTACCGCTTCGGGCCGATCAGCGAGAAGACGTCGCCCTCCCGGCCGTCCTCCCGGACCAGCGTGGCGGTCAGGCCGAGCCGGCGGCGGGCCTGGAGGTCGGCGGTGAACCGGAAGATCGGCGCCGGCAGCAGGTGCACCTCGTCGTAGATCACCAGGCCCCAGTCCCGGGCGCCGAACAGGTCCAGGTGGGTGAAGGCGCCGCCGCGCCGCGCGGTCAGCACCTGGTAGGTCGCGATGGTGACCGGGCGGATCTCCTTGCGCTCGCCGGAGTACTCCCCGATCTCCTCCTCGGTCAGCGAGGTGCGGGCGATCAGCTCCCGCTTCCACTGCCGACCGGCCACGGTGTTGGTGACCAGGATCAGCGTGGTCGCCTTCGCCTCGGCCATCGCGGCGGCCCCGACCAGGGTCTTGCCGGCCCCGCAGGGCAGCACCACCACGCCCGATCCGCCGGCCCAGAAGGTCTGCACCGCCTCCCGCTGGTAGGACCGCAGCTCCCAGGCCGGCTTCCCGTCGGCACCGGCGGTGGCCAGCTCGATCGGGTGCGCCTCGCCGTCCACGTAGCCGGCCAGGTCCTCGGCAGGCCAGCCGAGCTTGAGCAGCGCCTGCTTGAGCCGGCCCCGCTCGGACGGGTGCACGACCATCGTGTCCTCGTCGACCTTCGCGCCGAGCATCCCGGCCAGCTTCTTGCTCTTGGCGACCTCGATCAGCACCATCCGGTCCACCGCGCGCAGCACCAGACCGTGGGTCGGATGTGCGACGAGTTGCAGCCGGCCGTACCGGTCCATGGTCTCGGCGACGTCGACGAGCAGCGCGTGCGGCACCGGATAGCGGGAGAACCGCAGCAGCGCGTCGACCACGCCCTCGGCGTCGTGCCCGGCCGCCCGTGCGTTCCACAGGCCCAGCGGGGTCAGCCGGTAGGTGTGCACGTGTTCCGGTGAGCGTTCCAGCTCTGCGAAGGGCGCGATCGCCATCCGGCAGGCGAGCGCATCCGGGTGGTCGACCTCCAGCAGCAGGGTCTTGTCCGACTGCACGATGAGTGGTCCGCCGCTCACGCTTCCGCCCTTCCGTCCCGGGTCGGGCGTCGCACGCGCCGACCCTCAAGTCTTGCACGACGCGGATCAACCCGGAAAAATTCTTCACCTGGTGCAACCAGAGCGGTACTCCCGTGCGTCTAGCTGTCGATGGCTTCTGGGGAGGGCAGATGGTACTGGCGCGTCATGGCACCGGTCTGATCACTCTAGCGGCGGTCGTCCTGTTCGGCGCCGGTGCGTGCGCGTTTGATCCGCAGTCGGACCAGTCGGGAGCAGCTGGAGGGCTCCCGCCGGTCGAGGTGGCGGAGGACGCAACGGGGGCGAGCGCGCCGCCCGCGCCGGACCGGGGAGCGTCGACCACCCCGAGTCCGCGCACCACCCCGCGCAAGCGGGCACCCGGCACGCCGACGACGAAGCCGAAGAAGCCGGCCCGGAGCAGTTCGCCGAAGGCGCCGGCCGGCTGCCCGCAGGGGGAGCGGCAGCGCGAGGTGGAGGGCTACCTCGCCCGGCTCGGCGGGTTCGGCCGGGTCACCGTCGACGGCCGGCAGTCCGCCGCCGACTGCGCCGCCATCAAGAAGTTCCAGCGCCGCTACGACATCCGCCCCGTCGAGGGCCGGGCCGGGCCGACCACCGCCGACGTCGCCCGCCGGCTGGCCCGCACCGACACCGGGAAGTGCAGAACCGGCAGCGGTAGGACCTTCTGCGTCGACCTGACCCTGCAGACCGTCTGGGCGATGCGCGGCGACACGGTGGTGATGGCGCCCACCGTCACCCGCACCGGCATGTCCGGGTACGCCACGCCGGCCGGCACCTACAAGGTCAACTTCCGGAACACCAGGGAGTGGTCGGACCCGTACGAGGTGTGGTTGCCGTACTGGCAGCGCTTCGTCGGCGGGATCGGCTTCCACGAGACCACCACCTACCTGCACAACAAGGGGATCGGCTCACACGGCTGCGTCAACCTGCTGCCGGCCGACGCCCGGCGGATGTGGCAGCTCGGCAAGGTCGGCACCCGGGTGCACGTGCTGGGGCGGCGTCCGGGGACCTGACGTGACATTCGGGCGGTGACCCTGTCATATCGGCCGGTCAGGTGCGAGTCTTGATTCTCGGACGCAGACGCGGCGCGGCGGGAGGTTCGCAGATGTCGGTCGACGGCGAGGTGAGGTCCGAGACAGGCTCCCCGCCCGCTCCTGGCCCCGCACCGGCACCCGTCTCCCGGGCCACCGTGCTGGCGTACGCCGCCGTGGCGGTGCTGCTGGCCAGCTGGGTGCTCTTCGGCTGGCTGGTGCAGCAGCAGGGCTTCGTCAACTCGCTCGGCGAGGGGCTCGGCGCCGCCTTCACCCTGCTGCTCATCGTCTCGGTCGTCGGCTCGGTCCGCCAGCACCGGAGGGACTGAGCCGGGGCCTCACCCGTCGAGGACCGCCGCCGTGATCCGGTGCAGGGCGAAGGTGTGCAGCATCTCGGTGCGCTCGTCCTCGGCCCGCAGATAGCCGGCGCCGATCGACACCGGCCGGACCAGCCGGGACGCGGTGGCACCGTGCGCGTCGACGTAGCCGACCCAGACCAGCGCCTTGTCCCGGACCGCCTGCTGGAGCACGGCGAGCGCCTGGGTGTGCGCGTGCGCGGGCGGCAGCCCCGGGCCGGCGGCACCCGGCCGGCCGGCACCCCGGACCGTACTCGGCGCCCGGCGGGCCGCCCTCGCCGCGGCGTCACCCCGGCGGACCTGTTCCACGATGCCGAGCAGCCGGGGAGTGGAGAGCCTCGGCTTGGCCATCGGGTCGCTGCCACGGTTGGCCACCGAGCCCCGGGCGGGTGCCCGGCGTACCTTCGGCCGGGTCAGCACCGTCGCCCCGGTGGCGTCCTCGGAGACCGGCGCGTACCCGGCCTCGCGCAGCGCCGCGAGCAGCCGCCCCACCAGGTGCGGGGTGGTGAGTACGGTCGGTGCGAGCCGGCGCAGCGACATCGGGGCGAGCCGCCGGTCGGCGAGTACCTCGGTCAGCAGCGCCTCGTCGTCACTGCGCAGGTACGCCCCGGCCGAGCCGACCCGGAGCCCGCCGTGCTTGCGGGCCACGTCGTCGATCAGATAGGTGAGGCCCTGCGGGACCGGGGTCCGGGACCGGCGCTTGAAGAGCGCGTGCAGGTCGTCGGCCGCGTAGCCGGCGTCCAGCGCCCGGCGCACACTCGCCCCGGTCACCCGGTGCACGCTCGCCCCGCCGGCCGACTCGGGCTCGGCCACGGTGGCCAGCTCGGCGGCGACCGTCGGCTCCGGCGGGCCGGGCACCACGACTGTCAGGTCGGCCTGCACCAGGAAGTGGTCGACCGGCGCCGGCAGCAGCGCGTCCAGCGCCCGGACCGCGGCGGAGCCGCCGCCGGCCGCACCGGCCGCGTCCGGCCGGACGCCGAGCGGATCGTCGCCGGACTCGCCGAGCCGGACGTCCCCGGCGGTCCACTGGGCCAGCAGCAGCCGGCCGTAGGTGGTGAGCGCGCCGAGCCCGGTCACCCCGAGCAGGGCCGCCTCGGCGAGTACCTCCCGCTGCCCGGCCTCCCGGCCCAGGCTGCGCCGGGGTGAACGCCAGGCGAGCAGGTCGACCACCTCGTCGACGCTCGGCGCGGTGCCCGGTTCGAGGTCGCCGAGCGTCTCTAGGACGGCCCGGCGTACCGCGGGCGCGCCGGCCCGCTCCGCCTCGGCCGAGAGCACCGACACCGGCCGGTCCCGCTCGTCGCGCTGGCCGACCAGGCCCACCTGGCGGGTCATCCCGAGCCAGGCCCGGGCCAGGTGCTCCCAGCGGTGCGCCAGCGAGCCGTCCCGCCAGCCCTCGTAACCGGCGGCCGGCAGCATCTGCTGGTCGGCCCCGTTGCGGCTGGTGACGCTGCCGGGCAGGTCCAGTTCACCGAGCAGGCCGGCCGCGTACGCCACCTCCAGCAGCAGGGCGGCGGTCGACTCGTCCAGCCCGGTCGACCGGGCCAGCCGGCGCAGGTCGCGTACCCCGAGGCCGCCGGAGCGGAGTACCGGGGCGGGGTCGGCGGCGAGTTGTTCGAGCAGCGCCTCGGTGTGCCGTACCGCCTCCATCGCCTGTCCTGCTCCGGCCGAGTCGGCGGCCTTCGGCTCCCGGGCCGCGCCCGCGACGGCCGGCGGGGTGGGCCGGAGCGGGCCGAGCGGGCCGGAGTCGCGGCGCAGCAGCAGGCCGATCTCCCGGGGAAGTTCGACGGCGGTCGGCGCCCCGGCCGGACTGCCCGGCTCGGTGACCGGCACCAGCAGGTGGTTGTCGACAAGCCAGGAGACGGGGGCGGCGGCGCCGGTGCCGGGCGGGGCGGCGGCCGGCAGCGTACCGATCGGCGGGCCGGCGGCGAGCCGGTCCAGGATCGCCCGGGCCGGCGGCGGCGCGGCCAGCAGCCTCCGGCGCAACCGGGCCGGGTCGGCGACCAGGACGGCCGTCGCCGGGTCCAGCTCCGCGGCCGGCCGGCCGAGCCCCGCCGGGTACGGCGAGCAGACCTCGTCCACGCCCGGCACCACCAGCAACGACTCCTCCGACCCGTAGAGCAGGAAGAGTGCCCGGAGCCGGTCGACGGCCGACCGGACCGGGGTACTGTCCGCCCGGCGACCGGTCCCGACGGCCAGGGTGAGGATGTTCTCGGTCGACGTTCCGCCATGATCTGCGTCACGGCTGAGCCGGGCGGCGTCCAGGATCCGCAGGGTGAACTCGTCGAGCCCGTCCAGGGCGCGGGCCACCGACACCCGGGACTGGGCGCGGACCGCCAGGGCGGACAGATCGGTCGGTACCGGCACGACGAGATCCGGACGCAGCCGGAACAGGGCGGCCAGCGCCTCGTCGGGCAGCGCCCGCAAATGATCGGCGAGTGTGGTCATCGTCTTTCCACGCTATCCGGCCGGGCGCCGGTCGCGCCTGTCGGTCGCGCGCCTTGTCGCCGAGCGGAGTTGCGCGCCTTGTCGCCGAGCGGAGTCGTGTGCCTCGTCGCCGGGCGGACCGCGGGCGGTGGCCGCCCAGCATGCGATCATGGCGGCGTGACTGCCCCAGCGGTCGGGTTCGACCTCGACATGACCCTGATCGACACCAGGCCCGGCATCGCCGCCGCCTTCCGGGCGCTCACCGCCGCGACCGGGGTCCACGTCGACACCGACCTCGTGGTGAGTCGGCTCGGCCCGCCGCTCGCCACCGAGCTGCGGAACTGGTTTCCGGCCGACAAGCTGGACGAGGCCGTCCGGCTCTACCGGTCGCTCTACCCGGAGTACGCGATCACGAGGTCCCGGCCGCTGCCCGGGGCGGTCGAGGCGATCGCCGAGCTGCGCGCGGCCGGCCTGCGGTCGATGGTGGTCACCGCCAAACACGGCCCACTGGCCAGGCTGCACCTGGAACACCTCGGCATCCGGGTGGACGAGCTGGTCGGCGATCTCTTCGCGGCCGAGAAGGCGACGGCGCTGACCGAGCACGGCGCGGAACTCTACGTCGGTGACCACGTCGCGGACATGCTGGCCGCGCAGACCGCCGGCATCCCCGCACTCGGTGTGACCACCGGCTCGCACGGCGCCGACGAGCTGCGGGCGGCCGGCGCCGACCTGGTGGTCGCGGACCTTACCGGATTCCCACAGGCGCTCCGGCGGTTGGTGCGGCTAGCCTTGTGAGGACAGCAATCTCATCAGGGAGTCGAGGTTTCAGGTGCCGACGGGTCGAGTGAAGTGGTACGACGCGGCCAAGGGCTACGGGTTCGTCACCAGTGACGAGGGTGGCGACGTGTTCCTGCCGAAGGGCGCGCTGCCGGCTGGTGTCACCGACCTGAAGGGCGGCCAGCGGGTCGAGTTCGGCGTCGTGGACAGCCGCCGGGGCGCGCAGGCGCTCGGGGTGAAACTGCTGGACGCGCCACCGTCCATGGCGGAGCTGCGCCGCCGGCCGGCGGAGGAGCTGCACGGCCTGGTCGAAGACATGATCAAGGTACTGGAGGCGAAGGTCCAGCCGGACCTGCGCCGGGGCCGGTTCCCGGACCGGAAGACCGCGCAGACGGTGGCTCAGCTCGTCCACGCGGTCGCCCGCGAACTGGAGATCTGAGGGGTCAGCCCGGCAGCCGCCGCCCGGCCGAGCAGGGCGTCGACCGCGGCCTGCCCCTCGGCGCCCAGCTCGGCGGTGAACTCGTTGACGTAGAGCGCGATGTGCCGGTCGACCACGTCGCGCTCCATCTCCTGGGCGTGCGCGAGCACGTACTCCTCGGTGCCGGCCGGCTCCGCCCAGGCTCGGCGTACCGAGTCGCGGATCCAGCCGGTCGCCTCGGCCGGGTCGACGGCACCCCGGCGGGCCAGGATGGCGCCGAGCGGGATCGGCAGGCCGGTCTCGGCCTCCCACCACTGTCCCAGGTCGACCAGGGCGCTCAGCCCGTACCGGGGGTACGTGAACCGGGCCTCGTGGATGACCAGCCCGGCGTCGTACCGGCCGGCCGCCACGCCCGGCATGATCTCGTGGAACGGGACGACCTCGATCCGCGCCGGAGGCCGCCGCGCCGACCAGAGCCGGAACAGCAGGTACGCGGTCGTCCGGTCGCCCGGCACCGCCACGGTCGCCCCGGTCAGCTCGACGAGATCACCCCGGGTCAGCACCAGCGGGCCGCAGCCCCGGCCCAGCGCGCCGCCGCAGGGCAGCAGGTGATAGTCGTCGAGCAGCCACGGCAGCGCGGCGTAACTCACCTTGACCAGGTCGTACGCCCCGCGTTCGGCGGCGGTGTTTGTCACGTCCACGTCGGCGTAGGTCACGTCGACCGCCGGTGCGCCGGGGACCAGCCCGTGCACCAGGGCGTGGAACACGAAGGTGTCGTTGGGGCAGGGCGAGATCGCCAGGGAGAGCGCCACGGTCCCACGCTAACCCCGCCGCCTCCCGCCGCCGCCCTGCCGTCCCCGCCCGGTTGGCCAGGTCACGTCAACCGTGGTCGGACGCCGCCTGCGGCCCGCCGACCGGGAACGCCCGCGCCGCGCCTGCCGACCGCGCGACCCTCGCCACCGGGGGTGGCCCGGGAGTGCCCGCCGCGTCGCGCCTGTCGCCGCGAGACCCGCACGTCGAGCTGTCGATCGGCAATATCCGCATGTCGAGGCTGCCGAGCGGGGCTGGCCGCCGGTCCAGGCTGTCCGAGCGGCACTACCTCCCACGGAGACTGTCGAGCTGGGTGCACAAACGGGGCAGCCCACTCCTACGATGCCGGTGGCCCGGTGGCCCGGTGGCCCGGTGGCCCGGTGGCCCGGTGGCCCGGTGGCCCGGTGGCCCGGTGGCCCGGTGGCCCGGTGGCCCGGTGGCCCGGTGGCCCGGTGGCCCGGTGGCCCGGTGGCCCGGTGGCCCGGTGGCCCGGTGGCCCGGGCGGCGGGGGCTCAGTGGGTGCACAGGCGGGGCAGCTCGACAGTCTCCGAAACAGGAGTTGCCCGGTCGTGCTCCCAGGTTCGGCGAGCGGTTGTGCCGGAAGTTATCCACAGGGTGCGCTGTTGTCCACAGCCCGATGAAGCGGCCTTGGCGGGTGCGATGGGACCTTGGACCATCGATTCCCATGACACGGCAGAGCGAGCCGCCGCGCCTCGACGGGCCGCCGCATTCCGGCGAGCCGCTGGATCCCGATCGGCTGCTGGATCTCGGCGGGCTGCTCAGGAGGCTTCGGCGGCGGGCCGATCTCAGCCAGCGTGAGCTGGCGTCCCGGGCGGGGGTGCCGAAGAGCACGGTCTCGCGGATCGAGGCGGGCCGGGCCGGCGACCCGAGGTTTCGCACGGTCGAGCGCCTGGTGCTGGCGGCCGGCGGCACGCTCGGGCTGGCGGGCCTGCCGGCGCATCCGCACGAGCACCGCCGCGACGAGGGCGGGCGGCGCTACCCCGCGCACCTGGACGTGCGGGACGTCTACGGGCCGAAGGACTGGCCGGGAGCCTGGTGGGCGCACTGGTACAACCTGCCGCCGGAGCAGTGGCCGCTCAGGGTGCCGGAGGCGACCTTCGACCTGTGCCGGGAGCGGCGGGACCGGCGACGCTGGCGGGAGGAGATGCGGCGCCGGGTGCGGGTACGTGCCGTCACCGGGGGTCTTCCGCCGGGCGGTTGGCAGTGGGTGGCCGAACTGCCCGACGGTGAGCTGATCGGCGACCTGCGGGCGCACCTGCGCGGTCGGCATCCGGTCGAACTCGGCCACCCGGGCGAGTCGGACCAGGAGGTGCTGCTGGACGGGGTGGTCGTCGTCGCCCCGTGCCGAGGGCTCGGTATCGGGCGCCTGCTCTTCGCCGAACTGCTGGCCGAGATTGACCGGGTCGGGATCCGGGTCGCTCGGGCGGTGACCGAGTTCGACGGCGTGGAGTTCCTGGTCCGCTGCGGGTTCGTGCCCGAAGCGAGCCGCCCGGTCCGGCTGACCCTCCACCGCCCCGGCTGACTTCCACCGCCTTCCGCCCGGCTGGCCGGGGACGCGACGGAGAGCGGGGCGCCGGTCCGGTCAGAGCTTCGGACCGACCGTGCCGAAGGCGGCGGTCAGCGCCGCGAAGGCGTCGCCGATCCGCCACGCCGACCGGTCCCGGGGGCCGATCGGGTTCGAGATCGTACGCAGCTCCGCGAAGGGGAGCCTGGCGGCGACGGCGGCGCTCGCCACCCCGTACCCTTCCATCGCCTCGGCCACCGCGTCCGGGTGCCGGGCCAGCAGGGCCGCCGTGGTCGCGGCGGTGCCGGTCACGGTGCTGAGGGTGAGGACCGCGCCGGTGACCGCCTGTGGCAGCCCGGCCCGGAGCACGTCCAGCAGGCCCGGGTCGACGGGCAGCGTGCTGGTGCCGAAACCCAGGTCGTCGAGGGGGAGGAAGCCGTTCGGCGACTCGGCGCCGAGGTCGGCCGCGACGCTGCGGGTCGCGACGACGATCCCGCCGACCGGGGCGCGGCCCGGAAAGCCGCCGCCGATGCCGGCACTGACCACCGCGCGGTACGGCCGTCCGGCCGCCTCGGCCAGCGCGACCAGCCGGGCGGTGCCGGCGGCGGCCGCGGCCGGCCCGACCCCGACCGGTTCGACGGTGACCGCGTCGGTGACCAGCCCGGCGCGTACCGCTTCGGCTTCGGCGGCGACCGCCGTGACCACGAGTATCCCGTCGCCCACTACGTCCCCCGGTTCTCCCGGCGCGAGCCCTCCTCGCCCGTCCCCGGGCTGGGTACCGCGGACGACGGCCGGTAGATGTGGTAACCGGGGGGCGCCAGCTGCGGATCCTGGTCGGGGTCGTCCGCTCTGCCGCCGGGCGGCTCGTCGCCGGTCCGTCGGGCCATCGCGGGGGCCGGGGAGGTGGGTGCCGGATCGCCACCGGGCAGCCGGTCGGCCGGGCGATCCCGCCCGGCCGACCGGTCGGCCGCGGGCTCGGGGTCGGGTCGCTGATCGGGACGCTGGTCGGCCGGAGGCTCGCGGTCGGGGCGCCGCTCGCCGGGGCGCCTGCCGGTCGGACGGTCCGGTGCGGTGCGGGGCGGAGGATCGGCCTCGGCCATCGCCCGCCCGGAGAGCCGCTCGCCGCGCAACCGGGTGGCGGCGACGAACGCCCAGAGGGTGCCGGCGGCGGCGAGCCCGGTGAGCAGGCCCACCCCGATCCGGCCGTCCAGCGGCACCAGGCCGAGGCCACCGCCGGCCACGAAGGCGAGCATCAGCACCGTCTCGGAGTGCGCGAAGCCGGTCGCCCGGAGCCGCTCCGGCACCCGTTCCTGGATGGAGGCGTCCACGGCCAGCTTCGCGATGCCGCTGATCACGGCGGTGACCAGGCAGAGCAGGGCGACCAGCAGCAGGGAGAACCGGAGCGTGGCGACGACCCCGACAACGGTCACCAGGACCAGTCCGCCGGCCTGCAACGCGACCGGCCGGTGGATGCGCAGCCGGGTACCCACGGCGGTGGCCAGGAACGTCCCGACGCCGAGCGCACCGCCGACCGCGCCGAGCGCGACCTCGGCGCCGTGCTGCCGGCCGAAGAGTTCGGTGTCGAGGTCACCGGCCTTGATCGCGAAGGCGAGGAAGAGCAGCAGGAAGCCGTAGATGCCGCGCAGCGCGGCGCTGCCGACCAGGGCGCTGAGCACCAGCCGGCCGCCCGGTCCGCTGCGGCTGAGCGCCCGCTCCCGCCCGTTCCGGCCGGGGCGGAGCGCCTGGAAGGCCCTCGGCACGGTCTCCGGCGGGTCGGAATCGGCCCGGGGCGGCAGCCGCAGCGCGATCACCATGCCGACCAGGAAGATCAACGAGGCGACCCGGAGCGGCCACTGTGGACCGAACCAGAACGCGGCCAACCCGATCGGCAGCACCAGAGCACCGGCGATCGAGCCGTAGACGCTGGCCCGGGCGCCGGCCTGGGACAGGCCCATCCCCTCCGGCAGCAGCCGGGGCACCGCCGCCGAACGGGCCACCCCGTACGCCCGGGACAGCGCCAGTACGCCGAAGGCGGCCGGGTAGAGGCCGAAACCGTGGATGTAGTCCGAGATCAACCAGGCCAGGAAGGCCCGGCCGAGCATGGTGGCGGCCAGGGCGTAGCGGCGCCCGTGCCGGAAGTGGTCGAGCAGCGGTCCCACAACCGGGGCGAGCAGTGCGAACGGCACCATGGTGACCAGCAGGTAGAGCGCCACCTTGCTGCGTGCCTCGCCGAGCGGGGCGTTGAAGAAGATCGTCCCGGCCAGCCCGATCGTGATCAGCGTGTCCCCGGCGCACGAGGCGGCGTGCAGGTCGAAGAGCCGGACCATCCCGGCCTCGCCACCGGCACCCCTGGCGCGTACCCGGGCGACCCGGCGGGTCGTCCAGCGGGCACTGCCGAGCGAACCCCGGAAGAGCAGCCGGACGGCCCGGATCGCCGTACCGACGACGTGCCCGGGGACCGACCGCCCAGAACGGGTGAACAGCGGCATGAGCACCATCCTTGCCCATCCGGCCGGCGACCGTCGCCACCTGTGCGGAGATATCTCTGCGGGAAGGCGCGGGGAGTGCCGCCGACCCGCCGTCAAGGATAGGCAACAATGGGTGGGTGACCAGGAGCAGCACGGCCCGAGCCGCCCGCCTCGACCAGGTCTGCGCCAGCGCCGTCGACGTGGCGCGGGAGGGCATCACCGAGGTCGACCCCGCCGACGTCGGCGACTACCAGGGAGCCATCGCCGAGGGCGACCGGCTCGTGACGCACCTCTTCGAGTGCCGGCTGCCCGGCTACCAGGGCTGGCGGTGGGCAGTCACGGTGACCAGGGTGCCGCGCAGCCGGCACGTCACCATCTGCGAGACGTTCCTGCTGCCCGGCCCGGACGCGCTGCTGGCGCCGAGCTGGCTGCCCTGGCAGGAGCGGCTCCAGCCGGGCGACCTCGGGGTCGGCGACCTGCTGCCCACCCCGGCCGACGACGAGCGGCTCGCCCCCGGCTACCTGCTCTCCGACGACCCGGCGGTCGAGGAGACGGCCTGGGAGCTGGGCCTCGGCCGGCCCCGGGTGATGTCCCGGGAGGGCCGGATCGACACCGCCCAGCGGTGGTACGACGGCGACCACGGCCCGAGCGCGCCGATCTCGGTCGCCGCCCCCCGGGCCGCCCGCTGCGGCACCTGCGGCTTCTACCTGCCGCTGGCCGGCGCGCTCCGGCAGTCCTTCGGGGTCTGCGGAAACTTCTTCGCCCCGGACGACGGGCGGGCGGTGAGCGCCGACCACGGTTGCGGGGCACACTCCGAGACGATGATCGAGTCGGTCGAGACGCCTGTCGACGAGCTACCCACGATCTACGACGACAGCGAGGTCGAGGCGATCGCGGTCAGCCGGGCGCCCGGCTCGGTCGAGGCCGCCGAGCCGCCGGAGCCGTACGGGCACGGCTGAGCGGGCGCGCCCGGGCAGCGGATCGGGGCGGGTCGGGCGGATCGGAATGGGTCGGGTCAGCGGGCAGTGGTTCAGCGGGTGGCGCGGCGGCGACGGCGGTTGGCGTCGTGCCGGAGCATCACGGCCAGCCCGGGAAAGCCGACCAGGAAACCGGCCAGGCAGGTCCAGAGCCAGTGCTCCCGGCCGGTGTCGGCGAGCCAGTTCCGGAAGAAGAGCAGCAGCACCAGCCCGACGACCGCCCAGATCACGATCCCGGCGACGGCGAACGGGACCATCGGCGGGTCGAGCGGCTCGATCAGCTGCTTCTCCTCCGACACCGCTCAAGGGTACGGGCGTGCCGGTCGGGGTTGGTAACCGGGAAGGTCTTTGCCGGTAACGGGTGATCTGGGACGATGCCCCGATCGACGATCACCCGAGCACGCTCGTACACCCCCTGCGAGGACGCGATGGACAACGCCCCGACGAAGCCGGCCGGACGACCCGGCGCCGGTAACGCGTTCGACCGGTACTTCGAGATCACCGCCCGCGGCTCGACGGTGGGCCGGGAGGTGCGCGGCGGGCTCGCCACCTTCTTCACGATGGCCTACATCGTGGTGCTCAACCCGCTGATCCTGGGCAACGCGGTCGACGGCGACGACGCCCGGCTGGCAATTCCGGCGCTGGCCGCGGCGACCGCGCTTGTCGCCGGGGTGATGACCATCCTGATGGGTGTGGTCGGCCGGTTCCCGCTGGCGGTGGCCGCCGGCCTCGGCGTCAACGCCCTGGTGGCGTACGAGATCGCGCCGCAGATGACCTGGGCCGACGCGATGGGCCTGGTGGTGATCGAGGGCGTGATCATCGCCGTGCTGGTGTTGACCGGGCTGCGTACCGCCGTGTTCCGGTCGGTTCCGACGCAGCTCAAGACCGCCATCGGGGTGGGCATCGGGTTGTTCCTGACCATCATCGGGCTGGTCGACGCGGGCTTCGTCCGGCGGCCCGAGTCGGGCACCGTGCCGGTCGGGCTGGGCATCGGCGGCAAACTGGTCACCTGGCCGGCGCTGGTCTTCGTACTCGGGCTGCTCTTCACGTTGGTGCTGGTGGTGCGCCGGGTCAAGGGCGCGATCCTGATCGGCATCCTCGCCTCGACCGTGCTGGCGATAGTGGTGGAGGCGATCGCCGGAGCCGGCCCGTCGGTGGTGGACGGCAAGCCGAACCCGGCGGGCTGGTCGCTGAACGTGCCGGCGCTGCCGGAGCGGGTGGTGGACACCCCGGACCTGTCCCTGCTGGGCCAGTTCGACCTGCTCGGCTCCTGGCAGCGGGCCGGGGTACTTGTGGCGCTGATGTTCGTCTTCACCCTGTTGATCACCGACTTCTTCGACACCATGGGCACGATGGTGGCGGTCGGCCAGGAGGGCGGGCTGCTCGACGAGCAGAAGATGCCGCCGCGTACCCGGGAGATCCTGCTGGTGGACTCGATCGCGGCGGCGGCCGGCGGCGCGGCGAGCACGTCGAGCAACACGTCGTACATCGAGAGTGCCGCCGGAGTCGCGGAGGGTGCCCGGACCGGGGCGGCCAACCTGGTCACCGGCGGGTTGTTCCTGCTGGCGATGTTCCTGGCCCCGCTGGTCGTGGTGGTGCCGTTCGAGGCGGCGTCGGTGGCGCTGGTGATCGTCGGGTTCCTGATGATGACGGCGGTGCGGACCATCGACTGGGCCGACTACGAGATCGCCATCCCGGCGTTCCTGACCATCGTGCTGATGCCGTTCACCTACTCGATCTCCAACGGCATCGGCGCCGGTGTGATCAGCTTCGTGGTGGTCAAGCTGGCCCGGGGCAAGGCCCGGGAGGTGCACCCGCTGCTGTACGGGGTGGCCGCGCTCTTCGTCCTCTACTTCCTGCGCGGTCCGATCGAGAGCGTGCTGTTCTGAGCCGACCGGCGGCTGTTCTAACCTGTTCGGCAGCCGTTCCGGCAGGTGTGCCGGTTCGTCGGGCAGCGGTGACAGTGGTCATAGTCGGTGGTCGTTAGCCTAGCTTATTAGTTAAGCTAACGACCGTGACGGAGTGGACGGTGATGGCGAAGCGCACGCCACCGGCGCAGCTCGCGACGATGCTGCGCGATGCGATCACCAGACTCAACCGACGGGTACGGCAGACCCGGCCGGTCGGCGACCTCACGGGGACCCAGCTCTCCGCCCTGACCAGCCTGGAGCTGGCCGGCGCGCTGAGCCCCCGCGAACTCGCCGACACCGAACGGGTCCAGCCGCCGACGATGACCAAGATCGTCGCGAAGCTGGAGGAGCGCGGCCTCGTGCAGCGCACCCCCCATCCGACCGACGGCCGGCAGGTCATCCTCTCGACCACCGACACCGGCCGCGCGATGCTCGCCCAGTTCGACCGGGCCCGCAACGAGTGGCTGGCCGGCCGACTCGCCGAGCTGACCGCAGAGGAGCGCGACACGCTGGCCCGTGCCGCCGAGATCCTGCAGAAGGTGGCGCGCGCCTAGGGCGCCGCGGCACACCGGGTCCGCTTCGTCCACCAGGACCGTACGGCCGCGACGTAGCGGCAGGCGGTCGGGATGACGCGTACGACCCGAGGAGGCGCACCCCGAGTGCGGGCAAAGCTGAGCACCACCTTCCAGTCCCTGACGGTTCGCAACTACCGGCTCTTCGCCACCGGTCAACTGATCAAGTTGATCGGGGTGTGGATGATGTTCACCACGCAGGACTGGCTGGTCCTGGACCTCTCGGACAACTCCGCCTCCGCACTCGGCGTGGTGATCGCGCTCCAGTTCACCCCGGTGCTCCTGCTCACCCTGCTCTCCGGCCGGCTCGCCGACCGGTACGACAAGCGCCTGCTGCTCTTCCTCGCCAACTGCACCTGGAGCGTGCTGGCGCTCGGCATGAGCGTGCTGGTGTTGACCGGGCTCGTCCAGCTCTGGCACGTCTTCGTCTTCGCCGCCCTGCTCGGGGTGGCGAACGCGGTCGAGACCCCGGTACGCCAGTCCTTCGTCTCCGAACTCGTCGGCACCC
This sequence comes from Plantactinospora sp. WMMB782, assembly GCF_049179135.1. Classification (NCBI taxonomy): domain Bacteria; kingdom Bacillati; phylum Actinomycetota; class Actinomycetes; order Micromonosporales; family Micromonosporaceae; genus Plantactinospora; species Plantactinospora sp. WMMB782. The sequence goes on along the minus strand of NZ_JBMHMC010000007.1, from coordinate 1,924,035 downwards.
CGCTGCTGCCGAACGCGCTGGCGCTCTCCGCCGCGACCTTCAACTCGGCCCGGATCATCGGCCCGGCGGTGGCCGGGTTGGGGATCGCCCTCTTCGACGTCGGCCCGGTCTTCCTGGTCAGCGCGGTCAGCTCGATCGCCCCGGTGGTCTGCGTGGTGCTGATGCGCCCCACCGAGCTGCACCGCGAGGAGCTGCCGCCGCTCGCCGAGCGGGGCTCCGCCCGGGTGATCGACGGGCTCAGGTACGTCGCCCGCCGCTCCGACCTGGTGCTGCCGATGGCGCTGATGTCGGTGCTGGGGCTGGCCCTGTTCAACTTCCAGCTCACCCTCTCGGCGCTGGCCAAGACCACCTTCAACACCGGGGCCGCCTCGTTCGGCCTGTTCACCACCGCGCTCGCGGTGGGTGCGCTGGTCGGCGCGCTCGCCGGCAGCGGTCGGCGGAGCCGGCCGTCGGTCTGGGTGGTGCTGGGCGCGGCCGTGGCCACCGGTGTCTGCGGCACGCTGGTCGGGCTCGCTCCCGCGTACTGGATGGTGGTGGCGCTGCTGCCGCTGACCGGGTTCTTCATGGTCTTCTTCGCCCAGGCGTCCAACCAGCGGGTGCAGCTCGGCGTCGACGCGGCCTTCCGGGGCCGGGTGATGGCACTCTGGGTGCTCGTCTTCCTCGGCTCCAACCCGGTCGGTGCGCCGATCATCGGCTGGATCGCCGAGCGGTTCGGCGCCGGGGCGAGCATCTGGATCGGCGGCCTGATCTCGCTGGCCGCCGCCGGTACGGCGCTGGTCTGGCAACTGCACCGCACCGGTACCCGACTCCGGCTGCGCATCCTCCCGCTGCCCCGCTTCTACGTGGTGCATCCGGCCGACACCTGAACCGCCTCTGGTGGCGCGCGGCGCATCCGCCGCGAGGGCCGTCGATCGCGGCGCGCCTGCCGTCGGGCCCGCTGACGGCGGGGCGTCCGCCCCTGGCCCGTCGACGGCGCGGCGTGTTCGCCCGTCGGGCCCGCTGGTGGCGGGCGCGTCCGCCCCTGGCCCGACGACGGCAGGGCGTGCTCGCCCGAGGGCTGTCGATGGCGCGGCGCCCTGCGGGCGTCGGACCCTTCTGGTTAGCTGGGCCCATGCTGCGTGTGCGACTTCTGGAGTGCCTGGCCGCCGACCAGGCGCGGCTGCGCCAGGTCGCCGCCACCGACCTGGCGGCCGACGTGCCGGGCTGTCCGGACTGGACAGTTGCCGACCTCGTCCGGCACGTCGCCGTGACCTACCTGCACAAGGTGGAGTGCATGCGGACGGGCCGGATCCCCTCGTCGTGGCCGCCGGACGTTTCCGCCGAGGAGCCACTGCCGCTCTTCGACCGGGCCTGCCGGGCGCTGGACGCCGAGTTCGACGGTCGCGACCCGGCCGCGCTCGCCCCCACCTGGTACGACCCGGACCAGACCGTCGGATTCTGGCTCCGCCGGATGGCACAGGAGACGGTCATCCACCGGGTGGACGCGGAGCTGGCGATTGGGCGGTCGGTGGCGGAGATCCCGGCCGACCTCGCCACCGACGGCATCGACGAGGTGCTGCGGCTCTTCCTGGGCTATCGTTCCCGGCGCTGGCCGGAGGACTTCGCCGAGGTGCTTCCCGGGTCCGCGGTCGAGATCCTGGCCACCGCCGGGCCGGCGAGCTGGCTGGTCCGGCTCGGCCCGGACGGTGCGACGGTGGCGTCCGACCGGGCGGCGGCACTCGCGGCCACCGTCCCGGTCGCCTCGGCCGGGAACGCGACCGCCGGCCCGGCGTCGAGCGCGACCGCCGGCCCGGCGTCGAGCGCGACCGCCGGCCCGTCCGGGAACGCGACCGCCGGCCCGTCCGGGACCGCCACTGCCGGGCCGGCGGCGACCGTCAGCGCGAGTCCGGACCGGATGCTGCTCTGGCTCTGGCGACGCCACGACGACGATGCGATCGCCTGGTCCGGCGACCGGGCGGCCGTAGACCGGCTGCGCCTCGCCCTCGCCCCGGCTACCCGCTGAACACCCCGTTCCGTGCAAAACCGGTAGCGGGCCGGGGAGCCGCCGGTTAGCGTCGGAGAACGTGGCCATCGTGCATGCATTCGCGCTGCCGCTGGCCCTCCTTGCCACGATCTGCCTGCCGGTCGCCCTGGCCGCGCTGATCTTCGCCGACGAGCTGGTCGACCGGCTCGCCGGTTGGCTCGCCGAGCGCCGGGAGGACCGCCGCTCGCGCCGGACGATAAGTCGGCTGGACCAGGCGTTCGAAGTGGACCCCCGGGCCGGCGATGTCGATCTTTCCGGACTCGACCAGGTGGATCACCCGGCGATCGAACGTATCGCCGCCGACCTGCGCCGGCTGGGCGACCAGCGGCTCAGCATCGCCGGCCGGTCCCGGGTCTGGCAGGCCGCGGTGCTGGAGGCGTACGACGACCGGCTGCGCCTGGCCAGCCGGTGCCTCGGGGTGGCCGAACACCTCGGCGACCTCGACGGCATCGACCTGGAGATCGAGCGGGTACGCGTCGAGGGCGAGTTGCAGGCCGCCGGCCTGGTCCTGCCGTCCCCGCAGCCCGGGCCGCGCCAGGGCAGCGGTTGAGCCGCCAGCCCGCGACCCGCTGCCGCCGAAGGGTGCGCTAGGTGCGTCTCTTCGTGGCCATCTATCCACCGCCGGAGGCCGTGGACGACATCGTCGCGCAGGTCCACCGGCTCCGGATCGGCGCGGCGGCCCGGTCCGGGGTCAACGTACGGCTGACCGCCCCGTCGACGCTGCACGTGACCGTCGCGTTCCTCGGCGAGGTGCCGGACGAGCGGCTGCCCGTGGTCGAGGAGGCGCTCTCCCGGGCGGTCGGGATGTGGCACCGTCCGCCGACGCGGCGTCGGCGCGGCACGGCCCGCCGACCCGGGCCGGAGACGTCCGGCGGGCCGCTGACTGGACGACCCGGGCCGGAGACGTCCGGCGGTCCGCTGACTGGACGACCCGGGCCGGAGACGTCCGGTGGGCGGCTGACTGGACGACCCGGGCCGGAGACGTCCGGTGGGCGGCTGGCGGGACGGGCCGGGCCGGAGACGTCCGGTGGGCGGCGGGCGCCCCGGCTCCGGTTCGGCGGCGGTGGGCGGTTCGGCCGGGGACGGTTCACGGTGCTCTGGGTGGGGCTGCGCGGCGAGGTCGACGTACTGCGCCGGCTGGGCGCGACGGTCCGCCGGGAGTTGCGCCGGGCCAGGATCCCGTTCGACGTCCGGCCGCTGCGACCGCACCTCACCCTGGCCCGCCCCGGCGAGCGGCTCGACCCGGAAAGTCTGGACGAGGACCTGGGCACCCTCGACGGCTATCTGGGACCGTCCTGGCCGGCGACCGAGCTGGTGCTGGTCAGCAGTCAGCTCGGCCCCCGGCCGGTGTACGACCGGCTGGCGAGCTGGCCGTTGTAGCGGCGTACCGCCGGGGTCAGGAGGTTTCGCGGGCGGCGGGACCGCCGCCGAAGAGGACGTCGTCCCAGCTCGGCAGGCGCTTGCGCGGCTTGCCGGCGGCGTCACCGGACTCACCGGAACCGGCTGCCGCGGCCCGGCGCGGCCGGAGCACCGCCAGCGACGGCACCGCCGGGACCTCCTTCGGCGCGTCGGCGTCGTCGTCGAACGCGGAGCCGGGACCACCGCCGAGCAGTGCGGCGGCGCCACCGGCGACGGGACGCTGCCGGGGCGCGTCCGGCGACGCCATCGACGCGGCCGGGTCGAGCCCGCGCCCGGCGGTCGAGCCGAGCGGCCGGTCCAGCCCGGCGAGCAGCGCGTCCCGGCCGGCCCGGATCGGGTCGCGGCTCGGACGCGGATGGTCACCGGCGGCGGCCGGCAGGCCGTGCCCGCCACGGCCCGGCTCCACCCGGGACGGGCCGGGCAGCGCGTGGCCACCGCGTTCCGGCGCGGGCTCCTGGCCGAGCAGCGGCGCGGGCCGCTCGGCGCACAGGTACTGCGCCATGTCGTCGTGCGGGGTCACCGCCTGGCGGGCCTTGTCGAGATCCCAGATCGCCTGTGCGGTGGCCTTGCCGGAGGGCCAGGTCGCGATGATCCGCCAGGTGCCGTCGTCACGCCGGTAGGCGTCCCAGGAGATCTTCTCGGTGTCGATGCCGTGCTGGGAGAGCCGACCGTCGACGATCTCGGCGAGCGGGGACTGGTTCTCGGCGTTCTTCAGCCGGGTCCGCCGGGCGTGCTGGGCGAGCATCGCCCGCTCCTGGAGCACCGGGCCGGCGTACCGCAGCACCCGGTCGACCGGCACCCCGGCGATCCGGGCCACGTCCTCGGCGGACTCGCCGGAGCGGATCCGGGCCTGGATGTCCCTTGGCGACAGTGAGGGTGCCGGTTCGGTGCCGGGACCGGCCACGGCCAGTGGAGCGCTGCCCGGCTCGGTGTGCAGGACGGTCGCGACCCGCTCGTCGATCGGCAGCGCGAGAAGACGGCCCACCTCGTCGGTGAGCACCATAGCTTGGCCGTCCTCGGAGAGGGCGACGAAGCGTACTGGCCGCATCGCGTTGCCTCCGTCCCGCCTCGCTGGCCCCACGCCACGGGTCAGCCACCCGGGCGTCCTCGTCACACGGTACGCCGCTCGGTCACCCGTTGGGGAGAGGCGCGCCCGCATGTCGCGGGTGAGCTGCGTCTTTCGATCCACTCGGGTCGGGCGGTCCGGCCGACCGGCCCGACCCGGGTGGCGGCGGGGCTCAGAGCCGGTCGACCACGTAGTCGACGCAGGTGGTGAGGGCTTCCACGTCGCCGGGCTCGACGGCCGGGAAGAGCGCGATCCGCAGCTGGTTGCGGCCGAGCTTGCGGTACGGCTCGGTGTCGACGATCCCGTTCGCCCGCAGCACCTTGGCGATCGCTGTCGCGTCGACCCCGTCGGCGAAGTCGATCGTCGCCACCACGTTGGAGCGCAGTGCCGGATCCGTCACGAAGGGTGTCGCCACGGCGGAACGCTCGGCCCAGCCGTACACGGCCGCGGCGCTCTCGGCGGTGCGCTTCGCCGCCCAGGCCAGCCCGCCCTGCGCGTTCATCCAGTCGGTCTGCTCGGCGGCCAGGAAGATGGTGGCCAGCGCCGGGGTGTTGTACGTCTGCTCCAGCCGCGAGTTGTCGATCGCGGTGACCAGGTCGAGGAAGGCCGGGATGTACCGCCCCGAGGACCTGATCTCGGTGGCCCGGGCCAGCGCGGCCGGCGACATCAGGGCCAGGAAGATCCCGCCGTCGGAGCCGAAGCACTTCTGCGGGGCGAAGTAGTAGACGTCGGTCTCCCGGACGTCCACCTCCAGCCCGCCCGCCCCGGAGGTCGCGTCGACGAGCAGCAGCGCGTCGTCGTCGGCGCCGGCCACCCGGCGGATCGGCACCGCGACACCGGTCGAGGTCTCGTTGTGCGGGGTGGCGTAGACGTCGACGCCGGCCTCGGCGACAAGCGACGGCGCGCTGCCCGGCTCGGACTTCCGCACGGTCGGCTGGCCCAGGAACGGTGCGTCGGCGACGGACTTGGCGAACTTGGCGCCGAACTCGCCGAAGCTGGCGAACTGGGCCCGGTCGCGGACCAGACCGAAGGTGGCGACCTCCCAGAAGGCGGTGGTGCCGCCGTTGCCGAGTACGACCTCGTAGCCCTCGGGCAGGGAGAAGAACTCGGCGATGCCCCGGCGCAGTCGGGCGACCTGGTCGCGCACGGTCTTCTGCCGGTGCGAAGTGCCGAGGTACGTCGTCGCGACGTCGGCCAGCGCGGAGACCGCGGCCGGACGCACCTTGGAGGGGCCGCAGCCGAACCGGCCGTCAGCAGGTCTGATCTCTTCGGGGATCCGAATGGTCGATACGTCAGCCACGGTTACGAAGATCCTTCCGGTGGGCCGAGAGGCCCGTGAGCCGAGCGGGTTGCCGGCGACGCTGCCGCCCGCCCATCCTCGCACCTCCGCCGGACCACCCGGGCGCCGATCCCACCGCGCCGGCTGAGTTCTGCCCCACAGTCCGGGGTGAGGTGCATGGAAGGGCCCGCGCATATCCCGAAAACGATGTGCGGGGGCCCTTCCTTACAGCTCAGACGTCGTGCGGGACGGCGTCCCAGCCTTCTACCTCGGTGGGCTTGCGGGGGCCGGGACCGGTGTACCGGGCGGCCGGCCGGACCAGCCGCTTCAGCTTCTTCTGCTCCAGGATGTGCGCGCTCCACCCGCCCATCCGGGCACAGGTGAACATCGAGGTGAACATGTGCGCCGGTACCTCGGCGAAGTCGAGCACCACGGCCGACCAGAACTCGACGTTCGTGGCGAGTACCCGGTCCGGCTTGCGGGCGTGCAGCTCGGCCAGCGCGGCCTTCTCCAGCGCCTCGGCGATCTCGAAACGCGGCGCGCCCAGTTCCTTGGCGGTACGCCGGAGCACCCGGGCGCGCGGGTCCTCGGCCCGGTAGATCCGGTGCCCGAAGCCCATCAGCCGCTCACCCCGGTCGAGTACGCCCTTGACGTACCCCTCGGCGTCGCCGCTGCGCTCCACGGCCTCGATCATGTGCAGTACCCGGGACGGCGCACCGCCGTGCAGCGGCCCGGAGAGGGCACCGATCCCGGACGAGATGCACGCGGCGGCGTCGGCGCCGGTCGAGGCGACGATCCGGGCGGTGAAGGTGGAGGCGTTCAGCCCGTGCTCGGCGGCGGAGATGAAGTAGGCGTCGACCGCCTTGACGTGCCTCGGGTCGGGCTCGCCCCGCCAGCGCTTCATGAACCGCTCGACGATCGTCTCCGCCTTGTCGATCTCCTTCTGCGGTACGGCCGGCAGCCCGAGCCCGCGCGCCGACTGGGCGACGAAGGAGAGCGCGGTCACCGAGACCCGGGCCAGGTCCTCCCGGGCCTGCTCGTCGGAGATGTCGAGGAACTGGTTGAGCCCCCAGTACGGCGCCAGCATCGCCACCGCCGACTGCACGTCGACCCGGATGTCGCCGGAGTGCACCGGCACCGGGAACGGCTCGGCCGGGGGCAGGCCGGGACCGAACCGGCCGTCCACGAGCAGCGCCCAGACGTTGCCGAAGGAAACCTGGCCGATGAGGTCTTCGATGTCGACCCCGCGATAGCGCAGCGCCCCTCCTTCCTTGTCAGGCTCGGCGATGGCGGTCTCGAAGGCGATCACGCCTTCCAGCCCCGGTTTGAAGTCGGACATGCGCGCTCCTGGATCGGTCGTCCGTGCGTTGCGGGCCCGCCCGGCGGTGCCCGGCGCGGGCCCTTGCGTACTCAGCGATGTATTCGTGCCATCTTGCCTGCTGGGTAACTAACTTTGCGAGAGGTCACGGTTGTGCTACACGCGACACGGGCCGGTCCGGAGGTGCCCGACCCCGGGACGTCCACCGGAGGCGGGCGGGTCGGTGCGGGCGCTCCGGCTTCGATCGAGGAACAGGGATGTGACGTGATGCGGGACACACCGCCGGCCGGGCTGCGCCGGGAGTACGGGTCGGTCGACGGGCTCACCGAGGCGGATCTGGCGCCGGACTGGTGGACCCAGTTCCACCGCTGGTTCCTCGACACGGTCGCCGCCGGGCTGCCCGAGCCGAACGCGATGGTGGTGGCCACCGCCGACGACCGGGGCCGGCCGAGCACCCGGACGGTCCTGCTGAAGGGGTACGACGAGCGCGGGCTGGTCTTCTACACCAACTACGGGTCGCGCAAGGGCACCGAGGCGGGGACGAACCCGTACGCCAGCCTGCTGCTGCCGTGGTTCCCGATGCAGCGGCAGGTGGTGGTCTGCGGCACGATCGGGCCGGTCGACCGGGCCGAGACGGAGGCGTACTTCGCCACCCGGCCGCGCGGCTCGCAGCTCGGTGCCTGGGCCAGCCCGCAGTCGGAGGTGCTCGCCGACCGGGCCGCCCTGGACGACCGGTTCCGGGAGGTCGCGCAGCGGTTTCCGGACGGCGTGCCGGTGCCGCCGCCACCGCACTGGGGCGGCCTGCGGGTGGTGCCGGCGACGGTGGAGTTCTGGCAGGGACGGGCCAGCCGGTTGCACGATCGACTGCGCTACCGTCGGACCGGTGCTGACGATTGGATCATCGAGCGGCTGGCGCCTTGACCGGCGTTGATCCCGCCGCCGAACGGGGGGACGGCGACTCCACCCCGCCCGGCGGGACCGCGGCCGGCTCCGCCGCGTCGCGCCAGCCCGCCGCCCGGACCGCCGCACCGGACCGGACCGCTGCCGGGACCGTGACGCCGGACCAGACCGCGGCCGGCGCCGCCGCACCGGGCCGGGCCGCCGCCGAACCGGGCCAGGCCGCCGCCGGGTCGGGGCTGGCCGGGACCGCCGAGCCGGCCGCCGCCGCGGTCAGGGCCGGGTCCGGGGGGCGGTTCGCCCGGTGGGCGATGGACGTACGACCGCTGCGGGTGCCGGCGTACCGGCGGCTCTGGATCGGCAACGGCGTCTCGATGTTCGGCTTCCAGCTCACCGCTGTCGCCGTACCGGTGGAGATGTTCGCGCTGACCCGCGAGTCGTTCTGGGTCGGACTGCTGGGCATCGCCGGATTCGTCCCGCTGCTGGTCTTCGGCCTCTGGGGCGGTGCCGTCGCCGACGCGGTGGACCGGCGCAAGCTGCTGCTGGCCAGCTCGCTGCTGATGTGGCTCTCCACCGGCGGGCTGCTGCTCCAGGCGGTGTTCCGGGTCGGCAGCCCGGTGCTGCTGCTGGTGCTGGTGGCGGTGCAGACCACCGCGTTCGCGATCAGCTCGCCGGCCCGGCAGGCGATCATCGCCCGGCTGGTGCCCGCCTCGCTGGTGCCGGCGGCGAACACCCTTGGTTACACCACGACGACCGCTGGTGGTGTGATCGGTCCGCTCGCCGCCGGTCTGATCTTCTCGGCCGGCCCGGTCGAGGTGGTGCTCCCGGTGGCGTACGGGGTGGACGCGCTGCTCTTCACCGTCTCGCTCTGGGCCACCTACCGGTTGCCTCCGATGCCGCCGTTGGACGACGGCGGGCAGCCCCGGCGGGTCGGCCTGGCCAGCGTGGTGGACGGGTTCCGCTATCTGGCCACCACTCCGGTGCTGCTGCTCTCCTTCGCCGTGGACATCATCGCGATGGTGCTGGCGATGCCCCGGGCGCTCTTCCCCGAGGTGGCGCAGGAGCGGTTCGGCGGCGGTTCGGCGGTCGGTTGGCTGTTCAGCGCGATCGCCATCGGATCGGTGCTCGGCGGCCTCACCTCCGGCTGGATCAGCCGGGTACGCCGGCAGGGGCTGGCCCTGGTCGGCGCGGTGGTCGGCTGGGGGCTGGCGATCGCCGCCGCCGGCCTGGCCCGGCAGCTCTGGTTGGCCGTCGTCCTGCTCGCGGTGGCCGGGGCGGCCGACCTGGTAAGCGCGGTCTTCCGGCAGTCGATGTTGCAGGTCTACGCCCCGGACCGGCTGCGCGGCCGGTTGCAGGGGGTGAACATCACGGTTGTGGCCGGCGGTCCTCGGCTGGGTGACCTGCGGGCCGGCAGCACCGCCGCCGCCTTCGGGGTCGGCTTCGCCTGGGTGGGCGGCGGGCTGGTCGCGGCGGTACTCGCGCTGTTGCTCGGGCTCCTCTTCCCGGCGCTGGTCCGCTACCGGGCCCCACAGAGCGACGACGACCGCCTGCTGGACGGGCCCGCCGGATCCGATGCGCCCGCCGGGTCGGCGTCGGTCGGGGCGGACGCCGGTCCCGAGCCGGCCGGTGTGACTGTGCGCGACGGCCACCATCGAAGATCGTGAGGCCGGCCCCGCGTGGCGGCACGACAGCCGAAGCGGCGATTCTTCGATATGATCACGGACAGGTGCCATTCGGCGTGAGTCGGCTGGCCAAGATTAATGTTGCGCTCTGCGCACTCAACCACGGGGAGGTAGTGACTATGAGGTCTTACGAGTGGGGATAACCCGGATCAGTCGGGGATAACCCGAATCAGCTGAGCGTAGACAGCAACCCCCGGGGCCGTCGTGCCCCGGGGGTTGCTGCTTGCGCCCCTTGGGAAGGGCCCGCCGCGGCCCGGTCAGCCGGGCGCTACCGCCGGTCAGCTCGGCGCGGCTCCCGGGTAACGGCTATCGTCCCGGCATGGACAACGTCAAGGCGGCCCGGCCGCTCTCCGGTGCACAGTGGACCATCTCGGCGGGCGACCAGCAGGCCGTGGTGGTCGAGGTCGGTGGCGGGCTGCGGGCGTACCGGGCGAACGGCGTGGACTACCTGGACGGGTACGCGGAGGACGAACTGCCGGCCGGCTGCGCGGGTCAGGTGCTGGCGCCGTGGCCGAACCGGATCCGGGACGGGAAGTACACCTTCGCCGGGCAGGAGCTGCAACTTCCGCTGACCGAGCCGCAGCGGCACACCGCCATCCACGGTCTGGTCAACTGGCTGCCCTGGCGGCTTGTCGAGCAGCGGCCGGACGAGGTGGTGGTGGCCTGCGAGATGCCGGCCCAGGTGGGCTACCCGTGGCCGCTGTCGATGCGGGCGCGCTGGCAGGTCGGCGCCGACGGGCTGCGGGTGAGCCACGAGGCCACGAACGTCGGCCGGGAACCCTGCCCGTTCGGTTTCTCGGTGCACCCGTACCTGCAACTGCCCGGGGTGGCCGTGGACGACCTGCGAATGCGGGTGCCGGGGCGCAGCCGGCTGCTGCTGGACGGCCGGCTGCTGCCGATCGGGGCGGCGAAGGTGGCCGGCGGGGAGTACGACTTCACCGAGCCCCGCCGGATCGGCCCGGCCGTACTGGACCTGGCCTTCGGGGACCTCGACCCGGCGCTTGTGCACGACTGGGGTTCCAGCGTCACGCTTGCCGCTCCCGACGACGGTGCGGCGGTGAGCATCTGGGCCGACCCGTCGTTCGGCTGGTGGCAGGTCTTCACCGGGGACACCCTGACCGGCGACCGCTACCGGCGGTCGGTGGCGGTGGAGCCGATGACCTGCCCGCCGGACGCGTTCCGCTCCGGCCGGGACGTGATCGTCCTCGAACCGGGGCAGACCTGGCAGGGCAGCTGGGGCATCCGGCCCGGCGCCTGACACGGGCCTGACGCGGAGAGGCGGCGCTCGCGATGGAGTTCTCGACGGTGGTCCGGCGGCGGCGGATGGTCCGCAACTACGACCCGGACCGGCCGGTCCCGGCCGAGCTGGTGGACCGGTTGCTGGAGCACGCCGTCCGGGCCCCGTCGGCCGGGTTCTCCCAGGGCTGGGCGTTCCTGGTGTTGACCGAGCCGGCGGACCGGGAACTGTTCTGGACGGCGACCGCCCCGGACACCCCCCGGCCCGACCCGGCCGGCCGGGGGCAGAGCCGGTGGCTGGCCGGGATGCGCCGGGCGCCGCTGATCGTCGTACCGCTGGCGGACCGGGCGGCCTATCTCGACCGGTACGCCGAGCCGGACAAGGGCTGGACGGACCGTGACGAGTCCCGCTGGCCGGTGCCGTACTGGTATGTCGACACCGGCTTCGCCGCGCTGTTGATGCTGTTGACGGCGGTGGACTCCGGGCTCGGCGCCTGCTTCTTCGGCATCCCGGCGGAGCGGGTCGACTCGTTCCGGGCGGCGTTCGGGGTGCCGGCGGAGCTGATGCCGATCGGCGCGCTCAGCATCGGCTACCCGGCCCCGGACCACCGTTCGCCCTCGTTGCGGCGCGGTCGCCGGCCGCCGGCCGAGGTGGTGCACCGGGGACGATGGGGGCTGACGTCCTGACCGCAGCCAGTCAATGGGTTACCGATAGTAGTAACGAAACTGACATCGGCGGACAAACCACGGGGTAGTCGGAGGTCGCTAGGCTGACGGGCGTCGTTGGTAGCGTGCGGCGTGCGTCGGTGGCGGGCCGCCGGAGCAGCAGGGCGAGGGGTCGGGCCAGCACGGCCATGGGGAGGAGCGTGCCGTCGTGATCTTCAAAGCGGTTCGGGACGGGCGTCCCTACCCGGACCACGGGCTCACGTTGAAGCAGTGGGCAGAGATCCCGCCACGCCCGCTGCGCCTCGACCAGCTCATCACGACCAAGCGGGAGCTCGCGCTGGACAAGCTGCTCGCCGAGGACTCCACCTTCTACGGCGACCTCTTCCCGCACGTCGTGCAGTGGAGTGGCGGCCTCTATCTGGAGGACGGGCTGCACCGCGCGCTGCGCGCCGCGCTCCAGCAGCGCAACCAGATCCACGCCCGGGTCCTGGTGCTGCCGGCCCCCTGAACCGGACGCCTCCCGGGGCGGCCGAGGACGCCGGGCGGACGTCCCGAGCCGGACGGGGGCCGGAAGCCCGAGCGGGCCGCCGTGGCCGCCGGCTGGCTAGGGTGGCGGCCATGACCGAGGAATCCGGTCGGGCCGGGACACCCCCGCTCGACCTGCTCGACCTGGACGGAACGCTTACCGAGGAGGACCGCCAGATCCGGTCCGTCGTGGCCCGGCTCGTCGACACCCGGGTACGCCCGCACGTCGCCGGCTGGTACGAGGCCGGTCAGGCCCCCGTGCGGGAACTGGCCGTCGAGTTCGGCCGGCTGGGCCTGCTCGGCATGCACCTGACGGGGTACGGCTGCGCCGGTGCCTCGGCGCTCGCCTACGGCCTGGCCTGCCTGGAACTGGAGGCCGGCGACTCCGGCGTACGGTCGCTGGTGTCGGTGCAGGGATCGCTCGCCATGTACGCCATCTGGCGGTACGGCTCCGAGGAGCAGAAGCGGCACTGGCTGCCCCGGATGGCGACGGGTGAACTGATCGGCTGCTTCGGGCTGACCGAGCCGGACCACGGCTCCGATCCCGCCTCGATGACCACCCGGGCCCGGCGGGACGGCTCCGACTGGGTTCTCTCCGGCGGCAAGATGTGGATCACCAACGCGCCGGTGGCCGACCTCGCAGTGGTCTGGGCGCGCACCGAGGAGGGGGTGCGGGGTTTCGTCGTACCCATGGGAACGCCCGGGGTGGCGGCCCGGGAGATCCGTCGGAAGATGTCGCTGCGCGCCTCCTCGACCGGCGAGATCACCCTCGACGGGGTCCGGCTGCCGGCCGATGCCCAACTGCCGGCGGCGACCGGGCTGCGGGCCCCGCTGAGCTGCCTGACCGAGGCCCGCTACGGCATCGTCTGGGGCGCCCTCGGTGCCGCCCGGGACTGCCTGCACGCCACCCTCGACTACGCCGGCAGCCGGACCCAGTTCGGCCGGCCGATCGCCGGTTTCCAGCTGACCCAGGCGAAGCTGGCCGACATGGCTGTCGAGTTGCAGAAGGGCTATCTGCTGGCCCTGCACCTGGGGCGGCTCGCCGACGCCGGCACACTCCGGCCGGAGCAGGTGAGCGTCGGCAAGCTGAACAACGTGCGGGAGGCGATCGCGATCGCCCGGCAGTGCCGGACCATTCTCGGCGCGAACGGCATCAGCGGGGAGTACCCGGTGCTCCGGCACGCCAACAACCTGGAGAGCGTGCTGACCTACGAGGGGACCTCCGAGATCCACCAGCTGGTGATCGGGCAGCGGCTCACCGGGCTCGCCGCGTTCGGCGGCTAGCCCGGCGACCCGGCGGCCGGGCGACCAGCCTCAGCTCAGCTCAGCTCAGCTCAGCTCAGCTTGCGGGCGGAGCGGAGGGCGGTGGCCAGCGTCTCCAGGGCGGCGGCGCTGCCGGCGTACGAGAAGCGGGGTTCGCTGTTCCAGCCGACTACCTGGTTGGCCTTGACCGCCGGGAGCTGGCTCCAGGTCGGCTTCCTGGTCAGGTCGTTGGGCTGGAGCGTCGAGCTGCGGTTGTCCAGCAGCAGCACGTCGGCCGGGTACTTGTCGGCGTTCTCCCAGCTCAGGCTCTCAAAGTAGCCGAGGTCGTCGAGCTTGTCCGGCACGATCACGTCCACGCCCAGCGACTTGTAGTAGTTGATGTCGGAGTTGACGGCCGGGTTGGACGCGTAGAAGAGGTCCTCGGCGGCGGAGCAGGCGAGCACCCGGAGGCCCGGGTTGGCCGCCACGGCTTCCCGGATGCTCGCGGCGGCGGCCTCGAACCGGGCCTTGGCGTCGGTGACCTTCGCGGCGTTCAGGTCGGCGCCGAGCGCGGCGGCGAGTTCGGCGTGCCGGCCGATCACCTTGTCCAGCGGGGCCCGGGAAGCGACCAGGGCCACCGTCGGGGCCAACGGCACGATCTTGTCCTTGCTCTCGTCCGGCACGTACCAGAGGGAGTTCTTCTCGTACTCGTGCGTGACAAGCAGTTCCGGCTTGACCGAGGCGTACGCCTCGATGTTGAACTCGCCCCAGGTGTTGCCGATGACCGTCAACTTGTCCACCGGCAGGTCGCCGGCCTGCACGTCCGGGCTGCCGTCGGCGCGCTTGGTCGGGCCGAAGACGCCGACGAGTGACTCGGTGACGCCGAAGTCGTAGAGCGCGGCGGCGGTGCCGACGAACGCGACGACCCGCTTCGGCCGGCTGGCGGCGGTGGCGGTCTGGCCCCGGTCGTCGGTGAAGCTCCACGCACCGCCGGAGCCGGTCTCCGTGCCCGGCTCGTCGTCCTGGCCGCAGGCGCCGAGCAGGGCGGTGAGGCCGAGCGCGCCGGCCGCGCCGAGCAGGTTCCGGCGGGTGAACTGACGAGGGTGCGGCATGACGTGCTGCTCCTTGGCTGGTCGCTGCGCAGGGCGGAACTGGGTTCGGCCGGCGAACCATTGTCGTCCGCCGGGCGTAGGTTAGCCTGACCTAAGTTGCCTTTGTCAAGTCGGGTAGACGCCGTCGAACCGTCGCTGACCTGCCCGTCGGCAACTGCGGGACCGCCCGGGTCAGCCGAACGGCGTCGGCTCGGGCGGGCGCGGGGGATTAGAGCCGGCGGCCCGGGGGTAGCCCGTCGCGTGGAAGCCGGAGACATCGCCGCGCACGGGCTGCTGGCCGACGGTCGCAGCGCCGCGCTCGTCGACCGTGCCGGCTCGGTCAACTGGTGGTGCCCGGAGCGGTTCGACGCGCCCTCGGTCTTCTGCCGGCTGCTCGACGTCGCCGGCGGACACTGGTGGATCCGGCCGACGGAACACTTCGAGGTGCACCGGGACTACCTGCCGGACAGCCTGGTGCTGCGTACCGTCTTCCGGACCGCGCACGGCGAGGTGGCGCTCACCGACGGGCTGCTGCTGGAGCACGGTGCCCGGGGACACGCGATCGGCTGCCGGTCGCCCGGCATCCTGGTCCGGTCGGTGCAGGGACTTTCCGGCACCGTCCCGATGGAACTCTCCTACTGCCCCCGGTTCGAGTACGGCCGGCGCACCGCGTACCTGGTGTGGCGGGACGGTGAACTGACGGCGACCTCCGGGCCGACGACGCTGACGCTGGCCGCCCCGATGCCGTTGCCCGTCTCCGGCGCCGAGGCGACCGTCCGGTTCACCGTCGGTGCCGGGCAGCGGGAGACATTCGTGCTGGCCTACCGGCCGACCTTCCACGAGGCGGCGCCGCAGCCGGTCGACGGGTCGGATGCGCTCGACGACACGCTCGCCGGTTGGCAGTCCCTGGCGGCGCACCACGACTACCAGGGCCGATACCCGGAACTGGTCCGGCGCAACGCCCTGGTGCTACAGGGACTCACCTACGCGCCGAGCGGCGCCGTGGTGGCGGCGGCGACCACATCACTGCCGGAGGAGATCGGCGGCGACCGCAACTACGACTACCGGTACGCCTGGCTGCGCGACTTCAGCCTCACCCTGCGGGCGCTCTGGGTCGCGGCCTGCCCCACCGAGGCGAACCGGCTCTTCGGCTGGGTCGCCTCGGCCGTCGGCCGGATCGGCGAGGAACCGGTGCCGATCATGTTCGGTGTCGAGGGGGAGCGGGACCTGACCGAGCGGCGCATCGAGACGCTGCGCGGTTACGCGGACAGCTCGCCGGTGCTGGTCGGCAACGAGGCGTGGCGCCAGCGCCAGCTCGACGTACCCGGTGAGGTGCTGGACGCCGCCTGGCGGCTGCGGGACTACCTCGACCCGATGCGCCCCGAGGTCCGCGACCTGTTGCGCAGCCTCGCCGACCAGACGATGCGGACCTGGCGGGAGCCGGACGCCGGGATGTGGGAGGCCCGGGACGCCGCCCGGCACTACGTGTCGTCGAAGGTCGGCTGCTGGGCGGCGCTGGACCGGGCGGTCCGGTTCGGCGACCGGCTGGGCGACGCCGCGGACCTGGCCCGCTGGACGGCGACCCGGGACGAGATCCGCGAGACGGTGCTCCGGGAGGGCTGGAACGCGGAGGTCGGCGCCTACACCGGGGCCTTCGGCTCGGACCAGCTCGACGCCAGCGTGCTGCTGATGCCGATCGCCGGCTTCCTGCCCGCCACCGACGAGCGGATGCGGGCCACGATCCGGCTGGTCGAGGAGCGGCTCTCCCGGGGCGGCCTGGTCCGGCGTTGGGCCGGGGACCCGGCGGCCTTCACGATCTGCTCCTTCTGGTTGGTGCGCTGCCTGGTGCTGGCCGGTGAGCGCGACCGGGCGGCGGCGATGTTCGAGAACGTGGCATCGGTCGCCAACGACCTCGGGCTGCTCGCCGAGCAGGTCGACCCGCACACCGGCGAGCAGCTCGGCAACTTTCCGCAGGCCTTCTCGCACATCGGACTGATCAACGCGGCCTGGGAACTCACCACCGCCGCCTCGGACGGGGCGGCGCAGACGGGGGAGGAAAGCTGATGACCGGACGGCTCGAAGGAACGACGGCCCTGATCACGGGCTCGGACTCGGGGATCGGGCAGGCCACCGCTGTCGAGTTCGCCAAGGAGGGCGCCGACCTGGTGGTGCACTACCTGCACGACCACGACGGCGCCCAGCACACCCGGGAGCAGGTGGAACAGGCCGGTGGCCGGGCCGTCGTGGTGCACGGCGACATCAGCGACGAGCAGCAGGTCGACGCCATGTTCGACACCGCGCTGGCCGAGTTCGGCGAGCTGAACGTGCTCATAAACGATGCCGGGGTGGACGCCTCGGGCATTCCGGTGATCGACCTGGACACCGAGACCTGGGACCGGGCGATCCGGGTCAACGTCTACGGCGCGTTCTTCTGCTCGCGGCGGTTCGCCCGGCACCGCCGGGACCAGGGCGGCAAAGGGAAGATCATCAACATCACCTCGATCCACCAGGAGGTGGCCCGGGCCGGCGGCTCGGACTACGACACCAGCAAGGGCGCGCTGCTCAACCTGGCCAAGAGCATGGCGCTGGAACTCGCCCCGATGGGGATCAACGTCAACAACATCGGGCCGGGCATGGTGCTAACCCCGTTCAACCAGCGGGCCATCGACGACCCGAAGTACCTGGAGGAGCAGGTGCAGAGCATCCCGTTCAAGCGGGCCGCCGAACCTGTCGAGATCGGCCGGCTGGCGGTCTTCCTGGCCAGCTCCGACGCCGACTACGTGACCGGGTCGACCTACTTCATGGACGGCGGCCTGATGCAGAACCAGGGCCAGGGGGCCTGATGCCACGGCGGAAGAACCGCTGGTCGCGGTAGGGTCGGCCCGGTTTGCCCGAGGAACTGCTGGCCCGCGCCGTCGGAGTGCTTGTCACCATCGTGGAGGCGGTGGGGGCGGCGGTGATCTTCGTCGGCGCGGTGTGGACCGCCGGCCGGTTCGTGGTGGCCGGGATCCGCTACCGGTCGGCCGCCGTCTTCACCCCGATCCGGCTGTCGCTGGGCCGGTTCCTGACCCTGGGGCTGGAGTTCCAGCTCGCCGCCGACATCCTGCGTACCGCGGTCTCGCCGAGTTTCGGGCAACTCGGCCGGCTGGCCGCGATCGCCACCATCCGGACGGCGCTGAACTACTTCCTCGGCCGGGAGATCCGGCAGGAGCAGCGGCAGCTCGGCACCCCGGACGAGCCGCCGCCGGGCCGGCGCGGGCCCGGCGGCCCGGGACCGGCCGGACGGGGTGGACCGGATGGACCGGGTGGACCGGGTGGAACGGGTGGCGCGGGTGGCGCGGGGACGGGCCAAGCGGGTGGCGCGGGGACGGCCGGACCGGGCGGCGGAGGAACGGCCGGCGCGGGGGACCGGCGGTGAGGGGGCTCGGCACACTGCTCACCGCGCTCGCCCTGGTGGTGGCGGCGGTGACCCTGCTGACCACCAGGTCGTGGCGTACCGCGCTGCGGGTGCTGCTGGACCTGCTGGTGGCGGCCGGTCTGGTCCGGCTGGCCACGCTGGAGAACTGGACCGATCTCGCCGGTGCCGCGATCGTGATCGCGCTGCGCCAGCTCGTCTCGGCGGCCCTACTCGGCTCCGGCCGGCCCGACGTGGGAACCGGGCCGGCCGGAGACCGGGTGGTGGGAGGATGGCTGAGGGGGAGGTGGCCGGGAACGGGTACGGGCCGAACCCGCTCCCGACCGACCTCTTAGAAGCCGCGCCTGCTGTTCGGGTCGGAGGCGACGGCGAGTGTCTGCTGGAGACCCCGGTAGGCGGCCTTCGGCTGGAAGTTCTCGTCCAGCGGGGTGGCCGCGCCCTGACCCTCGAAGAAGCCGGGGACCCAGGAGTACTTGTCGGTGAAGCCCCACACGGTGAACATCACGCAGCGCGGGGTGAGCAGGCAGGCCGTGAGCAGGGTGTTGAAGCTGCCCACCTGCCCGGCCTCCTTGTAGGTGTCGATCGGCAGGAAGAACCGCACGTCGACCTCGGTGAAGGCGGTCTCCAGGCCGAGCTTGTCGAACCGGGCCAGGTTCTGCGGGGCGTCGATCGGCAGCGGGTACTGGAGGTCGAGGTGGCCCTGGAAACCCATGCCGTGCAGTGGCACCCGCTGCTTGCGCAGCTGCTTGGCCAGCTCGTAGTAGGCGGTGCTCTTCGGGTTGATGTTGTCGATCGCGTAGTCGTTGAGGAAGAGCTTGGCCCTCGGGTCGGCCGCGTGTGCCAGGCGCAGGGCGTAGGCGATGTAGTCCGGGCCGAGAAGCTGGTGGAAGATGGTGTCCCGGAGCACCGGGGAGTTGCCGTCGGTGAACGCCTCGTTGACGACGTCCCAGGCCCGGACCTTGCCCCGGTAGCGCTTCACCACGGTGGTGATGTGGTTGCGGACGATGTCACGCAGCTCGGCCGCGTCGATCGAGCCGTCGGCGACGCCGTCGGTCAGCCAGGCGGGGAGCTGGCTGTGCCAGAGCAGCGTGTGCCCGTGCACCTTCTGCCCGTTGCGCCGGGCGAACTCGACAAGCTCGTCGGCCGGGCCCCAGTTGTACTCTCCCCGGGTCGGCTCCAGCTCGGCCCACTTCATCACGTTCTCGGCGGTGACCGCGGAGAACTCCCGGGCGGCCAGCTCTCGGTACTCGGTGTCGGCCTCCAGGGCGGCCATGTCGACCGCGGTACCGATGCCCAGGCCGTGCTTGCGGGCCAGCACCCGCAGCGGAAGGTCGGTGGACGTCCCGCGCGGTCCGTGCGCGGCGGGGCCGCCCAGGGACTGCGGTGCCTGGGCCGGTGCCTGCGCCGGTCCCGCGGTGGCGGTCGACGGCCCGATCGGGTAGAGGGCACCGGCGGCGAGCACGCCGACCAGGGCAATCCGAAGCTTTCTCATCGAACAAGGCCTCCAGGGTGGGGTTCGACGTTGCGCCGCCGGCCGGAGCCGGCGGGACCGGCGCACGAGGGGACGGATGCACGGCGATCACTACCGGAACGCCCACCGGACTCGGATTGCTGCCGAATGGATTGTCAGAGATCCGACACTTTGAATGGGCCGCAGGGTGTTCCCGTGACCTCAGCGAATGTGTTACGGAACTCCGTTCAGCCGGACTCCGCCATCACCGCTACGAACTGCTCCGGGGTGAGTTCTCCCTCGAACAGCCGGCGCAGCTCCCGCACCAGTGCCGCACCGGCCGCCGGCTCCAACGCCTGGTCCCAGGCCAGCCCGTACGACGGGGCCCGGCTGACCAGTTCGTGCACCGAGGAAGTGAACCCGCCGTGCTCGGTGTTCCGCAGCCGGTCGGCCGCGTCCGTCACCGGCGGCACCTCGCCGTCGGCCACCAGGTCGTCCAGGTACTCGTCGGAGGCGACCGCCCGGACGAAGTCCAGCGCCGCCGCCGGCTGACGGCTGCCGGCGAGTACCGAGAAGTAGTGGGTCGGCACGCCGACCAGGCCGGCCGGGTCCCCGACACCGCCCGCGACCGCCGGAAACGGCACGAAGCCCAGGTCGCCGTCGACCACGAAGTCCGGGTTCCGGGCGAGCTGGGTCGGATATTCCCAGGTACCCATCAGGTGCATCGCGGCCTGCCCCTTGGCCAACCGGCCCGGCGCGGTGCCGTCGTCATAACCGGTCCAGGGAAACGCGGTGCCGAAGGCGCCCCGCTCGACGAGCGCACGCGCCTCCCGCAGCGCCGTCAGCACCGCCGGATTCGACCAGGCACCGGGGCGGCCGGCCACGATGTCGGCGGTGACCTGCGGGCCGCCGATCCGCTCGGCCAGGTACATCACCCACATCAACTCGGTCCAGCCCTGTGCGCCGCCCAGCGCGATCGGCGTGATGTCCCGGGACTTGAAGGTGTCCACCAGGGCGAGCAGTTCGGCGTAGTCGCGCGGCGGCCGTACGCCGGCGTCGGCGAAGACTCCCCGGTGGTAGAAGAGCACCACCGGCTGGGTACCGCCCATCGGGATGCCGTACTGCCGGCCGTCCACCGCCCCGCCGGCCAGCGCGGTCGGCAGGAACCGGCTGCCGACCCCGGGCTCGTCCCGCAGCGGGGTCAGGTCGGCGAGCAGGCCGCCCCGAGCCAGGCCGGCCAGAGTCGAGCCGCCCCAACTGGCGAAGACGTCCGGGCCGTCCGCCGAACCCACGGCGGTACGCAGCTGCTCCTTGTACTCCTCGTTGCCGAAGGTCTGCAGGTCCACCTTGACCTCGGCGTCGCGGTTGTAGCGGTTCACCAGCTTCTGCAACGCGGGCGCGTCACCCGGCTGGTGGATCGCCCAGACCCGGATCGTGCCCGGCAGCCGCTCGTCGGTCGGCGGCACCTGCCGGACCGACCGGAGCAGGTCCGCTCCGGTCAGCGTCACCGCCAGCACCAGGACCGCCACCGCCAGGCTGGCCAGCCCGGTCCGCTGCCGGCGTCGGCGCCGGTAGCGCCGCCGGATCGCGGCGACCGCACCGGGACCGGCCGCCGGCAGGGCCTGCTGTGCCTGGTTCAGGGTGCTGGCCAGCTCCCGGGCCAGCCGCCGGTCCTCCGCCGGACCCAACTCGTCAACCACGTCCGCTCCGAATCGTCGACTCCGCGGGTGCCAGGTGCGCCCGCAGCATGCGCTTGGCCCGCGCGTACCGGCTGGAAACCGTGCCCGGAGGTTCGTCGCAGATCCCGGCGATCTCGCTGAACGTGTACCGGTAGAGCACGTGCAGCACCACGACGGTCCGCTCCGCCTTGCCGAGCTGCTGCAACGCCTGCCACAGCGCGCCGTTGCCGACCGCCGTCGCGGCCGGGTCGTCGGGCCGGTGGTCCACCTCGTCGGTGGGCACCTCGCGGCGCCAGCGCCGCCACCGGCTCACGTTGCGGGTCACGATCACCTGCCGGGCGTACGCCTCCGGGTTCTGCCCGGCCTTCGGCCACCGCTGCCACACCTCGACCACCGCGATCTGGGCCAGGTCGTCCGCCTCCGCCGCGCTGCCGCTGATCAGGTACGCGAACCGGCGCAGAGCGTCCAGGCGCGCCCGAGCGAACTCCTCGGCGTCGCTGAACGCACCCTGGGCCATCGGGATCCTCCTCCGGGCTCCTGACGCCGGCCGCCGTCGATTCGCTGTAATCCGAACATAGACGGCCGACGTCGCCAGGTCAGCCGGCCGGTCGTCCCTTGTCCGGGTCCGAGGGGGTCGCCGGATCAGGTGAGGTCGATGAAGTAGTCCAGCTCGACCCGGTCCGCCGGAATCACGATGTCGGTGGCGACCTCGACCACCCGGTTCCCGGCGTACGTCTGCCGGGTGATGGTCAGCACGGGTACGCCACCGGGAATTCGGAGCGTCTCGGCCTCGTCCCGGACCGGCATCCTCGCCCGAACCCGCTCCCGGACGCCGGTGACGACGATGCCGAGGCTGAAGAGTTGGCCCGTGTTGCCGCCCGGCCAGGGCTCCCGGTCCGGATCGGCCACCGGGGTAGCCGCGACCATGTCGAGCAGCAGGCACGACGTCGACATCTGCTGTGGTACGCCCTGCGACCTGAACACGAACCGGCGCTCAAGGAGCATCGTCCCGGCGTCGACGCCGAACAGTTCTGCCGTCGACGGATCGGCGGGCACTTCTCGGAAGGTCTTGTCCAACTGGTAGTCCGACCAGTCGATCCGCTGGTCCGCCGTGAACGAGGTGCCCAACTCGCCGGTGCGAACCTGCTCCAGCTCCCGCCGATACCGCTCGGCGCCGAGCCGCCGCACCGGCAGGACGGGGCGGGCGTAGGTTCCGCGCCCCATCTCGGTGACGACCAAGCCCTCGCTCCGGAGCAGCGCTACCGCCTCGCGGACGGTACCGCGCGCGACACCGAACTCCTCGATGAGAGCTGACTCCGACGGCAGGATGCTGCCGGGCGGGATCGCGCCGGACAGGATCCGGCGGCGCAGCTCATCCGCAACCCGTCGATAACGAGGTCGGTCGTGCGGGGTAGGCACGTCGGTCACCGTACCCCCGATCAACGTGGTCGTAGCGCTTTGCTCTTTGCGACGATCCTATCTAGACGACCTATCTAGATAGGTGTAACTTGTTGTCCAAGCGGCCGGCACGGTTAGTGATCTAGGGGTAGGCGCTTCTGGGCCGGTCGCCCTCAGGCTGGCATGACATCGACTCCCCACGTCGCAGTCCGGCCGCCCAGAGTCTGGCGCCACCGGTCCCCAGAGCCAATGACCGAGGCGCTCACGACAACATGGCAGGAGATAAGCGTGAAGCTGTGGGAACGGTGGCGAGCCCGCCGCCACCAGAAGTGCGGAGCCGTCCTCATCTGTGGCCTCTCGCGGCTGACCCACGGTCGGTGGCGGCTGCACCGGGCCGGCCGATGCTGACGTGGTGGCTCGGCCTTCGGATCTGGCGACGGCGCCGGGTCCGGGACTACCGGTGGGACGGTCGCCGCTGGTACCGGGTCCATGGACCGACCGGATGATCGGCCCATGGGCGCGCTGGGAGCGATTTGCCGCGCGACAGCGCCGCCGCGAGCGGGACGCCGACGGACACACCCCCGCCGACACATACGACTGCGCGAAATGTGAGCACCCGTGGCCATGCCCGCAGGCGCGTCTGGCCCTTCTCCTCGGCTTCGACGGGGACCGGGTCGGACTCATGATCTACCTCGGTGTCCACCTTGCCCGCGCCCTGGAAGCGTTGCCCGATCGGCACCCAGCACTCATCGTCGGGCAGATCCTGCACTGGGTACCTCGACGCAACTGACCCACTTCACCTACTCGCCCACCCCTGTCGCCAATTCCCTCAGGACCGGGCGCGCCAACGCCTAGCGCCGCTCGGTCGCTCCGTGCGTCTGCCGCTCGGCCAGTTCGACGGCGTTGCGGAAGAGCATCGCCACGGTGGTCGGGCCGACCCCGCCGACCCGGGGCGTGATCGCCCCGGCCACCGTCGCGCACGACTCGTCCAGGTCGGGCAGCAGCCGGCGCCCCGCGTAGCGCACCCCGCCGCCGATCGCGACCGCGCCGGGCCGCAGGTGCTCCGGCCGCAGGATCCCGGGTACGCCCACCGCCGCGACCACCACGTCGGCCCGGCGGGTGTGCCGCTCCCATCCGGGTACGCCACTGTGCACGACGGTGACCGCGGCGTCGGCGGTGGGTCGCTTCTGGCTCAGCAGCAGCGACAGCGGCCGGCCCAGTGTCGTCCCGCGCCCGAGGATCACCACGTCCCGGCCGGCGAGCGGGATCTGGTGGAAGGCGAGCAGCGCCTCGATCCCGGCCGGGGTGCACGGGACCGGGCCGGGCAGCCCGGCGGCGAGCCGGCCCAGGCTCTTCGGGTGCAGCCCGTCGACGTCCTTGGCCGGGTCGATCGCCAGCACCGCCGCCGGGTAGTCGAGGTGCCCGGGAACGGGATGTTGCACCAGGACGGCGTGCACCGCCGGATCCGCGTTGTAATCCTGGATCGCCCGGAGCAGGTCGGCCTGGTCGGCGCTGCCGGGCAGGTGGATGTGCGGGGAGGCGAAGCCAAGTTCGGCGGCGCGCTGCTGCTTCATCCGGATGTAGCCGGCGCTGGCGGAGTCGTCGCCGACCAGAATCGTCGCCAGGCTCGACACGACACCGGCGCGGCGCAGCGCGGCAACCCGGGCGGTCACCTCCGCGAACACCGCCTCGGCGACGGGCCTACCGGGCAGCAGTCGGGCGGTACGGGGCATGGAGTCGGTACGGCTCTCGGGCACGGTCACGGGGCTTCCTCTCGACGCGGAAAGCCCCGGCACCCAGGCGTACGGCGACGGAGTGCAGCCCGGCGCCCGCTTCCCGGTGGTACTCCACCCGACGCCAGTCACGACCGCCGCGCTGAGCCTATCCCCGGTCCGCCACGCCCGCCGGTCACAGCGGGTCAACGCGTCCCTGAGCTGCCCAGACGTCCGGTCGAAGCCTCTCGGTCCCGCTCGACTCGCGGGTGTCGTACCGGGGCCGTACCGTTTTCCTCAGGTGCTCTGACGACCAAGGACGGTGAGGGCGAGATGTCCCGAGAAGGCGATGTCAACCAGCCCACTCGTGAGTTCCCCGGCTACGCGAAGGGAAAGGCCACCCCGCCGGAGCCGGCGGACCCGTGGTCCGACGGCGCGGGGGACGGGACCCGGGAGTTCGACGCCGACCAGCCCCGGCCGGAGCGGTCCGATCCGGAGCCGGCCGGTGCCGGCGGCGGCCGGTGGGGACGCGGCGTGTTCGTGCTTGTCGGCATCATCGGCCTGGCCGCCGTGCTGGTGCTCGGGGTGCAGGTCAGCGGCATCCTGCCGGACTGGCGCAACCCGTTCACCAAGGAGGAGACCGACCGCAGCCAGCCGCCGCTGCTGAAGTCGATCCAGGACCTCAGCCGCTACGTGGCGGCCGAGGGCAACTTCGAGGTCGTCGTCGACCTGGAGAACAACCGCAAGTACGTGCCGGAGTTCCTGCTC
This sequence comes from Plantactinospora sp. WMMB782, assembly GCF_049179135.1. Lineage (NCBI taxonomy): Bacteria > Bacillati > Actinomycetota > Actinomycetes > Micromonosporales > Micromonosporaceae > Plantactinospora > Plantactinospora sp. WMMB782. The sequence goes on along the minus strand of NZ_JBMHMC010000007.1, from coordinate 1,899,169 downwards.
GGCGAGCGCACCCTCTTCGTCGGTGCCGGCACCGTCGACGCGTACGTCGACTTCGGAGCGCTGGGTGACGACGCGGTGGTGGTCTCGGAGGACCGGAAGTCGGTGGAGATCAAGCTGCCGGCACCGCAGCTCGGCGAGGTGAACCTGGACCTGGAGCGCAGTTACGTCTTCGCCGAGAAGCGCGGCATCCTCAACCAGCTCGGCGAGGTCTTCGGCGGCGATCCCAACCGGCAGCGCGAGGTCTACCTCAAGGCCGAGCAGAAGATCGCCGACTCGGCGAAGAGCAGCGGGCTCGGCGAGCGTGCCCAGGAGAACACCCGGAAGATGCTCGACCAGATGCTCAGGTCGCTCGGCTACGAGCAGGTCACCATCAGCTACGTCCAGCCGTGACCGTTCGGGCCGGGACGCGTCGGGCATCGCGCCCCGGAGCGTCCCGGCCCGGCGGCAGCGGCACGCCGGGCCGAGTCCGATAGGTCAGTGTGCCGCGACGTAGTGGCGGTCCTCGTTCGGCATGATGATCCAGAGCGCCAGGTAGATCACCACCTGCGTGCCGGGAAGCAGCAGCGACAGGATGAAGAGCAGCCGCATCATTCCGGCGGACATGCCGAAGCGGCGGGCCAGGCCGGCGCAGACGCCGGCGATCATGCGGTTGTCCCGGGGGCGGGTGAGCTTGCGGCTCATCGTCGACTCCTCGATGCGATGGAACGGGCGGCTGATTCCACGGTAGGAACGCGGGGGTGCGCCGCCCTCGGCCTCCAGACGGATCCGGACACCCCGTACCCGTAGGTACTTACCCGGGCGGGCCAGCCGGACACCCGACGCGACGGCCCGAGCGGGGAACCCGCGCCGCAGGCCGGGCATGCCGAGCGCCCAGGCCGGGCGTGCCGAGCGCCCAGGCCGGGCGTGCCCAGCGCCGCAGGCCGGGCGTGCCGAGCGGGGTGGAGCGGGCCGGGGTAGGCTCGCGGACCGGCAGCTCAGGGGCGGGTTCGGCGGATATGCCGGTGACCGTCCGGCGGCCGGTGGGCGGCAACGGGGCCGGCCCGGGAGGAGTTTCGATGATCAGCGCCTTCGACCTGTTCACGGTCGGGATCGGGCCGTCCAGCTCGCACACCGTCGGGCCGATGCGGGCCGCCCGTACCTTCGCGGCCGGGCTGAAGGCGGACGGGCTGCTGGCCGAGACGGCCCGGGTACGCGCCGAACTCTTCGGCTCGCTCGGCGCCACCGGACACGGGCACGGCAGTGGCCCGGCGGTGCTGCTCGGGCTGCTCGGTGAGGCGCCGGAGACGGTGGATCCGGACGGGGTGCCGGAAGCGGTGGCGGCGATCCGGGACGGTGGCCGGCTGGCCGTACTCGGGATGCACGAGGTCGACTTCGACGCCGACCGGGATCTGCTGCTGCACCGCCGCCGGTCGTTACCGTTCCATCCGAACGGGATGACCTTCACCGCGTACGCCCCGTCGGGTGAACCGGTGCGGACCCGGACCTACTACTCGGTCGGCGGCGGGTTCGTGGTCGACGAGACCGCGACCGGCGCGGACCGGATCAAGGCGGACAGCACCCGGGTCCGGTACCCGTTCACGACCGGGGCCGAGCTGCTGGCGCTCACCAGCGAGACCGGACTGTCGATAAGCGGGATCATGCTGGCCAACGAGCGTTCCTGGCGCAGCGAGGCGGAGATCCGTGCCGGCCTGCTGGAGATCTGGCGGGTAATGCGCGAGTGCGTCGACCGGGGCAGCCGGCGGGCCGGGACGCTCCCCGGCGGGCTGCGGGTCCGGCGCCGCGCCGCCGAGCTGCGGCGGAGCCTGGAGGCGGATCCGGGCTCGACCGACCCGCTGCGGGTGATGGACTGGGTGACGCTGTTCGCGCTGGCGGTGAACGAAGAGAACGCGGCCGGCGGCCGGGTGGTGACCGCCCCGACGAACGGGGCGGCCGGGATCATCCCGGCGGTGTTGCACTACTACACCCGGTTCGTGCCGGGGGCGTCCGAGGAGGGCGTACTGCGCTTCCTGCTCGCCGCCGCCGCGATCGGCGTGCTGTTCAAGGAGAACGCCTCGATCTCCGGTGCCGAGGTCGGCTGCCAGGGTGAGGTCGGCTCGGCCTGCTCGATGGCGGCGGCCGGGCTGGCCGAGGCGCTCGGCGGCACTCCGGCGCAGGTGGAGAACGCGGCCGAGATCGGCATGGAGCACAACCTGGGGCTGACCTGCGATCCGGTCGGCGGCCTGGTGCAGATCCCGTGCATCGAGCGGAACGCGGTGGCCAGCATCAAGGCGATCACGGCGGCCCGGCTGGCGTTGCGTGGCGACGGGGAGCACGCGGTGTCCCTGGACAAGGTGATCAAGACGATGCGGGAGACCGGTGCCGACATGAAGGTCAAGTACAAGGAGACCGCCAGGGGCGGTCTCGCGGTGAATGTCATCGAGTGCTGACCCCGCCCGGGTACGGCGGGCGTCGCGGAGGTGGCGGGCGGACGGCCGTCGGGTAGCGTTGACGGGACAGCCGGGAAGACGTTCTACCCCGGTCGATCCTTGTTTGGGGCGATTTTTCCGACTGTTACCCTATGTCGGGCCCGAGCGATCGGTCCCCGAGCGATCGGCCCAGGACGAGCCCGGGAGGCGGCCGTGACGTCTGGCGTGGTGGCGGTGTGGTCGCACCGCAACACGCTCCGGCTGCTGGTCCGGCGGGACCTGGCGGTGAAATACCAGCAGTCGGTGCTGGGCTACCTCTGGTCGCTGATCGAGCCGCTCGGCATGGGCGTCATCTACTTCTTCGTCTTCGGGGTGCTCTACCGCTCGGCCACCGACCGGCACCTCGGGGACGCCGCCGAGTCCTACCCGCTCTTCCTGATCACCGGGATCTTCGCCTGGATGTGGACGAGTTCGGCGATCGGCGAGGCGACCGCCGCGCTCACCGGGCAGGCCCGGCTGATCACCACGATGAACCTGCCCCGCGAGGTCTTCCCGATCGGCCGGGTCGCCGGCCGGTTCGCCGAGTACCTCGCCGGGCTGCCGATCCTGGCCACCATCGCGATCGTCTACGCCTCGCTGGACCGGATCGAGATCGGGGTGTCGCTGCTGGCCCTGCCGCTGGCGGTGCTGATCCAGGCCACCCTGCTGGTCGGGATCGCCCTGCTGCTCTCCTCGCTCAACGTGCTGATGCGGGACATCGAGCGGCTGATGCGGCTGGTCACCCGGGTGCTCTTCTACGCCACCCCGATCATCTACCCGCTGACCCTGGTCCGGGACTCGTCGCTGCCGGGCTGGGTCAAGACCGGGTACGAGCTGAACCCGCTGGTCGGGATCTTCCAGCTCCACCACGCGGTCTGGTATCCGGACGAGTTCCCCGACGCCCGGCTGCTCGGGGTGTCGGTCGGCGGCAGCCTGCTGGTGCTGCTCGCCGGCTGGTGGGTGTTCCGCCGCCTCGAACCCGCCGTGCTGAAGGAGCTGTAGTGGCCGGCGGAGCTGTGCCGGCCGGCGCGACGGGGGTGGGGTAGTGGCCGGGGCGATGGTGCAGGCGGAGAACCTCGGCATCCGGTTCGTCCGCAACCGGCGGCGCAACCTGCGGCTGCGGGAGATGTTCATCCACCGGGGGCGCCGGCAGCCGGCCGCCGGGGTCTTCTGGCCGCTGCGCGACGTCTCCTTCTCGGTCGCCCCCGGCGACACCGTCGGGATCATCGGCCGCAACGGCACCGGCAAGAGCACCCTGCTCCGGCTGATCGCCGGGGTGCTGATCCCGGACGAGGGCCGGATCCGGGTCGGCGGCGCCGTCGCGCCGCTGCTGGAACTCTCCGCCGGCTTCTCCAACGACCTGACCGGGCGGGAGAACGTCCACCTGCTCGGCTCGCTGCACGGGCTCAGCCCGAGCTTCCTGCGGCGGCACTTCGACGAGATCATCGAGTTCTCCGGCGAGCAGATCGCCAAGGCCATCGACACCCCGGTCCGGCACTACTCGTCCGGGATGAAGGTCCGGCTCGGCTTCTCGGTGATCGCCCAACTCCAGCACCCGGTACTGCTGATGGACGAGGTGACGGCGGTCGGCGACGCCGACTTCCGGAAGAAGTGCTACGACACCATCGACCGGCTGATCGCCGAGGGCCGTACGGTGATGCTTGTCTCGCACAACGAGAACGACCTCACCCGGTTCTGTAGCCGGGGACTCTACTTCGACGGAGGACGATTGCGGGTGGACGGCACCATACGCGAGGCACTTGACGCATACCACGACGTGGTCAGGCCGTGATGCTGGCGATCCTGCTCACCCCCACCCGGCCGGGCGCCCCGCTGACCCGGCCCGACGGCCTGCCACTGGCCGCCCGGCTCCGCGACCAGTTGCGCGCGGCCGGCGCCCGGGACGTCGTGCTCACCGACGATCCGGGGCAGGTCGCCGTGCTGGCCGGTACCGCCCGGGAGCCGGTGCTGCTCTGCTCCGGCGACCTGGTCGCGCACGGTGCCGTACTCCGGCACCTGGCCAGCAGCCCGATGCCCGGCACCGTCGCCCTGGTGCTGCCCGAGCCGGGCGCCGGCCCGGTCGGCGTGGTCGAGGACCGCAACCAGGTGGTCGCCGCCGGCCCCGCCGGCACGCTCGGCGCCGCCGCCCCGACCGGCGCCTCCGGCGGAGCGGTACGCGTCGCCGTCGCCGACCTGCCCGCACTGGCCGCCGCCGCCCGCGCCGTCGCCGACGGCAGAGCGGCCCAGGCAGCCGAGGGTGGCACGGCCCTGGCAGCCGAGACTGGCGCGACCCGGACCGCCGAGGCGTCCGGTGGCGCCGGACCGGCCGATCCCGTGCCGCTGCTGGACCGGCTGCTCGCCGGGCTGACCCGGCCCGATCCGGCGACCGGTCGCGACGTCACGGTCTTCGCCCACCGGGTACGCCTGCTCGTCGCCCGCCGGGTCGCCGACCCGACCGGGCTGGCCGAGGCCGAGGCGGCGGTGGCCGCCGTGGACGCCGACCGGGCCGAGCTGCGGCTCTCGGTCAAGGAGAAGGACGACTTCTTCACCACGTACTTCGTCAGCACCTGGTCCCCGTGGGTGACGAAGCTCTGCGCCCGGCTCCGACTCACCCCCACCGGGGTCACCGCGATCTCGGTCGCCTTCGCGGTGGCGGCGGCGGTGCTGTTCGCGTTCGGTGACCGGCCAGCGCTGGTGGCCGGCGCGGTGCTGCTCTACCTCGGCTTCGTGCTCGACTGCGTCGACGGGCAGCTCGCCCGGTACACCAGGCAGTTCAGCCCGTGGGGCGGCTGGCTGGACACCATCGCCGACCGGGCCAAGGAATACCTCGTCTACGCCGGCCTCGGCATCGGGGTCGAACGGGCCGGCGGGCCCGGCTGGGCGCTGGCGATCGCCGCGATGACCCTGCAGACCGTCCGGCACATGACCGACACCTGGTACGGCGCGCTGCACGACGAGGCGGCCCGGCGACCGAAACCGGCGGCCGGGCAGAGCTCCGGCGGGCTCGGCGACCGGCTCAGCCAGGCGTCCAACCGGGTGCAGGCGGACACCGGGTCGCTCACCTACTGGGCGAAGCGGACAGTGGTCTTCCCGATCGGCGAGCGGTGGGCACTGATCTCGCTCACCGTGGCGATCTTCAGTCCGCTGGTCAGCCTGGTCGCCGTACTCGCCTGGGCCGGGTTCGCGGCGCTCTACACGCTGGCCCTGCGTACCCTGCGGGCCCGCTCGATGCGGGTGGCGGTGCTGACCGGCGTCGACACCGGGCTGCACCGCGACGACGGGCCGGCGGTCCGCTGGCTCAGCACGCTCGGCCGGAGCGCCGGACTGCCCGGCCCGCTCGTGCTGGCCCTGCTCGGGGCGGCGGCCGGACTGGCCCTGCTCGGCGCCGGCCTGGCCGGGGTCGGCACCGGGCCGGCGCGCTGGCTGGTGCCGCTCGGCGTCCTCGTGGTGCTCGTCGCCGGGCTGCCGGCGGCGAACCCGCACGGCGGCGCGCTGGACTGGCTGGTCCCGGCCGCGCTGCGGGCCGCCGAATACCTCACGGTGATCGGCACCGGGCTGCTGGTCGACGCCGACGGCGCGGTGATCTTCGCGCTTCTCTTCGTGCTGGCACTGCGGCACTACGACCTCACCGCCCGGCTGGAGAAGCGGGAGCGGGCACCGCTGCTGCACGCGCTCGGGCTCGGCTGGGACGGCCGGCTGGTCCTGCTCGCCGCCGCCGTACTCGCCGGGCCCGGCTTCGGCCGGCTGGCCATGCTGCTGCTCACCGGCTACCTATCGGCGATTTTTGTGGTGAACGCGCTGCGAGGTTGGGTACCCAGGGACATTCCCGCGCCACGACAGCCGGCCGACGCCGCCGTCGGGTCCGGTGGCCACCCCGCCGCACCCGCCGCGTTCGTCACCGCCGGGGCGGGAGAGGGGCCCGTCGCGACCCCGACCCGAGCCGACCCGGCCGGGCCGGCACAGCGGCGGGCACCGGAGGAGAGGACGCCGCCGGTGCAGTGACACGGGCACCTTCGAGCGGGCGGCGCGGCGGAGAGGAACGCATGACGCTGCCAGCGGGGGTACGGCGTCGATGACGCTCATCAGTTTCGTGGTACCGGTCTACCGGGTGCAGGGCTACCTGCGGGAGTGCCTCGACTCGGTCCTCGGCCAGCCGGTCGCGGACATCGAGGTGGTGGTGGTCGACGACTGCTCACCGGACAGCTGCGGTGAGATCATCGCCGAGTACGCCGCCCGGGACGACCGGGTCCGGGCGGTGACCCTTCACCGCAACGTCGGGCTGGGCGAGGCCCGTAACACCGGCCTGGACCAGGCCACCGGCGAGTACGTCTGGTTCCTGGACAGCGACGACTGGCTTGTCGACGGCTGCCTGCCGGCGGTGGCCGAACGGCTGCGCCGGGTCGGGCCGGAGGTGCTGCTCGTCGACCACGTCCGGGCGTACTGGGACCACCGGGTCCGGTGCGGCGACCTGGCCCGGACGGTGCCGGACTCCGGCGACGGGGTCTTCGCCGTCCGGGACCGGCCGGAGCTGCTGGAGGTGTTGCACACCGCATGGAACAAGGTGGTGCGCCGCCGGTTCCTGCGCGACGCCGGCCTGCGCTTCGGCCCCGGCTGGTACGAGGACGTGTCGTTCAGCTATCCGGTGCTGCTGGCCGCCGGCCGGATCAGCGTGCTGGACGAGGTCTGCGTCAACTACCGGCAGCGGCGCTGTGGTGCCATCACCCGGACCCGGGGCGACCGGCACTTCGAGGTGTTCCCGCACTGGCACCGGGTCTTCGAGCTGATGGACCGGTGGGGGCCGGGATACGACGACCTCCGCCCGCTGGTCTTCGAGCGGATGCTCTGGCACTACCTGATCGTGCTCGGCAACGGGCGGCGGCTCTCCCCGGAGCTGCGCCGCGACTTCTTCGCGCAGGTGGTGGCGGACTACCGGCGCTGGCTGCCGCCGGGCGGTTACCGGGTGCCGCGCGGGATCGACGGGGTGAAGCACCGGCTGGTGGCCGGCGACCACTGGTGGGCGTACGCCCTGCTGCGCGCGGTGCACCACGCCCGGGGCGACGCCCGCCGGCTGGTCCGGCATCGGCTGGTCCGGCGCTGGCGGCGGTCGACTCCGCCGAGCGGGGTGAACCGGCTGCCCGGACCGGCGTACCTGGCCCGGCTGCCGGGGCCGCTGTCCCGGGTCGCCGGGCTGGCCCGGGAGGGGCTGCTGCGTGGCTACTACCGGCTCCAGTTGCGCCGCCGGCTGGACCCGACCCTGGCGGTCTACGCCGCCTACTGGTACCGCGGCTACGCCTGCAACCCGGCGGCGATCTACCAGCGGGCCCGCGAGCTGGTCCCCGGGGTCCGGGGCGTCTGGGTGGTGCGCCGGGACCGGGTCGCCGGCCTGCCACCAGGGGTGCCCTACGTGGTGGCCGGCAGCCGGCCGTACTTCCGGGTGCTGGCCAGGGCGAAGTGGCTGGTCAACAACGTGAACTTCCCGGACTACGTGGTCAAGCGGCCGGGTTCGGTGCATGTGCAGACCCACCACGGCACCCCGGTGAAGGTGATGGGGCTGGACCAGCAGGACTATCCGCGCGGCGCGGCCGGGCTGGACTTCCCGGGACTGCTGCGCCGGATCGACCGCTGGGACTACAGCGTCAGCGCCAACACCTTCTCCAGCCAGATGTGGGAGCGGGCCTATCCGGCGGAGTACCGGACCCTCGAGGTCGGCTATCCGCGCAACGACCGGCTGGTCGGCGCGGGGCCCGCCGAGGTCGAGGCGGTCCGGCGGGCGCTCGGCATCGACCCGGGCGACCGGGTGGTGCTGTACGCGCCGACGCACCGCGAACACCGGCCCGGGTACTCGCCGCCGTTCGACCCGGCGGCGCTGCTCGACGTCCTCGGCCCGACGGCCCGGGTGCTGGTCCGGGGCCACTACCTCGACCCGGCCGCCCCTTCCGTTCCGGGCGCTCCCGCCGCCCCTGCCGTCCCTTCCGTCGCGGGCGCCCCCGCCGTCCCGGGGAATGTCGACGGGCGGGACCGGGTGGTCGAGGTGACCGGGCACGGCTGCGTCGAGGACCTCTATCTCGCCGCCGACGTGCTGGTCACCGACTACTCGTCGGCGATGTTCGACTACGCCACGCTGGACCGGCCGATCGTCGTCTACGCCCCGGACTGGGCCGAGTACCGCCGGGAGCGCGGGGTCTATCTCGACGTGCTTGCCGAGGCACCCGGGGTGGCGGTGACCAGCTTTCCGGAACTGTTGGCGGCGTTCGGCAGCGGCGCCGTCGACGGCCCGGCCGCGACCGGTGCCCGGCAGCGGTTCCGTCGGCAGTACTGCGCCCTGGACGACGGCCGGGCGGCCGAGCGGGTGGTCCGGCGCGTCCTGCTCGACGAACCCGACTGAGCGCTCGACGAAGCCGCCTGACCGGCTGCCCGGCGCGTTGTCCACAGCACCTCGACCACTCGTACACATGTGCCATCCACAGCCTGTGGATAGCACATGTGTACGACGGGTGGTCCGGTGTCAGTCTGCCGGGGTGGCGGGGCGGCGTACCCGCTGCCGGACCCGGTCGGCGACGAGCCCGGCGTACCGGCCGGCGACGAACCGGGTGGCCGTGGCGAGGGACCGGATTCCGCCGACCGGGATCGTCTCCACCCCGGCCAGTGCCGCCCGCCGGGCCCGCCGGTCCGGCCGGACCACCTGCCGGGGGCGGGGCGAGACCCAGCTGCTCTCCGGCAGCAGCCGCAGGTCGACCACCCCGAAGTCGTCGCCGCTGACCCAGCGCCGCCCGGCCACCTCGGCGACCACCTCGGCGAGTTCCTCGTCCGGGCCGCGCACCCGCAACGCCCGGCTCAGTGCCGAGGTACGCCAGAGCGACAGCCCGTCCTCCGGGGTGGCCGCCCCGACCGGCAGTACCCGGAGCAGCCCCACCTGCCACTGGTCGGCGACCGCCACCAGCCGGCGTACGGTGTCGGCGTCCACTCCCAGGTGCGACCCGACCTCCAGCAGGTAGGCGGCCGGGTACGCGGTGCGGGGCGACTCCTCGGCCAACTCCACCCGGGGTTCCGAGCGGTACGTCGCGGCGAGCAGTCGACGGTCCAGCAGCGGGTCGGCCAGCACCGGGCGCCGGTCGTCGGTCAGCTCCGCCCAGTGCCCCACCAGCACCACCCGCAGGTCGGTCTGGTCCCCGGCGAGCAGCCGGTCGACGCAGGTGCGGACCATTTCGTACGGCCCGTCGGCCCGGACCACCGCCACCACCAGCGGCACCGCCCAGCCGCGCTGCGCGGCGGCGCGCAGGTAGCGGGGCTGCGGCATCAGGTCGGCCAGGAACGGCCGGTTGTACCGGCGCAGCGCCTCGCCCCGGGTCATCATGTGCGACCGCCCGAGGTGCCAGCTCTTCGCCCGGGGTTCGGGCACGAAGACCGCACCCGCCTGGGCCAGCCGGTAGCCGAACTCGGTGTCCTCGCCGAGCCGCAACCCGGGGTCGAGCCCGCCGGTCTCGGTGTAGAGGCTGCGGGACAGCGCGGCGGTGGCGCCGACGTGTGCCCGGAAGTTCAGGTGGTCACCGCCGCGGAGCTGGTCGGTGGCGTCGATCAGGCGTTCTACGTACTCGTGCGGTTCGGACTCGTCGAACGGAAAGAGCTGGTCGGCGGTGCCGGCCGCGCAGCTCTCGGCGACCTGCTCCGGGCTGGGCCAGTCGGCCTCGACGAAGCGTTTGTAGCCCAGCGTCACCGCCTCGTCGCTGACGTGCTGCCAGCGGGCCTGCGCCGCGACGTGCTCCGGGAAGACCACCATGTCCGCGTCGAGCCAGTGCAGGATCTCGCCCTCGCTCCGCGTCGCCCCGGCGTGCAGCGCCGCCGACCGGCCCCAGCCGCCGCCGTGCTCGGCGAGCCGGAGCAGCCGGCAGTTCTCCGGGCGGAGCCGGGGCAGCGCCAGCGGCGGGTCGCTGCCGTCGTCGACCACCACCACCTCCAGCAACCCGGACGGGTACGTCTGGGCCGAGAGCGCGGCCAGGGTGAGGTCGAGGGAGCGTTGGCAGTCGTGCGCCGGGATGATCAGCGAAACGGACCGGGTCGGCTGCCAGTCGCCCGGCTCGGGCGGGCTGAGCCGGCTCCAGTCGTTGCGGAACAACCGGACCGGGGAGCGGGCCGTCGTGGCCCGGGTGCGGCTGGACACGCGGCACAGTGTAACCATCCCGTCGCCGAGCGCTGATAATTCGCGCCGCGCGCCGGGTGTCGGGCCGGGGAATCGGCCCGGTTCTCGACTACCTTGAGTGTCCTCGCGACAGCGTCGCCGAGTCCGGCGGGGCGCCCCGGCGGGCCGCGTAGCTCGGCGCCAATGGTCGGCCGACGAAAGGATCGGCGTGCCAGGCAGGGACGACCCGGAGAAGTACCTCCGCTGGCGGATCGCCGTCGGTGAACCCGGCGGCCGGCGGCGGTGGCCGCTGGCCACCCTCGGCTCCCGGCTGACCGAGATAACCGGCCCACCGCCGGGCCGCTCACCGGGGCAGGGCTCGTCACCGGGGCAGGGCGTGGCGACCCCGGCCGGCGCCGAGCACACCGGACCCGACCGCGCCCCGGCCTGGCCCCGGACCTTCGTCGGCCGGATGGCCGTGGTCGCCCGCTCGGTGACCTGGCTGCGGCACCTGCTCGACCATCCGGTCGGGCTGGCCCGGGTACGCCGGATCAGCGTCGCCGTGCAGGACTGGGAGATCCCGCAGCGCGGCTGGTCCGGCCGGCTCGGACCGGTGCCGCACCTGCTCACCCAGCGGGTCACGCTGCCCCGGCACGACCGGGGACGGGCGGTGGTCGAGGTCGAACTGCGCTGGTCGGTGCCGCTGCGCTCGCTGCTCGCGGCCGTCCTGCCGGTGCTCACCCCGATCCGGGCGCTGCCGAGCCCCGGCAGCCCGGAGGTGACCGCCCAGGACGTCTTCCCCGGCTGGCTCGGCGCCGGGCCGAACCTCGCGGTCGTCGCGGGCACCCTGCCGGGCAACCTCGACGTCCGGCCGTACGACCTGGTGCTCCGGCCGGACGGCCGGGACCCGGCGGTGCACGGCGACGACGCCGGTACGGCGTACCGGGCGGCGTTGGCCGTGGACCGGCTCGGCGTACCGGACGCCGCCGACGGCGGCCGGACCGGGCCGGTGCTGCTCGACGCCGAACACGCGGTGCCGGTCGGCCGGTACGGTCCGTTCGGGCCGGACGCCCCCCGGGCCGAGCTGACCTTCTGCGCCGGCCCGGACGGTGGGAGCTGGCGGATCCGGGGACCGGCCGGGCTCGACCTGCGGGGGCGGCTCGACCGGCCGTGGCTGGACGAGCCGACCTGGGCGGCGCTGGCCGGGACCGGCGTACTCGACTGCGTGGTGCCCGGACGGCGGCCCCGGGCCGAGGCCGCCCTGCTGCTGCACCTGGCGCTGGCCGGGGTACTGCTGCGGGTGCCCGAGCTGCCGGTCGCCTGCCGGGCGCAGTTGGCCGACGAGGTGGTGGAGCTGTTCCGCGCACCGCTGCCGCAGCGCCCCGGCGGCCGGCCCGACCCGCAGACCGAGCTGGAGTGGGAGGCCCGGGCGGTACGCCAGCGTCGGGCGGTGCTGCGCCGGCACGCCCGGGGCTTCGCGCTGCCCCGGCTGGCGGCGGCCACCTTTCCCGGTCTCGGCGCGCTGCCGTCGGTCTCGGTGCTGCTCGTCACCCGCCGGCTGGAGCACGTCCTCGACGCCGTCGGCGCGGTCGCGGCGCAGCGCTATCCCGAGCTGGAGATCGTGCTCTGCCTGCACGGGGTGGGACTGCCGGTCGGGCTGCGCCAGCGACTGGCCGACTGCGGGCGGCCGGTGGAGGTGGTCGAGGTGCCGGCCGGGCGGAGCTTCGGCGAGGCGATGGCCGCGGCCACCGCGCGGGCCCGGGGCACCCTGGTGACGAAGTTCGACGACGACGACACGTACGGGCCGGAGCACGTCTGGGACCTCGTCCTCGCCCGGCACCACTCCGGCGCCACGCTTGTCGGCAAGGCGGCCGAATTCGTCCACCTCGGCGCGCTGGACACCACCGTGCGGCGGGACGCCGGGGCGGCCGAGAGCTACGCCCAGGTCGTCGCCGGTGGCACGATCCTGCTCGACCGGGGCGACCTGGCCGAGGTCGGCGGCTGGCGCCCGGTGCCGAGCTCCGTCGACCGGGGCCTCCTCGACCGGGTACGCCGCTGCGGCGGGCTGGTCTACCGGACCCATCCGCTCGGCTACGTCTACCGGCGCCGCCCGGCCGGGCACACCTGGGACCCGGGGCTGGAGTACTTCCTCCGGGACGGCGGCGCACAGTGGACCGGGCTGCCCCGGCACGGCGAGTTCGGCACCGCCGCCGTCGCCGACCCGACACCGACGACCGGCCGGTGGAAGTTGCGGCAACGGAGCCCTAAACGAGTCTGGTAACCGTCATGTCACAACGTGAACATGGCACGTTTACCCGATGGGCTTCTGTGATGATCCTCGTCACAGTCATTCCGGGGCCGGCCAAAACGCTGCGGGGAGGTGACGGTGACTACCGTCGCGCTCAAAGACGTCACGAAGGTATTCCCGGACGGGACAGTGGCTGTCGACAACGTCAGTCTCGACGTCAACGACGGTGAGTTCATGGTGTTGCTCGGCCCCTCGGGCTGCGGAAAGTCCACCGTACTGAGGATGGTCGCCGGGCTGGAGGATCCGACGAGCGGCGCCGTGATGCTCGACGGCGAACTCGCGAACGAGCTGCCGCCCCGGGACCGTGGAATTGCCATGGTGTTCCAGGATTTCGCGTTGTATCCACACATGTCAGTGGGTGCCAACATCGCCTTCCCGCTCCGACTCTCCGGCGTCGAGGAAGGGCCGCGCACCGAGCGGGTGGCCGACGTGGCGAGCGCGCTCGGCATCGGCGACGTACTCGGCCGCAAGCCCAGCCAACTCTCCGGCGGCCAGCGGCAGCGGGTGGCGATGGGCCGGGCGATCATCCGGCGGCCGGGCCTCTTCCTGATGGACGAGCCGCTCTCCAACCTGGACAGCGGCCTGCGGGCCGAGCTGCGGGCGGAGATCTCCGGCCTGGTCCGCGAGCTGGGCGTCAGCACCATCTACGTCACCCATGATCAGGCCGAGGCGCTGACCATGGCCGACCGGGTGGCGATCATGCGCAAGGGCGTCCTCCAGGACGTCGGCACCCCGACCCAGGTGTACGGCCGCCCGGCCACCCTCTACGTCGCCGCGTTCCTGGGCAGCCCCCGGATGAACCTGCTGGAGGCGACCGTCTACGTGCACCTCGACCGGTACGTCGCGCTCAACTTCGGCGAGCAGGCGCTCTATCTGCCCTGGGACGACATCCGGGCCCGGGCGGTGGCGCACTACCACGGCGAGCGGATCGTGGTCGGGATGCGGGCCGAGGCGCTCACCCCGGTCGCACCGGACGCACCGGGCGACGTGTTGCAGGGGCGGATCCGCTATCTGGAGCACCACGGGCACGAGTCGCTGGCGTTCCTCGACATCGGAGCGACCGCGATCGTCGTCGACGACCTGGGCGGCCCGGTCACCGAGGAGCGTTCCGGCGGGGCGGGCCGGGGTCTGCGGCGGCTCGGCCAGGTGATGCAGCGGCTGACCGGGCGGGCGGTCGGGCCGACCCAGCCGACCCAGGAGGCGCAGGGTGGCCGGGGCAGCGTGCTCGACCCGGGCCGGCACCACCGTCGGCCGGCCGAGCTGGCGGTACGCCTGGCGCCGTACCCGGCGGTCACCTCCGGGCACCCGATGGCCGTCTCGGTACGCATGGACGCGGTGCACTTCTTCGACGAGCGGGGCGACCGGATCGACGTGGGGTGGCGCTGACCGCCTCGCTTCCCTTAACGTTCTTCGATTCCCACCGTGGACGGTGGTCGGAGTTAGGAGTACCGCTCGTGTCCCAGGAACGACCCGGCCTGCTCGTGATCGAGCGGATTCTCCGTGACCGGCAGGGCATCTGGCAGCAGATAGTCGACGAGCGCGACCTGAACGCGCTCACCGGCCGGATGATGGCCAGCTCGGCGATCGCGCTGGCCTGTTACGGCGCCGTGCTCGGTGCCTTCCACGGTGTCCTGATGGCCCTGACCTCGGCGGTGAAGCTGCCGCTGCTCTTCCTGGTCACGCTCGCCATCTGCCTGCCCACGCTGTATCTGTTCAACCTGGTCTTCGGGGCCCGGCTGTCGGTGCGGCAGGCCATCGCGATGGTGATGGTGGCGATCACGGTGACCGCGATGCTGGCGGTGGCGTTCGCGCCGATCAGTCTCTTCTTCCTGGTCACCGCCCCGGACTACGCCTTCTTCAAGCTGCTGAACGTGGCGATCCTGGCCCTGTCGGCGCTTGTCGGGCTGCGCTTCCTGACCAGCGGCATGCAGGTGCTCAACGCGCACGGCCTGCTGGCGCCGGCCGGCACGGCCAACCAGCCCGCCGGTCAGCCGGCCGTGGCTGTGCCCGCCCAGCAGGTGCCCGCCCAGCAGGTGCCCGGCCAGCAGGTGCCCGCCCAGCAGGTGTCGGTGCAGCCGGCCGCGGCCGTGCCGGCGAACGCCCCGGTGCCGGTCGCGGTCGGCGCGGCGGTCGGCGAGGCGGCGGCCCCGGCGAGCACCGCCAACGGGGACGGCCCGAGTACCCCGGTGCAGTCCGCCGCACCGGCCGTGCCCGCCCAGCCGGCCCCGGCCGGGGCGGCTCCGGCGCAACTGGTCCCGGCCCAGCCTGCGCCCGGGTACGTCGTGCCCCAGTACGCCTACCACGCCGCGGTCCCGTACCCGGTCGGGCGGCCCGGCGGCCCGCACTCGCCGGCCGGCGGCCCCCGCCCGGCGAGCATGACCCTGCTCTACATCTGGATCCTGCTCTTCGGGTTCGTCGGCACCCAGCTGGCCTGGACGCTGCGGCCCTTCTTCGGCAGCCCGGACCAGCCGTTCGCGCTGTTCCGCAGCATCGACGGCAACTTCTACGCGGAGATCCTGCGCAGCCTGGGCAGCCTCTTCTAGCGCCATCTCGCGGGGCCTTGCCGACGGAAGTTACCAGCGAGTAGCGTACGGCCATGTCTCCCGACGTACGGCGGATCGCCGCCGGCCTGCTCGAGGCCGTACCGTTCGCCCGGACTCTCGGCTTCGAGCTGGTCGAGGTGGCCTCGGACGAGGCCGGCGGGATCCGCGCCGTCGTCCGGCTGCCCGACTCGCCGCCGACGTACAACCACGTCGGCGGCCCGCACGCCGGGGCCCTCTTCACGCTCGGCGAGACCGCCTCCGGCGCGGTGGTGCTCGCCGCGTTCGGGCAGCTCTTCGAGCGGGCGGTGCCGCTGGCGACCAGGGCGGAGATCCGCTACCGGCGGCTGGCCATGGGAGCGGTCCGGGCCACCGCCCGGCTCGGCCGCCCGGCCGCCGAGGTGCTGGCCGAGTTCGAGCGCGGCGACCGGCCGGAGTTCCCGGTGCCGGTCGAGATCGGCACCGAGGACGGTGTGCCGACCACCGAGATGACCGTGCACTGGACGCTCAAGCCGCGCTGACCGACTCCCCGGCCGCCGGGCAGGTCGCGGCCGTCGGGCAGGCACCGGATCGGCCCGTGCCCGACGGCCGGCGGCGTCGTCATCCGCCGGCCCGGCGGGCACCGGTGCGGCGGACGACCTGAAGCAGGTACTCCTTGCGGTCCAGCGGGTTGTGGTCGGAGCGCGGCCGGCGCGGCGGCGTACCCCGGACCGGTGCGTACCGGTCGAAGGCACAGTCCAGCACCCCCTCGCCCCGGGTCAGTCCGGGTAGTTGCCGCTGCAACTCGTGCACCCGGGCCGCCGGGATCTCCCCCTCCAGCAGGTACGCCGAGCCGTGCGCGGTACAGCTCCGGGGCACCGCGGAGAGCCGGGCGAGGACCGGGGCCACCGCACCGAGCGCCTCCGCCGGCAGTTCCAGCCGGAACCGGTGCAGCGGCTCATGCACACTGGTCCCGGCCCCGGCCAGCGCACTCGTCAGCACCAGCGGGGTGAGGTTGCGGAAGTCCCCGGCGGTGCTCGACATGTTCTTGTCGAAGACGCCGTGCGAGTGGCTCTGCCGGGCCCAGTACCCGGAGTGCGTCATGGTGACCACGCAGTCGGGCACCCGCCAGCCGTGCAGGCCCTGGTGCAGGGTGGCCCGCACGGTCTCCTCGACCGCCTTGAAGAACGCGGGCGGCATCGAGCCGAGTTCGACCGCCAGCCGGAACGCCACCCCGGCACCGGCCGGTGCCGGGTCGACCCGGAGACCGACGGTGGCCAGGAACGGGTTGGGTGCCACCCCGATCAGCTCGACAGCGCTGCCCGAGCCGACCAGCCGTTCCACGCAGATGGTGGTGGACTCCCGGAAGCCGACCTCGATGCCGTACTCGTCGGCGAGCGTCGCCTGGATGACCTCCTTCTGCACCTCCCCGTAGAGCGACACCGAGATCTCCTGCCGGACGTCGTCCTGGCGCAGGTCGATGAGCGGGTCCTGCTCGGCGAGCTCGGCGAGGGCGGCGTGCAGGGCACCCCGCTCAGGCTCGTGGACCGGGAGCACCACCGTCTCCAGGGTCGGCGGGGCGAACCGGCGCCGCCCGCCGGGCGAGGGCCGGGGCACCCCGATCGGGTCGCCGATCCGGACCCCGGCGAGCCCCCAGAGCCGGCCGATCCGACCCGCGCCTACCGAGTCGGCGCGGACCGCCGTACCCCGGTCGAAGACGCTTATCGCGGTGACCTTCGCCGGCTCCGCGCCGGGCACGGCGATCCGGTCCCGGACCCGGACCGCACCGCAGAACATCCGCACGTACGCGATCTTCTCGCCGGCCGGGCCGCGCTCGACCTTGAAGACGGTGCCGGAGACCGGGCCGTCCGCCGCCCCGCCGGCCGCCGGCAGCAACTCCCGGACGCCGTCGACCAGCGCGTCCACCCCGGCTCCGGTGATCGCCGAGCCGGCGTAGACCGGGTGCACCAGAGCCTGCCCGGTCCGGCGGGCCAGTTCGGCGCGGAGCCGCGGGTACGGCACCGGCACGCCGTCGACGTAGCGGGCGAGGATCCCGTCGTCGTGCTCGGCGAGCCGTTCGGTCAGGCCGGCCAGGAAGCCGGCGTCGGTCGACGGGTACGGCGTGAAGTCGGCGTCCCGGCTGCCGGCCCGGCGTACGCCGCCCATCGGGACGATCGACGGGGTGAGCCGGTCGGCGAGGTCCCGCAGTACCCGTGGCTGGTCCGCGCCGGCTCGGTCGATCTTGTTGACGAAGACCAGGGTGGGGATGCGCAGCCGGCGCAGCGTACGCATCAGCACCCGGGTCTGCGGCTGCACCCCCTCGACGGCCGAGACCACCAGTACGGCACCGTCGAGTACGTCGAGTACCCGTTCCACCTCGGCGATGAAGTCCGGGTGGCCGGGGGTGTCGATCAGGTTGACGGTCACGCCGTCGAGTACGAACGAGACGACCGCGGACCTGATGGTGATGCCGCGCTGCCGTTCCAGCGGCAGGAAGTCGGTCTGGGTACTGCCGTCGTCGACGCTGCCGACCTCGTCGACGACGCCGGCGAGGTGCAGCAGCCGCTCGGTCAGGCTTGTCTTACCGGCGTCTACATGCGCCAGGATTCCCAGGTTCAAGATACGCACGAACGGTCATGTCCTTCGGATAGCCGGAACGTCCTTCCTGTCGGGACACGAACGTCGCTCGCATGATCTCTCCCTGGTCCGGGGCCGGGTGCTGGCCGGCGCGCTGACGGCCGGGCTCTGGCCAGCACAACAGAGTGGCCGGGGCCGTGGCAACCGGTTTGTCGCCGCCGGCCCGGTGCCGGCGCTCACCGGGGCGAACCCGGCGGTGGGCGGCTGGCCGCAGCCCGGAGGATCTCGTCCGGGTCTCCCTGACTCGTCCCTGACTTCCGCCGCCGGCCATGGACGCGACGCCACATATGAAGGGAGGCTACATGTAGTCAGCTGAGTCATAGGGAGGTGTCGGAATGGCCGGCGGGGGATCGCGGCGCTGGCTCCGGGTGCTGCTCGGAGTCTTCTCGGTCGTACTGCTGCTCTGCGGGATCGGCACGGCGATAGCCACCTGGGGCTGGACCCGGGCGGTCGTCGACACCAGCGGAGAGGTGGACTTCGTCAACCGGCTGGCCGTACCGCCGCTGGCGCCGTCCCGGATCGACGACCGGGGACGCCGGGTCTTCGACCTGCGGGCCCAGCCCGGCCAGCGGGACTTCGGCCAGGGCGGGCCGACCGCCACCTGGGGCTTCAACGGCGACTACCTCGGCCCCACCCTGCGGGCCGAGCGCGGCGAAGAGGTGCTGGTCAACGTCGTCAACGGCCTCGGCGAGCCGACCACTGTGCACTGGCACGGCATGCACCTGCCGGCCGCGATGGACGGCGGGCCGCACCAGATGGTCCGGCCCGGCGCGACCTGGTCGCCGCGGTGGAAGGTCGACCAGCCCGCCGCCACGCTCTGGTACCACCCGCACCCGCACGGCGCCACCGCCGACCACGTCTACCGGGGGCTGGCCGGGATGTTCCTGCTCGACGACGCGGCGTCCCGGGCGCTCCCGTTGCCCCGCCGGTACGGCGTCGACGACTTCCCCGTCATCGTCCAGGACCGGAAGTTCCGCTCCGGCGGGCGTCTCGACCACGGCCGGGGAGCCCTCGGCGGGGTCGGCATCCTCGGCGACACCCTGCTGGTCAACGGCACCGTCGGGCCGTACCTCGACGTGACGACCGAACGGGTCCGGCTGCGGCTGCTCAACGGCTCCAACGGCCGGACGTACGACTTCGGCTTCGCCGACGGGCGCGGATTCGCGCTCGTCGGCACCGACGGCGGGCTGCTGGCCGCCCCGCACCAGACCGGCCGGATCCGGCTGTCGCCCGGCGAACGGGCCGAGATCGTGGTGTCGGTACGCCCCGGCGAGCGCCCGGTGCTGCGCAGCTTCCCGCCGAACACCGGCGTCGACTTCTTCAACAGCCGGTTCACCGGCGGCGACGACACCTTCGACGTGCTGGAGTTACGGGCCGCCGGCACACTCGCCCCGGCCCCCGAGGTGCCCGGGCGGCTGGTCCCGGTCGACCGGCTCGACCCGGCCTCGGCGGCCGAGCAGCGGCGCTTCCGGTTGAACGGCCGGCAGATCAACGGTCGCGCCATGGACCCGGACCGGATCGACTTCGCGGTCACCAGGGACACCACCGAGATCTGGGAACTCGACAAACAGGACGGTACGCCGCACAGTTTCCACGTACACGACGTGCAGTTCCAGGTGCTCTCGGTGGACGGGGCGCCGCCGCCACCGGAACTCGCCGGCTGGAAGGACACCGTACTCCTGACGGCCGGGCGGCCGATCCGGATCATCGCCCGGTTCGCCGACCACGCCGACCCGGACATGCCGTACATGTTCCACTGCCACATCCTCGACCACGAGGACCAGGGGATGATGGGGCAGTTCGTGGTGGTCGAGCCGGGCCAGCGACCGGGTCGCCCACCCGCCGGCCACGGTCACGGCCAGCACCGCTGACCTGCCCGGCCCGCTCGACCGGCGCCGTGGACCCGCCCGGCGGGACCGTCGCCGGGCGGGTCGGGCGGGCTGGGCGGTATCGGCGTGGCCGAACCGGAAACCGTGCCCCGGGATGCCTTCCCGGTTAGGTTGTTAGGCGTGTTGGGCCTACCCGCGCATGTGACCGCGTGCCTCTTCGATCTCGACGGTGTGCTGACCCAGACCGCCCTGGTGCACAACGCCGCCTGGACACAGACCTTCGACGACTTCCTCCGGCGGCGGTCGGACATCACCGGCGAACCGTTCCGGCCGTTCGACCCGGGCGACGACTACAACAGGTACGTCGACGGCCGTCCCCGGGCCGACGGGGTGCGGACCTTCCTCGCCTCCCGGCAGATCACCCTGCCGGAGGGCGAGCCGGACGACCCGCCGACCGTCGACACCGTGCACGGGGTGGGCAACCGCAAGAACGTCCTCCTGCTCGCCCGGATCCACAGCGACGGGGTGCTGGCGTACTCGGGATCTGTGGAGTACCTGCACGCCGCCCGCGCCGCCGGACTGCGCCGGGCCGTCGTCTCGGCAAGCGCGAACGCCGCCGACGTGATCGCCGCAGCCGGGCTGGAACTCATGGTCGAGGCCCGGGTGGACGGGGTCGTCGCCCGGGCGCGCGGGCTGCGCGGCAAGCCGCATCCGGACACCTTCCTGGCCGGCGCCGAACTGCTCGGGGTACGCCCCGACCAGGCCGTCGTCTTCGAGGACGCGCTGGCCGGGGTGGCGGCGGGCCGGGCCGGCAACTTCGGCTTCGTGGTCGGGGTCGACCGGGTGGGCCAGGCCGACGCGTTGCGCGAGCACGGCGCCGACATCGTGGTGCGGGACCTGTCCGAACTACTGCCCGGAGCCGGTGGTACCGCCCCGGCCCAGCCCGGCCGGCACGGCACCGGCCCGGCGGGCGGCGAGCCGCCGGGCCCCGCGGGCAGCGGCGTGCCGGGCGGCGGGGCTGCCTCCGGGCCGGCGGGCGGCCCGGTGCCGGGCGGCGGGCCGGAGGTGGTCCGGTGACTGCGAGGAGACGCCGATGATCCGGGAACGGGCCTATCCCGTCGAGCCGTGGCACGTCCGGGAGACCCGGCTCGACCTTGACGTACTCGCCCAGTCCGAATCCGTGTTCGCGCTCTCCAACGGGCACATCGGGCTGCGCGGCAACCTGGACGAGGGCGAGCCGCACGGCCTGCCGGGGACCTACCTGAACTCCTTCTACGAGCTGCGGCCGCTGCCGTACGCCGAGGCGGGCTACGGCTTCCCCGAGTCCGGCCAGACGATCGTGAACGTCACGAACGGCAAGCCGATCCGGCTGCTCGTCGACGACGAGCCGTTCGACGTCCGGTACGGCGAACTGCTCAGCCACGAACGGGTGCTCGACCTGCGCGGCGGCACCCTGCAACGGTCGGTGCAGTGGCGCTCCCCGGCCGGGCGCACCGTGCGGATCTGCTCGACCCGGCTGGTCTCGTTCACCCAGCGCTCGGTGGCGGCGATCGAATACCGGGTGGAGCCGGTCGACGGCCCGATGCGGCTGATCATCCAGTCCGAGCTGGTCGCCAACGAGCAACTTCCGGCGCAGAGCCGGGACCCCCGGGTGGCGGCGGTGCTGGAGTCGCCGTTGCAGTCCGAGGAGCACCTGGTGCACGCCGACGGCGCGCTGCTGATCCACCGCACCAAGGCGAGCGGGCTGCGGGTCGCCGTCTCGATGAGCCACGAGGTGCACGGGCCGGAACGCAAGCTCGTCGGCACCGAGGCGTACGAGGACTGGGCGCGGACCACCGTCACCTCCGTGATCAAGCCGGGCGAGCAGCTCCGGCTGGTCAAGTTCGTCGCGTACGGCTGGTCCAGCCGGCGGTCCCGCCCGGCGTTGCGCGACCAGGTCGCGGCGGCACTCGCCGGCGCCAGGTTCTCCGGCTGGGACGGGCTCTGCGCCGAGCAGCGCCGCTATCTCGACACCTTCTGGGACGACTCCGACGTGCGGGTCGAGGGCGACCCGGAGGTGCAGCAGGCGGTCCGGTTCGGACTCTTCCACGTGCTCCAGGCCGGTGCCCGCGCCGAACTGCGGCCGATCGCCGCCAAGGGGCTGACCGGACCGGGGTACGACGGGCACGCGTTCTGGGACACCGAGACGTTCGTACTCCCGGTACTCACCTACACCCTGCCCCCGGCGGTCGCCTCCGCGCTGCGCTGGCGGCACTCCACCCTGCACCTGGCCCAGGAGCGGGCCCGCACTCTCGGCCTGCGCGGCGCCGCCTTCCCGTGGCGGACGATCCGGGGCCAGGAGACCTCGGCGTACTGGCCGGCCGGCACCGCCGGGTTCCACATCGCCGCCGACATCGCCGACGCGGTACGCCGGTACGTGCAGGCGACCGACGACGTGCAGTTCGAACGCGAGGTCGGGCTGGAACTGCTGGTGGAGACCGCCCGGCTCTGGCGATCGCTCGGGCACCACGACCGGAACGGCCGGTTCCACCTGGACGGGGTGACCGGGCCGGACGAGTACACGGCGGTGAAGAACGACAACGTCTACACCAACCTGATGGCCCAGCGGAACCTGCTGGCCGCCGCCGAGGCCGCCGCCCGGCACGGCGAGGAGGCCCAGCGGCTCGGCGTCGACGCCGAGGAGACGGCGTCGTGGCGGGACGCGGCGAACGACATGCACATCCCGTACGACCGGGAGCTGGGCGTACATCCGCAGGTGGAGGGCTTCACCCGGTTCCAGGAGTGGGACTTCGCCGGCACCCCGCCGGAGCAGTACCCGCTGCTGCTGAACTATCCCTACTTCGACCTGTACCGCAAACAGGTGATCAAGCAGGCCGACCTGGTGCTGGCGATGCACTGGCGCGGCGACGCGTTCACCGACGAACAGAAGGCGGCCAACTTCGCCTACTACGAGCGGCGGACGGTACGCGACTCGTCGCTGTCGGCCTGCACCCAGGCGGTACTCGCGGCCGAGACCGGGCACCTCGAACTCGCGCACGACTATCTGGGCGAGGCGGCCCTGATGGACCTGCACGACCTCAACCAGAACACCCGGGACGGCGTGCACGTCGCCTCGCTGGCCGGAGCCTGGATCGCCCTGGTCGCCGGCTTCGGCGGGATGCGCGACCACACCGAGACGCTCTCCTTCACCCCCCGGCTGCCGAGCCGGATCGACCGGCTGGACTTCTCACTGCGCTACCGGGGCGTGCACATGCGGGTGGACGTGCGGCGGCACGAGGCGACGTACTCGCTGCGCGACGGGGAGCCGGACGACGCCCTGGAGTTGCTGCACCACGGCGAGAAGGTCCTGGTCACCTGTCTGGAGTCGGTGACCCGGCCGATCCCGCCGCTCCGGCCGACCGGTCCGCAGCCGGCCCAGCCCGCCGGCCGGGCCCCGGTCCGGCGCGCTCCGGAGGGCGAGGCGACCTCGCGCTGACCCCCGGGTGGCGGTGCGTTCCTAGACGAGCGACAGGTGCACGTGGTTGGTGTGGTCGCTGGACGGGTCGCCGCGCGCCCCGCCGTACGACTTCCAGCCGGTGGTCGGCAACCAGATCTGCCGGTACCAGATCACGTACAGCACGCCGATCCGGTCGGCGTTGCGGACGAAGAACGCGGCGAGATTGTTGCCGTAGGTCCGGTCGGCTCCGCTCGCGGCGCCACGGAACCCACCCGGCTCGGCGGAGAAGTCACAGGCCCGCCCCTTCGGGTGCTCGTACGGGCCGCCGGAGCGGTAGCACCCGGTGAACCTGGTGAAGCCGGCCCGCCGCGCCTCGGTGTAGGCGTGCAGGGTGCGCGGTGTGACGCAGCCGGCGGTGGTCGGGTCGGGCCGGCTGCACGACTGTGGCGGCCAGGAGCCGTCGCCGGCCCGTGGCGCGGGCCGGGCCAGCGGCGAGCTGGCGTTGACGAAACCTCCGGTGGAGGCGCCGCCGACCTGGGCCAGGGCCCGCTCGGCGGCCTGCTTCTGCCGCAGCATGATGGCGAGCTGCCGGCGCTCCTCGACGACCTGGGCGTCCAGCGCCCGCTTCGCCCGGGTGGCCCGCTCCCGGGCCTCGCCGAGCGCGCGCAGCGCGTCGTTGTCCCGCAGCGCCACCGCCTCCAGCCGGCGGGCGCGCTCCAGCAGCTCGTCGGCCGAGCTGCTGTGCAGGAGGGCCAGCACCGGGCCGATCCGACCCGTCCGGTACGCCGTCCGGGCCACCTCCTCGACCCGGGGGCGCAGCTCCGCGATCCGGGCCTCCACCCGGCGCAGCTCGGCGACGATCTTCGCCTGCCGGGCCTTGGCGTTGGCCAGCGCGTTCCTCGCCTGAAGGTAGCCTCGGCCGGTGGATTCGAGCACGTCGCGTAAGAGTGGTGTGTCGCCCTCGTCGCCGAGCGCGGCGGGGCTGTTCGCCTCTGCGACGTCCGGCCGGAGCGCCGCCCCGGTGAGCGCGCCGAACGTGGCGATCAGGGCCAGGACCAGCGGCAGCCGCCGGCGGGTGGATCCCGTCATGCATGTCCCTCCGTCGCCCGCCTACCGGGTTAGCTGACGGGTTCGGGACGGAACAAGCCCCTACCGCGGTTGCGGACTCACCCCACCTACCTGGGTCCCCGGCTCACCCTGACGGGTGACTCGGCGGCGGTCACGCCGGCGCGGAGGGGTGCGCCACCGGGCGAAACCGGAGTCAGACTACCTGGTCAACCGGGTCGATTCGGGGATTCGGCGGAGTCCGGCGTGGAATTTGTGCGCGGCCGTCCCCGGGTCAGTCCGGATCGGGCATCAGGCCCTGCGCGCGGAGGTCGGAGACGAGCCGCGCCGGTGGCAGGTGGGAGTCCGGGTCCGAGCGGCGGGGTCCCTCCGGGCCGTCCGGGCCGACCCGGACGAAGGTCTCCACTCTGGTGACCCGGCACGGTACGCCCCGCACCTCGAAGTCGTCGGTGGTCGGTGGCCGGTGCGCCGCGCGGGCGCGCCGGTACGCCGCCACGAAATCCTCCATCGAGGTGTTCTCGTCCGGCGTCAGCTCCGCGACCGAGAAGGACCCGGCGTCCCGGGCGGCCTGCGGTGTCGCGTAGGTGACGGCCGTCTGGGGCCGCCAGGCGCCGCCGACGTACTCCCCGACGGTGTAGCCGACCGGCAGCAGCACCACGTTCGGGTGCGTGGTCAGCGCCTGGCGGGAGTCGGCGTGCACGTCCCCGGGAACCGTGTCCGGCCGGTAGGACGCCGAGATCATCTCCATCCGGACCAGCCCGTCGGTGAGCCCGGTGCCGGCGGTCGGGTCGATGACGAACCCGTCGAGTTGGGACGTGTCCCGGTCCGTCTGCCCCGGCGGGTACGGGTCCGGGTCGGTGGGCCGGGGCGGCTCCGGCCCGTCCGGCCCCATCCTGATGAACGGTTGGGCCCGGACGATCCGGTAGCGCCGTCCGTCGACGGTGAGTTCGTCGAGGATCTCCCAGTCGAGCAGTTCGTACGCCGTCTCGTACTCGGCCCGCCGGGCCGTGTACTCGGCGGTCTCCGGTGTCTCGCTGAACAGTTTCCGGAAATGTGACGCGAGACCGTCCCGGGCATGCTGCGGGGCGTCGGCGGTGAGCCGGACGATCCGCCACCGGCCGGCCACCTCCTCGGCGAAGCCGAAGACCGGAGCACCCCACATGATCGTGGGATAGGCGACCGAGCGGTTTCGGGCGTCGTCCTCGGAGACCGCCGACACGGGGTCGTCCCGCTGCTCGATCTTGACTACCAGGTGATCAGGCACCCGTCCACCGTCAAAGGCCATGTACGCATTGTGTTCCTCCGGCAGCTGAAAGAAAGAATGCCACCACCGCACTTCGTCCACAGATTCCGGCGCCTCGGCCACGAAGGTCGGCCTGTCCGGCGGGGGCATCCGGACGGTGGTCAACCGCCCTGCTGCCGGCGCACCATCTCGCCGATCCAGACGGGCGCGTACGGGGACGTGCAGCCGGGCGACGTCGGGTAGTCCTTGAGCACCTGTAGCCGCTCGCCGATGGCGATCGCCCGAGCGCGGTGTCCGGGGTGGTCGATGCCGATCTGGGCCAGGCAGCTGTTCATCGCCCACTGGAGACGATCCGGGGCGTCCCCCATCTCCGCCTCGATGGTGTCGAGCAGTCCGCCCAGGTCGAGCCCTTCCGGTTTCTTCGCCACGCGATCGCCGGTCAGTGCCCAACCGGCGCTGGCGATGACGGGATCCGGGTCGGCGAACCAGGCCAGCCGCAGCTCCTCGGCGTGCGGGTTCTTCTTCACCACGTAGTTGACCAGCCAGTCGTGCACCTTGGGCGTGCGCGCCTGCCGCAGCATGGCGTCGAGTTCGGCACCGTCGAACGCCTTCGGGCGGCAGATCAGCAGCGCCAGCAGTCTGGCCGCGGTGTCCTCCGTCCGCCAGAGCTGGCGGGCGAGTTCCTGCTGTGTCTTCAACCGCTTGGCGAGCGCGCGCAACTGGCCGAGGTTCACCCCGTGGTCGTCGCCGTGCCGCTCGTTCGCCTCGCGCAGCTTCGGGTCGTCCAGCGCGGCCAGCTCGGCCATCACCCCGGCCACCGTCGTCCCGGTCATCCCGACCCCCTGCCCCGTCTCGTGGCCACTCGCCGCCGGTGGCTGGTGTGCCGCCCGGCCGCCGGCCGATGGCACGCGGCGAACCACGACGCCCCGGCCGGGTCCCGGTTGATCGCGGGGCCGTCGGGACGTTCGCGGGGCCATGGGTCATCGGGATGCGGCGTCGGGTCGGGACGAAGCGCCGCACCGTGACCACTATGTCAGCAATAACTTAATTAAGTCAATCCTGATAGACGGAAGAATGCTGCGGGCAGAGCCCCAGCACCCCTCTCGTCACCTCCGCCGACGCCACCAGCTGGGTTCACCTGGACACCAGAGGCGTTATGACCCTCCGGTAACGCCTCTGGTGTCCAGGTCAGCGGACGCGGTCGCCGAGTGGGCGGGGATGCGCCCGGATCGGATACGGCCCGTGGTCAGTGGTCGCGCGGGTCGTCGGAGTACCGCTCGCCGATGGACGGCATGCCGACCGCGTCGCGTGGCGGCATCCGGCGCGGGTCGTCGAGCGACCTCGCCTTGGCCGCCTCGTCCGCCCATT
Source organism: Plantactinospora sp. WMMB782 (assembly GCF_049179135.1). Classification (NCBI taxonomy): domain Bacteria; kingdom Bacillati; phylum Actinomycetota; class Actinomycetes; order Micromonosporales; family Micromonosporaceae; genus Plantactinospora; species Plantactinospora sp. WMMB782. Next base: position 1,872,204 of record NZ_JBMHMC010000007.1, on the reverse strand, counting down.
CGCTCCGGTCGGGGGCCTGCTGCCCCGCGTCGTCGGCTCGGGCCGAGCTGGACTTCGCCTTGCCGGATTTGTGGCGGGCCATGGCGCCCCTTCCGTTCCTCCACCGGTCGGCACGGCGGCCGTCCGGCGTCTCCGTCGGATGCTGCGGTGGCCTTCCCCGGTCAGGCAGCCGCAAACCCGGTTCCGGGACGGCCGGGTGGTTGACCCCGGGCACCGCCGGGTATGCGGAGGAACGGGTATGCGGAGGAAACCGCCGGCTGAAGCCGGACCGGAGGCGCCGGGTGGAACCGCCGGCACCGTCGGGTGACGCGGACGGCACCGCCGGACGGCACCGCATGGTGGGACCGACGGAGCGGCGGTCGGTGGTACGCAGTCGTACGCCGCCGGAGTGGCAGGCAGGAGAGACGGCCGATGGACGGCACCACCGGGACCAGCATTCCGGCCGGAGACGTACGCCTCGTCGGCGACCTGGTCGTCCCCGCCGACGCGCGCGGGATCGTCCTGTTCGCACACGGCAGCGGCAGCTCCCGGCACAGCCCGCGCAACCGGATGGTGGCCGAGGTGCTGAACCGCAGCGGCCTGGCCACCGTACTCGTCGACCTGCTGACCCCGGAAGAGGAGGCGCTCGACGACCGGACCGGGGAACTGCGCTTCGACATCGGCCTGCTCACCGCCCGACTCGTCGGCGTCGTCGACTGGCTGGCGACAGGTGAACCGGCCGGCCGGCTGCCGATCGGGCTCTTCGGGGCGAGCACCGGAGCCGCCGCCGCGCTCCGCGCCGCCGCGCAGCGCCCCGACCAGGTGTACGCGGTCGTCTCCCGCGGTGGCCGCCCGGACCTGGCCGGTGCCGACCTTGCCCGGGTACGCGCCGGAACGCTGCTGCTGGTCGGCGGCTTGGACGAGGAGGTGCTGCGGCTCAACGACCTGGCGCTGGCCGATCTCGACGCCGGTGCGCGACTGCGGGTGGTGCCCGGTGCCAGCCATCTCTTCGCGGAACCCGGCACCCTGGACCAGGTGGCCCGGGAGGCGGCGGAGTGGTTCGTCGGCCGGCTGCCCGGCTGACCCGCTCCCGCCGGCTCCGCTCCCGCCGGTTCCGCTTCCGCCGGCTTCGCTTCCGCCGGCTTCGCTTCCGCCGGCGTCGCCGCCCGTCAGCCCAGCCGTGGCGCGGGCTGGCCGGTGACGTCGGAATGCGCCGGCGAGGGCGGCCCCGGCGCGTCCGGTTCGAGCGGCAGCACCGGGAAACCGTCGGTGCGGTAGCAGAGTTCGTCGGAGGTGACGATCCCGACCTCGTACTCCGGCAGTTCGGCCAGCCAGCGCAACCCGGCCTGCCCCATCGCCACCCCGGCGGTCGCGTACGCGTCGGTGCGGCCGAGGTCCGTGCCGACCACGGTGACCGAGGTCAGTTCGGTGGCCGGCGCACCCCGGTACGGATCGACCACGTGGAAGCCCCGCTCGTACGTCCCGGAGGTGGCGATCGCGAAGTCGTTCCCGCCGAGTACCCAGCAGATCCTGTCGTCCTGCCACGGATGCCGGATGCCGATCCGCCACGGCTCACCCGGACGCGGGCCGCCCCGGGCCCGGATGTCCCCGCCCGCGTTGATCCAGTGCGACCGGCAGCCGGCCGCCAGCAGCCGGTCCGACGCCACCTGCACCGACCAGCCCTTCACGTATCCGGACGGGTCGAACCGTCCGGTGGCGTACGCGTCGAAGTAGCCGTCGGTCTCCCGCCACAGGTCGGCGCAGGCCTCGACCACCAGCCGCAGGTCGGCCGAACAGTCCTGGATGGACAGCTCACCCCGGTCGAAGCGGTTGACCTCGCTGTTCTCCTTGTAGGTGCTGAACCGCTCGTCCACCTCGCGGAACCAGTCGAACGTCTGCTCGGCGAGCGTCTCCAGGCGCCGGGGCGGCAGCGGGTCGGTGAGCTGCACGCTTATCGGCGTACCCATGATCTGCTCGGCCCGACGCAGCCCGGCGGTACCCATCGCCGCCTCAGGCCTTCGCCTTGTCGAGCGCGGACTGCAACGAAGCCTTGTAGGCCGCACTTGTCAGGCTCGCCCCGGAGACCGTGTTCACCTTGCTGGCGCTGGTGGCCGCGAGCGCCTGCTGGCGCAGCTTCGGGATCGCGCCCTGGTTGATGCTGGCGCTTGTCGGGTCCTCGTCCGGATAGCTGGCGTCGGCGTCGGTGACCTTGCCGCCGGCGACCGTGATGGTCACCTTGATCGCGCCGTAGTCGTAGTTGGCGGTCGCCCCGGCGTAGGTGCCGTCCTTCAGGCCGCCCGCCGGAGGCTTCGCCGCGGGCTTCCTGGCCGGCGGCGCGGTGGTCTTCTTCGCAGCCGGCGTGCTGCCGGCCGGCGGCGCTGCGGCGGCGGCCCCGCCGTCGGTCTCCTCCTCCAGCGCCACCTGGTTGCCGGGAGTTTCGGTCGAGGTGCCGAGCTTGGCGCCGATCAGCAGGCTGGCGCCGATGGCGGTACCGAGGACGGCGAAGGCGGCACGACGCACGGGAGTTACCTCCGGAGGGGTGGGATGTGTGTGCGGGGGATCAGAATTCGAACGGGTCCAGGTGGATCTGCCGGCGCGGCACCCGGAGCTTGCGCATCGTCCGCATCGAGACGTCGACCAGGCCGGGCGGGCCGCAGAGGTAGACGTCCCGGCGCCGTACGTCCGGCACCAGTTCGCGCATGCCCTTGGCGGTGAACAGGTGCCGGGGGGCCGGGTCGTCGCGGGAACCGATGACGTACCAGACCTGGGCGTTGCGGGAGCGGGCCAGGAAGTCCAACTCGTCGCGGAAGAGCAACTCCTCCTCGCTGCGCGAGCGGTAGATCACCACCGTCTGCTCGGGCAGGTCCTCAAGCAGTGCCCGGATCGGCGCGATGCCGCTGCCACCGGCGATCAGCAGGGCCCGGGGCCGGATCGCCCGGTCGGCGGTGAAGACCCCGGACGGCCCCTCGGCGAAGATCCGGGTGCCGGGCTCCAGGTATTGCAGCGACTCGGTGTGGTCGCCGACCACCTTGACGGTCAGCCGCAGCCACTGCTCGTTCGGCGCGGCCGAGAGCGAGAACGGGTGCGCCTGCCACCAGCAGCCCTTGGTCAGGAACCGCCACCGGAAGTACTGCCCGGCCCGGGCGTCCAGCTCGTCCAGCCGGTTGCCGGAGATGTAGATGGAGACCATCTCGAACGCCTCCGGCACCACGTCCTCGACCCGCAGCCGGTGCCGCAGGTTGAACGCGATCGGCGAGATGATCCGTCCCCACAGGACACAGGCGACGACGAATACGTAGAGCCCGGCCCAGAAGTACATCCCGAAGCCGGGCCTGGACAGCTCCCGGCCGGTGGCGAACTGGTGGCCGTAGCTGAACAGCAGCACCAGGTAGGTGCTCAGGTGCAGGTAGTACCAGAGTTCGTAGTTCATCATCCGGCGGACCGCCCGGATGGCCAGCAGCGCGATGCCGACCAGGATGCCGGTGGCCACCGTCGCGCTGATCATGTCCTCGTACGTGCTCAGCAGCGTCCAGGTGCCCTCGACGATCGGGGTGTTGGTCAGCTTGCTGTAGCCGACCGCGATCAGCCCGGCGTGCGCCAGGATGGCCAGCAGCAGGAAGGCACCCAGCTCCCGGTGCCAGATCAGCAGCGAGTGCGCGCCGATCCAGCGTTCCAGCCAGCGCACCCGGCTCATCAGCAGCACCTGGGTGAGCAGCAGGAACCCGCCGACCATGCCGGTGAGCCGGCCACCGGCGATCAGGATGTCGGCGGTGTTCCGGATCGAGCCGGTCGGTGTGTTCAGCCACCAGAGGTAGACGCTGGTGGCCAGCGCCGACCAGAAGACGATGTGGAAGAAGAGCCGGCCGCTGCGGTCGTACGGCTCGACCTCGGCGGTCTCCCGGTGCCGGGCGGCCTCGGCCGCCCCGCTGATCGGGTTGGGCCGGTACGCCGGGGCCTGGTCCGCGTACGACCAGGAGTCCCGGCCGCGCGACGGCTCCCGGCCGCGCGACGGGTTCGACCAGCCGTCCGCCGACCGCTCGGGTTCGGCGGGGGCGTAACTGTCGAACCCGTCGTAACCGTCGCGGTCACGGCCCCGGGGTGGCCGGTCGTAGGGGTCCTCGGACGGCACCCGGGGCAGCAGGCCGGTCACCCATTCGGTGAGCGGCTCGGCCGTATCGACATCCCGACGACGAGTCACGAAGAATATGTACCGGGTCGATGTGTCGGAAACCAAGCCCGAGCGGCCCGCTTAGTTCAGTCTTAAGAATCGCTTGGTTGGTGGCTAAGGAAGCGCACCGGAGTCCACCGCGTCGCCCCGTCCCGCCCCCTGCCGGCCCGCCCCCTCACGGGCCGCGAGGGGGCGGGCCGGCATCGGACCGGGCGTCAGCGGGCCGGGGCGACGCACAGGATGAAGTCCTGGAGCGTCCCGATCGTGCCGTCCTGGTAGAGGTACTGCGTGTACTCGGTGTTCTCGCAGGCGGACTCGCTGATGGTGCCGTCCTTGCGCAGCAGCACCTTGAGCGCGCCCCGGGCACCGCAACTCGCCTCCTCGACCTTGCCGGAGTCGTCGAGGGTGAGGCAGTCGCCCTTCTTGAACTGGTCGAGGTTGCCCTCCACCGAGTCCTCTTCCGGGGTCGGCGACGGCTTGCCCTTCGGCGGCGTCGTCTTGGCGCTCGGCTCCGGAGTGGGGGTCTGCTCGGCGGAGGCGTTCGACGGGTCCTCGTCGTCACCGGCCCAGAGCACCGCCGCCGTGCCGCCGCCGCAGCAGAGCAGCAGGACGCCGAGGACGATGCCGACGATCAGCGGTGCCTTGCTCTTCTTCGGCGGGACCGGGGTGCCGGTCTGCCCCGCCGAGTCCGGCGCCGACGGGTAGTCGCCCTGCGCCGGGTAACCGGACGGCGGCGGGTACGAGCCCGAGCTGGGCGGCGGGTACGAGCCCGAGGGCGGCGGGTAGCCGGAGTCGCCGCCGGCTCCCGGAGCGCCGTACCCGCCGGACTGGCGGGGGTCCTGGGAAGGCCCGTCCGGACCGTAGCCCGGGGGTGGATATGTGGACATCGTTGCCTTTCGAGGGTAAGTAACGGGGTCGCGCCCGTCCGGGCCGGTGTGACCGGCCAGCCGGGGTTGTTGGAAGCTTCGCCGGTGGGGACCGGCGGCCGGAGCGGCCCGGCCGGAACCGACCGGCGCGGGCCGCCGACACCGGGAAGTGTCGCAGCCGCCGTCGACCGGCGGTCCGCCGGCCCGGTGACCTGGCAGCCAGTGACCTGGCAGCCGGTGACCTGGCGACCTGTCGGACAGCGCCGCACCGCCACGCGACCTCGGGCTCGACCCGGTGGTGCGGATCGGACGCCTCGGGTGCCCGGCGTTCGATCCGGTGCCGGAGACGCTCTCCCCGGCACCGGAGTCCCTCCGAACGCCGACCCCCGTGACCGGCCCGCCCCCCGCGGGCCTCTAGCAGCTTGGGGATGCCCGCCACACAACTGCCACACGATTGCCGCACGCCACGCCGGGACCGGGCCGATCCACCACCGCATGCTGGCCAGACACCGTAGTACGGTTTCATCTCCGTGATTCGCCTGCGGCCATCAGGAGACGGCGAGTGAGGTTCGGGGTGCTCGGCCCGCTGCGGGTCTGCGCGGACTCCGGCGCCGAACTGGTGCTGCGCAGCCGGCACCAGCGCACCGTGCTGGGCACCCTGCTGGTCGGAGCCGGCCGGCTCGTTCCCGTCGACCGGCTGGTGGAGACGCTCTGGGGCGACCGCCCACCGGCCTCGTACGCCTCCAACCTGCAGACCTATGTGTCCCGGCTGCGGGAGCGACTGCCCGACGTCGCCATCGAGCACCGCGGCGACGGCTACCTGCTCCGGGTGGCGACCGACGACGTCGACGTGCTGGTGTTCCGCCGCGAGGTGGCCACCGGGCGGGCGGCACTGGCCGCCGGCGACCCGGCGCTGGCGGCGCGACGGTTCCGGCTCGGGCTGCGGCAGTGGCGGGGACGGCCACTTGCCGACCTGACGGTGCCGACACTGGAACCCGAACTCGCCCGCTGGGAACTCGAACGGGTCGACGCCCAGGAGGACTGTGTCGACGCCGACCTGCGCTCCGGCGGCGACCTCGCCACCGTACTGGCCGAACTGCACGAGCTGGTGACCGGGCACCCGCTGCGGGAACGGCCGTACGGGCAGCTGATGGTGGCGCTGAACCGGGCCGGGCGCCGGGCCGACGCGCTGGCCGCGTACCAGCGCGCCCGGGAGGGCCTGGTCACCGAACTCGGCGTCGAGCCGGGACCCGAGCTGCGCCGGCTGCACCAGGCGATCCTGCGTGGCGAGGAGCCGGCGATCGACCCGGCCGGCAGCCGGGCCGAGCCCGTCGCGCGGTCCCCGTTCCCGGTCTGCCAGTTGCCGCCGGCCCTGCCGGGCTTCGTCGGCCGGGCCGCCGGCATCGAGCGGATCGAGCGGATGCTGGACCCGACCGCCGGCGGCGTGCCGGTGGTGGCCGTCTCCGGCCAGCCGGGCGTGGGCAAGAGTGCCCTGGCGGTGACGGTGGCACACCGCATCCGCGACCGGTTCCCGGACGGGCAGCTCTTCGTACACCTGGCGGGTGCCTCGGCCGCGCCCCGCGATCCGGCCGCGCTCCTGGCCGACCTGCTGCGGGTGCTCGGCGTACCCGGTTCGGCGCTGCCGCAGAACCTCTCCGCGCTGGCCGCCGCCTACCGGGCCCGGCTCGCCGACCGGCGGGTGCTCGTCGTCCTCGACGACGCCGCCACCGCCGCGCAGGTCCGGCCACTGATCCCGGGTACTCCCGGCAGCGCCGTGCTGGCCACCAGCCGGCGCCGGCTCAGCGGCCTGATCGACGCCCGGCACCTGCCGGTCGGCCCGCTCACCGACGACGAGGCGCGGGCCCTGCTGGCCGACGTCGTCGGCCCGGACCGGGTGGCCGGGGAACCGGGCCAGGCGGCCCGGATCGCCGCCGCCTGCGGCAACCTGCCGCTGGCGGTCCGGATCGCCGGCACCAGGCTCGCCACCCGGTCGTGGCCGCTGGCCATCCTCGCCGACCGCCTCGACGACGAGCGGCAGCGCCTCGACGAACTGGCCGCCGGAGACCTCCAGGTCCGGGCCAGCCTGGCGCTGAGCGTGCAGGCGCTCTCCGCACCGACCCGGGAGGCGTTCGGTCTGCTCGGCTCGCTCGGGCCGGTCTCCTTCGCGGCCTGGGCGGTCGCCGAACTGCTGGACAGCGCCGACGCCGACCGGGTGCTCGACGAGCTGGTCGAGGCGAGCCTGTTGGAGGTGGCCCGGCCGACCGACGGGGGCGAGCCCCGCTACCGGCTGCACGACCTGCTCCGGGTCTACGCCGAGGAACTCGCCGCCGCCACCGACCGACCACTTCGGACGACGGCCGGCCCCGGCGGGACGCCGGCCCCGACCGGTTCCCTCGCCGGGCCGACCGGTTCCCTCGCCGGGCCGGTCGGTTCTCCCGCCGGGCCGGCCGGTTCTCCCGCCGGGCCGGTCGGTTCTCCGGCCGGGCAGACTGGGCGGCGGGCCGCGGCGCGGCGCCGGCTGGTGGCGGCGGCAGCGGCGCTCGCCGGCAACGCCGCCCGTCGGCTGCCCCGGACCCTGACCTGGGCCCGCCTGACGGAGCCGGCCGAACGGGTACGCCCGCCGCGGGCCGCCGACCGGGTCGCCGCCGACCCGCTGGGCTGGTTCGCCGCCGAACTCGACTTCCTCACCGGCCTGCTCGGGCTCGCCCCGGAGTGCGGTGCCGAGCGGGCCGCCATCGACCTCGCCGAGCGGCTCGCCCCGTTCTGCTGGGTGCACGGGCACTGGACGGAACTCCAGGCGGTGCAGCGGCTGGCCCGGCAGGCCGCCGAGCGGATCGGCGACGACCGGACGGTCGCCCGCGCCGACTTCGTGCTCGGGCTGCTGCGACTGGCCCGGGGCGACCTGACCGGCGCCGCCGAGCGGCTGCGCGAGGGCCGGGACCGCTACGAACAGCTCGCCGACCGGCACGGGCTGGCCTGCGTACTCAGCGACGAGGCGGTGCTCTACGACTACCAGAACCGCGCCGAGGATGCCGCCTCGACGGCCGAGCGGGCGGTGGCGCTGTTCCGGGCCGAGGGGGACCCGCTGGGCGCCCTGCTGGCCGCGCCGGTGCTCTCGGCGGCGTACCGGGGGCTGGGGCGGCTGGACGAGGCGCTGGCGGTGGACGAGGCGGCGGTCGCCGAGGCCGACGGGCTGGGCGCGGCCGAGATCGTCACCGCCCGCTGCCTGAACGCGCTCGCGGTGACCCGGCTGCTCCGCGACGAGCCGGCGCTGGCGTACGCCGCCGCGGAGCGGGCCGTCGCGCTGCTGCGTACCGTCAACGACCGGTACGTGCTGCTGGCCGCGTTGCGGCACCTCGCCTCGGCGGCGGTCTGCCTGGGCCGGCGGGCCGAGGCGGTGCACCGGCTCCAGCAGAGTCACGACCTGGCGGTGCAGTTGGGTGACCGCCCCTGGGCCACCGGACTGGCCCGGGACCTGGCGGTGAGCTGGATCGGCGAGGGCCGGGCCGAGGCGGCGGTCGGCGTACTGCGCCGGTGCGTGCGGACGTTCGAGGAGATGAGCATGCCGTCCGCCCAGGCGGCCACGTTGCAGATGCTGGCCCGGGCGTACGACGAGACCGGTGCCGGGGACGCCGCCCGGGACGCCCGGTCCTGGGCCGGCGTCCTCAGCGACCCCCGGGACACCCGTACCCCCGCACTGGCCGGGATCGTGCTGCGGCTGGCCGACACGCCCCTGGTGAACAGCGGCTCCTGAAGGTGTACGGAAGGGCCCCCGCTACAACCGAGAACGATAAGCGGGGGCCCTTCCCTACACCTGGAAACGTCGTACTGGGCCGGTAGTTTTGGCAGGTGAACCGTACCGATCGGCTTTATGCCCTGGTGGAGGAGTTGCGTGCGGTCGCACCCCGACCGCGCAGCGCACGGTGGCTCGCCGACCGATTCGAGGTCGACGCGCGCACGATCAGGCGGGACATCGGCGCCCTACAGGAGTCCGGCGTGCCCATCTATCCCGAGCTGGGCCGGGGCGGCGGCTACGTGCTGGACCGGGCCTACACGCTGCCGCCGGTGAACATCACCCCGCGCGAGGCGGTCGCCGCCGCCGTGGCGCTGGAGACGATGGCCGACACCCCGTTCCTCGACGCGGCACGCTCGGTGCTGCACAAGATCCTCGCGGTGATGCCGGCGTCCGGGGTGGAGGCGGTGGCCGAGCTGGCCGGCCGGATCCGGCTGGCGGCGCTGGAGCCGGAGCCGGCGGCGGCACCGCCGGCCCGGCAGGTGCTCCGGACCGCCGGTGAGGCACTGCTCAGCCGCACCGTGCTGGCGATCGAGTACGTCGACCGCAACGGCGCCACCTCGCACCGGCTGATCGAGCCGGTGGAGCTGCTCGGCGCCGGCCGGCTCTGGTATCTGGTCGGCTGGTGCCGGCTCCGGCAGGAGGTGCGCGGCTTCCGGCTGGACCGGATGCGCCGGGCGGCGCCGACGAACGAGACCGCGCCGGCCAGGCCGGTCGAGCCGGCCTGGCGGGCCGGGGTGGACCTGCCGGCGACCCGGCTCCGGCTGCCCGGACGAGCGGATCCGCCGAGAAAAGCGGACAGGATGCTGTCCTGACCGGCGTCGAGAATTGTGGGTGACGAGGCCGGCCCGCTCCGCCGACCGGACGGCGGAGCGGGCCGGATCACCGCCCACGGGAGGACTCTCGCGATGACCATCAACACCAACCACAGCTCGGTCGTGGTCCCGGTCGACTCCCGGCCGATGCTCTGGCAGAACTGGATGGCGCTGCGCAACGGCGACCGGTCGCTCGTCGAGGAGATCCTCGCCCCCACGGTGCTGGCCCACCTGCCGGTGCCGGGCGGTTCGCCGGAGCGGGTCCGGGGCCGCCAGGCGCTTGTCGCCTGGGTCTCCGGCCGGCACGCCGGCTGCCCGGACGCGCGGCTCGCCGTCGAGGTCGGCCCGATCATCGGGCCCGACCTGATCGCCGGCCGGTGGCAGCTCGTCCGGGCCGGCGACGACCCGGAGACGCTCTGTCCACACCGGATCATCGTGGCCTGCTCCGGGGTCGACATCCTGCGGGTGGACGGCGACCGGATCGTCGAGTACTGGAGCCACGACGACAGCGTCCGACTGGACCACTGCCTCACCTACAGCGCGGCGTGACCGGAAACGGGGGGCGGGGCGGGCGGGTCGCCTCAGGAGGGGACCGGCTCGCCCCGGTAGGTGCCGAACGACCAGCGGTTGCCCTCCGGGTCACGGACGTGGAACTCCTGCGAGCCGAAGTCGGTCTTCCGGAGCTCCTGCACCACCTCGGCACCGGCGGCGACCACCCGGGCATAGAGTTCGTCGAGTTCGTCGGTGACCGCATACCCCCCGAAGCCGCCCGGCTGCACCGGCCACGGGTCATCCTGGTCGTCCCGTACCGAGCCGAGCATGATGCCGCCGCCGGGCGGCCAGCGGAGCTGGGCATAGTGCACCGAGTCGCCGTCGGCGATGACCATTACCTCCTCGAAACCGAACGTGTCGACCAGGAACCGGATCAGCCTCCGGGCGTCGCGGGCCCTCAGCGTGGGCCAGACCTGCGGCGGAGGCGTCGAGTTGACTGTCATGCCGCCGAGTCTGCCGCCCCGCCGGCCGCCCCGGCTTGGACGTTTCGGAACTCGCCACCGGCGGCCTCCTCGGCCAGCCAGCGGCTCGGCGGGCAGCTGGCGAAGGCTCGGAAGTCCCGGTCGAGGTGCGCCTGGTCGTAGTAGCCCGCCGCGACGGCAACCTCGGCCAGTGCGCCGGGCCGGCCGGTCGCGGACCCGCGTTGGAGCAGCCGCCGGGCCCGGTCGAACCGCACCACCCGGGCGGCCCGCTTGGGACTCAGCCCGATCTCGGTGTCGAAGCGGCGGCTCAGGTAGCGGGAACTCCAGCCGGTCTCCCGGGCCAGCTCGGTGACAGGTACCCGGCCGTCGGTGGCCCGTAGGCGCCGCCAGGCGTGCACGAGTTCGGCCGGGAGCCGGGTGTCCGGGGCGAGCCGTGCGGTGAGCAGCCGGTCGAGCAGCCCGAACCGCTTGGCCCAGCCGTCGGTGTCCCGCAACCGGTCCCGCAGGTCGCCGGCGAAGCAGCCGAGTACGCTGCCGGCGTCGACATCGCTGTGCGCGAGTTCCCCGGCCGGTAGGCCGAGCAGCGCCCGGGCACCGAGCGGGTGCAGCGCCAGTTGGATCCCGGACTGCCGCCCGGGGTGCGTGATCAGGGCGGGGGCGGTGTGCAGGCCGCCGAGCAGGGTGGCGTACACGCCCGGCGGGGTGGTCGGGTCCGGATGGGCGGCCACCACCAGCGGATCGTCGAGGGTGACGATGAGCGTCAGGTACGGCGACGGCAGGCCCCGGTGCCGCCCCGGCGGAACGCCGCTATCCCGGTAGCCGACGTACCCGGCGAGGTACGGCCGCAGCGCGGGCGCCGGGCGCCGCCCGAGGAACTCCGACCTCGGTCCGGTCGACATCCTGCCACCTCCTCCCGACAGGTCCGACCAGCCTATGCCCGTCGTCCGGACCCGGCCGGGCGTTTGTCCCGTGGTCGGCCGGGAACCCGGCGCACAGGCGGTGGAGAAGGGGGAGGAACGTGCGGATCGGCATCGTCGGCACCGGGAACGTCGGTGGCACGCTGGCCCGGTTGTTCAGCAGGGCGGGACACGAGGTGGCGGTGGCGAACTCGCGGGGACCGGACACCCTCCGGGGGCTCGCCGACGAGTTGGGTGAGCGGGTGCGTCCGGTGACCGCGCCGGAGGCGGCCCGGTTCGGCGAGGTGGTGGTGGTCTCGGTCCCCGTCGGCCGGTACCCCGAACTGCCCGTCGAGCCGATGGCCGGCAAGACGGTCATCGACACCGGGAACTACTATCCGGAGCGGGACGGCCGGGATCCCGCGCTCGACCAGGACCGGACCACCTCCAGCGAGTTGCTCCAGCGACACCTGCCGGAGGCGCACGTGGTCAAGGCGTTCAACACGATGCGCTGGGAGCACCTGCGCGAGTACGGCCGGCAGTCCTCGGCACAGCGCCGCTACGGCATCCCGGTCTCCGGCGACGACCCGGACGCCAAGCGGCGGGTGGCCGACCTGATCGAGCAGGTCGGGTACGAGCCGGTGGACGCCGGCCGGTTGGCCGAGGGACGCCGGCACCAGCCCGGTACCCCGGTCTACCTGGCCGATCTGGACGGTGCGGAACTGCACCGGAAGCTCGGCACCCCGTAGGCCCGCCCCGGCATCCGGTCCGCTGCCTGGCCAGCCTTGTCGGACTTCGGCGGGCGGGACAACTCCGGGCGCAGACTGTCGAGCTGCCCCGTCCGTGCGTCCAACCGGGAGTGACGACAAGGTACCGGTCGGTCGGTCCGTGGTGCCCCGTCTGTGCACCCAGCTCGACAGTCTCCCTGCGAGGTGGTTGTCCTCCGGCTGGTCATGTTCCGGGGGATCGCCGCTCACGCACCCGACGTGCCCCCTCGCCGACGGCAGTCAGTCACCGGAGCCGTCCCGGCCCTCCCCGCCAGCCGCCGCCGAGCCCGCCCGATCTCCACCTGCCGCCGGGTCCGCCCGATCCCCGCCTCTCGTCGGGTCGCGGTCCGCCGCGGCACCCTTGCTCGTCGCGGCCCGGTCCGCGGCGACGGTGTCGATCGTCCGGTACAGCACGGCGGTGATCGGTACCGCGACGAAGGCGCCGACGATGCCGCCGAGCAGGGTGCCGGCGGTGACCGCCAGCAGCACCACCACCGGGTGCAGCCGGACCTGTCGCTTCATGATCAGCGGTTCGAGCAGGTTCCCCTCGGTCTGCTGCACGGCGATCACCGCGGCCAGCACCAGCAGCGCGGTGGTGGGGCCCTTCGCGGCCAGCGCGACGAGCACCGCCACCCCGCCCGCGACGGTGGCGCCGATGATCGGTACGAAACCGCCGAGGAACGTGATCACCGCAAGCGGCAGTGCCAGCGGCACCCGGAGCACCACCAGGGCGATCCCGATGCCGATCGCGTCGATCGCGGCGATCATCATGGTGCCCCGGGTGTACGCGCCCAGCGTCCGCCAGCCGGCCCGGCCGGCCACCGTCACCCGGGTCCGGTTCCGCTCGGAGACCCGGGCCAGCACCCACCGCCACATCGGGCGGCCGTCCTTCAACAGGAAGAACAGCAGCACCAGGACCAGCAGCAGGCCACCGACCGCCTCCGCGACGGTCGCGGCGCCGCTCACCGGGTCGGGCGCGGCCTTCTGCACTCCGCCAACCGCCTGTTGGATCAGCCTGTCGAGCTGCTGCTGGCTGATCGGCAGCGCGTCGGTGACGAAATCCCGGGTCCGTTCCAGTCCCTGGTCGAGCTGTTCCGACAGGTCGGAGAACTGGTCGGCGGTCAGCCGCCAGATCAGCAGTACGGCACCGCCGAGCAACCCCAGCAGCAGCAGTACGGTGGCCAGCGCGGCGAGTGCGGGCGGGAAGCGGTACCGGCGCAGTCGGCTGGCCACCGGGTCGAGCAGCGCGGTCAGGAACAGGGTGGCCGCGAGCGCGATGCTCAGCGGGGCGAGCCGGGTGGCGATCTGCGCCAGCACGTACGCCCCGGCGCTGAGCACGAGCAGGCACAGGCTGGCCAGCACCGCCCAGCGCAGCAACCAGGGAAGACGGTCGAGTAGCTGGCCGGGGCGCCCGCCGTACCCGTCCGGCCGGTCGGCCGCGTTGCCCATATCCGCCTCCTGTCGACCCCGGCGCACGGATACCCGCCCGACACCCGGGCGACACCTGCCGCTGTGGGTCGACCTGTTCGGTTACGACGGAGAAGGGGCGCGCGGTCGGTTCGGCAGGCCGGTAGGACGTGGCGAGGGCGGACGGTCGGGGTCAGGCCGGGCCGGGCTGCCGTTCCGGCCAACGGCTCGGCGAGCCGCCCGGCATCCGGCCCGGCGAGTTCCGCCCCGACGGCGAGGCGTTCCGGCCGGGTGTCGGCGAACCCGCACCCGGTGCCGCCGAGTTGCCGGTCGGCGAAGCGGCACTGCGGCTAGGTGCCGGCAGGTTGCGGTGCCGCAGGGCGCGCCGGTAGTAGTCGTCGCGGTGCGCGAACTCGACCGGCAGCGATCCGGGCAGGTCGACGCCGCGCCGGGGATCGGCCAGGGCGTCGGCGTGCAGCGCCAGCCCGGCCCGGGTCAGCAGCGCGTCCCACTCCGGCGGGGCCAGCTCCACCATCGCCGGGTTGGCGAGCCGGAACCCGGCCACCGCCCGCCGGATCACGGTGGCCAGCCGCCGTACGCTCTGCGGCGAGTCGAGCGGGCCGCCGGAGAGGGCGAGCGCGGGCCGGCCGACGGCGCGTACCGCGTCGCAGACCACGAGCAGGCGCTCGTCGGTGCCGCCCGGCGCGGTCCGGGGGTCGTTGCCGGCGGCGAGGATGCGCAGTCCGGCCGGCCACTGCCAGCGGATCTGCCCGGTCACCACCCCGGTGCCGACCGGGCCGACCGGGCGCCGGTGCCGTGCGGCGAGCCGCGGCGCGGGCGCCGGTCCGATGTGGCAGTCGCCGCAGACGTACGTCAGCCGCCGGTCGGTGACGGTCACCTCGGCCGGTCGGGGCAGCGACCAGGCCAACTCGTCCGGGCCGGCGTCGGGGGCGAGCAGGTAGCCGGCGACCTCGACCCGGTCACGCCACAGCACCCGCTCGTCGGTGTCCAGCACCAGCCGGCGGTGCCAGTCGAGCCGGGGGAAGTAGGTGTCGTCCTGGTCCGGGTCGTCGAAACGGTGCGGCCGGATGAAGAACGGGGACGCGTTCTCGGTCATGGGGGAGGGCCTCCCGGGTACGGGACGTCGTACCTTCTAGGCTGGCGGACTTCCGATCCGCTGTCACGACGGTTGTTGGGGGGTCGGACGCTCGGCTGAGCCACGGACAACGGTTGGGCGGTAACCGTTGGATCTACGGCCCCGCACCGGCAACCCGGGGACCGAACTAGTTGCCGATCTCGTCGGCCCGGACGAGCCCGTCCTCGATCGCCCGGGCCAGCAGCGCCGCCTTCGTCGGTGCCGGCCGGCCGGCCCTGGCGTACTTGATCCGGGCCCGGTCGACGTACTGCTTGACGGTGTGCTCGCTGATGTTCATCCGGCGGGCGACCGACGCCTTCGACATCGACTGGAACCAGAGCAACAGCGCCTCGCGTTCCTTTTCGGACAGCACCGGCCGGTCGGTGCGGCGGTCGCCGACGATCGCCCCGGCCAGCGCCGGTGGCACGTACGGGCGGTCGCTCGCCGCCGCCAGCACGGTGTCCACGCAGTGCTCCCGCCCCTCCTGCTTGGCCAGGAAGGCGACCGCACCGGCGTCGAGTACGGCGAGGATGGTATCCGGGTCGCTGTGTTCGGAGTAGACCACCACCCGCCGGCCGGCACCGCTCAGCTCGGTCACCTTGTCGATCGCCATCCGGCCGCGCAGCCGCAGGTCGAGCAGGATCACGTCGGCCGGCTGGCTGGCGGCGAGTACCGTGTCCGGGTCCTCGCCGGTCGCCACCACCGCCAGCCGGGGCTCGGTGGCCAGCCACGAGCGGATCCCCTCGATGACCACCGGGTGGTCGTCGACGATCGCCACCGTGATCCGCGACCGTTCCGGGGTCATGCCGCCCGCCACCGGGTCTGCACCCATACCAGTTCCTCGTTCTCCTCGTAGACGTACTCGACCTCGGTGCCGGTGACCGCGTCGGCGGCACCGGCGGCCGGCTCGGCCGGGCCGGCCGGGTCGGTGGTGATGGTCGACGTGCCAGGGGTGGTCAGGCTCACCACCACCTCGTCGGGCTGGCCGACGACGGTCAGCCGGGCCCACCGGGTCGCGGCGGCCAGGGTGCTGGTCAGCGGCTCGGCGAGTTGCCGGCGGATCTCCACCGGCAGCGGCGGCAGCGTGCCGACCGCCACGAAGTCGACCGGCAGCCCGTTGCGCTCCACCACGTCGACACAGGCACGCAGTTCGTGCAGCAGCGGGTCCGGCACGTCGTCGGACTCGGCGATCAGCCGGCGCAACCGGGACGCCTCCAGGGCGCACCGGCGCTGCACGCCCGGATCCGCCGGGTCGGCCCGGCCCTGTGCGAGGTCGGTCAGGATCGCCCCGGCGGTCCGGTCCAGCGCGGCGAGCCGGTCCCGCCGGCTCTGGTGCATCCGGCCGGCGGCGGCCCGCTCGGTCTCGATCGCCGTCCGGGCCGCCGCCGCCCGCGCGGTGCTGCCGGCGAGGGTGCCGAGCAGGTTGACCGCGACCATCATCGCGATCGGCAGCGTCGCGTTGCCGTAGACGGCCATCGCGTACCGGCTCAGGTCGGCGGCACCGGTGCCGCGCAGCGTGAGTACCCCGACCAGGGCGATCGCCGCGCCGACCGCGAGTGTCGCGACCAGGGCCGGTATCCGCCGGCCCCAGAGCAGGAGCAGGACGAACCAGCCCAGCGTCGCCCAGCCGAAGTTGGCGGAGCCGAAGACCAGCGGACCCGGTACGCAGGCGAAGACCAGCACGTCGACCGCGAGCAGTACGCCGACCAGCGGCCAGGCCGGCGAGGGCCGGCCGCGCAGCAGGTTTACCGAGGCGACCACCCCGACCGCGCCGAAGACCAGCCAGCCGGCACCGACGAGCCAGGGCAGCCGGTACTGCGACCAGGCGCCGAGCACCGCCGGCAGGTTGATGGCGAGATGCCAGCCGAAGGCGATCAGCACGGCGGCGATCCGGGGCCCGCGTTCGACGGTGGCGGTGACCGTGCCCGCGGCACCGCCGTAGAGGTCAGTGGACATCGGACCACTCCAGCCGGATCCGGGTGCCCCGGCCGGGAGCGGAGTCGACCTCGGCCAGGCCGCTGACCGTCGCCATCCGGCCGTGCACGGACTCGCGCAGCCCGTACCGGTGCCGGGGGACCGTGGCCGGGTCGAAGCCGGGCCCGTCGTCGACGACCTCGACCGCGACGGTGTCGCCGTCGCGGCGCAGCCGCACCGACGCGGTCGCCCCGGGCGCGTGTCGGAGCACATTGGACAGTGCCTCGCCGGTGCTGTGCGTGACCGCCTCGGCGACCGGGGCCGGCACGGCGCACGGCTCCAGTTCCGCGCCGACCCGCAGCTCGGGCAGCCGGCCGAGCAGGGCGCGTAGCCGTTCGTCGAGGGCGACGAGCCGGACCTCGTCCGTCGGCCCTGCCCCGTCCGCCGGCCCGGCCCCGTCCGCCGGATCGGTGTCGGCCGTCGAGCGGCTGCCGGCCAGGGCGGCCAGGGTGCGCAGGTCGGCGGCGGCCCGCTCACGCAGCAGCGGTGACCGTCCGGCGACCGCGCCGAGACCGACCACTGTGAGCGTGGAGAGGACGGTGTCGTGCAGGTCGCGGTTCTGTTGCCGCTCCGCGGCCCGGGCGGCCCGGGCGGTGAGCGCGGCCCGCGCGGTCTCCTGGTAGGCGGCGAAGGCGGCGTCGGCGAGCCGGCTGCTGCGCCGGGCCACCCCGGCCAGGGCGGCCGCGGAGCCGGTCTGCACGGCGAGGGTGATCGCGTGCCCGACCGCCTCGACGTCGTCGCCGGCCAGGTGGGCGCCGATCCCGTACGCGGCGGCGACCAGCAGCCCGGCCGGGACCGAGCGGGTGGCCGGCAGTACGAACTGGGCGACGATCACCGAGGTGCTGGACTGGATCGCGACCCAGCTCACCTCGCCGGGCAGGACCTCGGTGGCGACGAGATCCCGGATCAGCAGGCAGGTGCCGACGGTGAGCAGGAGGTCGACGGCGATCGCCGGGGCCGGCCGGCGCCACCGGACCACCAGGACGGCGAAGAGCACCGACCAGACGGTCAGCAGGCACACCACGGCGACCAGCAGCGGGGTCCGTACCGGCGGGGTGCGCACCGCCAGCGCCGGCACCGCGCAGGCCAGCCCGCAGGTGAGCCGGAGTAGGGCCGGGAAGACGGTGTAGACCCAGCCCAGCGCGCTGGCCGCCGGCATCTCGGCGGTATCCGCTGCGGGGTCGACCGGTCCAGCGGGGGTGCCGTCGGCGGTGGCGGTGGCGGGAAAGGCAGACATGTGTGCCCCGACCCTCCCGTCGTTCCGCCGCCGCTCGACCGACCACCGAACAGGGGTCACGGTGACGGTCGGACGGGGGTCAGTGTGACAGCCGTACGGGGGTCAGCGCGACCCGTGTCGGGGGTCGGCGTGACCCGTGTCGGCGGTCGGCGTGACCCGTGTCGGCGGTCGGCGCCACCCGTACGGAGGTCGGCGCGGTCCGCCGGGCTCAGGCGTGGTCGTTGGCGGGTGGCACGGCACCCACCGGCATCCGGTAGATCCACACCGGGTAGTCGACGCTGGACGATCCGCCGGCCAGCCCCGGAGTGCGGTTCAGCTGGGCGGCCGGGATCCAGAGCTGGCCGGTGCCGTCGAGCCAGAGCGCGTCGCCCCAGACCAGCCGGGGGTCGGCGAGCAGCACCTCGATCCGGCGGTCCGGGCCGATCGCCAGGATCCGCCGTCGGTCCACGTCGCTCAGGTAGATCACCCCGGCCGCGTCGATCGCCGTCCCGCCGGTGGTCGGGGTGTCCACCCACGGCTCGACCTGCCGGGCCACGACCTCGGGCGGCATCCCCGGGTCGTCCAGGCAGCGGGTCTCGATCCGGTGCAGCGGCCCGGACGCCGGCTGGTAGTACAGGTACCGGCCGTCCGGCGAGACCTCCAACTGGTCGGCGTGGATCCGCAGTTCCCGGCCGTGCGCGTCGCGCAGCAACTCGCCGTCGGCCCGCAGCGGGCGCCGGGCGACGGTGCTGGCATGTCCGTCGAGTACCCGCCGGCACGCCCCGGTCGCCAGGTCCAGCACGATCAGTCCGGGCGCCCCCGCGTCGGTCAGGTAGCCCGTCCGGCCGTTGAACCGCACGTCGTCGACGTAGCTGTTCGGCCGCAGCGCCGGGCCGAGGTCGTAGCGGCGGACCACCGTCGCCGAGTGCGGGTCGACGACGATCAGCCGGGGACCTCCGGGTACGACCGGCAGCCCGATTCCCGGACTGCCCGCGTCCACGATCCACAGGTTGCCGTCCGGCCCGATCCGCAACCCGTTCACGTGCACGAAGGCGCCCTCGGGATCGGGCCGGTCGCGTACCTCGTTCCAGCCCGCGTCCGGATAGGGGACGACCCGGCCGTCCGAGACCACCTCGCCGACCTGGATGCCGGGGCCGTCGGCGGACGGGAAGCTCACGAAGACCCGGCCGTCACCGGTGGTGGTCACCCCGGTCCAGACCCGGTCGCCGGCGGTGACCGGCCGCAGCCGGGGATCGGACGGGATGGTCGGGCGCACGCTGCCGAGCCTATCGCCCGACAAGCCCCGGAAAGTCCGTTTCAGTCCGAGGGCTGCCGCCGCGATCGGGTGGTGCGGCTGCTCGACGTACTCGGTGGGCCCGACTTCGAGGTGGTCTATCCGCACGGCGACCGGGCCGCGTACGTCACGGCGGTCTACCAGGTCGAGATCGTCGCCGGTACACCGCTGCCGGACGGGGACGAGATCGGCGCGGCCGGGTGGTTCGACCGGACGGAAATCGCCACGCTGCCGATCAGCCGGTTTGCCCGTGCGGTGCTCCGGGCCACCGGTCACCTCGACGGGACGGCCGGATGACGGTGGTACCAGTCGCGGCAATCGCGCCGTTTCGCGGCATCCCGTCGGGCACGATGGCCGGGTGGAGACCGCCCCGGCCGACCCGCCCGCCCGCCGTCGGCCGGCTGCCGGCGACTGACCGGCGGCCGGCGTGGACGGCGTCATCGACACCCTCGCCGCGCTCTCCGGCTGGGCGGCACTGCTGGTGGTCGGCGGGCTCGCCTTCGGCGAGTCCGCCGCGTTCGTCGGCCTGGTACTGCCCGGCGAGACCGCGCTGCTGCTCGGCGGAGCGCTCGCCGCGACCGGCCGGGTGAGCCTGGTGGCGATGATCGTGGTCTCCACCGTCGGCGCCATCGCCGGGGACAGCGTCGGTTACGAGATCGGCCGCTGGAGCGGCCCGCCGCTGCGGCGCAGCCGCGTCGGTCGCTGGATCGGTGAGCAGCGCTGGTGCCGGGCCGAGCGGTTCGTCGCCCGGCACGGGCCACTGGCGGTGCTGCTGGGACGGTGGGTCGGAGTACTCCGGACCCTGGTGCCGGCACTGGCCGGGATGAACCGGATGCCGTACCGCCGGTTCCTGCTCTTCAACGCGCTCGGCGGCGCCGCCTGGGCGGGCACGGTGGTGCTGGTCGGCTATCTGGCCGGCGCCTCCTGGCGACGGATCGAGGACCACCTCGGGGAGGCCGGCGCGGGCCTCGCCGCGCTGGTGGTGCTCTGCCTGGCGGCGTGGTGGCTGATCCGCCGACGTCGCCAGGCACGGCGTGCGGCGCGGCCCTGACCGGGCGGGTCCTGGCCGGCCCGGCCCAGCCAGCCCGGCCCAGCCGGCGCAGCCAGCCGGCACCGGGCGGAGTGGTCCACCCCGGCGCTGAACCGGCCGGAGTCGGATCGCCGCTGAACCGGCCGGAGTCGGATCGGCG
Organism: Plantactinospora sp. WMMB782; assembly: GCF_049179135.1. Taxonomy (NCBI): domain Bacteria; kingdom Bacillati; phylum Actinomycetota; class Actinomycetes; order Micromonosporales; family Micromonosporaceae; genus Plantactinospora; species Plantactinospora sp. WMMB782. Next base: position 1,851,730 of record NZ_JBMHMC010000007.1, on the reverse strand, counting down.
CTGGACCGGCCGGAGCCTGATCAGCCGCCCTGCGGCCGGAGCCGGATCAGTCGCCGAGCGGCCAGGGAGAGGCGGCGACCACGATGCCGTAGAGCAGGTGGTCGGCGAGCAGCGCCGACGACTCCAGGGCGCCGTGCCGGCGCTCGTCGATGCCGAGCAGGGGCGCGAGAGCCCCCTCGAACATGGCCCAGAAGACGAAGCCGTACGCCGGGCCGGTCCAGGCCAGCCGCCGTACCCCTCGGGGAAGCAGTCCGAAGACCGCCCCGCCACCGGCGCCGTACCCCCAGTGCAGCAGCTCGACGAGCGCCTGCCGGCGGTCCACCGGGATCCGGCGGAACAGGCTGGGTGCGGTCTGCCGGAGTACGTGCTCGGGCGGCGTACGCCGGACCAACCCCAGGCCGGTGGTCACCTGCCGGAAGCCGGACATCGCCATCGCGGCGACCATCCCCCGGGCGGCGCCGCGCACCGCCGCAGCCGAGACGGCGCGCCACGGGTGTCTATCCCTCACCTGGACTCCCCTCCGGGTCGCCGGGCCGGGCGCACGCCGGTGGCCGGTACGACGCGCACCGCGACCGGTACCGGTGCTACCCGGACGAAGCGGCGGGAAACCCGCGAGCGCCGGTTGTCGTACCTCGCGAAGTCGCCGCCCCGGATCCGCCGCCCCCGGGCACGCCCGCCCCGGGTCGGTCCGGCTCAGCGCTCGACGGCGAGCCGCACCCCGAGGCCGATGAAGATGCCGCCGGTCGCGGTGTCGATGCGGCGGCGCGCGGCCGCCCGGCGGCGCAGCCAGCCGCCGATCCGCCCGGCGAACACGCCGACGGCACCGTCCACCAGGAACTCCAGCCCGATCAGGATGGCGCCGAGGATGACGAACTGTAGCCAGACCCGCCCCAGTTCCGGACTGACGAACTGTGGCAGGAACGCGATCGTGAAGGTGACCATCTTGGGGTTGAGCAGGTTCGTCAGCAGGCCGCTCAGGTATGCCTTCCGACCCGACAGCCCGCCGGTCGGCAGCTCGGCCGGGGTGTCCCGGCGGTGCCGGATCAACTGCACGCCGAGATAGATCAAATAGGCGGCGCCGACGATCCGGACCACCGCGAACGCGGTCGGTGCCGCCGCGAAGAGCGCGGCCAGCCCGGCCGCCGCCACGGCCACGTGCACCGCCTCGCTGGTCGCCACTCCCGCGGTGGCGAGCAGCCCGGCACGGGAGCCGCCACGCATCCCACAGCCGAGCACGAAGAGCATGTCGGGTCCGGGCGTGACCATGGCGACGATAGTGGTCAGGGTGAACGCCAGCAGCAGGTGTTGGTCGACGGGCATTCGATGATCGTCGCACGCACGCCGCGCCCGCGCCGAAACGGCTTGGGCCGGTCGACCGGCGGCGCCTACCCTTGCCGGCGACCGTCGCGCATCCCACCAGGGCGGCGTCGGCCGGCGCCGGCATCGAGGGAGAGCATCGTGTCCGTGTCGGATCCACCGGCGAACCAGGTCCCCGTCGACGAGCCGCTCGTCCGGCGCCTACTGGCGGCCCAGTTCCCACGGTGGGCGGAACTGCCGATCGAACGGACCCGAACCTGGGGGACCGACAACGCGATGTTCCGGCTCGGCCCGGACAGGGTGGTACGGCTGCCGCGCTTCGCCAGATGGGCACCGCAGGTCGACCGGGAGCAGCGGTGGCTGCCCTGGCTGGCCCCGCAACTGCCGTCGACCATCCCCGTCCCGCTCGGGCTGGGGCAGCCGGCCGAGGGTTATCCGTTCCGGTGGTCGGTCTACCCGTGGCTCGACGGCGAGAACCCGGCGCGCGGTGGCGGTGCCGATCCGGACCGGTTGGCCCGGGAGGTGGCGGAGTTCATCCGCGCGCTGCGCCGGATCGACCCCACCGGCGGCCCGGAGCCGCAGGCCAGCAATGCCTATCGGGGCGTACCCGTCGGGGACAGCCGGCCGTCGCTCGCGGCGGACGACCCGATCCGGCGCCGGATCGCCGCCCTGGCCGGCCTGGTCGACACCGACGCGCTGACGGCGGTCTGGGAGGCGGCCCTGGCGGCGGTTCCGGCCTGGGACGGTCGCGGCGTCTGGATCCACGGCGACCTCGCGGCCGGAAACCTGCTCACCGTCGGCGGCCGGCTCCGGGCCGTCATCGACTTCGGCTGCCTGGCGGTGGGTGATCCGGCCTGTGACCTGATGGCGGCCTGGACACTGTTGCCGGCGGGCAGCCGCGCCGTGTTCCGGGACGCCCTGTCGGTGGACGACGCCACCTGGGCGCGCGGCCGGGGCTGGGGAATGGCCCTGCGGATACCGGCGCCGGAGGACTTCTCGGCCGTCGACCCGGACCGGGCGGCCTACGCCAGGCGGATCGTGGCCGAGTTCGTCGCCGACCACCGACGGGGCCCGGCGGTGCCGCGGCACCGGCACTGACCGGATGGATGGTGGCGGCCTCGAACGCGGCACGACGGCTCGATCCGGTCGAGCGGTCCGCGCGGGGTACGGGCAAGACGCGACGGTGCGGAGGACCAGAGTCCTCCGCACCGGTCGGGCTGTGCTGGGTCAGGTCAGCTGGCGCTACAGGTGGGTGACATCCCGGTGCCGCTGCCGGTGCCCTGGAAGCCGAACTCCGTCGACTGTCCGGCGGCTATCCGGCCGTTGTAGCTGACGTTCGTGAACGTCACCGCTCCGCTGCTGCCGCTGCGGTTGGCGTTCCAGGCATTCGTGACGGTGGCACCGGAGGGCAGTGTCATGCCCACCGACCAGCCGTTGGTGCCGGACGAGCCGGCGGTCACCCGTACCGTGGCCACGAACCCGCCGTTCCAGGAGTTCAGCGACACCGTCGCGGAGCAGCCGCCCGGTCCCTGCGTCGGTGGGTTCGTCGGCGGGTTCGTGGGCGGGTTCGTCGGCGGGTTGGTGGGCGGGTTCGTCGGGGGGTTGGTCGGCGGGTTGGTCGGGGTCACGCCGTTGTTCAGCGCGCTGAGCGTCGCGTCGTACGCCTGCTTCTTGTTGCCGTTGCATTCGAAGAGCAGAGGGGTGCCGCCGCTGCGCCAGGAGTCGCAGTCTCGTACGCCCCAGACGGTGATGCCGTTGCAGCGGGCGACGGCGAGGCAGTCGTTGACGACGTTGCGGTAGGTGTTGGCCTGGGTGGTGCCGGAGCCTTCGATGTCGAGTTCGGTGATCTGCACGTCGACGCCGAGGGCGGCGAAGCTGGACAGGGTGGTGCGGTAGTTGCTGTTGTACGGGGATCCGCTGTTGAAGTGGGATTGGAAGCCGACGCAGTCGATCGGCACGCCGCGCTGTTTGAAGTCCTGGACCATGCGGTAGACGGCTTGGGTCTTGGCCCAGGTCCAGTTGTCGGTGTTGTAGTCGTTGTAGCAGAGCTTGGCGTTGGGGTCGGCGGCGTCGGCGGCCCGGAAGGCGGCCTCGATCCAGTCGTTGCCGGTGCGTTGCAGGTTGGAGTCGCGGCGGGCGCCGTTGTTGCCGTCGTCGAACGCCTCGTTCACCACGTCCCAGGAGTCGATCTTGCCGGCGTAGTAGCTGGCCACCCGGGTGACGTGGTTGAGCATGGCCTGGCGCAGCGCGCTGCCGGACATGCTCTCCATCCAGGCGGGCTGTTGCGAGTGCCAGGCGAGCGTGTGGCCGCGCACCTTCCAACCCCGGCTGAGGGCGTGGTTGACGATCCGGTCCCCGTTGGCGAACGTGAACTGGTTCTGTTGCGGCTCGGTCGCGTTGATCTTCATTTCGTTCTCGGCGGTGACGCTGTTGAACTCGCGGTTCAGGATCGTGGTGTAGGTGCTGTCGTTGAGCTTGTTCGCCGCCACGGCCGCGCCGAAGTAGCGGCCCCGCTCCGCCGCCGACGCGCCGAGCGTCGTCGCGGCGTTGGCGGAGCCGGCGAAGGTGAGGGCCGCACCGGCGGCGAGGACGCCGACGGCGAGGGAGACCAGCGCGGCGCGCGGGCCGGGCCTGGCCATCAGGCGTCTGGGGTCAGGGACGGTCTTGTCGCTCATTTCCTGTTGCCTCTCGGGTCCGGGAAGGGGTGGGTGTGTTGTCGACGTTCCCGTCCGCTGTGGCTGCCGGCTCGATGGACGGTGTGGCTGCGGGATGAGCGGGAGGCTCAACCATCGCGGAATCGACAGAACTCGATTTCAGGAGGCTAACGGAAAGATTCCGAAACTTCAATCGATGCCAATCCGGCCCCGATCGGCGACCGCTCCGATGCGGATAGCCCGGTTTGGACCTGGTCAGGACGCTGCGGCCCTGCTCGATACCTGGTCAGGGGTGCCGGCTGGAATGGCGCCGAACGGGGCGGGGCGAAGCTGAGGATGACCGAAAACTTTCAGCACCGCAGTGCATTGCCGGCATCGTCCGTACTGAGCGGTATTCGCCGATCGCCTATGGATGGTGGCGGATCGAGATGATCTCACGGGCCGCCCGGGGGCTCCTGGTTCTCAACCCCCCGGTCGGGGCCGGCGACCTCCGCGAGCCGCCGCCGCAGGAACGCCCGCTCCGGCTCGTTGCCGACCAGGTCGAGAGCCCGACGGTACGCCTCGGCGGCCTCCCCGGCGCGACCCAGCCGACGCAGCAGGTCCGCCCGGGCGGCCGGCAGCAGGTGGTAGCCGGCCAGCCGACCGCCCCGGTCGAGCGCGTCCAGCAGGCGCAGCCCGGCGCCCGGACCGTCCCGCAGTGCGACCGCCACCGCCCGGTTGAGTTCCACCGTCGGCGACGGCGCCACCCGGGCCAGTACGTCGTAGAGCGCGACCACCTGCGGCCAGTCCGTGCCGGCTACGTCCGGGGCCTCGCTGTGCAGGGCGGCGATCGCGGCCTGCACGGCGTACGGTCCGGGGCGGCCGGTCAGCGCGGCCGGTACGAGTCGACGGCCCTCCTCGATCCGGTCGCGGTCCCAACGGGTCCGGTCCTGCTCGTCGAGGAGCACCAGGTCGCCGTCGGCGGTGCACCGGGCGGCCCGGCGCGCGTCGACGAGCAGCAGCAGGGCGAGCAGTCCGGTGACCTCCGGTTCCCGGGGCAGCAGCCGGTGCAGCAGTCGGGCCAGCCGGATCGCCTCGTCGGACAGGTCGGCCCGGACGAGCTGCGGGCCGCCGCTGGCCGCGTACCCCTCGGTGAAGATCAGGTAGATCACCCGGAGTACGCCGGGGAGCCGGGCCGGCAGTTCGGCGACGTCCGGCACCCGGAACGGGATCCGGGCGGCCCGGATCTTCTCCTTCGCCCGCACGATCCGCCGGGCCATCGTCGGCACCGGCACCAGGAACGCCCGGGCCACCTCGGCGGTGTCGAACCCGGCCAGGCAGCGCAGGGTCAGCGCGGTCTGCGCCGGGCCGGGCAGCGCCGGATGGCAGCAGGTGAAGAAGAGCCGCAGCCGCTCGTCCGGCAGGTCGTCGCCGTCGTCCGTGGCGGGCCCGGCCGGCTCGTCCCGGACGGCCTCGGCCTGGAGTACGGCCAGCCGGGCCGCGTAGGCGCGGTCCCGGCGGAGCCGGTCGACGGCCCGGCGCCGGGCGGTGGTGAGCAGCCAGCCGGCCGGGCGGGTCGGCACGCCCCGCTCTGGCCAGTGCCGCAGGGCCGCCTCGATCGCGTCCGAGGCGACCTCCTCGGCCAGGTCGAGGTCGCCGAAGTGCCGGACCAGGCTGGCGAGCAGCCGGCCGCGCTCCTCCCGGAACACCCGCTCCAGGGTGTCGGCGATCGGCTGCTCACCGCTGGTCACGGCTGCACACCCCCGTTCGGGCAGTCGCGATCCCGGCCGGTCACGGCCGCTCGAACTCCAGGATGGGGCGGATCTCGACGGTGCCGCGCAGCGCGGCCGGGCAGCGGGCGGCCCAGCCGATCGCGGTGTCCAGGTCCGGCAGGTCGACCAGGTAGTAGCCGCCGAGGATCTCCCGGGTCTCCGCGAACGGGCCGTCGGTGACGGTGTGGTCGCCGTTTCCGCCGACCCGCACCGTGGTGGCGGTCTCGGTGCCCTGCAACGCCTGGCTGTCGAGGAACACGCCCGCGTCCTCCAGCAGCTTGTCGTAGGCCCAGTACGTGTCGATCTCCGCCTGGATCGTCTCCGGGTCGGTCGGGTCGTTCGTCGGGTCGCCGTAGAGCAGGAACAGGTACTTCACGCCGGTCTCCTCCGGGTCGTCGCGCACAGCGGGCTGCTGCACAGCATGACGACGAACGGGCCGGGCCGGGAACGACAACCCGGGCGGAATTTCGTCGGTCAGGCGATCGGCACCGGTGGCTGCCGCCGCTCCTCGTACCCGACGTCCGCCGTGCCTGCCGCTCGCCGTGCCTGCCCCTCTCCGTGCCTGTGGTGGGCTTGCCCGGAAGTGCGCTGCGGCGCGGGTCCGGCGGAGAATGGTGCGATGCGGATGGCGGTGACCGGCGGGGCGGGGACGGTCGGGCGGTCGGTGGTCGCGTACGCGCTGGCCGAGGGGCACACCGTGGTGGAGATCGACCGGCCGTCGGCCCGGGGCGCCGATCCGGGGACGCCGGCCGGGCTGGTACGCCGCCCCGCCGACGTGACCGACTATCCGGCGCTGCTGCGGGCGCTGGACGGGTGCGAGGCGCTGGTGCACCTGGCGGCATACCCGAAACCGTGGGACGAGCCGGACCACGTGGTGCACGGCGTGAACGTGACCGCCAGCTACCACGCGCTGCGGGCCGCCGCCGAACTCGGCATCACCCGGGTCTGTCTCGCCTCCAGCGTGAACGCCGTCGGCGGGGCGTACAGCCGCACGCCGCGCTACGACTACTTCCCGCTGGACGAGCGGCATCCCAGCTACAACGAGGACCCGTACAGCCTGTCGAAGTGGCTCGGCGAGGCCCAGGCGGACAGCTTCGCCCGCCGGTACGCCGAGTTGCGCATCGCCAGCCTGCGGCTGCACGGCGTGCGTCCGTCCCCTCCGGTTCGCCGGCCCGACCCGGAGTTGCCCGGCCAGGCCGCCCGCGAGCTGTGGGGGTACACGCTGGCCGCGGCGGCCGCCCGGGCCTGCCTGCTGGCCCTCACCGCCGATTTCTCCGGTCACCAGGTCTGCTACGTGGTGGCGCCACGGACCGTCACCAGCACCCCGACCGAGGAGCTGTGCCGGAAGTACTATCCGGAGGTGCCGGTGCGCGGCGAGCTCGGCGGCAACCAGGGCCTCTTCGACTGCACGAAGGCGGAGCGGCTGCTCGGCTGGCGGCACGACGGGTAACGGGTTGCCGCCCGAGCCACGGGCCGCCCCGAGCCACCGCGAAACTCTCCGACAGGCTCACTTTCCTTGACGAGAAGAGTTGTCGGTGGGACGCTTGCCCCATGTTCGACATCACGGTGATCGAGGATCCGGCGGCGGCCGAGGCGTCGCTCGACCCGATCCGGGCGCGGCTGCTGGCCGAGCTGGCCGAGCCGGCGTCGGCCACCATGCTCGCCGCCAAGGTCGGCCTGGCCCGGCAGAAGGTCAACTACCACCTCCGGGCACTCGAACAGCACGGACTGATCGAGCTCCAGGAGGAACGCCGCAAGGGCAACGTCACCGAGCGGGTGATGCGGGCCACCGCGGCCTCGTACGTGATCTCCCCGGCCGCGCTCTCCGCCGTGCGGCCGAATCCGGGCCGGTCACCCGACCGGCTGTCGGCCCGGTGGCTGCTGGCGGTCGCGGCCCGACTCGTCCAGGACGTGGGCGCGCTGATCACCGGTGCCGACCGGGCCGACAAGCGGGTGGCGACGTTCGCGATCGACGCCCAGTTGCGGTTCGCCTCGGCGGCCGACCGGGCCGCGTTCGCCGAGGAACTGGCGGCGACGGTCACCAGACTGGTCGGCAGGTACCACGACGAGTCCGCGCCCGGCGGGCGGGAGCACCGGGTGGTGGTCGCGCTGCACCCGCACGTCCCGACCGAGCGGGAAGGCACCGGCCAGCGGGCCGGATGACCGCCCGCCCTACCCCGCCCCGTTTCCGCAGTACGCCAGCGAATTGGAGACCGCCACCGTGGGACACGAGTTCGAACTGCGCAAGGAGATCGAACTGGCCGGGACGCCGGAGCAGGTCTGGGCGGCGATCGCCACCGGCCCCGGCATCGACTCCTGGTTCATGGGACACAGCGAGGTGCAGCCGGGCGAGGGCGGGCGGAACACCTTCACCATGGCCGGTCACACCGAAGAGTCGACGGTCACGGCCTGGGAGCCCGGAAAGCGGTTCCGGCACCGCACCGACCCCGGCCCGGACGGCACCTTCATGGCGATCGAATACCTGATCGAGGGACGCGACCAGGGCAGCACCGTACTGCACCTGGTGCAGAGCGGAGTGCTCGGCGACAACTGGGAAACCGAGTACGAGGCGATGGGGATCGGCTGGGACATGTACCTGGCCAGCCTCGCCTCGTACCTGCGCCACTTCCCGGGCCGGCACGGCGTCCCGGCCGCCGCCTTCCGACCAGGTGCCGGCGAGCCGGAACAGGTCTGGGCAGCCGTGGCCGGCGCGTTCGGCATCACCGGCGGGATCACCGAGGGCGCACCGGCCCGGCTCGCCGTCGACGGCCTGCCGCCGGTCGACGGAGTCGTCGACATCGCCGGCCTGCCGACCTACTTCGGGGTGCGCACCGACGACGCGCTCTACCGGTTCCTGCACTCCGGGATGGACCGGGGCAGCGTGCTGGTCCTCGGCCACCACCTCTTCGGCGCCGACGTCGACCAGGCCGGTGTCGAACGCGCGTGGCAGGACTGGCTGACCCGACTGCCCGTCGCCTGAGGCACCGGGAGGGGCTCGCAGCGTGCGCCGGGCCCCGCCCGGAACCCCTCGGCCCGGAGACAGGTCGGGGTCGTACACCAGGTGGAGTACGGATTCCGACTCCGCTCGGCGGACGTCCGGCGACACCCGGACTGCCTAGCGTCGGGGCATGGCTGAACGACGTCTGCTCTGGGTCGGACTGGTCGTGGCGCTGGTCGGCCTCGTCTTCAATCTCGGCTGGTTCTTCGTCCCGCCGCACGTCTGGTTCGACGACCCCGGCCTGGTGCCGATGCCCGAGGCGCTGCTCGGCTGGTGGGTGATCGCCATCGGGGTGGTACTCGTGCTGTGGAGCCTGCGGCCCCGGAGGCGGCCGTGACAACCCGGCGCAGGCTGCTCGGCTGGCTCGGCGCGGCCACCGGCCTGGTCGTCGCACCGGCCGCCGGATTCGCCGGCTATCTCTGGGCGGACTCCGGGCGCAGCAACGTCGGCACCCTGGGGTTCCGCAACCGGCTGCCGATCCCGCCGCTGCTGCCGCCCGCCGTCGACGCGGACGGGCGCCGGCGGTTCCGGCTCACCCTGGCACCGGGGCGCACCGAACTGCTCCCCGGCACCAGCACCATCACCTGGGGCGCCAACGGGCCGATCCTCGGGCCGACGCTGCGGGTCCGGCGCGGCGAGCGGGTGGCGGTCGACGTGACCAACAGGTTGCCCGAGACCACCTCGATGCACTGGCACGGGATGCACCTGCCGGCGGCGATGGACGGCGGGCCGCACCAGCCGGTCGCGCCGGGCCGGACCTGGCAGCCGTACTGGACGGTCGAGCAGCGGGCGGCGACCCTCTGGTACCACCCGCACCTGCACCGGCACACCGCCGCGCACGTCTATCGAGGGGTCGCCGGCCTGTTCCTGGTCGACGACGACGAGTCCGACGCGCTGCCGCTGCCCCGCCGGTACGGCGTCGACGACATCCCGCTGATCCTCCAGGACCGCAAACTGCACGACGACGGCACGCTCGACGAGTCCGGCCTGGCCTTCGGCGGGTTCTCCGTCACCGGACTGCTCGGCGACCGGATCCTGGTCAACGGCGGCTACGACCCGTACCTGGAGGTCGGCGACGAACTGGTCCGGTTCCGCCTGCTCAACGGCGCGAACGCCCGGGTCTTCTCGGTCGGCTTCGCCGACGACCGGGAGTTCTCGCTGGTCGCCACCGACGCCGGAATCCGGGACGCGCCGCTGCCGCTGCGCCGGCTGATGCTCTCGCCCGGCGAACGCGCCGAGATCGTCGTGCGGTTCCGGCCCGGCGAGGCGGTGCTGCTGCGCGGCTTCCCGGCCCCGATGGGCGGCAACGCGCTGATCCGGCGGCTGGCCGGCGGCGCCGACACCTTCGACCTGGTGCGGATCGTCGCCGCGCCGGCGCTGCGGCCGTCGCCCGCCCTGCCGTCCCGACTGGCCGCCGCCGCACCGCCGTCCGCATCGCCGACGCCGCCCCCGTCGCTGCCGGCCCCGACGTTGTCCGCATCGCCGACGGCGCCCCCGTCGCTGCCCGTGCCGAGCAGGGGCGAGCCGTACCGGATGACGATGGGAGACTTCCGGTTCGACGAGCGGGTGATGGACCTGACCCGGATCGACCGGGTGGTCCGGGCCGGTTCGGTGGAGACCTGGGAGATCGCCAACACCGGCGGCATCCCGCACAACTTCCACGTGCACGGCGCGTCGTTCCACCTGCTCGACGTGGACGGCCGGCCGCCTGCCTCCCAGCTGACCGGCGAGAAGGACACCGTGTACGTGCCGCCGGGCGGCCGCCTCCGGCTCGCCGTACGTTTCCTGGCACACTCGGACCCGCGGACGCCGTACATGTTCCACTGCCATCTGCTCGCCCACGAGGACGCCGGGATGATGGGACAATTCATCACCGTCTCCGCCCGGGACGAGTCACAGGTGCCGGCCGAGCTTTCGGGTGCACATCCGGGGCACGGAAAGTGAGGTTCGATGCGCCGGATCGACGTGCTGCTCGCGCTGGTCAGCGCCGCAGCCATCGCGGTGGCGACCGAGGTGGCCGCCGAGCCGGCGAGCCGGGACTCGACCGCCGCCGCGTACGCCCTCGCAGCGGTGCTGGGCGGCCTGCTGCTGTTCCGCCGCCGGCACCCGGTGCTGGTACTGGTTTTCTCGCTGGTCGCCGTGCTGGGCTACAACCTGACCGACTTTCCCAGCATCTCGCCGATCTGGCCGCTGCTGGTCCCGCTCTACACGGTCACCCGGGCCGGCCAGATCCTGATCGGTACGGCGGTCGGCGCGGCAGCCCTGCTGGTCTCCACCGGCTGGGTGCTGAACGCCGGAGTCGAACCGCTCCGGATGCTCGACGGCGTGCTCCGCGAGGCCGCGATGCTGGCCCTGGCCCTGGTGGCCGGCAGTGCGCTCCGCACCGCCGAACTCTACCGTCGGGAGGCCGAGGCCCGGCTCGCCGCCGAGCAGGCGGAACGGGCCCGGGAGTCCGCCCGGTCGGTCCTCGCCGAACGGATCCGGATCGCCCGCGAACTGCACGACGTCACCGCGCACACCGTCGCGGTGGTCGGCATCCAGCTCAACCTGGCCCGGGAACTCGTCCGGCGTGACCCGGACGCCGCCCGGGACCTGTTGGACAGCGCCCGAGGGATCAACGTGGACGCGATCGACGAGCTGCGCCGGGCGGTGCACCTGCTCCGCGAGCCCAGTCCCGCCGCCAGCGCACCCGAGCCGACGTCTTCGCCGGAGCTGCGGCCGTCACCGGACGAGACACAGCTCGGGACGTTGCTGGGCCGGGCGGCCGAGGCCGGCCTGACGACGACGCTCCACCGCGAGGGCGAAGCCCGGCCGCTGCCGCCCACCGTCGGCCTGACCGTGTACCGGATCGCCCAGGAGTCCATCACCAACGTGTTGCGGCACGCGCACGCCCGGTCGGTCACCCTCACCCTCCGGTACGCCCCGGACGGCGTCGGCCTCGACGTCCGCGACGACGGCAGGGGCGCCGACGCCGGGGTGACAGCGGCCGGACACGGCCTGACCGGGATGCGGGAACGGGCGACCGGGCTGGGCGGGAGGCTGCACGCCGGCCCGCTGCCCGACGGCGGGTACGCCGTCCGCGCATGGCTGCCCCGCACGGTCGACACCCCCGCGGATGCCCCCGCCCCCGCGGATGCCGCTGCCCCCGACGTCGCCGCTGCCCCCGACGTCGCCGGTGCCGTGCCGGCTCGCGCCGGTGCCGTGCCGGCTCGCGCCGAACCGGGGTGGTGAGCCGTTGACGATCCGGGTGCTGCTCGCCGACGACCAGCCGCTCGTCCGGGCCGGGTTACGCGGTCTGCTCGGGCTGGACGGGGACATCGAGGTGGTGGCGGAGGCGGCCGACGGCCCGGACGCGGTCCGGCAGGTACGGCAGCTCCGACCCGACGTCGCACTGCTGGACATCCGCATGCCGGTGCTGGACGGCCTGACCGCCACCGAGCGGATCAGCTCGGATCCGGCCACCGCCGGGGTACGGGTCATCGTGCTCACCACGTACGAGATCGACGAGTACATCTTCTCGGCGTTGCTGGCCGGGGCGAGCGGCTTCCTGGCCAAGACCGCGAGCCGAACGGAGCTGTGCCACGCCGTCCGGGTCGTCGCGGCCGGGGACGCGCTGCTCAGCCCGAGCGTGACCCGACGGGTGATCGAGGAGTTCGGTCGCCGCCCCGGGCCCCGACAGGGCTCGGCGGAGCGGCTCGCCGAGTTGACCGCCCGGGAACGTGAGGTGCTGACTCTGCTGGCGGGCGGGCTGGGCAACGCCGAAATCGGCCGGGCACTGCGGATGAGCCCGCTGACCGCCAAGACCCACGTCAGCCGGATCATCACCAAACTCGGTGTCCGGGACCGGGCCCAGCTGGTGATGCTGGCGTACGAGACCGGACTGGTCACGCCCGGTGGGGCCGGCTGTTGAGCCGCGTCGGCCAACTCCGACTCCCGCCGTCCGAGCCGCGTCAGGCGGTTTCCGTCGTCGGGGTGGGGCGGACGCCGGTGACCCAGAGCCGGTCCGCGGTGCCCTGCCCGACGGCATCCTCGTACGCGCTGACCTTGTTGGAGATCAGGTCCAGGCAGTCGTGGAGTTCGGCGATGCGGTCCAGTACCCGCTGCCGGTGCGCCCGGAGCAGTTCGAGCCGCTCCGCCTCGTTGCCCGGACCCTCGCCGACCAGTTCGGCGAGCCGGCGGATCGTGGCCAGCGGCATCCCGGAGGCCCGGAACTTCGTGCAGTTGGCGAGCCACTGCACGTCCCACTCACCGTAGACCCGTCGCCCGCCGCTGCTCCGGCGCAGCCGGCCGGTCAGCAGCCCCTCCCGCTCGTACAGCCGGAGGGTGTGCACGCTCAGGCCGGTACGCTCGGCCACCTGCCCGATGCTGAATTCCGCTGTGCTGTCGAGCATGGCCGGAGCATACGCGCGTCACCCCGGCTCCGGCGCGACCCGGTTCGGCAGCGGTGACCGGCGGCGGTGACCGGCGGCGTGACCCGGTCACTTGCCGCAGGGGATGCCCGCACCGTGTCGGGGTCGTTCGCGTGGTCGAACTGGCCGACGAGGTCGTTGCTGGAGGCGAAGACCAGCTCACCTGCAGGTGTCTGCCAGCGACGGTGGTGTTTGAGGGCTGATTGACGGACGATTTCTCGACCGAGAGTTCCGTGCGCCGGTCGCACCGGCCAGGGGTGGCGTGGCCGTTCGTTGCCGATCAGAAGTTTGGCTCTCGGGCCCGCTCCGCCTACCGTCGCCGAAGCCGGGTGGGTGGTCGCTGCCGCAGCGCGGTGGATAGGAGGTTCGGGTGGAGTCGGGGATGAGGGTGGAGACAGTCCGGCGAGCGGACAGGTCGGCGCGCTGGGAGCGGTTGACGGCGGTGCCGTTGACGGTGATGTCGGTGGTCTTCCTGGCGGTGTACGCGGCGCCGATCCTGCGTCCTGACATGGCGCCCGGATGGCGGAACGTCTGTGCTGTGGCGTCTGTCGTGATCTGGCTGCTCTTCTGGGTCGACATGTTGGTGCGCCTCAAGCTGGCCACCGACCGGCGTCGGTTCCTGCGTGGCCACCTGTTCGACCTTGCCGTACTGGTCCTTCCGGTGCTCCGGCCGTTGCGGGCCGTACGGCTGATCATGGTGGTGCTGACGATCAGCCGGCGCACGGAGGTCTGGGCGCGGGGCCGGCTCGCCGTCTACGTCGCCACCACCACCGCGCTGCTCGTGCTGGTGTCCGCGCTGGCAGCCCTGGACGCCGAGCGGTCGGGGCCCGAGGCGAACATCACCTCGTTCGACGAGGCACTCTGGTGGGCGACGGTCACCATCACCACGGTCGGCTACGGTGACCACTACCCGGTCACCACGACGGGACGATTCGTCGCGCTCGGGCTGATGATCGGTGGGATCGGCCTGATCGGTTTCGTCACGGGTTCGCTGGCGACCTGGATCGTGGAGCGTGTCTCCGCAGCCTCCGACCAGCAGACGACCACGGCAACGAGTGCGGACATCGCGGCGCTGCGGGCGGAGATCGCGGCGCTGCGTCAGCAGATGGAGGCGGCTGCACCGGACGGGCGCGCGACGGATGCGGACGGGCCAGCACCCGCGCCAAGGCCCTCGCCATGACCGCTCGACTGCTCGGCGAGGACCGCTCGACTGCTTGGCGAGGGCGCGCCGTACTGAGCCGGCCGCCCCGCTGGCACGGTGCGCCTCGGACCATCCGGCACCCGGTCGTGGACTCGGTAAGTCGGCTCCGGGCGGAAGGAAAGCGAGGCGGGAAGACGAAGCCCGAGCCGCTGTGGACCACGTCTGTTCTTCCGTCCTTGACCAGCGCCGAGCGACGTTGCCGGACCGAGGTCGGTCGCCGGTGGCGGTGCGCCCGTCCGGCCCGATGGTGTGCGGTCGGGTATGTGGTCGGTTGGCGTCCGTGCCAGCGTTGACGGCGGCAGTCGCTCCCTGCGGTACGCTGACAGCCGCGGCCAGCTAGCCTGGATCATGACGCCCTCGTAGCTCAGGGGATAGAGCATCGATTTCCTAAGACGATGCTCTATCTGTACCCGGAGGCTGACTACCTGCCGGTTCCTATTTTGTTTTCGTGTTAGTGGGTCGCACACGCGCGTTGCTGTGCTCGCTTGCTGAAGATCGGCAGAACGGGCGTAAGTCCTGCTCAGGCCATGCTTCGGTCGCTTCGACGCGTACTCACCGAGATCCGGTGAAGGTGCCGCGCCGCGTCAGTTTACGGTGTCGCGAGAGCGTGGGCCAGCAGCGTGGCGAGTTTGGCTGCGCGTGCCGGATGATGATGACCGACCCAGAGAACTCGTCCGATGAGGTATTGAGCGAAGTCGGGGTGGCCGTTCCGGTTCTGTGAGGCGAGGCCGGTGCGGGCGGCGTTGTGGAGGATGGCGCGGAGCTGGTCGTATTCGTTGCGTGGTGTGGCGGGGTGTTGGTTGACGACGAGTCCGGCGAGGAGTTGCCGGTCGGCTCGGCCGCGGACGCGGGTCTTGGCTGGATGGACTTGGAACCCCTCCTCGCGGGCGATGCCGGTGACGGCGGCGATCAGGTCGTCGATACGGCGGGTGGTGAGGTCGCCGGAGAAGGCTAGGTCGTCGGCGTATCGGGTGTAGGTGATCTCGAAGGCGTCGGCGAGGCCGGTGAGGCGTCGGTCGAGTCGGTAGGCGCACAGGTTGGCCAGTGCGGGTGAGGTGGGCGCGCCCTGTGGCAGGTGGCCGGTGCGCAGCGCGGCGAGCCGGGTGGCCCGTTGCGGCAGGTCGGTGGGTGCTTGGCGGAGGACGGGGGATGGAGTGCGGTTGGTGCAGAGTCCGGTGAGGGTGTGGGCGACGGGTTCGGGGTAGCCGGCGGTGCGGAACAGTCCGTAGACGCGGGTGGCGGGGATGTGGGTGAAGAAGGCGAGCAGGTCGATCCGGACGACGACCGGCTGCGCGGTGTGGGTGGCGGCGAAGGTGTGTGCGGAGCGGCCGGGTACGAAGCCGTGGGCGGCGGGGTGGACCGGGATGGGGCCGAGGACCTCGGTGAGCAGCCGGCGTTGCAGGGCGCGGAGCCGTGATTTCGGTGCCTCGATCAACCGGCCCCGGTCGGTCCAGCGGTAGTGGTAGTGGTGCAGCCGGTGGGCGGTGGCGCGTCGGTTCATGGCCCGTCGGTCGGCGTACCAGTCGAGGTGTTCGGTGCTCAGGTCGAGCATCGCGGCCAGGTCGCCGACGCTGTCGATGACCGGGGTGTGCCAGGGTCGGTGGACGGTGCGGGTCGGCGTCACGGGCCGCGTGTGGATGACGATCGGCCGCTGGTGCTGGCGGCCGGCGGCGACTGCCGCGCGCAGCGGATCGAGGGTGCTCAGGAACGTGGCGAGCTCGCGTGGCCGGTCGGTGGGTGGGCGCGGGTAGGCGACCAGGACCGCGTCGGCGACCGGCCACAGCCAACGCCGCCGGACCCCGAGGACGAGCCCACCCTGGCCGACGAGATCGGCGCGGCGCCAGACGTCGCCGGCGAGGAACGCGTCGGCGAGCGCGGTGGCGAGGGCGTGGATGGTAGTCACGACCGGGCCGATGGTGGCAGCGTGTCCCGACGACGCCCGGTCGTGCGGGTGCACAGGCTCGCGGAGCGTGCCGACGCACCTGTGGTGTGGTGCCGAGGTGAGTGTCGCGTCCCCGGGGTTGCCCCGGAGAGACCGTGACCGCACCCCACGTGGGGGAGTGGCCTGGTCAGCTCGGGACACGCTGCCATGGGAGCAGCGTAGAGAACGCAGATCGCCATCGGCGTCCGCGATGCGCGTGGCGCCGGCGCAGAGAACCGTTTCGCCGAGCCCCAACGGAGCACCGTCGCGGCCGGTGATCGGCGGCGGCTTCCTACTGGGATTCCTCCTTACCGGGGATTGCGGGATCAGCTGGCGGAGCCGTCAGGTCGCGGGGGTTCCTTTTCGCTGAGTAGTTCGCGGCGCCATTCGGCGAATCGGCTCCGGAGATTGTCCAGCGCTTGGCCGGCGATGCCGTACTGGGCGAAGTCGTCAGGATCGAGCAGGGTGGCTTGTCCGAGCGCGTTGGCGAAGATGCGCGGGTCGAAGCCACGGTCGGCGCGCTGCGCGAGGGCGAGGAGGGTTTCGCGGGTGTAGCGGCCGGATCGGAGTGTGGCGTCGATGTCGATGAAGTCCCGGGCGAATGCTCGTCCGTAGAGGGCGCTCATCTTATTGGCGACCGCGTCGTCGGGGTGGAGGACCGGTCCGATCGCCATGAGGATCGGTTCGTTGGCGCGCCAGTCCACGCCGAGTTCGACCTTGGAGACCCGCACGCCGTCGGTGACGGCCAGCCGGGCGAACGTGTCGTACTGCCGCTCGGTCTCGACGGTGAGGCCGTCGTTGCGGTAGGCGTGCACGACGGCGGTGACCGCGGCGGTGAACTCGTCACGGCGGTCCCAGGCGGTGAACAGGTCGACGTCCTCGCTTGGCCGCTCGAGAAGTCCGGCGGCCTGGACTGCGTAGCCGCCGGCCAGGGCGAAGCCGTATTGTTCGGCCGCCGCCAGCCCGGTGCGGGCGAGGCGTTCGTGGAAGGGGTCCACCGTTATGCCGCGGTGCCGCGGGTTGCGGCGAGTTCGGGGAAGGCTTCTTCCCAGCGCTGGCGGAGCTGGGGTGGCAGCCAGAGGGTGGGCCAGAGCCGCCGGAGGAGGTCGGCGTCGAGCCAGGTGTTGAGATCTTCGACTGTGCTGGCTTCGGTGAGTGTCACCTTGTACATGCTGGCCAGGCGTGCGGGCCGGTTCAGGTCGTACTCGGGGTGCCCGGACCAGTCGAGGTGACGCGGAAGCGTCACCGTGCCTTCGGTCGGGCCGCGCAGTTCGGTGAGGGTTTCGGCCACCACGTAGAGCCGCCGGTCACCGTAGGGTCGGTAGTCCGCCGGCGGTTGGGGTGGTGTCCTGCGCCGGCTGATGTTGGTCGCGCGCCGGACTTCCGGTCGTAGTGCCTGACGGATCGTCTCCCGGCTGTACCCGGTGACCCGCTGCAGATCGACCGGCCGCCAGCCGGCCGCGTGAAACGCCCGCAGTTGCTCATCCCGTTCGATCAACGCGGCCGCGCGTGTCGCCTCGTACCGGGAGACAACCGCGTGTAGCTCATCCTCGGAGAACCGACCCATGCAGTCAGCCTACTACGCTAGGCCCAGCACGCTTGGCTCCTCGTCATACCCGGGCAACTGGGTGGGGACCAGGCATGGTGATCGCGTTGGGATGCACTCATGTTCGGGTGAAGCCGAGGGCCCGGTATCCGGGCATGCGGCGTGGGAGTGAGGCGGCGAGGATGGGGGTGGCCGGGTCGTGGTAGTCGTGGACCTCGGCGAGGTCCTTGCCGGGCGCGGCGCGGATGACGCGGCCGGCGCATTGGACGAGTAGGCCGTCGTAGGAGATCGGGCCGGCGAGGAAGAGTGTGTCGAGGGCGGGGGCGTCGAAGCCTTCACCGATGAACGGTGTGATGCCGATGACGAGCAAACCCTCACCGGCTTTGGCGCCGTCGAGCCGGTCAACGATGGTTCGCCGTTCGCTGGTGCTCATCGCGCCTTGGAGCACGAGCGCCTGATGTCCGCGTGTGGCGAGCAGGGCGGTGAGAGATTCGACCTGGGCGACCCGTCGGGTCAGGACGAGACAGTTGCGACCCCGTGTGAGGGCTACGGCGACATCGTCGGCGATCTGGGTGTTGCGGGGCTCGTCGAGGGCCAGTCGCCGGTGTACCTCGGCGAGCGCGCCGGGGGCGTCAAGGTCGATGTCGCCGGGCTGGAAGGTGGTCTCGTGGATGAACAGCGCTCGACGTGGTCCGGCGTCGGCGTGCATCGCTGCCGCGAGAGTGCCTTGTTCCTCGTCGGTCAGGGTGTGCCGGACGGGTCCGAGTTGCCAGGTGACGAGTTGGCCGAGGCCGTCACGTCGGGTGGGGGTGGCGGTGAGGCCGAGCCAGAACTGCGCGGCGATCCGTTTGACCGAGTGCTCGTACGCGGCGGCGCCGAGGTGGTGGCATTCGTCGACGATGACGTGCCCGTACCCCTGGGTCAGGGTGGCGACGTCGTCGCGCCGCGCGAGCGAGGGCAGCAACGCGATGTCCACCGTGCCCGTTAGCTTGCGTCGGCCACCACCGAGTTGACCCGGCTTGATTCCGAGGAACTGCTCGACGCGGTTGCGCCACTGGTCGGCGAGAGCCTTGCGATCGACGAGGACCAGGGTGGAGGTGTTGCGTTCGGCGATCACGGCGCAGGCCATGACGGTCTTGCCGGAACCGGGTGGGGCGACCAGGATCCCGTCATCGTGGGCGAGCAGAACGCCGACCGCGTTGGCCTGCCTGCCGGTGAGTTCGGCGGTGAACGCGGCGTCGATCTCGGTCCCGGGGTTTCGTGCGTCCGTGACGGCCAGCCGCGACCCGGCGCGCTCGACGATGGTGGCGATGGTGTGCCGCAGGCCCCGCGGGAGGACCAGGCGGTCATCAAGGGTGAGGTCGTAGCCCTGGACGAAGCGTGGGGTGTCCCAGGTGGACTTGCGGAGCCGCTGCAACTCGTAGAACTTCGGGTTGGCCATGGCGGCGACGTGCTTGAACGTCGCCAGTGCGGCGGGGGTGAGCTGTCTGGCGTCGATGCTCAGGCCGGCACCGGCCTCCGCGTGGACCGCCGGAGGTAGCGGAGGATCCCCAGCTTCGTCAACACCTACGAGTGGGGCGACTTCAAGGGCGACCCACGCACGCTGATGGAGCGGTACTTCGACGCACACCTGTACCTGGCGAACTGGGGTACCCACCAGCTCATGCTGCGGCTACCGAAACACGTGCTCGACCCCGCAACCGTCGCTCAATACTGCCAGGGTGACAGCGCGTTCGCCTGGACCGCCGGCGAGCACGTCATCATCGACCTCCACGACGAGGACGAGGACGGCACCGACGAGTGGGACCTCGACGGCCACGGCCCGCTCACCTCGATCATCCCGGTCCGGGCCGGCCTCGCCGCCGGCGACCTGCGCCTGCTCTACCTGGCCTGGCTGCGCTGCGTACAGTCCGAGGAGATCGCCGACGACGAGCCCGAACCGCCCGTCCCCGCCGGGCTGTACACCCTCGACGCGGCCCTCACCGCCGTCGCCGAGTTTCTGCGCATCGACCCCGACCTGATCGCGGCCGCGGCCGCCGGGTCGACGCCGGCCACCTCCGGTGAACCGACCGCTGCGCAACTACGCACCTGGGTCGTCGGGCTGCCCGTCCGGGACAAGGACACCATCCTGACCGACCTGATCACCGGCGGAGACAGCCACCTGCGCAGCCGACTGCTGCGCCGCTACCGCGAGGCGCACCGCACCGATACCCCGGCCCCGACAGCCCTCCGCACCGCCGGTGAACTGCTCTCCACCGCCGCGGAGTTGCACGCCGAGAGGGAGCGACGGGACGCCGAGCAAAGCGAACGCGACGGGGACAGCTCATCGTTCCGACACCGGCTGGCCGAGCTACGGGCGGTGCACGCCCACAAGCCCAGCCTGCTCGAACGCCTCAACCTCGCAGGCCTCGACACCTGACGCTTGATGCGCCGCCCGGCGAGCTGGCCACCATCGCCTACACGCGCTGCAGCTTTCGCGCCCGGCGCCACGGCCTCAGACGATGATCGTCGGCCTGCAACAGATCCGGCGTGCGCGGCCATAGTGTGGTGTGAGGCATCAGGTACGGCCGTCGGACGAGGAACTCTGGTCTTCGATCACCACCGGTGACGAGGTGGCGTTCGGTCGGCTCTTCGACCGGTACTCCCGTCCGATCTACAACCACGCGTTCCGGCTGACCGGGTCGTGGTCCACGGCCGAGGACGTCACCCAGGCGACGTTCCTCGTTGCGTGGCGCCGCCGGCACGACGCGCGACTCGTGGACGGATCGGCGCTGCCGTGGTTGCTGGTCGTCGCCACGAACGCGGTCCGCTCCGAGTGGCGGTCGGCGCGCCGGTGGCTGGCGCTGCTACGGCGTCTACCGGGAGAGCGGTACGCCGATGGTGACCTCGCCGAGGACGTCTCTGCGCGGCTCGACGACGAAAGGCGGATGGCCGAGGTCCTCTCGGTGGTCCGCCGGTTGCCGCCGGCCGAGCGGGAGGCGGTGGCGTTGTGCCTGTGGTCCGGCGTGTCGTACCCGGACGCGGCAGCCGTGTTGGGCATCAGCGAGGTGGCGGTGCGGTCGAGAGTGAGCCGTGCGCGCAGCCGCCTGGCCCGCTTGGTGCCGCAGGAGATCCAGGAGGGGAAGCGGTGAACGACATTCTCGACCTGCCCGTAGAGCGGGACCTGCCGCCGGAGGCGGCGCACGCGATGCGGGCCCAAATTCTCGGCTTCGTGAACCCGCCGCCGGCGCGTAAGCCACGACTGAGGATCGCCGTGGCCGTGGCGGTGCTGCTGGCCGCGGCGTCCGGTGCCGTAGCGGTGGTGTGGGACCGGCCGGACCGATCGACCGTGCAGGTACTGGCCATGGGGCCCGGGGAGCTGTCGCCGACGCTGCAGAAAGCGGCCGAGCGGTGCCTGCAGTGGAATTCCCCGCAACAGCAGACCCGGCAAGATCCGGGTGAGCAACCCGTCCCGGTGTCCCTGGCCGACCTCGCGGTGGCCACCGAGCGAGGTGACCGCGCACTGGTGTTGTTCATGAACGACGTCGGCTATGCCACCTGCGACGTGGAGTGGGCGGGAACACCCCGGGAGTCCGGCGGGGGCGCCACTGAGCTGTGGCCGCACGGTGACCTGCTGCCCGGGCCGGTGCAGCGGCTGCTGCTGACCTCCACCGAGTTCGATGGCGGGGACGTCAGCGTCAGCGGCCGGGTCAGCAGCCGCGTCCACCGGCTCGTGCTCGACCACGGCGACGGGCGCAGCACAACAGCTCGGCTCTCCGGGGGAGCGTTCGGCCTGATGACCAGCGATGCCCGACTCAAGGCCGGCAACGCTCCTGAACTGGTTAGCTACGACGCCCACGGGACGGAGATCGACAGGCGTCCGCTGTTCCAGGCCGAGGACCAACTCGAGCATTGCTATACGGGCCGGGACGGGAAGCGGATCTACGGCAAAGCGACCAGCGACTGCCGTCCTGCCGAGAAGTGGGGGCGTTAGCCATGATCGGAGGCTGACCGCTGCCTGCGGCGTAGGGTCGTCACTCGCGGGTCAGCCCCGGTGGCAGCGCATCTTCGTTAGGTTGAATTCGGCGGGCATTGACCACGGGGTCGCGTTGGAGGGCGTGGATCACGGGTGTCGGGCCGCCGACACAGGTCCAGGTGTCGTCCCACAGCGCGGAGACCAGCCATGACCGGTCGGCGGGGAAGAACAGGTCGGGTAGCGCGCCGTGCGGGTGGCGGATATGACCACCGGTCCGCCAGGTGAGGGCTTGCTCGGGGCCGGCCTGGACCAGCACGTACGGCCAGTTCCAGTAGAGAAACACCCGTGGGGCGTGGGGGAAGACGACGTCGTGGGCGCCGGTGTCGAGGTAGGCCAGCCACCACAGCTGGTCGGGCGTATGCGTGGTGAGCTCCTCGATCAAGGCCTGCTCGTAGGCGGCGGCGGCGACATCGTCGGTCTGGTACGTGGTGGCGTAGGCGTCGAAGACCGGCGGGATGGCGGTGGTGATCGAGACTCCGGCAGTGGTGTGCCCGGCGATCCAACCCACGTCGGCGGCGGCGCCGATGCGCCAGTCCCGCCCGTCCTTGGTGACCTGCACATCGCTATTCAAGCCGCTGTAGCGACGGCTGGCGTGGGAAGCAGGCTGGTACCGCACATCGTGTCCGGGATGCCGGCCGGCGACGGCGGCAGGCTCAGGGTTGCCGCGCCCGCGGAGCCAGGGGGTGGGGATGGTTGAAGTGTGTTCCGCCGTGATCGTGGCTGAGCCTCGAGGTGCCACCCACTTCTCGCTCCGCGGGCCGGTTGGTTGAACGGGCGCGGCCCTGCGGGCCGTAGACCCTGATGCCAGGAGGCGGTGGGTATGGCTGCGTGTGTTTCGAGCTGTGGTCCTGGGCTGGGAGAACGGCGGTCCGGGTGACATGGGTGAACGTGGGCCACTCCCTGCTATCCCAGGTGAACCCCCAGGTCGCTAGACTAGGCCCTCGCGCCCTCGTAGCTCAGGGGATAGAGCATCGGTTTCCTAAACCGTGTGTCGCAGGTTCGAATCCTGCCGGGGGCACCAGCGCGAGGCCCTGACCAGCAGAAAGACAGGCAGGGCATCGATATTTATCTATTCAATTCGCCCCCCGAACCCCCCCAATAACACCTGGGCGATCGGATTATGACCAGCCCGCCGGGCCTGGCCGTTCGAGGATGCCGGAGCTGTCCGGAGCGAGTGTGGGCTTAACGACGTAGTGCTTGGTTGTGACCTGGTCGGTGGCGTGCCCGAGTTG
Organism: Plantactinospora sp. WMMB782; assembly: GCF_049179135.1. Classification (NCBI taxonomy): domain Bacteria; kingdom Bacillati; phylum Actinomycetota; class Actinomycetes; order Micromonosporales; family Micromonosporaceae; genus Plantactinospora; species Plantactinospora sp. WMMB782. Next base: position 1,828,686 of record NZ_JBMHMC010000007.1, on the reverse strand, counting down.
GGCTGCGGCCTGTTGGGGTTGGCCTCCTTCTCGACGAGGTAGCCGTCTTCATCCCGAGTAGCGGGTGGTCTCGCTGCGGTGCAGAACGAGGATGGCTGCACGATCGCGGACGCACGGCGCTGTGCGGGCCAATGCGGCGGTTGCCGATTGCGGCTGGACGCGTGACAGCGCCGGGGCGGCCGTGCGCCGGTCACCACGTGGTGACCGGCGCACGCTGCCGGCGACACCGCCCTCGTTCAGACGACCGGCACCCTGCAGCCGACAGCGGCGGGACCGCGGTAACGGAGGAGTACGGCCTTCGGGAACGGCATGGGGCTTTAGTCAGCCCAGGTACTTCTCCCAGGGGCCCGTGATGGCCAGGGTGAGGCCGGGGTCCTGCATGTTGACGAAGAGGATCTTGCCGTCGGCGGTGAATGTCGGTCCGCAGAACTCGGAGTCGTTGAGCTGGTTGCGGGCGATCGCGTACGTCGGGCCACCCGGGATCGCGCTGAGCACGTGGGATGCGCCGGAGCCGTCCTCGGCGAGCACGAGGCTTCCCCACGGGGTGACGGTCACGTTGTCCGGGCCGTCGAAGGTGATGTCGCTGTATTTGACCGGCGTACCCTCCTCCGAGGCGGTCTGGTGCGGGAAGTATGTCACCAGTTGGATGGTATTGGCCTTGTAGTTGTAGAACCAGACCATGCCGTCGTGCGGGGCCGCGTCCGCCGGCAGGTCACCCTCGTCCCAGGCGTAGGAGTTGACCACGTACACGCCCTCGTCGGTGCCCCAGACGCCCTCGAACTTGCGTCCGCGGGTGACCTGGCCGTCGGTGAACTGCTCGCGTACGGGCTTGTTCCGCGCGTCGCGGTCGGGCACCTCGATCCAGCGCACCGGGAAGGGCCGGCCCAGTTGGGCGGAGGTCAGGTAGGCGACGTCCGGCAGCACCGAGCCGTCGTCCATGATGATCTGCATCGCGGCGAGGACGCCGGCGTTCGGTGTGAGGCGGGTGAGCACGCCGGGGCCCAGCTTGACGCCGCGTGGCGCCGTCCAGCGGTAGAAGAGGCCGTTCGGCTCGTCGGCGTCCTCGGAGAGGTAGATCGCGGTGCGGTCCTTGTCGACGGCCAGGGCCTCGTGGGAGTAGCGGCCCAGGCACTTGATCGGCCTCGGGTCCGCGCTGCCGTCGGCCCAGACCTCGAAGACGTAGCCGTGGTCCTTCTGGAAGACGCCGGACCGGCCGTCCTCCTCCCACTCGTCGCCGGCCCGGTCCTCGGTCTCCTCGCAGGTGAGCCAAGTCCCCCAGGGGGTCGGCCCGCCGGCGCAGTTGGCGACGGTGCCGGAGAGGGCGACGAACTCACCCAGGTTCCGGCCGGCACGGTCGGTCTTGATCACGGTGCAACCGCCGGCGTCGACGGCGCCCGGGTCGTAGACGGTGCCCTTGACGTGCGGTACGCCGAACTCGGCGCCCGGGTCGATTTCGTGGTTCTGGATCAGGGTGTAACGGCCGTGGCCGGCGTCGTAGACGGCCATACCGTCGTGGTCGGCCGGGGTCGGCCCCTGGCCGCGGTCGAGCCGGGTGACACCGGTCCGGGTGACGACGGTGTAGCTGAAGCCCTGGGGCAGGGCCAGGATGCCGTCGGGGTCGTCGACGAGCGGTGGGAAGGGCACGTGGCCGCCGGGCTTTGCCGGTGGGTGGGGCCGGCCCGGGCTGGCCTGCGCCAGGGACGGCAGGCCCCCGGCGACGGCGAGGCCTACACCGGCGGCGGCGCCGCTGGCGAGGAGGGTACGACGAGAGGGAGGCACGTGGATCAGCTCCTGGTCAGGATGAGGACGACTGACACCCAACTCCTGCGGACGGACACCGACACGTCACCTACGGGGTGGATTGGTGACATCGGAGTAAAGATTCAGGGTCTTACGCCCCGGTCAGGGGCCGCTACGTCGCGTTTCCTGTCGACAACAGGGTGGTTCGCCGCCCTCCCGTTAGGCTGGGTGCACCGTTCGTGACTTGTCGTGGCCGGCGAGCGCCGGGTTGTTCGAGGAGGTCGGAGCTGTCCGGAGCGAGACGGGCTTGACCGACGTGACGACCCTCGGCCGACCGGGCCCGACCCGGGCGGTGGCGGCGTGACCGGCGCGCCGCGCCGGGACGGCTCAGCGCAGCAGGTAGCCGACTCCCCGGACGGTGTGCAGGACCGGCGGGCCGCCGAGCTTGCGGCGGAGTTGCGCGACGAGCACGTCCAGCACGTTGGACGAGGGCGCCACGATCTCGTCCCAGCCCGCGGCGATCAGTTCGGCCCGGGGCACCGGCGCGCCCTGCGCCCGGATCAGCCGTTCCAGCACGACGAACTCCTTGGCGGACAGGGCCAGCGGCCGGTCGTCGCGCCGGGCCTCGTACCGGCCCGGGTCCAGCACGAGGCCGCCCCGGCTCAGCAGCGGCGCCGTACCGATGCCACCACGCCGGCACAGGCTGCGCACCCGGACCACCAGTTCCGCGACCGCGAACGGCTTGCCCAGGTAGTCGTCGGCCCAGTCCAGACCGCGTACGCGTTCCTCGGGTGCGTTCCGGCCGGTCAGGAACAGCACCGGGGTCTCCCAGCCGGCGCGGCGCCGGTCGGCCACGTAGCGCAGCGCGTCGCCGGCCGGCAGCATCCGGTCGAAGACGGCGCAGTCGTACGCGTTGACGCTCAACGCCTCGTCGACCTCCGGCAGGTCGGCCACCGTGTCCACGGCGAACCCCACGCCGCGCAGCGTGGCGTCGACCGCGCAGCGCAGATCGTCGTCGTCCTCGGCCACCAAGACCCGCATAACTACCCAGCGTAGTCCGGACCGGCGGCGTGGTGCGTGGCCAGCAGGCCACGGTTGGCCGCCTTGAGACCTGCCTGGAAGCGGCTGCGGGCGCCGAGCTGGTCCATGATGGCCGCCATCATCCGGCGTACGGTGCGCACCGAGACGCCGAGCCGCGCCGCGGACGACTCGTCGGTGCAGCCGGCGGAGAGCAGTGCGAGCAGTTCCCGCTCCCGCCAGCTCAGGTCGGCCTGCCAGGCGGTCAGCGGGGTGGCCGGCTGCCAGAGCCGTTCGAACAGCGCCACCGCGGTGGCGACCACGCTCGGCAGCCGGAACATCGCCAGCTCCGCCGGCCGCCCGCTGTCCCGCTCGACCGGCATCAGCGCGGTGGCCCCGTCGACCACGGTCAGGTCGGCCGGCAGGGCCGCGAGCGTGCGGACCTCGGTGCGCCCGTCGGCGAGCTGACCCAGGCGCAGGGCGAGCGCGGGCAGCTCGCGTACCCGGTCGTCGAGGAGCACCCGGTAGCGCACCCCACGGGCGATGTTGTCCAGGTCGACCCGGCGCAGCGGGCTGGCCGTGGGCGGCGGCAGGGTGCTGGCCAGCAACACCTCGCCGGTCGCGGCGGTGAGCGCGGCGTCGATGCCGGCGCAGGTGGACAGCAGGACCAGTGGGGCCGCCGGGCGGGCCGCACGCCCGGGGATCATCTGGACGGTCACGGCAGCGGACCCATGGTGGAGGGTGCGTACGTCGGAGCCGCCCCGCGCCGGTCGGCGCGGGTGCCGGCACCGACCCGGACGACGGCGCGGAACCGGTCGCCGGCGGTCCCGCCGGTGTGGACCGGAGACGGCGGCCGGATAGTGGCGGCGATCGCCGGACGAGCCCGTTGATCAATCATCGGCGGCACCTTCCTGTCATCCTCGCGCAGGGCGTTGTGCTGGTACCTACGATCGGCGTTGGCAGATGAGATTCCGATGACACGTCGGTGGGGAGACACGTCGGTGCGTGTGATGGTGGTCGAGGACGACGAGAACCTGCGGCTGGCGATCACCGCCGAGTTCACCCGCGCCGGGTGGACCGCCGACCGGGCGTCGGACCTGGCCGGCGCGGACGCCCGCCTGTCCACCGGCTCGTTCGACTGCGTGGTGTTCGACCGGATGCTGCCCGACGGGGACGCCGCCGGCTACGTCCACCGCCGTCGGCGGGCCGGCTGGGCGGTGCCGGTGCTCTTCCTGACCTCCCGCGACGGCCTCGCGGACATCGTCGCCGGCTTCGAGCGCGGCGGCGACGACTATCTGGTCAAGCCGTTCGCGATGGCCGAGCTGACCGCCCGGGTGACCGCGCTGGGGCGGCGGGCGCGCACCGGCCGACCCTCCGTGCTGCGCATCTCCGATCTGGAGGTCGACTGCGCCCGCCGGCAGGTCCGACGCGGCGGCGTGCTGCTCTGCCTCACCGACAAGGAGTTCGCCGTGCTGGAGCACCTGCTGGTGCGCGCGGGCCGGGCGGTCAGCCGCACGGAGCTGATCGACCACTGCTGGGACAGCAGCACCGAGCCGATGTCCAACGTGGTCGACGTGGTGGTCCGGCGGCTGCGGAGCAAGCTCGGCGCGCCGGAGCTGCTCCATACCGTGCGCGGACGCGGCTACCGGATCACCGACGCGGCGGACGCGCCGTGACCGGTTCGGCGCTGGACCGGCTGCGCCGGCTGCCGCGCTGGATCGCCGCCTGGCTGTGCCTGATCACCACCGTGGTCTCGGTGGTCTTCGGGATCCTGCTCGTGCGCGCCGACGGCCACGCCCGCGAACTGGAGATGGACGGGGACCTGCGCCGGGTCGCGGCCGGTGTGTCCCGGCTCGTGCAGTACGACGGCACCGTGGTCACCCGGTACGTCAGCGAGGACGAGCTGAACACCCGTTGCCCGCAGTTCGCCATCCTGCCCGGCGCCACCGAGCGGTTCACCGGCCACTTCAGCCAACTGGAGTGCGTACCGATGCGGCGCGAGCGGCTGGAGCGGCTGGCGGTCGAGGCGGTACGCAGCGGCCACCAGCTCACCGGCTATCTCGCCGGCGGCGACGGTGCCCGGTGGCGGGTCTACGTCGAGCCGTTCCGCAGGGACAACGGCCAGTTCGTCGGCGCGGTGGTGGTGGTCGCCGACGCGGGGCCGGCGCTCGCCGCGCGCGACCGGTTGATCCAGCTGGTGATCGGCGGTGGCCTGCTGCTGGTGTTGGCGGCCGGTGCGGCCGGTTACCTGATCTCGCTGCGCGCCCTGCGTCCGGCCGCGACCGCGCTGGAGCAGCAGGAGGCGCTGCTCGCCGACACCGCGCACGACCTGCGTACCCCGGTGGCGGCGCTGCGGGCGCTGGCCGAGACGGTGGTCCGCGACCCGACCCAGCGCACCGACCTGCTGTCCCGCGCCGTGGACCTGGCGCAGCGGATGGGCGACATCATCGACGGGGTGCTGATGCGGGCCCGGCTCGCCGCCGGGGTGGAGCAGCTGGACATCCAACCGATCTGGCTCGACCAGCTGGTCTCGGCCGTCGTGGAGCAGACGCCGGTGCAGGGCGCGCGGGTCACCGTCACCACGACGCCGACCAGAGTGGACGCCGATCCCGGGCTGGTCCGCCGCGCGATCGCCAACCTGCTGGACAACGCGGTGCGGCACGGCCGGCAACCGGGCAGCGAGGCGACCGTGCACATCACCGTCGCCGGTGGCCGGATCATCGTCGCCGACCACGGGCCGGGCATCGATCCCGCGCTGGCCCGGGAGCAGTTCGACCGGTTCACCAGCGGCGGCGGCTCCAGCGGTCTCGGGCTGGCCATCGTGCGCTGGGTGGCGCAGGCACACAACGGCACGTTGAGGGTCTACAACGCCGAGGACGGCGGAGCCATCTTCGAGCTTTCCCTGCCCTACGCGGAGTAGGGTGTTCGACCAGCGGGATGTGAGGACGTGGGGCGAGTGGACGACGACACGGCCGGCGGCGCGCGCGGGGTGCAGGCAGCGACGACGAGGGGCGTGTCCACGGTGCTGCGTCGCCTCGACCCGCGCAGGCATGGGCGACTGCCCCTGGTGACGCTGGTGGCCGGCAGCCTGGTGGCCGCGACGGTGGCCGTCTCCGGCGCCTCCGGCGAGCCGCCCGGCGTCTGGTTCGCGCAGGCCGGGCACTGGATCGCCAACCCCTCCCTGGACCGGGTCTTCCACGTCAACGGCCCGGCCCGCTCGGTGGACGCCGAGGCCCGCATCGAGGGGCTGGAGCCCGGCAGCCAGGTGGTCGAGGGCCCGGCCAGCGGCTACGTGATCGGCCGCAGCCGGATCATCGAGTTCGGCAAGTCGAGCCTCGCGGTCGAGCGCACCATCACGCCGCCCACCGGGGAACGTCCGGTGGCGGTGGAGACGAAGGGTGGGCCCTACCTGATCTACCGGCAGGCCGGGACGGTGGTCCGGCTCGGCGACCGGGCCGCGACGATCCCGGTCGGCGAGGCGCTCGGCGAGCCGGTCGCGGCCGCCGACGGCACGCTCTGGCTGCTGCGGCGCGGCTCCAATGTGATCTGTCACCTGCGGTCGAACGCCGACCAGGTGTCCTGCCCGACGTCGGCGCCGAGCGGGCACGCCGGCGCGCTGACCATGGTCGGTGACCGCGCCGCGTTCGTCGACACGCACACCGACACGATCAGCCCGGTCGAGGCCGACCGGCTCGGCGCGCCCGTGCGCATCGGCGTGGACGTGCCGCCCACCGCCCTGGTGGCCGGCGCCGCCCTGGACGGCCGGGTGGCCGTGCTCGATCCGCAGGGGCACCGGCTGCACCTGGTGGACGCGACCGCCGGCGCCGGCCGGCCGGCCGCCGCGCCGGTCACCGCCGAGCTGCCGGCCGGCACCTACTCGGCGCCGGTCGCCGGTCGCGGTTCGGTCGTCCTGCTCGACCTGCGGCGCAACGCCGTCCTCACCTACGACACCACCGGCCGGGCGCAGCGGGTCACACCGGTGCCGGCGGAGGCCGGCGAGCCGCGACTGAGCCGGGGCGAGGACCGGCGGGTGTACGTCGACGGCGGCGAGGGCCGGCACGTGCTGGTGGTTGGCGACGACGGCGCTGCCGGCGACGTCCCGCTGGTGCCCGCCGGCCCGACGAGCAGCGCGAGGCCGGCGCCGCCGACGAGCGCGCCGGTGCCGACCCGGCCGGGGCCGACCCGGTCACGTCCCGTTGGCCGGGACGCGCCGGAGCCGGAGCACAGCCGCCCCGGCGAGCAGGGTCCGAGGCGGCCCGACCCGCCCAGGGTGGTGGCCGCCAGCCCGCCGTCGATGCCGCCGCGCCTGCGGGTCACCGCCAGCGGCACCAGCGTCCAGGTGAAGTGGGGCGCCGCGGCGGCCAACGGCGCCACGGTGAGCGGCTACCGGGTGACCTGGGCGCGGGTTTCCGGTGGTGGCGGCGGCTCGTCCAGCCGGGCCGGCAGCTCGCGGGGAATGACCATCACCGGGTTGACCCGTGGCACGGCCTACCGGGTCACCGTGGCGGCGAGAAACTCGGCCGGCACCGGTTCCCCGGCCAGCGCCCGGGTGACCGTGCCGGCCGCCGCCACCCCCTCGATCACCGTCTCGCGCGGGGCCGAGACCAGCTACGGCGACTGCGAGCGACCCGACTGCCACTTCGTCAGGGTGGTGCTGACCGGCTTCAAGCCGAACACCTCCTACAAGATCGACATCTTTTCGTCCTCGTGGGGCAACTTCAACCCCGGCGCCCGGCTCAGCACCGACGGCAGGGGTTCGCTGGTCGTCTCCGACCGGTTCCCGTTCGAAGGTGTCGGCCAGCGGGTCTGGGTCACCGCCGGTGGCGTGGAATCCAACCACTACCTCTGGCCGCGGGGATGACCGGCGTCGGGGCCGCGCGGATCGCGGCGCTGATCGAGGAGAACGTGCAGCGGGTCATCCTCGGCAAGCCGGAGCTGGTGCGGCTGGCCGTGGCCGGCCTGCTCGCCGAGGGACACCTGCTGATCGAGGACGTGCCGGGGCTGGGCAAGACCACGCTGGCCCGGTGCCTGGCGCGCAGCATCGGCGGGCGGTGGAGCCGCATCCAGTTCACCCCCGACCTGCTGCCCGGTGACGTGACCGGGGTGAGCGTCTATCACCAGGGCCAGGAGCGGTTCGCGTTCCACCCGGGTGCCGTGTTCGCCAACGTGGTGGTCGCCGACGAGATCAACCGGGGTACGCCGAAGACCCAGTCGGCGCTGCTGGAGGTGATGGCCGAACGGCAGGTCACGATCGACACCGAGACCCACGAGGTGCCCCGGCCGTTCATGGTCGTCGCCACCCAGAACCCGATCGAGCTGGAGGGCACCTACCGGTTGCCGGAGGCACAGCTCGACCGGTTCCTCATGCGCCTGTCGGTCGGCTACCCGGAGCAGGACGACGAGGTGCGGGTGGTGCTCGGGGAGGCGGCCGGCGACAGCGCCGACGACCTGTCCCCGGTGGTCGACGTGGAGACGCTCCGGGCCGCGATCACCGAGGTCCGGCGCTCGCACGTGGACCGGGCCGTCGCCGACTACGCGGTACGGCTGGCCGCGGCGACCCGGGCGCACGCCGCGGTGCGCTTCGGTGCCAGCGTCCGGGGCAGCATCGCGCTGATCCGGGCAGCCCGGGCGCTGGCCGCGCCCGCCGGCCGGGGCTACGTCTCCCCGGACGACGTCAAGGACGTCGCGGTGCCCGTGCTGGCGCACCGGCTGGTCCTCACCCCGCAGGCGGAGCTGGCCCCGGGCGGTGCCGCCGCGGTGGTCGCCGACGTGCTCGCCAGCACCGCCGTGCCCGCGGTCCCCACCGGCCGCTGAGCATGCGGCTGACCCTGCGCGGCGTCGCCGTCTCGATCACCGCCGCGGTGCTGCTGGTCGCCGGCGGGGTCGGCGGCTATCCGCTGTTCACGATGCTCGGCGCGATCACGCTCACCGCGCTGCTGGCCGCCGTCGCGACCAGCCGGGGCAGCCTGCGCCTCGACGTGCGCCGGGCGGTGCACCCGCAGCGGGTCGAGCGGGGCCGGCCGGCGCTGGCCCAACTTCGGGTGCGCAACGCCGGCCGGCGCCGCCACCCGGGCTTCCTGGCCACCGACACGCTCGGCCCGGCGACCCGCACGGTGCGGGTCCGCGCCCTGCTGCCCGGCGCGGAGGTGACCCACCACTACGAGCTGCCCACCGCCACCCGGGGCGTGTGCACCGTCGGGCCGCTGGTACTGCACCGCCGCGACGCCTTCGGGCTGGTCGACAACCGGCTGGCCACCGGCGGGACGGCGACGCTGCGGGTGCATCCGCGACAGCTACCGGCCCGGGTGACCCTCGGCGGCTATCCCCGGCACCACCACGAGGGCACGGTGCCCGACCGTGCCCTGCGCGGCTCGGTCGAACTCCAGGACGTCCGCGAGTACGTGCCCGGCGACGAGACCCGCCACCTGCACTGGAAGGCGACCGCGCGGGCGGGCCGGCTGATGGTGCGGGACCTGGCCGACCCGCGTCGCGGCCGGCTCAGCGTGCTGCTCGACGACCGCGCGGGCGCGCTGCCCGCCGCCGCGTTCGAGGAAGCGGTCGACCTGACCGCCTCCCTGCTCTGCGCCGCCGCCCGGGGCGGGCAGACCGCCCGCCTGGTCACCGCGTCCGGCCGGGAGCTGACCGTCGGCGGTGCGGCGGAGCAGCTCCTCGACCTGCTCGACCTGCTCTGCGAGCTGGGCCAGGACGCGCCGCCGGAGGCGACCCTCACACCCGGTGGGTCGGGCGGCGCGCTGATCGTCGTCACCGCCGGCGACGCCGACCTCGACCCGGTCACCCGGGCCCGGCGGCGCTTCGATCCGATCACCGTCGTCGTCCTGACCGACGCCGACCCGCAGGTGCCGGCGACCCTGCGGCAGCTGCGGGCCCGCGACGCCGACCAGGCGCTGCGGGCGTGGAACGAGACTCACGGATGAGCGGACGGCACCTGGCAACCACGGGTACGGCCCTGGCGGCGGCGGTGGCCGGCATGGCGTTCACCCCGGTCTTCGGCTTCCGCGCGCTCCTGCTGCCGGTGGGTTTGCCGGTCGTGTCGGTGCTGGCGACCGTGCTGGCCGTCACCCGGCTGGCGCCGCTGCGCGACTGGCGCGCACCGCTGGCCACCCTCGCCGGGCTGCTGGTGATCGTCGAGGTGCTGCTCTGGCCGACCACCCACGCCGGGGTACCCACCGGCCGGACCCTGGACGCCCTGGTGGTCGGGCTCACCGACTCCTGGCGGCTGACCCTGCAGTCCACCTGGCCGGCCCGACCGGACCCGGCGCAGGTGCTGTTCGTGCCGGTGCTCGTCGTGCTGGCCGCGGTGTTCGGCGCCGAGATCGTCCACCGGGTGACCGCCCGGCTCCCGGCGCTGCTGCCCAGCCTCGGGGTGCTCGTGCTGGCCCAGCTCTATGCGGCGCTGACGCCCGCCCCCGCCGCCCTCACCGCCGCCGCCTACGTGGTGGCCGCCGGTGCGGTGCTGACCGGCACGGTGCGCGGGCCGGCCGTCGCCGCCGTCACCGGGGTCGTGGTGGCGACGGTGGCGGCGATGCTGGTGCCCGCCGGTCCCGCCCGGTTCACCCTGCGGCAGGCGCAGAGCGCACCGGTGCCGCAGACCCAGCTGACCAGCCCGCTGGACGAGATCGCCTACCGGCTGGGACACCCCGACAGCCCGGTGTTCCGGGTCCGCTGCGACACCTGGGTGGACCGCTGGACGCTTGTGGTGTTCGACGAGTTCGACGGGGTCAACTGGAGCCAGTCCGGCCGGTACCGCAGGCTCGGCAGCGACCTGCCCCCGGGGCCCGAGGTGACCGCGAGCGTACGCCGGCGCTCCGCCGAACTCGACGTGACCGGTACCGGCCCGTGGCTGCCCAGCCAGACGTGGCCGGCCCGGGTGACCGGTGCCGCGCCGCTGGTCGCCGAGGGTCACGGCACCCTGCTGCTACCGCAGGGCACCGGCCCGACCCGGTACGACCTGCAGTGGTGGCAGCCGGAGACCACTGCCGGTGCCCTCGCCGACGCCGCTGTCGACGGCGCCGCCACCAGTGGTCTCGGCGGCCTCGGCGACACGCCGGAGGCGATGACCCTGCTGGCCACCGAGGCGGTACGGGGGCTGCGCCCGTCGATGCGCGCCGCGCTGGTGCTGGAGGACTGGTTCCGGCGCAACTACCGGCTGGCCGTGGGGCAGAGCCTGCCCACCGGCAGTGCCTGGCCCCAGCTGGCCGACTTCTTGCTGACCAGCCGGCGCGGCACCAGCGAGCAGTTCGCCGCCGCCTACGTCGCGCTGGCCCGCATCCAGGGCATCCCGGCACGCCTGGCGGTGGGCTACCGCATGCCGGCCGGCGTCGACACCGACGGCTGGTACACGGTGCGCAACGGCGACGTGCTGGCCTGGCCGGAGGTGGCGGTGCGGGGCGTCGGCTGGGTGCCGCTGGACCCGGCCGGGGCCGCCGCGCGGGCGGGCGGGGAAGCGACCGGGCTGGCCGCCCGTACGGAGCAGGCCCGCAGCCAGCTGCCCACGCTGCAGGACCTGCGCGACCCGCCGGTGGTGCCTTCCGCGCCCGGCTCCGGGCCGGGGCGGGGCGGCGACGGTCGGACGCCGTCACCGGTGCCGTGGCCGGCCCTGCTGGTCCTGCCGGTGCTGCCGCTGCTGGTCTGGCCGGTCGTCGTGCCGGCGGCCTGGGCGTTCCGGTCCTGGCGGCGGCGGCGCCGGGACGGCCTGGGCGCGGTGGCGGGTGCCGTGGCCGAGGTGCGGGACCGGCTGCGCGCGCACGGCGTCGCGGTCTCACCCGGCATGACCGTGCGGGATCTCGGTACGGCGGCGGGCGGGATCGTGGACCAGGCCACCGGGGCGGCGATCGGGGAGTTGCGCACCATCGTCGACGCCGCGCTCTGGTCGGGTGCCCGGGACGAGACCGCACCGGACCGGGCCTGGGCCGCCGTCCGGGTCGTCCGCGCCGGCCTGGCCCGGCGGGGCACCCGCGTCCGGCTCCGCGCCGCGCTCGACCTCGCCGCCCTCTGGCCGCCCCGGCAGCGGGGCGCGGGTCAACGGCCGCAGACGGCGCCCCGGATCGGCGTCGGTGCGCTGAAGAAGATCTGCGGGCCGTTTGTGCCCTGGATTTCGAAGCAGTACCTGCGTACCGGGTCCACCCGCACCCGGTGACTGGTGCGCCGCTGCACCAGGAGGGTCCGCGCCGCCGCGCCCTCCTCGGCGACGACCACCGCGTAGTCGAGGGACCCGTCGCCCCGCCAGGTCAGCTCGACCACCTCGCCCCGGTCGACGACCTCGGTCAGCTCGATCGACGTGGCCCTGGGTGTGGGCACCGGCGTCGCGGTGGCCGGCGACGCCGTCATCGGTGCCGCGTCGATCACCCCGTCCCGGCCGGTGAGCGCCAGCCCGGCGCCGACCGCGAGCAGCGCCACCACGCACGCGGCGACCAGCACCGCAGGCCGGGTGATCCACCTCGGCCGGGCACGCGGCCCGAACTCCACGACCGGTGCGCCCAGCGGCACCGGCGCCGCCGGAACCACGCCGCCGCTGTGCCCCGGAACCGCGCCGCCGCTGTGCTCCGGTGCCGCGCCGCCGCTGTGCTCCGGTGCCGCGCCGCCGCTGTGCCTCGGTGCCGCGCCGCCGCTGTGCCCCGGTGCCGAGTCGGTCCGCTGCGTTGCCGAGTCGACCTGTTGCGTTGCCGCGTCAGCCTGCTGCGTTGCCGTGTCGGTCCGCTGCGCTGCCGGGTCGACCTGTTGCGTTGCCGCGTCGGCTTGCTGCGCTGCCGGGTCGGCGTGCTCTGGTGCGGTGCCGGCGTGCCGCGCTGCCGTTCCGTCCACCTCCGCCGCGTCCGCCGGCCGGTGGCCGTCGAGCCGGTCCAAGCGGCGCAGCACCGCCGTCGCGGTCGGTGGACGGTCGCCCGGGTCACCGGAGAGCAGTTCGGCGACCAGGTCGGCGAACCCCGCCGGCAGATCCGCCCGCTCCAGCGCCGGCACCGGCACGCCGAGCACCCTGAGCATCCGGTCCGCCGGCTGCTCCCCGGGCGGGCCGTGATGCGGCGCCAGGCCGGTCAACGCCAGGTGCAGCAGGGCCCCCAGCCCGTACAGGTCCGACCGTTCGTCGACGGTCGCGTCCCGGATCGTCTCCGGTGCCAGGAAGCCGACGCCATTCGCCGGGTCGGCCGGAAACGCCTGACGGAGGGTGGGTCCGAAATCGCTGAGCAGCGGCGCGCCATCGGGGCGGAACAGGACGTTGCCCGGGGTCAGCGCTCCGTGTGTGACGCCCGCCGCGTGCGCGGCCACCAACGCCCGGGTCAGCGCGGTGCCCAGCGCCACGGTGTCCGGGACGGACAGTGGACCGAACGAGTCGAGCAGGTCGGTCAGCGACTGGCTGCACAGCGCCATCCGTAGCGCCCAGCGGCCCGGCTCGAACTCCTCCAGCCGGTCGGCGACCAGGATCGGCGCCCGGTCGGCCAGCGGGGCCAGCCGGGCCAGCTCGTTCTCCAGCCGGGTCCGGGTGCGGCGGTCCGGCACGCCGGGCAGCACCCGGAGCGCGTACGCCTCGCCGGTCCGGGCGTCGACCGCGGCCAGCACCGACGCGGTGGGGCCGTCTGCCAGCGGCACCAGCTCGCGGTACCGCGCCTCGGTGTTCATCGTCCGGCCCGTTCCCTGTCCTCGTGGGCGCACCAGGTCGCTTCGGCCAGTCTGTCACCTCCGCCCGTCACGGTGGCCCCGTGACGTGCCGCCACCGGCGGGGTCGCCCCGGGACAGGGCCGAATGGCGGGCGTCCACCGGTGGTGGGGACGTCGGTCACGTCAGGCAGTTCGCCCCGCGGATCGCCCGCGCCTCGCTCTGCACCACCCGGGCGCCGTCGCTGCCCTGCACCCGGAAGCAGTACCTGCGCACCGGGTCGACCGGGACCCGGTAGCTGGTCTCGCGCCGGGCGAGCAGGACGCGCGCCCGCTCGCCCTCGACCGCGACGACCACGGCGAAGTCCATCGGCTCGCTGCTGCGCCAGGACAGCTCGACCACGTTGCCACGGTCGGTTGCGGCGGAGAGTTCGAGCCGGACCGCGGGTGGGGTCGGCGGTCGGTCGCCCGCCACGGCCGGGCCCGGCGGCGGCACGGTCAGCTCGGCCGGCCGATCGACCAGCAGCGCCGCCGAGGTGGCCAGCAGCGTGACCCCCGCCGCGCCGGCCAGCAGCGCGGCCCGGCGGGGGCGTCGGGCCGGTGGCGCCGACCCGACGGCCACGATCGGCTCGCCCGGTGGGGGATCGGTGACCGATCCCGCCGGCTGCGCCCCGGCGAAGTCGTCGAGGGCCGCGTCGTCCGTGCTCGGACAGGCGGCCGCCGCGAGGTCCGGGCCCGGCGGCCGGGTCGGTGGGCCGACGGGTGGTCCGTCCCTGTCCGTCCCGGGGCCGGACCCGTCCGGCGGTCCGGCCGTCCGGCGGGCAGGGGTGGCCACCGGTTCCGGCGTCGCGCCGGGCACCGGCTCGGGTCCGGCGCCGGCGGCGGGCGCGCGTCCGGCCGTGGCTGTCGGCTGGTACGCGGTGGCGGGCGCCGGGGCGGCAGCCGCCCTGCTCGGGTCCGGAGACACCGCCGGTGGTCTGGGTGCGACTCGGTCCGCCGGTGGTTTGGGTGCGAGGCGGTCCGCCGGTGGTTTGGGTGCGAGCCGGTCCGCCGGTGGTTTGGGTGCGAGGCGGTCCGCCGGTGGTTTGGGTGCGAGCCGGTCCGCCGGTGGTCTGGGTGCGAGCCGGTCCGCCTGCGGTTTGGGTGCGAGCCGGTCCGCCTGCGGTTCGGGTGCGACCCGGTCCGTCTCCGCCGGCCCGAGATCCGGGCCCGCCGGCACGCGGCGGACCGGGTCCGCTGATCCGGGAATCGGCTCCGGGGCTGCCGGGGGGACCTGCCGGCGCAGGGCGTCGAGGCGGGCGGCCACGGTCGCCGCGTCGACGGGCCGAGCGTCCGGCTCCTTGGCCAGCAACTGCGACACCAGCGCGACGAGCTCCGGCGGCGCGTCGGCGCGCGTCAGCGGTGGCACCGGGCTGCCGAGCACCCGCAGCAGCCGTTCACCCCGGTCCTCGCCGGGCCGCCCGAGGTGCGGTGCCCGTCCGGCGAGGGCGAGGTGCAGCACTACGCCCAGTCCGTAGAGGTCGGTGCGCTCGTCCAGGCAGCCGTCCCGGACGGTCTCCGGCGCGGTCAGCTCCACCGTCGGCAGTGGATCCCGGGGGTACGCGTGGCGCAGCGTCGCCCCGACGTCGGAGAGCATCGGCTCGCCGGTGGACCGGAACAACACATTGGCGCCGGTGACGCCGCCGTGCACCACGCCCGCCCGGTGTACGGCGGCCAGCGCGCTCGCGAGCACCGTGCCCAGCACTAGGGTGTCCGGCACCGACAGCGACCCGACCGAGGTGAGCAGGTCCGGCAGCGACTGGGCGCACAGCTCCATGCGCAGCGCGCAGCGCCCGTCCGGCATGCTCTCGACCCGGTCGGCGAGCAGGACCGCCGCCTGCGCGCAGCCGGCCGAGAGCCGGCCACGCTCGGCGTCGAGCTTTGCCCGGGTACGCCGGTCGAGCGGGCCGGGAAAAATCTTCAGCGCGTACGGCTCGCCGGTGGCGGGGTCCACGCCCGCCAGCACGGTCGCCACCGGGCCCTCGCCCCGCACCACCGGGTCGTCGCCGCCGGTGCCGACCGTCGTCCCGGCACTGGTCCGCTTCGTTCTCATGCCCCGCTCCCGTCGACCGTGACCGGCCGGGTCAGGTGGACGCCGCCAGCACGTCACCGGCGGTCAGCCCGCGCAGCTCGGCCACGTCCGGCATCCGGCCGAGGGCGCGCAGCCGCTGCGACTGCGCCTTGCGCACCCCCTCGAAGAGCCGGCGGGCGTCCCGGGCGTTGCCGAAGTTGGGATCCTGGGCGATCCGGCCGAAGTGCTCGAGCAGCACCGGAGCGGCCGCCTCGTCGATCCGGTAGCCGCCGTCGGCGACCATCCGCCCGATGATCTGCAACAGGTCCGCCGGCGTGTAGTTCTCGAACTCGATGGTCTTGGAGAACCGGGACGCCAGGCCGGGGTTGGCGCTGAGGAAGTCGAGCATCTCGCCGGTGTAGCCGGCGACGATCACCGCGACCTCGTCCCGGTGGTCCTCCATGAGCTTGACCAGCGTGTCGATCGCCTCCTGACCGAAGTCGCCGCCGGAGCCGGCCTGCCGCGACAGCGTGTACGCCTCGTCGATGAAGAGCACGCCGCCCTTGGCCGCGTCGAACACCACCGACGTCTTCTCCGCGGTGTGCCCGATGTACTGGCCGACGAGATCGCGCCGGGAGACCTCGTGGAACTGGCCACGGGCGAGCACGCCGAGCGCCTTGAGCAACCTGCCGTAGGTGCGGGCCACCGTGGTCTTGCCCGTGCCGGGGGCGCCGGCGAAGATCAGATGGTGGCTGACGCCGCCTACCGGCAGCCCTGCCCGGCGGCGCCACTCGTTGACCTGGATCTCGTCCACCAGCGCCCGGACCTCGGCCTTGACCGCCGGCAGCCCGACCATGCCGTCCAGTTCGGCGAGCAGGTCGTCGAGGCCGGCGTCCCCGGTCGCGGTGGGGCGGCGCACGGGCTGCACCACGGTCGGCGTGGCACCCTCGGCCAGCGCGATGCCCGGTTCGGCGGTGTTGTCCACCTGGCACTCCTCGACCGAGCCGGCGCAGCCGGCGCCGAACCCGATGCCGACGCCCTGCGCGTCCCGCACCCGGGTCCGCCGCACCGCTGGTCGGCTGCGGTGCGCCACCTCGATTCCCGCCCCGGTCGTACGGGAGATGTCACAGCCCTCGATGAGCGGGCGGGCGTACTGGTAGACGTACATGCCGCGCTGCCCACAGCCGGAGATCGTGCAGTTGCGGATCTCCGGGTCGGCGCCGAGCCCGACCACGATACCGTCGCCGGCCACGTCCTCGACCGAGCTGTCGTCGACGCGGCCGGACGAACTCTCCAGCACGATGCCCTGCGCCGCGCCGGAGACCGTGCAGCGGCTCACCGCGAACCGGTGACAGCCCCGTACGCTGAGCGCGGTGCCGAGCCGGGCGCTGATCGTGCACCGCTCGACGGTCAGCTCGGCGTTCTCGACGCTGAGCGCGGTGCCCCCGGCCCGCACCTCGACCCCCTGCAGCGTCAGCGACCCGCCGCGCACCCGCAGCACCGGCCAGTCGCCGCCCGTACCGTCCAGGAGCACCGGCCCGTCGTCGGACGCCCGCACGGTCAACCGCCGGTCGACCAGCTCGAACGTCTCCGGATAGGTGCCGCCGACGATCGAGATCACCCCGCCGTCCGGCGCGTCGCGCAGCGCGTCGCCGATCGTCGGGTAGGCGCCGTGCCGGCCGGGTGCGACCAGCAGGGTCCGGGGTGCCCGGCCGGTGCCGGCCAGGGTGTCGTCCAGGGCGGAACCGCTCATGGCAGGAACACTCCGATCGGAAGTGAGGCGGCGAGGCCACGGGCGTGCGCGCCGTCGAGCCGGGCGAGCCGGACACCGCGCGCCGTGACGCGGGCCGTGGCCAGGGCCAGCGCCGCCTGTACGGCCCCCTCGGTCGTCGCGGCGAGCCGCAGGACCCCCTTCACCCACGGACCGCCGGGACCGGAACGGGCGGTGACCGTCACCGTGACGGTGGCGCCGACGGTCACCGAGAGCAGGTCGACCAGCAGCCGCCGGGCGTGCTGGTCGGCGAGCCGGTGCCAACCCTGGATCTCGAAGACGGCCTGGCAGACAGGCCCGATCCGCCAGAACCGCCAGTCCTCGCGCACCTCGGTGCGGCCGGCGGTGACGTGCGCCAGGCCGGCGATCACCGGGAAGGCGGACTCCTCGGCCAGTACCGCGCTCGACACGCCCGCCCGGTCCAGGGCCCGCCGCAGCCGGCGCAGCCCGTTGCGCAGCGCCAGGGACAGCTCCTCGTCGCCCGGGGTCTCGACGCTGCGGGCCGCGTGCACGGCCAGCCACATGCGGGCCGGATCGTTGCGTCGGAGCCCGGCGTGGCACACCAGCTGGACGCCGAACACGTGCGGCTGCCCCTCGACCACCGGCAGCAGCGCCGAGGGCTCGGGCAGCAGGTCGACCAGCTCGACGGCGGTGCCGTCCGGTCGCAGCAGGGCGGTCAGCCCGCCCCGGTGGCTCGTCGTCATGGCCGGTCCGCGACCGGTCTCGGTGGAGCGCACGGTACAGCCGGGCACCAGCAGGTCCAGCAGCGCCGGCGTCGTGCCGGCGGTCGCCGGCAGGTCACGGCGGCGGGGCCGGGACAGGTAGCCGGCCGCCAGCGGGCCGAGTTGGTAGAGCCACCGGCCGTCGACCCGCACGGCGGTCAGCGCGGCCAGCGCCGCCGCACCAGCCGAGGCGCAGACCAGCGCGGCCACCGGCCGGCCCACGGCCAGCACCACCGTCACCACGGCGACCTGCCAGCAGACGATCTGGATCGGGTTGAGGCGCGTGACGATCCCGCGGAGGCGGCGCCCGCGTACCGGGACGGTCCGAGGGGGTACCACCAGCGCCGGGCGTGGCGGCGCCGGCGGGTCGGGCGGCGTGCGGGGCGCGGCGACGACCGGCGCGGGCGGGTCCGCAGGCGGGCGCCTGACCGGTGCGCGCCGGGCGGCCGCCGCCTGACCGGTGACCGCCGCCGCCACGACCAGCGCGGGCGCGGCACGGGGCGCGATCGGCTCGGCAACCGCCCCGTCCGGGGCGCCGGAGTCCGGTACGGCCGGGACCGGACCGCGCGCACGCTCACCCGCGTTCACGATCCACCTCCGGTAAGCCTGGCCACTGTGGCGGTGCCGTCACCGCTGCGCCCACGATCGGGCAGCGGACATGAGTTTTTGATGACAACCGCGGCTACTGGCCGCAGCCGGCAGCGCCGGTCGGCATGCCGGTTGCGGCGGATACCGTGTGGCCACCGGTAGCCGGCGGCGCGTAGGAGGAGCGATGTGGGCAGAGGGCTTCCTGGAGCTGTGCGGCGCCGCCGCGCGCCAGCAGGGGCTGGTCACGTCCGCGCAGGCCCGGCGGATCGGCGTCGACGACGCGGCGGTCGGTCACCTGGCCGACGCGGGCCTGCTCGTCGAGCTGGATTGGGACGTGCACCAGGTGGCCGGCAGCGTGACCGCGCCACGCTACGCGTACCCGTACGCGGCCTGGCTGGCCATCTCGCCGGAGCTGTTCGCCTGGGAACGACCGACGGCCGTCGCCGAGGACGCGGTGCTCTCGCACGAGTCCGCCTGCGCGCTGTACGGCCTCGCGGCTCCGCCGGCACCGACGATGGTGTTCACCGCCGGGCGGGATCGGCCCGCGCCCCGGGCCATCCGGGTGCACGTGGCCCCGCTGACCCCGGCCGACGTCGCCGTCCACCGGGGCGTCCCGGTGACCACTCCCGAGCGGACGGTCCTCGACCTTGTCCGGGACGGCACCGCCCACGCCACCGTCGGCCGGGTGATCGCCGACGCGGTCCGGCTCGATCTGGTCGACCTGGCCGACCTGCACGCCGCCGTGGCGCCGCTGGCCGCGTTGCCCGTCGACGGCGCCGGGTTCGTCGAGTACCTCGCCCCGTGGCTGGGGCCCGGACTGCTGTCCCCGCGCAACCTGCGGGCGTACGCACACCTGCGCTTCCCGGATCGGGTGGCCATGGTGCGCGCCGAGATCCTGCCCGTGACCGGCGCCGGAGAGCTGGGCTGGGACGTCGCCGCGGAGATCGTGGCCCGGCGCGGCTAGTGCTGGCGTGGCTCTCGGCTGGCGTGGCTGGCGTGGCTGGCGTGGCTCTCGGCTGGGGTGGCTGGCGTGGCTCTCGGCTGGCGCGGTCAGCCCTCGGTGGCCGGCCCGGGGGAGGGGCGCTCCAGGGTCAGTCCCGTCCGTTCCGCCGTTGCCTGCCAGCACTGCCACTGCTCGGCGACGACCTCCCGCGAGGGCGGCCGCCGGTCGTGCAGCAGGGTCAGCTCGGTGCCACCGGTGGGATGGTCGGACAGCTGCAGCAACAGTGATCCGCCGGTGGCCGGCTCCCAGCGCGGATAGCGCCACCCGAACTCGGTGCCGGTCAGCCCGCCGAACTCCCGTTCGAGGGCGAGGGCCTGCTGGACCGAGCGCAGATCGGCGACGCTCAACCAGCCCGCCGTCCGCCTGCCACCGGTAAGCCTGGCCGAGAGGGAGCGCTGGGCGGGCAGGGTGAGCCGCTCCGCGACGGGCACCGGCTCGGCCGGCGCCGGCCAGATCCCGCTCACCGCCAGCCCCAGGGCTTCGGCCGCGCCCAGCACCTCGGCCCGGCAGCGCGCGACCAGCGGCGGCGGCGCGGGGGGACCGGCGACGGTCAGCCGGACCGACCAGCCGTGCCCGTCGCGCCGCCACAGGTCCAGCCACAGCCATTCGCCCACGGCGTCGCGCAGCGCCCGATGGCCGAACTTCGCGTCCTCGGTGTCGGTCAGCCGTCCGCGCGGCCGGAGGTTGAGCAGCTTGGTGAAGCGGTCCAGCCTCGGCTGGTCCAACTCGCCGTCGAGCCGTACGTCGAAGACCAGCTCCATGACCATCTCAGTACCCTCCGGGAGTGTGGATCTTCCAGTCCTCGGCGCGGAAGTGCTCCGAGACCACGGAGAACCCGGACCTGTCGAACGACCCGGACGACTCGAAGACCCCCAGCGAGATTTCCCTGCCACCGAGGATGCCCTCCCACCGCTCGGCGAAGGCCACCAGGTGCGGGAAGACGGCGTGGACCGCCTGCTTCTGCACGAACCCGTGTCCCATCAGGAGGTCGTCGGGGTGGATGAGACCGGGCGGACTTTGCCGCACCGCCGCCACCATCGCGCTGCTGGACAGGTCCAGGTCGTAGTCGCTGGGCGGGCCCACCCCGAGCCGGTCCATGGCGTCGAAGGGGATGCGGCGCGGACGGTAGCCGTCGTCACCCAGCCACCGCCGCAACTCGGCGCGGGCCCGGGGGTCGGTGGCGAGGTCGGCCCCGGTGGGGAGGAACTTGTGCGCGCCGGAGAAGAAGCGCGCACCCGAACCCTTGATCCGCACGTCGACGTCGGCGGGCCCGATGCCGTGCTGCCACAGCGCCTCCAGCAGGTCCGTCCGGAACCGACGGAACTGCTCCGGGGTCATCCCCAGCGGAGCTTCCCGGCGCAGGAACCACTCGAACTGCTGCTGGTCCAGCCCGAGGAAGTCCAGGTCCCGGGCCTGCGGAGCGTAGCCGGAGTCGTCGCGCGGCCACCAGGACGGGTAGTCGCCGTCCGGGCCGGCGCGCAGGAGTTCGCCGACCTGCCGACGCCACTGCTCGGTGCCGCCGAGATTGTTGCGGGGCTCGTACGGTGGCGGCCCCGGATCGGGCCCGGCACCGGTCCGGCTCTGCCCGTCGGGTCGGCTCTGCCCGTCGGCTCGGGGTGGAGGGTCGGACGGCACCTCGGCCGGCGCGGCGGTGCTCGGGTCCGGCGCGTTTTGTCCGGCGGGCTGCGGCATCGCCGCGTCGACCCGGGCCTGGAGCGGGCGGCCCAGCACGACGAAGGAGCCCGCCCGGGGGCCGCCCAATCCGGTGGCGGGGGTGGTGAGGATCAGCTCGACGGCGATCCGCGCCTCGACCACCACCCCCCGCCCGCCGCTGTCGGCCAGCCGCCGGTGGGCGATCTCCCGGTCGTCGGTCCAGACCTCCAGTGGCCGGGCGGCAGCCAGCTCGACCTGTTCGCCGGCCGCCACCCGGGCCAGCCCGGGATGCTCGTCCCCGGTCACCGACCGGTAGAGCAGCCGCTCGCGGACGCCGGTGGCGGCGAGCGCACGTTGGGTGATCCCGTACTGGACGCCCAGCGCCTCGCCGACCGGGTGCTCGTTGTACTCCAGCTCGCTCGCCACCTTTGCGGCCAGCGCCGGCCCGGGACCCGCCTGCGACACCGTGGCGAGGCCGAACCGCCGGCGGACCACCTCCAGCATGGCGAGGGCACGTACCGACTCGTAGGGCCCGCTCGCCCAGGTCCGGCCTAGTTCGCGCAGCGCGATCTGGCGCAGGACGCCCTCCACCGCGGGGTCGTCCATGGCGAGCAGGCGGTCGGCGGCGCCGGCCACCTCCCGCGCGGTCAGGTCGTGGGCCGGGCGCAGCCGCCCGCCCGCCGACGGATCGGCGGGGTCGTCCAGCTCCAGGTAGTAGTCCGGGTCGCCGATCCGGTTGCGTAGGTCCGTGCCGATCCGCAGCCCGATCGCCGCCATGACCAGACGGGTGGTCGGCACCGTGATCCGCTCGGCGGCCTCGGTGAGCACCGGGGGCGTGTTCCGCCCGGGCCCGCTGCCGGCGACCACACCGGCGGTGGCCGGCCGCGCGGTCGTCCCCGGCCCCTGCGGGCGCGCCGTCCCCGCCGCGAGCACCTCGGTCACCGCCTGCCGCACGTCCCGCAGCTCGGCCGGCTCGAGGCGGAACACCGTGACGTCGTCGACGGCCCGGGTGCGCACGAGCGGATCGCCGAGCACCTCCCGCAGCGCCCGAATCACCGCCGGTCCGCGCTGGTCCGGGTCGGTGGCGTACGCCCGGTCGATCCGCGCCGCCGGCTCTTCGGGCACCTGTTGCGTGGAGTGCAGCAGAGCATACGGGTGCACGAGGGCGAGACCGGCGTACTCGGGATCCGTGCTGAACCCGGGTTCGAGCACCCCTCTGAGGGCGAGCCGGATGGCGTTCCACTTGCGGGTGACCGCCTCGGGGGTGCGGGCGTCGGTGTGCAGCCACCGGTGGAGCTGGTCGGCGTAGTACCGGCTGCGCTGCCAGTCCTCCGCCGCCCAGGCCGCGTCGGTGGAACTGCCGACCGGTCCATTCCGCCCGAACCGCGCCGACCAGCGCTCCAGTCCGCCGTCGTCGACCAGCCGGACCAGCCGGTCGGCGGTCAGCGCGACCAGTTGGGGCGGGAAGTCCATGATGATCGGTCCCTGCCGGGTCTTCGGGTTGGGCAGGTCCGGACCGAACTGCACCCGCCGGACCGTGGGCAGCGGCGGCGGCAGCGGATCGCCGAACGCACGGAACGCGCGCACCGGCTGGGCGGTGGCGTCGAAGCGTACGTTCCCCTGGCCGTCGAGGACCGGTGACAGCTCGCCGTAGCGCCACTCCTGCCAGATGTGCGCCCAGCGGTTGCCCTTGTTGAGGTGGTAGACCATGTTCTCCAGATAGACGGTGGGCGCGCCGAGCAGGAACGGGATCTCCAGCGCGCCGCTCTCGGTGCCGATCTGCACGACGTCCCGCTCGGTGATCATCTTGTGGAAGAAGAGCGCCTGCTCGGCTGGGCTCAGCGGCGTACCGCCGTTGCGCGCGGCGCCCCAGAACCTGACCAGGGTGTCGGTGTCCACGCCGTCCAACACACCCTCCCGGTCCCAGGCGGCCCGCAGTTCGGGGCGGCGCGCGAAGAGGTCGTCGCCGACCAGCACGATGCGCCGGTCCGGCTGGTGTGCCCGGACGGTGTCGATGAGCTGCCGTAGCACGGCGGGTTGGGTGTCCAGACCGTTGCGGTTGGCCGTCGGGGTGCCGCGCGAGTCACGCACCCAGAGCAGCGCGTACGCCGCCCCGGTCCCGGTGCCCGAGCGGTCGGTCGCTGGCTCGTGCCGGGCGAAGACGCGTTCGGCCACCGCCGCCGCCCGGGCCAGCCGGCTCCGGGCAGCCGCACCGGAACCCAGCAGCGTGGCGACCAGCGCCTCGCGCGCCTCGACCGGGCTGTCCCGGAGCCGACCCAGCGCCAGCATGTGTGCACGTTGCCACCTCGACTCGCCGTACCGGGTGTCCGACTCGTGCAGCCCGCCGTACACCACCCGGACCCGGTGCGGCTCGACGCCGTAGTCGTCGATCAGCTTCCGGCGCATGGCCAGCGCCTCCCGCAGCGGCTGGACGTGCATGTCGACGAGGTCGGCGACGAGGTCTGCGGCGTCGACGCCGGTGACCGACCGGCCGTTGTGCGCGCGCCACAACGCCACCGCCTCGGCCTGCTCGTCGGTCATCCCGGCCGGTACCGCGTCCAGGAACGCGAGTTGGGACACCCGCGCCTCCCGGCCGTACGCCCGTACCGTGTGGTCCAGGTGGTAGCCGACGTCGATGGTGGTGCCCGGGTCGAGGGTCAGCGCGGCACTGTGGATGAACAGCTCACCGGCCTGGTGGGCATAGAACCGCAGGTTCCGGCTGTCGAGACCGGCGACCGGCGACGGCTCGACACCGGCGGCGGGCAGGATCTCCTCCCGGACGATCCGGATCCGCTCGGCCAGCGGAAGGTCGTTCCGGGCCTTGAGCGCCGCGATCCGCGCGTCCAGGCTCCCCGGCTCGTGCCGCCCGCCGGACAGCGCGTCCCAGCGGTCGATCAGCGACCGGTCGGCGAAGACGGTCGATGGTGGACCCTCGCCGGTCGCCTCGATCAGGCGGACCGTGGCCGGATCCGGCGCCGGCTGCGGATCCGACAACGGCTTCGGATCCGACAACGGCTTCGGATCCGACATCGGCTTCGGATCCGACATCGGCCGCGGATCCGTCGCCGGCTTCGGATCCGTCGCCGGCCGTGGATCCGTCGTCCGGTCGTCGTCCCGAGCGGGTGGGGTGGCCGGATCGTCCACCCGGGGCACCCAGCGAAGTGGGCCCGGATCCCAGTCGGCCTGCGGCGGTGTCGATCCGAGCAGCGGGTCGAGGAACGCCCGCGCCAGCGGCAGCGCGTCGCCGAGGTTCATGTAGGGCAGTCCGGGTGTCGCCGCCGCGTACTTGGCGACGATGGGGTGCCAGGCCGGGTTCGGCATTTCGAAGCTCTCCGGCACCTGCACCGGTTCACCCTGGGCGAGCCGCCAGGCGAACTCCTCGTGCAGCATCGCGTGGGTGGCCGGGCCATCCCAGCCGGTGTGCAGGGCCAGCACCAGCACGTCCACCAGATCCTGGGCGCGTTCCGGTGCTCCGCCCGTGCCGGCCCGGGTGTACATGCCCGCGACCTTGTGGGCCAGGACGTCGTGCAGTGAGATCACCCGCAGCGCGGGACGTTCGTCGACGGAGCCGGTCTCGAGCACCTGCGGCGGGAAGGGCACCACCTCCGGCTCGCGCCACATCGGCCGGCCGCGGGGCGGTACGAGGTCCACGCTGAGCGTCATCACCTCCCGGCCACCGAGCTGGACGACGTGGGTCAGCCTGACCCCGGGCACGTTCGCCAGATCGATCCGGGACTCCGGTAGGAATTCCAGGTGGTCACCGAGGTCCCGTCGGAGGGCCGCGGCGTAGTCGGCGGCCATCACGTCCCGGTCGCCGCCGGAGACGCGTACCAGGTCGATGTCACTGCTCTCCCGTGCGGCCGGGATGCGGGCCAGCAGGCTCTGCCCGCCCTTGAGCATCCAGTCGTCGGGGTTCGCGGCGAAGACCCGGGCCAGCGCCCGGTGCAGGACGAACTGCTGGAGTTCCGCCAGCGGCGAGGTGCCCCGGCGGTGCGCCTCGTCCCGTACCCGACCGGTCAGCGCTGTCCAGAAGGCGGCGAACCCGGCCGGGCCGGCCGGCGTCGGCGCTACGCCGCGTACGTCCCACTCTCCGGCCAGCGCAGCTCGCGGCGGTGCGTCCGCCGGATCTTCACGTACACCGCCGCGAAGGTCGGATCCCTCCTGCCGTCGGTCGGTCTCCCCTCCCGGGAGCTCTTCTCGATCACCAGCCGGCGGTCCATGTCCCCCCGACAGCCGAAGAGGTACTCGATCTCCTCCCCGTCCTCCCGGATCTTGGTGAAGTCCAGCAGTACCGCCATCAGGGCTCTCCTGTCCGTTCGGGATCCGCTGATCCGGGCCGCCGTGTCCGGGACGGATCCGCTCCCAGTTGAACTGTTCGTTGGCATGGGCGTGCGCCTCGCCGTAGGTGGCGTCCGGACGGGTGTGCAGGAAGCCGAGTTCGACCAGCTCGTGCTCCAGCAGCACGAGGTCGGCGTCGACGTGCCCGCCGTCCCGCAGCCGGTTCCACGCCGCGGCGATGTCCGGATCCGCGTCGAACCGCCGGTGGTGCACCGTGCCGTCGAGGTCGTCGATGCGGTGCCTGCGGACCATCAGGTGCTGCTTGACCTCGTTGATCTCCGCCACGGTGAACCCGACCCGGCCGCTCGGCCGGTGCACGTCCGCCAGCCGCCGGGCGATCTCGGTGACGTCGGTGTCGTCAGCCCGGAACCTGTCGTACTCCTGCGCCGCCCAGTCCCACGCCTCGTCCTCGGTGCGGAACCGGGTGGAGCCGCCGGTCCACACCGGCCGGCCGCCGGGGTCGGACCGCGGTGGCGTGGGCGCCCCGGCATTGCGGTCGTGCGGCCCGGCGACCGGAGCCGGGGCGCCACGGGTCGGACCGGGGCCGGGGCCGGCCGGTGTGCCCGGACCTGTGCCACGCAGGTGACCGGGCGAGGTGTCCGGCGCGACCGGCTCCTGGTCGGTGCGGTCGCTGGGGCCGGTGACGGTCTGCCCGGGGGTCGCGGTGGTTGGTGCGGTCGGCGTGGTGGTCGCGGTGGTTGGTGCGGTCGGCGTGGTGGTCGCGGTGGTTGGTGCGGTCGGCGTGGTGGTCGCGGTGGTTGGTGCGGTCGGCGTGGTGGTCGCGGTGGTTGGTGCGGTCGGCGTGGTGGTCGCGGTGGTTGGTGCGGTCGGCCGGGTGGTCGCGGTGGTTGGTGCGGTCGGCGTGGTGGTCGCCCGGTCGGTCGCGGTGCGGGTGGGCGCGGGTGAACCGGAGAGCCGGGTGTGTGCGGGCCGGGTCGCGGCGGCCGACGGTGCTCCCGGCGGCGGGGCGGCGGTGAGCCGGGCCGGTGCCGCGAGCGCGGCACCTTGGGCGGCGGCCACCGCCGACGGTCCCGGATCCGGCGCCGGAGACTCCGCCAGAGGGCTGCTCCGCGCATCGGCGTCGGCGGGTGGACCCTGGGTGCCCGCCGCCGGGTGGCTCGCGGTGTCGACCGGGTCACCCGCCGGTCCGGCCGCTCCGGTGGTGCGCGCCGGCGCGACCGGCCCGGCTCCGGTGGTGCCGCTCGTCGGCGATCCCGGTACGGGCGGGCCGGCCGGTGGTGGGCTGGTGGCCGGCGCGGTGACCGTGGTCGGCTTGGCGGCCACCGGGCCGACCGGTGCCACCCCGGCCGCGGGCGGTACCGAAACCGCCGGTGCCGCTCCGAGGGTGGGCGTGGCCGCTCCGGTGACACCGGCGGCGCTCGTGCTGCCGGTGGACGCGCTCACTTCGGTGCTGCCGGTGGAGACGGTCGCCGCGGTGGTGCCGACGGCGGCTGTCGTGGCCGGACCGGTCGGCGACGCCGCGTCCACCGCCGACGCGGTGGGCGGGGTGGCCGCCGGAGCACCGGCCGGGTCCGCCAGGGAGGTCGACCGGGGTGCCGGCGGATCGGCGTCGGTGTGGGCGGTCGGGGCGCCGGTCGGCGCCGGAGCCTCGGGACCGATCCCGACCCCGGTACCTGCCGGCCCGCCGGCCCACGACGAACCCGTCCCGGCCCCGGTCGCACTGGCCCCGGTCGCACTGGTCCCGGTCGCACTGGTCCCGGTCGCACTGGTCCCGGTCGTCCCGGCCCCGGTCGTGCTGGTCCCGGTCGTGCTGGTCCCGGTCGCGTCGAGCCCGGTCGGCGCGGTCCCCGTCGGCCCAGTCCCTGTCGGCCCGGTCCCCGTCGCGCCGGAGCCGGTCGAGCCGGAGTTCGCCACCCCGGTCTCGGGCGCTGCGGGCGGCGGTGCCACGGTGTCGGGCAGCACCGGCGCGGGCTGGTTGGCGACGCCCGGACCGAGCGCCTGCCCGGCATCGGTGCCCGGGCCGGACGGGGCGCCCGCCGGGTCGAAGACCCCGGCAGGTGCGCCGGCCACGGCACCGGCCGGCATCGCTCCGGTTCCACCTGCCGGCTGGAGCGGACCGGTCGGCGCGGCCGGACCCGTTGGCGCGGCCGGACCGGAGGGCGCGACCTGGCCCGGCGACGCCGCCTCGTTCGGCGGGCCGGGCGGCGGTGTCACCCCGTCCGCCGGTCCGGCCTGACCGGGCGGCAGGGCGCTGGGTGGCCCCGGACCACCGCCGGCCGGTGCGCTGTCCGGCCCGCCGACCCGCTCCACGCCCGGCGGATCCACCGGGAGCGGCACGGTCGGCACGGTCGGCGGCGCACCGTGCAGCAGGCCGTTCACCTGGTTGGCGAGCACGACCGTGTTGGCCCGGGCCGATCCCATGATCCCGGCGGCCAGCCCACCCTCGGCCACCGCGTCCACATAGCCACCGGCGTCGGCGACCGCCGCCCAGTCACCGTCGACCGCGTTCTCCACGGCGTGGCCGGCGACCGGCGAGGTGAGCCCGTTGCTGACGGTCGATCGGGCGGCGACCACGCCGTGCGTGGCGAGACCTCCCGGCACTCCGACGCGCTCCAGGCCCCGCCCCAGCAGCCCGGCGGCCGGCCCGATCGCCCGGCCGACGCCCAGGCCCAGTACGCCGCCGAGGGCACCGGCCCCGGTGGCGATGCCGAACTGCCGGCCGTCGAACTGCTCCCGGGTACCCTCGGCGATGCTGTAGAGCTGGGTCACCGCGTTTATGCCCGCCTCCTCGGCACCCTCCTGGACGGTTTCCACCGCGATCGTGGACACGACCTGGGCGGCTCTGGCCAGCCCCTCCGACGCCACCCGACCGGTCATCGAGGCGACCAGTGAGGAGAGCCGGCCGGCGATCGCCCGGGCCAGCGTGTAGGCGAAGACGCTGGTGCCGGGAAAGGCGAGGAGTGCGCCGAACAGCGCGGCGTTGAGGGAGATCTCCACCCAGAAGCCGATTTTGGTCTCGCGGACCCGCTGGCCGTACTCGTAGACGCCGTCGGCGAGTTCCCGCAGCGCAACGGCGAGGCTGTCGTACTGCCCGGCCAGGTCGGCGGTGCCGACGGAGAAGCGGTACCCGTTGCTGTCCGGCCAGACCGCGGGCACCTGACTGGCGGTCTGCCGTACCCGGTCCCGGGCCTGTTCGGCGCTGTCGGCCGCGGCGTGGTAAGCGGCGGCCAGCCGGAACGCCACGTCCTCGTCGTCCGGCGGGAACAGCGTGTCGACGGAGAGGTCCTTGATCTGCGCCCAGAGTCCGTGCGGGTCGACCGGCTCGGGAATGCCCATCGTCTGCCCGCGCTAGCCCTCGAAGCCCCGCCGGCCCTCGGCATCGGCCGCCAGGTACATCTGCACGCAGGCGCGGCCGATCCTGGCCCGGCGTTCCACCCTCCCGCAGGTCGATTCGGCGCTTCGGGCCAGCCCGTCCGCCGCCGGGTTGTACAGCGCGGCGAACTCCCGTCCCATCGGCCCGTTGCCGAGCTGGCTCTCCAGCGCCGCCATCCCGCTGCGGTGACCGGCCCACGCCTGCCGGAAGTCGGCCGCGACCTGGTCGAGGGCGGCCATCGCCGTCTCGGTCCCCTCGGTGTGCATGTCGACGCCACCGCCGTCGATGTCTACGTCGGCCACAGCCGCTGGCTCCTCTCCGGCTCGGTGTCGATCAGGTGCAGGACGGGGTCGAAGAGCGGGTCCACGTCCGTGCCGGCGCGCACTCGCACCAGCCGCTCGGCGAGCGCGACCGCGTCCTGCTCCGCCGAGTCGGCGGCGGCCCGGATGGTGTCGGCGATGGCCGCGCCCAGGGCGGTGGCGTCCGGGTCGCGGTAGACCCGTGGGTCCAGGTCGAGATCGACCAGCTCGCCTCGGCCGCCCACCGTCGCCGCGACCAGCCCGTCGGGGGAGTAGGCGGTGGCGCGGATCCGGTCGATCCCGTCCCGTACCGCGCGTACGTCGTCGGCCAGCCGGCGGTACTCGGCGAGTCGCGCCGGTAGGCCCTCCGGTACCGCGTCCATCGTGGCCTCCGTCCCCGGTTCGGCGCCTGGACCGACAGCGTCACGCGGCACCGGCCGGAGCGGGCGGCGCTGACCGCTTCCGGCCACCGGCGGCGGGAGCGGCTGACCCGGCTGAACCATGGCTTCACCATGAGAAGACCCACCGCCGCGCTCGCCGTCCTCGTCGCCGCCGTCGCGGTACCCGTGCCGGTGGTGCGGGCCGGACCGGCGACGGCCGCGCCGCCCGCCGGTGCCTGCCGCGACCCGGAACCGGCCCGGCCGGTCATCGCCGACCAGCCATGGGCGCAACGGCTGCTGGACCTGCCCCGCACCTGGATGCACAGCACCGGCGGGGGCGTTGTGGTCGCGGTGGTCGACTCCGGAGTGGACGGGGACCACCCGCAGCTACGCGGAAAAGTGCTGCGCGGGCGGGACTTCTTCCTCGCCGGTGACCTGCCGGGCAGCTTCGACTGCGTCTCGCACGGCACCGCCGTCGGCTCCATCGTGGCCGCCGCGCCGGCCGCCGGGGTCGGCTTCCACGGCGTCGCGCCCGGCGCGCGGATCCTGCCGGTGCGGATCACCGACCGCGAGCTCAACGACAACGGCGAGCCGACGCCGATCGATCCCCGGGTGGTCGCCCGGGGCATCCGCTACGCCGCCGACCGGGGTGCCCGGGTGATCAACCTGTCGCTCTCCGGCTACGGCGACTTCCGGGCGGTGCGGGACGCGATCGGCTACGCGCAGTCCCGGGACGCGCTGGTGGTGGCCGCGGTCGGCAACCGGCAGGACCGGGCGGCCGGCCCGTCCTTTCCAGCCGCTTACGACGGGGTGCTCGGCGTCGGTGCCGTCGACGTCACCGGCGCCCGGTCCTCCGGATCGCAGAGCGGCGGCTACGTCGACCTGGTGGCGCCGGGCACCGGCGTGCTCGGCGCCACCCGGGCGGGCGGGCACGCGTACTGGGACGGCACCAGCTTCGCGGCGCCGTTCGTCGCCGCCACCGCGGCCCTGGTCCGCGCGGCCTGGCCCGGGCTCACCGCGCCGCAGGTGGCCCGACGGCTCATGGCGACCGCGGCGCCGGCCCGTGGCGGCAGGGACAGCCGTGAGTACGGCGCCGGGATGGTCGACCCGTACCGTGCGGTGACCGAGGACCTGTCCGATCGTCCGCCGCTGGCCATGCCGGACGTGCCGCCCGCGCGGCCGGATCCGGCGGCCCTCCGCGAGGCCGCCTGGTGGGAGCGGGCCGGCACCGACGCGAAGCTCCTGACCGGCGCGGTGGTGCTGGGCATCGCCCTGGCCGCAGTCCTGGCCTGGGCGCTACCCCGGGGCCGACGACGGCGCTGGCGGGCCCAGCGCGGTGCCGCGCTGCCGGCCGCCCCGCCCCGCGACGACCCACCGGAGGAGATCTTCCTCTTTCCGCCGCCACCGGCCGAGCGGACCGGCGCCTGACGATCACGGGGCCGCTGGCCGGGGGGCCGGATCACCGGAGCGCCCGCCTGGCCGGAGCGTGCGCCTGGCCGGAGCGTGCGTCTGGCCGGAGCGTGCGCCGGCACCGCGACCTCGGCGGCGAGCGCGGCGGTGCGCGGGCGCCGGCGGCTGGTCCCGTGATGTCGTGGAACCGTCGGACGTCGTGGACTTCGCGGCTGCCGCCAAGCGCGGGCCGTGCCGGCGTGATCGCCGGCACGGCCCGCGCTGCGTCGGATCCGTGCCGCACCGACCGACGAGCGGTATCGGTGCTCGGTGCTCGTGGTCCCTGGGCAGTACACCTAGCCGTTGACGGCCCGCGACGCCGTGTTCAGTGCGGCCTGGAGGGCTTCGTTCGCTCTGCCGGTGGCGACGCCGAGCATCTGGAGAAACTCGCCGTTCACCCGGCCGAAGTTGTCCGCCGCCTCGCTGAAGCTCTGCAGGTCCAGACCGGCCTGGTCCGGCCATGCCTCCATGAGCTGGTTCGTCTGCGCCCGCCAGGTCTCCTGCTCACCCTCGACGCCGGTCCTGGTCGCGACGATCGACTGCTGGAGATCCCCGAGTTGTCCGAAGTTACCGCTGACCCACATCCGCCCTCTCCCTCCTGTGATCGCTGTCTGCCGTGCCGCTGCCGTGCCTGCCGCACACCGCTCAGGCGCTGACCGCGCCGCCGAGGCTGCCGCCGTAGGGGGCGGTGCTCTGCGCGGCGTTCATCGCGGCCACTCCCTCGTCGTTGGCGGCCAGGTAGGCCACGCCCGAGGTCCGGGTCGCGTTGGCCAGCCGGGTCAGTTCGGCGGTGAACCGGTCGATGGCCTGCTGCCACTCCAGGTGCTTGGCCTCGAAGAGGGGCTGGACAGTGCCCCGCCAGTGCGATCGCGACTCCTCCACCAGCGGTGCCAATCTGGCTCGATGGGCGAGGATCTGCTCGACGACGCCGTCGGCGATGTTCGCCGCACTTTCCATCTTCGGTGTCTCACCCGAAAGCAAACCGCCGGGCATGCGCTGCTCCTTCTCGCTCGTCGTCACCCGGACCGCCGATCCGGACGGCCCGTGCCGCGCCCTCGGGCGGCCGCCACCGACGCTAGGCCCGGGGGCGGGGGCAGCGGCCCGCACCGGCACCTTCCTGCCACCGGTGCCCGGGTGCGCCGGGCGGCGGCGACGATCGACGCACACGTCGAGACGAGGGAGGTCGCGGTGGCGACGACGGTGGTGCGCCGGCCACGGCGCCGGCCCGCGCCGGAGATGCCCTCCGGTGAGCTGGTGCTGGAGGCGCCGCCGGAGATCCCGCCACTGCCCGCCCGGCAGTGGACGCAGGTGCTGACGGTCCTGCCGATGGTCGCGATGATGGCGGCGATGCTGCTGCTGCTCAGCGGCAGCGGAAGCGCCGGCACGTTGCGCTACGTCGCCTTCGCCCTCTTCGGGGTGGCGCTGCTCGCCATGGTGGGGGTGGCACTGCTCACCAGCGGTAGTCCCGGCAAGCGGGAGATGGGCCAGGTCCGCCGGCTCTATCTGCGCGGCCTCGCGCAGCACCGGGTACGCGTCGCCCGCACCGCCACCCGCCAGCGGCTCGCGCTGTGGTACCTGCACCCGGACCCGGACACGCTCTGGTCACTGGTGCCGAGCCACCGGCTGTGGGAACGCCGCCGCGACGACCCGGACTTCTGCGTGGCCCGCATCGGCCTCGGCCCGCAGAGCCTGGCCACCCCGCTGATCCCGCCGGACACCAGGCCGATGGAGCATCTGGAACCGCTCTGCGCGCTCGCGCTGCGCCGGTTCATCACCACCCACTCGGCGATCCCCGACCTGCCCCTGGCGATGGCGGTCAACGGGTTCAGCCGGATCCACGTACGCGGTGGGCACGACCGGGCGACCGGCCTGGTGCGGGCGATCCTGGCCCAACTGGCCACCCTGCACCCGCCGGACGACCTGCTGATCGCCGTCTGCACCCGGGCCGAATGCCGCCCGGAGTGGGAGTGGCTGAAGTGGCTGCCGCACGCGCTGCACCCGGAGCGCACCGACGCGCTCGGCCCGGTGCGACTGGTCGCCACCTCCATCACCGCCCTGGAGGCGATGCTGGAGGACCTGCTCGGCAACCGGCCCCGCTTCGATCCCGAGGACACCGCCGTCCGGGCACCCGGACCGCACCTGGTCGTCGTGCTCGACGGTGGCGAGACCGCCGGTTCGGACCACCTGATGACCGGTGGCGGCGTCGAGGGCGTCACCCTGATCGACCTGACCGGCCGCCCACCCCGGGCGCCGGAGCGCTCCAGCGTGGTCCTGGACGTCGCGGACGACGGCGCGCTCGCCAGCCTGACCGTCGAGGGTGAGACCACCCTGGGGCGTGCCGACACCATGCCGATGGCTGGCGCGGAGGCACTGGCCCGCCAGCTCGCACCGCTGCGCCTGACCGAGGGCAGCCGGGGTGAGCATCCGCTCAGCGCCGATCTCGGCCTGGAGGACCTGCTCGATCTCGGCGACCCGTACGCCTTCGATCCGGCCGACACCTGGGTGCAGCGGCCCAGCCGGGACCGGCTGCGGGTGCGGTTCGGCATCCGGCCCGACGGCACCCCGATCGAACTCGACCTCAAGGAGTCAGCCCAGGACGGGATGGGCCCGCACGGGCTGCTGATCGGCGCCACCGGCTCCGGCAAGAGCGAGCTGCTGCGGACCCTGGTGCTCGCGCTGGCCGTGACCCACCCGCCCAACCTGCTGAACTTCGCGCTGATCGACTTCAAGGGCGGCGCCACCTTCGCCCGGCTGGACCGGCTGCCGCACACCAGCGCGGTGATCACCAACCTCGCCGAGGAGCTGCCGCTGGTCGACCGGATGGCGGACGCGATAAGCGGCGAGCTGATCCGGCGCCAGGAACTGCTGCGGGCGGCGGGCAACTTCTCCTCGCTGCGCGACTACGAGAAGGCGCGGACGGCCGGTGCCCCGCTGGCCGAGGTGCCGACCCTGCTGGTGGTCTGCGACGAGTTCAGCGAGCTGCTGTCGGCCCGCCCGGACTTCATCGACATCTTCGTGCAGATCGGCCGGGTCGGCCGGGCACTGGGCGTGCACCTGCTGCTGGCCAGCCAGCGGCTGGAGGAGGGCCGCCTGCGTGGCCTCGACACCCATCTGTCCTACCGGATCGGCCTGCGCACCTTCTCCGAGATGGACAGCCGGGCGGTGCTCGGGGTGACGGACGCGTTCTCGCTGCCCCGGGCGCCCGGCTACGGCTTCCTCCGGTTCGGCACCGAGCCGATGGCCCGGTTCCGCTCGGCGTACGTTTCCGGCGTGCACGACCCGGCGACCGCCGGTGCCGGCGGGCCGGGGCAGCCCGACCGGATCGCGCTGGCCGAGTACACGACCGGCTATCTCGCACCGGAGATCGTCGGCGCGGACGAGCCGGACGAGCCCGCGGCGGATCCGGACGAGGCGGTCGGCGACAGCCTGCTGGACATCCTGGTGGACCGCTTCGCCGGCCGGGGGACCCCGGCGCACCAGGTGTGGCTGCCGCCGCTGGCCGAGTCGCCCACCCTGGACGATCTGATCGGCGCTCCCGGCACCGATCCGGCGCGCGGGCCGTGGGCCGGCGGTACCGGTCTCGCCGGGTCGCTGCGGGCCGTGGTCGGGGTGGTCGACCGTCCGCTGAACCAGCGCCGTGACCAGCTGGTGCTGGACCTCTCGGGCGGGGCCGGGCACTTCGTGGTGACCGGTGGCCCCCGTTCGGGCAAGAGCACCGCGCTGCGCACCGTCGTCGCCAGCCTCGCGCTCACCCACACCCCGCGCGAGGTGCAGTTCTACTGCCTGGACTTCGGTGGTGGTGCGCTCGGCGCGATCCGCGGGCTGCCGCACGTCGGCGGGGTCGCGGGCCGGCAGAACATCGGCGCCGTACGCCGCACCGTCGCCGAGGTCGCGACCGTGCTCGCCGAGCGGGAACGCCGCTTCGTCGAGTACGACGTCGACGGCATGGCCGCCTACCGGGCGCTGATCGCCAGCGGCACGGTCACCGACGACCCGTACGGCGACGTGTTCCTGGTCGTCGACGGCTGGCTGACGCTGCGCAAGGAATTCGAGGATCTCGAGGAGGTCGTCGTCGGCATCGCCGCCCGAGGGCTGGCCTACGGGGTGCACCTCCTGGTCGGCTGCACCCGCTGGCTCGACCTGCGTCCGACCGTGCGGGATCTGTTCGGCAGCCGGGTGGAGTTGCGACTGGGCGATCCCATCGACACGATGATCGACCGGACGGCGGCACTGCGGGTGCCGGAGAACGCGCCCGGCCGGGGCATCGGCGTGAGCCGGCACCAGATCCTGATGGCGCTGCCCCGCGTCGACGGTGTGCGCTCGGCCGACGACCTGGGCGCCGGGCTGGCCGGGCTGGTCGACGCCGTCGCCCGGGGCTGGCCGGGCGACCCGGCGCCGGCGGTACGGATGCTGCCCGCCCGGCTGCCCTACCTCGCTCTGCCGCCGGCGGACGACCCACTGGCCCACCGGCTCACCGTCGGCATCGCCGAGCAGGACCTCGCGCCGGTGCGGCTGGACTTCACCGCCGAGGCGCACCTGCTGCTGCTCGGTGACGCGGACTCCGGCAAGACCGGGTTCCTACGGATGCTGGCCCGCCGGATCGTGGACAGCTACCAACCCGACCAGGCCAGGATGATCCTGGTGGACCACCGTCGCGGGCTGCTCGGCGAGGTGGGCACCGAACACCTGCTCGGCTTCGGCGCCGATCCGGCGACCACGACCCACCTGGTCGAGGAGGCGGCCCGCGCGATGGTCGCCCGGTTGCCCGGACCGGCCGTCACCCCGGACCAGCTGCGCCGGCGGGCCTGGTGGCAGGGACCGGAGCTGTTCGTCCTGGTCGACGACTACGACCTGGTGGCCACCTCGCTGCGCAACCCGCTGCTGCCGCTGCTGGACTACCTGGCGCAGGGCCGGGACATCGGGTTGCACGTGGTGCTCACCCGGCGCACCGGTGGCGCCGGCCGGGCGCTGTACGACCCGTTCGTCTCCCGGATGCGGGACGTCGGCAGCATGGGTCTGCTGCTCTCCGGCGACCGGGGCGAGGGGCCGCTGCTCGGCGGGCTCAAGGCCGAGCCGTTGCCCCCGGGGCGGGGCCGGCTGGTCACCCGTGCGGAGGCGCCGAGGTTGGTGCAGCTCGCCTGGCTGCCGCCCACCGACTGAGCGTGGCCACTTGCTGTCGCCGGCCCCTCCCGGTGCGCATCGGATGGTGGGGTGGACGGGGCAGCAGGGTCGACGTCAGTCAGGAGGAGACATGCCCCGATCAACGGGTGGGTTCATCAGCGGCGACACCGAAGCGATGCTGAACTTCACGGCGCAGGGACCGGATCCGGGCGCACTCGGGTCACAGCCGGCGTTCACCAGGGTGGGCATGCCGGAGAGCGCGGTGTTCGCCGCCGTGGACATCTCGGCGAGCACCCGGCTGATGCGGTTCGTGGCCGAGGCGAACCAGGGTTTCCAGAGCTACACGACGGTCGCCAGGGCCAGCGGCGACGCCTACCTCAGCGCGAACGAGGCGGGCGAGGCGGCGATCGTCAACGTCAGCACCGGCCTGGTGCGGTGAGGGATGGGCTACCGGGACACACCCCTGCCGGAGCAGTTCCTCATGATGGAACAGGAACTCAAGAACATCGATCCTCTGCTGTCCCGGGCGAAGATGTGGCGTGACGCGCTGCGGGAGCTGCAGCAGGCGAGCACCTCGATGAGGACGGCGATCGGCCGGCTGGACCGCAACTGGGACGACGGCGTGGGTGACAGCTTCGTCGGCCAGGCGGAGGTCAGCCACGTCCGGGTGGACGACTGGGTGGCCAGCGTCGGGGAGAACCGACCGCACACCGCGATCGACGCCGTGGTCGGGCAGATCGGACCGACGCACAGCCTGGTGAAGACGAACCTCGAAAAGGCGAGGGCGCTGGAGGAGAGCTTCAACCGGCAGGTGAACAGCCTGGACCCGCCCGGCCCGGCCGCCTACGTCATCGTGGAGAGCCAGATCAGG
The DNA here is from genome assembly GCF_049179135.1 of Plantactinospora sp. WMMB782. Lineage (NCBI taxonomy): Bacteria > Bacillati > Actinomycetota > Actinomycetes > Micromonosporales > Micromonosporaceae > Plantactinospora > Plantactinospora sp. WMMB782. The sequence continues at coordinate 1,791,740 of NZ_JBMHMC010000007.1, read as the reverse complement.
GCGTTGCAGGAGGAGTCCGGGGCGCGGATGGACGCGCTCGCCGGGCTCTACCGGACCGCCTGGGAGTCGGTGCAGGCCGCCGGCAGCGGCCCGGACTGGTCCGGGCTGCCGCCGGCGGGGCCCGGTGCCGAGCCGGGCGGGGCGCCGGGCAGGGCCGGTGGTGGCGCGGGGCCGGCCGAGGGGGGCGCCGGCAGCCCGGGTCTGACCGGGGTGGCCGGCCTGCCCGGTGCCGGTGGCGCCGCGCTGCCGCCCGGCGCGGCCGATCCGTCGGCGGCGACATCCGCCGGCCCCACCCTGTCCGGCGGGGCGGCCGCACCGACCGCCGGTGGAGTCGGTTCCATGCCGGCGGGCGGGGCCGCTGCCGCCGGTGGCGGCGGATCCGGCCTACCGGCGAGCGGGGCCCTGGCCGGCGGCGCCGGTGAGGGTCGATCGGCGCCGGCGCTGGCCGGCCTCGGCGGTGCACCGGCCACCCGGCTGCCGGGCGGCCTGCCGCAGGTGCCGGGGGGTGCCGCGATTCCCGGCGCACCGGGCGGGCCGCCGCTCGTGCCGCCGGTCTTCCCGCCGCTGCTGCCGCCGGGCGGTGGCACCGGGGCAACCGTCCCGCCCTTCCCGCCGCTCGGTGCCGGTCTCGTCGGTGGTCTCGGCGCTGGTCTCGGCGGTGGCGCCGGCGGTGGTGGCGCCGGCGGTGGTGGCGCCGGCGGCGGCCGGGTCCCGGGGGTGGGGCTCGGTGGTGTCGGCGGCCAGGGGCCCGGTCCGCTGCCGCAGGCCGCCGTGCCGGTCGGCGGCTCCGCCCCGCCCGTGCCGGGCGCACCGCCGGTGCTGCCACAGAGCCCGGTCGGCGTTTCACCGGCGGCGGGCGCGGCGACGCCGCCGATGATGCCGCCGCCGATGATGGGCGCCCCCGGGGCGCCGGGCGGCGGCACGCCCGGTGCGGGCGCGGGTGCGGCACGGCGTCCGCCGACCGGCCGGGGCCGTGGCCAGGGTGGCGTCCCCGGCATGCCCGCGCTGCTGAGCGGCCGGGCCGGCCCGAACATCCTCCCGGCCCGATCGCGGGCCTCGGCGACCGCCCACCGCCCGGACCCGCCGGCCGGGCAGCTCATCGACGACGACCTGTGGCAGGTGGGGCGCGGCGACGCCGCCGACCCGCCCCGCGCCGGCCGGGTCGCCCGGCCCTGAACGGCGGGTGCCGCGTGGCCCCGGACACCGGCCGGTGTCCGGGGCCACTCGGCAGGTGGGCTCAGGTCGGGGTGCGCCGCAGGGCGCTCTCGTGGCTCAGGCCGCTGCCGATCGGGATCCGGGCCACCAGATTGGCGGGTATCCGGGCCGGACGGATGCCGCCGAGGCCCAGCACCTCCAGCACCTTCGGCTCGGCCACCGGATGGCCGACGCCGAGGTCGGTGACCACCAGCACGGTGCCTGCCGGTGCGTCCGGGCCCGGCATCGACTCGACCACCGCTACCTGACCGGCGGGCACCAGGACCCGGTCGGCGAGCCGGGTGCCCCGGTCGGTGCGGCCCGCCGTCTCCAGCATGGCCCCGACCGCCGGCAGCACCGGATCGACCAGCACGTGCGGTGCCGGCCGACTCCGGTCGAACACCAGGCAGACCGTGGCCGTCGGGTCGCCGGCCACGAACTCCGGGCGTACCGCCGGCGGATCACCGGCCGTCTTCGGCACCTCGCGGGCCTTGCCGGCGCCGGCCGCCTCGGACAGGCTCAGCGGGACGCCGGCCGGCCGGCCGGCCGGATAGGCGGCGGCCGTGCCGGGAGCGGCCAGCTGGATGTCGTACTGGAGTTCGTCGATCGGCCGGAGCTGCCCGGCCTCGGCCAGGTAGTACCGCGCCCCCCGGGACCCCGTGGTCACCAGCACCTGCCCGATCCGCAGGTCGGTGCGGCCGGGCACGGCCCGGGACGGCCTGCCGGTGCCCGGCACCACGATCGGTGCGATCGGCGAACCGGCCGGCAGCACGTCGAGCACCGTCGGGTCGAACTGGACCACCGGGCCGGTGCCGAGCGCGACCTCCACCGCCCTGGCGTGGGTCTCGTGGATCTCGTGCCGGTACCCGTGCAGCACCAGGTGCCGGCGGCCGGTGCCGGCCTCCTCGGCCAGCAGCGCCCGGTCGGCCAGCGCGTCGCCCGTGGTCGGGCGGTGACCGACCAGCAGCACCGACTCGGGCACCCGCGCCCCGGTCCGGTCCGTGCCGCGCGCCGAGCAGAACGTCCAGGTCGCGTCGAGCAACCGGTTCGGGCCGGGCAGCGCGTCGGGGGCGTCCGGGATGCCGATGCGGGGTCCGCGCGCCACGCCGAGCAGGGAGTTGCGCGACACGCTACGGACCCGGGTGTGCTTGCCGAGCGCCAGCAGGGCCGAGGTGTAGTTGGCCACCGGGTGCAGCCGCCCGTCGAGATAGACGAAGCGGGTGCCGGTCTCCTTCTCGACCACCACCGCGTCGCCGTCCCGCCAGCCCGTGGCGCCACCGGGCACGACGACCCCGTAGATGCCGACGACGGCGAGTGCGACCACAGCCAGGGCGAGGCCACCGACGGCGGCGACACCCGGGCGGCGGAAGGGCGGCTGCTCCGGGTCGCTCTCCCGGGTCACCAGCGCCGAGATCACCCGCTGGGTGAGGTACTGGTGGGCCTGCAACTGGTCACGGGGGGAGGCCACCTCAACCACCCAGCCCGCGGACGTAGCCGTAGAGCCCGAGAACCCAGCAGAGCAGCGGAACGACGGTCAGCACCACCAGAACCTCCAGCAGTTCGGCGTACCGGCTCAGCCGTGGTCCGGGTGACCCGGTGCTGTACCGGACGGCGAGCAGCGCCACCAGCGCGCCGGCCAGCACCAGACCCGGGCCGACCAGGGTCAGCAGGTCCGACCGGTCGGCCATCACCGGCCCGCCGACCAGGCCGACCGCGCCGGTGAGCCCGACGAGCAGCAGTGGCGCCCGCTGACGCGCGATCGGATAGAGCCGGGCGCGCAGCAGGAACCCGACCGTCAGCACGGCCGCCAGGGTCACCGTGGCGGTGCCGCCGGCGCGTACCAGGAGCACCTGGCAGGTCGCGACGACCAGGGCGAGACCGCCGACCATGCCGCAGAGCAGGCTGTCGGCGCGCAGCACCGCCGCGTACACCGCCGCCCGGGGCGGTTGCGGTGCCGCGCGTACCAGGTCGGCGGCGCCGCGCGGCAGGACCGGCATCGGCATCGCGGCCAGCCGGATGGAGAGCCCGGCGAGCGCTGGCGAGAGCACCAGGCCGAGACCCGCGACGACGGCGGCGGTGTCGGCCGCGTCGAGCGCGTCCAGGGTGGTCAGCCAGCCGGCGGCCACGGTGAGCAGCCCGACCGTCGCGGCGGCGACGAACAGCGCAGCCCGGTCGACCACGCCGAAGAGCCCGACCAGCGCGGCGAGCAGCAGCGCGGCACCGGCCGCGAGCAGGTGCGGTGCGCCGAGCCCGGTCAACGGACGGTCGGCGGCCAGGGCGAGCCCGCCACCGGCGGCCGCCAGCGGCAACGCGACAAGCGCGCTCACCGCGCCCACCCCGGTGTCGCCACCGGCCCTGGCCAGCAGCACGCCGGCGGCGAGCAGCAGGGCCGCCGCGCCGGTGGCCCAGCCCGCCGGTGCCGGCCACGGCGGCCCCGCGCGCAGGAGGGCGACCAGGCTGAGCAGCACGGCGAGCGCGGCCACGGCCAGTCCCGAGGCCCGGGTGTACCGGGGACCCCAGGAGCCGCCGAGCCGGGCCGAGCCGGTGGTGATGGCGTCGACCAGGTCGTCGTACTCCAGTTCGGGCCAGTCGGTGCGGGCCGGCGTCAGGTGCAGCACCTCCCCGTCGCGGATCCGGTGCCCCGCCAGCGAGCGTGCCGGCTCCAGCACCGCGCCGTCGGCGCGGCGCAGCACCCATCCGCCCGTCGCCGTCCCCGCGTCGGCGAGGCTCTCGCCGGCGTGCGTCAACAGGGCCGGCAGCAGCTCGGCGAGGGGCGAGCGGTCGGGCAGGGTGAGGTCGATCCGCCGGGCCGGTGCCGCGACGGTCAGCCGGACCAGTCCGGTGGCGTTCATGTCAGCTCCGTGGGATGGGGCACCGTCGGCGGCGACGTGCCGGTGGTCCGGCGGCTGGGCGGGGACGCACCCACGATCGCCCGCGACGCCTGCGGGGAAGGCGCATTGGCCGCAAGCGGACAGCCGTGGCGACGCCGGTGCGGGGCGACGCACCCGCTGGCAGCGGGCGCGTCGTGGGGAAGCGGTACGTGACGGCGCGCCGTCGCGCCCGGCACGACCGAGCAAGATCCCGAGCGGCGGCTGCCGCACCGGCGGCCAGTTTGACGGACCGGACTTACTCAGGCAAGGTAAAAATTACTCATGCAGGTAACTTCGCAGCAGGAACGGTCGGTAGCCGCTCGGGCCCGACGAGCCCAGATCGTGGAAGCCACCATCGACTGCCTCGTCGACCTCGGCTACGGGCACACCTCGTATGCCCGCATAGCCGAACGTGCCGGGCTGAGCAGCACACGGCTCATCTCGTACCACTTCGCCGACAAGGACGAGCTGATGCAGGAGGTCGTGAACCACGTCTTCGACCGCGCCCGCGAGGTCATCAACCCGTTGATGGCTGCCGCGAGCGGGCCAAAGCAGACGCTCGCCACATTCATCGCCGCGAGCGTGGCGTGGTACCGCGCCGACGCGCCGAAGCTCCTGGCGCTTCGGGAGATCTGGAACAACTTCCGCAGTCCGGACGGGACACCGAGACTGGGCCCGGCCAGTCACGAAGCGGAACTGGAGACCATCGCCGGGATCCTCCGGGCCGGACAGGAGGCCGGCGAGTTTCGGGAGTTCGACCCGCGGGTTATGGCTGTGACTCTGCGCAAGGCGCTCGACGGCGCGTCCGAGCAGCTGGCGCTGTACCGGGACACCGATGCCGAGGTCTACAGCCTCGAACTGGTCTCCCTCTTTGACCGCGCGACCCGGGCGGCGGACGGTCCGTCACCGGTGCCGGTGACCTGACCGGCGGGGCCCGCCGCCGGGCGGCGGGCCGATCGATGTCGAGAGGAGCGCCCCCGTGCGCCGATCGTCAGCAATCCTCAGCACGGTTCTTGTCGCGGTCGCCTGTGGTGGCACCCCCGGCCCGGCGACACCGGAGAACACGCTCGTCGTCGACACCGACCGCGGACCCGTGATGGGTGCCGACCACGGCGCATACCTGAGCTACCAGGGCATCCCGTACGCCGCGCCGCCCACCGGCGAACGGCGCTGGGCGCCGCCGCAGGCTCCTCCGAGCTGGACGGAAACCCGCGATGCCACGAAACCCGGCGCGCAGTGCGCCCAGGCGAGGCTCGACGGCAGTCCCGGCGTGCAGGGCTCCGAGGACTGCCTGTACCTCAACGTGACCCGGCCAGCGAAGGGCAGGAAGGCCCGCCCGGTCATGGTGTGGCTGCACGGTGGTGGCTTCACCAACGGCTCGGGCAACGACTACGACGGTAGCCGGATCGCCGTCCGCGGCGACGTGGTGGTGGTGACGGTCAACTACCGGCTCGGGGTGTTCGGTTTCCTCGGTCTCCCCGAGTTCGGCGGCAAGGGGAACTTCGGCTTCGCCGACCAGGTCGCGGCGCTGCGCTGGGTTCGCACGAACGCCGCCGCGTTCGGCGGTGACCCGCGCAACGTGACCGTATTCGGCGAGTCGGCGGGCGCGATGAGCATCTGTTCGCACCTCACCTCGCCCGACGCGGAGGGCCTGTTCGACCGCGCCGTCATCCAGTCCGGGTCGTGCATGACCGCCTACCCGAAGAACGGCATCTCCCCCGGCGTGCCGGCCTACCGCCCGTGGTGGCCGAAGGACCAGGTCGCCGCGATGGGCACGGCGACGGCGACCGAGCTCGGCTGCGCCGGGGCCGGCGGGGCCCTGGAATGCCTGCGCGGCAGGCCCGTCGAGCAGCTCGCGACGAGCGAGGTCATGGCCCGTGCGTCGTTCCCCGCGTTCGGCGTCGACCGCCTGCCCGAGGACCCGGCGCTGGCGCTGCGCGCAGGCAGGTTCCACCGGGTCCCGGTGCTGCAGGGCAGCAACCACGACGAGATGCGCTTCTACGTGGGTCCCGCCCTCGCCGGCGGCCTGGTGATCGACCAGGCCGGGTACGACGAACTGCTGGCCGACTCGTTCGGCGCCGACGCCGACGCCGTGCGCGCAGCCTATCCGGCCGCGGCGTACCCGTCGCCGGCGCTGGCCTGGGCCACCGTGCTCACCGACGCCGGTTGGTCGTGCACCACGCTGGAGGCCGACCGCGCGCTCGCGGCGGGGACCACGATTTACGGCTACGAGTTCACCGACCCTGACGCGCCGAACTTCCAGAACATCCCGACCGTCGAGGGATTCCCGTTCGGTGCCGCCCACGGCACGGAGCTGTCGTATCTGTTCCCGTTCCCGGGCGTCCGCTTCACGGCCGAACAGCAGCAGCTGTCCGAGGCGATGATCGACGCGTGGGCCCGGTTCGCCCGCTCCGGCGAACCCGGCTGGCCGGAGCTGACCATCGACGAGCCGTACGTCCGGTCCCTGGTGCCCGGCGCCGTCGGACGCGTCGACCTCGCTACCGAGCACAAGTGTGACGTCTGGGATGCCGTCAGCAGGTCCTGATCGACCAGCGACGGCGTCGACCAGCGACGGCGTCGACCAGCGACGGCGTCGACCAGCGACGGCGTCGACCAGCGACGGCGTCGACCAGCGACGGCGAAGTTGCCGCCAGCCCGATCGCCACTGGTCGGCGCCGTAGGCGATTGGTCACCCGCGAACCGGGTGCACCGACCCTGACACCGCTGGTGCGGGGTTCACGACCCCGCACCAGCCGGTGTCATGAGCGTCAGGCCGGGCTGCCGGTGACCGAGTTACCGGACTTCGTCAGCCGGTACGTGAGCTGCGTGCCGCTCCAGAAGTGGAAGGTGAGGATGACCGGGCCGTCGTCGACCTCGGCGAAGAACTCGGGCTTCAGCAGGATGGTGTCCGCGGCGTAGTCGGGTTGGAAGGTGCTCCAGTACTCCTTGTAGGTGGTCCAGTTGGCCGGACCGGCGGGGCTGCCGTCGGCGTACTCGGCTTCCATCGTGGCGAGCTGGTCGCCGCGGAACTGGGTGGGGATGGTCAGCCCGCTGGTGGTGCCGGTGGCGGCGGCCTGGGTCGGCGGGTCGTAGCTGATGATGTGGATCTGCCACGGCACACCCTGGGAGAAGCGGGCTTCGATTGTGGCGTTGACGCCGTAGCCACGGTTGCCGACCAGCCGGGTCAGGGCGGCCTGGGTCAGTGTGAGGGTGTTGCCGGAGACGGTGTAGTCGGTGCCGCTGGCCAACTGGGCGCTGCCCTGCCAGAGACCCCGGAACGTGCCGCCGTTCAGGTTGAGGGTGAGCGACTGGCCGGTGATGCCGCCGCTGCGCCGGACGTGGATCTGGTCGGTGGAGGCGGTCGCGGAGCGGGTCGTCAGGCTCGCCCGCATCATGTCGTGGATGCCCTGGTCCCGCCAGCGCAGCTCGGGGCGGTGCAGGAACGAGCCCGCGTCCCACAACATCGTGGTGAGCCTGCGGATCCGGGCGTGGTAGCCGACGGCTTCGAAGAACTTCAGCAGTTCGCCGCGCTGGATGATGCCGGGGCGGGTGTAGTCGTAGCTGAGCAGCGCCCACTCGCCGACGATCACGGGAATGCCCCGGGAGACGAAGGTCTGGTACGCCCGCTCGAAGGTGCCGACGATGTCCTGTTCGACGTTGCTGTCGTAGCGGGTGCCACCGGCGATGTTGACGCTGAACGGCCACCAGCCGTAGAAGTGGATGGTCGCCACCAGGTTGGGGTCGGCCAACTGGTCGAAGGTGGTCGTCAGCGCGTCCATCCGGGCCTGTTCCCCGCTGGTGTGCAGGGTGGGCAGCACCAGCAGCCGCGTGGCGTTGTTCCCGCCGCTGCGGCGTACGAGGCGGACGAAGGCGACGTTGAGTTCGTGCAGTACCTGGTCACTCTCGGCGTCCCCGGAGGTGCCGGCGAACTGCGGCTCGTTGATGCTCTCGAACACGAGTTTCGGGGAGTGGTCGCGGAAGGTGGCGGCAAGTTGACCCCAGAGCGCCGTGTACCGCTCCAGCACGTTCGCGCGGTCGGTGGGATAGGTGTTGATCCACTGCCACGAGTCGTGGTGCAGGTTGACCATCACGTAGAAGCCCTCTGCCAGGGACCAGTCGACGACCTCGCGGATGCGGTTCAACCAGGTCGGGTCGATGGTGTAGTCGGGCGCCGGGCCGTGGTGGTTGCTCCAGGTGACCGGCAGCCGGATGCTGTTGTACCCCTGGGACCGGATGTGGTGCAGCATCTCCCGGGTGGTTCGTGGGTTGCCCCACGAGGTCTCGTCGGGAATGGCGTCGAAGGTGTTGCCCAGGTTCCAGCCGGGCTGCATCGCGGCCACCATCTCCATCCGGTTGCCGGGCTGCGGCGATCCGGTCGGCGGGACCGACGGCGAGGCTGTGGGTGAGCCGGAGGGGGAGACGCCGGCCGTCGGCGTCACGGTCGGGCCGACGTTTCCGGTGCACGCGACACCGTTCAGGGTGAACGAGGTCGGTGCGGTGTTGGTGCCGGTCCAGGATCCGTTGAAGCCGAACGAGACCGTCGCGTTCGTACCGATGGCGCCGTTGTAGCTCACGTTCGTCGCGCTGGCCTGGCTGCCGGACGAGGTGACCGTCGCGTTCCACGCCTGGCTGACCCGCTGGCCGGACGGGAAGGTCCAGGCCAGGTTCCAGCCGTTGACCGGGTCGCCGAGGTTTGTCACGGTCACGTTCGCGGTGAAGCCGCCCGGCCACTGGGACGAGACCGCGTACCCCACCCGGCAGCCGGCCGCCGCCTGGGCGTCGGCGGTCACCAGGGTTCCCGCCACCAGCAGCGCGGCCAGGCCGCCGGCGACCGTGCCGAGGCGCCAGGGGATCCTGCGGATGTTCTGTGTACTCATCGGAGACTCCTCGCCGTAGTGGGCGCCCGTGTCGCGGACCGCTCGGCGGGCTGGTCCGTGCTGTTCGGCGGACGACCTGTCATCGCAGGGCCTGCCGGAGAACGCGCACGGGTAAGCCTGCGGCGTCCGTCACGACGGACTGCGCGACGGTCCGCGGTGACGTCTGGGGAGACGTTCCTGGGCCGCGCGCTAAAGAGAAGAGGGTGAAGGGTGTGCGCGGACGCTGCCCGGGGCTTCCGCGACGGGTTGTGAGACTCCCGCTTGGAAACTTTCTAAGAATGAAGCCGGAAAGTTTCCGGTTGGAAGGTTACGATTTTCTTCGAACTACGTCAATGTCTGCGGTGCGGTCGACCCACTGGGCGGGGACGGGTCGGAGCCCGAAAGTTTCGCTTGAAAATTCCGGAACTATTTGAGAATCTAAGTTCTTCGATGTGTGTGAGCGTTAACACTGCCTGCCTGCCGGGCAGACCGCGCCCCGACCGGTTAGGAGGTGCCCGCGCCGATCCGGCACGAGGTCCACCTACCGCAGCCCTAACCACCGCGCCCGGTCACGCGGAGAGCCCGGACCGGTCGGGCCGGCTGTCCGTGATCCACCACCCACCAAGGAGGTACGACAGTGCGGGAACACACCTACCACCCCCCAGCGGGAGAGGACGCCGGACCTGACCGGACGTCCCCCGGCCCGCGCAGAAAACTGCTCAGCATCGGTGCGGCGGGAATCGCGCTCGCCCTCACCCTGCTCACCGCGATGGTGGCGACCGGGTCGGCGTCGGCCGCCGACAATCCGTACCAGCGGGGACCGGATCCCACCCGGGCCAGCGTCGCGAACGTGAACGGACCCTTCGCCACCGCCCAGGTCAGCGTCCCCAGCGGGTACGGCTTCGCCGGCGGCATGATCTACTACCCGACCGACACCAGTCAGGGGACCTTCGGCGGGATCGCCATTTCGCCCGGCTACACCGCGCTGTTCTCCGTCGAACTCGCCTGGATGGGGCCGTGGCTGGCGTCCCACGGGTTCGTGGTGATCGGCATCGAGACCAACAGCCGGAACGACTTCGACGAGGCGCGGGGCACCCAACTGCTCGCCGCGCTCGACTACCTCACCCAGCAGAGTTCGGTACGCACCCGGGTCGACCCGAACCGGTTGGCGGTCTCCGGGCACTCAATGGGCGGCGGCGGCGCGCTGAACGCGGCGATCCGGCGTCCGTCGTTGAAGGCCACGGTCGGGATCGCCCCGTTCCTGCCCTCGTCGAACCTGGCCAACGACCGGGTGCCGACGATGATGTTCTCGGGCCAGGCGGACACCGTGGTGACCCCGTCCACGGTCGTCAACCAGTACAACAGCCTGCCGGCCAGCACGGAGAGCGTCTACCTGGAGGTCGCCGGGGCGGATCACGGGTTCATGGTCGGTCGGCCCAACAACGTGATGATCCGGACCATGCTGCCGTTCCTGAAGATGTTCGTGGACAACGACACCCGGTACAGCCAGTTCCTCTGCCCGCTGCTGGACTCCTCCGGCGTGGTGACGTACCGCAGCACCTGCCCGTTGCTGCCCCCGGGTCCGACCACGCCACCGACCTCCACCGGCAACCCGACGACCCCGCCGACCACCCCGCCGGTCACCCCCACCGCCACGCCCACCCTGCCGCCGGGCTCCGCCTCCCAGATCGTCGGGGCGCAGTCGGGCCGGTGTGTCGACGTGCCGAACGCGTCGCGTACCAACGGCACCCGGGTACGGCTCTACGACTGCAACCGGCAGGTCCAGCAGTCCTGGACGTACACCTCGAACAAGCAGCTACGGGTGTACGGGGACATGTGCCTGGACGCGGCGGGTTCCGGCAACGGCGCGGCGGTGCAGATCTACAGCTGCCACAGCCAGACCAACCAGCAGTGGAACGTCAACTCCAACGGCACCATCAGTGGTGTGCAGTCCGGGCGGTGCCTGGACGTCTGGAGCACGGCCAACGGCGCACAGATCCAGATCTACGACTGCCACGGACAGACCAACCAGCGGTTCAACCTGGTCTCCCTGACCCGGTGACCACGCGTGGTCCGGTACACCTGAACAGGCCGGACCGAGACCGGGCGGCCCGGCGTGACGCCGGGCCGCCCGGACGGCGGCGGGATCAGGCGAGGGCGGCGCGCAGCCGGTCGTAGGTCGGGGCGAGTTCGCGGAGCGCGCCGGCCGCCGCCGGAAGGTCACCCACCACCATCGGGTACTGCATCGAGCCGACCAGCCGGGCCTGGGCCGCGGCGACCGCCGCCGCTTCGGGGTACCCGGCCAGCAGCAGGCAGTCCGCCGTGTCGGCGAGCCGTCGCGCACCGACCCGGATCGCGAAGTGGACCAGGTGCTCGCGCAGCCCGTCACCCGCCCCGTCCTCGACCAACTGGGCGACCCGTTCCGCCGCCGCGCCGTTGCCGAGGCTGCCGGGTGGCATCGCCAGCTCGGTCCGCATGTCGAGCCGGTCGATCGCGGTCGGCACGATCGACCGGATCGCCTCGGCGTCGGTGACCTCCGCGACCTGACGGAATCCGGTACGCATCGTGTACGGCTCGCCGTAGTCCACCGTCTCCGCCCGCCAGGCGGCCAGGAAGTCCTCGACCGGCACCTCGGCGTACGGGTAGCCGTGCGGGTCGTGCACGAGTACCCGCTGTTCGGAGACGTCGAGGACGACGACGTAGTGGTCGGCGCCGATCGGCCCGGTCATCTCGGGGTGGTGGCGCAGGAGGCCCATCTCCAGCGGACCGACCCAGACCGGCCCGTTCCGGGCCGCTTCGGCGAGCCGGGCGAGCGCCTCGGCCGGCTCGCCGCCCCGGCTGACCGTCGAGGTCCAGCCGATAGCCCGCAACGCCTGGTCGAACCCGAGTTCCGGATTCCAGCCGTACGCGTCGAAGAAGACGGTCCGGCCGCCGACGAGCTGCATCCCGAACGGGCCGCCGGTGGCGACCTCGATGACGGCGGTCGACGGGGACCGCTCACCGAGCAGCATGGCGAACGAGTTGGCGTAGCAGTACGGACCACTGCCGACGTATGGGGTGTGACGCATGGGGAAGCAGCCTCTCGCCTCAGGTGGATACCGGGTACGCGACGTCGAAGGGCGCGTCCGTACCCGGATGGATCTCGTACGGGTGGCCGACGCAGGTGACGTCCGGACGCGCGTCGGTCCACGCCTCCACCGCGTCGTACGCCCGCAGGACCAGCGGGAAGTCGTGGTACCCGGCCGGCACCGGCAGGTACGCCTCGGTGTGTGCGGGCAGCAGGCGGGCGTACAGGTCGTCGACCGGTTCGACGCTGCCGCCGTACGGCACGGCGACCTCGACCAGTCCCGCGGAGTCCGGGGTGACGAGATCGTGGAAGTGGACGAGCAGCGGAGCGCTGTCCGGACGGCCGGAGTTCCGCAGATGCGCCCGGATGTCGTCTCCGGCCGTGTGGATCAGGTCGTCCAGGCCGCCGGTGTCGACGTGGCGGCTCCGGCAGAGCACCTTCGTAGCCGGTACGTCCCGCAGGCCGACGGCGTCGACGAGAACGGTTACGCCGCCGTCCGAGCGCATCGCCTCCAGCACCGCCGCCCGTTCGTCGAGCAGCCCGCGTTGGGCGTGCAGCCAGCCGCGCAGTTCGAGGGCCCGAGCCTCCGGGGTGAGGTCGGCGAGCTGGCCGATCCGGGCCAGTGACAGCCCGAGGCGGCGCAGCCGGGCGATCAGCCGGGCCCGGGGCAGCTGGTCCGGGCTGTAGTAGCGGTAGCCGTTGACCGGGTCGACGTGCGCCGGCGGCAACAGGCCCAGTTCGGCATAGCGGCGCAGGGCCTTCGGCGACAACCGCCCGGCCGCACCGAACTCGCCGGCCCGCAGGTATTTCCGCTGCACGCTGTGCAGTCTGCGGCGTGCCCCAGGGGCGAGGTCAAGTCCGTCACCGCCGGTCGGCCGCCTGCCGCCGGCCTCTGCGCCGAGGCGCACCAGCCCGCCTCGGCACAGCGGCGCGTCGCACCGGGCCGGCACCCCCCGTCCACCGGCGGCGCGACGTATACCGTGGTTCCGGCGGAGGGCCCGGCCCCCGCGGGTCCGGTGCCCCGGGTTGGGTTGGGCCGGCCGGGAGCTGTCTGTCCGGTGGGAGGGGATTCGGTGCGGCTGGCCGTGGGATGTGCGATGTGGGCGCACAAGGCGTGGCAGGGGCGGTTCCTGGCACAGCAGTCGCCGGCCGCCGAGCGGCTGCGCTGCTACGCCGGCTGGTGTGACGCGGTCGAGGGAAACACCACCTTCTACGCGACCCCGAGCCGGGAGACCGTGGCCAGCTGGGCCCGGCAGACCGGTCCCGGGTTCCGGTTCGTGCTCAAGATCCCCAAGGTCGTCACCCACGAGCACCGGCTCACCGATGCGGACGGGCCGCTGCGGGCCTTCCTGGACGCGGTCGAACCGCTCGGCCCCCGGGCGCACGCCCTCTGGATCCAACTACCGGGCTCGTTCGCACCCGACGACGTCGGGGTACTCGCCCGCTTCCTGCGCCGGCTGCCCGACTCGCACCGCTACGCCGTCGAGGTCCGCGACCCCGCCTTCTTCACCGATCCCCGCGCGACCCGACTGCTCGAAGGGGTACTCGCCGAGGCGTCCGCCGAGTGGATCCCGTTCGACACCACCGCGTTCTTCCAGGCTGCCCCGACAAGCGACGCGGAACGGGACGCCTGGACGAAGAAACCCCGGATGCCGCTCCGGACGGCCGCGCTGACCGACCGGCCGATCGTCCGCTATCTCGGCCGCGACGATCCGGACCGGACCGTCGACGGCTGGCGGCACTGGGTCGACGTCACCGTCGGCTGGCTGCGTGAGGGCCGCTCGCCGACCGTCTTCGTGCACACCCCGGACAACGCGGACGCGCCACAGCTGGCCCGCCGCTTCCACGCCGAGGTGCGGGCCCGGATGCCCGAACTCGACGCCCTGCCGGAGCCGGTCCCGGCCGAGCCGTTGACGCTGTTCTGAAACCGCTGCGGGGGTGGCGGGCGCCGGGCGGGTCAGCGGACCCGTGTCCACTCGCTGGCGCCGGCACCGAAGAACCGCATCCGGTCGCCGGAGCAGACGTACTCGCTCGGCTCCAGCACCAGCGACAGCGGGATACTCGCGTTGCGGCTGCTGCCCCGGTAGAGCACGACCGTCCCCTTGGCCCGTACGTCGCTGATGTACTCCACGCCGTTGCGGTGGTAGACGTTGGCCGAGGCGCTGCCACGGATCCGCTCCCGCCACCGGGTACCCCGATAGCTGGCGGTCTTGTCAGTGGTCCTGCCGAAGTTCAGCGTCACCCGGCCGTCCGCCGTGTACGTCTGTATGGTGCCGGCGCCCCCGCTGAAATGGATCTTCTGGTTGTCGATCGTGTTCAACGACTGGGCGCTGACGCTCCGCCAGCTGCCGACCAGGCAGGCGTCCACCCCGGCGGCGGTCACCGTCGGGGTGGCGGACGGGCGGGGTGACCCGCTGGCGGTCGGCGTCGCCGAGGCGGCACCGGTCAACTTCGTACGCCGACCCGGGTCACCGCCCCCGGCGACGGAGGCGGCGACGGTGGCCGCGGCCAGGATGCCGGCGACCGCCCCGGCGGCAGCCGTGATCCGGACCCGCCGGGACCGGGACAGCGCCGCCCAGCGGCCGGACCGTCCGGTCGGCGTGCCGGCACCCGCCGGGCCGCTCGGCTGCGCGGCCGCCGGCGGCGCCGTCGCCCCGGCCGGGCCGGCCCCGTCGATGCCGGCGCCGGACGGCACCCGCAGGCTGCCCTCGGCGACCACCAGTTCCGGCTGCTCGACGACGCTGGGAGCGATCTCCAGCGCCCGGTGCAGCGCGGTGGCGACCGCCGGCATCCGGCTGGAACCACCGGAGAGGAAGACCGCGGCCACAGTGGACCCGCCGTCGTCCAGCCGGTCGAGCAGGGTACGGGTGGTCGCCACGGTACGCGCGACGACCGGGGCGGCGAGTTCCTCCAACTCCTCCCGGCCGAGCGGCATGTCCACGTCGAAGAGCGGTACGTGGATCAGCGTCGTGGTGTTCCGGGTCAACATTTCCTTGCCGGCCCGCGCGTTGGTCCAGAGCTGCTGGCTCGCCCGCCGGTCGGAGGTGGTCTCCGGGCTGGTCAGCCGGGCCCACAGCGCCCCGTCCCGGCTGCCGATCGTGGCACCGATCCGGTCCACGACGGCGGCGTCGACGTCGAGCCCGCCACAGTCGGCGAGCCCTTCGGTCGCCAGCACCTCGAATCCGCCGATGGTTCGGCGTACCACTGTCACGTCGAAGGTGCCGGCGCCGAAGTCGTAGACCACCGCACACCGCCCGACCGGCAGGTCCCGGCCGGCGACCTCGACGAAGAAGTTGGCGGCGGCGACCGGCTCGGCCACCAGGCGTACGGTCGGCAGCACCCGGTTGGCCGCGGCCAGCAGGATGCCGCGGCGGTGGGAGCCCCAGGCGGCCGGAAAGGTCAGCACCGCCTCGGTGACCGGCTCGGTGGTGACCAGGCGGACCTCGCTGGCCACCCGGCGCAGCGGAGCGGCGAACAGTTCCTCGACCGGCATCTCCCGGTCACCGAGCAGCACGGTGCCCTCGTCGACGCAGCGCTTCGGATAGGGCTCGTAGGACTGTGGCAGCGAGAGTGCGGTGTGCAGGGCGTCCTGGCCGACCAGCAGCCGCGCTCCGGTGTCGGCACAGACCGCCGAGCGCAGCAGCGGCGACCCGTCGAAGAGCAGCGGCCGGGGTTCCCGGCCAGCCGGAGCCAGCACCGCGACGGTGTTGTACGTACCGAAGTCGATGCCGAGTCTCGCGCCCGCGCCACGCACAGCCAACACGGTACGGGAGCCATGCCCGGGTACGGGCGCCCGTTCGCCCGCCTTCCGACTCAGAGCCAGCCGTTCTGCACGGCCGTCCGGTACGCCTCCGCGCGGCTGGCGACCCCGAGCTTGCCGACCACGGCGGCCAGGTGGTTGCGGACCGTTCCCTGGGACAGCGAGGTACGCCGGGCGATGGCCGAGACCGGTGTGTCGACACCGGCCAGCCGCAGCACCTCCAGCTCGCGCGGGGTCAGCGGGCACTCGGGTGCGGTCAGCGCCTCCGCCGCCAGCGTCGGGTCGACGTACCGGGCGCCGCCGTGCACCCGCCGGACGACGTCGGCCAGCGCCCCGCCCGGTGCACCCTTGGCCAGGAAGCCCCGGGCGCCGGTGGTGAGTGCCCGGCGCAGGTGCGCGGGCCGGCCACGACCGGTCAGGATCACCACGGCGCAGGACGGCAGCACCCTGGCCAGCTCGGCGGTCACGCCCAGCCCGTCCAGCAGCGGCATCTCCAGGTCGACCAC
The DNA here is from genome assembly GCF_049179135.1 of Plantactinospora sp. WMMB782. NCBI lineage: Bacteria > Bacillati > Actinomycetota > Actinomycetes > Micromonosporales > Micromonosporaceae > Plantactinospora > Plantactinospora sp. WMMB782. The sequence goes on along the minus strand of NZ_JBMHMC010000007.1, from coordinate 1,775,487 downwards.
CGCCACGTCCGGCCGGTGCGCCAACGCGGCCCGCACCGCCGCCCGCCCGTCGCCGGCCTGCGCCACCACCTCGACGTCCGGCTCCAGGTCCAGCAGCGCGGCGACCGCGACCCGGATCAGCTCCTCGTCGTCGGCGAGCAGCACCCGGATCACCGGCGACCCGCCCGCACCGCCGACCGCGTGCTCCCGCGCCGGACCACTCGCCGGCTCATCCGCCGCGCCCATCGTCGCCACCCTCCGTCCGTGCCGTCGGAATCCGCGATTCCGCGGCGCCCGACTCCGCGCTGGCCGGTACGACGGCCTCGACCGTGAACACGCCGTCGCGGTACGCGGTCCGGAGTGTCCCGCCCGCGTCGGCCAGCCGGTCGGCCAGGCCACGCAGCCCCGAGCTGTGCCGGTCCGGTGCGGCCGGCCCCGCCCCGTCGTTGGCGACGACCAGCCGGAACCCGTCGCCCTGCCGGGCGACCTCGATCGTGCACCAGCCGGCCCGACTGTGCCGCAGCAGGTTGGTGCTCGCCTCGCGCAGTACCGGCACCAACCGCGCGGCGACCTCTGCCGGTACGTCCCCGCCGGCCGGCTGGTCGACGGTGCAGCGTACCCCGGAGGAGCGCAGTACCTCGGCGGTCGCCGCGAGCTGTTCGCGCAGGTCCACCGCGCGGTAGCCGTGCACCGCCTCGCGTACCTCGGCGAGGGCCGAGACGGCCAGCCGGCGTACCTCGTCGGCCTCCCGCCCGGCCCGTTGCGGGTCGACAGGTGCGAGCCGGGCGGCGAGTTCCGCCTTCAGCGCGATCACCGAGAGATGGTGTCCGAGCAGGTCGTGCACGTCCCGGGCGAACCGGAGCCGCTCCTCGGTGGCGGCCAGCCGGGCCTGGGCGGCCCGACCTCGCTGGGCCTGCACCAGCAGGTCCCAGAACCACACCTGCACCCAGCCGACCGCCGCGACGGAGAGGCCGATGCCGCCGGTGATCAGGAGGTGGTCCCGGACCGAACCGCCGGTGCTCCGGGCCACCACCACCGCGACGCCGACGGCCGCCAGCACCGCCAGTGCCGCCGTCCGGCGGCCGAGCAGCAGTGGCGCGGTACCGACGACCGAGGCGCCGAGCCAGGCCCAGGTCGGCCAGTCGGCGCCGGCCACCGGGCCGACCAGGGGCACCGAGACGACGGCGGTCGCCGCGTACCCGGCCAGTGCCAGCTGCCGGGCCGTGCCGCCGAGCCAGGGTGTGAGCAGTACGTAGACCGCCACGATCTGCGCGACGGCGGCGGCGCCGATGCCGACCGCGCCGAGCGCGATCCAGAGCGGATCCGGCTCGCGGGCCAGGCCGATCCCCGGCATCATCAGGGCGGTGAGCAGCGTGCCGAGCAGCGCGACAAGTGTGGCGATCCGGGGCCGGCGCAGCCGGGGATCGCGTCCGGGCAGGTCGGCGGGGCTGGCCACCCGGCCGATGCTATGTCCCGGCGACCAGCCTGGTGCCGACAGCTCCGTACCGGCGAGCAGCCTGGTGCCGACAGCCCCGTGCCGACAAGGTCCGTGCCGACAAGGTCCGTGCCGACAAGGTCCGTGCCGACAAGGTCCGTGCCGACAAGGTCCGTGCCGACTTGGTCCGTGCGCACCGGCCGGGGCGCGGCGCGGGCCACTCCTCTGCGATGCTCCGGTACCGTGACGCCTTCCCGCCGCCTGGTCAGCTCAGGATCACCACTGGAACCGGAGATCGGCTTCTCGCGGGCCGTACGGGTCGGGCCGTACGTCTGCGTGGCCGGCACCGCGCCGATCGCGCCGGACGGTGGCACCGCCGGCCCGGGGGACGTCTACGCGCAGTCGGTGCGCTGCCTGGACATCGCCGAGCAGGCGCTGCGGGAGGCCGGCGCGACACTGGCGGACGTGATCCGGACCAGGGTGATGCTCGTCGACATCACCCGCTGGCGGGAGGCGGCGCGCGCCCACGGCGAACGCTTCGCCGAGGTACGGCCGGCCTGCACCTTCGTGGAGGTGTCCCGCTTCATCGACCCGGAGTGGCTGGTGGAGTTCGAGGTCGACGCCGTCGTGACGGACCGGACGACGTAGTGGCCACACCGGACGGGCGGCGGGATTCCGATTCGCGGCGTGGCTCACTTGTAGAGGAACGGATCACGGCGGTTGCGCCGGTGACGGCGTCGACTCAGGCGCCGTACGACGGTTAGGACTGACCTCAACGCGCGCGGCCAAACCATTTTTCCCCTCCGGGGGACGTACGGCGGGTGCTGACGGTGGTAGCGCTAACATCCTTGCGCAAAATATCGTCTCGCAACGCGCTCGGCAACTTCCGGACCGGAACGCCCCGCCACCTCCGGGATACTCGCGGTGCAAGGCTCCGGGCTCGACAGGTACGCCGTGGGAGCGCGTCCATCTGATCATGCCCGACCCCTTGACGGCCGTCGCTCCATCGTATTGAGTCGATATCAATCCGAACGGGCAATGCACCCGACGACGGGAAAGACAGGGGGTGGCATGTCCGTGTCCCGGTTTGCTTTGGCATGCCCCGGAGGATTTCTCCGGACCAATGGCGATCAAATAGTCGACGGCGACGGACGGCCGGTTATCTGGCGGGGGATTGGCCTCGCCGGTTGGCTCAACTTCGAGAACTGGATGACCGGTTTCCCCGCCTACGAGCAGGGCATGCGGGCCGCCGTGCGGGACGTGCTCGGCCCGGAGCGGGCGGACTTCTTCTTCGAGCGGTTCCTGGAGCACTTCTTCACCGCCGACGACGCCCGGTTCATCGCCGGGCTCGGCTGCAACGTGGTCCGGATCCCGGTCAACTACCGGCACCTGGAGGACGACCGGCGGCCGTTCGAGATCGTCGAGTCCGGCTTCCACCACCTGGACCGGGCGATCGAGCTGCTGGCCGCCTGCGGCGTACGCACCATCATCGACCTGCACGCGCTGCCCGGCTGGCAGAACCAGGACTGGCACAGCGACAACCCGACCCACGTGGCCCAGTTCTGGCAGCACCCGCACTTCCAGGACCGGGTCGTACACCTCTGGCGGGAGATCGCCGGCCGCTACCGCGACGAGCCGTGGGTCGCGGCGTACAACCCGGTCAACGAGCCGGCCGACCCGAGCGGGGAGGTGGTCGGGCCGTACTCGCGCCGGCTGGTCGAGGCGATCCGCGAGGTCGACCCGGAGCACATCGTCATCCTGGAAGGCAACCGCTACTCCAACGACTTCGACGTCTACGGCGAACCGCTGCCGAACGTCGTCTACTCGCACCACGACTACGCGCCGCCCGGCTACGTCCCGGACGGCCGCTATCCCGGAGTGGCGCACCTGACCCACGTCTGGGAGTCGCCGGACGGCGTCGGTTACGAGCACGGCATCCTGCTGCCGGACCAGTCCCGCGACCAGTACTTCGACCCGGGCGTACTGGAGCGGACGTTCCTCAAGCGCAGCGAGTACATGCTGCGCACCGGCACCCCGGTCTACGTCGGCGAGTTCAACGCGGTCTTCACCGGTGAACCCGAGCGGGACGGGATGCGGCTGCGGCTGCTCGCCGACCAGTTCGAGATCTACACCCGGCACCGGGCCAACTGGGCGTTCTGGCCGTACAAGGACATCGGGGTGGCGGCGCCACTCGTGGTCGACCCGGACAGCCCGTGGATGCGCCGGGTCCGGCCGGTACTGGAGAAGAAGGCCCGGCTCGGCGTCGACCTGTGGGGCGGCCGGCACGACCACATCCAGCAGGTGATGCGCCCGCTCAAGGAACTCTTCGCCCGGGAGTTCCCGGACTACCTGCCGTTCCCGTTCGGCAGCGAGTTCCTGATCGGCCGGCTGGTGCCGCAGATCCTCTTCGCCGAGGCGCTGCTGCCGGAGTTCGGCGAACTGTTCCGGGGCATGGGCGAGTCGGCGATCGACGAGATGATGGCCTCGTTCCGGTTCGACAGGTGCCAGCCGCGTCGGCCGCTTGTCGAACTGCTGCGCCGGGCCTGCGCCCAGCAAGCGCCGGTGTGAGGCGATGTCCTCCACCATCGGGGCCACGGCCCTGGCCGGACACCGCGACCTGCCCGGTCCGGCGACGGCTCCACCCGGTCCGGCGACGGCTCCGCCCGGCCTCAAGGCTCCGCCCGGCCTCAAGGACGCGCTCCGGGCCGAGCTGATCGACACCGTGGAGCTGCGGATGTGCCGGGACCTGTGGCGGCCCGGCGACGCCACGCTGCTGCGGACGCTCGGCGACGCGCGCCGGGTCCTCGCCGTATGCGACCGGCCGGAGCGCCGCCGCCGGCTCGACAGCTGGCTCGGGCACTGGCGGGAGCGCGGCGTGCTCGACCACTACCGCACGGTCGACGCCGCCGACCTCGTCGGGCCGGGCGAGGCCGATCCGGTACGCGCGGTGCTGCGGGCCGCCGTCGTCACCGGACTCGGCCGGCGGGACGCCTTCGTCTCCCTCGCCGGCCCGTCGGCGACCTCCGCCACCGCACTCGCCGCCGCCGTGTACCGCCGGTACGCCCGCGCGGTGCGGCTGCACGACGACCTGCCGTCACTGCTGTCCTCGCTGGGCCAGACCGCCCGGGTGCTGGCCGGCGTCCCGGTGTGCGCGGCCGAGGCGCGCGACCCGGTCCTGCTCGTCGACGTGGACACCCTGCTCGCCGACCCCACGCCGATCCGCCCCGACGAGGCGTCGGCGATCCGCCACCTCGCCCGCCACGACGACGTACTCGCCGGACAGCTCGACGGGCACCACGACGTACTCGCCGGACAGCTCGACCGGGCGGCGCACCCGGCGGCGGTCCGGCAGGCGGCGCTGGACGCGGTGGCCCGGCTGCTGCACCGGCACGGCCCCGGCGCCCCCCGGATCTGGCCGGCACCCCCCGCACCCGCGGCACCTCCGGCGTCGGTGTGGCGGCCCTCCTCGGCGTCCCCGGCGCCGGATCCGCTGCCTGCGCCCGGTCTGCAACCTGCGGCGGTGCCGCCTTCGACGTCGGCAGTGTCGTCCCGGGCAGTGCCGGCAGTGTCGTCCCGGGCAGTGCCGGCGGTGCCGCCTCCGGCGTCGGCAGTGTCGTCCCCGGCAGTGCCGGCAGTGTCGGCCGGGGCCGTGCTGGCGGAGGGGCGGTGGCGGTCACCGGTGCCGATCCGGGCGCACCGGATCAGGAGGCTGGACTACCAGGTCACCTTCACCGCCGGGGTCCTCGACCCGGACAACCCGGCGCTCTCCGGCCATCTCCCGGCCGGCGCCCGCGTGCTGGCGGTGGTGGACGACTTCTCACCGGCCGTCACCGCCGCCGTTCGGGAGACGCTGGGCCGGCGGCGCCGGCCGGGCAGGCTCGCCGATTACACCGTGCTGCCGGTGCGCAGCTCGCCCGGGGGCAAGACGCTCGACGCCGCCGTGCCGCTGCTGCGGCAGGTGCGCCGGCTCGGTCTCGGGCCCGCCGACCGGATCCTGGCGGTCGGCGGCGGTACCGTGCTCGACCTGGTCGGCTACGTCGCCGCCTGCCACCCCGGACAGACGCCGTACGTCCGGGTGCCGACCACCCTGGTCGGGCTGGTCGACGCCGGGGTGGGGCTGAAGGTCGGGGTGGACCTGGACGGCCGGAAGAACCTGCTCGGGGCGTACCATCCGCCGCTGGCCTGCCTCTGCGACGCCGGATTCCTGGCCACCCTGCCGGCGGCCGAGTTCCGCTGCGGGCTGGCCGAGATCGTCAAGATCGCGCTGGTCCGGGACGCCCGCCTCTACCACCTGGTCGAGGAGCACCACGCCGTGCTGCGCGAGCCGGCCGCCGCCCCGGTGCTCGACGAGGTGCTCCGCCGGGCGGTCGCCGCGATGCTCGTCGAGTTGGAGGAGAACCCCTGGGAGCGGCGGCTGCGCCGGCTCGCCGACTTCGGCCACGAGTTCGGGCACGTCCTGGAGGAACGCTCCGGCTACCGGCTCCGGCACGGTGAGGCGGTGGCGGTCGGGATGGCACTCTCCTGCCGACTGGGCGTTGCCGCCGGGCGGGTGCCGGAGCAGGTCGCCGGACGCGCCGAGACGTTGTTGCGCCGGATCGGGCTGCCGACGTACGACGGCTGCTGCGACGCGGACGGGCTGTGGCGGGCGCTGCGTAGCGACGTACTGCCGCACAAGGGGGGCAGGCTGCACCTGGCCGTACCGGTCGGGATCGGGGTCGGCGGGTTCGTCGACTCGATAGCCGAACTCGACCCCGCCGACCTGCACCGGGCCTGGTCGGCACTGCGCCGCCGGGCCGGTACACCGGCCGCCGACCAGCCGGCCCCCGGTCCGCTGACCCCCGGTCCGCTGGCCCCCGATCAGCCGGTCTCCGGTCCGCTGGCCCCCGATCAGCCGGTCTCCGATCAGCCGGCCCCCGGCCCGTCGGCCTCCGACCCGCAGCCGTGCGCCCCGACAGCGGCAGGCCCGACAGCGGCAGGCCCGACAGCGGCAGCCCCGACAGCGGCAGCACCGGCAGCGGCAGCCCCGACAGCGGCAGCACCGGCAGCGGGGGCAGCGGCGGCGCCGGCCTGGGCGTGGAGCGGCTCGTGACCGGAGAACCGGTACGCGACGTGGTGGTCGACGTCGGTGGCACCTGGACCCGGCTGGCGCTGGCCGAGGCGGGTCGGCTGGTCGGCGAGGTGGTCCGGTTCGCCACCCCGAACCGGCGGGACCGGCCGGAGCTGCCGGTGGACGCCGTCCGGACCGCCCTGCTGGACCGGATCGCCGAGGAGGCCGACCGGTTGCACCGCCGCGCCGGGCCCACCGGCCGGCGGGAGGTGGGCGTCGCCTTCGGTGCGGTGGTCACCGCCGAGGGGGTGGTGCGGGACGCCAGCGTGCTCTGGCAGGCGCGGTCGGCCGGCTACGACGTACGGGCGGCGCTGGGCGCGCGGCTGCCGTGGGCCAGGGTGACAGTGCTCAACGACGTCGCCGCGGCGGCCTGGCACTACCGGCGGCTCGGTCGGTTCGCGCTGCTGACCGTGAGCACCGGGGTGGCGGTCAAGGTCTTCGACGACCGGCTTCCCGGTGCCGCCAGGCTGCTCGTCGACCCGGCCGGGCTGGGCGGGGAGATCGGGCACGTACCTGTGGAGCCGAACCGGCTCGCCGCGCTGCCCGGCGGCCCGGCCACCGCCGCCCGGCTCGGTCGGGCCGCCGCCGCCGGGGACCGGAGCGCCCGCGCGGAACTGGCCCGGCTGGACCTGCCGTGGTGCGACTGCGGTGCGGTGGCGGACCTCTGCGCGTACAGCTCGGGGCCGGCGGTGCTGCGGGCGGCGGTCCGGCGGGCCCGGCGGCATCCGGACGACTTCGCCGGCTCGATCCTGCACCGGCTGGCCGACGGCGACCCGGGCCGGATCGACGCCGGGGCGCTCGCCGAGGCGGCCCGCAGCGGCGACGCGTTCGTCACCGACCTGCTGCGCGGCGCGACCCGGCACCTCGCGGTGGCGGTGTTGCAGGTCTGCGCGCAGCTCGGGCTCCGCACGGTGGTGGTGGTCGGCGGCTTCGCGCACGGCGTCGGGCCGCCCTGGTTCGCCGCGCTGCGCGGCTGGCTGACGGAACTCTGCGTCGACGCCGGTTGGTTCTCCGGCTGGACGGCGGCCGAGCGGGACGGGCTGCTGCACGTACCCGCCGACCCCGGCCGGGCCACCCTGGCCGGAATGGCCGGCTATCTCGGCGCCCGGCGGGACGAGGTCCGCGAGCTGGTCAAGCCGATCGGCGAGTCGCGGCTGGTGCTGACCACCGCCAGCCGGCCGCGCTGTGGGCGCGAGCAACTGCTGCTCCGACCCAGGTACGCCGGACTCTGCGGCACCGACCTGGAGATCCTGCGCGGAGCACGCGGCCTGGAACCGGGGGTGCTCGGGCACGAGTGCGTGGCCGAGGTGGTCGAGGTGGGCGGCGCGATCTCCGGCCCGCGCCCCGGCGACCTGGTGACGATCAACCCCAACCATCCGGGCGACGACTACCTCAAGCTCGGCCACAACGTCCCCGGGGTGTTCCGGGACCTGCTCGTCACCGACCTCGGCGCGCTGGCCCAGCGGCAGCTCGTCGGCGTACCCCGGGGCTGCGGTCCGGAGTGGGTGCTGCTGGAGCCGCTGGCGGCGGTGCTGCGGGCGCACCGGTTGCTCGCCGAGGACTGGGCCGGCCGGGACGTACTCGTCGTCGGCGCCGGGGTGCTCGGCCTGCTGCACGTCGCCGTCGCCCGGGCCCGGGGCGCCCGCACCGTGACCCTGGCCGCCCGGTCCGACCGGCGGCTGCGGGCCGCCGTCCACCGTGGGCTGCCGGCCCCGGACGCGGTACTGCCGCTCGACTCTGGACTCGCCGCCGGGGTCCGGTCCGTCACCGCCGGCCGGGGTGCCGAACTGGCCGTGCTGGCGGTGGCCGGAAACGCCGGCCCGGCGGCGGTCGAACTGAGCTGGCCGGCGCTGGCCGACGCGGCCAACCTGCACCTGTTCGGCGGCTTCCGTCCCGGCCGGCTGCTCCGGGTCGGCGGCGGCGCGACGCTCGACCCCGGGCCGGTGCGGGCCGGCCGGGACCGGCAGGTGGTGCCGAACCCGGCCGGCGGCCGGTGCACCGTGGTCGGCAGCCGGGGTGGTCGGGCCGGTGACTTCGCCGCCGCCCGTGAGCTGCTCAGCACCGGCGCCGAGCCGGACGATCCGCCCGGACTCGACCTGGCTCCGCTGGTCAGCCACCTCGTCTCGCTGCCCGCGCTGCCGGGCGTGGCGACCGAGATCCTCGACCACGGTACGGTCGCCGGCCGCGCGCCGCTGCGGGTCGTGGTCGACTTCCGGCTCGACGGCACGGTGACCGCCCCGGCGCCCGTGGCGACCCGCCGAGGCACCCCGTGACCGCCCGGCGCGGCGGCCCACCGACCGCCCGACGGAAGCCCTCCGTGACCGGCCGAGGAGGAGGCCCGTGACCGCCCGGCCCTGGGCGGGGGCGGCGGAGCCGAGCGGTGCCGGGCTGTGGGCGTACGTGCGGGCGGCCGCCAGCGGCGAGCGGTACGGTCCGGCCGGTACGGTCGCCGCGCTGGCCAGCCTCGCCGGATCGCCCCGGCTCGGTTGGGTGCACCCGCCGTCCTGGGCCCGGGTCGCCCGGCTCACCGCCGAACGGGGCGGCGGGACGCTGCTGCGCGGCTGCCGCCGGGCGGTCTTCGCCGGCACCGGGGGCTGGGCCTTCGGGCTGCGGGCGATCGCCGAGGCGGTGCCGGGGCAGGCCGTGATCCGGGTGCTGGACTCCCTCGACCCGTCGACGGTGCACCGGACGCTCGCCGAGTGGGGTGGCCGGGGTGCCGTCGCCGGCTTCGCGGTAAGCGCCTCCGGGCGTACCCGGGAGACCCGGCTGTTGGCCGCCACCCTGGCGCTGGCCCGGCACCGGACCGGCGGGGCGGCCCCGGCCTGGCTCTGCGAGCGCGGCGGCACCCTCTCGCTGGCCGGCGGGCGTGACCAGGTCGCGCTCTACCACGCACCGCTCTCGGTGCCGGCGCTGCTCGCCGCCCGGATGCTGAGCTGGCCGCACTTCGACGACGCCTACCGGGCGTTCGCCGGCGCGGCCCGGAGCATCGGCGAGTGGGCCGCCGAGGAGTCCGCCCGGCTGCCGGCGACCGGCCGGCCCCGGGTGCTGTTCCGGCTGCCACCCGATGCCGGTCCGGGGCTGCGGCTCTGGACCCTGCAGGCCGCCCGGCAGGGCTGGGGCGGCAAGTCCGAGCGGTTCCGGCCGTGGCCGGAGGTGGCCGCCGAGCCGGCTGCCGGGGCGCTGCTGGTCGACGTCGCCGCCGGCATCGCCGGGCTGCGCCGGCCCGGCGGACCGGCCGGCGCGGTCGCCGCCGCGATGGCCGGCTGCTACGCGGTCGCCGCCCTGGTCGCCTGCGTCGCCGTGCGGCACGGGCTGCGGTTCGCCACGCACGACGCGGTGGACCACTACAAGCGGCTGCTGCCGGCGGCGCCGACCGCCGCCGACCGGCCCACCGGGGCCCGCCCGGTGGGCGACCCCGACGAACTGGCCGGGGTACTCGCCGGCTGGCTCGCCCGGCGGCCCGACCTCACCACCGTGCACGTCGTCGGGTACGGCGCCGCCCCGGCCGCCGCGGTCGGTGCGGAACGGCTGGCCCGGCGGCTCGGCCGCCCCGTCGAGGTGCACGAGGGCAGCGCCTGGAACCACCACTCCTACCAACTGGTCTGGCACACCCGTTCGGTCGGGGTGGCGGTGCTGCTCGCCCCGGAGCGGCCGGTCGGCACCGGCAACCCGGCCCTGGACGCTGCCCTGGCGGCCCAGCGGCACACCCTGGACGCGATCGCCGGCGCCACCCACCGCTCGCTCGGTCCGCGCAGCCTGCTGCTGGACTGGTCCGGCCCGCCGGAACTGGACCGGTCCGGTCCGCCGGAACTGGACCGGTCCGGTCCGCCGGAACTGGACCGGTCCGGTCCGCCGGAGCGGGTCCGATGACGTTCCGGATCGGCATCGTCGGCGCCGGTTTCCTGACCCGCCGGGCCCTGCTGCCGGCCATCGCCGCCGCCGACGACCTGCGACTGGTCGCCGTACTCGACTCCGACGAGGCGGCGCTGCGGGCGGTGGCCGGGCAGGTACCGGGGGTCTGGGCGGGGACAGACGTGCGGGACTTCCTGCGTACGCCGCTGGACGGGGTGCACGTGGCGACGCCGAACCGGCGGCACGCCGAGTACGCCTGCCGGGCGCTGGCCCGGGGCGTACCGACGCTCGTGGAGAAGCCGCTCGCCGACACGGTGGCCGGTGGGCAGTGGATCCTGCGTGCCGCCACCGCCTCCGGTGCCCCGGCCCTGGTCGGCTACATGTCCCGGCACAACGCCTACAACCGGGCGGTGGTCGAGCTGGTCCGCTCCGGGCGGCTCGGCGCGGCGAGGTCGATCTCCGCCTGCCATCTCGGGCACCGGCAACGGGACTGGCGCAACCGGCGGGCCGACAGCGGTCTCGGCTGCCTCGGCGACCTGGCGATCTATCCACTGTTGACCGCCGCAGACGTCTTCGACGCCGCCCCGACCGCTTGTCGGGGGACCGGCTATCCGGCCGGCGACCGGGAACTGACCGAGATCTTCGTCGAGGCGACCGTCTGGTTCGGCGAGGAACGCCGGCTCCAGATCGAGTCGTCGTTCACCGAGCCGCCGTGCACCGGCGTCTCGCGCTACACCGTCGTCTGCGAGCGGGGCCTGCTGGTGGTCCGGAACTCGTGGGCGATGGACTCCGGCGGGGAGGTGCTGGTCTGCGACGACGAGGGCCGGCGCTGGCTGCGCCCCGAGCCGGTGGACCCGTACCTCGCCCAGTACCGGGCGTTCGCCGCCTGCGCGGCGGGGGCGCCGGTACCGGTCGAGGCGGGTGTCGCCCGCGGGCTGCGGGATCTGCGGGTGCTGCACGCACTGGAACGAAGCGTCGCCAACGGCGGAGTGCGGTTGGCGTTGACCGGAGGGCAGAACCCATGAAGCTCGTCCTGCACAGCTACACCTTCCGCAGGTACCCCCTGCGGCACGTCTTCGCGGTCGCCGCGCGGCACGGCTGGGACGGCATCGAGCTGGTGCACTTCCACTTCGACCCGGCCCGGGTCGAGAGCGAGGTAGCCGACGCGGTGGCGCTCGGCCGCCGCTACGGGGTCGACGTGCACTGCGTCGGCTACACCGGGGACTTCGTCGGCGCCGACCCGGCGGCCCGGGACGCCTCGCTGACGCTTGTCGAGCGGACCGTCGCCGCGGCTGCGGAGCACGGGATCCCGATGGTCAACGGCTGGTCCGGGACCCTGGAACGGGACCCGGACGACTGGCGGGCCAACGGCAGCGCCCTGGCCGAACCCGTGCACTACGAGCGGGCCGCCGAGGGCTACCGCCGGCTCGGCGAGTACGCGGCCCGGCACGGCGTACGGGTCGGGGTGGAGGTGTATCCCGGCTCGGTGCACGACACGGTGGCCGGCACCGCGAAGCTGCTCGCCATGGTCGACCATCCGGCCGTGGTCGCCACCGCCGACCCGGGCAACGCCTACGTGGTCAGTCCGGCCGACCGGGACCCCGCCGTGCTGGACCGGCTCGCCGGCCGGCTCGGCTACTTCCACCTGAAGAACCTGCGCCCGGACGGCGGGCGGGCCGACTTCAACGTGGACACCGCCGAGGGGGTGCTGGACAACTACGCCTGGATCACCAAGGCGGACTCGCTCGGGGTGCCGGCGATCTGTGTCGAGTACTGCGGTGACGGTGACCCGCATCCGCCGATCGCCCGAGCCGGCGACTACGTACGCGACTGCCTGGCGCTCCGGGACGACCTGGCCCGCCGGCACGCGGCGGCCGGGCGCTCGGCGGAGCTGGCCGATCGCGCGGCGGAACTGGCCGGGCAGCTCGCCACCGGCTCGGCGGCGCTGGCCGGTGCGGTCGGGTCCGGCCGGTGAGCCCGGCGGGAACGCCGGCCGGCTCCACCGGGCGGCCGATCCGGTGGGGTGTGCTCGGCACCGGCTGGATCGCCGGGCGGTTCGTCGAGGACCTGCGGCGGCTGCCGGACGCCGAGGTGGTGGCGGTCGGATCGCGTACCGCGGCGGCGGCCGGGCGGTTCGCCAGCCGGTACGCGATCCCGCACGCGCACGGCAGTTGGGCCGGGTTCGCCGCCGACGACCGGGTCGACGTGGTCTACGTGGCGACCCCGCACGCCAGCCACCATGCGGCCACCGCGCTCTGCCTGGACGCCGGGCGGCCGGTGCTCTGCGAGAAGCCGTTCACGCTCAACGCCGACCAGGCCGCCGACCTGGTGGCCCGGGCCCGTGCCGCCGGCCTCTTCCTGATGGAGGCGATGTGGATGCGCTGCGTGCCGGCGATCCGCCGGCTGGTCACCCTGGTCCGGGACGGGGCGATCGGCCAGCCCCGGCTGGTGCAGGCGGACTTCGGCCTGGTCGGGCCGGACGACCCCGGTCACCGGCTGCGGGACCCGGCGCTCGGCGGCGGTGCCCTGCTGGACCTCGGCGTCTATCCGGTGACCCTGGCCCAGATGCTGCTCGGCGAGCCCGACTCGGTCACCGGGGTCGCCACGCTGAGCCGGCACGGTGTCGACGAGACCACCGCACTGGTGCTCGGCTATCCGGGCGGCGCGCTGGCCAGCCTCACCTGCTCGATCGTCGCCGACACGCCCTGGACGGCCACGGTCTGCGGCAGCGCCGGCCGGATCGAGCTGGGCCGGGGTTTCTTCCGGCCCGCCCGGCTGAGCCTGTACACCGGTGACGGGGAGCCGCGCACGATCGAGGTGCCGTACCAGGGGGAGGGGTTCGTGCACGAGGCGGTGGAGGTGATGCGCTGCCTGCGGGCCGGGCTGACCGAGAGCCCGCTGGCTCCCCTCGCCGACACCGTTGGGGTGCTGCGGGTCACCGACGCCGTCCGGGCCCGTACCGGGGTGCGCTACCCGGCCGACGACGAGTGGCGTCATCCGGTTGACGACGACCGGCGCTCCCCGGCTGTGGGCGAGCGGCGGGTTGCCGGTTGACGGCGAGCGGTGTCTTGCCGGTTGACGGGAAGCGGTGTCTTGCCGGTTGACGGGAAGCGGTGTCTTGCCGGTTGACGGCGGCCGGCCCGGCGGTGCGTGGGAGTCGCCGGTCCGGGCGCCCTCAGGGGAAGACGACCCGGTTGCGCAGGCTGCCGACGATCCGGCCGCAGCGCATCGCGCACCGGGTCACCCAGACGGCCCGCGCCCGGCGGGACCGGAGCAGGTCCGGCAGGTGGCCGAGCAGCCAGCGCCACTCCCGGGCGGCCGGCCGGACCGAGCGGGGTAACCCGGCGGCGGCGAAGTCGCGGTACAACCGGGGATGGCTGAGGCCGTACGCGTAGTACTGCCGGGCCATCTCCGGGAGCCGCCGGCGCAGCCGGTAGTGCACCACCGCCTTCGGCAGCGCCCCGATCGGGTAGCCGGCGAGCTGCGCCCGCCAGAAGAAGCTCACCTCGTCCGAGCCGTACCGGTAGGCGGGGTCGAAGCCGCCGAGTTCCTCGAAGACGGCCCGGCGTACCCCGCAGTTGGCGCCGAGCGCGTAGGGGAGGAAGTCGAATCCGGACTGGAGTGAGCCGGCCGGCTTCTCGGGTCGGGTGGCCAGGGCGACGTCGTCGTTCAGCAGTCGCCGTTCGACGTGTCCGCCGACGGCGGGGAACCGGGCGAGTCCGCGTACCATCTCGGCCACCCAGTCGGGCCCGACCACGTCGTCCTGGTCGCAGAAGAGCAGCAGTTCGCCCCGGCTCACCCGGCAGCCCTCGTTGCGGGCGTAGCTGGTGCCGGGCCGGTCGGCCGCCCGGTGCAGCCGGAGGCAGGGCAGCCGGCCGGTGAAGCCGGCGACCAGTTCCGGCGTACCGTCGGTGGAGCCGTTGTCGACGACGACGAGTTCCCAGGGCCCGGGGTAGGTCTGCCGGGCCAGCGCGGCCAGTTGCGCGCCGATGGTGGCGGCGCCGTCGCGGGCCGGCATGATCACCGACACCAGCCCGGGTACGCTCACCGCCCGCACCAGCCGATCGGCCCGGATCGTTCGACCTGCCGGTCGCGGGGGAAACGCAGCCGCTCGTCGGCGTCGAGCCAGCGCAGCATCGCGGCGGCGAACTGCCGGTGTCCCTCCGCCAGCGGGTGGTCCCAGTCGCCGAACGGCACCCGGCCGAAGACCATCTCCCGGAAGGTCTCCTCGGGCCGGGGCGGCAGTGCGCCGAAGACCAGGTCGGCGCGGAGCGCCCGCATCACCGGTACCGCCTCGGCCGGGATCGGGTCCGGCAGGATCTCCCAGGCGAACGCGAACCGGCTCGGCACCCCCCGACCCGTCAGGTGGTGCTCCAGCAGCAGCCAGTCCACGAAGAAGTTGACCGTCTCGCCGGTGGTGCTGAACAGGTGCCGCAGGTACGCCTTCGACGGCTTGTCCCCCTCGGCGGCCTTCCAGTCGGCCACCCGCTGCCAGTGCAGCTCCCCGGGCAGCGCCGGGCGTACTCCGAGGTCGGGGCGGACCGGCCCGTCCTCGATCCCGCTGTCGTGGTACTCGTTGCGGCTCAGTGCGGTCCACATGTTCACGAAGAGGATCTGCCCGTACCCGATCCCGTGCGCCGCCCGGATCGACTCCAGGTGCTGCACCGTGGTCCGGACGGCCCGTCGGTTGGAGCCGCCGTCGCAGGCCAGGTTGACCACGCCGATCTCCAGCTCCCGGCCGAGTACGGCCGGCCAGGAGTCGCGGTCCGGCTCGGCCAGTTCGGCACCTCGGGCGAAGCTGCACCCGTTCACCACGAGCAGCCGGATGATGCTCATCCGCCCGATCTCACCCCGTCCCGCGCTCGCGACCCGTACGCATGGGAACGCTCCCATTTCGTGACGAGGGTGAATATACCCAGCTCTGCTGCTCGCCGGCAAACCGCTGCTCGGAGTGCGGAGGGCGAGGTCGGAGGCGGGCACTAGCCTGGGCCGCATCCCTAACCTGGGCCGCATCCTCGCCGATCGGGAGAACTCCGCTATGCACGGCAAGCTGGTGAGCCGGCGGGCGCTCAACCGGGCCACCCTGCACCGACAGATGCTGCTGCGCCGGTCGGACCGCACGCCGGTCGAGGCGCTCGAACACCTGGTCGGGATGCAGGCCCAGACCACCCACACCTGGTACGTCGGCTTCTGGACCCGGTTGCGTGACTGTCCACCCGGGGCGGTGGCGGAGCTGTTGACCGACCGGCGGGCGGTCCGGATCGCGCTGATGCGCTCGACCATCCACCTGGTCACCGCCGCCGACGCGCTGGCGCTGCGCCCCGTGCTGCAACCGGTGGTCGAACGCGGCCTGGCGCAGACCTACGGCCGGCGGCTCACCGGCGTGGACCGGGACGAGCTCGTCGCGGCCGGCCGCGAACTGCTCGACGAGCGACCGCTGACCTTCGGACAGCTCGGCAAGGCCCTCTCGCGGCACTGGCCGGACCACGATCCCGAGGCGCTTGCCCAGGCGGTCCGGGCCTGGGTGCCACTGGTCCAGGTGCCGCCCCGGGGCGTCTGGGGGCGCAGCGGGCCGGCCGCGCACCAGAGTGTCGAGAGGTGGCTCGACGAGCTGCCGCCGTCGGCCGTCTCCGTCGACGACCTGGTGCTCCGCTATCTGGCCGCCTTCGGCCCGGCCACCGTGCGTGACGTGCAGGTCTGGTCCGGACTGACCCGGCTCGCCGAGGTGGTCGAGCGGTTGCGCCCGAGCCTGGTGCCGTTGCGGGACGAGAATGGGGCGGAACTGTTCGACCTGCCCGACGCCGTACGTCCCGACCCGGACGCGCCCGCCGCGCCCCGGTTCCTCTACGACTTCGACAACCTGCTGCTCTCGTACGCCGACCGGTCCCGGGTGCTCACCGAGGAGTTCCGGGCCCGGTCGGTGACCCGCAACGGCCAACTGCCGAGAGCCGTGCTGATCGACGGCTTCACCGCCGGCACCTGGACGACGGTCGTCGAGCGGGACAGCGCACTGCTCACGGTCGAGCCGTTCGCCCGGCTCTCCGCCGCGGACGCGGCGGCGCTGGAGGTCGAGGGTGTGGACCTGCTGCGCTTCCTGGCCGGCGACGACTGCCGACCGGAGGTCAGGATCGTGGGTCCGCGCTGACCGGTGCGGTGCTCGGCTGTCCCGGTTGCCGGGGGCGGAGCGCTCCGGCGGCCAGGGCGACGAAGAGTGCGAGCAGGGCCGGCAGTGCCAGGGCGCGGGGCAGGCCGAGCAGTTCGGCGGCACCGCCGATCACCACCGGCCCGACGAGGAAGCCCAGGTAACCCAGGCCGGCGACCCGGGCCAGTGCCCGACCGGCCTGGCTCGGGTCCCGGTTGCCGGCGGCCGAGAAGACCTGCGGTGCGATGCAGGAGAGCCCGGCGCCGAGGCAGCCGAATCCGATCAGCCCGGCGACCGGGTGGTGGACCAGCAGCGCCCCGCCGAGCCCGACGGCGGCCAGGATGCCGCTGCCGCGTACCAGGGTCACCGGACCGAGCGCGGCGGCGAGCCGGTCGCCGACGAGCCGGCCGGCCGTCATCATGATCGCGAAGGCGGCGTAGGCGGCGGCGGCGAAACCCGGCTCGCTGCCCAGGCTCTCCCGGAGATACACCGTGCTCCAGTCGGCGGCGGCGCCCTCGCCGACCAGGCAGCAGAACGCCAGGATGCCGAGGAGGAGCACGCCCGGCGACTCCCGCCGCCGCCCGCCCGGTCCGCCGCCAGCCGGCCCTGCGCCACCGTCAGCCGGCCCTGCGCCACGGTCAGCGGGCCCTGCGCCACCGGCAGACTGCCCGGCGTCGACGGGTGGCGGGGCGGGGGAGGCGGGCGGTGCGGGGTGCCCGGTGCGGGGCAGTGCCCAGCGGGCGGCCCAGGCGGCGAGGCCGAGTGCGACCAGCCCGGTCGTCCAGAAGGTGACCGGGACGCCGGCGTCCGCGCGGGCGAAGAGGCCGCCGACCGCCGCGCCGAGAAAGCCGCCGATGCTGTAGACCGCGTGGCAGGACGAGAGCATCGGGCGGCCCCGGGCGCGTTCCACCTCGACCGCGTTGGCGTTCATCGCGATGTTGAGGGTGCCGTGCACGGCACCGAAGACGAAAAGGGCCAGGGTAAGCGCGACCAGGTTGCCGGCGTACCCGGGAAGCAGCAGGCAGCCACCCTCGGCGAGGGCGACCGGCAGCATCACGCGGACGCTGCCGTACCTGTCGACCAGGCGTCCGGTGAACTGCATGCCGGTGATGGCCCCGGCGGCGAGCCCGAGCAGGCCGATGCTGAGCTGGCCGTCGGTCAGGCCCAGGTTCTCCTTGACGGCGGGGATCCGGGCGGTCCAGGTGCCGATCGCCATTCCGAAGAGCAGGAACAGCATCGACACCGCGATCCGGCCACGGCGCAGCGCGACAGGGTCGTCGAGGGACGGTGGCGACGGCACGGGCACCCCCACGGAACCAGAAGGGATCTCAGCCAAGCACCACCGACCCGAGCCGGCAACCCGGTGCCCCGTGACCCGGACAGTTTCCGCGGACGGCGGGTCAACCCTTCCCGCCCCGACCCGGCTGCCGGCTCCGGCTAACGGCTCCGGCTCTGGCTCTGGCGCTGGACGAACGCCTCGATCCCGTCGAGCAGCCGTTGCAGTCCGAAGTCGAACGAGCGGGCCGGGTCGGCCGGGGCCTGGTATTCGGCGCCGGCCACCGAGCCGACCCGGGCGGCCACCGGATAGCGTTCCGCGTCGAAGACCTGCGCCAGCAGGGGTTCGTAGCTCTGCCACCACTGCTCGGTGGTCATCCCGGTGCGCTGGCCCATCCGGGCGGTCTCCACGGCACCGCGTACCGCGCCGTGCACGTAGTCGGCGACCAGGCTGACCAGCAGGTCCATCTCGACCTCGGTCAGGCCCAGCCCGTCGACGGCGGTCAGTTCCCGGTCGTACTGGGCCAGCAGGTTCGGGCCGAGCACCGGCACGCTGCGGGCCACCTGGAGCAGCCAGGGGTGGCGGCGGTAGCGGTCGTAGTTCTCCCGGGCCAGCCGCTCGACCCGGCTGCGCCAGTCGCCCCTGCCGTCGTCGGGTGCGGCGGTCCGGGCGTGCACGGTGTCGAGCATCACGTCGATCAGCTCGCCCTTGCCCGGCACGTAGGTGTAGAGCGACATCGCGGTGACGCCGAGTTCGTCGGCGACCCGTCGCATGGAGAGCCCGGCCAGCCCCTCGCGGTCGGCGATCCCGATCGCCGCCCGGACGATCCGGTCCACCGTGAGCCTCGGTTTCGGGCCCCGCCGGGGGCGGTCGGGTACGCCCCAGAGCAGTTCCATGCTCCGCTTCGGGTCGCCACTGCCGCTGTACTCCGTCGTCACCTCGCCATCCTCCCCGAACCAAAACTTCTTACAGCGTACGCCGTAAAATCGATGCTGGTGTTCGTTGCCGGACGCGGAATCGGGCGCGGCCGGCCCCGCCGGCTCAGTTCGGACGGCCCGCCCCGCTGAGCAGTCGGTCGCCGAGATCGGTGCGCGAGTAGAGCACCTGCCGGCCCGCCCGGCGCGAGGTGAGCAGCCCGGCGGCCCGCAACGCCTGTAGGTGCACGCTGAGCGTCGGCGCGGCGAGTGCCATCTGGGTGGCGGCCTGACTCGTCGACATCGGCAGGTCGAGCTGGGCCAGCAGGGCGGCCCGGGTGTGCCCGAGGACGCCGGCCAGCGCCGAACCGGCCTGCTCGGGGTGCTCCTCCCAGAGCCGGCCGAGGCCGCGCGGCGAGTAGGAGATGCTCGGCGACGACGGCTCCGCCGTCCGCACCAGGACGTCCGGCCAGGCGAAGGCGCACGGTACGAGGAGCAGGCCGCGCCCGCCGCACTCGGCGTGGCCCTCGTAGTACTTGACGATCCGCAGCGTCTGGTCGGCGAAGGTGACCGACGGGTGCAGGTTGCCCATCATCCGGTCGACGCCCCCGTCGGCGAGCGCGTCGAGCCGGTAGGCGACGTCGTCGTTCAGCAACGCCTCGATCCGCTTCCAGTCCGGCGCGATCGCTACCCGGTGGTATGTCTCGATCGCCCCGATGATCCGGCCGAGGCCCGCATCCGGTCGGTCCACCAGCGCCCGGAGCAGGGCGTGCCGACTCTCCCGGCCGGGCCTCTGCTGGGCGATCCGGTGGGTGGCCAGGTGTGCCAGTTCCCGCGTCACGATCTCCGGGTCGGCGTCGGCGACCCGCGCCAGCTCCTCGGCGAAGGACGAGGACCGGCGCTCCGGCGGCGGCACCAGGAAGTCCGGGATGTAGCCCGCCGGCCGCACCAGTGCCCGGAGCAGTTCGAGGTCGCGGTCGCGCAGCCGGTCCGCGCGCTCGGCGAACCCGTCGATCCAGGGCCGGTGCAGGTGCGCCCCCCGCCGCCCGGCGGCCAGCGTACGGAGGCTGGCGACCGTCTCCATCAGCGGCGAGGTGGCGAAGCGTACCCGGGTCAGGTCGATCGCCGTGACGTGCAGGTGGATCACGCCTCGCCCCTCCCGATTAGGGCTGAGTCTAATCGTGGCCGACCGCACGGCGTCCGCAGCAGACTGGGCACATCCACCCGGACAACGGATAGGACTTCGAAGATGCGAACCCTGGTCTACACCGCCTTCGTCTCGCTGGACGGCGTCGTCGACTCGCCCGGCGGCGGCACCAGCTCCGAGGCCCACCGCAGCGGCGGCTGGACGTACAAGGACATCGAGTTCGTGCCCGAGGCGTACGAGCTCAAGGGTCGGGAGACCGAGGAGGCCAGCGCGCTGATGTTCGGCCGGGCCAGCTACCAGGCGTTCTCGCCGGTGTGGCCGGACATGGCGGACTTCGCCGCCCTGAAGGACCTGCCGAAGTACGTCGTCTCGACCACCCTCTCCGAGGACGCCCTGGTCGACAACTGGGGAGACATCACGATCCTGCGCTCCCTGGAGGACGTCGCCCGGCTGCGGGAGACCGACGGCGGCCCGATCTTCATCCACGGCAGTGCCACGCTCGCCCGCAACCTCTCCGACGCCGGCCTGATCGACCGCTACCACCTGCTGGTCTTTCCGCTGCTGCTCGGGGCCGGCAAGCGGATGTTCAGCGACGCCGACCGGGACAAGCAGATGCTGAGGCTTGTCGAGTCCGAGACGTACGCCAACGGCATCACCAAGCTCGTCTACGACGTGCTGCGCTGAGGACCGCCGACGACAGGTGTCCAGTGCCGGACCGAGACCACGCTGACCCCGGGCGCCCGGTAGTAGGGATCGGTGTCGAGCGCCTCGCGTGCCGTCGCCTCGTCGGTGTCGAACAGCAGCAGCGCACCCGAGTCGTCCGCCCAGGGGCCGGCCGCGACCAGGCCGCCCTCGGCGTGCAACCGGGCCAGCAGCTCCCGGTGGGCGGGGCGGGCGGCCAACCGTTCGGTCGGGTCACCGGTGAAACGCACTTCCACAACGATCATGTACCGACGATACGGCCACCCGACAGGCGGGCGCGGTAAACCCTGATACAGCCGTCGGCGACGCGACGCGATGCGCGACTGGGCGGGGCGCGACTGGGCGGGGCGCGACTGGGCGGGGCGCGACTGGGCGCGACTGGGCGGGGCGCGACTGGGCGGGGCGCGACTGGGCGGGGCGAGGCGGGGCGCGACTGGGCGGGGCGGGCGGCTGGCCGGGGCGGTCGGGGACAATTCGGTGATGGAACCGAGCGAGTTGGGCAGGCTGGCCGCCGTACCCGTCTTCGCCG
The DNA here is from genome assembly GCF_049179135.1 of Plantactinospora sp. WMMB782. NCBI lineage: Bacteria > Bacillati > Actinomycetota > Actinomycetes > Micromonosporales > Micromonosporaceae > Plantactinospora > Plantactinospora sp. WMMB782. Next base: position 1,754,404 of record NZ_JBMHMC010000007.1, on the reverse strand, counting down.
GGCTCGGGCCGGTACGGCTGCGCCGGCTGCTGGACCGCTCGGTGCCGCGTACCGCCCGCCCCGGCGACGTGCTGGCGCTACGCGGCCAGCCCGCCGAGCACCTGCTCGTGGTCGAGGCGGGCACCCTGACCGGGGTGCACGACACGGCGGACGGGAAGCGGCTGCGGCTCGGCGACTTCGCCGGCCCGTGCGCGGTCGACAAGAGCGCGGTGCTGGACGGCGGCGGGTACACCGCCACCTGGCTCGCCGGCACCGTGCTGCGCTACCGCCTGGTGCCGGCCGGTGAACTGCTCCGGCTGATCGACGACGTACCGGCGGTCCGGCGGCACGTACTCGGGCACCTGGCCGGTGGGCTGCGGGACCGGCAGGCGGAACTGGCCCGCACCGCGTACGCCGACGCCGGGACCCGGGTGGCGGCCTGGCTGGTCGCGGCGGCCGGCCGGAGCGGGCGCCGGGTGCCGCTGCCCGGTGCCCAGCAGGGGCTGGCCGAGTCGGTCGGGCTGACCCGGGTCTCGGTCAACCGGGCGCTGCGCGGCCTCGCCGACGCCGGGCTGGTCCGGGTCGAGCCGGGCGCGGTGCTGGTGCTCGCCCCCGAACTCCTGGCGGCCCGCGCGGCGTCGGCGGACTGACCGGCCGGACGACTGCGCCTCGACCAGGGTGCGGAGCGTCGGCTCGCACCTCCGCCGGACGGCCACCGGGCTCTCGCGGGCGCTGCCGCTATCCGGCCGAGCCGATCGCGACGGCGAGTTTGCCGACGGTACCGCTGTTGTTGAAGTCGGTGAACGCCTGCGGTACCTCGTCCAGCAGGTAGGTGCGGGCGATGGACGGGCGCAGCCGGTCGGCGGCGGCCTCGGTGGCGATGTGGTCGAGCACGATCCGGTCCGGGATCGCCTCGACCGTGCTGACGTTCAGCTCCCGGTCGCCGAGCTGCTCGGCGTCCACTCCGACGGTGGAGGCGAACCGGCCGCCGGGGGTGACCAGGTCGGCGACCGTCTCCGGGTCGCCGGCCAGGTGGATGGCGCCGTCCACCCCGTCCGGGGCGAGTTGCCGGACCTGCGCGGCCAGGTCGGCCCGGTGGTCCACGGTGTGTGCGGCACCGAGTTCGTGCAGCAGGTCGGCGGCCGGCCCGGCCTCGGCGGTGGCGATCACCGTCGCGCCGCGCGCGGCGGCGAGCTGGACGGCGTAGTGCCCGACCCCGCCGGTGGCCCCCGAGATCAGCAGCGTCTCGCCGTGCCCCGGGCCGATCGCGTCCACGCTGGCCAGCGCGGCGATCCCGGCCAGGCCGAGTACGCCGGCGCAGCGGTAGTCGACACCGGCCGGCAGCGGCGCCAGCCCCATCTCCTCCGGCACGACCACGTACTCGCCGAACGAGCCGTCGCCGAGCCCCGGCTTGGCCACCACACCGAAGACCTTCTCGCCCGGCATGAACCCGCGTACGCCCGGCCCGACCTCGGTGACGATGCCGGCGAAGTCCCGGCCGAGCACCACCGGAAACTGGTGTTCGAGCTCGCCGGCCAGGAAGCCGCCGGCGAGTTTGGCGTCGTAACCGTTCAGCGACGAGGTCTGCACCTCGATCTTCACCTCGCCGTCACCGGGCGTCGGCTCCGGCAACTCCCGGACCTCCGGCATCGCCCCGAACGACTCAGACATGACGGCACGCATCTACCGGCCCTCCCCGTTAGCCCGATCCGATCCCGTTGCTTTCCCGCCCGCCTCCGCTACATGCCTCGCAGCGTGGCGGATCAGTCGAAGAACCGGGCCAGGTGGCCGGGGTCCGGGCCGGGGTCGTCCGGGCCGAGCGGGGTGAGGTCGGCGAAGATCGACGCGCCGTCGCAGCCGGCGTGCAGCGGGTACCACCGGGGCGCACCGGGATGACGCTGGCAGATGTGCTTGATCGTCTGTACGTCCAGCAGCCGGACGTGGGTCGGGTCGGCGACCGCGTTGACATGCCCCCACCAGGGGCTCATCACGTGCAGCACGCCGCCGGGCCGGAGTACCCGGTGGCACTCGTCGACAAGGGTCAGGAAGTCGATCAGGTGCTCCAGGATGTGCACCGTGAAGATCACGTCGACCGAGTCGGCGGCCAGCGGCAGCGGGCCGGAGAGGTCGGCCTGGGCGTCCACCCCGGGCGCCACCCGCAGGTCGAGACCGAGGTTGCCGGGGTACTGCTTCGCGGCACCGCAGCCGAGATCCATCACCACCGGGTCCCGGCCGGCCACCCGTACCCGGGACCAGACCGCGAGTACGCCGTCGAGCCGGCCGACGAGCCGGCGTACCGTGGCCAGCTCGTCGCGGTCGACCACCTCGCCGGTCAGGTGCGCGACGCCCCGGTCGAACCGTGCCTGCACGGCGGTGCCGCGCAGCCGGTCGTCGTGCTTGACCAGGTCGGCGTAGGCCATGCCGAGGAACTCGTCGATCGAGCGCAACCGTTCCCCGGAGGGTGCCCTGTGCAGCTGCGCGACCATCCTCCACCTCCCGGCCGCGGCTACCCGGAATCGTCCCCGTTACGCATCCGGGTCGGGTTCACCCCCGGTCAGCCGGTGCCGGCCCGCCGGCCGGCCCGGCCGAGGTTGCGCAGCCGCGGTCGGGGGGTCGCCGCCCGGAGTACCCGCTTGAGGTGGTAGCGGTGCAGTTCGGCGCTGCCCTGCATGTTGGCGTCCTCGGTCACCGAGACCAGCTCCCAGCCCTGGGCGCCGGCCCGGTTGAGGTGGGAGAGCGCGGTGTCCCCGTACGGGGAGACGTCGAGCACGGCACCGTCCGGGCCGTACCAGGTGTAGACGAGTTCCCAGCCGCTCTCGTCCAGCCGGGGTTGGCGGCGGCGCACCAACAGGGCGTACTCCCAGGTGAGCATGGCGTGGTTATTGCCCAGTCCGGCGGCGGGAGAAACGAAGGTCGATGGCCGGGGACCGCCGGCCGTCAGGCTTCGCTGACCCGGCCGGCGTCGACCCGGACGTGCCGGGTGGTCCGGGCCGTCTGGAGCATCCGGCGGTCGTGGGTGACCAGCAACAGCGTTCCCGGGTACGACTCCAGCGCCGATTCGAGCTGTTCGATCGCCGGCAGGTCGAGGTGGTTTGTCGGCTCGTCCAGGACCAGCAGGTTGACGCCCCGGGCCTGGAGCAGGGCCAGTGCCGCCCTGGTCCGCTCACCCGGCGACAGGGTGTCGGCGGGCCGCAGCACGTGCCCGGCGCGCAGCCCGAACTTGGCCAGCAGGGTACGCACGTCGGCCGGGGTCAGCTCGGGTACGGCCGCCGAGAAGGCGTCCAGCAGGGGCTCGCCGCCGACGAAGAGTCCCCGGGCCTGGTCGACCTCGCCGACCACCACGCCGGGGCCGAGCGAGGCGTGCCCGGCGTCCAGCGGCAGCCGGCCCAGCAGGGCCGCCAGCAGCGTCGACTTGCCGGAACCGTTCGCGCCGGTGATCACCATCCGGTCGGCCCAGTCCACCTGGAGGTCGACCGGGCCGAGGGTGAACCCGCCGCGCCGGACGACCGCGCCGCGCAGCGCCGCCACCACCGCACCGGCCCGGGGTGCGGCGGCGATCTCCATCTTGAGCTGCCACTCCTTGCGCGGCTCCTCGACCACCTCCAGCCGTTCGATCAGCCGTTCGGTCTGCCGGGCCTTCGCGGCCTGCTTCTCGGTCGACTCGGCCCGGAACTTCCGGCCCACCTTGTCGTTGTCGGTCGCCTTCCGCCGGGCGTTCTTGACGCCCTTCTCCATCCAGGCCCGCTGGACCCGGGCCCGCGCCTCCAGCCCGGCCCGGGTCTCGGCGTACTCCTCGTAGTCGGCGCGGGCGTGCCGGCGGGCGACCTCGCGCTCCTCCAGGTAGGCCGCGTAGCCGCCGCCGTAGTGCCGCACCTGATGCTGGTGCAGGTCGAGTTCGAGGATCCGGGTCACCGTCCGGGTCAGGAACTCCCGGTCGTGGCTGACCAGCACCGTGCCGGCGCGCAGCCCGGTGACGAACTCCTCCAGCCGCTGGAGCCCGGCCAGGTCGAGGTCGTTCGTCGGCTCGTCGAGCAGGAAGACGTCGTAGCGGCTGAGCAGCAGCGACGCCAGTCCGGCCCGGGCCGCCTGGCCGCCGGAGAGCGCGGTCATCGGTTGTTCCAGGTCGACGGCGAGGCCGAGTTCGGCGGCGACCTGGTCGGCCCGCTCGTCCAGGTCGGCGCCGCCGAGCGCGAGCCAGCGTTCCAGCGCGGCCGCGTACCGGTCGTCGGCGCCGGCCACCCCGTCGGTGAGCGCTCCGGTCGCGGCGTCGAGTTCGGCCTGTGCGGCGGTCACCCCGGTCCGGCGGCCGAGGAATGCCCGGACCGTCTCGCCCGGTCGCCGGTCGGGCTCCTGCGGCAGGTGGCCGACGCTCGCCGACGGCGGGTTGAGGGCCAGGCTGCCGTGTTCGAGCGGTTGCCGCCCGGCGAGGGTACGCAGCAGGGTCGACTTGCCGGCCCCGTTGACCCCGACCACCCCCACCACGTCACCGGGGGCGACGACGAGTTCGAGGTCGGCGAAGAGGACCCGGTCGCCGTGTCCGGCGGCGAGGTCCTTGGCGATAAGTGTGGCGCTCATGAGACTTGAAATGCTATCCGCAGTCCTCCCCGGCGAGGGGCACACTGATCACCGTGACGACCACGTTGGCGATCGACTGCGGCGGCGGCGGGATCAAGGCGTCCGTACTCGACGGGGCCGGCACGATGCGGACCCGGCCGCTGCGGGTGCCGACCCCGTACCCGTTGCCGACCGCGCTCTTCGTCAAGACCCTGCTCGATCTCGGCGGCCGGCTGCCGGCGGCGGACCGGGTCACGGTCGGGATGCCCGGGATGCTCCGGCACGGCGTCGTGGTGGCCACCCCGCACTACGTCACCCGGGCCGGGCCGCGCACCAGGCCGGATCCGGAGCTGGTCGCCGAGTGGTCGGGCTTCGACGTGCGCAGCGCGCTCACCGACGCGTTCGGGCTGCCGACGCTGGTGCTCAACGACGCGGAGGTGCACGGTGCGGGGGTGGTCGCCGGCACCGGCCTGGAGCTGGTGCTGACCCTCGGCACCGGGCTGGGCTGCGCGCTCTTCGACGGCGGGCTGCTCGCCCCGCACCTGGAGCTGTCCCAGGCGCCGGTCCGGTGGGGGATGAGCTACGACACCTACGTCGGCGAGCACGAGCGGCGCCGGCTCGGCGACGGCTTCTGGTCGCGCCGGGTCCGGGGGGTGGTGGAGGGGCTGCGCCCGGTCTTCCTCTGGGACCGGCTCTACCTGGGCGGCGGCAACTCCCGGCTGGTCCGCCCGGAACAGCTCGCCCGGATGGGTGACGACGTGGTGGTGGTGCCGAACAGTGCCGGCATCGTCGGCGGGGTCCGGGCCTGGGAACTGGGCGCCGGGCGGGGCTGACCGCCGCCGTCCCCGACTGGGGTTCGGCTCCGGGGAATATCCCGGACGGGCATGATACCCGGGTGTCAGCAGTGACCACTCTCGCCTGCTCGAACAGCAGCTACTCCAGCCCGCTCGCTCCATCGCTCGGCATCCGCACCCGCTCATGAAACCGGCTGGTGTGCGCAGTTATGGTCGCTACCACGACAATAACTGCGCACACCCCACAACACACCGCGAGCACCGCGAGCACCAATGACATGGTGGTATCGCCGCAACAGGCAACTGCCCGACCCGCCGGACGCCCTCCCGCTGTCGCGATCTTGTCCAACGGAACAGTCGCGGTCCCGGCGGTGTTGTGCCAGCGTCGGGGGGAAGTAGTCGCGACATGAGGAGGTGGGTCTAGTGGATCTTCTGGCCGAGTACCGCCGGGCGACCATGTACTTCGAGACCGGGGACCCGTCCGGGGCCGCCCGGTTGCTGGAGCCCATCGTCGAGGCCGAGCCCGACAACGCCTCCGTACGCCAGTTGCTGGCCCGCGCGTACTTCCAGTCGGCGCAGCTCGCCCGCGCCGAGGAGCAGTTGCGCACCCTGGTGCAGCGCGACCCGAGCGACCACTACGCGCACCACGTGCTCGGCCGCACCCTGGAACGGGTCGGCCGGCCGGAGGAGGCACTCCGGCACCTCCGGATCGCCGCCGCGATGTACGCCGAGAACGACGACTACCGGGTCGCCCTGGCACGGGTCGAGACCCGGGTCGGCGGTCGGCGGTGAAGCTCAAGCTCGACCTGCACGACATCTTCAACAAGGGTCACGACATCGACCGGGCGCTGCGCGGGATCATGGACGAGGCGGTGGCCAAGAAGGCCACCATGGTCGAGATCATTCCCGGTAAGGGGTCGGGACAGCTGAAGAAGCGGGTACTCCGCTTCCTCGACCAGAAGGACGTCAAGCAGCTCTACCACCGGGTCGAGAAGGATTCGAAGAACTTCGGCCGACTTTTCAGCGGAGGCATCACTACCCCGGCCCCGTGACCAGCCGGGACGCGCAGAGGCCCCCGGCAAGGGGAAGGCCGGGGGTCTCGCGGGCGCTCACCGCTGCAACGGCTCGCACCGTCCCGCCATGGCTGGACCCAGCGTGCGGGAGTTGGGGTTACCGGCGCCTGGGTACCCAGTAGAGGATCTGTCCGACGATCATCTCTGGGGGTCGGTCCGGCAGTGCTTGCAGGGCTCGGGCGAGGTGCGCGGCGAGATACATCATCAGCCCGATGCGGTTGCCGTCGAAGCTGCGCAGTAGGGCCAGCCGGGCATCCTTGCAGGGCCACTCGCGCTCGCACTCCAGGCAGGCGTACCGAGGCCCCGGGAGGTGCTGCCCCGTGCGCGCCGCCGCCAACCGCTTTCGCACGGCGTGCCGCTCCCATCGCGCCCACGGCCCAATCACGACTACACCCGGCCGGCTCGCTGAGGCTGGCGCCGTTCCCCGTAGCGGCCTCGGTGCGCCTGACCGGGCGTCAGGTACCCCGTTAGGCCGGCGTTGCTCAGCGTCGGACCGTTCCACCCTTCGTACCGACCGCCCCGCGAAGGTGGCGGGGGTGGCGGGGGTGGCGGGGGTGCCGGGAGTGGCGACGGCTCGTTGTCCGGAATCCGGTCCATCCATCCGACCTGCGCTTGCGCCTCCCTGGCGATCCTGGCGGCAGTCGTGGCCGCCCGCACCTGTACGCGGAAGGCGTGCCGGCCGCATGGCGTCGGTACCCGCTCGATCGAGTCGGGGCAGCACCAGCGCTGGCCGCATCGACAGTAGAGCCAGAGGAGCCACCACGCGCGGCGATGACGGGGCTTGAGGCGTTGTCCCATGTCGTGCCCTCCTGAGCCGGCAGATAGGAGAGGGGGACGGCGCCCGGTATTAGTCCCCGGCGCGCCATCCCCCGTGCGACGGAGGTGTGCCACCCAAGGGAGCGGAAGGGCCGCCCCCGAGGCGTTTGGGTGGGGGGTATGGATTTGCGGGCCGCCCCTCTCCGTCTGTGATCCACCCTGGACCGTGACCGCATGGTGACGGAAGATGTGTCCAGGGCAGTTGTGGCCTACAGATGGGCGGAGGGGGACAGTTGGCCGACACGAACGAGTTTCGTCACATGTTGCGCAGGCTCCGGACGGAGCGCGGCCTGTCTCAGGATGCCCTGGGCGCCGAGGTGCACGTCACCGGCTCCCAGATAGGCCACTACGAGTCAGGCCGATCGGTTCCAGCGGACGACATGGCCGCCCGGCTGGACGACACCCTCAGGGCTGACGGTGAGCTGCGGAAGGCCGCCGAGCAGGCCCGTGGGGATGCCGTGGCGCCATGGTTGCGCCCGTGGGCGGACAACGAGGAGCGGGCCATAGCCCTGCGGCTCTGGGAGCACTCCATTGTGCCCGGCCTGCTTCAGACAGAGGCGTACGCGCGGGCCATCTTCGGAACCGGCTGGCACACCCCGGGCCAGGCGGAGGAAGCGTTGCGCACTCGGATGGAGCGCCAGGCGGCGGCACTAGATCGTCCAGACCCGGTAACGCTCGCTGCCATCATCGGAGAGTCCGTCTTGCACCAAGGGGCGCCGGACGTCATGAAAGAGCAGCTAACCCACCTGGTAGACATCGGCCACCGCCCCAACGTCCACGTCCGCGTGGTGCCGACCTCCGCCGGGATACATGCGGGAGTGGCCGGTGCGTTCGCTATCGCAACCCTGGCCGACGGGTCAACGGTCGTCTACTTGGACGACCTGGTGGAGGGTAAAATCGGCAGCCGAGCACGAGATCTACGGCGTGCGGTCACCGCGTGGGAGAGTGTCTGCTCCAAGGCGCTACCCTCGGAGGAGTCCCGCCAACTTATTATGAAGGCGATTGATCACCATGGAACCGAACTGGCGTACGAGTAGCCGCAGCAGCGATAACGGCGGCAACTGTGTCGAGGTCGCCGACAACCTTCCCGGCCGGGTGCTGGTCCGGGACAGCAAGGACCGCGACGGCGGCACCCTGGCCTTCGAGTCGACCGCCTGGCAGGCGTTCGTCAGTCTCGCGAAGCAGCACGCCTGACGCGTGCCGCCCGCAGAGCGAGCCGGGTGAGCAACGGATTGAGCTGTCGGCGCGACCGCAGGGCGGCCCCGACCGCCCTGGCATACGGCGTGTAGACGATTACGACGCTCGGGCGCTCCGCCATGCCCCGAGAGTACCGAGCGACGCAGAAAAGGCCCCCCGCCGCGAGGCAGGGGGCTTCTCTGTTTCGTGCTACCGGACATCTCTGCCGACCGAGCGGATCCACTCGTCGTGGAGCCATCGTCGGGTCTCGTGCATCGGAGGGTAGAGGTTGCAGGTTGCCTGCACCTCGCGTTGCAGGTGAACGCGGCGCTCGATGTCGCGCACCTGGCGCCCGATCAGCACGCACTCCCTGATCGCCCAGGTCGTAAAGCCCAGGCCGAAGGCTATGAGCAGCCAGATCAGGATCGGCCCGATCGCGCTCACGTCGCCTCGCCGTTCAGGTAGTCGGCCAGGGCCGTCAGGCCGCCCTTGAGCGCCTTGGCCACCGCCTGCTGGCTCACACCCTCCTTGCTCGCGATCTCGCCCTGTGACCAATCCAGGCCGTACCGCAGCAGGAGCCGGCGACGATGCAGGGCGAGGAGAGGGGCTTGCTCCCAGGCTCGGCGGACGTCGGCCATCGCCGCGACCACCGTGTTGCCGGTCTTGACGTTGACGGAGGCTCGCCGGTCGTGGCCGCTGAAGCACCAGCAGAACCCGCAGCCCCCAGAGCGCCGGCCGTTGTGGACGTGCCGGCACACCCCGAACTCGTCTCCCTCGAAGGAGAGGAGGCACCCCTCCCCCCACTGGTCCAGATCGCAGCGGTGCGTGCACGCATCCCGTCCCGGGGTGCAGTGCTTGCACTTCGACCTGTACGCGGGGGAGAGGGGATTCTCCGCACCCTTCGTCATGGTGGGATCGAACACGGCCGGAAGCAGTCGCTCCACCACTTCGAGGGTGTAGGTCACAGTGGTCCGTCCCTGAAGGCGTAGACGTAGCGGCCGAACGAGCCGACCGCGATGCCGTTGACGTGCCGGTACCAGGGGTTGCCCCAGAACATCGGGCTGACGTAGATCGGGAGCCAGCGCCACCAGCCATGGAGGCGGGCCACCCCGGCGTACCACCGCTGCTCGCCGACGGGCCAGGCCCAGCCGATCAAGATGGCCAGAACTTGCAGAGCGAAGATGGCGAAGTAGATCACTCGCTCCCGCCCCCACCCTTCGGCAGGTTCGCCAGGAGAACCAGCACGGCCATGAGTCCGCAGACGAGCAGCCCCCACATCATGCGACCACCCGCCGAACCGTGATCCGGCCACCGGCCGAGCCGGTTGGCGCGGCCCAGCGAAGGCCCATCATCATGCCGGCGTACTCGCCGTTGCGGACTCGCGTTGGAGGCAGGGGCACGTCCCCGTCGGCCAGCTCGATGCCGACCGACTCCTCCTCGTCCCGCTGGCCGTCCCGCATCGCGTCGTAGGACACGCTCTGCGGTCGACGGGCCTCGGTGCGGACCTGGTCCTCCAGGTCCCGGGCCACGTCGGTGAAGACGTGGTTGACGTGCCCGGCGGCCAGTTCCTCGCGTACCCATCCTGCCTTGACGGCCAGCAGGATCAGGGCCTCCTGGTAGAGGTCCGCCTCGTCGGAGCCGTACCGGTCGGCTACCTTCCGGGCGGCCCGCCCGGCGATGCTGTGCGCCTCCGGCGACTCCTCCACGAACGTCCACTCGAAGCCGCGCCCGTGCGGGGGCTCGCCGGCCTCGATGTCGCGCTCCTGCTCGGGGAGCGAGCCGGCCAGCCCGTGCAGGTAGGCCAGGGTCTCCTCGTGGGCGCGCTGCGCGCCGGCCGCCGCCAGGTACAGGTGGCCCAGCCGGCGAGTCAGCACCTCCCGCCACTCCTCGGTGAGGGCGGCGTCACGCCGCTCCCGCACGGCCGCGATCTGCGCCTCGTGCCGGTTCTGCCGTTCCCGCGCCCGGACCGCGTCCGACCGCAGGGTTGCAGCCAGGACGCGCTTCTCTCGGATGTTCAACCCAGCTCCTCGGTCTCAGTATCAGTTTCAGGTCGCGGAAACGGGCCGCGTATCGGTGCCGTCGAACCTCCGGGTGGCCCGACTCCATGCGCCGCAGCCCCGGCACTGGAACCGCTGGTACCTGCCGGTAGAGGTCAGGGCGTAGCCCTCGCGCCGCAGGTCTTCCGAGCCGCAGTGCGGGCAGACGTCGTCGCCGTCGACTACGAGGCGCTGGTTCGGAGCGCCGACCAGCCAGGGCATCAGCCGATCGTGAAGCTGCTCCAGCAGGACGACGTCCTGCATGTTGTAGAGCTTCATCAGCTCCCACGCCTCGGGGTCACCGGCCATGCAGCGGACCCAGAGGGTGTGCCCCTCGTGCTTCACCTTCCCGGCCAGCCCGAGCTGCTGGGCCACGTAGTCCAGCTTGTTGCTCGGGAACCGGAAGCGCCGCTTCACCGTCTCCAGAAAGTCGAGCTGCTGGTACGGGGCCGGCGGCCCCAGCTTCGCGACCACGAACTCCCGGTTCAGGGTGGGCATGTCGAACCGCTTGCCGTTGTAGTGGCCAACCACGTCGGCCTGACTCAGCAGCCCGTGGGCAGCGTCGATCATGGCGGCGTGGTCGACGTGGAACTCCGAGAGGAAGTGCGTCTCCGGCTCGCCGCGCCACTTCCAGGCGAACGAGATCACCCGCCCGGACTCCATGAGCTGGCTCAGACTGATCGTCTGCTTCCAGAGGCTCCAGACGTGCGCCGTGTTGGGCGCCGTCTCGATGTCGATGTAGAGCGTTCGGTACGCCCCCGGGTCGGTCACTCAGTCTCCTTGCGGTCGACCAGCGGGGCGGCCTCGATTCCGGCCCACGGGTTGGTCGGGTCGGCCTCGGCGGGGCTCGGCTCGCCCTCGATGGCCCAAAGGACCGTGGGCGGGATCCCGGTCATCTCCGCCAGCCGGGTTACCGTGTCCGCGTAGGCCATGAAGGCCGCCTGCACCGCGTCAACGGTGTGCACCGAGGCAGCGCGCTGGCGCCGGCTCGACCGCCACATCTGAAGCGCGACGGCGGCGACCTGGATCAGCTCGATCTCGTACGCATCGGGGTCGACCTCCGACAGGGCCTCATAGACCTCCTCCAGGAGGATGCCGGCCCAGGCCGGAGTCCGGTTCTTCTTGCGGGCGTCGTTGACGGCCTTCTCGATCTCGGCGCGGCGGAGGAAGTAGGCCCGCTCATTGCCCGCGAGCACCGGGTGGTCCTGCCGGCCCCATTGCTCGTCCTGCCGCTCCAGCTCGTCCTTAACGAGCGACAGGGCCTCGCCCGCTTCCTGCTCGTCCACGTACTGCCGCGCCCACTCAGCGGCGTCCTCAGGGGTCAGGATGGTCACTTGCTCTCCTTGCTCGGGGCCGGCACCTTGACGATGTTCTTGACGTTGTGGATGGTCACCGGGGTCGGAGCGCTGCGGTACTCCTCGACGTAGTCCTTGAGCACGCCCTGGACGTATTGCCGCTCGTACTGGTGGCGGGCCGCCCAGGATGCGTCGTTCTGCCCCCGGTAGCCGTAGGCGCTCCAGTTGGCGACGATCGGGTGTCGGCGATTCAGCTCCTCCTCGGAGATCACCTCGCCGGTTTCCTTGTGGGTGTAGAGGTAGTGGGCCTTGACCTCCCAGCCCTTGTCGCTGGCGTAGGGGTCGATGCCCTTGCCGGTCCGCTTGTCCCGGTAGCGGGTGCGCTGGTAGCCGGCGCTCCACCGAGTGCCCTCCTGGCGCTCGATCTTCGCGCTCTTGCCGTTGTAGGAGACGAGCGTGCCGAGCACCATCTGGACGGAGCGGCCGGACATCTGCGGGTAGACCACCGGGTCACCCGGGCGGATCTCTTGGCCCGCCACGTCGATCAGAACCTCGGTCATCCTCGCTCCTCGATCAGTTCGAGCAGGGCTGCTGGCCCGCCCGCTACGTACAGGTCCGTGACGTCGCCGTGCTCCTGTCGAAGCGAGACGGCCTGAGCGCTCCGCAGGGAGCGCGTGATCTTGCTGGTCAGCTTGGCTCCGGCGTCGTCCGGATCGGCCCAGACCCAGACCTTGCTGAAGCCGGCGAGCATCCGGCGGTGCCGGCCAGCCCAGCTCTCCACCCCGGGTGCTCCGACGGCCGGCAGGCCCATGGCGTTGAGGATGATCGCGTCCAGCTCGCCCTCGGCGACGTGGATCGTGTCCCCGGCTCGGTGGATCGCGCCGATGTTGAACATCCGGACCGGCTCGTCCTCCACGGACATGTACTTGCCGTGGTAGTGGTCGCGGTGGACGTGCTCCTCCAGGCACCGGAATCGGATGGTCAGCGGGGCGCCGTTGTGATCCAGGTACGGGATGGCCAGGTAGCCCCGGAACTTCCCGTGCCCCGGCATCGGGTCGACCACCACGCCCAGGCGGAACTCGTCGGCCAGCTCGGGCGTGATGCCTCGGGCCTCCAGCCACTCGCCCACCTCGGGAGTGGCCGTCTCCTGGTAGCAGGCCACCGCCTCCTCCAGCGCCTTGCGCTGAGCCGGCGAGAGAGGCCGCAACGGCTCCTTGTCGTCAGCCACGCTCACCTCCGCTTCCAGGTCGGCCGGAAGCTGGCCCCTCTGGCTCTGTCACTCGGCTTGCGCCGACGCCCCCCATAGAGGCTGCCTGTGGTCTCACTATCGGTTTGACCTCCCACGGAACCGGAGGCCAGATCCAGCCCCTCGGCATGCTTGACAGCCTCGCGGAAGGTGAGCCCTTCGCGCTGCATGATCAGGTCCCACGAGCTGCCGGCCTTCCCGCAGCTCATGCAGTGCCACAGCTCGCGATCCAGGTCCAGCGAGCAGGACGGCGTCCGGTCCTCGTGCAGCGGACACCGGATCATCTGCCGCGTCTTGACCGGGCTGTACTGCACCCCGTAGTGGTCGAGCAGGGCGGGAAGAGAGGGGCGGGCCAGCTCGCCGCCGGCCCGCCCTCTCAGTCGCTCGATCGGTCGCCAGGTCACAGCCGGGCGCCCTCCGGGGTCTCCAGCCAGTCAGCGAACAGCGGATCGTCCGCCCGGATCTCCTTCATGCGCTGCCGGCCGCACAGCGGGCCGATCAGGTCGCAGCACTGGCAGCGGGGCTCGGGCACCCGGGCTCCCACGATCAGGTCCATCGGACCCCCTCGGTCTCAGTATCGGTTTGAGGTCATGCGGATAGGTCGAGTACCGCCCTGGCGGGCGGATTCCGCAGGTACTCGATGGCCTTGGCCAGCACCTCCGGGTCGTCCCGAACGTGGGCCAGCATGTCGTTGCAGGGGCCACAGAGCAGGCCCCGGACCGAGGCCCGGGAACCCTGCTCCGCCTCCACTGCGTGGTCGTGGTCGACGGCCAGCCGGCGCGTGATGCCCCGGGCGCGAGGACAGATCGCACACCTCTCGCCCTGGGCCTCGTAGAGCTGGTCGTACTCCTCGCCCGTGATGCCGTAGACCGACTTCACCCGGCGCCCGTGGGCCGCCTTCCGCACTGCGTGCTTGCGCGCCTGGGTGCACCGGTAGCAGCGGATCTGATCCGCGTACGCCGGCCCCTTCGGCTTGCCGCAGTCCTTGCAGGGCTTGCCCCGGTTGCGCTCAGACCCCTTCAGGCTGCTCACTGAGCCGGCCCCTCCGGATCTCGGCCAGGCCCGTGTCGAGCTTGAGTCGGAGAACCCCGGGCACCTTCGGTGCCTTGCCCTCCGGTGGGGCGTCCACTGGCACCAGCCCTCCCATGGGCAGTCCCGCCCGCAGCACGCGCAGGGCGTTCCAGTCCGCCTCGGCGATGCCCAAGGCGTCGACCTCGACCTCGACGTCGACTCGGTACTTCACGATGAAGCTCGGCATCAGCCCCTCCAATGGAACGGGTGGAACCGCGTGCGCTGGGGCTCGGCTCGCAGCCGGGCGTACCGCCGCGCGGTGGGATCCGAAGGCCCCATGCGCTGCTTGATGCACGCAATCTTGTACTCCAGGTCGTTCGGATCCAGGGCCACCGAGAGCGACAGCTCCGGCTTCTCGCTCAGGCCGCCCTTGACCTGATCCCGGCTCGGGGGGTCGTAGGGGGCGGTCTTCGCGTCCCAGCCCTTGTCGCTGGCGTGGTGCAGGATGATCGACGTCGCTCCGGTGTCCCGGGCGAACGCCGTGACCCCCTGCATGACGGCCATCTGCTCGGTGTAGTCGCTCTCGGCTCCCTCGAAATCCATGAGGTTGTCGAAGACCACCACGCCCGGATAGGCGTCCCACAGCTCGATCCAGGCTTCGATCTCCTGGTCGACCTGGGACCACGTAATCGGCGATCCGAAGGAGAAGGTGATGGGCAGCGTGGCTAGCGCGGTCAGGTACCGCTCTCGGTCCCGGCCACCCCGGGCCATCCCTGCCTCCACCTCCTCCGTGGTATCGCCGGTCACCATGGAGGCGAGTCGGGAGCTGGCGGTGAAGGCGCTCATGTCGGCGGAGAAGTAGAGCGTCGGCAGAGCCATCGAGGCCACCCACCAGAGGGCGAATCCCGACTTCTGCGTGCCGCTTCGACCCGCGATCATGATGACCTCGCCATGCCTCGGGCGGACGCCCATGTCGTACAGGGCGCCAAGAGCGCCCACCCGAGGCAGCTCCTTCCCGGCCTCCGCGTTCAGCGCGAGTGCTCGGCCGGCATTGAGCATGCGATCAGTCGAAACTTGGGGCGTCGTCCATCGCGGCGGCGATGTCCGCCTCGCGCTTCTCGTAGTACGCCGCCGCCGCCTCGTAGTGCTCGTCGGCCGGCAGACGGAAGACCCAGGTGTCGTTGCCCTGCGTCGGCACCTTCTTCAGGACCGCGATCAACGCGGGGGCCGGGTCGCCGGACTGCTTCGCCTCGTCCAGGAGCTTGACCAGGTCCCGCGCCAGGCAGGTCGCGTTGATGGTGAAGGTGTCGACGCTCGACGGCTTGCCGTCGTCCAGCGCGGCCTGGTTCCGGAACACGGTCACCTGCGTGTTGACGTTCTGGGTGACGCGCGGCTGGTCGGTCTTCGGGTCCTTGAACTTGCTCTTGCCCTCCCGCCAGGTCTTCGGCTCGAAGATGATCGCCAGGTCCCCCGCGTAGTTCTCCGGCTTGAAGAACGGAGGCAGGTCGCCACCGACGGCGCTCTTGCTGGCCAGTGCCACGTAGAACCCTTTCGTTGGTCTCAATATCGGTTTGCGGGCAGAGTGGTGCCCCGGTGCCCGCGACCGGTTAGAGGTGACTGCTCAGTAGATTCGGACGTACAACCCGCTGCCGCGACCGAAGGTCGCCAGCTCCACCCCCAGGATCAAGACGCCCGGATGCCGGACCACGATCGGGGAGACGTACAGCGGCAGGAATCGCCGCCAGCAGGAGAGGCGGAGGCCAACCTGGCCTGCCCCCCTCAGCGCATGACGCATCGAGCGGGCACCTCCCCAGCTTTGCTGAAGGCGTACAGCTCGCACGGGCCGGCGAACCAGGCCCAGATGCCGAACGCGAGCAGGATCAGGAAGGCGACAGCCGCCGCCAGCTCCCTCACTTGCGCACCCACGGGGGCCGCACGGCCGAGAAGCCGCGAGCGATGCTCGACCGCACGTACCCCGGCTCGACCAGCCCGGCGTCCGCCAGCGCCTCCAGGAGCTTGACGTATGCCTCCCACGGCACCGCCTGATCGATGTAGAGGTGGAAGTGCCCCTCCGTGCTGGAGGGCACCAGTCGGGCCGGCAGGTCGAGATCGATCACCGGCTTGTGCATCCGCCCGGACACCATGGACGTGATCAGGTTGGCCTTCTCGACGTCTGCGACGAACTCGGCCTCCGGCGTGCTCGACTCGTTGTAGTCGGCGTCGAACTCGACGCGCGCCAGCGCCCGGCCGGCGATCAGCTCGTCCCGGTTCACTTGGCAGCCGCCGCGATCAGCGCCTTGCCTTTGGCCTTCCATGCGTTCATGACCTCCGGGTCCTTGAATGCCTCCTGGTTCTGCGCCCAGAGGCGCTTGAGGCCCTTCTCGTCCGTGGCCGCCTCGATCTGCGCGAGGAGCGGGTTCTCGGCCGGCTCCTCCGGCTTCGCCTCGCCCTTGGTCTCAGTATCGGTTTGGGAAGCCCGCTGGAAGCCGCCGCCCCGGCGGTTGCCGGACTGGCCTACCACCCGGCCGCCCAGCCCCGAGGAGACGCCGTACATCGCGTGGGCCTCCTTCGTGGCGTTGACGACGAGCGCCGCCAGCGACAGCTCCGGGTTGTCCTCCATGCCGAAGGTGGCCAGCAGGGCCGCCCGGATCTCCTCGGTCACTCCCCGGAACGTCACCCAGGGGGCGTCATAATCCTTGCCGAACTTGATCGTCACACCGGTCTCGCGGCCGGTCTGCCAGGGTGTCTCAGTGGTCTCAGCCACCCGATCTCCTCTCCCGGTTGGGCAGGTCGCTCGGTCTCAATCTCGGTTTGAGCTTACGGAGAAGGGGTGACACGGAACGGCCGCAGCACCTTCTTCGTCATGTTCCGCATGGCCCGCACATCCCTCGCGAGCAGGGCGGCGTCCCATCCGACGGACAGATCAAGCCAGTGCAGTTCGGCCGTCTCGCTGCCCGGCGGCAGGTTGATGATGATGCCCCAGTCCCGGCGGATCTCGGGCATCGGCGACCTGGTCATGGTCTCCGAGTCGTAGAACTCGCCTCGCGCGTAGATGGCGAGCTGTATCGCCATCTTGAGCGCCCCGTACTCCAGGGTGCCGGTCTTCAGGTCCGCGATCAGGTTGCCATCGATCACGAGACCGTCCGGCCCGGGGCCGTGGTAGTAGATCACCCGGTCCGGCGTGCCGGCCACGCGCAGCTCGTCACAGACGACAAGCCGCTCGATGTGCTGCACTTCCAGGTCGATCGTTGCCAGCTTGTAGGCCGCCATGTCGGCCACGTCGGCCTCGGTGACCGGCGTCAGGGGCCTGCCCTTGCGCCGGATCGCCTCGGGTAACGGCTCGCCCCGGTCGACGTACTCCGACATCTCGTGCAGGTCGGAGCCCTTCTCCCGCTTCGCGTCCGCGCCGCTGAGCGAGACCAACTTCTCCGCGATCTCGTTGAGGCGCTTCTTGTCGGCCGGGTCCTCCGGGTCGAGCCACTGGGCCTCCGCCACCAGCTCGGGCGCCTTCGTGGCCCCCAGCAGGACGTTCCGCTTGTCGTACCTGCCCAGCGCGGACTTGTCCTCGATGCAGTCGTTGAACGTGGTGGTCCGGGTGTACGGGATGAGCTTGTGCTCCTGGGCCTTCTTCGCGGTGCCCTTGCAGAGTGAGCACTCGTTCGGCACGTGGATCAGGGGCCGTTTGTAGCGGTCCCGGGGTACACCTCGGCCGTCCTCGGCCGGTCGCTCGATATTCAGTTTGGTCAGGGCCAAGCTCAGATCCTTTCCAGGTAGATACGCATCCGGCCGTCGGGCAACTCCTCCGCCTCGCAGTACTCCGGGTCGATCGGCTGGAGCTGCCACTTGGACTCCAGCAGCTCGTACGCCTGCCGCAGGTCGGCGATGTCCTTGTCGGCCGGGTCGGCGGGGATGGTGACGTACCAGTCCTCGTCGCCGGGCGTTTCATCGAGGGTGATCTCAACGTTTCCGATGGTGGTGGTGCTGCCGGTGGCCAAAAGGCTCCCTTCACTGCTCCCCGTGGTCACTGCGACCAGCCTAGGGACGGGAGTGACACTCCGGCGGGCCGCAGTAACAAAGCATGATCCCTTGGTAACGGTCCGGACACTAGCCTTAGGGTTTGTTTAAGGGATCAGTCCTAACTGGACGGCTGACCCCCACACAGACGGATTTTGATCCCCAACAGGTCCAACCGGAGGATGCAGTCCCTTGATGGCGGATCGGACGGCGACGGAGCGGGGTCCGAGGGCGGCCCTGCGGTGGGGGGAACCCGGGTGGGTCGGGGCGGCTGCCTGACCGTTGGCGCCGTCTCGTCCGGCTCGCGGGTGATCGGGCGGGAGGGATCCGCCTCGTCGCGGCGCGGCTCCGGGGGCTCTCCGGTTGCCGGCGGGGGCGTGGACGGGAGCGGCGTCGGGGGCACCGAGGAGGGAGTGGGGGGAGCCGACGCCGAGGGGCGCGGGGGCGCGGCATCAGGTGGCGCCGGGCGCTCCGGGGAGTCGGTCAGCGTCATCAGGCCGGCGGTGAGTCCCACGGCCGCTACGAAGGTGGTTGCTGCGGACTGGGCGGGGCGGCGGCGGAACTGGTCCGCCGCCCATGCTGCCGCCACCGCCACGAGGGCGTACGCGCTGGCTGTCGAGCCGGGCGTTACCGCCATGGCCCATGGAGCCAGGTCCATCAGATGCTCGGGTTTGCCGGCAACCCGGTCGGCTATGCCGGCTGAGAGTGCGGCCTGTGCCTCCGCCGGGCTGCTTGTGGCGCCGACGAGACTGTGGCCCTGTCCTGTGACTTCTCGTTCGATCGCACGTCGGGTTCGCGCTGCTCCGCGCGTCTCCGGGACATAGATGATGACACGCATTCACGGCAGGCTACTCGGGTGACGCAAGCACTACAAACAGCTACTTCTGCTCGTCAGGGACTCGAATTACATCCTTGTCGATGCCTGGACGCCGAGGTACGTAAAACCAGCCCTGGTCAGTGTCCGGGTCGTAGTGCACGACCGCATCGCCCTGCACCCTCGGCAGCCACCGCTCAAGCTTCCCCGCGACCCCCTCGGAGAGCGCCTTGCCGGCCCGCTTCTGGCCGAGGGCGCGCAGCATTTGCGGCACGTAGAGGTGCTGGTGTTCCTTGCGGACCGTCCAGGGGATCAGGTCAGCGTGGGTGCCTCGGCGAGCGGGTAGCCGTTGCGCCTTCCGGAACTCAGAGATGGTGTGCTGCCTGACACTGACCCCATGGTTCTTCTTGAGCCAGTCAACGATTGACTCATACGTTTCGCCCGCCCTCAACATCCTTACGATGTCGGCATGAGCCTCTGGGGGGATCTTCTGGTTAGACATACGGACGATGTTAGGTCATACTCAGTCTCACTGTCAATTCGGGGTTATCTATGGAGATCACAGTGCGGGTCTGCGACGTTTGCACCGACCCGACCCGGGCCGTCACTACCTACACCGTTACCGACCAGGACGGCCGGTCTGGGAGCACCGATCGGTGCGAGGTCGACGGCGAATCGCTGGCCACGATCATAGCCGCCACCAGGGCGGTTGCGCCCAAGGTGGCCAGCTCGGCGCGCACAGAAGGCAAGAAGCCGGGCAAGAAGGCCACCGCGCCTCGGAGGCGCCGGCAGACCGAGGTGATGACGTTGGAGCAAATCGAGGAGATGAAGCGGAAGGAGTGAGACCGGGAGACGCGGAAAGGCCCCACGCGCCGGCTGTGCGGCAACGTGGGGCACTCTCTCGCTCGGTCCCAATGTCAGTATGGGGTCAGGTGCTCTGGGCGTCCTGGGCCGCCTCAGCGGGCTCCGGGTGGCTCTCCTTGAAGCGCTGGAGGGACGTCAGGAGGGACAGCAGGGCGGCCAGCCCGGAGGCCGAGCCAACCGCCGCCCAGTCCACGTCCACGAGCCCGAGGTAGCCGACGCCCAGAAGGGCCGAGGCCGACTGCGCGGCGGTCTTGATCGCGCGCTCGGCCGCGTACTGCCAGAAGGCGCGGGAAGCGAGCTTCACGATCACTTCCCGTCCGGGGTCGCGCCATCGACCGAGCCGAGCACCGCGCGGAACGCGGCCTCGACGTCGGCCCGGGAGACGGGGCCGGACTCCGGCAGTTCGGCCAGGATCGCGTCTCGCAGCTCGATCAGCGCGGCCCGTGTGCGGTCGCCCTGGGCGCGGATCTCGGCGATGATCTCGTCCGCGCCGTCGCCGACCTGCGCCCGGAGAAGCGCCTGAGTCGCGCTGTAGATGCTGCCGAGCGTCCAGAGCGTCGAGCGGCCCTCCGGCACGCCCGGCATGCCCCGGCCGGCGTACTGCCACGGCAGTGCGCGCAACTCGCTCTCGCTGTACGGCATGTCGTCGTCCTTTCCGTCCAGCACCGCAGCGACGTCCGCCCGGAACTGGCTCATGCTGAAGGTGGGGTCGGTCTTGCGGCCCGGGGTGTGCTCCTTGTGGCCAACCAGCCGGTTCGCCGACCAGCCGAGCCGGCGGCACCACGCGGCCCAGCCGCGCACGTACGACCGGTACTGCTTCTCGGTCCAGGGCTCGCCTCGGTTGTCGTTGCACGCCTCGGTCGACAGGGCGTAGGTGTTGCCCTTGCCCTTGTAGGGGCCGGCGGTGCCGGCCAGGGTCGAGTTGCAGCGGCCGGCGGACACCAGGTGCCACACGCCGTCCCGGTCGATGACGGCGTTAGCGATCGGGCCAGGCAGGTCGGAGCGGCCGTTGCGGACCACGCCGATCTGAACCGAGTCTTTCTGGCTCCGAGGTGCCGCCGTGGCGTGCACGACGCCGAATGTCGGACTCCAGGAACCGGGTCGGTCATGGGTCTTCCAGTTGGAGTGCTCGACCACGGTCAGCCCGGCCTTCCGCAGCTCGTCTGCGAGCCAGGTCAGTGCCATGGGGGTCCTTTCGTCAGGGGATGCGGCGCGCGAGCGTCAGGCGCTCCTCGCGCTCAATCCGCAGGTCTTGGCGGACGCCAGCGATTTCGGCGTCGTGCCGGCGCTGGTTTTCGAGCACCTGCGCGAGGGCGGCAGTGGCGTTGTTGAGGCCGTCGATGACGCGGTCAACGTCGTCGCGGAGGTTGGTCGAGTGGTTGTTGGCCACCTGCTCCTTGACCTCGCGGAGCTGCCTGCGTTGCAGCAGTCCGGGGATGGCGGCAATGGCCGCAGCGCCGACGGTGGCGACGGCGGCCACCAGTGCCACCTGCACGGCGGGGTCGATCATCTATGTCACTTCCAAGTTGAGCCGTCGCCCACCTTGACCTGCGCCACCACCCACTCCGAGCCGTTGCCGACCCACACGATCGCGTCGCGCCATGTCGAGCCGGAGCCGACGCGAACGCCGGACAGGGTGAGGAAGGAGCTGGGGGGCGACCAGGAGCCCGCGCCGGCTGAGTTGACCGCGCGGACCCGTACGTAGTACGTCGTGCCCGGCAGAAGGCCGGACAGGGACGCGGGGGAGGTGGTGCTGGGGGTCGTCACGGCGCCCGCGAAGGACGGGTTGGTGGAGCGCTGCACCTCGTAGCCGGTGATGGTCGCGCCGCCCGTGTCGACCGGGGCGGACCAGGACAGCGACGCCGTTGTCGGCGCGATGCTGCCGGCGACCGGCGCGTCGGAAGGACCCGGAGTCGTGATCGTGGTCGTGAAGCTGCCGGTAGCCGAGTACTCGGACTCGCCGAGCGAGTTCGTCGCCTTGACTCGGACGTAGTGCGTGGTGCCCTTAGCCAGGCCCGTCACCTGAAGGGAGGTCCCGGCAAGGGTGCTGTCCACGACACCACTGGAGAACTCGTCATCCATGGCGCGCTGCATGACATAGCCGGTGATGGCCAGGCCGCCCGTGTCGGCAGGCGCCGGCCAGGAGATGTTGACCCAGGTGGAGCCGGTCGACGTGGCGCCGGGCGTGCCCGGTGGGCCGGGGGCCGTGGTGTCCGTGGTGAACGTCCGGGTGACCGACCAGGGGCCGTAACCCTCGCTGTTGCGGGCGCGGATGCGCTTGTAGTACAGGGTGCCCTTGGCGAGCCCAGAGACGACCCGGCTCGTCGCCCACGACTGGCTAACGATGTTCTGGTCGAGCGGGCTAAAGGTGGAGCTGGTCGAGTAGTGCATCTGGTACCCGTTCAGCGCTGCGCCGTTGGCGGTCGGCGTGCTCCAGGTGGCGGTGTCGGACGTCGGTCCGATCGCGCTGGAGCTGAGCGTGGGAGCGCCGGGGATGTAGGGCGGACGGGCCGGCAGCGCCAGCGAGCGGCTATGGCTCGGGGTGCCGCCGTTATACATCCCCGAGATCGAGGCGGTCCACGAGTACGTGGGGCCGCCGTCGTAGTCGATGCTCGCGCTGAAGTTGCGGGAGTAGATCAGCTTGGAGCCACCAGATCCCAGGCCGTTGTGGAATGAGCCTGAGCCGCCCCCGGTGCCGCTGACGGAATAGGACTGGTTGTCATCGAAGGACCAGCTATCGGGCACCCGGACGTAGACGCGCAGGTAGACCGTCACCGCCGTGTTGCTCGGCGAGGGCGTCCCGGTCCAGCAGTCGATCCCGACCTGGAGGTGCCCCTCGGCGGAGCCCCAGGTGATGGCCATCGGGCCTCCTTAGCTGGTCGGCTGAATCCAGATGCGGTCGGTGGTAGGCGAGCCGGCCGGCGTGGTGGTCGACACCGTCACCGAGTAGCCGCCCCAACGGGCGGAGTTGGCGACCGGGTTGGGCACGAGGTTGGCCCAGGCCGACCCCGTCCAGTACTCCCAGTCCCCGGTGGTGACGTTCAGGCCGAGCTGAGATACGCGAGGGCTGGCCGGGCGGGTCGCAGTGGTCCAGGCTCGCACCCGCGAACCCACGAACTGCCGCTCGCCGGTCACCTTGTCGGCGGCGATGTTGCTGACGCCCGGGGAGACGGTGATGCGGGCTAGGGCGAACTCATAGACGCCCACGTCGGTTTGGGTCAGGGCCGGGGGGCCGTCACCCGGGGTGCCCTGAAGCACCTCGATGGAGATGCCGTTCGCGGCCGGATCAAGACGCAGCACGATGCGGTCAATCCGCTCGGACGCGCTCGCTGCGCCGATCGCCCGGGTCTCGACGGCATCCGAGGAGACCATGTGGCCGCGCAGGATCGCGCTACCCGGGTCGACCTTGGCCAGCATGCCAGAGGCGTCAGCCCAGACCCGGAAGCCGGCGCCGGTCACGGCGTCCACGACGCCCGTGTCCTGAAGCTCGCGGAACAGGCGGCTGTACTGGCCCTCGGTGGTGTCCGCGTTGTCGAAGGGGAAGGAGATGAAAGCCACGGAGAACTCCTGCGGGCATGAAGCAACCCCCCGACCGCGAGGACCAGGGGGCTGCGATGGAGAGGGTCAGGCTTCGGGCGGCGTCGACTGGAGCAGGGCAACGATGTCGGCAAGGACATCGGTGGCCAGGACCGACACGCTCTCCGGCGTCAGCTCGGGAGCCGGCTCGCTGCCGTCCCAGCACCCCGTGACGTCGGCCCCGTCCACCAGTGCGGCCCGGATCGGGTTGCCCTCCTCGACGTCGACCAGCTCGACATCCTCGGCGATGACCGGCAGCAGGTACTTGCGCACGATGCCAGGCAGGGAGACGCGCCAGCTCCACCAGGGGAACCAGTCGAAGTAGTTTGCGTGCCCCATGCGCTCCATCCAGTCGGCCAGCTCCCACGGCATCACGCCGTCATTGAAGCCGGACTCGGAGAACAGGTCTGCGCTAGACAGCACGAGGAGGGGGTTGTCGTCCATGGGACTCCTTGGGTTAGGGAACCGGCTCGATCGAGAGGCTGCGGGCGTAAACCTGACCGGTTCCAGCCGGAGTCACCCAGTGGTACGTCTGGGCGGTATAGGAAGCGCCCGGGGTCAGGCCGGAGACCAGGAACCGTCGACTGCCGGCCGCGTAGGCCGGACCAGCACTGACGACACCCGCGTTGGTGACGATGCCCCGCCGGTAGTCGGCGGTGATGACGGCCGTGCCCGCGCCGGGGGTCGTGCCCGCACGCACGTCGCACGAGAGAACCGTCTGGTTGCCATTGATGCTCTGTCGGACGTTGCCGGAGACAGTGACATAGACCTTTCCGGACGGGGGCGCCACGAAGGTGATGTTGACCGGTGTCGTCCCGGCGGCTGGTGCCGTATTGGCCAGGCCGTTAAATTCGGCCCAGCTTTCCACCTCGATCGGCCGTCCGGCCTCGGTGATCGTGTGGACTTCGGCCCAGTCGCTCCAGCCCGGGTTGTCCGCATGGTGGTTGCGCACCCACATGCCGGGGCCACTGGCGGCGTGGAAGACCTGAGTGACGCGCTCGTCTTCCAGGTGGTGCGTCACGACCATGCCGTTGCCACCGTTCGGCGTCCAGTCGCCGCCCGCCTCGGTGGCCATCAGGGAGGTCCCCGACGGATACCACTCGGGCTCGTCGTCTGGGCCGTTCCAGTCAGTAGCGAGCTGACGCTCGGCCTCCCATTCACTGAGGTCGGCGTACGTCAGCAGGGAGTGCCAGTCGGTCCAGCCGTCCTCGGCGGTGCCGCTCCGGAACATCATCACCGGCCACCCGCCCTCGCCGTCGTGGGAGGTCCAGGTCTGGTAGGCGTCTCCTGCCTCGCCGAGGGGGCGGACCGTGCGGACGGTGCCAGAGGCGCTGTCAGCCCAGAAGTCCCAGCCGGCGTCCTCGGCCTGTTCGTCGGTCAGGTGCAGCAGGCTTTCACCCTGCGGGTAGTCCTCGGCCGCCGTCGACTGCTCGTACCCGCCAGGGGTCAGCACGCGGATCCCCTGGGCCTTCTCCGTGCCCCGCTCCAGGGCCGAGATGCGGTTCTCGCTGTCCGCGAGGCGGCGCTCAAGGGCCGTGGCCGCACTGAGGCCGGAGGGGTCGCCGAGCACGACGCCCACGGAGGTCCCGCTGGCGTTGGCCTTCAGGACGTAGCCGGTGACCGTAGCCTCCAGCTCCTCGCCGTCGACCACCACCTTGACCAGGTCGCCGTAGAACCAATCCCGCAGAAACTCCATGCTGGAGTCGTCCATCGGAACGACCTGGACGGAGATGGCAGCGAAGCCTTCCTCGGCCAGCACCTCCGCGCCGGCCTGAAGCAACTCGTCCTCGTCCTCAATGGACCGCTTGTCCACGAAGCGCTCGATGCGCCGGCCCCAGGCGGCCTCGGCCGCTACGGACTCCGTGGTGGAGACCTCCTTGAGCACGCGGCGCAGCTCGTTGCCGGAGTCGTCCGGCTCGTCATCGATCTTCCCGGCGACCAGAACCCGGGTGGCGCCCGGTGGCGACGTCGAAACGCGGTGTCCGGCCAGCGTGTTATTGAGGACGTCCAGCCGGATCGAGTCTCGCCGGTCGACCGACTCGTGCACGTCGAAGCGGATGTCGGTGCCGACCTGGCGCATCCGCCAGTAGAGCCCGGTTCCCTGGGCCAGGCCGGCGAGCACTTCGCCGACCTTCTCGTAACGGACGCGCCGCGTGACCACGGGGCCGCGCCCCTCAGAGGCGCCGAGCGAGAGGCCGGCAACGCGGCGGACCGCAGGCGCGTCGGGACCGAGGTTGACGCTGACGTAGTGGTACATCAGGTGCTCTACGAAATTCGTCCTCACGTCGTACAGGTCGCCCTCGGCGTCCAGCTCGGCAAAGTTCGGGTTGGGCACCGCGAGCCGGTCGGCCATGTGGATCGCGTCGGAGACGCCCTTGATCGCGACAATGCCGATCGGGTCCTCCGAGGTGACGGCCGACTCCGGTGTCACCGTCGGCCCGGACAGCAGCGTCTCGCCGTCCGGGCCGGTGATGACGAGGCCGGAGCCGGGCGTCCGCAGCGTCGGCACCATCGGGTGCTCGACGGGCAGCTTCAGGCTCCAGGTGCCGACGCCGTTGAGGGTGTCGGTGACGGTGATGTCGAGGTCGTCCGGGCGAATCTGGCCCACCCGGGCGCGGGTGGCGTCCCGCACCTCCACGGTCAGGTCGGCTGGCCGCATCAGATCACCCACCACTTCCGGGTGCGCCAGGTGCACTGCACCGCGCTGGCGCTCGTCGTGTCGTCCATGGAGACCGTGACCAGGGTTGAGCCCCTGGGCAGCGGCAGGAACTTCGGAGCCGGCCCGAGGTCGCCGTAGCGGTTCTCGCCCGTCGAGAGCTTCACCGAGGCGGCCTTCGAGTCGATGACCAGAACCTCGCCGTCTTCCAGCTCGCCCTCCCACACGAAGCCCTGGCCATTGGGCAAGGTGACCGTCAGGTCCCGGCCCGGCCCCGTCACGCGCCACACGGGCCACGCCACCGCATCGCCTCGGTTGTCGATGAGCATCGAGCCGATCGCCTGCGAGGCGCTGACCTGGAGCTTGCTCAGGTTGCCGAGCAGGCCCCGGCCGACGCCGGCATTGGAGACGGCCTGGGTCTCGGTGATGGACGAGGTGAAGTAGGGATCACCGGCCCGCAGCGTCACGACCGTCGTCAGCTCGTTCTCGCCGATTGTGTCCTTGCCGTAGACGAAGTCACCGCCGCCGACGCGGACCACCTCGGTAGTCCAGTACTGGCCGCCGTCGCTGACCACGTCGAGCGCACAGGGGCCGTCGAGCATGGCCGCCATGCGCGCCAGCTCCGCCTCCAGCGCCTCGCGGTCCGGGAGGAAGAAGTACAGCTTGATGTCGATGTCGCGCGGCTGGACCCGCCGACCCCGGTAGAGGGCGCCGTCTCCGGCGCCCGTCAACCACTGGGTAGAGACGGGCGGGAGGCCCAGACCGGTCACGCCAGTCAGGGCCTCCACGCCATGTCCGTTGCGGGCCACGCCGTTGAGTGCAATAGAGTCGGTTTCTCGACGGAATCGCAGGTAAACGCTCACCAGCCCGCCCTTGCTCGTCCAAGCGCCGAGAACAGGTCTTCCTCGGAGCCGAGGGAGCTGCCGGGCGCGGCGTTGTAGATAATCGTGTTGCCAGTCGGGGCGGCGTCCGCCCCGCCGTAGAGCGAGGCATTCACGCCCAGGTCGGGCGTCTGCGGCGGTCGGAATTCGTAGTCCTCGACGTCGGACATGACAGCGTCGAGCGCCTTTATGACCCGGGTCGATTCGTCCTCGATGCCGATCGCGAGACCCTGCATCAGGTTCGCGCCGAACTCGGCGAACATCCGGCTCGGCGAATTGATGCCGAAGAAGTCCTTGACGTAGTCCGGGATCTTGTCGGTAACGTAGTTCTTGATCGTGGCGACGATTTCGCCCGCCATCGACCTGATACCACTGAGGAGGCCGCCGATCAAATCCCTACCCGCGCCAACCAGGATGCTGCCGAGATTGCCGAGCGCGCGGACAACGTCGCCTGGTAGATTCCGGAAGAACCGGATCACCGTGTCGACTCCGTCGTCTACCGCCTTTGCGGCCTTGCTCATGCCGCTCTGGTAGAGCGAGACGAGGCTACTGAACAGCCCGGAAACGAACCCGGAGATTCGCCCCCAGAGTCCCGCGAAAAGGCTGACGATGTTGATGAACGTCGTCGTCAGAAAGGCAAAGATCTGCTCCCACTTGGTGCGGAAAAACGTCAGGACAATCGTCCACGCATTCTCCCAGAGCGCACGGATCTCGGAGACCTTCACGCCCACCAGCGAGACGATTGCGAATACGGTCGACTCGATGACGCCGAGAATCAGCTTCCAGATGCCGTCGATAATCTGCCAAACGGCGTCCCAAGCCTTAGACCAGTCCCCAGTAAAAACCCCGGTCACGAAGTTGATTACCCCGGTCAGGATTTGAATCAGGCCCTCGATGGCCGTGATCAGGCCCTCCACCACCGCCCGCGCGACGTTGGCCAGCACCTCGGCCAGCCAGGTCAGCGTCGGAATCAGCACCGGAGCGAGGATCGCCAGCAGTTCCGTCAGGCCGCTCACAATGGGCGTGATGGCCGAGATGATCGCACTGAGCGTCGGCAGGAGCGCCTGCAACAGGCTCGCCATAACCGGCAGTGCGATCTGGGCAATCTGGAGGATCAGGGGGGCGAGCTGAATGATCAGCGGAATGAGCTGAGGCATCAGCCCAACGATCAGGTCGATCAGCGCATCCATCACCGGCTGAAGCTCAACCGCCAGTTGCCCAAATACCACGGCCAGGGTTTCGCCCATAGTCTGAATAAGCGGGGAAATGGCGGTCAGCGCCTCGGAGAGCGTGCCCGTCAGTAGGAGGATAAGCGGCTGAAGAGAGGACAGTAGCGCTCCGAAAGTGGGCGCAAGAGAACCGATGACCTGGCCAATGCTGGAAGCCAGCAGGCCCAGGGTCGGACCGAGCGCGCCAATCAGGTCGCCGATCGGAGTCAGCAGCGGCGTCAGGGAGGCAATGGCCTTCAGCACCCCGCCGATGAATGCAGTGAAGCCGTCGGTCAGCGCCGGGTTGGCGAATACCTCACCCAGCGCTTCCGCGACTCCGCCGAGCACCTGGCCGACAGCCGGCAGGACGGTCGCGAGCACATCGGCCATCGACAGGAAGACCTGCTCGAAAGCCGGACCCGCCTTGGTCAGGAAGCGGTCCATGCCCTCGAACGCCGCGCCGAACAGCTTCGACAACGACTGCTGAATCTGCGGGTCCGCCAGGCGGTCAGCGAAGTCCTGAAGGGACTTGCCGAGGGTGGTCAGCGTGGAGGCGCCGGCATCGCGGGCCGCCTGCCAGAAACCGCCGAAGATGCCGGCCGCGCCCTTCACGACCTCGAACAGGCCCTCAAGGGACTCGATGGCGCCGTCGACGATGTCCTGCAAGCCGTCGCCGGCCGTGGCATCGGAGAGCCACCGGGCGAACTCATCCGCAACCTGACCCATGAGGGCGGCCAGCGGGGGCAGCAGGCCCGAGCCGATCTGACCGAAGATCGTGGCGATCGTGTTCAGGGCCGGCGTGTGCCGGGTGAAGATCGCGATCGACTCGTTCAGCGCGTCAAACATGGCCGGGATCTGGCTGATGAAGCCGCCGGCTCGGCCGAACTCGGCCGCCAGGGAGGCGAAGAACCCGCCGATCTGCGTGGCAGTGGCCTCCAGGCCGGCGCTCAGCATCGGCAGGGCCGCCGTCAGCAGGTCGTTGATCGGGCCTCGGGCAACGCTCCAGAAGGCCTCGGAGATCGTGTCCTGGAGTGCGGTGAAGCCGGCCGCGATGCCGGGGAGCTGCGCGCCGAAGTCCTGGAGCGCCGCGATCATCACGCCGATGCCGATGGCAACGCCCGGGATGGCGAGCAGGAGGGGTACGAGCTGGGCCACCGAGCCGAGCAGGCCGATGGTGTTGGCGCCGGCCGCCGCGAAGGCCCCGGACAGCCCGAGCACCTGCGTGGTCATCAGGATGACCTTCGGCATCTCCGCGAACAGTCGCGTGAAGGCGCTGCGGGCCTGGTCGACGCTCTGTGTCAGCGCTCGCCAGCCGGAGAGGATGCTCGCGGCCGACAGTGCGGCCAAGGCGCCCCGGTCCAGCACGGGCCGGATCACGGTGTCCCGCGTGCGCGTCAGGCCCGCCAGGACGGCCTCTACGATGCCCAGCGAGGGCTTGGACACCTCGGCGACCACGGGGACCTCAACCCGCTTCAGGTCTGCCTCAAGCTTGGCCTTGGCCCCCAGTAGGGACGCCTCGTCCAGGTGGATGTCCAGCTCGACGCGCTTCAGGTCGGCAAGCTGGGCGTCGATCTTGTCGATCGCCCGTTTGATGTCGCTCTCGTCGTCGGTGTCGACGCGGATCTTCACCGTGGCGACCTCGGCGAGCCGGTCCTCCAGGAGCTTCTGCGTCGCCTTGAGGTCGTCCTCGTTGAGCGCGACCGGGATCTCGACCGCGCCGACGTTGACCAGCTCGCGGTTGATGCGCGCCAGCGCCGACTGCACCGAGCCGGCGTCGTCCAGGTTGACCTTCAGCGTCAGGTCTTCCAGGGCTGCCTCAGCGGCCTTCTGGACCGCCTTCGCCTGCGCGGCGACCTTCTGGGTGGTGCCCTCGGCGAGGTCGACCTCCAGCTCCACCTCAAGCTCGGGGAGACGCTTCTCCTCGCGCTCAAGGGCGGCCCTGGCCTCCTCACGAAACTTCGATGTGTCAGGGGTGACCTTTACGAAGACACGCCCGATGACCTGGTCCGCCATTGATCAGCCCCTATTGGTGAGGCGCCGGAAGACGTCCCGCACCGTGACCTTCTGCTTCGGTTCGGCGGACTTCTTCGGCTTCGACTTGGGGCGCGGGAACTCGGGGAACTTCGGAGGGGGCTTCTTGCCCCAGTGCCCGGAGGCGCGCGTGTTGAGATTCAGGGCGTCGAAGAGGTTCGCCCGCAGGTGGCGGTCGACGCCCCAGCCGTAGTGATCGCGGCCCCCGGCGGAAAGGGCGGCGGTCAGGCTGGTGTCCGGGAGGGCTCGCACGGCAGCGAGGACGAGGACGGGATCCGGCCCGTCCCCGCGCACCACGGACTCCAGGTCGATCCCGAAGTACCGGCGCAGGTCCGGGTAGAGCCCGTCCCCGTACTCATCGATCAGCTTTGCGAGCCCGAGGCTTCCCCCGATCGGGTCGACCGGCCGTACTCCTCGAACAGCTCGACCAGGACGGCCAGGTCGTCGCCGATGGCGCCCAGCAGGATCTTCGCCCCGCCCGCCGTATCGGCAACGGTCCGGATCGCGTCCGCGAGGACGGCGGCCTGGTCGGCGCCCTCGGCCTTGAGGTCGACGCTCTGGAGCCGCATCAGCTTCTCCCGGCGCTCCTTGGGCAGGCGCAGCGGGTTGAGCAGGCGCACGGACTTCTCCCCCACCTCGACGGTGAGGTGGCCGTACTTGCGCTCGGTGGCTTCGCGGATGGTGTCGAGATTGATGGAAAGCATGGTCGGCGGACCTTTCGCTTGTGGGTCGGCGGACTCGCGGTGGTGCAGGCCCCGGAGTGGGTCCGCCGATCACTCCGGGGCCGGTCTCAATATCGGTCTGAGGTCAGCTTGCGACGCCGGCCGTCCACGCGGTGCCGTTCCAGTAGGCGCTGGAGCCGTCCTCCAGCTCCACGTGCTGACCGGTGCTCCACGCGCTCGTCGGGTCGGCCGTGACGCCGGCCAGTGCGGCCAGGTTGTACGGGGTGTCGGCGCCCAGCGGCTCGAAGATGCCCGGAGTGCCGGCCACGGCGGTCTCCGGCTCGATGCCACCGATCGGCGTCACGCTGTACGGCCACAGGTTGCCGGCGTAGACGACCGGCTTGACCGCGAGCGGCAGACCCGCCAGGGACTCGGCGTCCGGAATGGACATGTCCTCGGCGCGGAAGACTTCGCTCTTGGGGCAGTAGAAGGCGAAGTGGTTCTCGCCGTCCACGAACACGATCAGGAAGGCGCACTCGGTCGGCACCGGGGAGCTGGGCACGCCCAGCGAGCCGTCCGGCAGAACCGGCGCGTTGGCGCCGTAGTACAGCCGCAGGCTCCTGCGGTCGAACTGCATCACCATGAAGGTGAAGGACTCGGTCCGGGGCGCGTACGTGGTCCGCAGCGTCTTCGCCTGGAGGGTGCCCAGGGTGGTCGCCTCGCCGCCCTCGGAGGTCAGCCCGAAGATGTCCTCCAGGCTGGTGTGGCCCACGTTCTCCCACGGCGATTCCACCGTGGTGAGGTCTTCGGGCTTGGGCGTGCCGACCGGCGCACGGAAGAAGTTGCCCGCGCCAACGACCAGCGTCGCGTTGTCGTTCAGTGCCATGTATGGCGCTCCTGTCAGGGAGGTGATGGGTAAGGTCGCTGGCGGGGCCGGCGCACGGTCACGGAGTAGCGCGACTCGTACCGGACGACGCCGGCAGGCAGCTCGGCGTACTGCACCGGCCCGGCAGAGGTGGCCCAGTCGGACGTACGTCGCGGCGAGCCCTGCATGTCGATGCTCACGATCGAGCCGCGACCGGGGATGACGAGCTTGGCCTTAGCGGCGTCGCGCAGCACGATCCGCACGGCCTCGGAGAGGATTGCGGCGTCTTCGTCGCCGTTCGGGTCCTCGACCAGGCAGTAGACGCCCATGTAGGCGTCGTCCAGAAAGCGCGGATCCCCGCTCCACTCGCCGAAGCTGTCGAGCCGGCGCAGATGGATGAAGGGGAAGGTCTGGTGCATCTCGATCTGCGCGCCCGAGGGAACCTCAGGAAGGCGGGCCTCCAGCACCCCGAGTAGTACATCCTCGGCCGGCGACAGCTCGGCCAGCTCGTAGACGCGGTCAGGGAGGTTAGCCACCGGGCATCCTCCTGTCCTTGCGCTTCGCCGCTCGGTTGGAGCGCACCTTGACCTTGCGGATCTTCACGCGGCGCTTCCGCTCGATCGGCAGGTCGGCGGCCCGGGTGAGGATGTAAAGGCCCTCGTGGCCACCGCTTGTGCGGCCGTACTCGTCCACGATGTAGTCGGCACGGCCGAACTCGATGCTCATGGCGCCGAGGTCGCTGCCCCGGTCGTCCAGGGAGACGTACCAGTCGAGGTGCCCGTACTCGCGGTCGCGCTCCTGGCCCCAGTCAATGACGGCGCCGCGCTCGTCTGGGTTGAGACCGCGCGTCGGGTCGACGCGGCCCATGTCGCGGGCCTCCTGGAGGTTGGCGTCAGCGCGAGCCTTGATCTCGAACGCCTCGCCGGCCAGGTAGAGCTGCACGCCCTCCAGGTCCGCGATGTAGCCCTCGATCTTCTTGCCGTTGACGTAGCGGTACACCTCGGCCATCACGGCCTCCGGCGCAGGTCGACGCTGACGTGCCGGGTGTGTCGGGTGCCGTGGCGGTAGGACGGCGGGGCGGCCACGTCCCATTCCTTGCCGTCGTAGGTCACCCGAGCCCAGAGGTCGAAGCCCTCGATGCTGTGCCGCACGATCATGCGGACGATCTCGATGGACATCTGACCGGGCAACTCGGCGCGGGAGCTGCGCTGCGGGATGAACGCCGCAACGACGTGGATCTCCGCCTCCGGCGACATGTCCACCACGCGCTGCGGGGAGCCTCGCCGGTCGACCTCAACCTTGTAGGGGTGGATGACGGCGGGCCTGCCCCGCCTGCGCTGCAAGCTGGGCACGGCGTCACCACTCGTCCGGTCGCGCCGGGGTCGGAGCGTTGAACGGGAACGGCTTCGTCCCGCCACCCACGGTCCGGATCCACGTCTCGCCGGCCCCGGGGGCCGTGCGCCAGGCCGTCGCCTCCACCGAGACGACGCCACCCTCTCCGCGACCGGCCAGGGCGCGGATCGTGGCCTGCTCGGCAGCGGTGAAGTACGGAGCGCCGGCCGCCTCGCCCAGGTCGGGCAGGATGATCGTCTCGTCGCCGGCCCGGCTCTGCACCAGGCCGTCCAGGTTCTTCATGTAGCGGGTGACCGACCGCAGGACCAGCGTCCGCACCATGCGCGGCGCCAGCTCCGGATCCGGCCAGCCGGCACCGAGGAACCGGGCCTCGTCGGACACGTCCTCCAGGGCGTTCTCGCACACCGTTCGTTCGGCCTCGGACATGTCAAAGTCGAGCCGACCCTGAACGTCATCCACCTCAGCGAAAGCGGTCATCGGCTCTCCGATCGACGGGCACAGCGGGGGAGCCCCGGAGGGCTCCCCTCACTGGCTGCTGGGTCACGGGGTGTAGGGAGTCCCCACGCCG
Organism: Plantactinospora sp. WMMB782; assembly: GCF_049179135.1. NCBI lineage: Bacteria > Bacillati > Actinomycetota > Actinomycetes > Micromonosporales > Micromonosporaceae > Plantactinospora > Plantactinospora sp. WMMB782. The sequence continues at coordinate 1,720,932 of NZ_JBMHMC010000007.1, read as the reverse complement.
ACCGCGCTGACGAACTGGTTGAGCAGGGTCGCCGCGCCCGGGGTGCCGCCAGTGCCGTCCGCGTCCGCGTTGGCGTCGGCGTTCGGGAGCGCGTCGGCGGTCGCGTCCAGGTCGAACGCGATGGCCCGGATCAGGAACTCGCCCACGGTCTCGCCGACGCGGATCACGTCGGACCGGTCCGCGTTGAGCATCACGTCCTTGATCGACCGGACGCCGTTGTAGGTGTTCACGACCGACCGCTCCGCCAGGATGGTCGGGTCGTAGTCGAGCACCCACCGGGCACCGATGCCCCGCGCCGCAGCCGACCCACCGGTCGCGCTCTGCGGGACGGCCGGAGCCGCCGTGGCCATGGCGAAGGCGCTCGGCACGAACAGGTAGCCCTTGTCCGGGTCGATCTCCTGCGACACGACGACGTTCATGCCGAACAGCCGGCCGATCGTGGCCTCCCGCAGCGCGGTCGCGGCGATCTGGTCGCCGACGTTCTGGGCCAGGACCAGCTTGTCGTCACCGAGGATGGCCTCCTCGATCGCGGTACCGATCACGAAGTTCCGCCGCTCCAGCGGCATCTTGAACCGGTTCGCCACGGCCCGGAGCTTCAGGAGCGCCTGCCGCATGGTCCGGTTGGTGACGCCGGTACCCGCGATGGTGGCCAGGTACGACTGGCCAGTGACCAGGTCGACGGCCTTGTCCTCCAGGGACCGCGCGACGGCCTCGGCCTGGGTCGTGATGACCCGCGCCCACTGGATCGAGTCCCAGTCCTTCTGCTCGTCCTGGAGCTTGGTCGCGCTGTACGTGTTGCCCGACAGGGTCAGGCTGATCTTCCGCTCCACGAACGCGTCGAACGTGATGCTCGACGTCCGCTCGGCGCGGAAGTTGGCGATCTCGTGCGCCGGCAGGATGCCCGGCACGCGGGTGTAGACGGTGTCGTTCTCGGCGCCCCGGAAGTTCTCGAAGCCTTCGCGCTGGAACAGTGCCGGGAGAACGAGCGACTGCTCGATCACCTCGGCCGCGACGGCCGCGAGCTTCTGGGGCTGAACGATGGCGTTCAGAGCCATGCTGAAGCTCTTTCTGTCAGAGGGTTGGTCTCAATATCGGTTTGGGGCCATAAAGGCCCCAGCGCGAGCTACAGCAGGCCGTAGCGCGCCCTGCGTGCGATCTCGGCCGGGTCGAAGGCATCCGCCTTGTTACTCGGGTCGAGTCCGCCGCTCAGGTCGCCGGGAGGCGGGGGAGTGGTGTTCGCACTGGCGTACTTCCGGAGGGTTTCGGCCTTGGCCTTCAGCTCGTCCTCGGTCTTGGCACTGCTCTCGCCGAGCAGGCCCAGAAGGTCGTCCGGCAGGCCCTTGCCGACCGTGGCCACGAGCAGGTCGCGTTCCAACTTCTCGTTGGTGGCCTTGATGTCCGCGACGGCCCTCTCGACGTCCTCCGGGGTCTTCGCCTCGGCAAGACGGCTTTCGGCCTCGCGCAGCCGCGTGCGGTAGTTCGCCGCCTCGGCGCGCGTGTCGGTCAGCTCCTTCCGCGCCCACTCCGGCAGCTCGTCCAGCGCGCTCTTGGGCTTCTGGTCGTCCTGCTTCACGGGCTCCGGCGTTACCGTGGGCTCCGTGGTGGTGGGTTCGGTGGTCTCCGGGGTGTCAGCCATTGCTCACGCCTCCTGGGCGAGTTGGGTTTGCGCCGCCGCCTGGGCACGCGCTCTTTCTTGCGTGTAGAAGAAACGGCGCCACGCCCGGCGGGCCGCTTTACCGCTGAGGCCCTTTGTGACCTTCGGCCACAGCTCCTCGTATTCGCGGTTCAGGGCATACAGAGAGCCCTCTTTGTATTGCTCCCGGGAGTACACGGGCTCCACGGTGCACTTGCAGTTGTCGTGATAGAGGTCGCCCTCTTCGTAGGTGCCTTTGCGGACCGACCGTGAGCCAGCGGAAAGGACGGATCCGCTCTCTCGGCTCCTGTAGACCGGGCCGCGACTGATCAGCATCGCGCACCAAGAACAGGGCGTTCCCGTTTGCGAAACGCGGATGTAGCCCAGGACTCGCTTGTCCTTTCCGGCCAGATCCCAGACCTTCCCGCGTCCGCCATTCAGGGCGATTCGCTCGGACGCTGCCGCCTGCCGGCGGCCCGCCTTGCGGTGGGCTTCTTCGCGATCGGCGTCCCGCTTCTCCGCCGGGGAGTCACGGTCGACGTCGCGCAGCTTCCACCGCAGGTTGCGAAGTCCGAGGTTGGTCAGTGCCTCGCGGGCTTCGTCCTCCGCGTCGCGCTCCTGGCGCTCGTCGTCGGACTCCCAGCCGTCGAGGCGTTCGACGGGGATCACGTCGGATCCCCCAGGTGCCCCGGGGTTCAGGCCGGCGCCAGCTCGGAGCCGGTCCGGCAACGGGCCGGCGAGGCGGGCGAAGTCGCCGCGCAGCTCGCCGAGCGTCGTCGTGCCGTCCTCGGGTCCGACGGTGCGGCCCGTTCGCAGGGCGCGGATGAGTCGGTAGTACGCGACCGCCAGGCGGTGCGCCCTCCGGCGCTGAGCCATCACAGAGCGGACGCGCCGCGTGAGCCACCGAGCCCCGGCGCCGGCCGCGCCCGCCAGGGGCACGTCCTGCTCCCAGGACACCAGAGACTCCGCGAGCGTGCCCGCGCCGATCCGGTTCATCGCGACCAGGAAGGCGGCGGTCACCGCCTCGGCCTGCGTCTGTCGCTGTGCTGCGGTCAGGGTGGCCAACGGTCACCCCTACTCGGCTGGCGAGTCGGAGACCGAGCCGGCCGAGGAGCGGTGGAGCGCGTCGACCATCTGGCGGTCGACGTCCTCCTCGTCGTAGAGCCGGTCCCATTCGGTCAGCTCTTGCCGGGTCACGTCCGGCACGCGCGGCCAGAGGCCCTTGCGCGGGATGTGGAGCTGTTCGGCGAGCTTGCCCAGGCCGTCAGCGGCCTGCGAAAGCGAGCGCATCTCCATGTCGCGCCAGATGACCTCGCCCATGTAGTTCTCGGCCAGCTCGGTGTCTCCGGCGAGCTGCGCGGCCAGCCGGAAGACCCGCTCCCAGCTCTCGCCGAAGACATTGCGGAACTCGGCGACCTTGCGGCTCAGGGAGGTCTCTGCGGCCTGGAGCGCTTCCGCGCTCAGGTTGGCGATCTGGCCCAGCAGGTGATGGGGCGGGACCTGGCCGATCGCGGACAGGTGCCGGATCGACATGTCGACGCTCTCGATGTACCCGCCGAGCGGAGTTGCCTCCAGCGAGCCCCATTTCGCCTTCTCGTCGGCGGCAAAGAGGAAGCGCCTGGCGTTGACGTCGATCTGCTCGGGGATCGGCTTGCCGGTCTGCGGGTCGATAACCGGGACGACTTCGAGGAGCATCGGCTCCCCGTTGACGAGGATCCGGCCAGTCGAGTCCACCTTGCGACCCTGGGCATCAGTCCAGCCCTCAGCGCCCTGGGAATAGGGCTCCTGGCCCATCTCCCAAACCGGCTTGGTCTTCATCGGCGGTGACATGCCGGTCGCGGTGCGAACGACGAACGAGCCGTAGGTCTGCGCGACCAACAGATCGAATACGGTTTGATTGATCCGGTTCTGGAGCGGGATCAGGGGCTCGACCACGCCAACCGTCCGGCCTTCGAGGTCGACGGCCGCAGCGAAGCGAGTTACCGGGCACTCGGTGGCGCCGTGCTTCGCGCCCGCGCTGACCCGGATCGAGTCCTCGTCCGTCGGGGCCTTGAAGGTGACGGCGTACTCGTTGACGCCATCCCACATCCGAGCCCTGCCGGGGCGGTCCTCGCTGGGGTCCGGGTGCCGCACGATCGTCAGTGCCGCGTACGGCGCATCGTCGTTCGCGGCGTCCTCGTAGAGCGCGGTCGTGCGCAGAGGGCTCAAGCCCTTGGTGCGGATGCCCTTGGCCGTCTTCTCCGTCAGCGTGAAGGAGTGGCCGTAGGCCAGGGCCGCGCGGTGCACGGCCGACTGCCGGGCGTCGAGCCGGCTCTCCTGCCAGTGGCGCCACTCCGGCGAGACCGTGCGTCCGCCGCTGTCGCCCTCACTGTCGTCGTCGCTGCCTCGCCGGTAGTTGTCCACGGCGAGCGCCTGGGCCGGCGTACCGACCAGGATGGGCGACATGTTGGTGACGGCTCGCCCGGCCAGCAGGCGGTATTCGGCGTCCGCCGTGGGCGGCATGTAGGGGTCGTCGTGCCGGCCGTGTAGGTAGTCGTCAACCCGCGCCAAGCGCGGCCGGTCGCGCTCGATGATGGCAAGCATCTGGCGGGCCAGGCGAAGCGGGAGGGCCGTGGGGTCAGGCTGGGTCATCCGCCCTCCCTTCGGTCTCAATATCGGTTTCAGGTCACAGGAACCAGGCCGCAGTGGAGTGCTGCTTCTCGGGCTTGGCGTTGTTGCGCAGGTCCGTCAGGGCTGCGTACGCGAGCATCCAGGCCGCGTAGGCATCGACCTTGCGCCGCGAGCGGGCATCCTCTTTCCCGAAGCTGTCGCCGTAGTTGTTCGTGCGGCGCCGGGTGTTGAGGGTGTGCCTGCGGAGCGTTTCGTCGCCGTCGAAGAAGACCTGCTTCTTGAAGATGGCGTCCATCAGCAGCTCGTTGGCCCGCGTGTTCCGCTGGAGGCTCGCACGCATGTCCCAGCCGATCGGGTTGCCCGGTCGGGCCTTGACGGCCAGTGAGGCGCCGTACGCCTCGTTCCAGGACGAGATGTAGCTCTCCCAGAAAGCGACGTCGGCATAGAACGCCGCGACGTCGTACACCTTGAAGGCGTCGTGCACGGCGCTGTCAACGCGGGCGTGGGGCACTTCCCAGGGCTCGTCAGCCGGCCACTGAGCCGGCCGCTCCCAGACCGCCAGCAGGAACGCCGTGTTGTCCGAGAGGCGGATCGCAACCAGCGCCGTGCTGTCGTCGGTCTTGCCGCCGTCGAAGCCCATCACAATCCGGTCGCCAGGCTTCAGCTCGGCCTTGGGTCGCTCGATGTCGGCCAGGTGGTCCGGGCCAAACAGCGCGTCCTCGTCCGCGACGATCTGGTTGAGCCACATTCGGCGGGATCGCGACGGCGCGATGGACTTGTTGTAGATGGACTGAATGATCGTGGGGATTCGCAGCCATACCGCGTCGCCCCGGATCTTCGGTAGCACGATTTCCAGCGCGGTCGCCGTTAGCGGCGTCTTCGGGTGTGCCTCGATCGAGTCGTAGCAGAAGCCTACATCCGGCGCGAGGCCGGCAACGATGTCGTCGTACGCCAGCCGCATCCGCTCGGCAACGGAATCCTCACCCGGAAGGTAAGCGTTGGTAATCGCGAGGTAGCGCGAGTCCTTCTTCGTGGTGTTACCGTCGATGGTCTCGTACATCGCGTGGCCGTTGTTGCCCTTGAGCCAGTGGTGCGTTTCGTTTAGCAGCACCATCGTGCTGCGACCACCTTCAAGGGTCCGCGGATTTGAGGTAATCGCCTCCAGTCGCTTTCGGCCGCGATCCGCGCGCATTAGCTCGGCACCGACCTTGATGCCGTACGTCTGAATGAGCTTGTCACTCATCAGCGACGGCATCAGCGTCATCGTGTTCTTGGTCTGCTCGCGAGAAACGGCGGCGATCTGAACCCACGCCTGCGGGTGCGCCTTGCCGACCGGGCTGCCGTTCTTCCAGTGGGAAAATCGGCTCGGGCCAACGAATTCCACCAGGCAGATGACCGCGCCCAGCGGATCTTTCCCCCACCCCTTTAGTCTCTGCAATACCCCGGTGCGGTAGATGAATCGCCCGGACTCGTCAACGGCGTACCACCAGAGCAGGAATCGGAGCTGTTCCAGTGTCAGCCGGAACGGCTTGCCGTCCTCTCCGAGGAGGTAGTCAGCAACCCACTTGACGATCTCCCAGCCGAGCGTGTGCTCCGGCAGTCGCCAGGGGCCGGCGGTGGTCGGCTCGCCGTCCTCGCCCAGCCAGGTTGGCCCCAGGTAGATCGGATGGAGGAGATCGATCTCCTCGGCGGTCAACTCGACCACGGCCTTGGCCATCGTTCCCTCCCCCCGGGCTCCCGGCGGGCGAACCCCTACTGTGCGAGGCCCAGGCCCCGCTTGTAGTCGTCCATCACGGTCACGCTGGCGTCCTCGCCCTGTTCCTCCTCGTCCAGCTCCAGCCGGACGCGGCGGCGGTCGCCTTCGGCGATCAGCAGGCGCTCAAACGAGCTGTAGATGGTCTGGAGCATCTGGCCGGAGCGCTTGGCGGTCCGCTCAACGCCGTCCTTGTCGACGTACGTCGAGGTCTTGTAGTGCGACAGGTCTTCGCACAGGCTGTAGAGCAAGGCGATGTCGCTCTGCTGGTAGAAGTCGGCCTGGCCGCTGATCTGGCAGGATTCCCAAAGCATCAGGGCGATCGGGTGCCAGTCGGGATCCGGCTCGGGCCAGAAGATCGGGCGGGCCTTGCCCTTGGTGACCGGCTGGGTGTCGCCGCCCTTGCGTTCGCGCGGTCGCGCGAGGTCGTCTGAGCGGTTCGGAACTGGTCCGCGCTGGCCCATGGTCACCTCCTCGGTCAGTTGGTAGTGGCCGAGAGACTGAGCCCCGGCGATTAGTCGTCCTGTCGCGCCAGCGCCGCGTTGCTCCAGAACATGACCTCTTCGAGCTTGGTCATGGCGATGGACTTCTCTCGCCCCTCAGGGAGGAGCTTGTCCAGCTCGAAAGCCAGGTTGCCGGACAGGCCCCGGACCCGAGCGTGCGCGTCGCGCTTCTCCTCGGTGCTGGGTGCGTGGTAGGCGAACCGGCGTTCGATGTCCTCGGGCTTCATTCGTCTCCTTCAGGGATGGCTGCGAAGCCGAAGCCGCCGGGCAGCTCGACCTTCTGGGGTTCGTCCTCCTCGGGCAGCTCGACGGTCCAGAGCTTCAGGTCGACAGCGAGGTCGACCAGGACGATCGGGCCGAAGGCGATCCGCAGCTCGAACGGGATCACCAGATCTCCCACACGATGTGCGGGATGAACCAGACCACGAACGCGACCAGGGCCGCCATGAAGGCGATCGGGCCGGCGGACTTCCAGCCCTTGTCGGTGCGGATCCAGCGCCGCGTGTTCTCGGACAGCGTGTCCCCGGGCTTGCGCTGCACCAGCGAGATGCCCTCCAGGACCGCGAAAGACACGGCCGCCAGGAACAGCCAGATCTTCCAGATGAACGCCCACCGGTTCCGGTACTTCTCGTCGGCCATCCGGCGCTCCATTCATCGGGGGACGCTAAGGCCCCGCCCCCCGGATTGGGGGACGGGGCGAGCCGGGAGTGCGCGTCCGCCGCTGCACTCAAACCGGCTACGCGCGGCGCAGCTCGGGGGGAGAGGAGGACCCCGGCGCGCTCGCGCGACTTTCCTGCTGGAGTCGCCATATCTCGGCCGGATGCAGTTCCTCCGGCCGGCGGTAGCGATTCCGCTTCTGTTTCTTGGCCTCGTTGCCTTCGCGGGACGTCTTGGCCTTGTGGTGCTCGTTGCAGATGGCTTGCAGGTTGGAAAGCGCGTGGTTGTCGCCGCGCTTAATGTGGTCTACCTCGTTGGCCGGCTCATTGCACCGCCTGCCGTCCACCCGGACCTTGCAGCGGTAGTTGTCACGCTTCAGGACCGTGGCTCGCCTGGTTTCCCAGTCCGGAGGCAACCGGCTGCGACGGTTTGATCCTTCCCAGGCCATCTGTTCTCGCTTGCAGTTGTAGACCCCGCCATGTTTACGGCTAGAGCTTGCTCTAGCCACGGACCGGGGTCAGCTTGTGACCTCTCCAGCGCTCGCCGGGCCTTCGGCCCGGCCGGCTGCATAGTTAACGGGCTACCCGCTAACCGGGAGGCCCCGTTAGGGGCCATCTACCGAGTAGCAGAGCTACTGAGAGCTAGCCAACTAGAGAGGCCCCGTAAGGGGCCATCTACCAGGTAACTTGTAGCTGTGTTACCCGTTAGCTATGTAGCTAGATCTACCCTTCTACTTATAGTTCGGCGGGGGAGAGCCGTCTTACAACCCTGCATGATCAACATGCAGGCTGGAGGGGTGTTACGGGAGCCCTGCGGCCCCTCCGGGGCCGCCCAGAGAGCGTGCTAACGCGCTACAGAGCGTAGTCAGCGGCGGCAGAAGGCAGCGGCAGAAGGGTAGTTCGGGCTAAGGGGGGCCGAAGGCCCCCAACCGGGCACTGGTTAGCGCTGGAGGCCGCCCTTTAGGGGCGGCGATAGCCCGGTTTGCCCTGTAGCCCGCGAACCTCGAAACCGTGGCACAATCCGAGCCGCTATACCACCCGGTGAAGCGGCCAGCGCGCGCAGGGGGTTATACCCCCATCACTCCTCGTTGTCAAGAGACGAACAGACACAGAGATCAGCCGCTTGGCCTATTGGCAAGCCTGGACGCATGGTGTAGAACGTGCGCGCAGTCGTGCGCCCGGTTCCCCTCCCCTCGCCGCACGCCGAGCACAGCGCACCAGGGAGCGCACAGCACGGGGGTACGGCTACCGGGCAGCATGGCGCCTAGCCCGCTGAGAGCAACGCTGCGGGCCGAACGGGCCGAACTGATAGTGAGACCAAGGCTGGGCAGTCTCAGTGCCGCAGAGAGCCCGCTAGGCATCGTCCGAAAGTATGATGCCCGTTTCATCCGTAGGGCTGATCCGAGATTGAGACCGGGCGCCTAGTGTTGACCCCATCGCAAGGCGGGACGGCAACGGACCGGCAAGCGAAGCGGGACACAACTACAGAGCGGATCCCCTGGTCAACCGGGGCACCTAGCGTCGAAGTGGGTGCGAAACGGGGCACGAAGACCTACCGGCCGAACGGATTTGACAGACGGGGATCCAAACCGATATTGTGACCGGGCAACACAGCAAGCGGCATCCTGAGACAGGGCGTAGTCCGGAAACACCTCCGGCTAGGACGGGTCTCTTCATTGCGTTCGATCCGCGAGGGATGCCACGGGCAACACAGCGACACCGGTTCCACACACGGAACGCCCTTCCCGGGGCTAGTCCTTCCGCCTAGGCGGGGGCCGCGTAGCGGCAGTACCGGGAACGCGTAACGGCAACCCGTCCAGCACGGGAAGCGCGTTAATGGAAGGCCCGTAAGCAAGCGCGCACGGAAAGCGGGCATGGTGGATTGCCGCCATGCAACGCGCTGTGCCTAGGCAGTGGACGGGTAATCGACCACGTTTTAAGGTCGGGATCAAACCCGCACCGGAGCGGCCGTTTAGTCGGCGGGGCAGCAATCTGCCAGCACTGGTAAAGGTGAGGTAGGTCTACGGACTGAGTCCCCTCGGAGATAGGTGGTCGCCTAGTCGGACTAGGGCTATCAATCCTAGGACTAACCGACGGGTGCAGCGCTTCCGGATAGCGACGGACGGAAGCGCAGTGAAGGCAAGAACCGTCGTAAACCTAATCTTTCCGGTGCGGGCCGGATAGGCAATCGCTGTCTGTCCGGCCCGCTCTGGTTCCGCACTCGACGCTACGGAGGTCACGATGGCACAGCTACTCATCATGCCGGACATGAACAAAGAGCAGCGTCGGATTGCACGGGAAATGATCGATGCTATCAGGATGGCGGACCAGGCCACGAACAAGGTCGCGCTTGCGGAAAACATGCGCGGCCGGACACCTGGCAACGCCACTGGCAAGCGGGGCAAGTCGGAAGGCAAGCCCTTCCGGCCGTTCGGACACGGCGTCAGCCCGGCAAAGTACGGGTCGGGTATGGCGCGTGCCGCTAGCTCCGCACGCAAGCTCTGCAAGGCGGGGGTCAACCCTTACGCCATCCTGGTAGCAGCGGGCATTACCGCCGATCAGTTGCGGACCATTCACGGCATGATCGAGCGTAAGCCCAGGGTGCCGCGCAAGTAGCGGCAAGCGCTACCGGTCGCGGTAGCGAAACGGTGTGGCGGTGCCCCGGTTCTGATTACAGGCCGGGGCACTTTGCCGTTCCCGAGACAGAGGAGACGGAACCATGCTCAAGCCAACGCGCAAGCCCACGGGCACCGCCGAGAGGATCGCACTCGAAGCGTGGCGCAGCGCCATGCCCAGAACGGCGATGCTGGCACTGAAGGAGGTCCGGTACACCCCCGTGCAACGCCGCTGGTTCCTGCTCAACGTGGTCGGACTGGTGCCGGGATCGGACGAACTCGGCCCGTCGGAGTCGGACATCACCACCTGGGCGTCGGACGAGTTCGTGCGTCCGCTCGCGGACTGAAGGGAGCACGGTGGACCGGTATTACATGTTGGAGGCCATCGAAGCGCGCGACCCGGATGGTGGGGAGCGTGAGCCCACTGCCGCTGACTACGAAGCCCACAAGCAATGGGCCATCGCCGCATACGGGGAAGACGTGTGGCGTCAGTACTCGGCGGGCGGCTGGGGCGAGACTTCTGACTTCTGACCTAGCCCATCGTGCACGGGTGTCCAACGGGGGGACATCCCTGCGCGGTGGGAGTGGCCAGAGATCCCAGGGCATCACTCTGCCCTGAAACTGACATTGAGGCCAACACAAAGAAGGCGAGGATCGATGAACAGCTTCCAGATCGCGGGGCGTCTTACCCGGGGTGCCCTGACCGACGGGGGCGCGACCGTGCCCATGGACGGGGGCGAGGTGCCGGGCATCGGCTACATGGTGGGTGTGGGCGGGATCAAGCTCCTGGCCGCGCAGTTCAGCGAGGCGCAGTTGGAGGAGCGGATCCGGCACTGGGCGGACTCCGTGCGCCTGTCCACCGGACTCGCCGCTGACCGGCTGTACCTCGGGTCGTGGCTGGACGAGGGGCTGATCTACCTCGACATCTCCGAGCACTACCAGAGCGAGGCTCTGGCCCTGGCCGTAGCCGAGGTGCGCGGCGAGAAGGCCATCTACTCCCTGGCGACCGGAGTGTCCATCGACGTGGCCGCGCCCGTCTCCGTCTGAGCCGAAACCGACACTGAGACCGCCTGGCTCGGTGTCGGTCGCGTCGGGATGGGTTCCCGACGCCTGATGAGGCAACCCGCAACCGAGAGGAGTGGTCAGCGTGGCCGACACCAAGAACGCGACGTGCCGGGGGTGCCGCAAGCCCACCACCGACTTCATGACCAGCTTCCTCGCGGACAACCGCCGGATCGTGCTGTGCCGGGAGCGCAAGTGCGCGCACGCCTGGCTTCAGGGCACCGGCCGCTGAGACAGGGAGAGGAGAGCGTCATGGCCTGGGATGCAGCGGACCTCGACAAGGAGACCCTGGAGAAGGCTGCCCGCGAGGCGCTGGAGCAGCCCAGCGACTCCGCCATGTGGGATGACCGGCTGTACAACACGCACGGTGCCGTCATGGCCTGGGCGGAGTACGGCGACGACATCCTGGCCGAGTCGAACTATCACGCCGCCCTGGAGGCGATCCGGGGCGCGGCCGTGCACGCCGACGACGACCCGGACGAGCACGTGATCGACGCGACCACGCGGCACTGGGCGGTCGGGAGCCTGCGACAGATCTTCGTGCAGGTCTACGACGACTCCGGAGAGTTCACGGCCGCCTTCCGCGAGGCAACGGCCATCGCGCTGTACCTGCGCGAGGAGTACCCGATTCTCGATGAGTCGGACTACTCCGAGCGCGAGTCGAAGGCGTTCGACGCTGCCGTGGCCGACGCGAAGGAGTCCGTCGAGCGCGACTACCCGGACGACTCCGACGAGGACCGGGCCGGCATCTGGGAGTCCATGGAGGAGAAGGTCTCGGAGCGGCAGGGCCACAACGCCGACGGGATCTCGTGGAGCTGGTTCGAGGACACCTACGCCGAGCACCGGAACGCCTACTTCCAGCGGAAGGCCGAGCCGTTCGCTGCCACGCACCTGATGGTGCCCACCATCCCGGGGCAACTGGCTCTGACCTGAGCGCCGAAACCGCCAGCGATGAGGGGCGCTGGCGGTCGACCGGGCTGGCATCCCGGTCCCGATGAGGCTGCCGACGAGAGGGGAACCGATGAAGTCCGAGGTCAAGCAGATGTGGACCGCCGCCCTCCGGAGCGGCGAGTACAAGCAGGCCAAGGATCGACTCAAGAGCAAGGAGGGTTACTGCTGCCTCGGGGTGCTGTGCGAGGTCGCAGTGAAGGAGGGCGTGATCGGTCCGGCGCAGTCGGACGAGCACGAGGAGGACGAGTACTTCTACCCGGACGGCGAGGACCGGGCCGGCGGCGTACTGCCGAACGCGGTCGCCGAGTGGGCCGGGCTGGAGAGCCCCAATCCAATCGTGGATGGCGGCACGCTCGTGCGGCGCAACGATTCCGAGCGCGACGGGTGGGACTTCAACCGGCTCGCGGACCTGATCGAGCGCGAACTCTGACCTGCCGAAACCGCTACTGGGCCTAGCTCAGTGGTGGTCGACCGGGTTGGCATCCCGGTCCCGATGAGGCTGCCGACAGAGGGGAAGGCCAGATGATCGAGATCGAGCAGGCCCGGGAGCTGCTGGCGCGTGCGGTGGAGGTCCAGGGCAAGGACTTCGTCTACAACCCCGGCGGGGCGGAGTACTGCCGGTACCGGCCCGCGACCCAGGCGGAGGTGTTCAGCGCCGACGACCCGCGACTGAAGACCGGTTGCGTGGTGGGCGAGGCGCTGGCGCTGGGCGGTGAGACCCGGCACCGCGAGTACCGGGGGAGCGTCCACGGCCTGCGCGACGACTTCCCGGAGGCGCTGAGCGCAAAGGCGGCCGACTACCTCCAGCGCGCCCAGACCACCCAGGACGGGGGCGGGACCTGGGGTGAGGCCCTGGAGGCGGCCGAGGCGTGGTACCAGCAGAACGTCAAGCCCTGAGCTGCCGAAACCTCCCCGCCAGGGAGGTCCGGAGGGCCGGCATCCCTCCGCTGATGAGGCTGCCGAGCAGGAGGAACCGTGAAGCAGGAGATCAAGGATCAGTGGACGGCGGCCCTGCGGTCGGGCGAGTTCAAGCAGGGCGCGTCCCGACTCAGGACCGCCGAGGGGTACTGCTGCCTCGGGGTGCTCTGCGAGATCGCGGTCAAGGAGGGCGTGATCGGTCCCGCGTCCCAGGACGAGCACGGGCTCTACGAATACCCGGACCCGCACCTGAGTGACAACCCGGAGGAGAACGACCCGGACCGGACGGTGCACGGCGTCCTTCCGGACGCGGTGGTGAAGTGGGCCGGGCTGGGCGACTTCAATCCGGTGATCCACGGGCTGACCCTGGCCGACCGGAACGACAACCAGGGCTGGACGTTCGACCAGCTTGCCGACCTGATCGAGCGCGAACTCTGACCGCCGAAACCGCCAGCGGGGCCAGCGTGCCTTGTTCGCGGTCCGGAGGGCTGGCATCCCTCCGCTGACGAGGCCGCCGAGGAGAGGGGAGGAATGCGCGTGGCCGTTGCAAACGACTTCTTGGACCGCGTGATCGCCTTCGAGCAGGGAGAGCTGGGGGAGGAGGACGTGGTGGAGCTGTTCCAGCACTTGGTGGACACCGGGCTGGCGTGGCAGCTCCAGGGCACCTACGGCCGGACCGCGCGGGACCTGATCGATGCCGGCCTGGTGGCGGCGCCCACAAGCTAGATGCCGAAACCCCTTCGGGGGTCGGGTGACCTGGCGTGTCACCCCTGATGAGGCTGCCGTCGAGAGGGGACCAGATGAAGCAGGAAGTCAAGCGGAAGTGGGTCGCGGCGCTGCGGTCGGGCGAGTTCGCGCAGGGGGAAGGGGCGCTCCGTCGAACGACTCCGAGCGGCGACCGGTACTGCTGCCTGGGCGTGCTCTGCGAGGTGGCGGTGAGGGCGGGCGTGATCGAGCAGTCTCAGCCGAACGACCACGGGTTCCACTACTACGGCGTTGCGAGCGCCGTGCTGCCGCCGTCGGTGGTCGAGTGGGCCGGGCTGGACAGCACCATCCCGTCGGTCGGTGCGCCGGCCGCGCCGCTCACCATCCACAACGACAGCGGCCAATTCACCTTCGCGGAGCTGGCCGACCTGATCGAGCGCGACCTCTGAGCCGAAACCGATACTGAGACCATCCGGCTCGGTATCGGTCGCGTCGGGATGGGTGCCCGACGCCTGACGAGGCAACCCGAGAGGAGAGCGGACCCCCATGGCGACCGTATCCGTGGATGAACTGATCGCGGCCCTTCAGGAGGTCCGCAAGGAAAGCGGTGGCGACTGCATCGTTGCCGTCGTCAAGGACTCGACCGACGAGGCCGTCCCCCTGGACGACCGAGGAGCAATTGCCGGCTACGACCCGGACGGAGAGGCGCTGGAGGAGTGGTACCGCGACCTCGGCCCGGCTGTCTTGCTGGGCATCAATGACTGAGACCAGGAGGGGAGTCATGCGCAAGCTGATCGGCCTGCTGCTCGTGCTGGCGTTGGCCGGCGGGCTCGGGTACGCGCTGGCGCGACCGGAGCCGAGCGAGCCCGAGGCTCCGCCTGCGCCGAGGTTGACGCTGTGCGCCACCGAGGACCAGGAGACCGACTGTCGCTGGGACGCCGCATCGCAGGGCAACGGGCGGGGTCGCTCATTCGTCCGGCTGGCCGGCGAGACGCACTACGAGGAGGACTGACCGTGGCCGTGGTTCAGGTGTTGCTGGCCTGGGACGACAGGCATGGCCCCTGCTATGAGTGCGGGCTACCGGCCGCCTTTCTGCTCGGCGCTGGCGCCCGAGTCTGCGCGGTCTGTGCGGCGAATGCCGCCGCTGAGGGTGACGCGATCACTCGAATCGAGGAGGGCTGACGGTGGCCAAGAGCCGGGGGGTCATGCTGCGCGCCCGTGCGGCCGGACTGGGCTTCTGGCGCGACGAGACGGAGGTCGACGGCGGGAAGCGCCGCCTGCGAAGGCGCGTCAAGCGCAAGGAGCGCCGGGCGTGGCAGCGGGAGGCCCAGAACGAGCAGGGGGAGGACTGAGCATGGCGGGACCGATTCGGGTATGGGCGCCGGATGGCGGAGAGCACGCGGGGCGGGTGCTCATCGAGTGGAACGGCACCACGATCGCCATCCTTTCGCCCGGCGAGGCCGATGACCTGGCCGACGACATCCACGACGCCATGGAGTACGCGAAGTGGCCGGACCAGCGAGCGGAGGGCTGAGCATGGCCAAGGGACGCACCACCTACGTGACCCATCCGGACGGCACGCGCAGCAAGCGCACCAGCGCGACCATGACCTATACGCACGCGGTGCAGGTCGGTCCGGGTGATCCGGCCCGGTACGTGCAGCACCTCGCGCACCTGTCCGAGAAGGCGCGAAAAACGGCCGAGCGGATCAGCCGGGCGCTGGAGAACCCACGGCTCAGCCTGCGGGATCGCCGGCTCGGCCGGTCGCTGAGCGACGGGACCGACTACTTCTCGCACGCGGCCACCCTGGCCGGCACGGACATCTACACCTGGGCCAGCTCGGCCGGCGAGGTCCGGCACGGCTACCCGGAGGAGCAGATCACGCCGGCCCTGGCGTACCTGGTCGAGGTGGCGCGGAAGCAGGTCGAGACCGAGCTGGGTCGGGCCAAGGCGTGGGACGAAGAGGCCAAGGCCGTGAGCGAGGGCAAGAGGGAGCTGCCCGAGTACCTGCGCGGCTGGGGCGTCGCCTCCTGGCACAGCCGGCGCGACCTGGCCGAGAAGGCGGCAAACGCTCGCGTGGCTTCGCCTTACGGCGAGCGGGTGCGGGCGGTGGAAGTCGAAACCGAGTGAAGGGAGAGCTGAAGGATCCGAACGTCCTGCCGCCCGGCCACACGCGGGAGGACTACGACTTCGACTACGCCGACGGGACGCGCGGCCCGATTCGCCTTCAGGGGTGGACCGGGCCGTGGGGAGAGGTCAAACCGCCGGCCGTGTGGTGCGTCGAGCACGGATGGGAGGACGAAATCACCGAGGAGGCAACGTGACGACGCCATTCATCGAGAGCCTGATGGGCGACCTGATGGGCCAGCTCGAATCCGCCTTCGCGGCGATGGAGTGGGCCGAGGAGGAGATCGAGGCGGCGCGGAAGCGTCACCCCGAGGCCGACGACCGGATCTGGAAAAGCTTCCTGCTGCTCCAGCCGACCCACGACCTGATGCGCGTCGAGATGACGTATCGGGCGCACTGCCGGGAGCTGCTGGATCGGGTGGCGGCCGGCGAGGACACGCGACCGGGCACGGCGGCCGAGTGCTGCATCGCCCTGTGTGAGACCAGTCAGGCCGGGCCACTGAGGGAGAGTGCTGCCGGTCTCTACTTCCGCATGTGGGAGAAGGCCGGGCTGACGAAGCTGGAGGGGAGCAGCGACGTCCTCGTGCACTACGAGGCCCTGAAGGGGGCCACGATCGACCGGGATGAGGCGTGGCTGAGGAACAAGCTGCGCCAGGACTGGCGCTCGTAACCGATAGTGAGACCAGGCGATGCTGACCGCACGTTAATGATGCTCGCTCTGCCTTGGGGCGGGCGGGCGTCACCTCCGTGCGGAGGGATCGGAACGACGCGAGGAGAGATGTCACATGCCCAAGCTCAGCGCGAGCGACACCGTCTACGTCACCGCGACCGAGACCACCAACTACGACTTGGAGCTGGAGGCCGAGGAGGCGGCCCGCGTCCTGGGCGTCAGCCTGGACGAGCTGAGCAAGATCGTGCACGACGACGAGGACTGGCCGAGCGTCACGGCCGGGCTGACCGAGCGGTTCAAGGAGCTGGCCGACGTGACCAACTCGGAGTTCGAGCTGGACCAGATCTCGGAGGGGTGACAAAGCGGGGTGGGGTGTTGCGTGCCGCACGTACCATTGTCGGGCCGATGTGATCGATCCGACTTGGAGGCAGGCAGTGACCGGCCCGAATCCGTACCAGGGCTACCCGGGCGGCCAGGCACCGCAGCCGCAGTACCCCGCCCCGCAACAGCCGTATTACCAGGCGCCGCCGCCAGCCCCTCCACCGCAGCCCGTGCCGGCCTACCCGAGGGTTGCGCGGACCGGGCTGAGCGGCGGCGTCCACACAATCCACGCCATTCTGACCCTGTGCACGGCTGGCCTGTGGGGCTTCGTCTGGTTCTTCCACTGGTTCATGTCGCGCAAGACCACGCGATACCGCTGACGGGCTGCCTACCCCGCTCACTCCGGTGAGCGGGCAGGGGAGCAATCAGCGCTAGCCCACGCGTTCGCTCACTTCGGTGGCCGAGTGCGTGGGCTTCTCTTTGCTCCTAAACCGATAGTGAGTCCGAAGGTGGGGCATCGTCATGGGCAACATCGTCATTACCGTTGAGCTGAACCTGGCCGAGGGCGACCAGTTCGACCCGGCCAAGTGGGTTGCGAACCGGCTGCGCGACGTCGCGGCGGAGGTGTCCTACGGGCACACGGCCGGCGACCGGGCCGGCGTCGAGTGGGAGGTCACCTCGGGCGGAGAGCCCGTCGTGAACATCGAGGAGTACATCGAGCGGCCGGGCCTGACCCTGGCCACCATCTGAGCCACCGAGGGGACCAAGTACATGCTGCACGCACAAGACACCCGCATCTCCGAGCTGCCGTACCGGGGCTTGCGCCCACGCCGGCCCTACGAGCTGGAGGAGGGCAACCTGATCGACCTGAACCGCGACATCGTCGCCGATCCGGACGGCAGGAACGAGGCCCTGAAGACCGCCGTCAAGGTGGTCACGACGACCGACCGGGGCGCCCTCGGCATCGAGGTGGAGACCAGCGCGGGGACCTGGACGTTCCCCCGGTCGCACGTCCTCGTCGGGATCTAGCCCGATGTGCTGGGCCTGCTTCCTGGGGAGGTGCTACCTCTGCTACGGCTCTCGCTGCTCATGCCGGGAGCGAGGGCATACCTGACCTGCGGGTTTGCAAACTGATACTGAGACTGATAGTGTGACCGAGCTGAACGAGGAAGGAGGACGGTGGCCCGCGAGCGCAAGCGCAACCCGCGCCGGATCGCCGACGAAGTGATCAAGGCGATCAAGAACAACGCCACCGACATGCACCGGATCTGGGATGGCCCGGGATACGTCACGGAGGAGCGGGACGGCAGGAGCCGCCTGATTCAGGCGACCGGCGACCAGCGACCAGAGAACCAGCCGGAGCGCTGGGACCAACTGGCGCAGTTCATGGAGGTCATCGAGCGTCAGGCGCGCAACGTGCGCGAGTTCGCCGAGAGGATGGCCGAGCGCGTGCGGGCCGGCGAGCGGTTCTGAAGCCAGCTACTTGAACGGGAGGCACCACATGGCACCGAGACGGCCGCCCACGAGGTGGCAGAAGTTCCGCCGCTGGCTCCGCTCGGAGCGGGGCAAGGCGTTCACCCACCAGTCACCCGCGCTACTCGTGGCCGGCGTGGCGCTGTACGTGAGCTACTGGCACATCCGGCACGTGCTCCTGGAGCACGGGTACGACCAGGTGAGCGCGGCAATCACGCCGCTGTCGGTCGACGGTCTGGTGATCGTGGCCGCGCGCTACATCACCCGAGCCCGGACGCCCCTGGCCAAGGCGTTTGCGATGGCCGGCTTCGGGGCCGGCGTGCTGGCCACCCTGGCCGGCAACGTGCTGGCGGCCGAGCCGACGACCGTGGGGTACGCGGTGGCCGTGTGGCCCGCCGTGGCGGTCGTTCTGACCGGCGCGGTGCTGCACTGGGGCGAGGCCAAGCCGAAGCGTAAGCGGGCCGCTCAGCCGGCCGGCGCGACGGTTCCGGCGGAGTCCCGCAGGCGAGTGCGAGTGGCGCGGACGGCCTCTGCCTGACCGCAGCAACGAAGACGGACACCCGAGGGACGGGCCGGCTCCGCCGGCCCTCTCTTTGACACCAAACTGAGAATGAGACCAAGGAGAGGCACATGGACAACGAACTGCGCGTGATCGACCTCCAGGAAGCCCGCGAGTTGGTCGACAAGGCCATCCAGGAAGCCGGGGAGGACTTCGTCTACAACCCCGGCGGAGGGCCGAACTGCCTCTACGTCCCCAACGTCAACGCGGACGCGGACGCTCCGAGCCGGCAGCGGGGATGCCTCGTGGGCACCGCCCTGAAGATCGGCGGGGCGCAGGTCTACGACTGGGGCGACGTGGCCACGGCCCTGGGCGGCTACCTGGAGGACCAGCAGGTGAAGCTGACCGCGATGGCCGGGCTCTACTTCCGGGCGGCCCAGGTGATCCAGGACGACGGCGGAAGCTGGGGTGCGGCCCGACAGCACGCCGAGCGGGTCTTCCAGGGGGTCGCCGTCGACGCCGAGACCTCGCGTCGGACTCGGGCCATGTACTTCTGACTCCAAACCGATACTGAGACCGCATGCCGAAACCGTTGGCGTGGAGGGGCGCCAGCGGTCGTGCCCGGGATGGGTTCCCGGGACCTGATGAGGCAGCCCAACACGGCGAGGGAGCTGGACATGAGCGAGAAGATCATCATCAACCTGGAGAAGGCCCGCGAGCTGGTCGACAAGGCGATCGAGCGGCACGGGGAGGGCTTCGTCTACAACGAGAGCAGCAACCCGTTCACCGGCTGCTACTACATCCCGCAGCCCGAGCGCTTCGACGCGGACGACCCGCGCTCCGAGGTGGGCTGCCTTGTCGGCACCGCCTTCACGCTCGGCGGGTTCACCGGCCTGCCCGAGGCCAGCGACATCGGCGCGAACGAGCTGGACGAGTGGATCTCCGGCCCCAACGGCGAGCGCGTCGAGCTGGACGACGAGGCCGAGGCGTTCTTGCAGGCGACCCAGGAGCACCAGGACGGCGGCTCGACCTGGGGTGAGGCCCGGCAGCACGGCAACGACGAGATCGCGGAGCTGCACGAGGACGAGTCGGACGAGGGCTGACCCCGCCCGCCCAACCAGCCCCCGACAAGCGGCAACGACGGCAAGGAGCCATAGATGAACACCGACCCCACCATCCCCGCCGACGACAACGCCGAGCCCGACAAGCTGGCCGAGGCGATCCTCAGCAACCTGGCCGAACTGGTCGACTCGATCGGCCTCAGCGAGGCGGACAAACGGATCCTCGCCGGCCACGACGAGCCCGACCCGGGCTGCATCATCGAGGGCGTCGGCCGGGTGGCGCTGGCCATGACGTACGGCCCCGACCTGCCCCTGTTCTACGGGGCCGCGATGGCCCGGCTCTCCCCCGAGGGCATGAAGGCGCTGGTCGACCAGGCCGTGGCCACCGCCGCCGAGCACATGCTCCTCGACGTCGGGCTCGACCTGAGCGAGCTGGGGGGTGCGGAGGGCGAGCGCCGTGGCTGACCCATGCCAGAGCTTCCCCGAGCTGTTCTTCAGTGACAGGCGGACGGACCAGAAGGCGGCGGCAGCCCTGTGCGTGGGCTGCCCCGCCCGATGGGACTGCCTCCAGGCCGGACTCCAGGAGGAGCACGGCGTCTGGGGCGGGCTGACCGAGCTGGACCGCAAGCAGATGCACCCCGAGGAGTACCGCGCGGCGCAGGAGGCGGCCGAGGCGCAGAGCGAGCGGCTGGACGTTGAGGCCCTGGCCGACCGGGCTCGCAGAGGGCTGGCGGTGCCGGCCGCTCCAGCCGTGCCGCCCCCACACGGGCTCGATAGCCGCGTGGTTGAGCTGACCTTGGCGGGGGCCTCGGCCACCGACATAGCCGATGAATTGGCGATCAGTCGGCGAGAGGTGGTCCGTACCCGCGCCGCCCGAAAGGGAGATCTGGCGGACCGCCCACCAACAAATCTCGCCAACACCAAGTACAGAAAGGACCTTCAGAGGAATCAGGCTCTCGTGGCCCAAATGACCAAGAAGGGCATGGCCGCCGAGGCCATCGCCAAAGAGCTAAAGCTCTCCGAGCGCACCGTGAAGCGGTATCGAAAGCGGGCGCGAGAGATGGAGGCAGCGTGAAGGGGGAGAATCGAGTGAAGTTGCAGGCTCCGAAGAACATCAACTACGCCGCGACCGTGGTCCGGGTGCGACACATCAACCAGCTCGCCAACTGCGACAACGTGGTCGGCGTCCCGCTCCTGGGCTACCAGGCGATCGTCTCGAAGGACATCAAGGAGGGGGACCTCGGCATCCTGTTCGGCGCCGAGACCCAGCTCAGCCTGGCGTACGCCGCCGCCAACGGCCTGCACCGGCACGCGGAGCTGAACGCCGACCCGAGCAAGAAGGGCTACCTGGAGGACAACCGCCGGGTCAAGGCGCTGAAGTTCCGTGGTCACCGCAGCGACGCCCTGTTCATGCCGCTGTCCAGTCTCTCGGGGTTCTTCACCGAGTGGGACCAGCTCAAGGAGGGCGACACCTTCGACACGCTCGACGGGAACGAGATCTGCCGGAAGTACGAGATCCGGCCCCCGCGCGAGCGCGGCGCCGGCCAGCAGGTCAGGACGAAGCGGGAGCCCCGGGTCGATGAGCGGCTGTTCCCGAAACACTTCGACACGGCGAATTACTTCCGGATGGCCGACGCCATCGGGCCGACCGATCACGTCGTGATCACCCAGAAGTTGCACGGTACGTCGATCCGGATCGGTCACACGTTGGTGCAGCGCAAGCTGACCTGGCGCGAGCGGATCGCCAAGCTGCTCGGGGTGCGAGTGGTCGAGCGGGAGTGGGCGTACGTCTACGGCTCGCGCAACGTGGTCAAGGACCCGGACAATCCGTCCGGCCACGACTTCTACGGCACCGACCTGTATTCCCAGATCGGCTCGCAGCTCAAGGGCCTGCTGCCGAAGGGGTTCATCGTCTACGGCGAGGTCATCGGCTGGGTGCCGGACACGAACACCCCGATCCAGAAGGGCTACACCTACCGCATCCCCGAGGGCGGCTATCAGCTCTACATCTACCGGGTGACCACGATCAACGAGGACGGCCGGCAGATCGACCTGAGCTGGCCGGCAGTTCAGGAGTTCTGCGCCTCGGTCGGCCTGGACACGGTGCCCGAACTGGCCGGCGCCCACGGGTACGAGATCGATGAGCACTGGGTGGCCAACAACTTCCTCGACGTGCGCCTCGTGGACCAGGGCTTCGACCTCGGCGGTGCCGTGCCCACGGACGGGTCCATGGTGGACGAAGGCGTGTGCCTGCGGGTCGAGGGCATCACACCGCTCGTCCTGAAGGCCAAGAGCCCGGAGTTCCTGCGGCACGAGACAAAGCTCCTGGACCAGGAGGTCGGAGACCTGGAGGCGGTCGCCTGATGCCCAAGCTGATCATCACCCGAGGGCTTCCGGGTTCCGGCAAGACCACCAAGGCCAAGCTGTGGGTGGCTTCCGACCCGGTCCGCCGGGCTCGGGTCAACCGCGACGACCTGCGGCAGATGGCTCACGCCGGAACCTACATCAAGCAGGGCGGCGAGTCGCCCGGCACCGAGAAGGCCATCATCGCCATCCGCGACGCCAGCATCTCCCACCTGCTGCGCCTTGGCATCGACGTTGTTGACGACGACACCAACCTACCCACCCGCGCCGCTCGGGACCTGCGCCGGCTGGCGACGCTGGCCGGCGCCGACTTCGAGGTATGGGACCTGACCGACGTGCCCGTGGAGGAGTGCATCGAGCGGGACAAGCAGCGCACCGCGCCCGCCTACGTGGGCGCTGAGGTGATCCGGGACTTCCACCGTCGGTTCGTGCACGGCAAGCCGTGGCCGTTGCCGTTGCCCATCGAGGTGTCCGACGCGCTCGATTCGATGGTGCCGTATGTGCCACTGCTCGACAAGCCGAAGGCCGTCATCGTGGACATCGACGGCACGGTGGCGCTGATGTGCGCGCGGTCGCCGTTCGATGAGTCGCGGGTGCACGAGGACCGGCCGAACCCGGCGGTCATCGAGGCGGTTCGGGCGATGCACGCGGCCGACTATCTCGTGATCTTCTGCTCCGGCCGCACGGATGCCTGCCGAGGGGCCACCGAGAAGTGGCTGATCGAGCACGTTGATGTGCCGTTCACGGCGCTGCACATGCGGGCATCTGGCGACACCCGTAAGGACTCGACGGTCAAGCGGGAGCTGTTCAACAAGCACATCCGCGACAGCTACAACGTGGTCGGCGTCTTCGATGACCGACAGCAGGTCGTGGACATGTGGCGGTCCCTGGGCCTGACCGTGTTCCAGGTCGCTCCGGGCGACTTCTGAGCAGACAAGGAGGCGACATGAACATCCTCGAATGGCTCTGGTGGTACCTGGTCGAGGCGCCCTCGCGAGGGCTGAAGCGGCTTTCGGCGCGAATCGCTTCCCGGCGCCGGGAGCGAGGCTGGGACACCGAGGAGGGCCACGCAATCCTGCGGGAGGCCGCCGTCGAGCAGACCGGCGAGATTCCGAACCTGCGGGTGATCCTCGGCGACGGCACGGAGGCCACCAAGGAGGAGATCGAGCGGGCGGCTGAGGTCGTGGAGGGCTTGGCGGACGGCCTGCGGGCCAACGAGCGCAGGCGGATCGACCGGCAGCTCCGGCGGTACGCCAAGCGGGTACGCAGTGGTGGCGAGCCGGCCGACGTCATCGCCGCTGCGATCATCGTGGACGTAGCAGGCCGGCTCATTACTGGCGATCTGGCGGAGGTGTAGGCGTGGGCTCCGAAACCGATACTGAGACCGAGGCCATCAAGCTGCTGGCAGCAAACGAGCGGAAGTTCGTGACCAAGGACTCCGGGGTGCGCGACGAGTTCGAGTCGGGAATGGTGCGGGACACCGAGGAGGGAAAGGCTCGGTTCGACCTCCTGTTCCCCCTCGGGGTTCCCTATGCCGATCAGTTCATGGTGCGCGTCGCGAATCGCATGACGCAGGGTCTTGCGAAGTACGGCGAGAGGAACTGGGAGAAGGGAAATAGCCCGAAGGAGCTGAACCGGGCGAGGTCCAGCGCGATGCGCCACCTGGTTCAGTGGCTCGCTGGTGAGGGAGACGAGGACCACGCGGCGGCAGTCGTCTTCAACCTGATCCAGGCTGAAACGCTGATGTGGAAGCTCGGCCAGGCGGCGCCGGGGCAGTGGGATCCGATCCTGCCGCTCACCGAAGCCGAGGCGAGGACGGTGTATCGCCCGTGACGGACCTTGAGGCAGGCCGGCGGGTGTACCTGAGGGAGCCCGCCCAGACGAACACGTGCGACGGCTGGCTTCTGCCGGGTGACGAGGTCTACGTGATGGAGGCTCGCCCGGGGAGCGTGCTGATCCGCCGGGCGGGCAGCAACGACTACGCCTGGGTTGACCCGGGCGCCCTGGAGTCGGCACCGAAGGATGGGGTGGCCGAGCTGGAGGCGAGGGTGGCTCGCCTGGAGGAACGCCTCCAGAGAGTCCTCGAAGTCAGCGACCTGTGGGACGGCTCATGAGCGAGGGGGCGGGCGAGAAGAAGACCCTGCTCTGCGTCGAAGTGACCTGGCGCGGCAACTACTACCAGCCCGGCGAGCGCGTGGCCGTGGCTACGGCGTGGGTCGAGGACGCCTTCACGGACCGCGACGACTCGCCGGCCGTCGAGATCTGGGAGGCACACGAGCTGTGAGCGATGAGCCGGACGACGACAACGAGAGCGTGTGCGCGGACGGCTACCCCGAGCATCGCACGCGGGACACGTACAACGGGCCGGACGGCGTGGCCTGGGAGTGCACTCGGTGTGGTGCCGAGGGCTGGGAGCCGGCCGAGGAGGAGGGAGGGGTAGTGGAGATCAAGACCGAGAAGCTGATCGATAGCGTGAACCGGCACATCGCGCTCCGGGTGGAGGGTGCCGAGCCGATGCAGAACCGGTACCAGGAGCACCGGAAGACGAAGCGCAGCTTCCTGCCCGATCGCATCAACATCAGGCTGCACAACGGGGAGCTGGCCTCGGTCGACGTCTCCGGCGGCGTGGTGCTGAAGTCCGGGGTGGCTTCGGAGAAGCTCCGCGACAACGAGAGCTGGTACAACATGCGCCACTTCTCCGAGGAGGCCCCGGAGTGGCTGCGGGAGGCCGTGGCGGAGGCAATCGAGTGAGGCTGACGCCCCGGGGCGAGGAGGTGCGCGAGGTCGTCGCGACGCTGGAGTCCGACGACTTCGACACCCCGGAGGACATGGCCAAGGCGCTGATCAAGCAGGTCGCCGACCTGCTCTGGTTCCGCACGTGGTACGTGCTCGGCGTGCGGCGCGGGGAGGGGGCGGCCTTCGGGCCGTTCTCCTCCGAGGCCGAGGCCAAGACGTACGGCAAGAAGTACGAGGGAGCCCTGATCCCGCCGGATGACTGGGGTGTGGTGCCGGTCTACGGCATGGGCCAGGTAGCCACCAACGAGGCCGGCGGCAGGCCGGGCGGTGGATACGGCTACTGCGCCACGGATGGCTGCGGCTGTCCGGCCTACGCGCACGCCCAGGAGGGCACCTCGCGCGGGAAGTGCGTGGTGTGCGGGGTCTGCCCGAAGTTCGCTCAAGCGGAGACGAAGAAGAAGGCCAGCAAGGCCAGGAAGGTGACGGCATGAGTGGAATCCCTGGGTCCCGGCTGGCCGGCGTCGGGCCGACCCCGCCTGGCGAGAGGCCGGAGCACGCGGCGTGCCGGCAGCGCACGCCGGAGGAGCAGATGGCGGTCTTCGGCGCCCAGTTGCGGAGGACCGTCCTCGCGGTGAGCGAGGTCTTCCGCGAAGTCCAGCGAGGGGTGAGCCGGTGAGCGCGGCGCTGCTGGAGATCCCGCTGTCCGTCGGGCAGCAGAAGTGCGACGGGGCCTGCCCGGCCCCGGCTCTCGTGCGGGTGACCAAGGACGGCCAGGTGCTCGACTTCTGCGGGCACCACTACCGGAAGAACGACGTCGACCTGTTCGCGGCCGGCTGGGACGTGCTGGAGGACGTCCGGCCGATCGGGCCGGACACCACTACCATCGGTTAGCCGAGCACGACAGAGGATCGGAGTACGCATGGCAACGACGAACGCAGCCCGGCTCGACCTGGCCGGTGCGCTGGAGCTGCCCACCACGAACGACGGGACCGTGTTCCTGGCCCGCGTGACCAGCGGCGCGGGCGGCGAGTACCACCTGGGCGTGACCGACAAGAGCGGGGCCACGGCCGAGGTGACCCTGACTCCGACCGACGTACTCGCCATCATCAAGCAGGGCGCGCAGATGCTCGCCCAGGACGCTTAGCAGCGCTGGACGGGCCGTTCCGGTGGATGCCGGGCCTTGTGCCCGGCTCCCGCCGAAGGGGCCTGCTTGCGCCACGTACCACCGGAGGGAATGGCGGATCATGAGCGACTACTTCACCGAGCGGTCCTTCGAACCGGACCCGGACGCGAGCGAGCTGGACAAGCTACTCCTGGAGTTCGCCGCGCGCCTGCATGGGGCGGACATGACGACGGAGGCAATGGCTCTGGCGGCCAGCGCGGCGACGTTGCGGGAGACGCCCGGGAATCCGGGCGACCTGGCCGAGGCACTGCACCTCATTCGTGAAGCGGCCGGCGACGCGGCCAAGCTGGTCGAGCGGGGCCAGGTAGATCTGGAGAGGATCAAGTCGGGCCTGGGGCCCGGCAACTGGGCCGAGTGGGACTGAGGTGGGGGCCGGCGACCTGCCGGCCCACCCCACTACAGCCACTCGGGCGCGAACTCGGTCTCCAGGTGCTCCGGCTTCCAGGTTCCCCGGCCCTTGCCGCGCGGTAGAACCTTGATCGACTCGAAGGCGCCTCGGATGATGTCCCGCTGTTCTCCCAGGTCGAACCGGTCGAACTCGTCGTAGGCCGCCTCGATGTCGATCTCGTCGGCAGGCCCGCCAGCGGCGCCGGCCTTGGTGATCTCGGCCTGAATCTCGGCCAGCTCGGCGCGCAGCTTGGCCGTCCCGTCCCGCAGTGCGGTGCGGTCGATGTAGCCGGCGGCCCGGTCCTCCACCAGCTCGGCCATGAGCGCCTGAATCTCGCGCTCCCTCTGCTCCAGGGGCTCGGTGTCCACGCCCGGCGCCTGAGGACGGAAGGTCACCCGGCCGGTCTTCCGCATCTGGTCGACCATCCGGCGGACGATCTGCCCGTCCGCGAACTCGAAGCCGATCGAGACGTGGCCACGTTCGCGGCTGGCGCTGGTGCCCAGGCCGCCGCACCGGTAGATGCGGAGTCCGTCGTGTGCGCGCCGGTTGGCCACGAGGCGACCGCCGCAGACGCCACAGACGGCGATGCCCGAGAGCAGGTTGGCGGTCTTCCCGGGGTTCGCATCCGGGCGCCCACGGTCGGCAAACTTCTGCTGCACCGCCCGCCAGGTCTTCTCGTCCACGATGGGATCCCAGTTGCCTTCCCCCATGACCTCGCCATAGAGGGTCGACTTGGCGATGTTGCGCGGGGACCGAAGCAGGGCCACCACGGCTTGCATGGACCACCCGGAGGGGTTGTAGCCCTTGCTCGTCGGCCCCCAACTGCGAGCCTCCTCCTTTGGCGTGGCAGAGGACTTGAAGCCGGCCGCGTTCCACTCCTTCGCGATGGTCGTGGTCCCCTTGCCGGCCAGGAAGTCGCGGTACGCCTTCCTGAGGGCTTCTGCCTCCTCCTGCCGCAGCGAGCCGTCCATCTCGTAGCCGAACGGCCTGCGCACCCACTGCGGCCTGCCCTCGGCGATCCGCTGGTCGTTGGCGAGGATCTGCCGCTCCGCCTTGCGCTCCGTCTCGGCCGCCGCGACGGCGGCCAGGATCCTCGCCACCATCCGGCCGACGTCCGTGGTGAGGTCGATGTCCCCGGTGGCCGTGGCCAGGCCAATCCCCTTGTCGATCGCCAGCTCGATCAGCGACTCCAGATCCTTCATGCTGCGGGTGACTCGGTCGAGGTGCCAGGCGACGATCAGGTCCGCCTCGCCGGCCTCGATCCGCTTGACCACGCGCTGCCAGCCCGGTCGCTCACCGAGGCGTATCGTGGTGGCGGACATCGTGTCATCTACCACCTCCACCACCTCCCAGCCCCGGGCCAGGCACAGCGCTCGGCACGCCTCCTCCTGGCGCTTCAGGCCGGCGCCCTCGCCGGTCCGGTCCATGCTCATGCGGACGTAGACGATCGCTCGGGGGGCGTGGACGGTGGGCGCAAGAGCCTTCATGGCGCGGCGTCGGGCCGCGCTCTTGATCTGACGAGCGGTCATAGCGACCAGGGTAGCGCTATTAGTGCTTCCGGACAACTGCATGGGCCGCCTGTTCGTCCATTTTCGCTGGAAGTAGGCCACCGACGCGCGGAGACCCCCGGAAGGCAACTATCGGGGGTCTCGCGGTGCGGGAGTTGGGGCTACCGGCGTCGGGGGACCCAGTAGAGGATCTGGCCGGCGATCAGCGCGGGGTGGGTGTCGGGCATGGCCTGCATGGCGCGGGTGAGGTGGGCGCCGAGGTACATCATCAGTCCGACCCGGTTGCCCTTGAAGCCGATCAGCAGGGCGAGCCGGGCCGGTGCGCAGGGCCAGGGGTCGTCGCAGGTGAGGCAGCGGTACGTCGGCGCGGGGCTGTGCCGGCCGGCCGGGTGGCGGCGTTGGGCGAGCCGGCGCATGTGCCGGTACCAGCGCTCCTGCGGCCCGATCACGGCTACCTCCGGCCGGCTCGCTGAGGCTGGCGCGGCCGCTCCCCGTAGCGGCCCCGGTTGGCCTGGGCGGGCGTCGGGTGCCCCACGCGGCCGGTCGTCTCCCGGGACTCCCGGGCGATGGCAGCGGCGGTTGCCGCCTCCCGGACCGCTCTCCGGAACTCGTGCCCACTGATCGGCTGCACGCGCGGCTGGTACGGCATCGGTACCAGCTCGACCGAGTCCGGGCAGATCCAGCGGAACCCACACCGGCAGTAGCGCCAGAGGCGCCACCATGCGCGACGATGACGAGGTTTGGCGAAGCGTTGTCCCATGTCGGGCCCTCCCGGGTTGGCGGATGGCAGGGGGCGGCGCCCGGTTCCAGTCCCGAGCACCGCCCCCCGTTCGACGGAGGCGGCCCGCCCGAGGGGCGGCGGAAGCCCCGAGGCGTTCGGGCGGGCAGTGGTTGCGGGCCACGGCCTCTCCGTCTGCGTTCCACCCTGGACTGTGACGGCGTGGTCACGGAAGATGAGCGAGGTGGGCGCCGGACGGTGGCGACACCACCTTTCGACCACCCGGGGTGATAGTCATGGATGACCAGCCGGCATCACTTCCGGCCCGCATCCGGGAGCTGCGCACGCAGCGGAAACTGTCTCAGGACAGGCTTGCCGCGGCGATCGGCGTGGCCAAGTCGACAGTGCAGTCCTTCGAGAGCGGCAAGCTGATCCCGCAGGAGGGCACGGCGCAGCGCCTCGACGGGGCGTTCGGCACCGGCCAGGAGCTTCAGGAGCTGGCGAAGACTGCCCACGACGACCTGCGCCCGTGGTTGCGCTCGTGGGAGGATCATGAGCGCCGCGCCCTGACGCTGCGCGCCTACCAACCACTGCTGATCCCCGGCCTCCTGCAGTGCGAGAGCTACATGCGGGCGGTCTTCGCGGGATCTCCCGGGAACGCCGGCCGGGTCGACGAGCTGACCGCCGGCCGCCTGGCCCGCCAGGGCGCGACAATCGGCCGGGAACATCCTGCGATCCTGAGCGCCATCATCGGAGAGGTCGCGCTGCGCACCGGGCCACCCGAAGTCCTGAAGGAACAGCTCAATCACCTTGTCGACGTGGGTCACCTGCCACACGTCAAGGTCCGCGTCGTCGCCCAGGGGGCCGGCGGGCTGCACGTCGGCCTCGGCGGCGCGTTCGTCCTCGCCGGCCTGCCGGAGGGCCGCCGCGTCGGCTACATGGACGACCAGTTGACCGGCCGCGTCGCCACCTCCCATGTCGAACTCGCCCGACTCGATGTAGCGTGGTTGGAGGTGGACGCGCTGGCCATGTCCGCCGACCAGTCCAGAGACGTGATTCTGAGGATGATCGATGGGCAGAAGTGAGCCACGCTGGCGGACGTCGTCGCGCAGCAACGCTGTCGGCGAGTGCGTGGAGGTTGCGGACAACATCCCCGGCCGGGTGCTGGTCCGGGACACCAAGGACCGGGACGGCGGCACGCTGACCTTCGGGCCGGCCGCCTGGCAGGCGTTCGTCAGCCTGGCGAAGCAGAGCGTCTGACGTCGGACCGCGGGCTGTGCGTCGAGCCGGCCCGCCCCGAGGCGTGACCTCGGGACAGGCCGGCCCGTGCGTCGGGTCGGGTCAGGACGAGCAGGTGTTCAGCATGGTCTGCAACGCGCTCTTCTCCGTCGACTGCAACCGCAGGCCCCAGTTGTACTTGGTCCGGATCCACATCTTCGCGTAGGTGCAGTGGTAGGCGGTGCGGCTCGGCTTCCAGGTGGACGGGTCCTGGTCGCCCTTGGCCTGGTTGACGTTGTCGGTGACGGCGATCAGCTGCGGGCCGTTCAGGTCGTTGGCGAACGACTGCCGGCGGCTGGTCGCCCACGAGCTGGCCCCGGAACGCCACGCCTCGGCCAGCGGCACGATGTGGTCGATGTCGACGTCCGCCGGGTTGCTCCAGGTCGCCCCGTCGTACGGGCTGTACCAGCTGCCCGAGGTCGGATAGCAGGAACTGTCCACGGCCACCCCGCTGCCGTCGCGCCGCAGCACCGTCTCCCGGGTGTTGCAGGTGCCGCTGACGGTGATCCAGTGTGGGAAGAGGTCCCGGCTGTAGCCGCTCATCGAGCCCTGCGCGGCGACGGTGAGCGCGTTCAGGTTGGACTGCGCGGTGGCCCTGGACGGGATGCCGGGCGGGGTGGCGCCGGCCGGGGCCGCGACCAGCAGGGACGCGGCGATCGTCGCGCTTGCCGCGGTGGCGGTCAGGGTCAGCCGGAGACGGTGACGTCGGAGGTGGAACACGGATGCCTCCCGAGGCTCTGGGGGTACGGGAGAGATCAATTTAATTGATCATCGTGTCCGGAGTGCCACGCTCACGTAACCGGCCATCGACGCCCGCCGTAATGCGGGGCGAGCCGGGTTCCCGGGCCGGCGGCGGGCCCGTCCGGTCCAGGACGGGCCGCGCCCGGTGCCGACCCCGGTCGCCTCAGGCAGGCTGGCTGCTGCTCGGAGTGCTCGGAGTGCTCGGAGTAGTGGGTTGGCGGGGCGTCGAGTTGCTGGTGCCGTTGTCGGAGACGGCGGGCGCGGCACCGACACCGAGTACGGTCAGCGCGGCCAGCAGCAGCGCGATCCACTCGTTCGAGTCGAGTCCACCGAGGATCACCGTGGCGAGCACCTGGAGCACGCTCAGCAGCACGGCGACGGCCGTCTTGGCCCACCGGTACTGCGGGGTCAGCGGCACCAGGTAGACGCCGACGGCGGTCGCGGCCGCGATGGCGATCTGCACCGCCTCGTCCGACTCGATCCGCTGGTCTCCGGAGAGGGCGCCGTACGCGACCGTGAGCGCCGCCCCGACGACGGCGGCGAGGGCCTTGCCGTACTTACGGATCATGGGATTCTCACCGTGCCTCTCGGGTGGCGGATCGACCGGACGCGGACCTTACCGCCTGTCCTGACGCCATGGTGTAACAGTCCGCCGACGACTGTCAGTCGGATATCTGCCGTCCGGTGCTCGGGCTTCCGGTCAGGGACGCGAGTTCACCCGTCCGGGGGTGAACTCGGCCGCTCGCTCGGCGCCACCGCACCGAGCCTGCGGTATTTTCCGATCCCTTTCGGACCGACGATTCTCCGGAAAGGTCAGACCAACTCGCTCAGTGCCAGCACCTCGTCGGCGCAGCCCCAGGAAAGGGCGAGCCCGGAGCCACCGTGCCCGTAGTTGTGGATGAGCGGATGGCCGTCGACCTGGTCGCGTTCGATCCGTACGCTCGACCGGCTCGGCCGCAGCCCGACCAGGATGCGCCGGACCCGGGCCGCCCGGAGCAGCGGCTCGACGGCCGCGCAGCGCTCGACGATCGCCGCCGCCCTGGCCGGGTCCGGGGCGAGGTCCTCGGAGCCGGGCGTTGCGCTGCCACCGAGTACGACGTGGTCGCCGTGCGGCAGGATGTAGGTCAGGTCCTCGTGTTCGGCCCAGTCCTGGAAGAACGTCTCTATTCCGGGATTGTCGACCACCACCAGCTGTCCCCTGGTCGGAAACACCTGGTCGTCCGGCACCAGATATCGGGAACCGAGCCCGGTGCAGTTCACGAGTACGCCAGCCGTGCCGGCCAATTCCTTGAAAGATCGGATCGCGCCGATTTCGATGGTGCCACCCTGGCCGTACAGTCGTTGGGTGAGATATTCGAGATAGGCCGGCATGTTCGCAAGCGGACTCGTGTAGCGCCAACCGCTGACGTATCCGGGTGGCAGTTCGTCGACGGGGCAGAGTTCGAAGTCGAAGATGTCGCGGACACAGGCCGGCGGATCCAGTGCAAAGGGCGCGACCTCGAGCCCACGGACCAGCCGGATGCCGGAGGTCGGGTCCTCGGCGATCTTCTCCAGGGTCAGCCGGGTCTGCTCGCTCCAGTGCACGACGCGTTCGTCGGCCAACTCGTACGGCCCCCAACTCGCCCCGGCGGACGCGGAGGTGGTCTGTTGGGGCGGGCTCGCGGCCCTGACCCGGACCGCGAGTCCGGCCTCGGCGAACCGGACCGCAGTGGACAGTCCGATGACGCCCGCACCGATAACGAGAGCGTCGGGCCGTCGGGATGTTGCCATTAGGCCATATTAACGGAGGTCTTAGCCGGTCAGTGGTCGCGTGCTGGCGGATTCCCGGTTGCGCGGGCGCCGGTCTTCACCTAGACACGGCTATATGGATTCGGCGGCGTCGGCATCGGCTGGAAATTGCGGCCGCGCATTACCGTGGGTGGCGGAACTTCGGGCGGTGCGTTCGATCGTATTCGCGAGGACCAGGCATTTTCGTCGATGGACCTCCCGGGCGGTTACTGTGTGTGAGTGCGACGCTCCGGGGGGTTGTGGCGGCGGTCGGCCCCGGGGTGGCATGGCCGGCAGGCCGGGTGGGTGGGGGCCGGCGGCCCCGGTGGGGGTCCGGTCGCGGTTGCCGGCTCGGCGGGTCGGTGCTCGGCCGTTCGGCCCGTCGTGTCGAGGCTCGCGGAGCCGGCTGTCCCGCTTCGGTGGGATTTATCGTCGTCGACCGCTGCCGTCATCGCCGGTGACCGGTTGACAGGCACGAAACTCGATGTCAATCTCCCCGTATTCTCGCACTGGGAGCGCTTCCATAGATCTTGCTCCACGTCGTACCGCCCCTGCCCGGCGGTGCCGGACACCGGTCACCGCGCCCACCGGAAGGAATGACGTGCTCAGACCCCGCTCGCCGCATACCGCGCCACTCGCCGCCGCCGCCGTCGCGGCGCTGGCCGCCACCCTGCTGACCGCGTCCGGCCCCGCCACGGCGGCTGCCGACGAGGCACCCGAACAGATCGTCAACGGCACCTTCGACGACGGCCACGCCCCCTGGTGGGGCACTGCCAACATCACCCTCGACTCCAGCACCGGCCAGCTCTGCGCCGCGATCCCCGGCGGCACGGTCAACCCGTGGGACGTGATCATCGGCCAGGACGACGTCGCGCTGGTGGCCGGTGAGTCGTACGAGTTCAGGTTCTTCGGCCAGGCCACCCCGAACAAGGTCGGCCGGGCGCTGGTCCAGCTGCCGGTCGACCCGTACACCCAGTACCTGTCGGCCAGCCCCGAGCTGAGCGTCTCCGGCAACGAGTACAGCTACACCTTCACCTCCCCGGTCGACCTGCCGGACGCCCAGGTCGTCTTCCAGCTCGGCGGCAGCGCCGAGCCGTGGACGATCTGCCTGGACAACGTCTCGCTCACCGGCGGTGCCGAGCCGGACGTCTACGTCCCCGACACCGGCCCGAGGGTCCGGGTCAACCAGGTCGGCTACCTGCCGAAGGGGCCGAAGAACGCGACGGTGGTCACCGAGGCGACCAGCCCGCTGCCCTACCAGCTGCGCGACCGGGCCGGCCGGCTCGTCAAGCAGGGCCGGACCACCCCGCGCGGCCTGGACCGCTCCTCCGGGCAGAACGTGCACACAATCGACTTCGGGCACTTCACCCGCCCCGGCACCGGCTACACGCTGACCGCCGACGGCGAGACCAGCCGGCCGTTCGACATCGGCGCCGGCTTCTACGAGCAGCTCCGCACCGACGCGCTGAAGTTCTACTACACCCAGCGCAGCGGCACCGAGATCTCCGACGCGCTCCGCCCCGGCTACGGCCGCCCGGCCGGACACGTCGGAGTGGCGCCGAACCAGGGCGACACCTCGGTGCCCTGCCAGCCCGGCGTCTGCGACTACACCCTGGACGTCTCCGGCGGCTGGTACGACGCCGGCGACCACGGCAAGTACGTGGTCAACGGCGGCATCTCGGTGCACCAGCTGATGAGCGAGTACGAGCGCAGCCTCCGGGCCGGCACCGGCGAGCCCTGGCGGCTCGGCGACCGCACCCTGGCGCTGCCGGAGAGCGGCAACCGGGTGCCGGACATCCTCGACGAGGCCCGCTGGGAGCAGGAGTTCCTGCTCAAGATGCAGGTGCCGGCCGGTAAGCCGCTGGCCGGGATGGCCCACCACAAGATCCACGACGACTCGTGGACCGGGCTGCCGCTGCTGCCGCACCTGGACGCCAAGCGGCGCGAACTGCACCCGCCGTCCACCGCCGCCACGCTCAACCTGGCCGCCACCGCGGCCCAGGCGGCCCGGATCTTCAAGCCGTACGACCGGCGGTTCGCCGAGCGGAACCTCGCCGCCGCGAAGACGGCCTGGACCGCCGCGCTGGCCAACCCGGAGCGGTACGCCGACCCGGCCGACGCCAACGGCGGCGGCGCCTACAACGACGCCGACGTCACCGACGAGTTCTACTGGGCCGCCGCCGAGCTGTACCTGACCACCGGGGCGAAGGAGTACCGCGACTTCGTGCTCGCCTCGCCGCACCACCGGGGCGACGTCTGGCGGGAGCGCGGGATGGACTGGGGCAACACCGCCGCCCTCGGCCGGCTGCAACTGGCCACGGTGCCGAACAGGCTGCCGGACCGGGCCCGGGTACGCGCCTCCGTCGCCGAGGGCGCCGACCGCTACCTGGCCACCCTGAAGGCCCACCCGTACGGCATCCCGTACAACCCGTCGGACAACCAGTTCGACTGGGGCTCGAACAACCTGATCGTCAACAACGCCATCGTGCTGGCCACCGCGTTCGACCTGACCGGTCGGGACCGCTACCGCGACGGCGTACTGGAGACGATGGACTACATCTTCGGCCGCAACGCCCTGAACCAGTCGTACGTGACCGGGTACGGCGAGGTGGCCTCGCGCAACCAGCACAGCCGCTGGTACGCCCGCCAGCTCAACCCCGAGCTGCCCAACCCGCCCCGGGGCACCCTCTCCGGCGGCCCGAACTCGGCCATCCAGGACCCGGTCGCCCAGCAGAAGCTGCGCGGCTGCGCGCCGCAGTTCTGCTACATCGACGACATCGAGTCCTGGTCGACCAACGAGTTGACCATCAACTGGAACTCACCGCTGTCCTGGATCGCGGCCTTCGTCGCCGACCAGGACAACGGCGATGCCCGGCCCCGCTGGCGGCACTGACGCCGACCCGGGTACCGGCGCGTCCGCACCCGGCGCGGACTCCGGCCGGCGGCGCAGAGCTGCCGGCCGGAGACCCGGCCCACCGCACCTGGCCCGTTGTGGATGAGGTGGACCGTCGCCCGGACATCGCGGATGCCCGTTGCCTGACAGGCGCCGCGAACCCGTCCGGCGTTACACCGGACGGTCACGGCGCACTCACCGGAGCCCGGGAGCCGCCGGAGGTCACATCGGGTACGTCCGGGCCACCGCCACCAGTTCCGAGCTGTGCGAGCCGACGATGCCGACGCCGGGCGGGCGGGGCCGGAAGCCGGGCAGCCCGGCGAGCCCGTCGCTGGCGTCCATCGCCCGCAGCCGCACCGGACCGCCCCCGGCCGGGCGCAACCGCAGCTCGATCTCGATCCCCTCGACCGGCGGGGCGTGGAACACCACCCCGAACGGCGCCGAGCCGGCCGCCGGGCCGTCGCCGGGCTCGACCCGGACCTCCCGGCCGGCGACCCGCGCCGCCACCACGGTGGCGGTCGCCGGGTCGACGTGCAGCGCGGCGAACCGTACCGGCCGCTGCGGGACGAGCCGGACGCGCAGGGTACGCAGCCCTGACCCGGTGACGTCGCCGAGCGGGTCGAGCCGGGGCGGGGGGAGTGCGGCGGCCTCGGCCGGTCCGGCGCGCAGTTCCTCGTCGCCGAGGACCGGGAAGGTGTCGCCGAGCCGGGCCGGGCCGTCGACGTACCCGTCGGTCCAGGGCTGTGGCTCGGTCTCCTCGCTGAGCCAGCGGGCGGTGCCGGTGTCGGCGTCCAGCGCGTACATCAGGTGGGTCGGCACGGGGTGCTCGGCGTCGAACCGGTCGACGGCCAGGCCGGTGCCGGCGAGGAGCGCGGCGCCGAGCAGCGCGGCCAGCGCCGGCAGCGCGCCGCGCCGCCGGGCCCGCAGCGCCGCCATCCCGCGCTGGCCGCCGGACGCCGGGTGCAGCAGGTCCAGCACGGGCAGCGCGGCCAGCCCGAGCAGCACCGCGAAGAGCGCGCCGACGCCGCCCATCGCCATGCCGAGCGCCGGGAGGAGCAGCACGACGGTGGGCAGCAGCAGGAGTACCCCGACCGCCGCACCGGCGGTCACCGCGACCACCGCCCAGGGGCCGTCCGGGCGTACCGCCAGGGCGGCCAGGCCGGCCAGCACACCGGCCAGCGCCGGCAGGGTGGTCAGGTACGACCCGCCGGGCGCGACGAACGCGAGCAGCATCCCGAGTACGGCGAGCCAGCCCAGCCCGCCGACGGCCAGTGCCGCCGGCCCGACCCGCCGGCGGGTCAGCGCGTACCAGCCGAACAGCACCGCGGCGGCGAGCGCCAGCACCGCCAGTCGATACCACAGTGGACGGTACGGGTCGAGCAGTGTCGCGTAGCCCGGCCGCAGCGCCGTGATCCCGGCCCAGAGCAGGTACGCCCCGGCCGGGGCGAGCACGATCGGCAGCAGCGCCAACCCGAACCCGGCGGCGAGCCGGGGCCAGGAGGCGCGTCCGCGCCGCCGCACGGCGAAGGCCAACACGCCCACCCCGGCCAGTGCCAGCAGCGCCAGCGGCAGGGTGAGCCAGCCGGGATAGCGGGCCAGCCCGCCGGGCAGCGGGAAGTAGGTGGCGTCCCCGTCGCTGCGCAGCCGGGCCAGGTCGACCGCGCCGAACTCCCGGGCCAGCCCGAGCGCGTTCGCCCCGTGCTGTTGCAGGCTGCCCCGGTCGACGTTGGCCGGGGTGTCCAGCGGGGTGTGGTAGAGCGCGGCCCCGTCGATGTAGGCGGCGTTCAGCCCGGTGAAGCCGTGGTCGAGGAAGGCGGTGAAGTCGGTGTCGTTCGGCAGCAGCCGGTAGACCTCGACCGCGAACGAGGTGCCCACCGGGTGTGGCGCCGCCCGGCCGAAGACCTCCACCAGGCCGGCGTTGCGCAGCGAGGTCTCGAACATGATCACCGGGCCGGTGCTGCCCCGCGCCTCCAGGTTGAGCACCACCCCGCCGTCGGCGGCCAGCGGATGCTCGGCGGCGAACGCCGAGGCGCCGCAGAGGCACGCCTCCTCGGCGTCGGTGAAGACCAGCACCACGTCGTTGCGCGGCCGCTCGCCGGAGGTCAGTGCGCGGGCCACCTCCAGCAGCGCCGAGGTGCCGGCACCGTCGTCGTTGCCGCCCGGACCGACCTGCACCGAGTCGTAGTGCGCCACCAGGAAGACCCGGCCGGTGGGGTCGGTGCCGGGAATCCGGGCGACCACGTTGCGTACCCGGGCCAGCGTCGCGCCGCCCGCGCCGCCGCTGAGCTGTCCGGCCTCCTCGGCGACGGTGTCCTGGAGTTCCGGGTCGAGGCCGAGGCCACGCAGGGTGTTCTCCAGGTACCCGCGGACCTGCTCGGCGGCCGGACTGCCGGCCGGATGGGTCTGCGCCGCGATCGTCCGCAGGTGCCGGTACGCCCGCTCCGCGCTGAACTGCCCGGCCGGCGCGTCGAGCCCGGCCGGGTCGGGGGTGCCGAGGCCGAGCACGGTGACCGTGCCGACCGCCAGCAGCGCGGCCAGGGCGGCCAGCGCGGCCGTGCCCCGGCGCCGCGGCCGGGTCAGCGCCCGCTCGGGGACGGAAGAAGGGTGGTGAGGGGTGGTCACGGGTGCCTCCAGGGGTCGGCAGCGACTGCAATCATCGCGGTCGGTCCGGGCCCGGTCAGCCGGGGTCACCCCCGCACGCCGGGCCGGGTCACCGTGCTGGCGGCCGGTCGCATAGCGTGATACTCATGTCCACGTACCGACTGAGCGACCCGGCGGACGCGCTGCGTGAGTTCGTCGCCCGGGTGGCGCCCTACGACCCGGACCCGACCGCCCCGCCGGTCGGTGTCCTCGACGTCCGCAGCGCCGGTGAGGTCGGGACGATCCCGCTCACCCCGCACCTGGCCCGGGCCCTCACCGAGGCCCTGGCCGGCTACCGCGACCCGGCCGACCGGGGCGCCTGCGCGGGTTGCGGCGGGCGGCGGCTGGACGAGAACCTGCACTGCCTCGACTGCGGCCGGCTGCACGGGGTGCTCGGCCAGGTGATCGCCAGCCGGGCCGAACAGGTACGTCTGGGGCATCCGGCCGGTCCGGCGGACGCCCCGAGGTGACACCGGGAGAGGCGGCACCAGGAGCCGTGTCGGCGTGACACCAGGAGCCGTGTCGGCGCCACCTGTGTTGTGTGGCAGCGTTGGGTGGTACAGGATCGGCGCGGATCGTCGTGGCGGACGCGGTACGGACAGGGCCGGGCGGGGCGCGGGGGGCGCGGTGACCGGACGACCCGGTCGGGGCGGCCGTGGCGGCGGGGAACGGAGCGAGGAGGCGTCGTGACCGGATGGAGGGGGGCGGCCCGGTGACCGGGTCGTCCGTCGTACCCGCGCCCTCGTACCCGCACGGAGGGCTCGGCCGGCACGCCAAGCTGCCGCCCCGGGAGCGGCTCCGGGTGCTGCTCATCGAGGACGACGACGCCGACGCCTTCCTGGTCGGCGAGCTGCTGGCCGAGACCGGCGACGGCATCGAGCTGCTCGTGGCGAACAGCCTCAACGCCGCGCGGGCGCAGATCTCCGGCGTCGACTGCGTACTGCTCGACCTCGGCCTGCCGGACGCGCAGGGCCTGGACGGGCTCCGCCAGGTGCTCGACATGGCCAGCGGCGCCGCCGTCTGCGTGCTCACCGGCCGCTCCGACGAGCACCTCGGCATCGGCGCGGTCGCCGAGGGCGCCCAGGACTACCTGGTCAAGGGCCAGGTCGACGGTGTGCTCCTGGCCCGGTCGCTGCGTTACGCGGTGGAGCGCAAGCGGGCCGACGAGAACACCCGGCGGCTGCGCGAGGTCGAGCTGCGCCAGGCCGAGTCGGCCCGGCTGGAACGCGGCCTGCTGCCTCAGCCGTTGATCGACACGAGGCTGCTCCAGGTGCACCCGTTCTATCGGCCCGGCCGGCACGAGGCGCTGATCGGCGGCGACTTCTACGACGTGGTGCAGACCAGCCCGGACCGGGTCGACCTGATCGTCGGCGACGTCTGCGGGCACGGCGTGGACGAGGCCGCGCTCGGCGTCGAACTCCGGGTCGCCTGGCGGGCCCTGGTGCTGGCGGGAGTTCCCGACGACCAGGTGCTGCCGGCGCTGGAGCAGGTGCTGATGAGCGAGCGGTCGGCCCGGGAGATCTTCGCCACCGTCGCCGCCGTCCGGTTGGACCTGGCCGGCAACCGGGCCACCGTCCGGTTGGCCGGGCATCCGCCGCCGCTGCTGCTGGCCGGCGGCCGGGTGGTGCCGGTGCCGGCACCGTACGGGCTGCTGCTCGGCGTGAAGCCCCGGCCGCCGGTCGCACACGAACTGCGTTTCGACACCGAGGACTGGTCACTGTTGATGTACACCGATGGGCTGATCGAGGGTCGGATCGACGACGGCGACGACCGGCTTGACGTGCCAGGGTTGCGCCGGTTGGTGGCCGATCCGCGCACCCGTGACGTGGGCCTGCCGGAGCTGCCCGGCTGGCTGGTGGGGCGGGCCGAGGAGCACAACGGCGGCCCGCTCGCCGACGACGTGGCGATGCTGCTGGTCAGCCGGGGGGAGGGGCGGTGAGGTCACCGTCGAGGTGGACGCTGCACCGCCGGGTCACCGCGCTCTGCGTGATCGTCGGCCTGGTGCTCGGCCTGCTGGCCGCCGGTGCGGCGGTGGTCGCCACCGACAACCGGCAACACCTGGACACCCTGCTGACCAAGACCGGTCCGCTGCGCACCGACGGCCAGGCGCTGCTCAGCGCCCTGGTGGACCAGCAGGCCGGGGTACGCGGCTACGCGGTCACCGCCAACGACGCCGACCTGGCGCCGTACCGGGAGGGACTGCGGCGGGAGACGGCGCTGATCGCCTCGATGGACGCCCTCCTCGGCGACCAGCCGGAGATCCGTCGCGAGCTGCACACCGTGCGCGACCATGCCCGGCAGTGGCGGGAGACGGTGGCCGAGCCGGCGATCGAGCTGACCGCGGACAGCGGCCCGGAGGCGGCGCAGCAGTTCCTGACCACCCAGACCGGCGTTCGGTTCACCGAGCTGCGCGGCGAGGTCGAGGCGTTGCAGGGGTCGATCCTCGAACTGCGCAACAGCGTCGCGGAGAACGCCCGGCGGACCGGCAACGCCCTGGTGCTGCTGCTGGTGCTGGCCGCGATCGTGGTGCTGCTGGCCGGGCTGGCCCTGCTGACCTCGCTGAACCGGCTGGTGATCGGTCCGGTCACCACGCTGGCCGCCCAGGTGCGGGAGGTGGCCGGCGGGGCGTACCAGCGGGAGATCGAGCAGGTCGGGCCGCCGGAACTTGCCGCGCTGGCCGGTGACGTCGACGGGATGCGCCGCCGGATCGCCGACGACCTGGCCGAGGTGCGGCAGGCCCGCGAACGCATCGAGTGGGTGAACAGCCAGCTGGAGAAGCAGGCCGAGGAACTGGTCCGGTCCAACCGTGACCTGGAGCAGTTCGCCTACGTCGCCTCGCACGACCTCCAGGAGCCGCTGCGCAAGGTGGCCAGCTTCTGCCAGCTGCTGCAACGCCGGTACGCGGGCAAGCTCGACGAGCGGGCCGACCAGTACATCGCGTTCGCGGTGGACGGGGCGCAGCGGATGCAGCGGTTGATCAACGACCTGCTGGCCTTCTCCCGGATCGGCCGGATCACCAGCGGCTTCGGCGACGTGGACCTGAACGCGGTGATGACCGAGGTCGCCGGGCAGACCGAGAACACCCGGCGGTACGTCGGCGGCGAACTCACCTGGTCGGAGCTGCCGGTGATCCGGGGCGAGGAGACGCTGCTGATCAACCTGCTGGCGAACCTGGTCGGCAACTCGCTCAAGTTCCGCCGCCCGGACGTGCCGCCTAAGGTGCACGTCTCGGCCCGGCGGGTCGGCGACGAGTGGGAGATCAGCTGCCAGGACAACGGGATCGGCATCGAGCCCGAGTTCGCGGACAAGATCTTCGTGATCTTCCAGCGACTGCATGCCAAGGACGCCTATCCGGGTACCGGCATCGGGCTGGCCATCGTGAAGAAGATCGTCGAGTACCACGGCGGCCGGGTCTGGGTGGAGCCCGGCGCGGTGGCCGAGGGCACGATGATCCGGTTCACCCTGCCGGTACCACCGGAACTGCGGGAGTCCGCCGCACCGGCCGAAGCCGGCGGGGCGGAGGCCGGCGGGGCGGAGGCCGGCGGGGCGGAGGCCACCGCACCGGCGGTGCCGGCACAGGCCGTCGAGTCGGGGACCGCCGGCTCGGGCAGCGCCGGCTCGGCGGGCACCGGGCCGGGGAGCGCCGACTCGCCGGGCGCCGGGTCGGGGAGTGGTGACTCGCCGGGCGCCGGGTCGGGGAGTGGTGACTCGCCGGGCGCCGGGTCGGGGAGTGGTGACTCGGCGGGCGCCGGGTCGACGGGCGCGGACCCGGCGGACGGGGGCGGTGCGGACGAGGCCGACGCCACACCGCCGGGGAAGTCGGCCCGGCCGGCCGGCGACATGAAGCACACTGTCTGACGGACTAGTGGATCCGGCTTGCGCGATGGGCGGATCGAGGAGGAGAGGCTGATGACGGCACCGGCGGACGGCAAGAGCCCGATCGAGGTGCTGCTGGTCGAGGACGATCCGGGCGACGTGCTGATGACGCAGGAGGCGTTCGAGGAGCACAAGCTGCGCAACCGGCTCACGGTGGTCTCCGACGGCGCGGCCGCCCTGGCGTACCTGCGCCGGGAGGGCGAGTACGCCGACGCCGTACCGCCGGACCTGATCCTGCTCGACCTCAACCTGCCCCGCCGGGACGGCCGGGAGGTGCTGGCCGAGATCAAGCGGGACGAACAGCTCTGCCGGATTCCGGTGGTGGTGCTGACCACCTCGCAGGCCGACGAGGACATCCTGCGCAGCTACCAGTTGCACGCGAACGCCTACGTGACCAAGCCTGTCGACTTCGAGCGCTTCATCTCGGTGGTCCGGCAGATCGACGAGTTCTTCGTCAGTGTCGTGAAGCTTCCGCCGCGTGGCTGATTCCGAGGCGCGGCTCGTCGAGGAGGTCGGCGCGCTGCTGCGCCGGGCCGCCGCCGACGCCATCCTGCCGATGTTCCGGCACCTGACCGTCGCCGACGTCGCGGAGAAGGCGCCCGGCGAGGTGGTGACGGTGGCCGACCGCCGGGCCGAGGAACTGATCGCCGCCGAGCTGCGCCGGCTCCGGCCGGACTCCGAGGTGGTCGGCGAGGAGGGCGTGGCCGACGATCCGGCGGTACTCGACCGGCTCGCCGGGCCGGCCGAGGTGTGGCTTGTCGACCCGCTGGACGGTACGGCGAACTTCGCCGCCGGCCGGCAGCCGTTCGCGGTGATGGCGGCGCTGCGCCGGGGCGGGCGTACCGAGGCGGCCTGGATCCTCGACCCGATCGCGGACCGCATGCTGGTGGCCACGGCCGGTAACGGGGCGTACCGGGACGGCGAGCCGGTGCGGACCACCGTCGAGCCGCTCGCCGCCGGGACGCTGCGCGGCGTGGTGGCCACCCGCTTCCTGCCGGCGGAGCTGCGGCGCCGGGTGGCCGCCGGTGCGGACCGGATCGGCGCGGTACTTCCGGGACAGCACTGTGCTGGCCAGGAATATGCCGATATTGTGGACAATCGACAGCAGTTCGCAATCTTCTGGCGCACCCTGCCCTGGGACCACGTCCCCGGAGCGTTGCTCGTCGAGGCGGCCGGCGGGGTGGTCCGGCGACTCGACGGCAGCCCGTACGACCCGACCGACGGCCGCGCCGGACTGCTGGTAGCCGTCAACGAGTCGGTCTGGGACACCGTGCACGCCGCCCTGCTGGCCACCGCCTGAGCGGCCTCCGGAAGCCGTGCGCCGTCCCGAGCGGAACAACACGGCAAAAGTCGATTTACCGGCAACCTTCCGTTTCCCTGTGATATTGCGGCCACCCGTAGCCGGGCCGACAGCGCGGCCGGCTTCCGGTAGGCTGACCGGCGGTCTCCGCCAGGTGGCGCCGTAGAGGGTGCCGGTGGGGACCGCCGCCGAGTGGTCAGTGTGGACCCTTCGGGGTCGGCGGCCTACGGAAGGAACGGCTTTCGTGCGCACAACGGCCATCGCCCGGCTGCACAGTTCCGGCCGGTCTACCGCCCGGCTGCACAGTTCCGGCCGGTCTACCGCCCGGCTGCACCGTCCCGGCCGGTGCACCGCGCTGCTCGTGGTCGCCGCGGTCCTCGCCGGAGCCCCCGCGCTGCTGGTTCCCACGGCCGGCGCTCCGGCCTCCGCCGCACCCAGCTCCCCCGGTGACGAGGGTGGCACTAAGAAGCTCCGGGACGCCCTGGAGTCCGCCTCCCGGGGGCACATCGAGGCGACCGCCAAACTGAACAGCTCCAAGAAGCGGCAGAGCCAGCTCGGCACGCAGCTCAAGGAGCTGGAGACGCGGATCGCCACGCTGACCCAGGAGGTCGGGGTGATCGCCGCCGAGACCTACCGCCGGGGCCGGCTCACCCCGGTGTCGGCCCTGCTCAACAGCGCCTCGCCGCAGTCGTTCCTGGAGCGGGCCGCCGGGCTGGAGATGATCGCCCAGCGCGACGACAAGCAGCTCCGCGAGCTGGCCGACTCGCTGGACCAGGCGACCAGGGCGAAGAACGCGATCGACGCCGAGGTGCGCGAGCAGCAGCGACAGGTCGAGATCATCGCCAAGAAGAAGAAGGACGCCGAGCGGGCGCTGGCCTCCGTCGGCGGCAACCCGTCGGGCGGCCTGATCAGCGCCAACTCGCCGCTGGCCAAGCCCGCCCCGCGCAACTCCGACGGCTCCTGGCCCAAGGAGTCCTGCTCCATCGACGACCCGACCACCAACGGGTGCATCACGCCGCGCACCCTGCAC
This sequence comes from Plantactinospora sp. WMMB782, assembly GCF_049179135.1. Classification (NCBI taxonomy): domain Bacteria; kingdom Bacillati; phylum Actinomycetota; class Actinomycetes; order Micromonosporales; family Micromonosporaceae; genus Plantactinospora; species Plantactinospora sp. WMMB782. The sequence goes on along the minus strand of NZ_JBMHMC010000007.1, from coordinate 1,676,953 downwards.
GCACTCAACCAGGCCAAGGCGAACGGCTACAAGCGGCACACCTCCTGCCACCGCGACGGCGGCGGGGGCGAGCATCCCAAGGGACGCGCCTGCGACTTCTCGGCCGCGGCCGGCGGCTTCCGGAACGTCGACGCGACCGGCGGCGACCGGACGTACGGCAACAACGTCGCCGCGTTCTACGTCAAGAACGCCAGCCGGCTCGGTGTGCTCTACGTGATCTGGTACCGGCAGATCTGGATGCCCGGCAACGGGTGGCGGGCGTACAACGGCAACGGCGACCCGGCCTCGGACCACACGAACCACGTTCACCTGTCGATGTTGTAGCCCGGAGCCGCCGGCGGGGTGCGTACCATCGCTGCGATGGACTCTTCACCACCTGAGCTGGCGGACGGCGCCGCCGTCGCGGACGGGACCGCCCGGCCCGCACCCCGGGCACTGCCGCCCGGCCTCGCGGCCACCCTGGTCTTCGTCGCCAGCGGTGCCGTACTCGTCCTGGAGACGGCGTCGCTGCGGCTGGTCGGCCCGTATGTCGGGGTCACCCTCCAGGTCACCAGCTCGGTGATCGGGGTGGCGCTGGCCGCCATCGCGTACGGCGCCTGGACCGGTGGCTGGCTCGCCGACCGCCGGGACCCGCGCCGGCTGCTCGCCCCGGCCCTCGTGCTGGCCGGCATCTGCACCGCGCTGACCCTGCCGATCGTCAGGTACGCCGGCGAGGTGCTGCGCGGCGGAGCCGCCGTCGGCATCCTGCTGCTCACCGCGCTGGCGATCTTCCTGCCGGCCGCCCTGCTCGCCGCGATCACCCCGTTGGTGGTGAAGCTGCAACTCGGTGACCTGCGGCAGACCGGCCAGGTGGTCGGGCGGCTCTCCAGCATCGGCACCCTCGGCGCGATCACCGCCACCCTGGGCACCGGGTTCGTGCTCGTCGCCGCCCTGCCGAGTACCGCGATCATCCTCGGCCTGGCGGTCCTGCTCGGGCTGACCGGCCTGGCGCTCGCCGTCTACCTGCGCCGGCAGGCCCCCGGGGTACTGCCGAAGCCGTCCCGGGTCACCGCCGCCGCGGCCGTGCTCGGGCTGGTCGGTGCCTCGCTCAGCGCGGTCGCGCCGACGCCGTGCGACGTGGAGACGGCGTACCACTGTGCCTCGGTCGAGCCGGATCCGGACAACTCCACCGGCCGGCTGCTGGTGCTCAACTCGGCCTGGCACTCCTATGTGGACCTGGCCGACCCGGGGCACCTGGAGTTCGAGTACACCAAGTGGATCGGGGCGGTGGCCGACGTGATGGCCCCGGCCGGGGCTCCGCTACAGGCGGTGCACCTCGGCGGCGGCGGCTTCACCATGCCCCGCTACCTGACCGAGACCCGGCCCGGCAGCCGGAACGAGGTCTACGAGATCGACGGCGAACTGGTCGAGCTGGGCCGCCGCGAGCTGGACGTGCGGACCGGCCCGGACCTGCGCGCCCGGGTCGGCGACGCCCGGATGCTGATCGGGGAGCGGGCCGCCGGCAGCGCCGACCTGGTGGTCGGGGACGCCTTCGGGCACCTGGTGGTGCCCTGGCACCTTGCCACCCGGGAGATGGCCGCCGAGGTACGCCGGGTGATCCGCCCCGGCGGCATCTACGCGCAGAACGTCATCGACCGTCCGCCGCTGCGCTTCATCCGGTCCGAGGTGGCCACGGTGGCGGCCGAGTTCCCGCACGTCGCACTGGTCGCGCCGCCGGCCGCGCTGGCCGGCTCGCAGGGCGCCAACTTCGTGATCCTCGCCTCCGACCGGCCACTGCCGCTGGAGGCGGTGGAGGAACGCCTGGTCACTTCGGTGAACGCACCGGTCACCGTCGTCTCCGGCGCCGACCTCGACGCCTTCGTCGACGACGCGATCGTGCTCACCGACGAGTACGCCCCGGTCGACCAGCTCCTCGCCACCGCCTGAACCCCTGCCTGAGCCCGGGGCAGAGGGGCGGCGGAGGACAGGTCGGGTCCGGCGTCCGGGCGACCGATCCGAGAAGAAACGATCCCGACAGGTGTAATTCGGTCCGGTACCGGCAAAGAGATCTCCATGACCGGGCAGGGCTGGTGGGGCGGAGCACAGCGGTACGGCGCGGAGCTGATCGGTGCCCGCTACCGGCTGATCGAGGAACTCGGCGAGGGCGGCATGTCGGTGGTCTGGCGTGGCCACGACGAGGTGCTGGGCCGACCGGTGGCGGTGAAGATGCTCGCCCCGAAGCTCAGCACCGACCGGGCGTTCCGGCACCGGCTCCGCACCGAGGCCCGGGCCGCCGCCCGACTCTGTCACCCGCACATCACCGGCGTCTACGACTACGGCGAGTCGGTCCGGTACGGCCGGACCGTGCCGTACGTGGTGATGGAGCTGGTCGACGGCGAGACGCTGGCGAGCTGGCTCGACCGGGAGGGCCCGCTGCCCTGGTGGCACGGCGTGGTGCTCGGCGCCCAGGTCGCCGCCGCGCTGGCCGCCGCGCACGCCCGGGGAGTGGTGCACCGCGACATCACCCCCGGAAACGTGATGCTGACCCCGATGGGTGCCAAGGTCCTCGACTTCGGGATCTCGGCGCTGGTCGGCGAGCGGGACGGCGACGAGGACGGGCTCTACGGCACGCCCGCGTACGTCGCCCCGGAGCGGCTCGCCCAGGGCGACGTCTGCCCCGCCACCGACGTGTACGCCCTCGGCCTGCTGCTCTACCGGGCGCTGACCGGCCGGATGCCGTGGCGGACGTCGACGCGTACCCAGACGTTGCGGGCGCACCTCTACGCCGAGCCGGCGCCGATGCCACCGGTCTCCGGGCTGCCGGACGAGGTGACGGAACTCGTCACCCGCTGCCTGGCGAAGGCGCCGGAGGAGCGGCCGCAGAGCGGCGAACTGGCCCGTACCCTGGCCCGGGCGGCCGGGGTGGTGCTGCCGGTCACCGCCGGGACGGTGCTCGCCGCGTCGTCGCAGCAGGCCGGTCCGGACGACCCGGAGCCGGCCGAGGGACGTCCGGCGGTGTCGGCGCACGGCGAGACCGCGATGCTGCCCCGCCCGGCGACCGACCCGCTGCCGCTGCCCGCCCGGCGCGGCTGGCCGCCGGCCTGGCTCGGCCGGCCCACGACGCGGCTCGGCAACCGGATCCGGGTCGCGGCGGTCGGAGTCGGCCTGCTGGCGGTGAGCGGGGCGGTCTGGGCGGGTGCCGGCGGCGGCTCCGCACCGGCCGGCGGGGCGGACACGCCGACGAACCTGGCGATGGGTGGCACCGCGGCGTGCCGGGTCGACTACGTACTCCGCGCGGACACCGGCCGGTCGTTCCAGGCCGAACTCACGGTCACCAACCTCGGCGCCAGGGCTCTACGGGACTGGACGCTGCGGTTCGCCTTCCCGGCCGAGCAGGTGCTCACCCGCGAGCCGTCGCCGGGCTCCCGCCAGCAGGGCCGGGACGTGCTGCTCCGGCCCGCCGACGGCGCCGGGTCGGCCCTGCCGGCCGGCGGGGCGGTCCGGTTCGGTCTGGTCGGCGAGCACGACGGCAGCAACCCGCTGCCCGTCGAGTTCCGGCTCGGCGAGCACGCCTGCGCGGCCCGGGTCTCCAGCGTCCCCGGTGAGACCGGCGGTACGGCGGCCGGTGACCCGATCGGTGCGGTGGCACCGGCGACCGCGCCGGACCAGCCCGCCGCGCCGGCCGACCCGCCGCGCACCGGCTCCGGCGGCAAGCCGGCCAAGGGCGCGGCGCCGGAGAAGGCACCGAAGGAGAAGGCGCCGAAGGGCAGGGGTCCGGACAAGCCGGCCGAGGGCAGGGGCCCGAAGCCGGGTTAGCGGCTCTGCTGCCCTTCCACGCTGGCGCGGTGTCGCCGTCGACACCCCCTCACCGGGTGAGAGCCGCCAGGTGTTCGGAAGCGGCTGCCACGAAGGCGTCCCTGTCGTCCGCGTACAGGCGGACCCGGGTCGTCGGTTCGCTCGGCCCCTTCGGCAGGTGCACCGAGGACGGTTCGCGCAGGGTGATGTCGACGCTCGTCTGCCCACCCGTACCCAGGTTGACGACCGGTCCGTCGCCGTCCTGCTCGACCTGCACGGCCCTGCTCGACGGCAGCGACCGGTACCGCCCGTGTACGGCCGCGATTTCCGTCCACGGGATCGTCACGTCCACACCGATCCCGTTGCGTATCCGGATGCCGGTGTCACCCAGCTCGTGCGGGTGCAGTCGCAGCATCGCGAGGAGACCGAGCATCCAGATCAGGCCGTAGACGCCGAGCCCGAGCACGATCCACCGCGCCGGTGACCACGGCACCAGCCGGCTCACGACGAGGTCGAAGATGGGAATCTCCACCGCTGACAGCACGATGAAGGTGACGAGGATCGGCTTGACCGCCCCCAGATAGCTGAACGTCCGGGTGCCCGGTGGATACGACGGCGGCCGGCGCAGCACCCAGCGAAACAGGCTGCTCCACATCGCCGCCTCGTACGCGGTGGCGGTACGCGCCAGCCTCATCGCGTGCTCCGGCGGTATGCGGCCAGCGCCAGCGGAGCGAACACGACGACGAAGGTGACCATGAGCACGCGCGCCCTGCTGACCAGGCTCGCGGCCAGGTCGATCCGGCGCCGCATGCCGCCCGGGTACGTCCTGACCCGTTGCCGGCCGGCGTCGACGGCGAGGTCGACGCCGGCCGGCGCAGTGCGGTTTCCGTACCGTTTGACCAGTCCGTACGCCTCGATCATCACCCCTCCAGCGCGCTTTGCGTTACGACTGCAATGTAACCCGATTACATGTCGACCGCAATGTGAAATCATCGGGGCCATGCCGAAGGTGGTCGACCATCACGAACGGCGCAGGCTCATCGCCGACGCCCTGCTGCGGGTCGCGGCCCGACACGGCCTGGAAGGTGTCAGCCTGCGACACGTCGCCACCGAGGCGGGCGTCACGTCGGGCATGGTGCAGCACTACTTCCGCACCAAGGACGAGATGATGCAGTTCGCGCTCGGCGTGGTGCGGGAGCGCAACGAGGCCCGAATCACCGAGGCGGTCAGCCGGCTGGGGCCGGACCCCGCACCACGCGACCTCCTCCGTGCGGTACTGGCCGGGCTCCTCCCGCTCGACGACGCCAGCCGCGCCGACGGCCTGGTGGCGCTCGCCTTCCTCGCCTACGCGGCGCTGCGCCCCGAGGCTGGCGCGGCACTGCGTAGGGACACGCCACTGATGGCCGCCTATCTCGCCGACCAGATCCGGCGGGCGCGCACGGCCGGCGTGGCGCGCACCGACCTGGACCCGGAGACGGCAGCGGTCGGCCTGCTGGCGGTCACCGAAGGGCTGGGCATGTTCCTGCTGACCGCGCAAACCACCCCGGAGAACGCCCTGAAGGCCCTGGACGCCCAGCTGACGCTGGTCTTCTCGGCCGTCTGACAGGGCTCCGGAACGAGACCGATCCTGGCTGCGCCGGCCACCCACCGGCGGTTACTTATGGGTTTCCGCCACATAGCACGTGCGTGACGTCACTTCTACGGTGGGCCGACGATGCTTCTCCAACTTCACCCTCGTGGAGCGATGATGACGGTCCGGACGACACGGCGGCGGGTACTTGTCAGCGCCGCCACGCTGCTGGTGGGGGCGCTCGCCACGACAGCCTGCGGCAGCCCGCAGCAGACCGCGGACGGCGGCGGCGAGGGCACCGCGCCGGTGAAGGTCGGTCTGGTCTACTCCCAGTCCGGGGCGCTGGCCAGCTACGGCAAGCAGTACATCGAAGGTTTCCGGGCCGGGCTGGCGTACGCCACCGACGGCACCAACAGGATCGGCGACCGTCCGGTCGAGGTGACCGAGGTCGACGACGCGGGTGATCCCGCCAAGGCGGTCTCGGCGGCGAAGGACCTGATCGGCAAGGGCCACAAGATCCTCGCCGGCTCCACCGCCTCCGGCGTCGCCCTCCAGGTCGCCCCGATCGCCGCGCAGAACAAGGTGCTCTTCGTCTCCGGGCCGGCCGCCACCGACGGCGCGACCGGGGTCAACAAGTACACCTTCCGGTCCGGGCGGCAGTCGTACCAGGACGTGATGACCGCGAAGTCCTTCATCGGCGACGCCGCCGGCAAGAAGGTCGTGGTCTTCGCCCAGGACAGCGCGTTCGGCAAGAGCAACGAGGCGGCCGTCAAGGCGGTGATCGGCGGCGCCGGTGCCACGGTGAGCAGCGTGCTCGCCCCGGCCAGCGCCACCGACTTCACCCCGTTCGCCAGCCAGCTGACCGCCGCCAAGCCGGACCTGCTCTTCGTCGCCTGGGCCGGCACCACCGCCCCGGCGATGTGGCAGACCCTGGACCAGCAGGGCGTGCTCGGCTCCACCACCGTGGTCACCGGGCTGGACATCCGGGCCTCCTGGCCGACCTTCGGGGCGGCCGGCACCAAGATCTCCTTCCTGTCGCACTTCTTCGACGGCGCCGCCGACAACCCGGCCGCGCAGGCCGCCAAGCAGGCCGTACCCGGCGGCACGCTGGACCTGTTCCACCCGGACGGCTTCGCCGCGGCCCAGATGATCGTCCGGGCCGTCCAGGAAGGCGGCGACGACGTCGACAGGATGGTCACCGCCCTGGAGGGCTGGAGCTTCGACGGGGTCAAGGGCAGGATGACGGTCCGGGCCGAGGACCACGCACTGCTCCAGCCGATGTTCCAGGCCCGGCTGAGCGGCAGCGGCGACGCGATCACGGCGGAGTCGCAGAAGGTGCTCACCCCGGACGAGACGGCGCCGCCGGCCGCGGCGATGAAGGGCTGAGGTGTGCTCGCCACCCGCGACCTGACCTGGCGGATCGGCGAGGTCGCCATCGTCGACGGCGTCGACCTGGAACTGGCACCCGGGGAGTTCCTCGGCGTCATCGGCCCGAACGGCGCCGGCAAGACCTCGCTGTTCAACCTGGTCTCCGGGCTGCGCCGGCCGACCGCCGGCCAGGTGCTGCTGGACGGTACGGACATCAGCGCACTGCCGCCGCACCAGCGGGCCCGGCGAGGGCTGGGCCGGACCTTCCAGGCCTCCTCGGTCTTCGGTTCGCTGAGCGTGCGGGAGAACGTCCGGCTGGCCGTGCAGGCGCACCGGGGCGGCTCGATGAAACTGTGGCGGCGGGCGGCTGCCGACCGGGAGGTGGTGGCCGCCGCCGACGCGGCACTGGACCGGGTCGGCCTGGCCCACCGGGCCGAAGCGCTGGCCGGCACCCTCGCACACGGCGAGAAGCGGAAGCTGGAGATCGCCCTGCTGCTGGCCGGCGAGCCGAGGGTGATGCTGCTCGACGAGCCGATGGCCGGGGTGAGCGCGGAGGACGTACCGGAGCTGGTGGGAGTGATCCGGTCGTTGACCGGCGACAGTGGCCGGGCCGTACTCATGGTGGAACACCACATGGACGTGATCCTCGGGCTCGCCGACCGGATCGCGGTGATGCACCACGGCGCCCTGCTCGCCTGCGACGTCCCGGCGACCGTGATGGCCAACCCGGTGGTCCAGGAGGCATACCTAGGTGAGTCGCTGTGACTGAGAATCCGATCCTCGCGGTCGCCGACCTGTCGGTGCGGATCGCCGGGCTGCACATCCTGCAGGGCGTCTCCTTCGCCGTGGCCCCGAGCGGGGTGACCGTGCTGCTCGGCCGCAACGGGGTCGGCAAGACCACCACGCTGCGGGCGATCCTCGGGCTCACCCCGCGCGGCGGCGAGGTGCGCGGCACCGTGCGGATGGGCGAGCGGTCGCTCACCGGCGAGCCGACCCACCGGCTGGTCCGGGACGGCCTCGGCTACGTACCCGAGGACCGGTGCGTCTTCGCCGGCCTCACCGTCACCGAGAACCTGCGGCTCGCCGAGCGGCGTGGCGACACTCCCGCGTACGACCGGGTCTTCGAACTCTTCCCGGAGCTGAAGCGGCGCGGCCGGCAGCGGGCCGGCTCGCTCTCCGGCGGCCAGCAGCAGATGCTGGCGATCGGCCGGGTGCTGCTCAACGACAACCGGCTGCTGCTTGTCGACGAGCCGACCAAGGGACTGGCGCCGAAGGTGGTCACCGAGGTGGCCGAGGTGCTGGAACGGGTCGCGGCCACCGTGCCGGTGCTGCTCGTCGAACAGAACCTCGCGGTGGTACGCCGGCTGGCCCGCGACGCGGTGGTGCTCGCCGCCGGCCGGGTCGCCTTCACCGGCACCGCCGACGACCTGCTCGGGAAGGCGGAGTTGACCAGATCCCTGCTCGGCGTCGGCGTGGCCGGCGAGCCGCACGGTGCACCCGCCGCCGAGCCGCCCGGCCCGGTTGTCGGCGCGCCTGCCGGCAAGCAACCGGCGACCGACGCCGTTCGGGAGGTGCCGGCCGGATGAGCACGATCGTGCTGCTGACGCTGACCGGGCTGGGCCTGGCCGCGCTCTACTTCCTGGTCGCCTCCGGACTCTCCCTGGTGTTCGGGCTGGCCGACGTGCTCAACTTCGCGCACGGGCTGTTCCTCTCCGTCGGGGCGTACGCCACCTGGTGGGCGGCGGGGAACCTGCCCGGCGCCGGCCCCTCCGGGCTCGGCTTCGTCCTCGCGGTCGCCTTCGGCGTCGTCGCCGGTGCGCTGGTCGGGATGGCCGTCGAACTGGTGATGATCCGGCCGCTCTACTCCCGCACCATCGAGCAGGTACTCGTCACCGTCGGGCTCTCGCTCGCCGGGGTGGCCCTGCTCCAGGCGACCTGGGGCGCGGACCCGCGACCGTTCCCGCGCCCGGACTGGACCCAGCGGGTCACCTCGATCCTCGGTGCCAAGGTGCCGAACTCCGGCCTCCTGCTGGTCGTCGCCGCCGCCCTGGTGCTGGCCGCGCTGCTCGGCTTCCTCCGTTACACCCGCTACGGTCTGGTGATCCGGGCCGGGGTGGAGAACCGGGAGATGGTCACCGCGCTCGGCATCGACGTGCGGAAGGCGTTCACCCTGGTCTTCGCGATCGGCGGGGCGGCTGCCGCGCTGGCCGGTGCGCTCGGCGGGGTCTACTTCGGCTCGGTCTCGCCGAGCCAGGGCGGATCACTGCTGATCTTCGCCTTCATCGTGGTGGTGATCGGCGGGATGGGCTCGGTCGTCGGCTCCGCGTACGCCGCCGTCGCGGTGGGCCTGCTCCAGCAGTTCGTCAACTACTACGGCACCTCCGGGGCCGGGGACATCTGCGTGGTCGCGCTGCTGGCGATCGTGCTGCTGCTCCGCCCGCAGGGCATCGCCGGAAGGGCGGCGACCACATGACCGAGCCGAGCGGGGGAACCGGGATGACCGGACTGAAGACGGGCTCCGGGGCGCCGTCCGCAGCCGTGCCGGCGGGGGTCGACCCGCCCGCCGCACCGCCGACCGCCGATCCCGCGCCGGCATCCCGGCGGAACTGGCGGTCGGCCCTGCGCACCTGGTCACCACTGCTGGTGCTGCTGGTCTTCGCGGCCCTGCCGTATTCGACGCTCTCGATCCCGGGGGTCTTCGACGGGCCGCTCAACGGGCCGGGGACGCTGCAACTGCTCGCCATCTGCCTGGTCTTCGGTGGCCTGGCCGCCGGCTACGACCTGCTGTTCGGCCGGACCGGCATGCTCTCCTTCGGGCATGCGCTCTATTTCGCGGCCGGCGTCTACGGCACCGACATCCTGGTCACCCGGGCCGGACTGCCGCTGTGGCAGGCCGCCCTGCTGACCCTGGTCGGCGGCACCACCCTGGCCGGGTTGCTCGGGGCGATCGCGCTGCGTACCGCCGGGATCGCGTTCGCGATGGTGACCCTGGCGTTCGCCCAGGTCGGCGCGATCCTGGTGGCCCGGGACTTCGGCGGGCTCACCGGCGGCGAGGAGGGGCTGTCGCTCGACGTGTCGGGGCTGCCGGCGATGCTGGTCGGGGTCGGCAACACCGTCAACCTGTACTGGCTGGCGCTCGCCTATCTCGCCCTGGTCGTCCTCGTGGTGCACCGGGTGACCGGCTCGCCCACCGGCCGGGTACTCGCCGGGCTGCGCGACGACGAGCGGCGGGTCGGGGTGCTCGGGCTCGACCCGTACCGGTTCAAGCTGCTCGCCTTCACCCTGGCCGGCGGGCTCGCCACCGCCGGTGGGGCGATCTACTGCCTGCTGGTCGGCGGCGCCTCGCCACACGTCACCTCCTCCGAGCTGACCCTGTCCCTGCTGGTGATGGTGGTACTGGGCGGACCCGGCACCCGCTGGGGGCCGGTGCTCGGCGGCATGCTCTACATGTACCTGGACCACCGGCTGACCGCCTTCGGTGCCTCGTCGGCGGTGGACTCGTTGCCCGGGGTGCTGAGCGGGCCGCTGTCCCAGCCGCTCTTCGTGCTCGGCACCGTCTTCATCCTGGCGGTCTACTTCTTCCCCGGCGGCCTGGCCAGCCTCCGCACCCGCCTAACCCCCCTCCGCACCCTCCTACCCACCCCTCGCCGCTCTTCATGATCACGTAGCGTCCGGCCTGCCCGGGCAGGCCGGACGCTACGTGATCAATATGTAGGTGGGGGAGTGGCGACGGGGCAGTTGGGGGAGCAGGGGTGGGGGGAGTTGGGCCAGCCGTTGCGGTGGAGGACGGCGGCGATCTGGTGGGCGACTGCGCAGGGATCTTCGGTGGTGTCCGTCCAGCCGTAGCGGAGCGTGATCTCACCGGCGACGGCTGCCGCGTTGTCCCGGCGCGCATCCCGCCAACGCAGCTCGGCCGGATGCGCGGCCCGGCCGTCCAACTCCACCCGCAGCCGGTAGCGGGGGTAGTGGACATCGTCGTACCACCGTCCGCCGCGCCGGGGGCGGGTGGCCTGGCGGACGCCGGCCGGCAGCCGGTGTGCCCGTTCGACGTCGCGCAGGTAACGCAGCTCCAGCAGTGAGTGGCAGCCGTCCACGATGTCGGCGAGGGCAGCCTGCAACTCGGCCCGCCAGCGCAGCTTCGACCGCCGCCGCGTCGCGTGGAGGATCAGGTGCGGCCGGGTCAGCCGGCGGCCGACGGCCCGGACCAGCCAGCCCAACGCCTCGTCGAGGTCGCCGGCCTGCTGGGTCAGATCGAGCACCGTCTCCTCGATCCGGGTCTGCGGTGGCGACCGGGTCGGATGCCGGGCCGTCTCCAGCGTGTTCCTCAGGTGTACGACGACGCCGGGGATCGGGCGTATCCGCCGTTCGCCGGGGACGGTCAGATGGACGGTGCCGAGGTGCCGGTCGGTCAGCCCCTGCACCTCGGCTGCCGTGTGGTGGCTGAGTACGGCGCCCCGGCCGGCACGCAGCAGCGCGGCCCACAGCACCGCCTCCCGGGGAGGAGGGCCGGAGAAGGTGGCGAAGATTCGGCCCGCCATCGGCTGCCACCGGCCGGCACTCACCCGGTGCTCCACCTGTGCCTTGGTCAGCCCGCAGTCGTACGCCTGCTGTCTGCTCAGCACCCCGTGCTGCCGCCGCACCAACTCCTCGAACACCCCCACAACCTCCCGCCCCACCCCACACCCCGCCACCCCACCCGCCCCACCTGTGGACAACCCACCCGCCGTCCGAAGGGGCTTTCGTTGATCACGTAGCGTCCGGCCGGTTCAGGCAGGCCGGACGCTACGTGATCACTGGCCTCGGCGCGGGAGGAGGAGGGCGACCAGGGCGCCGGTGGCGACGACGGCCGCGCCGACGAGTACGGCGGGGGTCAGGCCCTGCACGAAGGAGGTGCCGCTGGTGTAGGCGCCGTTGGCCGCGAAGACGGAGGCGAGTACCGCCACCCCGACGGCGACCCCGAGTTCCCGGACGCTGTTGTTGGTGCCGGAGGCGACTCCCCGGGACCCGACGGGCACACTGGCCATCGTGGCGGTGCTCATCGGCGCGAAGGTCAGGCCCATGCCGATCCCGGCCAGCGCCAGCGGCACCACCAACGCGGCATAGTCGACCTCTGCCGTGCTGGCCAGGGCGAGCCAGCCCAGCGCCACGGCCAGCATCGCCTGCCCGGTGACCACCAGGGTGCGTACGCCGAGCCGGCCCACCAGCAGTCCGGCCAGCGGGGCGACCACCATCGGTGCCATGGTCCACGGCATCGTCCGGATCCCGGCGTCCAGCGGGCTGTGCCCCTGTGCCACCTGGAAGAACTGGGCGAGCAGGAAGACCGAGCCGAAGACGCCGAGCGAGAAGGTGAACGCCACCACGTTCACCACGGAAAAGGCGCGGGACCGGAAGAGCCGCAGCGGCAGCATGGGTACCGGGGTCCGGGTCTCCCAGCCGAGGAACGCGACGACGAGTACGCCCCCGCCGAGCAGGGCGACAAGCACCCGGGTCGAGGTCCAGCCGTGGTCCTGCCCGTGCACCACTCCCCAGACCAGGGCGAACACCCCGGCCGTACTCAGCACCAGCCCGACCGGGTCGAGCCGGGCGGCCGGGCCGTGCGACTCGCGCAGCACGGTCGCGGCCAGCAGCAGGGCGAGCAGTCCGACCGGCACGTTCAGCCAGAAGATCCAGGTCCAGTCGAGGCCCTCGACCACCGCACCGCCGACCACCGGGCCGACCGCGACGCCGAGGCCGCTGATCCCGCCCCAGACCCCGATCGCGGCGTCCCGGAGCCGGTCGGGGACGGCGGCGGCGAGCAGGGTGAGCGAGAGCGGCATCACGGCCGCGCCGGCCATGCCCTGCACCGCTCGGGCGGCGGTGAGCATCCAGGGTTCGGTGGCCAGGGCGCAGGCGGCGGAGGCGAGGGTGAACAGCGCGATGCCGGCGAGGAAGAGCCGGCGGCGGCCGACCCGGTCACCGAGTGCGGCGGCGGTGAGCAGCAGGGCGGCGAACGGCAGCGTGTAGGCGTTGACGAACCACTGGAGGTCGGTCAGGGAGGCGCCGAGTTCGGTCCGGATCACCGGCAGTGCCGTGGTCACCACCAGGTTGTCCAGGGTGACCATGAACATCGGTATGCCGACGGCGGCGAGCACGGCCGCCAGCGGTCGCGCGGGGGTTCTGGGCTCGCTCGTCGCGTCGGCCCCGGTCGGGTGTTCCGGCGCGGAGGGCGCGGCGCTGGTGCCGCCGAGGGTGGGCGCACTGGACATGACATCTCCGTTAGTTGTTATCGACTGATAACTAAGCTCCCTCAAGGTAAGCATTGACTGATAACATGTCAACATCCGCCCCGGATGACGGCGGCCCGGTGACTGCGGCACGATGACCTGGCCGAAACGGTCGACGTGTCGGAGACGGAAGGGGTGTGTGACGATGTCCAGGACCCGGCTGACCGCCGCCGAGCGCGGCGAACAACTCGCCGAGGCCGCCGTCAGGGCGTTCGCCATCTCCGGGTACGCCGGCACCTCCACCGACGACGTGGCCCGGCTGGCCGGGGTCTCCCAGCCGTACGTCATCCGGCTGTTCGGCTCCAAGCAACGGCTCTTCATCGCCGCCGTCGAGCACGCCGTCGCCCGGATCGAGCAGGTGTTCCGGGACGCGGCCGAACGCTCACCCGACCTGGAGAGCCTCGGCGACGCGTACGACGAGCTGCTGGCCGAACCGGACCTGCTGACCCTGCTCCTGCACGGCTTCGCGGCCAGCTCAGACCCGGCGATCGGCAGCGCCGTGCGGGACTGTTTCGGCGGGATCTACCGGCTGATCCGGGAGCTGACCGGCGCGGACGCGGACGAGACCAGGGCCTTCCTGAGCAGCGGAATGCTGCTCACCGTGCTGGCCTCGATGCGGGCACTCGGGCCCGGCGCGGTGCCGCCGGCAGCGTGGGTGGCGGAGATCGCCGGGTCGTTCGACGACTCCCGCGCCAAGCCTGCCGGGTAGCCTGGCTCGCCGGCCCGGCGGACGGTTCGGGTGGCGGCGTCCGCCGCCCGGTCGGTGGGAGGACTCCGGCCCGGGCGGGGCGGGCGTCGTGCGGCACGAGACAGGGGAGGACGGACGGATGGCGGGGGAGGACGGACGGATGGCGGAGAGACTGGCGGTGGTCAGCGGTGGCGCGACCGGGATCGGCGCGGCCGTCGCGGAGGGCCTGGTCTCCGACGGGTACGACGTCATCGTGGTCGGTCGGCGCGCCGAACTGCTGGAGCAGGCCGCCACCCGGATCGGGAAGCAACTCGGCCGGCCGGGCTCGGTCCAGGCGGTACCGGCGGACCTGACCGACCCGGCGCAGCTCGGCCGGGTCGTCGAGGCGGTCGCCGGACGCACCGTCGACGCGGTGGTCAACAACGCGGGCGGTTACCTGGACGGTGACTCGTCCACCCTGGACGGCGTGGCCGCGCGGTGGCGGGCCAACCTCGACAGCAACGTGCTCACTGCCGTACTGCTGACCGAGGCGCTCCGGCCGGCACTGCGCCGCCCCGGCGGCCGGGTACTGCTGATCAGCTCGATCGCGGCACAGCGCGGCGGCGGCGGGCCGTACTCGGCGGCGAAGGCGGCGCTGCACGGCTGGGGTTACCACCTGGCCCAGGAACTCGGGCCGGAGCAGATCACGGTGAACGTGATCAGCCCGGGTTACGTCGTCGACACCGAGTTCTTCGACGGACGGATGACCCCGGAGGGGCACCGGCGGCGGATCGACGCGACCCTGGTGGGGCGGGCCGGCGAACCGGCCGATATCGCGGCGGCGGTCAGATATCTGGTCAGCCCGGCGGCCGGGTACGTCACGGGCCAGGTGCTCGGCGTGAACGGCGGCTCGGTCCTCGGCCGCTGACCCGGCTGCCGATCCCGCCCGCAGGCCGACCCACACGCCGATGGGCTGCCCGCGCGAACGGCCGCGGGCCAGCCCGCGTACGCGAACGGGCCGGGTGGCGGGCCCCCGTGGCCACCACCCGGCCCGCAGGCCCGCGCCCGATGCCGTCGCGCCGGCCCGCGACCGCCCGGCGAGGTCCACCGGCTCGCCGCCGTCCAGCGGCTACTCGCCCCCGTTGAGCAGTTCGTACGCCAGCTTCGGCGCGTCCTGGGCCTGCGCTCCCGCCGGTGCGGCGAGCTTCGGCGTGCTGCCGAAGTCCTGGTAGTTCACGACGTACTGGGCGGCGTTGGTGCCGCCGGCCTTCGCCAGGTCGAGGACGAGCGAGGTCAGCCGCTGCTCGCCGTCGACCGTCGCGGTGAACGGCACCTGCTTCGCCGCCTCACCGAGCGCGGTCATCTGCTCCGCCTCCAGCACCTTCGCCGCCTCACCCGAGGTCAGGTCGATGCTGCCGGAGTACCTGCCGTTGCCCTCGTCGTTCACCGAGGTGGCGGCCTGGAGCAGCGGCCCGGTGTTGCCCGGGTCGGTCCCCTCGTACTTCGGCACACTCTCCGCGTCGGTGAGCTTCGCGGGATCCAGTTTCAGCCACTTCTTCGGCAGCTTGGGAAGCCCGGTCAACCCCTTGGTGCCGGTGAAGGAGATCTTCGTCCAGACGTCGTCGCCGACGATCCGGAACGCGATGTTGGTGGTGAAGCCGTGCTCCGGGTCCTTGATCGCGGTGGCGAGTTCCAGCCCCTTCGCGGCCGGGTCGACCGAACCGGAGACGTCGTCGCTGCCGTCCTTGCCGCTGAACCTGAACGGTCCCTCGTCACCGTCCGGCACCGTCCCCAGCAGCGTCTGCTTGGCGGTGACGGTCGCCACTTCCTCCTTCAGCGTCCCGCAGCCGCCCAGCAGTACCGCCATGCCGAGCAGTGCGGCCATCGGGCCGGCGGTACGCCGGGCCCAGCGTGCTGCGCGGATCTCTGTGTTCATTGCGTTCCCTTCTCAGCGGTGCCGTGGATCGACCCCAGCTGTGCCGTGGATCGACGCCGGAAATGCTGCCGGCCCGGACTGCCGCCGCACTGACCGCGCACTGCGTACCTGCCTTCGACCACTGCCGTTATGCTGCCGTCGGACTGCCGTGCGCTGGTCCGCGAGCAGTCCGGGGGGTGATGGCGCATGGTGGAGGCGGTGCGCTTCGAGATCCTCGGGCCGCTGCGCGCCTGGCACGCCGACCGCGAACTGGAGCTGGGGCCGGGCAAGCAGCGGGCCGTGTTGACCGTCCTGCTGCTGCAAGCCGGGCGGCCGGTGCCGACGAACCGGATCGTCGACGCGGTCTGGGCCGAGGAGCCTCCGGCGAACGGCACCAACGTGGTGCAGAAGTACGTCGCCGGGCTGCGCCGGGTGCTGGAGCCGGGGCGGTCGCCGCGTACTCCCGGTCAGGTGCTCAGCCTGACCGACGCCGGCTATCTGTTGCGGGTCGGCCGGGACGACGTCGACGCCCTGCGCTTCGAATGGTCGGCCCGGCAGGCGACGGCGGCCCGGGACGCCGGACGCCGGACGGAGGCGGCGACCGGGCTGCGGGCCGCGCTCGACCTCTGGCGGGGTGAGCCGCTGCCCGGCCTGGCCGGGCCGTTCTTCGACGCCGCCCGGCACCGGCTGGTGGAGATGCGAACCTCCGCGCTGGAGAGCTGGGCCGAACTGGAGTTGCGGCTCGGCCACCATCACGAGGTGGTCGGCGAGCTGGCCCGACTGGTCGCCCAGTTCCCGGTACGCGAGCGGCTGCGCGGCCTGCTGATGCTGGCGCTCTATCGGGAGGGCCGGCAGGCGGAGGCGCTGGACACGTTCCGCGAGGTCCGCACCCTGCTCCGCGACGAGCACGGGCTGGAGCCCGGCGAGCCGCTCCAGGAGCTGCACCGGCGGATCCTGCGCTCCGACCCGATGCTGGCCGCCCCCGACCGGGCCGCCCCCGACCGGGCCGTCCCCGACCGGGCCGCCGGACCGGGCGCACCGGCCCCGGCCGCACCGGCTCGAACCGGACGAATTCAGGCCGAACAGGTTCCGCCCGAACCGGTTCGGGCGGAACCGGCTGCCGCCGCGCCGGTCACGCCGCCCGAATCCGCCGTGCCGGTCGAGCCCGCGCCGATCGAACCTGTCGCGTCGGTCGAGCCCGCGCCGATCGAACCTGTCGCGTCGGTCGAGCCCGCCGCGCCGGTCGAGCCTGTCGCCTCGGCCGAGCCGGGGGTGCCCGCTACGGATGCCCGGCCGGCGCCGTCCGCAGGATTGCCGGCGATACCGGCAGTACCGTCTCCCCGGGTGCCGCCGGCCCCCGTACCCGTGCCCTCATCTGCCGTGCCCTCATCTGCCGTGCCGTCACCTGGTCTGCCGGCATCTGCCGTGCCGACGTCCGGGTCGCCGGCATCCGTGTTGCCACCTGCGGTCTCGTTGCCACCTGCGGTCTCGTTGCCGCCACCGGTGGCGTTGCCGCCGCCGTTCCTGCCGATCACGGCGCCGTCGGGCGGTGCACAGGACGGTGCCCGGATGCACTGGACCAGCATCGCCGGCACTGTGCTCGGGGCGGTCGGCATCCTGCTCTCCTTCGGCTTCCTCACCTGGCTGGTCGCCTTCGTCTACGCCTGGCGACGGCGCAGCGGATGGCTGGTGGTGGCCGGGGTCGGGTACATCGCGGTGGTGGTCGGATTCGTTCTCGCGGCGGCGAGCATGGATCCCGACCCGGCGGTCCTGCCGAGCGACGCGGAGGCGATCGGGATCCTCGGCCACTTCGTGGTGAACTGGTTCGGCGGCACCGTGCATGTGATCCTGTTGAACCGCAGGGTGCAGGGCGTGGTCGGCGGCACGCGGCGCCAGGACGCGCCGGTCGTCCCGCCGGGCGTCGCCGGCCAGCGGGTACGCCGGGAGCACGCCCGCTACCTGCTCTACCACTATCCGAGCGCCCGTACGGAGCTGCGGATCGGCCGGCCCGACCTGCCGCGCAACTTCGACGACGGTGGCCTGATCGACATCAACGCCGTCGCCGAGCACGTCGTGCTGGGGCTGCCCGGACCGTCCCCGGAGCAGAGCCGGCACATCCTGGTGGACCGTCTGATACGTGGACCGTACGCCTCGATGGAGCAACTGGTCGCCCGCTGCCTGCTGCCGATGGAGGTGGCCGACTCGCTCCGCGAGGTACTCCTCTTCCTGCCCCCGCTGGCCCGCCCCGAGGCGGTGACCCCGGCCGAACTGGACGGCTGACCGGCTCGGCCGGGCCGGGACGTCCTCGGCCGGGCCGGACGTCACGCCGGGGCGGGCGGGGTGGCCGGCGCGGGTCGGCAGCGCTGCTCGGCGGGGTCGTCGGCGGTGCCGCAGTGGAACACCTCGACCGGCTCGGTGTCGACGTCGGTGACCCGGTCGACCCGGACCAGGGAGAGCCGCTTCGCCACCGGCTCGCCGGAGTCGGCCGCGAAGCGGATCAGGCCGCTGACCCCGGGATAGCCGTTCTCGGCGTTCTGCCGCAGTACCTCGGTGTGCACGCCGGCCGGGTTGACGGCCCGGGGGTCCCACGCCTCGCGCGGGCTGCCGTGCCGCAGCCGGGCGGCGAGGCTCTCCACGGCCCGGACCACCATCGTCGCGGCGTCGTAGGCGAGGCTGACCCGTTCGCCGACCGCCGCGCTCGGACCGTCGTCCCGGCACCGGGGTGGGTCGAGCAGGTCGTCGGCCTGGATCCAGGCGAGGAAGCTGCCGCGTACGTCGTCGCGCCGGTCCCGGGCGGTACGCAGGGCGGCGCAGGTGGCCAGGGCCGCCTTCGAGACGTACGTGACCGGGAGGTTGCCGGGTGCGCTGGCCCGCAGCCCCGGGTTGGCCATGTACCGGTTGACCGAGTCGTCGCCGACCAGGTGCCGGGGCGGGTTCGGGCCGCATTCCTTGAGCGCCCGGAGGAAGCCGTCGAACTCGGACCACCGGCCGGCGAAGACGAGCACTCCGGGATAGCCGCACTCCTGGGTCATCCGCTGGCCGGTACGCCACTCCTCGACCCGGGTCAGCCGGTCGCCGAACCGCTGGCGCAGGTCCTCGACGAGGGTGCCGACGTACAGGTCCTCGGCGAGCGAGCTTTGCTCGCCGGTGGTGTAGTACACCCGGGCGCCGGTGACCCGGAGCACCTGGCGGGCGTACTCGTCGATCAGGGCGGCCTGGTCGCGGTTGGGTGCGGAGATCTGGAGATAGAGCCTGGAGTTCTGGAACATGCCGTCGGCGGAGAGCGTCGGGGCCAGCGCGGGCAGGCCGATCCGGTTGAGTTCGCGCAGCGCTCCGGCGGTGCTGGTGCGACTCTCCACCAGTCCGACCACGCCGAGTACGGTCGGGTCGTCCCGGACCAGCCCGGCGAGCATCCGCACCGCCCGGCCGGCGTACCGCATCTGGTGTCCGGCGTTCGCCACCACCACCCGGAGCAGCGCGGCACCGTCGGCGCCGGCCGACTCGCGCAGCAGCGCGTACTGGGCGGTCGCCATCCCCTCCAGTTCCTCGCGCTCGGAGACGTACGACTCCTCGTCGGCCCGGGTCCGGTTGCCGGTCAGTGTGCCGAGGTAGACCAGGGTGACCAGCGGGCGGCGCTGTGCGCTGCGCTGCCAGACCTGCTCGGCGGCGGCGTTCTGCGCGAAGATCCGGCGCTGCACGGCGCGCAGCCGGTCCTGTCCCGGATCCCGGTTGAAGACGTGCCCGGCCGTGTCGCTGTAGCCGACGCACTCGCCGCCGACCAGTTCCACCTCGACGGCGCCGCCGAACGGCCGGGGGTGGCAGTCGAGGCTCCACCGCGAGTTCGCCCAGATCGCGGTGCCGGCGACGAGCAGCAGGACGAGGGCGGTGGGCAGGAAGCGGCGACTCCACCACGGCGGCTCCGGCGGGGTGAAGTTCAGCAGCCCGCCCCTCGGCTCCGAGCCGGCGCTGGGGTCGCCGAGCAGCAGGGCGATCAGCCAGGCGGCCGGGCGACGCAGCCGCCGGGTCTCCGGCAGCACGTCCACCCATTCGTCGTACGCCTCCTCGGCGTCGACGAGCGCGTACGGCTCGGGCAGTTCCGGCGGCGGTTCGGCGCCGGCCGCGACCACCAGCAGCGGGTCGTTCCGGCCGGTCTCGTTGCGGACGTCGTTGACCAGCCGGATCAGGGTGTGCCCCGGGTCGCCGGCCGTGACGCCGCCCAGCAGCAGCACCGGGTAGGCCGTCCGCCGCCAGGTCGACGGCCGCCAGAACCGCCGCCGGTACGCCTGCCGCAGGTCCTCCAGGAACGCGTGCACAAGCAGCTTGTTCACCTGGTCCGGCTGTTCGCCGTCCCGCCATCCGGCGGTGAGCCGTTCGGCGAACCCGAGGAAGGTCACCGACTGCCGGGGCGCCAGGTACTGCTGCCGCATGAACCAGCGGTAGTGCGAACCGAGCAGCGGTACCCGGCCGGAGACCGCGATCCGGAAGACGGCGCTCGGGATCGCCCGCCGGACCAGCCAGAACGCGAGCTGGTAGGCGGTGGAGAAGAGGTCGCCGTCCCCGTCGCCGGTGCCGGCCGGGTCGCTGCCCGGACGGCTGCCCCGACGGTCCCGCAGTTGCCGGGCCAGGGCGGGCCGGCGGTCCTCGCCCGCCTCGCCCGGCTCGGGTACCGGCTGGTGCAGCAGCCAGTCGGCCAGCGGGTGGTGCCGGAACCGCAGTCGTTCGCCGCCGAACGCCTCCAGGGAGAGTTGCCGGTGCACCTCGCGCAGCGCCGCGGCGATGTCGGTGCCGGCCAGCTCGGGCAGGTCGAGGACGGCGTGCGGGATCCGTCGCCGCTGACCCCGGCCGAGTACCCGGCGTAGCAGGGCGACCACGTCCGGCGAGCCGGTCGAGCGGACCAGCCAGATCAGCGGCAGCCGCCGGTCGCCCCGGCGTGGCCGGCGGAGCAGCCGGGCGAGCAGGGCGAGGAACTCCGAGCCGCCGGAGGGCAGCCGTTCCCGTCCCGAGGACGATTCCCGTCCGGAGGTCGGTTGCCGTCCCGAGGCCGGTTGCCCCTGGGCCGCCACCCCGCGCATACGCATCTCCCGCCGTTGCTATGGGTGTTCCACAGATCATCACAGTGTCGTGACGGGAACAAGACCGGGCAGACCTCAGCTGGGTAACGGGTCCGCCTGGCCTGTCGTCCCGACCTGGTAGAAAAGCCGGATGGACGGAAACCGGACACCGCACGACCTGGACCCGGACGGCCGGTCGCGGAACCCCGCAGGGCCGGTGCCGGACGCCGCAGAGCCGGTGCGGGATGCCGCAGAGCCGCTGCGGGACGCCGGAGGGCCGGTGCGGAATGCCGGAGGGCCGGGACCGGGGTCGGTGCGGGAGCGGGCCGAGGCCGTGCTGCGCCGGTTGGCCGGGGAACACGCCCGGCTCCGGGACGACCAGTGGCGGGCCATCGAGGCGCTGGTGGTGGGGCGGCGCCGGGTGCTCTGCGTGCAGCGGACCGGCTGGGGCAAGTCCGCCGTCTACTTCGTCGCGACCGCGTTGCTCCGGCGATCCACCGAGCCCGGCGGCGCGGGTGCGGGTCCGGGCGATGTCGGCCCGGGGCGGACCGGGCCGACCGTGATCGTCTCGCCGCTGCTGGCACTCATGCGCAACCAGGTGGAGGCGGCGGCGCGGGCCGGCATCCGGGCCCGGACCATCAACTCCGCCAATCTCGACGAGTGGGTCGAGATCGTCGCCGAGATCGAGGCCGGCACCGTCGACGTGCTGCTGATCAGTCCGGAACGGCTGAACAACCCCGACTTCCGGGACGGGGTGCTGCCCCGGCTCGCCGCCACCACCGGACTGCTGGTGGTGGACGAGGCGCACTGCGTCTCCGACTGGGGGCACGACTTCCGCCCCGACTACCGTCGGCTGCGTACCTTCCTGGCCGGGCTACCCGCCGGCACGCCGGTGCTGGCGACCACCGCCACGGCCAACGCCCGGGTCACCGACGACGTGGCCGAGCAGCTCGGCGACGCACTTGTGCTGCGCGGGCCGCTGGACCGCGAGTCGCTGCGGCTGGCCGTGGTCGAGCTGCCCAGCCCGGCACACCGGCTCGGCTGGCTGGCCGACCAGCTCGACCGGCTGCCCGGCTCCGGAATCGTCTACACCCTGACCGTGGCGGCGGCCGGCGAGACCGCCGAGTTCCTGCGCGGCCGGGGCTACCCGGTCGCGTCGTACACCGGGCAGGCCGACGACACCGACCGCCGCGCCGCCGAACAGGACCTGCTGGACAACAAGCTCAAGGCGCTGGTCGCCACCTCGGCGCTGGGCATGGGGTTCGACAAGCCGGATCTCGGCTTCGTGGTGCACCTGGGCGCGCCGCCGTCACCGATCGCCTACTACCAGCAGGTCGGCCGGGCCGGTCGGGCGGTCGGCGCGGCCGAGGTGCTGCTGCTGCCCGGCACCGAGGACCAGGCGATCTGGCGGTACTTCGCCTCGCTGGCCTTCCCGCCGGAGGAGCAGGTCCGGGCGATCCTGGCCGCACTGCACCCGGACCGTCCACTCTCCACACCGGCGCTGGAGCCGATCGTCGACCTGCGCCGCACCCGGCTGGAGCTGATGCTCAAGGTGCTCGACGTGGACGGCGCCGTACGCCGGGTCCGGGGCGGCTGGCTGGCCACCGGCGAGCCCTGGCACTACGACGCCGCCCGGTTGGCCCGGGTGGCCCGGGCCCGCGCCGCCGAGCAACGGTCCATGCTGGACTACGTCTCGACCGACGGCTGCCGGATGGAGTTCCTCCGGCGCTGCCTGGACGACCCGGCGGCTACCGCCTGCGGGCGCTGCGACAGGTGTGCCGGGGCGCGGTTCGGCGCCGAGGTGTCGGCCCCGGCGCTCGCCGCCGCCCAGGCGTTCCTCGGTCGCGCCGGGGTGGAGATCCCGGCGAAGAAGCTCTGGCCGACCGGGTTGGAGGCGGTCGGGGTGCCGCTGCGCGGGAAGATCGGGCCGGCCGAGCAGGCGTACCCGGGGCGGGCCGTCGGGCGCCTCTCCGACCTCGGCTGGGGCGGTCGGCTGCGCGGGTTGACCGGTCCGGAGGCCCCGGACGCGCAACTGCCGGAGGACGTGGCGGCGGCCGTGGTCGACGTACTCAGGGCGTGGGCGCACGGCGACGATCCGTGGCCGGCGCGGCCGGTCGCGGTACTCGCCGTCGGGTCGCGGCGGCGGCCCCGGCTGGTGCACGGGCTGGCCGAGCGGATCGCCACGGTCGGCCGGCTGCCGCTGCTCGGCGAGGTACCGGCCCGGGTCGGCACGGCGGCCGGTGCCGGTCCGCGGGGCAACAGCGCCCAGCGGGTACGCGCGCTGCACGACGCCTTCACCCTGCCGGAGCCACTGGTCGGGGCGCTGGCCGGACTGGACGGTCCGGTCCTGCTCGTCGACGATCTCGTCGACTCGGGTTGGACGATGGCGGTCGTCGCCCGGCTGCTGCGCCAGGCCGGTGCCCCCGGCGTACTCCCGTTCGCCCTCGCCGTGGCCGGCTGAGCCCTCCTGCCGTAGGGTCCGCGCGGAGCGGGACGAGCCGCCCGAACAGCGTGCCGAGCCCGACGCTGGGCTGGGAACCTGGGAGCTGGAAGCGCCAGAAACACTCGTGCCCTACCAGACGATGAACCTGAGTTTCGGGCCACCGGAGAGGTTCGCGTGGAGTGACTGGCAGGCCGCCGATGACGATGTGTTCTTCTACATCGGCGATCCCGACAGCAACGATCGCTGTAAGTTCCGGAGGCAGTGACCGAGACTTCCGTCGGTGTGGATGAGCCAGGCCGAAAGTGCGAGGTCTCGCGGGAAGATCGGGCCGGCCGAGCAGGCGTACCCGGGGCGGGCCTTCGGGGCGGCTCTCCGGCCTCGGCTGAGGCGGCCGTCGCCCGGTCCGGTGAAAACAGTTGCCGGTCCGGGCTCAGCCGGCCCGGCTCAGCCGGGCCGGCCGTAGCCGACGACCGGCTGGTAGTCGACCCGGTCGATCCGGATGCGGGTGCCGGCACGCGGCGCGTGGATGATCTTCCCGCCGCCGACGTAGATCGCGACATGGTGCAGGTCACGGTAGTAGAAGACCAGGTCACCGGCGCGCCGGGCGGATCGGCTGACCAGGTTCACCGCCCGGTACTGCCGCGCCGCGTTGTGCGGCAGCCGTACGCCGGCAGCCGCCCAGGCAGCCGAGGTGAGGCCGGAGCAGTCGTATCCGTCCGGACCGTCCCCGGCCCACCGGTACGGCTTGCCGAGCTGCGCGTACGCGAACCGGACGGCCTTGCCGGCGGCGCCGCCCACCGCCTCCGGCAGCCGGGGGGCGGACTTCGCGGCCGGTTCGTCCGGTCCGGTCATCCCGGCCAACCGGGCCAGCTCGGTCTCGATCGCCAGCTTCCGGGCGGCGAGCTGCCGCTCCTGGCCGCGTTGCCGGGCGGCGACCGCCTCGACCGCGCGCCGGGCCTTGGCCAGCCGCTCGTACGCCTCGGCGAGCGCGGTGATCGCCCGGTGCCGCTTCCTGGTCAGCCGGTCGAGCAGGAGCAGCGGATCCAGCAGGTTCTCCGGGGTGGCGGCGCCGATCAGGGTGCCCAGCGTCCCCAGCGCGCGGGTGTCGCCGGTGCGGTACGCGCGGGCGGCGATCAGGCTGACC
This sequence comes from Plantactinospora sp. WMMB782, assembly GCF_049179135.1. NCBI lineage: Bacteria > Bacillati > Actinomycetota > Actinomycetes > Micromonosporales > Micromonosporaceae > Plantactinospora > Plantactinospora sp. WMMB782. Next base: position 1,652,758 of record NZ_JBMHMC010000007.1, on the reverse strand, counting down.
TCGCTGCGGTGCGCCTCGATCGCGCGTTCCAGCGGCACCATCTCGGCGTGCATGGCCGCGCTGTTCGCCCGGGTTTCCCGCAGCGCCTCCCGCAGCTCGTTGTACTGCTCGACGACGATCTCCAACTGCTCCGCCGCGCTGGCGATCCGCTCGGCGGGGTCGGTGACCGGGTCGGCCCTGACCGGCGTGGGTGCCAGTGACAGCGCCACGGTCATCCCGGCGGCGAGGGCGGCGGCGCGACATGACAATGCGGAGGTCGGCACGACCTGTCCAACGATCGATGTGGGCCGGAGGCCACGCATCGAAACCGTTCGGGTTCGTACCGTGATTGCCGTCGCTGCCCCGCCCGACCTCGGCGACCGGCCCGGGGACCGGCTTGGCGGCGCTTCCGGACCGGCCCGGCGATGCCTGCGGAGCGGGGCGGGTAACCTGCCGGTCGTGACACGTGAGCAGCCAGCGGTGCCGGAGGCCGTCGGCCCGGCCGTTTCGGAGGCCGTCGAGCCGGCGGTGCCGGAGGCCGTCGAGTCGGCCGTGCCGGACCGGGGCACCGTGCGGCTCGCGCTCACCGTTGGCGGCCTGGTGCTGGCCCTGCTCGCCGGCTTCGGTCTCGGCCGGGTGAACGGTGGTGGCGCTCCGCCGGTCGGTGCCGGTGCGCGGCCCGTGACCAGCACCAGCGACCACAGCCATCCGCCGGGGACCGGGCCGCACGAGCATCCGGCCGGTGTGCCGGGCGGCGGTGCCGAGCCGGGCGGGCTGAGCCTGAGCGGGAGCGGCCACACCCTGGTGCCGACCACCACGACCCTGACCGCCGGGCGGAAGCAGGACTTCCGGTTCCAGGTACGCGGCCCGGACCGCAAGGCGGTGACCGGGTACGCGGTGGTGCACGAGAAGCCGTTGCACATGATCGTGGTCCGGCGGGACCTGAGCGGCTATCAGCACCTGCACCCGACGATGGCGACGGACGGCACCTGGAGTGTGCCGCTGACCCTGCCCGCCCCGGGCGTCTGGCGGGCGTACGCCGACTTCACCGCGCTCGACGGCACCGGCGGGCAGCTGCCGTTGACCCTCGGGGTGGACCTGGTGGTGGCCGGCGACTACACCCCCCGGGCACTGCCGGCGGCGGCCCGGGAGGCGGGCGTCGACGGGTTCACGGTCACCTACGAGGGCACCCCGCAGGTCGGGGCGAGCCAGCCACTGCTGTTCCGGATCTTCTCCGGCGGCAATCCGGTCACCGCCCTTCAGCGCTACCTCGGGGCGTACGGGCACCTGGTGGTGTTGCGGGAGGGCGACCTGGGCTACGTGCACGTGCACCCGGAGACCGAGTTGGCCGGCGGGGCGGTGAAGTTCTGGCTCGCCCTGCCGAGTTCCGGACGCTACCGGATGTACTTCGACTTCCAGGTCGCCGGCGAGGTGCGGACGGCCGAGTTCACCCTGACGGTCCCCTGAGCCGCCGCGCCGCCGCCTCGACCAGGACCCGCCCGCTACCGGAGCCGTCCTCGACCAGGGCCGGCCCGCTACCGGAGGCGCCCTCGACCAGGGCCGGGTCAGCCGGCCCGGCGGACCTGGCGGTGCGCGAGGTAGCGCAGCATGTCGCGGATCAGTTTCTTCTCCTCCGGCGGCACGCCTGGATCGGCGAGCCGGGTCATGATCACCCGGAGGTCGGCTTCCACCGGCGACTCGACCCGTTCCCGCCGGAACGCGCCGGGCTGCTCGCCGTCGGGCAGGCCGAGGGCCCGGAACGCCACCCCGACCGGTACGTCCAGGGCGGTGCAGAAGCCGCGTACCTTGGCCAGCTCCGGATAGTCCTGCCAGTCTCCGGCGAGCCAGCGGAACAGGGTGGAGCGGCCGACGTTCGTGTGTGCGGCCACGTCGCTGACCGTCCAGCCACGCTCGCTCTTGGCGTCGTCGATGGCCCGCCGGACGAAGCGGGCGAAGGCCGCCTGCGGCGAGTCCTGTGCGGCACCGATGCTCAGCGGAAAACCCTTTCGCCCGGACTTCGGGTGGTCTTCCGAGAGTAATCCGGAAGGGTCTCCGGCATAGCCGACTGATCGCACCCACCCCGCCCGTACCATCGGTCGGCCGGCATCGCCCCCGGCTGCCCGATCGTCCGGACAGGTCCGCCGGTACGGCCGAGGAGCCGCCGGTAGCCGGCCCGTCCCGACGACCTCCGCCGGTCGGGGCAGCACACCTCGAAGCCCCCGCCCGCGGCTGGCAGGGGTGTCAGGGCCGCTCGTCGAGCAGGGTCTGTAGGCGTGGCGTGACCTGCCAGTCGCCGGTCAGCGCCAGGTAGTCGGCGCGCTGCCGGTCGGTCGGCTCGGCGCCGGTGTGCCGGGCCCGGAGCAGCAGGTTGCGCGGGGTGTGCCGGGAGTCGACGAACTCGACCACCTCGACCCGGTAGCCGTGCAGCCGGAGCAGCGCCGCCCGCAGCGAGTCGGTGAGTACGTCGGCGAAGCGCTCCCGCAGGATGCCCTGCCGCACCAGCGGCTCGTACGGGCCGGGGGCGGGGTGGGTCCGCAACTGCGCGGCGAGGTCGTGGTGGCAGCACGGGGCGGCGAGGATCCAGCGGGCTCCCCAGCGCACCGACCGGGCCAGTGCCTCGTCGGTGGCGGTGTCGCAGGCGTGCAGTGCGAGCACCAGATCGGGGGCGGGTTCCACGGTCGCGTTCAGGATGGTGCCGGCGACGAAACGTACCCGGTCGGCGTAGCCGAGTTCGGCGGCGAGCGCGGTGTTGCGGCGGCGCTGGTCCTCGCGGACGTCCACGCCGACCAGCTCGACGTCGATGCCCCGCCCGGCGAGGTAGCGGTATGCCGCGAAGCTCAGGTAGGCGTTGCCGCAGCCGAGGTCGACCACCCGCAGCGGGCCGGTCAGCTCGGCCGGCAGGGTGGCCGCGAGGGCGCGCAGGAACGCGTCCACCTGCCGGCGCTTGGCCGCGCTGCCGCCGATCGCGCCGAAGAGCGGGTCACCGGGGTCGAGCAGGTGCTCCGGGCTCCGGTCGTGTGCGGCGGCCGGCACGGCGTCCCGCTGTGCGGCGACCCGGTGCAGCTGCGCCTCGCCCCGCTTGGTCACCCGCAGTTGCAGGGTGGTGGTGGCGGTCTCGACGTGCCAGTTACCGAACGGCTCGGCCAGCAGCGCGTCGACCGCCTCGTCCGCCTCGGGGCCGGGTGCCAGGTTCCGGGTGTGCGGACGGGTGCCGTCGTCGGTGACGACCTGGAGCCGGGCGCCCGACCTGAGGGCGACCGGGCGCAGTTCGGCGCGTACCACGGTGGGAAGCTGGCCGCGCCGACGCCCGGCGGCGACGGCGCGGGTCAGCCCGGGATCGAGCAGCAGCGCCCGCACCTGGGCGAGCGCCGCGTCGAGCTGTTGTGGCATCTACTCGCCGCTGGCGGCGTCACCGCCGGAACCGCGGCGACTGCGCCGCCGGCGGCGGCGCGGCTTGGTGGCCCCGTCGGCCGCCTCGACCGTGGTCGGGGCGCCGCCGCCGGCCTCGGTCGCCTCGGCCGGGCCGGTGCCGGCCTCGGTCGCCTCCGCCGAGCCGCCCGGACCGGCGACGACCTCGCCCGCCCGGCGCCGTCGGCGCTGCCGGCGGTTCGGCTCGGCCTCGCCGGTGATCTCGGTGTCCGGGACGACCGGGTCGGCCACACCACCGCTGCGGCCACCGCCGCCGCGCCGGTTGCGGGACCGGCCCGGTGCCTCACCGCGACCCCGCCGACCGGCGGGACCCCGGGAGCGGCCGCCGAGGTCCTCCTCGACCTCGGCCGACAGCCCGGCCCGGGTCCGCTCGGCGGACGGCAGGGTACCGGCGACGTCGGTCGGGATGTCCAGGTCGGTGTAGAGGTGCGCGGAGGTGTGGTACGTCTCCGGCGGCTCCGGCATCTCCAGCCCGAGGGTCTTGTCGATGATCCGCCAGCGGGGCATGTCGTCCCAGTCGACGAAGGTCACCGCGACACCGGTGGCGCCGGCCCGACCGGTACGGCCGATCCGGTGCGTGTAGGTGTCCTGGTCCTCGGGACAGTCGTAGTTGATCACGTGGGTGACGCCTGTGACGTCCAGCCCCCGGGCCGCCACGTCGGTGGCGACCAGAATGTCGATCTTGCCGGCCCGGAACGCCCGCAGCGCCCGCTCCCGGGCGCCCTGGCCCAGGTCGCCGTGCACGGCCGCGACCGCGAACCCGCGGAAGTCGAGATCCTCGGCGACCCGGTCGGCGGCCCGCTTGGTACGCGTGAAGATCATCGTCAGGCCGCGTTCCCGCGCCTGCATGATCCGGGCGACGATCTCGACCTTGTTCATCGAGTGCGTGCGGTAGACGAGCTGTTCGGTGAGCGGCGACGGCCCGGTCTCGGCGGTGTGCCCGGCGTGGATCGTCACCGGCTGCCGGAGGAACCGGCGGGACAGCGCGACGATCGGGTCCGGCATGGTGGCGGAGAAGAGCATCGTCTGCCGGTCCTCCGGCAGCATCGCCAGGATCTTCTCCACGTCGTCCAGGAAGCCCAGGTCGAGCATCCGGTCCGCCTCGTCCAGCACCAGCGCGTGCACCCGGTCCAGCCGCAGCTGCTTCTGCTTGGCCAGGTCCAGCAGCCGACCGGGCGTGCCGACCAGGATCTCCACGCCCTTGCGCAGCGCCTCGACCTGCGGCTCGTACGCCACGCCGCCGTAGATCGGCAGGACGCGTACGCCCCGGGTGCGGCCCGCCGCCGCGAGGTCCTTGGCGACCTGGAGGCCCAGCTCCCGGGTCGGTACGACGACGAGCGCCTGCGGCAGCCCGTCGCTGCCCTCGCCCGGCGCGAAGACCCGCTCCAGCAGCGGAACGCCGAAGCCGAGGGTCTTGCCGGTGCCGGTCGGCGCCTGGCCGATCAGGTCGGTGCCGCGCAGCGCGATCGGCAGGGCGTACTCCTGGATGGCGAACGCCCGGGTGATGCCCACCTCGGCGAGCGCGGCCACGGTCTCCTGCCGGGCGCCGAGCTCGGCGAACGTGGGTGCTTCGGGTCGGACGGGTGCGTCGGCGGTAAGCGCGTCGGTAAGCGCCTCGCCGGCCAGAATGTTCTCGATTTGATCGCTCATGTGGTTGTGGGGGTGCCCTCTCGTGGTGCGCCCCGTTCGTCCGTAGGGCGCGGTATCGGTATGGCGCGGGCCACACGGTCGACGGCTGAACGCCGAGTAGAAGACCGGGCCGCACGCGCGCCGCAGGGCAGAATTTCCGGAAACCGTCGAGGTCTTCCGGACCTCTGCCTCCTTCGGCAACTGATCCATGCTACCTGAGCCCGGCAAACGGCGTCTCGGGTCCTCCGAGACAGCCTGCGCCCGGGGTCCACCGATGTGACATCGGTTACACGTCGCTGCGCCCGCGCCACCACCGCCAGGCAGGTCATCCGCCCGACAACCACGCCGGCGGCCACGACAACAACACGCCAGCGACCACGACGACAACCAGGAAACCACCCCGCCGGTAACCAGGACAACCGACGCGTCGAACGACAGGCCGCCCCCGGCTACCGGGCGGTACCCTGCGGGCGTGTCCGCCCCCGCAGAGCCCGCCCCCGTCCCGTCCCACAGCCCTGCCGTCCCGCCCGGCCAGCCCGTCCCGCCCGCCGGGCCGGCCGACCTGCCGGCGGTGCCGGGTGCCGTCGTCGATCTCCTCGGGCTGGTCGCCTACGGCGAACTGGTGGCCTTCGACCGGATGGCCGCCGACGCGCGGTTGGCGCCCGACCTGGCCCGTCGGGCGGTGCTGAGCGAGATGGCGGCGGCCGAGATCGCCCACTACCGCCGGCTCGCCGACCGGCTCACCGAACTCGGCGTACCACCCGGGGAGGCGATGGCCCCGTTCGTGCCGGCACTCCAGTCGTACCACGACTCGACCGAGCCGAAGGACTGGCTGGAGGCGCTGACCAAGGCGTACGTCGGGGACGCGATCGCCGACGACTTCTTCCGGGAGATGGCGGCGTTCCTGGCCGAGCCGGACCGGCAACTCGTGCTGGACGTACTGCACGACTCCCGGTACGACGAGTTCGCAGGTCAGGAGATCCGGCGGGCGATCCAGGCCGACCCGAAGGTGGCGAACCGGCTCTCGATGTGGGCCCGGCGGTTGGTCGGCGAGGGACTCTCCCAGGCCGGGCGCACCGCGGGCGAGCGGGTGGCGCTGACCACGCTGATCGCGACCGGCTTCGACGACCAGGCGGGAGTGCAGGCGCTGTTCAAGCGACTCACCGCCGCACACACCGCCCGGATGTCGGCGGTCGGCCTCAACAACTGAGCCCGGTGAACCGGATCGAACAACTTCGCCCGGCTGGCCGATCTGGACAACTCGACCGGGTTGGCCGGGCCGGACAGGTGAGCCCGGCCGGCCGGGCCGGACACCGGGCCCGGCCGGGTCCGGTGTCCGGGTTCAGCGGGCGACGAAACCGACCGCGCGGGGCGACGCCTCGGCGATCTCCACGTAGGCCACCTTGCCGACCGGCACGATGACCCGACGGCCCTTCTCGTCGGTCAGCGACAACGTGCCGTCGCTGGTCTTGAGGGCGTCGGTCACGATCTGCTCGATCTCGGCCGGCGTCTGCGCGCTCTCCAGGACCAGCTCGCGCGGCGCGTACTGCACGCCGATCTTGACCTCCACGTGGCCTCCTCGTTCGGGGCGAAAGATCCGCCGTCGGAAAGGCTATCCGATCCGCGCCGGTTACGTTCAGGCTGACTCGCCCTGCAACGGAAAGCTCGCGATCCCGCGCCAGGTCAGCCCGGTGAGCAGCGCCTCGGCCTCGGCCTTCGGCACCTGGCGCCCACCGGCCAGCCAGAACTGCGCCGCCGTCTCGGCCGCACCGACCAGGCCGGAGGCGAGCAGCTCGGCCCGGGACCGGCTCACGCCGGTGTCCGAGATGATGGTGTCGGTGATGGCGGCGATGCAGCCCTGCTCGACCCGCTCGACCCGCTCGCGTACGGCCGGCTCGTTGCGCAGATCCGACTCGAAGACCAGCCGGAACGCCCCACTCTCGTGGTCGACGAAGTCGAAGTACGCCCGGACCGCCCCGCTGACCCGCTCCTTGTTGTCGGTGGTCGCCGCCATCGCCTCGCGGACCTTCGCCACGATCGCGTCACAGTGCGTGTCCAGCAGCGCCAGATAGAGCTCCAGTTTCCCGGGGAAGTGCTGGTAGAGAACAGGCTTGGAGACTCCGGCCCGCTCGGCGATGTCGTCCATCGCCGCCGAGTGGTATCCCTGGGCGACGAACACCTCCTGAGCCGCGGCCAGCAGCTGCTTACGCCGGGCCGAGCGCGGTAGCCGCGTTGGCCGGCCGGCCGTCTGCGCGCCGTTTCCCACCTGGGTCATGGTCACCTCCGCTTCACCTCGCACGCCGTGGAGCTTCTTCCGACCGGAGCAGGGATCCGTCGTGCGACTGCCGAATTAGCCCGCTGCTGTAACTTATCGGCACTGCCACCACACGGTAGCCTCAGCGGGGGCGACCAAGGAGCGCACGGTGGACGAAACAGGGCAACCCGGAGCCCCCACACCGGGAGAGAACGGTAACGGGGCAGGTCCGCAGGGTGACCCGGCCCGTCCGGTCAACGGCTGGGCGGCCGACGCCGGTTGGTCCGGCGCCGAGACCGGTGTCGATCCGGGCGGACGGCAGTGGCACCCGACGGTCGAGCCGGCGGTGAGCCGCGGCTGGGGCGACCGGGCGGCGTACGCTCCACGGCCGCTGCCCGCCTCGCCCGGCATTCCGATCCGCGAACTCCGGCAGCCGGTCAACGGCGTGCATCTGGGCGAGGCGCCCGAGCCGGACCGGGGCTGGAGCGGCGGGCCCGGCTATCCGTACGAGGCGGAGGTGCTCGATCCCGCCGGACGGCACGGAGTCGGGCCCGACCTGCCGACCGGTGGCATCCCGGACTATCCGGGCCAGTCGGGGCAACTTCCGGGCGAGCCGGATCCGCCCGGCACCGCCCGGCACGCCTTCGGCGAACCCGGTTACGGCGATCCGGACCGTGCCGCTTTCGGCCCGGCCGGGCATCCGCCGCGCTGGGGAGAACCGACGGCGCCGGTGCACCCTGGTCCGATTTCCGCGCCACCGGCCGCGGTCTCCGGGCCACCCGGTCCGGTGCCGATGCCGCCGGTGGTGACATCGGGTCCACCGGCGGCCACCTCCGGGCTGCCCGCCGTCACCTCCGGACCACCGGCCGCGGTCTCCGGACCGCCGCCCGGTACGCCCGGTCAGTCGGGTGGAGCGGCCCCGGCCGAGCACCTGGTGCCGGCCGACTTCGAGCGTGGGCACGGCTTCCGGTCGCCGCCCGAGCAGGGCCACCCGCCGGTGACCGAGATGACCGCGCTGATGCCCGCCGTACCCCGGCAACCCGACCGGTCCGCCGGCCAGCCGCCCGCTCCGGAGCAGGCCGGCCCGGCGGGACCGGGCTGGCGTCCGGCGGAGACGGACGAGCGTGGGCCGGTGCCGGCCCAGCCGGCCGACTTCCGTGCCCAGGAGCAGTCGAACTGGTCGCCCGGCTGGGCCCCGCCGTGGGCTCCGGCCGGGATGCCCGCGGAGCAGGAGGTCAGCCGCCACCCCGAGAGCCAGCACGCCGCCGAGACCGTCCCGCCGGTCGAGCCGTCCCGCGAACCGGAGAACCCCGGCGGGCGGGCGCAGCGCTGGTCGCCGAGCTGGGCCGACCAGTCGGCGCAGCGGGCAGCCGAGGCGCCGGCCGGGCCGGATCCGGGCGAGGGGCAGGGCCGGCCGGCGGCCGGACCGGGCTTCACCGTGAACCCGGCAGCCCGGAACGCACCGACGGCACCGGAGGGCGGGGCCCGGTCAGGCGCGACGGGTGATTCCGCTGGCTATCCCGGGCCGACAGCGCCCGGTCCGGACGCGCCCGGCTACCTACCCGGCCCCGGCGGCCTCGCCGGTCCGACCGGACCGGAGCCACCGGGTCAGTCGCCTGGTCAGGAAGCGGCCGGCTACCTCTCCGGTCCACCCGGCCAACCCGGCCCACCCGGTCCGGACGCGCCCGGCTACCTGCCCGGCCCTGACGGTCTCACCGGCCCTGGCGAGCTTTCCGGGTCCGGCGGACTTTCCGGTTCCGGCGGTCCGGTCGGCCCTAATGAACTTTCCGGTCATGGTGGGCTCTCCGGTCATGGTGGGCTCGTCGGCCCAGGTGAGCTTTCCGGTTCCGGCGGGTCCGAGTCGTCCGGCTACCTGAGCGGTCCGGCCGGGCCGGGGCCCGAGCCGTCGGGCCCGCAGGCCGGGCCCATCCCGGGGCCGGAATCCACGGCCCAGCCGTCCTGGCACAGCTCCGGCGCCGAGGCGACCGGCTATCCGTCCGCCCCGTCCGGCCCGCAGCCGGGCCCGGAGCCGGCCGGCTACCCGCCGGCCGGTCAGACGCCTGGTTACCCGCCGGTCGGGCAGGCGTCCGGTTATCCGTACCGGAGGGAGGCGCTCGCGTTGCCGACCGCGCCGAGTCATCCCGGTGCGCCGTACCGCTATCCGGAGTCGGCCCCGGCGGAGCCCGCGCCCGCCGCCCGGCCGGCGGACCCCGGTGACGTGTTGCCGCAACGCGTACCGGCCGAGCCAGACGTGCCGACCGTGCCGGAGCCACCCAACGTGGAACCGCCCGCCGAGACGCCGGAACTGGCCCGGATCGCCACCCATCTGCGTCGGGAGGACGGAGCGGCACAACTGCACGAGCGACCGGACGGCTTCGACGTCAACGCGATCCTGGACGCGGTCCGGGGAGTTGCCGGGGTACGCGGCGCCTCGCTGCGTACCACCCCGGCCGGGGCGCACAGCCTGCGGCTGGATCTCGCCGACGGCGCCGATCCCGCCGAGGTGAGCCGGCACGTGGCGCGGCTGCTCCAGGAACGGATGGGGCTGGCCGCCGCCCCGCAGAACCTGCCCGGCACGCCGGCGCCGGCCAGCTTCACCGGCGCCGCCGAGCCGCCCCGCGTCGCGGCGGCGCCGCCCCGGCACGCGCCGCCGGCCGAGCCGGAACCCCGGCCCGAGCCGGCAGCCGAGGAACCCCGCCGCCGGCACCAGGCGCCGGGACACCGGGGCCGGGCCACCGTCGGCGAGCCGGCGACGGCGCCACGGACGGAGCCGGCCCGCAACGCGGCTCCGCCCGGCGGCAGCGCGAGCACCGGCGGCACCTTCTACTCGGGCAGCCAGGTGACCACCACCGAGACCGCGCCGTCCCGGCCGCTGAACCCGGGTGCACCGCCCGGCCCTCGGGTGATCATCGACCACGTGCAGGTGAGCACCTTCGGGCTGGACGCCACCGTCGAGGTGCGGCTCGCCGCCGGGAAACAGCCGGCGGCCGGGCTGGCCACCGGGCCGGCCGTCGACGGGTACGTGTTGCGGCTCTGCGCCGTGGCGGCGGCCGCCGCCGTCGACGAACTGCTGAGCGCATCGACCCGGGTCACCGAGCGGGGCCGGTGCTTCGTCGAGCACGCCGCGGTGGTGCCGTTCGGCAGTTGCGAGGTGGCCACCGTGGTGGTGCTGCTGGTCTGCGACGGCTGGGTGGAACAGTTGGCCGGCTCGGCGCTGGTCTCCGGCGACCCGCGGCAGGCCGTGGTCCGGGCCACCCTGGCGGCGGTCAACCGGCGCCTTGAGGCGTTGCTCACCTGATCTGCCGCCGAGTCGGTCCGGCCGGCGGGGCAAACGGCACGAACCGGGGCGGAGACCTCCAGCAGGTGTCTCCGCCCCGGACCGGTCCGGCCCGGCACGGCGGCGTGATCTCCGTACGGGCGGCACACTTGACGGATGAAGCGTGCGCTGCTGGCGGCGGACGAGTCGATCGTCCGGGACGAGATACCGCCGCCCTGGCCCGGCCGGGGGGTACGGATCGACGGCGCGGTCACCTACGTCCGGCAGACCCCGGCCACCCGCCCGGACGCCGAACCCGCGCTCTACGTGCACGGGCTCGGCGGCTCGGCGCAGAACTGGACGGACCTCGCCGGCCTGCTCGCCGACCGGCTGGACGGGCACGCCATCGACCTGCCCGGCTTCGGGCGCAGCGACCCGGCCCGGAGGTACACGATCCCGGCCTTCGCCGACCGGGTGGTCCGGTACATCGAGCACTCCGGCCGGGGACCGGTGCACCTGTTCGGCAACTCGCTCGGCGGAGCCGTCTCGGTACGCGTCGCCGGCCTTCGCCCGGACCTGGTCCGTACGCTCACGCTCGTCTCGCCGGCGATGCCGTTCCTCGACCCGCGACGGTCGTTGCAGGGCCGGCTGGTGCCACTGCTGGCGGTGCCCGGGGCGGAACGGCTGGCCTCGCGCTGGCTGACCCAGTTGCCGCCGGAGGAGATGGCCCGGCAGGTGATGGAGGCGTGTGTCGCCGACGTCACCCGGATCTGCGACCAGCGCCGGCTGGAGGCGGTCGAGGAGATCCGGATCCGGTACACCGCCGAGCACTACGCGGCGGCCTACCTGCGTACGCTGCGCGGCCTGGTCGGCAGCTTCGTCCGGGCGTACCTGCCGGGGGCCGGCTCGCTGTGGCGGATCGCCAGCCTGATCAGCGCGCCGACCCTGGTGATCGGCGGCGGACAGGACCGGCTGGTGGACGTCCGGGTACCGGCCCAGGTGGCCCGGCTGATCCCGGACAGTCGACTACTGCTGTTGCCCGGTGTCGGGCACGTGCCGCAGTTGGAGGTGCCCCGGACGGTCGCCCGGGCCGCCCTGGCGCTGCTGGACGAGACCAGCCCGCTGCCGGCCGTACCCCGCTGACCTGCGTCGACGGTTGACCCCTGAGGATGGGGTGCAACCAACGGGACGGGTCAGGCGTACTAAGTGAGCGTGTGGAGAAGAGACCGTGGCCGGCCTCCGGCGACCGGGGACGTACCGGCGGCTCCGAGATCGGCACACCGGCGACCTGCCCGGCGGTACCGGCGTGGCCGGCGGCTCGCGGTGCTGCTGCTGAGCGTGGCCGGCGCGGTCGCGGTGGTGGGACTGCTTGTGCCGCCGACCGATCGGCTGACCGCGGACGAGTCGCCGGCCGCCGCCGGACCGACGCCGCCGCCCGCCGGATCGTCGTCGACCCCGAGCCCCACGCCCACGCCCACGCCGAGCCGGACGCCCGCGCCGGTGCTCCGGCTTCCCGGCCAGGTGCCGTCGACCGGGCCGGGCAGTTTCAGCTACGCCACCGGCCGGGGCGAGGTGCTGGGCCGGGCCGGGACGCTGCGGCGCTACCGGGTGGCGGTGGAGCGCAACGTCGACGGGCATCTCGCGGAGTTCACCACGAAGGTGGACGCCGCGCTGGCCGACCGGCGCAGTTGGATCGGCAGCGGCCGGCTGCGGTTGCAGCGGGTGCCGGACAGGTTCGGTCACGACTTCACGGTCTACCTGGTCACCGCCGGTACGGCCCAGAAGATGTGCGCCGCGTCCGGGGTGAACATCCGGGTCGGCGGCAAGCCGTACACCTCCTGCCGGGGCACCGGGCGGGTGATCATCAACCTGGATCGTTGGGTCTCCTCGGTGCCGCACTACGTCTCGGCGAAGGTGCCGCTGGACCGCTACCGGACGTACGTGGTCAACCACGAGGTCGGGCACGAGTTGGGGCACCGGCACGAGCGCTGTCCGCGCCGGGGCCGGGCCGCCCCGGTGATGATGCAGCAGACGCTCTTCCTCAACGGCTGTGTGGCGAACCCGTGGCCCTACCTGGAAGGTGAGCGGTACGCCGGTCCACCGCTGTAGCCGGCCGGGCGGTTCGGCGGCGGATCGGTTCTGGACGGCGGCCCCGCGGCCGTATTCCCCGCTCCCGGATTTCGGGCAGGTGTTTCAGCTCATGGTCCGTTTCGGCTCCGGCGAGGAACAATGGCCGGACATGCCACTGTCGATGCGCTCAGCCGCCGGCTGAGCGAGGATCCGAACCGGGGAGTCCACCGTGTCACTGCCCCCGCTCGTCGAACCCGCCGCCGAGCTGACCGTTGACGAGATCCGCCGCTACTCGCGCCACCTGATCATCCCGGATGTCGGGGTGGCGGGGCAGAAGCGGCTGAAGAACGCCCGGGTGCTCTGCGTCGGCGCCGGTGGCCTCGGCTCGCCGGCCCTGATGTACCTGGCCGCGGCCGGAGTCGGCACGCTGGGCATCATCGACTTCGACACCGTCGACGAGTCCAACCTCCAGCGACAGATCATCCACGGCCAGTCGGACGTCGGCCGGTCGAAGGCCGAGTCCGCGGCGGCGAGCATCCGCGAGATCAACCCGCTGGTGCAGGTCGAGATCCACAACACCGCCCTGGACCGGGACAACGTCCTGGAGATCTTCGGCCAGTACGACCTGATCGTTGACGGTACGGACAACTTCGCCACCCGCTACATGGTCAACGACGCGGCCGTACTGCTCGGCAAGCCGTACGTCTGGGGGTCGATCTACCGGTTCGACGGCCAGGCGTCGGTGTTCTGGGCCGAGCACGGACCCTGCTACCGCTGCCTCTACCCGGAGCCGCCGCCGCCCGGCATGGTGCCGTCCTGTGCCGAGGGCGGGGTGCTCGGCGTGCTGTGTGCGTCGGTCGGCTCGATCCAGGTCACCGAGGCGATCAAGCTGCTGACCGGGATCGGCGAGCCGCTGGTCGGCCGGCTGATGGTCTACGACGCGCTGGAGATGTCGTACCGGAAGATCAAGGTCCGCAAGGACCCGAACTGCGCACTCTGCGGGGAGAACCCGACCGTCACGGAGCTGCTGGAGGACTACGAGGACTTCTGCGGCGCGGTCTCACCGGAGGCCGAGGAGGCGACGCTGGACGCCACCATCACGGCCCGGGAGCTGAAGGAGTGGCAGGACGCCGGCAAGGACATCTTCCTGGTCGACGTCCGGGAGCCGGCGGAGTACGAGATCGTCCGGATTCCGGGGGCGACGCTGATCCCGAAGGGCGACATCCTCTCCGGCGCCGCGCTGGCCACGCTGCCGCAGGACAGGCAGATCGTGCTGCACTGCAAGTCCGGGGTACGCTCCGCCGAGGCGCTGGCCGCGGTGAAGGCCGCCGGGTTCCGGGACGCGGTGCACGTCCAGGGTGGGGTGCTCTCCTGGATCAAGCAGATCGACCCGTCGCTGCCCGCCTACTGACCGCCCGTCGGGCCGACAGCGGCCCGGCTACCGACCCACCGGTCCGACCTCTCCCGCGCGGGGCGGCTCCTTCCTGGAGCCGCCCCGCGTCGCGTTTCCGGCAGCGCAGTTACTCGGCGATGTAGCAGATGTACTATCTTCTCGCATAGCTACATGACGAGGGGGTGTAGACCTATGACCATTGCCGAGACCCCGGACCGGACCGCCGAGTCCGCCGGGACGACGGGCGAGCGGCCGGTGCTGGACGTCCGTGACCTGCGGATGCGCTACGGCAGCACCGACGTGCTGACCGGGGTCACCTTCACGGCCCGCCCGGGTGAGGTGCTGGTGCTGCTCGGTCCGAACGGTGCCGGCAAGACGACCACCATCGAGATCCTCGAAGGGTTCCGGATGCGTTCGGCCGGCGACGTCACGGTGCTGGGGGTCGACCCGGCACACGGGGACGAGCGGTGGCGGGCCCGCCTCGGCGTGGTGCTCCAGTCCTGGCGCGACCACGCCAAGTGGCGGGTACGCGAACTCCTCGCCCACCTCGGCTCGTACTACCGGCCGTACTCGACCGAGCAGATCCGGCGCCCCTGGGACGTCGACGAACTGATCGACGCCGTCGGGCTCAACCCGCACGCCGGCAAGCGGGTCGGCCAGCTCTCCGGCGGGCAGCGACGGCGGCTGGACGTGGCGATCGGCATCGTCGGCCGTCCCGAACTGCTCTTCCTCGACGAGCCGACCGCCGGCTTCGACCCGGAGGCCCGGCGCGAGTTCCACGACCTGGTGCACCGGCTCACCGACCTCGACCAGACCACCATCCTGCTCACCACGCACGACCTCGACGAGGCCGAGAAGCTGGCCGACCGGATCCTGATCCTGGCCGGCGGCACGATCATCGCCGACGGCTCGGCCGACCAGCTCTCCCGGCGGATGTCGGCGGAGGCCGAGGTCAGGTGGAGCCGGGACGGGCAGCGGTTCGTGCACGCCACCACCGACGCCACCAGGTTCGTCCGGGACCTCTTCGGCCAGTACGGCGACAGCATCGCCGACCTGGAGGTCCGGCGGGCCAGCCTGGAGGACACCTACATGGCACTGGTCCGGGAGTTCGAGTCCGGCCGGAGCCTCGCCGCGCTGCGCGACTTCGAGGAGGCCGACCGATGAACCCGATCTCGACAGCGCTCCGGTCCGGTGTGCGACGCGGCGGGATCGAGGTGCGGCAGTCCCTCACCAACGCACAGGACCTGTGGAACTACCTTTTCCCCAACTTCTCCTTCCTGCTCGTCATGTTCTTCATGCGCGACGCCACGGTGCCCGGCACGGACTTCTCGCTCGGCGCCCGTACCCTGCCCAGCGTGCTCGGCGGCGGGCTGGCGTTCGGTGCGCTGGTCACGATGATGATGACGCTCACCGTGGAGCGCGAGGACGGCACGCTGCTGCGGGCCAAGGCGATCCCGAACGGCATGCTCGGCTATCTGGTCGGCAAGGTGGTGCAGGTCGCCGGGATGAGCGTGCTCGGCTCCGTCATCCTGGTGGTGCCCGGGGTGCTCCTGGTCGGCGGGATGACCGTGGACGGCCTCGGCTCGTGGCTGACCCTGGCCTGGGTGGTGCCACTCGGCCTGGTCGCCTGCCTGCCGCTCGGTGCGGTGCTCGGCTCGATCTTCGACAATCCCCGCAACGTAGGCATCATCATGCTGCCTATCATGGGCCTCGTCGCGACCTCGGGGATCTTCTATCCGATCACCAACTTCCCGGTCTGGTTGCAGTGGATCGGCCAGGCGTTCCCGATCTACTGGCTGGGTCTGGGCACCCGCTCGGCCCTGCTGCCGGACGAGCTGGCGGCGACGGAGATCGGCGGCTCCTGGCAGCACCTGGAGACGTTCGGCATGCTGGCCGGCTGGGCACTGCTGGGTCTGCTGGTGGCACCGATCGTGTTGCGCCGGATGGCCCGGCGGGAGTCCGGTTCGAGCGTCGCCGCCCGGAAGGAGAAGGCGATGCAGAGAGTCGGCACTTGATGAGCGAGGCGATCTACAACCGGATCGCGGTGCTGCGGGTCGAACGCGGGATCTCCCGGCGGGAACTCGCCGACGCGCTCGGGGTGCACTACCAGACGATCGGCTATCTGGAGCGCGGCGAATACAACCCGAGTCTGCACCTGGCGCTGCGGATCGCGCGGTACTTCGAGGTCTCGGTGGAGGTGGTCTTCTCCACCGAGCCCTTCCCGAGGATCGGGGCCGCCGAACGCGCCAGCGCCTGAGCCCTCGACCGGGCCCGGCGGCCGAGGAGCCGCCGGCCGCCGGATCAGACCAGCAGCACCAGGTCGTCGCGGTGCACGACCTCGCGTTCGTACCCCGGTCCCAGGGCGGCGGCGAGTTCCGAGGTGGAGCGGCCGAGCAGGCCGGGCAGCTCCACCGCGTCGTAGTTGACGAGTCCCCGGGCGACCGCCGCGCCCGCGCCGTCGACCAGGTCCACCGGGTCGCCGGCGGTGAAGGTGCCGTCGACCGCGGTGATCCCGGCCGGCAGCAGGGACTTGCGCCGGTCCACCACCGCCTGCACCGCACCGGGATCGAGGTGCAGCCGCCCCCGGGGGGAGGTGGCGTGGGCCAGCCAGAAGAGCCGGGCCGCCGGGCGCCGGCGTACCCGGTGGAAGAGGGTGCCGACCGGCTCGCCGGCCAGCGCGGCCGGAGCCAGCGGTGCGGCGGTCAGCACCACCGGGATGCCGAACCCGGTGGCGATCCGGGCCGCCTCCACCTTGGTGACCATGCCACCGGTGCCGACCCCGGCCCGGCCGGCCCGGCCGACCGCCACCTCGGCGAGGTCCTGCTCGTCGCGGACCTCCTCGACGCGTACCGTGCCGGGGCGGGCCGGGTCGCCGGTGTAGAGGGCGTCCACATCGGAGAGCAGGATCAGCAGGTCGGCGTGGACCAGGGCGGCCACCAGGGCGGCCAGCCGGTCGTTGTCGCCGAACCGGATCTCGTCGGTGGCCACCGTGTCGTTCTCGTTGACGATCGGCACCGCACCGAGGTCGAGCAGCTTGCGCAGCGTGCGGTAGGCGTTGCGGTAGTGCGCCCGCCGGGTCACGTCGTCGACGGTGAGCAGCACCTGGCCGACGGTGCGGCCGTGCCGGGCGAAATTGGCGGAGTAGCGGCCGATCAGCAGGCCCTGCCCGACGCTGGCGGCGGCCTGCTGGGTGGCCAGGTCACGGGGGCGGGCCGGCAGCCCCAGCGGCGCCAGGCCGGCGGCGATCGCCCCGGAGGACACCAGCACCAGCTCCCGGCGGTCCGCCGCGGCGGACCGCCGGCGCCCCACCCCGGCCGGTCGGGCGTCCGGCTCGGTGCCCGGGGTGCCGGCCGGACCCTCGGCCAGCCAGCCGGCGAGTACGTCGGCCAGCGCGTCGACCCGTGTCGCGTCCAGGCCACCGGCGGCGGTGGTCAGCGACGAGGAGCCGACCTTGACCACGATCCGGCGTGCTGTGGTGACTGCTTCCCGCACCCGCCCATTCTGCGGTGCGCGTCCCGGCCCGCCCCGCCGGCCCGTCCGGTACTCCCATATCGTGGCAGCTCATGACGCCCGAGGAGTACGTCGAAGAGGTGCTCGCGCTTGTCGAGCGGATCCCACCGGGCCGGGTCATGTCGTACGGCGGGATCGCCGACTACCTGGCCGACCGCTCCGGCCGGTCCTCGGCCCGGCTGGTCGGCTCGATCATGGCCCGGCACGGTGCCGGCGTGCCGTGGCACCGGGTGGTCAACTCGGCCGGCCGGCTGCCGCCGGGGCACGAGTCCGAGGCCCGGTCCCGACTGCGCGCCGAGGGTGTTCCGCTGCGCGGCACCGGGGTCGACATGGCGGCGGCCGACTGGCAGCCGGCGCAGGAGCCGCACCCGTCCGACTGAACGTGCGTCGCCCGGGCCGTACCCGGGTCAGCTCACGGTCAGCTCACCAGGGCGGTCGGCTGGGCGCTGCGGCGCAGGATTCGGTCCTTGTCCGGGCCGCCCGGCACGGTCACCAGCAGGCAGCCCGAGCGGGGCGCGACCGAGGCGGGCGAGCCGAGCACCTGGGCACCGCGCACCAGCACCGCCGCGAGTTCGGTGTCCCGGATGCGTACCCCGAGGATCGTGGTCCGGACGTGCCGGCCGGCGGCGAGCAGCGCGGCCCGCCAGGCGGCGGCGGCCAGCGCCTGCCGGCGGGCGTTGCGCGGCGCGGAGGCGCCGATGGCGGCCGGGTCGAGCAGCGCGGTACGTCCCTGCCGCCAGCCCATCGAGAGTACGGCCGGCTGCCCCGGGTCGGTGAGGTGCAGGCGGTGCAGTTCGTAGCGGCGCCGGACACCGGCGGTGATCCGTTCCGGCCGGGCCGGCATGCCGAGCCGGACCAGCAGTTCGGCCAGACGGGTGGCGGCAGCCTCCGAGCTGAACTCGGCCACCAGCGTTGCCGGCTGCCGCACCCCCTCCACCTGGATGCACCTGATCAGGCACGCCGCCTCGAAGGCGTCCGCCAGCGAGGTTCGGTCCAGCAGGTTGGCTCTGCCGGACGGCCGTAGGGGTGGCCGCGTGAAGGCGTACGCCCCGGTGCTCCAGACCATCTCTGTCGCCCCCCGTTTTCGCGACGACCAACTACTTTCAACGGTGGCCGTTACCGCGCCGACGCGGTAGACATCGGCTCAAGGCTTGAGCAAAATTTGCGCTGAGTGTCGATCATCGCCGGGGTGGTGGTGGGGTGGGCGAGGCACGGTGGCACCGACGCGTCGGCCGGAAACTGCCCGGTCGGCGGTTCGGGCTGCCCCGGCTCGGGCTGCCCCGTGCGCGGTCAGGCAGGCTCGCCGCGGCGCTGGTCGTGGTCGCGGTCGTGCTGCCGGGCACCACCGGCTGCACCACCGAGGCGGCCGAGCCGAGCCGACTGCGGATCGCCACCGGCAGCGCCACGGCGGTCTACTACGCGGTCGGTCAGTCGCTGGCCGGCATCCTCAACCGGGAGTTGCCGGACGTGACGGCGAGCGTGGTGGTGACCGCCGCGTCGGCGGAGAACGTCTCGCTGGTCCGCACCGGCCGGGCCGAACTCGGCTTCACCCAGGCCGACATCCTGGCCACCGAGCCGGCTCAGCGGGCCGGGCTCAGCGCCGTCGCCCGGGTCTACGACGACCTGCTGCACCTGGTCACGCTGAGCCAGCAGCCGATCCGCCAGCTGACCGACCTGACCGGCAAACGGGTCGCGATCGGCGCACCCGGCTCCGGCACCGCGGTCACCGCCGAGCGGCTGCTGGACGTGGCCAAGGTCGACGACAAGCTGGCCGAGACGCTCCGGCTCGGCATCGACGACTCGGTGGCCGCGCTGCGGGCCGGCCGGATCGACGCGTTCTTCTTCTCCGGCGGACTGCCGGTCAAGGCGGTGGCGGACTTCGCCGAGCAGACCCAGGCCCGCTTCGTCGACCTCGGACAGTGGGTCGAGCCGCTGCGGCGGTCGTACCGGGAGGTCTACGTGCAGCGGGACATCCCCGCCTCGGCGTACGGGTCGGCGCCGGTGACCACCGTGGCGGTGCCGAACTACCTGGTGGTGGCGACGGACCTGCCGGAGCAGCTCGTCTACGACGTGACCCGGCTGCTGATGCAGCGCCGGGACGAACTCTCCAGTGCGCATCCGGCCGCCGCCCGGCTGAACGTGCAGTCGGCGATCACCACCACCCCGCTGGCGTTGCACCCCGGCGCGGCCCGCTACTACCAGACGCACAAGCCCTGAGCCGGAGCCGCCGTCGTCACGGCCCGCCGGGGCGGACCCGCCTCAGGGCTCGCCACTGCGGAACCAGACGTCGGCGGTCAGCCCGGTCGGCTCGGCCGGGCGCATGGTGAGCCGGCCGCCGGAGGCGTCGACGAGTACCGCCACGATTGTCAGGCCGAGGCCGGCGCCGTCGATGTTCTGGGTGTCCGGGGCCCGCCAGAAGCGCTCGGTCGAGGACTGGAGCTGGGCGCCGGTCATCCCCGGGCCGTCGTCGCCGACCCGGACCACCACCCCGTCGTCGTCGCGGTGCACCGAGACCTCGACCCGGCCGCCGGGGTGGCCGAACTTGACCGCGTTGTCGATCAGCGCGTCGAGCACCTGGTCGACGGCGGTACGCACCGCCCGGGCGGGCACCGGGCCGGCGACCGGGGTAAGCGTCAGCGTCATGCCCCGGTGGTTGGCCAGCGGCTGCCAGGCGGCGACCCGGGACGCGGCCACCGCCGCCGCGTCCACCACCACCATTGTGTGCTCGGCCCGCTCCGCGCGGGCCAGGGTGAGCAGCCCGTCGAGTACCTGGGCCAGCCGGTCGGTCTCCTCCAGCGCCAGTTTGTGCTCGTCCCGGCCGTACTCGTCGGTCAGGCTCGGCCCGAGTTCCTCGACCCGCAGCCGGAGCGCGGTCAGCGGGTTGCGGAGCTGGTGGCTGGCGTGCGCGACGAAGGCCCGCTGCCGTTCCAGCGCGTCGGCGACCGCGTCGGCCATCTCGTTGAAGCTGGTGGCCAGCCGGCGCAACTCCGGCGGACCCTGCTGGGTCGGCACCCGGGCCAGGCCGTCACCGGCCGCGATGTCGTGGGTCACCACGTCGAGCACGGTCACCGGGCGCAGCACCCAACCGGCCAGCCGGAACGCCGTCATCACCCCGGCGGAGACCGCGAGCAGCCCGACGGCGGCCAGGACCGCCCACCAGATGGTGACGGTCCGGCGCACCCGTTCGGTGGCCGAGACGGTGATCACCGCACCGATCACCTCACCGCCGTCGCTCACCGGTACCGCCACCACCAGCGGGCCGACCTGCCAGGGCCAGAGCACCTCCGGCACGGTCATCTGCCGGCCGGCGAGCGCGCCGAAGGTCGCCGTGTCGGTCGGTCCGGTGTCCGGGCGCGGGCCGGCCGGGGCGGCCACCTGGCGGCCCTCCCGGTCGATCACGGCGGCCCGGATGCCGTACAGCTCCTGGTAGCGCTGCAACTCGTCGTTTATCGCGCTGACCGCGCCGGTACGCAGGGCGGGGCCGGCGAGCGAGGCGAACCGGTTGGCGTCGGCGAGCCGGTCCGCCCGGACCCGTTCGGTCTCCCGGTTGGCGAGGGTGATCGCCAGCGGGGTCTCCAGGGCGAGCAGCACCAGGATCATGAGCAGCGAATAGCTGAAGACCAGGCGGCGGCGCACGGAAGGAGTCCCTACTCGGCCCGGAGCCGGTAGCCGACGCCGCGCACCGTCTGCACCAGGTCCGGGTCGCCGAGCTTGCCGCGCAGCGAGCCGACGTGCACCTCGACGGTGTGCCGGGCGGCGCCGGTGGTCGGCCAGACGTCCAGGACGATCCGCTCGTGCGGCACCACCACACCCGGTTGCCGGGCCAGCGACACCAGGATGTCGAACTCCTTGCGGGTCAGCGCGACCCCGGCGGCGCGTACCGTGACCAGCCGGGCGGCGACGTCGATCCAGATCGGGCCGACCTCGATCACCTCGGGGTGCGGCACCCCGGCCCGGGCCCGGCGCAGCACCGCGACGATCCGGGCCTCCAGCTCGGCCATCGAGAACGGCTTCACCACGTAGTCGTCGGCACCCATCCGCAGCCCGATCACCCGGTCGCGTTCCTCGCCGCGCGCGGTCACCGCGATGATCCCGAGCTGGGCGCTGCGCTGCCGCAGGGCCCGGCACACCTCCACCCCGTCGCCGTCGGGCAGGGTGAGGTCGAGCAGCACCAGGTCGCAGGGGGCGGCCGCGAGCGCGGCGGCGGCGGTGCCGGCCCGCTCCACGTCGTAGCCCCGCCGGGAGAGGGCGCCGGCCATCGCACCGGCCACCCGGGCGTCGTCCTCGACCAACAGGATGCGCATCCCGGCCGCTCCTCGTCTGTCGTACCAGCCGTTGCGCATCATCCCCCATCCGGCTGGTCGAACACAGCTGCGCAGGGTGCCGGGACACTCAAGATTGGCTCAACGATCGGGGCAAAGCCGCGGTGTGGACGGGCGCCGATCCCACCAGACCGGGTCCACCGGCGACACAATGGTCAGGTGGAGCCAGTTGCGTTACGGTCTGTAGCGGTGAAGTTGGGCCGCGTCGACCGGGTTTACCAGGTCTTGAGGGTGGCCACGGCGCGATGCCGAGCGGCCGGATCGATCAGGACCTGGATGTTGAGGCGGGTGGGGCTGCCGCCGGGAAACGCCACCTCGCCCTTGCCCGACTTTCGGACAACGTTGGCCGACGTATAAGGAACTATGCGAGCGACTATAGATGCTGATGGTTGGTCTTGCTGAGCGCGCTGGGGCTAGCATGAGTTTCCGGGAAGGGTCGGTTCGACCCTTCCCGGAAACGCGTAGAGCTACCTATTTGTACGATTCTTGCGATTCCAGGAGTACTGGACAATTCCGGCTACCGGAGCAGCGGCCACAATGCTCGCGACGACTGCGAATGTGCCCTTGGCATCATTGAAGGCGACCTGCAGGAAGAAGAAGAATCCCGCGAAGGCTAGCCAGCTCAGCCAGAAGACGCGAGCCCTGGTGGCATTCATTGGTCAACCTCCATCTACCTGTCTGCCGGCAATTGCAGTGATGGTACGAGCAGTGTGATCAAGGGGATGGACTGTCGGATCCCTGTGCGGCGTCAGGACTTGCGTCACCGCAGCTGCGTCCGTCGTCAGTTCATGACATCGACCGCCGCCCTCAGTGGCGCGCCTATCTCCAGAATTCGAAGGGCGGACCACCAAGAGAGCGCTGTACTCCTGGCATGGCACGCTCACAAGCCTAACAGTCGATGCAAATCACTGCCTGTCAGCAGCTTCCCGTGCGCCACATGCTGGTGACGCCGTCTCCCAGCACCCAGCGGGCCCGCCAGTTGCAACCCTCCTTGACGCCGTACTCCTTGAACGATTCCGCTACTGCGGTAACGATAAGTGCGCCCGCAGCAGCGCATGCGGCCGCCGCCAGCCCGCCGGCTGAACACATTAGCGCCCCCACTGCCGCTCCGACCGCTGCGCCACCAGAGGAGATGATGATCCGCTGATCGGCGGGGTTCAAAGTGACCACGAAAGTCAGCGGCCACCAACTCTCACGACTGATGCTCGGATCTGCGACGACCGGAAAGACCGCACCAGCCGTGGTGATGTGCTGTGTGAGGTACTCCCCGTCGATGCTATACGAGGTGGCGAGTCTCTTGCCTGTCGCGTCTACAGCCCAAGGAGCATCGATTACGGCAGCTCCCTTGATGACACTGTCTCGAGAATTGGAGGGAAGGATGCCGATCCGGCCGTCTTCCAGTGGCAGAAGTTCGGCGCCAGAGAAGCGATAGGTATAGCTTGTAGGTGCTGAGGCGCTTTCTAGGACCGTAATTACCTGCGCGGCATCCATGGCGTTACGAAGAACCAGATCTACATCGTCGCCGTCGCGTACGGTATTTCCGTTTGCCGCGCGGTCGGCGCGACTAGCGCCCACGTCCGGCAACTCCATTGAAACGCTGAGGTCGCTTGAGTTTATCCGCACCGGAGCCGAGGCGTCAGTGGGAAGAACCACGTTTACAGTCTCTCCAGGAGTGCCTGCGGGCGCCTTCGTGGTGGTAGTGGTGCGGGCGACTTTTTGGGCCATCCGATCGGCCAGCTGGGACGATGATTCAACATCGCCCTCGGCGACAGCCGGCGCGCCGATCAGCGCAACTGTGAGGAACGTGGTCAACGCTACCACAGCAGGTTTGAGCAAAGCATGATGTTGCACAAGGACCTCCCCGGGACCTATTCGCTATTGGTTGACGGGTAATCGCCGCCATCCGACCCTTCCAGCGTCCAATCGCGGGATCAGTCTCCCTCGATGGCCGATTCGCACAAACTAGGCCGAGGGGCGATAGAAAATCGATACGGAGGCGATATGCAAGTCGTCTCACGGGCGGCGGACAGGACCATCGAAGTCGCCGGCGCGGCAAGACCGACGCCATTGACGCCGAAGCAGCAGCTCGAGCAGTCCTGTCCGGCTGGACATCCATAGGGCATCAGACTCGTCGCCCGCTACGAAGCCACCGCTCACATCGCCGCGATCAACGAATGGCTGTAACCGACTTCGACACAGCCCTACGCCGATCGGCCACCGTCGCCGTACGAAAGCGGGAGCCCGCAGGCAAGATCCATGCCGATAGCATCCCGGCGCATGGACGCCGTGCCCGGCACTCGCGCCGACCTCTCCGAGTCCCCGTCCCCGGCCACCCTGCCACGCCGGGTGCACGCCGGGTACGCGCTCGGCTCGCTGGCCACCGGCGCCTTCGGCACGGTGCCCGGCCTGGTGCTGCTGCCGTACCTGACCGACACCCTGGGGGTGGCCGCCGGGCTGGCCGCCCTGCTGGTGCTGCTGCCGAAAGCCTGGGACGTGCTGGTGAACCCGGTCGCCGGGCGGATCTCGGACCGGACCCGGTCGCGCTGGGGTGCCCGCCGGCCGTACCTGCTCGGTGGCGGGCTCGGCCTCGCACTCCTCTTCGCGGCCATCTTCGCGGCGCCGTTCCCGCCCGGACCGGCCGCCGCCGGGTACGTCGCACTGGCCTTCCTGCTCACCGCGACAGCATTCGCCTTCTTCCAGGTCCCGTACGTCGCCATGCCGGCCGAGCTGACCGACGACTACGCCGAGCGGACCAGGCTGATGACCTGGCGGGTGGCGGTGTTGGCGCTGGCCATCCTGGTCTCCGGCGCACTGGCCCCGGTGGTGGTGGCCGCCGGTGGGGACGGCGCGTCCGGGCACCGCTGGCTCGGTCTCTTCGTGGCGGTGCTGATCGCGGTCGGCGCGGTCGGCGCGTTCCTCGGCACCCGGACCGCGCCGACCGGGACGGTGCTGGCCAGCGAACCGAGCCTGCGGGCCCAGCTCGCGGTCGCCGCCGCCAACCGGCCGTTCCGGCTGCTGCTGGTCTGCTTCGTGGTGCAGGCGGCCGGGATCGCGACAGTGCTCGCCGGAGTGGCCTACTTCGCCGAACATGTGCTGCGGGATCCGGAGACCGGCGCCACGCTGCTCTTCGCGTGTTTCGTCGGCCCCGCGTTGCTGGTGATGCCGCTCTGGAGCCGGGCCGGCGCCCGGCTCGGCAAGCCGCGCGCGTTCGCCGTCGCGTCGCTGATCTTCGCGGGTGGCGCGCTCGCCCTGGCCGCCGCGCCGGGGCTGCCGGCCCCGGCGGTCTATCTGGTCGTCGCGGCGATCGGCTGCGGGTACGCCGGCCAGCAGGTCTTCGGGATGGCGATGCTGCCGGACTGCATCGCGTACGACACGGCGCGCACCGGCCGCCGCCAGGCGGGAGTCTTCACCGGGGTGTGGACGGCCGGCGAGACGTTCGGGTTGGCGCTCGGGCCGGGCATCTACGGCCTGGTGTTGCAACTGTCCGGTTACGTCTCCTCGTCGACGGGTCAGGCGGCGGCGCAGTCCGGCACCGCCCGGGCCGGGGTGCTTGTCGGCTTCACCGTGCTGCCGGCCCTGCTGGTCGGGCTCGCCCTGCTGGCCATGCGCGGCTACGACCTCACCCCGGAGCGGCTGGCGGCGGTGTCGGCCGCCGAGCCGGAGCGGTAGCCGGGTCGCTTCCCCAGCCGCTGGTGAGCCGTTCGTACGCCACCCGGGCGGCCCAGCACATTCCGGTGTGATCCGGCGGCCTTCCGCACGACCGGCAGGTGCCACCGCTGCTGACGTGGCGCAGGAGCACGCTGCGCATCTCGGCCCGTTCGACGGACTCCGGCACGGGCACCGGTCCAGGGTCGGTCAGCGGCACGGGCTGCTGCGGTAGGTCGTCGCTGAACACCCGCGTCCTCCTCCTACGCCAGACGGCAGGTCCGGCCACGGAGCCCTACGTCGCGTAGCCGGACCGCCTTCCGCCCCACCTGGTTTGCCGACCGGAGGGGCTATATCAAGGAGGGTGCCATGGCTGCCATGGCTAGGCAAGGATCCACGGGGAGTGGTCTACTGAAACTGCCGACCGGAGGGGATTTCAGTAGTGGCTCCCTATTCGTCTATCTATGAGCGCATCGCCGATGAAATGGCGGAGCGGATCGCGTCCGGGGAGTTCCCGCCCGGCGCCAAGCTCCCGACCCGTGCCGAGCTGTGCGCGCAGTATGAGGTTTCGGACTTCGTGGCGGATCGCGTCTTCCTGACGCTCAAGCTGCGCGGCCTGACGGAGACCGTTCCCGGGCGCGGTGTGTACGTGAAGAAGGACTGAGTGGCCCGGCATCAGAGCATGGATTGATGCCGTGATCGCAAATCACAAGGGGGTCGAAAATTGCCGATCCACCAGCCGGCGGCCCGGCGCTGGTGACGCCGTGCCACCGCGTTACCGCTACGAGGAAATAGCTGACGACCTGGAGAAGCGGATCGAGGCGGGGGAGTTCCCGCCCGGCTCCCGGCTGCCCAGTCGACGAGAGTTGATCGAGCACTACGGCGTCACGGAGCCGGTCATCGACCGGGCCATGCAGAACCTCCGCGCCAAGGGCATCACCGAGACGCTGCCCGGCGTCGGCGTGTACGTCCGGGAGCGCTGAGAGATTCGGCACCACGGCATGGATTCGTGCCGTGGTCGCAGGTCACAAGGGGGTCGGCGGGGTCGTCACGACTGTTACGGTGGCCGCCATGATCGACGCGTTGCCGCCGGTGGGCGTACCCGCGGACAAGGTGCTCGCCGAGCTCGGCGAGCTGCGCGCCGCGGACCTGCCGACGCACGGCGGCCGGCTCTTCGCCTACGTCTACGACCCCGCCGTGGCCGGGCTGGACGAGCTGGCCAACGCGGCGCACGCGCTGGCGGCACACGTCAACGGACTGGACCCGACCGCCTTCCCGTCCCTGCTGACCCTGGAGAACGCCCTGGTCGGCGCCGCCGCCCGGCTGCTCGGCGGCGGGCCGGGGACGACAGCGCCGCAGGTCGCCGGCAGCGTCACCGGTGGTGGCACCGAGTCGCTGGTCCTGGCCGTCAAGGCGGCCCGGGACGCCCGGCCGGAGGTGACCCGGCCCCGGCTGGTGGTGCCGACCAGCGGGCACGCGGCGTTCGCAAAGGCGGCCCACCTGCTCGGGGTCGCCCTCGACCAGGTGCCGGTGTCGGCCGAGACGCTCCGCCCCGCACCCGGGGACGTGGCGGCGGCGATCGGCCCGGAGACCGTACTCGTGGCCTGCTCGGCACCGTCGTACCCGTACGGGGTGGTGGATCCGGTCGCCGAGATCGCCGAGCTGGCCGCCACGGCCGGGGTGCGCTGCCACGTGGACGCCTGCTTCGGCGGGTGGGTCCTGCCGTACCTGCGCCGGCTCGGCGTGCCGGTGCCGCAGTTCGACTTCGGGGTTCCCGGGGTCACCTCGATCTCGGTGGACCTGCACAAGTACGCGTACACCCCGAAGGGCGTCTCGGTGCTGCTGCACCGGGACCCGGGGCTGCGCCGGCCGCAGTACTTCGCGTTCGCCGGCTGGCCCGGCTACACGATGGTGAACCCGGTGCTCTCGTCCACCCGGTCCGGTGGGCCGATCGCCGCCGCGTACGCCACGCTGCGGCACCTCGGCGACGCCGGCTACCTCACGCTGGCCGAGCAGACCCTGGCGGCGGTACGCGGACTGGCCGGCTCGGTCTCCGCAGTGGACGGCCTGCGTCTGGTCGCCGAGCCGGAGTCGACGGTGGTCTGCTTCACCAGCACCGACCCGGGGCTGGACCTGTTCGTCCTCGCCGACGAGCTGACCCGGCGCGGCTGGCACACCCAGCCCCAGCTCTCGTACGCCGGCCTGCCGGTCAGCATCCACCTCTCGGTGACCGCCTCGGTGGCGCCCCGGGTGCCGGAGTTCGGCGCGGACCTGCGGGCGGCGGTGGCGGACGCCCGCGCGGCCGGCCCGGTGGCGCTTCCCGCCGAACTGCTGGGCGTGCTCGACGCGCTGAGCCCGGAGTCGCTCACCCCGGAGCTGGTCGCCGGGGTGGCCGGCGGGCTGGGCCTGGACCCGGCCGGCGGCCGTGCGCCGGAGCGGATGGCCCCGGTCAACACCCTGCTGGACGCGGCGCCGATCCCGGTCCGGGAGGCGCTGCTGGCGGAGTTCCTCGGCCTGCTGCAGCGTCCCGGCTACTGATCCGGTCCCTCCTTGCCGGTGCGGCAACCCATCGACGAATGTTGCCGGTGGGTATTTACTGTTAACAATCTTTCTTTTATGTTGAGGAGACCTTCCCGATGCAGTAAAGGAGCCCACGATGCGAAGAACCGTGGTCCTGGCGGTCACGACGGTGGCGACCGTCGTCTCCGCCCTCCTCGTCGCCCCGCAGGCCGCCCAGGCGCACGGCTACATCTCCTCGCCACCGAGCCGGCAGGCGCTCTGCGCCCAGCGGGCGGTGTCCTTCGACTGCGGCCAGATCCAGTGGGAGCCGCAGAGCGTGGAAGGCCCGAAGGGGCTGCGCAGTTGCCACGCCAACATCGGACACTTCTCGGTGCTGAACGACGACAGCCGGCCCTGGCCGGCAACCTCGGTCGGCCAGACGGTCAACTTCAACTGGGTGCTCACCGCCCGGCACGCCACCAGCACCTGGGAGTACTACATCGGCAACTCCCGGATCGCCGTCTTCGACGACGGCGGCCGGCAGCCCGGTGCCACCGTCTCGCACAGCGTGAACATGGGCGGTCGCAGTGGCCGGCAGAAGCTGCTGGCGATCTGGAACGTCGCCGACACCGCGAACGCCTTCTACGTCTGCGTTGACCTCCAGATCGGCGGCGGGAGCGGCAACCCCAACCCGAACCCCACCCCCACCCGGACCAACAACCCGACCCCGCCGCCGGCCACCACCGCCCCACCACCGGCCGGCGGAACCTGGCGGGCCGGTACGGCGTACCCGGTCGGCAGCCAGGTGACCTACGGCGGTGCGACGTACCGCTGCCGCCAGGCGCACACCGCGATCGCCGGCTGGGAGCCGCCGAACGTACCGGCACTCTGGCAGCGCGTCTGACGCCGGCCCGCCGGGACGTACCCGTCGCGGATACGGACCCGTACCCCCTGCGGGTCCGTATCCGCCACAGGTCCGCTTCCGGGGCCGTACCAGGAGACGAGGGGAGACGAGGGCATGAAGGGTTTCCGCCGTACCCTGATCGTCGCGACGCTGGTGCTGCTCGCCGGCTGCGCACCCGCACCGGCCGGGACCGGCGGTCCGGTCGCGGCCCCGGCACCCGCGCCGACCGGCCGCACCCCGGCGGCGACCGGCTCCGCCCCGGCGACCCCACCCGCCGGCACCTTCAACGACACCGACGTGATGTTCCTGCAGATGATGGTGACCTCGCACGGTCAGGGGCTGGCCCTGGTCCGGCTGGCACCCGAACGGGCCCGGCAGGAGGAGCTGAAGATCCTGGCGGCCGCCATCGAGGTCACCCAGGAGGCCGAGCAGCGGACCATGCGGGACTGGCTGCGCGGCTGGGGCCACAGCCCGTCGGCGGATCCGGCCGCGCACGCGCACGCCGACCACGGCGGACTGCCGGTACTCGACCCGGCCCAACTCGCCGCGCTGGCCCGGACCAGCGGGGCGAGGTTCGAGACGGACTTCCTCAATCTGCTGATCGGGCACCAGCACAGCGCCGTCGAGCTGGCCCGGATGGAGACGAGGTCCGGCAGCCACCCCGAGGTGCGCGAGCTGGCCCGGCGGATCGACGTGTCCCGGACCGCGCAGATCGACCAGATGCTGAAGATGCTGCCGCCGGCCGGATAGGTTCGCCGGCCG
The DNA here is from genome assembly GCF_049179135.1 of Plantactinospora sp. WMMB782. Lineage (NCBI taxonomy): Bacteria > Bacillati > Actinomycetota > Actinomycetes > Micromonosporales > Micromonosporaceae > Plantactinospora > Plantactinospora sp. WMMB782. Next base: position 1,623,106 of record NZ_JBMHMC010000007.1, on the reverse strand, counting down.
GATGGGTTCGCCTGCCGATGGCCCGGGTCGGAACCCGCGGTGCTGTGGTTCACTGTCGACGGGGAACCGGAGGAGGGGTGGACCGTGCAGCTACCGGCGGTGCTCGGCGAGCCGATCCGGTTCGTGCTCAACTGGGGCCGGCGCTACTCGCTCTGGGTCTTCAACTTCGGGCTGGCCTGCTGTGCGATCGAGTTCATCGCGACAAGCATGGGCCGGCACGACTTCATCCGGCTCGGCGTGATCCCGTTCGCGCACGGGCCCCGGCAGGCCGACCTGATGGTGGTCTCCGGGACGGTCACCGACAAGATGGCCCCGGCGATCAAACGGCTCTACGACCAGATGCCCGAGCCGAAGTACGTGATCTCGTTCGGCGCCTGCTCGAACTGCGGCGGTCCGTACTGGGACTCGTACTCGGTGACAAAGGGTGTGGACCAGATCATCCCGGTCGACGTCTACGTGCCCGGCTGCCCGCCGCGCCCGGAGGCACTGCTGCACGGCATCCTGCGCCTGCAGGACAAGATCGCCGCCGAGCGGTCCGGCCCCGGCGGAGTGGCCCGGCCGGACGAGCTCGCCTCGCCGGCCGACCGGGGCGGCGTACCGGCCGGGCGTGGCGCCGACGCGCTCACCGCGCCCCCGGTGCCGCCCCCGGCCGCCCGGCAGTGACCTCTCCCGAGCGACCCGACGGCGGCGGACAGGCGCCGGACAGCCTGGGCCCGGCCGCCGGGAACAGCGTGCCGGCGGCGGCCAGTCCGGTCGAGCTGGTCGCCGGCCGCCCACGACACTGGCGCTGGATCTGGTCGGCACCTGCGCACCCCGACCCGCTGGCTGACGCCGGAGCTGTCCGATCCGGGGCTGTCCGATCCGGCGATGCGGGCCGGACAGCCCCGGCGCCCGGAGGACGTCGTCATCCAGGGCGGATCAGAGGGGCTGGGCGGAGAGCAACACCTGGGACCAGCCGCTGGTGCTGACCGGGTCGTCGGAGTGGTAGGCGATGTCCGAGCCGTCGAAATCGAACGGATTGCGGTCCCGGTAGTGGTACATCCCGCCGGTCGCGACCCGGCCGTAGTAGTAGCCACCGCCCGGTGAGATCAGGTGCGTGTGGGTCCAGCCCGAGCGCAGCGGCCCGCCGTGCCAACCGGTACCCGTGATCAGGTAGGACGTCAACACGCCCCTGCTGGTGGTGCCGAGCAACCAGTCCGGACCGGCGGCCGTCAGCGTCTGCCAGTCGAAGGTGCCGTTGATGTCGATGTAGGTGGCGACGCCACCGCTGGTCGGCTTCGTCTCGGTCAGCGAGTACCGCCGCAGCCTGCCGTCGGTCATGGCGAACAACGAACCAGAACCGTCGTAGGTCAGCAGGTCCGGCGTCCAACCCGACGTCTGCAGCCGCACCGGCGGATCGTAGGTCAACGTGCCGCTGTTGTCGCGGATGTCGATCCGGAACAGCTCGCCCGCCGGCGAGGTCACCAGCAGCGTGTTGAAGTTCAACGTCGCCAACGTCGTCGGCATGAACGCCAACGGCGACGATTTCACGATCGACACGAAGTCGCCGGTCGTCGAATTGATCAGGCTGTACGACAGCCGGCGATCCGAAAGTACCCCGTAGATCCCGGTCCGTGCCGGGTTCCACAGCGCGTTGACGATGATCTGGGCATCGCCGCTCTCCGGCTGGTAGCGGTCGGGGTACGCGGAGACCTGCACGGCCTGGCAGACCGCGCCGATCTGGGCCGTCTGCCAGGAGTTGTTCGGATAGAGCTGGAGCATCTTGTTGAGGAAGGCGTTGGTGGCCCAGGTCGGGTTGAGCCGGTTCGTCGCCGAACCCCACGACGCGCGTTGCTGGAACAGGCCGAGACTGTCGTGGTCCACCTCCTCACTGATGTTGCGGATCCCGGTCTCGACGATCGTGGTGGTGACGGCGATGACCGCGGCCCGTGAGGTGAGGCCGCGGGCCTGCACGGCCGCTACGACCGCGCGGGCGCAGGACACCCGGTAGGCGTCCATGTAGCCGCGCATCTTGGCCCGGAGCTGACTGTTCAGTTGCGTCGCGAGCGCGGAGTCGGCGGAGGTGGGCCCACCGGAGACGCAGGGTGCCACCGGGTAGGCGGCGGTGACGAGGTCCGTACCGTCGGGTGCGGCAGCGGCGGCGGTCGCCAGCGATGACACGGTGAAACCGGCGAGGACGGCGCCGACCGCGGCCCTGGCTAGGTTGTGGCGGATGGGCATACGGCTCCTGGAGATCGACAGCAGTCCGCCGTGGTCGGTCACGACCACTCGGGCGGAGGCATCGTCCCGGTCGGGCGATGCGGCTCTGCTGACGATCGACGGTGGCGCTTGAATCTCGCACCAGGGCGCCTTCAACGAATCTTCAAGGCACTTCGCGCGGCCGGGCGGTTTTCCGGAAGACGGGCGTCGAGCTGCCGTCACCGGCCGCGTTGAGCCGCGCCGACGAGCTGGTCAACCGGACGCACGACGGCAGCCGTCCCGGACCCGCGGTCGGGACCGGAAGGTCGGGCCGGGGTCGGCGATCTGCTGGCGCCGGGTAGGCGAGGGGACGGACTGGACCGGTGAGTCGTCCGAACTCATCGCCCGAAGTCGAGCACCACCTTGACATCGTCGGGCTGCGACTCGTACGCCTCGGTGTACCTGTCGACCGGCACCCGCCGGGTGACCATCCTGGCCAGCCAGTCCCGGTCGGCGGCGGCGAGCGCCTCGGCGGCGAGTTCCCAGTGCCGCCGGTTCGCGTTCACGGTGCCGAAGACGACGTTGTTCTCCAGCACCAGCTCGCGGTTGAGCGCGCCCGCGTCGAAGTCGATCGTCCGGCCGCCGGAGGAGACGCCGGTCAGACAGACGATCCCGTTCGGCGCCGCCTGGCACATCGCGTCCAGCACCACCGTCGGGGCGCCGGTGCACTCCAGCACGATGTCGAACTCCACGCCCAGCTCGGGGACGGTGCCGGTGTGGAACTGGCCGCCGAGCGCCTCCACCAGGGCCGGCTTCTCGCCGTTCGCCGAGCGGTTCAGCACGTGCAGCTCGTGCCCGCGCTGCGCGGCGAGCAGCGCGGCCAGCAGGCCGATCGGCCCCGCCCCGGCCACCAGTACCCGCTTCGGCTCCCAGGCGGCGCGGGCGCCGATCCGCTCGATGTGCTCCCACGCCTTCGCCACCACACTCGTCGGTTCGAGCAGCATGCCCAGCTCGGCGAGGGCCGGGTCGAGGCGTACGGCGAACTTCGGCGAGATCCGCCAGCGGTCCCGGGCGAAGCCCTGGAGGCACTTGATGCCGTGCTCGGTGTAGAGACCGTTGCGGCACATGTCCCACTCGCCGACGGCACAGTTTGTGCAGGGCACCGGGTCGGGGTGCCGGACGATCCCGGCGACCAGGTCACCGGGGGCGAGTGAGCCGCTCGGGTCCTCCAGCACCCGACCCAGCGACTCGTGCCCGAGCACCAGTTCGGTGCTGCCGGGCGGCGGTTCGCCGTACTCGCCGTCGATGATCTCGCGATCGGTGCCGCAGACGCCGACGGCGACGGCTTCCACGAGCACTGCGCCCTCCTCGGGGCTCGGCTCCGGAAAGTCGTCGGTCAGCCGCAGTGAGCCGGCCCGGCCCGGGGTCACGGTAATCGCACGCACCCGGTCATTCTTCCCTCCCGGACTGTCCGGTACGCCTGGAGTTGCCGAATAACCCGTCCGGACCCGACGGTCCGGCCGGAGATGGCCCTAGGATCGCGGACATGACCCCGGAACAGGTCGGTGACCGGTTGGCCACGCTGCTCGCGGACGCGGAGGCGACCGTCGGGTCCTCCGGCGGCCAGGCGTACGCGCGGGCGACCGTCGACGTACCGGCCGCCCGGTGGCGGGACGCGGTCCGGGCCGTCCGGGACGACACCGAGCTGGCCTGCGACTTCTTCGACTGGCTCTCCGCCGTCGACGAGCTGGACGGCGGGTTCGACGTGGTGGCGCACCTCTGGTCGACCCGGCACCGGCACGGGGTGCTGCTCCGCACCCGGGTGCCCCGGGACGCCGCCACCGTCGGGTCCGTGGTGGACCTCTTCCCCGGGGCGGCCTGGCACGAGCGGGAGACGCACGAGATGTTCGGGGTCGACTTCGCCGGCCATCCCGACCTGGCGCCCCTGCTGCTGCCACCCGAGTTCGAGGGGCATCCGCTGCGCAAGGAGTTCGTGCTCGCCTCCCGGGTGGCGAAGGCGTGGCCGGGTGCGAAGGAGCCGGGCGAGTCGGAGGCGGGTACCGCCCGCCGGCAGGCGATGCGTCCACCGGGCGTGCCGGCACCGGGGGAGTGGGGGGTGGCCGCAGCCGTACCGGTCTCCGCCGCCCCCGCCTCCGGCCCGCCCGCCCGAACCTCCTCGCCCGCCCGAACCTCCTCGCCCGCCCGGACCTCACCGGCCGGCAGACCGCCGCGCCGCACCCCGCCGGCCGGGCCCGCGTCGGGTCCGCCGGCCGAACCCGTTTCCGGACCTCCTGCCGCACCCGCGCCGGGGCCGTCGGCTCGGCCTGTCTCCGGGCCGCCGGATGGTGACGGCGGGGTGGCTGGCGAGGTCGGGGCGGCGGAGCCGGAGCGCCGGGACGGGGGCGTCTGATGCCGCTCTGGCTGGAGCTGCTGGTCCGGGTCGTCGGGGTGGTGGCGGCGTTCCTGGTCCTGCCGCTTGTCGTCGGGCAGGCCGAGCACAAGGTGATGGCGCACATGCAGGGCCGGCTCGGCCCGATGTACGCGGGCGGCTTCCACGGCTGGGCACAGTTGATCGCCGACGGCGTCAAGTTCGTACAGAAGGAGGACGTCACCCCGCGCGAGGCGGACCGGGCGGTGTTCCGGCTCGCCCCGGTGGTGGCGCTGGTGCCGTACCTGCTGGCGTTGCTGGTGATCCCGCTCGGCCCGAACGACCTGGTCGGGCAGCCGCTGGACATCGGGCTCTTCTTCGTGCTCGCGGTGGTCGGCGTCGGGGTGGTCGCGGTACTCATGTCGGCCTGGGCCTCGGCCAACAAGTACAGCCTGCTCGGCGGGATCCGGGGCGCCGCCCAGTTGCTCGGCTACGAGCTGCCGCTGGTGCTCGCGGCGGCCAGCGTGGCGATGGCGGCCGGCACGCTGAGCCTGCCCGGCATCGTGCAGGCGTGGCAGCCGTGGTGGCTGCTCTGGCAGGCCCCGGCGATGGTGGTCTTCTTCGTCGCCGGGCTCGCCGAGATCCGCCGCCCGCCGTTCGACATGCCGATCGCCGACTCCGAGCTGGTCTTCGGGTACATGACCGAGTACACCGGTCTCCGGTTCGCCTTCTTCCTGCTCGCCGAGTACGTCGGCATCGTGGTGATCGCCGCGCTGACCACGGTGCTCTTCCTCGGCGGCTGGCAGGGGCCGTTCGGTGACGAGTACCTCGGCTGGCTCTGGACCCTGCTGAAGGTCTTCGCCGTCTCGTTCGTGATCATCTGGTTCCGGGTGACGTACCCCCGGCTGCGCGAGGACCAGTTGCAGCGGCTCTGCTGGCTGGTGCTGGTCCCGGTGGCGCTCGGCCAGCTGGTGCTTACCGCCGGGGTGAAGCTGGCGATCGCCTGACCCCGGCGCTCGGAGTCACTCTCCGGTGCCACCCGGCCGGGTGGCGGCGGCCCGGGGTCGTGGAGTCGGGCCGTCGTTGCCGCGACGGTCCGACTCCACGATGCCGGGAACCGACTGATCGAGACTTGTCGTCGGGTTTTGCCGGCACCATTCCACCGCTATCGCGGCTTTGAAGCACCGGCCCTCCGGACCGGCCCGCTCGCCACACGCCTGACACAATCCGCCGATCATCCGATGCAGCCGGATCGTTTCGACAAGTCGTGTCCGGACGACCTCGGCGGGTAGCGGCGGGCCGTCCGCCGCGACGTCCAGATGACCGCTGAGGACCAGCGCCTCGCGCGCGTCGATTTCCACGCCGCCACCCCCTCGTCCGGACGGCGCGGACGGGCTCCGCGCCGCTCGTGCGACAGCAGTGTGCGGCCGTTCGCGGCCCCCGCCCCACCCGCGATGTCCGTCGTCGCCGGGGCGATGCGGGCCGGGCGACCCGGGCGATCCGGGATGGTTACAGGTGCCGGGGGGTCAGCCGGCTGATCGACAGGTTGATCGGCCAGGGCTCGCCGGTGTCGACGAACTTCGTCCACCGGCCCGTCTCGACGTAGATCTCCTCCACCGGGTCCAGCCGGTTGGTGTGCACGACCAGCCCGTGCTTCGTCTCGATCCGCCAGTAGAACGGTATGCCGGCCTTGGCGTAGAGGGCCGGCTTGGTGAACCGGTCCATGCTCTCCGAACTGTCCGAGACGATCTCGACGGCGAGTACCACCTCGTGCGGCTCGTACCGGGAGGTCCGGCGGGCCGCCGCGGTGGCCGTGCTGACCAGCACGTCCGGGATGAACGACCGGCGCTGGCTGAGCCGCACCTCGACGGCCTGGGTCACGTCGTACTGGTCGGGGCAGTCCTCGTCCAGTGCGGCGGCGAGTCGCCAGGCGATCGACTGGTGTGCCGCGGTGGGGGAGGGCGACATGATCAGAACTCCGTCGAGAAGCTCGCGGCGGTGGCCGTCGTCGGGCATGGCGTCGAGGTCGTCGGTGGTCCACCCGCCGCTCGGCGGGTACGGATCGTTCAAGGCCGCGGTCATGGCATCCCTCTCGCGGATGGCGGGCTCACGTCACCCGATGCCACCGTACCGCCTCAACTGGCCAGGGGTGGTCGCGCCGGAACCGCCGACACGGCAGGATAAGGCGCATGAGCGAGCGCAGCGAGCGAATCAAGGGGCTCAGCGCCGACGAGTCTCAGGCCGGCACGGAGCGCCAGCGGAGTGCCGGCATGAGCATGCCAGGTGAAGGGTTGGCGAAGGGGCTTGCCGTCACCCTCAAGACGATGACGCGGCGCTCGCACACCCAGCAGTACCCGGACGTCGCCCCCGAGCTGCCGCCGCGGTCCCGGGGCGTGATCGCCCTGCTGGAGGAGAACTGCACGGTCTGCATGCTCTGCGCCCGGGAGTGCCCGGACTGGTGCATCTACATCGACTCCCACAAGGAGGAGGTGGCGATGCCCGGTGCGGCCCGGCCGCGCCAGCGCAACGTGCTCGACCGCTTCGACATCGACTTCTCGCTCTGCATGTACTGCGGCATCTGCATCGAGGTCTGCCCCTTCGACGCGCTCTACTGGTCACCGGAGTTCGAGTACGCCGAGTACGACATCCGGGACCTGCTGCACGACAAGGAGCACCTCGGGGAATGGATGGGCAGCGTGCCGCCGCCGCCCGCGCACGACCCGAACGGCGAGCCGGCCAAGGAGGAGTCCGCCGCGCGGAAGCCCGCCGCCCGCCCCACCACCCGTCCCGCCGGCCGCCCCGCCGCCGCTGCCCGCCGGGAAGAGGAGTCGCCGTGACCGCGGCCGACGTGCTGATGCTGGCCCTCGGGGCGGTGGCGGTCGGCTCCGGCGTACTCGTGGTCGCCACCCGGCACCTGGTCCGGGCCGGCCTCTATCTGGTGGTCTGCCTGGGCGCGGTCGCCGGGCTCTACCTGGTGCTCACCGCCGAGCTGGTCGCCTGGGTGCAGTTGTTGATCTACGTGGGTGCGGTGGTGGTGCTGCTGCTCTTCGCGGTGATGCTGACCCGGGCACCGATCGGCGCCGCCGACGACCTTGACCGGCCCGGCTGGCCGGCCGCGCTGGTCGGCGGCGGGACCGGGCTGGGTCTGGCCGTCCTGCTCGTCGACGCGTACCGGTGGTCCACCGTGGAGCCGCCCGACCCGGGCACCGCCGAACGGATCGGCACCGAGTTGTTCCGCTCCTGGGTGCTCCCGTTCGAGGTGCTCTCGGTGCTGCTGCTCTCCGCACTCGTCGGTGCGATCGCGGTGAGCGTACGGCTGCCGGGGCGGCCCCGGTGAGACCCGCCATCCCGTACGTCGTCGCCGCCCTCCTCTTCGGCACCGGCGTCTACGGCGTACTGCGGCGGCGCAACGCCGTACTCGTGCTGATGGCCGTGGAGCTGATGCTGAACGCGGTGAACCTGCTGCTGGTCACCGCCGACGCCGCCCCGCTGCACCGGGCGCTGGGCCACCCCGCCCCGGGCGCCGACGGTGCCGCCCCGCTGCCGCTGACCGGCCAGGTGTTCACGCTCTTCGTCATCGTGATCGCCGCCGCCGAGGTGGGGGTGGGGCTGGCGATCGTGCTCCAGCTCTACCGGCTGCGCGGCACGGTGACCGTCGACGACGTACGCCTCGACACGCACACCCCGGACGCCGGCCCGCAGGGCATCGTGACGGCTCCGGCCCGGATCGGCTCCGGCCCGGAGATGAAACCGACAGCGCCGGGTACGGGACCGACAGCGCCGGGGACGGCACCGGGGGCGGGCCGATGAACGCCGCCACGGTGCTGGCCGGGCTGCTGCCGGCCGTACCCTTCGGACTGGCCCTGGTCGGGCTGCTGCTGCCGCAGCGGTCCCGGGCCGGTGCGGCGGGGCTCGGCATCGGCGGCGCGGCGGTGGCGCTGGCGGCGGCGATCGGCCTGGTCGTCGCCCTCGACGGCCGGGGTGCCGAGGCGGGCACCGGATGGGTCGACTTCGGCGGGCTGTCGGTCACCCTCACACTGCGGCTGGACCCGGCCGCCGCCCTGGTCGCGGTGGCGGTCGCCGCGGTGGCCCTGGCGGTGCAGGTCTACTCGGTCGGCTACCTGCACGACGACGACCGGTACGCCCCCTACGCCGCCCAGATCAGCCTCTTCACCGCCGCGATGCTGCTGGTGGTGGTCGCCGGTGACCTGGTCATGCTGCTGCTCGGCTGGGAGGTGATGGGCATCTGCTCCTACCTGCTCATCGGCCACGACCGGCGGCTGCCGGAGGCGCCGGCCGCCGCCGTGAAGGCGTTCCTGGTGACCCGGGTCGGCGACGTCGGCTTCCTGCTCGGCATCGTGATCCTCGGCGTGCGGGCCGGCAGCTTCCGGATCTCGGACGTGCTGGCCCACGACTTCGGCCCCGGCACCCTCACCGCCGCCTGCCTGCTGCTGCTCGCCGGGGTGGCCGGGAAGAGCGCCCAGTTCCCGCTGCACACCTGGCTGCCGGACGCGATGGCCGGCCCGACGCCGATCTCGGCGCTGATCCACGCCGCGACGATGGTGGCCGCCGGGATCTACGTGCTGACCCGGCTCTTTCCGCTCTTCGAGCGGGCGCCGGCCGCGCTCGCCGTGCTCGGCGTGCTGGCGGCGGTAACCCTGCTGCTCGGCGCGCTCGCCGCCACCGCCCAGGACGACATCAAGCGGGTGCTGGCCTGGTCGACGGTCTCCCAGCTCGGCTACATGGCCGGGGCGCTGGCGGTCGGCTCGCCGCCGGCCGCACTCTTCCACCTGCTCAGCCATGCCGCCTTCAAGGCGCTGCTCTTCCTGGCCGCCGGTGCGGTGATCCACGCCGTAGGCAGCAACCTGATGTCGGCGATGGGCGGGCTGCGCCGGCCGATGCCGGTGACCTTCTGGTGCACCGCGATCGGGCTCGCCGCGCTGGCCGGGGTGCCGCCGCTGGCCGGCTTCTGGAGCAAGGACGGCATCCTGGTCGTCGCCGAGCGGGCGGCCCGGCACCACGCCGGCCCGACCGCCGCCTGGGTCGGCTGGCTGGTCTGGCTGGCCGGGCTGGCCGGGGTCGCGCTGACCGCCTGGTACGCCACCCGCCTGCTGCTGCGCACCTTCCTCGGCACCTCCCGGGCGCAGACCCACCCGGTCGACCCGACGGCCGCGCACGCCGGCGCGGCGAGCCCGGCCGCGCATCCCGGCCCGGCGCGTTCGGACTCGTCGCCAGCCGAGCGGGGCGCATCCTCGGCGATCGACGCGCCGGCCGGCTCGCCCGCGCACACCCCGGCCGGCCCGCCGCACGACCCGCCCGGACTGCTGCGCTGGCCGGTGGTCCTGCTCGCGGTGCCGAGCGCGGTGCTCGGGCTGGCGGTCTTCGTCACCCCGTTCCGGGACGCGCTGGCGCTGGACGCGACCCACCTGGACAGTTTCGTGGTCGTCCCGGTGGCGCTGCTCCTCGCCGGTGCGGCGCTCGCCTGGTGGCGCTGGCGGGCCGACCCGGCCGCCGACCCGGCGACCGCGTTGGGTCCGCTGCGCCCGGCCTTCGCCCGCGCCTTCTGGCTCGACGAGGTCCAGCACGCCCTCGTCGTACGCCCGGTGCGGGCGCTCGGCCGGCTGGCCCGGCGCGCCGACGAGGGGCTGGTGGACGGGGCGGTCGAGCGGACCGGCCGGGGGACCGCCGGACTCGGCGGCGGGCTGGAGTCGCTGCACCGGGCCGGAGTGCCCCGGGCGGTGGTGGCGGTACTCGGCGGCGCCCTGCTGCTCGGCCTCGCCGCCGTACTGGCCCTCGGGGGTGTGGCATGACCCTCGGCGGGACGGGGCTGGTGGCCACGCTGGCGGTGCCGGCGGTCGGCGCGGCGGTACTCGCCGTGCTGCCGGGGCGGTTCGACCGGGCCGCCCGGATCGCCGGTACGGCCTTCGCGGCGGTGACCCTGGTGCTCGCCGTACTGCTCGTGCTGGGCGCCACCGACAGCTGGGCGGTCTACGACGCGTCCCCGGTCGCGGCACCCGGGACCGAGGCGCCGGCCGTCTGGCCGTGGCACCAGGTGGACCTGGCCTGGGTGCCCGGACTCGACCTGCGGTTCCAGCTCGGCGTCGACGGGATCTCCTACCCGCTCGTGGTGCTCACCGCGCTGCTGACGCTGCTCTGCTGCGCGTACACCTGGTGGCGGGTGCCGGCGCCGGGCCGGGGTCGCAGCCTCGTCGCCCTGCTGCTGGTGGTCGAGGTCGGCATCCTCGGCACCTTCCTCGCCCTCGACCTGGTGCTCTTCTTCCTCTTCTTCGAGGTCGTCCTGCTGCCGATGTACGCGATCATCGCGGTCTGGGGCGGCGAGGGCCGGCAGCACGCGGCCCGGAAGTTCGCCCTCTACACCCTCTTCGGCTCGGTGCTGCTGCTTGTCGGCGTCTTCACCGTGGTGACCGCCGCCGGCACCGCCGACCTGACCGAGCTGACCGGCGGCACCGGGCTGTCCCGGGGCACCCAGATCGGCGCGTTCGTGCTGCTGGCGATCGCGTTCGCGGTGAAGAGTCCGCTCTGGCCGCTGCACTCGTGGCTGCCGGACGCGCACACCGCCGCGCCGACGGTCGGCAGCGTGATCCTGGCCGGCGTACTGCTGAAGATGGGCACGTACGGGCTGATCCGGGTGGCGGTCGGGGTGGCGCCGGAGGGGGCGCGGGCGGCCGCCGGGGTGCTCGGGGTGCTGGCGGTGGCGGCGATAATCGTCGGCTCGCTGGTCTGCCTGGCGCAGAGCGAGCTGAAGCGGCTGATCGCCTATTCGAGTGTCGGGCACATGGGGTTCGTGCTGCTCGGCATCGCCACGCTCACCGCCACCGGCCTGCAGGCGGCGCTGATCGGCAACATCGCGCACGGCGTCATCACCGGCCTGCTGTTCTTCCTGGCCGGGGCGGTGAAGGACCGGGCGCACACCGGGGCGCTGGCCGAGCTGGGCGGGCTGCGGGAGAGCACCCCCCGACTGGCCGGGCTGCTCGGCTTCGCCGCCGTCGCCTCGCTCGGACTGCCCGGCCTGGCCGGCTTCTGGGGCGAAGCCTTCGCGGTGGTGGCCGCCTGGCGGGTGGGAGGTCCACTCTGGACCACCCTGGCCGTGCTCGCCGCGCTCGGCGGGGCGCTGACGGCGGCGTACCTGCTGCGGCTGCTGCGCCGGGTCACGCACGGGCCGGCCAGTCCGCGGGTGTTGACGCTGACGCCGGGACTGGCCGGGGCGGAGCTGGCCGCCTGGGGGCCGCTGGTGCTGCTCGCCCTGGTGCTCGGGCTCGCCCCGACCCTGGTGCTCGGCTACGCCGAGGTGCCGGTCGAGGCACTGCTGGAGGCGATCCGATGACCAGTTCCTCGGCCGACGGGTGGGCGTCGTGATCCAGACCGTGGACAACGTGGCGCTGCTGCCGGCGTACCTGGCGGCCGGCACCGCCGTACTCGTGCTGCTGGCGGACCTGCTTGTCGCCCGGCGCGGCGCGACGGTGGCCGTCTTCGCGGCCGGGGCCGCCGCCACCGCCCTCGGCGCGGTGCTGGTCGGCGTCGCCGGACCGCGCCGGACGTTCTGCGCCGGTGCCGACTGCTCCTATCTGGCGAACGGCCGGGCGGCGCTCGTCGGCTGCCTCTTCGCGCTGCTCACCCTCGGGGTGTTGGCGCTCTCCGTCCCGCTGCTCCGGTCCGGCCAGGTGCCGCCGGGGGAGTACTGCTTCCTGCTCGCCTGCTCGATGACCGGCGGCGTGGTACTCGGCGCGGCCGGCGACCTGATCACCCTGGTCGTGGCGCTGGAGACCCTGACCCTGCCGCTCTACGTGCTGGTCGGGCTCCGGCAACGCAGTGTCGCCGGTGCCGAGGCGGCGCTCACCTTCTTCGTGGTGAGCGTGGTCGCCACCGCCGTCACCCTGCTCGGCGCGGCGCTGCTCTACGCGGTCACCGGGGCGGTGCACCTGAGCCGGCTGGACGCGGTCTTCACCGCCGAGGCGAACCGGCCGGTGGCGCTCGGCGGCGGCGACTTCCCGACCGGGCCGGCGCTGCTGAGCCTGCCGCTGGCCGTGGTCGCGGTGGCCCTGGTCGTGCTCGGGCTGGCCTTCAAGGTGGCGGCGGTGCCGTTCCACGCCTGGGCGCCAACCACCTACGACGGCGCCCCGGTGCCGGTGGCGGCGTACCTGTCGACCGCCTCCAAGCTGGGCGGGGTGGTCGCGCTGCTCGCGGTCACCGCCGCCGCGCTGCCGGCGAAACTGACCGGCCCGGTGCTGGCGACGGTGGCGGTGCTGACGATGACCGTCGGCAACCTGGTGGCGCTGCGGCAGCGGCGGATGGTCCGGCTGCTGGCCTGGTCGTCGGTGGCCCAGGCGGGTTACATCCTCGCCCCGCTCGGCGCGCTGGCGCTGGCCTCGGGGCGGAGCGCGGAGGCGGTGGACACGGCGGTCGCCGCCGCCGTGGCGTACACGGTCTTCTTCGTGCTGCTGGAGCTGGCCGCGTTCGGGGCGGTGGTGGCGCTGCGGCCGGCGGCCGCCGACGGCGGCGAGATCGCCGACTACCGGGGTGCGGCCCGGCGTCGGCCATGGGTCGGGGCGGCGTTCGTGTTCGCGCTGGTCGGGCTGGCCGGGTTGCCGCCGGGGCTGGCCGGGCTGTTCGCCAAGATCACTGTTGTGCGGTCGCTGCTCGCCGGGGAGGCCGGCTGGCTCGCCGTCGTGGTGGCGCTGAACGCGGTGGTCGGACTCGCCTACTACGTACGCGTCGCCGCCACCCTCTACGCCCCGGAGCCGGCCGCCGACCGGGCCGGCGGAGCGGCTGCCGCACCCGTCGTGCCGGCCGCCGCCGATCCGGCCGCCCCGGTCCCGCCCGCCGACGGCAGCCCGGTGCCGGCAGCCGAGCCGGCCCGACCGGCCTGGGCGGTTGTCGCCGCACTGGCCCTGGCCACCGCCGTCGCGGTGGTCGTCGGCTTCGCCCCACAACTGATCCTGGACGTCGCCGCACTGTGAGGTCGGTCCTCCGTGTGACGTCGCCTCACACGGTGTGACGTCGGTCGCGTTCGGCCCCTGGTGAGGCTCTTTCCCAGGCAACTCTCAGTCATATCCGGATTGTGGGCAGGGTATCCCGGTGTTGTACCGGTCAGCGGGTCCACCGGCCCGCGCACCGAAGGAGTTATCGTGCATAGCCATCACAACCGGCTCAAGACAGCCGCGCTACTTGGCCTGCTCACCGCTCTGATCCTCGGCGTCGGCTACTGGTTCGGCGGCAGCGGCGGTCTGGTGATCGCCGTCTTCGTCTCGCTGGCCCTGAACGCCGCCAGCTACTTCTGGTCGGACAAGCTCGCACTCCGCTCGATGCGGGCCCAGCCGGTCACCGAGGCCGAGTTCCCGGCGCTCTACCAGATGGTCCGGGAGTTGGCGACCGAGGCGAAGCAGCCGATGCCCCGGTTGTACGTGAGCCCGACCATGCAGCCCAACGCGTTCGCGACCGGGCGTAACCCGAAGAACGCGGCGGTCGCCGTGACCCAGGGCATCACGCGGATCCTGGACTACCGGGAGCTGCGGGGCGTGATCGGACACGAGCTGTCCCACGTCTACAACCGGGACATCCTGATCTCCAGCGTGGCCGCCGGCCTGGCCGGCATCATCACCATGCTGGTAAACATCGCCTGGTTCATCCCGCTCGGCGGCGGGGACGACGAGGACGCGCCGAACCCGGCCGTACTGCTGCTGACGATCATCCTCGGCCCGATCGCGGCCACCCTGATCCAGCTCGCCATCAGCCGTAACCGGGAGTTCCAGGCGGACGCCTCGGGTGCCGCGCTCACCCGCGACCCGCTGGCGCTGGCCAGCGCGCTCCGCAAGATCCACGCTGGCACCAAGGCACTGCCGCTGCCGGCCGACAACCGGCTGACCACCACCGCCCACCTGATGATCGACAACCCGTTCAAGGGTGGCGGCGTGGCGAACCTCTTCTCCACCCACCCCAGGATGGAGGAGCGGGTACGCCGCCTGGAGCAGATGGCGGCCACCAACGTCGGCCCGGTGCAGTTCCAGCGCTGATCCTGGTAAGTCCCGTAGCGAGCAGTAGTGACCGGCGGGCCCCGGTTCCCGTTCCAGCGGGAGCCGGGGCCGTCGTCGTCTCCGGGAGCGTGTCGCCGCCTCCGGTGCCGTGCGTCGGGCCGGGGAAGTGACGTCGGGCAAATCCGGTACAACCGCCAGGCCCGGTCACGTTAGGGTCGGAAGGTCATCCACTCGTTACGTCCGACGGTCGTGTCGAGATGCGAGGGGTGTCTTCGACGACCTGAGGAGAACGGAACCGTGACCGCGCTGCGGCAGTACCTGGGCGTGTGGCGCATCCCCGGCGCACCGATGATCTTCGTCGCCGGCATCGTCGGTCGGCTCGGCATCGGGATGACCCCGCTGGCCCTGCTGATGGTCGTCCAGCAGGTCACCGGCCGGTACGCCCTGGCGGCAGTGGCCGGTGGTGTCTACGCGCTCGCCGGTGCCGCGGTCAGCCCGATCGCCGGCCGGATCGCCGACCGGGTCGGACCGAGCCCGGTGCTGCTGCTCACCGGCGTGGCGCACCCGGTGGCCCTGGTCGGGCTGCTGCTGGCCAGCCGCGCCGGCTCGGACGCGCTCGCAGTGATCTTCGCTGCCTCGGCGGTGGCCGGCGCGACCTTCCCGCCACTGACCGCCGCCATCCGGGGCGCCTGGAACGACCTCACCGACCCCGCCTCCGGCCGGTACGCCCTGCGCAACACCGCGCTCGCCGCCGAGACCACGCTCTTCGAGCTGGTCTTCGTGCTCGGCCCGCTGCTGGTCGCCGGGTTCGTGCTGGTCGCCGACGCCGGGGCGGCGCTGCTCGGAGCCGCCGTGGTGACCCTGGCCGGCACCCTGACCGTGGCACTCGGCCGGGTGATGCGCGGCTGGCGGCCGCACCCGCGAGGCAGCCACGCCAAGGGACTCGGCCCGCTGCGGGTCGGCGGCTTCCCGGCCCTGCTGTTCTGCGTGGCCGGGCTCGGCATCGCGTTCGGCGCCGCCGGGGTGGCCGTGCCGGCGTACGCCTCCGCGCACGACCCGGTCGACGCGGAGAGCGTGGCGGGGGTACTGCTGGCCACCTGGGGGACCGGCAGCGCGATCGGCGGCCTCTGGTTCGGCACCCGCAAACCGGCCCGGAACGCAGCCCGGCAGTTCGCGCAGCTCCTCGGCCTGCTCGCGGCCACCTTCGCGGTCTTCGCGGTGATGCCGAACCCGATCGCGCTGGGCGTGGCCCTGGTCGTCGGCGGGGCCACCATCGCCCCCGCGCTGACCGTGGAGAACACGATGGTCGGCCGGATCGCCCCGGTCAGCATGCTGAACGAGGCGTACACCTGGGTGGTCACCGTGGCGGTGGCGGCAAGCGCGGCCGGCGGCGCGGTGGCCGGGGTACTCGCCGACCAGGTCGGCGTACCGTGGGCCTTCGTCTTCGCCGGCGCGGCGGTGGCAGCCGCCGCGGTGGTCGCGGCGCTGCCCACCGGCTCGATCGCCCGCGCCGAAGCCCTGGCAGAGGTACGTCTGGAACAGGCACTCGCCACCGAGGGGTAACCGGGTGTCAGCGGTGCCGTTCACGAAGTGACCGCTGTCGAACATCGAACCGGGTCGCTTCGGGTGCTACCGTCCGGAATGGTGGCCGAGGTCAGCGGTCACGTCCGCCCAGCCTGCCCTGGGAGATCGAGATGGCCGACAGCATCGGTGCGCGGATCCGCTACTGGCGCCTGCGGCGGGGCGGCATGACCCAGACGGTCCTGGCCGGGCTGGCCGGCGTCTCGCAGTCCTACATCTCGCAGGTGGAGGCCGGGCGGAGGGTGGTCGACCGGCGATCGACCCTTGTCGGCATCGCCGCCGCGCTCCAGGTGACCGTCGCGGACCTGCTCGACCAGCCGGGTGATCCCACCGACCCGGCCAAGGCGGGTGCTGCCGACGCCGTACCGGCGATCTGGGCGGCCCTGATCGAGATCGAGGAAGGCGAGCGGCGGGCGCCGGGCCGCGAGGTCGACGAATTGACCGCCGCGATCGAACAGAGCGCCGGCCTCCGACTCCGCGCTGACTACGCTGCCATGGCACCGCTGCTACCAGGGCTGTTGCTGGATGCCGCCGCATACGGCGGGACGGTGCTCGCCCGGGTCGCCTACCAGGCTTCGGCGTGTTTGCGGCACATCGGCTATCGGCATCTGGCGCGAACGGCGGCGAAGGTTGCCGTCACAGCAGCGCAGGAGGCCGAGTCGCCCGCCTGGATCGGCGCGACCCGGTTCGCCTGCACCCAGTCTCTGCCGATGGAGGCGCCCGAACTCGCTGCCCGGGTCGCCGACCGCGCCCTCGGCGATCTCCAGTCGACCGCTGCCGCCCAGGACGTCCGGCAAATTCTCGGCCAACTCCACCTGGCCGCCGCGTTCACGTCGGCCGTTGCCGGCAGGCAGGACGACGCCCGCTCCCACCTGGCCGAGGCCAGCCGGGAGGCGGCAAGTCTCGGTGACCCGAACGACGGCATGGGCTTCAACGAATGCGGATTCGGTCCGACCAACGTCGGGCTGTGGCAGATGTCGATCGCGGCCGAGTCGGGCGAGCACGGGCGGGTGATCGAGCTCGCCCGCACGGTGCGCCCGGAGACGTTGAAGGCGACGATCCGGCACCAGTCGTACTGGTTGGACCTCGGTCGGGCCCTGGCAGCCTCGGGGCGCACCGACCGGGAGGCGCTGGTGGCATTCATCCGGGCCGAGCGGGTCGCGCCCGCACTGTTCGCGATGAATCCGATAGCCCGCGATTCCGTGGTGGCGATGGTCCGCCGCGCACAACGTCGGTCCGTCTCGGAGGATCTACGTGTGCTGGCACGCCGCTTCGGCATCGAAGTTCACGCATAACCGCCGGTAATACGCGCTGCGACTGCTCTCCGTAGCGTTCCTGTCACGGATGTGCGGTTCGAGCAAAGTCCCTTCGTTCGTCGAGCCGCGCGTCCGGCCGGTCGGGCCTGCCTTCTCCCTGGGTTGGCCCGGCCGGCGCCGACACAGGTGGAGAGTGGCGCTCCGTGATCGGGGATCCGGGGCGCCACGGCCGAAGGAGGTGTGGACGATGACCAACTCCGAACGACACCAGGCGGACGGGCAGATCTTCGAGGCGCACGCTGGCGGCGGCCGGTGCGCGGAGTGTGCGCCCCGGGGCGGGTGCGTGGTGCTGCTCGCGGCGGTCCGTCGCCGGGTCGACTCCGGCCCGGCCGGAATGCGGTCCGGGCTGGTCCGGCTGTGCTGATCCGGATGGTGCGGCGCTGGCTGACGGTCCGGTGGCCGGTACCGGTCGACTGCGCCTTCGCCCGTCTTGTCCTCGGCACGCACGCGCTGCGGGAGTGTGACCGGTGCGGGCCGGACGGCTGCCCGCTCTGGGCCTGGGCGGTCGAGGTGCACCGCCGGGAGCACGCCGTCCGGGTGTTGCTCGGCGGGACGCTGCCGGCGGCGGTCACGGCCGGGGACGTACGCGTGGCCTTGGAGCGCTGGAACCGATGACGGCGCTGCCGCAGGTCGGGCATCTGGTCCGGATCGACGGCCGGGCCTCGGTCCAGTTCGCGGGGGACCGGGCGTTGCTGATGCGGGTCGTGCGGCTGGATCCTCGACCAACGTACTACGGCTGGTGCTGGCTGACCGGCCATGTGCTGGACCTGAGCGGCGAGGCGATTCAGCGGCGTGACGTCTACGTGCAGGTGGCCGGGCTGCGCCGGGTAGCGGACCTGCCGAGGCTCGCACGTATCACATCGAGCGCGTGAATAGGACCTGTCCACAGGGCGAGTGGTTATCCACAGGCACGCCGATGCTCCGGGATCTGGGACAACGATCCGGGCATGCTGTCCTTTGACAACGCCACCTCAAACTGGAAGCCACAGCCAGTGGTTGGCAGGCCGGGTGGGAAGGACCCGCACGAAGACGATCACGCTCGTCGACGGAAGGGACCACGGAACGACGATGTTCTGCGCGTAGGACACGAAGTAGTCCTGTCACCCGATGCGAGAACGTCGCTCGCTCTGGGTACTGTGATGACAGGCGAGAGGGGGGTAGTGACGTGATTACGGCCAGCGATTCTCGCGACATCGAAGTCGTCGAGATGACCGAGGAAGAAGAGCACGACTACATCCGCTCCGAGTGCGCCAGGCTGCTCGGCATGGATCTCGAAGAGTTCGCCCGACGGTGGTACGCAGGGGAGTACCGCGACAACGACGACCCGAAGGTCACGCAGGTAGCCATGCTGCTGCCCGATGCCGGGTAGAACCCCATACGAAGCCTTCAGCGCGTTCGTTACTCCCCTGGCGGACGCGCTGAAGTGTGTGACCTGGCCCAAGGTCGCCACTTCCCCGGGCGGCACGGCCCTGCTTGATCGGAAACACAACCTGCACCTGACGGGTCCGCAGGGCGAGAACGACGGGTACCTCCTCCTACGCGGGGAGGACGACCTGGAGTTTCGCGCCCGGATGTTCTACCAGATCATCGAGGATCGCCGGGAAGGGTACGGTCCTTACCGGTGCACCACCCTCGGCTACGACTACTCAGTCCGTAAACCGGACGGAGCGGCCGTCGTTGACTATCACTGGCACCCAATCGGGCTGTCGCACGAGAGGCGGCCACACATCCACCTTGGCTCGTCGCAGCTCAGACCAGACGCGGTCTTGAGTAACAAGCAACACATGCTGACCGGGCGGACCACGCTGGAGTCCGTGATAAGGAACCTGATCGGGCTCGGAGTCAGGCCTCGGTACCCGGACTGGGCAGCTCAACTAGATATCTGCGAGGGCCCGCACATCCTCTACCGGACCTGGACGAACGACTACGAGCAAGAGACCGGTCGGAAGGTTGCTGACGACGAAGCGGCCCCGGCCATCCCGTGACAGGGGTGGGCGGGGCCGCGTCGTGCCCGCCGCGAGAGGGTGGACTCCCGCCCTGGTCAGGGCTCGGGAGTGACCAGTCTCAGCGGTAGTTGGTGAACTGGAGGGCGACGCCGAAGTCCTCGCTCTTGAGCAGGGAGATCACGGTCTGGAGGTCGTCCTTCTTCTTGCCGGTCACCCGGAGTTGGTCGCCCTGGATCTGCGCCTGTACGCCCTTGGGCCCCTCGTCGCGGATCTTCTTGCTGATCGCCTTGGCCTTGTCGGAGTCGATGCCCTGGATGATCTTGCAGTCGATCTTGTGGACCTTGCCCGACGGCCGCACCTCCCCGGCGTCCAGGGACTTGAGCGAGATGTTCCGCTTGACCAGTTTCTCCTTGAAGACCTCCAGGGCCGCCTTGACCCGCTCCTCCGTCTCGGCCTGGAGGCTGACCCCCTCCTCGCCCGACCACGAGATGTCGGCGCCGGTGCCCCGGAAGTCGAAGCGGGTGGAGAGCTCCTTCTCGGTCTGCCGGAGGGCGTTGTCGATCTCCTGCCGGTCGACCTTGCTGACGATGTCGAACGACGGGTTGGCTGCCATGAGTTCGCTCCTGCTGTGGACGACATGTGGTGTACGGGGCCGCCGCGCGGCGGTACGACATGCCGACGGTACCCGGTTGCGCGGTGGCCCGATGTAACCGCTATCCTTGCTTCCGCTGCCGCGTTCGGCGTGGCGGCACGCCCTGGCGGGTTGCCCGAGCGGCCAATGGGAGCGGACTGTAAATCCGTCGCGAAAGCTACAGAGGTTCGAATCCTCTACCCGCCACCAGGTGCGAAAAGAAGCCCCTCACCAGCTGAAACAGTGGTGAGGGGCTTCTCTCGTTAGTCCCACTGAGTCTCACTCGGGACCGCTCGATCTCACTGGTCGTGTCGTATACGTGTCGGCGATCAGGCGGCGGCCTGGTCGGGCGTTCCCGGCGTGGCGAGGGCCGCCTCGATCCTCCTGCGGGATGCCTCGTCCTGGCCGTAGATGCACTTCGCATACACCCGCATGAGGACGTGAACGCTGTGCCCGGCCCACTCGGCGACCTGGGGCGCCGGGACGCCCGCGTTCAGCCAGAGCGACACGGCGGCGTGCCGCAGGTCGTACGGACGCTTCGCCAGCGGAGACCGGAGCTGCACCGGTGTGAGGGTGGCCTCGCGGGCGTCACGCCACGCCTTGCCATAGGAGTTGCTCGGGATGGGCTGGCCCGCCGTCGGCACGTATCGACCACCGGGGCCGCGCCGGGTGACGAACAGTCGGCCGTCGGGCGCGGGCTTGTACTCGGCGATGTGGCGGTCGAGCAGGCCGCAGAGCGGCGGCGGCGCGGGCACCGGCCGCGTCGCGCTCTTCGCCCGGTGCTTGAGTCCGCGTCGCTCGATCGTGCCGTCTTCGTCGCCCCACCCGCGCCCGACCGCGATGGTCGAGCCGGTGAGGTGAAGGACGCCCCACCCGCCCTTGACCTTGGGCCGCTCGTACTCGTCTTCCCGGAGGTTCAGCACTTCCTCGGGGCGCAACGCGGCGTAGTACATGCATCCGAAGAACGCCACCAGCTCGGGCGTGCGGTTGGCGACGGCGGCAAGTAGCGCCCGAGCTTGCGCCGGGTTGACCACCGCCTTGCGGTCCACCTCATCATCATGCTTCGGGGCGACCCAGCTCACGAGCGACAGCGGATGGACCTCCAGTAGCCGCAGCTCAACCGCGTACTTGAGGGCACCGGAGAAGATCGCGCGCTTCCGGGCGATGGTGCTCGCGGATGCTGCCCCGCCGTCCTTCATGCGGAGTGCGATGGTGTCGAGGGCCTTTCTGATGAGGGCGGCGTCGGTCAGGGCGGTCAGGTCGACCGTGTTCGACTCCAGCCACCGGACGGCGGTCGCCAGTTCGGCCGGCGGGTCTCCGGCGTCCCGGCGAGTCTTGTTGAACGACCAGCCGTAGAGCGCGGCGCGAATGGCCTTCTCGTCCGGCGCTCCCCTACTGGTCGACAGCAGCGCCGGGGTGACGGTGGCCAGTGCCTCGGCGATGCCCTTGCGGTGCTTGGCCGAGGCTCGTGGCCATTTGACGTCGACGTAGGCGATCGCGTGGTCATACCACGAGCGGGCGTTGCGGGCGCGGGCCATCGGCTCGGGCAGGCCACACGTTTCGTCGAACGCGACGCCCTCCCGCTGGGCGACGACCAGCTTCGACCGGAAGCTGTCGGCCAGCGCCCGAGTGGCGAACGTGTCCCGGTACGGCTTCCCGGCGACGACCCACCGGACGGTGTAGGAGGTTCCCTTGGCGAGCTTGTTGACCAACACGCTGTGGACGCGAACATCGAAGGTGCTCATGCGGCTTGCGGCTCCTCACGGCTCGACAGCCATGCGTCGAAGTCGGTGCGACGGATGCGGAGCTGCCCGTTCGGCAGCTTGTAGGTGCGGGGTGCCTCGCCGAGTGCCTTCCAGCGGAAGAAGGTCGACTTCGGTACGTCCAGCTCGGCGAGGAAGTCGGCAAGAGTCAGGAAGTTGCGTGCCATCGGGTTCCGGCCTCCCTAGGCAAGTGCGGGGCGGGTGCGCTGAGTCGCGCGGAGAGGGGCGTTCGCGTGCGGGTTGCGTTTCGACTCACGTGGGCGGGCCGCGTCGACAGAGAGCCGTACAGCAGCCCGCTGAGAGCCACGCTGAGCCAAGATCTCGGGCGTCCTGGTGTCTTTTGTATGGCTCTGTGCTGAAACAGCCTCATAGCTCCCTGTTTCAGCATGTTCGAGGGGGTCACGGCCAGACTCCGGCTGTCCCCGAGGTGTCCCCCTTGTTTTCGCTGATCAGGGCGGGTTGGGGGACAGGGGGGACACCGGGGACTCGGTACCGGCCGCCGGTGTCGGCGGCGAGTTGCCCGTCGGCGAGCATCCGCTGACAGGTGCGCTTGACGTTGTCGTAGGCGAGGCCGACCCCGTCGGAGATGACCTTGGGCGGGCTGCCCGGGGTGGTCCGCAGGAACCGCAGGATCGTCGCGCGAGTCTCGCCGACCTGGTGGTCCTCGGCCGGGCCGTCGAGCATCTGCCACGCCCCGGCGGCCGGGTCGAACGTCAGGGCATACTCGTTTTCGTCGACGTCGCGGCCGGTCACGTGTAGCACGCCGTCGCCCTGGTTACGCGCCCGCTTGAGTACGAGGGTGGCGTCGGCGGCCCCGGCGAGGCCGTTGGTCCCCGAGACCTCGGTGAGGAAGTCGTCGGATCCGGCCTTGCGCACGTGATGGACCAGGACGAACGCGACGCCGTAGTCGTCGGCGACCTTCTTCGCCCGCCCGACGGCGGCGTAGTCGGCGTCGTAGGCGGACGCGCCGGGGGCGGAGTTGCCGCGCAGCTTGGCGAACACGTCGATGATGACCATGCGCGCGGACGGGTTGCGGTCGAGCCACGCGGCGATGGCCTGGTCGCCGCCCTGCGGCAGCGGCGGGCACTCGGTGGCCAGGGTGAGACCGGCCGGGGCCTTGCGCTGGCCGAGGACCTTGCCGAGGCGGTTTTGCAGGCGGCGGGCGGTGTCCTCCAGGGCGAGGTACAGCACCGGGCCGCGCTCGACCGGGATCGAGCCGAACGCCTTGCTGCCGAGGGCGACGTCGACGCCGAGGCCGAGCGACATCCACGACTTGCCGACCTTGGGCGGGCCGCAGAGCAGATTGACGCCCTCGGACAGCACACCGGGCACGGCCCACTTCGGCGGGGCGAACTCCATCGCCATGATGTCGGCGGCAGTCCACGACGTGCGGATCCGAGCAGGCCGCGCCTGTTCAGCCGACAAGACCTCGGCGGCGTCGTCCGGCCCGGCGACGTGCAGGTGCGAGCGGCCGGGCCGGTCGGCCGGCACGGCGCTCACGCGGCCACCGTCCGGGGGCGACGGGCACCGGCGGCGAGGCCGGAGCGGATCGTGCGCAGCGTCTCGAAGCGGGACAGGCCGATGGACAGCGCGGCCTCTTCGAGCAGCGCGGCGGCCTGGCCGACGGGCAGCGCTCCCCCGGCGGCGAGCTGGCCGAGGGCGACTGCGGAGACGTAGAGCGTGTGGTTGCGCTCGCCCTCGGCGGCGTGCCGCAGGTGGTCGAGCTGGCGCCCGATCGCGGCGTCCAGGTAGGCACTGGCCCGCTCGGACGGCAGGTCGACGACGACCGGCCGTTGCGGAGGCAGCGGCGCGGGAGCGAGGCGTTCGGCGAGCCAGCCGGGCAGGTCGGCGACCGGCAGGTCGCGGGCGACGGTGTACGGGCGGCCCACGACGGCGCTCCCGGCCGCGACGACGTAGCCACCGTGGGCGCGGGTGTCGACCAGCCAGCCGAGGCCATTGCCGCGCTCTCCGGCCGTGTTGCGCAGTGCCGGCCCGGCGGCCGGGTGCCGGAAGTACAGGTGCGAGCCGCCCCGGCCCGTGGTCACGGCGTAGGTGTCGTCGGGTACCGGCTGTCCGGCGGCCTCGCACAGCGCGGCGAACACGTCGACGCCGCACGTTGCGGCCGGGTGCGAGCAGCCGGGCGGCGGGACCTGGTCGGGCTTGCGCCGGTCCAGGTCGACGACGACTAGCCCGGACGGGCCGCAGGCGATGCCGACGCCGTACGGGGTCTCGGACCAGCCGCGCCGGATCCGGTCGGGGTCGGTGGTGGCGCGGGCCTCCCAGCCGGTGTGTCCGTTGCGGCAGCGCGGGTCTCGGCCGGTGCAGGCGTCGGCGAGGTGGTCGGGGAACGCGGGTCGCTTGTCGTCGGGTCGCAGGGGGAAGACGTGCCAGCCGCGCGCGGCGGCGGCGAGAGCCGTTTTGCGCAGGGTCGCGGTGTCGGGCATGGCGATCGGCCTCCGAATGTCGGGTGTGGACGGCTGGGTCTTGAGGTGCTTGTCGTTGGCGCACGCGGCGCAGTAGCGGGCCTTCTCCCACCGGGCGACCTTGAACGGCAGGCCGGACATGGTGTCCTCGGCGTCGACGGGCCGGCCGCAGATGTGCGGGTACGGCAGGTCAGCCCGCACGAGGCGGCCGAGGGCCTTGCTCGCGCCGATCCAATGGCCGCTGGTCATGTGAAACAGGCCCCGTTGTCGCAGAGCGGTTCGTCGTCGAACAGACCCGGCAACATGTCCTGAGCTTCGGCAACGGCCTCAGCGAGGGGCCGGTTGAACCGGGTGAGGTACACCGGGTCCTTGCCGAGCATCTGGCGGCGCTCGTTGAGCAGGTCTTCCAGCGCGCAAGCCCGCGCGAAGACCTCCGGCCGGTCGCGGCGAGTCTCCGCCCATGTCGAGGGCCGCCGGAATGGGCAGAACCAGCACGCGCTCTTCGGCGGAACTGGCAGCCCGGCGGCCCGGATGATCCGCTCACAGTCGTATCGGCGCAGCGGCGGCCGGTGATCCAGCAGCGGGTACACGGGCCGCTCGTACGGCTCGGCTCGGCGGTTGTTGACCCGCTCGATCTCATCGAGGCTGATGCCGATACCGACAGTGGCAGGGTTTTCGGCGTTCGCGCCGCGGGTCTTGAGCCACTTGCCGACGACCTTGATTTTGAAGTCGGCAGTGCACGAGCGAGTGCCCGGCTTGCCATTGGACATCCGTACCGGGATCGGCAGCGACCGTGAGCCGGGCCGCGTCAGTCGCCCGTACAGGGTCTCAGTGCTGCCGTCCCGGCGGATTCGGTGCAGCTCGTGAAGCTGGATGCCGTTCAGCGCGGCGTATGGCATCGCGTACCGGCGCAGGTAGTCGAGGGTGCCGGGGTCTTCGGAGTCCTCTCCTACGTTGGCGAACAGGAACACCGGGAAGTCGATCCTGCCGGTCGCGGCCAGCACCAACGCGGCTGTGGACTGGACACCGCCACCGTAGGAAAAGGCACGGAGGGCTTTCGTCGCGTCGGTCATCAGGTAGTCCTCCGGTCGATCGCGGGCCGCTCGGCCCGGCCGGGCAGGGCGGCGGGCCGGATGGCGGCGATGGCGGCCAGCAGCTCGCGGCACAGGTGCAGCGCGAGGCGGAGTTGCCGCCGGGCGGTGTCCTCGGTCCGGCTGAGTGGGACGCGGATGCGGATCTCGGCGTAGTCGACGTCGGCGGCGCGGACGCGGGTGATGACGGCCCGGCCGCCGAGCGGCCCGTCGGCGATGATGTCGGGGGCCTGGTGCAGGGTTACGCCGCAGCGGTGATCGCGGGTGCACCAGTCGGTGTGTGGCGTTGCGGTCCGGGTGAACCGGGCCATGGTCCGGGCGGCCATCAGCGCGTGCCCTTGTCGTGCAACTCGCGCAGGGTGTTGATGATGCGGCGGCCGATGCGCAGGCGGCGGCCGTCGCCGTGGCAGCGGCGGCAGAGGCCGAACGCGCGGCCGAACGGGCTACGGCGCTTGCCGGTGCCGGAGCACTTGCGGCAGGCTCCGAACGGCCAGAGCCAGCATCCGACGGCGTAACAGAGAGTGGCGATCATCGCGGCGAGGATCAGTATGCCGATCATGGTGGTTTCAGGGGTCGCGGTCGCGGCGAGGGCAGGCACAGTGGGCCTCCAGAGGGCGTTTTTGGGCGTGAAGGGCTGGCGGCGCAACCCGCGACCGGTCAATGTCTGCGCTGACCAGGCCGGTCGCGGGTTGAGTCGCGGTGGCGCGACCGGTCGCGGGCGGGCCGCGACCGGCTAGGCGGCCTTGCGGCGGGCGATCGCGGCGTCGATGTCGTCGGCCTTGGCTCCCTTGAGGGCCTTGCCGGAGCGCTTGACGTCTACGCTGCGTACACCGAACGACCGGACCTGAGCCGAGACCGACTCGGCGGTCACGTCCGCGTACGCCTCGGGCAGCCGGTCGGCGAGGCGGGCGGCGATCTCTTCCCACTGCGCGCCGGTCTCGCCGCGCTCGATCACGCTGCGGACGTCGGCGAGCACGTCGCGGATCTCGCGGGCGACGTCCTCCCCGGCCGCCATGCCGGACAGCGTGCCGGCCGCCTCGCGCAGCTTCCGGGCGGCGATCAGGATCTTCTCCGCGTCGTCGGCGTCGGCGAGGTACGTACGAACCGTCGGGGTGGCGTCCGACGCGCCGCGCAGGATGCCGACGCCCTTGTAGCTGGGCAGCAGCGTCGACGAGTCGTAGCCCTCGGAGTTCGCCCCCGCGCCGAGGACCAGGTCGGAGACGTTCCACGAGCCGGTACGCAGGGAGAACCGCACCTGGTGGTTGTCGCGGAAGCTGATGAACTGCGTAGCGACCTGCCCGCCGCCGACCCCGCTGGGCCGCTGGGTGGCGTCGACGAACCCGACACCGGCCGCCGGGGCGACCTTGACCAGGTAGACCAGCAGCGACGCGATCTCCTTGCTGATGTCGCCGAGGTCGAAGTACTCCTGGAACTCGTCCAGGACCACCAGCCGCACCGGCATCCGGTACTTCGGGTCACGGGCGATCTCGCGGGTCAGCTTGCCCTCGGGGCAGATGTCGACCGGCAGCTTGGACAGCCGCTCGTAGCGGTCCTGCACGTCGGCCTTGATCTCGCGCAGCGCTTCGAGCGCGATCTCGGCGGGGTCGCCGTCGCGGGTCATCGCCAGGCCGAACGCGTACCGGTCGGCGACCAGCGCGAACTTGCGCCAGTCTGGCTTGCCGCCGCCGTCCAGGACGGTCAGCTTCACGTACGGGTCCAGCGCGGCGTACAGGGCCAGCGAGCGGGCGGCGAACGTCTTGCCCTGCCGGGGCTGAGCGCCGATCAGGATGCTGTTCCACATCAGGTCGACGCTCACCTTGTTGCCGCGCTCGTCCAGCCCGAACGGGGCGGGCTGCCAGATGTCGGTCGGCTTGCACCGCAGCAGCGGCGTCCGGCCCGCACCCTGGGCGAGCGGGTCGCGGTCGGCGACCCACAGCGTGTGGCGCCGGTGCGAGCTGGGGTCGCGGGTGATGAACACCTGCGAGACCGCGACGTCCAGGCCCGAGGCGATCGCGCCGCGCGCCTTGACCGCGTCGTCGAACGTCTTGCCGTACGGCAGGTCGATCGACACCTGAGAACCGGTGCCCGAGGCGTCGCGGGCCATGGTCGAGCCGAACCCGATCTGCTGGTGCGCCTTGTCCGGGTGCCCGAGACCAGCGGCGTAGTAGGCCCGCAGGATGATGTCCGGGTTCACCCGGCGGAAGCGGCCCGAGACGGTGGCCGGGGTGATGATGCGCCGGTCCTCGGGACGGCCGATGTGGGCCAGGAACGCGACCAGCAGGCAGACGGCGAGCACCAGCGCCCACACCGGGGCGACGGCGTAGAGCACCGGGCCGCCGACGCACACCGCGACGGCCTCGGCGGCGAGCACGATACCGCGCCACATCCGGGTGGCCTTGACCTCACGGTGCAGCTTGAGCCACATGCCGGGGTCGTTGGCGTCGGCGGCGGCCTGCCGCAGCCCGTACTGCTCCGACACCCACCACCACTTGAGCTGGCGGCCGATCAGCCGGAACACGCCTACCCCGGCCCAGAACGTGGCGAGGGTGGCGTACCAGGGCGCGCGGACGGCGTGGAAACCGGCGCGGTAGCCGGTCAGCGCGGCGGCCTGCGCGAGGCTGTGCCGGATGTTCGGCCACGTCGACCAGTTGGCCGGCACGATCGGCCGCTTGCCGGACGCGTCGACCGGCGGCAGCTCGACCGGCATCCCGCCGCGCTGCGGGGTCTCGTCCAGGTTCACCTCGAAGTGCGTGCCCGCGTCGGCGGCCCGGCGGGTCCGCTCGGCGTCCAGGTCGACCACCTCGGCGACGTCGGCCTCGGCGGCGGTCCAGTCGAAGTTCTCGGGGTTCGGGTTGGGCGTGTTCACGGTGTTGTCCTCCGGTCTCAGGCGGCGATCACGAGGGCGGCGACGAACAGGAACAGGTAGTGAAAGGACTGATCGAGGGCGTACGAACCGGTGCCGAGCGACGGGTTGTCATCGCGGCCGGGCCGAGGGCAGCCGAGGGCGTAAAACCTCGCGGAGCCGGTCAGCTCGGCTAGGCGCTTGAGCGGGGTACGCCGGTCGGCGATGTAGTGCGTGACGGCGGAGATCGCGAGTCCGGCGGCGACCTTGCCGGGGCTGACGTCCAGGTCGGTCGACAGCGCCAGGGCGGCGAGGGCGACCAGCGCGGTCAGCGTGTAGGTGGCGACGTGCGCGGCGCAGGCGAGGCGGCCGGGCCAGCCGGGGCGGCCCTTGCAGTCGGCCTGGTGCTGGGTCTGGATCCAGTGGTCGGCGACCTGGTGGGCGACGAACAGGGCGACGAAGACAGCGGCGAACGCGGCAGTCATGATGGATGCCTCTCCTGAGGTCTGATGGCTGACGGGAGGGCCGGTGACGCGGCGCTTGCTTGGCGGCGGGTGGCCGCGTCACCGGGCGGAGCTAGGCGGCGGCGAGAGCGGGCGTTTCCGCAGGTACCGGGGCAGATGGTGACGCATCGGTGACGCGCAGGGCGGCGAGGTGGCGCCGCGCGGTCGAGACCGAGACACCGGCCTTGGCGGCGATCTGCGAGACCGGCGCGTCGGGCATCTTCGCGGCGACCTTGGCGACCTTTTCCGCCGACGCGGGACGCGGCGTGACGCGCTTGGCAGGCGTCTTCTTGACCACGGGAGCCGGTGCGGGCTGGTCGGCGATCACCGGTACGGCGACCGGTTGTGGCGTGGCCACCTCGGCGGCCGGGGTGGGCGATTCGGCCGGCACGGTGTGCTCGGCGAGCGCCTTGGTGCGCTGCGCGGTGGCCAGCAGAGCAGCCGAGGCCATGACCATCAGGCCGTCAACAGCGAGCGGGCCAAGGTGCGCGGTGATGACGTCTTCGCCGTAGAACCGCAGCAGGCCGGAACCGTGCTTGTACGACACGATCGCGGCGACCAACGCGACGGGCAGCAAGCCCAGAAAGCGCAGTGCGGTCCAGCGGCGGCCGGTCGGCCAAGCAACACGCGCCAGGATCTCGGTAGCGACGAACAAGGCGACCGGCCAGAAAACCGAGCCGATGACCGCGCCGGTCTGCGGCGTCCAGCCGGCCGGGGCGTCGGCGGGCGGAACGTAGGAGTGCGCGACGTTCGCGGCGATCGAGACCGTGCCGCCGAGGGTGGCACCGATGTAGGCCCAACCACGGCCGGTGATGGTCGGCTTGCGCATCACGCCACCGCCTTCAGAACGGCGGGGCGGGCGGCCAGCTCGGCGGCGACGCGGGTCACGCGGGCCTCGGCCCGGCGCAGCCGCCGCCAGTCCAGCGGCGACGGGCCGCCGTGGTCGGCGGCGTTGATCAGGGCGATCTCGGCGTCCAACACAGACAACTCGGCCTCGATTAGGGGCCATTCGGCCTCGATCGCAGCCAAATCCGCCGACGTCGGTTCGCCGGGCGGGAGCGGGTGCTTGCGCACAACCAACCTCCGAAGTTGGGGAACCTGGCTAGTCAGGTCCGATGCCCTGACGCTAGGCCGTCATGGCTAGTCAAGTCAAGCTCTGAGCGAGAACTTTCCTCACTTGGCTAGTCAGAGGTAAAGTCAGCGCGTGGCCGCGAACCTGGAATTCCTTGGTGACCTGGATCCCGATGACCCTCGACAGGCGTCGCAGCAGATTGCGAACATGCTGCGCGCCGCGATCTTGACCCGGAAGCTGGCGCCGGGGGACAAGCTGCCGTCACAGCCCGAACTTGCGAACCGGTACGGCGTCGCCCGCGAGACGATCAAGCGGGCGCTTGAGGTGCTGCGCAATGAACGCTTGATCGTGACCAGGCAGGGCAGCGGGGCGTTCGTCCGCGCGCAGACACAGCGGCCAGTCGAGCTTCGCCCGCTGGTGGAGGCGGCATTTGAGCACACGCACGTGGCGATCGACTTCGCTGGGTTCTCCGGCGAGACGCTGCGGGACGCGATCGCCGAGGCGCTCGATATGGTGCGCGCTGGCCGCTCCGCCCCCGAGACGATCACTGTGCGCTTGATGATCTCAGACATGGCTGTGCCGATGGCGTTACCGGCACTCGCCGCGACCGGCGCCGACGATCCCGCTGTCCGGAAGCGGGCAGAACGCATCACCCGGCGGGCCGCTGACGGGATCATCGACCAGGTGCAGGAACTCGCCGACCTCGGCCTCGTGAAATCCGCGACGGTGGAGGTTCGAACGCACAGCATCGCGCCGACCTTCAAGCTCTACATGCTCAACGGGCGAGAGGCGTTCTTCGGCTTCTACCCGGCGGTCAAGCGCGAGGTGACCATCGACCGAGAGCCGGTCGAGATCTTTGACCTGATGGGCAGGGATGCGACCCTGTTCCACTACGCCGTTGACGAAGACGAGGCATCGCACGGCACTCAGTTCGTCGAGTCCGCGCGTCTCTGGTTCGACTCAGTCTGGAATAGCGTCGCGCGCGAGTACCGCTCGTGAGCGGGCCGACGCTTGCCGACCTCGTGGGTGACGGACCGTTGCTCCTGGACTTCGACGGGCCCGTCTGCTCGATCTTTTCGGGGTACCCCGCGCCGCGCGTCGCGGCCGAGCTGGTCGCACTGCTCGATGTCGAGGGCGTCGCCACACCGCCGGAAGTGCGCCGCGAGGGAGACCCTCTTGCCGTACTGCGATGGGCCGGCGAGACGTGCTCGCGCGACCTGACGGCAGCAGTCGAGGAAGCGCTATGTGCGGCCGAGATGCAGGCTGCCCGTGTCGCGGCGCCTACACCATTCGGGCGTGAGGTGATCCTCGGTGCACATGCGCGTGGCGTGCCGGTCGCCGTCGTGAGCAACAACTCGGCGGCGGCGATCGAGGCGTACCTGACGGCCCACGATCTCGCCCCGTACGTCACGCCGATCATCGGTCGGGCGTACGCGGACCCGAGGCGGATGAAGCCGAACCCCGGCCCAGTCCTTAATGCGGTGCACGCCCTCGGCGTCGTGCCGGCTCGCTGCACGCTGGTCGGCGACTCGCTCTCCGATATCGAAGCGGCCCGCGCTGCCGGGGTCGCCGTGATCGGCTACGCGAACAGGGCGTGGAAGGTCGACGCTTTCACTGCCGCCGACATCGTAGTGACGTCGATGGGAGACATTGCCGAGGTGCTGTCCCCGGTGTCCCCCGTGTCCCCGCTGTCCCCCGAGTGGGACTGACCTGCTGAAACGGCGGGGACAGCAAGGGTGGCGAGTGGCTGTCGCATCGCCTAGCTACTTGCTCGAAAGATAGATGACTAGCCCTACCCCGAGAAGCCCACCATAGAATGGTGCTATCGACCACGACAGCCATACCTGAGGCTCGGGGAGCCATTGACCGATCCATTTTCGAACTCTGCGCCAACGCCCTATCTTCTTCTCGGCTAGCGACGCGCCATCCCCATCCGGAACCTTCGCTGAGTTGTCGAGGGCAGCGAAAAAAGTCCTCGACGCATCCAGAGAGAATAGCGGCACCACCTGCGCATCAGAAGCGACTATGCCGTAAAGCCTTCGGTACGCTTTTTCTTGCCGCAGGTAATTGGCGTCCAGTATCGAAAACAGAAAAACCGCAGCCATGCCTAAAAGCGCCAGCGACTCCACATTCTTTGTAAGCGCGTAACCATAGGTTGCCGTGACCACAGGTAGGAGCCAGCTTTTAGCGGAAGAGGAAGCGGCGGACATCCGCGTTACAACGGCCTGGATATAGTCCAAGTGCTTTCGACGATCATCGGGCGTCGGATCTGGCAACTCCTCAGCCATGTCGCCCCGAGTTTCGAACTGCCGATCTTAGGCGTTCCCAGGCTTCGTCTTTTTCGAAGTCTGAGTAATCTGTCTCGGGTGGCCATATCCGGCCAAAACGATCATCACGCCAACGCGGGACGAGGTGAATATGAAGGTGCGGTACGGTCTGCGTAGCGGCCTCGCCATTGGATTGGATGACATTCAGTCCATCAGGCTTGATCGCCCGCCTGATGGCGTTAGCCAGCATTAATGTGGCGCTTGCAAGGTTTGTAGCCGTACGATCGTCTAGGGTCCAAATATCTTCTATGTGACTGCGCGGCACTAAGAGGGTGTGTCCGAGAGTGGCAGGCTCCGTCGGGAAGAATGCAACAACGTTGTCGTCACGAAAAACTTCTCGTGCATCTGGATCCTCCCGTCCGACAATTTCACAGAAGGGGCAGTCCGACTGGCTAGCCATTTCAGCGCACGATGCCTTGATCGGACCACGATTCTAGATTCCTCTTCAAGTGGTTGTATGTAGCGGAGGAATCGATCTTTCCGTAAACGTCGGTCTGGGTGGGATCGAAGATAGGGATTCCGGCCGCCGAGTTAAATGGACTTGGCCCTGCCCTATCCACAGCACCCATTGATGAGATCCCGTGGATTCGAATGCCCAGAAGTGGCCTCCTGTCCGTCCAAGCCTTTTCGATCTCATACTTAACCCACGGTCGCCCAGCGGTCTCCTTTCCAATGAGCACGATGACCGCCTTCTTGTATTTCATTTTCTCGTGAATCCACTCTTCGATACCCTTATCGCCCTTGCGCCTTACGGTTTCCCAATCCTGGGCGTTCAGGAGAGGCTGACCCTCAAGTGCGTTGATGTTGCGAATGAGCTGAACTCGGTGTACATCCCGGTCGTAGTGGAAGCTGTAGAAAACAGCCTTACCCATAGAGATCACCCCTCTCAAGATCAGGGAATGTTACTTGGTCATGGGCTCAAGAGGCAGACCTGAGCCGGCGTGTGTCGCTTACCCGACGACGAATCTGGGCATTTTGAAGTGCGTCCAAGCTGGCGACTCACTCCGTGTCCGTTCGGCAACTGTTAGTGAGGTTCGGCCGACGCCGTCATCACGTCGATGGGGGACATCGCCGAGGCTCTGTCCCCGGCGTCCCCGGTGTCCCCCGCGGGAGACTGAGCTGCCAAAACAACGGGGACAGGCTGCGGCGGGCAGACGCAGTGTCGTAGCCCCTATCTAGAATCCGCCTCTATGGATCTGGGGGAAGCGCTAGCCGGGGTACGCCTGAAGGCGTACGCCCATACGAACGGCAGGGAGCAGCCTGCGCAGCAACACCTGGAAGCTGTCCGGGGCGAGTTGTCGAAGCTGGTGCCACTGGGCATGTCAGTCCGCGTGAGTGGTTCGGGTCAGAGCTTGCCCGTGGTCCCATGGATTGCGGTGCTGGACAAGGACGTGACCACGACGGCGCAGGAAGGCCTCTACGTCGTCTACCTCTACCGGCGAGACCTCTCCCGCGTGTACCTGAGCATGAATCAGGGCGCCACGCAGCACAAACGAAACGCGGTCGAGGCAGGGCTCAAGGGCACTGCCGCGGAGAAGGCGGCCCTTGCAGAGCTCGACGCCGAGAGCAACTTGCTGCGTAAGCACCTCGGCGAGGAGACCATGGCTGGCCTCATCGATGAAGTTGACCTGGACGCGCCCAAGCACTTCCTACCTCGTGGGTACGAAGAAGGCAACATCGCTGCACTCACTTACGATCCGGCGCAGCTGCCGAACGAAGAGACGCTTCGAGCCGATCTAGATCGTTTCTATGCGCTGTACGCAATGTGTGTTGACATCAAGCGTGAGATTCTTGCCACCGAACCTGGCGTTATCAACACAACCCCGAATTCTGAGAAGACTAAGCGAAAGTTCCGCCCAAGGCCGCCGGCGTTCCGGCCAAAGAATCCAAGCGATTACCGGGCGCACGTCAAGAAGCACGTTCAAGATCGTAAGCCGCGGCACGAAGCCTTGGTGAACGCCTTCGCAGCACAAGCCAAAGGCGCCGGCATGACGGTAGCCAACAACACCCACCCCTGTGACCTCACCGTTGACGGGAAGGTTCTTCACTGGCTCGTTGAGGCCAAGGTGGTTGGCCCGAACGCGGAGACGGTGGTAAGAGAGGCCATCGGACAACTCTTTTCCTACCGGCACTTTTGTTACCGAGACATTGAGCGGCCTGACCCGAACTTGGTAGCGCTGTTCTCTGGTCCGATCGGTGACGCCTTCGTGGACCTTCTCGTCTCACTCGGTATCGAGGCCATCTGGCGGGCAGGCGGCGAGTGGTGCGGCCGTGCACCGACGGGCGTCCCTAACCTTCTTGCCGCTGTCACGCCCGCGGCTTCCGGCGTATGAGCGGAACGGTGTGTGCCCTCGGCGTGACGCCGGGGTCCTGCGTGCTGGTCGGCGACTCTTCCCAACATCGAGGTGGCGCGCCGCCGGGGTCGCCGCGATCGGCTACGCCAACAGACCGCGGAAGGTCGACACCAGGCCAGTCGATCGCCGAGTTGCCGGACAGGATGATCACCAGCGGCCCTTGTACGATTCCCAAGCTGACAGCACCTGTCCCCGCTGTCCCTCGTCTCCCCCGATGTGCGCTGAGCAGGGGAAACGAGGGGGACAGTCCCGGGACACACCCCTCTGTTTCAGCGCCTGCCGTTTCGCCCATCGACAGCCGCTTACGGGACCCTGTTGTCGCATCGGTGTCGGCGCACCGGCCGTCAAGACTGTTTTGGCTGGTCAGAGGAAGATGATCGGCACACTGTAAATCCGTCGCGAAAGCTACAGAGGTTCGAATCCTCTACCCGCCACCAGGTGCGAAATCAGCCCCTGACCAGGCAAAATGCTGGTCAGGGGCTGTTTCCGTCTGTTCAGCCGTCAATGGCGCTGTCTGGCCGTCAACGGGCTTCCACGGAGAATGCGCGGAGAGGTTTCCGGGCGCTCGGCGGGCGCCTTCGCCCTGCCCGTCGTCCGGTTCCAGCGCCTCCTCGATCCAGCGCGGAACCCGTCCTGTACCGCGACGCACTTCGCGTAGGTCGCGCTCGCAGGTGGGCCCATCGCCTTGACCCTCGACGGACGCGGGCACGCCGTCGCGTCGGCGCCAACGACACCGGCGCCGGATGCGAACCGATCGATGGCGTCAACGCGTCAAGTTGGCAGTCGACGCCACGGGGGATCGAATGAGGACGACAGCGCTGCTTGCCACATGTCTGTTCATGACGGTCACGGGAGTGGCCGCCTGCGGCGCCGCCGATCCTTCGCCAGCACCCGCCAGGCCGGCGGTCTCTCCCGCCCCTGGTGACCATACGCTCCACCTGGACTGGCAGGGCGTCGAGCGCAACTATGAACTGCACGCGCCGCCGGGCTACCGGCCGGGCCGCGCGATACCACTGGTCGTTGCCCTGCACGGCCGGCCCAGCTCGGCGGCGAAGCTGCGGGCGGCGAGCGGGCTGGACACGGTGGCGGACCGCGAGGGCTTCCTCACGGCATACCCGAACGGGATCGACGGAGCGTGGCAGGCGACCGGCCGGGTAGGAGTCGTCGACGACGTCGGGTTCCTCCGCGCGATGGTGGAGCACCTGGTCGAGACGTGGGGTGTCGATCCGCGCCGGGTGTATGCGACCGGGTTCTCGGACGGCGCGCGGATGAGCTACGAGCTGGCGGTGAACGCCTCGGACGTGTTTGCCGCGATCGCCCCGGTCAGCGGTCCGTTCGAGTGGGGCCGGGCAAGGTCGGACACCGGCTACAAACCCGCCGAGCCGGTGTCGGTAGTGGCATTCCTGGGCAGCCGCGACCGGATCGCCGACCAGATCTCCTACGGACTCAACCGGTGGCACCGCCACCTCGGCTGCACCGCCGAGGAGCCGGTATGGGTGGACCAGGGCAGGACGGTCAACCGTACGGTCGCGAAATGCGCCGATGGCAGCGAGGCGGTCGACTACGTGGTCAACGGGATGGGTCACGCCTGGCCGGCGCCGACCGACCATGCCACGGCGATCGACGCCGGTGTCGTCATGTGGGAATTCTTCGCGGCCCGTCAGCGCGGATAGTGCCGCCGAGGTCACGATCTTGTCGTGAATCAGCCCTTCGCCCGAGACGACCGGGCGAAGGGCTGATTCGTTGAGGCTCCGGCCCATCCGGGTCCGTGACGATGGCGACGGACTGGTCGACCGTCGATTCTCCTCCAGCCTAACGGGCGCTGCCCGGAGCTACGAGCAGCAGCTGCTTCGGTCAGCCGCTCCGGCGCCGACGAGCTCCTTGGCGCCACCACCTTCCGTGGCCTCGCCGCACCGGCAGCCGTCGTCGGCACCCGGCTCTGCGTCGGCGCTCCTGCCGTACTGCTCGGAGTCGCCCTTGACCACGTACACCTCCCACGGCTCGTTGCCGGGGCCGCGTACCCACACCTTGTCCTGCACGGCGTAGCAGCAGGAGGTGTCGTTCTCGGTGAGGGTGATCAGTCCGGCGCTGCTGAGTCGCTCGGTCGCGGCGGTGACGTCGTCGCCGTCGAAGACCTCGACGCCGAGGTGGTCCATGACGGTGGGCTGGTCAGGTGCACCTTCGAGCAGGACGAGCTTGAGTGGCGGCTCCTCGATCGCGAAGTTGGCGTACCCCGGCCGGCGCTTCGCCGGCTCCACGCCGAAGAGCTTCGAGTAGAACGCCACCGACCCTTCGAGATCGGAAACCCGGAGCGCGAGTTGGACGCGGGACATCCCGCACCTCCCTGACTAGACGGATATCTAAATAGAGGTTGCCACGCTGCCTAGACCACTGTCAAATTAGACATGTGTCGAGACAGTAAGCCTGCCCGGGAGGGTGCCGGCCCTGCTCGGAGAGGGGGTGCCGGCCCCTGCCGGGTGTCCCCGGAGGTGCCGGTCGGGGAGGACCGGACCAGACTGTCGGGATGCAGATCGACGAACGCGGGGCACGGGTCCGGGCGGTACGCCGCCGACTCGTCCAGGACGGTCCGCCGAGGACCCGGCCACACGAGCGGGACTTCGAGACGGTCTCGTTGCCGGAACGGGACTGTGACCTGCTCCGAGATCTGTTGGTCGCCGAACAGGCCGAGACGGTCGTCGAGGTCGGGCTCGCGTACGCCAGCTCCGCGCTCGCGATCGGGGAAGCCCTGGTCACCGTCGACCCGCCGAACCCACAGCACGTCATCGTCGACCCTTTCCAGGACGACGCGTACTCCGACGTCGGCTGGGACCTGCTCCGTGCCGCCGGACTGGACTCGATCGCCAGGCTCATGCGCGTGCGGTCGTCCGTCGCGCTGCCCGAACTCGTCGCCGAGGGGGTCGTCGCCGACGCGGCCTTCGTGGACGGGAGCCACCGCTTCCACGAGGTCTTCGTAGATCTCTACTTCCTGCGCAGGATCGTCCGGCCGGGCGGGCTGGTCGTGCTCGACGACGACTGGACGCCGTCGGTGCGCACCGCCGTGCGGTACTACGAGCGAAACCTCGGCTGGACGGTGATCCCCGACGCCTTCGCCGCCGGCGGAACCTTACGGAACATCGGCGACGATCCGGCAGCCGAGCCGGTGGCCCGCTGCCGCGCTCTCCGGCTTCCGGCTCCTCTGACCGAGCCACCCTTCGACCAGTTCCACGCCTTCTGACCGCAGTTCCACGCCTTCTGACCGCAGTTCCACGCCTTCTGACCGCAGTTCCACGCCTTCTGACCGCAGTTCCACGCCTTCTGACCGCAGTTCCACGCGTTCCGACCGCACAGCAACGCGAGCCACCGGCCGGCAGCAACATGGTGCACGGCCGCCGACAACACGAGGACCGGCCCGGCAGCCGTCGCGGCTCATCTATGGAATGATCGCTGACCGTGCGCCCCACGCGTGTCCTGCTGGCGGTCTGCGGCGCTGCCGGCACGCTGTCGGTCCTGGCTGCGCTGATCACCGCCGACCGCACCGCCGCGCAGTGCGCGCTCGCCGCGTCGGCCGCGCTTGTCGGGTACGTCCTGTTCGCCGGCCCGGCCGCACCCCGGGTACGCCCGGCGCTGGCCGCCGGCATCGCCCTGCTCGCCGTCCCCGCCTCGGTGGAACTGTGGCGGGATTCGACCGCACCGGCCCGCCGGCAGACGCTCGCCCCGCTCTACACCCCACTCGACGGCGGTGTCGCCCCGACCGGCCCGGCCCGACTTCCACAGTCGGTCCTCGACCAGTGGCGCCAGTCCCTCGACGAGCGGCAGTTCGGCTGCGTGGGACTGCTGCTCGGGGTGGTCTGCCTCGCCGTGGCGGTACGCGCCCTCCCGCCACGGCAGCGACCGAGGGCCACCGTGCTGGCCGGCGTCGTCGCCGTACTCCTGGTGGTGTTCGTCGGGATGGACGCCTGGTCGCGGGTGGACGACGAACCGCTGCTCGGCCTGCTCGGGGCCGGCTGGCCGGCGCTGCTGGCCACCCTGGCGGCGGCGCGGATGCTGGCGCTGTCGGGGGCCCGCGCCGACCGGGCCGCCCTGGTGCCGATCGGGGCGCTGCTCGTCGCGGTCTCGGCGGCAGCCGCCTTCCATGACCTGACCGGCAGGTGGGCCGCCTGGTGGACGTTCTCGCATCCGGACGAGGGCGTCGTCCTCTCGGTCGGGGTCGCGGTGTCGCTGGCCAACGTGGTCGACGGCGAGGCCGCGCTGCTGGCCGCGGTGGCGCTCGCCGGCCCGGCCCTGCTCACCGTCGGCGTGCTCCGGGCCGCCCACACCGCCGCCGCCGTCGTACCTCCGGCGCACCCACCGGGCCCGTAGAGCCGGCGCCGTGGGGATCCGGACGGCACCCTGGTCGCGGCGGTCGGGCTCTTCGTGGGTACGAACGTCGACGACCTCGTCGTGCTGACCCTGTTCTTCCTCTCCGCGCGGGCGGTGGGAAAGCCCCGGCGGTGGCAGATCTGGCTCGGCCGGTATGCCGGGATAGCCGTCCTCGTCCTCGTCTCCGCCGTGGCAGCGCTCGGCCTGACGGTCGTGCCGGACCGCTGGGTCGGGCTGCTCGGCCTGGTCCCGTGCGCTCTCGGGGTGCGGGGCCTCGGCTCGGCATTCCGCTCGCGGGGCAAGGACGAGCCGCCGGCTCCGGTCGTCGGCACCGGCCTGCTCTCGGTGGCCGCCGTCACGGTGACGAACGGCGCCGACAACATCTCCGTCTACACCCGGCGTTCCGGACCATCGGGCTCGCCGACAGCCTGCTCACGGTCGCGGTCTTCGGCGTCGGCGTCGCCGCCTGGTGTCTGGCCGGTCGCTGGCTCGGCTCACACCAGAAGACCGTCACCCTGGTACGCCGCTGCGGGCACTGGCTCGTCCCGGTCGTCTTCGTCGTGATCGGCGCCGTGATCGTGGTCGGGTCCGGCGTCATCGGTCGACTCACCGGCTGAGGATGCCGGCTGGGCGTGCCGGCGCCGTACCGTGTGGGGCGGCGCCGGAGCGCCGGGTGACCTAACGTTTCGGCATGGCCTCCGCCGACCAGATCCCCGCCCTGCTGTTCGTGCTGACCGTCTATCTCGCGTTGTCGGCGGTCGGGCTCGGAGTGCTCTACTGGGTCGTCCGGCTCGCGGTACGGCACGCCGTCGAGGACGCCGACCGCCGTCGGTCGGGCCAGCGGGACCGCTGACCCCGACCAACTGCACCAACGCCCGAGAGCATCGGCCGGACCGGCGAACTACCGGCCCGAGAGGAAGCGGCGCCGGCGACCCCGGCGGAACGGCAACCGGTCAGCACGTAAGCCGGTCAGCACGTAAGCCGGTCAGCATGGCATCCGGTCAGCACGGCATCCACTCAGCACGTGATCCGGGCTACGGCACCGATCTCCAGGGCTACCCAGACCGCCCCGTCCGGGGCGACGGTGATGCCGTGCGGCTCCGAACCCGCCGTCGGCAGGGCGTACTCCCGGATCGTTCCGTCCGGGGTGAGCTGCCCGACCCGGTTCGCGCCCCACTCGGTGAACCAGTAGCTGCCGTCCGGCGCGGCGGCTATCGCGTGTGGCCGGGCGGCCCGGTCCGGCAGCGGGATCTCGGTGACCTGCCCGTCCGGGGTGATCCGGCCGAGCTGCCCGGCGACGATCTCGACGAACCAGACGGCACCGTCGGCGCCGGCCGCGATCCCGACCGGCCCGGCGCCGGCGGTCGGCAGCGGGTGCAGCGTGACGGTGCCGTCGACGCCGATCCGGCCGATCGCGTTCGCCTGGTTGAGGGTGAACCAGAGCGCCCCGTCGACACCGGCGGTGATCATCGACGGGAAGCCGCCGGCCTGGGGCAGCGGGAACTCGGTCACCTCGCCGTCGACACCGATCCGGCCGATCCGGTCGCCGTTCATCTCGGTGAACCAGAGCGCGCCGTCCGGCCCGGCGGCGATCCCGTACGGGCCGGCGTCCGGTGACGGGACCGGACAGGAGCTGAGCTGACCGGATGTCGACACCCGGCCGATCCGGTGGTCCCGGGAGCGGGTGAACCACAGTGCCCCGTCCGGGCCGGCCGTGACGACCGACGGTCCACTCGCCGATTCGTCGAGTTGGTAGCGCCGGACATCGCCATCCGGCGTCATTCGGGCGATTCCACCGGCGTGCACCAGGGTGACCCAGATTGCGCCGTCTGGCCCGATCGTGATGCCGTACGGGCCAGCCGTGGAATCCGCTATCGGAAACTCCCGGACCGCTGGTTGGCGTGGCAATGCCATTATGGTTCCCTCCGTTGGAATTCGAGTGCCGGACGGTCCTCCGCCAATCGCCTCCGACTGGATTGGTCAGGCCGGATTCAGCGGGCGGCGGAGACCGGCTGTTCGGGGGCGAGTACGCCGCCGCTCATCACCCGGTGCTCTCCGCGCCACCGCTCGCGCAGCCGCCGGTCGTGGCTGACCACGACCACCGCGCCGGGGAACTCGGCGAGCGCCGCCTCCAACTCCTCGACCAGGCCCGGCGACAGGTGGTTGGTCGGCTCGTCCAGCAGGAGCAGGTCGGCCGGCTCGCTGACCAGCCGGGCCAGCGCGAGCCGCCGCCGCTGGCCGGTGGAGAGCTCCCCGACGGGTACGCCGAGCCGCTCCCGGTCGAACAGTCCCAGCGCGAGCAACTCGTCGAGGTACTCGTCCGGCGGCCCGCCCCGGCCCCGCCCGAAGGCGTCCAGCAGCGGCTCCCGAGAATCCTCGACCTCGACCTCCTGCGCCAGGTGACCGATCCGGCCCCGCCGGAACACCCGGCCGGCGTCCGGGACCAGCTCTCCGGCGAGTACCCGCAGCAGCGTGCTCTTGCCGGCCCCGTTCGCCCCGCTGACCAGCAGCCGTTCGCCGCCGCGCAACGTCAACCAGGTGGCCGACAGCCGCCCGCGCACCGCCACCCCGTCCGCCCGCAACAACACCACACCGCCGGCACCATCCGGCGCAGCACCGTCCCGGGCGGCACCATCCCGAGCGGCGCGACCTGCGGCAGGCGCCGGGCCGGAGCCGGCGAGTCGGGGGGTGAACCGCAGCGGTTCCGGCGGCGGCGGCACGGGGCGCCCGGTCAGCCGGCGGAGCCGCTGCTCGGCGTTGCGTACCCGGCTGGCGACCGACTGCTGCACCCGCCCGCCGCTGCGGTCGTACGCCATCTTGTTCCGGTCCTTCATCTCCCGGCCCGGCGCGACCTGCCGGGCGGTGGTCGCCACCGCCTCCCGCAACCGGTCGACCTCGGTACGCCAGTCGAGGTGGGCCTGGGCCCGGCGCGCCCGCCCGGCCGCCTTCTCGGCGAGGTAACCGGGATAGCCGTTGCCGTACCGGGTCAGGGTGTGCCGGTCACCGTCCACTTCGACAAGTGTGCCGGCGACCCGGTCCAGGAAGACCCGGTCGTGCGAGACCACCACCGTGCTGCCGTGCCGGCCGCGCAGGTGCTGTTCGAGCCAGCCCAGCGCGTCGTCGTCGAGGTGGTTCGTCGGCTCGTCCAGCAGCAGCACCTCGGAACCGGCCGACAGCACGGCGGCCAGGTGCAGCCGGGCCTGTTCGCCGCCGGAGAGTGCGCCGAGCCGCCGGTCCCGGTCGACGCCGGCCAGGCCGAGCGCGTGCAGGGTGCGTTCGACCCGCGCGTCGGCGTCGTAGCCGCCGCGCAGCTCGAAGACAGTGGCCAGTTCGCCGTACTCGACCAGCCGCCGGTGGTCGTCCCCGTCGCCGGCACCGAGCAGCGGCTCCAGTTCGCGCAGCCGGGCCTCGATCCGGCGCAGTTCGGCGAGCGCGTCGTCGACGGCCTGCCGCACCGTCAGGTACGCCGGCAGCGGCGCGTCCTGTCCCAGGTAGCCGAGCCCACCGGTACTGACGACTGTCACCTGTCCCTCGTCGGGCCGTTCCCGGCCGGCGAGCAGCCGGAGCAGGGTGGACTTGCCGGAGCCGTTCTCGCCGATGATCGCGGTGCGTTCGCCGGTGGCGATGGCGCAGCTGACCCCGTCCAGCACGGTCCGGTCGGCGTAGCGCTTGGTGACGGCGTGCAGGCTGAGCTGGGTAGGCATGGGAGCGACTCCGGTCGTCGACGGATCGGCCGCCGGGCGTGCGGCGGCTCGGGACGCGGGGGACGCTCACCTGACCATCGGACCGGGCACCTACCTTAAGTCTACGGATGTAGCAGTAAGATACTGCCATGCCTCCGTCCCGACCGCCAACCAATTCCGCCGAACCGTCGATTCCAGCCCCGGCCCCGACCCGGAAACCGCCAACTCCGGCTCCGGTCCCGACCCGGACACCGGAACAGGAACCGGGCCGGGGGGCCCGTCCGGTCCGCCGGCCGGGCGGGCGCAGCGCCGAGGTTCGCCGCCGGGTGCTCGACGCGGTCCGGGCCCACCTGGTCGAGTACGGCTACGACGCGCTCGGCATCGACGCCGTGGCGGAGCGGTCGGGGGTGCACCGCACCACCGTCTACCGGCGTTGGCGGGACGTCGGCGGACTGCTCGCCGACGTACTGGCCGAGGCCACCGGGGACGACTGGGCGCCACCGGACACCGGCTCCCTGGAGGGCGACCTGCTCGCCCTCAACGCCGAGGTGTACACGGCGCTGACCGCCGAGCCTCCGCTGACGAGGGCGCTGATCGCCGCGTCGTTCCGTTCGGCGCCGGCGGCGGACGCGCTCGCCTCCTTCTGGGCCGACCGGTACGACCGCTGCGCCCTGCTCGTCCACCGGGCCGTACTACGGGGCGAGCTGCCGGCCGGCTGCGATCCGCGCCGGTTGCTCGTCGCCGCGACCGCACCGCTCTACCACGAGCTGGTGCTGCTGCGCTCCGCTCCCGACGCGCGGGTCGTCGCCGAAGCCGCCCGGAGCGCCGTCCTTGCCGCCCGTGCCGGCGCCTTCGCCGAGCGTGACGAATCTGCGGAGGCGTCGGTCGGCTCCGGATGAACATCCGGGGTGGACCGGTCGAAACCTCGGTGTCGACCCGAGAGCGGAACGAGCCCGCACCGCCGCGCCGTCACCGACGGTAGTCGACCTGGCGAGGGGCGTCCGTCCGGAATGGTCAGACTCCTGCCGATGAAGTAATTTAGCCGAAATCTACCGACGATGGCCTTTGGTGCTACTGATCGCGTACGCACGGTGAGTCTTATTGAGCGCTGAGTGAATCATGTCAGTCATTTGCCTGGCAGACGCTTGCAGCCGGCCGGGGGAGTTGTACCTACCGAACGGTTAGACTTTGCCGATCCCTGGTGGGTCGCCCTTCCGATGACTTTGCCGGTTCCCAGGACTGTGGCACCATCATGGAACATCTAGCTTTCACCTCACCATCTCGACGGGAGCAACCAATGCCTGCATGGAGGCTGGGCCGCTTCG
Source organism: Plantactinospora sp. WMMB782 (assembly GCF_049179135.1). Lineage (NCBI taxonomy): Bacteria > Bacillati > Actinomycetota > Actinomycetes > Micromonosporales > Micromonosporaceae > Plantactinospora > Plantactinospora sp. WMMB782. The sequence goes on along the minus strand of NZ_JBMHMC010000007.1, from coordinate 1,579,352 downwards.
TAGGCTCTCTTCTTGTGCTCGCCGTGCTCGCCGTCGGCGGTTTCGCCGCAAGCGCGGGCGCGGTCGGTTGGTCGGAACGGAGCGGCGTGACAGCCACCGAGCTGACCGGCGAGAGCGCTGACCCCACCACCGGAAGCGCCTTCCAGGCCTTCGGCTTCGAGTGGACGTAGGAAGCCTCTTCGTCCGCGAGCGATCTCGGGTAGCGCACGAGCGATCTCCCGTAGATGGGGAGTGGTATGCCTAGGGGCTCTTCCGCGACACGTCGGTCCCCCGAGCATGCCTGGCTCGTAACCGGTCCGCTCGGCATCCTCGCCGTCGTCCTGTCGGTCGCGCTCGGTGTCCTCAGCGACGAACCCGTCGGCAAATGGCTGCCGGCCGCCGCCATCCTCGGCCTCGTCGTGGTCTCCGAGATGCCGATGCTGCACTTCGTCATCCGGCGCCAGACGATGTCCTTCACCATCACCGAGATCCCGCTGCTCTTCGCGCTCTTCCTGCTGCCGCCGCTGACCGTCGTACTGGTCTTCACGCTGGGCTCGCTGATCGCCCAGTTGCTCCGTCGGTTCGCCCAGCCCAAGCTCTGGTTCAACGTCGCCAAGGCGGCGGCGGCGAGTTCGCTGGCCAGCCTGGTCGTCCTGGCCCTGCCGGACATGCGCGGATTCGGCATGGGGACCTGGTTCATCCTCTTCGCCGCGGTCGGCAGCCACACCCTGGTGACCCTCGTCGCCGTGGCCGCGTTGATCGCCGTCATCCACGGCACCCCGGCCGGCTGGGAAACCGTCCGCTCGTCCGGGCCGGGCCTGGTGACCGCCGCGATAAACGTCGCGGTGGGCCTGGTCATCGTGCTCTGCATCCGGGCCACCTGGTGGTCCGCGCTGCTGCTGCTGGCGCTCGCCGGAGCCACCGCCGTGCTCTACCGCTCGTACGCGCAGTTCTTCCGGCAGCACCGCACGCTCGCCGACGTCTACGAGCTGACCAAGGCGATGAGCGAGCGGGGCCAGGACGGCACGCTTGCCGACTCGCTGCTGGGCCGGGTCCGGGCCATCATGCAGGCCGAGACCGCCACCCTCTGGCTGCCGGCACAGGGGCGCCACCCGGAGGTGCTGTTGACCGCCCGGGTCGACGAGCGGGGACTGCTCGACATCTCCCGCACACCGGCGCTCGCCCGGCAACGGGCCTGCGAGGAGGGTCGTACCATCGCCGCGGGTAGCCGGGTCGGCGGCGACCGGGACATCCGGGAGGCGCTGCGCGGGGCGGGCGTCAAGGACGTCATCGTCACACCGCTGCGCTCCGGCCAGGCGGTGATCGGCTCCCTGGAGGTGGTGAACCGGCTCGGGGACATCGGCCACTTCACCGAGGCCGACCTGCCGGTCTTCGAGACGATCGCGGCGCACGCCGCCGTCGCCCTGGAGAACTCGCGGCTGGTGGACCGGCTGCGGCACGACGCGTACCACGACGGGTTGACGAACCTGCCCAACCGGCGGCGGGTGACCGGGGCGCTGGAGGAGGCGGTCCGGGTGCGCGCACCCAACGAGGTGGTGGCCCTGCTCCTCTTCGACGTGGCGGGACTGCGCCAGGTGAACGAGTCCGTCGGGCACGCCGCCGGCGACCGGGTACTCGTCGAGGTCGCGGCCCGGCTGCGCGCCTCGGCACCCTCCGCCGCGCTGGTGGGCCGGGTCGGCAGCGACGAGTTCGTGGTGACGCTGCGGATGGAGAGCACCGACGCGGCGCTCGACCTCGCCGCCGAGCTGCGCGAGCAGATCCGGGACCGGATGGTCTTCGACGTGCTGGTCCTGGACATCGACACGGTGGTCGGGGTCGCGGTGCACCCGGACCACGGCGACGATCCGGCCACCCTGCTCCAGCGCGCCGACCTCGCCGTGACCAGGGCCAAGTCGGCCCCGGACGGCATCCAGCTGTTCAGCCCCGGGCTGGAGTCCCGGTCGTCGCGCCGGCTCGGGCTCGCCGGTGACCTGCGCCGCGCGCTCGACCACGCCGAGGTGGAGGTCTACTACCAGCCGAAGGTCACCCTTACCGACCGTCGGCTGGTCGGGGTGGAGTGCCTGGCCCGCTGGGTGCACCCGGCACACGGGACGGTCGCCCCGGAGGACTTCGTGGCGGTCGCCGAGCACACCGGCCAGCTTCCCGAGCTGACCAGGCTGGTGCTCGGCGAGGCCCTGCGGCGCAGCCGGGACTGGACCAGCGGCGGCAACACCCTCGCCGTCTCGGTGAACATCTCTCCGCGTACCCTCGCCGACCAGCAGTTCCCGGCGCTGGTCCAGGGGATGCTCGCCGAGTACGGCGTCGCACCGGAACTGCTGACTCTGGAGATCAGGGAGGCCGGCGTACTCGACGGCACCGAACGCGCCGTGCCGGGGCTGCGCCGGCTGCGGGACATCGGGGTACGCCTCGCCGTCGACGACTTCGGCACCGGCCACTCCTCCCTGTCCTACCTGCGCCGGCTGCCGGTGAACGAGGTCAAGGTCGACCGCTCGTTCGTGCAGGGCATGGCGACCGATCCGGTGGACCTGGCGATCGTCAACGCGGTGGTGACGCTCTCCCAGCAGTTCGGCCTGGCCGTGGTCGCCGAGGGGGTGGAGAGCGAACTGACCCTGGAACTGCTCCAGGACATCGGGTGCCAGATCGGGCAGGGCTTCCTGTTCAGCCGTCCGCTGCCGTACGAGCGCCTGGAGGCCTGGTTCGCCGCCCAGACCGATTCCGACGCGCAGACCGGCCCGGCCGACGTGCGGCGGCTGCGCGCGGTGCCCTGACCTGCGTCGACGTACCGGACCCGAGGGCCCGGTCCGGACACCGGGGATCTGATTTCACCTCGTGCCCGGCGACGTGTACTCTTACCTCTGCGCGCCACCAGGAAAGATCGCGTGCGCGCCCCCTTAGCTCAGTCGGCAGAGCGTCTCCATGGTAAGGAGAAGGTCTACGGTTCGATTCCGTAAGGGGGCTCAGAGGGTTCAGTTGGACCCGCCACGGCGGTGTAGCTCAGATGGCAGAGCAAGCGGCTCATAATCGCTGTGTCGCCGGTTCAAGTCCGGCCACCGCTACTCTCGGGCGCCGGGTCTGATCCCGGAGACCGGAGCGAAAAGGGCGCCGTCGGCGCCCACTTTGCGTGTCCGCGTGGCAGGCGTCTACGCTGGTACGTCGTAGTTCAGTCCCGCTAACGAGGAAGGCGCCCCGCCGTGGCCAAGGCGACCGATGTCCGTCCCAAGATCACTTTGGCGTGTACGGAGTGCAAGGAGCGCAACTACATCACGCGCAAGAACCGCCGTAACGACCCGGACCGCATCGAGCTGAAGAAGTTCTGCCCCCGGGAGGGCAAGCACACCGTCCACCGCGAGACCCGCTGATCCGCCGCCGACGCGAGTCGGCCGGTCAGAGACTTCCAGGATCGCCGTCCCGGCCCTGGCGAGCGTGGCAGCCTGCCCGCTCCCGCCCAGGCCCGGGGCGGCGATCCTGCGTCCCCGGACAGCCCTCCCGGTCGCCCCGGACTGCCCCGGATCGGTGGCCCCGGACAGCCCTCCCGGTCGCCCCGGGTCGGTGGCCCCGGCGGGTCGATCCGGCCGTGTAGGTTCGGCGGCATGTCCCTGGACCCGTCCTTCGTCGGCCGCAGCTATCCGCCGACCCCGCCCTACCAGGTGGGCCGCGAGAAGATCCGAGAGTTCGCCACGGCCATCGGCGCCGACGACCCGGCGTACCACGATCCGGATGCCGCCCGGGCGCTCGGGCACGCCGACGTGGTGGCGCCGCCGACCTACCCGTTCACGATCACCTTCTCGGCCAGCCGGCAGATCGTCGAGGACCCCGAGCTCGGCATCGACTACAGCCGGGTGGTCCACGGCGACCAGCGGTTCCGCTACACCCGGCCGGTGGTCGCCGGTGACGAGCTGGTCTGCGTGAACACGGTCGAGGAGATCGTCAACCGGGCCGGGCACGGCTTCATGACCACCCGTACCGAGGTCAGCACGAGTGCCGGGGAGCCGGTGGTCACCGTCTGGACCAAGCTCGTCGTACGCGGAGAGGGCTGAGATGGACCTGTCACCCCGTACCTTCCGGATCACCCGCGCCGACCTGGTCCGCTACGCGGGCGCCTCGGGCGACTTCAACCCGATCCACTGGAGCGACCGGTTCGCCACCAAGGTCGGGCTGCCCGGGGTGATCGCGCACGGCATGTTCACCATGGCCCTGGTCGGGCGGGCCGTCACCGACTGGGCCGGCTCGCCGGACGCGGTGCTGGAGTACAGCGTCCGGTTCACCAGGCCGGTGCCGGTGCCGGACGACGACGAGGGCACCGAGATCGAGGTGAGTGCCGCCGTACGCGGTGAGCCGGAGGACGGTCTCACCCGGCTCGACCTGACCGCCACCTGCCAGGGCGAGAAGGTGTTGGCCCAGGCCCGTGCGGTGATCCGCACTCCCGCCTAGCACCTGTCCGGAGCGGCCGCGACGGGCTCGCCGGGACACACCGGTTGGGAAACTCGTGCCTCTACCCGTACACTGGTCCGCCGTGGGGCAAGTGGCCTCTACTCAGGCGTGCGTGCCAGAGTGGGTCGGCTGCCCGCACAGGGGTGTAGCTCAATTGGCAGAGCAGCGGTCTCCAAAACCGCAGGCTGCAGGTTCAAGTCCTGTCACCCCTGCGCCTACGGCCTGACCGGTCCCGGGATCGGCGTCGCCATCACCTGTGGCGACCGGCTCGTGTTGGTGGCATCGGCGGGGTCGAGCCGAGGCGGTGAGTCCGCCCGGTCCGTCCCGACGGATCCGCCGGCCGCGGGCCGTTCCGGGGACGGTCGTCCGGGGGTTCGGTCGAGGGCGGTCGGCGCCCGAGACGGAGACTCCGGGTTCCGGCCGGCGTGAAAAGCGCAGCGCGCGTCCACCGGCGCGCGTACCAACCACCCGGCGACGGAGGGCGAAGTGGCCGACAAGAATCGGCGCGACGAGGACGACAACGACCGTCTCGACGACGAGATGATCGACGACGTTGTCGACGATGACGCCGACGAGGCGGACGAGCCGGTCGGCCGGGGTGGCACCGCCACCCGGGAGCGGACCAGGGCCGATTCGGCGGACAGCAGGCCCAAGACCAGGACCGAGGGTCGGGTCGGAATGTTCGGCCGGCTTGCCCGGTTCTTCCGCGAGGTCGTGGCGGAGCTGCGTAAGGTCATCTGGCCGACCCGCAAGGAGCTGCTGACCTACACCGCCGTGGTGGTCGTGTTCGTCGCCGTGGTGCTGACGATCGTGGCCGGGCTGGACTACGCCTTCGCCCGCGGCGTGCTGTGGGTCTTCGGCGGCTCCAGCTGACCACCTGCCCCACCTGATAGTGACGGAAGTGAGCGAGAGCGTGCCTGAGTACGACGAGACCGCCGAGACCCCGGACGAGCAGTCCGCGGTGGCGACGGCGAGCGGTAACGAGTCGGTCGAGGCCGCCAGCGAGTCGGGGTTCGACGCCGCCGAGGCTCCGGACGAGGACTACGACCCGGTCGCCGAGCTGCGGCAGAAGCTGCGCTACGCACCCGGCGACTGGTATGTGGTCCACTCGTACGCCGGTTACGAGAACAAGGTCAAGACGAACCTGGAGACCCGGATCACCAGCCTCGACATGGAGGAGTTCATCTACCAGGTCGAGGTGCCGACCCGGGAAGAGGTCGAGGTCAAGAACGGCAAGCGCCTCCAGGTCCAGAACAAGGTCTTCCCGGGCTACATCCTGGTCCGGATGGAGCTGACCCCGGAGTCGTACTCGTGCGTGCGCAACACCCCGGGGGTCACCGGCTTCGTCGGGGCGACCGACCGGGCCGACCGGCCCGCGCCGCTCTCGCTCGACGAGGTGCTCAAGTGGCTCGCCCCGGCGGTGGAGACCGAGACCAAGAAGGCGAAGCCGGAGGTCAAGGTGCTCGACTTCGAGGTAGGTGACTCGGTCACGGTCACCGACGGCGCCTTCGCCTCGCTGCCGGCCACGATCAGCGAGATCAACGCCGACCAGCAGAAGCTCAAGGTGCTGGTCTCGATCTTCGGTCGGGAGACTCCGGTCGAGCTGAACTTCAACCAGGTCGCCAAGATCTGATCGACCGCCACAGATCCGGCCGGTCACCCGGCTCCGGCCGGTGGGCCGGTCGGGTCCGGCCGACCTCGGCGCGTCGCCCCGGCCGGGGCTGCGCTACTCTAGAACGTCGCCCGCCACGCAGGCGCGCTTGACCGTGCGCGCCGACGGGCGATCTCAGGTGCACGTTCCCCAGTTCTAAGCCCAGGAAGAGACATGCCTCCGAAGAAGAAGCTCGTCAAGACGTTCACGCTTCAGCTGCCGGCGGGCCAGGCCACCCCGGCACCGCCGGTCGGCCCGGCGCTGGGTCAGCACGGCGTCAACATCATGGAGTTCTGCAAGTCGTACAACGCCCAGACCGAGTCGCAGCGCGGTGACATCGTGCCGGCCGAGATCAGCGTGTACGAGGACCGGACCTTCACCTTCGTGCTGAAGACCCCGCCCGCCGCCCGGCTGCTGATCAAGGCCGCCGGCGTGCCGAAGGGTTCCGGCGTCCCGCACACCCAGAAGGTCGGCTCGGTCACCCGCGCCCAGCTGCGTGAGATCGCCGAGAAGAAGATGGCCGACCTGAACGCCAACGACATCGACCACGCCGAGAAGATCATCGCCGGCACCGCCCGGTCGATGGGCATCACGGTCAAGGAATAGGTCCTCCCCCCACCCTGACCGGCACGACCCGTTCGTGGGAGGGCCGCGGCACCGCCCGGCCCGACAGACACCACAGGAGTAATCAGAGATGCAGCGCAGCAAGAGCTACCGCAAGGCCGCCGAGGCCATCGACCGGGACAAGCTCTACACCCCGGTCGAGGCCGTCAAGCTGGCCAAGGGGAGCAGCACCGTCAAGTTCGACGCCACGGTCGAGGTCGCGATGCGCCTCGGCGTCGACCCTCGCAAGGCGGACCAGATGGTCCGGGGCACGGTCAACCTGCCGCACGGCACCGGCAAGACCGCCCGCGTGATCGTCTTCGCGGCCGGCGCCAAGGCCGAGGAGGCCACCGCCGCCGGAGCCGACGTGGTCGGCACCGACGAGCTGGTCGCCCGGATCCAGGAGGGCTGGCTCGACTTCGACGCGGCGATCGCCACGCCGGACCAGATGGCCAAGATCGGCCGGATCGCGCGGATCCTGGGCCCGCGCGGTCTGATGCCGAACCCGAAGACCGGCACGGTGACCATGGACGTCACCAAGGCCGTCTCGGACATCAAGGGCGGCAAGATCACCTTCCGGGTGGACAAGCACTCCAACCTGCACATGATCATCGGCAAGGCCTCGTTCTCCGAGACCCAGTTGGTCGACAACTACGCCGCGGTGCTCGACGAGGTGCTCCGGTCCAAGCCGTCCGCGGCCAAGGGCAAGTACCTCAGGAAGGTCACCATCACCACGACAATGGGTCCGGGCGTGCCGGTCGACCCGAACGTGGTGAAGAACCTGCGGGAGTCGGCCGAGGACTGAGCCTCCGCCGACCCGTTCGTCCGCCTCCGACGCGGGGCGCCCAGCGAGATTCTCGCGGGCGCCCCGCGTCGGCGTTTCCGCCGCGCCGCAGGCTCTCCGCCCCGTGCCTCCGGCTCGTCTCCTCCGCCCGTGCCGCCGGCCCCTTCGGCCCTTCGGCGCTCCGGCGCTCCGGGCTGCCGGGCTGCCGGCGGCGGTGCCCGGGACAGCTCGGGTCCCCGCGCGTCGGGCGGTGCTGTGGCACCCTCCTATCCGTGCGAGTGGATCAGGTCTGGCTGCGCTACGGCCGCCGCGCCCCGTGGGTGCTGCGGGCGGTCGAGCTGGAGATCGGCCCCGGGCAGAGCGCCGTGGTGCTCGGCCGCAACGGCGTGGGCAAGTCGACGCTGCTGCAACTGGCGGTCGGCGTACTGCGGCCGAGTCGCGGAGCGGTCCGGGACCGGCCCGCGACGGTTGGCTGGGTGCCGGAGCGGTTTCCGGCGGAGCAGCCGTACACGGTGGCGCAGTACCTGATCGGGATGGGCCGGATCCGGGGGCTGTCGGGCGCGGCGGCGGAGCGTACCGCCACCGGCTGGATCGAGCGGCTCGGGCTGGCGGCGTACCGCGACGTCCGGTTGCCGGCGCTGTCCAAGGGCACCGCCCAGAAGGTCGGACTGGCCCAGGCCCTGCTCCGGCCGCCCGGCCTGCTCGTCCTCGACGAACCGTGGGAGGGATTGGACGGGCCCACCCGCGAACTGGTCCCCGAGCTGATCGGCGAGGTACTCGACGACGGCGGCGCTGTGCTGGTCAGCGACCACCGGGGCGAGACGGTCCGGCTGCCGTCCGCGATGCGGTGGAGTGTGGCCGACGCGACGGTGACCGTCACGCCTCCGGAAACCATCGGGAAGGGGACCGCTGGGACCGCCGCCGGAATCCCTGCCGTTGGGACCGCCGCCGCCGGAATCCCCGTCGGCGCCGCCACCGGCGCCCCGTCCGCGCCCGGCCAGCGGGTTGCCGGAGCCGGGACGTCGGTGGTGGAGATCGCGGTGCCGACCGAGCGGGCCCTGGAGACGGTCGCCGCGCTGCGTCGCGCCGGCCACCAGGTGCTCGGGGTACGCCCCGCCGAGCCGCTGTCCGGTGCGTCGTCGCCCACCCGACCGGTGTCCGCCGGGCCGCCGCCCCCGGTCACGAGCGCCGGGGAGGCGTCGTGATCGCGCTGGCCCGGATGCGGCTGCTGGGGTTCGTCCGGACCGCCCGGGTGCTGCCGCCGCTGATCACCGGGCTGGTCGCGCTCAGCGTGCTCTACGGGGGCGGCGCCGCACAGGCCGCCGAGGCGTACGGGGTCTCCGCGGTGTTGCTCTTCCCGGTGCTGGCCTGGCAGACCAAGCTGCTGCTGGACACCGAGCCGGACGTCCAGCGCCGGCTCGCCGTGGTGGCCGCCGGTCGCCGGGCGGAACTGGCCGGTGGACTCCTGGCCGCCGGGCTGGCCGGGCTGGCCCTGGTTCCGGTCGCGCTGCTGCTGCCCTGGCTGCTCGGCGGGGTGACCGGGCCGGAGCGGGCCGGCGACCTGCCGCTTCCGCTGGGCCTGGCGGTCGGGCTCTGGGCCCACCTGCTGGTCCTGCCGGTGGCGGTCGCCCTGGGCGCCCTGGCCAGCCGGGCGGCGACGAACAGCCCGCTGTACGGGCTCGCCGCCCTGGTCGGCGGGGTTGTCGGCGGGTACGTGTTCGGGCTGAAGGACTCCGTCCTGCCCTGGATCGCGCCACCGGTACTGGCCACCGCCCGGGCCGCCACCGCCGGGCCGACCGGTGCCTCGGTGGCGCTGCTGACCGGGCACGCCCTGCTCTGGAGTGCCCTGGCCCTGACCGGGTACGCCTGGCTGCGCCACCGCCGGACCTGACCCCGACCGGGGCCGGGCACGAAACCGCGACCGGGGCCGGGCAGGAACGCCGGGTGGCCCGGGTGGCCCGGACGTGACCCGGGACACCTGGGGTGATTTGGCCGTCACGGCCGGCGTCCCGTACTCTGACAAGTCGGCCAAGCCTGCTTGGTCGACGTTCTAACCCAGAGACCGCTGGTCGCCGTGCCCTGGCACGGTCGAAGGTCCCGCTCGACGGGCGGCCCGCGCAGGGGGAGACGGCAAGCGTGCCAGGTCGTGTCCGCGCGACCTTTCCGCCCCGTGCGCCCTGCGCCGGGGCTTCTCTCGTTGGGGTGGACTTCCGATCCGTCGGGCTCCGGCCGTGCCGAGGGCCGGCCGGGCGTGACCAGCCTGGAGCAAACGAGAGAGGAGGGACATGGCGGACAAGCCGGTTCGGGCCGACAAGGCCACCGCCGTCGCCGAGCTCACCGAACACTTCCGCAACGCGGGAGCCACCGTGCTCACCGAGTACCGCGGACTGACGGTCGCCCAGCTGACCCAGCTGCGCCGCTCGCTGGGTCGGGAGACGACCTACGAGGTGGCGAAGAACACGCTGGCCAAGCGTGCCGCGACGGACGCTGGCATTGCCGGCCTCGACGAGCTGTTCACCGGTCCTACCGCGCTGACCTTCGTCTCCGGTGACGTGGTCGAGGCGGCGAAGGGCCTGCGGGAGTTCGCGAAGGCCAACCCGAAGCTCGTCATCAAGGGTGGCGTCTTCGAGGGCCGGGCGATCAGCGCCGACGAGGTCAACAAGCTCGCCGACCTCGAGTCCCGCGAGGTGCTGCTGGCCAAGATGGCCGGCGCGATGAAGGGCAGCCTGAGCAAGGCCGCTGCCCTGTTCCAGGCGCCGCTGGCGCAGACCGCGCGGTTGGCGGCTGCCCTGCAGGACAAGCGTGAGAAGGAGGGGCAGGCCGCCTGACCGGCCAGCCCTCCCGGTACCCCGATATTCGTGTAAGAGATTACGAAAGGACGCCAGACACCATGGCGAAGCTCAGCACCGAAGAGCTGCTCGACGCGTTCAAGGAGATGACGCTGATCGAGCTCTCGGAGTTCGTGAAGCAGTTCGAGACCACCTTCGACGTGACCGCCGCCGCGCCGGTGGCCGTCGCCGCCGGTGGCGCCGCGGCCCCGGCCGCCGAAGCCGAGCCGGAGCAGGACGAGTTCGACGTCATCCTGGAGGCTGACGGCGGCAAGAAGATCCAGGTCATCAAGGTCGTGCGTGAGCTGACCGGCCTGGGCCTGAAGGAGGCCAAGGACCTCGTCGAGGGCGCGCCGAAGCCGGTCGTCGAGAAGGCCAACAAGGAGACCGCCGAGAAGGCCAAGGCCAAGCTCGAGGCCGAGGGCGCCAAGGTCACCCTCAAGTAGTTCCGTGCCACGTCGCCCACCGGGCGGCCCGTACCGGGTGTCCTTCCGTTCCGCCGAGCGGGGGAGCCAGCGCGGTGCGGGCCGGTCGGGGGCGGCCCGCGTCGGCCGAGTGAGCTGACGCACAGCTTTGTCGCCGACGGGCGGCGATCCGGCGCCGGATCGCCGCCCGTCTCCGTCCGCTGACTGGCTGCGACCGTCGATGATCAGGGCTTTGGCGCCTCCGACGGCCGCCGCAGGCCCGTCCGGGCGGTCAGCTTCGGATGGCGACCCGGGTAAAGAGGTGGTCCGACCCGGGCATCAGCCCTTGACGCGGCACGAACCGGCAGGCACGCTGACATCAGCAAGACCTTCCGCGCTTGCGACGGCCGACACCTGGGTAAGAGCCACGGCAGCACCACGAGCCGTTGGCTACTACGGGCCTAGCGGGTTGCGTGCGGGACGTGTGAGCGCGCTCGGCGCGCGCCGACCAACCGGTCGGCGACACGTTCTGCAACGCCCTGCCGTGGTGGGCTGGACAGCGGTTAGCCGCTCGGCTACACTGCTAGTTTGCGCTGCCTTCCGACTTGACCCCTGCTCGGAATGTCCAGTTATGGGCGTTTGGAGTGGGGCCATTGGAGTGCACGCGTGACAGCCGCATCTAGCAGCACCGGTCCTCGGAAGGACGCATCTTGGCAGCTTCCCGCCCTGCGAAGACCAGTCGTACGTCGAGCGCTTTCGCGCCCCGCCGAATCTCCTTCGGCAGGATTACCGAACACCTCGAGGTCCCCAACCTCCTTGCCATCCAGAACGAGTCCTTCGACTGGCTGGTCGGCAACGAGGCTTGGCAGGGCCGGTCGGCCGACGACCCGCACGCTCGATCGGGTCTCGCTGAGATCCTCGACGAGATCAGTCCCATTGAGGACTTTTCTGGCACTATGTCGCTCTCCTTCTCCGCACCGCGCTTCGACGAGGTCAAGGCCTCGATCGAGGAGTGCAAGGAGAAGGACCTGACCTACTGCGCCCCGCTGTTCGTGACCGCGGAGTTCACCAACAACACCACCGGTGAGATCAAGAGCCAGACGGTGTTCATGGGTGACTTCCCGATGATGACGCCGAAGGGCACCTTCATCATCAACGGCACCGAGCGCGTGGTGGTCAGCCAGCTCGTCCGGTCCCCGGGCGTCTACTTCGACAAGCAGCCGGACAAGACCTCCGACCGCGACCTCTCCAGCGTCAAGGTCATCCCGAGCCGGGGTGCCTGGCTGGAGTTCGACATCGACAAGCGCGACACCGTCGGTGTCCGCATCGACCGTAAGCGCCGGCAGGCGGTCACCGTCCTGCTCAAGGCGATCGGTTGGACCAACGAGCAGATCCGCGAGCGGTTCGGCTGGTCCGAGCTGATGATGACCACCCTGGAGAAGGACCACATCGCCGGGGTGGACGAGGCGCTGCTCGACATCTACCGCAAGCTCCGGCCCGGCGAGCCCCCGACCCGGGAGAACGCCCAGACCCTGCTCGACAACCTCTTCTTCAACCCGAAGAGGTACGACGTCGCCAAGGTCGGCCGATACAAGTTCAACAAGAAGCTCGAGCTCGACGTGCCGATCAACACCGGCACGCTGACCGAGGACGACATCGTCGCCACCGTGGAATACCTCTGCCGGCTGCACGCCGGTGAGGAGGGCTACGAGGCCGACGACATCGACCACTTCGGCAACCGCCGGCTGCGTACCGTGGGCGAGCTGATCCAGAACCAGGTCCGGGTCGGCCTCTCCCGGATGGAGCGGGTGGTCCGGGAGCGGATGACCACCCAGGACGTCGAGGCGATCACCCCGCAGACCCTGATCAACATCCGCCCGGTGGTGGCGGCGATCAAGGAGTTCTTCGGTACGTCGCAGCTGTCCCAGTTCATGGACCAGACCAACCCGCTGGCGGGGCTGACCCACCGGCGCCGGCTGAGCGCGCTCGGCCCGGGTGGTCTGTCCCGGGAGCGGGCCGGCTTCGAGGTCCGGGACGTGCACCCGTCCCACTACGGCCGGATGTGCCCGATCGAGACGCCGGAAGGGCCGAACATCGGCCTGATCGGCGCCCTGTCGACCTTCGGCCGGGTCAACCCGTTCGGCTTCATCGAGACGCCGTACCGGAAGGTCGTCGAGGGTCGGGTCACCGACCAGATCGACTACCTGACCGCCGACGAGGAGGACCGGTTCGTCAAGGCGCAGGCCAACACGGCGCTGCGGGCGGACGGCACCTTCGCCGAGGACCGGGTCCTGGTCCGCCGGAAGGGCGGCGAGATCGACTACGTCGCGCCGACCGCGGTGGACTACATGGACGTGTCGCCGCGCCAGATGGTGTCGGTCGCCACCGCCATGATCCCGTTCCTGGAGCACGACGACGCCAACCGGGCACTGATGGGCGCGAACATGCAGCGCCAGGCGGTGCCGCTGGTCAAGGCCGAGTCGCCGCTGGTCGGCACCGGCATGGAGTACCGGGCCGCGGTCGACGCCGGTGACGTGGTCGTCGCCGAGGTCGGCGGCGTGGTCGAGGACCTCTGTGCCGACTACGTGACGGTGCACCAGGACGACGGCCACCGGCGCACCTACCTGCTGCACAAGTTCCGCCGCTCCAACGCGGGCTCCTGCGTCAACCAGAAGCCGATCGTCTTCGAGGGTGACCGGGTCGAGGCTGGGCAGGTCATCGCGGACGGCCCGTGCACCGACGACGGCGAGATGGCGCTCGGCCGCAACCTGCTGGTCGCCTTCATGCCGTGGGAGGGGCACAACTACGAGGACGCGATCATCCTGTCGCAGCGCCTCGTCCAGCAGGACGCCCTCACCTCGATCCACATCGAGGAGCACGAGGTCGACGCCCGGGACACCAAGCTCGGTCCGGAGGAGATCACCCGCGACATCCCGAACGTCAGCGAGGAGATGCTCGCCGACCTCGACGAGCGCGGCATCATCCGGATCGGCGCCGAGGTCGTCACCGGCGACATCCTGGTCGGCAAGGTCACGCCGAAGGGCGAGACCGAGCTGACCCCGGAGGAGCGGCTGCTCCGCGCGATCTTCGGCGAGAAGGCGCGCGAGGTCCGGGACACCTCGTTGAAGGTGCCGCACGGCGAGACCGGCACGGTCATCGGCGTACGCACGTTCAGCCGGGAGGACGGCGACGAGCTGCCGCCGGGCGTCAACGAGCTGGTCCGGGTCTACGTGGCGCAGAAGCGGAAGATCCAGGACGGCGACAAGCTCGCCGGCCGGCACGGCAACAAGGGCGTCATCTCCAAGATCCTGCCGGTCGAGGACATGCCGTTCCTGGAGGACGGCACCCCGGTCGACATCGTGCTCAACCCGCTCGGCGTGCCGAGCCGGATGAACATCGGCCAGGTGCTGGAGACCCACCTCGGGTGGGTCGCCAAGACCGGCTGGCAGGTCCAGGGAGACGACGCCGACTGGAAGCGGGCGCTGCGGTCGATCGACGCGGACTCCTCCGAGCCGGACACCAACGTGGCGACGCCGGTCTTCGACGGCGCCAAGGAGGAGGAGATCTCCGGTCTGCTCTCGTCGACCCTGCCCAACCGGGACGGCAAGCAGCTGATCGGCGCGAGCGGCAAGGCGCAGCTCTTCGACGGACGTTCCGGCGAGCCGCTGCCCGACCCGATCGCGGTCGGCTACATCTACATCCTCAAGCTGAACCACCTGGTCGACGACAAGATCCACGCTCGCTCGACCGGCCCGTACTCGATGATCACGCAGCAGCCGCTGGGTGGTAAGGCGCAGTTCGGTGGCCAGCGGTTCGGCGAGATGGAGTGCTGGGCGATGCAGGCGTACGGCGCCGCGTACGCGCTCCAGGAGCTGCTGACGATCAAGTCCGACGACGTACTCGGCCGGGTCAAGGTGTACGAGGCGATCGTCAAGGGCGAGAACATCCCCGAGCCGGGCATCCCGGAGTCCTTCAAGGTGCTGCTCAAGGAGCTTCAGTCGCTGTGCCTCAACGTAGAGGTGCTCTCCAGCGACGGTGTGGCCCTGGAGATGCGCGAGACCGACGACGAGGTCTTCCGGGCGGCGGAGGAACTCGGCATCGACCTGTCCCGGCGCGAGCCGAGCTCGGTCGAAGAGGTGTGAGGTTGGCGGGGTTCGGGTCGGGTTGCTCCGCCCCGAACCCCCAGCCCGGTGAGCTAGTGGCAATACGACACGACACGAGGGATATATAACGTGCTCGACGTCAACTTCTTCGACGAGTTGCGGATTGGCCTGGCCACCGCTGACGACATCCGTCAGTGGTCGCACGGCGAGGTCAAGAAGCCTGAAACGATCAACTACCGCACCCTGAAGCCGGAAAAGGACGGGCTCTTCTGCGAGAAGATCTTCGGTCCGCAGCGGGACTGGGAGTGCTACTGCGGTAAGTACAAGCGGGTCCGGTTCAAGGGCATCATCTGCGAGCGCTGCGGTGTCGAGGTGACCCGCTCCAAGGTGCGCCGTGAGCGGATGGGCCACATCGAGCTGGCCGCGTCGGTCACGCACATCTGGTACTTCAAGGGTGTGCCGAGTCGGCTCGGCTACCTGCTCGACCTGGCGCCCAAGGACCTCGAAAAGATCATTTACTTCGCGTCGTACGTGGTCACGAGCGTGGACGCCGAAGCACGGCACCGCGACCTGTCGACGGTGGAGAACGAGATCCTGGCCGAGAAGCGGCAGGCCGAGAACAGCCGCGACTCGGAGATCGAGAAGCGGGCCGCCAAGCTCGAGGCCGACCTGGCCGAGCTGGAGGCCGAGGGTGCCAAGGCCGACGTGCGGCGCAAGGTCAAGGAAGGCGGAGAGCGCGAGATGCGCCAGATCCGCGACCGGGCGCAGCGCGAGATCGACCGCCTCGAAGAGGTGCTGGACACCTTCCGCAAGCTGGAGCCGAAGCAGCTGGTCACCGACGAGCTGCTCTACCGCGAGCTGCGGGACCGGTTCGGCGAGTACTTCACCGGTGGGATGGGCGCGGAGGCGATCAAGGCGCTGGTCCAGAACATGGACCTGGACGCCGAGGCCGACAACCTCCGCGAGATCATCCGTACCGGCAAGGGGCAGCGGAAGATCCGGGCGCTCAAGCGGCTCAAGGTCGTGGCGGCGTTCCTGAACACCCGCAACTCGCCGCTCGGCATGGTGCTGGACTGCGTACCGGTGATCCCGCCGGACCTGCGCCCGATGGTGCAGCTCGACGGTGGCCGGTTCGCGACCTCGGACCTGAACGACCTCTACCGCCGCGTGATCAACCGGAACAACCGGCTCAAGCGACTGATCGACCTCGGCGCGCCCGAGATCATCGTCAACAACGAGAAGCGGATGCTCCAGGAGGCCGTGGACGCGCTGTTCGACAACGGGCGGCGGGGCCGGCCGGTCACCGGTCCGGGCAACCGGCCGCTGAAGTCGCTGTCGGACATGCTCAAGGGCAAGCAGGGCCGGTTCCGGCAGAACCTGCTCGGCAAGCGGGTCGACTACTCCGGTCGTTCCGTGATCGTCGTCGGCCCGCAGCTCAAGCTGCACCAGTGCGGCCTGCCCAAGCAGATGGCGCTGGAGCTGTTCAAGCCGTTCGTGATGAAGCGGCTGGTGGACCTCAACCACGCACAGAACATCAAGTCCGCGAAGCGGATGGTCGAGCGGCAGCGGCCGGTCGTCTGGGACGTGCTGGAAGAGGTCATCGGCGAGCACCCGGTGTTGCTGAACCGGGCGCCGACCCTGCACCGGCTCGGCATCCAGGCGTTCGAGCCGCAGCTGGTCGAGGGCAAGGCGATCCAGATCCACCCGCTGGTCTGCACCGCGTTCAACGCGGACTTCGACGGCGACCAGATGGCGGTGCACGTGCCGCTGTCGGCCGAGGCGCAGGCCGAGGCCCGGATCCTGATGCTCTCGTCGAACAACATCCTCAAGCCGGCGGACGGCAAGCCGGTCACCATGCCCACCCAGGACATGGTCATCGGCCTCTACCACCTGACCCACCTCACCCCCGGTGAGGCGGGCGAGGGCCGGGTGTTCAGCTCGGACGCCGAGGCGCGGATGGCCTTCGACAACGGCGAACTGCACCTGCAGACCCCGGTGAAGATCCGGCTGCGCGGTGTGGTCGAGGTCGACAACGGGCCGGGTGCGTCCCGGTGGACCGCTCCGGAGGACTGGACCCCGGGCGAGCCGCTTACCGTGGAGACCACGCTGGGCCGGGTGCTCTTCAACGAGACCCTGCCGGTCGGCTACCGGTTCGTGAACTACGAGATCCGCAAGGGGCAGCTCTCCGCGATCGTCAACGATCTCGCCGAGCGGTTCCCGAAGGTGGCCCTGGCCGCGACGCTCGACGGGCTGAAGGAGGCCGGTTTCCACTGGGCCACCTGGTCCGGCGTGACGATCGGCATGGAGGACGTCATCGCGCCGCCGCGCAAGCGGGAGATCCTGGAGCGGTACGAGAAGGAAGCCGCGCGGATCGACAAGGACTACCAGCGGGGTCTGATGACCGCCGAGGAGCGTCGCGGCGAGCTCATCGAGATCTGGACCAAGGCGACGAACGAGGTCGCCAAGGAGATGGAGACCGCGCTGCCGCAGGAGAACCCGCTGTGGAAGATGATCAACTCGGGTGCCCGCGGTAACCTGCTCCAGCTCCGCCAGATCGCCGCGATCCGTGGTCTGGTGGCCAACCCGAAGGGTGAGATCATCCCGCGGCCGATCAAGGCCAGCTACCGGGAGGGTCTCTCCGTGCTGGAGTACTTCATCTCCACGCACGGTGCCCGGAAGGGTCTCGCCGACACCGCGCTGCGTACCGCCGACTCGGGTTACCTGACCCGCCGTCTGGTGGACGTCTCGCAGGACGTGATCATCCGCGAGGAGGACTGCGGCACCGACCGCGCCATCCCGATGCAGATCGCGACCCAGCTGGACGGCAGGCTGGTGGCCCACGAGCACGTGGAGACCAGCGTGCACGCCCGTACCCTGGCCGACGACATCAAGGGTCCCGACGGGAACCTGGTCGCCGAGCGGGGCGCGGACATCAACACGATCCTGGTCGACCGGATCGTGGCGGCCGGGGTGGACACCGTACGGGTCCGCAGCGTGCTCACCTGCGAGTCCAAGCTCGGCGTCTGCGGGGCGTGCTACGGCCGCTCGCTGCCGACGGGCAAGACCGTGGACGTCGGCGAGGCGGTCGGCATCATCGCCGCCCAGTCGATCGGTGAGCCGGGCACGCAGCTGACGATGCGTACCTTCCACACCGGTGGTGTCGCTGGTGAGGACATCACCCAGGGTCTGCCCCGGGTCCAGGAGATCTTCGAGGCCCGGATCCCGAAGGGCAAGGCGCCGATCGCCGACACCCCGGGCCGGATCCGGATCGAGGACGGCGAGCGGTCGCGCAAGATCATCGTGGTGCCGGACGACGGCAGCGACGAGATCGTGTACGACAAGATCTCCAAGCGGGTGCAGCTCCAGGCGCACGACGGCGACCACGTCGACGTCGGGCAGAAGCTGACCAAGGGCACCATCGACCCGCACGAGCTGCTGCGGATCCTCGGCCCGCGGGCGGTCCAGGTCCACCTGACCCAGGAGGTCCAGGAGGTCTACCGGTCGCAGGGTGTGCTCATCCACGACAAGCACATCGAGATCATCATCCGCCAGATGCTCAAGCGGGTGACGGTGATCGATTCCGGCGCGACCGAGTTCCTGCCGGGTGTGCTCGTCGACCGGGCGCTCTTCGAGTCGGAGAACCGCCGACTCGTCTCCGAGGGCGGCGAGCCCGCGGCGGGCCGGCCGGTGCTGATGGGTATCACCAAGGCGTCGCTGGCCACCGACTCGTGGCTGTCGGCGGCCTCCTTCCAGGAGACCACCCGGGTGCTCACGGACGCGGCGATCCACGCCCGGAGCGACTCGCTGATCGGTCTCAAGGAGAACGTCATCATCGGAAAGCTCATCCCGGCCGGTACGGGCATCAGCAAGTACCGCAACATCCGGGTCGAGCCGACCGAGGAGGCGAAGGCCAAGGTCTACTCGATGACCGGTTACCCGGAGACCGACTACGGGTTCGGGCCGGCCAGCGGGCAGGCGGTGCCGCTGGACGACTTCGACTTCGGGTCGTACCGCTAAGAGGCGACACCGGGCAGCCCCGCTCCGTCACGACGACGGGCGGGGCTGCCCGCTTTTCCGGCCGGGGCCGCCGGGGTGGGTAGGCTGACCCCGTGACGACGACGCCGGCAGCCGGTCCGGCCACCCGCCATCCGCTCGACCCGGATCCGGTCCGTTCGACAAAGTCGCGCGCGGTCTTCGCGCTCGGACTGGTGGCGCTGCTCACCGGCGCACTTGTCGGCGGGATCGTGCCGGCGACGGTGGCGATGCTGCTGGCCCGGCAGGCCCGCCGCGAGGCGTACGCCTCCGGGGGTTACCTGACCGGCGCGGCCTGGCTGCGTCGCGGCGAGCGGCTGGCCTGGGCCGGGATCGTCCTCGCCGCCACCGCCGTGGTGACGGCGACCGTGGTCGGCGTGGTGAACCTGGCGAACGGCTCGGTCGGCCGGGACTTCGCGCCCGGCGTCGACTGACCGCGACCCCGCCAGGACCGGGCGGGGCTGACCTGGCCGCGCGACGGTAACCTGGCCTCGACACGACGTGTCGGTTCCGGTCGACGCCCGGCCGGTCAGTTCCGCCGTGGTCGGCGGCCGGTGCTTTCCAGGGGGAGTTTCGTGACGGAGGAGGCGCAGCCACCGCAGGTGGAGCGCGCGGCGGACGAGACCCCGGGGCTGCCGGACGGGCAGCAGTCCCGCTACCACGAGCCCTCGTACACGCTGCCGACGGCTGCGCCGACGTCGTCGGTCGGTGCCGCCGGCGACCCTGGCGCGGCGGCCAGCGAATGGGCCCGGCCCGCCCCGGCGGCGACAACCGGACCGGC
The DNA here is from genome assembly GCF_049179135.1 of Plantactinospora sp. WMMB782. Taxonomy (NCBI): domain Bacteria; kingdom Bacillati; phylum Actinomycetota; class Actinomycetes; order Micromonosporales; family Micromonosporaceae; genus Plantactinospora; species Plantactinospora sp. WMMB782. Next base: position 1,559,735 of record NZ_JBMHMC010000007.1, on the reverse strand, counting down.
GACCGGGAACTCCGGCCCGGCCTGGCCGGGGGCGGCCGCCGGACAGACGCCGGGAGCGCCCGGCTCCGGCTCCGGCCCTGTCCCCGCGATCCCGATCTCCGGGCCGGGGCCGGTGGCCGCGGCTGCCGGGTCGACAGGGGTGCGCGGGTCGGCCACCGGTGCGGCGTACCCGATGCCGGAGGCCCGCCCCGGCGCTGTGCCGCGTCCCGGGTACCCGACGATGTCCCTGCCGGCCGCCGGACCGGGTGCGGGCGGCGGTGGCGGACCGGCGGTGGCGCCGCCGCCCCGGGAGTCGGTGCGGGCACCGAGTCGGGTCGACGCCGTCCCCGGTACGCCGTTCGGGCTGGTGCACCTGGCGGTGGCGCCGGTGACCTCGGGGCCGGCGGTGGCCTCGCTGGTGACCGGGATCGCATCCGTGCTCGTCGCCTTCACCGCGGGTTGCCTGGGCCTGGCCGGCAGCAGTCCGAACGACTGGGGCGGCTGGGTGGCCGGCGCCTTCGCGGTACTCGCCGGGCTGCTCGGCCTGGCCGGCGTGCTCCTCGGCGAGCTGGGCCGCCGGCAGACGTCTGCCGGCGGCCGGTCGGGCTGGCCGGGTGGCCGTGGGCGGGCGCCCGGGGCCGATCCGACCGCACCGCCGGTCCGGTTCACCGGCCGGGGACTGGCGATCGCCGGGCTGGGCTGTGCCGGTGTCGGCCTGGCCCTGACCGTGCTCGCGGTGGCCGTGTCGGTGCTGCTGCAACTGCTCTAGAAGGCCCGGGCAGGGGCGTCGGTGGCCCGCGTCGGCGGTGGGTGGCCTGTCGGGTTGCCGGGCCGACGGGCCGATCGTGGGATCAGCCGGTACACTTGACAACCGGCAGTGCTTTTCGGGAGCGACGCGGAGATCCGGGCCTGGCCGGGGGTTGCCCGACAACCTTCCGGAGTCCTGTTTTGACGTGCCCACTCACGGTAGGTACTCTTTCCTCTCGTGCCCGGGCCTGCCCGGGCAACTCGTGCGTGTGCCCGAGCCCATGGCGATCGGGCAACGTCACGACACAGTCGAAACGAGTCGGCTACGCCCCCGGCGTGCCGGCGAGCTGGAATCCGGCGTCGACGAGCGGCGGCGGAAACCGTGAACGGGCGACACGCCCGACCGCGGGTGCCGGGACCGCCGGAAGACGGCCCTGGTTGGAAGGTAAGAGAGCCACCCGTCGACGGGCGGCTAAGACACACGGCGCGGTCGCAGAGGGCGGCCGAAGGGAGCGGAAAACCCGGTGCCCACGATCCAGCAGTTGGTCCGCAAGGGCCGCCAGGCGAAGACGAGTAAGACCAAGACGCCGGCGCTGAAGGGAAGTCCCCAGCGGCGCGGCGTGTGCACGCGCGTGTACACCACCACCCCCAAGAAGCCGAACTCCGCGCTGCGCAAGGTCGCTCGGGTGAAGCTCAGCAGCCAGATCGAGGTGACCGCCTACATCCCGGGCGTCGGGCACAACCTCCAGGAGCACTCCCTCGTGCTGGTCCGCGGTGGCCGGGTGAAGGACCTTCCGGGCGTGCGTTACAAGATCGTCCGCGGTTCGCTGGACACCCAGGGTGTCCGCAACCGCAAGCAGGCCCGCAGCCGCTACGGCGCGAAGAAGGAGAAGAGCTGACATGCCGCGTAAGGGCCCTGCTCCGCGCCGGCCGCTGGTCGCCGACCCGGTGTACAACTCCCCGCTGGTCACCCAGCTGGTGAACAAGATCCTGCTGCGCGGCAAGCGGCAGCTCGCCGAGCGCATCGTCTACGAGGCCCTGGAGGGCTGCCGGGAGAAGTCCGGCACCGACCCCGTGGTCACCCTCAAGCGGGCGATGGACAACGTGAAGCCGACCCTGGAGGTCCGCAGCCGCCGGGTCGGTGGCGCGACCTACCAGGTGCCGGTCGAGGTCAAGCCGCAGCGTGCCACCACGCTGGGCCTGCGCTGGCTGGTCACCTACTCCCGGGCCCGCCGGGAGAAGACGATGGTCGAGCGGCTGATGAACGAGCTGCTGGACGCGAGCAACGGTCTTGGCGCCGCCGTGAAGCGGCGTGAGGACACCCACAAGATGGCCGAGTCCAACAAGGCCTTCGCGCACTACCGCTGGTAACGACCATCCGGGTTCCGGCGCGGTCGCACCGCGCCGGGACCCGGCACCGGTCGCGATCACACCGACGAGACGACAAGTAGGGATTGAAGTGGCCGCCGCAGACGCGCTCGCCAACGTACGCAACATCGGCATCATGGCGCACATCGATGCCGGTAAGACCACTACCACCGAGCGGATCCTGTTCTACACCGGCATCACCTACAAGATCGGTGAGGTCCACGAGGGCGCCGCCGTCATGGACTGGATGGAGCAGGAGCAGGAGCGGGGGATCACCATCACCTCCGCCGCCACCAAGTGTGAGTGGAAGGGCCACACGATCCAGATCATCGACACGCCCGGCCACGTCGACTTCACGGTCGAGGTCGAGCGGTCGCTGCGGGTGCTCGACGGTGCGGTCGCCGTCTACGACGGTGTCGCCGGTGTGGAGCCGCAGACGGAGAACGTCTGGCGGCAGGCCGACAAGTACAACGTCCCGCGGATGTGCTTCGTCAACAAGCTCGACCGGACCGGAGCCGACTTCTTCCGCTGCGTGCAGATGATGATCGATCGGCTCAACGCCACCCCGCTGGTGCTGCAGATCCCGATCGGGACCGAGGCCGAGCACATCGGCGTCGTCGACCTGGTCGGGATGCGCGCGCTGACCTGGCGCGGCGAGACCCAGAAGGGCGAGGACTACGCGGTCGAGGAGATCCCGGCCGAGCTCGCCGACCAGGCCGCCGAGTGGCGCGAGAAGCTGATCGAGACGCTCGCCGACGTCGACGACTCGGTGATGGAGAAGTACCTCGAGGGCGAGGAGCTCTCGGTCGACGCGATCAAGGCCGCCATCCGGCGGGCCACCATCGGTGGCAAGGCCAACCCGGTGCTCTGCGGCTCGGCCTTCAAGAACAAGGGCGTCCAGCCGATGCTCGACGCGGTGGTGGACTACCTCCCGTCGCCGCTGGACATCCCGGCCATCGAGGGCACCGCGACCGACGGCGAGACCCCGCTGCAGCGCAAGCCGGACCGCAAGGAGCCGTTCTCCGGACTGGCCTTCAAGATCCAGACCGACAAGCACCTGGGCAAGCTGACCTACGTCCGGGTCTACTCGGGCACGGTGGAGTCCGGATCGCAGGTGATCAACTCCACCAAGGACCGCAAGGAGCGGATCGGCAAGATCTACCAGATGCACGCCAACAAGCGGGAAGAGCGCAGCTCGGCCCAGGCTGGCGACATCATCGCGGTGCAGGGCCTCAAGCAGACCACCACCGGCGACACCCTCTGCGACCCGGCCAACCCGGTCATCCTGGAGTCGATGACCTTCCCCGAGCCGGTCATCGAGGTGGCGATCGAGCCGAAGACCAAGGCCGACCAGGAGAAGCTCAGCACCGCCATCCAGCGGCTCGCCGAGGAGGACCCGACCTTCCGGGTCAAGCTCGACGAGGAGACCGGCCAGACCGTCATCTCCGGCATGGGCGAGCTGCACCTGGACATCCTGGTGGACCGGATGCGCCGCGAGTTCAACGTCGAGGCGAACATCGGCAAGCCGCAGGTGGCGTACCGGGAGACCATCCGCCGCAAGGTGGACAAGATCGAGTACACCCACAAGAAGCAGACCGGTGGTTCGGGGCAGTACGCCCGGGTCATCGTCAGCCTGGAGCCGCTGCCGCTGGACAACGACTCGCCGACGTACGAGTTCGCCAACGCGGTGACCGGTGGCCGGATTCCGCGGGAGTTCATCCCGTCGGTGGACGCCGGTGCGCAGGACGCCATGCAGTACGGCATCCTCGCCGGCTTCCCGCTGGTCGGGCTGAAGCTCACCCTGCTGGACGGCCAGTACCACGAGGTCGACTCGTCGGAAATGGCCTTCAAGATCGCCGGTTCGATGGTGCTGAAGGAGGCGGCCCGCAAGGCCGACCCGGCACTGCTCGAACCGATGATGTCCGTCGAGGTCACCACGCCCGAGGAGAACATGGGCGACGTGATCGGCGACCTGAACTCCCGCCGAGGCATCATCCAGGCGATGGAGGAGCGCAGCGGCGCTCGCATCGTCCGGGCCCTGGTGCCGCTGTCGGAGATGTTCGGCTATGTCGGCGACCTGCGGTCGAAGACCCAGGGCCGGGCTAGCTACAGCATGCAGTTCGACTCCTACGCCGAGGTTCCCGCGAGCGTGGCGAAGGAGATCATCGCGAAGGCGACGGGCGAGTGAGCGGAAACGCGCACTGACCCGTTGCCGGGCCGGTGATTCCGCGAGTGTCGCGGGCGGGTAATCTCGCCCGCGGCGCCCACGGGCCGGGCTGCGAGACCGGGCCTGAAGGTTTCACCGCCGCAAGACCCACATGACTTCCCGATCGGGAATCCTCGGTCGGAAAGGCTGTCGACAGAGTCCTGAGCGCCGAATGGCGTGCCGGGCGTACGAACCAAGAAGTCCACAGGAGGACACCAGTGGCGAAGGCGAAGTTCGAGCGGACTAAGCCGCACGTCAACATCGGCACCATTGGTCACATCGACCACGGTAAGACGACGCTGACGGCGGCCATCACCAAGGTCCTGCACGACAGGATGCCGGACCTGAACCCGTACACGCCGTTCGACGAGATCGACAAGGCGCCGGAGGAGAAGGCCCGGGGCATCACGATCTCGATCGCGCACGTCGAGTACCAGACCGAGGCGCGGCACTACGCGCACGTCGACTGCCCCGGTCACGCCGACTACATCAAGAACATGATCACCGGTGCCGCGCAGATGGACGGCGCGATCCTGGTGGTCGCGGCGACCGACGGCCCGATGCCGCAGACCCGCGAGCACGTGCTGCTGGCCCGCCAGGTCGGCGTGCCGTACATCGTCGTGGCGCTGAACAAGAGCGACATGGTCGACGACGAGGAGCTGCTGGAGCTCGTCGAGCTCGAGGTCCGCGAGCTGCTCTCGGCGCAGGAGTACCCGGGTGACGACCTGCCGGTCGTCCGGGTCTCGGCGCTGAAGGCCCTCGAGGGCGACCCGGAGTGGACCGACAAGCTCATGGACCTGATGAGCGCCGTCGACACCGCCATTCCGCAGCCGGAGCGGGAGACCGAGAAGCCGTTCCTGATGCCGATCGAGGACGTCTTCACGATCACCGGTCGGGGCACCGTGGTGACCGGCCGCGCCGAGCGTGGCATCCTCAAGCCGAACGAGGAGGTGGAGCTCGTCGGTATCCGCGAGAAGTCGCAGAAGACGGTCTGCACCGGCATCGAGATGTTCCGCAAGCTGCTGGACGAGGCCCGTGCGGGCGAGAACGTCGGCCTGCTGCTCCGGGGCATCAAGCGCGAGGACGTCGAGCGCGGCATGGTGGTCGTCAAGCCCGGCACCACCACTCCGCACACGGAGTTCGAGGCGACCGTCTACATCCTCTCCAAGGAGGAGGGCGGCCGGCACACCCCGTTCTTCCAGAACTACCGTCCGCAGTTCTACTTCCGGACCACGGACGTTACCGGCGTCGTCACGCTGCCCGAGGGCACCGAGATGGTCATGCCGGGTGACAACACCACGATGTCCGTCAAGCTGATCCAGCCGATCGCGATGGAGGAGAACCTCAAGTTCGCGATCCGTGAGGGTGGCCGGACGGTCGGCGCCGGGTTCGTCACGAAGATCGTAAAGTAATTCAGGTAACCCCGATTAGCGTTGCCGTGCGGTAGTACGGCATACTGGTCAGGTTGCGTACCGGCGGGGTGGTTGGCTGCCCAGCAGTCAACCACCCTTGCTGGGCGTCCGGGGGTAGTTGATCTACCACCGGCGCCCCGAAACTTCCCGCACGGGCGGGACCGCCTCGGAACTCTCCGGGGTGGAGTCCGGCCCCGGGGTGCGACACGCCCGACCGCGGGGGTCGGACAGCACGGGAACTGGGCAGCGCCCGCGCCCGGCATGGAACATCCCGCTCCCCACCCGGGAGCGCGCTCCGCGGCAGCGGGCGGGCGGGACGGACAAGGCGAGAGAAGGAACAGAGGCCACCATGGCGGGACAGAAGATCCGCATCCGGCTCAAGGCGTACGACCACGAGGTGGTCGACTCCTCGGCGCGCAAGATCGTTGAGACGGTGACGCGTACCGGGGCTCAGGTCGCGGGCCCGGTGCCGCTGCCCACGGAGATCAACCGTTTCTGCGTGATCCGTTCGCCGCACAAGTACAAGGACTCGCGTGAGCACTTCGAGATGCGCACGCACAAGCGTCTGATCGACATCATCGACCCGACCCCCAAGACGGTCGACTCGCTCATGCGCCTCGACCTGCCGGCTGGCGTCGACATCGAGATCAAGCTGTAGGGACCGGACTAATGGACAGGCAAGTGAAGGGCATCCTGGGCGCCAAGCTCGGCATGACCCAGGTCTGGGACAACAACAAGGTTGTCCCGGTGACCGTGGTGCAGGCCGGACCGTGTGTCGTCACCCAGGTCCGCACCGCTGAGAAGGACGGCTACTCCGCGGTCCAGCTGGCGTACGGCGCGATCGACCCCCGGAAGGTCAAGAAGCCGATCAGCGGCCACTACGCCAAGGCCGAGGTGGCACCGCGCCGGCACATCGTCGAGCTGCGCACCACCGACGCGACCGACTACGAGCTGGGCCAGGAGGTCAACGTCGAGACCTTCGCGCCGGGCGCGACCGTCGACGTGACCGGCCGGACCAAGGGCAAGGGCTTCGCCGGTGTGATGAAGCGGCACGGCTTCCACGGCCTGCGCGCCAGCCACGGTGTCGAGCGCAAGCACCGCTCGCCGGGCTCGATCGGCGCCTGCGCCACCCCGGGCCGGGTCTTCAAGGGCGTCCGGATGGCCGGCCGGATGGGTGGGGCGCGGTACACCGTGCAGAACCTCACCGTCCAGGCGGTCGACCTGGAGAACAACATCCTGCTGGTCCGCGGTGCCATCCCCGGCCCCAAGGGCGCGCTGGTGCTGGTCCGCTCCGCGGCCAAGACCGAGGCGAAGAAGGGCGGCGCAAAGTGAGCGCGAGGAGTGAGCTTGCGAGCCCCGCAGTCGCGAACGGAGGACGAGCGCTGTGACCACCGTCGACGTATTGAACGCCGAGGGGACCAAGAGCGGCTCCGTCGAGCTGCCGGCCGAGGTCTTCGACGCGCAGGCGAACATCGCGCTGATGCACCAGGTCGTCGTCGCCCAGCTCGCCGCCGCGCGGCAGGGCACGCACAAGACCAAGACCCGGGGCGAGGTCGCCGGCGGCGGCAAGAAGCCCTACAAGCAGAAGGGCACCGGGCGGGCCCGGCAGGGTTCGATCCGCGCGCCGCAGTTCGCCGGCGGTGGCGTCGTGCACGGGCCGGTCCCGCGTGACTACAGCCAGCGGACCCCGAAGAAGATGAAGGCCGCCGCCCTGCGTGGCGCCCTCTCGGACCGGGCCCGCAACGGTCAGGTGCACGTGGTCGAGACCTTCGTCACCGGCGAGACGCCGTCGACCAAGACGGCGCTCGGCGTGCTGCGCAAGGCGACCGAGGCCAGGCGGGTGCTGGTGGTGCTCAGCCGCACCGACGAGCTGAACTGGCTCTCGCTGCGCAACGAGCCCCGGGTGCACCTGCTGGAGGCCGGCCAGCTCAACACGTACGACGTGCTGGTGGCCGACGACGTGGTCTTCACCAGGGAGGCCCTGGACGAGTTCCTGGGCGGCCGTGGTGGGGCGCAGGGTGAGGAGAGCGACAAGTGACCACCATCGCCGACCCGCGGGACATCATCTTCGCGCCGGTCGTCTCGGAGAAGAGCTACAGCGTTCTCGACCAGAACTGGTACACGTTCCTGGTGCACCCGGACGCCAACAAGACGCAGATCAAGATCGCTATCCAGCAGATCTTCAACGTCCGCGTACTGACCGTCAACACGGCCAACCGCGAGGGCAAGCGCAAGCGCACCCGCACCGGGTACGGAAAGCGCAAGAACACCAAGCGGGCAATGGTGAAGCTGGCCGAGGGCGACCGCATCGAGGCCTTCGGCGGCCCGGTCAGCTGAGGGGTATAGACAATGGCTATCCGTAAGTACAAGCCGACGACGCCGGGCCGGCGTGGCTCCAGCGTCGCCGACTTCGCCGAGATCACCCGGTCGACGCCGGAGAAGTCGCTGCTGGTCCCGCTGCCGAAGAAGGGCGGGCGCAACGCCCACGGCCGGATCACCACGCGGCACCACGGTGGCGGGCACAAGCGGCAGTACCGTCTGATCGACTTCAAGCGGGTCGACAAGGACGGCGTGCCGGCGAAGGTCGCGCACATCGAGTACGACCCGAACCGCACCGCGCGGATCGCGCTGCTGCACTACGCCGACGGCGAGAAGCGGTACATCATCGCGCCGAAGGACCTGAAGCAGGGCGACCGGGTCGAGTCCGGGCCGAGCGCCGACATCAAGCCGGGCAACAACCTGCCGCTGCGCAACATCCCGGTGGGTTCCACCATCCACGCGGTGGAGCTGCGTCCGGGCGGCGGTGCCAAGCTGGCCCGCTCGGCCGGCGTCGGCATCCAGCTGCTGGGCCGGGAGGGCGCGTACGCCACGCTGCGGATGCCCTCCGGCGAGATCCGGCGGGTGGACGTGCGCTGCCGGGCCACCATCGGTGAGATCGGCAACGCCGACCAGTCGAACATCAACTGGGGTAAGGCCGGCCGGATGCGCTGGAAGGGCCGCCGCCCGACCGTCCGTGGTGTGGCGATGAACCCGGTCGACCACCCGCACGGCGGTGGTGAGGGCAAGACCTCCGGTGGTCGTCACCCGGTGAACCCGCAGGGTAAGCCCGAGGGTCGTACCCGGCAGAAGGGCAAGGCGAGCGACCGCCTCATCGTCCGCCGCCGCTACGCCACCCGTAAGCGCGGCTAAGGGAGATAGGTAGATATGCCTCGCAGCCTGAAGAAGGGCCCGTTCATCGACGACCACCTGCTCAAGAAGGTGGAGACGCAGAACGAGAAGGGCTCGAAGAACGTCATCAAGACCTGGTCGCGCCGCTCGACGATCATCCCGGACATGCTCGGGCACACGATCGCCGTGCACGACGGGCGCAAGCACGTCCCGGTGTTCATCACCGAGGCGATGGTCGGGCACAAGCTCGGTGAGTTTGCGCTGACCCGCACGTTCAAGGGTCACGAGAAGGACGACCGGAAGAGCCGCCGGCGCTGAGCGCCGACCACGGATAAAGGATCAAGGGGTTTCAGCGATGCCAGTAAAGGGCGACGCTCCGGTGCTTCCGGGCGCGCGGGCGGTTGCGCGACACGTGCGCATCTCGCCGACCAAGGCGCGCCGGGTGGTCAACCTCGTCCGCGGTCTGCCCGCGAAGGAGGCGCTCACGGTGCTGCAGTTCGCGCCGCAGGCGGCGAGTGAGCAGGTTTACAAGGTGCTCGCGAGCGCGATCGCCAACGCGGAGAACAACGAGCGGCTGGACCCCGACGCGCTGCTCGTCAGCGAGGCGTTCGTGGACGAGGGCCCGACGATGAAGCGGTTCCAGCCCCGGGCGCAGGGCCGGGCCTACCGGATCCGCAAGCGGACCTGCCACATCACCGTCGTGGTGGAGGCCGTGGCGCCGGCGGCGCCGACCGGGCGGGGCGCGGCGAAGAAGGCCGCACCGGCCAAGGCGACCAAGGCGGCGGAGCCGGCCAGGGCGACCGAGCCGACGGAGCCGGCCAAGGCGACGGAGCCGGCCGCGAGCGAGGGCGGCCAGACGCAGAGCAAGACGGAGGGTGCCGAGTAATGGGTCAGAAGGTTCACCCGCACGGGTTCCGGCTCGGCATCTCGACCGACTGGAAGTCGCGCTGGTACGCGGACAAGCTCTACAAGGACTACATCGCCGAGGACGTCAAGATCCGGCGGATGATGTCCAAGGGCCTGGAGCGGGCCGGCATCTCCAAGGTCGACATCGAGCGGACCCGGGACCGGGTCCGGGTCGACATCCACACCGCCCGGCCGGGCATCGTGATCGGCCGTAAGGGCGCGGAGGCCGACCGGATCCGTGGCGAGCTGGAGAAGCTGACCGGCAAGCAGGTGCAGCTCAACATCCTCGAGGTGAAGAGCCCGGAGTCGGACGCGCAGCTCGTCGCGCAGGGCGTGGCCGAGCAGCTCTCCAGCCGGGTCAGCTTCCGGCGGGCGATGCGTAAGGCCATGCAGTCCGCGATGAAGAACCCGCTGGTGCGGGGCATCCGGGTGCAGGTCTCCGGCCGGCTCGGCGGCGCCGAGATGAGCCGTACCGAGTTCTACCGCGAGGGCCGGGTGCCGCTGCACACGCTGCGGGCCAACATCGAGTACGGCTTCTTCGAGGCCCGGACCACCTTCGGCCGGATCGGCGTGAAGGTCTGGATCTACAAGGGCGACGCCGTACCCGGTCGGGAGGCCCCGGCCGAGGCGGGTCCGGCACGTCCGCGCCGCGAGCGGGGCGACCGCCCCGACCGGCCGCGTCGTGGCCGCTCCGGCTCCTCCGGCACCACCGCCGGTGGGACCGAGGCGGGCCGGGCCGCGCAGGCGGAGATCTCCGGGCCGCCCGCCGAGGCGACGAACGACAGCGCCGCGGCGGCTCCGGCCGCGGCGGCTCCGGCGGGTTCCGCCGGAACGGACAGCTCAGCGCAGGAGGGCTGACAGATGCTGATGCCGCGCAAGCCCCCGAAGGGGTTCCGCAAGCCGCACCACCCCGACCGCCACGGCGCGGCCAAGGGTGGCACCCGGGTGGTGTTCGGCGAGTTCGGTATCCAGGCGCTCGAGCCCGCGTACGTGACCAACCGGCAGATCGAGTCGGCGCGTATCGCGATGACCCGGCACATCAAGCGTGGTGGCAAGGTCTGGATCACCGTCTTCCCGGACCAGGCCCTGACCAAGAAGCCCGCCGAGACCCGGATGGGTTCCGGTAAGGGCTCGCCGGAGTGGTGGGTCGCCAACATCAAGCCGGGGCGGGTGCTCTTCGAGATGTCCTTCCCCAACGAGCAGATCGCGCGAGAGGCGATGCGTCGCGCGATCCACAAGCTCCCGATGAAGTGCCGCATTGTGACGCGCGAAGTGGGTGAAAGCTGATGGCCGCGGGCGTCAAGGCCAGCGAGCTGCGTGAGCTCTCCGAGGAGGAACTGGTGAGCCGGCTCCGGGAGGCCAAGGCGGAGCTGTTCAACCTCCGCGTCCAGGGGGCGACCGGTCAGCTGGACAACAACCGCCGGCTCCAGGTCATCCGCCGGGAGATCGCCCGGATCTACACGATCATGCGTGAGCGTGAGCTTGGGCTTTCGGCCGCGCCGACTGAGGTGACTGCATCATGAGTGACGAAACGACCACCGCCGCGCAGGCGCGGCCCCAGCGCAAGGTCCGCGAGGGCCTCGTGGTGAGCGACAAGATGGAAAAGACCGTGGTCGTCGAGGTCGAGGACCGGGTCAAGCACGCGCTGTACGGCAAGGTCATGCGCCGCACCAGCAAGCTGAAGGCGCACGACGAGCAGAACGCGTGCGGCGTGGGCGACCGGGTGCTGCTCATGGAGACCCGTCCGCTCTCCGCCACCAAGCGGTGGCGGGTAGTGGAGATCCTCGAGAAGGCCAAGTAGGAGCCGTACCGCAGGCTCAGGGTTCCGCCAAGCTCAGCCGGCAGCCGACCTCGGTCGAAAGGCATGCCGGACGTGCCGCCGGCTGAGAACTGGCAGACATAGGAGATAGACGTGATTCAGCAGGAGTCGCGACTGCGCGTCGCCGACAACACGGGTGCCCGGGAGATCCTGTGCATCCGGGTGCTCGGTGGCTCCGGTCGGCGCTACGCGAGCATCGGCGACGTCATCGTGGCCACGGTCAAGGACGCCATCCCCGGTGCCGGTGTGAAGAAGGGCGACGTCGTCAAGGCGGTCGTCGTCCGCACCGCGAAGGAGAAGCGGCGGCCGGACGGCTCGTACATCCGATTCGACGAGAACGCGGCCGTGATCATCAAGGATGGTGGCGACCCGCGCGGTACCCGCATCTTCGGCCCGGTTGGCCGTGAGCTGCGGGACAAGCGGTTCATGAAGATCATCTCGCTCGCGCCGGAGGTGTTGTAAACCGTGAAGGTCAAGAAGGGCGACACGGTGATCGTCATCGCCGGCAAGGACAAGGGTGCCAAGGGCAAGGTCATCGCGGCCTACCCGCGGCAGGACAAGGTCCTGGTCGAGGGCGTGAACCGGGTCAAGAAGCACACCCGCATCCGCACCACCCAGCGCGGCGCGAAGACCGGCGGCATCGTCACCCAGGAGGCCGCGATCCACGTCTCGAACGTGATGGTCCTGGACTCCGACGGCAACCCGACCCGCGTCGGGTACCGGATCGACGAGGGCGGCCAGAAGGTCCGCATCGCGCGCAGCACCGGTAAGGACCTGTGATGACGGCAACCGAGACCAAGACGCTGCCCCGGCTCAAGCAGCGCTACCGCGAAGAGATCGTGGGCCAGCTGCGCGAGCAGTTCCAGTACGGCAACCCGATGCAGGTGCCCGGACTGGTCAAGATCGTCGTCAACATGGGTGTCGGCGAGGCAGCCCGGGACGCGAAGCTGATCGACGGCGCCGTACGCGACCTGGCCACCATCTCCGGCCAGAAGCCGCAGGTACGCCGGGCCCGCAAGTCCATCGCGCAGTTCAAGCTCCGCGAGGGCATGCCGATCGGTGCCAAGGTGACCCTGCGCGGTGACCGGATGTGGGAGTTCCTCGACCGGCTGCTCTCCATCGCGCTGCCCCGGATCCGGGATTTCCGCGGCCTCGACGGGCGCAAGCTCGACGGGAACGGCAACTACACGTTCGGTCTGACCGAGCAGTCGGTCTTCCACGAGATCGACCAGGACCGGATCGACCGGGTGCGGGGCATGGACATCACGGTGGTGACCACCGCCAAGACCGACGACGAGGGCCGGGCGCTACTCAAGCTCCTGGGCTTCCCGTTCAAGGAGAACTGAGGACTGATATGGCGAAGAAGGCGCTGATCCTCAAGGCCGCCGCGAAGCCGAAGTTCTCGGTTCGCGCGTACACCCGCTGCCAGCGGTGCGGTCGGCCGAAGGCGGTCTACCGCAAGTTCGGCCTCTGCCGGGTCTGCATCCGGGAGATGGCCCACCGCGGTGAGCTGCCCGGCGTGTCGAAGGCTTCCTGGTGACACTGCGCCCCATCCGCGGGCGGCGGAGCGGAGAAGATGCCGCCGTCCGCTTTGGGCCCAGCCACGTTCCGGCCGATGTCCGGGGCGAGGATCGCAACGCCGCAGGCCCGGGCCAGTGCCCCGGGAACCCCGGCGAGAAAGGCTGACGAAATCCATGACGATGACCGACCCGATCGCAGACATGCTGACGCGTCTGCGTAACGCCAACCAGGCGTACCACGACCGGGTGACGATGCCCTACTCGAAGATCAAGGCGAACATCGCCGAGGTCCTCAAGTCCGAGGGCTACATCGCGACCTGGTCGGTCGAGGAGCCCGAGGAGGGCGCCGTCGGCAAGCGACTGGTCGTCGAGCTGAAGTACGGCCAGAACCGGGAACGGAGCCTGGCCGGCATCAAGCGCGTGTCCAAGCCCGGCCTTCGGGTGTACGCCAAGTCCGACGGGCTCCCGCGGGTGCTCGGTGGCCTGGGTGTGGCGATCATCTCGACGTCCCAGGGACTGCTTACCGACCGGCAGGCCCGCAAGCGGAGCGTTGGCGGGGAAGTCCTCGCCTTCGTCTGGTAACGGGAGACAGAGAGATATGTCGCGTATTGGACGTAAGTCGATCCCGGTGCCGTCCGGCGTCGAGGTGACCATCGACGGCTCCACCGTCAAGGTCAAGGGACCCAAGGGCGAGCTGTCGCACACCCTTGCCGAGCCGATCACGGCGGAGCGGGGCGAGGACGGCCAGCTGCACGTCAACCGGCCGAACGACGAGCGCAGGGCCAAGGAGCTGCACGGCCTGAGTCGTACCCTGGTGGCGAACATGATCGTCGGGGTGACCGAGGGCTACCGCAAGACCCTGGAGATCGCCGGTACCGGTTACCGGGTCACCGCCAAGGGCAGCGACCTGGAGTTCGCGCTCGGGTTCTCGCACCCGGTGCAGGTGAAGGCCCCGTCCGGGATCACCTTCACCGTCGAGCGGCCCACCCTGTTCCACGTGGCCGGCATCGACAAGCAGCAGGTCGGCGAGGTGGCCGCCAACATCCGGAAGATCCGCCCGCCGGAGCCGTACAAGGGCAAGGGCGTCAAGTACCAGGGCGAAGTGATTCGCCGCAAGGCCGGAAAGGCAGGTAAGAAGTGAGCGCCACGCTGCTCAAGCGCCGTCGCGGGGTTGCCGCCCAGCGCGCCGTCGGGCGGGCGCGGCGGCACTTCCGGGTCCGCAAGACCGTCTTCGGCACCGCCGAGCGGCCGCGTCTCGTGGTCACCCGCTCGCTGCGGCACATCACCGCGCAGATCGTGGACGACGGCAAGGGCCACACGCTGGTCTCCGCCTCGACCATGGACGACTCGATCCGGGGTGCCGAGGGCGACAAGAGCGCCCTGGCCGGCAAGGTCGGCGCGCTCGTCGCCGAGCGGGCCAAGGCCGCCGGGATCGGCAAGGTCGTCTTCGACCGCGGTGGCAACCGGTACGCGGGGCGGATCGCCGCGCTGGCCGACGCGGCCCGCGAAGCCGGGCTCGAGTTCTGAACCCCGTCACGAGGAGAGAGGAAGGCTGCTGATGCCAGGTCAACAGCGCCGTGGCGGCGGGTCCGGTGGCAACGAGGGTGGTCGCCGCGACAACCGCCGTGAGGGCGGTCGCGGAAACGCGCCCGCCGAGAAGACGCCGCATCTCGAGCGGGTCGTCGCCATCAACCGGGTTGCCAAGGTCGTGAAGGGCGGTCGTCGCTTCAGCTTCACCGCCCTGGTGATCGTCGGCGACGGCGACGGCACGGTCGGTGTCGGTTACGGAAAGGCCAAGGAGGTGCCCGCGGCGATCGCCAAGGGTGTCGAGGAGGCCAAGAAGCACTTCTTCAAGGTGCCCCGGATCGGTGCCTCGATCCCGCACCCGGTGACGGGTGAGGACGCGGCCGGTGTGGTGCTGCTCAAGCCGGCCAGCGCCGGTACGGGCGTCATCGCCGGTGGGCCGGTCCGGGCCGTGCTGGAGTGCGCGGGTATCCACGACGTGCTCTCCAAGAGCCTCGGCTCGTCCAACCCGATCAACATCGTGCACGCCACCGTGGCGGCCCTGAAGGGGCTGGAGTCGCCGGAGGCGGTCGCGAAGCGTCGGGGCCTGCCGGTCGAGGACGTCGCCCCGGCCGCCATGCTGGCGGCCCAGGCGGGGGTGACGGCCTGATGGCACGCCTGAAGGTGACCCAGGTCCGGTCCGGCATCGGGACCAAGCACAACCAGCGCGAGTCGCTGCGGTCGCTCGGTCTCAAGCGGATCAACGACGTGGTGGTCAAGGAGGACCGTCCCGAGATCCGGGGCATGATCTTCACCGTGAGCCACCTCGTGAAGGTCGAGGAGGTCGAGTAATGACGATCAAGGTCCACCACCTGCGCCCGGCGCCGGGAGCCAAGACCGAGAAGACCCGGGTGGGTCGCGGTGAGGGCTCCAAGGGCAAGACCGCCGGTCGCGGTACCAAGGGTTCCAAGGCCCGGAAGAACATCTCGGCGGCGTTCGAGGGTGGGCAGATGCCCATCCACATGCGGCTGCCGAAGCTGAAGGGCTTCAAGAACAAGTTCAAGGTCGTGTTCCAGGTGGTCAACCTGGACCGGCTCGCCGAGTTGTTCCCGGAGGGCGGCCAGGTCGGTCCGCAGGAGCTGGTGCAGGCCGGCGCCGTCCGCAAGGGTCAGCCGGTGAAGGTTCTCGGTACCGGGGAGCTGGGCGGGGTCGCCCTCCAGGTGTCGGCGCACGCGTTCAGCGCGTCGGCCAAGGAGAAGATCACCGCCGCCGGCGGCTCGGTGACGGAGCTGTAAGGACGTCGTGGTCGAGGCGCTCGCCCAGTTCACCGCAACTGGCGGGCGCCGCGACCTACTAGCGGGTCACACGCCCCGTTAATATCGGAAGCGGTGAATGCTTCCCGGGTGGATCTGCCCGGAAGCGCGCCGGACTGTTAGAGTCCGATCCCAGCTATGGGTATCGGGTCGATCGCCCGACCACCAACCCCGTCCCGCCACGAACCACCGGCGGCCCGCCTCGCGCAGGAGGAAGAAGTTGCTCTCCGCCTTTCTCAGTGCGTTCCGCACGCCTGACCTGCGCAAGAAGCTGCTGTTCACGGTAGGCATCATCGCGGTCTACCGGCTCGGCGCCACGCTGCCCAGCCCAGGCGTCTCCTACGGCAACGTGCAGCAGTGCATCAAGACCATGGAGTCGGGGGAGGGCAACGGCGTCTTCAACCTGCTCAACCTCTTCTCCGGCGGCGCGCTGCTGTCGCTGTCGGTCTTCGCGCTGGGCATCATGCCCTACATCACCGCGTCGATCATCCTTCAGCTGCTCACCGTGGTCATTCCGCGGTTGGAGCAGCTCCGCAAGGAGGGTCAGGCCGGTCAGGCGAAGATCACGCAGTACACCCGCTACCTGACCCTCGGGCTGGGCATCCTGCAGGCCTCGGCGTTCGTGGCGCTGGCCCGGTCCGGCCAGCTCTTCAACGGGATGTGCCAGGAGTTCCCGATCATCCCGGAGGGCACCGGCCTGCCGACCTGGCTGACCGTGAGCGTCCTGGTGATCACGATGACCGCCGGCACCGGCGTGGTTATGTGGCTCGGCGAGCTGATCACCGACCGGGGCGTCGGCAACGGCATGTCGGTGCTGATCTTCACCTCGATCGCCGCCCGGCTGCCCAGCGAGGGCTGGACGATCAAGAACAACAAGGGCTGGGCGATGTTCGCCCTGGTCCTCGTCCTGGTCCTGGTGGTCATCACCGCGGTCGTCTTCATCGAGCAGGCGCAGCGTCGCATCCCGGTGCAGTACGCCAAGCGCATGATCGGCCGGCGGATGTACGGCGGCACCTCCACCTACATCCCGCTGAAGGTCAACCAGGCGGGTGTGATCCCGGTCATCTTCGGCTCGTCGCTGCTCTACCTGCCGTCGCTGCTGCTCCAGTTCTTCGACCAGAACAACCTCAACGGTTGGCAGACCTGGGTGCAGAACCACCTCGTGCAGCCGGACAGCCCGACCTACATCAGCGTCTACTTCCTGCTGATCATCTTCTTCACGTACTTCTACGTCTCGATCACGTTCAACCCGACCGAGGTCGCGGACAACATGAAGAAGTACGGCGGCTTCGTCCCGGGCATCCGGCCCGGCAAGCCGACCGCCGACTACCTCGACTTCATCCTCAGCCGGATCACCCTGCCGGGTGCGCTCTACCTGGGTCTGATCTCGATCCTGCCGAACTTCTTCTTCATCTGGCTGGACAACCAGCAGTTCCAGAACTTCCCGTTCGGTGGTACCGCTGTGCTGATCATGGTCGGTGTCGGTCTGGAGACCGTGAAGCAGATCGAGAGCCAGCTCATGCAGCGGAACTACGAAGGGTTCCTGCGGTAGATGCGACTCGTTCTGGTCGGTCCCCCCGGGGCGGGCAAGGGGACCCAGGCCGAGTTCATCGCCGCCCACCTCGCCGTGCCCAAGATCTCGACGGGGGACATCTTCCGGGCCAACGTCTCGCAGGGCACCCCCCTCGGTGTCGAGGCGAAGCGCTACATGGACGCCGGCAAGCTGGTGCCGGACGAGGTGACGATCAACATGGTCCGGGACCGGCTCGCCGAGCCGGACGCGGCCGAGGGGTTCCTGCTCGACGGCTTCCCCCGGACCACGCCGCAGGCCGCCGCGCTGGACAAGCTGCTGGCCGATCTCGGCACCGCGCTCGACCTGGTGCTGGAGCTGGTGGTCGACGACGACGAGGTCATCCGGCGGCTCTCCGGCCGGCGTACCTGCCGGGGCTGCGGCAAGGTCTGGCACATCGAGTTCGACCCCTCCTCGGTGGAGGGGCTCTGTGACCGCTGCGGCGGCCAGCTCTTCCAGCGCGACGACGACAAGGCCGAGACGATCGCCGAGCGGCTGCGGGAGTACGCCAGCAAGACCGCGCCGCTCATCGACTACTACGGCGCCCAGGGCAAGCTCGTCGGCATCGACGCCACCGGGCCGGTGGAGGACGTCACCGTCCGGGCTATCGACGCCCTGCGGTCGTACGGCGGATAGGCTGGCACCATGCGCCGTCACCAGCTGGACATCCAGCTGAAGACCCCGGAGCAGATCGAGCTGATGCGGGCCGCCGGGCTCGTCGTCGCGGCGGCCCTGGAGCGGATGCGTGCGGCGGTGGCGCCCGGCGTCTCCACCGCCGACCTCGACGCGATCGCCGAGTCGGTGATCCGGGACGCCGGCGGTGTCCCGTCGTTCAAGGGCTACCACGGCTTTCCGGCGTCGATCTGCTCCTCGGTCAACGAGCAGATCGTGCACGCCATCCCGGCCCCGACCCAGGTGCTCAGGGACGGCGACCTGATCTCGATTGACTGCGGTGCGGTGCTGGACGGCTGGCACGGCGACGCCGCGATCACGGTCGGGGTCGGTGAGGTCCGTCCGGAACTGCTCCGGATGGCCGAGGTCGCCCGGGACGCGATGTGGGCCGGGATCCGGGCCGCGGCACGGGGCATGCTGAGCGGTCGCGGCCGGCTGACCGACATCTCGTACGCGGTGGAGCGGGCGGTCCGGGCCGGCGGCCGGTACGGCATCGTCGAGGGGTACGGCGGGCACGGCATCGGCACCGAGATGCACCAGGATCCGCACGTGCTCAACCACGGCCGGCCGGGTCGTGGCCCACGGCTGGTGCCGGGGATGGCGCTGGCGATCGAGCCGATGGTGACGATGGGCTCGCCCCGCTCGGTGGAGCTGGACGACGGCTGGACGGTGGTCACCCGGGACGGGTCGATCGCGGCGCACGTCGAGCACACGATGGCGCTGCTTGACGACGGTGTCTGGGTGCTGACCGCCCCGGACGGCGGCCGGTCCCGGCTCGGCGACCTGGTCACCTCCCGCGAACCCGCCCGCTCCTCCTCCTGACGGCATCCGCTCCTCCTGGCGGAGTCTGCTCTTCTGGCGGGACTCGCTGCTCCCCACGGGACTCGCTGCTCCCCACGGGACTCGCTCCTGCCCGCGGGAGTCGCGGGCCGGCGGCCGTCGGGTGTCGCACCGGCACCCGGGCAAGCGGGGTCGGCGGTGCTGGACCGGGAGTGGCATCCTCGTAGTCATGGACCGGCGGGACCAGATGCGCGCTGCGGACTCCGACCGCACAGCCGTGGCCGACCAGCTCCGGCAGGCCCTGAACGAGGGCCGTCTCGACCTTGGTGAGTACGACGACCGGCTCCAGCGGGCGTACGCCGCGAAGACCTACGCCGACCTGGACGGGCTGCTCACCGACCTGCCGGGTACGGTACCGGTCGACCAGGCTCCGCTGGTGCCCACCGGACCGAAGTCCCCGGTGTTCCGCCCCGGACCCGACGGCCGCTATCCGGGCGCCACCCGGGCCTGGCTGGCCGACACCTGGGACGGCTACTTCGGTCTGGTCGGCGTGGTGGTGGCGATCTGGGCGGTCACCTCGGTCCTGGCGCGCGACTTCCTCTATTTCTGGCCGGGGTGGGTGGCGGGCCCGCTGGGCGCGCTGCTGCTGGTCGGCACGGTGACCGGGCTGGCGAAGGGGGAGCCGCAGCGCTGGGCAGCCAAGCAGGCGGCGAAGCAGGCCGCGAAGGAGCGGGCGAAGATCGAGAAGCGGGCCCGGATCGAGGAGCGGCAACGCCACCGGGACGAGCAGGCCGGCCAGGGGGAACCCGCCTGATATAGTCGCGTTCGTCCGATCCGACAACCCGGGGGTCCCCGGGTTGGCGCTGGCGTGCGGGCGCGCGTACACTGGCTGATCGGCGCACAGCGTCCACTCCGGCATGCCCGCCAGCGCTTCGGCGGGACCGGAGCCGCGGCTGGCTCGGACGTTCTCCGTCCGAGAAAAGGCGTTGTGGGCCGTCCGGAGTAACCGACGTCAGGACAGCGGAGGACATGCCGAAAAAAGACGGAGCCATCGAGATCGAAGGCCGAGTGATCGAGCCACTGCCGAACGCCATGTTCCGGGTGGAGCTCGCCAACGGTCACAAGGTGCTGGCTCACATCAGCGGCAAGATGCGGCAGCACTACATCCGCATCCTGCCCGAGGACCGGGTCGTCGTCGAACTCTCGCCGTACGACCTGACCCGCGGGCGCATCGTCTACCGCTACAAGTGAACCGCGCCGGGCCGACTCCCGGTCCGGGGTTCAGGAACTGCCTGACGGCGGCCGGGTGTCCGTGTCCGTCCTCAAGACTCGACGGCGTCAGCGCGCTGCCGGGCACAGATGGGAAAGTAAGGCAACCGTGAAGGTCAAGCCGAGCGTCAAGAGGATCTGCAACAAGTGCCGGGTGATCCGCCGGCACGGCCGGGTCATGGTCATCTGCACCGACCCGCGCCACAAGCAGCGCCAGGGCTGATCCACGCCCGCCGGCCGGCGACGAGCCGGTGTGGCGGGGGAGTAGGTCCGGGCCGCAGATCCCGTACAACAACACAAGCTCGTCCCAGCCGCGAGCAGCGAGATCGCCAAGCGAGAACGCGTCGTGGCCCACCCCCGGTCGGAGGCCGGGGCCCGCAGGTTTGGGCAGGCGGGGTGGGGCGGGTCCAGACCTCCGTGAACACTTTCGAGGAGTACGCCCGCACATGGCACGGCTAGCCGGCGTCGATCTTCCCCGCGAGAAGCGGCTGGAGATCGCGCTCACCTACATTTTCGGGGTCGGTCGGACCCGCGCGGCGGAGACGCTCGCCGCCACCGGCATCTCCCCCGACAAGCGCGCCAAGGACCTCACGGACGAGGAGCTGGTCCAGCTCCGGAACCACATCGAGGCCAACTACAAGGTAGAAGGCGACCTGCGCCGCGAGGTCGCCGCTGACATCCGCCGCAAGGTCGAGATCGGCTGCTACGCGGGTATCCGGCACCGCCGGGGTCTGCCCGTCCGTGGTCAGCGGACCCGTACCAACGCGCGGACCCGGAAGGGCCCGAAGCGGACCGTCGCCGGCAAGAAGAAGCCCGGCAAGAAGTAGAACTGAACCGGAAGCCGGGTCGGCGTCCGCCGAGGTGGGCCGGACTCCGACCCGCACCGGAAAGTTCTCCGGAATCCGGGTCGGCGTCCGCCGAGGTCAGGCCGGACTCCAACCCGCACCGACGAGTTACCCGGGTGACCGGCCGGTTCTGTCGAACAGAGCCCCCCGGTCCGGAAATGTCAACTAGGAGCGCACAGACTCATGCCACCGAAGGCTCGCGCCGGAGCCGCCGTCAAGAAGGTCCGGCGCAAGGAACGCAAGAACGTCGCCCACGGGCAGGCGCATATCAAGAGCACGTTCAACAACACGATCGTCTCCATCACGGACCCGACCGGTGCCGTCATCTCCTGGGCCTCCGCCGGCCAGGTGGGCTTCAAGGGTTCCCGTAAGTCGACTCCGTTCGCCGCGCAGCTCGCCGCCGAGGCCGCCGCGCGCCGGGCGATGGAGCACGGCATGCGCAAGGTCGACGTGTTCGTCAAGGGTCCCGGCTCCGGCCGGGAGACCGCGATCCGTTCGCTGCAGGCCGTCGGCCTCGAGGTCGGCCAGATCGCCGACGTCACGCCGCAGCCGCACAACGGGTGCCGTCCGCCGAAGCGTCGTCGGGTCTGAGAGGTAGACGAAGAACATGGCTCGTTACACCGGTCCCGACTGCCGCCGTTGCCGTCGGGAGAAGATGAAGCTGTTCCTCAAGGGCAGCAAGTGCGATGGCCCGAAGTGCCCGTTCGAGTCCCGGCCGTTCCCGCCCGGACAGCACGGCCGCGGCCGCACCAAGGAGACCGAGTACCTGCTCCAGCTCCGGGAGAAGCAGAAGGCCCGCCGGGTCTACGGCGTCCTGGAGAAGCAGTTCCGGGGGTACTACGAGGAGGCCGTCGCCAAGAAGGGCAAGACCGGCGAGATCCTCCTGCAGATCCTCGAGTCCCGGCTCGACAACGTCGTCTACCGGGCCGGCCTGGCGAAGTCGCGGGACCACGCGCGGCAGCTCGTCAAGCACGGCCACCTGACGGTGAACGGCCGCAAGGTCGACATCCCGTCGTACCGGGTGAAGGAGCACGACATCGTCGAGGTCCGGGCCAAGTCCAAGGAGATGACGCCGTTCATCGTGGCGCAGGCCGAGGCCGGCTCGAAGACGGTGCCGGCCTGGCTGGAGGCGATCCCCAGCCAGATGAAGGTGCTGATCCACACGCTTCCGGCCCGGGGTGTCATCGACACCCAGGTCCAGGAGCAGCTGATCGTCGAGCTCTACTCGAAGTAGCGGTTCCTGGCGCTCCCGCGCCGACTGCCGGCCCTGCCGCCGGAAGTCGGCGCGGAGCGCCGGACACCTACCGGCGCCGCCGAGCGCCGGAGGAGAAGTTTGGGCATCAAATAGCGGGTGCCCCGAACGAAAAGGAAACAACATGCTCATCACCCAGCGGCCGACCCTCACCGAGGAGTCGATCAGCGAGACCCGGTCCCGGTTCACCATCGAGCCACTGGAGCCGGGCTTCGGGTACACCCTGGGCAACTCGCTCCGGCGGACCCTGCTCTCCTCCATCCCGGGCGCGGCGGTCACCTCGATCAAGGTCGACGGTGTGCTGCACGAGTTCACCACCATCCCGGGCGTCAAGGAGGACGTGGTCGAACTCGTCATGAACGTCAAGGAGCTCTGCGTCAGCTCCGACCACGACGAGCCGGTCAGCATGTACCTGCGCAAGCAGGGCCCCGGCGACGTCACCGCCGGCGACATCCAGCCGCCGGCCGGTGTCTCCGTGCACAACGCCGACCTCAAGCTCGCCACCCTGAACGGCAAGGGCCGGCTCGACATGGAGCTGACCGTCGAGCGGGGTCGCGGCTACGTCACCGCCGCGCAGAACAAGCAGGCCGGTGCCGAGATCGGCCGGATCCCGGTCGACTCGATCTACTCGCCGGTGCTGAAGGTGACGTACCGCGTCGAGGCGACCCGGGTCGAGCAGCGTACCGACTTCGACCGGCTGATTATCGATGTCGAGACCAAGGCGTCGATCGGGCCGCGTACCGCGCTGGCCTCGGCCGGCTCCACCCTGGTCGAGCTCTTCGGCCTGGCCCGGGAGCTGGACGAGAGCGCCGAGGGCATCGACATCGGCCCGTCGCCGCAGGACGCGCAGCTCGCCGCCGACCTGGCGCTGCCGATCGAGGAGCTGGACCTCACCGTCCGGTCCTACAACTGCCTCAAGCGCGAGGGCATCAACACGGTCGGCGAGCTGATCGGGCGTACCGAGGCCGATCTGCTGGACATCCGCAACTTCGGTCAGAAGTCGATCGACGAGGTCAAGATGAAGCTCGCCGGCATGGGGCTGGGGCTGAAGGACTCGGCACCCAACTTCGACCCGGCGCACGTCGTCGACTCCTTCGGCGAGGCCGACTACGACACCGACGACTACCGCGAGACCGAGCAGCTTTAGTCCGGGGCTAGCCGGATTTCCGGCCACCCACTGGAAATCCGGCCACCCACTATCGAGGAGCACCAAGAATGCCCACGCCCACCAAGGGCCCCCGCCTCGGCGGTAGCCCCGCGCACGAGCGGATGATCCTGGCCAACCTGGCCACCGCGCTGTTCCAGCACGGCCGCATCACCACCACCCAGACCAAGGCCAAGCGGCTCCGCCCGCTCGCGGAGCAGCTCATCACCAAGGCCAAGCGGGGAGACCTGGCCTCCCGGCGTCGGGTGCTGACCGTCGTACGGGACAAGGACGTGGTCTTCACCCTGTTCGACCAGATCGCGCCCCGGTTCGCCAACCGCCCCGGCGGCTACACCCGGATCGTGAAGACGGTCCCGCGCAAGGGTGACAACGCGCCGATGGCCATCATCGAGCTGGTCGAGGAACTGGTCGAGGCCCCGGCGGCACCGGCCAGGAAGACCGCCGCCCGCAAGGCGGCGCAGCAGGACAAGGTCGAGGCGCTCGCCCCGGACGAGGAGACCCCGCGCTCCTCCTCGTCGGACGACCAGGATGCCGAGGCGCCGGAGTCGCGATCCGGCGACACCCCGGCCGCCCGGGAGGACACCGACGAGGCCGACACCAACGAGGCCGGCACCAAGTCGGACAACAAGTAACACCGAGGAACGACGCCGGCCCGGCATCCCCGTGGGGGTGCCGGGCCGCGGCATATCGGGAGCTGGTCGTGGAGTACGAGGTGGATGAGGAACGGACCCGGGTACGCCTGGACGTCGCCTACGACGGCGGGGACTTCTCCGGCTGGGCGGTCCAGCCCGGTCGGCGTACCGTCGCCGGAGTGCTGGTCGAGGCGCTGACCAGGATCGTCGGGCCGGACCGGGTCAGCGGGCTGACCGTTGCCGGGCGTACCGACGCCGGGGTGCACGCCAGCGGTCAGGTCTGTCACCTCGACCTGCCGGGCCCGGTGTGGCGGCAGTCCGCCGGAACCCTGCTGCGCCGGCTCGCCGCCGTGCTTCCGCCGGACGTGCGGGTACGCGCCGTGACCGAGGTACCGGTCGAGTTCGACGCCCGGTTCTCGGCCACCTTCCGGCGCTACGAGTACCGGGTCACCGACGCCCCCCACGGCGCCGAGCCGCTGCGCCGGCACGACGTGCTGGCCTGGCCGCGCCCGCTCGACCTGGCGGCGCTGAACGGGGCCGCCGCCGGGCTGGTCGGCGAGCACGACTTCGCGGCGTACTGCCGGCGCAAGGAGAACGCCACGACGGTGCGCGAGCTGACCCGGCTGGACTGGCGGCGGGAGCCGGACGGCGTGCTTGTCGCCACGGTGCAGGCCGACGCGTTCTGCCAGTCGATGGTGCGCAGCCTGGTCGGGGCGATGCTGGTGGCCGGGGACGGGCGGCGCCCGGTCGACTGGCCCGGTGGCCTGCTGGGGCGCCGGGAGCGGGCCAGCGAGGTGAGCGTGGCACCCCCGCACGGGCTGATCCTGGTCGCTGTCGGCTATCCCGCCGACCCCGCCGGGTACGCCAGCCGCGCGCAGCGTACCCGCCGGCTCCGGGTGACCGCCTCCTCTGCCTGAACGGCGCCGACGAGCCCTACTGGCCGGGGCTCGGCTGCCCGGAGGGGGCGATGATGCGCTGGTCCAGCACCTTGCCGCGCAGGTACACCTCGATCATGTCGGAGAGGATCTGCCGGGCGAAGAGGTCCTCCTCGCCGATGGTCTTGCCGTCGCTCTTCGCCACGACGCAGTAGATCAGGAAGTGGCCGCGGACGTGCCAGCCGGCCTGCGCCGAGGCGGCCGTGACAGCTTCGGTGCCGCGTCCGGCGGCCAGTCCCAGGAACCGCCCCTTCCGACCGTCCACGATCGGTTTGATCTTCTCCCGGGCGGCGGTCGCGGCTGCCTCGTCGGTCAGGTTGACGATGCCGGCGGTGGCGACGTAGAGGCCGGTCGGGGAGCGTACGGTGCCACGGACGAACTGGCTGCACCCCGCGTCCCGCAGCACGGTGGCGATCTGGCCGTCGGCGGCGAGGTCGCAGTCCTCCGCCTCCTGGGTCTTGAGCAGCTCGTACGGCGTCTGCTCCGGGTCGACCTGCACCTCCTTGCCCGGGAAGACCTCCTTGACGGTCAGCGGCACCGGGTCGACGGCCCGGGAGCTGATGTCCCGGGGCGCGGCGGCCGCACCGACCCCGTCGGCGGCCCGGGAGTCCCGACCGACGGGTTCGTCGACCATGAAGAAGTACGAGCTGAGCCCGCAGATGCCGAGCATCAGCAGTACGCCCAGCGAGCCGATGATCAACTGCCAGGTGCGCTTGGCGCTGCGCGGCGGTGGGCTGCTGGCCTTGTCGGACGTAGCCGGGAGGGTGGCGACCGACGAGCCGGCGGTCGGCTTACCTGGTGACTTGACCGGCTTTGGCCCGACCGGCTTTCCGGCCGGGGCGGTCGGCTTTCCGCCCGGCGTTGCCGCCGGGGCGGAGACGGGCGGGGCGCTCACGGCCGACCGGGGTGCCCGTTCCGCAGCCGGGACACGGGCCGGAGAGACCGGGGCGGCGCCGCCCGCCGGCCTGGTACGCCCACCCTGCGCCGACGGCCCCGACCGGCCCGTACCGACTGGTCCGGGCCGCCCGGCGCCGGGCGGCCCGGAACGTGGTGCGGCGGGTGAGCCCGCAGCCCGGTCGTGTGGTGGCCCGGAGCGCGGGCCGGCAGGTGATCGTGGTGCGCCCTCGGGTGCCGGTCCGGGGCGGGAGCCGGAGGCCGGGCCCGGGGTACGGTCCACGGGCGCGCCACCCGGCGACCGGCCGGGCGGCCCGGCCGGCGACCGTGGTGCGCCCTCGGACGCCGGTCCGGAGCGAGGGCCGGCTGATGAGCCCGGAGTGCGGTTCCCAGGTGGCCCGGACCGGGGGGCGACGAGTGGCCCGGACCGGGGCGCGATCGGTGGCCCGGATCGGGGGTCTACGGGTGGGCCGGATCGGGGGCCGGTGGCTGGGCCGGAGAGCCGGTCGCCGCGTGGGCCGGGGACCCGGTCGCCGGGTGGGCCGGAAAGAGGGCCGGCCGGTGAGCCGGGTACCGGTCCGCCGGGCCGGGAGCGGCCCGGGGGGCCGTCCGGCCCGCGCCTGCCCGGCTCGGTGCCGGGTCGGCGAGCGGCGTCCGCACCCGGATCTCCCGGTCGGGGGCGAGGCGACACCGTGGACGCACCGCCGGGCCCGGATGGCTGGCCGGGGCGGCGGGTACCGGGTCGGCCGGCGGGTGGTTCCGCAGCGGGTCCGCCCGGCCGTCGGGCGGCCGGATCCTCCGGTCCCGGCCGGGAGGGCATGACGCGGTCCAACGGTGCCCGACTCCGGTCACCCCGACGCTCCGCCGGGATCTCGTCCGGTCGGTCGGCGGGTCTGCGCCGCCCACCGGGTCCGGCGGCAGGGTCGGGGAGGCCGGTCCGGGACGGCTCCTGGTCGGCGGAGGAAGCGCGTCGTTGGCGGGGCACCGGGGCGGACCGTGGTGCGCCGGGCGGTCCCTCCCCGGGGACCGGCCGGTACGGTCCGCCGGGATCGGCAACGGGATCGGGCTGGGCGCGGCGGCGCCCGCTCGGGGTACGGTCCCGCGAGTCCGTCTCCGGGGACGCGGCCGGCCCGGACGCGTCGTGTGCTGGCCCGGACACGCTGTGTGCTGGCCCGAACGGTCCGGGACCGGCCGGCACCGGTCGGCCCCGGGCGGCCGGACGATCCGAGCGGCCGGGTGGGCCCGGCCAGCCAACGGATCCGGGCGGATCCTCGGCGGGCATCCGGGTGCCGGGTGCCGGTCGGCTGCCCGGGGCCATCCGGTCGCGGGGCCCGGGGCGGCCACCGGCAGCCAGGCCGGCCGGTCCCGGCAGGTCGTCGGCGGGCATCCGGCCACGGGAGCCGGTCCGGTCGCTGTCGCCCGGTCGTCCGTCGCCCCGTCGTCCACCGGCCGGTCGTCCGTCGCCCGGTCCCGGTCGGGTGCCAGGGGCGGCCGGCATGCCTGCGCCGGGAAGTCTTGCGTCGGTGCCGGGAAACCTTGTGCCGGCTCCGGAAGGTCTGTCGTCGGGAGCGGCCAGGTGGCGACCGCCATCGGACGGGCGTGGCGTCCGCACCGGGCCGCCCGGAGGAAGCCGGTCCTGGGCGGGACGGTCCGGCGAGATCCGGTCACCGGTCCGGCCGCCGCCGGAGCGGCCGGGCAGGTCAGTGGCCGGCCCGCCCACCGGCGGGTAGCCGGCGTCCGGCCCGGGGGCGTCGAACTCGGCGGCGCCGTGTCGGGCTCGACGGGACCGACCCGGGGTGTCCACGGAACGCGACGGGCGGTCCGGCGCATGCCCGGACGGCTCTTCCGGGTACCTGCCGCCCGGTCCGTCCGCGTGCCGGCTGCCGCCCGGTCCGCCCGGGTGCCGGTTGCCGAGTGGTCCGTCCGCGTGCCGGCTGCCGCCCGGGTGCCGGTCGCCGAGCGGTTCGCCCGGGTACCTGCCGCCTGCTCCGTCCGGGTGGCGGTCACCGGAAGGTCCGTCCCGGTATCTGTCCTCCGACCCGGCTGGGAATCTGCCGCCCGGTCCGGCCGGGTATCTGTCCTCCGACCCGGCCGGGAATCTGCCGCCCGGTCCGGCCGGGTGCCGGTCACCGCCCGGTCCGGCGGGACGCCGGCTGCTCCGGGGACCGTCACCGGGTCGGCCGGCGGGCCCGTCCACGGGCCGTTCCGCTGCGTTCCGGTACCGGCCGGGGTCGTCGGGGGAGTACCCGGAAGCCGCCGAGTGGCCCGGAACTGCCGAATGCTCTGGGGTTGCCAGCTGGCCCGGATGGTCGGTCGGGCGTCCGGGCCCGTCGCCGGGCCGGCCGAACGAAGGGCCGGGGCCGGTGGATTCCTCCATGGACGGTCGGAAGCGGGCGGCCGCCGGTAACCCCTCCGGCCGGTCGGCTCCGGCCCGGCGTCGACCGGCCCGTCCCGGCGGCTGACCGGCCGCCGAGTCCGTACCGGCGGGAGGCTGGTCGGCGGGATCTCGTCGGGACCGCGGCGGTCCACCGCCCGGCCCGGGTCCACGCCCATAAACCATGTCGCACAGCGTAACGGAAATGCGGATCGGCGCGCCGCCGTGCCGGAGTCACAGTTTGGTGAGAGAGTAGCCATTTGCCCGGAACCCGGGCAGGGTCCGGGACGCGGCCACCGGCGAGGGCACCGCAGCGGTAGGCGAGAATGCGTGACGTGACCGGCGACCACTACTTCAGCACCGAGCCCGCGACCAGCGCCGACCGGCGTACGGTGGTGTTCTCCGTCGACGGGTACGACTACTCGCTGACCTCTTCGGCCGGAGTCTTCTCAGCCGACCGGCTCGATCCGGGCACCGCCGTACTGCTGCGCAAGGCCGAGCTGCCCGGACCGGGGACCGGTGGAGTGCTGCTCGACCTGGGCTGCGGTTACGGGCCGATAACCTGCGTACTCGCCAGCCGGGCGAGTACGGCCACGGTCTGGGCCGTCGACGTCAACGCCAGGGCCCGGGAACTCACCGGCGAGAACGCCCGGCAACTCGGCCTCGCCGACCGGGTACGCGTCGCCGCGCCGGACGAGGTGCCGGCCGACCTCACCGTCGACCAGATCTGGTCCAACCCGCCGATCCGGGTCGGCAAGGAGGAACTGCACGGCATGCTGCGGCGCTGGCTGCCGAGGCTGGCACCGGACGGCGTGGCCTGGCTGGTGGTGGCCCGGCACCTCGGCGGCGACTCGCTCCAGCGCTGGCTGGTCGAGTCTGGCTGGCGGGTGGAGCGGCACGCCAGCCAGAAGGGCTACCGGATACTCCGGGTGACCCGCTGAGTACCCCGCATCGGTCGAGGGGGAGCCGACTGAAACCCGGTGTCGGTGGACCGGGTGGTTGGGGCAGTATGCCGACGTGGGATACGTGGACGTCGCCGGAGTCGGGCACATCCTGCCGGACGGGCGGCAGCTCTTCGCCGACGTCTCCTTCCGGGTCGGCGAGGGTGCCAAGGTCGCCCTGGTCGGGCCGAACGGTGCGGGCAAGACCACCCTGCTGAGGATGGTCGCCGGCGACCTGCCGACCCGCGCCGGAGTCGTCGCCCGCTCCGGCGGGCTGGGCGTGATGCGCCAGTTCATCGGCATGATCGGCGACGAGTCCACGCTGCACGACCTCGTACTGTCGCTCTCGCCGCCGCCGGTGCGCGCGGCCGGGCAGCGGCTGGCGGCGGCCGAGGCGGCCCTGCACGCCGCCGAGGTGCGCGGCAAGTTCAGCAGCGCCGCCGGCAGGGCCCAACTGGCGTACGCGGAGGCGCTGGCCGGCTGGGGCGAGGCCGGAGGCTACGAGGCGGAGGTGCTCTTCGACACCGTCGCCACGATCGTCCTCGACCTGCCCTGGGAGAAGGCCCGGGACCGGCCGGTTCGCACCCTCTCCGGTGGACAGCAGAAGCGGTTCGCGCTGGAACTGCTGCTGCGCGGCGTGGACGAGGTGCTGCTGCTCGACGAGCCGGACAACTTCCTCGACGTGCCGGGCAAGCGCTGGCTGGAGGGGCGGCTGCGGGAGTCGGCGAAGTCGGTGCTCTACGTCTCGCACGACCGGGAGCTGCTGGCGCGCACCGCCGACCGGGTGGTCGCGGTGGAGGGCGGCAGCGCCTGGGTGCACCCGGGCGGCTTCGACAGCTGGCACGAGGCGCGGCTGGCCCGGCACGACCGGCTGGAGGAGCAGCGCCGCCGCTGGGACGAGGAGCACCAGAAGCTGCGCGAGCTGATGCTGATGTACAAGCAGAAGGCGGCGTACAACGACGGGATGGCCTCCCGCTACCAGGCCGCGCAGACCCGGCTGCGCAAGTTCGAGGAGGCCGGGCCGCCGCCCGTACCGCCGAAGGACCAGGACATCCGGATGCGGCTGACCGGCGGGCGTACCGGCAAGCGGGCCGTCGTCTGCGAGCAGGTCGAACTGGACGACCTGACGTTCCCGTTCGACCTGGAGGTCTGGTACGGCGACCGGGTCGCCGTGCTCGGCGCGAACGGCACCGGCAAGTCGCACTTCCTCCGCCTGCTGGCCAGGGGCGGCACCGACCCGGATCCGGCGAACGGCCCGGTCGACGGCGGGCCCGCCCTGGCGCCGGTCCGGCACGCCGGGGTGGCCCGGTTGGGCGCGCGGGTCCGGCCCGGCCACTTCTCGCAGACCCACGACCGGCCGGAGCTGCTCGACCGGACCCTGGTCGAGGTGTTGTGGCGCGGCGACGACCACCGGGCCGGAATGGACCGGCACACCGCGATGAAGGCACTGAACCGCTACGAGCTGGCCGGCCAGGGCGACCAGCGGTTCGGCACCCTCTCCGGTGGACAGCAGGCCCGCTTTCTGGTGCTGCTGCTGGAACTCTCCGGCGCGACCCTGCTGTTGCTCGACGAGCCGACCGACAACCTGGACCTGGCCTCGGCCGAGGCGCTGGAGGCCGGGTTGCGGGCCTTCGAGGGTACGGTGCTGGCGGTCACCCACGACCGCTGGTTCACCCGGTCCTTCGACCGCTTCCTGCTCTTCCGGGGCGACGGTGAGGTGGTCGAGACCCCGGAACCGGTCTGGGACGTGGGCTGAACGACCTCGACCGACGCCGCGTGGCTCTGCGGATCGGGTGAGTCACCCAGAGTATCGTCCGTGTCGTGGTGCCGCCCGGGACAGGCAGTTGGCGCCTGGCCGGGCGAGCCGTCCAGGTGGCCCTGACCGGGGCTCTGCTCGGCCTGGTCGGCTGGTCGGTGGCACGGCGCTGGGACGAGGTGCCCGGCGTACTCGACGAACTGTCCGGGCCGGGACTGCTGCTGGCCGGCCTGGCCGCCGTCGCGGGTGGACTCGGCGGCTGCCTGGCCTGGCGGGCCATCCTGGCCGACTTCGGCGCCGTGCTTCCACTGCGCGGCGCGGCGCGGATCTTCTTCGTCGGACAGTTGGCGAAGTACCTGCCCGGCAAGGTCTGGCCGATCGTGGTCCAGGCCCGGCTGGGGCAGGCGTACGGGGTGCCGGGGCGGGCATCGGCGGCGGCGGCGTTACTGGCGATGCTCGTCACGCTCGGCACCGGCCTGCTGCTCACCGCCGCCGCCCTGCCGGTGCTCGGCGACCGGGCGGTGCGAAACTACTGGTGGATCCTGCTCGCCGTACCGCCCGCGCTGCTGCTGCTCTGGCCCCCGCTGGTCAACCGGGTGCTCGGCGGGCTGCTCCGGCTGACCCGCCGCGAGCCGATGCCCCGGCCGCTCTCCGCGCGCGGCATCGCCGGAGCCGTCGGCTGGTCGCTGGTGACCTGGCTCGGCTACGGTACGCACCTCTGGCTGCTCCTGGTCGACGCCGGCGCGGGCGGCGGCCCGGAACTGCTGCTCGGCGCGATCGGCGCCTTCGCCGGCTCCTGGTCGGTCGGGTTCCTGCTGGCGGTGGCGCCGGCCGGGCTGGGTCCCCGGGAGGCGGCACTGCCGCTGCTGCTCGGTCCGACCGTCGCCGGACCGGCCGCGCTGGTCGCCACCGTGCTGTCCCGGCTGCTGCTGACCCTGGTGGACCTGCTGCTCCCGGCGGTCGCGATCACGCTGACGTCGCGGTGGTCGCCCCGGCTTCCGTGCCGGTGGTCGCCCCCGTTTCCGTTCCGGCTTCCGCTCCGGTGGTCGTCAGGTCGGCTGCCCCGGCAGTCGACACCGGCCGGGTCGTCGTCGACGCCGGGCCAGTCGGCCGGCTCCGCGACGCGCCAGTCGTGACGACGCAACGTGGCGAAGGGCGTACGAGGGGTTACGCTGCTGCTCGTGCGCTGGCTGGTCTTCGGCAGCTACGACGTACGCCGACATCCCCGGGTCGGCGTACTCGTCGAAGGGCTGCGGGCAGCCGGTGACGAGGTGACCGAGCTGAACGTACCGCTGGACCTGGACACCGCCGGCCGGATAGCCGTTCTCCGGCAGCCGTGGCGGCTCCCGCTGCTCGCCGGCAAGCTGGCCCGCTGCTGGACCCTGCTGGTCATGCGAACATCGCGCACCCTGCGGCAGCGGCGGGCCACCGGCAGCGGCCCGGTCGACGCCGTGCTCGTCGGCTATCTCGGGCACTTCGACGTGCACCTGGCCCGGCTGCTTTTCCGCCGTACGCCCATCGTGCTCGACCATCTCGTCTCCGCCGCCGGCACCGCCCGGGACCGGGGACTCGCCGGTGCCGGAGGTCTCCGGGACTCGCTGATGCGGGCGATCGACGCCGCCGCGCTGCGCCGGGCCGACACCGTACTCGTGGACACCGCCGAACACCTCGACACACTGCCGGCGGCGGCCCGGGAACGGGGGATCGTGGTACCCGTCGGAGCCGGCGCGGACTGGTTCGCCGCTGGTGCGCGTACCGCCGGGAAGTGCTGGACCGGCGAACGGGCCGGCGGCGGCCGGCGGCGGCTGCGGGTCGTCTTCGTCGGACTGTTCACCCCGCTGCACGGCACCCGGACCCTCGGCGCGGCACTGGCCGCACTCGCCGACGACGACTCGGTCGAGGTGACAGTGGTCGGCACCGGCCAGGACCATCCGGCCTGCCGCCAGGCCGCCGCCGGCAACCCCCGGGTGACCTGGTACGACTGGTTCCCGGCCGGAGAGCTGCCCGCGCTGGTCGCCCGGCACCAAGTGTCGCTGGGCATCTTCGGCGAGACGACGAAGGCCCGTCGGGTGGTGCCGACGAAGGTGTTCCAGGGCGCCGCCGCCGGCTGCGCCATCGTCACCTCCGACACCGCACCGCAACGCCGGGCGCTCGGCGAGGCGGCCGTCTTCGTGCCGGCCGGCGACCCGCTCGCCCTGGCCGGCGCGCTGCGCGAGCTGGCCCGGGACCCGGACCGGCTCGCCGGACTCCGGTCGGCCGCCCGGCACCGGGCCGCCGAACACTTCTGGCCGGCGACCGTCGTCACACCGATCCGGCACCGGATCAGCCGTCCCGGCCAGCCGAACTCCGCGGCACCCACCCCGCCGCCGGACGGGTCCGGTGCCTCGACGCCGGCCGGCGGCACGCTGGGGTCCACTCCGACGCCGGCCGGCGGCACGCTGGGGTCCACTCCGACGCCGGCCGGCGGCACGCTGGGGTCCACTCCGACGCCGGCCGGCGGCACGGTGGGGTCCACTCCGACGAGGCGGCGCGGATGACCGCGTTGATGGCCGACCCGGCGCTGCCGCCCCGGGCGGCGCTGCGCTGGCACGTGGTGCGCCCGATCGTCGCGCGGTGCCAGCCGGGGACCATCCTGGAACTCGGCTGCGGGCTCGGCTCCGTCGGCACCCGGCTGGCCCGGCTGGCCAGCTACACCGCGGCCGAACCCGACCCGGGCAGCTTCCGGACCGCGCACGACCGGATCACCCCGCTGGGCGGGACGGTGCTGAACGGGGACCACCGGCAGGTGCCGGCCGGCGCGGGCTACGACCTGGTCTGCGCGTTCGAGGTGCTGGAACACATCGCCGACGACCTGCCGGTGCTGGCGGAGTGGCTGACCCTGGTCCGGCCCGGTGGCCGGCTCCTGCTGTCGGTCCCCGCCGATCCGGAGCGGTTCGGCGCCTGGGACACCCTGGTCGGGCACTACCGGCGGTATTCCGCCGGGCAGCTTCGGCAACTGTTGCTCGACGCCGGTGCCGTCGACGTCACCCTGGTGCACTACGGCTGGCCGCTCGGCTACCTGCTGGACTCGGTACGCGACCGCTGGGCGGCCCGTCCGGCCGAACCGACCGGCGGGACGGCGGAGGAGCGGACCTCGACCTCGGGGCGGATCCTGCAACCGCGCGGAGCACTCGCCGGCGAGATGATCCGGGTGGCGGTCTCGCCCTTCGCGCTCCTCCAGCGGATGCGCCCGGATCGGGGCCCGGGGCTCGTCGCCGTCGCCACCCGCCCCTGAGCTGAGCTGGGCGCATCGGGCTCAGCCGGCAGCGGCGGCGTCGAGTGCGGCGACCGGTTCGTGAGCTGGGCCGGGCGGGGCTCAGGAGCCGGTGAGGGCGTCGAGTGCGGCGACCGGTTCGCGAGCTGGCCGGGCGGGGCTCAGGAGCCGGTGAGGGCGTCGAGTGCGGCGACCGGTTCGCGAGCTGGGCGGGCGGGGCTCAGGAGCCGGTGACGGCGTCGAGTGCGGCGACCGGGACGAGCGCGTACGGGCCGTCCTGCGCCACGGCCGTCGACCCGATCGACCCGGGGAGCCACTCCGGGCGCTTGTCGAGGTTGACCAGGACCAGGTCCCCGGGACGGGTCGGTGCGGTGCGCAGGTTCGCGGCGGTGAGCTGCTGCGGCTTGAGCCGCCAGTAGTAGGCGAGCCAGCGGGCACTGGTCGCACTCTCGCCGGCGATCCAGGCATACTGCTGCCCGGCCGGCGGCGGGTGTCCGGAGACGAGCCTGCCGGCGCGGGCGGGCTCGTCGACCAGACGCTGCCGGTCCGGGCCGGCGACCAGCACCCCCAGGTACGCCGCCAGCGCCGTCCCGGCCAGTACCGCCGACGCCACCCGAACCGGCCGCCGTGCCAGCCGCTGCGCCGGCCACTGTGGCGCGGTGCTCAGCAGCAGGTCGGTGAGCCGGTCCAGCAGTACGCCCGCGCCGACCAGCCCGACCACCAGGACGGGATAGGACCAGTACGAGTGCACGAAGGCGCCGTTGCTGAATCCGAGGATCCAGGCGACGGTGAAGCCGGCCGCCACCGCCAGGTAGACCCGGGTACGCCGGTCCCGCAGCCCGGCCAGCACACCGGGCGGCAGTGCGGCGAGATACCAGACCGGCAGCAGTTCGGACACGTGCCCCCACTGCCGGCGGAGGAACTGCGGCACCGTGTACCCACCTCCGGCGCTGCGCAGCTCGGCCTGCCCGCCGAGCAGGGCCAGCCCGGTCACCCCGACCACGTAGCCGAGGCTGATCGCGACCCCGGTGAGCATGCTCGCCCCGACCAGTACCGTCACCCGGTCGAGCCGGCGGGCCGCCAGCAGCCACAGCCCGAGTACGGCAGCGAAGCCCACCCCGGGCCAGGAGACCAGGGTGCTGAGCAGCGCGGCGACGCAGGCGGCGGCGACAAGTCGGCGGCCCGGATCCGGCCGGGCGCGCAGCCGTACCACCAGGGCGGAGAGTGCCAGGATCGGGCCCAGGTCGAACATCAGCGGGCTGTACACCCAGTAGAACGGGGTGGCGACCGTCAGGCCGAGCGCCAGCAGCGTCGCCGACCAGCGCAGGCCGAGCCCGCGCAGCAGTGCGGCGCCGGCCGGGATGATCAGCAGGGCCAGCAGGTACGCCGGCAGCCACACCTGGTGTTCACCGTCGCCCGGCAGCAGGCCGGTCAGCGCGGTGAGCAGGTTGAACAATGGCGGGTGGTGCGCGTACGGCGTCGCGGCGTACGGCAGCCAGTCGGCACCGAAGTGCGAGCCGAGGACACCCTGCTCCTGGAGGTTCCGCAGGTGCAGGGCGTACCGGCCGACGATCCGGCCCAGGTGGTTGTCGCCGTACGGCATGCGCAACAGCGGGAGCCAGGTCAGCGCCACGACGCCGGTGATCGCGGCGACAGCTGCCCAGCCCCGCCGCTCGACCCGGCGAGTCGCCGCGTCAGCTACCTGAGCGGTTGTCTCGGGTACCTGGGCGGTTGTGTCGGGTACCTGGGCGGTTGTCTCGGGTACCCGGGCGGAAGTGTCGGGTACCCGGGCGGAAGTGTCGGGTACCCGGGTGGAAGTGTCGGGTACCCGGGCGACGGTGGACTGGAGGTCCAGGCCGCTGTCCCGGAACCGCAGCAGCGCGGCGGCGGTCGGCACCGCCCATCTCACGAGCGGTTTCCTGGTGGCCAGTCGATCCTGGACCGCACGATCAGGTCGGCGAGCAGCGCCACCGCGCCGACGATCAGGCCGGCGCAGAGCAGCAGCACGGTGTTCGTGGCGATCCGGACCGGATGCGCGACCAGGTCGTAGACGATTTTGCCGGTGCCGACCGTGAGCAGCAGCAACGACGGCGGCATCAGCACCTTGAGCGGGTTGAAGTACATCACCATCCGGAGCACCTGGAGGAGATAGCGGTAGGCGTCCCGGACGAAGTGGAACTTCGACGAGCCCGACCGGCGGGCGTAGGAGATCGGCACGTAGCGCACGTCGTGCTGGTTGTGCAGGAACGCCATCGTGATGGTGGTCACGCAGGAGAAGCCGGGCGGGAGCAGCCGAAGATAGGGCAGCGACACGTCCCGGCGGAAGGCGCGCAGCCCCGAGTTGAGGTCCGGGATGCGGGTGCCGGCCAACCACTCGGCGACCTTGCGGATGAACCACTTCGCGGGTACCCGGAGGAGCTTGTGGCTGCCCTGCTCGCTCGTCCGGGCGCCGACGACCTGGTCGACGTGCGGGTCCCGGAGCAGCAGCCGGACGAACTCGGGAATCCGCTCGTTCGGATAGGTCATGTCCGCGTCCGTCCACACCACGATGGAACCGCGCGCCTGTTCGGTGCCGATCCGGCGGGCGGTGCCGGAACCGCCGTTGCGGTGGAACGCCAGCAGGCGCAGGCGGGGGAATCGGCCGGCGGCTCCGCGTAGGACCTCCAACGTGTCGTCGGTGGAGGCGTCGTCGATCGCCAACAGTTCGTAATTCAGGCCGCTGGTGTCCAGCGCCGCGCAGA
Source organism: Plantactinospora sp. WMMB782 (assembly GCF_049179135.1). Lineage (NCBI taxonomy): Bacteria > Bacillati > Actinomycetota > Actinomycetes > Micromonosporales > Micromonosporaceae > Plantactinospora > Plantactinospora sp. WMMB782. The sequence continues at coordinate 1,522,715 of NZ_JBMHMC010000007.1, read as the reverse complement.
TGCGTTCGATCTCCGCCAGTACGTGAGACTGCTCGTTGTAACAGGGTAGTACGACGGTCACCTCGACCGGTGCGTTGCTCTCCCTGCTGACCTGGGCGGGTACGACCGAGACCTCCGTGCCCGGCCGGTCGAATCGGCCGTTCACCGCCATGTGAGCCCGCCTTCCGCCGCCTTGTCGCGACGACCGTGAACGGCGCGGAAATCGCACGGGTCGCCGTATCCGTGCTCACGGTATAGCAGTTTCCGGCCTGCGCACGCGACGCGCCATAACGCCGGTCGACTTTACGGATGTGAATCGGCGCCGAATCCTTTTCTCGAATGAGGGTGTCGAACGGAGGTACCGTATGGACCGGTGGAATTGACCCGTCGATTGGACCCGTCGATTGGACCCGTCGAATGGGCGTGGCGCTGCGGGTGGGCGTACCGCTGCGGGTGGGCGGAGTGCGGTGTGGGCACCGGGCCGCTGCCGGCGGCATAGGGTTGATCTCGTGACTGAGATGACCTACCGCCGGCTGGGCGAATCCGGGCTCGTGGTGTCCGTCGTCGGGATCGGCTGCAACAACTTCGGCCGCAAGCTCGACGCCGCCGGCACCCGCGCCGTGGTCGACGCCGCTCTCGAGGCCGGGATCAACTTCTTCGACACCGCCGACATCTACGGCGAACCGCACGGCGGGTCGGAGGAGCAGCTCGGCGCCGCGCTGCGCGGCCGGCGGGACGACGTCGTGCTGGCCACCAAGTTCGGCATGAGCATGTCCGGGATGAACGGGCCGGACCACGGCGCCCGGGGCGCCCGTCGCTACGTCGCCCGAGCCGTCGAGGCGTCGCTGCGCCGGCTCGGCACCGACTACATCGACCTCTACCAGATGCACGAGCCCGACCCGGGTACGCCGATCGAGGAGACCTTGGGTGCGCTCGACGACCTGGTCCGGGCCGGCAAGGTCCGCTACCTCGGCAACTCCAACTTCGCCGGCTGGCAGATCGCCGACGCCGCCTGGACGGCGCGTACCCGGGGCTGGACGCCGTTCGTCAGCGCGCAGAACGAGTACAGCCTGCTGCACCGGGCGGTGGAGACCGAGGTGGTGCCGGCCGCCCGGCACTTCGGGCTCGGCCTGCTGCCGTTCTTCCCGCTCGCCGACGGGCTGCTCACCGGCAAGTACAAGCGGGGCGCGCAGCCGCCGTCGGACAGCCGGCTCGCCGGCACGAGCCCGAGGTACGCCGCCCGGCTGGCATCCGCGCCGTGGGACACCATCGAGGCACTGGAGAAGTACGCCGCCGAGCGCGGGCGCAGCCTGCTCGACGTGGCGATCGGTGGCCTGGCCGCCCAGCCGGCGGTGACCTCGGTGATCGCCGGTGCCACCACCCCCGACCAGGTACGCGCCAACGCCGCCGCCGGCCGCTGGCAGCCCACCCCCGACGACCTCCGCACCCTCCGCACCCTCCTCTGACCCATCCCCCCCCGGCCCTTGGCACGCCGTCGCCCCTCGTCGCGCCGCCGTGCCCCGGCGTGCCGCCGTGCCCCGGCGTGCCGCCGTCCCTTTGTCGGGGCCTCCGTCGACCTGGACAACAGAGGCGTTACGACGCCCGGATAACGCCTCTGTTGTCCAGGTGAGTGGGTTGCCGCATGCCGGCCGGGCCGAACCTTCCGTGTGTTGCACCGGGTCGGTGAGAACGGCGGGGCGTGGCTCAGCGCGGGCGGGGGGAACGCTCCCGGATCGCCTGGGTGACCTGGGCGAGCAGGCGGGTGGGGTGACGCAGGACGTCGTCGGCGGTGAATCGGAGCACGACCCAGCCGGCGGCACGCAACTCGTTGTACCGGGAGACGTCCTGGCGGAAGTGTGCCCGCTCGCGGTGGTGGTCACCCTCGTACTCCAGAGCGATCCGCAGTCCCGGGTACGCCAGGTCGACCCGGGCGACGAAACGCCCCCGGCCGTCGTACACCTCGTACTGGGCGGTCGGGGGCGGCAGTCCGGCGTCGACGATCAGCAGCCGCAGGCGGGTCTCCATCGGTGACTCGCTGAGCGGTTCGGCCAGGCCGAGCACCTCGCGCAACAGGGGCACGCGGGGCCAGCCGGGGCGCACGGCAAGACAGTCGGCGAGTGCGGCGGGCTTCACCAGCCGGCGGTACAGCAGTGCGTCAACGGCCACCACCGCCTCGGTGCGCGGTGCCCTACGCCCCAGGTCGAACGCCGTCCGCAGCGGCGTGGTGACCGGCAGCCCGGCGAATCTGGTCACGTCACCGGCGGGCAGGTTGGCGAGGGCGTAGCGCACCCGTGGCCGGGCGCGGGGTCGGTTGGCACCCGGCACCAGCACGCTGACCGGAGCGTCCCGGGGCAGCAGGTCGACGCCCCACAGGTAGGCGGCGCTCAGCCCGCCGATCGCGGCGCCCGGCGGCAGGGCCAGAGCGACGGCGTCACACCACATCCGGTGGTCACCGGGCCGGAAGCCGTCGCGGTGTACGTAGATGTCGGGGAGTAGCCGACGCCAGGCCGGTCCCCGCAGCATGCTCCGGGTCAGCAGCCCTTCCGCCACGGCCGTCCGGGCGGAGAACGGAAGGAACGCCAGCTGCGCCGGAACGCGAGGCGGACGAGGCATCGAGCCAGCTTGCCGCACTGCACCGACGCTCGCTGCCCCGCATTCCACCGACGTTCACTGCTCCCCACCACCGACGTTCACTGCTCCGCACCACCGACGCCCGCCACCCACCGCCCGGCGCCCACCCTCGCCGCCGGGCCGCCGCGCCGCCGGGTCGCCGCGCCGCCGGGTCGCCGCGCCGCCGGGCCGCCGGGCCGCCGGGCCGCCGCGCCGCCGGGCCGCCGCGCCGCCGGGCCGCCGCGCCGCCGGGCCGCCGCTTGACCGCCGACCTGGACAACAGAGGCGTTATCCGAGCGGGGTAGCGCCTCTGTTGTCCAGGTGAGCAGGGTGCTGGCCATGCGGAGACGGTGGTCACGGTGAAAATGGCACCGGGGCAGTGGCGGGGCGGGCGCGGTGGCGCGGTGGCGGTGGCGCACAGCGGTGGCGGTGGCGCACAGCGGTGGCGGTGGCGCACAGCGGTGGCGGGGCGGGGCGGGGCGGTGGCGCGCAGCGGTGGCGCGGTGGGGCGGTGGTGCAGCGGCGCGGGTGTCAGGGTTGGCGGGGGCGGCGGATGCGTACCAGGAGGGCGCCGAGGGTGGCGACGGCGGCGAGGGCCACCGCGGTGCCGGCCACCCACCACAGCCAGGTGGTGCCGGCAGAATCCGATCCACCGGCCGGGGCTGGCGCGGGTACCGGTGGGGCGGCCTGGGCGGCCCGGGCCTGCACGACGACGCGTACCTCGGCCGGGGTCGGCTTGGGTGCGCTGACGGTGACCTGCCAGGATCCGGGCGTGAGGATCGGTCCGGTGCTGTAGAAGCCCTTGCCCTCGCCGGCCGGGCTGAGCTGGACCGGGCCGACGCTCCGGCCACCCTCGCCGGTGGCGGTCAGCACCAGTCGTACGCCGGTCTCCACCGGATGCCCGTCCTGGTAGCTGGCCTGCACGGTCACTCCGGTGGACCCGTCGCCGGCGACCAACAGCTTGATCTTGTCGCCGTGCGCGGCGGCCGGGGCCGCCGGCACCAGCCCGGCGGCGAGGAAGAGGGCACCGAACAGCAGCGGTACGAGCGCCCGGACCCCGGAAATCCGCCGGAGGGCTCGCACGGGTCGACGTCGCATTCGGGTACTCCTTCCCGGCGGACACGCCCGCCGGAGTTGTCCCGGCGGACACGCCCGCCGGGGTTGTCCCGGCGGACACGCCCGCCGGGGTTGTCGCGGCAGGCTCGCCTGCCGGACTCTTGCCGACGAGCGAGCCTGCCAATCTTGTCCGGCAGCGAGCCTGCCGGACGGGTGCGGGGGCGGTCGCCTGTCGGTGACCGCCCCCGCGCTTACCTGACGTGCCGGAGGTTCCGGCTCAGAGCCGGCTGCCCCGCTTCACCCGGGTCGGGTCCTCGACCAGCCGGCCGGTGCCCTGCACCGACTTGCCGTCGTTGGCCCTGACCCCGGCGGCGCTGGGGTCGCCACCGAGCCGCACGATCATCGCGTCGGCGTCCCGGATCATCACGTCCCGGATCTCCGCCTCGGCGACCAGCCCGGTGTCCGCGGCGAGCGCCTTGAACTGGCCGAGCTGCTTGATCGCCTTGTTGTCGTTGCCGTTCGCCTCGGCCTGGCGGACCGTGTCGAGCTTGTTCGACAACTGCTTGTGCCCCTTGGCCGAGAGCCGACCCGTCGCCTTGAACCGGTCCAGCAACTGTTGCATGTCCCGGAACGAGGTGGTGACGAAGAACCGTACGGTCGAGGTCGTCGTGTTGCCGGCCTTGTCCGTCGCGGTCACGGTCAGCTCGTGCAGGCCGAGCGTCAGCTCGTACATCGCCTGCAGGGTGTTCGGCTGGTAGGGGCGGCCGTCGAGGGTGCCGACCGTCGCCTTGATCCCGGAGGTCGGGTCGACGGCCGACCAGTTCACCCGGACGTCCTGGCTGTCCCCGTAGAGCTGGCCGTCGGCCAGCCCGGAGACCAGTACGGTCGGCTTGTCGCCGTCGATCTTCAGGATCGCCGACTTGAGCGTCTCGACGTTGCCGGCGGCGTCGGTGGCCCGGTAGAGCAGCTCGTGCTGCCCGTTTCCGGTCACGTTCACCGGCTCGGTGTACGCCGTCCAGGGGCCGCCGTCCAGCGACCACTCCAGCTTGGCCACTCCGGACCCGGCGTCGGTCGACGACAGCGTCACCGGGATGGTGCCGCTGTGCCAGCCGTCGTCGGTCGGCGGGGCGAACTCGGCGGTGCTGACCGGCGCGGTGGCGTCGATCTTCACCTCGACCGACTTCGTCTCCTCGACGTTGCCGGCCTCGTCCACCGACCGGAACCGGACGGTGTGCGTGCCGTCCCCAGCGACCGGAACCGGCTCCGAGTAGGCCGTCCAGGTCGTCGCGGTGTCGAGCTGGTACTCGGTGCGGGCCACCCCGCTGCCGCCGGCGTTGTCGGTGGCGGCCAGGGTCACCGTCACCGGGCCGGTGTACCAGCCGCCGGTCGGGGTCCCCGACACGGTGGCGGTGGTCACCGGGGCCACCTCGTCGGCCGCCTCCGTGCTGAGCCGGAAGTAGTCGAACGAGACGGTCTTCGACGCGGTCTGCGCCCCACCGAGGCTGAACAGCCCGATCCGCGGCGTGGCGCCGACGGCGGCGTTGGTGAGCGACTCGAACTCCGTCCAGGTCGTCCCGTCCGCCGAGTACGACGCCGTGTAGGTGTCACCCGACTTTGCCAGTCGCAGCTGCCACACCGAGTCGGTGAGGTCGGTGACCTGCGGCTGCGGGTCCTGCACGGTGGCGTCGATCTCGCTGCGGAACTCGATCCGCCGGCTGACCGGCTGACCCACCTGGTTGTCGGCGATGAAGTCGAGCTTCAGGTAGTTGTCGTCGTCGCCGTAGACGAGCAGACCGGCCTGCTGGTACTGCTCGTCCAGCTTGCTGCCGTCGACCTTCGTCTCGATCGTCCAGTCACCCTCGGGAGCGGTCTGGAGTACGAAGTTCGTCGGCCCGGTGTTGTTGCCGGTGTAGATGTCGCCGTTCGGCACGTCGACGTGCAGCGCGCCGTCGGCGACCCGGTACGCCGCCGGGTCCTCCCGGACGATCCCGTCCCACCGGCACTTGTCGAGGGTGGTCCCGGTGAACTCGTCGTTCGGGGTCACCTCGCCGGCCGGCTCGTCCGGGCTGACCTGGAACCAGTCGAAGCTGGCGTCCACCACGGGTGCGGTGGTGCCGCCGTTCAGCGCGAACAGCCCCACCTTCGGGTCGGTGATGCCGGCCAGCGCCGCCGACCGGCCGACCGGGGTGAAGGTCTGCCCGTCGGCCGAGAAGGCCGCGGTCAGATTCACCCCGTCGCTGGTCAGCCGCAGGTAGACCGAATCACCGGCCGGTGCGGGCGCCGAGTCGCCGCTCTCGTTGCGCGGGGTTCCGGCGGTCTCCCTGATGAACTCGACCACCCGGCTGCCGTTGTACAGCAGGTCCAGTTTGGCGTAGTTGTCGTCGTCGCCGTACACGATCAGGCCGGCCTGCTGGTAGTTCTCCGCCACCGTCAGGCTGAGCTTGGTGGTGGCCTGCCAGCTGCCGTCCGGCGCCGGTTGCAGGACGACGTTCGTGGCGTCGTTGCGGGTGCCGTACAGGTCGCCGGAGGCGGTGGGCAGCACGAGGGAGCCGTCCCGCACACCGTAGAGCTGGTTCTCCCGGAGCACCGTCGACCAGCGGGCCTTGTCCAGCTCGCTGCCGTCGAAGTCGTCCGAGCGGGCCCCGAAGCACGAGTTGTTCGGTGCCTCCACCCGCACCGGCACCGTGGCGTACGCGGCGGCGCCGCGCGAGTCCGTCACGGTAAGGGTCGCGGTGAAGTTGCCCGGGGCGGTGTACGTGTGCGTGGCGTCCAGGGTGTCCGCCGTGCCCCCGTCCCCGAAGTCCCAGGCGTACGTGAGCGGCTCGTCGCCCTCGGCGTCGCTGGCGGTGCCGTCGAAGCTCACCGCGACCGGCGCGGTGCCGGTGCTCGGGGTGGCGGTGGCGGTCACCGTCGGCGGCGCGTTGTCGGTGACGCCACGACCGACGAACTCGACCCAGTTGACGTTGACGATCGCACCCGTGCCGGTGGCCCCGACCGGGTTCCTGGCCACGAAGTACAGCGGCCCGCTCGTCGTGCTGGGGGTCGCCAGCTCGGCGGTGGCGTTCGTGAAGGCCTGCCAGCCGCCGGTGTCCGGCACCGTGGCGGTGGCCAGCACCGGGCCGTCGGCCGCGCCGGACCGTACCTCGATCCGGGCGCCGCCGCCGGCCGAGGAGGCCCGGAACCGGAACCCGGTGATGTTGGTCAGGTTCGTCGGGTCGAAGGTCCAGTAGTCGCCGTCCTCGACGAACGCGATGTTCTGGAAGCCGCCCTCGACGTCGGAGGTGGTCTCGGTCTGCACGCCCGGGTCACCGCCGCCGACGCCGTCCGGCGCCCGGCCGGTCGCCGAGAAGTACTCGGCCTGCTTCCGCTTCGGCTGCAACTGCTCGATCGCCCGGCCGGTCAGCGCGTTCGACCCGCCGGCTCCGCCGCCGTCGGTGTAGCTGGCCTCGAAGACCGCGAAGACGTCGGCGTCGGCGCCGTGCCCGGAGGCGAGCGAGGTCTGCACCGTGCCGGTGCAGCCGGTCTGGTCGTCGAGCGGGTGGGCGTGCTCGTCGTGGCCCAGGTAGTACTGCAGGACCACCCGGTCGCAGTCGATCTCCCCGTCCTCCGGGTCGGTCACCTTGACCGTGTACTTCACCTGGTCGCCCCAGTCGAAGAAGCCGCCGTCCGGCGGGAACTCGATGGTCACCGTCGGGGCGGTGTTGCCGACCGTCACCGGTACGTTCGCCACCGCCGTCCGGCCGGTGTCGCCGGTGACGGTGAGCTGGGCGGTGTAGTTGCCGGCCGCCGCGTAGGTGTGCGTCGGGTTCGGCTCGGTCGAGGTGCCGCCGTCGCCGAACGCCCAGGCGTAGGTGATCGGGCCACCGTCCGGGTCCCGGGAGCCCTCGCTGGAGAACGCCACGGTCAGCGGGGCCGGGCCGGAGGTCGGCTCGGCGCTGGCGACCGCGATCGGTGCCCGGTCGCCGGCGATGTAGTCGATCCGGTAGACCCCGGAGTTGTCGTTGTTGCCGCCGAAGCCGCTGCCCCACTCGATGAGGTAGAGCGCGCCGTCCGGGCCGAACTCGAAGTCCATCGGCCGGAGGAAGGTCATCCCGGTGAGCATCTGGTTGATGTCGACCAGGGACTTTCCGTCCGCGGCGACCTGGAAGGCGTACATCTTGTTCTGGTTCCACTCACCGAACATCGCCTTGCCGTCGTAGTACGCCGGCCACTTGCGGTCGGAGGTGTTCGCCGGGTCGTACCGGTAGACCGGGCCGCCCATCGGGGCACCGCCGCCGCCGATCTCCGGGAAGAGCGGGTTGCCGCTGTAGTCGTAGTCGACGGTGGCCGGGATCGCCGGCGGCAGGTTGGTCAGGCCGGTGTTGTTCGGCGAGTCGTTCACCGGGGCGGCACAGTCGAACTTCGCCCCGCTCGGCCCGGACGGGAACTGGTAGTCGTTGTAGGCGTAGTTCGCCCCGTGGCAGTACGGCCAGCCGTAGTTGCCGGCCTCGGCGACGATGTTCCACTCCACCGTCCCCTCCGGACCGCGGTTCGGGTTCGCCGCTCCGGCGTCCGGGCCGTAGTCGGCCACGTAGAGGGTGTCGGTCTCGGGGTCGATGCCGATCCGGAACGGGTTCCGGAAGCCCATCCCGTAGATCTCCGGCCGGGTCTTCTCGGTGCCCGGCGCGAAGAGGTTGCCCTCCGGGATGGTGTACGTCCCGTCGTCCTCGGGGTGGATCCGGATCACCTTGCCGCGCAGGTCGTTCGTGTTGCCGGCGCTGCGCTGCGCGTCGTAGTCCTGCCGGCCCGGCCGCTCGTCGATCGGGGTGAAGGAGTTTGACTCGAACGGGTTGGTGTTGTCGCCGGTGGCCAGATAGAGGTTGCCGGCGCTGTCGAAGGTCATGCTGCCGCCCGCGTGGCAGCAGGTGTTCCGCTGCGTCGTCACCTCCAGCACGATCTTCTCGCTGGCCAGGTCGATGGTGTCACCGGCGACCGTGAACCGGGAGAGGTAGTTGCGCGGGCCGCCGCCGTTCGGGGCGTAGTAGAGGTACACCCACTTGTTGCTGGCGAAGTCCGGGTCGAGCCGGAGGCCGATCAGCCCGTCCTCGTTGCCGGTGAAGACGTCGAGGTCGGCGGCGGTGACCGTGGTGCCGGTGTCCGGCTTGACGATCTGGACCCGGCCGTCCCGCTCGATGTAGAAGACCCGGCCGTCGGGGGCGACGTCCAGCTCCATCGGGTTGTTCGTGTTGCTGTCCAGCGTGATCTTTTCGAAGCTGCTGGTGAGCGAGGCGGAGCAGTCGGCCTCGACGGCACCGGCCGCGGTCTGGATGCCGCCGAGCAGGTGGTCCAGGAACTCCGGCTCGGCGTACGACTGCTGGGTGTGGCCGCCGGCCGTGTACCAGGCCCGGCCGCCGTCGTAGTCCTGGCACCAGGCGAACGGGTGGTCCGCGCCCATCGCCCCGGCACCCGGGGTGTAGCTGCGCTCGTCGAGCGAGGCGAGTACGTGCACGTCGCCGCGCGGGTTCTCGCGGAAGTTGTACCACTCGTCGTAGCGGGACCACTGCGCCGGCAGGTCGTTCGTGGACTCGTGCGCGGGGTCCTCGACCTTGATGGTGGCCTGCTGGTTGGCCGGGTGCGAGGCGAAGTACGCCCCGACCAGGTCGCCGTACCAGGGCCAGTCGTACTCGGTGTCGGAGGCGGCGTGGATGCCGACGTACCCGCCGCCGGCCTGGACGTACCGCTCGAACGCGCCCTGCTGTTCCGCGTTGAGTACGTCGCCGGTGGTGGAGAGCCAGATCACCGCCTGGTACCTGTCGAGGTTGGCGTCGGTGAACGCGGCGGAGTCCTCCGTGGCGTCGACGGTGAAGCCGTTGTCGGCACCGAGCTGCTGGATCGCGGCGATGCCGGCCGGGATGGAGTCGTGCCGGAAGCCGGCCGTCTTGGAGAAGACAAGCACGCTGAACGGCTCGGCGGCGATCGCGGGTGCGTTCCGCGCCGGAGCCTGCGGAAGCGCCGCCGGGGCGGCTGAGGCCGGGGTCGGGGCCAGCGCCGTGGTGCCGAGCAGTACGGCCGCGGTGGCGCCGACCAGGCGACGGAAGAGTCTCGGGCCGTGCGGGCCGGAAGCGAGTCTGCGGTGGGGGTGCGGGGGGTGCGAGGTGCCGCCGGGGCGGCCGGGAGTGGACACGGAGGATCTCCTTGGTCCGGGAAGGACAGAGGGATCCCGCGCGGACGCCGAAGCCGCCACGGGGGTGGTGGTACGCCCGGCGCTCGCCGAAGCACCGGCCGTCGAGGTCTTGCCTGTGGTCAGGGCCTGCCTTGTGGTCGAGGGCTTGCCTGTGGTCGGGGGTTTTGCCTTGTGGTCGAATTTTGCCTTGTGATTGAACAAATTAGGGCCGGGTGCTGGCCGGTCGGAATACGACGGTGAGGTTAATTCGGGTAACGGTTGTGTAACGGGGCGGAATCATCCGGATAGGACAGACAAATCCCTCCGCTGCCGCTCAGCCGCTGCGGAACGGCGGCACGTGCTTCGATGTCGGCCCTGTGCGCTAGGTCACGGCTCTTTACGGATCCGTGACCGCCGACGTACGCTCGCCGACAAGTAACCCACGGGAGCCCGGTGGACCGGGCTGAGAGGGGGGCTGCGAGCCCCCGACCGTCGAACCTGATCCGGGTAATGCCGGCGCAGGGAGGAGTGTTGCCGTGCTATCCATCGGACGACTTCACCTCATCACCGACACCCGGCCGGGGCGGGACCCGCTCGCCGTGGTCGACGCGGCCCTGGCGGTCGCCGGCCCCGAGCTGGTCGTGCAGGTCCGGGTGGAGGACGACGCCGACGACCGGACCGGGTACGAACTGGCCGCCGAGGTCACCGGCCGGTGCGCCGCGGTCGGGGCGACCTGCCTGGTGAACGACCGGCTGCACCTGGCCCTGGCGGTCGGGGCGGCGGGCGGGCACGTCGGCGCCCGGGACCTGCCGGTCGACGTCGCCCGCCGGGTGCTCGGCCCGGACGCCGTGCTCGGCGCGACCGCCCGGGACCCGGAGACCGGCGCGGCGGCGGTCGCGGCCGGTGCCAGTTACCTCGGCGTCGGCCCCTGCCACGCCACCTCCACCAAGGACGGCCTGCCCGCCCCGATCGGCCCGGACGGCATCCGCCGGGTCGCCTCGGCGGTCCCGGTACCGGTGATCGCGATCGGCGGGATCACCGCCGAGCGGGTACCCGCGCTGCTGGCCGCCGGGGCGTACGGGGTGGCCGTGGTCGGTGCCGTCGCCAACGCCGCCGACCCGTCCAGAGCCGTCGCCGAACTGCTGACCGCACTCGCCACCGTTGCGCCCCCACCCCTGCCGGACCGGGGACCGTCGCCGGGGTGGGACCCCCGGCGGGGATCCCCGACCTCCGCCCGGGGTGCGGGGGCGGCGGGATGGTAGGCACCGGCCGGGCGGACGTCGCCGTGGTGGGCGGCGGGCCGATCGGGCTCGCCGTCGCCTGGCGCTGCGCCGCCCGGGGCATGCGGGTCGAGGTGTACGACGACGACCCCGGCTCGGGCGCCTCCGACGTGGCGGCCGGCATGCTCGCCCCGGTCGCCGAGACGTACTTCGGCGAACGGGTGCTGACCGGACTGCTCGTCGCCTCGGCGGACCGCTGGCCGGGATTCGCCGCCGAACTCGGCGAGTACACCGGGATGGACCTCGGCTATCGGACCGAGGGGACGCTCACCGTCGCGCTCACCTCGGATGACCTGGCCGAGGCGGAGCGGCTCTGGACGTACCAGCGGGATCTCGGACTGCCGGTCACCCCGCTGCGCCCGGCGGAGCTGCGCAAGCGCGAACCGTTGCTCGCCACCCGGCTGCGCGGCGGCGCGTTCGCCCCCGGTGACCACCAGGTCGACCCGCGCCGGCTGGTCGCCGCGCTGCGGGTCGCCGCCGAGCGCGCCGGGGTGAACCTGGTGCCCCGGCCGGTCCGGCAGCTCGCCGAGCTGGACGCGGCGGCCACGGTCGTCGCGGCCGGCTGCGGCACGGCGGCGCTGACCGGCCTGCCGGTCCGGCCGGTGAAGGGGCAGATCCTGCGGCTGCGCGCCCCCGGCGGCGCGACACCCGGCTTCCGGCACGTGATCCGGGGCCACGCCGACGGCCGGGGCGTCTACCTGGTGCCCCGGACCGACGGCGAGGTGGTGGTCGGGGCCACCGTCGAGGAGCGCGCCGACCTGGCGGTCACCGCCGGGGCGGTGTTCGAGCTGCTCCGGGCGGCCACCGAGGTGATCCCGGAACTGACCGAGTACGAGCTGGTGGAGGCGCGCTCCGGGCTGCGCCCCGGTACGCCGGACAACGCGCCGCTGCTCGGCCCGCTGCCGGACCGGCCCGACGTGCTGGTGGCGGCCGGGCACTTCCGGCACGGCATCGTGCTCACCCCGCTCACCGCCGACCTGGTGGCCGACCTGCTGACCACCGGGGTACCGGACCCGGCGCTCGCGCCGCTGTCACCGGCCCGGTTCGCCGAGGTTCCGCCGCCCGCGGCGCGAGCGGGTGGGGTGGGCCCGGAGGTTCCGCTGCCGGCGGTGCGAGCGGGTGGGGTGGGCCCGGAGGTTCCGTCGCCGGCAGCGCGAGCGGGAGGGCCGGGCGCGGCGGTGCCGCCGACCCGGGTGGACGAGGAAGACGGGACGAGCAGGGGTGGGAGGACGCGGTGGAGCTGACCGTTAACGGCGTCGCGCAGCGGCTGCCCGGCGAACTGACCGTGGCGGACCTGGTGCGGCGGATCACCGGCGCGCACCGGGGAGTGGCGGTGGCGGTGAACGGCGAGGTGGTGCCCCGGGGTGGCTGGCCGGCCCGGCACCTGCGCGACGGCGACCGGGTCGAGGTGCTGACCGCGGCACAGGGCGGGTGACCGGCATGACCCACGGACTCACCGAACGCGGACCCGCCGTCGATTCCGGTGCCGATTCCGAACCCGACACCGGTGTGCGGCGCGACGCCGGGTTCGTGCTCGCGGGGGAGCGGTTCGGCTCCCGGCTGATCCTCGGCACCGGCGGCGCGACCAGCCCGTACGTGCTGGAGCAGACGATCCGGGCCAGCGGCAGTGAACTGGTCACCGTGTCGCTGCGCCGGATCGACAGCAGCGCCACCATGGGCGGCGGAATCCTGGAGGTGCTCTCCCGGTGCGGCGTACGGCTGCTGCCGAACACCGCCGGGTGCCGCACCGCCGCCGAGGCGGTCACCGTGGCGCAACTCGCCCGGGAGGCGTTCGAGACGTCGTGGGTCAAGCTGGAGGTGATCGGGGACGACCGCACCCTGTTGCCGGACGCGGTCGAGCTGGTCACCGCCGCCGAGCGGCTGGTCGACGACGGTTTCACGGTGCTGCCGTACGTCACCGACGACCCCGTGCTGGCCCGCCGGATGGTGGACCTCGGCTGCCCGGCGGTGATGCCGGCGGGTGCCCCGATCGGTTCCGGGCTGGGCATCACCAACCCGCACAACCTGCGGCTGCTGCGGCAGAACGTGGACGTACCGGTGATCCTGGACGCCGGTGTCGGCACCGCCTCGGACGCGGCCCTGGCGATGGAGCTCGGCTGCGACGCGGTGATGCTGGCCAGCGCGGTGACCCGGGCGGCCGACCCGGTGCGGATGGCCACCGCCATGCGGTACGCGATCGAGGCGGGCCGGCTGGCCGCCGGTGCCGGGCGGATTCCCCGGCGCTTCCACGCACTCGCCTCCACCCCGGACGAGGGGCGGCCCGAGCTGTGACCGGGCCACGCGGGATCGTGCTGGTCACCGACAGGTGGCAGGCGAACCGGCCGCTCGACGAGGTGGTCGGGGCGGCGGTCGACGGCGGGATCCGGTGGGTGTTGCTGCGCGAGCGGGACCTGCCCCGACCGGAGCGGCTCGACCTGGCCCGGCGGTTGCGGGCGCTGCTCGCCCCGGTGCACGGCACCCTGCTGGTCGCCGGGCCGGACCCGCTGGACGGCACCGCGGTGCACCTGCCGGCCGCCGGTCCCTACCCGCCGCCCGCCCTGCCGCTGGTCGGCCGCTCCTGTCACGACCTGGCCGAGCTGGGCCGGATCTCCACCGAGGACTACGTGACGATCTCGCCGGTCCTTCCGAGCCCGTCCAAGCCGGGATACGGCCCGCCGCTCGGGACCGCCGGTCTGGCCGGGCTGGTCGCCGACAGCCCGGTCCCGGTGCTCGCGCTCGGCGGCCTGGCCACCCCCGACCAGGTCGCCGCCTGCCTGGCGGCGGGCGCGGTCGGGGTGGCGGTGATGGGTGCGCTGATGCGCGCGGACGATCCGGCCGGCCTGTCCCGGGAACTGTGCGCGGTCGCCTCCGTCGAGCCTGGCATTCCGACGGCTGCGCCGGGCGATCCGGCGGTTGCGCTGGGCGTTCCGGCGGTTGCGCTGGGCGTTCCGGCGGTTGCGCTGGGCGTTCCGGCGGTTGCACCCGGCGTTCCGGCGGCCACCTCCGTCGGGGTCGGTGCTTCGGCGGTGCGCACCGCCGGAACGGGGTGGTTTCGGTGACGCCGCCGGTGGTGTTGACGGTCGCCGGGTCCGACTCCGGGGCTGGTGCGGGCATCCAGGCCGACCTGAAGGTCTTCGCCGCGCTCGGCGTGTACGGCACGTCGGTGATCACGGCGGTCACCGCGCAGAACACCGGCGAGGTACGGGCGGTCTTCCCGGTGACCGCCGAGATGGTGACCGCCCAGCTGCGCACCCTGGCCGAGGACCTGCCGCCGCTGGCGGTCAAGACCGGCATGCTCGGCGAACCCGAGGTGGCGGACGCGGTGGCCGAGGCTGCCCGGGACGGGCTGCTGCCGAACCTGGTGGTCGACCCGGTGCTCGTCGCCACCAGCGGAGCCCGGCTCGGCGTGGTCGGGGCGATCGAGCGGCTGCTGCCGTACGCCCTGGTGGCGACGCCGAACCGGGCGGAGGCGGCGGCGATCCTCGGCCGTGCGGTCTCCGGTCCGGACGAGATGGCGCAGGCGGCCCGGCAGCTCGCCGCGGGCGGTCCCCGGTACGTGGTGGTGACCGGCGGCGACAGCGACGACTCCGGGGCCGCGACCGGCGGCGGGATGGAGTTCGGCGGCGCGGTCGACGCGCTCTGGACCGGTACCGAGGTGCGGCTGCTGCGCCGGCCGTGGGTGCCGACCCGGAACACCCACGGCACCGGCTGCTCCTTCTCGGCCGCGATCGCCGCCCGGCTGGCGCTCGGCGACCCGGTGCCGGACGCGGTGGCCTTCGCCAAGGAGTACGTGACAGGTGCGCTGCTCGGCGCCCGTGCCTGGTCGCTGGGCAGCGGACACGGGCCGCTGGACCACTTCGGCTGGTCCGCCCCGACGGCGCCCGACCGTGACTCCGGTTCGTCCGGCGGCTCCGGATCCTCCGGCGGCTCCGGTCCATCCAACACAGGGAGGTTGTTGTCATGAACGCTCGGCGCAAGGTGTACGTGACGGGGGCACGACCGGACGTCCGGGTGCCGTTCGCGGAGGTCGAGCTGACCGGCGACGAACCACCGGTACGGCTCTACGACACCTCCGGCCCCGGCTCGGATCCGTCCGTCGGGCTGCCGGCACTGCGCGGGGCGTGGATCGCGGAGCGCGGTGACGTGGCCCCGGTACGCGGCGCCGGCACCCCGCTGGCCGGCCGGGACGGCGCCCGGCCCACCCAGCTGGAGTACGCCCGGGCCGGGATCGTCACCCCGGAGATGGAGTTCGTGGCGATCCGGGAGGGGATGCCGGCCGAGGTGGTCCGGGACGAGATCGCCAGCGGCCGGGCGGTGCTGCCGCTGAACGTGAACCACCCGGAGTGCGAGCCGGCGATCATCGGCAAGCGGTTCCTGGTGAAGGTCAACGCCAACATCGGTACGTCCGCGGTCACCTCGTCGATCGCCGAGGAGGTGGAGAAGCTCACCTGGGCGACCCGGTGGGGCGCGGACACCGTGATGGACCTCTCGACCGGCAAGCGGATCCACGAGACCCGGGAGGCGATCGTCCGCAACTCACCGGTGCCGATCGGGACCGTCCCGATCTACCAGGCGCTGGAGAAGGTCGGCGGCGACCCGGTGAAGCTTTCCTGGGACGTCTTCCGGGAGACCGTGATCGAGCAGGCCGAGCAGGGCGTCGACTACATGACGGTGCATGCCGGGGTACGCCTCGGCTACGTGCCGCTGGCGGTCAACCGGGTCACCGGGATCGTCTCGCGGGGCGGCTCGATCATGGCGGCCTGGTGCCTGGCGCACCACCAGGAGAACTTCCTCTACACCAACTTCGCCGAACTCTGCGAGATCCTCGCCCGATACGACGTCACGTTCTCGCTCGGCGACGGACTGCGGCCCGGCTCGATCGCGGACGCGAACGACGAGGCACAGTTCGCCGAGCTGCGTACCCTCGGGGAGTTGACCTCGGTGGCCTGGGAGCACGGCGTACAGGTGATGATCGAGGGGCCGGGGCACGTGCCGATGCACAAGATCAAGGAGAACGTGGACCTCCAGCAGGAGCTCTGCCACGAAGCCCCGTTCTACACGCTAGGGCCGCTGACCACGGACATCGCTCCGGCGTACGACCACATCACGTCGGCGATCGGCGCCGCGATGATCGGCATGTTCGGCACCGCCATGCTCTGCTACGTCACCCCGAAGGAACACCTGGGTCTGCCCGACCGGGACGACGTCAAGGCCGGGGTGATCGCGTACAAGATCGCGGCACACGCGGCCGACCTGGCCAAGGGGCACCCCGGGGCGCAGGCCTGGGACGACGCGCTCTCCAAGGCGCGGTTCGAGTTCCGCTGGGAGGACCAGTTCAACCTGTCGCTGGATCCGGAGACCGCGCGGGCGTACCACGACGCAACCCTGCCGGCCACGCCCGCCAAGACGGCGCACTTCTGCTCGATGTGCGGCCCGAAGTTCTGCTCCATGAAGATCACCCAGGAGCTCAGGGAGTACGCGGCGCAGGGCATGCAGGAGAAGTCGACCGAGTTCCTGGCCTCGGGTGGCAAGGTCTACCTGCCACTCGCCTGAACCGTCCGACCTGGACATCGGAGGCGTTACCGGCGGGAAGCGCCTCCAGTGTCCGGGTCAGTCGGCGTGGTGGCGGCCGGTCGAGCGCAGCGAGCGTCGTACGCTCCGGTCCGGGCCCACGTCGTCGGCGCTCGGGTCGGGTTCGCTGAGCCCGCTGACCCAGTCGACGTACTCCGCGTCGCGGGCCGGGACCGGTTCCTCCGTACGGTTCCGGCCCTTCGCGTCGCGCTGCTTCGGCTCGCCCTTCTCGGTCTCGGTGGTGTCGGTCTGCTCGGGGTCGCCACCGCCCCGGTTGCGCCGGAACAGACCGCGACGGATCCGTCCGGTCCGTCGCTCCGCGTCCCCGGATCCGGTCTCGGCCCCGGCCGCCACTCCAGCTCCGGTTCCGGCGCCGGGGGCTCCGGTCTCGGTCCCGTCGGCTTCGGTCCCGTCGGCTTCGGTTCCGATGGCTCCGGTCTCGGACTTCGTCCTGGTCTCAGGGGCGGTCCTGGCCTTGGCGTTGCTCTCGGTCTTGGCGTTGCTCTCGGTCTTGGCGTTGCTCTCGGTCTTGGCGTTGCTCTCGGTCTTGGCGTTGCCCTCGGTCTTGGCGTTGCTCTCGGCCTTGGCCTTGCTCTCGGCCTTGGGCTCGGGCTCCGTCGTGGTCCCGCTCGTCGTCCCGGCGTCGGCGGTGGTCCAGGTGTGGGGCTGACCCCCGGGCCGAACCGCTGACCTGGCGCCGGTGGTGGGCTCGGCCGGGGTCTCGAACCTGACGTCGATCCCGGGCTCGGCCCAGGTCTCGGGCTGGCCCCCGGTCGCGGCTCGGGGTCCGGGACGGTACGTCGTCTCTGCCGTCTTACCCGGGTCGGATTCGGCCGTGGACGTGCCACGATCCGACGTCGCCGGCATCGGAGGGTCGGTCGCCGGGACCGGAGAGTCACCGGAGACCACCGGGATGGGCAGGATCCGCCCGGTCCGGTTCGTGTCCGCCGAGGTAGCGCCCTGACCCGGCTGGTTGACGGGATCCGTCGCTGCCTCGCGACGGTCTTCGGAGCGAGGCCGGAGCACCGGCGCGAAGGCGTCCCAGGTGGCGCCGCCAGGGGCCGGTCTGACGACCGGTGGCGGCGTGACGGGCGCGGGCGGCACCGGAGGCGGCAGCACCGGTTCCGGCGTGGGTCTGGTCGTCGACTGTGCCGGAACCACCGGCCGGGCGGAAGTCGACGGCGGCGCCGGAGCCCGCGGTGCCGCAGGTGGCGGAGGAGCTTGCGATACCGCGTGTTGCGGCGCCGGAGCTTGCGGCACCGCGGGCGGCGCCGCTCCGGCCGGAGGCTCCGGGGCCGTCGGTGTGTTCACCGCCGCAGAAGTGCCCGCTGCCGTTCCCGAGGACGGCGACGGCGTGGTCGGCCAGAAGTCTTCGGTACGTGGTCGGCGCGATCCCGCCCAACCGGCCGGAAATCCGGCATCCTCCGACGCCGTACCCGTTCCGCTACCCGCACCGCCGTCGGCCGGGCTGGTCGGTTCTGCGCTGCTGCTCCATCGGCCGGTGTCGGGGGCGGCGGCCGAGTCGGACGGACCGAACCGCTCGGTGTGCCTGGAGGAGTACTCGGTCGGGACGCGCGGTGTGGGGATCGAGATGTCGAACGACCAGGTGCTCGGGCTCGACTCCGGCTCCCGGGACGGTCCCGGCGACTCGTCGCCCGGCTGCCTCCCGGCCACCGGACCGGATGGCCAACTGCCTGCCGGGGTCGTTCCGGTGCTCCGGTCACCGCCGGTTCCGCTTCCGGTGCCGACCGTCGGAGACCCGCTACTCGGCAGGTCCAACCGCCAGGTCTGCTCGGCCGGGGGAACGGCGGCACCAGTCCTGCTGGTCGGACGGCCGTCGCTCGGCGCGTTCCCCGTCGGCAGGATCTCGGTCGGCGAGTCCGACGCCGGCAGGGTCGCGGCCGGCGTGCTTCCCGTCGGCAGGATCGCAGTAGGTGCGTCCCCCGTCGCCAGGCTCGCGGTTGGCGCGTCACCGGAGTCGTTGCCGGCCGCCCTCGGTCCGGTTCCGCTGCTGATCGGGCTCGGTCCGCTGCCGGACGGGCCGGTTCCGCTGCCGCTGCCGGACGGGTCGGTTCCGCTGCCGCTGCCGGATGGGTCGGCTCCGACCGTGGACGCGACCCCGGAGGTCGAACCGGCCTCGGCGCTCTGCGCCGGAGTGGGCGTGGTCAGCGGCCAGCGGGCCCAGGCTGCCAGCGCCGAGCCCAGCGCACCGGTGGCCACGGCGATCAGGGCTCCCCAGTACGGTGCCGCCTGGTAGGCGTCGGCGGAGTCGCCGCGGCCGGCGACGACGTACGCCAGGGCGAGCGTCGCCGGACCGGCGGCTCCGCAACTGGCGACCGCCGGCAGCGGCAGGTGGCGGGACCGGGCGAGCGCACCCGTGAGGGCGCCCGCGACCAGGGCCAGCGCCGGCAGAACGACGAAGGCCAGCCGTTGGCTCGTGCCGGCGCCCAGCCAGCTCGGATCGAGCCCGCCGAGCCGGACGGCGGGCAGCGGATCGGTGGGACCGAGCGAGGGCAGCACGGAGAGTACGGCGAGGAACCAGGCTGCCCCGGTCAGCGCCGTGACGTTCCAGGCCACCGGGCGTTGGCTGAGCGCGGCGAGGGCGGCGAGGAAACCGACCCCGGCACCGACCACCGCGGCGACGCCGGTCAGGGCCACCGGGTCGCCCGAGGCCAGTTGGGCCGCGCGGGCGGGCTGCATGCAGAGCGGAGCGACCGCGAGTGCGCCGAGGGCGGCGAGTGCGGAGACGGCCGCCCGGGTGCCGAGCGTGCCGGGCAGGGCGAACCTGCGGGCGAGCCGGTCCGCCAGCAGTGCGCCGAGCACGGCCGCGACCGTGGCGAACCAGCCGACCCAGGCGAGCTGGGCGGGCCACTGGTTCACCTCGCCGGCGACGAAGCCACGGTCGAAGCGGACGAGGCCGAGCCCGTACGCGATCCCCAGCTGGCCGGCGCCGCTGACTATCCCGCCGACGAGTGCGGCGAGCAGCACCCTGCCCCAGGTCCGGTAGGCCATGCCGGGCACGTTACGCACCCCCATCCGCGCTCGCCACTCTGGGCTGGACGCCGGGCGTCGGTGGGGTGGTCGACCGGCTACCTGCGGTGACTGACCGTCGGATCAGTGCTGTTGTTCGCCCTGGCCGCTGCCGCTCAGGGCCAGGCCGGGGCCGTTGCCCGGATGGTCGAGCAGGAGTTCGTGCAACTCGGCGCTGGTCCGGGCGACGTCCTCGAAGTGCGCGTTGCGGCCCAGCGAGCGCGGGCGCGGGATGTCGATGCCGAGCACCTTGCGGATCCGCCCGGGTCGGGGGCTGAGCACGACCACCCGGTCGGCGAGCAGCACCGCCTCGTCGATCGAGTGGGTGACGAAGAGGATCGTCGCCGAGTGCTCCATGTGGATCCGCTGGAGTTCGACCGACAGCTCCTCCCGGGTCAGCGCGTCGAGCGCGGAGAACGGCTCGTCCATCAGCAGCACCTTCGGCTGCTGGATCAGGGCCCGGCAGAGCGACACCCGCTGCTGCATGCCGCCGGAGAGTTCGTGCGGGAGCCGCTTCTCGAAATCGCTCAGCCCGACCATCGAGAGCAGGTCGCGGGCCCGGTCGCGGTGTGCGGCCTTGCCCCAGCCGAAGATCTCGGTGGGCAGCAGTACGTTGTCCAGCACCGACCGCCAGGGCAGCAGCGCGGGGCGCTGGAAGACCATGGCGATGTCCCGACGCGGTCGGGTGACCACCTCGCCGGCCACCTGGATCTCGCCCTCGGTCACCGGCAGCAGCCCGGCGACCAGGCGGAGCAGGGTCGACTTGCCGCAGCCGGAGCGGCCCACAACGGCGAGGAACTCGCCCTCGGCGATGTCGAGGTCGATGCCCCGCAGCGCCTCGACGGAACCGGACCGGCCACCGAAGGTCCGGGACACTCCGGAGAGTCGGATCATCGCTTGGCCACCTCATTCGACAGGCCGACAGTGTCGACAGGCTATCCCGGACGCCCGCCGGCGGCGAGAACTCGTTTCCCGCCGCCGGGTCGGCTCGTTTCCCAGCGGGCCGGCCGGCGGTCAGCCCGCCGGCGGTCAGCCCGCCAGGCGCCAGCGGCCGCCGCGGGCGACCAGCAGGCTCAGCGCCTGGGGCATCAGGCCGGAGTGGTTCTCCGGAGTCATCCGGATCGGGCCGGAGAGGCCGTCGGTCTCGGCGGTCTCCAGCAGGCTGCGGATGCGGGCCCGGTCCGGCTCGCCGCTCTTGCCGCCGGCCCGTACCGCCGCGTCGACGAGCAGTTGCAGCGCGTCGGCGGCGAACGAGGAGTACCCGTAGTAGCCGCCGAACCGGGCGGTGTAGTCCCGGAACCACTGCTTGCTCGCCGCCTTGGCCGGGGTGGTCGCGATCACGTCGTCGATCACCATCGTCTGGGTGAACACCATCGTGGTGTTCTCCGCCGCCCGGCCGCTGTTGCCGATGAAGAGGTCGCCGGCGGCGACCGCGTCGAAGAAGACCTGGCCCTTGAAGCCCTCGGAGCGCAGGCTGCCGATGGCCAGGTTGGCCTGGTCGGCAGGGGTCCACACGATTATCGCGTCGGGCTCCTCCTCGACCAGCGCGCCGACCGCCTGGCTGACGTCGGTGTCGGTGACCTTCACCGACCGCTTCGCCAGGATCGGGATGTCGGTCGCGTCCTCCTCGGGTCCGACGAGTTCGTTCGACAGGGTCGCCGCGCCCTCTTCGCCGTATTTGTCGGCGGTGTGCAGCAGTGCCACTGTCTCGATCTGTCGGGTACGCAGTTCGGCGGCGATCGCACCGACGTTGTCCCGGGCGTTCGGACCGAGTTTGAACATGTATTCCCGATCCGCACCGGCAGCCACGTCACCGGCCGGAGCGAGCGCGATCGTCGGTACCTGCTTGCTCTTCACCGTCTTCGCCGCACCGATGGCACACTCGTTGCAACTGCCCATGATGATGCCGCTGATCGCCGGATCGGCGGTGAAATCGCCGATGTTGGTCGCCGAGATGCTCGGGTCGAACTTGTTGTCCCGGACGTCCAGCCGGACCCGGCGACCGCCGAGCGCACCGGACTCGTTCAGTTGTTCGACCTTGAGTTCCAGCGCCCGCTGGTAGGCCTTACCCACCTGCGGGGCGGCGCCGGACAGCTCCAGGTCGGCGCCGATCACGATCTCCCCTGACTCCTCCTCCGGCGCGCCGAACTGGCAGCCGGTCAGCGAAGTTGCCAGGATGGCCGACGCGAGCAGCGCGGGTATCGCGGAGCGGATGGGCCTCAACTCAGTCCTCCAGGTATGGCGCGGGCGGGGGGCTTGCCCGGCCGCCGATCTAGTCGTCCACAATGGATGGGCAACGATCTGCCGTACGGTTCACACGAAGCCTTCAAACCCGCAAAACCTTGCCAATGCCAGCCGCCCGGGTCAAGCGCGGGATAGCCGGCCGGTTTCGGGATGACGGGTCTCACATAGTGATAAGAGGGGGTACGGGTGCGGGATAACTTTCCAGATGCAAGTGACCACTCTAGAGATATATGTGCTGATCAGAGACTTGCAGATTCATCGATCTCGTGGACCCGAGGGTAGTCGACGGCCCATGATGGACCTTTGCTTCCCTCCCGTCGCTTCCCAAAGCGGCCTTCTTCTGATGAAATCGCGGCCGTGCCGCGTGCGGCTCGATCCGCTGCAGCAGGCATCGGTCGACGGGTCACGTATCGAAACGACGGAGGCGATGTCGTGAGCACCGGACCTACGACCCTGCCCGCGAAAGGTTTGCGGGCGGGCGCCGTACCGCGCCGCTGGCTTCCCCGGCTGAGGGACACCCGGATCCGGTCCAAGCTCGCGCTCCTGCTGGTCGTCCCGGTCGCCGCGGTCCTCGCGCTCGCCACGATCCGACTCGTCGACATCGGACAGGGCGCCTACCAGGCCGGTGTGCTCCGGTCGCTCACCGAGCTCTCCGCCGACGTCTCGGCGCTCACCCAGGACGTGCACAAGGAGCGGATCGCCGCCGCCCGGCTGCTGGCCAAGTCGAAGGAGACGACGCCCGAGGTCTACGACGCGTACGTGCAGCGGACCGATGCCCGGATCGCCGCGTACAACGACCGGCGGGCGCAGGTGAGTGACGTACCGGCCTCGGTGGAGGACCGGTTGCGGGTCATCGACGACCGGCTGGCCACCCTCAACGGGACCCGGCAGGAGGTGCTGGAACGCCCGCAGATGCCCCCCGGCGAGGCGACCCTCCGGTACGGCATGATCATCGGTGAACTCGTGGCGTACGGCGAGGCGCTCGGCCAGATCTCCGGCGAGAGCGCGGTCGGCGACAGCCTGCGTACCCTCTCCGCGCTCGCCCAGGCCAAGGAGGCGGTGGCCGAGGAGGAGGCGGTGGTCTACAGCGCCCTGGCCGTCGGCGGGGTGCTCGACCAGGAGCAGTTCTCCGCCTTCATCGCGACCCTGACCAGCCAGCAGGAGGCGCTGCTGGCCTTCGGCGCCTCCGCCAACTCCCGGCAGGAGTCGGTGGTCAACGGCGCCGTCACCGGCGACGCGGTGATCCTCGCCGACAAGGTTGCCCGGGACCTGACCCGGTCGGTCGGCCAACGGTCCCCGGTCAGCGCCAGCTCGGCGGCGATCGCGATCGGCTCGATCAACGACCTGATGCGCTGGGCCGAGACCCTGCTCGAACGCGACCTGCTGGACCAGGCCGAGGCGGCCCGGGCCGAGGTCGTCCAGCAGGCGATCGTCGAGTCGGTCGTGGTACTCCTCACACTGATCATCGCGCTGGCCCTCGCCGTGGTGCTGGCCCGGTCGCTCAACCAGTCGCTGCGCCGGCTCCGCGAGGGCGCGCTCTCGGTGGCCAACCACGACCTGCCGGAGGCGGTCCGCAGGCTCCGTGACGTCGGCACCATCGGCGAGGGCGGCGTCGACGAGATCGTCCGGCAGGTGCGGGACCCGATCCGCCTGAACAACAAGGACGAGGTGGGTCAGGTCGCCCTGGCGTTCAACGTCGTACACAAGGAAGCGGTCCGGATCGCGGCCGAGCAGGCCGCCCTGCGGACCAGCGTCTCGGCGATGTTCCTCAGCCTGGCCCGGCGAAGCCAGACCCTGGTCGACCGGATGATCGGCGAACTCGACGCGATCGAGCGGGGCGAGGAGGACCCGAAGCGGCTGGCCCAGCTCTTCGAGCTCGACCACCTGGCCACCCGGATGCGCCGCAACGACGAGAACCTGCTGGTGCTGGCCGGCGCCGACTCGACGGCGCCGCGCCGGGACGACGCGCTGCTGATCGACGTGCTGCGGGCCGCGCAGTCCGAGGTGGAGCTCTACAACCGGATCGAGTTCGGCACCGTCGACCCGGACATCTCCGTCGCCGCGCACGCGGTGAACGACGTGGTCCGGCTGGTGGCCGAGCTGCTCGACAACGCCACCCGGTTCTCGCCGCCGCACACCACCGTGGTCGCCGACGCCCGCCGGATCCGCGACTACGTGCTGATCCAGGTCGAGGACCGGGGGCTCGGGCTCAGCGAAGAGCAGATGGACGCGCTCAACCGCCGGCTGGCGGAACTGCCGGCCGTCGACGTGGCGGCCTTCCGGCTGATGGGTCTCGCCGTCGTCGGTCGGCTGGCGCACCGGCACGAGATCCGGGTCGACCTGCGCCGCAACGTCGAGGGTGGCACGGTGGCCCAGGTCACCCTGCCGGCCAGCACGGTGGTGCTGCCCGGTCCGCGTGGCCGTGACCAGATGCTCGCCCGGCAGCGGCAGCCGCTCGCCGTCGAGCCGGGACCGGTCGGGACCCGCCCGCAGGCGGGGGCGGCCTGGCAGGAGACGCTCTCCCCGGTCGGCGCGGCGCGGTCCGGCGGCACCCTGACCGACCAGTGGCGCAGCGCGGGCAACCAGTGGCAGACCGCCGGTGACCCGACCGGCGCGATGCCGGCCGGTGCCCCGGGCGGCAACAACCACCTGGCCGGTGCCCCGGTCAACAGCCACCTGGCCGGGGGGCAGCTGCCGGCCACGCCCACCCCGGGCTACCAGCAGCACATGACGCCGAGCTACCAGACCCCGGCGTCCACCGCACCGCCCGCGCAGACCGGGCTGGCCGGCGCGGGGATGAGCTCGCCGACCGTGCAGTACCCGACGGTCGCGTCGTCGCTGCCGCAACGCGGCGCGGCGGGCTCCGGCCCGGCCTCGACGCACGCCGTGACCCCCTCGGCGGGGGCACCGCCCGGCCTGCCCTCCGGCCCGGTGGCCGGTGCGCCGGTCAACGCCGCCTCGGCGGTCGCGCCCCGGGTGGAGGACACCGGCGAGGCGCCGATCTTCCGGGAGATGGAGGCGGTCTGGTTCCGTTCGCACGGATCCGACTCGACCGCGATCTTCACCGTGCCGCCGGGCGGCTACCAGACACCGCCGACCGGCTACCAGGCGTCGCCGACCGGCTACCAGGCGCCGCCGAGCGCGGCGCCGTCCCCGGCGGCGACTCCGGGCCGTACCCCGCTGACCCCCCGCACTCCGGGACGGTCCGCGCCGCCGCCGGCCCCCTACACCCCACCGACACCGCCGCCCGCTCCCGTGCCGGCACCCGCTGCCGCACCACCGCCGGTGCCGGCGCCCGCGCCGGCCGCCACCCCGGCACCGGCCGCGCCGGCCGGGACCGAGGGATCCTGGCAGACGGCGGCGGACGAGGGCTGGGCCCGGGCCAGCCGGGCGGCGGAGCCGGCCAGCGGCGGTACGACCCGGTCCGGCCTGCCCAAGCGGGTACCCCAGGCACAACTGGTGCCCGGCGGCGTCGAGACCAGGAGCGGGCGTGAGCGGAGCAGGCGTACCCCGGACGAGGTGCGCGGTCTCTTGTCGGCCTACCACCGTGGCGTACAGCGCGGTCGGACGGCCGGTTCCGAGCAGAACGGCATGATCTCAACCAAGGAGACGAGCGGATGAACAGGCCAGCAGCGATGCAGGACATGGGTTGGCTGCTCAGTAACTTCGCCGACAGCGTCGCCGGCATCGCACACGTCGTCGCGGTCTCGGCGGACGGCCTGCTCCTCGCCTCCTCCCGGGACCTGCCGCCGGACCGGGCCGACCAGCTCGCCGCGATCACCTCCGGCGTGGTCAGCCTGACCGACGGCGCGTCCCGGATGTTCAGCGCCGGCGGGGTGCTGCAGACGGTGATCGAGATGGACAGTGGTTACCTGTTCCTGATGTCCATCAGCGACGGTTCGTCGATGGCCGTGCTTGCCGCCCGCAGTTGTGACGTGGGCCAGGTCGGCTACGAGATGGCGTTGCTCGTCGAACGGGTCGGCGCGGCCCTGGTGCCGTTGCCGCGCGAGGCCGTCTCGCGTCCCTGACCCGGCAGACCAAGGATGGCATCGGTGCGGCCGCGACCCGAACCTGAGGAGGTGACCACGGTATGGATGGACGACGCGATGACCCGCGTGGCGCGCTCGTCCGACCGTACGCGGTCACCCGCGGCCGTACCGAGCCTCGCCAGGACATCGCGCTCGAGGCGGTGCTCGTGGCGAGTCCGGCCGCGGTCGTCGAGTCCCGGTTCGCCGGCCACGACAAACACCGCATCGCCACGATCTGCGAGGGCCGGGCGCAGTCGCTGGCGGAGATCGCCGCGTACACCCGGCTGCCGTTGGGTGTCGCCCGGGTGCTGGTCGCCGACATGGTGGCGGACAGCCTGCTGACGCTGCACAATGCCGCTCCACCGTCTGAGGCGTACGAGGAGCGGATGGAACTGCTTGAGAGGGTGCTAAGTGGACTTCGCAGGCTATGACCCGGCCAGGCCGCGTCGCGGCGGTGGCGGCGGTGGCGGCGGTGGTGGAGGCGGTGGTGGCGGGATCACCTCCGCGAAGATCGTCATTGCCGGCGGCTTCGGGGTCGGCAAGACGACGCTCGTGGGTGCGGTCTCGGAGATCACTCCGCTGACCACCGAGGCGGTGATGACCGCCGCGGGGGTGGGCATCGACGACCCGTCGAAGGTGCCGGGCAAGGAGACCACCACGGTCGCCATGGACTTCGGCCGGATCACCATGGCCCAGGACCTGATCCTCTATCTGTTCGGTACCCCCGGGCAGACCCGGTTCTGGTTCATGTGGGACGAGATCATCCGGGGTGCGGTCGGCGCGGCGGTGCTCGTCGACACCCGGCGGATCACCGACGCGTTCGCCCCGCTGGACTACTTCGAGAACCGGCACCTGCCGTACGTGGTGGCGTTGAACTGCTTCGACGGCGCCCCGCAGTACGAGCCGGAGGAGGTACGCGAGGCGCTGGCCATCTCCCCGCACGTGCCGCTGGTGATGTGCGACGCCCGGCAGCGCGAGTCGGTCAAGCACGTGCTGGTGAACGTGGTACAGCACGCGATGGAGACGCTGCGCGCGGAGCACGGCCGGGGGCAGCCCACCCCGGTCGGCTGACCCTCAGCGGTTGAGCAGGCTTGCCGGGCCCGGGGAGGCTCCGCGGTTCAATCCTGCACAACGAGAGGGACGGACATGCCACAGCACGATGGCCCCGATGGCGGCTGCGTGGTCGTCATCGGGGGTACCTCCGGCCTGGGCCGGGACGTGGCCGAGTACTACGCGAAGCGGGGACGCGAGGTCGTCGTCACCGGCCGGGACACGGCCCGGACCGTGGCGGTCGCCGCCGAGATCGGCGGCCGGACGACGGGGGTGGCGGTCGACCTCGCCAAGCCCGACTCCATCGCCGCCGCCCTCGCCGGGATCGGCGAGGTCGAACACCTGGTCCTCTCCGCCTTCGTCCGGGACGTGAACAAGGTCTCGGACTACCAGATCGACCGGGCGGTCAGCCTGGTCACGGTCAAGCTGGTCGGCTACACCGAGGTGGCGCACACCCTGGCGGGGCGGCTCTCGCCGACCGGTTCGGTGCTGCTCTTCGGCGGCGGCTCCAAGGACCGGCCGTTCCCCGGCTCGGCGACCGTCTCCACGGTGAACGCCGGGGTGGTCGGCCTGGTGAACGTGCTCGCCTCCGAGCTGCGGCCGGTCCGGGTCAACGCCCTGCACCCGGGGATCGTCGCCGACAGCCCGTTCTGGGCGAAGCAGCCGGCGCAGGTGCACGAGACCTACCGGGGGCGTACCCCGACCGGCCGGCTGACCACGATGGCCGACGTCACCGACGCCGCCGTGTTCCTGCTGGAGAACCCGTCCGTCAACGCGGTGAACCTCGACCTCAACGGCGGCGCCGGGCTCGCCTGACCCACTGCAAGGAAGGGCCCCTTCTTTTTGAGAAAGCGATAAGAAGGGGCCCCTTCCTTGCACCGGGGTCAGGCGGAGATCTTGCGGGCCCAGGGCACCACGAGGCGTTCGGCCAGCACCACGGCGTAGAAGACGCTGATCCCGATCACCCCGGTCAGGGTGATCGCGGCGAACGCCAGCGGGGTGTCGAAGGTCTGCTGCGTGCTGTAGATGATCGCGCCGAGGCCGCTGTTCAGGGTCTGCAACTCGGCCACCACCGCGCCGATCAGCGAGAGCGTGATGCCGAGCTTCAGCCCGACGAAGACCTGGGGCAGCGCCCACGGCAGGCGTACCTTCAGATAGGTCTTCAACCGGGAGGCCGAGAGCGACCGGGTCAGCTCGTAGAGGTCCGCCGGGGTCGAGGTGAGGCCAGCCATGGTGGCCACCATGATCGGGAAGAACGCGATGAGTACGACCAGGGCCAGCTTGGTCCGCGAGTCGTAGCCGATCCAGAGGATCAGCAGCGGGACGAGCGAGACCTTCGGCACCGCGTTGAACGCGACGATCATCGGCAGGGTGGCCTGCTCGAGCAGGCGTGAGCTGGTCAGCAGCAGCGCCGCGACCATCCCGCCGAGCGCGGCGATGCCGAAGCCGACGAGCGTGCCCCAGAGCGTCGACCAGGCGCCCTCGAAGAGGTACTCGGGCTGCTTTCCGAAGGCGTCGACGACCTCCGGCGGGGAGGGCAGGAAGAGGGTCTCGACGTCGAAGACGATGGTCACCAGCCACCACAGGGCGACCGCGACGACGGTGCCGACGACCGGCAGCGCGATCCGGGTGCCGGTGGAGAGGTTCCGCCGCCGGTTCATCGGTGCCGCCGGGCCGGATGTGCGGGGCCGGCGGGATCGGTGCGCCGGCGGGGCGGGTCGGGCAGGTCCCGGACGTCGCCGGCCGGACGGGTACGGACGCGCAAAGTGGTTTCCTCCTCTGTCGTGTTCGGCGTTCAGCTCGGCGGCGTGCGTCGAAAAGGGGACGGCGAGTGGCTCTCCACTCGCCGTCCCCGGGGCGTCCCGCCGTAGCTCAGGCCTTCGGCGCGACGGAGAAGTCGATGACCTTGTCCGGGGTGAGACCGGCCGGGATCAGCTCGGCGCCCTGCAGGATCGCGATGGCCCGGGCGGCCCGCTGCTCGTCGAGCGCGCCGACGACGCTGCCCGGCGCCGAGGTGACGTACGGCGTCATCAGCTTGATCTCGGCCGCCGCGCCCTGCTCGTTCACGTTCGGGTTGTTCGCCTTCATGATCTTCGCGGCCTCTTCGGGGTTCTCCACCGTGTACTTGAGGCCCTTCATCGCCGCGTCCTTGAACCGCTTGACGATGTCCGGGTTCTCCTGGGCGTACTTGGCGGTGGTGGTGAGCCCGGTGCCGAGCAGGTCCCGCAGGTAGTCGGTGAGCGGCATGACCGTCATCTGCTGCTTGGTCACCGTCTCCACGGTGTTGCGGGTGATGACGAAGGTGCTCAGCACGTCGACCCGCTTGCCGACCAGCAGGCCGACCAGGTTCTGCGGGGTGGCCTCGACGAACTGGAGCTTGCTGGCGTCGAAGCCGGCCAGCTTGCCGTACGCCGGGAGCAGGGTCTTGGTGATCGAGCCCTGCGCGACGCCGACCCGCTTGCCCTCCAGGTCCTTCGGCTTGGTCACGCCGGACCCGGGCGGCGCGAAGATCGCGACCAGGGTGCTCTGGTGCACCGCCGCGATCACCCGCATGTCGGTGACCTGGCCCTTGCCGGTCTGGATCATCAGCTGGGTCACGTCGCTGTAGGTGAACTGGGCCTTGCCGGAGAGCAGACCCTGGTTGTTGGTTGCCGGGGCGCCCTGCTGGATGGTGACGTCGAGCCCCGCCTCCTTGAAGAAGCCCTTGTCCTTCGCCACCCACGCGAATGCGTCGTGGCCACCGGTGCCGAACCCGGTGAGGTATGTCACCTTGTCCGGGTTCTTGCTGCCGGCGTCACCGCCGTCGGAGTCGTCCGAACCGGAGCAGCCGGCGGTGACCAGCATGGCTGTGGCCATTGCCGCGGCGGCCAGCACGCGTATACGCCTCGTCATTCCTACCTGTCCTTCGAGGAGAATCCATTGAGGATGTGGATCGGTCGCCCGGTTCAGGATCGGCCGCGTCCCGCTGGTGGCGCCACGGGTGCTGATGATGCCGGCCGGCTCGCCATGGCCGGTGCCCGTCATGATCGTAATGCCTTGCCCGATGTTCCCGGCAGTCCTCCTGACGCGTTCGCGAGCAGGGTGTGACGCGATCCGAAATGTTTCCGCCAGGGCGACGAGGCGCCTCCACCTGTCCCCTGTGCACAGACCCGGAGGGCAGTTTACGGGCGCTTCCGGGACGTTGCGGCCTTACCCTGCCAACCGGCTGTCCGGCAGTCAAGGGATCAAACCGAGCCGATACCCAAGCTTCATGCGGACCGGCCCCAGCTCAGTCCGGGTCAGGTGAGGAGCTCCGGAACGTGCTCAGTCGACCGGGAGCCGGTAGCCGCGTTTGACGACCGTCTGCACCACCCCGGGGGTACGCAGTCCGGCCCGCAGCCGGGCCACCGCCATCTCCACGGCGTGCTCGTCGGCGCCCCGGGGCAGGGTGCGCAGCAGGGCGGCCCGGGACATCACCCGGCCGGGCGTACTGGCCAGGGCGCGGAGCACCGCCATCGGGGCGGGTGCGAGTGGACGCAGCTCACCGTCCAGGATGGCCGCGTGCCCGCGCAGGGTCAGCAGGTGACCGGCGACCTTGACGCTTATCGCGCGCTGCGGCAACTCGTCCACGATGGTCCGGACCAGGGCGCCGAGCCGGGCCCGGTTCGGCGCCACCACGGGTACGCCGTGCCGGCGCAGCGGTGCGGCGGTGACCGGCCCGACGCAGGCGGCCAGTACGTCCGTGCGCAGCGCGTCCAGCACCGCCTCGGTGCTCGGGCCGGCGGCCCGGAGCAGTGCGGTTACCGCCGGTGCGGAGGTGAAGGTGACCGCGTCGACCAGCCGGCCGGCGATCAGGTCGACAAGCCGGTGCAGCGGGGCCGGGTCGGTCGGCGCCGCCCAGCGGTAGACCGGCACCTCCAGCACGCTCGCCCCGGCCGCCTCCAGCGCGGCGGTGCACTCCGGCTGCCGTTCCCCGTGCAGCTGCATCGCGATCAACTGGCCGCGTACGCCGCGCTGCCGGAGGTGCTCGATCACCTCGTCGCAGCTCTCCGAGGCCGGTGACCACTCGTCGTGCAGCCCGGCGGCCCGGATCGCGCCCCGGGCCTTCGGCCCCCGGCTGACGATGTAGGCCCGGGATAGGACGGTGCGCAGCGGTTCGGCCAGCCCCCATCCCTCAGCCGCCTCCAGCCAGCCGCGCATCCCGATCCCGGTGTTCGCCATCAGCACGTCCGGCGGGTTGTCCAGGCAGGCCCGGGTCGCGGCGCGCAGCTCGGTGTCGTCGGCCAGCGGCACGATCCGCAGGGCCGGGGCGAGCACCACCCGGGCGCCGCGTCGCTCCAGCATGGCGGTGAGTTCGTCGCGGCGCCGGTCGGCGGTGACCCCGACCGTGAAGCCGGACAGCTCGCCGGCCATCAGCGGTCCCCGGCCGGCCGGGGCGCCACCTCGACCAGCCCGTCCCGGCAGCGCACCCGGTAGGTCGGCACCGCCACCCCGGGCACGTCGAGGCAGTCGCCGGTGCGCAGGTCGTAGACCTGTTTGTGCAGCGGGGAGGCGACCGTCGGGATCTCGCCGCGGCTGCCGACGATGCCCCGGGCCATCACGTTGGCGCCGGCGATCGGGTCCCGCTGGCCGATCGCGTAGAGCGCGCCGTCGTGGGTGCGGAAGACCGCCACCTGCTCGCCGTCGACAAGTGCGGCCACCCCGCGCTCCGGCTCCAGCCGGGGGTACGGGCAGACGGCCGTCCAGCTCACGTCGTCGTTGATCGTGATGTCGAGAGTCAACTCGGTACCCCCATGGTCGTCGGGAGGCCGAGCGACACCGGTCGGCGGTCTCCCAGGGCCGGAACGGGCTGTCCCCGTTCCACCTCGAACGTGATCGACGGGTCGGGTACGCCGGGCGCGTTGACGAAGGAGGTGAACCGGCGCAGCCGCTCCGGGTCCTCCAGCGTGTCCCGCCACTCGTCGGAGTACGCCCCGACGTGCCGGGCCATCGCGGCGTCCAGCTCGGCGCAGAGCCCGAGGGAGTCGTCGACGATCACCGCCCGCAGGTGCTCCAGGCCGCCCTCCATCGCCTCGATCCACGCGGCGGTGCGCTGGAGCCGGTCGGCGGTGCGGACGTAGAACATCAGGAAGCGGTCGACGTACCGGACCAGGTCCTCGGTCGACAGGTCCTGGCCGAAGAGTTCGGCGTGCCGGGGCCGGAAGCCGCCGTTGCCGCCGAGGTAGAGGTTCCAGCCGGTCTCGGTGGCGATGATCCCGAAGTCCTTGCTGCGCGCCTCGGCACACTCCCGGGCACAGCCGGAGACCGCTGACTTGATCTTGTGTGGGGCGCGCAGCCCCCGGTAGCGCAGCTCCAGGGCGATGGCCAGGCCGACCGAGTCCTGCACCCCGTACCGGCACCAGGTGGAGCCGACGCAGGACTTGACCGTACGCAGTGCCTTGCCGTAGGCGTGCCCGGACTCGAAGCCGGCGTCGACCAGCCGGCGCCAGATCTGCGGCAACTGCTCCACCCGGGCACCGAACAGGTCGATCCGCTGCCCACCGGTGATCTTGGTGTAGAGGTTGAAGTCCCGGGCCACCTCACCGATCACGATCAGCTTCTCCGGGGTGATCTCGCCACCCGGTATCCGCGGCACCACCGAATAGGTGCCGTCCCGCTGGATGTTGGCCAGGAAGTGGTCGTTGGTGTCCTGCAACGACGCCTGCTCGCCGTCGAGCACGTAGCCGCTGCCGAGCGAGGCGAGGATCGAGGCGACCGCCGGCTTGCAGATGTCGCAGCCCCGGCCCTGGCCGTGCTCGGCGACCAGCCGGGAGAAGGTGCGGATGCCGCGCACCCGGACGATCTCGAACAGCTCCTGGCGGCTGTGCGCGAAGTGCTCGCAGAGCGCCTTGCTCAGCTTCACCCCGGAGACCGCCAGCAACTGCTTCAGCATCGGTACGCAGGAGCCGCAGCTCGTCCCCGCCCGGGTGCACGCCTTCAGCGCCGGTACGTCGGTGCAGCCCTCGGCGATCGCACCGACCAGCTGGTCCTTGGTCACGGCGTTGCAGGAGCAGACCTGGGCCGAGCCGGGCAGCGCGGCGATCCCGGCCCCGGTGCCGGCACCGTCACCGGCCGGGGCGAGCAGCGCCAGCGGCGGGCCGGGCAGCGCACCGCCGACGCTGGCCCGCAACGTCGGGTAGGCGGTCACGTCGCCGACCAGCACTCCGCCGAGCAGGGTCTTCGCGTCGTCGGAGAGGACCAGCTTGGCGTAGACCCGGGTGGCCGGGTCGGTGAAGGTGACGTCCAGGCAGCCGGGGGTACGGCCGTGCGCGTCGCCGAACGAGGCGACGTCCACGCCGAGCAGCTTCAGCTTGGTGGAGAGGTCGGCGCCGGGGAAGGTCGCCGTGCCGCCGAGCAGCCGGTCGGCCACCACCTCCGCCATCGCGTAGCCGGGGGCGACCAGGCCGTAGCAGGTGCCGTCGACGGCGGCACACTCGCCGATCGCCCAGATCCGCTCGTCGGCGCTGCGGCAGCTCTCGTCCACCAGGATGCCGCCGCGCTCGCCGAGGGTGAGCCCGGCACTGCGGGCCAGCTCGTCCCGGGGCCGGATCCCGGCGGCCACCACCACCAGGTCGGTGGGGAGCCAGCCGCCGTCCGAGAGGGTCAGCCCGGCCAGCTCGCCGTCCCGGCGGGACCGGATCGCGGTGGTGGCCACCCCGAGGTGCGCCACCACGCCCAGCTCCTCGACGTAGCGGCGCAGCATCGCGCCGCCGGCCTCGTCGATCTGCACCGGCATCAGCCGGGGGGCGAACTCCACCACCGAGGTGGCCAGGCCGAGCAGCCGCAGCGCGTTCGCCGCCTCCAGACCGAGCAGCCCGCCGCCGATCACCGTGCCGGTGCGCCGGCCCTTGGCGAAGTCGCGGATCGCCGCCAGGTCGTCCAGGGTGCGGTAGACGAAGACACCCGGCCGCAGCTCCGGGGTGGGCCCGGGGGCGTCCGGACCCCGGTCGACGTACGCGCCGTCGATCGGCGGGACGAACGGGTACGAGCCGGTGGCCAGTACCAGGGCGTCGTAGGGGTACTCGCCACCGAAGGTGAGCACCCGCCGGCCGGCCCGGTCGATCTCCAGTACCGGCTCGCCGAGTCGCAGGTCGACGCCGTCGTCGGACTGGTGCAGGCTCAGCTCGTCCGCGTCCACCCCGTCGAAGAACGCCGAGAGCCGCACCCGGTCGTACGCCGGCCGCCCCTCCTCGGCCAGCACGGTGACCTGCCAGCGGCGCCCGGTGTCCCGGGAGCGCAGCGCCTCCACGAAGCGCTGCCCCACCATGCCGTTGCCGACCACCACGAGTCGACGCTGCTCCGCCGTCATGCCGCCACCTCTGCTTCCACCGGGTCTGGAGTGTCGATCGAGGAGAGCCAGCCGAGGATGCCCTCGACGGCGTCCCGGCAACTGCCGCAGCCGGTGGTGGCCCGGGTCGCCGCGACCATCTCGGGCAGCGACCGGGCGCCCGCCCGCCAGCAGGCCACCAGCGCGCCCTTGCGGACCGTGTTGCACTGGCAGACCGTCGCCGCGTCCGGCATCAGCGCCGGTGACTCCACCGGCGCCGGGGCTCCGGCGTCCCGGCTGCGGCCGAGCAGCAGGGTGCGCCGGTCGAGCGGCACCGGGGTGCCCCGGTCGAAGATCTGGATCACCGTGCCGACCGCCGGGTTGTCGCCGAGCATGATCGCCCCGGTCAGCCGCTCGCCGACGATCCGCAGCCGGGCGTAGGTGCCACGGACCGGGTCGGAGAAGCTCAGCTCCTCGACGTCCGGGGCGGGGCCGGCGGCGGCGTCGCCCATCGCGGCCAGGTCGATGCCGGCGGCCTTGAGCCGGGTGACCGGCGGCTGCGGCCGGTAGCGCGCCCGCGGGTCGTGCCCGGCGAGCAGTTGGGCCAGCACCCGGGCCTGTTCCCAGGCCGGCGCGACAAGCCCGGTGACCGTACCGGCGTGCTGGGCGCAGTCGCCGATCGCCGAGATGTGCCGGTCGCTGGTGCGCAGCCGGTCGTCGACCACCACCCCCCGGTCCACGGCGAGCCCGGCGGCCCGGGCCAGCGCCGTGTCGGGGCGTACCCCGCAGGAGAGCACCAGCAGGTCGGCGTCGAGGACCCGGCCGTCGGAGAGGGTCAGGGCGACCCCGTCCGGCTGGGCGTCGACGGCGGTCGCCGCCACGTCCAGGTGGGTGGTGACGCCGAGCCCGCCGAGGGTACGCGCCAGCACGGCGCCGGCCGTCGGGTCGAGTTGCCGTTCCATCAGGTGCCCGACCGGGTGCACCACGTGCACGTCCAGTCCCCGGGCGGCGAGCCCGCGGGCCGCCTCCAGGCCGAGCAGCCCGCCGCCGAGCACCAGCGCCCGGCGTGCTCCGGCGGCGGCGGCCAGGATCCGCCGGCAGTCGTCGAGGGTGCGGAACACCGCCACCCGGTCCGGCAGCCGCTCCCGGTCCAGCCCGGACAGCGGCGGCACCAGGGCCTGCCCGCCGGTGGCCAGCACCAGGTGGTCGTACCCGATCAGGTCGCCCTGCCCGGTCGTCACCGTGCGGTTCGCCCGGTCCACGGCGGTGACCGCCACCCCCGGGCGTACGTCGATGCCGTGCCCGGCCGCCTCGGCCAGCTCCACCCCGGCCTCGTCCACCTTGCCGGCCAGCAGGCTGGAGAGCATGATCCGGTTGTACGCCCGGTGCAGCTCCGCGCCGAGTATCGTGATCTTCGCGTCGCCGAGCCGGGCGGCGAGTTCGGCCGCGAGCCGGGCGCCGGCCATGCCGTGCCCGACGATCACGAACCGGTTCCCTGACCCGTCCACCGTCTCCTCTGTCGTCATGCCGTCCCCTCGGTCGTCATGGCGTCTGCTCCGGTCGTTCCGGCGTCGCCTCGCCGGCGCTCACTGCCGCGTCCCCGACCGGCACTGTCCGTTCGGCGGGCACCGCGTCGTCGACCCGCACGTCCTGCTCTGTCGGCTCCGCCCTCTCGACCCGGACCGCGCAGACCTTGAACTCCGGCATCCGCGAGACGGGGTCGAGAGCGTCGCTGGTCACCGAGTTGATCCGGGCCGCGCCCGCCCAGTGGAACGGCGCGAAGACCGTGTCCGGGCGGATCGTCGTAGTGAGCCGGGCCGGGGCGCGCATCTCGCCCCGGCGGCTGGTCACCAGCACCTCGTCGCCGTCGTCCACCCCGAGCCGGGCCGCCAGGTCGGGGTGCAGTTCGACGAAGGCGTTCGGGGTGGCCCGGCGCAGCGCCTCGACCCGCCGGGTCTGCGCGCCGGACTGGTACTGCGTCAGCACCCGCCCGGTGGTCAGGTAGACCGGGTACTCCGGGCAGACCTCCTCGGCGGCGGCCCGGT
The DNA here is from genome assembly GCF_049179135.1 of Plantactinospora sp. WMMB782. Classification (NCBI taxonomy): domain Bacteria; kingdom Bacillati; phylum Actinomycetota; class Actinomycetes; order Micromonosporales; family Micromonosporaceae; genus Plantactinospora; species Plantactinospora sp. WMMB782. Next base: position 1,486,395 of record NZ_JBMHMC010000007.1, on the reverse strand, counting down.
GCTCCACCGGCAGGAACCGGGCCCGCCCGTCCGGGGTCGGGAACCGGTCGGCGAAGAGTCGCGGCGTGCCCGGGGCGTCCTCGGCGGGACAGGGCCAGAAGACCCCGTCCTCGGCGTCGATCCGCGCCCAGGTGATCCCGGCGTAGTCGGCGGTGCCGCCGGCCGAGGCCCGGCGCAGCTCCGCGAAGACCCGCTCCGGTGCCGCGGGGAAGCGGTCCCGGCCCGACCCGGCCACCCCGTCCACGTGGTCGAGCCGGTCGGCGAGGTCGGCCAGCAGGTCGAGGTCGGTGCGTACCCCGGGCGGTGGCGGGCGGAGCGCGCGGCGGCGCAGCACCCGGCCCTCCAGGTTGGTCATCGTGCCGTCCTCCTCGGCCCACTGCGCGGTCGGCAGCACCACGTCGGCGATCTCCGCCGTCTCCGAGCGGACGAAGTCGGCCACCACCAGCAGGTCGAGGTCGCGCAACCGGCCCTCCACCCGGGCCGCCCGGGGCGCCGAGACGACCGGGTTGGAGCCGAACACCAGCAGCCCCTTCGGGCCGGCGTCGGTGCCGAGCGCGCTGAGCAGCTCGTACGCCGAGACACCCGGACCGGGCAGCGCGTCCGGCCGCACCCCCCAGACCTCGCCGACGTGTGCCCGGGCGGCCGGGTCGTCGATCCGGCGGTAGCCGGGGAGCTGGTCGGCCTTCTGCCCGTGCTCGCGCCCGCCCTGCCCGTTGCCCTGCCCGGTGAGGCAGCCGTAGCCGGAACCGGGCCGGCCGGGCAGGCCGAGCGCCAGGGCCAGGTTGATGAAGGCGGTCACCGTGTCCACGCCCTTGGCGTGCTGCTCGGCGCCGCGTGCGGTGAGGATGATCGCCCGCCCGGCGCCGCCCAGCGCGCGGGCGGCGGCCTCCAGGTCGGCCACCGGCACCCCGGAGAGCCGTTCGGCGCGGGCCGGCCAGTAGCCGGCGGCGACCCGCCGCACCTGGTCGAACCCGGTGGTCCGGGCGGCCACGTAGTCCTTGTCGACAAGCCCCTCGGCCAGCGCGATGTGCAGCAGCGCGTTCGCCACCGCCAGGTCGGTGCCGGGGGTCGGTTGCAGGTGCATTGTCGCCTGCCGGGCGGTGGCGGTGGCCCGGGGGTCGACCACGATCAGCGTCCCGCCGCGCTCCCGCTGCTCGTTGAGATAGCGGACCAGCGGCGGCATCGTCTCGGCGACGTTCGCGCCGACCAGCAGCAGGGTGTCGGCGGTGCCGAGGTCGGCGAGCGGGAACGGCAGCCCCCGGTCGACGCCGAAGGCACCCATCCCGGCGGCCGCCGCCGAGGACATGCAGAACCGCCCGTTGTAGTCGATGTTGCGGGTGCCGAGGGCCACCCGGGCGAACTTGCCGAGCGCGTACGCCTTCTCGTTGGTCAGCCCGCCGCCACCGAAGACGGCCACCGCGTCCCGACCGTGCCTCCCCTGGATGTCGCGGATGCCGGTCACCACCCGGTCCAGCGCCTCCGGCCAGCTCGCCGGGCGCAGCGGCCCGCCGGGGCGGTCCCGCAGCAGCGGGGTGGTCAGCCGGTCGGGGTGGTCGAGCAGCTCGGCGGCGGTCCAGCCCTTCTGGCAGAGCCCGCCCCGGTTGGTCGGGAACTGCCGGGGCAGCACCTCCACCCGGTCGCCGGTGCGGCGCAGCGTCATCCCGCACTGCAGGGCGCAGTATGGGCAGTGTGTGACGACGTCCTGGGACACATCCTCCGAATGCGTCGCAGTGCGTGCACCGTCTGTCATGTCCGAAGCGTGCCGGTGCCCGGTTTCGCTGCCGGGTCCCTTCTGTTTCGGGCCTGTCAAGAGCCGCTCACACACCAACCGCTTCGCGGGTCGGCTCGGCGGGTTCGTCCCGGTGCCGTCCGGGGGAGTGGATCTATGATCGGTCCGGTCGGTGAACTGGACGGTCGGCGCACAATCTAGGAGGCACTCCGTGGCCGTGGTGTCGCTCTTCGACGCGGTGGCCGGGTCGTACGACGAGTCCCGCCGCCGGCTGGTGCCGTGTTTCGACGACTTCTACGGCACCGCCGTCGAGGTGGCCGCCCCGCCGCTGCGCCGGGCGCTCGCCTCCGGGCGGGTACCCGCCGTACTCGACCTCGGCGCCGGCACCGGGCTCCTCTCGATCCTGCTCGGCGCCGCCGTACCCGGGGTGCGGACCACCCTGCTCGACGGCGCCCCGGCGATGCTCGCGGTCGCCGAGGGGCACCTTAGCCGGCGCGGGGTACCGCACGAGACGGTGGTCGCCGACCTGACCGCCCCGCTGCCGCCCGGCCCGTACGACGCGGTGGTCTCCGCGCTCGCCATCCACCACCTGCCGGACACCGACAAGCGCGACCTCTACCGGCGGGTCCGGCAGGTGCTGGTCCCCGGCGGGGTCTTCGTGAACGCCGAACAGGTCTCCGGCGGCACCCCCGACCTGGACTCCCGGTACGACGAGGTGTGGCTGGCCCAGGTCACCGCGCTCGGCGCCACCCCCGCGGAGATCGCCGGAGCCCGGGAGCGGATGCGGCACGACCGCCCGGCGCCGGTGCCGGACCAGTGCCGCTGGCTGGCCGAGGCCGGCTTCGTCGGGGTCGACTGCTTCTACAAGGCGTGGCGGTTCGCCGTCTTCGGCGGTCGCCGTGAACTGGACTGAGTCTTCGGCGGTCGCCGCGAACTGGACCCGGTCTTCGGCGGTCGCCGGGAACTGGACTGACCCGGTGGGCGGGCGGGACATCTCACTATCCGCCGGGGGCGGCCGTGCGCCGACCGTTGCCGGGCCGACTCGGAGTGCGAACCGCCGGGAAACCCCGGGCTCCTACGTTCCGGGGGCATGACTAGTACTGCCACCGCCAGCGGCCCGACGGCCGAGCCCGGGCCCGACAGCACGGCCGCCGCCCCGCCGGCGGCCGGCCTCGGCACCCTCCCGCCGCCGCGGGCCGGCACCGCACCGGCTCCGCAGACCAGCGCCTCGCCGGCCGGCCGCCGGCACCGGCTCGACGACTGGCACCCCGAGGACCCGGAGTTCTGGCGTACCACCGGAGCGCCGATCGCCCGGCGCAACCTGATCGTCTCGATCGCCTCCGAGCACATCGGCTTCTCGGTGTGGAGCCTCTGGTCGGTGATGGTGCTCTTCCTCGGCCCGCAGTACGGGATCGACCCGGCCGGGAAGTTCCTGCTCACCGCCGTACCGGCGGCGCTGGGTGCGGCGCTGCGGCTGCCGTACACCCTGGCGGTGGCCCGGTTCGGCGGGCGGAACTGGACGGTCGTCAGCGCCCTGCTGCTCCTGCTGCCGGCGGTGCCGATGGCGATCCTGATCGAGCCCGGGGTGTCGTACGGCACCCTGATGGTGCTGGCCTGCCTGGCCGGGGTCGGCGGCGGCAACTTCGCCTCCTCGATGGCGAACATCAACCTCTTCTACCCGCAGCGGCTCAAGGGCTGGGCGCTGGGCCTGAACGCCGGGGGCGGCAACATCGGGGTGGCCGCCGTGCAGCTCGTCGGGCTGGCGGTGCTGGCCACGGCGGGCGCCGCGAACCCGCGCCTGGTGCCGGCGGTGTACATCCCGCTGATCGTGCTCGCCGCGCTCGCCTCGGCCCGCTACATGGACAACATCACCGGGGCGCGCAACGAGCCCGGAGCGCTGCGCGAGGCGGCCCGGGATCCGCACACCTGGGTGATGTCGGTGCTGTACATCGGCACCTTCGGCTCGTTCATCGGCTTCGGCTTCGCCTTCGGGCAGGTACTCCTGGTGCAGTTCGCCGACCGGTTCGCCACCCCGCTCGACGCGGCGTACCTGACCTTCCTCGGGCCGCTCGTCGGCTCGCTGATCCGGCCGGTCGGCGGGCACCTGGCGGACCGGTTCGGCGGGGCCCGGATCACCTGGCTGACCTTCGCCGGCATGGCGGCCGGGGCCGGGCTGGTCTACTACGCCTCCCGGGAGCGCTCGCTGACGCTGTACCTGGTCGGGTTCGTCGGGCTCTTCGTGCTCTCCGGGGTGGGCAACGGATCGACGTACAAGATGATCCCGGCGATCTTCCGGGCCAAGGCGACCCGGTCGGTGGCCGACGGCGAGCTGGACCCGGCTGCCGCCCAGCGCCGGGCGTGGCGGCTCTCCGGTGCCCTGATCGGCATCGCCGGTGCGGTCGGCGCGTTCGGGGGCGTACTGGTCAACATCGCCTTCCGGCAGTCGTTCCTGGTCTACTCCTCGGCCGACGCCGCCTACCTGGCCTTCATCGCCTGGTACGCCCTCTGCCTGGTGGTGACCTGGGCGGTCTACCTCCGCCCCTCCCCCCACCGCCTCCCCGGCGTGTGACAGGTGTTGTGACAGATGTAAGGAAGGGCCCCCGCATATCGTTTTCTGTTGTAGCGGGGGCCCTTCCTTACACCCCGTTTTGACCCCGGTGCGGGCGAGCGGGTATCGTTGCCTGCTGTTGTGTGACACCCAAGTTTTCACGTGACATCCGCGGGCGTGCCCTTCCCGGGTACGCTTGGTCGTTTGTGCGTGCCTGGCGACCGGTGCGCGACCCCAGACCGACGACGAGACAAGGTAGACCTGTGCGTACGTACAGCCCGAAGCCGGGTGAGATCGAGCGTCAGTGGCACGTCATCGACGCGTCAGACGTCGTGCTGGGCCGTCTGGCCACCCACGTTGCCACGCTGCTGCGCGGCAAGCACAAGCCGACTTTCGCGCCGCACGTGGACACCGGTGACTTCGTCGTCGTCGTGAACGCCGGCAAGGTGGCGCTGACCGGCAACAAGCGCCAGCAGAAGATCGCCTACCGGCACTCCGGCTACCCGGGCGGCCTGAAGCAGGTCGGCTACGAGGAGCTGCTGGCCAAGCGCCCCGACCGGGCGATCGAGCTGGCCGTCAAGGGCATGCTCCCGCACAACAAGCTCGGCCGTAAGCTGATCAAGAAGCTGAAGGTCTACGCCGGTGCCGAGCACCCGCACGCCGCGCAGCAGCCGGTGCCGTTCGAGATCAAGCAGATCGCGCAGTGAGCGCGGGCGAAGGAAACAGCATGACCGACACCATCGCGACCGCCGAAGCCCCGGTGCCCGCCCCGGTGGCCCGGGCTCCTCGTGGCGACCGCCCGATCCAGACCGTTGGTCGCCGCAAGGAGGCGATCGTCCGGGTCCGGATCGTCGCCGGTAGCGGCAAGATCACCTGCAACGGGCGCGACCTGGAGGCGTACTTCCCGAGCAAGGTGCACCAGCAGCTGATCAAGGAGCCGCTGGTCACCGCCGAGAAGGCCGAGGCGTTCGACATCATCGCCAACCTGCGCGGCGGCGGCACCACCGGCCAGGCCGGCGGACTGCGGCTGGCCATCGCCCGGGCGCTGATCGCCAACGACCCCGACGACCGCCCGGCGCTGAAGAAGGCCGGCTTCCTCACCCGGGACGCCCGGGAGAAGGAAAGCAAGAAGTACGGCCTCAAGAAGGCCCGCAAGGCGCCCCAGTACTCCAAGCGCTGATCAACGGCAACACCTTGTACGTCTGACGTACGGCCGGAGACCGTCCCCTTCCGCGGTGGCGGTAGCCGGCCGTTTCGTCTTCCACTGGTGCGCTTTCCGGAGGTTTCGCGCATGGGGCGGCTGTTCGGCACTGACGGCGTACGCGGACGCGCGAACGCCGACCTCACCCCCGAGTTGACCCTCGCGGTCGCGGTGGCGGCGGCGCACACCCTCGCCGAGTCCGACCGCAGCCACCCGCCGCTCGCGGTGGTGGGCCGGGACACCCGGGCCAGCGGCGAGATGCTGGAGGCGGCGGTGGTGGCCGGGCTGACAAGTGCCGGCGCCAACGTGGTCCGGGTCGGCGTGCTGCCGACTCCCGGCGTCGCGTTCCTGGTCGGCGAGGCCAAGGCCGACTTCGGGGTGATGCTCTCCGCCTCGCACAACCCGATGCCGGACAACGGGATCAAGCTCTTCGCGGCCGGCGGGCACAAGCTCCCGGACGACGTCGAGCTGAGGATCGAGGCCGCGGTCGAGGCGAACGGCGCGGCCGGCTGGACCCGGCCGACCGGTGCCGGCGTGGGCCGGGTGCACGACCTGCTCGACGGCGCCGAGCACTACGTGCAACACCTGGTCGGCACCATCCCGCACCGGCTGGACGGGCTGAAGGTCGTGGTCGACTGCGCCAACGGCGCCGCCTCCGAGGTGGCCCCGGTGGCGTACCAGGAGGCCGGCGCCGAGGTGATCGCGATCCACGCCGCACCGGACGGGCTCAACATCAACGACGACTGCGGCTCGCAGCACCTCGACAACCTGCGCGCCGCCGTCCTCGAACACGGCGCCGACCTCGGCATCGCGCACGACGGCGACGCCGACAGGTGTGTGGCGATCGCCGCCGACGGCAGCGAGGTGGACGGCGACCAGATCATGGCGGTGCTGGCGCTGGCCATGCGGGAGGCCGGCACACTTACCCAGGACACCCTGGTCGCGACGGTGATGAGCAACCTCGGACTGCGGCTGGCGATGTCCGCCGCCGGCATCCGGCTGGTCGAGACGAAGGTCGGCGACCGGTACGTGCTGGAGGAGCTGCGCGGCTCCGGTTTCGCGCTCGGCGGCGAGCAGAGCGGCCACCTGGTGCTGCCGGCGTACGCGACCACCGGCGACGGCATCCTCACCGGGTTGCACCTGATGTCCCGGGTGGCGGCCACCGGCCGTACCCTCGCCGAGCTGGCCTCGGTGGTGACCAAGCTGCCGCAGGTGCTGATCAACGTGCCGGTCGGCGACCGGACCGTGGGTGCCGGTGCGCCGGCCGTGCTCGGCGCCGTGCAGCGGGCCGAGGCCGAGCTGGGCGAGACCGGTCGGGTGCTGCTCCGCCCGTCGGGCACCGAGCCGCTGGTCCGGGTGATGGTGGAGGCGAGCACGCTGGAGCTGGCCCAGGAGGTCGCCGAGCGGATCGCCACCGAGGTGCGTACCGCCAGCCCGGTCCCGGCGTAACGCTCCGGCAGCCCGGCGCGGCTGCGTCGGTCGGCTGCGTCGGCCGGCTGGTGTCGACCGGCTGGTGTCGACCGGTCAGGCGGCGTCGAGAGTGCGCAGCCGGGTGACGGCTTCGGCGAGCACCTCCTGGCGCTTGCAGAAGGCGAACCGGACCAGCCGGCGGCCCGCCTCGACGTGGTCGTAGAAGACCTGGGTCGGCACGGCCACCACGCCGCAGCGCTCCGGGAGCGAGCGGCAGAACTCCACCCCGTCCCGCCCGCCCAGCCCGGTGATGTCGGCGGTGACGAAGTAGGTCCCCTCCGGCACCAGTACCTCGAAACCGGCCTCGACCAGCCCGGCGGCGAGCTGGTCGCGCCGGTCCTGGAGGTCGGCCCGGAAATCCTGGTAGTAGCCGTCCGGCAGGGCCAGCGCCACCGCCACCGCCGGTTGCAGCGGAGCGCCGCCGGTGTAGGTGAGGAACTGCTTGACCCGCGTCGTCGCGCTGACAAGCGCGGCCGGGCCACTGGCCCAGCCGATCTTCCAGCCGGTGCAGGAGAACGTCTTGCCGGCCGAGGAGATCCGCAGGGTGCGCTCCCACATTCCCGGCAGGGTGGCCAGCGGGACGTGCGGGCTGCCGGCGTCGGTGAAGACCAGGTGCTCGTAGACCTCGTCGGTGACGGCCAGCACGTCGTACTCCTGGCAGAGCCGGGCGATCAGCGCCAGTTCGTCGGCGTCGAAGACCTTGCCGGTCGGGTTGTGCGGCGAGTTGAGCAGCACCAGCCGGGTCCGGGGTCCGAAGGCGGCCCGCAGCTCCGCCGGGTCGAAGGCGTACCGGCCGCCGTCGACCGGGCGGAGCGTGACCGGCCGCCGGACCGCGCCGGCCAGTGCGATCGAGGCGGCGTACGAGTCGTAGTACGGCTCGAAGCAGACCACCTCGTCGCCCGCCTCGCAGAGCCCGAGGATCGCCGCCGCGATCGCCTCGGTCGCCCCGGCGGTGACCAGCACCTGCCCGTCCGGGTCGTAGTCCAGTCCCCAGAACCGGCGCTGGTGCGCGGCGACCGCGGCCCGCAACGCCGGAATGCCCGGACCGGGTGGGTACTGGTTCTGCCCGCCGCGCAGCGCATCGACCGCCGCGGCCAGCATCTCGGGCGGCCCGTCCGTGTCCGGGAAGCCCTGACCCAGGTTGACCGCGCCGGTGCGCACCGCCAGCGCCGACATCTCGGCGAAGATCGTGGTGCCGAACGGGCGCATCCGGCGGACCAGGGGGTCGGAGTCGGCTGTCGTCGTCACCCCGTCACCCTAGAGGCGCGGTGCGGCGTCGCGGCAGATCCCGCCCCCGGAGCCGACAGCTCAGAACCCGAAGTCGGAGCAGGTGACGGTCGCGTAGGTGCCGCTGGAGCTTTTCGACGCGGTTGCCTTGCCGTCGACTGTGATCTTGCAGGAGACGTCCCCGGAGCCGCCACCGGTGCGGATCGCCACCACCGTCTTCAACTCGTCCTCGGGGAGCTTGACCTCCTTGCGCCACGGCAGGTCGACCGAGGGCACGTGCACCTGCTTGCCGGCACCGTCGATGTAGGAGAGTGCGACCCGGCCGTCCCCGGTCACCTCGTAGACCACGGTCTGGCCGCTGCTGCCCGGGGCGCCGCCGTCCGTGCTGTCCGAGGTGGACGGCGGCGGGGTGACGTCCAGGCTGGTCTCCACCGTCTCCCGCATCCGGTCCATGAACGCCAGCGGGCCGAGGCAGACGCCGACGCAGGCCAGCAGCACGACCACCACCACCGCCACGATCACGATGATCATCGTCTTGTTGCTCTTCTTCGGCGCTGCCGCCGGGAACGGCCCGCCGGGGTAGCCCGGCTGTCCCGGCTGTCCGGGGTATCCCGGCTGTCCCGGGTATCCCGGCTGTCCGGGTTGTCCGTAGCCGGGGTAGCCGCCGGCCGCCGCGTACGGGTCGGACGGTCCGGACTGCGGCGGTCCGGACTGCGGCGGTCCGGACTGCGGCGGTCCGGACTGTGGCGGGTATACGCCGTAACCCGCGTCCTGCTGGTTCGGCGCCCCGCTGGTCGGGTATGGCGTGGCTGGCGGGCCGGACTGCGGCGGGTACGCCGGGCCGGCACCGTAGGCCGGGGCCGGCGGCTGGCCCGGGGCGGGCTGCTGCGGCGCGGCGTACGGGTTGGGCTGCTGCGGTTGCTGGCCGTACGGGTTGGGCTGCTGCGGCTGGCCCCAGGCCGGCTGCCCGTACGGGTTGTCCTGCGGCGGCTGTCCGTACGGGGCGCCGGACTGCGGCGGCTGGCCGTAGCTGCCGGGCTGTGCCGGCTGTCCGTACGGGGCGCCGGACTGCGACGGCTGGCCGTAGCTGCCGGGCTGTGCCGGCTGCCCGTACGTGGTCGGCTGCGCGGGCTGTCCGTAGCCGCCGGACTGGGGCGGCTGGGGTGGGGCGTACCTCGTCGTCGGGGCGTCCTCCTCCTCGGCCGGCTCCTCCGGCCGGGGCTGCTGCGGCGGGCCGTACTTCGTCGTCGGCGGCTCGTACTCGGCGGAGGGGTCGTACGGGTTCTGCGGGGGCGGCGAGTCGGTCATCGGGTCTGGGCTCCAGATATCGCGGACAGCAGGGGTACGGCGACGGGGAGAGGGGGCGCCGGGAAGATGGCAGCGAATGCGCCAGTCACGGTACCGCGTCCTCGCTGGCCGCGATGTACCGGTGAAGCCTGGCCAGGCCGGTCCGGGCGTCTTTCGCCCGGTCGGCGTCTCCGGCCGGGTCCGGGGGCGGTCCGCACTCGGTGTCGCCGTTCGTCCGGCTGAGGAGGTGGGATCGAAAATTGAGCATGCACAGTGATTGAATGAGCACCTTTCGAGCAGGCCATCTGAGCGAACTTAGGTTAGGCTGCGGGCCATGTGCGGAATCGTGGGTTACGTCGGCGCCAGGCCGGCGCTGAGCATCGTGCTGGACGGGTTGCGGCGGCTGGAGTACCGCGGCTACGACTCGGCCGGGGTGGCGGTGGTCGCCGAGGGCGAGCTGCTGACCGAGAAGAAGGCCGGCAAGCTGGCCAACCTGGAGAAGGCGCTGGCCGAGCGGTCGGCCCCGGGCGACGACGTGGTACCCGGCATCGGCGCCGGCGCCACCGGCATCGGGCACACCCGGTGGGCCACCCACGGCGGGCCCACCGACCGCAATGCCCACCCGCACCGCGCAGGCGACCGGGTGGCCGTGATCCACAACGGCATCATCGAGAACTTCGCCAAGCTCCGTGCCGAGCTGGAGGCCGAGGGCGTCGAGTTTACGAGTGACACCGACACCGAGTGCGCCGCGCACCTGCTCGCCGGGGAGCTGGCCCGGCTGCGCTCGGCCGGCGAGCCGGACGGCCCGGAGTTGCTGGCCACCGCGATGCGGCAGGTCTGCCAACGGCTGGAGGGCGCCTTCACGCTGCTCGCGGTGGACGCCGCGATCCCCGGCGCGGTGGTCGGGGCCCGGCGCAACTCGCCGCTCGTGGTCGGGCGCGGGGTCGGGGAGAACTTCCTGGCCAGCGACGTCTCGGCGTTCATCGAGCACACCCGGGAAGCGGTCGAGCTGGGCCAGGACCAGGTGGTGCTGATCACCGCGGACGCCATCGAGATCACCGACTTCACCGGCGCCCCGGCCACCGGCAAGGACTTCCACATCGACTGGGACGCCTCGGCCGCCGAGAAGGGCGGCTACGACTACTTCATGCTCAAGGAGATCGCCGAGCAGCCGCAGGCGATCGCCGACACCCTGCTCGGCCGGCTCAAGGAGAACGGCGAGATCGTCCTCGACGAGGTCCGCCTCTCCGACCAGGACCTGCGGGACGTCGACAAGGTCTTCATCGTCGCCTGCGGCACGGCGTACCACGCCGGGATGGTGGCGAAGTACGCGATCGAGCACTGGACCCGGATTCCCTGCGAGGTCGAGCTGGCCAGCGAGTTCCGCTACCGCGACCCGGTGCTGGACCGGTCCACCCTGGTGGTGGCGATCTCCCAGTCCGGCGAGACCATGGACACCCTGATGGCGCTGCGGCACGCCAAGGAGCAGAAGGCCCGGGTACTGGCGATCTGCAACACCAACGGCTCCACAATCCCGCGCGAGTCCGACGCGGTGCTCTACACCCACGGCGGCCCCGAGGTGGCGGTCGCCTCCACCAAGGCGTTCCTCACCCAGCTGGTCGCCTGCTATCTGATCGGCCTGCACCTGGCCCAGGTGCGCGGCATCAAGTACGCCGACGAGGTGGCCGCGGTGGTCGCCCAGCTCCAGGAGATGCCGGACAAGCTGCGCGAGCTGCTCGACGGCATCGAGCCGGTCCGCGAGCTGGCCCGGGACATCAGGACGGCCCCGACGGTGCTCTTCATCGGCCGGCACGTCGGCTTCCCGGTGGCCCTGGAGGGCGCGCTCAAGCTCAAGGAACTCGCCTACATGCACGCCGAGGGCTTCGCGGCCGGCGAACTGAAGCACGGCCCGATCGCCCTGATCGACCAGGGCACCCCGGTGGTCTGCGTGGTGCCCTCGCCGGCCGGGCGCGGGATGCTGCACGACAAGATCGTCTCCAACATCCAGGAGATCCGGGCCCGGGGCGCCCGCACCATCGTGATCGCCGAGCAGGGCGACGAGGCGGTGCGGCCGTACGCCGACCACCTGATCTACGTGCCGCGTACCCCGACCCTGCTGGCCCCGCTGGTCACCACCGTGCCGTTGCAGGTGCTCGCCTGCGAGATCGCGTCAGCCCGGGGGCACGACGTCGACCAGCCGCGCAACCTGGCCAAGTCGGTCACGGTGGAGTGAGTCACGCCGCCCGCCGGTAGGGTGGGGCGGGTGATCGTCGCAGTCGGCATCGACGTCGTTCTCGTCGACCGGTTCGCCAGGGCGCTCGCGCGCACCCCGCTCTTGGCCGACCGGCTCTTCACCGAGGCGGAACGGGTCACCGGGTCGGGCAGTCCGCGCTCGGCCGAGTCGCTCGCCGCCCGGTTCGCCGCCAAGGAGGCGGTGGCCAAGGCGCTCGGCGCACCGGCCGGGCTGCACTGGCACGACTGCGAGGTGGTAGCCGACCCGGACGGGCGGCCCTGGCTCACCGTCGCCGGCACGGTCGCCGCGGCGGCCACCCGGCGCGGGGTGCGACGCTGGCACCTCTCGCTGTCCCACGACGGCGGCATCGCCTCGGCGATGGTGGTGGCGGAGCGGTGAGGACGACGCCGTGCACGGCGGGGTTGGCGAGCGTGCCGGCACGGGAGGCTGACCGGGTGGGCGTGGCGCTGCGGGAGGCGGAGCGATGAGGACGGCGTGGCGGGTGGCGGACGTACGCGCCGCCGAGCGGGCCCTGCTGGCCACCGTGCCGGCCGGCACGCTGATGCGGCGGGCGGCCGGCGGGCTGGCCGGGCACTGCGCCCGGCTGCTCGCCGAGCGGGGCGGGGTCTACGGCTCCCGGGTGCTGCTGCTGGTCGGCTCCGGCGACAACGGCGGCGACACCCTCTACGCCGGTGCCCTGCTGGCCGGCCGGGGCGCGGCGGTCGGCGCGCTGCTGCTGGCCCCCGACCGGGTGCACGCCGGTGGCCTGGCCGCGCTGCGCTCCGCCGGTGGCCGGCTGGTCGAGCGACTGCCGGAGCGCGCCGACCTGGTGCTGGACGGGATCGTCGGGATCGGCGGCTCGGGCGGGCTGCGCGAGCCGGCGGCCGAGCTGGTCGCCGCGCTGCCCCGACTGACCGGCCGGTCCGGGGGCCGGGCGGCGGTGGTGGCGGTCGACGTGCCGAGCGGGGTCGAGGTGGACACCGGCGGGGTGCCCCGGCCCGGCAACCTGCCCGGCACCGTGACCGCCGACCTGACGGTGACCTTCGGCTGCCTGAAGCCGGCCCTGGTGGTCGGGCCGGCCGCACCCCGGGCCGGGCGGGTCGAGCTTGTCGACATCGGGCTCGGCCCGTGGCTGCGGGGCACCCCGGCGGTACGCGTTCCCGAATGGTCGGACGTGTGCGAATGGTGGCCGCGGCTCGGCCCGGAGGAGGAGAAATACAGCCGTGGGGTGGTCGGGCTGGCCACCGGCTCGGCGACGTACCCGGGTGCGGCGGTGCTCTCGACCGGCGGCGCGGTGGCCGGGCCGACCGGCATGATCCGGTACGCCGGTGGCGCCCGTGCCGAGGTGCTGCGCCGCTATCCGTCAGTGGTCGCCGCCGAGCGGGTCAACGACGCCGGCCGGGTGCAGGCGTGGGTCTGCGGCTCCGGGCTCGGCACCGACTCCCGGGCCGCCACCGAGCTGCGCTGCGTACTCGCCGCACCGGTGCCGGTGGTGCTGGACGCCGACGCGCTCACCCTGCTGGTGGACGGTTCGATGGCGGAGCGGCTGCGGGAGCGGGACGCGCCGATCGTGGTCACCCCGCACGACCGGGAGTACGCCCGGCTCTGCGGCGAGTCGCCCACCGACCGGATCGGGGCGGCACTGAAACTCGCCAGCTGGATGAACGCGACGGTGCTGCTCAAGGGGGACCGGACCGTGGTCGCCACCCCCGACGGGCGGGCGTTCGCCAACCCGACCGGCACCCCGGCGCTGGCCACCGGCGGCACCGGCGACGTGCTGGCCGGGTTGCTCGGCTCGCTGCTCGCCGCCGGGCTGCCGGCCGAGCGGGCGGCGGCGGCTGCGGCGTACCTGCACGGGCTGGCCGGGCAGGAGGCGGCCCGGCGCGGTCCGGTGACCGCCGACGACGTGGCCGCCGCGCTGCGCCCGGTGATCGCCCGGCTGCCCCGCTGACCGGTGTCCCGGTGACCGGCGAACTGTCCTGGTCACGCCACCTGGGACCGGCGGGATCTACCGGACAGTAGGCTGAGGGCATGTGGCAGGCCGAGGTACGCGTCGACCTTGACGCGATCCGCGACAACGTCTCCCGGCTGCGGGCCGGGACCGGCGCCGAACTGATGGCCGTGGTCAAGGGCGACGCGTACGGCCACGGCATGCTCCCGGTGGCCGGTGCGGCGCTGTCGGCCGGTGCGGACTGGCTTGGCGTCTGCACCCTGGACGAGGCGCTGACGCTGCGTCGGGGCGGGGTCACCGCTCCGGTGCTGGCCTGGCTGCTCGCCCCCGGGCTGCCGCTGCACGACGGGGTGAGCGCCGACGTCGACCTGGCCGCCGCCAGCGTGGGTCAGCTCGCCGAGCTGGTCGCCGCCGCCGAGCGGGCCGGCCGGCCGGCCCGGGCCCACTTCAAGATCGATACCGGCCTGTCCCGGGGCGGCGCGACGGTCACCGACTGGCCCGAGCTGCTCGACGCGGCGGCGAAGGCACAGGCCGACGGGCTGGTCGAGGTGGTCGGACTGTGGAGCCACCTGGTCTATGCCGACGCGCCCACGCACGCCACCACCGACCGGCAGCTCGCCGTCTTCGCCGAAGGGCTGGCCCTGGCCGAGCGGGCCGGACTGCGCCCCCGCTACCGGCACCTGGCCAACTCGGCGGCCACGCTGACCCGCCCCGACACCCACTTCGACCTGGTCCGCCCCGGCATCGCGATGTACGGGCTGTCGCCGGTGGCCGGCGAGCGGTTCGGGCTGCGCCCGGCGATGACCGCACGGGCCCGGGTGACCCTGACCAAGCGGGTGCCACCGGGCACCGGTGTCTCGTACGGGCACACCTACCACACCGAGCGGGAGAGCACCCTCGCCGTCGTGCCGCTCGGCTACGCCGACGGGGTTCCCCGGCACGCCTCCAACGTCGGCCCGGTCCAGCTCGCCGGTGCCCGGCGCCGGATCGCCGGCCGGGTCTGCATGGACCAGATCGTGCTGGACTGCGGCGACGATCCGGTGGCGCCGGGCGACGTGGCGACGCTATTCGGCGACGGTGCGGACGGCGCACCGACCGCCGACGACTGGGCCGAGGCGATCGGCACCATCAACTACGAGATCGTCACCCGGTTCGGCGGGGTCCGGGTGCCCCGGGTGTACGACGGAGCAGCATCGTGAGTGCGAGGAGTGAGCCGGGTTTGCGAGCCCCGCAGTCACGAACGGAAGGCGGGCTCCGGGGTGCGAGGAGTGAGCCGGGTTTGCGAGCCCCGCAGTCACGAACGGAAGGCGGGCTCCGGGGTGCGAGGAGTGAGGCGGGTTTGCGAGCCCCGCAGTCACGAACGGAAGGCGGGCTCCGGGGTGCGAGGAGTGAGGCGGGTTTGCGAGCCCCGCAGTCACGAACGGAAGGCGGGCTCCGGTGAGCCCCGGCCGCCGGCTCGCCCCGCCCCGGGTACCCGCACAGCGGCAGCCGTCCCGGCGTACCCCGGCCCGGACCGGGCTGTTCCGGGTGGCCGGCATCATCGGCGCGGCGGCCGGGGTGGCGGCGGCCGGCATCGCCGCCGGGGTGGCCGCCGAACGGGCGGTGGTACGCCGTTCCAAGGCCGCACCCGGCGACCGCTACGCGACGGAGCCGTTCGGAGCGTTGCCCTACGACGAGTCCTGCACCGTCACCACCGCTGACGGCACCGACATCCACGTCGAGATCGTCGGGCGGCCGCCCGGCCGGGGGCGGCCGACCCTGGTCTTCGTGCACGGCTTCTGCCTGGACATGGGCACCTTCCACTTCCAGCGCCGGGTCCTCACCGAGCGGGGCGAGGACCGGATGGTCTTCTACGACCAGCCGGGACACGGCCGGTCCGGCCGGCTGGAGTCCGGCGAGTACCAGCTCCAGGCGCTCGCCGAGACGCTCCGGTCGGTGCTCGACCGGACCGCGCCGACCGGACCGCTGGTGCTGGTCGGGCACTCGATGGGCGGGATGACCATCATGGCGTTCGCCGAACGCTATCCGGAGCTGTTCGCCGAGCGGGTGGTCGGCACCGTGCTGATGGCCACCTCGGGCGGGCTGGTGGCGGAGACGAAGTTCGGGCTGCCGACTATCGTCGCCCGGGCCGGCACCCCGCTGCTCCCGGTGGTGGACAACGCGACCCGGCTGACCGGCAGCGTGCTCGACCGGGCCCGCCGCGCCTCGGCGAACCTGGCCTGGCTGCTGACCCGCCGGTACGGCTTCGGCACCCCGACCCCGAGTCCGGCCCTGGTTTCCTATGTGGAGAGAATGAACTCGCGGACCTCCACCGAGACGGTGGCCCGCTACCTGCGCACCATCTACCTGCACGCCCGCTATCCGGTGCTCGCCGCACTGCGCGACAGGCCGACCCTGGTCATCGTGGGCGAGCGCGACATGATCACGCCGGTGACCCACTCCGACGAGATCGTCCGCTGGCTCCCGGAGGCCGAGTACGTGAAGGTGCCCGACAGTGGGCACGTGGTGATGCTGGAACACGCCGACGAGGTCAACACGGCACTGCTGGACTTCCTCGACCGGCTGCCCGGCCGAGGAGAGAACTGAGCTGTGGAAGGGATAGCCACCCGGATGAGCGACTCGTCACCCGGCCCGCACGGCAGTCCGGAACTGGTCCGCGAGCTGCCCACGGTGGCGGACACCCACGGGTTCGGTCGGCAGCTCGGCGGGCTGCTCCGCACCGGGGACCTGCTGGTGCTGACCGGCCCGCTGGGCGCCGGCAAGACCGCCCTGGTGCAGGGGATCGGCGCCGGACTGGGCGTGCTCGGCGAGATCACCTCGCCGACCTTCGTGATCGCCCGGGTGCACCGCCCCGATCCGGCCCGGGGCGGCCGGGTCACGCTCGTGCACGCCGACGCGTACCGGCTCGGTGAGGCGGTCGACCCCCGGGCCGAGATCGACGACCTCGACCTGGACGCGTCGGTGGACGAGGCGGTCACCGTCGTCGAGTGGGGCGAGGGCATGGTCGAGCACCTGGTCGACACGCACCTGCGGGTGCTCATCGACAGGCGGGACGACGACACCCGGCGGGTCGAGCTGGTGCCGTTCGGCGGCGACTGGGCCGAGCGCCTCTCCGCACTGCGCTGATGCCGCGGGCTGCCGGAGCCGATGTCCCCGGTGTCGTACCGGACTTCTAGAGTGCGGGAAACGTCCTGGCGTTCGAGAGGTTACCGATGACCCTGGATCTTCCGGCCCTGCTGCCGCCGGCCTGGCGGGCGGCGCTGGACCCGCACCTCGACCCGGCCCAGACGGCCGCGTTGGGCGAGTTCGTCGCCGGGGAGTACGCCTCCCAGACCGTCTTCCCGCCGCTGGAGGACCTCTTCGCGGCCTACCGGCTCTGCGCGCCGGAGGACTGCCGGGTGCTGATCCTCGGTCAGGATCCCTACCACCGGGCGGGCCAGGCGCACGGGCTCAGCTTCAGCGTCCGGGACGGCGTCGCCGTGCCGCCGTCGCTGCGCAACGTCTTCAAGGAGCTGGCCGACGACCTCGGGGTGCCGGTGTCGCGCAGCGGCAACCTGACCCGCTGGGCGAGCCAGGGTGTGCTGCTGCTCAACGCGGTGCTGACCGTCCGGCAGGCCACCCCGGGCTCGCACGGCAACAAGGGCTGGGAGGCGTTCACCGACGCCACGATCAAGGCCCTCGACGCCCGCCCGGAGCGGATCGTCTTCCTGCTCTGGGGCGGCTACGCGCGCAAGAAGGCCGCGCTGGTCGGCAACCCGGCGCACGTGGTGCTGGAGGCCGGCCACCCGAGCCCGATGAACCCCCGGGGATTCCTGGGCAGCCGCCCGTTCAGCGCCTGCAACAAGGCGCTTGCCGACGCCGGTCGGCCCACCGTCGACTGGGACCTCGCAGCCCGCTGACGTCTCTCGACCCGCTGGTGCCGCTCCAACATCGCCACCGTCGGTGCCCGCACCCCCTGCTCGATCCGGGTGACCGCCGCCGTGGACAGCCGGGCGGGGGCCCGGTGCCGATGGCAGTCCGGTTAGGGTGCCTATGTGCTCGTACTCGTGCTGGATTCCTCGACCCCGGCGGTGACCGCCGCGCTGGCGGAGATCACCACCGACGCGGTCGTGCCGCGTGGCGAACGCAGCGTCGTCGACGCGCGTGCCCATGGCGAACTGCTGGCGCCGCAGGTCTCCGAGGTGCTCGCCGGGGCCGGCGCCCGCCCGACGGACCTGGCCGCCGTGGTGGCCGGGGTCGGACCCGGGCCGTTCACCGGGCTGCGGGTCGGCCTGGTCACCGCCGCCAGCATGGGACAGGTGCTCGGCATCCCGACCTACGGGGTGCCCTCGCTCGACGCCATCGGCCACGCCGCCACCCACCCCCGCTCGGGCGCGGTGCCGGAGGGCGGGCCGGTGCTGGCCGCCACCGACGCCCGGCGCCGGGAGATTTACTGGGCCGTCTACGACCTGGCCGGCGAGCGGTTGGCCGGCCCCGAGGTCGACACCCCGGCCGCCGTCGCGGAGCGGGCCCGCGAGCTGGGCGTCCGGGTCGCGGTCGGCGAGGGTGCCCACCGGTACGCCGACATCCTCGGCCTGCCGCCGCGAGCCGGCCTCGACTACCCACCGCCGTACGCGCTCGCGGAGCTGGCGTCCGGGCGCGTCCGGGCCGGCGCCCCCGGCGAGCAGCTCACCCCGCTCTACCTGCGCCGCCCGGACGCGGTGGCGGCGGCCGGCCGCAAGCCGGTCTTACAGTGAGGGTCCCAGGGTGATGCCGGCGGTCGACGGGGGCAGTGCCCGGACGATCCGGCTCGGGCCGTTCCGCTGGTGGCACATCACCGAGGCGCTGCCGATCGAGGCGGACCTGTTCGGTGCCGAGCAGTGGTCGGCGGCGATGTTCTGGAACGAGCTGGCGAACGGGCACCACTACCTCGCGGCGCTCGACGGCACCGACGCGCTTGTCGGGTACGCCGGGCTGGCCGTCGCGCCGCCGGACGAGGCCTGGGTGCAGAACGTGGCCGTACGCCGGGACGTCCAGCGCGCCGGGATCGGCCGGATGCTGCTTGTCGAGCTGCTGGCCGAGGCGACCCGGCGGGGCGTACGCCGGGTGCTGCTGGAGGTGGCGGTGGACAACGCACCGGCCCAGCGCCTCTACGCGGCGTACGGATTCGAGCCGGTCGGGGTGCGGCGCGGCTACTACCAACCGAGCAACACCGACGCGCTGGTGATGCAGGTCGAACTGGAACGGGCGGAAAATGGCTGACGAACCCCTGATCCTCGGGATCGAGACCTCCTGCGACGAGACCGGCGTCGGCGTCGTACGCGGGCACACCCTGCTCGCCGACGCGCTGGCGTCCAGCGTGGACGAGCACGCCCGGTTCGGCGGGGTGGTGCCGGAGGTGGCCAGCCGGGCCCACCTGGAGGCGATCGTGCCGACCATGCGGCGGGCGCTCGACGACGCCGGGGTGACCCTGGCCGACATCGACGCGATAGCGGTCACCGCCGGCCCGGGGCTGGCCGGCGCACTGCTGGTCGGGGTGGCCGCGGCCAAGGGCTACGCACTGGCCGCCGAGAAGCCGGTGTACGGGGTCAACCACCTGGCCGCGCACGTCGCGGTGGACACCCTGGAACACGGCCCGCTGCCCGAACCGGCGATCGCGCTGCTGGTCTCCGGCGGGCACTCCTCACTGCTGCTGGTGGACGACCTGGCCAACGGGGTCACCCCGCTCGGCGCCACGATCGACGACGCCGCCGGGGAAGCCTTCGACAAGGTGGCCCGGCTGCTCGGGCTGCCGTTCCCGGGCGGCCCGCCGATCGACCGGGAGGCCCGCTCGGGCGCACCGGACGCGATCGCCTTTCCGCGCGGGCTGACCGCACCGAAGGACCTCGCCGCGCACCGCTTCGACTTCTCGTTCTCCGGGCTCAAGACGGCGGTGGCCCGCTGGGTCGAGGCGAAACAGCGGGCCGGCGAGCCGGTGCCGGTGCCGGACGTGGCCGCCTCGTTCCAGGAGGCGGTCTGCGACGTGCTCACCGGCAAGGCGGTCGCGGCCTGCCGGGACCGGGGCGTCGACACCCTGGTGCTCGGCGGCGGGGTGGCCGCCAACTCCCGACTGCGGGCGCTGGCCGAGGAACGGGCGGCGAAGCACGGCATCCGGGTCCGGGTGCCCCGGCCGAAACTCTGCACCGACAACGGGGCGATGGTCGCCGCACTCGGCTCGCACCTGGTCGCCGCCGGGGTCGCCCCGAGCCGGCTGGACCTGCCCGCCGATTCCGCGATGCCGCTCACGATCGTGAGCGTGTAGTGTTCCGGCGGCGTCTGGGGCGGTGGGGAGAGTGACGACCGACGTGATCGTACGGATGTGGGAGGTACGCGCCGAGCGCGCCGGCTTCGCCGACCTGATCTCGTGGGTCTGCGACAGCGCCCTGCCGGAGCTGGAGCACAACCCGCTGCACATCTCCAGCGAGGTCTTCTCGTCCACAGACAACCGGCTGGTGGTCATCTCGAAATGGCGGGCCAACCCGGTCTCGCTGCCCGACCCGCCGGCCCGGATGCTGGCCCGTACCCCACACGTCTGGGACTTCACCCAGGTCGACCGCTGACCCGAGGTGCCCGCCCGGCAGGCCGGCCGAGTTCAGGCGCGGCGCAGGAAGGCCACCAGCTTGTCGACCGACTCGAACGGCTTGACGACGCTGACCAACTCCCAGCCCCACTGGCTGAGTATCTCGACCGCGACCAGGATGCCGGTGGTCCTCGGCATCGGAAGGCTACTGTCTGCCACCACCGCGAGGTGTCGGTACGGATAGTTGCGCAGGTCGCATCGGCCGTTGATCAGGGCCGCCGCGTCGACCTCGCGGGTGTGCGCAATCTGCTGCGCGGCCTGGAAAGGGTGCATGCGGCATACCGTACTCACCTGACGCGATGGCGTCGACTGCTCACGCAGCGCGAACGGGTTGGCGCGTATCGGCTACGATCTGGCCCTCGGAATAACGAGGTGGCCGGCCGGAGGATAGACCCGAAATCGGGTCCAGGTGGCGGGCCAACCCGGTCTCGCTGCCCGACCCGCCGGCCCGGATGCTCGCCCGTACCCCACACGTCTGGGACTTCACCCAAGTCGACAGCTGAGCCTCCGAACGGACGAGCTACCGACGGAAGTTGACCTTCTGTCGTGACAACGACCACCCACCGTGTCGCCTCTGTGTGTCATCATGGCCGGATGCAGCCGGCAGGCAAACGTGTCTATCTCTCGGTCGGGCACCAGCGAGGGCTTGTGGGCCGCTATTTGCTCGTGCTCGTGTTCGGCGGTGCGGTCGCCATTGTCGCCGTCATCGCCGGCTTCCGCCTTGGCGGGTTGCTGGTTCGCACGGTGGGCGAGGGCGTGGATCCGCTCAACGCCGGGCCGTTCTCCCTGCCGTTCTTGACGGGCGGGCTTTTCGGCATTGGGACGTGGTTCCTCCTGCGGCTTGCAATCCGGCGTGTGTTTTCCGGAGCATGGTTGGACGGCACCCGACTGACCGTGCAGGACGGACGGCGTCAGGCCGTCGAACTGACGACGGCCCGGGCAATATCGCTGCAGGCGAGCGCCGAGCGGCTCGCCACGTCGGCTCCGGCTGGCGTACTGGGGGCACCACCGACGGTTCCGCTGCTGGTGGTGGACGCCAACGGACGGCAGATCCGGCTCCGCCTGGCCAGCCGTGACAGGGTGCTGCTGCCTCCGGACCAGTTATTGACCCTGGCCAACGTCCTATCCTTCGCACGCTGCCCGGGCGTCGCGGAAATCGTCGGTTGGCTCCGCGCCATGGCGGCGTGGCCTCGCTGAAAGCTGCACCGTCCGTACGATTCGACGAATTCCTGGGGAGCCAGTGAGCATTACAGACAGTCTCGATGAGCTTCGGGCCGGCGCCGAGCGGCTTGCCTGGCAGTTGGACCATTCCGGCTTGAGCGGTGTAGGCGCGGACGAGTCACGGACCGTGCGGGTGCATCTGGACGACGCGGGGCGCGTCCAGCGAATCGACATCGATCATGCGTGGTGGCGCGATCCAGGGCCGGATCGGTTGGCCGACGCGGTCGTCACTGCGGCGAACCAAGCGGCCGTGAACCGTATAAGTGCCTGGTCGGAACGGGTAGCCGAACGGGCTGGTGCCGAACCGCCGGCCGATTGGCGGGGATCGCTGCGCCAACGCCAGGACGAGGAACCTCACGACGGCCGGGGCACCGCACCGGCCGGCGATCGTGACAGCAGGACGGAGGCGTTGCTCCGGCTGTCGGAGGTAACCGAAGCAGCGCTGTCGGAGATGGATGACTACCGCCGTCGAACAGAGGCACGGGCACACCAGCAGGTGCTGGGACGGTCTCGTTCCGATCGCGTGACTGTCACCTATGCAGGCGACCAGCTCTCGCAGGTGGAGGTCGACCGACGTTGGCTGCGGAGCCATCCGAGTGGTCAGGCTATGGGGAGCGAGTTGGGTGAGGCATGCCAGGACGCGTACGACCGGATGGCGCAAGAAAGGCAGGCCATACTGGGTAGCCTGCCGGCCTTGACCGCACTGCGTGAGCTCACCGCCGATCCGGTGACCCTGGTCCACCGCTTGGCCGCACCACGCTGACCTACAAGGCAAGAAGGGACGAGGAGTTGGCCGAACCGGATGCGGCGACCGTGAGAGTGGCCCGCGATGCGCTCATGAGCGACGCGGCGACCTGGCATGAGGCCGCGGAGGTCATGACAAAGGCTGCGCACGAGGCAGCATCCCTGGGACTCGGTGGGTTCCACATCGGATATCTGCCCAGCCGGCTCGGCGCTGGGCAGCGTTACACCGAGGCGCAGGAATATTTCGTTCGGGTGCTGCGGGAGGGCGCCCTCACGATGACGGAAATGGCGACCAGGCTACGAGCGGTACTGGAAGACTACGACCGTTCGGACCAGGGGGCGTCAGTACGCATGCAGCGAGCGGGGGAGTAACGATGACCGCAGCGGGAGCGAGCTGGCTGGAACAGGTCGCCGAGCGCTCACAGCTAAACGTCAGCGAGGGCCTCGAACGGGTCCAGCAGTTGACCGTGGAGTTGGCGGACCGGCTCAACGACGTCATGCGTCTTCTGCCGATGGGCATCGGGGCCGAGGTGATCGAGAGGGAGTGGCGGCGATTCCTCGAGCTGAAGGACCGGATATTCGACGAGCTACAGCGGTTTGCCGAGGAACCGGGCTTCCCTCCGGCGCTCTGGCGCATCGGCGAGTACTGGAATGTACGGGTGGGCGCACCTGTGAGTGGTCTGCAACAGAAGCTGTCACCGCACGGGTTGGAATCCCCCCGGCTATGGACCGGCATGGCCGCCGATGCCTACCGGGATGCGGCGCTCGCGCAGGCAGACGCTATCGCGACCATCGGGCCGGCCGCCGAGAAGGTCCAGGCTGCCTTGGATGATCTCGGCTGGGGCCTTCTCGCCTTCTGGGCAGCCCTCGCTGCAGCGGTGACGACCCTTGTCACCACCCTGGCCGGTGCAGTCGGGTTGACCTCTGCCGTCGTAACTGCCCCGGCCGCGCCGCCGGAGGCATGTGGTGGGGCTGCGGCCACGATCTCGTTGATCATCGCCGCAGCGGTGGCGCTCGTGGAGTACGTCGATCGGTTTGACAGTTCGATGACGGCGATGGCCCAGGTGCTGAACGACAATACCGGTATGGTCGAGCAGCCGGGCGGAACCTTCGGCTGGCCCATCATGGACGCACCCGGCAAGTGGTCCGTGCGGTCGGAGTGACAGTCACTCCTTGTCGAAGACCCTGGCGATGCCCCGTGATCCGGACGGCATCGAGATGTGGAGTTTCCTGCCGTTCGTGATAGCCGGGGACTTGGTGCCCTGGTCATCGTCTACACGGCTCTGGAGGCTGCGCGTTCCGGCGTCCCGCGCCGGAGTGATCGGGGCCAGCGTGGATTCGTTGACGTTCGCTAACCTTCTGTCGAAATCCTGACCGCTCTACGTGTCGCCCCTGTCTGTCATCATGGCCGGGTGCATCCAGGGATTTATCGATATCATCTCTCGGTCGGCTTCCACGGCACTCGTGCGTTGCGGGTGGTGTTTGGGGTGGTGCTAGGCGGGATGGCCGCACTGGCGTCCGGCTGTCTCGGATTCATCGTGGGTATGATGCTGCTCTGGGTGATACCCGACCGCCCCAGCAGTCAGATACCGCTCGGCTACCTGCCGCTTGTGACGGCTGCAGTATTTACCCTGGGTGTCGTTGTGTATGTGGCGCTGGCGATCACCTTCGGTGTTCGGCTGGCCGCCTGGCTGGAAGGAACTCGGTTGACCGTGCGGGGCCTACGGCAGCGGAGCGTTGAGCTTGCGGACGCCCGATCGGTGGTGTTGCGTCAGACCAACCAGAAACTCGTCGGTCCGGTACGCCACAGCGGGGTCATCGGTCCGGCCCAACCGGTGTCGGTGCTCGACGTCGCTGATGGCAACAGCAGCGTGCGGCTGCGTCTGGCCAGCCGTGAGGCAGTCCAACTACCACCGGAACAGCTACTCGCACTTGCCAGTGCGCTGTCGACGGCTCGGT
This sequence comes from Plantactinospora sp. WMMB782, assembly GCF_049179135.1. Lineage (NCBI taxonomy): Bacteria > Bacillati > Actinomycetota > Actinomycetes > Micromonosporales > Micromonosporaceae > Plantactinospora > Plantactinospora sp. WMMB782. The sequence goes on along the minus strand of NZ_JBMHMC010000007.1, from coordinate 1,462,227 downwards.
GCCGGGGCGCGGCAGATGTCGTGGCGTGGCTGCGCGGCACCGCGGCGCTTGCCCAACGTGGTTGATTTAGATCATTGCATCCGTCAACTCGTGTAACTGCGCCGTAGGCCTCCGAGGGTATTCGGGCCAGAGGCCTACGGCGTGACTGGTGTTATCGGATCGAGGTGACGAAGCGCCGCCAGGCGGGCGCAGAGAAGGCCAAGGCAGGACCGGACGGATTCTTGCTGTCGCGTACGCCGACGACGCCGGGCAGGTTGTCGGAGACCTCGACGCACGCCCCGCCCGATCCGTTGCTGCGGCTGCTCTTGCGCCATCTGGCGCCGGTCAGGTCAGTCATCGCTGGACTCCTTGGCGATCCGCGCTATCAGGTCGGCCGACTGCGATGGATCGAGTGACGAGAGTTCGAGCATCCTCCATGCCCTAGCGTACGCCGCGATCTCGATCGGTCGGTCCAGGTAGATGGCGCCCGTCAGCGACTCGCTGTAGATCGTCGTCGGCTCCGGAGCGCGGAGTCCGGTCGACGGAAAGTCGAGGATGATGAAGTTGCCACCGGTCAGCGCCCAGTTGGGCTGCGCGGTCAACGGCAACACTCTGATCGTCGCAATCTCGCTGCTTGCTACCGATTGCAGGTGGGCGAGCTGGCCCGCCATCCCGGGCGCCCGACGGCGGAGGGTGACCTCGTCAACGATGACTTCCAGGCGGGGCGGCGCAGGCTTCTTGCGGCGGAGGATCTGCTGGCGTTCCAGTCGAACCTCCACCCGGCGCTCCACCTCCACATCGGGAAGATCCGGCTGGGAACGCAGCAGGTGTGTGGCGTACTCCCTGGTTTGCAGCAGGCCGGGAACTGTGAACGGCTCCCAGTGGCGGAGGCGGGAGGCGGCGGCTTCCAGGCCGACGTACAGCTCGAACCAGGAGGGGATGGCGTCGCCGTAGGAGTGCCACCAGCCTGCTGCCTTGGTCTGGGTCGCCAGGCCGATGAGTGCCTCGGTCATCTCGTTCGACACCCCGTACGTGGTGCACATGGCGAGGACGTCGGCCTTGCGGACGGAAGTGCCGCCGCTCTCTATCCGGTACATGGTCGTCCTGGAGACCTCCAGCTCCTGGGAGGCGGCCTCCAGGCCGAGCCCCGCCTGCTCGCGCGCGATGCGTAGGTGCCGTCCGAGTTGGCGGCGCGGCACCGATGATCCGCTGTCGGTCATGTCATCCCCCTGCTTCAATTTGATACGGAGAACCGTTCAGGATGAAACGGTCGGCCGATCACCATTCGAAATAGCGGCCAATCGGTTCGACTTATCGACACTAGGCATTTTTGCCGGCGGATTCCAGCCGCGACTGTTCGCGATTCTGAGCCCGTAAGTCGGCGATCAGGAGGCGGCCAGGGCCCGGAAAACCCGTGGCGATCGTGGCGATCGGTTTCATAGCGTCGCCGGGTGCGCTCCTTACCTGTCGCCGATCCCGGCGTGCCCGACCGGCGCTCGGCGACCAGGTTCCTGCTCTGGCTCGCCGCCCGGATCTGGCCCACCCTCGCCTGGGGGATGGGGCTGGCCGTCGTCTCCTTCGTCGGTCAGGCGCTGATGCCGGCCGTGCTGGGCCGGGCGATCGACGCCGGCCTGGTCGCCCGGGACACCGACGCGCTGCTGCGCTGGGGCGGGGTGTTGTTCGCCCTCGGTGTCGGGCAGGCGGTCGTCGGGATCGTCCGGCACCGGTTCGCCACCTTCAACTGGCTGGCCGGGGCGTACCGGACGGTGCAGATCACAGTCGACCACGCCAACCGGCTCGGCGCGACCCTGCCGAAGCGGCTCGCCACCGGCGAGGTGGTGAGCATCGGCACCGCCGACATCAACCACATCGGCGGGGTGCTCGACATCCTCTCCCGGGGCACCGGCTCGATCTTCGCGGTGCTCACCATCACCGCGATCCTGCTCGCCACCTCACTGCCGCTCGGCCTGGTGGTGGTACTCGGCGTACCGCTGCTGATGGCGGTGGTCGCCGTACTGATCCGGCCGCTGCACCGCCGGCAGGAGGCGTACCGGGACCAGCAGGCGACCCTGACCACCCGGGCCAGCGACATCGTCGCCGGGCTGCGGGTGCTGCGCGGGGTCGGCGGCGAGTCGGTCTTCTCGGCCCGCTACCGGGCGGAGTCGCAGGCGCTGCGGCACGGCGGGGTACGGGTGGCCCGGGTGGAGGCGCTGCTGGAGGCGACCCAGGTCCTGATGCCCGGCATCTTCCTGGTGCTGGTGACCTGGCTCGGCGCCCGGTTCGCCCTGCGTGGCGAGATCAGTGTCGGGCAACTCGTCTCGTTCTACGGTTACACCGTGTTCCTGGTCGGTCCACTGCGGATGCTCACCGAGCTGATCGACCACATCACCCGGGGGCACGTCTCGGCCCGCCGGGTGGTGGGCATGCTCGACCTGCGGCCGGACATCACCGACCCGGAGCACCCGGTCGAGCTGCCGGCAGGGCCCGGCGAGCTGGTCGACGTCGAGTCCGGGGTGACGGTGCGGCCCGGCCGGCTGACCGCGCTGGCCGCCGCCGCGCCGGAGGAGGCGGTCGCCGTCGCCGACCGGCTCGGCCGGTACGTCGACAGCGAGGCGACGCTGCGCGGCGTACCCCTGCGGAAGCTGGCGGTGGCCGCGGTCCGGCGCCGGATCCTGGTGGCCGACAACGACGCGCGACTCTTCTCCGGCCCGCTCCGCACGGAGCTGGACCCGCACGACCGGGCCGACGACGCCACCGTGGCGGCTGCGCTGGAGGCGGCCAGCGCCACGGACATCGTGGCGGCGTTGCCGCGCGGGCTCGCCGGCCGGGTCGCCGAGCGGGGCCGGGAGTTCTCCGGCGGCCAGCAGCAGCGCTTGCGGCTGGTCCGGGCGCTGGTCGCCGACCCGGAGATCCTGATCCTGGTCGAGCCGACGAGCGCGGTCGACGCGCACACCGAGGCCCGGATCGCCGACCGGCTCGGCCCGGCCCGGCGAGGCCGGACCACGGTGGTCTGCACCACCAGCCCGCTGCTGCTGGACCGGGCCGACCACGTCGTCTTCGTCTCCGACGGCAAGGCGGTGGCCGAGGGCAGGCACCGCGAGCTGCTCGACACCGAGCCGCGCTACGCCGCGGTGGTCAGCCGGGCCGAGGGGGAGTGAGATGAGCGAGCGTCCCGCACTGCCGGTCGCCGACGCGGCGCAGGTGCGCCGGTACGCCCGCAGCCTGCTCCGCAGGCATCCCCGGGCGCTGGCCGGGGCGCTCGGGCTGCACGCACTGGCCGCGGTGACCGGGCTGGCCGCGCCCCGGCTGCTCGGCGACCTGGCCGAGGCGATCTCGGCGGGCACCAGCACGGTGACGGTGGACCGGGTGGCGCTGGCGATCGCCGGGTTCGTGCTGGCCCAGGCGGTGCTGATCCGGTTCGCGCACTTCGCCTCGGCCCGGTTCGGCGAGCGGGTCCTCGCCGAGCTGCGCGAGGAGTTCGTCGACCGGATCCTGGCCATCCCGCTGCCCACGGTGGAGCGGGCCGGCACCGGTGACCTGCTGACCCGGAGCAGCCGGGACGTATCGGCGCTGTCCAGGTCGGTCCGGTTCGCCGTGCCGGAGACCCTCATCGCCGTGGTGACGGTGCTGGCGGTGATCGGCGCGATCCTGCTGACCAGTCCGCTGTTGCTGCTGCCCGCCCTGGTCGCGGTGCCGATCCTGACCGTGGCCACCCGCTGGTACCTGCGCCGGGCCACCCCCGGCTACCTCGCCGAGAACGCCGCCTACTCCGACATCACCGACGGGATCAGCGAGACGGTGGAGGGGTCGCGGACCACCGAGGCGCTTCGCCAGCAGGCCCGGCGCCGGGCCCGCACCGACGCCGACATCACCCGGTCGTACGCGGCCGAGCGGTACACCCTGTTCCTGCGTACCGTCTATTTTCCGCTGGCCGAGACGGGTTACGTGCTGCCGGTCGTGGCGACCCTGGTCTGCGGCGGCTGGTTCTATGTCGAGGGCTGGGTGTCGCTGGGCGAGGCGACCGCGGCCACCCTCTACGTGCAGCAGTTGACGGACCCGGTCGACCGGCTGCTCTCCTGGCTGGACGAGGTGCAGGTCGGTGGCGCCTCCCTGGCCCGGCTGCTCGGGGTGGCCCGCCGACCCGACGACGTACCGGCCGACGACGCACCGGCCGACGACGCACCGGCCGACGACGCACCGGCCGGCGGCGTGCCGGCGTCCGGACCGGTCGGCGAGGCGGCGGTGTCCCACCCGGCCGACCGGCGGCTCGTCGCCCGGGACGTCCGGTACGCCTACCAGTCGGGGCGGGACGTGCTGCACGGCGTGACCCTCGCACTGCGCCCGGGGGAGCGGCTGGCGATGGTCGGCCCGTCCGGCGCCGGCAAGTCCACCCTCGGCCGGCTGCTCGCCGGGATCCACCGGCCCCGGCAGGGTGCGGTCACCGTCGGCGGCGTCCCGCTTGCCGACCTGCCGCTGGCCGAGCTGCGCACCGAGGTCGCGCTTGTCACCCAGGAACACCACGTCTTCCTGGGTACGCTGCGCGACAACGTCAGCATGGTCCGGCCGGACGCATCCGACGAGCGGGTACGCTCCGCGCTCGCCGCCGTCGACGCGCTGGACTGGGCGGAGCAGCTTCCGGACGGGCTGGAGACCCGGGTCGGCTCGGGTGGGCATCCACTCTCGGCCGCCCAGGCGCAACAGCTCGCGCTGGCCCGGCTGGTCCTCGCCGACCCGCACACCCTGGTACTCGACGAGGCCACCTCGCTGCTCGATCCCCGGGCCGCCCGGCACCTGGAGCGATCGCTGGCCGCCGTGCTGCGCGGCCGTACGGTGATCGCGATCGCGCACCGGCTGCACTCGGCGCACGACGCGGACCGGGTGGCGGTGGTGGAGGACGGCCGGATCACCGAGCTCGGCCCGCACGCCGAGCTGGTCGCCGCCGGTGGCTCCTACGCCGCGCTCTGGCGCTCCTGGCACGGCGACCGAAGCTGACTTCCCGGCGCCCCCCGACCGCCCCGCCCCGACCGCCCTGCCGCTCCGACCGCCCGGCGGCCAGGTAGTTCCGGTCCTGGAGCCCCGGGGTAGTTCCGGTCCTGGAGCCCCGGGTTGGGCGGTCCGGGAGGCCTCAGCGGCCCGACCGCCGGGCCGACAGGTAGTCCGACGTGCAGACTGTCGAGCTGCCCCGGCTGTGCGCCCACCAGCCCAGCCAATCTCCGGACCGCGCCCGCCCCGTCTGATATCCAGCCCAGCTACCCCACACAATCTCCGCGCAGCCTGTGCCCCGGCTGTGCGCCCAGCTCGACAGTCTCCGCAACGAACCTGGCCCGGCCGGCGAAGGGGGCCCCGATCAGCGGGCGACTCCGATCAGCGGGCGACTCCATCAGCGGGCGACTCCGATCGGCGGAAGGCTCCGGTCGGGGAAGGTCGGCGGAAGACCCGGGCCGTCAGCGCGCCACCTCTACTCGGCCGCTTGCAAAGAAATCTTTGCAAGCTTAGCGTTGCAAACATGTCTAGGGATGAAGTTCGGCTGAGTGCCACCTCGCTGCGCGGCCTCGCCCACCCGCTGCGGGTGCGGATGCTCAACGCGCTGCGCGAGCACGGGCCCGCCACCGCCACCCTGCTCGCCGAACGGCTCGGCCAGTCCACCGGTGCCACCAGCTACCACCTGCGGCAACTCGCCCAGTACGGCTTCGTGGTCGAGGAGCCGGAGCGCGGTGCCGGCCGGGAACGGTGGTGGCGGGCCGTGCACCGGAACACCCGGCTCGACCGCGAGGTGGGCCGGGACGCACAGCCGGAGGTCGAGACGTACCTGCGCGCGGTCGCCGCGCTCTACGCGGAGCGGGTCGACCGGTGGTTGAACGAGCTGCCCCGCCTGCCGGAGGAGTGGAGCGGGGTGTCCACCCTGAGCAACTGGCAACTCCGGCTCACCCCGGCCGAGGCGCGGGAGTTCTCCGCCGGCCTGCACGAGCTGATCGGACGCTACCGGCGGGACGAGCCGGGTGTGGCGGCACCGGCGGACGCCGAGCCGTTCGTGGTGCAGGCACAGCTGATGCCCTTCGTCCGGACCGGCGACGACGGCCCGGAGACTGGTCCGTCATCGGAGAGCGGCGGCGAGTCGACGGGGGCGGCCTGATGGACCGGGAGCGCCGGCCACTGGTGGGACTGCTGGTCGCTGAGTGGATCTCCCTGGTCGGCAGCCGGATGAGCATGGTCGCACTGCCCTGGTTCACCCTGGTGCTCACCGGCAGCGCCGCCCGGACCGGGGTGGTCGCGTTCGCCGAGATGCTGCCGTACGTGCTCGCCTGCGCGCTCGGCGGGCCGCTCATCGACCGGATCGGCGCCCGCCGCACAAGCGTGCTGGCCGACCTCGGCAGCGCGGCGGCGCTGGCCGGCGTTCCGCTGCTGCACCTGGCCGACCGGCTCTCCTTCGGCGCGCTCGTCGGCCTGGTCGCGGTCGTCGGGCTGCTGCGCGGGTTCGGCGACACCGCCAAGCGGGTGGTGTTCCCGGAGACCGTTGCGGCGGCGGGCCTGCCGATCACCCGGGCGACGAGCATCCACGACGGGCTCAGCCGGCTCGGCACCCTGCTCGGTGCGCCGCTCGCCGGGCTGCTGATCGCCGTGCTCGACGCCCCGCTGGTGCTGCTCCTCGACGCGGGGACCTTCCTGGCCGGAGCGGTGCTGCTCGCCGTCACCGTGCCGCAGACGCTCGCCGGCACGGCAGCCGCGACGGAATCCGGCCCGCCGTCCCCGGCACCGGAGCGGGAGCCCTATCTGGTCGCGCTCCGCTCCGGTCTGCGCTATCTGCGGCGGGACCGACTCGTACACGGCATCGTGCTGATGCTGCTGGTCACCAACCTGGCCGACGCGGCGTACACCTCGGTGCTCGCGCCGGTCTGGGCCAGCGAGGTGGTCCGGTCGTCGACCGCGCTCGGCCTGCTCACCGCGAGTTTCGCCCTGGGGGCGGTACTCGGCAACGTGGTCTTCACCGTGGTGGCCGACCGGGTGCCCCGGTTCGCCGTCTTCGCCGTCGGGTTCCTGCTCGCCGGGGCGCCCCGGTTCGTCGCCCTCGCCGTACTGGACCGGCTCTGGGTGGTCTATCTGGTCTCGTTCGTCGCCGGGGTCTCCATCGCGGCGGTCAACCCGATCCTCGGCGCGGTCAGCTTCGAGCGGATTCCGCAGCAGCTCCGGGCCCGGGTGCTCGGGCTGGTGCACGCCGCGGCCTGGGCCGGCATCCCGCTGGGCGGGCTGCTCGCCGGGCTGGCCGTGCAGGGGTTGCGGCTGCCGGTGGCCTGCCTGCTCTTCGGGACGGCTTACCTGCTGGTAACGCTGCTGCCGTTCGTGATGCCGGTCTGGCGCGAACTCGACCGGCCACCGAGCCCGCCGGTCACCCCCGAGTCGGCGCCGGCCGGGGCGCCGGTCAGCGGGTGACCTCTATGAAGACCGCCAGCAGCAGCAGGGTGGCGACGGCGACCGCGAAGACGACAAGCAGCTCCGGGCGGCCTCCGGCGTTGCCGCCGGCACCGGCCGACCCGGCGGTCTCCGGCGCCGCCGGCAGGTCCCGGACGACGGTGGCCAGCTCGCCGAGGGTACGCGCGGACCAGACCGCGCCGACCCGCTCGGAGAACTCGTCCAGGCTCAACCGTCCCTGCTCGGTGTGCCGTTGCAGATCGGCGACGACCCGTTGCCGGTCGACGTCGGAGGCACGCAGTTCCCCGTCCACGCCGGACAGCGTACGCCCGCCTCAGCCCGCGTCGAGGGGGTCGGCGAGCAGGTGCTCGAAGGCCAGTTCGGCGGCACCGACGAGTGCGGCGTCCTCGCCGAGCTGCGGGGTACGCAGCCGTACCTGCTCGCGCGGGGTGGGCAGGGCCAGCGAGTTGAGTCGGCTGCGTACCCGGGCCGCCGCCGCGAGGTAGACGTCCCGGAGGGTGCCGCCGAAGATGACCACACCGGGGTTGAAGATGTTCACCAGGTTCGCCACGCCGAAACCGAGCCAGTCGCCGACCTGCCGGATCGCCGCCTGGGCGTTCGCGTCCCCCCGGGCGGCGGCGTCGACCACCCGCAGCGCGGCCTCCCGACCGGCGGCGCCACCGCGGCCGGCGGCCTGGAGCATGGCGTACTCGCCGATCTCGGTCTCCCAACAGCCGTACGAGCCGCAGTCGCAGGGGCTGCCGCCGGGGTTCACCACCATGTGCCCGACCTCCCCGGCGTACCCGCCCTGCCCGGTCAGCCGCCGCCCACCCACGATGATCCCGGCATCGATTCCGACGTCCCGGTGCAGGTAGACGACGTCGTCGTGGCCGCTGGCGGCGCCCCGGGCGTGCTCGGCGACCGCGCTCGCGTCGGCGGCGTTGCTGACCAGCACGGGCCGCTCCTGCGGCAGCAGTTCCCCGAGCGCCTCGGCCAGCGGCCTGTCCAACTCGCCGCTGCCGGCCCAGGCGGTGCTCGCCGGCCGGAGGTGCGCCGCCTCCTCCGAGCGGCGCAGTCGCCCGCAGACCGCCACGCCGCTACCGACGTAGACCGAGCCGTCCGGCACCGCCTGGTGCATCTCCTTGACGAAGCCGGCCAGCAGCGGCAGGCACTCCACGGCGGACAGCCCCGGCGGCCGTTCGGCCTGCCGACGGTCCAGCACCTTTCCGCCGAGCCCGATCCGGGCGGCCCGCAGCCGGTCCACCTCGATGCTGTACGCGTACGCGAAGACCCGCCCGGACTCGGGCCGGACGACGAGCGACGGTCGTCCGGCCCGCCCGGTCTCCCGGGGTGCCCGTTCGCTGACCAGGCCGGCGGCGGCCAGTTCGGCGGTGAGCGCGCCGATGGTGCTGCGGTTCAGCCCGAGCGAGGTGGTCAGCTCCGCCCGGGAGGTGGCGCCGTGGATGTGCACGTACCGCAGCAGCGCGCCGAGATTCTGCCGGCGAATCTCCTCCTGGCTCGGCCCCGCGCGCATGCCGCCCCTTATCGGTTACCGCTCGCGGCGGCCCGCCGTCGGGACAACGCGTCCACACTGGCGGCGAGCAGCAGCACCAGGCCGGTCACCACGAAGGTGAAACCGGAGCTGCGGCCGAGCAGGCCCATCCCGTTGTCGATGACCGCGATCACCGCCCCGCCGAGCACCGCGTCCACGATCCGGCCCTTGCCGCCGAAGAGGCTGGTGCCGCCGATGACCGCCGCGCCGACCGCGTAGAGCAGGACCTTGCTGCCTCCGGTGTTGGCGTCGACCGAGGTGGCCCGGCTGGCCGCCACGATGCCGCCGATCGCCGCCATCGAGGAGCAGATCACGAAGACGGAGATCCGGATCCGGTCCACGTTGATGCCGGCCCGGCGGGCCGCCTCCCGGTTGCCGCCGACCGCGTAGACGTGCCGGCCGTACGCGGTGCGTTGCAGTACGAAGGTGAGCGCGACGAGCAGCACCACGATGATCGGTGCGACGATGGGCACGCCCTTGAGCGAGACGAGCGCGTTGCGGCTGCGCTCCTGGTTGAGCAGGTACACCGCCGTGCCGACGATCACCGCCAGCCCGCCGATCCGGATCAGCACCACGGCGAGCGGTTCGGTGACCAGCCCGAGTGTGCTGCGGTTGCGGTGCCGCAGCAGTTGCACCGCGGCGTAGCCGGCCACTCCGAGCAGGGTCAGCGCCCAGCCGAGCCACGGCGGCATGTTCCGGTTGGCGATCGCCACCAGCACGCTGTCCCGGACCGAGACGTTGGTGCCGCCCTTGATCAGCAGCAGCACGATGCCCTGGAAGGCGAGGAAGGCGGCGAGGGTGACCACGAAGGACGGGATGCCGACCTTGGCCACCAGGAAGCCGATCACCAGCCCGATCACCACGCCGGTGACGATCGCGGCGGCGACCGCGACCCACCAGGGATAGCCCCGCAGGGTGACCAGCTGGGCGAGTACGGCCGCGCAGACTCCGCTGGCGAAGCCGGCCGAGAGATCGATCTCGCCGAGCAGCAGGACGAAGACCAGCCCCATGGCGATAAGCATCACCGCCGCGCCCTGGGTGAAGAGGTTGGCGAAGTTGCCCTCGGTCATGAAGTTCGGGCGCAGCGCGGTGAAGACGGCGCAGAGCACGATCAGACCGAGTACGGCGGGCAGCGCGCCCATGTCGCCGCCGCGTACCCGGGCGAGGTAGTCCCGGAAGTGGCTGCCCACCGTGGGCACCGGTGCGCCCGGCACCTCGGCCGGCGGCACCACGGTGGTGGTGGGGGCGGCGCTCATCTGTCGGCTCCTGCACTCGTCGTCTCGGTGGTGGGTGGGGTGTCGTGCCTGCCGTTGCCGTTGCCGTTGCCGTTCTCGGCGGTCAGCCCGAGGCCGCCGCTGCGCCCGGCGGTGATCAGCTCGACCACCTGGGCGTGCGTGACGTCGCTGGTGCGCAGCTGCGCGACCATCTGGCCGAGATAGAGCATGGCGATCTGGTCGGAGACGGCGAAGACGTCGTTCATGTTGTGCGAGATGAGCACGACGGCGAGGCCGTTGTCGGCCAGCCGCCGGACCAGTTCGAGCACCTGGGCGGTCTGTGCCACGCCGAGCGCGGCGGTCGGCTCGTCCAGGATCACCAGCCGGCTGTTCCAGAGCACCGCCTTGGCGATCGCAACGGTCTGGCGCTGCCCCCCGGAGAGGCTGGAGACGTGCTGCCGCAGCGACTTCACGGTCCGTACGGAGAGCCCGGCGAGGGTCTCGGCGGCCATCTGTTCCATCGTCGGCTCGTCCAGGACGAGGCCGCTGCGCTTCTCCCGACCGAGGAACATGTTCTGCACGATGTCGAGGTTGTCGCAGAGCGCGAGGTCCTGGTAGACGACCTCGATGCCGAGGGTGGCGGCGTCCCGGGGGTTGTGGATCTGTACCGGCCGGCCCTCGAAGAGGATCTGGCCGCCGTCGGCCGAGTGGATTCCGGCGACGCATTTGACCAGGGTCGACTTGCCGGCGCCGTTGTCGCCGACGAGTGCGGTCACCTCGCCGGGGTTGACCGAGAGGTCGACGTCGCGGAGGACCTGGACGGGACCGAAGCTCTTGTCGATCCCGCGCAGTTCCAGCAGGGGTGTCGCGGACACGGGTTGGTCTCCTTTACACGGGGTGTCCGGTCGCGGGTGCCGATCGCGGGGTAACCGATCACGGGTCCGGTCCAGTCGTCTGCGGGGCGCGGACGCCGCCCGGCACGGATGGTTCCGTACCGGGCGGCGTCCGCGGCGGGCCGATCGAGCCCAGTGTCGTACTCGGGTCAGCTCAGGCCGGCCTCGGCGCACGCGGCGGCGAAGGCGTCCTTGCAGAGTTCCGCCTTGCTGACGTAGCCGTCGTCGACGACGTCCTTGACGTTCTCCTTGTAGATGGCCTTCGGCTCGAGCAGCACCGCCGGCACGTCCCGGTTGCCCTCCGGGTCCTTCACCGTGGTGGGTGCGTCCTTCCGCTCGCCCTTGGCCAGCGCGATCGCCAGTTCGGCGGCGGCGTCGGCCTCCTTCTTGACCGCCTTGTAGACGGTCATGCACTGGTCACCGGCGAGGATGTTCTGCAGACCCTGCACGGTGGCGTCCTGGCCGGTCACCGGGACCTTGCCGTTGAGCTTGTTCCGCTTCAGCACGGAGATGACCGCGTTGCCCAGCCCGTCGTTCGCGGCCAGTACGCCGTCGATCTTGCCGTTCTGCTGGGTCATCATCTGCTCGAAGATCGTGCCGGCCTGGGTGTTGTCCCAGGCGGGCACCCACTGGTCCGGCCCCTTGACGTACTCCTTGGCGTCGTACTTGGGCTGGAGGATGCTGTCGTAGCCGTTCTTGAACAGGGTGGCGTTGTTGTCGGTCTCCGAGCCGTTCAGCTCGGCGATGACCGGGTTCTTGGCACCCTTGTCGGTCAGGCATTTGACCAGACCCTCGCCCTGGAGCTTGCCGACCGCCTCGTTGTCGAAGCTGACGTAGTACTCGGCGGAGCCGCCCAGGGTCAGCCGGTCGTAGTCGATGGTGAGTACGCCCTGGCTCTTGGCCTTGTCCAGGACCGCCTTGCCGGTGCCGGAGTCCAGGTTGACGATCATCAGGACGTTGACGCCCTCGGTCATCATCTGGTCGGCGATGGTCTGGAACTGTGCCTTGTCGCCCTGGGCGTTCTGGATGATGGACTTCACGCCGGCGGCGTCGAACGCCTCTTGCAGGTACTTGCGGTCCGCGGTCTCCCAGCGGACCGAGGAGGCGCTGTCCGGAAGGATGACGCCGATCTTCGGCTCGGCGGCTTTGCCGCCGCCGTCGCCGGCGTCGTCACCGCAGGCGGCGAGCCCGCCCGTGGTCAGCAGCCCCACGGCAGCGATGGTGAGGATCCCTCTGCGCATTGCACGGGTCCTTTCGGGGTGGGTGTGGTGTCTCGGGTTCAGCGGTGGTACACCGGAACGGGTCGCCGTGCTGCCCGGTGGCCTCCCCCCGTTGGGCTGCCCCGAGCGTCTCCGCCGGATGCCGGTCCGGCGGCGGGTCAGGTGGGCTGCGGCGACCGCCCGCCTCACTTTTGTTGTGTCCGGCAACGTATTTCGCGGGAAGTCGTTCGGGCAAGGTCACCGAGGCCACGAGTTTGTTGCTGGGGATAACAATTCAGCAACGTGAGGGACATCCCGGCATCGGCTGGTGGCAATAAGCCGGAAATGTGGCAACCCGGCTGCGAGCCCGGCGGGCCGGGGCACGGCACGCGGTGCTGAACCGCCGGTTCAGCGCACGGAGCCGGTCGGCTCAGGTCGCGGAGCCCGCCCGGTCAGCGCACGGAGCCGGCCGGGTCAGGGTGCGGCGACCGGCGGGTCAGGGTGCGGCGACCGGCGCGGTGGTGGCGGAGGTGAGCCGGATCAGGTCGGCCGGAGCGAGTTCGAGTTGCAGCCCCCGGCGGCCGGCCGAGACGTAGACGGTGGGGAAGCGCTCGGCCGAGGCGTCCAGCACGGTGGGCAACGCCCTGCGCTGTCCGAGCGGGCTGATGCCGCCCCGGACATAGCCGGTGGTGCGCTCGGCCAGTGCCCGGTCGGCGAGCGTCGCCCGCTTGCCGCCCACCGCGACCGCCAGTGCCTTGAGGTCGAGTTCCCCGGTCACCGGCACCACCGCCACCGTCAGCACCCCGTCGACGCTGGCGACAAGCGACTTGAAGACCCGCTCCGGCGCCACGCCGAGCGCCGCCGCCACCTCGGCGCCGTAGTTCGGGGTCTCCGGCGCGACGTCGTACGGATGCAGGGTGTGCGCGACCCGCTGCCGGGTCAGCAGCGCGGTCGCCGGTGTGCCCCTGCCTGCCACGACCGCGCAGCCTACCCGCTCGACGCGGTCAGGTCGGGGGCCGGCACCGGACGGCAGAGCAGCACGGTGGGTGCACCGGCGACCCGGGTCAGCACCAGACTGATCGCCGCACCGCCGGCCAGCCGCAGGTCGCGGCGGAGCCGCTCCGGCTCCAGCGCCGAGCCCCGCTTCAGGATCTCCGCCCGGCCGACCCCCAGCTCCCGCAGCCGGGCGCGCAGCCGTTTCAGCGAGAACGGCAGCGCCTCGACCAACTCGAGGCACCGGGCGTACGGGGTGGGCTGGGCGGTGTCGGCGTAGACGTACGCGATCTCGGGGTCGGCGAGGGTGCCGTCGACCGTACCGGCGAACTCGGCGACCAGGTGGGACCGGACCACCGCCGGGTCCGGGTCGTACAGGTAGCGCCGGAGCGGGCCGACCGGCGCCGGCCGGGTGCCGTCGCCGGTGAGTTCGTGTACCGCCGACCCGACCAGCAGGGTGGCCCGGCGCGGCACCGTGCCGAGCGGGCCGGAGCCGAGCGGGCCGGACCAGACGGTCGCCTCGACCAGGTCGCCGTCGACGCTCACCCACTCGCCCTCGGCACCCGCCGGCAGCAGCCGGTGGTCGATCCCGGGGGCGACCTTGAAGACCGTCCGGGGCACCCGGCCGGCCAGGTCGAGCAGGAAGTCCCAGGGCGGCGAGTAGGCGGCCGGGTCGAAGATCCGCCGGCCGGTGCCGGCCCGCCGCCGGGCCGGGTCGCAGAACACCGCGTCGACCGGCCGCCCCTGCACGGCGGTGACGTCGAACCGCGTCGCGTCGCCGAGCGTGACCGTGAAGGCGTCGGCCACTCCGGCCGCCCCGGCGTTCGCGGCGGCCATCGCCGCGGTGAGCGGGTCGGCCTCCACGCCGTACACCCGGATGCCGGCGCGGGCGGCGGCGATGGCGTCGGCGCCGAGGCCGCAGCCGAGGTCCACGAGCGTGCCGACCCCGGCGGCGCGCAGCCGGGCGGCCCGGCGGGCGGCGACGACGGCCCGGGTGGCCTGCTCCAGCCCGGCCCGGGTGAAGAACATCCCGGCGGCCTCCGGGCCGAACTTGGGCACCGCCCGGCGGCGCAGCCCGGCCTGGGTCAGCGCGGCGGCGGCCAGCCCGGCCGGCAGCCCGGCCGCGCGCAGCGCCGCCGCCGCGGCCAGCGGGTCGCCGTCGGCCAGTTCGGCGGCGGCGGCCAGCGCGGTTCCCCCTTCCGGGGTACGCAGCGCGGCGAACTGCTCCAGGTCCACCGCAGCATTGTGCCGGCCGACGCCGGGAAAGGGCGTGTCGGGTTGGCACTCTCCTTGACGGAGTGCTAGCCGCCGGCATAACCTGCGGTTAGCACTCTCAAACCGAGGGTGCCAGCTTCCGGGCGGTTGTCCGGGAGTTGAACGCCAGGCGGACCGGCACCCGCGACGACGGCCCCGCCCGGTGGCATGTGGCAGATTGACGCTGGTCGGCTCGCCGGCCGGCACAGAAACCAGTACCCCAGGAGGGTATGCCCGTGACTACCGCGACCAAGGTTGCGATCAAGCCGCTCGAGGACCGGATCCTGGTCCAGGCGAACGAGGCTGAGACGACCACGGCGTCGGGCATCGTGATTCCCGACACCGCCAAGGAGAAGCCGCAGGAGGGCACCGTCCTCGCTGTCGGCCCCGGCCGCTTCGACGACGACGGCAACCGGATCCCGGTTGACGTGAAGGTCGGCGACACGGTCATCTACTCGAAGTACGGCGGCACCGAGGTCAAGTACGCCGGCGAGGAGTACCTGGTGCTCTCCGCCCGCGACGTCCTCGCCGTCATCGAGAAGTGATCTGACTGATTTCAGTGACGCTGCCCCGGACCGGCCCTGCCGGGCCGGGGCAGCGCTGCGTGAAGGGACCCTGTTAACACAATGGCGAAGATTCTGAGCTTCTCGGATGACGCCCGGCACCTGCTGGAGCACGGTGTCAACACGCTCGCGGACACGGTCAAGGTCACTCTCGGCCCGCGCGGGCGCAACGTCGTCCTGGACAAGAAGTTCGGTGCCCCGACGATCACCAACGACGGCGTGACCATCGCCAAGGAGATCGAACTCACCAACCCGTACGAGAACCTCGGCGCGCAGCTGGTCAAGGAGGTGGCGACCAAGACCAACGACGTCGCCGGCGACGGGACCACCACCGCCACCGTGTTGGCCCAGGCGATGGTCCGGGAGGGCCTGCGCAACGTGGCCGCCGGCGCCGGGCCGGCCGCGCTGAAGCGGGGCATCGACCTGGCCGCCGCGAAGATCTCCGAGGCGCTGCTGGAGAAGGCCGTCGAGGTGGGCAGCCGGGAGTCGGTCGCGCACGTGGCGACGATCTCGGCCCAGGACGCCACCATCGGCGACCTGATCGCCGAGGCGATGGAGAAGGTCGGCCGGGACGGTGTGATCACCGTCGAGGAGGGCTCGACCCTGGCCACCGAACTGGAGGTCACCGAGGGCCTCCAGTTCGACAAGGGCTTCGTCTCGCCGAACTTCGTCACCGACACGGAGTCGCAGGAGGCGGTGCTCGAGGACGCGTACATCCTGATCACCACCCAGAAGATCTCCTCGATCGAGGAGCTGCTGCCGCTGCTGGAGAAGGTCCTGCAGAGCGGCAAGCCGCTGCTGATCGTCGCCGAGGACGTGGAGGGGCAGGCGCTCTCCACCCTGGTGGTCAACTCGATCCGCAAGACCGTCAAGGTCTGCGCGGTGAAGGCGCCCGGCTTCGGCGACCGGCGCAAGGCGATGCTCCAGGACATGGCGATCCTGACCGGCGGCGAGGTGGTCGCCCCCGAGCTGGGCTACAAGCTCGACTCGGTCGGCGTCGAGGTGCTCGGCACCGCCCGCCGGGTGGTGGTCGACAAGGACAACACCACGATCATCGACGGCCGGGGCCGGGACAACGACGTCACCGAGCGGATCAGCCAGATCCGCAAGGAGATCGAGGCCTCCGACTCCGACTGGGACCGGGAGAAGCTCCAGGAGCGGCTGGCCAAGCTCTCCGGCGGCATCGCGGTGATCAAGGCCGGTGCGGCGACCGAGGTCGAGATGAAGGAGCGCAAGCACCGCATCGAGGACGCCATCGCCGCGACCAAGGCCGCGGTCGAGGAGGGTACCGTGCCGGGCGGCGGCGCCGCGCTGGTGCAGATCGCCTCGGCGCTCGACGGTGACCTCGGGCTGACCGGCGACGAGAAGGTGGGCGTCTCGATCGTCCGCAAGGCGCTGGTCGAGCCGCTGCGGTGGATCGCCCAGAACGCCGGGCACGACGGCTACGTGGTCGTGCAGAAGGTCGCCGAGCAGGGTTGGGGCACCGGCCTCGACGCCGCCACCGGCGAGTACAAGGACCTGGCCAAGGCCGGCATCGTCGACCCGGTGAAGGTGACCCGCAACGCGGTCACCAACGCGGCGTCGATCGCCGGGCTGCTGCTGACCACCGAGAGCCTGGTGGTGGAGAAGCCGGAGAAGGCCGAGCCGGCCGCCGCCGGTGGGCACGGCCACGGCCACGGGCACGGCCACCAGCACGGTCCGGGCTTCTGACCGGTCCATGCTTCTGACCGGTCCGGGGTTCCGACCGGCTTCGGCTGGATCCGGGCCGATCCGCTCCGCCCGGCCGACCAATTGGTCGGCCGGGCGGCGGTAACTCCGCGGCGCCCGTACCGGAAACACCGCGGTGCCGGTCTTACGAACCCCTGACGCGACTTCCCGGCACGAGCGCGGCCGGTGAACACTTGTCGGATGGACGCGAGCCCCCGGCAGATCCGAGCGGAGCCGGCAATGGTCCCGATCCGGCGTGGCGTTCCGGCTCGCCGTTTCGGCGCGCTCGCCGGGGTGGCCGCCGCGGCGGTCGCCCTCGGCGCGGCCGAGGCCGTGGCGGTGCTCACCGGGCCACGCTCCGCACCGCTGGTCGCGGTCGGCGGCGTCGTGGTGGACCTGGCGCCACCACCGCTCAAACAGTTCGCCGTCGACGTCTTCTACGTCTACGACAAGATCGCTCTGCTGGTCGGCACCTCGCTGCTGCTGGCCGTCTTCGCCGCCATGGTCGGGCTGGTCGCACTCCGCTCGGTGTTCCTCGGGTACGCCGGGATCGCCCTCTTCGGCGCGGTCGGCGTGCTGGCGGCGCTCACCCGTCCCGGAGCCGGCCCGGTTGCCGCGCTGCCGTCGCTGGTGGGCGCCGGACTGGCGGCCGGGGTGCTCTGGCTCCTCGTAGCCGGCCCGCTCGGCCGGTCACTGGCCGTGCCGACGCCTCCGGACGGCGGTGTTGCCGCACATCCGGGCGAGTACGCGCGGCGGCGGTTCCTCACCGGGGTCGGGCTGGCGTTCGGCGGTGCGGCGGTCGGCGGCTTCGGCGGGCGCTGGCTCTCGACCCGCCGGGGTGTCTCGGCCGCCCGCGAGGCCGTCAGGCTGCCTGCTCCGGCCAGCGCGGCGGGGCCGGTGCCGGCCGGGGTCGATCCGGCGGTGCCGGGGCTGTCGCCGTACGTGACGCCGAACCGGAGCTTCTACCGGATCGACACCGCGCTCGTGGTGCCGCGGGTGGACCCGGAGACATGGCGGCTGCGGATCACCGGCCGGGTCCGCAATCCGATGACGCTGAGCTATGCCGACCTGCTTGCCCGGCCAATGATGGAACGCCACATCACCCTGGCATGCGTCTCGAACGAGGTCGGCGGTGACCTGATCGGCAACGCCCGCTGGCTTGGCGTGCCACTGGGCCCGCTGCTCGCCGAGGCCGGCCCACTGGACGGAACGGACCAGGTGGTGGGGCGCTCCGCCGACGGCTGGACCTGTGGCAGCCCGACCGCGCTGCTCACCGACGGCCGGGACGCGATGCTGGCCGTCGGGATGGACGGCGAACCGCTGCCGATCGAACACGGCTTTCCGGTCCGGATTGTGGTGCCCGGCCTGTACGGCTACGTCTCGGCCTGCAAGTGGCTCGTCGAACTGGAGTTGACGAGCTTCGCCGACTTCGACGCCTACTGGGTGCCCCGGGGCTGGTCGGCGCGGGGGCCGATCAAGACGCAGTCACGGATCGACACCCCACGGGCGGGCCGGGAACTGTCGGCCGGCGAGGTCGCCGTCGCCGGGGTGGCATGGGCGCAGCACGTGGGGATCCGGCAGGTCGAGGTACGCGTAGACGACGGAGACTGGCAACCGGCGACGCTGGCCCCGGCGGCCTCGACCGACACCTGGGTGCAGTGGTCCTGGCGGTGGACCGCCGACCCGGGCGAGCACACCCTGCGGGTGCGGGCGACGGACGCCACCGGCGCGGTGCAGACCGGCCAGTCCCGTCCGGTCGCTCCGGACGGCGCCACCGGTTGGCACACGGTCCGGGTCACCGTCTCCTGAGCAGCCGGTCGGCGGTTCCGTTCCAGGCGCCGTCCCGGAGTGACACCTGTTGGCCTCCTGCCGGCCATGTCGGTGACACCTTCCGTACACCATCGAAGACCTTCGCGGTGCCTAGATTGTCTCTCCGGGTTACCTCGGCTACCGCTCGCCGGCGCGTCGGTGGTGACCGTCACGGGGACGGCACGGGGGTGCGGTATGCGGGACGGCCAGTTCGTGATGAGCACGCGGGACAAGCCGCCAGCGGAGCGGCTCGACCACTGGCGCGAGATGTTGTCCATGTCACTGGGACGGGTGCAGGTCTGGTCCGAGCGACCGGCCGACTTCATCGCGTCGGTCCGGACCGTCTGCCTCGGTGCCATCGACTTCTCCGTCTACACGCTCCCGTCGCTGCGCATGGCGCGTACCCGGAGGATGATCCGATCCTCGGACGCCGAGTACTACAAGATCAACATGGTTCTGCTCGGCAGCGGTCTTGTCGAGCAGAACCGCAACACCAGCGTGCCCGGCCCCGGCCAGCTCAGCTTCCTCGACACGTCGAGTCCGCACGACATCAGATATGCGGAGGATCCTGGCGGTAGGGGCGGCGTCGCCCTGACCGTGCGGGTCCCCCACGCGCTCCTACCGATCCCGGTCGACAAGGCGAGACGGCTGTACGGGACCTGCCTGGACCCGCGGCACGTTCCCCTCGGTGCTGTACTCGCCAACCATCTCACCGGCCTCGCCCGACATGTGGACCGGCTCGCGCCCGCCGACGCGATCCGGCTCGGGGCCGTCACCCTCGACCTCGTCGCGGCCGTCTCCGCCCACCGGCTCGAACTGGGCGCCACGCTCCCGTACGAGACCCGGCAGCAGGCCACCTACCGGCAGATGCTGACCTTCGTCGAGTCCCGACTCGCCGACCCGGCGCTGTCGCCCGCGGTGATCGCCACTGCTCATCACATCTCCCTGCGCAGCCTGCACCGCCTCTTCGAGGCCGACGGGCAGACCGTCGCCGGCTGGATCCGCCGCCGCAGGCTCGATCGCTGTCGCCGCGATCTCGCCGACCCCGAGCTTGCCGGCCTCCCCATCCAGGCCATCGCCGCCCGATGGGGATTCCCGAGCGGCGGACACTTCACCCGGCTCTTCACCTCCGGCGTCGGGATGAGTCCACTGGCCTACCGTCGGCTACACCAGAGCGTCCGACCGGCCGGTGTCGGCGTATCGGCGCCCCGAGGGCGGTGAACCGGGGCGGGCGGGATCCCTGGGCGACGCCCGCCGACGGTGCGGATGACGCCGGCGGCGACGACTGGCACGGATGTTCAACCGCCCGGCACGGGTTGGCATTGACGTATTTGATCGCCCGGGCCATGATTCTCCGGAATCACGGAAGCGGGCGCCCCCTCGGGGGTCCCGTTTCGCGGCAGCGCATCCGGAGCCGTCTTGCGGGGAGCTTTATCCGACTCGCGGCCCGACGTCCGGGAACCGAAATCTCCGAACACCATACGAGGGTGAGGGAAATACGGTGCGTTCATCGACAGGCGAGCCTGTGTCGGCAGGGGTGCCAAAACTGAGGGTACTACGCGGGTTGGTCGCAGTCGCCTCGATGGTGCTGCCCGTTGGAATCGTCCTGGTTCCGGCCGCACCTGCCGCCGCCAATCCGAATCCGGCCAGGATCACGGACGCTTCCTGGTGGCTGATGCAGGAGTTGCTGAAGCTGGATCCCGGTACGCAGAACGGCGGCATCTACGCCAACAAGCCCGGCTACCACAACACTCGCGCGGCGAACAGTTCGAACGACTACTCGGTGCGGGATGCCGAGGACAAGGGAGGGCCGTCCGACAAAGCCGCCGCGTACGACTGGACTTTTCCCGAGGCCCAGGGCCTTCTTGCCGCCGGGCAGGTGGCGATCGAGGTCGAGGGTTCCGCCGACAGCGACCATTCCGGACAGGTCGACGGAAGCGGCGCTCCGGGCAGCCAGGCCCTCGCCGCCGACTACAGCAACATCGCCCGGTTCTCCAGCCGGCTGCTGGCCTCCGGCAGGGACTCCAACGATCCTCGCCTGGACGGGTGGCGGGAGTTCTACGGGCAGGCTGACAACGACAGCGCCGTGGAGGGCTGGGACTTCCGGTACGACCGCGCGGTCTCGTCGGACCAGTCGCACCTCTGGCACATCCATCTGAGTGAGGACCGGGACAAGGTCACCAGCATGGAGAACAAGCGGGCCCTGCTGAGCGTACTCCGGGGCGAGACCGTGGCGGAGTGGCGCAACGGGGGCGGCGGCAGGACCGCCGGAGTCGACTACGACGGCGATCGTCGCAGTGACCTGGCCCTGTACCGGCGGGATGCCCAGTCGGGTTCGTCGTGGTGGGTGAAGAGTGTGACGGGCGCCCAGTTGTTCGCCGACCACAAGTACGGCGGTTCGACCGATATCCCGGTGCCTGGCGACTATGACGGCGACGGGCGTGCTGACCTGGCGTTGTTCCGGCGGGACTGTACGAACGGTTCGTCGTGGTGGGTGAAGCTCGCCACCGGGGCCCAGTTGTTCGCCGACCACAGATACGGTGGCTGTGCCGACATCCCCGTGCCGGGTGATTACGACGCCGACGGACGCAGCGATCTGGCCCTGTACCGGCGGGATGCCCAGTCGGGTTCGTCGTGGTGGGTGAAGAGTGCGACGGGCGCCCAGTTGTTCGCCGACCACAAGTACGGCGGTTCGACCGATATCCCGGTGCCCGGTGACTATGACGGCGACGGGCGTGCTGACCTGGCGTTGTTCCGGCGGGACTGTACGAACGGTTCGTCGTGGTGGGTGAAGCTCGCCACCGGGGCCCAGTTGTTCGCCGACCACAGATACGGTGG
Organism: Plantactinospora sp. WMMB782; assembly: GCF_049179135.1. Lineage (NCBI taxonomy): Bacteria > Bacillati > Actinomycetota > Actinomycetes > Micromonosporales > Micromonosporaceae > Plantactinospora > Plantactinospora sp. WMMB782. The sequence goes on along the minus strand of NZ_JBMHMC010000007.1, from coordinate 1,440,819 downwards.
CTGTGCGGACATCCCGGTTTCGGGTGACTACGACGGCGACGGGCGGGCTGATCTGGCGTTGTTCCGGCGGGACTGTGCGAATGGTTCGTCGTGGTGGGTGAAGAGTGCGACGGGCGCCCAGTTGTTCGCCGACCACAAATACGGCGGTTGTGCGGACATCCCGGTTTCGGGCGACTATTCCGGTGACGGGCGGGCTGATTTCGCGTTGTTCCGGCGGGACTGTGCGAATGGTTCGACGTGGTGGGTGAAGGATTCGGCGTCGGGTGCGCAGTTGTTCGCCGACCACCGGTACGGCGGCTGTGCCGACATTCCCGCCGCCAGCAATCCCGCCACCACCTGATTCGCCGGGCCACCCGTCGACGGGGTGGCCCGGCCCCCTTGCACCCGGCTGAATCCCCCCGGTCCGACAAGGAGCCCCGCATGAAAGTCGTCCGCTACGCCGTGCTCACGGCGCTGGCAATTCTCGGCACCCTCGTGGTCCAGCCGCCCGCCGCCCGGGCGGCGGTCGTCCCGGACTGCACCTCCGCCGCACCGACCAGCGCGGACGCGGAGTTCGCCGCTCGCGTCAAGCCAACTCTGACGCGCACCATGTCCCAGAGCTTCAATGCCAGCCGGGCAGCCTGCGTCCGGGTCATCGTGCTGACGGTCAAGAACCGCGGCCTGCCGTCCCACGCCGCCACCCTCGCCATCACCACCGCGATCGTGGAGAGCGGTATCCAGAACCTCAACCACGGCGACCGGGACAGCCTCGGCCTCTACCAGCAGCGCCCCAGCCAGGGTTGGGGCACGGAGAGCCAGATCCTCGACCCGGTGTACGCCACGAACGCGTTCCTCGGCGCGATGCTGCGCAAGTTCCCGAACAACAGCTGGCTCACCAGGCCGGTGGGTGAAGTGTGCCAGGCCGTGCAGATCTCCGCGTTTCCCGAGCGCTACGGCGAGCAGGCCGGCGACGGGGCGAAGATCGCGGCCGCCGCCTGGGGCGGCCACTCGGGCGCGGCGGTGGACTACGACGGCGACCGCCGGGCGGATCTGGCGCTGTACCGGCGGAACGCTCAGACGGGTTCGTCGTGGTGGGTGAAGTCGGTGTCGGGTACCCAGTTGTTGGCCGATCACAGGTACGGCGGTGCGTCGGACATTCCCGCCCCGGGTGACTACGACGGTGACGGGCGTACGGACCTGGCGTTGTTCCGGCGTGACTGTGTCAACGGTTCGACCTGGTGGGTGAAGGCCGCGTCGGGTACGCAGTTGTTGGCCGATCACAGGTACGGCGGGTGCGAGGACGTTCCCGCCCCGGGTGACTACGACGGTGACGGGCGTACGGACCTGGCGTTGTTCCGGCGTGACTGTGTCAACGGTTCGACCTGGTGGGTGAAGGCCGCGTCGGGTACGCAGTTGTTGGCCGATCACAGGTACGGCGGGTGCGAGGACGTTCCCGCCCCGGGTGACTACGACGGTGACGGGCGTACGGACCTGGCGTTGTTCCGGCGGAACGCTCAGACGGGTTCGTCGTGGTGGGTGAAGTCGGTGTCGGGTACCCAGTTGCTGGCCGATCACAGGTACGGCGGTGCGTCGGACATTCCCGCGCCGGGGGACTACGACGGTGACGGGCGTACGGACCTGGCGCTGTACCGGCGTGACTGCGCCGAGGGGTCGTCGTGGTGGGTGAAGCCGGTGTCGGGCACCCAGCTGTTCGCCGATCACAAATACGGCGGGTGTGCGGACATCCCCGCGCCGGGTGACTACTCCGGTGACGGGCGTACCGATCTGGCGCTGTACCGGCGTGACTGCACTGACGGTTCGTCCTGGTGGGTGAGGAACTCGGCCACCGGTGCGAACCTCCTCGCCGACCACAGGTACGGCGGCTGTGCCGACATCCCGGCCGCCAGCAACCCCGCCACCACCTGATCGAGCGAAGGAATCGGCCGGCGCCGTCCCCTCCGCAGGGGCGGCGCCGGCCGGCCCGTCGCGGTGGTCGGCCCGTCGCGGTCAGGCCGACCGTTGCATCGGCACCGTCGAACGGAAGGGTCGGCCGAGTCGGGCTTCCAGGCGGGCGATGTCGACCCGGTGCCCTCGACGGTCGGCGAGGTCCTCCCAGCCGAGGGCGAGCAGCCGGAGCCGCTCGGACTCGCTGAAACCACCCCACACCCCGTACGGCTCGCGTACGGCGAGCGCGTGGGCGGCGCACTCGGCCCGAACCGGACAGGCTCCGCAGACCGCCTTGGCGTTGGCCTCCCGGCGGTTGCGGGACGAGCCGCGCTCGCCGTCCGGGTGGAAGAACTGGGCGCTGTCCCGGCCCCGGCAGGCGCCAAGCCGCTGCCACTCCCACAGATCGACGATGGGTCCAGGCAGCCTGCGTACGTTCGACATCAGCACCCTCCTTCCGCGCGGCACCGCGAGAAACGCTCCGGTCGGGATCCGGGCGGCGGGCCGCGCAGGCGCACCGTTCCGACCACGGGTCCCGTTACCCCAGGCACGGACGACTCACACGTACTTGATCGCGAACTTCTGGCCACGAAGCCGATCGGTGCGGCGAATCGTCCAAAAAGTTTGTGGTTCATCCGGGGAAACTCATCATGATCATTCGACGGCGTGGTCTCCTCGTTGCGGAGAGGAGAGCACCGTGCGCACCGTTCTTGTCTGCGTCCGGACCCCGCTCGCGGCCCAGAACGTCGCGGCAGCGGCGGCCCGGCTGGGGTTGGCCGCCGCGGTCCGTACCGCGGTGTCCGATCCCGAGGCCATGCTCCGGCTCGCCGAGCGGCCGGCGGACGTCGTGCTCGCGGACACCGCGCTCACCCGTCCGGACAGCGTCGGCTTCACCCGGCGGGTCCTGGCCCGGTCGCCCGGAGCGGCGATCCTGCTGCTCGGCACCGAGGATCCCGGGGTCGCCGCGGCGACCATCGCGGCCGGCGCCCGGGGACTGATCCAGGGCAGCGACCACGACCTGGTGAGCGTGGTCGCGAAGGCGATCCTGCTGCTCGGCGGCAGATCCGGCCGGGGCGGTGCCACGCTGGCCGGTGGCGCGCTGGCCGGCGGCCAGGCGGGCGGCCCGGTCGGCGCCGGGCGCGGCGGCGAGTCCGGCGACGCGGGTGGCCATCCGGGCGCCGGGCAGCGGCTGGGCAGCGCGGTGCGGGCACCGACCGGACCGCGACCGGAAAACCCGGCAGGTGACGGATCCGGCGGCGGTCGCCCGACGGCGGACGAGTCGACGGTACGCCGCCGCGACGACCCGGAGTCGCGGGTCGGCACCGGCGAGACGGGCGGGGAGCAGCCGACCGGGCCGGCGATGGTGCCCGCCCAGCGTGGCGACGACCCCAACGCCCCGACCGAGCCGGCTCCCCCGGGCGGCACGGGGCCGGCGTACCCGGCGGAGCAGGGCGGCCCGGACAGGCCCGGCGGCGCCGCCGGGCAGCAGCCGCGCGGCGGCGACGGCACGGACGGCACCGGTCGCCCGGTAGCACCACGCCGGCCGGTGCTCACCGAGCGCGAGATGCAGGTGCTGGTCGGGATGGCGGACGGGAAGAGCAACGCGGAGATCGGCCGGGAGCTCTTCGTCTCCGAGGACACCGTGAAGACCCACGCCCGGCGGCTGTTCCGCAAACTCGGCGCCCGGGACCGGGCCCACGCCGTGGCGGCCGGCTTCCGCGCCGGCCTGGTCGCCTGACCGACTCCGTCCGGAGCCGACCAGATGCTCCGGGGCTGTCGGCAGCCGGTCGCGGGGCGACCCGCTCAGCGCGGCGTCTCGGCCTCGCCGTCGTTCTCCTCGGCGGTCTCGGTCAGGGTGTCGTGCACGCCGTCGGCGTAGCCTCGGGCGTACTCCCAGCTGACGTAGTGGTCCGGGTCGGGATCGTAGGCCGGCTCGTGCACCCGGGGCCGGCCGGAGTTGAGCAGGTGTCGCAGGTTGCCCCGGAGCAGGTCCCAGTCGAAGTAGTGCGGCTCACGGCAGTCCTCGCACTCGATGACGAGGCCGCGTACCCCGACCGGGCCGAGCAGCGCCTGGTAGATCTCCAGGTCGGCGAGGTCCTCGAGCACGTCCTGCCGCTCGACCTCGCTGAGCGGGTCGAGGTCGGCCTCCTCGCCCGGGTCGTCGAGGCCGGCGGAGGGATCGGCGGGGTCACCGTTGAACGGGTCGATCGGCTCCTCGTGCACCCCTCCACCGTAGTCCCAACAGCGCCCGGCGTGGTCACCCGTTCCTCGCCTGTACCGCGCCATTCCCGCGCCCGCGACGCCCACCCGGCACGGATGGGTACGATGAACCATCGCGCCGTACCCGGGGCGAGCCCTGACACCGCCCTGCCGCCAGGCAGCCTGTCCGACCAGCCCAGCGCCGAGGCGACCCGCGTCGGCGGTGGTCGCGCCGCGTCGGCGGTGATCGTCAACCACAGCACCGTCAAGCAGAGCAGCGTCAAGCACAGCACCGTCAACCACAGCAGCAGGGGACACATCGTGGAGAACCGACCCACCAACGACCTTCCGCTGGCCACCGACGCCGACCAGCTCGCCGGGCACCTGCCCGAACTGCCGGCCGGTTCGGCCCGGGTGGTGCCGCTCGGGTTGACCTTCGACGACGTGCTGCTGCAACCCGGTGAGTCCGAGATCATCCCGAGCCGGGTGAACACGATCACCCGGCTCAGCCGCAACGTCGAGCTCTCCATCCCGCTGGTCTCCAGCCCGATGGACACGGTGACCGAGGCCCGGATGGCGATCGCGATGGCCCGGCAGGGCGGCATCGGCGTACTGCACCGCAACCTCTCGATCGAGGACCAGGCGCTCCAGGTCGACCTGGTGAAGCGCTCCGAGGCCGGCATGGTCACCCACCCGGTCACCTGTGGGCCCGACGACACCCTGCGGGACGTCGACGCGCTCTGCGGCCGGTACCGGATCTCCGGGGTGCCGGTGACCGACGCCCAGGGCACCCTGGTCGGCATCGTGACCAACCGCGACATGCGGTTCGTCACCGACGGCGACACCCCGGTCCGGCAGATCATGACCCGGATGCCGCTGGTCACCGCCGAGGTGGGGGTGACCAAGGAGGAGGCGCTCGACCTGCTGCGTCGGCACAAGGTCGAGAAGCTGCCGATCGTCGACCCGGACGGGCGGCTGCGCGGCCTGATCACCGTCAAGGACTTCGCCAAGAGCGAGCAGTACCCGCTGGCCACCAAGGACGACGCCGGCCGGCTGCGGGTGGCCGCCGCCGTCGGGGTCGGCGAGGACGCCTACAAGCGGGCCCGCGCGCTCGTCGACGCCGGGGTCGACGTGCTGATCGTGGACACCGCGCACGGGCACCAGCGGGCCGTGCTGGACATGGTCGGCCGGCTCAAGCGGGACACCACCGTCGACGTGATCGGCGGCAACGTGGCCACGTACGCCGGGGCCAGGGCGCTTGTCGAGGCGGGCGCCGACGCCGTGAAGGTCGGGGTCGGTCCGGGTGCCATCTGCACCACCCGGATCGTCGCCGGGGTGGGCGTGCCGCAGATCACCGCGATCATGGAGGCGGCCCGGGCCGCCCGGCCGGCCGGGGTGCCGGTGATCGCCGACGGTGGCATCCAGTACTCCGGCGACATCGCCAAGGCGCTGGTGGCCGGCGGCGACACCGTGATGCTCGGCAGCCTGCTGGCCGGCTCCGAGGAGAGCCCCGGCGAGCTGATGTTCATCAACGGCAAGCAGTTCAAGGCGTACCGGGGGATGGGGTCGCTCGGCGCGATGCAGTCCCGTGGGCAGGCCCGCTCGTACTCCAAGGACCGCTACTTCCAGGACGACGTGACAAGCGAGGAGAAGCTGGTGCCGGAGGGTGTCGAGGGGCAGGTGCCCTACCGCGGCCCGCTGGCCCGGGTCGCCCACCAGCTCATCGGCGGCCTGCGGCTGGCGATGGGGTACGTCGGCGCGGAGACCATCCCCGAGCTGCACCGCCGGGGCCAGCTCATCCGGATCACCGCCGCCGGCCTGAAGGAGAGCCACCCGCACGACATCCAGATGACGGTCGAGGCGCCGAACTACCACACCCGCTGACGGTCGCCGCCTTCCCGCCACCACCCCCTTTCTACTCTGGAGTGACCCATGCGTGACGTGGTCGAGATCGGGCTGGGCAAGACCGCACAGCGCGGCTACCACCTGGACGACATCGCGATCGTGCCGAGCCGGCGTACCCGGGACGTGGACGACGTCTCGACGGCCTGGCAGCTCGACGCGTACCAGTTCGGGATCCCCTGCGTCGGGCACCCCTCGGACGCCACCATGAGCCCCGCCTCGGCGGTCGCGCTGGGCCGGCTCGGTGGGCTCGGGGTGCTCAACGTCGAGGGCCTGTGGACCCGGTACGAGGACCCGGGCAAGGTCCTGGAGGAGCTGTCCCGGCTGGAGGAGGGCTCCGCCGCCACCCGCCGGCTCCAGGAGGTGTACTCCGAACCGATCCGCCCCGAGCTGATCGCCGAGCGGGTACGCCAGATGCGCGAGGGCGGCGGCACGGTCGCCGTCCGGGTCTCCCCGCAGCACACCCTGGCGCTGGCCCCGGTGATCCTGGACGCCGGGGTGGACATCCTGGTGATCCAGGGCACGATCGTCTCGGCCGAGCACGTCTCCACCACCGACGAGCCGCTCAACCTCAAGGAGTTCATCGCCGACCTCGACCTGCCGGTCGTCGCCGGTGGCTGCACCGACTACAAGACCGCGCTGCACCTGATGCGCACCGGCGCGGCCGGGGTGATCGTCGGGCTCGGCGGCGACGACTGGTCGACCACCGAGTCGGTGCTCGGCATCCGGGTGCCGATGGCCAGCGCGATCGCGGACGCGGCGGCGGCCCGCCGGGACTACCTCGACGAGACCGGCGGCCGGTACGTGCACCTGATCGCCGACGGCGACCTGCAGACCTCCGGCGACATCGCCAAGGCGCTCGGCTGCGGCGCCGACGCGGTGATGCTCGGCGAGCCGCTCTCGCTCTGCGCCGAGGCACCGGCCGGGGGTGCCTGGTGGCATCCGGCGGCCAGTCACCCCAAGCTGCCGCGCGGGGCGTACGGGGTGGCCGACGAGCCGCTCGGCTCGATGGAGAAGCTGCTCTTCGGGCCCTCGGACGACCCGGAGGGGCAACTCAACCTGTTCGGCGGGCTGCGCCGGGCGATGGCGAAGTGCGGCTACCGGGACCTGAAGGAGTTCCAGAAGGTCGGGCTCGTCCTCGACCGGTGAGCGGTGGCCGCCACCGTGACCGCGGAGGCGTGATGGAGAGGTCGTCGAGGCGGCCGGGGCTGGCCGGCGTACCGCCGGCGCTACTGGCGGCGTTGTCGGCGACCCTGCTGGTGGTGGTCTCGGCCGGCGCCTGCACCGGCAGCCGCCGGGACGACCGGCCGACCGCCGGGTTCCGGCCCGGCGCACCCGGGGTCGGCGACCCGTACTTCCCGACCTACGGCAACGGCGGCTACGACGTCGCCGGCTACCACCTCAAGGTCCGGTACGACCCCGCCACCGACGAGCTGACCGGCGACGCCACAATCGAGGCGACCGCGACCCAGGAGCTGTCCCGGTTCAACCTCGACCTGGCCGGGCTGACCGTGGCGTCGGTGCAGGTGGACGGGGTCGACGCCGGACACGCCCGGACCGAGGACGAACTGGTGGTCACCCCGGCGACCGGCCTCGGCAAGGGCAGGAAATTCGGGGTACGGGTGCGCTACTCCGGTAGGCCGGCCCCGATCACCAGCCCCGAACTGGGCAGCGGCGGCCTGCTGCACACCTCGGACGGCGCGATCGCGCTCGGCCAGCCGGAGTCGGCGAGCACCTGGTTCCCGGTCAACGACCATCCGCAGGACAAGGCGACGTACCAGATCGAGGCGACCGTGCCGGCGGGGCTGGCGGCGCTGAGCAACGGCGTACCGGACGGCCGCAGCATCGCCGCCGGCTGGACCACCTGGCGCTGGGCGGAGCGGGTGCCGATGGCCAGCTACCTGGTCACCCTGGTGATCGGGAACTACCGGGTCAGCACCGGTACGCACGCCGGCCGGCCGATCGTCACCGCGATCGCGGCGAGCCTGCCGCCCGGCGGCCCCGCCGAGCGGTCCCTGGCCCGCACCGGCGAGATCGCCGACTTCCTGGCCACCCGGTTCGGCCCCTACCCCGTCGAGGCGTACGGCGGGATCGCGATCGCCGAGGAACGGATCGGGTACGCCCTGGAGACCCAGTCCCGCCCGGTGTACGGCCCGGCGTTCTTCACCGACGGCCCGGACCTGGCGGTGGTGGCGCACGAGCTGGCCCACCAGTGGTTCGGCAACAGCGTCTCGATCCGGCGCTGGAGCGACCTCTGGCTCAACGAGGGCTTCGCCACCTACGCGGAGTGGCTCTGGACCGAGCACGACGGCGGCCCGAGCGCGCAGGAGATGTTCGAGCGGCTCTACGCTGGCATGGACTGGGCGGCACCGGCGCTGGACCCGGGCCGGACGCAGATCTTCAGCCGGGCGGTCTACAAGCGCGGCGCGCTGGCCGTGCACGCGCTGCGGCGTACGGTCGGCGACGAGGCGTTCTTCCGGATCCTGACCACCTGGACGGCGGAGCGGCGCAACGGAAACGCGACCACCGAGGATCTGGTCGCGCACGCCGAACGGATTTCCGGAAAGAAGTTGCGGCAGTTCTTCGACGACTGGCTTTCCGGCGCCACGGCACCGTCGGTACCCTGATCGCCCAACGGGAAACCGCTGTGGCCCGACCGTCGGGCCACAGCGGTTTCCACCAGTTGTCGCGCTAGGCGGCGACGTAGTCGTTGAACACGTGGACCCCGTCGAATGAGCCGTCCGCGTTCGCCCGGTTCGTGTTGAAGTACAGTTTGCCGTCGCTGATTCCCACGCCCTCGATCTCGAACAGGGTCGAGTATTTCGAGGACGTGATCCGGAAGGAGAGGTCAGTGGCGGCGGGCGCTGTCCCGGTCGTGGTCGGCAGGACGTTCCGATAGACCAGCACGATGCTGCGGTTGGCCTTGGTCAGCGGGTAGTAGAGCATCCTCTTTCCCGCGTCGTAGAAGAACCCCTGGTTGGTGAAGGTGTTCAGGTCCGGCACCGTGGCACCGTTTACCAGGGCGCCGTCGACCTGCAGGGTGAACGCGGTCGTCAGCTCGATGGTCCCGGAGTTGGCACGCAGCGGAAGGCTGCCGTTGTAGACCGTCCGGCCGCTCTTGAACATGAACGCGATCGTGGTGCTGCTTACCGAGACCCGGCTGATCCCGGACGGCGTCGCCACCGCCCCGTTCAGCCGCAGCTGGTACGACCCGGCGTGGTAGTAGGTGGTGCCGTCGTAGCGCAGCTTCACGAGCTGCGCGCCGCTGTCCTTCATGGTGACGACGAACATGTGGTGCTGTGCGTCGATGTCGACGATCGTCATGTCGTTCGCGTGCCCGAGCCACGGGTTCGTCGTCCCGCCGTTCGTGCCGTTCGTCATCAGCACCCGCGCACCGCTGGTCTTGTGCACTCGGTAGATGACGGAGGTGTCGTCGTAGTTGGTGCGGTTCTTGATGGAGTAGAGGTAGGTGGAACCGGCGGCGAAGCCCTGCGCCCCGGTGCAGCAGCTCGTGTTGGGGGTGCTGGCTATGTCGCTGTACGTGTTGTAGTAGGCGGCCTGGGCCGGATTTCCGGACAGGACCAGAAAACCGGTGACCATCGCGGCCAATAATGTCAGTCTTTTACCGAAGCGCACGTTGTTCCTCCCCGTCGTCGACGACCTGGAGCCGGATGCCCCGGAGATCATCGAGTGCAGGCTATTGCTCGACGGTGGGACGGTCAAGACAACGACAAGCCCACTGAAGTACGCCGAAGCCTTAGCGGCACCCGCCGTAAAAGACCACCAGAAACGGTCACGCCGCCGCCCAGGTGCTCCCACCGCCGGGGCGGAGCCTTTGTGCGCAGTGGATGTCGTGACAGCGACAGTCACTGCGCACAGAGTGTCCTCAGAACGGGTGGTCAGGTCTTGATCACGAGTTTCGGGTTGGCCGTCAGGTAGGCGTCGGCCCGGCCGGCCCGCAGTTCGGTGATGAACTTCCTGCCCACCGAGGTGAGTTGCTCGCCCCGGTAGGAGCCGCCCCGGCCCACGCCGCTGCCGGGGAGGGCGACCAGGGTCATCGTCTCGGGGCGGAGCCGGCTCAGTGCGTACCCGAAGTCGACGATGTCCGAGCCGCTGCCGCTGACGAAGGTCAGCGCGTCGCCGAGGCTGCGGACCACCTGGCGTACCCGGTCGGGGTCCCGGGCCAGGTCCTGACTGAGGATCTGCGCCAGCATCGCCTTGATGAGCTGTTGCTGGTGCCGCTGCCGGGTGTAGGCCCCGCCGCTCGTGTAACGCTGCCGGGCGTAGTCCAGCGCCTGCCAGCCGTTGAACGACCGGCGCCCCTTCTCGTAGACCATCTGCGGCCCGACGTACCCGCCGCCGCGCAGCGCGCGGTGCGTACCGTCCGGTTCCCGGTGCTGCGAGACCACCCGCTGGTCGACGTAGAGCCGTACCCCGCCGAGCGCGTCGACCAGGTTGTCGAAGCCGCCGAAGGTGAGTACGGCACCCGCGTCGAACCGCTTGATCCCGGTGTACGCGCTGACGGTCGCGGAGAGCAGTTCGAAGCCCTGCGCGGTGTTCGGCTGCTTCTTCTTGCCCGGCACCCGGCTGCCGTAGCTCATCGCGTGGGTCAGCTTGGTGCGCTCGCCGGGGAACTTCGCCTTCGGGAAGCGCGGGATGTCGACCACCAGGTCGCGGGGGAGCGCGAACAGGTAGGCCCGGTCGAGTTCCTTCGTGACGTGCAGGATCAGTACCGCGTCGGCGTGCGGCTCCCAGCCCGGCTTGCTGATCCGGGTGTCGACGCCGACCAGCAGCAGGTTGAGCGGCCCCTCGATGTCGGCGCCGGGTTCCGGGGTCGGGCTCGGCGTCGGCGTCGGTGCCGCCGTGGTCGGTGCCGGCGTGCCGGGCCCCGCCGCCGGGGGCGGATCTCCGCCTCCGCCCCAGAACCGGTTGGCCGCGTACGCCGTGCCGGCCAGCAGCACCGCCAGCGCGACGATCGCGGCGACCCAGACGATCCGCCGCCGCCCCGGCCGGCCGCCCTCGCCGGGTACCGGCTCGCCGCCGTTCCCGGGTACGCCGTCGGGCTTTCCCCCGCTGTCTGCCACCCGTCCACTTCCCCTCGGCCGTGCGGTCTGCCAGGACCGGCCGTAACTAACAGACGCATCGTCGGCCCGCCGACGTTGCACCGCCGTGAGCGCGGCAGCAGGAAATGATGGCGCAGTCACACCCTGGTGCGATAGCTACTCGTCGGTAATGATGGCCGGCATGGGACGACCGCCCACCCCCGCCGCCATCCCCGCCGCCGATGTCGACTTCGACGTCGTCGTGGTCGGGTCCGGCTTCGGCGGCAGCGTGGCGGCGCTGCGGCTGGCCGAGAAGGGCTACTCGGTCGCCGTCCTGGAGGCCGGGCGGCGGTTCGCCGACCACGAACTGCCGGAGACCTCCTGGCGGATCCGCCGTTTCCTCTGGGCGCCGGCCCTGCGCTGCTACGGCATCCAGCGGATCAGCCTGCTCCGCTCCGCCGGCCGCCGACGTTCCACCGGCCAGGGCGGCACGGCCCCGGCGAAGGTACTGGTCCTCTCCGGTGCGGGTGTCGGCGGCGGCTCGCTGGTCTACGCCAACACCCTCTACGAACCGCCGCCGGCGTTCTACGACGATCCACAGTGGAGAGGGATCACCGACTGGCGGGCCGAACTCGCCCCCCACTACGACCAGGCGAAACGGATGCTGGGCGTGACGACGTACCCGAAGGAGACCGGCGCGGACCGGGCGATGCGGGCGGTCGCCGACCGGATGGGGGTCGGGCACACCTTCCGGGCCACCCCGGTCGGCGTCTACCTCGGCCGGCCGGGGCAGCGGGTCCCCGACCCCTACTTCGGCGGGGCCGGGCCGGAGCGCACCGGCTGCCTGCACTGCGGCGCCTGCATGACCGGCTGCCGGCACGGCGCCAAGAACAGCCTGGTCAAGAACTACCTCTGGCTGGCGGAGCGGCTCGGCGCCGAGGTCCGGCCGCTGACCACGGTGACCGCGGTCCGGCCGGCGCCGTCGGGCAACGGCTACGAGATCGAGACGGTACGCACCGGTGCCTGGCCGGTCCGGCACCGGCGCCGCATCCGGGCCGGTCAGGTGGTCCTCGCGGCCGGCGCGTTGCAGACCCAGCGGCTGCTGCACCGGATGCGCGCCGACGGGGCGCTGCCGCACCTGTCACCCCGGCTCGGCACCCTGACCCGGACCAACTCGGAGGCGATCCTCGGCGCCACGGTGCCGCTGCGCGCCGCCCGCCGGGCCGGCGTCGACTTCACCGAAGGGGTGGCGATCACCAGCTCCTTCCACCCCGACCCGGCCACCCACGTCGAGCCGGTCCGCTACGGCCGGGGCGCCAACGCGATGGGCCTGCTCCAGTCCGCCCTGGTCGACGGCGGCCCGCACCGGGTCCGGCGCTGGCTCGGCACGCTGGCCCGGCGACCGCTCACCTATCTGCCGCTGCTCTCGGTCCGGGACTGGTCCCGGCGTACCGTGATCGCGCTGGTCATGCAGTCGGTGGACAACTCCCTCACCGTGCACCTGCGGCGCGGGCGGCTCGGCCGGAACCGGCTGGCCAGCACCGCCGGGCACGGCGCCGCCAACCCCACCTGGATCCCGGCCGGCAACCGGGCCGTCCGGCTGCTCGCCGAGCAGCTCGGTGGCATCCCCGGCGGGTCGGTGACCGAGCCGTTCGACATGCCGGTCACCGCACACCTGCTCGGCGGCGCGGTGATCGGGGTCGGCGCCGCCGACGGGGTGGTCGACCCGTACCACCGGGTCTTCGGGCATCCGGGGCTGCACGTGGTGGACGGGGCGGCGGTCTCGGCCAACCTGGGGGTGAACCCGTCGCTGACCATCGCGGCCCAGGCGGAACGCGCGATCTCGTACTGGCCGAACCGGGGTGACCCGGATCTCCGGCCGCCGCCCGGCGCGCCGTACGCCCGGATTCCCCCGACACCGCCGCGCTCCCCGGCGGTGCCGGCGCACGCTCCAGGCGCGCTGCGCTGGGTGTGAGGAACGGCCCTGCTTATCGCTTTCTGTATATGAGGGGCCCCCTCCTTACACCTCATCCCCGGCGGGGCGTGGTGCGGTGGTGGCGGGGTCTGGCTACCGGTCGGGGCTGGGTAGGCTTCGTACACATGAACACGCCGCGCCCGGTCCTGGTGGTGGACTTCGGAGCCCAGTACGCCCAGCTCATCGCCCGCCGGGTCCGCGAGGCCCGGGTCTACTCGGAGATCGTCCCGCACTCGATGCCGGTGGCCGAGATGCTGGCCAGGGATCCGGCCGCGATCATCCTCTCCGGCGGCCCGGCCAGCGTCTACGCGCCGGGCGCCCCGCAGGTCGACGGCAAGCTCTTCGACAGCGGCGTGCCGGTCTTCGGCATCTGCTACGGCTTCCAGGCGATGGCCCGGGCCCTCGGCGGCACTGTGGCGCACACCGGCGGCCGGGAGTACGGCGGCGCCGTCCTGCGGGCCAGGCCCGACGCGACCGACGCGACCGCCCTGCTCCGCGACTTGCCGGCCGAGCTGTCGGTCTGGATGAGCCACGGTGACTGTGTGACGGAGGCGCCGGAGGGGTTCACCGTGACCGCCGAGTCGCCGGGTGCCCCCGTGGCGGCGTTCGAGGATCTCGCCGGACGGCGGGTCGGCACCCAGTTCCACCCGGAGGTGGGGCACACCGAGCACGGCCAGCGGATGCTGGAGCGCTTCCTCTACGAGGTGGCCGGAATCGAGCCGACCTGGACGCCGGAGAACATCATCGCCGACCAGATCGCCGAGATCCGCGCCCGGGTCGGCGACAGGGAGGTCATCTGCGGCCTCTCCGGCGGTGTCGACTCGGCGGTCGCCGCCGCGCTCGTGCACCAGGCCGTCGGCGACCAGCTCACCTGCGTCTTCGTCGACCATGGCCTGCTCCGGGCCGGCGAGGCCGAGCAGGTGGAGTCCGACTACGTCGCGGCCACCGGGATCAAGCTCAAGGTGGTCGACGCGGCCGACCGGTTCCTCGGTGCGCTGGCCGGGGTGACCGACCCGGAGCAGAAGCGCAAGATCATCGGTCGGGAGTTCATCCGGGTCTTCGAAACGGCGGCCCGGGAGGTCGCCGCGAGTGGTGACGTGGAGTTCCTGGTGCAGGGGACCCTCTACCCCGACGTGGTGGAGTCCGGCGGCGGCAGCGGCACCGCCAACATCAAGTCGCACCACAATGTCGGCGGCCTGCCGGAGGACCTGAAGTTCGCGCTCGTCGAGCCGCTGCGCACGCTCTTCAAGGACGAGGTACGCCAGCTCGGCCTGGCGCTCGGCCTGCCCGAGGCGATGGTCTGGCGGCACCCGTTCCCCGGCCCCGGGCTGGCGATCCGGATCATCGGGGCGGTGGACCGGCAGCGGCTCGACCTGCTCCGGGCGGCCGACCTGATCGCCCGGGAGGAACTCACCGCCGCCGGCCTCGACCGGGACGTCTGGCAGTTCCCGGTGGTGCTGCTCGCCGACGTACGCAGCGTCGGGGTGCAGGGTGACGGACGCAGTTACGGGCATCCGGTGGTACTCCGGCCGGTGTCGAGTTCCGACGCCATGACGGCGGACTGGTCCAGGCTGCCGTACGACGTCATCGCCCGGATCTCCACCCGGATCACCAACGAGGTCGCCGAGGTCAACCGGGTGGTGCTCGACGTGACGAGCAAGCCGCCGGGCACCATCGAGTGGGAGTGACCGTGCGCCCGGTTCAGGCCGGGTAGCGCGGCTCCGGCGGCGGGTTACCCGGCACCTCCGGCTGCTCGTCCCCGCGCGGCTGCGAAGCACCCGTCGTCCCGGCAGGTGCACCGGGCGGTGGCGGGGCAGGGGTGCCGGGCGTGCGGAAGGGCCAGGTCGGCGGCCAGACCGGGCCGGTGCCCGGTGGGTGCGGCCAGGCGGGCGCGTCGGCCGGCTCCTCCGGCATCAGGAACCAGAGCACCGGGTACGCCAGCAGGCCGAGCCCGCCGGTGAAGACCGCGATCGCGGCGAAGACCACCCGGACCAGGGTCGGGTCGACGTTGAAGTAGCGGCCGAGCCCGCTGGCCACACCGGCGATCATCCGGTCCGTGGTCGGCCGGCGGAGCTGCTTGTACGGGGGCTGACTGAGCGGAATCTGCGTCATGTCTCCACGGTCCGCCCCGAGCGCCGTACCGTCCTCGGTGACCGCCCGGATAGCGACCCTGACCCTCCCCTGACGGCCCCTCCACCACCGGATCACGGACAGGGCGGAGTGTCAGGAATCCGACTCTTTTCGTGGCCGGGTCGGATGATCGAGGGAGAATTTGGTCCTGTGACCCCCGCGCTGGAACCGATCCGCAAGATCGCCGCGTACGCGATCTGCACCGATCCAACCGATCGGGTGCTCCTGGTCCGGGCCTCCTCGAAGTCCGGAACGCCCGGCGTCTGGTCGCTGCCCGGCGGCGCCGTCGACCACGGTGAGGACCCCAACCACACGGTGGTCCGCGAGACCGCCGCCGAGACCGGACTCTCCGTCTCCGTCGTCGGCCTGCACGACGTGCTCGCCGACATGAGATCGCTGCCGCACCGTGGCGTCACGATCCACACCGACCGCCTGCTCTACCAGGTCTCCGTGCGCGGCGGCACACTCTGCGACCGGGTCGGCCAGCCGACCGACCTGGCCCGCTGGCACACCCTGGCGGAGGCGGAGAAGCTGCTGCTGCGGCCGTTCACCGCACGCGCTCTGGGGCTGCCCAGCGGGCCGATCGACCTCTGTCCGGAGGAGGCGCCCGACTTCCCCTCCTTCCACGCCGTACCGGGGCCGGACGGGTTGCACCGGGCGCAGCGCTTCGCGGCGTACGCGGTTGCCACCGACCCGGACGGCCGGGTGCTGTTGACCCGGGTCGCCGACGGCTATCCGGGAGCGGGCTGCTGGCACCTGCCGGGTGGCGGCACCGACTACGGCGAGCAGCCGGGCGCGGCACTGATCCGGGAACTCGTCGAGGAGACCGGGCAGCGTGGCCGGCTGATCGAGTTGATCGGGGTGGCGAGCCACCGGGACGCCGCCTCGCTCGGCCCGGAGGGCTATCCGATCGACTGGCACGGCGTACGCGCCTTCTACCGGGTGATGGTCGACTCGCCCGCCCCGCCGACCGTCGGTGACGTGGGCGGATCCACCTCGGAGGCGCGCTGGTTCGGCCGGGAGGAGTTGGAGGCGCTGCCGGTCGACCGGCTGACCGAGGTGACCGCCGAGGCGGTCCAGGCGGCCCGGCTGGGCTGACCGCCACCGGGGATCCTCTCCCGGCAGCCGGGGAGCACCGCCCTGTCCCTGGGGCACCGCGCCGTCGCCGGGCCGTCGCCCTGTCGCCGGAACATCGCCCTGTCCCTGGGGCACCGCGCTGTCGCCGGAACATCGCCCTGTCTTCCGGTTCCACCCTGGCTGGGTCGGGTGCCGTGCGGCCCGGCATGATCGGTGCGGCGCGGGGAAGGGGGCGGCGGTGCGACGGCGACGGCGGATCGGGGCGTACGGGCTCTGTCGGGACGGTGAGCGGGTGCTCCTCGTCAGGGGGTCCGCGACCGGGCCCTTTCCCGGCGTCTGGCAGCTGCCGGGCGGCGGTGTCGCACACGGGGAGCACCCGAGGGCGGCGGTGCACCGCGAGTTCGTCGAGGAGACCGGGCTGGCCGTCGCGGTGACCGGGCTGCGGGCGGTGCTCGCCGACGTGGTCAGGCTGAGCGCGGACGGTGGGCCGGTGGCCGAGCACACCGACCGGGTCGTCTACGAGGTCGAGCCGATCGCCGGGACGCTCCGGGCCGAGCCGCGCGGCGGCACCGACCGGGTGGCCTGGGTCGGCCCCGAGGAACTCGCCGGACTGGCCCTGATGCCGTTCACCGCCGAACTGCTCGGCCGCCCGGCGGACCCGCTGCCGGAGAGCGCCGGCCCGGCACCCCGGGACGCCGGTTCTCCGCCACAGCAGGAGGCCGGTTCTCCGGCAGCGCAGGAGGCTGGTTCCCCGGCGCGGCAGGAGGCCGGTTCTCCGGCAGCGCGTGGCGCCGGTTCTCCGGCAGCGCGGGATGCCGATTCCCCGGCAGGGGAGCGGGACGGGGCCGTGCCGGAGGGGGTCGGGCGGGTCGGGCCGGTCGACCGGTACCAGCGGTTCGCGGCGTACGGGCTGGCCACCGATCCGGCCGGGCGGATCCTGCTGACCCGGATCGCGACCGGGTTTCCCGGTGCCGGCCGGTGGCATCTGCCCGGTGGCGGCACCGACCACGGCGAGCAGCCGGTCAGTGCGTTGCTCCGGGAACTGGTCGAGGAGACCGGTCAGCTCGGCCGGGTGACCGGTCTGCTGCACCTGTCGCACCGGCACAACACCCGCGAGTTCGGGCCCGAGGGCCGGCCGCTGGACTGGCACGCGGTCCGGGTGGTCTACCGGGTCGAGGTCGACGCGCCCACCGAGGCGAAGGTGGTGGAGGCCACCGGCGGGTCGACCGAGACCGCCGGCTGGTTCTCCCGGGCCGAGGTGGCGCGGCTGCCGCGTACCGAGGTGGTGGACGCCGCGCTGTCGCTGCTCTGAGCGCTCCGCCCCGGGTGTGGCGCGGGATGCGGGAATCTCTCCCGAAACGATGGTGGTGACTGGTTCGGCTAGAGTTGGCAGCAGCGCCGACAATGTGCCCGGCCGGGATTGCGTCCCGGATGGGAGGTCTGAGTGCCTCGGGTGGGTTTGGGAGGAATGCCCCTCAGACGGCTATCGCCAATCCCTGCCGTCTGTGCGATGGTGTAGGCCGCAATCGGGTTGCCGGCCAAGGAGTCCCGGTGCCCGATGGCGCTAGGGGGGTGCCGCCACGGTGGCGGACAAGTTGACCCGGTGATGGAGGAAACGTGCCGAGAGCCCCATGGCGTCGGCGTCGTACGTCGGACAGCCCGCGCCCGGCAGGGCGCCGCTGGGCGGGGCAGCTGCGTCGCAGCGGCGCGTTCGCCCGGCAGGTGTTGCTGGTCCGGGTGGGACGCCGGGATCACCACCTTGACGACGCCGGCTCCAGTGCCCTCGTGTTGCCAGACCGCCGCTACCTCACGGACCGCGCCCCGCTCGACCCGTACGGCGTCGACCGGCTGACCGCCGCCGAGATCGAGGCCGTCGTTCCGGTGAGTCCGGCCGTCGGCCCGGCCGACCCGGTCGACGCCGCCGGCCCGCCGATGGCGATCCCGCTGCTGCCCGGCGAGCGGACCATGGCCCGCCGGGTCAAGTTCGCCGTGGTCAACGCCTGCACCGTGGCCAGCCTGACCCTCGGACTGCTCGCCATCTTCCAGGCGATGCAGGGCGACGTGCGCGTCGCGGCGTACTGCCTGATCGCCTGCGTGGCCTTCGACGGCCTCGACGGGGCGCTGGCCCGCAAGATGGGCGTGGCCAGCCCGTTCGGTGCCCAGATGGACTCGCTTGCCGACATGTGCTCGTTCGGCCTGGCCGCCCCCGTGGTGGTCTACGCCTCCCTGGTGGGCTCGGTCTCCACCGCCGCCGCCGGGGTGGCCTGCGCACTCGTCGCGGCCTGCGCGGCGATCCGGCTGGCCCGGTTCAACGTCTCGCCCAAGGACGGGCGGTTCTTCTGCGGCGTGCCGACCACGATGGCCGCGGCGGTGCTCGCCCTGGCGGTGCTGATCGGGCTGCCGGTCTCCGGCGAGGTGCAGGTGGCCGGTGTGGGGCTGCTCGCCTTCGCGATGGTCTCCAGCTTCCCGTACGCCAAGCTGGCCCGTCTGATCAAGCTGCCGCCGTGGCTGTGGCTGGCCCCGGTGGTCGGTGCCCTGGTCGACATCCGGCTCACCTTCGCGCTCCTGGTGGTCGGCTACCTGGTCAGCGGGCCGCTGCTCTGGTGGCGCCAGCGCCGCACGGCCTGACCAGACCTGACCCGGCCTGACCGGCCTGACCAGATTCGGCCTGACCTGACCCGGGCACGGTCTGACCTGAGCTGACCCGGCACCGACTGACCTGACCAGACCCGGGCAGCGCCGCGGCGACCGACGACTTCAGGTGTACCCGCCCACCGTCGGCGACGATCCCGTCGCCGACGGTGGGGGGCGATGTTTCCGGTCAGCGCCAGCGGGCGATCACGGAGCTTCCGCCGACGACACGCTCGCCCGGCCCGACCACCGGCTCGGCGGCATCGGCGGGCAGGTAGACGTCGGTCCGCGAACCGAACCGGATCAGGCCGAACCGTTCGCCCCGGGCCAGCAGCGCGCCGACCGGCGCCCGCTGCACGATCCGCCGGGCGATCAGGCCGGTCCGTTGGGCCACCACCACCGTGCCGTGGTCGGTGTCGAGCACCGTGTACGCGGCCACGTTGTGCTCCGCGTCCGGTTTCATCGCCGCCGCGAACCCTCCGTCGGCGACGAAGTAGTCCACCACCTTGCCGGCCACCGGCGAGCGGTTGACGTGCACGTCGAGTACGGAGAGGAAGACCGCGACCCGCAGGAACTCGCCGTCGCCGAACCGTTCGTCCCGGAGCCGCTGCACGGAGAGCACCTGGCCGTCGGCGGCGGCGACGACGGCGGACTCGTCGTCCGGGATGTCCCGCTCGGGGTCCCGGAAGAACGCCGCGACCGGGCCGGCGGCCAGCGCGGGCACCAACCAGAGCCGGGACTTCGGCCGGGTGGCCCGGGTGAGTGCGGCCAGCCCGAGCGCGATACCGGCCGCCGCGACCCCGTTGGAGTCGATGTGCATCCGCTGGGTCAGCCGGACACTCGACGTGCGGTGCGCGGGAGCCAGCCGGGCTGCCACCGAGATGTCGGCCGGGGTGAAGCGGAGCCGGTGTACCCGCACCGGAGGCTGGTTGACCAGTACGAGGTCGGTGCCGACGCCGAACAGTGCGCTCTGCCGTTCGAGTTCACCGACCGCCCCGGCGGCCCGACCGGGCAGTGCCGGGACCAGCACGCTGAGCACCCCGCCGTCGGTCAGGTACTTGGCGAGGCCGTCCAGCGCCGACCGGGTCTCCTCGGCGTTGCCGGTCAGCGGTTCCGCGGCGATCACCACTTCCGCCGTGTCCGCTTCGGCCAGCGAGTCGACCACCCGTACCCGCTGGGCGGTCCACTGCCCCAGGGCCGTGACGTGCTCCCGGAGTTCGTCGGCGGCGAGCGCGCCCGCCGGCACCACGGTGAGTACGTCGCCGGGGAGCAGCGCGTCGACCGCAGCGGCCAGTACGGACGAATCGGTGGTGCCGCCGACCAGCAGGATGGTCTTCGGACCGTGGTACCGGGACATCTCGGTGGTCAGGACGCGGGCGGCGCGCTCGCCGACGCGGACCGGGCGGCCTGGGCCGGTGGCGCGTACGGCGGGGGACTGGGTCATCTCGGGCGGGCTCCTCGCGAGGTCAGGACGGGCGGCTGCCGACGACGGCGCGGGCTACGCGGTGGGCGGAGCCGCACCGTGGGGTACGCGATGCGCGGTTTCACGCACCACCGGTACGCGACCGGGCCGGCGGAGGTGCGAACCTCCGCCGGCCAGTTTAGGCACGGCCTGACCGAGTCGCACCGAACCGCCGGGCCGCTGGTCCCGTCCGGGCCGCTCGTCGCGTCACCGGGGCCGTTCGTCGTCCCGCCGCGCTCCGGCAGCGTCTCCGGGACGTGGCCGATCCGGGTCCAGCTCTGCGACCGGTCGGTCGGTCGGGTCCGCGCCGGGTCGGTCGGTCGGGCCCGCGACCGGTCGGTCGAACTCGAGGGTGTCGGGGGTGTCGAACCGGTCACCGGGGTGCTGCTCGAACAGCGTTCCGAGAGGGGTGTCGGCGGACCCGGGATCGGCATGGTGGGCGTCGGCCGACGCCACCGGAGATCCTGAGCCGGCTGCCGCCGGGGATTCGGGGCCGGTTGTGGCCGGGGATTCCGCGCCGGTCGTGGCCGGTTGCCGGCCGGACCGGTTGGCCCGGATCGCGCCTACCAGGCCCAGCGTGCCGACCAGGATCAGCCCACCGGCGATCAGCCAGCCGACGGCCGGCAGGGTGAGGTGCGTCAGCTGGGCGAAGAGCCACCAGCCGGCGACGCCGAGGAAGATCAGGGCGAACGTCAGCGACACCCCGTCGGTGCGGTGCGCCTTCATCGGGTCACCTCCGCGGTGGCCGCGTCGACCGAGAGGTTGAGCAGCAGTTTTCCGCCGCCGGGACCGTCCTCGCCGAGGTCGGTCACCTCTCGCTGGTTGCCGTCGAAGTTGCTGTACCTGCGGTCCAGCACCAGGGCGTCACCCGCGTTCACGTCGAGGCGTACGGTCACGTCGACGTCGGGTGGCAGGATCACCTTCACCTCGCCGAGGTCCACGTCCACGCTCACCTGGGTGTCCTTGGCGGTGAAGTCGATCCGGGTCAGGTCGAGGGTGGCGCTGCCGAGTCGGGTCTCGTAGCGGTCGGCCAGCGCGGTGTAGCTGGCCGGTGCCCAGAGCACGTCCTCCTCGCTGCGCAGCCGGGTGTAGGACTCGGCGACCGTGGAGACGCCCAGTGCGCAGGCCGCGACCAGGCCGAGGGCGATCAACCAGCGGGCCCGGCCGTACCAGGCGCCGACCAGCAGCCCGAGCGCGATGGTCACCAGCACGGCGGCGAAGTAGGTGGACGGCATGACCCGTACCGCGTTCGTCAGGTCCAGGATCGCGACCACACCGATCGCCACGAAGATCATCGAGAAGGTGGCGGCGCCGAGCGCGGACCGCTCCCGGGGGCGCTTCGGCGGCTTCACCTTCGGTGGTGGTGGCGGGGGCGCCGGCCGTGCCGCGTAGGGGCCGTGCGGTGCGAACGGCGCCCGGTAGCCCCCCGGCACCGGCGCCACCGGCAGCGTTGGCGGGAGCGGCCCGGTCGGCGCGGCCACCGGTGGCCCGCTCACCGGCCCGGCGGGCGCCGGTGGAGCCGGTACGGCCGCGGCCGGGTACCCGGGGTAGCCGGGTGCGACGCCCGGTTGCGCTGCCGGCGGGTACCAGCCGGGCTGTCCGGGCACGGCCGGCGGGGGCATCTGCTGGCCGGGTGCCGGCTGCCCGGTCGTCGGGTAGCCGGGGGGCGGATAGCCGCCCGGCGGCGGTGGCCCGGCGTGCGGCTGCCAGTACGCCCCGGTCCGGTTCCGGTCCCGGTTGAGCAGCAGCGCGCCGCCGATCAGGACGGCCGCGCCGAGCAGGACGGCCCGGTAGGTGTCGGTCACGATGAAACCGAACATCACCGCGACGACGATGCCGAGCACCAGCACGGTGACCGGGGACATGCTCGACCGCCCCCGGCCCAGCATCGACTCCACCGGGGAGGCGGTGTCGCCCTCGGACGGGATGATCAGCCAGGCGGCCAGGTACACCAGGATGCCGATTCCGCCGAAGAAGCCGAGTACGGCGAGGAGTACCCGCCAGAGGATCGGATCGCTGTTGGTGGCCCGGCCGATCGCGGCGCAGACGCCGGCCAGGTAGCGTCCCTCGCTCGGCCGGACCAGGCCGTACCGGTAGGTGAAGCCGAACTCCGGGGAGGGCCCGCCGGCCGCCCCGGGCGGCGGTGGCGGCCCTCCGGCCCCGGGCGGTGGCACGGCGCCGCCGCCGGGTGGTGGCGGCCCGCCGTGGCCGGATGGCGGGGTCGGGCCGGCCCCGGGCGGCGGTGGGCCGGGCGGCGGTGGGCCGGGTGGCGGGGTCGGGCCGGTTGCCGGTGTCGGCGCGTCCTGCGGCTCGGCCGGCTCCGGTCCGCCGACCACGCCGGGCGGCGGTGCGCCAGCTGTCGCCCAGCCGCGGTCGGGGCTGTCCGCGCGGTCGGGGCTGTCCGCGCGGTCGGGGTCGCCCGCCGGACCGGGCGTTCCACGGGCGGCGGCAGCTTCGTCGGTCATGCTCCGATCCTCCGTCGTCGCGGGACCGGCCGGCCTCAGGCGACAACCCTGAGGCCACCCTGAGATATCGCGCGCGGGAAGTCCGGGGAGTCCCCATGGCTGCTGGGGCCGGCAGCGTGTGACGATCGGAGCGTCGGTGGGAGGGGACGCCCCCGCGGCAGGCCGCCGCACGTCACCCCGCCGCCCGAGACGACGAGGAGTGCGAAGATCCGCGCCACGACCGAGCCACCCCGCCTCTACCGCGCCCGCGACCACCGGATGGTCGCCGGCGTGGCCGCCGGGATCGCCCTGCACCTGGGCGTCCGGGCGGTGTGGGTACGCGTGACCTTCCTCCTGCTGCTCGGGTTCAGCGGCCTCGGCCTGCTGCTCTACGCGGCGTTCTGGGCGGTGGTCCCGCCGCTGCCCGGCAGCGGCACCCCGCCGCGGCGCAACGTCTTCCAACTGCTGCCCTTCGTGGCTTTCGGGCTCGCGGTGATCCTGATCGAGGTTCTCGCCTTCAAGTCCGACGGGGTGGCCGGCACGGCCGGCTGGCTGGTGTCGATCATCGCGGTCGGCGCAGGGGTGATCTGGCACCAGTCCGCCCCGGAGCGCCGCTGGCAGTGGGACAGGTCGCCGGTGCCATGGCTCGGGGCGGTGGTGGCCGAGAGCGACCGGCGGGCCTTCGTGCTCCGGTTCATCGGCGGCGGGGTGCTGGTGGCGGTCGGACTGATCGGCGTGGTGGCGGTCTACCGCCCGCAGGGCAACTTCGACGCCGTGGTCAACGGGGTGATCTTCGCCCTGGTCGCGCTCGCCGGGGTCGGCGTGGTGGCCGCTCCGGTGCTCTGGCGGACCTACAACCAGCTCCGGGACGAGCGGGAGGGGCGGATCCGGGAGCAGGAGCGGGCCGAGTTGGCCGCGATGATCCACGACCAGGTGTTGCACACCCTGGCCCTGATCCAGCGCAACGCCGCCGACGTCAAGACCGTGCAGCGGCTCGCCCGGGGGCAGGAGCGCTCGCTGCGGAGCTGGCTCTACAAGCCGACCGGTTCGCCGACGGAACGCTTCGCGGCCGCGCTGGAGCAGGCCGCCGCCGAGGTGGAGGACACCTTCGCGATCACCGTCGAGGCGGTGGTGGTCGGCGACCGGGAGACCGACGAGCGGGTCGGCGCGCTTGTCGCCGCCGCCCGGGAGGCGCTGGTGAACGCGGCCCGGCACGCCAAGGTGCAGACCGTCTCGCTCTACGCCGAGGTGGAGCCGGAGCAGGTGAGCGTCTTCGTCCGCGACCGCGGCGCGGGCTTCGACCCGACTACCGTTGAGGACCACCGGCACGGCGTGCGCGGCTCGATCATCGGGCGGATGAAGCGGCACGGCGGGCGGGCCGAGATCCGCAGTACGCCGGGGGACGGCACCGAGGTGAGACTCTTCCTCCCGATACCCCGGGAGAACGCGGCACCAGGGAAGGACAGGTAACGATCATGGTCGAGCCGACGGAGCCGACGCGGGACGGTACGTCCGAGCCCCGGCTGCTGCGGGTGTTCCTCGTCGACGATCACGCGATGTTCCGGGCCGGCGTACGCGCCGAGCTGGGGGCGCACGTCGAGGTGGTCGGCGAGGCCAGCACGGTGGCCGAGGCGGTCAGCCGGATCGCCGCCACCGAGCCGGACGTGGTGCTGCTGGACGTGCACATGCCCGACGGCGGTGGTCGGGCGGTCCTTGAGGCGGTCCGGCGTAGCCGCCCCGAGGTGCGGTTCCTGGCACTCAGCGTCTCCGACGCGGCCGAGGACGTGATCGGGCTGATCCGGGCCGGCGCCCGGGGCTACGTGACCAAGACCATCTCGCCGGACGAGCTGACCGCCGCGATCCGCCGGGTCGCCGACGGTGACGCGGTGTTCAGCCCCCGGCTGGCCGGGTTCGTGCTGGACTCCTTCGCCTCCCGGCCGGACGCGCCGGTCGCCGATCCGGAGCTGGACCAGCTGACCAACCGGGAGCGGGAGGTGCTCCGGCTGCTGGCCCGGGGCTACGCGTACAAGGAGATCGCCAAGGAGCTGTTCATCTCCATCAAGACGGTGGAGACGCACGTCTCGAACGTGCTGCGCAAGCTCCAGATGTCCAACCGCTACGAGCTGTCCCGCTGGGCCGCCGACCGCCGGCTGGTCTGAGGTCGGGCGTGGTCGCGTCCGGGTCGGGTCGGGTCGGCGGTACGGGTATCGGCGGATCCGCCCGTGGGCCATCGGCCGAGCGGTGGGTGTCCGGGCGGTGATCATCGGTTACCATTCATCGATGGTTGTGACTGTCTTGCTGGCTGTCGGACCCCCGGTGCGCAGTTCCGCATCGTCCAAACGGACGAGTACGGTAGGTATGCGCTTGACATCGGAGAGCGCCGGCGGTGACGCGGGAAAGGTCACAACAGCCTGTGTGCGCTGTCGCCGGAGCGACTCGCCCAGGTGACGTTCTACCTGCTCAACGCCGTGTTCGGAGGGGTGTCCGAGGGGTCCGGCACGTGCCTGAAACATTGCCGGCAACTAACGGGTTGATAACGGCACCTTTCCGCGCTAGGCAGCTCAGTGTCACAGTGTCAGTCACCTCACAGTCCCTCGTGAGCGCCCTGAGGAGGCTTCACTCATGCGCGGGCAATTCCCGTTAAAGATGGCGGTCGGAGCGACCGCCATAATGTTGTTGGCGGCAGGCTGCGGCGGCGGCGGTGACGACGAGACCTCGGCGGCGGACGCCCTGGTCTCGATCGGCATCGGCGAACCTGAGCACATGATCCCTTCCAACTGCACCGAGTCCAACTGTGCCGACGTGATGGCCGCACTGTTCAGCCCGCTGGTGGACTTCGATGCCGACAACAAGCCGTACACGGTCGCGGCGGAGTCGATCGAGTCGACCGACAACAAGGTCTGGACGGTCAAGCTCAAGGACGGCTACACCTTCCACAACGGTGAGAAGGTCGGCGCCGACAACTACATCAACGCCTGGAACCACGCGGCGTACGGCCCGAACGGCAACAGTGGCGCGTACTTCCTGCAGCGGATCGAGGGCTACAAGGACCTCCAGTCCGAGGACCCGGACGGCGAGGGCCCGAAGAAGGCTCCGGACCCGACGGCCAAGACCATGACCGGTCTGAAGAAGGTCGACGACCTGACCTTCACCGTGACGCTCAGCGAGCCGTTCTCCGGCTGGCGGTCGGTCATGGGCTACACCACCTTCTACCCGCTGCCGGCGGCGGCGTGGGCGTCGGAGGGTGTGCTCAAGGAGGACTACGAGCAGGCTCCGATCGGCAACGGCCCGTTCAAGATGAAGGGCACCTGGCAGCACGACTCGAAGATCGAGGTCGAGCGCTACGACGCCTTCGCGGGTGAGAAGCCGAAGGTGGGCGGCGTCACCTACAAGATCTACCAGGAGCAGACCGCCCAGTACGCCGACCTGATGAGCGGCCAGCTGGACGTGGTGACCCAGATTCCGATCGAGAACCTGGCCAACGCCCCGACCGACCTGGGCGACCGCTTCAAGACCAGCCCGAACTCGGTCTTCCAGTTCATCGGCTTCCCGACCTTCCTTCCGCAGTACTCGAAGGTCGAGGTGCGCAAGGCGATCTCCATGGCGATCAACCGCAAGGAGATCACCGACAACATCTTCCGCGGCTCGCAGACCCCGGCGACCTCCTTCGTCTCCCCGGCGGTGGCCGGCTACCGGGAGAACAGCTGCGGCGAGGCCTGCACCTACGACCCGGCCAAGGCGAAGGCGGCGTACGAGGCCGCGGGCGGCCCGAAGCAGATCAAGATCACCTACAACGTCGACGGTGGTCACAAGGCGTGGGTCGACGCGACCTGTAACCAGCTCAAGGCCAACCTGGGCGTCGACTGCGTCGGCGTCGGCGAGCCGAAGTTCGCCGACCTGCTGCAGAAGACGGAGAAGAAGGAAGACGTCGGCATGATCCGGCTCGGCTGGATCATGGACTACCCGCTGATGGAGAACTACCTGGGCCCGCTGTACGGCACCGGCGGTTCGTCGAACGACTACGGCTACAGCAACCCGGAGTTCGACAACCTGGTCAAGCAGGGCTCGGCCGCGCCGACCCAGGAGGAGGCCATCAAGCTCTGGCAGCAGGCCGAGGACATCCTCGCCCGCGACATGCCGGTGATTCCGCTGCGGCTCGGCCAGAACGTCTTCGGCCACTCGGAGCGGGTCAAGAACGTCGAGGTCGACAAGTTCCAAAAGGTCGAGATCCTCAAGATCGAGGCTACGAGCTGACCTGACTGCTCCTGTGACGGATGGTCCGGCCCGGCCCGGGTCGGACCATCCGTACGAGCCTCACCGGCCCCGGTGACCGGGACCGGTGAGGCTGCGGTCGCTACCGTGCGCATCACGGTCCGCTGCCCACCAGGCAGTCACCGATGCTCGTATCGCTAAGGACTGATATGTTCCGCTACTTCGTGCGGCGCGTGCTGCAGGGGGTCCTGACGTTCTTCGGGGCCACCTTCATCGTGTACGCGCTGATGTTCGCCAACCAGGACGACCCGCTCCAGGCCCTGGCGGGTGAGCGTCCGCTGCCGGACAACGTCCGGCAGGCGCTCACCGAAAGGTACCATCTGGACGATCCCTTCATCCTCCAATATGGCCACTACATGCGTGGCCTGCTGACCGGCGATTTCGGCATCTCGCTGACGAACCGCAAGATCAGCGAGATGATGGCCCAGGCCTGGCCGGTGACGATCCGGCTCGCGGTCTTCGCGATCATCATCTCGGCGCTGGTCGCCGTGGTCGCCGGCATCGTCTCCGGGATCCGGCGCGGCGGTGCCTTCGACAACACCACGCTTGTCATCACGCTGATCCTGCTCTCGCTGCCGATCGTGGTGCTGGCTCCGCTGGCCCAACTCCTCTTCGGCGTGCAGCTCAAGTGGTTCCCGGCCACGGCCGGGGCGGATCCCGGCTTCTATCAACTGATCCTGCCGGCGGTGGTGCTGGCCTGCCTGGTGATCGCCACCGAGCTACGGGTGACCCGGGCCTCGGTGGCGGAGAACCTCCGGTCGGACTACGTGCGTACCGCCCGGGCCAAGGGGCTCGCGAACCGGCGGGTGATCGGCGTGCACGTACTCCGCAACTCGCTGATCCCGGTCGTCACGCTTATCGGCGTCGACCTCGGCAACCTGATGGCCGGGGCGATCGTCACCGAGGGCGTGTTCAACATCCCGGGCGTGGGGTTCAACCTGTTCCGTGGCATCCGCACCGAGGACGGCCCGCTGGTGGTCGGCTTCGTCAGCATCCTGGTGATCGTCTTCCTGGTGGTCAACCTGGTGGTCGACCTGCTGTACGCGGTACTCGACCCGAGGATCCGCTATGAGTGAGCGAAACCAGCGACCCGGTGCCCGCATCCGGTGCACCGGTCGGCGGACCGAACGGACCGGTCGGTGGACCGGGCGAACCAGTAAACGAAACGAGCGGACCAGTCGGCTCAGCGTGGACGTGCCTGATGGCGGCGCGGAGCGTAGCGAGGTGGCGGGCATGAGTGAGCGAGGCGCCCGATGAGCAACATCGAATCCACCGCCAAGGCGGAGGTACCCGGCGACGCCGGAGTGCCGGCGCCGGAGAGCGGCCAGGAGAAGCCGCGCAGTCTGACCGGCGACGCCTGGGACGACCTGCGGCGTAACTGGATCTTCTGGGCCGCCGCGGTCCTGGTGGTCCTGGTCGTGGTGATGGCGGCCTTCCCGGGCCTGTTCACCTCGGCCGACCCGGGCTCGTGCGCGCTGTCGAGACAGCACCAGGGTCCGAGCGGCTCGGCGATCTTCGGCTACAACTTCCAGGGCTGCGACGTCTACGCCCGGACCGTCCACGGCGCCCGCAACTCGGTGCTGATCGGGCTCTTCGCGACAATCATCGCCGGGTTGATCGGCCTGGTCGTCGGGATGGCGGCCGGCTACTTCGGTGGCTGGATCGACGCCCTGCTGGCCCGTGGCATCGACATCGTGCTGGGCATCCCCACCCTGCTCGCGGCGATCGTGCTGGCCCGGCGGCTCTCCGCCGACCCGCAGAACTCCGGCTTCTGGGCGGTGGTCTTCACCCTGGGGGTGCTGACCTGGACCACCGGGGCCCGGATCATGCGTTCGTCGGTGATCTCGGCCAAGAACCAGGACTACGTGGCGGCGGCCCGGATGCTGGGCGCGAGTCCTGCCCGGCTGATGTTCCGGCACATCCTGCCGAACGCCGCCGCACCCTTCGTGGTGGTGCTGACCATCCTGCTGGGCGTCAACATCGCCACCGAGGCGACCCTGACGTTCCTCGGTGTCGGCCTGCGGGGTAACGCCATCTCCTGGGGTATCGACATCTCCACGGCGGCGCCGTACGTCCGGGAGACGGCCACCCCGCTGGTCTGGCCGTCGGTCTTCCTGGCCCTGACCGTGCTGGCGTTCATCATGCTCGGCGACGCGATCCGCGACGCCTTCGACCCGAGGCTGCGGTGAGCTGACCCATGACCGATATCAAGGCAGAGATCGACGTCCTGCCCGGGTTGGACTCGTCCGCCCGGCTGCTGGAGGTCGAGGGTCTGCATGTCGAGTTCCGTACCCAGGTCGGGATCGCCCGCGCGATCAACGGCGTGGACCTGCACCTGGATCCCGGCGAGACGCTGGCGATCCTCGGTGAGTCGGGCTGCGGCAAGTCCGTCACCGCCCAGGCGATCATGGGCATCCTCGACTCGCCGCCCGGCTTCGTCACCGGGGGTGCGATCCGCTACCGCGGCGTCGACCTGCTCAAGCTCCCCGAGGAACAGCGCCGCAGGGTACGCGCCAACCACATCGCGATGATCTTCCAGGACGCGCTCTCCGCGCTGAACCCGGTCTTCTCGGTCGGGTTCCAGCTCGGCGAGCTGTTCCGGGTGCATCGCGGGATGTCCCGGGGCGACGCGAAGAAGCGCTCGATCGAGCTGCTCGACCTGGTCAAGATCCCGGCCGCCAGGCAGCGGATCAACGACTATCCGCACCAGTTCTCCGGCGGCATGCGGCAGCGCGTCATGATCGCGATGGCGCTGGCGCTCGACCCGAAGGTGCTGATCGCGGACGAGCCGACCACCGCGCTGGACGTGACGGTGCAGGCCCAGATCATGAACCTCCTCGCCGAGCTGCGGCGGGAACGGAACATGGGCCTGATCCTGATCACGCACGACATGGGCGTGGTCGCCGACGTGGCCGACCGGATCTCGGTGATGTACGCCGGCAAGGTCGTCGAGGAAGCGCCGGTGCTGGACATCTACGCCCGGCCGGCACACCCCTACACCAAGGCGCTGCTGGAGTCGATCCCCCGGCTCGACCTCAAGGGGCAGCAGCTCAACGTGATCAAGGGCCTGCCGCCGAACCTGACCCGGATCCCCGCCGGCTGCCCGTTCCACCCCCGGTGCGCGTACGCCCGCGACGTGTGCCGGGCTGACCCGCCCCCGCCGCAGTACGACGTGGCTCCGGGCCGGACCGCGCGGTGCCATTTCTGGACGGAGGTGGTCGGCGATGAGCCAGCCGTCAGGTAACGAGGTCGTGCTGGAGACCCGGGAACTGGTCAAGCACTTCCCGATCACCCGGGGCATCGTCTTCCAGAAGAAGATCGGTGCGGTACGCGCGGTCGACGGAATCGACCTGCAACTGCGCCGGGGCGAGACCCTCGGCGTGGTGGGCGAGTCCGGCTGTGGCAAGTCGACGCTGGCCAAGCTGCTGGTCGGGCTGGAGAAGCCGACGAGTGGCACGATCAACGTCCGGGGCCAGGACATGACCCGGCTGACCGGCACCGAGCTGCGCAAGGCCCGGCGCAACATCCAGATGGTGTTGCAGGACCCGTACACCTCGCTGAACCCGCGGATGACTGTCGGCGACATCATCGGCGAGCCGTTCGAGATCCACCCGGAGGTGGCTCCGGCCGGCGAGCGGAAGCGGCGGGTCCGGGAACTGCTCGACCTGGTCGGGCTGAACCCGGAGCACATCAACCGCTATCCGCACCAGTTCTCCGGCGGTCAGCGGCAGCGGATCGGCATCGCCCGGGCGTTGGCGCTCCAGCCGGAGATCATCGTTTGCGACGAGCCGGTCTCGGCGCTGGACGTGTCGATCCAGGCGCAGGTGATCAACCTGCTGGAACGGTTGCAGAACGAGCTGGGGCTGTCGTACATCTTCATCGCGCACGACCTGTCGGTGGTCCGGCACATCGCCGACCGGGTCGCGGTGATGTACCTCGGCAAGGTCGTCGAGATCGGCGTCGAGGACGAGATCTACGAGCGGCCGACGCACCCGTACACCCAGGCGCTGCTCTCGGCGGTGCCGGTGCCGGACCCGACCCTGCGCGGCCAGCGGGACCAGATCGTCCTCGAGGGCGACGTGCCGTCGCCGGCCAACCCGCCGTCCGGCTGCCGGTTCCGCACCCGGTGCTGGAAGGCGCAGGACATCTGCGCCGCCGAGGAGCCGGCGCTGGTGCAGCGGGACCGGTCGGCGCACCCGAGCGCCTGCCACTTCGCCGAGGTACGGGATGTGGTGCACGCGGTCGAGTAGCCCGCACAGACGCCGGTGGTGTGCCTGACCCGGCCAACCACCGGTGCTAGAAAGAACGCCTCCTCAGTGCCCGGGGCGCGGGCCGCCATCCACGCGGCCGGCGTCCCGGGCTCGCGTCTGTCCCCGGTCGCGGGCCACGGCTGGTCGCGATCTTCGGCACCGAGACCCGGAGGGGACGCTGGTCGGCCCTACAGCGGACCGCGACCCGCCCGGAGCAGCAGCAGGGCGAGCTGGGTGCCGTCCGCGCCGAGCGCCTCCCGGAACCGGTCCAGGATCTCGCGCTCCCGGGCGAGGACGAGCCGGGTGCCGCCGGAGGCCATCCGGGTCCGGCCGACCTGCTGGGAGAGCGCGGCGCGCTCCCGCCAGAGGGCGATCAGTTCCCGGTCGATCTGGTCGATCCGGTCCCGCAGCCCGAGGATGTGCTCCGAGGCGTCCGGCGCGCTCGTCCCGGTCCCGGGCTCGGTGCCGTTCGACTCGACGGGAAGCTCTGCCACCTTCGCTGCCACCTCTGCCGCCATGGGGTCCTCCTTGCCAGACAGGGCCCCGGTGCCTGGATCCCGACGCGAAAAGCCCCGGGCTCCAGGAGCCCGGGGCTTTCGTAGGTCATGTTCAGGCGCGACCCACGGCTGCCGGACTCCCGGAGCCGTAGTAAAAGTAGGACCGCACCCGATGGATCACGGCTTGAGTATGCCCAGCCAGCGATGTCTTGGCAAGCAGATCGACGAAGCCCGGAAATCCGCCGGCCGAGGTGTAAGGAAGGGCCCCTTCTTATCGTTTCCTGCATACGAACGGGCCCTTCCTTACACCTGCCCCTCAAGGACCGGGCGGCGCCGGGCGTACGTTGTCTGCCCGGCGGCATAGACTCGCGAGGCGATGCATGCTCTCTTCGAACCCCCGCCGCCCTCCGTCCCGCCGGCCCAGGGCCCACCGCGGCACCGGCCGCCCGGCCTCGATCCGCAGGCCCTGCTGGCCGGGCTGAACGGGCCGCAACGGGACGCGGTGACCCATTCCGGGTCGCCGCTGCTGATCGTGGCGGGTGCCGGTTCGGGCAAGACCCGGGTGCTGACCCACCGGATCGCCTACCTGCTCGCCGCCCGGGACGTGCATCCGGGACAGATCATCGCGATCACCTTCACCAACAAGGCCGCCGGGGAGATGAAGGAGCGGGTCGCCGCGCTGGTCGGGCCGAGAGCCCGGCTGATGTGGGTGTCCACCTTCCACTCCGCCTGCGTACGCATCCTGCGGGCCGAGCACGAGCACGCCGGCCTGAAGTCGACGTTCTCGATCTACGACGCCGACGACTCGCGCCGGCTGATGCAGCTTGTCACCCGGGAGCTGGACCTCGACCCGAAGCGCTATCCGGCACGCGGTCTGACCACCCAGGTGTCGAACCTGAAGAACGAGCTTGTCGACCCGGAGACCTTCGCCGACCGGGCGAAGGGGCCGAACGAGCGGGCGCTGGCCGAGGCGTACACGCTCTACCAGCGGCGGCTGACCGAGGCGCACGCGCTCGACTTCGACGACCTGATCATGACCACGGTGCACCTGCTCCAGTCGCACCCGCACGTCGCGGAGAGCTACCGCCGCCGGTTCCGGCACGTACTCGTCGACGAGTACCAGGACACCAACCACGCGCAGTACACCCTGGTCAAGGAGCTGGTCGGCGGCACCGAAGGGGTCGAGCCGGCCGAGCTCTGCGTGGTCGGCGACGCCGACCAGTCGATCTACGCGTTCCGGGGCGCCACCATCCGGAACATCCTGGAGTTCGAGCGTGACTTCACCGACGCCCGGACGATCCTGCTGGAACAGAACTACCGCTCCACCCAGACCATCCTGAACGCGGCCAACGCGGTGATCGAGCGGAACAGCTCGCGCAAGCCGAAGCGGCTGTGGAGCGAGGAGGGGGCGGGGGAGCAGATCGTCGGCTACGTCGCCGACACCGAGCACGCCGAGGCGGACTGGGTGGGTCGGGAGATCGACCGGCTCTGCGACGCCCGTTCGGCCCGGCCGGGCGACGTGGCGGTCTTCTACCGCACGAACGCACAGTCCCGGGTCTTCGAAGAGGTCTTCATCCGGGTCGGGCTGCCCTACAAGGTCGTCGGCGGGGTCCGGTTCTACGAGCGCAAGGAGGTCCGGGACGCCCTGGCCTACCTGCGCGCGGTGGTCAACGACGACGACACGGTGAGCATCCGGCGCATCCTGAACACACCCCGCCGGGGCATCGGCGACCGGGCCGAGGCCTGCGTCGAGGCGCTGGCCACCCGGGACCGGATCTCGTTCGGTGCCGCGCTGCGCCGGGCCGCCGAGGCACCCGGCATCTCCACCCGCTCGGCGAACGCGATCGCCGAGTTCGTCGCGCTGCTCGACGGGCTGCGCGAGCTGGCCGGGACCGCGCTGCCCGAGGAGGTCCTGGAGGCGGTGCTCACCCGCTCTGGCTACCTCGGGGAGTTGGAGGAGAGCATCGACCCGCAGGACGCCGGCCGGGTGGAGAACCTCCAGGAGCTGGTGAGCGTCGCCCGGGAGTACACCGAGCGGGCGGAGGCGCTGGCCGACGAGGGCGGGCCGAGTGCCACCCTGGCCGGGTTCCTGGAGCAGGTCGCACTGGTCGCCGACGCCGACCAGGTGCCGTCGGACGACCCCGAGCACCAGGGCGTGGTCACCCTGATGACCCTGCACACCGCCAAGGGGCTGGAGTTCCCGGTGGTCTTCCTGACCGGCCTGGAGGACGGCGTCTTCCCGCACCTGCGGACCCTCGGCGACAACCGGGAGCTGGAGGAGGAGCGCCGGCTGGCGTACGTCGGGATAACCCGGGCCCGCCAGCGGCTCTACCTGTCCCGGGCGGTCACCCGGTCGGCCTGGGGGCAGCCCTCCTACAACCCGCCCTCCCGGTTCGTCGACGAGCTGCCTGCCGACCTCGTCCGCTGGGAGCGCACCGGGGCGGCCTACACCTCCTGGTCGGGGACGGGTGGCGGCGTGGGTGGCCGGTCCGGCACCGAGGACCGGTCCGGCGCCTACCGGGGCGGCGGCTTCTCCGGGGGTACGCCGAAGGCCGCCCAGCTCGCCTCCCGGCTCGGCATCGACGGCAGTCGGCTCAGCACCGCAAGCGAGCTGAAACAGCCGCCGAAGGTCGCCGTCGGAGACCGGGTCAACCACCAGCGCTACGGCCTCGGCCGGGTGCTCGCGGTCGAGGGGCACGGTCCGGGTGCCCGGGCCCAGATCGACTTCGGCGACCAGACGCTCTGGCTGGTGCTCCGGCACGCCCCGATCGACAAGCTCTGAGCACCGCCGGGCGGCCGTCGGCCCCGGCCACCACGAACACGTCCAGTTCACCCGTCAGGCGGCACAGGAGCGGCGCCGACGGCCGCTACCTGCGGTACGGATCGTCCGACAGGAGATTTCTGCACGATGACAGCCGACGATCTCGCCGTACACGCGCGGAGACTGCTCGACACCAACGCCTTCCTGACCCTCGGCACCGTCGATCAGGGCGGCCGGCCCTGGACCTGTCCGGTCTACTTCGCCGCAGCCGGCCTGCGCGAGTTCTACTGGGTCTCCGAGACCGACACCGTGCACTCGCGCAATCTCAGTGACCGCCCGGACGTGAGCATCGTCGTGTTCGACTCGAGCGTCCGGCCATACCACGGCCGTGCCCTGTACGCGTCCGGGACGGCGGGTGAGTTGCGGAGTGACGACCTGGAGCGCGGACTGCGGGTGTATCCCGGACCCAGCGAGCGGGGCGGCACCGTGCTGACCCGGGACGACGTGACGGGGTCCTCGCCGTACCGCCTCTACCGGGCGACCGCGAGCGACCTGTGGGTCCTGTGCCCTCGCGAGCCGAGGCAGCCGTGCCCGCTGCACGGTCTCGCCAAGGACCACCGGACCCGTGTCGAGCAGGGACCGAGCGGACAACTGGAAGCCTGAGGGATCGCAGCGGACGGGGAGCGGCGAATCCAGCCCGGCTCCACCACGTCCCAGTCAGCCCGGCGTTTGCCGCCAGCCCGGCGCTACGCGGTGTTCTCAGCAGCCGAGATCCACGCCACGGTCCCGCATCCACGGTGCCGGGTCGACCTGGTTCCACAGCCCGTTGTGCACCTCGAAGTGCAGGTGCGGTCCGGTGGAGTCGCCGGTGGAACCCTCGTACCCGATCACCTGGCCGGCCTTGACCCGGTCCCCGACGCTGACCGTGGTCCGGTTCTGGTGGGCGTAGTGGGTGAGCCAGCCGTTGCCGTGGTCGACGACGACTGAGATGCCGTAGCCGGCGTAGGCCCAGCCGGCCTCGACCACCGTGCCGGCGCCGGCGGCCCGGATCGGAGTGTCGGCCGGCATCGCCAGGTCGATGCCGGCGTGCAGCACTCCCCAGCGCATCCCGTAGCAGGAGGTGATGGCGGCCCCCGGCATCGGGTTGACCCAGGCGGGCGCCTTCTTGCTCGCCGTCGGGCTGGCCGCCCTGGCCTTGGCGGACCGGCCGCTCCGGCTCGGCGTGGTGGTCGGTGTCGGCGTTGCGGTAACGCTCGGTGTCGGCATCGCGGTCGGGGTCGCGCCCGGTGTGCCGACGGTGTCCCGGGCGGCCCGGTCGGCCCGCTGGGCGGCGGCGGCCCGGGCCGACTCCTCGGCGGCCACCGAGACCTGGTCGGTCGGCCGGTCGTCGCCGACGGCCACCGCCGTCGCCGCCCCGGCCACGCCCAGGCCGAGCAGCACGGCCAGTCCGGGAACCAGGTACCGCCGTTGCCGGCTGGCCCGGTGCCGGGCCACCCCGGGTCGCCCGGTACGTCGGCTCGTGCCGGACCCGTCGGACGCGCCGGACCCGTCGGAGGTACCCGCAACGTCACGGCTCTCGGCGGCTCGACCGTCGGCGGCTTGATCCTCGACGGCCCGCCCCTCGACAGCTCGGCCCTCGGTCGCTTCGGGCTGGTTCGGATCGGTCTCCGGCACGACGGGTCCCTTCGAAAGGTGGGGGTGGACCCGAAAATGGTGGTCAACCCGTGCCGCCGGGCGGCTTCCCGGGTCGGGCGACGACGGTCGATGACCGCGATCACCTGCCGGATTTAGCCCCAACACGCCGTTGATGGCCTGTATCGTGGGCGAGGCGACAGTGCGATCACTCACACCTGCCGGTGTGGCGCACGCAACTTCGTCGCGGGTCAGGGCAACGAAAACCGCCCAACCGGTAGCGGTTGGGCGGTGAAGCGGCGTTACGCCGGGTCAGGAGGCAGCTACGCCAGCGTACGGATCGTCGACTTGTAGCTGGATGTCCACTCCACGGTCCCGCAGGTAGGGGATCGGGTCGGTCGGCTTGCCGTTGACATGCAGTTCGAGATGCAGTTGCGAGCCGTAGGCGTGGCCGGTGAGCCCGACCAGGCCGAGCTGGTCGCCGGCCTTGACCTCCTGGCCCTCGCTTACCACGATCTTGGACGAGTGCCCGTAGATGGACTCGGTGCCGTCGGCGTGCCGCACGATCACGCAGTAGCCGTAACCGCCGAACCAGCCGGCCTTGGTCACCGTGCCGGCGTGCACCGCGCTGTACGGCGTCCCCTCGGGGGCGGCCAGGTCGATGCCGGCGTGCAGCTTGTTCCACTTCATGCCGTACGGCGAGGTGAAGCTGTAGTTCTCCAGTGGTAGCCGCCAGACCTCGGGGGCGGCGGCCAGGGTGGAGGCGAGCCCGTCGTCGCCACGGTCGCTCCGGGACGCCCGCTCGGCGTCGGCGGCCCGCGCGCTCAGGTCCTCGCTGGTCGCGGCGGCCTTCTCCAGGTCCGCCAGGGCGGACGGGCTGACCGCCTTCGCGTCGGGCAGGGCTCCCGCGCCGAGCGCGACGACGCCGGCTCCGACGAACGCGGTGGTGACGACGGCGGCGTAGCGGCTGCGTGGGGGTGTGGGGACGCGGCGTCGCCCTCGATAGCGATCGGGCTCAGACGACAGGCGCTGGCGCACGCACACCCTCCGTTGTCGGATCCGTGTTGCGACCGTGACCGGGGTTCGACGATCCAGGTGAACTCCGGTTGACCGCGTCGCCACCCGGTCATGGACCTGATGACAACCGTGGGCCACGGTAACCAACCCCTAGGCGTGCCACAAGTCGCAGCGCCAGAATGCCGGTTCGGTGTGCGGTTGTGCGTCCATGAATGCCATATCTCGTAACCTTTTGCGACCACCCTCGTTGTTAACGCTCAGTCACCGCAGGAGCAGCGCGGTGTCATCCATCCGCCCCGTGCCGGAGAGTTCGCCGCAGAGTCCGTAGGGGTATCGCCGGAGGGGTCACCCGGCCGGTTCCCGGGGGAAGTACCCGGCTGGCCGGCAACCGGGTTACCGTTCGTTCAGGTAGGTCCGGTCGTGCCCAGGAGAGGTGTTGCGCTGATGAGTTCTCGGATCCGGGTGGTCGTCGCCAAGCCCGGCCTGGACGGGCACGACCGGGGAGCGAAGGTGGTCGCCCGCGCCCTGCGGGACGCCGGCATGGAGGTCATCTACACCGGCCTGCACCAGACGCCCGAACAGATCGTCGAGACGGCGATCCAGGAGGACGCCGACGCCGTCGGCCTGTCGGTGCTCTCCGGGGCGCACATGACACTGTTCCGCAGGGTGCTGGAACTGCTCGCCGAGCGGGACGTGGCGGACCTGGTCGTCTTCGGCGGCGGGATCATCCCCGACGCGGACATCCCCGAGCTGGAGCGGCTCGGCGTGGCGAAGATCTTCACCCCGGGTGCCACCACCGGCTCGATCGTGGAGTGGGTCCGGGCCAACGTCGGGCAACCCGTCGGCAACTGAGGGACCCGGCACCGCCGTACCCGGAAATGGGGGAGAGGCCGGACGCACCCCTCACACGTCCGGCCTCTCTATGCGCGATGCCCCGCCGCCACCCCTCGACCGACAGGGCATCGGCCGTATCCGTCATCGCGCTTCCCAGCGCTCCGACATCAGACTCAACGACGTCCCTTACGCCGGGTTACGCCACCCGGGAAATCTTTTCCGCCTGGCCGGCGGCCCCCAGCCGGCCAGGCCCGCCGGCCGCGCCGTCGTGCGACCCGGCACGGCCGCCGGCCTGCTGTGCGATACCGCACACCGCGCACCCACGTGGATGCCCGCCGTGGTCACCTCGCTAGGCTGCGCCCGACGGCCTGTTTCTGGGTATACGACAGGTCCAAACCATTCACACGCTGGCGGCGGCGCGACGGCGCGCCGCAAAGACGCAGACGGGACGCGCAATCGTGGACCTGTACGAATACCAGGGGCGTGAGCTGTTCGAGCGGCACGGGTTGCCCGTGCTGGCCGGCGGCGTGGCGACGACCCCGCAGGAGGCCCGCGCGATCGCCGAGCGCCTCGGCGGCCGGGTGGTCGTCAAGGCGCAGGTGAAGGTCGGCGGCCGGGGCAAGGCGGGCGGCGTCAAGCTCGCCGAGGGACCGGACGAGGCGGTGGCCCGGGCCACCGACATCCTCGGCATGGACATCAAGGGCCACACGGTCAACAAGGTCATGCTGACCGTGACCGCGGACATCGCCGAGGAGTACTACTTCTCCTACCTGCTCGACCGCGCGAACCGCACCTTCCTCTGCATCGCCAGCGTCGCCGGCGGGATGGACATCGAGCAGGTGGCCGCCGAGACGCCGGATCGGGTGGCGAAGGTGGCGATCGACGCGAACGCCGGGGTCGACGAGGCCAAGGCACGCGAGATCGTCGAGGCGGCCGGCTTCCCCGCCGAGCTGACCGAGCAGATCGTGCCGATCGCCGTACGCCTCTGGCAGGCGTTCGTGGCCGAGGACGCCACCCTGGTCGAGGTGAACCCGCTGGCCCGGACCACCGACGGCACGGTGCTCTGCCTCGACGCGAAGGTCTCGCTGGACGAGAACGCCGGCTTCCGGCACCCCGACCACGAGGCGCTCGTCGACCAGGCCGCGGTCGACCCGCTGGAGCAGCGGGCCAAGGAGAAGGACCTCAACTACGTCAAGCTGGACGGCGAGGTCGGGATCATCGGCAACGGCGCCGGCCTGGTCATGTCCACCCTCGACGTGGTGGCCTACGCGGGCGAGTCGCACGGCGGGGTCAAGCCGGCGAACTTCCTCGACATCGGCGGCGGCGCCAGCGCCGCGGTGATGGCCAACGGGCTGGAGATCGTGCTCTCCGACCCGTCGGTACGCAGCGTCTTCGTCAACGTCTTCGGCGGCATCACCGCCTGCGACGAGGTGGCCAACGGCATCATCCAGGCCCTGGCCCTGCTCGCCGAGCGCGGCGAGACGGTCGACAAGCCCCTCGTGGTACGCCTCGACGGCAACAACGCGGAGGCCGGACGCGCGATCCTCGACGGCGCCGCGAACCCGCTGGTGCAGCGGGTGGACACTATGGACGGCGCGGCCCAGCGGGCCGCCGAGCTCGCGGCTGCGGGGGTCTGAGATGGCAATCTGGCTGACCAAGGAGTCCAAGGTCGTCGTACAGGGGATGACCGGCTCCGAGGGGATGAAGCACACCAGGCGGATGCTGGCCGCCGGCACCAACGTGGTCGGCGGGGTCAACCCGCGCAAGGCCGGCCAGAAGGTCGGCTTCGACACCGTCGAGCTGCCGGTCTTCGCCAACGTCGCCGAGGCGATGGCGGCCACCGGTGCCGACGTCACGGTCATCTTCGTGCCGCCGCAGTTCACCCGGGGTGCCGTGGTGGAGGCGATCGACGCCGGCATCCCGCTCGCCGTGGTGATCACCGAGGGCGTACCGGTGCACGACACCGCGGCGTTCTGGGCGTACAACCTGGCGCAGGGGGAGCGGACCCGGATCATCGGGCCGAACTGCCCCGGCATCGCCTCGCCGGGCGCCTCGAACGCCGGCATCATCCCGGCCGACATCACCGGGGCGGGCCGGATCGGTCTGGTCAGCAAGTCCGGCACCCTGACCTACCAGATGATGTACGAGCTGCGTGACATCGGCTTCTCCACCTGCGTCGGCATCGGCGGTGACCCGATCATCGGCACCACCCACATCGACGCGCTCGCCGCGTTCCAGGCCGACCCGGAGACCGACGCGATCGTGATGATCGGCGAGATCGGCGGCGACGCCGAGGAGCGGGCGGCCGAGTTCATCAAGGACAACGTCACCAAGCCGGTGGTCGGGTACATCGCCGGCTTCACCGCGCCGCCCGGCAAGACCATGGGGCACGCCGGGGCGATCATCTCCGGCTCGGCCGGCACCGCCGACGCGAAGAAGGCCGCCCTGGAGGCGGTCGGGGTCAAGGTCGGCAAGACGCCGAGCGAGACCGCGCGGCTGATGCGGGAGCTGATGTCCGGCAACTGAGCCGGCGGGAGCGTGGTTCCGGGGTGGTCGGCGGTTGCCGGCCACCCCGGTCCCGTTCCGGCCGCCGCCGAACGGATACGGGTGTCGCGGTGGCGCCGGTCATCCGTACCGTGGTGTCGTGAACCGGCCGACCCGCAGCCGTGCCAGAGTAGGCGCTGATGCCACCACCCACCGATCCTGACCGGCCGCGTAGTCCGGACCCGCCGGTCGAGCCGGCCGTGCCGGTCGGCGGCGCGGAGCAGGTCGCCGAGACCGGGCCGGCCGACGGCCGGCAACCGCGCCGGAGCGGGCCGTCCGGGCCGCCGCCCGTGCGGTCCGGACAGCGCCGGGTGCCCCGACCCAGGCCGGGCGGGGCAGCGGGGGCCGGCCGGGCGCCGCTGGCGGTCGCGGCGGCGGTGGCCGCCGGCTGGGCGGCCCTGCTCGGCTACCTGCCGGTCGCCGTGGTGCTCGGGATGGCCCGGTTCGCCGAGGGCGGCGGCGAGGTGCTCGGCGCGGCCCGGCTGGGCCTGGCCGGCTGGCTGCTCGGGCACGGCGTGCCGCTACAGACCGAGGCCGGCCCGTTCGGCCTCGCACCGCTCACCCTGGCCATGCTGGCTGCCTGGCGGCTGAACCGGGCCGGCGTGCACGTCAGCCGGGCGGTCCGGGTCCGGGAGCGGCCGAGCGTCGGCCGGGCGCTCGCCGTCGCGGTCGCGGTCGGCATCGGGTACGGCGTGCTCGGCGGACTGGCCGCGCTGCTGCTCGGCGGTGCCGGGCCGACCGCCGATCCGGTACGGGCCGCGGTGACGCTGGCCGGCTTCGGCACCCTCGCCGCGCTTGTCGGCGCGGCCCGGGCCAGCGGGGTGTTGGTGATGGTGGCCCGGCGTACCCCGCTGGTGCTCCGGGACGGGCTGCGCACCGGGGTGGTCGCCGCACTGCTGCTGCTCGGGGCCGGTGCCGGGGCGGCCGGGCTGGCGGTGGCGACAGGTGGCGGCGAGGCCGGTGACATGATCGGGGCCTACCGCACCGGTGTGTCCGGCCAGGCGGGCATCACCCTGGTCAGCCTCGGGTACGCGCCGAACGCCGCCGTCTGGGCGGCCAGCTATCTCCTCGGGCCGGGGTTCGCGGTCGGCACCGACACGGTGGTGCGGAGTTCCGAGGTCTCCATCGGAGCACTGCCGGCCGTACCGCTGCTGGCCGGGCTGCCCCAGGGACCGCTCGGCGGGGTCGGCGGCGTCGTGCTGGCCGTACCGGTGCTGGCCGGCATGGCCGCGGGCTGGCTGC
The DNA here is from genome assembly GCF_049179135.1 of Plantactinospora sp. WMMB782. Lineage (NCBI taxonomy): Bacteria > Bacillati > Actinomycetota > Actinomycetes > Micromonosporales > Micromonosporaceae > Plantactinospora > Plantactinospora sp. WMMB782. The sequence goes on along the minus strand of NZ_JBMHMC010000007.1, from coordinate 1,398,985 downwards.
TGGCCCGTCGCCGGTTGCGCTCCGCCGCCGAGCGGAACGTGCCGCCGCCCGGCTGGGGCGTGCTGCTGGGCGCGGCCGCGGTCGGTGGCCCGGTCGCCGGGCTGGTGACGGGTGCGGCGGCCCTCCTCTCCGCCGGCCCGCTCGGCGGTGGCCGGCTGGCCGAGGTGGGCCCGGCCTACTGGCAGGTGGCTGCCGGGGCGACCGTCGTCGTGCTGGTCGGCACCCTGGTCGGCGCCGCCGCGACCCGGGCCGTCGCCCGACGCTGACGGCCCGCAAAGCGCGCGGTCGCGCCGGAACACGCTTCGGGGCGCCCCGGTGAATCCGAGGCGCCCCGATACGGCTGTCATGCTCCGGCGGGCCGTGGCCCGACCGGGTCCGGTCAGGGGGTGTAGCTGAAGCCGTTCACGTTGAGCACGACCGCGAGGATCACGTTCACCACCCCGAGGAGCAGGCCAACGGCACCGCAGATCAGCCCGGTCAGGGCCTGCCCGCCGTTGCTGGCCTCACCGCGGCTGGCCTTGCCCCGGCCGATGAAGCCGAGCACGATCCCGGCGATCCCGGCGATGATGCCGAGTGCGGCACAGCACGCCGCCGGGATCGAGATGATGCCGACGATCATGGCGATCAGCCCGATGGTGTTGTTCTGCCCACCGGCCGCCGGATAGCCACCGGGCTGGTAGCCGGGCGCCGCGCCGTAGGGCTGGCCCGGCATCGGCTGCTGGCCGTACGGGTCCTGGTACGGCTGCTGGGCGTCCTGGTACTGCGGTTGCCCGTACGGCTGGCCGGAGGTGGGTTGCCCGTACGGCTGTCCCGAGGTCGGCTGCCCGTACGGCTGTCCCGAGGTCGGCTGCCCGTACGGCTGTCCCGAGGTCGGCTGCCCGTACGGCTGTCCCGAGGTCGGCTGCGGCGGCTGCGCGTACGGATCCTGGGGTTGTGGCGCGTTCGGATCCGACGGCTGCTGCCCGTACGGGTCCTGGCCTGGGTAGCCGGGCTGCATGGCAAGACTCCTTCGACGACAGATCTCAGACTAGCCGTTCGACCCCGAGTTGGCGCTGAGGACAAAGCTGATGACGCAGCAGATCAGCGAGACCACCCAGAGGCAGATACCGATGATCAGGGCCAGCTTCGACCACTTGCGGGACTCGGCGGCGGCGGCCTGTGCCTCGGCGAAGTTGCCCTGCTGGAGCAGCGGGTTGACCTTCGAGGCGTTGATGATGGCCGGGATGGCCAGCGGCCAGAAGAGGAAGATCGCGACGATGGACATCGTCATGTTGTTGTTGATCTGTTGCGGCGGGTGTGAGGGGTAACCAGGTTGCATGTGTGTTGGGCTCCTTGGCCGGCACTCAGCGCATGTATGAAATTACCGAGGGTCTATCTTCTGGGGCACGTCACTGCCCCGAGCGTCCGGCAGCGTACCTAATCAGCGCCACTTTGGTGGCCCGCCCGCCGCCCGACATGCCGATCGTGACCGACACCGCTCCCGCCGGGTGCCGTAGCCGGGCCGCGCCGCCGCCGGGCCGACCTGACCTGCCCGGTAGGGTGCTGGGGTGACTGAGCCCGTGTCGCCAGCCCGCGTCGTCGTCCTCGTCTCCGGCTCCGGGAGCAATCTCCAGGCCCTGCTGGACGCCGCCGCGGACCCGGCGTACGGCGCCCGGGTGGTCGCCGTCGGCGCCGACCGGGACGGCATCGCCGGCCTCGACCGGGCCGCCACGGCCGGGGTGCCCACCTTCGTCGCCCCGGTCAAGGCGTACCCGACCCGCGAGGACTGGGACCGGGCGCTCACCGCGCACGTCGCCGGGCACGAGCCCGACCTGGTCGTCTCGGCCGGCTTCCTCAAGCTGGTCGGCCCGCACTTCCTGGCGGCCTTCGGCGACCGCTACGTCAACACGCACAACTCGCTGCTGCCCGCATTTCCCGGCATGCACGGCCCGCGCGACGCCCTCGACTACGGAGTCAAACTCGCCGGGGCCACGCTCTTCTTCGTCGACGCAGGGGTCGACACCGGGCCGATCGTCGCCCAGGTGGCGGTGCCGGTACTCGACGACGACGACGAGGAGACCCTGACCGAGCGGATCAAGGTGGCCGAGCGGCGGCAGCTCGTCACGCAGGTCGGCCGGTTGCTCCGGGAGGGTTGGACGATAACTGGAAGGAAGGTCACGATCGGAGTGAGCGACACGAGTTCGGGCCCGGACGGCCGGCGGCCGATCCGGCGCGCGCTGGTAAGCGTCTACGACAAGACCGGGCTGGTCGAGCTGGCCCGGGCGCTGCACGACGCCGGAGTCGAGATCGTCTCCACCGGGAGCACGGCGACGACCGTGCAGGGGGCCGGCATCCCGGTCACCCCGGTCGAGTCGCTGACCGGCTTCCCCGAGGTGCTCGACGGCCGGGTCAAGACGCTGCATCCGAAAGTGCACGCCGGGCTCCTCGCCGACCTGCGGCTGGAGCGGCACGCGGCGCAGCTCGGCGAGCTGGGCATCGCCCCGTTCGACCTGCTGGTGTCGAACCTCTACCCGTTCGCCGAGACGGTCGCGTCCGGTGCGGACTTCGACGGGTGCGTCGAGCAGATCGACATCGGCGGGCCGGCGATGGTGCGGGCGGCCGCCAAGAACCACGCCTCGGTGGCGGTGGTCACGTCGGTGTCGGCGTACCCGTCGGTGCTGGCCGCGCTGGCCGACGGCGGGTTCAGCGCCGGGCAGCGCCGGCAGCTCGCGGCCCGCGCCTTCGCCGACATCGCCGAGTACGACGTGGCGGTGGCGAACTGGTTCGCGGCGCGTACCGGGTCGGCGGATCAGGGGTCGGCGGAGCAGGAGTGGCCGGCCTTCGCCGGTCAGGTGCTCACCGCCCCCACTCCGTTGCGGTACGGCGAGAACCCGCACCAGGCGGCGGTGCTCTACGTCGACCCGGCATCCCCGGCCGGGCTGGCCCAGGCGGAGCAGTTGCACGGCAAGGAGATGTCCTACAACAACTACGTCGACGCGGACGCGGCCTGGCGGGCGGTGAACGACTTTCCCGGCCAGCCGGCGGTGGCGATCATCAAGCACGCCAACCCGTGCGGCATCGCCGTCGGCGCCGACGTGGCGCAGGCGCACCGCCGGGCACACGCCTGCGACCCGGTTTCCGCGTTCGGCGGGGTGATCGCGGTCAACCGGCCGGTCTCGGTCGAGATGGCACAGCAGGTCGCCGAGGTCTTCACCGAGGTACTCGTGGCACCCGACTTCGAGCCGGGTGCGGTGGACGTGCTCTCCGGCAAGAAGAACATCCGGCTGCTGCGGGCGCCCGCCTGGGCTCCGTACCCGGCGGAGTGGCGTCCGGTCAGCGGCGGCGTGCTGATGCAGCTGGCCGACCGGGTGGACGCGCCCGGCGACGACCCGGCCGGCTGGCGGCTGGCCACCGGTGAGCCTGCGGACGGGTCGACGCTGGCCGACCTCGCCTTCGCCTGGCGGGCCGTCCGGGCGGTGAAGAGCAACGCGATCCTGCTCGCCGCGGACGGTGCGACGGTCGGGGTCGGGATGGGCCAGGTCAACCGGGTCGACTCGGCACACCTGGCGGTCTCCCGGGCCGGCGCCGACCGGGCCCGGGGTGCGGTGGCCGCCTCGGACGCCTTCTTCCCTTTTCCGGACGGGCTCCAGGTGTTGATCGACGCCGGGGTGCGGGCGGTCGTCCAGCCGGGCGGCTCGCTCCGCGACGAGGAGGTCGTGGCGGCGGCCTCGGCGGCCGGCATCACCATGTACCTCACCGGTACCCGGCACTTCTTCCACTGACGACGGCAGGCACTTCGCCCACCGCCGGTCCGGCCCGACCGGGTGGCCGGTCAGCCGTCAGCCGACCCGGAGCAGCGCGCTGCCGGTCGCGCCGCCGGAGCGGCTGGCCCGGACGGTCCAGCAGCCGGCGGTGGGGAAGTTCCAGCCGGTACCCCACTCGTCGCCCGGCCTGGTCCAACTGCTGCCCTGGTGCGAGGTCGGACCCCAGATCGGCTCGACGGTGGTCCCGTCCGGGCCGGTCGCCCGCACCTCGAAGGTGCCGGAGCCGGTCATCCGCCAGACGATCTTCTCGTCCCGGCCGGCGTGCAGGCCCGGACCGCCGCGCGGGAAGAGCAGCCCCCAGAAGGAGTTCCCGGCGTCCGCGACCCCCTGCACCTCGAGCGGATTCTCCGCCGTGCCCGGGCTGGCCGGGCAGATGTCGGTCGGCCCGGCCCCGCCGCCGGTTACGGTCACCGGGCCCGGTTCGGTCGATGGCGACGGCGATGGCGACGGCGACGGCGACGAGCGCCCGCCGGTCGGGCCGACCGCATGCGGAGGCTCAGCACCACACCCGGCCAGCGAACCCACCAGGACCAACAGAACCAACGTCACGGTTACGACTCTTCGTGCCATGTAGACCAGAGCCAAGGAACCGCCGCAGGGTTCCCGGGCGATCCCCGCACCCGGGTCTGGCGCGCGGCTCCCTCCGGAACAATGTCCCGAACGGAGACTGTCGAGCTGCCCCGTCTGTGCGCCCGCTCGCTGCGCCGCCCCGGTTGGTGACGTGACGTCGGGTTTGTCGTGCCCCGTCTGTGCGCCCAGCTCGACAGTCTCCGGATCGGGTGGTACGGCTCGGCCGCCGATGCGCCGATGCGCCGATGCGCCGATGCGCCGATGCGCCGATGCGCCGATGCGCCGATGCGCCGATGCGCCGATGCGCCGATGCGCCGTCGGTGGCGCTCGGGCGACCGGACCGGGCGGTCAGGAGACGACGTGCTCCCGCAGTTCGGCGAAGTGGCAGGCCGACGGGTGTGGCTCGACGGCCCGGAGCACGAGCTGTGGCTCCTGGGTGGCGCAGATGTCCTGCGCCTTCCAGCACCGGGTGCGGAACCGGCAGCCGGACGGCGGGTTGGCCGGCGACGGCACGTCACCGTCGAGTCGGATCACCTCGCGGTGCGCCCGGGCCTTCGGGTCCGGCACCGGGACCGCCGAGAGCAGCGCCTGGGTGTACGGGTGCGTCGGCCGCTCGTAGATCTCCTCCTCGGTACCGATCTCCACGATCTTGCCGAGGTACATCACCGCGACCCGGTCGGCGATGTGCCGGACCACCGACAGGTCGTGCGCGATGAAGATGTAGGAGAGCCCGAGTTCGTCCTGGAGGCTCTCCAGCAGGTTGATCACCTGCGCCTGGATCGAGACGTCCAGTGCCGAGACCGGCTCGTCGCAGACGATGATCTCCGGCTTGAGGGCCAGCGCCCGGGCGATGCCGATGCGCTGCCGCTGGCCGCCGGAGAACTGGTGCGGATAGCGGTTGACGTGCTCCGGGTTCAACCCGACCAGGTCCAGCAACTCCTGCACCCGCTGCCGACGGCTGCCGCGCGGTGCCGCGTCCGGATGGATGTCGAACGGTTCGCCGATGATGTCGCCGACGGTCATCCGCGGGTTCAGCGAGGTGTACGGGTCCTGCATGACCATCTGCACGTTCCGGCGCATCCGGCGCAGCTCGGCGCCGGAGAGCTTGAACATGTCCCGGCCCTCCAGCACGGCCCGGCCACCTGTCGGCGTCTCCAGCCGCATCAGCAGCTTGGCCAGGGTCGACTTGCCGCAGCCGGACTCGCCGACGATGCCGAGCGTCTCGCCCCGGCCGAGTTCGAAGCTGACCCCGTCGACCGCCTTCACGGCGCCGATCTGCCGCTTGAAGACGATGCCCTGGGTGATCGGGAAATGCTTGACGACATTCTCGACCCGCAGCACGGTCTCGCCGCGCGGCTTGACCGGCTGGGCCGGCGGGTTGTTGTCAGACGCGGTCATCGAGGACCTCCTGGGCGAAGTGGCAGGCGCTGGTCCGGCCGTTGCCGAGCGACCGGACCGCCGGCACGACGTCGACGCACTCCTGCCGGGCGTACGGGCAGCGCGGGTGGAACGGGCAGCCGCTGGGGATGCGCATCAGGTTGGGCGGCAGGCCCCTGATCGTGGTCAGCCGCTGGCCCTTGAGGTCGAGCCGGGGAATCGACTCCAGCAGCCCCTTGGTGTACGGGTGTGCCGGTGCCTCGTACAGCGAGTGCACGTCGGCGTGTTCGACGATCCGGCCGGCGTACATCACGGCGATCCGGTCGGCCACGTCGGCGACGACCCCGAGGTCGTGGGTGATCAGGATCATCGCCATGTTCAGGTCCCGGCGCAGTTCGCCGAGCAGGTCCATGATCTGGGCCTGTACGGTCACGTCCAGCGCGGTGGTCGGCTCGTCGGCGATCAGTACGGCCGGGTCCTGCGCCAGGGACATGGCGATCATGACCCGTTGCCGCATGCCGCCGGAGAACTGGTGCGGGTAGTCGCCGATCCGCTGCCGGGCGCCGGGGATCTTCACCAGTTCCATCAGCTCGATCGCCCGGCGTTTGGCCTGGGCCCGGGACATCCCCTCGCGCAGCCGGAGCGTCTCGCCGATCTGCCAGCCGACCGGGAAGACCGGGTTCAGTGCCGAGAGCGCGTCCTGGAAGATCATCGAGATCTGCTTGCCGCGTACCTTCCGGCGCTCCTCCTCGGAGAGCTTCAGCAGGTCGGTGCCCCGGTAGCGGATCTGCCCGGCGGGGATGACCGCCGGTGGCATGTCCAGGATTCCCATGATCGCCTGGGCGGTCACCGACTTGCCGGAGCCCGACTCGCCCAGTACCGCCAGGGTCTCCCCGGCGTCCAGGTGGTACGAGACTCCGTTGATCACCTTCGCCACGCCGTCCCGGGTGTGGAACTCGACGAAGAGGTCCCGTACCTCCAGCAGGTGCCCGCCGTCGGTGCCGGCCGGCGCCGTCGCGACGGCGCCGCGCCGGTTGGATTGGTCGCTCATGTGATCACCGCAGCTTCGGGTCGAAGGCGTCGCGGATCGCGTCGCCGAGCATGATGAAGGCCAGTACGGTCAGCGCCAGGAAGGTGGACGGCACCACCAGCGGTACCGCCGACTCCCGCATGTGCGTCCGGCCGGCGTCGATGTCGATGCCCCAGGAGATGGTCGGCGCCTTGAGGCCGATGCCGAGGAACGACAGTGTCGCCTCGGCGGCGATGAACGAGCCGAGCGCGATGGTCAGCACCACGATCACCGGGGCCAGCGAGTTGGGCAGGATGTGCCGCCACATGGTCCGGCCGTCGCCGGCGCCGAGCATCCGGGCCGCGGCCACGTAGTCCTGCTGCTTGGCGCTGATCACCGAGGAGCGGATCACCCGGGCGGCGGTGGTCCAGCCGAGCACGGCGAGTACGAAGATCACCGCGATGATCCGGACGTTCGGGTCGTCGCTGCCGATCCGCTTGAGCAGCACGATCGCGGCGAGCAGCAGCGGGATGCCGAGCACCACGTCGACCACCCGGGACAGCGTCGCGTCGACCCACCGGCCGAAGTAGCCGGCGAGCATCCCGACGCTGATCGCGATCAGCCCGGTGACCAGGGCGGACAGGGCGCCGACCAGCAGCGAGGCGCGGGCGCCGAAGACGGCGCGGGCGTAGATGTCGCAGCCCTGGAAGTCGTACCCGAGCGGGGCGCCGCCGCCGGGGCCGGCGTGCTGGCGGGCGAGCGTGCAGTCGTGCGGGTCGTTCGCGGTGAACAGGCCGGGGAGGGCCGCCATCGCGGTGACCGTCAGGACCAGTACCAGGGAGATCCAGAAGATCGGGTTGCGGCGCAGGTCGCGCCAGGCGTCGCCGGCCAGACTGCGCGGCCGGGTCTGAAGTTCACTCATGCCTGTTGGTCCCTCACTCGTACCGGATGCGGGGGTCGAGGACGGCGTACAGGACGTCGACCACGAGGTTCGACACCAGATAGACCACGACCAGCACGCTGACCAGGCCGACCACCAGCGGTCCGTCCTCGGTCTTGATGCCGCGGAAGAGGTTGAACCCGACGCCCGGGATGTTGAAGACGCCCTCGGTGATGATCGCGCCGCTCATCAGGTTGCCGAGTTCGACGCCGAGGAAGGTGATCACCGGGATCAGCGAGTTCCGGAGTACGTGCACGGTGACGATCCGCCGCACCGGCAGCCCCTTGGCCCGGGCGGTGCGTACGTAGTCGGAGCGCAGGTTCTCGGCCACCGAGGTACGGGTCAGCCGCAGCGCGGTGGCCAGCGACAGCGAGCCGAGCACGATGCCGGGCAGCAGCAGGGCGTGCAGGCTGGGATCGGCGCCGGCGGTCGGCGGGAAGATCGGCAGCTTGACGCCGAGGAAGTACTGGGCCAGCGGCGCCAGCACGATCGTCGGGATGCCCAGCACCAGCAGGGTCAGCGCCAGGGTGGCGTTGTCGAAGATGCCGCCCCGGCGGAGTCCGGCGATCACCCCGGCGGTGACGCCGACCAGGATCGCCACCAGCAGCCCGATGACGGCGAGCTTGACGGTCACCGGCCACGCCTGGGCCAGCATGTCGCCGATGTCCCGCCCGGTGAGCGAGTCGCCGAGGTCGCCCCGGAGCAGGTTGCCGACGTAGTCGAAGTAGCGGTAGAAGAACCCGCCGACGCCGGTCTGGTCCAGGTGGAACTTCTCGGTCAGGTACGCCCGCTGCGCCGCGCTGACCGGGCGTTCGCCCGCGAGTGCCTGGATCGGGTCACCCTGTCCGGCGAACATCAGCGCGTAGACGATCAGAGTGGTCCCGAAGAACGCCAGGACCATCTGCAGCAGGCGCCGCACGATGTAGCGGAACATGCTTGCTTACTCTCCGTTGGGTGGGCTGGGGCGCGGTATGGCAGGGCCGGGCCGGTACGTCCGGGAAACGGTCCGGGCCACCCGTGGTCTGCACCGGGTGGCCCGGACCGGCCGTGCGGTCAGCTCAGCTGCTGACGACCTCGATCTTGGTCATGTCGACGACCTGGAAGAGGTCCACCTCGACGTTCTTGACCCGGGTCGAGTGCGCGTAGACGTTCTGGCCGAACCGGAGCGGGATCACCGGCATGTCCTGGGCCAGGATCTGCTCCGCCTGCTGGTACTTCTTGATCGCCTCGTCCGGGGTCGCGGCGGTCGTACCCTCCTGCACCAGCCGGTCGAACTCCGGGTTGCTGTACCCGTAGTAGTTCGACGAGCCGTTGGTGGTGTAGAGCGGGCCGAGGTAGTTCTCCATCGACGGGTAGTCCATCAGCCAGCCCATCCGGATCAGGCCGACCGGCTGCTTGCCCTCGACCTTGGTGAGCAGGTCCGAGAACTTCGGCTCGGCGGCGCCGACGCACTCCACGCCCAGGTTGGCCTTGAGCTGGTTGCAGGTGGCGTCCACCCAGTCCTTGTGCCCGCCGTCACCGTTGTAGGTGATCTTCAGCTCGCTCGGGCCACCGGCGGCCTGGTACGCCGCCTTGGCCTTGGCCGGGTCGAACTCGCAGGCCTCGCCGCAGGTGTCGTCCTGGTAACCGGCGACCACCGGCGAGACGAACGAGCGCGCCGAGATCTGCGACTCCTTGAAGATCGACTTGGCGATCTCGTCCCGGTCGATCGCCATGGAGATCGCCTTGCGCACCTCCGGCTTGCTGAACTCCTCTTCGAAGGTGGGGAAGGCCACGAACTGGAAGGACGAGTTCTGGCTCTGCTGGAACCGGTCGCCCAGGTCGGTCGCGGCGGTGCTCAGGCTCTCGGTCGGAACGGTCACGTCCACGTCGAGGTTGTCCGAGAGCACGTCGGCGTAGGCCGCGGTGAGCTGCTGGTAGATCCGGAACTCGGCACCGGCGATCTTCGGCTTCTCGCCCGGGTACGCGTCGTAGCGCTCGACCTCGACCTTGGCGTCGTGCTGCCAGGTGCCCTTCATCTTGAACGGGCCGTTGCCGATCGGGGCGTCCTCGTAGCCCTCCTTGATGACGCCCGGCGCCGAGAAGGCCGCCTCCGGCAGCGGGTAGAACGCGGTGTAGCCGAGCACCGTCTTGAACTCGGTGTACGGCTTCGCCAGCGTCACGGTGAAGGTCGTGTCGTCGACCTTCTTCAGCCCGGTCAGCGTCTTGGCCTTCGGCTCCGCCGCCTTCTCCGGGCCGTCCCCGTCCGGGTCCTCGGACTGGAGGTCGTCGTAACCGGCGATCTTCTCGAAGAAGTAGCTGTTGCCCTGGCCGTTCGGGCCGTAGGCGCCGTAGTTCCAGGCGTTGATGTAGCTGTCCGCGGTCACCTTCTCGCCGTTGTGGAAGGTGTAGCCGTCCTTCAGCTTGATCGTCCAGGTCAGGTTGTCGGTCGAGTTCACGGACTCCGCGGCGACCTCGTACGGCTTGTTCTGCTCGTCGTAGTCGACCAGCGGGGCGAACAGGGCGGACAGCACCTGGTTACCGCTGGAGTCGTTGGTGTTCGTGGAAATCAGGTGCTGCGGTTCCGCGATCTGGATCGAAACCGTCGCATTCGGGTCGCTCTCCCCCGAGTCTCCGCCGCTGCCACAGGCCGCGAGGCCGAGGGTCGCGGCAAGGGGGAGGGCGGTCCAGGCAGCGAGCCTACGAACCTGCATTGAGCCTCCTCGTCTCCTTACGCTGAGCAGTCGTCCCCACACTGAGGTAACGCTGTGCAACGCTCGGCAAAGGTAGGTCGTGGCGGGACGCCTGGCCAAACTGGATGGTTACGAGTCAGTAACACAGGGGGGCGGTAGGACTTGCGGATAACTGGTTTGAGCTGCTATCGCGGCCTCGGCTCGACAGAACGGCAGATTCGGGCAATCAGGATTTGACCCCACAAAACACCTAGAGAATCCGCCGTGCACCAGGTCACTTGCTGCCCGTTATTGGTCCGCATTCGCCCCGATCATGCCTTCCATAATGTGGACAACTCCACAAGATCTCACTGAGCGTGACTAACAACACGACTACTGATAGTTAGTGCTTGGTGTCGGTTGCCCGGCCGAGCGGGGGTTGGCCGAGTGGCCGATCCCGGTACCGACCGGCCGGGTGCCGGCTCGGCCCGGCGTACGGCGTGAGACGATCTGGGGCGTGACGGCCACCCTTCTCGACGGCAAAGCGACCGCGGCGACGATCAAGGAAGAACTGCGCGACCGGGTGAAGGCGCTGGCCGACCGGGGCGTCGTGCCGGGACTGGGCACCGTGCTCGTCGGCGAGGACCCGGGCTCCCGGGCGTACGTCGACGGCAAGCACCGGGACTGCGCCGAGGTGGGCATCGCCTCGATCCGCCGCGAGCTGCCGGCCGACGCCGGCCAGGAGCAGGTGGACGCCACGGTCGCCGAGCTGAACGCCGACCCGGCCTGCCACGGCTACCTCGTGCAGCTCCCGCTCCCGGCGCACCTGGACACCCAGCGGGTACTGGAGATGATCGACCCGGACAAGGACGCCGACGGGCTGCACCCGGTCAACCTCGGCCGGCTGGTACTCGGCTACCCCGGCCCGCTGCCCTGCACCCCGCGCGGCATCGTCGAACTGCTCCGCCGGCACGAGGTGCCGCTGCGCGGCGCCGAGGTGGCGGTGGTCGGCCGGGGCAACACGGTCGGCCGGCCGCTCGGGCTGCTGCTGACCCGGCGCAGCGAGAACGCCACGGTGACGCTCTGCCACACCGGCACCCTCGACCTGGCCGCGCACACCCGCAGTGCCGACATCGTGATCGTGGCGGCCGGCGTGCCGGGCCTGCTCACCGCGGACATGGTCCGGCCCGGTGCCGTGGTGGTCGACGTCGGGATCACCCGGGTGATCGGCGCGGACGGCAAGGGCCGCTACACCGGCGACGTCGGGCCCGACGTCGCCGAGGTGGCCGGCAAGCTGGTGCCGATGCCGGGCGGCGTCGGCCCGATGACCCGGGCGATGCTGCTGACGAACGTGGTGGAGCGGGCCGAGGCCGAGCTGGAACCGCCCGCGCGGGGCTGAAGCCGCCGACGTGGGCCGAAGCCGCCGATGTGAGCCCGGTACCGGCAATTCCGCCCCTGGCCAGAACCGAACACTCTTGACTGATACCGTCCGGAAATAACCAGACGGGTATCAGGGAGTGGGACGACCATGGGCAAAAAGGTCACCGTAGTCGGTGCCGGCTTCTACGGCTCGACGACCGCGCAGCGCCTGGCGGAGTACGACGTCTTCGAGACGGTCGTGATCACCGACATCATCGAGGGGAAGCCCGAGGGGATCGCGCTGGACCTCAACCAGTCGCGTCCGGTGGAGGGCTTCGAGACCAGGGTCGTCGGGGTCACCACCGGCAAGGGCGGCGAGGGCTACGAGGCGATCGAGGGTTCCGACGTCGTCGTGATCACCGCTGGCCTGCCGCGCAAGCCGGGCATGAGCCGGATGGACCTGCTGGAGACCAACGCCCGGATCGTCCGCCAGGTCGCCGAGAACGTCGCCAAGTACGCCCCGAACGCCGTCGTCATCGTCGTCTCCAACCCGCTGGACGAGATGACCGCGCTGGCCCAGATCGCCACCCAGTTCCCGCGCAACCGGGTGCTCGGCCAGGCCGGCATGCTCGACACCGCCCGGTTCAGCAACTTCGTCGCCGAGGCGCTCGGCGTGAAGGTCGGCTCGGTGCGCACCCTCACCCTCGGCTCGCACGGCGACACCATGGTGCCGGTGCCGTCCCGCAGCACCGTCGACGGCAAGCCGCTGCGCGACGTGATGCCGGCCGAGCAGATCGAGGAGCTGGTGGTCCGCACCCGCAACGGCGGGGCCGAGGTGGTCGCGCTGCTCAAGACCGGTTCGGCGTACTACGCCCCGTCGGCCGCCGCCGCCCGGATGGCCCGCGCCGTGGCCACCGACTCCGGCGAGGTGATGCCGGTCTGTGCCTGGGTCGACGGGGAGTTCGGCATCTCCGGGGTCTACCTGGGCGTCGAGGCGGAGATCGGCCGCGAGGGCGTACGCCGGGTCGTGGAGACCCCGCTGGACGCCGACGAGATCGAGAGCCTCAAGGCAGCCGCCGAGGCCGTCCGGGCCAAGCAGTCCGACGTCGCCAACATGTGAGCTGTGAGGAAGGGCCCCCGCTTGTCGCTTTTTGTTGTAGCGGGGGCCCGCCTCACAGGGGTACGAAGGGGTCGCTCAGGTGCGGGGTGCCGAGCGTGCCGGTCGGCCGGGCGGCCAGCTCGGCGAGGAGCCGTTCCCGGGAGGCGCGGGCGGTGGCCGGGTCGACCTCGTGCGCGTACGGCAGCTCGGGGGCGACAAGTTGCACGGCGTGCACCAGCAGGTCGCCGGTGAGCAGCAGGGCGTCGTCGGCGTGCTCGACGAGTACCGACTGGTGGCCGGGGGTGTGGCCGGGGGTGGCGATGATCCGCACCCCGGAGGTGAGCCGGCGGTCGCCGTCGAGTGCGTCGAGCCGCCCGGCGGCGGTGAGCGGGTCGAGCAGGTAGCCGGCCACCCCGGCCGGGTCGGACCGGCGGAACGCCGCCACCTCGGCCTGTTGCAGCAGGTAACGGGCGTTGCGGAAGTACGGCGTACCGCCTTCGCCGGTGACCGCCCAGCCGATGTGGTCGGTGTGCAGGTGGGTGAGTACCACCGTGTCGACCTGTTCCGGGGCGATGCCGGCGGCGGCGAGTTCGGCCGGCAGCCGACCCGGGACCGGTGCCCAGGTCCGGGCCGGCGCGTCGGCCGGCCCGACCCCGGCGTCGACCAGGATCACCCGGCCGGCGTCCGGGCCGTCGTCGAAGCGGAGCGCGAAACAGCGGAACGGCAGCCGCCACCGCCCGTCGGCGGTCACCGCGCCCGGGTCGCGTTCGTCGGCCAGCCGCCAGTGTGCGGCGGTGGCGGTCGGGAACGCCTCGGTGCGGGGCTGGAAGAACAACCCCTCGGCGTCCGGCAGCGCGACGACGGTGACCGGGCCCACGCGGCGGCTGAGCATGGCAGGCAGTGTACGGGCCGCCGACGCTCTCCAGTACGCTCGTACTGCTAGCGCAGATGTCCCGGAGAGGAGCGTCGCCCGATGGCGAAGATCAAGGTTACGAATCCGGTGGTAGAACTCGACGGCGACGAGATGACCCGGATCATCTGGAAGCAGATCCGCGACCAGCTGATCCTGCCTTACCTCGACGTCGACCTGCACTACTACGACCTGTCGATCCAGTACCGCGACGAGACCGACGACCAGGTGACCGTCGACGCGGCGAACGCGATCAAGCAGCACGGCGTCGGCGTGAAGTGCGCCACCATCACCCCGGACGAGGCCCGGGTCGAGGAGTTCGGCCTGAAGAAGATGTGGCGCTCGCCGAACGGCACCATCCGGAACATCCTCGGCGGGGTGGTCTTCCGCGAGCCGATCATCATGTCCAACGTGCCCCGGCTGGTACCGGGCTGGACCAAGCCGATCATCATCGGCCGGCACGCGCACGGCGACCAGTACAAGGCGACCGACTTCGTGGTGCCGGGGCCGGGCACGGTCACCATCACCTACACCCCGACCGACGGCGGCGCCCCGGTCGAGATGGAGGTGGCGAACTTCCCGGGTGGCGGCGTCACCATGGGGATGTACAACTACGACGACTCCATCCGGGACTTCGCCCGCGCCTCGTTCCGGTACGGCCTGGACCGCGGCTACCCGGTGTACCTGTCGACGAAGAACACCATCCTCAAGGCGTACGACGGCCGGTTCAAGGACCTCTTCGCCGAGGTCTTCGAGGCCGAGTTCAAGGCGGACTTCGACGCCGCCGGGATCAGCTACGAGCACCGGCTGATCGACGACATGGTGGCCGCCGCGCTGAAGTGGGAGGGCGGCTTCGTCTGGGCCTGCAAGAACTACGACGGTGACGTGCAGTCCGACACGGTGGCGCAGGGCTTCGGCTCGCTGGGCCTGATGACCTCGGTGCTGATGACCCCGGACGGCCGTACCGTCGAGGCCGAGGCCGCGCACGGCACCGTCACCCGGCACTACCGGCAGTGGCAGAAGGGCGAGAAGACCTCGACCAACCCGATCGCGTCGATCTTCGCCTGGACCCGGGGCCTCGCGCACCGGGGCAAGCTGGACGGTACCCCCGAGGTGACCCGGTTCGCCGAGACCCTGGAGCGGGTCTGCGTGCAGACCGTCGAGGGTGGCCAGATGACTAAGGACCTGGCCCTGCTCATCTCCCGGGACGCCCCGTGGCTGACCACCGACGAGTTCATGGCCGCCCTGGACAACAACCTGGCGAAGACGCTCGCCGGCTGACCGTCTCCCTCGCATCCCGCGAGTCGCGGGAGGTCGTTCTGTAGATCTTGACGACTTGTTGTCGTTCCCTCGACAACAAGTCGTCAAGATCTACTCGGGATGGTCGGTCGGACGTCTAAGATCGACTGATTTGTGGCGTTACCGGTCGGGGCGCAGCCTCGTTGGACAGGGTGGACGTGATGCCAGTCGCGTCCAGGAAGACCGGCCCGGTCGAGGCCGCCGCGAGAGGCCCGTACCGGATGGAGCGGTCTTCCCGGCTGTTGCGCACAGCCGGCCGTCCCTTCCCTGCGGGGGGCCCTGTCCCGGGCCCCCCGCGCCCTCACTCACTCCTCGATCGGCCCCAGCGTCACCCGGCCGTCCTCGGCGACCTGCCAGTCCGGGTTGTGCGCCACCTCCCAGACCAGGTCGTTCGGGTCCGAGAAATGGCCGTGGTAGCCGCCGAAGGCAGCCCGCTGACCGGCCTTGACGATCGTCCCCCCGGCGGCAGCCGCCTGGGCCAGCACCCGGTCCACCTCCGCCGGGCTCTCCACGTTGTGCGACAGGGTGAACCCGGTCGGCGCGGGTAGCACCGGCGTACCGGCCCCGAGGTCGGCGGCGAACGCCTCCGCCTCGAAGAGCCCGAGCACCACCCCCGGGGCCACCTGGAAGAAGAGGATCTCGTCCGGTACGTCCAGGGTCGGCGTCCAGCCCAGCCCGTCCAGGTAGAACTCCCGGGCCCGGTCCAGATCCCGGGTGGCGACGGTCAGGAAGTGCACGCGCTGCTCCATGACCAGTCATTGTCCGGCCCGGCACCCTCCAGCGTGCCCGCTTCGTCGGTGAACTGCGGTACAACGCGATCTGGAAGCCGGGCAGCGGTCCGAGCCCGGTCCTGATCGGCTGGACCGAGCAGCAGTTCTTCACCCAGGTCGGGACGTACTGGAACCAGGGGCTGCGGCCGTGGCGGATCAACCGCTACCCGCACGCCGGGAGCTTCCGGTACGACGCCATCTTCAAGCCCGGCACCGACGGCCGGCGGTACGTCGTCGACTGGACCCGGGAGAGCCTGCTCGCCGAGGACGCCAAGATGCGTGCCCAGGGATATCGGCTCGTCCAGGTGACCGGGGTGCCGCAGAACAGCCCGATCACCAACGACATCCGCTACGTCGGCATCTGGATGCCGGGCACCGACGCCCGGCCCGTCCTGCTCGGCGGGACCTGGGACGAGGTCTCGCAGGCGAACGGCAACCACTGGGCCAGCGGCTACCGGATGAAGTACCTGAGCAGCTACCTGACGAACACCGGGGCGCTGCGCTACGACGCGATCTGGGAGCCGGGCGGCGACGGACGACCGGTCATCTTCGGCTGGGACGCGGCCGGCTTCGCCGCGAAGAACTCGGAGTTCTGGGCCGCCGGCTACCGGCCGACGGTGTTGCAGAGCTATCTCAGTCCGAGCTGATCGTCCGGCTCTGGTGGGGCGGCGGCGTGCGGTAGACCGCACGCCGCCGCCCTGATCCGCCGTGCGATCCCCAGCCCTCGCCGACCAGCACCCAGCCGGCGAGGGCGGTCTGGGACAGCCCGAACTCAGCCGGCGGCCCGGAGGAGTGCGGCGGCCCGCTCCGGCGCGATGTCGTTGACGAAGACTCCCATCGCCGACTCCGAGCCGGCCAGGTACTTCAGCTTGTCGGCCGCCCGCCGGATGCTGAACACCTGGAGGTGCAGGTGGGCCAGGGCCGGATCGGCGTGCACCGGCGCCTGGTGCCAGGCCGAGATGTACGGCAGCGGCCGGTCGAAGAGCCGGTCGAGCCGGCGCAGCAGGTCCAGGTAGAGCGGGCCGAAGGCGTCCCGCTCGGCGTCGTCCAGCGCCGGGATGTCCGGTACCGGTCGGTGCGGCGCGACGTGCACCTCGAACGGCCAGCGCGCGGCGGCCGGCACGTACGCCGTCCAGTGCTCGTTTGCCAGCACCACCCGGTCCCCGGCGGCCCGTTCGGCGGCGAGTACGTCGGCGTAGAGGTTGCGCCCGCCGGTGCGTTCCGCGTGCCGGCGGGCCGCCGCCAGCATCGCCCGGCTGCGCGGCGGCAGGAACGGGTACGCGTAGATCTGCCCGTGCGGATGGTGCAGGGTCACCCCGATCTCCACGCCCCGGTTCTCGAAGCAGAAGACCTGCTCCACCCCGGGCAGTCCGGACAGCGCGGCGGAACGGTCGGCAAGCGCCTCCAGTACGGTACGCACCCGGCTCGGCGGCAGGGTGCCGAACGACGCGGAGTGGTCGGCGGTGAAGCAGATCACCTCGCACCGTCCCGTCCCCGGCCGCACCGCCGTGAACGGGGTGATCTCGCCGGGCGGGTCACCGGGCCGGTCGCTGAAGGACGGGAACCGGTTCTCGAAGACCACCACGTCGTAGTCGTACGCCGGGACCTCGCCGGAACGTTCCGGTGTGGACGGACACAGTGGGCACTTGTCGCTCGGCGGCAGGAAGATCCGGTCCTGCCGGTGCGCGGCGACCGCCACCCACTCGTCGACCAGCGGGTCGTAGCGCAGCTGCGAGGCCGGCGGCGGCAGCGGCAGCTCCCGCCGGTCCGGCCCCTCCCGGACCGCGTCCGGGCGCTCGTCGAAGTAGATCAGCTCGCGCCCGTCGGCCAGCTTCACCGCCGTCCGCCTCACCGGCCCACCTCGCCGCGCAGCGTGCGTCGCAGTACCTTGCCGGGCAGGCTCACCGTGCCACCTCACAGAGCAGTAGTTCCGGTACGTGCGCCCGGAGGACCTCCCGGGCGGGTTCGGGCAGGCCGGTGTCGCAGACCACGGTGTGCGCCTCGGCCAACCCGGCGAACGAGGAGATCCCCACCGTCGCCCACTTCGTCGAGTCGGCAAGCACCACCAGCCGGTCCGCCGCGGCCAGCAGGGCCCGGTTGGTCTCCGCCTCCAGCAGGTTCGGGGTGCTGAACCCGGCCCGCTCGCTCATCCCGTGCACCCCGAGGAAGACCAGGTCCAGGTGGAGCGAGCGGATGGTGGCCACCGCGACCGGCCCGACCAGGGCGTCGGACGGGGTGCGTACCCCGCCGGTCAGCACCACCGTCTGGTCGGGGCGCCCGGACCGGTGCAGGATCTCGGCGACCGGGATCGAGTTGGTGAGCACGGTGAGCGCCGGTACCCCGGCCAGCCGGCGGGCCAGCTCGGCGGTCGTCGTACCCGCGGAGAGCGCGACAGCCATCCCGGCGGTGACCAGTCGGGCGGCCTCGGCCGCGATGGCGGCCTTCTCGGCCTGCTGCCGCACCGACTTGGCCGCGAAGCCCGGCTCGTCGGTGGAGCCGGGCCGGGCGGTGGTCGCCCCGCCGTGCACCTTGGCCAGCAGGCCGCGTTCGGCAAGCGCCTCCAGGTCGCGCCGGATGGTCATGTCGGAGACGCCGAACTCGCCGGCCAGCTCGGTCACCCGGACCCCGCCGGTGGCCCGGACCCGGCCCAGGATCGCCTCCTGACGCTGCTGGGCCAGCATCAGGGTGTACCTGTCGCCGCTGCCGCTGCCGCTGCCGCTGCCGGTGCCTGGGCCGGCTCGGCCGGCGGCTGTGCCAGCACGGCGACGCCGCGCGGTCCGACCCGGGTCGGGCCGGCCCACCCGGTGCCGGTCAGCAGGTCGGTCCCGGCCGCGTCGACCTCCGCCGGCCGGTCGGAGCGGTTGAGCAGGAAGAGGTACGACCGCCCGTCCGGGTGCCGGCGCCGGATCTGCTCCACCCCGGGTACGGCCGGACCGGTCGGCCCGGCACCTGCCTCGCCCGCGACCCGGGACAGCAGGGCGCCCAGTGCGGTCTGCTCCAGCCGGGTGCCGAGATACCAGGCGCTGCCGCCGCCGGCGACCGCCCGTCGGGTGATCGCCGGACCGCCGGCGACCGGCCCGGTGTCGAAGCTGGCCAGCACCTCGGCCTCCGGTGCGGTCAGCAGCTCGGTCCAGACCGCCGCCGAGGTGCCGTCGTCCAGGCGTACCGTGCCGGCGGTCGGCAGTGGGAAGAACTCCTCGACCCGGATGCCGAGCAGCTCGGCGAAGGCGCCCGGCAGCGGGGCCGGCCGGACCCGGTCGCAGGCGTCCACGAGCCCGCTGTACGGGCCGACCACCAGGGTGCCGCCGGAGCTGACGTACCCGGTGAGGTTGTCGAGCGCGGCGTCGTCGACCAGGTAGAGGGCGGGGGCCAGCACCAGCCGGTAGCGGCTCAGGTCGGCAGCCGGCGGGGCCAGGTCGGCGGTGATTCCGGCCCGCCAGAGCGCGCTGTGCCAGCGGCGGATCTCGTCGAAGGCCACCATGTCGGTGCTCGGCTGGTTGGCCGCCTCCTGGGCCCAGACCGACGGGTAGTCCAGCAGCACCGCGACCTCGGCCTCGGTCCGGGAGCCCTCGATCTCGGCCAGCGCCCGCAGGTGCCGGCCCAGCTCGACCACCTCGCGCCAGATCTTCGAGTCGGTGCCGGCGTGCGGCAGCATCGCCGAGTGCCACTTCTCCGAGCCGGCCCGGCTGGCCCGCCACTGGAAGAAGAGCGCACCCTCCGAGCCCCGGGCCACGTGCGCCAGCGCGTCCCGGACGAGCTGCCCGGCCGGCTTGGCCAGGTTGCGCGGCTGCCAGTTGACCGCGCTGGTGGAGTGCTCCATCAGCAGCCACGGGCCGCCGGCCAGCGACCGGCTCAGGTCGGCGGCGAAGGCGATCTGGGCCGGCGGTTCGAGCGGGTGCTCGCCGAGCAGGTAGTGGTCGTTGGAGAGCAGCCGGTCCGGGCCGGTCAGCTCCGGGCCCCAGGTCCAGTGGTCCAGGTCGACGCAGCTCGCGGTCATCAGGTTCGTGGTGACCGGTACGCCGGGGGAGAGCCGGTGCAGCGCGTCCCGTTCGGCGGTGAAGCAGGCCAGGTGCTCGTCCGAGCTGAACCGCCTGAAGTCCAGCACCTGCCCCGGGTTCGACGAGGTCGGGGTGGCCCGGGGCGGCAGCACCTGCGCCCAGTCGGTGTACGTCTGCGACCAGAACGCCGTACCCCAGGCCGCGTTCAGGGCGTCGAGGTCGCCGTACCGGTGCCGCAGCCAGCCGCGGAACGCCTCGGCCGAGACGTCGCAGTAGCAGTGCGGGTTGTGGCAGGCGTACTCGTTGTGCACGTGCCAGACGGCCAGCGCCGGATGGTCGGCGTAGCGCCGGCCGAGCTGCTCGGCCAGCGCCAGGGCGGCCTGCCGGTACACCGGTGAGCTGGCGCAGATCGCCTGCCGGCTGCCGTAGCTGAGCCGCCGCCCGTCGGCGTCCACCGGCAGCGTCTCCGGGTGGGCGGCGGAGAACCAGGGCGGCGGCGAGGCGGTGGCGGTGGCCAGGCAGACCCGGATGTCACCGGAGTGCAGCAGGTCCATGATCCGGTCCAGCCGGTCGAAGTCGTAGCGCCCGGGTGCGGGTTCGAGCCAGGCCCAGGCGAAGACGCCGACGGTGACCAGGTTGACCCCGGCCTCGCGCATCAGCGCCACGTCCTGCGGCCAGACCTCCTCGGGCCACTGCTCCGGGTTGTAGTCCCCGCCGTAGCTCAGGCCCTCGACGTTCGGCACCAGACCGGTCACACCGCCTCCAAACGCGCCCGCACGCAATCCAACAGATACGAACACTAGCGCCCGCGCGGCGTCCAGGGTAGGAGCGTGTGAGGTGTCAGGAGGGGGCCCTTCCTACACGGAATGCGATAAGGCGGGGGCCCTTCCTTACAGTTGTTGCAGGCGGGACTCGACCCAGCCGGTCTCGGTCAGGTGGGCCAGTAGTAGCTGAACGCACTCGTCCACCGTCATGTCGGTGGTGTCCAGCACCAGGTCGGCGTCGGCCGGCTCCTCGTACGGGTCGTCGATCCCGGTCATCCCGGTGAGCTGGCCGGCGCGGGCCCGGGCGTACAGCCCCTTGCGGTCCCGCCGCTCGCAGACCGCCAGCGGGGTGGCGACGTGCACCAGCACGAATCCCGCCCCGGCGGACCGGGCCATCTCCCGGGCGGTCGCCCGGGCGCGGTGGTACGGCGCGATCGGGCAGCAGATCGCCAACCCCCGGTGCCGGGCCACCTCGGTGGCGACCCAGCCGATCCGGCGTACGTTCAGGTCCCGGTCGGCCCGGCTGAAGCCCAGCCCGGCGGAGAGTTCCCGGCGCACCACGTCGCCGTCGAGCAGCGTGATGGTGCGGTCTCCGCCCTCCCGCAGCGCGTCGGCCAGCCCCCGGGCGATCGTCGACTTGCCCGAGCCGGAGAGCCCGGTGAGGAAGACCACCAGCCCCCGGTGCCGGCGCGACGGCCGGGCCCGGGTCAACTCCTTCGCCACCGCCGGCGGGGTGTGCCACTCCGGCAGCGGGAAGCCCCGGTCGAGCAGGTCCTCGATCTCCGCCTGGTCCAGCGCCAGCCGCCGGTTGCGCGGCGGGATGTCGTCCCGCCACCGCCACTGGCCGTCCCGGTTGTCGTAGGCCAGTTCCCGGGGGACGAGCATCCGCAGCCCGCCGCCGGTGACCATCTCGGTGGTGGAGAGCACGTGGGTCACCCCGTACGCCCGGGCCACCCGGGCCCGCAGCAGCGCGTCCCAGATGTCGTCGCCGCGCCGGGCGATCGGCACCGCGACGATCGTCGCCGGGGGCATCCGGTCCCGGGCTCCGAAGACGCTCCGGACCAGCACCTCGGGCGCCAGCCCGTCCGCACTGCTGTCGGCGACCGGGACCAGGATGAGCAGGTGTGCGGCGAGGGTACGGACCGCGTGCGCGATCTGCGCGAGCTGTGGCCGGTGCAGTGGCCGGTCGGCGATCACCCCGAGCACCCGCCCCGGCGGCAGCAGCTCCCGGACCTCGGCCGGGGTACGGCGCAGTCGCTGGAACGGGCCGTGGCCGCCGTCGCCGATCCGGCGTACCGGGCCGCCGACGCCGTACCAGCCCTGGGTGGTGGGCCAGAGGTCGGCGACCTCCAGCAGCGCGATCGGCGCCCCCTCCGGGTCGGTCAGGACCAGGCCACGCTCGACCGGGTTGTCCAGGTCGAGGCCGCCGACCAGATCCGCCGGCACCTGGAGGGTCACCGGCACCGGCCAGGGGCCGCCGTCGGCGAGCCGGCCGCGCCGGGCCACCGAGGCCAGGTCGGCCCGGCCCATGAAGCCGGCGAGCGGGGCGTACGCGCCGGAGAGCAGCAACTCCAGGTCGGCCAGCTCGTAGGGGCGCGGCGTGTACGCCGGAGCATCCCGCAGCAGCTCGTCGGGCAGCACCCACCCGTTGCTCATCGCACCCCCAACTACGCCGGCCGGCACACAGTTTCGCAGCCGGCCGCCGATCGGTCGAGACCGCCACTCCCGTTTGGACGCGGCGCGCCGGTCCCGTCGAGTTGCCGGCGGTGGCCACCAGGAGGTTACCGAACCGGGCCGAGTTCGGCCGCGCCGAAGGAGACCGCGAAACGCCGACACCAGATCGAGACGCTGCGCAGCCGTTCGAGGTCGGTACCGGCCGGTACCGCGTACGCCTGGTCGCCCCGGTTGCCCTTCAGCCGGCCGAGTTCGACGAAGCGGCCGTCGTCGAAGACGTGCCAACCTGCCCGGCCCGCCCGGACCGGCTGGTCGGAGAGCCAGACCCGCAGGTCGGGCCCGTTCGAGGTGTCCAGGTCCACCAGTTCCAGCCGGTGGCCGCCATCGGGTTGGCGGACGATCCGGGCCGTTCCGCTGGTTTCGTGTTCGTGCGTGACGAAGGTGCCTCTGCTGACCAGCACCGGCCGGGCGGCAGCGCCGGCAGCCGGGGAGGAGGGCGCGGTCGACGGGGCGACGGTCGACGGACCGGTGCTCGGCGGGCCGGTCGTCGGCGCCTCCGGCGCGGGCTCGGTGAGCCGCTCGGCGACGTTCTGGTCGACCACGAGCTTCCAGGGCTGGAACCAGTAGCCGCCGAAGATCGCGGCGGCGACGAGTACGGCGGCGACCACCCAGGTCAGCGGAGCGCGGAGCAGGCGACGGAACATGCCGCCAGTCAACCGGAGCACCGCCGGCGCGGGTGGCCGTACCGGCTTACGAAAGTCTTACTCCTCCCCTAGGGGGACGGTCGTGGGGTGCCCGGACGATTCCGGGTACTTCCAGGGTGGTTTCCGGACCTCCGGAACGTGCCGCCGGTCCTACCCTGGCAGCGTGACAGTGATCGCGACCCAGTCGCTGACCAAGACGTACGGCAATCGGGTGACCGCGCTGTCCGACCTGACGGTCACCGTCGAGCCGGGCATCGTCGGTCTGGTCGGAGCCAACGGGGCCGGCAAGTCGACCTTTATCAAGATCATGCTCGGCCTGCTGGAACCGACCGGCGGACAGGCCCGGGTGCTGGGCCTCGATCCGACGGTCGACGGGCACCAGGTGCGGGCCCGGGTCGGCTACATGCCGGAGCACGACTGCCTGCCGCCCGACCTGTCGGCCGCGGAGTTCGTCACGCACATGGGACGGATGAGCGGGCTGCCCAAGACGACCGCCCGGGAGCGGGCCTCCGAGACGCTGCGGCACGTCGGCCTCTACGAGGAGCGGTACCGCCAGGTCGGTGGCTACTCCACCGGCATGAAACAGCGGGTCAAGCTGGCCCAGGCGCTTGTGCACGACCCGGACCTGCTGCTGCTCGACGAGCCGACCAACGGGCTGGACCCGGCCGGCCGGGACGCCATGCTCGCCCTGATCGAGCGGATCGGCACCGAGTTCGGCATCTCGGTGCTGGTCTGCTCGCACCTGCTCGGCGAGGTCGAGCGGATCTGCGACGCGCTCGTCGCGATCGAGGGCGGCAAGCTGCTCCGGTCGGCGCAGCTGGCCGACATGACCGCGGTGACCGAGGTGCTCTCGGTCGAGGTGAGCGAGGGCACCGACGAGCTGGCGGCCCGGCTCGCCGCCGCCGGCCTGCCGGTCCGGCGGGACGGCCGGCAACTGCTGGTACCCCTGCTCGACACCGAAGCCGGCCCGGCCGGCGCGTCAGCCGGCGCACCGGCCGCGGACTCGGCCCTCGACCGGACCTACGACCTGATCCTGACCGCGGTCGCCGAGCTGGACCTGCCGCTGCACCGGCTCGACCAGCGGCGGCACCGGGTCGTCGAACTCTTCGCCACCGATCCGGCCCGGGTGCCCGCACCGGTCACCGCCGGCACGTCCCTGGAGGGCGCCCGATGACCACCCTCGACGCTGCCCGGCCGGACCGCCCGGCCGGGGTCATCCACGACATCGGCTACCAGCGCTACGACGGCCCCCGGCTGGGCCGGCGCTACCTGGTCGGCTCGCTCTACCTGCACAGCCTGCGCACCGCCTTCGGGCTCGGGCGCACCTTCAAGGCGAAGATCTTCCCGTGGCTGATCGTCGGGGTGGTCGGGGTGGTCGCCGCGGTGCTGACCGCCGTACGCGCCCAGACCGGCAGCCTCGCGCTGAGCTACGCCGAGTTCCCCGAGACACTCAGCGTGCTGATCATCTTCTTCTGCGCCATCGTGGCTCCGGAACTCGCGTCGAGGGACCTGCACAGCGGGGTGCTGCCGCTCTACTTCGCCCGGCCGTTGCACCGGGGCGACTACGCGCTCGTCAAACTCGCCGCACTGGTCTCGGCGACGTTCCTGACCGTCGGCGCGCCGCTGACCGTGATGTTCGCCGGCTCCGCGTTCATGGTCGACGGCTTCGGCGCGGTCTGGGACGAGTTCACCGACTTCCTGCCGGCGCTCGGCTACGTCGCCGTGCACGCGGTCGTCTACTCGGCGCTGGCGCTGCTGGTCGCCTCGCTGGTCCGCCGCCGGGCCGTCGCGGCCGGGGCGATCGTCGGGGCGTTCCTGCTCACCACCCCGGTCGTCGGGGTGCTCTCGGTGCTGCCGTACCAGGCGGCCAACCAGCTCGCCGGACTGGCCAGCCCGGTCACCATGGTCGGCGGGATCGGCGACTGGATGTTCGAGCCGAGCGGCGACCTCGACGTCGGCCCGTACGGCCCGCTCTACGCCCTGGTCGCCGTCGGGTTCGTCGTCCTCGGGGTCCTGCTGCTGCTCGCCCGTTACCGGAAGGTCGCCGCGAAATGAGTGAACTGCAACTGGCCGGCGTCTCCCGCTGGTACGGCAACGTGGTGGCGGTCAACGACGTGTCGATGAGCCTCGGCGCGGGGGTCACCGGGCTGCTCGGGCCGAACGGTGCCGGCAAGACCACCGTGCTGCACATGATGGCCGGCTTCCTGGCCCCCTCGAAGGGCACGGTGACGCTCGACGGCGAGCCCACCTGGGGCAACCCGGAGGTCTACCGGCGGCTCGGCCTGGTCACCGAGCGGGAGTCGGTCTACGACTTCCTCAGCGCGTACGAGTTCGCGCTGGCCAGCGCCAAGCTGCACCGGCTGCCGCAGCCGGCGGAGGCGGCCCGGCGGGCGATCGAGCTGGTCGAGCTGACCGAAGCGCAGGACCGCCGGATCGGCACGTACTCCAAGGGCATGCGGCAGCGGGCCCGGGTCGCCGCCGCGCTGGTGCACGACCCGCAGGTGCTGCTGCTGGACGAGCCGTTCAACGGGATGGACCCGAGGCAGCGGCTGCACATGATGGAGCTGCTGCACTCGCTCGGCGAGCAGGGCCGGACGATCCTGTTCAGCTCGCACATCCTGGAGGAGGTCGAGCAGGTCTCCGGTACGGTGCAGGTGATCGTCTCCGGCCGGCTGGCCGCCTCCGGCGACTTCCGGACGATCCGCCGGCTGATGACCAACCGGCCGCACGTCTTCGCGGTGCAGTCCAGCGACGACCGCCGGCTGGCGGTGCAGCTGATCGGCCAGCCTTCGGTGAACGGGGTGGACGTGACCCGGGACGGCCTGACCGTCCGGGCCGGCGACTACGGCAGCTTCACCCGGGCCCTGCCGAGGATCGCGCTGGCCTCCGGCATCCGGGTACGCCGGCTGCTGCCCTCGGACGAGTCCCTGGAGAGCGTGTTCTCCTACCTGGTGGAGGCGTGACCTCAATGTCGACTGTTTCCTGGATCACCGCGCGGGGGCTCTTCGGCCGGCGCCGGTTCCTGCTGCTCTTCCCGCTGCCGGTGCTGCTGGTCGGGCTCGCCGTGCTGGCCCGCTCGGCCGGCGTCGACGCCGCCCAGTGGGGCCAGCCGGTGGTGTACGGGCTCGGGCTCGGCGTGCTGCTGCCGGTCACCGCGCTGATCGTCGGTACGGGTGTGCTCGGTTCCGAGATCGACGACGGCACGCTGCTGCACATCCTGACCAAGCCGCTGCCCCGGTGGCAGATCGTGTTGCCGAAACTGGCCGTGGCGACCGGGGTCACCGCGCTCACCGTCGCCGTGCCGCTCTACGTCGCCGGGGTACTCGCCGAGTCGGTCCGCTTCGGGCTCGGGCTGGCCGCCGCGAGCGCGGTGGGCGCGCTGGCGTACTCGGCGTTCTTCCTGGCGTTGAGCCTGCTGACCCGGCGCCCGGTGCTGCTCGGTCTGGTCTACGTGCTGATCTGGGAGGGCCTGCTGACGAACATCGTCAGCGGCACCCGGACGTTGTCGGTGCAGCAGTACGTGGTGACGCTCACCGACCGGATGGCCCCGAGTGTGCTGTTGGACGGGTCGGTGTCGCTGCCGGTGGCGATCGTGATGACCGTGCTCTTCACCCTCGGCTTCACGGCGCTGGCGATCCGTCGGCTGCG
Source organism: Plantactinospora sp. WMMB782 (assembly GCF_049179135.1). Lineage (NCBI taxonomy): Bacteria > Bacillati > Actinomycetota > Actinomycetes > Micromonosporales > Micromonosporaceae > Plantactinospora > Plantactinospora sp. WMMB782. Next base: position 1,372,410 of record NZ_JBMHMC010000007.1, on the reverse strand, counting down.
CACCTTCAGCGTGGCCGGCGAGACGAGCTGACCGACGCGGCGGCCGTGGGCCCGTCCGGCCCACGGCCGCCCGCGGCCGCCCGCGGGTCAGGCGAGGCCGAAGTACCTGGCGATTCCCCGGGCGTGCCCGACGGCGAGCGCCTGCCGGAAGTCCGCGCGGGCCAGCAGGGCGGCGTCGGCGGCCCGGTCGATGAAGAGGTTCTCGGTGAGTACCGCCGACATCGCGGTCTCCCGGAGGACCTGGAAGTTCGCCGTCTTCTGGCCCCGGTCGGTGACCGAGCCGACGGTGCGGGCGCTGCTCAGCACGGCCGCGTGCACGTCGTCCTGGAGCCGCAGGGTGGCGGTGCTGGTGACCGGGTAGACGTAGCTTTCGAAGCCGGTGCCGCCACCGGCGTTGATGTGGATGCTCACGAAGATGTTGGCGCCCCAGGAGTTGGCGTCGCTGCTGCGGTAGCTCAGGCTGCGGGTGATGTCCGTGGTGCGGGACATCCGGATCGAGACGTCCCAGTTGCTCTGCAGGACGGTGCGGGTGCGCAGCGCGATGTCGAGGGTCAGGGCTTTCTCCTGGAGGCCGTTGCCCACCGCGCCGGGGTCGGTGCCGCCGTGTCCGGGGTCGAGGTAGATCTTGGGTGGTGCGGCCTGCGCGGGACTGGCGAGCAGGGGTGCGGTCGCGATCCCGGCGACCGCGGCCAGCAGGGTTCGTCTACGCAGTAGGGGTGCGTCGGACATGGATTCCTCCCCGGGGGTAAGTGGGTGGACGACGCCGAGCCGGGGCCGATAATTTTCACTGGCCGCCGCGATGGCGTAAATTTTCGACATCAAGACGCGTCGATGTCAAGACCCCGGGGGGCGAAGATGGTGGCATCCTCAGGGGCGCCACTCCAGCCAGTTCCGTCCCTCGACGAAACCCGCCCGCAGATAGAACGGCGTCGCCCGGTCGTTGGCGTGCACCGTGACGTGTTCGAGTTCCCGGAGCCTGGCCTCGGCGAGTACGGCTTCCAGCAGCACCCGGCCGACTCCCCGGTCGCGCAGTTCCGGGATGACGTAGACCGACTGCACGTCGCCGGTGCGCCGGGACAGCGTGTCGGGGCTCGGCACCCGCTCGGCGAGCATCAGCCAGGCCATTCCGGCGATCCGGCCGTCCAGCTCGGCCAGGAACGGCAGGTGGGTGGCGAGGTGGTCGACCGTCCAGCTGGTGAAGACCTCCAGGTAGACGTCGCGGTCGGCAGCCGGACCGTCCCGCCCCTCGGCCCAGCACCGCCAGCGCAACCGGGCCAGCGCCGGCGCGTCCACCGGCCCCGCCCGGCGTACGGTCACCGCCATCGTTCCTCCCGTGGGCAGCTCGTGGCGTACGACGACTCCGGGCTCCGCGTGCCGCAGGGTGCAGCCGGGCGGGGTCAGCCGGTGTTGCGCATCCCGGCGGCGATGCCGTTGACGGTGGTCAGCAGGGCGCGCTCCAGCGCCGTACCCTCGCCGGGAGCGCGCCGGCCGCCGGGCGCGGTGGCCACGGCCCGCCCGGCCGCACCCGAGTCGCGGTACTGTCGCAGCAGCGCCACCTGGAGGTGGTGCAGCGGCTCCAGGTAGGTGTCCCGGACGGCGAGGGTGCGTTGCAGCACCGGGGAGTTCTCCAGCAGGGCCGGCGAGGCGGTGATCGCCAGCACCTCCTGCTTGGTCAGCTCGTACTCCGCCTCGATCAGGTGGAAGATCGGGTGCAGCGGCTCCGGCACCAGGGTCTCGACGTACCGGCGGGCGATCGTCAGGTCGGTCTTGCTCAGCATCATCTCGACGTTCGACAGGAATGTGCCGAAGAAGTGCCAGGCCCGGTGCATCTCGGCCAGTACGTCGCCCATCCCGGCCTCCCGGGCGGCGGCCAGCCCCGTCCCGACGCCGAACCAGCCGGGGACGATCTGCCGGGTCTGGGTCCAGCCGAAGACCCACGGGATGGCGCGCAGCCCGGACAGCCCGGCGCCGGTGTTCGGCCGCTTCGCCGGCCGGGAGCCGATGTTCAGCGCGCCGAGCAGCTCGGTCGGGGTGGAGGCCCAGAAGTAGGCCGGCAGGTCCGGGTTCTCCACCAGCGAGCGGTAACGCCGGTAGGCGGCGCCGGAGACCACGTCCATGGTGGCGTCCCAGCGGTCCAGCGCCTCGGCCGGCTGCCGGGGGGTGGTGTGCAACAGGGTGCTCTGCAACACCGCCGCCAGGGTCAGCTCCAGGTTCTCCCGGGCCAGCGAGGGCAGGGTGTACTTGTCGGAGATGACCTCACCCTGCTCGGTCACCTTGATCTCGCCGTCCAGCGTGCCGTACGGCTGGGCGAGGATCGCCTCGTGGGTGGGGCCGCCGCCCCGGCCGACCGTGCCACCCCGGCCGTGGAAGAGCCGCAGCCGTACGTTGTGCCGGGCGGCCACGTCCCGCAGCGCCCGCTGGGCCCGGTGGATGGACCACTGCGAGGTGGTGATCCCGGCCTCCTTGTTGGAGTCGGAGTAGCCGAGCATCACCTCCTGGACGTCGCCCCGGGCCGCCACGATCGCCCGGTACGCCGGCAGCGACAGCATCTCGTCGAGCAGTTCGCCCCCGGCGTCCAGTTCGGCCGGGGTCTCCAGCAGCGGCACGAAGCCGACCCGGGCCCGGCCGGTGTGCACGTCCACCAGCCCGGCCTCCCGGGCCAGCACCACCGCGGCGAGTACGTCGTCGACACCGAGCGTCATCGAGATGATGTACGACTCGATCACCTCGACGCCGAACCGTCCCTGCACCTCGCGGATGGTCCCGAAGACGTCGAAGGTCTTCCGGGCCGGCTCGGTGAGCGGCGTGTCCATGGTGGAGAGCGGCCGCCGCCCGGAGAGCTCCTCGGCGAGCAGCTTGGTCCGTTCGGTGCGGCTCAGCGCCGCATAGTCCGGCACCTCGCCGAGTTGGGCGTAGAACTGGGAAAGCACCACGTGGTGCGCCTCGGCGTGCTCCCGGATGTCCATCGTCGCCAGGTGCGGCCCGAAGGCGGCGACGGTGCGGATCGCCGACGCGAGCCGGCCGACCGCGGTGAGCTGGCCGGAGTTGCGGGCCAGCGAGGCGCGCATCAGCTCCAGGTCGGCGAGCAGGTCGGCGGAGCCCCGGTAGTCCCGCCCCGGCACGTGCGCGGTGCCCTGGTTGAGCCGGCGCCGGGTGTTGGCCAGCTTGGCGCGGACGCACCGGGCCTTGAGCCGGTACGGCTCCTCGGCATTGACCCGGCGGAACCTGGGGGCCACCTCGGGGAGCGCGTCGAGGTCCTTGGCGAGGCTGGCGGAGAGGTCGAGGCTGACCCCGCGCAGCCGGCGGGAGACCGAGATCTCGTTGATCAGCGCCTCCATCGCCGCCTCGGTCGCCTGGATGCCGTGCTCGTACTGGATCAGCAGCACGTCCCGGGTGACCTGCGGGGTGACGAAGGGGTTGCCGTCCCGGTCGCCGCCGATCCAGGTGCCGAAGCTGAGCGGCCGGGCGGTCGGTGCGGTCTCCACGCCGAGCCCGCGCAGCGTGTCGGCGAGGTCGTCGAGGACCTGCGGGGCCGCCTCGGCGTAGAGGTCGCGCAGGTAGTAGATGGCGTTGCGGGCCTCGTCGGTCGGGTCCGGCCGGTCCAGCCGCAGCTCGTCGGTCTGCCAGAGCAGGTCGAGCAGTTCGGCGAGGCGCCGGCTGGCCGGGCCCTCGTCGCTGGCGCCGTAGAGGATCGCGGCGGCGGCCTCGGCGTCGAGTTCGTCGGCGACGGCGCGCAGCTTGGACAGGATCGACCGGCGGGCCGCCTCGGTCGGATGTGCGGTGAAGACCGGCCGGACGGAGAGCCGGCGGGCGACCGAGGCGATCTCCTCGGGTGCCACCCCGCGCTCCCGGATCAGCCGGGCGGCCTGGTCCAGCCAGCCACCGTGCGCGGCCCGCTGCCGGCGCAGCTCGCGGGAGCGGTGCACCTGCTCGGTGATGTTGGCCAGGTGGAAGTAGGTGGAGAAGGCGCGGGCCAGCTTGGTGCCGGTGGTGACGTCCATCGCGCCGAGCCGCTGGGCGGCCGCCTCCGCGTCGTGCCGGACCAGCGCCCGGACCTCCTCGACCAGGTCGAGCAGGGGCGGACCCTCCTGGCGGGCGAGGGTCTGGCCGAGGAGCTTGCCGAGCCGGCGGATGTCGGCCCGCAGTGCGGCGTCGGGCCCGTCGTGGTCATGCTGGTCGGTCACCGTGCGCTCCTTGATCGAGTACGGAGGACAGCGTTGTCCGACACAGGGGATGTTATCGGCGGCCGCTCCCGGAACGCTAACGAGACTCGTGCCGGAGCAGCTGGGTACCGGTACGGATCGGGTCGATTCGGCGGCCGGAAAGATACTTTATGCCTACTTTCAGGCGCCTGCGGTGGATGATCGTTAGTTTGCTCACCCCGTGCTCGGGGGCTGGCTATCCGGTCGCCTGACCTGGCCGACCACCCCGGTACGCAGACTGTCGAGCTGCCCCGGCCGTGCGCCCACCGGCTGTCCGGTCCGGCGAGATCAGGGTCGGGCTCGACCACCGCCATCCCCGCACCCCGCGTGGGGCACTTCCCGCTGCCCGTCCGCAAGTTTGTGATCTTGGTGCTCGCTGGCCTGCGCACCGCCGCGCTCCGCGACTCGTGGTCCCGGCGCGGTGGCCCGCGGGCCGGGTGCTGCGGCGGGCACGTGTGCGTCGAAGCGGAACTACCAAGATCGAAGATGGTCCGTGCGGCGGTGGTGACCGGGCGCCCGGGTCCCGGACGCCGCCGCCCCGGCGCTTCGCCGCCTTCTATGAGTACGACTGGTTTCGGGGCAGCGCGAAGATCGTCCCGACGGTAACCTCTCGGGCGTTGGCGCGCCCATCCGATGTGGACGTCGGCTGCGTCATCCGTCGATTCTCATCGACCCTGCGTGCTCCGACCTGATCGGTCTCGCGCCGCCACCCGCTCCGCCGCGACCCAGCGGCGGCCCACCCCTGCGTGAGCAGCGGGGAAACCAGAGTAAGGAGATCCCTTTGAAGCGGACTACCAAACGACTGATCGGCGCCGGTGCGCTGCTGGTGGGGCTACTCGCCTCCGCGCTGCCGGCCGGCCCGGTCTCCGCCAGCGCGACACCGGACGCACCGTCCACCTCGGACGTGGTGCCGCTCGTCGTCGGCGGTCGGAACGCCAGCGAACCGTACCCGGGGATGGCCTCCATCCAATGGACGCGCAACGGCGACCCGTACTGGAACAGCTGCGGCGCGACCCTGATCCACCCGCGGTTCCTGCTGACGAACGCCCACTGCGGTTGGGACCTCACCGGCGCCGCGCCCGTGCCGCTCGACCCCGCGAACCTGCGCGTACGGATCGGATCCCACGATCGCACGTCGGGCGGGTTCGTCAGCCCGGTCGCCGAATTCCTCATCCACTCCGAGTGGGACTGGGGAGCGGGCGATGACCGGGTGGCCGACATCGCGCTGGTGCGGCTGCCCAACCCGGTGCCGGTCCAGCCCTACCGGCTGGCGACGTCCGAGACCGGGACCGCGACAAACATCGGTCGGATCCTCGGCTGGGGATCGATCACTCCTGATCGCAACAATCCGGTCTACCCCGAGATCCTCCAGGAACTGGACGTCCGGGTGCTTCCCAACCAGGATTGCGAGATGGGCGGCCTCCCCATCAGCGAGGGGGAGATCTGCTTCGACAGCCCAGGGGGTGCGGGCGTCTGCTACGGCGACAGCGGCGGCCCCGGCCTCCGGCGTGCCCACGGTGAGTGGCGGGTGCTCGGTGGCGCAAGCCGGGAAACCAGCGCGGCCTGTGGGGTGTCCCCCACGATCTACACCTCGGCCGTCTACTACCGGGACTGGATCGACGAGGTGATCAGGACCGGCGTGGTGCCACCGCGTGCCAACTCCGCTACGGCCGGTACCCCTTCGTCAGCCGACCTGCACCGCTGGCTCGCGGGGGTCTAACGGCGTACGGCAAAATCCGCCCCCGGCCGGGTATCCGGCCGGGGGCGGTCGGCGTTCCAGCCCCTCCGGATCAGCCCCGGTCTCCGGTCGGCGACCGGCCGGTGGGTCGTCGCCGCCGAGTTCGTCGGCGCCAGGCGATAGGCTTGGCGGCGGTGTTGGGCAGGACCCCGGCGTCACCGGCATCGGCCGGGCCGGAGGACCTCCTCACCCCGACCCCCCCGCCCGACCTGGGCGCGGGGCATTTTCCGCGTGCTCAGCCAGAGGTTGTGATCGTGCTAACCGGTCTACTCACCGCCGCGCTCCGTGATCCCGCGCTGGGCCGGGTCCGGGCGCTGGCCCGTACCGGTGGGTCAGAGGTCGACGGGCTCGACCTGACCGCGCCACCCGCGCTGCGACCATTCCTGGTCGCCGCCGTGGCAGCCGGCGAGGAGGCGGGCGGGGCGGGCCGGCCGGTGCTGGCCGTGACCGCCACCACCCGGGAGGCCGACGACCTGGCCACCGCGCTGGGCAGCCTACTCCCGCCCGAGCAGGTAGTCGTCTACCCGGCCTGGGAGACCCTGCCGCACGAGCGGCTCTCGCCCCGCTCCGACACCGTCGGCCGGCGGCTCGCCGTACTGCGCCGGCTGGCCCACCCCGACCTGTCCGAGCACGCCGGCCCGGTCCGGGTGGTGGTCGCCCCGGTCCGCTCGGTGTTGCAGCCGCAGCTCAAGGGTCTCGGCGACCTGGAGCCGGTCCGGCTCGCGCCCGGCGCCGAGGCAGGGCTGGAGGAGACCGCCAGGCGTCTCACCGACCTGGCGTACGCCCGGGTGGACCTGGTCACCAAGCGCGGCGAGTACGCCGTCCGGGGCGGCATCCTGGACGTCTTCCCGCCGACCGACGAGCACCCCTCCCGGGTCGAGTTCTGGGGCGACGACGTCGAGGAGATCCGCACCTTCGCCGTCGCCGACCAGCGGACCATCGAGGCGGTGCCGGCGCTCTGGGCACCGCCCTGCCGGGAGCTGCTGCTCACCGAGCCGGTCCGGCGGCGGGCCGCCGAGCTGGCCGCCGAGCACCCGGAGCTGGCCGAGATCCTGGACAAGCTCGCCGAGGGGATCCCGGTCGAGGGGATGGAGTCGCTGGCCCCGGCCCTGGTCGGCGCCGACTCGCTCGAACTGCTGCTGCACTGCATGCCGGCCGGCAGCCACGTACTGCTCTGCGACCCGGAGCGGATCCGGACCCGGGCGCACGACCTGGTGCGTACCTCGGCGGAGTTCCTGGAGGCCAGCTGGGCGGCGGCCGCCGTCGGCGGCCAGGCCCCGGTGGACCTCGGCGCCGCCGCCTTCCGGACCCTGGCCGAGGTACGCGGCACCGCCGCCGCCCTCGGCCAGCCCTGGTGGTCGGCCTCACCGTTCGGCCTGGCCGAGGCCGCTCCCGGACCGGCCGCCACACCCGAGCCGTGGGCGGTGGAGCCGGAACCCGCGGTGACGGTGGTGCCGGACACCGGCGAGGCGCTGGCCCTGGCCGCCCAGCCGGTGCCGCTCTACCACGGCGAGACCGCCCGGGTGGTCGACGACCTCAAGCGCTGGGTCGGCGAGGGCTGGGCGGTGGCGCTGGTCTTCGAGGGGCACGGGCCGGCCCAGCGTGCCGTCGAGGTGCTCCGGGACGCCGGCCTCGGCGCGGCGCTGACCGAGCACGTGCCGGCGCCGCCCGGTGCCGGCGAGCTGCTTGTCACCTGCGGCTCGCTCAACCACGGCTTCCTGGACGGCGCGTCCCGGATCGCGGTGGTGACCGGCAACGACATCACCGGCGGGCGGGGCGCGTCGACCCGGGACATGCGCAGGATGCCGAGCCGGCGGCGCAACACCATCGACCCGCTGGAGCTGCGGGCCGGCGACCACGTGGTGCACGAGCAGCACGGCATCGGCCGGTACGTCGAGCTGGTGCAGCGCACCGTCAACGGCGCCGACCGGGAATACCTTGTCATCGAGTACGCGGCAAGCAAGCGCGGCCAGCCCGGCGACCGGCTCTTCGTCCCCACCGACCAGCTCGACCAGCTCTCCCGTTACGTGGGAGGCGAGCAGCCCACCCTGCACAAGATGGGTGGCGCCGAGTGGCAGAAGGCCAAGGCGCGGGCCCGCAAGGCGGTCCGGGAGATCGCCGCCCAGCTCGTCCAGCTCTACGCCGCCCGCAAGGCGTCCAGGGGGCACGCGTTCGCCCCGGACACCCCGTGGCAGCGGGAGCTGGAGGACGCCTTCCCGTACACCGAGACGCCGGACCAGCTCGCGGCGATCGAGGAGGTCAAGCGGGACATGGAGCAGTCGGTCCCGATGGACCGGCTGATCTGCGGCGACGTCGGCTACGGCAAGACCGAGATCGCGGTGCGGGCCGCGTTCAAGGCGGTGCAGGACGGCAAGCAGGTGGCCGTGCTGGTCCCGACCACCCTGCTGGCGCAACAGCACTACAACACCTTCGCCGAGCGGATGGGACAGTTCCCGGTCTCGATCAGGCAGCTCTCCCGGTTCCAGACCCCGAAGGAGGCCGAGGCGACCCTCGCCGCCGCCGCCGAGGGCAGCGCCGACATCGTGATCGGTACGCACCGGCTGCTCCAGGCGGCGACCCGGTTCAAGTCGCTCGGCATGGTGGTGGTGGACGAGGAGCAGCGCTTCGGGGTGGAGCACAAGGAGCACCTGAAGACGCTCCGGACCGCCGTGGACGTGTTGACCATGTCGGCGACCCCGATCCCGCGGACCCTGGAGATGGCGATCACCGGCATCCGGGAGATGTCGACGATCGCCACCCCGCCGGAGGAGCGGCACCCGGTGCTCACCTTCGTCGGGGCCTACGACGACAAGCAGGTCGCCGCCGCGATCCACCGCGAGCTGCTCCGCGACGGCCAGGTCTTCTACCTGCACAACCGGGTCGAGTCGATCGACCGGGCGGCCCGGCGGATCCGGGAGCTGGTGCCGGAGGCCCGGGTCGCGGTCGCGCACGGCCAGATGGGCGAGGACGCCCTGGAGAAGGTCATGGTCGGCTTCTGGGAGAAGGAGTACGACGTCCTGGTCTGCACCACGATCGTCGAGTCCGGCATCGACATCCCGAACGCCAACACGCTGATCGTGGAGCGGGCCGACCTGCTCGGGCTGGCCCAGCTGCACCAGATCCGGGGCCGGGTCGGCCGGGGTCGGGAGCGGGCGTACGCGTACTTCCTCTATCCGCCGGAGAAGCCGCTCACCGAGCACGCGCACGAGCGGCTGGCCACCATCGCCCAGCACACCGAGCTGGGCGCCGGGATGTACGTGGCGATGAAGGACCTGGAGATCCGGGGCGCCGGCAACCTGCTCGGCGGCGAGCAGTCCGGGCACATCGAGGGGGTCGGTTTCGACCTCTACGTCCGGATGGTCGGTGAGGCGGTGCAGGCGTTCAAGGGCGAGCGGCCGGAGGAGGAGGCCGACATCAAGGTCGACCTGCCGGTCGACGCGCACCTGCCGCACGACTACATCGGGGTGGAGCGGCTGCGCCTGGAGATGTACCGCAAACTCGCCGAGGCCCGGGACGCGTCCCGGCTGGCCGAGGTGGTCGCCGAGATGACCGACCGGTACGGCGAGCCGCCGGAGCAGGTCGGCAACCTGGTGGCGGTGGCCCGGTTCCGGCTGCTGGCCCGGGCGTACGGGCTGAGCGACGTCTCGGTGCAGGGCCGGCACGTCCGGTTCTCCCCGCTGCCGCTGCCGGACTCGAAGCAGCTGCGGCTCAAGCGCTACCACCCGGACGCGGTCTACAAGTCGGCGACCGACCAGGTGAGCGTGCCGCGCCCGACGACCCGCCGGATCGGCGGCGAGCCGCTGCGGGACCAGGCACTGCTGGACTGGTGCGCCCAACTCCTCAAGGACGTGCTCGGCGAGCTGGGTGACCCCGTGCCGTCGGGGCGCGGCGGTGCGTGAGAGAGTGTCGAGCATGCAGCGTGCCCGTCGTCTGGCGTCGATCGCGGTCATCGCCGTGCTCGGCAGCACCGTCCTGTCCGCCTGCCGGTCCGACTCCAGCGTCGCCGTCTACCTCGGGGATAAGAAGATCACCGAGGACGAGGTTTCCTCGGTGCTGGACGACGTCCGGAGCAAGGCGTCGCCGGCCGCCGAGCCGGCCGCCATCGAGCAGGCCGGCGCCGAGCCGGCCGCCACGCCCGCGCCGGACGCGCCCGAGCCGAAGACGCCGAGCCGGGCCGAGGTGGTCGGCACGCTCGTGATGCGGGAGGTCTGCCTCAAGCTCGCCGCCGACAAGGGCTTCGAGCCGTCCGAGCAGGCCCCGGTCGAGCGGGTCGCCGAGGCGACCGGCCTGCCGGCGAACTCCCGCTACGTGCGGCTCTTCTCCGAGCTGGACGCCTGCCGGGCCGGCATCCCGGTGACCCAGCCGGTCGCGCCGACCCAGCAGGAGCTGATGGACGTGGTGGCCCGGGGCCGGGCGGCCGGGGTGATCCCGAAGGACGCCAAGGACGGCGAGGCCGGGCAGCAGCTCGACGGTGAGGTGCTCCGTCGGGCGCTGGCCATGCGTAACGTGCTGACCGAGGCGCTGGAGAGCACCGACGTCACGGTCAACCCGCGCTACCGGCCGCTGGAGTACCCGGTGCTGACCTTCTCGGACGGCAGCCCGGCGCTTGTCGTGCCGATCGGCTCCGCCGGCTCCGACACCGTGATCGACGCCCGCTGACCGGGGAACTGCCCGGCCCGGCCGGCCGGATCGTGCTGCTTGTCACCTCGCCCCGGCTGCCGGCCGGGCTGCTGACCGCGCCCGCCTGGGACGTCGTACGCGGCCATCCGGTGCTGGCCGGCGCGGAGAGTGAACTGGCCACGGCGGTACGCACGGCAGGTGCCGAGGTGACCGTCACCCCGACCCCGGTGCCCGATCTGCTGGCCACGGTCGCCGAACACGGTACGGCGGTCTGGCTGGCCGGTCCGGCCGGCGACGAGGACCTGGCCCGCGAGCTGGGGCTGCGGCTGGCCCGCCAACCCGGGCTGGCCGAGCTGGAGCTGATGTACGGCTCCTGGGACCCGCCGGGCGCCCGGCTGCTGGACGCGGTCGAGGTGATGGACCGGCTCGCCTCGCCCGGCGGTGACCCGTGGAAGCGGGCGCAGACCCACGCCTCCCTGGCGCGGTACCTGCTGGAGGAGTGCTACGAGGCGTACGACGCGATCGTCGCCGACGACCTCGGCGCGCTCCGCGAGGAGCTCGGCGACGTGCTGTTGCAGGTGGTGCTGCACGCCCGGCTGGCGGAGAACCTGCCCGAGGGTGAGCGCTGGTCGATCGACGACGTCGCCGGTGGGCTGGTGGCGAAGATGATCCGGCGCAACCCGCACGTCTTCGCCGGCACCGAGGTCGGCGGCATCGACGAGATCGTGGACAACTGGGAGCGGATCAAGCAGGCCGAGAAGCCGCGGAACTCGGTGCTCGACGGCGTCGCGTTCTCTCAGCCCGCGCTGGCGCTGGCGGCGAAGGTGCTGCACCGGGTCGCCCGGGCCGGGCTCGCCGTGCCGCCGCCGGAGCCGGCCGCCGGGGCGGACGGGACGGCCCGGCTGGGTGCGAGCCTGCTGGCGACGGTGGCTGGTGCCCAGGCGGCCGGGCTGGACGCCGAGGCGGCGTTGCGCCGGGCGATCCTGGACTATGCGGCGGTGGTCCGGGCGGCGGAGCGTGCCGACGGCGAGCAGGCGGCTGACGGCGAGCGGGGCGGCTGACGGCGAGCGGGGCGGCTGACGGCGAGCGGGGCGGTTGACGGCGAGCGGGGCGGTTGACCGCGAGCGGGGCGGCGACGGCGAGCAGGATGGCCGCCGGCAGCGGAGATCTCAGTTCTCCCGCCGGGCCCTGCGCCTGACGCGCAGGGTCGTTCCGACCGTGGTGCCGGCGAGCAGCAGTGCGGCGAAGCCGAGCGCGATCGGGCCGGGCCCCAGGCTGTCCAGCCAGCCGGCGACCGTGGTCTGGACGGTGGCGGCGGCGTCGACGACGGGGTCGGTGTCGACGTCACCCCGGAAGACCCGGATCTCGTACCAGCCGTACCAGGCGACGTAGCCGCCGGCCAGCACCAGCAGTCCACCGGCGACCCGCCCGACCACCGGTGCCGCCCGGCGCAGACCACGGACCAGCGAGACCTTGGCCAGCGCCACCGCCAGCGCGGCCAGCCCGACCACCAGAGCCATGCCGGCGGCGTACGCGAGGAAGAGGCCGATTCCGGCGCCGATCGAGTCGGTGCGGAAACCCGCCACCACCACGGCGAGGAACGGGCCGACGGTGCAACCCAGCGACGCGATGGCGTAGGAGGCGCCGAAGAGTGCCATGGAGCCGAACCGGCGGGTCAGCTCCGGACTCGCACCGACCTTGGGAACGGCACCGGGCAACTCGCGACCGGCCAGCAGCCAGCCGCCGAGCCCGACGAGGGCCAGGCCGACCACGATGCCCACCCAGGGCAGGTGCTCGGCGAGCAGGCCGGCAAGCGGGGCGGCGAGCAGACCGAACGCGCCGAAGACCGCGACGAAGCCGGTGGTCATCGCCAGGGTCGACCAGAGCGCCCGGCCGATCGCCCGGGACCGTCTGCCGTCGTCGTCGGCAAGAACCAGGAACGACAGGTACGCGGGCAGCAACGCGAAGCCGCACGGGTTGACCGCGGCCAGCAGCCCGGCGGCGAGGGCCAGGGCGTACGGGGCGTCGAGCACCGGGCCGTCACCCGGCCAGTGCGGCGACCCGGTCGCGCAGGGCGCCCGGAGTCAGTGTCCCTTTGTACGCGACCGTGCCGGCGGCGTCGAGTAGCACGTAGTACTCCTGACTGGTGACGCCGAACCGCCGCCACACCTCGCCGCTGTCGTCGGCGAGGTTGACGAAGCCGTCGATGCCCTGGTCGGTGACGAACTTGCGCATGGCCTCGTCGCCACTGTCCAGGCCGGCGACGCCGACCACGTGCACCCGGTCGCCGTGGCTCTGCCGCAACTTCGCGACGTCGTCGGCGGCGGCCCGGCAGCGGGGACACCAGGCTGCCCAGAACCAGAGCACGACCGGCCGGCCGTGCAGGGCGGTGGCGTCGAACGTCTCACCGGTCACCGTGGTGGCGGTGAACCGCAGCGTCTCCGGCACCGCCCCGGTGTTCGCCGGTGTGCTCGCCCCGGCCGTTGCCGGAGCGGAACTCGGCGACGCGGCCGGCGGCGTGCTGTCGCCCGCCCCGGCCGGTGTGCCGGCGTCCGTCGCGCAGCCCGCCAGGGCGAGCGCACCGGCGACGAGGAGGGCTCCCGCCCGACCTGCCCCTGCCATCCGACCTCCAGGTGTTTCCGTCAGGTGCAGGCAAATCTATCCACAGTGGGGACGGTGCGGTTCTTACCGGCTGCTTACGTCTGCCCCATGCCGGTCTCGTTCCGGGCACGCGCGCTCCGAGTTGGCGCCGTGCAACTGGACCTACCGGTCAGCCCGTCGGGCGGAGCGTGTCGACCCGGGCCACCGCCTGGTCGATCCGCTGCTCGGTGAGTCGACCCGAGCGGACCAGCCCGACGACGTTGTCCAGGGTCTGCCCGACGACGTTCGGGTCGTACTCCTGCTGGTTGCCGAAGACCAGCAGGTCGACACCGGCCGTCAGGGCCAGCGCCACCGCCTCGTCCCGGCCGAACCGGCTGGTGACCGCCACCGCCTGGATGTCGTCGCTGACCACGGGGCCGCGCCAGCCGAGCCGGTCGCGCAGCAGGTCGGTGACGACCGCCCGGGACAGCGAAGCGGGCCGGTCCGGGTCGAGCTTCCGGTTGATCACGTGCCCGACCAGGATCGAGTCGGTGGCCCCGTTGGCGATCATTTTCCGGAACGGTTCGAGTTCGGTCTCCCGCCAGGAGTCGGTGACGTCGACGGCGGTGAAGTCGGTGTTCCCGCTCGCGCTGCCGAGTCCCGGGAAGTGCTTGAGCGAGGTGCGGATCCCGGCGGCCCGGTGTACCCGTACCTCCTCGGTCGCGTTCCGGACCACCACGTCCGGGTTGGCCGAGAAGCTGCGGTCGAGCGCGCCGACGGCCGGGCCGTCCGGGCGCAGGTTCAGGTCCACCACCGGGGCGTAGTTGAAGTTCGCCCCGATCGAGCTGAGGCTGCGTGTCAGCCCTTCGGCCCAGGCCCGGGTGGTCGGGATGGAGTCGGCCCGGCCGATCTCGGCCTGGGAGCGGCTGGCCGGAAAACCGTTGCCGGGATTGAGCCGGGCGACCCGGCCGCCCTCCTGGTCGATCGTGACGAGCAGCCGGCCGGGCGACGCCTGTTTGAGCGCCTTCACCAGCGCGGTCACCTGGCCGGGCGAGCTGATGTTGCGTACCGTGTCGGTCCTGAGGTCGCGGTCGAAGAGGATGACGCCGCCGAGCCCCTCCCGGATCGCCTTGACGACCCAGTCGGCCTCGGACGCCCGCTGGCCGCGGAAGCCGACCACGAGCAGGCTGGCGATCTTGCGGCGTAGCGCGGTCTCGTCCCGCCCACCCGGACCGGCTCGTCGGGACGGGGTGCCGGCGAGCCGGGTCGGCGCCTCGCCGCTTCCGCAGCCGGCGGCGGCGGCCACGGTGGCCGAGCCGAGGCCGGCGAGCAGTCGGCGGCGACCGAGGCGAGGACCCTCCACCCGACCCACGCTACGGTCGGTCACCGCCCCCGCGCCGGACAATGCCGGTACCGCCCACACCCACGCCGGTACCGCCCACACCCACGCCGGTGTCGCTGCCGGGCTTCCCCGCGTCGCTCGCGTCCACGCCGGTGTCGCTTCCGGCCATCCCCGTGTCGCCCACACCCACGCCGGTGCCGCTTCCGGACATCCCCATGGCGTCCGCGCCGCTGCTGCTCGTGGCGGTGGGGGTTCCGCGTTCGCGGTGACGGTGGCGGCGGTGGCCGGCGGTCAGCCCGACGGCGATGCCGGCCGCCGCGACCAGCACCCCGACGCTCTGCCCGGGGTCCGGCGGCCGGCCGGCCTGGACCGCCGCGGTGAGCAGGGTGGCGATCGGCATCAGCCCGACGAGTACCCCGGCCCGGTCCACCCCGAGCGCGCGCAGCCCGGTGAACCAGGCGAGGAAGGCGACCACCGTCATCATCGCCGCCAGGTAGCCGAACGCGGCGGCCTCGGCCTGGGTGGGCAGCCGCCACCGGGCCGGTTCACCCGCGAGGACCGCCGCGAGCAGCAGCAACGGTACGGCCAGCCCGCAGCTGTACGCGGCGACGCGTACCGGCCCGAGCCGGGGGAGTACGACGGCGGCCAGCAGCGAGAACGCGATCTCACCGCCGAACGCGCCGAGCGAGGCGACGATGCCGACCGCGTCGGCCCGGCCGCTGCCCTGCACCAGTACGGTGCCCGCGACGACGATCCCGGCCGCCCCGACCAGCCGCGGTGCGGGGCGTCGGCCGGCGGTGAGCGGGCCGAGCAGGGCGAGTCCGAGCGGGGCGGCGCCGATGAAGGTGCCGACCACGGCCGGGTCGGCGTGCGGCAGTGCGACCAGGATGCAGGCGTTGAACCCGGCCATCCCCGTCAACGCGAGGGTGGTCAGCACGACCAGTTCCCGCCGGTTCGGTCGGCCGGGCGGGGGCGTGCCGCCGGCCAGCAGTCCGGGAAAGCGACGGAGCAGCCCGAAGAGTACGGCGGCGGCGAGTGCGTACCGGGCCGCCTGGCCGGTCAGGTGCGGATAGTCGAGGACCAGCTGGCTGATCGAGACGGAGCTGCCGACCAGCACCATCCCGCTGACGCAGAGCAGCACCGCGACCGGGTTCGAGACCTTCACCGGATCGACGCTAGGGGGCGTTTGGTCCGCACTACAGAGCCAAACCAAGGCGTCTCGACAGGACCATTGGGTCGTGCGCGGTCCTCGGAGCGGTGCCTGCCGGCCCTCGGGCCGCGAACTGATCGTCTAGGTTTGCCCCATGCCGCCTTTCGTCCCGCTCGCCGAACGGATCGTCGACGCGCTGCTGGCCAGCGACCCCGAGCTGGCCTCCTCGGTCGGCGACCACCGGTTCGACGACCGGTTGCCGGACCCTTCCGCCGAGGCGGTCGCCGGCCGGGTGGCGATGCTGCGGGACGCCGCGCACGCGCTCTCCGAGGTGGACGCCGAGGAACTGGACATCCCGGAACGGGTGGACCACGAGGTGCTCACCGCACTCGTGGACCGGGGGATCTTCGAGCTGACCGAGGTGCGGGCGTACGAGTGGAACCCGCTGGTGCACAACCCGGGCTCGCTGCTGCACGCGCTGCTCGCCCGGCCGTTCGCCCCGGCCGAGGTGCGGTTGACCAGCCTGGCCGGGCGGCTGGCCGCCGTACCCGACGCGCTGGCCACGGCCAGGGCGGTGCTCCGCGACGTGCCCCGGATCCACGCCGAGACCGCCGTCGGGCAGTTCGAGGGGACGGCGGCGCTGGTCCGGGACCAGGTGCCGGCGCTGCTGGCCGAGGCGCCCGGGTTGCGGGACACGGTCGAGCCGGTCGCCCGGGAGGCGGTCCGCGAGCTGACCGGCTTCGCCGACCGGCTCCGGGCCGGGCTGCGCGACGACGTGTCGCCGGGCCGGGACCCCCGGCTGGGGCGCCGGCTCTGGGAGGCGCGGCTCTGGCACACCCTGGACACCGAACTCGGTGCCCGGCAGGTGCTCGACTCGGCCTGGGCGAACCTGGAGCGGGTGACCGAGGAGATCCGCGCGGCGGCGGTCGAGCTGGTCGGCGGCCCGGCCGACGACGAGACGGTACGCCAGGCGCTGGGCCTGCTCGCCGACGAGCACCCGGACAACTCCTCGGTGGTGCCGCTGGCCCGGACCACCCTCGGTGAGGTGCTCGACTTCGTCGCCGACACCGAACTGGTGTCGCTCGTCGACGACGCCTGCGTGATCAGGGAGATGCCCGAACACGACCGGGGGGTCGCGGTCGCCTACTGCGACGCGCCGGGGCCGCTGGAGTCGGCCGCCGTGCCGACGTACTACTGCATCGCGCCGACCCCGGCGGACTGGCCGGCGGCCCGGGTGGAGAGCTTCTTCCGGGAGTACAACGACCACATGATCCGCAACCTGACGGTGCACGAGGCGGTGCCGGGGCACTTCCTCCAACTGGCGCACGCCCGGCGCTACCGGGGCAGCGGCCGGGCCCGTGCGCTCGGCCACTCCGGCACCTTCGTCGAGGGCTGGGCGGTCTACGCCGAGGAGATGATGGCCGCCCGGGGCTTCGGCGGCCTGGCGGTACGGTTGCAGCAGCTCAAGATGCAGCTCCGGATGACGATCAACGCCATCCTCGACCAGTTGACGCACTGCGAGGAACTGACCGAGTCCGACGCGCTCGCACTGATGACCGGGCGGGGCTTCCAGGAGGAGGGCGAGGCGGCCGGCAAGTGGCGGCGGGCCCTGCTCACCTCGACCCAGCTCTCCACCTATTTCGTCGGCTACCACCAGGTTGCCGGGATCGCGGCGCGCCGCCCGGCCGGGGTGCCGGTGCGGCAGTGGCACGACGCGATGCTGGCGCACGGCTCCCCGGCACCGCGCCACCTGCCCGCCCTGCTCGGCCTGGACGACGGCTACGAGCTGGCCTGAGAGCGCAAGGCGGGGCGCGGAAGCCGGGACCCGGAGATCAGGCGGGCGGCTGGCCGTCGGCGCGTCGGTCGATCAGTCCGGCACCGGCCGGCAGGTCGAAGGCGCCGCTCTGCACCGCGTCCCGGTAGCGGCTCAGTGCCACCTCCAGTTCGGTGCCGTCGACCGTGCCGGTGAAGCTGCCCAGCGCGCCCTCGCCGGTGATGCAGGCGTCGAAGGCGGCCGTCTCGGCGTCACTGAGCTGGTCGACCTCCACGCAGGTGGCGTGCCGTCCGGCCACCGTGGTGTCGTACTGCCGGATCGTCGCGTCCGGGTCGAGCGCGGCGGCGGTGAGCAGGCCGACCACCACCGGCGGGGCGACCAGGCCGCGTTTGCGCATGTCCGCGAAGATGGCGACCGACGGCTCGGCGTTCGCCGCCTGCGGTGCGGTGACGGTGCAGGTCGGTTTCCTGGTGCTGGTGTCGCAGGCCGTGGTCGCGTCGGCGGTGACGGTCAGCTTGCCGCCGGGATAGGTGTAGGCGGCCCGCAACGGGTCCTGCGACTGCGAGATCGAGGCGTTCCGGCCACCGGGAAGCTGGTAGTCGGCCGAGTAGGTCAGCTCGGTCGACCGGTCCAGCCGGGCGGCCAGGTCGTTGACCAGGTCTGCCCGGCCGATCACCCGACCGGCGTCGTCCAGGGTCTGACAACCCGAGACCGCCAGTACGGAAATGAGCGCCCCCGCGAGTGCCCGGAGTGGGTTAGACACAACCGGCATGGCCCCCAGCCTTCACGATCGGGTCAAGCGCGCGCAAACCGGTTCCCACGTACTGTGAGGGAGATCCGCAAATGTCTCCCTCGGCCGACCCGGCCCGACGGCCGGGAGTCGGAGGCAACGCCCGGCGCCCCGGACCCGCCCGATAGGCTGCCCTGCGGGAGCCTGCGCCGCACCGCCGCGACGGGGACGGACCGCCATGGACTGTCGACGGACCGACTGTCGATGGATCGACTTCAATTCTTGAGGAGCAGGACAGTGGCCACCATCGAACAGATCGTCGCCCGGGAGATTCTCGACTCGCGCGGCAACCCGACCGTCGAGGTCGAGGTCGGGCTGGACGACGGTACGGTCGGCCGGGCCGCGGTGCCGTCCGGCGCGTCGACCGGGGCCTTCGAGGCGATCGAGCTGCGCGACGGCGACTCCGACCGCTACAACGGCAAGGGCGTGGAGAAGGCGGTCGGCAACATCGAGGAGCGGATCGTCGACCAGCTCGTCGGCTACGAGGCCAGCGAGCAGCGGCTGATCGACCAGAAGATGCTCGACATCGACGGCACCGACAGCAAGTCGGAGCTGGGCGCCAACGCCATCCTCGGGGTCTCGCTGGCGGTGGCCAAGGCCGCGGCGAGCAGCGCCGAGCTGAGCCTCTTCCGCTACCTGGGCGGCCCGCACGCGCACCTGCTGCCGGTGCCGATGATGAACATCCTCAACGGTGGCGCGCACGCCGACTCCAACGTCGACGTGCAGGAGTTCATGATCGCCCCGATCGGCGCCCCCTCGTTCCGCGAGGCGCTGCGCTCCGGTGCCGAGGTCTACCACGCGCTCAAGTCGGTGCTGAAGAAGAAGGGCCTGAACACCGGCCTCGGCGACGAGGGCGGCTTCGCCCCCGACCTGCCGACCAACTCCACCGCGCTGGACCTGATCGCCGAGGCGGTCGAGAAGGCCGGCTACCGGCTCGGCACCGACATCGTCTTCGCGCTCGACGTGGCCGCCACCGAGTTCTTCGCCGACGGGGTCTACACCTTCGAGGGCGGCACCAAGACGGCGGACGAGATGACGGCCTACTACCACAAGCTGGCCGACGAGTACCCGATCGTCTCGATCGAGGACCCGCTCTCCGAGGACGACTGGTCCGGCTGGGCCGGGCTGACCGGGTCGCTCGGCGAGCGGATCCAGATCGTCGGCGACGACCTCTTCGTCACCAACCCGCAGCGGATCGCCCGGGGCATCGCCGAGCGGAGCGCGAACGCCGTACTGGTCAAGGTGAACCAGATCGGTTCGCTGACCGAGACGTTCGAGGCGGTCGACATGGCGCACCGGGCCGGCTTCAAGTGCATGATGAGCCACCGTTCCGGCGAAACCGAGGACACCACGATCGCCGACCTGGCGGTGGCGACCGGCTGTGGCCAGATCAAGACCGGCGCCCCGGCCCGCTCGGACCGGGTGGCGAAGTACAACCAGCTGCTCCGGATCGAGGAGGAGCTGGCCGACGCGGCGCGGTACGCCGGCACCGGCGCGTTCCCGCGTTACCGTTCGAACTGAGCCGATTTCGAACCAAGGGGCTTTCGAACTGACCGGGTCAGCCTTCGGGGGAGGGGTGCGACGGCGATGACACAACGCCGTACGCCGAGCGGGCAGGGCCCGGCTCGACGGCCGGACCGTGCTGGCCGGTCCGGGACGTCCCGGACCGGCCGCAGCACGGGCCGGGAACCGGGCAACCGGGCCGAGCCGCGCCAGGGCCAGGCCCGCTCCGCCGGGGCCACCCGGGCGACCGGGGCCACCCGGGCCGCCGGCACCGGCCGGGGCGGCGACGCCCGCTCGGGCAGCCGGCCCGCCGCCGCCCGCCGGACCGTGGCCGCCCGCGCGGTGAAGCGGACGTACGCCCAGCACCCCCGGCGCTACACCGGCCGCGCGACGGTACTCGTCGGCGTGCTGGTGGCGCTGGCGCTCGCGTACACCTATCCGGTCCGGGTCTATCTCGACCAGCAGTCCGACATCGCCCGGATCGAGGCGGCCCAGCAGGCGCAGCGGGAACTCATCGGCGACCTGACCGAGGAGGCCGCGCTCTGGGACGACCCGGAATACGTCAAGATCCAGGCGAGGGAGCGGTTCTACATGGTGCTGCCCGGCGAGTCGCCGCTGGTGGTGCTGATCGACGAGAAGGGCGCCGCCCGGGCCACCGGGCTCGACTCCAGGGCGGCCGATCAGCCGCCGAAGCCGTGGTACGACACCCTCTGGTCCAGCGTGCAGGCGGCCAACGAGCCGGACAGGGCCGGCCGGTGAGCGGTTCCGACCCGGCCGGCGTACCCGGTGCGGTGGATCGTGCCCACCCGGAGCCGGCGGCGGCCGGTGTGCCGGCACCGGTGCGGGAGCCGGCCACCGGAGCGGACCTGGCGGCCGTCGCCGCCCAGCTGGGCAGGACCCCGCGCGGCACCCGGGCGGTGGCGCACCGCTGCCCGTGCGGCCAGCCCGACGTGGTGGAGACCACCCCCCGGCTCGCCGACGGCACCCCGTTCCCGACTCTGTTCTATCTGACCTGCCCGCGTGCGGTCGCCGGGTGCAGCCGGCTGGAGTCGGCCGGGCTGATGCGGCAGATGCAGGAGCGGCTCGCCGCCGACCCGGAGCTGGCCGAGCACTACCGGGCGGCGCACCGCGACTACCTGGCCCGGCGGGAGGCGATCGGCACCGTACCGGAGATCGACGGCATCTCGGCCGGCGGCATGCCGGGCCGGGTGAAGTGCCTGCACGTGCACCTCGGGCACGCGCTGGCCGCCGGTCCCGGGGTCAACCCGTTCGGCGACGAGGTGCTGGAACTGTTGGAGCAGTGGTGGGCGGGCGGCCCGTGCGTCGAGCCGGCGCCCTCGGCCCGCTCGGCGGAGCCGGCCGGATGACCGACGGCGATCATGGAGCCGGCCGGTCGACCGACGCCGGTCGCGGCGCTGAGCGGATGACCGACGCCGGTCCCGGGGTCGGTGCGGAGGCGGCGCCGGTGCCGGCCGAGCTGGTGATCCGGCGGGCCCGGACCGCCGACGTGCGCGGCATCCGCGACCTGATCGACACCTACAGTCCCGAGCGGCGGCTGCTCAGCAAGGCCACCGTCACGCTCTACGAGGACGTCCAGGAGTTCTGGGTCGCGGCCGACCCGGCCGACGACGGCACGGTGGTCGGCTGCGGCGCCCTGCACGTGATGTGGGAGGACCTGGCCGAGATCCGGACCGTGGCGGTGCACCCGGCGTACCGGGGGCGGAAGATCGGCCAGCGGATCGTGGCGGAGCTGCTGACCACCGCCCGGGAACTGGGCATCGCCCGGGTCTTCGTGCTCACCTTCGAGACCCGGTTCTTCGCCGGTTTCGGATTCGTGGAGATCGACGGCGCACCGGTGCCGCAGCCGGTCTTCGAGCAGCTCCTCCGCTCCTACGACGAGGGCGTCGCCGAGTTCCTCGGGCTGGAACGCGTCAAGCCGAACACCCTCGGCAACGTCCGGATGCTGCTCCGGCTCTGAACGACCTCCCGCCGCGACGACGACCCGGTCGCCGCGACCCCGACGACGTAGGGTGAAGATCGTGAAGAACCGGGTGGCCGCGATCGACTGCGGCACGAACTCGATCCGGCTGCTCGTGGCCGACCTGCCGGACCCGTCCGCCGGTCCGGAAGCAGAGCTGGTCGACGTGGTCCGGCGGATGGAGATCGTCCGGCTCGGCCAGGACCTCGACCGGACCGGCCGGATCGCGCCGGAGGCGCTGGAGCGGACCTGCCGGGCCCTGCTCGGGTACGCCGAGTCGATCGAGTCGCTCGGCGTCTCCGACGTACGCATGTGTGCCACCTCCGCCTCCCGGGACGCCGCCAACGCCGACGAGTTCCGGGCGATGGTGGTGGACGCGATAGGTGTCGAGCCGGAGGTGGTGACCGGTGACGAGGAGGCCAGGCTCTCCTTCACCGGTGCGGTACGCGGACTCGGCCCCGACGTCCCGGCGCCCTACCTGGTGGTCGACATCGGTGGCGGTTCGACGGAGTTCGTGGCCGGCGGGCGGCCGGTCGGTGGCGGGGCGGCGACGGTGGACGCGGCGATCTCGGTGGACATCGGCTGCGTCCGGATGACCGAGCGGCACCTGCCCGGCGACCCGCCGACGCCGGCGCAGTTGGCGGCCGCCGAGGCGGACATCACGGCGGCGGTGGACCGGGCACTCTCGGCGGTGCCGGGACGGGAGGCGGCCACCCTGATCGGGCTGGCCGGTTCGGTGACCACTGTCGCCGGGATCGCCCTGGGCCTGCCGGAGTACCGCCCGGACCGGATCCACCACGCCCGCATCCCGTACGCCGACGTGGCGAGGGTGACCGACGAGCTGCTGGTCCGCTCGTCGGCGGAGCGGCTGACGATCCCGGTGATGCACCCCGGCCGGGCCGACGTGATCGTCGCCGGCGCCCTGGTGCTGAGGATCGTCATGGAGCGGGCCGGGATGGATTCGGTGATTGCCAGCGAGCGCGACATCCTCGACGGCATCGCCTACAGCCTCACCCGCTGAGCAAGCCGCTAATTCCGGGAAGCCGCTAGTTCCGGCAAGCCCCTAAGTCCGGGAAAGAGTCCCCTCCGCCCCTGGTGAAGGGAACTCTTCCGGAAACCTGGTGGGATCGTCCTTGTCCACAGGAGTGGGCGTTGTGCACAGGGCGCGCAACGGGGGCGGCGCGGTTGCGTGGGGTGCGGACAGCGTGGCGGGATGTCCAGACTGGCTCGACGCCCGCCGGAACTGCGCGGGCGCATCTTCCGGGGTTCCCAGGCCGTCGCCCGTGGCCTGTTGACGAAGAACGATCTCCGCAGTTCCGCCTGGCGCCCGCTGTTCCGGGGCATCTACGCGGACGTCGAGCTGGCCGTGCCGCACCACACCCGCTGCGCTGTCGTCGCGCGGTGGCTGCTACCCGCGGGTGCGGCGATCGCCGGACGTTCGGCCGCCGTGCTGTACGGCGTCCCGAGCCTCACCGAGCCGGACGCACCGGTCGAGGTGCTGGTGCCGGCCGGTACCCGACTCGGTCCGATGGCCGGGCTCCGGGTGCACACCGGGACCCTGACCCCCGGCGACGTCCGGTCCCGGCGGGGAATTCCCGTGACGATCCCCGGTCGCACCTGCTGGGACCTGGCCTGCTGGCTCGATCTGGTCGAGGCCGTCAGTTTCTGGGAAAGAGTGGCTACTCGACGGGCTTGAGGCCACTCTCTCCCGGAAACTGCGGGCTCCCACCCCACGCGTCAGGCGGTGGCGCGTCGGACGAGGGCGGTGAGGTGGGCCTCCACCTCGGGGGTCAGCGTGGTGATGGCGAAGGAGGTGGGCCAGATCGCGCCCTCGTCCAGGTTGGCGTGGTCGCTGAAGCCGAGCGTGGCGTAGCGCGTCTTGAACTTGGCGGCGGGCTGGAAGTGGCAGATGATCTTGGCGTCGAGCGTGTAGGCGGGCATGCCATACCAGAGCTTCGAAGCGAGCGCGGGGGCGCTGGCGGTGACCACGGCATGGATGCGTTCGGCCATGATCCGGTCCGAGTCCTGCATCTCGGCGATCTTCGCGAGTACGTCCCGCTCCGCTTCCGCCGCCTTGTCCGCCCGCGAGCCACGGCGTGCTGCGGCCTTCTTCCGCTCCTGGGCGTGTTCCTTCATCGCGGCCCGCTCTTCGGCGCTGAAACCCTGGTAACTGCTGTTGTCGCTGCTGCTCATGCTTGACATCTCCCAACGTGCGGTACGGAGGCCGGAGGTGGCCGGGTTGGTCTCGCCGTACTACTCGGACGAGGCGGGGACGAAGGCGGAGGCGGCCTCCCACCGGAAGCCGTCCGGGTCGGCGAAGGTGCCGGCGTCGCCGCCGATGACGAGCCGGTGTGATCCGGTGCCGTCGGGAGAGACGCCCGCGTCCTTGGCGGCGGCACGGCGGCCGTAGAGGGCCAGCTTGATCCCCGAGGTGGCGAACTCGACGTACTTGCGACCGAAGCTCTTGGCCACCGGCAGGCCGCGCTCGACGTAGTACCGCTTGGTCGCGGCGACGTCGGCCACGCCCAGCAGCAGGACGATGTCGTCGACGTGTCGACGCGCCGGTCCGGTGTTCTTCTTCGACGATGACGCGATCTTCCAGATCGTGCCGTACGGGTCGCGAAGCACCCCGCCGTAGCCCCAGAAACTCTTCGCGGCCGGCTTCAGTGCTGTCGCTCCGCGTTCGAGGGCGGCGTCGAAGTAACTGTCCACGATGTTCGGCTGGGACACCACGAGCGACACGGCGAACCCACGGAAGCCGGTCGTGGGTGCCTGCGAGCCGCCTACCCGTACCCGGGTGCCCAGGTCGAAGGCCTCGGCGTAGAAGGTGCTGGCGGCGGTGGGCCCGGACGACACTTCGAGGGTGACAAACTCGATCGAGGGCATGGCAGTGCCTTTCCGTGACTGTCGGATGGGGTGGCGGAAGGAAGTCAGTCCTGGATCAGTCCCAGGACGTTGCCGTCCGGGTCGCTGACGGTGGCGACGGTGCGGCCCCCACCGACCTCGTGCGCGGGCTCGGTCACGGTGGCACCGGCGGCGGTCAGTTCGGCCAGCTTCGCCGCGATGTCCGGTACGTGCCAGTAGGCGACCGGCGAGGTCATGCCCTGTGGTCCGCCGCCTGGCACCAACCCGATGTGCTGACCCTCGGCGTCAAAGCCGACATAGTAGGACGAGTCAGTTGCCGGCGGCACGCCGAGCAGGGCCGCGTACACCGCCTTGGCCCTCGCCAGGTCCGACACCGGATGTAGCACGGTCTTGATCCCCTGGGTGGCAGAACCGGTCATGGTTCCTCCTTCGATCGCTGGTTGCGGGCCGCCGTCGGCCCGGTCTTTCGGGTACGCAGACAGCATCTCCGCCGGCCCGTCCGGTGCGGATCCGTGCTGACCACGGAGCGGCCACGGAGCGGCCACGGGGAATCGGCCCACGGAGGGCTGACAGAATGGGGCAATGGTTGACATCTCGCCTCGGGAAGCCGAGGTGCTCGCGTTGGTCGGAGAGCACCTCAGCAACGCCGAGATCGGGGCACGGCTGTTCATCTCGGTGCGTACCGTGGAGACCCACGTCTCCTCGCTGCTGCGCAAGCTGGCGGTCCCGGACCGGCGTGCGCTTGCCCAGCGGGTGCCTGAACTGGCCGTCTCCGGCCCGGCTCAGCCGGTACCGGTCCTGCCGGCCCCGCTGACCTCGTTCGTCGGCCGGGTGCGCGAGCGGACCGAGTTGACCGAGCTGACCAGGGCGCACCGTCAGGTGACGGCGGTCGGCCCCGGTGGCGTGGGCAAGACCCGGCTCGCGCTGGCGGTGGCCGCGGAAGCCGCCGGCGGGTACCCCGACGGGGTGTGGTTCGTCGACCTGGTCCCGGTCGCCGACCCAGGCATGGTCGCGACCGCCGTCGCCGGGGCGCTCGGCCTCGGCGACCAGCCCGGACGCGACATGACGGAGTCCGTGGTCGCGGCGCTGGCCGACCATCACGCGTTGCTGGTGCTGGACAACTGCGAGCACGTACTGGACGGGGTGGCGCCGCTGCTGGAGCGGCTGTTGGCAGCGTGCCCGGCGGTGACGGTACTGGCGACCAGCCGAGCCCGGCTGATGGTGCCGTTCGAGCGGGTGTACCAGGTGCCGCCGCTGTCGCTGGCCGCCGACGGGAGGTCGGACGCGGTCGCGTTGTTCATGGAGCGGGCGGCGGCGGTAGGTTGGCCGCTGGATCCTCCGCTGCGCGAGCAGGTCGCCTCGATCTGCGAGCGGCTGGACGGCATGGCGCTGGCGATCGAGCTGGCCGCCGCTCGGTATCCCACGCTCGGGCTGGACGGCATCACCGCCGCGCTGTCCCATCCGCTCCGGATGCTGACCGGCGGATCCCGGGCCGATGAGCGGCACCGTTCGGTGCGAGCGGTACTGGACTGGAGCCACGCCCTGCTGGAGCCGGCCGACCGGACGCTGCTGCGCCGGGTGTCGGTGTTCGTGGCACCGTTCACCGCGCAGGCGGCGGCCGAGGTCACCGGCTTCGTGCACGCGGCGGCCGAGGTCACCGGCTTCGAGCACGCGGCGGCCGAGGTCACCGGTGCCGGGGGTGCGGCGGAGGTCGCCGGGTTCGAGGGCGCGGCGGAGGTCGCCGGGGCCGAGGAGGGTCTTGTCGCCGAGGGACTGGCCCGGCTCGCCGAACAGAGCCTGCTGGTGGTGACGGCCTCCCCGAGCGGCACCCGGTACCGGGCGCTGGAAACCATCCGCCAGTACGGGACGGAGCGGCTCACCGAGGCCGGTGAGCTGGTCGACGCCCGGTCCCGGCACCTTCGCTGGTGCCTGGCGCAGGCCGCCGGCCTGACCGAGACGGTAGCGGACTGGCGGGTCCGCTTCGACGCGGTGGCCGACGACCTCCGTGCCGCCCTCGCCTGGGCGGCCGACCGGGCGGAGCAGCGCGCGGACGCCTGTCGGCTCGCCGGTTTCCTGGCGGAGCTGACCTTCACCCGTCACCTGACCGCCGAGTCCCAGCAGCGCTACGAGCAGGCGGCCGTACTCGCCGACGATCCTGCGGTCACCGCCTCGATGTACCGGCAGGCCGCGGCCGTGGCCGGCTGCCGGACTATCGGTGACGACATGTACCGGCTGCGGCGCGCTGCCGCCGACGCCGCCCGTCGGGCCGGTGACACCGCCGGCGCCGCCGGTGATCTGGCGACCGCCGCCACCACCGCTTACCGGTTCTCGAGCAAGTTCGTGCGGATCCCGTCCCCGGCGGAGGCGCTCGCGCTGCTCACCGAGGCGCGGGAGCTGGCCGGCGACGACCCGGCCGCGCGGGCTGCGGTGGCGCTGGCCGAGGCAGGGGTGCTCTCCGACGCGTTCGGTGCCGCCCAGGGACCGCCGGACAACGCCGTACCGGAGACGATCGCGCGCGCCGAGCGGGCGGTCGAACTCGCCCGCCGGACCGGCGACCACCTCGCCGAGTCGGCCGCACTCGACGCACTCACCGCCGCGCACAGCTGGGCCGGTGACAACCTGGCGGTCGCGGCCACCGCACAGCGCCGGATCATGCTGCTGACCGGCACTCCGGATACCCCGGCTGGCACCCACGAGCTGATCGACGCACTCGGCATGGTCACCGAGGCGGGCCTCGGCGCCGGGGACGTGCCGGGCGCCCGGCGGTGGGCACGGCAACTGGCCGGCCATCCGGCGCTGGCCGAGGTCGGGCACCTCGCCACGTACCGGTTGTTGATGGTGGAGGCACTGGCCGGCAATGCCACCGAGGTGCTGACCGGCAGTGTCCGGTTCCTCGACGGGTGGCGGCGGTCGGGCAGTCCGGCCCAGCCGGGGCTCGCTCCGGCGGCCGTCGGGGTGGCGATGATCCACGGCCTGCGTGACGACCAGGCGGCGAGGGGCGAGTGGCAGGAGATCCTGGATCAGCTCGGCACCTCGGCGGGCGGGCTTACCTACGGCTACGGGGCGGTCTTCGACGCGATGCTCCTGCTGCACCAGGGGCGGGCGCCGGAGGCGCTGGAGCGGATGGCACCCGAGCCCGGTGAGGTGTGGAAGTGGGTCACCTGGATCTGGCTCCACTGGTACGTCGCACTGCGCGCCGAGGCCGCCGTACTCGCCGGAAGCCCGGAGGCTCGCGACCGCCTGGTCGAGGCCCGGACCATCGTGGCCGGCAATCCGGTGGCCGATGCCATGGTGGCACGGGCCGAAGCCCTGCTGGACGGCGACCGGGCGGCGCTGCTCGGCACGGCAGCCGCCTTCGAGGTGGCGGGCTGCCGCTACCAGTCCGGCCGGACCCTGCTGCTGGCCGGCGGCGCCGATGCCGAGCGCGGCGCAGCCGTGCTCCGCAAGCTCGGACTCGCCCCGATGAGCGCAGGCGTCCACGGGCTGATCCGCCCGGGGCGCTAACTCGCCTCGCCAACGCGGGAAGTCGGCTGGCGCACAACTTCCGGGAAAGAGTGGCTTCGCAGCGCGAGAAAGCCACTCTTTCCCGGAATAGCGTTGCCCCACGGGTTACCGAGCCCGCAGGAGGGCGATCTCGGGGTGGGTGCCGGAGAGGGTGATCGGGTATCGCTGGTGCAGGGTCAGACCGGTCGCGTCCGCGTCGGGTAGATGGGCGTCCACGGCGGAGAGGAGCAGCACTGCGCGGCCGGTTGGGCGGAGTACCCGGCGCAGCTCTGTCCAGAATCGCTGCTGGTGCCGGGCCAGGATGCCGGCGAACGGCACCTGCCGGTCCCACGGCGGGTTGGTGACCACCAGGTCGACGGTGCCGTCCGGCAGCGGGATCCGGCCGGCGTCCGCGACCACCCAGCCGACCGGTGCGTCCCGGCCGTTGCCGGCGGCGATCGCGACGACGGCCCGGTCGATGTCACCACCCACAATGGACAAGGTTCGACCGGCGAGTGCCGCCTCGACCGGTATCGTCCCGGCGCCGCAGCAGGGATCGAGGAGCAGGTCGCCGTCGCGCGCCGCGGCGAACCGGACCAGCGCGGCGGCGACCGGCGGGTGCAGGCTGCCCGGCCGGGACACCCGACGGTACGCGCGGCGGTGCAGCGGCCGGTCGGCGATCCGCAGCGCCACCAGGGCCCGGTCGTCGACGAGGGTCACCCGCCAGGAGAGTCCACCCGGCGGTGGTGCGATCCCGCCCCGTCGGCTGTGGTACGGCAACCCGAGCGCGGCGGCGATCGGCTCGCCGACCGCGTCCTCCAGATCGAACCGGGTGAAGTTGCGCCGTCCCAGGAACGACGCGGAGACGTCGACCCCGGACAGCGGTGCTGACCGATGCGACCGGGGCGGCCGGCGGTCGCTTCTGGCGCTGCCGGGGGGCGGGTGTCGGGCAGTGCCGCCGCAGCGCCGCCACTGGGTCAGCAACTCCCGCAGTGGCAACGCCGATGCGGCCTTGCCCAGCATCCGCAGGTCGGCCCGGCCGCGGCCGATCCCGTACACGACCGCGCCGACCAGGAAGACGTCGTCGGCGCAGCGCAGATCCAGTACCTCCGGCCCGGGGTCGACGCGGTCGAACCACACCTCGCGGTGTGCGACCGTGCCGACCCGGCCCAGGTGAAGTGTTGCTATCTCGTCGGCCACCACCGGCTCGATGCCCCGCACCGTCCGCGCCACCAGGCGCGTGGCCGTCACGACGTGACGACGGTGCCAGGACGCGGTGTGGCCCCGGCGCGAGTACGCGCCGGCAACCGAAAGATCATCCGATCTTCTCCCACGTCGCGACTCGGGGCGACGCGACGCCGCCCCGCATCGCTGGCGAGGGGTTGTCCGCAACCCGCCAGCGGTCGCGTCAGGCGAGGAAGAAGAAACTCATGGAGCGGAGCTTAGCAACCGGTCCGGTCGCCCGGCCGCCGGGTTTCACGACGGCGCTGGATCGCTCCGGAGCCGGCTGTAGAGCCAGCCGTCCCGCCACCGACCGGCCCGGAACTCGACGGAACGGAGTACGCCCTCGCGGCGGAAGCCGGCCTTCTCCAGCGCCCGCTGCTCGGCCGTGTTCTCCGGGTGGGTACCGGCCTGGACGCGCTCGGCGGAGGTGTGGGTGAAAAGGTAATCGCAGAGCATGGCCTGGGAACGCCAGCCGATTCCCTGGCCGCGCCACTCCGGCAGCAGCGCGATGCCGATCTCCCAGAACTTCGCGACGCCGTACCCGGTGGCCTGCCAACCGACGAAACCGGCGGCTGTCGGTTCGAGGCCGCCTTCCCCGGCCGTCGAGCCGGTCTCCACGATCAGCCGGCTGCTCTCGGCGCCGAGGTAGCCGTCGGCGGCGAACCGGCGCACCGGCTCCTGGGCGTCGCGGAAGCCGGTCCAGTCCAGCCCGATCAGGTCGGGCTCGGTCAGGAAGCGTTGCAACATCGGAAGGTCGTCTTCGCGTACCGGGCGCAGCCGCACGGGTGGTGCCATGATCCGCTCCCCTCAGCCGGCCGGCTGCGGCTCGGGGTAGCGGACCGCGCTGAGTCGCTCCGAGACCTCCCAGAGCCGGAGCGCGGCCGCGTCGTCCAGGGCACGGGCGGGGAACCTCGCCGGGGCCGGCCCGCCGTGCAGGCCGCCGAGGCCGTCCGGGCCGTAGTAGGCGGCACCCTCGGCCGCCGGGCTCGTCGCGGCGTAGACCGCGGGCAGGGCGCCGGCCGGGATCTCCTGCCACACCCAGGGTACGAGGTAGATCAGCCGGTTCCAGAGCCGGTTGAGTCGGACCGACCCGCCGCCGTGCATCGGCCCGGTCACCTGGAGGTTGGTGATGGTGGCACCCGGATGCGCGGCGTTGCTGAGGATTCCCCATCCACCGGCGGTGCTGCGTCGCTGGAGTTCCCGGGCGAAGACCAGCATCGCGAGCTTGGACAGCGCGTACGCGATCACCGGCTGGTATTTCCGCTCGCTCTGGAGGTTGTCGAAGTCGAACCGCCCGAACCGGCTCATCAGGCTGCCGGTCGACACCACCCGGGCGGCCCCGGCGGCACGCAGCAGCGGAAGCAGGTGACCGGTGAGCGCGAAGTGCCCGAGATAGTTGACGGCGAACTGGAGTTCGTACCCGTCCTCGGAGAGCGCCCGGCGGGGCGGCCCCATGATCCCGGCGTTGTTGACCAGGACGTCGATCGGCCGACCCTCCTCGGCCAGGCGCTCGCCCAGCGCCGCCACGCTGGCCAGCGAGGTCAGGTCCAGGTGCCGGAGGCTCACCGTCGCGCCGGGCACCTCGGCACGGATCTCGGCCAGCGCCCGGTCGCCCTTGGCCTGGTTGCGTACCGCGAGGATCACCTCGGCGCCGGCCCGGGCGAGCCGGTGGCTGACGCCGAACCCGACCCCGCTGTTGGCTCCGGTGACCACCGCGAGCTTGCCGGTCAGGTCCGGTACGTCGATGTCTGGCATGCGGTGCGGCATTCGATGATTATCGAGGTCCAGCCGGATTCCGTGGGGGGCCTTCGTCCCGGCGAGGCCGGGCGGTCGGGGCAGTCGCTCGGCCCGACGCCGGCTCTCGACGGGCCGGGCGGGACCATGCCGCTGCGCAGACTGTCGAGCTGGGTGCACAGACGGGGCACGGGTGACGCGGCCGCGCATGCCTGCACGGAGTGGGCTGGTTCAGGCCGTCGCGTGCCTGCACCGGACAAGACGCGGGGCCGCGGTCCGCGCGTGGGCGCACAGGCGGGGCAGCTCGACAGTCTCGCGGAGAGGATTGTCCTGGCCGGGCGGCTACCGGGCGTCAGGATTGCCGGGCAGTTCGGCGAGGAAGCCGCGCCACGCGCCCGCCCGGAACGCGAGCGTCCCACCGTCACGGTCCTTGCTGTCCCGCACCCACACCCGCAGGTCGCGATCCACAGCCACCTCGACGCACGCTCCCTGGTTGCTGCTTCGGGTGCTCTTCCGCCAGCTGAGAATCGTCGGCTCAGTCATCGACTGCCTCCTTGATGATGTCGGCGAGGAGGTCCTCGGAGGCTTCCTGAGTGAGTGCCAGCTCCCCGAGTGTCTGCCAGGCGCCTTCATAGTCGGCCAATTCCGCTGGCTTGTCGAGATAGAGCGCGCCGGTGAGGTTCTCGCTGTAAACAGTGGTGGGCTCGGGCGGCCGGGTGCCCTGCGCCGGGAAGTCGAAGATATGGAACGAGTTCGCGACCGAGGCCCGGTGTGGACCGGATGTCAGCGGCAGGACCCGGACGGTTACCGAGGGCAGGCGGTTGCTGTTGGCCAGGTGGGCGAGTTGGGCCAGCCAGGCGTCGCGGTCGGCGATCGGGCGGCGGAGTACCGCCTCGTCGACGATGACTTCGAGATCGGGGGCCTTCGGTTGCCGGCGGGTGAGGATCCGTTGCCTTTCCAGGCGCAGTGCGACTTTGCTGGCCACCTCCTGCTCGGTGACCCCGGGCTTGGTCCGGATCACCTCGGCGGCGTAGTCGGCGGTTTGCAGCAGGCCGGGAATGAGTGATGACTCGAACTGGCGGATCCGCGAGGCGGTCGCCTCCATGCCGACGTACAACTGGAACCACGAGGGGATGACCTCGCCGTAGGCGTGCCACCAGCCCTTGGCCTTGGACTCCCTGGCGAGGCTGAGCAGCACGTCGGTCATCTTCGGTGTGACGTCGTAGAGCCGGCACATCGCCTCGACGTCGTGCGTGCGCACAGTGGTCTCGCCACGCTCGATCCGGTACATCCGGGCCCGGGACCATTCCAGGATCCTGGCCGCCGGTTCCAGATTGATCCCGGCCTCCTCCCGGGCGATCTTCAAATGGCGCCCGAGTTGACGTTGCGGTACGGATGACGCGCGGTCGCCCACGATCCCGCTCCATTCTCTGCCTGACAGTTTCGAACGGCTGGAACGAGACAGCGATATCGGGCACGGCGATCCGATGTCAATATTTCTCGGCAAATCTCGCGCCATACTGCTGACGGATACGTATTTCGATGCCCACACTTCCCGGGTCGGGTGGTCGCCGGCCGGCGACCACCATCGGAGGAGGGGAGCTGGCGATGCCGTCTGTCGTACGTCCGCACCTGCCGCAGCGGCCGATCTGGCTCTGCCGGGCCTGCGCCCGACCGTGGCCGTGCCCGGTGGCCCGCTCCAGGCTGGCGGTCGAGTACTCCGCCGATCCGGTCGCGCTGCACGTCTACCTCGCGACGGTGCTCCAGGACGCGGTCGACGACCTCTACCGGCTGAACCCCGAGCCCGGTCCCGACCCGGCCGCCATGTACGCCCGGTTCCTCGCCTGGGCCGCACCACGGCTGCGACTGGCCGGCTCGTACAGTCCGGTGATGGCCGGGAGTGCGGTGCCGGAGCGGTTGCGGTGGGCGGTGGACCTGCTGAAGGTCGCGCCCGGCGACCACCTGTTGGAGATCGGCTGCGGCAACGGGATCGCGGTGTCGCTGGTCTGCGACCGGCTGGTCGGCGGGCGGATCGTCGCGATCGACCGTTCGCCGGCCGCGATCAGGCAGGCGGAGCGGCGCAACCGGGAGCACACCGCGGCGGGGCGGGCCGTGTTCCGGCTCGGCTCGCTTGAGGAGTCCGATCTGGACGGCGAGTGCTTCGACAAGATCTTCGCCGTGGACGTCAACCTGTTCTGGACCCGGTCGCCCGGCACCGAACTCGCGCTGCTGCGGCGGTTGCTGCGCCCGACCGGCGGGCTCTACCTCTGCTACCAACCGCCGCAGGCGACCCGGGTGGCGGAGCTGGTCCAGCGGCTGCCGGCGACGTTGTCGGCGCACGGCTTCCCGACCACCGCGGTCACCTCGGCGACCACCCGCACCGGGTCGCTGCTCTGCGTCAGCGGACGGCCGGGCTAGCCGCCGACGTCACCGGCCCGGGGCGCGCGAGCCGTACGCCGGGCCGAACACCACGAGCAGGGCCAGGTCCTCGGTGATGTCCTCGAACCGGTGCTCCTCGCCGGCCGGTACGAAGATCACCGCACCGGGGGCGACCTCGCTCGCACCCTCCGGGGTCACGATCCGGGCCCGTCCGGCGGTGACCACGTAGATCTCGTCCTCGGTGTGTGGACTCTGACCGTCGGTCCCACCGGCCGGAATGCAGTACGTCCCCACCGAGAGATCCGGCACCCGCAGGTTCTCCACCCAGTCGTCGGCCGCTCCGGCGGGCGGCGGCGTCCACGCGCCGGCACCATGGATGATCTGCATGGGTGCACCCTAGACGTGCCGTGCACGCGCCGGTCGGGAGTGCGGTCCGGCCTATCCGATCCCGAACGGGACACAGCCGGTGGCGGGTGGTTCGGGGTCGTCGGCGAAGGCCCTGGTCAGCATCGCGCCGCACTGGGCGAGGGTGCGCAGCTCGTCGTCGGAGAGCCGGTCGAGGATCCGGCGCATCTTCTGGGTACCGGCGGTCACGAACCGGTCGACCAGGTCGCGGCCGGGCCCGCTCAGCTCGATCCGGCGTACCCGGCGGTCGTGCGGGTCCTCGCGGCGGGTGACCAGGCCCTGGGCGACCAGCCGGTCCACCATCCCGGTCATGGTGGCCAGACTCACACCCATCGCCGAGCTGAGTTCCTGGCCGGCGATACTGCCGTGCGCGGAGAGTAGGAGAAGTGCCTTGAGCTGGGGCAACGTGAGGTGCAGCGTGAAGAGGGGGTTCGCCGGGTCGTTGGCGAAGTGGTGCTGCATTTCCCGTTGCGTATCCATGATCTGGGCGATGAGATCGTCCCGGTCACTCATCGGTTCCTCCAGAGCAGGGAGACGGCGGCGTGCCGACGGTCGCCGCCGCGCAGCCACGCCGCCGCGGGTCAGCGGAGGCTACCAGGCGGCCGGGGGACGGTAGCCCAGAATACTTCGCTGCGAGCGAACTGTTAGTGTCAGCCAAACTTTTATCCACGGGGAAAAGGAGCGAGCCGCATGTCCGTGGCCGTCCAACCTGACGCCGAGAGCGACAAGCTCGATCCCGGCGTCCTGAGAGTCGCCGGTGTGGTGGTGCTCGGCATCATCATGTCCATCCTCGACGTCACGGTCGTCAGCGTCGCGCTGCCGACCTTCCAGCGCGAGTTCGACGCCAGCTACGCCACCGTCGCCTGGACGATGACCGCGTACACGCTGGCCCTGGCCACCGTGATCCCGATCACCGGCTGGGCCGCCGACCGGTTCGGCACCAAGCGCCTCTACCTGCTGTCCCTGGTGCTCTTCCTCGGCGGTTCGGTGCTGTGCAGCGTCGCCTGGGACATCGGCCCGCTGATCATGTT
Organism: Plantactinospora sp. WMMB782; assembly: GCF_049179135.1. NCBI lineage: Bacteria > Bacillati > Actinomycetota > Actinomycetes > Micromonosporales > Micromonosporaceae > Plantactinospora > Plantactinospora sp. WMMB782. Next base: position 1,337,612 of record NZ_JBMHMC010000007.1, on the reverse strand, counting down.
CCGGGTGCTCCAGGGGCTCGGCGGCGGCATGCTGATGCCGCTGGGCATGACGATCCTGACCCGGGCCGCCGGTCCGCACCGGGTCGGCCGGGTGATGGCCGTGCTCGGCGTACCGATGCTGCTCGGCCCGATCGGCGGCCCGATCCTCGGCGGCTGGCTGATCGAGGCGGTCTCCTGGCACTGGATCTTCCTGATCAACGTGCCGGTCGGCGTCGTCGCCTTCCTCCTCGCGCTGCGGGTGCTGCCCAGGGACGAGCCGCACCCGTCCGAGTCCTTCGACTTCGTCGGCATGCTGCTGCTCTCGCCGGGCCTCGCGCTGTTCCTCTACGGCGTCTCCTCCATCCCGGAGGCCGGCACCGTGGCCGACGCGGAGGTGCTGGTCCCGGCGATCGCCGGCCTGGCCCTGGTCGGCGGCTTCGTGCTGCACGCGCTGCGCAAGGACCACCCGCTGATCGACCTCGGTCTGTTCAAGAACCGCAACCTCACCGTCTCGGTCATCACGATGACGCTGTTCACGGTGTCGTTCATGGGCGCGATGCTGCTGCTGCCGAGCTACTTCCTCCAGGTGCGCGGCCAGGGCACCCTGGACACCGGCCTGCTGCTCGCCCCGCAGGGCCTCGGCGCCATGCTGACCATGCCGATCGCCGGCCGGCTCACCGACCGGACCGGGCCGGGCCGGCTGGTGCTGACCGGGATCGTGGTGATCGCCCTCGGGCTCGGCGTGTTCACCCAGATCACCGCCGACACCTCTTACCTGGTGCTGCTCGGCGCCCTCTTCGTGATGGGTCTCGGGATGGGCATGACGATGATGCCGATCATGTCCGCCGCGATGGCCAGCCTGACCCACCAGCAGGTGGCCCGGGGTTCCACCACGATGAACATCGTCCAGCAGACCGCCGGGTCGATCGGCACCGCCGTGATGTCGGTGGTCCTCACCAACCGGGTGCTGGACAGCCCGGCCGCCGCCGGGTACACGGCGGTCACCCAGGGGCAGGTGCCGGCGGACCAGGTGCCGCCGGAGGTACTCGCCCAGGGCCAGGCGTCGCTCGCCGACGCGTTCGGCCAGACGTACGTGGTCGCGCTGGTCCTGGTCGTCCTCTGCGTGATCCCGGCGCTGCTGCTGCCGCGCCGGCGGATCGCCCCGGCGACGCCGGAGCAGGGCGCGGCGCCGGTCCCGGTCGCCATGCACTGACCGGTCGAGGCGTACCCGCCGAACCACGAGGCCCTTCCGCCGCAAGCCCGGCGGAAGGGCCTCGCCGTATCCGCCGTCGACGGTCGTTTCGCCCCGTCCGGCCCCGCCCGGGACCGATCAGCCGTGCCGGGTGGATTATCTCCGTCGTGTCCGGGTAGGCGGGAGAGCCGGCACGGACGAAAGGACACGACGCATGGCTACCAGGGCGGGCGACGCGCGGCCGGAGACCGGGCCGGCCAGCCTGCGACTGCCGGGGGTCGTGCTGGGCGTGGGGCTCGGCGGCTTCGTCGACGGCATTCTGCTGCACCAGATCCTCCAGTGGCACCACATGCTCAGCAGCACCGACACCGACAACGTCGGAGTGCGGTACTACGACCCGAAGACCGTCCCGGGGCTGGAGATGAACACGGTCTGGGACGGCCTCTTCCACGCGGTGTGCTGGCTGGCCGTACTGGTCGGCCTGGCGATCCTCTACTCCCGGGTCACCCGGCACCGCCGCCGGGTCTGGACCTCCCGGGTGCTGTGGGGCTGGATCCTGGTCGGCTGGGGCCTGTTCAACCTGGTCGAGGGCATCCTGGACCATCACATCCTCGGCGTCCACCACGTCTACGCCGGTGCGCACCAGCTCTGGTGGGACATCGCCTTCCTGGTCCTCGGCGCGCTGCTGGTGGCCGCCGGCTGGCTGCTCCAGCGCGGCGGGCGGTCCTTCGACCCCGAGCCGCCGGCCGCCGGCCGGATGGACGCCGGAACGCCCGGCGGGCCGGGGCGGACCGGTTGACGGCGCACGACCACCCGCATCCGCTGCCGGAGGCCGGGGCGGGCGTCGGCCCCGCGCTGCTGCTGCCCGCGCTGGGCCTGCTGCTCTGCGCCGCCGCATACCTCTACCTGGCCGGGCGGGCCCGGCGGGGCAACCCGGGGCGGGGCTGGAGCCGGTGGCGTACGGCCAGTTTCGGCGTCGGGCTGTTGCTGCTGGCGGTGGCGCTGCTGCCCCCGCTGGCCGGTTTCGTGCACACCGACTTCCGGGGCCACATGCTCGGGCACCTGCTCGTCGGGATGTACGCCCCGCTCGCCCTGGTGCTCGGCGCACCTGCCACCCTGCTGCTGCGTACGCTGCCGGTCCGGCACGGCCGGCGACTGGTGGCGGTCCTGCACGGCCGGCCGGCCCGGTTCCTGACCCGTCCGGCGGTCGCCTGGCTGCTCTCCACCGGCAGCCTCGTCGTGCTGTACTTCACCCCGCTGTTCGACGCCCTCACCGCCCGCCCGGCCGGGCACTGGCTGCTGCACGTGCACTTCCTGCTCGCCGGTTGTCTCTTCGCGCACGTCATCGCCGGTCCCGATCCGGCACCCGCCCGTCCAGGCGTACCCACCCGGCTGGTCTGGCTCGGCTGCGCCATCGCGCTGCACGCCGTCGTCTCGCAGCTGATGTACGGCGGCTACTGGGTGCGGATCGCCGCCCCGGCCGCCGAGGTCCGCACCGCTGCCGAGATCATGTACTACGGCGGGGATCTCGCGGAGCTGCTGCTCGCCGCCGCCCTGGTCGCCACCTGGCGTCCCGGACGCCGCACCACCGGCCGCGCTACCTCCTCGTTGACGGTACTGCGCATTAAACAGTAGTATCGCCGCGTGGACACGACCCAGTTGCTCAAAGGCGTGCTGGATCTCGCGGTCCTGGCCGTGCTGAAGGACGAGGACGGCTACGGCTACGACATCATGCGCCGGCTCCGCGCCGCCGGCCTCGAAGAGATCGGCGACGCCTCCGTCTACGGCACGCTGCGCCGGCTCTTCCAGGCCGGCCTGCTCACCACCTACGTGGTGCCCAGCGAGTCCGGACCGCACCGCAAGTACTACGCGCTGAACCCGGCGGGGCGCGACCAGCTCCGCCGGTCCGGCAAGGTCTGGCGGTCCTTCGCCCTCACCATGGACACGCTGCTCGACGACAAGGGGATGGCGGCATGACCGTGACGGAGCAGGAGATCGCCCGGTACGTCGGGCAGGTCCGCGCGGCACTGGCCGACCTGCCGCCGCCGGTCCGCGACGAACTGCTCGAAGACCTGCCCGAGCACCTGGCCGAGGTGGCCGCCGAGGCGGAGGGATCGCTCTACGAACGGCTCGGCCCGCCCGAGGCGTACGCGATGGAACTGCGCGGCGCCGCCGGGGTCACCCCGCCGCCGGCCGCCACCGTCAACCTCGACCAGCGGATCGGCGCGGCGGTCCGCAGGGGCCGGGACCGGCTCCGCGCCGCCGACACCCGGCTCGGCCCGGTCCTCGGCTACTCGCGGCTGAGCGACTTCCTCCGGCTGCTCCGGCCCGCCTGGTGGGTGCTGCGCGGCTACCTCGCCGCGATGCTGATCACCGTGCTGTTGACCGGCACCTCGTTCGGCCTGCTGCCCCGGCTCGGCGGCAGCAGCCTGGCCGCGCTGTTGCTGCTCGCCGCCACCATCACCGGATCGGTCTGGCTCGGCCGGCGCACCGACCGGATGGGCCGGCGGCCGAAGCTGGTCCTCGGCGTCGGCGCGGTCCTGCTGGTGCTGTTCGGGCTGGCCGGCTTCGTCGAGTTGGACAGCCGGGCCGGCGGCACCTCGACGATCCCCTACGAGCAGGTCTACACCGACCAGTACTCCGGGGTGCAGGACGTCTACGTCTACGACAGCGAGGGGCGGCTGCTGGAGGGGGTACGCCTGTTCGACCAGAACGGCGAGCCGATCCGGCTCGGCCACCCGTGGTGTGCGGAGGCGGAGCAGCGTTACCGGGACCTGTCGGAGTACAACGACCTGACCCGGCAGCCGTACCCGTTCTGCCCGGAGGGTGCGCCGTTCCGGTTCGGACCGACCACGCCGCCGGCCCCGGAACCGACCGCACCGGCCGGACCGCCGGCCCCGGGCGCGACCGTGGAGCCGTCGACCACGCCGGGCGGTGCGACGCCCAGCGCCACTCCGGACGGCGGGCCAACCCCCACCCCTACCCCGACCGGCTAGACCGCAAACCCGGCTCCCCACGGGTCGGCGACGACGTGGCGTACACCTCGGCAACAGGAGGTGTACGCCACGTCGTCGTTGGCTTCCGTCCCACGTGTCGGGCGTGGCAGGCTACCCGGACACCCGGCACGCAACCCCCGGTACCCCGGTTGGGTGGGTGGAACTGTGCGACCAGCCAACGATGACTGACCGACAGGAGGGCCACCGATGGGCGAGATGGTGAGTTACCGGAGTAACGGGGGGACCAGCGAGGGCTACCTGGCGCTGCCGGCCGGTGGCGCCAGCGGCCCGGCCGTTATCGTCATCCAGGAGTGGTGGGGACTCGTGCCACACATCACCTCGGTCGCCGACCGGTTCGCCGGGGCCGGCTTCGTGGCCCTCGCCCCCGACCTCTACCACGGTGCCTCCACCACCGAGCCCGACCAGGCCGGCAAGCTGCTGATGGGGCTGGCCATGGACCAGGCGGCCCGGGACATCGCCGGTGCCGCCGACTACCTGGTGCGGCGCGACGAGGTCGACGGCGACCGGGTCGGCTGCGTCGGCTTCTGCGCCGGTGGCAGCCTCGCACTCTGGTCGGCCACCCTCTCCGACCGGATCGTCGCGACCGCCGGCTTCTATCCGGTACTCCCCTGGGAGCGGATGCGCCCCGAGTGGTCCAACTACGCCGGCAAGACCGCCGTGATCCACTGCTCCGAGGAGGACGGCACCTCGGCGGCGGACGGGGTCAAGGCGGCCCGCCGGGCGATCGAGGCGGCCGGCGGCGACTGCACCACCCACGACTACCCGGGCACCCGGCACGCCTTCTTCAACGACGACCGGCCGGAGGTCTTCGACCAGCCGGCGGCGGCCAGCGCCTGGGCCCGTACCCTGGAACTCTTCCGGTCCCGACTTGGCTGAACCGCGGCCCAGCCCGGCTGAACCCCGGCCCGGCCCGACCGGGCCGCGCCGCCGGGCCGCCCCGGCCAGCGCGCCGGGTGGCGGCGGGCCGGGCCGGCCGTCGCGTACCCCCGCCGACGTGGCCGCCCGCGCAGCGCGGGCGGCCGACCTGGCCGCGCTGGACGGCGCCGTCGCCGACTGCTTCGCCTGCCCCCGGCTGGTCGCCTGGCGCGAGGAGGTCGCCACCGTCCGCCGGGCCGCCTTCCGGGACCAGGAGTACTGGGGCCGCCCCGTCCCCGGCTTCGGGCCCGCCGACGCCCGGATCGCCATCCTCGGCCTGGCCCCGGCCGCGCACGGCGGCAACCGGACCGGACGGGTCTTCACCGGCGACCGCTCCGGCGACGTGCTCTTCGCCGCGCTGCACCGGGCCGGCCTGGCCAACCAGCCGACGAGCGTCGCCGCCGACGACGGCCTCGCCCTGCGGCACACCCGGATCGCCGCCGCCGTCCGCTGTGCCCCGCCGGACAACAGGCCCGACCCGGCGGAGCGGGACACCTGCGCGCCCTGGCTGCACCGGGAGATCGACCTGATCAGACCCACCCTGCGCGTCGTGGTCACGCTCGGCGCGTTCGCCTGGGCAGCGTGGTGGCCGGTGCTCCGTCAGGTGTACGGCGTGCGACCGCCCACCCCGCGACCCGCCTTCGGGCATGGGGCACACTGGTCGCAGGACGGTGCCGTCCCGCAGGTACTCGGCTGCTATCACGTCAGCCAGCAGAACACCTTTACCGGGCGGCTCACACCGACAATGCTGGACGAGGTGTTCACCCGGGCCCGGCACCTGGCCGGGCTGGACGAGGACCGCTAGACGGCTCGGAAAGGGCGGTGCGATGACCGACGGGCACTCCGGTCGTGCCCGTCCGGCACCCCAGCCGCCCCGGTCCAGCCTCACCGGCAGCCTGCTCCGGACGCTCTGGCCGCTGGCGGCGGTCGCCGGGCTGCTGGCGCTCGCCGCGCTCGCCGCCGCCCACTCGTCGATCGGGTTCGACCGGGTGCAGCCGCCGGCCGACATCGTGCCGACGATCGGGCAGGCCGAGCCGACCGGGGTAAAGTCGCCGCCGCCCACCGCCGGGCCGGGCCAACCCGGCAGCTACCTCCCGCACTGGGTGCCGTACCTCGGCGCGGTGCTCTGCGGCGCCGTCGTGCTGGCCGTGGTCGGTGCACTGCTCTGGGCACTGGCCCGGGACCTGCTGCGCCGCCGCCGGGGACTCGCCCGGCCCGGTGCCCGGAAACTCCGCTCCGCCGAGCAGACCGCCGAGGAGGTGGTCGCCGCGCTCGACGCCGGCCTGGTCGACCTCTCCGACACCGACGCCGACCCGCGCCGGGCGGTGATCGCCTGCTGGGTACGGCTGGAGCAGGCCGCCGCCGCGGCCGGGGTCGAACGCCGGCCCGGGGACACCCCGACCGACCTGGTGACCCGGCTGCTCGGCGCCGGCCGGCCGGTCAGCGCCGACGTGCTGGCCGCGTTCGCCGACGTCTACCGGGAGGCCCGGTACGCCACGCACACCGTCGACGAGCGGATGCGCGGCCAGGCGCTGGCGGCGCTGCGCCGGTTGCGTACCGAACTCACCTCCCCGGTCGACCGGCCCGGCGAGGACGGCGCACGGACGACGGCCGGAGGCGGGCAGCGGTGAGCGGCTCCAGCGCCAGCATCTTCGACCTGCTCCAGGACGAGGAGGAGCAGCCGAGGACCGCCCCGGCCCGCCGCGGGATGGGCGGCTGGCTGCGGCTCGGGCTGGCCGCGGCCGGTCTCGCCGCGGCGGTCGTACTCGGGCTGCGCATGGTCGGGGTCGCGCTGTCGCCGGCCGCCGTCTTCGCCGGGTTCGTCGCCCTGCTGCTGCTGCGCCGGCTCACCCTGGCGCTCGTGCCGCCGCCACCGCCCCCGCTCCGGCTCAGCCGCCCCGCGCAGGAGCGGGGCGAGCCCGACGGCCACTACGACTGGACCGTCCGGGACGCACTGGGCAGCTCGGTCGGCCGCTGGGAGACCAAGCTGGCCTGGTCGCAGGGGGAGCCGGCACGGTTCGCCAAGGCGGTGCTGCCGGTGCTGGCCGAACTCGTCGACGAACTGCTCCGACAGCGGCACGGCGTCACCCGGGCGACCGATCCGGTCCGGTCCCGGGCGCTGCTCGGCGAACCACTGTGGAACTTCCTCGAATCCCCGCCCAAGCGCACCCCGGCGCCGCGCGACCTCGCGGCGATCGTCGCCACATTGGAGAAGCTATGAAGGACGCGGACCAGGTCAGCACGTTCGACGTGGGCCGGCTGGCGCAGGCCGTACTCGACCAGGTCGGCACGGTCGTGGTGGGCAAGCGGGACGCCCTGGAACTGGTGCTCGCCGGGATCCTGGCCGGCGGGCACGTGCTCCTGGAGGACCTGCCCGGGCTCGGCAAGACGCTCACCGCGCGCTCCTTCGCCCAGGCGCTCGGGCTCGACTTCCGGCGGTTGCAGTTCACCCCCGACCTGCTCCCCGCCGACGTCACCGGCTCGTTCCTCTACGACCAGCGCACCGCCGACTTCAGCTTCCGGGCCGGTCCGGTCTTCACCAACCTGCTGCTGGCCGACGAGATCAACCGTACGCCGCCGAAGACCCAGGCCGCGCTGCTGGAGGCGATGCAGGAGAAGCAGGTATCGGTCGAGGGCGTCACCTACCGGCTGGACCCGCCGTTCCACGTGATCGCCACCGCCAACCCGATCGAGTACGAGGGCACCTATCCGCTGCCCGAGGCACAGCTCGACCGGTTCCTGCTCCGGGTCTCGTTCGGCTATCCCGGCCCCGAGGAGGAGTGGGACGTGCTCCGCCGCCGGATGGCCCGCCGCCAGGAGGAGGCGGAGCTGAAACCGGTGGTGAACGCCGAGATGCTCCGGGCGATGCAGGCCGCCCTGGAGAACGTGGTGGTGGAGGACTCGATCGGCCGCTACATCGTGGCGCTCACCGCCGCCACCCGGGAACACGCCTCGGTACTCGTCGGCGCCTCGCCGCGCGGCTCGCTCGCGCTGCTGCTGCTGGCCCGCGCGATCGCCGTGTTCGCCGGCCGCGACTACGTGATCCCGGAGGACGTCAAGGCGGTGGCGGTGCCGGTGCTGGCACACCGGATCACGCTCCGTCCGGAGATGTGGCTGCGCCGGGTCGACCCGTCGTTCGTGGTCGACGAGGTGCTGGAGACCACCCCGGCGCCGGCCAGCGGTGCACTGCCCAGCTACGCCGCCGGGCCGGCCGGGGCCCGCACGACGTGAGCCCCGCCGGACCGACCCTGCGTCCCGCCGTACCCGGGCAGCGGGGTGCCGCCCCGGCCGTGGCGGCGGCGCCCGGGGACGCGCCGGACTGGGTGCCCACCCGGGCACTCGGCCGGGCGGTGCTGCTCACCGGGCTCTTCCTGGTCGCCGGTGCGCTGCTCGGCCGGGTCGACCTGGTGGTGCTGGCCGCCCCGTTCGCGCTCGGCACCGCCTACGCGCTGCGCCGCCGCCCGGTGCGGCCACCGGAGATCGGCATCGCGGTCGACGACACCAACCTGGTCGAGGGAGGTGCGCTGGTCGCCGGGATCGGGGTCGGCAACGTCGACGAGGTGCACTACGACCTGGTGCTGGTCCGTACCGTGGTCTCGTCCTGGCTGCGCGTCGACGAGGTCCGGTTCGCGTCCGGCGACGCCGGCCCGGACGGCTCCGCCCCGGCCGACGGCCCGGCCCCGGCGACCGGCCCGGCCGCGACCGCCGGCTCCGGCGACCCCGGCCGGGCCGGCCGGCGGGACGCCACCGACCGGCCCTACGGCTTCACCGTGCCGGCCGGCACCATCGCCGACCTGGAACTGCGCGGCGGGACGCTGCGCTGGGGCCGGCACTCGCTCGGCCCGGCGGCGGTCCGGGCGATCACCTGCGACGGGCTGCTGGCCAGCCAGACGGTGCTCACCGAGGCGCACCCGGTGCCGGTCTACCCGGTCACCGAGCCGTTCGAGGCCGACGAGGCGATGCCCCGGGCCGCCGGCCTGGTCGGCGGGCACCGGTCCCGGCGGCCGGGGGAGGGCGGCGAACTGGCCGGGGTACGCATCTTCGGGCCGGGTGACCGGCTGCGCCGGATCGACTGGCGGGTCTCGCTGCGGGCCCGGCAACTGCACGTGGCGGCGATGCTCTCCGACCGGGACGCCGAGGTGGTGCTGCTGCTCGACGTGCTGGCCGAGGCGGGCCGGTCGGGCGGCATCCGGGGCAGCACCTCGGTACTGGACACCTGTGTCCGGGCCGCCGCGGCGATCGCCGAGCACTACCTGCACCGGGGCGACCGGGTCTCGCTGCTGGAGTACGGCCCGTCGGCCCGGCGACTCCGCCCGGCGACCGGCCGGCGGCAGTACCTGACCCTGCTGGAGTGGCTGCTCGACGTGCGGGTCGAACAGTCCCCGCACGAGCCGTACGACCAGGTCTTCGGCCCGCAACTGCTCTCCTCCAACGCCCTGGTGGTGGTGCTCACCCCGCTGGTGGACGCCCGCTCGGCGGCGATGTTGGCCCGGCTGGCCCGCTCCGGCCGGATCGTGGTGGCGGTGGACACCCTGCCGCCGTCGGCGCTGCCACCGAAGCGGGGGCAGTGGACCGAGGTGGCGCACCGGCTGTGGCGGCTGGACCGGGACACCACGATCGGGCAGCTCCGCGAGCACGGGGTGCCGGTGGTCGCCTGGGCCGGGGCCGGCAGCCTCGACCTGGTGCTCCGGGACGTCGCCCGGCTCGCCTCCGCACCCCGGCCGGGGCAGCGGTGACGGCCGGGCTCGCAGCACCGGCCGGGCCCGCCGGGGTGCCGGCCGTGCCGGATGTGCCCGCCGGGGTGCCGGCCGTGCCGGCTGTGCCCGCCGGGGTGCCGGCCGTGCCGGCTGCGGTGTGGGCCGGTGGGTGGGACGGGAGGTCGTCGTGCTGACCCGGGTCAGGCAGCTCTACGGCGCGATCGGCCGGATCACCCCGGTGCCGCTGCTGGTCCGGGCCGGGGTCTTCGGCTGCGCACTGGTGGCGCTGCTGCTGGCGTACCCGTCCCGGCCCTCCGATCCCCGGCTGCTCGGCCTGCTGGTGGTGGCGGCGCTGGCGCCCGCGATCGCGCCCCGGCGGAACTGGCCCACCGCGGTGCTGCTGGCCGCGGCCGGCGCCTGGGTGGTGGCCACCGGCTGGTACGACCAACGGGTCGAGCTGTGGCGGCTGCTCGCCCTGGCCACCTTCCTCTACCTGACCCACTCGCTGGCGGCGCTCGCCGCCCTGCTCTCGTACGACGCGGTGATCGCCCCCGAGGTGCCGGCCCGGTGGCTGGCCCGGGCGCTCGGGGTGGCGCTCGCCTCGGCGGTGCTCTCGGTGCCGCTGCTGGCCCTGGACGGGCGGCTGGGCGACGGCACCTCGGTCGTCGTGCTGCTCGGCGGGCTGGCCCTGGCCGTCGGCGCCGCCGCGCTGCTCCACTGGCTCTTCCGCCGCGAATAGCCCCGGCCGGGTTCGCCGGCGGGTGACGCCGGAGCACCGGGGTAACGCGGCTCACCTGGCGTCGTCAGTCACAAAGGGGGCATCTGGCCTGCATCCGGAGCCGGAGCGGGGAAGGATGGACACGTGAATCCGCAGCGGATCCTTGTGGTGGGCGCCGGTCACGTCGGCCTGTACGCGGCCCTGCGCCTGTCGAAGAAGCTCCGGTCGTGGGAGGCGGAGGTCATCGTCGTCGACCCCCAGCCCCACATGACGTACCAACCCTTCCTGCCCGAGGCGGCGGCCGGCAACATCTCGCCCCGGCACTCCGTGGTGCCGCTGCGGCGCGAGCTGCGGCGCTGCACCATCGTGGCCGGCACCGTCACCCGGATCGAGCACGACCGGAAGACCGCCCTCGTGCAGCCGATCATCGGGCCGGCCCGGGAGATCGGGTACGACCACATCGTGGTGGCGCCCGGATCGGTCTCCCGCACCCTGCCCATCCCCGGCCTGGCCGAGCAGGGCATCGGCTTCAAGACCATCGGTGAGGCAATCTACCTGCGCAACCACGTGCTGGACCGGTTGGACGTGGCGGCCGCCACCACCGATCCGGAGACCCGGCGCTGCGCGCTGACGTTCGTCTTCGTCGGCGGCGGCTACGCCGGCATCGAGGCACTCGCCGAGATGGAGGACATGGCCCGGGACGCCCTGAAGTACTACCCCGAGCTGAAGCCCGACGACATGCGCTGGGTACTCGTCGAGGCGACCCTGCGGGTGCTGCCCGAGGTCGACCGGGACATGGGCGCGTACACCGTCGCCCAGTTGCTGAAGCGGAAGATGGACATCCGGCTGGAGACCCGGCTGGAGTCCTGTGTGGACGGCCTGGTCCGGCTTTCCGACGGGGACAGCTTCCGGGCCGACACAATCGTCTGGACGGCCGGGGTGAAGCCGTCGCCGATGCTGGCCCAGACCGACCTGCCCCGGGACGAGCGGGGGCGGGTCACCTGCCTGCCGACCCTCCAGGTGGTCGACGGCGACCGGATCGTCGACGGGGCGTGGAGCGCCGGTGACTGCGCGGCGGTGCCGGACCTGACCGGCCCGCCCGGGGCGTACTGCTCGCCGAGTGCCCAGCACGCGGTCCGGCAGGCGGCCCGGATGGCCGACAACATCAGGGCGGTGATCCGGGGCCGGACGCCGGTGGACTACAAGCACAAGCACGCCGGCAGCGTGGCCAGCCTCGGCCTGCACAAGGGTGTCGCCCAGGTCTACGGGATCAAGCTCAAGGGGTTGCCGGCCTGGTTCATGCACCGGACCTACCACATGAGCCGCATCCCGTCGCTGAACCGCAAGGTGCGGGTGATCGTGGACTGGACGCTGGCCTTCGTGCTGCGCCGCGAGGTGGTGGCGCTGGGCCAGCTGCACGACCCCCGGGAGGAGTTCGTCGAGGCGAGCGCGGGGGCGGGCAGCCGCCCCGGCGACCGCAAGCCGGTCTGACCCGGGCCGTTCCGTCGCGGGCCGGTCCTCCCCGGCCGGCTCTGCTGCAAGCCGGTCCTCCCCGGCCGGCTCTGCTGCAAGCCGGTCCTCCCCGGCCGGCTCCGCCGAGCACGGTGCCCGGTCCGGGCACCGGCGCAGCGGTCAGAACTTCCAGGTCCAGGCGTCGGCCATCCGGGTACCCGGACCGTACAGCGCCTCCAGGGTGCCCTTCAGGCTCGCCGCGTTCGGGGCGTCGTCGGTGACCGCGACACAGGAGGCGCCCCAGAAGTCGATGTCCCGGCGGGCCTGGTCCCGCTGTTCCTGGGCGATCGACGGCACCCCGCCGTTCTTGGACACGTCGGCCAGCAGTTGCGAGGTCGGCTGCTTGTAGGTGCCCATCGACGCCTGCCCCTCGGCCGCGTACGGGCCGATGAAGAAGCCCTCGGGCAGCGCGAACGACGCGTCGGCGGCGCTCGCCCAGCGCATCGGCCAGGGCTCCTGCGGGGTCGGCAGCGGCACCGGCACGAGTACGCCGTTCGGCTCGACGCAGTCCCGCCAGTGCCCGTCGGCGACGAACCGGGGCAGCGGCGGCCGGGCGGCGGTCGGGATCTGGGCCGGGAAGATCGGCAGCAGCGCGACGACGGCGGCCAGCGGCACCATCAGGCGTACCGGCTTCTCCGGGGTGGCCAGCCCCCTGTCGACCGCCAGCACCAGCACGGTGGCGATCAGCGGCAACAGGGCCAGCGCGAAGCGCATCGGCAGCGCCCCGTCCACCACCGGTACGCCGAGCAGCAGCGTGTAGGGTCCGGTGATCCCGGTCTGCTCCCTGTCGACCACGATCGTCGGCCCGAGCGACAGCGCCGCCATCACGAGGCCGGAGACGAGACAGGCGATCACCACCGGTCGCCGGATCAGCCAGCCGACGGCGAGGGCGGCGGCCAGCAGCAGCGGCCAGCCCAGGAAGGTGTTGTACTCGGCCGGCCCGGTGGTCAGCCGGGCGGCCTCCGGGGAGCCGGCGATCGACATCGGGGAGATGGCCGACCAGCTCGCCAGGTCGGCGTAGAAGTAGTGCGGGCTGAACATGCCGTTCGGCACGCTCTGCGGCCCGGCGAACTGGAACCAGAGCGGGTACGCCAGCACCGGCAGCGCCAGCCCGACCGCGAGTACCATCCCGGCGAGGAAGCCGGGCAGCACCCGGCGGGCCAGTGACCGGTTCGCCGCCGCGTACGCCAGGGTGAAGACGACCAGGGCGACGGCGGCCAGGAAGAGCGTCTCCTCGCCGACGAAGACCTGCACCGTCACCCCGGCGGCGAGCCCGGCGGCCGAGGTGACGATCCGGCGCCAGTCGATGCCCGGCCGGTCGGGCCGGCCCTGCGGGTCGGCGGCCCGCACCATCCGGACGACAAGCCAGATCAGCACCGGCACCAGCCACTGCGCGGTCATGTGCAGGTGGCTGTTGGACTGCGAGATGATCCCCGGCCCGAAGCCGCAGAGCCCGGCACCGAGCGCGGCGGCGAGCCGGCGGGCGCCGAGCAGCCGGGTGAAGAGCAGGTACCAGGCGATCGCGGTGCCGGCCAGGTTGCCGGCGGCGAGCAGCGCGAAGGTGACCGGCGCGCCGAAGGCCAGCGTGATCGGCGCGAACAGGAAGCCGAGGGCGATGACCGTGGTGTTGGCCATCAGGTTCACCCCGTCCGGCGCGTTCAGCCGGTCGCTCAACAGGCTGAAGTCGCCGTGCAACACCCGGGAGTCCATCGCCAGGAACCACTCGTAGAGGGCCTGGTCCTCCGGGTTGAGTGCCAGCACCCGGGCGCCCGGGTCCGGCCAGAGCCCGGCGGTGAGCCAGCCCGCGAGGAGGACGAAGAGCAGGCAGATCCCCAGGTCGGGGCCGTGCCGGTGCAGCGCGCCGGACCAGCGCTCCCGGAACGACCGGGTCGGGCCGGAGACGGAGGCTGTCGTGGCCGGGCCGGGGTCGGCGTCCTGCGCCGCGCGGGCAGTGCTGGTCACGACAGTGACCCTAGTGCCGATCCGCGAACGGGGTGCGCCCGGTGGGGCTCCACCCGCTACCGTGGCAGGCACCAGGACCGAGGGGTCCGGCACCCGCCCGGGTGGTGGAAAGGCAGACACGGCCGCCTTAAAAGCGGCTGCCGCAAGGCGTGCGGGTTCGACCCCCGCCCCGGGCACCGCCGTCGCCGTCGCCGAGTGGGTCCCTCTCTCGACAGACCGGGACCCGCCCGTCGGGTGGTGCGGTGACGTGGATCTCCACAACGTCGCCGGTGCCCATTACCCTGGATGGGGCACGGGCATTGTGCACCGACCTTCTCAGGAGGCTTGACAAAGTGAAGACGTCCAATCCGGTGCTGTCCCGACTCGGCCAGGCGGCCGAGCGGGAGCGCGCCGCGGGTCACGCCCCGGCCGGCGCATACGGGCAGCCCGGCTACGGGCAGCCCTACCCGACGGACGCGGGCTACCCCGCCGCGCCGCCCACCGTGACGCCGATGACCGTCGACGACGTCGTCGTCAAGACGGTCAGCCTGCTCGGCATCACCGGTCTCTCCGCCGCACTCGCCTGGGTACTCGTGCCGGACGCGCTCGTCGGCGCCGCCTGGATCGGGGCCGCCGTCGTCGGGCTGGTGCTCGGCCTGGTGATCTCGTTCATGCGGATGGCCAACCCGGCACTTGTCGTCACCTACGCCGTCGTCGAGGGCGTCTTCGTCGGCATGGTCAGCAAGTACTTCGAATCCTTCCTCGGTTACGACGGCATCGTCCTACAGGCGGTGATCGCCACCTTCGGGGTCTTCTTCCTGATGGCCGGGCTCTACAAGGCCAAGGTCATCCGGGCCACCCCGAAGTTCGTCCGGGGCGTCATCGCGGCCACGGTCGGCATCTTCGCGGTCATCCTGATCAACTTCGTGCTGGCGCTCTTCGGCGTCGAGACCGGGCTGCGCAGCGGTGGCACGCTCGCCATCGTGTTCAGCCTGGTCTGCATCGTGATCGCCTCGCTCAGCTTCATCCTCAGCTTCCACGAGGTCGAAGAGGGCGTCCGGATGGGCCTGCCGAGCCGCTACTCCTGGATCGCCGCCTTCGGCATCCTGGTCAGCCTGATCTGGCTCTACATCGAGATCCTGCGGTTGCTCAGCTACTTCCAGGGCGACGACTGACCTGGCCGACGCCCCTGACGGGACGACACCCCGGCGGCCGTGACGGCCTGGCCGAACTCCCACCGACGCCCGTCCCCGCCGCACGCGGGGGCGGGCGTCGGCATACCCGGGGCCGCGGCGGATCGGACTCCGCACCGGGGCGGCCGATCTGCCGTATGTGTCAGATATGTCTGGTTTAGTGTCGTAGAACGTGAGAAGTGGCAACCCGGTGCTGACCCGGCTGGACGACACCGGCCGGGCGGAACGCGCGGTCGTCGCCACCGGCACCGTCGGGCCGATGACCGCCGACGGCGTGCTGGTGCGCACCGCCGGCCTGTTGCTGCTGACCGGTGCCACCGGCGCGGTCGCCTGGACGTACGTCACCGACGGCTGGGCCGGCCCGGCCGCCCTCGGCTCGGCGCTGGCCGGACTGGTACCGGCCCTGGTGATCTCGTTCCGGCGGATCACCAATCGGCTGGTTGCCGTACGTCTTCGCGCTGGTCTGCCTCACGGTGGGCGCGCTGACCTTCATCCTCGACTTCGACCTCGTCGAGCGGGGAGTCCGGGACGGCCTGCCGGTCCGGTACGCCTGGTACTGCGCGTTCGGGCTGCTGGTCGGGCTGGTCTTCCTCTACTGGCAGATCCTCCGGCTGCTCAGCTACGTCCGCCGGTGAGCCGACCGTAGACTCCCCGCGATGAACGCGCCCGAACCCGTCGTCCGCCCGGCCGAGTCGCTGCTCCGCCAGCTCGACCTGCTCGTCCGGCAGGTGGGGCACTGGACCCCGCCGCGCTGGGCGGCGCCGGGCCCGTCCGGCGGCCCGGTCCGGGCCGACCTGGTGCACCGGCTCGTCCAGCACCTGGCCGACCTGGCCGCGGCGGCGGCCGGCGAGCCGGCCCGGCCGGTACCCCGGCTCGAGAACGACCTGGCCCTGCCCGACCAGCTCCGGGTGGTGGTCGCCGACCTGGTCGCCGTGGACCCGCCGCCGCCGGTGCTGGCCGGCGCGGCCGACGAGGTGGCAACCGTCCGGCAGGCGCTCTGACCCGCTCCCGCCGTCCGCGAGCCTGCCGCGACCGTCGCCGCGCCCCCGACGGCCCGGCGCTCGGCGCCCGGCGCCCGGCGGTCGGCGGTCGGCGGTCGGCTCAGCTGAGCCGCTCCAGCACCATCGCCATGCCCTGACCGCCGCCCACGCACATGGTCTCCAGCCCGATCGTCCGGTCGTGCCAGTCCAGGGCGTTGAGCAGCGTGCCGGTGATCCGGGCGCCGGTCATCCCGAACGGGTGTCCCACGGCGATCGCGCCGCCCATCACGTTCAGCTTCTCCACCGGGATGTCGAGCTGCCGGTACGACGGGATCACCTGGGCCGCGAACGCCTCGTTGATCTCGACCAGGTCGACGTCGTCGATCGTCATCCCGGCCCGCCGCAGCGCCTGCCGGGACGCCTCGACCGGGCCGAGTCCCATGATCTCCGGGGAGAGCGCGGTCACCCCGGTGGAGACGATCCGGGCCAGCGGAGTGATCTCCAACTCGCGGGCGCGTTCGGCGCTCATCACCACCACCGCCGCCGCCCCGTCGTTGAGCGGGCAGCAGTTGCCGGCGGTGATCCGTCCGTCGGGCCGGAAGACCGGCTTCAGTCCGGCCACCGCCTCCAGGGTCACTCCCGGGCGCGGCCCGTCGTCGGAGTCGACCCACTCGCCGGACGGCAGGGTGACCGGGGTGATCTCCCGGGCCCAGAAGCCGTCGGCGATCGCCTTCTCCGCGAGGTTCTGGCTGCGTACGCCGAACTCGTCCATCTCGGCCCGGGTCACGTCGTACGCCTGGGCGAGGTTCTCGGCGGTCTGCCCCATCGCCAGGTAGACGTCCGGCAGTCCGCCATCCAGCCGGGGATCGGTCCAGACCGGTGCGCCGGGCTCGGCACGTTCCGCCGAGCGGGCCCGTGCCGCATCGAACCTCGGGTTCTGCCAACCGCCGCCGACGAGTTCCTGCGCCTCGGGGGGCAGGCCGTCGGAGTTGCCCCGGGCGTACCGGGAGACCGTCTCCACGCCGGCCGACACGAAGACGTCGCCCTCGCCGGCCCGGATGGCGTGCAGCGCCATCCGGGTGGTCTGTAGCGAGGAGGCGCAGTAGCGGGTGAGGGTCGCCCCGGGCACGGTGTCCAGGCCGAGCAGTGTCGTCACCACCCTCGCCATGTTGAAGCCCTGTTCGCCGCCGGGCAGCCCGCAGCCGAGGTAGAGGTCGTCGATCTGGCGCGGGTCGAGCTGCGGGATCTTGTCGAGTGCGGCCTGCACGATCGTCGCGGCCAGGTCGTCCGGGCGCAGTTCTCGCAGGGAGCCCTTGTGGGCCCGGCCGATGGGGGAGCGGGCGGTCGCGACGATAACTGCATCGCGGGGGGACGCGGTCGGCATGAACCAACGTTAACCCGAGGTGGCCCGCCGGTCATCAGTGGGCGGCTGCGCCTCCGTTCCGTACGCCGATGGCGCTGACCAGTTCCGCGACGAACCGGTCGGCATCGTGGTCGAGGAGCCGCTCGCCGGCCGGCCCGAGGAAGGCGACCAGGAAGGCCCGCTGGAAGCAGGCGCCCAGGAAGAGGTTGGCCAACGCCACCGGGTCGGCGGTGGCCGCGATCCGGCCCAGCTCCCGCTCCCGCCGGAGGTACTCGGCGAGCTGGTCGTTCGCATGCTGCGGTCCCGCGCCCGTGCGCAGGAAGAGGTCACGTTGCCGGTCCAGCAGCACCGGCTCGGCGAAGAGGGCCATGGCGAGTTGTCCGGAGTCGCCGTACACCCGGAGCATCTCGTGGCCGAGCCCGGTCAGCCGGTCCGGCACGCTGCCGGTGCCCGCCTGGTCCGGCAGCCGGATCATCAGCCCGATGAACGGGGCGAGCCGGATCCGCAGCACGGCGAGGAAGAGTTCCTCCTTGCCGGTGAAGTACTTGTAGAGGGTGGCCTCGGAGCACTCGGCGAGCCGGGCGATCTCCTTCGTCGTGGTGTGTGCCAGCCCCTGCTCCCGGATCACCGTGGAGGCCGCGGCCAGGATGCGTTCCCGGGTCGTCTCGCCTCGGCTCGTCGTGCTCATCGCCCTCGTTCCGTCGGCCGCCCGCAGGCGGCGGTACGCCATCCGCAGGCCGGGCGATCAGCGGGTGCGTCGCGGGCTTGACAGGTGGTGAGTGCTCACTACTCTAGTGGTGAGTGAACACTCACTCTCCAACTGGGGACGGGGAACGGGTATGAAGATCACGATCTTCGCGGCCAGCGGCGGGATCGGTCGGCACCTGCTCCGGCAGGCCGTCGACGCCGGTCACGACGTGACGGCGGTGGTGCGCGACCCGGCGCGACTGGCCGGCGAACCCGACGGCGTCCGGATCGTCCGGGGCGACCTGGGCCAACCCGACCCGGCACCACTTGCCGACGCCGTCGACGGGGCCGACGCGGTGCTGTCCGGCCTCGGCCCCCGGTCGATGGCGGACAGCGGGGTCACCTCCCGGGGCACCCGGGCGATCGTCACCGCGATGCGGGCCAGGGGAGTACGCCGGATCGTCGTGGTCAGCGCCGCCCCGGTCTCCACCGTCGCCGCTCCCGGCCACCGCAAGCCCCCGCCCGACCCGGGTGAGGGACCCCTCGTGCGCTACCTGCTCGGCCCGATCCTCAAGACCGTGCTGCGCAGGCACTACGTCGACCTGGCGGTGACGGAGGAACTGCTCCGGGACAGCGACCTCGACTGGACCGTCGTCCGCCCACCCCGGCTGACCGACAAGCCGCTGACCGGCGTCTACCGCACGGCGTACGGGCGCAGTGTGCGGGGCGGGCTCGCCGTGCCGCGCGCCGACGTCGCGCACTGCATGCTGCGGGCGCTGGACGAGCCGGAGACGATCCGGCAGGCGGTCGCCGTCGCCACCTGACCACCCTCCGGCCCGGGACCGGCTCCGAGTGTTCCCGACCGACCGGGCCGTCCAGCGGGCAGCCGCCGGGTCCACCGGCGGCCCGGTCACGGGCTACCGCTGCCGGGTGCCGGCGGCGCGGGTCACGGGCTACCGCTGCCGGGTGCCGGCGGCGGCCCGGGCCACTGCGGGAAGCAGGGCGTGCGCCCAGACCCGGTAACCGTCGGCCGACGGGTGGTAGCCGTCGTGGCAGAGCGTGCCGGCGTCGGCCCGGAACACCGCGCCGGTCTCGGCGGCCAGGTCCACCACCGTGCCACCGGCCTCGATCACGGCGACCGCCTGCGCCCGCGCGGTCTGCCGGCCCAGCCAGCCGGCGAGCTGCCGCAGCGGCGGTGCGATGGCCCGGACCGCGCCCAGGTCGGGACAGGTGCCGACCACCACCCGGACACCGGCGCCGCGCAGCCGGCGTACCGCCGCGCCGAGGTACGCCGCCGCCTCACCCGGCCGGCGCAGCCCCACCACGTCGTTCGCGCCGACCAGGATCACCGCCACGTCCGGGTGCTCGCCGAGTAGTGCCCGGGCCACCTGGGTCGCCAGGTCGGTGGAGCGGGAGCCGGAGACGCCGACGCTGGAGAGCCGTACCTGGCGCTCACCGCCGCCGGCCGGCGCCGCCCCCTCGGCGAGCAGCCGGGCGAGCTGCCCGCCGACCGTCTCGTCGGCCCGGTCCACCCCGACCCCGAGCGCGGCCGAGTCGCCGAGCAGGACCAGCCGCAGCGGCGGGGCGCCGGCCCGGCCGACCGTGGAGCGCAGGGCCAGGCCCAGCTCCGGGCGGGCGTACCGGCGGTTGCGGGCCACGAACGCCTCGCCGGCCAGTAGCGCCATCCCGCCGACCGTACCGGCGAGCAGCGTGACCGCGGCCCCCCGGGCGATCCGGGTCGCCATCCCGTACGTCGCCGTGCCGATCGTCGTGTCGAGTCCCGTCATGCCCGTTCCTCTACTGTGGAGGTCGTCGCCCCGTCCAGCGGTGCCGGTGTCTCCGGTGGGCCTCCAGTCTCCCCCGACCGGGGGTGCCCGAACCAGGCCCCACGGCGGCGAAGCTGCGCCCACCGGCCGCCGGGGCCGTGCTCGCGGCCGTCGACCCGGACCGCCCGGACCTCCGTACCCGCGTGCCGGGCCGCCTCCTGGGCCGCCGCCGGCAGCGACCGTACGCCCTGGTCGCCGACGAGCGACGGGCGGCGCTCCGGGCGGGCGCCGAGCGCGGCGAGCACGGTCGGCAGCAGGGCGGCGGCCGCGATCGCGTACCCCTCGGCGGAGGGATGGAAGTGGTCCCAGGCGAACATCCGGGTCGGCTCGGCGGCGAACCGGGGACCGAGCAGGTCGCCCAGGGAGACCGTCAGGCCACCGGCCTCGACCACCGCCACGGTCTGCGCGGCGGCCAGCTGCCGGCTCCACCGCCGGGCCAACCAGCGCAGCGGCGGCTTGATCGGCTGGATCGCACCGAGGTCGGGGCAGGTGCCGACCACCACCTGCGCCCCGGCCGCCCGCAGCTCACGTACCGCCTCGACGAGATAACGGACCGCCATCACGTGCGGCGTACGGTTCGTCACGTCGTTGCCGCCGATCAGGATCACCGCGACGTCGGGCTCACGCTCCAGCGCCGCGTCGACCTGTGGGCGCAGCCCGGCGGAGAGGCAGCCGACCACGGCGAACCGGTAGAGCCGGACCGGCCGGCGCAGCCGGCGGGAGGTGCCGGTGGCGAGCAGCGCCCCGGGCGTCTCCCGGGGCCGGTGCACCCCGTAACCGGCGGCCGAGGAGTCGCCCAGGATCACCATGGTGATCGGCTCGCCGGGGAACTTGGCACCGTAGACGCCGTCGCCACGCGGCGGCGGCGCCTCGGCCAGCGGGATCACCCGGCGGGCCTGCCGGGCCTGCCCGAGCAGCAGCGCGTACCCGGCGGCGGTGGTCAGCGCGGCCAGGCCGGCGCCCAGGGCCGTCGCCTTGGCCACCCGCCGGGCGACCGGCGGTTGCGATGCCGAGCGCAGCGGCTGCCACCGCGACGCCAGGTTCCGTTGCCGCGACCGCTGTCGCCTCGTCGATCCGGCCGGACTCATCAGGGCCCCCCGCCTGTCGCGCCGTACCCCTCGCGACCCTCGACACTAACTCCGGTCGCCCATCCCGCGCTGTCGGCGTCCCGCCAGCGCCGACGGATGCCGCCTCGGGTACCCGGCCAGCGCCGGTTCACCGCCGGTCAGGCGGACGTTTCCGCTCCGGAGCCCCCGGAATTCTCGACGGGCGCCCGGTTGCGATCGGATGCATCATTGGGTGCAGAGGGGGTGCCGACATGGCCACCAAGACACTTCGCCGTACCGCCGCGTTCCGGGCGCTGTTCCGGGCCCTGACCGCCGGTTCCCGGGGCGGGCCGTCGCTGGGCAGGCGGATCGCCGCCCTGCCCCGCATGATCGCCGCCACCGTCCGGGGCGAGTACGACGGCGGGCTGCGGCTCGCCCTGATGACCGCCGCGACCGCGTACGTGCTCTCCCCGGTCGACGTGCTGCCGGAACTGACCCTGTTGATCTTCGGTCTGGCCGACGACGCGGTGATGGTGACCTGGCTGGCCGGTGCCGTACTCGCCGAGACCGAGCGCTTCCTGGAGTGGGAGGCCCGGCGCGCCTCCGTCATCCCCGGCCGGCTGGCACACTGACGCCACCTGACGCGCCCCGGCCGGCACGGCCAGCGGCCCAGGCGCGGCGGCCACCGGCCGGCCCGGGTCCTGCGGCCACCGGCCGGCCCGGGTCCTGCGGCCACCGGCCGGCCCGGCGGCACGTACGCTGACGGAAGAACCAGACCATCCTTCGCCCCGACCGCACGCCACCAGCACCGACGTGCCCGGCCAGTGCCGTCCGGCCGGCGAGCAGGCGAGAAGGGCACAACGTCGTGCGCTACTACGACAACGTCATCGAGCTGATCGGTGACACCCCGCTGGTCCGACTCCGGCAGGTGACCGCCGGCATCTCGGCGACCGTGCTGGCCAAGATCGAGTACTTCAACCCGGGCGGTTCGGTCAAGGACCGGATCGCGTTGCGGATGGTCGAGGAGGCGGAGCGGGCCGGGCTGATCGGGCCGGGCGGCACCATCGTCGAGCCCACCAGCGGAAACACCGGCGTCGGACTGGCCCTGGTGGCCCAGACCCGGGGCTACCGCTGCGTCTTCGTCTGCCCGGACAAGGTCAGCCAGGACAAGCAGAACGTGCTGCGGGCGTACGGCGCCGAGGTGGTGGTCTGCCCGACGGCGGTGGCGCCGGAGGACCCGCGCTCCTACTACAGCGTCTCCGACCGGTTGACCCGGGAGATCCCCGGTGCCTGGAAGCCCAACCAGTACGCCAACCCGGCGAACCCGCGCTCGCATTACGAGACGACCGGTCCCGAGCTGTGGGAGCAGACCGGCGGCCGGATCACGCACTTCGTGGCGGGGATCGGCAGTGGCGGCACCGTCTCCGGCATCGGCCGCTACCTCAAGGAGGTCTCCGGCGGGGCGGTACGGATCATCGGCGCCGACCCGGAGGGCTCGGTCTACTCCGGCGGTACGGGCCGGCCGTACCTGGTCGAGGGGGTCGGCGAGGACTTCTGGCCGGAGAACTACGACCGGGACATCTGTGACGAGATCGTGGAGGTTTCCGACAAGACCTCCTTCGAGCTGACCCGGCGACTCGCCCGCGAGGAGGGGCTGCTGGTGGGCGGCTCCTGCGGGATGGCGGTGGCCGCCGCCCTGGAGGTGGCCCGGCGGGCCGGCCCGGACGACGTGGTCGTGGTGCTGCTGCCGGACGGCGGCCGGGGCTACCTGTCCAAGATCTTCGACGACGAGTGGATGGCCCGGTACGGCTTCATGGACACCAGCGCCACCGAGCCGACCGTGGCCGAGGCGCTGAGCAGCAAGCCGAACGGCATGCCGGAGCTGGTCCACGTGCACCCGACCGAGACGGTCCGGGACGCGGTCGACTACATGCGGGAGTACGCCGTCTCCCAGCTTCCG
Organism: Plantactinospora sp. WMMB782; assembly: GCF_049179135.1. Lineage (NCBI taxonomy): Bacteria > Bacillati > Actinomycetota > Actinomycetes > Micromonosporales > Micromonosporaceae > Plantactinospora > Plantactinospora sp. WMMB782. The sequence continues at coordinate 1,314,586 of NZ_JBMHMC010000007.1, read as the reverse complement.
GTGCTCAAGGCCGAGCCGCCGGTGGTGACCGGCGAGGTGGCCGGCTCGATCGCCGAACGCGACCTGCTGGACGCGCTCTTCACCGGGCAGGCGAAGCTGCACGACACCATCGAGCGGCACATGGGTCCCCCGCTGCCGGTGATCGGCGGCGGGCAGCCGGTGAGCGAGGCGGTCGGGCTGCTGGAGAAGTCCGACGCCGCGCTGGTGCTGGTGGACGGCAAGCCGAAGGGCGTACTCACCCGGCAGGACCTGCTGGCGCACCTCGGCGCCCACACCCGCTGACCCGAGGTGTGAGGAAGGGCCCTTTCTTATACGAAAAGCGACAGAAGGGGCGCCCTTCCTTTCACCTGGTCAGCTCGGTGGGGACGGCGACGACGTCGACGAAGGCGCCCCGGCGGAGCAGGGTGATCGGCAGCCGGCTGCCGATGGCCGGGCCGAGCATCAGCCGTTGCAGGCTCTGCCCGTCCGCCACCGGCCGGCCGCCGGCCGAGACCACCACGTCGCCCAGGTAGATCCCGGCGAGCCCGGCCGGGCTCGCCGGGACCACCTCCACCACCCGCAGCCCGCGCCGCTGGCCGGTGCGCTCGGCGACGGCCGGCGGCAGCGGCACGGGCACCCCGGCGACACCCAGCCAGGCCCGACGGACCCGTCCGGAGTTCACCAGGTCGCCGATGATCTGCCGGGTGGTGGGGTTGATCGGCACTGCCAGGCCGAGGCCGTACCCGGCGACCGCGGTGTTGATCCCGACGACCCGGCCGGCGGCGTCGGCCAGCGCCCCGCCGGAGTTGCCGGGGTTGAGCGCGGCGTCGGTCTGGATGACGTCCTCGATCAGCCGGACCACCCGGCCGTCCCGGGCCGGCAGCGAGCGGCCCAGCCCGGAGACCACCCCGGCGGTGACCGAGCCGGCCAGCCCCATCGGGTTGCCGACCGCCACCACGAGCTGCCCGATCCGCAGCGGATCGGCGTCGCCGAGGTCGGCCGGCGGGGCGCCGGTCGCCCGGACCCGGAGCACGGCCAGGTCGGAGAGCGGATCGGTGCCTACCACGTCGAACCGGGCCTCCGCGCCGTCGCCGAAGGTGGCCAGCCCGCTCGTCGCGCCGTCCACCACGTGCGCGCTGGTGAGCAGGAAGCCGTCGTCGGTGAAGGTGACCGCCGAGCCGGCGCCGGCCCCGCGCGGCCCGCGCACCGCCAGCGCGGCCACGCTGGGCAGCACCCGGCTCGCCACCCCGGTCACCACCTTCGAGTACGCGTCGAGCGCGGCCTGCTCGGCACGCTCCGGTTCTCCTCGTTCGGTGTCCATGTGCCGGTCAACGCCGGCCCGGCCGAGGTCGATCCCCGCCCGTGCTGCGCCCAGAGCGAAATCCGTCACGCGCCGCCGGGAGCGAGTTCCCGCCGACCGCCCCACACCGTCGCTGTCAGGGCAGGTCGCGGGCGTACCGGAGCTGCGGGGTCAGGGCGTGGCCGATGCCGCCCTCCCGCTGGGCGCCGTCCGGGCGCCAGCCGCCCCGGAGGTAGAAGTCCCGGGCGTGCGCGTTCTCGACGAGTACCCAGAGCACGGCCCGGCGCCAACCCCGGGCGTGCAGCTTCGCCAGGGCGTCGATTATCAGGGTCCGGCCGGTCCCCCGGCCCTGCTCGGCCGGGTCGAGGTGGATCGCGTACAGTTCGCCGACGTCCGGGCCGGCCGAGTCCGGCTCGGCCGGGTCGTGCGGGCCGAGATAGGTGAAGCCGACCGGTTCGCCGGCCCGTTCCGCCACCGTCATCTGGTGGGTGTCCCGCTCGTAGGACCAGCGCTCCGTCCAGTACCGCCCCATCATCTCGGCGGTCTCCGCCGCCAGCGCGTCGGCCGGGACGATGTCCCGGTACGCCTCCGCCCGGGATCTGTGTTGGAGCGCTCCGATCGCCATCAGGTCGCCGGCGACCGCCGGACGCAGGGTGAGGGTCATGGAGTTGATCGTAGTAACGTGGCCGATATGGTCACCTGGGACAGAGTGTGTGATCTGGTGTCGGTGCTCCCCGAAGTGGAACAGGGCATCTCGTACGGGACACCCGCCTGCAAGATCCGCGGCAAGCTCTTCGTCCGGCTGCTGGAGGACCGCGAACGGATCGCGATCTTCACCCACGAGCGGGAGGCACTGCTCGACGCGGCGCCGCAGACCTACACGGTGCCGGCTCACTACGCCAACTATCCGATGGTGGTGGTCGCGCTGGACCGGGCCGACCCGGTCGAGTTGAGCGAACTGCTCACCGAGTCGTGGCGGATCAGGGCGCCGCAGCGGCTGGCGGCGACGCTGCCCCGCTGACCGCCGCCCGGGGCGGCACCGCCACCCGGGTCAGGTCCTCGGCGACCACCAGATCACCGTCGAAGTGTTCCCGGGCCTCGGCCGCGAAGCGCTCGGCGGCCGGCGGCATCCCGGCCCGGGCCGTCGGGCCGTAGCGCTGGGAGAAGTGGGTGAGCACGAGCCGGCGTACCCCGGACTCGGCCGCCACCCGGGCGGCCTGGGCCGCGGTCAGGTGCCCGACCTCGGCGGCGAGCGCGGCGTCCTCGGTCAGGAACGTCGACTCGATCACCAGCAGGTCGGCCCGCTCGGCCAGCTCGAAGACCCCGTCGCAGAGGCCGGTGTCCATCACGAAACCGAACCGCTGGCCGGGTCGCGGCGCGCTCACCTCGGCCAGCGTCACCCGCCGGCCCGCCGCGTCGACCTGCCCGGTACGGATCAACTCGCCGACCGCCGGACCGCGGATCGCGTACGCCGCCAGCCGGTCCGGCAGCATCCGCCGCTCGTCCGGCTCGACCAGCCGGTAGCCGTACGTCGGCACCGGATGCCGGAGCCGGCGGGCCAGCAGCGTGCCGGCGGCGGTGCCGAAGGTCTGCCCGTCCCGCAGCACCGGCAGCTCGCGCAGCTCGGCGGTCTCGTGGAAGGAGCTGGCGTGCCGCAGCCGGGCGAAGAAGTGCGCCTCGTCACCCGGGAAGTGCGCCTCGACCGGTCGGGCCACCCGGTCCAGGGAGAGCCGCTGCACCACCCCGGGCAGGCCGAGGCAGTGGTCGCCGTGGAAGTGTGTGACACAGATCCGGGTCAGGTCACCGGCCGGTATGCCGGCGAACATCATCTGCCGCTGGGTCCCCTCGCCAGGGTCGAAGAGGATCACCTCCCGGTCCCAGCGCAGCACGTACCCGTTGTGGTTGCGGTGCCGGGTCGGGATCTGGCTGGCCGTGCCCAGCACCGCCAGCTCGCGTACGGACACGGTGGGCCTCTTCCCGGGGTACCGGCCGGCGGCGGTGGGCGGGCCGGCTGCGGCGGGGGTCGACGGGGAAATGGTCGACCCCCGGGGTCCCGCGTGACGCCTGTCACGCGGGAGCCGGCTGGACTTTGGCCGGCTCCCCGGGGGTCGGGTGGCTGTCGTGGATTCGCCGCACCGCTGCCACACGGTCTCGACGACTTTGCAACTGCCCGCCTGCGGCGGACACCGAACTGTCAAGGACAGCGGCTAGCGGACAGCCACCTCACGAGTCCTATTGCTATACAAAGCTCGGACCACCTCCCTTCCCGTGTACGGCCACGCTATCCAGCCCGGTCGGCGCCGGCAAGGGTTTTTGACCACAGGAGGGTGGTGGTGAGGAACTCGTAGACGGCTGCGACGAGCTTCTCCGGCAACCGCCCGACCAGGGCGCGTGCGGCCGGGCCGGCGAAGGCAGTACTGGCGTGAAGTCTGTACAAATTTCGAGTCTTGCCGGATCAGGCTACCGGGCCGACGGCCCGGTAGCCTGCGGTGCTACGCGGTCTTGGCGACGCCAACCGGGCAGGTCATCCCGTTCGGGCCGTGGTTGCAGTAGCCGTTCGGGTTCTTCGCTCCTGGCGGACGATGAGGTATTCCTCTGAGCCCTCGCCGAACGACGGTGACGAGCAAGCTCAGGACTCGTGGTGGCGGCTGCGTAACTCAACGACACGCGCCCGTCGCACGAACAGTTCGGCTCCGGATCGGAAGATCTCCAGCTGACCCGCGGCTACGAGATCGAACAAGGCGGTTCGAACGACACCTAGCTCGTCCGCAGCTTCATCGAGGCTCATCATGTCAGGTTGCGGCGAGGACCGGAACCGCTCCAGGTCGAGATCAAACCATTCCAGCTGTTGCTTCCACAGGAAATACTCGTGGTGGAGCCGCGCCCGGCCGCGCTCCACCGGGAACTCCGCGAGGAACTCGTCAAGCACGTCGAAGATGGCGTCGACACCGGCGCGATCTTCTTCCGGCGTGGTCGGCCGCCCTGAGACGTCAAGGTCGTGGGCCTTGAGGACGAGTGCAGGCCACCCAAGGTTCGTCCCTTCGCCAAGGCGCAGGATGAGGTACTCACGGAAACCATCGAGGAGCCGACCGCTGGTTCCCATGTCAAGCCCAGTCAGGAAGGCAACCACCTTCTCGAAGCTCAGATCAGCCCGACCGAAGTACATACCGGGACGTTGCCGCACACTTCGAAGTACTTGTCGGTGACTCACGCCGAGATGGTATGACGGCAGGCGGGCTGTTCCCCAGGCCGTCGACGAGCAGTTCGCTCCGAGATCAGTACGCGGTGGACACCCGGATTTCGACCCGTCCTTTCGTCGACGCCGAGGGGGAGGGGACCGGACTTCAAGATCCCCTCCCTCAGTTGGTCGCGCGACGCGCTCAGTGCGCTTCGCTGACCAGGCCACGCCGACCGGGCAGGTGAGACCGTTCGGGCCGTGAGTGCAATACCCTCCCGGATTTTTGGACTCTGACGAACAGTGATGTGCTGATTCGCGCCTTTGAATCAACGCGACCGGTAGGCGTCGGCGCGATGTTCTATTGCCGTCACGGTCACAACGCGGTCGTCTTCGTCGATCTCGTAGAGGACTCGATACGTGCCCCGTCTGGCCGACCAGGTTCCCTCGAACGGTGGCAGAAGCAGTCGTTTGCCGACGCGATGCGGGTTGTCGAGGAGGACGGTGGTAATGAACTCGTAGACAGCTGCGGCGATCTTCTCTGGCAGCCGCCCGGCCAAGGCGCGTGCGGCCGGGCCGGCGACCTGAAGTCGGTAGCGGTCGGGGGCCGGCCCAGTCACCGTGCCTGCTTCGACCGCTTCGCCATCAACGCCGCGAGTTCGTCGGCGTCGAGAACGTCACCGGCTTCGACGGCCGCCTTGGATTCGGCAAGTTGCCGCATGGCTTCAGCGCTGGACAGGACCTCCAGCGTCTCTTCCAATGCCGCGAGATCGTCGGCGGAGATGAGCACCGCGGCGGCGTGGCCGTGTTTGGTGATCTCTATCCGCTCATGGGTCGAGGTCACCTCGTCGATGAGTTCCGAGAGGCGGTTGCGAGCGTCGGTGAACGGCACGACAGTCATGCTCGAAGTATAGGCAGTTACTGGCGTGAAGTCTGTACAAATTTTGAGGCTTGGTGGATCAGGCTACCGGGCCATCGGCCCGGTAGCCTGCGGTGCTACGGGGTCTTGGCCACACCAACCGGACAAGTCATGCCATTCGGGCCATGAGTACAATAACCACCCGGGTTTTTGGTCGGCGCCAGGTATTGCTGGTGGTAGTCCTCGGCGTAGTAGTAGTCACCCAGCTCCGCGATCTCGGTGGTGATCTCACCACGCCCGGCCTGCGCCACCACCGGGGCGAACGCGTCCCGGGAGGACCGGGCGGTCGCCGCCTGCTCCTCCGTGGTGGTGTAGATCGCCGACCGGTACTGCGTACCGACGTCGTTGCCCTGCCGCATCCCCTGGGTCGGGTCGTGGTTCTCCCAGAAGACCTTGAGTAGGTCCTCGTAGTCGATCTTCGACGGGTCGTAGACCACCTGAACCACCTCGGCGTGCGCGGTCCGGCCGGAACAGACCTCCTCGTAGCTCGGATTCCGGGTGTAACCGCCCGCATAGCCCGCAGAGGTGGAAATCACCCCGGGCAGGGTCCAGAACAGCCGCTCGGCCCCCCAGAAACAACCCATCCCGAAGACGGCCACCTGGGCGCCGGCCGGCCACGGCCCCCGCAGCGGGGTGCCGAGCACCTCGTGCCGGTCGGAAACCGGCATCGCGATCGGTCGGCCGGGCAGGGCCTGGTCGGGGGTGGGCAGTTCGGCATTGACACGCCGTAGGAACACGATGGAACTCCTCTCGTACCTCTGCCGGGTGTAACGCGGCACGCACCCGGATCCTTACCCGTCCCGGCCCGCGCCACCCGTCACCCGGCTCCCCAGGCGGTCACCCGTCGAGTGCGGCGGCGATCCGGTCGGCGTACCAGGTGGCCTCCTCGTCCGAGGCGTACTTCGTGCGCGGCCAGAAGAAGCCGCGCAGCCCGTCACCCTTCGTCCGGGGTACGACGTGGGTGTGCAGGTGCGGGACGGACTGGGACACCCGGTTGTTCATCGCCACGAACGTGCCGCCGGCACCGAGGCCGGCCTCGACGGCGAGCGCGAGTCGCCGGACCAGCCGGAAGTAGCCGGGCAACGCCCTTTCCGGCAGGTCACCGAGAGTCTCCACGTGTTCTCGGGGCACCACCAGCACATGCCCCCGGAACACCGGCCGTACGTCGAGGAAGGCCACCCCGTCCGGGCTGTCCAGCACCCGGAACGCCGCCGCACCCGCCACGATCCCGCAGAACACGCAAGCCGCCACCACGGCAGGCTAGCCTTCTGCAAATGAGTCACGGCTTCGAGACACTCGCCATCCACGCCGGCCAGGAGCCGGAGCCCCGGACCGGGGCGGTGGTGCCACCGATATACCAGACCAGCACCTACGCGCAGGACGCCGTCGGCGCACCCCGGCTCGGCTACGAGTACAGCAGGTCGGCGAACCCGACCCGGGACGCGTTGCAGGACTGCCTCGCCGCGCTGGAGGGCGGCCCGGTCGGGCTGACCTTCGCCAGCGGGCTGGCCGCCGAGGACACCCTGCTGCGTACGGTCTGCCGGCCCGGTGACCACGTGGTGATCCCGGACGACGCGTACGGGGGCACGTTCCGGCTCTTCGCCCGGGTCGCCGAGCGCTGGGGGCTGACCTGGACGGCGGCCCGGATCTCCGACGTCGACGCGGTACGTGCGGCGGTCCGCCCCGGCCGGACCAGGGTGATCTGGGTGGAGACCCCCACCAATCCGCTGCTCGGGATCGCCGACATCGCCGGGCTCGCCGGACTGGCAAGTGACGTCGACGCGCTGCTCGTGGTCGACAACACGTTCGCCTCGCCGTACCTACAGCAGCCGATCGCGCTCGGCGCGGACGTGGTGGTGCACTCCACCACCAAGTACGTCGGCGGGCACTCCGACGTCGTCGGCGGCGCCCTCGTCGCGGCCAGTGCCGCGCTCGGCGAGGAACTGCGCTACCACCAGAACGCGATGGGGGCGGTGAACGGGCCGTTCGACGCCTGGTTGACGCTGCGCGGGGTGAAGACCCTCGGGGTACGGATGGACCGGCACTGCGACAACGCCGAGCGGATCGCCGACTACCTCGCCGGGCACCGGGCGGTGGCCCAGGTGCTCTATCCCGGCCTGCCGGAGCACCCCGGGCACGAGGTCGCGGCGAAGCAGATGCGCCGGTTCGGCGGAATGATCTCCTTCCGGGCGGCCGGCGGTGAGGAGCACGCCGTACGGATCTGCGACCGGGCGAAACTCTTCGTCCTCGCCGAGTCGCTGGGCGGGGTCGAGTCGCTGATCGAACACCCGGGCCGGATGACACACGCAAGTGCTGCCGGCTCGCCGCTTGAAGTTCCCGCCGATCTCGTGCGACTGTCTGTCGGCATCGAGACCGCCGACGACCTACTCGCAGACCTGGAGCAGGCGCTCGGCTGACCGCCGTCCGGCCGGCTGGCCGCCCGGACGGCGCCGCGGACAAGCCGATGGGGAGGTGGCCGTGCAGGACATCACGCCGAACTGGGTGGGCGCGACCGCGAAGCAGATCGCCCGGGCCGTCCGTCGCGGGGACGCCTCCGCCACCCAGGTGGTGGCGGACCACCTCGACCACATCGACCGGACCGACCGTGAGCTGTCCGCGTTCCGGGTGGTGCGGGGCGGTGAGGCGATCGTCGAGGCGGAGAAGGTCGACGAGCAGGACGACCTGGCGAACCTGCCGCTGGCCGGGGTGCCGGTGGCGGTCAAGGAGAACACCGCCGTGGCCGGGCTGCCGACCTGGAACGGGTCGGCGGCGGCGCGTACCCCGGTCGCCGAGGACGACCACGAGGTGGTCCGGCGGTTGCGCGGCGCCGGAGCGGTGATCGTCGGGGTGACCCGGATGCCGGAACTGGGGCTGTTCGGGTTCACCGACGACGAGACGGTGACGACCCGCAACCCGTGGGCGCTCGACCGCACCCCGGGCGGCTCCTCCGGTGGTGCGGCGGCGGCGGTGGCCTCCGGCATGGTGCCGATCGCGCACGGCAACGACGGGCTCGGTTCGATCCGGATCCCGGCCGCCTGCTGCGGCCTGGTCGGGCTCAAGCCGGGCCGCGGGGTGGTGCCGTGCCAGCTCGGCGCGAACGACTGGTACGGCCTCGCCGAGCAGGGCATCCTGGCGACCACCGTGGCGGACGCCGCGGTCGGCTTCGCGGTGCTCGCCGGACGCCGGCCGGACAAGCTGACACCTCCGCAGCGGCTGCGGGTCGCCGTCTCGCTCCGGTCGCCGGTGGCCGGGGTACGCCCGGACCAGCCCAACCGGGACGCGGTGGCCGCCGCCGCGAAGCTGCTGACGGTGGCCGGACACGACACCGTCTCGGTCGACCCGGTCTATCCGACCTCGCTGGGGCTGCGCGGCATCGCCACCTGGCTGGCGTCGGCGGCGAACGAGATCGAGGCGGCCGGTCTCGATCCGGCCACCCTGCAACCGCGCAGCCGGCGGCACGCCGCCCTCGGCAGGTGGGCGCTGCGCCGTGGCCTGGTACGCGAGCAGGACCGCACCAGGTGGCGGGAGCGGAGCATCGGCTTCTTCGGCGACCACTCGGTCGACCTGCTGCTCACCCCGGCCCTGGCCAGCGCCCCGCCGCCGGCCGGCGGTTGGGCGTCCCGCCCGTGGCGGGCGAACCTGCTGACCTGCATCCGGTACGCCCCGTACGCCGGGCCGTGGAACCTGGCCGGACTGCCGTCGCTTGTCGTACCGGTCGGGCTGCGCCCGGACGGGCTGCCGGTCGGGGTGCAACTGGTCGGGCCGCCCGGCTCGGAGCTGCTGCTGCTCGGGGTGGCCGGGCAGTTCGAGCTGACCGGCCCGTGGCGCCGGCACGCCCCGAACTGGCCCAGGGTGCCGACCCCCGCCGGCTGACCCACTCCGCGCATCCGACCTGTCGACCTGTCGGCCGGCGTCTGTCGACGGCGTCTGTTGGCCGGCGTCTGTCGACGGCGTCTGTTGGCCGGCGTCTGCTGGCCGGTCAGGAGTTGGTCTGGGCTAGCAGGACCGCGACGAGCAGGGCCGGCGGTTGGAGTACGGCGGCGGCGGTCAGTGGCAACAGTCCGCTGTTCCTGGTGCGCTCGAACCAGTCGGCCACCCCGCCCCGGCCGACCCGATCCACCCGGTCCGACCCGCCGGCCCTGCCGCCCTTGTGGGCGGACCGGCCGAGCAGCAGCGCGCCGATCGCGCAGAGGGCGCCCGGATAGAGCATGCGCAGTTCGGCAGGTGCCTCGGGCAGTTTGTGCCCCTCCTCCGGGAAAACCACCGCGAGCCCGGCGGCCATTACCGTCACGGCGCCGGCCGCGATCCCCAGCGCCAGCCGGCTGCTGGGCGGCAGGACGGCGTACACCACTCCGAGCACGATCAGCGGCAGCCCGACCACCGCCCAGCCGACCGTCGCCAGGGCAGCCGGCGAGCAACCGCCGTCCGTGCAGGCCACGGCGACCAACTGGCGCAGCAGCGGTTCGCGCGACGCGATCCCGGCGACGATCGCGCCGAGGACGAGCAGCACGAACAGGCCCGTGCCGGCCAGGCCCGGCGTCGGCCACCGCAGCCGGTCGTCGGCCTCCGCCGGGGCCGGGCCGGGCCGGAGCGGCGGCACCGGAGCCGGCCGGAGCGCACCGCGACGGTCCAGGGTCAGCCAGGGTGCGGTCGGCGCGGGCAGCAGGACCGGGCCGACCGGCGATAGGGTACGGCCGTCGACGGTCACCGTGGCCCACTGCCCGGGTACGGGCACACCGTGCAGTACCGCGGGTCGAGGCTCGCGGCCGGCGGTCGGTACCAGCGGCTCCCGTACCCCGATCTCGGCAAGTGGGAGTACGTCCGGGCCGGCGCCCGCGTAGACGTACACCCGGTCGACGCCCTGGTGCACGGTGACCGTGTGCAGCGGCTGCGGTCGCCGGAAGAACCGGCGGCCGGCGAGTACCCGGCCGGCGGACCGGGCACCGACGCCGAACCCGAGCAGGGCGAGGATCGTCACCAGGGCCAGCACCGGCGTCAGGTCGTACGGCTCGCTGACGAGTTGCCGCAGGCCGGCGTCGTCCAGCGCGACCTCGACGGTGGAACCGACCGGATAGTCGGCCGACTGGTAGACCGGTAGCCGTCGACCTGGCCGGCCGTCCGGGAAACCGAGTTGGAGTTCTCCCCAGGACGGGTGGGAGAGCACGGTGGCGGTGACCACCTCGGCCCGGCGCTGCTGGTCGTCGACCTCGCTCTGCCGCACGCCGCTCCAGGTGGCGAGGGCCAGCGCGACGGTGAGCAGCACCGTGCCGGCGACCATGGAGCCCAGTGGGAGGCGGGGCGGCCGGGCCGGCCGGGGTGGCCTCGCCTGGCGGGCCCGGCGGTGCCAGTCGCGCAGGGCCGCCCGGTGCCGCCGGGGCGGGCGGGTAAGCCGGGCGAGCAGCCCGCAGCCGACCGCGTAGCCGACGAGCAGCGGATAGAACCAGACCGGCAGGTGGTCGGCCTGGGTCAGCTCGTAGCCGAGGGCGGCGGGCACCGTCGCGGCGGTCACCGCCGAGGCGAACTCCAGCCGGACGAGGGCGAGCAGCGGGAGGCTGGCGATCAGCCCGACGACGACGTTGCCGGCCCGGTCCGGGCCGCAGGGGTCCGCCGCCGTGCAGGGCGCGGCCGGCAGGACGGCAAGTAACACGCCGCAGAGCAGCAGGCCGGCGCCGAGGGCGAGCCAGCGGGCGTACCGGACCAGCCACTCCGGCCGGCTCTCCGGCTCGGCGGTCAGCCTGAGTCGGACCACGTCCCGCCAGGGCAGCGGTGGCGGCGGCCCGTCGGGCAACGATGCGCCCGCAGGGGTCGGCTCGGTGCCGGCAGACATCGTCAGGCTCCGTTCCCGTGCTGCGGCGGCTGGAGGATCGGGCAACGGCCCGAGCGGAGGATAGAACGGCCCGGCAATCCGGTGCCGGGTGACCTCGGGCACGCCGGCAGCGCCGGGTCGAGTGCGGCCGGGCCGGGATGCGACGATCTGGGACATGACGGAGCTGGTAGGACTCGCCGAGGTGACCGCCGCGCGCGAGCTGCTCGCCGGGGTCGTCCGGACCACTCCGCTGGAGCCGTCCCGGCCGCTCTCCGCCGCCCTGGGCGGACCGGTCTGGCTCAAGTGCGAGCACGTGCAGCGGGCCGGGTCGTACAAGGTCCGTGGCGCGTACGTGCGGATCGCCCGGCTCTCGGCGGCGGAGCGGGACCGGGGGGTGGTGGCGGCCAGCGCCGGCAACCACGCCCAGGGGGTCGCGCTCGCCGCCGGGCTGCTCGGCGCCGCCGCCACCGTCTTCATGCCGGTGGGCGCGCCGCTGCCGAAGGTGGCGGCCACCAAGGGGTACGGCGCCCGGGTGGAACTGGTCGGCAACACCGTGGACGAGTCGCTGGTGGCGGCGGAGGACTTCGCCGACCGCACCGGGGCGGTCTTCATCCACCCGTTCGACCACCCGGACGTGATCGCCGGGCAGGGCACGGTGGCGCTGGAGATCCTGGAACAGTGTCCGGAGGTGCGGACCATCGTCGCCGGGGTCGGCGGCGGGGGCTTGGTCTCCGGGATCGCGGTGGCCGCCAAGGCGCTCCGCCCGGAGGTACGGGTGGTCGGGGTGCAGGCCGCCGGCGCCGCCGCCTTCCCCGCCTCGCTGCGGGCCGGTGAGCCGGTACGCCTGCCCGCCTTCGCCACCATCGCCGACGGCATCGCGGTGGGCCGCCCCGGCGAGGTCACCTTCGCGCACGTCAGCAAGCTGGTCGACGAGATCGTGACGGTGCCGGACGAGGACATCTCCCGGGCCCTGCTGATGCTGCTGGAGCGCGGCAAGCAGGTGGTGGAGCCGGCCGGTGCCGCCGGGGTGGCGGCGCTGATGTCCGGCGCGGTGCGGGTCGAGCCGCCGGTGGTGGCGGTGCTCTCCGGCGGCAACATCGACCCGCTGCTGATGCTGCGGGTGATCGAGCACGGGCTCGCCTCGGCGGGCCGGTTCCTGCGGATCACCGTGCGCTGCGCGGACCGTCCCGGCCAGTTGGCGTCGCTGCTGGGCCTGATCGGCGAGCACCGGGGCAACGTCGTCGACGTCGTGCACCAGCGGCAGAACCCGCACCTGCGGCTCGGCGAGGTGGAGGTGGCACTCTCGGTGGAGACCCGGGGGGCCGAGCACTCCGACCGGCTGATCAGTGCGTTGCGGGGCTGCGGCTACCAGGTCGACGTCGCCCAGCCGGGCTGAGCCGGCCGGGCTGCAACGTCGTCGCCGGTCGCCTCCTGGTCAGCCGCCGTACGCCTCGAACCGGACCACCGTCACCTTTATCTCCGCCCCGCTGGGCGCCGTGTACGTGACGGTCTGGCCGGGGCGGGCGCCGAGGATGGACTTGCCGAGCGCGGACTCCGGGCTGTAGACGGTCAGGTCGGTGGTGGCGGCGATCTCCCGAGACCCCAGCAGGAAGGTCTCGGTGTCGTCGGTGTCGTCGTCGAAGTGGATCGTGACGACGCAGCCCGGTGCCACCACGTCGGCGGCCGGCGCCTCGCCCACCTGGGCGGTACGGAGCAGTTCCTGTAGTTGACGGATCCGGAATTCCTGTTTGCCCTGCTCCTCCCGGGCGGCGTGGTAACCGCCGTTCTCCCTGAGGTCACCCTCTTCTCGCCGGGCGTTGATCTCGGCGGCGATCGCCGGCCGTCCGGCGATCAGCTCGTTGAGCTCCGCCTGCAGCCGGTCGTAGGCCTCCTGGGACAGCCAGGTGGCTGCCTCGCGGTCGGTCGTGGACACAGACGATCTCCTCGGGTAGTCGTGGACAGGGACGAATTACCAAGTTACCAGTGCGCTACACACCGGACGCCACGTCATTTACCGCTGTACAGCTGCCGACGGGATTTCTCGGGCCGCCGGGGAGCCGACCCCGGGGGAGCAGGGCGCGTCCGGCCGGCCGGGCGGCAGCGGGACGAAAAGCTCAGTCGGCCGGGCGGCAGCGGAGCACCTCGCCGAGCATCGGCCGGGCCGTGGTGGCCAGCCGGTGCCGGACCGTCAGGTGCCGCTGCCCCGGCTCGGCGTCGACCCGCATTTCCTCGCGGGCGACCTCGGCGCCGTCCCTGGCGCGGGCCCGCAACACGCAGACCGCCGAGCCGCCCGCCGGAACGGTCACCCGGAAGTCGAGCACCAGCTGGCTGTCGGTGATCTCGGTGTAGGTGATCACCTGGGCGTCGTAGTTCGGGTCGCCGTACTGCCGGTAGAGGCGGTAGGAGGCGGCCACCGTCACCGCCAGCAGGGCCGCCGCGAGCAGCGCCGGGACCCAGGGCCGGCGGTGCCGGTGCGTACGGCGCCGACCGTACCGGCCGGGTGGGAACACCGGGGCGGAGGGTACGGGTGTGGCGGGCGTCTCGGGCACCGGCGGGTATCTCCTGGGACTGTTGTCGGTGGCATCGGCAAGAATGGGTACGCCCATTCTCGCAGTAGACGAGGGACGGGCGCCTGGAGGGGGACCGGGGGCCGAGCCCGGCCCGGGCATCACGAGGGAGCACCTGAGTTGGCAGAGCAGCTACGGCTGATGGCCGTGCACGCCCATCCCGACGACGAGTCGAGCAAGGGCGCGGCGACCATGGCGAAATACGTCGCCGAAGGCGTGCAGGTCCTCGTCGTCACCTGCACGGGCGGCGAGCGGGGCAGCGTCCTGAACCCGAAGTTGGACCGGCCGGACGTCTGGGCGAACATCGCCGAGATCCGCCGGGCCGAGATGGACGCCGCCCGGGCGATCCTCGGCATCGAGCAGGCCTGGCTCGGCTTCGTCGACTCGGGGCTGCCGGAGGGCGACCCCCTGCCCCCGCTGCCGGAGGGCTGCTTCGCGCTCCAGGACGTCGAGGTCGCGGCGGCGCCACTGGTCAAGCTGATGCGCGAGTTCCGGCCGCACGTCGTCACCACCTACGACGAGGACGGCGGCTACCCGCACCCCGACCACATCATGTGCCACAAGGTGAGCGTGGCGGCGTTCGACGCGGCCGGCGACCCGGAGCGCTTCCCCGAGCTGGGTGCGCCGTGGCAGCCGTTGAAGCTCTACTACGACATCGGCTTCTCCAAGGCCAAGATCATGGCGCTGCACGAGGCGATGCTCGCCCGGGGCGCCGAGTCGCCGTACGCGGAGTGGCTGGAGCGCTGGGAGGACCGGCCGGACAAGGGGCCGCGGATCACCACCCGGGTGCCGTGCTCCGACTACTTCCCGGTTCGCGACGACGCGCTGCGGGCGCACGCCACCCAGGTCGACCCGGACGGCTTCTGGTTCCACGTGCCGATGGAGTTGCAGCAGCAGGCCTGGCCGACCGAGGACTTCGAGCTGGTCCGCTCGGTGGTGGAGAGCCCGCTGCCCGAGTCGGACCTCTTCGCCGGGGTCCGGGAGACCGCGCAGGTCCGCTGAGCCCGGGATAGGCGTACCGTGAAGGGACAGCCCGGCACATCGGAGGATTTCCAGTCATGCTTACCGCTGCGCAGGTGCTCGCGCAGAACAACTTCGGTGACACCCGGACCGGTGGCCTGGCCGGACCGATGGGTCTGTTCCTGATCACCGTACTCGCCATCGCCACGGTTCTGCTGATCCGTAACATGAACGCCAGGTTGCGCCGGCTGCCGGACCGCTTCCCGCACCAGCGCGAGGACGACCTGCCGGACACCGAGGCGGGGGCCGAGCCGTCGGCCGGCGAGGGGAAGTCCGGCGTGGCGTCCGGGCCGGAGGAATCTGCTGGAAGCGCTCCCAATACCGCCCAGCAGGGCCGGAACGACCAGTCCGCGCCATGATTCACGCTAATCCGCCCAGGCGCCCCCTGTTGCGCTCAATCGGATTGGCTTAGCCTTCCGCCGGGGGACCAAAAGTCCCCGCACCGTGCGCGGGAGGGGGCGCCGATGAGAAGCAGACCCGACGCCCAGCGCCGGTGGCAGCACGGCCACGTCCCGAAGCGGCCGCCGGCGAACGGCGGCGATCCGTGACCTCGGGGCGTCGGCCGGGACGCTTCCTCGCCCTGGCCGGCATCGCGTCGACACCCCGTCGGGCGCGCGCCCTCACCTTCAGCGTCCTGCCCGTCGCGGTGGCCCTCGCCGTGGCCGGCCTGCTCCTCCCCACCGGTCCGTCGGCCGACGATCCGCTGCCGGCGGTGGCCCGGTTCGGCCTCGCCGTCGCGGTGATGGCGGTGGCGCAACTGTTCCGGCTGCGCCTGCGGGTCGGTTCCGGCCGGGTCAGCGTCACCTGGGGCGAGGCGTCGTTCATCATCGGCCTCGCCCTGGTGCCCCCCGGCTGGCTGCCGGCCGCCGCCCTGCTCGGCGCGGTGCTGGGCTGGACCCTACTGACGATTTTCGTGGACCGGCGCTCGGCGCTGGACGTCGTGCACACCGCCGCCTCGACGGCCCTCTCGGTCGGGCTGGCCGTCACCGTGGCGCTGACGGTCGCCGGATCACTCGGCACGAACGTGCCGGAGGCGCTGCGGACCCGGTTCGCCGGCGAACTGTCGCCGCCGCTGATCGCCGCGCTCGCCGTCGGTTCGCTCAGCTACCTGCTGGCCTCCGCCTGGCTGGCCGGGCTCGCCCTGGCACTGCGGCACGGCGAACGGCTCTGGCCGGCGCTGCTCCGCGCCCTGCAGGGCAAGCTGCTGATGTTCGTCGGCAACGTCTTCGTCGGGCTGGCCGTGGTGGCCGTGCTCGGGTACGACAGCCGCTGGCTGCTCTTCCTGCCGCCGGTGCTCTGGCTGCTCCAGCAGACGTACAGTCACCGGCTCCGCGCCGACGACGAGCGCCGCGCCTGGCGGGCCCTGGCCGAGGCGACCGGCGCGCTCAACCAGCTCGACGAACACGGCGTGGCCACCGCCGGGGTGGCCGGCCCGCTGGCGCTGTTCGGCGCGGAGTGGGTCGAGGTGGACGTGCGGCGCGGCGACGGCCGGTGGCGGCGCTACCGGGGCGAGCCGGGCCGGCCGGTGGTGCACCGCGACCTGACCGCCGCCGAGCGGGCCGACCCGGAGCCGGCCGGGCCCACCGGGGCGCCGACCGCCGGGAACGGCCGGCCGCCGCTCGCCAGCCGGCTCGGCCTGGACCTGGCCGCCGGTCAGGTCGGCGGCGACCTGGCCGCCGACCGGGGCACCGGGCCCACCGGCGCTCGCGCCGGCAGCCCGCCCGGCCTCGCCGTGACCGGGCGGACCGAGCAGGAACTGGCCCGACCGCTTGTCGTCGGCGCGTCCCCGGTCGGCGAACTTCGGGTCCGGTTCCCCCGCTCCGCCCCGCCGAGCCAGCGGGAGCAGGACGCGCTCTCCGCGTTCGGGGACGCGCTGGCGGCGGCGCTGCACGACGCGGCGACGCACCGCCAGCTCCGGCTGGTGACGGCCCGGTCGTCGTACGAGGCGGTGCACGACGCGCTGACCAACCTGATCAACCGGGCGGCGTTGCTGAGCAAGGGTGACGTCGCGCTGCACCAGCTCGGCCACGACCATCCGGTGGCGCTGCTGCTGCTCGACATCGACCACTTCAAGGAGGTCAACGACACCCTGGGGCATGCGGCCGGCGACGAACTGCTGCAGGTGACGGCCGACCGGCTGGACGCAGTGGTCCGCCCCGGCGAACTGCTGGGCCGGCTCGGCGGTGACGAGTTCGCCCTGCTGATCCCCACCCCGGCGGTACTCACCGAACCGTCCACCGACCGGTCGCCGATGCCGAACGTGCTGCGCCGGGCCAGGGAGATCGTCGAGCTGCTCGCCACCCCGATCGAGGTGGCCGGGGTGCGGATGTCGGTCGAGGTCTCCGTCGGCGTGGTGGTGGCCGGTGCGGGTACGGCCGACATGACCGAGCTGCTGCGCCGGGCCGACATCGCGATGTACCAGGCGAAGCAGGGCGGCGGCAGCGTCGCGTCGTACGACAGCGCCCGGGACGCGGCCAGCACCGACAAGCTCGCCCTGCTCGCCGAGTTGCGCGAGGCGCTCGACGTCGACGACCAGCTCGAACTCGCGCTCCAGCCGGCGGTGGACCTCTGCACCGGAGAGCCGACCGGGGTGGAGGCGCTGATCCGCTGGCGGCACCCCCGGCGGGGCCGGCTCACCCCGGCCGACTTCGTCCGGACCATCGAGGGCAGCGAACTGCTCGGCGCCTTCACCCGGTACGTGGTGGACAAGGCGCTCGGGGTGGCCGCCGAGTGGGCCCGGCACGGTCTCGACGTACCGATCTCGATCAACCTGTCGGCGCGCAGCCTGCTCGATCCGAGGCTGCCGGCCGAGGTGGCCGAGTCGCTGCGCCGGCACAAGGTGCCGGCGCGCCGGCTGGTGTTGGAGATCACCGAGACGGTGGTGATGAGCGAGCTTGAGGTCATCGACGAGGTGCTCTCCGCGTTGCGCACCATGGGCGTGCAGCTGGCCGTGGACGACTTCGGCACCGGCTTCTCCTCGCTGACCTTCCTGACCCGGATCTCGGTGGACGAGTTGAAGGTCGACAGGTCGTTCGTGATGAAGATGGCGGAGTCGGCGGAGGCGGCGGCGATCGTGCGTACCACCGTCGACCTCGGCCGCGAGCTGGGGCTGCGGGTGGTGGCCGAGGGGGTGGAGAC
The DNA here is from genome assembly GCF_049179135.1 of Plantactinospora sp. WMMB782. Classification (NCBI taxonomy): domain Bacteria; kingdom Bacillati; phylum Actinomycetota; class Actinomycetes; order Micromonosporales; family Micromonosporaceae; genus Plantactinospora; species Plantactinospora sp. WMMB782. The sequence goes on along the minus strand of NZ_JBMHMC010000007.1, from coordinate 1,296,682 downwards.
CGCCGACCAGCGGGCCGCGCTCGCCGAACTCGGCTGCACGGCCGCGCAGGGCTACCACTTCTTCCGGCCGATGCCGTCGGACAAGATCGTCGCGGTGCTGCGCTCGCTGCTCGACTCCGCCCAGGCCCGGATCCTGCCGCTGCGCGCCGACGGCGCCTCCTAGCCACGGTCGGGGCGGAGCGAGCGGGCCGAGCGCCGAGCGGCGTACCGGCACAGCGGTTATGGTCGTCGGGTGAATCGACTGGCCGGCGCGACCAGCCCGTACCTGCTCCAGCACAAGGACAACCCGGTCGACTGGTGGCCGTGGACGCCGGAGGCGTTCGCCGAGGCCCGGCGCCGGGACGTACCCGTGCTGATCTCGGTCGGCTACGCGGCCTGCCACTGGTGCCACGTGATGGCGCACGAGTCGTTCGAGGACGAGGCCGTCGGCAAGCTGGTCAACGACAACTTCGTGGCGATCAAGGTGGACCGGGAGGAGCGGCCGGACGTCGACGCGGTCTACATGACCGCCACCCAGGCGATGACCGGGCAGGGCGGCTGGCCGATGACGGTCTTCGCCGCCCCGGACGGTACCCCGTTCTTCTGCGGGACCTACTTCCCGAAGGCGAACTTCGTCCGGCTGCTCCAGTCGGTCAGCCAGGCGTGGACCGACCAGCGCGAGGCGGTGTTGCAGCAGGGCGCCGCCGTGGTCGAGGCACTGGCCGGCGCGCAGGCCGTCGGCGGGCCGACCGCGCCGCTCACCGCCGACACCCTGGACGGCGCCGCCGAGCAGCTCGCCCGGGAGTACGACGAGACGAACGGTGGCTTCGGCACCGCGCCCAAGTTCCCGCCACAGATGAACCTGCTCTTCCTGCTCCGGCACCACCAGCGCACCGGTGCGGCCCGGGATCTGGAGATCGTCCGGCACACCTGCGAGGCGATGGCCCGGGGCGGCATCTACGACCAGCTCGCCGGCGGCTTCGCCAGGTATTCGGTGGACGGGCACTGGACGGTGCCGCACTTCGAGAAGATGCTCTACGACAACGCGCTGCTGCTGCGGGTCTACACCCAGCTCTGGCGGCTCACCGGGGACGCGTTCGCCGGCCGGGTCGCCGCCGAGACCGTCGCGTTCCTGCTGGCCGACCTGGACACCCCGGCCGGCGGGCTGGCCTCGGCGCTCGACGCCGACACCGACGGGGTGGAGGGCGCCACCTACGCCTGGACCCCGGACCAGCTCGTCGAGGCACTCGGCGACGACGACGGCCGCTGGGCCGCCGACCTCTTCGCGGTCACCGACGCGGGCACCTTCGAACACGGCACCAGCGTGCTCCGGCTGGCCCGGGACGTTGACGACGCCGACCCGGAGATCCGGGAACGCTGGCAGCGGGTCCGGGCCGCCCTCCGGGAGGCACGCGACCGCCGGCCCCAGCCGGCCCGGGACGACAAGGTGGTGGCGGCCTGGAACGGGCTCGCCGTCACCGCCCTGGTCGAGTACGCCACCCTCACCGCCGACCCGGTCGCCGGAACGGCGGCGGTGCGGATCGCCGAGGTACTCGCGGAACGTCACCTCGTCGACGGGCGGCTGCGCCGGGTCTCCCGGGACGGTCAGGTGGGCGAGCCGGCCGGGGTGCTGGAGGACTACGGCTGCGTCGCCGAGGCGTTCTGCGCGATGCACCAGTTCACCGGGGAGGGGCGCTGGCTGGAGCTGGCCGGGCAACTCCTGGACGTCGCCCTGGACCGGTTCGGCACCGGGCGGGGCGGCTTCTACGACACCGCCGACGACGCCGAGCAACTGGTCAGCCGGCCGGCCGACCCGACCGACAACGCCACCCCGTCCGGACTGTCGGCGGTGGCGGCGGCGCTTGTGGCGTACTCGGCGCTGGGCGGCCAGGTGCGCTTCCGGGAGGCGGCGGTGGCGGCCCTGGAGACCGTCGCGCCGATCGTCGCCAGGCACGCCCGGTTCACCGGGTACGCGGCAGCGGTCGGCGAGGCGCTGCTCTCCGGCCCGTACGAGATCGCGGTGGTCACCGCCGAACCGGCCGGCGACCCGCTGCTGGCGCTGGCGCACCGGCACGCCCCGCCCGGCGCGGTGGTGGTGGCCGGCGAGCCGGACCGGCCCGGCGTACCCCTGCTCGCCGACCGGCCGCTTGTCGACGGCGGCCCGACCGTCTACGTCTGCCGGGGCTTCGTCTGCGACCGCCCGGTCACCTCCCCGGACGCCCTGCTGGCGCAGCTCGGCGTGGCCGGGAGTTAGGCTTGCCCGCGCTATGGATTCCCGCACGGGTCTGCCCGTTGTCGGCATGGTGGGTGGCGGCCAACTGGCCCGGATGACCCACCAGGCCGCGATCGCCCTCGGCCAGTCGCTCCGCGTCCTCGCGCTCACCCCGGAGGACGGTGCCGCGCTCGTCGCCGCCGACGTCCGGTACGGCAAGCACACCGACCTCGCCGCGTTGCGCGACTTCGCCGACGGCGCCGACGTGGTCACCTTCGACCACGAGCACGTGCCGACCGAGCACGTCCGGGCGCTCGCCGAGGCCGGGGTGGCGGTCTACCCGCCCGCCGAGGCGCTGCGGCACGCCCAGGACAAGCGGGCGATGCGGGAGCGGCTGACCGAGCTGGCCGCCCCGGTGCCGCGCTGGCGGCCGGTCGCCGAGCCGGCGGAGCTGGTCGAGTTCGGCGACGAACTGGGCTGGCCGGTGGTCCTGAAAGCGGCCCGGGGCGGCTACGACGGCCGGGGAGTCTGGGTCGTCTCCGGCCCGGCCGAGGCGACCGAGCTGGTCCGCACGCTGCGGGAGGCCGGCACCGAGCTGATCGTCGAGGAGCGGGTGCCGCTGCGCCGGGAGCTGGCGGTGCAGGTCGCCCGCTCGCCGTTCGGCCAGGTGGCGGCGTACCCGGTGGTGGAGACCGTGCAGCGGGACGGCATCTGCGTGGAGGTGCTGGCGCCGGCGCCGAGGCTGCCGGAGGATCTGGCGCTGCGGGCCCAGCAGCTCGCCATCGACCTGGCCACCGCGCTCGGCGTGGTCGGCCTGCTGGCGGTGGAACTGTTCGAGGTGGCCGGCCCGGACGGCGAGCCGGCGCTCGTCGTCAACGAGCTGGCGATGCGCCCGCACAACTCGGGGCACTGGACGATCGAGGGTGCCCGGACCTCCCAGTTCGAGCAGCACCTGCGGGCGGTGCTCGACTACCCGATGGGCGACACCGCGCTGACCGCCCCGGTGGTGGTGATGGCCAACGTGCTCGGCGGCCCGGACGGCGGCATGTCGATCGACGAGCGGCTGCACCACCTCTTCGCCGAGGACCCGGGCGCCAAGGTGCACCTCTACGGCAAGCAGGTCCGGCCCGGCCGGAAGATCGGGCACGTCACGGTGCTCGGCGACGACCTGGAGAAGGTACGCGCCCGGGCGGTCCGGGCCGCCTGGTGGCTACGGGAGGGACACGAGTGACGGAGTCTGCGCCGCCGGTCGGCCTGATCATGGGCAGCGACTCGGACTGGCCGGTGATGGGCGCGGCGGCCGAGGCGCTCACCGAGTTCGGCGTCGGCTACGAGGTCGGGGTGGTCTCGGCGCACCGCACCCCGGTCAAGATGATGGAGTACGCCCAGTCCGCCGCCGGGCGGGGCATCCGGGTGATCATCGCCGGGGCGGGCGGCGCGGCGGCGCTTCCCGGCATGGTGGCCTCGGCCACCCCGCTGCCGGTGATCGGGGTGCCGGTGCCGCTGGCGCATCTCGACGGGCTCGACTCGCTGCTCTCCATCGTGCAGATGCCGGCCGGCATCCCGGTGGCGACCGTCTCGATCGGCAACGGCCGCAACGCCGGCCTGCTGGCGGTGCGGATTCTCGCCGCCGCCGACGAGGCGCTCCGCGACCGGATGGTCGCCTACCAGGCCGACCTGGCCGCACTCGTCGCCCAGAAGGAAGCCAAGCTGCGGGCCAGCCTCGGCGGATAGCCCGCGCTGCCCGGGTCAGCGCATGCCGCGTACCGCGCGCAGGCGTTCCTGGGTGCGGCGGCGGTTCTCGTTGCTGGCACCGAACGCCAGCAGCAGCAGGCCGACCGGGATCAGCACCAGCCACGGGCCGAAGCTGAACAGGGCGCGCAGTGCGGCCAGTGCGGTGACCACCGCCCCGATGATCACCGGTGCCTGCTGCCGGCGGTAGGAGCCCCAGATCAGCGTGGCCACGCCGCCGAGCAGCAGCAGCACCTGCCGGACCGCGCTGTCGTTGCCGGCCAGCACGATCACCAGGGTCGGCAGGAACGCCGCCACCAGCGCCGGCCCGTACGCCGCCCAGCTGCTCAGGTCGGTGCGGTGCCGCAGCTCCAGCAGGCCGACCAGCAGGGCCAGCACGGCGAAGGCGAGCGTGTACGCCTCCGGCAGTGCCACGTCGGCGAGCGCCATCAGCAGCCACCAGGCGACCACCTCGCAGCCGACCGCCGACCAGAAGAGGGTGCGCCGCTCGACGGTACTGCGGTAGGGGCGTACGGCGGCCATCCCGAGCACGGCACCCCAGGCGGCGAGGAGTGCGGCGATGTGCCGGGGCGAGTCGTAGGCGAGCGCGGCGGCGATGAGCGCGGCGGCGTACCCGCTCCACTCCACGGTGGTGGCCTCGCGGATCGCCTCCGGACGGCGCAGCCGGGGCAGCATCGCGGCGACCAGCAGCAGGATCGCGCCCACCGCCAGCACCCCGAAGGCGGACCAGGCCGGGTCGAGGCCGAACACCAGCCCGGCGGTGAAGACGAAGGTCTGGGCCATCACCGAGGCGAAGAGCCAGCCGAGGATGCGGGCGTTCTGGGTCCGGCCGCCCAGCGCGGCGACGGCGCCGACCCCGACCGCCGCGCCCAGGGTGAACAGGGTCAGCTCCCGGGTGGCGAGCGCGCCGGCCAGCCCGGCACCACCGGCGGCCAGCCCGATGCCGAAGACCAGGATCCGGGTCAGCCGCAGCGAGCGGGCGATCTCGGCGTCCGGCGGCGGCGGGGTGAGCGCCAGCCCGAGCATCGCGATGGTGAAGACCCCGAGCGCGGCCAGGGTGACGTTCGGCCAGCCCAGGCCGAGCGAGATCGGGGCGATCAGCAGGGTGATCGCGGCACCGGGGAGTACCACCGGCACCGCCCGGGCCGGCCGGCCGCCGCTGAACCCGGTGGCGGCCAACCCGGCGGCGATGGTCAGCAGCAGCGCGGCGAGTACGTTGCCGGGGTCGGCGGCCTCCGGCTCGGGGTCGGTGAGCGCGGCCGGCGGCCCGTCCCAGATCCCGGTGAGCGTCTGGTACGGCTCGACGAGCGCCACCACGAGCGCGGGTGCCAGTGCGGCCACCGCCAGCGCGGTCGGCAGGGCGGCGGCGAGCATCGCCCCGACGGCGGGGCTCACCGACCAGCGACCGCCCCGGGCCGGCTCGGGCAGCCGGCGGAGTGCACCGCCGAGCATCACCGACCAGCGCCGGATCGGCTCCCGCAGCGGGGTGGGTGCCGGGGTGACCGCCCGGACCAGCTCGGCGAGCACCCCGAGCAGTACGGCCGAGGCGGCGTAGACGCCCCAGGGCAGGCCGGTGAAGAGGGCCGCCACCGAGGTCGCGGTCGCGCCGCCGACGATGCCCATCGTGGCGTACGGGAGGTACTGCGGAACCTGCCGGCGGACCAGTCCGACGACCGCCACGCCGAGGCTGGCCCCGGCGAGGGTGGCCAGCACCACCACCTCGGCCGGCCGGTGCAGCGCGGCGGCGAGCGAGGCGAGCGCTCCGGTGAGCGCGAACAGCCCGCCGCCGGCGGCGATCCCGCCGATAAGCGCGGTCTGTGGCGGCATCGACCAGGAGTCGGTTTCCTCGGCCGGACCGGAGAGGGTGCCGACGACCCGGGCGAGGGTGGCGACGACGGCGCCGATCAGCGCGACGATGCCGAGTGCGGCGGCGGTGGTCCACGGCCGTACCAGGCTCGCGCCGACCGCGTGCAGGGCGACCACGCCGGCCACGGTGGCCCGGGCCAGCCCGGCCCGGGGGTCGGTGGCGACGACGGAACTCACCCCGTAGACGGTGGCGACGGCACCGCCGACCACGATCGGGGACCACCAGGGCAGCCCGAACGCCGCCGGGGTGCCGATGGTGGCGAGTCCGACGCAGACCGCGGCGACGTCGTACGCCCACGGCCGGGGCAGGGCGATCGCGGCGGCGCCGGCCAGCAGGAGCAGCGCGACCGGGGCCTGCCAGCCGGTGCCGTCCGGGCTGACGTGCCACTGCGAGAGGTCGGCTTCCCAGAGCCGGCCGGGGGTGGTCAGCACCTGGAGCCCGCCGCTGGCCGCCGTCGCGCCGGCGAGCAGCGCGACGATGCCACCGGTGAGCGAGATGCCGAGGACCGGTCCGCGCCGCCAGTCGGCCGGCATGGCCCGGATTCCGGCGGCCACCACCAGGATGAGGAAGGCGGCGACGGCCAGTTCGGCACCGTCGCCGAGGATGCCGGCGATCCGGGCCAGGGTGCCGACCAGGGCGGCGGTGACCGCCGCGGCGGCGATGTCCGAGCCGTCGAGCAGCCGGTCGGCCCGGCGGCCGGCGTCGATCGACGGCGCCAGCACCAGCAGGATCGCGCTGACCAGCAGCAACCCGCCGACCAGGGTGTCCGGCAGGGTGGCGCCGGGTGCGCCGAAGGCCGCCGCGGTGACGGCCAGCGCACCGAGGCCGGTGCCGACGGCCAGCGGCCCGCTGATCTGCCGCTGGGCCACCTGGGTGACCGCCGCGTAGCAGAGTACGGCGCAGACGGCCAGGAAGCTGGCGGCCAGTACCGGCTCGGTGGCCTCGCGGGTCGACAGGACGGTCGGGGTGGGGTCGACGGGTACCGCCGAGGCGACGAAGGACGCCACCGCGCCGGGAAAGGCGAACGCGGCTCCGCCGGCAGCCCAGTCGCCGACCAGCCCGGCGTACCTGCCCAGCGGTGCGGTACGGGCCAGCGGGGCGAGCGCGACGAGTGCACCGCCGAGCGCGAGGGCGAAGAGCACGGCGGCGGTCAGGCCGGGCCGGGCCACCGAGGCGGCCGCCCCGGCGAGACCGACCACGGCGGCGGCGACCGCGTGGGTCAGCGCGGCCCGTCGGGTCTGCGCGGTGAGCCCGACCAGCCCGATGCCGACGGCTACCAGCACCGGTGGCCAGGGCGCGGCGCCCCAGCCGAGCCCGAGCGAGGCGGGGGCGGCCAGTGCGGTCAGCGCGGCGCCGACCACGGCGAACTCGCGGCGTACCTCGGGCGGCGAGGAGAGCACCGCGGCGATGGTGAGCAGCAGTGCGGTGACGGCGAGCTGCCAGGAGGTGTCGCCGACCCCGGCGGCGAGTTCTCCGGGGTATTCGGCGAGGTCGGCCTCCCAGACCGGCAGCGCGGCCCGGATCGGGGCCAGGGCGGCCCGCAGCGCGCCGCCGGCCACCACGATGCCGATCACGATCAGGGCGGCGGCGGAGGCGAGTTGCGGCCCGCGCCGGGCCGCCTCGGGCACCGCGCGTACGCCGAGGCCGGTGAGCGCGATGACGGCGGCGATCACCACCAGCGCCCGTCCCGGCAGGGCCACCGCGGCGACCCGGCCCGCGGCACCGATCACGGCCAGCGTGAGGATCCCGGCCGCGACGTCCGGCAGCGGTGGCCGGCGCAGTACCAGCGCGCCGACCAGGCCGACCCCGGCGGCGAGCAGCAGGGCCAGGCCGGCCCGGGCCGCGCCCGGTACCGTGTCGGCGTTCACCAGGGCGATCACCGCGCAGATCACGGCGACGGCGAAGGCGACCCCGTGCAGGGTCCAGGCCAGTTCGCGTACCCACGGGGTGCTGGTCGTCGGCCGGGTGCCCGGGGTGCCGGACGGCCGGCGGGCGCCCGGGGTGCGGACCCGTCTCACCGGCCCGCCCTGGGTCGGGTCCGCCTGGACGACCGCGTCCGCCTCCTCCGGGAAGGTCTCCGGCCGGTCCGGCCCGGTCGCGGCCGGCCCGGACCCGGTGTCCCGGTCGGAGTCGTCGGTCGGGTCGGCCGGTGCCCGCCCCGGCCGGCCGTCACTGCGGCGCGGCGGCGCGGGCGGGGCGTCCACACCGGCCGGTGGGCCGAACCGGAACCGGGCCGGCCAGCCGGTCAGCCGGCCGTCGTCGCCGAAGAGCCGGGCGAGGTAGAGGTTGCCGATCGCCACCGCCACCAGCACCACGGCCCAGCCGGCCGGCCCGGTCACCATGGAGTACGCCAGCAGCGGCAGGATCGGCTGCACCGCGAGTACGGCGGCGTAGCGCGGCGCGTTCAGCCCGGTCGCCACGGCGTAGCCGGCCGCCACCACGGTGGTGACCAGGAAGGTCAGCCCGGCGAAGACCGAGCCGGGCAGGCCGCTGTCGCCGAACCGGTCGACGGTCCAGAGCGCGTACCCGGTCAGCGGCACCAGCAGCAGCCCGACCGCCGCGACGGTCTCGGCGGTGGCGACAAGCCCGCGCTGGGCCACCCGGGGCGGTGCGGCCAGCATCAGCGCGGTGGCCAGCACCAGGATCGCCACCCGGCTGAAATCGTCGAACGAGCTGAGCGCGACGGCGACGAAGACCACCGCCGCGACGCCGAGCAGCAGTGCCCCGAGTCCGAGCAGGATGTTCTGCACCTCGAGGGTGGATGCCTCGGGGCGGGCCTTGCCGTCGTCCCAGGACGGTTCGGCGCCGGGCGGCGGCGGTGGCGGCGGTGGCGGGGCGACCGGCGGCATCCGGTCCGGGCCGCCGCCGCGGGGCTGGCGGGGCACCCGGGGCGGCGGCCCGCCCGGCGCGCTGCCCGGCGCGGCGGTCGGCGGGCGCCGGCCGGCCTTGCGCCGGAGCACCCGGCGGGGCTTGGTGCTCTGCTTGCGCCGCTGGTCGGCCGCGTGCGACAGGATGTCCCGCTGGAAGAGCGCCGCCTGCATCTGCGAGGCGATCGTCTTCTGCTCCTTGGCGATCGCCGCTTCGCGGATCTTCATCTCGGCGATCGAACGCTCGATCCGGGCCACGTCGTCGGCCCACTGGAGCTGCTCCGCCCCGCAGTTCGGGCAGTACGGCGCAGCCTCGATCTCGCGGCCGCACGAGGAGCACTGGTACGTCGTACTCACGGCACCCCCTCCAGCCGGCGCTGACGCCGCATCACGGGCCTACACCGAGCATGCCCACCCGGGGTCTGCGTTGCACAGCCCCCGATCGCGTGCGAAACCCGGCTGAGGGAATCCTAAAAGGCCGGCCGTGCAGCCCGGAGGCTCCACGGCCGGCAAGTCGGCGTCGAATTCACGTCTGTCGCCGTCCGGCCGCTCCGTCGAGGGCCGGCCGGTGCGGCGTCCCGCCGCGTTACGGTCGGCCCATCCCCCGGTAGTCCCAGCCGGCCTGGGTCCACAGTCCGGAGTCGAGGCAGTTCCGGCCGTCCACGACCCGCCGTCCGGCGGCGAGTTCGCCGAGTGCCACCGGGTCGGCGTTGCGGAAGTCGGCCCACTCGGTGAGTACGCAGAGCAGGTCGGCCCCGCGCACCGCCTCCTCCATGCTGGCCTCGTACGTCAGCTCGGGCCGCTCCCGGCGGGCGTTCTCCATGCCCTGCGGGTCGTGCACGTGCACGTCGGCGCCGGCCTTGTGCAGGGCGGCGGCGACGGCCAGGGAGGGGGCGTCCCGCACGTCGTCGGAGTTCGGCTTGAAGGTGGCGCCGAGCACCGCGATCCGGGTGCCGGAGAGGTCCGGCCCGGCCGGCCCGTACCGGCGGCCGAGCAGTTCGGCGGCGAGCTGGAGCACCCGGCTGCGGCGGCGCAGGTTGATCAGGTCGACCTCGTGCAGGAAGCGCAGCGCCTCGCCGGCGCCCAGCTCCTGGGCCCGGGCCTGGAACGCCCGGATGTCCTTGGGCAGGCAGCCGCCGCCGAAGCCGACGCCGGCCTGGAGGAAGCGGTTGCCGATCCGTGGGTCGTAGCCGATCGCCCGGGCGAGCTGGGTGACGTCGCCGCCGGCCACCTCGCAGACCTCGGCCATCGCGTTGATGAACGAGATCTTGGTGGCCAGGAAGGCGTTCGCGGCCACCTTGACCAGCTCGGCGGTGGCGAAGTCGGTCACCACCAACGGAACCTCCCGGTCCTCGGTGGCGGCGAGGTCGAAGACGCCCTTGTGCGCGGAGTAGAGCATGCCGTTGGCCCACTCGCTCTTGACCCCGACCACGATCCGGTTGGGCCGGAGTACGTCCTCGACGGCGAAGCCCTCCTGGAGGAACTCGGGGCTCCAGGCCACCTCGACCCCGAGGTCGGCCTCGGCGTGCTTGCCGACGAGCTGCTCGATCCACTCGGCGGTGCCGACCGGGACGGTGGACTTGCCGACGATCAGCGCCTTGCGGATCAGGTGCTGGGAGAGCCCGGTGACGGCCGCCTCGACGTACGACAGGTCGGCGCCCATGCCGTCGGCCCGCTGCGGGGTGCCGACGCAGATGAAGTGCACGTCGCCGAAGACGGCGGTCTCGGCGATGTCGGTCGAGAACCGGAGCCGACCGGCCGCCAGGTTGCGCTTGAGCAGCTCGTCCAGGCCGGGCTCGTGGAACGGCACCTCGCCGCTGGCCAGCTTGGCGATCTTCTCGGCGTCGACGTCGAAGCCGATCACCTCGTAGCCGAGTTCGGCGAAGCAGATGGCGTACGTCGCGCCCAGGTAGCCGGTGCCGAGGAAGGTCAGCCGCGGGCGGGCGGCACCGGACGGCGGGGTGACCGCCGGGATCGCCGGCATGGGCTGGGTGCTCGGGTACGGGATCGTCACGCCTGTGTTCTCCGCTCGCAGTGGCGGCGCTTCATTGCGTCGCGGTGGGAGGTCGGCGCCGGAGGAGGACGCCGATGTCGGACATTGTGGGCCTTGTTCACCTGGTGTCGACGGCGCTCGGCCGGTGGGTGGCCGCCGGTGCCGGGACGACAAGCGCTGAGCCTACGCGGACCGCGGTTGCCGGTGCACCTTCGGTCGGCATCTTCACAGCGTGCCCGCCGGTCCGTAGAAGATCTTGACTGTCGGAAATGCCCGCTCATAGGCTCCGAGCCACCTTCAAGTCGATCTGCCGAGACCTGGTACCAGCCCCGAGAAGGGACCTGAACTTCAGATGACGGTTTCGACGTTACCCCCGACGGCCGGTCCGAGGCCCGCCAGATCGATCTCCCGGCGCCTCGGCGGGGCCGCCCTGGCCCTGCTGCTCGCCCCGCTGCCGCTGCTGCCGGGCACCCCGGCCGGCGCCCACCCCCGGCCGACCCCGGCCGGCTGCGTTCAGGACCCGGCCGCCCGGCTGGCCACGGTGCCGAGCCCGGAGCGGCACCTCGGCTTCCCGCTCGGCCTCGGCCAGCAGCGGGTGGTCACCGACGACGAGATCCGCTCCTACCTCGGTGCCGTGGACGCCGCCTCGGACCGGGTGGTCACCGGCAACCTGGGCGACAGCGTGCGCGGCCAGTCGCTGCCGTACGCGATCGTCTCCGACCCCGGCCACCTGCGCCGGGGCGCGCTGGAGAAGATCGCGCAGGACGTCCGGGACCTGCGCGACCCGCGCCGGCTCTCCGGCCGGAGGGCGGCGGAGATCGCCGCGAGGGGGCCGGCGATCGTCTGGGTGACCGGCAACGTGCACGGCGGGGAGTACTCCGGCGGCGACGCCGCGCTGAAGACCCTCTACGAGCTGGCCGCCGGCCTCTCCTGCGAGGTACGCGAGCGCAACGAGAACCTGGTCACGATCATCGTGCCGACGCAGAACCCGGACGGCCGGGACGCCGGCCGCCGGCAGAACGAGTACGGCTTCGACCTGAACCGGGACTGGTTCGCGCGCACCCAGCCGGAGACGGACGCCAAGGTCGAGCTGCTGCGCAGGTATCCGGCGCAGGTGTTCGTCGACGCGCACGAGATGGGCGGCCGGGAGTACTTCTTCCCACCGAACGCCGACCCGATCCACCACGAGATCGCCGACGAGGTGGTCGACTGGATCGACCGGATCGGGGCGGCCAACGCCGCCGGTTTCGGCTACAACGGTGCCTGCACCGACACGGTGACCACCGAGTGCTACTTCAACTACGACACCTACGACATGTTCTTCATGGGGTACGGCGACACGGTGCCGGCGACCGGCTTCGGTGCCGCCGGGATGACCTACGAGAAGGGCAGCGCCTCGGCGGTCCAGGACCGGGTGCAGCAGCAGTTCGACACCCAGTGGGCGACCGTCGGCTGGGCCGCGGAGCACCGACGCGAGATCCTCACGGGCTACCACCGGATCTGGTCGGACGCGCTGGCCGAGGGGCGGGCCGGCCGGCTCCAGCCGAACGAGGTGGTGCAGCCGGCGAACGAGGTCCGGTTCCCGGTCCCGGACGTGACGGTCCGGTCGTACTTCCTGCTGCCGGACCGGCAGCTCGGCGACGTACGGCGGCTGGTCGAACGGCTGCGCCGGATGGACGTCGAGGTGTACCGGCTGACCAGGCCGGTGACGGTGCCGGACGCGAGGATCTTCGGTGGCCGCTCGGCCCGGAACCTCAGCGTGCCGGCGGGGGCGTACTGGATCCCGATGGAGCAGCCGCAGAAGCACTGGATCCAGGCGGTGCTGGGCGAGGACCCGTACGTCCCGTTCCCGTACTTCTACGACGTCTCGTCCTGGAGCAACCCGCTGCTGATGGGCGTGGGAACGATCTGGACCGGTGACCGGCTCTCGCCGAGGGCGGAACGGGTCCGGGGGGTCGACGGCGGGCGGAGCGGGTACGCACCCCGGTCCGGCTCGTACTCGTACCCGTTGGACTCGGCGGCGGCGGCCGAGCTGACCTTCCGGCTGCTCGGCGCGGGCGTGCCGCTGCGGCGCGACCAGCGCAGCGGGGTGGTGACGCTGTCGGCGGCCGGCCTGACCGGCGAGCGCGACCGGCTGGCCCGCTCCCTCGGGGTGACCCTGACCCCGGGCCGGCGTGGCGGCACCGGCAGCACCCTGGCCCTGCCCGACGTCGGCCTCTACTCCGGCGCCGGCATCTCCACCACCGCCGGCTCGCACGGCGAGGCCCGGTACGTGCTCGGCGAGCGGTGGGGGCTCGACCTCACCCCGGTCGGCACGGCGGACATCAACGACAACACCGCCGCCTTCACCGGCCGGACGGTGCTGCTGGTGCCGGACGGCAGCAACCCGACCGGCGGGCTCACCGCCGCCGGCCAGGCCAACCTGCGGGCCTGGGTGGCGGCCGGCGGCACCTATCTGGGGCTGCGCAACCAGGGCACCCGGATGGCCCGGGCGGCCGGGCTCACCTCCACCGTGGAGCTGCCGAAGCCGGACGACTACACGGTGATCGGCTCGCACCTGCGGGTCGACGTGGACCGGAGCAGCCCGGTCGGGCTGGGCCGGCCGGCCGAGGACTTCGGGTTCAACAACAACGATGCGATCCTGTCGCCGAGCAGCACCGGACGGAACGTGTTGACGTACCCGGCCGACGGGCGGTTCTGGCACAACGGCTTCACCGAGCGGGCGGACGTGCTCAGGGGCACCGTCGCGCTCGTCGACGAGCCGACCGGGGCCGGCCGGGCGGTGCTGTTCGCGTTCAACCCGCTGTTCCGGGCGTACAACGAGAGCGGGCTGCACCTGGTCGCCAACGCGCTGCTGGCCCCGGCCGCCGCCCCGACGGCTTCGCCGGGTGCCCGGACGGCGGCTCCGGCCGTACCCCCGGAGCGGGCCGCCGCGATGGCGGTGCCGGCGGCGGAGAACCTGGGTGGACAGTGGCGGCCGATCTCGATCCGGGTCGCCGCCGCCGACCTGGACCGGGCCCGGACGGTCGTGGCCCGGCACACCGGCGACGTCCGGGCCGCGACGGTCGACGGTACGGCGTACCTGACCATCCCCAACCCGGCGGGGCTGGCCGCGGACGAGCATCCCTTCCTGCGGGATCTGGTCCGCCAACTGCGTGCGGCGGGCATTCCGCTGCGCTCGGTCGTCGCCTGACGGGGTCAGACGGAAGTGCGGGGGCGGGAATTCTCTGCCGCCCCCGCGCCTTCCGTTCGAGTCGGGCCGGCTGCGGAATCGCGCAATTGATTGGGGACCATTCCTTCTCGTCGACGGTCGCACCGGCCTACGGTGGCCGGCAGTCCGCTCGCCAAGGGAAGGTATGCGATGAGAATCCTGCGTGCACTGTTGGCCGGCGCCGCCGTTCTCGGCGCCCTGTCGTTGCTCCCGCCCGGGGTGGCCCAGGCCAACCCGTCCGGCTCAGGCGCCGGCGCGGGTGCCGGCTCCCGGGCCGTCGGGGCGCCGTCCTCGGCCGTCACGGGGGTGGCGGACGTCCGGCAGATCGCACCCGGCGTCTACAGCGGCCGGACAGTGGCGGCGTGGGGCTGCGCATCCGGAGCTGTCTGTTTCTACACCCAGCTGAACGGCAACGGCGGGGTCTGCTGGTCGAGCGGAAACGTGCCCTCGTCCAGTTGTGGCTATCGGGCCTCCTATTTCAACAACGGTGTGCCGTGTGCCGGGTGCGACCACGTCCGGGTGTACGAGGGTGCCAACTACCGTGGCATGGAGTTGGCCTGTCTGCACTACGGCTGGGCCGAGGGCCGGGGGAACTTCCCCCTCTCGGTGCCGGTGAGTTCGTTCCGCTGGGGCGGCGAATGCTGACAGGTGGCTGACCACCGGCGGTGCCGACGGGCGGGGGGTGTCGCCGTCCGTCGGGAACCATGCGCGCAGCAGACTGTCGAGCTGCCCCGCCTGTGCTCCCAGCCACGACAACGCCCGCTATCCCCGGGCGCCCCCGCCCCGCCCCCGCCCCGTGCGCCTCGTCCCGTTCGTGCGCCCGGCTCGACAGTCTCCGGGTCGGGTGGGTGGCGGCGTTCCGAGCCAGCCGGGTGCTGGCCGCCGCCCCGTCCGTGCGACCAGCTCGACAGTCGCCGCGCCGAGTGCCACCCGGCTCGGCCGGCGGCCGGGGGGCGGCGAGCGGCACGGGCGATCGGCACGGGCGACCGGGGCGGGGTGGACGAGGCGGGAGTGGGGTCGGGGGAGGGCTGTCGAAGCGTGGTTACCGGCGGGTATCGTTCGGATATCCGGGGCGCGGGGCCGCCGGGGACGAGTGCCGGGGAGGGCCGCGTGGCAAGTGAGCCGTCGTTCGACGCATACCTGCTTCCCGAGGAGCACCAGGCGGTCCGGGAGGCCGTCCGGGAGGTCTGCGACGCCAAGGTCGCGCCCAACGCGGCCGAGGCGGACGAGACCGGCGAGTTCCCCAAGGCGTCGTACGACGCACTCCGCGCCGCCGACTTCCACGCCCCGCACATCCCCGAGGAGTACGGCGGAGCCGGTGCCGACGCGCTGGCCACCGCGATCGTTATCGAGGAGGTGGCCCGGGCCTGCGCCTCCGCCTCGCTGATCCCGGCCGTGAACAAGCTCGGCACCATGCCGCTGCTGCTGGCCGCCTCCGACGAGTTGAAGCGGCGCTACCTGCCCGCGGTGGCCCGGGGCGAGGCGATGTTCTCGTACTGCCTCTCCGAGCCGGAGGCGGGCAGCGACGCCGCCTCGATGACCACCCGGGCGGTCCGGGACGGCGACTTCTACGTGCTCGACGGTGTCAAGCGCTGGATCACCAACGCCGGGGTGTCGGAGTACTACACCGTCTTCGCGGTGACCGATCCGGCGGCGCGGTCCCGGGGCATTTCCGCCTTCGTGGTGGAGAAGTCCGATCCCGGGGTCAGTTTCGGGGCGCCGGAGAAGAAGCTCGGTATCAAGGGCTCGCCGACCCGCGAGGTCTACCTGGACAGCGTGCGGATCCCGGCGGACCGCATGATCGGCGAGCCGGGGACCGGCTTCGGCACCGCGATGCGGACCCTGGACCACACCCGGGTCACCATCGCCGCCCAGGCGCTCGGGATCGCCCAGGGCGCGCTCGACTACGCCAGGGCGTACGTCAGGGAGCGCAAGCAGTTCGGCAGGGCGGTCGCCGAGTTCCAGGGCATCCAGTTCATGCTCGCCGACATGGGGATGAAGCTGGAGGCGGCCCGGCAGTTGACGTACGCGGCGGCCGGGAAGTCGGAGCGCGGCGACGCCGACCTGACCTACTTCGGCGCCGCCGCGAAGTGCTTCGCCTCGGACGCCGCCATGGAGATCACCACCGACGCGGTGCAGCTCCTCGGCGGGTACGGCTACACCCGGGACTACCCGGTCGAGCGGATGATGCGGGACGCGAAGATCACGCAGATTTACGAGGGCACGAACCAGGTCCAGCGGATCGTGATGGCCCGGCAACTCCTCAAGGACTGACGCCGCTCCCGGGCACGCCATCGCCACGCCAGGGACGGCGCGACGCCGACCGGGGGAACGGGCTGCGACTACGATGCTGGCATGAGTGCGGAGGCGTTCGGCAGGCAGCTGCCCGCCGTCGTCACGCTCGACGACCTGGCGGCCATGATCGCTGCTGACCGGCACGGCCATCGGTATGAGCTGAGCCCCGAGGGAGCCCTGTCGATCATGCCGCCGCCCGATTCCGAGCATGCCGCGATCGCCAGCCGCCTCCTGGTCTGGCTGGCGATGGCGGGTTGGCCGGCCGAGCAGGTGTTGCAGGCCGCCGGCGTCCGGATTCCCGGTCCGGACGGCGACGGTGGCCGGATACCCGACCTCACGGTCTGGGCCCGCCCACAGCCCCGGACGGTCTGGCTGGCCCTCGCCGACCTGGTCCTGGTGATCGAGATCGTGTCACCCGGCTCGGCCGCGATGGACGAGGTGGTCAAGCGCCGCGAATACGCCCACGCCGGCATCCCCCGCTACTGGGTGGTCGAGCGGGACGCGGCGCAGACTGTCACCCTGCACGTCCTCGGCCCGGACCGGTCGTACGAGGTGGCGGCGAAGCTGCCCCTGGCCTGGCTGTTGCAGACCGACCCGGCCGACCACCAGCTCGGCTGATCCGGAGCGCGACCGACCGGGCGTGCCGGGGCGGGAGGTGGGGCCGGTCGGCGTATCGGCCCCACCTCCCGGTCTGGGTCAGCTCCCCAGGGTCCAGCGCTGGTTGGTGCCGCCGTGGCACGCCCAGAGGTGCACCTTGGTGCCGTTCGCGGTCCCGTTGCCGCTGGCGTCCAGGCAGAGCCCGGACTGTACGCCGGTGATGGTGCCGTTCGAGTTGACGTTCCACCGCTGGTTGGTCTGCCCGTTGCAGTCCCAGATGATCGCCAGGGTGCCGTTGGCGGTGCCCTGCCCGTTGGCGTCCAGGCACTTGTTGCCGTACACCATGAGCTGCCCGCTGCTGGTGTAGGTCCACCGCTGGTTGGTGCCGGTGCCGCAGTCCCAGATCTGGGCCTGGGTGCCGTTGGCCGTACTCGATCCGCCGATCTCCAGGCAGCGCCCGGACTGCGCCCCGACGATCCGGCCGGTCTGCGGCTGTGGTTGTCCGTCGCCGCCGCCCTGCGGGCCGGCGGCGGCCATCACCGCCTGGGCGCCCGACGGCCAGTTGCCGCCGCTGACCGTGACGTTGTTGTTGACCACGTTGCCCCGGTCGCCGTTCGTCACGTTCGTGCTGTTGTTCGTCGACCAGTTGTTGGTGACGGTGAAGTTGCCCATGTTCTCGGCGAACCAGTAGTTGGCGGTGGCCCAGGTGCCGGTGTTCGAGAAGACGTTGTTCCGGGCGGTCCAGTACCGCGAGCCCTCGTCGAAGTAGATCCCGAAGTACCCGTTGGTCCGCAGGCAGTAGTTGTCGCTGATCAGCCCGCCCTGGTTGGCCGAGAGGGTGTAGATGCAGCCGCCGTCGTTCATCTGCTGCATCACGTCGTGCACGTAGTTGCCGATCAGCCGGTTGTTCGAGGCCGTGGTGGGGGTGGAGTAGCGCGGCTGGTAGTTGTAGAGGCCACGGTCGGCGTAGTGGTTGCTGCCCCCGGCGTCGTTGGCGCCCCAGCCGTATCCCATGGACATGCCGGTGTACGGCATGTTGTAGACCTCGTTGTGCGAGATGGTGGCGGTGTTGACGTAGGTGGTCAGCACCGAGACGATGCCCCGGTGCTCCACGCCGATGTCGTGGATGCGGTTGTTGCTGATTGTGATGTCCCGGTTGGTCATCCGCTGGTCGCTCGGGTGGTGGGCGTCGGCGCGGACGCCGCCGACCACGATGCCGCCGGCCGAGGTGCGGGCGATCTCGGAGCGGTCGACCGTGATGTTGCTGGCGCCCAGGCCCACGCCGCTGGCGTGCGCGTTGGCGTCGTTGCCGATGCCGATCGCGGTCTGCCCGAGGTTGAAGAACCGGGAGTCGGTGACGGTGATGTTGTTGGCGGCGGAGATCTGCACGGCGGCCGGCGACTGGAACCAGTTCGGCCGGGCGGCCTCGAACTGCGGGCAGCCGTTGTGGCAGGAGCTGAAGGCGGGCCAGCTCCAGTTCCCGGCGATGTAGGCGCCGGTCTGCTGGTCGACGTAGCCCTGGTTGCTGCTCGGGCCGAGCCAGCTCGTACCGGTGAAGGTGATCCCGCTGAACGTGACGTGGTGCGCCGGGGCGCCGTAGGTGCCGCCGAGGTTCACCAGGGACTGCAACGCCGGCAGCTCGATGCCGAGGTTGTTGATGTTCTGCCCGGACGGCGGGATGTAGAACAGGTCACCTGTCGTCCGGTTCAGGTACCACTCGTTGGCGGCGTCCAGGAACTCGTAGGCGTTCGTCAGGTAGAGCGGGCCGGCCCGGTGCGGGCTGGTGAAGGTGTCGTACCCGAAGTTGTTGTTGTTCCAGGCCGGCTGCTGCATCGTGATGAGGTTTCCGCTGATGCTCTGCACCGGGGAGTAGCGGTCGGTGAAGGAGCCGACGCTCTCCATCTCGATCCGGCTCTGGTTGGCCAGGTTGTTCAGGTAGTTGAGCGCGCTGTTGGTGAACCTCATCCCGGTGCTGGACGGGGTGAAGTCGGCCCGGTTCAGCTGGGTGCGGGCCCGGGTGGCGATGGCGCCGTCGACGTAGAGCTGCCGGCTCTCGGTGCCGGCGCCGACGTTGGCCCGCCAGATGTTGCGGCCGGCGTCGACCTGGGTCCAGCCGGTGACCGCCCGGGAGCCACTGAGCACCGGGCGGGCCGACGCGGCGGCCTGCCACACCACCCGGTAGCCGTTGTTGCCGGAGTCGGCGGCGGTGAACCGCAGCGGCGCGGAGAGCCGGTACACCCCGTCGGCGAGCTGGACGACGATGTCGCCGGACATCGCGGCGGTGAGCCCGCGCACCGCGGTCTGCGCGCCGGTCAGCGAGCAGGGCTGGCTGGCCGAGCAGGTGGTGCCGCTGCCGGAGGGGGAGGCGTAGAGGGTGGTGGCGGCTGACGCGGGGGAGGGCGCGGCGGCGACGAGGGCCACCGTGGCCAGTGCCGCCGCGGCGGCTCCGGCCAGCACCCGCCTCCGGCCGGCAGAGGATGACGGTACGGACACGGGACGGTCTCCTTACCTGGGGGTGGGGTGGTGCCGGGTGTGGTGGTGGGCGCCCCGCCGAAGGCTCTCCGTCTCGAAGTTCATCATACGAATTATGTTTCCGCAAGGATCGAGCGAGCTGAGTGGCCAGCTCAGCCCGGCGGCTCCGGCGACCCCGGAGCAGCGGCCGGAGCGGACGGCGTGGTGGCTGTGGACCGTCCGTGCAGGAGCTTCCGGAGATGCTCCAGCCCGTCCAGGGCGAGCCGGTCCTGCGTGACGGCGAGCGGGCGCCAGATCGAGGCGGCGGTGGCGATCGTCTCGTTCTCGGCCGTGAACGACTCGATGCAGACCGCCCCCCGGTAACCGGTCCCGCCCAGCGTGGTGAAGAAGCGCGGCCAGTCGAAGTGGTCCCGGCCGGGAGCGCCCCGGTCGGTGCCGCTGACCTGCACGTGCTTCAGGTACGGGCCGGCGGCCGCCAGCGCCGCGTACGGATCGGCCTCCTCGATGTTCATGTGGTAGGTGTCGACCATCAGACCGACGTTCGGCGGCAGGCCGTCGATCAACTCGACGGCCTGCCCCAGCGTGTTCACCACACTCGTCTCGTACCGGTTGAGCGCCTCCACCCCGAGCGAGACGCCCCGCTCGGCGGCATGGTCGGCGACCGGCGCGAGCGCCCGGCGGAACTCCGCGTAGCAGGCGAAGCGCTCCGCCGCCGACATCCGCCAGGTCCGGCCGACCGAGGCGTACAGCGGGCCGCCGACACAGGACGCGCCGACGGCCGCCGCACTGTCCACACAGCCGATCAGGTACGCCACGGTGGACTCGACCACGGCCGGCGGGGCGTACACGAGGTCCCGCCCCGGCGGGGTGACCGCGCAGACGGCGACGGCGGTCAGGCCGTACCGGGCCAGTAGATCACGGGTCCGGCCCGGGTCCCAGTCGCCCGGCTGCTCGATCGGCAACTCGACCGCGTCGAAGCCGTACGCGGCGATCTGCGGGACGAGGTCGGCCAGGGCCCGGTCGTCGACCGGTGACGTCCAGACCCACGGGTTGACACCGATGGCGTACAAGCTGCCTACTTCCAGCGTTGCGGATAGCCGGGCAGGTCGGTGCAGCCGCACATCGCGTAGTGCAGCGGCGGCATGCCCGGGTCGAGGTACTGGTCCAGGTTCTCCTGGGTGATCGTCGGCTGCGGCAGCTTCCACGGGCTGGAGACCGGCTGGCCGTCCAGGATCCGCAGCGCGGCCAGCACCGGGGTACGCCACTGGTAGGTCGGGTAGGTCGGTGCGATGGCGGTGAGGTTCCGCTCCTTCCACAGCTTCAGGAAGTCGAGCTGGTCCTCGCCGTTTATCGGCGGCACCGGCTTGCCGGCGTCCTGGAACGCCTCGACCGCCGCGACCGCGACCGCTCCGGCGTCCATCCAGACGCCGTCGATGGAGCCGTGCCGCTGGAGGTAGTCGTTGACGATCTTCTTGGTCTTGGCCGGGTCGCCGTCGGTGAACTCGACCCCGACGACGTCCACCTTCGCCTTGTCGAAGGCGACCTTCGCGGCGGACCAGCGGGTCTCCAGTACGTCGACACCGGGCAGGATGCGCAGGGCGAGCAGCTTGCCGCCGGGCTTCATCCGCTGGCTGACGAACTCGGCACCGACGTGCCCGAAGCCGTAGCCGCCGATCGGGTTGATGAAGGTCACCGGGCAGTCGGTGTCGACACCCCGGTCGAAGACGACGACCGGCAGGCCCGCCCGGCAGGCGGCCTCGACGGCCGGGGTGAGCGTGGCGGTGGTGTTCGGCGAGACGAGCAGCGCGTCGCAGTCCTTGCCGAGCAGGTCGTTGATGTCCGCGATCTGCTTCTGGTCCTTGCCCTCGGCGTCGACGTGCACGAACTCGCTGATCCGGCTCTTCTGGGCCTCGACCTCGGCCTGCATGGTCTTGAACCCGACCTGCCGCCACGGGTTGTTCAACGCCGCGTTGGAGAAGCAGATCTTGTGCGGGCCGGCCTTCCTGAATTTCGTGGTCTCCACCATCTTCGGGTCGAGCACCTGCTCCCACGGCTTGTCCGCCGGACCGGTCGGGGTGGCGCCGAGCAGTGCCAGTTCCTTGTCGTAGTCGGCCTGCACGAAGAACTTGGACTGTTCGCCGGTGCCCGAACCGGCGGCCGAGCTGGCGGAGCCGGACGGGGTCGCGGCCGGCTCGTCGGTGGCACAGCCGGTGAGCGACAAAAGGGTGACCGCGGCCAGAGCCGCGAGGGAGCGTTTCACGGTATTTCCCCTTATCTGGACGAGGAACGCATTGCCGAGACCGCCACGGCGGCCAGGATGATCACGCCCTGGACGGTCGACCTGAGGGCGCCGGAGACGCCGTAGAAATTCATCAGGGTGAAGAGCAGTTCGAGGGTCAGCGCCCCGAGCATCGCGCCGACGACCGAGCCACGGCCGCCGCCCAGCGCGACCCCGCCGAGCACGACGGCGGTGATCGCGGTGAACTCCAGTCCGGCGCCGGCCTGGAACGAGACCCCGCTGTAGCCGCCGAGCAGGATCGCCGCGACCGCCGCCGCGAGCCCGCTGAGCATGAAGGCGATCGTCCGGGTACGCCAGACCCGTACCCCGGCCAGCTCGGCGGTGCGCGGGTTGTCGCCGACGGCGACGAGCGTCCGGCCGAAGTCGGAGCGGCCCAGCAACACGGCCAGCGCCGCGAGGACCAGGAGCACGAGCAGCGCGTACGGGACCCGGCCGAGCAGCGGCACGTCCTCGAACGCGCGCCGGCCGAACCGGCGGAACTCCTCGGAGAGCCCGCCCCGCGGCGCACCGTCGGACCAGAGGTACACCGCACCGACGAGGATCAGGAACATGCCGAGCGTGGTGATGAAGGACGGCACCCGCAGCCGGGTGGTGACCAGGCCGTTGACCAGCCCGACGAACAGGCCGGCGGCGAGCAGCAGCAGCACCACCGGCCAGGTGCGGGCGGGGTCGCTGTCGATGAGCCGGGCGGCGACCACCACCTGCGCGGTGACCAGGGAGCCGACGGAGAGGTCGAACTCGCCGCTGACGATCACGAAGTACTGACCGGCGGCCAGCAGGATGATCGGTGCCGAGCGGCCGAGGAAGGACATCAGCGACGGCGGGGCGAGGAAGTCGGGCTGCCGGACCGCGACCAGCACCAGCAGCAGCGCGAGGATGGCGACGATCGGCAGCAGTCCGCCGGGGCGTACCCGGGACAGCGGCGACCGCAGCGGAGGGCGCTCGACGGTCTGCATCTAGGCCGCCTTCCGCAGGGACCGGTGGGCGTAGAGGGCGACCGCGGCGATGATCACGATGCCCCGGATCACCTGCTTGACGAAGGCGTCGACCTCGAGCTGGTTGAAGACGGCGTCGATGCTGGCCAGCAGCAGTACCCCGCCGACGGTGCCGACCACGCCGCCCCGCCCGCCGGCCAGCGCGGTCCCGCCGATCACCACCGCCGCGATCGACTCCAGGTCGTAGAGACCCTCGGTGCCGACCCGGGGAGCGCCCGAGCCGAGCCGGCTGGCCAGGTAGATCCCGGCCAGCCCGGCGCAGAGCGAGCAGAGTACGTGGGCGGTGACCAGGACCCGGCCGGTGCGTACCCCGGAGAGCCGGGCGACCTCCGGGTCGCCGCCGACGGCGAGCAGGTGGTGCCCGAACCGGGTACGCGTCAGCGCGAACCAGACCGCCGCGGCGACGGCGAGCAGCAGCAGGAACGACACCGGCACCGGGCCGATCCGCTGGTAGCCGAGGGTCTGCACCAGCGCCGGGGAGGTCTTGCCGGCCGGGCCGGCGTACCCGTGGTCGAGGTAGCCCTTGAGCAGCAGCCCGACGCCGAGGGTGGCGATGAAGGCGTTCACCCGCAGCCGGGTGACGAAGAGCCCGTTGAGCAGCCCGATCGCCGCGCTCACCCCGAGGGCGAGCAGCACGGCCGGCAGCAGTGCGCCGTCGCTGCCGGCCATTGTCTCGGCGGCGAGCAGGGTGCTGAGGCTGACCACGTACGCCACGGAGAGGTCGAGGGAGCCGCCGAGGATGACAAGGGTCTGCCCGACGGCGACGAGGCCGAGCCCGGCGGCGACGTGCAGCAGGCTCACCGTCGTCGCCTGGTTGAAGAGCTGGCCGCCGTCGATCCCGACCACCAGGGCGCCGATCGCCAGGGTCAGGGCCAGGGCGACGAAGACTCCCGGAACGTTGCGCCGGACCGCCAGCACGGGTGCGGCGGTCATCCGGCGGTCTCCCGTACCGCGCCGACGGCCAGGGCGAGCACGTCCTGCTCGGCGGCGCCGGCCGGCAGTTCGCCGGCGATCCGGCCGTCCCGGAGTACGACGATCCGGTCGCTCATGCCGATCAGCTCCGGTAGCTCGGACGAGATCATCAGCACGGCGGCGCCGTCCCGGGCGAGCCGGCGGACGAGGTCGTGCACCACCGCCTTGGCGCCCACGTCGATGCCCCGGGTCGGCTCGTCGAAGAGCAGGATCCGGGGGCTGAGGGCGAGCCAGCGGGCGAGTACCACCTTCTGCTGGTTGCCGCCGGAGAGAAAGCGGATCTCCTGGTCCTCGCCGGCGGCGCGCAGTTCCACGGCGCTGAGCAACTCACGGACCCGCACGGTCCGGGCGGCGTGGCCGGACCGGACCCGCATCCGTACCGCCCGGCTGGCCAGCAGGGCGTTGTCCAGCACCGACTGCCGGGCGACGATGCCCTCGCCCTTGCGGTCCTCGCTGACGTAGGCGATGCCGGCCCGGATCGCCTCGCGCGGCGAGCGCAGCGCCCGGGTGGTGCCGTCGACGGTAACGGTGCCGCTGGTGAACGGGGCGACGCCGAAGAGGGCCCGGGCCAGCGCCGACCGGCCGGAGCCCTGTAGGCCGCCGATGCCGAGCACCTCACCGGCGCGCAGCTCCAGGTCGACCCCGCGCAGTTTCCGGTTGCCGCCGTCCCGGACGGTGAGCCGGACCGGCCCGACGTCGTCCGGTGCGGCCCGTTCCGGGTAGTAGCTGGACAGCTCCCGGCCGACCATGTGCCGCACCAGCTCGTCCACCGTGGTCTCGGTGGTGTCCAGGGTGCACACCCGGCGGCCGTCCTTGAGTACGGTGATCCGGTTGGACAGCGCGAAGACCTCGGCGAGCCGGTGTGAGACGTAGAGCAGGCCGATGCCGCGCTCGGTGAGCCGGCGGACCAGGCCGTAGAGGAGTTCGACCTCGTGGTCGGCGAGCGCGGCGGTCGGCTCGTCCATGATCAGCAGCCGCACGTCGAGGGCGAGCGCCTTGGCGATCTCGACCACCTGCTGCTGCGCCACCCCGAGCTGTCCGACCGGTACGTCGGTCGGCAGCGAGGTCTCGCCGATCGAGCCGAGCAGTTCGGCGGTGCGCCGGTGCATGGCCCGGCGGTCGACCAGGCCGCGGCGTACCGGCTCGTGGCCCAGGTAGACGTTCTCGGCGACGGTCCGCTCCGGCAGCAGGTTGAACTCCTGGTGGATGATGCCGATGCCGGCCCGCTGGGCGTCGCGCGGACCGCGGAACGTCCGGGCCGCACCGGCGAAGGTGAGGGTGCCGCCGTCGGGGGCGTGCGCGCCCGAGACGATCTTCATCAGGGTGGACTTCCCGGCACCGTTCTCGCCGACCACCGCGTGCACCTCGCCGGCCGCCACGTCGAGGTCCACCTGATCGAGGACACGTACTCCGAGGAACGACTTGCCGATGTCGCGGAGCGAGAGCAGCGGCGTCCGTATGGCGGCATCGTCTGACAAAGCTCAGATCACTTCCTTGACACCCATGAGACGTAACACGTATGAAGATAGATGTTCACATCCGTGCATGCAATCCTCGTTCTGCCGTCCGGCCGGCAGGTGGCCAAATGCGGCGTCGAACCGTCCACGATGGCCAGACGGGGGATGGCAACCGCTCGGGCTGGAACATCAGATCAATCCTGCGAGGAAATATTGACATACACCTATGAGCTGGTCATCCTGACCTCGCGGACCACGGGACGGACACACGGCAGTCCAACCATCGCTGTGTGACGTTCTGCGGCGCTGACTGCCGTCGCGGCGGACGGCACGACGACCGACCGGGCGAACCCGCGCTCCCGGCGTCCAGGCCCGACCTGGCACGCCGTGGCCCGCGGCCGGCCCGTGGTCGCACCCCGCCCCGCCCCTGCGAAAGAGAGACGGCATGCGTCGCAAGACACTTATCACCGGAGTGCTGGCCGGCATGTTGCTGGCACTCGCACTCGTCCCGCCGGCATCGGCGGCCCCCACCTTCCGAGCCCTGCTGTTCACCAAGACCACCGGCTACCGGCACGACTCCATCCCCGCGGGGATCTCGATGTTCCAGCAGCAGGCGGCGGCGGACAACTTCGAGCTGGTGCACAGCGAGGACTCGAGCGTCTTCACCCAGGCCAACCTGGCCACCTTCGACGTACTCATCATGTTCCAGACCTCGGGCATGGTCTGGACCTCGGCCGCCCAGCGGCAGGCGGTGGAGGGCTACCTGGCCAGCGGCAAGGGCATCGTCGCCATACACAACGCCACGGACATGGGCATCGAGTCCGAGTACCCGTGGTGGGACCAGACGGTGAACGCCGGAGCACACATGCCGGAGCACTCACCCGGGGTACTGCCCGGCACCGCGATCGTCGCCGACAAGAAGCACCCGTCGACGGCAAGCCTGCCGGACCGGTGGAACCGCAGCGAGGAGTGGTACAACTTCGACCGCAACCCGCGCGGCCAGGTGCACGTCCTGGTCACCGCCGACGAGCGGACCTACAACCCGGGCTCCCGGGCGATGGGGCCGGACCACCCGATCTCCTGGTGCCGCAACACCGGCGGCGGACGGGTCTGGGCCACCGCGATGGGGCACGCCATCGCGTCCTACAGCGAGACCCACTTCCGCAACCACGTGCTCGGCGGGGTCAAGTGGGCCGCCGGCAACGAGCCCGGCGACTGCGGCGGCACCGTCTGGGGCAACTTCGAGAAGCGCACCCTCGACGACAACACCGTCGACCCGATGGCCCTGGCGGTGGCACCCGACGGCCGGGTGCTCTACGCCCAGCGGGGCGGCCAGGTCAAGATCTTCAAGCCGTCCACGAACACCACTGTCACCGCCGGCACGCTGAGCGTCTACACCGGCGGCGAGGACGGCCTCACCGGGATGGCGCTGGACCCCAACTTCGCCAGCAACGGGTACGTCTACCTCTACCACTCACCGGCCAGCAGCTCGACCGACGTCAACCGGGTCTCCCGGTACACCCTCAGCGGCGACACGCTGAACCTCTCCAGCGAGGTGCGGATCATCGACATCCCGGCGTACCGGGACCGGACGTTCCCCGAGCCCGGACACACCGGCGGATACATCGAGTTCGGTCCGGACGGGAACCTCTTCATCGGCACCGGTGACGACACCCCGCCGAACCTCGACCCCAACTGGCAGGGCTACGCCCCGCTGGACTGGCGCTCCGGCAAGGCCAACCTCGACGCCGCCCGGACCGCCGGCAACACCAACGACCTGCGCGGCAAGCTGCTCCGGATCAGGCCGTCGGCCAGCGGCGGATACACCATCCCGACCGGCAACCTCTATCCGCAGGGCACCGCACAGACCAAGCCCGAGATCTACGCGATGGGCTTCCGCAACCCGTTCCGGTTCTCGGTCGACCCGGCGAACGGCTGGGTCTACCTGGCCGACTACGGGCCCGACCGGAACCCGCCGACCACCAACCGGGGGCCGGAAGGGCTCGTCGAACTCAACGTCATCAAGTCCCCGGGCAACTACGGCTGGCCGTTCTGCCACGGCGACAACCAGCCGTACGCGCCGTTCAACCCGGACACCGGGGCGGTCGGTGCCAAGTTCAACTGCTCGGCGCCGGTCAACAACTCGCCGAACAACACCGGCCTGACCAGCCTGCGGCCCGTCGTCGCACCCCAGATCTGGTACGGCTACGGCACCTCGCCGACCTTCCCCGAGCTCGGCTCCGGCGGCTCGGCGCCGATGGGTGGCCCGGTCTACCGGTACGACCCGGCGAACCCCTCCCAGACGAAGTTCCCGCCGTACTACGACGGGGTGCACTTCTTCTACGAGTGGGCGCGCAACTACGTCAAGGAGGTGCACTTCGACTCCGCGACCACTGTCACCCGGACCAACCCGTTCCTGCCGGCCGGCAACTTCAACAAGCCGATGGACATGGAGTTCGGTAAGGACGGCTCGCTCTACCTGCTGGAGTGGGGCACCAACTTCGGTGGCGGCAACAGCGACTCGGGGCTCTACCGGATCGACTACATCCAGGGCGGCCGGTCCCCGATCGTCAAGGCCACCGGCACGCCCACCAGCGGCAACGCCCCGTTGAACGTCCAGTTCAGCAGCGCCGGTACGGCAGATCCCGACCCCGGCGACACGCTCAGCTACCTGTGGACGTTCGGTGACGGCACCACCTCGACCGCGGCCAACCCGGCGAAGGTCTACACCGCCAACGGAAACTACACGGCCCAGTTGAAGGTCACCGACAGCAGCGGGAAGAGCGGCTTCGCCAACGTGCAGATCACGGTCGGCAACACCGCACCGGTGGTCACCATCACCACCCCGGCCAACGGCGGCATGCTGACCTTCGGGGACAAGGTGTCGTACCAGATCACCGTCACGGATCCGGGTGGCGCCGCGGTCGACTGCTCCAAGGTGCTGCTCAACCCGGCTCTCGGCCACGACGACCACGCGCACGAGACGACGGACTACGCCGGCTGCTCCGGCACGATTTCCACCGACCTGCTCGGCGGGCACCCCGACGGAGCCAACCTGTTCTACGTGCTCAACGCCCGGTACACCGACAACGGCGGTGCCGGCGGCGCCAACCCGCTGACCGGGCACGGGCAGGCGATCCTGCAACCGAAACACAAGCAGGCCGAGTACTACAGCAGCCAGTCCGGCACCCGGGTGGTCGACCAGGCCGGTGCGGAGAGCGGCAAGCGGGTCGGCGACATCTCCAACAACGACTGGGTGGCGTTCACCCCGATGAGCCTGTCCGGCATCACGAACGTCAGCTACCGGCTGTCGTCGCCGTCCGGTGGCGGCACGATCGAGCTGCGCGCCGGTTCACCGACCGGCACGCTGCTGGCCACCACCCCGGTGCCGAGCACCGGCGGCTGGGACAACTACCAGTCCACCCCGCCGGTCAGCGTGGCGTCGCTCACCGGGTCGCACACCCTCTACCTGGTCTTCAAGGGCAGCGGGAACAACTGGTTCGACCTCGACTCGCACACCTTCGGCGGCAACGGGGTCGGCACGCCGGGTTCCGGTAACCCCGATCCCGGAAGCGGCGTGGCGGGCAGGACCTGGACCCTGACCGCGCAGCACAGCGGCAAGCTGATGGACGTCAGCGGCGTCTCCACCGCCGACGGCGCCCAGATCCACCAGTGGGCGGCGACCGGCGGCAACAACCAGAAGTGGCAGGCCGTGGACGCCGGGAACGGCGCGGTCTACCTGAAGGCCGGGCACAGCGGCAAGTGCGCCGAGGTGACCGGCGGTTCCACCGCGAACGGGGCCTACCTGCAGCAGGCCACCTGCAACAACACCGACCGGCAGAAGTTCACCGTCACCGCCACCGGAACCTCCGGGGTGTACACGGTGAAGAGCGTGCCGAGCGGGCTCTGTGTGGACGTCGACGGCGGCGGCACCGCCGACGGGGCGCGGCTGTTGCAGTGGAGCTGCCACAGCAACGCCAACCAGCAGTGGCGGTTCACCGCGGCCTGACGCGTTCGGCTCGACGCGCAGGCAGGTGACGACCCGGTCGGGACCAGGCTCCGAGCGAGCCTGGTCCCGACCGGGTCCGTTTCGACGGTGCTCCCGGCCGGGTGCCGGCCGGGCCGGGGCTCAGTTCGCGGGTGGGGCCGTTTCGAGCAGTCCGGCCGTCGCGAGCGCGTCCCAGAGTTCGTCCGGAACGACAGCCGTCGACCGGCGCAGGGTCTCGGCGACCTGGAAGCGGTCGCGCAGGCCGACGACCGTCGAGACGACCGCGGGATGCCGGCGTACGAAGGCCAGCGCCGCCTGCGGCAGGGTGACCCCGTGCGCCTCGCAGACCGCCGCGATCCGCCGCGCCCGGTCGAGCAGTTCCGGCGGGGCGGGCCGGTAGTCGTAGTACGCCTCGGCCGGTGGCCGGTCCCGGGACAGCAGACCCGAGTTGTAGACTCCGGCGATCACCACGCCCACCCCACGCTCGGCGGCGGCGGGCAGCAGGTCACCGGCCGCGCCCTGCTCCAGCAGGGTGTACCGCCCGGCGCACATCACCACGTCGACGTCGCCGCCGGCCACGAACCGGGCCAGCATCGCCGACTGGTTCATCCCGGCGCCGACGGCGCGCACCACGCCCTGCTCCCGGAGTTCGACGAGCGCGGGCAGCGCCCCGGTGCCGGCCTCGGTCCAGTGCTCGTCCGGATCGTGCAGGTAGACCACGTCGAACCGGTCCAGCCCGGTGCGCTCCAGGCTCGCCTCCAGCGACCGGAGCACGCCGTCCCGGCTGAAGTCCCAGACCCGCCGGTGGCTGGCCGGAACGTCGAAGCCTTCCGGGTCGCGCCGGTGCGCGTCCTCCGGCGAGGGTACGAGCAGCCGGCCGACCTTCGTCGACACCACGTACTCGTCGCGGGGCCGGGAGCGCAGGGCGGCGCCGAGTCGCCGCTCGGAGAGCCCGAGCCCGTAGTGCGGCGCGGTGTCGAAGTAGCGGATCCCGGCGTCCCAGGCGGCGTCGACGGCGGCGGCGAACTCCTCGTCGGTGCTCGCCCGATAGAGGTTGCCGCCCTGCGAGGCGCCGAAGCCCAGCGCGCTGAGCCGGACCAGCGGACTGCGCGGCAGCTCCCGGACCGTCCCGCCCGCCGGCTGTCCGCCCGCCGGCTGTCCGCCCGCCGGCTGTCCGCCCGCCGGCTGTCCGCCCGCCGGCTGTCCGCCCGCCGGCTGTCCGCCCGCCGGCTGTCCGCTCACCGGCCCAGCCATCCGCCGTCGACGGGCAGCACCACGCCGTTGACGTAGTCCGAGGCGGCGGAGGCGAGGAAGACGGTGGCACCGGCCAGGTCGTCCGGGCGGCCCCACCGGCCGGTCGGGATCCGGGCGAGGATGGCGGCGTTCCGGTCGGCGTCCTCGCGCAGCGCCCGGGTGTTGTCGGTGGCGATGTAGCCCGGCGCGATGGCGTTGACGTTCACGCCGTGTGCCGCCCACTCGTTGGCCAGTGCCCGGGTCAGCCCGGCGATGCCGGACTTCGCGGCCGCGTAGCCGGGCACGGTGATCCCGCCCTGGAAACTGAGCAGCGACGCGGTGAAGATGATTTTCCCGCGTCCCCGGTCCACCATCCTCCGGCCGAGCTGCCGGCTCAGCACGAACTGGCTGTTCAGGTTCACCTCGATGACGTGGTCCCACATCTCGTCCGGATGGTCGACCGCCGGGGTCCGGGCGATCGTGCCGCCGTTGTTGACCAGGATGTCGACCGGGCCCAGCGCGGTGATCTCGTCGGCCAGCCGGTGCACCGCACCCCGGTCGGCGAAGTCCGCCCGCAGCGGCGTGAACCGCCGTCCGGTGGCGCG
Source organism: Plantactinospora sp. WMMB782 (assembly GCF_049179135.1). NCBI lineage: Bacteria > Bacillati > Actinomycetota > Actinomycetes > Micromonosporales > Micromonosporaceae > Plantactinospora > Plantactinospora sp. WMMB782. The sequence goes on along the minus strand of NZ_JBMHMC010000007.1, from coordinate 1,265,888 downwards.
GACCCGGCGTTCCACCTCGCTGCCGTCCGGTTCCATCCGGGCGGAGACACCGACGATGTCGGCCCCGGCCACCGCCAGCGCCTCGGCCATGGCCAGCCCGATACCCCGGCGGGCGCCGGTCACCACCGCCGTCCGCCCGGACAGGTCGAACAGTCCGGTCACCGGGCGCCCTCCCGCCAGTCGAGCAGTACCTTCAGCACGGCGCCACCCTCCAGCGCCGCGAAGGCGGTGTGCACGCCGTCGACCGGTACGACCTGGGAGATCAGCGGTCGGACCGGGACGGTGCCGGTGGCGACCAGCCGGACCGCCTCGACCACGTCGTCGCGCTGGTACAGCCGGGCACCCAGCAGCTCCAGTTCCCGCCAGAAGAACCGGTGCAGGTCGACCGGGCGGGGCTGCGGATGGATCGCGACCATCACCAGCCGGCCCCGGGTGGTCAGCACCCGTACCGCCGTCTCGACCCCGGCGGCCGAGCCGGACACCTCGAACGCCACGTCGGCGCCGGCGCCACCGGTCCACTCCTCGGTCAGCGCGACCACGTCCGCGGCGGCCGGGTCGACCGTCTCGATGCCCAGCTCGGCGGCGACCGCGCGCCGGGCGGGAGCGGGCTCGACGAGCTTCACCCGGGCACCCCCGGCCCGGGCGACCAGGGCGATCAGCACCCCGACCGGGCCGCCGCCCACCACGACGACGTGGTCGTCGGGCCGCAGCGCCGCCCGCCGGACGTCGTGCACGGCGACCGCGACCGGTTCGACGAGCGCCGCCTGGTCGAGCGGCAGTTCCTCGGGCAGCGCGATCGCCAGGTCGGCGGGCACCGTCCAGGACGCCTGCATCGCGCCCGGCGAGTCGATGCCGAGGAAGTCCATCCGGTGACAGATGTGCGAGGTGCCCCGCCGGCACGCGGCACACCGGCCGCAGGACCGGGTGGGCATCACCGTCACCGGCTGCCCCACCGACCAGCCGGTGACGTCGGGACCGACCGCCTCGACCAGGCCGGACATCTCGTGCCCGAGTACGGCCGAGGAGCCGACCCGGGCGTCCATGTCCCCGTGGTAGATGTGCAGGTCGGTGCCGCAGATCCCGGTGTACGCCACCGCGATCCGGAGCTGGCCGGGGCCCGGCGGGGCCGGGTCGCGCTCCTCGATCCCGAGGTGCCGGGCGCCCCGGTAGACGACTGCCTTCAATCGATCCTCCGTCTCGGCGTTCGGTTGTCCGTTACCGCGGGCCGCTCGGGCGGTCGCGGTGCGGGAAGTCGGCGGCGGGTCAGGGACGGTGCCGCCGGTGGTTGGCGGTGGGGCCGAGGCCGACCGGGCCGACCGGGAGCAGCGGGCGGGCGCCGTCGGCCCCGGCCAGCAGCCGCCGCCCGGCCTGTTCCGGCCGGACGTTCGGGCTCTCCGCGGTCACGCCCCCCGGGGTACGGTCCGACCGCCCGATCGCCTCCTCGTCGAGCAGTACGCCGAGGCCCGGCGAGTCGCCGAGGACGAAGGCACCGTCCTCGACGTGCAGGTCGATGGCGACCCCGATCGGGCGGTGCAGGTCCTGCAACTCGCTCACCAGGTGGTTCGGTACCGAGGTGGCGGCGTGCAGCAGCCCGGCCGGACTGTTGCCGATCGGGCTGACCGGCAGGTCGTGGGCGTGGGCGAGGGCGGCCACCCGGAGGAAGTGGGTGACTCCCCAGACGGCGGACGCCTGTACGACGTCGACCGCCCCCGCCGTGATCAGCGGGCGGTACTGTTCGAGCCCGGTGAGGTTCTCCCCGGTGGCGACCGAGGCCCGGACCCCTCGGCTGACCGCGGCCAGCCCGTCGGCGTCCCAGCGCCGGACCGGCTCCTCGATCCAGATGAGGTCCAGCACCCGCTCCAGTTCGCCGACGTGCCGGACGGCCTGCTTGCGGGTCCACGCCTCGTTGACGTCGAGCATCAGTCCCGGCCGCTGCCCGGGGGCCGCCTCGGCGAGTACGTCCCGGACCAGGCAGAGCCGCTCCCGGTCCCGGCCGATGTCGAGGCCGCCCTTGAGCTTGGCGGCCCGCAGCCCGTGCCGGGCGTAGCGCCGGTATTCCGCGACCAGTTCGTCGTCGGTGAGCCCGATGTCCAGACCGGACGCGTACGCCGGGACCCGCCGGTCGCGTCCGCCCAGCAGCCGCCAGAGCGGCTCTCCGGCGGCCTTGGCCTTGATGTCCCACAGGGCGGTGTCGATCGCGCCGATGGTGCCGAAGACCTGTCCCGCGTGGCCGGCCTTGAAGGTCTGCCGCAGCATCCGGTCGTAGAGCGCCGTCACGGCCCTGGGGTCCTCGCCCTCCACCGCCGCGAAGATCCGCTCGATCTCGACGTGCGGCCCGAAGCCCACCCCGGTGATCCCCTCGTCGGTCTCGACGACGACGATCGGCAGCGAGGTGACCCCGTCCGGGAAGACCCCGTTGGCGTCGCCGACGGGGCGTCCCCACTCCTGGACGGTGCTGAGGGTCCGGTACCCGGTGATCCGCATGTCAGCCCTTCGTGGAACCGGCGGCGACGCCGTCGGCGATCTGGCGCTGGAGGAAGAGGTAGACCAGCAGGACGGGAATGGCGGCGATCATGACTCCGGCGGCGAAGGTCGGGATGTCGTCGGAGTACTGCCCGCGCAGCGAGGTCACCCCGACCATCAGGGTGCGGTGTTCGGCCGAGGGCATCACCACCAGCGCCATCAGGACGTCGTTCCAGCAGAACAGCGCGTTGAGGATGCCGACCGAGAGCAGGGCCGGGGTGCCCAGCGGCAGCATGATCCGCCGGTATACCCCGTACACGCTGTTGCCGTCGATCCGGGCCGCGTCGATGATCTCCGCCGGGATGGTCTTGTAGTAGCTCGTCATCAGGAAGACCGTGAAGGGCAGGAACTGCGCCACGTACACCAGGATCAGCCCGGGGTAGGTGTCGAGCAGGCCACTGTCCGCCATGATCCTGGCGAGCGGCACCATGATCACCTGGAACGGGACGAAGAGCCCGGCCAGACAGCCCAGGAAGAGCGCCGACGATCCGCGGAACCGGAGCTGGCTCAGGGCGAAGCCGGCCATCGAGCCGAACAGCAGCAACAGCAGCACCGAGCAGGTCACCACGACGAGTGAGTTGACGAAGTAGCGGCCCATGCCGACGCTCGTCCACGCCGTGACGACGTTCTCCCAGCGCAGCGCCTCGGTCAGCGAGAAGCGGTCCAGGATGTACTCCCGCCGGGTCTTCATCGCGACGTTCGCGGTGAAGACCAGCGGATAGACCGTGGCCAGCGCGAGCAGGGCCATCGGGATCGCGACGAACCACCGGCCCAGGCCGATCCGGGACATCAGTCCACCCTTCCGGTCCGGCGGAGCAGCCTCAGCTGGAGCAGGCCGACGACCAGCATGATCACGAAGAGCGCCGTCGACGCGGCCGAGGCCAGGGCCGGACGGTTCATCTGGCCCTGCTGGATCCAGATGTAGTACTCCGGCAGGTAGGTGGAGCCCTCCGGCCCACCGCTGGTCATGACGTAGAGCAGGCCGAACATCGAGGTCAGCATCCCGATCATCGTGGTCACGAAGACGAACTGGATGGTCCGGGTCAGGCCGGGGACGATCACGTGCCAGATGGTCTGCGGCAGCGACGCGCCGTCGACCCGGGCGGCGTCGAGCAGCGCGGCGTCCAGGGTCGCGAAGCCGGCCAGGAAGACCACCAGGGCCATCCCGAAGGTCGCCCAGACGTGTACGCCGACCACGACGAACATCGCCACGTCCGGGTCGCCGAGCCAGTCCACCGGGCCGAGACCGACCGAGCCGAGCACGCTGTTGACCGGGCCGTCGAAGGCGAGCAGCAGGTTGAAGATCGCGCCGACGATGACCGGGGAGAGTACGGCCGGGAAGAAGTAGACGCTGCGGTAGAGCCGGTGCCCGGGTACCCGCAGGAAGATGAAGGTCGCGAGCAGGCCCGGAATGGCCACCGCCACCGGCAGCAGCAGCACGAGCAGTCCCACGTTCCGCAGCGCCTGCCGGAACAGCGGGTCGTCGAGCAGCCGCAGGTAGTTGTCGAAGCCGACCGCCGTGCCGTTGCGGTCGCCGTCACCGGTGAAGGAGAAGTTGACCCCGAGCAGCAGCGGCCAGAGCCGCAGTACCACGATGATCAGGACGGCCGGCGCCACCAGCACGTACGGCGCCAGGCGCTCGGCGGTGAGGCCACGGGACCGCCGCCGCGGCCGGGTACGGCCGTCGGGCGTGCCCCGGGCAGCCTCGCCGGCCCGCCCGGCCGGAGCCGGGCGGGCCGACGACACGGTTTCTCGGATCGACACCTGATCAACCCGCCTTGTCGACCGCGGCCATCTGCTTGGCGACCTCGTCGACGCTTACCGAGCCGCTCAGGAGCTGCTGGGAGAGGCGTCCCATCAGGTCCAGTGCCTCCGAGGAGAGCGCGACGTGCAGCGCCGGCTTGCCGGACTTCAGCCCCGAGATCATCGTCCCGACGGCCGGGCCGGCCTGGGTGGCGTCGATCGTGGTGTCGGCGGCGATGGCGCCGGCATCGGCGAAGAACGCCTTCAGGGCGTCGGTGGAGGTCAGCGAGCGCACCAGGTCGGCGGCCACCTTCGGGTCCTTCGTCCACTTCGCGACGCCGTACCCGATGCCCCCGTCGTACGGCAGGCTCGGGGTGGTGCCGGCGGTGACCACAGGTGCGCTCATCACGCCGAGCTTCTCCGGCGTCAGGAACTCGTTGAAGTCCTTCCAGTGCCCCACGTCCGACATCAGCCCGATGACGTGGGCGGCCTTGCCGGACTGGAACAGCGCGAACGAGTCGTTGAACATCGCTGTCGAGTTGGCGCCGTCGTTGTTCAGCTTCTTGTCGCCGGCCTCCTTCCAGAGCTGGAAGATCCGCTTGACGTTCGGCGAGTTCCAGTCGCGCTTGCCGGCGATCCAGGCGTCGTACTCGGCGGTGGTGAGCACCCCGGAGGCCAGGCCGGAGAGCCAGAACTGGATGCCGTAGCCCTCCTTGTTGCCGAGGGCGAAGCACTTCGCGCCGGTCTTGCTGGTGATGGTGGCGCAGTTGGCGACGAACTCGTCCCAGCCGCCGGCCGGCTTCGCCGGGTCGAGTCCGGCCTTCTCGTAGAGCGACTTGTTGTAGTAGATCGGGTGCCCCTGCAGGGTCACCGGGCTGGCGTAGGTCTTGTCGGCGGCGGTGAACGCCTCCCAGCCGGCAAGCCGCTGCCGGTCCTCGGCCACGTACCCGTCGAGTGGCACGAGTGCGCTGACCCGGTCGCGGATCTGGCCGCCACCGTTGAAGAGCACGACGTCCGGCCCCTTGCCGGCCTGGATGGCCGCGCCGAGCAGGGTGTAGTACTGGTCGAACGGCTGGGCGACGAACTCGACGGTGACGTCGGGGTGCTTCTTGGCGAAGTCGGCCTTCGCCTTCTCGATATAGGCTGCGGCTGCGGGTTCACCGGATTTCCAGTCCCAGACCACCAGTTTGTCCCCGGAGCCCGAGGACGAGGAACCGGATCCTGTGGCGCTTCCGCAGCCGGCCAGCGCCAATCCCGCAACGAGGACGGCTGACCAGACTGCTCGCTTCATCGCGCTGCTCACCTTCGTAGGGAGTGGCCGACCGGGCGGCCGGGGATGTTGCTAGATTGCGGCGAAGGTAACTCGTATGACGTCTTACGTCAATAGCCAGGCCGTACACTGAACACGCCGTCCGCATCCCACACATGCGCACGGCACCCCGGAGGGGACATGACGACATCGCGGGAAGCGAATCCGGGCGCTCCGGCACCCCCGGCGTGGTCGCGGCGACCGGCCAACCTGGCCAGGGCGGTGACCGCGGAACTGGTCGAGCGGATCGTCCGCGGGCAACACCCGCCCGGCACGCCGCTGCCGCCCGAGCCGATCCTCTGCGAGACCTTCTCGGTCAGCCGGACCGTGGTCCGGGAGGCCGTGAAGATCCTCCAGGAGAAGGGGCTGGTGCAGGTCCGCCAGGGCAGCGGCACCACTGTCACCCCGGCGTCCATGTGGGACATGCTCGACGAACTGGTCCTCGGTGCGACGATCGCCCAGGACGACACCCTGGCGATCCTCGACGACCTCGTCGTCACCCGCCGGGTGCTGGAGTCCGACATGGCGAACGTGGCCGCCCGGCTGGCCGGTCCGGAGCACCTGCGCCGACTGCGCGAGCTGGTGGACCGGATGGACGAGCTGGTGGACGACCACGTCGCCTACCACGACCACGACCGCGCCTTCCACGACACGGTCATGCAGGCGTCCGGAAACCGGATCGCCCGTGGCGTCGTACGGTCGCTGGAGAGTCAGGTGGTCAACACCGCCCGCTACATGGGCCGGACCGAGCGGGCGCTCTGCGTGGCGTCCAACCAGGGACACCGGCGCATCTACGACCGGATCGCCGCGCAGGACCCGGAGGGTGCCGCCGAGGCGATGTTCACGCACATCACCGAGGCCTGGCTGGTGCGCCGGGGCGGCTCGGGCAGTCCGGCGCGGCTGCAACGGTGATCCGACCCCGGGGCCGGCAGGTCCGGCCCCGCGGCCCGACGCCGGAGCGGGTTCCCGGTCGGCGGAGGGCCCACTTCCGCCGCCGTGAGCCCGCCTCGTCCGGTCGGCGCCGAGCCGTCGGGGCCGGAGTACCTGCTGGACTCCGGCGGGAGCAGGGCCACGACCCGTGGTGTCCCGGGCCGTGGCCGCTGCCCTGTCCCGCCGGAGCGCGGGAAGGCGCGCCCCTAGAACTGGGCGAAGAACCGCCAGATCTCACCCTTGGTCCAGGTCGTGACGCCGCTCTCCGAGTAGGTCCCGTCGACCGGGCCGGGCATGTGGCCGTTGTCGAACGCGGCCCACTGCACCGGGTACCCCGCCCGGCAGCCGGAGTAGGCGGTGGTGCGGTGCGTCCGGCTGCCCGCCGCCGGCTCCGGCGGATTCTGCGCGGTGCACCCGTTGTTCCGGACGAACGTGTCCCGCAGGCTCCGGCCCTGGGAGATGTTCAGGACGTTGTCCGAGATGCCGTGCAGGCCGAAGTACGCGATGGGTTGTGACCCGCCGCTGCACCCGCTGATCTGCGCACCGGCGATCACCGCGACCGCCCGGAAGACCGTGGCCCGCGCGCAGGCCAGGGCGTAGCTCATGCCGCCGCCCCAGCTGAAGCCGGTGGCGAACCGCCGGGCCGGGTTGACGCAGAGGTCGCTCTCGATCCGGCGGATCATGTCGTCGACGAAGACCACGTCCTCGCCGCCGGAGTTGGCCCAGCCGTTGCCGAAGCCCTGCGGTGCCACCAGGATCGCGCTGTTGTTGCCCGACTGCTCCCACTGGCCGTAGTAGGACCAGGCCTGGCCGCTGGTGCCACCCGAGTCGATCTCGTTGGCGGTGCCGCCCCGCCAGTGGAAGGCGAAGATCAGCCGGTACGGGGTGTTGTTGTTGTAGTTGTTCGGCATCCGCAGGATGAAGCTGCGGGCCTTCCCGTTGCTCTGGATCGAGTGCGTGCCGTTGCGCAGCGTCGGCGACTTGCCACATCCGGCACTGCCACCGTTCGGCGGCGGATCGGTCGGCGGCGGGTCGGTCGGTCCGCCGCCCCCGAGCCGGACCAGCTGCCACTGCTGGTTGTTGCCGTTGAAGTCGGCGTACTGCACGACGTTCGCGCCGTCGGCCGTCGAGGCGCCCTGCACCTCCACCGCCTTGTTGCTGTTCCGGTTGAGCAGCCGGACGTGGCCGCCGTCGGAGTCGGCGAGCCGGAACTGCTGGTTGGTCCCGTTGTGGTCGGACCACTGGACGATCGCGCCGCCGTCGGCGGTCGACGCGTTCGACACGTCGAGGACCTTGCCGGAGTGCCGGGACTTCAGCCGGTAGTAGCCGCCGCCGGAGTCGACGAACTGCCACTGCTGGTTGGCCCCGTCGTTGCGGGTCCACTGGCTGATCCGCGCGCCGTCGTTGGTGGCCAGGCCGTACAGGTCCAGGGCCTTGCCGCTGTTCCGGTTGACAAGCACGTACCAGGCGTTGGTGTCCACCGTGGCTGCCGAGGCGGGTGTGGCGTGCAGTACGCCGAGGGCGCCGGCCGCGAGGACCGTGGCCGCCATCGCCGCCAGACCTGCCCGCCAGCGGTGTCTGTGCCTGGCGGCGGATGGTGCCTCACCGATGGCCTTCATGATCCGCTCCTTCGATCGGGCCACCCGCGATCAGGACGGACGCGGCTGGCCTGCCGTGTGTGCCGGCGTCCGGTGGTGGCGTCAGCACGTGAGGTTGGTGTGCGGGCACGGCGGCGCGGTCGGCGCTCGCGTTCCGGCCCCTGCCCGGACGGGCCGGCGAACGTCGAACAGCAGCCTGGGCAGTCCGCGCCCGGTGCTGTGGTCAGGCTCCCGACAGCCTTCGACCCACGGGGAGAAGTTAGCGCTAACAACGTCATACGTCAAACGATTCGTATCGATGTGGCTCGTCGTCCCACGGTGCCGATCGGGGGTGGCGAACAGCCGGGGTCGGTGCAGCGGTCCAGGTCCCCGGACGCGCCCCCCCGGCGCCGGTCTGCCGGGGCGAGGCGCGGTGCGTAGACCGGGCGAGGCGCGGTGCGTAGACCGGGGCGAGGCCGGGCGCCGTGGACCGGGGGCGAGGACCGGCGCTCGCCGAGGTGGGTCAGCGGTCGCCGAGGCGGCGGGTCGCTCCGTCCATGCCGTCGTCGTCCGGCCCGCCGGTGAACTGGGTGGTCTCGTCCGAGCGTCCGCCGAGCCGGGTCGTCGCGTCGTTGCCGGGCTGACCGGGGCGGGGTGCCGGCGGCGTCAGCGGGCTGAAGGTGGGCGGCACCGGCGGCGCGCTCGGCACCGGCGGCCCGGAGATCGGGGCACCGTAGTGGGGTGCCCCTCCGGCCGGCGCGTTGTACGGCGGCGCCGGATACTGCGGCGTGCCGGGACCGTAGCCCGACGGCACGGCGGGGCCGAAGTTCGGCGGGGCGGCCTGGGCGTAGTTCGGTCCGGCCGACGGGCCGTAGTTCGGCGGATGCGGGGCTCCGGGCGCACCCGGCCCGCCGGGCGGGAACTGGCTCGCCGCGCCGGGCCCACCGGTCGGCACCTGGGCGCCGGGCGGGAACTGGGCGCCGGACGGGAACTGGCCCGGCGGCTGCGCGCCGGGCGGGAACTGCCCGGCCGGCGGGTGCGGCGGGTAGCCGGGCTGGCCGGCGGCACCGGGGAAGCCGGCCGTCGCGGCCCGGGGCGAGCGCCAGCGCTGCGGCACGAGCACGGTGGCACCGAGCAGCACGGCGACGAGCGTGGCGAACGCGCCGGACGGCGCGGTGAACGCGAAGTCGACGCCGAGGAAGGAGCGCGGCAGCACGTCGACCATCGACCCGAAGTCGACCATCGACCAGAGCGCCATGATCATGAAGAGCAGGCCGGCGGCGGCCGTACCGACCGGGGACCAGCGGGGCAGCAGCAGGGCGGCGAGCAGCCCGGCGACGACAGCGATCGCGACGAAGCCGACGATCATGTCCTCGGTCCTGGCCCGGGTGATGCCGCCGTTGAACTGGACCAGGCCGATCCCGGACAACACCCAGATGATCGGCGCGCTGACCAGCCCGAATACCAGGGATCCAAGGTGTCGCACTGCAACCTCCTCGCACCGGGTGCCTTTCGGCACCGTACCCGGACCGGGCAACACCGGCCTCGGCGTGTCGGTCCGGGGCGGGTCGATCGGACGACCCGCCCCGGCACGGTCAGCTTGTCGTACTGCCGGCGTCGTCGTGCTTCGTCGCGGTCCGGGGTGGCGCCGCCCACGGCGATCCGGCGTCCCGGCGCGGCAGCGGCGGCAGGGGTTCGGTGTCCCGCTCCGGATAGCCGAGCGTCGGCGGCTTGATGTCGCTGTCCGGCGGGTTGTTCAGCAGGGACCAGTCGGTCGGGGTCTTCTCCTCCACATCGGACGGCGTCGGCGCGGGGACGGCGGCGGCCGGGCGGGGCCAGCGACGCCAGCGCTGGATGCTGAAGGTCGCCATCAGCAGCAGCAGGCCGACCAGGAACGTCGTGCCGTTGTCGAGCACCTGCAGCAGCGGCAGCGGGTCGCCGAAGACCTTCCAGTTCGCCGGCACCGCGTCGCGCACGGTGAAGGGGTCGACGAACAGCCCGACGTACGGCGCGACCAGCAGCAGGCCGGTGACGAGCGGGCCGGCGGGGGAGAGCCGCAGCGTGCCGAGCAGGCCGAGCAGGATGCCGGCGACGCCGAGGTAGACGGCCCCCTGGATCAGGTTGGCCGTGTTGAACGTACCGACTTCCACCCAGCGGGTGACGGTGCGGGCGGACCCTTCCTGACCGAGCGCGATCAAGGCCCAGGTCAGTGGCGCCGCCACCACTCCGGCGAGGAAGCTCCAGAGATGTCGCATCCGCGCACCGTACCGCCTCGGAGGCCGCCCGGCAGCCTGCCCCGGCGCGTCTTCGATCGAACTTGCTGATTGTCACCGTCGGGTGACCGGAGGGACCGGGGCGGCCGGGGGGTGACCCGGGTAACCGGCGTCACCGGCGCGGGCCTGGATCCGGGGCCCCGCCGTACCGTTGCGGCATGACCGAGCAGCCCCCGCCGCAGCCGTCCGGCAAGCCGACCTCGTACTCCCGGGTCACGCTCAGCCGGATCATGACCGCGGTCGACGTCAACCTCTACGGCACCGTGCACGGCGGGGTGCTGATGAAGTTCGTCGACGACGTGGCCGGCGCGTCGGCGGCCCGGCACTCCGGCGGTACGGCGGTCACCGCCGCGATCGACGTGATCGTCTTCGCCGAGCCGGTCCGGGTCGGTGACCTGGTGCACGCGCACGCCCAGGTCAACTGGACCGGGCAGACCTCGATGGAGGTCGGGGTGCGGGTCGTCGCCGAGCGCTGGGACAGCGCCGAGGACGACCCGATCCTGGTGGCCACCGCCTACCTGGTCTTCGTCGGGGTGGACGTGGCCGGCAACCCGCGCCCGGTCCGTCCGGTTCTGCCGCAGACCCCCTCGGACGAGCGCCGGTTCCGCGAGGCGGAGATCCGCCGGGCGCACCGGCTGGCCAAGCGCAGGGCGATCCAGGCACACCGGGGCGCCGCCGCCGACCCCTCCGTCGCCGGCTGACCCGCCGGCACCGACGACCCCCGCTCGCCTCCGACCCCCGCTCGCCTCCGACCCCCGCTCGCCTCCGACCCCCGCTCGCCTCCGGCCCCCGCTCGCCTCCGACCCCCCGCTCGCTGCCGGCTGCGGCCCGCCGCCGACCCCGGTGCGGGCCACATGGTCGGGCGGCCGGAGATGTGGGTCGGGCACGCGTACCGGTGCCGGCCTGCGGGCGCAGAATTGCGGGTCGGGGTACGGCAGTATGGCGACCGGGCCCGGCACACCGGCGTGCCGGCCGTAGGGAGGAGCAGGACCATGGTGGGCGAGGTGCTCTGGACGCCGCCACCGGCCGGCGACGACCGGTCCCGGATCGGCGACTACCTGCGCTGGCTGCGCCGGCACCGGGGACTCGACTTCGCCGACTACGCCGCACTCTGGCAGTGGTCGGTCACCGACCTCGCCGGCTTCTGGCGCTCGATCTGGGACTACTTCGAGGTCCGCGCGCACACCGAGCCGACCGCCACCCTGGTCGACCCGACCATGCCCGGCACCCGCTGGTTCCCCGGCGCCACCCTCAACTATGCCGAGCACGTACTCCGGATGCCCGGGATGGGCGACGACGAGCCGGTGGTGATCGCGCACAGCCAGACCCGGGCCCCGGTCACCCTCACCGCCGCGCAGCTGCGCGAGCAGGTACGCCGGGTCCGGGCCGGGCTGGTCCGGCTCGGTGTCGGCCGGGGCGACCGGGTGGCGGCGTACGCCCCGAACGTCCCCGAGACCCTCGTGCTGATGCTCGCCACCGCCAGCCTCGGCGCGGTCTTCTCCTCCTGCGCCCCCGAGTTCGGCACCCGCAGCGTGCTCGACCGCTGGCGGCAGATCGCCCCGACCGTGCTGGTGGCGGTGGACGGCTACCGGTACGGCGACAAACCCGTCGACCGCCGCGCCGAGGTGGCGACGATCCGGGCCGAGCTGCCGTCCCTGGTGCACACGGTGGTGCTGCCCTACCTGGAGCCGGACGCCGGGCCGCCGGACGGCGCCCTGGCCTGGGCGGAGCTGGCGGCCGGCACCGACGAGCCGCTGGCCTTCGCGGCGGTGCCGTTCGACCACCCGCTCTACGTGCTCTACTCCTCCGGCACCACCGGGCTGCCGAAGCCGATCGTGCACGGGCACGGCGGCATCCTGCTCGAACACCTGAAGATGCTGGCCCTGCACCACGACCTCGGCCCGGGCGACCGGTTCTTCTGGTTCACCACCACCGGCTGGATGATGTGGAACTTCCTGGTCTCCGGCCCGGCGGTGGGTGCGGCGATCGTGCTCTTCGACGGCAACCCGGCGGTGCGGGCCGAGCCGGGCCGCCCGGCCGAGCCGGACCTGGGCACGCTGTGGCGGCTGGCCGCCGACACCGGCACCAGCTACTTCGGCAGCTCGGCGCCGTTCCTGCTGGCCTGCCGCAAGGCCGGGCTGCGGCCGGCCGAGTCATTCGACCTTTCCGCCGTCCGCGGGGTCGGTTCGACAGGTGCGCCGCTGCCGGCCGAGGGCTTCCGCTGGGTGTACGACTCCGTCGGCGCGAACCTGCGGCTCGACTCGATCTCCGGCGGCACCGACGTCTGCACCGGTTTCGTCGGCGGCGTCCCGCTGCTGCCGGTCGTCGCCGGTGAGATCACCTGCCGCTGCCTCGGCGCCCGGGTGGAGGCCCGGTCGGCCGACGGCGAGCCGGTGCTGGACCAGCTCGGCGAGCTGGTGATCACCGCACCGATGCCGAGCATGCCGGTCGGGTTCTGGAACGACCCGGACGGCAGCCGCTACCGGGAGGCGTACTTCGACGTCTATCCCGGGGTGTGGCGGCACGGCGACTGGATCACCGTCAGCGGGCGGGGCAGCTGTGTGATCACCGGCCGCTCCGACGCCACCCTCAACCGGGGCGGCGTACGCCTCGGCACGGCCGAGTTCTACTCGGTGGTCGAGGGGCTGCCCGAGGTGACCGACTCGCTCGTGGTGCACCTGGAGGACGACGCGGGCGGCGCGGGCGAGCTGCTGCTCTTCGTCGTCCTCGCGCCGGGGCTGGAGCTGGACGCCGAGCTGACCGGGCGGATCAACCGGGAGCTGCGTACCGGGCTGTCGCCCCGGCACGTGCCGGACGCGGTCCACCAGGTCGGTGCGGTGCCGAGGACGTTGTCGGCGAAGAAGCTGGAGGTGCCGGTGAAGAAGATCCTCGCGGGTGCGCCGGTGGACTCGGCCGCCGCCACCGGCGCGCTCGCCAACCCGGAGTCGCTTGTCGCCTTCGAGCGGTTCGCCCGGCAGCGCAGCGCCGGCCGGACGTAGCGGGGGCGAGGCACCTGTCGGGGCTGCGGTGTGACGTGGATTACGTCAACCGAACCGTGACCTTCTCCGCCGCCGCCCGGTCGTCCAGCCGGGCCGGGTCGAGGTTGCCGCAGAGCACCGTGCTGGCCCCGGCGGCCAGCGGGGCGAGCAGCCAGTCCACCGGGTCCGGGTGCCGGGCCGCGTCGACCAGCACCCGGTCACCGGCGCCGATGCCCAGTTCGGTGGCGCGCCGGGTCGCCAGGTCGACGAGTACCGGGTCCTGCGGACCGGCCGCCGGGTACGGCGTGAAGTGGTCGCCGTGTCCGCGTACCTCGGTCACGTAGTCGGCCCAGCCGGGCGGCAGGTCCCGGGCCGGGGCGGCGAGTGGGGCGAGCGCCAGGGCGTACTGCTCGCCGGCCGGCCAGGTCGCCGACTCGCCGAGCCGGTCGACGGCGGCGAAGAGCGCGTCGACAGGTCCCGGGGCCGACCCGTCGGGCCGGGCGCCGCTCACCGCCGCCCCGGTCGACCAGCAGCCGAGCAGCACGGCGGCGGTCTGCCAGTGCGGCGGCAGCAGCACGCCGACGGGATCGGCCGGCGCCACCCCGGCCGCGTCGACGAGCAGGTTCGCGGTCTTCGCCACCCAGTTCGCCAGGGTCGCCCCGGAGAGTTCGGTCCGGTCCCCGGAGGCGTCGTCGTACCAGGTCAGCAGGGGTCGGGTCGGGTCCGCGGCGGTCGCGGCGGCGAACAGCCCGGCAATGTTCTCGGTCATCGACCGGAACGATACCGACCACGGCGGTGCGGCACCGCCCGAGCGGCGGCGTCGAGTCACCGGAAGGACACCGCGTGCGGTCACCCGACAGGCCGGCGCGGAGTCGTCGGAAGAGTCGCCGGAAGGAACGGCCGTCGAGTCACCGGAAAGACAGTTGCCCGACGGGTCGCAGTCGACGCTTCCGGGGCGGTCCGGCGTAGGCTTGGCGAAAGTGTTGTTCCCTACATCACACCCAGCCGAGGAGTCGCCAAGTGACCGCCGGTCGCCCGCCCCGCGTGCTCATTGACGCCACCAGCGTCCCCGCCGACCGGGGTGGCGTGGGCAGATACGTCGACGGCCTGCTCGGCGCGCTGGGCAAGCTGATCGGACCGGGTCTGGAACTGGCCGTGGTCGGGCTGCGCACCGACGTCGAGCGATACTCCCGGATGCTGCCGGCCGCCGAGGTGATCCCGGCACCGGCGGCGGTGGCGCACCGGCCGGCCCGGCTCGCCTGGGAGCAGACCGGGCTGCCGCTGCTGGCCCAGCAGGTCGGTGCCCAGGTGCTGCACTCGCCGTTCTACACCTGCCCGTTGCGGGCCGGTTGTCCGGTGACGGTGACCGTGCACGACGCGACCTTCTTCACCGAACCGGAGCACTACGACAAGACGCGCCGGACCTTCTTCCGCAGCGCCATCAAGACCTCGCTGCGCCGGGCCGACCGGGTGATCGTGCCGAGCAAGGCGACCCGGGACGAGCTGATCCGGCTGCTGGACGCCGACCCGACCCGGATCGACGTCGCCTACCACGGGGTCGACCAGGCGGCGTTCCACGCGCCGAGCGACGAGGAGAAGGCCCGGGTACGCGCCCGGCTCGGCCTCGGCGGACACAGCTACGTGGCGTTCCTCGGCGCCAAGGAGCCGCGCAAGAACGTCCCGAACCTGATCCGGGGCTGGGTGCTGGCGGTCAAGGACCGGCCGGAGCCGCCCGCCCTGGTGGTCGCCGGTGGACAGGGGCACGACGACGACATCGACCGGGCGGTCGCCGACGTGCCGGCGCACCTGCGGCTGCTCCGCCCCGGCTACCTGCGCTACGCCGACCTGCCCGGTTTCCTCGGTGGTGCGCTCGTCGCCGCCTACCCGTCCTACGGCGAGGGCTTCGGGCTGCCGATCCTGGAGGCGATGGCCTGCGCCGCACCGGTGCTCACCACGCCCCGGCTGTCGCTGCCCGAGGTGGGTGGCGACGCGGTGGCGTACACCAGCGAGGACCCGCAGCAGATCGCGACCGACCTGGCGGCGCTGCTCGACGACGAGGCGCGGCGGCTCGCGCTGGCCAAGGCGGGCTTCGACCGGGCCAAGGAGTTCACCTGGGAGTCGAGTGCCGAGGTGCATCTGGCGGCCTGGGGCCGGGCCCGGGCGTGACCTGCGGCGGGTCCGGCCGGGACGGCTCCACCCCGGACGGGAATCGGGTGTTGTCAGATGGTGTGCGCACCCCGTACCGGACGGGCAGGGCATGATGTGGCGATGTTCTACGCCGTGATCCCGGCCGGCGGCAGTGGCACCCGTCTGTGGCCACTCTCCCGCGCCGGCCGCCCCAAGTTCCTCCTCCCGCTCACCGGCTCGGACGAGTCGCTACTCCAGGCGACAGTCCGCCGGGTGCGTCCGCTGGCCGGTCCGGACAGCACGTACGTGGTCACCGGTGCCGCGCACGCGGTCGCGGTGGCCCGGCAGCTGCCCGACGTACCGGAGGAGAACGTCCTGGTCGAACCCTCCCGCCGGGACTCCTGCGCGGCGATCGGGCTGGCGGCGGCGATCATCGCCCGGCGCGACCCGGACGCGGTGATGGGCGCCTTCTCCGCCGACCACGTGGTCGGCGACCAGACCCGGTTCCTGGAGGTGCTCGGCGCGGCGATAGCGACCGCGCAGGACGGCCTGATGGTGGCGGTGGGCATCACCCCGACGCACCCGGAGACCGGCTACGGCTACCTGGAGTCGGGTGAGCCGATCGGTGACGGCCCGGCCCGCCGGGTGGTCCGCTTCAAGGAGAAGCCGGAGTACGACCTCGCGGTCAAGTACGTCGAGTCCGGCCGCTTCTACTGGAACGCCTCGATGTTCGTCTGGCGGGTCGACGTCTTCCTCGGCGAGCTCGCCCGGCAGCAGCCGGCGCTGTACGCCGGGCTGACCGAGATCGCCGCCGCCTGGGGCACCCCGGAGCAGGCGGCGGTACTCGACCGGCTCTGGCCGCAGCTGACCAAGATCTCGGTGGACTTCGCGGTGATGGAGGGCGCTGCCGAGCGTGGCCTGGTCGCCACCGTGCCGGCCGACTTCCGGTGGAACGACGTCGGCGACTTCCACACCCTCGGCGAGGCGCTCACCGGCGACGACGCCAGCAACGTGGTGCTCCGGGAGGGGCCGGACGGCACGGCGCCGGCCGGCCGGGTGGTGCTCCGGGACACCGAGCGCACGGTGGTGGTGACCCAGTCCGACCGGCTGGTGGTGACCCTCGGGGTGCGGGACACCGTGGTGGTCGACATGCCGGACGCGCTCTTCGTCTGCTCCCGGTCCCGGGCCCAGGAGGTCAAGGAGATCGTCGCCGCCCTGGAGGCGGAGGAGGCGCACCCGTACCTGTGAGTCAGCCGACCCCGGCCGACGCCTCCGGTGCGGGTCGGGGCAGCGGGCGGGTCCGGGCGAAGACCGCGAGTGCCGGTGCCACCAGTTCGGCGGTGGCGCCGGCCAGCGGCTCCGGGAGCGCGTCCGGCGGGAACCAGCCGAGTTCCACCGACTCGGCGCTGACCTGCTCGACCGCGCCGGCCGGGGCGACCGCGGCGAAGCGTACGTCGTAGTGCAGCGAGCCGCCCTGGCAGGCGACCTCGTGGATGTCCAGGTGGATCGGGGTCGGGTCGAGCCACAGCCCGGAAATGCCGGACTCCTCGGTCGCCTCGCGCAGCGCCGCACCGGCAAGCGTCCGGTCCTCGGGCTCGCAGTGCCCGCCGAGCTGGACCCACCGGCGGAACCGGCCGTGCAGGCAGAGCAGTACCCGGTCGCCTGTCGCGTCCAGCACCAGGGCGCTGGCGGTGACGTGGCCGGCCCGGTGCGCCCGGGTCAGCGCGGCCGGGCCGCCGTCGGCGAGCAGCAGCAGGGTCCGGTCCCGTGCCTCGGCCACCGCCGGGATGGGCGGCTGCCAGGCGGTGAGCAGGGCGATCGTGTCGGCGTGGAGGGCGTCGGGCACACCACCACCCTAGTGCCGGGTTCGTAACATGATCGGTATGACCTGCCTTCCGCGTACCGTCGAACTGGCCGTCGCCGGCAACGAGGCGAGCGACCTGCTGCCGGTACGCGCACCGGAGGTGCTCGCCGCCTACGGCGCCCGCCGGGCGTTCTGGACCGTACTCGACGAGGGGCCGGTCGAGGACTGCCTGGCCCTGCTCGTCGAGCGGCCCGACGGCGGCTGGTCGACCCACCACCTGCCGATGGACGCCGGTGTCGAGACCGGTCGGACCGAGGACGGCGAGGCGCTGGCCCGGCACGACGGCTGGGTCTACGTCTTCGGCTCGCACTTCGGCTCGAAACGTGGCCCGCTGCGCCCCCGGCGGGCCTTCGTGGCCCGGTTCCGGGAGGCCGAGGCCGCCGCCCCGCTGCCCCGGCTGCACGTGGTGCGCAACCAGTTCCGGCTGCACCGGGCGGCGAACGACGCCCTGCTGGCCGCCGGGCTCGGCATTCTGCCGGCGGGGGAGCGGGTGCGGCACCGTTTCATCGCGGCGACCCGGGACCGGGGCACCGCCCGGGCGAAGACCTGGGTCGGCCGGCTCGCCGAGGACGACCTGCCGATAAACGTGGAGGCGGCGGCGTGCACGCCGACCGGCAACGTGCTGCTCGGACTGCGTTTTCCGGTGACCGGGCGGGGCGAGCCGATCCTGCTGGAGGTGGCGGGGCTGGCCGGGATGTTCGACCGGCGGAGCTGGCCCCGGGTCGTCGGGGCGTACGTGTTGACCGGGGTGACCCGGCCCGGCGAGCTGACCGGCTTCCGGGCGCTGTCGGCCCGCGACGACGGCGGGTACGACGCGGTGGTCGGCTCGATCGACGCCCTCGGCAAGCGCTCGGTACTGCTCGACGACCATCCGGCCGGCGGCGACGTGCCGAGCCGGCACGTGCGGTTCCACGGACCGCTCCACGGTGCGGCCGGCGGCGCGCTCGCCGGTGATCTGGTCGCGGACCTCGGCCCGCTGCACAACGTCGAGGGACTGGCCGAAGTGGACGGTGCGCGCTACTACGTGACCGACGAGGACCACCGCGTCGCGCTGCTGATCACGCCGGCCTAGGTTCGCCCAGCGCGGAAGGGGGCGTGGGAAGCGACGACCCGGACAGTGCCCTCCACGGACCACCGCCCGCGAACCCTCGTGGCGACCGTCCGGGTGCCGCGTTCCTCCCCTGCCCCCTGAAACGCCGCAGGGCTCTCCGGTGTATCGGGACTCCGGTGACCCTGTCGGCCTAGTGAGCATGCCCGCTGGCTCCGCCGGGCGTCGAGGTCTTTCAGCCTGAGCTGAAAGACGCTGATAGATCGCGCCGAGGTAGAGTGCGAATGGTCGCCGGGCCACCCCATCCGGCGACTCGGGGAGTGCGCGCCATGCTGCGGATCTTCTTCTCGAGCGAGGACATCGCCCGGACCCGGGTCGCACCTGCGGCGGACCAGGTCTGGGAGCTGGTCCTCAGCCTGCACCTGCTACAGGGGCGCAGCCGGGACCCGATGATGGCGGGCTGGCGGCGGGGCGTCTCCGGCGGGCTGCGCCGGGACACCGTACCGGGCCAGTTGCGGCTGCTCTTCGCGCTCAACCCGCCCCGGGGCTACTTCCCCGACTTCCTGACCCCTTACCACAGCATGTACGGCCTGGCGGCCGGGCTGGACGCCGTACGCTCCACTCCGATCGGGGCACTGGAACGGGACCTGACCGTACTGGCCGGGGAGAGCCCGCTGCCGCTGCCGGGCTCGGCGAGCGCACTGGCCCGGGGCGACGTCGAGGTACTGGAACACCTGACCGACTCGATGCGGCTCTACCAGGCGACCGCGATCGAGCCGTACTGGGACCGGGTCCAGGCGGCGGTGGAGGCGGACCGGTCACGGCGGGCCCGCGCCCTGCTCGACGGCGGTACCGAGGGGCTGCTGGCCAGCCTGCGCCCGGCGATGCGCTGGGACGCGGGCGTACTGGAGGTGCCGGACTATCCCGCCGACCGGGAGCTGCACCTCGACGGGCGCGGCCTGCTGCTGGTGCCGTCGTTCTTCTGCGCCCGCATCCCGGTGACGCTGCTCGACCCGGAGCTGCCGCCGGTGCTCGTCTATCCCGTCGACCGGTTGGGCGGGCTGACCCCGGCACCCGGCGAGGGCGTCGGTCCGGTGCCGGCGGCCGGTCGGGAGGAGAGCCGGGCGGCGCTGGCGGCGCTGATCGGGAAGACCCGGGCCCGGGTGCTGGAGGTGGTCGGCGACGGCTGCTCGACCGGCGAGGTGGCCCGCCGGCTGAACATCTCGGCGGCGGCGGCCAGCCAGCACACCGGGGTACTGCGCAACGCCGGGCTGCTGGTCAGCCACCGCGACCGCAACACCGTGCTGCACAGCCTCACCCCGCTGGGCAGGGCGATGCTGAGCGGCTGAACCCGCTTACCGGCCGGCGTTCTCAGCGGCCGTCGGCGGGTGTGGTGCCGAGCAGCAGCGTCGCCCCGATCCCGCCGTCCGGTGCCGGAAGCACGGCGGAGCCGACACCCTCGGCGGCCAGCGCGGCCCGCAGCCGGTGCAGGTCGGCGCCGAACCGGATCAGCACTCCGGGATCGGTGCCGGCCGGGCCGGGAGGCGCACAGTCGAGCAGCACGGCACCGGCGGCGTACGCCTGCTCCGGGGCGGCGGTCGTGCCGAGCCGGGCGCGTACCCGTGGTTCGTCGGTGACAAGCGTGCAGACCGTGCCGGGCGCCAGGACGCCGGCCACCGTGCCCAGCGCCCGGTCGACGGCCGCCCGGTCCGGCCCGGCCCCGGTGCCGTCCAGCCCGGCCGGCAGGTCCAGCACGGCCGGCACCACCGGGCTTCCCGGACCGCCGGCCGGCGACTCGGCGAGGGTGGCGGCGGCGCGCAGCCCGTCGGCCCGCGCCTCGGCCGTGCCCAGCGCGAAGAGGTCCTGCTCGGCGTCGCGGACCAGCACCGCCGCGCCCGGCCCGTCGTCCGGGTCGGCCGCGCCGAGATAGCCGCGTACCACCGCCACCGGCACCTGGTCGCACTTGCCCTTGACCAGTTCACCCGCGCCGGCCAGCTCGTCGACCACGGCCATCTGGGTGATGTTGAGCTTGTTGCCGTACGGGTCGACCTCGCCCCGGTGGTCGCGGACCGCCGGCATCCCGGCGACCCCGAGCGCCACGTCGGTCAGGCCGTTGCGCCACGGTCGGCCCATGGTGTCGGAGACGATCACCGCCACGTCGGCGCCGTGCCGCTCGCGGATCGCCGCCCGCAGCGCCCGCGCGGAGGCGTCCGGGTCCTTCGGCAGCAGCACCAGCCGGGAACGGTCCACGTTGGAGGCGTCGATCCCGGCGGAGGCCATCACGAAGCCGTGGTGGGTCTGCACGATCCGGGTCGCGCCGCGCCGGGCCACCGGCCGGGCGGTCTCGCCGGCCAGCACCTCGGCCCGGACCGCCTCCCGTTCCGGCCCGTCCACGGGTACGTCGACAAGCCGGCCCTCCGCCTTGGAGACGATCTTGCTCGTCACCACCAGCACGTCGCCGTCGCGCAGCCAGGGCGCGGCGGTCGCGATGAGCGCCGACAGGTCGTCGCCCTCGGTGACGTCGCCGATGCCGAGCACCGGCAGCACCTCAAGTCTCATCCCAGCTCCACGGCTTTCGTCGCCCGTCTGGCTTTCGTCGTCCGTCCGGCTCCCATTGCCCGTCCGGCTCCCATTGCCCGTCCGGTTCCCGTTGCCCGTCCGGTTCCCGTTGCCCGCCCGGTTCCCGTTGCCCGCCCGGCTCCCGTCGCCCGTCGGGCGGCACCGGTCACGCCAGCTCCAGGGCGGTCCGGACCATGGCCGCGGTCGCCGCCTCGTCGGTCATCCAGAGTGGGGCCGCCCGCACGGTCACCCCCTCGACCTCGGTCCCGGCGTCGGTGCCGTCCACCAGCCAGGCGTCCAGGATGCCACCGGCCGACCGTGGGCCGTACAGCCCACCCACGCCGGCCGCCGTGCAGGGCACGCCGAGCACCGCCAGGCAGCGGTCGGCCATCCCGCGCACCGGTGCGCCGCCGATGATCGGCGACACCCCGACCACCGGGGCGGGGCCGGCGACCAGCGCGTCCCGCAACTCGGGTACGGCGAGCACCGGCGCGATGCTCACCACCGGGTTGCTCGGGGCGAGCAGCACCACGTCGGCACCGGCCAGCGCGTCGAGCACCCCGGCCGCCGGCTTGGCCGCCTCGGCGCCGACGAAGACGAACCGGGAGGTGGGCAGCTCACCCCGGTGGCGTACCCACCACTCCTGGAAGTGGATCGCCCGCTGGGCGCCCGGCGGGTCCCCGTCCGGGTCGGTCACCACGACGTGGGTCTCCAGGCGGTCGTCGGTGGCGGGAAGCAGGCGTACCCCCGGTTGCCAGCGGGCGCAGAGTGCCTCGGTGACCGCCGAGAGGGGATAGCCGGCGTTCAGCATGGTGGTCCGGACCAGATGGGTCGCCACGTCCCGGTCGCCGAGGCCGAACCAGGTCGGCTCGGCACCGTACGCGGCGAGTTCCTCCTTGACCGTCCAGGTTTCGCCGGCCCGGCCCCAGCCCCGTTCCCGGTCCGCACCGCCGCCGAGGGTGTACATCACACTGTCCAGGTCCGGGCAGATCCGCAGGCCGTGCAGTACGACGTCGTCGCCGACGTTCACCACCGCGGTCACCTCGGCACCGGCCTGGCGGGCGTACGCACGCACGCCGGTCAGGAAGCGGGCTCCGCCGATGCCCCCGGTCAACACCACGATGCGCATGACGTCCATCCTCGCCCATCGACGTGGAGCGGGCGTCGGGCGGGCCGGGCGACTAGGCTCAGGCGACGCAGGAGTCCGTAACCGCCACCAGGGGGAAGCCTTGACCAGCCAGCCCGGGCCCGCGCCGAGCGAGGCGCCGCAGGCCAGTTCGACAACCAAGCCGCTGCGCGAGCTGATCGCGCTGGTGCTCGTCGGGGCGAACGCCCTCTTCCTGTTCAGCGGGCTGATCGAGCTCTTCTTCGGCGGCTGGGAGAACTCCGACTTCGGCGACCGGTCGCTCACCTACTTCTACGCCTTCGTCGGCCTGGAGCAGGTGGCGCTGCCGGTGCTGGCGGTACTGCTCGCCACGCACATCCAGCCGGTCGTCGGGCAGGCCCGGGTGATCACCCTGGTGGCGCTCGTCGAGTACGCCGTCTCGGTGCTGCTCGGCGGGATCACCCTGCTCGCCGCGATCTTCGGGCTGCTGGCCGAGACGCAGTTCCGGCAGGCGTTCACCCGGACGCTGGTCTTCGTCGGGGCGTACCTGGTCCTCCTGGTGGCGGCCTTCGTGGTGCTGCGGGTGTGGCGGACGCTCTTCCACGTGCCGAAGCCGAAGCCGCAGCCCGGCCTCTACGGCCAGCCCCAGCCGGGCACCTACGGCCAGCCCCAGCCGGGCACCTACGGTCAGCCGGGCACCTACGGCCAGCCCGGCACCTACGGCCAGCCGGCGCCGCACGGCCAGCCCGGTGTTCCGTACCAGGGCTATCCGCCGGCCGGTCAGGCCGGGCCGCACGGCTACGGCCAGCCGACGGTCTACGGCCAGCCGAGCGACTACGCCCCGCCCGCCGGCTACGGCCAGCCCGGATACGGCCAGCCGGTGCCGTCCTCGGCCCCGCCCGCGTCCGGGCCCCCTGCGTCCGCGCCCCCCGCGTCCGCCCCGCCCGTCTCGGCTCCGCCGTCGTCCGCGCCACCGGCACCCGCCTCCGCGCCTCCCGCCCCCACATCTCCCTCCTCCGCGCCGCCGGCACCGCGCGCGCCCGAGGCGTCCGCACCGTCCGTCGGCCCGGTCGCCTCGGTCGGGCCGGCGCCGTCCGTCGGCGCCGGCCCGTCGGCGAAGCCGGAGCCGGAGGACGAGGAGGAGGGGCGGACCCAGGTGATCCCGCAGCGGCCGGCGCCGGTCGAGCCCACCCAGCGGATCAACCCGGCCAGCCAGCAGCCGTCGGCCGGCGCCCAGCCACCCCCGGCGGACCGGGACGACGACCCGACCCAGCCACGCTGAGCCGGCCGCCCGGCGAGTCCGTCAGCACCGGCTGCGGGACCGCCGGGCGCGGCAGCACCGGACGTGGAGCACCGCAGGACCACCGGGCGTGCCGCCACCGGGCGTGGCAGCACCGGCTGCGGGACCGCCGGGCGCGGTCCGGCCGGCGGTGCGCCTAGGCTGCACGAGTGGCTGATGGGACTGATCAACCTACCGTTGCGAGTCTGCGCCGGGCGCTGCGCCGGGCGACCGACGGGCGGCCCCTCGACCCGGACGAGGCGACCGCGCTGCTCGCCGCCCGGGGTGGGTTCCTCGACGAACTGCTGGCCGTCGCCGGCCGGATCCGGGACGCCGGGCTGGCCGACGCCGGCCGGCCCGGCGTGGTCACCTTCTCCAAGAAGGTCTTCGTCCCGCTGACCCGGCTCTGCCGGGACCGCTGCCACTACTGCACCTTCGCCACCGTGCCGCACCGGCTACCGGCCGCCTTCCTGGAACGGGACGAGGTGCTGGCGATCGCGGCGGCCGGCGCCGCGCAGGGCTGCAAGGAGGCGCTCTTCACCCTCGGCGACCGGCCGGAGGAGCGCTGGCCGCAGGCCCGACAGTGGCTTACCGAGCGCGGCTTCGACTCGACCCTGGACTACCTGCGGGCCTGTGCCGTCGCCGTACTCGAGGAGACCGGGCTGCTGCCGCACCTCAACCCCGGCGTGCTCTCCTGGGCCGAGCTGCAACGGCTCAAGCCGGTGGCGCCGAGCATGGGGATGATGCTGGAGACCACCGCCACCCGGCTCTGGTCGGAGCCCGGTGGCCCGCACCACGGCTCGCCGGACAAGGAGCCGGCGGTCCGGCTGCGGGTGCTCGCCGACGCCGGGCGGGTCGGCGTGCCGTTCACCACAGGCATCCTGATCGGGATCGGCGAGACGCCGGCCGAGCGGGTCGACGCGATCTTCGCCATCCGGCGCAGCGCCCGGGAGTACGGGCACGTCCAGGAAGTCATCGTGCAGAACTTCCGGGCCAAGCCGGACACCGCGATGCGCGGGATGCCCGACGCGGAGCTGCACGAGCTGGCCGCCACGGTGGCGGTGGCCCGGATCCTGCTCGGGCCGGGCGCCCGGATCCAGGCCCCGCCGAACCTGATCGAGGGGGAGTACGACCTGCTGCTGCGGGCCGGCATCGACGACTGGGGCGGGGTTTCGCCGGTGACGCCGGACCACGTCAACCCGGAGCGCCCGTGGCCGCAGCTGGACGAGCTGGCCGCGCGTACCGCCGCCGCCGGGTTCACCCTGCGGGAACGGCTGACGGTCTATCCGGAGTACGTCCGGCGGGGCGACCCGTGGCTCGATCCGCGGCTCGCCGGGCACGTCGGGGCGCTCGCCGACCCGGTTACCGGGCTGGCGGTCGAGTCGGCCCGGCCGGTCGGCCGGCTGTGGCAGGAGCCGGACGACGCGTTCGTGCCGGGTGGGCGTACCGACCTGCACGCCACCATCGACACCGCCGGCCGCAGCGCCGACCGGCGGGGCGACTTCGACTCGGTCTACGGCGACTGGGCCGAGGTCGGCGCGCAGGTGAGCAGCGCCGCCCCGGCGTCCGACGCCGAACCGCGGGCTGAGCTGCGGGCCGGGCTGCGGCTGGCCGCCGACGACCCGGCCGCGCTGCTGGAGCCCCGGCACGAGGCGGCGGCACTGGCGCTCTTCGCCGCCGACGGGACGGCCCTGGACGAGCTGTGCCGGATCGCCGACGACGTCCGCCGGGACACCGTCGGCGACGACGTGACGTACGTGGTCAACCGCAACATCAACTTTTCGAACGTCTGCTACGTGGGTTGCCGGTTCTGCGCGTTCGCGCAGCGGGAGCGGGACGCCGACGCGTACCGGCTCTCGGTGGAGCAGGTCGCCGACCGGGCCGAGCAGGCGTGGGCGGCCGGCGCCACCGAGGTCTGCATGCAGGGCGGGATCGACCCGAAGCTGCCGGTGACCGCGTACGCGGACCTGGTGCGGGCGGTCAAGGCCCGGGTGCCGGGGTTGCACGTGCACGCGTACTCGCCGATGGAGATCGTCACCGGGGCGGCCAAGGCCGGGGTGCCGGTCCGGGAGTGGCTGACCGAGCTGCGGGACGCGGGGCTGGACACGATCCCGGGCACCGCCGCCGAGATCCTCGACGACGAGGTGCGCTGGGTGCTCACCAAGGGCAAACTGCCGGCCGCCACCTGGGTCGAGGTGGTCGGCACCGCGCACGAGCTGGGCATCCGGTCCAGCTCCACGATGATGTACGGCCACGTCGACCATGAGCGGCAGTGGCTCGGGCACTTCCGGGTACTGGCGGGGCTGCAGGACCGGACCGGCGGCTTCACCGAGTTCGTCGCGCTGCCGTTCGTGCACACCAACGCGCCGATCTATCTCGCCGGCATCGCCCGGCCGGGTCCCACCTGGCGGGAGAACCGGGTCGTGCACGCGATGGCCCGGCTGCTGCTGCACGGCCGGATCGCCAACATCCAGTGTTCCTGGGTGAAGCTCGGCGACTCCGGTGCGGCCGAGCTGCTGCGCGGCGGCTGCAACGATCTCGGCGGCACGCTGATGGAAGAGACGATCTCCCGGATGGCGGGCTCGGACCACGGCTCGGCGCGTACCGTCGCCCAGCTCGAACGGATCGCCGCCGCCGCCGGCCGGCGGGCCCGGCCCCGGACGACCGTCTACGGGTACGCCGGCTGACCTCGCCGTCCCACCTGCCGGACAGCTCCGGAAGGTTTCGGTCAGGCCGCGCCAGGGCGCGCCGGCCGCGCCACGCCGGATATCCGACGCAACTCGCCGTGCGGGCGTTACCCGCACCGGGTCTGAATCGATAGGGCAGGTGTTGCGAGACCCGATGACTCCACAGTCGTCCGGGCACGCGGTAGGGGTGACTCCATTTAGCAGGTTCGGCTTGACGACGCACGTATGACACACGTGTAATTTCAGTGGGGTCGTTCGTACGGAGCGCATCAAATCGCTACCGGGCGGACAAACACGCCTTCCGCGTGGGGGGTTGCGCCGGCTGCCGCGCCGGTGCGCGATAAGGAGGCAACTGGATGGACGGCCGACTCGAGGTGGCCGACCTGCTCGGAAACGCTCCGGAGTGGCAAGAGCGGGCGCTCTGCTCGCAGACCGATCCGGAAGCGTTCTTTCCCGAGAAGGGCGGCTCGACCCGCGAGGCGAAGCGGATCTGCTCCCGGTGCGAGGTCAAGGCCGAGTGTCTGGAATACGCACTCGGGCACGACGAACGGTTCGGGATCTGGGGCGGGTTGTCCGAACGCGAACGGCGCAAGTTGAAGCGTCGCGTCGCCTGAGCGGCCGCGCCCGGGTGGTGGGGGCCACCCGGGTCAGGCCAGCTCGTCAGGGTCGACGCCGAGCAGGTTCGCGACCTGCTCGATGATCACATCGTGCACCAGGTCGGCGAGGTCCTCGCGGTCTATCGCGCGGAACTCCAGGGGGCGACGGTAGAGCACGATCCGGGGTGGCACCTCCTGCCGCCCCGGGCGCCCGGGCAGCAGCCGGGCCAGCGGCACCTCGCCGTCCTCGAGTACGTCCGAGTCGTAGACGTTCAGGTCCGGCGGCACGTCCTCGACCGCGAACTCGACCCCGGCCAGTTCCTTGGCGAACCGCCGCTCCAGGGTTTCCACGGTGTCCAGCACCAGGTCGTCGAAGATCTCCGATTTCGTCCTGGCCAGCGGGACGGTGGCCGGTACGAGCCGGCCGCGCAGCCCGCGCCCGTGCCGGTCCCGCCGTGACCGGCGCCCGGAACCCGGCCGGCGGTTCTCCGGACTGGTCATCTGCACCCCGCTTCGCTAGTCGTGGACGACGGCCCACGACGACAGGGTAGACCTGCTCCGATCAAGATCGGCTCGGGGATTCGGCCGTGTCGGAGCGGGCTGCCCGGAATGTGATCACCACTGTCGGCGTGTCGCAAGCCCAAGCGTGGTGGCGGAGCCGGTAATGGAGATACCGTGCCGCCGTGAGGTCACCACGGCGTTGCTCCCGCAACGGCTGCCCCCGACAGGCCGTAGCCACGCTGACCTATGTCTACAACGAGTCGACAGCCGTGGTGGGCCCGCTGGCCGCCTTCGCCGAGCCGCACACCTACGACCTCTGCGAACCGCACGCCCGGAGCCTGACCGCCCCCCGGGGCTGGGACGTGGTCCGGCACGAGGGTGAGTTCGAGCCGCCGCCGCCGACCACCGACGACCTGGTGGCGCTCGCCGAGGCGGTCCGCGAGGCCGCCCGGCCGGCGCCGCCGCGCCCGGACGAGATCGAGGCGGAGCAGCACCCCGGTCAGCAGACCGGCCGCCGCGGCCACCTCAGGGTCATCCCACCCAGCCACTGAGGCTGACTCGGCCTCGCCCGGGACCGGCGACCACGCGAACGCGCTGAAGCCGCGGTAGCGGGCGGCGATCCGGGTCAGGCTGAATCGCGTACCACCAGGGTCGGCTGGAACGTGACCGAGCGGGGCAGGCGGCCGGGCGACGCGATGTCGGCCACCAGCAACTCGGCCATCTCGGCGGCCATCTCTTCGAGCGGCTGCCGGACGGTGGTCAGCAGCGGCCGGCAGTCCAGGGCGGCGCTGCTGTCGTCGAAACCGACCACGGCGACATCGTCCGGCACCCGGCGGCCCAGGTCCTGCACCGCACGCAGCGCGCCCTCGGACATCAGGTCGCTGGCCACGAAGAGGCCGTCCACGTCGGGGTGCCGCGCCAGCAGCCGGTGTGCGCACTCCTCGCCGCCGGCCCGGGTGAAGTCACCCTCCACCGAGGGCACGTCGGCGAAGCCGCGATCG
Organism: Plantactinospora sp. WMMB782; assembly: GCF_049179135.1. Classification (NCBI taxonomy): domain Bacteria; kingdom Bacillati; phylum Actinomycetota; class Actinomycetes; order Micromonosporales; family Micromonosporaceae; genus Plantactinospora; species Plantactinospora sp. WMMB782. Next base: position 1,237,788 of record NZ_JBMHMC010000007.1, on the reverse strand, counting down.
GCCAGGTACGACCGGAAGCCGTCCAGCCGGTCCAGCCCGGCAGGGATGTCCAGCGGCCCGCTGATCGTGGCAAGCCGCCGGCAGCCCCGGCCGAGCAGGTGCTCGGCGGCCAGCCTAGCGCCGAGTCGCTGGTCCACGTCGGCATGGCTGATCGGGATGGGCTGCGCCGGACGTGCCGACAGCACCGCCGGGATGCCCAGGTCGTGGACCTGCCGGGGCAGCGGGTCCCGCTCGTGGCTGCTGATCAGCAGGACGCCGTCCACGTGACCCTGGCGCAGGTAGCGGATCACGTGGTGGTGGTCGCCCGAATCGGTCGGAATGATCACCAGGTGGATGTCGTGCAGCCGTAGCGCGCCGGTCGCCCCGGCGGTGATCCGGCCGAAGTAGGGGTCGGTGAAGACGCGGTTGAGGAACGACGAATCGTCCGGGCGGTCGGGCTCGGAGATGACCAGGGCCACCGAGTTGGTGCGGCGGGTGACGAGGGTACGGGCAGCCAGGTTCGGTACGTACCCGGTCTCGGCGATCGCGCGCTGCACCATCTCGCGGATCTTCATGTCCACGGTCGGTGCGCCGTTGATCACGCGGGACACGGTCGCCCGCGACACGCCGGCCGCCTCGGCGACCTGGTCCATCGTCGGGTTCCGCCCGCCGCGCGCGGGCCGTGTCGTCATGGCGTCCGTTATATAGCACCGGGTCGAAGGGCCGGAGAGCGCTTCCCCCCGCTGCCCGGGGGCGGGAGGAGGCCGGGGCGGGGGTGGACCCCGCCCCGGCACTGCTGCCGAGCCTGCGGTCAGGTCACTGGTAGACGCGGACGTAGTCGACGAGCATCTGCGACGGGAACGGCGTGGTGGCGTCGATGGGACCGGGGAAGTCACCGCCGACGGCCAGGTTGAGGATCAGGTAGAACCTGTGGTCGAAGATCCACGGGCCGCGGGTGTTCTCCACGGTCTCCTTGCTGGCGTCGAAGACCTGCCGGCCGTCCAGGAAGAACCGGATGCCCTTGCTGTCCCACTCGGCGGCCCAGACGTGGAAGTCCTGCGAAAGGTCCACGGTGGCGTACTTCTGGCCGTACCCGCCGCCGCCGTTGTAGGCGGGTGCGTGCAACGTGGAGTAGGCCTCGCTGGTGTTGCGGCCGAGCACCTCCATGATGTCGATCTCGCCGTTGTACGGCCACGGCCGCCCGGTGAGGAAGTCCTCGCCCATCATCCAGAACGCCGGCCACAGGCCGTTGCCCTTCGGCACCTTCACCCGGGCCTCGATCCGGCCGTACTGCACGTGGAACTTGTTGCTGGTGTTCATCCGGTGCGAGGTGTACTGCCGACCCTGGTAGTCCTGCCGCCGAGCCTCGACCACCAGGCTGCCCTGGCCGTTCATCGACGCGTTCTCGCTGTTCGGCGTGTAGTACTGGACCTCGTTGTTCTGCGGCACACCCGGGTCCATGGTCCACTTCGCGGCGTCCGGCTTGCTGCCCGCCGGACCGTTGAAGTTGTCCTCGAAGACCAGCCGGGTGGCCGGGAACGTCGGGTCGGCGGGTTCGGCCGGTGGGGCCACCGGGGCGCCGCCGGTGCCGTAGACGCTGAACTCCCAGAGCGAGTAGCCGTACGGGCCGCCCCGGGCGGTGCCGTACAGCCGGACGTGGCGCCCGGTGCCGGTGGCGTTGATGACGTCCTTGAGACCGTTGCCGGTGGTGGTGGAGAAGATCGACGTCCAGTTGCTGCCGTCGCCGGAGACCTGGATCTGGTACGCGGTCGCGTACGCCGGGTCCCACTGCAACACCACCTGACTGATCTGCGCCGTGGCGCCCAGGTCCACCGAGATCCAGCCCGGATCCACCCAGCCGGTGGTCGAGCTGGTCGCCCAGCGGCTGGCCGGGTCGTGGTCGAACGCCTTGTCCGGGCTGCACGGGTTGCAGTTGACGTCGTTCTGCCAGGACGAGGCCTGGGCCGGCTTGTTGTAGGAGAGCAGCCGGGTGCCCCCGGTAGGTGGCGGGTTGGTCGGTGGCGGGTCGGTGGGCGGCGGCGTGCCGCCGCCGGAGAAGACCTGGAACTCCCAGAACGAGTAACCGTAGATCTCCAGCGCCCGCTGGGTCAGGTTGATCCGGACGTACCGGGCGGTGCCGGTGACCGGGATGCTCTGCTGGCCGCCGGTGCCGGTCGTGGTCGCGTACGCCTGGGTGTAGGTGGTGCCGTTGGCGGAGAACTGGATGGTGAAGGCGCGGGCGTACGCGGCCTCCCAGTTGATCGCGATCCGGCTCACCGAGGTGGCCGTGCCCAGGTCGACCTGGAACCAGTGGGAGGCGGAGTGTGCGCTGGCCCAGCGCGTGCCGGCGTTGCCGTCCACCGCCTCGGACGGCAGGTAGGCGCCGGGTACCTCGGTGGACGAGGCGGTGGCCGGCTTGCCCTGCGAGACCACCACCTCGGCGGCGCTGGCGGCGGTGGTGCTGACGACGAGATAGGTGCCGAGCAGGCCGGCCAGCCCGGCGCCGAGGACGGCCATGCGCAGCCGGCCTCGTCGGAACACAGAGGATGTCATCGGACGGCTCCTCCTTGGGGGATGGGCGAAGCGGGGGACGGGGATGTGTCAGCGCTGTTACGGGGCGTGAGAGAGCGCTCTTTCGGCATGCTCACTCTGGACCCCCGACCTACGGCTGTCAATGCCTGGTCGCGTACCTGGGGAGCGCTTCCTCAGTGGTTCCGCCACCGGGCAGCCACGGCTCTCGCAGGTGAACCGCATGTTAAGGGGTTGACACCGCCGGGCCCGAAACCTGGATCTTAGGTCTCGGAGCGGCCCCGGCCGCCGGGCATCGGGGCGGGCACCTCAGGAAGCGCTTCCCCGGAATCCGCGCACCTTTCCGCACATGGCGCGCGTCGACCAGCGTGGACGTTGAGCAAGCGCTTCCCGAACGCCGATACTCCGTGGGCCCCGTCCCCCACCGCCGGAGGATCCCGTGCATCCGTCCCCCCGCATCCGAATCCTGCTCGCCGCCGTACTCACCGCCGCCACCGGCGTCGTCGTGACAGCCGGCTCCGCCGAGGCCGCCACCGTCACCGTTCAGGCGGAGTCCTACGCCGCGCAGTCCGGCGCCGGCATCGAGTCCACCGCCGACGTCGGCGGTGGGCAGAACGTCTCCTACCTCGCCGAGGGCGACTGGATGCGGTACGACGGCGTCGATCTGGGCGGAGCCGGTGCCCTGACCGTGTCGGCGCGGGTCGCCTCCGCTGTCGGCACCGGCCGGGTGGAACTGCGCACCGGCTCGACGGCAGGACCCCTGCTCGCCCAGTTCACCATCACGGCCAGTGGCGGCTGGCAGTCCTGGACCACACTGACCAGCACCGCAGCGACCCATCCGACCGGCAGGCAGACGGTGTTCGCGGTGCTGCGCAACACCACCGGCGGCGACTTCGTCAACATCAACTGGTTCTCGTTCGGCGACGGCGCGCCGCCCGCCAGCGAGGTGGGTTGGGTGCCCGTCGATCAGGCCGCGTGGAACGCACAACTGGCCGAGTTCCGTGCCCTGGCACCGCGGCCCGTGCCGGCCGACGCCGTGCGGGTGCCGGAGTTCAACGCCACCTGCGCCTACAGCCACTCCCGTCCGGACGACCCGATCATCTTCCCGGGCCTGCCGGGCGCGTCGCACATGCACAGCTTCCTCGGCAACCGCAGCACCGACGCGCAGACCACCACGGGCACGCTGCTGGCCAACGCCGGAACCAGTTGCCGGCCGGCACCTGACCTGTCCGCGTACTGGATCCCCACCCTTTACCAGAACGACCGTGCGATCGAGCCGAAGGACGTGGTGGTCTACTACGGCTCCCGGCTGACGGACCCGGCGCCGACCGTACCGTTCCCGCAGGGCCTCCGGATGATCGCCGGCGACGCCCGGCTCCAGGCGCCCACCCCGGCGGGTTCGGTGAACGCGTTCTACTGCGCCGGGCCCGGCGGCGAGATCGGGCGCAGCGCGGACGGCAACTGGCCGGTCTGCGCGCCCACCGCGACCCTCATGTTCCACCTGGTGTTCCAGGACTGCTGGGACGGCGAGCACCTGGACAGCCCGACGCACAAGGCGCACGTCGCGTACAGCTACGACGGCACCTGCCGGGGCGAACACCCGGTGGCCATCCCCAACCTCTCGTTCCTCATCGCCTATCCGACCAGCGGGTCCGCGGCCGGCTTCCGGCTCGCGTCCGGGCTGGCCTCCTCCATGCACGGCGACGCGTTCTTCGCCTGGGACAACCGGGCGCTCGGTGAGCGGGTGAAGAACTGCCTGGTGCAGCGGGCCAAGTGCAACACGGACGGCGACTTCTGAAGCCATCCGTGACGTCGGTCCGAACAGGGTCGTGTGCTTCGCGACAGCTCGGCCCGAGGGCGCGGAACACCTGCCCCGCGCGGGCGGTTCCGGGGGGCGGGGCACATTCGTTTCGTCGTGATACCGCCACGTCATCTTGATGACGTGGCGGTATCACGCTCGTCCGGGTATATACCCGCCGGCCGCCCTCGCCGCCGGACGTTCGGACACTTCGTGGACGTCTGTGGGACCGCCACGATTGCGGAGATGATGTCCCGATCCGTCGAGGTGATGCGGCGCCTGTGTTCCACATTCGAGCAGTTCGGAGCCTTTGGCGCCCGCAAGGCCGTGTCGGGGCGGACATAGACGCACGTCGTCGATATGTTGGCTCGGACGATTCCGACCTCCTCGGAAAGGCGGCGCGGCGATGAACGAGGTGCTACGGCTGGCGATGGCGACGGCGGGGGAGACCGCCGAGTCCCTGGCCGAACAGGTGGGCGTGGACCCCAAGACCGCCGGGCGCTGGCTATCGCCCGGCCGCATCCCGCACCCCAAGACCAGGGTGGCGGTCGCGGCGGTCCTCAAACGGGAAGCCGCCGAACTCTGGCCCGACCCCTACCGGAGACGGGACATGCCGTGGTTCCGGCCGTGGGCCGAGGCCGAGCGGGAGGCCATCGCGCTGCGGTCGTATCAGCCGCTGATCGTGCCGGGGCTGCTCCAGACCGAGGGGTACGCGCGGGCGATGCTGCGGGTCGGCGGGCTGCTCCCGCCGGAGCAGGTGGAGCAGCTCGTGGCCAGCCGGCTCCGGCGGCAGGAGATCCTGACCGGCGACAGCCCGCCGCAACTCGTCGCCGTGCTCGACGAGGTGGTGCTGCGCCGGCTGCTCGGCGACCCGGCGGTGATGCGGGAGCAGTTGGAGCACCTGGCGGCGGTGGCGGAGAAGCCACACGTGCAGGTGCGGGTGATCCCGGCGGAGGTGCCCTGGCACACCGGGCTGGCCGGCCCGTTCGTGCTGGCCCGGCTGGACAACGGGACCGAGCTGGCCTATCTGGACAACCAGCTGCGCGGGCAGATCCTCACCGATCGATCCGACATTGCTAGCCTCGGACAGAGGTGGGACAGCCTGACCGGTGAGGCGCTGCCCCGCCGACCGTCGATCGACCTGATCAGAGAAGTGGCGAAGACATGGAGATGACCGGCGCCCGGTGGCGGACCGCCACCCGGAGCAGCAACAACGGCGGCGACTGTGTGGAGGTGGCGGACAACCTGCCCGGCCGGGTGTTCGTGCGGGACAGCAAGGACCGTGCCGGCGGCACACTGAGCTTCGGCCCGGACGCGTGGCGGGCGTTCGTGGGGTTGGCCAGGCGCGGCTGACCGGCGTACCCCGAAGAGAAGGCCGCGTGGGGCGGAGTCGTTGCCGCGCTGGTCGCCCTGGCCGCTAACGGGCCCAGCGGCTCACGAACACGTCCGTCGACTCGTTGACGTCGTTCGGGACCAGCGACCACGCGTACGAGCCGAAGCCGACGAAGCGGCCGTCCGGGCTCATCGCGACCTCGACACAACTGTTGTTGGCCTGCACGCCCGTGCTGGAGACACTGACCAGGGTCGTGCTCCCGGCGAAGCGGTCCCGGACGAAGACGTCCTGGTCGCCGTTGCTGTCTCCGGGCACCAGGTTGGAGCCGCCCGAGCCGAACGCGACGTACCGGCCGTCGGCGCTGAGCACCGGCTGGTAGCTCGAGCCGTCCGACTGATTGCCCTGGCTGGAGACGCTGATCCGCTGCGTCGTGCCGGCCACCCGGTCCCGGACGAAGACGTCCTCGACGAAGTTCGTGTCCCCGGGCACGAGATCCCGTCCCCTGGACACGAAGGCGACGTAGCGGCCGTCCGCACTCAGCGAGGGCGAGAAGCTGCCGACGATCTCCCCTCCCGGCTGGGTGCCACCGTCGGTCAGGCTCACCCGGCTGGTGACGCCGGTACGCAGGTCGCGGACGAAGACGTCAGCACCGTTGTTGGTGTCGTCCGGCACCAGGTCGCTGCCGGTCGACCAGAACGCGACGACACGGCCGTCCGCGCTGATCCTCGCGGCCAGGGAGCCACCGGTCGACTGGACGCCGGTCGTCGAGACACTGACCCGGGTGGTCCGACCGGACCGCAGGTCGTGCAGGAAGACGTCCTGGTTGTCGTTGGTGTCGCCGGGTACCAGGTTGGCGGCGTCCGAGTCGAAGGCGACGTACCGGCCGTTGGCGCTGATCGCCACGTTCCTGCTCGCGCCGTTCGCCTGCGCCGCGGTGCTGGCGACGCTGACCCGGGTGGTGGTGCCGGCGGACCGGTCCCGGACGAAGACGTCCTCTACCCCGTTGGTGTCCCCGGGGACCAGGTTCGACGCGGCGGACAGGAAGCCGACGTAGCGCCCGTCCTGGCTGATGGCGGGCCGCGAACTGGCGCCGTTCGGCTGGCCACCGCTGTTCGTCAGGCTGACCCGGGTCGTGGTGTCGGTGCGCCGGTCCCGGACGAACACGTCCGGTTCGCCGTTGGTGTCGCCGGGAACGAGGTTCGAAGCGGCGCCCCAGAAGGCGACGTAGCGCCCGTTTCCGCTGAACGCGGGGGCGTCGGTGAAGTCGTTTGCCTGCCCGCCGGTGTACGACACGCTGACCGTGGTCAATTTCCCGTTCTGTGCGCTGGCCGGTGACCCGGCGCCCACCGTGGCCACCGCCGTACCGAGGACAACCGCAAGGACGAGGATCGTACGCCTGCTCTTCACCGGACCTCCTGGAAGTCACCGCGCCAGCGCGGGCGCTCCAGAGTGTCACAGCCCGACAACCCTGAGATATCTCTGGATCTTTCCCGGTGGTGCCCGACGTTAGGCTGGTCGGCCATGGAACATCGTCACCTTGGCCGCAGCGGCCTGCTGGTCAGCGAGATCACCTACGGGAACTGGCTCACCCACGGGGAGCTGGTGGCGAGGGAGGCGGCGCTGAGCTGCGTACGGGCCGCGCTGGAGGCCGGGATCACCACCTTTGACACCGCCGACGTCTACGCCCGGGGCGCCGCCGAGGAACTGCTCGGCGAGGCGCTGCGCGGAGTACGCCGGGAGTCGGTGGAGATCGCCACGAAGGTCTGCCTGCCGGTCGGCGACGGCCCCAACGACCGGGGGCTGTCCCGCAAGCACGTCGTCGAGTCCTGCCACGCGTCGCTGCGCCGGCTCGGCACCGACTACGTCGACCTCTACCAGGCGCACCGCTTCGACGAGCGGACCCCGCTGGCCGAGACGCTGCTCGCCTTCGACGACCTGGTCCGGCAGGGCAAGGTGCTCTATCTCGGCGTCTCGGAGTGGACGGCGGCGCAGATCCGGGCCGCCCTGGACGTCGCCGACCAGCTCGGGCTGCGCCACCGGATCGTCGCCAACCAGCCGCAGTACAACATGCTCTGGCGGGTGGTCGAGCCCGAGGTGGTGCCGCTGTGCGAGCGGGAGGGGATCGGCCAGATCGCCTTCCAGCCGCTCGCCCAGGGGGTGCTGACCGGCAAGTACCGGCCCGGCCAGGAGCCGCCGGAGGGCTCGCGGGCGGCCAGTGGCGGCCGGGCGCCGACCTTCATCCGGCGGGTCCTCGGTGACCGGCTGCTCGGCCAGGTCCAGCAGTTGCGCCCGATCGCCGACGAGGCCGGCCTCTCGATGGCCCAGCTCGCCATCGCCTGGACGCTGCGGCGACCCGCCGTCAGCACCGCGCTGATCGGGGCGTCCCGGCCGGAGCAGGTCACCGAGAATGCGGCGGCGGCCGGGGTGCGCCTCGACGACGGGCTGATGCGCCGGATCGACGAGACGCTCGGCGGCCTGGTCGAGACCGACCCGACCAAGACCGCCCAGATGATGGCGGTCAAACCCGAGTGGGCCGCCCCGGCCCCCGTCGCCGGCTGACCCGGGCCGGCGAGGTCACCCGAAGACCTCGTGGAACGCCGCCAGCGTCGGGGTGCCATGCTCCCGGTCCAGCACGGCGAAGACCACCCGCTCGAACCACGGACTGGCCCGGAGCGCCCCCGCGAACGCCTCCGCCACCGTCGCCGGGTCGTTGCCGAAGACACCGCAGCCCCAGGCGCCGAGGACGAGCTGGCGGTGCCCGTACCCGGCGGCGACCGCCAGCACCCGGGCGGCCCGCCGGCGCAGGATGGCCGGGACGTCACCCAGCCGATCGGGCTGGTTGCGGCGCATCGCGGCGAGGTTCGGCGCCGCCGAGGTCAGGAACGAGACCGGGTACGGCGCCGGCAGCGGGGTGCCCCGGTCGTCCCGGAACACGGGTACGGCCGGCGAGTGCACGACCCGGTCGCTGTAGCCGAGGTACGGGTCGGCCCGGTGCGCGAGGTAGAAGTCCCGGGCGGCCCGGAGACACGGATAGAGCGCCGAGGCGCGGGCGATGCTCTCCTCCTGCGCCTGCGCACCGTTGAGGAAGCCGCCGCCCGGATTGCGGGCCGAGGCGAAGACCAGGCAGGCCCGGTCGCCGTCGAGCCGGCGGCAGGCTGCCAGGCTGGACTCGTCGGTCACCTCGACGGTGGGCGGCCCGGCCAGCGGCTCCGGCGCCGGCAGGGCTTCGTCGGGCAGGTGCAGCCGGGTCCCGGCCACCGCCCGGGACACCTCGTCGCCGATGGCCACCTCGACACCCTGCTCGGTCCGGTAGGAGCCCCGCTCCGCCGCCGCCACCGTCTCCTGGGCGATCGCCCTCAGCCGCCTGCTCACCCCGCCATCCTGCGCGATCCGTCCGGCCGGATCGACCGGGTTTCCACCGGTCCCGGGTGGAGATCACCGGAACGCCGCCGCCAGGGTCATGATCTCCGTCGCGACGCCGGCCGGGTCGTGCAGCATGTGCAGGTGCTTCCCGGGCATGATGCGTACCGGCCAGCCACGGGCCCGGGCGTCCGCCTGCTCGTCGGCGTAGGTGTCACCGAAACCGAGGTATCCCGCCGAGACGGCGTCCCACCCGTCGGGCAGGGCCACCCGGGCGGTGAGGTAGTCGAAGGGCACCCGGGACTGCTCCGCCTCGACCCGGGCCCGGGATCCGGCATCGGGAAACAGCTCCGCCACCGACTCCTCGGGCCACCAGCGGGTCCACGGCGGCAGGCGGCCGTCCTCCGGATCGATCCTGTCCCGGAGCATCTCGGCCAGTCGGGTTGGCGCCACCGGCACGCTGCCGCTGGCCGGCGGCAACACCGCGTCCACGAAGACCGCGCCCCGTACCGGGCGGGTCGCGACGAGCGCCGGAACGTACAGACCGGCGTTGCTATGCGGCACGAGCACCAGATCGTCCGCGTCCGGCAGGCCGTCCTCGATCGCCGCCAGGACCGCCGCCGGTGACGAGGCCGCCGGGGGGGCGGGGGCACGGTCACGCCGACCCCGAACCGGGTGCGCAGCACCGAGGCGACCGGCGCCCACACCGACGGACCCAGAAAAGGACTTGCCACAAGCACCACCCACTTCCCCATCCCGCTACCCCCACCTCTCGACGGTGCCTGATCGCAGATCCTGGCATCCTGGCGCCACTTCCGGCGACAGCCGGCACTCCCAGGCTCTGCGATCCCGGCGCTGCAATCAGGTCGCGTTCAGTGGACGAGTTCACGCATGGTGCGGGTCACCGTCTGGAAGCCGGTGGCGGCCAGGAAGGCCAGGTAGCCCTCGGCGTCCGCGTCGGCGTAGTCGAGCAGCCGGTTCACCCCGCCCAGCCGGAGCCATGCGGCGGCCTGCCCGAGCAGCCAGTTGCCGACACCCCGGCGGCGGTGCGTCTCGGCGACCCACAGCTCGCCGACATCCGCCCAGCCGCCCAGCCGCGACACCCGCGCGCCGCTGTCCAGGTTGGTGTCGGCCTCGATGAAGCCGAGAACCTCACCGTCGAGGACGGCCGAGATCCGGGTGCCGTTGGACCCGACGGTCCGCCGAGCCGTCAGGTGGGGCAGCGGTGGGGGGCCGGATCGGGGCAGGTCGGCGACGTCGGCCAGCAGGACGATCTCGGTACGGCCTCGGTGCGCGAACCCGGCCCGCTGGTAGATTCCGGCGATGTGCGGCCACTGCTCTGGTACGCCGTACACGCCGGGGACCGGCAGGGCGCCGTCGGCGTACCGGGGGCTGGCGTTCCACCGGGCCAACTGGGCCAGACAGGCGGCGGCGAGCAGGTCACCCGCCGCCGTCGAGTCCGGCCAGTACGGCGCCTCCGGCCAGCAGACCAGCCAACGGATCTCCCCGGCGCCCCGGTAGCGCTCCGCCACCTCCTCCTCGGCCCGGTATCGCAGCAGCAGCGCCGCCGCCACGATCCGGCCCCGCTGCTCGGCGACCAGGGCGAGGCGCTCCGCCACCCACCGGTCGACGATGAACTCGCCGGGTTCCCGCTCGAGCTGGCTGAGCAGCCCCTGCACCGACACGGAGAGGTTGGGCAGTACGGCGGCGATGTGCGCGTTGACAAGCGTGGTCACCTGGTCCCGGTCGCTGCGCGCGAACCGGCGTACCTCGATCGACGACATGTGCGGAGACCTCCACGGTTGCGCGGGGGACGCGCGGATGAGGAACGGGAGCCTCCGCCACCGGTGCGGTACGCCGGACAGGTTACCAACAGCTCGTGAGCGGTGCGGGGCGTGCGGCACGGCCCACTCTTCGATCGACCGGGTGGCCCGTCCCGGCGGGGTGCGGGAACGGCTCGGCGGATGTGCGTGCGGACGCTATCCGCCGAGCCCTTCCCGTACCGTCAGGGCTGGCTGCGCGGCCCGTCGGGGTCGAGACTGTCGATGAACTCGTGTGGCTGGTCCGCCTCGACACTGGTCCGGGCGGCCTTCGCCTCCGCCGACATCTGCGCGGCGACCCGGTCGGTCGGCACACCCGCCTGGCGGGCACCGTCGACCACCTTGCCGTACGCCTGGTCGGCGTAGGCGTGCGCCGCCGGGTACTGGTGGGCGGCGAGTGCCGCCTTCGCCCGGCCGAGCAGCCGGTCCGCCGCCGCCAGTTCGTCCCGGGCCCGGTGCGAGCGGGGCGAGTCGAGTACGTCCGCGGCGAGCCGGTTCGCCGCCTCGTTGTAGGCGGCGGTCAGGAACCGGTCGCTGTTGTCGTGGTCGAACTGGCTGAAGTCCCAGTTCAGGTCGATGTAGCTCATCATCGAGTTGGTCTGGTCACCGGCGCCGACGAAGTAGAACCCGTCTTCCGGCCCGTAGTCCAGTCCGGTCGTGCTGTCGTAGCCGTCGTGCGGGTGGCTCATCCCGATGTGGTGCCCGACCTCGTGGATCAGCGTCGTGGTCAGCCCGTAGCCGGCCTCGACGACCTCGGGCGAGACGAACGCGAAGACGTACGTCTGGGTGCCGTCGACGTAGTTGTCGTCGGCGAAGCCGAGGGCCGGGACGTCGGTGCCGGCCGGCACGGCGTAGCTGAACATCGGCAGCTCGTAGTCGACCCGGCCCTGGTCGTCCTGGGTACGTGCCAGCTCCTTGCGGTTCTGCAGGTAGAAGTTGGCGAAGCCGGGGTAGTCGAGTTCGGGATAGCAGGAGACGTCCTCCATCGCGAGCGTGTAGCAGCGCTCGGCGTCACCGGTGAACGGCAGGTCCTGGCTGTCGTAGTCGAGCCTGTTGCGCCAGCGCAGTTCGCGCAGCTCGGACAGGAGCAGGCCGGGCTTGACGTACTGCCTCGAGGCGTCCACGCCCGGCCAGCCCTCGTACACGTTGCTGTCCAGGTTGATCGAGCGCGGCGGCTCGGCGGTGGGCAGCTCGGCCGGATAGAGCGGCGAGGTGGTGAAGAGCAGGTTCAGCGCGACGTACCTGGTGATCCGGCCGAGGTCACCGGCGAGCGCGCCGGCCGGCCGGTAGCCGCCGGCGGCGTACTCCCAGGTCGGCGGCATCCGGTAGTCCTCGATGCCGTTGCCGTCGAGGTCCGGGTCGTCCACGTTCCAGTTGGAGGTCCAGGATTCCGGGCCGGCGGAGAGGTCGTGGAACCAGATCCGGTGGGTGGAGCCGAGCCCGTCCTCCTCGTCCTTCGCGGTGGTGCCGCCCCAGGCGATGATCTTGCGACTGTCCCGTTCGACGCCGAAGTTGTAGCCGGTGTCCGGGTCCGGCTCGTTGGTCTTGGTGTAGACGTGGAACCGGAAGTCGGAGCGGCCGTACCAGTTGATGAAGAAAACGGTGTTCCGCCGGGTGTCCACACCGGCCGGCGGGTTCTTCGCCAGCCAGCGCTCCACGCTCGGCGCGTCGATGTGGTGGTTCGAGGTGATGTCCAGGACGTTGCGCTGCTGCGCGTTGTACTCCGTCTGCAGCGCGGTGAGCGGGGCCGGCCTGGCCAGCCGCTTCAACTCGCCGAAGAACCGGTCCTCGTACCGCCGGTCGGCGTAGCTGATCCGGTAGTCGTAGGTGTAGTGCAGGCCCAGCTCCTCCCGGACGTCGTAGGCGAGCCGGGACCGGACCACCGGCTCGTAGTCGCGCGGGAGTTCCGTCTGGTAGTCCGCCCGGGGCACCCGGTCCGGCTCGTAGCCGAGGAACACGACGTTGACCGGCACCTTCTCGACCAGTCGTGGCTGGCCACCGGGGTTGAGGTGGGGGTAACGCGCCGGCGCGGCCTGGCTGGCCGGTGCCAGCGACAGCGACAGCACGGTGAGCACCGCCGTGGCGGCCGCCGCGGCGATGGTGCGTCTCGTTCTCATTCCTGACCTTCCGCCGTCCGAGGGGGTCGACGGGCCGGCCGGGTCGGGGAGGCGGATCCCGCCCCGAGGGCTCGGCGGGCTCGCCGTGGAACCTGCGTCGCCGAGCGTACGTCCCGTGTGGACGGCGAGTCATCCGTCGGCGTCACTTTTCTGCCGAGCGGTGGCCTGTTTCTGCCGAGTCGACGGCGTGGCGGAAGCGGGTGACGGATTGAAGCGGGTGACGGATCAGTTCGGGCTGCGCGGGGTCAGCATGGCGGCGACCGGGGTCCGGGCGAAGTCGGTGGCGCTGTCGTAGTCGGTGCTCCGGCTGACGTCGGCCCAGGCGGTGCACTCGGCCGCCCGGACCCGCGCCGCCTCCTCGGCCAGCCGCAGGGCGTCCGAGCCGAGCAGCAGCCGCAACGGCGGTGCGGCGAGCCCGACCAGGTCGGCGATCACCCGGGCGGCCCGTTCCGGGTCACCGGCCTGCTGGCCGTCCATGTCGCGGCGCAGCGCGTGCATCCGCCCGACGGTCTGCTCGTAGTCCTCGCCCACCTCGGCCAGCCGCATCGACTCCCCGCCCCAGTCGGTCCGGAACGCGCCGGGCTCGACGATCGTGACCCGGATGCCGAACGGCTTGACCTCGTTGTTCAGGACCTCGGAGAAGCCCTCCACCGCGAACTTCGCCGTCTGGTAGGCGCCCAGCCCCGGCGTACCGCCGACCCGGCCGCCGACCGAGGAGAACTGGAGGAAGTGCCCGGAGCGGCGTTCCCGGAGCACCGGCAGGGCCGCCCGGGTGACGTTGACGACGCCGAACAGGTTCGTCTCGACCTGGGCCCGGAAGTCCTCCTCCGGCATCTCCTCGATCGGCGCGCTGTTGGCGTACCCGGCGTTGTTGGCCACCACGTCCAGCCCACCGAAGGTCTCCACCGCCGCCCGCACCGCCGCCCGCGCGGCGGCCGGGTCGGTGACGTCGAGGGGGTACGGCCGCACCTGGTCGCCGTACCTGTCGACGAAGTCGGCGAGCTGGTCGGGCCGTCGGGCGGTGGCGAGCAGGTTGTCGCCCCGGTCCAGTACCTCCTGGCTGAGCGCCCGGCCCAGTCCCCGGGAACTTCCGGTGATCAGCCACGTCTTGGCCATGCTGTCAATTCCTTCCGGCACGCGTCGTCGGGGGAGGCCGCCGCGGGCGCTCCCGGGTTCGACTCTGCTATGCCGATCCGGTACGGGCGGGGAAAGCACCCCGGCGCCACCCGTCCGGCTGAGCCATTTTCAAGGCAGGGGTGGCCGCATTGCCGACGCCACTACCCGGCGGGTGCGCCTGCTTCCTGGTCCAGCAGGTCCTCGTACACCCCGATCTTGAACTTGACCAGGTCCAGGGACTGGGTGAGCCTGCCGATCTGGTCCGCGACCTGGCCGTGGTGCTCGCGGAGCAGGGTCAGCCGCTCCCGCTCGTTGCCGGCCCCCGCCCGGACCAGGTCGGTGTACCGGCGGAGCACGGGCAGCGGCATCCCCGAGGCGCGCAGGATGACGCAGACGGTCAGCCAGTCCACGTCGTCCTGGTCGTAGACGCGCCGGCCACCGGGGTCGCGCCGGACGGGATTGACGAAGAGCCCCTCGTGCTCGTAGAAGCGGAGCGCGTGCACGCTCAGGCCGGTGCGTTCGGCGAGCTGGCCGATACTCAACGTCGTCGGAACTCCGGTCATGTCGTCGAGCGTACCGAGGTTGACCTAGAGCCGACTCTAGCTCCTAGGGTGCGGCACCATGCGCTATCGCACTCTCGGCGGCACCGGAATCGAGGTCAGCGTGCACTGCCTCGGCACGATGATGTTCGGGGCCGTCGGCAATCCCGACCACGACGACTGCGTCCGGATCATCCACGCCGCCCTCGACCGGGGAGTCAACTTCGTCGACACCGCCGACATGTACGGCCAGGGCGAGTCCGAGGAGATCGTCGGAAAGGCGCTGCGGGGCCGGCGCGACGACGTCGTACTCGCCACCAAGGTGCACTTCCAGATGGGCGAGGGCCGCAACCGCAGCGGCAACTCCCGCCGGTGGATCCTGCGGGCGGTCGAGGAGAGCCTGCGACGGCTGGACACCGACTGGATCGACCTCTATCAGGTGCACCGCCCCGACCACGCCACCGACATCGAGGAGACCCTGTCGGTGCTCAGCGATCTCGTACGCCAGGGCAAGATCCGCGCCTTCGGCTGCTCGACCTTCCCGGTCGAGGAGATCGTCGAGGCGCAGTACGTCTCCGCGCGGCGCGGCTTCGAACGCTTCCGCTCCGAGCAGCCGCCCTACTCGATCCTGGCCCGGGGGATCGAAGCCTCGCTGCTGCCCGTCTGCCAGCGCTACGGGATGGGGGTACTGGTCTGGAGCCCGCTCGCCTTCGGGTTCCTCACCGGCAGGTACCGCCGGGACCGGCCGATCGACCTGTCGACCGGCCGCGCCGCACTCCGGCCGGGCAACTTCGATCCCACGATCGCCGGAAACGCCGCCAAGCTGGACATCGTCGAACAACTCGTCGAGGTCGCGACAGGTATCGGCTGCACCCTGCCGCAGCTGGCCGTCGCCTTCACCGTGACCCATCCCGCCGTCACCTCGGCGATCATCGGACCGCGGACCATGCGACAACTGGCGGACCTGCTCGACGGCGCCGCCCTCACCCTGGACGACGCCACCCTCGACCGGATCGACGAGATCGTGCCGCCCGGCACCGACCGGTACAGCCCGAACGCCCTCTTCCGGCCGCGATCACTCACCGACACCGCGCGGCGTCGCCGCCCACTCGCCGACCGCGCGGCGGCCTGAGTCGGGTTGCGGGCCGGTCAGGTGCGGATCGATCAGCCGAGGGTCGCCCGGACCACCGCGTCCGGCTCGGGTCCGGCCTCGGCGACCACCCGGCCGTCCGGGGCCCAGATCCTCGACCGTCCGGCGGCGTGGGTGAAACCACCACCGGTGGAACCGGCGAAGCTGGCGGTGGCCACCCAGACCCGGTGCGCGGCGATGGTGCGACGGGCCCGTTCCGCCTGGACGCCCCACTCCGCCGCGTGGTCGAGTGCGCCGGCGAGGTAGGCGTCGATGCCGAGCGCGGCGGTCCCGGTGGCGTGCTCCGGTATCCCGGTGTCCTTGCAGACGGCGAGGCCGAGCCGCCAGCCGGCCACCTCGACCACCGCCGGCGCGTCGCCCGGAGCGAAGTGCGCCGGCTCGGACCCACCGAGGAACATCTTCCGGTACGCCACCCGCGCTCCCTCGCCGTCGACCGCCAGCACACCGATGTGCCGCCGTCCCCGGTCGCCGGCCACCGGTGCGCCGACAAGCGCCAGCGTCCCGGTCTCGGCGCAGGCAGTCACGACCGGGGCGAGGCGGTGGTCGCCGGGGTCGACAGGTGCGGCGTCGAACTCGTACCCGGTGAGCGACATCTCGGGAAAGACCACCACCCGGGCTCCGGCGGCCCGGACCGCCTCGGCGTGGGCGTCGGCGTTCGCCACCACGGCCCGGGCCAGGCAGCGCGGCTGGGCGACGGCGAGGACCAGGGGATCACGCATCCGCCGAGGGTAGTCCCGCCCGCCGCCCGGTCGGGGGCGGACCGGCCGGCGGGCGGGAGGGGTCAGACCGGGGTGGAGCTAGGCGTGCCGGCAGGGGCCGGGGTGGCCGGCTCGGGGCGTTCCAGGGCGACCCGGGGCAGCCAGCGGTCCAACCAGGACGGCAACCACCAGGCGCGGGCGTCGAAGAGTCGCATCACCGCGGGCAGGATCAGGCAGCGGATGACGAAGCCGTCCACGAAGATCGCCACCGCCAGCCCGAGCCCGAACTGGCGCAGCATCCGGCCCGGGTCGAAGAGGAAGGCGCTGAACACCACGATCATGATGGCGGCGGCGGCCGTCACGATCCGCCCGGTGGTGGCCAGGCCCTCCCGGATGGCGCCCTGCGCGTCGTGGTGCCGTTCCCAGTGCTCGTGCATCCGGGACACCAGGAAGACCTCGTAGTCCATCGAGAGGCCGAAGACGATGGCGAAGATGAGCACGGGTACGAACGCCTCGACCGGGCCGGGCTGCACACCCAGGTTGCCGTACTGGAAGACGTAGGTGATCACGCCGAGGGCGGCGGCCACACTGAGCAGGTTGAGCACCGCCGCCTTGACCGGGATGAGCACGGAACGGAAGACGAGTACCAGCAGCAGGGCGGAGAGGCCCACCACGACCACCACGAAGAGCGGCAGCCGGTCGGCGATCGCGTCGGCGAAGTCGACCGCGGCTGCTGTACCGCCGCCGATCGAGACGGTCACGCCGGTGTTCCGCTCGACCGCCGGGATCACCTCGTCGCGGAGCCGCTGCACCAGGTCCATGGTGGCCGCGTCCTGCGGGGCCGAGGTGGGGAAGAGCAGCAGGGTGTGCAGTTGCCCGTCCGGGGCCGGGAACGCCGGGGTGACCGCCGCGACGCCGGGCGCCCCGGCCAGGGCACCCCGCACCTCGGTCGCCGCCGGCTGGCCGCCCTCGACGACCACCACAAGTGGACCGTTGCGCCCCGGGCCGAAGCCGGTCGACATCAGGTCGTACGCCTGCCGGCTGGTCGAGCCCGGCGCGTCGCTGCCGGCGTCGGCGAAGCCCAGCCGCATGTCCAGGGCCGGCACCGCGAGCAGCAGCAACAGGGCCGTCGGCAGCAGCAGGGCCAGCCACGGCCGGCGCTGCACGAACCCGGCCCAGCTCCGCCACAGCGCGCCCTCGGCCCGCTTCGCCCGCGCGGCGCGGCGCCGGACGACGCGCTCGACCCGCCCGCCGAACAGCGCCAGCAGCGCGGGCAGCAGGGTCAGCGAGGCGAGCATGGTGACCAGGACGGTGAGTGCCACCGCCACGGCCACGCCCTGCAGCGAGCCCAGGCCGAGCAGGACCAGGCCGAGCAGGGCGATCACCACCGTGCAGGCGGCGAAGAAGACGGTACGGCCGGCGGTGTCCAGTGCGGTCCGGGTGGCGGTGGCCCGGTCGGCGCCGTGCAGCAGCTCGGAGCGGAACCGGGAGAAGACCAGCAGCGCGTAGTCGATGCCGACGCCGAGCCCGACCAGGGCCATCAGCGGGGCGGTGTAGTCGGCGATGGTGGCGACGTGCGAGGCGAGGGCGACCAAGCTGAGCGTGCTGCCCACCGCGAAGACGGCGATCCCGACCGGCAGCGAGGCGGCCAGCAGGGAGCCGAAGAGGATCACCAGGATGACCAGCGCCGCCAGCAGTCCGGCGCCCTCCGCCGCGCCGCCCTCGCTCTCCTGGGCCTCCCGTACCGGGTCACCGGCCAACTCCACCCGCAGTCCGTCCCCGGCCGCCTGCCGCGCCGCGGCGATCACCGCCCGTACGTCCTCGGCCGGCACCTCCTCGGCCGGCCCGTCCAGGGTGACCGTCGCGTACCCGATGGTGCCGTCGGCGGAGACCGCCTCGGGCGTGGCGTAGGGGCTTGCCACGTCGGCGACGGAGGCGAGGGTGCGCACCTCGGCGAGCATCGGTTCGACCCGCTCGCGGGCACCGGCGAGCCCGCCCGTGTCGTGCAGCACGATCTCGACGCTGGCCGCCCGCTGCCGGGACCCGTGTTCGGCCAGCAGGTTCGCGGCGGCCTGCGACTCGGTGCCCGGCAGCGAGTGGTCGTTGTGGTAGTCCGTCCCGACCGCCTGGGCGGCCACGGCGAGGCCGACCAGCACGGCGACCCAGGTCAGCACGGCCATCCAGCGGTGCCGGTACGCCCAGCCGGCCAGCCGGGCGAAGACGCCGGCCCGGTCCGGCGCGGTGCCGGGTCCCGGGGCGGTGGGGGCGGGTTCGGTCGACACTGTCGGCTCCTTCCGTCGCAGAGCCCGGGACCGCGCACCGCGTCCCGGCCAAGATAGGTTAGCAACCTACATGTAGATGCTCTACGTATGGGAATTGGAACGGGCAACGGGTCGAGGCGATCGACTTCCGTCTGGAGGCGCCGTGCCGGCCGCTGGCAACGCCGGCCGCGCTGGGTGCGCCGGCTGCTCTCGCTGGCTGGCCTACCGGCGCGACGAGGTATGCCGGTTCAGCAAGCGCTCCGGCCCGACCGGGCCCGACCGGGCCCGACCGGAAGGCACTTCCTGTTTTCCGGTGATACCACCGTGTCATCGTGATGACACGGTGGTGGTATCACGCTCGAACGACATCTTCCCGCCCGGCGGCGCTCGCTAGTTGCCCGGCCCGGCGCCCGGCGGCGCTCGCTAGTTGCCCGGGTGCGCCGGCAGGCTGGTCGCCGCACGCGCCGCCGACAGGCAGCGGGAGCCGTGCACCGCCACCAGCGCCATCGGCGTGACCAGGACCACCAGCACCAGCGGAAGCCGGATCAGCGGCGGTGCGTCGGCGGTCGGACTGAAGAACGCGAGCAGCAGGCCGTTGAGGCTGAAGGTGGGTGCCAGGGCGCAGGCGAAGATCCCGGTGAGCCGGGTGTAGCCGGGGCGGGCGCCGAAAAGCCGGGTCCCGTGCCCGAGAACCCAGACGGCCAGCAGAGCACCCACCAGCGCCAGGGTGCCCAGCCAACTCACCAGGTCCTCCAGCATGCCGGACAAGCCGGGCAGCCGATCCGGCTCGGCGAGCAGCCACGAGACCAGCCGCCAGAACGGAGGCTGGACGGCGAGGACGAACACGGTCAGCAGTGCGGTCCGGCGGCCCTGGGCCAGCGCGAGTTCCGCCTGGTAGCCGGGGGCGATCCGGGCGACCACGCCGAAGTCGTCGACCGCACGCCGGTCGGCGGCCCCCGGGTCGAGACCGAGATCCCGGTACGCCTCGCTCGCGTCGACCAGGCTGTCCCGGGCCTCCCGGAGCAGGTCGGCCTTGACCCGCCGCGGCCCTCGCAGGACGCAGTCGAGCTCGTCGAGGTATCCGTCTATCGCGGTCAAGGGTTCCTCTCGCCTCCGGCGCCCGGTCGACGTCCGGGTGCTCGGGTGCCCGGTCGACGTCCGGGTGCTCCGGGCGCTCGGTCGGCGGGCAGGTGCTGCCGGGCCAATGCCGGTGTCCAAGTATTCCGGACCGCCCCGACGGCCGGAACCATCGGCGACCCGGAGTTTTCCCTGAGACCGCCCCGCCGATCGGTCCGGTCCTCCGGGGGCCACCGCGTTCCTATCCGTCCGGGGTGCGGGTTTGCCCGAGTGACGTGATCTCGGCGGCGGAGGCGTTTCCCCCGGTGCACACCACGGCCACCCGGCGGCCGGCGAACCCGTCCGGCCGGGCGAGTACCGCCGCCAGGCCGGCCGCCCCGGCTCCCTCGGCCAGGGTGTGCGCGCAGGTGGCCAGCAGCCGCTGGGCCTGCACGATCTGCGCATCGGTGACCAGGTGGAAGTCGTGCAGCCGCCCCCGGATCAGCCGTTGCGGCAGCGGGAACCCCCGCCCGGTGGCCAGGCCCTCGACCCTCGTGCGGATCGGCCGGCGAACGCAACTGCCCGCCCGCCACGAGTCGTGGGCGGCCGGTGCCGCCGTGGACTGCACCGCGACGATCCGGCAGCGCGGCGCGAGGACGGCGCCGACAAGCGTGGCGGCGGCTACTCCGGTGCCGCTGCCGACCGGCACCACAAGCAGGTCCAGGTCCGGTCGGGCCTCGAAGATCTCCAGGTACGCCGTGCCGACGCCGGCCAGCAGGGCCGGAGTGTCTCCCGGGCTCACCAGCAGGGCGCGCTCGGTCGCCGCCAACCGCTCGGCGACGGCCTGCGCCACCGCCATGTCGGCACCGTCGAGCAGCACACTGGCGCCCCAGGCCCGGACCGCTCGCACCTTCCCCTCGGGCGTTCCCGCCGGCATCACCAGCCGGCACCGCACGCCCAGCTCGGCACAGGCGTACGCCAGCGACTGGGCGTGGTTTCCGGTGGAGTAGCTGACCAGACCCCGGCGACGCTGCTCCCCCGTCAAGCTGTGCAGCAGCGTCAGACCGCCGCGTACCTTGAACGCGCCGGTCGGCTGGACGTTCTCGTGCTTGACGTACACGGTCGCGCCGACCGCGGCGTCGAGCATCGGGTACGACCACATCGGGGTGGCGGGCAGCCGCCCGGTCAGCAGGTCACGCGCGGCCAGCACGTCGGCGAAGGTCGGGTCGGCGGCGAGGGTCTGGTCAGCCATGCCGACAATCGTGATCGGCCAGCATTCCATCGGTCCAATGCCAGTCTTCGTCCTGAACCATAGACCCGGTTGATACGTTGGTCGGATGCTCGACGTGACCCGGCTCCAGGTGCTCGCGGCGGTCGCCCGGCACGGCTCGGTCACCGCCGCCGCGCAGGCGCTGCGCTACGCCCAGCCGTCGATCAGCCACCACCTCGCCCGGCTGGAGGCCGAGACCGGCGCCCGGTTGGTGCAGCGGGTCGGCCGGGGGATCCGGCTCACCGAGGCGGGCCGGCTGCTCGCCGAACGGGCCGAGGAGATCCTGGGTCGGCTCGACGCCGCCGAGGCCGAGTTGGCGGCGCAGACCGGACTGCGGGCCGGCCGGGTCCGGCTGGCCGCCTTCCCGTCCGCACTCGGCACTGTGGTGCCGGTGGCGGCGGCCGGCTTCGCGGCTGCCCATCCCGGCGTCGAGCTGCGACTGGTGGAGGCGGAACCACCGGCCGCGATCCGGTTGCTGCGCGCCGGTGAGGTCGACGTGGCCCTGCTCTTCTCCTACCCGGACGGTCCACCGGACGACACCGGCCTGCGCCGCCTGCCCCTGCTGGACGAGCCGATCCACCTGGTCACGCCGGCCGGCGCCCCGGCGACACCCGGGGCCGGGCTCGACGGGTACGCGGATCGGCGCTGGATCGCCGGCTGCGAGCGCTGTCGGACCCATCTGCTCCGGGCCTGCGCGGCGGCCGGCTTCACCCCCGACGTGGCGTTCACCACCGACGACTACGTGGCCGTGCAGGCGCTTGTCGCCGTCGGTCTCGGTGTCACCCTGCTGCCCGGCCTCGCGCTTGCCGCCCATCGTGATCCCCGGGTGACGACGGCACCGCTGCCCGGCCACGCCCGGTCGGTGTACGCGGCACTGCCCGGCCCGCCCCCCGACCCACCGGCCACCGCCGCGCTGCTCGGCCAGCTCCGGACCGCCTGCCGGGATGTCCTCGGCCACCTCTCCGGGCCAGTGCGGGACTCCGGCTGACCCGGCACGCTGGCACACTCGCATACATGATCGACTGGTACACCCGGACCGAGGTGGACGATGACGTCGTCCGGATCTCGGAACCGCACGTCGACGAGCTGCTGTCGGCGAATCTCTGGTGGCTGCGCGGCAACGACCGGGACATCGTGGTCGACGCCGGGCTCGGTGTCGTCGCCCTGCGGGACGCGATTCCGGCCATGTTCGAGCGCGATCCGATGGTCCTGCTCACCCACGCGCACCTGGATCATGTCGGCGGGGCGGCCGAGTTCGCCGACCGGGCCGCCCACCGTGCCGAGGCGGAACTGCTGGCGGCGGGCGTACCGGCGAGCCTCTACGGCGCCGAACTGTTCGACAAGCTCGGGATCGACGCGGCGGGCGAACCCGTTCCCGGCCTGATGATCGACGTCCTGCCCGTGCCCGACTACGATCCGACCAGCTACCGCGTCGAACCGGTGCCCCTGAGCCGGACGCTCGACGACGGCGACCGGATCGACGTCGGCGGGCGGGTGCTTACCGTGCTGCACCTTCCCGGCCACACCCCGGGCAGCATCGCCCTGCTGGAGGAGCGCACCGGGGCCCTGTATTCCGGGGACGTCGTCTACGAGGGTGCCCTGATCGACGACCTGCCGAACTCGGACGTGGCCGCCTATCGGCGGAGCATGGAGTTCCTCGCCGACCTCGACGTCTCCGTCGTCCATCCCGGCCACGGGAACAGCTTCGACCGGGCCCGCCTTCGTCAGCTGGCCGAGAACTACCTGCGCGGGAGAGCCTGATTCAGTCGGGTGCGGCAGCTGCGTCGTTACCGGTCGTCCTTCGAACTGTCAGGAGATGGACCGCGCTGGCCCGCTTGGTCGTGGCCACCGTCTGGCTCGCCGCTGCCGGCAGCGCTGCACTTTCATCGTTGATCGGCGATAGGCGATGAAGGGCGGGAATGGTGGCCGAGTTGCTGGATCGCGAGGTCGCCCAGCGGTACGCGTCGTGGTTCCGCGCCCTGGCGGACCCGAGCCGGGTGCAGATCGTGGAGTACCTCGCGAGGCAGGGTCGGCCGATGCCGGTTGGGGAGATCGTCGCCGCGGTCGGGCTGGCGCAATCCACGGTGTCGCAGCATTTGAAGATCCTGGCCGAGGTGCGGTTCGTGCTCGTCGACCAGGTCGGTACGGCGCGGCACTACCGGATCAACGAGGCGTGCATCAAGTGCTTCCCGTCCGCCGCCGACGTGGTCATGGGCAACCCGGCCCCGGCCCCGGTGGAGGCGTGCTCGTGAAGATCCGGCCCATGCATGACGAGGACGCCGACGCCGTACTGGCCATCTACCAGGCCGGCCTGGACACCGGGCACGCCAGCTTCGAGACCACCGCGCCGTCCTGGGCGGCGTTCGACGCCGGCAAGCTCCCCGAACACCGGCACGTCGCCGTCGATGACGACGGCGTGCTGCTGGGCTGGGTCGCCGTCTCGCCTGTATCGACCCGACCGGTGTACGCCGGCGTAGTCGAGCACTCCGTGATCGCCTCCACCGAGGCTGCCGGGATCTGGACCATCCAGTCCGGCGTCTTCCCGGAGAACACCGCCAGCCTTGCCCTGCACCAGCGCGCCGGTTTCCGGATCGTCGGCGTCCGCGAACGTATCGGCCGGCACGCCGCCCACGGTGGCCGGTGGCGCGACGTGGTGTTCATCGAACGCCGCAGCCCCGCCATCACCTGAACCCGTTCCACCGCCCCTAGCGACCGCAGCAAACATCGCCTAATTGATTCGATAGCAATCGAGGCAGGAGTAGTTGTGGAGACCCGTTTGGATGACCTGCCGGTCGTTGTGATCGGCGCCGGACCGGTCGGCCTGGCCGCCGCGCATCTGGCCGAGCATGGCCTGCCGTTCACCGTGTTGGAGGCCGGTGACGGCCCAGCCGCCGCCGTGTGGGAGTGGGGACACGTCAGGCTGTTCTCCCCGTGGCGGTACAACATCGACGCCGCCGCCCGCCGCCTGCTGGCCGACGCCGGCTGGGTCGAGCCCGACCCGGACGTCCTGCCCACCGGCGCGCAATTGGCCGCCGACTACCTCCAGCCGCTCGCGGACCTGCCCGCGCTCAAGCCGCACGTGCGCTACGGCGCCCGCGTGATAGCGGTGACCCGGTGCGGCCTGGACCGGGTACGCACCGCCGGCCGCGACTCCACACCGTTCCTGGTCCGCCTCGCCGACGGCACCGACCTACTGGCCCAGGCGGTGCTCGACGCGACCGGCACCTGGAACACCCCGAACGTGCTCGGCGCCTCCGGCATCCCCGCGCACGGCGAGACGCCCGCCGCACCGTTCATCGAGCACGCGCTGCCCGACGTGCTCGGCGCCGACCGGGACCGGTTCGCCGGCAAGCACACCCTCGTGGTCGGTGCCGGCCACTCCGCCGCCAACACCCTCCTATCGTTGACTGAACTCGCCACGCAGATGCCGGGTACAAGGGTCATGTGGGCGATCAGGGCCGCCAGCCCGGCCCGCACCTACGGTGGTGAGGCCGCCGACGCCCTGCCCGCCCGCGGCGCGCTCGGCTCCCGGCTGCGCGCACACGTCGAAGCCGGCACGATCGAACTGCTGACCGCGTTCGCGGTTCAGCGCGTCACGCCGACACCGGACGGCAGGGTCGAGGTATCGGACGGCGCCCGCACCGTCATCGTTGACCGGATCGTGTCCGCCACCGGGTTCCGCCCCGACCACAGCTTCGTCTCCGAACTACGCCTGGACCTAGACCCGGTACTCGGCTCCACCCGCGCCCTCGCCTCGCTGATCGACCCCAACGAGCACTCCTGCGGCACCGTCCCACCGCACGGCGTGGACGAACTTGCCCACCCCGAGCCCGGCTTCTACGCCATCGGCGTCAAGTCCTACGGCCGCGCACCCACGTTCCTGATGGCCACCGGATACGAGCAGGCCCGCTCCGTCACGGCGGCACTCGCCGGGGACTGGCAGGCGGCCCGAGACGTGCGGCTCGACCTGCCCGAGACCGGGGTGTGCAACAGCAACCAGCCGCTGGACAGCGACCGCATCGAGGAAAGCGGCGGCTGCTGCGGCGCCACTGCCGTCGAGGCCACAACGCCTGCTGGTCGGGGGTTGGCGACCGGGATCGCCGGTGGCCTGTTGTCCGCGCCGCTGCCGCTGCTGCCCGTCACGACATCATCCCAGGGTGAGCAGGCCGGTGGGTGCTGCGGCTGACACCGGGAATCCGACCACGGGTGTGGCTGCCGGCCCGCCGGCAGGCGGCCACACCCGCCGCTCTCGTGGCTGGTGGATCGTCGTCGCACTGGCGGTGACGCAGACCCTCGGGTACGGGGTGCTGTACTACGCCTTCGCCGTTCTGCTCCACCCGATGGCCAGCTCTTTGGACGCCTCGACGGCGACGGTGACCGGGGCGTTGACCGCCTCGATCCTGACCGGCGCGGTGCTGGCGGTACCGGTCGGGCGGTGGCTGGACCGCCACGGCGGCCGAGCCCTCATGACGGTCGGCTCCCTGCTGGCCACCGGCCTGGTGGTGGCCTGGTCGCGGGTCCAGTCGATCGCCCAGCTCTACGCCGTGCTCGTCGGCATCGGCGTGACCATGGCGATGGTGCTCTACGAGCCGGCCCTTGCTGTCGTCGTCTCCTGGTTCGATCCACAACGCCGGGCACGGGCGGTTCTGGGGGTGATCGCGGTGGCCGGGTTCGCCAGCACCATCTTCATGCCGCTCACCGGCGTCCTCGCCGACCGGTACGGCTGGCGGACCACGCTGCTGGTCCTCGCCGGATTGTACGGCGCGATCAGCGTGCCGCTGCACGCCCTCACCGTCCGCAAACCCCCACAACCGGCTGCCCAGCCGCACCTGCCCGCACCGCAACACCGTGCCGTCGTGGTGCGCGCGGCGATCCGAGACGCACGGTTCTGGTGGCTCGCTGCCGCGTTCGTCGCCCACAGCGCGGCCATGGCGACGATGACCGTCCACCTCGTCGGCTTCCTGGCCCACGAGGGACATCCGGTCACGTTCGCCGCCACCATCGCCGGGCTGCTCGGCGTGCTGTCGGTCACCGGGCGGCTGCTGCTCACCGGCGCCCAACGCCGCGTCCGGCTGACCAGCGTTGTCGCGATCGTGTTCACCGTTCAGGCCGCCGCAGCGGTCGCCCTCCTCGCCGCCGGTGGCAGCCGGGTCGGTGCCGCCGCCGCCGTGGTGGCCTTCGGCATCGGGTTCGGCGTGGCCAGCCTCGCCACCCCGGCACTCCTCGCCGACCGGTACGGCACCACCGCCTACGCCACCATCGCCGGCATCCTGGCCATCCCGATCACCCTGGCGAAGGCCACCGCACCCCTCGCCGCCGCCGGCCTCCACTCCGTGGGCGGATACCCGGCGGTGCTACTCGCGATCGGAACCTGCTGCCTCATCGCCGCCGTCGGCATCCTCACCCGCGCCGCTACCCCTCCACCCGTACCGGACTCCTCAGCCCCTGAACAAGGCAGTGACGCCCGCCGCCCGGCCATGACACGAGCGGGGTAACCCATGAGTATCGACCCCACCGCCATGCAGGACCGCGTCCAGGCCGTCCTCGACCGTCTTGTGGCTTCGGGGCAGGAGACCGGGCTGCAAGCCGCCGCCTACCTGCACGGCGAACTGGTCGTGGACGCGGTCGCCGGGCTCGCCGACCCGGGCACCGGCACCGCGGTCACCCGCGACACCCTGTTCCACAGCTTCTCCACCGGCAAAGGCGTCCCGCCACCCGCACCGGCAAACTCGTCCACTACCGCGCCGACCCCACCATCGCCGCACGCCTGTCCGAACTCCAGGGCTACCTCGCCTGCTGCTGCCCACCAGCCTCACAACCGTCCACCACAGCGTCCTGGAATTAACCATCGGCTGGGCGGTGCGCGTCGGCACGCCGTCAACGACGAGGCGGCGCTGACAGCGAACGCCAGCGGTTTCACCCCGAGCCTCGGAGCATGAATCTCGCGGACTGCGCGCCGTGCCAAGAAACGGATCGATTGCCATGATCACAACGCTGCAGTCCGTCGTGCGGCGGGCAGTGGATGCGTTGCTTCGATGATCAACAAGCCGGTCGATGGCGCGCAGTTCTTTGTGGTGCCCCCGGCAGGATTCGAACCTGCGCTCCCGCCTCCGGAGGGCGGTCTCCCGCTACCTCCCACCGACCCCGTGACCTGCGGTTTCTGTCGACTCGTCCGGATCGCCCTTCGTTCTTCGGCACGCCCTCGGCACACGATCCGGCCGTACACGACGCGTCGCGTCGAGCTGGGCGCGACGCGTTGGCCGTGGCCAGTGTCGACGCGTCGCCGTGGTGGATCTTCGCCTAGTGCTGTGACCGGAAACGTTGGCCGGTTTCAGGCCGCCGCCTTGGCGGGGGTCTGACCCCAGCGGCGTTGTCGTTCGGAGCGGATCCGGGCTCGTTCGCGGCGTTGGGCGGCGAGGACGTCGGGGTGGCGGGCGTTGGCGTTGCGCCAGCGCAGGTAGTTGTGCAGGGCTTGGGTCGCGACGGGATGGTTGGGGTGGTTCGACCCGGCCACGACGAACATCCGCAGCGGTCCGAAGTGCGCCTCGATCGGGTTCGCCCACGACGAGTACGTCGGGGTGAAGCACAACTCGACCCGGTTGCGGGCCGCCCACTGCCGGATCTTGACGCCGCGATGTGCGGAGAGGTTGTCCAGGATGACGTAGACCGGCGCGCCGTCAGGGCGGGCGGCCCGGATGCTCTTGAGCGCTGCCAGGGTGTTCGCTGCGGACTTCCGCCGGCGCACGACACCCCAGAGGGTGTCGTCGCCGACGCTGTAGCAGGCGTGGAACTGCCGGACCCCGTGCAGCTTGTGGTAGTTGCCGGGGAGCCGGTCCGGATGCCCGGCCTGGGTCCAGGACGCGCCAGCGTGTGGCCGGATCGTCAACGGCCCGAACTCGTCGAAGGCGAAGACCCGGTCCGGGAACGCCGTGGTCACCGCCTCGATCCGGGCGAGTTTCGCCTCAGCGTTCGGGTCGTTGGTCTCCTTCCACGTCTTCGTCCGCTGGAAGGTGATGTCGTGGCGGTGCAGGAACTCCCGCAGCCGTTCCCGGCCCACGAGCACCCGGCGCTGGCCGTGGTTGTGAGCCAGGTAGTCCGCGAGTTTGCGCAGGCTCCACCGGGTGAACGGCTGGCCGAGCCCTTGCGGTCTGGTCTTGGCCGTCGCGACGATGAACGCTTCGTCGTCCTCACTGATTCGGCGGGGACGGCCACCCGCCCACCGAGGGTCCAGGCAGGCCAGGCCCATTTCGTTGAACCGGTGGATCACCTCACGGACCGCGTCCTCGTCCCCCTGGACCAAGCGGGCGATTGCCGGGACGGTGTTCCCGCTGGCCGAAGCCATGATCACCATCGCCCGACGCAACCGGATCGCAGACCCGGTCCCACGCCGCACGATCTGCTGTAGTCGCCGGCCCTCATCATCACTGAGCCGACGAGCCCGGACAGGTTCTGCCATCCCGACAGCCTGAACCCTCCACCAGCCACCACCACGACCATCGACCGGCGTGTCACCCAACCCGGCCAACGTTTCCGGTCACAGCACTAGATCGAAGGCGTCACCCACCGCCGCCGCTGGTGCAGGCGCTGCTCTCACATCGAATACACGCCGCCGCTGGCCGAACTCCGCGTGCTGATCGCGGCGGCCCGGCCGAGGTAACCCATGGACCGCGACGCCGGTCGGTGCCGGCCCTGGATCGGCACCGACCGGCGGCACTGCCACTCCACAGACCGGGTGCGGATGTTCCTACCCGGTCCCCGCTGCCCCTGGCACACCCCGGCCGCCATCGCCGGACGCACCACCCCTGACGAAGGGAGCACCATGCCTGATCTACTCAACACCGCCCGCGCGCACGCCGCGCGTGGCTGGCACGTCTTCCCGCTACGCCCCGACGACAAGCGCCCGGCCGTGCGCGACTGGGAAGGCCGGGCCACCACCGACCCGGCCCGCATCGAACGCTGCTGGACCGCCGGCCCGTACGGCATCGGCATTGCCTGCGGTCCGTCCGGCCTGGTGGTGGTGGATCTCGACGTGGCGAAGGACGACGACCCGACCGGCCGGACCGGGCTGGACACCTTCGGGGACCTGGCCGACGACCGCCACGCCGGTATCGAAGCGACGTACACCGTTCGCACCGGGCGCGGTGGTGTCCACCTGTACTACCTGCACCCCGACGGCCCGGAACTGCGGAACACCGCCGGGACGCTCGGCCGGCTGGTCGACACCCGCGCGCACGGCGGCTACGTGGTCGCCGCCGGGTCGACGGTGGCCGGACGGCCCTACACGGTCACGCTCGACACCGACCCGGCACCGCTGCCCGGATGGCTCGCCGACCTGCTACGGCCCGCACCGCTGCCACCGCAACGGCCGGTCATGGTCGTGCTGCCGGGTGGGAGGGAAGGCGCCTACGTGCGGGCCGCGATCGACCGGGAAACCGCACGCGTCACCACCGCACCGGAGGGACAGCGGAACAGGTCGCTGTACGTCGCCGCTGTCGCGCTCGGCCAACTGGTAGCCGGTGCCGCGCTCGCCGAGGATCAGGCTACGAGCGTGCTGGAACAGGCGGGATTGTCCGCCGGACTCGGCCGAGTCGAAACCGCACGCACGGTCCGATCCGGGCTGGCCGCCGGGCAGCGCCGGCCCCGGGCGGTGGCCGCATGACCGCCGCGCCACACCTTCACCTCGTGACCGACACCGCCACCGACCGGCCCGAC
Source organism: Plantactinospora sp. WMMB782 (assembly GCF_049179135.1). Classification (NCBI taxonomy): domain Bacteria; kingdom Bacillati; phylum Actinomycetota; class Actinomycetes; order Micromonosporales; family Micromonosporaceae; genus Plantactinospora; species Plantactinospora sp. WMMB782. The sequence goes on along the minus strand of NZ_JBMHMC010000007.1, from coordinate 1,208,050 downwards.
CCGGGCGGGCCGTTGTGGGATGTTCCAGTGCCGTTGAACGGCCCCACCACGGCGCCGCCGCCGTTCCCGGTCGACGTGTTCCCCCGCTGGCTCGCCGAGCAGGTGACCGGCGTCGCCCGGTTCACCCAAACCGATCCCGCGATGGCCGGCACTCTCGCCGTGGCCGTGCTGTCCGCGTGCGCGGGTGGCCGACTGGAAGTCGAGCCGGTGGCCGGGTGGCGGGAACCGGTCAACGTGTTCGCCGCCGTCATCGCCGGCCCCGGCGAACGGAAGTCCCCGGTACATCGGGCGATGACGGCGCCGCTGTTCTCGGCACAGTCGACGCTCGCCGACGCGATGCGGCCTCGTATCGCCGAGGCTGCTGCGCTGCGGGACATCGCCGACCGGCAAGCCGAACAGGCCAAAGCTCAAGCGGCGAAGGCCACCGACCCGGACAAGCGGGACCAGGCGTCAGCCGAGGCGGTAGCCGCTGCCATCGCGGCCGAGGCCATCACCGTGCCGGGGCTGCCGAGGCTGATCGTGGACGACGCCACCCCGGAAGCCCTCATCGGTCTGATGGCTGCCAACGGCGGCCGGATGGCGATCATCAGCGACGAAGGCGGGATCTTCGACACCCTCGCCGGCCGCTACTCCGGTACACCGAACCTTGATCCGTACCTGAAGGGGCACGCTGGTCAGCCGATGAGCAACGAGCGGCAGACCCGGGAAGGCGCCTCGATCGACAAGCCAGCCCTGACGGTGTGCGTGATGGCGCAGCCGAGCGTGCTGCGGAAGTTCGGCGGGAACGCCGACCTTGCCGGCCGAGGACTCCCGGCACGGTTCCTGTTCGCCCTGCCCCGGTCGCTGGCCGGATGGCGGTCCGTGGACGCCGACCCGGTGCCGGAGCAGGTGACCGCCGGCTACCGGCACCGTGTGCACGACCTGGCCGCGATGCTCGCCGAGTGGGAAGACCCGGCCGTGGTCACCCTCACCCCGGAGGCCGGACGGGTCCGCCGGGCCGCCGCCGAACAGGTGGAGGCCGAGCTACGGCCCGGCGCAAGCCTCTACGACATGCGGGAATGGGGCAACAAACTTGCCGGCGCAACCCTGCGACTGGCCGGACTGCTCCACGTCGCCCACCACCCGGCCGACGCCTGGCGGCGGCCGGTCGACGCCGACCGGATGGCCGACGCCGTACGGCTGGCCGAGTTCTTCGCCGCGCACTACCGGGCCGCCCTCACCACGATCGGCAGCGACGCCGCGATGGAAACCGCCCGCTACGTCCTCGGGGTACTCACCAGCAAGGGCATGACCACCTTCACCCGCCGGGAACTCCACCGCCGCGTCTCCCGCCGACTCCCGAAGTCCGACGAAGTGTCGGCGGTGCTGGCCGAACTCGCCGCCCTCGGATGGGTCCGCCACAACGCCGACGGCCGATACGAGCTGCACCCCCGCGCTACCGGAGAGGACCCGGGAAGCGTTGACACGCTGACACCCGCACCCGATGGCGAAGTTTCCGCAGCTCACGACACCCGCGAGCCTGTCAACGCCCCGCGTTGACACCCGTTGACAGGCGTTGACACCCCGACCGCCGGCCCGCCCGGTGTCAACGGCTGTCAACGCCTGTCAACGCGGGGCGTTGACACCCCGACACCGGCCACCACCAGCGGAAACACTCGCCCGGCCGCCAACTGTCAACGTGTCAACGCTTCCCGACCCGTCACCCGGCGCTCAGCCCGGCACCGGACCGACCACACCGACACCGGAAACGGCCCGCTGAGAGCCACGGAGACGGACTGGCCCTACAGCCGTCACCAGGACACCGCAGATCTTGGCTCTCCGTGGCTCTCAATGGGCCGCTATACGCCGTTCTGCGGCGATGCCTCCCTGATCCTCCACAAGTGATCAGCATCCACCGGAAGGCACCCACGATGCGAATCAGGCTGCACGGCACACCCGCTGAAACACAGGCAGCACTGACCGCCCTGGCCAAGGTGCTGCACATCCGCTCCGTCTCCCGGCCCTACCCCGACCGTCGATCCCCCATGTTCCAGCGCATCTACCTCGACGCCACCCCCAGGGAGGACACCCGCAGATGACCAGGCCCGGACGCACCGCCAACCCTTCGAAGCAGGTGAGAGAGCGCCGGCATCTCACCATCGCCGATGTGTGCGAAGACCTGGAGATCTCTCGGTCGACGTTCTACGACTGGCGTGCCAAGCAAAAGGGACCACGCTGCCTCAGGTTGCCCAACGGTGAGCTGCGTATTCGACGGATTGATTACGACGACTGGATCTCATCGCTAAACGAGGAGGCCGCCTAGTGGCTATCACTTATGACGTTCGGATCTGGTCTACCGAGACGTATAAGGGGAAGAGGGGTAACACCTACTGGGTTCGGTGGATTGTGGCCGGGCGGCGGCAAAAGGAACCGTTCAAGACTAAGGCGCTTGCCGAGAGTTTTCGATCGGAACTGGTGGCAGCCTGCCGGAAGGGTGAAGCTTTCGACGCGGAGACCGGCCGTCCGGTGTCGATGCACCGCGATACCGCTTCCATGTCTTGGTACGAACTGGCGCGCGCCTTCGCTGATATGAAGTGGCCACGGGTGGCAGCGACCACCCGCCGGACGCACGCCGAGGCGCTTACCGCGCTTACGATGCTGATGTTTGCCAAGAAGGGTGGAATGCCTGATCCGAAGCTACTGCGCGCCGCTCTGACGCACTGGGGTTTCAACACGGCTCGCCGTGAATCGGAGGAGATGCCCGACGAGATCCGGACCACGCTGGACTGGGTAAAGCGAAACACAAACGCTGTTGCCAGCCTGAATCGGCCCGAGATCCTTCGTGCTGTGCTGGACGGGCTAACCGTCCGGCTCGACGGTTTCCCTGCCGCACCGAGCGTCATCAGTCGTCGGCGGAAGATTTTCAACACGGCCATTGAATACGCGATCGAAAGGAACCTACTCGCGTCCAACCCGCTGCCGCAATTGAAGTGGAGGCCACCAAAGACAGTCACCACCGTTGATCGTCGTTCGGTAGCGAACCCCGTTCAAGCACGGACCCTCCTGGACGGGGTTAGTCGGCAGGGGCGGATCGGTCCGCGCATGGTGGCCTTTTACGCCTGCCTGTACTTCGCCGGCATGCGTCCGGAGGAAGCGGTGCGGCTCGCTAAGCCCAACCTCGCGCTACCCGGGAGCGGATGGGGAGAGTTCATTCTCGACGGAGCCGAACCCCACGCGGGGAAGGCATGGACAGACAGCGGCAAGAACCGGGATAGCAGGCAGCTTAAGCAACGCGCCCGAGGCGAGTCCCGTACCGTCCCATGCCCGCCGGAACTGACCGCGATCATCTGGCGGCACGTCGAGCAGTTCGGGTTCGGTCCAGGCGGCCGGTTGTTCGTGGGGGAGCGCAACAAGGAGGAGTTGCCCAAGGGAACGATCAACCGGCTGTGGCGTTGGGCAAGAGCGGACGTGTTCACGCCGGAGGTGTTCGCGTCGCCACTGGCGCGTACGCCCTACGACCTTCGGCACGCCGCCGTGTCGACATGGCTCAATGGCGGGGTAGGGCCGACGCAGGTAGCCGAGTGGGCAGGGCAGTCCGTAGAGGTGCTGCTGAGGATCTACGCCAAGTGCCTTGACGGAGGTGACGCGGAACTCAGACAGCGGATGCAGCGGGCACTGGGCCACGATTGAGCGGCCCCGGTGCTTGCTCCGGCATGAGTTGCTTGCAATGGAGGTCCAGAGTCGGGCTACAAGAAAAGAACTTCAGCTCCATTCTTTATGATCTTACGACAGGAATGCGACAGAATGTGACTTATGTCACAACCCCTAGTCAGACTCAGATAAATCGTCCAACATCGATAGTTGTTAGGGCGATGCAGCTAATTGAGGGTGCCTGCTGCGGCACCAGTTGGGAGCTACAGAGGTGTTCATCCGACGATTGCTCGCTGCAAGTGCTGTCGCCGTACTGTGGTCGAGCACATTAGTTGCCAGCCCAGCCAGTGCCGCCTTAAGTCAATGCAACAGCTACAATGGCTGGCTATGTACGTGGACTTCAACGGGCTACAGCGGCACATTTGCCGTCAGTTATCCATCCTACATTGGCGATTGCATGACTATGGCAACGACTGCTCGGTCAGCGTGGAACCGTACCAACTACTACGTCTATTGGTGGACCAGCAGCAACTGCAGTGGAGGGGAATTTGAGTCGTGGGGTTCGAACGTACGATCGGACCTAAGCGCGACTGCGCGAAGCTTCAAGTTCACAACCCAGTGACCCCCCTGACAGATCGCTTCGAACCAGTCAGTGCGTCGTCCCTAATTGCGTCGTGCGGAACGGGCCGGGTTCGACATGGCGCTCCCCCTCGCCTCGCCGCGCCAGAACTCCTCGGCCTAGGCGCGGTCGTGAGCAGCTGGGCCTGCTAACGATCGCGCAGGCGGAGCGGTGTACCGATTTGGTATACCGCTCCGTTGTTCTACGGTGGTCCGGCCTTCACTGCTGGTACGTACGCCGTACGGCCTCTGACTCGCTGCCGTGTCGACATGGCTCAATGGCGGGGTAGGGCCGACGCAGGTAGCCGAGTGGGCAGGGCAGTCCGTAGAGGTGCTGCTGAGGATCTACGCCAAGTGCCTTGACGGGAGGTGATGCGAAACTCAGCCAGCGGATGCAGCGTGCCCTAGTGCCACGACCGACCGGCCCGGAACTTCGGCACGTATTCGGCACAGGCATCCGCCAACGGCCGTTGAGGGCCGGACACAGCCGGACTCGCGAAGACCGGTTTCGCCTGGTCAGGGACGTTGCTGTGCTGGTCAAAGGGTCCTTAGCAAGTGTGCCCCCGGCAGGATTCGAACCTGCGCTCCCGCCTCCGGAGGGCGGTGCTCTATCCCCTGAGCTACGGGGGCTCAGCGACCCAGGAAGAGTAGCAGGCATGGGTCCCCGGGCACGAATCGGTATCCCCGCCGGTGCGCCCCGGCCGACGTCACCCGTGCCCGTCCGGAAACCGCGGCCACCGGCCGCAGCTCGCAGCGGGTCGCGGCTACCGGCCGCAGCTCGGCAGGGGGTGCAGCACGATCCGGGGCGGGAGCCGGCGGGGCCACTCGGCCCGGGTCCAGGAACCGTCGACCACCACGTGTACGGCGTTCCCCTCCGCGCCGCTCAGCCGGAGCAGGAAGTCCCGGGGCAGTGCCGGGTCGACGTTCGGGGTGGTGATGAGGAACCGCACCCGGCCGCGTACGGAGACCGCGGAGAGGACGTCGGCGGCGGGCACCACCCCGTGCAGCCGGGTACGGCCGATCCAGCACAGTTCGGCCCGGTGCTCGGCGGCGGCGTGCACGATCGCCGGGTACTCCCGTTCGACCCAGAGGGCTACCGCGTCGACGCAGAGCCCGCAGGCCCGCTCGGTGGGCTGGCGCGGGCCGAGGCCCCAGGCCCGCAGGTAGCCGCCGATGTCGGTGGTGTCGGCGGGCAGACCGTAGCGGCGGTCCACGAGAATTCCGACGCTCTGCCGGGTCCAGAGTTCGTCGTCCAGCCCGAACTTGTCCGGATAGCAGCCGCGCAGCGTCTCGATCAGTTCGAGTTCCTGGTGGCGGCTGAGCACACCCGGCTCGCCGGACCGTTGTCCGCGTCGGACGGCCGCGACCGCGCCGTCCCCGCCGATGGTGTGCCGACGGCACCAGCTGGTGACCGACCGACGTCCGTCCCGGAGAGCAACCGTCATGTCTTGGACAACGACGGCAAGTCCCGACTGGTCACGTTATGTATGGAGAAAGCTCGTCAAAGCGGGCAAGTAGCCAATCTCGGACCTAACGGATGCATCTGCCTACGTGCCCGAAGATCGGAAAAACGGAACCGGCGGCCGTCCCGCTCGGGGACGGCCGCCGGACCAGCGTCACGGGTGCCCGGTCAGGGCGTGCCGATCCTGCCCTGGAGGCTCCGGACCAGCTCGATCTCCTTCTTCTGCCCGGCCACCATGGACTTCGCCATCGCGGTCACCCGCTCGTCGTCGGAGAGGTCCAGCACCCCCTCGGCCATGTGGATCCCGCCGAGGTGGTGGTCGAGCATCAGCTTCAGGAACAGCGCGTCGAACTCGCGGCCGGTGGCGGCCCGCAACTGTGCCCGCTCGGCGTCGCTGGCCATCCCGGGCATCAGCCCGTCCTGCACCGCGCCCGCGCCGTCCGGCATCCAGGCCATCCTGGGCTGCCGGCTGGTCGGGCCCAGGTTCCACTCCTTCAACCAGGTCTGCATGATGCCGATCTGGGCCTGCTGGGTCAGCGCGATGTCCGCCGCAAGTGTCCGGATGTCCTGGTCGGTGGTCTTCTCGTGCGCCAGGATCGCCATCTCGACCGCCTGGGCGTGGTGCGTCGACATGTCCCGGGCGAACCCGGCCTCGGCGGAGTCGTCACCGGGCCGGAACAGGCCCGGGGCGAGCAGCCCGGCGGCGAAGCCGAGCAGCAGGCCCAGCAGGATGGCCAGGGCCAGCGCGGCGGTGCCGGGACCCCGCCGGCCCGAGCCGCCGTCGACGACCCCGTCCTCCGGGACGGCGGTGGTCGCCACCGCACCCGATTCGGTGGTCATCGCGATCAACCGCCCGCCGGAGGCATCGGCGGCTGCTGCTGGTCACCGGGGACGTTGTCCCGTGGGGTCGTACCGGTGGCGGTGATGCCGCCGGAGCAGCCGGCGCCCTCCTCCATTGAGGCGTTCTGCCGCAGCGCCTCGACGAAGTCGTCGATCCGGCCGTCGGTGGGGCTGTCGACCTTGAGCTGGTAGCCCCAGGCCTGTAGCGAGATCGGCCGGTCGAGGTTCTCCACCGGGCTCATCATCATGAACTCGTTGCCCCGGACCTTGCCGGCCAGCTGCTCCACCTGGTCGGCGGGCAGGTCCGACCTGTAGGTGATCCAGACCGCGCCGTGCTCCAAGCTGTGCACCGCGTGCTCGTTGGCGATCGGGGCGTCGTAGATGTCGCCCATGCAGTTCTGCCAGGCGATGTTGTGCGAGCTGCCGACCGGCGGGTTGACCTTGTAGGTGAGCGGGCCGGCCTCGTGCGACTGCTTGCCCGGGATCGGCGCCACCACCGACGGATCGCTCTCCCGGAAGTTGGTGATCCCGTCGATCGCGGCGGCCTTGTCCTCCCACTTCTTGCCGTTCTGGATCACCGCGTACGCGCCGTACCCGATGATGGCGGCGGCGACGACGCCGACGGCGGTGAAGAGGGCGATCGAGCCCCACGAGCGGCCCTGGCTGACCTTGACCGGGGTGACCGGGCGGCGCTGCTGCGGCTTCTTGGCGCCGCCACCGGCGCCGCCGGCTCCGCCGCGGCCGGCCGGCACGCGGGTACCGGAGCCGGACTTGCCGGCGGCGGCCCCGTTCTTCCCACCGGTGGAGCCGGACTTGGCGGCCGTCCCCGCGGGCTTGGCCCCGGCCCCCTTCTCGGCGGGCTTGCCGCCGGCCGGCGCCTTCTTTCCGGTGCTGACCACGGACGGACGGCGCTGTTCGCCGCCCGAGGTGCTGATGCTCATGGTCCCTCGTCAGGTCGGTCGGTCAGGGGGATGGCGGGCCACACACGCGCAGGGTCGCCACCGAGTGACCGAGTCTACCCCCGCTAGCATGGTTCGGTGACTCCCGCCAACCTCGCCGAGGCCGTTCTCGCCGCCGCCCACGCCGTCTTCGCGCAGCGTGGCCTGGATCACTCGGTGCTGCCCGAGTCCGTGGCGCTGGAGCGGCCCCGCAACCCCGAGCACGGCGACTACGCCTCCACTATCGCCCTGCAACTGAGCAAGCGGGTCGGGCTGCCGCCCCGGGAGCTGGCCACCGCGCTGGCCGGGGAACTGACCCGGACCCCCGGGGTCAAGTCGGTCGAGATCGCCGGGCCGGGCTTCCTCAACCTCCGGCTCGACCCGGCCGCCGCCGGGCAGCTCGCCCGCGAGGTGGTCCGGGCCGGTCAGGCGTACGGGCGCAGCGACCGGCTGGCCGGGCAGCGGGTCAACCTGGAGTTCGTCTCGGCGAACCCGACCGGCCCGATCCACCTCGGGCACACCCGCTGGGCGGCGGTCGGCGACTCGCTGCGCCGGATCCTCGCCGCCGCCGGTGCCGAGGTGACGAGCGAGCACTACGTCAACGACGCGGGCGCCCAGATCGACCGCTTCGGCCAGTCGCTCTACGCCGCCGCGAAGGGGGAGCCGGCGCCCGCGGAGGGCTACTCCGGGGAATACGTCACCGAGATCGCGCAACGGATCGTGACCGAGCGCCCCGGCCTGGCCGACCTGCCGGCCGAGGAGGCGCTGCCGATCTTCCGGGACCGGGGCTACCAGCTCATGCTGGACGAGATGCGGGCCAGCCTGGAGCGGTTCGGCGTGCACTTCGACGTCTGGTTCTCCGAGCGCACCCTGCACAGCAGCGGCGCCGTCGAGCACGCCCTGGGCCGGCTGCGCGAGCAGGGCCACGTCTACGACGCCGACGGGGCGATCTGGCTGCGCACCACCGACTTCGGCGACGACAAGGACCGGGTGCTGATCCGGAGCAACGGCGAGCTGACCTACTTCGCCGCCGACTCGGCGTACTACATCGACAAGCGGGAGCGCGGCTTCGACAAGTGCGTCTACCTGCTCGGCGCCGACCACCACGGCTACGTCAACCGGCTGCGGGCGATCGCCGCCTGCGCCGGGGACGACCCCGACTTCAACATCGAGATCCTGATCGGCCAGCTGGTCAACCTGGTCCGGGACGGGGTGCCGGTCCGGCTGTCCAAGCGGGCCGGCAACATCGTCACGCTGGACGAGGTCGTCGACGCGGTGGGCGTGGACGCCGCCCGCTACTCGCTGGCCCGCTCCTCCACCGACTCGCCGCTGACCCTCGACATCGAGGTGATCACCCGGAACTCGAACGACAACCCGGTGCACTACGTCCAGTACGCGCACGCCCGGATCGCCTCGCTGCTGCGCCGCGCCGCGGACCTGGGCATCGACCGGGGCGCGGACTTCGACCCGGGGCTGCTCAGCCACGAGCGGGAGAACGACCTGCTCAAGTCGCTCGGCGAGTTCCCCGGGGTGGTGGCCACCGCCGCCGAGCTGCGCGAACCGCACCGGATCGCCCGTTACCTGGAGGAGCTGGCCGGGTCTTACCACCGGTTCAACGACGCCTGCCAGGTGCTGCCGCTCGGCCGCCAGCCGGTGCCGGCGGAGCTGACCCGGGCCCGGCTCTGGCTGGTCGAGGCGACCCGGACGGTACTGGCCAACGGACTGACGCTGCTCGGCGTCTCCGCCCCCGAACAGATGTGACAGGCCGCCGGCCGCCGGGCACGGCTGGCCGGACGGCAAACACGCGCGTGGGAAAGGGAAACGACGGATGCGCGCTCACGAAGCGGGGGCACTGCACGGTGACCTCGGAATGCGGGGACCGGCCTGGCTGCGTACCCCGGAGGACGTGAACGCCCTGGTGCCGCAACTGTGGCCGCGCAACGTGGCGCGGGGCGCCGACGGCGCCCTGGTGGTCGCCGGCCTCGGCGTCCGCGAGCTGGCGGCCGAGTTCGGCAGCCCGGCCTACCTGCTCGACGAGGACGACCTGCGCAGCCGCTGCCGGGACTTCCTGGCCGCCTTCCCGGACCAGGACGTCTACTACGCCGGCAAGGCGTTCATCTGCCGGGCGGTGGTCCGGGTGATCGCCGAGGAGGGGCTGCACCTGGACGTCTGCTCCGGCGGGGAGCTGACGGTGGCGCTCTCGGCCGGCATGCCGGCCGAGCGGATCGGCTTCCACGGCAACAACAAGTCCCCGGCCGAGCTGGCCCGGGCCGTCGACGCCGGGGTGGGCCGGATCGTCGTCGACTCCTTCCAGGAGATCGACCGGCTCACCGAGCTGGCCCGCCAGCGGGGCGTCCGGCCGAGGGTGCTGGTCCGGGTCACCGTCGGCGTCGAGGCGCACACCCACGAGTTCATCGCCACCGCGCACGAGGACCAGAAGTTCGGCTTCTCGCTGGCCGGCGGCGCGGCGGCGGCGGCCGCGTTCCGGATCCTCGACGAGGACGTACTCGAACTGCGCGGGCTGCACTCGCACATCGGCTCGCAGATCTTCGACACCAGCGGGTTCGAGCTGGCCGCCCGGCGGATCCTCGGACTGCAGGCGCAGATCCGGGACGCCCGCGGGGTGGAGTTGCCGGAGCTGGACCTCGGCGGCGGCTTCGGCATCGCGTACACCACCCAGGACGACCCGTCGACGCCGCACGACCTGGCGAAGCGGATCAACAAGATCGTGGACGGGGAGTGCGAGGGGCTGCGGCTGGCCGTACCCCGGCTCTCGGTCGAGCCCGGCCGGGCGATCATCGGCCCGGCCGTCTTCACCCTCTACGAGGTCGGCACGGTCAAGGACGTGGACGGGATCCGGACGTACGTCAGCGTCGACGGCGGGATGAGCGACAACATCCGCACCGCGCTCTACGGTGCGTCGTACTCGGCGACCCTCGCCTCCCGTCGGTCCACCGCCGAGCCGATTCTGGCCCGGGTGGTGGGAAAGCATTGCGAGGCCGGGGATGTGGTGGTGAAGGATGAATTCCTGCCCGCCGACGTGCAGCCCGGAGATCTTCTCGCCGTGCCCGGAACGGGCGCCTACTGCCGGAGCATGGCCAGCAACTACAACCATGTTCCCCGGCCGCCCGTGGTGGCGGTCCGGGACGGTCGCGCGCGGCTGATCGTCCGGCGGGAGACCGAAGACGATCTGCTCTCATTGGATGTGGGTTGACCTTGACGAAGCCTGTCCGTCTGGCTCTGCTCGGTTGCGGCACCGTCGGCGCGGAGGTGGTACGCCTGCTGCACGAGCAGGCCGCCGACCTGACCGCCCGGGTCGGTGCACCGCTGGAGATCGCCGGGATCGCCGTACGCCGGGCCGGCCGGGACCGGGGTGAGCTGCCGGTCGACCCGGCGTTCTTCACCACCGACGCGCTCGGCCTGGTCAAACGGGACGACGTCGACCTGGTGATCGAGGTCGTCGGCGGGATCGAGCCGGCCCGGAGCTGGCTGGTCGAGGCGTTGCGGGCCGGCAAGAGCGTGGTGACCGCCAACAAGGCGCTGCTGGCCGAGGACGGTGGGGCGCTGCACGACGCGGCGGCCGAGGGCGGCGCCGACCTCTACTACGAGGCGGCGGTAGCCGGCGCCATCCCGCTGCTCCGCTCGCTGCGCGAGTCGCTGCACGGTGACTCGATCACCCGGGTCACCGGGATCGTCAACGGCACCACCAACTTCATCCTCTCCGCGATGGACGCCACCGGCGCCGGCTTCACCGAGGCGCTGGACGAGGCGACCGAACTCGGCTACGCCGAGGCCGACCCGACCGCCGACGTGGAGGGCTTCGACGCCGCCGCCAAGGCGGCCATCCTGGCCTCGCTGGCCTTCCACACCCGGGTCACCGCCGCCGACGTGCACCGGGAGGGGATCACCGAGGTCACCGCCGCCGACGTGGCCAGCGCCAAGGCGATGGGCTGCACGATCAAGCTGCTCTGCATCGCCTCCCGGGGGCCGGACTCGGCCGGCACCGAGTCGGTGAGCGTCCGGGTGCACCCGGCGATGATCCCGGTCGGCCATCCGCTGGCCAGCGTCGGCGACGCCTTCAACGCGGTGTTCGTCGAGGCCGACGCCGCCGGTGAACTGATGTTCTACGGGCGCGGCGCCGGGGGTGCGCCGACCGCGAGCGCGGTGCTCGGCGACATCGTCGCGGCGGCCCGCAACCACCTGGCCGGGGTACGCGCACCGAGCGAGTCGGCGTACGCGGCGCTGCCGATCCGGCCGATGGGGGAGGCGGTCACCCGCTATCACATCAGCCTCGACGTGGCCGACCGGCCCGGAGTGCTCGCCGCGGTGGCCGGCGTCTTCGCCCGGCACGACGTGTCGATCGCCACCGTCCGGCAGGCGCCCGCCCCGGCCGGCCCGGCGGACGGGGTCACCGGACCGGTGGGCCGGGGCGGTGACGCGATCCTGGTGATCGTCACGCACACCGCGCCGGACGCCGCGCTGGCCGCCACCGTCGACGAGCTGCGCCGGCTCGACATCGTCCGGTCCATCGCCAGCGTGCTCCGGGTCGAGGGCGGCGACCGGTAACCAGGGGTACCGCCTGATCGGCCCTGTCCCGCCAGATGGTTAGCGGGTGGTGCGGGCGCGGCGCGTCGGCCACGCTGGGTCACCGTAGAGGTGCCCGTACCGACGGCCGGGCGGGACCGCGACGCGAGGAGAGCGACATGTGGCGGGGCTTGATCGAGGCGTACCGGGACCGGCTGCCGGTCAGCGAGGCCACGCCGGTGATCACCCTGCACGAGGGGAACACGCCGCTGCTGCCCGCGCCGGTGCTCTCCGCACAGCTCGGCTGTGACGTCTACCTCAAGGTCGAGGGTGCCAACCCGACCGGCTCGTTCAAGGACCGGGGCATGACCCTGGCGGTCTCCCGGGCGGTCGAGGCCGGCAACAAGGCGATCATCTGCGCCTCCACCGGCAACACCAGCGCCTCGGCGGCGGCGTACGCGGCCCGGGCCGGACTGACCTGCGCGGTGCTGGTGCCGCAGGGCAAGATCGCGCTGGGCAAGCTGGCCCAGGCGCTCGTGCACGGCGCCAAGCTGCTCCAGATCAACGGCAACTTCGACGACTGCCTGTCGCTCGCCGCCAAGCTGGCCCAGGACTATCCGGTGGCGCTCGTCAACTCGGTGAACATCGACCGGCTGCACGGCCAGAAGACCGCCGCCTTCGAGATCGTCGCGGCCCTCGGCGACGCCCCCGACATCCACTGCCTGCCGGTCGGCAACGCCGGCAACATCACCGCGTACTGGATGGGCTACCTGGAGGAGACCGAGGCCGGCAACGCCACCCGCCGCCCGAAGATGTACGGCTTCCAGGCCTCCGGCGCCGCTCCGATCGTCACCGGCGAGGTGGTCCGGGAGCCGTCCACCATCGCCACCGCGATCCGGATCGGCAACCCGGCCAGCTGGACCAAGGCGCTCGACGCCCGGGACGCCTCCGGCGGGCTGATCTCGGCGGTGACCGACCGGGACATCCTGATGGCATACCGGCTGCTCGCCCGCGAGGTGGGGGTCTTCGTCGAGCTGGCCAGCGCGGCGAGCGTCGCCGGGCTGCTGCAACAGGCCGCCGAGGGCAGGGTGCCGGCCGGCTCGACCGTGGTCTGCACGGTCACCGGGCACGGCCTGAAGGACCCGGAGTGGGCGATCTCCACCGCCCCCTCGCCGATCACCATCCGTAACGACGTCCCCACCGCCGCCCGCGCCCTCGACCTGGCCTGAGCCACGCCCGCCTGGCCTGAGCCACGCCCGCCCTGGCCTGAGCCACGCCCGGCAGCCCCAACCGGCCGCCCTGACCGCCTGCCCCGCCGAGCCTGGTCACCCTGTCGGCTTCCGGTCGGATCCGCCCTGCTGAGAGGCGGCTGAGTCGGAGTTGTCGCCGTGCCGGACGACCGGCACGCTGCGCTCAGCGCCCCGGCGCCGGGGCTGAGTTCCGGGTCAGGCAGACTTTCCCCTGCCGGCCGAGCCGGACCTCGCGCGATCGCACCGCTTCCGCGCCAACCCGACAACACTCGCGCCAACCCGACAACACTCGCGCCGACCCGAAAAACAGGAGTGAGCCGCTGATGTCGTTCCTCGCCAGACTCAGTCTCGCCAACCGGGGGCTTGTCGCGCTCATCGCGATCGTGGTCACGGCGTTCGGCGTGTACGCCGTACCGTCGCTGAAGCAGCAGCTCCTGCCCTCGCTGGAGTTCCCGGCGGCCTTCATCGTCGCGCCGTACCCGGGTGCCGGGCCGGAGGTGGTGGAGGAGCAGGTCGCCGAGCCGATCGAGAACAGCATCCAGGGGATCGCCGGGCTGACCAAGGTCACCTCGACCTCCCAGGAGGGCAGCGCCACCCTCCAGGTCGAGTACGAGTTCGGCACCGACCTGGACGACGCGGTCAACAAGATGCAGACCGCCCTGAACCGGCTCGCCCTGCCCGAGGACGTCGAGCCGCAGGTGATCGCCGGCAGCACCGACGACCTGCCGGCGGTGGTGCTCGCGGCGGCCGGCAACGGGGACGAGCGGGCCCTGGCGGACAAGCTCGCCGAGACCGTCGTGCCCGAGCTGGAGTCGATCGACGGCGTCCGTACCGTCGAGGTGACAGGTGCCCGCGACCAGCAGGTGGTGATCACCCCCGACCCGGTCAAGCTGGCCGCCGCCGGGGTGGCCCCGACCGCGATCGGCGAGGCGCTGCGGGCCAACGGCGTCACCATCCCGGCCGGGGCGCTGACCGAGGCCGACCAGACCCGGACCGTCCAGGTCGGCGGCCGGATCGGCTCGGTCGAGGAACTCGGCGGGATCTTCCTGACCGGGCGGGCCGGCGGGCAGCCGGTCCGGCTCGGCGACGTGGCGACCGTGCAGCAGCAGCTCGCCCCGCCGACCTCGTTCACCCGGACCGACGGCGAGGACAGCCTCGGCATCATGGTCACCGCCGCGCCGGACGGCAACGCGGTGCGGATCTCGCACGACATCCGGGACCGGCTCACCGAACTCTCCGCCGCCTCCGGCGCGACCCTGACGGTCGTCTTCGACCAGGCGCCGTTCGTGGAGAAGTCGATCGAGAGTCTGACCACCGAGGGCCTGCTCGGCCTGGTGATGGCCGTACTCGTGATCCTGGTCTTCCTGCTCTCCGTCCGCTCGACGCTCGTCACCGCGGTCTCGATCCCGCTGTCGGTGGTGGTGGCGCTGATCGCGCTCTGGGTGGCCGACTACTCGCTGAACCTGCTCACCCTCGGCGCGCTGACCATCGCGGTCGGCCGGGTCGTCGACGACTCCATCGTGGTGCTGGAGAACATCAAACGACATCTCGGGTACGGCGAGGACAAGCGCACCGCCATCCTCGGCGGAGTACGCGAGGTGGCCGGCGCGGTGACCGCCTCCACCCTCACCACGGTCGCCGTCTTCACCCCGATCGTGCTGGTCGGCGGCTTCGTCGGGCAGCTCTTCGCGCCGTTCGCGATCACCGTCACGGTGGCGCTGCTCGCCTCGCTGCTGGTCTCGCTGACGATCATCCCGGTGCTGGCGTACTGGTTCCTCCGGCCGGCGAACGGCGGCGCGACCGAGCAGGCGGTCCGGCGGGCCGCCGAGGAGAAGGAGCTGCGCAGCCCGCTGCAACGCGGCTACCTGCCGGTGATCCGGTTCGCCACCCGGCGGCGCTGGCTCACCGTCGCGCTCGGCCTGGTGGTGCTGATCGGCACCTTCGCGCTCTCCACCCGGCTGGAGACCAACTTCCTGGACGACTCCGGCCAGGACACCCTGAACATCAGCCAGGAGATGCCGGTCGGCAGCAGCCTGGCCGCCACCGACGCCGCCGCCAAGCAGGTCGAGCGGGTGCTGGCCGACGCCGACGGCGTGGAGTCCTACCAGGTGACCGTGGGTGGAGGCGGTGGGAACCCGTTCGCCGGTGGCGGCAGCGCCAACGAGGCGAGCTTCTCGGTGGCGTTGACCGAGGAGGCCGACGCCGAGCGGGTCGAGCAGGCGCTGCGGGCCGAGTTCGACAGGCTGACCGGGGTCGGCGAACTCAGCTTCGGCGGGGCCGGCGGGCCGGGCGGGGGTGCGGTGGACGAGATCCAGGTGATCGTCCGCGCCGCCGACCAGGACGTGTTGACCCGGGCGAGCGAGCAGGTGCGGGAGGCGATGGCGGAGACCGCGGACGTGACCGACGTACGCAGCAGCCTGGCCGAGAGCACGCCCCGGATCGACGTCACCGTGGACCGGGCCGCCGCCGCCCGGCTCGGGCTCTCCGAGGCGGCCGTCGGGCAACTCGTCGCGCAGCAGTTCCGGGGCAGCCCGCTCGGCCAGGTGTCGCTGGACGGCGCGCAGCATGACGTCGTGCTGCGTACCGGAGCGCCGCCGGCCGGGATCGAGGCGCTCCGGGCGATGCCGGTGGGGCCGCCCGGCCCGGCCGGGGTGGTGAAGCTCGGCGACATCGCCGAGGTGACCGAGGTGCAGGGCCCGATCGCGGTGACCCGGATCGACGGCGAGCGCAGCGTGACGGTGAGTGGCACGGCCACCGGCTCCAACCTGGGTGCCACCACCACCGCCCTGCGGGAGAAGCTCGACGGGATCGAAGTGCCGGGGGCGACCTTCGAGATCGGTGGCGTCAGCGCCGAGCAGCAGGAGGCCTTCGCCGACCTGGGCCTGGCGGTACTCGCCGCGATCGCGATCGTCTTCGTGATCATGGTCGCCACCTTCGGCAGCCTGGTGCAGCCGCTGATCCTGCTGGTCTCCATCCCGTTCGCCGCGACCGGTGCGATCGGGCTGCTGCTGGCCACCGGCACCCCGCTGGGCGTGCCGGCGCTGATCGGTGTGCTGATGCTGGTCGGCATCGTGGTGACGAACGCGATCGTGCTGATGGACCTGATCAACCAGTACCGGGCCCAGGGGATGGGCGTGGTCGAGGCGGTGGTCGAGGGCGGCCGGCGCCGGCTGCGGCCGATCCTGATGACCGCGATCGCCACCATCTTCGCGCTGCTGCCGATGGCGCTGGGGCTGACCGGCGAGGGCGGGTTCATCTCGCAGCCGCTGGCGATCGTGGTGATCGGCGGCCTGATCAGCTCGACGCTGCTCACCCTGGTGCTGGTGCCGACCCTCTACACGATGGTGGAGAACACCAAGGAGCGGTTCCGGCGGCGCCGTTCCGGTGCGGCACCGACCGGCGCCGACGAGCCGGACGGACCGGACGGCCCGGGTGGGCCGGGTGCGCCGGCCGGCGCACCGGTGCCGGCCGGGGTCGGTTCCGGGGTACGCCAGCCAGGCGCACAGACCGGCGTCGTCCAGGGCGGCGGATCGCCGGGACCGGTGCCCGCCCGTCCCTCCGGCGCGCTGGTCGAGGGCACCGACCAGTTCGAGGTGCTCCGGCTGCCGAAGACCCGGAAGTCGCCGTTGCCACCACCGCCCCAGGAGGACTGACAACACTCCCACCCGTCCCGCCGCCGGTGTCCGACGCCCCGGCCAGCACCAGCGCCGAGCATCGGTGCCGGCGGCGGAACGGGTCCGAGTAGGGTCCTGGTACGTGTCGTCTGCCGTTTCAGTCCTTACCCGGAACCGGGACTTCCGCCGCCTCTTCACCGCCGAACTCGTCGTCTTCGGTGCCGACTGGTTCGTGATGGTCCCGCTGCTGGTGCTGCTGCCCGAGCTGACCGGCAGCGGGATGTGGGGCGCCCTGATCCTCGCCGCCGACAACGGCATCCTGGCTCTGCTGCTGCCGTACGCCGGCACCGTCGCGGACCGGCTGGACCGCCGGCGGATCCTGATCGCCTCGAACCTCACCGCGCTGGCCGCGATCGTGCTGCTGCTCGGGGTACGCAGCTCCGGCACCGCCTGGCTCGCCCTGGTGGCGGTCGGCGCGGTGGCGGTGGCCAAGGCGTTCTACTCGCCGGCCGCCTCGGCGGCGCTGCCGAACGTCGTCGACCCGGACGACCTGGCCGCCGCGAACGCGGTCGCCGGCTCGGCGTGGGGCACGATGAGCATCGTCGGCGCGTCACTCGGCGGCGTGCTCACCGCGGCCGTCGGCCCGTACGCCTGTTTCTGGGTGGCCATCGGCGGCGTGGCGGTGGCCGCCGGGCTGACCCTGCTGATCCGCCGCCCGATGCAGCAGCCCCGCGACCGGGACCTGCCGGTGCCGAACCCGTGGGCGGCGCTCGGCGAGTCGATGCGCTACATCGGGCAGCGTCCCCGGGTGCTGGCGCTGGTCACCGTGAAGAGCGCGGTCGGCCTCGGCAACGGGGTACTCACCGTCTTCCCGCTGCTCGCCGTCCTCTACGGCGCCGGCCCGATCGGCACCGGCCTGCTCTTCGCGGTACGCGGCGCCGGCGCACTTGTCGGCCCGCTGCTGATGCGCCGGGTACTCAGGCACCGCTCCTGGCTCTTCACCGGGCTGGCCCTGTCGATGTCGCTGTACGGCCTCGGCTATCTCGGCGTCTCGGTGACCCGATGGTTTCCGCTGGTGCTGGTGCTGGTCTTCGTGGCGCACCTGGCCGGCGGCAGCAACTGGGTGATGTCCAACTACGCCTTGCAGGCCGAGGTGCCGGACCGGTTGCGCGGGCGGGTCTTCGCCACCGACATGATGCTGGCGACGGTGGCGATCGCGCTCAGCCAGCTCGTGGTGGCCGGCGTGGTGGACCACGTCGACCAGCGGGTGGTGCTGGCCGGCTGCGGCCTGACCACCCTGCTGTACGCCCTCGGCTGGTGGGTCGCCACCCGCCGCCTGACCCCCACCGACGAGCCCCCCACCGACGAGCCCCCCACCCCGTCCACCCCACCCACCCCTCCTCTTCCGCCCCGCGTGCCGTCCGGCGGGGAGGGCACTCTTTCCCCGAAGTAGTGCCAGTTCGAGCGTCGGAGGGGACTCTTTCCCCGAAGTAGCGCCCGTGCGTAGTTCAGCAGGGGCGGGGTACTGGGCGGGGATGGGGACGGGGCGGGTCGCACGGTGGCGCGGGGGGCGGCTGCTGCACCCGCGTGGGGTCTCGTTCGGCGGCGAGGTCGAGCTGTCGGGGTCGTTCGCCGAGCGGGCGGTCGGCGGTCCCGGTCGGTATCCGGCGACCGTGCGGCTTTCCCGGGGCACTCCGACCCCGGCAGGCTGGCCGGACGTGCTGGGGCTGGCAGTCCGGCTGCACGGTGCCGACGGCCCCTTCGACCTGCTGCTCTCCAGCACCGGCCGGCCGCGACTGCTCCGGCACCTGCCGATGCCCCGCCGTGACTTCGCCGGGCCGTACGGGAGCCTGCTGGCGTACCGGATCGACGGCCGCCGGACGTACCTGCTGGCGGCTGCCGACCGTCCGCTCGGGGGTTCGCTGGCCGAGCTGGCCGCGCTCGCCGCCCGGCACGGGGTTCGGTTCGACCTGCTGGCCGCCGACGGGTTCCGGGCACCGTGGCGGGTCGTCGGCCGGGTGGTGCTCGGCGCACGACTGCCGGCCGGGACGGACGCGGCGCTCGCCTTCGACCCGGACGGCCGGCGCGGTTCGGGGCTGCGGCCCAGGGGTCTGATCCAGTGGCTGCGCCGGGCGGGTTACCCGGTCTCGCAGCGCGGCCGGAACGCCGCCGAGGACCAGACCCGGCTGCCCTGACCCGACCTTCTTCCGGCTCCGGCTTGTCCCGGGGTCGACGGGACTGCGCTCGTTGGATATCCTAGTGATATCACTTCGCTAGCAAGGAGATGTCATGGAACGAGCCGCCTTCCGGATCTCCGGGTTCATCCCGATCGTGGTGATGCTGGTGCTGGCCGCTGCCGGGGTCGCGAGCATCCTGCCGGTGCTCGACGAGCCGGGTGTCGATGTCCGGGTCGGCGTGGTCGCCGTCGGCTACTCGCTGCTCGGCACGCTGGTGGCCACCGGCTTCACCGTGGTCAACCCGAACGAGGCCCAGGTGGTGCAGTTCTTCGGCCGCTACGTGGGCACCATCCGGCAGGCCGGACTGCACTGGACCTGGCCGCTCACCGCCCGGGCGAAGGTGACGCTCCGGGTGCGCAACTTCGAGACCGCCCGGCTCAAGGTCTCCGACGCCGACGGCAACCCGGTGGAGATCGCCGCTGTCGTCGTGTGGCGGGTGGTCGACTCCGCGCGGGCCGCCTTCGCGGTCGACCACCACGTCGAGTACGTCGCCGTGCAGTCCGAGGCGGCCGTCCGGCACCTGGCCACCAGCTACCCGTACGAGGCGCACGACTCCGGGCGGGCCAGCCTGCGGGACAGTGCGGTGGTGAGCGAGGAACTCACCTCCGAGCTGCGGGAACGGGTCGAGCTGGCCGGCGTCGAGGTGCTGGAGTCCCGGATCACGCACCTGGCGTACGCCCCGGAGATCGCCCAGGCGATGCTGGCCCGCCAACAGGCGAGCGCGATCGTGGGAGCCCGGTTCAAGATCGTGGAGGGTGCCGTCGGCATGGTCTCGAACGCGTTGGACCGGCTGCGCCAGGAGCACGTTGTCGAGTTGGACGAGGAACGCAAGGCGCAGATGGTGTCGAACCTGCTGGTCGTCCTCTGCGGCGACCGGGCGGCCCAGCCGGTGGTGAACACCGGCTCCCTCTACAGCTAGGTTCGCCCCCTCATGGCGGAACGCAAGAAACTCCTGCTCCGGCTCGACCCGCAGGTCCACGAGGCGATCGCGAAGTGGGCGGCGGACGACCTCCGCAGCGTCAACGCCCAGATCGAGTACGCCCTGCGGCTGGCCCTTCGTTCGGCGGGCCGGGCGGCGAAGCCGGCCTCGGCCGGTGGCTCTGCGGCCGGTGGCTCTGCCCGGTCGCCGGCCGGGTCGGACAGCACCGGAGCCGACGGCTCGGCCGGTGGTCCTGCCGGATCGCCGGCCAGGCCGGACGACATCCGGCCCGGCGGAACTGGGCAGCAGGGTCGGGAAGCCGACGGCGTCGCGGAGCCGTAGGCCCGGCGGTGTCCGAGGGTGTGCTGGCGTCCCAGGGCGCGGACGGGGGCGCCGGTGCAGGCCACGGGCCGCCTAGCATGAGCCGATGCGGCCGACCTTCGTTTCCGAACCGGTCCGGGTCCAGGTGCCGGCGACAAGCGCCAACCTCGGTCCGGGCTTCGACGCGCTCGGCCTGGCGCTGGCGCTCTACGACGACGTCACGGCCCGGACGGCGCCGAGCGGCTGTCGGGTCGAGGTGACCGGGCAGGGGGCCGGGGAGCTGCCGGACGGCGACGACCATCTGGTCGTCCGGGCCATGCGGGCCGCCCTCGACACCCTCGGCGGCCAGCCGGGCGGGCTGGTGGTGGAGTGCGTGAACCGGATTCCGCAGGCGCGCGGCCTCGGCTCCTCGTCGGCCGCGATCGTCGCCGGGATCCAACTGGCCCGGGGGCTGGTCGAGGACGGGATGCGCCGGCTCGACGACGCGGCGGCGCTGCGGCTCGCGGCGGAGATCGAGGGACATCCGGACAACGTCGCGCCGTGCCTGCTCGGCGGCTTCACGATCGCCTGGATGGCGGAGGACGGCCTGGCCAGGGCCGTCCGGCTGCCGGTCGCGCCACAGGTCCGGGCCACCGTGTTCGTACCCGAGGAGCGGGGCCTGACCGCGACGGCCCGGGCGGCGCTGCCGGCGACGGTGCCGCACGCCGACGCGGCCCGCAACGCCGGTCGGGCCGCCCTGCTGGTGCACGCCCTGACCACCGATCCGACGCTGCTCTTCGAGGCCACCGAGGACCGGCTGCACCAGGACCACCGGGCGCCCGGGATGCCCGGTACCGCCGCCCGGCTGGCCGAGTTGCGTGCGGCTGGTGTGCCGGCTGTGGTCAGTGGGGCCGGCCCGTCGATCCTCGCGCTGACCGGCGGCGACGAGATTTTCCAGGCGGGAATGGGCTGGACCGCGCAAAGGTTGCCGATAGACGTAGCCGGGGCCCGGGTCGATGGGGGTACACTGGGACACGCCGAGCGGGACCCTGTTGCCGCAGGTCGGAAGAGTTGATTACGCTCTAGACTTAGCACAGCCGCGAAGCAATGCGACTCCTGCGGGTCGGTGCACCCCCGAAGCTCTCGGCGGTCAGCCCGTCTCACCCCTGCCTAGGTCTACGCCGCACCGCAGTTTCCACAGGTCGCCGCAGGCGGCGAGACCTGCCCACCGATGTTGGTGGGCCGGGAAACCAACCGGCTGCTGTGTTGCAGACTCCCGTGACGCGTCAAGCGAGACGGGTGTACCGAGGCCGCCCGGCCAGCCAGCACTTCAGGCCACGGGCAGCCCCGGCCTTATCGAGGGAAGGAATCCATTGAGCGACACCACCGACGTGACGTCGGATGTTTCCAACGTCGCTGGCGAAGCCACCACCGGCGCCACCCGTCGTCGGCGGACCGGCACCGGGCTGTCGGCGATGCTGCTGCCAGAGTTGCAGAGCCTGGCCGCGTCGCTCGGCATCTCCGGTACGGCCCGGATGCGCAAGGGTGAGCTGATCGCCGCCATCTCGGAACGGCAGGCTGGCGCCACCAACACCGTGGGCGGCGGTGCGCCGCGTCCCCGCGCCGAGGTCTCGGCCGCGGCCGCCCCGGCTCGCGAAGAGGTCCGGGCCGAGGTGCGGGACAGCGCCGACCGGCCGGACACCGAGCGTCGGAACGCCGAGCAGGTGCCGGCCGCGACCGGCGGCGGTGAGGGTCGGACCCGGACGTCCCGCCGGTCCAGCCGTACCGCTGTCGCCACCGCCGAGGCGCAGACCGAGGCGGCGCCGACCGAGCGGGCCGACCGAGCGGAGCGGGCCGATCGCGGTGACCGTGCCGACCGTGCCGACCGTGCCGAGCGCGGTGACCGTGCCGAGCGCGGTGACCGTGGCGATCGTGGCGAGCGGGCCGAGGGTGCCGAGCGCACCGACGGCGGCGACCGCAACGACCGTTCCGACCGGGGCGAGTCGCGCAACGGCCGCGACCGCAACGAGCGGGGTGACCGGGGCGAGCGCGGCGAGTCGCGCAACGACCGGGGACAGCGTTCGGCGGACCGGGACAACCGGGACAACGACGGCGACGACGACGGTGACGGCGGTGGCCGGCGCAGCCGGCGGAGCCGTTTCCGGGACCGGCGCCGGGGTCGTGGCGACCGGGCGGAGAGCGGCGAGGGCGGTGGCGGCCGGGAGCCGCAGGTCAACGAGGACGACGTGCTCGTCCCGGTGGCCGGCATCATCGACGTGCTGGACAACTACGCCTTCGTCCGGACCACCGGCTACCTCTCCGGCCCGAACGACGTCTACGTGTCGATGTCCCAGGTCAAGAAGTACGGCCTGCGTCGCGGTGACGCGGTCACCGGCGCGGTGCGCGCGGCCCGGGACGGCGAGCAGCGGCGGGACAAGTACAACCCGCTGGTGCGGCTGGACACGATCAACGGGATGGACCCGGACGAGGCGAAACGGCGTCCCGAGTTCTACAAGCTGACCCCGCTCTACCCGCAGGAGCGGCTCCGGCTGGAGACCGAGCCGCACATCCTGACCACCCGGGTCATCGACCTGGTGACGCCGATCGGCAAGGGTCAGCGGGCGCTCATCATGTCGCCGCCGAAGGCCGGTAAGACGATGGTGTTGCAGGCGATCGCCAACGCGATCACCCACAACAACCCCGAGTGCCACCTGATGGTCGTGCTCGTCGACGAGCGGCCCGAAGAGGTCACCGACATGCAGCGCTCGGTCAAGGGCGAGGTCGTCGCGGCCACCTTCGACCGCCCGCCGCAGGACCACACCACGGTCGCCGAGCTGGCGATCGAGCGGGCCAAGCGCCTGGTCGAGCTGGGCCACGACGTGGTCGTACTGCTCGACTCGGTGACCCGGCTCGGCCGGTCGTACAACCTGGCCGCACCGGCGAGTGGTCGGATCATGTCGGGTGGTATCGACTCCACCGCGCTCTACCCGCCGAAGCGGTTCCTGGGCGCGGCCCGGAACATCGAGAACGGCGGCTCGCTCACCATCCTCGCCACCGCGCTGGTGGAGACCGGTTCCGTGATGGACACGGTCATCTTCGAGGAGTTCAAGGGCACCGGCAACGCGGAGCTGAAGCTGGACCGGAAGATCGCCGACAAGCGGGTCTTCCCGGCCATCGACATCCACACCTCCGGCACCCGTAAGGAGGAGATCCTGCTGGCACCGGAGGAGTTGGCGATCACGCACAAGCTGCGCAAGGTGCTGCACTCGCTCGACTCGCAGGCCGCGCTGGACCTCCTGCTGGACCGGCTCAAGCAGTCCCGGACAAACATCGAGTTCCTGATGCAGATCGCGAAGTCGACGCCGGGGGAGTAGCCGACGCCGGGAGAGTAGCTGCCCGATCCTTACGGAGCGCGATCCCGACGGAGACAGCTCGATCCTGACAGCGACACTCAGTTGTGGGGCCCGGCCGGGAGACCGGCCGGGCCCCACGCCGTCGCGGCGAGCCTGGCCCGGAGTTGGTCCGCGTCCGGGTGGCGCAGCTCGTCGTAGATGGCCAGGGCCTGCCCCCAGGCGGTCCGGGCGGCGTCGAGGTCTCCGGCAGCCCGGTGGCTGTCCCCGAGGTTCGCCAGCACCTCTGCCTCGTCGTACCGGTCGCCCAGGTCCCGGTGCAGGGCCAGGGCCCGCAGGTGGCACTCCACCGCCCGGTCGTGCTGGCCCAGCCGCTGGTGGGCGTAGCCGAGACTGTCCCAGGTGAGCGCGGCACCGCGCCGGTCCTCGTTGCGGGCGTGCAGGGTGAGGGCCTGGTGGCAGCAGACGACGGCCCGGTGGTGGTCGCCGAGCCGGCCGTGCAGCCAGCCGATGTTGTTGAGCGTCTTCGCCTGTCCCACCGTGGAGGCGGTGGCCTGATAGAGCAGCAGGGCGCGTTCGGCGTGTTCCAGGGCCGTCCGGTGCCGGCCCTGCCGGGCGAGCAGCCAACTGACTCCGACGTGCGTGTGCGCCTGGCCGGCCCGGTCGCCGAGCTCCTCGTAGAGGTCGAGGACCCGCCGGAAGTGACGGTGTGCCTCGCCGTGCCGGCCCAGCCAGGTGTACGCGACGGCCAGCCCCCGGTGCGCGTGCGCCTGGCCCGGCAGGTCGGCGCGGCGCTGTGCCGCCGCCAGGGCGACGCGCTGGGCCCCGGCCAGTTCCGTCCAGTGCCCCTGCCGGTCCAGGAACGTCGTGACCAGCGCGGCGAGTTGCCAGGCGTGGCGGTCGAAGCCGGTCGTGGCGGCCTGGACGATCGCCGCGAGCAACACCCGGTGTTCGGCGGAGAGCCAGGCCATCGCCTCGGCGTGCCCGTCCGGCCGTTCGACGGTCACCCCCGGCCGGGGCGGCGCGAGCTGGACCCGGGGCGCGAGCCCGTGTGGGTCGAGCAGGTGGTCGGCGGCTCCGGCGGCGTGCAGGTAGTGGTCGAGCAGCCGGTGCCGGGCGGCCTCCCGGTCGCCCTCGCCCTCCGTCCACAGGCAGAGTTCGGCGGCGTACGCCCGCAGCAGGTCGTGGAAGGCGTACCGCCCCGGTTGGTCCTCGGCGAGCAGGTGCGCCCGGGTCAGCCCGGCCAGCAGTGGGCGTACCCGGGGTGGTGGCAGCCCGGCCAGGCTGGCCGCGGCCGGCGCCGAGACGTCCGGGCCGGGGTGCAGCCCGAGCAGCCGGAAGAGCCGGGCCTCGGCGGCGTCCAGCGTCCGGTACGACCAGGAGAGCACCGCCCGTACCCCGGTGGCCGGATCGACGGCGTCGAACGCCGCCAGGGCGTCCTCGGCGCCCCGCAGTTCGGCGGCGAGGGCGGTGAGCGGAAAACGGGGATTGATCGCGGCCCGCGCTCCCGCCACGGCCAGGGCCAGTGGCAACCGTGCGCACCGCTCGACGATCTCGTCGACCGCGACCGGCTCGGCGGCCACCCGGTCGGCGCCGACGCGCCGTTCCAGCAACTGCCGGGCCTCCACCGTGGAGAGCCGGTCCAGGGTGAGCGGGCGTGCCCCCTCGGACACCACCAGCGGCAGTAGCTGGTCGCGGCTGGTCACCACGACCAGGCAGCCCGACGAGCCGGGCAGCAGTGCCCGGACCTGGTCGGCGTCGCGGGCGTTGTCCAGCAGGACCAGCATCCGCCGGCCCGCCAGCGTGCTGCGGTAGAGGGCGGCCTGCCGGGACTCCTCGGTGGGAACCTGGTGCGGGGGGACCCGCAGGCCGTCCAGGAAGTCCCGGAGTGCCTCGCCCGGCGTCACCGCCCGCCCGTCGAGGTCGAAGCCCCGCAGGTTGACGTAGAGCTGGCCGTCGGGAAAGCGGTGGGCGACCCGGTGGGCCCAGTGCACCGCGAGCGCGGTCTTGCCCACCCCGGCGGTGCCGCCGATCGCCGAGATCACGACCGGGGCGGGTCCGGCACCGTCGTCCGCCGGACGGGGGAGCAGCGCGTCGAGCTGGCGGAGCACCGCCGTACGCCCGGTGAACCCGGCGATGTCGGCCGGCAGCTGTGCCGGCACCGGCCGCCCCGGGAAGTCCTCGGCGACCGCCGCGGCAACCGGCGCGACGGCATCGACCGCCGCGGCGGCCGGCACCTCGTGCCGGAGGACCCGCAACTGCGCCGAGGACAGTTCGGCGCAGGGCTCGACACCGAGTTCGTCGGCGAGCCGGGACCGGGTCTCGGCGTAGAGCCGCAGCGCGGGTTCCTGCTGACCGCAGCCGGCCAGTGCCAGCATGCAGCGGGCGACCAACCGTTCCCGCAGCGGATGCTCGGCCAGCAACGGACGCAGCGTGCCGAGCAGCCGCTCGTGCCGGCCCGACGCCAGCTCGACCTCGGCGAGCTGCTCGTACGCGGCCAGTCGCTGCTCGGTCAGCCCGGCCGCGGCGGCCGGGACGAAGGCGCCGGCCGCACCCGCCAGCGCGGGACCGCGCCAGAGTGCGAGCCCGGCGCGCAGCTGTGCGGCGGACTCCTCCGGCCGCCCGTCCCGGGCGGCGCTCCGGGCCCGTTCCACGGCCCCGGCGAACTCCGCCAGGTCGAGGCTGCCGTCGGCGACGGCGAGCCGGTATCCGCCGGCCCGGTGCGCGAGCAGGTCGCCGGCATCGGCGGTACGCAGGGCGGCGCGGAGCTGCGAGACGCAGACCTGCACCTGTGTACGAGCGCTGGGCGGCGGCTCGTCGCCCCAGAGTGCCCGCTCGATCTGTGCCACCGACACCACGCGGTTCGGGTTGAGCAGCAGCAGTGCCAGCAGGCCGCGGTACTGCGGCCGGCGGATCTCCAGCGGCCGTCCGGAGACCGTCGCCTCGACCGGGCCGAGGAGGCACCAGCGCATCGCCCCACCTCACGGTGTGCCGTGACGTCCTCATCGTAGGTTCGCCACCTGGCGGTCGCTGCCTAGTGGTCGGATAGCGGACGCCAAGCGACCGCTCGGAGGCTTGTCCCGCAGCACCTTCCGACACTCCGGGGGTTCCACCCCGGCGGGTCCGGACGGGTCTGCCGGGTGGCCGGCGGTCGGCCCCCGGAGGGGGAACAGGAGGCAGCGCGATGAGTAGTTCCGCACGATCCGGCCGCGCCGTACTGGGCGGGCTGGCCGGCGTCGCCGTCACCGTCGCGATGGCGACGGTGCCCGCGGCACCGGCCGCGGCCGACCCGCCGGGCCTGGTGAAGGTCGGCGTCAACTCGGCCCGGAACAGCGTCGACAAGGCGGTGACCGCGAGCTGCCCGGCGGGCACCGTGGTCACCGGCGGTGGGGGCTATCTCGCCGCCTCGAACAGCGCGTGGGGGCACGTCGGCATCGAGCGGTTCGAACCGCTGGCCGGCGGTACGGGTTTCGTGGTCACGATGCGCGAGGCCGGCAGCGTCGACTTCCCGGACGACTGGACACTGACCGGGCAGGCGGTCTGTGCCCCGGCCCCGGCCGGCTGGCAGGTGGTCGCCACCACCGGCCCGGCCGAGAGCCAGTACGTGACCGCCAGTTGCGGCACCAAGCGGGTGATCGGGATGGGGGGCCGGATCAACGGTGGTGGTGCCGGTGACGTCCTGCTGGACCAGGTGGTGCCCGCCGCCGACCTCCGGTCGGTGACCGCCCGGGGCGTGGCGGTGCCGGGCTCGGGGCCGCCTGCCGGCTGGAGCGTGACGGCGTACGCGATCTGCGCGACGAACCCGGCCGGGCTGGAGCGAATCTCCGTCTCGACCAGCCCGGACGCCACCGGACACGCCGGGGTCAGCCAGTCCTGCCCGGCCGGGAAGGCGCTCTACAGCGCGGGGGCCGACATCGTCGCCGGCAACGGCGCGGTGCTGCTCTCCGGGGTGAACATCATCGACTCGGACACCACGTCGGCGTGGGCTGACGAGTACGACGGCGGTCCGTCGAACGCGTGGAGTTTCCTCGGTTACGGCATCTGCGGAAGCTGACCGGACCGGGACGCGGGAGCCGCCGGCAGGCACGCCTGCCGGCGGCTCCCGCCACGATGCTGGAGTTTTTCTTCGTTTCACTCGACGGCTATTGAAACTTACCAACTTTGTCGGGTTGACTACCGGGCATGCGTACCCGCCGATCCCTCCGTGCCGCCGGACTGCTCCTGCTGGTGCCGCTGATCACCGCCGTCGGGCCCGCACCCGCGCCGGCGGCCGCGCACCCGGCACCGCCCGCCCGGCACCCCGTCGGCGTGCCCACCGCCGCGGCGGAGGCATCGGCCGTCGGAGCAGGGATCGAGACCGACACCCGGACCAGACCGGTCGCACCCGGGCTCGCGCTGACCTCCTTCGACAGGTACGACGCCGACGGCTGGATCCGGGCCGACGCGCTAACCGCCGACCTGGCCGGCGGGCTGACCGTCGACTACGTCAACTCCGGCGAGGTGACCCGGACCGAGCCGCTGCGGAAGGCGGCGGACCGGACCGGCGCGGTGGCCGCGGTCAACGGGGACTTCTTCGACATCAACAACTCCGGCGCGGCCCAGGGGATCGGCATCCGCGGCGGCGAACTGGTCCAGTCGCCGGTCGCCGGGCACCACGAGGCGGTCGGGGTCACCGCCGAGGGAGTGGGCCGGGTGGTCCAGGTGCACTTCGACGGCACCGCCACCCTGCCGGCCGGACCGGTCCGGCTCACCCAGTTCAACAACATGGTCGAGGCCGGCGGGACCGGTGTCTTCACCCCGCTCTGGGGGTCGTACCCGCGCACCCGGGCCGTCGAGGGCGCCAGCCGGGTCACCGAGGTCACGGTGGTCGGCGGCCGGGTCGACACGGTCAGCCCGGCCGCCGGCAGCGGCCCGATCCCGGCCGGTACGACCGTGCTGCTCGGCCGGGAGGCCGGCGCCGACGCGCTCGCCGCACTGCGCCCCGGCGACCCGGTCGACCTCCGGTACGCCCCGAAGCCGTCGGACGGCAGCACGCTGCGCGCCGCGGTCGGCGGCAACCGGGTACTCGTCCGCGACGGGGTGCCGCAACAGATCGGCGACGTGAACCCCGAACCCCGTACCGCGGTCGGGTTCTCCGCCGACGGCCGGAAGATGTACCTGCTCACAGTGGACGGACGGCAGGCCGACAGCCGGGGCGTGACGCTCACCGAACTCGGCCGGATGATGGCCGAACTCGGCGCGCACGACGCCCTCAACCTCGACGGCGGCGGCTCGTCCACCCTGCTCGCCCGCGAACCCGGCCAACCGGCGGTGCGGGTCGAGAACAGCCCGTCGGACGGCTCGGAGCGGCCGGTGCCGAACGGACTCGCGCTCTACGCGCCGCGGGGGAGTGGACGGCTGCGGGCGTACTGGCTGAAGACCGTGCTCGACCCGATGGCCGCGCCGGGCGCGGGGCCGGTACGCGGCGGGCGCCCGGACCGGGTCTTCCCCGGGCTGACCCGGCGGCTCGCGGCGGCCGGCCACGACGAGACCTACGGTCCGGCGGCCGGCACCCCGCGCTGGCGGGCCGAGCCGGCGTCCCGGGGCGACGTCGACTCCGCCGGGGTGTTCCGGGCCCGCCGGCCCGGCGAGGTCACCGTGACCGCGTCCCGGGGCCGGGCGAGGGGCGAACTGCCGCTTACCGTGCTCGGCCCGCTGGCCCGGATCGACGGCACCGTCGACCGGGTCGGCTTGGCCGGCGCGGGCGGCAGCGGCTCGTTCGGCGTGGTCGGCTACGACGCGGAGGGGAACACCGCACCGGTCGAACCGGCCGACCTGCGCCTGGACTACGACCGGGACCTGCTGGAGATCGCCCCGGCCGTCGACGGCACGCTGACCGTGCGGGCCAAGGTGGACAGTGGCGCCGGGCTGGTCACGGTACGGGTCGGTGCGGCCAGCACGGTGCTGCCGGTGACGGTCGGGCTGACCGACGTGCCGGTGGCGACGTTCGACGACGCGCAGCAGTGGCGGTTCAGCGCCGCCCGGGCCACCGGCTCGGTGACCCCGGCGCCGGGCCGCACCGGCACCGGCCTGAAACTGGGGTACGACTTCGGCCAGTCCACCGGCACCCGCGCCGCGTACGCCGACCCGCCCGGCTACATCCCGGTCGCCGGCCAGCCGCAGGCGTTCGGGATGTGGATCCACGCGAGCGGTAACGGCGAGTGGCCCAGCCTGCACCTGCACGACGCCCTCGACCAGCAGCACGTGCTGCGCGGCCCGTACCTGGACTGGACCGGCTGGCGCCACGTCGAGTTCGCCGTACCGGCCGGGGTGGCGTACCCGGTGCGGATCCGCCGGTTCTACGTCGCCGAGACCGACGCGGCCGCCGCGTACACCGGGGAGGTGGTCATCGACGACATCGTCGCCCGGGTACCCGCCGAGGTGACCGCACCGGCCGAACCGCTCCGCACCGATCGGGTGGTGCTGACCGACGGCACCGTGGACCGGGCGCCCTGGCGCTTCGCGGTCCTCTCCGACGCCCAGTTCGTCGCGGCCGACCCGGACAGCGAGCAGGTCGCCCAGGCCCGCCGTACGCTCCGCGAGGTGAAGGCCGCCCGGCCGGACTTCCTGGTGATCGCCGGGGACCTCGTGGACACCGCCTATCCCGAGGACTTCGCCCTGGCCAAGCGGAT
This sequence comes from Plantactinospora sp. WMMB782, assembly GCF_049179135.1. Lineage (NCBI taxonomy): Bacteria > Bacillati > Actinomycetota > Actinomycetes > Micromonosporales > Micromonosporaceae > Plantactinospora > Plantactinospora sp. WMMB782. The sequence goes on along the minus strand of NZ_JBMHMC010000007.1, from coordinate 1,177,697 downwards.
CCTGGACGAGGAGCTGGGCGGCACGGTGCCTTACCACTACGTGCCGGGCAACCACGAGATCATGGGTGCCCCGATCGGGAACTTCCGGTCGGTCTTCGGGGACACCCACCGGGTCTTCGACCACACCCCGCCCCGGGGCGGCACCCGGACCCGGTTCGTCACCCTGGACACCTCCACCGGCAGTCTGCGCGGCGGCGGGTTCGACCAGGTGCGCGCGCTGCGTACCGCCCTGGACGGTGCCGCCCGCGACCCGGCGGTCGGCTCGGTGGTGGTGATCGAGCACCATCCGCCCCGGGACCCGACCCCGGCCCGGGCCAGCCAGCTCGGCGACCGCAAGGAGGCGGCGCTGCTGGAACGCTGGCTCGCCGACTTCCAGCACGAGACCGGCAAGGGCGCCCTCTTCGTCGGCGGGCACGTCGGCGCCTTCTCCGCCGACCGGGTGGACGGGGTGCCGTACCTGGTGAACGGCAACACCGGCAAGAACCCGTCGACCGCGCCGCAGCTCGGCGGGTTCAGCGGCTGGACGATGTTCGGGGTGGACCCGGTCTCGCCGGCCGAGGCGGCGGCGGCCCGGCGGGACCCGCTGGCCGAGGGCCCCGAGTGGGTGAGCGCGCAGACCCGGGCGCACGTCGACGCGCTGGACCTGTCCGCACCGTCGAGCCTGCCGGCCGGTTCCGCCGTACCGGTCACGGCCACGGTCGTCCAGCCGGGTGGGCGCCGGGTGCCGGTCGCCGCCCCGCTGAGCGCGGACTGGTCCGGTTCGGCAAACCTGCACGTCGGGCCGGTGCAGGGCCTGCGGCCCTGGCATGCCGCCTGGTTCGATCCGGCCACCGGCCGACTGACCGGGCTGCGCTCGGGCGGTTCCGTCGAGCTGGCGGTCACGGTGAGCGGGGTGACGAGCCGGTGCACCGTCCCGCTTCGCCGGTCAGGGGCGGACGTCCCGGAGTTGGTCGAGGGTCATCGCGGCACTGATGAGTGACAGATGGCTGAAGGCCTGTGGGAAGTTGCCGATCTGCTCTCCGTGCGGGGCGAGTTGTTCGGAGTAGAGGCCGAGGTGGGTGCTGTAGGTGAGCATCTTCTCGAAGGTGAGCCGGGCGTCGTCGAGGCGTCCGGAGCGGGCCAGGGCCTGGACGTACCAGAAGGTGCACATGCTGAAGGTGCCCTCGGTGCCGGGCAGGCCGTCGGGTGACGCGATGGGGTTGTACCGGTAGACGAGGCTGTCGCAGACGAGTTCGTCGTCGATGGCGGCCAGGGTGGACCGCCACATCGGGTCGTCGGGGGCGATGAACCCGACGGACGGCATGGCGAGCAGCGCCGCGTCGAGGACGTCGGTGGAGTGGTGCTGAACGAACGCGCGACGTCCGGAGTGGAAGCTCCGGTCCATGATCTGGCGGTAGATTGCGTCCCGGTTGCTGGTCCAGCAGCGGGTGTCGGCGGGGCGCCCGTGCCGCTGGGCGAGCCGGATGGCCCGGTCCAGGGCGACCCAGCACATCAGGCGGCCGTAGGTGAAGTCCTGCCGACCGCTGCGATTCTCCCAGATGCCCTCGTCGGGCTGGTCCCAGTGGTCGCAGAGCCAGTCCATCATCTTCACCGTGTTGAGCCACGCCTCGTGGGAGCCGCGCAGGCCGTGCAGGTCGGCCTCGTGTATCGCGTCCAGGGCGGCGCCGTAGATGTCGAGCTGGAGCTGCCGGGCGGCCTCGTTGCCGATCCGTACCGGGCGGGAGCCCCGGTAGCCCTCGAAGTGGCCCAGCGTCTCCTCGTCGAGGTCGGCGGAGCCGTCGACGCGGTACATGACCTGTAAGGGTGTGGCGCTGTCCGCCGACTCCTGGATCCGTTCGTTGAGCCAGTGCAGATAGCCGCGGGCCTCCTCGGTGAAGCCCAGCCCGAGCAGCGCGTGTACGGAGAGCGAGGCGTCCCGTATCCAGGTGTAGCGGTAGTCCCAGTTCCGCACCCCGCCGATCAGCTCCGGAAGCCCTGCGGTGGGGGCGGCGATGAGTGCACCGGTCGGTGCGTAGGTCAGCAGCTTCAGGGTGATCGCCGAGCGTTCCACCATCTCCCGCCACCGGCCACGGTAGCGGGAGCGGTTGAGCCAGCCTCGCCAGAAGTTCCTGGTCTCCTCGAACATCGACCGTAGTTCGGCGGGCGTGATCACATGGGGCGGCTGCTCCGCCGCGGTTTCCAGCACGATCCCCGCGGTGTCGCCCTCGCCCAGCGTGGCGAACGCCCCGACGCCCCCGCCGTGCAGTTCGAGGTCGTGCTTCTCGATCAGTCGTCTCTCGATCTGGCGGGCTGGATGCAACGTCAGGGTGAGTGTCGGGCTGCGGAACAGTACGCCCTCCGACTGGATCTCGATCTCGTGCGGGTCCCGGCCGTAGTTGAAGCGCGGCTGACAGTCGAGCCGGAAGCGCATGGTGCCCCGGATCACCCGGAAGATCCGGACGAGGCGGTGCCGGTCGGTCTCCCGGTCGTCGACCACCGGCATGAAGTCGATGACCTCGCCGACGCCCTCGCTGCTCATGAACCGGGTGATCAGGATCGGGGTCTCCGGCAGGTACAACTGTTTGCTGGTGTAGTCGACGTCGTACGGCGCGATCCGGAAGTGGCCGCCGCGCTCACGGTCCAACAGGGCTCCGAACAAACTCGGTGAGTCGAACCGTGGCGCGCAGAACCAGTCCAGGCTGCCGTTGTCCGCGATCAGCGCGGCGGTCTGCAGGTCGCCGACGAGGCCATGTGCCTCCACGGACGGGTATGCGACCATCGAGATTGCCGATCTTCAGCAGGGCTTCCGGGCATGCTCCTCCGACCCTAGGTGCCGCGGGTCGCCGGGGAGGCCGGTTCACCGCGAGCGGGTGCGGGACACCTAGAAGTCGCCCTCGGCGACCTGGAAGACGGTCAGGCCGAGGGCGCGCCACATCCGGACCACCTGCATCCGGTCGTCGAAGACGCCGACCACCCGGTAGCGGTCGCGGATCTCCCGGTCGAAGATCTCCCGCTTGACCACCGAGTCGCGCCGCTGGTCGCCGACGGCCCGCATGTGCAGGGCCAGGTACGGCACCCCGACGTGCTCGGCCAGCCAGGACTCCGTCTGCTCGCGGCAGGACGCGTCCCGTCCACTGCAGAACACCACCCCGTAACCGGCCGCGTGCATGGCCCGGACCGCCGAGATGACGGCCGTGTTCGGGACATCCTCGCCCACCCGGGTCATGTCGTACGGGCTGCGCCCCGACATCAGCGCGACCGTGCCGTCGATGTCCACGAGCACGATTTCCGGCGCCCGCTCGTCCGGCGGCGGGGTGTAGACGTCGGCCGGCCCGCCCGGCTCGACCGTCGGCACCGGCAACGGCAGCGACCGCCCGGCCAGGTAGCGCTCGTGCAGCCGGCGGATCGCCTCCTCGCCGACCCGGTCCGGCTCGGGCCGCTCGGCGTCGCGCCGGACACACTCGTCCACCGGTACGTCGGTGAAGTCGTGCACCTCGAACGTGGCACCGTACCGGGCGGCGAGTTGTGCCCAGTCCCGCAGGGTCCGGGAGCGCAGGTTGGTGTCGTCGACGCAGACGTCCGCCCCGGCCCGGAGCAGCGCCTCCACCTGGGCCCGCTGCACGACGGTGACCTGGCCCTCGGCCCACTGGGTGAAGAGCCGCTCGCCGTGCAGCATCCGCCGCAGGTCGTCCCGGTTCACCCGGACGACGCCCGGTTGCAGCTTCCGGGCGAAGGTCGTCTTGCCGGAGGCGGGCAGCCCCCGGGTGACGATCAGTCGGGTCATCTCGCCTCCTCACCGGTGTTCGTCGTCTGTGGGGTCCAGTCCGCGGACGGGCGGGCCTGCTGCCAGAGCTGCGGGCGGTAGTCACGGCCGTCGAGGCGCAGGAAGAGGAAGGCCCGATCCGGATGCCGGCCGGCCCGCTCGGCGAAGTCGCGCCGGGTCCATCCGGTGGGGAGTTCGGCCACGATCTCACCGTACGCCTGCTCGATCTTGCGGGTCCGGGCCTCGACGGTAGCGGTCAGCTCGGCCACGACGGAGTCCACCCAGCGGTGGAACTCGTCCGGCAGCGGCGCGACCCAGGCAGCCAGGTCCCGGCCGGTGACCAGGTACTCCCAGACGGCCCGGGCGTTGAGCCCGAAGACCAGCCGGTGCAGCAGGAGGTAGCCCGGATACTTGATCTTGACTCGCTCGTCCGTGTCCGGCCAGTGCACCACCAGCCCCTCCCGACCCTCCCGCACCGGCGCGGTCAGCGCCTCGGCCAGGGTGCGGTACGGCAGCCGCTCGACCACCGGGCCGGGCCAGTCCGGCACCGTCTCCGGGCCGGAGCCGCGCCCGGTGGCGATCTCCACGCTGCCGAGCAGCACCAGGTCGTCCAGGCCGCCGTAGTCCAGCACGATCCGGTTCGCCGGATAGACGATCTCGACAAGCACGGTCCGCCCCGGCGGCGGGACGAAGCCGGGGTAGCGGGTCCGGAGCACGGCGGTGGCGTGCCGGGCCTGGTCCGAGGTGAACGAGCCCCGGGTGGCGACCGCGAAGCCGTCCCCGTCCGGATAGATGACCCCGAGGCTGCCGTCGGCCTTGTCGGTGACCACCGCGGGCGCGTCCGGCCGCAGTGTCGGGGCGCCGGGCTGGTCGTGGTTGAAGAACTTCGGGTACGGCCGGGCCACGACCGTACCTGTCGAGGTGTCCACGATCAGCCCCCGACAGGCCACCGTCACCGGCGTCCAGTTTCCGGCATAGGTGCACGCCTCGGTGTAGTTGTAGACCGCCAGCGGACGCTCCGGATGCCGCTGGACCCGGACGTGGCCGTCGGCGAGCGCGGCGGCCAGCGCCGCCGGGTCCAGGACGTCGGCGAGCCGGGTGGCGGCGGGCAGGGCGGGAGCGGGCGCGCGGGTGACCACGGGTGTGCCTTCCGGCGGAGTGGGAATGCCTGAGGGAGGAGTGACGTTATCCGTCACGGACCACGTGTGCAGCCCGGTTTCTCTGGCGGCGGTGCCCGGTTCGGGCAGCCCGCCGGCAGGTTTCGGGGCCGGTCCGCACCGCCCGGTCCCGGGACGGTCCGCCCGGCATGGCACACTGGTCAGTCGGCCACCGGTTCCGGTTCACGCCCGAGTCCGCCACCGCCCGCGACGCAGGTCGCGGACCGGCACGGCGGACGTGAGGGCGACCCGGCGACCACCCACGAAAGGACCGAGGCGACATGAAGCCCAACATCCACCCCGAGTACGCGACCACCGAGGTCACCTGCTCGTGCGGCAACACCTTCACGACCCGCAGCACGGCGAAGGGCGGCTCGATCCACGTCGAGACCTGCAGCGCCTGCCACCCGTTCTACACCGGTAAGCAGCGCGTGCTCGACACCGCCGGCCGGGTCGCCAAGTTCCAGCAGAAGTACGCCAAGGTTCAGGCCAAGAAGGCCAAGTAGCCGCGTCGACGGCGCCCGCCTCCGGCTTCCCGCCGGGGGCGGGCGCCGTCGTGCCGTATCGGCCGGCGTCACCCGGCCGGCGTCACCCGGTCGGCCCGCGCCCGCCGGCCCGCGCCCACCGCCACCGGCGGAGCCCGTCCACCGTTGCAGCAGAGGGAGTACGAGCATGAGCGGCGATCGGCTGGCCGGTCTCCTCGCCGAGTACGCGGAGCTGGAACGACGGCTCGCCGACCCGGCCATCCACGCCGACCAGGCCACCGCCCGGCGGGTGGGCCGGCGGTTCGCCGAGCTGACCCCGCTGCACAAGGCCGCCGGCGAGCTGGAGCAGGCCCGTGCCGACCTGACGGCCGCCCGCGAACTGGCCGCCGAGGACCCGTCCTTCGCGGCCGAGGCGGAGGCGCTGGCCGAGGCGCTGCCCGCGCTGGAGGCCCGGCTCGCCGAGCTGCTCATCCCGCGCGACCCGCACGACGCCAAGGACGTGATCCTGGAGATCAAGGCCGGCGAGGGCGGCGAGGAGTCCGCGCTCTTCGCCGGTGACCTGCTCCGGATGTACCTGCGCTACGCCGAGCGGCACGGCTGGGCGACCGAGGTGCTCGACGCGCAGGACTCCGACCTGGGCGGGGTGAAGGACGTCTCGCTCGCGGTCAAGGCGAAGGGCGTACCGGAGGGCGGCAACGGGGTCTGGTCCCGGCTCAAGTGGGAGGGCGGGGTGCACCGGGTACAGCGGGTGCCGGTCACCGAGTCGCAGGGGCGGATCCACACCAGCGCGGCCGGCGTACTCGTGCTGCCGGAGGCCGAGGAGGTCGACGTCACGATCGACCCGAACGAGCTGCGCATCGACGTGTTCCGCTCCTCCGGCCCGGGCGGCCAGTCGGTGAACACCACCGACTCGGCGGTGCGGATCACCCACCTGCCGACCGGGATCGTGGTCTCCTGCCAGAACGAGAAGTCCCAGTTGCAGAACCGGGAGCAGGCGATGCGGATCCTCCGGGCCCGGCTGCTCGCCAACGCCCAGGAGCAGGCCGACGCCGCCGCCTCGGACGCCCGCCGCTCCCAGGTGCGTACCGTCGACCGGTCCGAGCGGATCCGGACGTACAACTTCCCGCAGAACCGGATCACCGACCACCGGATCGGCTACACGGCGTACAACCTCGACCTGGCGCTCGCCGGTGAGCTGGACGGCGTACTCGACGCGCTCGCCGAGGCGGACCGGTCCGCCCGGCTGGCCGGCGAGACGGAGCTGTCCCGCCGCTGACGCCGCGCCCGGCAGGCCGTGCCGGGCGGTCGGGGTCGCCGGCTGCCCGGGAGTCAGCGGACGGCCGCCGAGGCGGCCCGGGCCTTCGCCCGGTCGGCACCGGCGAAGGCGCGGTCCAGCGCGTCCCGCAGCCCGGCCGCCGAGGCGGAGATCTCGGCGAAGCCGACGCCCACCCGCACCGGAGTGCCCGGGACCATCGACTCCCAGTCCTCGGCGGCGACCGCCGCGCTGATCCGCCGGCCCACCTCGCCCGCCTCGGCCATCCCGGCGCCGGGCAGCACCACCACGAACTCGTCGCCGCCGTACCGGGCCACGAAGTCGCCGCGCCGCATCACCCGGTTGACCACCCCGGCGAGCCGTTGCAGCACCAGGTCGCCGCAGTGCCGGCCGTGTGTCGCGTTCACCGCCCGGAAGCCGGCCAGGTCGACCACGCCGAGTACCGCCCGATCGCCCCGGCTGGTCATCGCGGCGACGTAGCGCTCCAGCCGGCGACGGTTCGGCAGGCCGGTCAGCGGGTCGGTGAGCGCCTCGCCCGCGTCGTGGGCGGCCTCCCGGCGCAACTCCTCGTGCTCGATCCGGGCCGCGATGCCGTCCACGTAGACGTCCCGGAGCCGGTCGTTGCGTTGGGTCGCCAACCGGAACGCGTACCGGTCGGCCCGGTGTGCCGCCGCGTGGTCGCCCAGCCCGGCGTGCGCCAGGCTGGAGAGCCGGGCGTGTTCCGCCGCGCCCAGCGTCTCGGCCGAGACGTGCACCGTCTCCAACCGGGCCAGCGCCTCGGCGGGCCGGCCGGCGGCGATGGCCAGGCAGGCCGCGCCGAGCTGCCGCATGTCCCGGGTACGCGCGCTGTCGCCGCCGTTGCCGAGCAGCCGCGCGGGATCGAGTTCGGGTGCCGCCGGCCGGCCGGTCGCGGCACCGAGCGCGGCCTGCCGGGCCAGCGCGTACCCGTACGCCGCCCGGCTGCTCGGCCGCAACCGGTCGGCCGTGCCCGCCGCGACGAACCGTTCCAGGTCGCCGCCGACGTCCCGGAGCACCCGCAGACAGCCGTCGCTGTCACCGTGGTGGTCGAGTGCCACCGCGTTGCGCAACCGGATGCCGGGTGCCGCGAAGGTCTCCTCCGGAATCCCGACGGCCAGCCCGAGCCGGCGGGCCCGCTCGATGGCGTTCAGGGCGTAGCCGTGGAAGCCGAGGTAGGAGTACGCCATCGCCAGGTCGTGCCAGCCCCAGGCGGTCTCCCGGTCGGGATCGCCGATCGAGCCCAGCGCACGGGCGCCCCGGACCAGGTGGGTGACGCAGCGGTCCAGCGCGCCCTGGTTCTGCGCCGCCAATGCGGCAAGCGCGTGCAGGTGGCCGTGCAGGTAGGGCTCGGGCAGGTCCCGGGCCGCGTCGAAGGCCTGCTCCACCGCCCGGGTGTACTCGGCGGTACGGCCCAGGTTGAGGATCGCGGAGAGCCGCTGGAGCAACGCCTCGGCCCGGGAGTACGGGTCGTCGGTGCTGCCGAGCACCCCTTCGAAGATCAGGCACGCCTCGGCCGACCGGCTGCTCTCCATCAGGGAGCGGGCCCGCTTCAGCTCCTCGGCCCGATCACCGACCCGGTCGAGCCAACTCACGCACAACCTCCATCGCCTTCGCCAGCGGCCCCGTGGAGTGGAGGAGCCGGCCGGTCGCCCCGGAGGCAGGGGTGCCCTCCGGATGCCCGACCGGTCCGAGCACCCAGTCGATCGGGGGTGGAACGCGCGCCCGCCACGCGATGATCCCCGGTCGACGTTTCATGATTATGTCGTGACACGTATTCCCGGGCATCCCCCGGAACCGCCGGAACCGGTCCGACCCTCGGTCCCGGACCGGGTCCGACCGTCCGTCGCGCTGGCGGCGGCGGCGTCCGCGCTGGCCGGGGCCGGGGTCGGGCCGGCCCGCGTCGAGGCCGAACTCCTGCTCGGGTACGTCCTCGGCGTGTCGCGGGGTGCGCTGGCCGTGGCCGACCCGCTCACCCCGGAGCAGCAGGACCGGCTGGCCGAGCTGGTGCGGCGGCGTACCCGGCACGAGCCGTTGCAGCATCTGCTCGGCTCGGCGGCGTTCCGGTATCTGGACCTGGCGGTCGGCCCGGGCGTCTTCGTCCCCCGCCCGGAGACCGAACTGCTGGCCGGCTGGGGTGTCGAACAGGCCCGCCGGCTGGTCCGGCCCGAGGGCGGGTCGGAGCCGCTGGTGGTGGACCTGTGCAGCGGCAGCGGTGCGATCGCGCTCTCGGTCGCCGGGGAGGTGCCGCGGGCCCGGGTGGTCGCGGTCGAGCGGGCCGCACCGGCGCTGGACTGGCTGCGCCGCAACGCCGCCGAGCGGGCCGGCGCCGGTGACCGGCCGATCGAGGTGCTGGCCGGGGACGTGGCCGACCCGGAGCTGCTGGCCGGGTACGCCGGCCGGGTCGACGTGCTGCTCTGCAACCCGCCGTACGTGCCGGACGGCACCCCGGTCCCGCCCGACGTGGCCGGGCACGACCCGGCCGACGCGGTCTTCGGCGGCCCGGACGGGCTGGCGGTGATCCGGCTGCTGCTTCCGCAGGCGGCCCGGCTGCTGCGTCCGGGCGGGATGCTCGGGATCGAGCACGACGACACGCACGGCACGGCCGTGCCGGAACTGCTCCGGGACGACGGCCGGTTCGTCGACGTCGCGGACCATCCGGACCTGGTCGGCCGGCCCCGCTTCGCCACCGCCCGACGGGCCGGGACCCAGGAGTGAGTCGCCCGCGTCGCGGTCTCGTCTGCGCGCGGTCCGGCTCGCGGTCTCGTCTGTGCGCAGCTCCGCCTCCGGTTCCGGCTGCCTGGCGGACGCGAGCCGGTAACCGGCCGGAAGTCCCCGTGCCACGGCCGGCGCGGCGGCGTGGCAGACTGGCTCCCCGTGATGCTCTACGACTGCCGGTCGCTGGCGGAGCGTGACCGAGGCATCGCCGCGGCCGTCGAGGCGGTCAAGAACGGCGAGCTGGTCGTGATCCCGACCGACACGGTCTACGGGATCGGCGCGGACGCCTTCACGCCGTACGCGGTCAAGGCGCTGCTCAACGCGAAGGGCCGGGACCGGCAGCATCCGCCGCCGGTGCTGGTCGGCTCCCGGCGCACGCTGGACGGGCTGGTCTTCATGCTGCCCACCGCCGCCCGGGACCTCGCCGACGCCTTCTGGCCCGGTGCGCTGACCATCGTGGTCGAGCACTCGCCCAGCCTCCAGTGGGACATCGGCGACACCGGCGGGACCGTGGCGGTACGCATGCCGATGCACCCGGTCGCCCTGGAGGTGCTCCGGGAGACCGGGCCGATGGCCGTCTCGTCGGCGAACAAGACCGGGCAGCCGCCGGCGGTCACCGCCGAGGAGGCGCGGGAGCAGCTCGGCTACGCGGTCCGGGCCTACCTGGAGGCGGGGCCGTGCCCGGATCCGGTGCCGAGCACCATCGTCGACGTCACCGGCGAGGTGCCCCGGGTGCTGCGCCAGGGTGCGATCCCGCTGGAGAAGCTGCGCGACGTCGTACCGGACCTCCAGGGCCAGGAGTCCTGAGGTGCCGCCGTTCACGGTCCTGCACGTCTGCCTCGGCAACATCTGCCGGTCGCCGATGGCCGAGCGGCTGCTCGCGCTGGCCGTACGCGAACGGCTGGTCCGGTCGGCGGTGGCCGACCCGGACGACGCGGACCGGCTGGTGCACAGCCACAGCGCCGGCACCGGCGGCTGGCACGCGGGCGAGGAGATGAACCCGCCGGCCGCCCGGCAGGTCCGGTCCCGGGGCGGGAACGTGGCCGACTTCGGTGCCCGCAAGCTCCGCTCGGAGCACATCGACGCGGCCGACCTGGTGCTGACCGCCACCGCCGACCAGCAGGAGTACGTGGTGGCGCTGCGCCCCGACGCCGCGGACCGCACCTTCGTGCTCGGCGAGTTCGGCCGGTTGCTGCCCACCGTGGACGCCACGGCACTGCCGCCGGCCGAGGCGGCCGACCCGGACGCGGTCTACGCCCGGGGCACCGCCCTGGTGGCGGCGGTGGCGGCGGCCCGGCGTGGCGCGTCGCCGCTGCCCGGTGACGATCTCGACGACCCGTGGGGCCGGGGCGACCAGTGTTTCAGCCGGGTCGCCGACGAGATCGAGGAGGCGGTCCGGCCGCTCGCCGCCGTCCTGCTGCCCTGACGGCGCGCATCTGGGCGGGCGGTCAGGCGGCTCACCCCGCTTCGTGAATCTGCCCCGTTTTGTAGCGAAACCAGTGCATTGCCCGGAATCACCCGTCAGGCTGGCTGGGTCCCCTGATCCGGTCTGGTATGTCCGGATCTCCCGATCGCTGTCCGCCCCCGGGAGGTACGCCATGCTCCGGTTGCGGTTGAGCCAGCTCTGGACCCTGACCCTGGCCGGGATCCTGGCCGGGACGATGCTGGCCGCCGCCGCGCTGCCCGCCGTCGTGCTCGGGGCGGTCGGGCTGCGGGCGGTCGGCGCCCGCTACGAGGACCTGCCGCAGGACCTGCGCACCCCGCCGACCGCCCAGCGCTCCTACCTGTTCGCCGCCGACGGCCGTACCCCGATCACCTCGTTCTACGACGAGAACCGGACGAACGTGGCGCTGGGCCAGGTCGCCGAGGTGATGCGGCAGGCGACGGTGGCCGCCGAGGACGCCCGCTTCTACTCGCACGGCGGCGTCGACGTCAAGGGCGTGCTCCGGGCGCTGGTGGCGAACCGGATCGGCGGCGAGGTACGGCAGGGCGCCTCGACGCTCACCATGCAGTACGTCCGCAACGTGCTGAAGAGCGACCCGGAGCTGACCGCCGAGCAGCGCGCCGGAGCGACCGCGACAAGTCCCGGCCGCAAGATCCAGGAGATGCGGTACGCGATCGCGCTGGAACGCCGGCTGAGCAAGGACGAGATCCTCGGCCGTTACCTGAACATCGCCTACTTCGGTGCCGGCGCGTACGGCGTGGCCGCCGCCAGCCAGCGGTACTTCTCCAAACCGGCCCGGCAGCTGACCCTGGCCGAGGCCGCCCTGCTCGCCGGGTTGCTCCGTTCGCCGGAGACGGACAGCCCGATCGGCGGCAACGCCGAGGCCGCCCTGGTCCGCCGGGGTTACGTACTGCGCCAGCTGGCCGAGACCGGGGCGATCACCGCCGAGACCGCCACCCGGACCCAGGCCGAGCCGATCCGGCTGCGGGCCGGCGCCGAACCGAACGACTGTGCCGGCATCCCGGACGGGCGCGCCGAGTGGGGCTTCTTCTGCGACTACTTCCGGCAGTGGTGGAACGCGAACCCGGCGTTCGGCCGCACGGTCGACCAGCGGCAGCAGGCGCTGCGCCGGGGCGGCTACCGGATCGTCGCCTCGCTCGACCCGGCCCTCCAGGCCACCGCGCTGCGACAGACCCTGACGGTGTACGGCTACGCCGACCGCCGGGCCGCGCCGATGGCGGTGGTGCAGCCCGGCACCGGCCGGGTACTCGCGATGGCGGTGAACCGGCACTACCGGCTCGACCCCAACCCGTCGGGTCAGCGCAACCATCCGAACACGGTCAACCAGCTGGTCGCCGGTGGCGGCGGCATCGACGGCTACCAGGCCGGCTCGACGTTCAAGATCTTCACCCTGCTCGCCGCGCTGGAGGCCGGGATGCCGCTCAGCTCGGCCTACCTGGCGCCGTCCCGGCTGGTCACCGGCTATCCGAACGACGGGCCGCACGCCTGCGCCGGCTACTGGTGTCCGGCCAACGCCAACCCGGACTGGATGGACGGCTACCGCACCATGTGGACCGCCTTCGGGCGCTCGGTGAACACCTACTTCGTGGCGCTGCAACAGCGCATCGGGGCCGACCGGGCGGTACGGATGGCGGAGCGGCTGGGGATCGTGTTCCGGGCCGACAGCGACGCCCGGCTGGCCACGTACGGCGCGAAGGGGTGGGGCGCGTTCACCCTGGGGGTGGCCGCCACCACCCCGCTGGACCTGGCGAACGCGTACGCGACGCTGGCCGCCGAGGGGACGTACTGCAAGCCGCTGCCGGTGCTGTCGATCGTCGACCCGACCGGCCGGTCGCTGGCCGCCGCCAGGCCGAGCTGCGGCAGGATGATCAGGGCGGAGGTGGCCCGGGCGGCGACCGACGCGGCCCGTTGTCCGGTCGGCGGCCAGTCGGCGTACCTCCAGTGCGACGGCGGCAGCGCGCCCGAGGTGACGAAGATGCTCGGCGACCGGCCGGTGGCCGGCAAGACCGGCAGCGCGGAGGGGTACACCTCGGAGTCCTTCGTCGGCATCACCCCGCAGGTCGCGGCGGCGGGCTTCGCCGTCAACCCGGACGACCCGAGCGACGCGGTCGGCCAGCCGGTGCAGCGGAAGGTGATCGCGGCGGTCGCCCGGACGATGGCCGCCGCCCTGGTCGGCAAGCCGCGCCGGAACTTCGCGCCACCCGGCCAGCAGATCGCCTTCGGGTACGGCGAGGGTGACCTCGCCCCGCCACCGGTCGGGCCGACCCCGGAACCGTTCGCCCCGGCACCGGCCCCGACTGTCCCGGCCGCGCCGCCGCCGGCACCGACACCCACCGCCACCGCCACCGTTCCCCGGCCGACGGCCCCGCCGCCGGTCCCGCCCCGGCCCACCGCCACCGTGCCGCGCCCGGTACGCACGACCCCGCCGGTCGGGGCGGCCGCCGCACCCCGACCGGCACCTCCGCCCCCGTCCGCCTACGACTGACCGCCCACCCGCCTCCGGCTGGCCGCTCACCCGCCTCCGGCTGACCGCTCATCCGCCTCCGGCTGACCGCCCACCCGCCTTGCCCGCGTCCCGCCGGCACGTCGGAGGTCGGCACCGCGGGTACCTGCATAGACTCGGACCCGGCCGGACAGGCGAGCGGGACGAGAAGATGCCGGGGTGAGCGGGTTGAGCGAGCGGGCAGGTCGGCCCGGTGCCGGGGAGCCGCCCTTCTGGGGGCCGGACTTCGACGAGCTGGCCGGGACCGACCCGGAGATCGCCGAGGTGCTGCTCGACGAACTCGACCGGGTACGCGGCGGACTCCAGCTGATCGCCAGCGAGAACCTGACCTCCCCGGCGGTACTGGCGGCGCTCGGTTCCACGCTCACCAACAAGTACGCCGAGGGTTATCCGGGCCGGCGCTACTACGGCGGCTGTGCGCAGGTGGACCGGGCCGAGCAGCTCGGCATCGAGCGGGCCAGGGCACTCTTCGGAGCCGAGCACGCAAACCTCCAGCCGCACTCCGGGGCGAGCGCCAACCTGGCCGCGTACGCCGCGCTGGTGCAGCCCGGCGACACGGTGCTGGCGATGGACCTGCCGCACGGCGGCCACCTGACCCACGGCAGCCGGGTGAACTTCTCCGGCAAGTGGTTCGCCCCGGTCGGCTACCAGGTACGCCGGGACACCGAGCTGATCGACTACGACGAGGTACGCGAACTCGCCCTGGCGCACCGGCCCAAGATGATCATCTGTGGCGCCACCGCGTACCCGCGGCTCATCGACTTCGCCCGGTTCCGGGAGATCGCCGACGAGGTCGACGCCTACCTGATGGTGGACGCGGCGCACTTCGTCGGGCTGGTCGCCGGCCGGGCCATCCCGTCCCCGGTGCCGTACGCCGACGTGGTCTGCGCCACCACGCACAAGGTGCTGCGCGGGCCACGGGGCGGGATGATCCTCTGCCGGGAGTCGCTTGCCGAGCGGATCGACAAGGCGGTCTTCCCGTTCACCCAGGGCGGGCCGTTGATGCACTCGGTGGCGGCCAAGGCGGTCGCGCTACGCGAGGCGGCGTCCCCGGACTTCCAGGCGTACGCTGCCCAGGTGGTCTCGAACGCGCAGGCGCTGGCCGCCGCTCTCGCGGCGGAGGGGATGCGCCCGGTCTCCGGCGGCACCGACACCCATCTCGCGCTGATCGACCTGCGCGAGGTCGGGGTCACCGGCCGGGACGCCGAGGCGCGCTGCGACGCCGCCGCGATCACCCTGAACAAGAACGCCATCCCGTACGACCCGCAGAAGCCGATGGTCGCCTCCGGCATCCGGGTCGGCACCCCGAGCGTCAGCACCCAGGGCATGGGTGTGGCGGAGATGCGCCGGATCGCTGAGTTGATCTCCCGGGCCGTCCGGACCGATCCGGCCGCACCGGGCGGCGCCGACGCTCTCGCCGCGATCGGCGCGGACGTCGCCGACCTGGCGGCCGACTTCCCGGCGTACCCCCGTGGCTGAGCGGGCGGAGCCGGTCGAGCTGGCGGACCGGACGACACAGCCCGGCGTACCCGACGGGTCGGCCGTTGCCGCCGGTCCCGGCGGTGCCGTCGGCGCGGGCGGTGCCGACGGCGCCAGTGGGCCTGACGGTGTCGCCGGCCCCGGTGGCGCCGGTGGGCCCGGCGGTGCCGGCGGATCCGGCGGTGCCGACGGGTCGGGGGCGCCGGCCGGCGGCGCGGGGGAGCGGCACTGGCGGCTGGCCCACCTGCCGGTGGTGCTCGGGGCCTCGGCCGGGCTGCTGGTGCTGGCCACCGCACTCGGCGCCCTGTTCGGCGGTGCGGTCGGCGCGCTGGGCGCGGCGGCCGGGGTCGGTCTGGTGACGGTGAGTTACCTCGCCTCCACGCTGGTGCTCGCCTGGGCCGACTCGGTGAACCCCACCCTGGTCCTGCCGTTCGGCGTGGCCATGTACATCGCCAAGTTCAGCGTGCTCGGGGTGGTGATGGCCCGGGTCGCCGCTGCCGACTGGGCCGGACTGCCGGCGTTCGGCTGGGGGATCGTCGCCGGGGTGGTGGCCTGGACCGGCGCGAACATCTGGTGGCTGGTCACCGTGCACGCGGTACGCACGCACCGGCTGCCGGCCGACCGGGTCGGGCGTCCGCCGCAGCCGTGATCCGGGTCACCCGGATCGGCCCGGACCTGCCCGGAGTCCCGTGAACGGGACGGCACAGGAAACTGTCAGTGATCGGTCATTTTCCTTGTTGCGGAACCGGAGTAGCGTGCCCACAGACGACGCGCCCGCCCAGACGCCCACACAACCACGTTGTGCGGGGGGTGAGGCACAGCCTCGTATCCCCGGCTGATATCGTTCGGCCGTCATGACCGGTGACCAAACCCCCCAACCCCCTAACGGTCCGGGCGCGCCCGAGGCCGGTGAGGGTTGGACCGCGCTGGCATACCTCATCGGAGGTCTGACGGTGTGGGGCTTCATCGGTTGGTTGGTCGACCAGTGGCTCGACACCGGTGGTCTGGC
Source organism: Plantactinospora sp. WMMB782 (assembly GCF_049179135.1). NCBI lineage: Bacteria > Bacillati > Actinomycetota > Actinomycetes > Micromonosporales > Micromonosporaceae > Plantactinospora > Plantactinospora sp. WMMB782. Next base: position 1,161,851 of record NZ_JBMHMC010000007.1, on the reverse strand, counting down.
CACCGGGATCGGGTTCCTGCTCGGCGGGGCCGGGGGTGTCTACCTGGTCATCCGCCGACTCGGCACCCCTAGTTAGGGAAGGGACGCGGTGATCGGACAGTCGGTCGTCCTCGCGGAGGGCGAAGTTCCGTTTCCACCCAGCGTGGAGGACTTCTTCCTGCCGGCCATCTATCCGTGGGGAGCGCACAACACCTACTGGATCACGAAGTTCACCGCGCTGGTCTGGCTGGCCGTTGCGCTGACCATCATCTTCTTCCTGGTGACCTACCGGAAGCCGAAGCTGGTGCCCACGAAGGGCCAATGGATCGCGGAATCGATCTACGGTTTCGTCCGGAACAACATCGCGGTCGACATGATCGGTCACCGGGGTGTGGCCTTCGCGCCCTACCTGACGACGCTGTTCGTCTTCATCTTCGTCAACAACCTGTGGCAGATCATTCCGTTCGTTCAGATCTCGCCGATGTCGCACATCGCGTTTCCGGCGATCCTGGCGATCATCAGCTACGTGCTGTTCATCTGGGTGGGCATCCGGCACCACGGTTTCGGAAAGTTCTTCAAGCATTCACTCATGCCGCCGGCGCCGTGGTTCATGCAGCCGCTGCTGATCCCGATCGAACTCTTCTCGACGTTCATCGCCCGGCCGGTGTCGCTGGCGCTGCGGTTGTTCGCCAACCTGTTCGCCGGGCACATCATCCTGCTGGTCTTCACCCTCGGCGGCTTCGTCCTGCTGAACGCGGACTCGTTCTTCCTGAAGCCGATCTCGCTGCTCTCCTGGGCGGTGTCGATCGCGATCACCTTCCTGGAGGCGCTGGTGATCGTTCTGCAGGCCTACATCTTCACCGTGCTGACCGCCAGCTACGTGCAGGGCGCGCTCGCCGACGAACACTGATCCGCAACCGACGAACACCGACCCGCACAAAACCGCACAACCGTTGTCGTCCCGCGTGAGCCCTCACGCGTGATTTCAGGAGGAACCAACCAATGTTGTCGTCGACCCTCGCCGCCGTAGAAATCACCGGCAGCCTCAGCGCCATCGGTTACGGCCTCGCGGCCATCGGCCCCGGTATCGGTGTCGGCCTGGTCTTCAGCGCCTACATCCAGTCGACCGCCCGGCAGCCGGAGTCGTCCCGGATCACCCTGCCGTACGTCTGGATCGGCTTCGCCGTCATCGAGCTGCTGGCCCTGCTGGGCATCGCCTTCGGCTACGCCTTCGGCAACTAGCCGTCCCCTCGAAACGGGAGGTTCCGATGTACCTCATCTTCGCCGCGGAGGGCGGCACCGAGCACAACCCGATCATCCCGCTCTGGCAGGAGATCGTGGTCGGCTCGATCGCCTTCGCCATCCTCTGCTTCATGCTGATGAAGTACGTCTTCCCGCGCATGGAGCAGACCTTCCAGGCCCGGGTGGACGCGATCGAGGGCGGGATCAAGCGCGCCGAGGCCGCCCAGGCCGAGGCCAACCAGCTCCTCGAGCAGTACCGCGCGCAGCTCGCCGAGGCGCGGACCGACGCGGCGAAGATCCGCGACGACGCCCGGGCCGACGCCGAGGGCATCCGGCAGGACGTCCTGGCCAAGGCCAGGGAGGAGTCCGACCGGATCATCGCGGCCGGCAAGGAGCAGCTCGCCGCCGAGCGGGCCACCATCGTGCGTGAACTGCGCACCGAGGTGGGCACCATCGCGGTCGACCTGGCCAGCCGGATCGTCGGTGAGTCGCTCGCCGACGAGGCGCGCCGCAAGGGAACCGTGGAACGGTTCCTGGCCGACCTGGACAACGTCGGCTCGGCCAACGGCTCCGCCGTACGGACGAGCTGATGCAGGCCGCCAGCCGGGAGTCGTACGCCGCCGCACGGCAGCGGCTCGACGCGTACGCCGCACAGACGGACGCGGACCGCATCTCCGCCACCGGTGACGAGCTTGGCTCGGTCGCCGGCCTGCTGCGGCACGAGCCGCGGCTGCGCCGGGCGCTCTCCGACCCGGCCCGCTCCGGGGAGGACCGGGCCGCGCTGCTGGCGTCGCTGGTCGGCGACAAGGTCGGCGCGGACGCCAGGGAACTGCTCGACACGTTGGTCTCCGGCCGCTGGTCGGCACCGTCCGAGCTGCTGGAGGCCACCGAACGGCTCGGGGTGGAGGCGCTGCTGGCCAGCGCCGACCGGGCCGGTGAGCTGGGCGAGGTGGAGGACGAGCTGTTCCGCTTCGGCCAGGTGGTCGCCGGGAACTCGGAGCTGAGCAACACGCTCTCCGACCCCATCGCGCCGGTGGCGCAGCGGGCCGAGCTGACCGGCGCGCTGCTGTCCGGCAAGAGCCGGCCGGTGACGGTAAAGCTGGTCGAGGTCGCGCTCGCCGGGTTCGGCGGTCGCTCCTTCACCGGGGCACTCACCCGGCTGGTCGAGCTGGCCGCCGACCGGCGGAACCGTCAGGTGGCGTACGTCACCGTCGCGGCTCCGCTGGCCGACGAGGAGGAGGAACGGTTGGGACGCAAGCTCACCGAGCTATACGGTCGGGAGGTCAGCGTCAAGCAGACGGTCGACCCGACCGTGCTGGGCGGGCTGCGCGTGCTGATCGGTTCCGACCTCTACGACGGTACGGTCCTGCGCCGCCTCACCGACACCCGAAACGCGCTCGCGCGCGGCTGAGCAGTAGCGACGCCGCCGCGCAGCGCCGAGATAGACATCCACGCCGTTCCGGTTAACCGGGCCCTGAATAGAGGAAGAAGAGGATGGCCGAGCTGACCATCTCGTCGGAGGAGATCCGCGGCGCGCTGGAGCGCTACGTCTCCTCCTATTCGCCCGACGTCTCCCGTGAGGAGGTCGGCACCGTCGCCGACGCCGGTGACGGCATCGCCCACGTCGAGGGCCTGCCCTCGACCATGACCAACGAGCTGCTGGAGTTCGAGGACGGCACCCTCGGCCTGGCGCTGAACCTCGACGTCCGGGAGATCGGCGTCGTGGTGCTCGGCGACTACCGGGGCATCGAGGAGGGGCAGCGGGTCAAGCGGACCGGCCGGGTGCTCTCGGTGCCGGTCGGCGACGCGTTCCTCGGCCGGGTGGTGAACCCGCTCGGCCAGCCGATCGACGGCCTCGGCGACATCGACAACGAGGGCTACCGCGAGCTGGAGCTGCAGGCGCCGAACGTGATGGCCCGGCAGAGCGTCAGCGAGGCCCTGCAGACCGGCATCAAGGCCATCGACGCGATGACCGCGATCGGCCGGGGCCAGCGGCAGCTGATCATCGGCGACCGGCGGACCGGCAAGACCACCGTCGCGCTGGACACGATCCTCAACCAGCGGGACAACTGGCGCTCCGGCGACCCGGCCAAGCAGGTCCGCTGCATCTACGTGGCGATCGGCCAGAAGGGCTCGACGATCGCCTCGGTGAAGGGCCTGCTGGAGGAGCAGGGCGCGATGGAGTACACCACCATCGTCGCCTCGCCCGCCTCCGACCCGGCCGGCTTCAAGTACATCGCCCCGTACACCGGGTCGGCGATCGGCCAGCACTGGATGTACGCCGGCAAGCACGTCCTGATCGTCTTCGACGACCTGACCAAGCAGGCCGAGGCGTACCGCGCGGTCTCGCTGCTGCTGCGCCGCCCGCCGGGCCGCGAGGCGTACCCGGGTGACGTCTTCTACCTGCACTCCCGGCTGCTGGAGCGCTGCGCGAAGCTGTCGGACGAGATGGGCGGCGGCTCGATGACCGGTCTGCCGATCATCGAGACCAAGGGCAACGACATCTCCGCGTTCATCCCGACGAACGTGATCTCGATCACCGACGGCCAGATCTTCCTGGAGACCGACCTCTTCAACCAGGGTGTCCGGCCGGCGATCAACGTCGGTACCTCGGTCTCCCGGGTCGGCGGCGCCGCCCAGGTGAAGCCGATGAAGAAGGTGGCCGGCCGGCTCCGGCTGGACCTGGCGCAGTACCGCGAGCTGGAGGCGTTCGCCGCGCTCGCCTCGGACCTGGACAAGGCCTCCCAGGACCAGCTCAGCCGGGGTGCCCGGCTGGTCGAGCTGCTGAAGCAGACCAACTACTCGCCGTTCCCGGTGCAGGAGCAGGTGGTCTCGGTCTGGATCGGCACCGAGGGCAAGCTGGACGACGTCCCGATCGGCGAGGTCCGGCGCTTCGAGTCCGAGTTCCTGGAGTTCCTCCGCCACCAGTACAAGCCGACGATGCAGTCGATCGCGGACAACAACTGGGACGACGACATCACCAACGCGCTGAACGAGGCGGTCACCCGGTTCAAGCAGATGTTCCTCGGCAAGGAGGACGAGGTGCGGATCAACGAGGCACCCGCCCAGCCGATGGAGGGCGAGCAGGACCGCGAGACCGTCACCCGGTACCGCGACGGCGGCGAGCCGGCCGAGCCGGCTCAGGCCGAGAAGCAGTAGGGCTGACCGGTGGCTGCCCAGGTACGCGTTCTTCGTCAACGGATCCGCTCGGCGAAGTCGATGAAGAAGATCACCAAGGCGATGGAGCTCGTCGCGACGAGCCGACTCGCCAAGGCCCAGTCCCGGGTCGCGGCGTCGCTGCCGTACGCCCAGGCCATCACCGGCGTGCTCACCGCGCTGGCGTCCAACGCGGCCATCGACCACCCGCTGCTCACCGCCCGGCCGAAGGTCCGCCGGGCCGGGGTGGTCGTGGTCACCAGTGACCGCGGCCTGGCCGGCGGTTACACCTCCAACGCGATCAAGGCGGCGGAGTCGCTCATCGCCCGGCTCAAGGCCGACGGCAAGGAGCCGGTGCTCTACGTCATCGGCCGCAAGGGCGTCGGCTACTACCGGTTCCGGCAGCGGAAGGTGGAGGCGAGCTGGACGGGCTTCTCCGAGCAGCCGACCTTCGCCGACGCCAAGCAGGTGGGCGAGACGCTGATCAAAGCGTTCGTCTCCGGCGCCGACGACCTGGACGGTGGCGACCCGGGGATCGACGGCGTGCTCGGGGTGGACGAGCTGCACATCGTCTTCACCGAGTTCAAGTCGCTGATGTCGCAGACCCCGGTCACCCGGATCATCGGCCCGATGGAGGTCGAGGACCGGCCGCGGTCGGAGGCGGCGGGCCCGCTGCCGGCGTACGAGTTCGAGCCGGAGGCGGAGGCGCTGCTCGACGCGCTGCTGCCGAAGTACGTGAACACGCGGATCTACGCCGCGTTGCTGGAGTCGGCGGCCAGCGAGTCGGCGGCCCGTCGTCGGGCGATGAAGAGTGCGACGGACAACGCCGAAGAGATGATCGAGAATTACACCCGCGAGATGAACTCGGCCCGCCAGGCCGGGATCACCCAGGAGATCAGCGAGATCGTCGGCGGCGCCAACGCGCTGGCCGCGTCGGGAAGTGAAGTGTGATGACTGCTCCTACAGAGACCAAGACCGCGACGGGCCGCGTGGTCCGGGTCATCGGCCCGGTCGTCGACGCCGAGTTCCCGCGCGACGCGATGCCGGACATCTTCAACGCCATGCACGTCGACGTGACCCTCTCCGGTGGCGAGAAGACCCTGACCCTGGAGGTCGCCCAGCACCTCGGCGACAACATGGTCCGGGCGATCTCGATGCAGCCGACGGACGGCCTGGTCCGGGGCACCGAGGTCCGGGACACCGGTTCGCCGATCACGGTGCCGGTCGGTGACGCGGTGAAGGGCCGGGTCTTCAACACCATCGGCGAGGTGCTCAACCTCAAGGAGGGCGAGACCTTCGAGGCGGCCGACCGGTGGCAGATCCACCGCAAGGCTCCGGCCTTCGCCGACCTGGAGCCGAAGACCGAGATGCTGGAGACCGGCATCAAGGTCATCGACCTGCTCGCCCCGTACGTCAAGGGCGGCAAGATCGGCCTGTTCGGCGGTGCCGGTGTGGGCAAGACGGTGCTGATCCAGGAGATGATCACCCGGGTCGCCAACAACTTCGGTGGTACCTCGGTCTTCGCCGGGGTGGGTGAGCGGACCCGTGAGGGCAACGACCTCATCCACGAGATGACCGAGTCCGGCGTCATCGACAAGACCGCGCTGGTCTACGGCCAGATGGACGAGCCGCCGGGCACCCGGCTGCGGGTGGCGCTCTCCGCGCTGACCATGGCGGAGTACTTCCGGGACGTGAACAAGCAGGAAGTGCTGCTCTTCATCGACAACATCTTCCGGTTCACCCAGGCCGGTTCGGAGGTCTCCACCCTGCTCGGCCGGATGCCGAGCGCGGTGGGTTACCAGCCGACCCTGGCCGACGAGATGGGCGAGCTGCAGGAGCGGATCACCTCGGTCCGGGGCCAGGCGATCACCTCGATGCAGGCGATCTACGTGCCGGCGGACGACTACACCGACCCGGCGCCGGCCACCACGTTCGCGCACCTGGACGCCACCACCAACCTGGAGCGGTCGATCTCCGACAAGGGCATCTACCCGGCGGTGGACCCGCTGGCGTCCTCGTCCCGGATCCTCGCCCCGGAGTTCGTCGGCGCCGAGCACTTCGCGGTCGCCTCCGAGGTGAAGCGGATCCTGCAGCGCTACAAGGACCTGCAGGACATCATCGCCATCCTCGGCATCGAGGAGCTCTCGGAAGAGGACAAGCTCACCGTCGGCCGGGCCCGCCGGATCGAGCGGTTCCTCTCCCAGAACACGTACGCGGCCGAGGTCTTCACCGGCATCAAGGGCTCGTACGTGCCGGTCAAGGACACCGTCGAGGCGTTCAAGAAGATCAGCGAGGGTGAGTACGACCACTTCCCCGAGCAGGCATTCTTCATGTGCGGCGGGCTCGACGACCTGGAGCGCAACGCCCGGGAGCTGATGAAGGACTAGTTCCGCCCCAGCACGTACCCGCAGCCGCACCGGTAACCGCCGGTGCGGCTGCGGCGTCTCTGTCGCCTGTCCATTTGCGCGGTCTGGTGGATTTGAAAGTTATTCAGCCGGTTCCGGTGCTTTGGTAACCCCACTTCGGCGGGTACCGTCGTGGGCGGCCCGTGACCCCGGCGTCCTTCGGCGGATCCGTCCTGGTCACGGGGCCGGGCGACGAACGGAGACGTTGGTGGGTGAAGGCGGCGGGAACGCGGATCGGTCGGGCCTGCGCCGGCTGGTCCGGCAACGGGTCGGCGGCACGGACCCGGCGGGACTCCACGAGGGTCCGCAGCGCGCAAGGCGCCGCCGGCGGCACCGGTCGGCGTCCCGGGTACCCCGCTGGGCCCGGCTCTGCACCATGCTCGGCGCGATCCTGGTCCTGGTCAGCGGCGCCGGGCTGGTCGGCTTCCAGGCCGTGCTCGCCCGCTACGAGGGGGCGGTGCGCGAGGCCGACCTCTTCGGCGACGAGGCGGCCGGCGTCGTGCCGGAGAAGAAGTCGGACATCTCCGGTCCGCTGGACATCCTGCTGGTCGGGATCGACCCACGGACCCCGGAGTGGTCGCCACTCGCCGACTCGATCATGGTGCTGCACGTCAACGAGACGCTGGACTCGGCGTACCTGTTCTCGCTGCCCCGGGACCTGCTGGTGGAGATACCGGCCTTCCCCAAGGCGAACTACGACGGTGGCACCGAGAAGCTGAACGCCGCGATGGCGCACGGCAGCCGGGTGCCGGGCGAGAAGCTGCCGAGCGCGGCACAGGGCTTCGAACTGCTCTCCAGGACCGTCTCCGAGGTCACCGGGATCGAGCGGTTCGACGCCGGGGCGATCGTCAACTTCAACGGCTTCCAGAAGATCGTCGACGCGATGGGTGGCGTCGACATGTACATCGACACGAACGTCAGGTCCGAGCACCGGCGGCCGGACGGCACGATGCGGACGCTGAAGCCGGGCGGTGGCGGCTACCTCGGGCCGCAGGCGGAGTACACCAAGGGCAACGCGCACCTCAAGGGCTGGCAGGCGCTGGACTACGTCCGGCAGCGGTACGGCCTGCCGAACGGCGACTACGACCGGCAGCGGCACCAGCAGCAGTTCGTCCGGGCGATGGCCGACCAGGCGCTGAGCAAGGACGTGGTGACCAACCCGGTCAAGTTGGATGCGGTGCTCCGGGCGGCCGGCGAGTCGTTGGTCTTCAGCGGTCGCGGGCGTGAACTTGTCGACTTCGCCTTCGCGCTGCGCGGGCTCCGGTCGGACTCGATTCAGATGATCAAGCTGCCGGGCGGCGGGGTCACCGAGGGCGGCTCCTACCGGGGCGAGCGGTTCCAGCCGGTCGCCGAGGAGTTCTTCGCCGCGCTGGGAGCTGGCACCCTCGACAGTTTCGTCATCAACAACCCGGAGCTGCTGAACAAGGCCAGGTAGCCGGCGGCCGTACGAGGCCAGGTAGCCGGCGGCCGTACAAGGCCGGGTAGCCGGGGTCTGGACGGGGCCGGCGTCCCGGCGTCGGGCCGGGCGTGCGGGTCCGCGCCGGCTCCGGCCGGCGGTCGGGTACCGGGATCAGGGGTTCCGAAATCCGTAACCTTGCTCTGCAACAATTCGGCCCCGGCCGCCCGTCTCTATTGACGGGCGCGAGATTCGCGGTGCGCGACGGATGGAGACGCAGTGAGCGAGGGTGGCAAGGGCGCTGGCCGGTCCACCAGGCGGCCGGGGCGGCCGGAGCGCGGTCGCGGCGGCGGCGCCGGGCTGGTCGACGACGACCCGGTGGGCGACCTCTCCGGCGGCGGGCGGCCGATCAGGGAGGGGCGGCGCAGGAAGTCCGCCATCCCGATGTGGGCCCGGCTCTGCACGATCTTCGGCGCGGTGCTGGTGGTGCTCAGCGGCGGCGTACTCGTCGGCCTGGAGGCGGTGCTGGCCCGGTTCGACAGCGCGGTCACCGAGCAGGACCTCTTCGGCGACCAGTCGGCCGGGGCGTCGGCTCCGGAGAAGAAGTCGGACATCAAGGGCCCGTTGAACATCCTGCTGGTCGGCATCGACCCGCGGAAGCCGGAGACGCCCCCGCTGGCCGACTCGATCATGGTGCTGCACGTCAACGAGACGCTGGATTCGGCGTACCTCTTCTCGCTGCCCCGGGACCTGCTCGTCGACATCCCCCGCTTCGAGAAGGCGGACTTCCCGGGTGACCGGACGAAGCTGAACGCCGCGATGTCGTACGGCAGCAAGGTGCCCGGCGAGAAGCTGCCGAACGCGGCGCAGGGCTTCGAGCTGCTCTCCCTGACGGTCTCCAGGGTGACCGGGATCAAGCGGTTCGACGCCGGGGCGATCATCAACTTCGGTGGCTTCCTGAAGATCGTCGACGCGATGGGCGGCGTCACGATGTACATCGACCAGAACGTCAAGTCGGAGCACCGCCGCCCGGACGGCACGCACCGGACGGAGAAGCCCGGTGGCGGCGGCTACCTGGGGCCGCAGGCGCAGTACAAGAAGGGCACCCGGCACCTGGAGGGCTGGCAGGCGCTGGACTACGTCCGGCAGCGGTACCCGTCCAACGGGGTGACCGACGGTGACTACGGCCGCCAGCGGCACCAGCAGCAGTTCGTCCGGGCGATGGCCGACCAGGCGCTGAGCAAGGACGTGGTGACCAACCCGGTCAAGCTGGACAAGGTGATCCGGGCGGCCGGCAAGTCGCTGATCTTCAGTGGTCGGGGACACAAACTGATCGACTTCGGCTTCGCGCTGCGCAACCTGCGGTCCGACTCGATCCAGATGATCAAGCTTCCCGGCGGCGGCGTCGGAACCGGCCGGAACTACAAGGGCGAGAAGTTCGAGCCGGTCGCCGACGAGTTCTTCGCAGCGATCAAGGCCGGCACCGTCGACAGCTTCGTGATCAACAATCCGGAGTTGTTGAACAAGGCCAAGTGACCGGGGTCGACCCGCCGATCCGGGTGGGAAACCGCCCGGGTACCCGGCTGGGAGCGGCGGCGGGAGCCGGACTAGACTTTCCACGATCCCGCCGCCGCAGCAAGGAGACAGCGTGGCACAGCTTCAGGTCGAACTCGTCGCCGTCGAGGAAAAGATCTGGACGGGCGAGGCCGAGATGGTCGTCGCCCGGACGACCGAGGGTGAGCTCGGAGTGCTGCCGGGACACGCGCCGCTGCTGGGCCAGCTCGCCGAGCCCGGCCAGGTACGCATCAAGCTGGCCGGTGGCGAGCAGCTGACCTACGAGGTGAACGGCGGCTTCCTCTCGGTGACCGGCGCCGGTGTCACGGTGCTGGCCGAGAGCGCCAGCCCGGTGACCGAGTCCACGAGCCGCTGACCCGGCACGTCGATGCTGGTCTTGCGTTGGATCGGAATCGGCGTCCTGGTGCTGCTGCTCGCGGTGGCGGCACTCTTCGTCCGGCGGTTCCTGGTGACCCGCTCCGGCGGGATCATCCGGCTCAGCGTCCGGGTCTCGACAATCCTCGACGGGCGCGGCTGGTCGCCGGGCTTCGCGCGGTTCGCCGAGACCGAACTCCGCTGGTACCGGATGTTCAGCTTCGCGCTCCGGCCGAAGCGGGTGCTCTCCCGGCGCGGTCTCGCGGTCGAGCAGCGGCGGCTGCCGGAGGGTCAGGAGCGACTCATCATGCCCGCCGACTGGGTGATCCTGCGATGTGTCAGCCACCAGGCGCCCGTGGAGATCGCGATGGCGAAGTCCACGGTCACCGGCTTCCTCTCCTGGCTCGAATCCGCCCCTCCGGGGGCGGTTTCGCATTTGGTCCTACACGACTGAATGCCCTGCTCGGCCAGGCAGCCGGGTGGAGGTCAGGGCCGGGTCGGCTCCGGGCCGCGCGGGGCGGAGCGGTTCGCCGGGCGGAGCGGTCCGGGGTGCCGGCCGGGTCCGCCGCGCTCCGCGCCGGACGGGTGCCGGATCGGCCGCCGGCAGTGGTAGACCACCGCGGGCGGCAGGTTTGCCCAGACCGTACCGCCGACCACCACCTCCTCGAAGAGTTCCCGCAGGTTGCGGTGCAGCCGGCGGGCCGGCGGCGACCAGCGGGCGTGCTGGTAGGCGAAGGTGGTGAAGACCCCGTCGTCGGCCAGCGCCGCGACGACGGAGCCGAGGATCTCCCGCTGCCGCTGCGCGCCGAAGACCGTCCAGGGCAGACCACTGACGATCACCCCGGCCGGCGGAAGGTCCCGTTCGGCGAGCAGCCCGGCCAGCGCCCCGGCGTCGGCCCGGAGCACGTCCACTCCCGGGTGCTCCCGGGCCAACCGGTCCGCGAAAGCCGGGTTGATCTCCACCGCGAGGTGCCGGCCCTGCCCGGCCAGTCGGCGCTGGATCACCCGGGTGAACGCCCCGGTCCCCGGGCCCAGTTCGACCACGAGTGGTTGCCCGCTCCGGGGGATCGTCGCGGTGATCCGCTCGGCCAGCGGCATCCCGCTGGGTGCGATGGCGCCGATCGCCAGTGGGGCGCGGGCCCACTGGGCCAGGAACGAGATCATCTCGGTGGGCACGGTCCGAAGCTAGGCGACCTAGTGGATCTCCGATGTCGTCCGGCCGGCCGCTGTACCGGCCAGTCGGAGGATGCGCCCCGTCCGGTGGCAGGAGTCGCAGCCGGAGTTCCGGCTCCGTATCGTTGCCGGCGTGCGGGTACGGCGGAGATGGTGGCCCGATCTACTGATGGGCCTGTTCGGCGGTGCCTTCGGGCTGGCCAAGCTGGGCTGGCCGGTGGTGCCGAGCGAGCCGCTGCCACTGCTGGTGACGGTGGCGGCCGGGCTGATCCTGGTGGCTGTCCGCCGTTGGCCCTGGCCGGTGCTGCTGGCCGAGTGCCTGCTGCTCAGCCTCGCCAACTGGACCGCCCCGCTCGGCGGCGACGTCGCCCAGTTCGGTGCCCTCACCGCGCTCGGCATCATCGCGTACGCGGCGAACTGGCCGGCCACCGCCGTGGCACTGGGGCTGTCGTACGCGGCGTCGCTGGCGCACCTGATCGGCCCGGACAGCACCGGGCTGCTTCCCGGGCAGCAGGGGTTCGTCCAGCTCGCCGGCTTCTTCGGCATCTCGGTCGCCCCGGTCGCGCTGGCCCGCTACCTCGGTCGGATGCGCCGGGCGACCCGGTCCGCCGAGGATCGCGCCCGGGAGGTCGAGGAGCGGCAGGAGGTGCAGACCCGGGCCGCCCGGCTGGCCGAGCGGGCGGCGATCGCCCGGGACCTGCACGACATCGTCGCGCACCACGTCGGCGCGATCGCCCTGCAGGCCGGTGCGGCGCAGTACGCGGCCCGGCGTACCGGCCGGGTGGACGACGCGGTGCAGGCGCTGGGCGAGTTGCGGGTCACCGCCGGGCAGGTGCTCGACGAGCTGCGGGCACTGCTGGAGGTGCTGCGCGACCCGGACGCGGTCGTGTCGGGCGGCCCGACGATCGAACCCGAGCAATTGATCATGGATGCGGAACAGCGGGTCCGGGCGGCCGGGGTGGCGGTCCGGATGCACCTGGCCGGTGACGTCGGCGAGGCGCCGCTGGTGGTGCGTACCACCGCCGCCCGGGTGGTGCAGGAGGGGCTGACCAACACCCTCAAGCACGCCGGACCTGGCGCGAGCGCCTCGGTGGACATCCGCCCGGACGGCTCCGGCCTGCTTGTCGAGGTGCTCGACACCGGCCCCGAACAGCCCCGACCGGCCCTGCTGCCGCCCTCCGGGCACGGGCTGGCCGGGATGCGGGAACGGGTCCGGCTGCTCGGCGGCACCCTGCTGGCCGGTCCCACCGGCAGCGGCGGCTGGCGGCTCGCCGCGCACCTGCCGATCCGGGAGAAGGCGACGGCGGTCCGGGAGAAGGCGGTGGCGGTCCGGGAGAAGCCCACGACCTGCGCGAGGCCCCTGCTTTGGACGGCCGAGGCCGACCCGGCCGGGCGGACCCGGTGACCGTACGCGTCCTCGTCGTCGACGACCAGGCCCTGGTCCGGGCCGGCGTGACCCTGCTGTTGCGGACGGCCGGCGGATTCGACATCGTCGGCGAGGCCGGTGACGGTCGGGAGGCGGTCCGGCTGGCCGAGCGGCTCCGCCCGGACGTGGTGCTGATGGACCTGCGGATGCCCCGGATGGACGGGATCGAGGCGACCCGGCGGATCCTCGACCGGCATCCGGGGACCCGGGTACTGGTGTTGACCACCTTCGCCGACGACGCCAACATCTACGGGGCGCTCGGCGCCGGTGCGATCGGCTACCTGGTCAAGGACGGCGCCCCGGAAGACCTGGTGGACGCGGTCGGCCGGGCGGCCCGGGGCGAGCCGCTGCTGGCGCCGTCCGTGCTGGCCCGGATCGTGCACCGGGCGTTGCAGGCGCACACCGAGGACGCCGAACGGGACGCGGACAGCGTACGGCCGGCGGGGCGGCGGCTGCTCAGCGTCCGCGAGCGCGAGGTGCTGGCCCTCGTCGGTGCCGGGCTCTCCAACGCCGAGATCGCCGCCCGGATGCACCTGGGGGTCACCACCGTCAAGACGCACGTCTCGGCGGCGATGGAGAAGCTCGGGCTGCGCAACCGGGTGCAGGCCGCGGTGGTCGCGCACCGGCTCGGTCTGGTCGACGACGACTTCCAGCCGATCCCGTCCGGGCCCTGGTGAGCCGATGGGGCGTCAGGTGCCGGGAACGGGCACAGCTCGCCGAGCAGCCAGCCCCAGCTGGTGCCGGCCCGGGTCAGGTCGGGCACCCAGATCTCGACGTGGTGCAGGCCGCCGGGCGGGGCGGAAGGGTCGGCGCCGTCGGGCGGGGTCGAAGAGTCAGCGCTGGCCACCGGGGACCCATAGCACGTCACCGGCCGGATTCGCGGTTCTTGCCAGGATGAACAGCAGATCCGAGAGACGGTTGAGATACTTTGCCGGGGAAGTGCTGGTTCGATCTGGTTCGGCGCTGACCAGGGCCCACGCCGAGCGTTCCGCCCGGCGGGCGATCGTGCGTGCCACGTGCAGCAACGCCGCCCCCGGGGTGCCGCCGGGCAGGACGAAGGAGTCGAGTTTGGCCAGTCGGGCGTTGTACCTGTCGCACCAGCCCTCCAGGCGTGCCACGTACTCCTCGGTCACCCGCAGCGGCGGGTACGCCGGCTCCGGCTCGACCGGGTTGCCGAGGTCGGCGCCGACGTCGAAGAGGTCGTTCTGGATGGTGCCGAGCACCTCCCGGACGTCCTCGTCGAGCTGCCCGAGGGCCAACGCCACCCCGATCGCCGCGTTGCACTCGTCGACGTCGGCGTACGCGCCGATCCGGGGGTCGGTCTTGGCGACCTCTTCGTTGTTGACCAGCCTGGTCGTGCCGGCGTCGCCGGTCCTGGTGTAGATGCGGGTGAGGTGGACGGCCATGCCGAACAGCGTACGGGCGTCGACCGCGGCGAGCCCGGCCCGGTCCGGGACGGCCGCGGGGCGGGGCTGGCCCGACGGCAGCGGGCCGGGCGGCGCGGACGACTCTACGATTTGCGACGTGGACGTGATCAGAGTCGGTGGCGGGGCCCGGCTGGCCGGGCAGGTGCACGTGGTGGGTGCCAAGAACTCCGCACTGAAGTTGATGGCCGCCGCGCTGCTCGCACCGGGGCAGAGTGTGATCACGAACGTACCCCGGATCACCGACATCGCGATCATGGCCGAGGTGCTGCGCCGGCTCGGCTGCGAGGTCTCGTTCGGTGACGACGAGGGTGCCGGCCCGGTTGGCGACGACGGCGGCCCGCCCCGGTCCTGTTCGGTGACCATCGACGTGCCGCCCGACCCGGGCACCGAGGCGGACTACGACCTGGTACGCCGGCTCCGCGCCTCGATCTGCGTGCTCGGCCCGCTGCTGGCCCGGCGCGGGTACGTCCGGGTGGCCCATCCCGGCGGCGACGCGATCGGCTCGCGCGGCCTGGACATGCACGTGGCCGGGTTGGCCCGGATGGGTGCGGAGATCTCCGGCGAGCACGGCTTCGTCATCGCCTCGGCGCCCCGGGGGTTGCGCGGCGCGACGATCTGGCTCGACTTCCCCAGTGTCGGCGCCACCGAGAACCTGGTGATGGCGGCGGTACTGGCCCGGGGAGTCACCGAGATCGACAACGCCGCCCGGGAACCGGAGATCGTCGACATCTGCACCATGCTGACCCGGATGGGTGCCAGGATCGACGGCGCCGGCACCTCGATGCTGCGCATCGAGGGGGTTCCGGAGCTGGGTCCGGTCCGGCACGCCACGGTCGGCGACCGGATCGTCGCCGGCACCTGGGCGTTCGCGGCGGCGATGACCCGGGGCGACGTCACGGTGACCGGCGCCAGCCCGGCCTTCCTGGAGATCGCGCTGGACAAGCTGGTCTCGGCCGGCTGCCTGGTGGAGACCCGACCGGACGCCTTCCGGGTACGCCTGGACCGGCGCCCGTCGGCGGTGGACGTGGTGACGCTGCCGTTCCCCGGCTTCGCCACCGACCTGCTGCCGATGGCGATCGGGCTGGCCTCGGTGAGCGAGGGGGCGTCGCTGGTCACCGAGAACATCTTCGACGGCCGGTTCATGTTCGTGAACGAGATGGCCCGGCTGGGTGCGGACATCAAGACCGACGGGCACCACGCGGTGGTCCGGGGTCGGGAGCGGCTCTCCAGCGCCCCGGTGCGGGCCACCGACATCCGGGCCGGCGCGGGCCTGGTGATCGCCGGGCTCTGCGCGGACGGGGTCACCGAGGTGTCACACGTGCACCACGTCGACCGGGGCTATCCGGACTTCATCGCCGACCTGCGGTCCCTGGGCGTCGAGGTGGAGCGGGCGACCGCTCCCGAAGAGCCGGCGTTCACGTTGTGACCGGGCGGCGGCCGGCACGGTCAGGAGCCGGACCCGGGGCCCGGGTCGGAATGCTCCGCGCAGGTGCCGGTCGTCGCGAACCTGCGCAGCGCGTCGGCGAGCCGGGCCAGGTCGAGGCCGTCGAGGTGGTCGACGATGTGCCGCCGGACGCTGGCCAGGTGGGTGGGGTAGGCCGCCTCCAGCCGGCTCAGCCCGGCGTCGGTGAGCACGGCGTTCCAGCCCCGGGCGTCCTCGGGGCAGCGGACCCGTTCGACGAAGCGCTGCTGTTCCAGCCGGGTGACGATCCGGGTCATCCCGCTCAACGAGAGGTCGCAGGCGCCGGCCAGCTCGTTCATCCGCATCCGGCGCCCGGGTGCCTCGGAGAGGTGCATCAGCGCGGCGTACTCGTTGATGGAGAGGCGCTGCTCGCGGGTGAGGTCGGCGTCGAGCGCCCGGGGCACGACGATGATCGCCCGGCCCAGCGCCCGGACGACGGCCTCCTCGCTGCTGTTCAGCGGGGGTGGCGGGGCTGTCATGGAGGACACAGTAACACGACAATTGCTTGACAAAGCAACTACCCGTGGATTTGCTTGACGCGGCAAGCACAGGAGTGCTGCGCAATTCGGAGGGAAAGAACCAGCAATGACTAGAATCGGCATCATCCTGGGCAGCACCCGACCCGGCCGCAACGGCGAGGCCGTCGCCCGCTGGGTGTACGACAACGCCAGCCGGCGCAACGACGCCGAGTACGAGCTGGTCGACCTGCTCGACTTCAAGCTCCCGCACCTGGACGAGGCGGTCCCGGCGAGCATGGGCCAGTACGCCAACCCGCACACGCTGGAGTGGGCCGCCAAGATCGCCTCTTTCGACGGCTTCGTGATCGTGACCCCGGAGTACAACCACTCCACCTCGGGGGCGCTGAAGAACGCCATCGACTTCCTCTTCGCCGAGTGGAACAACAAGGCGGTCGGGTTCGTCAGCTACGGCTCGGTCGGCGGTGCGCGGGCGGTGGAACACCTGCGCCTGGTCGCCGGCGAGCTGATGATGGCCGACGTACGGGCCCAGGTGACGCTGCCGCTGAGCACCGACTTCGAGAACTACAGCGTCTTCAAGCCCGGCCCGCACCAGGTGGACGCCCTCGGCGTCGTACTGGACCAGACCGTGGCCTGGAGCAAGGCGCTCGCCCCACTGCGGGCCAGCTGACCCGTTCCGAGCCGACCCGTTTCGAGCCGACCCGTGACGGCCCCGCGACGCCCGCCGTCGCGGGGCCGTCGGGCGGTGCGCGCACGGAAGGTGTTACCGGCGGGTAGCAGTGGTCGGGTGGACCGTTAAGGTGCTCTGCGAGGACACAATCCAGCCGAAGGAGTGAGCAGATGGCGGGTCGACTCGCGGTCATCGGGGCCGGTCTGATGGGTTCGGGCATCGCCCAGGTCGCGGCGCGGGCGGGCTGGCAGGTGACCCTGCGCGACCTGGACGAGGCGGCCACCCGCCGGGGCCTCTCCGGCATCCGCACCTCGCTCGAGAAGTTCGCGGCCAAGGGCACCATCGGGGCCGACGAGGTCGAGGCGACCCTCGGCCGGATCACCCCGACCACCGAGCTGGAGGCGGCGGCCGACGCCGACATCGTGGTGGAGGCGGTCTTCGAGCGGCTGGAGATCAAGCAGGAGGTGTTCCGGGCGCTGGACAGGATCTGCGGCCCCCGCGCGGTGCTCGCCACCAACACCTCGGCCATCCCGGTCACCCAGATCGCGGCGGCGACCGGCCGGCCGGAGTCGGTGGTCGGCACCCACTTCTTCTCGCCGGTGCCGATGATGAAGCTCTGCGAGCTGGTCCGGGGCTACAAGACCAGCGACGAGACGCTGGCCACCGCCCGCGGCTTCGCCGAGGAGATCGGCAAGACCTGCGTGGTGGTCAACCGGGACATCGCCGGCTTCGTCACCACCCGACTGATCACCGCCCTGGTGATGGAGGCGGTCAAGCTCGTCGAGTCCGGGGTGATCTCGCCGGAGGACCTGGACACCGCCTGCAGGCTCGGCTTCGGGCACGCCATGGGGCCGCTGGCCACCATCGACCTGACCGGCGCGGACGTGCTGCTGCACGCGACGAAGAACATCTACGCCGACACCGCCGACGAGAAGTTCTTCCCGCCGGAGTTGTTGCAGCGGATGGTCGCCGCCGGTGACCTGGGGCGCAAGACGGGGCAGGGCTTCTACTCGTACTGACCCGGCCACGGGCGGCAACGGGACCGGGGTGGCGGCGAGACGGGGCGGTGGGACCGGGCGGCGGTCGGATTGGGCAAGGTCCGGTTTTGCCGCTGTCGAGCTGCCCCGTCTGTGCGCCCACCTGGCTGGGCGGGGCAATGTCCGGGAATGTCCCGCCCCGTCTGTGCGCCCAGCTCGACAGTCCAGAAAAGAGGAGTGGCCCGCCGGCAGGAGGGGTGGTCACCGACGGCCTTCGCCCGGCCCGCCCTGACCGCGCCGCCCGACCGCGCCGCGCCGATCGCCCGGTCCGACCACGCGGGCGGCCAGCCGTCGGGGTGGTCGGGGTCAGCCGTCGCGGCGGCTGGTCCAGCGGAAGGTGCTCAGGCAGAGCAGCAGGCCGATGACGCACCAGGCGGCGAGGACCAGGGCGACCCGGCCCAGTTCGAACGAACCGGCCGGCTCCTGGCTGCCGAACGATTCGGGCAGGAAGACCGAGCGCAGTCCCTGGCACATCCACTTCAGCGGGAAGACCGCCGCGATCTGCTGCATCCAGCTCGGCAGCTGGGTGAAGACGATGAAGACCCCGGAGATGAACTGGAGGATCAGCGCCACCGGGGTCACCGTGGCCGAGGCGCCGCGCCCGGTGCGGGGCAGCGAGGAGAAGGCGATACCGCAGAGGGTGCAGGCGGTGATGCCGAGTACCGAGACCCAGAGCAGGGTGAGCCAGGCGCCGGCGGTCTGCGGCAGGGTGAGGTCGAAGAGCAGCGTGGCGACGGCCAACAGCAGCACGGTCTCCGCCACGCCCACCACGGCGACCATGATGATCTTGCCGACGAAGTACACCCACTTCGGCATCGGGGTGCCGCGCAGTCGCTTCAGCACGCCCCGGTCCCGCTCGATCGGGATCTGGATGGCGAGGCTCTGGAAGCCGACGGTCATCAGTCCGGTCGCGATCATGCCGGTGACGAAGTACTGCGTGAACTTCGCCCCGCCGCCGATCTCACCCTTGAAGATCGAGGCGAAGATCAGGATCATGATCACCGGGAAGAGCATGGTGAAGACCACGGACTCGCGGCTGCGCAGGAACTGGCGTACCTCCAGGCGACCCTGCCGCAGGCCGAGCGCGACCGGCCCGACCCGGCGGGCCGGTGCGGACGCCGGCCGGTGCCCGGCGGTCTCCGGTGCGGTCGTCGAGGTGCTCATCGGTGCCCGATCATCCGTAGGTAGACGTCCTCGAGGGTGGGTCGGGTCACGGTCAGCCCCGGCACCTCGCCGCCGAACCGCGCGGCCAACTCGGCGACCAGCGCCGTCGGCGTCGCACTCTCGGCCCGTTCCACGTCGCCGGTCGGGGTACGCCAGGAGACCGTCGCCAGCGCCTCGGCCCGGTTGCCCAGCCGGGCCGGGGCGGCCACCTCGACCAGCCGCCCGCCGCTGATCACCGCGACCCGGTCGGCCAGCGCCTCCGCCTCGTCCAGGTAGTGCGTGGTGAGCACGATCGTGGTGCCCGCGGCGGCCAGGTCCCGGATCAGCTCCCAGAACTCCCGGCGGGCCTCCGGGTCGAACCCGGTGGTCGGCTCGTCCAGGAAGAGCAGCTCCGGCCGGCCGATGATGCCGAGCGCCACGTCCAGCCGGCGCTTCTGCCCGCCGGAGAGGGTGTGCGTACGTGCCCTCGCCTTGCCGGCCAGCCCGACCCGCTCGATCACCTTGTCCGGATCGTCGGGGTCGGGATAGAAGCCGGCGAAGTGGTGCACCACCTCGGCCACGGTCAGGTCGTCGAACTCGCCGGTGCCCTGGAGCACGATGCCGACCCGGGACCGCCACCCGCCGTCCGCGTGGTCCGGGTCGACGCCGAGCACGCTCACCTCGCCCGCGTCCCGGCGCCGGTAGCCCTCCAGGATCTCCACCGTGGTGGTCTTGCCGGCGCCGTTCGGGCCGAGCAGCGCGAAGACCTCGCCCCGGGACACCGCCAGGTCGACGCCGTCCACGGCGGCCGTCCCGCCGTACGCCTTGCGCAACCCCCGTACGGAGATCGCGAGCTGCTCTGCCATGGCTCAACTATGCGCGACGGAGCGGCCGTACCGGTCACCGGGTCGGCCGTCAGTAGTCCGCCATCGTCTCTTCCCGCGCGGCGACCCGGGCCGCCCGCCGTTGTGCCCGGCGTCGTCTGCGGCGGCGGACCACCCAGACCGCGAAGAGTGGCACGACCAGCAGGAAGAGCAGGACCAGTACCGGCAGCAGGATCGCCGAGAGCGAGAAGACCACGCTCGTCGCGTCCTCGGCGGTGCTCGCCACCGGGGCGCCGAAGCCGGCCGTACCGGCGTTGATCACCGGCCGGGCGGCCGCCTTGACGCCATGCACGCCGAGCGCGATCAGCACCCCGGCCACCACCGGCACCCACTCGTGCGAGCCGAAGAACTGGCCGGGATCGCTCACCGTGACCGTCTCCGCCCCGGAACCCGCGCCGAAGGCGAGTCCACCGGCGGTCGGCCGGACCACTGTCTGCACCACGTCGTTGACGTGGTCGACGACCGGCACCTTGTCGGCCACCATCTCGACGGCGAGCAGCACCACCAGGATGGCCAGCACCCAGCCGTTGGAGATCCACTGCCAGCCGCCGGGCAGGTTCACCACGTCGGTGTACCGGGCGAGCAGTCCCATGGTGAGCAGCGGGATGTACGCGTTGAGACCGGCCGATGCGGCGAGACCGGTTCCGGTGAGGGCTTCCAGCACGTCTACCAGGATGGCATCGACTCGCCAGGACTGCGCGGCCAGCGGGACCGGGGGTGCTCGGCTACCCTCGTCGGGTGCGGTTGGTGATTGCGAAGTGCTCCGTGGACTACGTCGGACGGCTCTCGGCACACCTGCCGCTGGCGACCAGGCTGCTGATGGTGAAGGCGGACGGGTCGGTCTCGATCCACGCCGACGACCGGGCGTACAAGCCGTTGAACTGGATGAGCCCGCCGTGCCGGCTGGAGGAGGCCCCCGGGGTGTGGCGGGTGGTCAACAAGGCCGGCGAGGAGCTGCGGATCACCCTGGAGGAGATCTTCCAGGACACCTCCTACGAGCTGGGCGTGGACCCGGGGTTGCGTAAGGACGGTGTGGAGGCGCACCTACAGGAGTTGCTCGCCGCCACTCCCGCCGAGCTGGGCGAGGGGTTCACGCTGGTCCGTCGGGAGTACATGACGGCGATCGGTCCGGTCGACCTGCTCTGCCGGGACGCCGCCGGTGCCGCCGTGGCGGTCGAGGTGAAGCGGCGCGGCGAGATCGACGGGGTGGAACAACTCACCCGCTATCTGGAACTGCTCAACCGCGATCCGCTGCTCGCACCGGTCAGCGGGGTCTTCGTGGCGCAGGAGATCAAGCCGCAGGCCCGGGTGCTCGCCACCGACCGGGGTATCCGGTGCGTGGTGGTGAACTACGACCGGCTGCGCGGCATCGAGCGCGACGAGCTGACCCTCTTCTGATTCTCCCCCGGTCGGGGTGACCCCGGGCGGTTTCGCCTGCCGGCAGTGAAGAAAACTTTCAGTTACATCGATTGACTCCGTGGATTTCTGCCGTAATAATTGGCGTCAATATTGATCAACGTCGTTTCCCTTAACCCCCGAAGGGAGGACCGATCATGGCAGCTGTGACCGGAGAGGTGTCCTGGTTCTGTTGCGGCAGCGCATGGGGACCGTGCGCGTCGACCGGCCGGGGTGCCTGCGGCACCTGCACCTCCGGCAACTACCAGCACGCCTGGCCGAACACCTCGCAGGCGTGCCTGGACATCACCCGACCGCACGTCTGCGGCACCAGCCTGGCCCGCCGGACCTGCGGATTCGTCCACTACACCACGAACCTCTGCAACGGGGCCCGGGTCGGCACCTCGATCGCCGACTGCGGCCCGCAGACCGACCTGTTCTGCGGCGAACGCGCCTGCTGCGGCGCGTCCTGCGGAACCAACCGGATCATCGACCTGACCCCGGCGGCGTACAGCGCGATCGCCAGCCTCTCCACCGGGCTGCGGCCCTGCTCGGTCAACACGGTGTAGGGAGGAGCCCACGATGGCGAACACGATGGACCGACGGCGCCTGCTCAGCACGGCCGTACTCGGTGGGGCCGGCATCGCCGGAGCCACCGCGCTCGGCTCGCTCGCCCCGGAGGCGGCCCTCGCGGCCGAACCGGTGAAGATCGCACCCGGCGCATCCGACCCGAACTTCGCCGAGGGGCGGGTCAGCTCGATCACCGGCACCGTGGTGCTGCTGGCCGGCTCGGACGGCGCACTGCACCGGATCCAGGTCACCAACGGCACCAGCATCTGGAAGTTCCAGCCGACCACCTTCGACCGACTCGAGAAGGGCGACGGCATGTACGTCCGGGGCGTCCGGCTCCCCGACGGCACCCTCGCCGCCGACTCGCTCTGGGCCAACATCGTCAACCTGACCGCGCACATCGCCTCGGTCGGCCGCAACGTGCTGCACCTCGACCACCACGGCCGGCGGCTGATCGGACACGTCGTACCCGGCACCACCGCGGCGGTCTACAACGGCACCCCGGCCATCTCCGACGTCTCGCTGCTGAAGGTCGGCGGGCACGTCCAGGTGATCGGCGCCTGGCACCCCGACACCAACGAGATCAGCATCGCCACCGTCTACGCCGCCAACTGAGGTGTAAGGAAGGGGCCCCGCATATCGCTTCTTGTTGTCGCGGGGGCCCTTCCTTGCACCTGTTCCGAGAGAGGAGGGTGACATGTTCCAGTCGTTGGCGGCGGTCCAGTGCCTGCTGGTCGGCGTCGTGCTGATCTGGTCGGCCCGGGTCAAGCTCTTCGACCGGCGCGCGGCCGAACTGGCCGGCAACTCGGCGCTCGGCAGGCTGCTCGGTGCCGGGCGGGCCGTGCCGGCATACCGCGTGCTCGGCGGGACCGAACTGCTGCTCGGCGTCCTGCTGGTGCTGCCACCGGCCCCGGTCGCCGAGCCGCTGGCCGCCGCCGCACTGGCCGCCGGCTTCGTCGGCTATCTCTGGTACGCCCGCCGCGTCGCACCCGGTGCCTCGTGCGGCTGCCTGAGCGCCAGGGCCACCCCGGTCACCGGGCGCGGCATCGGCCGGGCCGGCCTGCTGGTGCTGGCCGGCCTCCTCGGCGTCGCGGCCGGTGGCACGTACTGGCTGCCGGCGCTTACCGCCGCACCGGCCGCCTCGGTCGGCCTGTTGCTGGTCGAGGGGGCACTGGTCGTCGCGTTGTCACCGGAGTTCGACGCGTACTGGCTGCTGCCGCTGCGCCGGTTCCGTGCCCGGCTCACCCATCCGCTGCGCGGTGGTGCCGGGGTGCCGCTGCTGGCCAGCGTTCAACAGCTCCAGCTCAGTACGGCGTACCGGCAGGTCGCCGGGCTGCTCACCTCGGACGTCCGGGAGCACTGGCTGGAGGAGTCCTGGCGGATGGTCTGCTACTCGGCCCGCTACCAGGGCCGGCCGGCGACGGCGGTCTTCGCGGTGCCGGCCGGGGAGTTGGCACCGGACCGGGTCCGGGTGGCCCTGGTGGACGACTCGACCGGAGCAACCCTGGTCGCCGGTGCCGGTGCGGACCGTTGATGAGTGGTCGCCGGTGCGGACCGTCGGTCAGTGGTCGCCGGTGCCGGTGCGAACCGCGATCAGTGATTTGACCATCCCGGCCAGCCGTTCGGCCCGGATCCGGGAGTGCGGGAAGTAGTGCCGCATCTGCGACCGGTCCACGAGTTCGGTCCAGAGCACCTGCTGGGTCGCGGTCTCCCGGCAGTCCGGCCGGGTGTGCGCCAGTGGCCAGCGGCGGGCCAGCGCGATCCGCACCCGGACCGGGGTGAACTGCATCCCCGGGGCGATCCAGTGCGGCTCGATCGGAAAATACCGGTACGGCGTCTGCACCCAGTGCGCGTCGGAGAGCGCGTGCACCGTCTCGGCGAACCGCAGCCGGCGCTCGTGTCCGCCGACGTGTTCCAGCACCGAGTTGGAGAAGACCAGGTCGTAGCGGCGGTTGGCGATCTGCCGGGGCAGCGCGCAGGCGTCGCCCCGGTCCACCTCCGCCCACTCCGGTACGTCCGTCGGGGCCTCTTCGAGGTTCACCACGTGCACGTGTTTGGGGCGTACCGGTGCCTGCTGCCAGGTGTCGACCCGTCCGCCGAGGTCGATCACGGACATCTGGGCCAGGTCCGGGAACGTCTCGGCGAGCCAGCCGGCCCGGCGCGCACGCCGTCGGCCGCCCCACGAGTTCTCGCTGTCGACCAGCCGGAATCGCAACGCGTGCAGCCCCATTGGCCGAACGGTACCGATGCGGGAGGCGGCCAGGGATGTCTTAGTCGCCCTTTTGTCCCTACGATCGGTCAGGTTGCGATCACCGTCCGTACATAATCTTTGCTGCTTTGACGATCCTTTCCACCTGGGCCGGAGTCCGCTCGAAGGTCATCGACGGCAGCACGGACCGGGCCCGCCGTCTCGTCACCGCCTTGCTGCGGGCGAACTCGCGGAGTCCGTCCGCGCCGTGGATCCGGCCGAAGCCGGAGTCGCCGATTCCGCCGAACGGGAGTGTCGGCATCCCGACGAAGGTCAGCGTGGAGTTGATCGCCGTCATCCCGGAGCGGATCCGGCCGGCGATCTCGGCCGCCCGGCGCCGGCCGAAGACCGAGCCGCCGAGGCCGTAGCGGACCGCGTTCGTGCGGCGCAGCGCCTCGTCGGCGTCTTCCACCCGGGCGATGGTGAGGGTCGGCCCGAAGGTCTCCTCGCGGACCGCGTCGGCATCCTCGGGTACGTCGAGGAGGATCGTCGGGTGCACGTACGGCGGCCGTACCGCCTCCGGCCCGCCGAGCACCGCCCGCCCGCCGCGTGCCACGGCGTCCTCGATGTGCTGGCGGATCGTGTCGATCTGGCCGGGCATGGTGATCGGGCCGAGGTCGGTGCCGTCGGCCCCGACGGTGAGCCGCCGTGCCCTGGTCACCACCTTGTCGACGAAGGCGTCGTAGACGGGTGCGGTGACGTAGGCCCGTTCGATCCCGATGCAGGTCTGCCCGGCGTTCGTCAGCGCACCCCAGACACACGCCTCGGCGGCGGCGTCCAGGTCGGCGTCGTCGTCGACGATCATGGCGTCCTTGCCGCCCGCCTCGACGACAAGCGGGGTGAGCGTCTCGGCGCAGGCCGCCATCACCTTCTTCGCGGTACGCGTCGAGCCGGTGAACGCGATCTTGTCCACCCCGGACCGGCAGAGTGCGGCGCCCACCTCACCGAGCCCGTGCACGGCCTGCAACACCGGCTGTTCCGGCACGATCTCGGCGAAGGTGTCCACCAGCCACTGCCCGACCGCCGGGGTGTACTCGCTCGGCTTGAGCACCACCGCGTTCCCGGCGGCGAGCGCGTAGCCGAAGGCGCCCAGCGGGGTCAGTACCGGATAGTTCCACGGCGCGATCATCCCGACCACGCCGAGCGGCCGGTATTCGAGCCGGGCGGAGAACTCGGCCACGACGAGCCGGGACCGCATCCGGCGGGGCCCGAGCACCCGCTTGGCGTTCCGGGCCGCCCAGTCGAGGTGGTCGATCGCGCTCACCGCCTCGACCACCGCGTCGGCGATCGGCTTGCCGGTCTCCAGGTGCGACAGTTCGGCGAGTTCGGTGATCCGGTTGGCCAGCAGCGCCCGCCAGCGCAGCAGCCGGCTCCGCCGGCCGGCGAAGCCGAGGTCGGCCCACCACTGCGCGGCGGTCCGGG
This sequence comes from Plantactinospora sp. WMMB782, assembly GCF_049179135.1. Classification (NCBI taxonomy): domain Bacteria; kingdom Bacillati; phylum Actinomycetota; class Actinomycetes; order Micromonosporales; family Micromonosporaceae; genus Plantactinospora; species Plantactinospora sp. WMMB782. The sequence goes on along the minus strand of NZ_JBMHMC010000007.1, from coordinate 1,136,411 downwards.
CCCGTGCGACGGCCCGGCCGACCGCCTCGGCGTCCGCGACCGGGAACCGCCCGGCCAGCTCCCCGGTCGCCGGATTGGTGGAGACCAGCTCGCCGTCGGAGATCTCGGGTACGCCGGGAGCGTTCACGGTCGTCATGGCGGAAGTCTAGACCCGAGGATTACTCGCGGGTAGCCATACGCATCGCCGCGCCCCGATCTCCTCTCCGCCGAACCGACGAGCCCGGATCCGCCCCCCGGCCAGCGCGACTCGGACCGCCAGGACGTGGAACCGGACCGGGTCGGATGGAAAGCTGACCCGGGGGGCCGACGTTGCCGCGTCGGTGGGGCAGAGCCGGATGGAGAAATCCATGTCCGACGAACTGGAGCTGTTGCCGATACTGACCGTCACCAGCGGACCACTGAGAGGGGCCAGCTTTCGGCTGCGTCCCGGGGTGCGCCGGATCGGTCGGTCCGACGGCGTAGACGTGCCGCTGGACGATCCGTTGGTCAGTCGCTGGCACGCCACAGTCGAACTCGCCGCCGGGCGGGTACTGCTCACCGACCGCGGGTCGACGAACGGCACCTGGCTGAACGACGAGCGGCTCGCCGGGCACACCGAGCTGCGCGACGGCGACCGGATCCGGTTCGGCAACCTGGAGCTGCGGTTCTTCGACCCCGGTGCCGCCGCCACCGACCAGTTGGGCACCCTCAGCCGAGGGCTGACGCCGCCGCCCCCGCCGCTTCCCCCGCCGACCGCCCCGACGCCGGAGGCGGCCGGCGCGCTCGCCGCGCCGACCCAGTTGATGGGTACGGCCGGCCGACGCTCCCGGCGGATGCTGTTGATGATCGGCGGCGGGGTAGCCCTCGTCGGCGGAATGACCTGGGCCTACCTGGCCTTCCAGTGACGGCCTCCCGGCTCCCGTGGAGCGGCGGCCCGTTCCGCCCGCCGGGCGGCACAACCTGCTGGGCAGACTGTCGAGCTGGGTGCACGAACGGGGCACCGAAGATCCTCCGGGGGGCTCGTCGCGTTCCGCCACCGAAGCGAAGCGGACGCGGTTGGCGGGCGCGGTTGGCGGACGCGGCTGGCGGACGCGGTTGGCGGGCGCGCAAGCGGGGCAGCTCGACAGTCTGCGCGGCGGGAATGGTCCGGCGCGTCCGGCCGGCGCGGTCGCCGGTCGAGCGTCCGGACCGCGCCGCGCCGGGTCGGGTCGGGGGAGTGGGAGTGGGAGCCACGTGAGGATCCGGTCCCGGGATGTGTCGGACGGCCACATGTCGTCGCGGGCGGACCGGCTGGCATCATCGCTGCGATGGAGATCCGGCGACACGAGATTTCGGCGAACGGCATCCGGCAGCGGGTACTGGTGGCCGGTCCCTCCGGCGGCCGTCCGGTGGTGCTGATCCACGGCAACTGCTCGTCCGCCGACTTCTGGCAACCGCTCGTCCGGCACCTGCCGACCGACCTCCGGCTGGTCGCCCCCGACCTGCGCGGCTACGGCGGCACCGAGGCGGCGCCGGTGGACGCGACACGGGGACTGGACGACTTCGCCGACGACGTCGCCGCGCTGATCGACGAGCCGGCCCTGTTCGGCGCGGCGGGCGCCCGGCCGGTGCTGGTCGGGCACTCGCTGGGCGGCGGGGTGGTGATGCGGCTGCTGGTCGAGCATCCCGACCGGGTGGCCGGACTGCTGCTGGCTGCGCCGGTGTCGCCGTACGGCTTCGGGGGGACCCGGGGGCTGGACGGCACCCCGACCACCGCCGACTTCGCCGGCACCGGAGGTGGCACGGGCAACCCGGACTTCGTGGCCCGGCTGGCCGCCGGAGACCGCAGCGCCGACGAGCGGACCAGCCCACGGTCGGTACTCCGCAGCGCGTACGTCGCCGACCCGGCCAGCCTCGGTGCCGACGAGGAACTGCTGCTCGACTCGGTGCTCTCCACCGCCACCGGTGACGACAACTATCCGGGCACCACGGCGCCGAGCGCCAACTGGCCGGGGATGGCGCCGGGAGACCGGGGCGTACTCAACGCGCTGTCGCCGAAGCATTTCCGGACCGCCGACGAGCTGGTGGCCGTGCCGGTCAAGCCGCCGATCACCTGGGTACGCGGCGACGCCGACGTGATCGTCTCGGACACCTCCCTCCTCGACCTGGCCCAGCTCGGCGCGCTCGGCGTACTGCCCGGCTGGCCGGGGGCACAGGCGTGCCCGCCGCAGCCGATGGTCGGGCAGACCCGGGCGGTGTTGGACCGGTACGCGGCGGCGGGCGGAAGCTACCGCGAGATCGTCTTCCCGGGCTGCGGCCACTCGCCCAACGTCGAACGCCCGGTCGAGTTCGCCGCCGCCCTGTCCGACCTGCTCGACCAGCTCGACCAGCGGTAGGCCGGCGCACCCGCAGGCCCGGCCGAGGCGTCCGGGCGGCCCGTGGCAGACTCGCCGCAGGTGACCCAGCGGCCGTTCAGCCGGCGGCCCGGACGCAGTGGGAGGCCAGGGGTGGCAGGCGAGACGACCGGTGCCGGCGGCACCATCGACACCGGGACGACCGGTGCCGGCGGCACCATCGGTACCGGGACGACCGGTGCCGGCGGCACCATCGACACCGTCGGCGTCGTCGGGTTGGGCACCATGGGCGCCGGGATCGCGGAGGTCTTCGCCCGCAGCGGCCTCCGGGTGGTGGCCGTGGAGATCACCGCCGAGGCGCTGGACCGGGGCCGGGCGACCCTGGCCCGCTCCACCGACCGGGCGGTCTCCCGGGGCCGGTTGAGCGCCGCCGACCGGGACGCGCTCGTCGAGCGGATCACCTTCGCCGTCGGGCTGCCCGCGCTGGCCGAGGTCGACCTGGTGATCGAGGCGGTACCGGAGCGGCTCGACCTCAAACGACGGCTCTTCGCCGAGCTGGACCGGATCTGCCGGCCGGGCGCGATCCTGGCCAGCAACACCTCCTCGCTGAGCGTCACCGAGATCGCCGTCGCGACCGGCCGGCCGGACCGGGTGCTCGGGATGCACTTCTTCAACCCGGCGCCGGTGATGAAGCTGGTCGAGGTGGTCCGGACCGTCACCACCTCGGCCGAGGCGGTCGGCGCGGTGCAGGCGCTCTGCGCCCGGCTGGGCAAGGTCGGCGTGACGATCGCCGACCGGGCCGGCTTCGTCGCCAACGCGCTGCTGTTCGGGTACCTCAACCAGGCAATCGCGATGGTCGAGTCGGGGTACGCCACCCGCGAGGAGATCGATACCGCGATGCGGCTCGGCGCCGGGCTGCCGATGGGGCCGCTGACCCTGCTGGACCTGATCGGCCTGGACACGGCGTACGAGATCCTGGAGACCATGTACCGGCGGGGTGGGCGGGATCGGCGGCACGCCCCGGTGCCGCTGCTGCGTCAGATGGTCACGGCTGGACTGCTCGGCCGCAAGTCCGGCCAGGGCTTCTACGCCTACGAGCGGCCCGGTTCGGCAACCGTCGTACCCGACGGGCAGACCCCGGCACCGGCGGCCGGCGGCCGGCCGGTGCGCCGGGTCGGGGTGGTGGGTGCGGGCGACCCGGCCGACCGGCTCGGCGACCTCTTCGGACAGGCCGGCTACGACGTGCTGGTGACCCCGCCGGAGCAGCTCGGCGGGCTGGCCGACGCCGACCTGGTGGTGGAGGCGGTGGCCGACGAGCTGGCGGTCAAGCGGGCCCTCTTCGCCGAGCTGGCCGAGGTCTGCAAGCCGGAGGTGCTGCTCGCCACCACCACCGGCACGCTGCCGGTGATCGACGTCGCGATGGCGGCCCGGCAACCGGCCGAGGTGGTCGGGCTGCACCTGCTCGACCCGACCCGGGCCGGCGCGCTCGTGGAGATCGTCCGGACCGTGCGCACCTCGGCCGAGGCGGTCGCCACCGCCCGGACGGTCTGCGCCGGGCTGGGCCGGACCGGGGTGGTCTGCGGAGACCGGGCCGGCTTCGTGGTGAACGCACTGCTCTTCCCGTACCTGAACGACGCGGTGCGGATGCTCGAGGCGTCGTACGCCTCGGCTGACGACATCGACCACGCGATGACACTCGGCTGCGGATATCCGGCGGGCCCGTTCGAGGTGCTGGACGCGGTCGGCCCGGCGGCGGCGCTGCGGATCCAGCGGGCGCTCTACCGCGAGTCCCGGGAGCCGGGGCTCGCCCCGGCGCCGCTGCTGGAGCAGTTGGTCACCGCCGGCCGCCGCTTCCGGGACCCGGCAGCGGGTTGACGGCTCAGCGGCCTGACGCGGGCTGGCGACTCAGCGGGTGAGCCGCAGGCTCACCGCCGCGTTGCTGGTCCGGCCGGCCTCGCTGAGCCGGTAGACGAACCGGTCGGACCTGGCCCGGTGGCCGGCGTGCGGCCGGTAGACGATCGTGCCCCCGGTGGTGACCTGCACGGTGCCGTGTGCCGGCCGGCTGACGATGCTGACCCGGGTCGTGCTGGTGGCGAAGTCGTTGGCGAGCACCCGGATGCCGGTCGCCCGGACCGCACTGATCTGTGCGTTGTCCCGGATCGCCGTCGGGGCCGGGCGGAAGGTGCCGGTGCCGGTGCCGACGAAGACGTTTCGGGCCCCGGTCACGTCGCTGGTGGTGAGCACGTCGGGGAAGCCGTCGTTGTTCACGTCCGCCACCGAGACCGTCCAGAAGTCGTCGCCGTGGACGTCACCCCGCAGATCCACCACGGTGCCGTCGTCCAGTACCACGACCACGCCGGTGAAGTACGCGCCGCACCCCTCGACGTACGCGATCGCCACGTCCATCGCGCCGTCGGCGTCGAAGTCGGCGAGCTGGTACTGCGGCCGGCCGGAGCAGTACCGCACCGGGCCGGGAACCAGCGTGCCGCCGGTGGTGGCCAGGTAGGTGGCGAACCCGTCGCCCTGGTCGGTCCACTCGTAGACGTCCTGGCGGCCGTCGCCGTTGAAGTCGGCGGTGCCGATGTAGCTGGGCTGCCAGATGGTGCGGAAGCCGTGGATCACCCGGAAGCCGTCCAACAGCAGCAGGGTGTCGTCGATCGACGGCGGCGGGCCGGCGAACCAGGTGACCACGAGTTCGTCGGCGGCGTCGCTGTCGAGGTCCAGTCCGACACCCATGTCCGGGCAGTACTCCGCCGACGACAGGTACGGGTAGGACTGTGCCGGGCCGTAGCCTCCGCCGGGACGGCCGAGTTCGACCCTCACCACGCAGCCCGAGGTGCCGGGCGCGGCGCCGAGCATGTTCCGGTCCGGCCGGCCGTCCCCGTTCACGTCGGCGACGATCGGCTCGTCCGGCCAGCCGGCGAGCGCGGGCGGTGCGGTCGGGCCGACGGTGGCGGTAGCCACCGCAACCGTGACCGCGAAGATGCTGATCCGTCGGCTCCACATGATGCCTCCTCGGCCAGAATGGATTCTTTAGGGCAAATCACTTCTGGTGGAGAATAGGCCGCATGCAGAGCAATAACGGATGTACTGACTGTAATGTGACACGCTGTTCGGCCAGGCAGCGGTTGGCGCAGACCGGTCCCGGGCCGGCTGGCCGCGGTCGAGCGGGAGATCGGCGCGTGGCCAGCCCGGGGAGTCAGTCGACGATCCGCAGGCTGACCGCGGCGTTGCTGGTCCGGCCGTCCTGCGTGAGCCGGTATACGAAGGTGTCAGTCCTGCCGTGGACCGGATTGGGCGTGTAGATGATGGTGCCGTTCGTGGTGACCTTCAGCGTGCCGTACCGGGGTGGCGTCCAGATGCTGACCTTGAGGCGCCCGGCGGCGAAGTAGTCGTTGGCGAGCACCACGATGCCGGTCGCCTTGACCCCGCTCACCGTCGGATAGTCGCGGACCGCGACCGGTGACCGGACGAAGGTGCCGTTGCCCACGCCGATGAAGGTGGTGACCTCGCCGGTCAGCTCGCTGTAGGTGGTCACGTCCGGCACGCCGTCCCGGTTGGCGTCCTCGGTCTCGACGGTCCAACTGTCGAAACCCTCGACATCGGCATGCAGGTGGATCAGCCGGCCGTCGTCGAGCACCACCACCACGCCGCTGAAGTAGGCGGCGCAGCCCTCGATGTACGCGATCACCACGTCCATCGCGCCGTCGCGGTCGAAGTCGGCGAGCCGGTGGGTAAGCGGGCCGGAGCAGTGCCGCACCGGGCCGGGGGTCAGGCCGCGGATGCCGGTGGCCAGGTAGGTGGCGAACCCCTCGCCCTGGTCGGTCCACTCGTACACGTCCTGCCGGCCGTCGCCGTTGAAGTCGGCGGCGCCGATGAAGCTGGGCTGATAGATGGTGTTGAAGCCGCCCGCGATCCCGAAGTTGTCCAGCACCAGGAGGGTGTGCGAGACGGTGCTCGGCGGACCGGCGGACCAGGCCACCGCGAGTTCGTCCGGCGGGTCGGTGTCGAGGTTGAGCCCCACTCCCATGTCCGGACAGTTGGGCTCGGTGGCTGGCACGGACAGGTAGGTGTACGGCTGTGCCGCCCCGTAGCCACCACCGGGTAACCCCAGGCTGACCACCGCCCGGCAGGCCGTCGATGCTCCCACGAGGCGGTCGAGCACCACCCTGTCCGGGCGGGTGTCCCCGTTGACGTCGGCGATGACCGCCTCTCCCGGGCCGCCGGCGGCGGCGCCGGAGACATCCGTGCTCACCGAGCCGGCTGTCGTGATTGCCGCCGTCATGGCGACGGCGGCGAACCGCCTACCCCTCATGCCCCGCCTCCTTGGACTCGCCGACCCCTGCCGGGGTCGGGCTATCCGGTCCAGCGCAGGTACACGACCCCGGTGCTGCGGTGGTCGCCATCCGTGAGCTGGTACGTGAACCGATCGGTCACGCCATGGCCGGCCCGGGGACGGTAGACGATGCGACGGTCGCTGATGACCTGGACGGTCCCGTACCGGGGCGGTGTGCCGATCGTGACCGTCGCCCGCGAACTGACGTAGTCGTTGGCGAGCACGTCGATCGTCACCGCCTTGGTGCCGGTGAGCGTGACCGAGTCGGTGGTCGCCCTGGGGGACTGGACGAAGATGCCGCTCGGGGTGCCGATGAAGAACTCGATCGCTCCGGTCAGCCGGGACACCGTGCGGATGTCCGGAATCCGGTCGCCGTTGGCGTTGACGACCTGGCTCGTCCAGGTCTCCACACCGAGCGGGTCGTACTGGAGTTCCTGTGCCGTACCGTCATCGAGCACCACCGCGACGCCGGTGCTTACGGTGAACGACAGGCAGCGTTCCGTGTAGCTGTTCACCAGGTCGGTGGCGCCGTCCAGGTCGAAGTCGGCCAGGTCGTAGTCGATCGGGATGGCGCACCACTCGGTCGGCCCCTGCACCAGGGTGCCGTCGCCCTGGTTGAGGTACGTCTCGATGCCCTGGCCCTGGTCGGTGACCGCGTAGACGTCCTCCCGCCCGTCGCCGTTGAAGTCCTCGGTGCCGAGGTAGTACGGCGCGAAGATCGCCGACAACAGGCCGGACGCCGGCCGGAACGAGTCGTCCAGGATCATCAGGTTGTACGGCACGGTCGGCGGCGGTCCCGGGTACCAGGCCAGGACCAGTTCCTCCCGCCGGTCGACGTCCAGGTCGGCGGCCACGCCGAGTTCCGGGCACCGGGTGCCGACACCGGTACCGCCTGGCCGCAGATAGACGGAGGCGACGGGCAGCCGGTAGTCGCCGGAGGCGGTGCCGTATTCCACGATCACCGAGCACAGGTCGGGTTGGACCAGGCCGAGGGTGATCCGGTCGGTGAAGGTGTCGCCGTTGACGTCGCCGAATATCTGCTCGCCCCGGCCGCCGGCCCAGGCCGCCGGTGGCGCCCAGACCACCGTTCCGCCCGTCACCACCACCAGCACCAGCACCACCACGAGCGCGGTACGCCTACGCCACATGGCGCCTCCCTGATACGTCGACGTGTCCGGCCCTGGCCGGCCCCGATGGGTTTCGGTCCGGGCCTGGTCGGTCCCGGACGGTCCCCAGTCGCCCGGAACGGCCTCGGTCAGTCCGGGAAGCTGAGATAGACGGTGGCGCTGGACTGCCGGTCCTCCTCCGCCACCCGGTAGGTGAGCCGGTCGGTGCGACCGTGCCGCGCAGCCGGTTGGTAGAGGATCCGTCGGTCGGAGAGGACCTGGGTGGTGCCGTACCGGGGCGGGGCGGTGACCGTGACCTTGGCCCCCCGGCTGACGTGGTCGTTGCCGAGCACGTCGATGGCGAGTGGTCTGACCCGGTCCAGGGTGACCCGGTCGGTGTTCGCGTCAGGCGCTCGGACCAGCAGGTACATGCCACCGTCTCCGGTGTTGACGAAGTGGCTCACCCGGCCGGTGTGCTGGTTCGTGGTCCGGACGTCGGGGTAGCGGTCGCCGTCGGCGTCGACCACCCGGGCGGTCCAGCGGGTCTGTCCGGCCGGATCGATCTCGAGTTGTTGGACCGAGCCGTTCTGCCGGATCCGGACGACGCCGCTGCTGCCGTCGCCGCACGCCTCGGCGTAGGCCAGCAGGACGCCGTCGACGCCGCTACGGGTCCAGTCGGCGAGCTGTGCTGTCGGGGTGTCGACAGAGCAGAACCGGATCGGACCCGGGACGACCGTGTCGCCGCGGATGACGGCGTTGACGATCCCACCCGGACCGATCGCGTACGGCGAGGGTGCGGCGCCGGGGCTGAACACGCCGACTCCGAAGTAGGCGGGTCGGGTCAGCTCCGACGTGTAGGTCATCGCGGGCTGGAAGGTCGGAGGATAGAGGAAGAGTCGGTTGAAGGTGAGGCCGGCCGGGGCACCCCTGCTCCATCCGATGCCGAGGTCGTCGAGCCCGTCTCCGTTGAGATCGGCGGCGACCCCGATGTCCGGGCAGTCCGGCATCGGCGTGGTGCCCGGCCTCAGGTAGACGAAGGCGATCGGGGGCAGCGTGCCGGACGCCGAACCGTACTGCACGATGGTGGAGCAGCGGTCCGGGCTGACCGATCCCAGTTGCGCCGCGTCCAGGATGCCGTCGGCGTTGAAGTCACCGTAGACAGTTTCGCCCGGGGCGGCGGCCCAAGTGACGGGTGCTGGCGCCGCCAGACCACCGACGACGGCCGCGACCAACGCAGCGCTGAGACGGATGCTCCACATTCCGATCTCCTATATCACGTTTTGGCTGCTCAGTCGGGCAAGCCCATATTTGGGACGCTAGACCGATTCTTGCCGTATCGACCGATGCTGACGGTGATCCGACACCGGATCGGCACGACATGACCCCAGGTCAGCGGGTATCCGGGACCGGCGGCTCCGGCGGGTTCAGGGAAAGCTGATGTAGACCACCGCGTTGCTCCTGCGGTCACCACGCTGGATCTGGTAGGTGAACCGGTCGGTACGGCCGTACCCGGGCCGGGGGCGGTAGAGGATCCGCCTGTCGGAGAGCACCTGTGTGCTGCCGTACCGGGGTGGCACGATGACCACGACCCTGGCCTCGGCCGCGACGTAGTCGTTGGCCAGTACGTCGATGGCCAGCGGCTTGACGTCGGTGAGCTGAACCCGGTCGGTGTTCGCGTCCGGGCCTGCTACGAAGTTGCCGTCGCCGATCCCGTGGTAGTAGTTGACCTGGCCGGTGCTCAGGTTCTGGGTCCGGATGTCCGGGAAGCGGTCGGGGCCGAGCTGGCTCACCCTGACCCGCCAGGCGGCCTGACCGGTGAGGTCGAGTTCCAACTGCCGCGTCTGGCCGTCGTCGAGCACCACCACCACGCCGTTACCGCCGTCCGCGCAGCCACCGGTGTAGGTCAGCACGGCGTCCGCCCTGCCGTCCAGGTCGAAGTCGCTGTGCTGGAAGGCCGGCGTTCCCGCCGAACACCACTGCCCGGGGCCGAGTGCGGCGGCGCCGTCCTCGATGACACTCGTGTAGTAGCCGCCCGGACCGACGGCGAACGGCGTGACGACGCCGGTGCCGGTGAAGTCCTGGGTGCCGAGGAACTGCGGGTTGGGCAGCGGCGAGGTGAAGGTGTCGATCGTGGTGAAGTCGTCGTCGATGGCGATCCGGTTGTAGGGGATGCCGGGTGGCACGGCGTCGCTCCAGGCGACCCAGAGCTCGACGAGGCGGTCGTCGTCGGCGTCGAACGCGGTGCCGATGTCCGGACAGTCGATGCCGACGTCAGGCCCTGGCGGATGGTAGGTGAAGGCGATCGGCGGCAGGTAGACCCCGGGAGCGGAGCCGTACTGGATGATCAACGAACAGAGATCGGGCTGGATGGCTCCGAGGATCGCCCGGTCGGGTGTGCCGTCGCCGTTGAAGTCGGCCAGGATCGGCTCGCCCGGGGCGCCGGCCCAGGCGGGCCGGGGTAGCGATTCGAGGGTGAGCAGTGTCGTCACCACCAGGGCCGCGAGGATGGGTTTGCTCCGCATCGCGTCCTCCTCACTTGGGCCGGAACCGGCCGAAGGATGTTCCGGCACCGTAACCCTTCTTCAGCAGACCACCGCGTGTGCTGACCGTGATTTGACAACTACGCACAGCAACTGTCCGACCTCGAGTGCGTCGGTCGACCGCATCCGACGCCGCGTACCCTGAAAAAGTGAGCCCGCGTCGCAACCGTCCGCGCGCCGACGACGCGCCGCCGCTGGACCGTGCCCGGCTGGAGCGCGGCATCGGCTCGGTGCAGAGCTGGCGGGACGGCGAGTGGCAGGTACGCGACATCCCGGGCAGCGCGGCGACCAAGACGTACCGCTGTCCCGGCTGCCTCCAGGAGATCCGCCCCGGGGTGGCCCACCTGGTCGCCTGGCCGGCCGACGGGCAGGGCGACCTGACCGACCGCCGGCACTGGCACACCGGCTGCTGGCGGGCCCGGGACCGGCGCGGCCCGGGGGTGGAACGCTCGCGCAGCGCCCCCCGGTACGGCTGAGCCCGCCGGCCGGCCCGGCCGGACCGCCCGGAGGCCCGCGCGAGATTCGAGGGATCTTCGTCACGCACTCGGCGGGTACGCCGTCCGGCCCGGCCGGGGCGGGTAAGACTGATCCCTGTGAGTACAGCCATCCGCGCCGCCAGCATCCTGCCCGCCCGGCGGGAGGAGATCGAGCTGCACACCGCCGACGGCCTGCGACTGGTCGGCGAGCTGGCCCTTCCCGCCGACCGGGACCCGGTCGCCACCCTGGTCTGCCTGCACCCGCTGCCCACGCACGGCGGGATGATGGACAGCCACGTCTTCCGCAAGGCCGCCTGGCGGCTGCCCGCGCTTGCCGACCTCGCGGTGCTGCGGTTCAACACCCGGGGCACCAGCAGCGTGCGCGGCACCAGCGAGGGGACCTTCGACGGCGGCGAGGCGGAACGGTACGACGTCGCCGCCGCGATCGAGTACGCCGAGTTCGCCGAACTGCCGAAGATCTGGCTGCTCGGCTGGTCCTTCGGCACCGACCTGACCCTGCGGCACGGCTGCGACCCGGGAATCGTCGGCGCGGTCCTGCTCTCCCCGCCACTGCGCAGCAGCGGCGACGCCGACCTGGCGGTCTGGGCGGAGTCCGGCAAGCCGCTGACCGCGCTGGTTCCGGAGTTCGACGACTACCTGCGGCCGGAGGAGGCTCGGCAACGGTTCGCCGCCGTGCCGCAGGCCGAGGTGATCGGCGTGCCGGGCGCCAAGCACCTCTGGGTCGGCGACGCCGAGACCGTACTCGACGAGGTGGTCCGCCGGGTCAACCCGGCGGTGCGGGTACCGCTGCCGACCGAGTGGGACGGGCCGATGGAGACCGGCGACGCGAGTGCGTACGCCGACCGCACCGTCGCGGCCTTCGCCGACCTGCCTGGGCCGGGCGAACAGCCGGACTGACTCGCGGTGCCGGGCGAACAGCCGGAGTGACTCGCGGTGCCGGGCGAACAGCCGGAGTGACTCGCGGTGCCCGGGGATCGACCGGCCCGGAACGCGGTGCCGGGGGAGGCGACCGGACCGGATCGGCGGTCGGTCAGCCCTCGGGGTCCGGGGCACCGCGCGGGGCCGGCGGCGCCGGCCCACCGACCTCCACCGGCGGCAGCTCCTGCACCGGAGACAGCTCCTCCACCGGCGGCAGCCCGTCGGCCGGTGGCCAGCCGGCCAGCCAGGTACGCCGCTGCCGCCACACCTGCGGCCAGTAGCGGGCCCGGCCGGTCAACCGGGACCCGGCCGCCCGCACGGCGATCCCGGTCCGCAGCAGGGCCCGGCCCAGCGCCGCCCGGAGCGGGGACCAGCGCAGCCGGAGGAAGGTGACCTGGCCGCGCAGCAGCATCACCCGCTTGCCCGCGCTTGTCGAGGCGGCCCCGCCGACGTGCAGGACCCGGGCCGACGGGACCAGCACCGGGGCGGCGCCGAGCACGGTCGCCCGCAGGCAGAGGTCGAGATCCTCGCAGTACATGAAGTAGTCCGGGGTGAAGCCGCCGAGCTGGCTGAAGAGGGTCCGCCGGACCAGCAGCAGGCAACCGGAGGCGGCCGGCACCCGCACCGGTGCGGAGCGGTCCAGCCAGGGCAGCGCCTCCCGGTTGAACAGCCGGGACCGGCCGAACAGCGTGGAGAGCCCGGTGGCGAAGCAGGTGAGCGTCCAGAGCGAGGGCGGGCCGAAGACCGAGTGCCCGTCGTCGCTGCCGTCCGGGGCGAGGGTACGGCCGGCGTAGATGCCGTGCCCGGGACGCTCCCGGGTGAACGCCAGCAGCTCGGCGACGACGTTGCCGACCGGTTCGGTGTCCGGGTTCAGCATCAGCAGCCAGTCGCCCCGGGCCCGCGCCGCGCCGACGTTCACCGCCCGGCCGAACCCGACGTTGCGGGCCAGCCGGACCACCCGCGCCTCCGGGAAGGCTGCGGCGACCGCCGCCGCCGACCCGTCGGTCGAGGCGTTGTCGACCACGATCACCTCGTACGGCTCGCCCGGGCAGGCGGTGCGCAGCGTGGCCAGCGCGGTCAGGATCAGCTCCCGGGTCTGGTAGGAGACCACCAGCACGCTGACCAGCGGGTTCACGGCGCCGCTCCGTCCGGCTCGGCGGGTACCCGGCTGGACTCGTCGCGTCCCCAGCGGTCCCGGACCGCCGGCCGCCGGGCGGCGGTCGCGGCCAGCAGGGTCAGCCCGGCGTAGCAGATCCCGGCCGGCAGCAGCCACGGCCGGGGCAGCACCACGTCGACCAGCCAGGAGGTTCGCCGGGCCCGGCGTACCCGCCCGTCGGCGGCGCGCAGGCTGGCGTTGCCGGCCCGGACCCGGCCGAGCCGGCGGAGCAGGTCGGCGGTGCGCCGGGGGGTGGCCACCACCGTCGCCACCTCGGTCACCTCCCGCTTCTCCGTCCCGGTGAACTGGCCGTCCAGGAAGAGGTCGTCGGCGACCACGTCGGGAAACCTGTCGAACCGGGCCCGACCGGCCGCCGAGAGCGCGATCGCACCCCGGCCGAAGAGCGCGTTCCGGTACGCCGGGTGCCGCCCGTTTATCGCGTAGTAGCCGCGTACCAGCAGCGGACGTCCGCTGGTGTCCAGCCGGCGGCGCGGCGCGGCGGCGAGTGTCCCCGGTGCGGCGACCGCCGCCGCCAGCGTCCGGGCCCCGGCGGTGGGCAGCGCGATGTCGGCGTCCAGGTAGATCCGGGGAAAGCCGGCGACCGCGTCGTCCCCGGCGTTCAGCGCGGCCGGCTTGCCCGGCTCGGGCAGCTCCCGCAGCAGCACCCCGGGCACCGACCGGGCCACCTCGGCGGTGCCGTCGGTGCAGCCGTTCGCCACCACGACCACCTCGAACTCGCCCGGCCGCGCGTCGGCGAGCAGGGTCCGCAGGGTCCGGCCGAGCACCGCCGCCTCGTCGTGCGCGGCGATCACCACGCTCACCGGTCCCCGGGTCACCACGGCGCCCGCCCGGTCAGCGCCAGCCGGAGCCGCCGGGTGGCGTTGCGGCGGCGCAGCCGCCAGCCCTGGTACTCCCGCAGGTCGAGCGGGGCGGCCTGGACCACCCGGGCGGAGTGCCGCATCTGCTCGGTCCACTGCGCCAGCGTCGTCACCCCGGTCCGCCGGGCCGACAGCGGCCGGCGGGCCACGAAGTCGGCGTCGGTGCGGTAGATGGTGTGCGGGCTGCGCGGGTCGTCCAGGTGCTCCTCGGGCAGGAACGGGTGGTACCAGCCGTTCAGCCAGCCGAGCCGGGCCGCCCGCAGGCACCAGGCGGTGAACGTCTCCGTGCCGGCCAACGGACCGACCTGGTCCAGCGTCTCGCGCTTCATCAGATAGCCGCTGCCCTGCACCCAGTGGTTCCGGAACAGTCGGTGCCCGTTCGGATAGTCCACCAGCTTCGCCGCCACCAGCGCCTCGTCGACGTCCTCGGCCGGGAACCGCCAGGTGCCGACCACCCCGAAACCCGGTACGTCCCGGTGCGCCCGGCGCAGGATGGTCAGCCAGTCCGGGTCGGGCAGGCAGTCGTCGTCCACCTTGCTCAGGTAGGAGCCGGTCGCCCCGGCCCAGAGCCAGTTGGTCGGCTCGGTGAGCCCGGCGTTGGCCGGACTGTGCCGGAACCGGTGCACCCGGGGATGGTGTCGCAGTTCCTCGACCGCATCCAGGGTCGGTCGGTCGGTGCCGTTGTGCCAGAGCCAGACCCGGGCGTCCGCCGGGCAGCTGTCCAGCAGGTGCGGCAGCGACAGCCGGACGTACTCCGGCCGGTCGTACGTGATCATGAGAATGTCGATGCCACCGTCGCCGGTCATCCGACCGCCCACCTTCCGCTCGGTCCCCCGGAGCCGGCCGCTCGCCGGGTGCCGGTCATGCCCGTGCCACCGCCGCCGCCGGCTCGTCACCGCTGCCGGCCCGGTGCCCCGACCCGACCCGGTCGGCGCGGCCCGACTCGATCCGGTTGGCGCGTTCCGCCCTGGTGAGCCGCCACAGCGCACCGGTCAGGCCGAGCAGCACGTGCACCGTGACGAAGAACGTGCTGAAGTACATCGAGTCGAAGGTGAAGCCGGAGAAGGCGGCCACCCCGATCGCCACCGCCAGCGTCGCGGCCAGGTCGCGGTCCCGTTCGGTACGGGCGAACCGGCGTACCCGGCCGGCGACGACCACCCCGGCGAGGAAGAGCACCGCCAGTCCGGCCACCCCGATGATGCCGCCCTGGACCAGGGTGGTCAGCCACTGGTTGTCAAGCAGTTGGTAGAGCTCCGGCAGGAAGGTGCCGACGCCGCGCCCCAGCCACGGGCGTTCCCGGATGAACGGGGCCACGTAGTCGTAGTCCTCCACCCGGGCCCGCACGCTCGGGTCGCTCTCGCCGGCCAGCAGCAGCGACTTGATCGCGGCGAGCAGGCCGGGCCGGGCGACCTGGATCAGCGCGGTGAGGAGGCAGCCGACCACGAGTACGTTGAAGGTGGTCCGCAGCGGCCAGAGCAGGACCAGCAGCAGGATCGCCGCGCCGAGGGCGAGTACCCCGGTCCGGGACAGCGAGATCGGGATGACCCCGGCCTGGAACATCGCCAGCGCGCCGTAGATCTGCCGGTCCCGCCGGGTCGCGGAGAACCGGGCGAAGTGGATCGCCACGACCAGGCCGATCACCATCAGCACGCTGAACTCGATGTAGTGCCCGGCGGTGCCGGCGACCCGGACCAGCCCGTCGCCGCCCCGGTCGCGGAACCCCACCACCTCCTTGTGGAAGGTCAGCAGCGGCGGCAGTTTCAGGTAGGTCGTCAGGTCGATCCGGGTGACGAACTGCACGAGCGCGACGAAGGCCATGAAGGTGGCGCCCCAGCAGAACCAGCGGAGCACCCGGTCGACGCGGTCCCGGGTCAGCACCCCGTCGGCGGCGGCGAGCAGGATCCCGGCCCCGGCCAGGGCCATCAGCAGGGTCCGTTCGGCGCCGTTCGCCTCCAGCACCGGCATGCCGCGACCCTGCCCGGCGACGTAGGAGAGGAAGAGGCTGACCAGGTAGATCGCCATCGCCCAGCGCATCGGCTGCTGACCCCGGGTCACCAGGGTGGGGTGCAGCCGGCTCAGCGCCCACCAGACCAGCAGGCCGAACCCGACCATCAGCCCCGGCTTGCCGAGGTCGCTCAGGGGCGGGAAGACCAGCCGGAAGGGGAGCAGGTAGACGAGCATGACCGACGCGATGACCGCTGCGGTGGCGTCCGGGAAGTGGCGTACGGCGGGGGTGATGCCGTCGTACACCGTGTCGGACCGCCGCGCGGATAGGTAGGTCGGCACGTCGCTCGTCTCGTCCGTGCGCCGTCAGCGGGCGCTGGGTGGCTGCCCGGGGATCATCGGCCCGGATCGTCCAGGACCTTGCGGGCGGTGCTGCCGAGCAGGACCGTCTCCTCGGCCGTCGGGGTGGCGGCCCGGTCGTCGACGGACGGGCCGGCGTACCGGTCGTCGGCCTGCGGATCGGGGTGGCGGTCGTGCGCCTGGTGCGCCGGGGTCCTGTCCTCCGGGCCGCGCGCGGCGCGCCGGGAGACCGCCTGGGTCGGCTCGCGACCGGCGGGCACCGCTGCGCCCCGGGGCGTCGGAGCCGGCGAGATCGGTGCCGTCCGGGCCACCGGCGACGGCGCGACCGCCGGCCCCGGTCGCGGCCTGCCGACCACCGCCTGTCCGGCGGTCACCGCCGAGCCGCCGTTCCAGGCCATCGGGGTGGGCGCGTCCCGGCGCACCCCGAGCCGGGCGTTCGCCCTGCGCCGGGCCACCGCGTCGTGGACCACGGCGGCGACGGCGGCCAGCAGGATGCCGATGGCGAGGATCACCACCTGGGCCCGCAGCACGTTGGAGCGGGACGGCAGGATGTTCAGCCCCGGATCGAGCACCTCGGTGGTGATCTGCTCGCCCGGGTTGGGCCGGTACGGCGCCTGCTGCCCGGCGACCTCGTCGTGGACGAGCTGGGTCACCGCCTCGACGGTCTTCCGGGCGCTCTCCTCGCTGGACGCGGTCACCGCGATGGTCAGGATCGAGCTGCGGGTCACCAGCCCGACCTCGTAGTCGGGGTCGCCGCCGGCCGCCGCGATCCTGGTCCGGGCGTCGTGCGCGGAGGTGGAGATCTGTACGGCCTGGGCCATCGCGTTCTCTCCGATGCGCAGCCACGGGTTGCCCGGCCGGGGTGCCGCATCCGGCTCCGGGGCCGCCGAGGTGGTCGGCGGCACCAGCAGGATCGCGACCTCGGTCTTGTATTCCGGCTGGATCGCCAGTCCGAACGCGAGGGCCGCGCCGAGCGTCACGACGACGATCGGAACCGAGACGTACCACCGCCGGAACATGAGCTTCAGCAGGTCGAGAAGGTCCATCGGGCGGCCCTTTCGAAAAGGTGCGGGAATGCGGTGCGAGCGGTCAGATCGGCAGGCGCGCGGCATCGGCCCCGTTACCGTGTGGAACTTCGTTGTAGTCGTTGAGCGACGGGCGGAGCAATCGGTCCCACAGTCGGATGTACGACTTCACCTGGTGGTCCCAGGCGAGTTCATCGACGAACCGCTGTCTTCCGGTCGCGCCCATCACGGCCCGGGCGCGTTCGTCGCTGAGAAGCTGGTCGATGGCCTTGGCGAATTCGTCCGGGCTGCCGTGTTCCACGTAGCTCGCCGCCGCCTCGGCGGTACGTCGGGTCTCCAGCAGGTCCACCGCGACCACCGGTACGCCCCGGGCGACGTACTCGACGGTCTTGGCCATCGTGTACATCTCGGCCATCCGGCTCGGCAGGTCCGGCTGGATGGCGATCGAGGCGGAGCAGAGCAGTGCGTCGACCTCCTCGGCCTCCAGCCAGCCGGTGAACCGCACGACGTCGTCGACCCCGCGCTCGGTGGCCAGCCGGCGCAGCTCCGGCATGCTCTCGCCGTCACCGGCGACCACCAGTTCCCAGTCGTCGGTGCCGCGCAGCCCGGCCAGCCGCTCGGCGGCCAGCACCGTCGCCTCCACGTTGTCCTGTGGGTTGATCACCCCGACGTACACCACCTTCTGCCGGGGGTCGGCGGGCGGTGTGGGGCGCCGGAGGTCCGTCCCGTCCGGGGTGCCGTGGCCGCGCCGGACCTCGGCCAGGGCCGGGCCGTTGCGGACCACCACCACCTTCTCCGGCGGGCAGCCGCCCCGGCCCATCGCGAGTTCCCGGAACGACTCGTTCGTGGCGACCACGGCGGTGGCGGTACGCCAGGAGAGCCGTTCGAAGAGCCGGAGCATCCACAGTACGGCCGGTCGGGGTTGGCCCGCCTTGCACTCGTAGAGTTCCGGGCTCAGGTCGTGGTGGTCGAAGACGAAGGGCCGGCCCAGCGCCCGCATCAGCAGCCCGACCAGCCAGAAGACGTCCGGCGGGTTGCACGCCTGGACGGCGTCCACCCGGGTGCGCAGCATCAGGCCGAGCAGCCGGGCGGCGACGGCGATCAGCGCCCAGGCGAACTCGGCGGCGAAGGAGAGGACTCCCTTGCCGGCGAGCGGCTGGGGGAACGAGTAGATCCTGGTGGCGTTGGTGCCGGGCAGCACCCGCAACAGTCGTGGTCCCCGTGGGCAGATCACCGACGCCCGGTAGCCGGCCGCCTCCAGGGCCTGGCACTCCCGGATCACCCGGCGGTCCCGCTCGGCTGGCAGATTTACCACCACGATGACCACGTGGGGGCGTCGATCGGCCATCTCTAACTCCCATCCGCGCAGCTCGGACGACGTTTTCGATGGAAGGTCGCGACGCATTGGACTGCGCCGCGACCCGAATGAGTGTTGCTTGCACACCGAACCTGTCCCGCTACCGCCGGTGTCTACCAAGACATTGCTCTACCGGCCCGGCCCGGGCAAGGACCGCGGATTAGTGGATGTGTCGAGTTACTTACAAGGTCACGACCGAACGTACGATTGTTCCCTCACTCGCTCATCCGCGTGTCGTACGCACACCCGCAGGTCAGTGCCCTGATCAACACGCATTCGATGGCATCGGGGTGAACCGTCCGGGGAAGCGGCGTTTCGTTGATCTTCGTCCGGATTCGCGATTGGACCCGGGTTGCTGGCGGGTCTTGCGCCGAAAACTACTCTGTGCCCACAAAGGTGAGTGACTGTCACGTCCCGGGGGAGAGCTGGACAGTCGCGCTCGCCCCGTGGGAGAGGAAGTGGGCCATGCGACTGCGGCGCGGCTTGCGACTTGGTCTGGTGTTGGCGCTGCTGGGTAGCGTGCTGGCGCCGCCGCACCCGACGGCGGCCTCGGCGGTGACCCTGCCGAACGGGTTCCAGGAGCAGGTGGTGTTCAGCGGGCTCAGCCAGCCGTCGAACATCGAGTTCGCCCCGGACGGCCGGGTCTTCGTCGCCGAGAAGGGCGGCCGGATCAAGGTCTACGCCGACCTGGCCGACCCGACCCCGACCGTCTTCGCCGACCTCTCCCGCAACGTGCACAACCAGTGGGACCGCGGCCTGCTCGGGCTGGCCCTGCCGGCCGACTTCCCGACGAACCCCTGGGTCTACGTGCTCTACACCTACGACGCGCCGCCCGGACAGACCGCTCCGGTGTGGAACGACACCTGCGGCGACGCCAACAACGGCCGCTGCCTGGTCACCGGCCGGCTCTCCCGGCTGCGGGCCGACGGCGACGTGATGACCGGCGGCGAGCAGGTGCTCATCTCCGACTGGTGCCAGCAGTACCCCAGCCACTCCGTCGGCGACCTGCGGTTCGGTGCCGACGGCATGCTCTACGCCACGGCCGGTGACGGGGCCAGCTTCAGCGCCACCGACTACGGCCAGCTGGGCAACCCGGCCAACCCCTGCGCCGACCCGCCCGGCGGCACCATGACGCCGCCGACCGCCGAGGGCGGGGCGCTGCGCGCCCAGGACGTCCGGACCGCCGCCGATCCGACCGGACTGGACGGCGCGGTGCTGCGGCTCGACCCGGCGACCGGGGCGGCGGCACCGGGCAACCCGGCGATCGGCGCCGCCGACCCGAACACCCGGCGGATCGTCGGACACGGCGCCCGCAACCCGTTCCGGTTCACCATCCGGCCCGGCACCAACGAGGTCTGGTTCGGCGACGTCGGCTGGAACAGCTGGGAGGAGGTCAACCGGATCGCCGACCCGAGGGCCGGGGTGACGAACTTCGGCTGGCCCTGCTATGAGGGGCCCGCCCGGATGGGCAGCTACGACAACGCCAACCTGAACCTCTGCGAGACGCTCTACACCGGTGCCGGCCAGACCGAGCCGTACCACGCCTACCACCACAGCGCGCCGGTGGTGCCGGGGGAGAACTGCGGGTCGGGCGGGGACGCGGTCTCCGGACTCGCCTTCTATCCGGGCAGCGGCGGTAACTATCCGGCGGCGTACGCCGGGGCGCTCTTCTTCGCCGACTACTCGCGCGGCTGCATCTGGGCGATGCGCCCGAGCACGCCGGGCGGGCTGCCCGACCCCGTCAACATCGAGGCGTTCGGCCAGGCCGCCGCCGGCCCGGTCGACCTGGCGATCGGCCCGGGAGCCGAGCTGTACTACGCCGACATGGGCGGCGGCACGGTGCGCCGGATCCGGTACTTCCCCGGCAACCAGCCGCCGACCGCGGTGATCCAGGCGACCCCGACCAGCGGCCCCGCCCCGCTGGACGTCAGCTTCGACGGCACGGCCTCCACCGACCCGGACCCGGCCGACGCCGGACGTCTCAGCTACAGGTGGGACTTCACCAGCGACGGCACGGTCGACGCCAGCACCCCGACCGCCACCTTCCGCTATCCGAGCAACGGCAGCTACACCGCGACGCTCACCGTCACCGACACCCTGGGCAGCTCGGCGAGCAGCACCGTCCGGATCCAGCCCGGAAACGCCGCCCCGACCGCCCTGCTGGACAGCCCGGCGCTCGGCACCACCTGGCGGGTCGGTGACACGCTGAGCTTCGCCGGCCGGGGCACCGACCCGCAGCAGGGCAACCTGCCGGCCTCCGCGCTGCGCTGGAAGCTGCGGATGGAACACTGCGAGTCGGTCGGCAACTGCCACACCCACCACCTCCGGGAGTGGACCGGGGTGGCGTCCGGCTCCTTCGTCGCACCGGACCACGAGTACCCGTCGTACCTGGAACTGGAGCTGACCGTCACCGACGGGCAGGGCCTGTCGAACACCGTGCTGCGCCGGCTCGACCCGCGCACCGTCGACCTCACCTTCGGCACCGACCCGGCCGGACTGCGGCTGAGCGTCGGCCCGACCACCGGGACGGCGCCGTTCACCCGCACCGTGATCGTCGGTTCGACGAACACGGTGAGCGCACCGGGGTCGCAGTCGGTCGGCGGGACGCCGTACTCCTTCGTCGGCTGGTCCGACGGCGGGGCGGCGACGCACGTCGTCACCGCGCCCGAGACGGCGACCACCTACACCGCCTCCTACGCCGGTGTCTCCGGCTGTGGCGCCGCGCCGGGCTACGTCTGCGGCACCGCGACCGACCGGCCCTGGATCTCCGCCGGTACGGTGCTGCCACTCACCGGCGACGACGCGGTGATCCCGGTGGAGCTGCCCTTCCCGGTGCCGCTCTTCGGGCAGGGCCACCGTACCGCCTGGGTCTCCGGGAACGGGTTCGTCTCCTTCGTCGACCCGGGCGGGCCACAGCCGGAGAACGCCGTGCTGCCGGCGGCCGGGGTGCCCAACGCGGCGCTCTACCCGTTCTGGGACGACCTCTGGGTGCGCTCCGACTCCAGCGTCCGGACGGCGGTGACGGGCACCGCGCCGAACCGCAGCTTCGTGGTCGAGTGGCGCAACAGCGGCATCCACGGCTCCAGTTCCGCCCGGATCAGTTTCGCGGCGGTGATCGGCGAGGACGGCGAGATCGTCTTCAACTACCGGGACCTGAACACCAGTGAGCGGGAGCGGGGCGGCTCGGCGACGGTCGGCATCGAGGACCAGACCGGTACGGTCGCGCTGTCGTACTCGGTCAACCGGCCAACACTCGCCGACGGCACCTCGATCGTCTTCCGGCCGGTCCCCCGGCCACCCTTCGTGGCCGAGCGGGGTGGGAACCGGCAGTCGCCGCTCGGTGGCCGACTACCGAGGTGATCCCTGTGCGAACGGTTGACCAGGGAGTCTGATCGGTCGTTAAGGAGCGTCCGGTCGGCTAGCCGCCCTGGTCAACCTCGCGACAGCCAGCCCCACTACGGACGGTGATCCTGGAGCCGGCAGCCGTCGGACAGTTCGGCGGCGCCGTCGAGGGGAGGCCACCATGTCCGCAGCCGTGCGACGGAACTGGGCTCGGGTGCTGGTTCCGGCCCTGGCACTCGGGCTGGGCCTACCGGTCGTGGTCGGGCTGCCCCCGTTCGAACCCCGACCCGCGGCGGCGGTCCCACCCGGCTTCACCCAACAGGTGGTCCTCACCGGGCTGACCCGCCCCACCAAGCTGGTCTTCGCGCCGGACGGGCGGGTCTTCGTCGCCGAGAAGAGCGGCATCGTGAAGGTCTTCGACAGCCTGGCCGACAACACCGCCACCGTCTTCGCCGACCTGCGCCCCAGGGTCTACGACTACGAGGACCTCGGACTGGTCGGCCTGGCCCTGCCGCCGAACTTCCCCACCGACCCGTACGTCTACCTCAGCTACACCTACGACGGGGTGGTCGGCGGTTCCGCGCCGACGTACCACGACAGTTGCCCGGTGGTCGGGAACTGCCGGGCCAGTGCCCGGGTCTCCCGGTTGCGGGCCGCCGGGAACGTGACGACCGGCAGCGAGCAGGTGCTGCTGCACGACTGGTGCCACCAGATCGAGAGCCACTCGATCGGGGACCTGGCGTTCGGCCCGGACGGTGCGCTCTACGTCGCCGGTGGCGAGGGGGCGTCGGCGACCTTCACCGACTACGGGCAGGCGGGCAGCCCGTCGAACCCGTGCGCCGACCCGCCCGCACCGGCCGGCGGCGCGATGACGCCGCCGAGCGCCGAGGGCGGCGGACTGCGCTCGCAGGACATCCGTACCCCGGGCGACCCGACCGGGCTCTCCGGCACGCTGATCCGGGTCTCGCCGACCACCGGGGCCGGGCTGCCGGACAACCCGCTGGCGGCGAGCAGCGACCCGAACAACCGGCGGATCCTGGCGTACGGGCTGCGCAACCCGTACCGCTGGACGTTCCGGCCGGGCACCGGCGAGGTCTGGATCGGCGACGTCGGCTGGCGTACCTGGGAGGAGGTCAACCGGGTGGTCGACCCGGCGGTCGGGCCGGTCCGCAACTACGGCTGGCCGTGTTACGAGGGGAACGCGCCGCAGGGCGGCTACAACGCGGCGAACCTGTCGCTCTGCGAGACCCTCTACGCGCAGCCGGCCGGCACCGTCACCCCGCCCTACTACACCTACCAGCACAGCCAGCGGGTGGCGCCCGGCGACGGCTGCCCGACCGGTGGCTCGTCCCCGGCCGGGGTGGCGTTCTATCCGGGCAGCGGCGGCAGCTATCCGGCGGGGTACGCCGGGGCGCTGTTCTTCGCCGACTACTCCCGGGGCTGCGTCTGGGCGATGCGGGCCGGCGCGGACGGACTGCCCGACCCGGGGCGGATCGTGCCGTTCGCCGCCGCCCCCGGGGTGGTGGACCTGCGGATCGGACCGGAGAACGACCTGTACTACGTCGACCTGCTCGGCGGCACCGTCCGCCGGTTCCACTACAGCTCCGGCAACCAGCCGCCGCGTGCGGTCGCCGGGGCGACCCCGACCAGCGGCCGGGCGCCGCTGACCGTCTCCTTCGACGCCGTCGGCTCGTCCGACCCGGACCCCGGCGACATCCTCGAGTACCAGTGGGACTTCACCGGCGACGGCACGGTGGACGCCACCGGGTTGAACGTCACCCACCGGTACGCGTCGGCGGGCACCTACACCGCCCGGCTGCGGGTGGTCGACTTCGCCGGGCTCGCCGCCAGCACGACGGTGCAGATCAGGGTCGGCACCTCCGCCCCGGTGCCGGTGATCGAGCAGCCGACGACGGCGCTGCGCTGGGCGACCGGGCAGACGGTCACGTTCCGGGGCCGGGCCACCGACCCGGAGCAGGGCGCCCTGCCGGCCTCGGCGCTGTCCTGGAACCTGGTGAACATGCACTGCAGCACGCCGGAGAACTGCCACAGCCATCCGGTGCGCGAGGTCACCGGGGTGGCCTCCGGGACGTTCCCGGCCCCAGACCACGAGTACCCGTCCTATCTGGAGCTGACCCTGACCGCGACGGACAGCGGCGGGCTGACCGGCAGCACCACCCTGCGGCTGGACCCGAGGACCGTGCAGCTCAGGTTGGCGACCCAGCCCGCCGGACTGCGGCTGAACCTGAACGGCCGCAACCTCACCACGCCGTACACGGTGCAGGCGATCGTCGGCTCGACGAACACGGTGAGCGCGCCCGGCCCGCAGCGGCTCGGTCCGGGGACGTACACCTTCCAGGGCTGGTCGGACGGGGGTGCCGCGACCCACGTGCTCACCGCCCCGGCGGCCGGCAGCGCGACCTACACCGCCAGCTACGACGGGGCGCCGGGCAGCTGCGCCGACGGCTACGGCTACACCTGCACCACCCAGCCCGGCCGGCCGTACCTGCCGTCCGGTCCGACCGAGCTGCCGCTGGCCGGCGACAACGACACCGCGTCGGTGGCGCTGCCGTTCCCGTTCCCGTACCACGGGCAGCGGTACTCCCGGGCGTGGGTGGACGTGAACGGCGTACTGTCCTTCGTGGACCCGCGCGGTTCCCGGCCGGTGAACCGGGCCCTGCCGTCCGCCGCCGCACCGAACGCCGCGCTCTATCCGTTCTGGGACGACCTGGTGACGCACCCGGAGTCGCGGGTCCGCACGGCGGTGCTTGGCGCCGCGCCGGACCGGCAGTTCGTGGTCGAGTGGCGGAACGTGGGCCTCTCCGGCGCACCGGGTGCACGGCTCAGCTTCCAGGTGGCGCTCGCCGAGTGGGGCCAGGTCGTCTTCAACTACGCCGGGCTCAACGCCGGCCGGGAGTTGGGCAACTCGGCGACGATCGGCATCGAGAACCCGACCGGTACGGACGCGGTCCAGTACTCGGTCAACCAGTTGGTACTGGCCAACGGCAAGGCGATCGTCTTCACCCCGCCGGCCGCGATCGTCGGCGCTCTGCCGACCGGTTAGGTCGTGCGCGTACCGCGCTGGCCCACCGGCCAGCACTCGGTGCCGCCGTCGGTCGCTTTCACCGAGGCTGTCGACCAGGCCATAGCTCGGGCGCAGACTGTCGAGCTGGGCGCCTGAACGGGGCGCGACAAATCGGGCACCGACCTGGGCGGCACGCATCGCGGGGGTGGGCGCACCAGCGGGGCAGCTCGACAGTCTCCGCTCCGGCAACTGTTTCCGCGCCGGGCGGTCAACGTGCTGTACCTACCAGTAGGTACAGTCATTGTCCATGGACACCGCGGAGCGACTTATCGAGAGCACCCGGGAACTGCTCTGGGAACGGGGTTACGTCGGCACCAGCCCCCGGGCCATCCAGCAGCGGGCCGGGGTCGGCCAGGGCAGCATGTACCACCACTTCGGCGGCAAGCCCGACCTGGCGCTGGCCGCGATCAGGCGGACCGCCGAGGAACTGCGGGCCAGGGCCGAGGCGCAGCTCGGCGCACCCGGCCCGGCGGTCGGCCGGATCACCGCCTACCTGCGCCGGGAACGGGACGTGCTCCGGGGCTGCCCGGTCGGCCGGCTCACCCAGGACCCGGACGTGATGGCAAATCCGACCCTGCGCCGGCCGGTCGAGGAGACGTTCGACTGGCTGCGTACCCGGATCGCCGAGGTGTTGGCGCAGGGCCGGGCGGCGGGTGAGCTGGCCGACCCGCTCGACCCGGTCGCCACCGCCGCCACAGTCGTCGCGGTGCTCCAGGGCGGCTATGTGCTCGCCCGCGCCGCCGACTCCGCCGAGCCGTTCGGGCAGGCGGTCGACGGCGTTCTCGGCCTGCTCGCCGCGCACGCCACCACCACCACCACCAGCAGCACGACCGGATAGCGGAGGCACGACGTGTACGCCAAGCAGTACGAGATCACCCTGCCCGCCGACTACGACATGCGGATCATCCGCCGCCGGGTCGCCGAACGCGGGCACCTGCTGGACGACCGGGCGGGCCTGGCGCTGAAGGCGTACCTGGTCCGGGAGCGTGGCGTCGGCGGCTCGCCGGTCAACCGGTACGCCCCGTTCTATCTCTGGCACGACGTCGGGCCGATGGCCGAGTTCCTGGTCGGCGGCGGCGGCTTCCAGGGGATCGTCCGCGACTTCGGGCGGCCGGCGGTGCGGCACTGGACCGGGTTGGCGGCGATGGCCGGCCCGGCCCGGCACGCTGTCGCCGCACCACGAGCCGCCGAACGCCGGCTGACCGCCCTGCCGGCCGAGCCGGATTCCGAAGGTGACGGGCTCGGGCTGGCCCGGCGGATCGAACGGGAGATCGCCGACCTGGCGACCCTGGCCGGGCGGGACGGCGTGCACACCGCAGCCCTCGCCGTCGACCCCCAGGACTGGCAACTGCTGCGCTTCGTGCTCTGGGCGGACGCCGCCCCCGAGGCGGCGAACACCGAACGGTACGAGGTGCTGCACCTCTCCGCGCCGGCCCTGGAGAGTTTGCCGGACGGCCGGTGCTGGTAGCCGGCCTGCGGCGCGGCGGGACGGACAAGGGGTGCCCCCCGAGTGTCGTACGAATCCGCTAGACATAGACCCGCACGAAAGCGCTGCGGGGAGCGCTCGACTTTCCGCGCGGGTTCGTGCGTGCCGGCCGCACTGTGCGGAACCACCGGCACGACGCCCACGGGAGGCATCGTTGCACCAGACGAAACGACCTGTCCGCACGGCCGCCAGGCTCGCCCTGGCGACCGGGCTGGCCGTCACCGGCACCCTGTTCGCCCCGGTCGGCCCGGCGGCGCACGCCGCCGCACCGGCAGCCACCGTGCTTCCGCTGGAGCGGGCGCACGACGTGGCGGCGGTCCGCGATCGCGTGTTCGTCAGCGGGGGGAGCACGTCGACCTCGGTGGTGGTCACCAGCGCCACCGGTGCCGTCACCGGGACCATCGGCGGCCTGCCCGGCCCCACCGACCTGCTGGTCAGCAATGACCAGAGCACGCTCTACGTGGCGCTGCCCAACGCCAACCAGATCGTCGCGTTCGACACCGGCTCGCTCGTCGAGTCGGCGCGCTACTCCACCGGCGCCGGGGCGTGCCCGTCCTCGCTGGCGCTCGCCGGCCGGCGGCTCTACTTCGGCTACGGCTGTGACCAGTGGGGCGGCAACATCGGCGTGGTCGACCTGAGCCGCCAGCCGGCGGTGGTCAGCACCGGCCTGGCCACCGAGGACTTCTACGACCACCCGATCCTCGCCACGACGGCGGGTGCCCCCTCGGTGCTCGCCGCCGGCCAACCCGGGCTCAGCCCGGCGGCGGTCTCCATCTACGCGGTCGGCACTGGCGGGGCGCTCACCTTCCAGCGGCGCACCGCGCACACCGCGGCCGGCAGCAACCTGCGGGACGTGGCGCTGAGCCGGGACGGCAGCACGGTCTACCTCGCCCAGGGCGCGCCGTACGGCATCCAGGCGTTCGACGTGGCCGACCTGAACCAGCAGTCCCGGTTCTTCCCGACCACCGCCTACCCGAACGCCGTCGAGGTGTCCCGGGACGGCACCCGGATCGCGGCCGGCTCGGACGCGACCTACGACCCGGACGTCTTCTTCCTGCGGCTGCCGGACGGCATCCCGGACGCCTCGGTCGAACTCGGCGAGAACCTGGTCGCCGGGGCGCTGGCCTGGGCACCCGGCGGCGGACGGCTGTACGCGGTGAGCCAGCACTGGTCGGCGGGGGCACCCACCCTGCACGTCCTGCCGGCACCGGCCGCCTGACACAGAGCGAGCAGTGCCGAGGACGGGGCGGCCGCAGCCCGGGCCGCCCCGTCCTCGGCAAGCCTTCCCGGGAACGGCTTCGAGACCCCGTCAGGAGGCGGTCCTGCCGGCCCCCGCCGGACGGCGTCGGGGGAGCCGGGCGAGCACCAGGCGGCGCAGCCGGGCGTCGGTGGCCCAGAGCAGCACCCCGGCGACCAGCCCGGCCACCCCGCCCAGCACCAGCAGTTCGACCACCGGCCCGGCGTCCAGCCCGGTCCGGGCCACCGCCAGCGGCACCAGCGCGGCGGCCACCGCGGCCAGGATCGCCGGCACCGTCGGGGCGAGGAAGGCCGCGACCGACGCCCGTGCGGCCCGGTGCACGGTGACCCAGACCGCCAGCGCGGTCACCACCACCTGCATGCCGACCCCGGCCAGCGCCACCGCCGTCGCCTCGGCCACGTCGCCGTACCCGGTGAAGAGGGTGCCGACGGCGGCCAGCGTGGCCACCCCGAGCACGCCCCGGGTCCAGAGGATCGCGGCGAGTTTGCCCGGCTGGCCGATCGCCTGGAGCGCCGGACCGAGCAGTACGCCGTACACGTTTACGGCGCCGAAGAGGCAGAGCAGCCGCAGCGGTACCTCGGTGCCGGCCCACTGCGGGCCCAGCAGCGTGACAAGCGGATGCGCCGCCGCCGCGAGTACGCCGAGCACCGGTAGCCCGGCCAGCGCGCCGAGGTGCTGGAGTTGGTTCAGGTGTGCGGCCAGCGCGGCCCGGTCCCGCTGCAACCGGGACAGCGACGGCAGCGCCACCTGTTGCAGCGACCGGACGGTCACGTCGACGAGCATGTCCGGCAGCCGGGCCGCCAGCCGGTAGATGCCGGTCGCCACCGGCCCGAAGAACAGACCGGTGAAGATGACGTCGGCCTTGGAGCTGAGCATCAGGCCGAGCCCGGCGTTCGCGGAGTGGGCGGAGAAGACCAGCAGGTCCCGGATGCCGGCCAGCCGGGGCCGCCGGCTCGGCCGCCATGGGCAGACCCACCAGAGCACCACCAGGCCGACCGCCGCGTTCACCAACTGCTGCGCCACGAGTGCCCAGATGCCCGCGCCGGCCAGCGCCAGCGCCACCCCGACGACACCGCTGAGCAGCGAGGCGAGCAGGGTACGGATGGCGACCGCCCGGAACCTCAGCTCCCGGCGCAACACCGCCTCGGGCACGATCGAGAGCCCCTGCAACAGCACCAGCGGGGAGAGCGCCACGCAGATCACGGTCAACTCCGGCGCCCGGTTGGCCATCGCCCACAATGGACTGGCGGCGGCGGTGAGCCCGCCGATCACCACCCCGGCGACCACCAGCACCACGAACGCCCCGTCCAGGTGTTCCGGGGTGAGCCGGTCCCGTTGCACGATCGCGGAGACCAGTCCCTGCTGGATCAGCGTCTGCGCCACCGTGATGAAGACGGTGGCCATCGCCACCAGCCCGAACTCGCTCGGTCCGAGCAGCCGGGCCAGCAGGAAGGTGACCAGGATCGACGAGCCGATCCGGCCGGCGGTGAGCACGTACGACCAGCCGATCGCCGAGCGCAGCCGCCCGCCGCCGCCCGCCGGGGGCGACTCCGGGTCTGCCGGTGCTGGTTGCTCCGGGGCCGTCCGGGCGGGCTGGACCGCGGCCACCCTAGGCGCTGCCCTTCGCCGTGCTGGCCCGTCGCCGCAGCACCCGGCCGGCCCACACCCGGAGCTGGCGGCGCAGCCGGCCGAGCCGGACCCGGACCCGGCGGGCCCACCAGGTGGCCAGGAACGCCACTGCGGAACTGAGCCGGGTGCCGAGCGGCTCGGAGCCGGTGGCGAGGGTGCGCAGCGTCTCGGCGAGCATCCGCAGCCGGGGGGCCCGGACCCGCTTGCCGCTCTGGGCGAACCAGGCCAGTGCCGAGTCCGGGGTGGCGTCCTCGGCCTGCCGGGTGGAGGCGCCGTGCATCCGGCGCAGGAAGAGCGGCTCGGAAACCTCGTGGATCTCGCCGAGCCGGGCCACCTCGGCGAGAAGCGTGTAGTCGGAGGAGAGGAACGGCCGGATCATCCCGGTCCGGCGCAGCGCCGACATCCGGAACACCCCGAAGTGCGCGTGGCAGAGGTTGATGTTCCGGGCCACCCCGGCCACCCGGCGCCACGGCCGGCGGTCGCGCAGGTCCAGCCGGTCGGCGTACGGGCCGATCACCTCGCCCGCCTCGTCGATCAGCACGGTACGCGGATAGGCGAGTACGGCGTGCGGCCCGGCCGCGTCCAGCGCCGCCACGCAGGTGCGCAGGTACGCCGGCAGGCAGACGTCGTCGTACGCCACCCACTTGAACAGCTCGCCCCGGGCCAGTTCGACCACCCGGGCGTAGTTGACGTGCCCGCCGAAGTTGCGCGGGTTGCGGTAGAGCCGGATCCGGGAGTCCTTCGCGGCGTACGCCTGGCAGATCTCCCAGGTCCGGTCGGTGGAGGCGTTGTCGCTGACGACGATCTCGAAGTCGGGATAGTCCTGGGCGAGCAGGGCGTCGAGGCAGCCTTCGAGGTAGCGCTCGGCGTTGTAGAGGGGTACCCCCAGACTCACCCGCGGCGCTGGCTCCATCGTCTCCTCCGCTCAGGCGACCAGCAGCTCGGCGTGCACGCCGAGCTGGCGCAGCGCGGCGTCGATCTCGTCCCGGTAGGCCGGGTTGGTGATGATCACGGTCCGGGTGCCGGAGCCGGCGAGGCTGGCCGGGTCCCGCACCTGGTGCCCGGTCACCGGCAGGAAGCGGCCCCACTTGCGCGGGTTGACGTCCACCACCGCGGCGAGCCGGCGGTCCGGGTCGGCCAGGTGCAGGAACTGCACCCCGCGCGAGCCGGCGCCCCAGAGCACCGGCCGGTCACCCGCGGCGAGCAGCCGGTCGATGGTGCCCCGCCAGCGTTTTCGCTCGGTGGCGTGCCGGTCGGCGAAGCCGGCGATCGCGGCGAGCTGCCGGTCCCGGTCAGCCGTCCCCGGCAGCTCCGAGCCGGGCAGTTCGGTGCCGGTGGCCGGGTCGGCGGCGTTCACCGCGATCTCGACGTACCGGAACATGCCGGCGAAGAGCCGGCCGGTGGCGAGTACCCGCCAGCCGGCCCGTTCGACGATCCGGCACAGCGAGAAGCCGTCGAAGTAGGAGACGTGCGGGTAGATCACCTCCCAGCCGGCGGTGGCCAGGTCGTAGCCGGCGTCCGGCACCTCCAGGTAGCCGTACGCCGGCCGGCCCTCGGCCAGCTCGCGGAGCCGGACCAGGAAGGCGTACGGGTCGTCCAGGTGCTCGAACCAGTGCCGGGAGGTGACCAGGTCGAACGCCGGGGTGCTGCCGTCCAGCGGCGCGTGGCCCCGGTGCAGGATCGCGCCGGACGGGTCCGGGCCGGGCGGGCCGGCGTACATCGCGTCGTAGCCGACGCCCCGACAGCCGGCGACGTGGCACAGTTCGCGCAGGAACTCGCCCTGCCCGCAGCCGACGTCCAGCACCGTGCCGCCACGCAGCGGGAACCGCCCGGCGAGGTGCTTGACCAGTTCCGCCGAGAAGACGCCGAACGCGGGCGAGTGGTGCAGGTTGGTGTCCATCGTGGTGTCGTAGACCAGAACGGCCGGATCGAAGGCGAGGTTGCGGACGTACCCGCACTCCGGGCAGTAGGCCAGCCACATCCGGCCGAGCGGGCTGGCCAGCGCCTCGGCCCGGCTGGCCCGGTGCACCCCGCAGTAGACCGGGATCTCGCCCAGGTCGGCGAAGGGCACCAGGTCGTGCCGCCCGCAGGCCGCGCACCTGTGCACCGGCCGCCGCCCTCCGGCGTCGCCGGCAGCGGTCACCGCCCACTCCGGCGCGGATCGGTGCCGAACTGCCCGCTCCCGCGCCGCTCGGCGTCGCGCCGCCCGGTCCAGCGCAGCTCGGTGTCGAGTCGGCCGGCCTCGACGAGCATCCTGATCCGGCGCAGTCGCTGGTGCCGCTCGCTGCGGAACGCCTCGATCGTCAGCCCGTGCCGCTGGTACGCCTCGACCAGCTCCTCGATCCCCTTGCGCACCGTCCAGCGGGGCCGGAAGCCGGGCACCTCGGCGGCGACCAGGTCACAGCTCACCCGGTAGTTGCGGAGGTCCGCCGAGGCGCCCCCCGCGAAGGTGACCCGGGAGCCCGGCACCACCTCGGCGACGAGTTCGGCGACGTCCCGGATCAGGTAGTTCTCCGAACTGACCCCGATGTTGTACGCCCGGCCGTGCACCACCGCCCGGTCCGCCTCCAGCAGTGCCAGGAAGGCCGCGCAGATGTCCTCGACGTGCACCAGCGGACGCCAGGCGGAGCCGTCGGAGAGCAGTCGTACCTCTCCGGTGAGCAGGGCGTGCGCGGTGAGGTCGTTCACCACCAGGTCGCCGCGGAGCCGGGGCGAGAAGCCGTACGCGGTGGCGTTGCGCAGGAAGACCGGGGAGAAGTCGTCGTCGGCGAGGGCGGCGAGGTCCTGCTCGGCCCGGATCTTCGACTCGCCGTACGGGGTGACCGGGGCGAAGCCGGCGGTCTCGGTAAGCGGCCGGTCGTCGGTGCCCGCCCCGTAGAGGCTGCACGAGGAGGAGAAGAGGAACCGGGTCACGCCGGCGGCCCTGGCGGCCTCGGCCAGCCGTACCGTCGCCCGGTGGTTGACCTCGTGGGTCAGCTCGGGATTCAGGTTGCCGATCGGGTCGTTGCAGAGCGCGGCGAGGTGGCAGACCGCGTCGAAGCCGGCGAGCTGCTCCGCACCGACGTCCCGCAGGTCGGTCCGGAGCGCCGGTACGGCCGCCGGGGCCGGGCCGAGCAGGCAGTCGGCGTAGTAGTCGGTGTCCAGGCCGGTCACGTCGTGTCCGGCGGTCCGCAACATCGGGGTCAGCACGCTGCCGAGGTAACCATGGTGGCCGGTCACGAGAACACGCACGACAGAGCTCCCGTCGTCGCCGGGTGGAGAAGGCGAGTTTATGGGTGGCCCGGAGACCGGCCGGGCTATTGTCGGACTTTTTACTCAACCGCTCCCGGCGCGCGGCGGCGCTGGTTAGCGTGGCGCGCAGGCGGGCGGGCGCCGCGCCGGTATTTGCGATCATATCGGAGTGGGTGGGGCATGACCGATGCCAAATGTCGGCTGTGTGCGGCGGTATTGACCGAAACGTTTGTCGACCTGGGCATGTCGCCGCTCTGCGAGAGCTATCTCGACGCCGATCGACTCGATTCGGCCGAGACGTTCTATCCGTTGCACGTCCGAATATGTTCCACCTGTCTGCTGGTACAACTTCCGGCGTACGTGTCCGGAGAGGAAATCTTCTCCGACTATGCCTATTTCTCGTCGTATTCCGACTCCTGGGTGGCGCACGCCAGGCGGTACGCCGACACGATGACCGAGGCGCTCGGACTCGGACCGGACTCGCTGGTGACCGAGGTGGCCAGCAACGACGGCTACCTGCTCCAGCACTTCGTCGCCGCCGGCGTACCCGTGCTCGGTATCGAACCGGCCGGCAACGTCGCCGAGGTGGCCCGGCGCCGGGGCATCCGCACCGAGGTGCGGTTCCTGGGCGCCGAGACCGGCGCCGAACTGGCCGAGCGTTACGGCCGGGCCGACCTGGTGGCGGCGAACAACGTCTACGCGCACGTGCCGGACCTGCTCGGCTTCACCGCCGGGCTGGCCGCGCTGGTCAAGCCGACCGGGCTGGTCACCTGCGAGGTCCCGCACCTGCTGCGGCTGATCGAGCGCCGGCAGTACGACACCATCTACCACGAGCACTACCAGTACCTGACACTGCGGACGGCGATGCGGGCGCTGGCCACCGCCGGGCTGATCGTGGTCGACGTGGACGAACTGTCGTCGCACGGCGGCTCGCTGCGGGTGCACGCCCGGCCGGCCGCGGCGGCCGGGGAACCGTCCGGCAACGTCAAGTCGGTGCTGGACGCCGAGACCGAGGCCGGGCTGCACACCGTCGCCGGGCACCTCGGCTTCGCCGACGCGGTCTTCGACATCAAGCGGGAACTGCTGGACTTCCTGCTCACCGCCCGCGCCCAGGGGCTGCGGGTGGTCGGCTACGGGGCGCCGGGCAAGGGCAACACGCTGCTCAACCACTGCGGGATCCGCACCGACCTGCTGGAGTACACGGTCGACCGCAGCCCGCACAAGCAGGGGAGGTTCCTGCCCGGCACGCACATCCCGATCCATCCGCCGGAGCGG
Source organism: Plantactinospora sp. WMMB782 (assembly GCF_049179135.1). Lineage (NCBI taxonomy): Bacteria > Bacillati > Actinomycetota > Actinomycetes > Micromonosporales > Micromonosporaceae > Plantactinospora > Plantactinospora sp. WMMB782. The sequence continues at coordinate 1,102,676 of NZ_JBMHMC010000007.1, read as the reverse complement.
ATCGCCGAGGACCGACCCGACTACGTACTCGTGCTGCCCTGGAACCTGCGCACCGAGATCTCCGCACAGCTCGCCTACGTACGGCACTGGGGCGGGCGGCTGGTCGTCCCGATCCCCGCCCTGGAGGTGGTCTGATGAAGGTGGTCCTCTTCTGCGGCGGCCTCGGGATGCGGATGCGCGAGGACGCCGCCTCCGCCCCGAAGCCGATGGCGATGATCGGGGACCGCCCGCTGCTCTGGCACGTGATGCGCTACTACGCCCACTTCGGGCACACCGAGTTCATCCTCTGCCTCGGCTACGGCGCCGTCGCGGTCAAGGACTACTTCCTCCGGTACGACGAGACGCTCTCCAACGACTTCAGTCTGGCGATGCACGGCCGGGACGTACGCCTGCACTCCGCCGACATCACCGACTGGAACATCACCTTCATCGACACCGGTCTCGGGACGAGCATCGGCGAGCGGCTGATGCGGGTCCGCAGGTACGTCGAGGACGAGCCGATGTTCCTGGCCAACTACGCCGACACTCTCACCGACGCGCCGCTGCCGGAGATGGTCGACCGGTTCCGCCGCACCGACGCGGTGGCCAGCCTGCTCGCCGTGCCGGTGCAGTCGACGCACCACGTCATCGACATCGCCGGAGGCGACCAGGTGACCCGGGTACGCCCGATCCGCGAGCTGATGCAGTGGGAGAACGGCGGCTACTTCATCCTGCGCCCCGGTATCTTCGACGTGCTCCGCGACGGCGAGGACCTGGTGCCGCACGCCTTCGACCGGCTGTTGCCGGAGCGGCGGCTGATCGCCCAGCGCTACACCGGGTTCTGGCGGGCCGCCGACACCTTCAAGGACCGGGCCGAGCTGGAGCAGCTCTACCACTCGGCCCGCTGCCCGTGGATGCTCTGGGACGCCAACCGCAACCGGGGCCGCCGGCCGGCCACCCTGGAGCCGGTGCTCGCCGCCGCCGGCAGCGGCGCCGGATCGGCCCGGGAACTGGGGCTGACCGGTTGATGATGCCGCTACGCCTGAGCGCCGCCCGGTCGGTGGTGCTGCTCGGGGCACATCCGGACGACGTCGAGATCGGCGCCGGCGGGCTGCTGCTCGCCCTCGGCGACGTACCCGGGCTCCGGGTGCACTACGTGCTGCTCACCGGTACCCCCGCCCGGCAGGCCGAGGCCCGCGCGGCGGCCGCGGCCTTCCTGCCCGGCGCCCGGCTCAGTTTCGCGCTGCACGACCTGCCGGACGGCCGGGTACCGGCCCGCTGGGGCGCGGCGAAGGAGATCGTGAACGCCGCCGCCGCGACCCTGGACGCCGACCTGGTGCTGGCGCCCGACCCGGCCGACGCGCACCAGGACCATCACACTCTCGGTGCGCTGGTGCCCACGTCGTTCCGGGACGCCACGGTGTTGTACTACGAGATCCCCAAGTGGGACGGCGACCTGGGCCGGCGCAACGTCTACCTGCCGCTGACCGGGCAGCGGGTACGCCGCAAGGTCGAGCTGCTGCACGCGAGCTATCCGTCCCAGAAGGACCGGGACTGGTGGGACGACGAGGTGTTCCTCGGGCTGGCCCGGCTGCGCGGGATGGAGTGCCGGTCCCGGTACGCCGAGGCGTACCGGTGCGAGAAAGCGGTGATCGAGCAGTGACCGAGGCGAGCGAGCGGACGGCCGGCGAGCAGACGGCCAGCGCGGAGAAGCCGGGCGCGGAGAAGCCGGGCGCGGGGACCAGGCCGGTGTCGGCGTGCCTGTTCGGGGTACCCGGCGCGCACCTGAACCTCGGCGTCGGTGCGCTGCGCGCGGCGACCGTGGGCGGGCTGCTGGCCCGCGAGCCGGACGCGGCCGTCACCGTCTTCGACGACGGCTGGGGGCAGCGCGCCGGGCACGCCTTCGTGGCCGGCCGACCGGTGCCGATCGCGCTGGCCGGGGCCCGGCACTCCCGCCGCTACCACCGGCCCGAGTCCTATCTGAACATGCGGATCAGCGCGGCGCTGGGCGGGCTCGGCAACGCCGGGCTGGCCCGGATCGACGCCGCCGACGTGGTGCTGGACGTCAGCGGCGGGGACAGCTTCAGCGACATCTACGGCGAGCACCGGTTCCGCACCGTGACCTGGCCGAAGCGGTTGACGCTGCTCCGGCGGCGGCCGCTGGTGCTGCTGCCGCAGACGTACGGGCCGTTCCGGTCGCCCCGGCTGCGGGCCGAGGCGGCGGCGCTGGTCCGGGGTGCCCGCACCGCCTGGGCCCGGGACCCGGAGAGCTACGCCGCCCTGGCCGACCTGCTCGGCCCCGACCTCGACCCGGGGCGGCACCGGGAGGGCGTGGACGTGGCGTTCGCGCTCGAGCCGCGGGTGCCGGACGAGCCGGCGTACCAGCGGCTGGCCGGATGGTTCGCGGCGGACCCGGGCCCGGTGGCCGGGGTCAACGTCAGCGGCCTGATCGCCCGGCCGGCGGGGCGCAACCAGTTCGGCCTGGCCGGGGACACCTCCCGGGTGGCCAACCTGCTCTGCGAACGCCTGCTGGAACAGCCCGACACCCGAGTGATCATCGTGCCGCACGTGCTGACCCCGAACGGTGCCGACGACGACCGGGTGGCCAGCGAGCGGCTCTACGCCACTCTCGCGCCCCGGTACCGCGACCGGGTGGCACTGGCCCCGCCCGGCCTGGACCCGCACCAGAGCAAGTGGGTGATCGCGCGGACCAACTGGTTCTGCGGGATGCGGATGCACTCGACCATCGCGGCGCTCTCCGCCGGGGTGCCGGCGGCGGTGGTGGCCTACAGCGACAAGGCGCGGGGCGTCTTCGCCAGCGTCGGGCAGCGCCGGCACGTCGCCGACGCCCGCCGGCTGCCCGACGAGGCCCTGCTGGACGCGCTCTGGACCTCCTGGACCGGCCGGGACGCCGCCGCCGCCGAGCTGGCGGTACGCACCCCGGAGGCGGTCGGTCGGGCCGCCGCCCAGATGGACGAACTCGTGGCACTGGCCCGGGCCGAGCGGGACCGCCGGACGCCGGCCGGGGTGCGCTGATGGCGCCGGGTCGGGCGGGCCGGTCCAGTGCCGGCCGGGGTGTGCTGGTGATGCGGGTCGGGCGGGCCGGTCGAATGCCGGCCGGGGTGCGCTGATGGCGCGGCCCCACACCGTGCACGACGTCGCGGCCGGCAGGCTCTGCACCGGGTGCGGGGTCTGCGCCTACCTGGCGCCGGACGAGGTGCGGATGGTCGACGTACTCGACCACGGCCGGCGCCCGCTGCCGATCACCCCGGTCGGGTCCGGTGGGCGGGGCGCCGCCGCCGCGCTGGACTGCTGCCCGGGGGTGCGGCTGGGGCACGGCAGCAGCCGGCCGGCGCCGGGCGAGATCGCCGAGCTGCGCCCGGCCTGGGGACCGGTCCGGGCCCTCTGGGAGGGGTACGCCGCAGACCCGGCCATCCGGCACGCCGGCTCCAGCGGCGGAGTGGCGACCGCCCTGGCCGGACACTGCCTGACCGGCGAGGGGATGGCCGGCGTACTGCACATCGGCGCCCGGCCCGACGTGCCGTACCTGAACGAGACCCGGCTGTCCCGCACCCCGGCCGAGTTGCTCGCGAACGCCGGCTCCCGGTACGCCCCGGCGAGCCCCTGCGACCGGCTCGACCTCGTCGAGGCGGCCGGGGGGCCGTGCGTCTTCGTCGGCAAGCCCTGCGACGTGGCGGCGGTCCGGATGGCCCGGCAGGTCAGGCCGGAACTGGATCGCAGACTCGGGCTCACCATCGCGATCTTCTGCGCCGGTACGCCGACCAGCCGGGGCACCCTGGAGATGCTGGAGCGGCTCGGGGTGACCGACCCGACCCGGCTGGCCTCGGTGCACTACCGGGGTGCCGGCTGGCCCGGTTCGGCCCGGGCCAGGACGGTCGACGACCCACCGGAGCGGCGACGCGAGCTCAGCTACGCCGAGTCGTGGGGCGACATCCTGCAGAAGCACCGGCAGTGGCGCTGCTCGCTCTGCGCCGACCACACCGGCGAGTTCGCCGACGTGGCGGTCGGCGACCCGTGGTACCGGCCGACCGGTGACGACCCCGGGCAGTCCCTGGTGCTGGCCCGGACCGAGCGCGGCGTACGGCTGGTCGAGGCCGCCGTCGCGGCCGGCGTACTGGTGCTGACCCCGGTGGCCCCCGACATCCTGCCCGCCTCACAGCCGAACCTGCTCCGGGCCCGCGGCGCGGTGTGGGGGCGGATCACGACGCTGCGGGCCGCCGGCCTGATGGCGCCCCGGCTGCGGAACCTGCCGATGGCCGGCATCTGGTGGCGGCACCTCTCGATCGTCGAGAAGCTGCGCTCCGTCGTGGGCACCCTGCGCCGGATCCGGACGAAGCGACTGCGGGAGCCGGCGGTGCTGGACCCGTACCGCCCGCCGGCCCGGCCGCGCCCGGCGTCGTCCGTGCCCCCGATCTCGTCCGTCAACCCCACGTCGACAGCGGCGGTGGCGAGACCGGAACGGAGCGCGGGCTGACCGCCCCGGCAGAGCTATCGGCGAGAAACGATCTCCACATGGTACGGTGCCCGCACCGCCCAGTGCGGGCCGTGGGAAGGCACGCGCGCTTCGCCATGCGATCTACCATGAAGAAACGGGGTCTTCATGCGTGTTGCTCGCCGCCTGTCGGCGGTCATCTCGGCGATCGGCCTGCTCAAGTTGGTCCGGTCGGCCAACGCCAACCCGGTGCCGGAAAGCCTGGACTGGATCCACAACGTGATGGCCACCGGCTAGCCACGGTGTCGGACGAGTCAGCTCAGGGCACCGGCTGACCGTGGTTGAGGTACACGTCTCCATGTTCTGTGACCCACTCCGGAAGGACTAGGTTCTCCATGCGAATCACCGGCCGCTGGTTGGCGGTAGTGTCGGCGGCAGCCGTCGTGCTGACGCTGTCGGCGTCGCCGGCGGGGGCCATCGTCGGCGGAGAGGTATCAACCCGTCACGACGGGCTGGCGGTGGTCCGGCACAACGGCAGTGCGGTCTGCTCGGGCGCCATCATCGACAACCACTGGGTTCTCACTGCCCGGCACTGCGTCTATCGAGGCACCGAGCGCGTACCGAACAGCGAGATCTCGGTGCGGGTGAAGAGCTATTCCACGCACGCGAACGGCAGCATCGTCGCCGTGGCGACCTCCCGGGCACGAACCAACCACGACATCGCCCTGCTCAAGTTGGCCGGGTCGGCAAACTCCGAGCCGGTGAACATGGCGACGAAGTCTCCGGCGGTCGGGGCGCCCGTCGTCGCCTATGGTTACGGAGCGACCGCGGACGGCCGGGACATGAGCGCCCTTCTCCGGCGAGCAGAGATGATCGCCACGTCGATAAACGCGGCGGACAACGAGGGTGGCCGAGCCGTCGAAGCCCGCTGGTCCAACGGCACCATCTGCACCGGGGACTCGGGCGGCCCCCTGTTCAAGGTGGTCGACGGAAGTCGGTATCTGGTGGGTATCACATCCGGTACTGTCCATCCCTACTGCTCCGATCGGGCGGTCTTCTCCACCGTGCCGGAGAGCTTGGACTGGATAAACACCGTGATGGACACCGTGTAGTCGAGGACCGGCGCGGGAAGGACGGATCGGGTCAGATCACCGGCTGGCCGTTGTCGAAGTAGACGTTCGTGGGCCGGTCCCAGGTGACCCCGGCCCGGTTCCAGCCGGAGACGACGCCGTACCGGTAGTCACGGCCGTACTTGTTGTTCCTGAACAGGATGTTCGAGCCGACCAGCCGGGGACTGATCCCGATCGAGTAGTTGCCGCCGTTGCAGTAGTTGTCCTCGAAGGTCAGGTTGGTCAGCGACGGCGCGGTCTCCGAGCCGATGGTGAGGCACGAGTTGAACGGGTCCCGGGTCACCGGGTTGTACGACAGCAGCGTGTTGTGCCGGACGACGACGCTGTTCCCGCCGGTGCTCTGCAACACGTCGTTGTGCGAGCCGGCGACCCGGGCCAGACTGTGGATGTACGAGTCGAAGACCCGGGTGTTGCTGGCCAGCCGGGGGCCGTCGATCATGTTGTAGATGTTGGCCCGGCGCAGCGTGTAGTCGTTGCAGCAGATCGAGGCCGAGTTCTTCGCCATGCCGTTGATCTCGACGTCCTGGATCAGCAGGTTGCTCGTCCCCGGCAGCGTCCGGATCGAGTAGGTCGTGCTGCTGCAGGTGATCCGGGAGCGCAGGATCTGCACGTTCGCGGCGGCCACGGTGACGCAGCCGACGATGTTCAGCCCGCTCACCACCTGTCCGGCGGTACGCAGGCTCAGCGATCCGGAGTTGCGCAGCGCCGTACCGGCCGGCACGCCGGTGTTCGTCGGCCCCGGCCAGTACGTGATCGGGGTGGGCGGCGCGGCGGCCGGCGCGTACGGCGGGCGTTCCGCCATCGCCCGGGAGTCGGGATCGGGGGCCGGCGGTGGCACCGACCCGGTCGAGCCCGGCACCCCGCCCCGGTACGGCTTCCCGTCCTGCGCGGACTCGACGATCGTGGCCGGGTTGTCGTCGGTCTGCCGGAACGCCTGGCGGCAGCCGTCGACCCGGACCCGCAACGCCGAGTATCCGCCCGGTACCACACCGTCGGTGCCGGCCGAGGTGCAGCGGATCTCGGTGTCCTCGATCAGGGTGCCCTGCACACCGGGCCGGATCACGATGGCGGCGGCGCCACCGGTGCGTACCTTCACCCGCCGGATGGTCACGTTGTCGGCCGCCACCTCGATCGGGCGGTGCACCGTCTGTCCCCAGAGGACGGAAGCGGGCTGGTCGAGCACCATCGGTTCGGCCCGGACCGGCTGACCCGCGACGGTGAGTACGAGATAGCCGCTGGCGGCGAGGAGCACCGCCGTGACGCCGAAGACCCCGACCAGGACCGCGCGGCGTCGGGCGGGCGGCGCTGGGCGGAGGAGCTTCGCCGGCTCGATCGGAGGTCCGGCGTTGGTGTCGGTCACGGCTACCCCCCACGGGCGCGTCGCACACGGGCGGGGGCCATCGCTCGTGCTCGACGAGGCGCCCACCGCCGGTCCGGCCGCCGCGTCGGCTCCCCCCGAACCGGCGCGCCGAGGCGGTGGTGCACTCTCCCAGCTCAGGAGGGGTGCGGTTCCGATCGCCTCGACCTACTGGCCGTGAGTGAATACTACAAGCCGCACCGAAGCGGCTACTATTCTCGATTCAGACGGATTACGGACACAACCCCCGTCCCCGCCCGCCCCGCCCGTCGGGGGAAGGTCGCACTGTTTGCGGGAAAGAGTGGTCTCGGCGGCGGGCCACGGGCACTCTTTCCGGGATAGAGCACGATCTTGCCCGGCGCACTCCCGCTCGCTCCGCTCGGTGGGGCGGGGGCTCAGCGGTGTTGTTGGCGGGGGAGGACCACCTCGCGGAGCAGGAGTTGGATCGCGGCCACCGCCGGGATGGCGACCAGGGCGCCGATCACTCCGAACAGGGCCACCCCGAGCAGCGCGGCGACGATCGCCGCCACGTCGTTCACCTGCACCGACCGGCGCATCACCCGGGGATAGACGAGGTAGTTCTCCACCTGCTGGTAGACCACGAAGAAGACCACGCAGGCGATCCCGGTCGGCAGGTCGGCGGCGAATCCGACCAGGCTGACCACCACCGCCCCGATGGTGGCGCCGATCTGCGGGATGAGGTCGCAGATCGCCACCACCACGGCGAGCGCGAACGGGTACGCCAGCCCGACGACGACCGCGAAGACGAACGTGCTCACCCCGGCCAGCAGGGCGATCGCGAGCGCACCCACCATGTAGGCGCCGACCTTGGCGAGGATCTCGTCGCCGATCAGGCGTACCCGGTCCCGCCGGGTGGCCGGAACGAGGCCGTAGCCGAGGTCGCGGAGCCGGTCGAAGGTGGCCATGAAGTAGATGGTCAACACGATCACGGTGACGATGTTGAAGACCGCGCCGAAGATGAATCCGGCCGCCCCGAAGACACCGCCGAGCGCCCGGGTGATGTTCTCGGTGGTGGCCGCCGACTCGATCTTGCCCGCCAGGTCGTACTGCTCGATCAGGTCGTTCACGGTGGCGCTGCGCCGCAGTTGACTGACATAGTCGGGCACCTGCCCGATCAGCTCACCGGTCTGGCTGACGATCGGCGGGACCAGCGCGTAGACGGCGCCGGTGAGGACGGCGAGCAGGGTCAGGGTCACCGCCGCCACGGCCAGGCCCCGGGGCAGCCCCCAGTCGCGCAGCCGGACCACCGCCGGGTGCAGCCCGATCGCCAGGAACAGCGCGATGAAGACCAGCACCAGCACCGAGCCGGCGTTGCGGACCGCCAGGAATATCGTGTACGCCAGCAGCACGCCCAGCCCACCGGTGAGTCCGACCAGGAACGGACTGAGCCGCAGCGGCTGACCGGGCCGGCCGAACCGCCCACTCTCCGCCGATCCCGCCGATCCCGCCGATCCCGCCGATCCCGCTGGACCTGCGCCGCCCGGCTCGCCGTTCCCCGGTCCCGTGCCCGGCGGCTCGTCGTGCGCCGGCTCGACCTGTCGGGGCACGCCCGCCTTCGGCTGGGCCGTCGTCGGCTCGGTTGCCGGCGGGGTGGCATCGTGCTGCTCGTCGTGCGTCGATGGCTGCTCGCCGCCCACCCGGACCTCCCGCCGACGGATCGTCTCGGCAGAGGCTAACGGGCGGCGGCAACGTGCGCGACGGCACCGGCCGAGCCGCGTCGGGAACTACTCCGGGTCGTCGGCGACCACTCCGGTCCGAATCGACGGTGACTACTCCGAGTCGACCGAGACCTTCTTCGACTTGGTGCCCTGGTCCTCGACGGTCGGCTTGGCGTTGCGCTTGCCGGAGTCGCCGGTGCTGGTGATCCGGGTCGGCATCGGCTCCCGGCCACCGGTGCCGGGCACCGCCGCCACGGTCGGCTCGCCGTCGATGCCGGCGCCGTCGGCTCCGGCGGTCACCGGCTCGGTAGCCCGGGCCGCCCCGGCCTTGCCGTCGCCGGCCGACCCGGCGTGCAGGTCGGCGGCGACCTGCTCGGCAGCCGCCTCGACGATCTGCTGCATGTCCGCCTCGGCCTGCGCCAACTGCTGCTCGGCCTGCTGCGCCGACTGCTCCGTGCCGGTCAGCCGGTCCTGCTCGCCGGCGAGCTGGGCCTGGGCGGTGGCGAGTTGCCGCTGGATCCGGTCGGACTCCTGACGGGAGGCGACCGTCTCCTGCCGGATGTCGGCGAGTGCCTGCTGGGCCTCGGCGATCTCCTGCATCACCTCGGCCAACTGCTGCCGGCCGGCGGCCGCCTCCTGCTGGGTACCCGCCAGGTGCTGCTGGGTGGTGGCCAGGTGCTGCTGGGCGGTGGCCATGTACTCCTCGAACTGCCGGCGGGACGTGGCCGCCTGCTCGTCCGCCTGCCGCTGCAACTCGGCGAGCCGCTCCTGTGCCTCCCGCCGGACCTGCTCGGCGTGCTCGTCGGCCTCCCGGCGCACCTGCTCGGCGTACTCGTCGGCCTCCTGGCGGACCCGGTCGGCGCCGCCCTCGATCTCCGCCCGGCGGGTCTGGTAGGACTCCTCCAGCTCCGCGCGCCGCTGCTCGAACTGCTCCTCGAGTTCCGCCTGCCGCTGCGCGAACTGCTGCTCCAGCTCGGAGGTGCGCTGGTTGAACTCGCGGTCGGCGCCGGCCCGGTAGGCGGTGAGTTCCTCCTCGAGCGCGGCCCGGCCGGCGGCGAGTTCCTGCTCGGCAGCGCTGCGCTGGGCGGCGATCTCCGACTCGGCGGTGGTGCGGCGCCGGTTCAGCTCCTGCTCGACGCCGGAGCGCCAGGCACCCAGCTCCTGCTGCGTCTCCGCCCGCACCTTCTGGGCGTACTCCTCGACGTCGGCCCGGGACTTGCGGACGTACTCGGCGGTCTCCTCGTTGATCCGGGTCGCCTCCTGCTTGGCCTTGTCGTGCGCCGCCTGCCCGGCCTCGCGGAGCTGGGTCGCCTCGTGCTTGGCCTTCGCGTGCAGCCCTTGGCCGGCCTCGCGCAGCCGGGTGGCCTCCTGCTTGGCCAGCTCGATCACCCGATCGGCCTCCTGGCTGGCCGCGTCGGTGAGCCGCTGCGCCTCCTGCTGGGCCTTGACGTGTGCCGCCTGCCCGGCCTCGCGCAGCCGGGTCGCCTCCTGCTGGGCGGCGTCGCGCAGCCGGTTGGCCTCGTGCTGGGCCGCGTGCCGCAGCCGGGCCGACTCCTGGCGGGCCCGCTCGACCACCTGCTGGCTCTCCCGCTCGGTCCGTTCGGTCAGCTCCCGGGCCTGCTGGTTGGTCAGCTCGGTGAGCCGGGTCGCCTCCTCCTCGGCGGTGTCCCGCAGCTGCTTCGCCTCCTGCACGGCCTTGGCGTGCGCCGCCTGGCTCGCCTCGCGGAGCCGGTTCGCCTCCTCGGCGGCCCGGTTGCGCAGCTCGGAGCCTTCCTGCTTGGCCTTCTCGAAGGCGGCCTGCCCGGCCTCGCGGAGCCTGGTGGCCTCCTCGGCCGCGGCGGCGACGGCGGCGTCCGCCTCCGCCCGGCGGGCCGTGTTGACCTTGTCCTCCTCGGCGCGGCGGGCGGCGAGGGCGAGTTCGAAGTCGCGCAGCGCGTCGGCGGCCTGCTGACGGGCGTCCTCGAGGACCTGCTCCGCCTCGGCCCGCCGGGCCTCGATCTCCTGGATGGTGTCCCGGTGGATGATCTCGGCCTGTTCCTCGGCGAGGGTCAGGATCTGTTCGACCACCGGACCGAGGTGCCGGAACGACGCCCGGTCGACCACGCCGATCTGCCGGCGTACCGAGGCGAGGTCGCGTTGCAGCACCTCGACCTGCCCGGCCAGATTGTGGATCTGGGTGTACGCGTGCTCGCGCTGGGCCGCCAGGGTGGCGATCTCGTTCTCGGCGCGAGCGACGTACCGCTCCACCTGGCCTCTGTCGTAGCCCCGGAAGGCCGGCTCGAAGCTCGGCTCCGTAGCCACGTCCCCGTTCAGGGCGAACAGTTCCTCGCCGTGCGACATGCACCCATCCTCACACGCGGTGGACGGTTCTGCGGCGATACCCGACGGGGCTTATGGGACGAAGCTCACCGCTGGTGACAATGGCCAACCTACCGGATGCGGATGCCGGGCAGCACGCGGGGCCGTACCGGAAGATCCGGTACGGCCCCGGCCGTACCGCTGCCCCGCAGTTCGACCCGCGACCGTGGTCGGGTCAGTTCGTCGCGTCCGCGGGAACCCGCTCCTCCGCCTCGGCCTTTTCCTCGGCGGCGGCGGCCTTCGGCGCCTCGGGCTTGGCTGCCGCCCCGCCCACGCCCGGCACGATCCCGGCCAGCCCGGAGAGCATCTGACCGAGCTGGGAGGTGACGGCGTCCTTCTGCCGGGTGAGGTCCTCGACCTCGCGGCGGGCCGCCTGGGTGGTCAGGTCCGCCTCGGTACGCGCCTCGCTGAGCAGGCGGTGCGCCTCGGCGCGGGCCTCGTTCAGGGTCTTGTCGGCGAGCGCCTTCGCCTTGTCGATCGTCTCGTTGGCGTGCCGCTCCGACTCCACCCGGCGGGCCTCGGCGCGCTGCTCGATCTCCTTGGCGCGATCCTGCGCGGCCCGGGCCCGCTGCTCGGCCTCGGCGACCAGCTTCTGGGTCTGGGCCACCTGGGCGGCGTGCCGCTCCGACTCCTCGCGCTCGGCCTTCTCCCGGCGCTCGGCGAGCTGGAGCTCCAGCGCCTGGAGGTCCTTGTCGCGCTTGTCCCGGGCGTCGGTGAGCAGCTTGGTCGCCTCGGCGCGCTTCTCCTCGGCCTCCCGGGCCGCCTTGGCGCGCTGCTGGGTGATCTCCCGCTCGGCGGTGGCCCGCAGCGTGGCGACCTCCCGCTCGACGGTGGACTTCAGCTCGGCGACCTCGTGCGCGGTGACCGTACGCAGCTGCTTGGTCTCCCGCTCCGCGTCGGCGCGCAGGGTGTCCGCCTCCCGGCGGGCCTGCACCCGGACCTCGGCGGCCTCCCGCTCGGCGGCGGTGCGGACGCTGCCCGCCTCCCGCTCGGCGGAGGCCTTCATCGCGGCGGCCTCGGCGCGCGCCTTGTCGGTGATTTCCCGCGCCTCCAGCCGGGCGGCCGAGAGGATTCCCTCCGACTCGCGCTTGGCCTCACCGCGGTGGTCGTTGGCCTGCTCCTCGGCGAGGCGCAGGATCTGCTCCACCCGGGTGCCCAGGCCGGAGAGGGTCGGGCGGTTGTTCTCCTCGAGTTGCTTGTTGGTGTCGGTGAGCTTCTGCTCGACCGACGCGAGCCGCTGCTCGGCCTGGCGGAGCCGGCGCTGGGCGTCGTTCATCCGCTGCTCGGCCTCGGCGCGGGCCTGCTCGGACTGGTTCAGAGCGGCGTTCAACCGGCCCAGGTGGCTGTTGACCTGCTCACGGTCGTAGCCGCGCAGGGCGACCGTGAAGTCTGGCTGTGAGTTCGCGTTGTCGAAGAACGCGAGAGGGGAGGACTGCTGCTGGGGCATTGGGACATACTTGCAGACTTACCGGGGTGCTTCGCAAGAGCCGTGTCGTACTATCGCGCCCAGTTCACAAGGTCAACTCGACCCGCCGGGCGGCGGTGCCGTTCGCCGCTTCTACTGTGCTCTGACGGCCCTCCCGGCGGTGCCGTCGACTCCGCTCCGGGAAACCGTTGCCACCTCCGGCATCCGGCGCCCACCTCCGGCATCCGGCGCCGCCTCCGGCATCCGGCGCGCGGTCACCGGCCGGCCAGCCGGGCCACGATCGGGGCGGCGGCGTCCAGGTTGCCGCCGAGGTGCAGATAACTGACGCCGTACTCGTCGCGCAGCGCGAGGAGCTTGTCGACGCACTCGGCCACGCTGCCGTGCAGTACCGACGGCGAGCCGGCCAGCGCGGCCGGGTCGACCCGCTCGGCGTGACTGGACGAGGCACGGTGTTCGACACCCCGGTGCCGCACCCGTACGTCGAACATCCGGGCCTGGAACTCCAGCTCGGCCGGATCCCGTCCGGCGGCGGCCGCGGCGTCCCGGGCCCAGGCCACCTTCCCGGCGAAGCGTGCCGGACTCAGCTCGGCCAGCGCGGCCCGCGGGTCGACGTCCGGGGCGAGCCGGGGGTTGATCCCGACGATGTCGGCGCGCCGGCCGGCGAGTTCGAGGATCCGCCGGCTGCCGCCGCCGACCAGCAGCGGCGGATGCGGGCGCTGTACCGGCTCCGGCAGCCCGGCCAGTCCGTCGACCCGGTAGTGCCGGCCGGCGAAGTCGACCGGGCCGCCGCCGAAGAGCCGGAGCATGATCTCGACCGACTCGGCCAGCCGCGCGACGCGTACCCCCGGGGGGTCGAACTGGAGGCCGGCCGCGTCGTGGTCGTCGCGCAGCCAGCCGGCGCCGAGGCCGATCTCCAGCCGGCCGGCGGAGAAGACGTCGAGGTTGGCCAGCGCCCTGTGCAGGAGTACCGGATGCCGGAAGTCGTTGCAGAAGACCAGGCCGAGCAGCCGGAGCCGGGTGGTGGCCTCGGCGGCCACCGTCATCGCCACCAGCGGGTCCATCGACCAGCCGCCGGTGAGGTGGTCGGAGACCGAGACCGAGTCGAAGCCGAGGTCCTCGATCCGGCGGATCTCGTCGCGCCACCGCGCCACCGGCCGGTCCAGACCGGGCATCGCGGCGGTGAACCGGAACGGGCGTACCCGGAGGGCGCCGTCGGCGCCCCGCCCGGCCGGCGCTCCGACGCCCGGGTTCGGCGACGCCGGGAAGGTGGGTGCCGCGCTGTCCGGGGCCGGCGCCGGGATGGCGGACGGTCCGGTTCGCGGGGACGGCGGCGCCGGGGTGGCGGCGGGTGCGCCGGGCTGCGCGGGCGGCATCGGCCGACTCTATGTGCCGGCCCGCGCCCCGGTCGTCGTTCCCGGCCGGGTACCCGAGGCGAAGTCGGATTGTCGACACGGCCGCCGGCCCGACCGGACGGCGCATTCCGGCACCGCCGGCCGGCGCCTACCGTGACCGCTGCGCGGACCCGGCGTGACCCGGAGACCGAACCCGAACGCCGGAGACCTAACACCGAAGACCTAACACCGAAGACAGATCTATCGGGAGCTACCGCAGGAGGCCGCAGTGACGGTGCTGCACTTCGACTCGCCGATGTCCGACGACGAGCGCCGGGCCCGGCTCTTCGCCGGGGACCTGTTCGTCTACTCGCCGACGCCGCACTCCATGGCGCTTGTCGCGTTCGCCCGGCAGATGACCGAGACCGCGTTCGCGCCGTACTTCCCGCCGGAGGCCCAGCACCATCTGGCCGCTCCGGACTACGTGGGGGTGCTGGCCGAGCTGAAGCCGAGCTTCATCAACCATCCGCGCAGCGCCGAACTCGTCCGCGGGGTGCTCTCCGACCTCGGCGCCGACCCGGCGCGGACCTACTTCGACGTGCCCCGGCTGCGCTCGATGACGAGCGAGTACCTCAACGCGGGGCTCACCCTCCAGTTCGAGTCGCACCGGGACACCTGGTTCTCCGCGCCGATGTGCCAGCTCAACTTCTGGATCCCGGTGTACGAGGTGACCGAGGCGAACGTGATGGCCTTCCACCCCGGCTACTTCGGCACCGGGGTGCGGAACACTTCGCGGCACTACAACTACGCGCAGTGGGTGGCGCACGGGCGGAGCGCCGCCGCCGCGCAGGTGCACGCCGAGACCCGCGAGCAGCCCCGGCTGGAGCAGGAGCTCTCCGGTGAACCCGATCTGCGGGTGCTCACCCCGCCCGGCGGGGTGCTGCTCTTCTCCGGTGCCCAGTTGCACGCCACCGTGCCGAACACCTCCGGCCGGACCCGGTTCTCCGTCGACTTCCGGGCGGTCAACCTGTCCGACGTGCGGACCCGGGCCGGTGCCCGGAACGTCGACTCGGAGTGCACCGGCACCACCCTCGGCGACTTCCGCCGGGCCACCGACCTGGCCCCACTCCCGGCCGACCTGGTGGAGTCGTACGACACCGTGCCGGCCTGACCCGGGTGTCAGGAGGGTCCCGCTACAGGAGGCGATAACGGGGGACCCTTCCTTACACCCCGTCGGCGGCGGGTTCGACCAGTTCCACGAGTACGCCGCCGGTGTCCCGGGGATGCACGAAGTTGACCCGGGAGCCGGCGGTACCGCGTTTCGGCGTCTCGTAGAGCACCCGTACGCCCCGGTCGCGCAGCGCCGTGCCGGCGGCGTCGACGTCGGCCACCCGGTACGCCACCTGCTGCACCCCGGGCCCGCTGCGGTCCAGGAACTTCGCGATCGTGGAGTCCGGGGTCAGCGGGGCGAGCAACTGCACGAAGCCGCCGTCGGACGTCGGGCCGACCTGGAGCATCGCCTCCCGGACCCCCTGCTCGGAGTTGGTCTCGGTGTGCACGCAGCGCATCCCGAAGACCCGCTGGTAGAACTCGATTCCGTTGTCGAGGTCGGCGACCGCCACCCCGACGTGATCGATGCCCAGCAGGCCGATGCCTGTGAGATAGTCGGCAGCGGGGCCGCCCGGGTTGTCGTCGTCGTCCACCAGGCTAGTCTGACCTAACCGACGTTAAGGCGCTCCGCCAGGTCCCCCGGAGGCGACAGTTCCCATGGCATCCGTGATCGTCAATGGCGCCCGTACCCCGATGGGTCGGCTGCTCGGCAACCTCAAGGACTTCCCGGCGACGAAGCTCGGCGGGATCGCCATCCGCGGCGCCCTGGAGCGCTCCGGCGTCCCCGCCGACCAGGTGCAGTACGTGATCATGGGGCAGGTGCTCCAGGCCGGCGCCGGGCAGATCCCGGCCCGGCAGGCGGCGGTGGAGGCGGGCATCCCGATGTCCGTACCGGCGCTGACGATCAACAAGGTCTGCCTCTCCGGCCTGGACGCGATCGCCCTGGCCGACCAGCTCATCCGGGCCGGCGAGTTCGACATCGTGGTGGCCGGCGGGATGGAGTCGATGACGAACGCCCCGCACCTGCTGCTCGGCCAGCGGGCCGGCTACAAGTACGGCGACGTGACCGTGAAGGACCACATGGCACTGGACGGCCTCACCGACGCGTGGGACTGCTGCGCGATGGGCGAGTCCACCGAGCGGCACAACGCCCGGCACGGGATCGGCCGGGCCGAGCAGGACGCCTTCGCCGCCGCCAGCCACCAGCGGGCCGCCGCCGCGCAGAAGAACGGCGCCTTCGCCGAGGAGATCGTCCCGGTGACGGTGCCGCAGCGCAAGGGTGATCCGCTGGTGATCGACGAGGACGAGGGCGTACGCCCGGACACCACCGCCGAGTCGCTGGCCCGGCTCCGCCCGGCTTTCACCCCGGACGGGACGATCACCGCCGGCAGTTCCTCGCCGATCTCCGACGGCGCCTGCGCGGTACTGGTGATGAGCAGGGCGAAGGCCGAGGAGCTGGGGCTGACCTGGTTGGCCGAGATCGGCCCGCACGGCAACGTGGCGGGCCCGGACAACTCGCTGCACTCGCAGCCGGCGAACGCCATCGGGCACGCGCTGCGCAAGGCCGGGCTGACCGTCGGCGACCTCGACCTGATCGAGATCAACGAGGCGTTCGCGCAGGTGGGCATCAAGTCGACCCGGGATCTCGGTGTCTCCGACGAGATCGTCAACGTCAACGGCGGTGCGATAGCGCTCGGCCACCCGATCGGGATGTCCGGCGCCCGCCTGGTGCTCACCCTGGCGATGGAACTGCGCCGCCGGGGCGGCGGTACCGGCGCGGCGGCGCTCTGCGGCGGCGGCGGGCAGGGCGACGCGCTGATCCTGCGCGTGCCGGGACAGGCCGGCGGGCGGGAGTGACCTCCGGCTCGGCCGCCGACCGGCCCGCAGCAGGGTCGGCCGGCCCGGATCGCACGTCCGGCCCGGATCGCACGTCCGGCCCGGATCGCACGTCCGGCCCGGATCGCACGTCCGGCCCGGATCGTGCGGCCGGCCCGGATCGTGCGGCCGGCCCGGGGCAGGCGCCGCCGGAGCGAGCGGCGGCCCGGTCCGCCCGGGCGGGCGGGTCGGTGCGGCGCAGCCGGGACGTGCCGATGCTCGTCGAGCTGGCCCGGGACGGCGATCCCCGGGCGGTCGCCCGGCTGGTCACCCTGGTCGAGTCCGGTGACGAGCTGCTGCCGCAGGTCGCGGCGGCGCTCGCCCCGCACACCGGGCGGGCCCAGGTGATCGGGCTGACCGGTTCGCCGGGGGTGGGCAAGTCGACCACCACCAACGAACTCGTCCGGGCGCTGCGGGCCCGGGACCACCGGGTCGGGGTGCTCGCGGTGGACCCGTCCAGCCCGTTCACCGGCGGGGCGATCCTCGGCGACCGGGTCCGGATGCAGGACCACGCCACCGACCCCGGCGTCTACATCCGGTCGATGTCCAGCCGGGGACACCTGGGCGGGCTGGCGGCGGCCACCCCGCAGGCGGTCCGGGTGCTGGAGGGGGCCGGCTGCGACGTCGTACTCGTGGAGACCGTCGGGGTCGGCCAGGCCGAGGTGGAGGTCGCCTCGCTTGCCGACAGCACAGTGGTGCTGCTGGCCCCGGGGATGGGTGACGCGATCCAGGCGGTCAAGGCCGGCATCCTGGAGGTCGCCGACGTCTTCGTGGTCAACAAGGCCGACCGGGACGGCGCCGACGCCACCGTGCGGGACATCAACGGCATGATCGCGCTGGGCGAGCGCGGTCCCGGGCAGTGGCGGCCCCGGGTGGTGCGTGCGGTGGCGGCCCGGGGCGAGGGGATCGACGACCTGGTCACGGCGGTGGAGAAGCACCGCGGCTGGCTGGTCGAGCACGGCGAGCTGCGCCGCCGCCGCGAGGCACGCGCCGCCGCCGAGGTCGAGGCGATCGCGCTCGGCACCCTCCGGAGCCGGATCGGCTCGCTGCGCGCGGGTACGTCCCTCGCGGCGCTCGCCGCCCGGGTGGCCGACGGCGGGCTCGACCCGTACGCCGCAGCCGACGAGCTGCTCGACCAGCTCGGCCGTTCCGCCGGCTGAGTCACCGGCTCCCGTTGCACCGGCTGGGTCACCCGTTCCCGGTTCACGGGTGCAGGGCGGCGCCCCTGAACACCTTGTCGACGGCGTTGCGCGGCCCGTGCACGGCCAGCCCCACCAGGTCGAGCCGGTCCCGGCCGACCGCCGCGACGGCGGCCCGGTTGTCCCGGTCGTTGCCGGTGCCGAAGAGCTGCTCGGTGAAGATGGCGACCCGCATCTCCCGCTCGACGGCCCGGCGGTGTGCCCCGACCAGTACCTCCCGGGTGCCGGTGAAGACCAGCACCGGCTGGCGGAACATCGGCAGGTAGCGGGTGCCGTCGGCGTCGAGGTAGTCGGCGCCGAGCAGTTCCGGCTCCGCTCCGGCGACGCCGCTGGTCAGGAACGCCGTCACGTTGAGCCGTTGCCAGCCGGCCAGGTCGTCCCGGAGCAGGATTGCGATCTTGGTGTCGAAGCGGACCCGGCCCGGCTCCGGTCCGGCGGTCGGCACGGCTGCGGTCATGGCGGATCCTCCTTGCTCGATGGTCGCCAGCGATCCTGGCCCGTCCCCGGCGGCACGGTCTTGTACGTTCCTTGCGCCACGGGCCCGTGCCGGTCCTCGCCCGCCGGTGGATGTGTCATTTCCACCGCTGGTTGCCGGCGGCCGATAGGCTCCGTCAACGCCGACGGCGCCGTGCGGGCCGTCGAGACCAGGGGAGAGAGACGAAGGATGACCGAGGTTCAGAACGATTCCGGCCAGGCTCCGGAGACGGCTGCGGCGGCGCCCGTTGCGGCGGCCCCCGCTGCGGCCCCGAGGGGCGGCACCGAAGTGTCCGAAGAGGTCGTCGAGAAGATCGCCGGTACCGCGGCCCGCTCGGTGCCCGGTGTCGCCGATCTCGGTGGCGACGTCGCCCGGTTCTTCAACACCGTGCTGGACAGGGTCGGCCTGGACGAGGTGGGTGACGCGGGGCGGGGCGTCTCGGCCGAGGTGAAGGGGACCAGCGCCACGATCAGGATCGTGCTGGTGATCGCCGCCGGGCACGTCGTGCAGGAGGTGACCGAGGCGGTCCGGGCCAGCGTCGTCGAGGCGGTGGAGAAGTACGGCCTGACGGTCACCGAGGTGAACGTCAAGGTCGACGACATCGAGCTGAACGCACCGCCGGCCGCCGGGGCCTGACCCGGGTTGGGAAGGGCCCCCGGCAAGACCGCGAGGTGATCCGCGGGGCCCTACCTTAGCGATCGTTCAGGGTTCCCCTCTACACTCGGGCGCAGTCGAGGAGTGAGGAGGCCCGCTGCGATGAACGCCGAGGAGATCGCCGCCGGTAGGGCACGCTGGCAGGCCAGGTACGACGCGGCGCGCAAGCGGGAGGCGGACTTCACCACCCTCTCCGGGATGTCCGTCGAGCCCGTCTACGGCCCACCCGAGGGGACCGCCGACCCGCGTTTCGGCCGGATCGGCTGGCCGGGCGAGTACCCGTACACCCGGGGGTTGTACCCGACCGGCTACCGGGGGCGGACCTGGACGATCCGGCAGTTCGCGGGTTTCGGCAACGCCCGGCAGACGAACGAGCGCTACCGGATGATCCTCGGCGCGGGCGGCGGCGGCCTCTCCGTCGCCTTCGACATGCCCACCCTGATGGGCCGGGACTCTGACGACCCGCAGGCGCTCGGCGAGGTCGGGCACTGCGGCGTGGCCGTCGACTCGGCCGCCGACATGGAGGTGCTCTTCGACGGCATCGACCTGGCCGCAGTCACCACCTCGATGACCATCTCCGGCCCGGCGGTGCCGGTCTTCTGCATGTACCTGGTGGCCGCCGAGCGGCAGGGCGCGGACATCGCCACCCTGGACGGCACCCTGCAGACGGACATCTTCAAGGAGTACATCGCGCAGAAGGAGTGGCTCTTCGACCCCGAGCCGCACCTGCGGCTGATCGGCGACCTGATGGAGTACTGCGACCGGGAGATCCCGCGCTACAAGCCGCTGTCGGTCTCCGGTTACCACATCCGGGAGGCCGGCTCGACCGCCGCGCAGGAGCTGGCGTACACCCTGGCGGACGGGTTCGGCTACGTCGAGCTGGGACTGTCCCGGGGCCTCGACGTCAACCGCTTCGCCCCGGGGCTGAGCTTCTTCTTCGACTCGCACGTCGACTTCTTCGAGGAGATCGCCAAGTTCCGGGCGGCCCGCCGGATCTGGGCCCGCTGGCTGCGCGAGGTGTACGGCGCCACCGACCCCCGGGCACTCTGGCTGCGCTTCCACACCCAGACCGCCGGGGTCTCGCTGACCGCGCAGCAGCCGGTGAACAACGTGGTGCGTACCGCCGTGGAGGCGCTGGCGGCGGTGCTCGGCGGCACCAACTCGCTGCACACCAACGCGCTGGACGAGACCCTGGCGCTGCCCACCGACTCCTCGGCGGAGATCGCCCTGCGTACCCAGCAGGTGCTGATGGAGGAGACCGGTGTCGTGAACGTGGCCGACCCGCTCGGCGGCTCCTGGTACGTGGAGGCGCTGACCGACAAGATCGAGGCGGAGGCGGAGGCGATCTTCGCCCGGATCCGGCAGCTCGGTGGCGACGGCCCGCACCAGATCGGCCCGATGACCTCCGGCATCCTGCGCGGCATCGAGGACGGCTGGTTCACCGGCCAGATCGCCGAGTCGGCCTTCGCCTACCAGCAGGCGCTGGAGAAGGGCGACAAGAAGATCGTCGGGGTGAACTGCCACACCGGCACGGTCGCCAAGGAGCTGGAGATCCTGCGGGTCTCGCACGAGGTGGAGCTGGAGCAGCGGCGGGCGCTGGCCGAGCGCAAGGCCGGCCGGGACGCCGCCGAGGTGACCGCGGCGCTGGCCCGGATGGTGCAGGTCGCCCGTACCGACGGGAACCTGATCCCGCCGATGCTGGCCGCCGTACGCGCCGAGGCCACCCTCGGGGAGATCTGCGACGCGCTGCGCGCCGAGTGGGGCGTCTACCGCGAGCCGGCCCGGTTCTGAAAGCCGCGACCGGTGCCGGATCGGTGGGCGCGGTCGGGGTACCCGGGCCGGCGAGGTGTCGGGCAGTGGCGGTTCGCTGGGGTTCGTGGCCTCGCGTGCGAGACTAGGGAACCATGAGCGACCCACGGATCACCTCGTCGATCTTCACCCGCGGCGCGGTCGACCTCGGCGCGCTGCGCGCCGCACAGACACCCGCGAAGCCGGCGGCCCCAGCCACCCCGCCGGGCGGCCCCGGCATCCCCGGAACACCCCCGGGCACCCCTGTGGGGGGCGGCGGTGGAGTAGCGGTGATCGACGTCACCGAAGCGACGTTCCAGTCCGAGGTGCTGGAACGCTCCCTCACCACCCCGGTGGTGATCGACTTCTGGGCCGAGTGGTGCGAGCCCTGCAAACAGCTCTCTCCGGTGCTGGAACGGCTGGCCGTCGAGGGCGGCGGTGCCTGGATCCTCGCCAAGGTCGACGTCGACGCCAACCAGCGGCTCGCGCAGATGTTCCGGGTGCAGAGCATCCCGATGGTCTACGCGGTGGTGGGCGGCCAGCCGGTCGACGCCTTCGCCGGAGTGGTGCCCGAGGCCCAGCTGCGGCAGTGGATCGGCGCCGTGCTCAAGGCCGGCGGCGTGTCGGTGGAGGCGCCGGAGGATCCCCGGCTCAGCGAGGCGGACGAGGCGCTGATCAGCGGCGACCTGGACACCGCGGAGCGGGCGTACAAGAAGATCCTTTCGGACGCACCGGCGGACGCGGCGGCCGAGGCCGGGCTGGCGCACGTCGCGCTGGCCCGCCGGGTGAGCGGTGCGGACCCGGCGGCGGCACTGGCCGCGGCGGAGTCGGCGCCGGACGACGTACCGGCACAGTTGCTCGCCGCCGACATCGAAGTGCTCAGCGGTCAGGCCGAGCAGGCGTACGCCCGGCTGGTCGAGCTGGTCCGTCGGACGGCCGGGGATGACCGGGAGGCCGCCCGGCAACACCTGGTGTCCCTGTTCACCATCGCCGGTCCGGACGATCCTGCGGTGGCCGGCGCCCGGAGGGCCCTCTCGCGTGCGCTCTTCTAGACAATAGGCAGTACGACCAGCGCGCGTGCCGGCCTGGCAGCCGCGATACCGGACGGGAGCACAGTATGCGCCGGATCGCCGTCCTGGACGCCCCGTCCAACCTGGGCCTGCGCCCGCCGACTCCCACGTCGGTGCCGGGCTGTGCCAAGGCACCGGGCGCGCTGCGCGACCACGACCTGGTCGACCGGCTCGCCGCCCGGGACGCCGGCTGTCTCACCCCGCCCCGGTACGACCCGGGCGACTGGCGTCCCGGGGACGGGGTGTGTCACGCCGGCTCGATCGCGCGCTACTCGATGGAGCTGGCCGACCGGATCGGCAACATCATCGACCAGGGCGAGTTCCCGCTGGTGCTCGGCGGGGACTGCTCGGTCCTGCTCGGCTCGGCGCTCGCCATGCACCGGCTCGGCGAGGCGGTCGGCGGCCGGATCGGGCTGGTCTTCGTGGACGGCCACTCCGACTTCCGGCATCCGGGCAACGCCTCTTACGTCGGTGCGGCGGCCGGCGAGGACCTGGCCCTGGTCACCGGCCGGGGCCAGGCCGACCTGGCGGCGATCGAGGGGCGCCGGCCGTACTTCCGGGACATCGACGTGGTGGTGCTCGGCATTCGCGCACACGACGAGTACCGGCTCGACCTCCAGGCGGCCGGCATCGTCACCCGACCGGTGCCGGCACTACGGGTCGAGGGGGCGGCCCGGACCGCCCAGTGGGCACACGACCAGCTGACCGACTGCGCCGGCTACTGGGTGCACGTCGACGTGGACGTACTCGATCCGGCGGTGATGCCGGCGGTGGACGCCCCGGACCCGGGCGGGATCGCCTTCGCCGAGCTGGAGCTGCTGCTGGCCGGGCTGGTCGACACCCCGCACTGCCTGGGAGTGGAGATCACCGTCTTCGACCCCGACTACGACCCGGAGGGCGCCTACGCGGCCGAGATCGTCGACACCCTGGTCGCCGGCCTGGCCCCGGTCGCCGCACCGGAGGCGGTCCCGCCCCGGCTGGCTCCGGGCCGGCCGCCGGGCCCGGAGCAGCGGCCAGCCGTTCCCGGCCCCCGCACGGTCCCACCCGACGTGCCGGTGGCACCGCCCAGGCAGTCGACGGTGCCACCGACCGGCGTACCGGTTGGGCCGGTTGGGCCGGTTGGGCCGGTGGTGGCTGGATCGGTCGGTTCGGCGGTGGTCGGGTCGGCCGGGTCGGTGGTGGGCGGGCCGGCTGTCAACGGCGTCCGGTTCGGGATACCCGACCTGTCCGCCCGCTGGTCGGAGCCGGTCGGTCCGCCCGCATCGGCTGGTCCGGGTCGGCTTCGCCGCACCCCGTCACTTCCGGCCGAGGAATCTGAGCCGGTCGGCCCGCCTGCGGCGGCCGGCCCGGGTCGGCTTCGCCGCGACCCGCCGCCGCCGGCTGAGGAACCGGCCGCCGATGCCGTGCGGCCCACCCGTCCCGCCGACGCGGAGCCCGCCGAGGGGTCGACAGTGGCGCCGGCCCGGAACGCCGAGCCGGGGTCGGCGGACATCGCCTGAACCTCGTCGCATCCGCTCGACCTGTCCTGCCGATCGACCGACGTCTGGCCGCCGGTCGACTGTCCCGTCGGCTGTCCCGTCGGCCCGTCCACCGGCTCGGCCCGTCCACCGGCTCGGCCTGCTCTCCGGCTCGGCCTGCTCTCCGGCTCGGCCTGCTCTCCGGCTCGGCCTGCTCTCCGGCTCGGCCCGTTCGGGGCGAAGCCTCGATCGCGAGACTGTCGAGCTGGGTGCATAGATGGGACACCTGGCGCGCCGAGGCGTGGTCGGCATCGGTGTGACCTGACTCGTGGGCGCACGAACGGGGCAGCTCGACAGTCTCGGCGCGAGACCCATGCGGCCCGCTGCCCCACCTACCGGCGCGAGCGCCCTGTGCTGCCCGCCGCGTCACCACGGCGCGCGAGACGCATGGGCGTCCGTGACGCATGGGCGTCCGTGACGCATGGACCTCCGCCGCGAGACCGCAGCATCAGCCAATGCCGTCAGTCCGGCCGTTCCGGCTAACCGGCGTGGGTCAGGTCGATGGTCGTGGCCAGTTCGGTGACCACGTCGAGCAGGTTCCGCAGTACCGGCTTCGGCGCGGCCGGCTCCCAGGCCACCACGGTCTCCGCCCGCTCGTCGACCAGCGGCACGAACACCACCCCGGTCCGGCGCAGGCTCCGCGCCGAACTGGCCAGCCGGGACACGCCTAGCCCGGCGGCGACCAGCCCCAGCAGGTGTGGCACGCCGGTGGCCCGGGCCCGCACGTCCGGCGTGAACCCGGCACGGTGGAAGTCCCGGTCGTACTTGCGGTGCCAGGGTGGCCAGGATTCGGGGGCGGTGAGCACCCATGGTTCGCCCGCGAGGTCGCGCAGCCGCAGCTCGGACCGGTCCGCGAGCCGGTGTCCGCTGGGCAGCACGGCGCAGACGGGTTCGGTGACGAGGGTACGGGTGGCCAGGTCGTCCACCAGCGGTGGGCGGGTGAAGGCGGCGTCGTACCGGCGCTCGCGCAGGCCGGTCACCAGCTGGGCGATGCCGACATCCTCGGTGTGCAGTTCGACAGCGGGGAAGCGTTCCCGGAAGGCGCGGACCACCGGCGGCAGCATGTAGTTGGCGGTCGAGACCAGGAAGGCGAGGCTGAGCCGGCCGATCTCGCCGCGGACCGCCCGCCCGACGGTGCCGACCGCCTCGTCGGCGCGGGCCAGCACGGCGCGCGCCTCCGGCAGGAACACCTGGCCGATCTCGGTGAGCCGGGTGCCCCGGGTGTCCCGGTCGAACAGCCGCACGCCGAGCGACCGTTCCAGCACGGCGACCTGCTGCGACAGCGACTGCTGGGCGACCCGCAGCACGACCGCCGCCCGGGTGAAGCTGCGGTGCTCGGCCACCGCGACGAAGTACCGCAGGTGCCGCAGCTCGGGGGTCACAGGCTATGACTGTAGCGGCTGCTGGAAATGTGTGTTGGCGATCCGGTCGGCCCGCTGGCCAGAGTGGACCGCAGGCGGTGGTCGGCACCGTCGGGGTGGACGAGGCGGGGAGGCTCGACGGTGGCGCGACGGGAACGGGTGTGGTTGGTGACCGGATGCTCGGCGGGTTTCGGCCGGGAACTCGTCCGGGCGGCGCTGGCCGCCGGTGACCGGGTGATGGCGACGGCCCGGGACACCGGGCAACTGGCCGACCTCTCCGGGGCAGGGCGGGAGCGGGTCCGGACGGCCCGGCTCGATGTCACCGACGAGGCGTCGGTACACCGGGCGGTGGCGGAGACGCTCGCCGCGTTCGGCCGGATCGACGTGCTGGTGAACAATGCCGGCTACGGCTCGGTCGGCGCCGTCGAGGAGCTGACGATGCCGGAGTTGCGTGCCCTGCTGGAGGTGATGTTCTTCGGCGCGGTGTCGGTGACCAGGGCGGTGCTGCCGCACCTGCGGCGGCAGGGCGGCGGGACGATCGTGCAGATGAGTTCGATGGGCGGCCAGGTCACGATGCCCGGGTTCGGCGGGTACTGCGCCGCGAAGTTCGCCCTGGAGGGCCTCTCCGAGGCGCTGGCCGCCGAGGTGGCGCCGTTCGGCGTACGGGTGTTGATCGTCGAGCCGGGCGCGTTCCGTACCGAGTTCGGTGGGCGCCGGATGCACCGGTCCAGGACGATCGAGGCGTACCGGGTGTCGACCGGGGAAACCAGGGCGGCCGTGGACGCGATGGACGGCACCCAGCCCGGTGACCCGGCGAAGGCCGCTCGGGTGATCGTCGAGGTACTCGACGCGGCCGAACCGCCGCTGCGGCTGGCGCTCGGGCAGGACGCCGTGCGGAGCATCCGGGCCGCCCAGCAGCGGCGCCGGGCCGACCTCGACGGCTGGGAAGAGCTGAGTCGCCGCACAGATGGTGGATTTGACATGGCAGGCTAGCATTACTAGCTTTTTGGCTATTGTGACTAGCAAATGCCGGGGCCGACGAGGAGCGTTGCACGGGCGTCGCGATGCCTAGGGCCGGACTCTCGCCGGCCGCTGTCGTCGACGCGGCGCTGGGGGTGATCGACGAGCACGGCGTCGACGCACTGACCCTGGCGGCCGTCGCCGCGCGCACCGGGGTCGCCCCGCCCTCGCTCTACAAGCACGTCGCCGGCCTCGCCGAGCTGCGCACGCTGGTCGGGATCCGGGTGCTGACCGAGATGACCGACCGGTTCGTGGCGGCCGTGCTGGGCCGCGGCGGCGACGAGGCGGTGGCGGCACTGCTGCGCGCCTACCGCGACTACGTCCGCGAGCACCCGGCCCGGTACGCCGCGGTGCCGCCCGATCCGATGCACGAGCCGGCCATGCTCGACGTCGCCAACCGGATGTTGCAGGTCTTCCTCGCCGCGCTCCGGACGTACGGGCTCACCGACTCGGCCGCGATCCACGCCACCCGGTGCGGCCGGTCCATCGCACACGGCTTCGCCTCGCTGGAGGCCAGCGGCGGCTTCGGGCTGCCGGAGGACCTGGACGAGACGTACGAGCAGCTGATCGCGATGTTCGTCACCAGTCTGCCGCGCCGCTGACTTCGACCTGATCACGGTGCGGTTACCGGGACAGCGGAGCCGGCGGGATTCCGGTAATGTGCGCGACCGCTGTGCACGCAACTTTCCCTGGAATGTCCTGAAAGGAATAGACCATGTCCACAACCGCCGCCGGTCCGGCCGTCGGGCAGAAGTCCTGGATCGCCGCGCTGCTGCTCTGCCTCTTCCTCGGCACCATCGGCGTGCACCGGTTCTACGTCGGCAAGGTCGGCACGGGCATCCTGATGCTCCTCACCTTCGGCGGGTTCGGCATCTGGACGCTGATCGACCTGATCATGATCGCGGTCGGCAAGTTCACCGACAAGCAGGGCCTGGCTCTCGCCCGCTGAGCTGACCCGCATCGACAGCCGGGGCGGTCCGGGGAAGACCCCGTCGACCGCCCCGGCTGTCGTGTCCGGGCCGGGCCGCCCCTGCTCAGCGGAGGCCGCGGAGAAACTTCTCGACGATCGGCACGGCGGTGGCCGTACTCGATCCGCCCTTCTCGACGAAGACCGCGAACGCGACGTCACCCTGCCAGCCCACGAACCAGGCGTGCGTGTGCGCCGGGTTGTCGTCGTACTCGGCGGTGCCGGTCTTGCCGTACACCGGTCCGCCGGGCACGTCGGCCAGCGCGCTGCCGGTCCCCTTGGTGACCACCTCGCGCATCATCGTGCGCAGCGGCTCGACCGAACCGGCCTTCAGTTGCGGGCCGGGTGGGGCGGGCTCGCCGGGCCCCGGCTCCAGTACCAGTTTCGGCTGCTGCCACTGGCCCCGGGCGACCCCTGCGGTGGCCGCCGCCATCGCCAGCGGGCTGACCACGGTGGTGCCCTGACCGAACGAGGCGGCCGCCCGCTCGGCCGCCGACCCGCCCGCCGAGACCTTGCCGGTGAAGGCGTCGGTCCCGAGCTTCCACTCCGCCTCCAGGCCGAGGCTCCGGCCGGCGTTGGCCAGCCCGTCCGGCCCGAGTTTCGGCGCCAGCGCGGCGAACGCCGTGTTGCAGGACTTCGCGAAGTCGGTGCGGAACGGCACGCTGCCGAGGGCGAAGTTGTCGGAGTTCTTGAACGAGCGCCCGTCGACGGTGAACGTCTTCGGGCAGGCCACCGGCCCGTCCAGGCTGACCGCGCCGAGGTCGAGCAGCCCGAGCGTGCTCACCATCTTGAAGGTCGAGCCGGGCGGGACCTGTGCGGTGAAGGCGAGGTTCTCGGCGGTGCCGGCGTTCGCGGCGGCCAGTACGGCGCCGTCTCCTACGCGTACCGCGACCAGGGCGGCGCGCTGCCGGGAGCCGCGTACCGCGTCGTCGGCGGCGTTCTGGGTCGGCACGTCGAGGGTGGTCTTCACGGGTACGCCGGCCTGCGGCTCGCGCCGGAACACCTCCTTGCTGTCCGGCGCGACCGTGCCGTCCGGCAGCTTGCTGACGATGACCACGCTCAGCCCGACGCCACCGCGCAACTGCTTGTCGTAGCGGCCCTGTAGCCCGCCGTGACCGACCGAGTCACCCTCCTGCACCAGCCCGGGGTTGGCGGCGATGTCGTCGGCCTGCGCCGGGTCGACCGAGCCGAGCAGGGCGCGGGCGAAGTCCCGGGTCGGTGCGAGCTCCCGCTGCTCGTCGCGGAACTTCGTCCCCGACAGGTGGTGGATGCGCGGTTTGATCTGGAGGTACGCCTCCCGGCGCAGCGTCACCACCTCGACGAAGGCGTTCGGTTTCGCCTCCTTCAGCCGGCCCGGCAGGTCGGCCAGGTCCACCGGCGGGGTGATCGGCGGGCGGATCGCCCGGAACGCCGTGTCGAGCTGCCGGACCAGGCCGGGTACGTCGGTCACCTGATCGGGCTGCACCCCGACGACCACCACCGGGCGGGGTGCCACCAGGGGCGCTCCGGCCCCGTCGGTCACGGCCGCCCGGCTGGCGGTCAGCCGGCGCACCGCCAGTTCGTCCCCGCTGGTGAGGCGGGGCTCGACGACCTTCGGCTCCCAGATCACCTGCCACTCGTCGTCGTCGCCGCGGTTGAGATGGATCTCCGAGGGGTACGACCAGTGCGTGTCACCGGGCAGCGTCCAGTCCACCCGTACCGTCGCGGTCGCGGTGTCCTCGTTGACCTTGGCCTCGCCCTCCCGGCGGAGCTTCGGCGGCGTCTTGCCCAGTTCGCCGGAGAGCTGTTTGATCTCCTCGGTCACCTCGTCGGCGGGCACCCGCTCGCCGGCCGGGTTGCGGAAGCCGACCCTGTGCATGTCGCCGCCGAGCCAGCCGGCCAGGAACGCGTCGACCGCCTGGTCGGGGCCGTCCGAGCCCGAGCAGCCGGCCAGGGCGCCGGCCGTGAGCAGCACGCCGGCCAGTGCGACGGTCGTGCCTCGACGGGCGGTATGCCGGAGTCGGGCGGTATGCCGGGGTCGGGCGGTGTGCCGGAGTCGGGCGGTGTGCCGGAGAAGCGGGCGTGGGAGTGGCGTGGGAAAGCGCATGCCGCGGTTACCTTCCAGGTCGGCGCACCACCGGAAGGCGCGCCGGCGGCAGCCCGACCGTAGTACGCCGGGCCCAACGCGGGCTGCCCCGGCGCTTCCGGCGGGGCGGATCGGGTGATGGCCGAGCGTGCGTGGGTACTCCCAGGCGGGCGTGTCGGGTGTCCGCGACGGCCGGAGGGACAGATCGAGATCCGGCATCCGCACCGCCGGTCCACCGGCAGAGGGGTTGATCGGTAGGGCCTAGTCTGGGCGGAGAGTGACCCACGGCGTGGTGGGTCGAGGGGAGTGGCACGATGGACCGGCGTCCGGCGATCAAACCGGAACCCGTTCTCCGGCCGGCGGATGCCAGCCGAGACGACAGCTACGACGCGGCGATCGACGACGACGGGGCGGGCTCTCGGCTCGCCTCCGGCGCGACAGGTGTGCCGGGGGCCAGCATCGACACTCTCTACGACCTCGGACTGCCACCGGAGGCCCTCGCCGACGACGTCGAGGACGCCGACCTGGACGAGCCGGTGCCGAACGCCGAGCGGCTGGTCGCCCAGGCGGTCGCACTGGCCGGGGACGACCACGACGCGGCGACGCTCGTCGACAGGTTCTGGCGGTTCGCGCCGGACGAGGAGTTGATCGGCTTCACCGCGGCGGAGATGCTCGCCGCCGCCAGGGAACACCGGGAACTCGCCCAGCAGCGGGTGCCGGGCGAGCTCAAGCTGCGGATCCACGAGCCGGACGAGGACCAGCAGCACACCGTGATCGAGATCGTCACGGACGACATGCCCTTCCTGGTGGACTCCGTCACCGCCCTGCTGACCGGGCACCACCTCGACGTGCACATGCTGGTGCACCCGCTGGTGGTGGTCCGCCGCGAGCCGCTCGGCAGGTTGACCGAGGTCGCCGCCGACGTCGAACCGGACGACGCGATCGACGGCGACATCGTCGAGAGCTGGATGCGGATCGAGATCGACCCGGTACGCGGTGCCGCCGACCGGGACCGATTGCGCGCCGAGTTGCAGCGGGTGCTGACCGACGTGCGGGAGGCGGTGGAGGACTGGCCCAAGATGCGCCAGCGCGCCCTCTCGCTCGCCGACGAACTGGCCGCCGCGCGCACCGCGGAGAACCGCCCACCGGTGCCGGAGAAGGACATCACCGACTCGGTGGAGCTGCTCCGCTGGCTGGCGCACGAGCACTTCACCTTCCTCGGCTACCGGGAGTACCGGCTCATCCAGGGTGAGAAGGGTCCGGCGCTGGAGGCGATCCTCGGCACCGGGCTCGGCATCCTGCGCCAGGACTCCACCACGCCCCGGGCGCTCTCCTCGATGACCCCCGAGGCGCACCAGAAGGTGACCGAGAAGCGACTGCTGATCATCACCAAGGCGAACAGCCGGGCCACCGTGCACCGGTCGGCCTACCTGGACTACATCGGCTTCAAGATCTTCAACGAGGCCGGTGAGGTGGTGGGGGAGCGGCGCTTCCTCGGGCTGCTCGCCACCGCGGCGTACCGGACAAGCGTCCGCGAGCTGCCGGTGGTCCGGCGCAAGGTCGCCGAGGTGCTGGACCGGTCCGGGCTCAGCCCGCGCAGCCACTCCGGCAAGGACCTGCTGCAGATCCTGGAGACCTACCCCCGGGACGAACTCTTCCAGATCAAGACCGACGACCTCTACCACGCGGTGATCGGCGTACTCCGGATGGCCGGCCGCCGCCAACTGCGGGTCTTCCTGCGCCGCGACGGGTACGGCCGGTTCATCTCCTGCCTGATCTACCTGCCCCGGGACCGGTTCACCACGCAGAACCGGCTGCGGATGCAGGAGATCCTGCTCCGTGAGCTGAACGGGATCGGCGTCGACTACACCACCCGGGTCACCGAGTCGATGCTGGCCCGGGTGCACTTCATCGTCCGGACCGACCCGGCCAGCCCGCCCGGCGAGGTGGACGCCGACCTGCTCGCCGAGGAACTCGCCGACGCGACCCGGCTGTGGGACGACGACTACCGGCTGGTGCTGGAGCGCAAGCTCGGCGACGAGCAGGCCAAACACCTCTTCACCCGGTACGCCGACGCGTTCCCGGAGGGCTACAAGGACGGGCACACCCCGTACGAGGCGATGAAGGACCTGGCCAAGCTGGAACTGCTGGAGGAGCCGGGCCAGCTCGAGATGCACATGTTCCGCAAGCAGCAGCCGGTCCGGCCGGGCGGGGCGACCCCGGCCACCGCGGTCGAGGACGTCCGGTTCAAGGTGTACCGGTACGGCGAGCCGATGGTGCTCTCCGCCGTCCTGCCGGTACTGCACTCCCTCGGCGTACGGGTGGTCGACGAGCACCCGTACGAGGTGGACCGGATCGACGGGCGGATCTACCTCTACGACTTCGGTCTCGAACTCCCCGAGGGCGCCCGCGAGCTGGCCGAGGTACGCCCGCACGTCGAGAACGCCTTCTCGGCCACCTGGCGCGGCGAGGCCGAGGTGGACGGCTTCAACGAGCTGGTGCTGCGCGGCGGGCTCACCTGGCGGCAGGTGGTGGTGCTCCGGGCGTACGCGAAGTACCTGCGGCAGGCCGGCACGGTCTTCTCGCAGGACTACATGGAGTCCACCTTCATCGCGTACCCGCAGCTTGCCGCCTCGCTCGTGGAACTCTTCGAGGTGCGGTTCTCGCCGACTCTCGGGCTCAGCGCCGAGGAGCGCAACCTGCGGAGCAAGGAGCTGGTCACCTCGATCGGGCAGCAGCTCGACGACGTGAGCAGCCTGGACCAGGACCGGATCCTGCGGTCCTATCTGACGCTGATCCAGGCGACCCTGCGGACCAGCTTCTACCAGCGGCGCACCGACGGGCGGCCGAAGCCGTACGTGGCGTTCAAGCTCGACCCGCAGGCGGTGCCGGACCTGCCGGCGCCCCGGCCGAAGTACGAGATCTTCGTCTACTCGCCGCGCTTCGAGGGCGTACACCTGCGGTTCGGGCCGGTGGCCCGGGGCGGCATCCGCTGGTCGGACCGGCGGGAGGACTTCCGGACCGAGGTGCTCGGCCTGGTCAAGGCGCAGATGGTGAAGAACGCCGTGATCGTGCCGGTGGGCGCCAAGGGCGGCTTCGTGCTCAAGCAGAAGCCGGGGGACCGGGACGAGGCGGTCGCCTGTTACCAGGGTTTCATCTCGGCCCTGCTGGACGTGACCGACAACCTGGTCGGCGGGCAGATCGTGCCGCCGGCCGACGTGGTCCGGCACGACGCCGACGACCCCTACCTGGTGGTGGCGGCGGACAAGGGCACCGCCAGCTTCTCCGACACCGCCAACGAGATCTCGGTGCGCAACGGCTTCTGGCTGGCCGACGCGTTCGCCTCCGGCGGCTCGGCCGGCTACGACCACAAGAAGATGGGGATCACCGCCCGGGGTGCCTGGGAGTCGGTGAAGCGGCACTTCCGGGACATGGGCATCGACACCCAGAGCCAGGACTTCACGGTGGTCGGGGTCGGCGACATGTCCGGCGACGTCTTCGGCAACGGGATGCTGCTCTCCGAGCACATCAGGCTGGTGGCCGCCTTCGACCACCGGCACATCTTCCTGGACCCGGACCCCGACCCGGCCACCTCGTACGCCGAGCGCCGCCGGCTCTTCGACCACCCGCGTTCGTCCTGGGCGGACTACGACGCCGACCTGATCAGCGAAGGCGGCGGGATCTACCCGCGTACCGCGAAGTCGATCCCGGTCAGCCCGCAGGTGCGGGCGGTGCTCGACCTCGGCGACGTCGAGTCGATGTCGCCGCCGGAGCTGATGAAGGCGATCCTCTGCGCCCCGGTCGACCTGTTCTGGAACGGCGGGATCGGCACCTACGTCAAGGCGTCGTCGGAGTCGAACTCCGACGTGGGGGACAAGTCCAACGACGCGATCCGGGTGGACGGCAGGGACCTGCGGGTCAAGGTGGTCGGCGAGGGCGGCAACCTCGGCTTCACCCAGGTCGGCCGGATCGA
Organism: Plantactinospora sp. WMMB782; assembly: GCF_049179135.1. NCBI lineage: Bacteria > Bacillati > Actinomycetota > Actinomycetes > Micromonosporales > Micromonosporaceae > Plantactinospora > Plantactinospora sp. WMMB782. The sequence goes on along the minus strand of NZ_JBMHMC010000007.1, from coordinate 1,069,889 downwards.
GTACGCCGGCGCGGGCGGCCGGATCTTCACCGACTTCATCGACAACGCCGCCGGGGTGGACACCTCGGACCACGAGGTGAACATCAAGATCCTGCTCGGTGCGGCGGTTGCCGACGGCGAGCTGAGCGTGCCGGACCGGGACGCGCTGCTGGCCGGGATGACCGACGAGGTCGCCCAGCTCGTGCTCCGGGACAACTACGACCAGGCGCGGGCGATCGGCAACGCGATGGCCCAGGCGGCCTCGCTGCTGCCGGTGCACCGCCGGATGATCTCGGACTTCGAGCGGGCCGGTCACCTCGACCGGCAGTTGGAGGCGCTGCCGCCGGACGAGGAGTTGGCGGCGCGCACCGACACCGGGCTGACCGCGCCGGAGTTCGCGGTGCTGCTGGCGTACGTCAAGATCGTGCTGGAGCGGGAGATCCTGGCCGACAAGCTGCCGGACGAGGAGTGGACCTTCGAGGTGCTCGCCGGCTACTTCCCGACCCCGCTGCGCGAGCGGTACGCCGACCGGATGCCGGAGCACCGGCTGCACCGGGACATCGTCACCACCGTGCTGGTGAACGAGGCGGTGAACCGCGGCGGCATCTCGTTCATCTACCGGGTGGTGGAGGAGACCGGTGCGACCCCGGCGGACGTGATCCGGGCGTACGTGGTGGTCCGCGAGGTCTTCGGGCTGCGCGAGGTCTGGGCCGACATCGAGGCGCTGGACAACCGGGTGCCGACCGAGGTGCAGACGGCGGTCTACCTGGACACCCGGCGCCTGCTCGACCGGGCCGTACGGTGGCTGGTGACCAACCGCCGCTCGCCGATCGACGTACCGGCCGAGATCGCCCGGCTGCGGGACGGCATCTCCCGGCTGCTGCCGGAACTCGGCAACCTCTTCTACGGCAGCGAACGGGAGGCGCTGGAGGCACACGTCGACATGTGCGTACGGCGCGGCCTGCCGCAGGACCTGGCCGAGCGGTCGACCCGGCTGATGTACAGCTTCGGCCTGCTCGACGTGGTGGAGACGGCGCGGGCGACCGGGCGGGACGTCGCCGAGGTGGCGGCGGTCTACTTCGTGCTCTCCGACCGGTTCCGGGTCGACGCGCTGCTGTCGAAGATCTCGCTGCTGCCCCGGGAGGACCGTTGGCAGACGCTGGCCCGGATGGCGCTGCGCTACGACCTCTACGCGGCGCTGGCCGCGCTCACCGCCGAGGTGCTCGGCGGGACGCCGGCCGACCTGTCGCCGGACGGGCGGGTGCAGGAGTGGGAACGGTCGAACTCGATCTCGATCGGGCGTACCCGCAGGGCGATGGGGGAGTTCGACGAGTCGCAGGCGGATCTCGCCGCGCTCTCCGTACTGCTGCGGCAGATCCGTACCCTGGTCCGGACCTCGGCGGCCGGCTGAGCGCGGGCCGGCACAGCGCGGCCTGACCCCGGCCCCGCCGGCTCGCCGTACGCGACCCGGATCCCCGTTCACGGGATCCGGGTCGCGGAGACGATCACGTTGTTCCGGTAGCTGCCCTCCTTGCGGTCGAAGCTGCCGCCGCAGGTCACCACCTGGAGCCGGGCGGCGTCGGCGGTCCCGTAGACCAGTTCGGCGGGGAACGAGGTCTTCGGGTACGACTTCACGGCGTCCACCGCGAACCGGACCAGCTCGCCGTCGGCGCGGACGACCTCGATCCGGTCGCCGCGTTTCAGCGAGCCGAGCCGGAAGAAGACCGCCGGGCCGATCGCGGCCGAGTCGACGTGCCCGACCACCACCGCGTTGCCGAACTCGCCGGGGCTGACGCCCAGCCTGTACCAGCCGGCGCGGTCGGCCTGCTTGAGCGGCGGCACCTGGACGGTCCCGTCGGCCTCCACGCCGAGCGGCATGATCTCGGCGTCCACCTTGATCTTCGGGATGCCGATCCGGACCGGCTCGGAGCGCGGCAGTTCGGCCAGTGGGGGCGGCCCGCCGGTCGGCATGCCGGGCCCGGTCGGGGTGCCGGGCTGCCCGGTCGAGGTACCCGGGGCCGGTGACGGCAGTGGTGGCCGGGGAGTCGAGCCGGGCTGCGGCGACGCTTCGGCGGCCTCGGCCTCGGCAGGCTGTGGCGGCTGCGCCGGTGCCGGGTTCAGGCCGGCGGTGAGCAGGGCGGTGCCGCTGATCGCGAGCAGGACGACCAGGGTGACGCCGGCGGCACGCCACGGTTTCCCGTGCCGGCCGCCGGCGCGCCTGGCCGGCACGTCAGGCTGGTGAGCCATCGGTACGACGTCGGCGGATCATCAGGAAGCCACCGAGCGCTGCCGCTCCCAGCAGGCTGGCGCCGGCAGCGGTCTTTCCGGAGTCGGTTCCGGCGGCGCCACCGTCACCGCCGTCCACCCAGCCCCGGGGCAGTACGACGATCTTGCCCTTGCTGTCGCAGGCGCCCCAGGCCGGGTAGTGCCCGGGCCGCGTCCAGTACGGCACCTTGGCCCAGGCCGAGTAGGCGGCTCCGCCGTACGCGGCCTGGCCACCCTCCCCGCCGGGCTGCACCTGCCCGTCCGGCTGAGTGCCGTTCGGCAGCGGCGGCTGGCCGTTCTCCGGCGGCAGCGGCGGCTGGGTGTTCTCCGGCGGCAGTGGTGGCTGAGTGTTCTCCGGCGGCAGCGGTGGCTGGCCGTCCGGCTGTCCGCCACCGTCCGGCTGCCCGCCACCGTCGACGGGCGGGGTCTCGGGTACCCGGAGGCCGTCCTTCGGCACCGGCTTGAGCCAGATCTTGCCGGTGATCTTCGACGAGACCCAGGCCCTGGCGACCGGCTGCTCGCACTTCAGGATGATCTTGAACTTGTGTCCCGGCTTCACTCCCTTCGGGACGGTGTGGATGTGGCCCCGGTTGCCCCGGTCGTGTGGAGCGCCGTCCGCCAGAGCGGTTCCGGGCGCGCAGATCAGCAGGGATGCGGCACCGAGACCCGCGCCGGCCATCACCTTCCCCAGCAGTTTCCTTCTCATGACTCGAAGTCACTCCTTCCCCGTTGGTTCGCCCGACGGCCAGTCGAGCCAGCACCGACGTTAGCCAGTTTGTGAGGAGATGTCGTTATTATGGGTGTTCCTGGATGAACACCGACATCTGAGTGATAAAGGAGTTCACGTCGAGGATGTCCGGATCAGCCGCCGGACGGACATACGACGGGGGACAGCGGCGCGCCGCTGTCCCCGTACGATGGTCCGGCTGCCCGGTTATCCGGCCAGCCGGGCGAAGGCGATGACGTTCTCGGGATAGGAACCCGTGCGCTCGTCGAAGTCCCCGCCGCAGGTCACCAGCCGCAGCCCCGACTCCTCGCTCGGGCCGTAGACCAGCTCGGTGGGAAAGGCCGCCTTCGGGTACGACTTAACACCGTCCACCACGAAGCTGGCCAGGCTGCCGTCCTCGCGGATCACCTGGATGCCGTCCCCGGGCAGCAGGGCGCCGAGCCGGAAGAAGACCGCCGGCCCGATCTCCCGGGAGTCGACGTGCCCGACGATCACCGAGTTGCCGGCCTCGCCGGGCGTCGGACCCAGCCGGTACCAGCCGGCCAGCCCCGCCCTGGCCAGCGGCGGCGCCTGCACCATCCCGTCCGGGGTGAGTCCCAGCGGCATGACGGCCGCGTCCACGCCGATCCTCGGGATCATGATCTTGATCGGCTCGGACCTGTCCAGTACCCCCGCCGGGCCGGTGTCGGTGCCGCTGTCCGGCGCCGCCGTACGGCCCGTGTCGCCGAGGGCCGGTCCGGTCACCGCCCGATTCTGCTGGTCCGGGGCCGCGTCGGCACCGGGCTGCGTCGGCGGGGTCGGTTCCGGCGCGTTGAGGGCTGCTCCGATCAGACCGGCGCCGACCAGCGCCAGCAGGGCGACGAGGCCGGTGCCGGCGGCCCGCCACGGTCTCCCGTGGCCGCCACCGGCACCGCTCGCCGTCGCCTCAGTCGGCCGACTCATCGGTACGGCGCTGCCGCATCAGCACCAGTCCGCCGAGCCCGGCCAAGCCGAGCACCCCCAGCCCCGCGACCGCGAGGTTGTCGCCGTTTCCGGAGGTCGCACCGCCGTCGCCGCCGTCGACCCAGCCCTTCGGCAGGATGGTCAGCTCACCCTTGCCACAGGAGCCCGTGAGCTCGTACGATCCCGGCTTCGCGTCCCACGGGATGGTGACGCTGTTCCAGTACTCGTAGCCGCCCTTTCCGCCCGTCCAGCCGTCCTCGGCCTTCCCGCCGCCGCTCTCCCGGCCCTCCCTGCCCGGCTCGGTCTTCTCCCAGCCGTCCCTGTCCGGCTCGGTCTTCCGGTCGGCTTCCCCGCCGTCGCTGCGCGGTTCGGCCTTTTCCCAGCCGTGTCTGCCGTCCTCGGCCTCCCCGTACTCCGCCCAGCCGTGCCCGCCGTCGTCCCGGGCCATCCCACCGGCGCCCTCCGCCTTGCCTTCCTCTGGCTTCTGCGCCTTGCCTTCTTCCGGCTTCTGCGCCTTGCCCTCGTCGGGCTTCTGCGCCTTGCCCTCGTCGGGCTTCTGCGTCTTGTTCTCCTCGGGCTTCTCTGCCTTGCCCTGGTCGGACTTCTCCGGCCTGCTCTCCTCGGGTTTTCTGCCGGTCTGGTGATCGTCCCTGGGAATCAGGTCCACCTTTCCGGTGACCCTCGACCACAACCACGCGTGCTTCTGCGCCTCGGCGCAGACCTCGACGAGTTCGACCGTGCCACCGGGCCGCACTGCGGCTGGTTCCGCGAAGGCGCGGCCCGAGCTGTCCTTCTGGTACCCCTCCGGGTGGTGGCCGCCGTCGGCGAGGGCGGCCGAGGGGGAGAAAACGAGTAGCGAAGCGCCGCCGAGAGCGGCTCCCGCGATCATCCTGCCGAGGAACTTCTTGGACATGACTTTCGTCATCCTTCCCTCTTGCCTCAGCCCGCCGGCAGACGAGCCATGACCGAGATTAACGAATTTGTGAGCTTTCATCGGATTTTCTCGCCTTTTCCCCGAACGGGTACTCAAGGCGCCCGGAGGCACCGCCTGGGAGCTGTGGCGACGGCCGGGCGGCTCCGGTCCCTGCCGCACCGACCGGACCGGGGAGTGCGGGATTCCGCACCGGAGGGCGAGAACCTCCTCCGAGGCGACGGCTGGCCGCGAACGCTCGGCTACCGGCGCCGAGCGCCTGATCGGCGCGTCCGGGAGATCCGGGGTCGCTCGTCCGGTTCCGCTCGAGCCGGCCGACGGTGTGCGGAAGGGCCTCCGCTACAACAGAAAGCGATATGCGGAGGCCCTTCCTTGCACCTCGGGCGGCTGGGGGTAGGCTGCGGGCTGACGGGTCCACTGTGACCACCCGGCCCTGCCGCCGCAGGTCGCGATGACGAGCCTCGATGGCCCACGCGAGCCGGGAATCGTCATCCATCATTTCCCGGGTGTTGTGGTGGAAGCGCTCCCATGCAAGAATTCATCCACTGTGCTGGGGGAGCCACACCGCGCAGCAGACGCCGAGGGCAGCCGGTTCGCCGGACGGCGTCACCACGGCCGCTCAGCAGGCGGCCGGCACCACCACCAAGATGCACCCGTCGTCCGGGGCGGGTTTACCGCAGTCCCCCATGGCGTCCACGGACGTACCCACCTGACGTGACGTCCATGTGACCGCCGCGCCGGTTCCGCCTGTCGTGACCGGCTGGCCCAAGGAGATCAGTGGCATGAATTTACGGAGTAGATTGTCCGTCCGGCAGAAAGCCGTCGCGGTGGCAGGTGCGAGCGCTCTGGTCGCCGCCGGTCTGGTCACCCTTCCGGCATCGGTGGCGCAGGCCGCCCCCGGCTGCAGCGTCACCTACAGCGCCAACCAGTGGCAGGGTGGTTTCAGCGCCAACATCACCATCCGGAACGTCGGTGACGCGATCAACGGCTGGACCCTCCGCTTCACCTTCCCGGACTCGAACCAGCGGGTCACCCAGGGCTGGTCGGCCAACTGGACCCAGTCCGGCAGCCAGGTGACCGCCACCAACGTGGCGTGGAACGGCAACCTGGCCACCGGCGCCTCCACCGGCATCGGGTTCAACGGCTCGTGGAGTGGCAGCAACCCGGCGCCGACGTCCTTCAGCGTCAACGGGACCACCTGCAACGGCACCGCGCCGACCACCGGCCCGACGACCGGGCCGACGACCGGCCCGACCACCGGCCCGACCACTGGTCCGACGACCGGCCCGACGGGGAACCCCTCCGCCCGGGTGGACAACCCGTACGCGGGCGCCCGGGGTTACGTGAACCCGGAGTGGAAGGCCAAGGCGGAGAGCGTCTCCGGCGGCAACCGGATCTCCAGCAACCCGACCGGTGTCTGGCTGGACCGGATCGCGGCGATCGAGGGCACCCCGGACAGCAGCTCGAACGGTGCCATGGGTCTGCGTGACCACCTGGACGAGGCGCTGGCGCAGAACGCCGGCTACATCCAGCTCGTCATCTACAACCTGCCCGGCCGGGACTGTGCGGCGCTGGCCTCGAACGGTGAGCTTCCGGCCGACGCACTGGGCAGGTACAAGACCGAGTACATCGACCCGATCGCGGCGATCATGGGTGACACCAAGTACCGCAACCTGCGGATCATCGCGATCATCGAGATCGACTCGCTGCCGAACCTGGTCACCAACGTGTCGCCGCGGGAGACCGCGACCGCGCAGTGCGACACGATGAAGGCCAACGGCAACTACGTCAAGGGTGTCGGCTACGCCCTGGCCAAGCTCGGTGCGGTGCCGAACGTCTACAACTACATCGACGCCGGCCACCACGGCTGGATCGGGTGGGACGACAACTTCCGGCCCTCCGCGCAGCTCTTCGCCGAGGCCGCCCGCGCCGAGGGCAGCACCACCGCCAACGTGCACGGCTTCATCGCCAACACCGCCAACTACTCGGCCACCGTCGAGCCCTACCTCAACGTGACCGAGCAGAACCGGCTCTCGAAGTGGATCGACTACAACCGGTACGTGGACGAGCAGCGCTTCGCCCAGGCCCTGCGCACCGAGCTCGTCTCGCAGGGTTTCTCCAGCAGCATCGGCATGCTGATCGACACCTCGCGTAACGGTTGGGGCGGTCCGGACCGGCCCACCGCCGCGGTCACCTCGGGCACCGTGGACGAGCAGGTCGACGGCTCCCGTATCGACCGCCGGATCCACCTCGGCAACTGGTGCAACCAGAGCGGTGCCGGCCTCGGTGAGCGGCCCCGGGCCGCCCCGGCCACCGGGATCGACGCGTACGTCTGGATCAAGCCCCCGGGCGAGTCGGACGGCTCCAGCACCGAGATCGACAACGACGAGGGCAAGGGCTTCGACCGGATGTGCGACCCGACGTACACCGGTAACCCGCGGAACAACAACAACATGAGCGGCGCGCTCGACGGTGCCCCGATCTCGGGTGCCTGGTTCCCGGCGCAGCTCACCCAGCTGATGCAGAACGCCTACCCGGCGCTCTGACCAGCGGACGACAGCTGGGGCAGCGACAACAGCACGAAAGCACGGCAGCGACACCAGGCGGTCCCCGGCCGGCGCGGCAACGCGTCGGGCGGGGACCGCCGCCGTCGGTGACGACCCGGGGCCGGGCCGGGTCCGGCTCAGGGCACCGTCTTCTCCACCGCTGCCGCCGTACCCTCCCGGTCCATTTCCGCGCCGGCCCGGCGGACGTTCTCCGGTGTCGGGTCGCGGCCCTGTGCCATCGCCAGGTCCTCCGGATCCCACGCCTGTTCGGCGCCGGTACGCGTGTCCCCCGCGCTGCCCGCGCCCTGCCCGTGCGGGTCGCCGAGCAGGTCCTCGGTGCGCGGGAAGTCACCGGGAACGTCGTCCGGGTCCACGAAGTCCGGGTTGTCGGGACCCGACCCACCGTCCGCCGCGAGCTGCGCAACGGCGGTGTCGTCCTCGATCGCGGCGGCCACCTCGGGACTCTCCTCCAGCGGCCGGTTCGGCGTCGGGTCACGCTCGGTCATGCTGCTGCCCTCCTGTGCCGGATGTCCCGTGCAAACGGTCTTCCGGCACGACTACCCCGGACGACCCGGGCCATGCCTGCTCCACCCGTCCCGCCGGCCACGCCTGCTCCACCTGTCCCGCCGACCAGGCCCGCCGGAAGCGGGACCGAAACCGGGCTAGCGGTCCGGGGTCACTCCCGGTCGATCGGGCGCCGCCACTGCCAGACCAGGAAGCCGAGGCCGAGCACGAGCATCGCCAGGCCGGCCCAGAGATTGATCCGGATGCCCTGGGCCTTCTGCACCGCCGAGGCGCCGTCGAAGACGCCTACCAGGCCGACCAGCAGGCCGTACACGACGAAGAGTCCACCGATCACCCGGCGGATGTCGAACAGCCGGGCGGCGGCCGACCGGCGCTGCTGCTCGGCGGGGTCCACCGGCGTCCCGGCCGGCGGACGGTTCTGGTCTTCCATCCCCTCGTCCCTTCCTCCTGACCGCCCCGCCCGTCGCGGCCGGTCCACGATGGCCTGCGGACTCACAGCACCGGCAGGTAGAGCAGCACGGACAGCGCCACCGCGATCCCGCCGAGCAGCAGCGGCGAGCGGTACCAGCGGCCGTCGCCGGCCAGCAGGGCCGCCCGGCCGTCAGTGCCGGCGAGCCCGTAGACCAGGCCGCGCAGCTCGTCGTCGGGCTTGCGGGCGGTGAGCGGAGTGAGGATCACCGTGACGATCGCCACCAGTACGAACGCGACGCCGGCGCCCCAGAAACTCTCCTCCAGGTCGGAGTCGAACGGCAGCACCCCGGCCCGGTAGAGCAGGTAGGTGGCGAACGCGCCGAGGGTGCCGGTCAGCAGCGACCAGAAGCCGGCCCAGGCGGTCATCCGCTTCCAGAACATCCCGATGATGAAGGTGGCGAAGAGCGGCGCGTTGAACACCGAGAAGAGCACCTGGATGTAGTTCATGATGTTGTTGAAGCCGGCCGCGATGAACGCGGTGCCGATCCCGACCAGTACCCCGGCGATGGTGGCGATCCGGCCGACCCGCAGGTAGTACCCGTCCGGCCGGTCCTGCCGGACGTACGTCTGCCAGATGTCGTAGGTGAAGACGGTGTTGAAACCGCTGACGTTGGCCGCCATGCCGGCCATGAACGAGGCCAGCAGGCCGGTCACCGCCACCCCGAGTACGCCGGTCGGCAGCAGGTCGCGCATCAGCAGCGGGATCGCGTTGTTGTAGGTCAGGTCGCCGGTCTCGGCGCCGAGCCCGTTCACCGTGACCACCGCGACCAGGCCGGGAATCACCGTGACCAGCGGGATCACCATCTTCGGGTACGCCGCGATGATCGGGGTACGCCGGGCCGCGCTCATGTCCTTCGCCGAGATCGCCCGCTGCACCTCGGCGAAGTTGGTGGTCCAGTATCCGAACGACAGCACGAAACCGAGCCCGAAGACGACGCCGATCCAGCTCGCACCCAGCGGGTTCTCGGTGCTGCCGGTGTCCGCCCAGGTGTGCAGCCCGGCCTCGCCCAGGTCCGAGCCGCGGACCGCGTCCCAGAGCCCGTCGATCCCGCCGACCTTGGCCAGCCCGATCACCGTGATCGGGACCAGACCGGCCAGGATCACGAAGAACTGGAGCACCTCGTTGTAGATCGCCGAGGTGAGCCCGCCGATCGTGATGTACGCCAGCACGATGAGCGCACCGACCACGATGGAGGTCCAGAGCGGCCAGCCGAGCAGCGCCTGCATGATCAGGGCCAGCGCGTAGAGGTTGACCCCGGCGATCAGCACCTGGGCGACGGCGAAGCTGAGCGCGTTGAGCAGGTGCGCCGGCCGGTTGAAACGCAGCCGCAGATACTCCGGCACGCTGCGTACCTTGGAACCGTAGTAGAAGGGCATCATCACGATGCCGAGGAAGACCATCGCCGGTACGGCGCCGATCCAGTAGTAGTGCAGCGTCATCAGGCCGTACTGGGCGCCGTTGGCGGCCATCCCGATGATCTCCAACGCACCGAGGTTGGCCGAGACGAAGGCGAGCCCGGTGACCCAGGCCGGCAGCGACCGGCCGGAGAGGAAGAAGTCCACGCTGGTCCGGATCGCCCGCCGGGCCGCGATGCCGACACCGAGCACGGTGCCGAAGTAGAGCGCCAGGATCAGATAGTCCAGCGCGTTCATGTCCAGCCGCAGGCCGCCGTCCACACCGTCACCTTCGTCCGTACGCTCGGTCCGCCGCCCGGCCCGTCCCGTCGGGCGAGGGGCCTACTACCCGACGCGAGGACCGTTCACGCCTGCCGCTGGTGCCGACGGCTCTCCGGGACGCCGACGGCTCCCCGGCACCCACCGGTCGGCGGGCATCGGGGAGCCGTCGGGAGATCGGCGCGCGGCGGGCTACCGGCCGAGCAGGCGGTCCAGGAAGTCGCGGTGCCGGCGTACCACCATCCGCAGCTGCTCGGTGTCGGTGGCGTCGTCCCGCTGCCAGCCGCCGAGGTCGTCCTGCTGCCGGGTCAGCGCCTCGGTGACCGCCGCCACGGACTCCCGGACCAGCCGGTGGGCCTCCTCGGTGGCACCCGGCGGGTCGTCGACGAACCGGAGCTGCACGTCCCGCCACCGGTCCCGGAAGCCCCGCACGGCCTCGTCGTCGAGGATCGCGACGATCGGCTCGGCCGGCGCGGCACCGGGCGGCAGACCGCCGTCGGTCGTACCCCGGGATTCCGTCGCCCCTGCGTCGTCGCCCCCCGCCGGCTCGTCGAGGTCGCCACCCACCACGTCGGGGTGGCCCGCGCTGAGCACGTCCGGGTTCACCGGATGGGCCACTCCGACCGCCGTCGAGTCCACCGGCCGGCCCAGCGGATCCACCGCCGGGTCGGATCCGTCGGCGTCGGCCGCCGGGGTGCCGGGCCGGGTGGCGCCGGCGGCGTCGGCCGCACCGAGGCTCCGGTCCGGTACGCCCGAACCGGCGGTGATTCCGGTCCGTTCGTCGCCGACCCCGTCGATCCGGTCGTCGGCCGGCCCGTCGCCGGAGCGGACGGTGTCCTCGTTGCGCGGGTCGCGGTGGCTGCCGGCCAGCGCGGCGGCCGCGACCGCACCGCCGACGGTCGGCGCGCCGAAGCTGGTGGGCAGCGGTGCCGGCGCGTGGAACTCGGAGCTGCCGGAGCGGTCCCGGGCCTCGCTGTCGGAATCGTCGGTCCGCGTGCCGCCGTCCGGGTCGTCGGTGCGGACCGGCTCGTCCGGGTCGTCGGTGCGGATGCTGCCGTCCGGGTCTGCGGCGGCGTCCTCGCCGGCGTTCCGGACGTCGGCGGTGTCCTCGCCGGCCTCCCGGACGTCGGCGGTGTCCTTGCCGGCAGCCCCGACGTCGGCGACGTGGTCGACCCGGACGGTGTCCGCGTCGGCGGTGGCCGGCACCCTGTCGGTCGGCTCGTCGGTGCCGTCGGTCGCGTCCGTCTGGCTGGCGTCCGCCAGGTCACCCCGATCACCGGCGCTCGGAACGGCGTCGGCGCCGTCGGCCCGAAGCGCCGGAGAGCGCTCCGGCAGGGCGTCGTCGTCCAGGGCCGCGTCCTCGGCCCGGTCCTCCGCCGAGCGGTTCTCGCCGCGCCGGTCGTCCCGGGCACGGGCCCCGGCGGCCGGGTCGGACGGGAACGCCGGACCGGTCCCGTCGGTGGCGAGGTCGCTGTCGTAGGAGCCCCGCTCGTCGAGCGCGTCGGGGCCCTGGTCACCGGTACCCTCCGGATACCGGTTCCGCTGCCGGCCGTCCGGCTCGGCGGGACCGGTCACGGGTACCGGCTCCGAACGGATCACGTCGGTGCCGCCGTCGTCGGTCTGCTGTTCCTGGTGACGCATCGCGGTGTGCCTCCTCACCGGCTCGGTACGTCCTGCGGGGTGTCCGGACGGGTCCCGTCCGGGTGCTGGTCCGAGTGCTGGCGTACGGGGTCCTCGCCGAGCAGGTCGGCGAAGAGTGCGCGGTAGTGCACGACGGCCTGGCGGAGTTGCTCGGTGCTGGCCTCGCCGCGCTCGTTGCGCAGTTGGATCTCGTGCGCGTCCCGGTAGTGGGTCAGGGTGCGGGCGTGCTCCACGGAGAGGTGGGCGAGCTGCTCGTCGTACTCGCCGACCGGATAGCCACGCTCGGCGATCAGCCGGGTGACCAGTTCGTCCGCCGCGCCCACCGCCTCGGCGGGGGAGTCGACGAACCGGGCCTGGATCTCCTCCCAGTCGGCCGCGTACCGCTGGCGGGATTCGGCGGAGAGCGGAGTGAGCGTCAGTTCGGCGTGGCGGCGTTCGCGTTCCCGGAGTTCCTGCTCGGCGGCGGACCGACTCTGCTGCTCGGCGACCACCCGGTCGTACTCCGGACCGAACCGGGTGCGCAGGGCGCGGCGACGGCTGGCCACCCAGATGGCCGGTACGGCCGCAGCCACGACGAGGACCACAAGGACGATGAGGACGACTTCTATGGGCGACATGGCTCCTCCTTCGTCTTCTGCTATTCCCGCTCGTCCCTGATCGCCAATCCAGATCCGGCATACTTTCGTGCCCCGCGACGGGGAACCGGGTTGGAGCGGTAGGAACCGCTCGTAGCGGGCCTGAGCGGGATAAACGGCCGAACGGGGCCGGTCGGGAACGGAGCTGCCGGAGGCGTGTCGACCGCCTTAGACTGGCCGGCATGACGCACCGACATTAATTCCGCGCCGGAGGCCGACCCGGCCCGTGCTGCCGGGGCCCGCCCGGACGTTTCGTGACCCGAGATCCGAGTCCGAATCGTTCCGTGGGAAGGCCTCATGCCCGTCACCTCACCGTCCGCGCCGACAGTCCGCGCGCGGCGACTGGTCACCACCTTCTACCTCTACGCGTTCCTGGACGAGTTCGTCCTGCTCTACCCGGTGTACGCGCTGCTCTTCACCGACACCGGTCTCTCCGTACCGCAGATCTCGTCGCTCTTCGTTCTCTGGTCGCTGACCGGGGTCGTCCTGGAGGTCCCGTCCGGGGTCCTCGCCGACGCCGTCTCCCGGCGACTGCTGCTCGTCGCCGCCCCGCTGCTCGGCGCCGTCGGCTTCGGGCTCTGGGTCGCGGCGCCCTCGTACTGGGTCTTCGCGCTCGGCTTCGTGCTCTGGGGCGCCCGGGGTGCACTCCAGTCCGGAGCCGCCGAGGCCCTGGTCTACGACGAACTCGACCGGCTCCGCCTGGCCGACCTCTACGGCCGGGTGGTCGGCCGGGCCAGCACGGCCGGCCTGCTCGGTGCGCTGCTGGCCATCGCGGTCGCCGCCCCGGTCTACGCGGCCGGCGGCTATCCCGCGGTCGGCATCGCCAGCGTGCTCGCCGGCCTGCTCTGCGCCGCCGTCGGGCTGGCGCTGCCGGAACACCGCACCCGGGCATCCGGCGTTTCCGCCGTCCCCACCGAACCCGGCGTCGCCGAGGGCGCGGCAGCCGGACCGTTCGCGATCCTGCGGGTGGCGCTGGCCGAGGCACGGGGCAACCGGGCGGTCCGCCGGGCCCTGCTGATCCTGCCGGTGATGGTCGGTGTCTGGGGCGGGCTGGAGGAGTACGTGCCGCTGCTGGCCGGTGAGGTGGTGCCGGTTGCCCGGGTGCCACTGCTGGTGCTGCTGGTCTGGGTCGGGGTGATGCTGGGCGGCCTGCTCACCCCGCTCGGGCAGCGGCTGACGGCGCGGCGGTTCGCCGGCACGGTCGCGGCGGCCTCGATCGCGTTGGCCCTCGGGGCGCTGGCCGGCCGACCGGCGGGCTTCGTGCTGGTGGCGGTGGCGTTCTGCCTCCTCCAGATGACCAGCCTGGTGGCCGGGGTACGCCTCCAGGAGAGCATCGGCGGGCCCGCCCGGGCGACCGTGACCTCGCTGGCCGGGCTCGGCGCCGCACTCGTCACCGTCGGGGTGTACGGCGGGTACGCACTCGCCTCGACGGTCACCGGGCACGGCGTGGTCTTCGGACTGCTGGCGGTGCCGTACCTGGTGCTGGCGGTCGGGCTGGGCCGGGCCGGAGCGCCCCGGCGGAGGCAGGTGGGTGCCGGCCGGGGCGCGGAGGAGCCGGCTGCGGTACCCGCCGACGCCGGCCGGGCGGTGCCCGCCGACGGCGGCCGGGCCGGGTGAGATCCGGCGCTACCGTGCGGGAGTGACATATCCGGCAGGAATCCTCCCGGCGATCCGGTCGGCCCGGCCCACCGGATCGCCACAATGGACGGCACGGTCGTCTCCGCCGACGGGCCGGTCGGTTCCCCGGGACCGGCCGGTCACCGGGCGACGACCCGTACAGCCGCGTTCGCGGTGCTCATCCGGGCGGTCCGATCGCCCGACGTGGATGGATCGGGTGGTGCGCGGAGTGCGCCACATCGACGCTGGTCGAAGCCCACTTTGGCAAGACCGTTGTCGATCCGTCTGCCGGGCCGGAGCAACGGCAGACCCCACGTCCGGTAGTGCCGGGGCCGTTGATTACGTATCCTGCCGAAGGCACGCGCGCCCGTGACCCTCGGACTCTGGCCGGAGCCGCGGGCCGCCGGTGCGGGTGTCGACCCTGACGTAACCCCTTCCGGCGAGGTCTGATGGAAACCCAGAACTGGCCGATCCGCTCGAAGATCGTCGCGCTGGTCGCCGTACCGATCCTCGCGTTGTCGGCGCTCTGGATCTTCGCGACCACGCTCACCGTGGGACCCGCGTCGAGCCTGCTCGCCGCCCAGACCCTGCTGGACGGGGTGGGGCGACCGGGCGAGACGCTCGTGCTGGAGTTGCAGCAGGAGCGCCGGCTCTCGGTACGCCAACTGGTCGACTCGGGCGCCAGCGCCGCCCTCGCCGAACAGCGGACGCGGACCGACCGGGCGATCGCCGAGTTCCGGCGCCGGACCTCGGACGCCGACCTGCGGGACACCACCGGTGCCCTGCTCGACGCCCGGATCGACCAGCTGCTCACCGCAGTCGACGCGCTGGGCTCCGGGCGGGTCTTCATCGACCGGCGCACCGTCGACGCCAGCGGGGCGCTCGGCCTCTACAGCGGGATCATCGACGCCGCGTTCCGGACCTTCTCCGCGCTGAACACGCTGCCGGACGACACCCTCGCCCGGGAGGCCCGGAGCCTTACCGAACTCGGCCGGGCCCGCGAGGTCCTGGCCCAGGCCGACGCGCTGCTCGCCGGTGCGTTCAGCGCGGGGCGGTTCGCCCCGGGCGAGCACTCCCAGTTCGTCCAGATCGTCGGCACCCAGCGGTTCCTCTACGCCGCGGCGACCGCGGAACTGCCGGACGCCGAGCGGGTCGCCTACCAGCAGCTCACCGAGAGCGACGCGTACGTCCGGCTGCGCCGGATGGAGGACGACCTGATCGGCCGGGGCGGTGGCGACACACTTCCGGTCGACGCCCGCCAGTGGCAGGGCAGCTACGACTCCGTCCAGCGGCAACTGCGTGACTTCGAGCTGGCCGGCGCCGACTCGCTCGCCGACCGCAGCCGTCCGGTGGCCGCCGGCATCCTGCTCCGGCTGGGGCTTGCCGGCCTGCTCGGCTTCGTCGCCGTACTGCTCTCGGCGGTGATCGCGCTGCGGATCGGCCGGTCCCTGGTCCGGCGGCTGACCGGCCTGCGCGCCGCCGCACTGAGCATGGCCGACGAACGGCTGCCGGACGTGGTCGGGCGGCTGCGCAGGGGCGAGGAGGTGGACGTCGAGACCGAGGCGCCACCGCTGGACTACGGGCAGGACGAGATCGGCCAGGTGGCGCAGGCGTTCAGCGAGGTGCAGCGTACCGCCATCGCGTCGGCGGTCGACGAGGCCGCGCTGCGCCGCGGGCTGCGGGACGTCTTCCTCAACATCGCCCGGCGCAGCCAGACGCTGCTGCACCGCCAGCTCGCGCTGCTCGACAGGATGGAGCGGCGGGCGGCCCAGCCGGACGAGCTGGAGGACCTCTTCCGGCTCGACCACATGGCCACCCGGATGCGGCGGCACGCCGAGGACCTGGTCGTGCTCGCCGGGGCGGCCCCCGGGCGGGGCTGGCGCAACCCGGTCCCGATGGTGGACGTGATCCGGGGTGCGATCTCCGAGGTCGAGGACTACGCCCGGGTCGACCTGGCGAACGTGGCACCGGCGGCCACCGCCGGCCGGGCGGTCGGCGACGTCATCCACCTGCTCGCCGAGCTGGTCGAGAACGCGACCTCCTTCTCACCGCCGCACACCCGGGTGCAGGTCACCGGGCAGGTGGTCTCCAACGGGTACGCGATCGAGATCGAGGACCGCGGGCTCGGCATGTCGGCCGAGGCGATCGAGCAGGCCAACCGGCGGCTGGCCGATCCGCCGGACTTCGACCCGGCGAACAGTGCCCGGCTCGGACTCTTCGTGGTCGCCCTGCTCGGCGCCCGGCACGGCGTACGGGTCCAGTTGCGCTCCTCGCCGTACGGCGGGGTGACGGCGGTCGCGCTCATCCCCGGCGACCTGGTGGTACCCGACACCTCCAGCCCCGGCCCCACTCCCGCCGCTCCGGCCGCCACCGGCACTCCTGCCACCGTCAGCGGTGACCGGGGCGACGGAGCGGGCGCCGAGCCGGCCGGTACGCCCAGCGGTCCCGGTCCCGGTCCCGGTCCCGGTTCCGGTCCCGGTTCCGGTCCCGGTTCCGGTCCCGGTCCCGGTTCCGGTCCCGGTCCCGGTGCCGGTGGCGGTGCCGGCCAGCCCGCCGCCCGCACGGGCGGCTCGGAGACGACGGAACTGCCCGTGCGGTCCGGCCGGGCCGCCCGGACGTCCCCGGAGGGCGCCGGTTCGTCCGCCGGGTCCGATTCGACCTCCGGGTCCGGCTCGACCTCCGGGCTCGGACCCCGGCGCAAGGCGGGCGCGGCCCTGGCCGCGCTGGTCGCCGCCGGCCGGCCGGAGAAACCGGAACCCGGCCCGGCAACCGACGGCGGAGCAGACCCTGCTGGCCGGCGCGGCACCCGCCAGGGGGCCATGTCCGGTCCCACCGACTCCGCCGGTCCGGGCACTGCCGGTCCCACCGACTCCGCCGGTCCGGGCGCTGCCGGTCCGGGAGACCGCACCGGTTCCGACGACTCCGCCGTCCCCGGCGGTCCCGTCCGGGACGACGGACCGGAGACCAGCCCCCAGCCGGGCGTGCGGCGGCCGAAGACCGGCGGCCTGCACCGGCGGGGGAACGATCCGGCCGCCGCGCCCACCATCCCGGCAAACGTCGCCACCGACCCGGCCGGGCCGGCCGCGCCGACGCCGGCCGGCGGACCGCCGCCACGTCCGGCGATGGACGACGACACGGTCGTACTGCCGGCGGTCCCGCCCAGCGGCGGCCCGGCACGCCCGGCCGCCGGCCCGATCGGCGTGGACGGCCTGCCCCGCCGGATCAGGCAGAAGAGTCTCGCCCCGCAACTGCGGGCCGGGCCGGTGACCCGGCCCGGCGGACCGGCCGGAGCGAGTGCCGCTGCCGGCGGGAACGCCGACGGCGAGTCGGACGAGGCACCGCCGCGTACCCCGGAGCAGATCCGGGCGGTGATGGCCGCGTTGCAGTCCGGCACGGCACGGGGACGACGGGACGCCGGGGCACTTCCACCCCCCGGCGACACCGCCGAGGCAACCACCCGGGTCGCCGACCCGGGTGTTCCGAGTTCTGAAGGGGACGGGTGAGTGGTGCACACGACGAAGCCGGGTGCGGATCTCGGTTGGCTGCTCGACGATCTCGTGGAGCGGGTACCGTCCGCGCAGCAGGCCGTACTGCTCTCCGCGGACGGGTTGCTGATGGCCGCGTCGCGGGAGCTGGGGCGGGAGGCCGCCGAGCACATGGCGGCGATGGCGGCCGGCTTCCAGAGCCTGGCGAAGGGGGCCAGCCGGCACTTCCAGGCGGGACCGGTCCGGCAGACCGTGATCGAGATGGAGTCCGCCTTCCTTTTCGTCACCGCCGCCGGGCAGGGTGCCTGTCTCGCCGTGCTGGCCAGTGCGGCGTCGGACATCGGTGTCATCGCGTACGAGATGGCGATGCTGGTGACCCGGGTGGGACAGAACCTGTCCGCGTCGAGCCGAACACCGCGGGCGCCGGCAGATGCGCAGTGAGGCACCCGGCCCGCACCACGACTGGCTGGACGACGACGCCGGGCCGGTGGTCCGGCCGTACACGGTGACCGGTGGCCGGGTCCAGCCGTCGGCGGGTCGCTTCGACCTGATGGCGTTCGTGGTCGCCGGCCCACCGGACGAGACCGGCGGCGACGGCGCCCAGCCGCAGCCGGAGCAGCGGGCGATCATCGCACGGGCGCAGCAGCCGATCACCGTCGCCGACCTCGCCGCCGACCTCAACCTGCCGGTGGGGGTGGTCCGGGTACTCCTCGGTGACCTGCTCGGCAGCGGCCGGATCTCGATGTACGACCCACCCACCTCGCGCCAGTTCCCCGACGACGACATCCTCAAGGCGGTAGTCGATGGCCTCCGAGCTCTCTGACCGGCCGACGGTGAAGCGGCGAATCCCGCTCGCCCTGAAGATCCTGATCGCCGGTGGCTTCGGCGTCGGCAAGACGACCCTGGTCGGTGCGGTGAGCGAGATCCGTCCGTTGCAGACCGAGGAGATACTCACCGACGCCGGGGCCGGCACCGACGACCTCTACGGGGTGGAGGGCAAGCAGACCACCACCGTCGCGATGGACTTCGGCCGGATCACCATCAACCCCGATCTCCAGGTCTACCTCTTCGGCACCCCCGGCCAGGACCGGTTCTGGTTCCTCTGGGACGAGCTGGCGTTCGGGGCGCTCGGCGCCGTTGTACTGGCCGACACCCGTCGACTGGCCGACTGCTTCCCGTCGGTGGACTACTTCGAACGCCGGGGAATCCCGTTCGTGGTCGGGGTGAACTGCTTCGACGGTGCCAAACGGTTCAGCACCGAGGCGGTACGCGGCGCACTCGACCTGGATCCGGACGTGCCGGTCGTACTCTGCGACGCGCGCAGCCGGCAGTCCGGCAAGGTGGTGCTGGTAGCCCTGGTGGAGCACGTCGCCGCCCGCCGCGCCGACCGGGTCTCGGCGAACTGAGCGCCGCCCGGCCGGGCTCGCCGACGGCGTCCCGGCTGGCCCGGTCAGCCGGTGACCACCAGCACGTCCAGCCGGCGTGGCCCGTGCACCCCCTCCACCCGGTCGAGTTCGATGTCGCTTGTCGCCGACGGCCCGGAGACCAGGGTGATCGGTCGGGTCGGGTCGGCGAGCCGGGCGAGCGCCTCCGGCACCCCGCCGACGACCTGGGACGCCCTCACCACGCAGAGGTGGTGGTCGGGGACCAGGCTGAGCAGCCGGCGCCCCTGGTCCGGGCCGCCGTCCAGCAGCAGCGTGCCGGTCTGCGCGACCGCCACCGCGCAGCCGGTGACCACGGCGACGCCCGGCGCGTCGAGTTCGGCCACCGTCAGCGGGCCCGGGTCGCCGTCCCGGCGCACCCGTCCGAGGTACGCCGAAAGCCACCGCTCCGGTGCCGGTCCGGGTAGCACCACGGTCGGCACCTCGCCGAGCAGTTCCGCCAGCGCCTCGGGCAGCTCCCGTGGCCCGCAGCGGCGTACCGTGGCCCGGTAGTCGAGCAGGCGGTCGACCAGCAGATCGATCAGGTTCCCGTCCGGGGGGACCTCCGTCGGGGCGTCGACGGTCTCCGGCGCTGTCGTGTCCGGGCCGTCCGGGGTCGGCGGGTGGGGCGCGGGGACCGGGGCGGTGTGGTAGTCCCGGGGGACCCGTACCGGTCCGTCGGGCCGGGCGGCCCGGATCCGGGCCAGAATCTCCTGCCGAGCCGAACTAGTCACGGTCGCCCCCGGTCCTTCCGCCGCCCGTCCTTCCGTCGCCCGTCCTTCCGTCGCCCGTGTTGCCGTTGTCGGTGCCGGCGTCCCGACCGGCCCACCAGTCCCGGAACGTCTGTGGGGCCGGCAGCGGGGCGTCCCGGCTGTCCGTCCAGGCCGACAGCGGCCACGGCAGCCGGCGTACCCGACCGCGGGTGCCGGCGACCAGCCGCAGCGGGGCGGCACCCCGGCGGGCGGCCCGGAGCGCGGCGGCGTACCGGCGCCGGTCGCGCATGGCCCAGGCCAGTGCCCGCATCGCGGTACGCTCCGCCGACGGTCGGCCCCGGCGCGCGTCCACGCCCCGCTGTCGCAGGTGCACCAGCACCTCCGGGATGTCGATCCGGACCGGGCAGGCGTCGAAACAGGCGCCGCAGAGCGTCGAGGCGTACGGCAGGCTGCGGTTCGCCCCCGCCTCCGGGCCGGTCAGCTGCGGGGACAGGATGGCGCCGATCGGCCCCGGATAGACCGATCCGTACGCGTGCCCGCCGACCCGCTCGTAGACCGGGCAGACGTTCAGGCAGGCGGAGCAGCGGATGCAGCGCAGCGCCTGCCGGCCCACCGGATCGGCGAGCGTCGCGGTACGCCCGTTGTCGACGAGTACGACGTGTACGGCGCCCGGCCCGTCTCCCGGGGTGACCCCGGTCCACATCGAGGTGTAC
Organism: Plantactinospora sp. WMMB782; assembly: GCF_049179135.1. NCBI lineage: Bacteria > Bacillati > Actinomycetota > Actinomycetes > Micromonosporales > Micromonosporaceae > Plantactinospora > Plantactinospora sp. WMMB782. Next base: position 1,049,604 of record NZ_JBMHMC010000007.1, on the reverse strand, counting down.
GGGTTCATCCGTTCACCGGTGGAGGAGCGGGGCAGCAGTTGCAGGAAGACCTCCAGGTCGCGGAAGGTCGGCAGTAGCTTCTCCACCCCCACCACCGAGATCAGCGTCTCGGGCAGGGTCAGGCACATCCGGCCGTTTCCCTCGGACTCCACCACCACCAGGGTGCCGGTCTCGGCGACCGCGAAGTTGGCGCCGGAGATCGCCACCCGGGCGCTGAGGAACTTCGCCCGCAGGTGCCGGCGGGCCGCCTCGGCGAGTGCGGGCGGGTCGTCGGTGAGCGCGTCGAGGTCGACCCCGGGCATCCGGCTGGCGAAGATGTCCCGGATCTGCCGCCGGTTGTAGTGGATCGCGGGGACCAGGATGTGCGACGGGGTGTCGTCGGCGAGCTGCACGATCAACTCGGCCAGGTCGGTCTCCACCGCCGCGATGCCGGCCTCGGCGAGCGCCTCGTTCAGCCCGATCTCCTGGGTGGCCATCGACTTGACCTTGACCACCTCGGTGCTGCCCGTCCGCCGGACCAGCTCGGTGACCACCGCGCACGCCTCGGTCGCGTCCCGGGCCCAGTGCACGGTGGCTCCGGCAGCGGTGGCGGCGGCCTCGAACTGTTCCAGCAGCTCCGGCAGGCGGGCCAGGACGTCGTCCTTGATCGCCGCCCCGGAGTGGCGCAGTGCCGCCCAGTCCGGCACCTCGCCGACCATCCGCAGCCGCTTGTCCCGGATGGTGTGGGTGGCCCGGCGCAGGTTGGCCCGGAGCTGCCCGTCGGCCAGTTCGCGCCGGGCCGCCGTCGGAAACGGCAACGGCGCGACGATGTTCCCGCTACCCGTGCTCACGGCCGCTCCTCGGTGGTCGCGAGGATTTCGGCGTAGTGGATGGCGCGGGGCGCGTCCGGGGTCGGATTAGCGTGCCGGGACAGGCCGCCGTCGATGTGCGCCAGGCAGGAGTTGTCCGCCGCCGCCAGGTAGGCGGCCCCGGTGTCGCGGACCGCCGCGCACTTGTCGGTGAGCATCGCGGCGGAGACGTCGGCGTTCTTCACCGCGAAGGTGCCGCCGAAGCCGCAGCACTCCTCGGCGCCGGGCAGCGCCACCAGCTCCAGCCCGCGTACCGCGCGCAGCAGCCGCTGCGGCCGGTCGCCCAGCCGCAGCATCCGCAGGCCGTGGCAGGTCGGGTGGTAGGTGACCCGGTGCGGGAAGGAGGCACCGACGTCGGTCACCCCGAGCACGTCGACAAGCAGCTCGGAGAGTTCGTGGACCCGGGGCGCGAGTTCGGCGACCGCCGCCGCGAGGTCCGGGTCGGCCGCGGCGAGCCGGGGGTACGACTCCCGCACCATCGCCACGCAGGAGCCGGACGGAGCCACCACGGCCTGGTACCCGGCGAAGGTGTCGACAAAGCCGCGGACCAGGGGCAGCGCCTCGGCCCGGTAGCCGCTGTTGGCGTGCATCTGCCCGCAGCAGGACTGGGCGAGCGGGAACTCGACGGTGTGCCCGAGCCGCTCCAGTACGCGTACCACGGCCCGGCCGGTGGCCGGGTAGACCAGGTCGTTGACGCAGGTGACGAAGAGGGCTATCCGCATCGGGGTCCTTCGAAGAACGGCAGGTGCCGGTCGGCGGCGGCGAGCAGGTGGTCGCGGACGGCGGCACCGGCGGCGTCCGGCTCACCGGTGCCGATCGCGTCGACGATCCGCAGGTGCTCCCGGCCGCTGGTGCGGTAGTGCGCGGTGGGGAAGTGCAGCCGGAACAGGTGCAGGTGGGCGCGGAGCCGGACCACTGCCGCGTGCAGCATCCGGTTGCCGGAGCGTTCGGCGAGCAGGTGGTGGAAGCGGGCGTCCTGGGCGGTGAACGCGGCGATCGCCGCGAAGCCCTCGGCCCCGGGCACCTGGTCCGGCAACTCCGCCTCGCGGCGCAACTCTGCCAGCTCCGCCTCGCGGGGCGACCTGGCCAGCTCCACCTCGCGGGGCAACTCGGCCGACTCGTCGGGCGCCCCGGCCAGCTCGCCGGCACCGCCACCAGCATTTCCGGGGCCGGGGCCGGGGCCGGGGCCGGCGGCGGCGGTCGGCACGGCGAACCGTTCGGCCACCCGGCGGGCCGCGGCGGTCTCCAGGATCAGCCGCATCTCCACCAGCTCGTCGAACTCGGCCCGGCTGAGCAGTGGCGCGGCGGTGTAGCCGGCCAGCGGGCGTTTCCGGACCAGCCCGTCGGACTCCAGCCGGGCCAGCGCCTCGCGGACCGGCGTCGGCGACACCTCCAGCCGCCGGGCCAGCGCGTCGATGTTGATCCGCTCGCCGGGGGCCACCGCGTGCTCCATCACCAGGGCCCGCACCGACTCGTAGACGCCGTCGGCGAGGGTGGTCCGGCGAGCCGGTCGGAGCAGGCCGTTCACGATCGAAGATCCTATAGGAACGGTGGGCGGGGCCGGAAGATCGCCGGGCTGGCCGGCTCCGGTCGGGTCGGTCGACGGGGCGGCTGGAGCGATCGGCGGGCCGACCGGGGCCGGCTCTGGTTGGATCGGGCCGGAGCGGCGCGACCGGGTGGTCGGCCGGGAAACGGAGCGGGCATGTCGGGCGGCGCCGGGATCGTCTACGTCGGCTGCTACACCGGGCAGAGCGGAGGACGCGGTACGGGCATCGTGGCCGCCCGTCGGGACCCCGGCAGCGGATGGCTGGACGTACTCGGCGTGGTGGCGGAGACGCCGTCGCCGTCGTTCCTGGCCCGGCATCCCCGGCTGCCCGTGCTCTACGCCGTCAACGAGCTGCCCGACGGCACCGTCAGCGCCTGGACGGTCCACCCCGACGGCGCACTGACCCCGCTCGGGGTCCGGTCCACCGGTGGCGCCGACCCGTGCCACCTGGCCGTCGACCCGGGCGGGGAGTTCCTCTACGCGGCCAACTACGGCAGCGGCAGTGTCGCCGTACTCCCGTTGGACCCGACCGGGGCGCCGGGTGACCGGGCCGACCTGGCCGCGCACGACGGGCGCGGGCCCGTGCCGGACCGTCAGGACGGGCCGCACGCGCACATGGTCTCGCCCGACCCGGACGGCGGCGGGCTGTTCGCGGTCGACCTCGGCACCGACTCGCTGTACCGCTACCAGCGCGAGCCGGACGGGCGGCTGCGGGCCACCGACCGGTTCCCGACCCGTCCCGGCACCGGTCCCCGGCACCTGGCCCGGCACCCGGACGGCCGCCGCTGCTACCTCGCCGGTGAGCTGGACGCCTCGGTCACCGCCTACGACGTCGACGGGGCCGGCCGGCTGGTCGAGCGGGGCCGGGTCGGTGCGAGCCGGCGCTCCGGCCACGTCCAGCCCTCGGAGATCGCGGTCGGGCCCGACGGCCGGTTCCTCTACCTGGCCAACCGGGGCGTCGGCACTGTCGCGGTCTTCGCGCTCGACGCAGCGGCGCCGCGCTGGCTGGCGGAGGTATCCGGCGTCGGGGACTGGCCCCGGCATCTGGCGCTGCTCGGCGGGCACCTCTACGTCGCCGACGAACGGGCCGACACCGTCGCGGTCTTTCCGGTGGACCCGGACACCGGCCTCCCGGCGGCCCCGCCGGCCCGGGTCCCGGTGCCGAGTCCGACGTGCGTGCTCGGCGACCAACCTTAATTCTTCGATAAATATCCATAAGATCTTTTTTGCCGGGTGGTGCACTGATGCCGCCCCGTTGGGCGGTTCTATCGACGTTGCGGGGCCGCCCGGCTACCCAAGGTGAACGAAGTTCCGAAAGTCTTTGCTGCCTCGGTAACATTCGGCCGTTCGCCCCTGGCACGACTTCGCAGAAGCCCTCAAGATGGTCAGGTGCCTGGCCGCCATCGCATGCGTAGAAGTATCCGAGGGGCGGGTGCCGTCGCGAGCGCGATGGCGCTCGTCCTTGTCGCGGTTGGAGGGTGGTATGGCTATCAGCAGTGGGCAGGCTCGGACTGCTCCGGCGAGCTGAAGCTCACCGTCGCCGCGGCGCCGGAGATCGCTCCGGCCATCCAGAAGACCGCCGACGCCATGAGTGCCGACCAGACCGAGGTCGACGGTCTCTGCGTCGCCGTCGAGGTCACCGCCAGCGAGTCCGTGGACGTCGCCGCGGCCGTCGCCGGGCAGCACGGCGTGTCGCTGTCCGGGGTCGGACAGCCCAGCGGCAGCGCCGTACTCCCCAACGTCTGGCTGCCCGACTCCTCCACCTGGCTGCTGCGGCTGCGGCAGCAGGCTCCCGCGTTCGCGCCGCAGAACAACGCCTCGGTCGCCCGCAGCCCCGTGGTGGTGGCCATGCCGGAGCCGCTCGCCACCACCGTCGGCTGGCCGGAGAAGAAGCTCGGCTGGAAGGACCTGCTCGGCAGGATCACCACCGGCACCCAGCTCAAGACCGGTCTCGTCGAGCCGAGCCGGGACGCGGCCGGGCTGGCCGGCCTGGTCTCGCTGGCCACCGCCGCCCAGACCTCGGGAGCACAGGCCCAGCAGAAGACCACTGCCGCGCTGCGCGCCCTGGCCACCGGCGTCTCGGCGGTCCGCGAGGAGTTGATCGCCAGGTTCCCCCGGGCGACCGACCCGACGTCCCTCGCCCGCGGCCTCGGCGCCGCGGCGCTCTCCGAAGTCGACGTCATCGAGTTCAACGCCAAGAAGCCGCCGGTGCCGCTCGCCGCCCTCTACCTGGAGCCGGCACCGCTCTCGCTCGACTACCCGTACGCGGTGATGCCGGGCATCGAGCCGGCCAGGGCGGCGGCCGCCGAGAAGCTCTTCGCCGCGCTCGACTCCGGTGCCTTCCGGGGCCGGCTGGCCGGGCAGGGGCTGCGGGCCCCGGACGGCACCTGGGCCGACGGCTTCGCGCCGCCCCGGGGTGCGCCGAGCCCGGCCGGCACCCAGCCGCCGCCGACCACCGCGGCGCCGAACCCGGGCGGCACGGCCGGCGGCGGTGACGGCGCGACGATCGAGCGGGTGCTCTCCAGCTGGGCCGTGGCCACCCAGTCCGGCCGGATGCTGGCGATCATCGACATCTCCGGCTCGATGTCCCGGAAGGTGCCCACCGCCAACAACGCCACCCGGATGCAGGTGACCCTGGAGGCGGCCCGGCGTGGCCTGGCGCTCTTCGACGACTCCTGGGCGCTCGGTCTCTGGGTCTTCTCCACCGAGCTGAGCGGCTCCCGGGACTACCGTTCGCTGGTGCCGATCGGCCCGATGTCGGCGCAGCGGGAGGAGCTGGAGGCCAAGCTCGCCACAATCACCCCGAAGAAGCTCGGCGACACCGGCCTCTTCGACACGATCCTCGCCGGCTACAAGGCCGTGCAGGACGACTGGCAGCCCGGCCGGGTCAACTCGGTGGTGATGCTCACCGACGGCAAGAACGAGGACGCCAACGGGATCAGCCAGGCGGCCCTGCTCGCCGAGCTGAAGCGGATCAGCGACCCCGACCGTCCGGTGCAGGTGATCATCATCGGCATCAGTGCCGAGGTCAGCAAGGCCGAGCTGGACTCCATCCCCAAGGTGACCGGCGGAGCCGCCTTCGTCACCGAGGACCCGGCGAAGATCGGCGACATCTTCCTGCAGGCGATCGCCGCCCGCCGGGAGGCTCCGCCCCGCTGACCCCGGCTGCTCCGCGCCCCGGCCCGCCGGACCGCGAGCCCGCGACACCGACGCCCGTCGTACCAGCCACCCGTGCCGGTACGGCGGGCGTCGCGCTGCCCGGCCACCGGGTTACACCCGCCCGGCGCGGCGGCCCGGCCGCCGCGCCGCCACGCCGCGCCACGCCACGACGCGGAACTGAGCAGCCTGATCACCGGCGACGCAAACAAATGACAGTAATCTGTCGGAAGCTCTCGGTAACAGGCTCGTCAGGTGAAGATGTCGAGGTGGCTCCGGGCCGCTCCGGCAGGGAGCGGGCGGCTGACGGGGCGCCCCCTGGAGCGAGGAGGGCCGGTGACGTCGGCGACACTGCTGAGCCCCGCCACGATGCCTCCGGAACCGACCTCGGGTGCGTCGGCGTCCTCGTCCCGGACGCGCCAGCGCGACTACATCCGGACCCTGCTGGTGCTGGACACCGTCATCCTGGTGCTGGCGGTCATCGGCGGCTACTTCGCCCGGTTCGGCGGTGACGAGCCGCGCGGCTCCGACATCCCGTACGTGATCGTCGGCCCGGCCCTGGTGCTCGCCTGGCTGGTCTCGCTGAAGGCACTGCGCTGTTACGACCACCGGGTGCTCGGCTACGGCGCCGACGAGTACCGCCGGGTCAGCTCGGCCAGTCTGCGGCTCGCCGGAGGGGTGGCGATCACCGGCTACCTCGCCGATGTCGGTGTCTCCCGGGGCTTCCTCGGCATCTCGTTCGCGGTCGGCACCGTCGGACTGGTGGCCGCCCGGTTCGCCGCCCGGAAACGACTGCACCGGTCCCGGTCCCGGGGCGCCGGCTGGTCCCGACGGGTACTCGCGGTCGGCGACACCGCGCACGTACTCGAACTGGTGCACACGCTGCGCCGCGAGCCGTACGCCGGTTACCAGGTGGTCGGTGCCTGCATCCCGGACGCGCTGCTCGCCCCGGTGCCGCAGCGCCTCGGCGACGTGCCGGTGCTCGGCTCGTTCCGGGCGATCCTCGACGCCGCCGCGGCGATGAACGCCGACACGGTGGCGGTGACCGCCTGCAACGAGCTGACCGCCACCAGGCTGCGCCGACTCGGCTGGCAACTGGAGGGCACCGGGATCGACCTGGTGCTGGCCCCGGCGCTCACCGACGTCGCCGGGCCCCGGATACACACCCAGCCGGTCGCCGGACTGCCGCTGATCCACGTCGAGGCGCCCGAGTTCCGGGGCGCCCGGAAGATCGTCAAGTCCTTCGTGGACCGGGCGCTGGCCGCCGCCGCGCTGACCGTAGCGCTGCCGCTGCTCGCCGTGCTCGCCCTCGCCGTCAAGCTGGACAGCACGGGGCCGGTGATCTTCCGGCAGGTCCGGGTCGGCCAGGGCGGCCGGGAGTTCGGGGTCTACAAGTTCCGCACCATGGTGGCGAACGCGGACGCGCTGCTGGCCGAGCTGGCCAGCCGGAACGAGACCGACGGCCTGCTGTTCAAGATGCGGGCGGATCCCCGGGTCACCCGGGTCGGCCGGTTCCTGCGCAAGTGGTCCCTGGACGAGTTGCCGCAGCTCGCCAACGTGCTGTTCGGGCACATGAGCCTGGTCGGGCCGCGCCCGCCGCTGCCGTCCGAGGTGGCCCGCTACGACGGCGACGTCGCCCGCCGGCTGCTGGTGAAGCCGGGCATGACGGGCCTCTGGCAGGTCAGCGGCAGATCCGACCTGAGCTGGGAGGACGGCATCCGGCTCGATCTCTACTACGTGGAGAACTGGTCACTCGCGGCCGACCTGACGATCCTGTGGAAGACCTTCGGGGCGGTGGTCCGGACCCGGGGTGCGTACTGACCCCCGGGTCCGGCACCCCCCGCCCCCGGGGAGGCACGGGTCAGGACCCGTGCCAGTCCAGGCAGACCACCACGGCGTCGTCCACCAGGTCGCTGCCGACGAACGCCCGCACGTCGCCGAGCAGCGACCGGACCGCCTCCAGCGGCGCCATCGACCTGGTCCGCCGGACGGCCCGGTGCAGGGCGGTCTCGCCGTACCGGGCGGTCCGGGAGGTGGCGTCGAGGACGCCGTCACTGACCACGAAGAGCCGGTCGCCGCGGCTGAGCTGGAAGTGCTGTGACTGGTAGATGGTGCCGTCGAACATGCCGAGCGGGAACTGGTCGTCCAGCGGCTGCTCGACCACCTCGCCCTCGCGCAGCACCAGCAGCCGGGGCGAACCGGCGTCCACCGCCTCCACCGTCCCGGTGTGCAGGTCCAGCTCGAGCAGCAGCGCGGAGAGGTGCTGGATGCCCTGGTGGTAGGCGTAGATCGCCTGGTCGGCCAGGGCCGCCTGGTCGGCGAGTTCGAGGCCGGCCCGGCGGGCGTTGCGCAGCGCGTTGGTGCCGAGGCAGGTGAGCATGGAGGCGCTCACCCCGTCGCCCATGCCGTTGACGGTGCAGAGCCAGAGGCGCCGGCTGTCGTCGGCCCAGTCGAAGCTGTCGCCGCGCACCGCGTACGCCGGTTCGAGCTGGCCGGCGAGGCTGAACGAGGGACGGATCCGGCTCCGGCCGGGCAGCAGCTCCCACTGCATCTCGGCGGCCAGGGTCAGTCGGCGGGTCCGGGCGCCGACCGCGTACTTGTCGGTGCCGGCCCGTACCGCCACCAGCTCGTGCGCCAGCGCGGTGGCCGCCTGCGCCAGCTCCTCGCGCCGGTCGGGTTCCTCCGGCGCCGGACTGAGCCGGAGTACGCCGATCCGCTCGCCGCGTACCGTGACCGGCAGGTAGAGCACCTCGTCCTGGAGTACCTCGCTCTGGTGGTCGAAGCACTGCCAGGCCGGGCTGCCGGCTCCGACCACCGGATCACCGCCGTGCAGCGGCACCAGGGCGGCCAGCCGGTAGTCGACCTGGAGCAGTTCCGTCTCCGTCGTGCCGTAGCAGTTGGCCAGCTCCGTGCCGAGCCGTTCCAGGACGAGATCTGCGGGAGCCTCGGCCAGGGTGCGGCGGATGTCGACCAATCGGTCCGTCATCTGCGACCTACCGGGCGAAGGGCCGGGTCGGCGTACCGTTCCGGACGATTTGGCGGGGCTGTCCGGGCGTGCGCCGATGCGGCCGGCCCCGTGACGGCGGTAGTGTCAGGATCACCATGGCAGACCCCGGCGGTCCCGGCGGACCGGATCCGACCCTCGCCACGGCGGTGGACACCGCCGCGGCGGCGCTGCTGTCGGTCTGGGACGTCGCCCGGGAGCGGACCAGCGGGCGGCTGTCCAGCTCTCAGTTGCGGGCCCTGATGGTGGTCGAGCAGTTCGACGGGATCAACCTCCGGGGGTTGGCCGGGATCCTCGGCATGCTGCTCTCCTCGGCCAGCCGGCTCTGCGACCGGCTGGTCGCGGCCGGGCTGCTCGAACGTGAGCCGGGCCGGTCGGATCGCCGGGAGATCTCCCTGCATCTCACCACGATCAGCCAGAAGCTGCTCGTCGAGATCCGCGACGACCGGCGGGAACGGCTGGCCGAGACGCTCGGCCGGATGAGCCCCGCGGGCCGGCAGGCGCTGCTGCGTGGGCTCGTCGAGTTCGACCGGGCGTTCCGGGCCGAGGTGCAGCCGACCGAACGGTCGGCCTGAGCGAGCCGGTCCCGTCGGCTGGGCGGAGCGAGCCGGCTCCGTCGGCCGGCCTGAGCGAGCCGGCTCCGTCGGCCGGGCTGGCGACGTCGCCGCCGGTCGCCGTCCGGCATCCTCCCACCGGACGGCGGGGAGGCCCGGAGACCTCCGGCCGGGTCGTCGAGCAGTGCGCATCGGCGCTGGCACTCCTGTCGTCACGGAACGAACCTCCTTCCACCTTCCCCTGCGGTCGGCCCTGACCGCAGCGGAAAGTAGCGGCGCGTTCCCGTGCCTTCCCCGGGCCGGAGAAGGCTCAATTGTTGATCATGGGAATAGTTGTCTGGGGGCAACAATAGCGAGCGGCTTCCCATACCGTCGCCGCGGTCGCCTCTTCCGCCGTGGCCGATCCCATGGTGCCGGTCGCTGGCCACCCCGGCGGCGCGGAGACCGGCAGCGAGCGGCCGGTCGGGCAGGTGCCACCGGTGCTGGCGGGCCTCGGGTGGACTCGGTCGGCGGCTGGCGCGGGCTCGGCTGGCGGCCGGGAGTGGGCTGGGACAGGCTGGCGGCTGGCGCAGGGCTCGGCCGGCGGCCGTCGCGGCTCGGCTGGCGGCCGGGATGGGGTTCGGCTAGCGGCTGGCGCGGCCGAGCCAGCGGGCCGGGTGCTCCAGCACGGTACGGACGACCGAGCCGGCGGCACCGAGCGCGGCCGCGTCCCCGCCGAGCAGGGCGGCCCGGACGGTCACCGGCGACCAGGCGGCGGTCAGCACCCGTCGGCGGATCTCGGCCTCCACCGGCGGGGCCAGCCAGCGGGCGAGTGGTGCGTAGACGCCGCCGAGCACCACCGTGTCCACGTCCAGCAGGTTGATCACCCCGGCGACGGCGACCCCGAGCGCGGTCGCCGCCTCGACAAGCGCTCGCTGGGTGGCCGGGTCCTCCCTGGCGGCGGCCTCCACCAGCCGGGCGACCGTGGCGCCGGGGGTCGGGACCGCCGACCGCCCGAGCGGCGTTTCGAGCCCCACGGAGGTCGGTACGGTCAGCCGGGCGGCGGCCAGGATCGCCTCCTGGCCGGCGTACTGCTCCAGGCAGCCCCGGCCACCGCACCGGCACGGCCGGCCCTCCGGATGTACGGGCACGTGACCGAGCTCGCCGCTCCAGCCCCGGGCGCCCCGGAACAGGGTGCCGTGCAGCACGATCCCGGCACCGATTCCGACCTCGCCGGAGATGTAGATGAAGTTGCCGCCCTCGGGCGGGCCGGCGTGCAGTTCGCCGAGGGCGGCGAGGTTCGCCTCGTTGTCCACCCCCAGGCCGCCCCCGCCGAGCGCCGGATGCCCACCGAGCAGCGCCGGCACGTCGACGTCCCGCCAGCCGAGGTTCGGGGCGAGCCGGACCAGCCCGGCGGCGGTGACCAGGCCGGGCACCGCGAGCGCCGTACCGGCCAGGGTCAGGTCCTGCCGCTCCGCCTCGGCTGCCGCCTCGGTGATCAACTCGCCGGCCAGGGCCAGGGCCTCGGCGGGGGGCACCGGCCGCAGGTCGACCAGGCGCACCGCGCGGTGCCGTACCGCCCCGGCGAGGTCGACCAGGACGGCGGCCAGGTAGTCGACGTTGATCTCCAGGCCGAGGCCGGCCGGTCCGTGCCCGGCGAGCGTGAGGCCGACCGCGGGCCGACCGGCGCCGGACCGGGGTGCCGGGGCGACCTCGGTGAGCAGCCGTCCGTTGATCAGGTCGTCGACAAGCGCGGAGACGGTGGCCCGGGTCAGGCCGGTGGCCCCGGCCAGGTCGGCCCGGGACGGCGGGCGGGCCGCGGTGGCGATCTGCCGGAGCACCAGGGCCAGGTTGTGTTCGCGCAGGCTCGCCTGCCGGACGGCGGTCACCGCCGCGCCGACCGGTACCGCCGCGGGTTGCGCCACGGTATTGACAATGCCATACCGCAGCCAAATAATTCAACCGATAAACAAATCGGCGGGGTTGCCGGGTTGTCAACCCCGGGTTTCACGCCCGCCGTCCACCTCAACGTCGAGTCGGTTCCCTGGAGGTCAGCCATGGCAGCCCAACCAACCCCTGCCGACAAGTTCTCGTTCGGTCTCTGGACCGTGGGCTGGACCGCCCGGGATCCGTTCGGGGAGGCCAGCCGGGAGGCCCTGGACCCGGTCGAGGCGGTCAACCGGCTCGCCGAGCTGGGGGCGTACGGCATCACCTTCCACGACGACGACCTGATCCCGTTCGGCTCCGACGACGCCGCCCGGGAGCAGCACATCGCGCGCTTCCGCAAGGCACTCGCCGAGACCGGCCTGGTCGTGCCGATGGTCACCACCAACCTCTTCAGTCACCCGATCTTCAAGGACGGCGGCTTCACCAGCAACGACCGCGACGTCCGCCGCTTCGCGCTGCGCAAGGTGCTGCGCAACATCGACCTCGCCGCCGAGCTGGGCGCGCACACCTTCGTGATGTGGGGCGGCCGGGAAGGCTCGGAATACGACCACGCCAAGGACATCCGGGCGGCGCTGGACCGCTACCGCGAGGCGGTCAACCTGCTCGGCCAGTACGTCGTCGACCGGGGTTACGGGCTGAAGTTCGCGATCGAGCCGAAGCCGAACGAGCCGCGCGGCGACATCCTGCTGCCGACGGTCGGGCACGCGCTCGCCTTCATCAACGAGCTGGAGCACCCGGAGCTGGTCGGGCTGAACCCCGAGGTCGGGCACGAGCAGATGGCCGGGCTCAACTTCATGCACGGGATCGCCCAGGCGCTCTGGGCCGGCAAGCTGTTCCACATCGACCTGAACGGGCAGCGCGGGATCAAGTACGACCAGGATCTCGTCTTCGGCCACGGCGACCTGCTGAACGCGTTCGCGCTGGTGGACCTGCTGGAGAACGGCGGGCCGCAGGGCGGGCCGGCGTACGAGGGCCCCCGGCACTTCGACTACAAGCCGTCGCGCACCGAGGACTACACCGGGGTGTGGGCGTCGGCGGCGGCGAACATGCGGACGTACCTGCTGCTGAAGGAGCGGGCGGCGGCGTTCCGGGCCGACCCGGAGGTGCAGGAGGCGCTGGCGGCCAGCAAGGTGACGGAGCTGTCGACGCCGACGCTGAACCCCGGCGAGTCGTACACGGAGCTGCTGGCGGACCGGAGTGCGTTCGAGGAGCTGGACGTGGACGCGGTGGCGGCGCGTGGGTTCGGGTTCGTGCGGTTGAACCAGCTCGCGGTGGAGCATCTGCTCGGGGCGCGCTGACACTCGCCCTTCGTTGGGGGCGCTGGCGTCCGCTCCCGGTGGGGAGGTTCGCTTTCGGTGGAGCGTTCGCTCCTGGTGGGGCGCGCGGCGTCCGCCGTTGGGCGGGGTGCGTCGGCGCTCGCCCTACGTGGGGGGTGGGGGGCCGGATCGCCCGCTCTGGGCGGTCAGGCTTGATCCCGACGCGGGCGATCCGGCCCCCGACCCCTGACCTGGTAGGGCCGCGCGGGCAGGTGCGCGGTCATACCGTTTGCTGAGCCCGAAGACGTGAGCCCGAAGACGTGAGTCCAGAAGGAGGGCGTGGGATGGCGCTCGTTGCCGGGGTCGACTCGTCGACCCAGTCGTGCAAGGTGGTGATCCGGGACGCCGAGACCGGCGCCCTGGTCCGCAGTGGCCGGGCGACGCACCCGGACGGGACCGAGGTCGACCCCCGGGCCTGGTGGGAGGCGTTGCAGCAGGCGATCGCCGGGGCCGGCGGCCTCGACGACGTGACGGCGGCGGCCGTCGCCGGGCAGCAGCACGGGATGGTCTGCCTCGACGAGGCCGGCGAGGTCGTCCGGCCGGCGCTGCTCTGGAACGACACCCGGTCGGCCGGGGCGGCCCGCGACCTGGTCGACGAGCTGGGCGGCGGCGAGGTCGGCGGGCGGGCCTGGGCGGAGGCGGTCGGCAGTGTGCCGGTGGCGAGCTTCACCGTCACGAAGCTGCGCTGGCTGGCCCGGCACGAGCCGGAGAACGCGGCCCGGGTGGCCGCGGTCTGCCTGCCGCACGACTGGCTGACCTGGCGGCTCGGCGGCGCGACCGGACTGGACGCGCTGCGCACCGACCGGGGGGACGCGAGCGGGACCGGATACTGGTCGCCGTCGACCGGCGAGTACCGGCCGGACCTGCTGGAGCGGGCGTTCGGGCGGGTACCGGTGCTGCCGGCGGTGCTGGGGCCGGCAGAGGTGGCCGGGCGGCTGCCGGGCGGTGCCCCGCTGGGACCGGGGACCGGGGACAACGCGGCCGCCGCGTTCGGCGTCGGCGCCGTCGCGGGCGACGTGGTCGTCTCGATCGGTACGTCGGGGACGGTCTTCAGCGTCGCGGACACCCCGGCGGCGGATCCGTCGGGTACGGTGGCCGGCTTCGCGGACGCGACCGGGCGGTACCTGCCGCTGGTCTGCACCCTGAACGCGGCCCGGGTGCTGGACGCGGCGGCGGCGATGCTCGGCGTCGGCCTGGACGAACTGGCCAAACTGGCGCTGGGTGCCCCGGCCGGGGCGGACGGGCTGGTGATGGTCCCCTACCTGGAGGGCGAGCGGACGCCGAACCGGCCGCTGGCGACCGGAGCGGTGCACGGGCTCACCCTGCGGACGTCGACACCGGGGCACCTGGCCCGGGCGGCCGTGGAGGGAATGCTCTGTGCGCTGGCGGACGGGCTGGACGCACTGCTCGCGCAGGGGGCGACCGCGAACCGGATCATCCTGGTCGGCGGCGGTGCCCGCTCCGAGGCGGTACGCCGGATCGCGCCGGAGGTCTTCGGCTGCCCGGTGCTGGTTCCGGAGCCGGGGGAGTACGTCGCCGACGGTGCCGCCCGGCAGGCCGCCTGGGTCGCCCAGGGCGGGGCCGAACCGCCCGTGTGGTCGGCCGGTGAGTCGCGGGAGTACGCCGGCAGTGCCGTGCCGGCCATCCGCGAGCAGTACGCCCGCGCCCGCGACCTGATCCTGGACCGGCCGGCGGGCTGATCCCGGACCGGCCGGCGCCCGCTTCTTCCCGTTCGTCGACCCACGGTCCCGCTGGCATCCACGGTTGCCTATAGGACTGTGGGTCGATGTTTGACACACTGCCTGTGGCCGGAGTTCCGGCTCGACCACGGGTGAGTGTGGAGGAGACTGCCGATGGACGCGCCGGCGACCGGCGAGGTGCGGGCGGAGTCGGGAGAGCGGGCGGTGCCTGGTGACGCCGGGCGGCCCGGTGAGCGGGCCGCGTCTGCGGACGCCGGGCGGCCCGGTGAGCCTGTTGGGCCCCGTGAGCCTGTTGGGCCCCGTGAGCCTGTTGGGCCCGGTGAGCCTGTTGGGCCCGGTGAGCCTGTTGGGCCCGGTGGGCCTGGTGGGCGCGGGGAGTCGGGGGAGCCGGAGGACGCAGAGGAGTCCGGCGAGTCCGGGAAGCCCGGGGAGTCGGGGAAGCCCGGGGAGTCCGGGCCGGCGGCGGGGTCCGGTGGCAGGCTCGCGGCGGTGGTGGACTGGGTCCTCGTCTGGGCCGGGATGGCGCTGCTGGCGGTCTATCCCCGGCCGCCGATGATGGGCGACGGGCTGGCCCGGTACCAGGCGTTGCTCCAGTTGCTGGAGCAACGGCAGATGCCGGAGATGGCGTACTCGCTGATCGGCCCGGTCTTCGCGAGTCCGCTGTGGATGGTCGGCCGGTGGTACGGCGACCCGCAGCGGGTGCTGGCCCAGTACAACCTGCTGCTCTTCGGGTTCGCGCTGATGGCGCTCCACCTGCTGCTGCGCGACCGGATGGACCCCCGGCTGCTCCGGCGGTTCCTGCTGGTCCTGATCGCCGGCAGCATGATCGCGGTACACCTCCAGGACTTCTACGGCGAGGTGTTCACGGCGGTCACCGTCGGGGTCGGGCTGCTCGCCGCGACGCTGCCGGGGACGGCCCGGTCCACCCGGCTCGCCGGCTGGGCCGCGGTGGTGCTCGGGGTGGCCAACACGCCCGCCTCGGGGTTGGCACTCGGGCTGGTCGTCGTGCTGCTCTGCCTGCGGCGCCGGCGACTGCGCTACCTGCTGGTGCCACTGGCCGCCGCCGCGCTGATCGCCGGTGAGGCGTGGCTGCGCTTCGGTGATCCGCTGCACGGGGAGTACGCGAGCCACGGCGGCGGCCGGACCGTGATGCCGTACTCGGGCGAGCCGGGTTTCTCCTATCCGCTACTGCTCGGGCTGGTGGCGATCCTCTTCTCGTTCGGCAAGGGACTGCTCTGGTTCACCCCGGGGCTGTTCCTGCCGGCCCGGCGGGCGCTGGCGGCGCAGGCCGGCCGTGGCGTGGTCGGGTCCTGGCTGTGCTGGCTGGTCTTCGTGGCCGGCCTGGTGCTGGTCTACGCCCCCTGGTGGGGCTGGTACGGCGGCCTCTACTGGGGACCGAGGTTCTTCCTGTTCGCCATCTGGCCGGCCAGCCTGGCGCTCGCCGTACGGCTGGGGGCTGTCGAGGCGGGACCGTGGGCGAACCTGGCCACCCTGGTCGCCGTACCGCTGTCGGTCTGGGGTGCCGCCAACAGCCTGGTGTACGGGCAGCTCTGGCCGTGGACCTGCTACGACAACAACTACTACCTGGAGTCGCTCTGCCACTTCACGCCCGAGTTCAGTCCGCTGTGGTATCCGCTGGTGGACTCGCCGCCGTTGACCGGGATGCAGCGGGTGGCGCTCGGCGGGTACGCGGTGGTGCTGCTCTGGCTGGTCGCGCCGCTGGTCGGCCGGCTGGCCCGGCAGGCGGGCACGGCACTGTGGGGCGGTCGGCGGGTGTGGGCGCCCCGGCGGTGGCGCTGGTAGTCCGGGCCGACCGGCTCGCCTCCGGTGCCCGATCGTTCTTCCTGACGATTCGCCGGAGCGGCGACTGGGTAGCAACTCCGATGACAGCCAAGAATCCCCCACGAGGAGGCATGTCATGGGAATCGGCACCAGCATCTTCCTGATCGCGCTCGGTGCGATCCTCACCTTCGCGCTAGACATCAGCGTCGGCGGCCTGAACCTGGACGTGGTCGGCTGGATCCTGATGGCGGCGGGCGTACTCGGCCTGATCATGACCACGGTGATCTGGGGCAACCGGCGTCGCGCGGTGACCACCACCGCCGAGCCGACCGAGTACCGCGAGGTCAGGACGACCGAGCCGACCGAGTACCGCCGGGTCGAGGAGCGGCGCGACGCGCTGCCGCCCCGGTAGTAGCGACACGGGCGTCGGGGCCGGCTGGGGTGTGGCTCGGTGGCTGGGGGCACCGGGCGCACGCCGCACCCCAGCCGGCTGCTGGGAATAGCGCCGGCGGCGACGCACGTGTCACATCCCTGAGCTATCCGCCGGACCGTTCGGCGTAGCCGCTGGCCTGGAGGTCGAAGAGTTCGCGGTACAGGCCGCCGGCCGCCATCAGTTGGTCGTGGTCGCCCTGCTCCACCAGCCGACCGTCCCGCATCACGTAGATCCGGTCGGCGTGCCGCACGTTCGCCAGCCGGTGCGTGATCAACACGACGGTCCGGCCCGGGTGCCGGCGGAACTGCTGGAAGAGCGCGTGCTCGGCCCGGGCGTCCAGCGCGGCCGACGGCTCGTCGCAGATCAGCAGCCGGCCGTCCCGGTAGAGCCCCCGGGCCGCCACCAACCGCTGCCACTGGCCGCCGGAGAGGTCGTGGCCGTCCCGGAAACCGCGGTCGAGCAGCGTGTCGTAGCCGTGCGGCAGCCCGCTGACCATCTCGTGCGCGGAGGCCGCCCGCGCCGCCTCCACCACGGACGGCCCGGCCTCCTCGGCCCGGTCGTGCCGGCCGATCGTGATGTTCTGCCGGGCCGTGAACGGGAACTTCCACCAGTCCTGGCTCAGTACCGCCACCTGGGCGGCGACGCTGCCCGGGTCGAGGGCACCGGTCGGCACGCCGTCCCAGCGGATCGTCCCGCCGGTCGGCCGGTAGAGCCCGGCGAGCAGCTTGGCCAGGGTGGTCTTGCCGGAGCCGTTCTCGCCGACCAGGGCGATCACCTCACCCCGGCGTACGGTCAGGCTGACCCGGTCCACCGCCGGCTTCTCGGTGTCCGGGTAGTGCAGGCTCACCTCGTCGACCTCGATCTCCTCGAATCCGGTCACCTCCGCCCCGCCGCCGCCGCGGGTACGCCCGTCGGCCCGCTCCAGGAAGGTCAGGAAGTCCCGGTAGTAGAGGGCGTCCTCGTACAGCGCGTTCGTGGCGTGGATGGTGTTGCCCAGGCTGGTCCGGGCGGCCTGGAGCGCCAGCAGTGCCGTCGCGGCGGCGGCCAGCGGCACCACACCGGCCAGCAGCAGCCAGCCGAGGACGGCGTAGACCGCGAAGGTGGCCAGCCCGGCAACCGAACCGCCGCCGACCCGGGTCGCCGTCTGCGACCGGACCAGCCGGAGCTGGGCCCGGGTCTCCATCCTCATCACCCGGCGGTACTCGCCGAGCAGGAACCCCCGCATCTGGTACGTCCGCACCTCGACCGCGGTGTGCCGGTTCGCCATCAGGGTGGCGAGCATCCACATCCGGCGCCGCCGGGTGATCCGGGCCAGCAGCGCGACGTACTCCCGGCGGGCGATCCGGACCGCGGTGACCGCCGACGGCACCGCCGCGACCAGCAGGCAGGGCAGCAGCAGTGGCTGGATCACCGTGACGGCGGCGGCGGTGGCGACCACCCCGACCAGCCCGGTGATCAGGTTGACCGTGTCGTCGACGATCGACGCCGCCTCGGCCATGCCCCGGTCCCGGGCCCGGTCCATCTCCTCGGCGAAACCGGCGTCGTCGAAGGCGGCCAGGTCGACCGAGGTGGTCGCCTCGAAGAGCCGCAGCTCGACCCGGTAGTTGATCTGCGGGGCGAGCCGGGCCTGGGCCCAGCCGGCCGCGATGGTCAGGCCGCCCTTGGCCATCACCGCCAGGGCCGCCACCACCAGGCTGGGCGCCGCCGAGCGGACCCGGTCCGGGGTCGGCCCGGAGGCGAAGAGTTCCCGCAGTACGGTGCTGGTGGCGAGCAACCCGAACGTGATCATGGTGCCGGCGACGACGTTCAGGCCGATCGCGGCCAGCGTGTCCGTCCGGCTCACCCGCCAGGCCAGCACCACCGCCTCGCGGACCAGCGCCGGCAGTTGCCTGGCGACCGCCCAGAAGCTCGTCTCGGCGAACGCGGCACCGTGGTGCATCCACCCCGCGTCGGCCAGCTCCGGCAGTGCCGCCGCGTCGTCCCGTTCCTCCTCGCGGGCGGATTCGGCGACCCGCTGCCGTACGTTCGTCATCGTCGGCTCCACCGCACCTCCACCGAATCCGGTGTCGAGACATCCGCCGCGAACCTTCCTGCCATTACGCAGGGTCGCGCGAACACTACGATGCCGTACCGGCGGCCGTACCGGAACGCCGTACCAACCAGCGGATTTCGGGGTACGCCACCCGGCGACACCGTCACCTCGGCGTTACCTGATCCTGGTTAGGTGCCGGAGATGACGATCGGTGGCCGGCGAGTCGCCCGGGGCGGGGGCCGGGTCCACCGGTTCTACAGCGTCGCGGTCTTCGTCGTACTCGCCTCGCTGGACAACGTGGCGATCGGGCTGGTGCCGCCGCTGTACGGTTCCATCGCACCCGCGCTGGACGTCGGCGTCGGCGCGATCGGCGCGGTGACCGCGACGAGTTTCCTGGTCAGCGCGGTTGCCGCGGTCGGCTGGGCGTACGTCGGGGACCGGTCGAACCGCAAGCCGCTGCTGATGGTCGGCACGCTGCTCTGGGCCGCCGGCACCGCCGGCAGCGCGCTCGCCCCGAACTATCCGGCGTTCTTCGGCGCGCAACTGCTGGCCGCGATCGGGCTCGGCGCGGTCGGATCGGTCGGCTTCTCCGTGGTCACCGACCTGGTCAGCCCGCGCCGCCGGGGGGTGGTGCTGAGCTTCTGGGGCCTCTCCCAGGGCGTCGGCACGCTGGCCGGCACCCTGGTCGGCGGGGTGCTCGGCGCGCAGGACTGGCGCCGCCCGTTCCTGCTGCTCAGCGTCGTCGGCCTGGTGGCGACCCTGGCCTACCTGCTCACCTACGACATCCGGCGCGGCCAGAGCGAACCGGAGCTGACCGGCGCGCTGGCGGTCGGCCGGGACTACGACTACCGGATCAGCCCCGCCGACCTGCCCGGTATCCTGCACCGCCGGACCAACCTCTGGCTGGTGATGCAGGGCCTCACCGCCCAGATGGCGTTCGGCTCGCTGGTCTGGCTGCCGGCCCTGTTCCGGGAACGGGCCGAGGCCCAGGGGTACTCGTCGGCCACCGCCACCGTCGTGGGCAGCGTCTTCGCCGTACTCTTCCAGCTCGGCGGGGTGCTCTCCATCGTCGGCGGGCTGGTCGGCGACGCCGCGCAACGGCGTACCCCCCGGGGCCGTGCCCTGGTCGCGGCGGTCGGCGTGCTGGCCGCGGTGCCGTTCTACGCGGTGCTCTTCTTCGTGCCGATCCGGATCGACGTGCCGGACGGTGCCGGTGCCGGCGCGGTGGCCGCGGCCGTGCTCGGCAGCGTCCTCACCGAGCCGACCGTCGGGCTCAGCCTGCTCACCGCCCTGCTCGCGCTCGGCCTCACCTCGGCCAACTCGCCGAACTGGTTCGCGCTGATCGCCGACGTCAACCCGCCGGAACACCGGGGTACGGTCTACAGCCTCGGCAACCTGGTCAACGGGGTCGGCCGGGCGACCGGGAACGGCCTGATCGGGGTGGCCGCCTCGGCGTTGCGTGCGGCGTTCCCGCCACCGCTGAACTTCGCCGTCGGGCTCGCGGCCTTCCAACTGTTCTTCCTGCCCACCGGGATCATGTACTGGCTCGCCTCGCGCAGCGCGCCGGACGACATCCGCCGGGTGCACGAGCTGCTGCGCGCACGGGCGGCGGAGGTGGCCCCGGACGACGCCGGACCGGCCGGGATTCCCGCCCGACCGGCCCGGCCCGCCGACCACGATCCGGAGTGAGTCGACCGCCCTGTTGCCGACTCAGTCCGGTTCGGTCTGCTCGGCTACCCGGAGCCAGACGGTGACGTCGGTCGGCACCCGGCCGTCGGCGTCCAGCGGGCCGCTGGCGTGCACCAGCTCGGCACCGGCCGGCAGCTCGACCGGGTCGGCGCCGAAGTTGGTGAGCACCCGCAGGGCCCCGTTGCGGAAGTAGAGCACGTCGTCCGGACTGGTCAGCCAGTGCACGGTGCCGGCGCCGAGCCGCAGTTCGCGACGCAGCCGCAGGCTGGTCCGGTACAGCTCGTACGTCGAGCCGCCCACCCCGCGCTGCCGGTCCAGGGCGTACTCGGCCCAGATCGCCGGCTGCGGCAGCCAGCTCGCGTCGGTCGGGCCGAAGCCGTACGACGGGGCGTCCGCCTCCCACGGGATCGGCACCCGGCAGCCGTCCCGGCCCCGCTCGGTGTGCCCACTCCGCTGCCAGGTCGGGTCCTGCCGGGCCTCGTCCGGCAGCGTGGTGTGCTCCGGAAGCCCCAGCTCCTCACCCTGGTAGAGGTAGGCGGAGCCGGGCAGGGCCAGCATCAGCAGGGTGGCCGCCCGGGCCCGGCGCAGCCCGACGACGCCGTCCGGCTGCGGATCGCCGACGCCGATGCCGAGCGGTCGGCGGGTGCCGACCGGCAACCCGAGCCGGCTGGCGTGCCGCAGCACGTCGTGGTTGGAGAGCACCCAGGTGGTCGGTGCGCCGACCGCCTCGTTGGCGGCCAGCGAACGGGTGATCACCGCGTACTGGATCGGGGCGGTCCAGGCCGCCTCCAGGTACTCGAAGTTGAACGCCTGGTGCATCTCGTCCGGCCGGACGTACCCGGCCAGCCGCTCGGCCGACTGCACCCACGCCTCCGCGACCAGGACCCGCTCGCCCGGATATCCGTCAAGCACCCGCCGCCAGTCCCGGTAGATCTCGTGTACCCCGTCCTGGTCCCACATCGGCGGTCGCGGGCCCTCGGTGCCCTCCCCGGTGACCGGTTCCACCGGCGGGTGCCAGTCGGCCAGGTCGGCCTGCTTGACCAGTCCGTTCGCCACGTCGACCCGGAACCCGTCCACGCCCCGGTCCAGCCAGTACCGCAGGATGTCCCGGAACTCCTCGCGCACCTCGGGCAGGTCCCAGTTGAGGTCCGGCTGTCCGGTGTCGAAGAGGTGCAGGTACCACTGGCCGGGGCTGCCGTCCGGTTCGGTGACCCGGGTCCAGGCCGGGCCGCCGAAGACGCTGCCCCAGTCGTTCGGCGGTTCGCCGCCGCCGGGGCCCCGGCCGTCCCGGAAGACGTAGCGCTGCCGCTCCGGGCTGCCGGGGCCGGCGGCCAGCGCGGCGGTGAACCACGGGTGGGCCGCGGAGGTGTGGTTCGGCACCAGGTCGACGATGAACCGCAGGCCCCGGGCGTGGGTCTCGGCGATCAGCCGGTCGAGGTCCGCCAGCGTGCCGAAGAGCGGGTCCACCCCCCGGTAGTCGGCCACGTCGTAGCCGGCGTCCGCCTGCGGCGAGGGATAGAACGGCGACAGCCACACCGCGTCCACGCCCAACTCGACCAGGTGGTCCAGCCGGGCGATGATTCCGGGCAGGTCGCCGAAGCCGTCGCCGTCGGAGTCGGCGAAGGAGCGGGGATAGATCTGGTAGATGACCGCGTGCCGCCACCACGGCCCGACCTCGGCCGGCCCGTCGCCCGGGGCCGGCCCGGCCGCCGTCGGAGTGGTCGAGGGCATCGTCTCGCTGCTGTTCAGGGTGCTCTCCCATCGCCTCGCGCCTCGCGGGCGGCCCGGGGTACGGCTCCGCCCGCCGAGATCCAGTCTTCCGCAGGACCAGGCTCCAGTCTTCCCGAGGGCCGGGCCACGGCCCTCCCGGCCGGCGTGGGCACGGCCGGCCGACGGCGGAGGACGGCCGGCCGACGGCGTGGGCACGCCTGCCCGACGGCGTTGGCGCGACCGCCGGCCCTCGGGGCTTTCCGCCGGCCGGAGGGCTCAGGCTGTTCGGGGCGGGGCGGTCGAATTGCGTACGACGAGCCGGGTGGGCAGGACCACCGGCGTGGGTTCCGGCTCGGCCCGGCTGCGCTCGACCAGCGGGCCGAGCAGCGTACCGGCGGCCAGCCGGCCCTGCTCCGCGGCGGGCTGGGCCACGGTGGTCAGCCCGAACGCGCCGGACAGCTCGTGGTCGTCGAGGCCGATCACGCTCACCTGCTCCGGCACCCGCAGCCCGGCCAGCCGCAGCGCACTGCACACTCCCATCGCCAGCTCGTCGCAGGTGGCGAAGACCGCGGTCGGCGGGTCGCCGCGGGCGACCAGCCGCTCGGCGGCCCTCCGGCCTCCCTCGGCGTCCGCCGGGACCTCGACGCCGAGCCGGGGGTCCGGGGCGATCCCGGCGGCCTCCAGTGCGTCCCGGTAGCCGTGCAGCCGCTCCTGGTGGGCCGGGTGCGCGAACTCGTCGGCCGGGTCGCCGCGGACGCAGGCGATCCGCCGGTGCCCGAGCCGGAGCAGGTGCTCGGTGGCGGTCCGGCCGGCCGCCCGGTCGTCGATCCGGATGCTCGGCCAGCCCGGCACCACCGTGCCGGCGCCGACCGTGACGCCCGGCAGCGCCAGGCCGGCGATCGTGGCCAGGTCGTCGGCCCGCATCGGTGTACCGACAAGCATCGCCGCGTCGACCCGTTTCGGCAGGGTGGACCGGTGCAGCAGCCGGCTCCGGGCGTGCTCGCGGCCGCCGAGGTTGTGCAGCAGCAGGTCGTACCCGGCGGCGTGCAGGACCTCCTCGGCGGCGTCCAGCACGGCACCGACGAACCAGGGGGTGAGCCGGGGGACCAGCGCGGCGATGGTGCCGGTCCGGCCGCCGGCCAGCCGGGAGGCGCTGGGCGAGACGGTGTAGTCGAGTTGCTCGGCGGCGAGCAGTACCCGCATCCGGGTCGTCTCGGAGACCGTCGGCAACCCGCGCAGTGCCCGGGAGACGGTGGCGGTGGAGACCCCCGCCAGCCGGGCCACGTCGTCGATTGTGGTCACAGTGCTGCCATCCTGATCCGGCCGTACGCCGGCCACGGCTGCCCGGCCGGGGCCCGGCTGCCGGGCGGCTCGCCCGCCCGGCAGCGTCGGCCCGGGACGGCCGGTCAGCCCTTGACGCCTCCGGCGAGCAGTCCGCGTACGAAGAAGCGCTGGAGGGAGAGGAACACGATCAGCGGTACGACGATCGAGATGAACGCGCCGGAGGTGAGCCGCTGCCACTCGTTGGCCCGGGTACCGGCCAGCTCGGCGAGGCGTACGGTCAGCGGTGCCGTCTCCCGGCCGCCACCGGCGAAGATCAGTGCGACCAGCAGGTCGTTCCAGACCCAGAGGAACTGGAAGATGGCGAACGCGGCCAGCGCCGGCACGATCAGCGGCAGCACGATGGAGCGGAAGATCTTCGGGTGGGTGGCGCCGTCCACCCGGGCCGCCTCCATCAGGTCCTTCGGTAGCTGCGAGATGAAGTTGTGCAGCAGGAAGACGGCGATCGGCAGTGCGAAGCAGGTGTGCGCGAACCAGACCTGGAGGAATTTCTCCTCGTCGTCGAGGTTCCACGCCGGCATCAGCTCGACGCCGCCCAGGCTCACACCCTCGGAGAAGAAGCTGAGCAGCGGCACCAGGGCCATCTGCAGCGGCACGATCTGCAACGCGAAGACGCCGATGTAGATCCAGTCCCGCCCCCGGAAGTTCATCCAGGCCAGCGCGTACGCCGCCAGCGCCGCGAAGGCCAGCGGGAAGAGTACCGACGGGATGGTGATCACCAGCGAGTTGACGAAGTAACCGGCGAGCTGTCCGGAGATCGCCGAGCGGCCGAACAGCACCTCCTGGTAGTTGTCCAGGGTGAACTGCGGGTTGCTGAAGGCGGTCCACCAGCCGGTGGTCTTGATCTCGTCCTCGGGGCGGAACGAGGAGACGAAGAGGCCGAAGGTCGGCACCGTCCAGAGCACCGCGATCAGGATCGAGACGCCGGTGGCGACCGGGTTGTTGAGCCGGCGGCGCACCCGGGCGGCCCGGGTCGCCGGTGGGGTGGCCACCGCTTGCGTTCCGGCCGGAGCGGACGGGGTCGTGGTGGTCATCTCAGGCCTCCCGCTGCTTGCGCAGGTTGCGGATCTGGTAGATCACGATCGGGATCACCAGGACGAAGAGGAAGACGGCGAGCGCGGACCCCTGGCCGGTCTGGCCGAACCGGAACGCCTGGTTGTACATCTCGTTGGCGATGACACCGGTGTCGAAGTTGCCGTTTGTGGTGGTCCGGACGATGTCGAAGACCTTGAGGGTGGCGATCGAGACGGTGACCACCACGACGATCAGGGCCGGCCGGATGCTCGGCAGGGTGATCCGCCAGAACATCTGCCAGGGGTTCACCCCGTCCAGCCGGGCCGCCTCGACGACGTCGCCGGGGATCGCCTTGATCGCGGCCGAGAGCACCACCATCGCGAAACCGGCCTGGATCCAGATCATGATCACGATCAGCAGCAGGGTGTTCAGCGGCGGTTCGCTGAGCCACTGCCGGGGCTCCCCGCCGAACACCATCCAGACCTGGTTGAGCAGGCCGATCTGGTCGTACTCGCCGGAGCGGTAGGCGTAGACGAACTTCCAGATGATGCTGGCGCCGACGAACGAGATCGCCATCGGCATGAAGATGAGGGCCTTGGCGACCGACTCGAACCGGGCCCGGTCGACCAGGACGGCGTAGAGCAGCCCGGTGCCGGTGGCCACCAGCGGCACCAGGACCACCCAGATCAGGGTGTTGGTGAGGATGCTGGCGATCTCGTCCTGGGCGAACATCCACCGGTAGTTGGCCAGCCCGACCCAACGCTCGCTGCCACCGTCCATGAAGGACAGGATTGTGGTCCGGACGGCCGGCACGACCAGGCCGATCGCCAGCAGCAGCAGGGTGGGCAGCAGGAAGAAGAGCGCGAGCCCGCCCTCCGGCCGGTTCGCCACCGAGCGGCGGCGCGGCCGGGGGCCGCCGGCCGCCGGGCCGCCGGTCGAGGCAGCGACAAGCGCCGCCTCCCGGCGCCGGGCGAACCAGTTGGGTACGACGTCGAGCAGCACGAGCAGTCCGCCGACCACGACCGCGAAGGCGATCAGGCCGTAGAGCAGCATGAGTAGCTTCGGTGCCTCGTCGGCGAAATCCATCAGCGCCTCCAACGCCGGAAGGGACGACAAACAAGCCGACGGTCCGGCCCGCGTGCTGCGGGCCGGACCGTCAGGGGGTCACTTCGGCCAGGAGCCTTCGACGAAGTCGAGGGTGCTCTTGGTGTCCTTGCCGTTGACCCAGTCGATCATGGCCTTCCACAGGGTCCCGGAGCCGACGGCGGCGGGCATCAGGTCGGAGCCGTCGAACCGGAAGACAGTGCTCTTGTCGAGCAGCACCTCCATCGAGAGCTTGTCGACCGCCTGCTCGACCTTGCTGACGTCGAGCTTGTTGTTCGGCGTGATCCAGTTGCCGAGCCCGGCCCGGGAGTTGGCGTACTCACCGGTCATCAGGTATTGCCGGACGGCCTGCACGGCCGGGCCGTCGGTGAAGGCCACGGTGAACTCGCCGCCGCCGAGCACCGGCTTGCCCTTGGCCGGGTCGACCGCCGGGAAGTAGAAGGCGTAGATGTCGCCGTCCGGGCCGACCTTGGTGCCCTCGGGCAGGTAGTTGGCGTAGAAGTTCGCCTGCCGGTGCATCGAGCACTGGCCCTGCAGGATCGGCAGTCCACCCTCCTGGAACGGGGTGGTGATCAGGCTCTTGACCTCGCCGTATCCGCCGTTCACGTACTTCGGGTTCTTCAGCACCTGGCCGGCCTGGTCGACGGCCTGAACCACCAGGGGGTCGTTGAACGGGATGCCGTGGCTGGTCCACTGGTCGTAGACCTCCGGCGGCTGCGTACGCAGCATCAGGTCCTCGATCCAGTCGGTCGCCGGCCAGCCGGTGGCCTCGCCCGACTCCAGCCCGACGCACCACGGCTTCTTGCCCTCCGCCGCGATCTTGTCGCTCAGCTCCATCAGCTGCTGCCAGGTGGTCGGCACCTGGTAGCCCTTGTCGGCGAACGCCTTGGGTGAATACCAGACGAAGGACTTCACGTTGGCGCCCAGCGGGGTGCCGTAGAGCTGTCCGCCGGCGGTGGCGTACTTGAGCCAGTCGGCCGGGTAGTTCGCCTCGGCCAGGCTCTTCTGCTCGGCCGTCATCGGCTTGAGCTTGTTGGCCCCGGCGAACCGGGCGAGCAGTCCGGGCTGGGGGATGAAGGCGAGGTCCGGCGGGTTGCCGCCGTCCACCTGCACCTGGAGCTGGGCCTCGAACTCGCCGCTGCCGTCGTAGTCGATCTCGATGCCGGTGCAGTCCTCGAACTGCTTCCACGACTCCCGGAGCAGGTCGGCCTCCTTGTCCCGGATCGACGCGTAGATGGAGACGTTCTCCCCGTCGTGACCCTGGTAGGCCGAGTACGGGGCGCACTCCGCGGAGTCCGGGTCGAGCCCGCTCTCACTGTCGCCGGAACAGGCGGTGGCGCCGAGTGCCAGGGTCAACACACCGGCGATCGCGAAGGCCTGGCGTGGTCTGGACTGGACCGCCATGCCGTCCTCCTTTCGTGCCGGCGTGTCCGGTTGCCTGTTGGCTTCCGCGCCGGCCTGTGGGCGTCCCCACATGTAAGCGCTTGCAGCCAAAGGTCGTCCAGACCCGGAGAGCCACGAGGCCGTAACGATTCGGAAACCCGGCGACCCGCCGCGGGCCGGTGCGAGGGTCGGCCGGCTATCCGGCGCCGGGGACCGCCGGGGCGGGGCCGGGCTCGTCGAGGATTGCCGCGAAGCGCTGCTCGGCGAGGTCGAGTTGGCCGAGGATGTGTGCCCGCGCGTCGTCGTCGAGCGGGGTGTCCGGCCGGGTCACCAGGTCCCGGAAGAGCGGCACCAGGGGACGGTACTTCCGGGCCGAGCGGTGCACCTTGTCGCCGGTGGTGTGGATGACCCCCACGCCGTTGTCGGTGAAGTCCGACATCTTGATCACCCGGGCCCAGGGTTCCCGGTCCAGGCTCTCCGCCAGGTGCGCGCGGTACTGCTCGTCCCGGTCCAGCGCCGGGTCGTACTCCGGATTGGTGACCGCCGCGATCAGCCGGGCCACCCGGGGGTTGAACCGCCGGGCCACCTCGGCCAGCGCCGCCTCGGTGGTCGCCGGCCCGGTCGTCCCGGCGGGTTGGCCGGCGAGTTCGGCCGGATGGTCCTCGACCGCGTCGTGCAGCAGTGCCGCGACGATCACGTCGACGTCGGTCACCGAGTAGTAGCAGATGATCCGGATCGCCACCCGGAGCAGGTGGTTGAGGTAGGGCTCGCGGACCCGGCGGTCGTCGCGGTGCAGCGTGCCGGCCAGCTCCAGCGCCGCCGCCAACCGGGCCCGCTCCGCCGGTCCGAAACGCTCCACCTCCAGCCGGAACCGGTCCCGCAGGCCGGCCTCGCCGTAGACCTCGGTCACGGCGTGCAGCGGCATGCTCCTCAGGTACGTCGGCGCGGCCATGTCGTTCAGGTATACCGGATCGGCGGCACCGGCGAGCCCTCTCCGCGCCCGGCGACACCCTTCCGCTTCTTGAAGTTTTCTGCCACAGTCAATCCATACATGGAAAACTTTCGCCATGGGAGGTACTCGTGCGTTCCCGCCTCGTCGCCACTCTCGGCGCCGGCCTGCTGCTGGCCGCCGCGGTGCTGGTCCCGGCCTCGCCGGCCGCCGCCGCACCCACCTTCAAGGTGCCGTTCCCGTGCGGCCAGTCCTGGTCGGGGCAGACCCGGTCCAACCACAGCCCGGCGTACGCCGTGGACTTCAACCGGACCGACGACCAGGGCGACCCGGTGGTGGCCAGCGCCCCCGGCACCGTCGACGTGGTCGCCGACCTCGGTGGCACCAGCTACGGCAAGTACGTCCGGATCAACCACGGCAGCGGTTACACGACCTACTACGCCCACCTGAGCGGCTTCAACACCGCCGTCGGCCGGAGCGTCGGCCACGGCACCGTGATCGGGTACGTCGGCACCACCGGCGGCTCCACCGGCCCGCACCTGCACTACGAGCAGCGGCGCAACGGCTCCGACATCCAGGTGCGGTTCAACGGCACACTCGCGCTCTACTGGGGAACCCGCAGCTACACCAGCGACAACGGCTGCTCGGGCGGCGGCACCGGGTCCGGCACGGTGAACACCGCGGGCAGCCCACTGACCGTCCGGTCCGGCCCCGGCACGGGCTACTCCTCGGTCGGCACCGTCGCCGACGGCGCCGGGGTCACGATCCACTGCCAGACCACCGGTACGACGGTCACCGGCACCTACGGCACCAGCAACATCTGGGACCGGATCGGCACCGGCCGGTTCATCTCCGACGCGTACGTGCTCACCGGTTACGACGGGTTCATCCCCGGCGTACCCCGGTGTTGAGGTCCGGCCACCGGTAGGCCGGGAAAGACGAATCGCCGGAGTCGCCGGCCCGGGTCCTCCAGGGGGAGAGGGAGACCCGGGCTCGGCGACCCCGGCTTGCCTGTTTCGTTTCTGAGCGTCGTAGGGGCTCGGGATGAGGAACAGGGCTCTTCAAGCGATGGGGGGCCGGCGGTGCGCCGTCGTCGGCCCCGCGTCAATTGAAGATGCTGACGCCGAACGGGCCGACGAGCAGGCCGACGATGATCAGCACGATGCCCCAGAGGAGCTGCCGCCGGAAGAGTGCAAGCACACCGGCGACCACCAGCACAACCGCGAGAATCCAGAGCAGTAGTTCCATGGCTCAGGAAATACCCCCGGCGCTGATCGCGGAAACCTTTCCCGCGGTGGCCCCCGCATACGGTGGATGCAGGTGGAAGACGCTGTACGCCTGCTTGATCACCGGGTGCGCGACGTTGCGGACCCGTACCCCGCCCGGGGTGGTGCCCCGCTCGGTGCCGGCGTGCGCGTGCCCGTGCACCGCCAGCTCGGTCGGGGCCGAGTCGATGGCCTGGCCGAGCTGGTACGAGCCGAGGAACGGATAGATCTCCAGCGGCTCCCCGGCCAGCGTGTCGGGTACCGGGGAATAGTGGGTCAGCGCGACCCGCACGTCGCAGTCCATCTCCCGCAGCGCCTCGCCGAGCTGGTCGGCGATCGCGCTCGTGGTCCGGACGAACGCCTTCATCTCCGGCTCGCCGAACTCGCTCGCGCACCGGCCGGCGAACCCGCCGCCGAAGCCCTTCGCCCCGGCGATGCCGAGCCGGGTCCCGGAGCAGTCCAGCACCACGTTCGTGCCCTCCAGTACCAGGATGCCGGCGTCCTCCAGCACCCGGATCACCCCCGGCACCTCGTCGCAGTGGTGGTCGTGGTTGCCGAGCACCGCGACCACCGGTACGCCGAGGTCGCCGAACTCGGTCGCCACACAGCGGGCCTCGGACTCGGTCCCGTGTCTGGTCAGGTCACCGGCGAGCAGCAGGACGTCGGCGCGCTCCGGCAACTGCTCCAGGGCCGGCCGGAACCGCCCGACCACGTCCTGGTCCATGTGCACGTCGCCGACGGCCGCGATCCGGATCACCATGTCGTCACCTCCCTCACCGCAGCTCCTCCACCTCGGTCGGCGCCTGGGCCCGGATCAGTCCGATGTCGACGGTCACCGGAACGTCCGGGAAGTGCTCCAGCACGATGCGGAGGATCTCCTCGCGACGCTGCGCGCTCTCCACCTCGCCGCAGAGCACCACCGAGTGGTCCCGGCGGGTCACCGTGATGCCCTGTTCGGCGATCTCGGTACGTTCGGTGAGCAGGCGCTGGATCGCCGCCTCCAGATAGTCGTCGGGTGGCTCGCCGCCACCCGTGCCGCGCTGGTTCATGTCGCCACCTCGCTGTGTTCCTCGATGCCCCGCATCCCCTGCTCCGTCGCGGTCGACGCGTAGCGCCGCTGCTCGCCGGTCGGGCGGTAGGGCAGTACGTCGAGCCGGTCCAGCAGCACCAGGAAGGCTTCGGCGTACGGGGAGTGCGCCGTCTCCTTGCGTACCCGGTCCCAGTCGATCTGCTCCCGCAGCGAACGGGCCAGCGGCAGCCCGCGGGCGAAGTCGCAGTAGTGCTGCGAGAAGCTGAGCAGCTTGTGCACCATCAGGTGGGTGGCCGACAGCACCGGCATGTGGATGGCGTCGACCGGGCGTACCACGGTGTCCCGGAAGGTCTCGTCGGTCACCGGAGTCTCGATCGGCCGGTGGATCAGGTCCACCATCCGGTCGTCGTCCCAGACCTTGACCAGCCAGTCCTCCGGCGGGCGCTCGGCGGTGAAGCCAGCCTCGACCAGCGCCGCCAGGGCACGCTCGGTGTCCTGCTCGCGGATGAGGAAATCGACGTCGTGGTCGCTGGAGTGGCCGCCGTGCGCGTACACCGCGAAGCTGCCGCCCAGCGCGAACGGGATCTCGGACTGCTTGAGAACGGCGGCGACCCGCTTGAGTGTGGCAAGGAGGGTCTCGTCGCCGCGGTGATCCATCAGGCTCTCCCTGTCGGTGTCGTGGACATCTGGTCAACGGGGTGGAGATTTACCGTTACCCGGCACTTCGTTCCTTCACACCTGACCGGGCTCGGGGGCTGCGGACGCCGGGTACCGTTGCTGGGCGTGGCCCCAACTCTGCTCCGGCGGCGGAACGGGGGACGGCTGCGGGCCGTGGCCCTGGTCGGAATCGACGGCTCCGGCAAGACCACCCAGGCACACCGACTGGCGGACGCACTGACCGCGGGCGGCGTTCCGGCGACGTACTGGCAGAACGCCGGCGGTCGGCGGTGGTTCGGCCGACTGGCCCGCAAACTGGGCCGGCGGGACGCCCAGCGCCTACTGGGCCGGGACGGGATGTTGCTGGCCGAGTCGGCACTGCGCTGGCTGGCCATCGCCCGGGCGCTGCTGCGCTCCCGGCTCCGTTCCCGGGTCGCCGTGATGGACCGCTACTCGGTCTGCCAGTACGCCAGCATCCGGGCGCACGGCGGCGGCGGGCGCTGGGAGGGACTCGCCCGGCTGCTGTACCGGATCTTCCCGCCGCCCGAGCTGACCTTCCTGCTGGCGGTGGACCCGGGCGAGGCGTACCGGCGGATCGAGGCCCGGGGCACCGACCACGAGAACATCGGCTATCTGACCGCCGGAGCCGCGGCGTACCGCTCGCTGCCGGAGTTCGGCACGTTCGTGGTGGTGGACGCGAACCGTTCCCCGGACGAGGTGACCCGGGCGATCCAGGCCGGGCTGCGGGAGTGGCTGCCCGCCGACCGCCTCCCACCCGGTCCCGGCACCGTTGCGCCGGAGGCACCGGACGGACCGGATGCACCGGAATCCGGGCCGCGGAGGGCGGAGACGCCGGAGCCCGGGCCGCAGGAGGCGGAGCCGGCCGCCCGATCCTCGGGACCGCACGGCCCGGAGGCGGCGCCGGCCGCGGTGGGCCGGCCGGTCAGGCCCGGCCGTACACCGGTACCGCCGCACCGCTCGTCGGCGCCGACTCGTCGCTGGCCAGGAAGCGGATCACCGCGGCGATCTCCGCCGGTGCCACCCAACGGGAGTGGTCCGCGCTGGGCTGCGCCGCCCGGTTGGCCGGCGTGTCGATGACGCTGGGCAGCACCGTGTTGCACCGCACCCCCGCCTGCCGGTACTCCACGGCGACCGCCGAGGCGAAGGCGAGTACCGCCGCCTTCGACGTGACGTAGCCGGCGGCGCCGGGAAAGGGAGCCAGCGCCGCCCGGGAGGCGACGCAGACCACCGAGCCGCCGCCGGCCGCCAGCAGGTGCGGCAGCGCGCTGCGGGTGACCAGGTGGGTGGGGCGGAGGTTGCGGAGCAGCATCTGGTCGAAGTCGTCGACCGGGGTCTCGTGCACCAGGCCGCCGGAGGCGTACCCGCCGGCCAGGTTCACCACGGCCCGCAGCGGCGTCCCGGCGTCGCCGGCGGCCACCCGCACCGCCCGGTCGACCTGTTCCGGGTCGGTGAGGTCCGCCGCCACCCGCAGCACACCCTCGCCGGCCGGTTCCTGGCCGGCGGCCTGCTCCGCAGCGGTGGCCTGCTCCTGGCCGGTGGCCGGTTCCGGGGCGGTGGCCGGCTCGGTCCCGCCGGCCGGCCGAACGGGTACGACCACCCGCCACCCGGCCGCCACGAACGCGGCACTTACCGCCCCGCCCAGCCCGCCCGCCCCGCCACTGATGAGCACACTGCGATCCGCCATACCCGCCACGCTATCGCCCGGCCCACCGCCCGATCCGACACCGAACCGCCGGAGGCCCGGCACCACCGCCGGAGGCCCGGCACCGCAGGGGGAGGGCTGTCCGGACCGGTGCCCTCGGACGCCCCGCGCGCCAGTCCGGTAGCCTATCGATGGATGACTATTCATCCGGATGCCGAGCGGTGTTGCGGGCTCGGTGACCCCGCCGAGACGAAGGTGTGGTGGGAATGGCACGCTCGGCTGGGCTTACCGGCCGCTTTTTCCCACCCGTTGGGCGTACTTTCGCAGGTGTAGCGCGTCACGGTTGACGCTCCCGCCTCCGTGAAAGTAAGTTTCATCCGTGGTGAAGACTGCGAAGGTTTCTGCGAGTCACGAGACAGGTGGGCTGATCGTCCATATCAGCGGCCTGCTCCCGTCGCTCTCGCCCGCCGAGCAACGGGTCGCCCGGCTCGTCGTGGCCGATCCCGCGGACGCCGCTCGCCGGACCATCACAGACCTGGCGACCGCCGCCGAAACCTCCGAGGCCACCGTCATCCGGTTCTGCCGCTCGGTCGGCATGGACGGTTACCCGCAACTGCGGATCCGGCTCGCGGCCGAGGCGGCCCGCCGGGTCGAGCCGCCGGACGCCCGGGTGGTGGGCGGCGACATCCCGCCCGGCGCCGACCTGGCCCAGATCATCGCGACGATCGCCTTCAGTGACGCGCGGGCGGTCGAGGAAACCGCCGAGCAACTCGACCCGGCGGTCTGCGAGCAGGTGGTCGAGGCGATCAACAGCGCCGGCCGGGTCGACATCTACGGCGCGGCGGCGAGTGGTTTCGTCGCCTCCGACTTCCAGCAGAAACTGCACCGGATCGGCCGCACCGCCTTCTACTTCCCCGACGTGCACACCGCGCTCACCTCGGCGGCCCTGCTCGGCAGGGGCGACGTCGCGATGGGCATCTCGCACACCGGCACCACGCTGGACACCATCGAGGTGCTGGAGCAGGCCCGCGCCCGAGGGGCGACAACTGTCGCGCTCACCAACTTCCCGCGCTCGCCGATCACCGACGTCGCCGACCACGTCCTCACCACGGCGGCCCGGGAGACGACGTACCGGTCCGGTGCGATGGCCAGCCGGCTCGCCCAGTTGACGGTCGTCGACTGCCTCTTCGTCGGGGTCGCCGCGCGCAACCGGGCCAGAGCGAAGAAGGCCCTGGAGGTCACCGCCGAAGCGGTGCAGCCGCACCGGGTCAAGGGGAGGCGGGCATGAGAAGCGGGCAGGTCGGGCCGTCCGGCGCGACGGCGTCGCGGTGCGGCGCGCGCGGCGAGGCGGCGGCCGGATGAGCGTTCGGCGCTGCGGCGGTCGAGGTGCTGGGGGGCGGACATGACGGCCGGACGGGTCGAGCCCGGTGCGCCACCCGCCACCCCGCGTCCGGATTCCGGCGCGGGGTCCGCTTACCCGACGCCGGCCGAGCCGGACCACCGACCGGACGGTGTGCCGGGACGAACCGGAGACCCCGGCCCGGCCGGTGGCGCGGCCGGTGAGCCGGACCGGCGGGCGGTGGCCGGGGAGCCGGACCGGCGGGCGGTGGCCGGTGAGCCGGACCGGCGGGCGGTGGTCCGGGTCAGTTCCCCCACCGAGCGGCGCAACCCGCGCAGCCTCGACCTGGACCTGCTGTCCGTCCGGGACGTACTGAAGGTGATCAACGAGGACGACCGGCGGGTGCCGGCCGCCGTGACGAAGGTGCTGGACGAGATCGCGGTGGCGGTCGAGCTTGCGGTGACGGCGCTGCGGGCCGGGCACCGGGTGCACTACTTCGGCGCGGGCACCTCCGGGCGGCTCGGCGTGCTGGACGCGGCCGAGCTGGCACCCACCTTCAACGCCCCGGACCGCTGGTTCTGCGCCCATCTGGCGGGCGGGCCGGACGCGATGTGGCGGGCCGTCGAGGACGCCGAGGACGACGAGGCCGGCGGTGCCGAGGAGGCGCGTGGCTGCGTACGCCCCGGCGACCTGGTGGTCGGGCTGGCCGCCAGCGGGCGTACCCCGTACGTCCTCGGTGCACTGCGGGCCGCGACGGACCTCGGTGCCGACACCGTGCTGATCTGTGCCGATCCGCGCGCCGCGGCGGCCCGGTCGGTGACGGTGTTCATCGGGGTCGAGACCGGCCCGGAGGTGGTTACCGGTTCGACCCGGATGAAGGCCGCGACCGCCCAGAAACTGGTGCTGAACGGGTTTTCCACCGCCGTGATGGTGCGTCTGGGGCGGGTCTACTCAAACCTGATGATCGACATGGTCGCCACCAACGCCAAACTCCGGGGACGCATGATCTCGATCCTCGTGGAGGCGACCGGGTGCGCCGAGGAGGTCGCCAGGCACGCGCTGACCGAGGCCGACGGTGACCTGAAGGCGGCCCTGGTGTCGCTGCTGTCCGGTGCGGCCGTCGCCGACGCCCGGGCCGCGCTGGACCGCTCCGCCAACCAGGTACGCGGCGCGATCGCCCTGCTCGCCGGCTGACCCGGACCACGCCCCGGCGTCGGCCGGCCCACGACCGACGCGTGCCGGGGACCGGCGCCTGGGCGGGGGACCGACGCCTGGGCGGGGACCGGCGCGTGGGCCGGGACTATCGTCGGGCTCCGGATTGTTGACCGGGCGGAGGGGTAACCCTCCGACGGGCGGGATGAACCGACCGGCCGCGCCGTGCGTAGAACGAGGCGTGACGAGAATCGCAGCAACCTGGTGACGTGCATCGCTGTGTGTCGTTGTGTGAGGGTGGTCCGATAACCCGGTGGCCTTCTGCCCTGGGCCCCCCAAGCTGCGGTGACCGCCGGTAACAGCACACCCGATCGGGACGACTGACAGCAAACGTCGATCGTGCTTTCAGCAACTACTCAGCCATTCGTGACACTTTCGACTCACCAGATGGAATCCCTAACGCGTCTCAACTGTTGTGTAGGTGTCAGCACCGCGGGGCACAGCGGAGGTTACGGGGAGGGCTGATGAACGTGGGGATGGCAGGAGCAGGAACCCGGGCCACCGGGAGGAACGACGAGGGGACCGTGGGGAACGTGGAGAAGAAGATCGTGATGCGGACCGACGAGGTCGCCGAGGAGCGCGACCTGGTCGGCGTGTACCTGCACGAGATCTCCCGCACACCGCTGCTCGATGCCGCCGCCGAGGTAGACCTCTCCAAGGCCATCGAGGCCGGCCTCTACGCCGAGCACCTCGTCGAGTCGGAGAAGCTTCCGGTCGGCGTCAGCCGCGCGGAGCTGGAGCGACTGGTGGTCGAGGGGGAGCGGGCGAAGGACCTCTTCATCCGGGCCAACCTCCGGCTGGTGGTCTCCATCGCCCGCCGGTACGTCCGCTCCGGGATGCCCATGCTGGACCTGATCCAGGAGGGCAACACCGGTCTGGTCCGGGCGGTCGAGAAGTTCGACTACGAGCGGGGCTACAAGTTCTCGACGTACGCCACCTGGTGGATCCGGCAGGCGATCAGCCGGGCGATCGCGCAGCAGGAGCGCACCGTACGGCTGCCCGTGCACCTGGTCGAGGACGTCAACCGGATGCGCAACGTGGCCCGGCAGCTCACCCGTGAGCTGGGCAGCGACCCGGAGCCGGAGCAGATCGCGGCGGCGCTGGGCGTGACGGTGGAGCGGGTGCACGAGCTGGTCCGCTGGTCGCAGGACACCGTCTCGCTGGACACCCCGGTCGGCGACGACGGGGACACCAACCTCGGTGACCTGGTCGCGGACAGCGACGCACCGTCGCCGGAGGAGATCGTGCTCACCGGCCTGGAGCGGCAGCGCATCGAGGGCCTGCTGAACCACCTCGACGACCGGTCGGCCGGGATCATGCGCGCCCGGTACGGCCTGGAGGACGGTCGCGAGCACTCGCTTACCGAGGTGGCCTCCCGGTTCTCGCTCTCCCGGGAGCGGATCCGGCAGCTGGAGATCCAGGCGCTGGGCCGGCTGCGCGAGCTGGCCCGGGCCGAGGGGCTCCAGGCGGCCTGAGCGATCCAGGAGCCGCTCCTCCGGGAGTACCCCGGCACCACCGACGAGCAACCACCGACGAGGCACCCGGCACCATCGACCGATCCGAGCGGCCGGCGTCCGACAGGGACGCCGGCCGCTCGTCGTCTCCGGGGTTCGGACGGTGGGTGCCTGCCGGGCGCGGCACCCGATGCGCCCACTAGGGTGACCGGCACCACGACAGTGAGTTCGGCTCGCGTCGCAGGGAACGCCGTGACCGGACGGGCGGCGTGCCAGGTACCGACGGAGGAATTCGGGGAGGACTCCGTGCCGATCAGTCCGACCGCCCGGCGTCGCCGGCTCGGCATCGAGCTGCGCCGCCTGCGCGAGCGGGAACAGCTCACCCTGCTACAGGTGGCCCAGCGGATGAAGTGTTCCGACGCCAAGATCTCCCGGATCGAGGCGGGCAAGCACTCCACCCGGACCCGGGACGTCCTCGCGCTGCTCGACATCTACCAGGTGGCCGACGAGCGCACCCGGGAGGTACTGGCCACCCTGGCGAAGCAGTCGACCCAGCGCGGCTGGTGGGTCACCTACGGGGGCGCCATCCCGGACTGGTTCGAGGTGTACGTCGGACTGGAGTCCGAGGCGACCGAGATCCGTACCGTGGAAACGCATCTGGTGCCCGGCCTGTTGCAGACCGAGGCGTACGCGGCGGCGCTCATCCGGGCCACCCAGCCGCTCGCACCGGCCGAGGAACTCACCCGGCAGGTCGAACTCCGGCTGGCCCGGCAACGGCGGCTGTACGAGCACGATCCGATGCGGCTGCGGGTGGTACTCGGCGAGGCGGTACTGCGCTGCCGGGTCGGTGACGCGACGATCATGCGGGACCAGCTCGGCCACCTGGCGCTGCTGGCCGAGCGCTCCAACGTCGAGCTGCGGGTGGTCCGGTTCAACAGTCCGGCGTACACCGCCTTCGGTCGGCCGTTCGCGATCCTCGGCTTTCCCGAGCCCACCGATCCGGGCCTCGTCTACACCGAACATCGGACCGGCGCGCTCTACATCGACGAGCCGGCCCAGATCGCCTCCTTCGTGCTTGCCTTCGACCACCTGGTTGCGGCAGCGTTGTCGCGGAAAGAATCGGCGCGGCTGCTCAGGGAGACGGCGGCCTTCTGGACGTGAGGGAGGGCCGGACGGGATGCGGCCGGACGAAGAGACGCTGACCTGGAAAAAGAGCCGCCGATCCGGCGGCGAGGGCGGCAACTGCGTGGAGGTGGCCCGGCTCGGTGCGGGCGTCGCCGTGCGTGACTCGAAGGACACGCTCGGGCCGGTACTCCGGTTCGGGGTGACCGCCTGGACCGCCTTCCTCACCGGCTTCGGGGCCGACGGACGGCCGCCCGGCTGACGGTAGGGCTCCGGCTCAGCCGTCGACGGCACCGCTCCGGCTCAACCGTCGAAGCGGGCGACCAGCTCGCCGATCCGCGCCGAGGGCTGGGTGTCGCAGAGCTGGTCCACCGCCGTCATCACCAGCGGGCTGTCGACGCCGGAGATTCCCTTGGCCAACCCGATCTGCCGGATCGCCGCGACCCGCTCCTCGGGCGGAGCCTGCTGGTACTCCGTACAGCTGGAGTCGGCGGTCAGCCCACCGGCGTCGCTGAGCCCGCCGAGCACCGCGCGGACGACCAGGCCGCCCACCACCAGCAGCAGGACGACCGCGCCGAGCGCGATCCACGGACCGTAGCGGCGCGGTCGTCGATCACCGCCCGATCCGGGTACGGCACCGGCCGCCGCCCCGACCGGCTCGCCGGGCTCCGGTGGCGCGGCCCCGACCGGCTCGCCGGGCTCCGGTGCCGCCGCCCGGCCCGGGGAGCCGGCCGTGACCGACCGCTCAATCGGCCTCTCCGCCGACCGTTGTGTCGACCGTTCCGCCGACCGCCCCGTCGATCGTTCCGCCGGCAGGGCCTCGACGGCGGCGGCCAGTTCGGCGGCCCAGCCGGGATCCTCGGTCGCGGCGGTGCCCAGCAATCGCTTGACGAGTGAGTTGTTCCGGGGCTCCCGGACCAGCTCGGTCAGTGCCTCGGACTCGTCGATGGCGTCCAGCCGCTCCGCCACCAGCCGGTAGAGGCGCCCGGCCGGTCCGGCCGGGGCCGCGCCACCGGTCGAGGCGACGCCACCGGTCGAGGCGACGCCACCGGTCGAGGCGACGCCACCGGTCGAGGCGACCTCGGGCAGGTGTGGGGCGAGGCGGTCGAGCGCCGCACCGGCGAGCTTCCTGGCCTCCGACGGGGTCATCCGGGCAGGTTAGCGCCTGACCGGCTCCGCTGCCGGCCAGGGCTGTCGGTGTGCTTGTCGAACCGATCCCGCATTCCGCCTTCACGAAAACCGCACAGCCCCCTCCTAGGCTCACCCAACGTGATCAGACTCGGCGGAGCAGGCAGTCTGACCCCCCTCGCGGAGGCGGTGGTCGACCTCGACGCGATCGCGCACAACGTGCGTACCCTGGCCGGCCGGACCGGTGCGGAGCTGCTCGCCGTGGTCAAGGCGGACGCGTTCGGGCACGGGGTGCTGCCGGTGGCCCGGACGGTGCTGGCGGCCGGCGCGCGGTGGCTCGGCGTGACCTCCCGGGCCGAGGCGCTGACCCTGCGGGCCGGCCGGATCGACGCGCCGCTGCTCTGCTGGCTGCACGGCGAGGACGAGGACTTCGCCCCGGTCGTCGCCGCCCGGATCGACCTGTCGGTGGCCTCCGCCGGGCACCTGCGGGGGATCGCCGCCGGTGCGGGCCGGGCCGGGGTACCCGCCGACGTGCACCTGAAGGTCGACACCGGGCTCTCCCGCAACGGGGCGCCGGACGGCGAGTGGCCCGAGCTGGTCCGCCTGGCGCGCGGCTTCGAGGCCGTCGGGCGGGTCCGGGTACGCGGCGTCTGGTCCCACCTGGCCGCCGCCGAGACGCCGGCCGACCCTCGGAACACCACCCAGATGCGGCGGTTCGGCCGGGCGCTGGCGTGGGCCCGGGCGCAGGGGCTCACGCCCGACCTGGTGCACCTGGCGAACTCGGCCGCCCTGGTCGGCCTGCCGCAGACGCACTTCGACCTGGTCCGGGCCGGCATCGCCGTCTACGGCGTGGAGCCGCTGCCGGAGCTGCCGGTGGGGCTGCGGCCGGCGATGACGCTGCGGTCCCGGGTGATCCTCACCAAGCGGGTCGCGGCGGGCACCGGCATCTCCTACGGGCACGACTACCTCACCGCCGCGCCGACCACGCTGGCGCTGGTCCCGGTCGGCTACGCGGACGGGGTGCCCCGGGCCGCCGGCGGAGCCGCCCAGGTCTGGATCCAGGGCCGCCGGTGCCGGGTCGCCGGTCGGGTGACCATGGACCAGATCGTCGTCGACGTCGGTGACCTGCCGGTGCGTACCGGCGACGAGGTGCTGGTCTTCGGGCCCGGCGACCGGGGCGAGCCGACGGTCGCCGACTGGGCCGGTTGGGCCGGTACCAACCCACACGAGATCTTCACCGGGATCGGTGCCCGGGTCGGCCGGCGGTACCTGCCGGTGCGGGCCGGGCGGCACAGCGGACGGGAGCGGGTAAATGTCTGAGTCACCGATCAGGATCGCGGTGCTCGCCGGCGGGCGCAGCGGGGAGCACCAGGTCTCCCGCCACTCGGCGGCGAGCGTGCTGGGGAACCTGGACCGGGCCCGCTACCGGCCGGAACCGGTGCTTGTCACGCGTACCGGGCAGTGGGTCTTCGGCACCGAGGCACCGGTCGGGGTCTTCGAGGCGGTCGGACGGCTGGCCACCTTCGACGTGGTCTTCCCGGCCCTGCACGGCCCGCTCGGCGAGGACGGCACCCTCCAGTCGGTGCTGGAGCTGGCCGGCGTGCCGTACGTCGGCAACGGCGTACTCGCCAGTGCCGCCGGGATGGACAAGGAGTTCACCAAGAAGCTGCTCGCCGCCGAGGGGATCCCGGTGGCCGACGCGGTGGTGTCCCGGCCGACCGACCCGGAGGGGATGCCGCCGGAGGCGCAACTGCGCCGGCTCGGCCTGCCGGTCTTCGTCAAGCCGGCGCGGGCCGGCTCCAGCCTCGGGGTGACCCGGGTGACGGAGTGGAGCGAACTGCCGGCGGCGCTCCAGTGGGCCCGGTCCAGCGACCCGAAGGTGCTCGTCGAGGCGGCGGTGCCCGGCCGGGAGATCGACCTGGCGGTGCTGGAACGGCCCGACGGCCGGCTCGACGTCGGTCCGCCGCTGGAGATCCGGGTCACCGGCGACCGGCCGTTCTTCGACTACGACGCCAAGTACGACGATCCGGAGACCGTCTTCGAGATCCCGGCCCGGCTCGACGAGGCGGTCGCGGCCGAGCTTGCCGACCTCGCGGTACGCGCGTTCCGGACGCTCGGCTGCGCCGGGCTGGCCCGGGTCGACTTCTTCCTCCACGACGGGGTGTCCCCGGTGCTCAACGAGGTCAACACCTTCCCCGGCTTCACTCCGGTCTCGCAGTACCCGCGCATCTGGCAGGCGGCCGGGCTGGACTATCCGGAGTTGCTGGACGTGCTGGTCCGTACCGCGCTCGCGCGCCGGACCGGCCGGTCCGGCGCGCGAGCGGTGTCGGGTTGAGCCGGCGGGACGCCGCCGGTTCCCGGGCTATCGGACGCGTCCGTAGCCGTACGGGGTCATCATGTCCACGCTGGCGAGCTTGACGCTCTCGCCGGCCCGGGGGGCGTGGATCACCTTCCCGCCGCCGACGAAGAGCGCGACGTGGCCGAGTCCACTGTAGAAGACGAGATCGCCGGGTTTCAGCTCGCCTCGGCCGATCCGGGCCACCTTGTTCCACTGCATCGCCGCGTTGTGCGGCAGTGACTTCCCGGCGGCCTTCCAGGCTGCCAGGGTCAGCCCGGAACAGTCGTACCCGTTCGGCCCCTCGGCCGCCCAGACGTACGGCTTGCCGATCGCGTTGTAGGCGTACCGGACGGCGACGCCGGCCTTGCCGGAGACCGCCGGGACGCTGCCGGTGTACCGGCTGCCGGCGGAGGTGGCCGACCCGTACGCTTCGCGGCGCATCTCGTAGAGCTTGGCCAGCTCGCCCTCGATCCGCTTCTTGCCGGCGGCGAGCTGCTTCGCCTGCGCGGTCTGCCGGGCCAGTGTGGTGTCGAGCCGGGCCTTCTCCTCGGTGTACCGGCGCTGCGTCGCGTCGAACCCGGCGATCTGCCGGTCCCGGTCCCGGGCCAGCTGTTCCAGCGCACCGAGCCGGTTCATCAGGCTGCTGCCCTCGCCCGGGCTCAACAGGGCGCTCGCCGTGCTCAACCCACCGAGCTTGTACGCCCGGGTGGCGAGCTCGGCCACCTCGGCCCGGCTCTGGTCCGCCTGCTGCCGCAGCGGCTCGATCCGGGCGCCGAGGGTGGCCGCGGCGGCCCTGCTCTCCTTGATCTCCTCGTTCAGCTTGTTGTACGACTCGACGACCTTCTCCAGTTCGGCGGAGGCCTTGTTGATCCGCTGCGTGAGCTCGCCGACCGACGGTTCGGCCCGGGCCGCCGTCGTCGGGGCGAGCAGTGC
Organism: Plantactinospora sp. WMMB782; assembly: GCF_049179135.1. Taxonomy (NCBI): domain Bacteria; kingdom Bacillati; phylum Actinomycetota; class Actinomycetes; order Micromonosporales; family Micromonosporaceae; genus Plantactinospora; species Plantactinospora sp. WMMB782. The sequence continues at coordinate 1,007,976 of NZ_JBMHMC010000007.1, read as the reverse complement.
CGCCGAGAGGCCGGCCACGACGAGGCTACGCAGCAGGATCCGCACCGGTAACAACGTGTGCAGAACCCTTCTTCCGTGCGCCGCCGCGACTGGTCGCGGCGGCCCTGCGCCACCGCGACCGCTCTCCGTGCGTGGCGCCGGGCGGCGCCGTGTCGCAGGCGGTGGCACCGGAACGGCGCCTGTCGGGCGGTGGCACCGGGACGGCGTCACCGCAGAGGGATGACTGACGACCGGGCCCGGCAGTCTCAACGTAGTCCGGGACCGGAACTGCCGACAGTGGTCGGTGGGCGGGATGTGACGGTGGTGCCGGATAGCCCGAATGTCGTGATCACTCACCGTGCGGCGGACCCGATCCGCCAGTGATGATCGCGGGTGCTGGCGCGACTGCTCGGCTGCTCGCCGGCCCTTCGCCCGATACGTCGGTGTTGGCGGATGGTGGCCGGCACTGAGTATGAACAAACCATCACGCAATTGGGCAGAGTGTCGCCAGTGGTCGGATTGCCGCCTGGAAAACTGCCAGGTGGCTGTCTGCATCCTTCGACTCCGCTGGTGCGCCCTTCGCACAATGAACGTGGGAGCCGATCGGCATCCGGCTGCCACCAGATGCCGATCTTCGAACCATCCAGAGCAGCCCGCCTCAGGAGCCGTTGGAGGCAAGAATGGAGCCTACTCGCCCTCCCGCCCACCTGCTAGACGAGTCATTCGAGGTATCTGGAGCGTCCCGCCCCCGCCCGGTCGACATCTACCGGGCGCCCGGCGTACGCATCACGAACGAGGCGTTCGTCGTCGCCGGCCGCAAGTTCTCACTTTCCGAACTCACCCACCTGCAGACCGCGCGCGGGCCACACGACCGACTGACGCTGCGCGCCGTACTTGTCACCGCCGCCGTGCTGGTCGGCATCGGAGTGGCGCTGGGCTACACCGGCGACCTCCACCGGCTTCCCGCCAGCACGTACGCCGGGCTCGGGCTCGCGGCCTTCGTGCCGGTCGGACTCGCCCTGGCCGGCCACCGGTGGCGGCCACCGGCGTACGAGCTGTGGGGGCGGTACCGGGGGGAGATGGTGCTGCTGTTCAGCTCCGACCACGAGCGGCAGTTCGGTCAGGTGACCCGGTCGCTGATCCGGGCCCGCGAAGCCGCCCGGCTGGGCGGGCTGGCCTATCCACCCGCCTCGGACACCCCCTACGAGCCGATGTCGTAACCGGGGGCGGTGCGCGGCGGTCGACGCCTCAGTCGGCGAGGGCGGCGGCTATCTCGGCGATCCGGCGCAGGGAGTCGGCCGGAGTCAGCGCCGCCTCGCGGAGCCCGGTGAAGGTACGCAGGTGTGCGGTCACCGCGTCGGGATCGTCGATCACGTCCTCCAGGCCGGTGCTCTCCAGGTAGACGACGTCCGCGTCCTCCTCGGCGGGAAAGCGGACGATCACGAACTGGCCGAGCGGGGTGTAGATCGTGGAGGTGAACGGCAGTACCTGGACGGTGATCCGACCGGACTCGGCGAGTTCGACCAGATGCCGGAGTTGTTCCCGGATCACTGCCGGGCCACCGGTCTGCCGGTGCAGTGCCGCCTCGTCGAAGACCACGACGATTTTCGGCGGATCGGTCCGGCCGAGCAATTCCTGCTGACGGCGCAGGCGCAGGGTGACGGAGGCCCGTGCCTCGTCGGGATCGTCCAGCTTGGGAATTGTCGTCCTGAGCACCGCCTGCGCGTACGCCGCTGTCTGGAGTAGCCCGGGCATACCGACGGACTGGTAGAAATAGAGTTCCGAAGACTCCGCCTCCAACCCGATGTACGAATAATAGGCGGGCCGGACCGCGTCACGGTATTGCGACCACCAGGTGCGTTGTCGGGACACCCGGGCCAACTGCACGAGTTCGGCGACCTGATCCGGGTCGCGCACCTGATAGTGGTCGAGCAGCGCCTTGACGTCATTTGTGGAGATCGAGACGTATCCCGCCTCTATCCGGATCAGCTTGGACAGTGACCAGTCCATCGCGAGGGCCACCTGTTCCTGGGTGAACCCGGCGGCTTCCCGGGCCCGTCGGATCGCCGAGCGAAGCTTGCGGCGACCCACCGTCGGGCCGTATGCCGTAGTCATCGCCGAATGCTCCCTTCGAACGGCGCCCCGGCGGCCGAGCGAGGAGTCGATTCGGCTGATTCCGATCCCGGCAACCTGCCACCTGGCTACCGGCCAGCTGCCAGATTGCCAGACTTTTGTGCAGGCTACACGGGAGGGCTGAGTTCCACCAGCGTCCGTGCTTGCCGCGACGACGTCATCACCGGTCGTGTCCATTGTCTACATCGCATCATAATCGCGGGTATTCCGGGCTGTGCGGAATGGCGGGCGACGGGTAGCCTCTGTCCGTTGTCGCGGCATCTGCCGCAACAGTATTAGTGCCGGGGAGGGTGCATGTCACAGACTGGTTCCGCCGAGCTCGACTGGCGGAAGAGCAGTCGATGCGAATCGCAGCATTGTGTCGAGGTGGCTCGGGTCGGGCGCGGCGCAGCCGTCCGTGACTCGGTCGATCCCGCGCGGTCGCTGCTGTTCGGCACGGTTGCCTGGCGGGCATTCGTGACCGGGCTCCGCCAAGCGTGAAGCCGGACCCTACGACGTGATTCATTCACGTTCCGGCCCGGTCGGCGACCCCGACCGGACCGCGTGACCGCACATATCGCACAGATATTTGGTCGAACAATCGAATCCGGGGCGGCTTCCCACCGGCAGCCGCCCCGGCGAGCGGCTCAGCCGGCCACCGGCTCCGGCTCGCGTACCTGCCGGGTGACCGCACGCTCGGCGAAGAACGAGACGAACGGGATCGTCCCGGCGAGCATCACCAGCACCATCCGGCCCAGCGGCCAGCGCGCCCGGCGCCCCAGGTCGAAGGTGACCAGCAGGTAGACCATGTAGAGGAAGCCGTGCGCCGGGCCGATCGTCTCGACCACCACCGGGTCGTCCCAGAGGTACTTGAGCGGCATGCCCACCACGACGAGCGCGATCAGCACGACGCCGACGACGTAAGCGACCACACGGAAGCGGGTCAGGGCTGCGCCCACGGTTCATCCTTCCTGCTGCCGGCCCAGGCCGGGATAGTCGGCGGGTCGAGCGCCCGGATTGGCGTTCAACCACGCGAGGTAGTGGTTGTACTCGGCCAGCGCCGGGTCCTCCGGGCCACCGGCGGCCAGCCGTGGCCGGGCCGCGCGCACCGGTCGGCGTACCCCCGGGGTCGTCGGGCGCGGCGGCGGGGCGGCCGGCTCGGCCCTCGGCGGCCGGCCACCGCGCAGCGTGTACCGCGCCTCCCGCACCCAGAGGAAGACGACGAACCCGGCGAAGATCGGCCACTCGACGGCGTACGCCCAGCTCAGGGCGTTGCCGTTCAGGGCCCGGCTGATCTGCCACCAGCCGAGGGCCAGGAAGCCGACGACGAGTGCGACGGTGAGCACGTGGCGCACGATCCACGCCGGTGTGCACAGCCGTCTCATGCCCACGAGGGTACCGGGAGCCGGGCGCCGTCTCCGACGCGGCGTCGTAGTGTCGGCCGCCCCGGGGTGGGCGCGGCGCCGGGTTTGGCGGTGCCCGGTTTGGGCAACCGTCTAGTCGTCAACCCAAACGAGCTATCGGGGGCGACGATGTCCGAATCAGTCCGTCACGACGAGTTTTCTCCGGTCGGCGCCGGTTTGCCGACCGACACCAGCCCCGAGCAGCGGGTCGGCCAGTGGGACGGCGACCCGGTCCGGCACGGCGGCACGGCCAGCGACTTCGTGGCCGCCGAGGAAGAGGTGCTCGGCGTCGACCCGGCCGAGTTGAGCGACGAGGACCTGCTGCGGGAGATGCACAGCCTGCACCGGACCCGGCTGGACACCCTCCGGCACGCCGCCGACACCGCGCTCGGCCACCACCTGCGGCGTACCGCCGAACTGGAGACCGAATACCTGACCCGACACCCCGGCCGCGAGGTGGATCCCAGCCGCCTGCGGGACGGCGCATGGTGAGCGCCAGCGCCGAACGCGGCTTCTCCGCCCCGCCGGAGGTGGTCTTCAGCACCGCCACCGACCCGGACCGGGTCTCGGCCTGGCTGCCCGAGCCGCTGCGCGCCGAGGGCCGGCCGGGGCCGGAACTGTTCGCCGACGGCCTGCGGGCGAGCTGGGGCGACACCGGGTCGTCGGACTGGTCGGCCCAACTGGAGGTGTCCCCGGTCGACGCCGGGGGAGCCGTCGCCCGGCTCGAACTGGCGGCCGATCCGGCGCAGCGGCGACTGGACGAGATCGCCGACGAGTCGCTGGCCAACCTCGCCCGGGAGGTCGACGACAACCTGACCGCGGGCTGAACGGACAACCACTGGCGAAGGTGCGGAGCAGTCGCGACGCGGAACGAGGCGGGATGAACGTACGGAACAGGGTGGCGCGGCTGCGCAAGGCGTACGCGCCCGACGAGCACCGGCCGCTCGGCGGCTACCTGGCGGCGATGGGCACCTACGCCGGAGTGGCACTGGCACTGGCCACCGCGGCGAAGACGACCGGGCGACGGGCTCCGGACCGGCCGAGCGCCGCCGATGTCGTACTGCTGTCGGTGGCGACCCACAAGCTCAGCCGGCTGCTCTCCAAGGATGCCGTGACCAGCCCGCTGCGGGCGCCGTTCACCCGGTACGACCGGCCGATCGGCAGCGGCGAGGTGATGGAGCAGGTACGCGACCAGGGCAGCTCGACCAAGCACGCCGTCGGCGAGCTGCTCAGTTGCCCGTTCTGCCTGGCGGTCTGGGTCGCCACCGGACTGACCGGTGGCCTGGTGCTCGCACCCCGACTGACCCGGCTGGTGGCGACCGCCTTCACCGCGGTGGCCGCCTCCGACTTCCTCCAGATGGGCTACGCCGTCGCGCAACGCGCCGCCTCCCGCCCCCACTAGGGTCGGCAGGCGGCGCGGCGGTGCGCCGCTGCCCGGCCGGGTTGGTTCAGCGCTGCATGCCCGACCAGCCCCGGGGGGACTCCGGCTCCCGCTCGGTGTCGCTGTCGGTGATGATCTCCTCGTCCACCGCCGTCTTGTCGTGCTCGTTCGTGAAGTCCGGGTCGCCCTGCGGATCCGTCTCGCCGGGTGCCTGGCCGAGCGGAGCGAGGCGGCCCCGCGCCTGCCGGTCGTCTTCGGTCATCAGTGCTCTCCTCGCTGATCCTGGTCTGATCCTGGCGGGACGACAGGCCCGCGCCGGCGTTCCGGTCGCCGTCGGCCGGCGTGACCCACCCCGTCAGCCGCTGCTGCCGCCGAGCAGGTCCGCGACCTCGTCGGCGGCGTACTCCCCCTCGGGAAGGGCGGTGATCCTGGTCAGCAGCTCGGCGGAGACGTCGGCGGCGACCGCCCGGCGCTGGATCTCCGACTGCGTGACCCGCTCCTGGCCGGAGTACATGTCGTCGAGCAGCGCGTCGAGTTCCGGACTGGTCGAGCCGTCCGGCCCGGCCGGCTCGGCGGCATCCGGTGCGTCGGCGGCATCCGGTGCGTCGGCCGCATCCGCTGGGTCGGCCGGGTTCGCTGGGTCGGTCACGCCTGATCAGCTACCCGGTGCCGAATCGCCCAAACGACCTGTCCCGTACTCGGGCCAGTGGGCGTGACGTGCGTCACGACCGAGTACGGAACACCGGACCCGGATCCGAGGTTGACTAGGACTGTCGGTGTGTCCAGTGTCCCCGGGCCTCACCCTATTGCCCTCGCGGAATACCGTCCGGCTGGAGCCGCGTCGTGCCACTCGCCGAGAGGCGACCTGCACACCGACACCGCGCCGCCCATGGCCTCGCCATGGGCGGCGTAACCATCTCCGGCCCCCGCCGGCGCCGGCCTGCCGCCCGGAACCCGGTGTCAGCCGCGCCGGCCCGGCCGGTCGGCCGGTGTCTCCCCGGCCGCGCCGCCGCCCGGGGACCGGCCGCTGCCGGGACCGTCCGCCGCGGCCTGGCCGTTGCTGACCCGGAGCATCACCACACCGCCGGCCACGGTCCGGCCGGACGGGTCGGTGCCGGCCACCGCACCGGCGGGGCAGTTCGAGGCCACCCGGTTCGGGTCCACCTCGACCTTGAAGCCGGCGTTCCGCAGCGTCGTGCTGGCCTCGTCGACCGGGCGGCAGGTGACCGAGGGCACCGACCGCTGGTCCCCGTAGACAAGCTTCTCGGTCGGCTTCGGGAAGTTCTTCTTCGGCTTGCCCTTCATGGCGTCGGCGAGCGTCTCGTACACCGCCGGGTTGACCTTGTCGTGGTCCATGTCCGTGGTGGTCTCCGGCCAGTCCGGGTTGGCCATGATGCCGGCGACCGAGAGCGTGGTGGTCATGGCCACCAGGGACGCGGTCCGGTCGCTGTCCGTGGTACCCGTCTTGCCGGCGACCGGGTGCCCCACCACCCGGCGGGCGTCCGCCTCGGTCGCGCCACGGCACCTGCCGTACGCCGACTGGTCGCCGACCGGGCACCGGGCCGCGTCGACCGCCGCCCGAGCCACCTCCGGGTCGACCGCCTTGTCGCAGCGCGGCTTGGCGATGTCCAGCTCCGTGCCGGCCCGGTCCTTGACCTCCTGCACCGGGATCGGCTCACAGTGCCGGCCGTCGGCGGCCAGTGTGGCGTACGAGTTGGCCAGGTCCAGCGGGGTGGCGGCCGAGACGCCGAGGGTGAACGAGCCCCAGCCGTCCGCCTGGGCCGGGTCGGCGGCGACGGCCGCCTCGCCCGGTTCCCGGAACCGGATGCCGAGCCGCTGCGCCGCGTCGACCACCTTCGCCGCCCCGACCCGCTCTTCCAGGGGTACGAAGTAGGTGTTGACGGAGCGGCCGAACGCACTCCACATGTCGTGCATCCCGGCCATGCCCTCGTTGTCGTTGCTCGGGCACCACCGCTCGGTGCCGGGGCAGGCCGACTCGGTGCCGGCCGCCGCCGTGTACTTCGACGGGTAGCGGTTCGGCGCGTTGTAGCTGAGGCTCAGCGGGTAGCCCTGCTCCAGCGCGGCCACCATGGTGAACATCTTGAACGTCGATCCGGCCTGGTAGCCGTGCACCCCGCCGCCGCCGGTCAGCAGCGGATTCGTGGTACGCGGATAGCTGGCCCGCAGCCCGGCGTCCGCCTGCTTCGGGTTGCTGGAGATCGGGTTCTTCGGCTTCGTCGGGTCGTCCAGCCCGAAGGTCCGGTTGGTGGCCAGCGCACGGATCCGCCCGGTGCCCGGCTCGACGGCGGCCACCATCAGGGCGTCCTTCCGTCCCGTCGGCAGGTACTGCTGCACGTTCTTGTAGGCAGCCTGCTGCACCACCGGGTCGAGGGTGCTGACGATCCGGTACCCGCCGCCCTTGAGGCGCCGCTCCCGGTCGTAGGAGGTGGCGCCGAACGCCTCCTGATCCATCCACCAGCGGTAGAAGGCGTCGCAGAAGAAGCCCCAGTCGTTGTGCAGCGAGCTGGTGCAGCCGTTCGTCGGCCGCTGTCCCTTGACCTTGAGCGGGGTGGCCAGCGCCGCCGCCTGCTCCGCCTCGGTGATCGCCCCGATCTCCTTCATCTGCTCGATCACCCAGTTGCGGCGCTGCACGGTCCGGTCGTAGCCGGGGCCCTCGGTGTCGAGCGCGTCGTAGTAGCTCGGCGACTTGACCAGCCCGGCGATCATCGCCGCCTCCGGCACGGTCAGGTCCTTCGGCTCCTTGCCGAAGTAGAACCGGCTGGCCGCCGCCACCCCGTACGTGCCGTGGCCGAAGGGGGCCATGTTCAGGTAGCGCTCCAGGATCTCGTCCTTGCCGAGCTTGTTCTCCAGCGCCGCCGCCTGCCGCATCTCGCGCAGCTTCCGGGCGTTCGTGTCCTCGCTGGCCGCGACCACGTCGTTCGGGTCGGTCGCGCCGTAGGTGATCGACATCCGGACGAGCTGCATGGTCAGGGTCGAGGCGCCCTGCCGGGAGTTGCCGGTGAAGTTGGAGACGATCGCCCGGACGAAGCCCTTGACGTCGACCCCGTTGTGCCGGTAGAAGGCGTGGTCCTCGGCGCCGATCATGGCGTTCCGCATCGCCGGGGCGATGTCGGCGAGCCCGACGTCCTGGCGGTTCTCGTCGTAGAACCTTGCCAACAGGGTCTTGTTGTCGGCGGCGAAGACCTGGGTCACCTCCGGCACCTGCGGCACGGTCAGCTCGGTCGGCAGGTCCTGGAACGAGTCGGCTCCGGCCTTCGCCGCGAGCCCGGACATCGCCACCGCCGGAAAGGCCGCCCCGGCGACCACCACTCCGGCGAGCAGGGCGCAGGTGAGCAGGGTGCCGGCCTTGGTCAGGCCGCGTCGACGGGATTTCGGCATGATCGCGTGAACCTCTGGGTGATCGGAGCAGGTCGCGGGCGGGGCGGCCGGCGCGAGCACAACCGTACGCGCGCCTTTCGCCCTATTGATCCAGACGCCGCACCGAACAGCACGGTTGCGTCGCGGTGGATCCCGCAACTGACTGCTACGTCACACCCGCAGGTGTCGACGGCGGCCCGGACCACCCGCCGCCGACCCCGCCGCCGGCTCGCCGAACCCGCAGGTCAGTGGGAGCTACCGGCCGGCGCCGCCACCCGCCGGGCCCGGACCGCCGCCGACAGCTCCGCCAGCACCTGCTCGGTCTCCGGCCAGCCGAGGCACGCGTCGGTGATCGACTGCCCGTACTCCAGCGGCCGGGTCGGGTCGAGGTCCTGCCGGCCGGGCACCAGGAACGACTCCAGCATCACCCCGACGATGCCGCGCTGGCCGTCGGCCATCTGCCGGGCGACGTCGGCGGCGACCACCGGCTGCCGGCGGTGGTCCTTGCCGCTGTTGTCGTGGCTCGCGTCGATCACCAGCCGCTCGGGCAGCCCGGCCGCCCGGAGCAGGGCCAGCGACTGCGTCACCGACTCGGCGTCGTAGTTGGGTTCGCCCCGGCCGCCGCGCAGCACCAGGTGGCAGTCGGCGTTGCCCCGGGTGTGCATGATCGCCGGAGCGCCGGAGACGTCGATGCCGGGGAAGACGTGCGGCACCCCGGCCGCCCGGATCGCGTCGACCGCCGTGCCGACGCTGCCGTCCGGCCGGTTCTTCATCCCGATCGGCATGGAGAGCCCGGAGGAGAGCTGCCGGTGCACCTGGCTCTCCACCGTACGGGCGCCGATGGCACCCCAGGCCACCGTGTCGGCGATGTACTGCGGGGTGATCGGGTCCAGGAACTCGCAGCCGACCGGCAGCCCCAGCCGGAGTACGTCCAGCAGCAGCGCGCGGGCGGCCCGCAGCCCGGCGTTCACGTCGCCGGAGCCGTCCAGCCCCGGGTCGTTGATCAGGCCCTTCCAGCCGACGGTCGAGCGCGGCTTCTCGAAGTAGACCCGCATCACCACCAGCAGGTCCTCGGCGTGCTCGGCCGCCGCCTCCCGCAGCCGTCGGGCGTAGTCCAGGGCCGCCGCCGGGTCGTGCACCGAGCACGGCCCGACCACGACCAGCAGCCGGTCGTCGGCCCGGTCGAGCACCCGGGCGACGGATCGTCGACCGTCCAGCACGGCGCTGGCCAACGCCTCGCCCAGCGGCAGTTCGTGGTGCAGCAGCGCCGGGGTGGTCAGCGGCACGACCCGGTCGATGCGTTGGTCGCTGACCCGGCCCATTCCGGTGGTGGTCATCGTCGAGGCTCCCTGTCTGCCGACCGCCGCCCCGGGGCCGGCACCCGGGAGCCGAGCCGGCTGGTCACATGGAAAAAGCAGGGACGATGTCCCTGCTTCAGCCGGCTCTGCTGGATTCTGGTGACGTCAGGTCATGGCCGAGTCACCGGCTCCTGAGCCGGCTGACTAAACCATCGATACGACCGCGTCACGCAGCGAACCATACCCGATGCCGGGCCGTGCCGGCCCCCGCTGCCCAATTCCTGGTACGCCGGGCAGCCGTCGATCGGTTCCGACCAGTTCAGCGCTCGGTTCGGCGGCCCGGGTCAGCGGCCCGGGTCAGCGGCCCGGGTTGCGGAGCGCGATCGCGGTGTTCAGGGCGGTGGCGAAGCCGGTCCAGGCCAGGTAGGGCAGCAGCGTGGCCCCGGCCACCCGGTCCGCCCGCCAGGCCCGGCGCAGCAGTGCGGCGTTGGCGGCGTTCAGCAGGACCAGCTCGGCCAGGGCGAGCCGGGGCCGGCGGGCCCGGAAGAAGAGCGCGGTCCAACCGGCGTTCAGGACCAGATCGATCGCGTACGCCCGGCGAAGCCCGCGACGCTGCGCGGCACTGCTTGTCGCGTCCAGGGCGCGGGCGGCGGCGAACGCGATCGAGGCGTAGAGCGGGGTCCAGACGGCGGGGAACGCCACCGGCGGCGGCTGCCATGCCGGCTTGTCCAGCGACCGGTACCAGGCGGAGTTCGGGTCGGTGGCGATCGAGCCGGCGGCGGCGGTGGCCGCGGTCGCCAGCCCGGTCCCGACGAGGGTGGACGTCTTCATCCCGATCGGGTACCCACCCCGGCCCCCGTCATCCCTCGACCGGAGCCCGCTTCGTGAAGTCGACGAAGGCTCGCCAGGTCGCCGGGGCGAACGTCAGGGTGCCACCCTCGCGGTCCTTGGTGTCCCGGACGAGCACGACGCCGGGCAGGTTGTCGGCGACCTCGACGCACTCGCCGCCCGACCCGTTGCTGCGGCGGGACTTGCGCCACTCGGCACCGGACTGGTCAGTCATCGCTCATCTCCTTGGCGATCGCGGCAATCAGGTCGGCCGACCGAGACAGATCGAGCGCCACCTCTTCGAGCGACCTCCATGCCTTAGCGTACGTCGCGACCTCGGCCGGCTTGTCGAGGTAGAGGGCGCCGGTCAGCAGTTCGCTGTAGACGGTGGTGGGCTCGGGAGTCCGGAGCCCGATCGACGGGAACTCCAGGATGATGAACTGCCCGCCGGTCAGGGCGAAGCTCGGCGGCGCGGATCGCGGGACGACCCGGACGCTCGCCACCCCTTCGGCGGCCTGGGTGTGCAGGTGGGTGAGCTGCCGGCCCATGCCCGGGACCTGCCGGCGCAGCACCCCCTCGTCCACGATCACGTCCAGGCGCGGTGGCTCGGGCTTCTTCCGGGTCAGGATCCGCTGGCGCTCCATCCGCACCTCGACCAGCCGGCCGACCTCGCGGGGCGGGATGTCGGGGTGTGACCGCAGCAGGTGTTCGGCGTACTCCCTGGTCTGGAGCAGGCCGGGGATGCTGGCGGGTTGCCAGTGCCGGAGCCGGGAGGCGGCTGCTTCCAGGCCGACGTACAGCTCGAACCAGGCCGGCAGGGTGTCGCCGTAGGCGTGCCACCACCCCTTCGCCTTGGTCTCGGCGGCGAGCTTCTTCAGCGCCTCGGTCATCTCGTCCGAGGTGCCGTAGAGCCGGCACATCGCCTCGACGTCCCGCGCCTTGACGGCGGCCTGGCCACCCTCGATCCGGTACATGGTGGAGCGTGACCACTCGAGGTCGGTGCCGGCGGCTTCCAGCGAGAGGCCGGCCTGCTCGCGAGCCTGCCTCAGGATCCGGCCCAGTTGCCTGCGCGGGATGGACGACCCCACATCCGTCATCGCCGGACCTCCTGTCTCAAGTTGGAGCAATCAGTCGATCGATCCTGGGACCGTTTCCGATGGATTGTGAAAAAGGGACGACTAGCGCGGGATGCATCAGCTTAGACCGTTGCATGGCGCTTGTGGGGGCACCGAGAGTGGCAGCAGCAGGACCGCTCGGTGACCGCCTCGCGCCCGGGTGGAACTCGCGCCGGGAGCCGGTCTCAGCTCCCCCCACTGAGATCGGCTCCCCTCCAACCACCCGAGGAGGTACGTGATGAGGAGCCTCTACCGGCGTCTGGCCGGCGCTCTGGCCTGTCCACGGCTGCGGCACCGACGGGACTGGCGGCGTCTCTGGCGCTACTGTCGGTGCGGATTCCGCTGGCGCTGCCCGGACTCGGTCGAGCTGGTCCCGATGCCGTATGCGCCGGTGGTTCCGCCATTGCCGCCCGTGTCACCGTTGCCGTCGGTGTCTTCGGTGCTGCCGGCTCGGGCCAGGGCACGGAACACGCGTGATCCGATGTGGAGTGGCCGGGCGGCGCGGCGGACGGAACGCGCGCGGCGGACCGAGAGTGCCGGCCGGGTGTAGCGGTGATCGGCCCGGAGGAGCGCTGGCGGCGGCACGTGCCGAGACATCCGTCGTACCGGTGCCGAGCCTGCGGCGACGACTGGCCGTGCCGGGACGCGCGGCTGGCGCTGCTGATCGGGTTCCGGGGTGACCGGGTGGGGTTGATGGTCTACCTCGGCGGCCACCTGACCCGCGCCCTGCAACAGTTGCCGGACGTCCACCCCGCCCTGCTCGCCACCCGCTTCCTGCACTGGGTACCCCGCTCCTCGGTGCCCCACCGCCGCTGACCCGATGGCCGGCCACGGCAGCCGTCGCCACCGCGACATTCGCCGGGTGCTCTTGACCGAGACGCCTTGGTAGACGTGCGGGCCGACTGGGGAGCATCCGATGTGAAGACTGTCGAGCTGCCCCGCTTGTGCTCCCGGGGGGTGGGCGCACAGACGGGGCAGCTCGACAGTCTCCGTGACGGATGTATGCCGGCCGGCCCGCACCCGTCTTGCCGGCGAGTGGACCAGAGGCCCTTCCAGTCCCGAGCAGCTCGCGCTGGAAGGGTTGGGAAGGGCCCCTGGAATTCGCCAGCGGCTCAGAGGATCAGGAGGGTTCCGCTGGTCAGAGTGGTCTCCTGGGTGGTCAGGCCGGTCCAGTTGGTGGACAGCAGCAGCCGGTCGCCGTCGATCAGGGTGACCGCGACGCCGTCCCGGCCGCCGAGCAGGCCCCGGTCGGTGCCGGTGATCCGCAGGCTGAGCCCGCTGGCCACGGTGACCGGGCGGCGGGGATCGGTGACGTCGTACAGGCCGGCCCGGGTGCGCAGGTCGAGGCGGTCGGTGCCGCCGCCGGACCGTACGCCGAACGAGTCGAGCCCGACGCCCCGGATCTCGTACCTCCGGCCGTCCGAGCGGAACGCGACGGTGCTGGTGCCGGTGCCGCCGAGCCGGGTCTGCGCGACGAGCACGCTGAAGTCGAGGGGGGACTTCGGCTCCACCGGGTACGCCCCGGCCGACCGGTTCGGGGTCAGCGTGCCACCGCCGAGCACCACTGTGGTGCCCGGCCGGGCCACCTCGACCCGGGCCGTCGTGCTGCCGGCGTAGTTGCCGCCGAGCGTGACGGTCAGCTCCGAGTTGCCGGCCGGCAGCGTCGCCCGGCAACCCGCCACCGCCGCGAAGTCGTCGGTGCCCAGCGGCGCCGGTACGTCGGTGCAGAGGGCCCGGCCACCGGCGGCGAAGGTCACCGTGCCGGTCGAGACGTCACCCGGCCACGGCTCGGCACCGGAAGACGACGACGTCTCCCGGAGAGTGGCCTGGAGCAGCACCTCCGCGTTCCCGCCCGAGCCGGTCGAGACCAGGGTGTCGCCGGTGTACGCCAGCTCGGCAGCCTCCGGCAGCACCCGGACGGTGAAGGTGACGGTGCCGGCCAGCCCGTGCCGGTCGGTGACCGTCACCGTCACCGGGTAGTCGCCCGGGGTGGCCCGGTTGTTGCCGACGACTCCCCAGACCGCTGCCGCACCTGTCGCGTCCGGGTCCTCCGGCACCCTGCCGCCCAGCGACAGGCCGGCGGGCAGCCCGGTGGCGGTCGCGGTGAGCTGCCCCGGCCCGCCGTCCGGGTCGGTGGCGGTGATCCGCACCTCGGGCAGCAGCGGGTCGCTGTACTGCACCGTCAGCACCTCGCCCGGCCCGTCGAGGGTCACCTTCGGGGTGGCCCGGAGCGCGAGGTCGGCGTCGTTGAGGTCGAAGAAGACGTTGCCGACCGCCTCGATTTTGATCCGGGCCGCCTTGGCGCCGACGTTCGGCAGGGTCACCGTCTCGGCGCCGTCGTTGGCGGTGCGCTCCGCGAGGACGTACCCGAAGGTCTTTCCGCCGTCGACGGAGAGCGAGATCCGCACCTCAGCCACCCCGACCGGTGCGGCGTCGGTGCCGGCCACGTCCCAGCTCACCGGCAGCTCCGTGCCGCCGGTAAGCGTCTCGGCGGTGGCCTGCGAGGTGACCAGGAACGGCCCGGCGGCCGGGGCCAGGGTCAGCGCGGTGTCGGCGCTGCCGATCCCGCCCGCGCCCGGATGCCCGTCCCGGGCGGTGAGCCGGAAGTGCATGGTCCGGTCAACGGTGAAGCCGACCCAGTCGGCGGTGGGCAGGAACTCCGAGTAGCAGTCGACGACCTCCGGCGGCACGTTGCTGGCCCCGCCGCTCGGCGGTGCCGGCGGCGCAGCCGGGCAGCCGCCGGTCTTCGCGTTCGTGTTGCCGGCGGCTATCTGCGCCAGGTCCGGGAAGACCCGGGTCGGGTCGGTGCTGACCGCGTTCAGCCCGGGGGAGTGGTATTCCAGGGTGTCGGTCGGGCTGACGACCGCCGCCGTACCGAACTGCCGGAACAGCGGGCCGTTGGTCTTGGTGTTGCTGACCAGCGCCGTCCCGGCGGTGCTGCCGCCGTTGACGCCGCCCCGGTCGTTCTGCTCCCAGAGGTACGTCACCGTGTCGCCGTCAGCGTCGGTGGCGCTGCCGGTCAGCGCGAACGGGGTACGGACCGGAATGGTGTACGACGCCGGGGCGGTGACCACCGGAGCGTTGTTGCCGGTCTGCTCGACCCGCCAGCCGCCGTTGTCGATCGGGCCGCCCTTGACCGTCTCGCCGACGAAGCCGTCCATCCCGCTGGCGTCGCTGACGGCGAGCGGGCCGACGTTCACCGCCGCCACCGGGCCACCGGAGAAGGTGACCTGGAAACCGGTGTCGTCGAGCGTGCTGGCGCCGCCGAACGGCCCGACTGTGACCGTGGCGCCGGCCGGCCAGCCCGGAATTCCCTCGATCGCCGCCCTGATCCCGGCCGCGGTGTAGTTGCCGCCCCGGACGATCGGCGCCGACTCGGCACCGCCGAAGCTGAGCGTGAACGAGTCGCCGTCGGTGTCGAAGCCGCGCAGCGAGACGTTCTGCACCTCGTTCACCGCCGGCCGGTTCGCGGTTACGTAGCTGGTGATCTCGGTGTAGCTGCGCTGCGACCAGTACGGGTCGCTGTGCGGTTGCAGGTTGTCCTGCTGGCAGATGCCGGCGTACGCCATGATCGACGAACCGCTGCCCGGCTCGTACGAGTTGGTGGCGCTGCGGTTGCCGCCCGAGCAGTTCCACTGGGTGCCGTTGAAGGTGTGGTTGCCGGCGAACTGGTGGCCGATCTCGTGCGAGACGTAGTCGACGGCGAAGAAGTCGCCGACCGGGGTCGGCAGGCCGGTGCAGCCACGCGCCTTGTTCGCCCCGCCGACCACGCCCAGCCCGGCGATGCCGCCGCCGTTGACGCCCAGCCCGATGTGCCCGACGTCGTAGTTCGACGCGCCGACGAGCTGGCCGAGCACGATGTTGTTGCGGTTCAGCGTGCCGCTGGCGCAGGAGGAGAGCTGCGCCGCCGTGTAGCAGGGCGCCGCACCGCACGGCCCGTCCGCCCCGATCGCCTCCGCCGGTGTGTTCAGGTTGGTCTTCTCGGTCTGGTCGACCAGCACCAGCCGGATCGCCGTCTCGTCGGAGTAGATCTGGGTCACCCGGTTCACCAGGGTCACCTTGGCCGCCGTCACGTTCGCCGCACCGAAGTAGGCCGCGTAGGACGGGTCGGTCACCAGGGCCAGTCGGTACGTCCGCAGCGTCACGTCCCCGCCCGCCGGCTCCGGGGCGGCGTCGACGTCGTCGGCGAGTTCCCCGGCGGCGTGCGCCACGTCCTCCCGCTCGACGAACGGCTCGTCCGGGTTCGTGGTGTCCCGCACGAAGTAGCTGGCGTACCGGCCCTGGTCGGACCGGCTGTACGGGTCGACGTACCAGACGCCGTGCTCGGAGCGGACCGAGGCGTGGAAGCCCAGCGGGGTGAGGTCGGCCCGGACGGTCGCGCTCGGGTCGTCCAGCCCCCGGCCGGCGTACGTGCGGATCTCCGGGTGCCGGGCGGCCAGGCCGGGCGCCAGCACCGGCGAGTCGACGAGCGCGAACCGCTGGAACGTGCCGTCCGGGGTGGGCAGCAGCACCACCAGCGAGCGGTCCTGGGCGGTTCCGGCCCGCTCCTCGGGTGCCCGGTCCAGGGTGGCGGCGAGGCTCGCCCGGTCCAGGGCGTACCCGGTGAACCGCTCGGCCTGGATGTCGACGGGCCCGGCGGACCGGGCGGCGGTCGAGCCGTCGGCGAGCCGGGTCCACGGGTTGCCCGACCGGTCCGGCGCGGAGCTGGCCGGGGTCGGGCTGGCCAGCACCGGCAGCACGCCGGCGGTGAGGGCGGCCACCGCCAGGATGGCCAGGCGCCGGCGGGGCGCCGCCCGACCGCGGGTGGCGGTCGGTAACGAGAGGGTCGTCAACGCTGTCTCCTTGGGACTACTCCGGGCGCCGGTCGGTCGCGCGGGCGTTCCTGCCACCGGGTCGAATCCATCGACCAACTTCGGGGGTGTTCGCACGATAGGCGCCCGGGGCCGGTCGTGAACATCCCTCCAGCCGGTAGCAAGGCCAACCGGCCACTGTGTCCGGGCCGATCCGACCCGGCGGGGCTGGCGGCATCGGGGCACGGCGATCGGATAGCGTCGGGGCCATGCCCGAGACCGGTTATCCCTGGCCGATCGAGACCACCCGGCTGGACAACGGCCTGCGCGTGGTGGTCAGCGAGGACCGCAGCGCGCCCGTCGTCGCGGTCAACCTCTGGTACGACGTCGGCTCACGACACGAGCCCGCCGGCCAGACCGGCTTCGCCCACCTGTTCGAACACCTGATGTTCGAGGGCTCGGTGAACGTGGCCAAGACCGAGCACATGCAGTTGGTGCAGGGCTCCGGCGGTTCGCTGAACGCGACCACCAACCCGGATCGGACCAACTACTTCCAGACGCTGCCGTCCGAGCACCTCGCGCTCGCCCTCTGGCTGGAGGCGGACCGGATGGGCGGCCTGGTGCCGGCGCTGACCCAGGAGACCCTGGACAACCAGCGCGAGGTGGTGAAGAACGAGCGGCGGCAGCGCTACGAGAACGTCCCGTACGGGGACGCCTGGCTGCGCCTGCTGCCGCTGCTCTATCCGCCCGGCCACCCCTACCACCACGCCACGATCGGCTCGATGGCCGACCTGAACGCCGCCGACCTGGCCACCTTCCAGGCGTTCCACACCACCTACTACGCACCGAACAACGCGGTGCTCACGGTGGCCGGGGACGCCTCGCCGGACGAGGTCCACGCACTCGTCGAGCGCTACTTCGGCCGGCTCGTGCCGCAGGCCGACATCCCGCCCGCCCCGGACGGGACGGTGGTGCCGGCCACCGGGGTGCCGGTCCGGGAGGTCGTCGACGCGGACGTGCCGGCGCCGAGGGTCTATCTGGCGCACCGGACCCACCCGTTCGGCGGCCCCGGCTACGACGCGGTGACCGTGCTGGCCACGCTGCTCGGCAGCGGCCGGGGCAGCCGGCTCTACCAGCGGCTCGCCGACGGGGCCCGGCTCGCCCAGCCGGACAGCGTGGGCGCGTTCGGCGTCGACCTGGCGTACGCGCCGGCGCCGCTGATCGTCACCGCCACCGCCCGGGACGGGGTGACCGGCGAGGAGCTGGAGGCGGGACTCGCCGAGGTGCTGGACGGGCTCGCCGACGGGGTGACCGCCGCCGAACTCGACCGGGCCAAGGCGCTGCTCACCACCGGCTGGTGGCGGCAGCTCGCCAGCGTGGACGGCCGGGCCGACATCCTCGGCCGGCACGCCACCCAGCTCGGTGACCCGGCCCGGGCCGCCGACCGGCTGCCCGGCTGGCTGTCGGTCACCGCCGAGCAGGTGAGCACGCTCGCCGCCGAGCTGCTCGGCCCCACCGACCGGGCCACCCTGATCTACCGGCCCGAGACCCAGGAAGAGGCGTCATGACCGAGCCCGGTCCCATCCTGACCGCGCAGCGGCCGTCGGCCGGGGCGGCCCGGCCGTACCGCTTCCCCCGGGTGGTCCGCACGACGGTGGCCGGCGGCCGGGTCGTCGCCGCCCACCTGCCGGGGCATCATCTCGCCGTCGCGGGGTTGCTGCTCGACGGCGGCGCCGGGCGCGAGCCGGTCGGCCGGGAGGGGCTCTCCGGGGTACTGGCGAAGGCGCTGGAGGAGGGGACGACCCGGCGCGACTCCACGGCGTACGCGCTGGCGCTGGAAGGGCTCGGCACCGAGCTGACCATCGCCAACGACTGGGACGCGTTCCAGGTCAGCGTGCAGGTGCCGGTGCAGCGGCTGCCGGCCGCGGTGGAGCTGCTGGCCGAGGCCGTCCGGACCCCGCGCCTCGACCCGGCGGACATCCTCCGGGTACGCGACGACGAGGTCACCGCGCTGCGGATGTACTGGGCGAACCCGGGTCCCCGGGCCGATGCCGCGCTCCGGGCGGACCTGTTCGGGGCCGACCAGCGGCCGGGCCGCCCGATGGACGGCGATCCGGACTCGGTCGCGGCGGTCACCGTCGACGACGTGACCTCGTTCCACGCGAACTGGCTGACCCGGCTCGGCACCCTGCTCGTGGTCGGCGACCTCGACCGGATCGACCTCGACCAGCTCGCCAGCACCGCGTTCGCGGGCGCGGACGGGCACGCCGAGCCCGCCGGCCCCCCGCTCGACGTGCGGGTACGCGACAAGCGGCGGATCATCCTGGTCGACCGTCCCGGGTCGGTCCAGTCCACGCTGCGGCTCGGGCACCCGGCACCGCACCGGGCCCACCCCGACTACGTGCCGATGACGCTCGCCGCCACGGTGCTCGGCGGGGCCTTCACCTCCCGGCTGAACCACCTGATCCGGGAGGTACGCGGCTACACGTACGGGATCAGGTCCGAGTTCGGGCACTCCCGGCGGTTCGGGCGGTTCGTGGTCAGTTCCGGGGTGCAGACGGCGGTGACCGCGCCGGCCCTGGTGGACGCGGTCGGCGAGATCACCCGTACCCGGGACGCCGGGGTCACCGAGCCCGAGCTGGCGGTCGCCCGCGCCTGGCGGGCCGGTCAGCTCTCGGTGGAGTTGCAGACTCCCCGGGCCATCGCCAGCGCGCTCGCCACGCTCGTCGTGCACGACCTGCCGGACGACTACCACGCGACGCTGCGCGAGCAGCTGCTGTCGGCGGCCGAGCCGGCGGTGTCGGCGGCGGCCGGGACGCACCTGCACCCGCAGGGGCTGACCCTGGTGATCGAGGGCGACGCGGCGCTGATCCGGGACGAGCTGGTCGCCAGCGGACTCGGCGAGGTGGTGGACGCCGCCGACTGAGGCGGCCTGCCGGGCGGCCGGGCCGAGGCGCCCGCCGGGCGGGCCGGCCGCTGCTCTGCTGGGCGGGCCGGCTGCCCGCTGCTCTGCTGGGCGGGTCGGCTGCCCGGATGCTGGGCGGGCCGGTAATCGGCTTGCCGGGGTCGCCGGGCCGCTGGGTAGCCTCGCGGTATGAGGATCGGCATTGTGGGGGCCACCGGGCAGGTCGGTGGCGTGATGCGGCGGATACTCGCCGAGCGCCAGTTCCCGGTGGACGAGCTGCGGCTCTTCGCCTCGGCGCGGTCGGCGGGGCGGACGCTGCCCTGGCAGGACGGCGAGGTCATCGTCGAGGACGCGGAGACGGCCGACTACACCGGCCTGGACATCGCGCTCTTCTCGGCCGGAAAGGGCACGAGCAAGGCGCTGGCCCCCCGGGTCGCCGAGTCCGGCGCAGTGGTGATCGACAACTCGTCGGCGTGGCGGATGGACCCCGAGGTGCCGCTGGTGGTCGCCGAGGTCAACCCGCACGCCGCCGGGGTACGCCCCCGGGGCATCATCGCCAACCCGAACTGCACCACGATGGCGGCGATGCCGGTGTTGCGCCCGCTGCACGCCGAGGCCGGCCTGGTCAGCCTGGTGGTCGCCACCTACCAGGCGGTCTCCGGTTCCGGGCTGGCCGGGGTCGCCGAGCTGGACGAGCAGGTCCGCAAGGTCGCCGACGGCGCCGCCGCGCTCACCCACGACGGCCGGGCCGTGGAGTTCCCGACCCCCCGGCAGTACGCCCAGCCGATCGCCTTCAACGTGCTGCCGCTGGCCGGCTCGGTGGTCGACGACGGGTCGGCGGAGACCGACGAGGAGCAGAAGCTCCGCAACGAGAGCCGCAAGATCCTGGAGATTCCGGAGCTGAAGGTCTCCGGCACCTGCGTCCGGGTGCCGGTCTTCACCGGGCACTCGTTGCAGGTGAACGCCGGCTTCGCCCGGCCGCTGAGCCCGCAGCGGGCCCGCGAGCTGCTGGCCGGGGCGCCCGGGGTGGCGCTGGCGGACGTACCGACGCCGCTGCTGGCGGCCGGGCAGGACCCGACCTACGTCGGGCGGTTCCGGGTCGACGAGACCGTCCCGCACGGGCTGGCCTTCTTCTGCTCCAACGACAACCTGCGCAAGGGCGCGGCGCTGAACGCCGTGCAGATCGCCGAACTGGTCGCCGCCGAGTCCCGCTGAGGGTCCGCCTACGGACCGGGCAGCGGTAGGCTGCAAGCGATCTTCATTCCGGAGGTGGGCGGCATGGTGGGCGGCACGGACGGCCGGACCGAAGAGGCGCTGCTCGGCATCGTCCGGGACGGGTCGCTCGGCGTGCTGGCGACCCTCAAGCGGGACGGCCGGCCACAACTGTCGAACGTCAACTACACCTACGATCCGGACCGCAGGCTGATCCGGGTCTCCGTCACCGACGGCCGGGCCAAGACCGCCAACCTGCGCCGCGACCCGAGGGCGAGCTTCCAGGTAAGTACGGCCGACGGCTGGGCGTACGCGGTCGCCGAGGGCATCGCCGAGCTGACCCCGGTGGCGGCCGGGCCGACCGACCCGACCGTCGAGGAACTGATCGACGTCTACCGGGCGGTCCAGGGCGAGCACCCGGACTGGGACGACTACCGCCGGGCGATGGTGGCGGACCGCCGGCTGGTGCTGCGCCTCCCGGTCGACCGCGTGTACGGCGTACCCCCGCGCACATAACGCGCACCTTCCCCTTCTCCGGCCTGCCCGCTTCGGTGCCCACTTTCCGGTTCCGTTGCCGAACCGTGCGCCTGTACCCGTCAGGGCGGAGTGTCGCCCGGTGGCGACCTGTCCGGGCGGGCGCCGCGGCGTTACGTCGTGGCCTGCCCGGGTAGACCGCCTCGGCCGACATTGAGAGGGGAGCAGGATGACGACCGTCGGAGAGTTCATGACGACCCGCCTGGTGACCATGGACGGCGGCGACACGCTCACCGCTGCCGCCCAGGAGATGCGGGACAGCGCCATAGGCGACGTGATCGTGACCAACGGGGACGACGTGATCGGAATCGTCACCGACCGCGACATCACGGTGCGCGGGGTGGCGGAACAGTTGAACCCGGCCAGCGCCACGTTGAGCGAGATCCTCAGCCAGGACGTCATCACCGTGTCGCAGTACGACGACGCGGTCGCCGCCGCCGACCTGATGCGTACCTACGGCGTACGGCGGTTGCCGGTGGTGGAGGAGGGCCGGTTGATCGGCCTGGTCTCCCTCGGCGACCTCGCGGTCGAGCGGGAACCGCAGTCCGTGCTCGCCGACATCAGTGCCGATGAGCCGAACAACTGAGACCAGCCCGACGGGTCCGGATGACAACGGCGTCCCCGGACTCGTCGGGCTGCGGCGGGCCGGGCGAGCAGGGCGTGGGAGGGCAGGGCGATGGACCAGAGCACGCAGTTCTTCGAAGGGCTCAACCACCGGCCCCCGGAACCGCTGCTGAGCAAGATCCGGGGAACCGTCCGCTTCGAACTCGAATCGGACACCGGTGTCGACGTCTGGCTGCTGGTCTTCAGCGCCGGCAGTGTCAGCGCAGCCCAGACGGCCCGGCCGGCGGACTGCACCATCCGGACCGACCGGACCTTCTTCAACCTGGTCGCGGCCGGCGAGGCGGACACGTTCGCGGCGCTGCTGCGCAACCGCCTCACCATCGAGGGGGACCTCCGGCTGTTCCCCTACCTGAACCACCTGGTGCCCGGCCCACCGGGCGCGCACGATCCCCGGCAGTGGGCGCGGCAGCGGGGGCAACGGCCATGAGACCACTGGTCAGCATCCTCGACGGCAACACCTTCGTGGTCAGCGACGACCGGGGCGACATCGACCCGTCGCCGGTGTTCCCGACCGGACTGTTCTCGTTCGACACCCGGTTCCTCTCCAAGTGGGAACTGACCCTCGACGGGCACCGGCTCAGCGTCCTGTCCGTGGACGACCTCCAGTACTTCGAGTCGCAGTTCTTCCTGGTCCCGGGCGAGCCGACGCACTACGTGGACGCCAAGTTGTCGGTGATCCGGCACCGTACGGTCGGCGGCAGCTTCGTTGAGGACCTGACCGTGCTCAACCACGAGGACCGGGCGGTCGAGCTGGCCGTCCGGATCAACGTGGAGAGCGACTTCGCCGACCTCTTCGAGATCAAGGACGTCCGGGAGAAGACCGGCGGCACCAACGTGTTCGTGGAGAAGGACCGGCTGCGGCTCTGCTACCAGCGGGAGACGTTCCGGCGGGAGGCGATCATCACCTCGACCGCGCCCGCCGACTTCGACCAGGGCGGGTTGAGCTTCACCCTGCGGATCGGGGCGCACCAGCAGTGGCAGACCCGGTTGCGGGTGGAGACCCTGGTGGAAGGGGCCGGTGGCCGGGACATCCGGCTCAGCATCCAGCGGCACCGCAGCCGGTCCCCGGAGACGCTGCGCCGGGACCTGGACGAGTGGCTGGAGCGGGCGCCGAAGCTGACGAGTGACAGCGAGCCGCTTACCGAGACGTACCGGCGCAGCCTGATCGACCTGGCCGCGCTGCGGTACACGCCGCTGCTCTCCGGGCCGCCGTTGCCGGCCGCCGGCCTGCCCTGGTTCATGACGATGTTCGGCCGGGACAGCCTGATCACCTGCTTGCAGACCCTGCCGTTCACCCCGGAACTCGCCGGCCCGACGCTGCGCTACCTGGCGATGACCCAGGGGGTCAGCCTGGACGACTTCCGGGAACGCGAACCGGGCAAGATCCTGCACGAGATCCGGTACGGCGAGTCGACCGCGTTCGAGGAGCAGCCGCACTCGCCGTACTTCGGCTCCGCCGACTCCACCCCGCTGTTCGTGATCCTGCTCGACGAGTACGAGCGGTGGAGCGGGGACGTCGAGCTGGTGACGACGCTGGAGCAGGAGGCGCGGGCCGCGCTGAACTGGATCGACCACTACGCGGACATGATGGGCAACGGCTACGTCTGGTTCGAGCGGCGGAACCTGCGCAACGGGCTGGAGAACCAGTGCTGGAAGGACTCCTGGGACGCCATCTCGTACTCCGACGGGCGGCTGCCGGCGTTTCCCCGGGCCACCTGCGAGCTACAGGGCTACGCGTACGACGCGAAGATGCGCGGCGCCCGGCTGGCCCGGACCTACTGGCAGGACCCGGTCTACGCCGACCGCCTGGAGCGGGAGGCGGCGGAGCTGAAGCAGCGGTTCAACCGGGACTTCTGGGTCGCCGACGGCGAGTACTACGCGCTGGCCCTGGACACCGAGGGTGGCCAGGTCGACGCGCTCACCTCGAACATGGGGCACCTGCTCTGGAGCGGGATCGTCGACGAGGACCGGGCCGCGAAGGTGGCCGAGCACCTGCTCGGTGCACGGCTCTTCTCCGGCTGGGGGGTGCGGACGATGGCCGAGGGGGAGGGCCGGTACAACCCGATCGGATACCACGTCGGCACGGTCTGGCCGTTCGACAACTCGCTCATCGCCTGGGGGCTGCGCCGCTACGGCTTCCGGCACGAGGCGGGCCGGATCGCCGAGGCCATGATCGACGCGGCGCGCTTCTTCGGTGGCCGGCTCCCGGAGGCGTTCGCCGGCTACGACCGGGCGCTCACCAAGTACCCGGTGCAGTACCCGACGGCCTGTAGTCCGCAGGCGTGGTCCACCGGTACCCCGATGTTGTTGATCCGGACCCTGCTGGGCCTCGACCCGCACGGCGAGCACCTGGTCGTCGATCCGGCCCTGCCCGAGCACATGGGCCGGATGGAGCTGCTGGACATCCCGGGCCGGTGGGGTCTGATCGATGCCTTCGGGCGCGGCCGGGCGGAGCACGGCCAGGCGCCCTCGAACCGGGTCGACTAGCCAGGTGTCGCCCCAGCACCAGCGGATGCGTGTGCCGGACGAGCCGGAAGGGAGGCACCGATGGCGGATCCGACCGCCGAGTTCTTCGCCCGGGTCGAACAGCACGGGCCGGAGCTGCTGCCGACCGCGTCCAGGGGGACGATCCGTTTCGACCTGCGCCGTGACGGCGGGGCCGAGCACTGGTTCGTGGCGATCAACCGGGGCAACGTGCTGGTGTCGCACGAGGAGCGGAAGGCCGACTGCGTGGTCGCCACCGACAGGGCACTCTTCGACCGCCTGGCGACCGGCGAGACGCAGGTGCTCGCCGCGTACAACCGCAACGAGCTGACCGTGCAGGGCAACCTGGTACTGCTGCTGATGTTCCGGCGGGCCTTCCCGTCGCCGCCGGGCACCCGGGACCCCCGGGAGCGGATCCGGGAGCGGTTCGCCGCCCACCGGGTGGCCCGGGAGCGGGGGCGACGACCGTGAAGCACCTGGTCAGCATCCTGGACGGCAACACCTTCATGCTCAGCGACACCCGGGGTGACATCGACCCGTCGCCCGACTACCCGACCGGGCTCTTCGCCTGGGACACCCGCTTCCTCTCCAAGTGGGTGCTCACCATCGACGGCGAGCGGCTGCACGCACTCTCCACCGACGACCTGCAGTACTTCGAGTGCCGCTTCTTCCTGGTGCCCGGCGAGCCGACCCACTACGTCGACGCGAAGACGTCGGTGATCCGGCACCGGTCGCTCAGCGGCGCCTTCGAGGAGCAGTTGACGGTGCTGAACCACCGGGACGAGCCGGTGACGCTGACGCTGCGGATGGAGATCGACTGCGACTTCGCGGACATCTTCGACGCCCGGGAGGCCCGCCCGCTGTCGCGGCGGACCGCGAAGTTCGTCACCTCGGGCGGGCTGCGGCTGTGTCACCAGCGGGACAAGCACGTCTCCGAGACGATCGTCACCAGCAGCGAGCCGGCCGAGATCGACGCCGAGGGACTCACCTTCCGGGTCGAACTCGGCCCACACGGTACGTGGTCCACCTCCATCCAGGCGCTCGGCACGATCAGGGGTGCCGGCGGCCGGGACGTCCGGGAGAATCTGCGCGGCTACCGGCGGGACCGGCCGGAGAAGCACCGCGACCTCCAGGAGTGGCTGGCCCGTACCCCGAAGCTGACCTGTGACTCGGACGCGCTGAAGGAGACCTACCGGCGCAGCCTGGTCGACCTCGCCGCGTTGCAGTACACCGGGTTGACCAGCCAGGGAAAGCTGACGTCGACCGGGCTGCCCTGGTACATGACTGTCTTCGGCCGGCACAGCATCGTCACCGGCCTCCAGACGCTGCCGTTCACCCCGCAGATCGCCCTCAGCGCGCTGCGCGTGCTCGCCCTGTTGCAGGGCGGCCGGATCGACGACCTGCGGGACGAGGAGCCGGGCAAGATCCTGCACGAACTCCGGTACGGCGAGCCGGGCGGCTTCGAGGACAGCGCGTACACGACGTACTACGGCGCGGCGGACTGCACGCCGCTGTTCGTGGTGCTGCTCGACGAGTACGAGCGGTGGACCGGGGACGTCGCCACGGTGCGGATGCTGGAGTACGAGGCCCGCTCGGCGCTCGCCTGGATCGACACGTACGGCAACCTGATGGACGACGGCTACGTCTGGTACGAGTGCCGAAGCCCCAGGGGGCTGGTCAACCAGGGCTGGAAGGACTCCCCGGACGCCATCATGTACTCCGACGGCCGGCTGCCGGGCAAGCCCCGGGCCACCTGCGAACTACAGGGGTACGCGTACGACGCGAAGATCCGGGGTGCCCGGCTGGCCCGGCGGTTCTGGAACGACCCGGCGTACGCGGAGCGGCTGGAAGGGGAGGCGGCCGACCTGCGCGCCCGGTTCAACCGGGACTTCTGGATCGCCGACCGGGGCTACTTCGCGCTCGCCCTGGACGCCGAGGGCGGTCAGGTCGACGCGCTCTCCTCGAACATCGGGCACCTGCTCTGGAGCGGCATCGTGGAGGAGTCCCGGGCCGAACAGGTCGTCGAGCACCTGCTCAGCCGGCCGCTCTTCTCCGGCTGGGGTGTCCGGAGCCTGGCCCGGCACAACCCCGCCTTCAACCCCATCGGCTACCACACGGGTGCGATCTGGCCGTGGGACAACTCGATCATCGCGTGGGGGCTGCGCAGGTACGGCTTCACGCAGCAGGCGGCCCGGCTGGCGGTGACGATGATCGAGGCGTCCCGTTATTTCGGCGGCCGGCTGCCGGAGGCGTTCGCCGGCTACGACCGGCAGCTCACCAAGTATCCGGTGCAGTACCCCCGGGCGTGTGGCCCGTTCTCCTCGTCGGCCGGGGCACCGCTGATGCTGCTGCGCACCCTGCTCGGTCTGCAACCGCACGAGGACCACCTGACGATCGACCCGGCGATCCCGGACCGGCTCGGCCGGATCGAGCTGATCGACATCCCGGGCCGCTGGGGCAAGACCGACGCGTTCGGCCGGGGCCGGGTGCGGCTGGAACCGGAGTGACGCGGCCGGTCGGCGCTGGAACCGGGTGCGGCTGGAAACCGACTGACCGGGCCGTCGGCGGCGGAACCGGGATTCCGGGTGGTGAACCGGGATCCGTCGTGATAGCGATATGCGATGGCGGATCCTGACACGGTGGAGGGGGCCGCGCTGGCCCGGGTGCTGCGGCAGGCCGGCGGCGCCGAGATCCTGAGCACCCTGGGCGTACGACTGTCCGGTTCGGACCTGGTGACGCTGCTGCTGGCCGCGTTCCGGACCCGGGCGGGCTTCCTGACCCCGGCCGACGTGCTGCGCCGCTACACGGAGGACCGGTTCGTCGCACCGGCGCAGGCCGGGTTCCGCCGGCTGCGCCGGGCCGAGGACGTACTGCTCTCCGCCATCCCGGACGGGTACGACCTGCTCACCCTCGCCCCGGTCACACCGCTGGGCACCCATTCGGCGGTCGCCGGGGTGAACCAGAACAACGTGCTCGCCACGATCCGGGGCAGCGAGGTGGCGGCCGATCCGACCAACGGGCTGGCGCTGGAGGCGGCGGTCCGGCGCCGGGAACTGCTGGCCCGGGACGGCCGTTCGGCGCCGCCGGTGCGGTTGGCCACCCTGCAACGGGTGATCCGGGCCCAGCGGTTCGCCGGGGCCGGCAGGTTCGCGCACTTCAGCCTCCTCGCCCTGGTCACCGCCGGCCGGGACACCGGAAGTCTGGCCTTCGAGCGGCGCAGCTGCGGCGAGCAGTTGCGGATCCTCTGCGCGGCGCTGGAGGCGGCCGGGGTGCAGGAGGTCGACATCGCCCTCACCGTGCTGGACCCGGCGGCGGTGCCGATCGCGGAGGCGGCTCGGGCCGCCCTGGCGGACTCCCCGAGGGTCGTCGTGCGCGACGACCCCGACCGCTCCGGTGGCCGGGGCTACTACACCGGATGGTGCTTCAAGATCGGCGCCGTACTCGACGGCGAGCGGGTGGAACTCGGCGACGGTGGCTTCGTCGACTGGACGGCCCGGCTGCTCGGCAACCGCAAGGAGCGGCTGCTGGTGAGCGCGCTCAGCGTCGACCGGCTGGCGCTCTTCCTCGACCCACCCGCCAGGGAGCCGGCGGACTGAATTCGACCCGGTGCCCGCCCACCCGTACCGCCGGTGCCCGCACACCCTTCCCATCGGAGGCGGCCCACCCCGGACCGTGGGGGAGGGCCGGGCGGGCCGTGGGGTGATGAGTGAAAGTTCAGGGTCGGCGCCGGGGCACCCAGTAGATGATCTGGCTGACGACGAGTGCTCTCTGCCGCACGTCAGCATCTTCGTGGTGCCGTCCTCCGTCGGTGCGTACGCCGGCCTGGACGGGCCGATCTCGCTCGCCACCGTGCAGGGCCGCACGGTCGGCGTGAAGGACGCGCCGGGCGAGAGCACCGTTGTGGAGGACCAAGCCGGAATAGCCGTCCTGGAGCGACAGTGGGAGGCCATCCGCGAGTACGCTCTACCGCAGGGCGCCAGCCTCGAACTGCTCAAGAAGGCGATGCAAACATGGACGTAGACGCCCCACGCTGGCGGAAGTCGACCCGCAGCACCGGCAGCAGCAACTGCATCGAGGTGGCCGACAACCTGTCCGGTCGGGTGCTGGTCCGGGACACCAAGGACCGCGACGGCGGCACCCTGGCCTTCGGGCCGGTGGCGTGGCAGGCGTTCGTCGGCCTGGCGAAGCGGCACGGCTGACCCGGCCGTCACTCGAATCTCAGGTGGCGGCGCTGCCGCAGCCGGATGCCGGAGGCCGCCGCCACCAGGGCGGTGAGCGTGATGGTCAGGGTCACGCCGTGCACCAGGCCACGAGCCAGGTAACCGCTGTCGGTGTGGTCGATCGCGTACGTGCCGATCTCCCGGCTGAACCAGAACGGCAGCACCCGGGCGGCGGTGTCGGACGGGTCCATCACCATCTGCAACCCGACCACGATCAGCAGCACCAGCGTCCCCTCCAACTCCCGGGGCAGGATCGCGCTCAGCGCCAACCCGAACGGGACGGCGGTGGCCACCGTCAGCGCCATGATCAGCGCGATGGCGCCGTACCGGACGTCGTGCTGGTCGAAGCGGATCAGCAGGAAGTACGGCACCGACAGCACGACGCCGACCGTCCAGAGCGCCAGCAGCCGGCCCAGGTGCAGGTGGTGCGCCCGGTAGCCGGAGAGCCGCAGCCGGGGCTCGATGCCCCGGGCGGCGCTGCCGGTGAAGAGCGCGGCGGCGCTCAGCGCCCAACTCAGCCCGAGGCAGACGAACCGGATCGACTGCCCGGTGTGCATGTCCCGGCGGCCGAAGTAGAAGGCGAGCGGGAAGAGCAGCAGGATCACGAGTACGCCCCGGCGGCGGAGCACCTCGCGCAGGGCCAGTTCCGCCACCGTCCAGATCCTGGTCATGCCGACACCTCCCGCGCCGGGCTGAGGTCGAGCACCGTGTCGACCCGGTCGAGTTGGTTGAGCAGGTGGGTCACCACGACGATCGCCCGGCCGTCGGCCCGCCACCGCCAGAGCTGCTGCCAGAAGTCCAGATAGGTGCCCCGGTCGAAGCCCTGGTAGGGCTCGTCCAGCAGCAGCACGTCCGGCTCGCCGAGCGCGGCCATCACCAGGTTGAGCTTCTGCCGGGTGCCGCCGGAGAGGTGTCGGGCCTGGGTCCGGGCAGCGGGTTCCCAGTCCAGTGCGGCGGCGTGCGCCCGGCCGGCCGCCCGCGACTGCGCACGGTCCAGCCCGCGCCCGGCACCGACCAGCACGAAGTGCTCCTCGGGATAGAGGAAGTCGCTGGTGCCGCCGGACTGCGGGCAGTAGCCGAGGGTGCCGTACACCCGGACGTGTCCGGCGTCCGGGCTGAGCAGGCCGGCGCAGATCCGCAGGAAGGTGCTCTTGCCGGCGCCGTTCGCCCCCACCACGGCGGCGATCTCACCGGCCCGGACGGTCAGGTCCACCCCGGCCAGCACCGGCCGCCGTCGGTAGCGCTTGCTGATGCCGCGCACCTCCAGCCGGACCGGGCCGGCGGTCGACGCCGGTCCCGGGCTCGGCACCCGGGCCACCCCGAAGCCGCTACCGGGCTGTGCGGTGCCGAAGCCGCCGCCGGGCTGTGCCGCTCCGACGCTCTCCGCGACGGCCGCCGCGTACGCCGACGGCGGGCCGAACACCTGCAACGGCGGCTCGCCACTGTCCCGCAGATGGGTGGCGGCCTCGGCGACGACGTGCCGGGACAGGTCCGGGTCGAGGCCGCGCCGGTGCAGTTCACCGGTGAGCGCGTGAAGCCATCGGTCGGAGTTCACCGTGTTCCCACCTCCCGCAGGACCGTCCCCACCCCGCTGGCGAAGGCGGCCCAGTCGACGGCCGTCCGGCGCAGCGTCTCGGCGCCGGCCGGAGTGATCCGGTAGTACTTGCGGGCCGGGCCGGCGGCCCCCTCCCGCCACTGCGCGCTCACCAGGCCGGTCCGTTGCAACCGGAGCAGCACCGGATAGAGGGTGCCGCCCTGGATCGGGCCGATCCCGCTCGCGTCGAGCGACTGGGCCAACTCGTATCCGTAGGACTCCCGGCGGTGCAGCAGGGCGAGGACGCACAGGTCGAGCACCCCGCGCAGCCACTGGCCACGGCGCTCCTGATCCACGGCGAAGAAGGTAGCACAGCCAGCTAGCTTGCACGGCAATCTAGTGGTGGGCCCGTCATGCTGCCGCGGTCGGTGCCGGCCGGTGGCCCGGCGCTCACTAGGCTGATCACATGCGAGTGCTGTTCGCCTCCGCGCCGATGCTCGGGCACGTCTTCCCGATGGTGCCGCTCGCCGAGGCGATCCGGGACGCCGGGCACGAGGTGCTGATCGCCACCGGCGGCGACGGACTCGCCGTACGCCGGACAGGATTGCCGGTCGAGGACATCGCCCCCGGATTCCGGTTCGACCGGATCGCCCGGCGGACCATGCTGCGCCACCCGTTGATCGCCCGGGCCGAGCTGGCCGGCCGGGGCGGCACCCGGGGCGTCGCGCTGCTCTTCGGCGCGGCAAACGAGCAGATGGTCGACGGCCTGGTCACCCTGGCCGACCGCTGGCAACCCGATCTCGTCGTGTACGAACCGCTGGCCGTGGCCGGCGCGCTCGCCGCCGCCCGTCGGGCGGTGCCGGCGGTACTGCACGAGAACTCCCTCTTCGACGGCGCCGAACTGGTCCGGGTGACCGCCGCCCGGCTGGTCCGGGCCCAGCAGCGCAGCGGGATCGGCAGCCTGCGTCCGAGCGCCGCCACCCTGACCGTCGCCCCGCCCAGCGTGGTCGGCCAGCGGGCCGGTTGGCAGCTGCGCGGCGTGCCGCCGACCGGCGTCGGTGAGCTGCCGGACTGGCTCCGGTCCCCGGGCGAACGGCCGCGAATCCTGGTCAGCCGCAGCACGGTGGCCGGGCCGGGCGGTGGAGCGCTGATGACCGCCGTGGTCCGGGCCGCCGCCGGCACCGACGCCGAGGTCGTGCTGGTCCGCCCCGACCGG
Organism: Plantactinospora sp. WMMB782; assembly: GCF_049179135.1. Taxonomy (NCBI): domain Bacteria; kingdom Bacillati; phylum Actinomycetota; class Actinomycetes; order Micromonosporales; family Micromonosporaceae; genus Plantactinospora; species Plantactinospora sp. WMMB782. Next base: position 976,963 of record NZ_JBMHMC010000007.1, on the reverse strand, counting down.
CGGGTGTCACGGCTGGGATCGTTGCCGGGCAACGTCCGTACCGTCGAGTGGATTCCGATCAACGCCGCGCTGCCGTACTGCGCCGGGGTGGTGCACCACGGCGGGGCGGGTTCGGTGCTCGGTGCGCTGGCCGCGGGCGTACCGCAGCTCGTGGTGCCCGGCCCCGGGGACCGCCGGCACAACGCCGAGCTGGTCGCGGCCCGGGGTGCCGGACTGGCCGTGCCCGAACGGGAGATCACCGGCGCGGCGCTGGACCGGCTGGTCACCGACGCGGCACTCGGCTCCGCCGCCGACGAGGTACGCCAGGAGATGGCCGCGATGCCGGCGCCGGCGGAACTGGTATCCCGGCTCGAAGCCCTGCACGGCTGACCGCCCGGTCAACCAGTCTGTCTGCTGTGGAGGGTCAGCCGGGCAGGTTGGCGTCGAGGAAGGCCGCCGTGACGGCGTGGATGTCGGGCCGGTCGAGCGGCAGTGCGTGCCCGCCGTGCGTGACCAGCGAGTGCACCGGGTGACCGGCCCGGAGCAGTGTCGAGGTAAGCGCGACCGCCTGGCCCACCGGTACGGCCGCGTCCGCCACGCCGTGCACCAGCAACACCGGGACCCGGCTGTAGCCGACGTGACTCGACGGGATCACGTCCACGGTCCCCGGATCGCCGGCCGCCGGCTGGTGGCCGAGCAGCGCAACCCACGGGTTGTCGTGGCCGCGAGCCCGGAGCCACTCCTCGTCGAGCGGATCGACCGGCGACCAGAAGGCGAGTACGCCGTCCACGTCGCCCGGCTCGGTCACGCCGCGCAGGCCGAGGTGCAGGGCCAGGTGGCCGCCGGCCGAGTCACCGGCAACCAGGAACGGCAGCCCGGCCGACCTGGCCCGGGCCAGCGGCTCCCGCGCCGCCGCCCGTACGTCGTCGAGCTGGGCCGGCCAGCTCGCCTCGCTGCTCAGCCGGTAGCGGCCCTGCACCACCGTCAGCCCGTGCCCGGCCAGCGCCGCGCCGTCCTCGTCCGACCAGCCACGCCAGCCCCCACCCGGCAGCCACAGCACGATGCCCCGTTCCGTCATCGGACAAGCATGGGCGCCGAGTTCTGCGCGGGCCAGCCGCAACCGGCCGGATCCGCTCACGGCGTAACCGTCCGTCCGGGGTGACCGGGGCCGCTCCGGTTCGACGAGCGGTTGCCGGCGACCCGGGGTAGGTTGGGGTGCGTGTCTTCCGTCGCGCTGGTCCGCCCCGTGTGGTGGATAGCGTGCCGGTCGGTGCGGTTCGTGACCGCCCTGGTGTTGATGGGCCTGCTGCTGGGCGCCGGTGGCGCCCGGGCCGGGCTCTCCGGCCCCGCCCTCGCGGCGGCCGAGTCGCGGCCCGCCGCCACCCAGTCGACTACCGCAGCGAAGTCGACTGTGGACGGCCTCCGCGCGCCGTTGGCGCTCGGCGGCTCGTCCCGGACAACCCGCCACGAATCGTCAGGCGTTGCCGGCGAATCGTCAGGTCTTGCCGGCGAATCGTCAGGTGTTGCCGGCGAGGGGCCGGTGGCAGTGGCCGAGCAGCCCTCGGCGACGCTCGTGAGCGCGCTGCCGAGCGAGGAGAAGCCCGTCGCGGCCGGCTCGGTGGGGTCCACGGTGCTGGTCCCGGTGGCCCTCTTCGGCGGGCAGCCGGATCGGCCGGTGGTCGGGGCGGCGGTCGGGGGATGGCCGGCCGGCAACGCGTACGCCCGGGTGGCCGGGCCGCGCGCACCCCCGCTCGGCTGAGGACCGCCCCGCGCCCGAGGCGCGCCCGGTCCGACCCCGTCGACTCTCGTCCGCATCGTCCACCCCGTGAGGTGCCGAAATGGAAAACCTGCTGTCCGACTTCCTGATCGAGGTGATCCGGTCCACCACCCTCTGGCTCGTACTTCTCGGGCTCGCGCTGGTCGCGGGCATCTGGCTGGTCGTCCGCCCGAGTGGCCCGGTCACCGCTCAGCCAGCCGACGAATCCGGTTACGACGTGGCGGTCCGGGACGCCGAGGGGCGCCGGCAACGGCTGGTGACCCGGGCGGCGGAACTGCACCGGTACGCCGAGGAGGTGGCGGTCGCCGCCGAGCGGTCGGCGGTCACCGCCCAGCGCCGCCGGGACGAGTGGCTGGCGGCGCAGGAGAGGGTCGAGACGACCTGGCAGGCGTACGAGGCCGCGGATGCGGCGGCCCGCCGGCTCGGAGCCACCGCCGTACTGCCCGAGCCGCAGACCCCCCGCACCCCGGCCGAGTACGCCGCCCGCGAGCGCTTCCTGCACCGCGCCGCGATGGCGGCCTGCACCCGGCAGGAGCTGACGGTGCTGCAACTGAGCGACGCGCTGGCCAACCGGAACGGCTGGGATCCGCGCCGGCACCCGGCCGAGCAGGAGATCCTGCTCCGGCGGGCGGGCCGGGACAGCCTGCTCGCCGCCCACCGGGTGGCCGAGGAGCGGGAACGGACCGCATGGCGGGACGCCGAGGTGGCCGCTGCGGCAGCGCGCAGCCTGCGCGAAGAGGCGTTCGCCGCCGCCAGCCGGGCAGCCCAGCTCCGGCGCTGGCTGCCGAACCCGGCCGGCAGGGCGGCCGGATCGGCGAACGAGGAAGCCAGGCAGCAGCACCGTACCGCCCGTCGCTGGCGCACGGCCCGGGCCGGCTGAGCAGCTCGGACAGGGTGAGGTCGGCTGGACCGGGCCGACTGAGCAGCTCCGCCCGGGCCGGCTGAGCAGCTCGGGCCGGGCTGGCTGACCGGGGCGGGTGGGTCAGGGTGCCTCGGGATCCAGGCCGAGCGCGGAGCGTCCACCGTCGACCGGCAGCACGACTCCGGTGAGCAGGCTCGCCTCGGTCGAGAGCAGGTGCGCGACGGTGGCGGCGACCTCCTCGGGGCGACCGACCCGGCCGATCGGGTGCAGCCGGCGCATCTCCCGCTCGATCCGCTCGACGCCGGCCGGGTCCTGGGCGGCCAGCAGGGCGGCATAGCGCTCGGTCGTGATCGAACCGAGGGCGACCGCGTTGACCCGGATGCCGTACCGGCCGTACTCCACGGCGAGGGCGCGGGTCAGGCCCTCCACGGCCGCCTTCGCCGTCGCGTACGGCAGGGAGCCCGGCACCGGCCGCTGGGCCTGGTGCGACGAGACGTTGACGATCGCGCCCGGAACGCCGGTGCCGAGGAAGCGGCGGATGGCGGTGCCGCAGCCCACCACCGTGGCGTCGAGGTTCGTCCCGATGAGATCGAGTACCTCTCGGGCGGAAGTGTCGTGCAGCGAGGCGTCCCGGAACACGGCTGCGTTGTTGACCCAGCCGCGCAGCGGTCCGGCGGCGCTCGCCTCGTCGGCGGCGCGTTCCGTCACCGTCTCGTCGGCGGCGTCACCGGGAACCACCACCAACCGTGGCCCGGCCGGATGGTCGGCGAGCCGGGCCGGTGCGTCACGGTCCTGGTCGAGCACCACCACCCGGGCGGCGGTGCGGAGCAGCCGCTCCACGATCGCCCGGCCGACGCCACGGGCGCCGCCGGTGACCACGAACGATCCCGCACCCTCCGAAGGGGACGGACGCCCGAGGGTTTCCGGGGCGTCCTGCTCGATCTCCCGCCAGCTCGCCACGTCGCCCTCCGAGGTCCGGCCCGACCGCTCGGCGTGCCGGGCCGGAGACTCGACCGAGTACGCCTCGGCCACGGTTTCCAACCTACCGCCGGCCGGCTGGCCTGCCGCTGGCCGTCCGGCGGGCCTGGCCGGAGGAGCGCCCTGCGGATCTTCGGCCGGACGGGGGTGCCGGATAATCAAGATCGGCTGGATGATCGTCAGGTCTCCTGGAAGATCGTGAAGGCAGGCCATGACCACCGAGAAACAGCACTGGCTCAGCCGGCGGACGGGCGTACTGCCGACCGCCCCGCCGACCGAGCGGCTCAGCCCGAAGAGCGTGCTGGACGAGGCGACCCGACCGGACGCGGCCGAGCCGCCGCCGGAGGTCACCTTCACGCACCAGGGCCGGTACGCCGGCCGGCACCTGGTCGACGTGCACGACCACTACCGGGCCGAGCTGCGGCAGGTACGCGACCTCCTCCGGCAGGTCAAGGAGGGCACGGCCGCGATCGGCGACGCCCGCGACGAGATCAACATGATGACCGTCCGGGCCAACGACTGGACCCTCGGCGGGGTCTGCCAGGCACAGTGCCGCGCGGTGGCGACCCATCACACGATGGAGAGCCAGGGCATCTTCCCGCACCTGCGGCGCAGCCAACCGGACCTGGCGGCCGTGTTGGACCGGTTGCACTCCGAGCACCTGGCGATCCACGAGGTGCTGGAGGGGGTCGACACGGCGCTCGTGCACCTGGCCCGCAACCCGACCGACTACGGCCCGATCAGCGAGGCGATCGACCTGCTCACCGACACCCTGCTGTCGCACTTCGCCTACGAGGAGGCGCAGCTGATCGGCCCGCTCGCCCGGCACGGCTTCTACCCGGGCCAGGTGTGAATACGACCGTCCACCGTCCGGCGGGTCAGCTCCGGTCGGTGAGATAGGCCAGCACCGCGAGTACCCGTCGGTTGGTGTCCTCGGTCGGCGGCAGGTCGAGTTTGGCCAGGATGTTGCCGACGTGCTTGCCGACGGCCGCCTCGGAGACCACGAGCACCCGGGCGATCGCCGCGTTGGAGCGCCCCTCGGCGACCAGCGCCAGCACCTCCCGCTCCCGGCCGGAGAGCCGGGCCAGCGGGTCGCGCCGCCGCCGCAGCAGTTGGCGGACCACCTCGGGGTCGACGACGGTGCCGCCGGCGACCACCTGGCGGAGCGCGCCGACGAACTCCGCCACGTCGACCACCCGGTCCTTGAGCAGGTAGCCGACCCCGCGACCACCGCCGGAGTCGAGCAGCTCGGCGGCGTAGCTCTGCTCGACGTACTGGCTCAGCGCCACCACGGCCAGCCCGGGGTGGGCCCGGCGCAGCCGTACCGCCGCCCGCAACCCCTCGTCGGTGAAGTCCGGCGGCATCCGGATGTCGGTCAACACCAGATCCGGGGCGTGCTCCTCGACGGCGGCGCCGAGCGCCCCCGCGTCCGCGACGGCGGCGACCACCTCGAAGCCGAACCGGCCGAGCAGCCCGGCCAGCCCCTCCCGGAGCAGTACGCCGTCCTCGGCGAGGACCACCCGGATCAGCACGGCAGTTCCACGCGTAGCAGCGTCGGCCCGCCCGGCGGGCTGGACAGCAGCATTCTTCCGTCGACTCCGGCCACCCGGTCGGCCAGTCCGGTCAACCCGCTGCCGTGGCCGGGCTCGGCACCGCCCCGACCGTCGTCGGCGACCTCGACCGTCAACCGGTCGCCCCGCAGCCGCAGGGTGACCGTGGCCGCCGTCGCCCCGCTGTGCTTGGCGACGTTCGTCAGCGCCTCGGCGACGACGAAGTACGCCGTCCCCTCGACCGGGTTCGGCAGCCGCCCCGGCAACGCCGCCTCGACGGTCACCGGCACCGCCGAGGAGTCGGCGAGGTCGCGTACCGCCGCCGGCAGGCCGCGATCGGTGAGCACCTTGGGATGGATGTTCCGGATCAGCTCCCGCAGCTCGGTCATGAAGAGTTTCGCCTGCTCGTGCGCGTCCGCCACCGCCGCCGCCCCCGGGCTGCCGGCCGGGATCTCCAGCCGGGCCAACCCGAGTTGCAGGGTGAGGCTGACCAGCCGTTGCTGCGCCCCGTCGTGCAGGTCACGCTCGATCCGGCGCCGTTCGGCCTCGAACGCGTCCACCAGTCGTGCCCGGGACCGGGCCACCTCGACCAGCTCGGTGCGCAGCCGGTCCTGGCCACCGGCGCCGCCGAGCAGTGCCCGGGTCAGCGCTCCCTGCCCGGCGGCCAGCATCGCCAGCGGGTACGGCGAGCCGGCCAGCAGCACCAGCCCGAGCAGCGAGTACGGCACCGCCTCCGCGACGGTGTCGATCCGCGCGAACCCGATCGAGATCGGGCCGTCGCCGGTGTGCAGCAGCACCGGGCCGGCGACCAGCACCGCGACCAGGAGCAGCAGCACACCGGCGGTGGCCGAGAGGAGCAGCCCGACCGTGCCGAGCAGGCCGGCGTGCAGCAGCGCCAGCCAGGTGGCCGGCTCGGCGTACCGGGTCCGCAGCCAGGACCACGGGTCGGCGGCGGGGAGGGGTCGGTGCCCGGAGCTGACCGGGCGGCTGTCCACCAGGCGCAGCCGGAGCCGCTCCACCCCGGCCAGCGGCAGCGCGACAAGCGGGCCGAGCCCGCCGAGCAGTACCGCGCCGAGCGCCAGCAACAGTGCCAGCGTGCCGAGCGGCAGCTCGGTGATCCCGGTGCCCCGGCCGAGCAGATAGAGCCAGGGCAGGCCGAGCAGCGCGAGCGGGACACCGGCGGCGAACGCCACCGGCGGGGTGCCGAGCAGGTAGGCAAGCGCCCGCCACGGCCAGCCGGTCAGCGGAAACCGGCGCCGGGCGACGGCTTCCAGCAGGGTACGGGGGCGGGGCCGGGTCACGTCACCACGCTAGTGCGCGCGCGCCTCGCCCCGAAGGGCGCTGGCGATAGTCCTCGGGTATGCCCAGCCCTACCCCGGATCCGGTGGCTGCCGCCAGTGCCCGCGACCCGCCCCGGATGGTCTGCTCGGCGGGGAGGCGCCAGCCGCCACGACCGGTCCGCACCAGCGCCGTGCCGGGCCCCGTCCGACCACGGTCGGGACCGCCGGACCCGCCGGAGGTGCCCGATTCCGGCCGGGCCACGGCTGGGTAGCCGGGCGCCGGGGCGTTGCGAAGAAGGAGAGGGCACGTGCTCGAACTACACGACATCGTGAAGGTCTACCGGGGTGGACACCGGGCGGTCGACGGCGTGACGCTCCGGCTCGGACCCGGGCTGCTCGGCCTGCTCGGGCCGAACGGGGCCGGCAAGTCGTCGCTGATCCGGATCGCCGCCACGGTCACCCGGCCGACCAGCGGTCGGGTGAGTTTCGACGGTGCCGACGTACTCGCCCGGCCGGACCGGCTGCGTCGGGTGCTCGGCTATCTGCCGCAGGACTTCGGGGTCTATCCGCAGCTGACCGCCCGGGAGTTCCTGGGCTTTCTCGCCGCCGCCAAGGGGCTGCCGGCGCGGACCGCCCGGACCCGGGTCGACGAACTGCTGGAGCTGGTGAACCTGAGCGGCGCCGCCCGCCGCCCGCTGGGCGGCTACTCCGGCGGGATGCTGCGCCGGGTCGGCATCGCGCAGACCCTGCTGGCCGACCCCCGGGTGATCGTGGTCGACGAGCCGACCGCCGGGTTGGACCCCGAGGAGCGGGTGCGCCTGCGCAACCTGCTCGGCGAACTGGCGGTCGACCGGGTGGTGGTGCTCTCCACACACATCGTTCCGGACGTCGAGTCGGTGGCGCACCAGATCGTCGTCGTCGCGCAGGGGCGGATACGCCGCCAGGGCAGCCCGGACGAACTGCTCCGGGCGACCGACGGGCGGGTCTGGGAGTTGTTGGTCGACCCGGCCGAGGTGCCGCGCATCCAGGCCCGTCACCTGGTCAGCCGGCTCGTCCGGACCAGCTCCGGGGTGCGCGTCCGGCTGCTCTCGGCACAGTCGCCCGGCCCGGCCGCCAGCCCGGTCCCGCCGGACCTGGAGGACGCCTACCTGGACGCCGTCCACCAGCCCGCCCCACCCACCGCCGACGACCGATCCACCGGGCACCACCGGCAGGGCGGGCTCCAGACGTGGCCGGTGGCCCGGTGACCGCCTCCGCCGCGACGGCGGTACGGGTGCCCGTACGCGTCCGGGTCCCCGGCGCGATCGCCGTCGCCGACTTCCGCGAGCGGGTACGCCGCCCGGCGTACGCGATGGTGTTGGCCACCGCGGTCGGCCTGGGCTATCTGGCGGTGCCCGCGGTCGACGGGCACTGGGTGGTGTTCAACATGGGCGACGAGTACCGGGGCGTCTACAACAGCGCCTACGTCGGCACGGTCACCGCGCTCGCCGGAGCACTCTGGCTGGCCTTCGCCGGCTTCTACGTGGTGCGCGGTGCCGTCGTCCGGGACGAGCGCACCCGGGTCGGTGAACTACTCGCCGCCACCCCGCTGTCCCGGCCGGGCTACCTGCTCGGAAAGTTCCTGAGCAACCTGCTGGTGCTGGGCTCGATGCTCGGTGTCCTCGCCGGCACCGCCGTGCTGATGCAGCTCGCCCGGGGCGAGGACCGGGCGGTGGACCCGGTCGCGCTGCTGCTGCCGTTCGGCCTGCTGGCCCTGCCGGTACTGGGGGTCACCGCCGCGGCGGCGGTGCTCTTCGAGACGGTACGGCCGCTGCGGACCGGATTCGGCAACATCGTCTGGTTCTTCCTGGCGATGTTCGGGATGATCGTGGCGCAGCTTCCGGACGCGCCGCTCGGCGGGCTCGGTGTGCAGCAGGTGGCCGCCTCGATCCGGGCCCGGCTGGTCGAGGCGGGACTGGGGCCGGGCGGCGAGTTCAGCCTCGGCATGATGTACCTCGACGCTCCACTGCGGACGATCGAGTGGTCCGGACTCGAGCCGGACGCCGCCTTCGTCGGGCAGCGGCTGCTGCTCGGTCTGATCGCGGTCGGGATGGCGGTGCTGCCCGCGCTCTGGTTCGGCCGGTTCGACCCGGCCCGCACCGGCCGGCGCCGGCCATCCGTCCCGCCCGGCGCGGGGCCGTCGCTACCGGTCCCGGCCGGGCCGGGGCCGGCGGACGTGGGGTGGGAGGCGCCGGTCCCGGCACGGTTCGCCGAGGCGGCGCCCTCCTGGATCCGCGGCGCGCGGCGTCAGCCCGGCCTGTCGCAGCCGGGCCGTCAGCACGGTCTGTCGGGGGTGGAGCGTGCCGCCGACGGCACTGCCCCGGTACGGCCCGGCCGGCTGCCCGCGGTCGACGGCCTCGGCCGGCTGCTCGGCGCCGAGCTGCGGGTACTGCGTCGTGCCGGGTCCCGCTGGTGGTGGCTCGGGGTACTGCTGCTCGCCCTGGCCGGCGCGCTGGCACCCCTGCCGACGGTGTCGACGGCGGTACTGCCGCTGGCCTGGATCTGGCCGGTACTGCTCTGGTCCCGGCTCGGCACCCGCAGCCACGAGTACGGCCTGGCCGGGCTGCTCGGCGCGTACCCGGCACTGCGCCGCCGGATGCTGGCGGAGTGGCTCGCCGGGGTGACCCTGGCCGGGCTGACCGGACTGGTGCCGATGCTCCGGATGCTGCTGGCCCTGGACGCTCCCGGGCTGGCCGCCTGGGGCGCCGGTGCGCTCTTCGTCCCGTCGCTCGCCTACGCCGCCGCGACAATCACCCGGACCGAGCGGATCTTCCAGGTCGGCTACCTGGCGATCTGGTACCTGACGCTGAACGGGATCGCCACGTTCGACGTCATGGGCGCGGTACGCGTCGACGGCCGCCCGGCCGGACCGGCCCCGCTGCTGGTCGCCGGCTGCGCACTCGCGCTGCTCGGCCTCGCGTTGCTGGTCGGTACCCTGCGACACTCCCGCCGCTGACGACGCCCCGCCCGCCGGGCGGACCCAGCAGATCTTGACGACTTCTTGCTGTTCCGACTACAAGAAGTCGTCAAGATCTGGCTGGTGTCGGCGGGCGGGGTGGGCGGTCAGTCGGGGTGGGCGGTCAGTCGGGGTGGCGGGTGAGCAGGGCGACGGCTGCCGCCTCGGCACGGGAGACCGCCTCGTCGACCCGGTCCGCCCGTCGGCCGCCCGCGTTGGCGAGCGGACCCGTGCCACCGGCACCGCCGCCGATCAGCCGTCCCGGCTCGGCGAGCAGGTCACGGGGCCGGCCGCCCCGGTCCAGCAGCGTCCGGTCCAGCCCGGCCACCAACTGCGCCCGATCGCCGTCCGCCGTGGCGAGTACCACAACCGTCGGTGTGCCGGCCGGACTCCGGGCCAGTACGCGGCTGGCCACGGTCCGGAGTTCTGCCGGAGTCAGGTCGTCGCGGCGTGCGCTGACCAGCCAGCCGGAGCCGACCGTCCGGTGCTGCCCGAGCAGGGTCCCGGCAATCGCGTCGAGTTCGGCACGCCGGTACCGGCGCAGCGCCGCCTCCGCCTCGGCGAGCGCCTCCAGCCGCTTGCCGAGCGTGTCGAGCAGGTCGTCGGGGCGGGCGCCGACCAGCCGGCCCAGCTCGGCGAGCAGGCGCCGTTCCGTGTCGGCGTACCGGAGGGCGTCCCGGCCGGTGAGCGCCTCGATCCGGCGTACCCCGGCGCCGACGGAGGACTCGCCGAGGATGCGTACCGGGCCGGCCTGGGTGCCGTGCCCGACGTGGGTCCCCCCGCACAGCTCCCGGGAGGCGTCGCCGATGTCGACGATGCGGACCTGCTCGCCGTAGCGGTCGCCGAAGAACGCGGTCGCGCCGGCCGCCTCCGCCTCGGCCCGGCTCGCCTGCCAGACCCGCACCTCCGGGTCGTCCAGCAGGTAGTCGTCGACCAGTTGGCCGACGGTGTCGAGCGCGGTCCCGTCCACCGGGGCGAAGTGCGCGAAGTCGAAACGGAGCCGGCCGGGCGCGACGAGTGAACCCTGTTGCCGGACGTGCGGTCCGAGTACCCGGCGCAGCATCGCGTGCAGTACGTGCGTCGCCGAGTGGGAGCGTTCGGTCGCCGCCCGTCGTGCACCGTCGACCTCCGCCGTCACCGGCTCGCCGGGGCGTACCTCGCCGGAGTCGACCCGGCCGTGCTGCACGTGCAGGCCGTCCAGCCCGTACCGGGTGTCGGTGATCTCGACCAGCGCGCCCCCGGCGGTGCGGATCCGGCCGGTGTCGCCGACCTGCCCGCCCGACTCGGCGTAGAACGGGCTGCGCCGCAGCACCAGCTCGACCCGGTCGCCCTCGCCGGCCGACTCGACCGGACGGCCGTCCCGCAGCACGGCGAGCAGCTCGGTCCCGGTGTGCAGGTCGGTGTAGCCGACGAAGTCGGTCCGGCCGTGCCGGTCGAGCAGTTCCCGGTAGCTCTCCGTCCGGCGCCGGGCCACCGCGCCGCGACTCCGGCCGCCGTCGCGGGCCCGCCGGCGCTGCTCGTCGAGCAGGGTCGCGTAGCGGTCCCGGTCGACGTCGAGACCCGCCGCCCGGGCCGCCTCGACGGTGAGGTCGACCGGGAAGCCGTACGTGTCGTGCAGCTCGAACGCGGTCTCGCCGGAGAGCCGGCCGGAGTCGGTCTCCCGGGCCCGGCCGATCGCCGCGTCGAGCAGCCGGCCGCCCTGCCGGAGGGTACCGGCGAACGCCTCCTCCTCGTGCGCGGTGACCGACTCGATCAGCTCGCGCCGGTCGACGAGTTCCGGCCACGCCGCACCGAGGTTCGCGACGACGCTGCCGGTGACCGCACCGAGCACCGGCTCGGTGATGCCGAGCGTGCGGGCGTGCCGGACCGCCCGGCGCATGATCCGGCGCAGCACGTAGCCGCGCCCCTCGTTGCCGGGGACCACACCGTCGGCGACCAGGAACGCGATGCTCCGGGCGTGCTCGGTGACCACCTGGAAGGAGGTCGACTCCGGGCTGCCGTCCCGGCCGGGGTACGGGCGGCCGGCGAGTTCCGCCACCAGGTGCAGCGTCGGGGCGAGCAGGTCGGTCTGGCAGACCGTCTCGACGTCCTGGAGGATCGCGGCGAGCCGGTCCAGGCCCAGCCCGGTGTCGATGTTGCGCCTCGGCAGGTCACCGAGGATCGGGAAGTCCTCCTTCACCCCGCCCTCGCCGCGCCGGTGCTGCATGAAGACCAGGTTCCAGAGTTCGACGTACCGCTCGCCGTCGACCGCCGGGCCGCCCTCGGCACCGAACGCCGGACCCCGGTCGTAGCAGAGTTCGGAGGAGGGGCCGGCCGGGCCGGGTATCCCCATCGACCAGTAGTTGTCGGTCATGCCGAGGCGTTGGATCCGGCGTTCCGGCACCCCGATCCGGCGCCACAGGTCGACCGTCTCCTCGTCGCCGGTGTAGACGGTGGCCCACAGTCGCTCCGGGTCGAGCCGGTAGTGCCGGGTGAACAGCTCCCAGGCGTACGCGACGGCGTCCGCCTTGAAGTAGTCGCCGAAGGAGAAGTTGCCGAGCATCTCGAAGAAGGTCGCGTGCCGGGTGGTCCGGCCGACGTTGTCGATGTCGCTGGTGCGTACGCACTTCTGCACGCTGGTCAACCGTGCCGCGGGCGGGGTCGACTCGCCGAGGAAGTACGGGGTGAACTGGTTCATCCCGGCGATGGTGAGCAGCAGGGTCGGGTTGTCCGGGATCAGTGGACTGGACGGGACGGGGAGGTGGCCGCGCTCGGTGAAGTAGTCGAGGAAGGTGCGGCGGAGGTCGGACGATCGCATCGCGGAGCCCTTGTCGGGTAGGTGGCGAACGCGCACCGGAGCCCGGCACGGCGCAAAGCCGTACGGGTCCTCGCGGTGTCCGTCCGGAGGCGCTCGCACGGAACGTGGCTGTTCGGGGCCGAGAACGTGGCTGTTCGGGGCCGAAAGGCGTACGCCGAGCCGGGCCGAGGGGGTCAGGCGAGGACGCTGTCCTCGTTCCCCAGCTCGGCGTGGCTAGCTCGCCGCCCTGCCGTCGCCATCCGCCGCACTCCGGATCTTCTCGCTCGCGCTCGACCCGAACCCGGGTCGTCCTGACTCGCGGCCCGAATCGTCTATCGGCGGTCGGGCCGCATCGACCGAGCTTAACTCAGCTCCCGTCGAACGGCTCGCCGATAATCTGTCAGGTTCAACTTGACGGATGTTGTCTGTCAAGGATATCTTGACGGAATGGATGGATTCGTAGAAACCGCACTCGCCGCCGACGTCACCGCCGCCGCCGTGGCCAGCTCCGACGCCGCCGTCAACGAGGCGAGCCGGCAGGCCGATCTGCTGATGGGCGGCCGGCCGGTGCCCGGGAGCCCGGAGTGGGCGGCCGAGCAGGAAGGGTCGGCCGGGCAGCAGCGCGAGGTGGCGACGCAGTTGCTGCACTTCCGGATCGTGCTGGCCACCGGGCTCGATCCGCTGCCCAGTGTCGTCGGCCTGCGGCGCTGGGGCGTCACCTGGGAGTTGATCGCCCGGGCGGCGGGGGTCACCCGGCAGGCCGCGCACGAGCGCTGGGGCCGGCGGGTGCTGGAGATCCTCGACCGGTACGGGACCGGCGAGCTCGGCGGACCGGTCGCCGACGACGAGGCGGACCTGCGGAAACCCAAGGGGGGTAGCCAATAACCCCATAGGGGTTATAGTGAAGGCGTCGCGGAAGACGCGCGAGAGGAGTCCGGTGATGCCCAAGATCAATGTCTATCTGCCCGACGAGCTGGCCGAGGCGGTCCGGGTGGCCGGGATCCCGGTCTCGGCCGTCTGCCAGCGCGCCCTGGAACAGGCCGTACGCCGGGTGACCGCGATCCGCCAGGCAGCCCTCGGCGATCTGGACGACGCCGACCTGGCCGCCCGGTTGCCGCACTTCACCCCACGGGCCCGCGCAGCGGTGCTGCTCGCCGTCGACCGGTCCCGCGAGGACGGCTCGGCGGTGGTCGGCAGCGCCCACCTGCTCGCCGGGATGCTCGCCGAGGGGACAAACCTGGCCCTGCACGTGCTGCGGGTGGAGGAGATCGAGCCGGAGCGGGTGCTCCAGGACCTCGCCGGCCGGCCCACCGCCGAGCCGGGCGGCGACCCGGCGGACAGCCTGCACTTCAGCGGGCCGGCGGCGAACGCCCTGGAGCTGGCCGTGACCGAGGCGACCGCGTTCGGCCACAACTACGTCGGCTGCGAGCACCTGCTGTTGGGCCTGGTCGCCGAGCCCGACGGCGTCGGCGGGCAGTTGCTCAGGTCGCTCGGCGCCGAGCTGCGGCTGACCCGCCGGGCGGTGGCGGCGGCCCTGGCCGGCTACGTCCACCTGCGGGCACAGACCGCGGCGCCGTCGGGCGCGCCGCACCCCGCCGGCCCGTCACCCGATCCGGCCGGCCCGTCATCCGGAACCGCCGGAGCCTCACCCGGGGCCGCCGGAGCGTCGGCCGGGGCCGCCGCGCTGCTGGCCGAGGCGGTACGCCGGGAACTGCGGCCGATCGTCGCCCGGCTCGAACGGTTGGAGCAGCGGGCCGGCGGGACCGGCACGGACTGACCGCCCCCATGCGCAAGCTTCTGCCGGCGGCCGTCGCGATACTGACCTTCCTGCTGGTACTCGCGCTGCCACTGCTCGCCGACAGCCCCTGACCCCGATCGGAGGGAACAACCGTGGCCAGCCGGGTACTGCTGCTCGCGACGAAGGACACCATCGCCTACTCCACCAGCCCAGGGCGCGAGCACGCCGCCACCGGGTCGGAACTGCTCGGTCTGATCCCAGCGGAGCGGCTCACCGCCGAGGTGGTGGTCGAGGACGTCCTCGCCGAGCCGAGCTGGGACACCGGTCCGGGCACCATGCTCGGGCTGGCCCGCCGGGCCCGGACGGCCATCGTGGCCGAGGGCTTCGACGGCGTCGTGGTCAGCCACGGCACCGACACCCTGGAGGAGACCGCCTATCTCGCCGACCTGCTGGCCGGCGCGGCCGCCGGGCACGGCCCGATCGTGTTCACCGGCGCGCAGCGGCAACTCGACGAACTCTCCGCGGACGGCCCGCGCAACCTGGCGTCCTCGATCACCGCAGCCGCCGATCCGGTGCTGCGCGGAGCCGGTGCGGTGGTCTGCGTGGACGACGAGGTACACGCGGCGCGCTGGGTGAGCCTGGTCGACGCCACCACCGTCCGGGGGTTCTCCTCGGCCCCGTTCGCCCCGCTCGGCAGGGTGGTGGGGGAGCGCCTCGAACTGTTCGGCCCGGCACCGTCCCGCCCACCGGAGGCGAACGGCGAGCCGGAGTCGGAGGTGGCGCTGCTGAAGACGTACCCGGGAATGGACGCCGGGCTGCTGCGGGCGGTGACCGACGCGGGGGCCAGGGGCGTCGTGCTGGAGGGGACCGGGCCGGGCAACGTCCCGGCCGGCCTCTTCGCCGCGATCGCCGAGCTGGTCGACTGGGACATCCCGGTGGTGGTCGCCTCGCGCTGCCGGACCGGGGCGGTCGGCCTGGCCGAGCTGCCGCCACCCGCCGGGCTGGCCGCCCGGGTCGGCGCGATCGGCGCGCGGGGTCTACCCGCCGCCAAGGCACGCGTCGCCCTGATGGTGGCAATCGGCAACGTCAACGGTGGCGCCGACGCCGCCGGGCCCGCCGCCAACGCCAACGGCAACGGCAACGGCAACGGCATCGGCAACGGCGGCGGCGGCAGGGGCGGTGTCGGTGGTGCGGTGGCGGCGGCTCGGGACTGGTTCGATCGGCTGGTCCCACCGCCAGCCCGGTGAGCATGCCGCCCCAGCGATCCGGTCGGCGAGTGCGGGAGCGTGTCGGCTGTCGATGTTCGCGTAGGCTGCGGCGATGACCGGCACCAATCCGCAGACGGCCCGGGGCGGGCGTGGCGGCGTGCTCACCGTTGCCAAGATCGCTCGGTTGGCGGGCGTCTCCGCGCCGACCGTGTCCCGGGTCATCAACGGTCAGACCGGGGTGGCGCTGGAGACCCGTAAACGGGTCGAGGCGGTCCTGCGGGAGCACGGCTACCGCCGGCCGGGCGGCTCGGCGTCGGTGGCCATCGTGGAGCTGGTCTTCCACGCCCTGGAGAGCCTCTGGGCCCTGGAGATCATCCGGGGCGTGGAGAAGGTGGCCCGCGAGCACGATCTCGCGGTCGTACTCACCGAGATGCAGGGCCGGTTGACGCCGGGGCGGGCCTGGACGGAACAGGTGCTTACCCGGCGCCCGATCGGGGTGATCGCGGTCTTCTCCGAGCTGACCGTGGCGCAGCAGTCGCAGCTCGCCACCCGGTCGATCCCACTCGTCGTACTGGACCCGACGGGGGAGCCGCTGCACCAGACCCCGTCCGTCGGCGCGACGAACTGGAACGGCGGGCTGGCCGCCACCCGACACCTGCTCGACCTGGGGCATCGGCGGATCGCGATGCTGAGCGGCCCGATCGAGTGGCCGTGCTGCCGGGCCCGGCTCGACGGGTACCGGGCGGCGATGGACGCCGCAGGGGTAGCCGTGGATCCCGAACTGGTGCGGATCAGCACCCTCTACGTCGAGGGCGGGCTGGCCGACGGCGCGGCGCTGCTGGCACTTCCCGATCCGCCCACCGCGATCTTCACCGCCAACGACCTCCAGGCGCTCGGGGTCTACGAGGCGGCCCGCCGGGCCGGGGTACGCGTCCCGGACGAGCTGAGCGTGGTCGGCTTCGACGACCTCTCCTTCACCCGCTGGTCCGGCCCGCCGATGACGACTGTCCGGCAGCCGCTGGAGCAGATGGGGGTGACCGCCGCCCGGATGGTGATCCACTTGGCGGCCGGCAACGCCCTCGACCAGCACCGGGTCGAACTCGCCACCGAACTCGTCGTACGCGGGAGCACCGCCCCACCCCGGCGCGGTTGAACCGTCCGGACCAGGCACGGGGAACCAGTCCGGCTCCCTCGTGCGGGCCGGGTCGGTACCACTGTGCGAACTCATCTCGGTCAATGTCTTGTGTGCTGAAACATTCCCATCGATACTTTGGGATGTTTCAGCTGGCGGGATATCCGGATCGCTCGTCCGTGACCGCCCCGCCAGGCCGAGAGAGGATCAGGATGCGACGACTCGTACGCGCGCTCGCCGTCGCGACCGGCGCGATGGTGCTGGCCGCAGGTCTGGTGAGCCTCACGGTGGCCACGCCGGCCTCCGCCGCGGCGCTGACCGAGGTGACCAACTTCGGCACCAACCCCAGCAACCTGCGGATGCACCTCTACGTGCCGGACCGGCTGGCGACGCGTCCCGCGATCCTGGTCGCCGTGCACTACTGCACCGGTACCGGCCCGGCGTTCTACTCCGGCACCCAGTTCGCCTCGCTGGCGGACCGGTACGGCTACATCGTCATCTACCCCTCGGCGACCCGCAGCGGCCAGTGCTTCGACGTCTACTCCCCGCAGGCACTGCGGCGCGACGGCGGGAGCGACCCGGTTTCGATCATGTCGATGGTCCGGTACGTGCAGCAGCGCTACAGCACCGGACAGGTCTTCGCCACCGGCACCTCCTCCGGGGCGATGATGACGAACGTGCTGCTCGGCAACTACCCGGACGTCTTCGCCGCCGGAGCCGCGTTCGCCGGTGTGCCGCACAGTTGTTTCGCCACCACCGGCGGTTCGACCTGGAACAGCGAGTGCGCCAACGGCCGGCTCATCCGTACCGCCCAGCAGTGGGGTGACCTGGTCCGGGCCGCGTACCCCGGCTACACCGGCGCCCGGCCCAGGATGCAACTGTGGCACGGCACCAACGACGAGACGCTGCGTTATCCGAACTTCGGCGAAGAGGTGAAGCAGTGGACGAACGTGCACGGGCTGAGCCAGACGCCGTCCTTCACCGACACCCCGCAGTCCGGCTACACCCGTACCCGGTACGGCGGCAGCGGCCCGATGGCGCCGGTCGAGGCGATCAGCATGCAGGGGGTGTCGCACAACCTGCCGGTGAACGCGGCCGAGGCGATCCGGTTCTTCGGGCTCGACGGCAGCACGCCACCGACCGGGACCCCGACCACCGCACCGCCGACCCAGCCGCCGACCCAGCAGCCCACGCAGCCACCGACCCAGCCGCCCACGCAGCCACCGGCGGGCGGGTGTGCGGTCAGCTACACCGTGAACGCCTGGAACTCCGGGCTGACCGCCGCGATCACCATCAGCAATCGAGGTAGCAGCGCGATCAACGGCTGGACGCTCTCCTTCACCCTGCCGGCCGGCCAGACCATCGTCTCGGGGTGGAACGCCTCCTACAGCCCCAACAGCGGTGCGGTGACCGCCCGGAACGCCAGCTACAACGGCACCATCGCACCGAACGCATCGGTCGGGATCGGCTTCCAGGCCAGCCACACGGGCAATACCGGCAGACCGGCCTCGGTCAGCCTCAACGGCGCGGCCTGCACGTTGAGCTGAGCTGGACGACGTACCCGATCTGCCCTGTTCGTTACTGAAGCGCGACGGGCCGCGCGAGGGAGAGGCGGGTTGCCGGCGGGTGATCCTCCGCCGGCAACCCGCCGGCCCGTTTCCCGGGTCGGGCGGGCGGCCCGGCGCGGTTCGGCGGCGCGGTTCGGCGGCCCGGTTCGGCGGACCGGCGAGATGCTCGGCCGGGCTCGGTGGCGCGGCGAGGTGTCGAATCCGGTTCCGTGGCGCGGCGAGGTGTTCAGTCCGGCTCGGCGGCCCTGCGGGCGCGGGCCCGGCGCTTCCCCTCGTGCATCGCCTGCACCCGGGCGACCGGGATGGTGTGTCCCTCCGCGACCAGGTCGGCCGGGAGCCGCTGCGGACCGGGCATCCGCCCGGCCCACGGATCGTCCCCGCCCAGCAGGCGCGGCACGGTCCGCAACGTGAAATCGAGCGGAGTGACCCGGTCCAGCTCGTCCTACGAAACCGGGAACGACACCGGCACGCCCGGCCGGAGCCGGGGACTGTACGCCGACACCACCGTCGCACCGCCGGACCGGGTCGAGTCGACGAAGACCCGGCCGCCCCGGTCCTCCCGGATGAAGGCCGTCGTCGCCAGCGCGGGGTCCAGCCGTTCCGCCCGGACCGCCAGGGCCCGGGTCGCGGCGGCCACGTCCTCGATCGGCGCCGTCTCCTCGACCGGTACGAAGATGTGCACGCCCTTCGCCCCGCTGGTCTTCACCACCCCGGTCAATCCCGCCTCGGCGAGCACCTCCCGGACCAGGTGGGCGGTGCTCACGACCAGCCCGAACGTGTCGGGGGCCGGCGGATCGAGGTCCAGCACCAGGTGGGTGGGATGGTCCCGCCGACCCGCCGTGACCAGGGTCGGGTGGTATTCGACAGCCCGCTGGTTGCCGAACCAGAGCAGCGTGCGCCGGTCGTTGCAGAGGGCGTACGACACCTCGCGGCGGGACGCCTCCGCCCACATCGTCACCGTCGAGATCCACGAGGGTGTGTAGCGCGGGACGTTCTTCTGCATGAACGGCGGCTGCCCCCGGAGCACCCGGATCACCGATAGCGGCCGGTCCCGCAACTGGTTGACCAGAGGGTCGCGCATCTCGTCCAGATAGTCGACCAGGTCCCGCTTGGTCGCGTCCGCCCCGTCGAACAGGGGCTGGTCGAGGTTGGTCAGCGAGACGCCGTCCCGTACCTCGTCGGCCTTGCCCGTCATCGAACCACCTTCCCGGCCCGCCGCCGCACGGTCAACTCGCCCGGCCTGGCCCAGAGGCCGCTCGTCGGGTTGCCGGATCAGTCGAGCACCAGCCGGACGCTGTGCCCGGAATCGTCGCGCCGGTAGGTGACCGTTCCGAGCAGCCCGGCCAACTCGCCGGTCCCGGTGCCCGGAACGACGTGCCCGAACGTACGCGGAGTCTCGGCGTCCAAGCCGCCGTGCTGGAAGACCACCGTCCCGTGCCGCCCGTCGATGCTGCCGGTGAACCGCTCCGAGGCGACGTATCCCCGGTCTGCCGCAGTCAGCAACTCGGCGACGCTGGTCCCCTCGATCACGCCCCGGAAGGTCTTCCGCACGGTCACCCGGGCCAGGGTGCCGCCCTCGGCCGGCTCGTCGTAGGGGCGCTCGTCCCATCCGGTCACCTCGAACTCGGCGGTGAACTCGGTGCCGGAGGCGAGGGCGGTCTCGGTCTGTCGCGTCATGCCGGAATCGTAGGGCGGCCCCCCGACAACGGAGCCGGGAACAGCGTCAGGATCTCGTCGCTGCCGGCCTCTGTCAGAACTCGCGGTACATCAGGTGCAGGCCGACCCGGCCCAGGGTCGGATGGGCGAAGGCGCCCGGCACCGTGCCCAGCACGGCGAACCCGAGTCGCTGGTAGAGCCCGACCGCCGCCTGGTTGGACTCGGCGACGGCGTTGAACTGCATGCCGGCGTACCCGCGCCGCTCCGCCCAGTCCACGGCGTACCGGCACAGCGCCGTTCCCACGCCCCGGCCACGGGCATCGGCGGCGACCATGAAGCTGGCGGTCGAGACGTGAGCACCGGGGCCCGGGCGGTTCGGGCCCATCTTCGCCGTGCCGAGCAGCCGGTCGTGCTCCACCGCCACCACCGTCAGCCCCGGCGCCGACTCCACCCAGACGTCGTACGCCTGCCCGGCGGTCATCCGGGGGTCGTAGGTGAACGTCTCTCCGGCCCGTACGACGTCCCGGACGATCGGCCACACCTGGGACCAGTCGGCCTCGGTGAACTCGCGGATCCGCACGCCGCGACGCTAACCGCGCCGTCCCGGACCCGACAACCGGGATACGCAGCGGTGGACACCGAGCGGGGATGCCCAGCCGGGTGCGGGAGCCTTCGGTGGTGGTGGTGCGGGTCGGCCGGGTCGGCTCGCGCGGGGCGGTGGTGGTGCCGTCAGTCGGGGGTGCCGGCCGTGGCGGCGAGCCGGCCGGTGCTGCTGACCACCTGGTCGATGAAGCCGTAGTCCCGGGCCTCGGTCGCGGTGAACCAGCGGTCGCGGTCCGCGTCCCGCACGATCTGCTCGTACGTCTGCCCGGTGTGTCGGGCGATCATCTCCAGCAGCATCCTCTTGGTGTGCAGCATCTGCTCGGCCTGGATCGCGATGTCCGCCGCCGTGCCGCCCATCCCGCCGGACGGCTGGTGCATGATGATGCTGGCGTGCGGCAGCGCGTACCGCTTGCCCGGTGTGCCGGCGCAGAGCAGGAACTGCCCCATCGAGCCCGCCATGCCCATCGCCACGGTCGACACGTCGTTGTCGATGAACTGCATCGTGTCGTAGATCGCCATGCCGGCGTAGACCGAACCGCCCGGCGAGTTGATCCAGAGGTTGATGTCCCGCTGCGCGTCCTCGGCCGCGAGCAGCAGCAGTTGGGCGCAGATCCGGTTGGCCACCTCGTCGTTGACCTCGGTGCCGAGGAAGATGATGCGCTCCCGCAGGAGACGGCTGTACACCGAGTCGTCGAGGGTGCCGTGCGGCGGTTCTCCGCTGCGGGCCTGTGGTGTGTACGGGTCAGTCATGTCAGCAACGTAATGACGGCCACCAGGGAGAAGCGACGCCTTACGCTCTGAGCGCACGGGTTCAGCCGTGGGCGGAAACCTAACCGGTCGCGACGGGGACACCCGGCCGGAACCCCGACGGGAACCCGACGGTCCCGGCTCGGTGGCGGGTCCGGTGCATGTGCTCCGGGTAGCGGTCGCCCTGCACGTCGACCTGGCCTGAGGCACGGTGAGGTCCTTGAGGTCCTTGCGGTCCTTGAGGTCCTTGCGGTCCTTGAGGTCCTTGCGGTCCTTGAGGTCCTCGGGCGTGAGCTGCCCGGCGTCGTCGACCGGCGGTCCGAGCGGGGCCCGGCCGCGGCGGCGACGCCCACGCCGACGGTCGTAGGCCCGGCTACTGTCTGGCGATGGAGCTGATCGGCCGGGCCGCCGAGACCGGGCGCATTGCCGCCCTGATCGACGCCGCGCGCGAGGGCCGCGGCGGCGCGCTGGTGCTGCGCGGTGAGGCGGGCATCGGCAAGAGTGCGTTGCTCGACCACGCCTGCGCGACGGCCGACGGGTTCCAGGTCGTCGAGGCGTCCGGGTCGCAGTTCGAAACGCAGCTTCCCTTCGCCGCCCTGCACCAGGTGTGCGCCCCGATGCTCGGCCGCCTCCCCGACATCCCGGCCGGGTACGCCGCGGCCCTGCGGGTCGCGTTCGGGCAGGTCGACGGCGTCCCCGACGTGTTCCGGGCCGGCCTCGCGGCCCTGGAACTGTTCGCGCTCGCCGGCCGTCCGCTGCTGTGCACGGTCGACGACGCGCAGTGGATGGACGCGGCGTCGGTCACCGCGATGGCGTTGCTCGCGCGGCGGATCACCGTCGAGCCGGTCGCGCTGCTGATAGCCGTACGGGAGCCGGGTCTGCCGGGCGAGTTCGCCGAACTGCCCGGCCTGGCCGTCGCCGGGCTCGCCGACGAACACGCCCGGACACTGCTCAGCACGCACGGCCGCACACTCGACGAACAGGTCCGCGACCGGCTCGTCGCCGAGGCCCGTGGCAATCCGCTCGCGCTGCGGGAGCTACCCGCGGCCGGCGGGTTCGCTCCACCGGAGAGTGTGCCGTCGCGGATCGAACGCGGGTTCCGGGCTCGGCTGATCGGCCTGCCCGCCGCCGCCCGGCTGCTGCTGACCGTCGCCAGCGCCGACCCGACCGGCTCTCCTGATCTATTGTGGACGGCCGCCGCGTCGTTGGGTGTTCCCCCGGACGCGGGTGCCGCCGCCGCCGGGACCGGCCTGGTCACGTTCGCCACGCGGATCCGCTTCTGCCACCCGTTGGCCCGCTCCGCGGTCTACCGCGCGGCCCCACCCGGGCAGCGGCGGTCGGCCCACCGCGCGTTGGCCGAGGCCACCGATCCCGTCGCCGACCCCGACCGACGGGCCTGGCACCGGGCGCAGGCCGCCGCCGGCCCCGACGACGCTGTCGCCGACGAGTTGGAGCGCTCGGCCTCGCGGGCGAGGGCTCGGGGCGGTGTGGTCGCGGCGGCGGCGTTCATCGAGCGCGCCGCGGCGCTGTCGTCGGGCGTGCGTCAGCGCACCGACCGGACCCTGGCGGCGGTCGACGCGCACATCGACGCCGGCCACACCGACGACGCGGCGGCCCTGCTCAGCACAGTGGACGCTGCTGGCCTCGACGTGCGGGCGGCGGCTCGCGCCGACCTGCTCCGCGGCCGGATCGCCTTCTTGCGCCACCACGACGGCGACGGGCCGGCGCACATGCTGCGCGCCGCGTCGCGGCTTTCCGCCGTCGACCCCCTGGCCGCACGCGAATGCCTGCTCGACGCGCTGGAGATGAGTCTCGTCGTCGGCCGGGCCACCGGCATGATGGACAAGGTGCTGGCGGCGTCCGCACGCGCGTCCACGACCGGTTGCACTCCCGACGTGCTCGACGCGCTGGCGACGCTCGCCACCGACGGACATCGCGCCGCCGTGCCGCTCCTGCGGGAATTTCTCGACGGCGACGGCGATCCGCTGTGGACGGCGCGGCCGGCGCTGGCCGTGATGATCGCGTCGGAGCTGCTCGACGAGCGGGCGTACACCGCGATCATCGAGTGGCTCGTGAAGACCGGGCGCGAGGTCGGCTCGCCGCTGATGCTGCGCCTCGCCCTGGCCCAGACCGCCTCGGCGGCCGCGCTGCGCGGCGACCTCGCCCAGGCGACGGCCGCGATCGCCGAGGAGGAGGCGATCGCCGACGCCATCGGTGGCCCGCCGATGCTGTACCCGCGGTTGCACGTGGCCGCACTGCGCGGCCGACGCGACGAGACGCTGTTCACCGGTGCCGCGGCGACGGCCGAGGCGATCGGCGCCGGACAACTGGTCGCCAACGTGCACTGGGCGGCGGCGGTGCTCCACAACGGACTGACCGAGTACGCCACCGCCTACGGGGCGGCGCGGCGAGCGGTCGACCTCGGCGACCTTTTCCTCGCCGGCGTCTCGATGCCGGAACTGGTCGAGGCGGCCACGCGCCTCGGCCGTCACGACGAGGCCGCGGCGGTGCTGGCGTCGTTCGAGGAACGCACGCGGGCGAGCGGAACCGCGTTGGGGCTGGGGATGGCCGCATACGCGCGCGGCCTGGTGACAGGAATGGAAGACGACTACCGGTCGGCGGTCGAGCTGCTCTCCGACAGCCAGCTGCTGCCGTACCGGGCGCGGTCGCACCTGCTGTACGGAGAGTGGCTGCGGCGGGCCGGCCGCCGCCAGGACTCCCGGCACCACCTGAGAACCGCCCACGACCTGTTCTCGGCGCACGGCTTGGCCGCCTTCGCCGACCGTGCGGCGGCGGAACTGCGGGCCACCGGGGAAGTTGCGCGCCGTCACAGCGCGTCGCCGCTCGACGGGTTGACGATGCAGGAGACGTCGGTCGCCCGGCTCGTGGCCACGGGTGCGACGTCGGCCGAGGTCGCCACGCGGCTGTTCATCAGCCCCCGCACCGTCGACGCTCATCTCCGCAGCATCTTCCGCAAACTGGGCATCAGCTCCCGGCGTCAGCTCCGCGGCCTGGTTACGTAGTTTTCGCCGACGCGAGCGCCGCCGCCCGGGTCGGACAGTACGGGTATGACAGCTTCGATCGCTCCGTGGGCCGACCGCACCGGCCGCATTCTGCTGGCCATCTGCTCGATTGCCACCTTCGGTGCCCTGGCCCAGGGGATCCAGCAGATGATCGACTCGTCCGACGAGCAGCTGATGACGGAAGCCTGGCGCACGCTGGCGTACGTCGTCTTCGCGGGCCTGTGGGCGATGCTGGCCGTCTGGCCGCGCGGGCAGCGGGGTGTGTGGGAACTGGTGCTCTTCCACAAGATCGCGATCACCGTGTTCGCCCTGGCCGTGATCGACGTGCCCACGGCCAAGCAGCACGTGGTCATCGACGGTTCCCTGGTGGTGGCGACGGCCGCCGCGTACTTCCTGTGCCGGGGCTGGTACTCCTGGCGGCGCCAGGTCTGAGCGACCCGGGGCGACGTCGGCTCGACCAGGCGTACCTCCGCATGCGTCACCGCACGTACAGGACCCTCGACCGCTGGTCGAGGGTTCGTGTGCTGACAGGATCGGTGCGCCCGGCAGGATTCGAACCTGCGACCAACTGCTTAGAAGGCAGCTGCTCTATCCGCTGAGCTACGGGCGCGGGAGGTGGTCGTGCCCCAGCAGGCTACCGCTGCCGGGAGAACGCGTCGGCGAGGACGTGACGATCTGGCCTGCACATACTAGGTTTCGAAGCGTGCAGTTGACGAGCACAATGTTTCTGCCGCTGCTGGTGTCGACGGAAGACGCCAGGTACGGCCAGAACCACCTGCTTGAAGACTTCACCCAGGACCTCGATGTCGGTTACTCGTTCGGACCGCCGTACGGTAACCGCCTCGTCACCTGGGATGACCTGGACGAGCTGGAGATCAGTCAGGCCGAGTTGCGGCAGGTGGCGGTCGACAACCTCTACCGGTTGCTGCCCAGGCTGCGGATCGACGGGCAGCCGCCCGCGCCGATGCTCTCGTTCGGCGGGCTGGAGTCCACCGTGCTGCTCGCCGCAGAGGTGTGGGAGGACCTGGAGCGGTCCGTGCCGGGCGAGCTGGTGGTCGGCGTGCCGGCCCGGGACGTGGTGATCGTCACTGGTACGGCGTCCCGACCGGGAATGGCGAAGGTACGGCGGGCGGTGGACCGCGTCTTCTTCGCGGGCGACCAGAACCTGCTCAGTCGTGAGCTGCTCGTGTGGCGGCAGGGCGGCTGGTCGCCGTACCGGACGACGCCGGACGCCGAACCGCCGGAGGACCGGTGGGAGGAGCCGGTGCCGGAGCCGGATCGTCGGGAGGGCGCGGAGCGGGACCGTGACCTCCGGGCGGCATCCGAGCGGCTTCGGGATCCCCGGCGCGAGGAACCGACCCGCTCCCGGGATCGCGAGCTGCCCCGGGAGCGGGAGTTGTCCCGGGACCCGGCGTGGTCACGGGATCCGGAGTTGCCCCGGGAGCGGGAGCGGTTCAGGGATTCGGAGCGTCGTCGGAGCGGGGGCCCGGAACCGGAGCCTGAGCCGGACCGGTGGCGCAGCGCTCCCCGCCCGGACCAGGCGCCGGGTCCGGGCCGGTGGCGGGGTGGCCCTCGGTCGGAGCCGGAGGACGAGCCGGAGCCGCAGCGGTGGCGGGGTGGCCCTCGGTCGGAGCCGGAGGACGAGCCGGAACCGCAGTGGCGGCGGGGGGTCCCTCGGCCGGAGTCGGGGGCCGGGCGGGCGCGGTGGCATGGCGGTCCCCGTCCGGAGCCTGACCCGGAGCTGGAACCCGAGCCCGAGCCGGACCGGTGGCGGGGCGCGGGACCTGAGCCGGGTCCGTACCGGATGCCCCGGCAGCGGCCGGGTGCCGGCGGCACGACGGACTGGCCGGAGCGGCCACCGGCGCGGCGGCCGAAACGACGTAAGCCGAGGCCCAACGGTTCAGCTCGGTGAACACCTGCTCACGTACGGCCGGGCCGGACAGGACGAGGTCGTGCAGGGCGCCGTCGAAGCGGACCAGCGTCACGTGCCGCCCCAGCTTCGACGCCCAGCGGGCGATGTGTTCGACGTCGAGTACGGCATCCGAGCCGGTGGCGGAGTCGTCCCAGGTCCGCCCCCGGAAACTGCGGGTCGAACTGCTGACCAGGACCGGCGCCGGGATCTCCAGTCCGCCCCGCAGTTGCCGTTGCGCCCGCCCGATCGCGGCGAGCCAGCCGAGCCGGATCGGGAAGCCGGTCAGTGGCTTCCAGCCGAGGTCGTAGTTCCACTCGCCCCGGTGCTCGGCGTGCAGGCTGTGGCCGTACACCGTGGAGAGCCTGCGGGGGACGGTCCGGTAGGGGATCCGGCGGCTGACCCGCGCGAGCGTCGCCAGGACCGGCCGGCGGACCGGCCAGGGCAGGTCGAGGTCGAAGAACGGGCTGTTCAGGAAGAGACCGTCGACGGCTCCGGTGGATCGGCGGGCGTGCGCCCAGAGCGCGGTGACCAGGCCGCCGGTCGAGTGGCCGTTGACAAGTAGTGTCCGGTTGCCGTCCGTCTCGCGGACGATCCGGGTCGCCGCGTCGAGTTCGGGGAAGTATTCGGTCAGGTCGGAGCAGAAGTTCGGCGTCTGGTGCGGCAGCAGGCTGCGTCCGTGCTTGCGCAGGTCGAGCGCGTAGAAGTGCCAGCCGTGCGTGACGAAGAAGTCCGCCAGGTGGGTCTGGAAGAAGTAGTCGGCGAAGCCGTGCACGTAGAGCACCGCCCGGTCGCTCGGCCGTTCGGCGCGGCGCCGGACCAGGGTGGCCAGTACCGGCCCCTCCGCGTCGCGGCCGAGGTCGATCGTCTGCCGCTCGTACGGGGGGCCGAGCAGGTCCGGTTCCATCCTTTCGACGCTACTTGGCGATACCAGATCAATCCTTGATCAGGTCTTTTTCCACAGGGTGCCCGGTTTTCCACAGGTCGGCTGCTGGCGGTGGCGGGCCATCGGGTACGGCGGCGAGGCTTTCCGTCGAGTCGGCTCGGACGGGAACAACCGGATCCCTGTGGAGGGACGATGTTCGATACATATGTAACCATCGTCGGCAATGTGCTGACTGCTCCGGAATGGCGGCGTACCACCCAGAGCGGCACGCTTGTGGCGAACTTCAAGGTGGCCTCGACCGCACGGCGCCTCGACCGGGAGAGCGGACGCTGGGTCGACGGCAACAGCCTGCGGGTCCGGAACCGTAGCATCTCCCACATGACCACCGCCATCATCTACGTACGACTTTCCTCCCATCGTGGCGACGTCGACCCGTCTACCTCCCCGGCGCGACAGGAAGAGGCGTGCCGGGCGTACTGCACAGCGAAGGGCTGGCAGGTACATCCGCACGTCGTGCGTGACCTCGACGTCAGCGGGTCAGAGAAGGGATTGCGTCTCAACCGTCCCGGCCTGCGCGAAATTCGCGAGCGTTGGGCAGAGGTTGACGTCGTGATCTTCGCCAAGCTCGATCGCCTCGCGCGGAACGTCATCGACTTCCGGACGTTCGCCAACGAGGCGGCCGAGCAAGGCGCGGCGCTGGTCAGTGTGGCCGAATCGCTCGACCTGACGACGGTGTCCGGCAAATTCGTGGCAACGATCCTTGCGGCGTTCGCCGAGATGGAAGCGGCGACGATAGCGGAGAGGACCCTGGCCGGAGTCGAGGCGACGCGCAAGCTCGGCCGCTGGGCCGGGGGAGCAGCGCCGTACGGGTATCAGGTGGTAGCAGCTCCCGACGGGCGGGGGTACATCCTCGCTCCCGAGCCTGGCGCGGCGGCTGCCGTTCGCGAGGCAGCCGATCGGGTGCTGTCTGGTGAGTCGCTATACAGCATCGCGCACGACTTCAACCGCCGGGGGGTGCCGACCCGTTCGGCGATGCTTATCGCTCAGGGCCGTACCCGGCGCACGAAGCCCGCACCTTGGGCTACACAGACAATCTCGCAGATGCTGATCAACCCTGCGACGGTGGGCCGTAGCAGACATCGGGGGGAGGTACTACGCGGCGACGACGGGATGCCACGCCAGTTGTGGACGCCGATTCTGCCGCTGGACGACTGGCACCGGCTGCGCGTCGTCCTGAACGCGAATGGGGAAGGCGTAGAGGGGCGCGGCCGTCGACGGCGTGCGGCGCGGCTACTGTCGGGACTGGCGCGGTGCGCCGGCTGCGGCCGGGCGCTCTACGCATCGTCGCGGACCCATCGCAGCGGGCGCACGGTACCGACCTACACGTGTGCAGCCTTGCGCAACGGGCAGGGGTGCGCGGGAGTCGCCATTACTGCAGAACTGACAGAACAGTATGTGCAACGCGAATTTTTGCGGATGACCGGGCGCCTACCCGTGGTCGAGGTCGTCACTGTTGCCGTTGACGACGGGCGGCGCGCGGACATCGAGGCGGGAATCTCGGACCTTGCAAGCCAGATGACCGAGCGTGGGGCGGATGTTACCGCACTCGCCGCGCGTCTGGCGGCACTGCACGCCGAGCGCGAGGCACTACCGGCGGCGGCGGTGACCGAAGTACGCCGAATCGAAACCGGGCGGACGTTCGCGGAAGAATGGGCCACCCGAGACACCGACGGGCGGCGGGCGCTTCTCGCGTCGGCGGGCGCGGTGGTGACCATCCATCGGGCGAAGGTGCGCGGTAGCAAGATATTCGATGAGAGCCGGATCGACTTTCAGCTTGGAGAAGCGGGCGACATCGACGGTATCCACGACCCCGACGACTAGCCAACGCTGAAAGCGCCCCGCCCCCGGGCAGTCCCGGGGGCGGGCGCTTGCACGTCGGCAGGGGCGCTGAGAGCGCCCAGGAATTGACAGACGGCCCCGGAGGTGCCTGAGGTACCCCCAGTCGCGGTCTAAATTGAGAGAGCGGCTGACGGGCGACGGGTGGGCGGTCCGCAATGACCTCACGTGCTGCGGTCGGTCACAAAGCGAATCGCCGTGAGACTCAGCGCGAGGGCACCAGCGAAGGCCGCGCCGCCGACGAGGATCGCTTCCCCGAGGTTCCTGCTACTCGCCCAAGAGATCAACCCGGCGGCGGTGCCGATGATCGCGGCGGCCAGCACGGTAACGGCCAGCCACAGCGCGCGGGTTGAGGTGTCGTGCATCGCGAAGCCTCCTGTAGACACAGTCCTCCATTTAGGAGGAGGGGTCTCGCTTCGCCTTGCTTCGCAAGATGCCGGGCATGCGCCACCTGTGTCAAGGGTTTGGCACTATCACTGGTTCGATCTGAGTTACGTATCAGGCCAATTCGTACCTAAACAGGACTAAAGGCGGCAGCCGTCAGGCTCCTGACCAGCCATGCGCATGCGCAACTCGGCGCGGGTAAGTGAACCGGCGGCCGTGGACCGGCTAAACGCCAGCCACGCGGCGCGGGCGGCGCTCGGCGGTAGATCGTGCGCGTCGGCGTACGCGTGGCAGGCACGCCAGACGGTGAGTGGGTCCCACCCGGCCGCCGGGCGTCGGAGGTAGTCGCCGGGCGCAAAGGGCGGTAGGTCGTCCCCGCGCAGACGCGGGGTAACAGTGCTGCTGGCCAAGGCGCGGCCGGTCGGTCGGCGTGCCACTAGCCGGCCCGGCGCCAGCGGGCGCCCGCCAGCGCGGCACCGGCCCGAGACGCGACGCCACCCCGGGCCGAGTAGCCTGCGGCCTTCAAGGCGACCACGGCGGCGGCACGCGCCATGCGTGCGTCAGCTATCAGGGGGTTGGCAATTGGTCGACCTCGGTAGCCCGGGATGATCCACGCGTCACCAATCGCGGCCTCGGCCCGGTCCGCGAGCGTGATTAGCCGAACGCATTGGACGAGCGCGCCGAATTGCTCGGGCGTCATGGTCTCGCCGCGTTCCTCGACGACGTCTGAATAAAGGTCGCGGGCGTCGTCAGATAGCCCTTCCGGCGTCTCAATCTGGACCGTTTCTGTCATCTATATTCCTCGAATGTGAGTATCCAGCCGTGCGCAAAGGGGAAAAGCGTGCAGAGGGTGTAAGCGCATCGACGGGGCGACGTTATGCCGTCCGATGCAGCCGTGGGGCGGGTAAGGGTCCCCTCCCCAGGGGGTCACGGGTCGGCCGCTCCGGTCGTGCCGTCACGTAGACGCGCTGCTCAGCTCTCACAACGACCACACGGCCGGCGGACGTGGCGCGGACAGGTGCGAGTGCGTGCGCGCGCGTGTCCAGTTGGGGAGACAGCACAGCACCCGCGCGGCGTGTGATGCCTGACGTGGCGAGGGGAGTAGGGCTGCGGGTACGCGGCTACCGGGGGCGCCGGGCAGTGTGCATGCCCAGCCGTCCCTCAGTGTGTACCCCGGCCCCGGCGGACGGTGGCGCCCCGGGGCGCAACCCCATACCCCCTGGGGAGTCGACGCCCCGGGGCGCTGTGAAAGCACCCCCGGGGTTAACCGCCCGGGGGAGGCGCCAACGTCGGGCTAGGCGGCAGCGTGGCTTTCACTCTTGATAGCAGCCAGTACCGCCATTTCTTCTCTGTGGTGCGAACTCGCATGGATCGTGTCCGGGTGAGGTACGGCCGCTAGGTTGCTGGCTTCCAGATCAGCCAACGCGCGCAATGCCTGATCGAGCAGGTGCCAGGGCGCGCGGTGGTACCCCTCATTCTGTCGATGTTTGTGAGTCGTGGTCGCGTCGGTGTACGCACCGACGAGCCGGCCCGTCCGAACCTTGTTGACCGAAACCCCGGCTGCTTCTAGGCGTGCGGCGTGGTCAAACGCCCTCATCCACGCCGAAGCCGTTTGCGCGCTTGCAGCAGCGTCCACGGCCGCCCGCGCTCTTTCGATCGCCGCCCGCGCCTCGGCAATGGCTTCCGGAAAGCGGGCCGAGACAGGAGCGACCCAACGACCGGCGTGCCGAATGACCATGTCGGTCATCGCGTCCGATGCTCGGTTCGCTTCACGTAGTCGCGTCGCCACGACGGCCGACTTAATCTGTGCCTCGACGGCCTCGGCCTCTTCGCTCACAGCACTAGGAATCGTTGGCCGCTCGCGTCCGGCCGCCTCGGCAATTCCGGCGGCCCGGATCGCGTCGGCGCGGCGAGCACGGGACATCTGAGCGTCTGAAATGTAGTCGTCAAGTGCCTCGGTCGCGTCACGCCACGCGTCGTACGCGCTGATGTAGGCTGCGTGAGCTGCGGTAATGTCGGCAGGCACACCGACGCCCGGCGGCGGCAGTAGCGGGGCGTTTGGCTCTCTCGGTTCGCCCTCGATATGCCAAGGGGCAGACGATTCGGGCTGGGAAAGCATCTTATCTATCCTCCGAAAAGGCGTGCGGCGTCGCGCTGCACGCGAGAGATCTCGTCGGCGTTGCCGGCGATTATGGCGGCGGTCTGTCGCATGAGCAGGTCATGCGCGGCGGCGCGGAACTCGGCGTCAGCCGCCGCGCGTAGCCGCCGCTCCCGACGCTTGCGACATCTGGCACTACATGTGAGGCGCGGCCGTCCACGGCTGGACGCTATTAGGACCGTCGGGCAATCGGAACATTCCACAGCAATACCGTTTGTGTGTGTCACGCAAAAAGGCCGAATAAAGACGCCCCGCGCTGGCCCGAAATTCAGCGCGGGGCGTTTCAGGAGGCGGCCGGGTCGGGCGGCCTCGGCTGCGGGTGCCTCTCGGCACCTCTCGCCACCTATAAGGCGTATGTGCCAGCGTGCCCACAGGTGCGGCTAGGCCACCCGGCGGCGGGCGCGGCGATCGGCGAGGCTGACCACCTGGGCGCCTCGCGCGGCCGGTGCGGGCGCGGTGCTCGGTTGCCGGAGCTGCGCGGCCAGTGTCGGGCGCAACTCGGCCCATGCCAGCTCGGCAACGCGCTGAAGAACCGCTTCACTGAAGGCGTCGCGCTCGCGGGTGTCCATGTCAGGCTGCCTGCCTTTCCTCGGCGGTTTCGGCTCGTCGGGCCAGGAAGTCCTGTAGATAGGCGCGCTGTTCCTCCCACGCGAGGCGCGCAACGCGCTCGACAATCTCGGTTGCGACGGCGGGCGCCGGGACCACATAGACACGTGCGCTTGCGGTTCTCTGGCGCGGGCCAATAACGCGGTCGGCAACCCCATAAAATGTCTTTGTGCCGGGAACCGCAGGAACGTCGGGCCAGATTCCGTCTTCGTTCTCTTCGGCGTAGCCTTCTCGATCCTCGCGGTACAGGCTGACCCATTCGCCGATGTCTTCGGCCGCCTCTGCATGCAGCTCCGGCGCCGCAACCCGAACACCGGACGGCGGACAGTCCGCGAGCCATAGGCCGCACCAGGACTCAGCCGACTTCACCTCGGCTTCTCGACGGCGCTCGCGGTGGACGCGCACACGCTCGCCGGGGCTCAGCGGGGGGCGGTTCGGCCTCGGTATCGATCTCGGCGGTACCCACCGGGGCGCACCAGTGCGGACAGCCCTGACAACCTCGCCGAGGTAGGCGCCGACGGCGTCCGCGTCGCCGTGCGCAGTCCAGCGCCGCAGGTCGACGTACGGGCGTCCGGCGTCGTCCCGATCGGGCAAGGCCAGGATGTCTGCCCGGAGCACGGCGACCAGGCCAGCGAGGTCAAGGGGCGTGGGCTCCTGGTCGGTGCCGCGCGGTCGCGCTCTCAGGCTCGCCCCCGCGCGGAGCAGCTCGACGTCGCGGGAGAGCACAGCAGCGGCCCACTTTCGGGCCAGCACGCGCGGCGCGGGAACCTCGACGGTTAGACCGTCGTCCAGCCGGGTCCGGTGTGGGCGGTCGGCGCGCGACTCGGGGGCGCGCTCTCCGTCTCGGAGCGCGGCAAGCGCGTCGGCGAGCGTTGGTGGTGGCTCAGGATCGCCGGACACGGCGAGTCTCCTACGGTTGGCGCCCCGGGGCGCGTGGTCGGGTCGTCGGGCGTCGCGCGCGGGTGGTGGGTCACGCGATGGCGCTGGGTTCATGTGGTAAACACCTCGGCTTGTACTTGGCGTCGTACTGCGTATGGGCCAGCAGCGGCCCGGCTGCTCACCTCCGGGCATCTTGGTGCAGATCTGCAATACCGCGTGACTGCGCGGCCATTGGCGCAATGACAGAACCTGTAACGGTGGTGGTTCATCCGTCACCTCTATTACTTCTTATATGGATGGACGACGACGACATATAAGAAGTAATAGAGAGAGGGGTTGGTGTGTCACCGTTACACGTTCTGTCATCCGGCCGCCCCGCACCCGGCGCCGCGCCCCACCCCGCGCAGCGACACGCCCCGAACCGGGAGAGGTCCGGTCCGGGGCGTGTCCGTCGGGTGATGAGGCAAAGTCAGGGGTCAGGGTGCATGATCTCGTCGGGCACCCATCCGAACATTTGACGTGTCAGGTCGGCCGGGGGTGTGCGCGGCTGGTCGACCAGTGCGGCATAGAAGTAGGCGCCCAGGTGCAGCAGCAGCCCCGCCGGGTCGTCGCGGTACCGCGTCAGCAGCCGCAGCCGTGCGGGCGCGCACGGCCACCGGGCGCCGCACCGGCTGCACAGGTACCGGGGACGCGTTGGCATGTGCGCCCGGAACCGGGCGAACGGCCGCAGCATCACGCGACACGACGCGCTCGTTTGGTGACCCGGACGTGCGCCGGGTCGACGGCCGCGAACCGCTGGTCACCGTCGGCGCCGGTCCAGTGGATCTCGACGCCGTGAACCTCAATCCAGCCGTTGCCGAACCGGCGCAAGATCTCTTCGACCCGCAGCCGCAGCCGTTCGGTTCCGTAGTTGTAGTGCTCGGCGTCGACCTCGATCACGTCGCCGGCCGCGAACGGGACCGGGGCGTGCGCGGGCGCGGCGCTCATGCTCGCTCGCTCACCCGTGCACGGGCTGCCTGCGCGGGGGTCAGGTTCCCCGCGCGGCCGTTCGCCAGCCGGGGCACACGCCCGGCCGCGCGGTTCCGCGCGGGGCGCAGCTCGGCACGGCCCGAGTCCGGTCGCGGGGGCGGCGGGGGTGGCGGGTCCGGAAGCGGCGGCGGGTCCGGGATGGGCACCACGGGCGCCGGGGGGCGTAACCGCGCCTCCGCCGCGCGCTCGATCGCCGCCCCCGTCGCGGCCCTGCGGACCGACGCGCGGAATCCCGCCTCTGTCAGGGGCGCCGGTTCGTACGGCATCGGCTCGCGCTCGACGCTGTCCGGGCACACCCACCGGAACCCGCACCGGCAGTACCGCCAGAGCCGGCGCCAGTCCCGACGGTGCGCCGGGCGCACTCTGCGAAACAGTCTCATTTGTTTCTGCCTCCCGTCGGCGGAATGGGACGGGGACGGCGCATAGGCGTACACCCGCGCCGTCCCCGTGAGCGCCCGTCCGGCGTGTAAGAGGTCACGGGGGCGCCGGACGGGTGCCTAGTTCCACCATGGACTTTGGTCGTTGTCGCGTGGAAGATAATCCACACGGACGCCCGATAAATCAGGCTCAGGTGGTCACCGAGAAGGGACGGGAATAAGTGAGTAATAATGGCATCCCGCGAATCCTAAAATTTCTGCGTGCCTTGCACGGCGGCATCACACAGGAACGGCTGGCCGAGCAACTTAAGGTGTCAACGTCGCTGATCGCAAAGTTTGAGACTGGCCGGCTGGTGCCGATGCCCGACACGGCCCGTCGGCTTGACGAGTTTTTCAGCAGTGGAGACTTGGTGCAGGGCCTCGCGGCTGACGCCCGGACGGCGACTGCGGCGCCGGAGTGGTTCCGGCCGTGGCCCGAGGTTGAGCGGGAGGCAACCGCGCTCCGATGGTACGAATCAACCGTGATCCCCGGTCTGCTCCAGACGGAGGCGTACGCGCGCATGATCCTTCGTAGCGGGTTGCTGACCGAGCCGCAGGCTGAACAGTACGTGTCGGTTCGGCTCGACCGGCAAGCGGCCGTCTTTGACGACCGTGACGACCCGCCGGTTTGCCAGTTCGCGATCGACGAGGGCGCGTTGCGCCGGGGTGATCCGGCGACGCTGCGGGATCAGCTCAACCGCATGGTAGAAATCGGACAGCGACCCCGGACTTTCATACACGTCATCCCGGTCAGCGCCGGGCTCTACGTCGGACTGTCCGGGCCGTTCATGCTCGCCACGCTCGGTGACGGGCGCGTCGTCGGCTATGTCGATGACCAGCTACAGGGCCGGCTAGTCACGGAGACGGATAAGGTTGTCGCGCTCGATCGCACCTGGCAGGCTGTAAGTGCGGTCGCTCTGCCCTGCGACCTGTCTCGGGATTTGATCATGAAGATTGCGAGTGAGCTATGAGCGCCACCGATCCACGCTGGCGCAAGGCCAGCCGGAGCAACGCGAACGGCTCGGCGTGCGTCGAGGTAGCCGACAACCTGCCCGGACGCGTCATGGTCCGCGACAGCAAGGACCGTACCGGCGGAACTCTCACGTTCGGTCCCGCCGCGTGGCGGGCGTTCGTCGGCGAGGTAGCCCGGCGCCCGTAGCGCCGCACAGACGCGAACAGCGCCCCGCGCCCCGGGCAGTCCGGGGGCGGGGCGCTGTCGTCACTCGCTGCATGTGGGCTACCTCGCCGGGGGAGTGTCAAGCCTGGAGGCTCCGTCACAGCACCTATAAGGTGACTCCCGGCGCACCAAAGTGGATGTACTTCGCGGCGAGGGTGACGGTCACATGTCCGCCCCCCAACGGCCGAGGGTGGCAACCGGCCTCCCCTTAGCCGAGAGGGCATGCAAATGGCGGTACGCCGCAGACGGCCGACGGGTCGTCGCCGCACAACCCCGCAACCCAACGCCGACCGGTGGAGGCAAGCGGGTGAGATCGCAGCGCTCGCGCTGAAGATCGCAACCTATGCCGTCGCGCTAGCAACATCGCTAGCGGCCGGACATGGGTGCGGCCCCGCCTGACCGGAGGGTCAAGCGAGGCCGCGCGGCAGGAAGGGCTCCCGCTCAGGGCCGGAAGAACCAGGGGCGGGGGTCTTCCCTGTACTGCTGTCCATGTTTAGTCAACATGATGCGGACCAAGCATCGCACACCAACTTGCATAACTTGAGTTATGGGAGTTGGTTACTTCCGCCTTAATCCGTCGCATGGACAGTATGGGCGAGCCCCAGCACACTCGTCAGCCGGCCGCGACCGCCGGTACGGCGCCGCGTGTCCGGCGCCGTGTCGGCGCCCTGTCGGCACGCTGGCCGGCCCGGGGCGCCGGAAGGTACCTCCGTACCGTTCGCTCGCTCACCAACAGCCGCGCGGCTATCTGCGCGGGCGTCGCGTCGGGCTGCTCGGCCACGGCCGCCGCGACCCTGGCGGCGGTCGGCACGGGTGCCGCCATCGTGTCCGGCGCCGGTGGCGTGGTGCCGCCATCCCCGGCGCCCGGTGTCGCCACGGGCGCGATCGGCAGCAGCGCGGCGCCGGGCGGGACTGGCGCGGGGTACGGGCGGGCCGGCGCCACGGTCGCCACGGCGGACACCTGCACCGGGGCGGCTGGCGAGGCGTGCGGCCGGGCGGTTGCGGGCGTGGCGACGGGCGGCACGCTGGCGGGTGCCGGGCGTGCCGGGGCGGGCTTTCCGGACAGGACCAACTTTGTAAGCGCCGTGAACGCCAGCATGGGCACCGCCGACAGCAGCCACCCGGCGGGCGTCTGGACGGCAACCGCCAGTTGCGCGGCGAGCGAGAGCCCGGCGGCGCCGAACAGCAGCGCGAGCGGATACCCGACGCCCTTGCCGGCCCGGCGGCGCCGACGGACCTCCAACAGCGCTGCGAGCGGAACCAGTTCGGTAATTGTCGCGTTGACGTAGCCGTACACGTCCGGCGTGCCGGCGGGAAGGTTCGCCATCGTCCACGCGGCAACGTGGCTGTACGACACGGCGAAACTGGCCACGCCGACAACTAGCAGGATCACGACGAGTAGCGCGGTTTCAACGCGCTCGGCCCGGCTCACGCGGCACCCCCAAGCGCCTCGGCGCGGCACGGCCCACAGTTGTGCGCGGGTGCGCCTCGGTGCCTCGGGCACTGGTCGGCCCTACGCGCGACCGGAAGCGCGGCGCCGCCCCGCGTCGCGGGGTGCGGCGGGGCGCCCGAAGGTGCGCCCGACGCGCGGGAGCGCGCTTCCAGGATCTTCCTAAGGGACTTCACATCGGGTGTCACCTTGGGTGGCACGGTTGGGCGTTCGATTGACACGGTTGCCGGCTGCGGTGACACGGTTGCCGGCCCATCCTGACGCGGTTGCGCGAGCGCGTAAACGTTGGTCCGCCGACCGCGCGACCGGTCGATGATCAGGTGTCCCAACTCGACCAACCGGGCGAGCACCCGCTGAACGGTCCGCCGGGCGACCCCGGCAAGCTCGGCGATGGTGTCGACGGACGGAAACGCGTTGCGCCCGTCCGCGTCGGCATGGGCTGCAACCGCGACCAGGACAAGGCGCTCATTTGCACGCAGCCCGGCGGCGCCCAGCAAGGCGCGCTTCACAACGGCGCTCACGCGGCACCCCCGCGCACCCGTCGCGCGACCGGCCAGCCGGCGGCGGTCAGTCGCGCGGCCGTCGTCCGCCCCCGGTAGGTGCCGATGGCTTCCAGCAGTCCGCGCTTGACAAGCGCGTCCAGCGTCCGCGAGTGAATCGATCCGGCGAACACCCGGCCGGACCGGTCGTAGGTCGCGACGACCAACGCCGCACGCTGCGCGGCACTCACGCGGCACCGACCACGGCAAGCGCGTCGCCCAGGGCGACGACCGGCAAGCCAAGGTGCCCGGCGGTTACAGCCTCCCAGAACGTCTCGGCGCCGGGCAGCGTGACGACCATGTCAGCCGACAGCAGCGCGGCAACGGAGGCGCGGGAGTCGTCGAGCAGGTCGGCGAGCGTGTCGGGCTCCCGGTACGCGGGGGCGGTCACGACGTGGCACCCGGCGGCGGTCAGCGCGTCGAGCGCGGCGCCGTCGGTGGGCGGTCCGGCGAGGTAGATCGATGGCTGACTGATAGACTGGCGAGCGATCACGGGAGCCTCTTTCCCTGGTCACAAGCCCCGGGGCGGTGTTGCGAGCACTGGCCCGGGGCGCTTTGTATTCATGTCGCGCGGTCGTATGGGACTACTTCACAACCCGCGTCAGGGTGAACTGTTGGCGGAAACTGGCCGAGGGCGTGGCCTCCTCGGTGATGGTCGGCGACCCGGTCGTCGTGGTCGGCCGGCTGTACACCCGGGACTGGACCGACGACGCCGGCAACCACCGGACGATGTACGAGTTGGAGGCGGTGGCGGTCGGCCACGACCTGTCGCGGGGGAGGGGGCGCTTCGCCCGTAACCGACCGTCGACGGCGACCTCCTCGATGGAGGAGGCGGAGGCCGAGGCCCGGGTGCACGGCGAGGTCACCGAGTCGGTGGCGCCCGAGGAAGCGCCGGCAGTGCCCGACGAGCGCGCGTTCGACGACGACGGCGAGTTTCCTGGCCTGCCGGTTCCGCCGGACCAGGGCTTCTATCCGGTACGCCTGCCGGACGATCCCTTCGACGGCCGGATCGACATCGACGGACCGCCCGACGGTCGGTTGACCGATCCGGGCGAGACGGTCACCTCCGGGGCCGCCGGCAACCCGTACGGCCGGCCAGCCAGCGCCGACGAGCAGGACGGTGCCGACGAGCAGGAGGGCGCCGAGGGACGGGACGGTGCTGACGAGCAGGTCGGCGCCGAGGGACGGGACGGTGCCGACGGGCGGGACGGTGCCGACGAGGCCGTGACCGAAGAACTCGGCAGGTCCAGCGGTGCCGGTCGTGGTCGCCGTGGCCGGATGCCGGTCTCCGTCTGAGTGCCGCACACCTCCGGCCCAGGCGCTTCCGGTCCGCAGGGGATCGGCCCGGACGTTGCCTGGTCCGGCGGTCCGGCCGGTCAGCCGGCCGGATGACGGGTCGCCCGGACAACGCGGTGGTCGCCTCCGCACCGCCGTCCGGGCCGGCCAAGGGTGGGGAGGTCGGTCGTGGCACCGGCCGACCTCCCCACCCGAGCCGTCGAGCACTTGTTGTCAGTGGCGAGCAGTCGCGGACTATGCCCTCGCCCGTTGCCGATCGGCGGACGCAGCTGGGGACTCCTGCTCGCGGCGGGGCGCCGGCACCGCCCGGGAGGGCCGGTCGCCCGGACCGACCTGCCCGGACCGGCCCGGCTTCGGCCCGGCCACGCTTTCGGTGGCGTCCCCGGCCACGCTTTCGGTGGCGTCCCCGGTCGGCGGCGATGTGGGTCGGGGACGTCGTCGAGGACCGAGCAGACGCATCATCGGCGTCTCGACGAACCGGAAGAGCAGCCAGGCGGCAGCCAGGCTCACCAGCAGCATGGCGACCGCGACGACCGGACCCTGCCAACCCGGAAAGCCGCCGGAGTGCCCGGCGAAGCGGAAGATGGCCTTGATCAGGAAGACATGGACCAGATAGAACGCGAACGACACCTCGCCGAGCCAGACCATCGTGCGGGACCGCCACGGCGACCAGGCACCGGTGGTGTCCGCCCGGGCCGCACTCGCGATCACAAGTACGTAGCCGAAGGCCAGCACGGTGGTCCAGAGTTCGGCGCGGATCCATTCCATCGACGCCACCCAGATCGCGACGAAGAGGGCGGTGGAGAAGAGCAGTCCCGGCCCGCGCCACTTTCCGCGCAGCATCAGCTCGGCGGCGGCGACGCCCATCCAGAACTCGAAGGAACGCACGACCGGGAAGATCTGGGTGAACCACCAGCGGGTGTCCTCCGGCAGCAACTGCTGGCCCGGCCACATCGCCAGGATGAGCAACGGCATGGCGACGACGACGGCGTAGAGCTGCCACGCCCGCATCCGGCGGATCAGTGGAAGGGCGAACGGCAGCGAGAGATAGAAGAACATCTCGCAGGCGAGCGACCAACTGACGTTGTTGATGCTGTAGAAGTAGCCGTCGACCGGAATCCAGGCCTGGATCAGGAACAGGTTGGCCAGGGCTGCCTTCAGGTTGACCGGGTCGGCCCAGTAGACCGCGAGCGCCATGACGACGGCCCAGGTGACGACGTGGTTCGGATAGATCTTCGCCGCCCGACGCCGCCAGAACGCGCGCTTCGTGTCGCCCGGCCGGGCGGACCAGACCAGCACGAACCCGCTCAGGATGAAGAAGAACTGCACCCCGGAGAGGCCGAGGGTGAACACCCAGTCGACCACCCGGCGGTAGTCGGGCTCGGCGACGATCCCCATCGTCCCGACGTGGAAGCCGAAGACCAGCATCGCGGCGACCCAGCGCAGCCCGGTGAGCGACGGCAACCGGTGCAGGGCGGTGCCCACACCGGCCCTTGCCGACCTGTCACCGCCGGCCGGTCGACCGGTCACGTCGTCGGGCGGGGACAGGTCTCTGTCGTACGCCTCCGCGGAGACGGGCGTCACACTGGTCATCGGACCTCCTCGATGGGCGCATCGATGGCCAGCACTTACGCCTCCGGTCGGCTGGATTGTTCCGAGATGTCCTGTCCTGCGGCGATCTTCAGCCGCCTACACCCGCTGTGGCGAGTCCGCCCGCGACCCTATCCGGTGCCGGAGCGGACCGGCGCGGGCGTGCACCCCGGTCGTCCTGTCGTACCGGGTACGGCGCTGGTCAGCATGGGGCTGATCGGGCCGGATACGGCCGGACTAGGCTCCCGGACGGGGAGGTGGTCCGTGGTGCGAGCAGACGGCAGCTTGTCCGGAAACAGGCGGTACCGGCGGCATCGGCAGCAGAGCCGGCACCGACCGCGCCAGCCGCGGGGGCAGGGCAGCGGTGCGGTGGCCAACGCCGCCGGGATGGTTGCCGGCTATGCCCTGGACGCGCTCTTCGGCGACCCGCGACGGTGGCATCCGGTCGCCGGATTCGGGCAGTTCGCGGCCGCGCTCGAACGGCGGATGTACCAGCCCCGGCGTACCTCCGGTGCCGGGTTCGCGGCCCTGGCGGTCGGCGTACCCGTGGTGCTCGGCGGGGTGGCGGCGGTCGCGACCCGGCACCGACCGCTGGCCCGTACGGCGTTGGTCGCCGGCGCCACCTGGACGGTGCTCGGCGGGCGGACGCTGCGCCGGGAGGCCACGGTGATGAGCCGGGCCCTGCGCCGGGCGGACCTGCCGGCGGCACGGCTACGGCTGGGTCACCTGTGCGGGCGGGATCCGGCCACGCTCGACGAGCCCGAACTCGCCCGCGCCACCGTCGAGTCGGTGGCGGAGAACACCTCCGACGCCGTGGTCGCGCCGCTGGTCTGGGGCGCGGTGGCCGGACTGCCCGGACTGCTGGGCTACCGTGCGGCGAACACCCTGGACGCGATGGTCGGGCACCGGTCCGCGCGGTACGCCCGGTTCGGCACCGCCGCCGCCCGCCTCGACGACCTGCTCAACCTGGTCCCCTCCCGGCTGACGGGGCTGCTCACGATCGTCGCCGCG
Organism: Plantactinospora sp. WMMB782; assembly: GCF_049179135.1. NCBI lineage: Bacteria > Bacillati > Actinomycetota > Actinomycetes > Micromonosporales > Micromonosporaceae > Plantactinospora > Plantactinospora sp. WMMB782. The sequence continues at coordinate 935,865 of NZ_JBMHMC010000007.1, read as the reverse complement.
CCGCTGGTCAGGGGTGACCGGACGCGTGCCTGGCAGGTCTGGCGGCGCGACCGGGCGGACCATCCGAGTCCGAACGCTGGGCAGTGCGAGGCGGCGATGGCGGGCGCCCTCGGGGTACGCCTGGGCGGCCGCAACGTCTACTTCGGACGATCCGAGGTCCGGCCGTTCCTCGGCGACGGTCCCCGGCCGGAGGCCCGGCACATCGACCGGGCCGCCCGGCTCTCCGGCGCGGTCGGAGTCGCCGCCCTGGCCGTGACGGTGGCGTACGCGGCCACCAGCCGGGCGCGTCGGGTGACGACGGGCTGGCTCGTCCGCGGTCGGTCCCCGTTCCCGTTCCCGGTGCGGGAGCCGACGAACCCGGTGGGGAGACCGACGAGCCCGGTGGAAGCGAAGCGCCGGTGAGCGGCGGGCTGCTGGTCGCCGGCACCACCTCGGACGCCGGTAAGAGCGTGCTCACCGCCGGCATCTGCCGCTGGCTGCGCCGCCAGGGGGTCCGGGTGGCCCCGTTCAAGGCACAGAACATGTCCAACAACTCGGCGGTGGTGGTCGGGCCGGACGGCCGGGGCGGCGAGATCGGCCGGGCACAGGCGATGCAGGCCGCCGCCTGTGGGCTTCCGCCGGACCTGCGGTTCAACCCGGTACTGCTGAAGCCCGGCAGTGACCGGTCGAGTCAGGTGGTACTGCTCGGCCGGGCGGTCGACACGATCACCGCCGGCAACTTCCGTACCCTCCGCCCCCGGCTCGCCACGGCCGCCTTCGAGGCGCTCGCCGAGCTGCGCGGCGAGTACGACGTGGTGGTCTGCGAGGGGGCCGGCAGCCCGACCGAGATCAACCTGCGGGACACCGACTACACCAACATGGGGCTGGCCCGGCACGCCCGGCTGCCGACGATCGTGGTCGGCGACATCGACCGGGGTGGCGTCTTCGCCTCGATGTTCGGCACCCTCGCCCTGCTGGACGCCGCCGACCAGGAACTCGTGGCCGGCTTCGTGGTCAACAAGTTCCGGGGAGATCTCGACCTGCTCCGACCCGGGCTCGACATGCTGACCCGGCTCACCGGGCGCCCGACGTACGGGGTGCTGCCCTGGCACGTCGACCTCTGGCTGGACGCCGAGGACTCCCTCGCCTACGGGCGGGTGCTCGGCCGGCCGGCGCCACCGGAGGGCGACGAATGGCTGGACGTGGCGGTGGTCCGGCTGCCCCGGATCTCCAACGCCACCGACGTGGAGGCGCTGGCCACCGAGCCGGGGGTACGGGTGCGGCTGACCGTCGAGCCGGCCGAGCTGGCCGCCGCCGACCTCGTCGTACTGCCCGGGACCAAGTCGACGGTGGCCGACCTGGACTGGCTGCGGCGTACCGGGCTGGCCGAGATCGTGCACGCGCACGTCGCCGCCGGTCGGCCGCTGCTCGGCATCTGCGGCGGCTACCAGATGCTGGCCCGCGGCATCGACGACGAGGTGGAGAGCGGGCGCGGCCACGTCGCCGGCCTCGGCCTGCTACCCGTCGAGATCACCTTCGGCGCGGCCAAGACGGTGACCCGTTCGGTGGGCACGGCGTTCGGGTCCGTCCCGGTCGAAGGCTACGAGATCCACCACGGGTACGTCTCCGCCGCCGATCCCGCACCGGAACCCCTGATCAGGTACCCGGACGGCCGCTTGGAGGGCGCTGCCGTCGGTAACCTCTTCGGCACCCACTGGCACGGTGCGTTCACCTCGGACCGGTTCCGCCGCCGCTTCCTCACCGAGGTTGCCCGGCTTGCCGGTCGGCACGGCTTCCAGGTTGCCCCGGACACCTCGTTCGCCGCAGCCCGGGAACGCACCCTCGACATCCTCGGCGACCTGGTGGAGGAACACCTCGACACCGCCGCCCTACGGCGGCTCGTCGAGCAGGGCCCACCCGCCGGTCTGCCGTTCGTGCCACCAGGCGCTCCGCCGCCCCCCCGCTCACCGGTTCCGGCCGGGACGGGTGATCCGGCGTCGGAGTCACCTCCGCACGTCGGCCGGGCCGGCGGTACACGGCAGCCCGGCCCGCCGCCAGGCCTCGAAACCGCCGATCAGGTCCGTCGCCCGCCACAGGCCGATCGCACGGAGGCTCGCCGCGGCGAGGCTGGAGCTGTATCCCTGCCGGCAGATCACCACGACCTCGATGTCGTAGCCGACCGCCTCCGGGATCCGTGACCCGCTCGCCGGATCGAGCCGCCACTCCAGCACGGTCCGGTCGATCACCAGTGCACCCGGCAACTCGCCCTGCTCCGCCCGTTGCGGATCGGTACGGGTGTCCACCAGCAGCGCCCCGCGTCGGCTCGCGGCGAGCGTCTCCGGCGGGTTCAGGCGGCGTACCCCGGCACGGGACCGTGCCAGCAGCGCGGCCACCCCCCGATCGTGGTCGAACACCTGATCATTGTGTCCCGGCCCGGTTCGGCGCGGAGTAGGGTCGGCGGCAGTGTCACCGATGGTGGAGTCGTACGCCGGCTTGGCCGCCCGGATCCTGAAACGGCCGGCCCGGCTGGGACGGACCCGGCTGGTCGCGGTCGACGGGCCGAGCGGCGCCGGCAAGACCGTCTTCGCCAGCCGGTTGGCGGCCGCGTTCGAGGTGACCGTGCCGGTGGTGCACACCGACGACCTGCTCGACGGCTGGGCGGACCAGTTCGCCTTCTGGCCCCGGCTGGAGGAGTGGATTCTCGCCCCGCTGCGCGCCGGCCAGCCCGCCCGGTACCGCCGGTACGACTGGACCCGGGGCCGGTTCGGGCAGGACTGGACCGTACTGCCGCCCGCCCCGGTGGTGATCGTGGAAGGGGTCTCCAGCGCCCGTGCGGCGATCGCCGCCGAGGTGACGCTGGCCGTCTTCGTCTCCGCACCGGCGCGGCTGTGCCGGGACCGTACCCTGGCCCGGGACGGGGCCGCGCTGGTACCCGCGCTGACGGCCTGGCGACGAGGCGAACGGGCGCACTTCGCCGCGGACCGTACCCGCGAACGGGCCGACCTGGTGGTGGACGGCGCCGCCGGTCCGGGGCGGGAGAGTGCCGCCGGTCCGGGGCGGGAGAGTGCCGCCGGTCCGGGGCGGGAGAGTGCCGCCGGTCCGGGGCGGGAGAGTGCCGCCTTCCGCCGGATCCGGTGACCGACCGACCCTCGTCCGCTTATGGACGTATCCGGGTCACTGCGGCACGATCGGCAGGAGAAGCCGAGCAGCGGCCGGGCGGGGGGACCCCATGACGACAGGCGGCACGAGTGGCACTCCCGCCCGACGGCGGGTGGTGCTCAGCGGCATCAGCTCCCGTGCCTGGGAACATCCGGCCGACCGTGGCGCGCTCACGGCGTTGCGCGAGCTGCGCGGCTTCGACGACGTGGTCAAGGCGTTCTTCGGGATGTGGAACGAGCGCGGATTCCGGCTCTCCTACCTGGCCGCCGCGATCCGGGTCGACCACCGGCAGTATTCGCGGGTCTACCGGCTCTACGCGGAGGCCGGCGCCGCGCTCGACGTGCCGGAGCTGCCGGAACTCTTCGTGACCCAGTCGCCCTGGCTGACCGGCGAGGCGATCGGTCTCGACCGGCCGTTCATCGTGCTCAGCTCGGCCTGCGTCAACCAGCTCGACGACGACGAACTCCGCTTCCTGCTCGGCCACGAACTCGGGCACGTGGGCAGCGGGCACGCCGTCTACAAGACGATCCTGACCATCCTGACCCGGTGGGCGGCCAACCTGAGCTGGCTGCCGGTCGGCGCGCTCGCCCTCCGGGCGATCATCGCCGCGATGCTGGAGTGGTGGCGCAAGGCGGAACTCTCCGGCGACCGGGCCGGGCTGCTCGCCGGCCAGGATCCCGCGGCGGCGCTCCGGGTGCTGATGAAGATGGCCGGCGGGGGCGACCTGAGCCAGATCGACACGGCCGCCTTCCTGGAGCAGGCTTCCGAGTACGACGGCGGCGGCGACCTCCGGGACAGCCTGCACAAGATCCGGATGACCGCCTGGAGCACCCATCCGGTGCCGGTGGCCCGCGCGGCGGACCTGCGCAGGTGGGTCGACTCCGGCGAGTACGCCAGGCTGCTCGGCGGTGACTATCCGCGCCGGGAGGACGACGACCTGACCTCGGTCTCCGCCGAGATCAAGGCGGCGGCGGAGTCGTACCGGGAGGCGTTCGGGCGCTCCCAGGACCCGCTTGTCGGCCTGCTGCGCCGGCTCGGCGACGGGGCCAGTGACCTCGGCGAGTGGGCGGGCGGCACCGCCGGCCGGGCCCGGTCCTGGATGAACGCGGCGGGCGAGGCCGCCGCCCGAGCCGCCGGGCGTACCCGGCGGGGCGCCGACCCGGGCCCGACCGGCCCGTCCCGGGCGGGCGCCGGGCCGGACGGCGGCGGCGGCGAACCGTCCCCGCCGGGCGACGACATTCAGCCGTAGCGGCCGGTCCGAAAACTCCCCGGTCCGTTCTCGGCCGCGCCTCGGCGGTGCTCCGAGCTGGGCCGGCGCCGGCGGGGTTCGGGGACTCGGACGATCACGTCGGGCCCGCGCCGCCTACGATCTTCGGCATGACCACGACTATCCGCACCGAGTCCGAACTGCGTGCCGCGGTCGAGCGCGAGATGCCCGGCGTACGGGCCGACCTGGAGCGGCTGGTCCGGATCCCCGGCATCGCCTTCGAGGGTTTCGACCACTCCCACGTCGAGCGTTCCGCCGAGGCGGTCGCCGAGCTGCTGCGCGGCTGTTCCCTCGACGTCCAGGTGGTCCGCTCCGGCGGCCAACCGGCGGTGATCGGCCGGCGTACCGCCCCGCCCGGCGCGCCGACCGTACTGCTCTACGCGCACCACGACGTGCAGCCGGTGGGCGACCTGAGCCTCTGGCAGAGCGACCCGTTCGAGCCGGTGGAGCGGGACGGCCGGCTCTACGGGCGGGGTGCCGCCGACGACAAGGCGGGCGTACTCGCCCACGTCGCCGCGCTGCGGGCCTTCGGCGACGCGCTGCCGGTCGGCGTGGTGCTCTTCGTCGAGGGCGAGGAGGAGTACGGCTCCGATTCGCTGGAGCGGCTGCTCGTCGAGCACCGGGACGAGATCGCCGCCGACGTGATCGTGATCGCCGACTCGGGCAACTGGGACATCGGCGTACCGGCGCTCACCACCTCGCTGCGCGGCATCGTCAACTGTTTCGTCGAGGTTCGCACGCTCTCCCAGGCCGTGCACAGCGGCATGTTCGGCGGAGCGGTACCGGACGCGCTGACCACGCTCTGCCAGCTGCTCGCCACCCTGCACGACCGGTCCGGTGACGTGGCGGTGGACGGGCTGGTCAGCACGGCGGGTGCCACTGTCGACTATCCGGAGGAGCGGCTGCGTACCGAGGCCGGGATGCTCGACGGTGTCTCGTTCATCGGCACCGGCCGGCTGACCGACCGGTTCTGGAACAAGCCGGCGATCTCGGTGATCGGGCTGGACGCACCGTCGACCGCCGAGGCGCCGAACGCGCTGGTCCCGTCGGCCAGGGCGAAGCTGAGCCTCCGGCTGGCCCCGGGCGACCAGGCGGCGAAGGCGTACGCGGCGCTGACCGAGCACCTGAACCGGCACGTACCGCACGGGGCGAGCGTCACGGTGACCCTGGAACACGACGGCGAGCCGTGCGTGATCGACGCCTCCGGCCCGATGTACGAGGCGGCCCGTGCCGCCTTCCGGACCGCCTGGGACGGCGTCGAGCCGGTGGACATGGGGGTGGGCGGTTCGATTCCGTTCATCGAGACGTTCCGCCGGATGTTCCCGGAGGCGGCGATCCTGGTGACCGGCGTCGAGGACCCGTACGCGCGGGCACACGGGCCGAACGAGAGCCTGCACCTGGGCGAGTTCGCCCGGGTCTGCCTCGCCGAGGCGCTGCTGCTGGCAAAGGTCGCCGAGACAGCCACCGCCGACTGAACCGACCACCACCGGCTGACCCGACCACCACCACCGGCTGACCCGACCACCACCACCGGCTGACCCGACCACCACCGCCGGCTGACCCGACCACCCCCGCCGACCGGCTCCCGGGAGCGGCGACCGACTGGACGACCCGCCGACCGGCTCCCAGCGGCGGTGACTGACCGGACGACCCGGCGACGGCTCCCGGGGTCGGCGAGCGGCTCCCGGGAGCGGTGCGGTCGGTGGTTACCCGGCGGGCGGGGGCGCGGCCGGCCGGCGGCGCCGGCCGAACAGCAGCAGTACCACGCCGAGCAGCAGGGCGCCGGCACCGACCGCGGCGATCGGGCCGGTCCGTGCCCCGGTGATCGGCAGCCCGTCGTCCGCGCCGCCACCGCCCGGCTCGTTGACCAGGATCTGGGTCGTGTTGCTCCTCGGACCGCTCTCCGTCGACGGGCCGAGGCCGCGGACCGTGATGGTGCCGCTGGTGACGGTCGCAGACTTGATCTTCACCCGGACGACTGTCGAGACCACACCGGCCCCGGAGGTGGTCGCCGGCCACCTGTCATCGGTACGGCAGTCGACCTCGGTCAGTTCGGCGACCGCCGCACCCTGCTCGTCCTGGAACGCGCACCACTGGCTGGGCAGCAGCACGGTGCCGCTCGGCGCGACGATCCGCCAGCCGGCGGCGCCGTCCGACGGTCCGTGGTTGGTGACGGTGTACGGCACCTCAACGGTGTCACCGACGGAGCCGGTCACCGCCGTTGCGCGTACCTCCAGATCGTGGCTGTTGGATTTGGTCCAGACGGCGAACTCGGCGACGTGGGACTCGGCGGCGGCGGCCGGCCGGGCGGGCCCGTCGGTGTCGTCCCGCCGGTCCGGCGTGCTGGTCGGCTCGTCCTGGCCCGGCCGTCGCGGTGCGGTCGTCGGCTCGTCCTCGCCCGGCCGTTCCGGTGCGCGGGGCTTGCTCCGGGCCGGCTGCCCGGCCCCGGCCCGCGACTCCGCCGCGGCCCGGGACTCCGCCGCCGCCCGGAGTTGCCCGACCTTCCTGGCCAGCGACGGGCCGTCCGGCGCCCCGGCGCCGCGCCGGGCCTCGGCGAGCGGCTGGTCCAGCACGTCGACCTCGAACCGGCCGATCTCCTCGGCGGGACCCGCCAGGTTCTTGCCGAATACGACGGTGAACGCCGCGTCGCCGGAGACCGGGTCGGAGAAGCCGACGCCGTTGCCCGGTTCCAGGATCACCTGCATCGGGCAGGTCACCCGCTGCGGACCGTAGACGTAACCGTCCGCCGGCTCGCCGGGGAGGTCGTCGCCGTAGGTGCAGTCGGTGTACCGCTCGGCGAAGGTGGCGCCCTGCGGAAGGGTGATCGTCAACCGGAAACCGGGCACGGTGCTGTCCCCGGCGTTGAACACGCTGGCGTGCAGCGGACGGCGGTCGCCGCCGCCCACCCGCTGCTGCGCGGAACCCAGGTCGTCGACCTCGGCCGTCAGGCCCGGACCGGTGGCCTGGATGCGCACCGGCAGCTCGTACGTCGCGGAGACCGGGCTGTCGTCGGGGCCCCGGGCCGAGACACTGACCCGGACGCTTCCCGCCGGGCCCGGCGGGGCGCCGGGGGCACTGCGCAGCATGATCGGCTGGACCATCGTCTCCTGCCCCGGCGCCAGGTCGCCGTGCGCGCACCGGACCGTCTTCCCGGTCAGCTGGCAGTCCTGGCCGCTGCCGGCCGGAACGGTGAGGACGACGTCGCCGGTGGTGGAGCTGGCGTCGTAGACCGCGTCGAGCCCGCTCGCCGGTGCGTCCCCGGTGTTGCCGAGGTGGAAGCCGATGGCGGTGCCGGTGGCGTCGATCGTCGCCTCGGCAGCACCTGTGACCTGCAACCGCGGCTGGGCGGCGGCCTGCGCGGGGCTGGGCGCGGCGGTCAGCGCGAGCGCTGCGATCAGCACGGCGGCGGCAGCCGCACCGGGCCGCCCGCCGGGGCGGAGGTTGGCGTTAGTCATGACTCTCCGGAGGGTCGGCGCCGGAGCCCGGGTCCGGGGACGGACCGCGCCTGGCTGAGGGGGAAGTGTGTACACAGGACCGATGACCGTAGTTCGAAAGATAGCCCACCGGTGACACGATCGGAGGTTCGCGGGGAGAAAGCGGAGAAAGCGCCCGCCGGGATCGTCGAGACGGTAGGATTTAGAACATGAGTACGAACGAGGCCATCGCGCGGCTCGACGCCGCGGTCAGTGCGCTGCGGGACGTCGACGTCTCCGCGTGGTCCGAGGATGCGCTCCGGGACCAGCTCGGCGAGCTTTCCACAGTTCTCTGTGCGCTCGACGCCGCTCTCGCCCGGGTGGCCGACGGAGTGCGTGCCCGCGGCCTGCGGATCGAGGAACCTGCCCCGGTCTGAGCGTTCCCGCCCAGCTCAGCCGGGGGACGGAGGCCGGCCCGGCCGGAAAGATGTCGGTGGCGGCTGCCAGGATGGACTCGTGCGCTTCGTTGACCTGGCAGCCACCTCCACCGCCGTCGCCGCCACCTCCGGGCGGCGGGCCAAGGTCGAGCTGCTCGCCGAGGCGCTGCGCAACCTCGCACCGGAGGAGCTGGTCGCCGGCTCCGGCTATCTCGCCGGTGAGCTGCGCCAGCGGCAGACCGGGGTCGGTTATGCCAGCCTCCGCGAGCTGCCCCCGGCGGCCGAAGAGCCGACCCTGACGGTGGCCGGGGTCGACGCGGCGATAGCGGAGCTGGCCGAGGTGCGCGGGCCGGGCTCGCAGCAGCGCCGCCGGGAGCTGTTGGCGGCCCTCTTCGGCGCCGCCACGACGGCGGAGCGGCGGCTGCTGCTCGGCCTGTTCAGCGGCGAGCTGCGGCAGGGTGCCCAGGCCGGCCTGCTGGCCGAGGCGGTCGCCCGGGCGGCCGAGGTGCCGCTGCCGACGGTCCGCCGGGCCGTGTTGCTCGCCGGCGACCTGAAGACGGTCGCGGCGGCGGCGCTCACCGGCGGCACGGCCGCGCTGACCGGGTTCGCGTTGCAGGTCGGCCGCCCGCTCGCGCCGATGCTGGCGCAGAGCGCGGCCTCGGTCGAGGAGGCGCTGGACGCCGTCGGGCTGCCGGCGGTGGTCGACGTGAAACTGGACGGCATCCGGATCCAGGTGCACCGCTCCGGTGACGACATCGCCGTCTTCACCCGCAGCCTGGACGAGATCACCTCGCGGGTTCCCGAGGTGGTGGCGGCGGTCCGTTCGCTGCCCGCCCGCGAGCTGGTGCTGGACGGCGAGGCGATCGCCCTGGACGCCGCCGGCCGGCCACGACCGTTCCAGGAGACCGCCAGCCGGGCGGCCACCAGGGGAGCCCGGCGGGCCGTCCGCGACGGGACCGGCCAGGGCCGGGACCCCGACGGCGCCGCCGAGGGCGGCTCCCGGAGCTTCGGCGCGGCGCCGGTCGACGCGTCGACCGCCGGTTCGGTGCGGTCGGTGGGACCGGTCGACATCTCGGAGGTGCCCCGGATCGGCAGTTCAGGTGTGGCGCCGGCCGAGATCCCCGGGCCGGAGCGCCCGACGGCCGTCTCACCATCGGTGGTCGCGGCGGCGAGCACCAGCGGCGGAGTGGTGCTGACGCCATACTTCTTCGACATCCTGCACCTGGACGGTGTCGACCTGCTCGACGCGCCCGGACACGAGCGCTGGGCCGCGCTGGCCCGCACGGTGGCACCGGCCCAACTCGTCGAGCGGATCACCGTCGACACGGTCGAGCAGGCGTCGGCGGCGTTCGCCGCGGCGGTCGACGCGGGACACGAGGGGATCGTGGTCAAGGCGCCGGAGGCGGCGTACGACGCGGGTCGGCGGGGTGCCGCCTGGGTCAAGGTCAAGCCGAGGCACACCCTCGACCTCGTCGTGCTCGCCGTCGAGTGGGGCAGCGGCCGGCGCAAGGGCTGGCTGTCGAACCTGCACCTCGGTGCCCGCGATCCGGATACCGGTGGCTTCGTGATGCTCGGCAAGACCTTCAAGGGGCTGACCGACGAGTTGCTGCGCTGGCAGACCGAGCGGTTCCAGGAGTTGGCGGTGGAGCGCGGCGACTGGGTGGTCAGGGTACGCCCCGAGCAGGTCGTGGAGATCGCCTTCGACGGCGTGCAGAGCAGTCCGCGCTATCCGGGCGGCGTGGCGCTGCGCTTCGCCCGGGTGCTGCGCTACCGCGACGACAAGAGCGCGGCGGAGGCGGACACCATCGACACGGTACGAGCCATCCACGCCGGCCGGCGCCCCGACTGAGCGGCCGCTCGACCGCCTCCGCCTCAGCATGGAGCGCGCGAGTCCCGACCGGCACCTCCGCCGAGTCGGGCCGGCACCGACGGGTCAGGAGTTCGGCGCTGCCCCGGCCGGCAGATCGGCCCGGCCCTCCTGTCCGGCCCGGCCCTCCTGTCCGGCCCGGCCCTCCTGTCCGGCCCGGCCCTCCTGTCCGGCCCGGCCCTCCTGTCCGGCCCGGCCCTCCTGTCCGGCCCGGCCCTCCTGTCCGGCCCGGCCCTCCTGTCCGGCCTGGCCCTGTCCGGCCCGGTCCCGGCTCGCGTGGGTGTCCTTCAGGTCGCCGCGCGCCTCCCGGCGGGCCGCCCAGCCGAACCCGACCAGCGCCAGCAGCGCGAACAACCACCACTGGACGACGTAGCCGCCGTTCTGCCAGTCGTTCTCGTGCCGGATCGGTATCGCGGAGAAGGCCGGGTCGGCTGCCGGGGTCTGCTCGTCCAGCAGCAGGTAGGCGGAGTAGACCGGGTACGGCAGTTCGCCGGCCAGCGCCGGTACGGCGATTCGCCGGGTCTCGATCCGGCCGTCCCGCCGGAGCACCGCGTCCGGCTTGCTCTCCGACAGGTGCACCCGGCCCACCACCGTCACCTCCCCGGAGGGAACGGCGGGGATCTCGGGCCGGGTGATCGCCGCACCGCCCGGGGCCGGCGGAATCCAACCCCGGTCCACGAGTACGGCGCTGCCGTCGGCCAGCCGCAACGGGGTGAGCACCTCGAAACCGACCCTGCTCTGCACGGTACGGCTGCGGACCAGGATCACGTTCGCGCTGTCGTACCGCCCGGTCACGCTGACCCGGGTCCAGGCCGCGCCGGCCGGCGGCGGCTGCCCGGCGGTGCCGGCCGGGCCGTCCGGCCGGGGCAGCACCTCCTCGACCGGCACCGGCGCCAGCTTCGCGGTCTCGTCGATCCGCTGGTTGATCGCGGCCCGCTCCTGGTAGCGACTCAACTGCCAGTTGCCCAGCAGCACCATCACGGTGGCCGCGGCCAGGGTCAGCGCGAGGATGCCCAGCCAGCGGGGCGTGAGCAGGAACCGGTACACAACACGAGGTTACCGGGCGGTTCCGGCGGTTTCCCGGGCGGCCGGCTCGGCGGGCCGGCTCGGCGGCCGGTGCCGGGTATCCTCACGCGCGTCGGTTCGATCGACGGGTCGGGCCGGTCCGTCCCTCGCACCACCCCCGTCCGTACCAGAACCGCCGCACCGCCCGGCCGGGCCGGTGACCGCCCCGAGGAGCCGACATGATCGCCGCGCCGCGCGTAGTGGTGAGCGCACCGTCGTCCGGACACGGCAAGACCGCCATCGCGGTCGGCCTGCTCGCCGCGCTCGCCGCCCGTGGGCTGGACGCCGCCGGGTTCAAGGTCGGCCCCGACCACACCGACGCCGCATACCTCGGACTCGCCGCCGGCCGCCCCGGCCGCAACCTCGACCCCCGGCTGGTCGGCTCGCAGCGGATCGCCCCGCTCTTCGCACACGGCTCCGGCGACGCCGAGATCGCGGTGGTGGAGGGCACCATGGGACTCTTCGACAGCCTGGCCGGCCGGCCGGAGGTCGACTCCACCGCCGCCATCGCCACCACCCTGCGGGCCCCGGTGGTGCTGGTCGTCGACGTGGGCTCGATGGGCCAGTCGGTCGCCGCGCTGGCGCACGGCTTCCGGGCGTACGACGAGATGCTCTGGCTCGGCGGCGTGATCCTGAACCGGGTCGCCTCGGACCGGCACGAGCAACTGCTCCGGGACGCGCTCGACGACATCGGCGTACCCGTCTTCGGCGCGCTGCGTCGACGGGACCTGCCCGCCGCCCTGCCGTCCCGGCAGCACGGCGTCGTGCCGGTGATGCAGCGCGGCGCCGAGGCGTACCGTGGGGTGCGCCGGCTCGGCGAGGCGATCGCCGGAGCCGTCGACCTCGACCGGCTGATGGCGCTGGCCCGCTCGGCACCCCGGGTGCCGGTGACCGCCTGGTCGGCCGCGGAGGCGCTCGCCGAACTCGGACCGGTCGACGAGACACCGGCCAAGAGCACGGTGGTGGCACTGGCCGGCGGCCCGGCCCTGTCGTACTCGTACGCCGAGACCGCCGAGCTGCTCGCCGCGGCCGGTGCCGAGGTGGTCACCTTCGACCCGCTCCGCGACGAGACCCTGCCGGCCGAGGCCGGTGCGCTGGTGATCGGCGGTGCGCTGCCGGAGACGTACGCCGAGGAGTTGTCGGCGAACCGGCGGCTCTGCATAGCGGTCGCCGAACTGGCCCGTACCGGCCGACCCGTGATCGCCGAGGGCGCCGGCCTGCTCTGGCTGGCCCGGGAGTTCGACGGGCACCCGATGTGCGGCGTACTGGACGCCGCCGGGACGAGCCTGGACCGGATCGTGGTCGGTTACCGCGAGGCGACGGCGCAGGCGGACACTCCGGTGGCCCGGCTCGGTGCCCGGCTGGTCGGCTACAAGCAGCACCGTGGCGTGCTGACGCCCCGGGCCGGACAGACCCCGGCATGGAGCTGGGGCGGTGGCCCGTCGGAGGGGTTCGTCTGGCGCCGGGTGCACGCATCCCAGTTGACGCTGCACTGGGCGAGCAGCCCGGTGATCGCCAGCCGTCTCGTCGCCGCCGCGGCGGCTGCCAGCACGCCCGCACTCGCCACACCGACGTCCGGAGCACCCGCCGGCCCGACGTCCGGACCACCCGCCACCCCGACGTCCGGACCACCCGCCACCCCGACGTCCGGGGCGCCTGCTGTCCCGACGTCCGGGGCGCCTGCTGGCCCGGCGTCCGGACCACCCGGCGGCTCGGCGGCGCCAGTCTCCGGGGCACCGGTCGCTCCGGTCCCGCCGGCCTCGGTGTCACCGGCCGGTCCGGCGTCCGTACCGCCGGCTGCTCCGGCCGTGGCTGCCGGCCCGCCCGCTGGCCACCGGCCGGCTGTCCAAGCCGGTGCACCCTCGGTGCCGAACGGTGCGGCACCGCCCGGTGCAGCCAGCCGCCCGCCCGCCGGTGCGCCGAGGCCAGCGGCCGGCATGCCCGGCACAGGGCCGGCGTCGCAGCCCGGACCGAAGCCGGCCGGACTGCCCGGCACAGGGCCGGCGTCGCAGCCCGGACCGAGGCCGGCCGGGACTTCCGGAGCGGGTTCCGCGCCACGTCCCAGGCTGGTACCCGCCGACGAGCAGGTGGCGCCCGGGGGCGCCGCCGAAAGGCCGGTCCGGGCAGTGGACGGACCGGGTGGGGCAGGCGCGACCTCCCCGGCGGTCCGGGCGGAGACCGAACCCGCCGCGCAGGTCGCCGCAGCCGCTGGCCCGGTCGGAGCCGCTGGTTCGGCCGCAGCCGCTGGTCCGGTCGGAGCCGACCGGGTGGCGAGGGTCGAGCGGGTGGCGGATGCCGCGCCGACCAGCCCGGCCGGTGGGCCGGTGGAGTGATCCGGTCGACCAGCGGAGCCGGGGGTGAGTCGGCGGCATGAGCGGAGAGGTGGCGGTACGCCGCTTTCCGACCCTGACCGTGTCGACCCCGCGGGTGCACGTACGTCCGTTGCGCGGGTCGGACGCGGCGGCGGTGTCGACGATCTTCGCCGACAAGCAGACCCAGCGCTGGCTGCCGTTCCAGCGCGAACTCGGGCAGATCGACGCGGAGTCCTGGTGCACCGAGATGGCCCAGGAACGGCGGGACAGCGGGAACGGCGACCACTACGGCGTGATCCGGCGTGAGGACGAGCGGCTGGTGGGCTGCCTCTGGACCAAACGTACCGACTGGGGAGGTCGGGTCACCGAGGTGTCGTACGCGATCGCGCCGGAGGCGCGCGGGTTCGGCATGGCGGCCGAGGCGGTCGACGCGATAGCCGTCGCGTTGATCCTGGAGCACGGCTTCCAGCGTCTGGAACTGCGGGTGGCGCCCGGCAACACGGCGTCCAGACGGGTCGCCGAGAAGGCCGGCTTCACCTACGAGGGGCTGCTGCGCAACGCCGGGTACGTGCACAGCGGCCGGGTCGACCTTGAGGTCTGGTCCCTGGTCGCCGCCGACCTGCACGCACCCGGTCACTGACCCGCCCGGCCTGACCCGCCCGGCCTGACCCGCCCGGGGCTCCCCGGCTCAGCCCACGATCTCGTCCGAGGGTGGGTTGAACTGGCGTACCGGCTGGTCCTTCAGGGCCTCTTTGAGGAATCCGGCGACCGTGTCGATCGGCTTGTTCGCCGGGCCGGAACCGACCGGGTTCATCGGGCTGTCCGGATCGGAGAGGAAGCTCGCGGCGGCCAGCTCCGGGGTGAACCCGGCGAACCAGGCGGCCCGGTCGCTGTCGGTGGTACCCGTCTTGCCGGCCACCGGTCGACCGACGATTCCCCGGACCCGGTCGGCGGTGGACCAGCCGCCGCAGGAGCCCCGGGCCGGGGTGTCCCCGGTCGGGCAACGGGCGGCGTCGGTGGCGGCCCGCGCCGCGTCGGCGCTCACCTGCTGGCTGCACCGGGGCAGCGCGATCTCGATGTCCATCCCGGTACCGGTCCGGTACGTCGCCGGCCTGCCGTCCGCCGCCACGATCGAGCTGACCGGCAGGGCCTCGCAGAACCGTCCCTCGGCGGCGACCGTGGCGTACGCGTTGGCCATCTCCAGCGGGGTCACGTCGGAGACCCCGAGGGTGAACGAACCCCACTTGTTCGCCTGGCTCGGTGACGCCTGCCGCTTGTCGATGTCGGTACGCCACTGCAACCCCAGCCGTTCCGCCAGCCGGACCACGTTCTCGGCGCCGACCTTCTGCTCCAGCCACACGAAGTACGTGTTCACCGACTTGCCGAAGCCGGACCACATGGTCTGGGTGCCGCTCATCGCGCCGCTGGCGTTCGACGGGCACCAGTATCCGCCGCAGTCGGTCGGGCCGCCGCTGCCGTCCGGATAGATCGAGACGAACCGGTGCGGCGAGTTGAACGACGTACTCAGCGGGAGCCCGGCGTCGAGTGCGGCGAGCATGGTGAACATCTTGAACGTCGATCCCGCCTGGTAGCCGGGGAGGTCCCCGCCGCCGAGCAGTGGTACCACGGTGTTCGGATAGTTGCCCTTGGTCCGGCTGCGCCTGCTCGGGTCGGAGTGCGGACCGTTCTCGCTCTGGTCCAGCGAGTATGTCCGGTTCACCGCCATCGACCTGACGTAGCCGGTGCCGGGTTCGACGGCGACCAGGCCGTGCCCGTAGGGGCTGCCGATCGCCTCCGCGCCCTGCACCTGCGCGTCGGCGATCTCCTGCATTCTCGGGTCCAGGCTGGTCACGATGGTGTAGCCGCCCCGGCGCAGCTTGTCGAGGCGCTCCAGCGAGTTGCTGCCGAAGGCGGGCTGGCTGGCCCACCACGCCTTCAGGTAGTCGCAGAAGAAGCCCCAGCTGTTGCGCTCGCCCGGAACCGACATGCAGTCGTTCGGCGGGTTGCTCAGGCGCAACTGGATCGGCTCGGCCTTCGCTGCCGCCGTGGCCTGTGCGGAGAGGTACCCCATCGCCTGCATCCGGTCGAGTACGTAGTTGCGCCGGTCGGTGGCGGCCTTCCGGTCCGAGCTGGCCGGGTCGTACGCGGTCGGCGCCTTGACCAGCCCGGCGAGGGTGGCCGCCTCGACCGGGGTGAGGTCCTTCGGCAGCTTCGAGAAGAAGATCTCCGATGCCGAGTAGATGCCGTACGCCCGGTGCCCGAAGTAGGCCGAGTTGAGGTAGCGCTCCAGGATCTGCGCCTTCGTCGTCTCCTTCTCCAGATCCAGGGCCAGGCGCATCTCACGGAGCTTGCGGATCGGCGTCTGCTCGGTGGCCTCGCGTGCCTCCATCGGGGTCTTCGCGCTGTCCCGCAGGGCCATCCGGACGTACTGCATGGTCAGCGTGGAAGCGCCCTGGGACACCCCGCCGGCCTGCTGGTTGGCGACGAAGGCCCGGAGTACGCCCTTGGGGTCGACCCCGTTGTGTTCGTAGAACCGGGAGTCCTCGGAGGCGACGATCGCCTGCTGGACGTACGGCGACATCTGCGAGAGCGGCACGTACCGGCGGTGCTCCTCGTAGAAGGTGGTAATCAGGGTCGTCCCGTCCGCGGCGTAGACGTAGCTGGTCTGCGCGGGAGCCGAGTTGAGCAGGTCGGCCGGGGTCTTCTCCACCAGGTCGGCACCGGCCTTGGCGGCGAGCCCGCCGACCGCGACGAACGGGAAGAGCGCCGCCGCGACGACCACGCCGGAGATGACGCCAGCCCGGAACAGGGGTACGAGACGACCGGAGGCAGCGCGGGTGGTGGGGTTGGTCACCTCTCCAAGCTAGGATAAATCCAAGTAAAACCTGATAAAGATTCGCGATTTTGTGGCTCCACGGGAGCGGCCGGTTCGACCACCTCCGATCCGTCCGTGCCACCCGCTGGCCGGCACGGCCGCCCGCCCGGCAGGATCATCCCCATGCCCCGGCCCGCGCCCGCACCCCCACCCCTCGGGCCCGCTCCCGACCACCGGGGGCCAGATCTCGGTCACCATGGCGACGTCGAGCTGGCCCCCGGCCTGGTGGATCTCGCGGTCAACGTCCAGCGGCAACCGATGCCGCCCTGGCTGCGGGAGTCGATCCTCACCTCGATGGAGACGCTTACCGCCTACCCCGACCCCGGCCCGGCCCGGGCCGCCGTCGCCGCCCGGCACCGCCGCCCGGCCGACGAGGTACTGCTGACCGCCGGAGCGGCGGAGGGTTTCGTACTGCTCGCCCAGGCGTTCCGGGAAGCGCGCCGGCCGGTGGTCGTACACCCCCAGTTCACCGAACCGGAGGCGGCGCTGCGGGCGGCCGGACACCGGGTCGAGCGGGTGCTGCTGCCGGCCGGGACCGGCTTCCGGCTGGACCCCGAGCTGGTACCGGCCGACGCCGACCTGGTCTTCGTCGGCAACCCGACCAACCCCACCTCGGTACTGCATCCGGCGGACGTACTCGCCAGCCTGGCCCGCCCCGGCCGGGTACTGGTGGTCGACGAGGCATTCGCGGACTCCACCCTCGGCCCCGAAACCGGTACCGCCGCGGCAGGCGCGGTCGGCGACGATGCCGCACCAGACTCCCCGGCGAGCCGGGGCACCAGCGAACCCGAGTCCCTGGCGAGCCGGCGCGACCTCCCGGGGTTGGTCGTGGTGCGCAGCCTCACCAAGACCTGGGGACTGGCCGGACTCCGGATCGGCTACCTGCTCGCCCCGGCCGGGCTGGTCCGGCGACTGGCGGCGGTGCAACCGCTCTGGGCGGTCTCGACCCCCGCGCTCGCCGCCGCGGCGGCCTGCGCCACGCCCGCCGCCATGCGGGAGGAACGCCGGATCGCCGCCCGGCTCGCCGTCGAGCGGGCGTACCTGGTACGCCGGCTGGGCGAACTGTCCCGGGTACGCGTCGCCGGCACCCCGGCCAGCGCGTTCGTCCTGGTGCACCTGCCCGGCGCGGCGCGGGTACGGCTGGCCCTGCGCGACCGGGGTTTCGCGGTACGCCGGGGTGACACCTTCCCCGGTCTGGGCCCCGACTGGCTGCGCCTCGCGGTACGGGACACTGCCACCACCGACCTGTTCGTGGCCGCGCTGGCCGGGATCCTGGAGGAATGATGTTGGATGCCACCCTCGCCGATATCGGTCCCCTCGACGAGGGTGCCATGGCCGCGGCGCACGACCTGCACACCAGGTTGACCAAGCCGGCCGGTTCACTCGGCGCCCTTGAGGAACTCTCGGTACGCCTCGCCGGGCTGGCCGGCGTCTGTCCGCCGCCGCTGCCGGAGCCTGCCGCCGTGGCGATCTTCGCCGCCGACCACGGGGTGCACGCCCAGGGGGTGACCCCGTGGCCGCAGGAGGTCACCGCGCAGATGGTGGGCAACTTCCTGTCCGGCGGTGCGGTGGTGAACGCGTTCGCCCGGCAGACCGGTGCCACGGTGACCGTGGTGGACGTCGGGGTGGCCACCCCGCTGACCCAGGCCAGGGTGCCGGCGCAGCGTTCGGCGCGCGCGGCTCCCCGGCTCGTCGACGCGAAGGTCCGGGCCGGCACCCGGGACATGACGGCCCGGCCCGCCCTGACCCGGGAGGAGGCGCGCGAGGCGGTCGAGACCGGCATCCGGACGGCAGACGAACTGCTCGACTCCGGCGCCGGCATCCTGGTCACCGGTGACATGGGGATCGCCAACACCACGGCCGCGGCCGCGCTGATCGCCGTCTTCACCGGGATCGACCCGGCCGAGGCCACCGGACGGGGTACCGGGATCGACGACGTCACGTACGCCCGCAAGGTCGCCGTGGTCCGGGCGGCGCTGGCCCGGCACGTACCCGATCCGGCCGACCCGCTCGGCGTGCTTGCCGCGTTCGGCGGGCTGGAACACGCCGCGCTGGCCGGCTTCGTCCTCGGCGGCGCCGCGCGGCGGGTTCCGGTGCTGCTGGACGGGGTGAACGCGGTCGCCGCCGCGCTCGCGGCGGCCGCCTTCGCCCCGGACGCGGTCGGCGCGATGGTCGCCGGGCACCGTTCGGCCGAACCGGGTGCGACCGCCGGTTTGGACCGGCTGGGTCTGCTGCCGATAATCGACCTGGGCCTACGGCTCGGCGAGGGCACCGGCGCCCTGCTCGGCTATCCGGTGGTCGCCGGTGCGGTGCGGGTACTGCACGAGGTGGCCACCTTCGACGCGGCGGGAGTGTCGGAGAAATGATCATGTATCCGCTGGCGCTGCGGCTCGCCGGCCGGCGTGTGCTGGTGGTCGGTGGTGGGGCGGTGGCGACCCGGCGGGTGCCGGCGTTGCTGGACGCGGAGGCCCGGGTGGTGGTGGTCGCCCCCGAGCTGACCCCGGCGCTGCGGGCGCACGTCGACGCGGGCCGGGTGGAGTGGGTCGCCCGGCAGTTCGCGCCAGCCGATCTGGAGGGTGCCTGGCTGGTCCAGGTGGCGGTGGACGACCCGGCCGCCGCCGAGGCGGTCAGCACCGCCGCGTCGGCGCGGCAGATCTTCTGCGTACGCGCCGACGACCGGGACGCCGCGTCCGCCTGGACCCCGGCGGTGACCCGGTACGGCCCGCTCACCGTCGCCGTGCTCGGTGGCGGTGACCCGCGCCTGGCGATGGCGGTCCGGGACGCCATCCGGGAGCAGTTGATCACCGGCACCCTCGCCACCGTGCCGAGCGCCGGCAGCACCTCTGGTCGACCCCTGCCCGCTGACACCACCGACTCCCCGCACGGCGAAACTCCGGTCCCGGCGCAAGAGGTCCCGGCCGGCAAAATCCCGGCCGGCAAGGCTGCGGCAGACGGACAGCCGGCGCGTCCGGTCGGCCGGGTCGCGCTGGTCGGCGCGGGTCCCGGCGACCCCGAGCTGATCACGGTACGCGGTCGGCGGCTGCTCGCCGAGGCCGACGTGGTGGTCGCCGACCGGCTGGTTCCCGGCCTGCTCCTCGACGAGCTGCGTCCCGAGGTCGAGCTGGTGGACGCCACGAAGATCCCGCACGGTCCGGCCGCCGCCCAGGAGGAGATCAACCGGGTACTCGTGGACCGGGCCCTGGCCGGCGCCCGGGTGGTACGCCTCAAGGGCGGCGACCCGTACGTCTTCGGTCGGGGTGGCGAGGAGGCGCTTGCCTGTGCGGCGGCCGGTGTCCCGGTGACCGTGGTCTCCGGGGTGACCAGTTCGGTCGCGGCCGCCGCGGCGGCGGGTATCCCGGTGACGCACCGGGGGGTGGCGCACGAGTTCACGGTGGTCTCCGGGCACCTGCCGCCGGAGCATCCCGACTCGCTCGTCGACTGGTCGGCGCTGGCCCGGCTGCGCGGCACCCTGGTGGTCCTGATGGGGCTGAACAACCTGCCGGCGATCACCGCCGCGCTCCGGGCGCACGGCCGGGCACCGCAGACCCCGGTGGCGGTGGTCCAGGAGGGTACGACCGACGGCCAGCGGCTGCTCCGGTCGACCCTGGAGGCCGTCGCGGCGGAGACCAGGGCGGCCAACTTCCGCCCTCCGGCAGTGGTGGTCTTCGGCGACGTGGTGACCACCCTCGCCGAGCTTCCGACCCATCCCGCCGGCCAGGGGTGAAGTGCGCGCTGGATACCGGAAAGAGTGGCCTCAGCGATGGGCTGGGGCCACTCTTTCCGGGTAGTAGGGCGACCTTCCCCGGCGGGGCGGGGCGGGAGGGTCAGGCCTTGAGCATGTTGTCCAGGAGGAGGGCGCAGCGGATCAGGCCGAGGTGGCTGTACGCCTGCGGGTGGTTGCCCAGCCCGCGCTCGGAGATCGGGTCGTACTGCTCGGGCAGCAGTCCGGTCGGGCCGGCGGTGTCCACCATCTGCGTGAACAGCTCCTCGGCGTCGGAGCGCCGGCCGGTGCGCAGGTACGCCTCGATCAGCCAGGCGGTGCAGATGTGGAAGCCGCCCTCCCGGCCCGGCAGCCCGTCGTCCCAGCGGTAGCGGTAGACGACCGGACCGCTGCGCAGGTCGGCCTCGACCTTCAGCACGGTGGCCAGGAACCGGGGATCGTCGTTGGGCAGCAGTCCAGACAGGCCGATCCAGAGCGAGGAGGCGTCCATCTCCTCGTCGCCGTACGCCACGGTGTAGGCGCCGGCGCCGGCGTGCCAGCCGAACTCCAGCACGTTGTGCCCGATCCGGTCGCGCAGCTCGATCCACTCCGGCCGGTCGCCGTCGCCGTGCTGCCGGACGACGTGCAGCGCCCGGTCCACGGTCATCCAGCACATCACCTTGGAGTAGACGTGGTGCCGGGGCGGCAGCCGGGCCTCCCAGAGCCCGTGGTCGGGCTCGTGCCAGCGCCGGGCGACCGCCTCGACCATGTTCTCCAGCACCCGCCACTCGGTGTCCCGGACCCCGCCGCGCAGGTCGGCGACGGCCGCCAACAGGTCGGCGACCGGCCCGAAGACGTCGAGCTGGAGCTGGTGGTTGGCGAGGTTGCCGACCCGGACCGGCCGGGAGCCGGCGTACCCGGGCAGGGTGTCGATGACCGCCTCGGCGCCGAGTTCGTAGCCGTCGACGGTGTAGAGCGGGTGCAGCCGTTCGGGGTGCCCGCCGGTGCGCTCGACGCAGCCGTCCACCCACTGCAGGAAGCCCTCCGCCTCGGTGAGCGAGCCGAGGTCGACGAGGGCGCGGGCGGTCAGCGCGGCGTCGCGCAGCCAGCAGTACCGGTAGTCCCAGTTGCGGACCCCGCCCAGCTCCTCGGGCAGCGAGGTGGTGGCGGCGGCCAGGATCGAGCCGCTGGCCTCGTGCACCAGGCCGCGCAGGGTGAGCGCGCTCCGCCCGACCAGGTCGCGGGCGGAGTTGGGCAGCCGCAGCCCGTTGACCCAGTCCCGCCACGGCTGTTCGGCCACGGCCTGCCGCTCGTGCACCGGCACCCGGTGGTGTTCCAGGCTGTGCGAGCCGAACCGCAGCTCGCAGGTGAGCTGGCCACCGGCGGCGGCCAGGTCGACCACGGCCCGGGCGGTCTCGTACCCGCCGTCGTTGTCGATCTGCCACTCGACGCCGGGGGAGTAGAGCGCGATCGGCTCGTTGGAGCCGAGCACCAGCAGCCCGTCGCCGAGCGGCTGGAGCTGCACCGCGACCTGGCCGAACTCGGGTCGGGGGGCGAAGTCCAGCCGGACCCGGCCGGCGCCGCTGAGCACCCGGACCAGTGTCGAGTCGCCGCTGATCACCGCCGAGCCGGTGGGCACGTCGTCGGCGGAGGGCCGGTCCAGCCAGTCGGTGACGGTCAGCCCGGACCAGCGGGTCTCGACGGTCATCGTGCCGGTCCGGTAGCGCTGGCCGAGCGGCAGGCCGCCGCGTTCCGGGGCGATGCTGAAGTAGCCGGCCGGGTTGCCGCCGACCAGGTCGGCGAAGATCGCCGGGGAGTCGGGCTTGGGGTGGCAGAGCCAGCTCAGGCTCGCCTCCGGGGTGACGAGTGCGACGGTACGTCCGTTGGCCAGCATCGAGTGCCGCTCGATCGGTACGGCCCGCTCGCCGAAGAGCCAGTTGCGACGTACCTCGAGCACCAGCGCCAGCACCCGGGCGGCGTCGACGGGCTGGTCGATCCGGAAGGCGGCCCGGGTCTCGCCCGGCCCGATCTTGATCCCGACGTCCGGCCCGTGCAGCTTGGCGAAGGCGTTCTCGTCGGTGACGTCGTCGCCGAGGAAGAGTGCGGCGCTGGCCGAGAGCTGGGTGCGGAGCTGTTCGAGCGCGGTCCCCTTGTCGGTGGGGATCACCGACAGCTCGATCACCTCCTTGCCCCGGGTGACCGTGACGTCCGGCCAGCCGGCGGGACCGGCGTCCACCGCCGCGACCACCCCGGCGGCCACCTCGGGGTCGGCGCCCCGGGTGTGCACGGCGACGCTCGCCGGCTTGGTCTCCAGGCGTACCCGGGCCCGGCCGGCGACGATCTGGCGCAGCTCGTTGCGCAGCCGGGTGCGTACCTCGATCAGCTCGGGGGAGAGCCGTTCGACGAAACCGATGTCGAACTCGGAGCCGTGGCTGCCCACCAGGTGCACCTCGCTGGGCAGCCGGGAGAGGGTGGCCAGGTCGCGCAGGGCCCGGCCGGAGACCACGGCGACGGTGGTCTGCGGCAGGGCGGCCAGCGCGCGTACGGCGGCGACCGACTCGGGCAACGGCACGGCCTTGGTCGGGTCCTCCACGATCGGCGCGAGCGTGCCGTCGTAGTCGCAGGCGACCAGGAGCTGTGGCACCCGGGCTATCCGGCCGATCGCGGACCGCAGCTCGGGGTCGATCGAGTCGAGGGTGCGGGGACCCTCGTCGAGTAGGGAGCCGGACTTCACTCGTCCTCCGTCTCGGGTACGCCCAACTCGTTGAGGAAGGACCGGGCCCAGTGTCCGACGTCGTGGGTACGCAGGTGGCGCTGCATGATGCGCATGCGGCGCCGGGCCTCCACCTTGTCGACGTGCACCGCGCGCAGTAGTGCGTCCTTGACGCCGTCCGGGTCGTGCGGGTTACAGAGGAATGCCTGGCGCAGCTCGGTGGCGGCGCCGGCAAACTCACTGAGCACGAGTGCGCCGCCCGAGTCGGCGCGCGTTGCTACGTACTCCTTGGCCACCAGATTCATTCCGTCTCGCAGCGGGGTCACCATCATCACGTCGGCCGCGCAGTAGAGCGCGGCCAGTTCACTGCGACTGTACGACTGATGGAGGTAGTGGACTGCCGGTACACCGACCCGGCCGAATTCACCATTAATTCGACCAACTTCGCGTTCCACCTTGACCCGGAGTGCCTGGTAGTGCTCCACCCGTTCCCGACTTGGCGTAGCAACCTGCACCATAACCGCGTCGGGAACTGTCAACTTTCCGTCAGAGAGCAACTCCCGGAACGCCTTGAGCCGAAGCTCGATTCCCTTGGTGTAGTCGAGCCGGTCCACCCCGAGGATCACCGTCTTCGGGTCGCCCAGCTCGGTGCGGATCTGCTTGGCCCGGGCCTGCACGGCCGGGTCGACGGCCATCCGCTCCATCTCGGCGACGTCGATCGAGATGGGGAACGCGCCCGCCTTGACGTTGCGCCCGTCCACCTTGATCATCTGGCCCTCGTAGCGGAGCCCGAGCAGGTGCCGGGCCAGCCGCACGAAGTTCTGCGCCGCCAGCCGCTGCTGGAAGCCGACCAGGTCGGCGCCGAGCAGCCCGCGCAGCACCTCGGCGCGCAGCGGCATCTGCATGAAGAGTTCGATCGGCGGAAACGGGATGTGCAGGAAGAAACCGATCCGCAGGTCGGGGCGGAGTTCGCGGAGCATCGCCGGCACCAGCTGGAGCTGGTAGTCCTGCACCCAGACCGTCGCGCCCTCGGCCGCCACCTCGGCCGACGCCTCGGCGAACCTGGCGTTGACCAGCCGGTACGCCTCCCGCCAGCGGCGCTTGTAGGCCGGGGTCTCCACCGCGTCGTGGTAGAGCGGCCAGATCGTGGCGTTGGACTGCCCCTCGTAGTAGCGTTCGAGTTCCTCGGCGCTCAGCGGCACCGGGTGCAGCCGGATCCCCTCCAGGTCGAACGGCTCCGGTGCGGCGCCCACCCCGCCGGCCCAGCCGACCCAGGTGCCCTGGTGCTGGGCGAGTACCGGATGCAGGGCGGTGACCAGTCCCCCCGGGCTGCGGCGCCACTGCCGCCCTTCGGGGGTGGTCACCTCGTCGACCGGCAGGCGATTCGCAACGACCACGAACGAGCTACGTACGGTCACAATCAGTGCACCTCCGGTGATGACGGGTGTCCACCGCTGAGCGTACTGAGCGTAGCTGCGGTGCCTAACCCCCAGTGGCACAAGTACTGCCCTGCGGGACGCCGGAAGGAACGTAAAGGTGATCATGGCCACCCGCCCGGCCCCGCCCGGGCGGTCGGCCGGGTGCCCCGGATACGGCGGCGGGGGCGCCCGGGAGGCAGTGCCAGGTGGCCGGGCGGAGGGCGATGTGGGCGGTACCGGCCGGACCTGTCAGGATTGACGGTGGCGCTCTTCGCCGCACCGCGTGGCCCGGCGCGACGCCGACAGCGCGGTCCAGAGCAAGCCCGACGTCGTGCTGGGTCGACAACACGGCATTCGGGGACATCACATCCGTGGGAGGTAGGCCGCACCGTGGCCCAGTACATCTACGTCCTGGAGAAGGCGCGCAAGGCGCACGGCGACAAGGTCGTGCTGGACAACGTGACGCTGAGCTTCCTGCCGGGAGCCAAGATCGGTGTGGTCGGTCCGAACGGCGCCGGCAAGTCGAGCCTGCTCAAGATCATGGCGGGTCTGGACCGGCCGAGCAACGGCGAGGCCCGGCTGATGCCCGGCTACAGCGTCGGGCTGCTCGCCCAGGAGCCCCCGCTCAACGACGCCAAGACCGTGCTCGGCAACATCGAGGAGGCGGTGGCCGAGACCAAGGCCAAGCTGGAGCGGTTCAACAAGATCGCCGAGCAGATGGCCACCGACTACTCCGACGAGCTGATGACCGAGATGGGGCAGCTCCAGGAGGAGCTGGACCACGCCGACGCCTGGGACATCGACTCCAAGCTCGAACTGGCGATGGACGCACTGCGCTGCCCGCCGCCGGACGCCGACGTCACCCAGCTCTCCGGCGGCGAGCGGCGCCGGGTCGCGCTCTGCAAGCTGTTGCTGGAGGCGCCCGAC
This sequence comes from Plantactinospora sp. WMMB782, assembly GCF_049179135.1. Classification (NCBI taxonomy): domain Bacteria; kingdom Bacillati; phylum Actinomycetota; class Actinomycetes; order Micromonosporales; family Micromonosporaceae; genus Plantactinospora; species Plantactinospora sp. WMMB782. The sequence continues at coordinate 910,733 of NZ_JBMHMC010000007.1, read as the reverse complement.
CTGCTGCTGCTGGACGAGCCGACCAACCACCTGGACGCGGAGAGCGTGCAGTGGCTGGAGCAGCACCTGGCCAAGTACGCCGGCACGGTGATGGCGATCACCCACGACCGGTACTTCCTCGACAACGTGGCGGGCTGGATCCTCGAACTGGACCGGGGCCGGGCCGTCGGCTACGAGGGCAACTACTCCACCTACCTGGAGAAGAAGGCCGCCCGGCTGGCCGTCGAGGGGCGCCGCGACGCGAAGATGAAGAAGCGGCTCAGCGAGGAACTGGAGTGGGTCCGGTCCAACGCCAAGGCCCGGCAGACCAAGTCCAAGGCCCGGCTGGACCGCTACGAGGAGATGGCCAACGAGGCCGAGAAGACCCGGAAGCTGGACTTCGAGGAGATCCAGATCCCGCCGGGCCCCCGGCTGGGCAACACGGTGATCGAGGCGCACGGCCTGCGCAAGGCGTTCGGCGACCGGGTGCTCATCGACGACCTGAGCTTCTCGCTGCCCCGAAACGGCATCGTCGGCATCATCGGCCCGAACGGCGTCGGCAAGACCACCCTGTTCAAGACCATCGTCGGGCTGGAGCAGCCGACCGCCGGCTCGGTCCGGGTCGGCGAGACGGTGAGCCTGTCGTACGTCGACCAGAACCGGCAGGGGCTGGCCGGCGACAAGACCGTCTGGGAGGTGGTCTCGGACGGGCTGGACCACCTGATGGTGGGCAAGGTCGAGATGCCCTCCCGGGCGTACGTGGCGGCCTTCGGGTTCAAGGGGCCGGACCAGCAGAAGCCGACGAAGGTGCTCTCCGGCGGTGAGCGCAACCGGCTCAACCTGGCGCTGACCCTCAAGATCGGCGGCAACGTCATCCTGCTCGACGAGCCGACGAACGACCTGGACGTGGAGACCCTCTCCTCGCTGGAGAACGCACTGCTGGAGTTCCCCGGCTGCGCCGTGGTCATCTCGCACGACCGGATGTTCCTGGACCGGGTGGCGACGCACATCCTGGCCTGGGAGGGCACCGACGAGGACCCGTCGCGGTGGTTCTGGTTCGAGGGCAACTTCGAGGCGTACGAGAAGAACAAGATCGACCGGCTCGGCGCGGAGGCGGCCCGGCCGCACCGGGTCACCTACCGCAAGCTCACCCGTGACTAGTCAGGTCGGCCTCGGACCGGCCCAGCCGACGGCGGCCGGGACCGGTCCGACGGGGCGGCGGTTCGGCTACGACTGCACGCTGCGCTGGTCCGACCTGGACGCGTACGGGCACGTCAACAACGCCCGCTTCCTCACCCTCTACGAGGAGGCCCGGGTGGCGATGATGTTCGCCGGGGCGAGCGCCCAGGGGATCAGCTCGTTCGCCGACGGCGTGGTGATCTACCGGCACGAGATCGACTACCTGCGCCCGGTCGGATACACCCTGGACGGGGCGACAAGCGAACGCGCGCCCACGGTACGCATCGAGATGTGGGTCGAGGACCTGCGGCAGTCCCGGTTCACCATCGCGTACGAACTGTTCGACCGTACGGTGCTGGCCGGCCGGGCCCGGTCGGTGCTGGTGCCGTTCGACCTGGCGCAGCAGCGCCCCCGCCGGCTGACCGAGCCGGAGCAGGAGTTCCTCGGGCACTATCTGATCGAGCCGGTGGCCCGGAGCCGGCCGGCGTAGGGAGCGAGTCGATGCCCGCTGCGGAGAAGCCGGTCCGGATCGCCGACCGAGGCGACACCACGGGCGACGCGACGCCGACGCCCGGACCCGGGCACGAGCACGGGCGTGGTCACGAGCACGGTGGTGGTCACGGGCACGAGCGTGGTCACGGGCACGAGAACGGGCACGGGCTCTCCGGGCTGCCGGACGCCGGTGCCTTCCTGGCCCGGTTGACCCGGTTCGACCCGGGCGCGGTGGTCCGGCTCCGCTCCGGGGCGCCCGGAGCGACCGCCGGGGCGCCGGCCAGGACGGTGCTGTGGGCACGGCTGCCCTGGGGCGTACTGGTGGGCCGGGTGGTCGCCGGGGCCGGTCCCGGTGACGCCACGGTTTCCGCCGCGGAGTTGCTTACCGAACTCGGCCGGGGCGGTGTGGAACTGCCTCGACGCCGGGACGGTGACTGGCGGTGGCCGGTGCCCGGCGGTCCCGGCAGCGTGGTGGAGTCGATCGCCGGTGCCGAGCTGCGCCGGATCGCGGCCGCGGCCGCGGACACCCTGCGCGACGCGGCGACCGGTGGCGTCGCCGGCCGGGCGGTGGGCCAGCGGGCGGTCCGGGACGCGCTGCTCGACCACGTGGCCGTGGTGGTGACCGGCCCACCGCCGGCCGTCGATCCGAAAGGGACCGACCCGGGCGCTGCGGCCCCGGCCGGTTTCGATCCGGTACACGGCGGCGGCCGGATCGAGATCTCTCAACGGCTGGTTCAGGCCATCGTCCGGATGGGTTTTCTCGGCTCCGCCGGCCCGGCCGGGCGGGACGCCGTGCAGGTGCGGATCATGGGCCGATGGGTCGGATTAGCCGCACCATTCGGAGTGGCATGGTCACAGAAAGTCAGTCAGCTTGCGATAAAACCAGCGCGTGATCACCCGAACGGATGAGGAGACATGGTCCATCCGTCCCGGGGCTGTAGTTGGGGGGGTGCTTCGAGCCGGCTGTACGGGTACCGTCGGGCCTCGGGTCCAACGCAACGTAGGCACGTGGATCCGCTGGGGAGTGAGGTGCGCAAGCGATGCCGTGGTGGTCATGGCGCCCCGGCCACGCCGGTGGCGGCGAGCCGGGAACTCGAAGCAGGATCTCGTCGGACGGCGCCGTCCGGGTCGGACCACCGGCGCCTCGGGAGCCGGAACACGACTGCCGGACCGAATCCGAAGCCAGGTCCGGTAGCCGGGACTTCCGGCCCGGGGACCGGGCCTCGATCCGGGACATCCCCCCGGTGATCGCCCCGGTGACGCTACGCCGGGTCGGGGACGCCCTGGACCTGCTCGACGTGCGTTATCTCGCCGACGGCGACGGCAGCCTGCTGGCCATGTGGGAGCGGCACGCCGTGCTGTTCGCCCTGGAGGGGCCGGACGACGAGATCCTCGTGATGCGGGCCCGTCCACACTCCACGGTCCCACCGGACTGGGCCGACCGGGCCTACCGGGTGGTCAACGAGTGGAACCACACCCGCCGGTTCTGCAAGGCGTACGTCGGCGACCCCACCGAGCGGGGCCAGTTGCCCATCTACGCCGAGTTGCAGGTGCCGTTGAGCGCCGGTGCACACGACGCCCTGCTGGTCGAGATGCTCGACTGCGGAGCGGCGGTGGCGACCACCTTCGTCGACTGGCTGCATGACGAGGGCGCCCTGCTCTAGCGACCGCCCGGGCTCCGGCGACCGGTCTGCTCTGGCGACTGGCCTTCTGGGGCCGGCCTGCTCCGGTGACCGCCCAGCGGCAGAATCGCTCGGTCAGTGCGCCGGACCGGGGGTTTCGTCCATGGTGTTGACCATGAAGTAGGCCGCCCGTTCGAGGTACTGCCACAGGGTCCCGTCCTGCTCCGGCGACAGCTCCAGCCGGTCCACGGCCCGGCGCATGTGCCGCAGCCAGGCGTCCCGCTCGACCGGCCCGACCCGGAACGGCGCGTGCCGCATCCGGAGCCGGGGATGCCCGCGCTGCGCGGAGTAGGTGTTCGGGCCGCCCCAGTACTGGATCAGGAAGAGGGTGAGCCGCTCCGCCGCCGGGCCGAGGTCCGTCTCCGGGTACATCGGCCGGAGCACCGGGTCGGTGGCGACGCCCGCGTAGAACTCGTCGACAAGCTTCCGGAACGTCGGTTCGCCGCCGATCTCGGCGTAGAAGGTCGGCGCCGGGCGGGCCTGCTCTCGCTCACCTGCGGGATTCACCGTTCCATCCTGCCATCCGGCCGGGCGCTCGACCCCAGCCGGAGCCGCAGTCGGGGTGCGGGCTGGCTCACACCACCCCGTGCCGCCGGCCGGACCAGGCGGGGCGGCGCCGGCTCAGACCGCGCCGATGCCGGCCTCCGAGGAGGGGGGCCGGGGATTGGGCGGGGAGGTGTCCGACGGCCGCTGGACCGGTCGGCCCGGTTCGGCCGCGGCCTGCCGTTCGGCGGAGCGGCGCTCTGCGTCCGCGATCGCCGCGTCGAACCGCTCGGACTGTGGCCAGCGCAGCGCCAGCAGCAGCATCAGCAGCACTCCGGCGGCGCTCCACACCCCGACCACCCGGGGGATGCCGAACCGGTCGGCCAGCAGGCCGGTGGTGAGGACCGCCACCCCCTGCATCACCTGGACGCCGGTGTTCATCACACCGTTCGCCCGGGCCCGGTAGCCGTGCGGCAGGGCCAGCACGAAGAGCCCGTTGGTCACCGGGATCAATCCGGCGACCGCGAAGCCGGCCACGGCGGCCAGCAGCGCGACCACCACCGGCGGCGGGTTGAACAGGGCGGGCACCAGGGCCAGCGGGGCGAGTACCGCGAACGGCCGGACCAGGCTGCGGCGCAGGTCCGGCCGGAGACCCCGGCCGACCACCAGGCCGCCGAGAATGAAGCCGACGGGTGCGGCGATCATGATCAGTGCCTGGATGGCGCTCCGGTCGGCGCCGGACCCGGCGAACCTGGTGGCCCAGGCCGCGGCCAGCCCCTCCGGCACGATCGCGAAGAGCATCGCGCAGAACACCAGGACCGCGATCGCCCGCAGCACCGGGGTGCCGAAGACCAGGGTGAAGCCGGCGGCGGTCTCCCGGAGGAGGTGCCGCCGGCCCTGCTCCGGCGGGACGGCGGGCCGGTGCCGGACGCCGAACCAGATGACCGTCGCGGAGAGCCCGAAGGTGGCGGCGTTGAGCAGCAGGGCCAGGGCCGGGCTGTAGAGCGCGATGCCGGCCCCGACGGCGTAGCCGAAGACCTGGGCCGCCTGTCCCGTGCTGCCGTGTAGGGAGAGCGCGACGACCAGCCGGTCTCCCCGGAGCAGCAGCGGCAGCATCGCGGACCGGGCCGCCTGACTGGGCGGATTCGCCAGGGTCGCCGCGAAGAGCAGGGCCAGGACCACCGGGGTGTCCAGGCCGTCGATGGCGATCAGGGCGTAGAGCGGCATCCGGACGAGGTCACAGATCACCATCACCGTCCGGTACGGGTACCGGTCGGCCAGGGTGGTCAGCAGCGGACCGCCGATCAGCCACGGTAGGTAACTGGTGGCGAAGGCGGCGGCGGAGAGGGCGACCGACTCGCTCTGCTGGTAGACCAGCAGCGTCACGGCGGCCTTGGCGAGATAGTCGCCGGTCCAGGTCAGTACGGTGGCCGTGAAGACCGCCCGGTATTCACGCTGGGCGAACACTTCCCGAAAGGTTGCCGGCCGCTGGGAAGTGTGTGTCTCTTCGGACACCGGTGGGCCTCCATCGTTCTCGACCGCTGACCAATTGTGATGGGGCTGCCGGGAACGTTAGACGTTCGGATCAGCGAGGTCTTCGTTACGCTCCGGGAGGGAGCTTGTTCTGGATTCTGCCCGATCGTATGACGACTGGCTAGGGCGAACGGATAGATCGTCGCATCCCCGACTGGTCGAACGGACGATACCCGACCGCCCACACGGTACGCGACCCCTGCCGGGCGGCCCTTGATCCAAACCGTCCGGCGTACCCGTGCCCCACCGTCCGGGGTGCTCGGGGCCGGCGGCATGCCGGCGCTGCCCAGCCCGGACGGCAGGCGGGGACCGGGCCGACGCCGACGATCCCGGTCTGACCGGCCATCCGGGGCAGCCGGGCAGGTCAGACAGGTCAGGTCGCTCCACCCTGGCCGGTACCCCCGTCGCCGGGCGGGGTCGACGGCCGGGGGAACATCCGGGTGGCCGCGATGTCGGCGGTGATCCCCGAGTTCTCCAGCGCCTCGGCCAGCCGTCGGCGCAGCTCCCGGGTCACCGGGAACTGCCCCTCGGCGGTGGTCTTGGCGACCGTGCGGATCACCGAACCGTCCACGGTGATCTGCTCGACCCCGATCACCTCGGGCGGCTCCACCAGCTCCGGGGCCAGCTCCGGGTCGACCGCGACCGAGGCGGCGGCGGTCCGGAGCACCGCCATGGCCTCCTCGGTGCGGGCGAAGCCGATCGGCATGTCGAGCACGACCATCGCCCAGCCCTGGCTCTTGTTCCCGACCCGGATGATCTCGCCGTTGCGGATGTACCAGACCACCCCGCGGGCGTCCCGCACGGTGGTGATCCGCAGGCCGACCGCCTCGACCACCCCGGTCGCCTCGCCGAGGTCCACCGTGTCGCCGACCCCGTACTGGTCCTCCAGCAGCATGAAGAGCCCGGCCAGCAGGTCCTTGACCAGCGTCTGGGCGCCGAACCCGAGGGCCAGGCCGGCGATGCCGGCACTGGCCAGCAGCGGGGCCAGGTCGAAGCTCAGCTCGCTGAGGATCTGTAGTACGGCGATCGCGAAGACCACCGCCGTGGTCATGCTGCGCAGTACCGAACCGATCGCCTCGGCCCGCTGCCTGCGCCGTTCGGGTACGACGGCGTTCGGGTCGGGTGCGGCGCTGGGCATGCGCTCGCGCAGCGGCCGGAGTACGGCGGGGATCCGGCTCTCCGAGGTGCTCCGGACCAGCCGGTTGATGGTGCGGTGCAGCAGGAAGCGGGCCAGCACCGCCAGCAGCAGGATCAGTGCGATGGTGGCCGGCTTGATCAGGAGGTAGTTGCTGCCCTCGGCGAACCACACCGAGCCGGTCACGTCCCAGACCAGTTTGCAGCCGGCCTCGTTCAGGCAGCTCGGCTCGGGCTTCGGGGTCTCGGGCTGCGGCGTCTGGGCTCGCGGCATCGCGAGCACGGCGGCGGTGATCAGCGTCGCGGGGGTCACGGATGTCTTCGTACCGTACGGACCCGGGCCGTCCGCCGCCGACCCGCCGGCTCGTGGCGGACGCCGCCCCCGGCGGCCCGGCGCCGGCCGGGGTCGAACGGACGGAACCGGTCATCTTGCCACGGGACGTGAGAGCTTTCTTCGGGACCCCCGATTAGTACGTGCAATCAGGCCGGCTATCGGGGACTATTGGCGCACGGACGCCGGTGATCTGCCGGCGTCGGCCGTGGTCGTGGCGGCCGGTCGGTGCGTGCTGCCCGACGGGGCGCCGGAGCGGGGCCGGCACCAGGCGGGGCGAGGGAGCGGACGGGGAAACAACCGAGAGGGTGAGCGCGATGCCTGACATACGACCCACGGTGGGCTCCGGAGCGTTGGTGCTCAATGCCACCTATGAGCCGCTGTGTGTCGTTTCAGTGCGTCGGGCCGCCATCCTGGTCCTCTCCGCCAAGGCCGTCTGCGTGGCCGACGGGGAGGGAATCCTGCACAGCGCCCGCAACTCCCTGCCGGTGCCGTCGGTGGTCCGGCTGACCAGGTTCGTCCGGGTGCCCTACCGCACCCACGTCGGGCTCTCCCGCCGGGCCATCTTCGCCCGGGACAGCTGGCGCTGCGTCTACTGCCGGGGGCCGGCCGAGACCATCGACCACGTCTTCCCGCGCAGCCGGGGCGGCCGGCACGCCTGGGAGAACGTCGTGGCGGCCTGCGCCAGGTGCAACCACACCAAGGGTGACAAGACCCCGGCCGAGCTGGGCTGGCGGCTGCACTCGCTGCCGACCGCGCCGAAGGGCATCGCCTGGCGGGTCCTCGGGCACCGCGCGCCGGACCCGCGCTGGGCGGACTGGCTCGACCTGCGCGAGGCCGAGGCGGCCTGAGAGCCGGCGACCGACTCGGCTCAGGTGTCCCGGGCCGAGACCAGGGACGCGAAGACGATCACGTTGTCGGCGTACCCGGTGGAACCGCCGACCCAGCGGCCACCGCAGGTGATCAGCCGTAGCGACGGCCGGCTGAAGTCGCCGTAGACCCGGTCCACCGGCAGCTCCGACTTGTTGAACCGCTTGACCGAGTTCACCTCGAAGACCGCCACCGAGTCGTCCTCCCGGTCGATCTCGATTTTGGAGCCGGGGCGCAGCCCGGCCAGGTCGTGGAAGACGGCCGGCCCGGTCCGGGTGTCGACGTGCCCGACGATCACCGCCGGCCCGTACTGGCCGGGGGTCGGGCTCCGGCTGTACCAGCCGGCCTCGTCGCGCCGGTCCGACGCCGGCACCTCGATGGTGCCGTCCGCGGCGACGCCGACCGGGTGCACCGGCGCGGTCAGGCCCAGCGACCGGATGCCGATCCCGACCGGCGGGCTCGACTCGAGCACCGGGAACTTCCGGGGCGGCGGCGGGGCGCCGAACGGCAGCCCGCTGGGCAGCAGGGTGATCCCGGTGACGCTCTGCACCCCGAAGAGCGTGACCAGCAGGCCGAGCAGCAGGGTGATCACCGGTACCGGCCCGGGGCGGCGGAGGAGGCCAGCCCGGCCCACCCGGCGGGGCGGCCGGGGTGGCGCCGGGTCCAGGGTGCCCGGCGGGGTGCCGTCGGCCGGATCCGGGCTGGTGATGCTCGCCGCGGTCGCCTGCCGGGCGAGCCGGGCCGCACGGCGCCGCCACCGTTCGGTACGCGCCCACCACCGACCGGTCCGGCCCCGCCACGTGCCCGCGCGCTCGCCCGTGGAGAAGCGGAACATGTCCGACCCGTGGCTCAGCCACCCGGCTCGGTACGCCGGCGCCGACCGGCCAGCCCGAACCCGACGGCGAGCACGACGATGCCGACACCACCGGCGATCATCAGCGTGCCGCCCGTGCTGCCGGCCGTACCGCCGCCACCGGTGGCCGGACCCTGGCTGCCCTGGCTCATGTTCACCACGGTCAGCGTGGTGGTGGCGTTGTTGCCCGCCTGCTGGCAGCTCAGGTTGACCGCGTACGCCCCGGGTGCCTTGCCGCCCGGGATCGTCACCTTGGCGGTGAGGAAGCCGTTGTCCGGGCGTACGATCACCCGGCCGAAGGCGTCCGAGTGCACCGTCGCCTGCTGGTTGTTCGCCCCGTCGCAGCTCGCCCGGATGTCGACCCGGGTACCCGCCTGGGCGGTGTTCGGGGTGACCTCCACGAAGGTGTTCGGTCCGGCGCGTACCGCGGTCACGTTCCCGAACAGCGGTCCGGGGACGAGTGCGGCGACGGTGACGCCGGCGGCGATCGTACGGCCGACGACCTTGGCAGACAGCATGACTTCCCTCCCCGGCGGTGCATCCGGCTCGGTCGGACACCCGTACGCCTCGGGCGCTGCGCGGGTGTCGCGACCGTCGTCGCCGGGTGTCTTCCCACCGACCCGCCGCACACACGCCCGGAAAGCCGCCTACAGCGGTGCAAGCCCTGGTCAGCCGCTTGACGGTGGGACGGGCAGCACCGGATGCCAGTGCAGCGGGCTGGAGAGCACCATCGTGCTCGACGGCTGCCCGTACGGGGCCAGACGGTCGATGACCTGCTCGAACGCCTCGATCGACTCGGCGGCGACCTTGAGCATGCTGCACGCGTCACCGGTGATCCGGTGTATCTCCAGGATCTCCGGCCACTTCGGCACCTCCGGGTCCCGGAGGATGCAGCGCGCCCCGTAACAGGACATCCGGATCATCGCGACCACGTTCCGGCCGGCCCGGGTCAGGTCGACGTGCGCGTGGTAGCCGGTCACCACGCCGGACTCCTCCAGCCGGCGGACCCGTTCGGCGACGGCCGGCGGGGAGAGGTGCACCCGGCGGGAGAGTTCGCTGAACGAGAGCCGGGCGTCGGCCTGGAGTTCGCGCAGCAGCGCCCAGTCCATGTCGTCCATCACTGTTCACTCTCCGTAACGTGGTTGTCGACCTCTGGATCGACCTTTCAAACGTTAAGCCATCCCGGCGGTGAACCCCACAACCGTCAGATCGGCGCGGGTACCGCCGTTGGTCCGGCATTCCGTCGGGCGGTCGACCGGCGAGATCATGTCGGTATCGACGTCACGGAGCGGAACGGAACGAAGACGTCACGGAACGGAGGCGGGCAGTGGAGAGCATCCAGCGGCAGCGGCGACCCGGCCGACCCCGGGTACGCCCGCTCACCGCCGCGCAGCGGGCCGCCCGGGCGGCGGCGAACGGTGGCGAACCGACCCTGGAGCCGGGCGGGCGGACGCCGTACGACGCGTACGTGCACGCCAGCACCCTGCACCGCCTCCAGCAGCCGTTGAGCCAGGATCCCGGCGAGATGTCGTTCCTGATGGTCAGCCAGATCATGGAGCTGTACTTCGGGCTCACCTGCTTCGAGTTGCGCGAGGCGCGGCGGTTGCTGCGTACCGACGATCTGTGGGGTGCGCTCGCACCGCTGCACCGGGCCGCGCTGCACCTGGAGGGGCTGAACGCGGCCTGGCGGGGCCTGCGCTGGATGACCCCGGCGGACTTCAACCGGTTCCGCAACCTGCTCGGCGAGGGCTCCGGCTTCCAGTCCGCGATGTACCGGCAGTTGGAGTTCCTGCTCGGGCTGAAGTCCGCGACCCTGGTCCGGCCGTTCCACCGGCAGCCGCAGGTGCACGCCGAGCTGGTCGAGGCGCTCGGGGCGCCGAGCCTCTGGGACGAGGTGACCGCGCTGCTGGCCCGCCGGGGCTACGCGCTGCCGGACACGCTGCTGCACCGCGACTTCTCCGCCGACTCCGACTCCGGCTCCGGGCCGAGCGAGGAGCTGGCCGCCGCCTGGGTGGCGATCTACGCCGACACCGGACCCGACAACCACCTGCGGCAACTGGGTGAGACCCTGGTCGAGATCGCCGAGCAGTTCGACGACTGGCGGCACCAGCACCTCAAGGCGGTACGCCGGACGATGGGCGCCAAGGTCGGCACCGGAGGGTCGGCCGGCGCGGCCTGGCTGCGCCGGAGCATGGCCCGGGAGGTCTTCCCCGAACTCTGGGCCGCCCGGACCGACATGTGAACCTTGACGCCCGACCCGAGCGACGTGTGACTTCTTCAGGGAGAGACGAGCGGATGACCACCCCCGACCAGGCGGAGGCGGCGGCCCGGCGCCGCGACGAGGCCGACCCCGGGCACCGGCACCTGTTCCACGTGCCCCCGGCCGAGGGCGGCCGGCACGCCGAGGCCGCCTATCTGGTCGGCAACTCCCTCGGGTTGCAGCCCCGGGCCGCCCGCGCCGACGTCGACGCCGAACTGGAGACCTGGGCCACCCGGGGCGTCTCCGGCCACTTCACCGGCGAGCGGCCCTGGGTGCCGTCGTACCGGTCGCTCACCGGGCCGAGCGCGGCGCTGGTCGGCGCGTCGCCGGCCGAGACCGTGGTGATGAACTCCCTCACCGTCAACCTGCACCTGCTGATGGTCTCGTTCTACCGGCCGACCGCCGGCCGGGACCGGATCCTGATCGAGGACAGCGCCTTCCCGTCCGACAGCTACGCGGTGCGCAGCCAGGCCCGGCACCACGGGCTGGACCCGGACGAGGTCGTCGTCCGGCTGCGCCCCCGCCCCGGCGAGGAGAACCTGCGCACCGAGGACGTGCTCGGGCACCTCGACCGGGAGGGGCACCGGGTGGCGCTGGTGCTGTTCGGCGGGGTCAACTACCTCACCGGCGAGCTGATGGACATCCCGGAGATCACCCGGGCGGCGCACCGGGCCGGCGCCCTGGTCGGCTGGGACCTCGCACACGCGGCCGGCAACGTGCCGCTGGCCCTGCACGACTGGGACGTGGACTTCGCCGCCTGGTGCACGTACAAGTACCTGAACTCGGGGCCGGGGTCGCTGGCCGGGGCGTTCGTGCACGAGCGGCACCTCGGCGACCCGGCGATCGACCGGTTCGAGGGCTGGTGGGGCACGGACGAGACGACCCGGTTCGAGATGGCCCCGGTCTCCCGGCCACCGGCCACCGTGGAGGCGTGGCTGGTCTCCAACCCGCCGGTGCTGGCGATGGCCCCGATGCGCAGCGCCCTGGCCATCTTCGAACAGGTCGGCATGCCGGCGCTGCGGGCCCGGAGCGTTCGGTTGACCGGGTACCTCGAAGAACTGCTCGACCGGATCATCCCGGGCCGCCCGCTGACCGTGCTCACCCCGCGCGACCCGGCCCGGCGCGGCTGCCAGCTCTCCGTCCGGATCGGCCGGGGCGGGGCCGCCGCACTCACCGAACGGCTGTCCCGGGAGTACGGGGTGGTCGTCGACGACCGCGAACCGGATGTGATCCGTCTCGCCCCGGTGCCGCTCTACTCGACGTACCACGACTGCTGGCGGGCCGCCGACGCGCTGGCCCGGCTCGTCGACCCGGCCTGACCCGGCCTGACCGGCCGTCCGCCGCCGGTGGCCCCGGCGGCGGGATCGGTACCCCGAGATCTGCTGGGCAGCGGTTTCCGATACCGTGAACGACGACCGGATCGGTCGGGTGGCTGGTCACCCGGCCCGGACCGGCCCGATGATCCCGTTTTCGCCTGGGGGCGTTGAGGTTGTCTGTTTCCGACACGTTGCTGGTCTTCGTTGCCATCCCGGCCGCCGCGGTGCTCGTGATCACCGTGCTGGCCCGGGCCGGCAAGAGCGGCCGTAACGCCCGGCGGTACCGCCCGGGGCGGCCCTTCGAGTTCACGCCGGTCTGGTTCCTCTCCTCGCCCGAGCACCTGACCGAGTCCACCCGGACCGCGCTGCCGGTCGGCACGGACACCCGGGCGTTGACCGGCGGCGGGACCGAGACCATCAGCGCGCCGAAGCGCGCCGGCGTGACAGGGGGCGCAAGTGACCGCTGGTAAGGACGTGGCGACGGTCGAACGGCCCGAGGCCGAGGTCGGGCCGAGCGCCGCCGACCGGCCGAACGTGTTGGACGGGCCGTTCACCACCCGCCAGCTGCTCCGGATCGACGAGGCGCTGCGGATCGCCGACGAGTCCACCGGACTGGTCTTCACCGTCTATGTCGGCCCGCTCACCGAACCGGTCCGCGAGCACGCCCAACGGCTGCTCACGGAGCTGGTCGATCCGGCCCGAGCGGTGCTGGTGGCGCTCTCGCCGAACCAGCGGGTGCTGGAGATCGTCACCGGTGCCGAGGCACGCAAGCGCATCCCGGACCGCGACGCCAAGCTCGCCGCGCTGTCCATGGTGGCCGCCTTCGGTGGCGGCGACCTGGCCGGCGGCATCGTCAGCGGCCTGGACCAGCTCGCCACCCGGGCCGGCCGTTCCGCCTGACCCGGTTGCACCCGTCCGACCCGCCGTCGTCGGATCGGAGAAGCTCTTCGGTGATCGGACCGGACGGTGGGAGGGTCGTCGGTCAGGGCAGCCAGGCGCCCGGGCTTACGCGTACCGGAAACGGCAGCTCGACCGGTTCCGAGCCGGTCGGCGGGACGGAGCTGAGCAGCTCGCAGTGGCCAGCGGGAGCCCGCAGGCAGAGGTGGGCGTCCGGTCCCCGCTCGGTCCGCTCGATCCGCCAGTACGACTCGATGCCGGCTTCGGCGTGGAGGCCCAGCTTGGTGAACCGGTCGGGTCGGCGGCTGCTCGGCGACTCCACCTCGACCACCAGCGCCACGTCCTCCGGCCCGTGCCACATCACCTGACGCGGTGCGCCCGCGCGCAGCACGGTGACGTCGGGGATCGCATTGCCGCCGGGCACGTGCAGCCCGATTTCCCGGATCACCCGCCATCCGGGTGATGCGGCGGGCCTGACGGCCGGGGACGCTCCGTGGACGCCCCGACGGGTGGCGGCCGAAAGACTGTTGACACTCTCGGCGTCCGGCTCAGTAAGCCTGATCTTCGCTGGATTGGGGGTGACTGGGGTTGTCGTATCCGGGCCGCGTTGTTCGTAGCTACGGTGAGGCGGTCCACGGAGGTCGCCGTCATCGAGAGGTAGAGGTATGGCAAAGCTGATCTACGTGACCAACGTGTCGCTTGACGGCTACATCGAGGACGAGCGCGGCGCGTTCGACTGGCTGCCGATGGACGACGAGGTATTCGCGTGTTACACCGACCTCGTACGGTCCGTGGGCACGTTCGTCTACGGGCGGCGCCTGTACGAATCGATGGCCCTCTGGGAAACCAACGCCGCTCTGGCCGCGCAGTCCGACCTCACGGCCAACTTCGCGCGCGCCTGGCAGGCGGCGAGCAAAGTCGTGTACTCCACGACCCTCGCCACGCTGTCGACTGTCGACACCCGACTCGAACGCCGATTCGACCCCGCCGCGGTACACGAACTGAAGGCCGCGGCCAGCAGCGATCTCACCATAGGAGGTGCCAACCTCGCGACGCAGGCTTTCCACGCCGGGCTTGTCGACGAGTGCCACCTGTTCGTCTGGCCGGTTGCCGTCGGCGGCGGCAAGCCGGGGCTGCCGACCGGCACGCGCGTCGACCTTGAGCTCCTCGACGAGCGTCGATTCCGAAACGGTGTCCTGCAACTCCGCTACCGTACTCTCGCGCGGTGAACGATCGGTTCCGGCGGGTCGGTGAGCGATGACGACGTGCGGGCGGCGGTCGCGGGGGCACGGATCGTGAGTACGGCTCGTCCGAGCGCGCTGCTGCCCGCAGGGCTTGTGCCGAAGCGTCGGCGACAGTGACCTCGTCCCTGGTGTTCGGGAAGATCGAGCACATCATTACCCGGAACGTGGACCGCAAAGGCGGCACACGCTGTGCAGGTCTGGCTGCTGGGGCAGGAGGCCTTCAAACCAGGTTCCCGGCCACCTCCGCCAGGGTGAAATGGGCTCCCTGGCCGCCGCGACCCCTCACGTGCCGATCCAGCTCCGTCGGCGCCGGAAATGCGTTTCTGCGATTGCGGGCACTCCTTAGGATCTTCGGTGATCAAGGAGGATGACACGGTGGGCGATTTCCAGCAGTTCGTGGCGGATGTGACCATACGTCTGTCCGCGATGTCCAAGGGCGAGTTGTACGTCGTCGGTGACGGTCTCGACCGGGACTCGCTCTGGCTCACCTTCCTCGACTCCTTTCCCGCCGGCACCAATGTCCGGTTCCGTGAGCGGGCCGAGTACGACTGCTCGACCTGCCGCGGGTTCATCAGGAACCTCGGTAACGTGGTCGAGATCCACAACGGACAGGTCCGCTCCCTCTGGTCCGGGGTGTCCGCATCCGACCCGGTCTTCTCCGTCGTCGCCGCCGCACTTGACGAGTTCGTCGGCACGCTGCCGTTGTCCACCATCTTCCGGTCCACCGAGGCGCAGTACGGGACGAGGACGACCCGGACGCTGCGCGACGGCCAGGTCGAGGTGTGGCACCACCTGCACGGCCGGGTGGAGAAGCGGCATCGCGTCGAAGACGTCGGCGCGGCACGGAGCGCCTTCGACGCCGCGGTGCAGGTGTTCCAGCGTGGCCTGGCCGAGCTGACCCAGCACGCTCTGGACACCGTCGTCGACCTCATCGACGACAACGCCCTCTACCGCGGCGCGGAGCATCGTCGGGCGGTGACCGAGTTCCGGTCACTGCAGAACCGGTGGACGGAGGCGGACGACGGCCGGGCCTTCGTCTTCGCCAACGCCATGAACCCGGCGGCCCGGTTCCGCAACACGGTGATCGGCACCCTCGTGCAGGATCTCTCCGCGGGCGTCGACCTGGAGCAGGCGGTCCGGTCGTTCGAGACGAAGGTGGCACCGCAGAATTACCAGCGCCCCACGGCGTTGATCACCCCGGCCATGGTCAGGGCTGCCATGAAGACCATCGACGAGTTGGGCATCGAGGAGTCGTTGCAGCGACGGTTCGCCCGGCTGTCCGACGTGTCGGTCACCAACGTGCTGTGGGTCGACAACGACACGCAGTCGCGGATGAAGGACGGCATCGAAGGGTTGCTCATGCAGGCGGCCACCACGGGGTCGGCAGGTGGGCGCCTTCGTGACGCGAAGCCGGAGGAGACTCCCGTGGTCACCTTCATGAAGGACATCCTGCCCGGCGCCGCGGCCATCGACCTGTGGGTCGCCAACAGCCACGAACCGCACTTCGTCAGTCTCACCACCGGCCGGCACCCGGCCGCCCCTCGGCTGTTCACCTGGGACAACGATTTCGGCTGGTCCTACAACGGCAACGTCGCCGACTCCATCAAGGAGAAGGTCAAGCGGGCCGGTGGCAACGTCACCGGCAAGCTGCGGGTGAGCCTGTCCTGGTTCAATCACGACGACCTCGACCTGCACGTGTTCGAACCCAACGGCGACCACATCTGGTACAAGGAAAAGCGCAATAAGCTGGACGTCGACATGAACGCGGGCGGGACGTTCTCGCGCGAGCCGGTGGAGAACGTCACCTGGACCGGTAAGGTCCCCGACGGCGAGTACCGGATCGAGGTGAACCAGTTCAACAAGCGGGAGAGCACCGGGGTCGGCTTCGTGGTCGAGACCGAGAGCAACGGAAAGATCGAGCACTACAGCCACGAGCGGGCGGTCGGCCACAAGGAGACCGTCGAGGTGGGCCGGATGACGGTCGCCAACGAGGTGATCACCGCTTTCCGGCCGGGTAAGGACATGCGGCCGGGCAGCGCAGGCAAGGTCCTGTGGGGGATCACCACCGAACAGTTCGTGCCGGTGTCCACCATCATGTACTCGCCGAACTACTTCGACGACAGCGAGGTCGGCAACCGCCACTACTTCTTCATCCTGAAAGGGTGCGTGAACGACCAGCCGACCCGGGGGATTTACAACGAGTTCCTCCGCGGCGACCTGCAACCGCACCGCAAGGTGTTCGAGGTTCTCGGCGATCGCACCAAGTGCGAGCCGTCCCCGGACCAGCTGTCCGGCCTCGGCTTCAGCTCCACGGTCCGCAGCTCCGTGGTCGCCAAGGTGACCATGGCCGGCGGCCGGCGCCACCTCATCAGCATCCAGTTCTGATTTCCTACCGAGAAAATCGGAGAGAGGCCATCGTGACCATCTTTGAAAAGGCCACGCGGGAGAAGTTCCGTTACCCTTCGGCCAAGGGACTGCTGACCACGGAACAGTTGTGGGAGCTTCCGCTGACCGCCAAGTCCGGCTTCAGCCTCGATGACGTGGCCAAGGCGGTCAACGCCGAGCTCAAGGCCATCGACACCGAGTCGTTCGTGGCCACCGAGACCAATCCGGCCAAGGCGGCCCTGGAGACCAAGTTGGAGGTCGTCAAGCACGTCATCGCCATCCGCATCGCGGAGGACCAGGCGGCGAAGGCGGCGGCAGCCAAGAAGCTGGAGAAGGAGAAGCTGGTGGCAGCCCTGGGCCGCAAGCAGGACGCGGCCCTGGAAAACCTGACCGAGGCAGAGCTGCTCGCCCGGATCAACAACCTGTAGCCCGTCGGCAATCAGCGTCTGCCAGCAGGCCCGCACATCGTCGAGAAGTACGGTCGCCGCCCGCCCGCGTCCCTCAGCGAGGGTGCGGGCGGGCCTTTAGCGGGCGTGAATCCTTGGCCACCGTTGCTACAGTCTCGCCGGGCAGCTGCCAGCCGAGCTGGGCTGCGGCATTGACTGAATGGGGAACAGCGGCGCCGACGTGTTTCCGGAATCATTTGGTGCAGCTGTTCAAGGCACGATTCCCAATCCTGTAGATCGGGTCGTACGAGGAGCACCGGGTCGTCGCGGAGATAACCGCCGTAGCCCGGGACGGTGCGCTGGTCCGCACGCCGCGGGCGGTCTGGACCTGGTCGGCGACCGAAGGGCTCGTCGGGCCGGACGGCACCGCGCGCACCGGCACCACCGAGCCGATGGACGCGCTGGGCGCCGCCCTTCGGCTCGACGAGTCGAGTGTGGTGATCCTGCGGGACCTGCACCCGCACCTCGGCTCGGCCGAGCGCCCGCGAAGGCCGCCGTCGGGCTGACACTGCACGAGGCGGAGAACGCCTTCGCCCGTGCGATCGTCAACGACGGCGTACTCGACGTACACGATCTTCCGGTGGTGCACGAGGAGAAGCGGCAGGCCGTACGCAAGGCGGGGTTGTTGGAGTTCGTCGACACCGACACCGACATCGACCTTGCCGACGTTGGTGGCCTGGAGACCCTCAAACGGTGGCTGGCCAAGCGGGACGGCGCCTGGCTGGCGGCCGCCGCCGAGTACGGGCTGCCGGCGCCGCGAGGCGTGCTGATCCACACCTGTGGAGCGTCCGGGGCGGCGAGCCGGTCGCGCCGGCCGAACTGGTCGCCCGCGTCCTCGACGCGGGGACGGACGGGTTGACGCTGCTCGGCGGTGAACCCTTCGACCAGGCGGCCGCGCTCTCCCGGGTGGCCACCGGGGTACGTGCGCCGGCCGCTCGATGATGACGTTCACCGGCTACCGCACGGACGAACTCCACCGAGCCGTCGATGCCGGCCGCGACGACGTCGCCGCCCTACTCGGGGAGACCGACCTGCTCGTGGCCGGCCCGTTCCGCGCCGACCGGATCGACCGGGTACGGCCCTGGGTCGGCTCGACCAACCAGGAGTTCGTCCTGCTCACCGATCGGATGGCCGATTCCCTTGCGGACCTGGCGTCGACGCCGGACCGGCTGGAGATCGTTGTCGGCGTGTCCGGCCGGGTCGCGGTGAACGGCTGGGCGGCGCCGGACGTACTGGACGAACTACTCGCCGACCTCGGCACCCGCCTGCCCACGGGATCGTGAGCGGGCGCCTGCTCTGGCCCCACTTGGAGGGCCGGGAGTCGGCGGAGCGGGACGCCGGCTGCGCGGCTCTGGAATCGTCACGTCGGCGCAGGCTCCTCGTCGCTTCACCGACTTTCTCTATCTCGTCCAGCGGGACTGCACGATGGCGATGTGCGAGTCGACATCGTCGGGGGCCAGCCGGCGGTAGCAGTCGTACCTCTTGCACCGGCAGATGTCATCGATGATGAAACTGGTAACCCAACCACCCGAGACGTCCAGTCGTTCCTCCTCGGCGAAGCCGGCGGGTGAGGCCGACAGGCGGACCACCTGCCGGGTCTCATCCATCGGCGAGTGCTCGCGGGGCACGATGGCGTAGTACCGGTAGATCTTCGGCGCGTCGGGTGCGAGGAGCCGCTGGGCGCGGGCGAAGTCGGCGACCGCGGCTGCCCGTACGGCGTCCCAGCGCAACCGCAGTGAACCGCCAGCCCCCATGACGGCAGGCCACAACGTCATTCCGGGGTCCTCGACAATGGTCTCGAAGACGAAATATCGGTCAGCGACCTCGGCGGCGGTGGGTTTGCTCGTCCTGATGCCGACGGAATACCGGTCGGCCACGTCGGTGTCGGTCTGGTCGAGTGCCAGCTTCAACAGGGACCAGAAGAGGGCCTTCCCGGCACTGTTGGCTTCGCTGAAATCGAGACGCATTGGTCCGCTGTATTGCGGTGACACCGGGAACGGATCGACCCGGACGTCATCGACCCCGGGGGTCAACGCGAGGAGCGGTCCGGCCGCCGCACCCGGCACCGGCCGATCCGCGGCCAGTACCGTGTCATCGGTCCAACTGGCCGCCACCGTCGCATCGCAGGGCCACTCCGCGCACACCCACGGGGTGGGATCCGGCCCGGCCGGGTCGGAGAGCACCAACACCAACCGGCCGGCCGGGTCCAGGTAGGCCGCACGCACCTCTCCCGGACGCGCATCCGGAAAATCAGGCCACTTTCCCTGCCCGCCGCGACGCGTGTACCGCAACAAATTGGCTGCGCGCCGCAACCGCAGTGCCGCCGGCAGGTCCACCACCGGGGTCAGAGTCCGCAGCCACGTCTCTGCCACTGGTCCGGCCCACGTGGCGGTCACCGTGATGAGCTTCGCCGGGTCCGGGTGCACGGTCGACGACCGCGGTCGGGGTTGGGGGAACTGCGCCATCTGGGCCTGCAAGGTCCACGACGCGAGCTTTTCCGCAGCGCTCCGGTAGAGCGTGCTTCGGGGATCGTCATCGGCGATGATCGCCGCGGCCGCCCGCAACGCCGCGACCTCGGCCAGCGCCCGTTCCCCCAGCTCGGTCGGCGCGACCGCTTCGACCAGCAATTGCCGCAGCGGCTCCGGCGGCTGCGGCAATTGCGGCCGGGCCACCAGGTACCACCCCTCGCCCCGGTCGGGTATCCGCGCGTGACCGGCGACGACCTCGTTGAACCGTGCGGCCCCGTCCGCCGCCAGCATCGCCCACCCAAGCGGATACAGCTCCGGGAACCGAGCCTGCAACGCCAATCGCAGCGAAGCCTCCTGGCCCGGCCACCCGGTGGTGTCGTCCACGGTCAGGGTTCTGCCCGGGTTCCGCAGCGCGGCATCCGCGATCGCCACAGTCTCGGTGCCACCGAGCCAGACCGGCAGGACGGCCCGCATCGTCCGGGCGATCTGCTCGACGAGATGGTCGTCGCCCCGCTTCAGACGGGGGCGCCCACTCAGGTCGGTGCGGAACCGGACCGGATGTACCCGCACCCGCGGGCTGCCGTCGGTGTCGACGTCGCCGGAGGTCAGAGCGATCGGGACCGGGTCGAGCAGCAACGCCCGCTTCCACTGCTCGCGGTCCAACACCCGGTCGCAGAGCCGCCACACCAGATCATCCCAATCCACTTCGGGCAGGCAATCCAGCGGCACGAAATACAGCACCGGCCCCTGCGGGGTATCCCACACGATGACATAGACCGACCTGACGACGTCGTCGACCGGGACATCCACCAGGCCACGCGCTTTCTCGTGGGGTGGAACAGCAGGCCGTGCCTGCTTGGTCAACCACAGGTTCCGCCGCTTACCCATCGAGACCCCCAGCCGACAGACCACAAGTTGACCTGCCTCGTGTAGGCCGGACACTAGTCGATTGAGAGGTGGCCGAGTGCCGGCCAAGGGGGACCGGTCCGGTGAAGACCGATGATGTCTCTGCCGTGTCGAAGGCCGTCGCGGAACTGATCGTGGACATTCCGGCGCCAGGCAGCGACAAGCGCGAGGACGAGACGCCGACCCGAGCACGCTGCTGCGCCCAGGGCTTGGCCGAGGGCTCGGCGACGGTGATCTCACCGTTGGGTTCCGGGAGATCGAGCGCATCATCACCCGGAACGTGGACCGCAAGGCGGCACACGCGGTGCAGGACCGGCTGCTGGGCAGGAGCAGGACTTACGGGTTCTGGTTCCGGAGCGACCGCGACCGTGCTGCGCAGGGCCCGTACGGTCCAGCTCGTGGTGTTCAGGAACGGGTCGGCTGCGCGAGCACACGCTCCACGAAGTCAAACCGTTCCCAGGCGAGCGATTCATACCCGTCGTCGCTCATTCGGCGGAGTTCCGCCAGGGCGTACGCGTCCCCGCGCAGGGCGAGGCCGGTCGTGCGCAGCTACGCTGTGGCACGCGGTCGCCGCTCGACCTGACTCTGTGTCCACAACGCACAGACGATCACGCGGTGGCCGTCTCGCGTCCACCCCGCCTGAGCAGCAAGATCCCGGACGGCGGCTGCGGTACTGGGGCCTCAGTCGATGGTGAGGTACCGCATGCTGACTAGATCTCGGTAGGCGTTTTCGCGGGCTCTGCTTGCTTTCCGCGCTTCTGGTGCATGCCGGGGTCCGGCAGCTTGCCAGGCGTCAACCGCATCGTGGTGGGCTGCCACGCTCGCGATGTAGTCCTTGCGGTCCTTGCGAGACGCTGCGAGTTCTTCGCAGCGACGCGCCCGGGCCACCCATTCCTCCTCGCTGACAGGATCGTTCTCGATGGACTCGCAGAACGCCCTTTCCAGAGTCAGTGCTGCCATCAAGCGTTTGTGTTCAGATCGGGCCACGAACCCGTCAACGGTATGAAGTCCACCGTATAGGACTATTCGGGTGGCGAACTCAGGGAGGTTCCGGCTTGCGGCGATGCTCGCGAAACCTGTTCGCGTGGACGTCTGCTCTTGGCGCTTGGTCACGAACAGCGCGAGCTGGGCGGCGACCGCGGCCGGTCCGCCGGTGCGCAGGGCAAGCCGCGCCGAGGTCAAGCGTTCGCTAACCTCCCGTCTTGTCTCAGATCCCGCCTCGGGCTCCAGTCCGTTTATATCCTG
Source organism: Plantactinospora sp. WMMB782 (assembly GCF_049179135.1). Lineage (NCBI taxonomy): Bacteria > Bacillati > Actinomycetota > Actinomycetes > Micromonosporales > Micromonosporaceae > Plantactinospora > Plantactinospora sp. WMMB782. The sequence continues at coordinate 889,030 of NZ_JBMHMC010000007.1, read as the reverse complement.
CTCCGCCTGACAGGCCGCCCAGTAGCCGAGCCACGGGTTATTTGCCTGTTCGGCGACCCGAGCCAGAGCGAGGCGTACCGTCACCGCCCAGACGGGGTCGTCGGACCGTACATGTGGCAAGCGGCGCTCGACCGTGTCCAGGGTTGTGAGGGCTGACGGTACGTCGCCGGCGAGCAACTGCAGTTGGCCGAGTTTGAGGCCGGTCTCGCTCCGCAGGGCGGACCATCCTCGAGCCGCCGTCGGGTCTTTCCGCTTCAACCGTCGGCTGAGCAGATTGACAAGGTCAAAGGCCTCTTGCTGGTATGTGGCGGCCTCGGCATACCGGCCCACCGCATGTAGCCAGTGCGCGAGCCGGCCGAGAATGGTCGCGCGTCGCTCGAGACGGGCCAGTCCTTCGCGGCTTCCCGCGTAGCGTTCGACCAGGTTGGCGCTGGGGTAGTGCGCCTGCGTCAGTTTGGCAACCTCGATCGCGAAGGCCGGCTGCTCGACCGCGATGCTGGGAACCCGGTCCATGACGGCGTCCAGCGTTCCGAGGTCAGCTTCCTGCAGGTGTTTTCGCAGGATCTCCAGGTAGCGCTCCGGCCAGAGGACCTGTCCGGCGATCTCGACACCTGCCGGGAGATAGGCGGCCGGGTTGGCGGTGAAGACGCGGGTCAGCTCGTCGTACAGTGCCTCATCCGCCGCGTCCACCATGGGCTGCCGGCGTCGGTGCAATTGCAGCGCACGGGCGAAGGTTTCCAGCAACGCGCTGGCGTAGCGGCCGTCAACGGCCGCGAGCGAGGCCACCGCACCATTCAGCGGCACAAGATCACGCAGGAGCGCCTCGCCGATGCGGTCCGGCCGCAACGGGGCCCAGTAGCTGTCGGGTGAGGGATAGCGCCGATTTAGCAGGTCCGCGAACCTGGCCACCGTTGCCCGGTCGTCCAAACGATGCAGTGCCGGCAGGAACGACAGCACACGGACCGCCTCGTCCTCGCTCTGTACCGGAAATAAGGTCGGGACGAGCAAGATCAGCTTGAGATCGGCGTCTGCGAGCCCTGGGTGGATCGATCTGGCGGCTGCGTACCAATACCGCAGTTCGTGCAGCAGCACGTGGTCGATGCCGTCGGCGGGAGCGACTCCGCTGACCTTGTGAACCGTGTCGAGCGCGGTGGCCAGCGCTGCGGCCTGGATGCCGAGCGGGTCGGTCACATGCTGGGTCTTTTCCAGCAGCGTCGTCGGGACTGCGCCGTCGCCCGTCCCGAGCGATCCGTTCAGCAGGTTGAGGAAGGTGCGGTACGCGGCGACGGCGAGATCGACCGAAGATTGCGAGGCGGCGAGATCGTCCAAACGACGTGCCGGACCGTCCAATACGTCGGCGGCGACGGCGGCGGCAGCTCGAACGTGCAGGCCCTCCCACAGCAGTTCCGGAACACGGGCGAGCAGCAGCAGTCGGCAGCGTGGCCCGAGATACGTCGTCATCTCTTGGACAACTAGCTTGACCCGGTCCGGATCATTCTCGGCGTAGTCGACGACCAGTAGCGTCGGCGCCGGGCTCGCAAGCGCCTGTTGCACCAGATCGGGTTCTGCCGCGTCGACAAGCCGTCCGGCTAGCCAGCCGTGCCGTTGCCGGAGGTATGCGGCGAGCTCGACCGCCAGACGTGTCTTGCCAGCACCACCCGGGGCGTAATACAGCCGCGCCAGCGACGGGCGCGGGTCGTCGACGCACCATTGTCGCAGCTCGTCGAAGACCGGCGGAGCGGTGTACGGCACGACCCGGTCGTCGGCGGTCAGCCAGCGGGACGGTGGTCGGTGCACGCCCGGATCCAGCGGTTTCATGGGGAGGCCGAACAGATTCAGGGCCAAATTCTGATACTGCTCCGACTGCTGCCACCAGTGCACTGAGTCAACCTCATTGCGTGCAGCCAGGTCGGGCAGCTGCTGGCGGATCGCCTCGATGGGGACGAACCAGCCACCCTCGCCGTGGGTGCGGGAAGTGGTTGCCTTCATGATGCCGCACAACGTGGCGGTGCTCAGATCAAGGACCGGTCCACCACTCATACCGCGCTCGATCACGTCGTCCAGCGTGCGGCCATACTGGCCGCTACGACCGGCTCCGGACAGCCGCAATGTCCACGGCTCCAGTCGACGGTGCAGCCCTATGCGGTAGCAGCCGCCGATGAGTGCCGTGTGTGTCCCAGGGAGAGACGAGCCGAACGGTACGGGTACCGTGTGCGCAGACGATCCGAGCGCCAGCAAGGCAAGATCCGGAAATGGCCAGTCCGGGTCTTCGCCACGACGGTCGGGCAGCAACAACACTGTCGCGGCCGCGTAGCGCTGACCGTCGATCCGCACCGTCAGAGCCGCCGCTTCCGCCACGACGTGTGCGCAGGTCAGCACCAGATCTCGGGCAACGAGGACGCCTGAACCAAGAAATTTCTCAGCGTCACCGATCTCCGCGGTAGCGCGCTCCAGCGCCACTTCGATCGTCAACGAGGTGTCGAGCCGGGCCATTCGATTCTCACTAGGATCGAGGATTCGCCCCCCACTTCACCGACGATCACTCCCATCGGTGATTTGGTGGTGAACTTCAGCCCGAATTCAACCTCGATCTTCGACGGCGGCGGGTCGGTGAGCGCTTCCTGGACCGAGCGGTGAACCGTCGTCGCCACCTGCCTGATCGTCGACTGCAAGACAATCGCCTTCATTCGGAGCCGGCGGGAAGCCGCGCCGACGTCGGCGGCATCGTCGCGAATCTCGACCTCGAACTGGCCGCCGTCTTCCGTCTCGACAGTCAGAACACCCCGGGGATCCTCGCCGCGCATCATCGAATCAGCATATCGAAGCACGACCACAGACCGCATCGCGCGGATAGCCGCCCGACCGGAACGTGCCAGCAGCCATCGGCCAAGTACCTGGACGAACGTACGCAGGTCGGCGCACTGTCCTCGGCGGTTTCGGACGTCCACCGCCACCGACGTCCACGCGTCGTAACGACTCCGGGTGGAGTGGCGCGCGGTCGGCGGTGTGAGAGCAACCTGTCAGCCGCGAGCAGAGTTCCTGCGGAGCCTGGACCACACGAGGGCGCCAACCATCAACGACAATCCGCCGGCTCCGAGCAGATACCACGGCCGCCACTCACCGTCGGCGCGGAACGCCTCAACGATGAGGTATCCGATGAACAACGCCTCGCCACCGACGAGCGCGATGAAAGCCCAGCGCCGACCGGCTGATGGTGTCGACGTATCAGGAGTTTGCGGCAGTTGCGAGCGGATACCGGTCATTCTGTCGCCTCCACGATGCCCCACGCCGCTACGGAAACCGTGGTGTCGGTACCCTGCACGAGACGGGCGTACTCACATCGGCTACGAGCGGACGTCCTCGGACGTGATGTTCTACCGCTGACGGTTGCTGAGAGTGACGGCCAGCCTGGCGCCCGCACGCACGATCGACGGCAGATGCGTGTGCCTTCCTGACCTTGGGGTTGATGTGCGGCCGGCGGCCAATCTGTGCGTCGTACGGCTCCTGGCACGTTCGGTTTCGACAGGTGGAAGCGATCTCACCAATACAGGACACGGTCACATCCACAGCACGCCATCGTCCTCGTGCTCGCGTACGCGAAACGCGATCATCCGGCGCAACAAATCGCCCGGCACAGGTTGGCCGTATGGGAGTTTGACCGTGCCCTTACCGGTGGCAAAGCCGGCGAGCTGGGCATCGAACCCCTCGCGAGTGCTGGGCGTGAACGCGACGCTTGCATGTTTAGCGTGACCACTGACCATAAAGAGGATCGTTCCGGAGGGGTGCACCCACGCCGGATAACCCCACTTGATCGCCTCGCTCGCCTCCGGAACCGCCTCGTGGGCCAGTGCCCGCAGCTGCTCCAGCAGCTCGCGACCCGGTCCAGTGAAGCCGTCGATGTACTCGTCGACCGTCTGAGGTCTGACCATGGCGCCAGTGTGGCACGCCCTGCTCGGCTCGGCGCCCGCAGTGAGCGAGGCGGGCCGGGATCACATGATGGTCAGCTCACCGGTCGACGGTCTCGACGGACATCCGGATCTCGGCACGAGCGTGCATCTGACAAGCTGGACGATGGCGTACGGAGAGTGACGGGACGTCAGGTCCAGCGCGCCCGCTCGCCGGCAGATCAGACCATGTTTCGAGAAGTGATCTCGGTTGTCGTTCGCGTGTTCGGCAGGGAGGCGCGTGGTCGGCAGGGAGGTCTATGTCGATGGATTGGCTTGGCAGATCGTTGCGAGGTGCTGGTTTCGGACGGTGATGAGGTTGGTCATGTACCGGTCGAGTAGCAGGGCTTCGGTGAGCCGGCCGAGTAGACCGTACGGTGCGGCGAAGTCGATGACGTCGCGCATGAGCGTTCCGTCGTTTGCCTGTGGCTCGAAGTAGTGGGCATGCTGCCACACGGCGAACGGTCCGGAGATCTGTTCATCGACGAAGTGCCTTGGCCGGGTGTAGGCGGTGATCCGTGAGGTCATTCTCCAAGACCGGCCCAGGTGACGTGCCTGCCAGGTCACCTCGTCGCCGAGCTTCAGCTGTCCGGTGATCACGCCGCCGATGGCCCGTTCACCACTGGCTGCCATGGAGGCGGTGTGGACATCGACGGCAAGCGAGGTATCGAACACGAGCTCGGCTGGCGCGGCAATCGCGGTGATGATTTCGAGGTGGCGCACCGGGTGAGGGTATGGCGGCGTGTCCTCCTGCACCAATGGGATCAGTAGCTCGTGCGCGCGACCACATGTTCACCTGCTCGGCGAGATCATGTGCCGTCGGGCCGGTGCCAACGCTGTTGGCAGGCGGCAGGCTCACCACGCGCTACGGCTGGTCCGGCGTCTTGCGAACCCAGAGCCACACGCCAACCAGGGCGCACGCCGCGCCCGCGATCGCAATCGCCGACTTCGCCACGCCGGAGAGATCGTCCAGGATCGGGAAGGTGCGCGACGCGGCCAGAGCCACGAACGCGATCAGCAGCAGGACGACGGCAAGAATTCGTCGTGGAGTCAGGAATGTCATCGGGCCAGACCGTATCGACCGAACGCCTACGACGCAAGCCATTGATCGGTCTTCACTGACGCTCTCTCGGCAACGTGTGGCGCAGCAGGTGGGGATTCCTCCTCGGCATCCGGATCCCCGCCGTGTCGGCCAGGTGCTTGAGCCGGCGGGTGGCGGCGTGCCGGTCCATCCGCACGGCGAGGTTGTTGCGCTGGATCGGCCCGCTGGTGCGCTCGTCGACGGCCCGGTCGATAGCTCGGGCCACGGCCGGTGGCAGCGGGACGAATACGACCGTGCCAGGGCCTGTGATCTTGGTGGTTTGGTTGGCAGGTGGGGTGACGTCAGATCGCGCCGAGGAGGTCCCACCGGTTGCCGGCGATGTCGAGGAAAACCGCGACCCGGCCGTAGGGTTCGGTCCGTGGTTCTCGGACGAAGGTGACGCCGGCCTCGGTCATCCGCCGGTAGGCGGCGTCGAAGTCGTCGACACGGAGGAAGAACCCGACCCGGCCGGCGACCTGGTCACCGACGGCGGCACGTTGGTGTTCTCCGTCGGCGCGAGCGAGCAAAATCCCGGTCTGGGCACCCGGGGGCCGGACGACGACCCACCGCTTGGGTCGCCCGTCGTTGCTCAGTGATGGGGAGTCCTCGACGAGGTCGAAGCCGAGTACGGCGGTGAAGAACGCGATCGCCGGGTCGTACTCCTCGACAATCAGGGCAACCAGGTCGATCCGCACCACGGCAGCGTACGGGGGGTCGTGGCCTGCTCGCCGTGCGCGCGCCGACAGCGGCTATGAGCGCATATCTGATCTTGACGCAGGACAAGGAGCCCATCGGGCCCGACCTTGAGGGTTCCGAGCTGTTGAAGATTGGTAGCTGTGACTGGCCACCGCGACCTGCAGATGGAGCACGTCGAGACGCAGAAGTTGCCAGGTTAGGCTCGGCACGATTCCTGATCCCGAGGAGATGTCGATGCGCATCACCGTCTGGCTCCGGTCACCGTCCAGTCACAGGCGCCTGCTCATCGCGGCCGTGCTGGTCGGCTGTTTCGTCTGGGCGATGGTCATAGTTGGGCTGTCGTTCGCGATGGTGGAGCGCGGCAGGGGACAGTGGTGGGTGATTCCGCTCTTCGGCGCGTTCGTGATGTCGATCGCGGTGCTCGCCGTCCGCTGGGTCCCCCCGGCTCCGTCTAGGGCCGACGTGGCACCGACAAATCTGCCCGTACCCGACGCTGCTCAGGGTCCGCCGCCGGTCGCGGTACAGCGCAAGCCCGCCGAGGCGCTCAGCTCGCGCGAGCTAGAGGTGCTGCACCACCTGGCGGCCGGCCGCACGAACGCGGAGATCGCCAAGGTGCTCTTCGTCGCGCCCGGCACGGTGAAGGCGCACCTCAACCACATCTTTCGAAAGCTCGAAGCGAAGAGCCGTCTGCAGGCCGTTACGCACGCCCGCGAGGCCGGTCTGCTCGACTAAACCCGGTTTAAACCGCCGGTAGGCCGTTCGGCAGATGCCGTAACCGGCGATCCTTCCTAGCGTCCGGGTCATGAAGCAGCGTATTGATCGGATCGCGCCGTTCGCCCTCGTCGCGGTATTCACGGTCGTGGTGCAAGGCTTGTCCCTGATGGAGTTCCTTCCACTGCCGATCGCACTGCTGATCGGGGCCGGATGGGCGGTCCTCATTGGGGTCGCCGCGCGCCGGGCCAGCCGTAGACCGACGCTGAGCGCCTGGGCGGAGGACGGTCTCGTCGCGCTGGGCTGTGTGACCATGGCACTGTTCGCGTTCGGCGGCGCCATCGGGCTGATGATGCTGGGCACCGCGCTGGATAGCTCCTCGATCACCGGGGAGACGATGGTGACGATGTTCCTGCCCAGCATTCCCATCGCGATCGCGGCGAACGTTCCCACCGAACTCGTCATCCTCCCGGGTCTGCTGGTCCTCGGATGGCGTTCCGGCACCCGCCGGATCCTCTTCGTCACCGCAGCCGCGCTGTACTTCGTCCACCGGATCTGGACCTACCTAGTGTTCGCCCCGGACCGCCTGGACTTCGCCGCGGCGGAGCGGTCCACAGCGGTGTTGACCGCAGCGGAGAAGGACCAGTTCGCCGCGGCGCTGCACGTCGACGACCCTCGGTGGATTCTCAACCTGTTGATTTTCGCGGTTTTCCTACTCGCCGCGTTCTTCTCCCGGCTACGGGAGGTCAACAGCCTCATCGTCGCCGCGCCCACCGCCCGCAACTGACTCGGGTGCGTAGGTCAAACACACTTTCATCGGCTGGAGCCGGATGTCGGCGCAAGCCCGCTGCGGCTACAGCGCATGGCGCGCTCCTGCCATTCAAGCCTGGCGGCCGAGGAAGTTGGTGGTTGTCCCGGCGGCGGTGGCAGTCCGACAGAGGATCTGTCCGACGATCATGGAGGGATGCCGGTCGGGCAGCGCTTCGAGAGCGTTGGCGAGGTGCGCGGCGAGATACATCATCAGCCCCACCCGGTCACCCTGAAAGCTGATCAGCAGGGCCAGCCGGGCGTCCCGGCAGGGCCAGTCGTGCTCGCACACCCGGCAGGCGTACCTGTCCCCGGGAACGTGTTGCCCGACAGCCCCGGCTGCTGCCGTCCGGCGTCGTGCCGCATGCCGCTCCCATCGCGCCCACGGCCCGATCACGGCTACACCCGCTCGGCGTGCCTGGCCCGGTCCTGCTGAGCCGTAGTCAGGTCGCCCGCCCGGCCGTTGGCCAGATGTGCCCAGGTCGGCCCGTTCCATCCGTCGCGCCGGGGCTCGCGGCGGGAGTCGGGCTGGTCGTTCCGCAGGCGCTGAGGCTGCGGGGTGGGGGTGGGGGTTGGTGGCGGCGGTTCCGGTCTGACCCAGTCCTGGACCTGGGCACGGGACTCGCGGGCGATCGCGATCCTGGTCGCCTCGTCCCTGACCGCCCGCCGGAAGTCGTGCCGGCTGACAGGGCGCACCTTCGGTTCGTACGGCATCGGTACCAGCTCGACCGAGTCCGGACAGACCCAACGGAAGCCGCATCGGCAGTAGCGCCAGAGGCGCCACCACGCCCGGCGATGGCGAAAATTGCGAGAGTGTTCCATGGCGAATGCCTCTCGTCCGGAAATTGGGGAACGGGGGCGGCACGCCGGAGGCATCTCTGTCCGCACCGGATACGCGCCGCCCCGTAGGCGCCCCGCCCGACGGGTAAGAAGCGGGCGGGCTTCCCGGACGGGGCGCTTGCGATCCACCCTGGACCGTGACGGCCTGATCACGGAAGATGTGCGAAAGCTGTGGCGGGGAAAGGCTAAGCCGGAGAGTTGACCACCTCGTCTGGAGAGACGTGGAGAATGTGGGAGGACATGGCCGGAAGCGAATACCTGATCAAGGAGCTGCGACGGGTCCGTGAAAACCTCGGCCTCACCCAGGAGGCATGGGGACAGCGGATCAAGTTTTCCGCGCAGCACATCAGTTCGATAGAGCGTGGAACACGAGCCGTGCACCCACGCTACCTGGAAGACGGAGACCGGGCGTTCGGTACGGCCTTCGTTGAGTTCTATCGTGAGTTCATCGTCGGCGAGGCCGCGCCAGTCTGGTTGCGGTCGTTCATCGAATACGAAGCGCGCGCCAGTCTCGTCCGCGCCTTCCAGACGATCGTCATTCCCGGCCTGCTCCAGACGGAGGCGTACGCACGAACGGTGTTACTCGGACACGGGTACCGTGGGGAAAGTCTGGGCGCCGCTCTGCTGACTCGACTTCGTCGCAGGAGATCTTGCATCGTGAGCCCGAGCCCTGTCAGTTCGCCGCCGTTCTTGACGAATCGGTGCTACGCCGTCGGATCGGGTCACCGGACATGATGCGTGACCAGTTGAAGGCGATCGTCGCAGCCTGCGACACCCCAACCGCTGGGGTACAAGTCATCCCGGCTGATGCCGGAGCTTACCCCGGGCTGGATGGGCCGTTCGCGTTCGCAACCGTCGATGGGCGCCCGATCGGCTACCTTGAGGGCCACCTCAAGGGGCGTGTGATCGAGAGCCCGGACGCGGCGGCGGATCTTGAGGGCGTCTGGGAAACTATCCGGGGGTACGCTCTGCCCGTACAGCAGAGCCTAGACCTGATCTTGAGGACGGCGGAAGAATGGACGTAGGCGGCATCCCTCGGTGGCGCAAGTCGACCCACAGTGACAGTTCCGGATGTGTCGAGGTCGCGGACAACCTTCCTGGCCGAGTACTCGTCCGGGACACCAAGGATCGGGACGGCGGGACGCTGACCTTCGGTCCGGAGGCGTGGCGCGGCTTCGTCGAGCTGGCGAAGTCGCACGGCTGAAGCGGGCTGCGCGGCCAGGCTCCGCTCTGGTCAACTCAGGTTGGCGAACGCTTCGACGTGGCGGGTCTTGCCCGCCACGATGAGGATGTCGCCGGTGTAGACGACGGTGTCGGCGGTGGCGTAGGTGAAGCCCTCGCCTGGCCGCTTGATCGACACCACAGTGATGCCGTGTTTCGAGCGTAGGGCGGCGTCGGCGAGGGTCTTGTCGAAGGTCTCCTCGGGTGCGCGGGTCTTGACGATGGCGTAGTCGTCCTCGAACTCGATGAAGTTGAGGATGTGCCCGGTGACGAGGTGGGCGACGCGTTCGCCCATCTCGTGTTCGGGCAGCACGACATGGTGGGCGCCGACGCGCTCCAGGATGCGCGCGTGCTGACGGTTGACGGCCTTGGCCCAGATGTTCGGTATGCCGAGGTCGGCCAGCAGGCCGGTGGTGAGGATGCCGACTTCGAGGTCGGTGCCGATGCCGACCACGGCGTGGGCCATCTCGTGCACGCCGAGCTGCCGCAGCGCGACCTCGTCGGTGGTGTTCGCGACGGCGGCGTGGGTGAGTTGGTCGGCGTAGGTCTGCACCACCGTGGGATCGGCGTCGACGCCGATGACCTCCCAACCCTGGCGGATGAGTTCGAGCGCCATGGAGCCGCCGAAGCGGCCGAGGCCGAGCACGGCGATGCGGTTACTGGTGGCGGGTTTCCTAGCCAACGATCGGTCGCTCCTCGGGTAGTTCGTAGCGGCGGGTGCGCTCACGTAGCGCCAGCGCGGTCGCCGTGGTGATCGGCCCCAGACGGCCGATGAACATCAGCAGGGTCAGGATGACATGTCCCGCGGTGCCGACCTGCGCGGTGATGCCGGTGGAGAGCCCGACGGTGGCGAACGCCGAGGTGACCTCGAACAGCACCTGATCGAGCCGGAACGGGGTCAGCGCCAGCAGGGCGACGGTGGATACGGCGACGGCGGCGACGCTGAGCAGCGCGACGGTCAACGCCTGCCGCTGCACACCGCTGGGCAGCCGCCGGCCGAGGGCGTGGACGCTGGGCTCGCCGCGGATCTCGGCGAGGATGACGAAGCCCAACAGCGCGAACGTGGTCACCTTGATACCGCCGGCGGTGCCGGCGCTGCCCCCACCGATGAACATCAGCACGTCCTGGACGAGCAGGGTGACGTCGTCGAACGCGGCGACGTCGAGACTGTTGAACCCGGCGGTGCGCGGCATCACCGCGGCGAAGAAGCCGGCGAGCAGCTTGCCACCCGGCCCGAGACCACCGAGCGTGCCGGGATTCGACCACTCCGCGACACTGATCGCCGCCCAGCCAGCGGCGAGCAGCACTACCGTCATCCCGATGGTGATCTTGGTGTGGATCGACCAACGCCGCGGCCTGCCCAGCGCCCGGCGCAGTTCGAACAGCACCGGAAAGCCCAGCCCGCCGAGGATCACCGCCGCAGCGATCGGCAGGCAGATCAGCGGGTCGTCGACGAACTGCATGAGACTGTCCGCGTAGAGGCCGAAGCCGGCGTTGTTGAACGCCGAGACCGCGTGGAACACCCCCAGGTACACCGCCCGGCCCGTGCTGTAGTCGTAGCCCTCGGCGAACCGCCAGGCCAACACCATCGCCACCACGGCCTCCACCAGCAGGCTCACCCGCGCCACGCCCAGCACGACCCGACGCACCTCGCCCACCCCCAGCGCCTTCGTCTCGGTCTGGGTGCCCAACTGCATCCGTATCCGGAGCCGGCGGGCCACCAGCAGACCGAGCAACGACGCAAGGGTCATGATCCCGAACCCGCCGATCTGGATCAGGACCATGATCACCACCTCGCCGAACCCGGACCAGAAGGTGCCGGTGTCCTCGATCACCAGACCGGTCACACACACCGCCGACGTCGCGGTGAACACCGCCGTCATCAGTGGCGCGCTTCGGCCGCTCTCGGTGGCGAACGGCAGCAGCAACAGCGCCGAACCAGCCAGCACCGCAGCCGCGAAACCCAGCACCACCAGCCGAGCCGGATGCCGCACCGCATCGGACAGCCATGCGGTCACCGCCGCCGGCACGCGAATCCGACGCATCCCGGTCAGCACGGGAGCTGCCAGTCGGCACACCGCGTCCCGCAGGCGCCGCCACGCCGGTCGCAACCGACCGTCGGTCCCCGGATCACGGCCGGTCACGGGAGTCCAGACCAACAACGCCGCGCCCAGCCCTACCGCGACGAAGACCGCCACGACCGCGAGCAGCCCGACCGTCAGCTGCGCCCAAGTCGAATCCATCAGGCCATGATCCAGGTCGGGCGCGGGTCGCTGCCGCAGGCAGCCCGATCATGCGGACGCCACTCGTCGGACCACCTGGATCCGGTCCGCGTCGCCCCTCAACGCGCACAGCACGTCCAACGGCGACGTCAGGTCCTGCTCAGCCGGCGACACCGGGGCGTGAGCCGGTCAACGAACCGCCTACCGCGCAACTGCACCGTGCAACTCCCGCTCGTCTCGGCTGCTCCTGGTGCTCTCAGTACTACCAGCACCTGGTACGGCGTGACTCGGGATCGTCCCGTCCGGGCAGCCGGGCACGTTGCCGCGGCGGCGGGTACCCGGAGGTTCCGACATGACGGCGCCGGGCGCCGGACAAGGGATCCGGCGCCCGGCGGCGGTCAGTTCGGTGGTGCGGTCAGGACGGTGCGGCGGCGTCCCTGGCGCGGGCCTTGAGCGCGCGTACGACTCCGTCCCGGCCCTCGGCGACCAGCCGGCGCAGTGGCGCCGGATGCCCCGGCTGGGCCAGCCAGGCGTCGGTGGCCCGGATGGTCTCCTCGGAGATCTGGTACGCCGGGTAGGCGAGCATCACGAACTCCTGCGCCGGTTCGCTGTCCCGGCTCGCCCAGACCTGGCCGACGACCTCGAAGAACCGCTCGGCGTACGGGGCGGTCAGCTCGGCCTGCGTCGGATGCTGGAAGCCCTGCAACAACGCCCGGTGCCGCCAGTTCGGCAGCGCCTCGCCCTCGGTCAGGGTGCGCCAGACCGTCTCCTTGTTCTCGGCGGTGGGGATCAACGCGGCGGCCAGCGCGGCCTCCCGCTCCCCGCCCGAGGTCCGGTCGGCGGCCAGTTCGGCGTCGATCTCGGCCTGGCCGGCGGCACCGCCGGCGACCAGGGCCCGCAGCAGGGTCCAGCGCAGCTCGGTGTCGACGGTCAGCCCGGCCGGCACCTCGACCCCGTCCAGCCAGCCGCGCAGCACGGCAAGCTCCTCCGCGCTGCGGGCCGCCGAGGCGTAGGTGCGGGCCCAGGCCAGTTGCAGCCCGCTGCCCGGCTCGGCGGCACGCACCGAGGTCGCGGCGGTACGGGCGAACTCCCGCCAACCGGTCGGCGCCCACTCCGGCGCGGCGTACGAGGTGAGCGTGGCGGCGACCTGGCGCAGCGTCGCGGTGACCAGGTTGATGTCGTTCTCGGCGGGCAGCCCGGCCAGGCCCAGTGCCACGTAGTCCCGGGCGGCCAGCTCGGCGTCCCGGGTCATGTCCCAGGCGGCGGCCCAGCACAGCCCCCGGGACAGCGACGACTCGAACGCGGCGATGTGCCGGACCACGGTGGCCATCGAGCGCTCGTCCAGCCGCAGCTTGGCGTAGGTCAGGTCGTCGTCGTTGAGCAGCAGCAGGTCCGGCGCGGCCACCCCGGCGAGCTGCGACAGCTCGGTGCGCTCGCCCGCCACGTCGACCTCGATCCGCTCCCGCCGGACCAGCCGGCCGTCGCGCAGGTCGTAGAGACCCACCCCGATCCGGTGGGTACGCAGCGTCGGGTGCTCGGTCGGCGCCTCCTGCCGGACCACCACCGACTCGTACCTGCCGTCGGCGTCGATCGACACCTCCGGGCGCAGCGTGTTGACCTGCGAGGTCTCCAGCCATTCTGCGGCGAACTTGCGCAACTCCCGGCCGGAGGCCGCCTCCAGTTCGGTGAGCAGGTCGTCGAAGGTGGCGTTGCTCCAGGCGTACTTGCCGAAGTAGCTGCGCAGACCCTCCAGGAACGGCGCCTCCCCGACGTACGCGACGAGCTGCTTGAGCACGCTGGCGCCCTTGGCGTACGTGATGCCGTCGAAGTTGACCTCGACGGCCTCCAGGTCCGGCATCTCGCAGTAGACCGGGTGGGTGGAGGAGAGCTGGTCCTGCCGGTAGCCCCAGTTCTTGCGGATGGAGAGGAAGGTCGTCCAGGCGTCGGTGAACCGGGTGGCGTTGGTGTTGGCCCAGTGGCTGGCCCACTCGGCGAACGACTCGTTCAGCCACAGGTCGTTCCACCAGCGCATGGTGACCAGGTCGCCGAACCACATGTGCGCCAGCTCGTGCAGGATCGTGTTGGCCCGCTGCTCGTACTCGAAGTCGGTCACCTGGGACCGGAACAGGTAGTGCGCCTCGGCGTGCGTGACGCAGCCGAAGTTCTCCATCGCGCCGGCGTTGAAGTCCGGCACCCAGACCTGGTCGTACTTCGGCAGCGGATAGCCGACGCCGAACTGCTGATGGAAGAAGTCGAAGCCCTGCACCGTGATCAGGTGCAGGTCGGCCGAGTCGAGGTGCTGCGCCATGCTGGCCCGGCAGAAGTAGCCGAGGTCGAGGCCGTGGTGGGTGTATCTCACCTCGTGGTAGGGACCGGCGCAGATCGCGGTGATGTAGGTGCTCATCCGGACCGACCCGCCGAAGTGGACGGTCTTGGTGTCGGCACCGGCCGGCTCCTCGGCGCTCACCGGCATGTTGGAGACGACCCGCCAGTGTGCCGGCACGGTCGCGTGCCAGGTGAAGACGCTCTTCAGGTCGGGCTGGTCGAAGCAGGCGAAGACCCGCTGCGCGTCGGCGGTCTCGAACTGGCTGTAGAGATAGGTTTCGCCGTCCACCGGGTCGACGCTGCGGTGCAGCCCCTGCCCGCTGGAGGAGTAGAGGAAGTCGGCGTCCACCACCAGGGTGTTCTCGGCGGCCAGGCCGGTCAGGGTGAGCCCGGCCTCGGCCGACCAGCCGGAGATGTCGACCGGGGCGCCGTTGAGCGTGGCGGCACGAACCGAGTCGGCGGCCACCTCGATGAAGGTGGTGGCGCCCGGCTCGGCGCACCGGAACCGGACCTCGGTCGTCGAGCGGAAGGTACGGCCGTCCGCGCCGAGTCCGGCGGACGACAGGTCCAGCCGGATGTCATAGCCGGTGACGTCGAGCAGACGCCCACGTTCCGTCGCCTCGACCTGGGTCAGGTTGCGCACTCCTGGCACGTGAATCTCCATCCGGTTCTTTCCGCCGGCTGTCCCCGTTGACAGCCCCGGGCCATCCCCACGGCCCGACGTCGAGTGTTTCATGCCCGGGGTTACCACACTGGTGCTCCAGGTCACGGTCTCATCCCGCTGTCGCTGACAGGGTCGTGGGGTGAAGATCTGTAACGGTGCCGGCCGAATTCGGCCTGTCCTGACGACGAAGGGAGCCGCGCCGTGTCCGAGCGCGCGTCCGTTGACATGTTCTTCGACCCGACCTGTCCGTGGGCCTGGATAACGTCCCGTTGGCTGCTGGAGGTGCAGCAGGTCCGCCCGGTCGACGTCCGGTTCCGGGTGATGAGCCTGGCGGTGCTCAACGAGGGCCGGGAGCACCTTCCGGCGAAGTACCGGGAGGGGCTGAAGAGCACCTGGGGCCCGGTGCGGATCTGCATCGCGGTCGAACAGCGGTACGGCTCCGAGACCGTTGCCAGGCTCTACACCGCGCTCGGCAACCGGATCCACCTCGACCGGCAGGAGCGGGGTCCGGAGCTCTACCGGGCGGCGCTGACCGACGTCGGGCTGGACCCGGCGCTGGCCGAGGTCGCCGACTCGACCGAGTACGACGAGGCGCTGCGGGCGAGCCACGACGCCGGGATGAAGCCGGTCGGCCAGGACGTCGGCACGCCGGTGATCCATGCTCCCGGCCCGGTGCCGGGGGAGACCATCGCGTTCTTCGGTCCGGTGGTCACGCCGGCACCGAGGGGCGAGGCGGCGGGGCGGCTCTGGGACGGGGTACTGCTGGTCGCCGGTACGCCCGGCTTCTACGAGCTGAAGCGGACCCGCGACGAGCGGCCCAGCTTCGACTGATCTCGGCCCTGGTGGGGCGGCTCCGGACCGGGGCCGCCCACGGGGTGGAAACGGCCGGGGTATCCGTACGCGGCCCCGGGTGCCGCCGGTAGCGTTCCGGCACATGACGGTCGTGCATCCGATCACCCGCGCCTGGGTCACCACTGGCGGCACCGGCGCCCAGAACTACGACGAGTTCGCCGACGACGCCGAGATCACGGCGATCATCCGGGACAACCCAGCCAGCGCACTCGCGATCGAGATGCCGCACCGGGCGCCGGAGAGCCTCGGCCGGTCCTTCACCGACGCGCTGCCCGACGCGGTCGCCCGGTTGGCGCAGGCTCGGGCCGACGGCAGCTACACCCCGGCCGAGCAGGTGGTGGTGCTCTACCGGATCAGCGCGCCGGGCGAGGAGCCGGGTTACGGGATGTTCGCCATGGTCGACACCGACCAGATCTCCACGAGTGCGGACGAGCCCGGACTGGTGATCCGCAACGAGGACGTCTTCATCGCCAAGGTGCGCGAGCGGGTGGCGCTGGCCGAGGCGACCGGCCACCTCCTCTCCCCGGTGCTGCTGCTCCAGACCGGCAACCGCGCCGACGCCGGGACTGCCGGTGCCGGTGGTGGCGCGACTGCCGGTGGTGGCGGGGCTGCCGGTGGTCCGGCCGGCGGTGGTCCGGCTGGCGGTGGTGCCGAGGACCCTGCGGGCGGCGGTGCGGGGGAGGCGCTGCACCGGGCGCTCGCCGAGGCGACCGACGCGGCCGGTGCGCCCGCCGCGACCGACGTGGACCAGGCGGGGCGTACCCACGCCATCTGGCTGCTCGGGGCGGGGCCGCGCCAGGCCGAGTTGCTGGCACTGGCCGGTGCCGGTGAACTGGTCGTCGCGGACGGCAACCACCGCAGCCTGGCCGCGCAGATCGGCGAGCTGCCCCGGTTCCTCGCGGTGATCACCACTCCGGGCTCGGTGGCGATCCAGCCGTACAACCGGCTGGTCAGCGAGCTGACCAGTACTGCCGACGAACTGCTCGACCGGCTGCGCGCGGCCGGCGCCCGGGTCGAGCCGCTGCCCGGCCCGGCGGCGGTGCCGGACTCCGGCGGCACGATCCAGCTCTACGCGGCCGGCCGTACCTACTCGGTCACGCTGCCCGCCGGCTCCGAGGGCGGGGTGGAGGCCCTGGACCACGCGCTCGTCGAGCGGGTACTGCTGCGCGACGCGCTCGGCCTCGACCCCGGTGACAAGCGGATCACGTACGTCGGTGGCGACTACCCGGCGCGCTGGCTGGTCGGCGAGGTCGACGCCGGTCGGGCGGAACTGGCGATCCTGATCGCCCCGGTCACGGTGCAGGACTTCGTCGCGGTCAACCTGGCCCGGCAGAAGATGCCCCGGAAGAGCACCTGGTTCACTCCGAAGGCGCGGGCCGGCCTGGTCCTGGCCGAACTGGGTCGGGACCAGGCGTAATCGTCCGCCGGCTGACCTCGGCCGCCGTGGGCGTGACCCGTCCGGACGGGGCCGGGGTCGCC
This sequence comes from Plantactinospora sp. WMMB782, assembly GCF_049179135.1. Classification (NCBI taxonomy): domain Bacteria; kingdom Bacillati; phylum Actinomycetota; class Actinomycetes; order Micromonosporales; family Micromonosporaceae; genus Plantactinospora; species Plantactinospora sp. WMMB782. Next base: position 872,188 of record NZ_JBMHMC010000007.1, on the reverse strand, counting down.
GTGGCCGTGAGCCGTCCGGGCGGCGCCGGTCGTTGTGATCTGTCCGGCTGTCGCCGCGCCTGCGAGCGGGCCGGCGAAGCGGGCTGACAGACTGCGCGGTATGCGCGTCTATCTGGGATCCGACCACGCCGGCTACGAACTGAAGGTGCACCTGGCCAACCACCTGGCCAAGCAGGGCTACGAACTGGTGGACGTCGGGCCGCTCCTCTTCGACCCGGACGACGACTATCCGGCGTTCTGCCTGCACAGCGGCGCCAGGGTGGTGGCCGATCCGGGCAGCCTCGGCGTGGTGATCGGCGGCTCGGGCAACGGTGAGCAGATCGCCGCCAACAAGGTGGCCGGGGTGCGCGCGGCGCTCGCCTGGAACGTGGAGACCGCCCAGCTCGCCCGGGAGCACAACGACGCGAACGTGGTCGCGATCGGTGCCCGCCAGCACACCCTGGACGAGGCGACGGCGATCGTGGAGGCGTTCCTCAGCACGGCGTTCTCCGGAAACGAGCGGCACGCACGCCGGATCGGGCAGGTCGCCGAGTACGAGCGCACCCGCTCGCTGCCGCCGCTGCCGGCGTCGTAGCCGGCCGCACCGACCGCCCGCCGGACGGGTCAACAGGTGGGCGACGGGACGGCTGGCGCGCGTCGGGTCAGCGGCCGCCGCGTGGCAGGTCCTCCCGGGGTACCCAGTTGCGCCGGACCAGCACCAGCCGTTCGGCCGCCTCGGCGAGGTCGGTCTCGGTCGGTCGGGCCGCGTCCCGGGCCCGCATCGCCGCCCCGACACTCACCTGGGAGGCGCCCGAGCCGATCAGTCCGCGCAGGCCGCGTTCGGCGTCCCGGTCGTCTCCGGGCCCTGGCCCGGTGCCCGGGTCGCCACCGCGCCGGCCCTCCCCGGGCTGGCCGCCGCCGGTCGACGGCTCGTGCCGCAGTCGCCGCCGTCGCCGCTCCGGATCGGTCATGTGTCGACCATACCGGGCAGCGGCGGCCCGGTCGCGGGCTCGCGCGCCCGCCGGCACGTCCGCGGGGTGCGGTCGATGGGGGTTCGGCGGGTTTTTGCCCGGCTGGCTACCCTCGGAACTGGAACGGGTTCCGGGCCCGAGCCGTTGGGGAGGACAGCACTGATGGCAGACCACACGCAGCCGTGGGCCGAGCGGACCGTCGAGATGCCGCCGGAGGGGCACGGGCCGGGGATGCCGCCGGAGGGGTACGGACCCGGGATGCCGCCGGGGCCCGAGGGCTTCCGGCGGGGTGTGGCGCAGGTCGGGGTGCCGCGATCGCGTACCGGGCCGGAGACGGCGCCGCACGAGCCGACCGGGACCGGCTGGCCGATGGCGGAGCCGGAGCGGCAGCAGCTTCCTCCGGGTTACCACTGGCGGCAGCTGCGCATCGGCCGGCACTGGAGCATGCTGGGCGGCCTCTTCGCCTTCGTCTGCTGGGGGATCTGGGCGATCTCGGCCCGGGGTGACCTGACCAGTCCGGTGGTCACCTTCGTGCTGACCCTCCTCGTCGCGGTCGGCCTCTTCGCGCTGGCCCGGCTGGTCGGCCGGGTGATCTGGGAGCGCCAGCTCGGCCGGATCCGCCGTAGCGCCCGGGGCGCGCATCTGGTCACCGGGATCTTCCTCACCGGGGTCGGGGTGGCGTACCTGCGCCAGACCGAGTGGGTGGTCGACCTGTGGAACTGGGTGGCGGGGCTCTGAGCCGGCGGATTCCGCCAAAGCGACAAATCACAATTTGGTCACTCGGTAGTTACTGAACGCTCACCGGACGATTACCCCGCGCTACGATTCGGTCTCCGCCCTCCACTGGAGGTTGCCCACGGTGACCATGCTCAGCGTGATCGTCCCGGTCTACCAGGTGCGGGAGTACCTGGCCGAATGCCTGGACTCGATTCTCGACCCGTCCTTCCGGGACCTCGAGGTGGTGGCGGTGGACGACGGATCCACCGACGGCTCCGCCGCGATCCTGGCCCGGTACGCCGCCCGCGACCCCCGGCTGCTGGTGGTCACCCTCGACCACAACCAGGGTCTCGGGCCGGCCCGCAACGCCGGCCTGTCCCGGGCCACCGGCGAGTACGTCTGGTTCGTCGACGGCGACGACTGGCTGCCCGGGGGCAGTCTCGGCGCCGTCGCCGAGCGGTTGACCCGAACCCGGCCGGACCTGCTGGTCACCGCTTACACCAGGCATTACCCGAACGGCGGGACGCGGCACCTGGGACTCGCCCAGGTCGGTGCCGGCAGGCCGGTGCCGGAGGCGTTCACCCTGCGCGAGCGGCCGGCCCTGCTGTCGGTGCTGCACATCACCTGCAACAAGGTGATCCGCCGCCGGTTCCTGCTCGACCTGGGCCTGACCTTCGACCCCGGCTGGTACGAGGACGTCTCGTTCAGCTTCCCGCTGATGTTCGCCGCCGAGCGGATCACCCTGCTGGACAGGTGCTGTTACGCCTACCGGCAGCGCCCCGAAGGGGCGATCACCGCGACGCCCAGCGATCGGCACTTCGAGGTCTTCGTGCACTGGGACCGGGTGCTGGCCCGACTCGACGCCGAGCCGGCGATCTCGGCCGAACTGCGTCACCTGATCTTCCAGCGGATGATCTGGCACCTGTTGCAGGTGCTCGGTCACCCCCGGCGGGTGCCGCCGGAGCGCCGCCGGGAGTTCTTCGCCGAGATCGTCACCCGGTACCGGGCACACCTGCCGCCGGCCGGCTACCAACCACCCGGCGGGACGGCCGGGCTGAAGCACCGGCTGGTGGGTCGCGGGGCGTACGGGCTGTTCAGCGCGCTCCAGGCCGCCCGGCGGGCACACCTCGGCGTGGTGACCCGGGTCCGGCACCCCCGGTCCGGGACGCATCCGGTGACCGGCACTCCCACCCCGGCACCGCGGGCCGTACCCGGCGGGCGCGCCCAGGCGGTACCGGGCGAGTTGACCGACCGGGTTAGCTGAGCCGGCTGGGCTGAGCCGGGTGGGCCCAGCCGGCTGGGCCTGGCCCGGTGAGCATCCCGGGTCGGTGCATCCGGGTCGGTCGGGCCCTGACGATGTCGTCAGCCGTGTTCGCCGAGCGGACCGACCTGCCAGCCTCGACGCAGGCACTCCTCCAACAGGTACGGCAGGGCGGCCAGACTCGCCCGCCAGGCGCCCGGTGCGGAGGTGCAGTCCGAGTCGTGCAGCAGCACGGTGCCGCCGCCGGCCAGCCCGTCGCGAAGCGTGTCGAGTACCGAGGCGCGGGTGGCCGTCCGGGTCCAGTCCCGCCCCCAACAGGTCCAGAGCACCGGCGTCAGGTCCAGTCGCCGGGCGGCCACCAGCGCGGCGGCGCTGAGTACCCCGTACGGCGGTCGGAAGAACCGGGGCACCCGACCGGTCACCGCGCCGATCAACTCGCGGGTCCGGGCCAGGTCCCGGTAGGTGGCGTGCGGGCCGCGTAGCAGCAGGTTCTGGTGGGCCCAACCGTGCACCGCCACCTCGTGCCCGGCGGCGGCGAGGTCCAGGCCGAGTTCGGGTGCGCGGGCCAGCATCGACCCGAGCAGGAAGAACGTGGCGCGGGTCCGGTGTGCGGCGAGCGTCTCGACGAAGAGCGGGGTGGAAGCCGGATCGGGACCGTCGTCGAAGGTGAGCGCGACGTGCTCCGGAGAGCCGCGTCCGCTCAGCCGGGGGAAGAACCGCAGCCGTATCCCCGGCAGTACCGTCAGGGCCGGCACCACCTGGGCGGCCAGCGCGGCACCGACGGTCGTCGTCGCCGGTACCGCGCGTCCGCGCACTCGTTCCTCCACCCGCCGCACCATCGCGGAACCCGCCGCACCCTCACGACCGCGGTTACCCGCGCGGCCCGCCTTCATCCTCACCCGGACGGGTGGTCCGGCCCCGGGAGCGCGCGGTGGCGGCCGTGACCGAGCGCGGATCGCCCTGCCGGCGCGCGGCGGTGCCGGCCCGCGGGGTGCGGCCGAGGACGTCCGGGCGGCCGGCGGCGTGCCGTTGCCGGTCGAGACCGACCTGGCGGACCACAGCCAGCCCGGCGGCCGACGGTGACGGGGTGGACCTGAGCGCATCCGGGGAGGTCGACACGCCGTACCGGACCCGGAGTCCGCGGCTCCGGGCTGTCCCGGCACGGGGGCGTGGTGACGGCCGGTGTGCTCCCGGTCGGTACGGTCGCCGGTGTGCTCTTCGGCACAAGGCCGTGGCGCGGTCGGTGGTCGAAGAATCACCCACTGACCAACCTGGACATGTTTCCGCACGTCAGGACGTTGGCAGTGCGGATGGTGAATAGCCGACAGCAGTTGGTGGATAATGGCGGGCAAAGCATGCCCTTCGATGCGTACGACGGGCCGTGATTACTGATAGTCGTTGCCTGGCAACGCTTTTGGCCGCGAACGGGTATTGCCATTCCGGAAGTGAAACCGGGTATGCTGTCTGCCGTTCATAGCCGGATACCGTGTGGTGCCGGCGCTGATCGCCGCCTAATCGCCACACGGCGAGCCGGGGACCCACGTTCCCCTGGGGTGAATCCGCGAGAGCGGTAGGGACCACTTCCATCCCGAACCCGTCAGCTAACCCGGTCGGCGGCCGACGGAAGGGATACATGTGAGGGCACCCCTACGCCGAAGGCTGGCGACTGCCCTGGCACTGCTCACCGCCGCAGCTCTGGTCGCGGTTCCGTCCGAGGCGTCAGCCGCGCCGAAGCCGGCCCCACAGGAGGAAGCCGACTCGCCGCTGCTCGGGGACGTGCTCGCCAGCGCCGGCAAGCGGCTCGCGGAGGCGAAGGCCGAGCGCGTCAAGTCGCAGCGGCGACAGCAGGCGCTCGGCAACGAGCTGAAGCAGGCCGAGGCGAAGCTGGCGGCGCTCGCGCCGGAGGCGAGCGAGATCGCGGCCGAGTCCTACCGCAGCGGCAAGCTCAGTGCCATCTCGATGCTGCTGTCCAACAACTCGAGCGAGGGCTCCGACGGGGGCTTCATGCAGCGGATGTCGGCGCTCAACGAGCTGAACCTGTTCAACAACAGCAAGCTCCGGGCGCTCAACCAGGCGAAGGACGAGGTCGGCGCGGCCAAGAAGGCGATCGACGACGAGGTCGCCAAGCAGGCCGCCCAAGAGAAGATCATCAAGAAGGAGCAGTCGGACGCGAAGAAGGCGCTCGCCCTGGTGGGCGGCAACTCGCGGCCGGACAAGGGTCTGGTGTCGGCCACCTCGCCGGTAGCCCGGCCGGGGCCGGGGATGGCGGACGGTTTCCCGGGACTGCCCTGCAACAAGGACGACCCGACCACCGGTGGCTGCATCACGGCCCGGACGCTGCACATGTACAACGAGGTGCGCCGGGCGGGCTTCAAGCGGTTCGTCGGCTGTTTCCGGCCCGGTGGGCCGTTCGAGCACCCGAAGGGTCGGGCCTGCGACTGGTCGCTGCGCAACTCCGGGTTCAGCCGGGCCGCCAACGACGACCAGATGAAGTACGGCAACGACCTGGCCGCGTTCCTGATCCGCAACGCCGACCGGCTCGGCATCCTCTACGTGATCTGGTACAAGGAGATCTGGTTCCCGGGCGAGGGCTGGAGGTCCTACAGCGGTCCCAGCGACCACACCGACCACGTACACGTCTCGATGCTCTAGCCTCGGCCCGACAACCGACCGCCCCGCCCCTGCCCGACAGGTGGCGGGGCGGTCGCGTTGGGGCGGCGTGCCGGTCGCGTTTCGCGGCGGGCCGGCCGGCGGGCTGGCATCATCGGCCGATGGCAGTCATCGAGGTCGTCCGGGGCGACATCACCCGGCAGCACGTGGACGCGATCGTCACCGCAGCCAACGAGTCACTGCTCGGTGGTGGCGGTGTGGACGGTGCCATCCACCGGGCGGCCGGGCCCCGGCTGGCCGAGGCGGGTGCGGCGATCGCCCCCTGCCCGCCCGGCGAGGCGGTGGCGACGCCCGCGTTCGACCTCGACCCGCCCGTCCGGTACGTCATCCACACCGTCGGTCCGGTCTGGGAAGGCGGCGGGCACGACGAGGCCGAGGTGCTGGCCTCCTGCTACCGCCGCTGCCTCGCCGTCGCCGACGAGGTGGGCGCGCGCAGCGTCGCCTTCCCGGCCATCGCCACCGGGGTCTACGGGTTTCCCGCCGACCGGGCGGCCGAGACGGCGGTGCGGACGCTCCGCTGCACGCCGTCGGCGGTCGAGTCGATCCGGCTGGTCGCCTTCGACGAGGAGACCGCCATCCTGCTCCGGGCAGCCGTCGACCACAGTGGCGGGTCGTCCGCCTCGACGGGGTGACAGGGCACCGGTGACGGCGAACTGATGGTCTTCGACTGGTTGTATCTTGCACCGAATAGGTTGTAGCGTACAACCATGAGTGCCGACGAGGCGCGCGAGATGCGGGACGCCGTCAGCCAGTTCGTCCGGGCGTTCGGGCTGCACCGGCCCGAGCAGACCCCGTGCGGTCAGGCGATGTCCGTCTCCGAGGCGCACGCCCTCGCCGAGATCGACCGGGAGGGCGGACTGCGCCAGGTCGAGTTGGCCCGCCGGCTGCGGCTGGAGAAGAGCACGGTCAGCCGGCTGGTCGGCCAGCTCACCGGCCGTGGTTGGGTGGAACGAGCGGATGCGGCCGGCGACGGCCGGGGCGTCTGGCTCACCCTAACCGGGCAGGGCCGCCGTGCGGCCGAGCGGCTCGCCACAGCCCGGGAGGCCCGGTTCGCCGCGCTGCTCGACCGGATCCCACCCGACGAACGGCCGGCGATCCTGGCCGCCGTGCGACGACTGGCGGAGGCCGCCGATGACCACTGACAGCACGACGACTGCCAGCCCGACGCCCAGGGACGAGGTCCGGCCCGAGCCGTCGTACCGGCGGAGTCGCCGCCGACTCCTGCTCACCGCTGGACTCGGCACTGTCGCCGTGACCGCCGCCCTGCTCGTCGTCCTCGACGCGAGGCGGGACGAGGCCGGTCCCGCCGACACCCGACGGCAGGCGGAGGTCGCCGAACGCGGTCGCGAGGTCATGCCGTTCGACCTGGACCGCACCACCCACCGCTTCACGCCGACCGCCGACGGCGGCCACCAGACGGTCACGGCGGACGAGCCGGTGCAGCAGCGACAGGTGGATCTCGTCCGCGAACACCTACGGGCGGAAGCCGAGCGGTTCCGCCGAGGCGACTTCACCGACCCGGCCCGGATCCACGGTGCGCAGATGCCCGGACTGGCGGAGTTGCGGGCCGGCGCCGGCCAGATCCGGATCGACTATTCCGAACTGCCCGCCGGGGCACGGCTGGACTACCGGACGGCTGAGCCAGGGCTGCTGCGCGCCCTGCACGCCTGGTTCGACGCCCAGGTCGGCGACCACGGATCGCACGCCGAGCACGGACAACCGTCGTAGGGCGGGTCGTCCAGCGCCGCGCGGGTGCCGGACCCACCGCCGGGCGGCGGTTGCCGGCTTAGTGTTGCTCGTCGCGCACGTCACGTTCGTACCGTGGCCGCTCGACTCACCGGGCGGCACACCGTCCGGCCTGATCGCCTTCGCCGGGATCACCATGCTGGTGCTGTTGAGCGTGAGCCCGCGCCTGCCGCTCGTGCCGTCCGGACCTCGTGGTCGGGACCGTGCCGTCGGGAGCCGGGTTCAGCCCGAGCCACCGGCCCACGGCCCGGCCTGGCCCGGTCACCTGATTCCGAGGTGGGCCAGGCTCACGGCGGTGGCGGCGGCGATGTCGGCGATCCGGTGGTAGTCCAGGGTCTCCGGGGTGTCGCCGGGCTGGTGGTAGTGCGGGTTACGGAAGTCGGCGGTGTCGGTGACCTGGATCGCGGGCACGCCGACGTCCCAGAACGGCTGGTGGTCGCTGCGGGCGAAGTGCTCGGTGGCCGGCACGTACCGGCGCAGCAGCGGGCCGGCGAGGCGGAGGTCGAGTGCGTCCCGGGCCAGCAGCGCCGTACCGGGACCGGCCAGGTGGGTCAGGCACTCGCCGAAGAGCCGGGCCAGCCGCCCCGCCGACTGCCGGTACGCCACAAGCGTCCAGTCGCCACGCCAGCCACGCTGCCGGATCCGGCGGCGCTGCCCGGGATAGAGCAGCCCGGCACCGGACGGCAGCACCTGGGAGCCGGGCAGCGCCGAGTAGAACCCGATGCACTCGAAGACCACCACGGCGGCGGGGCGACCGAGCGTACCCAGCTCGCCGGCCAGGGCCCGGGAGCCGTGCAGTCCGGTCTCCTCCTGGTCGAAGACGGCCAGCCGGACGGGTCGGGCCAGCCCGAACTCCGGCAGTATCCGGGCGAGTTCCAGCAGGCAGGCCACCCCGGAGGCGTTGTCGTCGGCGCCCGGACTGCCCGGCACGGTGTCCAGGTGCGCGCCGACCAGTACCGTCGGCCGGCGCGGGTCGACGGGATCCTCGGCCGGCGGATCGGCGAGCAGGTTGACCCCGGAGGCCGAGCCGCCCGGCCCGGTGAACTCCTGCCGGCGGACCCGCCAGCCGGCCCGCTCAAGCTCTCCGGCCACGTACGACTCGGCCCGGCTCATCTCCGGCGCCGCGTGGTAGCGACCGCGTGGCGCGTCCAACCGCTCCACGTGCCGGCGCAGCCGTCCCTCCTGGACACCGGCCCGGACCGTGGCCAACCGGGCGGCCACGGCGGGCGTCAGGGGACGCAGCCTTGGCTGGGCGGTGAGCACCATCCATGCCTCCGTGGGCGTCGTCGCCGGTACCGTCTCCTGCGATCATGGTTGCCCGCCGCAACCCGCCGTCGACCTGGGCAGCCGCAACCTGCCGTCGACCTCGACCTCGACCTCGACCTCGACCTCGACCTCGACCTCGACCTCGACCTCGACCTCGACCTCGACCTCGACCTCGGCATCGGCTGTCGGTCTCGGCGGAGCAGTCTGTCGTTCCGGTCCCTCGGCTCGTGCTCGGCGGTCCTTCCGGGCCAGTGGTGCCGACCGGGAGACGGCCGGTGTCGGTGGGCGCTGTTAGGTTTCGCACCGACGACGACCGGAGGGGGCTGACATGGGGACAGTGGCGCTGCGGCCGGTGCGGGACGCCGATCTCGACGCGCTGTTCGCGCAGTCGCGTGACCCGGACTCGGTCCGGATGGCGGCCTTCACCGTCGGTGACCCTGACGACCGGGCCGGCTTCGCCGCCCGGCTTGCCCGGCTGCGCACCTCAGCGGACGTGACGATCCGGGCCGTCACCTGGAACGGTGCGCTGGTCGGCAGCATCGGCAGCTTCGTCGTCGACGGCCAAACCGAGATCACCTACTGGGTCGACCGGGCGATGTGGGGGCGCGGTGTCGCCAGCGCGGCGCTGTCGCTCTTCCTCGGTCTGGTCACCGTCCGGCCACTGCGCGCCCGGGCCGCCAGCGACAACGCCGGCTCGCTGCGGGTGCTCCGCAAGGCCGGGTTCGAGGTCGTCGGGTTCGAGACCTCGTACGCACCGGGGCGACGGGCCGAGGTGGCGGAGACGATCCTCCGGTTGGACGGGTAGCCCGCGCTTCCCGGACAACTGGCAGGCGGTCAGGCGATCGGGCGGTCAGGCGGTCCCGGCAGGCGGGGTGATCCGGGCCCGGGAGCGGCTACGGTTGACCGGCCGGCGCCTGGGACCGAGACGGGGTGGACGGGGCCGAGCGCATCAACGAGACGTAGAGCACTGCGCCGATGATCGCGCCGATCACCCAGGCGAAGCCGCTGAGTTCGACCAGCCAGGGCACCCAGACCGCGGCCACCGAGAAGACGGCGGCGACCAGGAACGCCCAGATCGCCCGCAGGTTCCAGCCCCGCACGTAGTGGTAGCGGCCGACGGGATCCATGCTGTAGAGGTCCGGGACGTGCAGCCTCCGGCGCTGCACCAGGTAGTAGTCGGCGACCAGGATGCCGTAGAGCGGGGCGAGGACGGCACCGAGCGTGTCGACGAACTTCGGCAGGCCGATCTGGTCGATCACCGCGACCCAGAGGGCGCCGATCACGAACCCGAACGCGGCCGTCAGATACCCTCCGCGCCGGAAGCTGATCCGCTGCGGCGACAGGTTCGACAGGTCGTACGCGGGCGGGATGAAGTTTGCCACCAGGTTGATGCCGATCGTCGCGACCAGGAACGTCAGGGCGGCGACCACGGTCAGTACCGTGTTGTCGACCTGGCCGACGATGGCGGCCGGGTTGGTCTGCGGCTCGCCCTCTCCGCCCTGGTAGACGACGTACGCGCCGGCCGTGATGAACAGCGACAGGAAGGTGAAGAAGGCGAGGCTGACCGGAAGCCCGGTGAAGTTGCCGATCCTCATCCCGCGCTGGGTCCGAGAGAACCGGGAGAAGTCGCCGAAGTTGATGACGACGGCCGAGAAGTACGCGACGGTCGTGCCGACGACGCCGAGGAATGCCGTGACGGCACTCCAACCCTGCACCTCGTCGTTGCTGAAGATGTTGCCGACGGCGGGCAGCAGGTCGTCACCGGCCTGCACCCAGATGGCCACCAGCAGCAGCACCATGACGACGTAGACGGCGGGTCCGGCGACGTTGAGGAACTTCTCGATCCACGAGATACCCCGGACGAAGAGCACGATCTGAATCGCCGCCACGATCAGGTACGAGATCCAGTCGATGCCGGTCATGCCGAGCACCTCCGGGCCGCCCGGGGTGCCGAGGACCGCGTTCAACGCCAGCGCCACGGCCGTGGAGGCGAAGTAGGTCTGCGCGCCGTACCAGAAGATCGCGACGATGCCCCGGACCAGCGCGGGGAACATGGCACCGCGTACGCCCATGCCGCTGCGGGCCATCACCGCGTACGGGATGCCGTACCTGACGCTGGGTTCTCCGGTCAGGTTGACCAGATAGTTCACGAAGAGGCCGGCAAGGACGATCGCCGCGAAGACCCACCAGCCGTTGATCCCGGCGGTGATGAACAGGCTGGCCGCCAGGGTGTAGCCGGCGAGGCTCTGCACGTCGTTGGTCCAGACGTTGAAGATCTCGAACCAGCCCCAGCGGCGCCGGGCCGCCGGCAGCGGAGCCAGGTCGTCGTTGTGCAGGTCCGGATGCGGGTCCGGGCCGACGGCCAACGGATCGTGCGGTGCGGTGGCGCGGGCTTCGGTGGACACGGCTCCTCCTGACGCGACGACCTGTCGGGCGACACAGACCCCTGCGGAGCAGGTGGAACGCTATCGTCCGACGGCTCGGGTAGGAGTTTTACGAATGTAAATGATTGGTTTCGAGCCGGACCGGTCCGGCGGAACTTCTCCAGCCGCCCGACGGTGACCGATGAGGTTTCGCGGTGGTTGCCGTCTACACGGTTACGAGAAGCGACCACCGCGAGGAGATCGGCATGAACGACTTCACACCACAGACCGCCGAGGGCAAGGTCCTGTGGCACTTCACCATGTCCCTGGACGGGTTCGTGGCCGGGCCCGACCACGACATGAGCTGGATGATGACCGGGATCTCGGCGCAGCCCGGCCTGGTCGACGAGTACGTCGGCACGACGGGCGCGATACTCGGCGGCCGGCGCGGCTGGGACGCGTTCCCGGGCGCCGACAACATCTACGGCGGCGCGTTCACCGGGCCGGTCTTCGTGCTGACCCACCACCCGGAGGACGCCGAGCCGGCCGACCGTGTCACGTTCATCGACTGCGACCTGGCCGAGGCGGTACGGATCGCGCTGGCGGCGGCCGAAGGTAAGAACGTGGAGGTGCTGTCGCCGGACATCGGCCGCCAACTGCTGCACCGGGGACTGCTCGACGAGATCGACCTGCACATCGCGCCGGTGCTGTTGGGCCAGGGCATCCGGCTCTACGAGCACCTCGGCGGCAGCCCGATCTACCTGCACCGGATCGGCGCGGACGACCCGACGGCCGAGGTCAGCGTGCGGTACCGGCCGGCGGTGAAGTAGCCGTATGCCGGTCCGGTGGCGGCCGTCCGCGTCGTCACCGGACCCGGCAACGCGCCGGGTCGGCTCGGCCTACCAGGCGCCGGGTCGGTCCGACTGCGTAGCGACGTCGAGGAGTGCATCCGGAAGACCGGCCCCAGCAGACTTGGACCGGAACGACGAGGACGAACAGGCGTGACGGCTCGCGGGTCACCGCAGCGTGCCGGTGCGACGATCGGTCTCGGCGAGCAGCCGGAGGGCGAGGACCGTGATCCAGGTCCAGTCGACGGCGATCAACGCTCGTTGGATCAGGCCGGCCGAGGGGTGGTCGGTCTCCCACGCCGTACCGAAGATGACGAACAGAGCCAGGCCGGCGAGCCCGGTCAGCAGGTCGTACCCGACCCAGGCACGACCGGTCGGACGGCCGGCGGAGCGGCGGGCCAGCACGAAGCAGGCGACCGGCAGCGACCCGAACACCACGATGCCGAAGTTGTCGTGCAGTACGCCCGGCAGACTGGTGGCGATGCCGTCCAGCGGTGCACCGGGCGGATAGCCGTGGGCCGGGTCCATCACGAAGACGCCGGAGAGCAGCAGCCCGAGCCCGAACACGCCAACCGCCAGTGGCGCCCAGAGGTCGGCCCGGCCCGGACGCAGGGCGCGGCGCAGCCCGACGGCGAAGCCGAGCACCAGCAGGCCGGCCAGTACGAAATTGGTGATCTGGATCCAGCCGCGCGGGCCGAGGCTCAGTGCGCTCACCGGGTGGTACGTCGGGTCGTAGCCGGCCCGGGTGGCACCGTCGACCAGGAACACCAGGACGAACAGCGGCGGTCCGACGACCCCACACCAGAGCAGTACTCGGGTCAGCCGAGGCGGTGACATGTCTCCTCCAGAGCTGATGCGTCCGAGCCGGGCAGCGGATCGGCGGGTGCGTCGGGCAGCGGATCGGCGGGTGCCTCGGGCAGCGGATCGGCGGGTGCGTCGGGCAGCGGATCGGCGGGTGCGTCGCCGACCAGCGGGGTGAGCAGGCCGGGTACCACCTGCTCGGCGAAGCCGACCACGGTCCGGGCGGACACGTCCACCGCCGCGTACCGGCCGTGCCCGGCTGCCGTGGTCGCGACCAGGGTGGCCAGGCCGAGGCGTCGTTGCGGCAGCGACTGGCGCAGCCGCCAGCCGATCACCGCCGGCCGGGACAGCGCCACCGTGCTCCGGCTGACCAACCCGGACCGGACCACCAGGTGGTCGCCGACGATCCCGTGCCCGAGCGCCCGCCACGCCACCACCGCCGCACCCAGCGCCACCGGCAGCAGTCCCGCGCCTACCAGCCACACCCAGGCCGGCAGCGCCTGTCCGGCCCCGCCCGACCAGCCAAGCAGCGCCTGTCCGGCCCCGCCCGACCAGACAGGTAGCGCCTGCGCGGTCCCGCCCAGCCAGGCCAGCAGCCCGGTGACGGCGAGCGTGACCAGTACCGCCCAGCCGAGCCGGCGGCGCAGCGCGGCCGGCGGATGCCGGCGCAGCGGCACGGCGAACGGGTTCACCCCGGCGTCGAGGTCCAGCACCCGGGCGGCCACCCTCCGGGCCACACCCACCGGGCCGCGCGGCAGGATCGTGGTGGCGGGCGTCATGCTCCAGATCGTCAGCCCGGTGGAGATGACGTTGGTGTCCGCCATGCCCATCCAGCGCCAGAGCAGCGGCTCGGTGATCTCCACCCCGCGCAGCCGACCGACGTCCCGGTTCACCTCCCTGGTCCGGAACAGGCCCTGCGACGTACGCAGCACGGCGCCGGTCGGGGTGTCGACGCGGACCAGCCGGAAGGCCCAGTTCTCGGCGACGAAGGCGACCGCCATGCCCAGCACCCCGAGTGCGCCGACGCCGACGAACGCGATCACGCCGGTACGCCACGGACCGAGGGCCTGCCAGTCGAGCAGCCCGGAGACGAACCCGGCCGCGTCGAACCCGAACGACCGCGTCAGCCAGTAGCCGCCCCAGAGCAGACCGGCCGCCGTTACCAGCGCCCAGACGCTGAACACGTTGTAGCAGAGCCACGACCAGCGGATTCGGGCGAAGAGCTGCTCACCGGGCGACTCGTCGCCGGCATCCGCCCCAGCACCGACCGGCACCGCGTTCGGCGAGCCGGCCAGCAGCTCCCGGCGGAGTCCCTCGGCCACGGTCCGGGTGACCGCGTCGAGCTGCAACGCCTCGTACCCGGCGGCGCCGGGTTGGCCGACCCCGACGGTGAGCACCCGCAGCCCGGCGAGCCGGTGCCGCAGCCGCGCGGTCGTACTGACGGTGCGGATCCGCTCCCGCCGCAGCGTCCGGTACCGGCGGACCAGCAGGCCGGTGCGAAGCTCCACCAGCTCCTCGGTGAGCCGGTAGCGGGTCTTGACCCAGCGCAGCGTATCCCGGGCCGCGCCGAGAACTCCACCCACGGCCACCGCGAGCACCGGGAACAGGGTTGCGGCCCGCGGCTCGTCGGCGACGAGCAGTGCCAGACCGGCGGGTACGAGCGACAGCAGCGCGTAGAGCCCGTCGACCCAGACGATCCGACCGTCCAGCCGCCGCCACGGAATCTCGGGTGCCGGGCCCGAGCCACGGGCCGTCTCGGGTGCCGCGTCCGAGCCGCGGGCCGTCTCGGTTCCCGGGGTCACGTGCCGGGCCGTGTCGGGTGCCGGGGTCACGTCGCGTCCCCGGCGGTCTGTCGGACGATCTCGGTGAGCCGGCCGGCGGTCCGGGCGGCGAGGTCCGCGTCGAGCCCCACGAGTACGACCGGGCCGCTCGCCGAGGCCGTCGTCACGGTCACCGTGGCCAGTCCGAAGAGTTGTTCCAGCGGTCCCCGGACCGTGTCGACGGTCTGGATCCGGGAGATCGGAGCGGCCCGCCACTCCCGGACGAACCACCCCGACACGGCGTACACGGCATCCGGGGTGACCTCCCAACCGTGTACGGCATACCGCCAGGATGGCACCACGACGAGGTACGCGAGCCAGGTCGGTACCGCCACCAGCAGGATCGGCCCGAGCCAGCTCCGGGTGGCGGGCAACATGACGTACCCGACGGACAGGGCCGCGACAAGCGGCGCGACGCCGACGATCACCCGGGCGCTCCACCAGCCGATCGCCCGGCGATCGACCCGGTGCCGGAGCGGGCGCAGTCCCAGCGACCCCGCCGATCCCCCCGGGCCTGGCCCGGCCAGCACCTGCGGGCCTGGCCCGGCCAGCACCTGCGGGTCTGACCCGGCCAGCACCTGCGGGCCTGATCCGGCGGCCTTCACCGGCCGCGACGGTGCGGCGGCCGGGCCGCCGGTCGCCGCCGTCGGAATGATCGGACGGTCGAGGGCGATCGGGCCGTCTGCGGGGCCTCGGTGCTCCGAGTCCGGTTCCGGGGCGGTCGGCGGTCGACCGGTGTACGGCTGCTGCGGTCCCATCCCTGGACGTTGCGGCACGGAGCCGGCCGGGCGCCGCTGCCGACCGGCCATCGGTTCTGGTCGGCTGGCCAGCGCTGTTGGCCGGTCGACCAGCCCGGCGACGGGCCAACCGTTTGTAGTCTCGGCGCATGGAGCTGGCCCGACGCGTCCGGTGGCCCGGCCGAGGCCGCACCGCCGCGCCACCGGAGACCGCCGCCGTCGACGATCCGGACGGTGCACCCCGGCCCCGACCTCGACCCCGACGCACGTCCCGGGACTGGGTCGTGGACTCCCTGCTGTTCGGCCTGGCGGTGTTCTTCTGGGCGTGGACCTGGCGCAGCGCGCCGCTGTACTACGTCGACTCGATCCCCGGCTGGATGGTCACGATCGACCCCTGGGTCGGTGCGGTCGGCTGCCTGGCCCTGTGGTGGCGGCGGCGCTTTCCGATCCTCCTCGGCGTCGCGATGGTGACGGTGCTGATGCTGGCGGCGACCGGGCTCGGCGCGGCCCTGGTAGTGGTCCTCAACGTCGCGGTGCACCGCAACTGGCTGCCGGCGACCCTGGTCACCGCGCTGCACGTGGTGCCCTCGCTGTTGTTCGGCTACCAGAATCCACCGCCCGGCGTGACCCGGTGGGCGTATCTCACGCTGATCCTGCTGATGTACCTGGTGCCGCTCGGCTGGGGGATCGCGGTCCGGGCCCGACGGCAGCTCATCGCCAACCTGCGTCGCGAGGTCGACCGGGCACGCGAAGAGCATCGGCAACGGCTGGCCGGAGCGCGCCGGGCGGAGCGGGAGCGGATCGCCCGGGAGATGCACGACGTACTGGCGCACCGGATCTCACTGATCTCGGTGCATGCGGGCGCGTTGGCGTACCGGACCGCGCAGGCCGACGCCGGTGCCGGGGCGCCGTTGGGTGCGGCGGAGGTCGGCGGGGCGATCAAGGTGATCCGGGACAACGCCCGACAGGCGCTCGTCGAGCTGGGCGACGTGCTCGCCGTACTCCGGCCGGAGCGGGGGGACCGGAACGGCGTCGGGAACGGCGTCGAGCAGCGGAAGCGGGGGGACCGGCACGGCTTCGAACAGCCGGACCCGGAAGTCGGCACGGCCGATCAGGAAGTTGCTACGGCCGATCAGTGGGTGTCGGACCGGTCGGCGCCGCAGCCGAGGCTGGCCGACATCTTCCGGCTGGTCCAGGAGGCACAGGTGGCCGGTCAGCGGGTGGCGTTCGAGATGGTCTGTGCACCCGGTGCGGCCGAGTCGCTGCGGCCCGCGATGCAGCGTACGGTCTACCGGACCGTCCAGGAGGGGCTGACGAACGCCCGGAAACACGCCGGCCAGACCGAGGTGACGGTACGGGTGGAGATCGAGCCCGGCACCGGCATCGTCGCGACGATCACCAATCCGCTGCCGTCACCGCCGCTGCCGTCACCGCCGCTGTCGTCACCGCCGCTGTCGGCGCCGTCGGCGCTGTCTGCGCCGGGTGCCGGCGGACGGCCGACGGAGTCCAGTGCGCAGGTGGCCGTCGACCTGCCCGGGGCGGGCGCCGGGCTGACCGGGCTCGCCGAGCGGCTGGCCCTGGACGGCGGCACCATCGAGCACGGCGTGGTCGGCGGGACGTTCCGACTACGCACCCGGCTACCCTGGCCGGCATGACTCCGGCCGACGCGAGACTTCGGGTGACGCATGAGTCCGGGTGGCAGGTGACCTTCGGACGACGCATGAGCCCGGGTGGCACATCACTTCGGATGGCACATGACTTCGGGTGACGCATGACGTCGGGCGAGGCGGCGGGCCGGCAGCCGGCCGCCACGGGTGCCGGGCCGGCCATCCGGGTACTCCTGGTCGACGACGACGCGCTGGTCCGGACCGGCCTGCGGCTGATGCTCGGCGGGGCACCCGACATCGAGGTCGTCGGCGAGGCGGCGGACGGTGCCGACGTCGCCGACGCGGTGACCCGGCTGCGTCCGGACGTGGTGCTGATGGACGTCCGGATGCCCTTGCTGGACGGGATCGCGGCGACCCGGGCGATCACCGCCCGCTCCGGGCAGCGTCCGGAGGTCATCGTGCTGACCACCTTCGACGCCGACGCGACGATCCTCGACGCGCTCCGCAACGGTGCGGCGGGGTTCCTGGTCAAGCACACCCCGCCGGAGCAGATCGTCGACGCCGTCCGCCGGGCGGCCGCCGGTGAGCCGGTGCTCTCCCCGACGGTCGCCCGTACCCTGATCGACCACGTCGCGGGCGTCGCGCCGGACCGCCGCCCCGGCCAGCGTGACCCGGACCAGCGCCGGCAACGGGCCCGGGATCGGTTCGGGTTGCTCTCCGAGCGGGAACGGGCGGTCGCCGTCGCGGTGGCGGAGGGCCTGTCGAACGGCGAGATCGCCGACCGGCTGTTCCTCTCGGTCGGCACCGTCAAGGCGTACGTCTCCAGCGCGCTGGCCAAGCTCGACCTGGACAACCGGATCCAGCTCGCGCTGCTCGCCCACGACGCACGCGACGAATAACCCCGCCCCGCGCCGTCGCGCGCCCCGCGTCGTCCCGCCCGCGCCGTCCCGCCCCTGGCGTCGTCCCGGCAGTCGGTCGATCCTGGTGACAGTTGAACCTGTCGATCCGTCCGTGCGTGTCTTCCGCCGGAGCAGTGCCGCCCGGCACTGGCACACTGTCCTGCGCACAGGAGTACGGATGGAGATCACCTCATGATCCGACGACGTAGTGTCCTGACCGGCGTCGCCGCGCTCGGCGTCGCCGCCGCGGTCGGCACCGCGGAGAGGGCGAGCGCGCACGCCCCCGGCGTACGTTCCCGGAAGTGGTTCCCGGACACCGTCGACCTGCCCGACGGCTGGATGCCGGAGGGGATCGCGATCGGCGCGCTGCCGTTCGCGTACTTCGGCTCCCGCTACGACGGGGCGATCTACCGGGTCGACCTGGTCACCGGCGAGGGCCGGGTGCTCGGCGGGAGACCGGGTCCCGACCTGCCGTCGATCGGGTTGAAGCTGGACGGCCGGGGTCGGCTGTTCGTCGCCGGCGGCGGGTCCGGCCTCGGCCGGATCGTCGACGCCCGGAACGGCCAGGTGCTGGCGAACCTGTACTTCACCGTCGACTCGACCTTCGTCAACGACGTGGTGCTGACCCGGCACTCGGCGTACTTCACCGACTCGTCGAACCCGGTGCTGTACGTCGTACCGACCGGACCGGGTGCCGGTGCCGACGACGTACGCGGGCTGCCGCTGACCGGGGACATCAGCTACGCCGCCGGCATCAACGCCAACGGCATCTGCCGGACGCCGGACGGCCGGGCGCTGCTGGTGGTGCAGTCCAACACCGGCCTGCTGTTCCGGGTGGACCCCCGGTCAGGGGTGACCCGGCAGGTGGACCTCGGCGGGGAGCTGCTCACCAACGGCGACGGGCTGCTGCTGGAGGGCCGGACGCTCTACGCGGTGCTCAACCGGCTCAACACGGTGGCCGTACTGCGACTCTCCCGGGACGGCCGCTCGGGCCGGATCGTCGAGCGGCTGACCGACCCCCGGTTCGACGTCCCGACCACTGTCGCCTCGTACGGCAACCGGCTCTACCTGCCGAACGCGCGGTTCAGCACCCCGCCGACGCCGGAGACCCCGTACACCGCCGTGGCGATCAGCAAGCCGTAGCGGCCGGCCGTACCGGAATGTCGGTGCGCTGCCGGCGTGCCTCCCGCCCGCCGGCAGCGTTCGGCCGCCGGCTCTCGGTCGGCGGCCCGGTACGGGCGAGGTCGGTTTCGAGTCGCGCCGGTCTCGTCGTCGGGCATCCCGTCTGGTCGTCGGGCATCCGGAAAATTGGACTGTGCGACGGGTGTCCGGCCGGTACACTCGGACCAGCCCAGCGCGATCTTGGCCCTTTCGGGGTCGGCGCGTCATCGGAACGAGTGAGGGGAGACGGCCGTGCGCTACCGCACCGCTGTGGTCATTCCCCAGTCGCTGCACCGGGTGATCCTGACGTCTTTCTGATCTCTGGTGCCGGCTCGCGCGGCCGCACCGGAGATCCGTGACGAATCCCTGAGCCATCTCCCCCGACCCCGGCGACGCTGCCAGGTCCTGCGCCCGGCCATGCCGACCCCGTCGGCCACACCGAGCTCGTTGCCGCCAGCTTCGTCGGCCGTGCCGGCCACGTCCGTCGTGTCGGCCACGTCCGTCGTGTCGGCCACGTCCGTCGGGTCGGCCACGTCCGTCGGGTCGGCCACGTCCGTCGGTTTGCGGCGTCGGGCTTCGGGAGTGCTCGCCTGCGCGCTTCCCGCGTGGGCTCGTCCGGAAATCGCGCCCGTCCTTTTCCGACAGGTCAGCACAGAGAGGCCATGGGCCGTGCGTGCTTTTCCCAACCCCCTGACCCGGCTGCGGAACCTGGGCATCCTCGCCCACGTCGACGCCGGCAAGACCACCACCACCGAACGGATCCTCTACGCCACCGGCGCCACCTACAAGCGCGGCGAGGTGCACGACGGGACCACCGTCACCGACTTCGACGCCCAGGAGCGCCGCCGTGGCATCACCATCTTCGCCGCCGCGGTGAGCTGCGAGTGGGCCGGTCACCGGATCAACCTGATCGACACCCCGGGACACGTCGACTTCGCCGACGAGGTGGAGCGGTCACTGCGGGTACTCGACGGCGCGGTCGCGGTCTTCGACGGCGTCGCCGGGGTCGAGCCGCAGAGCGAGTCGGTGTGGCGGCAGGCCGACCGGCACGGCGTACCGCGGATCGCCTTCGTCAACAAACTCGACCGGTCCGGCGCCGACCTGGACACGGCGGTCCGGTCGATCCGGGACAGGCTCCGGGTCACCCCGCTGGTGGTGCAGTTGCCGATCGGCCGTGAGGAGGGCTTCACCGGTGTCGTCGACCTGGTCGAGATGCGCTCGCTGACCTGGCCCGACGGTGCGCAGGCCCCGGTCCTCGGCCCGGTGCCGGAGGAGTTGCGCCGGGAGGCCGAACACCGCCGCCGGGTACTGGTCGAGGCGGTCGCCGAGCGGCATCCGGCCGCCCTGGAGGAGTACTGCGAGCGGTCGACGCTGGCCGCCGGGACACTCCGCGACGCGCTGCGGGAGCTGACCCGTACCGGGGACGGTGTGGTGGTGCTCTGCGGCTCGGCGTACCGGAACCGGGGGATCGAACCGCTCCTCGACGCGGTTGTCGACTACCTGCCGTCGCCACTGGACGTCCCGGCGGTGTGCGGCGACACCCCCGGCGGCGAGCGGCGGGAGCGGTCCGCCGACCCGGCTGCGCCGTTCACCGGCCTGGTTTTCAAGGTCAACTCGACCGGCACCGGTCGACTGAGCTACCTGCGGGTCTACGCGGGGACCATCGGGAAGGGAGGCGTGGTGCTGGACGCCGGAGCCGGACGTACCGAACGGATCAGCCGGATTCTCCGGGTGCAGGCCGACCGGCACACCGAGGTGGACCGGGCGGCAGCCGGCGACATCGTCGCGGTGGTCGGGCTGAAGTCGGCGCGGGTGGGTGCCACCCTCTGCGCCCCGGAGGCACCGCTGCTGCTCGAACCGCCGAGCGCCGCCGACCCGGTGGTCTCGGTCGCCGTCGAGGCGCGCCGGAGCACCGACACCGGACGGCTGGCCGCGGCCCTTGCCCGGCTGGTCGAGGAGGATCCCTCGCTGGCGCTGCGGACCGATCCGGAGACCGGACAGACCGTGCTCTCCGGCATGGGGGAGCTGCACCTGGAGGTGGCGGTGGAGAAGGTCCGCCAGGACGGCGGGTTGGAGGTCACCGTGGGCCGGCCTCGGGTGGCGTACCGGGAGACCGTGCTGCGTGGCGTCTCCGGCCTGGTGTACCGGCACGTCAAGCAGGACGGCGGCGCGGGTCAGTGGGCACACGTCGTCCTCGACGTGGCGCCGCTGGACGCTCCGCCGACCGGCGACGGCGAGGTACCGCACGGCGGCGCGCCCGACTTCGAGTTCGCCTCGACGGTCGTCGGCGGCCGGGTGCCGAAGGAGTACGTCCGGGCGGTCGAGGCCGGCTGCCGGGACGCGCTCGCCGACGGGCCGCTCGGCGGCCATCCGGTGATCGGGCTCCGGGTCGTCCTGACCGACGGTGCCACGCACGTGAAGGACTCCTCGGAGCTGGCCTTCCGCACGGCGGGTCGGCTCGGGCTGCGGGCCGCGCTGGCCGCCAGCGAGCTGGTCCTGCTGGAACCCGTGGTCGAGGTGACGGTGACCGTGCCGGACGACACCGTCGGGGCGGTGCTCGGCGACCTGGCGGCCCGGCGTGGCCGGGTCGTCGGCTCGACCACCCGGGCCGGCACCGTGGTGGTCACCGCGACCGTGCCGCTGGCCGAACTCTTCGGCTACGCGACCCGGCTGCGCAGCCGGAGCCAGGGCCGGGGGACGTTCAGCACCCGGGCCACCGGCTACCAGCCGGTGCCGGCCGCGGTCGCCGAAGCGGTGCCGCGACGCTGACCTGACTGCTTGTCGGCGGGGCGAGGCGGGGCGGGTGGGGAGAACCGGGCAACAGCTCCCCGCCCGTCACCGGGCGGTCCGGACTCCCGGGCGCGGTCACCCACCCGTCGCCGGCGGCAGGTCGGTCGGGCCGGCCAGTGGGGGCACGTCGGTCGGTCCGGCTGCCTGCGGTGCGTCGGTCAGTCCGGCTGCCGGTGGCAGGTCGGTCGGGCCGGCCAGTGGGGGCACGTTGGTCAGTCCGTTTGCCAGCGGCGCGTTGGTCAGTCCGGCTGCCAGCGGCGCGTTGGTCAGTCCGGCTGCCAGCGGCACGTCGGTCGGGCCGCTGAGTGGTGGCATGCTGGTCAGTCCGGTTGCCCGTGGCAGGTTGGTCTGACCGGGGAGCGGCGACACATGGTCGAACCCGGCGGCGGGTGGTGGTACGGCGGCAGGGGACACCACCGGCGGTACGGCGGTCTGGTCGGTGACGGCCATGGTCAGCCGTACCAGGACCCCGTCGGCACCGCTGCGCACCTCGATGGCGTCGGCGAGTTCCTGCGCCAGCCAGAGTCCCATTCCGCCGCTGGCGGACGGCCGGGGGCGGCTGCGCGGAATGTCGGGCAGCGAATCGGCAAAGCCGTTTCCGTGATCCCGGATCTCACAGATCAGGTGCTGCCGTCGCCAGAACCGCAGCTCGCCCCGTCCGCCGCCGTGCCGGACGGCGTTGGTCATCGCCTCGTTGACCGCGGTCACGAAGTCGTCCAGCCGTTCCCCGACCAGGCCGGCCGCCAGGAGGCACGCGGTCAACGCCCGGCGTACCTCGGCGACCTGCTCCGCGTCGAAATCAGCCTGGAGCAGCAGAGGACCATGCTGTGTCTCCGTCCGTTGATCGTGCAACGGACCGTCAGTCATGGCGCCTCCAAGGTCACCGGACCCGTCAGGTTACAGCGCGGACCGTACCCACCGGTGGCCAGGTCAATCAAAGTCGGCGAGGTCAGAGCTCGTCAACGGGCGCTCGGCCGTCGCCCGGGGCCAGTCCAGTTCCGCGACGGTCACTGAACGCTTATCGCACAGTACAGAGCGTAGGCAACCTGTCGACCGCTGACGTCACCGTGCGAACTGACGAACCGGTCCGCCCGCAGATTGTGCACCCGCCCCGGCTGGAACTGGTAACCGCCGCCCACCTCCAGCAGGTCGACGCCGGGCTGGACCGCCTCGGGAGTCTTCAGCGCCCCGTTGCGGCCGATTCCGCCGTACGGGTCGTTCGCGTCGCCGAGGCCGGCGCCGGCCTGCCGGGCGAGCCGGGACGCCGCCGCGTACGCCAGGCCGACCGCCCGGTCGTTGACGGTGTGCGTCACCAGCATCGGCCCGGCCAGTTGCCGACCGCTCAGCAGCGAGCGGAAGTGCCCGTTCTCGCCCCGGCCGTTGAAGTTCTCGGCGAACGCGTGGTGGCTGAACGCACCCTGTAGCAGCGTGTACGAGTGCAGTCGTGGGTGCCGTACCGCCGCCGCGGCCAGGGCCCGGGCACCGAACGAGTGTCCGGCCAGGTGCAGTCGTACGCCCGACGGCGATGCCCCGGCCAGTTGTGGCAGCAGCGTGGCGACACCGCCGGAGCCGACCGTCCCGGCCCGGTCCTTCATCGTGTAGTAGGTGGTGACGTTCAACACCCCGCGCGCCTTGGCCAGCATGCTGTCCAGGTCGAAGCCGAATCCGGCCGCCCCACCGGTCGCCGCGCCGACCGGTGGCCCGAGCACGCCGTCGGCCGCGCCGCCGGCCCGCTCCGGCAGCCCGAAGTCGACCTCGGGGCCGCCGACCGCCTGGAACACCGTCTCCGCGTCGCCGTGCAGCAGCGCCGACGGCGGGGCGTCCTCGTCCACCTCCCGAGCCTCCGCGGCCCGAGCCTCGGCAGCCGGCGTGCCGCCACCGTCCGGCGTGCCGATACCGTCCGGCGTGCCGATACCGGCTGCCGTGCCGGCACTCGCCGGGGTGCCGGGGAGCTGCTGGCGCAGGAGGTCGAGGAAGCGCTGCCGCGCCTCGGCCGAACCGGTCAGCTCCGGCACCAGCCCGGTGAGCAGCGCAGCCCGGCCCGGGTCCTCGACCTGGGCGGCGATCGCCCCGACCAGCGCCGTGGCCTCGTCGGCGACCGCGACCCCGCCGCCGGCCACCTCGTCCTCGTCCGACCAGCGGATCGACGGCCAGAGCACGCCGACCACGGCCAGCGTCCGGGACGCCGCCCCGGGCACCGCCGGGCGGACCGCCGCCATGTTGTCGGTGAGCCGTTGGTAGAGGCGGCGGGCGGCCGGGATGTCGTTGTTCCAGCCGTGACAGAGCACGAGTACGTCGGTGGCGCCCGAGGAGGCGACCAGCTCCACCGCCGCCCGGCGCTGTGCGTCGTCGTGGATCTCGCCGGTGGAGCGGATCTCCACCTCCGCGTACGGGAACCGCATCTGGCACCTTCTCCCGGGTCGACGGGTCAGACCGACTGGAGGGCCCGCATCGCGTCCACGAGCCCGCGGCCCTGGAACGACGGGTCCCGACCGAGGTCGGTGGCGGAGTCCAGCAGTGCCCGCTTGACCCGGTGCGGGCGGCCGATGAACTCCTGGTGCACCGACATGAACGCCGCCGCCACCCCGGAGACGTGTGGCGCCGCCATCGAGGTGCCGGAGTTCTCCACGTAGGTCGCGCCGGGCACGCTGGTCAGTGCCTGGTCCAGCAGCCGGCCGGTACCGGCGCTGATCACCCGCTCGCCGGGTGCCACCAGGTCCGGCTTGGCCCGGCCGTCCCCGGTCGGACCCTTGGAGGAGAAGTAGGAGACGCCGGAGGCGTGCGGCCGGCAGGAGGTGGCGCCGACCGTGATGGCGAGTTCGGCGTTGCCCGGATCGTTGATGGTCAGGTCGAACGCCGTCCGCATCCGCCGGCCACCGGCGTCGATGACGTAGCCGTAGCCGGTGTTGCCGGCCGCCGCGACCACCACCACGCCGGACTGCACCAGCCGGTTGACCTCCCGGCAGACCGGACTGAGCCCGGTGGCGAACCAGGTCGGGTCGAACGGATAGCCGACCGACAGGTTCACCCCGTGCACAAGGAGTTCGCGGCCGTAGTCGTTGAGTTCCTGGATGTACTCCAGCGCGGCGAGTACCGCCGCCATGTCGCCGGAGCCGTCGTCCCGGAGGATCTTGCAGGAGAGCAGCCGGCAGCGCGGCGCCATCCCGCTGATCGCCCGCAGCCGCAACCGCTCGGTACGCAGGTCGCCCGCCTCCGGCTGGTAGAACGTGGCGGCGGTCAGCGGGTTCTCGTCCTCGCCGACGATCTGCTCGCCGGCCAGGATCCCGGCGACGTGCGTACCGTGCCCGGCCCGGTCCTTCGTCGCGTCCGCGTCGCTGTCGCCGACGAAGCTGCGGTGCGCCAGTGGCGGGGTCAGGGCCAGGTTGCCGTGCCGCTGGAAGTGCGCGTGCTCCTCGTCGATCCCGGAGTCGAGCACCGCCCAGACGATGTCCTGGCCGTACGCGTTGAAGGCCCGATGCGCCGCCTGGCACTTGGTGGTCACCACCGAGCGGTGGATCAGCGGCTGTACCTCGAAGTTGGGCCAGATCCGGTGGATCGCCGAGCGTGGGGCCGGCCCGGCCGTGACGGTCGACGGCGACTCCTCGGCGGCCGGGGCGGAGCGGGGCGCCTGCTCGGCCAGTCCGGCCGCCAGTTCCGCCTGCTCGTGGGCGACCTCCTCGGCCTCCTCGGCGTCGGCGGCCACCAGGGCGCGGATCTGGGCGGCGGTGAGAGCGCTGCTGACGTACGAGCCGATCGGCCAGACCGGGGTGCCGGCGTCGGCGACCTGCCGGATCAGGTCGGTCACCCGGGACTGTGCCCGGCGCACCCCGCCCAGGTAGCGGGTTCGCAGCTCGATCACCACGCCGATCGGCTCGTCCCCGGAGGAGCGCATCCGTTCCTGTAGCGGCCGGGCGATCACCGAGTCGGTGACCAGGCTCGGCGAGGTAGGCACCGGGTCCAACCGGCTGGTCCGGTCGTCGCCGTCGTCGGTGGCCCGCTCGGCCGAGCCGAACTCGGCCGGCAGCGGCTCCGCCGGGCGGCCAGGGTCGGCGCTGTCGGAGTCCATCGGTTCCTCCCGTGACTTCCGGACCATCGTTTCGCTCCGGGCAGCCGGAGCAAAAGGGGCAGACGTGGATCTGACAGTCGTCGTCGACCGTGCCGCGGACGGGTCGGCTGCGACCGCTCGGGAAGCCGGGTAATCATACGGCCACGGTCGGCTCCGGCGCGGCCCCGAATCCGGCGGAGGTGCCGGCCCCGAATCCGGCGGAGGTACCGGCCCCGGTGGCGAGACGTTTCCGGCTATCGGGTGCCGGTCGCGAAGGGGGCACGGGCCAGCGGTACCCGGACCGGTTGGCGTCCGTCGAACCGGAAGCGCAGCAGCTCGGCCGCCGCCACGACGGTCTCGCCCAGCTCGACGTCGCGGCGGGCGGCGACCCAGTCGACCAGGGCGGCCGGGTCGTGCACCGGCCCGGTGAAGTGGACCAGGGTGGCGTACCAGATGTCCCGGGTGAAGGCCGCCTCGAACCAGGCGTCGTCACCGAGTTCGGCGGCGAGCCGCGCCGCGAAGCCGTCGGCCGCCGAGTCGACCGGGTGCCCGCAGGCCATCACGCCGGACGGGGTGAGCGTCAGGCCGCGCAGTGTGAGGCGCACCGGTGGGCCGGCGGCGGCCGCCCGGCGCAGCGCCGCCGCCGCCCGGACGACCAGCGGATCGCCCGCCGGCACGCTGCTCCGGTGCGCCTCGAGGGCCCGTACCGTGAGGTGCACCGCCGCCGGTGAGCCGGTCGGCCAGTGCCCGGGGCCGGCCACCGCGAGCGCCTCGGCGGTCACCGCCGCCAGCCGGACGGTGCTCTCCGGATCCGGCGGCAGCACGACCGACAGCCCCCACCGGCCGCCGTCGACCGGGGGCGAGTCCCGGTGGTGGGTACCGGCCAGCACCGCCGCGCTGCCCCGGGCGAAGAGCCGGTCGAAGGCGGCGCCGTAGCCGGTGGCCGCCCCGGCGGCGCCGCACCGCGGGTCAGCCGTCCGCGAACGGTGGTCAGCCATCCCCGAACAGCCGGCGGAGCAGTTCGGCCTGCCGGGGGAACTGGAAGCCGGCCCCGCCCTCGTGCCCGTTGTACGGCCACACGATGATGTCCTTGTCCGGCCCCGCGTAGTGGTTGAAGGCGGCGTAGACCGTCGACGGCGGGCAGACCGCGTCCATCAGGGCGACGGAGAAGAGTGCCGGTGCGCTCGCCCGGCTGGCGAAGTTGACCCCGTCGAAGTAGCCGAGGGTGCGGAACGCCCGCTCGACGTCGTTGCGGTGCGTCCGCAGGTACGTGACAAGCTCCTGGTACGGCGTTGCGTCGGTGATCTCGGTGGCCCGCCGGTAGTGGCAGAGGAACGGCACGTTCGGCAGTACCGCCGCGAGCCCGTCGACGAGGCCGGCCACGGCGATGCTGATCCCGCCGCCCTGGCTGGTGCCGGCCACCACCACCCGGTCCAGGTCGACCCGGGGGTGCTCCCGGGCGGTCTCCACCGCCCGCACGGCGTCGGCGAAGACCCGGCGGTAGTAGTAGGTGTCCGGCTCGGTGATGCCCCGGGTCATGAAGCCGGGGGTCTGCGGCAGGCCGGACGGGTCCGGGTCCGGTGTGTCGCCGACCAGGTAGCCGTTGCTGCCCTGGCCCCGGGTGTCCATCACCAGGTGGGCGTAGCCGGCGGCGCTCCAGGTCAGCCACTCGTGTGGCAGCCCGCGCCCGCCGCCGTACCCGATGTACTCCACGACGCAGGGGAGCCGGCCGGTGCTGTGCCGGGGGAGCAGGAACCATCCGCGTACGGGCTGTCCGGCGAAGCCGGAGAAGGTGACGTCGAAGACTTCCACGGTGGACAAGCCGGCGTCGTACGGCTCGAACTTTGCCGGGCTGGCCGCGTTCCGTGCCTGGTCGAGGGTGTCTGCCCAGAAGTTGTCGAAGTCGCCTGGTTCGTCCCGTTCGGGTCGGTAGTCGCGCAGCCGGTCCAGTGGCCAGTCGACAAGCATGGCCCGTCTCCCTTCGTCGTCGCGGGCCGTCGGTGCAGCCCGGCGGGGCCCGGCCGCGAGCCGGGGCGTCCCGAAGCCGGAGGGTAGCGTCCGGGCCGGCGCCGGTTCCCTGCGGAGTGCCGGGATCGATGATTGCCCCGGTATCGATGGGCCGTTAGGTTGAGGGTCCGGTGGGGACAGCGCGCGCCGTGGCTCCACCGTCTGCGCGGCGGCGGGAGGCGTGGCTTGTCCGATCTGTGGCACGTGTTGGGTGACATCGACCGGCTGATGGAGGCCGTCCAGCGTGAGGCGGACGCGGCCCGGGACCGGCAGCGGCCGGGCCGGGAAGCCTCCGGCAGTGCCCTCGACGGCCGGGTCCGGGTGCGGCTGGCCGCCGACGGGCAGGTGGCGGAGATCCGGCTGGACGACGAGGTGACCGGCCTCCGCCCGGCCGAGCTGGCCGAGGGGCTCACCAGGGCGTTCAACCAGGCATGGCGGGCGGCCCGCGACCACGACGACGCGCTGCTCGCGGCCGGCGCGGTGGATCCGGCGGTACTTGCCGAACAACTGCGCGAGGTGCGCGAGCAGAGCATGCGGAGCATGCGGGCGATCACCGATTCGCTCACCGACGCGATGGCCCGGATCGAACGGCGGGCCGGGTGAGCACCACCGAGGTCTCCCCGGACGGGCTGCGGAACTCCGCCGGGCGGCTCGTCGAGGTGGTCGAGCGGACCGACGCCCTGCTGGGGACCTTCCAACGGCGGCTGGACTCCGTCGGCGCACCGTGGGGGAACGACGAGCTGGGTGCGGCGATCGCCGACGTCTACCAGTCCGCGCACGCCATGGTGATGAACTGCTACAGCTCCAACCTCGACACGATCGACGACTACGCCGAGCGACTGGACGCCGCGGCGTTCCTCTTCGAGGAGGCCGACGCGGAGAGCAGGGCGCAGGCGAGCGCCCTGCTGGACAGCCAGGGGTGGACAGGACCGTAGGGGGCCCGTGGTGGGGATCGAGTTGCCGCCCAGCCTGGTGGAACTGCTGTCCACCATCGGCTTCCGGTGGCCGGAGAGCGACGAGACGAAGTTGCTGGAGCTGGGGCGGGCCTGGACCGGCCTGTCCGGCCAGCTCGACGCGCAGGTCGCCGCCGCCAACGGTGCGGCGGCCGAGGTCTGGACGGCGGGCCGGGGTGAGCTGGCCGACGTGTTCCGGACCAGCTGGACCCGGGACGCCGCCCCGGCGCAGCGGCTGGCCGGCGGGGCGTCCGGCGCGGACATCGTCGGCGCCGGCCTGCTGACCTGCGCCGCCATCGTGCTGGCACTGAAGATCAACATCATCGCCCAGGCCACCCTGACCGTGCTGGCGATAGCGGCGGCGATCGCCACCGGCGGACTGGCCGCCGCCGGCGCGGCGGCGCTGCGCGAGGCGTGCCGCCGCGCCCTGGACTGGCTGCTCAACGAGGCGATCATGAAAATCGTCAATGGCTAGACGCCCGGGGCGGCGCCGGCTGGCCGGTGCCGCCGCCAAGGGTGTCATGCGGTCGCTGCGGGCGGTCGTCAAGGACGGCGAACCGCTGCCACCGGTCAGTCGGAGCGTGCGGGCCAAGCTGCGCCGGGATCCCTACCGCCGGCCGAAGACCTTCCGCCGGGGCCTGCGGGACAGGGTGTGGCAGGCGAACAAGGGCCCGGACGGCAAGGTCCGGGACCCGCTCACCGGCAGGGTCATCCGCCGGTTCGGGCGGTGGGACATGGGGCACAAGCCGGGGTACGAGTTCCGCAAGCACCAGGCCAGTGCGCGTCGCCGGCGGATCAGCCGCAAGCAGTTCCTCGACGAGCACAACAACCCGGACCACTACCGGCCGGAGCTACCATCGTCGAACCGGGGGCACGCGGGCGAGGACCGTACCGACGACTACCTGGGGCCGTGAACATGCCGAACGTGAGCAACGAGAACAGGGTGATCGCGAAGACCGTCGCGGCGGTCTTCGGCGGCAGCCCCCGGGTCGTCGAATACCTCGACGGCGACGGGACCGGCAAGGTGGCGGTCCTGCACTCCACCGACCACCCCTGGCCGGACGTCACGGCGTACTGCACCATCGGGCTGTCGGAGCTGGTCGTGCCCCGGGAGGTCGACCCGCCGCTCGGCGTCGAACTGCTCGCCGTCGCGAACTCGGCGCTGCACCCCCGGTTCGCCGAGGCGCTGAGCACCGCCGCGTTCTTCTGGATCAACGACGGCTGGGAACCGGAGCCCGGCGCCTGCTTCCGGGAGGTGCTGCGGATGCACCTGCCGGACACCCGGTTCCCGCACTTCTTCCTCACCGACCCCTACCTCTGGGAGCGGGAGTTCAGCTCGACGGTGGTCGGCGGCAGGACGGTGGCCTGGCTGCTCGCCGTACCGGTGAGCGAGTCCGAGGCAGACTACGCCGAGGAGAACGGCCCGGACGCCCTCGAGGAGCTGTTCGAGCGGCACGAGATCGACATGACCGACCTCGACCGGGCCCCGGTGGTCTGAACCGCCGGTCCCGCACCCACCGGTCCCGCACAAACCGGTCCCGCTCCGGCGGGAGTCGGCGACTCAGTCGGCGAGGGGCAGCTCGATGGTGTGCGCGGTGTGGTTGGCCTTCGTCTTCAGGTAGCGGGCGTTGGCGGCGGAGAGGTGCACCCCGGTGGGGATCCGCTCGGCGACCCGTACGCCGAGACGTTCGAGTTGTTCCGCCTTGTCGGGATTGTTGCTCAGCAGCGCGATCCGGTCGGCGCCGAGGGTACGCAGCATCTGCGCCGCCACGGTGTAGTCCCGCTCGTCCTCGCCGTGCCCGAGCGCCACGTTGGCCTCGTAGGTGTCCAGCCCGACGTCCTGCAACGCGTACGCGTCGAGCTTCGCGTACAGCCCGATGCCCCGACCCTCCTGGCGCAGGTAGAGCAGGAATCCGCCATGCTCGCTGATCCGCTCGACCGCCTCCCGCAGCTGCGGGCCGCAGTCGCACCGCTGGCTGCCGAAGACGTCACCGGTCATGCACTCGCTGTGCGGGCGTACCAACGGCATCGGGGTGCCCTCGACGGTCCGGTCGATCCGGTCCCGCCAGTCTCCCAGGCCGAGAGCGAGGTGCTCGCGGCCGTCCACCAGGCCGTCGAAGGTGAACACGCTCGCGGTCGCGGTGTAGCCGTCGCCGAAGCGGAGCGGGACGGTCACCTGCCGGCGCACGGTGGCCGGGGGGACCGGCCCGAGCGCGGTGAGCGTTTCGGCAGCCTCGGCGGAGGTTACCTGGGGCGGTGTGTGCGGCATCAGTTCTCCCTCTTGGGGTCGGGGTGCGTGCGCCCTGACGATCTAGGGTGCCTCAGAGCCCTGACGATCTGGCGTGCCTCTCGGTCGGGGGTCCGCCCGCCGACGCATTCGAAGACCGTGCAGGCTGGTACCCGGTGCGCGGTCATCCGATGCGGGCCACCCGGCGGCTAGCGGGGCCGGGTCGGCGGGGACGGGCGCCGACGGTGCGGAAGACTGGGCCACCGCGCGGGCTGTTCATCGACGGAGAGGTGCAACCAGTGGGCGACCGGCCGTACGTACTGCTCAGTTGCGGCATGTCAATCGACGGTTACCTGGACAACGCCACGGGAAACCGGCTGCTGCTGTCCAACGACGCCGATTTCGATCGAGTGGATGCCGTACGGGCGGAATGCGACGCGATCCTGGTCGGCGCCGGTACGGTCCGGCAGGACAATCCGCGACTGCTGGTCCGGTCGCCGCAGCGCCGGGCGGCGCGGGTCGCCCGAGGGCTGCGACCGACACCGGTCAAGGTGACGGTGACCGGCCGGGCCGACCTGGACCCGACCGCGCACTTCTTCTGCACCGGCGACATCGACAAACTCGTCTACTGCGCGAGCACCCGCCTGGACGAGGCGCGGACGCGGCTCGGCGAGGTGGCGACAGTGGTCGACGGCGGCGACCCCGTCGACCTCGAACTGGTGCTCACCGACCTGCACGCCCGCGGGGTGGCCCGGCTGATGGTCGAGGGGGGCGGGACGATACATACCCAGTTCCTCACCGCCGGGCTCGCCGACGAGTTGCAGTTGGTGGTCGCGCCGTTCTTCGTCGGCGACTCCCGGGCGCCCCGGTTCGTCGGCGACGGTCGCTTCCCGTGGGGACCCGACCGCCGGGCGGAGCTGGCCGAGGTCTGCCAGATCGGCGACGTGGTGCTGCTGCGCTACGCGCTCTCCGAGCGCTTCGCCGGGACCTGACCAGGGCACACGGGCCCGTCCGATCCGACCGACTCGACCGGACCGACCGGCTCGAGCGGTTTGAGCGGCCGAACCCACCGGGCCGGCGGTGGACGAGCGGCGCGCTCCGGCGTACCGGGATGCACCGTTGCGACGGGCCGGACCGGCGTACCGCGGTGCACCGTCCCGACGGGCCGGACCGGTGGCGGACGGGCGGCAGGGTCGGCCGCCGGTCACGCGACCGCCCGGGACAGCCGGAGCCGGAGCAGCGCACGGTTGCCGACCGAGCCGAACCGGGTGGCCCAGCGGGCGAGCAGCACGGCGGCACCGGGCAGGCTGGCGACGAAGGCGAGCACCCCGTACACCACGGCGACGGTGAAACCGAGCGAGGCGCCCAGCCCGGCGGCGCCGAACGCCCAGGCGGTGACACCCTCCCGAGGCCCCCAGCCGCCGACGTTGAGTGGCAGCGCCATCGCGATCAGGGCCAGCAGCATCAGCGGTACCAGGTCGGTCAGCGGCGCCGACGAGCCGGCGGCCCGGGCCGCGACGACGAACGTGCCCAGATGTCCGGCCAGCACGACGACGGACGAGAGCACGATCCCCGGCCAACAGTTCCGGCCGAGCAGCCCGAGCCGTACGTCGGAGATGCTCCTCCGCCAGGCCCGGCCGAGGCGCGAGCCCGATGCCGGGACGAGGTGCGGGCCCGATGCCGGGACGAGGTGCGGGCCCGATGTCGGGACGAGGTGCGGGCCCGATGTCGGGACGAGGTGCGGGCCCGGCGGCGGGAGCGCCTCCGGGCGGGACGCTCGGCCGGGGCGGCGCGCGCGCAGCAGGAGCCAGCCGGCCAGGCCGAGCAACCCGGCCACCCCCACGGCCACGGCGACCAGCCGCCCGGTCGCACCGAGGCCGGACCCGGTCGCCAGCGGCACCGGACAGGAGACCGCCAGCACCAGCACGCCGACCGCGAACAGCACGATCTGCCCGGCGAAACGTTCCAGGACCACCGCCCGGACGCCCCGGCCCATGTCCTCGGTCTCCCGGCCGTGCCGGACCGCCCGGTCCACGTCCCCGAGTACGCCGCCCGGCAGGGCCGCGTTGAGGAAGAGCCCCCGGTAGTAGTCGGCGACCGCCCGGCGCAGCGGCAACCGGATGCCGAGCCCCCGGGCGACCAGGCACCAGCGCCAGGCGCTGAACACGGTGGTCAGCAGCCCGATCCCGAGCGCGGCGAGCAGGGTGCCGGCGTCGATGACCCGCAGCCCGTCCAGGAACGCCCCGGTGCCGAGCCGCCACAGCAGGAAACCGAGGATGGCGGCGCCGCCGAGCACCCTGGCCCAGGCCCAGAACGTACGCCTCACGACGCCACCCGGTCCGCCGGAACGTTCCGCAGTGCCGGCCTCGACCCGTACATCCGCGCCCCTCCTTCGATCGGTTCTCGCAGTGATACGAGGCAACCGGGGCTGCGGTTCATCCGGACGTGGTGTGCGGTCCGGAGCAGGTTCATCCGTACGTGGCCAGCAGGTCGGCGTGCCCGACGACGGCCCGCAGTTCACCGGCGGTCGCGGCGGCGAGCCGGCGCTCCAGGTAGCCGGCTGCCGGACCGGCCAGTTCTGGCCGCTGCTCGACGGCGGCGGCGACCCAGCCGCGCAGCCAGCGGGCGGTCAGCTCCGCCTCGGCCGGGCCGAGCCGCCACGGGCTGGGCCGGACCAGCACCGTGGCGCCGAGCCGGCGGAACGCCTCGGCGGTCGCCTGCACCGCGTCCGGGCCGAGCAGCGGCTGACCGCCGCTGCTGCGCCGCTGGTGCGCGTCGAAGGCGGTGCCGATCTCGGCGTCGAGCGGGTCGGCCGGGGAGAGTTCCACCTCACCCAGCACGGAGAGGGTCAGCAGGGCCGGGCAGCCGGCGTCCACGCAGGCCGTGACGAGCCGCTCCACCTCGGCCAGGCTGAGCAGGTCGAGCAGGGCCGACGCGGTGACCAGGGACGCCCCGGCGAGGTCGTCCGCGGTCAGCTTGGTCAGGTCGCACTCCCGGGTCGTGACGCTCACCGGCGAGCCGTCCGCGGCGGTGCGCGGCAGGTGGTCCCGGGCGTGGTCGAGCAGCCCGGCTTCGCGGTCGTAGAGCACCCAGTGCTGCGGGCCTGGCAGCCGGCCGGCGAGCCAGCGTCCCATCGAACCGCTGCCGCAGCCCAGGTCCCGGATCACCGCCGGGCCGCCCCCGGGCGGCAGCGCGGGCAGTGCCTCGACCAGCTCGGCCGACCGGGCCCGCGCGTCGGCCGGCTCCCGCAGTCCGAGCCAGGCCAGGCTGTACGGCGAGTCGTCCTCCCCGCCGACATCCTCGCGCCGTCCGGTCCGCTCGTCGTGCTGCCCAGTCATGCCGTCCCCTCGCCGTAGCGCCTCGTGCCGTTCCTCGGCCCTGCTGCTCACCCCTGCACCCCTCCCACCGCCTGGCCGCCGCCCCGCCGGGCCAGGCCCGCCAGCACCTCGGCCAGGCGGGCGGCGGTGACGTCCCAGCCGGGCAGGCCGGCCCGGCGGTCCCGGGCAGCCGCCCGGAGCCGGTGCCGCAGCTCCGGCTCGTCGAACCAGCGCCGCAGTGCCCCGGCCAGCGCCGCCGGGTCACCGGGCGGCACCAGCAGCCCGGGTACGACCCCGTCGGGCGTGCGGCCGATCGCCTCCGGCAACCCGTCGACCGCGCTGCCGAGCACCGGAACGCCCCGGGCCAGTGCCTCGGTGACGACCATCCCGTACGGCTCGGCCCGGGACGGCAGCACCAGCAGGTCGGCGGCGGCGTACTCGGCGGCCAGTTCGGTGCCGCCACGCGGGCCGGTGAACCGTATGCGGTCGGTCAGTCCGGCCGCTCCGACCGTCCGGTGCAGCCCGTCGAGGTACTCCGGATCGCGGTCCACCGGCCCGACGAAGCGGCAGCGCCACGACCGGTCGGGGATGGCCGCCAGCGCCTCGACGAGTACGTCCTGCCCCTTGCGGGGGATGACCGAGGCGACGCAGAGCAGGCCGGAGGCGCCGTCGGTACCCGGTGCGAGCGGCGCCGCCGCCACCCCGGGCGGTACGACGTGCACCCGCGCCGGCGGCAGGCCGTGCCTCCGGACCAGACCGCGGCCGGTCCCGGCGCTGGTCGCCACGACGGCCGGGGCGGCCAGCAGGGTCCGGCGTTCCCGTTCGTCGAGCCGGGCCGCCACCTCGGTCGGTCGCCCGGTCTCGTCGCCGAGCGGCAGGTGCACCAGCACCGCCGGCCGGAGCCGTTCGGCGGCCGGCCCGACGACCTCGGGTACCCCGCAGGCCACCAGCCCGTCCAGCAGCACCACCCCGCCGTCCGGTACACCGTCCAGCGCGGCGGCCAGCGCCGCCCGCTCGGCGTCGGACGGTTCCGGCCAGCTCCCCGGCACGGCGAGTTCACGCACCCGCCAGCCCAGCCGGCCGAGCCCGGCGACGACCTGGCGGTCGTAGTGGTTGCCACCGCTCGGCGCGCCCGGGTCGTCGATGTCCCCGGGCAGCACCACGTCCACCGTCCCGGCGTCGGGCGCCGGGGCCGGCGGGACCGGGGGCGGTACCGTCAAAGCGCCCGCTCGTAGCTGGCCCAGGCGATGTGCGACTCGTGCAGGGTGACGCTGATCCCGGTCAGCCCGCGCGCCCCCGCGCCGAGCGAACCGGCGTGCACCCGCTCGGCCAGCCGGTCCGCGACGATCTGCGCCAGCGCCTCGGTCGAGGTGTTGATCCCGGCCAGCGACGGCTCGTCGTCCAGGTTGCGGTAGTTGAGATCGCCCAGCACCTCGGCCAACTGGGCGGAGGCCAGTCCGATGTCCACCACGAGGTTGTCGGCGTCCAGCTCCGGGCGGCGGAACGTGGCGTCCACCACGAAGGTCGCCCCGTGCAGCTTCTGCGCCGGGCCGAAGACCTCGCCCCGGAAGCTGTGCGCGATCATGATGTGGTCACGGACGGTGACACTGAACAAGGGTTCTCCTCCTGGTGTTCCCACTCGGCCGGTCGGCCGCAGCTACTGGTCGGCGGTCGGGTTACCGTAGTCGACCACCTGGCACAGGGCGGGCAGCTCCCCGCTGACCAGCCGTGGAAGTACCTCCGGCAGCTCCTCGAAGTCGCACGGGCCGGTCAGCAGGGCGTCGAACGCCGGATCGGCGAGCAGTTCCAGGGCGAGTGCCAGCCGGTCGGCGAAGGTCCGCCGTCCGCGTACGTTCGGTGACACCGTGCCGACCTGGCTGCTGCGGAGGACCAGTCGGCGGGAGTGGAAGTTCTCGCCGAGCGGCACGGTGACCGG
The DNA here is from genome assembly GCF_049179135.1 of Plantactinospora sp. WMMB782. Classification (NCBI taxonomy): domain Bacteria; kingdom Bacillati; phylum Actinomycetota; class Actinomycetes; order Micromonosporales; family Micromonosporaceae; genus Plantactinospora; species Plantactinospora sp. WMMB782. The sequence continues at coordinate 836,067 of NZ_JBMHMC010000007.1, read as the reverse complement.
GCGGTCGCCGTACCAGCTGAGTTCGACGACCGTCCCCTCCGGGGCGAGCAGTTCCAGCGCCCGGGCCAGCCCGGCCGAGCTGGCGCTGGCGTGCACCACCAGGTCGCGCTCGCCGGCCGCGTCGGCCGGGAGCGCGAAGTCGACGCCGAACGCGGCGGCGATGCCCGCCCGACCGGGGTCGGCGTCGACCAGTTGCACCCGGGCGCCGGGGAACCGGGCGAGCACCCCGGCCACCGCGCTGCCGACCATCCCGGCGCCGACGACCGTCACCCGGTCACCGACCAGCGGCGCGGCGTCCCAGAGCGCGTTCACCGCCGTCTCCACGGTGCCGGCGAGCACCGCGCGGGCCGCCGGCACACCATCGGGTACGACGGTGACCGCGGACGCCGGCACGACATACCTGGTCTGGTGCGGATAGAGGCAGAAGACGGTACGGCCGACGAGTTCCGCCGGCCCCTCCTCGACCAGGCCGACGTTGAGGTAGCCGTACTTGACCGGGGCGGGAAAGTCGCCGTCCTGGTATGGGGCGCGCATCGTCGGGTACTGGTTCGATGGCACCTTGCCGGCGAAGACGAGCGTCTCGGTGCCCCGGCTCACCCCGGAGTGGAGGGTGCGGACCAGTACCTCGCCGGCACCGGGCGGCGCCAGCGGGACCGGGCGGATCTCGCCCCGGCCGGGTGCGGCAAGCCAGAAGGCCCTGGCACGCACTGCCATCAACTCCTTTGCCGCTGCGCTGAACCGAACGCCGGTGTTTTCCGTTTCCACGGGGGTGGGCAGCGGCAACGATACGCGGCGCGTGGATCGTGCCAAACCGTGACGGAGGAACGTTGACTGTCAGTGATCACCCGGTCGCAACATCCCTGGTCCGACTGCGCCCCGTGCGGCACCGGGCCGGATCCGCGCCGCTGCACGGCGGCGGAAGCGTACCCGTGCCGCAGGCCACGGCCGCGGTGCTGGACGGGCTGGCGGTAGGGCTGGCGGCCCAGTTCGTCCTGCTGGCGGCCCTGTCCGCGACGGTCGGGCTGGGGCTCGCCGGCTGGCTGGCCGGCTCGGCGTACGCGGTGGTCACCTGGCTGCTGCTCGGCTACGGCATGCGCCGCTCCGGCGTACCGACGCTCGGCGCGGCCAACCAGGTCACCCTGGCCCGGGCGATCCTGGTCGGCGGGGTGACCGCACTGGTGGCGGCCTCCTTCCGGTCGCCGGTCCCGGTCGGGCTGCTGGTCGCCGTGGCGGCCGTGGCACTGGCGCTGGACTGGGTCGACGGTCAGGTCGCCCGACGCACCGGCACCACCTCCGCGCTGGGCGCCCGGTTCGACATGGAGGTCGACGCCTTCCTCATCCTGGTGCTGAGCGGCTATCTGGCCCAGTCCCTCGGCGCCTGGGTGCTGGCCATCGGCGCCCTGCGGTACGTCTTCGTCGCCGCCGCCCGGGCACTGCCGTGGCTGCGGGCGGCCCTGCCGCACCGGTTCTCCCGGAAGACAGTCGCCGCGATGCAGGGGATCGTGCTGGCGGTGGCGAGTTCCGGAGTGCTCCCCGGCACCCTGGCGTACGCCTCGGTCGGGCTGGCGCTGGCGCTGCTCAGCTGGTCCTTCGGCCGGGACGTGGGCTGGCTGTGGCGGGCCCGCCACCGGTACCCGGCACCGGTCGGCTCTCGCTGATTCCCTGTCGGGGATCGGCTGTCAAGCCGCCGAGTCGCCGGTGATCCCGACGGGGGCCGTTCCTGCCGGTCGGACCAGCAGGAGGTTCAGCGGACCTCGGGGACGGTGGGCTCCTGCCCGTCGTAGCGGCCGAGGGTGCGCTGCCAGGCGGCCCGCCAGCGACCGTCGGCGATGATCCGCCGTAGCGTCTCGGCCAGCCAGGCCCGGAACGGCTCGTCGCCCCGGCGCAGGCCGATGCCGTACGGCTGCGGGTCGAAGGCCCGGCCCGCCAGCCGGAACCCGCCGTCACTGTCGGCGACGAGGCCCGCGAGGGCCGGTCCGTCCCCGGTGACCGCGTCGACCGTGCCGGCCGCGAGCGCCGCCGCGCACTCCCGGTAGCTGCCGTGCGACACCATTGCCAACGACCGGCCGCCGAGGAACTCGGCAAGTCGCCTGCCGTGCGGAGTTCCGCTGACGGTGCAGATCCGGGCCTCTCCGGCCGGCAGCGCCTCCGGGCCGGTGATTTCGGTCTCGTCGACGCGCACCAACAACCGCTGCCCCGGCAGGTGGTACGGCCCGGCGAAGGCGACCCGTCGGGCCCGGGCCTCGGTGATGGTGTAGGTCGCGATGACGAGGTCGACCCGACCCTGCTCGATGAGCTGCTCCCGGGCCGTGAAGGAAGCCTCCGTCCACTGCACCTGGGCGGGGTCGAGGCCCAACTCGCCGGCGACCAGCCGGCCGAGCTCCACGTCGAACCCGGTCATCGTCCCGTCGGGTTCGCGGTAACCGGTGCCGGGCAGGTCGAACCTGCTCCCGATCACGATCCGTCCCGCCGCCTGCAACCGTCGCATGGTGGTGCCGTCGGCGAAGGTCGGCGCAGCCTGCGCACTCGGCGTGGGACCGGCGTTGTCACCGCCGGACCGGTCCCACGGACGCAGCACCACGACGACGGCCAGTACGGCGAGTACGGCCAGCACGAGCGACCCGACGAGCAGGGCCAGCCCGCTTCCCCGGGACGGCGCCGCCGGAGGAGGGCCGGAAGCCGGCGTCACAGGACTCGGTCGCGGCGTCGGAGTGCCCGACGGTGGCGGTGTCGGAACGGCGGCCGGTGGTGGCGGGCCGGACGCTGGCCGCTCGCCTGGCGGTGGCGGCGGGCCGGACGGTGGCGGGGTCGGCGGGCCGGACGGTGGCGGGGTCGGCGGGCCGGACGGTGGCGGGGTCGGCGGGCCGGACGGTGGCGGGGTCGGCGGGGCAGGTGGTGACGGGGGCGGGCCGGCCGGAAGCATGTCGTCCGGTGACACCGCGAGGGCGCCCTCGGCCACCACGAGTTCCGGCTGCTCGGTGACGACCGGTGCTACCCCGAGGACCCGGTGCAGCAGGGTGGCGGCCAGCGGGATCCGACTGGCACCGCCGACCAGGACGACCGTGACCGGTCCCGCTCCGGAGCCCGCCGAGCGCAGCGCCGCCGCCGTCGCCTCGACCGTGCGGTCCAGCACCGTCCGGGCCAACCGTTCGAACTCCTCCCGGCCGACCGGCACCGACTCGTCGAAGAGCGGCACGAGCAGGTAACCGGTCGAGGTGCGGCTCAGGCTCTCCTTCGCCCGGCGGGCCTCGTCCCACAGGATCTGCGCGGCTCGGCGGTCGGCGTCGTCGTCCGGTGCGGTCAGCCGCCGCCAGCGGACCGGATCGCGCTGCGCCAGCAGCCGACCGACGTACCCGACGAGCGCCGCGTCGAGATCCAGCCCGCCGGTCTGCGGCAGCCCGCCGGTGGTCAGCACGGTGAAGCCGCCGGTCGGGGTGCGCCGGACCACTGTCGCGTCGAAGGTGCCCGCGCCGAGGTCGTAGACGGCGACGTGACCACCGGCCGGCACGGCCAGTCCACCGCCTCCCACCAGATAGCTCGCGGCGGCGACCGGCTCGGCGGCGAGCCGGGGCCGGGGAAGGGCGGCCTCGACGGCGGCGTCCACCAGCAGCGCCCGTCGGGTCGGCCCCCAGGTGGCGGGCACGGTGAGCAGTACTGATCCGAGCCCGCCCGACCCCGCGACCCGGACGACCTCGTCGGCGACCCGGGCGAGCGTGGCGGCCACCAGCGAGGTGACCGGAACCTCCCGGTCACCGAGCCAGACGGTGCCCTCGCCGAGGCGCCGCTTCGGGTACGGCTCGAAGCCCTGTGGCCGCCGCCGGCCGGCACTGCCGGCGTCCTGCCCGGACAGGATCGTGCCGTCGGCCTCGACGCAGGTGGCCGAGGAGAGCAGCGGCGAACCGTCGAACAGCAAGGGACGGGTACGCCCGTCCGGCCAACGCAGCACGGCCACGGTGTGCGAGGTGCCGTAGTCGACACTCAGCCGGAACCCGCCGCCCGCCACGCTGGCAGCCTAGTCGGCCGTCGAACAGCCAGGGCGTTCCGTCCCCGGCGGGCTGCGATCCGGAGTGGACGGCCGGGGAGGGTGTCCGGGAGGGCAACTGGCACCGTCCGCCATTTTATACGTATGACATCGCAATTTCGGAAGTCTATGTCGTCGTCGAACAACGTTTCGACGATGCGGACAGGCATGGTCGACTGAGGTGACCGGGGTGAGTCGCGCACCAGATCCGGTCGCCCCCGCGGGTGGGTTGGCGGGGGCGACCGACGGAACGGTTCCTAGCCCCAGTACCCGAGAGCCTGTCGACCGAGCGACTGCTGGCCCGCCGAGTTGGCGTGGCAGCCGTCCGAGACCTCGTTGCCGCGTAGCCGGAACGTGCCGGGATAGCTGACGTTCTGCGAGGAGTCGGCCGCGGCCTGCCGAGCCAGACTGTCGGTCAGCTGTGGACCGTTGGCACCGGCCAGGAAACAGGTCTGCCCGGCGTCGTAGAGCGGCTGACCGCTGATGATGATCGTCGCGCCCGGGGCGGCGTGCTGGCGGGCGTTGGCGATCAGTCGCTTTACCTCGTCATAGGTCGCCCCGTTCTGGGAGAAGATGCAGATCTGCACCCAGACGGCGGTCGGCCGGCCGTGCCTGGCGGCCTGCTGGTCGAACAGCCGCCAGGCACTGGAGTTGGTGTCGGTCCAGGACTGTACGACCATTCCTCCGGTGCCGTACGGGCCCCACATGCGCTGCCCGCCGATCGCGACGTAGCCCTGAGCGACGTTCTCCGCCATCGAGCAGCCGATGAAGCCCATCGAGCGGACCGGCTGCGGACCGCCGGTCGGACCGGTGGTGGGGCCGGTGGTCGGGCCGGTGGTGGGCGGGGTGGTCGGGCCGCTGGTCGGCGGTCCGCTCGGCGACGGCTGGGTACTGCCGTCGCAGGCCACTCCGTTCAAGGCGAAGCTGGACGGTGGGGGGTTGCTGCTGTTGTTCCACGAGCCGTTGAAGCCGAAGCTCGTGCTGCCGTTGGTGGCGAGGCTGCCGTTCCAGCCGGCGTTGCGGGCGGTCACCTGCGCGCCGCTCTGGCTGACGGTCGCGTTCCAGGCCTGGGTCACCTGCTGACCGGCGCTGAACGACCAGCTCAGGGTCCAGCCGGAGAGCGGGTCGCCCAGATTGGTGACCCGCACGTTGCCGGTGAACCCGCCGGTCCACTGGGCGCCGACCGAGTAGCTGACCTGGCAGCCGGCGGCGGCAACCGCCCCGGTCGCCGGCACCAGGCTGATGCCGGCAGCCGCGACGAGCGGCACCAGGGCCGCGACGAGCAATCGGAACCGAGGTAGGCGCATGGCCCCTCCCTGACTTGTAGGTCGGTGGTGGACGGATGGCGATGGTTCGAAGACGCCCGCGAGCGTCGTCGCCGTGCTGCCGGGGCGCTTGCTCTGTCCTCCCTCGGTGTTCTTTCTTGTTGGACATTCAGATGACGACGGACGATGTCTTTGTCCAACGAGCGGCGTCGCGGCAGCTATGTTCGATTCGGTCACGGAGATCACCATCAATTGACAGTGGCAAATGAGTATTGCCAGAATGGAGCCATCGCCGCAAGGGGTACGAGCGTTGCCGTCGCGAACGACCGTCGACGGGCCGGTGTCCGGCACCGAGGAGGAGGTGGTGGTGGGGAGCAGCCCCTAGAATGCACTGATGCGCCCCTGCCCGGTGGTTCGCGGATCGATCTCCGCCGAGCAGGACGGGCATGCCTGAACCGCCGGAGAGCAGAGCCTCTCCCGCTCGGTTCGGTAACGCCTCCGAGGAGCGGTTCGTCATCTCGCGCCGGTACGCCGCCGGCACCGGCGGGGTACGCGGACTGCTCATCACGGTCCTCGGCGACTACGTACGGCCGGCCCGGCAGCCGGCACCCACCTCGGCCTTCATCGACGTCCTGGGTCGCCTCGGTGTCGAGGAGGACGCCTGCCGGCAGGCCCTGAGCCGGGCGTCCCGGGACGGCTGGCTCGTCCCGCGTCGCGACGGTCGCTACACCTGGTGGCAACTCAGCCCGGCATTCGCCCAGTTCCTCAACCTCGGCGCCTCGCGCATCTTCGGGTTCACGGCCACCCAGCCGCACTGGGACCGCCGCTGGCTGGTCGTGGTCGCCCGGGTGCCGGAGTCCGACCGTGCGGCCCGGCATCTGCTGCACACCCGGCTGCGCTGGGCCGGCTTCGGGCGACCGGCGCCGGGAGTGTGGGTGAGCACCCACACCGGCCGGATCAAGGAGGCCGAGGGCATCCTGCGCGACGCCGGGGCGCACGAACAGTCCCGGATCTTCCTCTCCGAGTACGTGGCCGGTGGCGAGTTGCCGACCATGGTCCGCGAGGCGTGGGACCTCGACGAGATGGACCGGCAGTACGAGGGATTCATCGCCGAGTTCAGCCGGCAGCCCTCGGACGACCCGATCGTCCGGGTCACCCGACTCGTCCACGCCTGGCGCCTGCTCGCCCTGGTCGACCCCGCCCTACCCGAGGAACTGCTGCCGCAGGGCTGGAGCGGCATCCGCGCGGTGCGGCTCTTCCACCGACAGCATGCCAAGTGGGAGCCGGCCGCCCTCCGGGAGTGGGGGCGGATCAGCCGGGAAGCGAGATAGCCGGCGGGACGCCAGGCCGCCGGCCCGGCGCGTCGCCCCCGCCCCGGCTCAGTGCAGGCGCAGTGCCACCACGGCGATGTCGTCGCTGGCCTCCGCCGGGGTGAGTTCGGCCAGCAGTCGCCAGCAGAACTCGTCCAGGTCCTCGTCCACCACCGCCGCCACCCCGGCCAGGTCGTCGAGCCGCCGGTCGAGGTCGACGTCCCGGCGTTCGACAAGCCCGTCGGTGTAGAGCACCAGGGTGGCGCCGCGCGGCAGCACGAACTCCAGGTCGTCGGGGCGGTCGGCGCGGACCCCGAGCAGCGGCGCCCGGTGCTCGACGTACTCGGTGGAGTCCGCCGTGACGACGAGTGGCGGCAGGTGCCCGGCACTGGCCAGCCGGATCCGGCCGGTCTCGGGTTCCAGGGTGAGCAGGCAGATCGTCGCGAACTCGCCCGGCAACAGGCTGCGCAGGAGTTCGTCGACCCGTTCCAGGATGGCGCCGGGCGGATGCCGCTCCACCGCGTACGCCCGGATGGCGTGCCGGACCTCGGCCATCACCGTCGCCGCGTGCAGCGAGTGCCCCGCCACGTCGCCGATCGCGGCGACCAGCCGGCCGTCGATCATCGCCAGTTCGTAGAAGTCGCCGCCGACCTCGGTCTGCGCGCTCGCCGGCTCGTAGCAGACGGCGAGATCGAGACCGGGCACGGTGGGCAGCCGGCGGGGCAGCAGGCTGTGCTGGAGCGTCACCGCGATCCGGTGCTCCTCGTCGTACGAGCGCTGCGCCTCGACCGCCGTCGCCACCGCCTGCACCAGCTGGCCGAGTACGGCCGACTCGGTGGCCAGCGCCGATTCGGGCACCCCCACCTGCACCGCCGGGCGGTCGGGCCGGAGCCGCGCGGTGGCCACCCGGACCGGGACCGCCGGATCGAACGGCACCGGCCAACCGGTCGGCACCGGCCAGTCGGCCGGCGGCTCGGTCCGCATCGCGAGGCCGACCGGCACCGCCCGCAGGTCGGGGGGCCACTCCTCGACCGCCACCCGGCCGCCGGGTTCGTCGACCGCCGCCGCCCAGCCCCGGCCGTCGGCGTCCTGCCCGGCGACCAGCGCCCCGGTGCCGAAGATCCGGGCCGCCCCGCCGGCCGCCGCGGTCAACAGTGCCGCGAACGAGGGTGCGGCGTTCACCGCCAGGGTGGTCTCGGCGAGTCGGGCCAGCCGGGTGGCCAGCAGTTCGGCCCGGCTGCGCGCCCGGTAGTAGCGCAGTGCGGCCAGGGTGGTGGCGATCAGCTCGTCCGGTTCGATCGGCTCGACGAGGTACGCGTCAGCGCCCCGGGTGAGCCCCTGTGCCCGGTCGGCCACGCTCACCGCGTGCGCCGAGACGTGGATCACCGGTCGGGAGGCGTACCGGGGATCGGACTTTATCCGCTCGCTCACCTCGAAGCCGCTCATGTCGCCGAGCCGGACGTCCAGCACGACCAGGTCGATGTCGTCGCGCTCCATCCGGTCGAGCGCGGCACCGCCGCTGTCGGCCTGCACGACGGTGAAGCCGGCCCGACTGAGCCAGCTGACCAGCAGGTAGCGCTTGGCGGCGCTGTCGTCGACCACCAGGATTGTCGCGTCGGTGCCGCCCGGCTCCGGGCCGTTCACGGTGCCGGACTCACCGGCAGGCGGACGGTGAAGACGCTGCCGCCGCCGGGCTCGCTCGTCACCCGCAGGTCACCGCCGAGCAGCCGGGACAGCCGCCGGGCGTACGGCAGCCCCAGGCCGGTGCCCCGGGCACCGGTCGGCGAGCCGCGGCCCGGCACCTGGTAGAACTCCTCGAAGACCCGCTCCTGGAGTTCGGAGGGAATGCCGATCCCGGTGTCCCGGACCCGGATGGTCCACTCGTCGCCGTCGACCTCGGCGGTCATCCGGACCTCGCCGTGCTCGGTGAACTTGAGCCCGTTGTGCAGCAGGTTGCGCAGCACCTGGGTCAGCAGCACCTCGTCGGTGCGGATCAGCGCCGGCGGGTCGGGGTCGACCACCACCAGGGCGACCTCGGGCCGGGTGGCCATCGCGCGTACCGTGCCGCGGAGCTGGCCGAAGACGGCCCGCAGCTCGACGTCGGACCAGTTCGGCTCGATCGCGCCGGCCTCCGCCTTGCCCAGGTCGAGCAGCTCGTTCACCAGCGACAGCAGGTCGGCGGCGGAGCTGCGGATCAGCTCGGCCTGCTCCCGCTGCTCGGCGGTGAGCGGGTCGGAGGCCGGGTCCAGCAGCAGTCGGGTCAGTCCGATCACCGCGGTCACCGGCGCCCGCAGCTCGTGGCTGACGTTCGCCAGGAACCGGCTCTTCGCCTCGCTGGCCGCCCGCAGCTGCACGGACCGGTCCTCCAGCTCGGCGTGCAGCGCCACGACACCCCGGTTGGTCTCGTCGAGTTCCTCGGAGAGCTGCGTGTAGAGCGCCAGCACGCCCCGGTTGGTCTCGGCGAGTTCCTCGTTGAGCCGGGCGAGTTCGTCGCGCTGCGCCCGGGTCTCCTCCAGGGCCGCGAGGAGCTGCTCGTTCTGCTCGGCCATCTCCTCCAGCGGAGTACTGGCGGCCGACGCGTTCAGGTTGTCGCGTATCACGGCAAGGCGGTCCGGGGTGAGCGGGTTGGCGGTGGAGGGAATCCGGCGGGTCATCCGGATGACTGTCGTCTCGCCGTCCGGGGTGATGCTGAGGCTGTCGACGAGCCGTCCGAGGACGAGGGCCCCGGCGACGGTTCGTTCCGAGGTGCCGGCCGGCAGTACCGCGCTGACCTCGGTGACCAGGGTCGGCGGTGTGCTGTCGAGGGCCGCCGAGAAGGCCACCTCGGCGCGGGCCGGTTCGGGCAGGGTTACCACCAGGTACCGGCCGATCTCGCTGAGCGCGGTGGCGAGGCGTACCTGGTCCTGGTGTTCCAGGCCGACGGCGGCGGCGACCTCCCGGCCGCGCTGCCGGACGAGGAACACGTCCGGCTCGGCACGCAGGGTCAGCCGGAGCAGCGCCGGAGCGGCCGGAGTCGGGTCGGTCATCTCCCGCTCCTCCGTCACGGCGTGGCCCGGGCGACCAGGACGCAGGCGTCGTCGCGGCGTACGGCGGCGTCCCGCAGGATGGTGCCGGCGATCACCTGTGGTGAGCGGAAGCGCAGTCCGGGGTAGTCGGCGAGCCGCCAGCGGTCGGTCACCCCGTCGCTCTGCATGACCAGGCAGGCGTCGGCCGGAAAGGGGTAGTCGAACTCGCGTACGGTCCGCCGCTGGTGACCGACGATGCCGGGCATCGAGACCAGGCCGCGCCGGTCGTCGTCGTGCAGCACGGTGCCGGAGATGTTGCCGAGCCCGGCGTACCGGAGCAGCCCGGCGGTCGGGTCGAGCTCCGCGACGGCGGCGGCGGCGCCCCGGGTGTGGCTGATCGCCCGGTGCAGGTGCTCCAGCACCGCCGCCGGCGGCGCCGCCGGGGCCAGGTGGAACGCGTGTACGGCGGCCCGGGCCGCCACCGCGGCGAGCGGCCCGTGCCCGAGCCCGTCGCAGACCAGCACCTGCCGCCGGCCCTCGGCCGTCCGCACGGCGAACCCGTCACCGCAGGACTGCTCGCCGCTCATCGGCCGGGTGAGTCCGGCGACGTCGGCCGGTTCCGGCGCCTCGGCCGGCCAGATCTGGGCGGCGGTGACCGTGCCCCGGCCGGGCAGCGAGTAAACGTCGAGCCAGCTCGACTGCCGGCCGATCGCGCCGAGCCCGATGCCCAGGGAACCGGCGGTCGAGTGGCCGTCCCGGGTCGACGAGACGACGTCGGTCATCCCCGGGCCGGAGTCGACGGCGATCAGCTCCACCCCGGCCACCCGGTCGGCCCGGGCCGGCCGGATCAGCAGCAGTCCGTTGTCGGCGTGCTTGACGAGGTTGCTGGCGAGTTCGGCCGCCACGATGGCCAGGGCACCGCCGCGGACGTCGTCGAGCCCCATCCGGCGGGCCAGCGACTCGGCGGCCCGGCGGACGGTGCCGACCGTACCGGCGTCGTCGAGCTGGAACCAGACGCCCTCGTCGACGAGCCGGTCGTCGTCGTTCACATCGACCGCGCCCATTTCGTCACGGTCACCCGGGTGCCCCGGCCGGCAGCGGTCTCCACCTCGAACTCGTCGACCAGCCGGCGGGCACCGCCGAGGCCCAGGCCCAGCCCGCCGCCGGAGGTGTAGCCGTCGGTGAGCGCCAGCTCCAGGTTGGCGATCCCGGGGCCGTCGTCGGAGAAGACGATCCGGATGCCCCTGCGGCGGCCGCTGTCCACGACGCTCACCTCGGCGCCACCGCCACCGCCGTAGACCAGGGTGTTCCGGGCCAGCTCGCTGGCGGCGGTCACCAGCTTGGTCTGGTCGACCAGGGAGAGCTTCACCGCGACGGCGGCGGTCCGGACGAGTTGCCGGACCCGCACCACGTCCGCGTCCGCGTTGATCGTCACGAGCTGCGGTGTGCCCAGCTCCGGGCCGGCGGTCAAGGCGTGGTCGCTGTCGAGTGGTCGGAGTCGGGGCCGAGGGCGAGCATCCAGGCGGTGTCCGAGTCCTCGTCCGTGCCGTCGCCCGGCCGGTCCTGCCGGGACCGGGCCAGCAGCTCCATCCCGCGCTCGACGTTGAGGGCGGTCCGGATGCCGTTCAGCGACAGGCCCAGCTCGACGAGGGTGATCGCGACCGCCGGGCGCATCCCGACCACCACGGTCTCGGCGTCGAGCACCCGGGCTATCGCGGCGATCGTGGAGAGCATCCGGCCGACGAAGGAGTCGACGATGTCCATCGCGGTGATGTCGATGATCACCCCGTGGCAGCCGCTCTCCACGATCCGGTCGGAGAGGTCCTGTTGCAGGGCCAGCGCGGTCTGGTCCTCCATGTCGACCTGGATCGAGACCAGCAGCAGGTCACCGATCTTGAGGACCGGCACCCGGTCCATCAGGCACCCCGGGCGGTGCCGGCCACGCCGGTGCCGTTGCTCCGCCGGGATTTCTCGATCATGCGCAGGGCGTGCCGGAGCGCGTCGGCGAGGGTCGCCTTGGTGGCGATGTCCCCGAACTCGATGCCGAGCGCCACGATCGTCTGGGCGATCTGCGGGCGGATGCCGGAGACGATGCACTCGGCACCCATCAACCGGGCGGCCACCACGGTCTTCAGGATGTGCTGCGCCACCTGGGTGTCCACCGCCGGCACACCGGTGATGTCGATGATCGCGTACGGCGAGCCGGTCTCGACCAGGGTCTGCAACAGCCGCTCCATCACGACCTGGGCCCGGGCCGAGTCCAGCGTGCCGACCAGCGGGATGGCGACCACACCCTCCCAGAGCTTCACCACCGGGGTGGAGAGCTCCAGCAACTGCTCGGCCTGGTCGGCGATCAGCTCCTCCCGGGACCGGGCGTACCGCTCGAAGGTGAACAGCCCCAGCTCGTCGACGACCCGGGACGCGGCGACGTAGTCCGCCAGCGCCTCCTTGTCGCCGGAGGCGATGTCCAGCACGTCGACAAGCGCCTCCTTGAGCGAGAAGACGCTCACCGCCGTCTCGGTGGCGGTGAAGCCCTGCTGTGCCCGCCGGCGGGACATCTCCGCGAGGGTGGCCCGCAGTCCCCCCGCCGCCTCGGCCGCCAGGTCGAACTGTCCGTTTCCGAGCGCGGCGCCCAGCGCCCGGTGGAGTTCCCGCACCTGCTGGCGCAGCTCCGCCTCGGTCATCCGGCCCCGGAGCGAGGCCGCCACGACCTCGGTCCAGCGCTCGACCAACCGCTCCGCCTGGCTGTCGAGCAGTGCCGCGAACCGGCTGCTCTCCTCGGCCGAGATGCCCATCGTTCCCCTCCCCGGTGCCGGTCGCGGCCACGCCTAGCCGGGCCGGCCGGTGGACTGTATCACCGGCCCCCGTGGGAGCGATCCATAGCCCCTGTAACCAGCCGATATTCGCGTTGCCGGATGTGCTGGGCGGTTCCCGGCGCGGCCGGGCGGTCAGCGCGGCGGCGAGAGCAGCACGCCGACGTCCGGCCAGACGCAGCGCAGCCCGACCGGCCGCCCGTCGAGCCGACCCGGCACCCCACCCGGCGGCGGGACGTACGACCGCTGCGCGAATCGGCCGCCGAGCGCCGAATAGAAGGCTCGGGCGGCGGTGTTCCGCTCCAGCACCCACAGGTACATCGCGTCCGTGGCGCCACGGTCCCGTACCGCCCGGGCCGCCCGGCGCATCAGCTCGGCGCCGATGCCGTGCCGGTGGTGGGTCCGGGCCACGTGCAGGTTGTCCACCAGGGCACCCCACCCGGGGTCGTGGTCGAGGACCAGGTGCACGAAACCGGCGAGTTCCCGGCCCGGTCCGGCTGTTCCTCCGGAGATCCCGGCTCCTGCTCCGGGGACCTCGGCCTCTCCGGGGAGTGCGGCACTCCCAGGGACCTCGGCTTTCCCGGGAGGTGCGGCTTGCCCGGGGACCTCGGCGAGCACGGTGACGTCCTGCGGTGCCGGGTCGGCCAGCCGGGCCGACCAGACGGCCCGCCGGTCGGCGAAGACGTCCCCGTCGAGGAAGGCGTCCGCGTAGGCGCCCCGGTAGTGCCGGCGCCAACTCTCCGCGTGCAGCGCCGCGACCCGGTCGGCATCCCCGGCCGCCGCCGCCCGGAACGTCACCACCACCGTGCTCATCGACACCCCCACAGCGCTGGTCGACCATCCCGCCGACGGTCGTCGGCGTCGGGCCGACGTGCGCCGCGCCAGCCGTCACAGGGCCAGTACGGCATGGTACGCGGGCTTCTTCCCACCGGCCGCGTCGAAGAGCACCGGGGTGTCGCCGGGACGCCAGGAGTCGATGTCGCGTACGCCCCAGACCGTGATCCCGGTGCAGGCGGGCACGCCGAGGCAGGCGGCGACCACCCGGCGGTAGTCGTGCGCCTGTGCCGCTCCGGAGCCGGCGATGTCCAGCTCGGCGATCCGCACCCGCACGCCGAGCGCGGCGAACCGGGCGAGGGTGTGCCCGTAGTCGCTCGGGATCGGGTTGTTCGGGGTGAAGTGGCTGTTCAGCGCGACGCAGTCGATCGGTACGCCCCGGGCCCTGAAGTCGCGGACCATCGCGTACACGGCCTGGGTCTTGGGTTGGGTGAAGTCGTCGATGTTGTGGTCGCTGTAGCAGAGTTCGGCGGTGGGGTCGGCGGCGCGGGCGGTCCGGAACGCCTCCTCGACGAAACCGGCACCGAGGTACGCCAGGAAGCGGGACTGCCGCAGCGTCCCGTTGTCCGCGTACGCCTCGGTGACCACTCCCCAGGACCGCACCTGCCCCCGGAAGTGCGTCAGTACGGCGGTGATGTGCCGGTTCATCGCCGGCCGCAGCGTCGCCGCGCTGGTCAGGTTGCCGACCCAGGCCGAGTGGATGCCGTTCGGCGCCAGCAGGCTCCGGCCGTGTACCCGCATGTCGTTGGCCTGGGCGTGCGCGACGAGCTGGTCGGCGCGGGTGAAGACGAACTGTCCCGGGGCCGGCTCGACCGAGTCCCACTCCAGCTCGTTCTCGGGGGTGAGCGAGTTGAACTCCCGGTCGAGGATCCCGGCGTAGACCGGGTCGGTGAGCTTGCGGGCGTCGACGGCCACGCCGATCTGCCGGCCCCGGCCGTCGAACTTCGCCCGGAGGGTCTGCCCCGAGCCGGTGGCCGTCACCCGGCCGGCGGGAGCGGCCAGCATCCCGTCGGTCGTGCCGGGCACTCTGTCGATCATGCTGGGCACTCCGCCGGTCGTGCCGGGCGCTCCGCCCGGCGGGGCCGGCGTGGAAAGCACGTCGTCGACGACGGTCCGTCCGTCGGTGGTCACCGGCACCGGGTCGGCGGTCGCCGCCGATCGTTTCCCGGTCGCCCACTGCACCCGGTCGGCCGTCTCGAACCGCACCGCGTAACTGCCCGGCCAGACGATCCTGAACCAGCTGCCGTCGTCGGCGGTGGTGGCCAGGAACTGCCGCCCCCGGCTCGGGTCGTAGACCACCACGGCGGCGCGGGCCACCGGCGCACCGGTGGCGTCGGTGAGCCGGCCGCCGACCAGGCCGGTCGGCAACTGCTGCTCGTCCAGGACGACCTCGGTGTCGGCGTCGACCAGCACCGGCCGGGTCGCACCCTCCGACTCGGCGCCGCCGAGCCACTGGTCGAGCCCGGTCCCGGCCGGCACCACGAACCGCAGCTTGTAGGAACCCGGGTACGGTCGCAGCCGGAAGGTGCCGTCGGCGGCGGTCCAGTTGGAGACCGATTCCGCGGTGCTGCGCTGTGCGGTGGCGTAGACGACGACGTTCGGCACCGGGACGCCGTTCCGGGTGAACCGGCCGGTGACGACCCCGGACGGGAGAAGTCGTTCGTCGACGGTGCTGTGCTGCCCGGGAGTGACGGTGACCGGGTCCGCCCCGGTGTAGCTGCGGCGGCGGTGCGCCCACTGGTTGGTGGCCCCACGTTCGGCGGCGGCGACGGCGACCCGTACCTGGCCGGTCGGCGGGTACCTGACCAGATAGCTGCCGTCGGCGTCGGTCAGTACGGTGTGCAGCGGTGCGCCGCCGGTGAGCCGGTGCAGCTCGACCCGGGCGCCCGGCGCCGGCGCACCCGTGTCGGTGGTGATCCGACCGCCGAGCGTGCCGTGCGGGAGTACCGCCTCCTGGATCGCCGTCACCACTCCGGCCCGCACGTCGAGCTGGGTCGCCGAGGCGAGGTCGGGGGCGGCCGGATGGAACTGGACCAGCCCGCCGGGCAGCCGGAACCGCAGCGCGTACCCGGCCGGCCGCACCTCGGTGAGCCGGAACGCCCCGGAGGCGTCGGTGCGGCCCTGCCTGACCACCACCCCGTACGGCGACACCAGCAGTTCGACGGTCGCGTCCGCGACCGGGGTGGCTGCGTCGACGAGGGTGCCCGCCACACTGCCGGTGGTGGGACCCGGATCGGCCCGGGCGGTACCGACCGGGCCGAGGACGAGGACGATGCTGAGGATGACCGCGGCGGGGAGGACGTTGGCGAGGCGGCGCGGCTGGTTCCACATCTGGGCCTCCGGCAGGGCGACGACCCTCTAAGGATAGATTGCAGTCAATGTAAATGGATGGGATGCGACGGGTCGGGTCCCCGACTCGGCGCCGGTGCCAGCCCACTCGGCGGCGGGTTCGCCCGGTGAACCCAGGGGAATCAGCCGAGGAAGGCCAGGACGACTGCGCCGAGCCCGAGCGGGATGTCCAGCAGCATGCAGAACTCCGCCAGTGACCGGGACACCACCCGGTCGCGCCGGTAGTGCACGAGGTCCCAGATTCCGTGGCTGGCCAGCAGCAGTCCGACGAGTACCAGCCCGGTGCGGGACGGCAGCCATCCGGTAGCCACGGCCAGTCCGCCGTACCCGACCAGGGCCGCGACCTGGGCGGTGAACGCCGGTCCCGGTACCCGGCGGAGCAGGCCGACCGCGACCAGCGCGACCGCCGCGACGCCGAAGACGCCCCACCAGGCCAGTCCCGCGATCTTGCTCACCGTCACCAGCACGCTGGCGCCCCCGATGGCGGCCCAGGCGACCCACGGTCGGTCCAGGGCGGCGGCGGAGAGATAGCACAGGGTGGCCACACAGACCACGATCGCCACCGCTTCGTGTCCCGCGCCGAACAGCAGTCTCGGAACGGCGACCGCCAGGCCGAGCAGGCTCGCGGCCACCGCCACACCGAGCAGGCTCGGCCAGCGGTGCAGGGTCGCCTGCCGGTGCGACGGCTCGGTCCGCGCGCCGCCGGCCGATGGGAGATCCATGCCCGTCGCCTCCTCGCCGCCACCAACATCCACCGCAGTGCTCACGCCAGGTCCGCCGAGTCTGCCGGGCGCCGGCTTCAGATCGGTTTCACAGCCGCCGGCATCGGCATCACCCGGCGGGCCCGGACGACCGGTCCCGACCCGCCGGATCAGGCCCGCCGGATCAGGCCCGTCAAATCAGGCCCGTCGGATCAGGCCCGTCGGATCAGGCCCGTCGGATCAGGCCCGTCGGCAGGGTCGCCGGATCAGGTTCGCCGGCAGGCTCGCCGGATCGGGCCGGTCGGCAGGTTCGCCGGATCGGTCCGTGATGCCTCTGAGCTGGGATTTCATCGTCGCCGAAGAGTTGCCGAAACCTCACCGGCCACCGTTGTCGGCAGTTGTCCGGGCCGACCGTCGACCCGGGACGAGAAGGGAACGAGGCAGATGACTCGCACGAACCGTTGGATCACCCTGGCCGGTACCGCCACCATGATGGTCGTCGCCCAGGTCGGGATCCAGTTCGCCGGTGCCGGCCCGGCCGCGGCGGTGACCGGCATCGAGAAGGTGACGTCGCCGCTGTCGGCGGTCGACTCGCAGCAGACCCACACCGCTCGGGCGCAGTGCCCGGTCGGCAAGTGGGTGATCGGAGGTGGTGGATGGGCCTTCGCGGTCGCCGCTGCCGACAGCGCCAAGGTGACCCTGGTGCAACTATTTCCGGAACACCGCACCGACGGAACCCCGGACAGTTACGTGGTGACCGGTTCGGAGACCACTGCCGCGATGACCGGCGACTGGTGGGTGCAGGCGTACGCCATCTGCGCCAGCCGGTCCGGGCTCTCCGGATACCAGGTCGTCGGCACCGGGAACTCGGCGACCTCGTCCCCGGCCGAGCTGGAGGCGCAGGCTTCCTGCGGAACAAGGCGGGCCATCGGCGGCGGCGCCCGGATCGTCAACCCGGGACGGGACGTGGCACTCCAGATCTCCCGGGCCTCGGTCAGTGGTGACATCTTCCGGGCCGGTGCGCACGAGGACGCGGACGGCTACGCCGGCAACTGGACCGTGGACGCGTACGCGGTCTGCGTGAACCAGCCGGCCGGGTACCAGGTGGTCACCACCGCCTCGGCGCAGAGCGACTCGGAGGCGGAGAAGATCGCGTTCGCCCACTGCCCGAGCGGCACCCGGGTGCACGGCGCCGGTGCGGCGATCTCCAACACCGCGCCGGGCGGGGTCTCCCTCCAGGTGGTCTACCCGGCCAACGCCCTGGACAGCGTCCAGGCGTTCGCGGTGGAGAACACTCCGGTCAGCCAGGACTGGGACTTCATCGTCAGCCAGGCGATCTGCGCCTCCTGACCCAGGTTCCCGGCCCGAGGACGGTCGGTCGGCAGCCCACCGGCGCCGGCCGGCCGCCGTCGGTCTGGCGGGCCGGACCGGTCAGGCACGTCCGATGGCCCAGTATGTCGGCCCGGTCGATCTGGCGCGACAAGGACGCCCGGTTTGTTCAAGAGCGCGCGGCGGCTTCGGCCGTACGGTTCGGCCATGTTCGAATTCACGGGTACCTGCGCGACAGGGCTTCCGGCACCCGACCGCCGGTCGCGCCCCGCTCGGTCACCGCGACCTCAGGCACCGCAGGAACGAGGCCGGGGTCCGGCCCGCAGGAGTTCCCGGTGAGGGCGACCGTCCAGGGCGAACTGTGGAGCAGCGACCCGCAAGGCTGGGCCGAGGTTGCGGAGGGCCGCATCCGGCCGCTGTACGAACGGGTGCTCGAGCGCCTTCACCTTCGCCCCGGTACGCGACTCCTCGACGCCGGCTGCGGATCGGGCCTCTTCGCCGAGTTCGCCGCTCGGGGCGGCGCGCACGTCATCGGGCTGGACGTGGCCCCGGGGCTCGTCGAGTACGCGCGCCGCCGGCGCTCGGCGGCCGGCTACGTGGTCGACGACATCGAACACATGCCCTTCGGCGACGGCGTCTTCGACGTCGTCACCGCGTTCAACTCCGTGCTCTACGCCGGCGACCCACGCCGCGCACTCGCCGAGATCGCCCGGGTGACAGCTCCCGGAGGCAGGGCCGTGGTGACGGTGGGCGCCGGTCCCGAGCAGGCCGAGAGCGCGGCGCTGATCAATCCGATGGCGCGCCACGACGAGGTGCCCGACCGCAGCACCCTCGATCTCGCCGACGCGGACGCGGCTCGCGGCGCCCTGCTCGATGCCGGCTTCGGATCCGTGGCGGTCGGCGACATCGCCTTCGACGTCGACTTCACCAGCGAGGACGACGCGGTCGCCGCCCAGTTGCCGGCCGGCCCTGTCGCCGCGGCGGTCCGGCACTCCGGCCGCGCGGCCGTGGAGGCGGCGTTGCGGTCCTTCTTCACAGCGCGATCACGGATCGACGGGACCGTACGCATGGGTCTCGTCTTCCGCTGCTACTTCGCACAGCGGACGCGATGACCGACGAATTCGGCGCGGACGTCCGGTCCTACCGGGTGACGACTCCTACCAAATGACGACCCCGACCCCTACGAGGGTCGAGCAACCGACGAGAAGGGAACCACGATCATGAGATTGACGACCACCACGCAGGTTTCCGTCGATGGAGTGATGCAGGCGAACGGCGGGCGGCATCCGATCCTCGACCCTGGGATGGAGCGCGGCGGATGGGCCCGGCCGCTGTTCGACAACGAGGCCATGACGTTCGTCGACCAGACCTACCAGCGCGCCGACGCGTTCCTGCTCGGTCGGCGGACCTACGAGCTGTTCGCCGGCTACTGGGGTGTGCGGGAAGATCTGGAGAATCCCATAGTCGGAGCCCTGAACACCAAGCCCAAGTACGTCGCGTCGACCACGCTCACCGAACCACGCTGGGCGGACACCACCGTCCTCTCCGGTGACCTCGCGGCGGCCATCCGTGAGCTGAAAGCCGAGCCGGCGGGTGAGCTCCAGGTGCACGGCAGCGCCATCCTGACCCGGTGGCTGCTCGAGAACGACCTCGTCGACGAGATGAACCTGCTCGTCGTCCCGGTGGTCGTCGGCCAGGGCATGCGGCTGTTCCCCGAGACCGGCCCGGACCTCGCACTCGACCTGGTCGACTCGCGCGCCTTCCCGAAGGGCATAACGCTCCAGGTCTACCGGCCCACCGGGCGCCCCCCGGAGTACGCCACCACCTGAAGCACCTGAGCGGTCGTCAGACGGGGGTACGGACGGGCGGGCCGCCGGAGAGCAGGCTGCCGGCCCGACCGACCGTCCGCAGCTCGCCAAGCTGCCGGCGGATCCGGTCGGCGTCCGGGTGCCCCATCTCGTCGTACAGCTCCAGGGCGCGTTGCCAGGCGTCGGCGGCGGCGCGGATCTCGCCACCGGCCCGGTGCGCCTCGCCGAGGCAGCCCAGCGTCTCGGCCGTGCCGGACCGGTCGCCGACCTCGGCGAAGAGGTCGAGCGCACGCCGGCAGCCGGCCACCGCCGCCGGATACGCGCCGGCGGCGCAGTCGAGAAAGCCGAGACTCTGCCAGTTCGTCGCCGCCCCGTGCCGGTTGCCGATCTCCTCGTTGAGCCGCAGCGCCTGCCGGCACAGCTCGCGGGCCTCGTCGTGGTCGCCGAGCCGGGTCAACATGCAGGCGATGTTGTTCAACGCCCGAGCCTGCCCGGTCAGGTGCCCCAACTCGCGGTAGAGGTCGAGCGAGCACCGGTCGTGGTGCAGCGCCGCCAGGTCCCGGCCCTGCTGCTCCAGGATCCGGGCGATGTTCACCTGCGTCTGTGCCTGGTTGGCCCGGTCGCCGACGGCGACGAAGAGCCGGGCCGCCTCGGCGAGGTGGGTCCGGGCCTGGTCGAGCCGGCCGAGCTGGGTCTGCGCCCGTCCCAGATTCCGGTGTACGTGCGCCTGCGCCGCCTCGTCCCCGACCCGGGTCGCCGCCGCCAGCGCGGTACGTTGCACGGCCACCTGGTCGTGCCAGTACCCGCTGAGGTTGAAGAAGCTGGTCAGGCTCCAGGCCAGCTCCCAGCAGTGCCTGTCGAACCCGGTACGCCCGGCCCAGTCCACCAGGGTGTGCAGGGTCCGGTGCTCGGCGTGCAGCCAGGCTCGCGCCGCCGCCTGGTCGGTGAAGGACTCGGGCCGGGCACCCGGCAGCGGCTCGGCCAGCACGATCGGGTCCCGGTGCGGATAGAGCAGTCGGTCGGCCGCGTACGCGCTGTGCAGGTAGTGGTCGAGGAGCCGGTGCGCCGCCGTACGTCGCTGGTCGGTGGACTCCTCGACCTCGACCCGCTCGGCCGCGTACGCCCGCAGCAGGTCGTGCCGGGCGTACCGCCCCGGCGACCGCTCGTCGAGCAGGTGTGCCCGGGCCAGCTCGCCGAGGGTGCGGCGGGCCGCCGGCACCGGCAGGTCGGCGAGGCTGGCCACGGCCGGCACCGTAACCTCGGCTCCGGGATGCAGGCCGACCAGCCGGAACAGCCGTGCGGCGGCCGGACCGAGTGCCTGGTACGACCAGGAGAGGACGGCCCGCAGGTCGGCCGCCGGCTCGCCGCCGTCGAACGGGTCGAGACTGTCGCCGGCCGCCCGCAGCTCGGCCGCCAGGTCGGCGAGCCGGAGACGCCGGTACGCGGCGGCGCGGGCGGCCACCACCGCCAGCGCCAGCGGCAGCCGCGCGCACCGGACCGCGATCTCGGCCACCTCGGCCGGTTCGTCGGCGACCCGGTCGGCGCCGAGGCGCCGGGCCAGGAAGCTGCCGGCCTCGGCCGGGCTGAACAGGTCGAGCACGACCGGCCGGGCGCCGTCGATCGCGACCAGGCCGGCCAGCCGGTTCCGGCTGGTGACCACTGTGACGCAGCCGGCCGCGCCGGGCAGCAGTGGCCGGACCTGCGCGGCGTCCCGGGCGTTGTCCAGGACGACGAGCATCCGCCGGCCGGCGACGATGCTGCGGTAGAGCGCGGTCTGCCCGGCCAGCCCGACCGGTATCCGCCGGGCGGCGACCCCGAACGCGTCGAGGAACCCGCGTACCGCCTCCGCCGGTTCGACGAGCACGCCGTCGGGGTCGAAGCCGCGCAGGTTGACGTAGAGCTGGCCGTCGGGGAAGTTCTCCGCGTTGCGGTGTGCCCAGTGCAGCGCCAGCGCGCTCTTGCCCACCCCGGCGGAGCCGGAGACTATCGCGCTGGCACCGGCACCCGGCAGCTGCTCGACCAGCGCGTCCAGCTCGGCGAGTTCGTACTCCCGGCCGGTGAACGCGGCCGGCGGCGCCGGCAGTTGCCGTGGCACAGCCGGCCCCAGGCTCCCGTCCGGGCCTGCGGTCCCGTCCGGGCCCGTGCTTCCTGTGGGGACCGTGAATCCGGCCACTGGCGTCGCGGACTCCGCGATGCCCACCGACTGCCGGTCCCGGGCCGGGGTCGGGGTCGGGGCCGGGGCGGCGGCGGGGCGTGCGTTCGGGGTGGGCGGGGCGTCCAGGGAAGGGTCGTTGCCGAGGATCTGGCGGTGCAGCCGTTGCAGCGCGGGCGCCGGGTCCATGCCCAGCTCCTCGGCCAGCCGGGAGCGCAGATCCTGGTAGTGCCGGAGCGCGTCGGCCTGCCGGCCGCAGCGGTACAGCGCCGTCATCAGCTGGCCGGCGAGCCGCTCGTCGAGCGGGTACGTCGCGGCGCGGGTGGCCAGCTCGGCGAGGAGTTCGGCGTGCCGGCCGGCGGCCAGGGACAGATCGGTCAGGTCGAGTTCGGCGGCCAACCGTTCCGCCGCGAGGGCGGCACGGACTCCGGTCAGCCAGGGCGTGTCGAGGCTGCCGAAGGGCTCGCCCCGGCACAACGACAGCGCCGCTTCGAGCAGTTCCGCGCGGCTCTCGCCGCCACCGGGGCCCGGGTTCCCGCCGTTGTCGTCGACCCGGACGGACCGCCGGGACGGCCCGAGCCGACGCGCGGATCGGGCCTGGGCGAGCAGTCGGCGGAACCGGTGCAGGTCGACCGCGTCCGGGTCGACGGTCAACAGGTACCCGTCGGACCGGTGGCCGATGGTGAGTTCGCCGCTGCCGCCGAGCAGGGTACGCAGTCGGGACAGGTAACCGGAGAGGGCGTTGCGGGCATGTCTGGGCGGCTGCTCGGCCCAGACCCGGTCGAGCAGCCGCCCGGCCGGGACGATCTGGTTGGCGTCGACAAGCAACGCAGCCAGTACGCACCGTTGCCGCGCGTGCCCGAGGTCGACCGGCTCCCCGTCGACGACGGCCCGTACGTCGCCGAAGAGCAGCAACTGCACCGCCATCGCCGGCCGCACCTCCTGACCGGGCCACGTTCCGTGACACCGTCACAGCAGGATGCCCCACCGCTCCGGGGGTCGGCAGCCAATTTCACGACTGCCGACCCCTGTGCCTGGCCACCTCACCCCAATTGCGAGACCGGCAGCGGACCACGGGTCTTCACGGTGCGGATGGCGAAGGTGCTGCGGGCGTCCACGATCGCCGGGATGGTCAGGATCCGGTCGATGAGCAACCGCTCGTACGCGGCCAGGTTGGTCACCGCCACCTCCACCAGGAAATCGGCCGAACCGGAGATCACATGCGCGGCGACGACCTCGGGGATCTCGGAGAGCACCGACTCGATCCGGGCGGCGGTCTCCCGGGAGTGCTGGCCGACCTTCAGCTCGATGAAGACCGTCAGGTCCAGCCCGAGCCGGGCCCGGTCGAGTTCTGCCCGGTAACCGGCGATCAGCCCGTCCTGTTCGAGGGCGCGTACCCGGCGCAGGCAGGCCGACGGCGACAGCGCCACCGCCTCGGCGAGGTCGACGTTGGCGATCCGCCCGTCGACCTGGAGGCGGTCGAGGATCGCCCGGTCGGTGGCATCGTAGGCAGCCATCGGCACATGCTGCCGCAGAATGCGGGTTTGGCGCAATGAGATTGCGTGCAGGATGCCGTTGGCGCGCACATTTGCCATCGTGTGCTGCGGCTGCGCTGCCAGACTCGACCGCATGACCAGCTTGACCGGCCAGCGTGCTCCCGTCGTACCCGATCTCGGTGTTCCGCGCGGTGCCGCGCTCTATGTCGGGGCGCTGCTCGGGCCGGGGCTGCTGCTCCTGCCCGGCCTGGCGGTGACCCGGGCCGGGCCGGCGTCGATCCTGGCCTGGGCCGGCCTGCTCGTCGCGTCCGGCCTCTTCGCGGTCGTCTTCGCCGCCCTCGGTGTCCGGCACCCGTCGGCCGGCGGGGTCCGGGCCTACGCCGAGGCGGGTCTCGGACCCCGGGCCGGCCGGGCGGTCGCCTGGTGCTTCCTGGCCGGAGTGGTGACCGGCGCACCCATCGTCTCCGTCACCTGCGGCAACTACATCGCCGACCTGGTCGGCGGCGGCGTCCGGCTCGCCTGTGCCGTCGCGGCCCTGCTGCTGCTCGGCACCCTCGCGGTGGTCCTGCGCGGCGTCCGCACCTCGGCGACCGTGCAGTTCGGCCTGGTCGTGCTGCTGGTGGCGATCATCGTCGGTGCGGTCGCCGGAGCCGCGCCGGCCAGCAGCACCGCCAACTGGACGCCGTTCGCGCCGCACGGCTGGGCGGCGATCGGTCCGGCGGCCTCGACCCTGATGCTGGCCTTCGTCGGCTGGGAGGCGATCGCCCCGCTGACCAACCGGTTCGCCCGGCCGCACCGGCAGCTCCCGGTCGTGATCGGCATCGCCTTCGGCACCACCACCGTGATCTACCTGGCGCTCGGCGCCGTCACCGTGGCCGCGCTCGGCCCGGCGGCCGGCACCTCGGTCCCGCTGGCCGCGCTGCTCACCCTCGCGGTCGGCCCGGCCGGGCAGGGCATCGCCGCCGTGGGCGCGGTGGTGCTCACCGTCGGCGCCATGCTCGCCTACATCTCCGGCGCCGGCAGCCTGGCCCGCTCCCTGACACCCGCGCCCGCCTCCGGTCCGGCTCCCGGTCCCGGTCCTGCTTCCGTTCCCGGTCCGGTTCCCGCTTCCGGTCCCGGTCCCGGTGCCGGTGCCGGGGGTGTCTCGCGGCGCCCGGCGGCGGCCCGGGAGGCCATGCCGGGGTGGCTGTTCGCCGCACTGCTCGGCTCGGCGGCGCTGTTGATCGGGCTGCTCGGTGCCGGTGTCGTCGACCTGGCCACCCTGGTCAACGTGCCGACCACGTTCTTCCTGGTGGTCTACCTCGGCTGCACGGCGGCGGCCTGTCGGGTGCTGCCCGGGCCGCTGCGTGCGGTCGCCGCCGTCGCGTTCGTCGCGGTCGTCGTGGTGCTGGCCTTCAGCGGGTACGCCCTGATCCCGGCCGCCTGTGTCACCATCCTCGCCCTGCTCGCCGGGCCCCGCCGCCCGGCCGCCCGCCCGCACCCGGTGGAGCGGAGATCGGAAAGCCGATACTGGGAGCATGTCTGATCTTGTGTTGCCGGTCCGTACCGAGCGACTGCTGCTGCGGCGGTACCGTGCCGACGACGTGGACGCGCTGCACTCGTACTACCGCGATCCGGTGGTCGCCCGGTACATCCCGTGGGAGCCCTGGACGCGGGAGTTCGCGGCCGAGATGGTCGGCAGGCGGATCCACTACACAGGCATCACCGGAACGGACTCCCGGCTGGCGGTGGTGGTGGAGCACCAGGGTGAGGTGATCGGCGACCTGATCCTGTGGCCGGCCGACGAGACGCTGTCCCGGGGCGAGATGGGTTGGGCCTTCCACCCGTCGGTGGCCGGCCGGGGCTTCGCCACCGAGGCGGTACGCGCCTTCCTCCGGGTCGCCTTCGAGCACTGCGGGATGCACCGGGTGATCGCCCAGCTCAACGCGCGCAACGAGGCGTCGGCGCGGCTCTGCGAACGGGTCGGCATGGTCCGGGAGGCGCACCTGCGCCGGGACTACTGGACGAAGGGCGCCTGGGCGGACAACGTGATCTACGGACTGCTCGCCGAGGAGTGGCCTGGCCGGTAGGCCGGGCTCTCATCGCCACTCCGGGGCGGTGCCCGACCGACGGCCGACCGCCGTCCACAGCACCAGCAGGGTGTACCCGCAGAGCACGGCGAGCCCGGCCCACCAGGGCAGCGGGAAGTAGCCGGCCGACGGTGCGTAGTGCGCGACGACCTGTGGAAACTCCTCGGCTGTCTGCTTGACGGCGAAGCCGGCGGCCGGGGTGAGCCGCAGCAGCCACTCGGCGACCGGGTCGGGCAGGAGCGGGAGCGCCGTGCCGGCGTGGGGGAGGGCGATCAGCGACAGCCCGAGGAGGATCGCCGCCCAGCCGCGACGCAGCAGCACGCCGAGCCCGTAGGTGAGGACGGCACAGAGTGCGAGTACCGCCGCGACGCCGACGATCACCCGGGCAGTGGTCAGTGCCGGCACCGGCTGCACCGCGATGCCGTTGCCCCGCAGCATCGCCGTACCCACCGGGAGGACGACGCCGACGGCGACGAGCCCGGTGCCGAAGGTGGCTGCCGCGAGGACCGCGGTGCGGGCGGCGATCACCGACCGGGCGAGCGGCCGGACAGCTGGCCGGGCGCCGTAGCGGGCCGCGACGACGAGCAGGACGACCAGCCCGACCACGAGGCCGGGCAGGGTCTTCTCGACGGTACGCGCGCCCTCGTCGCCGAGCGGCCCGATGTCGCCGGTACCGCTGACCCTGACGACGCCGTCCCGCACGACGGCTCCGGACGCGTTGTGGTATCTCTCCCAGTCGGTGTGGTTCATTTCGCCGACCGGCTCGCTGCGCCACGCGCCGGTGCTGCGGTCCTCGACGGCGGCACCGTCCTCGTCATTGACGCCGTCCGCGATGCTGACGCCGTCCTCGTCGTTGACGCCGTCCTCGACGGTGACGTTGTCGAAGACGCCGACGGCCTGGGTGAACCGGACCTCCTCGATCGCGCCACCGAGGCCGACCCGCCGGAGCGTCAGGTCACCGGGGGAGGTGGCGAAGAGGCCGACCTGGACGACGTCCGGCAGCCCGTCGAGCCGGGCCGCCCCGACGGTGTGCCAGCGCCGGCCGTCGGCGGATTCGGATCCGGTGACGGTGTCGCCCGAGCGGGTCAGGCGCAGCCAGCGCGGGGACTGTGCCGAGACGTCGCCACCGCTGCCGGCGACGTCGTGCCGGTAGTCGTGCTGGAAACGTACGCCGTGGCTGCCGGTCATCATGAGCGCCGCGTACCGGGACCCCTGCCGTACGCCGTCCTTGACGATGATCCCGGCCTTCGCCCACGGCACCAGCCCAGGCACAATCTCGTCGTGGTCCGGCGGTGGATAGGTGATCGTCCCGGTCATCGCGGTCATCCGCACCGTGATGCTGCCCTCCCGGCCGAGATCACGGTGCAGGAACCAGAACGTGTCGCTGACCGTGCTGCCGTCATCGGCCACCGGCGCGGCCGGGCACTCTCCCGGGCAGGAGGAACGGTTGTTGGCGGCGTACAGCAGCCCCAGCGCGATGACGACGAGGGCGGCGGCGGCCAGCGCGGCCAACCGGGCCGGACGCCGGAACGCGGCCCATTCCCGCCGGAGGAGTTCGGTGGTCGACATGCCGTCGGTTCTACGGGCCGGCGGGTAACGCGGCCCGAACCGGCCCTGTCACGCTGTCGTTAGGTCGCTCCGGTCATGCTGGGAGAATGATCAGGCTGCCCAGCGGGACGGTACGGGTAAGGTTCACGTTCCTCTACGCCGTGGTGTTCCTCGGGTCCGGCATCGGGCTGCTGATCCTGACCTTCCTGCTCTCCGGCGGCAGCATCAGCAGTGTCGCCCCGGCCGGAAGCCCTCCTGCGCAGAGCGGGCCTGGCGGGACCCAGCAGCGGATCCGGCAGTTGGAGGAACAGCTGGCGGCCGTGCACACCCAGCAGTCCCGGCAACTGCTCGTCGGCGCGCTGGCGGCACTGCTCGTGATGGCGGTCGTCTCGCTCCTGCTCGGTCGGCTGCTGGCCAGGCGGGTGCTGCGGCCGCTGCGGACGATCACCAGCGCGACGCGGCGCATCTCCGCCGACAGCCTGGATCGACGGCTGTCGGTGCACGGCCCGGCCGACGAGGTGAAGGACCTCGCGGACACCATCGACGAGCTGCTCGAACGGCTCGAGGCGTCGTTCGTCGCGCAGCGCCGTTTCGTCGCCAACGCCTCCCACGAACTCCGTACGCCGCTGGCGACGATGCGGGCGTCGCTGGACGTCGCCGCGGCCAAGCCCCACCCGGCCCCCTCGACTCTGACGCTCGCCGACCGGGTGCGTACCCAGCTCGACCGGGTCGACCACCTGCTCGACGGCCTCCTCCTGCTGGCGCGGGCACAGCACGGCGCACCGGCTGACACCGCCCCGGTCGACCTGGTCGAGCTGGTCGACGGTGCCCTGTCCGACCGGTCCGCCGAGGTGCGGGCGAAGGGGCTCCAGGTGACTGTCGACATGCCGCCGGGAGCGGTGGTCGAGGGCAGTCCGGCACTGCTGGCGCGGCTGGTGGCCAACGTCGTCGACAACGCGGTCACGCACAACCAGGACGGCGGATGGATCCGGGTCACCGGGGACACGGGCGGGCAGGAGACCGTACTCGTCGTCGAGACCGGCGGGCGCCTCCTCGACCAGCGGGAGGTCGACCGGCTCACGCGGCCCTTCGAGCGGCTCGGCGCCGAGCGGACCGGGTCCTCGGGGCTCGGACTGTCCATCGTGGCCGCCGTCGCTGCCGCGCACCGTGGCCGGCTCGCCCTGCTGGCCCGCCCGGAGGGTGGCCTGCGGGTGACGGTCACGCTGCCGGCCGCGCGAACTGCGGGGCCGGCGGGGACCGCGCGAACGGCGGGGGCGGCGTGAGGGTCCTCGTCGTCGAGGACGACCGCGCCCTGGCCGAGGTCGTCGCGGAAGGGTTGCGCGACCAGGGGATGGCCGTCGACCTCGCCCACGACGGGCTGGCCGCCGCCGCCAAGCTCGAGCTCGCCGCGCACGACGTGGTGGTCCTGGACCGGGACCTGCCCGGACTGCACGGCGACACGCTGTGCCAGATCATCACCGAACGGGCGGACCGGCCGATGGTGCTGATGCTGACGGCGGCCAGCGCGCCCGGTGACCGGGTCAGCGGGCTGACCCTGGGAGCGGACGACTATCTCGGCAAGCCCTTCCACTTTCCGGAACTGATCCTGCGCATCCGGGCGTTGGCCCGGCGCAGGCCGGACGCGCGCCCCCGGACGCTGCGGGCGGCCGGGATCGAGCTGGATCCGGTACGCCGCACCGTCGTTCGCGACGGGCGCCAGCTCAACCTCTCGGTGAAGGAGTTCGCCGTGCTGGAGGCGCTGCTGCGGGCGAGCCCCGGCTTCCTGAGCGCCGAGACCCTGCTCGAGCAGGTCTGGGACGAGAACGCCGACCCGTTCACCAACACCGTCACCGTGACGGTGGGTCGGCTCCGGCGCAAACTCGGCGACCCGCCGGTCATCACGACGACGCCCGGAATCGGCTACCGCATCGACCGCTAGGCCGGCTGCCGGATCGACCACCAGATCGGCTGGCCGATCGACTACCGGATCGACCGCTAGGTGGGCTGGCGGATCGACCGCCGGATCGGCTACCGGGACCGACCGCTGCTAGATCGGCGGCCGGATCGACCGCTGCTGGATCGGCGGCCGGATCGACCGCTGCTGGATCGGCGGCCGGATCGACCGCTGCTGGATCGGCGGCCGGATCGACCGCTGCTGGATCGGCGGCCGGATCGACCGCTGCTGGATCGGCGGCCGGATCGACCGCTGCTGGATCGGCGGCCGCGAGCCGCGCGTCGCCGTGATTGTCAGGTGTGACAGTCGCGGCGGGATCGGGACGGGTGGGACTTGTCACGGATGACGAAGACAGCTCCGCCGGTGCCTGACAACCTTTTTGCGCGGCGGGCGACCTCCGCCCACCGCGCATCGGAGAGGAGGTGTCGCCACATGCGTGGAAAGTTGGTGCGGGCGGTCGTGGCGGGCGCCGTGGCAGTCGCCGTCGGGGTCGGCGGGGCGGCCCGGCCGGCGGTCGCGGAGGCCCCGCGGACGGCCGGCGGCGACGTGAGCATCATGGCCTTCGACTGGGTCGGCGCGGTCATCGCGGTGGCCGGGGCGGCGTTGAACAGCGGGGGCGGTTCCGGCGACCTGGACGCGGCGGTCCGGCAGATCATCGCCGCGGTCGAGGCGTCCGAGCAGGAGATCCTCAACCACATCGACGGGCTCGCCAGCGCCGAGGTCAAGGCGTGCGCCCGGCAACACACGATCGAGTTCAGCGACATCGACAACATGGGCACCACCGTGCGGCAGCTGTGGGCGCAGAACGCCACCGGCTGCGCCGCCCTGGCCACCGCATACCTGGAGGCGGTGCAGAGCCGGCCGGCCACCGACGCGATCGGCCTGGCGATCGGCGAGATCTACGCGATCGCCATCGCCGCCCGGGCCCGGGCCAATCTGATCAACGGCATCGACCTACTGGTACGCGACCAGATCCGCAGCTACGAGACGCTTGTCGTCAAGCTGCTGCCATCGTGTTCGCACCGCTGGGAGTTCGACGACAACCCACGGCACATCTACCCGGTCTACATCACCTGCGAGGCGTACCCGGGCAAGGTCGGCACCGACATGCGGCTGATCGGCTACCTGCCCGGCCGGCCCGAGCCGCGGGTCCCCTACGAGCGGGCGATCGCCAACACCGACGCCCAGACCAGCCGTGGCGTGGCCATCGGGGCCCTGCCACGGCTGCGTACCCTGCCGGTCTGACCACCGCCGCTGCACGCTCGTGCCAGGTGCGCTCCTCGGGAGGCACCTGGCACGAGCAGCAGCGCGGCACGAGCAGCATCACCCGCGCCACGCCGGCGGTGGACCACTGCGCGGACTGACAAACGTCACCACGTGATTGCGTACGGCTCACGAAGACGCGCACCCTCCGGCGTCGAGAGACTGCCGGCCATGCGCAGAACACTCAGACGGGGCATCGTGGCGTTCGCCGTCACGCTCGCGATGCTGCTATCCGGGACGGCACTACCGGCTCACGCCAACGCCGACGGCGCGAGCAAGAACGTCACCGACCTGGCGCTGCTCGCCTACCAGGTCTACCGGGCCCGCGGCTTCACGGCCGAACAGGTCGCGCAGTTCGTCCAGCTGGTGCTCGGCGCGGTAAGCGCGACAGACAACGCGATCCGGGACCACATCGACGGCATCGAGGCGTCCGACGTACTGGGACACCTCCGCAGGGTCTCGTACGAGATGTCGGAATACCAGGTGATGCGGGAGAACGAGATCTGGCGGGAGACGTACCCGTGGACGGTCGCCGGTTATGCGACCAACGCCTTCGAGAAGTACCACGCGGTCCAGTCGCGGGTGGCCAAGGACCAGATCGGCCTGGCCGGGCAGAGCCTCTACTCGACCCTGCTGTCGGTGGCCACGGACGCCGGGCTGAACAACCTGGTGGCCCGGGCCGATGCCGACTACGTGACGCTGATGCGGAACGTCGTCAGGGATCTGGAACCGACGTGCACCCACGTGCCCTCGCCGGACAACACCCCTCGGGACAGGACGGTCATCCACACCTGCACGGCGGCGAACGGCAACGCGGTCGTGAAGTACGAGATCGTCCGCGGCGGGATCGTGGTCAGCGGACCGCCCGACGAGGCAGCTCACAAGAATGAGGCCGCCAAGGACTCCGCCTGGCTGGCCGCCAAGGAGACCCTTGCCAGGAAAGGACAGTAGGAGACCGTGAGAAGAAAACTACGCAACTGCGTGATCGCCGCTGGTGTGGCGGTGGCGGTCGCGGTGGCACCGGTCGCCGCACCGGCGCAGGCCGCACCGCGTACCGGTGACGCGCAGGTGATGTTCTTCGACTGGACCAGCCTCGTGGTGGCGGTCGCCGGGCACCTGCTCTCCGGCGGCAGTTCCGAGGCGCCGTCGCTACAGGCGGCCGTCGACCAGATCATCGCCGCCGTGGAGCAGACGGAGCGCGACATCATCGCGCACACCGACCTGATCGCCGCGGCCGACGTGCAGGCCTGCGCCCGTCAGCACACCATCGAGTTCAGCGACATCGACAACATGAGCAACACCGTGCGGCAGCTGTGGGCGCAGAACGCCACCGGCTGCGCCGCCCTGGCGACCTCGTACGTCAGCACGGTCACCACCCCGGCGGCGGTGGACAACATCGGCCACGTGCTGCCGTCGCTGTTCGCGATCGTGGTCGCCGCCCGCGCCAGGGCCGGGCTGACCAACGGCATCAACCTCGTCATCCAGGACCAGATCCGCAGCTACGAGGCGGTCGTCGCCAAGCTCACCCCGACCGACTGTGTGAAGAAGCGGGCTCGCGAGCCCGGCTACCCGGTCGAGAAGTGGTGGGAATGCACCGCCTACAACGGTCACGTGGGCAGCTCCGACTGGGTGACCGGTGACCTGCGCGAACCCAACCGCACCCAGGCCGAGGACCGGGCCACAAACGGAACCAGCCGCCCTGTCGCCAAGTCCGCCCTACCTCAACTCCGCGCCCTGGGAGTCTGACCCGCCACCACTACCGCTACCAGGGCCGCACGGTCGCCCCCGTTGCCGTGCGGCCCTGGTCCGTACGACGCCGGCCGGCTTTCCGGGGCGGGCGCCCGGCGAGCCCTGGTTGGCTGCCTGGCTGCCTGGTTGGCTCGCTGGCGGCGCTGTCCGACGTACGGCTGTCCGCGCTGCGGGTTCGCCCCGGCGCTCGGGACGTCACCGACCTGGTCGTGTCGCTGTGGTCGATGTCTCTGCCAGCGGAAGCGCAGGATGGATTTGGCCAGCCCTAAGGTCGGTGAATGAGTGTCAACGGGGACTCCTCTCGCCACCTCTCGCAGCCTGAGTCCGAAGTGGCGACCGACAGCGACGGGGCGAACATCGACCTGACCTCGGTCCGGGATGCTGTCCGCCGGCAGGCCCAACGGGCAACCTCCGGCATCGACGACATGGCGGGCTACCTGTCCGAGCAGGTGGCGGATGAGTCGCACCGGGAGGTGACCGGTCCCCTGCTGGCCGGTACCGGCGCCAGCGGTGTCGTACGCCACCAGGGTCGGGTGGTCGCCGAATGGGGCGACGCAGCGATTCCGGAGATGCTGTTCAGCGGCACCAAGAGCGTCGTCGCCACGGTGGCGGGAGTCGCCTTCGACAGGGGACTGCTCGACCCGGACGCGCAGGTGTCGCGGGCGGTCGACCATCCCCTGTTGACCCGCCTCGGGATCGAGGGCATCACGTGGCACCACCTGTTGCAGCAGACCAGCGCATGGCACGGGGAACTCTGGGGCAAGCCGACGGAGGTGGACACGCAGAGCCGCCGTGAGGGTTTCGAGCGGGACGGCGCTCCCGGCAGCGGATGGGCCTACAACGACGTACGGGTGAACCTGCTCTGCCTGGCCCTGACGGTGCTGTTCCGCCGACCGCTGCCCGAGGTGCTTCGTGCGGAAGTGCTCGAACCACTCGGCGCCTCGTCGTCCTGGTCCTGGCACGGTTATGCCGACTCTGTCGTCGACATCGACGGGACGGCTACGCCGGTGGTCAGCGGTGGGGCGCACTGGGGCGGCGGTCTGTGGATCTCCGCCAGGGATCTCGCCCTGCTCGGTGAGCTGTACCGCTGCCGGGGTGAGTGGCGGGGTCGGCGGCTGCTCAGCGCGGAGTGGATCGACCGATCCTGGAGTCCCTGCGACCTGAATGCCGACTACGGCTACCTCTGGTGGCGCAACGACTCCCAGCGGGTACAGCCCGACGCTCCGACCAGCGGTCGGTGCGCCCGCGGTAACGGCGGCCGCCACCTGCTCTGGATCGACCCCGCCCGGGATCTGGTCATCGCCTCGCACTGGGGCGACGAGGTGCGCGACCTCATCGCCGAGATCTCGGCTGCCGTCCCACCGACCTCCGCCGCAACCCCGTCCTGACCGCGGTTGCCGCTCATCCGATCCAGAGAAGCTGAGGCAACCGTGGCGCGAATGGTGTCAACCGTCTCGGGGCTGCGCTGCGAGGACGGGTGGGAGGCGCTTGTCCTGTAATCGATGACTGACGCGGTCAGCCGCGCGGGCCGATGCCGTCCGGGGACCGCCAGCAGGCCCAGCGCGGACAGGCCGCTGCGCGAGCTAGGCGAACCAGCAGATGACGGCGTTGCCGTCCTCCGCTGCGGCGTTGAAGAACTCCTGCGTGTAGGGCAGGTAGCTGACGACCCACACCAGATGATTGGGGTGGGTCCAGGGGCTTGGATAGATCCGCGCTCGGGTGAGTTCCGCTGGGTCGACGCCCTGGATGAGGTCGTCCTCGGTGAGGTTCACCAGCTCGGCCGCCGCTGTGGCCACCTGCTCTGGGGTGAGGTAGCGAGGCGGGTCGTAGCCCCAGACCTCGCCTGGGCCGTCACGATTGTCCTCGTCGTCGGGGTCGCCCTCTGGGCCGTCCACGAACGACTCAGCGCCGTACACGATGGGAACGCTGAAGCCTCGCCGTTTCAACAGGAAGTTGAGGCCATCCCACGCCTTGTCTGTGCCGGACAGCCGCCACCGCTGGTCGGTCCGGGCGGACCTGGCGAGGTTGAGCGCCCAGTTGAGGTCATCCTTTGCCCCGGTCAACTCGGCGGGCGTCACACGTAGCCAGTTCCCGTTGATGCTCACGGGCGGCAGCCTAGGACGAGCGGGTGACAGCAGCGTTGTCCCGTGAATGGTCCGGGCGAGCGGCCGGCCGGCGTCGTACGGCTTCCCGCCCCGGATTTTGGGCCGGAGTGGTTGCCCTGGCGCCGGGTTACCGCGCGCCTGGACCACGCACTCCCGCGGCAAGCCGCGAAGCGGCGCGCAAGTCGATCGCCCCGGCGTAGACGGCGCGTGGCCTGGTCGAAATGGCTCGCGCAGACGCACTACCGGTCCTTGACGCGCTCCTTGCCGACGAGGGCCAACCCCGCCACCCGGACGAAGAGCTCCCGCTTCTCGACGGCCTCGCCCGCTCGATCGAGTACGTATCCCACGACCCAGCACCAACCGTAGTAGGTCGGGCGAGAGTCGATAGTGATCACACGGAGTACCAGCTTTCGGTTGCCGCCGAACTGGGTGCTGGCTGCCGCGCCGACCCCGATCACCTCGCCGGGCATTGGGAGCCGATTCATTGAGACTCGGCCGTGTCGCGTCCCCAGTCCGAGGCCAGTCGTTCGTAGGCCACTCTGCCCGCGAAGCAGTACCCCGTTCGATCCGGAGGGTTACGGCACGATCGGCAGACGTTGTTGACCACCTGGTGCCGCAGCAGGACGGAGCGCATCTCAGCGCGTTCGACCTCGTCCGGGATCGGAACGGAACCGGGGTTGCGTAGCGGGATGAAGTCGGAGACTGGTTCGTGATCGCCAGAGAACATGTACACCCCTCAGTCGTGGGGTCCTGCCCGACCGGCGTCCCGGAGGACGGGGTGATCCGGCCGGGCAGGGTGGATTGCACACACCGCCCGCGCGCCCCGCGCTACGAGCGATACGGCCGCCCCACCACTCTTACGTGACTCATAGTTAGTAGTCAACCATACTATGCAAATACCTAGTAGTACGATTGCCCATGTCGATCGTGGGAATGTTCCGCCGTGCCGAGACGTCGACCGCTGCGGATCATGGGTGCGGCAGAGATCGCCGACTACCTCGGTGTGTCCCGCCAGTGGGTTGAGGTACTCAGCAAACGCCGCGACTTCCCGGAGCCTGCGGTGGTCCTCAAGGCGGGGCGTATCTGGCGCACCGAGGACATCGAGGAGTGGGCAGCCAGCCGCCGCCCGGACGGCGCGGAGGAGAGCTAGCGAGCAGCCTCGGCGAGCCGAACCCAATCGGTCCGGTGTACGGGGCGTTGGAACGACTGGTGCGGACCGGAGGGGATTCGAACCCTGGTGGGGCATGGCACGCCAGTGGCCCCACGCGTCTTCCAGTCACGATGCGTGCATCAGACCGACTCGGGACGCTGCGATAACCCGGCTCTGCCACCGGTCCGGGAACCATCTTGCTCCATGCGGTCGGAGCGGTTGACCGCCATGCAGGTGGCTGTCCGGGTTGGCCTGGAACCAGATCGCATCATCCTCCGGGAAAGCCGGACTCTCGTGGGTCGGCAAGCCCATGTTCGGCATATGCCGGCCACATCCGGACCCTTGCGACGAGCGCAGTTCGGATGCGTCGGGTGAGGCGGCCTGGGCCGTAGGCGTCGAGGTCGTCAGCCGCGACGAAGCGCCAATCGGTGAGTTCGCCGTCGGGGAAGGTGATCTGCACGTGTTCTTCGAGGCGGCCTGCGTCGAAGATGAAGAGGATCTTGTCGCCTTCGTTCGGAGCGGGTGCCCAATCGACGACGAGCATCGGCCCGACCTCCACGGTCAGGCCGAGTTCTTCGCGAACCTCACGAACGCAGGCGGCGCGCGGTGATTCCCCGGGTTCGACGTACCCGCCGGGGATGTCCCAATGGTTCCGGTAGTGCGGCTTGACGAGGAGCACGCGGCCTTCGTCATCGAAGAAGAGGGCGCCTGCGGCGACGCGTGGGGTTGCGATGGGCGACGACTCAGGTCCCGTCACATGAGGCAGCGTAGCCAGGGCCGATCAGTCGAGCACGTTCACTCGGCGGCGAGTCCGACCAGCTTGGTAAAGGGCTTGCGCGCTGACGGCGGCCCTTTCAGCTCGGCGGTTGACGTACGGCGCTCACCCTGACAATCTGCCGCACGGGCTCGATGACTGGCTGTGTCCGGCAGGGGTGTCATGTCTCGTGCTCAGTTTATCCGCCCCTGCCAGCGTCCCTGGACGTCAGAGGCCGTTGTACGCGGTGAGGCGACACCACGGGCGAACGGCCAAGCAGCGAGGTCCAAAGATCCCCTTCCGCATCGTACGAATGTTCGACAGGATAGTCTGGCGGGGAGGTGATGTGGTGGCGGACCACAGTTCCATCGAGTGGACAGAGGCGACGTGGAATCCCACCACCGGGTGTGATCGCATCTCCCGGGGCTGCGACAACTGCTACGCGCTCGCGCTGTCGAAGCGGCTGAAAGCCATGGGCTCGGCCAAGTATCAGACCGACGGCGACCCGCGCACCTCCGGCCCCGGCTTCGGGGTCGCTGTTCACGAAGCCGCGCTGAACATCCCCCGACACTGGCATAGCCCCCGCGTCGTATTCGTGAACTCGATGTCTGACCTCTTCCATGCTCGGGTGCCGTTGCCGTTCGTGCAGCGGGTGTTTGAGGTGATGCGGGAGACGCCGCAGCACACCTACCAGCTGCTGACCAAGCGAGCTGGCAGGTTGGCGAAGGTGGCGCCGCAGTTGGAGTGGACCCCAAATGTGTGGATCGGGGTCAGTGTGGAGGACGCAACGGAGTTGGCGCGCGTTGACGACCTGCGGAAGGTTCCAGGTGCCGTTCGGTTCGTCTCGGCGGAGCCGCTACTCGGACCGCTAACTGACTTGAACCTAGCCGGGATCGACTGGCTTATCGCCGGCGGCGAGTCCGGGCCGAACCATCGCCCCGTCGACCCGCAGTGGGTCCGAGACCTTCGGGACCGGTGCAGCGCTGCGGGAACAGCGTTCTTCTTCAAGCAGTGGGGAGGTCGCACTCCGAAGGCGGGTGGCCGCGAGTTGGACGGACGGGAGTACTCCGAGATGCCTGCTCGCTTCGCCCTTGCCGCCGTTCCTGCAAAGTGACGGCTGGGACCGGCCCGTCCATCGAGCTCAGCCAAGTTGACGGGTTCCCTCAGGGGAACGACGATGCGAAACTGGCTGCTAACACTCGGTAGGCAGGGGGTGCGATGCCGGTCAAGGGTGAAGTGCCGTGGGACTGTGCTCCACACACGGGCGCCAAACACGACATCTACCAGCGCTACCTGGAGCGATGGTTCCCGATCCTCCTTGCCGGCTCGAACGCCTACCCCTCGGTTACCTACGCCGAGGGCTTCTCCGGTCCCGGAATCTACAAGGGCGGCGAGCCTGGCTCTCCGGTCATTGCGATGAAAGTGCTCGTCACCAAGGTGCCCAAGACCAAGGGCGTCGCCCGCTTTGCTTTCATCGACGACGACGAGCGGTGCGTCGACATGCTCTGGACCACCCTCACGACGGCGTTCCCTGAACGGCCGCGCAGCGACGCTGCCATGCCCGTGAAGATAGTTAAGGGCACCTGCGCCACGCATCTGGAGACCACCCTCGACGAGATGCGCGCCTGGGGGCAGCCGATCTTCGCGAACCTCGACTCCTGGGGTAACGCTCCCGTGCCGTACCGCCTACTGCGGCGTCTGGCCGGCAACGTCTCCAGTGAGGTCATCGTCACCCTGTTTCCGCAGCACTTCGTCCGTTTCGTCAGCGACCTCGGTGAAGCTGGCGACGCGGTGTTCGGCGGTGACCCCGCCTGGCGAACCGTGGCAGACCTGGCACCAGAAGCGAAGAGCCGGCACATCCTCACTTGCTACCGGCAAGCACTCCGCGCGGCAGGTTTTCCCTACCTTCTGGACTTCGAGTTGATCCCCAGGAGGGGACAACCGCTCTACCTGATCTTCGGTACCGGGCATCGCCTCGGCGTGCAGAAGATGAAGGACAGCCTCTGGGAGGTGGACCGCGCCCAAGGCGTCGGCTTCCGCGATCCCCGGGACGAGCAGGCCGAGACGCTGTTCGACGTCGATGAGCCACAACTCGGACCGCTCACTCGACTACTCACTCAACGGCTAAGGACCAGCGGGCCGGTCCGCGTCGAGGACCTGCGTCAGTTCGCTCTGTTAGAAACCGTGTACCGACCGGAGCATGTGATCAGGGCGCTGAAGCCACTCGCGGACCGAGGCGCCCTGAGTGTTGAAGGCGGCGGAGCACTTCGGCGTACCTCCGTCGTCTCGCTGTTCAGGACATCTGCCATTTAACGTCTTGTGATCTTTCGGCCTTGTCCTGGAGTCGGCTGGTGTGGCGATGCGTCGACCTTGGGGCGCGAGTGGTGCGGGTCCTTCGAGGCAGTACCTTGGCCGTCAGTTTTTCGCGCTGATGGCGGTTCCATTCCGGCCGTCATGATGTCGGCTATGCCATATCTCTACGTGCCTCCATCAGTCCCCGACTGGAAGGCTCCGGAGGCGGTCCCCGCCAAGATCCCTATTGAAGGATCGTCCTAATCGGACAGCGGCAAGATCAAGAGATGCTTAAGCAGGGAAATGTGGAGCGGGCGACGGGAATCGAGCCCGCACCTTCAGTTTGGAAGATCGTTGCCGGCTGTCCCGGTCTGTCCGGAGCGCCTGGTCAGCGGTGGGGTAGCGGTGCCCGGTCCTGCCCGCTGGTGACCGTCTACGGCACCGGCTTATGGCCCGTGAATGGCCCAGCGGGGTGGGTCGGCTGGTCGCGGACCGGAGGGGATTTGAACCCCCGGTGGGGCATGGCACGCCAGCGGCCCCACGCGCCTCCCAGCCACAGCGCGTGCACCAGACCGACTCGGGACGCTGCGATAACCCGGCTCTGCCACCGGTCTAGCGCACATCTTGCACGCTAGCGCTGGAACGGGATACCGACTTTGGCCGTGCTTGGCGCGCGGCCAACCGGCGTCGTACGGCTTTCCGCCCCGGCCTTCGGGCCGGGGCGGAAAGCCGTGGCGTCGGGTCACCGCGCGCCCGTACCACGCAGGTCGGTGGCAAGCGGCGAAGCGGGGCGGCCACCTCTTAAGGCTGGGTCGAGTACGGCGACCTCACTAGGCTGGTCCTGTGATCGATCTTCAGGTGCGGACCGAGGTCGGGGACATCGTGGCGCGCGGTGATCGCGGGTTCGAGTGGACGCAGGAGTTCATCGACCTCGACAGGTCCGCATATCCGCTACTGAGTGGCGTCTGTGCCTACTTGGACACCGTCTTCAATCAGCGCCAGGTCCCGATGCTGGCAGAGGAACTGGACCGGCTACCGCAGGGCCGCGTGCTGAGCGAGGCGAGTAGGACTGAGATCCGGAGGCTCTGCGCCGTGGTTAGCGAGCGTTCTCACCACTACCTGTGGTTTCTTGGGGACTGACTTACCCGCGACTGGTATGGACCGTTACCGCCGGTCGGGGCCTGCCGTGGGGGTCGGCGCCCGACGCAGCCGGACCTCGTACTGCCGCGGCGCGGCAGCGATCGCCCGCCCTCGACGGCGGCCAACCACCCTCGCGATCGGCACGGCCCCACTCGGGACGTGCCCCATCGTCCCCGACGCCGTGCGACCATGGGCAAATGCCGACCATCAGAAAAGGCCGTGGCTCGTAGATCAGCAGGTCAGGTCCGGGCGGGCCTTCGGCGCCGCCAGCGACCAAGAGAACTTATCGCCGTGGTCCCCGGTATTCCTGCCCGGGGTCAGGCCGAGATAGCCCGGTTAGAGCGGTCACGCCTACACCCTGGCTCGATCGCAGAGGCCCTACGTGGCTGGAAGCTGTTCGTTCGCGCGTCTCGGCAACAGCGGTCGGAGATGATCGGTTGTGGGGTGCCCTCCTGCTGCCCGGACCCGCTCGATCACCGCAGGATTCTGAACCTTGCCATACATGCCCTACCGCCGGTTGCTGCCAGAGTGCTCCGACGACGTACACAAGAGCTGGATGCCCTCATCGACGACTGGGATGAGACACCAGATCTGTAGCTCGTGCCGGCCGCGCCGGCCGATGCCGGACGGAGGCCGCCAGCAGGCCGAGCGCGGCGGCGGTGCGCCGCGGCGCTTCGCAACCGGATGGAGTTCGGCGCTCCCAAGTCGGAGGCCAGCAACCGGACTGTCACGCTCCC
The DNA here is from genome assembly GCF_049179135.1 of Plantactinospora sp. WMMB782. Taxonomy (NCBI): domain Bacteria; kingdom Bacillati; phylum Actinomycetota; class Actinomycetes; order Micromonosporales; family Micromonosporaceae; genus Plantactinospora; species Plantactinospora sp. WMMB782. The sequence goes on along the minus strand of NZ_JBMHMC010000007.1, from coordinate 796,223 downwards.
GTCGGCTCCCCGCGCCGCACTCGCCGCGCATCTAACCGACTACGTGGGAAGGGGCTGGACGCGATCGTCTTCACCGGCGAGAAGGGTGCCGTCCTGCGTACCGGGAACTTCCGTCGGGCGGTCGACTGGTCGGCGGCCCTGCGGGCGGCCGGCATGCCCGCCGGCTTTCACTTCCACGATCTCCGGCACACGGGCAACAACCGGGCGGCGGCAACCGGCGCCAGCACCCGGGACCTGATGCACCGGATGGGCCACGCCAGCATGCGAGCCGCGCTCATCTACCAACACGCGAACAGCGAGCGGGACCGCGAGATCGCCGCCGGCATGGACCGCCGGATCGCCAAGGCCCAACCGAAGCCCAAGAAGGCGACCCGCAGGCGCCGTAACGGCACCGACCCGGACGACGGGCCAGCCGCTGTACCGGCCCGCGCCGGCTAATGGCCCGCGACTGGCCCGCAAGATCGATCAGAGCCGGAAACAGAACGGCCCAGACTCGGCGATCATGCCGCTGACCTGGGCCGGAAGGTGTGGAGCGGGCGACGGGAATCGAACCCGCACCGTCAGTTTGGAAGACTGAAGCTCTGCCATTGAGCTACGCCCGCGCTCGGCCCCGATCATCTCGGGACGCGACCGACAGCCTAACGGGTCGCCCCGCCCACTGGATACCGGTATCCCGCCGGACGCCCCCGCACCCCCTGCAACCCGCCAGCCGAGCAGCCATCCGACCGGGAGCACCGCTCCCTTCGTACCCAAGATCAAGCTGGATCGGGACGACACGGCGGCCGGCGGCGGAGACCGGGCGGGCGGGACCCGGACCGGACGGCATAGACTCTTCACCGCCACGGGGTGTGGCGCAGCTTGGTAGCGCACTCGCTTTGGGAGCGAGGGGCCGTGGGTTCAAATCCCGCCACCCCGACTGTCGCCCGCCGTTGCGGGGGAGCCCGCGTTCGCGAGCCAGCCCGCGCCGGCGGGGGCCCGCGGCGGCCGGGGCGCCCTCGGCGGTCGCGGGACGAGTCTCGACGAGGCTCGCACACCGCGCCGTCAGGCGTGTCCGCCGGCTCGCCTACACTCGATGGGCTGAATACCGGCCCAGAATCAAGATCGAGATCCGTCAAGGAGTACGCCTGTGAAGAGCACCGTCGAGACTCTGAGCCCGACGCGCGTGCGGCTCGCCATCGAGGTGCCGTTCGTCGAGCTCGAGCCGAGCCTCAAGAAGGCGTACCGGGAGATCGCCTCGCAGGTCAGCATCCCGGGCTTCCGGCGGGGCAAGGTGCCGGCGGCGGTCATCGACCAGCGGGTCGGCCGCGGCACGGTGCTCAACGAGGCCGTCCAGGAGGCGATCCCGGAGAACATCCTCGCGGCGGTACGCGAGCACGACGTGAAGACGCTGGGTCGGCCCGAGGTCGAGATCACCGAGTTCAACGACGGTGACGCGCTGAAGTTCACCGCCGAGGTGGACGTCCGCCCCGAGATCACGCTGCCGGACCTCTCCACCGTCGAGGTGACCGTCGACGAGCTCCAGATCGACGAGGCTGACATCGACACCCAGGTGGCCAGCCTGCGGGAGCGGTTCGCGACGCTGAAGACCGTCGAGCGGGCCGCCCAGGAGGGCGACTTCGTCCAGCTCGACCTGGCGGCGACCGTCGACGGCCAGGAGGTGCCGGGCGGTTCGGCCACGAACATCTCGCACGAGGTCGGCAGCAAGCAGCTGCTGCCGGGGCTGGACGAGGTGCTGGTCGGACTCTCCGCCGGCGACGCGACCACCTTCCAGACGCAGCTCGTCGGCGGCGACTTCGCCGGCCGGGACGCCGACGTCTCCGTGACGGTCCGCACCGTCAAGGAGAAGGAACTGCCCCCGCTCGACGACGACTTCGCCCAGCTCGCCAGCGAGTTCGACACCCTCGACGAGCTGCGCGGCGACCTCCGCGAGCGGGTCGGCAAGTCGAAGAAGGTCGAGCAGATCTACGCCGCCCGGGACCGCGCCCTGGAGCAGATGGTGGCGGCCGCCGACGTGCCGGCCCCGGAGGGGGTCGTGCGCGAGGAGGTCGAGCACCGCAAGCAGGCCATGGTCGACCAGCTGGAGCGGATCGGCGCCTCCCTGGAGGAATACCTCGCCTCCGAGGAGAAGACCGAGGAGCAGATCGACGCCGAGCTGAAGGACGCGGCCACCGAGGGGGTCAAGATCCAGCTTCTGCTGGACACCCTGGCCGACGCCGAGCAGGTGCAGGTCTCCGACGACGAGTTCGGGCACGAGATTGTGCACCGGGCGCAGCGCGCCGGGATGGCCCCGCAGCAGTACTACGACCAGCTCGTCCGCTCCGGCGCGGCCGGCGCGGTCTTCGGGGACGTCCGGCGCGGCAAGGCGCTGGCCATGGTGATGGAGCGGATCAAGATCACCGACTCGGCCGGCAACCCGATCAGCCTGGACGAGCTGCGCGCGGCAAGTGACGAGGAGCACGACCACCAGCACGACCACGAGCACTGAGCGGAGCGCTGGACCGCGCGGTGTCGCCACCGCCGGGCCCGGACGCGCCGCTTCCGGGCCCGCCCGGGACGAAACCCCATCGGGTACGCCCCGGGCGGTCAGCGCGCCGCCGCCGGTGACAGCGGGGGAGCACCCCCGGCGCACCGGCAACTGCGCTGTTAGCGAACAGTGCCCGGACCGGGACGTTACGACCCCGGCCAGCGGTTAATGTCGGGCGTAAGACGCACGGAGAGCGAAGGGCTGCCATGACTGGTTCAGACTTCTCAGCTATGCCCCTGCGGGTGACCCAGGCCCGCGGTGCGGACGCACTTGGTGGCAACCTCGACGACTCGGTCTACAACCGGCTGCTCAAGGAGCGGATCATCTTCCTTGGCAGCGAGGTGACCGACCAGGTCGCCAACCGCATCTGCGCACAGCTGCTGCTACTCGCCGCCGAGGACCCCGGCCGCGACATCAACCTGTGGATCAACTCGCCGGGTGGTTCGGTCTACTCCGGCATGGCGATCTACGACACCATGCAATTCATCGACAACGACGTCTCCACCGTCGCCATGGGCATGGCCGCCTCGATGGGCCAGCTCCTGCTCTGCGCCGGCACCAAGGGCAAGCGCTACGCCCTGCCGCACGCGCGGATCATGATGCACCAGCCCTCCGGCGGCATGGGCGGCACTGCCTCGGACATCGCGATCCAGGCCGAGCAGATGCTCTACACCAAGCGGATGTTCCAGGAGCGGGTGGCCCACCACACCGGCCAGGACCAGGCCCAGATCGAGGCCGACTCGGACCGGGACCGCTGGTTCACCGCCACCGAGGCCAAGGACTACGGCTTCATCGACAAGGTGATCACCGGGGCCGCGCAGGTTCCGGAAGGCGCCGGGACCCTGAGCTGAGGAGCGGAAGAGATGACTGACCCGACCCTGCTTGCCGGTGGCGGCTTCCAGCCCGTGCACAACCGGTACGTTCTCCCCTCCTTCGTCGAGCGCACCTCGTACGGCGTCAAGGAGTCGAACCCCTACAACAAGCTCTTCGAGGACCGGATCATCTTCCTCGGCGTGCAGGTGGACGACGCGTCGGCAAACGACGTGATGGCCCAGCTGCTGACGCTGGAGGGCACCGACCCGGACCGGGACATCATCATGTACATCAACTCGCCCGGCGGCTCGTTCACGGCCATGACGGCGATCTACGACACGATGCAGTACGTCCGGCCGGACATCCAGACCGTCTGCCTCGGGCAGGCGGCCAGCGCCGCCGCCGTGCTCCTCGCCGCCGGTACTCCCGGCAAGCGGATGGCGTTGCCGAACTCCCGGATCATCATCCACCAGCCGGCCACCGAGGGCGGCTACGGGCAGGGCTCGGACATCGAGATCCAGGCCCGGGAGATCCTCCGGATGCGTACCCAGCTCGAGGAGATGATTTCCCGACACGCCAACCAGCCGATCGAACGGGTCCGCCGCGACATCGACCGTGACAAGATCATGACGGCCGAGGAGTCCCGGGAGTACGGCCTGGTCGACACCATCCTGAGCAGCCGAAAGAAGGGCCTGCTCGCGGCCAACGCCTCGAGCTGATCGTCGTGGTCCGGGGGTCGGCCGACCGGTCGTACGGCGGCCGGCCCCTGACACACCCGTTTTGGGGGTCGGAGAAACCTCGGGTAGCGGGTAACGTCGGTTCTGCACCGCCCACCGCCGGTCGGGACCGGCCGGCGAACATGACCGACGGGGTGGACCGTCCGCAGGCCAGTGCCTCTGCTCAGACAGGCTGGCCGATGAGCGCAGGGAGAACGTAGGTGGCACGGATCGGTGACGGTGGCGACCTACTGAAGTGCTCCTTCTGCGGCAAGTCGCAGAAGCAGGTCAAGAAGCTCATCGCGGGCCCCGGGGTCTACATCTGCGACGAGTGCATCGACCTCTGTAACGAGATCATCGAAGAGGAGCTGGCCGAGACCGGCGAGGTGAAGTGGGAAGAGCTTCCCAAGCCGATGGAGATCTGCCAGTTCCTCGACCAGTACGTCGTGGGTCAGGACCAGGCCAAGAAGGCCCTCGCGGTGGCGGTCTACAACCACTACAAGCGGATCCAGGCCGAGGCAGCCGGTGGGCCGGGCTCCGCCGACGGGGTGGAGCTGTCGAAGTCCAACATCCTGCTTATCGGTCCGACCGGGTGTGGCAAGACACACCTGGCCCAGACCCTCGCCCGGATGCTCAACGTGCCGTTCGCGATCGCCGACGCGACCGCACTGACCGAGGCCGGCTACGTCGGCGAGGACGTCGAGAACATCCTGCTCAAGCTGATCCAGGCCGCCGACTACGACATCAAGCGGGCCGAGACCGGCATCATCTACATCGACGAGGTCGACAAGATCGCCCGTAAGTCGGAGAACCCGTCGATCACCCGGGACGTCTCCGGCGAGGGTGTGCAACAGGCGCTGCTGAAGATCCTGGAAGGCACGGTGGCGAACGTGCCGCCGCAGGGCGGCCGGAAACACCCGCACCAGGAGTTCATCCAGATCGACACCACGAACGTGCTGTTCATCTGCGGTGGCGCCTTCGCCGGCCTGGACCAGATCATCGAGGCCCGCACCGGCCAGGGCGGGCTGGGTTTCGGCGCGCACCTGCGTTCGGTCTCCGAGCGTTCGACCGACGACATCTTCGGCCGGGTCATGCCGGAGGACATGCTCAAGTTCGGTCTGATCCCCGAGTTCATCGGCCGACTGCCGGTGATCACAAACGTCCGGAGCCTCAACCGCGAGGCGCTGGTCCGGATCCTCACCGAGCCACGCAACGCGCTGGTCCGGCAATACCAGCGACTCTTCGAGCTCGACGGCGTGGAGCTGGAGTTCGAGACGGCCGCCCTGGAGGCGATCGCCGACCAGGCGATGTTGCGCGGCACCGGCGCCCGGGGCCTGCGCGCCATCCTCGAAGAGGTCCTGCTCTCGGTGATGTACGAGGTGCCCAGCAACCCCAACGCGGCCCGCGTCCTGATCACCCGGGGTGTGGTGCTGGAGAACGTCAACCCGACGATCGTGCCGCGTGAGTTCACCGGCCGCCGCGCCCGCCGCGACCGCGAGGAGCGCTCGGCCTGACCGGAGCGCTCGGCCTGATCTGCCGCCGCCGCGCGCCGGTCGGCCCGAGTGGCGACCGGCGCAGGCACCCCGGCAAGCCTGGTGTCCGGACGTCCCGGCAAGCCTGGCCACCCGGAGATCGTCGCCGTAGGCTCACCGCATGCGCGTTGCCGTCTGTCAGCTCAACGCCCGCGACGACCGGAAGGCCAACCTGACCGTCGCCGGCGAGCTGTTGGCCCGGGCCGCGGCCGCCGGAGCCGACCTGGCGATCCTTCCGGAGTACGTCGACTATCTCGGCCCGTCCCGCGGGCTTCCGTCGCCGGAGCCGGTCGACGGCGAGTTCGCCGGGTTCTTCGCCGCGGCGGCCCGGCAGCACGGCATGTGGGTGCACGCCGGCTCGTTCCACGAGATCGGCCCGGATCCGGAACACACCTACAACACCTCGCTGGTCTTCGACCGCACCGGCGCGCTCGCCGCGACGTACCGGAAGATCCATCTCTACGACGTGGAGATTCCCGGCCGGGTCTCCTACCTGGAATCCAGGACCGTCGCCGCCGGCTCCGAGCCGGTCACCGTCGACGTCGACGGCGTACGCGTCGGATTGTCGATCTGCTACGACCTGCGTTTCCCCGAGCTGTACCGGCAGCTCGCCGTTGCCGGGGAGGCCGAGGTGCTGGTGGTGCCGGCCGCCTTCATGATGCACACCGGCCGGGATCACTGGGAGGTGCTGCTGCGCGCCCGGGCGATCGAGAACCAGTGCTACGTCGCGGCGGCGGGGCAGATCGGCGACCATGATCCGGGACGCACCTGCTACGGCCGCAGCATGGTGATCGACCCCTGGGGCACCGTACTCGGCCAGGCGCCCGACATCGTCGGGATCGCGGTCACCGATCTCGACCTCGACCGGCTGCGCGAGATCCGCACCGAACTGCCCAGCCTGGCCAACCGCCGCCTCTGACGGATCGGGTGGGCCGGGAGTGCCGCCGGATCCGTCCGTCGCTGGAACTGCCAGCGCGCCTTCTGGCGGTTGGAGCTCCCAGGATCGCGCGGTCGCCGGCCGTCCCTACGGTCAGGTCACCGTCACTGCCTTGCCAGGGTCACTGCAGCAGCATGCCCAGGACGGCCAGGCCGATGATCGCCGAAGCGGTCACCAGTAGTCCCGTGGTCATCCGTGACGGGCCCCGGCGGGCCAGTCGGCGCACCGAGGCGACCACGGCCAGCAGCACGAGGCCACCGATCACGAGCTGCCAGAACGGCAGCAGGAGTGCCGTGAGGCTGTCCTGCGCGAGGGTGGTCCCGATGGAGCTCGCGAACGCGGCCATGCCTGCCACTCTGACACGCCCGCCCGGCTCTGACACGGACAACCGGGGCACGGTCGGGTCACAGCGGCACGGGCAGGAGGGGAACGTCGATTTGCGTCGGCGTGGGCCGGCGGCGTACCTTTCTCTCTGCGCGCGGCGCCCCGGACGACAGGCCGGGCCGCGAGCACCTCGATCTCCACCGGGCAGCTGTCCGAGGGGGAGACCGGGGCCGGGTGGTGCGCTCGACCGGGTGACATTCAGGTTGAGATTGCGAGACCAACCGGGTAGAGTAGCTGAGGCCGGCAGGAGCCGGGCAGATGTGCCGCGAGCGGCCATCGGCCGGTCTGCGGGCCTTCCCTCGACAGAAGCGACCACCATCCATTGGTGTGCGTGCGTACGGGGAATCCTTCGGGCCACGCGAGAAAGCCAGAAGTTGGGGCTTGACACCGCAAGGCCAGACGGGTAGGTTGGGCAAGTTGCCCCGAGGGCGATCCCCCTGGTGAGGATTGTGTTCGGTGTGTGGTTGTTCTTTGAGAACTCAACAGGGTGCTTGATAAGCCAGTGCCAAATGTTTGTTTGTTTGGCAGCAAGTGTTTTTGTTGTTGCCGGGTTATTCGGATTTTCCATGGTTTTTGTTGGAGAGTTTGATCCTGGCTCAGGACGAACGCTGGCGGCGTGCTTAACACATGCAAGTCGAGCGGAAAGGCCCTTCGGGGTACTCGAGCGGCGAACGGGTGAGTAACACGTGAGTAACCTGCCTCAGGCTTTGGGATAACCCTCGGAAACGGGGGCTAATACCGGATATGACCTTCGGCCGCATGGTTGGGGGTGGAAAGTTTTTCGGCCTGGGATGGGCTCGCGGCCTATCAGCTTGTTGGTGGGGTGATGGCCTACCAAGGCGACGACGGGTAGCCGGCCTGAGAGGGCGACCGGCCACACTGGGACTGAGACACGGCCCAGACTCCTACGGGAGGCAGCAGTGGGGAATATTGCACAATGGGCGGAAGCCTGATGCAGCGACGCCGTGTGAGGGATGACGGCCTTCGGGTTGTAAACCTCTTTCAGCAGGGACGAAGCGGAAGTGACGGTACCTGCAGAAGAAGCGCCGGCCAACTACGTGCCAGCAGCCGCGGTAAGACGTAGGGCGCGAGCGTTGTCCGGATTTATTGGGCGTAAAGAGCTCGTAGGCGGCTTGTCGCGTCGACTGTGAAAACCCACGGCTCAACTGTGGGCTTGCAGCCGATACGGGCAGGCTAGAGTTCGGTAGGGGAGACTGGAATTCCTGGTGTAGCGGTGAAATGCGCAGATATCAGGAGGAACACCGGTGGCGAAGGCGGGTCTCTGGGCCGATACTGACGCTGAGGAGCGAAAGCGTGGGGAGCGAACAGGATTAGATACCCTGGTAGTCCACGCTGTAAACGTTGGGCGCTAGGTGTGGGGGGCCTCTCCGGTTCTCTGTGCCGCAGCTAACGCATTAAGCGCCCCGCCTGGGGAGTACGGCCGCAAGGCTAAAACTCAAAGGAATTGACGGGGGCCCGCACAAGCGGCGGAGCATGCGGATTAATTCGATGCAACGCGAAGAACCTTACCTGGGTTTGACATGGCCGCAAAACCTGCAGAGATGTGGGGTCCTTCGGGGGCGGTCACAGGTGGTGCATGGCTGTCGTCAGCTCGTGTCGTGAGATGTTGGGTTAAGTCCCGCAACGAGCGCAACCCTTGTTCGATGTTGCCAGCACGTTATGGTGGGGACTCATCGAAGACTGCCGGGGTCAACTCGGAGGAAGGTGGGGATGACGTCAAGTCATCATGCCCCTTATGTCCAGGGCTTCACGCATGCTACAATGGCCGGTACAATGGGCTGCGATACCGTGAGGTGGAGCGAATCCCAAAAAGCCGGTCTCAGTTCGGATCGGGGTCTGCAACTCGACCCCGTGAAGTCGGAGTCGCTAGTAATCGCAGATCAGCAACGCTGCGGTGAATACGTTCCCGGGCCTTGTACACACCGCCCGTCACGTCACGAAAGTCGGCAACACCCGAAGCCCATGGCCTAACCCCTTGTGGGAGGGAGTGGTCGAAGGTGGGGCTGGCGATTGGGACGAAGTCGTAACAAGGTAGCCGTACCGGAAGGTGCGGCTGGATCACCTCCTTTCTAAGGAGCACCATCCGTCGAAGGACGGTATGGAGCCCGCGTCGCCCGGATGTGGTGGCGGGGTGCTCGTTGGCGGAGACACTGGCGAAGTTCACGGCTGGCAACGGCTGACCATGGCGAGTACGGCCCTTCGGGGTGTGGAAAGTTCGGGTTGGTGCGGCTGGTGGTGGGTGTAGAGCATCCTGTTGGGTCCTGAGGGAACAACCGTGTGGTTGTTGTCTTGTGCCAGGCGCGCCTGGCCCCGCATACGGTCGGACGTGGTTCCGGGTTGGTGTGGGGTGGTGGGTGTGGGTTGGTCGTTTGTTGAGAATTGCACAGTGGACGCGAGCATCTTTGTGGTCAAGTTGTCAAGGGCGGACGGTGGATGCCTTGGCACCAGGAGCCGATGAAGGACGTGGGAGGCCGCGATAGGCCTGGGGGAGCTGTCAACCGAGCTGTGATCCCAGGGTGTCCGAATGGGGTAACCTGGCACCAGTCATGTGGTGTCACCTGCACCTGAATTCATAGGGTGTGTGGAGGGAACGCGGGGAAGTGAAACATCTCAGTACCCGTAGGAAGAGAAAACAATAGTGATTCCGTGAGTAGTGGCGAGCGAAAGCGGATGTAGGCTAAACCGGTTGCGTGTGATACCTGTCAGGGGTTGCGTGGTCGGGGTTGTGGGACCTCATGGGGGAAGCTGACACTTTCCCGGAGAGTTATAAATACCAGGTGTTAGCTGAATGGTGTGGAAAAGCCAACCGTAGGCGGTGATAGTCCGGTAGGTGAAAGCATCTGGTCTTTCTTGTGGGTGTTCCCGAGTAGCGGCGGACTCCTGAAATCTGCCGTGAATCTGCCAGGACCACCTGGTAAGCCTAAATACTTCCTGGTGACCGATAGCGGACGAGTACCGTGAGGGAATGGTGAAAAGTACCCCGGGAGGGGAGTGAAATAGTACCTGAAACCGTTCGCCTACAATCCGTCGGAGCCTGCTTTTGTGGGTGACGGCGTGCCTTTTGAAGAATGAGCCTGCGAGTTAGTGGCATGTGGCGAGGTTAACCCGTGTGGGGTAGCCGTAGCGAAAGCGAGTCTTAATAGGGCGTGTAGTCGCGTGTTCTAGACCCGAAGCGGGGTGATCTAGCCATGGGCAGGCTGAAGCGTGGGTAAGACCGCGTGGAGGGCCGAACCCACCAACGTTGAAAAGTTGGGGGATGACCTGTGGTTAGGGGTGAAAGGCCAATCAAACTCCGTGATAGCTGGTTCTCCCCGAAATGCATTTAGGTGCAGCGTCGTGTGTTTCTTGCCGGAGGTAGAGCACTGGATGGTCTAGGGGCCCTACAAGGTTACTGAAATCAGCCAAACTCCGAATGCCGGTAAGTGAGAGCGCGGCAGTGAGACTGCGGGGGATAAGCTTCGTAGTCGAGAGGGAAACAGCCCAGATCGCCAGCTAAGGCCCCTAAGCGTGTGCTAAGTGGAAAAGGATGTGGGGTCGCATAGACAACCAGGAGGTTGGCTTAGAAGCAGCCATCCTTTAAAGAGTGCGTAATAGCTCACTGGTCAAGTGGTTCCGCGCCGACAATGTAGCGGGGCTCAAGTACACCGCCGAAGCTGTGGCATTCACATATTAACTCGGTGATGTCTTCGGATGTCATCCAGGTGTGTGGGTGGGTAGGGGAGCGTCGTGCCGGGGGTGAAGCAGCGGGGTGACCTAGTTGTGGACGCGGCACGAGTGAGAATGCAGGCATGAGTAGCGAAAGAAGGGTGAGAAACCCTTCCGCCGGATGACCAAGGGTTCCAGGGCCAGGTTAATCCGCCCTGGGTGAGTCGGGGCCTAAGGCGAGGCCGAGAGGCGTAGTCGATGGATAACGGGTTGATATTCCCGTACCCGTGTAGGAGCGCCCGTGATGAACCTCGTTGTGCTAACCATCCGAGCCTGTGGCGGTCTTCGGACCAAGACAGGGGAGCGTGGGAACCTGGCGGGTAGTAGTCAAGCGATGGGGTGACGCAGGAAGGTAGCTGAGCCCGGCCGGTGGTTGTGCCGGGGTAAGCGTGTAGGCCGGTGTGTAGGTAAATCCGCACACCATGTGGCTGAGACGTGATGCCGAGCCGATTCAGGTGAAGTCAGTGATCCTATGCTGCCGAGAAAAGCCTCTAGCGAGTTCCGAGCGGCCCGTACCCTAAACCGACACAGGTGGTCAGGTAGAGAATACCGAGGCGATCGGGTGAACTGTGGTTAAGGAACTCGGCAAATTGCCCCCGTAACTTAGGGAGAAGGGGGGCCGGAGACGTGAAGCCACTTGCTGGTGGAGCGTTGTATGGCCGCAGAGAGCAGGGGGAAGCGACTGTTTACTAAAAACACAGGTCCATGCGAAGAAGTAATTCGATGTATATGGACTGACGCCTGCCCGGTGCTGGAACGTTAAGGGGACCGGTTAGTTCCTTTTGGGGCGAAGCTGAGAACTTAAGCGCCAGTAAACGGCGGTGGTAACTATAACCATCCTAAGGTAGCGAAATTCCTTGTCGGGTAAGTTCCGACCTGCACGAATGGCGTAACGACTTCCCCACTGTCTCAACCACAGGCCCGGCGAAATTGCAGTACGAGTAAAGATGCTCGTTACGCGCGGCAGGACGGAAAGACCCCGGGACCTTTACTATAGCTTGACATTGGTATCTGAATTAGCTTGTGTAGGATAGGTGGGAGCCGGTGAAGCTTGCACGCCAGTGTAGGTGGAGGCAATCTTGAAATACCACTCTGGTTGGTTTGGGTATCTAACTTCGGGCCCTTATCGGGTTCAGGGACAGTGTCTGGTGGGTAGTTTAACTGGGGCGGTTGCCTCCTAAAATGTAACGGAGGCGCCCAAAGGTTCCCTCAGCCTGGTTGGCAATCAGGTGTTGAGTGTAAGTGTATAAGGGAGCTTGACTGTGAGACTGACGGGTCGAGCAGGGACGAAAGTCGGGACTAGTGATCCGGCACTTGCGTGTGGAAGCGGTGTCGCTCAACGGATAAAAGGTACCCCGGGGATAACAGGCTGATCTTCCCCAAGAGTCCATATCGACGGGATGGTTTGGCACCTCGATGTCGGCTCGTCGCATCCTGGGGCTGTAGCAGGTCCCAAGGGTTGGGCTGTTCGCCCATTAAAGCGGTACGCGAGCTGGGTTTAGAACGTCGTGAGACAGTTCGGTCCCTATCCGCCGTGCGCGTAGGATACTTGCGAAGGGCTGTCCCTAGTACGAGAGGACCGGGACGGACGAACCTCTGGTGTGCCAGTTGTCCCGCCAGGGGCACGGCTGGTTGGCTACGTTCGGGAGGGATAACCGCTGAAAGCATCTAAGCGGGAAGCCTGCTTCAAGATGAGGTATCCCACCCCGTTTGGGGGTAAGGCTCCCAGTGAGACGACTGGGTTGATAGGCCGGAGATGTAAGCCAGGTAACTGGTTGAGTTGACCGGTACTAATAGGCCGAGGACTTGACTACAAAGCTGCTACGCGTCCACTGTGTGATTCACAGCAAACGAACGACGGTTTGCCCTGCGTGTGGGTGGGGTTGTTGTTTGTGTTGTTGATAGGGTTACGGCGGTTATGGCGGAAGGGAAACGCCCGGTTACATTCCGAACCCGGAAGCTAAGCCTTCCAGCGCTGATGGTACTGCACTCGGGAGGGTGTGGGAGAGTAAGACACCGCCGGACATCTTTACAGGAGTGGCGCCACCCGGTTACGGGCGGCGCCACTCCTGTTTGTATGCCCATTTGCCGAGCAACGTCGGGCAGCGCCGTGACCCTTCAGTCGCGGCTCTGTACCGTGTCGCGGATGTCGCGGAGCAGCGCCGCGGACTCGTCGACGGAACGGCCCGCGAACATGCCCATCGTGATGCTGCCGTGGTCGGCCCAGCCGCAGAAGACCAGCTCGCCGTCCTGGATCGGCGCCGTTCCGCACTTCATGGTTCCGCCGAGCGGGCCGGCGTCCACCTTCCGGATGCCGGCGACCGGGGTGTCCTCCTCCGCCGCCAGGTCGAAAATCAGGTCCAGGTCCCGCTCCGGCTGCCAGACCAGCGCCGTACCGCCGAAGAGCAGGACGCTGCGGTCCGGGCTGGCCGGGTCGGTGTAGGCGGCGCCGAAGCTCTCGGTGAAGTCGACCTCGGCGTTGACGGCGGTCCGGAGGTACTCGATCGTCGCCTGCGCGCTCTCGCTCTCGTCCCGGGTCAGGCCGGCGACCTCGACCGGTGTGGCGAGGGTGGCGTCCTTCTGTTGCATGATGCGCCAACCCGCGGTGCCGAAGACGGCGGCGCCGGCGAGGCTGACCGCCAGGACCGAGCCGAGGACGATTTTCCGACGCCGCGACGGCCGGCCGCCACCCGGGCCCCCGGCGCCCGGACGCCCAGCGCCCGGACTGCCGCCATCGGGCTCGCCGGATCCCGGCTCGGCATCGCCCGCCGGGCTGCCGTGCACCGCCCCGGCGTCCCGCTCGCCCGACCGGTCAAGCACGATCGGCTGCGAACTGATCTCGATCGGGGAGCCGGAATCAGCCGGGGCGTGTGGGTCGGCACGGGGGGCATCGGACGACATAGCCGCCACCGTACGCGAGCCGGAGGTGGCGCACGACGGCGCCGGCGGCCAGGCTCGTAGACTTCCAGGGTGACCGAGACTCTGGATGCGAACCGCGCCCCGGCCCCGACCCTTTCCGCCCAGTACCAGCCGGGCGAGGTAGAAGGTCGGCGGTACGAGGAGTGGGTAGCGGCCGGGCGTTTCCGGGCCTCGGCCGACAGCGACAAGCCCCCGTTCACCATCGTCATCCCGCCACCGAACGTCACCGGCTCGCTGCACATGGGCCACGCCTTCGAGCACACCCTGATGGACGCCCTCACCCGGCGCCGGCGGATGCAGGGCTACGAGGCACTCTGGCTGCCCGGCATGGACCACGCCGGCATCGCCACCCAGAACCTCGTCGAGCGGCAGCTCGCCGGTGCGGGGCTGTCCCGGCACGACCTCGGCCGGGAGAAGTTCGTCGAGCGGGTCTGGCAGTGGAAGGCCGAGTCGGGCGGCAAGATCCTCGGCCAGATGCGCCGGCTCGGCGACTCGGTCGACTGGGACCGCGAACGCTTCACCATGGACGAGGGGCTGTCCCGGGCGGTACAGACGATCTTCAAGAAGCTGTACGACGACGGCCTGATCTACCGCGCCGAGCGGATCATCAACTGGTGCCCGCGCTGCCTCACCGCGCTCTCGGACATCGAGGTGGAGCACACCGACGACGACGGCGAACTCGTGTCGATCCGGTACAGCGACGACGTGGTGGTCGCCACCACCCGGGCCGAGACGATGCTCGGCGACACCGCGGTGGCGGTGCACCCGGACGACGAGCGGTACAGGCACCTGATCGGGACCGAGGTGGAGCTGCCGCTGACCGGGCGGCGGATCCCGATCGTCGGTGACGAGCACGTCGACCCGAGCTTCGGCACCGGCATGGTCAAGGTGACCCCGGCGCACGACCCGAACGACTTCGAGATCGGCCAGCGGCACGACCTGCCGTCGCTGACGGTCATGGACGAGCGGGGCGTCATCACCGCGCACGGCCCGTTCCAGGGACTCGACCGGTTCGAGGCCCGGCCGGCGATCGTCGCCGCGCTCCGCGAGCAGGGCCGGATCGTCGCGGAGAAGCGGCCGTACGTGCACGCGGTGGGGCACTGCTCGCGGTGCCGTACGACTGTGGAGCCGCGACTGTCGTTGCAGTGGTTCGTCAACACCGGACCGCTGGCCCGGGCGGCCGGCGACGCGGTGCGGGACGGCCGGGTGAAGATCGAGCCCGCCGACATGGCGAAGCGGTACTTCGGCTGGGTCGACAACATGCACGACTGGTGCATCTCCCGGCAGCTCTGGTGGGGGCACCGGATCCCGGTCTGGTACGGCCCGGACGGCGAGGTCCGCTGCGTCGGCCCGGACGAGCAGCCGCCGACCGGCGACGGCTGGACGCAGGACACGGACGTGCTGGACACCTGGTTCTCCAGCGCGCTGTGGCCGTTCTCCACCCTCGGCTGGCCCGAGTCCACCGCCGACCTGGCGAAGTTCTATCCGACGAGCGTGCTGGTGACCGGATACGACATCCTCTTCTTCTGGGTCGCCCGGATGATGATGTTCGGCCTGTACGCGATGGACGGCCGGCAACCCTTCGACGTGATCGCGCTGCACGGCATGGTGCGCGACCAGTACGGCAAGAAGATGTCGAAGTCCTTCGGCAACGTGGTCGACCCGCTGGACTGGATCGAGCGGTACGGCGCCGACGCCACCCGGTTCACCCTGGCCCGGGGCGCCAACCCCGGCCAGGACGTCCCGGTCAGCGACGAGTGGTGCCAGGGCTCCCGCAACTTCTGCAACAAGCTCTGGAACGCCACCCGGTTCGCCCTGATGAACGGCGCACACGTGGCCGGCGACCTGCCGGAGCCGGCCCGGCTCTCGACCGTGGACCGGTGGATCCTCTCCCGGTTGCAGCAGGTCACCGCCGAGGTGGACGAGCAGTTCGAGGCGTACGAATTCGCCAAGGTCTGTGACGTGCTCTACCACTTCGCCTGGGACGACGTCTGCGACTGGTACGTCGAACTGGCCAAGCCGGTGCTGGCCGGTGGCGGCGAGCCGGCCGAGGTCACCCGCCGGGTGCTCGGACATGTGCTGGACCAGCTGCTGCGGCTGCTGCACCCGGTGGTGCCGTTCGTCACCGACGAACTCTGGACCGCGCTGGCCGGCACCGAACACGCCGGCTCGGGCCCGGCCGGTCCGTCGGTGATGACCGCCGCCTGGCCGGTCGCGGTGCCGGGGCTGCGCGACGGGACGGCCGAGCGGGAGGTCGCCGAGTTGCAGCGGGTGGTCACCGAGATCCGCCGGTTCCGTTCCGACCAGGGGCTGCGGCCGGCGCAGCGGGTGGCGGCCCGGCTCGACGGGCTGACCGCCGCCGGTATCGCCGCGCACGAGCCGCTGATCCGTTCGCTGGTCCGGCTGGACGAGGCGGGACCGGACTTCGCCGCCAGCGCCACCCTCGCGGTCTCCGGAGCGGTGACGGTGGCCCTGGACACCCGGGGCTCGATCGACGTCGCCGCCGAGCGGGCCCGGCTGGCCAAGGACCGGGCCGCGGCCGTGAAGGAGATCAACCAGGCGCGGGCGAAGCTCGACAACCCGGCCTTCCTGGCCAAGGCGCCGGCACCGGTGGTCGACAAGATCAAGAGCCGGCTGGCGGGCGCCGAGGCGGACCTGGAGCGGATCGCCAGCGCCCTCGCGGCGCTGGGCTGAGCGGTGACCGGGGGCGGATCGAGGTCCCCGACGGCGGGGCGGTGCGGCATTGTCGACGGTGGAGCCGGCGGCGGTGCGGTGCGGGTTGTCGCGGTGGACCGGTGGGACAGGGGGCGTACGGTGCGGGGGCGAGGGTCGCGGTGAGTGGACGTACGGAGCGGGCGGCGGAATTCGCCCGGGTCGAGGCGGAACTGGCCGCCCGCGGGTACACCCGGATGGTCTTCGACCTCGGGCGGATCGAGGAGCTGCTGGACCTGCTGGGCAGCCCGCAGCGGGCGTACCCGGCGATCCACCTGACCGGCACCAACGGCAAGACGTCGACGGCCCGGATGATCGATTCGCTGCTCCGGGCGTTCGGGCTGCACACCGGCCGGTACACCAGTCCGCACCTGGAGACCGTGCGGGAGCGGATCAGTCTGGACGGCGAGCCGATCGGCGAGGAGCGGTTCGTCTCCGTCTACGACGAGGTGGCGCCGCTGGCCAGGCTTGTCGACGAGCGCGCCGACGAGCCGCTGACGTACTTCGACATGACCACCGCGCTCGCCTTCGCCGCCTTCGCCGACGCCCCGGTCGACGTGGCGGTGGTGGAGGTCGGGCTGGGCGGGGCGGAGGACTCCACCAACGTGCTCAGTGCCGGCGTCGCGGTGATCACCCCGATCGGGCTCGACCACACCGAGTGGCTCGGCGACACCATCACCGACATCGCGCTGCACAAGTCCGGGATCATCCACAAGGGCGCGACCGTGATCTCGGCGGTCCAGCCGGAGGAGGCCGCCGAGCCGATCCTGGAACGCTGCGCCGAGGTCGGCGCCACCATCGCCCGGGAGGGCGGGGAGTTCGGGGTACTGCGCCGGAGCATGGCCGTCGGCGGCCAGGTGCTCTCGTTGCAGGGCCTCGGCGGCGTCTACGACAACGTCTTCGTCCCGCTGCACGGGGCACACCAGGCGCAGAACGCCGCGATCGCGCTCGCCGCCGTCGAGGCGTTCCTCGGTGCGGGGGCGTCCCGCCAGCTCGACGTCGAGACCGTCCGGCAGGGCTTCGCCACCGCCGACTCGCCGGGCCGGCTGGAGCGGGTCCGGTCCGCTCCGACGATCCTGCTGGACGGGGCGCACAATCCGCAGGGCATGGCGGCCACCGTCACCGCCCTCCAGGAGGAGTTCGCGTTCAGCAAGCTGATCGCGCTGGTCGGGGTACTCGCCGACAAGGACGCGCCGAGCCTGCTCGAACTGCTCGAACCGGCGGTCGACGCGGTGGTGGTCACCCGGAACAGCTCGCCCCGGGCGATGCCGGCCGCCGAACTCGGCGAACTGGCCGTCGAGGTCTTCGGGCCGGACCGGGTCGAAGTGGCCGCTGAGCTGCCGGACGCGATCGAGGCCGCCGTGGCGCTGGCCGAGTCCGACGTGCAGGGCGAGTTGAGCGGGGTCGGCGTGCTGGTCACCGGCTCGGTGGTCACCGTGGCCGACGCCCGACGACTGCTGAAGCGATGAACGCTCCCGACGGCAGCGGCGGGACCGGCACGTCCGGCGGGGGTGCGGCGGGTACGCCCGGTGGCGGTCGGCCCTCGGGACTGCGGGACCCGAACCGGGCCGTGCGTGGCCTCGGCGCGCTGACGCTGAGCGTCGAGACGCTGGTGCTGCTGCTCGCCATCCAGCCGATCCGACTGCTCGGCGGCGAACTGGGCGGTACCGCCATCGGCGTGGTCGTCGGGCTCGCGGTGCTGGCGGTCGTACTGGCCGGCTTCCTGCGCCGGAACTGGGCCTGGCAGGCCGGCACCGTACTCCAGGGGCTCCTGCTGCTCGCCGGCTTCCTGCACTGGTCGCTCGGCGCGCTGGGGCTGATCTTCGCCGCCGTCTGGGCGTACGTGCTGCACGTCCGGCGGGCGATCCTCGGCTAGCGGGTTCGGAACGGCCGGCCGGCTCAGCCGGTGGTCCGGCTCCGCCACTGGGTGAGCGCGATGCCGTGCCCGTCCGGGTCCCGGAAGGCGGCGGCCCAGAGTTCGAGCTTGGCGCCCCGGTTCACCGCCCGGGGTGCGTAGGTGAACTTCACACCCTTGGCGAGCAGCTCCTCGTAGAACGCGGAGACGTCGTTCACCTCGAGGTTGAGGTGGACCAGCCGCCGGTTGATCGGAGCCACCTCGCGGATCGCCCGCAGCACCAGCCGGGTCGCGCCGGAGGCGAGGATCGCGTTGCCCTCGCCGCCGTCGATCTCGAAGAAGCCGAGCAGGTCCCGGTAGAACGCGATCGACCGTTCGAGATCGGTGACCAGCAGGGTGATCCCGACCCCGGCGATCGGACCGGAACCGCCGAGCCGCGCGGGCGGCTGCGTGGCGATCAGGTCGGCCAGGATCGCCTCGTCGTCCGAGGCGCCGGCGAGGCCGTCGGGGGTGTCGGCGAGGTCGTCGGGGGCCGCCGAGCCGAACGGGGTGCCGAAGCCCGGCTCGGGGTCGTCCAGCTGAATGTCGATCTCGTCGTCCGAGGTGCCGGAGCGGGCCTCCGGAACCGCCGCCGCTGGCCCCGCTGGCCCCGCCGCCGCTGGCCCGGAGTCGGCGCGGGTGCGGAGCCCGGTGTCGCCGCCCTCCGGTCTGTCCACGCCGTCCCCAGACCTGTGCGGCCGGTCGACGGCGTCTTCCGGGGCGTCCACGCCCTCCCACGGCGTTTCTCCGGCTTCTTCCGGTCCGCCCAACCCGGTCGCCGGCCGGTCGCCGGTGGCGCCGAACTCATCGTCGGAGCCGGTCGGCGGGGCGTCCGACTCGGCCGGGCGGGCGGCCGGCGGCACGTCGGTGACCGGTGCCTCGGCGGACGGGGACGGCCGTGGCCGACGCTTCCGGCCCCCCGGACCGGGGGTGGGGCGGGGCCGGCGCGGCAGTGGGGCGGTGGACGGCGGTTCCACCAGGGTGCCCTCCAGCACGATCGTCCCGCCGGGGGTCTGTCGCATCACGACCGGCTCCTCGCGGGCCGTGCCCCGGTCGTCGCGGAGCGGTTCGAGGTCGCGCCCGAGCGGGGCGAGGTCGTCCTCGGTCAGGTGCTCGTCGACCGGTCCGCCGCCGGGGGGCTGCGGGGCGTACGGGTCGTCCCGGCCGGTCCGGACCCACGGCGGCGCCTCCTGCTCGATCAGGATGTCGTCGTCGACCGGGTCGTAGTCGTGGAACTCCGGCGGCAGGTCGCCGCTGGCGGCCGCCTCGGCGTGGGTCAGCACCTCGTCCCAGAGGATCCGGACGTGCCGCTGGTCGTCGATGGCCACCATGATCGGCAGGGTGGCACCCGGATCCGGCCACTTCGACACCGGTACCCGGGGATCGCGGATCCGAACCGACCGGCCCGGCACCCCCGGAGCGTCGATCACGATCTGGAGTTCACACCGGCCGAAGGTCGACGCGGCGGGCGGCTCGGTGACACTGTGCACGTGTCCGATCCCGGTCACCCAGGCCCGCGGACCGCTGCGTACGGCGGTGAAGGCGACCAGCGCGATGGCCAGGGCGAGCAGCGCCACCCCGAGTACGGCAACCGCCCAGCTGCGCATCCCCAGCCCGAACAGGACGACGAATACGGCGAAGGTGCCCAACACGGCGGCGACCAGCTTGCGCACCGGTGCGACCTGGCGGCGACGACCATCTGCCACAGTGGACCTCCCTGGTTAAGGCCAGGCTAGGCCGGATTCGACGGGAATGGAACGACCCGGGGCCGGTGTGCGGTCCTCCCCACCGGATCAGATCGGCCGAGCTGGCCGAACGCGCCGATCAGCCCCGCTCTGACCGACGACCGACGACCGACGACCGCGACGGGTACCCGGCCGGCCGGGACGGACCGGTGGCGGGCCGGGCGGGCGGCTGGCCGACGACCGTGACGGACTGTGGCTGGCCGCGACGGGCTGGTGGTCAGGAGGGGCTGGTGGCCGGTGCGGGCGATGGGCTGTCGTTCGGCGGAAGTGCCGCGAGGGCGGCCGAGGCGACCTCCAGCGCGGTCTGCCGGGCCAGCGAGGTCACCTTCGGGCCGTTGTCGCCCGGCCCCAGCTTGAGCACCCCGACGGTGAGCAGTAGCGGCCCGTGCGCGAGGACCAGGAGCGCCTCGCCGGGCAGGTACCCCAACTCCGGGTCGGGGCGGGCGCCGGGCACCGTACCGGTGGTCAGTCGGGCCCGGACCCCGTCGACCCGTACCACGGTGCTGGCCCGGCGGGCCTTCGTGTCGGTGTAGCTGAGCGTGAAATCCGCTGGGCAGCGGGCCGACCGGGCCCGCTCGGCGGTCCGCTCCGCCACGGTCGCGCTGGCGAACCCGGTCACCGTGATCTCGATGACCGTGGTCGGCAGCGTGACCCCGGCGAACGAGGGGACCGGGTTGACCTCGACCAGTCCGGCGAAGGTCGGCTCCGGCGGCGTGAACGACTCCCCGGGGCGGGGCTCGGCGGTGAGCATCCGGCAGGGCTCGATCTGCACCGAGCCGAGATCCCGCTCGGCGAGCAGCTCCGGCGGGGCTACCTCGCCCCGGGACCGGACCGCCGTCGCGAGGGCCGCGAGCACCGCCTCGGGTCCCTCGGGCGCCGCGGGTGTGACGCTCGGCGCTGCCGTCGGGGTCGAGGTCGGGGTCGGCGGCGGGGGTGGCTGCGGCGTACAGGCGGTGAGGGCGAGCAGCGCGGTCACGCCGGCCAGCAGTCTTCTGCTACGCATCCGATCCCCGTTCCGTGTGTCGTCGCGGCAGGCTAACCCGGGCGGCCCGAGCCACGCTTCCCGATTCCCGTCGGGCCAGCACCTCCGCCGGAGGTGTCCGGGCCGGGGATATCGGGTGGGGGCGGGTTGGCAGGTCGAGTATCGTTGACGGGCACAGGCGTCGACCCGGCCATCACCGGCGAGCCTCCGGAAGAACAGGTGGAAACACCCCAGTAGAACCGGACGGGACCGGCCCGTCACAGCCGGCCAACGAGCGGGTGGTCGATCTCCGGCCGCCAAGCGGGGTGGTACCGCGGGTCCACGCGGCGCGCCGGTTCCCGGCGTACCGGAGGGCTCGTCCTCGCAGACCACGAACGGTGAGCTGCGACGAGGAGAACGACCCGCGATGGCGTACCCGAAGAACGCCCCCGCCGGCACGGGCGTGCCGGCCAGTCCCGACCTGCCGGCGGTCGAGCAGCGCGTGCTCGAACACTGGGCGGCCGACAAGACCTTCGAAGCCAGCGTCGAGGCCCGCGACCCGGGCCCGGACGGCGGCAACGAGTACGTCTTCTACGACGGCCCGCCGTTCGCCAACGGGCTGCCGCACTACGGCCACCTGCTGACCGGCTACGTCAAGGACCTGGTGCCGAGATACCAGACGATGCGAGGCCGGCGGGTGGAACGCCGCTTCGGCTGGGACTGCCACGGCCTGCCGGCCGAGGTGGAGGCGGAGAAGCAGCTCGGCATCACCACCAAGGCGGAGATCCTCGACCTCGGCGTCGGTCGGTTCAACGACGCCTGCCGCAGCTCGGTGCTGGCCTACACCCGGGACTGGGAGCGGTACGTCAACCGGCAGGCCCGCTGGGTCGACTTCGGCAACGACTACAAGACGCTCGACCTCAGCTACATGGAGAGCGTCATGTGGGCGTTCCGCCAGCTCCACGACAAGGGGCTGGTCTACGAGGGGTTCAGCGTGCTGGCGTACTGCTGGCGTTGCGAGACCCCGCTGTCGAACACCGAGACCCGGATGGACGACGTCTACCGGGACCGGCACGACCCGACCCTGACGCTCTGGTTCGAACTGACCCCGGACGAGAACGCCCCGGAGCCGCTGCGCGGGCCGGTCCGGGTCGGCGTCTGGACCACCACCCCGTGGACGCTGCCGTCCAACCTGGCGCTCGCGGTCGGCCCGGACATCGAGTACGCGGTACTGGAGCGGGACGGCCGGCACCACGTCGTCGGCGCCGCCCGGCTCGGGGCGTACGCGAAGGAGCTGGACGGGTACACGCAGGTCGGCACCGTGCACGGCCGGGACCTGGTCGGCCGCCGCTACACGCCGCTCTACGACTTCCTGGTCGAGCGGGGCGGGCCGAACGCCTACCAGGTGCTCGGCGCGGAGTTCGTCACCACCGAGGACGGCACCGGGGTGGTGCACCTGGCCCCGGCCTTCGGCGAGGACGACCAGAAGGCGTGCAACGCGGCCGGCATCCCGACCGTGGTGACCGTGGACGACCACACCCGGTTCACCGCGCTGGTCCCGCCGTATGTCGGCGAGCAGGTCTTCGACGTGAACAAGTCGGTGATCAGGGAGCTGAAGGAGCGCGGGGTGGTGCTCCGGCAGGACACCTACACGCACGCGTACCCGCACTGCTGGCGCTGTGACACCCCGCTGGTCTACAAGGCGGTCTCCTCCTGGTTCGTGGCCGTGACCAAGGTCAAGGACCGGATGCTGGAGCTGAACCAGCAGATCAACTGGACGCCGGGACACGTCCGGGACGGCTCGTTCGGCAAGTGGCTGGCGAACGCCCGGGACTGGTCGATCAGCCGCAACCGGTTCTGGGGCTCGCCGATCCCGGTCTGGAAGTCGGACGACCCGCAGTACCCGAGGGTCGACGTCTACGGCTCGCTCGCCGAGCTGGAGGCCGACTTCGGGGTCAGGGTCACCGACCTGCACCGGCCCGGCATCGACGAGCTGACCCGGCCCAACCCGGACGACCCGACCGGGCGTTCCACCATGCGCCGGGTGCCGGAGGTGCTGGACTGCTGGTTCGAGTCCGGTTCGATGCCGTTCGCCCAGGTGCACTATCCGTTCGAGAACCGGGAGTGGTTCGAGCACCACTACCCGGGGGACTTCATCGTCGAGTACGTCCCGCAGGTGCGGGGCTGGTTCTACACCATGCACGTACTGGCGACCGCGCTCTTCGACCGGCCGGCGTTCCGGAACAGCGTGGTGCACGGCATCGTGCTCGGCTCGGACGGGCGCAAGATGTCCAAGAGCCTGCGCAACTATCCGGACGTCTACGAGATGTTCGACAGCTACGGCTCGGACGCGATGCGCTGGACGCTGATGTCCTCGCCGGTGCTGCGCGGCGGCGACGTGGTGGTCAGCGAGACGACGATCCGGGACTCGGTACGCCAGGTCCTGCTGCCGTACTGGAACGTCTGGTACTTCTTCTCGCTCTACGCCAACGCGGAGGGCTACCAGGCGAGGCGGCGGACGGACTCGGCGCACCTGCTCGACCGGTACGTGCTGGCCAAGACCCGGGAGCTGGTCGAGACGACCCAGGCGCAGCTGGACGGCTACGACATCTCCGGCGCCTGCGGCACGGTCCGGTCCTTCCTGGACGCGCTGACCAACTGGTACGTCCGGCGGTCCCGGGACCGGTTCTGGTCCGGCGACCGCGACGCCTTCGACACCCTCTACACGGTGCTGGAGACGGTCAGCCGGGTGCTCGCCCCGCTGGCCCCGCTCACCGCCGAGGAGGTCTGGCGCGGGCTGACCGGGGAACGGTCGGTGCACCTGGCCGACTGGCCGGACGCCGCCGAGTTCCCGGCCGACCACGAGCTGGTCGCCGCGATGGACGCCATCCGGTCGGTCGCCTCGGCGGCGCTGTCGCTGCGCAAGGCGAAGGGCCTGCGGGTACGGCTGCCGCTGTCGTCGCTGACCGTGGCCACCCCGGCCGCGGCCACCCTGCGCCCCTTCGCCGACCTGGTCGCCGACGAGGTGAACGTCAAGGCGGTCACGTTCAGCGAGGAGCTGGCCAGCTACTGCGAGCAGGTGCTCACGGTGGTGCCCCGGGCACTCGGCCCCCGGGTCGGCAAGCAGGTGCAGGCTGTGATCAAGGCGGTCAAGTCCGGCGACTGGGCGCTTGTCGACGGCGTACCGGAGGCGGCCGGGGTGCGGCTGGAGCCGGGCGAGTACGAGCTGAAGCTGGTGCCCGCCGACGCCGAGCACTCGGCTCCGCTGCCCGGCGCGGAGGGGGTGGTGGTGCTGGACACCACGGTCACCCCGGAACTCGCCGCCGAGGGGCTGGCCCGGGACGTCGTACGGGTGGTGCAGCAGGCGCGTCGGGACGCCGGGCTGGACGTCTCGGACCGGGTCGAGGTGCGGCTGGCCGCCGGGGCGGAGGTGGTCGCGGCGGTCGGCGCGTACCGGGACTTCGTGGCCCGGGAGGTGCTGGCCGACTCGGTCGACTTCGCCGACCAGCTCGACGGCTTCGCCGGTGAGGTCGGCGACGGCGACCGGGTGACGGTGACGGTACGCCGCAGCTGAGCCGGCCCGGGGGCGGGGCCGTCGGGGCATTGTCCGGCCGGTCCGGGTGGGTGATCGAGACGGTCAGCTACGCGGACCGGCCGGGCGTCGGTTAACGTGACACCGCCCGATCACCTCGACCGCCGGAGGTCCCGTGCCGCTGCTCTACACCATCGGCCAGTACACCGTGGGCACCGCGATGCGGGTTGGCTGGCGTCCGACAGTGGATGGCCTGGAGAACGTCCCGGCGACCGGCGGGGCGATCTTCGCGGGCAACCACCTCTCGGTCGCCGACGAGTTGTTCCTCGGTTCGGTGGTGCCCAGGCACATCGCCTTCTGGGCCAAGTCCGAGTACTTCACCGGCACCGGACTGCGGGGCTGGTTCACCCGTTCCGTGATAAGCGGGCTGGGCGCGATCCGGGTGGAGCGGGCCGGCGGCCGGGCCGCGCTCTCCGCGTTCGACGGGGCGATCCCGGTGCTGCGCGCCGGTGACCTGGTGGCGATCTATCCCGAGGGCACCCGGTCGCCGGACGGGCGCCTCTACCGGGGACGTACCGGGGTGGCCAGGCTGGCGTTGGCCGCCGAGGTGCCGGTGATCCCGGTCGGGATGATCGGCACCGAGCGGGTGCAGCCGATAGGTGTCCGGGTGCCCCGGCTCGGCACCGGCAAGGTGACGGTCCGGTTCGGCAAGCCGATGGACTTCACCGGCCGCCCCAGCGACCGGACGTCGCTGCGGCAGATCACCGACGAGATCATGACGGGGATCCAGGAGCTGACCGGGCAGGAGTACGTGCCCCGGTACGCTCCGGCCCGCAACGCGGCCGAGAACGGCGGCTCCTAGCCGCTCGGAGCGGGCGGCCTCCTGACCGTCCCGGGGCGGGGCCGTGCGGACGGCCCCGCCGGTCAGCTCGTGCCGGCGTTGTCGGTCCCCGAGCCGACCGGGTCCCGGACGATGATGTTGTCCCGCAGCGTGCTCAGCAGCTCGGAGCTGTCCGCGATCGACAGCCGGGTGAACAGGGCGGTGGCCAGGCTGCCGTGGTCGGCCCAGGTGCAGATCACCACCTCGTCGCCGTTGACGGTGCCGGTGCCGCAGCTGCGGTACTCGCCGCGTACCCCGGTCGGCACCGGCTCGACCGAGGTGACCGCGTACTCGTCCTGGAGCCGGGTGAGTTCGTCCTGCACCGCCGACTCGGGACTGAGCTGGAAGCCGGTGCTGCCGAAGATCACCACCCGCTTGCCGTTCGAGGCCCGGTAGACCCCGGCGAACGCCTCGCCACCGCTGAGCCAGTTCCGTGCCCGAACCTCCTGCTTCAACTGCTCGGCGGTCTGCCGGCCGTCCGCGTTGTCCAACAGCCGCAGGTCGAGTACCTCGCTCGGCAGCGGATCCACGGGTGAGGCGGGGTACTGGTCCCAGATCGGCTTGGCGTAGTACGCCGGGATGCCACAGCAGCAGACGATGGTGAGCAGGGTCAGCGTGAACATCACCCGGGGCCAGCGCCGCCGACGGCGTACCGGCGGAGCGGGAGCGGGCGGCGCCTTGCGGACCGGCGGCGCCTCCGGCCGGCGCCGCTGCTTCGCCGGTCGGGGCGGGGCGGCCGGTGGTGGCGGCTTCCGAGGCGCGGGCGGTGCCGGGGGCCGGGCCGACTGTGCGGGCGGCCGGGCCGACTGTGCGGGCGGCCGGGCCGGCGGGGGAGGAGGTGGTGGTGCCGGCTGCGCCGCGGGTCCCGGGCGCGGCGCCGGGCCACCGTGCGGTCGTGGTCCTGGATGCGACGGTGGCGGCGGCGGTGGGACGGGTGGCGCGGGGAAGCGGCGGGTCACCGGCAGTTGCCGGGCCGGGGGCGGGCTGACCGGCGCGTCGTAGCCGACCGGCGGGTGCTGGGGGACCGGCTGTGCATGACCACCGACCGGCGGGTGGGGTGCCGGCTGCGGATGGCCGTGCCCACCGGGCGGCGGGTACGGCTGGTGCGCCTCCCACGGGTCGTCGGCGGCGCCCGCCCACGGGTCGACCGGGGTGGGAATCTCGTCCTCGTCCAGCTCGACCTCTGGCATCCGCAGGGTCGGGTCCACCGGTTGGGTCCGGGCCGTCGGTGCCGCCGGAGCCTCGACCTCCTCGGCCTCGCCCCGGAGCCAGCGACGCTTACCCGGCGGCCGGGGCGGTGGTACGGCCGCCGAGCCGGTCCAGCGCGGCGCGGCCACCCGGGTCGGCGCCGGCCCCTCGTCGTCGGCGGACGGTGCCGGTGTCTCCGTTCCGGTGGGCGGTGCCGGTGTCTCCGTTCCGGCGGACGGTGCCGGTGTCTCCGTTCCGGTGGGCGGTGCGGGCGTTCCGGTCCCGGACGGATCCAGGGCGGCGGTGGCCCCGGGCGGCGGGGTGGGCCGGGTCGGCAGGTCGAGGTCGACGTCGGAATTCTCGGCGAGGTCGGTGTCGGTGTCGGTGCGCGGGGAAGCGTCCGGTTCCGCCGGTGCCACGTCCACGGTCCGCGCCGAAACCTCTGCGGACTTCGGAGGGACCGGCACGGCCGGATCGGCCGGCTCGGCCGGCTCACCGACCCGGGCCTCCGGCTGCTCGCCGCCCTGGTCGTCCGGCTGCTCGCCGCTCCGGTCGTCCGGCTCGACGGCTCGGCCGTCCGGCCGGTCACCTGTCCGGGCGGGCTGGTCGCCGGCCGCCAGCGTCGCCGTTCCGTCGGCCGGGGGTGGACCGGCCGGAGCTGGACCGGCCGACGTGGCTCGGCCCGCCGGTGCGGTCTCCTCCGGCTGCGGTTGGGGCATCGTGCGGATCTCCTCTCGCGCCCGTCCGAGGTTAGTACCGCCCGACCAATCGGTCGTTGCCCGCCGGATCGTACGAGGGTCGGCGACGGCGGGGAAATTCCGGCGAGCCGGCGAGCGGGGAGGTGCCCGGCGAAACCACGCAACCGGCCACCGGCGGGGACTACCGCAGCGGGTCGCGAGCGTGCCGCGTACTCTGGATGGTTGGTCGGTGTTCCAGCACATTGTCCCGGGAGGTTCCATGAGCGCCGCGTCGTCCGCCGCGGGGAAGTCTGCGGCGATGACGGTCTGGCCGCAGCTCGAGCAGCTGCTGCCCCAGGTCAGCAAGCCGATCCAGTACGTCGGCGGTGAGCTGGGCGCGGTGGTCAAGGACTGGGACTCGGCCGTCGTCCGATGGGCGCTGATGTATCCGGACGCCTACGAGGTGGGGCTGCCGAACCAGGGCGTGCAGATCCTCTACGAGGTGCTCAACGAGCAGCCGGACGTACTCGCCGAGCGGACGTACGCGGTCTGGCCGGACCTGGAGCGGCTGATGCGGGCGCACCGCGTGCCGCAGTTCACCGTCGAGGCGCACCGGCCGGTCGGCGCGTTCGACCTGTTCGGGATCTCGTTCGCCACCGAACTCGGCTACACCAACCTGCTCACCGCGATCGACCTGGCCGGCATCCCGCTGCTGTCGGCCGACCGCACCGACGCGGACCCGGTGATCGTGGCCGGCGGGCACGCCGCGTTCAACCCCGAGCCGATCGCCGACTTCGTCGACGCGGCGGTGCTCGGCGACGGCGAGGAAGCCGTACTGGAGATCACCGAGATCGTCCGGGGCTGGAAGGCCGAGGGCAGCCCCGGCGGGCGGGACGAGCTGCTGCTCCGGCTGGCCCGGACCGAGAGCGTCTACGTGCCGCGCTTCTACGACGTCGACTACCTGCCCGACGGCCGGATCCAGCGGGTCGTGCCGAACCGGGCGGACGTGCCGTTCCGGGTACACAAGCGGACGACAATGGACCTGGACGCCTGGCCGTACCCGAAGAAGCCGATCGTGCCGCTCGCCGAGACGGTGCACGAGCGGTACGCGGTGGAGATCTTCCGGGGCTGCACCCGGGGCTGCCGGTTCTGCCAGGCCGGCATGATCACCCGTCCGGTACGGGAGCGTTCGATCACCACTGTCGGGCAGATGGTGCGGGACGGGCTGGAGTACTCCGGCTTCTCCGAGGTGGGGCTCCTGTCGCTCTCGTCGGCCGACCACTCGGAGATCGGCGACATGTGCTCCGGCCTGGCCCAGCAGTACGAGGGCACGAACGTCTCGCTCTCGCTGCCGTCCACCCGGGTCGACGCCTTCAACATCGACCTGGCCCAGGAGCTGTCCCGCAACGGCCGGCGTACCGGGCTCACCTTCGCCCCGGAGGGCGGCTCGGAGCGGATCCGCAAGGTGATCAACAAGATGGTGTCGGAGGAGGACCTCATCCGCACCGTGGTCACCGCCTACACCAACGGCTGGCGGCAGGTGAAGCTCTACTTCATGTGCGGGTTGCCGACGGAGGAGGACGAAGACGTCCTGCAGATCGCCCGGCTCGCGCACGAGGTGATCAAGGCCGGACGGGCGGCCACCGGCTCCAGGGACATCCGTTGCACGGTGTCGATCGGCGGCTTCGTACCCAAGCCGCACACCCCGTTCCAGTGGGCCCGGATGGAGCGGCCCGAGGTGATCGACAACCGGCTCAAGCTGCTCAAGCAGGCGATCAACTCCGACCGGTCGCTCGGCCGGGCGATCGGCTACCGCTACCACGACGGCGAGCCGTCGCTGATCGAGGGACTGCTCAGCCGGGGCGACCGGCGGGTCGGTGCGGTCATCCGGCGGGTCTGGGAGAACGGCGGCCGGTTCGACGGCTGGAGCGAGCACTTCTCCTACCAGCGCTGGGTGGACGCCGCCGCCGAGGTGCTGCCGGCCCTCGGGGTGGACCTCGACTGGTACACCGTCCGGGAGCGGGAGCAGGCCGAGGTGCTGCCCTGGGACCACCTCGACTCCGGGCTGGACAAGGACTGGCTCTGGCAGGACTGGCAGGACGCCCTGACCGGCTACGAGCAGGACGACTGCCGGTGGACCCCGTGCTTCGACTGCGGTGTCTGCCCGTCCATGGACACCGAGATCCAGATCGGCCCGACCGGCAGGAAACTGCTGCCGGTGACGCCGGTGAACACCGGCCTGCGGATGCCCGCCGGCGCCGGACACTGACCCAGGCCGTCCGGCGGAACACCCGGTTCCGCCTCGGACGGCCCACCCCCTGCACCTTCGGTACCCGAGGAGCGGCACGATCAGCAGGAAACCACAGCCCGAGGGCGGCCAGGCGCCGGTCGTACAGCGGATCCGGATCAGGTACGCCAAGCGTGGGCCGCTGCGGTTCACCTCACACCGGGACTTCGCCCGGGCCTTCGAGCGCGCGTTGCGCCGGGCCGGCGTACCGGTGGCGTTCTCCCAGGGCTTCACCCCGCACCCGAAGATCTCCTACGCCAGCGCCGCCCCGACCGGGGTGGCCAGCGAGGCGGAGTACCTCGAAATCGGGCTCCAGCAGCCGGTCGAGCCGCACGTGTTGCTCACCGCCCTGGACGCCGGGCTGTCGCCCGGACTCGACGTACTCGATGCGGTGGTGGCCGGCAGCGGCAGCCTGGCCGACCGGATCGACGCGTCCCGCTGGCGGATTGAACTGTCCGGTATCGAGCCGGATGTCCTCCGCATCGCTGTCTCGTCCTTTATGGCCGCCCCGGAAGTGCTGGTCGAGCGGATGACCAAGCAGGGGCGACGGGTCTTCGACACGCGGGCCGCCGTGGCGACCATCGATGTGATCGAGAGGACCGAGGCACCTTCCGGGGTCGCGGGCGTACCGTGTGCGATACTCGAGGTGGTCGTGCGGCAGGTCACCCCGTCCGTACGACCCGATGACGTCCTTTCCGGCCTCCGCGTGGTGGCCGACCTGGAGCCGCCGGTGCCGCCGCAGGCGACCCGGCTGGCGCAGGGCACGCTGACCGCGCAGGGGGAGATCGTGGATCCGTTGGAGGCGGATCGCGACGGGACCGCCATCGACGAACGCCAGCCGGAAGTCCGGCCGGCGGTCAGGTAGGCAGACTTCGGCGACCCGGTCTCCTTGACGCGTCACCGGAAACACTTTGCGGCAACCCTGCGTGGCAGCGCTCACCCGCGCCCGGGGACGCCAGAACTGGAGAACGTCCATGCTCGAGAACGAGCCAGAGGGCGGAGAACGGACCGGCGCGGAGCCGACCGTCGACGCCACCACCGCAAGCGACAGCACCGAGCGCACGAACCCGCCGGACGCCCCGGCGCAGGCCGGCACCGCGCAGGGCGGTGCCGCGCAGAGCGCCTCCGCACAAGGTGCGACCGCGGAGGACGGTGCCGCGCAGAGCGGCACCGCACAGGACGGTGCCGTGCCGGGGGCGACCGCGCAGGACGGTGTCGCGGAGGCGCCGGCGCGGCGGCGTACCACCCGGCGCCGAACCGCCAGCACGGCGAGCGAGCCGGCGCCGACCGGGATACCGGCCGAGGCGCCCAGCAGCACCCGGGCGACCAGCGGCGAGGCCACCGACGCCGAGGTACTGGCACCGATGGCCGCCGGCATCGAGCCGGCGCCGAAGGCGACCCGGCGGCGGCGCAAGGCCACCACGGCGGACAGGAAGGACGACACCGGACTTCCGGCCACCGGGACCGCTCCGATCGGTGGGACGGCTCCGGCCGCCGAGACGACTGCGGGGGCGACCCCGGCCGCCGAGCCGGCCCCAGTTGGTGGGACCGGCGCGACTCCGACCGGCGCGGCCGCTGGTCCGGGCAGCTCCGCTGCGGGTGTCGAGGACGCGGCGGCCGGCGAGCCCGTACCGCCGGTGAAGGTGACCCGGACCCGGCGGAAGAAGGCGGCGTCGCCCGCCGCGCCGACCGAGGCCGCCGGCAACCCGCCGACGGCTGCCGAGAGTGTCCCGGCGGTGGCCGAGAGCTCCTCGGTGGCTGCCGAGGGTGTTCCGGCGATGGCCGGCGAGATGCCGGTGACCCGCGCCGATGCCGATGCCGATGCCGATGCTGGCACTGGTGCCGGTGTGTCCGGCCGGTCTGAGCTGACCGGCGGGGCCGGCCTGCCGGCGACCGCCGAGGCGGCCGAGGACGAGCCCGGGGCAGCGGTGGTGCCCCGGGGGCGTCGACGCCGCGCCGCGCTCTCCGCGCCCACGGTGCTGTTCATGGCCCCCGAGGCGGAGACGGAGACCGCGCCGGCCCGGGTCGCCCCGGTCGCCGAACCCGTTCCGACGGCCCGGCCGGCCGAGGCAGAGGCCGAGGGCGAGCCGGTGGAGCCGGTCGAGGGCACCCGGCGGCGCCGCCGGGGACGGCGCGGGGCCGAACCGGCCGTGCCGGACGCCGAGGCCGAGGCCGGGACGGCGGCAGTCGTCGCCGACCAGGAGGCCCCGGACCTGACGGACTCCGAGGCGGAGATTGACTCGGACGCCGACCTCGACTCGGACGACGAGAGTGCGGCGGCCCGGCGCCGGCGTCGACGCGGTCGCCGGGGACGCGGCCGGGGCAAGGGCGGCGCGGACGACGTCGACGACGCCGAGGAGAGCGACGAGCCGGCGGCACAGGTCGAGACCGCTGCCGACGATGACGAGGACGACGAAGGCGAGAACGGTGACGGGGTGACCCGGCGCCGCCGTCGACGTCGGCGCAAGGGTGCCGGCGACACCGACGGCACGGCCGAGGACGGCGTACACACCGTCATCAAGATCCGCGAGCCTCGCAAGAGCGCGGACGAGGTGCAGGGCGTCTCCGGCTCGACCCGACTGGAGGCCAAGCGGCAGCGCCGCCGGGACGGTCGCGAGCAGCGGCGTACCCGCCCGCCGATCCTCAGCGAGTCGGAGTTCCTGGCCCGCCGGGAGGCGGTCGACCGGGTGATGGCGGTACGCCAGCGCGGCGACCGCACCCAGATCGCCGTACTGGAGGACGGGGTGCTGGTCGAGCACTACGTCACCCGGGCCTCCGCCGGCACGATGGCCGGCAACGTCTATCTGGGCAAGGTGCAGAACGTGCTGCCCAGCATGGAGGCGGCCTTCGTCGACGTCGGGCGGGGCCGCAACGCGGTGCTCTACGCCGGCGAGGTCAACTGGGACAGCAGTGGCCTGGAGGGGCGGGCCCGCTCGATCGAGCAGGCGCTGCGCTCCGGCGACTCGGTGCTGGTGCAGGTCACCAAGGACCCGATCGGGCACAAGGGCGCCCGGCTGACCAGCCACATCGCGCTCTCCGGGCGGCACCTGGTCTACGTACCCCACGGCAACGCCTCCGGGATCAGCCGCAAGCTGCCGGACACCGAGCGCAAGCGGCTGCGCGACATCCTGAAGAAGCTGGTGCCGGACGGTGCCGGCGTGATCGTCCGGACCGCGGCCGAGGGAGCCAGCGAGGACGAGCTGGCCCGGGACGTGAAGCGGCTCCAGGCGCAGTGGGAGGACATCCAGGCCAAGGCGGCCGAGGGTGGCGCCCCGGTACTGCTCTACGAGGAGCCCGACCTGGTGATCCGGGTGGTCCGGGACCTGTTCAACGAGGACTTCCGCGAGCTGGTCGTGCAGGGTGACGAGTCGTACGAGATGGTCGAGTCCTACCTCTCGCACGTCTCGCCGGACCTGGTGCCCCGGCTGCGCCGGCACACCGGTGCCGGGGACGTCTTCGCCGAGCGGCGGATCGACGAGCAGATCCTCAAGGGGCTGGACCGGAAGGTCTTCCTGCCCTCCGGCGGTCACCTGGTGATCGACCGTACCGAGGCGATGACGGTGATCGACGTCAACACCGGCAAGTACACCGGTGCCGGCGGCAACCTGGAGGAGACGGTCACCCGGAACAACCTGGAGGCGGCCGAGGAGATCGTCCGGCAGCTCCGGCTCCGCGACCTCGGCGGCATCGTCGTGATCGACTTCATCGACATGGTGCTGGAGTCGAACCGCGAGCTGGTGCTGCGCCGGCTCACCGAGTGCCTGGGCCGGGACCGGACCAAGCACCAGGTGACCGAGATCACCTCGCTCGGCCTGGTCCAGATGACCCGGAAGCGGATCGGTGCCGGGCTGCTGGAGGCGTTCAGCGAGACCTGCGACTGCTGCAAGGGCCGCGGCCTGATCATCCACACCGAGCCGGTGCCGGAGAAGTCCCGGCCGGGCGGCGGTGACAAGGTCAAGGCGGTCGCCTCGGCCACCGGTACCCCGACGTCGGCCGGGAACGCCACCCCGGAGGCGCCGGCCGGTGGCGGTCGACGCCGGGGCCGCAAGGCGGCCGCACCGGAGCGGGTCGTCGTCGAGGTCTCGGAGTACGAGGACACCATGGGGTACGACCTGTCCCGCTACGAGGTGGACAGCGACGGCCCCGGGGCCGGAGACGTCGCCGAGGCCGGGCCGGCCGAGTCGATGCGGCTGGCCGGTGCCGGTGACCCGGACGGTATCGAGGACGGCGGTGACCCGGACGCGGAGGCCGACGGTGCGGAGGTCGGCGGCGGCCGTCGCCGGGCCCGGCGCGGTGGCACCCGCCGCCGTACCCGCCCCTGACGGCGTGCTGTGGCCCGTCCGCGCCGTACCCGGCCCTGACGCCGTACTGATCCTTCCGCGTCGTACCCGGCCTGCACGCTGACGCCCGCCCGGACCTGACGTTGTCGTCAGGTCCGGGCGTTGCCGGGTACGGGATGGTGGCGGGTACGGGATGGTGGCGGGCCTTGGACTTGGGTTTCTGGCGCCGGGGCTGGCTAGGCTGGTCACTCCCTCGCGATCCCCCGATCGAGCCCTGACCGGTCGCCGGCCACCGCCGGTACCTCCTCGCGGGGGACCAGCCGCACCCCCGGAGGAGACGAAGACGATGCGACGCCTGCTGGTGACCGCCGCTATCACCGCCGCGCTGTTCGCGGCGGCCGGCTGCTCGGGTGAGCGCGACGGCGCCGCGCCCGGCCCGTCCGGCACCCCGTCGAGCGGGACGGCACCGTCCCCGGGTGCCGGGACGCCGGGCAGCAGCCCGGGGGGCCCGTCCGGATCGCCGGCGGTGGCGGACACCAGGCCGGCGGTCGGCAATGGTAAGGAGGTCTGCGAGGCCGCCACCAAGGCCGCCACCTCCTCGGTGCAGACCTTCGTCTCGGAGCTGGGCAAGTCGCTCCAGGCGGCCGGGGCCGGTGACACCGCCGGAGCGCAGACGGCGCAGCGCAAGGCTGAGGCGGCCCTGCGGACCTGGGGCGACGCGATGCGGGAGCAGTCCGCCCGGGCCACCGACGAGCGGCTCAAGACGGTACTCGCCGAGATCGCGACCGAGGTCGGCACGATGAAGGCCACCGTCGAGTCCGTGGACGAGAACAGGCTCGAACAGTTGCAGCAGCGGCTCGACCAGCTCTGCGCGACCTGACCCGACCCAGCCGGCATGCCGGGAGCCGGCACGGCGGTGCGGCGGTGCGGCGGTGCGAGGGCATGACGGCACGGCGGTGCGAGGGCACGACGGCACGGCGGTGCGAGGGCACGACGGTGCTCCGGGCGGCGGGCGGCGGGGCTGGTCACCGGCTCACGCAGCGACCCCGGGCGTGGGGCCGGTTTGGGTGACGGGCCCGCCATGGCGTACGCTAGCCTGCGGCGCAGATTACGCGCCACGTTCTCGCGTGCCCGTCCCCGCACCCCGTGCGGTCGAGCGGGCCGTCGCGAACAACCACCCGCAGCCTCAACGACAGGGAGTCCGCGTCCGATGTACGCGATCGTCAAGACCGGCGGCAAGCAGTACAAGGTCGCCGAGGGCGACGTGATCGAGGTCGAGAAGCTGGTCGGCCAGCCGGGCGACGCGGTCAAGCTCGCCGCCGTCCTCCTCGTCGACGGGGACAACCTGGTGACCGACGCCGGGCAGCTGGCCAAGGTCGCGGTGTCCGGCGAGATCGCCGAGCACACCAAGGGTCCGAAGATCCGGATCCACAAGTTCAAGAACAAGACCGGCTACCACAAGCGCCAGGGTCACCGCCAGCCGTTGACCAAGGTCAAGGTGACCGGCATCTCCAACGGCAAGTAAGCCCCAGCGGAAAGACAGGTCGTCCTCAGATGGCTCACAAAAAGGGTGCGTCCAGCTCGCGGAACGGTCGCGACTCCGCGGCACAGCGGCTCGGCGTCAAGCGGTTCGGTGGGCAGGTCGTCAACGCCGGCGAGATCCTGATCCGGCAGCGGGGCACCAAGTTCCACCCCGGTGACCTGGTCGGTCGCGGCGGCGACGACACGTTGTTCGCGCTGGCCGCCGGTGCGGTCCAGTTCGGCACCAGGCGCGGCCGCAAGGTCGTCAGCATCGTGCCGTCCGAGCGGTAACGTCAGCTTTCCGGCGGAGCGGGCCGCGGACCTGGTGTCCGGGCCCGCTCCGCCGTTTCTCGTCCGTACCCGTCGACCGGACCCGGCCTCCTCGGCCGGCTGGCGGGGGGCGGGCCCGGGCCGGCGGGCGGACCTGGGTCGTATCCGGTGCCGACGACCGGCACCGATGAAAGGATTGGCAGCGTGACCACGTTCGTTGACCGGGTCGTACTGCACCTGCAGGCCGGTGACGGCGGGCACGGTTGCGTCTCGATCCATCGGGAGAAGTTCAAGCCGTTCGGCGGGCCGGACGGCGGCAACGGCGGGCACGGCGGAAGCGTCTCCCTGGTGGTCGACCCCCAGGTGCACACCCTGCTCGACTTCCACTTCCGGCCGCACGTCAAGGCCGAGAACGGCAAGGGCGGCGCCGGTTCCAACCGGGACGGCGCGAACGGGCAGCACCTGGTGCTCAAGGTCCCGGACGGCACGGTCGTGCACGCCATGGACGGTACGGTGCTGGCCGACCTGACCGGCGCCGGCACCACCTTCGAGGTGGCCCGGGGCGGTCGTGGCGGCCGGGGCAACGCCTCCTTGGCCAACGCCCGTCGCAAGGCGCCAGGCTTCGCCGAGCTGGGCGAGCCCGGGGACCGGCTGGACGTCGTACTCGAACTCAAGAGCGTGGCCGACGTCGGCCTGGTGGGTTTCCCGTCTGCCGGCAAGTCCTCGCTGATCTCGGTGCTCTCGGCGGCCAAGCCGAAGATCGCCGACTATCCGTTCACCACGCTGGTGCCGAATCTCGGTGTGGTCCGGATCGACGAGCACACCTTCACGGTCGCCGACGTACCGGGGTTGATCCCGGGGGCGGCCAGCGGCAAGGGGCTCGGGCTGGCGTTCCTGCGGCACATCGAGCGCTGTGCGGTGCTGGTGCACGTGGTGGACGCGGCCACCCTGGAGCCGGGGCGCGACCCGCTGGCCGACATCGACGCCATCGAAGCCGAGTTGTCCGAGTACGGCGGGTTGACCGACCGGCCCCGGCTGGTCGTACTCAACAAGATCGACGTACCGGACGGGCGGGACCTGGCCGAGATCGTCCGGCCTGACATCGAGGCGCGTGGCCTGCGGGTCTTCGAGGTCTCGGCGGTGACCCGGGAAGGGCTGCGCGAGTTGACCTTCGCACTGGCGGAGCTGGTCGAGCAGTCCCGGGCGGTGGCGCCGGACCTGGAACCGACCCGGATCGTGATCCGGCCGACAGCTGTCGACGACGCCGGCTTCACCGTCGAGGCGGCACCGGACGGCGCGTACGTGGTGCGTGGGCAGCGGCCGGAGCGCTGGGTCAAGCAGACGAACTTCGACAACGACGAGGCGGTCGGCTATCTGGCGGACCGGCTGGCCCGGCTCGGCGTCGAGGACCAGCTCGCCAAGGCCGGTGCCGAGCCGGGCAGCCTGGTCCGGATCGGCGAGCGGGAGTTCGACTGGCAACCGACGCTGTACGCCGGTGCGGAGTACGTGCCGAGCGCCCGGGGCACCGACAGCCGGTTGGCCGAGCAGGTGACCCGGCCGACCGCGGCGGAGCGGCTCGCCGCCCGCAAGGCCCGGCGGCAGCGTCCGTCCGGCGAGCCGGTCGAGGAGTCGGGGCCGGACGGCAGCGTCCCGCCGCCGGTCGACCGCCTCGACGAGGACTGACCGCGCCAGACCGTCATCTCCCTGCGGAGCGGCGTCATCTGTCCACGGGGCGGCGTCACCTGCCCCGTGCAGAGGCGTCGTCTCCGCACGGGGGGCGTCATCTGTCCACGGGGCGGGCGGCGTCGTCTCCGCACGGGGCGGCGTCACCTGCCCGCGACAGTCGTCGGCGATTACGACAGGTGCGGATGATTGGTCCTCTACGCTCCGTGTCGGGGCCACCTGGCCGAAACCTTGCCGCAACGGCCGGTGGTTAGCGTCCGTGCTGTGCTGATCGAGTCGCGTGCGTCGTCGGATCCCGAGCTGGCCGCCCTGGTGGTGGCCCAGCAGCGTGAGCTTCGGGAGGCCGACGGCAGTCCGGGCGGGCACGTGTTCGTACCGCACGACGACGCCCGCTATCTGGTCGGGGTGCTCGGCGGCCGGGCGGTCGTCTGTGGGGCGATCCGGGCGCTGGACCGGGACACCGCGGAGATCAGGCGGATGTACGTGCGGCCGGCGTACCGGGGTCAGGGCCTCGCCCGGCAGCTGCTAGGCGCGCTGGAGGAACTCGCTCTGCGCTCCGGGCACACCGTGCTGCGGCTGGAGACCGGCAGCCACCTACCCGGTGCGATCCAGCTCTATCTCTCGTCCGGCTACGCGGAGATCCCGGTCTACGGCGACTACGCCGGCAACCCCTACAGCGTCTGCTTCGAAAAGCGACTCCCGGTCCCGGCCTGACCCCGCCCCGCCCCGCTCCGCCCCGCAGGGGAAGATCGCGCTCTTTCCCTGGAAGAGTGGTCTCGGGACGGGCCGAGGCCACTCCTTCGCCGAAGTAGTGCGATCTTCCCCGAGGGCGGCGCTCTTCAATGGCTGAGCAGGCCGATCGCGTGTCTGGCCCGGTGCACCGTGTCGGCGGCGTTGTCCCGGGCGCGTTCGGCGCCGTCGGCGAGTACCCGCCGGACGTAGCCAGGATCCCGGGCCAGCTCGGTGTGGCGGAGCCGGATCGGCCGGAGCATCGCCTCGACCGCCTCGGCGACCGCGTTCTTGAGTTGGGCGTACGAGCCGTAGTCGGCGGCCAGGACGTCGGGCGGGCTGCCCAGGCAGGAGGCCAGGATCTCCAGCAGGTTCGCCACGCCGGGGCGGCGGATCGGGTCGTAGCCGACGGTGCGCGCCGGATCGGTCACCGCCCGCAGCACCTTGCGGCGGATCACCTCGGGCGGGTCGAGCAGGAAGATCGTCCCCGCTCCGCTCGCGTTGGTCTTGCCCATCTTCGCGGTCGGGTCGGCCAGGTCCATCACCCTGGCCGAGACCGCCGGTAGGACGCCCCGGGGCACCGTGAAGGTCTCGCCGTACCGGGCGTTGAACCGGGTCGCCACGGTCCGGGTGAGTTCGAGATGCTGGCTCTGGTCCTCGCCGACCGGCACCTCGTGCACGTCGTGCAGCAGGATGTCGGCGGCCATCAGCACCGGATAGCTGAGCAGGCTCAGCCGGACGCGGTCCCGCTGCGCCGACTTCTCCCGGAACTGGATCATCCGGTGCGCCTCGCCGTAGCCGGTGGCGCACTCCAGCAGGTAGTGCAGCTCGGTGTGCTGCGGCACCTGGGACTGCACGTAGAGCAGTGCCCGGTCCGGGTCGAGGCCGGCGGCG
Organism: Plantactinospora sp. WMMB782; assembly: GCF_049179135.1. Classification (NCBI taxonomy): domain Bacteria; kingdom Bacillati; phylum Actinomycetota; class Actinomycetes; order Micromonosporales; family Micromonosporaceae; genus Plantactinospora; species Plantactinospora sp. WMMB782. Next base: position 757,419 of record NZ_JBMHMC010000007.1, on the reverse strand, counting down.
AGCAGCACGGTGGCCTGTTCCAGGGTGAGCTCGCGGATCCGTGCCGGTTGGTGGCTGACGGTGAGCGCGTGCAGGTCGGCCAGGAAGACGATCGTCTCCGTCCGGTACTGGCCGGCGACCATCGGCCGGATCGCACCGACCAGGTTGCCCAGGTGCAGGTGACCGGTCGGCTTGAGCCCGGTGATCCGGCGTACCACCGGGGTGCTCGGGGTGGCGAGTGCGCTGGGTGCCGGGAGTGGTGTGCTGCTCGGGGGCATGGCAGGTGCTCCTTACCGGTTCGGCCGCCGCCTCCGGGAGCACATCCGAAACGGCCGCCCGGAGGCGGCCGCTGGCTGTTGATCGGGTACGCGGATGCGTGGGCCGCCCGTCAGGGCAGCCACCAACCGTTCGAGGTCATCCGCACGCGTCCACGGTAGCAGGACCGGCAGCCGACGGAGCGTGCCGAAGAGGGTCGGTTGTCGTCGGGGCCATCGGGGGCCGGTCCTTCGTCGCCGTCGCAGCCGCAGTCGGTCGGGGGTGATCAGGTCAACCAGTCGACGAGGAGCTGTACCGGAATCGAGGCGAGCACACCGAGTGCGAAGAACAGCAACTGGTCGCGTCGGCTGACCCGTCGCAGCCGGTTGTGCCGTACGTCGATCGCCGAGGCGACGAGGCGGGTGATCACGCGTACGTCCGCCGTGCTCACCGCGGCGATCCGCTCCTGGCTCGCGATCCGGGCCTGCAGCGATTCCAGGGTCTGTGACTGCCGGCGTACCTCCGCGTCGAGCTGTGTGGCCAACTCGGCCGCCTGTCGGAGGGCGTCGAGCACCTGGGCGACGGAGTTGGCACTGGGCGGCGGGACGACCGGCACGGCCGCGCGGTCGGAGGAGCGGACGTTTCGCACCGGAAACCCGAAACGGGGCACGGGCACTCCTCAAGAGAGAGGGTGCCCGTGATGACGACACAGCCATTTGGGGCGACTCCCCCCAAGGTTCTGGGGTCTTGCCCACCTTGCCGGTGGATCGGCAGAGGTTGACCGTGCCGGGACAACGCTAAGTACCTTCATGGTAACTCCGCGATGCTCGTCCCGGCAAGCGGCGGTGGGCGTTGGCGCTCCCGCGACCGGCGGTGGCAGGGCCCCGCCGGTCGCGGGATCTCCGGATCAGCCGTTCGGCACCACGCCGACGTTGAGTTCGGCCACCGAGGTCCACCGGTTGCCGCCGACCTCACCGAGGGCGCGGAGCCGGACGTACCGGCCGCTTGTCGGCGGGATCGTCACCGTCTGTTCGGCCGCGCTGTTCGGGAAGGTGCCGGTGGCGACCGGCGTGCCCCAACTGCTCCGGCTGTTCGAGACGTACACCTCGTAGCCGGTGATCCGACCGCCGGTGTTCGAGCCCTGCCGGGGCAGGTAGTACAGCCGGTTGACCGTCCGGGCGCTGCCCAGGTCGAGGTCGATCCAGTGCGGGTGCGCCGGGTTGGAGAGCAGCCGCTGGGTGTGCCAGATCGACGAGCTGTTGCCGTCGCGTACGTTGTTGCCCCGGCCGTTGACCAGCAGTGTCTCCTGGCTGTCCACCCCGGCGACGCTCCACGCCGACTGCGGCAGCCGGACGCTGCCCGCCTGCGGGTTGAAGGTCGCGGTGTAGCTGACCGGGGTGGCCGGTGCGGTGACGACGTGGGTCTGCGCGCCACCGTCGGACCAGGAGCCGAAGACGTACGTCACGCCGCCCTGGCTCTGCGGGGTGACCGCGCTTATCGTGTTGCTCGACCCCTGGATGACGGTACGGGTGAACGGCGCCGCCTGTGCCGTGCCGCCGAAGACCAGTTGCAGGCCCGCCGGGCTGGAGTTGAAGGTCAGGTCGACGGTCTTCGGGTCGAGCCGCACGCTCGTGCTGTGCGACAGCCCGCCGTTGTCCGTGGCGGTGAGCACCAGCTCCAGGTAGGACGGATACTCGTGGTCCGGCCCGAGCATGCTGCCGCTGCTGCCGGTGAAGTCCTGCAACGTGTGGGTGTGGCAGTTGTCCAGCGTGTAGCAGTGGTGCAGCAGCATCCGCCAGTGCAGCGCACTGGCCGGCAGGGTGCCCTGGTCGGGGTCGGTGGCGTGCCCGGTGAAGCTGATCGGGTCGTTCACCGCCCAGGTGAAGTCGTCGCCCGGGGTGTCGATCACCGCGGTCGGCATGCTGTTGCCGGTCTGGATCGGCACCGTCTGGGTGCCGGAGGCGTTCAGCGTGTCGTAGACGGTGAGCCGGGCGGTGTAGGGGCCACCGGCCGGATAGGTGTGCGTCGCCGTCGCCGTGGTGGCGTCCACGGTGCCGTCGTCGGTGAAGTCCCACTCGTAGCGCAGCCGGCCGGCGTCGGCCGGGTCGGCGTCGGTGGAGCCGGTGCCGTCGAAGTTCACCGTCAACGGCGCGCTCCCCGAGGTGGGGGAGGCGGCGATCGACGCGACCGGCGGCTGGTTGCCGGGGAAGTAGCGGATCCGGCGTACCGAACCGGCGTGGTCGACGTAGTAGAGGTCGCCACCGGGCCCCGTCGCCAGGTCGACCGGGTTCGCCGCCGCGCTGCCGAAGGTACGCCGGTTGGCCGCCACCGGCACCCCGCCGGGTGCGCTGGGCAGCATCGCCCAGATGCAGTCCCGGGAGTAGTCGGAGAAGAAGAGCGCACCCGCGTACTCGCCCGGATAGCTGCCGCCGGCCGCCGGGTAGAACGCGGCACCGGAGACCGAGGAACCGCCGGTCGGGCACGCCTCGTTGGCCACCACCCGCTCCGCGTGGTCGTACGCGTAGAACGGCGCCGTCTGCCCGGCACCTGAGTAGAGGCTCTCGCACAGGTCGAGGTTGGCGCTGTCGTAGCCGCTCTGCCGGCCGGTCCCCTCGAAGCAGGGCCAGCCGAAGTTCGTCACCCCGGCGGTCGGGTCGACCACCCGGTTGACCTCCTCCCAGCGGTTCCAGCCGACGTCGCCGGCCCACACCTCGTTGGTACCGGGCCGGATGGCGAACCGGAACGGGTTGCGCAGCCCCTGCGCGACGATCCGCCGGACGTTCGGGTCGGGGCTGGCCGCCGACGGGTTGCCCGGGGCGGCGGCGCCGGTCAGCGGGTCGAGCCGGAGCACGGTGCCGTCCAGGCTGGTCGGGTCGGCCGTGGTCCGGGAGTCCTGCGAGCGCAGCGCGCCGCCCTCGGCGGTCGGCGGGCTCATCGTGCCGCCGGGCGGGTCGGCGCAGGGGTTCGGCGGGCTGCCGAGCTGTCCGTAGTCGACCCGGTCGTAACTGGCGCCGTCCCCGGCGGTGGCGTAGAGCATGCCGTCGGCACCGAACCGCAGGTCGCCGGTGGCGTGGCTGGCATACTGCTGGCACCAGTCGTCGATGAAGACCTGTTCGGTGCCGGTCATCGTGTTGCCGGCGGCGGTCAGCCGGGAGAGCCGGCCGGTGATGATGCACCGCCCGCTGTTGGTGCCGCCGACCGAGGCGCAGTTGTCGTTCCAGTACGGCGCGGTCTCGCCCGGTGGCGCGTCGTAGGCGTAGAGCACGTAGACGTACGGCTGGGTCGGGAAGTTCGGGTGCAGGGCCAGCCCGAGCAGTCCCCGGTCGTGCTGGTTGTGCACGTTCGCGGAGAGGTCGGCGAAGACGGTCGCGGTGGTGTCGGCGAGGTCGTCGTACACCTTGATCCGGCCGCCCTTCTCGGCGACGAAGACCCGGCCGTCCGCGGCGAACTCGATGTTCGTCGGCTGGTTCAGTCCGGTGAAGACGACCTGTTCCTGGAAACCGGTCGGCAGCACCACCGCGGCGGCGGGTGCCGTACCGGAGATCGGCGCCGCCAGCGCGGCGACCAGGCCGACCGCGACTCCTGTCCTCAGTAGACGGCTCAGCGGTGACGGTCGTGCGGATGATGGCATTCGTTCCCCCAACTTGGCGCAGCTCCAAGTAGTGCACTGTGCGACCCGCGCACCGGTCCGGGACCGGTGCACAAAGGATCTGTCACGCTAGGGGGCAAGGCGGGGGCCGGCAGCTCGACCCCGCCCGTACTGAACATCTCGTGACTACGGGCTAACCGTACGTCGTCTCATGTTTGCGGATGATGCCGCCCGGATCATGACGCAGCGCCTCGCCGGTTCATCGGAGAGTGCCCGGCCGGTCGGGCGAACCGGTCCCGTCCGACCGGCCGGGCACCGGCACCGCGCCGGTCGGGTCGCCGGCACCGCGCCGGTGGGCTCAGGGCGCCGGCTCCGTGGTCAGTACAGCTAGTCGAGGTCGAACTCGCCGTCCTGGGCGCCGGCCACGAAGGCGTCCCACTCCGCCTGGGTGAAGACCAGCACCGGACCGTCCGGCTCGGCGGAGTTGCGCATGCCGATCAGGTCGTCGACGAACGCGATCTCGACCGCGCCCTCGGAGTCGTCGCCCTCGGCCCGCTGCCACACGGCACGCGAGAGGTCGAAGTCGCCCTTGGGGTGCTGCGCCATCGTCGGTTCCTCCATCGGTGGAATCTGCCTGGGACCGAGCCGCCTGCGGGCTCATCGTGCAGGATAAGCGGATGCCGAGCCTGACCCGGGTAGCGGCGGCGGAACGCGCCGCCCTGCTCACCGTCGAGTCGTACGACGTCGAACTCGATCTCACCGGCCCGGCGGAGCGGTTCCGTTCGGTCAGCACCGTCCGGTTCCGCGCGGCCATCCCGGGGGCCGCCACCTTCGTCGAGGTCCGGCCGGCCCGACTGCTCGGCGTACGCTGCAACGGCGTCGACCTCGACCCGGCCGCGCTGGCCGACAACCAGTACCCGCTGACCGGGCTGGCCGCCGAGAACATCCTGGTGGTCGAGGCGGAGATGGCGTACTCGAACAGCGGGGAGGGGCTGCACCGGTTCGTCGACCCGGCCGACGGCGAGACCTACCTCTACGCGATGTCGGGGATGGACAACGCCCAGCGGATCTTCGCCTGCTTCGACCAGCCCGACCTGAAGGCGCCGGTGAGCCTGACCGTCGTCGCTCCGGAGGGGTGGACCGTGGCCGGCAACGGTCGGCTGGCCGCCGGCCCGACGTCCGGATCGACGTCCGGATCGACGTCCGGATCGACGTCCGGATCGAGCTGCGGCCGGTGGGTCTTCGCCCCGACCCCGCCGCTGGCCACCTACTTCGTGACCCTGGTCGCCGGGCCGTACGCGGTGCTCCGGGCCGAGCACGACGGCATCCCGCTCGGCCTCTACTGCCGGCGTTCGATCGCCGAGGTCCTCGACCGGGACGCCGACGAGATCCTCACGGTCACCCGGCAGTGCCTGGACCGGCTGCACGAGCTCTTCGGGGTGCGTTACCCGTTCGACAAGTACGACCAGGCGTTCGTGCCGGAGTTCAACATGGGCGCGATGGAGAATCCTGGCCTGGTCACCTTCCGGGACGAGTTCCTGCACCGCTCGGCGGTGACCGACGGCCAGCGGGAACACCGGGCGAACGTGATCGCGCACGAGATGGCGCACATGTGGTTCGGCGACCTGGTCACCCTGCGCTGGTGGGACGACCTGTGGCTGAACGAGTCGTTCGCCGAGTACTTCGGCAGCCGGGTCACCGCCGAGGCGACCCGGTTCGACCGGGCGTGGACCACCTTCGCGTTGCAGCGCAAAGCCTGGGGGTACGCCGCCGACCAGCGCCCCTCCACCCACCCGGTCGCCCCGGCCGAGGTGGTCGACGCCGCCGAGGCGCTGGCGAACCTGGACGGCATCTCGTACGCCAAGGGTGCCGCCGTGCTCCGCCAGCTCGTCGCCTGGGTCGGCGACGACGCGTTCCTGGCCGGGCTGCGCGGCTATTTCGCCGCACACCGGTTCGGCAACGCCACCCTCGCCGACCTGCTGGCGGCGCTCGCCACCAGCAGCGGTCGGGATCTGACCGGCTGGGCCGAGGTGTGGCTGCGCCGGCCGCGGACCAACACCCTGCGCGTCGAGGTGCGGCGCGACGACGCCGGGCGGTACGCCGAGGTGGCCCTGGTGCAGAGCGCGCCACCGGAGCATCCGGTGCTCCGCCCGCACCGGATCGGGGTCGGACTCTACGATCCCGACCCGGCCGGCGCCGGGACCGCGCTGCGGTTGCGGCAGCGGATCGAGGTGGACGTCGACCCGGCGACCGACGGGGGTCGTACCGTGCTGGACGGCTTGACCGGGCTGCCGGCGGCCCGGTTGCTGCTGCCCAACGACGGCGACCTGACCTTCGCCAAGGTGCGCTTCGACCCGGACTCGGTCGCCGCCGTACCGGCGATCCTGCCCGAGTTGGCCGACCCGCTGGCCCGGGCGCTGGTCTGGGCCGAGGCGCTGGACGCGGTGACCGACGGCGAGCGGCCGGTGGCCGGCCTGGTGGCACTGGTGGTGGCCGCCCTGCCGGCCGAGACCGAGGTGGTCGTGGTGCAGGACGTGCTGAACCGGGCCCGTGACCTGGTCGACCGCTACCTGGACCCGCAGGTGCGCGGCGCAGCCCTCGAGCAGCTTGCCGGGGCCTGTGCCCGGCTGCTCGCGGTGGCGCCGTCCGGCGGTTCGGGGCAGCTCGCCGCGGCGCGCGGGTGGATCGGGTCGACCGTGGACGCCGCCGGACTGGCCGGCTGGCTGGCCGGCAAGGAGGTGCCGGACGGGCTGGCCGTCGACGCCGAGCTGCGCTGGGCGGTACTGCACCGGCTGGTCGTACTCGGCGAGGCGGGGGAGCCGGAGATCGCCGCCGAGCAGGAGACGGACCGCAGTGCCAGCGGGGCGGAGTGGGCGGCGACCTGCCGGGCGGCGCTGCCGGACCCGGCCGCGAAGGAGCGCGCCTGGGCACTGCTGGTCGGCGAGACCGGCCTGTCGAACCGGCTGCTGGAGGGGAGTGCGCGCGGGTTCTGGCAGCCGGAGCAGGCGGAACTGGTCGACTCCTACGTGGAGCGGTACTTCGCCGAGATGCCGGCGGCGGCGCTGCGGCGTACCCCCTGGGTGGCCGACCGGGTCGCCGGGCTGGCCTATCCGCGGTACGCCGTCTCGGCGCGGACCCGGGAGCTGGCGGCGGCGCTGCTGGATCGGGCGGAGCTGCCGCCCGGCCTGCGTCGGGTGGTCGTCGACGCCGACGACGACCTGCGCCGGGCACTCGCCGCCCGGCGCTGACCGCCGCCCCTGGCCGGTGCGCCCGGCTCCGGATGCCTGGCGGGCCGGTCCGGCAGGGCGGGTGGGGAAAGTGCGATCTGGCTCATGCTCCCGGATCGGGTGGCGGTTCCGGGCCTACCATCAGGTGGTGGAGGCAGACATCCGGCGGATCGGGATCATGGGAGGCACCTTCGACCCGATCCACCACGGGCACCTCGTGGCCGCCAGCGAGGTGGCCGACCGGTTCGAGCTGGACGAGGTGGTCTTCGTGCCGACCGGCCAGCCCTGGCAGAAGGCCGACGAGCCGGTGAGCGCCGCCGAGGACCGCTACCTGATGACGGTGATCGCGACGGCCTCGAACCCGCGCTTCCAGGTCAGCCGGGCCGACATCGACCGGGGTGGCCCGACCTACACCGTCGACACCCTGCGCGACCTGCACTCGGAGTACGGCCCGAAGGTGCAGCTCTTCTTCATCACCGGTGCCGACGCGCTGGAGAAGATCCTCTCCTGGAAGGATCTCGACCAGATGTTCGAGTTGGCCCACTTCATCGGGGTCACCCGGCCCGGTTTCGTACTCTCCGACGCACACCTGCCGGCCGACACGGTCAGCCTGGTCGAGGTGCCCGCGATGGCCATCTCCTCGACCGACTGCCGCGCCCGGGTGGCCGCCGGTGGGCCGCTCTGGTATCTGGTCCCGGACGGTGTGGTGCAGTACATCGCCAAACGACGACTCTACTGCGGGTGATTTCGACCTGTTTCGTGCTCACCGTTCGTTAACCGCCAGGCCGTACCGCCGCACGGTGTGAGAGGCTAGGAGGGTCCGACGGTTGATCGAAGGAGAACGGTGACAGCTTCCGACCGCGCCCGTGAGCTGGCGACGGCCGCCGCGCAGGCCGCTGCCGACAAGAAGGCGCAGGACATCGTCATCATCGACGTGGCGGACCAGCTGGTGATCACCGACGCGTTCCTGCTCGCCTCCGCGCCGAACGAGCGCCAGGTGACCGCGATCGTGGACGCGATCGAGGAGGCACTTGTCGGGCTGCCCGAGAAGGCCAAGCCGGTCCGCCGCGAGGGCGAGCGGGCGGGCCGCTGGGTGCTGCTCGACTACGTCGACTTGGTGGTGCACGTCCAGCACAGCGAGGAGCGCGAGTTCTACGCGCTGGACCGGCTGTGGAAGGACTGTCCGACGATCCCGTTCGTCGACCGGGACCTGGTGGAGGCCGAGGCGGGCATCGCCGAATGACCCGGCTGATCGTCTGGCGGCACGGCAACACCGACTGGAACGCCGCCAACCGGGTGCAGGGGCAGACCGACGTACCGCTCAACGACCTCGGCCGGGAGCAGGCCGCGGCGGCCGCTCCGCTGCTCGCCGCGCTGCGCCCGGACGCGATCGTCGCCAGCGACCTGCGCCGGGCCGCCGACACCGCCGCCGCGCTGGCGGCACTGACCGGCCTGCCGGTCCGCACCGACGCCCGGCTGCGCGAGCGCTTCTACGGGCTGTGGCAGGGGCTGCTGATGACCGAGGTGGCGCAGCGGTTCCCCGCCGAGTACGCCCGCTGGCGGACCGGCGACCCCGATCCCGGCAGCGAGGTGGAGAGCCTCGACGACCTCGGCAAGCGGGTCGGCACGGCGTTGCAGGACGCCGCCGACGCCGTACCGGGCGGCACGATAGTGGTCGCCACGCACGGCGGCGGCGCCCGGCAGGGCTGCGGCTACCTGATCGGCTGGGACTCCACCGTGCTGCGCTCGGTCGGCCCGTTGAACAACTGCCACTGGACCGAGCTGCGGCACGACGGGGTACGCGGCTGGCAGTTGCGGGGGCACAACGTCGGTCTGGTCGCCCAGGGCCCGGCACCGGCGCCGGTCTGAGCCACCCGCCCGGGGCACCGACCCGGGCCGTCCGGTCGTCGCGGCGCCGGTGATCGGCTAACGTGCCGGAATGCCTGTCGCGGTCGTCACCGACTCCACCGCCTACCTGCCGGCCGAGCTGGCCGGCCGGTACCCGCTCACCGTGGTGCCGTTGATCGTCGTGCTGGACGGTGTGCAGGGGCGGGAGGGCGTCGACGTCGGTCCGGCGGACGCCGCCCAGGCGCTGAGCGCGCGACGGTTCGCGATGAGCACGTCCCGGCCGGCCCCGGAGGAGTTCGTCGGGACGTACCGCCGGCTGCTCGCCGAGGGGGCCGACGGGGTCGTCTCGGTACACCTGTCGGCGGAACTCTCCGGGACGGTGGAGGCGGCCCGGCTGGCCGCCGCCGAGCTGGGTCCCCGGGTCAGCGTGGTCGACGCCCGGTCGACCGGGATGGGTCTGGGCTTCCCGGCGCTCGCCGCCGCCGAGGCCGCCGCACGGGGTGCGGAACTGACCGGGGTACGCCGGGCGGCGCTGGACGCGATCACCCGGACCAGCACCTTCTTCTACGTGGACACCCTGGAGTTCCTCCGGCGCGGTGGCCGGATCAACGCCGCGGAGGCGCTGCTCGGCACCGCCCTGTCGGTGAAGCCGATCCTGCACGTGGCGGACGGCGGCATCGCACTGCGGGACCGGGTCCGCACCGCCGGGCGGGGACTGGCCCGGCTGGGCGACCTCGCGGTGCAGGCGGCCGGAACGGGCGAGGTCGAGGTGGCGCTGCACCATCTCGCCGTACCCGACCGGGTGGCCGGGCTGGCGGAGCAGCTGCGTGAACGTCTCGGCGACCGGCTGCGGGCCAGCTATGTCAGCGAGGCCGGTGCGGTGATCGCCGCGCACGCCGGTCCGGGGCTGGTCTGCGTCGTGGTGCACCGATCGGAGTCGCCCGCGAACTGACCGGCGCCGGGCGGCCCGGCACTCACGGAGATCGATTACACCTGCACCGGGGACAAGGGTGTTACGGTACGACGACGTAGCGAACCATCCGCAACCGTCACTGCTCGCGGGCCCTGGGACGGGGAGGAAGCGCATCGATGAGTGCCCTGTTCAACGCCCTGCGCGAGCGGGTCGAGGTCAACGCGCGGCTCGCGGTCGAGACGTACACCAACGAGGTCAGCGAGTACCAGGCGATGGCGCCCGAGGTCGACGACCGCATCGGGATGTACGACTTCGCGGTCTTCATCCGGCGCCGGTCACTCGAACTCGCTTCGGCCGAACTGCCGCTGGACCACAAGGACCTGGCGGGCATCTCCGCGGTCGGCCGCCAGCGGGCCGAGGCGGGGCTGTCCGTCCCGTCGCAGCAGCAGGTGCTCGGCCTGCACACCGCGATGATGGTGCGCGAGGTGCACGACCTGGCCCGCCCCGAGGACGTCACCGACCTGTTGCGACTGGTCGGTTGGCTCGGCGCGCAGGGCGTCCGGGCCCGGAGCGCCTACCTGCGCGGCTACACCCGAGGGGTGGGTACCGCCCAGGTGCTGTCGACGCGGCTGGAGATCCTGGCCCGTGCCCTGCTCGCCGACGAGCCGGTGGAGCCGTTCGTCGCGGATCTGCGGATCGCCGGGCAGTACCGGATCTCGATCGTGCGGATCCCGTCCCCGGCGACGCCGGAGACGCGGTCCGAGGTGGTGGCCGCGTTCGCCGCGGACCGGTTCCCGGTGACCTGGCTGGCCCCCGACGAACTCGCCGTGCTCACGCCCGGCAACGTCCCGCCGGCGAAGACGCTGCACCGGGTACGCCATGCGGCGGCGCTGATCGGGCAGCCCTGTGCTGTGGGGTCGGCCCAGGGGGCGGTGGGCCGGCTGGCCGAGACGCTGTCCTGGGCCCGGGAGGCGAGCCGGGTGGCCCCGCCGCAGGATCGTCCGGAGCGGCTGCCGGAACTCGCGGACCTCTTCGTGGAGATGGCGGTGGCCCGCACGCCGGCTATCGACGACTGGCTGCGCGGCTACGCGAAGGCGCTGGTCGGCGGCCCGGATCTGGTGGCGACGCTGCGCGCCTACTATGCCAACGACATGAACCGCACCAGCGCCGCCGCCGCGCTGCACATCCACCCGCGGACGCTGGACTACCGGCTGCGCCGCGTCCGTGAGATCACCGGTGTCGATCCCGGCTCGACCGTCGGGGTCCGGCTGCTGAGCACGACGGTGGCGCGGACCCTCGCCGTGCCGCACTACGCGGACTGACAAAGAGCGGCCCGGAGTTGCGCCCCGGTCACGAAGACGTGCGCCGTCCGGTGTCGGGAAACTCTCCGGCATGTGCAGGAGACTTCTACGGAGCATCGCGGCGTCGGCCGTCGCGCTGACGATGCTGCTGACCGGGGCGGCACAACCGGCCCGGGCCAACGCCGACGGCATCAGCAGCCCGATCGTGGACCTGTCCCTGATCGCCTGGAACGTCTACCGGTCCGGCGGCGCGACACCGGAGCAGATCGTCGAGTTCGTCCGGCTGGTGACCGGAGCGCTCACCGGTCTACAGAACGAGGTGGTCGGGCACGCCGACGGGCTGGAGGCGGCCGAGGTGCTGGGCCAGGCCACCTCGGTACAAGTCGACATGCTCGACTACCACAACTTCCGGGACAACGAGATCCTCCTGGAGTCCTTCGCCATGGAGGTCGGCCGGTACGCCCAGAACGCCAACAACAAGTACCAGGCGGTGGATCCGGACTCGAAGCGGGCCAAGGACCAGATCGGGCTCGGCGCGCAGGTGTTGTATCCGATCACGCTGACCGCGCGCATCGACGCGGGTTGGACCGGCGGGCTCAGCACCATCGAGGCCACGTACCGGGAACTCAACCGGAAGATCGTGGCCGACCTCGAGCCGAGCTGTACCCGGTGGAGTGACCCCGAGCCCATCCCGGGCCGGATCTACGTCCGGCACGAGTGCGTGGCGGCCAACGGCGAGAAGGCGGTCGGCGTCGACCACAAGGTCGGCGACAAATGGCACAGCGGACCGGTCAACCTGGACAACCTCAAGCTCGAAGCCGCCCGGAACTCCAGCTGGGCGGCGGCCAAACGCATCCTGGCCGGACAGGCACAGTAGGAGAGCGGATGAGAAACCGACTGCGAAACCTGTCCGCGCCCAGGCGGAGAACTCGGCCACCCGCAACACCAGCCGCCCGGCAGCCCGGTCCGGCCTGCCGATACTCCGCTCGTTGAGAGTCTGACCGCTCGTTGGAGTCTGACCAGTTCGTCCCGGCCGCACGGTGTCGATCGACACCGCGCGGCCGGGACGCTCGGGATTTCGCTTAGCACACTTTCGCTTGATCAGGGCGTTGTGCACAGCGCCATCGGTTGTCCACAACTGCCGGTGTACGGCCGATGCGTGGTGCTGGGCGTTGCCTACGTTCGCGGGATGTCCCACGACGACGAAATCCTGGTGCGGCAACGGCTCTCCCGGCTGCTCGGCTGGCGTGCCACTCGGGCGGAGCAGATGTCCGCCGGTTCCGGCCGTGCCGGCATCGGGTCGGGCCTGTCGCCGGAGACTCCGGTGGGTCCGGGCCTGGAAACGCCGACACATCCGGACCCGGAAGCGTCGGCGCTCCCGGACCCGGAAACGGCGCCGCACCCGGACCCGGAAACGGCGCCACATCGGGGGTCGCTGACCGGTCCGGGCGCCTTCGACCCGGGAAGACGTGGGGTCAGGGCTCTCGCCGTGCTGGCGGTGGTCGTGGTGCTCGGAGCGGCCGGCTGGGCCTGGATGTCCCGGCCCCGGACCGAGCCGGTCGGGTCCCTGCCGGCCCCGGCGACCGTGCTCGCGCCGACACCGCCGTCCCCGGGGTCGGTGGTCGGCGGCGCCGAAGAGGTGGTGGTCGCGGTGGCCGGCAAGGTACGCCGGCCCGGCCTGGTGCGGCTGCCCGCCGGTGCGCGGGTCGCCGACGCGCTCGAATCCGCCGGAGGCGCGCTGCCCGGCGTCGACGTGGCGCTGCTCAACCTCGCTCGGAAGGTTGTCGACGGCGAACTGATCCTGGTGGGAGTGACACCAGCACCGGGAGCCGCACCTGCCGGTGCCGGTGGACCCGCAGGTGCACCGGGTGCCCAGCCGGGCGCGGGAAAGGTCAACCTCAACACCGCCACCGCGGCCCAGCTCGACGCCCTGCCCGGGGTCGGGCCGGTGCTCGCCCAGCGCATCGTGGCGCACCGGGAAGAGCACGGCGGCTTCCGTTCGGTGGCCGACCTGCGCCAGGTCACCGGCATCGGTGACGCCCGTTACGAGGACCTGAAGGACCTGGTGACGGTGTGACGGCGACCCGTCGGGTGCCAGCCGGCGCAGACGCGGCCGGGGATGACGGTCGACGGCGGCCGGATCTCCGGCTGGTCGGGCTGGCGGTGGGAGCCTGGCTGTCGGCGTTGGCCGGATTGCTGCTCGGCACGGGTCCGACCGTGCTCGTCACGGTCCTGGCCGGCGCAGCCGCGCTTGTCACGTCGGGCTGGCTGACCGTGGCGGGTCGGCCGGTCGTGTCGGCCCGGCTGGCCCGGCTGACGCGCGCCGGGCTCGACCGGCACGGCTGGGTGGTGGTGACCGTACTGCTCGGTGTGGTCTGCGGCGGCGTGGCCACCGCCGCCCGGCTCGCGGTCCGGGACGCCGAGCCGGTGAGCCAGTTGGCCGAGGCCCGCGCAAGGGTCAGCGTCGAACTGGTGGTCCGGGAGGATCCGCGCCCGATCGGTGCTGCCGCCGGCCCGCCGACCAGCTATCTGCTGCCGGCCCGGCTGGTCTGGGTCGCCGAGGAGGAGGGGCCCAGGGTCAGGGTGCCGGCCCGGATACTCGTGCTGGCCGGCGAACCCGGCTGGCGTCGACTGCTGCCCGGGCAGCGGGTGAGCGCGAGCGGGCGGCTGGCGACGCCGCGCGGTGGGGACCTCACCGCCGCCGTGCTCACCGCCGACACCGCACCCGAGCTGCGGGGCAGCCCGTCCTGGGCACAGCGGGTGGCCGGCTCGCTGCGGGCCGGTCTGCAACGTGCCTGCGCGCCGCTGCCGGCCGAACCGGGCGGGCTGCTGCCGGGACTGGTGGTCGGCGACACCAGCCGGCTGGAGACGACGGTCGAGGAGGACTTCCTGGCCACCGGCATGACCCACCTGACAGCGGTCTCCGGTACGAACGTTTCTTAGGGGTGGTGGTACTGTAGCACGTCATGGGAGGAACGAAACCAGGGCTACGCGCAGCAGTCATCGCCGTCATCTACGCCCGAGTCAGCGACGATGACAAGAGGCTGCGTCGGTCGGTCGGCGAACAAGAGCAAGAGTGCCAGCAAGAGGCAGCCGACCAGGCATGGACCGTTGCCCGGGTGTTCGTGGACAACGACCGCTCAGCGAGCCGCTACGCCCGGAAGCAGCGCGAAGAGTACGCGAAGCTACTCGATTACCTAGCCACCGAGCATGTTGACGTGCTGATCCTGTGGGAGTCATCTCGTGGCGGTCGTGAACTCGAAGGTTGGGCGGGTTTGCTCAACCTCTGTCGTCGCCGTCGGGTCCGCATCCATGTGGTGACCCATCGGCGGACGTACGACCTTGAGAACCCGCGCGACTGGCGCACCCTGGCAGAAGATGGCGTTGACTCGGCGTACGAGAGCGAGAAGACGCGGGAGCGCATCCTACGGTCGGTGCGTGCGAAGGCTGCCAGCGGCAAGCCACACGGGAAGCTGCTCTACGGCTACCGTCGGACCTACGACGACCGGGGGAACTTCATCGCCCAGGTCGTGAACGAGGACCAGGCCGAGGTGATCCGGGAAGCTGCTCGACGGGTCGCTAGCGGGGAAGCCAGCCGTTCGATCGCGCTGGACTTCAACCGCCGGGGCATCCCTACGCCGAGGGGTGGCGAGAAGGGATGGACCCTCGGCCAGATCAGCCGGACGGTTCAGAACCCCGGATACGTCGGGAAGCGCGTTCACCTCGGCAAGATCGTGGGTGATGCCGACTGGCCAGCGATTATCGATGACGAGACGTACGCGACCTGCAAGGCCATCCTGACTGATCCACGGCGCAAGACACAGCGGGACTCAAGCGTCCGTCACCTGCTGTCCGGTGCCGCTGTCTGCGACGTCTGCGATGGACGGATGCGGGTGCAGAAGAATCGAACGCACTACGCCTACCTGTGCGCAGATCGGTTCTGCGTGTCGATCAAGACAACCGTTCTTGAGCAGTTCGTGGTGGCTGTGCTCATGGCTCGCCTGTCCCGCCCCGATGCGCTCGACCTACTCGCCCCACCGCAGAACAGGGGAGGGGTTGAGCAGGCTCGGCAGGAAGCCGACGAGAAGAAGGCACAACTTGACGAGTGGTACGCCGCAGCCGCGCGCAACGAAATCAGTCCCGGCGGTATGGCTGCGATCGAGCGGAGGCTACTCGACGAGATCAAGGATGCCGAGCGGAGAGCCGAGCATGTCGAGGTGCCGCCGTTGGTGCGGGACCTGGTCGGGCCCGACGTCGAGCAGAAGTGGGAACGGCTGACCATCGGCCAGCAACGCGAGGTGGTGTCGCTCCTGCTTGACCTGCGCGTCGGCAGGACGTACCGAGGCGCACGCACGCTCGACCCTGCCCGGCTTGGGAACAGTCGGTGGCGGGGCGACTCGCAGACCTGGGCTGAGCGTGGGTTGGTGTAGGACACGACGCGACATGATCGGCTTTCTCGGCCGCCTGTTCCGGGGATCGCAGGATGGGCATGTGTTGGTAGCCTGCTCGGTTAGGTGCCAGAGCTGACGAGGGCAGGCGAAGTGACTACGGCCGAGAAGGTTGCCATAGGTGTTGCGATTGCGACTGCCCTTGGCTTGGGCACGTTGATTTCATTGTTAGTCGGTCATTTGCTTAACCGGAGGGAAAAGAAGGTCAACATAGCGGAGAAGGCGGTACAGGTTGCTGACACCATGATGACGCGCCTTACGGAGAGCCTTGATCGCGTGCAAGAAGAGTTGGCCGTAGCAAAGCGCGAGAACGAAGAGTTGCGCCTAGAGCTTGAAAAGACGAAGGCTGCCACTGTCGAGGAGAGCGAACGGCTTAGAGGTGTTGAGCGGAATGTGCACTCTACCGACAAGGCGCTTAGCGGAGCACAGGTGGAGCTATCCTCGGTTCGCGATGTCCTGGCTCGCTTTCCATTGTTGCGGTGGGAACATGATTACCAAGAACTCAATTCTCTGGTTGAGATCTTTACCGTAAACACCGACCTGATGCCCCGCCTAACAGATTCAGATCTGTCGCGCCTCACACAGCGGCCCGAGGATGATGACCCGCCAGAGGTACCCGCGAGGGTGTGAGTGGTTTCCGTGAGGTGAGGCCCCCTGGGGGTATGACCCTCTCGGCCCGGCCTTCCCGACCGCCTCGTCTTAGCCGCTCCTCAATCGCCACCGAACAGAAGTCGCCGTGACAACCTCGGAACAGGCCCGGATCAGGAAACTCGTCCCGGTGGGGTGCCAAAAAATACGGTGCCACAGATAGGAAGTCGACCAGATAACGCAGGTCAGACGGGGTGCCAGGTCGCGCCCAGCATCCCCGCTCGCCTGGTCTACCGCCGTCCGGCTCGCTTCAGTGCCCGGTGGTTCCGCTGTCGGCAGGTCGCGTTACAGAACTCCCGCAGGTAGCCGGCGTCTGCCGGCAGCGGATCGCCGCACCATCCGCAGATCGGTCCGGTGTGCCGCCGTTCTTCGCTGCTCACGCTGTCACCTCCTGGACCTCGTCGCCGACGGTCGCCATCCACAGCGCGCGGTGAACGAGCGAGATCCCGTTGATTCCCATGCGGGCCCGAGCGTTGTCCCAGCGAACATGGCACGGACGACACATCGGCACGTAGAACGCGGGAGCCATGCTGTACGGGCGACCAGCTTCCCGGCCGATCTTGTCGGCGGATTGGTCGTAGTCCGCATGGGTGTATGCCCAGTGTTCCGCCTGCTTGCCGCAGCGACAGGTGTGCCGGCTGGCACTGCCTCGCCGACTCCTGATTCGCATGTGTGCGCCGTCGTACCCGACCCGATCCCTGATCCGGCTGTCGGGATGGCTGGCTCGGTCGCCACAGTTGCTGGTGAGTCCCTGCGACACGTTGCTGATGCGCAGCTCCTTGACGTTCCCGCACTCGCAACGGAATCGAGCGAACGGCTCACCGTTGCGCGACTCGATCCGCTCGACCAAGGTCAGCGATCCGTACGTGTTGCTGGGCTTGTGCTTCTGCCGGCTCGGCATGGCCACAGCGCGGGGGGTCGGGGTGTACGTCCGCCTGTGCTTCAGCTTCGCTCGGCAGGTCCGGTCGCAGAACTCGGGAGCGGGGCCAGTCCGGTTCGGCTTGGGCGGAAGGCTCTTGCCGCACTCCCGGCAGGTTCGCTCGGTGGTGGTCATGGTCGTTGTCACTGTCTCTGTCTCCTGAGTCGCGAATCAGCGAGGGCACAGGATCAGGTAGCCCGCTCAGAGGCTTTGAGACGCGCTGAGATCCTGTGCCCTACTTGGGGTGGGTGTTGATCTGTTCGGCCGTCAGCGGGCCGCTGAGCGGGTCGCTCTGCGCTGTCTGCGCTTGAAGCGGTTCCGGTGGTACTCGACGCAGAACAGGGATGCCCTACCGGCCCGGACGGGCACGGGTGCGCCGCAGTCGAGGCAGGTCGGGGAGCGGATCTCTTGACCGATCCTCAAGACCAGGTCCCCGTACTTGCGCCATCGGGCGTAGTGCGTGCCGCACATCCCTCGGGCGAGGTGGGTCCGGGTGCAGCCGTCGACCAGGCATCCCCGGTTGGTGTGGTGGTTCGTCATGTCGTGTCCGCAGAGGGAGGGGGGAGCGGGGCGGACCTCCCGCCCCCGTCATCCCTCGATCAGCCGGCTACCCGGGCGACAGCGTCAACCTCGACGACCATCCGCAGGCCGGACTTGAGCGAGTTGCTGAACTCTCGGCCGGGGGTCGGCTTCTCGGTGCTCGGCTCCTCGCTCACCACCCGCGCCCCCTCGACCCGGCCGATGCCGGCCGCGATCTCGCCAACCAGGTTGCCGATGCTGGCCCGAGTGAACTCGCTGAAGTCGCGGATGCCGTACTGCCGAGACGACAGGTCGAAGACAATCCGCACGGTGCGTCGGTCCTGATCCCCGTCCCGCCCGTCGCTGGCGACGGTCACGCTGTCGAGCGCCGAGCTGATCCTCTTGACGGCCGCCCTGTGATCCCAGAGACCGGTACCGCCGTACATGCCACCGCCGTACGGATCGGCGTTGCGCTGGTCGGACCAACCGCCCCGCTTGGTGATGTCGCCGATCAGGTCTAGGGCGAAGTCCCGCAACGCCTTGCTGTCGACGTCAACCGGCAGGGTGGGTAGGTCCGGCTTGACGTTGGACAGACGGACATCGAGGGTTACCCCGGCAGGGCTCGGGCTAGCCGAAGCGCTCACCAGTGCGGCGCCGCTGGACTCGATGGCAGCCAGACCAGCCAGCATGGCTGCACCGTCAACCGGTGTGCCGTTCGGCGTGACCACGGTGATGCCGACCCGGCCGGACATGATGCCGGTAGCCGGCTCGGTCTTCGTCGCCGTCGCCTGGTTGACGTACACACCCGGCTCGCTGCGGTCATCGGCATTGACCGTCACCGGGAACCCGTACGCCCCGAAGGCGAACGGGTCAGCCTCGATGTGCTTCGCGATGAACTGAGCCAGCGTCGGCGAGTCGATCGCCGCAGCGTGGTCGAGCGCCTTCTCAGCCGGAGTGACTGCCTTCCGAGCAGCCTCGGCGAGGTAGCCGAGACGGGTGATCTCAGCCTCGGCGGTTACCAGGTCGAGTGCGCTCACGCTGGCGTCGCCATGGGTCAAGCGGGTGATCAGCTCGGCGTGGGTTTCCTCGGCCTGCTCATGCTCGGTGCGTCGCTGGTCGACCAGGGCCCGAGCCTCAATCAGCTTCTCGGCAGCGATGTCGGTAGCGGTACGGGTGGTGGTGTTCTTCTTGGCGTTGGTAGCCACGGTGGGTTTCTCCTTCAGAGACAGTGAAGGCCGGCAGGTAGCCGGCCCGGGATGGGGTGGTACTGGTTGGGTTGGTGGTGTCAGTTGCCGTCATCCGAAGTCAGCCGAATCGACGTCTGCCAGACCTGATCGGTCCGGTAGAGCCCGAACTCACGGGCGTACTTCACCGGCCGATGCTGGCGACACCGGATCACAAGGTCGTCGTAACGTTCATCGGTGTAGCCCGGATGGATGCGCGTTCCCCGCTCGGGGAGCCACAGGTCCGGCAGCTCGGGCGCGAAGTATCCGTCATGGTGGAAGGCAACCACGGTGACGGCGATCCGAGCCCACACCCGGGAAGCAGACAGGATCGGCACATCCCGATTGGGTCGCCACAGGATGGCCGGCACGTTGCGGGGAGCCTTCATCCGACCGGACCCGGCCGGGTGCTCGACGACCTCGGCTAGGTGCGAGTACGCGGAACTGATCACCCCGCGCATGATGTCGATCAGGTCGACCGGGAGAACCGAGGTCATCACCGACCACCCCGAGCGGCAGCCTGAGCAGACCGGTAGAGCGCCGTTGCCTCGCTCAGCGCCTCGGTTGCCTCGACCAGCTCGGCGGGGGTGGCGTTGGGATCGGCTTGCACCTGAGCGAGTCGAGCAGCGGCGTCGCGCTTGACGTCATGGGCCAGGGCCCATCGCTGCTCGGCAAGGTTGCGGGCAGCCTCGCGCTCCTTCTTGGTGAGTTTGGGTGGAGGGGTAGTCACTGGTTGTTGTCTCCGTTCGGGTGGTGGTGATCGCCGGCAGAGTGAAGCGCCGGCAGGGTGATCAGGGAGGGTTGCTCTCGCGGTGCAGTGGCGAGCGCGGAGCAGAGTGCCCGGGTACCTCTGGGCAGAGGGCAGCGGCAGGAAGCTTCTCGATGGTGGGCCCGAACGGGCCCCAACCTGTTGAGCAGGTCTCCCGGGTGATGCGGCCTCCGGCCGCTCATGCTCTCGCCGCTGCCTGGCTGACCGGAGCGCAGCGGCACGGCGCGCGAAGCGCACAGCGCCCCTGGGCTACTGGTTCTCGCTCAGCACCAGGTCCCAGACATCGGCAACAGGCTCGGGAGCCTTGACCCTGACTGGCACGGCCGGCGTAGCCGGCTCGGGAGGTTCGAGACCATCCCAGACCGAGGGGGTCGGTTCCTCAACCTGGCTCGGTCGAGTGAAGATCCCGAGAGTAGCTGTCCCTCTTGTAGTAGATGTAGAGGTAGAGGTAGGTAGATGGCGGGACACTGTGTCCCTCTCAGTGGGACTCTGTGTCCCTCTCGGGGGACAGGGTGTCCCACTCGGCTCCGAGCGAGACTCTGTGACCTTCTCGTGAGTGGGACTCTGTGTCCCTCTCGGCTCGGTGCCCTCGGTCTGCGAGTGGGACTCTGTGTCCCTCTCGGCAACCTGGTCGGGCTGAAGATGGAACCACAGATCAACCCGCCGACGGCTTCGCTCAACCTGCCGGAAGTACTTCAGCACCTCGGGCTGATCATCGCCGAACGTCCGGTGTGCCGTCTTGCGGCTGAGTCCGGCATCGTCGGCGATCAGCTCAAGACTCGCTCTCACCTTGCCGTCGCCGTTGTTGGTCCGTAGGGCGGTGAACACAAGTAGCGCCTTCTGGCTGGCGGTCAGCTTCTCGTCTTCACGGACAGCACGCATGGTGCCGAGCACGTCGAACTCACTGCGGTCGCTCTGCTTGCTCACGTTGTCGAATCTCCCTGGGGGACCGTCAAGATCCACGTATCGGGTGCCAGTGGTATCAGCCAGCCCTTGATGATCAGTGCGTCGATGTCCTCGCGTACCTGCTCGACGCTCAGGCCGGTGTCTCGTGCCCACTCTTCGACGGTCATCCGAAACGGTGGACTGGTCATCGCTGGTCGCTGTGCTCCTGGTCGTCGGTTCCGTTTGCGCTTGCGGCTCACTGCTCGGTCACCTCCTGGTCCTCGTTGTCGTTGCGTCTCACAGCGCACCGAGCGCCGATAGCCAGGCGGGCAGTGCGGTCAGCACCCCGACCGCGCTGAGCAGGTGGGCAAGGGCGTACAGGGTGCGGTCAGAGAGGGTCACGGGTGGGTCTCCTTGGGTTGGTGGTACGTTGCTCACTGGGTGTATGTGCTCATTCGTCGCTGAGTAGACGGCGCAGTCTGGCTCGCTGTTCGGGGGTGAGGGGCGGTGCCTGGCTGGCGATGCGCTCGGCGATGCGCCGTAGTTCCTCGGTCAACGGCCAAGCTCTCGGGCGTACCGCTCAACCTCGGTGGTGGGGTACAGGGCTCGACCCATGCTGATGATGTAGGTCATGGGGGAGCGGTTCTCGCTGCGCTGGTTCCGCAGGGTGCCGACGCTTAGCCCTAGCTGTGTCGCTGCCTCGCGTGCGGTCAGGTAGTCGATGCCGTCGATGGTGATCACGGGTGGTGCCTCCTCCTGGTGGGTTGGTTGATGCCGGGGGCATCACTCGCTGGGGCCATGAAAAAACGCCGCATCCCCTGGTGGGACACGGCGTGCGTGGTGGTGCTCGGGTTGCTCGGTGGTGAACCCTCTACAGGTAAGACGGGTTGATCTTGGAGTTTTGACGAACACCGTGACCGGGCTCACCCTGGCTGGCCTGCTTCCCGGTTGAACCCTCTACGTAGGTATCGCCGTGATCTTGGGGTCTTACCGGGCATCGTGACCGGGCTCACCCTGGCTATCTGGTCGACTGGCCCGGCGGTTGAACCCTCTACTAGCAAGACGGGTTGATCTTGGGAGTTTTATGCACAGAGGTGACCGGCCTCACCTGGCTGCCTGGTCGACCTGCTTCCCGGTTGAACCCTCTACTACTAATTCCGGTTGATCTTGGAGTTTTAGCGGACGTCGTGACCCGGCTCACCTGGCATCCCTGGCTGGCCTGTCGCCCTCAGAAGCCCTTGACGCTCGACGCCTACACCTGACTACCCCCGCCAGCCGTTCACCCCGCAGCGGCTCTCAGTGGCTTCTGCGGGGTGCTGTGCCCTCGCTCCCGGGTGGCATCGACACCAGGCAGGAAGTCAATCGCACGTAGTGCCAGGACTCGGCGACAGCCTCGAAACCCTCGGCATCGACCACGTACCCGCGCAACAGTTGGAAGCCCTCACGTACCGGCTTCGCGCCGGCCGGAACGACGGTAACCCGTAGGCGGAGGTCTCCGAGGATTCGCGCCGTGCTGTCGTACGGCTGGAAATGGGCGAACTGCGGGGCATACAGGGTGTCGCCCGGCACGACAATCGGCCGGGGCTTCCGGCGGAAGATCGACAACCGGGCCGGCTTGGGAGCGCTATCGCTGGGCATTCCCTCATGGTGTCGCTTGACGTAGTCGACCGTCAACGGCTTCTGCTCTCGTCATCAGACGTTGTTGCTCCCGTAGCACATGCCCAGGTCTAGCGTCAAGAGCTGTGGACCTTGTTGGTGTGGCAGAGATTCGGGAGATGCTCGGCGGTATCAGCCGGCAGCGTGCGAACGTGATCACCAACTCCAAGGGGTTCCCCGATCCCGTCGCGAAACTGATCATGGGGAAGGTCTGGCGTCGGCGGGATGTGGAGAAGTGGATCAGGGAGAACCGACCCGACCAGGGCTGAGCACAGCGAGAGCCCGACCCCCTCGACGTGAGAGAGCCGGGCTCGCTGGTTCGCTGCCTACTCGGTGCCCACCCAGGCGACCAGGTCTGCTCTCGCGTACAGATCCGCGTTGCCGCTCTTGCCCCTCGGCGTAGGCGCCCTGCCGACCCTGCGCTGTAGGCGCTTCTTGGCAGCGTCCAGCTTCCACGGCACCACGCCAGCATCGATCGCCTGCCGCAGCGTCAGGAAGTCCCCGGTGGGGGTGGCCGACTCGGCACCGCCGACCAGGATGGCCGCAACCGCATCCCAGTCGATGTGCGGAACCGTCATGACGGCATCCCAGTCAACGGTTGGAGCGCCGTCGAGCGCGCCGAACAGGTTGCATCGCGAGCACAGCAGCCCACGAACACACCTTCCGCAAGAGCGGAGCGAACCCCTCCCCTCGGGGTACGGGCAGCATGCGTGATCGTGGTCGACGTGCAGGGCCTTCCCGTTCCGACCCTTCGCCCCTTGGCAGAAGGCGCAGACGTACCCCTGATGGGCCAGCAACGCGGCGTACTGCTCAATCGTGATGCTGTAGCGGGCGGCCAGGTTGTCTCGCCGTTGCTTCAGTCGCTCCGCGCGCACGCGGTCCCCGTTCACTTCGATGCCGCCCACTGCTCCAACTCCTTCCTGTCGTACACATCCACGCCGTCGCGCTTGTTGCGCGGTAGCGGCACGTCACCTACCCGGCGCTGCATCCGCTTCTTGGTCGCCTCGTACGACCACGGCAGTACGCCGGTAGCGCACGCCTGCTTGAGCGTCAGCCTGTTGTCCCCGAGGGCTTGATTAGCGCCCTTGACCAGGGCGGGGGACATGTCCGGGGACATCGCCAGCCGGCGAGCCTCGGCACTGGACAGGTAGGCAACCTGCACTTCGGTCGCCTGTCCGCCGATGACCACCTGCCACCGGCCGAGGGTCCGGGATGCTCGGGGCATGGCTGCCTCGGGAACCAGCATCTTCCAGTTGTTGGCGGTGTACCTGGCAAGGCACCGGATACCGAAGTTCTCTCGCGCCTCGGGTCCGCCGATCGCCCGAGCCGTGAGCATCTGCGCGATGGCCAGCACGTTGACCTTGGCACTGCGACCCATGAACAGCAGGTCAGCCAGAGCCGACACGGCAGGGGACCGCTTGGGGTCACCCTTGCCGCGCACCTCGGCCCAGAAGTTGACCAGTTGCCCGATGGTCGCGTTCAACTCCTCGGCGATGACCAGCACGCGGGGACCACAGTCCCAGTCTTCCGGCTCGTGCAGGGCCAGCGTGTTCCGTTCGTCGGCGAGCGTGGCCAGCTTGACCAGGGCGTCATGCATCTGCGCCGGCCGGGTGCAGTAGTCAACGCCAGCCAACCCGATGGCCCAGCGGTGCGAGCCTTTCCGGTCGAGGATGACCACCCGGCCACCCCGAGCCAACACCTGCACCGCGACCAGCTCGGCAAGCACCGACTTACCCGCACCCGTACCGGCACTTACCGCGATGTGCGGGGAGTCGTCCCGCAGAGACAGGATCACCGGCCGGTCGCCTGCACCCTGCCCGATGTAGAACTCCCATTCGGCTAGCCGGGGAAGCTGCTCGGCGACCTGGTCGACACCGACCCGGGCCGGGGGACGCTTGCGCACGGTCCAGACTGCCCGCACCCGTGGGCCCACCTGGTGCCACGTCTCGACCAGGTCGGCAACGGGGATCTTGCTGCCGATGATCGACGAGACAAGCTGCCGTTGCTCCCTGGTCAGGTACGGGGTGTCTGCCTCCAACTCGATACGCGGGCTCCGGTCACCGTCGACCGGACGACGGAACAGAGCCAGCTTGGACGTGACCGGCTCGGCTGCCCGCTGCATCGACCAGGCTGCCCGCTGAGCGCGCTCAGGAAGCCAGCGGATCACCGGCTCTACCCGCTCGCCATACCAGGCACGTACGGCAGTCTCAGCCGGTGACAGCGGCTTAGCGAGCCGGGGAGTGAGGTTGCCCAACGACGGATCAACGTGCAGGCGTACGCCGTTCTGCAAGCCCATCGCCGGGGCAAGGGCAGCCAGGGTAGGAGTGATGTACGCCCGGTTGAACCGGCGCATTGTCAGCTTCCGCCTGAGCCGGTAGCTCACCACCACGGCAGCCGAGCCGACCAGTGAGCCGACCTGCTCGGGGTGAGCCGTTGCCAGCAGAGCCGTAGTCGGTGCACCGAGCCGGATCACCTGACGCTGCCAGCCGGTGAGCCGACCGGGACCACGGCTCAGGTAGCGGTACCCCGCCCGACCGTCGAGGGGACGGCCGGACAGGTACCGGTAGACCACGCGGGGAACGGTGTGCTTGCGCCGTAGCCGGCGGATGATCCGCTCAAGCTCGGTCATGCCGTCACCCCCGCAAGCTCAGGCGTACGGCCGTTGACGGCAGTGTCCGCAGCTTCCGCCGGGGAAGGCGAACCGGGGGAGCGGGTAGGCCGGTAGCGCTTCACCGTCGCCAGCGACACCCCGGCAAGCTCAGCGATCCGGGCATGCGGCGCGTCCGGCTCGGCGAGGTGAGCACGCATCACCAGATCAGCGGAGGTAGCCGACCGGGGTACAACCCGCTTGGGCTGAGCCTTGCGGCTCGGCTCAGGCTTGACTGGCTCAACGGTCACCGGCTCGGGGGTCACCGGCTCGGGCTCGGCCGGCTCAACGGTGACCGGCTCAGTTACCTTGACCGGCTCGCCCTGGTCGACCGGCTCAGGCTGGATCAGCTTGCCCCGCCGAGACAGCACCTCGACGGCGAGCAGGAAGGCGACCGGGGGAACGGCGGCAACGGCACGAGCAGTCCACGTCGGATGAGCCGATGCGATGTTCGCTGCCAGCGTGGCGATGATGCCGAACGCCACGGCGAGCCGAGCAGATAGGCGAGGCTTCCGGCCGCTGCGCTTGTCGTCGAGCATCGCCAGCGTGCCGACCAGGATCAGCCCATCGATGGACAGGGGGAGTACGGCGGCAACCGAGACGTGCTCGCCAGCCTGCCGAGCGACCTTGAAGATGTGGGAGAACGATGCGTAGCCAGCGACCAGGGCGACCAGGGCAGTAGTTGCGCGGGAAGTGATAGAGGTGATGTTCACGGGGGACGCTCCTCAGCGGTGGGTGGGGACGCGGGGAACGTCCGAGCGGTGGGCGATGGCATCGGCAAGCTGGTCGGCGTGGCTGCCGACCGAGTACCGGGAGATGAAGGCGACCAGGGCGACGACCAGGGCAAGGCCACCCCCGGCAAGGGAGAGAGCCCAGATGGCAAGGGGAGTCACGCCGCACCCCCAAGCGCCTCGCTGCGGCAGACGGCGCAGGAACCGGCAGGCTGGCCTACGTGCCCCGGCTTGGGGCAGCGAGCGTCACCCGTAGCGGGCGGCAGGGCTGCACCCCTCGGCGGTTCCCAGCCACGACGGGCCGAGGTTTGGGGTTGATCCTTCGGAGAAGCAATCCGGTTTGACCCGGCATCCACAGGCGACCCGGCACCATCCCGCGCTGCCGCGCGGGTAGTTGGTTCTTGATGGTTCAAGGACGGTTTGTAGGAAGCAGGCTTCCGGCCGCTCTGCGCTGTGCTTCCGGTCGTCGTGCGCTGTGCTTCCGCCCGGTCGGGTACCGCCCGGAACTCTGCTTCCGCCCGGTTATCCACAGGCTGAGGGACCTCGGCCGAGCGCCCCGACACCGGCTCGGCGAACCGGTCGAGTGCGGCAGGGATCGGGCGGGTGCGCTCTACGGCCAGGTCCCACACCACCGGTCGCCGGTCAACGGGGATGAACGCAACGTGCCGCTGATCGCCACGGCGGATGATGCCGAGCCGTTCCAAGGTCGCAAGGTCGCTGCGTACCGAGCGGGTCGACTTCCGGGCGTAGTGGGCGAGCCGTTCCTGAGACGGGTACGCGGCTCGGCCGTTGGCGTGCGCGTGGTTGGCCAAGCCGAGCAGTACGGCCAAGCAGGATGGGGGAACGTCGGGCGCATCGTTCAGCGCCCACGAGACAGCTTCTACACTCATGGGTGGGCGGGACCTCACTTCCCGTCAAGGCCCCGGATCACAGGTGTTGGCGCACCTGCCGGGGCCGTTCTGCAACTCACCTCCCTAAGTGGCGTTCACTGGATCCAATGTGGCGATCGTGGTGGGGATGGTCCTGCTGCTGGCCCGCTGGGCCCGGGCCGGCCCCTGGCTCGCCGCCGTGCTCTGCGGGATCGCCCTGGTCGGCTTCGTCGTCCTGGCCCGGCCGTCGCCGAGCGTGGTCCGGGCCGGCACCATGGGGGCGATCGGCCTGCTGGGGTTCGCCCTCGGACGCCCCCGGGCGGCCCTGCCGGCGCTGGCCGGCGCGGTCACCGTGCTGGTGGTCGTCGATCCAGACCTGGCCGGTGACCCGGGGTTCGCGCTCTCCGTACTGGCCACCGGAGGTCTGCTGCTGCTCGCCCCCCGCTGGCGGGACGGGCTGCGGCGCCGGGGCGTACCGGCCGGTGCGGCGGAGGCGCTGGCCGTTCCGGCGGCGGCACAACTGGCCTGCGCGCCGGTGGTGGCCGGACTCTCCGGCACGATCAGCCTGGTGGCGGTGCCGGCCAACCTCCTGGCGGTGCCGGCGGTGGCACCCGCCACGGTGCTCGGGGTCACGGCGGCGGTGCTGTCCCCACTCTGGCCGGACGGTGCGCAGGGCGTCGCCTGGCTGGGCGGTTGGCCGGCGTGGTGGCTCGTCCTGGTGGCGCGGTACGGCGCACGCCTGCCGGCCGGGACGGTGCCCTGGCTGGACGGGGTGCTCGGTGGTCTGCTGCTCGGCGCACTGACCGTCGCACTGCTGGTCGCCGTCCGCCGGCCACCGGTGCGCCGGATCGTCGCGGTGGTGACAACTGCGGTGGTGGTCGGCGCGCTGCCGGTGCGGGTGGTCGCCACCGGATGGCCGCCGGCCGGCTGGGTGGTCGTCGCCTGTGCGGTGGGTCAGGGCGACAGCCTGGTGCTGCCGTTGGGTGCCGGCCGGGCGGTGGTGGTGGACGCCGGTCCGGACCCGACAGCCGCGGACCGCTGCCTGCGCCGCCTCGGCGTACGGAGCGTGGCCCTGCTGCTGGTGAGCCACTTCCACGCCGACCATGTGGGCGGGGTGGACGGCGTTTTCCGGGGACGGCGGGTGGAGGCGGTGATCGCCCCGCCGTGGCTGGAGCCGGTAGAGGGGCGCGGCACTGTGGAACGGGCGGGACGGGTGCGGGGCGTACCGGTCGGAGTGGCCGGCCCCGGCTGGACCTACACGGCCGGCCCGGTGACGCTGACCCTGCTCGGCCCGCCCTATCCGATCCGGGGCACCCGCTCGGACCCGAACAACAACTCGCTGGTCCTGCGCGCCGAGGTGGGCGGCGTCAGCATGCTGCTCACCGGGGATGCCGAGACCGAGGAACAGCAGGCGCTGCTGGACCTGCTGCCGGTGGCCCGGCTCAGGGCGGATGTCCTGAAAGTCGCTCACCATGGTTCGGCCTATCAGGAACCGGCGTTCCTCGACGCGGTACGTCCGGCGGTGGCGCTGGTGCCCGTCGGCGTCGACAACGGATACGGGCACCCGAACCCGGGAGTGCTGGCCCGGTTGTCCCGGTCCGGCGCCCGGGTACTGCGGACCGACCGGCACGGGGATCTGGCCGTGGTCGGGACCGGCGGAGAAGAGCTGTCGGTGGCCGTCCGGGGCCTCGATCCCGGTGACCCGGCCACCCGATGATTCCGCACCGAGTTCGTCGTCCGGTTCGCTGACTGTCCTACCGGGTAGACCGGCCTACCGTGTCGTAACGGGGTGTCGGCAACTTCCGGCGGTAGGCTTCGAGCCGGTCACCAGATCCTGGCAAGAATGCCAGGGTTAAGATAAATGTCTGGATTTGCACTAACTGCGGGGTCAGCCGCAGCGAGCCGGGTGACCAGGCCCGATGGACGCACACCGCGTGCGACGATGACCCCGTGACCCCCGCTAGCCTCGCTCCCGTCGTACTCGTGCTCGGTGACGAAGAACTGCTCGCCACCAGGGCGGTCGCCGCAGTGGTCGACGCGGCCAGAGCCGCCGACCCGGACGTCGACGTACACGACCATGAGGCGGGCGGATTGGGGCCGGGGGAGATCGCCGAACTGCTCGGACCGTCCCTGTTCGGGGGGCGGCGGGTACTCGTCGTCCGCGCTGGACAGGATGCCAGGAAGGATCTGGTGACGGCGCTGCTGGCGTACGCCAGGGATCCCGACCCCGAGGTGCAGTTGGTGGTGGCCCATGCCGGCGGAGCCAAGGGCAAGGCGTTCGCCGACGGCCTGCGGTCGGCCGGCGCGGAGGTCGTCCCGGCGGCGAAGCTGAAGGGGCATCGGGACCGGGTCGCCTTCGTCCGGGACGAGATCCGCCGTGGTGGCGGCCGGTGCACCGACGACGCGGCCGAGGCGCTCATCGCGGCGGTCGGCAACGACCTGCGCGAGCTCGCCTCCGCCTGCTCCCAGTTGCTGGCCGACACCGACGGGCGGATCGGCGTCGACACGGTTTCCCGGTACTACCGGGGGCGGGCCGAGGTCAGCGGCTTCACCGTCGCCGACGCCGCGATGGCCGGTGACGTGCCGGGTGCCCTGGAGGCGCTGCGCTGGGCGCTGCACGTCGGAGTGGACCCGGTGCCGATCGCCGACGCGATCGCCGACGGGGTGCGCACGGTGGCCCGGGTCAGCTCGGCGGGCCGGGGCAGCGCCTACCAGTTGGCGAGCAGCCTCGGCATGCCGCCGTGGAAGATCGAGAAGGCGCAGCGGGTCGGTCGGGGCTGGACTCCGGAAGGACTGGCCGACGCCATGTACGCGGCGGCCGAGTGCAACGCCGCGGTCAAGGGCGGTTCCGACGACCGGGGGTACGCCCTGGAGCGGGCCGTGGTCGCGGTCGCGGCAGCCCGCAGGGCAGGCGCATCGCGATGACCACAGCGACGGCGGCGGACGAGGAGCGGCTACGGCCGCTCTACGCCCGCGTGCTGCGACTACGGCACGTCGATCCGGGTGGGCTGCTCTGCTTCGTCTTCTTCGAGGGCACCGTGGTCCTCGGCCTGCTGCTCGCCCTCGCCGAACTGGTCCGGTGGTGGGAAGTACTCGTGCTGCCCGCGACCGTCGCTGCCATGGTCAAGGCCAACGACGTGGTGGCCGCGGCGGTGATCCGGTCGGCGGCCCGGGTGCCCAACCAGGAGCGGGAACGGTTCCGCCGGCAGATCCAGCCAGCCGTCGGGCGGGCCAGCGTGCCGAAGCGGTCGCTTGTCGAGTCCGGGCAGACCCACCGACTGACCGAGCCCGGCTCCGGCCCCGCCCCGGCGGTGGGCGCTCCGACCCGCCGTGCCGTTCCCGGTAACCGGCTGCCGGCCCGGTTCCTCGGTGCCCGACAGTTCGGCATGACCGCGGCGATGCGGGCCCGGCTGGACTTCGGCGCCCGGCGTCGGCGGCGCGGTGATCCGGCGGCGACCGGACGGACCGCCGCCGGAGCGGCCGACGGTGCCGGATCCGGCGGGGGAGCCGGTGCCACCGGCCAGGGCGAGGCGCGCCCGCAGCACGGTCCGCCGCAGGCCACCGGTCTACCGCAGCGCGACGGCGTACCCCAGAGCACAGATCTGCCGCAGACCGGCGCTCCGAAGACCGGCGTACCGCAGACCCGGCAGGCCGTACCGGCACCGTCCGCCGCCGGGACCGCCTGGGGCCGCAACAGTGGGCTGGCCGAACACCTGGAGCGGCGACCGGTCCGGCGCTGGCTCTCCCGGCCGGACCCGATCGACACCGGCCGGCAGTCGGCCAGACGCCGCTACCGCTGACCGGCGCGGCGGCGAGGTCGACCGCGGAACGGACTGGGCGACCGTGCGGCGGCGAGAGTGACCGCGGAGCACGTGTGGCCCGGTGGAAGACGTCTGGTCCCCTGCGGAACACGTGTGGCCCCGAGCCCGTCGGGCTCGGGGCCACACGTCAGGTGTGTGCTCCGTCTGGTCAGGCGGAGAGCGACTCGAGCCGCTTGGCGATCGCCGACTTGCGGTTCGCCGCCTGGTTCTGGTGGATCACGCCCTTGCTGACCGCCTTGTCGAGCTTGCGCGACGCGTCCCGCATCAGCTCGGTCGCCTTCGCGGCGTCTCCACTCTCGGTCGCCTCGTGGAACTTGCGAATGGCGGTCTTCAGCGACGACTTGACCGACTTGTTACGCAGCCGGCGCTTCTCGTTCTGCCGGTTGCGCTTGATCTGGGACTTGATGTTCGCCACGCGACAGCCTCGTCCTGGTAGCTAGGGTTACGTTTGCCTGTGCTGCGCGGACGGTGACGCACGTCAGAGTGCGCCGTGTCGGCACGCGCGAAGAGCCACGTTACCAGGTGCGCCCCGCCCGGACCAAAACAGCTCAGGTCGGTGCCCAGCCCTGTCGCTCGGCCAGCCAGCCGAGCGCGGTCTCGCCGCTCCACCGCTGGTGCGCCCGGGCGTGCGGCGCACCGCTGTCCGGGCCGGCCGCCGCGCGGATCAGCCAGTAGCCGGAGAGTGCGGCCAGCGCGGCGTCCAGCCCGTCGGGCGGGGCGTCCCGCGCCGCCGGATGGGTGGCGAACAGGGCGTCGGCGTCCAGCCCGCTGGCGTACGCGGTGACCAGCAGGCTGGCCAGGTCGAACCAGGGCGGCCCGAAACTGAGCCACGTCCAGTCGCAGAGCCAGGCGAGACCGGCCGAATCCAGCAGGACGTTGTCCACCCGCAGGTCGCCGTGGATCATCGACGGCAGGTCGGCGTACCCGGGTAGTCGGGACTCCAGCGCGGCCAGGTCGGCCAGCCGGTGCCGGGCGACCGCCGGCACCTCCGGCAGGGTCTCCCGACCGGCGGCCAGCTCCGCCCACCAGGCCAGGTCCGCACGGGCCAGGTCGGCGAGCCGGGGTACGCCCAGCGCCACAAGTTCACCCGGCGGCTGTCGCAGCGCTGCCGCCACCGTCGCGTACGCGTCGAGGGTCGCCGCCAGCTCGGCCGGATGCCAGGGCAGACCCGGCATCCGGCCGTCGATGGCGTCCAGGCAGATCACGTGGTACCCGGCGGCGGTGAGCGTCCAGCGCGGACGGGCCACGGCCAAGCCGGCCGGCAGTACGGCGGTGATCGCCGCCTCCCGGGCGTACCAGTCACTCAGGTGCCGCTGGTCGACCAGGGACGCGGCCTTGACGAAGACCCGGTCACCGGCCACCGTCTGGAGCACTCCGGCGAACCCCTGGGTGAACCCGCCACCGGCGGTGCTGGCCCAGTTGACCCGGGCGCCCAGCCGGGCGCCTATCGCCGTCCGCAACTCGGCCGGAAGATCGGCCCAGCCCGGCCGTACGGCGGTCGCGTCGTACGGCCGGGGTGGTACCGAGATGGCAGCCATGCCCCAAGTCTGCCCCGGTCCGATCGGGTTGCCGGGATTTCGTCGCCGCCCCGGCACTCGCGTCGCGGCCGGGCCCTGGTCACGGTGTGCCATGTCCGGTCTGCGGCGTTCCGGAGCGGCCTGACCGGTGTGGGGTGGCCACGGTGCGGTGGGCGTGGTGACCGAAGTCGCGACGGTGATCCGGCGGCCTCGGCCGGGCACCGTCGGGCGGCATGGGAACATAGAAGGCCCATCGTCGTCAGCCAAGCAGAACGGATCGCCGTGCCACCGACGCCCGACTCCGGCGCGAACTCTCCTGGTGCCACCGACCCCGGTCGGATCAGGAACTTCTGCATCATCGCCCACATCGATCATGGCAAGTCGACGCTGGCCGACCGGATGTTGCAGCTCACCGGTGTGGTCGATCCCCGGCAGATGCGCGCGCAGTATCTCGACCGGATGGACATCGAGCGGGAGCGCGGCATCACGATCAAGAGCCAGGCGGTCCGCATGCCGTGGACCGTCCGGGAGGGTGACCAGCAGGGCGAAGAGGCCGTGCTGAACATGATCGACACGCCTGGGCACGTGGACTTCACCTACGAGGTGTCCCGGTCGCTGGCCGCCTGCGAGGGCGCGATCCTGCTTGTCGACGCCGCCCAGGGCATCGAGGCGCAGACCCTGGCAAACCTCTACCTGGCGCTCGAGAACGACCTGCACATCATCCCCGTACTCAACAAGATCGACCTGCCGGCCGCGCAGCCGGACAAGTACGCCGAGGAGTTGGCGCACCTGATCGGCGGGGATCCGAGCGACTGCATCCGGGTCTCCGGCAAGACCGGCGAGGGGGTGCCGTACCTGCTCGACGAGATCGTCCGGCAGTTCACCCCGCCGGTCGGCGAGGCCGGCAACCCGGCCCGGGCCATGATCTTCGACTCCGTCTACGACGTCTACCGCGGCGTGGTGACGTACGTCCGGGTGATCGACGGCCGGATCGAGGCGCGCGACAAGATCAAGATGATGTCCACCGGAGCCGTGCACGAGCTGCTGGAACTCGGTGTGATCTCCCCGGAGATGCAGAAGGCCGGCGCGCTCGGGGTCGGCGAGGTGGGTTACCTGATCACCGGTGTGAAGGACGTCCGGCAGTCCCGGGTCGGTGACACGGTCACCATCAACGCCCGGCCGGCGAGCGAGCCGCTCGGCGGCTACAAGGATCCGAAGCCGATGGTCTACTCGGGTCTCTATCCGATCGACGGGTCGGACTATCCGGCGCTGCGGGACGCGCTCGACAAGCTGAAGCTCAACGACGCGGCGCTCAACTACGAGCCGGAGACCTCGGCCGCGCTCGGCTTCGGCTTCCGCTGCGGTTTCCTCGGCCTGCTGCACCTGGAGATCATCGGCGAGCGGCTGGAACGCGAGTTCAACCTCGATCTGATCTCGACCGCGCCGAACGTGGTCTACCGGGTCGCGATGGAGGACGGCAACGAGGTCACCGTCACCAACCCGAGCGAGTACCCGACCGGCAAGATCGCCGAGGTGTACGAGCCGGTGGTCCGGGCGACGGTGCTCACCCCGAACGACTACGTCGGCGCCGTGATGGAGCTCTGCCAGGGGCGGCGCGGCTCGTTGCAGGGGATGGACTACCTCTCCGCCGACCGGGTCGAGCTGCGCTACACGCTGCCGCTCGCCGAGATCATCTTCGACTTCTTCGACCAGCTCAAGAGCCGTACCAAGGGTTACGCCTCGCTCGACTACGAGCCCACCGACGAGCAGCGCTCCGACCTGGTCAAGGTCGACATCCTGCTCAACGGCGAGCCGGTCGACGCGTTCAGCGCGATCGTGCACAAGGACAAGGCGTACAACTACGGCGTCAACATCGCGGCGAAGCTGCAGAAGCTGATTCCCCGGCAGCAGTTCGAGGTGCCGATCCAGGCCGCGATCGGCAACCGGGTGATCGCCCGGGAGACGATCCGGGCGATCCGCAAGGACGTGCTGGCCAAGTGTTACGGCGGTGACATCAGCCGGAAGCGCAAGCTGCTGGAGAAGCAGAAGGAGGGGAAGAAGCGGATGAAGATGGTCGGCCGGGTCGAGGTGCCACAGGAGGCTTTCATCGCCGCCCTCTCCACCGGTGACTCCGGCGACGGCAAGGGTGGCGGCAGGAAGTGATTCCCCGGGGGTACGGCCCCGGCGCCTCCTTCTGCCCCCGGTGCGCGGCCGCCCTGCCCGGCCCCGCCCCGACCACCTGCACCCGGTGCCGCTACCAGCTCTTCGTGAACGCCCGCCCGACGGTCGGCCTGGTCATCCTGGACGGTGTGGATCGTGGCCGTGGCCCCGCCGGGGTGCGCTTCCTGGCCCTGCGCCGGGCGGCGGAGCCGATGCTGGGCCGTTGGGAGATTCCGGGCGGATTCTGCGACGGCTGGGAGCACCCGGCCGAGGCGGCGGTGCGGGAGGCCCGGGAGGAACTCGGGGTGTCGGTGACCCTCGGCGAACATCTCGGCATGTACGTCGGCAGCTACGAGTTCCAGGACGAGACGCTGCCGGTGCTCGACACGTTCTTCCTGGCCACCCTGGACGACCCGCGGATCGTGCTCAACCCGGCCGAGTCCGCCGAGCTGGGTTGGTTTCCCCTGGTGAGCCCGCCTCAACTGGCTTTCGCCACGATGGATGCGGCGGTTCGGGACGCGGTACGACGTCTGGGCAACTAGGTCGGTTTGAGATTTTGCGCCTTCGGGAACCTAGCAGTCACCACAACAACGTGTGACACATTCGAAGGAGGACGGCCGTGGAATTCACCGTCTGGGGTATCATCACCGCGCTCGTCGTCGGTCTCATCATCGGCGCCCTCGGCCGTCTGGTCGTACCAGGTCGCCAGGACATGCCGATCTGGCTGACCATGCTTATCGGTGTCGGCGCGGCGCTGCTCGGCACGGTCATCGCCCGGGCCGCCGGCATCGCGACGCAGACCGCCGGCATCGACTGGATGGAGCTGCTCATCCAGGTCGCCGTGGCCGCCATCGCCGTGGCGCTGGTCGCCGGAGTCGGCCGCCGTCGCCGAGTAAGCCGGTACTGAGCACCCCGCTCCCCGGTTCAGCAAGGGGCGTCGGCCGAACGGCCGGCGCCCCTGCGGCGTTTCCGGGCTGGCGCCGGCTGCCGGGAACCGCTAAATTCTCCACGGCCGTACGATCGATCGTGGTCGACCAGCCGACCCGGGCGACAGTTGTGATCGTCATTCGCATTTGCTCAAATGATCTCCTTATGTTACGCTCCGTAAGTGTCTACGGACTCTCTCCCGGGAAGCGCCAGGGTGTCATCTCGACAACTCTCCGATCTGCACCCCAAGGTCGCGTTGTACCTTGAGGCGTACACCCCCCTGGTCGAAGAGTGGTTCTCCGCCCTGCGTGTTTCGGGTGCGCTGACGGAATTGCGACGCGCGGCACCCGGCCGCGATCTCGTCGACAATCTGCAAAGCCTCGACCAGCTTTTCCGAGACCTGGTCGACGCCATGTTCGCGCATCCGACACCGGTGCTGGAGCACGCCCTCGCGGTGGTGGCCGCCCATCGCGGGGCGGTGGTCTGGGAGGACCAGATGGTGCCGCGCGCCGATGCCGGGACGGCGGAGCTGGCCGCCTCGCTGCGGCACAAGTTCAAGCGCAACATCAGCCTCGCCCTACTGGAGGCGCTGATCTGCCTGGAGTCCGCCCTCGCGTACGGGCGGGAGGGCCTGGGCCTGACCGGGGCGGCCCTGGAGCAGACGCTGCGCGGCAGCACCTCCATGTTGGCCAGCCTCTCCGTCCTGCACGACCAGCACGAGGTGGCTCGGATGCGGCAGTTGACCGGCGACCCGACGGAGATCCAGCATCCGCGGTTCACGGTGGCGGACATCGTCCGGGGCGCCTTCCGGATCGGTCCGGAGAAGTTCCGGGCCGTCGGCCCGGAGGGGCAGCGGAAGATCAGGTTCGGCAGCGTCGCGCCGCAGGACATCGAGCTGTCCAGCCCGACAATGAAGTGTCCGGCGCACCGGCTGACCAACGACGAGGGCCAGCCGTTGAACAACGAGCTCTGGGCGCTTCTCGTGGACGTCTACCGGTTGTCCGGCCGGTTGGCCTAGCGCGTTGGCCCGGCGCGCCCGAACGTACGGCCGACCGCAGGGTCGAACGTGAATGATCCGGCGATTTCATCGCATTAGCCGCCTGGGCGGCAGATGTGTTCCGGGCCACTTTCCGGCAGTCCGGCAGAATTGCCATTGCAATCGGTAAATTACCGACAGTTATCGTGTCGTCGTGAGGACAGCCGGCGGGCATATACCCGGACGCGCGTGTCACCACCAAGTCATCTTGATGACAGGGTGGTATCACGGCGAAAGCGAATATGACCTGTCCGCCGGGACCGGTCCTCGAGATGTCCAGATCGGTCGTCGGCGGGCGGCGGGCGACGGCGTTGCGACGAAACGGCGGTCCCACCGGCCCGGCTGGACCGGCGGAACCGCCGCGTCAGGTGGCGGGAGTCGTCAGCGCAGCCAGGGGATGCTGCGGTCGAGCAGACCGCGCTCCTTCAGCTCCTTGCGCAGCGGGATCTCGTCGTCGATGTAGCCGTCCCAGTTGATGCCCCAGTAGTTGGCGGTGTGGGTGCCCTCACCGATCAGCTGACGCTGCACCGGGGTCCGGTTCTTGTACCACTCGCCGTTCTTGTCCGGGTGCAGCTCGTCCAGCGGCCGGATCCACCGGTAGGTGTAGCCGACGAAGAGCATCTTCCGGGTGATGCTGGAGAGGTTTGTGGACCGGGAGTGCCACTGCCGCCGGTCGAAGATGAAGGCGTCGCCGGGGTTGGCGGTGATCTCGACCGTTCCCTCCGGGTCCGGGTTGTGCACGCTCAGGTCGGCCGGGCGCGGCAGCGAGTTCCACAGGTGGCTGCCGGGGATGACCTTGGTCGCCCCCCGGCCCTTCTCGGACAGGTCGGAGAGCACGTACGCGACCTTGAGCGAGAACATCGGCCGGGGCAGGTTCGGATCCATCGTCTCCGGGTCCGAGTTCTGCCGGTAGCCGTCCTGGTGCCAGCCCCAGTACGGCTTCTCCGGCTCCAGGGCCGGCGGGGTGACGTCCAGGTGGTTGTGGTGGGTGTAGATGTTCCACCCGGCCAGGCCCCACATGTACGGGAACGAGATCGGGTGGGTGAGCAGCTCGCCGAAGAGCTCGTCCCGCTCCACGAAGCCGAGCAGGTGCAGCGTGCCGTCCTTGGTGGTGTTGCCGGCCGCCTTCTCCTCGGCGTAGACCCGGTCGACCGCCGCCTCCAGAGCCGCCCGGTGGTCCTCGGTCAGGACATTGCGGAGCAACAGGAAGCCCTGCTCGTGGAACTCCTTGCGATCCGTGTCACTGATCGGCTCGTAGCCGGTGCGGCCGCCGTAGTCGAACACCGCGTCCCCTCCCCATAGGGTGAAACTCTTTCTGAGCACACAGGCTGCCGATCGTAACTCCCTTGGCAAGACCCGCAGTGCGGCGCTCGGCCGCCGGATCGACCCCGGTCATCCAGAGGTACGCAGGGCAGCGGGACCCTGACTCCACGTGGTCAGACGGCGGCTGAATGAGGGATTAAGGGGGCGTCTGTCCGTTTGTGCAATCACCGCCAGTTAGCGGTCGTCAATCGGCGAAGACCTCGGCGACCACCTGGTGCGGACTCGGCGGGCTGCCCTTGACCGGCGTCCAGGCCCCGCCCTCCGCGCTCCACTGGAGGTCGCCGAACCGGACCGTGCGTACCCCGTGGTCGTCGGCGTGCGACACCAGCCAGTGCGCGTAGCGCCAACCCACCTGCGGATCGGTCGTCGGCACGGCCAGACCGGTCAACTCGCCCGGTACCGACGTCTCCAGCCGGCCCCAGTCCAGCTTCAGCCCGGCGGTCAGCGCCGCCGCCGCCGCGTTCCCGCGCATCGCCGGCTCCCGGCCCACCGTGCAGGCCACCGCGCCGGTGGCGTTGCCGAGCAGCGCCCGGGTCAGCACCTCGGACTCGTCCGCCCACTGCTGGTAGGCGTTCGGGAAGGCCGACCGCTGCACCCGCTGCGCCGCGACCGTAACCTCCATCTGCTCCCAGCCGCGCACCCGCTTCAGCGCGTTGTAGAACCGGGTGGCGGCGTAGCGCGGGTCCCGGATCTGTTCCGGGGTGCCCCAGCCCTGGCTCGGTCGCTGCTGGAACAGCCCGACGGAGTCCCGGTCCCCGCTGGCCAGGTTACGCAGCCGGGACTCCTGGAACGCCGTGGCCAGCGCCACCACCACGGCCCGCTCCGGCATCTTGCGCCGGACGCCGACCGCCGCGATGGTCGCGGCGTTCGCCATCTGCTCCGCGTTCAGCGTGACCCGGCCGTCCGCCTCC
Organism: Plantactinospora sp. WMMB782; assembly: GCF_049179135.1. NCBI lineage: Bacteria > Bacillati > Actinomycetota > Actinomycetes > Micromonosporales > Micromonosporaceae > Plantactinospora > Plantactinospora sp. WMMB782. Next base: position 719,298 of record NZ_JBMHMC010000007.1, on the reverse strand, counting down.
ACCACGCAGCCGGGCGCCGCCCGGGGGATCGGCAGCTTGTGGCCGTACTCCCGGGCGCCCAGATAGACGCCGAAGCCGGCAACCGCCGCGAGCGCCAGGCCGGCCGCCACCACCGCGCGAGTCTGCACCGCCACCCCCTGCCCGATATTGGGACACAGCCTACTTCGACCGCCGATAGTTCCCGGACCGCTACTTCGAGGGCCGGTCGTTCGGGCCGGTTGTCCCGGTCAGCTCCCGGGTACCCATCGGGCGGGTCGTTTCTCACCGAACGCGGCGACGCCCTCCCGACCCTCCGCGGAGTGGAAGTACCGCACCGACAGGTCGCGCAGCTCCGCCAGGCCCGCCCGGAAATCCGCCCCGGAGCCGCGCCGGAGCAGCTCCTTCGCCCCGGCCAGCGCGCCCGGGGCGCCCCGGACCAGCGCCAGGCAGTACGAGGCGACGGTCTCGTCCAGCGCCTCGGCGGTGGTGACCGTGGTGACCAGCCCGATCTCGGCCGCCCGGCGCCCGTCGAAGGTGTCCCCGGTCAGGTAGAGCTCGGCGGCGGCCCGGGGTTGCAGTCGGGGCAGCACGGTCGCCGAGATCACCGCCGGGATCACCCCGAGACGTACCTCGGTGAACGCGAAGGTCGCCTCCTGGGCGCAGACCGCCACGTCGGCCGCCGCGATCAGGCCGAGGCCGCCGGCCCGGGCCGGCCCGCCGATCCGGGCCACCACCGGCTTCGGGCACTCCCAGATCGCCCCGAGTACGTCACCGAGCATCGCCACCGGCACCGTGCCCTCGCGGTACGCCGCCGCGGTCTCCTTCAGGTCGGCTCCGGAGCTGAAGACCGGCCCGGTGTGCGAGAGCACCACCACCCGTACGTCGTCGTCCGCCGCCGCCGTGCCCAGTGCGTCGAGCAGTTGGGTCAGCAGGGTGCTGGAGAGCGCGTTGCGGTTGTGCGGGCTGTCCAGGGTGAGGGTCGTCACCCCGTGCGTGGTGGAGACCCGGACGAGCGGATCGGGGGCTGAGGTCATGCCGGCACACTAGTCGCATGCCAAAAGTCCTCCCGGCGGGCGAGCCCGTGCCCGACGACGGTGCGCTGCCCGAAGCCGCGCTGGCCAGGGTGGGTGAGCGTGGCTTCGGCGTCTACGTGCACGTGCCGTTCTGCGCCAGCCGGTGCGGCTACTGCGACTTCAACACCTACACCGCGACCGAACTCGGCGGTACGGCGGGCCGGGACGGCTACGCCGACCAGGTGCTCGCCGAGTTGCGCCTGGCCGACCGGGTGCTGGCGGACCGGCCGCCGGCCCGGGTCGACACCGTCTTCGTCGGCGGCGGGACCCCCACCCTGCTGCCCCCGGACGACCTGGCCCGGATCCTGGACGGCATCGACCGGACCTGGGGGCTGGCCGCCGACGCCGAGGTCAGCACCGAGGCCAACCCGGAGTCGGTGACCCCGGAGTCGCTCTCCGCGCTGCGGGCCGCCGGCTACACCCGGATATCCCTGGGCATGCAGTCGGTCGCCCGGCCCGTGCTGGCGATCCTGGACCGCCGGCACACCGCCGGCCGGGCGACCGAGGCGGCCCGGGAGGCCCGGGAGGCCGGGTTCGAGCACGTCAACCTGGACCTGATCTACGGGACGCCGGGGGAGCGGGCGGAGGACTTCGCGGCCTCGCTCGACGCGGTACTGGCCGCCGGGGTGGACCACGTCAGCGCGTACGCCCTGATCGTGGAGGAGGGCACCCGACTCGCCGCCCGGATCGGTCGCGGGGAGCTGGCGTACCCGGACGACGACGTGGCGGCGGACCGCTACCTGGCCGCCGAGGCGGCGCTGTCCGGGGCGGGTTTCTCCTGGTACGAGGTCTCCAACTGGGCCCGTACGCCGGCCGCGGCCTGCCGGCACAACCTGCTCTACTGGACCGGCGGCGACTGGTGGGGGCTCGGGCCGGGCGCGCACAGCCACGTCGGCGGGGTCCGCTGGTGGAACGTCAAGCACCCGTCGAGCTACGCGGCCCGGCTCGGTGCGGGGCAGTCCCCGGGGGAGGGCCGGGAGCTGCTCTCGGCCGGGGAGCGGCACACCGAGGAGGTGCTGCTGCGGTTGCGGCTCGCCACCGGACTGCCGCTGGCCGTCCTGGACGGGCCGGGGCGGGCGGGCGCGGTCCGGGCCCGGGAGAACGGGCTGCTGGACGGCGCGGCGTACGAGGCGGGGCGGGCGGTGCTCACCCTGCGCGGGCGACTGCTCGCCGACGCCGTCGTCCGCGACCTGCTGCCCTGACAGCGCGATGGCCCGCGCCGGGTGCGGCACGGGCCATCGTCGGAGGCTCGGGGTCTTACTTGGTCATGCGGATGGTCATCGGGTAGCGGTACAGCACGCCCTCGTTGGCCTTCATGCCGGCGATGATCGAGAAGATCAGCACCACCACCCAGGCGATGAACGGCAGGAAGATGAGCACCACGGTGCAGGTGCCGACGACGAGCGAGACGATCGAGATGATGCCCCAGGTGATCTGGAAGTTGAGCGCCTCGACCGCGTGCGCGCGTACGGTCGGCGACTCGTTGCCCTTGGCGAGCAGCGCCACGAGCGAGGCGATGAAGCCGACCAGGATGCCGCCGAAGTGCGCGATCAGGGCCCAGGTCTTCTCGTCGTTGTTGGCGTAGCCGTGCGGTGCCGGTGCGCCGTACGGGTTGCCGGGGTAGCCGCCCTGCGGCGGGTAGCCGGCGCCGGGGTATCCGCCCGGCGGCTGGCCACCGGGCGGCGGGTAACCGCCTCCGGGGGGCGGATAGCCCCCGCCGGGGGGCGGATAACCGCCGGGCGGCGGGTAGCCCCCGCCCTGGGGCGGGTAGCCGCCACCGGAGGTCGGGTACGTCCCGCCGCCCGAGGTCGGGTACGTCCCGCCACCGGACGTCGGGTAGGTGCCGCCGCCCGAGGTCGGCGGGGGCGTGCCGGGCGCACCGTACTGCGGTGCGGCGGGCGGGGGATACCCCTCGCCCGGCGGCGGGTACTGGCCCGGGTTCATCGGGGCGGTCGGGTCCTGCGGCGGACCGCCGTATTCTCCGGGAGGGCGGGGCGGTTCAGTCATGGGGTCACGGTAGGACCACCGCTCAACCGGCGCCAGCCGCCCCCCGGTCGAACCCGCACCAGCCGGGGAATCGATCCCGGCCGCACACCGATCGAATCCGCGCCGTTTGCCGATCGAACCCGGACGATGACCGGCGGTGCCCGCCCGGCCCAGCGGGGTAGGGTGTGCTGGCAAGCCTGTTGTCCAGCTTCGGACAGCCCCTCCAAATGATCATCGCGCGGGGGTACGCCTTGGTCGTAGACTGGCACTCGCTACAGTCGAGTGCCAGGCAAGCCTGGCCCGACCGTCGTGGTCGCCCCGGTCGTTTCGCCCAGCCGGGGCCGGACGTCGCAGGGAGGTGAGGATGGGTCTCGACGACCGCAAGCTCGACGTGCTGCGCGCGATCGTGGAGGACTACGTCGCCACCCAGGAACCGGTCGGCAGCAAGGCACTTGTCGAGCGCCACCAGCTCGGGGTCTCCCCGGCCACCGTCCGCAACGACATGGCCGTGCTGGAGGAGGAGGGCTACATCCGGCAACCGCACACGAGTGCCGGTCGGGTTCCCACCGACCGTGGCTACCGGCTCTTCGTGGACCGGCTCTCCCGGGTCAAGCCGCTGACCCCGGCCGAGCGCCGGGCGATCGAGCGGTTCCTGGTCGGCGCGGTGGACCTCGACGACGTGGTGCACCGTACGGTCCGGTTGCTCGCCCAGCTCACCCGGCAGGTGGCCGTGGTGCAGTACCCGAGCCTGGCCCGCTCCGCCGTCCGGCACCTGGAACTGGTGCCGATCTCCACCACCCGGCTGATGCTTGTCATGATCGCCGACACCGGCCGGGTCGAGCAGCGGCTGGTGGAGCTGCCGGCGCCGATCAGCACCGACGACGTGACCGAACTGCGCCGGCTGATCAATGAGCGGCTGGTCGGGAAGAAGCTCGCCGACACCCCGCCGCTGGTCCAGGCGCTCGTCGACGAGGTGGCCACCGGGCTCTGCCCGGCGATGACCACACTCGCCACGGTGCTGCTGGAGACCCTTGTCGAGCGGCACGAGGAGCGGATCGTGATGGCCGGCACGGCCAACCTGACCCGGGGCGGGCTGCTCGACTTCCAGGGTTCGCTGCGACCGATCCTCGAGGCGCTCGAGGAGGAGGTCGTCCTGCTCAAGCTGATCGGCGAGGTGGAGCCGAACACCCTCCAGGTGCGGATCGGCGACGAGAACGAGATCGACAACCTCCGGGGCACCTCGGTGGTCAGCACCGGATACGGTCCGGGTGCGACCATCGTCGGCGGACTCGGCGTGTTGGGGCCCACCCGGATGGACTATCCGGGCACCATCGCCACGGTGCGGGCCGTGGCACGCTACGTCGGCGACGTGCTGGCGCAGAACTGACCACCACAGCTCACCCTGACCTGACGACCGGCGGACGGTACGCGAGACAGACATGAGGACACGGAACGCAGTGGCCAAGGACTACTACGGGATTCTCGGCGTCGGCCGGGACGCCTCCGACGACGACATCAAGCGCGCCTACCGCAGGTTGGCGCGGCAGTACCACCCGGACGTGAATCCGGATCCGGAGGCACACGAGAAGTTCAAGGACATCAACGCCGCGTACGAGGTCCTCTCGGACGACCAGAAGCGGCAGATCGTCGACCTCGGCGGTGACCCGCTGGCCCCCGGTGGCGGACCCGGCGCCGGTCCCGGCGGTGCGGGCGGCCCGTTCGTCGGCTTCCAGGACATCATGGACGCGTTCTTCGGGGCGGCCGGCGGCTCCCGGGGCCCGCGTCCGCGTACCCGGCCCGGCGCCGACGCGATCCTGCGGCTCGAACTCGACCTGCCGGAGACCGCGTTCGGGGTGGAGGCGCCGATCACGGTGGACACCGCCGTGCTCTGCACCACCTGCACCGGCGCCGGCACGGCACCCGGCACCCACCTGGCCACCTGCGAGGCGTGCGGCGGGCGCGGCGAGGTGCAGTCGGTGCAGCGCACCTTCCTCGGCCAGGTCGTCTCGTCCCGGCCGTGCACCGTCTGCCAGGGCTACGGCACGGTCATCCCGCACCCCTGCCCGACCTGCGCCGGTGACGGGCGGGTGCGCACCCGCCGCTCGCTGACGGTCAAGATCCCGGCGGGGGTCGAGGACGGCATGCGGATCCGGCTGGCCCAGCAGGGCGAGGTCGGTCCCGGCGGTGGTACGGCCGGCGACCTCTACGTGGAGATCCACGAGCGGCCGCACGACGTCTACTCCCGCAAGGGCGACGACCTGCACTGCCGGGTCACGGTGCCGATGACCGCCGCCGCGCTCGGCACCCGGCTGACCATCAAGACGCTGGACAGCGAGGAGCCGGTCGACGTCAAGCCGGGCACCCAGCCGGGCTCGACGCTGCGGCTGCGTGCCCGGGGCGTGCCGCACCTGCGCGGTGCCGGCCGGGGCGACCTCTACGTGCACCTCGACGTGCGTACCCCGACCAAGCTCGACGCCGACCAGGAGCGGATGCTGCGCGAGTTCGCCAAGACCCGGGGCGAGGAGGTCGCCGAGCTGACCAAGCAGGGCGGCTTCTTCTCCCGGATGCGGGACGCCTTCAACGGCCACGGCTGACCCGCGCCGTCCCGCCCCGGGCCGGTGACCGGTTAACCTGCTCGCCGTGAGTGCGCCGCTGTTCCTGGTCGAGTCGCTGCCGCCGGGCGACTCCGTCACCCTCGACGGGCCGGAGGGGCACCACGCCGCGACGGTGCAGCGGCTGCGCCCCGGCGAGGAGCTGCTGCTCGCCGACGGGCGCGGCGGCACCCTGACCGCCGTGGTCACCGCCGTCGGCCGGGGCACCCTGACCGGCACGGTCACCGCCCGCCGGTACGCCGAGCCGCCCGACCCGCGCCTGGTGGTGGTGCAGGGCATCGCCAAGGGCGACCGGGCCGAGCTCGCCGTGCAGGCGATGACCGAGGTCGGGGTGGACGAGATCGTGCCCTGGTCGGCCGAACGCTCGGTGGTGCAGTGGCGCGGCGACCGGGGCGCCCGGGCCCGGGACCGCTGGGTGGCGACCGCCCGCGAGGCGGCCAAGCAGGCCCGCCGGCCCTGGCTGCCGGCCGTCGTCGGATCGGCCCAGGCGCCGGACGAGTCGACCCGGGCGGTGGCCCGGCGGATCGCCGCCGCGTCGGCCGGTTTCGTGCTGCACGAGGAGGCGGTGGACCGGCTCGGCACCGCCGAACTGCCGTCGACCGGCGACATCGTGCTGGTGGTCGGCCCGGAGGGCGGGGTGTCGCCGACCGAGCTGGCGGCGCTCGCCTCGGCCGGTGCCGTACCGGTAAGGCTCGGCCCCGAGGTGCTGCGGACCTCCACCGCCGGAGTCGCCGCGCTGGCCGTACTCTCGGCCCGGCTCGGCCGCTGGTGACCTGGCCTGGCCGGCTCGGCCGCTGGTGAACCCGGCCTGGCCGGCTCGGCCGCTGCTGACCCGGCCTGACCGGTCAGGAATCGAGGTCGACGGTGGCGGTCCGGCGCAGGTCGCCGAGGCTGTGTGCCGCCTCGACCCGGTACCGGCCGGTGCGGGTCCGCCAGCCGTCCGACTCCCAGACCTGGAAGGTGCGCTCCGGCAGCGGCACCCGGACCGTCACCGTCCCGCCGGGAGCGGCGGCGGCAGCGGCGAAGCCGGCCAGCCAGCGGACCGGACGATCCGGGTCGGCGACCTCGGGGCCGACGTACACCTGCACCACCTCGCGGCCGGGCCGGCGGCCGGTGTTCCGGACGGTGACCACCGCGACCGGCCCCGCCGCCGTCTCGTCCACCGTCAGCGACTCGTAGGCCCAGTCGGTGTAGCCGAGCCCGTGCCCGAACGGGAAGAGCGGCTCGGCCCGCCAGCCCCGGTAGCCGACGAAGACCCCGTCGGAGTATTCGAGCACCCCGTCGACCGGGGTGGTGGGCAGCGCCGGGCAGTCCTCGGCCCGGCGTGGCCAGGTGGTCGGCAGCCGTCCGCCCGGCTCCGCCCGCCCCAGCAGTACGTCGGCGAGCGCCACCCCGGCCTGCTGACCGGGAAACCAGGTCAGCAGGATCGCCGCCACCTCGTCCGCCCAGGGCATCAGCACCGGTGAGCCGGCGTTGACCACCACCACCGTGCGTGGGTTGGCCGCCGCCACCCGGCGGACCAGTTCGTCCTGCCGGCCGGGCAGCGCCAGCGTGCTCCGGTCGAACCCCTCCGACTCCACCTCCTCGGTGGTGCCGACCACCACCACCGCGACGTCGGCCCCGGCGGACAGCCGGACCGCCTCGTCGAGCAGCGCCTCCGCCGGGGACTCCTCGTCGAGCAACGTCTCCGCCGTGGACTCCCCGGCGGCGACGGCCGGCTCGGCGTGTCCGAGGGTGACCGACACGAAGCCCGGGTGGTCGCCGTCGACGATCCGCCGGCGCAGCAGCACCTCGACCGGCTCGCCGGCCCGGACCGGGATCTCGAACCGGCGCTCGAGGGTGCCCCGGAAGACGGTTCCGGGCTCCTCGGCCGGGTCGGCGAGCGGGCCGTCGAAGAGTTCCGCACCGTCCACGGTGAGGGTGAGGAAGCCGAAGCCCTCGACGGAGAGCAGGGCGGTGCCGCTGCGGCGCGGTGTGTGCACTGCGTGCAGTTCGACGCTTGCCAGCTCTTCCAGCGGCATCCCGTCGGGCAGCTCACCCATCCAGCGCACGGTGGCCCGGTCCAGCTCCGTCAAGTAGCGCTCGCGGCCGTCGGCGTCGCGCAGCGTCGCGGTGATCGGGGTCCAGGCGACACCACCGGCGGCCGGCAGCCGGAGCCGGGGATCGGCGCCGACCGCGTACCCGAGTTCGGTCTCCGGGAGCGCGGCGGTCAGCCCGGCGAGCGGCGAGATCGCGTGCGGCGGCGAGACGAGCGCACTGCCGCCACCCTGGATCCGGGCGTCGTCGGCGAGCGCGCCGAGCACCGCGACCCGGCGCAGCCGGCCGGGATCGAGCGGCAGCAGGTCGCCGTCGTTGCGGGCCAGCACGAAGGAGTTGACCGCGACCGCGTGCGCCACGGCGGCGCCGTCCGGCGGGCGCGGCAGGTCGGCCGGATCCACCGCCGGGGGCACGCCGTCGAGCAGCCCGGCCCGGCCGGCGAGCCGGAGCACCCGGCGTACCTTGTCGGCCACCTCCGTCTCGGCGACGGTGCCGGCGCGGACGGCGGCGACCAGCGCGGCGCCCCACGGGTCACCGACGGCCGGCATCACCACGTCGAGCCCGGCGTTCGCGGACGCCTCGGTACTCCGCGCCGCCGTCCAGTCGGAGACCACGACCCCGTCGAAGCCCCACTCCCGCTTGAGCAGGTCCCGCAGCAGCCCGGCGTGCTCGGTCATGGTGTGCCCGTTCACCCCGTTGTACGCCGCCATCACCGCCCAGACCCCGGCGGCGACGATCCGCTCGAACGGATAGAGGTAGACCTCCCGGAGCGCCCGCTCGGAGACCCGGACGTCCACGGTCATCCGCTCCGTCTCCGAGTCGTTGGCGACCAGGTGCTTCACCGTCGCCCCGACACCGAGATCCTGCACTCCGGTGACGTAGCCGACGCCGATCTCGGCGGTGAGCAGCGGGTCCTCCGAGTAGCACTCGAAGTGCCGGCCGCCGAGCGGGCTGCGGTGCAGGTTGACGGTGGGGGCGAGGAGCAGGTGGATGCCGTTGCGCCGGCACTCGGAACCGAGCATCCGACCGGCCTGCCGGGCCAGCTCGGGATCCCAGGTGGCGGCCAGCGCGGTCGGGCTGGGCAGGGCGATCGACGGGTTGTCCGGGGCCCAGCGGACGCCGCGTACCCCGATCGGGCCGTCCGACATCACGAGCGTGCCGAGCCCGATCCCGGGTACCGCCGGCAGGGTCCAGAAGTCCCGACCGGAGAGCAGCCGGACCCGGGTCTCCAGGTCGAGCGCGGCGAGCGCCCGCTCCAGCACCGCCTCGTCCCCGCCGGTCGTCGTCCCGTCCTTGCCGGTCGTCGTCCCGTCCCGCCGATCCACCGTCATCGTCGCGCCCCTTCCGCCGGCCGGATATCGATCATCCTGCCAGTCGCCAGCCCCGTTCACCGACCGCCGGCTCAGCTGCGCAGGTAGGAGGCGCCGTTGAGGTCCACGATGGTGCCGGAGGCCCACTCCGCCTCGGGCGAGGCCAGCCAGTGCACGGCGGCGGCGATCTCCGCCGGCCGGGCGACCCGGTTGAACGGGCTCTGCGCCCGGATCGCGTCGCCGCGCGGCGCCTTGAGGTGCTCGTTCGTCATGTCGGTCTCGACGAAGCCGGGCGCGACGGTGGCGACCGCGATGCCGTACGGGGCCAGGGCCACCGCGAGGGACTGGCCGAGCGCGTTCAGCCCGGCCTTGCTGGCGCCGTACGCCGGCTGGGTCGGCTCGCCCCGGAACGCGCCCCGGGACGAGACGTTGACGATCCGGCCGCCCCGCTCCCGCAGGTGTCGCGCCGCGCACCAGATGGCGTTGGCCGCGCCGAGCAGGTTGACGTCGAGGGTACGCCGCCACTGCTGTTGCCACTGCTCGTAGGAGGACTCGAAGACCGGGTGCCCGGCGTCCGCACCGCCGAAGACCCCGGCGTTGTTCACGAGTACGTCGAGTCCGCCGAGCCGGTCGGCCGCGTCGTCGACCATCGCGCGTACCTCGTCCGGGTCGGCGAGGTCGGCCCGGACCACCACGTGCCCCTCGCCGGGCAGGGCCGCCACGAGTTGCTCGGCCAACGGAGCCGAGTCGCGGTGGTGCACCGCCACCCGGTCGCCACCGGCGGCGAACACCGTCGCCACCGCCCGCCCGATCCCCCGGGACGCTCCCGTCACCAGCACCGCTCGTCCAGTCATCGGCCCATGATGCCGGTCGGTCCGATCCCCGCCGCGACCTGGTTCCGGAGAACCTGCCTGGTTCCGGAGAACGTGCCTGGTTCCGGAGAACCTGGCGCCGGTCGGCCCGGCCCGGCACCGGCCCGACGCCGGCGGGGTCGGTTCCGGAGAGTCCGGCTCCGGGCCACCCGGCCCGGCCGGTACGCGGGCGGGACCGGCAGCCCCTACGATTGGCGACGATGGAGACTGACTGCCTGTTCTGCCGGATCGTCGCGGGCGAGATCCCGGCCACCGTCGTCCGGGAGACCGACACCACGCTGGCGTTCCGGGACATCGACCCGAAGGCCCCGGTGCACGTGCTGGTGATCCCGAAGGAGCACTACGCGGACGTGGTGACCCTGACCGAGGCCGATCCCGGGCTGGCCGGCGAGGTGCTCGGCACCGCGGCGGTGGTGGCCGAGATCGAGGGACTGGCCGCCGACGGATTCCGGTTGATCTTCAACACCGGCCCGTACGGTGGTCAGGAGGTCTTCCACGCGCACGCCCACGTGCTCGGCGGCGAGCCGCTGGGTCCGATGCTCGCCCGCTGACAGAGATGATGTTCATGAGCACCTCCCGCCGGGGTCTGACCCACCCTCTGACTGACTTCGGGTCCTCAACGGGATTTGTCGACTCCGGTCGGGAGGTGCTCGTGCACTCACCGGACGTGGCGTTGTGACTTCATAGGAGCCTGGCCAGAGGCCCCATCTCTGTCTTGTCCGCGTTGCCCGGCTGGTGCGTGCCGCCCTGCCCCCAGTCACGAACGACAGGACGACGATGCCTTCCATTACACCTGATGACGCCGTGATCGAGGTCTTCGGTGGGGTCGACACCCACCAGGACACCCACACCGCGGCGATGATCGACCAGATCGGGCGGGTGCTGGGCACCTGGCAGTTCCCCGCCACCGTGGCCGGCTACGCCGACCTGCTGGTCTGGATGCGCGGGCACGGCCGGCTGGGCCGGGTCGGGGTCGAGGGCACCGGCGCCTACGGCGCGGGACTGGCCCGCCTGCTACGCGACGAGCACGTCAAGGCGATCGAGGTCGACCGGCCGGACCGCAAGACCCGCCGGTTCCAGGGCAAGTCCGATCCGATCGACGCGATCCAGGCCGCCAGGGCAGCCCTGGCCGGGGAACGCACCGGCACCCCCAAACAACGCGACGGCCGTGTCGAGGCCCTACGCAACCTGCGGGTGGCCCGCCGCAGCGCCGTCGACCAGCGTGCTGACACCCAGCGCCAGATGAAGACCCTGATCGTCACCGCTCCCGACGAACTCCGCGCCCGGCTACGCGGCCTGAGCGTCAAGCAGCTGATCGTCACCTGCGCGAACCTGCGGCCCGAGCGGGCCGATGCCGCCACCCCGGCCACCGCCGCCGAGATCGCGCTGCGGTCCCTGGCCCGCCGCCACCAGCAGCTGTCCGTCGAGATCACCGACCTCGACGAGCTACTCGAACCGCTGGTCGCTGCGATCAACCCCGGCCTGCTGGCCGCCAACGGCGTCGGCGCCGAGGTCGCCGGCCAGTTGCTGGTCAGCACCGGCGAGAACCACGACCGGATCGTCTCCGAGGCGGCGTTCGCCATGCTCTGCGGCGTCGCCCCGATCCCCGCCAGCTCCGGCAGGACCACCCGGCACCGACTCAACCGCGGCGGTGACCGGCAGGCCAACGCCGCCCTCTACCGCGTGGTGCTCTGCCGCCTGCGCTGGGATCCGCGCACCCGCGAGTACATGCAACGACGTACCAAGGAAGGCATGTCAAAGAAAGAAATCATTCGATGCCTCAAGCGATACGTCGCCCGCGAGCTCTACCAGGTCATCACCGCAAACGATCTCGAACTCGCCGCTTGACATCCATAGGAGCATCCGCACCGCCGCCGGTCATCCGGCACCGCCTCGCACCCCCGCACGTCACGCCGAGCGTAGGATCCACGATCTTGACGTGTGGAAGCGTGCGTGACGTGTGGAAGCGTGCTTCCTGACCTGCGGTAGCCGAGGGAGAGAGATGGCCGAGGTCGATCGGCGGTTGGAGCGGCTCGTCCGGCAGGCGCAGGCCGACTCCCGGATCCCGGCGGTCTCGGTCGCACTGCACCGGGCCGACCGGCCGCTCTGGACCTGCACGGTCGGCAGCACCGGCAACGACGCCCCGCTCGGTCCGGGCACCGCGTTCCGGATCGGCTCGGTGACCAAGACCTTCACCGCCGTACTCGTGTTGCAGTGCCGGGACGACGGCCTGCTCGACCTCGACGACCCGATCGGGGCGTACCTGGACGTGCCGGCACACGCCGAGCTGACCGTACGCCGGCTGCTGTCGCACACCTCCGGCGTGCAGCGCGAGCCGTACGGCGACATCTGGGACACCCTGCACACCCCGGAGCTGGCCGGATTCCTCGCCGACCTGGCCCGGGCCGAACGGGTACTTCCGCCGGCCCGCCGGTTCCACTACTCCAACCTCGGCGTCGCGCTGCTCGGCCAGGCTGTCGCGCGGCTGCGCGGCGGCGGCTGGGCGGAGGTGCTGGCCGACCGGGTGCTCACCCCGCTCGGCCTGGCCGACACCCACCAGGGGCCGCCGGCCGGTGCGGCGACCGGCTTCCTGGTCGACGCCTACTCCGACCACGCCCGGCCGGAGCCGAACACCGACCTCGGCGCGGTCGGGCCGGCGGCCCAGCTCTGGAGCACCGCCCCCGACATGGCCCGCTGGGCGGCGTTCCTGGCCGATCCGGCGGCGGTCGACCCGGCCGGTGCGGTACTCCGGCCGGACACCCTCGACGAGATGCGCTGGCCGCTGACCGTGACCGACGAGTCGCTCTGGGCCGCCGGGTTCGGGCTGGGCCTGATCCTGCTGCCGCAGCGGGACGACTGGGGGGCCGCCGAGCGGGTGCTGCACGTCGGCCACGACGGCGCGATGCCCGGCTTCCTGGCCAGCGTCTACGGCCGGCGGGGTGGTTCCGGCACGCCGGGCGCGATGGGCTGCGCGGTGCTCGGCTCCTCCGGCACCGGGGTGGCGGTGAACGAGCTGGCGCACCAGATCCTCGCCGCCTCGGCCCGGGACGATCCCGCCGACATCGTGCCGTGGGTTCCTGGCGAGCCGGCCCCGGAGGCGTACCGGGGGCTGCTCGGCCGCTGGTGGGGCGAGGGGTTCGAGTACGTCTTCACGTGGTCCGACGGCGCCCTGCGGGCCCGGGGGGCCGCCGACCCGGGCGGCCGGCCGCCGGCCGTCTTCGCGCCGCTGCCGGACCGGCCGGACGTGTTGCGGACGATCTCCGGCCGCGAGGTCGGCGAGCTGCTCCGGCTGACCCGGGACGAACGGGGCGAGGTGGTCCGGATGCACTGGGCCACCTACCGGTTCACCCGCCGCCAGGAGACCTTCGACCGCTTCGACTTCCGGACGGCCTGACCCACCCGTCCGCGACCGCACCCCGGCACCCACCGCACCCCCTCCCGGTCCCTTTCTCCAGGAGCCGGGTTCCGCCGCTGGCTGACCTGGACACGGTGGGCGTAACCGCCGCCCGGTTACGCCCAGCGTGTCCAGGTCAGCGGGTGGGACGATCATCCGGTGGGCCGGGTCGGGTCGGGCTGGCGGGTGGCCGGGGCGCGAGCTGCCCAGGCCGGTGGAGAGTGGCGGAAATGGGCAGCGTGCCGTCGGCGTTGAACAGATACGATGACTCCAACGTCCGCACGTCGCGCGACCAGCCGGGAGGTTCCCGGCGGCCCGGCGGCACCGAGATCGGAAGCAGGTGGCACAGGGCCTCGGGCCCGACCCATGACCGGTACCCCACCCCCCGGACAGACCCGGGTGCAGACCAGGATCACGGTTCCCGACCCCAAGATCATGGTTAATCTGCTCGGCGCGGGCGACGAGATCCTGCGGCTGATCGAGCGGTCGATCCCCAGCGACGTGCACGTCCGGGGAAACGAGATCACTCTCACCGGTGCCCCTGCCGACAACGCCTTCGCCGAGCGGCTCTTCACCGAGCTGCTCGAACTGATCGAGAAGGGCGAGACGCTGACCACCGACGCCGTGCGGCGTACTCTCGGCATGATCGAGCAGGGCGGCACCGAGCGCCCCGCCGAGGTGCTGACGCTCAACATCCTGTCCCGGCGCGGCCGGACCATCCGGCCCAAGACGCTGGGCCAGAAGCGGTACGTCGACGCGATCGACGGGCACACGATCGTCTTCGGCATCGGCCCGGCCGGTACCGGCAAGACCTACCTCGCGATGGCCAAGGCCGTGCAGGCGCTCCAGGCCAAGCAGGTGAACCGGATCATCCTGACCCGGCCGGCGGTCGAGGCCGGCGAGCGGCTCGGCTTCCTGCCCGGCACGCTCTACGAGAAGATCGACCCCTACCTGCGCCCGCTCTACGACGCGCTGCACGACATGCTCGACCCGGACTCCATCCCCAAGCTGATGGCCGCCGGGACGATCGAGGTCGCCCCGCTGGCATACATGAGGGGCCGTACGCTTAATGACGCTTTCATCATCCTCGACGAGGCGCAGAACACCACGCCCGAGCAGATGAAGATGTTCCTCACCCGGCTCGGCTTCGGCTCCAAGATCGTGGTGACCGGCGACGTGACCCAGGTCGACCTGCCCGGCGGGACGACGAGCGGCCTGCGCGCCGTCCGGGACATCCTCGAAGGGGTCGAGGACGTGCACTTCTCCCAGCTCGGCAGCTCCGACGTCGTGCGGCACCGGCTGGTCAGTGACATCGTGGACGCGTATGCCCGCTGGGACGCCGAGCGGGAGTCCCAGCAGGGCCAGGGCGTGCACGCCGTACCGGGACGGACCGCGCACGGCGGTCGGTCCGGCGGCGGCCGGCGCCGCTAGCCAGCCGACGGCCGGGCGCGGCACAGCCAGATCACCACAGCTTCCGACAGTGCATCAGGGGAACCAGTTGTCCATCGAGATCGCCAACGAGTCGGGGAGCAGCGTCGACACCGACGCCGTGCTCGCCGTCGCCCGGCACGCCCTCGACGAGATGGGAGTCAACTCCCTCGCCGAGCTGTCGGTGCTGCTCGTCGACGTCGACTACATGACCGAGCTGAACCACCGCTGGATGGGCGGGGACGGCCCCACCGACGTACTCGCCTTCCCGATGGACGAGGGCAGCGTCGACCACGGGCCCGGCGAGGTCAACGGCGGTGAGCCGGCGCTGCTCGGCGACATCGTGCTCTGCCCCGAGGTCGCCGCCAAGCAGGCGGCCGCCGCCGGGCACTCGGCCGACGACGAGCTGCACCTGCTGACCGTGCACGGCGTACTGCACCTGCTCGGCTACGACCACGCCGAACCTGAGGAGGAACGGGAGATGTTCGCGCTACAGGCGCGGCTCCTGGACAGCTGGCGCGCGACCCGGACCCAGTGATGCCTGACCATTTAGCCGCGCTGCCCGCGTCGTTGGCGTCGTCCGCCGGCGCCCCGGGCGGCCTTCCCGATCTCGTGCTCATCTTCTTCGCCGCCGGTCTGGTGGTGCTGGCCGGCATCTTCGCGATGGCCGACGCCGCGCTCGCCGCCGTCTCCCCGGCCCAGGCCGGTGAACTGGCCCGGGACGGCGTACGCGGCGCGCGTACCCTCCAGGTGGTCGCCGCCGACGCGGTCCGGCACATCAACCTGCTGCTGTTGCTGCGACTGCTCTGCGAGCTGACCGCGACCGTGCTCGTCGCGCTCGTCGCGGTGGACACCTTCGGCGCCGGCTGGACCGCCGCCCTGGTCACCGCGGGCGCGATGACGGTGGTCAGCTTCGTCGTGGTCGGCGTGGCGCCGCGCACCATCGGCCGGCAGCACGCCTACACCGTCGGCCGGGTCACCGCGCCGCTGGTGCGCTGGCTTGGCCGGGTGCTGAACCCGCTCGCCTCGCTGCTGATCCTGATCGGCAACGCGGTCACCCCCGGGCGCGGCTTCCGGGAGGGCCCGTTCGCCACCCAGGTCGAGCTGCGCGAGCTGGTCGACCTGGCCGAGCAGCGCGGTGTCGTGGAGCACGGCGAACGGCAGATGATCCACTCGGTCTTCGCGCTCGGCGAGACCATCGCCCGCGAGGTGATGGTGCCGCGTACCGAGATGGTCTGGATCGAGGCGCACAAGAAGCTGCCGCAGGCGCTGGTGCTCTTCCTCCGTTCCGGCTTCTCCCGGATTCCGGTGATCGGCGAGAGCGTCGACGACGTGCTCGGGGTGCTCTATCTCAAGGACGTGATCCGGCAGACCCAGGGCGACGACCCGGCCGCCGAGGCGCGGCCGGTCTCCGAGGTGATGCGGACCGCCACCTTCGTGCCCGAGTCGAAGCCTGTCGACGACCTGCTCTCCGAGATGCAGGCGGCCCGCACCCACATGGTGATCGTCGTCGACGAGTACGGCGGCACCGGCGGGCTGGTCACCATCGAGGACATCCTGGAGGAGATCGTCGGCGAGATCACCGACGAGTACGACGTCGAGCGCCCGCCGGTCGAGCACCTCGACGACGGCCAGGTGCGGGTCACCGCCCGGCTGCCGGTGGAGGACCTCGGCGAGCTGTTCGACGTCGAGTTGCCGGCCGACGAGGTGGAGACGGTCGGCGGCCTGCTCGCCCAGGCGCTCGGCCGGGTGCCGTTGCCCGGCGCCTCGGCCGACGTGGGCGGGCTGCGTCTGATCGCCGAGGGCACCACCGGGCGGCGCAACCACATCGACTCCGTACTGGTCCGCCGGCTCACCGAGGCGGACTCGCCGGAGCAGCAGCAGACCCCCACCGCCCCGGCGAGCCGGGGTGCCGAGAACACCCGGGAGCAGCAGTCCCGGGCCGAGGAGAGGCAGCCCGCCGATGCCTGAGCCGTCCGCCGCGCCGACGACCGCCCCGGTCGCCGGGCACACCCCGTCGGCGACTGTCGAGTTGACCGCCGAGGACACCAAGCTGGTGGTGCTGGCCCGGGGCGCCCGGGGCCGGGTCGGCGCGGTGGAGGGCGCGGCAGTACGCGACCAGGACGGCCGGACGTACGCCGCCGCCAGCGTCTCGCTGCCGTCGCTGACCATCACCGCGTTGCAGCTCGCGGTCGCCTCGGCGGTCGCCGCCGGTGCCACCCGGCTGGAGGCCGGTGCGGTGGTGACCGAGGCGTCGACGCTCGACGGCGCCGGGCACGCCGCCGTCCGCGACCTGACGGCGGACGCCCCGATCCACGTCGCCGCCCCGGACGGCACCCTGCTCGGCACGGTGCTGGAGTGAGCGCGTCCGAGGACACTCCCCGGTCCGCCGGCCGGCGCGCCACCGGTGCCCGGGAGGCCGGGCCGCGTGCGGCGGGTGGTCGGGAGGACGGTTACCGGGCCGGGTTCGCCTGCTTCGTCGGGCGGCCGAACGCCGGCAAGTCGACGCTGACGAACGCGATCGTCGGGCAGAAGATCGCGATCACCTCCAACAAGCCGCAGACCACCCGGCACGTGATCCGGGCCGTACTGCACCGGCCGGACTCGCAGCTCGTCCTGGTGGACACCCCGGGGCTGCACCGGCCGCGTACCCTGCTCGGCGAGCGGCTCAACGACCTGGTCCGGCAGACCTGGAGCGAGGTCGACGTGATCGGCCTCTGCATCCCGGCCGACGAGCCGATCGGCCGGGGCGACCGGTTCATCACCGGCGAGCTGGCCGAGCTGAAGGCCACGGTGCTGGCGGTGGTGACCAAGACCGACCTGGTGGACCGGAAGCGGCTGGCCGAGCAGTTGCTCGCGGTCAGCGAGCTGGGCGACTTCGCCGAGGTGGTACCCGTCAGTGCGGTCTCCGGGCACCAGGTGGAGACCCTTGTCGACGTGATGACCGGCTATCTGCCCGGCTCGCCGCAGCTCTATCCGGACGACATGCTCACCGACGAGCCGGAGCAGATCCTGGTCGCCGAGCTGATCCGGGAGGCGGCCCTGGAGGGGGTCCGGGACGAGCTGCCGCACTCGATCGCGGTGGTGGTCGAGGAGATGATTCCGGAGGACCGGCTGACGAAGATCTACGCCGACGTCTACGTGGAGCGTTCCAGCCAGAAGGCGATCGTGATCGGGGCGCGGGCCAGCCGGCTCAAGGAGGTCGGCATCCGGGCCCGGCAGCAGATCGAGGAACTGCTCGGCACCCGCGTCTATCTCGACCTGCACGTCCGGGTCGCCAAGGACTGGCAGCGGGACCCGAAGCAGCTCCGCAAGCTCGGCTTCTGAAGCCCGTCCGCGCCGGGCAGGGAACGCGCCGGGCAGGGAACGCGCCGGGAAGAGAAGAGGAGACGCGAATGGTTTCGCGGCTACTTGTCACCGGCTCGGCCGGGCGGGTCGGCCGGCTGCTCCGGCCCCGGCTGGCCGGCCCGGAGCGCATCCTGCGGCTGCTCGACCTCGCCGACCAGGCCGCACCGGGCCCCGGCGAGCCGGTGGAGGTCGTCCGGGCCGACATCTTCGACGAGGTCGCGCTGGCGGCGGCCTGTGCCGGGGTGGATGCCGTACTGCACCTGGCGGCGATCCCCACCGAGGAGAGTTGGGCGGAACTGCTCCGGGTGAACGTGACAGGCACGCAGCGGGTGCTGGAGGCCGCCCGTACCGCCGGGGTGTCCCGGGTGGTGCTCGCCTCGACGATCCACGCCGCCGGCTGGTACCGGCGGGCCGGCAGCACCCCGGAGCCGGCCGGCGTACCGGCACCGGAGGGCCCGGACGGGGTACCGGCGGCGGCGCCCGCCCGGCCGAACACCTACTACGGCTGGTCGAAGGCGGCCGTCGAGTCACTCGGCAGCCTCTACGCGGACCGGTACGGCATGACGGTCTTCGCGTTGCGGCTCGGCGCCTGCTTCCCCGAGCCGCCCGGGGTGAGCGGGCTGGAGAACTGGCTCTCCCCGGACGACTGCACGCGACTTGTCGACGCCTGCCTGCGGGCCGACACCACCGGCTTCCGGCTGCTCTGGGGGATCAGCCGGAACAGCCGGCGCTGGTGGTCGCTGGCCGAGGGGCGGAAGATCGGGTACGAGCCGCAGGACGACGCCGAGCGCTACGCCGACCAGGTCCGCCCGCTGGACGGCGAGGTCGCCACCGCCGGCCTGCTCGGCGCCCAGTTCTGCGCCTACCCGCTCGGCGAGCGGCCCTGACCTGCCCTGACCTGCCCTGACACGGCCTCGCGGCGCAAATCGGTGCCGGTCGAAGGACGGCAGTGGGTAGGGTGCGGATCCATGGGAAAAATCCTCTCGGTCAACCTGGCCGTGCCCGAGCCGAACAGCGCCAAGGCGGTCGGCACCACGGGCATCAACAAGCGTCCGGTCGACGGGGCGGTGCAGGTCCGGGCGCCCGGTCCGAAGACCGTCGGGCTGGGCAGCGGCCTGGTCGGTGACCAGATCTTCGACGTGGCGCACCACGGCGGCGACGACCAGGCGGTGTACGCGTACGCCCGGGAGGACTACGACTGGTGGGAGGCGGAACTCGGCCGGACGCTGCCCGGCGGACTCTTCGGGGAGAACCTCACCACGGTCGGGCTCGACGTGAACGGGGCGGTCCTCGGCGAGCAGTGGCGGGTCGGCGCCGAACTGGTGTTGCAGACCACCTTCGGCCGAATCCCGTGCGCCACCTTCCAGGTCAAGATGGGGTTGCCGCAGTGGTTGAAGACGTTCACCCGGGCGGCCCGGCCGGGCGCCTACCTGCGGGTGGTGCGCCCGGGGGAGGTGCGGGCCGGCGACGAGGTGACGGTGCTGCACCGGCCGGAGCACGGGGTGACCGTCGCGGAGGGGTTCCGGGCCTGGATGTCCGAGCCGGAGCTGCTGCCCCGGCTGCTGGCCGTCGAGGAGGCGCCGGAGGAGCTGCGGGCACAGGTACGGCGGCGGCTGGCCGGCTGATCCGCCGGGCGCACCCGGCGGACAGGTGATGGCTGTCGGCGTCGTGCAAGCCCGGGTCCGGGGCGTTCGCCGGAAGTTCCCGGAGGGTTCACCGCACGGCCCGCACGGAATCGGTTGCCTGCGACGGTACGCGGGGTAGGAAGGCATCCTGTCCCGCCGTCCCGACGACAAGTCAGGCTGATGCGAAACCGGTACTACGACCTGCTCCGCTGCCTCGCCATCGTCCGTGTCGTCGTCTACCACGTCACCGGCTGGGCCTTTCTCACCCTCGCCTTCCCCGCCATGTCGGTGATGTTCGCGCTGGGCGGTGCGCTGATGGCCAGCTCGCTGGACCGCTTCGGCCCGGCCGCGGTCGGGCGCCGGCTGCGCCGCCTGCTGCCCTCGCTCTGGCTGGTGGCGCTGGTCTTCGTGCCCGCCATGCTGCTGACCGGCCTGGCGCCGTCCTGGCGGCTGGTGTTCTGGGTACTGCCGCTGGCCGACCCGCCGGCCAACACCTGGGGCGCGCTGGTGCTGAGCGTGGTCTGGTACCTGCGCGACTACCTGTGGTTCGTGCTCGTCTCCCCGGCCGCCCGCTGGCTGTTCCGGCGCTGGCCGGTACCGACGCTGCTGGCGCCGTACCTGCTGCTCGGGGTGGTCGAGTTCGGGTTTCCCGACGCGCCGGGGGTGCTGCGGGACTTCGGGCTCTACTACGGGGCCTGGCTGCTCGGCTTCGCCCAGCACGACGGGCTGCTGCGCCGGCTGTCCCGCCGGCTGCTGTTCGGGATCGCCGTGCCGGTCGGCGCGGCCGGTCTCGGCTGGATCCTCAGCCATCCGGGGCCGCGCGGCTACGACCTGAACGACGTACCGCTGGGCAACGCGCTCTGGTCGGTCGCGTTCGTGCTGCTGGTCTTCGGCCTGGCCCCGCCGGCCGCCGCCGGGGTCGACCGCGCCGCCGCCGGGGTCGGCCGGGTCGCCGCCGGGGTCGGCCGGGTCGTCGGCCGGGTCGTCGCCGGGATCGACCGCCGGGTACGGCTGGGTCGGGCGGTGACCGTGCTGAACAGCCGGGCACTCACCGTCTATCTCTGGCACATGCCCTTCGTGATCGCCGTGAACGAACTGCTCTCCGGGCTGGGGCTGGCCCATTCCTCCGCGCTCGGCCTGGCGGCCCGGCTGGCCGCCGTCGCGGTGCTGGTGGCGGTCGCGGTGGCCGTCTTCGGCTGGGTCGAGGACCTGGCCGCCCGGCGCCCGCCCCGGCTGCTGCCCGCCGCCCCGGAGCGGACGCCCGCCCGCCCGGTGCGGACACCCGCCGTCCCGGTACGGACACCCGCCGTCCCGGTACGGGCGCCGACCGGCACCGGGAGGTTGCCGGCGCCGGTCGGGGAACCCGCCGGGTTCAGCTCGACCGGACGGTGATGTCGCCGCTGCCGGTCTGGAGGTCGAGTACGGCCTTCGCGGCCGGGTCGTTCGGCACCTTCACGTCGGTGTTGCCCGAGTCGGCGTGCGTACGCACCTGGTAGCCGCCGGCCGGTACGGTCAGGTCGATCGAGCCGCTCGACGCGTCGGCCTGGACCGGGCCGGGGGCGGCCAGGGTCAGCGAGATGTCGCCGGAACCCGTCTGCGCGTCGACCTTCCCGGCACCGAGCGAGCGCCCCTGCACCGATCCGGAGCCGGCCCGCGCCGAGACGGTGCCGGGCAGCCGGGTGAGCCGGATGTCCCCGGAGCCGGTCTCGACGCGTACCGGGCCGTCGACGTCGGTCACCGTGATGTCGCCGGAGCCGACCTTGATGTCCACCTCGGTCAGCGCGGTCAGGTTGACGTCGCCGGAGCCGTTCTCGCCGCGCAGCGCGACCCCGGCCGGGGCGAGGATGTCGTACGACACCCCGCAGTGCTTGCCGCAGTCGGTGTCCAGGATCAGCTTCGTACCCTCGATCCGGTAGGTCGAGTCGTCCGGCTGCGGGCCGCGGTACTGCACCACCCGCTCGATCCGGACGTTCTGCACGGCTCCGGTGCGTACCACCACGTTTCCGGAACCGGGGAGCACCTCGATCTCGGTGATTTTCACGTCCTCGGTGCGGTCGTAGGTGAGCCGCTGCTCGGCGAGGCCGTCACAGCCGGCCAGGGCGATCAGGGCGGCCAGGGCGAGCCCGCCGGTCAGGGCGGTGGTCCGGGAAACCAGCATGCCGAAAAGGCTATGGGGGTGGCGGAGCACGGGCATCCGGGTTCCGCCACCGGGCCACCCCGATCTGCGACCCTGAGAATTCTCAGGGTCGTACCGGCAGGGAACAATGGGCGGGTGCCCGGGTACCGCCGACAGCTCTACCGCGACGACGCGGTGGTGCTGCGCGTCCAGAAACTCGGCGAGTCCGACCGGATCATCACCCTGCTGACCCGCCGGCACGGCCGGTTGCGCGCGGTCGCCCGAGGAGTACGCCGGACCACCTCGCGGTTCGGTGCCCGGCTGGAGCCGTTCGGCCACGTCGACCTCCAGATCGCCGGTGACCCCAAGGGTGAGCAGGGCAGTTCGCTGCACTCGATCAGTCAGGTGGAGGGGATCCGGCTCTACGGCAAGGCGTTCGTCGCCGACTATCCCCGCTACACGGCGGCGAGTGCGATCGCCGAGACGGCGGAGCGGCTCACCCCGGTCGAGCGGGAGCCGTCGCTGCGGTTGTTCCAGCTCACCCTGGGCGGGCTGCGCGCACTTGCCGACGGGGAACACGCCAGCACCCTGGTGCTGGACGCGTACCTGCTGCGCGGGATGGGGCTGGCCGGCTGGGCGCCGGCGCTCGTCGGCTGTGCGGTCTGCGGTACGCCGGGCCGGCACGGCGCCTTCTCGGTACCCGCCGGGGGTTGTGTCTGCCCGGACTGCCGGCCGCCCGGCGCCGCCCATCCGGCGCCGGCCACCCTCGACCTGATGGCCGCGCTCGCCGCCGGGGACTGGTCGACGGCCGACGCCGCCGAGCAGTCGTACCGCCGGGAGTGCAGCGGGCTGGTGGCGGCGCACCTGCAATGGCATCTGGAGCGCGGGTTACGCTCGTTGCCGCTGGTCGACAGGGGATCGACAGCTGAGCGTACGGAGCGGGTGCGGCACGTCCCGCCGCCCGGTCCGGCGGACGTAGCGAAGGAAGCACAGTGATCCGTTCGATGACCAACCGGACCCGTCGGGAGCCGGTGCCACCCACTCCGCACCCGTCCGGGGCCCGGCCGCCGGCCCTGCCCGCCGAGGCGCTGCCCAGGCACGTGGCGGTGGTGATGGACGGCAACGGGCGCTGGGCCAAGCAGCGCGGCCTGCCCCGGACCAAGGGACACGAGCAGGGCGAGTACTCGCTCTTCGACACCATCGAGGGTGCGATCGAACTGGGCGTCCCCTACCTGTCGGCGTACGCCTTCTCCACCGAGAACTGGCGGCGCTCGCCGGACGAGGTGCGCTTCCTGATGGGCTTCAACCGGGAGGTCATCCGCCGCCGCCGGGACCAGTTGGTGGAGCTGGGGGTCCGGGTGGTCTGGTCGGGGCGGACCGGCCGGCTCTGGAAGAGCGTGATCTCGGAGCTGCAGACCGCCGAGGAGATGTCCCGGGGCAACTCGACGCTGACCCTCCAGTTCTGCGTCAACTACGGCGGGCAGGCCGAGATCGCCGACGCCGCCGCCGCGATCGCCCGGGACGTCGCCGCCGGCCGGGTCGACCCGGCAAAGGTCAACGAGAAGATGATCTCGCGGTACCTCTACCATCCCGAGGTGCCGCCGGTCGACATGTTCCTGCGCCCCTCCGGCGAGCAGCGCATCTCCAACTTCCTGCTCTGGCAGAGCGCGTACGCCGAACTGGTCTACCTGGACACCCTCTGGCCGGACTTCGACCGCCGCCACCTCTGGTACGCCTGCGAGCTGTACGCACAGCGGGACCGCCGGTTCGGCGGCGCGCTGCCCAACCCGGTGGCACCCGGCCCGGCATCCGGCTGAGCACTTCCGCCTCCCGGCCCGGACAGCCGGACCGCTCGGCCGGACCGGGTCGGCACGAATAAACAGGTGCGCCCGGCGGTGGGCCGGGCTATCGTGCAGGAATGCGGTACTGATGCCCCTCATCCGAGCCCACCCGCCCGCCCGTGTGCGCGGCGCGGGTGCGAGCGCTCCGGGCGTCCGTACCGTTTCGCCTCTTCGGCAAGCTGCCACCCGTGGGTGGCACGTCTCCGCGGACGGACGCCGCACCGATCCCGTCCCGCGCGCTGCCCGAGCAGGGCGCTCCGACCAGGAGGAGAGAACGCCGTATGCCTGCCAAACGAAAGTCCGGCAAGACCGCCCGCGCCGCCGCGACCGGCTCGCCGGCCCGGCTCGACCGGCCGGCGGAGGAGTCGATCGAACTCGCCACCCCGGTGGTGCTGCCGGACGACGGCCCCCGGGCCGCCGGACGGCCGGCGGCGCCGAAGTCCGGCCCGGTGCTCCGCAACGGTGCCGGCGCCGCCGGTGTCGGGCGTGGCCGGAACACCGGAGCCGGCCGCCAGTACGCCTTCCGGCGTAGCTGAGCCGGCCACCCGGCCGCACCGGCCACCGCACCGGGCCGGCGGTCGGCTGGTCCGGTTCGGCTGACCGGTCACGGATGCCCGCGCGGGGTCGTGGATGGACAGTGCGCCCCGCGCGGGCCCGTCGGCCGCCCCGTGTGCGCCGCCGATCGGGTACGGCTGCCCGCTGGATCGCCTGCGCCAGACAGGGCGGCTGCCGCGTCCCCCACCAGCTCACACAGGGGCTCGGGGTACGCCCAGCTCGGTCCGCCCACCGTGGACGCCCTCGGATCGCCCGTCGGGGCGGCCGGGTGTGATACTTACCCGACCTCCGGGCACGGGGTGGCGGTACTGGGCGGCAGTGGGGGCAGGTCGGGATGACGGGTGAGATCGCCGGCACACGGCCACTCCGGTCGACCGATCCGTCGCGGCTCGGCGGGTGGGAGCTGCTGGGCCGGCTCGGCGAGGGCGGCATGGGCACCGTCTACCTGGCCCGCGCCGCCGGCACCGGGCGGCTGGTCGCGGTCAAGATGATCCGCTACGACCTGGCGCACGACGCGGAGTTCCGGCGGCGGTTCCGGGGTGAGGTGAAACGGGCCCGGCAGGTGCCGCCGTTCTGCACCGCCGAGGTGCTCGACGCCGACCCGGACCACGACCCGCCCTACCTGGTCGCCGAGTACGTCGACGGACCCAGCCTGGCCACGGTGGTCACCGAACGCGGGCCACTGACCCCGGGCAACCTGCACGGCCTGGCGGTCGGGATGGCGACCGCGCTGACCGCGATCCACGGCGCCGGGGTGATCCACCGCGACCTCAAGCCGAGCAACGTGCTGCTGCCACCCGGCAGCCCGAAGGTGATCGACTTCGGCATCGCCCGCGCCGTCGCCGGCACCGGTGCCGGAACCCGCACGGACCAGGTGATCGGCACCGTCGCGTACATGGCGCCGGAGCGCTTCGAGCCGGCGACCACCGGCGTACTCACCCCGGCGGCGGACGTCTTCGCCTGGGGCGCCGTGGTCGCCTACGCCGGCACCGGACGTACGCCGTTCGCCGCCGAGACCCCGGCCGCGACCGCGGTGCGGATCCTGACCCAGCAGCCCGACCTCGACGGCCTGACCGGTCCGCTGCGGGACCTGGTCGAGCAGGCGCTGGCCAAGGACCCGGCGCAACGCCCGTCGGCGCGGGAGCTGCTGGACCGGCTGCTGGACGGTGGGCCGGGCCGGCTCGGCCGGCTGGGCGCGGTCGAGTCGGCGCTCGCCGGTCAACCCGAGCTGCGGGTCGCGGTGGAGCAGGCGCAGGCGGTGACCGATCAGCGGCCGCTGGCCGAGACGGCGCTGGCCGCCGGTTCGCGTCCGGATCCGGCCGGGGACCTGGGCGAGGCGACCACCCGGCAGGGCGGTCCCGAGGTGCGGGCCGCCGCCCGGCAGGCCGGCCCGGCGGTGTCGATGGCCGGAACGACGGCTGCCACCCCGGCGGGACCGGTTGGCCTGGCGGGAGCGGGTGCCCTGGCGGGATCGGCTGTCCCGATGGATGCCGGGGAACCGCCGGCCCGACCGCCGGGGCGTGGTCCGGCGAGGCGGCGGGGTTGGGTCGCCGTCCTCGCGGTGGGGCTCGTCGTGCTGTTCGGCACCTCCGTCGGGGTGGGCTACGCCAGCGGGTTCCTGCCCTACCAGGCATCCTCGGCCAGCTCGCCGACGACATCGCCCGGCACACCGCCCGGCTCGGCTACCGGTGCCGGCCCGGCCACGGAGACCAGCGGGCCGGCGCCGGGTACCCCGACCGCCACCGGAGCCCCGGACGGGCCGCCCTGGTCCGGCCCCGTGGTGGTGAGCGACCCGCTCACCAGCCGCCGGGGATGGCAGCCGAGGACGGACGACAGGCACGAGGTGAGCTGCGGGTTCGACGACGGGCTGGTGGTGACGAAGCGCGGTGTGGGGCCGTACCGGTGCCCGGGGCCGCAGGACACCTGGCCGGACGTGCAGGTGGAGGTCGAGGTGACCCTCGTCGAGCCGGACAGTTGCGCCGCGGTCTGGTTCCGGTTCACCGACCGCACCGGCGGGCACGCGCTGCGGATCTGCCGGGACGGCTACCACCTGGTGGCACACGGTGTGGACAGTACGAGCGCGATGACCCCGGCCGGCAGCTTCCGGTTCGACCCGGCACAGAGGTTGACCGCGGGTACCCCGGTCCGGGTCGGCATCGTGGCGCACGGCGAGGAGCTGCGGTTCTACCGCGACGGGCAACGCGTCGGCGAGGCGCGGGACGTCCAGCCGGTCGACGGGCGGGTGGTGCTCGGGATCTTCTCGATCGGGCCGGACAACGGCTCCGGTGGGCCGTACGAGGTCGTCTTCCGGGGCGTCCGGATCAGTACGCCGGACTGAGCGTCGGGCCGGAGTGCGCAGGGTCAGCGCAGCAGCGGCCGGAAGGTGCCGAGTGCCACGCTGAGCCCGAGCGCCGCACCGGCCAGCACTACCGCCCCGGCGATCACTGCGGCGTCCGCCGGGCCGAACCGCTGCCGGCGGGCGGCGGTACGCGGTACGCCGGAGTCGAAGCCCCGGGCGTCCATCGCGGCGGCCAGCCGGGTGCCCCGGCGGATCGCCCCGACCAGCAGGGTGAACGCGGTCGAGCCGAACAGCCGCAGCCTGGCCAGCGGGTTCCGGCCGGCCTCGATGCCCCGGGCCCGCCGGGCCAGGCTCACCATCTGCCACTCCACGGCCAGCAACGGCACCAGCCGGAACGCGGCGAGTGCCCCGATGGCGAACCGGGGCGGCGCCTTGACGTTCTGGACCAGCGCGTCGGCGAGGTCGGTCGGGTCGGTGGTGGCGAAGACGAGTACGCCGGGGAGCGCCACCGCGACCACCCGCAGCGCCATGCCCAGCGCGGTGCCGAGTACCCCGGTGGTGATCTCGACCGGACCGGCCTGCCAGAGCAGGGTGCCGGTCCGCTCGGCGGCGAAGAGCAGCAGGGTGCCGAAGATGCCGAGCGCGCTGAGCAGCAGCGGCCAGGCCCGCCGGGCCAGTGCCGCGTACCGGACGCCGAAGAGTGGCACGACGGCGAGCTGGAACCCGATGGCCACCGCCGGGGTCACCGGGTCGACAGTGGCGATCAGCGCGACGGAGAAGACGAGCGCGGCGGCGACCTTGGCCACCGGGTTGCGCCGGGCCAGCGGTGCGCCGGGGGCGGCGATCGGCTGGTACGGGATCATCCGGCCCGCCCCGGGGCGGCGGTGGCGGCCGGCGGATCGAGCCGGACGGTCCGGTCGGCAAGCGCGGCGACGAAATCGGCGTCGTGGGTGACCGCGACGACGCCGTGCCCGCCGTCGCGCAGCCCGGCGAGCAGGTCGACGAGTTCGAGCCAGGTACGCCGGTCCTGGCCGAAGGTCGGCTCGTCCAGCACCAGCAACCGGGGCGCGGTGGCCAGCGCGGTCGCCACGCTCAGCCGCCGCGCCTGACCGCCGGAGAGCGTGTACGGGTTGGCCTCGGCCAGCCGGTCCAGCCGGAGCCGGACCAGCAGCTCGTCCACCACCGACCGGACCTCCGCCTCCGGCCGGCCGGTCCGGCGCGGCCCGAGCGCCAGCTCGGTGAAGACGGTGCCGCTGACGAACTGGTGCTCCGGGTCCTGGAAGACCGAGCCGATCCGGGCGGCCAGCACCGGCGCCCGCCACCGGTGCGGTGCGCTGCCGGCGTGCCGGCCGGCCAGTTCCGGGGTGGCCGACAGCCGGCCGCCGCCGGGCCGGAGCAGCCCGCCGAGCAGCAGGGCCAGGGTGGACTTGCCGGCGCCGTTGCGGCCGAGCACCGCGAGCGCCTCGCCGGCGCGTACCCGCAGGTCGGTGTCGACCAGCCGGGGTGGCAGGCCGAGCCGGTCGGCGGTGAGCAGCAGGTCTCCGGTGCCGGCGGTCGCCCGGCGCGGTGCCGGCGGCGGCCCCGGCACCCAGACCCCGGCGGCGGCCAGTGCTTCGCCGTGCGCGGCGAAGACCTGCTCCGCGGGGCCGTCGGCCTGTATCCCGCCGCCCGGTTCGAGCACCACCACCCGGTCGACGAGCGGCAGTGACTCCGCCACCCGGTGCTCGACCAGGATCAGCGTGGTGTCGTCGTCGACCGCCGCCCGGACGGCGTCGCGGACCAGCGTGGCGCCGGCCGGGTCCAGGTTCGCGGTCGGCTCGTCGAGCAGCAGCAGGCCGGGCCGGAGGGCGAGCACTCCGGCCAGGGCGAGCCGTTGCTGCTCCCCGCCGGAGAGCGCGGCGGTGGACCGGTCGGGCCCGTACGGGAAGCCGACCCGGTCCAGCGCCTCGGTGACCCGGGGCCAGATCTCCGCCGCCGGTACGCCCCGGTTCTCCAGGCCGAACGCCACGTCGTCGCCGGCCCGGGCCATCACCAGCTGGGTCTGCGGGTCCTGGAAGACGATGCCGACCCGTTCCCGGGCCTTGCGCGGGTCGAGCCCGTCGATCTCGACGGTGCCGGCCTGCTCGCCGGAGTCCTCGGCGAGCAGCCCGGCCAGCGCCGCCAGCAGGGTGCTCTTGCCGGCGCCGGAGGCTCCGAGCAGGAGTACCCGCTCGCCGTGCCCGATCCGCAGGTCGAGGTCGCGGACCGCCCAGGCCCGGCGGCCGGCGTGCCGCCAGCCGAAGCCGCGCAGCCGTACCTCGCTCACGACGAGACCGCGCCGGTCAGACGAGGGTACGTTCGCGGCCGGCCGGGAACCGGTCCAGCACACCGGTCCGGGCCAGTGCCCGGGTGAGCGCCCAGCCGCCGGCTCCGGCCAGCACCGCCGCGCTGAGCACGGTGATCACGAAGACGGGCAGCCGGAACGCGGCGAAGTCGTACTCGGAGTAGTAGCGGAACTGGTCGAAGATCGCGGCGGCGAGTCCGGCCAGCAGGCCGGAGCCGACCGCCACCGGCAACCGGAACGAGCGGTAGCGGAGCGCCGCGAACGCCAGCTCGGCGCCGACGCCCTGGGTGGCGCCCTGGAGGATCGCGACGGTGCCCCACTGGCTGCCCAGCAGCACCGAGACGAGGGCGGCGAGGAACTCGCAGTAGAACGCCGCGCCCGGCTTGCGGATCACCAGGCCGCCGAGTACGCCGGGCACCAGCCAGATGCCGTAGATGACCGCCTGGGCCGGTGGGAAGAAGGTGAAGGCGCCCTCGGTGGCGCTCCAGACCACGTTCCAGGCCCAGAAGACGACGCCGAACGCGACCGCGATGACCGAGGCGACGACGATGTCGACGGTGCGCCATCTGGTGGTGTTGGTGGACTGCTGCACTGCGTGGCCTCCCAGTCGTCGCGTTCGTCGAGACGGTGGCTCGACGAACCGGCAGGACGCACGCCGCAGCCCGGGACGGCCCGGACTGCGGCGCGGCTGGAGACTCGACCGAACTCCCTGCGCTGGCATTACCCAGATCAGGTTCGAGGGTCTGCGGGTGGGTCCACCCGCACTCTCAGCGCTGTGCGCTCCCCTGTCGGATGTGCTGTTGTTGCGCAGACGGTACACCGGATACCGCTACGCCGACACCGGTGCGGCGGTGGATGTGGCCGCGCCCACCACGGCACGGGACGGGGTGTGCCCGGCACGGCGCGGGATAGGGTGGATGGCCCAGATCGTCCTCTCGAAGGGATCCGTGACCGTGACACTCAGCCCCGAGGGCTATCTCGACGTGGTCAGCGAGACGATCGGGCGGGTGGCGGCCGATGCCCGGGACGGCGTACGCCGGGCGGCCGACCTGGTCACCGCCGCGCTGCGGGCCGGGGGAGTGGTGCAGGCGTTCGGCACCGGCCATTCGGAGGCGCTGGCGATGGAGATCGCCGGCCGGGCGGGCGGCCTGGTCCCGACGAACCGGATCGCCCTGCGGGACCTGGTGTTGCGCGGCGGTGAACCGGTCGACATCCTCGGGCCGACCCTGGAGCGGGATCCGACGGTGGCCCACCGGCTCTACGAGCTGACCCCGGTCGACCCCCGGGACGTCTTCGTGATCGCCTCGAACTCCGGGGTGAACGGCACGATCGTCGAGTTCGCGTCGCTGGTCAAGGAGCACGGGCACGGGCTGATCGCGATCACCTCCGGGCAGCACTCGGCCCGGGTGGCGTCCCGGCACCCGTCCGGACGCAAGCTGGGCGACCTCGCCGACGTGGTGCTGGACAACGGCGCCCCGTACGGCGATGCGGCCCTGCCGCTGCCCGGCGGCGGTGCGGTCGGCGCGGTGTCGTCGATCACCGCCGCGCTGCTCGCCCAGCAGGTCGTGGTGGAGGTGGTCCGCCGGCTGGTCGAGGCGGGCGAAACCGCGCCGGTCTACCTCTCGGCCAACATTCCGGACAGCGACGACCACAACAACAGCCTGGAGGCCCGGTACGCCGGCCGGATCCGTCGGGGCGGCTGAGTTCGACAGAAGCACCGGCAGGGCCGGCAGTCCGGCACGAAACGGCCGGTAGCCTCCGCACGTCCGGCCGGCGGAACGTGCGTGCGTTTCGCGTCTGCTCCGTCCGGGCATCACTGCTGCCAACTTCGAGGCGGGGAGGCGCACAGGTGAGCGTGGAGACGGAGAAGCAGCGTTGGCAGCGCAATTTCGCCGACCTGTTGCAGGAACTGCGGGTCGCGCAGACCGGGGTGCAGATCCTGTTCGCCTTCCTGCTCACCCTGCCGTTCAGCAGCGGCTTCCCGGAAACCACCACCTTCCAGCAGGACATCTACATCGTCGCGCTACTGGCGGCGGCCGCGGCCACCGCGTTGATCATCTCGCCGGTCGCCTTCCACCGGGCGCTCTTCCGGCAGGGGCGTAAGCCGGAACTCGTCCGGTTCGCGCACGCCATGGCGACCGGTGGCCTGGCCTTCATGCTGATCGCCATGGTCAGCTCGGTGTTGCTGATCACCGACTTCCTGCTGCCCCGGCCGGTGGCGTTCGCGCTCAGCGGGCTGACCGGGCTCTGGTTTCTGACCTTCTGGGCCGCACTGCCGTTCATGCGCCGCAACTGGGGCGAGCCGGACGAGGACGAGGACACCGAGCCGGCGACGGCCCGACCCGACGCCGTCTAGTGGACTGAGCCCGCGCCTTCGATCACTCTCCGCAATCCATACTGGACAGTAGACCTGTTGGCCTGATCGGCCTGTCTACTGTGGCCGAACGGTGGAAATGCCGCAGCCAGTCGCCACTCTATTGATCATCGCTATCTTCGCCTGGGCGGGTCGCCCCCTACACCGGGACCCTTGACGGAGAGTTATACGCGGAACGACAACTACGGACCGCGAGAGGCGAGGATGAGCGAGGTTCTGGGGGGACTGTCGACCGGTGGTCCGGCGGCAGTGCTGGTGAGCCTGATCGGAGGGGTGGGCCCGCTGGCCCACGGCCCGCTGCGTCGAACAGACGAGGGCGGGGCGGCATGAGAAGCGGCGACAACGCGGTGGTGCGGGCCGAGTCGGCCGCCCGGTTGGGGGACCGGGGCCAGGCCGAGTCGGCGACCAGCTTCGAGGAGTTCTGCCAGCGCAACTTCGTGCTGGTCGAGCGGTTCCTGCTGGCCCGCTGCACGGACCGGGGGCTGGTGGAGGACGCCGTACAGGAGGCGTTCATCACCGCCCGGGACAAGTGGGACCAGATCCGCCACTACGAGAAGCCACTGGCCTGGCTGTACAAGACCGCCCGGTACAAGCTGCTGGTGGCGCAGCGGCGTCGCCGGCCGGAGCTGACGGTCAGCCTGGAGGAGGTGCCGCCGGAGCGGCTCGCCGAACCGGCCGACCCGGCGGAGGCCCGGGAGCTGCTGCGCGGCTGGCTGCGCCAGTTGCCGCCGAGGCAGGCCGAGGTCTTCGTGTTGACCCTGGACGGCTGGCCCGACCACGAGATCGCGGCCATCCTCGGCATCGCCTACAACACGGTGCGGGCGTACCGGCAGGAGGCCCGGCGCCGGTTGCGGGACCTCGCCCAGCAGGCGGGCTTCGAGACGCCCGCCGGAAGGGACCGGGGATGAACCTGGACGACATCCTCGCGCTGGCTTCCGACCGCACCCTCAGCGAGCTGGAACGGGCCCGCGCCCGCCGGGCCACCCGCCGGGTGCGGCAGGAGTACCAGCGGGCGGTCTCCGAGGGCCGCGACCTGACCGGCGACATCGAGGTACGCGACCCGCTGAGCGCCGACACCGACGAGGCGGCCCGGATCACCCGGGCGGCCCAGCTGGCCAAGCACGGCACCGTGACCTGGATCCGGTCCAGCGGGGAGCTGACCTGGTCGGACGAGATGGCCCTGATCCTCGGCCATCCGCCGGGCACCGTGCGGCACACGCTCGGCACGCTGACCCGGCTGGTCCACCCCGACGACCTGGACGGGGTGCGCCGGGCGGTCGAGTCGGTGTGGCGGGACCGGACCGTCCGGGAGACGACCTGCCGGGTGGTCCGCCCGGACCGGGTCACCCGGTACGTGCACTGCCACCTGGAGTACGTGGTCGACCCGGAGAACCGGCCGCACGGCATCATCGCCACCGCCCGGGACGTCACCGAGGTCGAACTCGCCCGCCAGGAGCAGGCACGGCTGGCCCGGCGCCGCGAGACCGTGCGGCCCGAGCTGGCCGGCCGGGACCCGGTCACCGGGCTCTTCCACCGGGCCCGGTTCGCCGACGAGATCGACACCGCCCAGCGGGGTGCTCCGGGCGTACTCCTGGTGGTGGCGGTGGAGCCGGTCGGCCCGGCCGCAGGCGGCGGGCCCGATGACCGACCGGGCGTCCGCCCGGACGCCGATGCCGACGGCGAGCCCGGCGGCGGCCCGGACGAGCAGGAACGGCTGGCGGTGGCGGTCGCCCAGGTCGTCCGCCGGGTCGCCCGGCGCTCCGACGTCTGCGGTCTGACCGGTCCGAACGAGTTCGGGGTACTCATGCAGCGCACCACGCTGAGTTCGGCCGGCGCGCTCGCCGAGGCCATAATCGACGGTATCCGCTCCCAGTCGTTCGTGCTGGGCCGGACCCGGCTGCTCGACGCCTGGGGCGGCCTGGTCCGCTACCAGGGGCGGGACGGCAGCCGGGGCGTCGACCTGATCGTGGACGCCGAGACGGCCTGGCGCCGGGCCAGGGCGACCGGGGTGGCCCGGGTCGCGCTGGACCAGCCGGCGGCCGAGGAGGAGCGCCGGGAGCTGTGCCGGCACCGGGTCCGGGCGACGGTGGCGGAGAACCGTTTCACCCTCTACACCCAGCCGATCCTCGACCTGCGGCTCAACCAGATCACCCGGCAGGAGATCCTGCTCCGGGTACTCGACGACGCCGGGCGGGCGCACTCCGCCTCGACCCTGCTCGGCGACGCGGAGCGGGTGGACGAGGTCCTGCCGATCGACCGCTGGGTCATCGACCGCACCATCGAACTCGTCGCCCGGGGCTCGGGTACCTCGCACTACCAGGTGAATCTCTCCGGCCGGTCGCTCGGCGACCCGCACCTGCTGGAGCGGGTGCAGCATCGGCTCCAGCAGTACGACGTCGATCCCGGCCAGCTCACCTTCGAGATCACCGAGACGGCCCGGATCGGCAACCTGACCGAGGCGCACAACTTCGCGCACGGCATCCGCGAACTCGGCTGCCAGCTCGCCCTTGACGACTTCGGCTCGGGGCACGTGCCGTTCAGCTTTCTCACCTGCTTTCCGGTGGACCTGGTGAAGCTGGGCGGCGAGTTCGTCACCGGCGTCGAGCATTCGGTGGCGAACCAGCGGATTGTGCGGTCGATTGTCGAGTTGTGCGGGTCGCTGGGCATCCGGACCGCGGCCGAACACGTCGAGGACGAGGTCACGATGAATCTGCTCCGCGACTTAGGGGTGGACTTCGCCCAGGGCTACCTGGTGGGCAAGCCGAAGCCGGTGGCCAGCCCGACGCGTGTGCTGCCGGCGCCGGCCGGGTCCGGGGCCGAAACCGACCGGGAGCGCGAGCTGCGGGCCGCGACCGGGTAGCCCCGCGACCGGGTAGCCCCGCGACCGGGTAGCCCCGCGACCGGGTAGCTCCGCCACCGGGTAGCTCCGCCACCGGGTGGTCGTAGTCGACCAGACCGCCGGCCCACCGTCTCCCGGGCCGGCGGTCGGTCCTCGCGACCGGTCTGCGGGGCCGGCGGGCCGGGGCGTCGGCGGCATATCCGCCCACTGATACCACGGCCGACCACCGGCATCGCCGCGCTCTGCCCGCTGGAAGGTGTCCGGGCTGGAGACTGTCGAGCTGCCCCGTCTGCGCGCCCGTCCACCCGCCCACCGCCCCGGGTCAGGCGTCTCCGGCACCCGCCCACCGTCCCGGGTCAGGCGTCTCCGGCGAGGGCGGTGGGCGTCGACCACCAGGCCATGCAACGTCCCGGGGGTGACCGCCGTCTTTAAGGGACGTGGAAACCCGAGTACGGCCGCTACCGGCCGGGACAGTCCTCCTCCTCCTGCTGGTGTTGCCGGTGGTGCTGGCTGCCGCGGGTTGCGCCGCCGAGCCGGCACCCCGACCCCCGGCCGCCGAGGGGACCCGGCTGACCGCCAGCGGCCCGGGGCAGCGGCCGGCAGCCCTCGACGTGGCGCTGCTCCGGCCCGACGGGTTGGGCGCCGGATGGCGGCAGAGTGCCCATCCGCCCGGGCCGCCGCCGTGGCCGTGGCTCCAGGCCGACTGCCCGGCGTACCGGGACGAGGACTATCCGGCCCAGCGGCACCGGGTCGGCGCCGTGCAGCGCCGCTTCCGGCACGAGCCGTCCGAACTGGTCGCGACGCAGGTCGTCGAGGACTACCAGCCGGGGTGGGCGGTGCGGGCCCTGGACGACGTACGCCGGGTCGTCCGAACCTGCGCCCGGTACGAGGCGTACGGCGCCACCGTCTCGTTCACCGTGCTGGAGACGGAACTGCCGCCGGAAGGTGGGCTGGTGGTGCAGGGCCGGATCGAGTCTCCCGGCTCACCGGCCCGGTCCACCCTGCTGGTGGCGGTACGCCAGCACGACCGGCTCTCCACGCTGAACGTCCCGGGGCCGGTGGACCCCGACACCGCGAACATCGTGGTGCGGAAGCTGGCGGACCTCCTTGACTAGCCGACCCGTGCCGGAGGATCGACCCGCGCCGGTTGGCCGACGGGTGCCTACCGGTCGATCCGGGCCGAGGCGGCGGGAGTTGCTCGCCGCCACCGCCGCCGCGCTGCTCGGCGCGGGCGCGGCCGGCACCGGGTTGGCGTACTGGTCGGCGGGTTCGCCGGATGCCGGTCCGCAGTCGGGGGCGGCGACCACCCCGGCCCGCCCGACGCCGAGCCCGACGCCGGACCATCCGGCGCTGGCGCGTACCCGGATCGCCCGTTACCTGCGCGGAGTCGGCGGCCGGGTCAGTCTGGCGGTGCGGGACCGGGTCACCGGGCTGGCGGTCGTCGCCGGCACCCGGCGCTACCAGACGGCGAGCATCGTCAAGGTGGACATCCTGGCGGCCCTGCTGCTGCGCCGCCAGGAGCAGCGCCGCAAACTCGGCACGGACGAGCGGCGGCTGGCCCGCACGATGATCGTGGTCAGCGACAATGCGGCGGCGAGCAGCCTCTACGCCACGATCGGCCACCGGGCCGGCCTGACCGCCGCGAACCGGATCCTCGGGTTGCGCGAGACCACCCCTGCGGCGAGCTGGGGGCTGACCACGACGACGGCAGCCGACCAGCTCCGGCTGCTGACCGTGCTCACCGGGCCGTCCGGCCCGCTCGATCAGGACGGTCGTGACTTCCTGCTCGGCCTGATGGGGCAGGTCGACGAGACCCAGGACTGGGGGATCACCGCCGCCGCCGGCCGGGCCAGCACCGCCAGCTATGTCAAGAACGGCTGGACGACGGTGGACGCGGACAACGGGCTCTGGTTGGCGAACAGCATCGGCCGGATCGTCGAGCCGGGCCGGGACTGGCTGGTCGCCGTACTCTCCGACCATCATCCGACGCGGCAGCAGGGGATAGCGGCGGTGGAGAAGGCCGCGCGGTACGCGCTTACCGAACTGCGGGCGATCCCGTCACCCGGTACGCCGGCACACTGAACCGGCCGGGCCGCCGCCCCCGGCCGCCTCGGGCAGGCCACTCCTGCCCGGTCCTCCGCGGTCACCTGGACACCAGATGCGTAACACCACCGACGTAGCGCACCTGGTGTCCAGGTCAGCATCGAAAGCTCGTGCGGCGTGCGGCGTGCGGCGTGCGGCGTGCGGCGTGCGGCGTGCGGCGCGTGGCGGTCGGGGTGGGGCGGGAAGTCGGGTCAGCGGCGGATCCAGTGGTGGTAGGCGGGCAGGTCGACGTTGCTGCCGCAGACGACGGTCACCACGTGACGGTCGGCGAACCGGTCGGGGTTCTCCAGGACGGCTGCGACGCCGAGGGCGGCCGAGGGTTCGACGACCAGGCCGGCGTGCTCCAGGAGCAGCCGCATCCCCTCGACGATCGACTCCTCCCGGACCAGGACCGCGTCGTCGGCCACCGCCAGGAGGTCGTCCAGCACGGCGGGGATGGGGTACCGGCCGGCGACTCCGTCGGCGATCGTGTCGGTCGAGTCGGTGCTGACGACCCGACGCTGGTGCCACGAGCGGGTCATCGCGGGTGCACCCGACGGCTGTACGCAGATCACCTCGACCGCCGGCGCCAGGGTCTTCAGCGCGTACCCGACGCCGCTGGCCATCGCGCCGCCACCGAGAGCGACAAGTACGGCGTCGAAGGCGGAACCCGCGCCGAACCGGCTGGGCCGGACCGACCTGGCGCTGTCCGCCAGTTCCAGGCCGATGGTCGCGGCGCCCTCGCAGGTCTCGATGTCCAGGCTGTCCTCGACCAGCCGGATGTCCCGCTGCCGCGCGAGGGTCGCGGCCCGTTCGCGGGCCTGCTCGAAGTCGCCGTCGACCAGTTCCAGTTCGGCACCGAGCGCACGGATCCGGTCGAGCTTGGCGGCGGGTGCCCGGCGGGACGCCACGACCGTCACGTCGAGGCCGCGGCGGCGACCCGACCAGCCGAGCGCCTGCCCGAGGTTGCCGGCGCTGGCGCAGACCGCGGCCGTACGGCCCTGCCCGGTCAGCAGGCTGGCGACGAGTTCGGTGCCCCGGGCCTTGAAGCTGCGTACCGGGTTCGCGGTCTCCAGCTTGATGCTCACCGTGCAGCCGAGGTGGTGTCCGAGCGGGTCGCACTGGTACAGCGGGGTGTCCAGGAAGAGAGGATCGATCACCCGGCGGGCCGCCCGGATCCGGTCGAGGTCGAGACGCGTGGCGAGCATGGCCAGGCAGCGTATCCGGGGCGCGGCTGCCGGGATCGGCATATTTGGTGCTACCGACGGGTAACAAAACCCGGTAGCGTTGACGGGGTATTCGCGCAAAGGACCTCAGGGGGTTACCGCTCCGGTAGCTGCCGTAGCCGGGCGATGCGGCGCGGGCACCCCCTTACCGCCGTACTCGATCGGAGGGATTGCCGTGACCACGACAGAGCGGAACAGGCCGGCGGCGAGCGGGTCGGACGGAGTCGGGCCGCTGCCGAAGGAGGCGGGACAGGTCTCCGAGCGGGAGGCCCGGCAGGTCGCCGAGGCGGCCCGGGAGACCGAGTGGGGCAAGCCGAGCTTCGGCAAGGAACTCTTCCTCGGCCGACTCCGGCTGGACCTGATCGACCCGTGGCCGCAGCCCGATCCCGAGCGCGCCGCGCACGCCGAGGAGTTCCTCGCCCGGCTCGACAGTTACGTACGCTCCGAGGTCAACGGTGCCGCGATCGAGCGGGACGCGAGCATCCCCGACGAGGTGTTCGCCGGGCTCGGCCGGCTCGGCGCCTTCGGCATGAAGATCGACCGGAAGTACGGCGGTCTCGGCCTGACCAACCTGCACTACTGCCGTGCGTTGACGCTGGCCGGCTCGGCCAGCCCGGCGATCGGCGCGCTGCTCTCGGCACACCAGTCCATCGGCGTGCCGCAGCCGCTCAAGATCTTCGGCACCGAGGAGCAGAAGCAGCGCTTCCTGCCCCGGCTGGCCGCCGGTGAGGTGTCGGCGTTCCTGCTCACCGAGCCGGACGTCGGCTCCGACCCGGCCCGGCTGGCCACCATCGCCGAGCCGACCTCCGACGGCACCGGCTACCGGCTCAACGGCGTCAAGCTCTGGGCCACCAACGGCACCGTGGCGTCGCTGCTGGTGGTGATGGCCCGGGTGCCCGCCTCGGAGGGCCGGCGCGGCGGGATCACCGCCTTCGTCGTCGAGGCCGACTCGCCGGGGATCACCGTCGAACGGCGCAACGAGTTCCTCGGACTTCGCGGCCTGGAGAACAGCCTGACCCGGTTCTCCGACGTCTTCGTACCCGCCGAGAACGTCATCGGCGGCGAGGGGCGCGGCCTGAAGATCGCGCTGACCACCCTGAACACCGGCCGGCTCTCGCTGCCGGCGATGTGTGTCGGAGCCGGCAAGTGGTCGCTGAACGTGGCCCGGGGCTGGGCCGCCGATCGGGTGCAGTGGGGCCGGCCGGTCGGCGGGCACGAGGCGGTGGCCACCAAACTGTCGTTCATCGCCGCCACCACCTACGGCATGGAGACCATGCTCGACCTCTGCTGCCTGCTCGCCGACGACGACCGCAACGACATCCGGATCGAGGCGGCGCTGGTCAAGCTCTACGCCAGCGAGATGGCCTGGAAGATCGCCGACGAGCTGGTGCAGATCCGGGGCGGACGCGGCTACGAGACCGCCGACTCGCTCACCGCCCGGGGCGAACGCCCGGCCGCCGTCGAGCAGATCCTCCGCGACCTGCGGATCAACCGGATCTTCGAGGGTTCGACCGAGATCATGCACCTGCTGATCGCCCGGGAGG
Source organism: Plantactinospora sp. WMMB782 (assembly GCF_049179135.1). NCBI lineage: Bacteria > Bacillati > Actinomycetota > Actinomycetes > Micromonosporales > Micromonosporaceae > Plantactinospora > Plantactinospora sp. WMMB782. Next base: position 680,435 of record NZ_JBMHMC010000007.1, on the reverse strand, counting down.
CGGTCGACGCCCACCTCTCGGTGGCCGGCGACATCATCGACCCGGACGCCGAACTCGGCCAGAAGGTCCGGGCCGGAGCGAAGGCGGGTGCGTTCTATGCCCGCTGGCTGCCGACCCTCGCGGTCGGACGCGGCCAGAACCCCACCGGGTACGCCGAGTACGGCCCGCTCGCCGGGCACCTGCGGCACGTCGAGCGGTCGTCCCGCAAGCTGGCCCGGTCGACGTTCCTGGCGATGTCCCGCTGGCAGGGCAAACTGGAGCACAAGCAGAGCTTCCTCGGCCGGATCGTGGACATCGGGGCGGAACTGTTTGCCATGTCGGCGGTCTGCGTACGGGCCAACGCCGAGCGGGAGAACCGGCCGGAGGGCGTGGAACTCGCCGACCTGTTCTGCCGGCAGGCGAAGGTGCGCATCGCCGAGCTGTTCCGGGCTCTCTGGGATAACACCGACTCGGTCGACACGGCGGCGGCGGAGCGGATCCTCGCCGGCCGGTACGCCTTCGTCGAGGAGGGCGTGGTCACCCCGCCCGCCGACCTGCCCTGGGTCGCCGCCTGGCAGCCCGGCCCGTCGACCGTCGATGACGTACGCCGCCGACTGCCGAAGCCGGACGCGGCAAGGGCGGGCGTGGTAGAGCCGGAGTCGGCAAAGGCGGGTGTGGTAGAGCCGGACACGGTAAGGGTGGACCCGTCGGAGGCGGATGCGCCTGGGCCGGACACGTCGAAGGCGGACAGCGGCGGGTGAGCATGCGGTCGGGGTGGCCCGTGCCGGCCACCCCGACCGGTTCGTCCGGTCAGAAGAGCCAGGACTCCCTCGGGGCGGTGAGCGGGGCCAACTCGTCCCACAACTGGTCGGGGACCTCCCAGCCGGCCAGCCGGGCGGTCTCGGCGATCCGCTCCGGGCGGGACACCCCGACGATCGTGGACGTGATCCGTGGATCGCGCAGCGAGAACTGGAGCGCCGCCGCCGCGAGCGGTACGCCGTGTGCCGTGCACGCCGCCTCCATCGCCCGGATCCGCTCCAGCGTCGCGGCGTCGGCATCCCGGTAGGCGTACCTGGTGAACCGGTCCGGCCCCTTGGCCAGGATGCCGCTGGCGAAGGGCGCCGCGTTCACCACCCCGACACCGAGCGAGACCGCCTCGTCGATCAGGTCACCGGCGGAGCGGTCCACCAGGGTCCACCGGTTGTGCGTGATCAGCGCCGCGAAGTGCCCGGTACGCAGGTAGCGCGCCATCAGCTCCACCGGGCCGCCGGCCACCCCGAGGTGCTCGATGACGCCCTGTCGTCGCAGGTCCAGCAGCGTCTCGACCGGGCCGCCCGGCGCCATGCCCTGCTCGAAGCTGATGTGCTCCGGATCGTGCAGATAGACCAGCGGCAGCCGGTCCAGGCCGAGCCGTTCCAGGCTGCCCTCGGCGGAGCGGCGCATCTGCTCACCTGAGAAGTCGCCGGTCTCGAAGTCCCGGTCGACCTTGGTGGCCAGTACGAAGCCGTCCGGCACACCGCCGATCCGGCGCAGGGCGGCACCGATCCGCCGTTCGCTCTCCCCGTCGCTGTAGCCGGCCGCGGTGTCGAGGAAGTTGAACGGGCCGGTGAGCGCGGCGAGCGCGGTCTCGGTGCCGCGTTCGGCGCTGACGTCGTACCCGAAGAGGGCCGGCATGCTGCCCAGCGGGCCGCCGCCGACGCAGACCGGGGTGACGCGCAGGCCGGTGGCGCCGAGCGGGCGGCGGGGGAAGGCGTCCGGCGGTTGCTGGTGTGCGTACACGGAGATCCTCGACCTGCGGTGTCGGCGGTGCGTCGGCGTGCGGGTGACGGCCGGCGCAGCGGCAGACGATCATGTCGCCCGCCCGCACAGTCTGACCGCCTTGACCGGAGTTGGCCAGCGAGGGTGCCGTCGACAGTGGACCCGCGAGCGCGCGCACCGAGGACCGGCCGGGTGCACGGAGTCGATTCGGATCCGCCGGGTCCCGCCGGACCCACCCGGGACCGATTCGTCACGCCACCTTCAGCTGGATGTTGCCGATCCGGGCGACCACCTCCAGGTGCCCGCCGAGACCGGTGACGTACGCCCGCAACGTCTTGAGGCTCGTCGCCTCGCCGTTCTCGATCTGGCTGATCCGGGCCTGCGACACCCCCGCCGCCTCGGCGAGCTGCACCTGAGTCAGGCCGAGTCGCTTGCGGATCTCGGCGAGCTGGGCGCCGCTGACCGAGGTGAGCATCTGCTCCCGCATCCGGACACGCCGTTCCACCCGCTCGGCGCTGTCCCACCTGGGATCGGTCGCCCGAGCCTTGACCTGCACGTCACGCCAGTTCGACGGAGCACTCATCCTGGTCCTCCCCAATCTTGTCAGTTTCACATCCGTTGCCGTTGCGTCCAGAGGTCAGCGGCGTTCCGGGGCGGACCGTAGCCCGAGCGCCCGCAGTTCCAGCGCGGCCAGCGCCTCCACCGCCTCGGTGTCGCCCCGCCGCCACGCCTGCGCCACGTCCGGGTCGATCCGGGTGAGCTTGCGGATCGGCTGGTTCGCCAGCGCCCGCAGCGCCAGCAGGTCACGCCCGGCGGGTGCCGACCGGAGCGCCCGGGCCGCAGCCGCGCGCCGCATCCAGCGGACCCGCAGCGGCAACCATCCCAGCAGCACCACCCCGAGCGGGAACACCAGCAGGGCCAGCGAGAGCGCCAGCGCCAGTTCGCCGACCAGCTCCTGCTGGTCCCGGCCGGCGTCGGCCATCGCCCGCGCCGCCCCGGCGGCCTTCTCGAACGGCTCGGTCAGGTCGTCGCCGACCACCGGCACCCGGCCGACCTTGCCGCCCGCGTCCGCCAGGTTGTCGGCCAGCCCACCGCCGGCCCCCTCCAGCTTCTGTCCGGGTACGGCGAGTTTCTGCACCAGGTCGTGCAGCCACATCGCGGCCCGGACCCAGAGGTAGACCCAGGCGACGACGAGCAGGTCGGTGAGGAATTGGCGGGCGGCGGTCGGAAAGCGATCGGCGTAGATCCTCATGCCGGTCAGCGTGCCACGGCCGGGAACGCCGTGCTGGTGGGCCTGGACTGCCGGGGTTGTCGGACCGGACTGCCCGGCTCGTGGGCCCGGGCTGCCGGGCTTTGGGCCTGGGCCGCCGAGCTGGTGGGCCGGGGATGCGCACCCGGCTCACCAGCCCCCCGACGGCGGAGCTGTCAGCCCCGGGCCGACACGATGGTGTAGTCCACCCCGCCCAGCACGAACTTCTCGCCGAGCTCACGGGCCGGACCGACCTGCAACACCTGGAGTACGTACGGCTTCTGCGCCGCCTCGCCGGCAGCGAAGCTCAGCTTGACGACCGGGCGCTCCTCCGGATCGATCAGGATGTCCCTGATCTGCGCCCCGGCCGGATCGACCTCCAGCTGGCTCCGGCCGACCACCCGGACGCCCTCGCCCCCTCGACCGCCCCGCACCCAGCGCTCGAAGAGTTCCGGGCCGAGGTCGACCACGACCCGCACACCCGGCTTCACCTGGTCCGCAGGCCGGAACACGAGGTCGAAGTCCGCCGGCACCGGCAGTGCGTTGGCCAGCGCGTACGGCCGGTCCACCGGCGGCCCGCCCGGTGCGGCCGGAACTGTGTTGGCGTTCTTCCAGACGATGTTGTTGTTGTACTGCGTGTTGACCGACGTCGCCGTGCCCTCGAAGTTCATCGGGTCGGTCTCGGACTCCCAACGGAGCAGCAGGCAGAAGTGGCCGATGGACGGCACGTTCGACCACTCGATGGAGGTGACCGTCTCACCGGGCGCCACCGGCAGGCTCTTCGCGCCGATCGGGGTCCAGTGCGCCGGCCAGTTCGCCGCGCCACCCGAGGCGGTGTAGTACGCGCGCAGCGTGCCGGAGCTGGTCCCCGAGCCGTACGGGCCCGGGTTCCGGAGCTTGACGAAGATGTGGCTGGTCGATCCGACGACCGGGTTCGTGTGCGAGGCGCACTCGATTCCGCTGGGGCAGATCTTGACGTCCGGGCTGTTGAAGAAGGACGAATAGATCGCCCCGTGCGGCTCGTTCCCGACGTCCGACGCGATGTCCTTCATGAACGCGTCGGTACGCGCGGAGACCGCCGCGCCGGACCTCGACCCGTCGGCGATGTCGCCACCCAGGGCGACGCTGCTCGTCGAGACGGTCAGCAGCGCCGCCAGTACCGCGCCGAACAACAGTATGGGAGTTCGGAACAGGCGGGTACTCGCAGTACTCATGCGGGTTCCTTGTCTTCGGGGACACTGGGGCGATGAGAGAGTGAGGGAGCGCGATCCCTCGACTGCCGGCAGAAAGAGACTCTAATCCAGTGTCCGGAGTCGATGGAACAGGCGAAGAATTCGATTGCCGCGCGTGCCCGCATATGCCAGGGACGGAGTAATTCTCGAATAAGGTGGAATGCGGGGCGGAAGAATTACACGCTATTTTGTATCAACGGCGCTCGACGATCCTCCTGTACGGCCGCACCTTTTGGAGCCGCCGGCGCCCGCCCCTCGACCACGACGCCCTGGTCGCCATGGTCGGGCCGGTCGGGCCAGGCCAGGCGTGGAAGCCGACCCGGCGGGGCGCTACGGCTCCCGGCCGGATTCCGTACCCGTGGCGCTCGGCGGTCCGGGACGGGTCAGCGGAGCGAGACCCAACTGGTCGCCACCGAATAGTCCGAGGTACGGGCGTGCAGCTGGACCGGCCCGTCGGGCGGCGGACCCAGCGAGAAGAAGCCGACCGGATCCACCGACACCTCCTCGTAGGGGCCGTGCGGGGTACGGGCGACGACCCGGCCACCGCGGGCCGGTGACAACTGGCCGACGATGCCGCTTCCGGTCACCTCGATCGCGACGGCGACCGGACCGGCGTGGAACGCCAGGGCCCGGTCGGAGCCGGCGGACCGGGTGAGCCCGGCGGGTTCGAGGTCACAGGCCGAGTCGAAGGTCAGCTCGGCGATGGCCAGCTCGACGTCCAGGGTCCGCCAACGCAGCGCCGCGAACCCGGCGGCCAGGAACTCCTCCTCCGGCGGCGGTCCCGCCTCCCGTAGGGCCGTACCCAGCTCGCGCAGCAGGGCGTCGTCATCGGCCGGCGGCCACTGCCCCATTCCGGTCACCTCCGCTCCCCTCGGCGTCCGAGGACGACCCGACGAACGCGGCGAGCGCGGGGGAGTCGCGCAGCTTCCGCAGGCAGCGCGCCTGCGAGGGGCCGATGCTGCCGATCGGCATGCCCAGCCGCCGGGCGATCTCCCGATAGCTGGCCGGCGGGTCGGCGACCAGCAGGGACAGCAGTTCCCGGCAGCGTGCCGGAAGTTGGCCGAAGCCGTCCCGGAGTGCCTGCCGGCGTTCGGCCCGGAGCAGGTTCTCGTCCGGCGCCGTGAAGTCCGGCGGCAGCAGGGCGCCGATGGTCGCCTCGACGGCGTCGTCGAGCGGGTCGAACGGCTGGGTGCGTCGGCCGACCCGGACCAGCCGGTAGCACTCCCGTCGGGTGGTGGTCGCCAGCCAGGTCGCCAGGGCGGCCGGCTCGCGTACCCGGTCCAGGTGCTCGACCAGGCGCAGCCAGACTGTCTGGTTCACGTCCGCCGCGTCGGTGCGGTTGAGCCGGTGTGCCCGGATCACCGAGAGCACCAGCGGGGTGTAGCGGCGGACCAGTTCCGCCCAGGCGAACTCGTCACCGTTCGCGGCGGCGGCGACAAGCACGGTGAGGATCCCGTCCGGCGCCGGACCGTCCGTGGTCCGGCCGTCCGGCCCCGGACCCGGACTTCCGGAGCCGTGCGGCGGGCAGGCTTCGGGACGCGGGGTCCGGTCCGGGCGCTCAGTCAACGAGTACGCCATAGTCGGGATGCCAGGCGGGCTGGGCGAGCAGGAACTGGCGGGCCTGTTCGGCGTCGAGCCCGTTGCCGGTCATCACGGCGGCCAGCCGGCCCGAGACGTGTGCCGCCGCGAAGGAGGTGCCGGCCCAGCTCGCGTACCCGAGGAACTGCCTGGTGGGCAGGCCGGGCAGCGGCAGCCGGCCGTCGACGAAGGTGCTGGTCCGCTCGCCGACGGCACACGCGTCCACCCAGGAGCCGTGGTTGCTGTACGGGGCCGGCACCAGCCCGGCCGCGTCCCGGCTGACCGCGGCCACCGCGAGTACGTCGGGCAGCGCCGCCGGCCAGGCCGGCCGGCTGGTGCCGGCGTTGCCGGCGGACGCGACGACGACGCCGCCCTGCCGCCGGCCGGCGAGGACGTTCGCCAGCGGCAGTGGTGGCAGGTCGTCCTGGGTGAAACAACCGAGCGACAGGTTGACGATCGACACCTGGGGGTCGAGGGCGGCCAGCGCCGCCACCAGCATCTCCTCGTCACCGATGCCGGTCGGGTGCAGCGCCGGCTCGGGATCGAACGACACACCCGGCGCGGCCTGCCGGACCACCCCGGCGACGAAGGTGCCGTGCCCGCCCTGCGGACCGAGCACGTCGGTGTGCAGGTAGAGCGGGTCCTCGTCGTCGACCTGCGGCAGGTAGCTGCCGCCGAGCCACAGCGGGTGCCGGCTGTCGGCGAGCCGCCAGACCCCGGTGTCGCAGACGCCGACCGTCACCCCGGCGCCGTCCCGGGCGTGCTTCGGATCCGGCGCGGGCAGCGCGGCGGCGACCTGGGGCGGGCCGCCGGGGTTGCCCATGATGTTGCCGTAGCCGACCAGCAGGTGGTGCGGTTGCACCCGGGGGACCGGCTGCTCGGGCCACTGCCGTGGGTCGCGCAGCTTCGCCACCACCGCGGGCACCTCGGTCTCCCGGTCGAAGCGCAGCCGGGTGACGCCGGCGAACCGGCCGCCCGGGGTGGCCGGATGCCCGGCCTTCCGCAGCGCGGCCAGCACCCGTTGGGCGTCCGGGTCGGCGACCAGCAACTGCCGGGGGCGGTAGAGGAACTCCCGGCCGGTCTCGCCGTGCAGTCGCACCTCGGGATCGGCGGCCAGCAGTTGCTGGAACGCCCGCTGGTACGCGTCGTCGTCGCCCTCGCCCTCGTCCCCGGCACCGGCCGGGCCCGGTCGCAGTCCGGCGCCCAGCGGGGTGGCTGCGGCCAGCGCGGCCAACGCCAGGAGATGCCGACGGGAGAACCGACCGGTCGAACGCGGCGCGACGGGACGGTCAGGCGACACCGGTCCTCCAAATGAGCGAAGAAAGTGCGGTCGAAAGGTCAACTTCTCGGACGTTCCCGGCGGCGTCAATTCTTTTCCACCGATAGTTCATTGTCAATAATTGACGGGCTGGCGGACGGCCTGGAATCACCTCTTTTCGGATAACCGCACAGATTGACCGAAGGTCATTTATCGGGGATTCTATCCGGATGGGTGACAGCGTCGGCTCCGCCGCGGCGACGGCGCGGGCCGCGCTCGACGCCGTCCAGCGCTATCCCCGCGAGGCGATCGCCATCGGCCGCCGGGTGCTGACCACCGGACAACCCGACCCGGACGAGCGGTCCACCGCGGAACGGGCGATCGGGCTCGCTCTGCGGGAACTCAACGACCTGCCGGGAGCCCTGCGGCACCTGCGCCGCGCGCTGCGGGTCGCCGGGACGCCCCGGGTGGCGGCGCTGGCCAGGATGAGCCTCGGGTACGTGCTCGCCAACGCCGGCCGCACCTCCGCCGCCCTGGCCGCGGTCACCTCGGCACTACCCGAGCTGACCGGCGCCGACGCCGGGCGGGCCCGGATGCAGCGGGGCGTGGTGCTGCACTTCCGTGGCCAGTTCGAGGAGGCGATCCGGGAGTACGGGATCGCGGTGGAGATCGCCCGCCGGGAGGGTGACCTGCTGCTGGAGGCACGCGCCCGGAACAACCGGGGGCTGCTGAACGCGCACCGGGGCGCGACACCGGGCGCCGACGACCTCGGCTGCGCGGCCGCCATCTTCCAGCGGCTCGGACTGGACCTGGCCGCCGCCGACGTGCGATGGAACCTCGGCATCGCCGCCGGCCACGGCGGCGACATCCCGGGGGCGCTGCGCCGCTTCGCCGCCGTCGAGGAGGAGTACGCCCAGCTCAGGGTGCCTCGGCCGGCGCTGCTGCTGGACCGGTTCGAGCTGCTGCTCTCGGTGCCGCTCGTGGAGGAGGCGGTCGAGGTCGCCGGCCTCGCCGTCCGGGAACTGCGGCGGCGCGGAATGGCCTCGGATCTCGCCGAGGCGCTGCTCGCCCAGGCTCGGGCCGCGTTGCTCGCCGGTGACCTGACCACCGCCACCGAGTCCGCCGCCGCCGCCCGGGTCCGGTTCCGCCGCCAGGGCCGCCGCACCTGGGCCGCCTTCGCCCGGCACGTCGAACTGCGCGCGGAACTGCGCCGGGGTACCCGCTCGGCGGCGCTGCTGGCCGCGATGGTGCGTACCGCCGACCAGCTCGACGGCACCGGCTGGCCGGGACCGGCGCTCACCACCCGGATCGAGGCGGCCGGGCTGGCCGCCGCACTCGGGCGCACCGGGCGGGCCCGCGAACTGCTGGCGGTCGCGGCCCGGGCACGCCGCCGGGGAACGGCCTCCCGGCGGGCGCAGGGCTGGTACGCGCTGGCACTGTCCCGCCGGCTCAGCGGGGACCACCGGGGTGGCGCCCGCGCGCTGCGTCGCGGACTGGCCGTGCTCGACGGCTACCGGGCCGCGCTGGGCGCCACCGAGCTGCGCGCGCACAGCGGCGCACACGGCCAGGAACTCGCGGCCGAGGGAGTCGACCTGGCGATCAGTTCCGGTACGCCCGCCCGGGTGCTCGCCTGGACGGAGCGGTGGCGGGCCAGCACGCTGCGGATGCGGGCCGTCCTGCCACCCCAGGACGTCGGACTGGCCGCCGCCCTCGCCGAGCTGCGGATGGTCAGCGGCGCGCTGGAGGAGGCCCTGCTGGCGGGCCGGCCGGTGACCGCGCTGCGCGGTCGCCAGGCCCGGCTCGAACGGCACATCCGGGAACTGGCCCGGGGGGTCGACGGTGGCGGCGGTCTGCTGGCACCGCCGGGCCTGCGCGCCCTCGCCGGGGGACTCGGCCCGGCGGTACTCGTGGAACTCGTGGCCCACCGGGAACGGCTGCGGGCGGTGCTGCTCCGGGACGGCCGGGCGACCCTGCACGACCTGGGCCCGGTCGAGTCGGCGCTGCACGCGGCCCGGCTGCACCGGTTCGGCCTGCGCCGGCTGGTCGTCACCGGGGACACCCCGGACGCCCGGGCCGGGGTGGCGCACGCCTCGGAAGTGCTGGACCGGCAGCTCTTCGGACCGCTCCGGGCACACCTGTCCGACCGGCCACTCGTGCTGGTGCCGATCGGGGAGCTGCACGCGGTCGCCTGGTCCGGGCTGCCGACCTGTGCCGGGCGGCCGGTGACGGTGGCCCCGTCGGCGACGGCGTGGCTCGCCGCCACCCGGCGTACGCCGCCGGACGGCCCGCCGCTGCTGGCCGCCGGCCCGCGCCTGCCCGCCGCCGCGACCGAGGTGTGCCAACTGGCCCGGGTACTGCCCGGGGCACGCGTGCTGACCGGCGCGGAGGCGACCGCCGAGGCGCTGACCGGCGCGTTGGACGGGGCCCGGCTGGCACACGTCGCGGCGCACGGCACGTTCCGGGCCGACAACCCGCTCTTCTCCACACTGGAACTCGCCGACGGCCCGCTCACCGCCTACGAGTTGGAGCGGCTGCCCCGGCCGCCCGGCTGTGTGGTGCTCTCCGCCTGCGACTCGGGGCGCTCCGGGGTGCGCCCGGGTGACGAGGTGATGGGCTTCACCTCGGTACTGCTGGCCATCGGCGCCAGCAGCCTGGTCGCCACCGTGCTGCCGGTGCCGGCGGACCTGACCACCGCGCTGATGCTGGACCTGCACCGCCGGATGGCTGCCGGTGCCCGGCCGGCGGCGGCGCTCGCCGCCGCCCAGCGGGAGTTCGCCGCCAGCGGGGACGGCTCCGCGCGGGCCACGGCGGCGGCCTTCGTCTGCTTCGGCGCGGGCTGACCCGCGGTGTCCCGGATGCTGGCTGCCCCGCCGTGTCCTGGGTGCTGGCTGAGCCGCGGTGTCCCGGGTGGGGGCCGACTTCGCCGTTTCCCGGTGGTCAGCGCTTCGCGCAGTCCGGGCAGGTGCCGAAGATCTCCAGGGTGTGGCTGACGTCGGAGAAACCGTGCTTGTTGGCGACCCGGTCGGCCCAGCTCTCCACGGCCGGCCCCTCCACCTCGACGGTACGGCCGCAGGCCCGGCAGACCAGGTGGTGGTGGTGGCCCTCGCTGCACCGCCGGTAGAGGTGCTCGCCGCCCGGCGGTCGCATAACGTCGATCTCGCCCGCGTCGGCGAGTCCCTGGAGGGTGCGGTAGACGGTGGTCAGGCCGACCCGCTCGCCCCGGCTGCGGAGCATCGCGTGCAGGTCCTGGGCGCTGTGGAAGCCCTCGACCTCGCCGAGCAGCGCACTGACCGCGCTGCGCTGTCGGGTGTTGCGTACCGCCGCGCCGCTGTCCGTCGCCGCCATCTCGCCCTCCTCGCGTCGTCTCAGGTGCCTGCCGGACGTCCTGGGCGTCAGGTGGCTTCCCCCGAATGGCTCACCGCGTCCGCCACGATATGCGCGATGTGTTCGTCGACCAAGGTATAGGCGATTTCCCGACCGCGTCGCGAGCCGCGCACCACGCCGGCCCCGCGGAGCACCCGCAGGTGTTGGGAGACCAGCGGCTGCGGCGCGCCGAGGGTTTCCACCAGTTCGTGCACGCAGCGCTCACCGTGCGCGAGTTCGCTGACGATGGCGAGCCGGATCGGTGCGGCGAGTGCCCGCAGCAGCTCACCGGCGCCGGCATAGGCCTCGTAGGCGTTCGTGCTCGTCACCCTGTAACGGTAACGGTTGTTAACGCCGGGCCGCCGTTCGGTGCGCGGTGCCAAGGTCGACCGCCGCCTGGTCGACCGGGGTGGAACCGGCCGCCGGGGCCGGCGGTGCGGCCGGGCCGAGCAGCACGTCACAGGGTTCGACGTGCGGTTCCGGCGCGGCCACGGCCCGCCGCCGGGCCAGCGCCCGGCGTACCGCCACGCCGACGGACACCACCAGGAACAGGCCGATCGCCAGGATCACGATGGTGGCCCCGAGCGCGGTGTTGGCGGTGCCGGCCAGCCACACCCCGGAGCCGGAGGCGAGCAGGCCCAGGCCCATCGCGGCGACCATGGTGCCGAGGAAGCCCCGGGTGAACAGCTGCGCGGTGGCCACCGGCACCACCATCAGGGCACTGATCAGCAGCAGTCCGACCGCCCGCATCGCGATTGTCACGGTCACCGCCGTGGTCACCGCGAGCAGCAGGTTCAGCGCCCGGACCGGCAGCCCGGAGACCCGGGCGTACTCCTCGTCGTGGCAGATCGCGAAGAGTGCCGGGCGCAGCGCGACCATGGTGCCCAGGACCACCGCCGCGAGCACCACGATCACCACGAGATCCTGCGGCGACGTCGTGGTCAGCGAGCCGAAGAGGTACGCCAGCAGGTTGGCGTTGCTCCGGCTGCCGGAGAGTCCGACGAGCATCACGCCACCGGCGATGCCGCCGTAGAAGAGCATCGCCAGCGCGACGTCGCCGGAGGTGCGGCCGCGTTCCCGGATCAGCTCGATGGCGACCGCGGCGACCGCCGCCACGATCACCGCGGTCAGCACCGGGGACCTGTCGAGCAGCAGCCCGACCCCGACCCCGGTCAGCGCGACGTGCCCGACCCCGTCGCCGATCAGCGACATCCGGCGCTGCACCAGATAGATGCCGAGGGCCGGGGCGGTAAGCCCGATCACCAGCGCACCGACCAGGGCGCGGATCATGAACTCGTACTGGAAGATGCTCATGTCGCCCTCACTTGCCCCACATCCCGGTGGAGTCCTCCGGCGCGTGCGGGTGGACGTGGTCGTGTCCGGGCGCGGCGTGGTGCCCGACCGGTTCCGGGACCGCGCCGTCGTGCGCGATCGTCCCGTCGTGTACGACCACCGCCCGGTTGACCACCCCGGCCAGCGGCCCGAGTTCGTGCGCGACGAGCAGCACCGTCCCGCCACCGGCGACGAACCCGCGCAGCGCCTCGGCGAAGGCGTCCTGGCTGGCCGAGTCGACCCCGGCGGTCGGCTCGTCGAGGATCAGCAGCTCGGGTCGGCCGGCCAGCGCCCGGGCGATCAGGGTGCGCTGCTGCTGCCCGCCGGAGAGGGTGGCCACCGGGTCACCGGCCCGGTCGGCGAGCCCGACGGCGGCCAGCGCCTCGGCCACCGCCGCCCGGTCGCTCCGCCCCGGCGGCCGGAACACGCCCCGCCGGGCCAGCCGGCCGGAGGCGACCACCTCGGCCACGGTGGCCGGTACGCCGCTGCCGGCGCCCATCCGCTGCGGCACGTACCCGATCCGGGCCCACTGCCGGAACCGGCGCTGCGGGGTGCCGAACAGGGTGACCGCCCCGGCGGCCAGCGGCACCAGGCCGAGGATCGCCCGGATCAGGGTGGACTTGCCGGAGCCGTTGGCACCGAGTACGGCGACCACCTCGCCCGGCTCCACCCGCAGCGAAACGCCGCGCAGCACGGGACGGTCGGCGTAGGCGACCACCCCGTGCTGCACGGTGACGACAGGTTCGGTCATGAACATCCCAACGCGGTCCTCAGGGCGCCCAGGTTGCTGCGCATCACCGAAAGGTAGTCCCCGGTACTGTCCGGCTGCAGGCCCTCGATCGGATCCAGTACGGCGGTCTTCGCCCCGACCTCCCGGGCGATCGTCTCGGCGACCTTCGGGCTGACCAGGGTCTCGAAGAAGATCGTCGTGGTCCTGTGTTCCCGGGCCTCGGCGGCCACCTCGGCCAGCCGCTGCGGGGCCGGCTCGTCCTCCGGGGTCAGCCCGGAGATGCCGATCTGCTCCAGTTGGTAGCGCTGTGCCAGGTAACCGAACGCGGTGTGGCTGGTCACCAGCTCCCGGCGCTGGCAGGTCTTCAACCCCTCGGCGTACTCGGAGTCCAGCGTCTCCAGCTCGGCGCGCAACGTCCCGGCCCGGGTGGTGTAGTCGGTGGCCCGGTCCGGGTCGACCGCGCCCAGCCGCTCGGCCAGCCTGTCGGCGATCCCGGCCAGGCGGGTCGGGTCGAGCCAGACGTGCGGGTCCTTGCCGGCGGCCTCGCCCTCGTGCTCCTCCCCGGCCGCGCCCGCGCCCTCGTGCTCCTCCTCGCCCTGGTGGCCCTCCTCGCCCTCGTGCTCGTGTCCGCCCGCCGTCGCGTCCAGCAGCGGCGCCACGCCTGCCACGTCGAAGGCCCGGTCACCGGCCTGCTGCCGGACCGCCTCGTCCACGCTCGGCTGGAAGCCGGCCAGGTAGACCACCAGTTCCGCGTCGCTGACCTGCCCGACCTGGCCGGGGTTGAGTTCCAGGTCGTGCGGTTCGGCGCCGGGCTTGGCGAGGTTCGTCACCCGGACGGCGTCGCCGCCGACGCGCTCGGCGACGAACTGGAGGGGATAGAAGGCGGCGACGACGTCGACCCGGTCAGGGTCGGCACCGCTGCCGTCGCCCCCGCAGGCGGCGACGCCGGTCAGCGCGAGCAGGCCGGTGGTGGCGAGGGCGGCGGTACGGAGGGCGGAGCGGATCACCATGCCCTCTACTTTCCGCGACAATGAGAATGATTGTCAAAAACGCATGCTTGCATGAAACCGCCTCATGCGCCCCGTCGGGGGTGCCGGACCACCGGCGGGCGGGAGGTCATCCGGCGATCTTCACCAGGGCGGCACCGACCAGCAGGGTCAGGATCACCAGCCGGATGGTCCGGGTCGCCGGGCTCTGCACCGGCCAGGTGGTCACCAGCAGCGCGGCCAGCCCGGCGGCCAGGGCCAGCAGCAGCGCCCCGCCGACGATCCCCGGCGCGAAGAGGCCGAGCAGCACCAGCACCAGTGCGGCCAGGAACATCGTCGTCGGGTTGACCCGGGCCAGCCGGGTGAGCAGGGCGCTCTGCGTACGCTGCATCCCACAGACTCTACGAGATCCCGGTACCTCCGGCCGGTGGGCTGTCGCCAGCGACGCCCCGGCACATCCGGACGGACAGCGGGCCGGCGGCAGGAGGCGTACGTGTTGGTGACCAACCGGTTCGTGGTGGCGGAGGAGAGCGCCGCGACCTTCACGGAGCGGGCCCACGCCGCGCTGGCCGCCCTCGCCGCCCGGCCCGGCTACCGCCGGGGCGAACTGCTGCGGGCCCTCGACGACCCCCGGCACTGGTGCCTGGTCACCGAGTGGGAGTCGGTCGGCACCTACCGGCGGGCCCTCGGCGCCTTCGACGTCAAGGTCAACGCCACTCCGCTGCTCGCCGAGTCGCTCGACGAGCCGTCGGCGTACGAGACGCTGGCCAGCGCCGAACCGGACGGTCAGGTCGAAGTCACCCCGAGCGACCGGGCCGTCGACTCCGCCCGGTGACTCTGCCCGGTGATTCCGGCCGGTGGTGACCCGGGCACTACCCTTTCCCCATGACCGTTCCCGGGCCGCCCGGCGGGCCGCCGCCCCCACCCGAGTCCGTCCGGCCCGACGACCAGGCCCCGTCCGGTGCCCCCGTGCCGCCGCCCACTCCCGCCCCGCAGTCCGGCTACGCCCCGCAGTCCGGCTACGCCCCGCAGTCCGGCTACGCCCCGCAGTCCGGCTACGCCCCGCAGCCCGGCTACGCCCCGCAGCCCGGCTACGCCCCGCAGCCCGGCTACGGGCAGGCTCTGCCGGCCGTCCCGCCGGCGCCCCCGACCGGCCCCGCGCACCCGGCCGGCCTCGCGCCTCCGGCCGGCCCCGGGTACCCGGCCGGCCTCGCGCCTCCGGCCGGTCCGGCGCAGCCGGCCGTGCCGGTGCCGCCGGTCGGGCCCGGTGCCGAGCCGGTCTTCGCCGCGCCGCCCAGCGAGGGGCGTGGCGCGCGGCTGTGGCTCGGGCTCGGGGTGGCGGCCCTGGCCGTCGTGCTCTTCTGCGGCGGGGGCGGAGCCGCCCTGACCGGTCTGCTGGTCTTCGGCACCCAGGCGTTGAACGAGCAGGCCCGCTCGGTGGTCACCGACTACTTCGACGCCCTCGACGACGACGACCTCGACAAGGCGTACGACCTGCTCTGCGAGTCCGCACAGCAGGCGGAGTCGCCGGCCGAGTTCGCGCAGCGGGTGGGCGCCGAACCGGAGATCGCCTCGTTCCGGATCGGCGACGTGTCGCTGACCAGCGAGCTGAGTGTGCCGGTGGACGTGACATACGACAGCGGGGGGCAGGAGAGTCTCCGGGCGCTGCTCGACCAGGACCAGTCCAGCGGCGGGCTGCGGGTGTGCGAGATCAGATGACCGGCGTGGACGCCCGGCCGGGCGGCGGCGGTGGCACCGCCGAGGTGGAGTAATCTGCTGGGCTCGGGGACGCGGGCGGCCGTACCGTGGTGCGGAGCACCGCCCGAGCCAGGTCCGGGTGCCGTCCCTGCCCGCCGTCTCCGACCGTTGTCCCGTTGACCGCCCCGAAGATGTCCCCGCCGGCCGCCAGCCGGTGTAGGAGGTAGCCATGCCAGCCGACCGCATCGACGCCGTCGTCAGTCTCGCGAAGCGCCGAGGCTTCGTCTTCCCGTCCAGCGAGATCTACGGGGGCACCAGGTCGGCCTGGGACTACGGCCCGCTCGGCGTCGAGCTGAAGGAGAACGTCCGGCGCCAGTGGTGGCGCAGCATGGTGCAGCAGCGGGACGACATCGTCGGCCTCGACTCGGCGGTGATCCTCGCCCGGGACGTCTGGGCCGCCTCCGGCCACCTGGACGCCTTCGTCGACCCGCTCACCGAGTGCCAGTCCTGCCACAAGCGGTTCCGGGCCGACCACCTCGAAGAGGCGTACGCGGAGAAGCACGGCAACCCGCCGGCCTCGCTGGCCGAGCTGAACTGCCCGAACTGCGGCAACAAGGGCACCTTCACCGAGCCCCGGATGTTCAACGGCCTGATGAAGACCTATCTCGGCCCGGTGGAGAGCGAGGAGGGGCTGCACTACCTCCGGCCGGAGACCGCGCAGGGCATCTTCGTCAACTACAACAACGTCGCCGCCTCGGCCCGCAAGAAGCCGCCGTTCGGCATCGCCCAGGTCGGCAAGTCGTTCCGCAACGAGATCACTCCGGGCAACTTCATCTTCCGGACCAGGGAGTTCGAGCAGATGGAGATGGAGTTCTTCGTCGAGCCGGGCACCGACGAGGAATGGCACGAGTACTGGCTGCGCGAGCGCTGGAACTGGTATCTCGACCTCGGCCTGACCGAGGAGAACCTGCGCTTCTTCGAGCACCCGCAGGAGAAGCTCTCGCACTACTCGAAGCGGACCGTGGACATCGAGTACCGCTTCCGGTTCGGCGGCACCGAGTTCTCCGAGCTGGAGGGCATCGCCAACCGCACCGACTTCGACCTTTCCACGCACAGCAAGCACTCCGGCGTCGACCTGTCCTACTTCGACCAGGAGAAGCAGCAGCGCTGGGTGCCGTACGTGATCGAGCCGGCCGCCGGGCTGACCCGGGCGGTGCTCGCCTTCCTGCTGGAGGCGTACGACGAGGACGAGGCGCCGAACACCAAGGGCGGGGTCGACAAGCGCACCGTCCTCCGCTTCGACCCCCGGCTCTCCCCGGTGAAGGTGGCGGTGCTGCCGCTGTCCCGCAACCCCTCCCTGTCGCCGAAGGCGAAGGACCTCGCCGCCGCACTCCGCAGGCGCTGGGTGGTGGAGTTCGACGACTCGCAGGCGATCGGCCGCCGCTACCGCCGGCAGGACGAGATCGGCACCCCGTTCTGTGTCACGGTCGACTTCGACACCCTGGACGACAACGCCGTGACGGTACGCAACCGGGACAGCATGACCCAGGAGCGGGTCAGCCTCGACCAGGTCGAGCAGTACCTCCTCGAACGCCTGCCCGGCTGCTGACCCGGCGCCGCCGCCCCGGGCCGGACGACCGGAGCCGGAACGTGCCATGCTCGAACGCGTGACCTCGACCGACCTCGCGCCACCGGCCGCCGCCCGACTTACCCTGGGCAGGTACCCGGTCTGGCCGCCGGTGGTGCTCGCCCCGATGGCCGGGATCACGAATGTCGCCTTCCGGCAGCTCTGTCGGGAACAGGGCGGCGGGCTCTACGTCTGCGAGATGGTGACGACCCGGGCGCTCGTCGAGCGGAATCCGAAGACGCTCCGGATGGTCGCCTTCGGCGGCGACGAGCGACCGCGCAGCCTCCAGCTCTACGGCATCGACCCGGTGGTGACGGCGGCGGCGGTCCGGATGGTGGTCGAGGAGGACCTGGCCGACCACGTGGACCTCAACTTCGGCTGCCCGGTGCCGAAGGTCACCCGCAAGGGCGGCGGGGCGGCGCTGCCGTGGCGGCACCGGCTCTTCGCCCGGATCGTCCGGGCGGCGGTCGAGGCGGCCGCCCCGGCCGGGGTGCCGGTGACGGTCAAGATGCGCAAGGGCATCGACGACGACCACCTGACGTACGTCGAGGCGGGGCTCGCCGCCCAGGAGGCCGGGGTGGCGGCGGTCGCCCTGCACGGGCGTACCGCCGCGCAACGTTATTCGGGTACGGCGGACTGGGACGCCATCGGCACCCTCAAGCAGGCGCTGGACGTGCCGGTACTCGGCAACGGCGACATCTGGGAGGCGGACGACGCACTCCGGATGGTGGCGCACACCGGTGCGGACGGGGTGGTCGTCGGTCGCGGCTGCCTGGGCCGGCCGTGGCTCTTCGCCGACCTGTCGGCGGCCTTCGCCGGCAGCCCGGAACGCCGGCTGCCGGCGCTCGGCGAGGTCGCCCCGACCATGCGCCGGCACGCCGAGCTGCTCGTCGACTGGTTCGCCGCAGGTGACCGGCCGGAGACCGCCGAGCGGGACGGCTGTGTCGACTTCCGCAAGCACGTCGCCTGGTATCTGAAGGGTTTCCCGGTCGGCGGCGAGCTGCGCCGGGCGCTGGCGATGGTGAGCGGCCTGGCCGAACTCGACGACCTGCTCGGCAAGCTCGACCCGGCCGAGCCGTTTCCGGTGGAGACGCTCGGCCAGCCCCGGGGCCGGACCAACTCGCCGGGCAAGGTCTTCCTGCCGGACGGCTGGCTGGCCGACCGGGACAGCGCCGAGGTGCCGGCCGGCGCCGAGTTCGCCGACTCCGGCGGCTGACCCACCGCCGCGCCTGCCGGCTCTGGCTGCGCGGCTGTGGCGGGCTGCCGGCCCGGCCGGCTGTGGCGGGCCGGCGCTGGCCCGCCGGCCGGCGCTGGCGGCGGGTCGGTCAGGCGTCGGCAGCTGTCGGCCAGGCGTCGGTCAGGCGATCGGCACCGGTGGCTGGTCGTCGGCGGGCGGCGGGCCGCCGTCGGCGGCGGCCCGCGCCGTCGCACCGGCTGCACCCACCGTCGATCCGCCGGCTCTGGGCTCGGGTACGACCGGAGCACCCTCCCACGGCACCTCCGGCGAGCGGTGGAAGGTGATCCCCGCGGTGCTCCACCGCAGACCCTGGCCGGCCAGCCGCAGCCGGAAGTCTGCCCAGTCCAGCATCTCGGCAGGCGACCAGCCCAGCTCGGCGATGGCCGGCAGCCGGGGGAAGGTCATGAACTCGATGTCGGCGACGGTGCGGACCGTCTCCGTCCAGAGTGGTGCCTCGACGCCGAGTATCGCCTCGGCCGGCACCCCGGCCAGGTAGTTGCCGGGATCCCAGTCGTACGCGTCGCGCACCTCGATCAGCCCGGCCCAGTCCTTGCCGAGCGGGGTCGTCGGCGAGTACTTCATGTCGAGGTAGCTGCGGTTGCCGGGGGAGAGCAGCAGCTTCGCGCCGTCCCGGACCGCCGCCGCCACCGTCGGGTCCTCGTCCGTGGTGCCCCAGTACTGGACGACCCGGCCGGCGCTCCGCTCGGCGACGGCGAGCTGGTGCCAACCCAGCACCCGCTTGCCGTGCCCGGTGACGATCCGCTGGACCCGGTTCATGAACCGGGTGTAGGCGGCCCGGTCCAGGGTGAACGCCTCGTCACCGCCGATGTGCAGGTAGCGGCCCGGGGTGAGCGCGGCGATCTCGCCGAGCACGTCGTCGACGAAGCGGTAGGTCCGCTCGTTGTCCACGGCCACCGCGCTGAACCCGACGTCGGTGCCGGTGTACTCCGGCGGCGCGACGCCGTCCGGGGCGAGTTCGCCGTACGCGTTGAGGGCCGCGTTCGTGTGTCCGGGCAGGTCGATCTCGGGTACCACCGTGACGTGCCGGGCGGCGGCGTACGCGACGATCTCGGCGTACTGCTCCTTGGTGTAGTAGCCGCCGGGGCCGCCGTCCACCTCGGTGCTGCCGCCGACGCTGGCCAGCCTCGGCCACGAGTCGACGGCGATCCGCCAGCCCTGGTCGTCGGTGAGGTGCAGGTGCAGGTGGTTGAGCTTGTACCGGGCCAGGTGGTCGACGAAGCGCAGCACGTGCGGTACGGCGAAGAAGTGCCGGGCCACGTCGAGCATCGCGCCCCGGTAGCCGAACCGGGGGCGGTCGTCGATCGTCCCGCCGGGGATCGCCCACGGGCCGGGCTGCCGCCGGGCCGACTCGATCTTCGCCGGCAGCAACTGCCGCAGCGTCTGCACCCCGTAGAAGAGTCCGGCGGCGGTGCCGGCCCGGACGACCACGCCGGCGGCGCTGATCTCCAGCCGGTAGCCCTCGGGCGCCAGCCGGTAGCCCTCGGCCTCCAGTCGGTAGTCCTGGGGTGAACCTGAACCTGAACCTGCACCGGCTCTCGGCCGCCGG
The DNA here is from genome assembly GCF_049179135.1 of Plantactinospora sp. WMMB782. Classification (NCBI taxonomy): domain Bacteria; kingdom Bacillati; phylum Actinomycetota; class Actinomycetes; order Micromonosporales; family Micromonosporaceae; genus Plantactinospora; species Plantactinospora sp. WMMB782. The sequence continues at coordinate 660,841 of NZ_JBMHMC010000007.1, read as the reverse complement.
GACCGGTCCGGTGCCGTCCGGTCGCCGGTCAGCAGCAGGGTGATCCCGCCCGGTGGGTCGGACTGGCCGGCGGTGACCACCGGCAGCGGGTATCCGGTGGGGCGGCGCAGCAGTTCGGCGAGCTGGCGCCCGACGGCGCCCGCCTCGGGGCCGGGGCTGGTCCGGATCGTCGTGCCGGGGGTCAGGACGAACTCGACCCCGGCGGCCGGCTCGACCCGGGCGGGGGCGGGCAGTACGTCGGTGAGCCGGGGCGGAGCGTCGCCGGGGGTGCCGAGAGGGGATCGAGACGGAAAGGCGGTAGGTCGCACGGCAGATCTTCTCCGGGGGGAGCCGCAGGTGATTTCCGGGCAAATCTCATGAAACGTACGTTCGAAATGGCCACGTGTCAAGGGCTGGTCACCCTGTGGTACGAAGCTGGCTGTCGACACAGCTCAACGTCGCGGCGGTGCGGGTTCTTCCGGATCGCGAGCCGGATCGCGAGCCGGATTGCGAGCCGGGTTGCGAGCCGGGTGCCGGTCCCAGAGTGCCGCCGCCGGGCCCGGCTGACCGATCTTGCGCATGGGACCGTTCCCATGCAACCTCGCGAACACGTACAGGCTTCGCAAGTGTGCGGATTGTCACCGAACAGTCCCAACCCGCCCGCCGGTCGCTTAGCCTTCGCCCACCGGTAGCCGGCGGTTCCCCGCTGGTAGGGGCAGCCGCCCCCTGGGTACGTACCAGGGCGGCTAAAGCTTCGTTCAGTGTCGAACGGCGCACGTGGGAGGGTCCGTTGACAGCTCAGCAGACGGCGGGACGCAAGACGGCGGGACGCAAGTACGTCTACGACTTCACCGAGGGCAACAAGGATCTCAAGGAACTGCTCGGCGGCAAGGGCGCGAACCTCGCCGAGATGACGAACCTCGGACTGCCCGTACCACCCGGGTTCACCATCAGCACCGAGGCATGCCAGGCGTACCTCAGCACCGGAAACCAGCCCGACGGACTGGCCGACGAGATCGACGCGCACCTGGCCGCGCTGGAGGAGTCGATGGGCAAACGGCTCGGCGACCCGGCCGACCCGCTGCTGGTCTCGGTCCGCTCCGGGGCCAGGTTCTCGATGCCCGGGATGATGGAGACGGTGCTCAACGTCGGGCTCAACGACGCCAGCGTGGCCGGGCTGGCCGCCCAGGCCGGCGGCAACGAGCGGTTCGCCTGGGACTCCTACCGCCGGCTGATCCAGATGTTCGGCAAGACCGTCTGCGACGTGCCGGGCGAGGACTTCGAGCACGCGCTCGACGACGCCAAACGGGCCAGGGGTACCGAGAACGACCTGGACCTCGACGCGGGCGACCTGCGGGCGCTCGTCGACGCGTACAAGACGATCTTCCGCAAGCACACCGGACGGGACTTCCCGCAACCGCCCCGGGAGCAGCTCGCCCTCGCCATCAACGCGGTCTTCGAGTCGTGGAACGCCGAGCGGGCCGTGCTCTACCGCCGGCAGGAGCGGATCCCGGCCGACCTCGGCACCGCGGTCAACGTCGTGGCGATGGTCTTCGGCAACCTCGGCCCGGACTCCGGCACCGGGGTGGCGTTCACCCGCGACCCGGCCAGCGGATCGCAGGGCATCTACGGCGACTACCTGGCCAACGCCCAGGGCGAGGACGTGGTGGCCGGGATCCGCAACACCGTACCGCTGCAACAGCTCGAAGAGCTGAACAAGCCGGCGTACGACGAGCTGCTGGCCATCATGGCCAAACTGGAGGAGCACTACCGCGACCTCTGCGACATCGAGTTCACCATCGAGCGCGGCAAGCTCTGGATGTTGCAGACCCGGGTGGGCAAGCGGACCGCCGCGGCGGCGTTCGTGATCGCCGCCCAGCTCGTCGACGAGGGCCTGATCGACCTGGACGAGGCGCTGCACCGGGTCAACGGTGCCCAGCTCGCCCAGCTGATGTTCCCCCGGTTCAGGCTCGACGACGCCCCGGCCCCGCTGGCCGGGGGCATCGGCGCCTCGCCGGGCGCCGCCGTCGGCAAGGTGGTCTTCGAGGGGAAGCGGGCGGTCGAGCTGGCCGAGGCCGGCGAGGACGTCATCCTGGTCCGCCGGGAGACCAACCCGGACGACCTGCCAGGCATGATCGCCTCGCGCGGCATCCTCACCTCGCGTGGCGGCAAGACCAGCCACGCCGCCGTGGTGGCCCGGGGGATGGGCAAGACCTGCGTCTGCGGCGCCGACGCGATCGACGTGGACGTCCGGGCCCGGAAGTTCACCGTGCACGGGCGGACCGTCGCCGAGGGGGAGGTCGTGTCGATCGACGGCACCACCGGCAAGGTCTACCTCGGCGAGGTACCGGTCTGGCCCTCCGAGGTGGTGCGCTACTTCGAGGGCAGCGTCGACGGCGGGACCACGGAGGATCCGCTGGTGGCCGCCGTACACCGGATCATGGCGCACGCCGACGCCAAGCGGCGGCTGGGCGTGCGGGCGAACGCCGACACCGGCGAGGACGCGGCCCGGGCCCGGCGGTTCGGCGCAGAGGGGATCGGCCTGTGCCGCACCGAGCACATGTTCCTCGGTGACCGGCGCGCGCTCGTCGAGCGGCTGATCCTGGCCCGCACCGACGACGAGCGGCGGGCGGCGCTTGCCGAACTGCTGCCGTTGCAGCGGGCCGACTTCGTCGAGGTCCTCCGGGCGATGGACGGCCAGCCGGTCACCGTCCGGCTGATCGACCCGCCGCTGCACGAGTTCCTGCCCTCGCTCGAGGAGCTGGCGGTGCACGTCGCGGTCGCGCACGAGCGCGGCGAGGACGCGGCCCGGGACGAGGCGCTGCTCAGTGCCGTTCGCCGGATGCACGAGCAGAACCCGATGCTGGGCCTGCGCGGCGTCCGGCTCGGCCTGGTCATCCCGGGGCTGTTCGCCATGCAGGTCCGGGCGATCGTCGAGGCGGCGGTGGAGCTGGCCAGGGCCGGCGGCACCCCGAAGCCGGAGATCATGGTCCCGCTGGTCGGCGCGGTGCAGGAACTGGAGACGGTACGCGCCGAAGCGGAGAAGATCATCGCGGAGGTGACCCGGGAGCAGGCGGTCGAGGTACTGATCGGCACCATGATCGAGGTACCCAGGGCCGCGCTGACCGCCGGCCAGATCGCCGAGGCCGCCGAGTTCTTCTCCTTCGGCACCAACGACCTGACCCAGATGGGTTGGGGCTTCTCCCGGGACGACGTGGAGGGCGCGTTCTTCTGGCGCTACCTGGAACTCGGCATCTTCGGCATCTCGCCGTTCGAGTCGATCGACGCCGACGGGGTCGGCCGGCTCGTCCGGATCGCCACCGACGAGGGCCGGGCCGCCCGCCCCGGCCTCAAGCTCGGGGTCTGCGGCGAGCACGGCGGCGACCCGGAGTCGGTGCACTTCTTCCACTCCGTCGGCCTCGACTACGTCTCCTGCTCCCCGTTCCGGGTGCCGGTGGCCCGGCTGGAGGCCGGGCGCGCGGTGGTCGAGTCGACCGGCTCCGACAGCCGCTGACCGCCGCCCTGCCGCAGACTCGTCGGCCCGGTGCCGGTGGGACCAACGCCGCTCCCACCGGCACCGGACCGACGCCTGGCCGCTGACGCGCTCGACGCCCGCCTGCCGCCGGCCCCGACGCCCCGTTCGCCGCCGGTAGGTCTCGGTGATCGGTGGTCGTCAGCGGGCGACCGCCAGGCCGAACGGCACCGGTCCGAGCGCCGCCACCAGCGGCCGGACCATCAGCACGAAGCTCTCCGGCCACCATGCGGTGGACAGCGCACCCAGGTCGACGATCCACTCCGCCGGCCAGTCAAGCTCAGCCAGCAGGCCGGCGGTGACCGCCTTCGCTGCCCGGTCGTCGCTGGAGAGGAAGACCGACAGCGGTGTCGCGAGGCTGGTCGGAGCGGTCATCAGCTCGGCCGGCCCGACCGTGTTGAGCGTCTTGACGACCCGGGTCTCCGGCAGCGCCCGCTGGATCTCCTCGGCCAGGCTGCCGTCCGGATAGCACAGTGCACCGGCCAGGCCGTCCGGGCCCGGCTCGACCGCGTTGGCGACGTCGACGAGTACCGCGCCGGCCAGGGGCATGCGCAGGGTGCGCAGCACGGCCACCGACACCGCGCCGGGCAGCGCGTTCACGACGATCCCGGCCGAGGCCGCCTCCGCCAGGCCGGTTCGGCGGGGCCCGCCGGCCGAGCCGTCGAGCCAGGGCGGCGGACGGTCCGGATCGCGGACTCCCACCCGTACCTGGTGGCCGGCCTCGTGTAGCCGGGTCGCCAGCGCCCGGCCCACGTTGCCGGCGCCGAGAATTCCGATCGTGTCCATTCGTGCCTCTCCGTCCCGGGTCGTCCGGCGGCCGCTGGTCACGCCGCCTTCGCCAAAGCTAGGTTCGGCGGGCAGGACCCGGAAGTAGGCACCTTCCGGTGCCCAAGGTACGCGGAGGTAGCCGATGACCACCCAGACCGCCACGCAGCGCCGGGCGCGGAACCGGGCCGACCACCGGGAACGGCTGGCGAACTGCCCGACCCAGCGGGTGATCGCGGTACTCGCCGACAAGTGGGTCGCCCTGGTGTTCAAGGAACTCGCCGACGGTCCCCGGCGCTCCGCCGAGCTGGCCCGGGCGATCGCCGGGGCGAGCCAGAAGATGCTCACCCAGACCCTGCGTGGACTGGAACGCGACGGCCTGGTCGCCCGGACCGTCGAGCCGGCGGTTCCGGTACGGGTCGGCTACCGGCTGACGGAACTGGGCCGGAGCCTGCTGCCGGTGCTGGCCGGGATCACCGGGTGGGCCGACCGGCACGCCGCCGACATCGACCTGTCCCGCCGCCGCTACGACGCCGGGCTGTCCGCGCCGACGCCCGCCACCTGAGCTGTCAGCTGGTTCGGCGCGCCCTGCCCGACGAATCGGTCCGCGCCGCCGCCGGATCGGCACGCCTGCGGCACCTCCCGCGGTGACCGGCACCCGCCGGCCACCGCGGTGCACCCTCGGGCCCGGCGGACCGCTAGGCGGTGTGGTTGCAGTCCGTGGTGAGCCAGTACAGCGTCTCCGTGTAACTCAACCCGTCGTCTGTTGTCCAGGTCTGCAGGGTGAGCCTCATCTGTCCACCGAGGCAGGTGTCGAAATGGGTGGTCCCGTTGTTCGCCGACATTGCCTTCAAGAGCACCCAGGAACCGCCCGCATTGCGGTCTATCACCACGCTGACGTTATATCCGTCCCCGGTGTAATCGCTGAGCGAGAAGCGGTTCTGGCTGTGCGTGTGATGGCCGTACGAGAAGTTGCCGCGCGGGTTGCCGAGGCTGTCGTACATCCGGGTTGTCTGGGCCTCGTCGTGCCCGAACGCTGGTCGGCCCGTGGAGAACACCAGAAGTGTCGGCAACATCAGAAGTGCGGTTAATGCCGACAGCGCGGCGCGCAGCCCACGGTTTTTCCTGACGGTACCTGTCGTCATAGCTCTACCCATCGTCACGCCGACTCGATGTCGGCTATTTCCGGACTCTGCGCGCAGGACGGCGCGCGTGCGGTTTCCATGACTTTTGCCTACCTTGATGCGTGTGCCTCGTCAAATCCGGACGATGGGCGATACCGAGCCGAACAGGCAGTCTGTAAACCTGGTGAACAGTGGTGGAAATTGCGCTTGGCCAGCGGGCGGGCGCATCGGGACCTCGTACGGTTCGTGCGGTTCCCGCCCTAGCGGACGCGGCAAATGTGTGATCTTGCAGGTGCGACGACGCAGATCCAGTCCCGGGTCTGCTCATCGATCCGTCTCAGTGCGCCCCCTCTCCATGTTGGGGACAGCGCATCGAACCCTCGCTCGTTGAACGCGTGGATCACGTCGCGGACGTAATCCTCGGTGAGCTTCAGCAGGTGGGCGTGCCCGGCACCGGCTGCCCCTGGGCCGACATCAACACCACGGGTGGCGCACCGCAGCGACGGACACTAGCCCAGCATGATCTGTGTCAGGACACCTAGCACGGCGCCGAGGACAAAGGTCCACCATGCGGTGCGGTTGCCGGATCGCCGCAAGGCGTCGAGCTGGAGACCGAAACTGTCAAGCCGCTCGTGCAGCGCGATCGCGTCGGGCTGCGGGCGGGCGTTCTGCGGACGGGGCCCCTGTTTGGGTACCTCCCCGAAGGCGGCCGCCAGGGTGTTCGCCGCCCGTTCGAGCCCGATCGTCGTCCGCCGGGCGAGGTCCTGGGTAACGATTAGGCTGCGCGTGGCGAGAGCGCCTACAGCCGCGGCGATAGCTGTGGCCACCAGTAGGAGAAGGGTGCGCCCCCACGAACTGGTGCCGAGCGGTGCGTCGATGGCCAGGGCCAGATTGATCGCGAGACCGACCGCCGCACCTCCCGCCGCGAGAGCGAGAACAGTGGGAGTGAAGCGCGCCCTGGGTCGGAGTGCGGGCAGCGGCGGGCCAACGTCCACTGCGCTCTCCTTTGTGTCCATACCGAGGACGGTACCGCCTGTCGGTGTCACGCTCAACCTCGCGGTCTGCTGGTTCCCAATATGCTGGATCACAGTCTGCTACCTCGCAAATTGGAGGCTCACCGTACGGATTGGTAGAGGTCCATTTAGGTCATATTTGTCCAGTCTGAACCTACGCCTGCGTGAGCTGGATCACCTGAGGGACGGTAGCCCCTGTTTTGGAGGTAGCGACACTGCACGTAGCATGTTGGTGTACAGCGCTTTTGTCGATCTCTACGAAGGTCCCCCCATGATCAAGAATGCTGACCCTGAAGTGCAGCGGCGTCGTCTTCGAGTCGCGCTCCGTGACTTTCGGCAGTCGTTGAAGCTGACTCAGAAACAGGTAGCGCTCGCGTTGGATTGGTCGCCGTCGAAGCTGCTGCGCATCGAAACCGGCGAGTCGAGTATCTCGGTGAGTGATCTGACCGCTCTGTTGGCGCACTACGGCGTTACCGACCCCGACCGAGTGCAATCGCTGGTGGACACGGCCAAGGTGGCGAAGCGTCAGACTTGGGCGTCTTACCGTGACATCATGAGTCCAGCTCTGCTTACGTACCTGGGTTACGAAAGTTCGGCATCGTTGATCCGACAGTTCCAGCCACTCGTGATTCCAGGTCTGCTGCAGACCGAGGAGTATGCGAGGGCGATCATTCGGGCCCACTCGCCCAAGGCGCGGTCCGAGGCGGATATCGAGCGGCTCGTCCAAGCCCGTATGGAGCGTCAGGAACTGCTCACCCGAGAGGACCCGCCCGAGCTCTTCTGCATCATGGACGAAGCCGTGGTCCGTCGCGCCGTCGGTAAGGGCGGCGTCATGGCTCGTCAACTCGAGCGGCTCAAGCAGCTCGGGGAGCATCCCAATATCAATATTCAGATCGTCCGCTTTGGAGCTGGCGAGCATCCCGGCATGCTGGGGGCGTTTACCATCCTGGACTTTCCGGATGCGGTCGATGATGACCTGGTCTACCTGGAGAGCGGACGAGGAGAGACGATCAGTGGCCAGGAGGGCGTAACCCCCTACATCGAAATGTTCTTCGAACTTGAGGATCTGGCGACGCCAAAGGCCAGGTTCAACGACGTCATGGACGAGATGATCAGCAGCGTCACCGGGCCGGCAACGTACAGCGAGCCGGTTCCGACGGCCTGACAAGACCAGACAGCGGTTCGCGGAGGGACGAGGATGGCTTCCTCGCACATGTCAGAGGAGCAGGTGGAACGGCGGGCTGTCCCCGATCCCGCCGCGAACCGGAACGTCGAGCGGCTCGCCTTGGACGGAGGTGTCCGGCGAAAGACATGGAGTCGCCTCGACTGGCGTGCGTTGGTACTGGTGCTTACGCCGTTGATGAGCCTGGTCGTGGTGGTGTTCTACCTGCGGCTCGACCCGGGACGTTGGCTGTCCGCCGCGCTCGTCATGGCGGCGATCGCGGTGGTATCTACGCTGCAGTCCCGGCTCCGTCGTGGGGTGTCAACGCTGACCAGGACGATGTTTCGACGGAAAGCGTTGCACCAACCATCGGAGTCCCAGCCGCATGAGGAGGCCTGCGACGAGGATCAGTATGCTAGCGATCGTTAGCTCGGTCGGTTGGGAGAGATCTTTGTCCACCATGGCGGCAGCCTCACCCGACGCGGCGGACAACCCGACGACGATCGGCCCGATGACGAGCACGTATGCCAGCTGCTGAATAATGTTGGGTTGGTCGCCGTCACGCTGAGGGCTCTCCGACGGACGGGGGGCCGCGACTCGTGAGTCTTTCGGCATGGATCACTCCTCACGTCTCGCGCGTCATGCGGCCAGGCAATGTTCGGTGCCTCATCCTGCCTGCGGGCCTGGGGCAGTCGCATCCTAGCATCCAACGTCATGCATAACTGGACATGTCGCCCATACGAGTAGCCTCTCGCCGTTATGATCGTGCGCGGTGTAGCCGCGATATATAACAATGTCTATACTTTGATTGCTCGTGGTTGACGAGCCTGGACTGGCTGCGCGGCGACTCGAATCGTCCCCGGGGCGTGACCGGGTGGATCGGGGGCCTCGCTGGATGTGGGGAGACCTTGGTGTTGAAGGCGACGCAACCACTTGTCTGGCATAAAAGCACGCGCAGTGCGGGGGGCGAGTGTGTGGAGGTTTCGATCGACGAGAATCATGTTTATGTGCGTGATTCAAAAGCGCAGGCGGTAGTGCTCTCCTTCGATCGCGCTCGGTGGGCGATGTTTCTGTCGCCGATGCGAACGACGAGGTTTCCATCGGATCCTTGCGCGTGAGCTGCCCCTTGCTTCTCCTCAAGTAGGGAGACGCTCTCGGCTGGGGGCCAGTCGTCGGGGTAGCTGACGAGTTGGCGCCACGCCCGACGACACCAGCCCGACAGGCGGCTTGGCGGTGGTGATCACACCTGCAGCAGTTGCCGCATACGCGATAAGTCCGGATCGACCAGGGAGATCAAAGATGTCGATCGGGAAGGCTGGCGGGCAGGACCGAACCGAGCGCCTCCACCTTCGTGATCGTGGCCGCGTCGCTGGCCGGGCGAAAGCGGCCGAGAGGCTTCGCGCCGAGGGCTTCACCGGTCGAATCGTGCTGGTCGGCGAGGAATCGAGTCACCGTACGAACGACCGCCACTGTCCAAACGGCACCTGCTCGGCACCGATCTTTTAGAAAGGCGTTCGTGTACGAGCCGGTACGCCGAGCACCGGACCGAACTGCTGCTGGAGGCGCTGCGCCACCGCCCTCGATGCGGCGGGCGGACGCTGAACTTGGAGGGCGCCGAGCCGCTGCGCTACGAGAAGCTGCTGCTGGCTACCGGCTCCCGGGTGCGTACCCCTCGACGTGCCCGACGCTGACCTGCCGCAGGTCGAGTTACCTGCGGACCGTCGAGCACGCCGACGTACTGCTGCGGCGTGCTCCGATCGCGGCCGGGTGGTGGGGCCCGCTGGATCGGCCTGGAGGTGACCGTCGCAGCCCGTAGCCACAGCTGCCCGGTCACCGTCATCGACCGGGACGATGTGCCGCTGCTCCGGTTGATCGGGCCCGAGGGCGGGCGCTCTTCTTCGACCTGCACCTCGCGCATGGCGTCGACTTTGGTTCTGCCATCCGGCGGTCCGGCGGTCCCTACTGCCGGCCGGGGGAGCGCCGGCCGCCGGGGGAGGACCAGAGGCCGGCGGGAAGCGCGGCCATCGGAGTACGGGTGGCCAGGGGTGCGTCCGGGTCGGTGGCCGGCGGGATCGCGGTCGCCACCGTCGGCTGTCGGAGGGCGTCCCAGAGCGCGCCGAGTCGCTGGGCGGCCTGCCGGGCCTCGGCGTGCAGCCGTGCCAGGTCGGTGTCCGGATGGACGACGGTCAGGATCCCGTTCTCGCCGGCCGGATAGACGACCACGCAGCCGTCCGCGCCCCGGACCACCGACTCCCGCAGCGGCCCGTCCCCGACCAGCTGGGCGAAGCGGTCACCGATGCCGAGGTTGGCGGCCGAGAGGGCGGCGACGTGGTGCGGATCTGTCCCGGGCAGGTCGCCGGCGATCAGCAGCCCGTCCACGGCGGCCAGCAGGGCACCCGATATCTCCGGCACGGCGCGCCGCAACCGGTGCAGTTCGGCCAGCAGGGCGGCATCAGTGTTCACTGGTGACTCTCCTTCGGCGTTGGTCCGTGCCGCTGGACTTTGCTCGGTGCCGTCGCTTTTCCGCCGGTGGCCTCGTTGCCGGTCGACGTCGCCGGGTGCCCTCCGGGAGTCGCTGCCGGGTGCTCGTCCGGCCCGACCCGCCTGGTTCGGGGCGTCGAGGGGAGCGCCGCCCGCTACTCGCCGATCACCCTCGCCGTCGGTGGTTCCGGTCCGGTGACCTACCGACTCCGGCACGCTACACCGAGCAAGGTCTCGGCGTCGTCCCGTGACGATCGGCAATCGTGCGACAACTCTCGGCTGTTCGGCTGTTGTGCATCCAGACGCAGGTCAACCGCGTAGTGTGTCGGAGCGTCCGACGGCGCGCCGAGCCGGGAACCCGGGCGTAACCTGATCGACACCCGAACGTCGTTTCCCTCGTGACGAGTGACGGAGTGTGGCCCATGGGCAGCGTGTGGGAGAACCTGGTGGTCGACGCGGCCGATCCGGCCCGGCTCGCCCGCTGGTGGGCCGAGGCACTCGGCTACCAGATCGTCAACGAGCTGCCGGACGAGGTCGAGATCCGCCGGACCCCGGAGACGCTGCCCGGCCTGGTCTTCGTGCCGGTGCCGGAGGGCAAGGAGACGAAGAACCGGCTGCACATCGACCTGCGCCCGGCCGACCGGGAGGCCGAGGTCGAGCGGCTGGTCAACATGGGCGCCCGGCACGTCGACGTCGGGCAGACGCCGGACGTGGGCTGGACGGTGCTGGCCGACCCGGAGGGCAACGAGTTCTGCGTACTCGCCCAGCGGGGTTGACGGGGGCGGGGTCGCCCGGGTGAGGATCGGTGACGTGCGCAGTCAGCCCGACGCGGAGCGCCGGGTGGCCGAGCCGGCGAAGGACAGCGGCTACGGGCGGAGCCCGTACCAGCGGGACCGCGCCCGGGTGCTGCACTCGGCGGCGTTCCGGCGGCTGGCCGCGAAGACCCAGGTGCACACCGCCGGCACCGACGACTTCCTCCGGACCCGGCTCACCCACTCGCTGGAGGTCGCCCAGATCGCCCGTGAGATGGGCGGCCGGCTCGGTTGCGACCCCGACATCGTGGACGTGGCCGGGCTGGCGCACGACCTCGGGCACCCGCCGTTCGGGCACAACGGCGAGGCCGCGCTCGACATGCTCACCGCCGACTGCGGCGGCTTCGAGGGCAACGCGCAGACGTTGCGGGTGCTGACCCGGCTGGAAGCCAAGGTGTACGGTCCGGACGGCACCTCCGCCGGGCTCAACCTGACCCGGGCGGCCCTGGACGCCGTCTGCAAGTACCCGTGGCCACGCCGTTCGGGGCAGCGCAAGTTCGGGGTGTACGCCGACGACGCCGACACCTTCGACTGGCTGCGCCGGGGCGCCCCGGACGGCGACGTACGCTGCCTGGAGGCCCAGGTGATGGACTGGGCCGACGACGTGGCGTACTCGGTGCACGACGTCGAGGACGGCATCCACGGCGGCTACCTGCGGCTGCGCCTGGTTCAGCTGCGGGGCGACGCCGACGAGCGGGCGGCACTCTGCGCCGACGTCGCCGGACGGTACTCGACCGAGTCGGCGGACTACCTCGCCGAGGTGCTCTCCGGGCTGCTCGCCGACCCGGTGCTCGCCCCGCTGCGCGACTACGACGGCAGTCACCGGGCGCTGGCCGCGTTGAAGGCGAGCACGAGCGTGCTGACCGGACGCTTCGTCGCGGCGGCGGTCGAGGCGACCGAGCGGCGGCACGGCACCGGCCCGCTGCGCCGGTACGCCGCCGAACTCGTCGTACCCCGGCGGATCCGCGCCGAGTGTGCGCTGCTCAAGGGGATGGCGCTGCGCTACGTGATGCGGCGCCCCGGTGCCCGCCAGTGGTACGAGCGGCAGCGGGAGATCCTGACCGAGCTGGTGACGGCGCTGCTGAACCGGGCACCGGACGCGCTCGACCCGGTCTTCGCGCCACTGTGGAAGGCGGCACCGGACGACGCCGCCCGGCTTCGCGTGGTGGTCGACCAGGTCGCCTCGCTCACCGACCCGGCGGCGGTCGCCTGGCACCAACGGCTCGGCGCCGGCTGACCGCGACCGCGTTCCGACCGGCTGACCTGTACCGCGTCCCGACCGGCTGACCGCGACCGTGCCGTCCGCTGCCGGTTGGCCGCGACCACGTCATCCGGTGAAGGTGAACGTCTCCGTCACCATCAGGTCGAACTTCTTCAGCAGGTCTGCCGCGCCGGGCTGCTTCGGCGCGCTCTCGTAGGCGATCGTGTAGACCCGGCCGTTGGCCGGCAGGACGTACCGGACGACCACGCTGCCCTCGATGCCCCGCCCGCTGAGTTCATCCTCGACCATGACGGCGGAGTGCCGCTTGCCGGCGACGCCGCCGACGGTGACGTCCCGGACCTCGATGTCGTCGAAGCTCTCCTCGTCGTAGGGCCCGCTGAACGCCTGGTCGGGTTCGTCGACCCGGATCCAGACGAGGTAGAAGAAGAAGTCGGTGCCCAGGCAGCCGGGCAGCAGGTCGGGGGTGTGCGCCAGCCAGACGCTCGACTCGCACTCCTGCACCAGCCACTCGGGCGGATGGCGCAGCGAGTAGGCCTGCCCGGCGTTCCGGTACGGCTTCCAGTCGGCGGTGGGGTCCGGGGTGGGGATCGCCACCGGAGCGGCGTCGGGCGAGCGCGGGATGGTGAACTGCTTGAGCACGGCGGTGAGATCGTCGGCGGTTTCCGGGAAGGTCGGCTCCGGCGCGCCGGTGGCCGAGGCCACCTGGGTCAGCACCGGGCGCTGCTCGGCCGGCACCTGGTAGCCGACGAACCTGAAGTCGAGGTCGAGTCCGGCTTCGCCGACCCGGTCCCGGATCGCGGCGGCCACCTTGGCGGGGTCGGGGTCGCACCCGTCGACGCCGTGCCGGGAGACCACCACGATCCGGTTGCCCTTGCTGCCCCGGAAGGGGTACGGGTCGGCGAAGTCGTCGATCGCCGCGAGGATGCCGGCGAGCAGCGTCGGCTGGCCGTCCGGGGTGAGCCCGCGTACCGCCCCGGCGATCTCCGAGGCCCGGCCGGTGCCGACCGCCACCACCTGCGCGGTGTTGCCGGCGTCGGCGCAGCGACCGCCGAACCGGCGCAGCGACAGCGCGTCGTCGTCGGCGGAGTTCTGCGCCGCGGCGCCCACCGCGGCGGCGATCTCGGCGAAGTCGCCGCCCTCCGGATCCACCGAGGTGTCGACGAGCAGCGCGGTGCGGTATTCCGGAATGGAGCGGACCACCAGGAAGGCACCGACCCCGAGCACGGCGACGACAACCACCGCCACCGGCAGCAGGTAGCGCCGCCGACGTCCACCCGGGCGGTCGGGGACGGTGCTCATCGGGTACTCCTCGGAGCCTTGGCGCGGAGCGCGGCCAGTGCCTCGTTCATCGCCTGCACCTCGTTGTTGTAGTCCGTGGCGACCCGCTCGAAGGCGGCGTGTTTCGATCCCAGCGGTGTGCCGGACCGGGCGGTTCGCACCAGCTCGTCGGCGGATTTCACCACCCGTTGCTGCTGGGCGCGGAGCCGGGACGCCCGGGCGTGGATGTCCCGGGCCGTCGCGTTCCTGGCCCTGCCCTGGAGGTCCTCGAACTCGGTGTCGGTGCTCGCGATGGCGGTGCGGGCCCGGTCCAGGGTGCGCTCGGCCGTGTCCAGCCGTCCGGTGCCGACCGCCGCCACCGCGCTGTTGACCTGTTCGACGGTGGGGTTGAGGATGTCGACGATCTCCTCGGCGTTGCGGAGTACCGGCTCGATGTTGGTGAACCAGTCCAGGGCCGCGTCCAGTTGCCCGGGGGTGTCCACGAACATCGGATCCGGGGCGCCGGCACCGCTGGCGAGTCGGGTGAGCTGCTCCTGCTGGTCGTCCCGCACCTGGTAGCCGATCATCCGGAACTCGATGGCCAGGCCGGCGGCCCGGATCCGGCTGCTGATCTGCTGCTGGACGAACGCGGTGTCACTGTCACAGGCGTCGGTGCCGTTGCGGGTGACCACGATGATCCGGTTGACCTGCTTGGCCCGCTGGGCGAAGGGCTTGGAGAAGTCGGCGACGGCCTCGACGATGCCGCGCTGCAGCGTCGCCCGGGCGCCCTGGTCGATGCTGCCGACCGCGTCGGTGATCTCCTGCCGGTTGCCGGTGCCGAAGCCGACCAGTTGGCTGGTGTTGTCCTGCGCGCCGCACTCGCCACCGAAGCGGCGCAGCGCCAGCGCGTCGCTGTCACCGGAGTTGTCGACCACCTTCCTGAGCGAGTCGGCGATGGTGGCGACGCCCTCGGCGGTGCCGGCCGCGGTGGTGTCGATCAGGAACTCGGTCTTGTAGGTAGGCGCGAACTGCGGGAGTACCCAGGTAACGGTGAGCACACCGGCACCGGCGAGTACGACCAGCGCCAGGGTGCTCAGCAGGGCTGTCCGGACGCTGCGGGGCAGGTTCAGCCGGAACACGTTGCGCTGCCGGCCGTGGTCGCCGATCAGCACTCCCTGAGCGTGCCGCAGGTCGATCGGGCCCGGCTGCCCCGGCACGCCGGCACCCCGGCGCGGCCCGTCCGGCTCCGGCGACGCGCCTGCCGGCCCGGCCGGCGTACCGGCGGACTCGGCCTGCGTGCTGTCGGGTGTGGGTCGCGTGGTGTCGGCTGTGGGTCGCGTGCCGGTGGGTGCGGGATGCGTGCCGGTCGGCTCGGGCCCGGCGGCGCCCTCGGGTCGAGCTGCCATGTCAGGAGAACGTGTTGGTCTGGGTGCCGTGATCGCCCAGGTAGACACCCTGGGCGCCGCGCAGGTCCGTGCTGTATCGCGCGGCCGACTCTCCGCTGGCCGGGAAGGTCAGGGCGAGCACCCGGAGCGCCGCCTCGGCCAGGTCGCGGTCGTGACCGGCACCCGCCGTGGTCAACTCGGCCACCAGCCGGCCGTACTGGCCCACCGGATCGGCACGGTAGGCGTCCACGACCTCCGCGCCGGGACCGTCGTCGCCGTGGCCGCCGCCGAGTCGGCGGCGCACCAGGGCGACCAGGCCGGTGTAGGCATCCTGGACGGCCGTCGACGCGGCACCGGAGACCCCGGCCGCGGCACCGGCCACCAGAGCGGTCACCACGACGGTGATGGGATCCATCAGATCAGGCTCCTGTTGCGAGACTGGCGGAGGCGGGATTCGTGCTGCCGGCGGGGCGGTTCGCAAGAAAACGAATGGCGGATCTGGCATCTGCCCGCACCGGAGGTGTCCGGGAAAAGCATTTCGGTAGCTGCTCGTCGTCAGGGTCGGTCGCCGGACGGGAATCGTCGACCAGGTCAATGGTTTATCAGTCCAATGTGGGCGGTCAAGCTCCCTGACGCCAACCTGACAGGAGGTGTCCGAAGGTGGCAGGCGTCAGGTCGTTGGTCCGGCACGGGTCGGCCGAACGGGGAATGCCGCACCGGCAGGCGGTCGAAGAAAATGCCGCACCGGCAGGCGGTCGAAGAAAATGCCGTATCGGCAGGCGGTCGCAGAATGGGCGCCAGGTGAGGGTGTCGCCGCCCGGATGCCTGGCCGGCCGGGTCGCGGGAAACGCCGCCGGAGGTGGAATCCCGAACCAGCGAATTCTGCGCCCGGACCCGCCGACCGGACTGACCTGGACCGACCTGCTGCCGCGCCGGGTCCCCACCTGACAGGACGAGCTGGTTCCGATAGCCGACCCGGTGTCCGGATTCGCCGGCCGATCGAGGCGGGTCGTGGCCGTGCCCGGCTCCGATTGGCCGATCATGGCCGCACGTGCCGGCCCCAGGTGGAAACCTCCTTGGTAGGACCGCGTCGTCGAGGTGAGAACCGGAGTGGATCATGGATTCCAGGACGTTCGTGGTGGACGGCGGCACCAGCGGGCTCGGGCTGGAGGTCGCCCGGATCCTCGCCGCCGACCACCGGGTCGTGATCCTCGGCAACGTACCCGGGGAGGTGTCCCGGACCCGTGACGAACTGGGCTGCGACGGCATCGTCTGCGACATGTCCCGCAGCGACCAGGTCCGGGACGCGTTGGCGGAGGTCGTCGACCGGTACGGCCCGATCGACGGCCTGGCGCACTGCGCGGCGATCTGGGCCGGCGGCCGGCTGGAGGAGCTCTCCCCGGAGACGATCCGCCAGGCGGTCGAGGTGAACGTACTCGGCACGGCGTACCTGCTGCACGAGGCGCTGCTGCGGATGCGCGAGCAGGGGTACGGCAACATCGTCTACGTCAGCGCGCTCGCCACCGACGTGCCGCGGCCGGGCATCCCGCTCTACCGGGCGACGAAGAGCTTCGGCACCAGCCTGGTCGAGTCGCTGGCCGAGGCGCAGGGCACAAACAGCATCAAGGTGATGGAGATCCACCCCGGCCCGATGCCCACCAGGCTCCAGGAGCGGGTCGGCGCCGAGTTCCTCGACACGGTCTACGCCGAGCCGGCGCAGGTGGCGACCGAGGTCGTCCGGCTGCTGCTGCTCGGCGGCGACGACCTGTACGTCTCCGGCCAGCGGGTGCTCCGCGCCGACGGGCGTTGGTGACCGACCGGCGATGGTCAGCGCCGGGCCGGCGTCCGCCGAGCCGCCACCCTCGGCATGGGCGCCCCTGCGGGTGGCGACCTACCGCAACCTCTGGGTGGCGATGCTCGTCGCCAACATCGGCACCTGGATGCAGACCGTCGGCGCGCAGTGGCTGCTGATCGACGAGCGGAACGCCTCCACCCTGGTCGCCCTGGTGCAGACCGCGAGTACCCTGCCGATCCTGCTGCTCGCCCTCCCGGCCGGCGCCCTGGCCGACACGCTCGACCGGCGGCGGCTGCTGATCGCCGTGCAGTTCTTCATCGTCGGGGTGGGGGTGGCGCTCACCCTGCTCACCGTGACCGGGCGGATGCCACCGGCGCTGCTGCTCACCCTCACCTTCGCCTTCGGGGTCGGGCAGGCGCTCACCCTGCCGGCCTGGGCCGCGATCATCCCCGACCTGGTGCCGCGCGACCTGTTGCGGTCCGCCTCCGGGCTCGGCTCGATAAGCGTGAACGTGGCCCGCTCGGTAGGCCCGGCGGTGGCCGGGCTGCTGATCGCCAGCCTCGGGGTACCGCTGGTCTTCGCCCTCAACACCCTGGCCTTCCTCTTCTTCGCGCTGACCCTGCTCCGCTGGCAGCCCGGCAACTCCCGCTCGGTCGAGGTGCCGGAACGGTTCACCGCCGCGCTCCGGGCCGGCGGCCGGTACGTCCGGCACTCGCCGATCGTGCAGCGGCTGCTCTTCCGGGCGCTGCTCTTCCTGGTCCCCGGCAGTGCGCTCTGGGCGCTGCTGCCGCTGATCGCCAACCGGCGGCTCGGCCTCGGCGCCGGCGGGTACGGCATCCTGCTCGCCGCGCTCGGTGCCGGGGCGGTGGTCGGCGGCCTGGTGCTGCCCTGGGTCCGGTCCCGGTTTCCGCCGAACCTCTTCCTGCTGGCCGCCGGGCTCACCTACGGGGCGGCCATGCTGGTGGTGGCGCTGGTTCCGGTCGAGGCGGTGGTGCTGGTCGCCCTGGTCCCGGCCGGCCTGGCCTGGGTGACGGTACTGGCCAACCTCAACGCCGAGATGCAGCTCTTCCTCCCCGGCTGGGTACGCGCCCGCGGCCTCGCCGTCTACCAGGTGGTGTTCGCGGGCGGGCAGGCGGTCGGCGCGCTCGTCTGGGGTGTCGGCGCCGACGTGGCCGGCCTGGTCCTGGCGTTCCTCGTCGCCGCGGTGCTGATGATCCTCGGCGCGCTTACCGTGCGGATGTGGCCGCTGCCGGACCTGCGGGCCGTGGAGCACGACCCGGCGACGCACTGGCCCGACCTCGACCTGGTGCACGAGCCGGACCCGAGCGTCGGGCCGGTGATCGTGGTGCTGACGTACACGGTTCGCCAGGAGCGGCGGGAGGAGTTCGTCGCGGCGATGGAGGAGGTCCGGGCTGCGCGGCAGCGCACCGGCGCGTCACGCTGGGGCCTGTTCCGGGAGGGCGAGTCGGCGGACCTGTTCGTGGAGGTCTACGAGCTGCCGTCCTGGGACGAACACCTGCGCCAGCACGGCGGCCGGCTGACCAAGGCGGACCAGGCCGCCGAACTGCGGGCACTGGAGTGCGCCGACGGGATACCGCAGGTGAGCCACCTGCTGCCGGCCCAGGCCAACCCCTGACGGTGCTGGTCGCCAGCCGTCAGTTGGCCGGGGCTCAGGATTCCACCGGCTCTCTCGGGCCGATCGGCTCGCGCACCAGCGCGCCGTCGACGTAGCAGTACTGCCAGTCCTCGCGCGGCTCGAGCGAGCGGATCAGCGGGTGTCCGGTCCCGGAGAAGTGCGCGGTCGCGTGCCGGCCCGGCGAGTCGTCGCAGCAGCCGACCGTGCCGCAGGTCAGGCACATCCGCAGGTGCACCCACTCCTCTCCGGCGTCCACGCACTCCTGGCAGGCGTCGGCGTCGGTCTCGGTGATCTGGATCCGGTCGAGGTGCGTGCAGGCGGTGCTCATGGTCTCCTCGCGGACGTACCGGAAGCGGGACCGGAGCAGCTGGTCCGGGATGATCCGGGCCAGGTAGCGGGACTGCGCCGCGAACATCGGGCTGAGTACCGCCAGGACCAGCACGTAGAGCGCGACGAACGGGCCGATCCGGCCGTCCAGCCCGGCGCCCAGCGCCAGGGTGGCCAGGATCAGCGAGAACTCGCCCCGGCCCAGCATGGTCAGCCCGACGTTCGCCGCTCCGCGCTGGTTGAACCCGAAGAGCCCGCTGGTGATCAGGCCGGAGCTGACGTTCGTCAGGATGGTGACCGCGACCGCGATCGCCACCGGTACGGCCACCGAGCCGAGCGCCCCGACGTCGATGCTCAGCCCGAAGCCGACGAAGAAGACGGCGGCGAAGACGTCCCGCAGCGGCAGGACCAGTCGCTCGACCCGTTCCCGCAGGGCGGTCCGGGCGACGACGAGGCCGATCATCAGCGCCCCGATCGCGTCCGAGACGCCCACCTCCGCCGAGAGCCCGGCGACCAGCACCACCAGCCCGACCATCCCGATGGCCAGCAGTTCGTCCTCGCGACTGCCGATCAGCGCGCCGATCGCCCGGGCGCCCCACTTCGCCACCGCGACCAGCAGCAGCAGGTAACCGAAGCTCATCCCGATGTGCAGCGCGATGTCGGCCGGGGTGGAGGCGCCGGCCAGGATCGGCGAGAGCAGCGCCAGGTAGAGGGCGAGGAAGAGGTCCTCGATCACGATGATGCCGAGAATGATCGGGGTCTCGGCGTTGGCCAGCCGGCGCAGCTCGATGAGCAGCTTGGTGGCGATCGCCGAGGAGGAGATGCCGAGCGCCCCGGCGATCACGAACGCCTCGGAGGTGCCCCAGCCGAGGGCGAAGCCGAACACCAGGCCGGCTCCGACGTTCAGCCCGATAGCGCAGCCGGCGGCGATGAAGAGCCGCTTCCCGCTGCCGAAGACCTGGCGTACCGGGAACTCGACGCCGAGGTTGAACAGCAGGAGCACCAGGCCGATGGCGGCGAGCAGGGCCAGGTCCTCGGGGTGGGCGACGAGTACCGGGCCGGGGGTGGCCGGGCCGAGCAGGATCCCGGTCAGCATGAAGAACGGCACGCTGGGCAGGCCGATCCGGCGGCCGGCCCGGGCCAGCAGGCCGGCGACCAGGACGATCGCGCCGAACCCGATCAGGTCGGCGTGCATGGGGTCTCCAATCGGGTGGCGTCGCGTCCGGTAGGTGGCCCGGGGTGATGTCAGGCGTGGCGGGGTGTGCCGTCAGGCGAAGAAGGTGCCGGCGAGTACGGCGCCGACCTTGCGGGACTGCTCCTCGGAGAGTTCGACAACGGCGGTGGGCTCGTCCGAGCGGGAGGTGAAGACGTAGAGATCGCGGGTGCCGTCCCGGCGTACCACCACCGAGACGCGGGTGCCGCCGTGCCCGAGGTCGATGTCGTAGCGCTTGCCGATGCCCGGCAGCTCCTGCACGTGTACGCCCTGGCCCATAACCTCTCCCCAGACGTGGCCGTCCCCCACGGGCGGGCCGAGGGTCGGCGACCGGCCGGTCAGGGGTGATCCGTGCCGCAAGCCTACGTCCCGGGCCGGCGGGTCGACGGACCCCGGCCTGCGGGATCCGCCAACTTAGGCTAGCCTAATCTAATGGCGGAAAGTTCGAACGGTTCCGGAGTCCGGTATGCCACCGTACTGCGCACGTCGTGGCTCACCCCGCACATGATCCGGGTGGTGCTCGGCGGGGACGGGCTGGCCGGGTTCGCGGCCGACACCTACGCCGACCACTACGTCAAATTGATCTTCCCGCCGGCCGGCGTCGACTACCCGGTCCCGCTCGACCTCGACCTGGTCAGACGCGAGCTGCCCCGCGAGCAGTGGCCCCGGCTGCGCACCTACACCGTGCGGGCCTGGGACGCGGCCGCCCGGGAGCTGACCCTGGACTTCGTCTACCACGGCGACGAGGGGCTGGCCGGCCCGTGGGCGGCGGGCGCCCGCCCCGGCGACCGGGTGATGTTCCGGGGGCCCGGCGGGGCGTACGCGCCGGACCCGCTGGCCGACTGGCACCTGCTGGTCGGCGACGAGAGCGCCCTGCCGGCGATCGGCGCGGCGCTGGAGCGGCTGCCGCACGGCGTACCCGCCCGGGTCTTCGTCGAGGTCGCTGGCCCGGCCGAGGAGCAGCACCTGGCCACCAAGGCGGACGCCGAGATCGTCTGGGTGCACCGGGCCGGCCGGGTCGTCGGCGAGGCCCTGGTCGAGGCGGTACGCGCGGCCACCTTTCCGCCGGGCGGGATGCACGCCTTCGTGCACGGCGAGGCGTACTTCGTCCGGGAGCTGCGCCGGATGCTCCGCGCCGAGCTGCGGGTGCCGAAGGAGCGGCTCTCCGTCTCCGGCTACTGGCGGCGCGGCGACGACGACGAGAGCTGGCGCTCGGCCAAGGCCGACTGGAACCGGCAGGTCGAGGCCGAGGAGTCCGCGACGGTCGGCTGAAGTCCTGTCGCAGCCTCTCCGTCGGCGGCAGTCGCCGCGTCTGCACCGGTGGCAGTGCCCTTCCGGCGCACCGCCACCCCTTCGCCGTGCACGTCGGTCCGGCAGGGCAGGATGTAGGGCCGAGGGGGTGAGGCGGTGGCCGGGCGGATCCGCGACGAGGACATCGCGCTGGTACGCGAGCGCACCTCGATCGCCGACATCATCTCCGAGACCGTCACGCTGAGGTCGGCCGGCGGCGGCAACCTCAAGGGCCTCTGCCCGTTCCACGACGAGAAGACTCCGTCGTTCACCGTCGCCCCTGCCCGAAATGTCTATTTTTGTCATGGTTGTGGGGCCGGCGGGGACGCGATCAAGTTCCTGATGGACGCCGAGCACCTGACCTTTGTCGAGTCGGTCGAGCGGCTCGCCGACCGGGCCAACCTCCAACTGCGCTACATCGAGGCCGGTCCGGCGCCGGTCCGGCCGCAGCAGGGCCAGAAGCAGCGGCTGGTCGCCGCGCACACCGCCGCCGCCGAGTTCTACGCCGGCCAGCTCGGCACCGCCGGGGCCCGGCCGGCCCGGGAGTTCCTGGCCCAGCGCGGCTTCGACCGTACGGCGGCGCAGACGTACGGCTGCGGCTTCGCCCCGGACGGCTGGGACCTGCTCACCAGGCACCTGCGGCAGCAGGGCTTCACGGCGCAGGAACTGGTCACCGCCGGGCTGGCCAAGCCGGCCCGGTCCGGCTCGTTGATCGACAGGTTCCGGCGCCGGCTGCTCTGGCCGATCAAGGACCTGACCGGCGACGTGATCGGCTTCGGCGCACGCAGACTCTTCGACGACGACGACGGCCCGAAATACCTGAACACCCCGGAGACGCCGATCTACAAGAAGTCGCACGTGCTCTACGGCATCTCCCAGGCGAAGCGGGAGATCGCCCGGCAGGGGCGGGCGGTGATCGTCGAGGGGTACACCGACGTGATGGCCTGCCACCTGGCCGGGGTGCCGACGGCGGTGGCGACCTGCGGCACGGCGTTCGGCGCGGACCACATCTCGGTGTTGCGCCGGCTGCTGATGGACACCGACTCGGTGGCCGGCGAGATCATCTTCACCTTCGACGGCGACGCCGCCGGGCAGAAGGCGGCACTGCGGGCCTTCGAGGACGACCAGCGCTTCGTCGGGCGTACCTTCATCGCGATCAGCCCGGACAACATGGACCCGTGCGAGCTGCGGCTGGCAAAGGGCGACCTGGCGGTGCGGGACCTGGTCGCCCGCCGCGAGCCGCTCGTCGACTTCGCGCTGCGCCAGATCCTCGACCGGTACGACCTGGACACCGTCGACGGCCGGGTGGAGGCGATGCGCCGGGCCGCGCCGCTGGTGGCCCGGCTCAAGGACCGGGAGAAGCGCCCGGAGTACGTCCGCAAGCTCGCCGGTGACCTTGGCATGGAGATCGAGCCGGTGCAGCGGGCGGTGTTGAACGCCGCCGCCGGACAGGGGACCGGGCAGTCCCGCCGGGGCACCGGGACCGAAGCGACCCGGCCGCAGCGACAGTTCGTCGAGCCGGTCATCGACAACCCGCAGTCGCTCGTGGAACGGGAGGCGCTCAAACTCGCCCTCCAGGTGCCGGTGCTGGCCGGCCCGATGTTCGACGCGCTGGCCGCCGAGGTCTACCTGCACCCCGTGCACCGGGTGGTGCGGGCCGCGGTCGAGGCGGCCGGCGGCGCGGCGGCGGCGACCGCCGGCGCGGTCTGGATCGAACGGGTCCGGGACGCCTGCGGCGACCTGGCCGCGGCGGCGCTCGTCGGCGAGCTGGCCGTGGAGCCGC
This sequence comes from Plantactinospora sp. WMMB782, assembly GCF_049179135.1. Classification (NCBI taxonomy): domain Bacteria; kingdom Bacillati; phylum Actinomycetota; class Actinomycetes; order Micromonosporales; family Micromonosporaceae; genus Plantactinospora; species Plantactinospora sp. WMMB782. Next base: position 638,065 of record NZ_JBMHMC010000007.1, on the reverse strand, counting down.
TGCGGCTGGACGGCGACCCCGATCCCCGGTACGTCTCGATCACGCTGGCCCGGCTGGAGTGGGGCTCGGTGACCAGCCGGATCCGGGACCTGAAGTCGAAGGTGCAGCGGGTCAACCCGACCGCCAACAAGGACGAGTACTTCGCGCTCTTCGGTGAGCTGCTCTCCCTGGAGCAGCACGCGCGAGCCCTGCGCGAGCAGGCGATGGGGGGTCTGTGACCGTGGAGGCGTTCAACCTGTTCCGGCGGGGCCGGAAGCTGCCGGCCGATCGACGGCCGGCGCTGGAGCCCGGCGAGCGGGTGCTCGACTGGGCCCGGGTGGCCGACGGCGAGGAGATCGTGGTGGTTACCGACCGTGGGCTCTGGCTGCCCGGGGAGGCGGCCCGGCTCGGCTGGCACGACGTGCACAAGGCGGTCTGGTCGGGGCGGGACCTGGCGGTCACCCCGGCCGAGCTGGTCGAGGAACGCGCCGACTACCGGGTGGTGGCGGACGCGGCGGTCCGGACCTACCTGCTCGTCGATCCGGGTGACGTGCCGCACCAGGTGCGGGCCAGGGTGACCCGGTCGGTGGGGTACACGGCACACCACCGGTTGCCCGACGGTGGCGGCCTGCGGATCGCGGCCCGGCAGGTGCGCGGCGTCGACGGGCTGACCTGGACGGTCCGCTACGACCCGGGTACGCCGGTCGACGATCCCGCCGTGCTGGCCGAGACCGACCGCCTGGTGGCGGCGGCCCGGTCCGGGACCGACCCGGACCTCTGAGCCGGTGCGGTCCCACCGCGACCGGTGGCGGCCGCCGTGGGTGATCCGACGAGCCGGTGCGGTGTCACCGCGACCGGTGGCGGCCGCCGTGGGTGATCCGACGAGCCGGCGCGGTCGTCACCCCGACCGGTCGCGGCGCCGTCGGTGATCCGACCCGGGGTGCGCCCGCCGCTGGTCGGCCGGGGTGACCCGGACGGCTGTGCGGCGAAACTCGGTGGGGCGTGTCGGACCCGGCGGTTATGGTCGAGCCCGTGGCTAGGGACGGGATTCTCATCCAGGCGCGAGGACTGGTCAAACGGTTCGGGGATTTCACCGCCGTCGATGGGATCGACGTCGACGTGCGGTCGGGGGAGGCGTTCGGCTTCCTCGGCCCGAACGGTGCCGGCAAGAGTTCGACGATGCGGATGATCGGCTGTGTCTCGCCGCCGACCGACGGCGAGTTGCAGATCATGGGGATGGACCCCCGGCGGAACGGGCCGGCGATCCGGGCCCGGCTCGGCGTCTGCCCGCAGTCGGACAACCTCGACCCGGAGCTGACCGTCCGGGAAAACCTGACCACCTATGCCCGCTACTTCGGCATCCCGCGCCGGGTGGCCCGGGAGCGCGCCGCCGAGCTGCTCGACTTCGTGCAGCTCGCCGAGCGGGCCGGCAGCAAGGTGGAGCCACTCTCCGGCGGCATGAAGCGGCGGTTGACGATCGCCCGCGCCCTTGTCAACGAGCCGGACATCGTGCTGCTGGACGAGCCGACCACCGGGCTGGACCCGCAGGCCCGGCACCTGGTCTGGGAGCGGCTGTTCCGGCTCAAGCAGCAGGGGGTCACGCTGGTGCTGACCACCCACTACATGGACGAGGCCGAGCAGCTCTGCGACCGGCTGGTGGTGATGGACGGCGGCCGGATCGTCGCCGAGGGTTCACCCCGGGCGCTGATCGAGCGCTACTCGACCCGTGAGGTGGTCGAGCTGCGGTTCGCCGGTGAGAGCCAGGAGGCCTTCGCCGGCAAGCTGGACGGGCTGGCCCAGCGGATCGAGGTGCTGCCGGACCGGATCCTGCTCTACGTCACCGACGGCGATGCCGCGGTGGCCGAGGTGCACGGCCGGGCGTTGACCCCGGCCAGCGTGCTGGTCCGGCGCAGCAGCCTGGAGGACGTCTTCCTGCACCTGACCGGCCGGACCCTGGTGGACTGAGATGGCCCTGGTGGAGACGTCGCCGGTGACCCGGCCGCAGGCCGGTGTGGTCGGCCGGTTCCGCGCGCTGGCGGTGCTCGAATACAACCTGGTGGCATACCGGCGCACCTGGCGGGCCGGCGTCTTCTCGTCGTTCCTGCTGCCAGTGCTCACCATGCTCGGCTTCGGGGTGGGCGTCGGGGCGTACGTCGAGGGGCCGGTGGCCGGGGTGAGCTACCTCGACTTCCTGGTGCCGGGACTGATCGCCTCGACAGCGCTCCAGGTGGCGATCGGCGAGTCCACCTGGCCGGTGCTCGGCCACTTCGAGTGGACCAAGATCTACATGGCGCAGGCGGCCACCCCGCTGCGGGTCGCCGACCTGCTCGGCGGCCAGCTCGGCTTCGTGCTCTTCCGGGTGCTCAGCAGCAGCTCCGCCTTCCTGCTGGTGGCGGCGGCGTTCGGCACGCTGCACTCGCCGTGGGCGCTGGCGACCCTGCCGCTGGTGGTGCTGATCGGGGCGGCGGTGGCGGCTCCGGTCTTCGCGTACAGCTCCTCGATCCGCAGCGACAGCTACCTGGCGCTGCTGTTCCGGTTCGCGGTGATCCCGATGACGCTCTTCGCCGGGGTGTTCTTCCCGGTCGAGTCGCTGCCGGCGGTGCTGCGCTGGTTGGCGTACGCCTCGCCGCTCTGGCACGGCGTCGACCTGTGCCGGGCCGCCACCCTCGGGGTCGCGCCGGCCTGGTCGGTCACCGGTCACCTGCTCTACCTCGCCGCCTGGGCCGGCGTCGGCTGGTGGCTGGCGCACTCGGCGTTCCGCCGCCGGCTGGTGGTCTGAGTCGCGGTCTCCGCCGTCCGCCCCCGTCCGGTTCCCGGCCGTTCTAAGCAGCAGAGAGAGGCTTGTCGTGGTCAGCACCGTCCTGCCCCGGCTGATCAGTTTCGAGGGTGCGCCCCGGCGGGCGGCCTCGGTGACCGAGCGCAACGTCGCGGCGTTGAAGTCCGCGTACTGGGTGGTGCTGATCTCGGGCTTCTTCGAGCCGCTGCTCTATCTGCTCTCCATCGGCGTCGGGGTCGGGGAGCTGGTCGGCGACCTGACGCTGCCGGGCGGCACCGTGGTGTCGTACGCGGCCTTCGTGGCACCGGCGATGCTGGCCGCCTCGGCGATGAGCGGGGCGCTGGCCGAAACGACATTCAACTTCTTCGGCAAGATGAAGTACATGAAGCTGTACGACGGCATCCTCGCCACCCCGGTGCGGCCGTTCGAGATCGCCCTCGGCGAGCTGGCCTGGGCGATGCTCCGGGGTAGCCTCTACTCGGCGGCTTTCCTGGCCGTGATGGTGGCGCTGGACCTGACCAGCCCGGTACGCGCACTCGTCGCCTTTCCGGCCGCCGTACTCGTCGGCTTCGCGTTCGGCGGGCTGGGCATGGCGCTCTCCACCTTCATGCGCAGTTGGCAGGACTTCGACCTGATGGGCTCGGCCCAGTTCGCCCTCTTCCTCTTCTCCGGAACGTTCGTCCCGGCCGAGGCGTATCCGGCGGTGCTGCGCTGGCTGGTGGAGGTGACGCCGCTCTACCGCGCGGTGCACCTGGTCCGGGGCATCACGGTGCAGGGCGGCGGCTGGGCCGAACTCCTCGACGTCGGCTACCTGCTCGGACTGACCGCGCTCGGCCTCTTCGTCGCCGGCCGCCGGATGGGCCGGCTGCTCTGCAAGTGAACCCGGGCGGCGGGTCGGGACGGATCGGGGGCAGGGCGTGCCGGGAGGAGGGTTTGCCGGGACGGGACGTGCCGGACTCGACGTGCCGGGCCGAGCCTGGCCGATAGGCCGGACGCGACCACTTCCGGATGACTACTTTGAGTAGTTGGGCGGCTTTGAGTAGTTGGGCGGTCGCGCCGGCTGTCGGTGGTCGGCGGCGGGATGCCGGCGGGGAGGGCGGGATGAGCGGCAGGCGGACCTCCGGGTCGCCGTGGCGGCTGCCCCGGGGCGCCTGGGCCGCGGTGCTGCGCCGGACCCTGCGGGAGGCGCAGGCGGACAACCTCACCGACTGGGCGGCGGCGCTCACCTACTACGGCGTGCTCTCGCTCTTTCCGGCCCTGCTGGTCCTGGTGGCGGTGCTGGGCCTGCTCGGCGACGCGGCGGTGCGCGGGGTGCGCAACGTGGTCCGGGACGTCGTGCCGGCGGCGTCGGCCCGGGACATCCTGCTCACCGGGATCGACCAGGTGCAGGGGAGCACCGGGGCCGCCGGCGTGGTGGCGGTGCTCGGCATCCTCGGTGCGTTCTGGACCGCGTCCGGCTATCTCGGCGCCTTCACCCGGGCGGCAAACGTCATCTACGACGTGCCGGAGGGTCGACCGCTGGCCCGGACCCTGCTGCTGCGGATCGGCCTGACCGCCCTGGTCGGGCTGTTGGTGTTGGTCGGCCTGGTGCTGCTGGTGTTCAGTGGGCGGCTCTCGGCGCAGGTGGGCCGGCGGCTGGGCGTCGGCGAGGCCGGCGTGACGGCCTGGGACGTCGGCAAGTGGCCGGTACTCGTGCTGCTGGTCAGCCTGATCTTCGCCGTGCTCTACTGGGCGGCACCCAACGCGCGCCGCCGGTTCCGCTGGCTCAGTCCCGGCGGCGTCTTCGCGGTGCTGGTCTGGGCGGCGGTCTCCGCCGGCTTCGCGCTCTACGTGAGCTACTTCGCCTCGTACAACCGCACCTACGGATCGCTGGCCGGTGTGATCGTCTTCCTGGTCTGGCTCTGGCTCTCCAACGTCGCCATCCTGCTCGGTGCCGAGCTCAGCGCGGAGCTGGAACGGGAGCGGACGATCCGGTTGGGCGGGCCGGCGGACCGGGAGCCGTACGTCCCGCTCCGCGACGACCGCAAGCTCAGGAAACGGGATGGCGGGTGATCGGCGAGAGCGCTCCCTCGGTCAGCCAGCCCTTTCCTTGATCAACAACTAACTTTCGTCCGTTGGGACAAAAGTTAGCGTCATCTTGGATGAAGCTCTAGACACGCCCTTCTGAAGGCTCCTACTGTGTCGAGCACAACGCGCTGACGTTGCGTCGACGTGAACGGATGCCTGACGGAGGTGAGTCCCTGTGCGCACCCCCGAGGCGCTGCACCTGCGGCTGCTCAGGCTGTTGCGCGACGAGGGCGCGGTGTCCCGGGCCGAACTCGCCGACCGGTTGCAGATCCCCCGGCCCCGGCTGCTGGCCGAGCTGGAGCGGCTGGTCGGCCTCGGCTACGTGGCGGAGGCCGGACTCGCCGCCTCCCGGGGCGGGCGCCGCTCCACACTCGTCGAACTCAGCCCCGACCTGCGGTTCGCCGCCGTCGACCTGGGCGCCAGCTCGATCGACGTCGAGGTGGTCAACGGCCGGCTCGAACCCGTCGCCGCGTACGCCGAGCCGACCGACATCCGGATCGGCCCGAAGGCGATCCTGCAACGGGTGAACGAGTTGCTGCACAAGGCCCAGGTCGACGGGGCGTACGAGCGGCTGCACGCCGTCGGTATCGGCGTACCGGGGCCGGTGAGCTTCCGGGACGGCGTACCGGTCTCCCCGCCGATCATGCCCGGCTGGGACCGGTTCCCCGTCCGGGAACTGCTGACCCGGGAGCACGGCTGCCCGGCGGTGGTGGACAACGACGTCAACATCATGGCCATCGGTGAGCGGCACGGCGGCGTGGCGCACTCGGTCGACGACTTCCTGTTCGTCAAGATCGGCACCGGCATCGGCTGCGGGATCTACCTCTCCGGCGAGGTCTACCGGGGCACCGACGGCTGTGCCGGCGACATCGGGCACATCCAGGTCGACTCGCACGGGCCGATGTGCTCGTGCGGCAACGTCGGCTGCCTGGAGGCACTGTTCAGCGGTGCCGCGCTGGCCAAGGAGGCGACCACGGCGGCCCGCAGCGGCGCCTCGCCGGCGCTGGCCGAGCGGCTCTCCGCCACCGGCACGGTCACCGCGCTCGACGTCGCCGAGGGCGCCATCGAGGGGGACGTCACATGCATCCGGCTGATCCGCGACGGTGGCCGTCGGGTCGGCGGAGTACTCGCCGGCCTGGTCAGCTTCGCCAACCCGTCGATGATCGTCATCGGCGGCGGGCTGGCCCAGCTCGGCCACATCCTGCTGGCGGAGATCCGCAGCGTGGTCTACCGGCGCTCGCTGCCGCTGGCCACCGGCAACCTGCCGGTGGTGCTCTCCGAACTCGGTTCCCGGGCCGGGGTCGCCGGGGCGGCCGTGCTCGCCACCGACGTCGCGTTCGGGGAGGCGTCGTGACCGGCCGAAGCACGGGCGACGGCCGGCGGTGGATGCCGCGACCCGCACCGGGCAGCCGGGCCGACGTCATGACCGCCCGGAGCGCGGGCGACGGTCGGACCGGTCGGCCCCGACCGGTGGAAGCCGCCGGGCGCGCCATCCGACCCCGGCCAGCGGACCGGCCGGGAGACCGGGCCGGCGACGAGCAGACCGAGGGGACGTCATGACCGCAGCCGACGAGCGACCCAGCCCGGACGGGCGATCCGCCGCCGACGAGCAGGCCGCCGCCGGAGCACCCGTTCCCGCACAGCGGACGGCTGCCGGCGGGAGGAGCGGAACCGCCGCGGCCGGCGCGGAAGGTACGGCCGGCGCGGATGCTCCGGACCCGACCGCCCCGGCCGGCGACCCGTCGCCGCCGGTGACCGTGCCCGCCGACACCGTCTCCGGCGAGGTCGTGCTGCGGCTCACCGACGTGGTGAAGACCTTCCCCGGCGTACGCGCCCTGGACGGGGTGCAGCTGGAGGTGCGGGCCGGCGAGGTGCACTGCCTGCTCGGCCAGAACGGCGCCGGCAAGTCGACGCTGATCAAGGTGCTCTCCGGCGCCCACCAGCCCGACTCCGGTCAGGTGGAGTGGCTCGGCGAGCCGGCCTCCTTCGGCAACCCGCAGGCCGCGATGAGGGCCGGGATCGCCACCATCTACCAGGAACTCGACCTGGTCGACGACCTCTCGGTGGCGGAGAACACCTTCCTCGGACACGAGCCGCGCCAACTCGGCTTCGTCCGCCGTGGCTACATGGCCCGGCAGACCCGGCAGATCCTGGCCCGGCTCGGACACCCGGAGATCCCGCCCCGCCGGATGGTCCGCTCGCTGCCGTCGGCCGGCAAGCAGATCGTCAGCATGGCGCGGGCGCTCTCGCACGAGGCGCGACTGATCATCATGGACGAGCCGAGCGCGGTGCTGGCGCACGACGAGGTCGGCAACCTGTTCCGGATCATCCGGGAGCTGACCGCACAGGGCATCGCGGTCATCTACATCTCGCACCGGCTGGAAGAGATCCGCGAGATCGGCGACCGGGTCACCGTACTCAAGGACGGCCGGACCACGGCGGCGAACCTGCCGGCCCGGACCACGCCCACCCGCGACCTGGTCAGCCGGATGACCGGCCGGACCATCGAGTACGTCTTCCCGGACCGCCCCGCCGAGGCGCCGGCCGCCGAGAAGCTGCTCGAGGTACGTGAACTCGGCCGGGAGGGCGAGTTCGCCGACGTGTCGCTCACCGTGCGGGCCGGCGAGATCGTCGGGATCGCCGGGCTGGTCGGCTCGGGCCGGTCCGAGCTGCTGGAGACCATCTTCGGGGCCCGCCGGCCCACCTCCGGCACGGTCACGATGGCCGGCCAGCCGGTCCGGCCGGGCAGTGTCGGCGCCGCCGTCCGGGCCGGGATGGGGATGGCGCCGGAGGAGCGCAAGAGCCAGGCACTGCTGCTCGGCGAGCCGATCTACCGCAACGTCACGCTCGCCACCTTCAGCCGCTGGGCCCGGCTCGGCTTCACCGACGCGGGTCGGGAGCGGGCCGAGGCGGAGGAGGTCGCGCAGCGGCTGGAGCTGCGGCCCCGGGACGTGCGGCGACCGGTACGCACGCTCTCCGGCGGCAACCAGCAGAAGGTCGTGGTCGGCCGCTGGCTGCTCGGCGGCACCCGGCTGCTGCTGCTCGACGAGCCGACCCGGGGCGTCGACGTCGGCGCCCGGGCCGAGCTCTACCAGGTGATCCGGGCGCTGGCCGCCCAGGGCGTCGGCGTACTGCTGGTCTCCAGCGAGGTGCCGGAGGTGCTCGGCCTGGCCGACCGCGTACTGGTGATGCGGGAGGGCCGGGTGGTGCACGAGGCACCGGCCGGAGAACTCGACGAAGACACCGTGCTCGACCTCGTCATGGCGGGGTCGCTTATGGAGGGGGCGCCAGCGTGACCGAACGTACCGAGACCGCCGCGCCGGCGGGAACGGCGTCGCCCGTGGACCGGCCCGCGCCGGTGTCACCGGCGCCGGCCGGAGCGCCGGCGCCACACGGAGCCGGTGCGGCCACGAACGGGAACGGCCGGTGGGCCGGCGAGGCGGGTGAGAACTTCCGCCGGAACCTCGGCCTGGTCGGGGTGCTCGTGGTGTTGATCGTCATCGGCATCGTCACCCGGCCCGACCTCTACGGGGACCCGGCCTGGGTGCGGTCCAACGTCTTCTCCATCCTCACCCTGGCCTCGGTGGTCGGTGTGGTGACGGTGGGCATGACCTTCGTGATCATCGGTGGCGGCATCGACCTCTCGGTCGGCGCGATCGTGGCGCTGGCCGGGGTCTGGAGTACAACTCTCGCGACCCAGAGCTACGGCGCCGGAGGGATGATCTTCACCGCGATCGTGGTGGCGATCTGCGTCGGGCTGGTCAACGGGCTGCTGATCTCGTACGGGCGGCTGGTGCCGTTCATCGCCACCCTGGCCATGCTGGTCGCCGCCCGGGGGCTCGCCACCGAGATCTCGGACAGCCAGACCCAGGTCTCCAACAACGCGACGATCAACGGGATCGCGAGCACGGACATCCTCGGCATCCCGATGCTCGTCTTCATCCTCGCCGCGGTGGTCGCGGCCGGCTGGGTGCTGCTCAACCGCACCACCTTCGGCCGGCGTACGGTCGCGGTCGGCGGCAACCCGGAGGCGGCCCGGCTGGCCGGCATCAACGTACGCCGGCACAGCATGCTGCTCTACGCCCTCTCCGGCCTCTGCTGCGGGATCGCCGCGATCATGCTCACCGCACAGGCCAACTCCGCGCAGGCGGCGATGGCGAACCTCTACGAACTCGACGCGATCGCCGCGGCGATCATCGGTGGCACGCTGCTCAGTGGCGGCCGGGGCACGATCATCGGCTCCCTGCTCGGCGTGATCATCTTTGCCACCATCACCAACCTGTTCGCGATCAACGGCCTCTCCACCGAGGCGCAGAACATGGTCAAGGGCGGCATCATCGTCGCCGCCGTACTGGTCCAGCAGTTCCGGTTCAAGTCGGTCACCCAGCTCCTCGCCCGCAACAAGCTCACCTCGACGAACTGACGCACCGCAACAGATCCGGTGGCGGCTGCCGCCGGTGGTCGTCTCCGGCCGCCGGCGTGCACCGCCACCCACCCTCACCCCACCCGAAGTCGACATAAACCAGGAGGTCGTCATGACCCAGCACGATCCGCTCCGGCCGGTGCGCGACCTGTCCCGCCGCCGGCTGCTGCTCGGCGGAGCGGCGGCGGGCGCGGGCGCCCTGCTGCTCAGCGCCTGCACCAGCAACGACACCGGCGGCGGCGGGAACGAGCAGGTCAAGGAGGCGGACGACGCCGCCAACCCGAACAGCGCCCCGGGCCAGAAGGTGGTCATCGGCTTCTCCGCCCCGGCCGCCGACCACGGCTGGCTCGCCGCCATCACCAAGAACGCCGAGGCGCAGGCGAAGGTCTACTCCGACGTGGAGTTCAAGACCGTCACCGCCGGTGCCGACGCCGCCGCCCAGCGGGCCGCGCTGGCCACGCTGATCTCGCAGAAGCCGAACGTGATCGTCATGCTGCCGCACGACGGCAAGGAGCTGAACGCCTCCGGGCTGGAGGCGATGAAGGCCGGCATTCCGGTGGTCAACCTGGACCGGGCGTTCCCGGACGCGCTGGCCTACCGGCTCCAGATCAAGGGCGACAACTACGGCATGGGCGTGGCGGCCGGCCGCTACATCGGCGAGCAGATGAAGGCCAAGGGCATCGCCAACCCCATCATCGGCGAGATCGCCGGCATGGACGAACTGGAGCTGACCAAGGAGCGGACCGCCGGCTTCAACGCCGAGCTGGCCGTCTACGGCTTCAAGGTGGCAAACCGGCGGGCCGCCCGGTTCACCGCCGACACCGGCCAGGCCGAAGCCTCCCAGCTGCTCCAGGCGCTGCCCAAGATGGACGCGGTGTGGAACCACGACGACGACCAGGGCATCGGGGTACTGGCCGCGATCAAGCAGGCCAACCGTTCCGAGTTCATCATGGTCGGCGGCGCCGGCTCCCTGGCGGCCATCCAGGCCATCGCGGCCGACAACAGCGTCCTGAAGGCAACCGTCACCTACAGCCCGTCGATGGCCTCGTCCGCGATCTCGCTGGCCCGGCTCATCGGTCAGGGGAAGGGCATGTCCGACCTCGTCGAGCTGCAGGTGCCGAAGGAGATCACCTTGGCCTCCGAGACGATCACGAAGGAGAACGCGAGCCAGTACACCAAGCTCGGGTTCTGACACACCGGGGGGAGACCCACCTTGTCCACGAACGAGAAAGAACTGCGGGTCGGCATGGTCGGCTACGCGTTCATGGGCGCCGCGCACTCACAGGCGTGGCGCACCGTGAACCGCGTCTTCGACCTACCGGTACGCGCCCGGATGGCCCTGATCTGCGGCCGTGACGAGTCGAAGGTCGCCGACGCGGCCGGCCGGCTCGGCTGGGACGGGCACACCACCGACTGGCGTGAGCTGATCGCCCGGGACGACATCGACATCGTCGACGTCTGCACACCCGGCGACAGCCACGCCGAGATCACCATCGCGGCCCTGGAGGCGGGCAAGCACGTACTGTGCGAGAAGCCGCTCGCCAACACGGTCGAGGAGGCCCGGGCCATGGTCGCCGCGGCGGCCAAGGCCCAGACGGTGGGCGTACGGGCGATGTGCGGGTTCAACTACCGCCGGGTGCCCGCGGTCAGCCTGATGCGCGAGCTGGTCGCCTCCGGCCGGCTCGGCGCCATCCGGCACGTCCGCGCGGTCTACCTGCAGGACTGGATCACCGACCCGCAGTTCCCGCTGGTCTGGCGGCTGCAGAAGGACAAGGCCGGGTCCGGTGCGCTCGGCGACATCGGGGCGCACATCATCGACCTGACCCAGTTCGTGACCGGTCAGCGGATCAGCGGGGTCAGTGCGATCACCGAGACCTTCGTGAAGGAGCGGCCGCTGCCGGCCTCCTCCAGCGGGCTGGCGGCGTCGGCCGACGGTGCCGGTGCCACCATGGGCCAGGTCACCGTCGACGACGCGGCGGTCTTCGTGGCCCGGCTCGACGGCGGCGCAATCGCCACCTACGAGGCGACCCGGTTCGCCACCGGCCGGCGCAACGGCCTGCGGGTCGAGATCAACGGCTCGCTCGGCTCGGTGGCGTTCGACCTGGAACGCCTCAACGAGCTGGAGTTCTACGACGCCTCCGAACCCGGGGTCGAGCAGGGTTTCCGGCGGATCCTGGTGACCGAGGGCGACCACCCGTACATGGCGGCCTGGTGGCCGCCGGGGCACATCATCGGGTACGAGCACTCGTTCACGCACGAGCTGCGGGACTTCCTCGAGGCGATCGCCAGCGGCTCGGACCCGACCCCGTCCTTCGCCGAGGCACTCCAGGTCCAGCTCGTACTGGATGCCGTGGAGCGCTCGTCGGACCAGGGTTCGTCCTGGACCGAAGTGGAGGCGGTGCCCGCCGCGGTCACCGCGTAACGCGTTCGTCCGGGGTACCCCGGCCGCCCGCACGTCGTGGCGCGCGGCCGGCACCGCCGGAGACAAACCGTCCACCCCGTCGGGTGGGCCGGCCCCGGCACAGCGGGCCGGCGGACCCGACCCGAGAGCTTTCCGGAACGGCCGGCGAGGGTCCGGTCGCGGTTGCGCCCCGCGACCGGAGCAGGTCGAACCGGAAGGAGTACGCACACGCCCGGCGGAGTCCGCTCCACACCGGGGGTGTGCGGCAGGTGACACGGCCGTCCGGTGCGGCCGGACCGGGATTCCCCGGCCACACCGGACGCCGGAACCGCCCCGGCCACCAGGGCCGGCGGCAGCACCGCACCGGCCACCCCGGCCGGTCGTACGACCGCACCGGCCACCCCCGGCCGGTAGGGCACCACCCGCACCACGGCAGCAGCACACCGACCACCCCCCGGCCGGTGGGCACCACCACACCGGACGACCCCCCGGCCGGTGGGCAGCGCCGCACCGTCGCGGCCCCGCACCGTCGACCATGGACCGTCCCGCACCCTCGACCATGGACCGCACCACACCGCAGCGCACCGCGACCACGCCCGCCGTCCGGGCTGGCTCGCGCCGACGACCTCGCCCCGCCGTCGTCCCGGCGGGGTACCACAACTGCACAGGGAACTCGCGACCGGAGCCGGCAACCCCCGCCGCCCGGTCGCCTGGACCGGGGGAGGCAGGACCGCGACGCCGACCGGCCCTGCCTACCAAGCCCCGTCCGCCCGCACGGTCACGGACCCGAGCAGTGTCGTTGCCGCCGACTCCGGCGCTGCCGACGGGATGTTCCACCGCGACGGTCGGGCGGGCGGGGCGCTCTTTTCAGATCCGAGGCAGGATGTCCCGATAGGCGGACTCGGCGGCAACGTCGGGCATATGCACTGGTTCGTCGTCGTACGCCCCCGGTGGACCCAGGGTCGTGCCGGCACCGGAGGGAGGAGTACTGATGCGTACGGGTGTCTGGCTGGTGGGCGGGCGTGGTTCGGTCGCCGTCACCAGCACGATCGGGGCGCTGGCCCTGCGGGCCGGGCTCGCCGAGCCGACGGGCTGCGTGACCGAACTGCCGGCGCTGCGCAGCGCAACCCTGCCGGCCCTGGCCGACCTGGTCTTCGGCGGGCACGACGTGGCCACCACGCCACTGGTGAAGAAGGCCGAGGCGCTGGCCGAGGCGGGCGTACTGCCGGCACGGCTGGTGCCGGCGCTGACCGAGGAACTGGGCGGGGTCGAGGCGGAGTTGCGTCCGGCACCGACCGGTGACCCGCAGGCGGCGGTGATCGAGGCGGTCGTCGCCGACCTGACCGGGTTCCGCGAGCGGAACCGGCTGGACCGGGTGGTGGTGGTGAACGTCTCCTCGACCGAGCCGGCCCCGGTGGCCCGTCCGGCGTACGCCCGGCTCGCCGACCTGGACGCCGCGCTCGCCGAGGGCAGCCCGCTGCCGGCCAGCTCGGCGTACGCGTACGCCGCCTTCACCGCCGGCTGCTCCTATGTGGACTTCACCCCGTCGACGGGTGCCCGGTTGCCCGCCCTGGCCGAGCTGTCGGCGCGGGCCGGCGTGCCGTATGCCGGGCACGACGGCAAGACCGGGGAGACCCTGGTCAAGTCGGTCCTCGCCCCGATGTTCGCGATGCGCCACCTACGGGTGCGCAGCTGGTCCGGGACCAACCTGCTCGGTGGCGGGGACGGCGCCAACCTGGCCGAGCCGGCGGCGAACGCGGCCAAGTCCGCGAGCAAGCAGCGGGTGCTCGGCGAGACCCTGGGCTACGTCCCGCAGGGCAACACCCGGATCGAGTACGTCGACGACATCGGCGACTTCAAGACCGCCTGGGACCTGGTCACCTTCGCCGGCTTCCTCGGCACCCCGATGCGGATGGAGTTCACCTGGCACGGCTGCGACTCCTCGCTCGCCGCACCGCTGGTGCTGGACCTGGCCCGGCTGACCGCCGCCGCGCACGCCGCCGGCCGGACCGGCCCGCTGACCGAGTTGGCCTTCTTCTTCAAGGACCCGCTCGGCGAGGTGCCGCACGCCCTCGCCGAACAGTGGGCCACGCTGCGCGCCTTCGTCCGCGAGTTGCACCGCCGGCCGGCCTCGGGGGGCGCCGATGCCGTCCCTGCGTGACCTGGCCGAGCTGGTCCGGGCCCCGGCCGCACTCTCGGTGCCCGGGGACGTGGTGGCCGGGGCCGCCGCCGCCGACACGCTCGACGCCCGGGTACCCGGGCTGGCCGGCGCCTCGGTGCTGCTCTACTGGGCCGGGATGGCGGCCAACGACTGGGCCGACCGGGAACTCGACGCGCGGGAGCGGCCGGAGCGACCGATCCCCAGTGGACGGGTCTCGCCGGGGTTCGCCCTCGGGCTCTCCGCCGGGCTGACCGCCGCCGGGATCGGGCTCGCCGGGCTGGCCGGTGGCCGCCGGGCGCTGGCCGTGGCGGTGCCGTTGGCCGGCGCGGTCTGGGCGTACGACCTGCGGGCCAAGAACACCGCGGCCGGGCCGGCGGTGATGGCCGCCTGCCGGGGGCTGGACGTGCTGCTCGGCGCCAGCCGTGGGCGGGTGGTCCGGGCGGTGCCGGCGGCGCTGACGGTGGCCGCGCACACGTACACGGTCACCGAGCTGTCCCGGCGGGAGGTCTCCGGCGCCACCCGGGCGCTGCCAGCGGCGACCCTGGCCGGTACCGCCGCGGTGGCCGCCGCCGCGGTCGCCCGGCCGAGGCGCCGGCCCCCGTCGCCGGCCGGCGGGTCGCTGCCAACCGACGCCGCCGCCGGGTCCGCCCGGCCCGGCTGGCGGGCCCTGGCCCCGGCCGCCCTCGCCGGCTGGTACGGCCTCCGCTACGGCCGCGCCCAGGCCCGGGTCGCGGCCGACCCGCAGGCGTCCCGGGTCCGGGCCGCCGTCGGCGCCGGCATCACCGGACTGCCGGCGTTGCAGGGCGCGCTTGTCGCCCGGGCCGGCGCCGCGCCGCTCGGCGTCGCGGTGGCCGCCGCCGCCCCGCTGGCCCGCCGGCTCGCCCGCTGGGTGTCGCCGACATGACCGCCGCCGCACCGGCGCTGCGCTTCGGGTACGGCACGAACGGCTTCGCCAACCACCGCCTCGACGACGCGCTGCGGGTGATCGCCGACCTCGGCTACCAGGGCGTGGCGCTGACCCTGGACCACGACCACCTGGACCCGTTCGGGCCGAACCTCGCGGCCCGGGTGGCGGCGGTCGGCCGCAGCCTCGCCGCGCACGGCCTCGGGGTGGTGGTCGAGACCGGCGCCCGCTACCTGCTCGACCCCTGGCACAAGCACGCGCCGACGCTGCTGCACGCCGACAACGCGCTGCGGGTCGAGTTCCTGCGCCGGGCCGTCGCGATCGGGGCCGACCTGGGTGCCGAGGCGGTCTCCTTCTGGTCCGGCGTACGACCGGCCGACGTCGACCCGGCGACCGCCTGGGACCGGCTCGTCGCCGGCTGCGCCGAGCTGGTCGAGGCCGCCGACGCGGCCGGGATGCCGCTCGGCTTCGAACCGGAGCCGGGGATGCTGGTCGCCGAGATCGCCGACTGGTGGCGGCTGCGGGACGACCTCGGTGCCCCGCCCGGCCTCGGCATCACCCTCGACATCGGACACTGCCGGTGCCTGGAGCCGTCGCCGGTGCCGGACTGCGTGGCGCAGGTGGCACCGCACCTGGTCAACGTGCAGATCGACGACATGCGCCGGGGCGTGCACGAGCACCTGGAGTTCGGCACCGGCGAGATCGACTTCCCGCCCGTACTGCGGGCCCTGGCCGAGGCCGGGTACGCCGGGCTGGTCGCCGTGGAGCTGCCCCGGCACTCGCACGCCGCACCGTCGGTGGCGGCGCACTCGATCGGGTTCCTCCGCGCCGCCGCCGCCGAGGCGGGACTCGGTGCCGCCGGGCCGACCGGGTTCGGGTCGGCGGAGGGCAGGGGGACGCCGGTGCGGGCGACCGGCGGCGCGCCGGACCGGGGCGGTGACCGGCAGAGCTGAGCAGAACGCGTACGACCGGGGGGACGTCCGGGGGGACCGCGACCACCATCCACACCGGAAAGACTGGGGAGGACCGGATGGAACCGGAACCGGAACTGGAACGACTGCGGGCGGCGCTGCTGGCCGTACCCGACGGGCCGCCGCCCGACCGGGACCGGCTGCCCGACCGGGACTGGCTGGCCGAGGCGTTACGCCGGGTCGGCGCCGAACCGGCCGCGCTCGGCCGGCTCTTCGCGGCGGCCGGCCGCAGGTGCGGCCGGGCACCCCTGCCCGGCCTGCCCGGCTGGACCGCCGACGACGCCGCCCGGGTACTGCTGCTCGGCGCACTGCCCTCGGCCGAGCTGCCCGGCCAGCTCGAGGCCCGCTACCGGGAAGGTGACGCGGCGGAGAAGCGGGCGGTGCTGCGGGCCCTGCCGCTGCTGCCGGTCGGCGACGCCGGGGTGCCGCTGCTGCATGACGCGATCCGGACCAACGACACCCGGCTGGTCGCCGCCGCCCTCGGCCGGTACGCCGACCGGCTCGACCAGGCCGGCTGGCGGCAGGCGGTGCTCAAGTGCGTCTTCACCGGCATCCCGCTGGCCGTGGTGCACCGGCTCGACGAGCGGGCCGACGTCGAACTGGCCGTGATGCTGGCCGGCCTGGCCGACGAGCGCCGGGCGGCCGGCCGGGAGATGCCGGCGGACGCGACCGCGCTGCTGGACCGACTGAGCACGCCCGACCGGTCGGGGACCCCGGGCCGGTCCGGCGTGGAGGAGGCGTGATGAGGATCTTCGACCCGCACATCCACATGACCTCGCGGACCACCGACGACTACGAACGGATGGCCGCCGCCGGGGTACGCGCCCTGGTGGAGCCGGCGTTCTGGCTCGGCCAGCCGCGGACCAGCGCCGCGTCCTTCGTCGACTACTTCGACGCGCTGGTCGGCTGGGAGCCGTTCCGGGCCAGCCAGTTCGGCATCCGGCACCACGCCACGATCGCGCTGAACCCGAAGGAGGCCAACGACCCGCGCTGCCGGGAGGTGCTCGACCTGCTGCCCCGCTATCTGGACAAGGACGGCGTGGTCGCGGTCGGCGAGGTCGGCTACGACTCGATGACGCCGGAGGAGGACGAGGTCTTCGCCGCCCAGCTCGCCCTGGCGGTCGAACACGAGCTGCCGGCGCTGGTGCACACCCCGCACCGGGACAAGGCCCGGGGCACCGAGCGGAGTCTCGCGGTGGTCGCCGAGTCCGGTCTCGACCCGGGGCGGGTGGTGATCGACCACCTGAACGAGGTGACCGTGCCGCTGGTCCGGGACACCGGCTGCTGGCTCGGCTTCTCCATCTATCCGGAGACCAAGATGTCGCCGCCGCGGATGGTCGAGCTGCTCCGGAAGTACGGCACCGAGCGGATGCTCGTCAACTCGGCCGCCGACTGGGGCCGGTCGGATCCGCTGCTGACCCGGGCCACCGGGGAGGCGATGCTGGCCGCCGGCTTCGACGACGACGACGTCGACCGGGTGCTCTGGCGCAACCCGGTCGAGTTCTACGGCCAGTCCGGCCGGCTGGAACTCGACGCGGACGCTCCGGGCGACGGCGACGCCCCGGCCGGCGGGAACGGTCCGGCCGGCGGGGCGGCCGGCACCTTCGAGGGGAACTCGATCCTGCGGGGCGGCAGCTGATGCGGCTGCGGCACGCCGACGGGCAGACGGTGCACCTGAGCTACTGCACCAACGTGCACCCGGCCGAGGACCTGGCCGGGGTGCTGGGGCAGCTCGACACGTACGCGGTGCCGATCCGGGAGCGGCTGGACGCCGACGTACTCGGGTTGGGGCTGTGGCTGGCCGCGCCGGTGGCGGCCGGGCTCGCCGCCGACCCGCAGACCCGGCGGAAGCTCCGCGCCGAGCTGGTCGCCCGGGGACTTGAGGTGGTGACCCTGAACGGGTTCCCCTACCAGTCCTTCCACGCCCCGGTGGTGAAGCAGGCCGTCTACCACCCGGACTGGACCACCCGGGACCGGCTGGTCTACACCCTGAACCTGGCCACCGTGCTCGTCGACCTGCTTCCCGACGACGCCGTCCGGGGTTCGATCTCGACCCTGCCGCTGGCCTGGCGCGAGCCGTGGGAGCGGCGCCAGGCCGACCGGGCGGCCCGGGTGCTGGACGAGCTGGCCGCCGGGCTGACCCAGGTCGCCTGGCGTACCGGCCGGGCGGTGCGGGTCGGCTTCGAGCCGGAGCCGGGCTGCGTGGTCGAGTCGACCGGCCAGGCCGTACAGGCACTGTCCCGGGTGGACACTGACCGGCTCGGCATCTGCCTCGATCTGGCCCATCTCGCCTGCGCCTGGGAGGATCCGGCGCAGGCGCTGGGCCGGCTGCGCGCCGCCGGGCTGCCGGTGGTGAAGGTGCAGGTCTCGGCCGCGCTGGCCGCCGCCGACCCGGTCGCGGCCGCCGAGGACCTGCGCGGGTACGTCGAGCCGCGCTTCCTGCACCAGACCCGCACCGAAGCCTGTGCCGGGGCCGCCGACCCGGCCGATCCGGCACACGCCGCCGACGACCTGGACGCGGCGCTGTCCGCCGGTCTGCCCGGCGCATGGCGGGTGCACTACCACGTGCCGCTGCACGCCGCACCCGCCGCGCCGCTGGAGTCGACGGTTCCGGTGCTCCGGGCGGCGCTGCGGGAGCTGTTCACCGGGCCGGCCGCCGGCTGTGACCACCTGGACGTCGAGACGTACACCTGGGGGGTGCTGCCGGCCGGGCAGCGCCCGGGATCGGAGCCGGAGCTGGCCGGCGGGATCGCCGCCGAGCTGGCCTTCGCCCGTGACGAACTGGTCGCGCTCGGGCTGACCCGAATCCCCGGCGAACCGACCGGGATCACCGGCGCCCTGTCCGACCCGGCGAACGCCGACCCGGCGAACGCCGACCCGGCCGACCCGACCGGTCCGGCCGCCCGCGTATCCGCGCCGAGGAGGCACGATGGCTGACCCACTGCTCGTGATCGACGTGGTCGGGCTGACACCCCGGCTGCTGGCCCGGATGCCCCGGCTGCGCGCCCTGGCCGAAGCCGGCTGCCAGGCCGAACTCGGCACCGTGCTGCCGGCGGTCACCTGTTCGGCCCAGGCGACCCTGCTCACCGGGGTACTTCCGGCCGAGCACGGCATCGTCGGGAACGGCTGGTACTTCCGGGACCTGGGCGAGGTGTTCCTGTGGCGCCAGCACCACGCGCTGATGGGCGGGGAGAAGGTCTGGCAGGCGGCCCGCCGGCAGCGCCCGGACTACACGGTCGCCAACGTCTGCTGGTGGTACGCGATGGGCGCCGACGTGAACTGGACGGTGACGCCCCGGCCGATCTACTACGCCGACGGGCGCAAGGAGCCGGACTGCTACACCGACCCGCCGGAGCTGCACGACGAGCTGACCGGGAAGCTGGGCGGGTTTCCGCTGTTCACCTACTGGGGGCCGGGGGCGGGACTGCCGTCGTCGGAGTGGATCTGCCGGGCCGCCGTGCAGATCATGACCGAGAAGAATCCCGACCTGACCCTGGTCTACGTCCCGCACCTCGACTACGACCTGCAACGCTTCGGCCCGTCGTCGGAGCAGGCGGCGGACGCCGCGACCGAACTCGACGGAGTGCTCGGCCCGCTGCTGGACGCGGCCGCCGCCCGGAACGCGACGGTGGTGGTGCTCTCCGAGTACGGCATCACCGAGGCGAGCCGGCCGGTGGACGTGAACCGGCTGCTCCGGGCCGAGGGGCTGCTCCGGGTCTACACCCAGGACGGGATGGAGTACCTGGATCCGTGGACCTCGCGGGCGTTCGCGGTCGCCGACCACCAGATCGCGCACGTCTACGTCAGGGACCCGGCCGACGTGCCGGCGGTGGCGAAGCTCTGCGCCGGGCTGCCCGGGGTGGCCGAGGTGCTGGACGCCGCCGGAAAGGCCGAGCACGGGCTCGACCACGAGCGCGCCGGTGAGCTGGTGCTGGTCGCCGAGCCGGACGCCTGGTTCACCTACTACTACTGGCTCGACGACGCCCGCGCCCCGGACTTCGCCCGGATGGTGGAGATCCACCGCAAGCCCGGGTACGACCCGGCGGAGCTGTTCTTCGATCCGGCCGCGCCGGGCGCGGCGAAGCGCCGGGCGGCGGTGGCGCTGGCCCGCAAGAAGCTCGGGATGCGCTACCTGATGAGCGTGGTGGGGCTGGACGCGGGCGCGCGGGCGGTGCGCGGCTCGCACGGCCGGCTGCCCGCCGACCCGGCGGACGCGCCGGTGCTGATCTGCTCGGACCCCTCGGTGGCCCGGGACCGCTACCAGGCCACGGAGGTCAAGGAGCTGCTGCTCCGCCTCGCCGGCACCGACCCGGCCGGCGTCGTCGCCGCCCCGGCGACGGGGGAGCGGCCATGACGGCGACCGTTCCGGAGGCGGACCTCGGCGAGTTGCGGAAACGCTTCGACGCCCAGCTCGTCGCCTTCCTCGACCGGCAGGACCCGGACTGGCCGGACGGCGCGCCCCGGGGTGTCTTCACCACGCTGCACCGGTTCGTGCTGGCCGGCGGCAAGCGGCTGCGTCCGCTCTTCTGCTACTGGGGCTGGCGGGCGGCCGGGGGTGCGGACGGTACCCCGATCGTGGCCGCCGCCGCCGCGCTGGAACTGTTCCACGCCTTCGCGCTGATCCACGACGACATCATGGACGGCAGCGACCGGCGGCGCGGCGAGCCCTCGGTGCACCGGCTCTTCGCCGACCTGCACGCCCGGTCCGCCTGGCGCGGCGACCCGGCCTCGTACGGGCGCAGCACCGCGCTGCTCTGCGGCGACCTCTGCGCCGCCTGGGCCGACCAGCTCTTCCACGAGTGCGGCCTGCCTCCGGCGGAGGTGCACCAGGGGTACGGCGTCTTCGCGACGATGCGCACCGAGGTGATCGCCGGGCAGTACCTCGACCTGGTCTCCGGGGTCGGCGACGGGTCGGTGGCCAGCGCGCTGACCGTGGTGCGGATGAAGGCGGCACGCTACACGGTGACCCGGCCGTTGCAGATCGGCGCCGCGCTGGCCGGCGGGTCGGCGGAGCTGCTCGGTGCGCTGGCCGCGTTCGGCGACCCGCTCGGCGACGCCTTCCAGCTCCGCGACGACGTGTTGGGGGTCTTCGGCGATCCGGCGCTGACCGGCAAGTCCATCCTGGACGACCTGCGGGAGGGCAAGCCGACGGTGATGATGGCGCTGGCCCGGGGAAGTGCGGACCGGGCACAGGCGCAGCGGCTGAAGGCGCTCTTCGGCAACCCGGAGTTGGACCCGGACGGCGCCGCCGAGCTGCGCGCGATAATCGTCGAGACCGGCGCCCTGGACCGGATCGAGCAGATGATCAAGGTTCGTACCGATGCCGCGCTGGCGGCGCTGGCCGAGGCGCCGGTCTCGGCCGAGGCCGCCGCCGTGCTCGCCACCCTGACGGCCGAGGCCGTCCAGCGGCACGGATAGCGCTGTCCCGGCGGCCCGGTAGGGACGGCGCTGCCCGACAACCCGGCACCCGGACAGCGCTGACCGGCGACCCGGCCCGGCCGGCGGCAAGCCCGGACGACCGGCCGGAGCGGCGCGGACCACAGAAATCTGATCATCAAAGTCGCAACTTTCTGTCATCGCGACAGAAGTTCATGTTGGTGTGGCGGAAGCTATGGACACATCAACACATCGAAATTAGTGTGTCGAGCAAAGCTCATTCGTATTACGTCGAGGTTACCGGCGGCGCGGTCAGCCCACGACGGCGATCGGCGTACCGGTGTGTCCATATCGGTCGGCGGTCGCGGCGGCTTGGCGGGAACGGCGACCCCCGGGCAGAGAACCACCCCGACGGCATCTGGCGCAACGGCGAGCGCCCTGCCTGTACGCACCTGTTCAGGACGGGAGTGCACGACCATGTCTCCACACCAATCCCCACCACCCAGCGGCCGCCAGGCCGGTCGGGCCCGCGCGACGAGGCGCCGGGCCTGGGTCACCGGGGTCGCGCTGCTCGCGGCGACCGCCGTACCCGCGGTAGTCGCCCAGCCCACCCCGGCGCTCGCACACACGATCAACCCGGCCGACTTCCAGCAGGTCACCCTGGCCCGCGGCGTCGCCGAACTGGGCGAGCCGATGTCCCTGGCGGTACTGCCGGACCGCTCGGTCCTGCACACCGCCCGCAACGGCACGCTGCGCCGGACCGACGCCGCCGGAAACACCTCGGTGATCGCGAACATCCCGGTCTACACCCACGACGAGGAGGGGTTGCAGGGCGTCGGGGTGGACCCGAACTTCGCCAGCAACCGGCACATCTACCTCTACTTCGCCCCGCCGCTGTCCACCCCGGGCGGCGACGCGCCGGCCACCGGCTCGGCGGCGCAGTTCGCGCCGTTCAGCGGCGTCAACCGGCTGGCCCGGTTCACCCTGAACTCCGACTTCACCGTCAACATGGGCAGCCAGGTGGCGGTGCTCGACGTGGCCGCCGACCGGGGGATGTGCTGCCACGTCGGCGGGGACATCGACTTCGACGCCGCCGGCAACCTCTATCTCTCCACCGGCGACGACAGCAACCCGTTCGAGTCGTCCGGCTACTCCCCGCTCGACGAGCGGACCAACCGCTACCCGGCGTACGACGCGCAGCGGTCGGCCGGCAACACGAACGACCTGCGGGGCAAGATCCTGCGGATCAAGGTGAACGCCAACGGGACGTACTCGATCCCGAGCGGGAACATGTTCGCACCGGGCACCCCGAACACCCGGCCGGAGATCTACGCGATGGGTTTCCGCAACCCGTTCCGGCTCAGCGTCGACCGGGCCACCGGGGTCGTCTACATCTCCGACTACGGCCCGGACGCCGGCTCGACCAACTCCAGCCGTGGGCCCAGCGGCCAGGTCGAGTTCAACCGGGTCCCCGCGCCCGGCAACTACGGCTGGCCGTACTGCACCGGGACGAACACCAGCGCCGAGACCTACAACGAGTACACCTTCCCGAGCGGGCCGAGCGCGGCGAAGTACAACTGCACCGGCGGCCCGACGAACAACTCGTTCCGGAACACCGGCCAGGGCACCCTGCCGCCGGCCAAGCCGGCCTGGATCAAGTACGCCGGTGACTCCGGCAGCCCGGCCGAGTTCGGCGGCGGCTCCGAGTCGCCGCACGCCGGCCCGGTCTACCGGTACGACGCCAACAACCCGTCGCCGACCAAGTTCCCGGCCAGCTTCGACGGCCAGTTCTTCGCCACCGAGTTCGGCCGGGGCTGGATCAAGCCGATCCACGTGAACGCCGACGGCTCCCGGGGTGCCATCGACACCTTCCCGTGGTCCGGCAAGCAGGTGATGGACTCGGCGTTCGGCCCGGACGGCGCCTACTACGTGCTCGACTACGGCGCCGGCTGGGGCAGCGGCGACGCCAACTCGGCGGTCTACCGCTTCGACTACGTCGGCGGCGGCAACCGGGCCCCGATCGCGATGGCCAGCGCCAACCGGACCTCGGGGGCGGCACCGCTGAGCGTGACCTTCTCCTCGGCCGGCTCGACCGACCCGGAGGGCGGCGCGCTGACGTACTCCTGGAACTTCGGCGACGGCACCACCTCCACGGCGGCCAACCCGACGAAGACGTACAACACGAACGGGCAGTACACCGCGACGCTGACCGTGCGGGATCCGGCCGGCGCGACCGGAACCGCCAGCGTGCCGATAAACGTCGGCAACACCGCGCCGACGGTCACCATCACCGCACCGGCCTCCGGCCAGGTGGTCGGGTTCGGTGAGGCGGTGCCGTTCCAGATCACCGTCACCGACCCCGAGGACGGCACCGTCGACTGCTCCAAGGTCGAGATGACCTACCTGCTCGGGCACGACAGCCACGCCCACGAGATCACCTCGGCCAACGGCTGCACCGGCAGCATCACCATCCCGGTGGACGGCGAGCACGACGACGCGGCGAACATCTTTCCGGTCTTCGACGCCCAGTACACCGACAACGGCGGGCTGACCAGCCGCAGCCAGAGCGAGCTGGCGCCGAAGCACCGGCAGGCGGAGCACTACGAGACCTCCTCCGGGGTCGCCAAGTACGCCAAGACGCCCGCCGAGGGCGGCTACACCGTCGGCGACATCAACAACGGCGACTGGATCGCCTTCCAGCCGTACCGGTTGAACAACGTCAACGGGTTCACCGCCCGGGTCTCGTCGGCCGGCGCCGGCGGCACCCTCCAGATCCGGGCCGGCTCGGCCACCGGCACGGTGCTCGGCAGCGCCGCGGTACCGGTCACCGGCGCCTGGGACACCTTCACCAACGTCTCCGGCACGATAGGCAACCCGCCGTCCGGCACCACCACGCTCTACCTGACCTTCGCCGGCTCCGGCACCGGGCACCTCTACGACCTCGACGCCTTCACCCTGAACACCGGCACCTCCACCCCCTCGGGCAGCGGGCCGGTCGTCGGGCTGGCCGGCAAGTGCCTGGAGATCGACGGCGGCAACACCGCCGACGGCGCACAGGCACAGATCTGGAGCTGTACGGGTTCGGCCCACCAGACCTGGACCCGCAACGGACAGACCCTGCGTACGCTCGGCAAGTGCCTGGACGTCAACGGCAACGGCACCGCCAACGGCACCAAGATCCAGCTGTGGACCTGTAACGGCGGTGTCGCCCAGAACTGGGTTCCGCAGTCCGACGGCACGGTCCGCAACCCGAACTCGGGCAAGTGCCTGGACGTCTCCAGCAACAGCTCCACAAACGGCCAGGACGTGCACCTCTGGGAGTGCATAGCCGGCGCCGCCAACCAGCGCTGGACCCTGCCCTGACGTGACCGGTTGGGCCCCCGCGCCGACGCGGGGGCCCTCCTCCACCGCCCTCGTGAGGAGAGCGACGATGCGTAGACGACCGTTCCGCCCCGACCGGAGACCGACCCGTTCCCTGCTCGGTCTCGCCACCACCGCGTTCGTGGCACTGGCCTGCACCACCGTGCCGGCAGCCCCGGCCAGCGCCGCCGACGCCCCATACGACGTGCTGGTCTTCTCCAAGACCGCCGGGTTCCGGCACGACGCCATCCCGGCCGGGATCCAGGCGATCCGGGAACTCGGCGCGGCGAACAGCTTCACGGTGACCGCCACCGAGGACTCGGCCACCTTCACCACCGGCAACCTGGCCCAGTACGAGGCGGTGATCTTCCTCAACACCACCGGCGACGTACTCAACGCCAGCCAGCAGAGCGCCTTCGAGTCGTACATCCGGGCCGGTGGAGGGTACGTCGGGGTGCACTCCGCCGCCGACACCGAGTACGACTGGTCCTTCTACGGCAACCTGGTCGGGGCGTACTTCGCCTCGCACCCGGCGATCCAGCAGGCCAACGTGAAGGTGGAGAACCGGGCGCACGCCGCGACGGCCCACCTGCCGCAGACCTGGACCCGCACCGACGAGTGGTACAACTACCGCACCAACGCCAGGTCCACCGCCCGGGTGCTGGCGACGCTCGACGAGTCGTCGTACTCGGGCGGCGGGATGGGCGCGGACCACCCGCATGCCTGGTGCAAGACGTACGAGGGCGGTCGCTCCTTCTACACCGGTGGCGGGCACACCCAGGCCTCGTACACGGAGTCGAACTTCCGGGCGCACCTG
The DNA here is from genome assembly GCF_049179135.1 of Plantactinospora sp. WMMB782. Lineage (NCBI taxonomy): Bacteria > Bacillati > Actinomycetota > Actinomycetes > Micromonosporales > Micromonosporaceae > Plantactinospora > Plantactinospora sp. WMMB782. The sequence continues at coordinate 612,830 of NZ_JBMHMC010000007.1, read as the reverse complement.
CTCGGCGGCATCCGGTACGCGGCCGCCCGGACCAGGGCCGACTGCCGGCCGGAGTCCGGCTACACCGCCCTCTACAACGGCTCGACCACCGGCTGGTCCCAGGCCGGGCCGGGCAGCTTCACCAACTCCGACGCCACGCTAACCTCGACCGGCGGCATGGGCCTGTACTGGTACAGCGCCAAGCAGTACACGTCGTACTCGCTGAAGCTGGACTGGCGGATGCCCGGCGACGACAACTCCGGGGTGTTCGTCGGCTTCCCGTCGTCGACCGACCCGCAGTCGGCGATCGACAACGGCTACGAGGTCCAGATCGACGCCACCGACACCGCCGACCGGACCACCGGGGCGATCTACGGCTTCAAGTCGGCGGACATCGCCGCCCGGGACGCCGCGCTGAACCCGCCGGGGGAGTGGAACAGCTACGAGATCCTGGTCGAGGGGGAGCGGCTGCGGGTCTACCTGAACGGTGCACTGGTGAACGACTTCACCAACACCGACCCGGTGCGGTCGCTGGCCGGGTATGTCGGCATCCAGAACCACGGCACCGGCGACGACGTCTCGTTCCGGAACATCCGGATCAAGGACCTCGGCGGCGGCAACCCCGACCCGGACCCGGGCACCAACACCACGGTGCAGGCCGAGGCGTTCAGCGCGCAGAGCGGGGTCACCGTGGTCGGCAAGGCCAGCGCCGTCGGCGGCTCGGCGATCGGGTACCTCGACCCGGGCGACTGGGCGGCGTACAACGGGCAGAACCTGACCGGCGTCACCTCGCTGCGGGCCCGGGTCGCCTCCGGCGGTGCCGGCGGCACCCTCCAGGTCCGGACCGGTTCACAGAACGGTTCGGTGCTCGGCACGGCGACGATCGCCAACACCGGCGGCTGGGAGAACTTCACCACTGTGAACGCCGCGCTGACCGGCGTGCCGAGCGGCACCCAGAATCTCTACCTGACCGTCGCCGGCTCCGGCAGCGGGCTCTACGACGTCGACGAGTTCACCCTGGTCCGGTCGACCACCCCTACCCCCTCGGGCACCGGGCCGGTGGTCGGGCTGGCCGGCAAGTGCCTGGAGATCGACGGCGGCAGCACCGCCGACGGCGCCCAGGCACAGATCAACGCCTGCGTCTCCGGTTCGGCCCGGCAGACCTGGACCCGCAACGGGCAGACCCTGCGGGCCCTGGGCAAGTGCCTCGACGTCTCCGGATCGGGTACGGCGAACGGCACCAAGATCCAGCTCTGGACCTGCAACTCCGGCGCGGCGCAGAACTGGACCGCCCAGTCGGACGGCACCCTGCGCCACCCCGGCTCCGGCAAGTGCCTGGACGTGTCGAACAACAGCTCGGCGAACGGCCAGGACGTGCACCTGTGGCAGTGCATCAGCGGAGCGGCCAACCAGCGGTGGACCCTGCCATGACGTGACCAGGCGCTCTGCCGGCCCGTCCCGCCCCGCCTCCCGCCCCGCCTCCCGGTCCGCTTCGTCCGGGAGGCGGGGCTTGGAAGGCCCGGCCGGCACCGCCTAGAGTGGTCGTGGCGATCCCCGGCGTCGGCCGGCGACCGGGCGGGAGGCGCAACCCGCCCGGCCCAGGTGCGGAGGCGCACCTGCCGACCGTCCGCCGGGGGAGTTCCGCCACCGTCCCGGACGGCCACCCTCGCCCCGGTCCACCGGCGCCGAGCCGGCGCAGTCGCGAATCCCGCGTGTGATCATCAACAGGGAGACAGACCATGGCGCGACCCATCACGCTCTTCACCGGCCAGTGGGCCGACCTACCGTTCGAGGAGGTGTGCCGGCTCGCCTCGGAGTGGGGCTACGACGGGCTGGAGATCGCCTGCTGGGGCGACCACTTCGAGGTCGACAAGGCACTCGCCGACGACTCGTACGTCGACCGCAAGCGCGAGACGCTGGCCAAGTACAACCTCAAGGTCTGGACGATCTCCAACCACCTCGTCGGGCAGGCGGTCTGCGACCATCCGATCGACGAGCGGCACAAGGACATCCTGCCGGCCCGGATCTGGGGCGACGGGGAACCGGAGGGGGTCCGGCAGCGGGCCGCCGAGGAGATCAAGGACACCGCCCGGGCGGCGGCGAAGCTCGGCGTGAAGACCGTCGTCGGGTTCACCGGCTCGTCGATCTGGCACACCCTGGCGATGTTCCCGCCGGTCCCGCCGTCGATGATCGAGAAGGGCTACCAGGACTTCGCCGACCGGTGGAACCCGATCCTCGACGTCTTCGACGAGGTGGGGGTGCGGTTCGCCCACGAGGTACACCCGAGCGAGATCGCCTACGACTACTGGACCACCCGGCGGACCCTGGAGGCGATCGGGCACCGGCCGGCGTTCGGGCTGAACTGGGACCCGTCGCACTTCGTCTGGCAGGAACTCGACCCGGTGAACTTCATCTTCGACTTCGCCGACCGGATCTACCACGTCGACTGCAAGGACGCGAAGGTGCGTACCGGGGACGGGCGGCGGGGACGCCTCGCCTCCCACCTGCCCTGGGCCGACCTGCGCCGGGGCTGGGACTTCGTCTCCACCGGGCACGGCGACGTGCCGTGGGAGGACTCGTTCCGGGCGCTGAACGCGATCGGCTACGACGGCCCCATCTCGATCGAGTGGGAGGACGCCGGGATGGACCGGCTGGTCGGTGCACCCGAGGCGTTGCAGTTCGTCCGCCGGCTCGCCTTCGACGCGCCGAGCGCGGCCTTCGACGCCGCGTTCAGCAGCAAGGAGTGACCGCAGGCGCTCCGCCGCGGTAGCCGCCCCGGCCCCGCTGCGGTGCCGGAAACGGCGAACGGTGTGGGGCCGGCCCGATCCCGGGCCGGCCCCACACCGATCACGCGAAGGTGCACCAGCTCAGAAGCTTGTGCCGTTCGCTCCCGACGCCGCCCGGGAGGCAGGGGCGGTCGTCGAGGACTTCGTGCCCGTACCCGAGCCGGACTTCGCGCTCGACCCGGAGGTCGAGGTCGAGCCGGCGGTCGCGCCCGAGCCGGACGTACCCGATCCGACAGTCGTCTCCGTGCCGCCGCTGCCGGTACCCGCCCCGGATTCGCTGCCGTCACCGAGGGCGAACTTCTCGCCCAGCCGACTGTGGCTGAGTCGATCCTTGCCCTCGGAGTACAGCCGGGACGCCTGAGCCTGCGCCACCCCGGCGGCTTCCTGCACCGTCGGGTGGTCCAGGACCTGGCGGCCCTTGAGAACCAACTCCTCGTACCTCTCCCGGCCCGCGCGGGCGCCCAGGACGAAGCCCACAGCCAGCCCGCCGACGAACCACAGCTTTCCGCGCATGACGGCTCCTTTCCATGTTGTGACGCGGTCAGCGCCCCCGGTATTCGCGGTGAGCGACCGTGTCGCGCCTGCGTCGTCTGTCCCCAGGTTCCCTACCCATCCTCCACCGCTGTCATTCCTGCTGGTGGCTCCCGTGCCGTTTTGTCCAGATAGCGACCTCCGGAACGTCTCCCCGGCCCCCGGCCGGTGCGCCGGAGCGATAACCCGGTAGCCCCACACCCCCGGCCGTCCTGTACTCTTGTGCCGTCGCACGGCGCCGGAGAGATCCAGCGTCGGAGAACGCGATCCCCCGTAGCTCAATTGGCAGAGCAGCCGGCTGTTAACCGGCAGGTTTTTGGTTCGAGTCCAAACGGGGGAGCTTTCCCAACATCCCGCCCGTCGGCCCCGCCGACGGGCATCGTCATATCTGGGGCCCTGTCCGGACTCCGGCGACCCCGGCCTCCGCCCTCGGCGACCCGGTCCGGCCCGGCCTGGTCCGACCCGGCCTGGTTCGGCCCGTCCGGTGCCGGTGCCTCGGTCGTCGGGGCGGTGCGGAGAGGGCACGGAACGGATGGGTGGGAGATGGCTGGATCACGACGCCACGCCGCCATGCTGCTCGCCGCCCTGGTCGTGGTCGGCTGGCTGGCGGTGGGCGCGGTGTCGATGCGCTACCCGGGCCGGCTCGGCGAGGTCGCCACCAACGACAACGCCGCGTTCCTGCCGGCCGACGCCGAAGCCACCCGGGCCGAACGGCTGGCCGCCGGATTCGTCGAACGGCAGACCCTGCCGGCCCTGGTCGTCTACGCCCGGGACGCCGGGGTCACCGACGCCGACCGGCAACGGGTCAACGCGGACGCGGCCCGGTTCGCCGCCGTACCGGGGGTCGTCGCACCGCTGCCGCCGCCGATACCGAGCGCCGACGGCAAGGCCCTCCAGGTGATCGTGCCGGTGGACAACGCCGAGGGCGACCGGACCCGCGAGGTGGTCGCCGAGCTGCGCCGGATCGCCGGTAAGGGCGACGCCGGCCAGGTCGTCGTGGTCGGCGGCCCGGCCGGGCTGCTCGGCGACCTGATCGAGGTCTTCTCGTCGATCGACGGCCCGCTGCTGCTGGTCACCCTCGTCGTGGTACTCGTCATCCTGCTGGTCGTCTACCGCAGCCCGGTGCTCTGGATCGTCCCGCTGCTCGCCGCCGGTCTCTCCTACGCCCTCGCCACCCTGGCGGTCTACTTCCTGGCCAGATCCGACGTGATCACCCTGAACGGGCAGGCCCAGGGCATCCTCACCGTGCTGGTCTTCGGAGCCGGCACCGACTACGCGCTGCTGCTGATCGCCCGCTACCGCGAGGAGCTGTGCCGGCACCACGACACCGTCAGCGCGATGCTCGCCGCCTGGCGGGGTGCCGCGCCGGCCATCTTCGCCTCCGGCGGCACGGTGATCGCCGGACTGCTCACCCTGCTGCTGTCCAGCCTGAGCTCCAACCAGGCCCTCGGGCCGGTCGCGGCGGTCGGCATCGGCGCCACCCTGGTGGTGATGCTCACCTTCCTGCCGGCCCTGCTGCTGCTCGGCGGGCGATGGGTGTTCTGGCCCCGGTCGCCGTACGTCCAGGGCGCCGCCTCGGTCGGCCGACTGTGGAAACCGGTCGCGCACTTCGTCGCCCGGCGGGCAAGGCTGGTCTGGGTGGTCACCACCCTGACCCTGGTCGCGCTCGGCTTCGGACTGACCCAGCTCGGCGCCACCCGGCTCGACCAGTCGGAGCTGTTCACCAACCGGACCGACTCGGTGATCGCCGATGAGGTGATCGAACGGCACTACCCCGGCGGGCTGGGCAGCCCGGTCACCATCTTCCCGCTGGCCGGCGCGGCCGACCGGGTGGCGGAGGCGGTCGGTGGCGTGCCGGGAATCGCGCAGGTGCGCACCGTCCCGGCCGGCGATCCCAACGCGACCGGCTCGGAAGCCACGCCGGGTGGTCCGGGCGCGCCGGGTGCACCGGGCGGTCCGGGCACGCCGGGCGGTCCGGGCACGCCGGGCGGTCCGGGTGCGCCGGGCGCCTCCGCCGGGCCGCCGAAGGTGGTGGACGGCCGGGTCCAGCTCCAGGCCACCCTGACCGCGCCGGCCGACAGCGCCGAGGCGGAGCAGACGGTACGCGAGCTGCGGGTCGCCGTACACGCCGTGCCGGGCGCCGACGCGGTGGTCGGCGGGTCGACGGCGGTCGGGGTGGACACCGCCGACGCCTCCACCCGGGACCGGAACGTGATCATCCCGGTGGTACTCGGGGTCATCGCGGTGATCCTGGCCCTGCTGCTCCGCGCCCTGCTCGCCCCGATCCTGCTGATCCTCACCGTGGTGCTGTCGTTCCTGGCCACCCTCGGACTCTGCGCGTTCCTCTTCCGCTACGCCTTCGGCTTCCCCGGCGTCGACGCGTCGTTCCCGCTCTTCGCCTTCGTCTTTCTCGTTGCGCTCGGCATCGACTACAACATCTTCCTGATGAGCCGGGTACGGGAGGAGTCCGTGCGCCAGGGCACCCGGTCCGGGGTGCTACGCGGGCTGGTGGTCACCGGTGGGGTGATCACCTCGGCCGGGTTCGTGCTGGCGGCCACCTTCTCCGCCCTGGCCGTACTGCCGCTGGTGATCCTGATCGAACTCGGCCTGGCGGTCGCGCTCGGCGTACTGCTGGACACGATCGTCGTACGCTCGCTGCTGGTGCCGGCCTTGACCTACGACATCGGACCGGCGGTCTGGTGGCCGTCCCGGCTCTCCCGGGTCACCGGTCACCCGGACCGGACCCGGGTCACCGGCCACCCGGAACGGGAATGACGGCCGCCCCCGACCTGCCGGCGGCCACCGACGTGGTGATCGTCGGCGGCGGGCTGGCCGGGCTGGCCGCCGCCCGCCGGCTGCACCGGGCCGGCACGCCCTGGCTGCTTGTCGAGTCGGCCGACCGGCTCGGCGGCCGGATCGGCACCGACGCGGTGGACGGCTACCTGATCGACCGCGGGTTCCAGGTGGTGAACACCGGCTACCCCCGGCTGTCGGCGCTGGCCGACCTGGCCTCGCTCGGACTCGGCTACTTCACCCAGGGCGTACTCGTGCGCCGGGGCGGGGCCCTGCACCGGCTGGTACACCCGGCGCGGGACCCGCTCGGCGCCGCCCGTACGGTGCTGACCGATCTCACGGACAGCGGTGTGGGGCGGCGGACGGACGGCGGTGTGGGGCAGGCGGGCAGTGGCCTCGGGCGGCTCGGTGACCGGCTCCGGCTCGCCGCCCTGGCGGCGCGCTGTGCGGGCTACCCGGTGGACCGGCTGCTCGCGGCGCCGGAGACCAGCACCGAGACGGCACTGCGCCGGGCCGGGCTCTCCGACCGGATCGTCGAGGAACTCGTCCGGCCGTTCCTCTCCGGCGTCTTCGGGGAGCGAGAGCTGGCCACCTCCAGCCGGGTCGCCGCGCTGATCGTCCGGTCGTTCGTCCGGGGCCGGCTCGGGCTGCCGGCGGCCGGGATCGGGGCGGTACCGGCCGCGGTCGCCGCGCCGCTGCCGGAGTCGCTCATCGCACTCGGCGTCGCCGCCACCTCGGTACGCCCCGGGCAGGTGTCCAGCACGGCCGGCCCGGTCCGCTGCCGGGCCGTACTCGTCGGCACCGACCCGGCCACCGCGGCCACCCTGCTGCCGTCCCTCGGCCGGGTACGCATGCACACCCTGACCACCTACTACCACTCGACGGCCGAGCCGCCGCTTGACGAGCCGATCCTGCTGCTCGACGGGGACCGGCGGGAGCTGGTGGCGAACACGGTGGTGGTCAGTCACGCGGCACCGACGTACGCCCCGGCCGGACGGCACCTGGTGGCGACCTCGGTGGCCGGCCCGATGGTCCCACCCGAACCGGTGGTACGGGCCGAACTGGCCCGGCTCTACGGCCGCCCGGTCGACGACTGGGCGCACCTGACCACCGTCACGGTGCCGGCGGCGCTGCCGGCCGCGCCGCCACCGCAGGGGCGGCTGCGCAAACCGGTGGTGCTCGGGGACGGGATGTTCGTGGCCGGGGACCACCGGGCGAGCCCGTCCGTGCAGGGTGCCCTGTCCAGCGGGTGGCGGGCGGCCGGGGCGGTCCTGGAGTACCTGGGTCGCTGACGCCGCGCACGGCCCGGCCGGTTGCCGGGACCTCTCCGGCGCCGCCGTCGCAGCCGAGCGGGGGCGAACCCTGGCCGGCAGCTCGGCGTCACCTCGAAGTCGATGCCGGTTGGTATCCTCGCCGTGCCGGAAACCGCTCGGGGCGGTGCCGAACCGGTGAGCGATCCGGTGGGCCGAGCGCGGCCGACTCGATCTTCACCGGTGGGCTCCGCATGTCGGTGGTCGGTCGACGCCGTGCCGGGTTACTATCCCGGCGCCCGTTTCGGGGCGGTAGCTCAGCAGGTTAGAGCAGGGGACTCATAATCCCTCGGTCGCGGGTTCGAGTCCCGCCCGCCCCACCCGCAGCACTTGACCTGGGCAAACATGAGACGGTTGTTGGCGGTGCGCGAACCGCTTCGGCTAGATGGATGGCCAGATGGGAAAACGTGATCTCCTCGCCTTGTGGTCGAGGTCCGGGCGTGACGGCTGAGCGGTCCGAGATCTGGCGCGGGCGGTCCAGTCAACTGGTCGGTTCGATCTCACTGCCCCCGATCCCGCGTCAGGCACAACTGCCGGGCGGCGGGGTCGTGCAGCACGAGATACGCCGGCCCGCTGAGCTGGCCGGCGCGTTTCACCACCACCTGAGAGACGCGAACGGAGCGCAATGCCGCCGCACCGGAGGAGGTGCTCATCCGGCGCCGTTCCATGAAGTAGAGGAATTGGGGACCGGAAAGGATCGCCTGCTCGTCGTACGGTGGCTCGGCCGTGCCGATCCGCGACCAGTTGTGCAGGACGGCGGAATTCTGCTCGACGTACTCGGCGAGGCTCTTGAGGAAGAGCGCCGCCGCCGTGGTGGCCGCCTTCACCCGGAGAGCGCCGGTGCTCGGGTCGGTGGTGATGACCAGCGCACCAAACGCATTCAAGAGACTCACAACCGCGCCTGCGGCCGCCGGCTCCGGTAACCCGTCGACCAGCACCGAGCTTTCGTGGTCGGGAGGTATCGCCCTGATGATGCCGCACGACGGCGCTACGGTCGGTGCCGCCACTCATGAGCGGAACCTACCGGATTCGTCCTGGCACGGACAGTAGTTGATCTCTCGATTGCCTGACGGTCGATGCCTGCGCTCAGGTCGCGCCACTGCCTACCCGACGCTCAAGGTGTTGCAGTGCGGCGACCCGTTGGGTACGGGCTCGGGTGGCCCGGCTACCGGTACAAGGCCACCAAGCCCGTGACCTGCTGTTGTGCTGCTGCGGCTTTGCCGTTACACGAACCAGTGCCGTGGTCGGCACGCGGCCCGGTGAGCGTTGTGCTGTCTTCTGATGGACTGTGGTATAGCATCGTTGCTATGGCCTGGGGTACCGTTGAGCTTGAGCCGGAGGTGGAGAAGTGGCTGGAGAGCCTGCCGACCGCTCAGTTCGCCCACGCGGCGTTCTACGTCGACCTGCTCGCTGAACAAGGGCCGCTGCTGGGCGAGCCGTACACGAAGCAGCTCGATCGGAAGCTGCGCGAGTTGCGGTTCCACCTCGAGCGGCGGGCAGTCCGGATCACCTACTGGATCGGACCGACAGGAGAATCATCCTGCTGACGGTTCTCCATAAGACGCGCGTGCGGGACGAGCGGGAGATCGACCGGGCACGCCGGGCATTGGCACGGTGCATCGACGAGTCGCACGAGATTGTGGACGAGGAAGGCTAGATCATGAGCGAAGGTGACGGTTGGGCCGCGATGCGGGAGCGGCGGATGGCTGAGCCGGGTGCCGCTGAGGCGTACGACGCGGCGCGGCTGGCGTTTGAGCTCGGTCGTTCCGTTCGGGAGCTTCGTGAGCGCCAGGGATGGAGTCAGACACAGCTGGCTAAGGCGTCGGGGATGACGCAGTCCGCGGTTGCTCGGTTCGAGGCCGGTGGGACCGTTCCGACCCTGGCGGTGCTGGAGCGGTTGGCGGCGGCGCTGGGCGTGAGTCTCAAGGTGGGTTTCGAGTCGCGGGGCGAGCCGGCTTGAGTTGCGGGCAATCGCCGTTGTGCCACTCATCGTTCACCGCTCCGAGCCTGTGACCTGGTCAAACCTGCCGGCAGCGGGTGACCTGCGACGGTGATGTGCGGTTCGCGCAGCGACGCGTCCGGCCCACGGACTTCTCTAAACTGCGGTTCCTGGCCGTGTCGCAGTCGTCATGCGAACCGGTTGATCGAAGCCTCGAGTCTTTCCTGGCGAGCGGGTGATGCTGCATGCATAATGAATGCATGGTTGCTCTCCAGATTCGGGACGTACCGGAAGAAGTACGAGACGCCCTGGCAGCCCAGGCCAAGGCGCGCGGGCAGTCACTCCAGGCGTACCTGTTGGATCTGGTGGAGACCCAGGCTCGCCGGCTGCGCAACACCGCGGCCCTTGATCGCTTCGCCGGCCGATCGGACGGTGCTCGCTCCCTGCCGGGGGAGAGCGTGGCCGAGTTGAATGACCAGCGGGAGCAGCGCGGACCATGCGGAAGCGCCGCATGATCGTCGTCGATGCGTCGGTTCTGGCCGACGCCCTGGTCGACGACGGGCCGGTCGGCGACGCGGCGCGGGCGGAGCTGACCGGTGATCCGCACTGGGCCGCACCGAGCCATCTTCTGGTCGAGGTCATGTCGGTGATCAGAGGCAAGGTCCTCGGTGGGAAGCTGGGCCTTGCCCGGGCTCAGGAGGCGATCGGCACCCTGCCCTCGTTAGTCATCGATGAGGTTGCCATCGCTATGCTGCTCGACCGGATGTGGCAGTTGCGGGGCAATGTCACGGCGTACGACGCGGCTTACGTCGCGGCGGCGGAGTTGTTGGCCTGCCCACTCGTGACCGGTGATGGTCGGCTCGCCAAGGCCAGCGGCGTCCGCTGCGAGTTCCGACTGCTCGCAGTGTCCTGACGGTTGCCGCCCGAGGATCATCGGCCTGACGCCCTCGGTACGGACAACCTGAGTGGAAGCGGATCATCGGCGATCGTTGCGGGCTGGTTCGCATGGTGGTACCTCCGGCTTCACCGCTTCCGGCGGTCACAGCGCCGACGCCGTGCGGATCGACTCGGCCCGCTTGACGAGTACATCGATGTCCGTTAGACCGGGTGGGGAACTTCACCGGGTATATGGAGGACATCGTGGCCCCACGTCGCATCGCTGTCACGGCGCTCACTGCCGGTCTGCTGCTCGGCGCCGGAGCCACTCCGGCGCACGCCGCCGGGCCGCCGGAGGTGACGAAGGGGCCCTGCCAGTACACCGAGACTCCGGACGAGCCGGCGGCCCGACCGGTCCCGCTGCCGCGCGATCCCCGGCACACGCCGGACCGTGGCACGGTGACCACCACCCTGGTCACCAACCTCGGCCTGATCCCGCTGACCCTCGACCGCGCGCAGGCGCCGTGCACCGTGCAGAGCTTCCTGCACCTGGTGCGGCACAGGTTCTACAACCGGACCGTCTGCCACCGGCTCACCACCTACCCGACGCTCAAGGTGCTGCAGTGCGGCGACCCGTCGGGTACGGGCTCGGGCGGCCCGGGCTACCGGTACCGGGACGAGCTGCCGACCGACCTGCCGCCCGCACCCACCGACCCGACCGGCGAGCGGAAGATCTACGCGCGCGGCGTGCTGGCCATGGCAAACGCCGGGCCGGACACCAACGGCAGCCAGTTCTTCCTGGTCTTCGCCGACTCGGCGCTGCGACCGAACTACACGATCTTCGGCAGTGTGCGGCCACTCGGCCTGCGTACCCTCGACCGGGTCGCCGCGGGCGGCGTGGCGCCGACGGCCGACGACCCGGCCCCGGTCGACGGCGCTCCGGCGCGGCGCACCGAGATCCACCTGGCGATCTGGTGATCGTCCGGGCCCGCGCCGGAGTTCGGTTCAGGGCCCGGCGTCGTCGGCACGCCCGTGTGGCGCCGCTGGTAAGCGCCGGCGGGGCGCGGGTGGGTCAGCGGCCGACCGCCGGGGCGGAGCGCCTGCGCGGCGCTACGTAGCCCCCGGCGCGCGGCAGCGCGAAGAACGCGTCCATCTGCGGGCCGGCCGAGCACTGAGGGGTCCGAAGCCGGCCGTGGCACACTCAGGACTTCCGTAGTGGCCCGAACGCGGCCCGCAGCTCAGTCGTGAACAGGTCAGGCTCCTCCCAGGCGGCGAAGTGGCCGCCGGCGTCGACCTCGTTGAAGTACCCGAGGCTGGGATAGACCGTCTCGACCCAGCTGCGCGGCGCAGCCCAGATCTCGCCGGGGAACGTCGTGAAGGCGACCGGCACCGAGACCGGTGGCGGAGCCTGGCCGGATGCCTGGGCCGCGGCCTTGAACCGCGCGAATTCCCAGTACCAGCGGGCGGATGACGCGCCGGTGCCGGTCAGCCAGTACAGGGTGATGTTGTCGACGACGGTCTCCCGGGTGAGGTTGCCGACGGGCTCGCCGTCGACGAAGGCGCGGGAGATCTTGTAGTAGCTGTCCGTGTCGTGGTCCAGCATCCAGGCGGCCAGACCGACGGGGGAGTCCAGCAGGGAATAGCCGATCGTCTGTGGCCGGGTGGCCTGCTCCAGGAAGTAGCCGAAGCCGTCCGTCATGAACCTGTCGACCGCGTCACGCGCCGCGCGTTCCTGCTCGGACTCCGCCGGTAGCTGGTCCTTGAGATCGAGTGCCCCGGCCAGCAGGTTGAGGTGGATGCCGAGCAGACCTTCGGGCCCTTGCCGGCCCATCGCGTCGGTGACGGCGGCGCCCACGTCGCCGCCCTGGGCGACGTAACGCGGATAGTCGAGCCGAGCCATCAAGGTCGCCCACGCCCGGGCGATCCGGCCGGAGTCCCAGCCCGGCTCGGTCGGCTCACCCGAGAAGCCGTAGCCGGGCAGCGACGGCAGGACGAGGTGGAAGGCGTCCTCGGCCCGCCCGCCGTGCGCGGTCGGATCGGTGAGCGGACCGATTGTGTCGAGCAGCTCGACGACCGAACCCGGCCAGCCGTGCGTCATGACCAGCGGCAGCGCATCCTCGTGCCGCGACCGTACGTGGATGAAGTGGATCTCGACGCCGTCGATCTCCGTCGTGTACTGCGGCAGGGCGTTCAGCTTCGCCTCGAACGCGCGCCAGTCGTGCTCGGTCGTCCAGTAGCGGGCCAGCTCCTGCACCGTCGCCAACTGCACGCCCTGGGCGCGATCGGTGACCAGCTCCCGGCTGGGCCAGCGGGTGGCCGCGACCCGGCGGTGCAGGTCGGTGATCGCTTCCTCCGACGTGTCGAGCCGGAACGGGCGAATCTCGCTGTCGTCGGCCACGCACCCACCTCCTGCTCAGGTCGACCGTTGTCGGTAGGACCGATCGGCCACTCGCCGCTCATGGTCGCACGGCAACCCGGCATACAATCGCAAAAGCGGGCATAACTGAAGTACGGCCGTGGGCCTGCCTACGACCCGTAGAGCTCGGTCTCGTCGACGACCGGGTTGCCGTCGTCGGAGCGTCCCAGCCGGGCCGCCGAGCCGAACATTGGTCCGCGAGCGCCTCGAACCCGGCGAACCGGCCGAACCCGAGCGGCTCGGGAACGTCGTCGTGGACGGCCTCCATACCCCCTCATCGAGTACGTCTCGTGCCACAACCCGGTGCCACCGGAGTCTCGAAGAAAGCTCGACCACCACTGGCGGTACGGCAGCGACCGCGCGAAGGCGAGCAGCCACGGCAGGTCACGCCAGTACTGCCGCATGCCCACGTTCGTCGGGAAGAAGGAGTAGAAGTACAGCGGCATGCACGCTCACGCACCGGTCGATGGCTTGCGCGCTCACGCATGCGTCGATGGCCTTCCGGGCGGAGGTCGGGCGCACCGACGACGAACGGCAGGTGCGGCCCCGATCAGAGGCCGCACCTGCCGCGTTCGATCTCTACCCGTGCGGACGGGTCAGCGGCGTACCGTCCGGCGTCGCCGGCTGAGGAAGAGGAAGGCCGCACCGGCGACCAGCAGCGCCACGCCGACGCCGACGAAGGCGATCGTGTTGGCACCGGTCAGTGCCAGCCCGCCACCGCCACCCGCCGTCTCGGCGTTGCCGCCGCCGGGCGGAGCCTGGGCGACGTTGCTCCCGCCCTCCGGCGACTCCTCGGCCACCGGCTCGGTGGCCGGAGTGGTCGGCCGGGCCGCGTCGCCCGCTGGCTTCTGCGGGGTCGGCTTCTGCCCGGCCGGCTCCTGGTCGTCGTCGGGCTGGTCGTCCCGGCCCGGCTGCTGACCTGGGGCGTCGTCACCGGGCTGCTCGGCCGGCGGCTGCTGGCCGCCAGGGTTCCCGGCCGGCGGTTGCTCGTTGCCGGGCTCCTCGGCCGGCGGCTGTCCACCGCCGGGGTTGCCGCCGGCCGGCCCCTGGCCACCCGGCTCGCCCGCCGGCGGCTGCTCGTTGCCGGGCTGCTCGGCCGGCGGTTGCTCGTTGCCCGGTTCCTCGGCCGGTGGCTGTTCCTGGGGCGCCGGCTGGACCAGGATGCGGACCGAGTCGAGCGCCGGGATCTGGTTGGCCCGCACCATCATCGGGATCCGGTGCGAACCGTCGCCGGCCCACGACGAGCACTGCGCAAGACCGGCGGGCAGCCCCGGCACCTCGACGATCACCGAGTCGGGGTCCTCGCCACCCTTGCCGTCCTCCGTCGCGACGAAGAACGCCGGCACCGGAGCCGGGTCGGCCGCCTCGCTGGTGCTGGTCAGCATCCGGCACGCGGTGTGGAAGTGTCCCCGGACCAGGCCGTCCTCGTCGAGCAGCGAGGACTCCAGGTAGTAGCCGCCCCGGGCGGCGGGCAGGAACCGGTCCCGGACCAGGTTGCGGGTGCTCACGACCAGCCGGAACGGCTGCCCCTCCCGTACTCTCCGGGGAGCCTCGCTGATCAGCAGTGTCGGATTCTGCTCGGCGGAGCCCACCTCACCGAAGGCGGTCGAGACGCACCGGCCGCCGTCCTGGAAACCGGTGTGCGCCGGAAGGTCGCTGCCCTTGCAGTCGTTGCCGAGCGCGTCCAGGCCACCGCCGGCCGGCGGGTTGCCGCCGGGGGTGGCGGTTGCCGTCGCCGGCGGCCGCGTGCCGCCCTCCTGCTCCGCGCACTCCTCGTCGGACCCGGGCGGGGTGGCCGTCTCCGTCGCGCCGGGGCTGGCGGCGTCGTCGTCACCGCCCGAACCGGGCCGTTCCGAGGCACCCGCCGACGGCGGCGACGAGGTGGGCTCGCAGCCGGGGGCGGCCTGCTGGCTCTCCGCGTTGGATATCTGGGTGACACCGACCAGACCACCGAACACGGCGAGGGCGGCAGCCACGGCGAGGAGGCGGCGGCGCTGGCCGTTGTCGGTGGAGGAGCGACCGCGGTGCGACCGTCGCATGTGTATAGACCTCCTGAAGTCTGTGCGCTGCGGCTCGGACCGGTGGGGGTTCCGGCTGCCGTGGACGAACGACCGTCTTTCGGTGGCTGCGTCCTCGACGACGCCTACGAGTCGAGGTCGGTGCCACGCGGGTCAGCCCGTACGCCGCACGCACACCGTATGGACCGGTCCGTTCCCGGGCCAAACCCAGTAGCCGGAAATGCGGGTTTCTTGAACCGGACCTAATGGAAACTTATGTTGGGCCGCCGGCCGGGATGCGATCGGCGTCCCGGTCGGCCCCGTCAGCCGGCGGTCGGATCGTCCGACCGGGGCGCCGAGCGGGGCATCTGGTCCAGCAGGAAGTTCTCCAGCCGGTCCCACGCGGACTGGAGCAGCTGCGCCGGGTCCTCGGCCGCCATCATGTCCCGGCCCGGCACGAAGGCGCTGCGGGTGAAGTACTCGCCGTTGGCGAAGTAGCTCAGCTTGAGTACGGTGTGCCGGCCGTGCAACTGGAGAGTCGGAACCAGCACCGGTCCCGGGTACGGCGTCCGGCAGTGCGCGCAGAGCTGGCAGGGCTCGCCGTCGCGCCGCCCCTCCAGCGGTACGCCATGCCGCTCACACCGCTGGCACAGTCGCCGCCACTCCTGGTCCGGGATGCTGGCGAGTCGGGCCGGTCCGGCGATCCCGGCAGTCGGGGACGGCCCGCCGCCGGTCGGCGCGGGAGGCTGCCACGGGCCGGGGTACGGCATGGTTCGGCGGGGATCGGTCAGTTCGCGTTCCAGCCGTCGCCAGAGCTGTCGAACCCGTCCGAACAGCTGTTCCGGCACTGCGCCCGGCTCGTTGCCGTGTCCGTCTGCGCCCGGCTCGTCGCCGTGTCCGCCTGCGCCCGGCTCGTTGCCGTGTCCGCCTGCGCCCGGCTCGTTGCCGCTGCGGTCGACGGTGCTCGGCTCGTGGTCGCCGTGCCCGACGGTTTCCAGGTCACGGCCGACGTAGCGGTGGCCGTCGTCGAGCCGCAGGTGCCAGCTGCCGGGCCGGCCGGCCCGCTGGAAGATCTGGGCGCGGTAGGGGCCCTCGTACCAGGTCGGTCCGCTCGAGACGACCAGGTCGTGATCGTCCGTGGCGGTCACCAGGTCGGGGCGCCAGCGCATCGGCGTGGCCAGGTGACCGGCCTCCCGGGTGTCCGTGTCGCCGCCGAGGTGGCTGGGGCGGCAGTCGTCCGAGCAGTACGCCGAGCCGGCTGCGGGGGCGGCACCGCAGGGGCAGAGGCCGGACGTGGCCCGGTCGATCCGGTCGAGCAGGTTGGCCATCACATCGCCGCCTCGGTGCAGGTGGGAGCGTCCGGCGCGTCGCCGGTCGCGCAGTCGACACATTCAACGATATCGCTCGATGTGTCGATCATCGTGACCCACCCGCCGCAACGGTGTCTCACGCCGTGCGTGCTATTCCGCGCGGTCCTGTGGATACCAGCGCAGCTCGACGGTGTTGCCGTCCGGGTCGGCGACGTAGATCGAGACCGCGTCGCCGCGCGCACCGAAGCGGTCGACCGGACCCTCCAGGACGGTGAAGACCCCCGACTCGATCACGTCGGTCCAGTCGAGTGGCTCCACGACGAGGCAGATGTGGTCCACGTTCGACCCGCCCCGCTCGCCGCGTACCAGGTCGATGATGGTTTCCCGGGTGATCCGCGCCGACGGGAACGGGACCTTGCCGGCCCGCCACTCGTCGACCCGGACCGGCGCCAGGCCGAGGGTGCCGCAGTAGAACGCGAGCGAGCGTTCCACGTCCTGCACGGTGAGTACGAGATGGTCGAACTCCTTCACCCGGACCATCGTCGTCACCGTGCCGCCCGGTCGCCGGCCCGGCCGACCGGGCAAGTCCGGTCGGGAAGCTTGCGCTCCGGCGCTCCGGCGCCGCGCGAGTTGTCGACGGTCTCGGTGTTGCCCATGTCTCCTCCTGTCGGACCACGCCGGGCGGCCGTGCCGTCCGGCGTCATGGCCGAAGTCCGGCCCGATAGTGCCGCTGTCCATCATCCGGCACCGACATCGAGGCCGGCCGGCACCGGCACTGGAGCCGGCACCGGCAGCGAGGCCGGGATCGAGGCCGGAGCCGAAGCCGAGACCGGCAGGGTTCACGGGGCGAGCAGAAGTACCCGGTCCGGGTCGCCGGGCAGGGCGGCGATGGTTCCGTCGGCGTTGACCAGCCGGTAGCGCTCGCCGTCGACCGCCTCGATCCGCCACAGTGCCGCCGGCCCGGCGCCGTCGCGCGGACCGAGGCCGAGGCGTGCTGCGCCGTCCGGGCCGGCGGAGGCGGTCAACGGCCGGTCCGCGGCCAGGTTGACGATCCGGAAGTACCCTTCCCGGGTCGGGACGAACCGCCAGAGCTGGCAGTTCCCGGCCCGGGGCCGGTCCGCGACCACCGGACCGCCCGACCCCGCCGCCGGCCGCGTGCCCCACCGGGCACATCCGGGTACGCCCCAGACCCGCTGCCCCGTCGCGTCCGCGACCAGCACGTCGCCGACCGGTTCGAGGCGGAACCGCTGGCAGGCATTGTCCAACCAGGTGTACGCCTGCACCGGCGCACCTATCCCGCCGCAGCCGGCCGCCTCCAGCACCCGTCCGGCCAACCGGTTCTCGATCCGCGACCAGCCGCCCGCCGCCTCTACGCCGGCCGGCACGCGCACCCCGGACGAGCCGTCCACGGCCTGCGGCGGCACGCCGTCCACGGCCGGCAGCACCCGGAACCGCTGGCAGTCGTTGGCCAGCCAACCCCAGAGGGCCACCCGGGCGCCGTCGGCGTTCACGCAGCCGGCGATCTCGGCGACCTTGTTGCTCGACCGGTTCAGCAGGCTGACGTACCCGTCGCCGTGGTACTCCGGCCGCCACTGCTGGCAGGTACTCGTCGAGGGCTCGGTGATCCGGACGTCGGCACCCTCGTACCCGCAGTCCGGCACCCCCACCGCCCCGCCGCTGGCCTGGTTGACCAGGCGGAACCAGGCGCTGCCGTGACCGGCCCGGATGCTGCCGGAGCGCGGGTCGCCGAGTCGGGGCCAGCCGTCGACCCAGCTGACCGGGCGGACCGAGAGCTTCGGCGCCCCGCCGTCGGTGGTGTCGTAGTAGTGGTGGGCGAACCAGTCCCCGCCGGGCCCGGCGAAGACGTCCCCGCCACCGGTGCCCCGGAACTCGTTGTAGCCGCGCAGCAGGTCGGTTCCGCCCCCGGCGAGCAGCGGCGTCCCGTCCCGGTCGAGGTACGGGCCGGTGAGGCTGGCCGAGCGGCCGGCCACGGTCCGGTAGTCGGCGTCGACGCCCCGGCAGCAGTAGTCGAGGCTGGCGAAGAGGTAGTAGTAACCGCCCCGGTGGACGATCGACGGATTCTCGATAGGCGCCGCCGCGTGCGGCGATGTGGTGCAGCGTCCCGTCCGCCGGTAGGCCGGTGCCCCGGTCCAGCCGGCGGATCCGCAGGCCGTCCCAGAACGAGCCGAAGGCGAGCCAGGGCTGCCCGTCGGCGTCGAAGATCACGTCGGGGTCGATGGCGTTGAAGCTGTCGGTGTCGCGCGAACGCATCACCATGCCGTGGTCGACCCAGCCGTACGCCGGGCTGGCCGGGTCGAGCGTCCGGCTGGTGGCCAGCCCGATCACCGAGTTGTTCGTGCCGAACGACGAGGCCGCGTAGTAGAGGTGGTAGACGCCGTCGAAGTAGCTGATGTCCGGCGCCCAGAAGTCTGCCGGGGTCAGGCCCAGCTCGGCGACGACCCAGGCCGGCGGGGTGCTGAACACCGTACCGAGTTCGGTCCAGTGCAGCAGGTCGGTGGAGCGCTTGACCGGCAGGTAGGTACGGGTGCCGGCGTCGCCGGTGATGACGGCGTAGTAGTACCGGCCCTGCCTGATCACCGTCGGGTCGTGTGCGATCGGATCCGCCGCGATCCGTCCCACCGGCACGGGCTCGGAACCCCGGATGGCTGCGGGTGCGGAAGCCTGTGCGGTCGGGCCACCGAGCGTCACGGCGAGCGCGGTGACCAGCCCGACCGCCGTCGCCCGGCTCAGCAGCCCGGAGCCGTCCCGCCGCCCGGCAGCCCGTACCGGTCGGTGCCGTGCCGTCACCGCGCGAAGCATGCCCGCTCCCTCCGACGAGCCGCCGTCCCCAGTGGACTGACCTGGCCCAGCACGACGGTGACACGGGGACGGCCGACCCGCCATCGTCCTGGCGTCCACAACCCTCGTCGATGCCCGGCTCTGGCGGCACCCGGCTTCGACCACCGGTCCGGCGGGCGCCCGGCCCTGGAGGGCACCCGGCCTGGGCGGTACCTGGCCTTGGCCGGTACCCGGTCCGGTGGTGCTGGCCGGTCCGCCCGTTACCGCTTTCCGTCCGGATGACGGTCGACGAAGGCCATCCACGGGTCGGCCTCCGGCGCCGCGCCGCCCGGTGCCGGCCCGCCCGCTGGTGCTGCCAGGGCTGCGCCGGCCGCTGTCGATGCCGCTGTCGATGCGGTCGCCGGCGCCGGCCGCCCCGCCTCTGCCCCGGTCACGACCTCTGCCCCGGTCACGACCTCTGCCCCGGTCACGACCTCTGCCCCGGTCACGACCTCTGCCCCGGTCACGTCGCGCCGGTCCGTCGGAGCCGGAACAGCGGCGGGGACCGGTGTCGCGCCGGGTAGGGACGTGGCCCGGGTCGGTGGTACCGCACCCGCTTCCGCCCCGGGGCCGCGCCTGGCGGCGAGCAGGGCGGCCAGTGCGGTGGTGATCGGTACGGCGGCGATCAGCCCGATGGTGCCGACCGCGCTGCGGACCAGTTCCTGGGCGATCAGTTGACTGGTGAGAAGCTCACCGACCGGGGTGGCGGTGTCGGCGGCGAAGAGCAGCATCAGCGGCAGCGAGGCACCGGCGTACGCCAGCACGATCGTGTTGATCACCGATGCGATGTGTGCCCGGCCGATCCGGGTGGCGGCCGAGTAGAGCCGGCGGAATCCGTAGCCGGGGTTGGCCAGGGCGAGTTCGCTGACCGTGGCCGACTGGGTGACGGTGACGTCGTCGAGTACTCCGAGGGAGCCGATCACGATGCCGGCCAGCAGCAGGCCGCGCATGTTCACCTCGCCCTGGGTGATGGAGAGGTAGTTCGAGGTCTCGTCGGCGATCCCGGAGAGGTGCGCGGCGGCGGTGGCGATCGCGGAGAGCGCCGCGGTGATGGTCAGGCTGACCAGGGTGCCGGCCACCGCGACAGTGGTGGTCATGCTGAACCCGTGGGTCAGGTAGAGCACGGTGAGCATGATCGCCGCCGCGCCGACGATGGCGACCAGCAGCGGCGAACGCCCGTCGAGGATGGCCGGCACGATGAACATCAGCAACACCGCGAAGGTGACACCGAGGCCGGCCAGCGCGCTCAGGCCGCGCCACCGGCCGAAGGCGAGGACCGCGAGCGCGAAGACCGCCCCGAGCAGCCACAACTGGGTCGACCGCTGGTGGTCGATGATCGAGTACTGCCGTTCCGGGCTCTCCTGGAGGTAGAGCAGCGCCACGTCGTCCCCGGGCGCCACCCGGACCGCGCCCGGCCCGGACGGCACGTCGGTGCTGACCCGCTGCCCGGCCCCGACGCCCTCGGTCAGGTCCACGGTGACGGTCCCGCAGTCGGTCGGGGCACCGGCCGGCCGCTCCTCCCCGGCGGGCGGGGCGGGGCAGGGCACCGAGTCGACCGCGACCACCGTGCCGAGTACCCGGATCGGCCCGTCGCCCTCGGTTGTCGGCGTCGACGCGTCCCGGGGCCAGAGCAGCACCATCGACACCAGGGTGAGCAGCGCCGCAGGGATCAGCAGAGCGAGGCTCAACCGGCGTGCGGCGCGGCCGGCCGGCCGGCCGGGGCGGGGCAGGTGGCTGTGCGCGTGTTCGGAACTCATCGGCTCGGCTGCCGGCCTTCCTGCTCGGGTCGGACAACGGGCTCCCGGCTGAGCGTGGCAGCCGGAGACTCCCGACGGGCCAGCATGACACGTCGGTGACCGGCCGGACGAGGCGTCGGGCTGTCGTCACGCAGGGTGGTTGCTGGGTCGCGGGCGGTCGGTCAGGTCAGTGGATCAGTGCGTCGGTCAACCGGTCGGCGGTCTCCTGGTTCAACGGCCCGTGCCCCAGCAGGAAGCGGTACCAGAACAACCCGTACGCCTGGTCGACCATCAGTTCGAGATCCAGTTCCGACCCGAGCTCGCCGCGATCCCGGCCCCGCCGCACGATGGTGTGCAGAGCGTCGCGGCGGCTCCGGGTGAACTGCCGCAACACCTCGGCGGTACTCGGATCACGGGCCGCCTCGGCGGCGAGGGTACGCAGCACGGCCGCCGTCGCCGGCTCGCCCGCCCGGCGGAACGTGCGCGCGAGGTAGTCGCAGAAGTCCTCCCGGAGTGATCCGGTGTCCGGCACCGGCACCAGCGAGTCGCTCCAGTCGGTCAGCGCCTCCAGCAGCACCGTGCCCTTCGACTGCCACCAGCGGTAGATCGTCTGCTTGCCGACCCCGGCCTCGTTCGCGATGAGGTCGACGGTCAGCCCGCCGTCGTGCCGGCTGGTGAGCAGCCGGAGTGCCGCGTCGAGGATGGCCTGCCGGGCCTCCTCGTTGCGGCGCCGACCGGTGTGTGCCCGGCGGTGGCCGTCGGAGCCGCTGGTAGTCACCAGCCCAGCATAGGTTTTGCCGGAACTGTCGGTCTCGATAACGCCGGTGTCGGCTGCCGGGTCGTCATCACCGGCCGGCTGCCGCGCCGACCGTTCCGCGGGCCGTCGAAGCTTCGATCCGGCGGGCGGGCGGACGTGGCCGGCCCGGTGCGGCCTGAACCACCAGCCGGCCCCGGCGCGGCCCCGTGCTAGGCTCCCGCGCCAACAACGGATTGCTGACCGAGACACCGGGACGGGGAGCGGGATGACTCGGATGCATCGTGGTGGGGTCGTACTGGCTGCCGCCACCGCCCTGATCGTGCTGAGCGGCTGCGGAATTTTCGGCGGCGACGAGTCGGAGGCGCCGTCACCGGAAGCGACGGCGATGCGCGCCGCGACCGACGCGGTGAAGGCGGCCCGGACGCTGCGCGCGACGTTCAAGACCAGCCAGATCGACGGCACGGTGCTCGGCGGAACCGTCAGCGGAGAAGCGCAGGTGGTGGCCGGGACCGGAATGACGGTCAACTGGAGCTACCGTACGGACACCATGTCGGGCAAGACCAAGACGGTGGACGGGCGCCTCATCGCGGTCGACGACGCCGTGTACATGGCCTCGCCGCAATGGAAGTTGCCGGCCGGCAAGAAGTGGTTCTGGATCAACCCGGGCTGGCCGGCCAGGCTCGACCAGCCGATCGCGGTCGAGTGGTTCGCGATGGTGATGTCGCGGTTGCTCGACCCGCTGTTCCTGCTCGACCAGGGGCTGCCCGAGGCGACCGGCCTCAAGAGCACGCCCGCGCCGGGTGGTCCGGAGGGCACCACCGGCTACAAGGTGGACTGGAGCTTCGTGGTGGACACTCCCGGACCGCAGGTGGCGGCCTGGGCGAAGCAGGTCGGCGACGCGGTCGTACTGGAGGTCTCGCTCCAGGTGGACGGCACCAACCAGCCGGTAGGGCTCACAGTCAAGTCGTCCACCCAGCGGATGCTCTTCGACGCCGACATCACCTTCGACGGCTACGGAACGCCCGCCGAGGTCGCCGCGCCTGGCGAGGCCGAGGTCGAGAAACCGTGACCGGCAAGAAACTCTGCGCCACGATCGGGTAGTTCCCGGTCTGTCCCGCCTCGACAGGTTTCGACCACCATGGGCGGTGGGGAGAGACTGTGGACATGGGCGAGATGAAGGTGGGCACCTCCTCCTGGGCCGACCGGTCGCTGCTCGCGTCCGGCTGGTATCCCAGGTCGGTCAACACCCCGGCCGGGCGCCTGGCCTACTACGCCGAGCGGTTCGGCCTGGTCGAAGTGGACACCACCTACTACGCCGTACCGGCACCGGAGGTCACCTCGGCCTGGGTGGACCGTACCCCGCCGGACTTCACCTTCAACGTCAAGGCGTTCGGCCTGTTCACCGGGCACGGGGCGGAGGTGTCCGCGCTACCTCGCGACCTGCGGCCGGACGGCCGGGACTCGGGTCGGGTACGCCGCCGCGACCTGCCGGAACCGACCTACGACAAGCTGTGGCAGCGGTTCCGGGAGGCCGTCGAGCCGATCGCCGGGGCCGGCAAGCTGGGGGTGCTGCTCTTCCAGTTCCCACCATGGCTGGCCCACGGCGAGCGGGCCAAGCAGCGAATCCTCGACACCGTCGAACGCTGCCGGCCCTGGCGGGTCGCGGTCGAGCTGCGCAACGCCTCCTGGTTCGACGGCGACAACGGGCCGGACACCGTCGGCTTCCTCGCCCGGCACGACCTCAGCATGGTCAGCGTCGACATGCCGCAGGGGCACGAGTCGTCGATCCCACCGCTGCTGCTGGCCACCGCCGAGCCGGCGGTGATGCGCTTCCACGGACGCAGTCCCGAGTGGACCACCGGTGACAAGGAGTCCCGGTTCCGCTACGCGTACGGCGACGACGAGCTGGCGGACTGGGCGAAGCGGCTGCGTGGGCTGGCCGACGAGACCGACGAGCTGCACATCCTGCTCAACAATTGCTGCGCGGGCCAGGCACAGCGGGACGCGGCCACCCTCGCCGCCCTGCTCGGCCCGGAGGCGGACTGGCCGGGCCGACACACCCGCCGCCGCGCCGCCCTGCGGGTGGTGCGCTGACCGCCCGTCCGCCCGTCCGCCCGTCCGCCCGCGCCCGTCCGCCCGCGCCCGTCCGCCCGGCAGTTGCGGCGGCCGGGCCAGCCTGGTGTCGGCCGGCAGTGGTCAGCCGGCCAGGTCGGCGGGGTCGGTGTTCGCACCGCAGAGCAGTACGGCCAGCCGTTCCCCGGCGACCGGCCGGTAGGCCCCGGCGGTCAGCGCGGCCAGCGCGGCGGCGGTGCCGTGCTCGACGGCGATCCGGTAGCGGCTCCAGAGCAGTCTCCGGGCCTCGACGATCTGCGCGTCGGTGACCAGCACGCTGCGCACGCCCGCCCGGACCGCCACCTGGTGGGCGATCGAGCCGACCCGGCGGGCGCCGAGCGAGTCGGCGGCCACCCCGGCGACCGGTACGTCCACCGGTCCGCCAGCGGCCAGTGCGGAGTGCAGCGCCGAGGCGCCCTCCGGCTCGACCGCCACCACCCCGGCCCGGCCCTGAAGCGCGGTGGCCACCCCGGCCATCAGCCCGCCGCCGCCGACCGCGACCAGCACGGTGTCCAGGTCACCGGCCTGGGCCAGCAGTTCCAGCCCCAGGGTGCCCTGACCGGCGCAGATCTCCGGCTGGTCGTAGGCGTGGCAGAACAGCGCCCCGGTGTCGGCGGCCCGCTTCACCGCCGCGTCGTACGCCTCGGCGTACTCGGTGCCGTGCCGGGCCACGGTGGCGCCGAGTTCGCGCAGCTTGTCGACCTTCACGGCGGGAGCGGCGGTCGGCACGTACACCTCGGCCGGAACGCCGAGCGACCTCGCCGCGTACGCCACGGCGGCACCGGCGTTGCCGCCGGACGCGGTGACCACCCCGGCGGGCGGCAGTTCGCCGCGCTCGGCGGCGGCCAGCATCCGGTTGAACGCGCCCCGCGCCTTGAACGAGCCCGAGTGTTGCAGGAACTCCAGCTTCAGCCAGAGCGCTCCGGCCGGCCCGGCGAGGTCGGGCTCCGCCCGGGCCGTCGGGGTGGTCCGGACGTGCCCGGCGATCCGGGTCGCCGCCTCCTGTACGTCGGTACGGGTGATCACCGTCGCCGTCCCCTTCCCCTGGTCCGCCCGCCGTACCGTATCTCCGGTGTCCCGGTGGCGCGGATAGGGTGTGTGCCAACCCACCCGGTCCGCCCCGGACCCCGCTCGCGGAGGTCAGGTCACCATCGACGGCATCATCGTCCGCCAGATCGCCGGCCGGGTCTGGCTCTCGCCCGGCGACCCGGACCCGGCGAACGTGCAGGCCGCGGTGGCGGTCGTCGCGGACGAGCGCGGCAGCGTCGTCGTCGACGCCGGGCACAGTCCGGCACACGCCCGCGCTGTCCAGGCGGCGATCCGGGCCGCCGGCCTGCCGCCGGCCCG
Source organism: Plantactinospora sp. WMMB782 (assembly GCF_049179135.1). Taxonomy (NCBI): domain Bacteria; kingdom Bacillati; phylum Actinomycetota; class Actinomycetes; order Micromonosporales; family Micromonosporaceae; genus Plantactinospora; species Plantactinospora sp. WMMB782. The sequence continues at coordinate 588,103 of NZ_JBMHMC010000007.1, read as the reverse complement.
CTGGCTGGTCTACACCCACCACCACTGGGACCACGTGTGGGGCGGATGCGCCTGGCCGGACGTGGAGATCGTCGGGCACGTCGCCGGGCGGGAACTGCTCCGCCGGGAGGCGGCCCGGCCGTGGAGCCACCGTTACCTGCGTGACCAGGTACGCGAGAACCCGCGACTCGGCCCGAGCTTCCGGGCCCGGGCGCTGGCCATGGACGACTGGACCGGCTTCTCGATCCTTCCGCCGACGGTGACCTTCACCGACGAGCTGACCCTGCCGACCGGCGTACGGCTGCGGCACGTCGGCGGCGCGCACGCGCCCGACTCCACCGTCGTGCTCGTCCCGGACGCACGCGTCGCCCTGCTCGGCGACTGCTTCTATCCGCCGCCGGCCCACCTGCGCGGTCCCGACGACGACCTCGACCTGGCGATGCTGCGCAACCTGCTCGACGACGACTACCAGTGGTACGTCCACAGCCACGGCGAGCCGACCACCCTGGCCCAGGCCCGGCAGCTCTCGGCCTGAGCCGTGGCCGACCATCGCCGCCCGTAGCTGCCCATCGCCCATCGCCCATCGCCGGCAGTCTCAGGCGTGACGGGGCGGTGTCCGTCAGCGGCTCGGTGCGGTCGCTTCGCGGTCGGCCTCGGCCGACCGGCCGGTGGGGGAGCCGGACCGGCCGGTCAGCGCACGTACGCCGAGGTAGAGGAAGGGCAGCAGCAGGAGCAGGTCGGCCAGGTGCGCGATCGTCACCTCCCGGGTGATCCGGCTCAGCGGGAACGCCAGCGCACCCAGGCAGAGAAGTACGCCGACCGGCAGCGGTGCGGCGCGCAGCCGGAGCAGCAGCACGCCCAGTCCGAACACGACGAGCGGGAAGAGCGGGCCGGGGATCCAGTAGAGCGACCAGGCGGCGAAGGGGTGCTGGTCGAGCAGTTCGATCGTGGTGGCGTGCGAGGCGTCGAAGAGCCCCTCGTGAATGCTCTGCACCCCGAACGCCACCCCACCGACGGAGGCGAAGACGGTGACCGGCATCGCCACCGCCGTGTAGCGCGGCGCGACGACGCGGAGCCGCCCGTAGAGGCCGATCAGACCGATCAGCCAGCAGGTGCAGGAGAGCGCCACGAGCGTACCCGCGGTGACGCCCTGCCGGTCGGGCTCCCAGAAGAAGCCGGAGGCGAGATTCAGCAACGGTCCCAGGATCAGAAACATGCTCCGAACGCTACGAACGGCCGGCCGTCGCCGGATCCGCCGCGCGGCACCGCCGGGCTACCGCGGTCGTCGTATCCCGGCGAGCCCGCTGCGGTAGGCGAAGACCACGAGCTGGGCCCGGTCCCGGGCGCCGAGCTTGGCCATCGCCCGGTTGGCGTGCGTCTTCGCGGTGGCGGTGCTCATACCCAGCCGGGTGCCCACCTCCGCGTTGGACAACCCCTCCGCGACGAGCGTCACCACCTCGCGCTCGCGGGCGGTGAGCGTGTGCAGGCCGGGTACCTCCGGGCCGTCGACGTAGGCGGCGATCAGCCGGCGGGTCACCTCGGGCGCCAGCAGCGCGTCGCCGGCCGCCACCACCCGGACCGCCCGGCGCAGCTCGTCCGGCTCCAGGTTCTTCAACAGGAAGCCGCTCGCCCCGGCGCGCAGTGCCGCGTAGACGTACTCGTCGAGTTCGAAGGTGGTGAGCACGACCACCCGGACCCCGGGCAGCCGGTCGTCGGCGACGATCCGCCGGGTCGCGGTCAGCCCGTCCGTGCCCGGCATCCGGATGTCCATCAGCACGACGTCCGGCCGGTGCGCCCGGGTCAGCGCGATCGCCTCCTCACCGTCGGTCGCCTCGCCGACCACCTCGATCTCCGGCGCCCGCTCCAACAGGACCCGGAAGCCGGCCCGGACCAGCCGTTGGTCGTCGGCGAGCAGGACCCGGATCCGTCCCGTCCCGCCGGCCGTCCACTCCGTCGCCGTCATCCCGGCAACCATCCCCGGACCTGGAAACCGCCACCGTCCGCCGGACCCGTACGCAGCCAGCCGCCCAGCCCGGCGGCCCGCTCCGCCATCCCGCGCAGACCGTTGCCGGGCGGGCCGCCCGGACCCCGGCCGTCGTCGGAGACGGTCAGGTCGAGCCCGTCGGGGCGGTAACCGAGCCGAACCTCGATCCGGTCCGCATCCGCGTGCCGGACGGCGTTGGCCACCGCCTCCTGCACGATCCGGTACGCGGTCGCCTCCACCGCCCGGGACAGCGGGCGCGGCGTGCCGTCCTGTCGGAGTACCGCGCCGGTGGTCGCGGCCAGCGCCGGCAGCCGGTCGAGACCGGGGACCGGCGGTTCCGGTGCGTCGGCACGGGTGCCGTCCCGGAGTACCCCGACCGCCGCCCGCAGTTCCGTCAGCGCATCCCGGCTGGCCTGCCGGACCGCCTCCAACGCGGCTCGGGCCTGGGCCGGGTCGTCGTCCAGCACGTCGGCGGCGACCCCGGCCTGCACACCGACCACGGCCAGGGTGTGCGCGGTGACGTCGTGCAGCTCCCGGGCTATCCGGATCCGTTCCTCGACCACCTGCCGTCGGGCCGCGTCGTCACGCTCGGCGGTGAGCAGGGCGAGCCGGATCCGTCGGCCGCGCACCGTCTCGCCGAGCAGCAGCGCGGCAACGAACACCACCGTCGAACTGTCCAGTGTGGCGTCCAACGGCCCCACCCCGGCCATTGAGGTCCGGCCCTGCGCGTCCAGCAGGACGAAGAGTCCGGCGAGCAGCAGGCCGAGCCGGCGGCGGCGGGCCACCGCGACCGAGTAGAGCGCGACCCAGACCGGGGCGGCCGGCGCACCGCCCGGATAGCGGGAGACGTGGTAGAGCAGGAAGAGGCCGCCGACCACCGCCAGCACCGCCGCCGGCCAGCGCCGCCGGGCGAGCAGGGCCGCCGCCATCGCGGTGCCGAGGGCGTACGCCCAGAGGTCGGGTGTGCGGTCGCCCGGCAGCACCGCCACGACCGCGATCCGGTACGCGGTGACCGCGCCGGCCGCTGCCGCGATCCCGGCGTCCACCGCCCAGCGCCGCCCCCGCACACCGCCCAGCGTCCGCCAGCCCCGCACACCGCCCAGCGTCCGCCAGCCCCGGTCGACGTCGAGCCCTCGCCGCCTCCGGTCGTTACCGGGCGCCGGTCCGGCTCCGGTCCAGCCCTTCATGCGGTCACTCTACGAATCCGGCTCCGGAGGCACGTACCACGAACGCGGTAGCAGCCCGGGTGGGGCACGGGCTTGACCCTCGACCTCGTCGAGCCGCCAGCATCGGCGGCGGCACAGGCCAACCGAGACAGGGGAGTGGACGATGGAGCAGGGCGGCGACGAGATGATGGCGCGGATCGTCGAGGCGGTCGGCTGGGGGCAGGCCGGGCGTACCGGGCCGGCGCGGGAGCGGCTGACCGAGTTGTGGGACCGGATCGGGCCGGCCGGCGACCCGCTGCACCGCTGCACGCTGGCGCACTATCTGGCCGACCTCCAGGACGATCCGGCCGAGGAACTGCGCTGGGACCTGCGGGCGCTCGAAGCCGCCGACACGCTGACCGACGAGCGGGCCCAGCGCTACCACGCCACCCTGCAGGTCCGGGCGTTCCGGCCGTCGTTGCAGCTCAACCTCGCCGAGGACTATCGCAAGCTCGGCCGGCCGGACCGGGCCCGGGAGCATCTGGCCCTCGCCCGGGAGAGCCTGCCGGTGCTCGGCGACGACCCGTACGGCCAGATGATCCGGGACGCCGTCGAGCGGCTCGGGACCGAGCTGGCCGGCAGCGCCCCCGGGCCCGAGGCGCGACGCCCGGACATGGTGCGGTCGACCGGAGGCTGACCGGAGACGGCGAGCGGGCCAGCCCCCGCGGTGGTTGCGGGGGCTGGCCCTCTCGGTGGTGTGGGTGTGGGTGTTGTCGGGTGGTGTTTATGCGGAGTAGCCGCGTTCGGTGGCCCAGTTGGCGAGGTTGATGGTGCTCATCCAGTACTGGGCCTGGTCCGGGTTGGCCGGGTCGGCGATCTTGACCTTGCGGCCGTGGTCGTCGTAGCCGACGACGGTCAGGTAGTGCCCACCCGGGTAGGAGTGGGACATGCCGTCGACGTCGGTGGCGGTGCCCTTGATGTTCATCACGACCGGGCGGTTGGCGTCGATGGCGTTGACGATGTCGACCTGGAGCCGGTCCATCTGTTCGGGCTTGGCGGTGCTGTCCGGGATCGCGACGGTGCGGTAGTCCTTGCCGCCGGTGCTGTTGAGGACCCGGGTGGTGTCCTCGGCCGAGTTGGTGCCGGCCTCGGTGGTGCCGAGTCGCTTGGCGACGTCGTCCTGGCTGGGGGTCTGGCCCTGGGCGGACAGTGCGATCCGGGTCGCGGCGGGGGCGCAGTAGTAGAAGTTCTCCTGCGCCTTGTACTGGTAGTCCAGGGACTTCGACGGTGCCCGCTTGTCGATCTCGCGGATGTCGTTGGTGACCGCGGCGGCGGTCGGGTTGCCGCCGGTCGGCGGGTTCTGCGTCGAGATGGCCGGGGCGGCGAACGCGCCGCCGACGACGGCGAGGCCGGCGATGCCGAGCGCGGTCTTGCGGATCGGGGTTTCGGTGATGGCCGGGAGCCACCGCTTGACGTTGGTCATGATGGTCACCTTCCATTTCCGGGGGTACGACGCCACCACCCGCCCGGGGGGGCGGGGTGGTGGGTCGGAAGAGGGAAAGAAACCCGAAGATCAGAAGTCTCTCGGGGGTGCCGGGGGATGTAACCACGCCCGGCGGCTACCCATTCCCCGGGCCACACCGGGGGGCCGGGGCTCGGGGTGCTGCTGCGGACGTACGCCGGGTATAACCATGGCCGCCGGCCCGATGTTCCGCCACCCGGCCCCGACCAGCCACCCGATCATTAACCAAAAACCGGACATCGGGCGGCCCACGGGACGGCGGCCCCAGTCGGGCATCCGGCGAAATGTCCCGCCCTTCGACCCGTGCGTCCGAGGGTGTGGCCTGCCAGACTTCCTGGTGCCGGCGGATCGTGATCGAGATCTTGAGGAGGCAGCGTGAGCCAGGAAGTACGCGGGGTCATCGCCAGGGCCAAGGGTGCACCGGTGGAGGTGACCACCATCGTCGTACCGGATCCCGGCCCGGGTGAGGCCGTGGTACGGGTGCAGGCCTGCGGCGTCTGCCACACCGACCTGCACTACCGGGAGGGCGGCATCAACGACGACTTCCCGTTCCTGCTCGGGCACGAGGCGGCCGGAATCGTGGAGCAGGTCGGCGCCGGGGTGACCGACGTCGAGCCGGGCGACTTCGTGGTGCTCAACTGGCGGGCCGTCTGCGGCAACTGCCGGGCCTGCCGGCGCGGCAGGCCGTGGTACTGCTTCGCCACCCACAACGCCGGGCAGAGGATGACCCTGACCGACGGTACCGAGTTGTCCCCGGCGCTCGGCATCGGCGCGTTCGTGGAGAAGACCCTGGTACACGCCGGGCAGTGCACAAAGGTCGACCCGGCGGCCCGTCCCGCCGCCGTCGGGCTGCTCGGCTGCGGCGTGATGGCCGGGCTCGGCGCGGCGGTGAACACCGGCGGCGTCACCCGGGGCGACTCGGTCGCGGTCATCGGCTGCGGCGGGGTCGGCGACGGCGCGGTGGCCGGCGCGGCCCTGGCCGGCGCGACCACGATCATCGCGGTCGACACCGACCCCCGGAAGCTGGAGTGGGCCAGGGGATTCGGCGCGACGCACACGGTGAACGCCCGACAGACCGACCCGGTCGAGGCGATTCGCGAGCTGACCGGCGGACACGGCGCGGACGTGGTGATCGAGGCGGTCGGCCGGCCGGAGACCTGGAAGCAGGCGTTCTACGCCCGCGACCTGGCCGGCACCGTCGTGCTGGTCGGGGTACCCACCCCGGAGATGAAGGTTCCCGACCTGCCGCTGCTCGACGTCTTCGGCCGGGGCGGCGCGCTGAAGTCGAGCTGGTACGGCGACTGCCTGCCGGACCGGGACTTCCCGATGCTGACCTCGCTCTACCTACAGGGCCGGCTGGACCTCGACGCCTTCGTCAGCGAGGAGATCGCCCTGGACCAGGTGGAGGCGGCGTTCGGCAAGATGCACCACGGTGAAGTACTGCGATCGGTGGTGATCTTCTGATGCCGGCCCGCATCGACCACGCGGTCACCTCGGGCACCTTCTCGCTCGACGGCCAGACCTTCGAGGTGGACAACAACGTCTGGGTGGTCGGCGACGACGCCGAGTGCGTGGTGGTCGACGCGCCGCACGACGTGGACGCGATCCTGGCCGCGGTCGGCGGCCGGCGGGTGGTCGCGATCCTGGCCACGCACGCGCACGACGACCACATACGGGTCGCACCGGCGCTGGCCGGGGCGACCGGTGCCCGGGTACTGCTGCATCCGGCCGACCGGGTGCTCTGGGACCTGGTGCACCCGGACGTGCCGCCCGGCGGTGACCTGGCCGACGGGCAGTCGATCGAGGTGGCCGGCACCAGGCTGGAGGTCCGGCACACGCCCGGACACAGCCCGGGGGCGTGTTCGCTGTACGCGCCGGAACTCGGGGCGGTCTTCACCGGCGACACCCTGTTCCAGGGCGGCCCGGGGGCGACCGGTCGGTCGTTCAGCGACTTCGGCACCATCGTCGAGTCGATCAGGCAGCGGTTGCTGACCCTGCCGCCGGAGACCGTGGTGCACACCGGACACGGCTCGAGCACCACGATCGGCGACGAGGCGCCACACCTCGCCGAGTGGCTGGCCCGGGGACACTGAGCCGCGGCAGCCGGGGGACACTGAGCCGCGGCAGCCGGGGGACACTGAGCCGCGGCAGCCGGGGGACACTGAGCCGCGGCAGCCGGGGGACACCGAGTCGCGGCAGTCCGGCGGGGCGGGCGGTGTTCAGCGCACCCGCACGACGGTCCGCACCGTCGCCTGGTCGATCTCCGAGGTACGCACCGTGAACCGCAGCTCCCAGTCGCCGGGAATCGGGAAGTTCACCGCACCGACCCCGTGGTGCGGCTCGACGCCCAACATCGGCACGTCGGTCGGCTCGACACCCTGGGCCGGCAGTGCGGTGGTGAGCGTCCACTCCACCGCCGGCAGCGGCTTGCCCTCGGCGGTGTAGACGTACGCGTGCACGGTGTTGTTCGGCCCGAGCTGCACCGGATAGATGTCGAACTGGAGGGTGTAGAGCGGCGAACTGAGTGTCTGGGCGAAGGTGTCCGAGGCGGCGATCTCGGCCTCGATCCCGGCGTTGCGTCCCGGGGTGGTCTGCACGAGTACCGCGCTGACCCCGAGCACGACCAGGCCGACCAGCACCTCCAGGCCGACCGTACGGCGCAACCGCCGCCGCCCGGCGACCGCCGTGCCCCCGTCCCCGTCCCCGTTCCCGGCTCCGCCCAGCCGGTGCTGGACCAGGCGGCGGGCGTACCAGGCGGCGGCCAGCAGCAGGGCGAGCAGGGTCAGCTTGGCCAGTACCAGCCGGCCGTAGCCGGTGCCGAAGAGGGCTCCCGGTGCGCCGATCTCGATCACCGCCTGCACCACCCCACCGGCGACCAGCCAGAGCACCGCGATGCCCGCCCAGCGGGACCAGACCGGTAGCACGACCGCCAGCACCCGTGGATGGGCGGCCCGCAGCGGGACCGCGAACAGCGTCACCAGCCCGCCGAGCCAGACCGACATCGCGGCCAGGTGCACCACGCTGGCGATGCCGCTGGCCAGCGGGGTCGGCGAGGCGGCGGCGTGCCCGGCCAGCGGCCAGGTGGCCAGCCCGGCCAGCCCGAGCACGACCAGCAGCCCGGCCCGGACCCGCCCGATCCGTCCGCTCCGCCCGGTCCGTCCGCTCCGCCCGGCCCGCCCGCTCCGCCCGGCCCGCCCGGCCCGCCCGGTCCGTCCGGCCAGCACCGGCGGCAGCAGGGCGGCGACCAGCACCAGGATGCCCAGCCTGGCGGCGAGTGCCAGCCCGAAGTCCGAGCCGAGCAACTGCCACAGCTCGGTGCCGGAGACGTCCAGCAGCCCGGCGCCACTGGTGTAGGGAGCCTGCACCCAGAACCCGGTCAGGGTGCCGACCGCGACCAGCACCAGGCCGGCCCGGACCAGCCGGACGGCGCCCCGGCGCGGCAGCCGGCCCGGCCAGAGCAGCCCGAGCAGCAGCGCCGGGCCGATCAGCAGCACCAGTCCGGCGTACCCGAGATATCTGGTCACCGGCACGGCGACCTGGACGTCCCGGCGTACCGTCTCGTCGGCCGGCTCGGGCGGGGTGGCCGAGGCGGCGCCGACCGCGAAGGTGAAGCTCCCGGCGACCGGGTGGCTGTCGGCGGAGATCACCCGGTAGCTGACCAGGTAGGTGCCGAGCGGCCGGTCGGCGACCCGGACCGGGATCCGCAGCGTGGCGTCCCGGACGCTGGCGTCCCCGTCGTTTATCCGCTTGCCGTCCGGGGCCAGCACCTGCGCCCGGCCCGGCACCAGGGCCACCGGTTCGCTGAAGGTGATGGTCACCTCGGTGGGCGAGTAACCGAGTACGGCCTGCTGCTGCGGCACCGTGCCGACCACCGCGGCGTGCGCCGCCGCCGGCCCCGCCGGACCGGCCAGCACCGCCATCCCGGCCGTCAGCAGCACCGCCACCCCGGCCAGCAGCACCGCGAACAGCGCGCCGACCGGCGGACCGCCGGCGGCACGGGCGCCCGGCGTCGAGACGCCGGCAGGTACGCGTTCGAGGTGTGTTGCCGGTACGGGTTCGAGGTGTGCTGCCGGTACGGGTTCGAGGTGTGAACGTCCCACCTCAGTTAGATCGTTTTTCGGCGTCCGGAAGTTCAATCCGCCATCCGACTGAGTGGCAACGCGTTTCACCTTCTGTGGTAGGAACCCTGGGTGTCCCCGGATCTCGACGACGAATTCCGCTGGCTCGAATCGCTCGCCGACCCGGAGGTGACCGCCTGGGTGCGGGCCCGCAACGCGGAGACCCGCGGGGCGCTCGCCGACGACCCCTCGTTCGCGCCGCTGCTCACGGAGCTGCGCGGGGTGCTGGACGCCGCGGACCGGGTGCCGTACGTGCATTGGGACGGAACCTACCTGTACAACCTCTGGAAGGACGAGGCGCACCCCCGGGGACTGTGGCGGCGTACCACGCTCGACGAGTACCGCCGGGCGGAGCCGGACTGGGAGTTGCTGCTCGACGTCGACGCGCTGGCCGCCGCCGAGGCGGAGCCGTGGACCTGGCAGGGCGCGATCGTGCAGCGCCCCGGGCACCGGCGCTGCCTGGTCCGGCTGGCCCGGGGCGGTTCGGATGCCAGCGTGGTCCGCGAGTTCGACCTGGCCACCCGGGACTTCGTGCCGGACGGGTTCACCCTGCCGGAGGCGAAGAGCGACGTCGGCTGGATCGACGCCGACCACATCTACGTGGGCACCGACTTCGGTCCCGGCTCGCTGACCGCCTCCGGCTATCCGCGGATCGTCAAGCGCTGGCGCCGGGGCACCCCGCTGGCCGGGGCCACCGTCGTGCACCAGGGCCGCGACGACGACGTCTCGGTGTACGCGGTGCACGACCCCACTCCCGGGTTCGTCCGCGACTTCCTCGGCCGCCGGCTGGACTTCTTTCGCCGGGAGGAGTTCCTGCGCACCGTCGACGGCGAGCTTCACCGGATCGACGTGCCGGAGGACGCCGAGACCGACGTACACCGGGAGTGGCTGCTGATCGCGCTCCGCTCCGACTGGACGGTGGGCGACCGGACGTACTCCCCGGGGTCGGTCCTGGTCACCCGGCTGGACCGGTACCTCGCCGGTGAGCGCGACCTGACCGTGCTCTTCGCCCCCGGCCCGGACAGCGCGCCCGGCCGGCACGCCTGGACCCGGGGGCACCTGATCCTGAGCAGCCTGGTCGACGTGCGGGGTCGGATCGAGGTGCTCACCCCCGGCGAGGACGGCTGGCAGCGGCGCCCGCTGCTGGAGAGCACCGAGGCCACCGGGACCACCGACCCGGTGGAGGAGCGGCACGTCGTCGTCGTCGACACCAACCCGGAGGAGAGCGACGAATACCTGCTGGCCAGTACCGGATTCCTCGCGCCCACCGCGTTGCATCACGGCACGGTCGGCGGGCCGGTCGAGACGCTGAAGCGGGACCCGGCGTTCTTCGACCCGGCCGGGATGACCGTCCGGCAGCTGCACGCCCGCTCCGCCGACGGGACCCTGGTGCCGTACTTCCTGGTGCGGCCGGCCGGGGAACCGACCGGGCCGACCCTGCTGACCGGCTACGGCGGCTTCGAGATGGCCTGGACGCCGAGCTACAGCGGGATCATCGGCCGGGGCTGGCTGGCGAGGGGCGGTAGTTACGTGGTCGCCAACATCCGGGGCGGCGGCGAGTACGGCCCGCGCTGGCACCGGGCGGCGCTGCGGGAAAACCGGCTCCGGGCGTACGAGGACTTCGCCGCCGTCGCCACCGACCTGGTCGACCGGGGTGTCACCGTGCCGGCACGGCTCGGCATCGAGGGCGGCAGCAACGGCGGGCTGCTCATGGGGGTGATGCTGACCCGGTTCCCGGAACTGTTCGGCGCGGTGGTGGCCCGGGTGCCGCTGCTCGACATGCGCCGCTACCACCTGCTGCTGGCCGGCGCCTCCTGGATGGCCGAGTACGGCGACCCGGACGACGAGGCCGACTGGGCGTTCCTGCGGGAGTACTCGCCCTACCACAACGTCCGGCCGGGGCAGCCGTACCCGCCGGTCCTCTTCGTCACCTCGTCCCGGGACGACCGGGTGCATCCCGGGCACGCCCGCAAGATGGCCGCCCTGCTGCACGCCTGCGGCTACGACGTCTCCTACTACGAGAACATCGAGGGCGGGCACGGGGCTGCCGCCGACAACGCCCAGATGGCCTTCAAATGGGCGCTGATGCTGCGCTTCCTCTGGCACCGCCTGACCGACACCGACTCCGCCGTCGTCCCCTGAGTCCTGTCGCGCACCCCGACCCCTGTCACCTGAGCGCTGTCGCGTCCTGAGCGCTGTCGCGTCCTGAGCGCTGCCGCCGTGCCCCGGTCGCTGTTCCGGTGGTGACCGTTCGGGCTCAGTTCTCCGGGTTCGTGGGCTGCCGGTCGTGGTGGTCGAGGAGCCGGGTCAGCAGCCGGCCGAGCTGGTCGCGTTCGTCCGGAGCGAGCGGGGCGAGCAGGTCCTCCTGGACCCGGGCGAGCCGCTGCTCCAGCCGGCGGAGCTGACGGCGTCCCGCCGGGGTGATGGTGATGACGTTGCGCCGCCGGTCGGTCGGGTCGGGGGAGCGCTCGACCAGTTGCCGGTCGGCGAGGTCGTTGACCGCGGCCACCACGTCGCTGAGGTGGATCCCGCTGCGGCGGCCGAGATCCGCCTGGCTGGTCGGACCGAACTCGTGCAGGGTGAGCAGCAGCCGGTAGTGGTAGCCCCGGGAGCCGACGTCGGCGAAGCCGTCGCTGACCAGCCGGTGGGCGTGCCGGGCGGTCTGGGTGAGCAGCCAGCTCGGCAGTCCGGCCAGCTGGGCGGGGGTGTCTTTCTGCGGCACACTCTGCACGGACCCGAGCCTAACAACATCGTTCGCCGCGCTAACGGTTCCGGTCGACCTGGCCGATGTGTCGACGTGCCGACTCAACCGTGTCGCGCCATTCCGGCACAGCTGCTCGGGCCGTGCCGAGACCGGCACAGCTGCTCTGGCCGTGCCGGGTCAGCTGCCTCCGCCGCCTCCGCCGCAACCTCCGCCGCCGCCTCCGCAACTGCTTCCGCCGCCGCTCCCGCAACCGTGGCCGCCGCCGGAGTCGGAGCTACCGGAGTCCGAACCGTAGCCGCCCGCGCAGGCGAAGCCGCCGCTGCCGGTTGCCGAGGCGCCGCCCACGGCCCCGGAGGCGACCCCGACCCCCTGCTGGAGCCCGGCCTCTGCGGCGAACTCCGGATCGGCAGCCCAGAGCGCCGCCGGGCCGAAGAGCGCGACCGCCAGCGCCGCACCGTGCGGGCCGTAGGTGCTCCAGGCCGGCTGCTGGGACGGGGCCAGGTGGGCGTGTTCGGTACGCAGGGCGGCCAGTGCCCAGCCGCCGGCCCGGGTCCGCACCGGCGGCCGCCGTCCCAGCACCACGGTTGCCACGGCCACGGCAACCAGGACGGGGATCAGCGGCGGCCACACGTCGCCGGCCGACGCCTCGGCGAACAACCGGAGTACGCCGAGCAGCAGCACGCCGGCCAGCAGCCGGGTCGCTCGGCGCAGTGCCCGGCGGGTCTCCTCGCCCGGCATCAGCCCGGCCTCGATCAGCCCGGTGTGCGTCCGGCCCAGCTCCACCGAGACGCCCGAGTCGTAGTCGAGTTCCCGGGGTGGCCGCCGATGCCCCGCGAACTGGTGGACCGCCGCCTCCAGCCCGCCCGCCCCGACCGGCCGGTCCCCGGTGACCACCAGGCGCCGGTCCGGGGCGGGACCGATCCCGACCGCACCGGCGTTGCGCAGCGCGGCGAGGGCGGTGCAGATCGCCAGCCGGCTGCCGCCGTTCAGGTACCCGACCTGGGTGGCGGTCAGTGCCGAGGTGCGTACGCTCTCCGGCCCGGCCAGCAACTGTCGCCGCCGTACGGCGGCGTACCCGATGACCACCACCGCCAGCAGGAGATAGCCGGACAGGAAGGTCGGCGCGCTGATCCCCCAGATCACGTTGCCCGCAGCAAGTGCCATGGCCGTGTCCCCGTCCACTTAGGCCGAACGTCCCCTCGATTGTGCGGCCGGAGGCGGCGGGAAGTGCTGTTGATCACTGTTTCTTGACCGAAGCTTGCGGCTGGACCCGCCGGACCGGAGGCCGGTCAGCCGCGGACGAGGGGGCAGTCGAAGTCGATGCTGAACTCGACCTCCTGGCCTGTGGTGGCCCGCTTGGCCGTACCGCTGAGCTTGCCGGAGGTGCGGTCGCCGTCCTCGGTGCGCTGCCCGGTGAACGCCACCGTCTGGTACGTCTCGTCGGCACCGCCGAGTGTCAGTGGCACGGTCGCCCCGTCGCTGTCCTGGTCGAACGGGCCCGGGGCATGCGGCAGGGACAGTTCGATCATGGCGTCCGTGGTGCTGAGCGAGAAGATCTTCGCCGGTACCTCGACCGTCGAGCAGTCGTCGGTGGTGAACTCGTACTTCCTGCGGTCGGCGGTCACCGTGACGGTGCCGGTGCCACCGGCCGGCGCTCCGGCGGCCGGAGCGCTGCCGGTCGGCGTGGCACCGCCGCTGCCCGTACCGTCCGATCCGGTGCCCGGCGCCGGATCGTCACCGCAGGCCGTCACCCCCGACAGCAGGGCCAGGCCCAGTACCGCGCTCACCAGCGGCACCGGCCGGCCGGAAATCCACCCGCGCATCCACCCTCCCAGGTCGTCTCCGTGCGGAACCCGCTCATCGTCGTCGCACGCATTCGGGCCGGATTCAGGAATCGTTCGGGTAAGCGGTGGCCCGGTGCTCAGCTCACCGCCGTACGGAGACCGAGCCCGACCAGGATCACCCCGGTCACCCGGTCGAGCGCCCGGCGGACCCGTGCGGTGCGCAGCAGCCGGACGGCCGCCCCCGAGATTGCGGTCCAGCCGGCGAGCCAGCAGCCGACCAGCAGCGCGTGTGCGGTGCCGAGAACCAGCATCGGGACCAGGACCGGACCGTCCGCGTCGAGGAACTGCGGGGCGACGGTCAGGTAGACGGCCGCCGCCTTCGGGTTCAGCACGTTGCCGAGGAACCCCTGGAGGTAGGGGTGGTGCCCGCGCCACGGCAGCCGGCGCGCGCGATTGGTGGCCGGCGCATCCGGTGCCGCCGTGCCCGCCCTGCCCACCGGCTCGGTCGGCTCAATGAGCCTGGTCGGCTCGGTCGGCTCAATGAGCCTGGTCGGCTCGGTCGGCTCAATGAGCCTGGTCGGCTCGGTCGGCTCAATGAGCCTGGTCGGCTCGGTCGGCTCAATGAGCCTGGTCGGCTCGGGGCGCGGGCGGTGGCGACGGGTTGCCGACCAGAGCAGCCACAGCCCGAGCCCGGCCAGGTAGCCGGCGCCGAGCAGTTTGACCAGCAGGAACGCCTGCGACGAGCGGAGTACCAGCGCGGCCAGCCCGACGGCGGCGAGCAGGGCGTGCACGTAGAGGCCGGTGAGCGTACCCAGGATCACCCACCAGCCCTGCCGGCGCCCACCTGCGGCGACCCGCGAGACGACCAGGGTCAGACTGGTCCCCGGCGTCGCGGTGATCGGCGCGACGGCCGCCAGGAAACCGAGTACGGCGATGCCGCGCACCGCTCAGACCACCACTCGGTAGTGCGTGGTCAGCAGCCCCGCGTCGTCGTAGACGTGGAACGCCACTCCGGGCGGCTGGGCCAGGTCGACAAGCGGCCCGTCGCCCTCCCACGGCATCCGCAGGGTGGAGACCACGCCGGGGGCGATCCGCAGCGGCCGGCCGGCGAAGGTGCTCGCGGCGGCGGTGTGGAAGTGCCCGGTCAGCACCGCGACGACCTGCGGGTGGGCGGCGAGCAGTTCGGCCAGCGGCTCGGCCGGCAGCAACCCCATCGTGTCGATGACCGGATGGTGCAGGGCGACCGGCGGGTGGTGGAAGGCGACGAAGACCGGTGCGTCGGCCGGTGTCGACGCCAGTTCGCCGGCGAGCCAGGCCATCGTCTCGGCGTCGAGGTGCCCGTCGTTCCGGCCGGGCACCGTCGAGTCGGCGAGCAGGAAGACCGCGCCGGCCACGTCGTGCCGGGCGTTCACCGGGCCGTCGCCGCCCCGCCCGTCGCCGAGCAACCCCTTCCGGTACGCGTCCCGCGCGTCGTGGTTGCCGGGGCACGTCAGCACCGGCAGCGGTGCGGCGAGGAGCTTGGCCGCGGTCTCGTACTCGGTCAGCTCGCCGTGGTCGGCGATGTCCCCGGTGACCAGGATCGCGTCGACCGGCCGGGGCAGCGCGTGCAGGTGGTCCATCACCCGGGCGGTCCGCTCGGCCGAGCGGGGCGATCCGTCGAGGTGGGTGTCGCTGAGGTGGGCGATGACGAGCACTGACGTCCCCCTAATGCCTTCATGTGTTTCAACCATTAGTCAGGGAACGCTACCGTGGACCGAGGCGCCCGGACAAGCCGGTGCCGGAGGAGCAGTGATGGCCCAGCAACTCGTGCTCGCCCTCGCCGGCACGATCCGGCACGACGGCAACGGTGGCGTCGCGGACGACCTCGCCGACGTCGCCGGGCTGACCGCATGGCTCGAGGCGCAGGCGGAGCCACTGGCCGGGTACGCCGGCGGTCTTGCGGCGCCGGTCCAGCCGCCTCCGGGGTACGCCGACGGTCTCGAGGCGGTTGCCGGGTGGGTCGACGAGCCGCTCCGGCTCGACGTGGTCGCGCTGCGCCGCGCCGTGCGTACCCTCTTCGCCCGGTCGGTCCGGCCCGCACCACCGAGCCGGGCCGACCGGGCGACGCTGCTCGACCCGCAGGACGCGGTCGACCAGCTCAACCGGGCGGCCGGGAGGTGGCCGGTCCGGCCGGTGCTCAGCTGGCCGGACGGGGGCGCCCCGGCGGTCACCTGGTCCGGCGGGCCGGCCGACGCCCGGACCAGGCTGCTCGCCGGGCTGGCGCGGGCGGCGATCGAGTTCCTCGCCGGCCCGGACCGGGAGCGGCTGGCCGCCTGCCCGGCGCCGCGCTGCGTCCGCTACTTCCTGAAGGGGCACCCGCGGCAGGAGTGGTGCAAGGCCTCCTGCGGCAACCGGGCCCGGGTCTCGCGGCACTACCACCGCCGGGCAGCCGACCGGCCCGGCTGACCCGGTGGTTCGGGGTCTTCCCGGTACGCCGGACGGGCCGGCAGATTCGGGGCCGGTGCGGGTTCTGCCGGTTGTGCCGGTGCTCGGGCCGGTCGGCGGGACTTCGGCCCAGCCCACCCGGGCTGCGGCCAACCGGGATCGGGTCGCGGCCCGTTACCCGACCCGCGCCAGCCACCGGCCATAGCGTTGACGCTCATCGAAGTCTTCGACGATGGGAGCAGGAGAATGCGTCGGATCCTCGCCCTGCTGGCCGTCGCCGTCATCCCGGTCGTGCTGCTTGCGCCGCCGGCTCCGGCCAAGGCCGCGCCCGGCGACCGGTAATGGTCCTGCGGCAGTACGCCACCCGGCTGGGTGGTGCTGGCCTAGGCCGGCATCTGCAACCCGAGCACCCGGGCCGGTTACCTCTTCGTCCAGCACGCCGAGGGGATGCCGGCCGGCTCGTCGCTCACCGTGTGCCAGTTCTCGCCGATCCCGAGCGGATGGCGGGTCGTCTACGGACCGGTCCACGTGGGCAGTTGCGCCGTCAACTGGGGCAGCTCCTCGCCGAACGCGTACCTCATCTCCAACTCCTGACCGGGCAACTGCTGCCGGAGCACCCGCAGGTACGCGGCCCGGAGTTCCGCTCCGGGGACCACCCCCAACTCGTCGGCGAGCCGGTCGCGTAGCTCGGTGACGAGCCGCAGCGCCCTGGCCTGCTGCCCGGCGCAGGCCAGGGCGAGCATCAGCCGGGCGTGCAGCCGCTCGTGCGGCGGTTCCACCTCGGCGACCTGGGCGAGCGGCTTGCTGACCCGGGCGGCCGTACCGGTCTGGAAGGCGAGGTCGGCCAGCGTCAGTGCGCAGTCCAGGCGCAGGCGGGCCAGCCCGGCCGCCGCCGGATGCCGGAGCAGCCCGGTACTGCCGGCGAGCAGTGCCCGCGCCAGCACGCCAGCCCGGCGGCGAACAGTTCGGCCGCCCGGTGCGGCTCGCCCCGGTCCCGTGCCCGAGCGGCTCGCTCGGCCAGTGTCCGGAAGCGGGCCGCGTCGACCCGGTACGGGAGCGCAGCCGCGCCTGCTCCGTACTGGACAGCCCGAGGGCGGCCGAGAGTCGGGTGACCACCGGCGCCGCCACCCGGTCGTGCTCCAGGTCGCGTACGGTCCGTACGCCCACCCCGGCGTGGGTGGCCAGGGCTGCCTGGGTCAACCCGGCCGCCGCCCGGTGGCCGCGCAGCAGCTCGCCGAAGGTCTCCGATTCCTCGCTCACCGGTGTCGAGAGTTCCAGGGCGGACTGTATCGCCACTGGACCCGGGCTGGATCGCCGGCCCGGCTACTCTGGCCGGCCGGGTCCCCCGGACCGGTCCACAGGGTCTGCCGTCATCCGGGCGTCGGCGGCTCCCAGTACGCCTCCACCCGGTGTCCGTCCGGGTCGAGACACTTGAAGGCGACGTACGAAGGATCGTCGTAGTCCTCGACGATCGGTACGTCGTCGGCCCTCAACCGGCGCAGCAGGGCGCGGACGTCGTCGGCGTCCGGCAGTCGGAACCCGAAGTGCAGGAACGGAGCCGGTTCCTCGACGGCGTCGACCGCGTGCAGGGCGAGGTCGAAGCCGTCGGCGTTCCGGACGATAACCGTGCCGTCGGGGTACCGCTGTGCGGTGCCCGGATCGAACCCGAAGTAGGCGTGGTAGAAGCGGAGGCTGCCCTGCGGGTCACCCACCGGCAGGCCGAGGTGGTTCAGGCGCACAGCCAGAAACTATCCCGGCGGGGAAGGTCGGCGCATCTGGACTGTGCTACGCATCGTGCGAGAGGACGCAATTCGTGCTGTCGAGGCTGTCGAGGCTACTCCGATCGACGTAGGTGTAATCGCGGGGAGTGGGGGCGGATGTCCGCACCGGGACGACGCGGCACCGGTCCGGCCGCCCATAGCGTGCGGGCAGGAGCAGCGAGGAGGACCAGATGTCCCGTACCGATCCCCGGAGCCGTCCGCACCGAACCGCCGACCTGGGAGGTGGGCCCCGCCTGCCCCGACCCGGCGGCAGGACCGGTACGGCATCGGCGGCGAGCCGTACCCGCGTCGCCGACGCCACGGCGGTCGGGTTGGCGCTGCCGTTCGTCGGTTTCGCGATGGCCGATCTCGGCGCTGCGGGCTGGAGTCCGGTCGAGCGGATGGTCAGCCACTACGTACACGCCCCGAGGGTCGGTTGGCTGATCCCGGTCGGGCTGCTGGTGCTGTCCGCCGCCTCGGCGGGACTGCTCCGCCTGGCCGCCGGCCGGACCCGGGGTGGCCGGGTCGGGCTCGGGCTGCTCGGGGTCTGGAGCGTCGCGGTAGGAGTCGGAGCAGTCTTCCCGGCCGACCCGTACGGCTCGTGGGACCGGCCACCGTCGCCGGCCGGGCTGGTGCACGGCACGGCGGGGCTGGTCGCCTTCGGCGTACTGCCGGCGGCGGCGGTCCTGCTGGTCCGGGTCTGGTGGCGGGATCCCCGGTGGCGGCGGGCGCGTCCGGCGCTGGCCGTCTCGACCGTCCTGGTGGTGGCGGCGCTCCTGGGCTTCGTGGTGGTCGGTGTCGACGTGATGACCGACGGACCGTCGTTCACCGTCGGCGACTACGCCGGCGTGGCCGGGTTCGCCGAGCGGGTGCTGCTCTGGTCGTACGCCGGTTGGCTCGGCACCGTCGCGATCAGCCTGCGCCGGATGCCGAGCGGTCAGGTCACTCCCGGCCCACCGCCGCATTAGGCGGAGCGGGTGACCGGGTTGGGGTGGCCGGCGGGCCCGGCGGCAGGATCCGGTCGACCATGTCCGCGATCAGCCGGTCGAGCGGGTACGGCGACAGCACGTCGGGCACGGTCAGCTCGTCGACAAGCAGCCCGCTCATCGCGAGGTAGAGCAGCAGGGGTGTGGTCCGGTCGCCGGGCAGCTCGGCGCCGACGTGGAACTCGATGCTGTCCCGGAGGTTGGCGCTGAACACCTCGGTCAGCGCCGCTCGGAGTTCGGGGCGCCGGGTGCCCTCGAGGCGAAGTTCGAGCATGGCCAGATAGCTGCTCCGGTCCCGGCGCATCCGGCCGAGGATGTCCCGCATCAGCCGGGTGACCAGGGCGCGGTCCCGAGGTGCCCGCATCAGCTCGGCAACCTCGGACTCGACCGGGGTGAGGCGTTCCCTGGTCCGCTGCGTCACCTGACCGAGCAGATCCGGTCGGTTGGCGAAGTAGTTCGAGGTGGTGCCGGTGGGTACGGCCGCCTCCGCGTCGACGGCCCGGAAGGTCAGCCCGCGTGAGCCGTCCCGGGCGAGGACCTCGATCGCGGCGTCGAGCAGGGCCATCCGGCGGGCCGGGTTCTGCCGCATGCGGTCTCCTCGTTCTCGCCGGGACGCGTGATGATCCCGTTTGACATCACTGCGAGTGTAGTACTACGTTCAAACCACTCCAGATGGAGTACTTCGCTAGAAGTGGTAAGCGGAGAAGATTTCTCGACCGCCAGCAGCAACTCGAGGAGAAAGATGCGAAAGCTCGTCTACTACGTGGCCAGCACCGTCGACGGCTACCTGGCCGGTCCCGGTGGGGAGTACGACTTCTTCCGGGTCGATCCGGACCTGGCGGCGGCGGTCAACGCCGAACAGCCCGAGACCCTCCCGACCCACGCGCGGGCGTCGGTCCGGCTGACCGACGCACCGAACAGGCGGTTCGACACCGTCCTGATGGGACGGCGCAGTTACGAACCCGCACTCCGGGAGGGCATCACCAGCCCGTACGCCCACCTCCGGCAGTACGTCTTCTCCCGGACCCTGAGCGGCACGGATCCGGAGGTGGAGATCGTCGACTCCGATCCGGTCGCCACGGTGCGGGAGCTGAAGCGGTCGGCAGGACTGGACATCTGGCTCTGCGGCGGTGGTCGGCTGGCCGGCACGCTGCTGCCAGAGATCGACGAACTGATGATCAAGCGCTATCCGGTCGTCATCGGCGCGGGCATCCCGCTCTTCGCCGGGGCCTTCCAGCCGGTTCCCTTCACCGTCACCGACACCCGCACCTTCGACTCCGGCGCGGCCCTGGTCACCTACTCCCGGACGTGACCGGCGGCGGAATATCGCTGGTAGACCACCGGCCGGGCCGGCAGGATGGCGCGATGCGAATCCGACCGGCCCGGCCGACGGACCTGCCGGTGCTGCGGGACGTGGAGCGGGCCGCCGGCCGGGCCTTCCGGGAGATCGGGATGCCGGAGATCGCCGACGACGAACCACCCCCGGTAGAGGCACTGGCCCGGCATCAGCGCGCCGGCCTGGCCTGGGTCGCGGTCGACGCCGACGACCTGCCGGCCGGCTATCTGGTCGCCGAGCCGGTCGACGGCAACCTGCACGTCGAGCAGGTCTCGGTGCATCCCCGGGCCGCCCGTCAGGGGGTGGGGCGCACGCTTATCGAGCACCTTGCCGCGCACGCGACCGCCAACGGGGTACCGGCGCTGACCCTGACCACCTTCGCCGACGTGCCCTGGAACGCCCCGTACTACTTCCGGTGCGGCTTCGTCGTGCTCGGCGAGTCGGAGCTGACCCCCGGGCTGGCCGCGATCCGGGCCCGCGAGGCGGCGCACGGCCTGGACCGGTGGCCCCGGGTCTGCATGCGCCGTGACCTGTAGTCCGGTCGCACCCGCGCTTCGGCGACTGGGCCGCGCCCCGGCCCGATCGACGACCGACCGCCCCGCTCGCGGTCGGGTCGCGCTCAACGACGGGCGGCCCGCGGGGCGGTGTCGGGCTCGGGATCGGTGTCGGGATCGGTGAGCCGTTGCGGTGCGGAGAACCGGTCGAGCACCAGCAGTTCGGTGCCGGGCGGCACCTCGGCGAGCAGCAACTCCTGGGCCTTCCGGCTGATCCGGATGCAGCCGTTGCTGTTGCTCCGGCCCAGTTGGCGACTGTCGTACCAGGCATGCAGTCCGATGTGCGCGCCACGCAACGTGGACGGTACCGAGTCCGGGTCGTCGGGTACGGCGCCGAGCGCGAGGACCTCGACACCCGCGTACACCCGGCCGGGGAGGAGCGACCGGCCGAGGACGAAGGTCCGGCCCAGCGGGGTCGGCGTGACCGGGGTCCCGACGCTGACCGGCCAGGACCGGACCAGCCGGTCGTCGCGGTACCAGTGCAGCCGGTGTGCCCGCCGGACCGCCACGAGGATGTCGCGCAGTTCCACGGTGCTCCACGAGCCCGGCGGCACCCAGCCGACGCGCCGGTTCGCCGACGGAAGCAGGACGGCGGCCCAGCCCGCCCGCCGGGCCACGATCGGCAGGGTCACCGGCACACCGCTGATCGTGGGCGCGAGGAAGGCGCGCGGGCGGCCACCGGGCGCGTCGTACACGGCGAGCCGGCGGATTGGCCGCAGGCCCTCGCCGAGCCGGACCGTCGACGTCGGGGCCGGGTCCTCGGGGAAGCCGCGTGGGGCGGGCTGGTAGTCGAGTACCGGCAGGTCCGCCGGGGGTGGTGCGGCCGGCAGGGTCGGTTCGGCGTGCGCTGGCGTGGCCGGGGCGACGTCACCCGGGGCTACCGCTGCCGGCGGCGGTGGTTCGGCCGCCGACTGCCGGTCGGTGGTCCGCCGCGGCCCGGCCGGCCCGTCGACCGCCACCACCGTCAGCACCAGCACCCCACCGAGTACGGCAAGCGCGGCGCCGGTCCGCCGAAGTGCCCGCCCCGAGACTATCGGACTGAATCGGACAAAAGCCATCTGGCTACTGTAGGTTGTCGACTCGCTCCATCCGGCCGTACGGGTCGTGCCGCGTGTCCCGGTCGCGTGCCAGACTGTGGCGATGACTGAACCGTCTCCGGTACGGCAACTTCGGCTGGTGGTCACCGCCGACGACTACGACCAGGCGCTCCGGTTCTACCGCGACGTGCTGGGCCTGCCGGAGCAGGCGGCGTTCTCCTCCCCGGACGGTCGCGTCACGATCCTGGACGCCGGCCGGGCCACCCTGGAGATCACCGATCCCGGGCACGCCGAGTACATCGACGAGGTCGAGGTCGGTCGCCGGGTCGCCGGGCACATCCGGGTCGCCTTCGAGGTCGACGACTCTCCGGCGGTCACCGCTACCCTGGCCGAGGCGGGCGCGACGGTGATCGCCGAGCCGACCCGTACGCCGTGGAACTCGCTGAACTCGCGGCTGGCGGGGCCCGGTCACCTGCAACTGACCCTCTTCACCGAGTTGGGCGAGGAAGCCTGACCGCGAGGTGTGGGTGGCTCAGATCCGTACCGGCATCAGGATGGAGAAGGCACGATCGTCGTCGGGCCGGCGTAGCGCCAGCGGGCGGATCGGCCCGTCGAGTTCGAGGACCAGTTGGCCCGGCCCGGCCGCGTCCAGGGCGTCGAGCAGGAACTCGCGGTCGACTCCGACCCGCACCACCGGACCATCCGGCAGGCCCGGGGTGTCGGCGGGGGAGACGGTGAGCCGGTTCGCCGCGTCGACGGCGAGGACGCTCACGGCACAGCGGGTGCCGTCGTCGGGGCGTACCACCGTCCGGGTCTCGCCGGCGGTCAGCCGCTCGCGCAACCCGCCCACGTCGACGGTCACCCGGCGGCCCGGCCCGGCGGTCGCGCTCCGCAGCAGCCGGCGATAGTCCGGGAAGTCCTGCTCCAGCGGGGTGCCGGTGACATGCCGGTCCCGTACCCGCAGGCCGACGGCGGCCGATCCGAGGGTGAGGGTCGCCGGCCAGCCGCCGGTCAGCAGCGCTCGGGCCGCGTCGACGAACGAGACCGGAGCCGTAACCCGGCGGCTCCCGGTCGCGGTGGCGTCCCCGAGCCCGGTGGCGTCCCCGGTCGCGGTGGCGTTTCCGGTCGCCGGGCCGGTGTCTGCCGGCACCGCGGCGACGGCCATCCGGTACCGGTCGGTGGCGACCAGCCGGAGCACGCCCTGGTCGATCTCCAAGTGCACGCCGCCGAGCATCGGCAGCCCGGGGTCGGTCCCGACCGCGAACCGGACCGCGTCGACCGCGGCCGCCAGCTTCGGCCCGGGTACGGTCAGCCGGATCTCCGGCTCGGTGGCCGGCTCGGCGGCGGTGCAGAGTACCCGGAGCCGGGCCGCCTCCCGGCGGGCGTCGGCGAGACCCTCCGCCAGCCGGAGCAGGTGCGCGTCCAGCAGCCGCGACACGGCGGCCGGATCCGAGCCGCGCAGTTCGAGCACCCGGGTGATCTCCGCCAGCGGCATCCCGATCCGGCGCAGCCCGGCCAGCAGCCGTGCGGCCGGCAACTGCCGCTCGGCGTACCGGCGGTAACCGGTGCCGGGGTCGACCGAGGCGGGCGCCAGCACGCCGGCACCGTCGTAGAAGCGCAGCGCGCTGATGCTCAGGCCACTCGCCCGGGCCATCTCACCGATGCCGAGCAGCCGTCCGTACCCCTCCACGAGCAGGAATTGTGCCCCCTCGACCAGGTCGAGGGTCAAGGGCTCGGCGAGCAGTCTCACCGGGCCCGTCAGGTGAGTTGCGCCGGGACCGTGCCGTGAGTTGCGCCGGGACCGTGCCGTGAGTTGCGCCGGGACCGTGCCGTGAGTTGCGCCGGGACCGTGCCGTGCGGTCAGGAAGCCTCCGGGGTGAAGGCGACCCGCACGCAGCCCTCGGCACGGTCCCGGAACAGGGCGTAGCCGTGTGGCGCGTCGTCCAGCGACAGCCGGTGCGTGATCAGGTACTCCGGCCACAACTCGTCGCGCCGCATCCGGGCGAGCAACTCCGGGACGTGGCGCTGGCCGTGCTGCCGGGCGGCCCGTACGGTCAGTCCCTTGTGCAGCACCGCTCCGAGCGGGAACCCGTCCACGTGGCCGGCGAAGATCCCGAGTACGACGACGGTGCCGCCCTTGCGACACGCGTACACCGCGTCGGCCACGCACCCTGGCGGGCCGAGCGGGCCGGGCACCGGTGACCCGAGGGCCGGCGGTGCCATCCCGACCGCCTCCACGCAGACGTCCGGACCACGGCCACCGGTCCGGTCCCGCAGTTCGGCACCGGCGTCGACCCGCAGGCTGTGCAGCGTCTCCACCCCGACCTCGCGTTCGACAATCGCGAGCCGGTCGTCGAGCAGGTCGACGCAGATCACCCGGTCCGCGCCGCGCAGCACCGCCGCCCGGGCCGCCAACTGCCCCACCGCACCGGCGCCCCAGATCGCGACCACGTCTCCCGGGCGTACGTCGCCGAGTTCGGCACCGAGCCAGCCGGCCGGCGCGGCGTCCGAGGCGAAGACCGCGCGGTCGTCGCTCACCTCGTCCGGTATCCGGAACGCGCCGTGGTCGGCGTACGGCACCCGGACGTACTCGGCGTGGCTGCCGGCGAAGCCGCCCAGCGCGTGCGAGTAGCCGAAGCAGCCGGCCGGCACCGCAGCCCAGACCAGCTCGGCGAGGTCGGGATTCGGGTTGCCGTTGTCGCAGCAGGAGAAGAGCCCGTGCCGGCAGTACCAGCACCGCCCGCAGGCGACGATTGAGCAGACCACCACCCGGTCCCCGACGGTGTGCCGGCGTACCTCGGCACCGACCTCGACCACCTCGCCGACGAACTCGTGCCCGAGCACGTCACCCGGCTGAGTCTCCGGAAACCGTCCGGCGATGAGGTGCAGGTCGGAGCCACAGGTCAGACTCTGCCGTACCCGCACGATGGCGTCCTGTGCGCTGACGATCCGGGGATCGGGGACCCGTTCCACGGCCAGCCGGTCGGGGCCCTGCCAACAGAGCGCCTTCACCGCGGCCGGGCCGGCGGGTGCGGGCCGGCGGTGTCGGCCAGCCGGTCGGGTACGTCCATCGCCCTCCTCCGCCGCGGACAATCGCGGCCCGGGGCAGCAGCGTCCGGGCCAGCATCCACCGATCCGTACCAGCCGTCATCGTCCGGTGCGGCCGGGTGAACCGGGGTCGTCCGCAAGGGGTGAACCGCGACGGGCCGGGTATCCGCCTCGGACCGTCGCAGCGGGCGGGCGGGGAGGGGGATGGGCAACATCGATGGAACGGATCGAGGAACCAGCCGGAGGCAGCACGCCGGCCACTGCCGGATCGGGCACCGCCACACCGGCCACCGCTGGATCGGGCACCGCCGCGCCGCCGCTGCTAACCGCGAAGCTGGCCGTCACGCCCCGCTCAGGGGCGGTGCTGCTGCCCCGACCCCGGCTCTTCGACCTGCTCGACGGGGGTACCGCCGGCCCGCTGACCCTGGTCTCCGCCGCCGCCGGCTGGGGCAAGACGGTACTGCTGAGTTCCTGGTGCCGGGCCCGCAACACGACGGGGAGCCGGGCCGTGGACAGTCCGGACCGGGGGCCGGTGGGCTGGCTGTCGCTGGAGCCGGGTGACGGCGGGGCACGGCTCTGGTCATATCTGTACGCGGCGCTGCGGCCGGCCGTCGACGGGCAGCAACCGGATGCCGGGGACGAACCGGACCCGGCGTACGGGTTGGAGTTCCTCGCCGACCAGTTGGCCCGGCGTGCCGGCCCGGCGACGCTGATCCTGGACGATCTGCACCAGGTGGACGACCCCGAGGTCTCCAGCGGGCTGGAGTTCCTGCTCCGGCACACGGCGGGTCGGCTGCGGCTGGTGATCGGCTGCCGCACCGACCCCGGGCTCGCGCTGCACCGCTGGCGACTCAGCGGGGAGTTGACCGAGATCCGCGCCGCCGACCTTGCGTTCCGACCCGACGAGGTGGCCGAACTTTTCTCCGGGTACGGGGAGCCGCTGCCGCCCGAGCAGGCCCGGCGGCTGTGCGACCGTACCGAGGGCTGGCCGGCCGGCCTGCGGTTCGCCGCACTGGCCCTGC
This sequence comes from Plantactinospora sp. WMMB782, assembly GCF_049179135.1. Classification (NCBI taxonomy): domain Bacteria; kingdom Bacillati; phylum Actinomycetota; class Actinomycetes; order Micromonosporales; family Micromonosporaceae; genus Plantactinospora; species Plantactinospora sp. WMMB782. The sequence continues at coordinate 562,700 of NZ_JBMHMC010000007.1, read as the reverse complement.
CGGGCCATCCCGACCCTGCCCGGTTCGTCGACGAGTTCACCGGGGAGTATCCGGACGTCGGTGACTATCTGACCGAGGAACTGCTGACCGGGCTGTCCGCCGACGCCCGGGAGTCTCTCTGCCGGGCGTCGCTGGTCGCGGGATTCTCGGCGGAGCTGCTGGGCACGCTGACCGGCCGGGCCGACGCCACCCGGGCACTTTCCGAACTGGACCGCCTCGGCGGGTTCGTGATCCCGCTCGGCGGCCGGCCGGCGGGCTACCGGTGCCATCCGATGCTCGGCGAACTGCTCCGCTCCGAACTGGCCCGCCGCCCCGCCGAACAGGTGGCCGAGCTGCACCGCCGGGCCGCCACCTGGTTCACCGCGAACGACCTGCCGGCCGAGGCGCTCCGGCACGCTCTCGCCGCACACGACTGGCCGTACGCCATCGACGTGCTGCTGCGGCACTGGCCGGATCTCGTCCCCTACGGCCAGTACGCCCCGCCCCGGCCGGAGCCGCCGGCACCCTCGGCCGAGGTGGTCCGGGACGGCCCGGAGATCGGTCTAGCCTACGCGGCGGACCGGCTGGACGGCGGCGAGTCGACCGACGCCGCCGGTTACCTGGCGCTGGCCGCCGAGCACGCCGACCAGCTCGACGCCGCCCGCCGCCACCGGTTCCGGCGGATCGCGGCGGCCCTGCGGCTCGGCACGGTCCAGTCCGGCGGCGACCAACCGGCGGTACTGGCCGGTCTCACCGATCTGCTCGCCCCGGACCCGCCCGACCTGCACGCCCACACCGAGAGGCAGAACCACATCAGTGCAAAGAGCCGGCTCGACCCGGGCGACCGACCTGACCCGGGCGACCGACTTGACCCGAGCGGCCGGCTGGGCCCGAGCAGCCGACTCGACACCGCCGGGCGGGCGGCCGTCGCGGGGCAGGGCGGCGGCGCCGGCATCGAAGCGACCGTCGACGGCGGCAGCGTCCTGGGCTTTGACCTCGACACGTACGTGGACGCCGATCGGATCGACCTCGCCCGGCTGACCCTGCTCGACGTCGACCGGTCCAGGCCGGACGGGTCAGGTTGGGCCGGGCCGGACGGGTCAGGTTGGGCCGGGCCGGACGGGTCAGGTTGGGCCGGGCCGGACGGGTCAGCGCCCTCCGGGTCGGACGGGTCAGCGCCCTCCGGGCAGGACGGGTCAGCGCCCTCCGGATTGGACGGGTCAGCGCCGCTCCGGTCGGGGCTGGGCGACCCACCCGCCCGGCAGTTCGCCGTCGATCCCGTGGACGGTGGTGAGATCGACTCGGGAGGTCTGGACCTCCGCGCCGGAGCGGTGGCCAGGATTCTGTCGGGCACGATCCGGTTCGGGGCGGGTGACATCGTCGCAGCCGAGCCGGAGATCGCCGCCGGGCTCGCCGGGGCGAGCCGGGCGGGTCTGTCCCGGGCCCGCCGATTGTGCCTGGGGCGGCTGGCGCTGGCCCGGGCGGTCCGGGGCGAACTGACCGGCGCCGACGAGGCTGCCCGGGCGGCACTCGGCTCGGCGCCCTTCCGGGGACTGATCCGGCCGGCCGACGGCGTACACGCCTATCTCGCCCAGGCGCTCGTCGCGCTGCACCGGGACCGGCCGGAGGACGCGGAGGCCAACCTGGCGCTCGGCATCCGGGGCGCGGAGTACGTCGACGAACCGTTGGTGCACGTACTGACCGGCATGGTCGAGGCGCGACTGCTGCGTGACCGGGGCGACCTGACGGGTGCGCATCAGGTGCTGGCCGGCATCCGCCGTCGGCTCGGCGACCGGGTGGAGGCGCAGCCGTTGGCGCACTGGCTGCTCGCCGCCGAGGCGGAGCTCCGGATCGACCACGGCGACGTGGAGCTGGCCCGGGAGATGCTGATTCCGGCGGTGGAAGGGGGTGCGGTTCCGGTCGAGCCGGTGGCGGTCGCGCTCGCCCGGGCGCACCTGCGGGCGGGCGACCCGCAGGCCGCGCTCCGCACGTTGCCCGCCTGGGAGACACCGGCCGGTCCGACGCCCGGTGCGCCCGGCGCCGCAGGTGCAGCCGAGCCGACGGCCGGTGCGGCTGCCGCGACCGGCACGCCGCTGACGGGTGCGGCTGCCACGGCCGGCACGCTGCCGCTGCCGCTGCCGCTGCCGCTGCCGCTACCGCTGCCGCTGCGGCTGGTGGCCGGGCTGCTCGACGCGAGCGCGGCCCGGCTGACCGGCGATCACCGCCGCGCCGCCCGGTTACTCGAGCACGTGCTGCGGCTGGCCGAGCCGGAGGGCTTCCGGCAGGTCTTCGTCCGGGCCGATCCGCCGGTACGCGACCTGCTCGCCGCCCACCTCGACTCGGGTACGGCGTACTGGGCGATGGTGCACGACCTGCTCGGCGCCGTCGACGGGGTGGCCGGAACGGTGACGACGACACCGCCGACGGTGCCACCGGGTGAACCGTTGACCGAGCGGGAACTGACCGTGCTGCGCTACCTACAGAGCATCCTGTCCAATGTCGAGATCGCTGCGGAACTCTCGCTCTCGGTCAACACCGTCAAGACGCACGTCCGGAACGTCTACCGCAAGCTCGACGTCACCCGGCGCCGGGACGCCGTACGCCGGGGCCGTGAACTCAACCTGATCTGAGTCGCCGTGACCGTTCCCGGCGGTCCGCGACCGTTCCCGGCGGCGGTCACAGCCGTACGGTGATGTGGTTGTCGACCCTCGTGACGCCCGGCGCCGACCACGCCACCCGTTCGGCCTCCTCGCGTTCGAGCCACGAGCGGACGTTGCCGGTCAGCACCACCGAGTCGTCGTCGATCCGGATGTCGATCCCGGCCGCGTCGGTCTCCACGCTGCGTACCAGCGCGCTCTGGATCCGGCCGGAGATCTCGTCCCGGTCCGGCCGTTCCCGGGGCACGACCGAGATCCCGTTGCTGAGGCCGCGTACCCCGGCGAGTTGGCGTACCGCCTGCTCGGCGGCGCGGCGCTGGTACTCCCACTCGACCTCGCCGCGCAGCACCACCCAGCCGTTGGAGACGGTCACCTCGATCTCGGCGGCTGGCACGAAGGCGTCCCACTCCAGCGCGCGGGTCGCCGCCGCCGCGATCTCCGGGTCGTCGCGTTCGGCTGAGGACGGCAGGCGTACCTCCAGGTCGTTCGCGACCGCCCGGACCCGGTGCACCCGCTGGGCGGCCCGTTCCGCCGCCCACTTCTTGGCGTAGTTGTCGACCCAGCCACGCAGCGTAACCACGCCCTGCCGCACCGCGACGCCGATCTCGTTCGGCTGGACCCGGGGCTCCCAGGCCAGCTCCGCCAGGATGTCGCGCTGGATGTCCTCGTCGCTGGGGCTGATCACGCGGCCGGCCATTGCGTCCCTTTCCACTGCTGAAGTGCGGCGGTCCGGGCGACCGGTAGGCTGCGCCCGCCGGTCAGGTCCGCGACTCGACTCTGGCCTGCCGCAGGGTGAGCGTTCCTCACCCGGGCAGGGTGACTCGAACGGGGGCGTGACAGCCCGAGTGACCATCAGGGATCATCAATGCCGGTGTGCTCGGGGCAGATGCCGGTGCGGTGTGCGGGGCCGGGTCCGGGCGGAAGGAAGAAGCAGGATGACGATCGAGCGGCAGACGGCGCCGGCCGGACCCGACGAACCCGGCGGCCAGGTCGACAACGAACCCGGCAACCGGGCCGGCAACGGAGCTGGCAACCGGGTCGGCAACGAACCTGGTGACCGGGCTCGGCCGCCGGACGGGCGCGCCGGGTCGACCCGCCCGGTGCGCGGGCCCCGGACATCCTTCCTGGTACGCCTGGCCACCCACGAGTGGACGCTGGCCGTGCTCGGTGGGCTGCTGCTGGCCGTGGTGCTGACCTGGCCGACCCTGCGCGACATCACCAGCACCATCCCGCAGGACATCGGCGACCCGACCCTGCAGGCCTGGCAGATCGCCTGGGGCGGGCACGCCGTGCTGCACGACCCCACCCAGTTGTGGCACTCCAACGCCTTCTATCCGGAGCCCTACACCTACGCCTACTCCGACACCCTGCTCGGCTACGCCCCGGCCGGGATGCTCGGCGAGGGCCCGGTGGCCGCCGTGGTCCGCTACAACATCCTCTACGTCCTGGTGCACGCGCTCGCCTTCGTCGGGGCGTACGCGCTGGTCCGGCAGCTCGGCGCGGGCCGGATCGGCGCCGCGGCCGCCGGGGTCGCCTTCGGGTACGCCCCCTGGAAGCTCGCCCAGGCCGGACACCTGCACGTGCTCTCCATCGGCGGCATCGCGCTGGCCCTGGCGATGTTGGCCCGTGGCCACGGCTGGTCGCTGCGGCACGGCTACCGGCCGGAGCTGCGCCGCCCCGGCTGGGCCTTCGCCGGTTGGCTGGTGGCGGCCTGGCAGATGACCCTCGGCTTCGGTATCGGGCTGCCGTTCGGCTACGTGCTGGCGCTGGTCTGCCTGGCGGCCGGCGCCGGCTACGCCTGGTCGGCCTGGCGGCGTCGGTCCCGCCCGCCGTTCGGGCGCCGGCTGCTGCTGGCCGACCTGGCCGGCGGGGTGGTGTTCGGCGGGGTCAGCATCTTCATGGCGCTGCCCTACCTGGAGGTGGTGGCACTACATCCGGCCGGCCGGCGGACGCTGGCGCACGTGCAGATGTTCTCGCCGCCGTGGCGGGGGTTCCTCACCGCCCCGCCGGAGAACTGGCTCTGGGGGGAGCGGCACGCGGCGGCCCGGGAGACGTTCAGCTTCGCCGGGGAGATGACCCTGCTGCCCGGGGTGGTGCTGATCGGGCTCGCCTTCGCCGGGCTGTTCTTCTCGGTGTGGCGGGTGCGCCATCGGGTGCTGCTGGCCGCCGGCGTACTCGGCAGCGTCGCACTGGCCAGCGGTACCACGCTCGGCGGTGACGGCAATCCGGGGTACGCGACGCTGGTCCTGCACGCCCCGGGCTTCGACGCCATCCGTACCTCGGGCCGGTTGGTGCTCTGGACGACGCTGCTGCTCGGCATTCTCGCCGCCGGTGCGCTCAGCGCGCTCACCCAGCTCAAGCCGGATCCGTCCGCCGAGCGGCACCCCGCAGACCCCGACGCGAAGCCGACCCCTCCAGAGGCCACCTCCGCCGCACCGCCCGACTCCGCCGACTCCGCCGACTCCGCCGCACCGCCCGACTCCGGCGCCCCTGCCGACGGCGCCCCGGCCGCCGCCCCTGCCGACAGCGCCGACGCCGCATCGCCCGCCTCTACCGGCGCCGCCCCGGCGTCGGGGGTGGCGGGACAGCGGCGGCCCGAGACGCCGGTACCCGTGTTGCGCAGCGCCGCCTACCAGCCGCCACCGGGCGCCGAGGAGCCGGACCCGCCGGCACCCGAACGGCGTGCCGCCGCGTTCCGGACGGCACTGCTACGGCTGGTCGCGCTGGTCCCACTGGCGTTGATCGTGCTCGAAGGGGTCAACACCACCCCGCACGCCCCGGTGATCCCGCAGCCGGCCGCGTTGCGCGGGGCGGAGGGGCCGCTGCTGGTACTGCCGAGCAGCGGCACCCTGGAGTTCAGCGTGATGCTCTGGTCCACCGACGGCTTTCCGAAGATCGTCAACGGGCTGGCCTCCTTCACCCCGGAGTCGCAGGCGCAGACCCTCGGCGTCACGGCGAACTTCCCGGATCCGATCAGCGTCGACCACCTGCGGCGGATCGGTGTGCGTACCGTCGTCGTGCTGCCGGAGTACCTGCCGGGGACGCCGTGGCAGGAGGTGCTGAACCGGCCGGTCGACGGGTTGGGCGTGACCCGCGAGGAGGTTTCCGGCTCGGTGGTGTTCCGCCTCGGCTGACGGGTCCCGCTGGACCGGCTCGGCTGGACCGGTCCCGCTGGACCGGCTCGGCTGGACCGGTCCCGCTGGACCGGAGCGGCCTCGGGTTAGTTTGGGTCTCCAACTATTGACAGCGTGGCCAGCCGTGTGTGAACGTCTGCACGACGCCGTTCCAGGGAGCCAGGACGACGCCACGGGAGCATGGGCAGCTCCCGGAGCAGCGGCCGCCGAACGCACGACCGGCGGGACCGGGTCCTCCGTCCGTGTGCGTGGCGAGTCCGGCAGCGCCGGCCAGCGCCAGCCAGCTCTTTCCCCAGGGAGCCGTACATGCGTAGAAGTCTTGCCCACGCGCTCGTGGCCGTCCTGGCCGCCGGTGCGGTGGCCGTGGTGGCCCAGGTCGCCGTCAGCCCGTCCGCGGCACCGGCCTCGGCCGCGGCGACCGAGCCGTACTCGTGGAAGAACGTCCGGATCGACGGCGGTGGCTTCGTTCCGGGCATCGTCTTCAACCCCACCGAGCGGAACCTGATCTATGCCCGCACCGACATCGGCGGCGCCTACCGGTGGGAGCAGGCCAGCCAGAGCTGGACTCCGCTGCTGGACTGGGTCGGCTGGGACCGCTGGGGCTGGAACGGGGTGCTCAGCATCGCCACCGACCCGGTGCAGACCAACCGGGTCTACGCGGCGGTCGGGATGTACACGAACGACTGGGACCCGAACAACGGGGCGATCCTGCGTTCCACCGACAAGGGGAACACCTGGCAGGCGTACCAGTTGCCGTTCAAGGTCGGCGGCAACATGCCGGGCCGGGGGCAGGGGGAGCGGCTCGCCGTCGACCCGAACCGGAACAGCGTCGTCTACTACGGCGCGGAGGGCGGCAACGGGCTCTGGCGCAGCACGGACCACGGCGCCACCTGGGCGAAGGTCGGCAACTTCCCGAACGCCGGCAACTACGCGCAGGACCCGAACGACCCGAACGGCTATCTCAACGGCAACCAGGGCGTCACCTGGGTCAGCTTCGACAGGTCGACCGGCACCGCCGGCAACACCACCCAGACCATCTACGTCGGAGTCGCGGACAAGGCCAACCCGGTCTACCGGAGCACGAACGGCGGCACGAGCTGGGAGCGGATCGCCGGGCAGCCGACCGGCTACCTGGCGCACAAGGGCGTCGTCGACCCGGTCGGCGGCTTCCTCTACATCGCCACCAGCGACACCGGCGGCCCGTACGACGGCGGCAAGGGCGACGTCTGGAAGTTCAACCGGTCCACCGGAGCCTGGACCCAGATCAGCCCGGTCCCGTCCAGCAGCGCCGACGCGTACTTCGGCTACAGCGGGTTGACGATCGACCGGCAGAACCCGAACACCATAATGGTGGCGACGCAGATCTCCTGGTGGCCGGACGCGATCTTCTTCCGGAGTACGGACGGCGGCGCGACCTGGACCCGGGCCTGGGACTTCACCTCCTATCCGGACCGCTCCAAGCGCTACACCATGGACATCAGCTCGGTGCCGTGGCTGACCTTCGGCGCCAACCCGGCCCCGCCGGAGGAGACCCCGAAGCTCGGCTGGATGAACGAGTCCGTCGAGATCGACCCGTTCGACGGCAACCGGCTGATGTACGGCACCGGCGCCACCATCTACGGCACCACGAACCTGCGCGACTGGGACAGCGGCGGCACGGTCACCATCCGGCCGATGGTCCGCGGGTTGGAGGAGACCGCCGTACTCGACCTGGTCAGCCCGCCCACCGGCGCTCCACTGGTCAGCGGGCTCGGCGACATCGGCGGCTTCCGGCACACCAACCTGGACGCGGTGCCGGCGACGATGTTCACCCAGCCGGTCTTCACCAGCACCACCAGCCTCGACTTCGCCGAGCTGAACCCGGGCATCATGGTCCGGGCCGGCAACTTCACCGACGCCGACCGGCCGGGCGACAGCCACGTCGCCTTCTCCACCGACGGCGGGACGAACTGGTTCCAGGGCCAGGAGCCGGGCGGGATCAACAGCGGCGGCACGGTCGCGGCCGCCACCGACGGCAGCCGGTTCGTCTGGGCGCCGGGCGACGCCGGGCAGCAGGTGGTCTACTCCGTCGGGTACGGCAACTCGTGGAGCCAGTCCAGCGGCATCCCGGCGAACGCCACGATCGAGGCGGACCGGGTGAACCCGAACAGGTTCTACGGCTACTCGGCCGGCCGGTTCTACCTGAGCACCAACGGCGGGCAGAGCTTCACCGCCACCGCCGCCACCGGGTTGCCGGCCAGCGGGGCGAGGTTCAAGGCGGTGGCCGGCGCCGAGGGGGACGTCTGGCTGGCCGGCGAGACCGGAATCTTCCGGTCCACCGACTCGGGCGCCACTTTCACGAAGCTGTCGAACGTGAGCAGCGCGGTGAACGTCGGGTTCGGCCGGGCGGCACCCGGGCGGGCGTACCCGGCGGTCTTCGCGGTCGCCACCGTCGACGGCGTCCGCGGGGTGTACCGGTCGGACGACGCGGGTGCCGCCTGGGTCCGGATCAACGACGACCAGCACCAGTACGGCAACATGGGCGAGGCGCTCACCGGTGACCCGAGGGTCTACGGGCGGGTCTACCTCGGCACCAACGGCCGGGGGATCCTGGTCGCCGACCGGCTCGGCGGTCCCTCCAATCCGCCGACGAGCACTCCGACCACCCGCCCGCCGACGGCCACCCCGACCGCCACGCCGACCACCCGGCCACCCACGGCCACCCCGACCACCCGCCCGCCGACCGGGACCCCGACCGGCACGTCGGCGCCGGGCGGGGCCTGTGCGGCCAGCTACCGGGTGACCGGTTCGTGGCAGGGCGGCTTCCAGGCCGAGGTGACCGTGCGGAACACGGGTACGTCGACGATGACCGGCTGGACGGTGGGCTGGACCTTCGCGAACGGGCAGACGATCAGCCAGATCTGGGGCGGTACGCACACCCAGGCCGGTTCGTCGGTGTCGGTGCGGAACGTGGCGTACAACGGCAACCTGGCGCCGAACGCCGCCACGACGTTCGGCTTCCTCGGCAGTTGGAGCGGTGCGAACGCCGTACCCGCACCGCTGAGCTGCGCGCGGAGCTGAGGTAACTCGGGCGGCTGCGCGCGGAGCTGAGGTAACTCGGGCGGCTGCGCGCGAGGCTGAGGCAACTCGGGCGGCTGCGCGCGGAGGCGGGGGACAGCTGGGCTGCGCGCGGAATCGAGGCAGACCTGGATCGGGGCCGCACTGTCGGGGCCCGGCGCGAAACGCGCCGGGCCCCGACTTCCGCGCGGACCCGCCCGACCGGCCGGGCGGGTCCGTCGGTCTCAGGCGGTGTCGGCCCGGACCGCCGAGTTGGCCCGGTCGACGTCCACGAACTCGACGCGGTCGCTGTCGGGCAGTTCCCGCTCGGCGCGGGCCAGCGCGGCCCGGGACGCGCTGGAGGCGGCCCAGGCCAGGGCGGCGCCGACCAGGCCCGCCCCGATCAACCAGCCCCAGGGCAGTCCCTGGCGCCGGCCGGCGAGCGCGTCGTAGGCCCGGCCGGCCCGTACCCGGGCCTCGTCGGTCACGGCACCCATCCGGTCCCCGGCGTGGCTGCCGAGGTGGGCGCCGGTCCGCCGGGCCGAGCGGGCGGTGTGCTTCACCGAGTCGCCGGCCGAGTTGACCGTACTGGTGAGGTACTCCCACGCCTGGTCGGCGATCCGCTCGGGCTTGCTCTGATGTTTCAGCAGGTTGGTTCCGAGCATCGTGCTACCTCCTCGGTTGCCGAACGAAGCGGCCACTTCGGACAGAGGCGTCTGTTCGGCGCGGTTTGCGGGTTACTACTGTCGGAGGTGCCCAGGCGCCCTACCTGGCAAACCCGCGATCATGTCCCGACATCTGCTCCGACCCGGTGTGGCCGCCGCCGCGGCGGTCGACGGGCCCGGTGCCCGGGAGTGACCGGGCCCGCCCCCGCGGCGGGGCAGCCGCTCAGCGGAGCTGGACGACGGGTGCACGACGGGCGAAATCGTCGCCGCCGTCATCGTCGTCCTCGCCGTCACCTCCGCCGCCGAATCCGCAGGCGAGCACGAGTGCCAGCAGTGCGCCGACGCCGGCCAGTCCGATCAACTTCCTCAGCATCAGGTGTCCCTTCCGAGCCCTGGGCGCCCGTACGCTGCGACGGACGGATCAGCCCATGCTAGGTGGCCGACGACACACCCGCCCGCGCCGGACAACCGTGCCCAGCCGCCCCGCCACGAACAGGGCTGGCAGCGTCGGCGCGGCCCCCGCGTCGTACCGGGCTCGCAGCGCCGGGCAGCCCCGCCTCACATCCGGCCGGTCGGTGTCGTGAAGCCGACACGGGTTCACCTACCGGTGCGCGGTGCCGTCCGGTCGGCGTTCCGCGAGCTGCGACACAGGGCACCGGACGCCCATCCGGACCTGGTAGGCGGCTACGCTGAGGGTGCAACTGACGGAGGTGTCGATGCCGACGGCGCAGGAAAATTTAGCGCAGTTTGCCCCGTTACCGGGTAGGTTTGTCGGCTCGTTGAATAGATTGCCCGTCCGGAAGGGTGGCGATCGGGGCCGTGAGAGGAATACTCTCGGTCGCGGCCCGCGTACTGATTAGGCGCCCGGACATGGGCGAGTGGAGGTGCTCGCGTGAGCCTGTCGATCGTCAAGTCGGTCCTGCCTGGTGGAGTTGTGGAGATCGCCCCTCGGGGAGAAATCGACGTCGATACGGCGTACGAGGTTCGTGAGGCGATCGCCGGAGTTCTGACCAAGGGGCGACCGTCCAGGATCGAGCTCAACATGCGACTGGTCAGCTTCATCGACTCCGTCGGTATCAGCGCCATGGTCGCCGGCTTCCAGACCGCGGAGGTCAGCGGCGTCAAGCTCGTGGTCACCGAACCGAGCCGGTTCGTCCACCGGCAGCTCTGGGTCACCGGGCTCCTCGGTCTGTTCGGCGCGCCCGAGCCCTACTTCGCGGGCGCCTCGGCCGTGGCCGAAGAGGTAAAGGTCCCCGGCGCCTGACCGTCCCCGGTCCGCGCCGATCGTCGCGGACCGGGAATTCGCTCCCTACCCCGCGCCGATCGTCGCGGACCGGGAATCTCGCCCGCTATCCCCGTGGATCGTCCAGTCCGGACAGATCCGCGTCGTGCGCCTCGGTGACCGCCCGGATCGCCGTCACCGAGGCGTAACCCTCGGTCAGCCACGCCAGGTCGGTGCCCGGCTCTACGCGCTGCCCGGCCTCCTCCAGCGCGGTACGCACGAAGCCCTTGCCGGCCTCGGCGACCGTCATCTGCACCTGGCCGAACCCGGCCAGCCTGGCCCGGCGTACCCCGCGCAGCCGTTCGTACGGCACGTCGGGGGAGTTGACGTTCAGCACGCTCTGCACGGGTGCGGCGGTCAGCCGGGGCAGCAGGTCGAGAGCGACCCGGGCCGCTGTCGCCCAGTTCCGCCGCTCGTCCCGGTCCGGCCGGGGTACGGCCACCGCCGCACCGCCACTTCCGGTGCTCGCCTCGTGCACGGCGAGTACGTCGAGCGAGACGGCCATCCCGTGACAGCCGTTCGCGGCGGCGGTGAAGGCCGCGCCGACCGTGCCGGAGTGCAGCACCGCGCGACCCGCGTTGGCGCCCCGGTTGATCCCGGAGAGCACCAGCGACGGTGCCGGCCCGAACGCCCCGTGCAGGGCGATCAGCGTGATCAGCGCCGGTGAGCCGGCCACCCCGTACGCCGGTGTGCCGGGCAGTTCCTCGAGCGGGTGCTCCTCGACCACCACCCGGCCGTCCCGCTCGACAGCGCTCATCGCGGCGCTCGCCCCGCTGGCCTCCTCGCTCGGGGCGGCCACCACCACGTCCAGTCCCCGCTCCACCGCCGTACGCGCCAGCCAGCGCAGCCCCGGGGCGGCGATGCCGTCGTCGTTGGTGACAAGCACCCGGATCGTCATGGCTTCGTGGTCCGATGCGCCAGCTCGTCCGGGGTCAACCGGTCCTGCCGGTCCACCCGCATCGGTGCCAGCTTCACCCGGTCGACCAGGCCGGCTATCGCGTCCGGCCGTCCGGTGCCGAGCCCGTGCCGGGTGACGTTCAGGGCACCCGCCGCCGCGCCGGTCCGGATCGCGAGCCGGATGTCGCCGCCCTGGGCCAGCACGGCCGCCACTCCGGCGGTCATCGAGTCACCGGCGCCCCGGTGGTCGGCGACCTCCAGCCGGGGCATGTCGAGTTCGACGATCTCGCCGTCGACCAGGACCAGCGCCGGCAGTTCGGCCCGGCTGACCACCACCGTCTCGGCGCCCCGGGCGTGCAGGGCCTGGATCACCCGGACCAGTTCGGCCTCGCCGTCGTCGTCGGCCAGGCCGTCCCGGAGCAGCTCCTCGTGGCTGACCTTGAGCACCGACACGCCACTTTCCAGCACGGCCGCCAGGTGCGCGCCGGAGAGGTCGGCGACGACCCGGCTGCCGTTGTGGCCGAGGTCGGCGGCGAGCCGGCGGTAGATCTCCGGTGCGACCAGGGACGGGTGTCCGGGGCCGCTGAGGATGCTGACCTCGGCGCCGAGTCCTTCGCTGAGCGTGAGGTTGTAGAGCTCGTCCAACTCGTGCCGGGCGAGCGGATGACCCGGCACCGAGGCGATCTCGTGCCGCTTGCCGTCCCGCCGGTCGTGCACGTAACCGCCGCTGCTGGACTCCCGGTGGATCACCCGAAGGTCCACGCCCTCGCTGGCCAGCAGGGGTTCGAGTACCTGCCCGATCTCGCCGCCGAGGCCGGCGCAGAGCACCACCGGCACGCCCAGGCAGTTGATCATCCGGGCCTGCCACACCCCCTGGCCGCCGGGGTGCAGGTGGATCTCGGTCTCCTCGGCCGGCTGGTCGACGGTGACCGTCAACTGCGGGTCGGGGGCAAAGACCATGACATGTCCGCTCACGCCCGTTAGATACCCACTTAGCCGCTATTCATGCAGCTGGCCGGCTTGCCGCCAGGTTTCCTAGACTCGGTTGGTGCCGCGCACCGGCTCATTTCGCTATCGGGTGCACGCACGCTGCGAACCGGCCGACGCGCTGCGGCTGCTCGGCGACGTGCGACGGCAGGGCGAGCTGCACCCGTTCGTCGTGCGGGTCCGCCCCCGACCCGCCGGGCCGGGGGCACTGCGCAGCGACCTGGTCACCGACCGGCTGCGCTGGGGGCCGCTCCGGTTCCGGACCACCTACCGGGCCGACCTGCTCCGGCTCGCTGCCGACGAACTGGAGTTGGTGGCCCGGCAGTGGCCGCGTACCACCCTGCACAACCGGACCCGGGTGACCGGGGAGCCGGACGGGCTGCTCCGGGTCGACGTCGAGATCACCCTGTCGGCGCCCGCGCCGCTGTTCCGGTACGCGTTCCGGCAGGCTCGGGCCGCGCACCTGGAACTGGCGAATCGGCTGCCGGCCGCGTTGGCCGCCGCCGGCCAGCAGCCCTGACCGCCCGCCCGTTCCCGGCGGCGCCCGCCGTCCGGCGGGTCCGACCCCACGGCTTGTAGGTGGAGAGCACCGTGGCGACGACCAGCAGCGTGCAGGAGACGATCGGCGCGGCCAGCAGCCCCTGCCGGGCGTCCGCCGGGGTCGCCGCGCCGAGCTCGGCGGCCCGCAGGTTCGGCAGCAGGGCGAAGAGCACCGCCCCGACCATCACGGTGGTGATCACCAGTTTGACCAGGACCCAGCGGTGCCTGACCAGGCCCCAGGGGGTGAGCAGCGCACTGGCGAGGCCGACCAGCCAGGCGAGCACGCTCAACGGTACGAAGACGGCCTGCCCGACCAGCGCCGCCGCCGGATAGACCAGGTCGGGATCGGCGCCGCGTGCTCCGGCCACACCGAGGGTCAGCAGCACCACGTCGATTCCCAGCCAGCCGACCGCGGTGACCACGTGCAGGGTGAGCAGGGCTTTTCGCCAGGGCGGTGAAAGCTTCATACCGGTGATGCTGCCGGCGGAAGCCCGGCGTGACGTCGTGCGGCTGTGGGCGCTGCGGGTACGCAGCTCGACGTACGTTCCGCGCAGCGCCAGCTCCCGGTCCAGATCGCGGTGCCCTGCCGTGATCAGGGAGCGTTCGGCCTGCCGGAGCCGGCCGGACACTCCCTGATCACGGAAGAACCCGCTCCGGTGTTTGCTCGCATCGATGGTTGTCTTTAAGCTTGGTCGGCCGCCGTCACGGGGCGACCGGGTACGGGCTGGCCGGGGCGTCGTGGTGGTCGGGTGACCAGGGGAGCCGGTCACGGCAGCACAACGAGGCCGGTACGCGTCGGGCGTACCGCGTCGCTCGTCGTCGTAACCGCACTGCCGGCACGCGCCAGCCACGGCGACGGCGCCGGCAGTCGTCCGAGAGGAACTCCCATGCGGATCTCCGCACCGTACCGTCGCGTCTCGCTGGCCCTGGCCGCGATGACCGCGATCGCCGCGAGCAGCGTCGCCGTGCTCGGCACCGGCCTGGCGCCGGCCGCCCAGGCCGCAGCCGGCTGCCGGGTCGACTACCAGGCCAACCAGTGGACGGGTGGCTTCACCGCCGCGGTCAAGGTGACCGCCGGGGACGTCGCGGTCAACGGCTGGACCGTGACCTGGACCTACGGTGGCGACCAGCGGATCACCAACGGCTGGAACGCCCAGGTCACCCAGTCGGGGGCGACCGTGACCGCCCGGAACGTGGCCTGGAACGGGTCGCTGCCGGCCGGCGGCTCGACCGAGTTCGGCGTGCAGGGCACGTATTCGGCCAGCTCGGCGGCACCGACCGGGTTCACCCTGAACGGCGAGCCGTGCAACGGCGCCGAGCCGACAACCCCGCCGAGCACCGCGCCGCCGACCAGCCAACCGCCGACCACCCCGCCGACGAGCGCCCCGCCGACGCTCACCCCGCCGCCGACCACGCCGCCGAACACCCCGCCGCCGAGCGGCTGCGGCACGGCGGTGCTCTGCGACGGCTTCGAGAACCAGACCGGCGCCACGCCGTCGGGCGACTGGGCGGTCAGCTACCCGGACTGCTCGGGCAGCGGCACCGCCAGCATCGACACCTCGGTCGCGCACCAGGGCACCCGCTCGGTACGCGTCAACGGCGCGGTCGGCTACTGCAACCACGTCTTCGTCGGCTCCACCCGCGACCTGAGCGGGGTCGGCGCGGTGCGCTACGCCCGGCTCTGGGTACGGCACACCACCGCGCTGCCGACCTCGCACGTGACCTTCCTGGCCATGCGCGACGCCGCCGACGGCAACCGTGACCTGCGGATGGGCGGGCAGAACGGCGCGTTGCAGTGGAACCGCGCCTCGGACGACGCCACCCTGCCGGAGCAGAGCCCGAACGGCGTGGCGCTCAGCATGCCGCTGCCGGTCAACCAGTGGTCCTGCCTGGAGTTCATGGTCGACGGCACGCAGGGCCGGCTCTCCACCTGGGTCAACGGGACCGCGGTGACCGGGCTGACCGCCGACGGCACGCCCACGCACGACGTCGACGGGCAGTGGTACAACCGGGCCAACTGGCGGCCGAACCTCACCGACCTGCGGCTGGGCTGGGAGAGCTACGGCGAGGGCGCCGACACGCTCTGGTTCGACGACGTGGCGCTCGGTTCGAGCCGGATCGGCTGCTGACCGGGGTACCCGAGCGGGTTACCCGGCCGGCGGTCGCGGCCTGACCGGAAAGCGGACCGCCGGCACTGCCCAGGGGTGGCGGGCGGTGCCGGCGGTCCGCGACAGGTTACGCGACCGATCCTCAGTTCATCGAGAGGTGTACGTGGTTGGTGTGGTCGCTCGACGGGTCCCCGTTGCCCCCGTTGTACGTCTTCCAGCCACTGCTCGGCAGCCAGATCTGCTTGAACCAGATCACGTACAGCACGCCGAGCCGGTTGGCGTTGCGCACGTAGTACGCCGCCAGGTTGTTGCCGTACGTCCGGTCGCCACCGGTCGCCACTCCGCCGAACCCGTTCTTCTGGGCGGCGAAGTCGCAGGCCTGGCCCTTCGGGTGCTCGCCGCTGCCACCGCTGCGGAAGCAGGAGACGAACCGGGTGAAGCCGGCCGCCTGGGCCTGCTTGAGCGCGTGCAGGGTGCGCGGGGTGATGCAGCCGCTGGTGGTCGGGTCGTCGAGACTGCACGACTCGTCCGGGAAGGAGCCGTCGGGGTTGCGGGGTGCCGGCCGGGCGGAACCGCCGCCGCTGCCGCTGATCCCCGAGCCCGCGCCGCCGCTGTTGTTCGCCGCCGCGAGCGCCCGTTCGGCCTGCTTCTTGCGGGTCTCCATCACCTCGACCTGCTTGCGCTGCTCGCCGATCTCCTTGTCGAGCGCGGCCTTGGCCTGGGTTTCCTTGTCCAGGCTCTCCTGCAACCCGCGCAGTTCCCGGCTCTCGTTCGCCGAGATCGTGTCGAGTGCGGCGGCCCGGTCCACCAGGCTGGTCGGCGAGCCGCTGTTGAGCAGCGCGGAGACCTGCCCGAGCCGGCCGGTCCGGTACGCCATGTTGCCCATCTCGGCGACCCGTTCGCTCCGGGTCGCCACCTCGGCGCGCAGCGCGGCAAGCTGCTGGTTCAGTTCCTTCTGCCGCTTGACGGAGTTGTCCAACTTGTTCTTGGCGTTCAGATAGCCCTTGCTGGCGGCCTGAAGCTGCTCGCGCAGGCTGTCGGTGCCTCCGTCGATGTCGTCGCCGCCGGGAGCCGCGGCCAGCGCCCCGGGGGTCGCGTACTCCGGTGCCGCGGCGGCGGGTGCGCCGCCGAGCGCCGCGAGGACCATGCCCAGGGTGAGCGCCGCGGTGGTCGCGAGCTTCCGGGACGGTCCCGAGGCGTTCCGCGCGGACGCCGGAGCGTGTCGGGTGGGTGCCAGGAACGGCATATGACAGTGTCCTTCCGTCAGCCGCCGACCGGGTTAGCTGACGGGTTCGGGACGGAAGATCCCTACCGCTGGCGCGGATGCACCCCTGGTACGTGGTTCCCCGGCTCGCCGCGTGGCGATTAGGCGACGGCCCCCGCAGGCGCCGGAGGGCGCCGCCCGGCGGAGACCGGAGCCGAGCCTACCGGCAGTTGCCGCCCGGGGATACGTGGAGTTGTCAGAGCCGAATTCACGTTCCTCCTGCTTCGGGCGGATGTATCCGGACAAATATCGCCGGTACCGGCCGGAAACTTAAGATGCCGCTAACTATCGGTGAGTTCTGATGGTGACTGTGCGAGTCGCGGGAGCGCTGACCATCCCCGTCGGTGGGTTCGGACGCAGGCTGTCACTCGTTGCCGAGGGCTGCGACGAGGGGTGCCCGGGCGGCCCGGCGGGCGGGCAGCAGGCTGGCCAGTACCGCCGCCGGGGCGGCCAGGGCGGCGCAGAGCGCGGGCTGCCTGCCCGACGGGTGCCGCCGGCAACCCGTGCCCGTATCGGCAATGAGTCCTGACGGATAGGCGGGAAGAGCGCAATGACGGAAGGCTGTCACGTTCGTTGTGTGGGAGCCCGGGCTGAAATGCCCCGGGCGACCCGGCGACCGTGGGGTGGTGGGCGGAGTGGATAGCCAGTCGCACACCCCGCGCCACCACCCACTGTGGGTGTTGCAGCTACATCAGCTTGCCGGACGGATCTCGAGGCGAGTGCATGTCCTCTTCAACAGCGCATCGGTCGCTGGGCCGAACGGCAGGGTTAGGCCGACGCAGTAAATGGTGCCGTGGTAATCCCCGGATGAGAGCCATTGGACGGGAGTCGCGGGATTGTTGCCCAGGTTGAAGCTACCGACGGTGCCGCCGAAGCACCGTGTCGGACGTGATGTGTAGGTCAGCCAGATTTGACGCGGCAGCTGACTGGCATTACACGCCCGCTCGTCGATGAGTGGTTCGACGGTTTGCGCAGAGGCGACCGTCTCAGGGGCAGGAGAAGCCTGCGCAGGGGGACTGAATGCGATTGTGGCAAGGAGCGCCGCCACCATGGCCAGTGTGACCGTTACCCGTTTCGGCATTTTGTTCCTCCCTAGTTGCGGATCACGACACGTACCGCCGCCCCAGCGCTCCGAAGTGTCTGGAGACTCCGGACCTTCTTGGGTCGCCTGCGGCCGGAATGGACGCTTGTCCTGGTCGAACCAATCAGCCCCACCATGCGTTGACGTACAAGTCGTACAAGGACGGCGCCACGTAGTAGCACTGGTACTCCTCCCACTCCAGGCCGCCGCCATAGCCCTTCTCACCCCTGCTTATGCAGCTCGCAAGGTCCGTGTAGGAGGCGTAGTAGTCCCAGACCGGCCTCAGCGACTCGCTGGAAGGCGACCCGGTGTGGCTTCGGTCGACGCCGGTCGACGCCGACGCATGAGCGGCGCTACCGGTCATGGCGGTCACGGTAAGCCCTGCGACCATCAGCAGCGCGGCGAGCGCTCCCCTTGTACGCACGTCTTTCTCCTTCTCTTGTCGACTGCGGTCACCGATGCCGTGGCAGGCGGTGTCCACGATGGATACGGTCACGGCGGTACGGGTGCTGCTGGCAACGGCTCAGTACTGGTACACCCACAGTTCGGCTGTGATGCCAGTGGCATTGCGACACTCGGCGTAAAAGCCTGGCCTCGCATTCCACGTTCGGGCGTGCTCGTAGCACTGGGCCTCGGAATAGGTGCCCAGTTTCCGCCATCCTGCCGGGGTCAGGACCCGTTCGCCGGCCGACGACTGCCCGGAGACCTCGGAAGCGCTTGCGGTCATCGAGGCGCCGCCAATCGCGAGCACTGCCGAGCCGA
Source organism: Plantactinospora sp. WMMB782 (assembly GCF_049179135.1). Classification (NCBI taxonomy): domain Bacteria; kingdom Bacillati; phylum Actinomycetota; class Actinomycetes; order Micromonosporales; family Micromonosporaceae; genus Plantactinospora; species Plantactinospora sp. WMMB782. The sequence goes on along the minus strand of NZ_JBMHMC010000007.1, from coordinate 544,308 downwards.
CGATCGCTGCCGCCATCAGGGTACGTCTGATCTTCATACACGTGGCTCCTTTTCTTGATTGCCTGTCCGCGAGGACTGCCGACAGCCGGTCAGGAAACTGGCTGAATCCGCCCACCATCAGGGGGACAACCCTCGGACGCTCAGCCTCGACCAGTAGCCAGCCAAGCAGTCAGCGGTTTCATTCCGGCTTCATGATGGCTTCTGCAACTCCTGACGAGAGGATGGTGGAGTGTCAGGGCTCCGGCGAAGTCGTTAGGTGATGCCGAATTAGTGCCAGTGGGCGGGTGCTGTCGCGGGCGTGGTGTCGGTTGGCGGCGGCGATGTTGGTGGTGCCGGCGGTCTGTAGTGCGCTGATGGCGGCGTTGCGTAGGGCGGCCATGACACCGTCCGGTGCCGGCGCGGATCTGGCTGCGGTCTTCGTCGTCGGTGACGTCGCGAACCCACGACCGACAACCAGGTGCCGAGCAACCAGGCACCAGGGCCGGCTGCGGCCGGCGTCAGAATGTCGAAAGCCCCCGGCCCCGGGCCCCGGGGCTCGTCATCTCAGTGGCCGCCAGCGGGACGGTCCCCACCCGCTCCGGCAACCGACCCGCTCCGGCAACCGACACCGCTCCGGCGTCCGACCGCGCTGGCCCACCCAACAGTCGTCAGACCGGGGCGGCCGAGCCCGGGAACCGTCAGGCCGGTTCGACCGTGGTGAGTCGCTGGGTGGCCCGGGAGAGCGCGACATAGAGGGTGCGCACCCCGGCCGCCGAGTCGGCCCGGATCTCCGACGGGCCGACAAGCACGACCCCGTCGTACTCCAGGCCCTTCGCCTGCATGGTGTCGACCACCGACAGGCGCGGGCCGGCGGGCTCCAGCCAGTCGGCGACCTCGGCCCGGCGGGCGGCGGAGCTGATCACCCCGACCGTCCCGTCGACCTCGGCGAGCAGTTTTGCCGCCGCCTCCCGGACCGCGTCCGGCAGCTCGGCGGCCGGCACCACCAGCTCGACCGGCTGCACCCCGGTGGCCCGGACCGCGACCGGCAGCGGCAGGTCGGGGGAGACCTCCCGGATCACCCGGGCCGCCGCCGCGAAGATCTCCGCCGAGTTGCGGTAGTTGGTGGTGAGCGTGAACTCGTGCCGGGGACGCCGGCCCAGCGCCTTGTCCCGGGCCCGGGTCAGCTCCGCCGGGTCGCCGGTCCAGGCGGTCTGCGCCGGATCGCCGACCACCGTCCAGGAGGCGAGCCGGCCGCGCCGGCCCAGCATCCGCCACTGCATCGGGGAGACGTCCTGGGCCTCGTCGACCACCACGTGCGCGTACTCGCGGTAGTCGGCGGGCCGCTCGGCGGCGGCGTCCCGGCCGGACCGGGCGGCGCGCTGCCGGTCGGCGTAGGTGGTCACCTCGCGCACCCCGCCGGTCAGCTGGTACGGGTCGCGGCGGCGCTTCGCCGGGCGGGGCGGCCGGCCGAGCAGGTGGTCGAGTTCGTCGAGCAGTGCGACATCGGCAACGGTCAGCTCCGCACCGCCCGCCGACCGGTACGCCTCGGTGAGCAGCCGGATCTCGGCGTTCGACAGGATTCCGGCGGCGTACCGGCGCAGCCGCTCCGGCCGGGCCAGCCAGGGCAGCACGTGCCGGGGATGCAGCCGGGGCCACCAGGCCCGCAGGAAGTCCCGGAACTCCTGGCGCTCGGCGATGTCGTCCTCGAAGCTCCGCTGGTCGGGCAGCCGGCCGACCCGCAGCTGCTGGGCCTGCGCCCAGAGCGCGGCGAAGATGCCGTCGAAGCCGGCCCGGCGGACCTCGTTGCGCCGGGCGCCCGGCGGCAGCGCCCGGGTCCGGATCCGCTCCAGCTCGGCGGTGGAGAGCCGGAGCAGCTCACCCCGGTAGAGCAGCCGCAGCTCGCCGGGGGCGTCCGGCACCTGGTCCCGGACCGCCCGCTCCAGCACCCGGCGCATCCGCAGCGAGCCCTTGACCGCGGCGACGGCCACCGGGTCGGTGCGGGTGGCCGCCACCTGATCGAAGAGCGAGCCGAGCGAGTGCAGGGTGGCGGCGTTCTCGCCGAGCGACGGCAGCACCGAGGCGATGTAGTCGACGAAGACGGCGGACGGGCCGACCACCAGCACCCCGCCGCCGGCGAACCTGCCCCGGTCGGAGTAGAGCAGGTAGGCGGCCCGGTGCAGGGCCACCGCCGTCTTTCCGGTGCCCGGCCCGCCGGAGACCATCGTCACCCCGCCGGCCGGGGAGCGGATCGCCTCGTCCTGCTCCTGCTGGATCGTGGCGACGATGTCCCGCATCTGCCGGCCGGTGGTCCGGGACAGGTCGGCCAGCATGGCGCCGTCGCCGACCACCCGCATCCCCTCCGGCGCCGCCGCCGGGTCGAGCAGGTCGTCGGAGATCCGGGTCACCCGCTCGCCGCTGGAGGTGATCACCCGACGGCGTACGACGCCGCGCGGTTCCGCCGCCGTGGCCTGGTAGAAGGCGGCGGCGGCCGGTGCCCGCCAGTCCACCACCAGCGGTTCGGCGTGTTCACCGCGTACGCCGAGCCGGCCGACGTGCAGCACCTGCCCGGTGCCCAGGTCCAGCCGGCCGAAGACCAGCCCCTCGTGTTCGGCGTCCAGGGTGTGCCGGCGCCGGGCGGCGTGGAAGACCATCGCGTCCCGCTCCACGAGTGCGCCGAAGTTGCCGACCCTGGCGAGCTGGTAGCCCTCCCGCTCGGCGAGTACGGCGGAGTGCCGCAACTGCGCCAGCCGGGCGTAGACCCGGTCCAGGTGACGCTGCTCGACTTCGATCTCCTGCTGAAGCGTGGTGTGGTGGTCGGTCAACGCGTCTGCTCCCGGAGATCGATCTGCGGCGACCCGGCGCGTCCGACCCCCGGGTCCGGACGCCCCGCGCGCCGAATTGCCAGGAAGCGAGGGTACGCCGTGCCGGCGCCGACCGGTTCGGCCACGCCAGGTCCGGGCGCGCTCGTGGTCGCGGTCGTGCCGGTTCAGCGTCCGGCCGCACCGGCGCGCAGGTCGGCCGTCCCGGGGGCCGGGCGCGGTACGCCGTGCGTTGCGCCGGCCCTCCTGGGCTGCTCGGAGACGATCCTGGCCCGCCTGCGCCGGTTGGCGGTGGCGGCCGCCTTCCGGGAGATCCTCCGGACCGGCCGGACCCGGTCGACGACCGAGTGCAGGGCGGCGGTGACCTCGTCGGGGCGCTCCAGCATCAGCATGTGGCCGGCGCCGGGGCAGATCGTCAGCTCGGTCGAGGGCAGCGCCTCGGTGATCGACACCGTGCAGGGTGGCGGGGTGAGCCGGTCGCGGTCGCCGACCAGGGCCGCCACCGGCAGGTCGCCGAGGGCGGTGAGCGTCTCCAGCCGGCGCTGTGCCCCGATCGAGGGCCGGAACCCGCCGATCGAGACCAGCGAGGCGCGGGCCACCGCCGAGGTGGTGAGCCGGATGTCGGCGGGGTCGCAGTCGTCGCCGAAGAGCAGCCAGCGCAGCGTCGGGCGGAGCACGTGCAGCAGGGGCGGCGGGGTGCGCCAGCCGCCGAACCGGGCGAGTACCCCGGCACAGTTGGTCTCGGCGATCCGGATCAGCCGGGCCAGCGGTGCGGGTACGCCGTAGCAGGTGTGCGTGTGGCCCTCGGCGGTGGTGGCCACCAGGACGAGTCCGGCGACCCGGCGGGCGAAGTCGCCCGGGTGCCGGTGGGCGTACTCCATCACCGTCATGCCGCCCATCGAGTGCCCGGCCAGCACCACCGGCCCGGTCGGGGCCACCTGGGCGAGTACCTCGGCGAGGTCGTCGCCGAGCTGGTCGAGGGTGGCCGTGCCCAGCGTGCTGGGTCCGGAGCGGCCGTGCCCGCGCGCGTCGTACCGGACCACCCGTACGGCGTCGCCGTACCGCTGGCGCAGCGCGTCGACCTGGCGGTGCCAGGTGCGCCCGTCCAGGGTCCAGCCGTGCAGCAGCACCACCGTCAGCGGCGCGGACTCCGGGCCCGAGACGTCGACGTGCAGCCGTACGCCGTCGGTGAGCCGTACCGAGGCCGGATCGGGCATGGTCACCTCCGCGTCGAGCCCGGTGGCCGGGCGCCACGGGATCAGGGATACCCGCCCGGCGTCCCGGCGAATCATCCCGCGGTCCGGACCGGCCGGAGTCGTCGGTCGGAGTCTCGGCCGGAGCCGTCGGCCGGACAGGTGCGGGACTGGTGCCGGACAGGTGAACGCCCCGACGCGGGATGATCCCGGTCGGGGCGTTACGGATGGTGCGCTGGACTGCGTGCCGGTGCGGCTCAGGCCTCGAAGACGCCGGCCTCGACCAGCCGCTTCTCGGTGGTGTCCCAGCCGTCGGCCGGGTACGTCGCGGCCAGGTTGTTCAGCTCGGCACGGAGCTTGGCGGCGTGCCCGGCACCGGCCAGCACCCGGATCTCCTCGACGAAGGCCTCGGAGTCGGTGCGCAGGTGCGAGGTCTTGCCGTTGGTCAGGTTCCGCACGTAGGCGTGCTTGCCGCCGTTGAGCGGGATGAGGTACTTGAACTCGCCGAGCACGCTCAGGGCGCCACCCTGGCCTGCCTGGCCGGCACGGACGGATGCGCGCGCGGTCTTGGAGGTGTTGCTCGCCACGGGGGTACTCCTTGAAGACGTACGGGAGGACTTGGGAAGTCCGAGGGGACAAGCCTGAGCGGCAGACGCCGCCGGGCAAATTTTACACGACCACGGCGATGGCCGGACGGCTACCGCCACTGACGTGCGGTCCAACTACCGTCACCGGTACGGCTATTCCCCCGGGGCAGTTTCGTGAATCCCTGGCGTACCATCCGTCACAAGCGTCATCATGTGTTCCAGCAATCACACGAGATCACCCGCCGAGGTCGAGGTCGTAGGGGAAGACGCACCTCGCTCTCCGGGAGGTCACCGTGCCAACGCGTGGCGTCGTATACGTCCACTCGACCCCACTCGCCGTGTGTCAGCACGTCGAGTGGGCGATCGCGCGCGTCCTCACCGCGCCGGTCACCCTGCACTGGACGGCCCAGCCGGTCGATCCGGGCGCCCGTCGGGCGGAGTGCGGGTGGTCCGGCCGGCCAGGGACCGGCGCGGAGCTGGCGGCTGCCCTGAGACAGTGGCCGATGATCCGCTTCGAGGTCACCGAGGAGCCGAGTCCCGGCGTCGACGGTGAGCGTTTCATGTACGTGCCCGGCCGGGGGCTCTTCCGGGCCACCACCGGAGCGGCCGGCGACATCCAGCTCGGCGAGGACCGGCTGCGCGCGATCATGGCGTCGGCCCGCGCCCCGGAGGCGCTGGCGCACGCGCTCGACAAGGCGATGGGTACCGCCTGGGACGCCGAGCTGGAGCCCTACCGGTACGCCGGTGACGGTGCCCCGGTCACCCTGCTCACCCGGGTCGGCTGAGCCGGCGGTCCGTCCCGACGAGCGCGGCTGGCCGCGTCGGGTCGGCGAGCTACGGCCGGCCGTGTGGGTCGGTGAGCTGCGGCCGGCCGTGTGGGTCGGTCACGTCGGCAGAGCGGCCCGGACCGGCCCCCGCGCTGGTCCGGGGCGGGGCGTACCCCGGTCCGCCGGGTCCTTGGTCAAGTTGCCCGGCCGGTGCCGGGCTGGTGGGATAGCGGGCGTGTCGACTCCCCTCCGGCGCGCTCGGATCGTGCTTCCCCTCGTCAGCGGCCTGATCGTCACCGCCCTGGTCGTCTCCGGCTGCGCCGGCTCGCGGCAGCCGCAGACGCCGGCCGCGCCCGGGTCGCCGTCGTCGTCGCCGACCGCCGCCGCGGTCACGCCCTCACCGGACCCGGCGGTCCGGGCGGCGCAGCTGGCCGGCACCCTCGCCGACGAGGACCTGGTCGGCCAGGTCCTGATGCCGTACGCCTACGGCAGCTCGGCGACGAAGGTCTCCGGCGGCTCGGCGGCCGGCAACCGGAAGTTGGCCGGGGTCGAGACACCGGCCGAGATGATCGCGAAGTACCGGCTGGGCGGGCTGATCCTGGTCGGCTTCTCCGCCGACGACCCGACCAGCGACACCCAGCCGACCACGAACGTCGACAACCCGGCGCAGGTACGCGAGCTGACCGCCGGCATCCAGGCCGCCGCCGGAAAACTGCCGGCCGGTGCCGCCGGTGCGCTGATCGGCATCGACCAGGAGTTCGGGGTGGTCACCCGGATCTCCGAAGGGGTGACCAACCTGCCCAGCCCGATGGCCTTCGGCGCGGCCGGCGACCCGGCGCTCACCGAGTCGGCCTGGCGGGCCGCCGGCACCGAACTCGCCGCCCTCGGGGTGAACGTCGACTTCGCGCCCAGCGCCGACGTACTCGAGGCGAACAGCAGGGTGATCGGCTCCCGGTCGTACGGGTCGGACCCGAAGGCGGCCGGAGCGCAGGTCGGCGCCGCCGTACGCGGGCTACAGGGCGCGGGCGTCGGGGCCACCCTCAAGCACTTCCCCGGGCACGGGCAGACCGCCGCCGACTCGCACAAGGGCCTGCCGGTGGTCACCGCCGACCGGAAGAAGCTGGAGTCGACCGCGCTGCCCCCGTTCGCGGCCGGGATCGACGCCGGGGCCTGGCTGGTGATGGCCGGGCACCTCGACGTGCGGGCCGTCGACCCGGGGGTGCCGGCCACCTTCTCCCGCAAGCTGCTCACCGACGTGCTGCGCGGGCAGCTCAAGTTCAGCGGCGTGCTGGTGACCGACGCGATGGACATGGCGGCGGTGGCGAAGCAGCCGCCGGGGACGACCGCCGTGCGGGCGTTGAACGCCGGCAACGACCTGGTGCTGATGCCGCCGAACGTGACCCAGGCGTACGACGGGGTGCTGGCCGCGCTGCGGGACGGCTCGCTGCCCCGGGCCCGGTTGCTGGAGGCGGTGACCCGGGTGCTGACGCTGAAGTTCCGGCTGGCCGGGCAGCCCCGGCCGGAGATGGGCACGGTGAACAGCGCCGGCCACCAGGAGGCCGCCCGGCGGGCGGCGGCGGCGTCGGTCACGCTGCTGCGCGGCAGCTGCGCCGCGCCGCTGCTGACCGGGCCGGTGACGGTGACCGCGGCCGGCGGCCGGGAACGCAGCCGGGACCGGCTCAAGGAGGCGCTCCGGGCCGCCGGGGTCCGGGTCACCCCGTCCGGCGGTGCCGTGGTGCACCTCGTCGGGTACGGCGACGGCACCGGTGACCTGCGCGCCGACGCGGCGGTGACGGTGGCGATGGACACCCCGTACCTGCTCGGCAAGGCCGGCTCGAAGGTGCTGCTGGCGACGTACTCGTCGACTCCGGCGGCGTTGGCCGCGCTCGCCGACGTGCTGGCCGGCCGGGCCCGGCCCACCGGGCGCTCCCCGGTGCCGGTCGGCAAGCTGCCCCGGACCACCTGCTCCTGACTCGTCGACGAAACCCGGGCGAACCGCCCCGGTGACCCCCGGCCGCTGGTGAGCTCGGTCACTGGACCGGCTGGTAGCGTTCGACTGTCCGAAGATCTCGCGAGACGGGGGTGTACGGCGGTGACTGGCCGGGTGCCGACCCTCTCCGTGGTCGTGCCGATCTACAACGAGGAGAGCGTCCTCCCGTTGCTGGCCGAACGGCTGCGGCCGGTGCTGGACGGGCTCGGCGAGCCGTACGAGGTGGTCGCCGTCGACGACGGCAGCACCGACGCCACCCCGGTGGTGCTGGTCGGGATGCGGCGCGGCTGGCCGCAACTGCGGATCGTCCGGTTGCGCCGCAACAGCGGTCACCAGGCGGCACTCATCGCCGGGCTGTTCCGGGCCCGGGGCGGCTACGTCGCCAGCATCGACGCCGACCTCCAGGACCCGCCGGAGGTACTCGTCGAGATGCTGCGGCTGGCCCGGACCGAGGGCCTGGACATCGTCTACGGAGTACGCGCCGACCGCTCCACCGACACCCGCTTCAAGCGCTCCACCGCCGGGCTGTACTACCGGCTGGTGCGCCGGCTCGTCGGCAACGCCGTACCGGCCCAGGCGGGTGACTTCCGGCTGCTCAGCCGGGCCACCGTGGAAGCCCTGCGGGAGCTGCCCGAACGCCGCCCGGTGCTCCGGCTGGTGGTGCCCTGGCTGGGCTTTCCCAGCGGCGAGGTGAGTTACGTCCGCGAGGCGCGGGCGGCCGGCAACACCAAGTACTCGCTGTCCCGGATGTTCCGGCTGGCCACCGACAGCATCACCAGCTTCTCCGAGGCGCCGCTGCGGGTGGCGACCTGGCTCGGTGCCGGCGGGATGCTGCTCTGCACGGTCATGGTGGTCTTCGCGATCGTCATGTACTTCCGCGACTCCACGGTCACCGGCTGGGCCTCGCTCTACGTGGCGGTGCTCTTCCTCGGCGCCGTCCAGTTGCTCTGTCTCGGGCTGCTCGGCGAGTACATCGCCCGGATCTACGCGGCGGTACAGGGCCGGCCGGCGTACTTCGTCGGCTCGGACACCGCCGAGGCGGTGGTCGACGGGCCCGACCCGGCCGAGGGGCTCGACCCGGTCGAGCCGGTCGTGGTCGAGCGGGTCGAGGCGGTCGAGACGGTCGCGGAGGTCGAGCAGGAGGTGGCTCCGGTCTCCGCCGCTCCGGCGGCGCCGCCGGCCGGTCCGGGCACCCCGGCCGCCCGGGACGGCGGCGTACGGGTGGTCCGGTGACCGCTACCGAAGCGGCGGTGGCGGACTCCGCCACCCCGGCCGCACCGGCGCGGGCCGCCGCACTGCTCCGCTGGGCGCCGCTGCTGGTCGGCACCGGTTACTTCGCCGCGGTACTGCTGGCCGCCGACACCGCCGCCACCGACCTGCTCCGGTACGCCGGCTACCTGCTGCTGGCCCTGATCCTCCCGGGCACCCTGGTCTACCGGGCGCTGCGCCGCCGGCCGCACACCCTGGTCGAGGACGTGGCGATGGGCGCCGCCGTCGGGCTGGTGCTGGAACTGCCCGCCTGGGCGCTGTACGCCTGGCTCGGCCTGGCCGGCTGGCTCTGGACCTGGCCGGCGGCGATCGTCGCGGTATTCCTGGCGGTGCCCCGACTGCGCCGGCACTGGCTGGTCCGGAACTACCCCCGGCGGGCCCCGGTGGGCTGGTCCTGGACGGTGGCCGGGGCGGTGGCCTTCTTCACCAGCTATCTGTCCAGCACCTTCCTGGAACGCAACCCGGTGCTGCCCACCTCGGAGGAGACCCACCAGTACCTCGACCTCGCCTACCAGCTCTCGCTGGCCGGCGAGGCGAAGCACCAGTTCCCGATCCACCTGCCGCAGGTCGCCGCCGAACGGCTCGACTACCACTGGTTCGGCTACGTGCACATGGCCGCGACCAGCCTGGTCGGCGGGATCGACCTGCCGGTGGTGGCGCTGCGGCTGACCATCCCGGCGCTCTGCGCGGCGGCGATCGTGCTCACCGCCGTACTCGGCTGGCGGGTCAGCGGCCGGCCGGCGGTCGGTGCGGTCGCGGCGGTGCTCTTCTTCGTGATCGGCGAGACCAACTTCACCGACCCGGTGACCATGCCGTTCGGCACCCAGGCGTCCTTCGTGATCTGGCACGGCATGTCGATGATCTACAGCTGGGTGCTGCTTATCGCGCTGATCGCCGTACTCGCCGACGTGGTGGACCGGCGTCCGGACCGGCCGGTCGCGGCGATCGGCCGGGGTGCGTTCGTGCTCGCCCCGCTGCTGATGCTCGCCTCCAGCGGGGCGAAGGCCAGCTCCCTGCCGGTGGTCGGGCTGGCCCTGGCGTTCACCGCGCTCGTGCTGCTGGTCGCCACCCGGCGGATCCCGTGGGCGGTGGTGGGTGCCGGACTGGCCACCGCCGCCGCGCAGCTCTTCGCCACCGCCGTGCTCTACCGGTTCAAGGCGTACGGGATGGGGGTCGATCCGCTGGCCAACAGCCTGGAGCCGTACTGGACGCCGCCGCCGGGCGGCTGGCCGTTGCCGCTTGCCTACCTCGCCGTGGTCGCCGCCTTCCTGGTGAACATGCAGCTGCGGGTGGTGGGCATCGTGCCGCTGCTCTGGCTGCGCCGGGGGCGGCTCGAGCCGGTGCAGTGGTTCCTGCTCGGCGGTGCGCTGGCCGGTCCGCTGCTCTACCTGCTGCTGAACCAGCCGGGCGGGGCGAACCAGTACTTCACCCGGGCCGGCTTCACCTTCGCGGTCGTCCTCTCCGCCTGGGGCTACCTGCTGGTGGCCGACCGGGCCGGGCTGACCCGGCGGTCCGGCACGGTGCTCGGGCTGGGCGCCCTGGCCCTGGCCGGCGTGCTGGTGGCGGTCCAGTTCCGCTATGCCGGGCCGGCGGACGGGCAGACCATGTTCGACTGGCTGCGCCCGCTGCTGTGGTGGTCGGGTGCGCTCGCCGTGCTGGCGGTGGTCGCCGCCGGGATCTGGCTGCCGGCAGGTCTCGGCATCCAGGCGCTGCACCGGCGGGGCGCGATCGCCCTGCTCACCGCCGTCCTGGTGGTCGGGGCACCCGGCCTGCTGATGGACATGCGCAAGTCGGAACGCTCCCCGAACGGCGGCGCGTACGCGAACATCTCGCTGCCGAAGAGCCGGGTCGACGCCGCCCGGTGGGCCCGGGACCACAGTGCACCCGGCGACGTGCTGGCGACGAACGTGCACTGCCTGGCGGTGGTGAACGGCTGGTGCGACGCGCGCTCGTTCTGGCTCAGCGCGTACGCCGAGCGCCGGGTGCTGGTCGAGGGCTGGGGGTTCGCGCCCCGGGTCGCGTCGTCGGGGGCGTACACCCCGTTCTGGGACCAGGAGCTGCTGCGGCGCAACGACGAGGCGTTCACCTCCCCGACCGAGGCCGGCCTGCGGGAGCTGCGCGACCGGCACTCCGTGCGGTGGCTGGTGGTGGACCGGTCGGTGGGGGTGGAGTCGCCGGAGCTGGGCTGGCTGGCCCGGCTGCGCTACGACAACGGCCGGATGGCCGTCTACCAGCTGCGCTGAACCGCCGTCCGCCGGGGGCGGTTCAGCCGAAGCCGTCGGCGCGGATGCGGCCCAGGAAGGCGGACCATGGGCCGGTTGCGAAGCGTAGTTGCACCGACGGGTCCTTCGAGTCCCTGACGGCGACCACTTCACGCAGGGTGAGTGTGGCTTCCACGCAGTTGCCCTCGATGCTCCGGGAACTCCTCCGCCAGATGATCTCGGGCTGCTCTGACGCCACCAACGTGCCTCCTCGCCGTGGCGCGGCCCTCAGCGCCGCTGTTCGGATGCCCCCACAACGAACTCAGCGGGCCGCTCAGACCGCCTTTGGAAATCGGGGCCGCTGGATGCGAGGGGATTCCAGATTCCGCCAGTGTAAGGAGGACGGCGAGGCAGAATCCAGCGCGGAGGCGTTGGCCACTGTCGATCTGGGCAGGTCATCACGGGTGCCCACTATCTGACACCGCCGGGGCGAGTGATCTTGTCGTTCCGGGGAGACGGAACGGGCGGAGGACTCTATGCTGGGGGCCAGGACGAGGAGGCCGTGTTGTATCTCGGGAAGCGATGAGCGTGAAGGCCAGAGGAGAGATCAGCGGGCGAACTGGTGTTCGACGGTATCCTCCGAACGGCCGAAGTTCATCGACGAATGACGACGATCCCTCGGCTCTGCGCCTCGCGGTCTACGGCGTGGCAACCGGCATGGCGGCACTGCTCACCGCAGAGCTATTGGCGCGGGCACTCGGCAATCTCGGCGGTGCGGCGAAAGTCGTTACCTTCGCCGTAACGGTGGCACTTGTCAGTGCAGCCGGGGGGATCTATTCCACTCCGGTCCTGAATCACGTTCGGGAAGTCGAGGCGCGGGTTCGGCGGATGCATCGCTGACCCGGCGCTGTTCGGCCCGGCTCTGCGCGACCTTCGTGATGGTCCGGCAGACCATCGTCACGACGCCGCCGCCGACCACGATCAGGACCTTCAACGAGTCGAGCCAGCCGAAGAGGAAGCCCAGGCAGGCGGTGACAGCAACCATTATCGCTATCGCCCGGAACAGCTTCCAACTGTCGCCGACCGCCTCGCGCAGCACCCCCGCGGCCCACGACTCCGACGGCCCGCCGGCCGGCCGGCCCGGGGGCACCGGGGTGGTCACGGTCGTACTCCGGGCAGCTTGTAACGCCGGGCCGGCGCTGGCCGGCCCGGACACACCGGTCGCCGAGCGGGCGTCGAGGTGGTGGTCACTGGGTCACTCCGTGGGGAGAGGGCGGAGGCGCGTCGACCGGCCCGGCAATCGGCGACCCGCCAGAACACGGTGCTAGCCCACCGTTCGGCTTGTGGTTTCCCACTCCACGTCCGCGAGGGTGACCGCGCGGGCCCGGAGTTGGTCGAACACCTTCACAAACTGGTCGACCTTGTCGGGTTGGTCCCGGGTCGACAGTTCCCCCGCGCTGTTCTCCATGTAGAGCAGTGAATCGCCGTACGGCTCGGGCAGTTCCAGCACCACGAAGCCCCCCTGGAGCCCCGGGTGCGCGCCCCGGCTCGACGGCAGTACGCGTACGTCGACATTCGGCACCTCGGCGAGTTCCGCGAGATGCGCCAGTTGGTCGGTCATCAGGTCGGGCTGTCCGCTCTCCGCGCCGACGGCACGGCGGAGGATCCCCTCGTTGAGGATGAATTCCGCCTTGACGGCGTCGGACTCCTGGATCAGCAGCCGCTTGCGTTCCATCCGGACCCGGACCTTCCGCTCGATCACGTGCTCGACCTCCCTGCGGTCCCGCACCGGCAGGGAATCGACCATCCGCACGGCCCGCAGGGTCGCCCGGGCGTATTCCGGAGTTTGCAGCGGTCCGGGGACGACATTCGACTCGTAGTGCATGATGTGGTCCGCCAGTCCCTCGAATTCGAGGAAGTGGAGGAATTCCCTGGCGAAGATGTCACGGTATTCGGCGAAGTTCTGCTGGCGCGCGGTCTTGGCCATGTCGAGCAGCTCGGCGACGGCTTTCGGGTCGTCCAACCCATAGACCTGGAGCAGTGCCCCGAGGTCGGTGCGGGTAATTGCGACCTCGCCGAGTTCGATCCGGTTCACCTTGGACTGCGACCAGTCGAGCCGGTTGGCCACGTCGGTCTGGGTGAGGTCTGCCTGGGCGCGCAGCTGGCGGAGTCTCCGGGTCAATCTTCGACGCTCCGCAGCGGATCGTGGACGCTCAGTCATCACCATGGGTCCTCGCGTAGAGTAGTTTGATCATCGGGTTACCCGTCCTGCATACAGCTTACCGCCGTATGCGGTCCGGGTTATTCGTGGCGCCCGCGCGGAAAGGCGTGGTGACCTGCGTCACTCGGGCTGCCGTACCTGACCATCGACTGTGGAGCCGCCATGGTGTGTCCTCCCACGGCTCGCCGTTGCCTACTCAGAGTTGCGGACGTTCTGCCTGCCGTTCCCCGAGGGTCGCTCCGGGACGTCGGGCAACCGGACCTGATGTACCCAGGCTACGCGTCGTCGTACCGGGCGTAACACCGGGATGGCTCTGTGGATTCCTCCGCAGCCAGGAAAGCGTTCACCCGGCCCCTCGTCGCACTATTGCAAAAGTCTTGCAGAGGCTTATCCGTGGCGCGGACGCGGCAGATGTCCGGAATGGACTACCGGTCACAACCTTTCGAGATCGTCGGCCGCCGCCCGGGTGGCCGGATGCTCGGAGCCGAGAATACGTTGTCGCGCCGTGTGCACGGCGGAGAGATTGGCGAGCGCCGACTCCCGGCGCCCCTGGGCGTACTCCAGGAGTGCGAACCCGTGCCGGACCTGGAGAGTGCTGGGATGCTCCGCCCCGAGGAACTGCCGGCACCCCTGCAGCGCCAGCCGGTACTCCGCGTCCGCCTCGGGTGCCCGGCCCTGCCGGACGAGCAGGTCCGCCAGCGCGTACCGGGTCAGCGGGGTGTCCGGATGGGACTCGCCGAGCACCGTCGTCCGCTCGTCGAGTACGGCCCGGAACTCGGCCTCGGCCTCCGGCCAGCGTCCCCGGTCGGCGACGACCCCGGCCAGGCTGCACCTGGTCCGCAGGGTCTCCGGGTTCGCCGCGCCGAGCTGCTCCGTCCGGGCCTTCAACACCGCCCGGTACGCCGACTCCGCCTGCTCCAGCAGCCCCTGCTCCCACAGCACCGCCGCCCGGTAGTAGCGGGCGGCCAGCCGCTCGGGGTCGTCCTCGAAGAGCCCGACCTGCCGGTGCAGCCGGTCCACCTCGTCCAGCAGCCGGGCCGCGTCCGCCGTCCGGCCCAGGTGCAGGAGCAGCAGGATCCGGTCGCAGTGCACAACCGCCGCCACCCGGTCCAGCTCGCGCAGCGCGTCGGGATAGCTGCCCCGCTTCTCCAGTTCGGCCGCGGTGTCGTACCGCCGGGTCAGCGGACCTGGCGACAGTCGCGGCCCGCCGGGCGGGGTCCGCGGCCCGACCTCCACCGCCGCCCGCTCGGACCGCCCGACCTCCAGGGTCTCGGCCAGGTCCTGCCGGCCGACGGCGGCCAGGGCCCCCGGCAACTCGTCGAGCCGCCTGCGCGCCTGCAACCAGCGCCAGATGCCCTGCGGCTCGTCGCCACGGGGGAACCGGTCCTGCTCCGGCCCGTCGATCCCGAGCTGGACGCAGAGCTCCGGCCAACTGGTGTGCAGCCGGCCGTAGAACTCCCGCTCGGCTGCGGCGGTGAAGCCCACCGTCAGGCGTCCTCGTCGAGCAGGCGCACCAGGTCCGGCCGGTCGAGGGCGAGCAGCGCGTCACGCAACTCCGGCAGCCGGCCCCGCACCTCCAGCCAGCGCCAGATGTGGCCCGCCTCCCGGCCCTGCGGCAACCGGTCCACCTCGTCCGGGCGCATCCCCAGCAGGTCGGCGAGTTCCGGCCAGCTGTCCGCGAGACGCCGGCCGAACAGGATCTTGGTCAGCCCGGAGTAACCGTCCCGGCCCGAACCCGCCGGACGTACCGCAGCCTCCGCCGGACCCGGTCGGGACATCCCGGGCGGCTCCACATCCGCGCCCGCGCCGGCCCGCTGTGTCGTATCCCCGACCCGATCGGCCGATGCGGTGACCGGGGCGGCCGGTGCGGCGTCGGCGGGCGGCGCCGGCCGGGGTGTACTCGGTGGCGTGGTGAGGTCGACGGGCACCCCGCCGGAGTCGTCGCCGAGCATCCGGATGGCCAGCGCGGCCAGCTCGAAGTGCCACCACCGGTCCGGCAGCGCGACGTCGACCCGGCTCACCGTGCGAAGTGCCGAGGCGGCCAGCACCAGCCGGTGCTGCCGGGCCCACTGCTCGACCAGGCCGTACCGGGTGGCCGGGCCGGCCGCCGCCCGGTAGACCGCCTCGGCGACCTCCAGATAGCCGGCGATCGGTGGGGTACGCGGATAGCGGTCCGGGGTCACCAGCAGCTCGGCCAGGCTGGACCGGAGCGCCGAGTACGGTGCGAGGCCGGGCAGCCAGCGGTCGGCGATCGCCAGCAGCAGCTTGACCGGGTCCCGGGAGACCGGGGTGGTGGGGGAGAACCGGCCCAGGTCGATCAGCCGGAAGTCGGCGGCCCGGATCTCCCGGCCCACCGGGATCAGGATGTTGCCGGGGTGCAGGTCGCCGTGCCCGTTGCCGCTGAACACCTCGATCTCGTCGACCGGGCCACCGTCGGGTCGCGGGCGGTCGAGCTGACCGAACAGCAGCGCGAGCGGGTTCGGCAGCGGATCGGTCCGGCCCGGCACCCGGACCAGCGCCGGCGGGTCCCGCACGTCGAGCCTGGCGACCCGGGCGAAGTCGCGCAGGCCGGCCAGCTTTCCGGCGAGATCGGCCCGGAGGAACTCGCCGGGCGGGACGCTCTTGCTCTCCAGACCGGGGTCCCCGGACCAGCCGTCCACGATGGCCCTGACGATCGTGCCGCAGTACCCGGCGAGGTCGGCGTGGTCGACGAGGCTCTCCAGCGTCAGCATCGCGGAGACGTCGCCCTGGGCCACCTCCTGCAGGTGCAGCCACCAGGAACTGCCCGGCAGCGGGTTTATCCGGTCGGTGCGGACCAGGTGCCGGTCGTAGAAGTCCGCGGGCGTGCACTGTTCGGCCAGATCGACCGCCCGCGACTCGGCGGCGGCCAGGTGCGGTGGGACCAGCTTGAGGATCGCCCCGCGTTGCGGGCCTCGATGCGGGCGCAGCCGCACCGAGGCCACGTAGGAGCCGCTGCGGCCGTCGGTGAACCAGCGATGGAATGTGAGATCGAATGCCTGACCCTTGATCCATTCCGAAAGCGCGTAAAACAGATCCTTGCCCAGAACCTCGGCCCAGGCGAGCGGGTTGGTAAGTCGACCCTCTGTCGATTCGGCCATCGTCTGGACCCCGTCCCGGCGGTCGGCAACAAAAACGGCGCCAAGCGCCAACTACCTATCCCACCACACCCCCGACCACCTGGCAATCCACGATGGACACCCGCCCGACTCGGCCACTTTTCCGATCCGGATACCCTGCATATATCTGATCAAGGAGCGTGAGATTGACCGAGATTGCCGGCCGCACCCCGGAGCAGCCGCCCGAGCAGACCTCCGCCGCCGACACTTCCGCTGCCGCTGCCGCCGACACCTCGGCCGCCGGCTCCTCGGCCGCCGGCTCCTCGGCCGCCGGCTCCTCGGCCGCCGGCTCCTCGGCCGCCGATCCGGAGACGCCCTCGACGGCCGAGCGGATCGACCTGCTCCAGTGGCACCTCGACCGGTACGACCGCTCGCGCGCCTCCACGTCGAGCCGGGCCTCGGTGGTGCTCAGCGCCAGCGCCATCCTCTCGGCCGGCAACGCCGTGGTGCTCGCCCAGCTGCTCGGCGGGTCCGTCGCCGATCGGTTAGGGTCGGTGCCACTGGTGCTCTTCACCCTGGCCAGCCTGGTAAGCGCCGGGCTGGTCGTACTCTCGCTGCTGCGCGCGGCGAGCGTGCTGGTGACCATCCGCCCCAGCCGGGCCATCCTCGGCAGCGGAGACGAACTGCCGGAGGCGCTCGTCTTCAACGGCACCGACACCGTGCGCCGGCTGCACTCCTTCGCCGAGTTCCAGGCCGCGCTGGCCGGGCAGCGCGACCCGGAGATCCGCCGGGCCGCCCAGGTCGAACTCTGGATCGGCATCCAGCAGCACCGGCAGCGCTACGTACGGCTCCGCGAGGCGGTACGGCTGCTCCGCTACGCCGCCGTGGCGTTCCTGGCCATCCTGGCCAGTGCCATGATCGGCAACCTGTTCCTACAGCTCTGACGGCCGATCCACCGCTCGGGCCAGCTCGACCGGTCCGCGGCTCCGTCCAGCTCGACCGGTCCGCGGCTCCGTCCAGCTCGATCGGGTCGCGGTCAGGCCAGGCTCGGCCGGGTCGCGGTCAGGCCAGGCTCAGCCGGCGGCCGGGAAGTAGCGGTCCAGCATCTCGTTGCGGAACTTGCCGGTCGGGTCGTACCGGCCGACCAGCTCGGCGAAGTCGGCGTACCGCTCGTAGCGCTCGCGCAGCGCCTCGGGCGGTACGCCGAAGAGTTTGCCCCAGTGCGGCCGGGCCGCGTACCCCGCCAGCCGCTCCTCGACCGCCGCCAGCACCGGCAGCACCGCGTCGGTCTTGACCCAGGTGAAGTGCACCGCCGCGCTCTCCCGGCGGTAGCTCGGGCTCAGCCACAGCTCGTCGGCGGCGACCGTGCGGATCTCCGAGATCTGCAGCACCGGAGCGATCCGGTCGGCGATGCCGTCCAGCGCGCGCAGCGCCCCGACCAGGTGCTCGCGCGGCACGAAGTACTCCGACTGGAGCTCCTCGCCGCTGCTCGGGGTGAACTCGAGCCGGAAGTGTGGCAGCCGGGCGTGCCAGGGCCCCGGAACGCCGAGCTGCTCGGTGCAGTGCACCGCCGACATCCCCGGTACCGGGTGCCGGGGCTCGGTCGCCAGGGTGGCCGAATACCAGTGCGGCTCGGCCGGAGCCGGGTCGGAGCCGTCGACCCGGCGCTTGCGCCACACCTGGTTCACCAGTGGACCGGTCCAGTCGGTGAAGAGGCTGACGCTGTAACCGGCACCGAGGATCTCGTCGGGATGCGCGTCGAACTCGGGGCGGGGCAGGTCGTCGTAGACGTACTGGGCGAGATCGAAGGCCGGGACGAGGTCCAGGGTGAGCCGGGTGACCACGCCGAGCGCGCCGAGCCCGACCACGGCGCCGGCAAAGTCGGCGTCCCCCCGGCGCAGCGTCACCAGCTCGCCGTCGGCGGTGACCAGCTCCAGCGCGGCCACGGCGGCGGCCAGGTTGCCGTTGCCCGGCCCGGAGCCGTGCGTGCCGGTGGCACAGGCCCCGGCCACCGAGATGTGCGGCAGCGAGCCGAGGTTGTGCAGGGCCAGGCCGGCCCGGTCCAGCTCGCCGACCAGGTCGCCGTAGCGCAGCGCCGCCGAGACGGTGACGGTGCCGGCCGCCCGGTCGACCTCCAGCACCGGCGGCAGGCCGGCCAGCGAGACGAGGTCGCCGGTGGTGTCGGCGATCTGGTTGAAGGAGTGGCCGGTGCCGAGCGCCCGGATCCGGTCGCTGCCGGCGACAAGCGCGCGCAGCTCGTCGACCGAGCCGGGCCGGTGCAGCCGGCGGGCCCGGAAGTCGACGTTGCCGGCCCAGTTGCGCAACGGGGAGGTCATCGCCGGGCCGGTCACTTCGGGTCGGTCACGAGCGCCGGGGTCCGCATCCGCATCATCCAGTGGCTGGTCGGTATCCGGGTCGCGTCGTCGACGACCTCGCCGTCGACGTCGGCGAATGTCTCCCGGCCGAGCGCCACGAACGCCTCGGGGGTGCGGACGTACTCGCCACGGTCGTTCCTGGACATCCACCGCGAGATCGGATGCTGGCCCGGCACCAGGGTGGGGTCGACGGCGATCACCCGGCCGCCCGGGGCGAGCGCCTTGGCCGAGACCGTCAACACGTGCCGGCACTCGTCGTCGGAGAGGTGGTGCAGCAGCCCGAGCAGCAGGATCGCGTCGGCCGGCGGGATCTGCCCGAGGTGCTGCTCGCCGAAGACCTCGCAGCGGAACTCGACCTGCTCGCCGCCCCAGCGTCGGCGGGCGTGCGCGATGTACTTCTCACTGGTGTCGAAGCCGTAGTAGCGGACCTTCGGCAGCCGGCCGAAGTAGTAGGCCGGGCCGCAGCCGACGTCGATGATGGTGTCGCCGTCGG
The DNA here is from genome assembly GCF_049179135.1 of Plantactinospora sp. WMMB782. Classification (NCBI taxonomy): domain Bacteria; kingdom Bacillati; phylum Actinomycetota; class Actinomycetes; order Micromonosporales; family Micromonosporaceae; genus Plantactinospora; species Plantactinospora sp. WMMB782. The sequence continues at coordinate 525,337 of NZ_JBMHMC010000007.1, read as the reverse complement.
TGAGCGCGAGCTCGTCGAGGCAGCGGTAGCGGAGCCGGTCCGCGCCGAGGCCCTTCTGCAGGGCCACGTACAGCGCCTCGTGTCCGAGCAGTCCCTTCAACGCCGCCAGCATCCGCGCCTCTCCTCAGCTCGCCGTCCGCTCGTCGTTCGTCCCGCCGTCCTGCGAAGAACGGCGCCCGCCGCACCTGGTGGCGCGGCGGGCGCCGGAACGAGCCGAAATCTACCACCGCCGGACCCGGGCAGGGCCGGGGCCGGCGGTCAGGGGCAGGCGGTCAGGGCCGGGCGAAGACCAGCACCGCGTTGTGGCCGCCGAAGCCGAACCCGTTGTTCAGCGCCGCCGGGATCTCCAACTGCCGGGCCTTGTGCGCGACCACGTCCAAGTCGAGGGCGTCGTCCGGATCGTCGAGGTTGATCGTCGGCGGCACCATCCCGTCCCGGATGGCCAGGATGGTGGCGATCGACTCCAGGGCGCCGGCCGCACCGAGCAGGTGCCCGGTCATCGACTTGGTAGCGGTCAGCACCGGGTGGTTGCCGAGCGCGGAGCGCAGCGCGACGATCTCGGCGATGTCACCGACCGGGGTGGAGGTGGCGTGCGCGTTCACGTGCACGATGTCCGAGCGGTCGATGCCGGCGTCGGCGATCGCCATGTTGATCGCCCGGATCACCCCGCGCCCCTCGGGGTGTGGCTGCACGATGTCGTACCCGTCGGAGGTGAGCGCGGCACCGGCCAGCCGGGCGTAGACCCGGGCGCCGCGCGCGGCGGCGTGGTCCGCCCGTTCCAGGACGACCGCGCCGGCGCCCTCGCCGAGTACGAAGCCGTCCCGGCCCTTGTCCCACGGGCGGGAGGCGCGTTCCGGGTCCTCGTTGCGGGTCGACATCGCCCGCATCGAGGCGAACCCGGCGATCGGCAGCGGGTGCACCACCGCCTCGGTGCCGCCGGCCAGCACCACGTCGGCGCGGCCGGAGCGGATCATGTCCAGGCCGAGCGCGATCGCCTCGGCCCCGGTGGCACAGGCGCTGGCCACCGAGTGCACTCCCGCCTGCGCACCCAGCTCCAGCCCGACCCAGGCGGCCGGGCCGTTCGGCATCAGCATCGGCACCGTGTGCGGGGAGACCCGACGCGGCCCGGACGCCTCCAGGATGTCGTCCTGGGCGAGCAGCGTCTGCGCCCCGCCGATGCCGGAGCCGACGCTCACCGCCAGCCGCTCCGGCTCCGGCGGCGAGTCGGCGAGGCCGGCGTCCGCCCACGCCTCGTGCGCGGCGATCAACGCGATCGCCTCGGAGCGGTCGAGCCGGCGCAGTTTGACCCGGTCCAGTTTCTCGGTCGGTTCGACCGCGAGCTGGGCGGCGATGCGTACCGGAAGCTGCTCGGCCCACTCCTGGGTGAGCGGACCCACCCCGGAGCGGCCGGCCAGCATGGCTTCCCAGGTCGACGCGACGTCCCCGCCGAGCGGGGTCGTCGCGCCGAGCCCGGTGACGACGACGTCGGGACGACTCATGATCAGGACTGCGCCTCGATGTAGGCGACGGCGTCACCGACGGTCTTGAGGTTCTGCACGTCGTTGTCCGGGATCTTGACGCCGAACTTCTCCTCGGCGGCCACCACGACCTCGACCATGGAGAGCGAGTCGACGTCGAGGTCGTCGGTGAACGACTTCTCCTCGGCGACGTCGTCCGGGCTCACCCCGGCGACCTCTTCGAGGATCTCGGCGAGGCCGGCGGTGATCTCGTCACGGGTCATTGTGGTTCTTTCCTCTCCATGGATGGATGTCGGCGGCGGCGGATCCGTCCGCCGCCGCTGGTCAGCGTTCGACCGGTCGGAGTACCCGCGGCCGGGCCGGCGGGATCGCCGCCGGGGATCCGGGGCACCCGGTCAGGGGCATCGGACGACCTGTCCGGCGTAGGTGAGGCCGCCGCCGAAGCCGAAGAGCAGCACCGGGGCGCCGGACGGCACCTCCCGGCGTTCGACAAGCTTGGAGAGGGCCAGCGGCACGCTCGCCGCCGAGGTGTTGCCGGACTCGACGATGTCCTTGGCGATCACCGCCTGCGGCATGTCCAGCCGCTTCGCGATCCCCTCGATGATCCGTAGGTTGGCCTGGTGCGGCACGAAGGCGGCGATCTCCGACGGTGCCACCCCGGCCCGCTCGCACGCCTTGAGGGCGAGCGGAGCGAGCGCGGTGGTGGCCCAGCGGAACACCGACTGCCCCTCCTGCTGGATGTACGGGCGCCAGCCCTCGATCCGCACCGCGTCGCTGCGCTCCGGGACCGAACCCCAGACCACCGGCCCGATGCCGTCCGGCTCGTCGGCCCCGGTCGCGGTGACCACTGCCGCCCCGGCCGCGTCGCCGAAGAGGATGCAGGTCGACCGGTCGGTCCAGTCGACGAAGTCGGAGAGCTTCTCCGCGCCGATCACGATCGCGTTCCGGGCGGCACCGGCCCGCAGGGCGTGGTCGGCGGTGGCGAGCGCGTAGGAGAACCCGGAGCAGGCGGTGTTGACGTCGAACGCGCCCGGTGCGTCGATGCCGAGCTTGGCGGCGACCCGGCAGGCGGTGTTCGGGCTGCGGTCCACGGCCGAGCAGGTGGCCACCACCACGAGGTCGATGTCGGCGGCGGCCAGCCCCGAGTTCGCCAGCGCCTTGTCGGCGGCGGCCGCGGCCATGTCGGCGACGGTCTCGGAGTCGGCGATCCGCCGGGTGGCGATGCCGACCCGCTCGCGGATCCAGGTGTCGTTGGTGTCGACGATCCGGGCCAGGTCGTCGTTGCTGAGTACCCGCGACGGCTGGTAGTGGCCGAGCGCGATCATCCTGCTCACCGGGCCACCGCCGGGCGATGGTCCGGGAACTCCGGGGAACCGGTCATGAAAGCTGTCCTCCGATGCGGGCGACGGGCTGGCCCGGGGCTACCGGGTCGTCGTGCTGGGCGAGCCATCCGGTGAGTAGCCCGGAGTCGTGCGCGGTGACCTCGACGCTGCCCGTACGGGTGCTGACCGTCCCGACGACCTGCCCGGCCCCGACGACGGCGCCCTCGGCCAGCTCCGGCGCCGGGGTGAAGGTGCCGGCGGCGCCGGCCAGCACCACCCGGAACGGGGTGGCGGGCACCGGCCCGGCCGGTCCGCCGTGCCGGGCGATCAGGTCGCGGGCCGCCGGCAGGTCGGCCGGGGTGTTCAGGGTGACGATCTCGGGTACCTGCCCGGTGCCCTTCAACTCCCGCTTGATCAGCCCGGCCAGGGTGCCGGCCGGGGCCAGCTCGATCACGGCGGTGACGCCGAGCGCGACGAGTCGGTGCACGCAGCGGTCCCAGCGGACCGGGGCGGTCACCTGGCGGACCAGCCGGTGCAGCATCTCCCGCCCGTTGCCGACCGGGGCGCCGTCGGCGTCGGAGAGCAGGATCCGGGCCGGGTCGGTCGGTACGATCCCGGCCGCCACCGCAGCCAGGGCCCGCTCGGCCGGGGCCATGTACGGGGTGTGGAAGGCGCCGGCCACCTTGAGGGCGATCACCTTGGTCCCGGCGGGCGGGTTGGCGGCGAACTTGGCCAGCCGGTCGACCGCACCGGCGACCACGAGCTGGTTGGCGCCGTTGGAGTTGGCCAGGTGCAGTTCGTGTGCCTCGACGGCGGCGAGTATCTCGTCGGGGTCGCCGCCCATCACCGCCGACATCCCGGTCGGCTCCAGGGCACAGGCGGCGGCCATCTCCCGGCCGCGTACCCCGGCCAGCGTCACCGCCGCCTCCGCGCTGAGTACGCCGGCCAGCGCCGCCGCGGCCAGCTCGCCGACGCTGTGCCCGGCGGTGACCCGTACGTCGTGCAGCGGCAGCCGCTCGGCGGCGAGCAGCGCGGCGGCGACAAGCAGCGGCTGGGTACGCGCGGTGTCCCGGATCTCGTCGGCGTCGCCCTCGGTGCCGAGCCGCACCAGGTCGACGCCGGCCAGCGCGGACCACCAGCGCAGTCGCGCCTCGGCGCCGGGCAGTTCGAGCCACGGGGTCAGGAAGCCGGGCTTCTGGGAACCCTGGCCGGGGGAGAGTACGGCGAGCACGCTTACGACTCTGCTGGATCATCCGTTCCGGCGCGGGTGCCGTGATGTACCAATCCGCACTACCAGCTTTGTGAGGACCCTACAAAGATCCATCGTGGTGACGGGCTCGTCGTCCCGTCTGTCCGGTACCGCGCCTACTGTCCCGTCCCAGGTCCGACCGGTGCGGACGGGTCCAACCGTCCGATCGTCAACGCCATCCGCAGCGCGAAGGCGTCCCGGGCGGTCAGCGGAGAGAATCCGGTCACATCCGCGACCCGGCGCAGCCGGTACCGGACGGTGTTCGGGTGCACGAAGAGGGTCCGGGCGGCGCTCTCCAGCACCCCGTTGGCCGCGAAGAACGCGTCAAGGGTCTCCAGCAGTTCGCCGCCGGCCCGGACCAGCGCGGCGTAGACGTCCTGGCGCAGCGCCCGGCGGGCCTCCGGGTCGCCGGCCAGGGCCCGCTCGGGCAGCAGGTCCGCGGCGGCCACCGGGCGGGGCGCCGCCGGCCAGGCGGGTGCGGCCCGGAAGCCGGCCAGCGCCGCCCGGGCCGAGTCGGTCGCCGCGTCCAGGCTCGGCACCGCCGGCCCGACCACCACCGGGCCGGGGCCGAAGCCGGCGAGCATCTTCGCGGTGGTGGCCAGCGGGTCGGTCGCGCCGCCGAGCACCAGGACGAGCCGGTCGCCGTGCACCCCGCCGATCATCTCCAGCCCGAGCCGCCGGGTGACCCGGTAGATGGTGTGCAGCACGGCGGTGACCTCGCCGCCGGGGGAGCGGCCGACCGCCACCGCCACCGGCGGAGCGTCGGACCAGCCAAGCGCGGCGGCCCGGCTGGCCAGTACGTCGGGGGAGTCGCCGCGCAGCAGCGCGTCCACCAGCAGGGCCTGGAGCCGGGCGTCCCAGGAGCCGCGCGACTCGGCGGCCCGCGCGTAGACCCGGGCGGCGGCGAAGGCGATCTCCCGGGAGAACCTGAGCACGGCCTCGTGCAGCAGTTGCTCCTCACCCGGCGCGGCGAGGTGCGGCACCTGCTCCTCCACCACGTCGATCGTCACCTTGATCAGGGCTACCGTCTGCTGGAGGCTTATCGACCGGGCCAGTGCCCGGGGCGCGGCGGCGAAGACCTCGTCCGGGCTGTCCGCCAGGGCGTCGGCGCCGTTGCGGTCCTCGGCGCTCGGCAGCGAACGCAGCCACTCGACCAGGGACCGGACGCCGGCCTGGGCGACGAGCATCACCCAGGAGCGCTGCTCGGCCGGCAGGTCGCGGAACCAGGGCAGGGTCTCGTCCATCCGGGTGACGCTGGCGCTGGCCAGCGTGCCCGCCGCCCGCTCGATCCGGCGCAGCGTGGCCGCCAGGTCACCGTCGCCCGCCTCGCTCGCCATCGGCCCAGCGTGCCACGCGAGGCCCGGCTGGTGGCCACCGGCCGTGGCATCATGTGCCGATGGTCGCCCGCCCGCCCCTGCTGGTCCCGCTGCTCGCGCTCGCCGGCTTCCTGGTGCTGCTCGCGGTGACCGTGGCCGGCTGGGCGCCGCCGGACCGCTTCGACACCGCCGTCAGCGACGCGTTCCGGGGGTACGGCGACGCCAGCCCCCGGCTGGTCGACGGGTTGCGGATCGCCACCGACGTGGCCGCCACGATCCCGTTCCTGGTCGCCGGCCTGGCCGTCGCGGTCGGGCTGGCCGTCCGGGGCCGGCGCCGGGCGGCGGCGTTCGTCGCCGGCGTGACGGTGCTGGTGCCGGTGCTCTGGGGACTGATGCACTGGCTGGTGCACCACCCCCGGCCCGAGGACGGCTTCGTGGTGATCACCAGCAACGGGTTCCCGAGCGGGCACACCAGCAACGCGGCCGCGGCGGCGCTGGTGGCCGTACTCCTGCTCTGGCACCGGCTCGGCGGGCCGGCCCGGCTGCTCACCGTCGGCCTGGCGGTGGCGTTCGCCCTCTTCGTCGGGCTGACCCGGGTCGCCCTGCTGGCGCACTGGCCGACCGACGTGCTGGGCGGCTGGCTGCTGGCGCTCGCCGTGGTCCCGCTGGCCGCCCGGATCGCCCGGACCCCGGCCGCCGCCGGCGCTGCCCGGCCTGCCGACCGGCACCCGGACCGGGCCGCCCGGTAGCCGCCGCCCCCCGCGCACCGATGCGCGCTGATGCGCGCCGCGCCGCTCCGCGCTGATCTGTGGCGCGCGCCGGTCCGCGCCGGTCCGCGCCGCTCCGCGCTGATCTGTGGCGCGCGCCGATCCGCGCTGATCTGTGGCGCGCCGATCCGCGCCGCCCTGGATCAGGCCGGTCAGGGTGGTGGTGGCAGGGCCAGTTCCTGCGCGAGAATCGCCGCCTGCACCCGGCTGCGCAGTCCGAGCTTGCCGAGGATCCGGCTGACATGCGTCTTGGTGGTGCTTTCGGCCATCGCCAACCGCTGCGCGATCTGCTGGTTGGACAGTCCGAGCCCGAGACAGGCCAGCACGTCCCGCTCCCGGGGCGTCAGCTCGGCCACCGCCGTCCGGGCGCCGGCCGGGGTGACCGGGGCGGTGGCGGCGAAGGCGGTGATCAGTCGACGGGTCACCGCCGGCGCGATGATCCCCTCGCCCCGGGCGACCGTACGCACCGCCTCGACCAGCCCGTCGGCGTCGGTGTCCTTCAGCAGGAACCCGGACGCGCCGGCCCGGAGCGCGCCGAAGACGTACTCGTCCAGGTCGAACGTGGTCAGCACCAGGACGTCGGCCAACCGTTCGGCGACGATCTCGGCGGTCGCCGAGACGCCGTCGAGCCGGGGCATCCGGACGTCGAGTACCGCCACGTCCGGCCGGAGCCGCCGGCACAGCGCCACCGCCTCCTCGCCGTCGGCCGCCTCGCCGACCACCGCCACGCCGGGCGTGCCGGCGAGGATCAGCACCAGACCCGCGCGTACCGCGTCCTGGTCGTCGGCGACCACGACCCGGACCACCCGGCCCGTCCCGGCGGCGTCGACGGTCTCGGGCCGGTCACCGCCGGCCGGGCCGTCGAGCGCGGTGTACGCACCGGCGTCACCTCGGTCCGGCCTGGTCACGGCCGGCCCGTCGGCGCCGCACCGCCGACGTCCTCGCCGGCCCGGCCCGGTGCGGCGGCACCGGGCGGCGAACCGGTGGCGTGAGCCGGTGCCGCCGGCGGCTCGGCGCTCGGCAACTCGGCGTGTACCCGCCAGCTCGCACCCCTCGGTCCGGCCTCGAACCGGCCGCCGAGCAGGGTGGCCCGCTCCCGCATCCCGATCAGTCCCGCGCCCGCCCCCGGCAGACCGGCACCGGCGGCGAGCCCGGCACCCTGGGCCCCTCCCACCCCGGCGAGCGGATTCTCGATGGTGAGGCTGACCGAGCGCCGCTCGTGACAGATGGTCAGGACGGCCGGCCCGGCGCCGTGCTTCAGCGCGTTGGTCAGCGACTCCTGGACGATCCGGTACGCGGCCCGGTCCACCCCGACCGGCAGCGGGCGTACCTCGCCGGTGGTCTGGAACCGTACCGTCAGGCCGGCGTCGCGGGCCTGGCCGACCAACCGGTCGACCTCGGCCAGCCGGGCCTGCACCGGGCCGTCGCCCGTGCCCAGCCGGGCGGGCTCGTTGCCGGCCGCGGTGGCGCTGCCGGCTGGGTTGGCGCTGCCGGCCGCGGTCGCCGCGCTGCCGGCCGCGGTCGCGCCGCCGGGTGTGGCTGGAGGAACCGGTTCGGCGCCGGCCGGTTCCCGGAGCAGGCCGATCATCTGCCGCATCTCGGCGAGCCCCTGCACGCTGTTCTCCCGGATCACCCGCAGCGCCTGGTCGAGCTGGGTCCGGTCCAGCCCGGAGACCGACAGCGCCGCCGTGGCGTGGATCGCGACCGCGCTCAGGTGGTTGGCGATCACGTCGTGCAGTTCCCGGGCCATCCGGCTCCGTTCCGCCGCCACCGCCTGGCGCCGGTCGAGTTCGGCCAGCCTGGCCGTCTGCTCGGCCCGGGCGCGCTCGGCGGCGGCCTGGTCCCGGTACTGCCGCACGCCGATGCCGCTGACCACCGGGAGTACGCCGATCAGCACCACCGGAATCGCCAGCCCGATGCCCTGCCAGGCCGGGGTGGCGAGCAGCACCCCGACCAGTGCGGCAACCCCGGTCAGCACCAGGTTGACCCAGAGCAGCCGGCGCCAGAGCCGCGCCGACCCGTAGACGCAGGAGTCGAAGAGCACCTGGGTGTAGACGAGCGTGGTGGCCAGCGACGACCCGTGGACCAGGTCGACGGCGATGGCGACGGTGCCCAGCGCGAGGCCGAGCCGGGTCGCCACCCGGCGCAGCGCCACGGCGAGACAGGTGACGGCGAGGGTGCCGACGGTGAGCCCCGGCGGGGGGTCCAGCAGGCCGGGATTGAGCGGGTGGTACACCCCGAGCGCCGTCATCAGCAGTCCACCCGCCAGGGACGCGGACGCCAGCGCGACGTCCCGGGACAGGGAGCCGCGTTCCAGGCTCAGCCGTGCGGTCACCTTCCGATCCCACCACAGCGGCGGGGCGTTTCCGTCGGCCCCGGCGACGAGGCGTACCCGGTCGACTCCGTCGAAGGGTGTACGCGTACCTCTTTCGACGGATCCGGATCTCCGTACCGGTGCCGAGGTCCGGCCCCGCCGCCCCGCCGAGACTGGGAACAGTGGCCGGGGCCACGGGCGCCGAGCGGCGTGCCGGCACCGGCGAGGCGGTGCCGTGCAGCAACGGTGCCGCCCAGGAGCGGAGGGGGACACGGGATGCTGGCGGTGATCGCGGCGGGCGAGATCGGGTTCTGGGTACTGCTGGTCGCCGGCCTGGTCGCCCGCTACCCGCTCCGGATGCCCCGGCTCGGCGCGCTGCTGCTGCTCGGCACGCCGGTGATCGACCTGGTGATCCTGGTCGTCACCGTGCTCGACCTGCGGCGCGGTGCCACCGCGAACTTCACGCACGGGCTGGCGGCGGCGTACCTCGGCTTCTCGGTGGCCTTCGGGCACAGCATGATCCGCTGGGCCGACCAGCGGTTCGCCCACCGCTTCGCCGGAGGACCGCCGCCGACGAAGCCGCCGGCCGGCGGCTGGGCGAGGGCCCGGTACGAGTGGCGGGAGTGGGTCAAGGGGCTGCTGGGCTGGGCCGTCGCCTGCGGCCTGCTCGGCCTCGGCATCCTGATGGTCGGCGATCCGGACCGGACCGCCGAGCTGCTGGCCTGGATCGTCCGGTTGACCGTCGCGATCGTGATCTGGCTCGTCGCCTTCCCGGTCTGGGCGACGGTCTTCCCGAAGTCCACCCAGAGCCGGAGGTTGACCGGTTCGTGACCTGGATCTTCCGCGGAGCGGGATGCAGGAGTTTCTCACCACGGTGGCGTCGAACTCGTCGTCCGGGACCAGTACGGTGACATGGTCCCGGTGATGCGCTTTCCCGCACTGGCTGACCGACGACGGTGCGGGTGCCACCCTGCCGGGCGACCGCCCACCCGGCGGCGAGTGTGAGGAGGCCTGGATGGCGCATGACGCCGAGCGTGGCTGTTCGGAGGACGAGCAGGATTCGCTACTTGGCGATCATGGGCCGGTGTCACCGCTCGGCCCGGTCGGCCGGTTCCGCTGGGTCTGCGGCGCCAGCGCCGCGCTTCCGGCCGGCCCGCTCGCCGGGTCGTCCGCCCGGCCCGGCGCCGAACCGGGGACGGCCGGGCGCGCGGACGGCCCCGACGAGCCACCTCCGGCAGCCGCTGCGGGCGATCCCTCCGACGCGGCGCTTCCGACGGCGAGGAGCGGGACCGGGCCGGCTCCGGAGGCGAGGAGCGGGACCCGGCCGGAGCCGGCGGCGACGGACGACCAGGCCGGGGTCTTCCGCCCCGGTGAGCCGGGGGAGGGGGCCGGGCTGGCCGCCGCACCGGGCGACCCGGAGCAGGCCGGTCCCGACCCGGGGCGGCCGGTCGACCGGTCGAGGCTGGTGCCCCGACCCCGGCCGGGAGAACCGGACGGCGACGACCTGGACCGGCCCGCCCGCGCCGCCGGCCCGGCGGAAACCTCGACCGTGCAGGCAGACGGGCGTACGCCGGGCTGTCAGACCGAGCTGCCGGGCTGGGCCGGAGCACACCGGCACGGCGCCGTACGCCCGTCCCGCCGCTCCGTCCGCCGTGACCGCCCGCCACGCCGCTGGTGCTGACCGCCCGCCATGCCGCTGGTGTTGACCGCCCGGCTCGGCTGGAGATCTGACCGCCCGTCGGCCGTGGCCCAGGGCGGTAGGTCGCGGAGGGTGCGGGGTCAGCGGGTGCGGGGTCAGCGGGTGCGGCGGCGTACCAGCAGGGCGATGCCGGCCAGCCCGAGCGTGATCGCGAGCAGCACCGCACCGTTGAGCAGCATCAGCCGCCGCAGTTCGCCGAGGAGCCGGTCGACGTCCCTGCCGGTGCCGATCGCGTCGTCCGGGATCACCCGCTCGCCGCCGCCGATCCCGCCGCCGTGCAGGCTGCTGACCGCCTGCTCGGGCAGCGGCGCACCGGCCGCCAGCAGGGTCTCCGCCATGGTCAGCCGGCCGAAGAACCAGGCGGCACCGGGCTTGCTCCTGTCCGGCTGCTTGGCCGGCCGGTAGACCCGCGGCCCGCCCTTGGCCAGCGGATAGAGGTCGTACGACTGCTGGGCGACCTCGCCGGCGTGCAGCACGACCGTGTATTTCGGACCGAGGTCGGCGGCCTTCAACCCGGCGCTGTTGCCGCTGCCGGTCTTCAGGAAGCCCACCTGGTCGACGAGCGCGGCGAACAGGTCGGGCTCGCCCCGGGCCTGGACCGTCACCGGGGACGGCAGGTCCTTGCCGGAGATCACCACCGCGGTCGGCTTGGCCGGCTTCGCCTGGGCGGCCCCGGCGATCCCGAGCCAACTGGTCGCCGCGATCAGCAGCGTAGCCACGCCGACGAGTCGACGACTCACCTCTCCGGCCATCGCCGACCTCCTCGCCCCGTCTCGATGGTGGCCATGATGCAGGTCACGCGCTGGTTGGTCGGTGGAGCGCACGGCAGGCGTCCCAGATGGACCGCCGTACTCCCTAACAAAGACTCCGCAGAACGCCGCTCGGTTGCACCTGGACGAGCAGTAATTGGAACTATCTGCGATCAATGGTCGACAGAATCACGAGCCGATGATCACCTGGCGAAATCGTAGCGGGATGTGGAGGATCATGGGGGCCCGGGTCGCCCTGTTGACATTCACCGGTGCGCAGCGTCATGGTGCTGACGCTCAGCGTGCTGCCGACGAGAGGGAAGCCCCCGGACCGTCCCGTTCAGACCAGCCGGAGCCGGGCGGCGCGCAGCCGGGCGAGGGTGCGCTCCCGGCCGAGTACGGCGAGTGACTCGAAGAGCGGCAGCCCGACGCTGCGCCCGGTGACAGCCACCCGGACCGGGGCCTGGGCCTTGCCGAGTTTCAGCCCCCGGCCGGCGCCGACCTCCTCCAGGGCCGCCTTCAGCGGCTCGGCCGCCCACTCCGGCAGCGCCTCGAAGGCGGTGATCGCCTCGTCCAGCAGCTCGGCCGAACCCTCCTTCATGCTCTTCGTCCAGGCCGCCTCGTCGACGAGTGGCGAGTCGAGGAAGAGGAAGTCGACGTTCGGCACGATCTCGCCGAGCACGGCGATCCGGGTCTGGGCCAGCGGTGCCACCGCGGCGAACGCGGCCGAGTCGAAGTCGGCCGGCTGCCAGGGCGGCGGCGCGATCGTCTCGGTGCCGGTCAGCCACGGCTGGCAGGCCGCGACGAACTCGTCGACCGGCAACGCCCGGATGTACTCGCCGTTGAAGGCCCGCAGCTTCTTCTCGTCGAAGAACGCCGGTGACGGGTTCACCTCGGCGAGCCGGAACTCGGACTCGATCACCGACCACGGCACGATCTCCCGGTCGCCCGACGGCGCCCAGCCGAGCAGCATCAGGTAGTTGCGCATCGCGTCGGCGAGGTAGCCCTCGTCCCGGTACGCCTCCAGGGCCACCTTGTCGCGCCGCTTGGAGAGCTTCTGCCGCTTGGAGTTCACCACCACCGGCACGTGCGCCCAGACCGGCGGCTTGACCCCGAGCGCGTCCCAGAGGAGCTGCTGCTTGGGCGTGTTCGGCAGGTGCTCCTCGGCCCGGATCACGTGCGTGATGCCCATGACCATGTCGTCGACGACGTTGGCCAGCAGGAAGACCGCCGAGCCGTCGGCCCGGGCGATGACGAAGTCCTCGATCAGCCTGTTCTCGAAGGTGGGCTCGCCGCGTACCAGATCGACGACCACGGTCTCGCCCTCGTCCGGGGTACGGAACCGCAGCGCCCGGCCCGGGCCCGGCTCCAGGCCGCGGTCCCGGCAGAAACCGTCGTAGCCCTGGTACTGGGAGCCGGTGCGGGCCTGCACCGCCTCCCGGGTGCAGTCGCAGTAGTACGCCCGGCCGGTGCGGTGCAGCCGGGTGGCGGCGTCGCGGTGCTCGCCCGCGTTCGCCGACTGGAGGTACGGTCCCTCGTAGCTGCCCCGGGCGATGCCGATCCAGTCCAGCGCGGAGAGGATGCCCTCGGTCCACTCCGGCCGGTTGCGGGCCGCGTCGGTGTCCTCGATCCGCAGCACGAAGACCCCGCCCTGCTGCTTGGCGAAGATCCAGTTCTGCAGCGCCGAGCGGGCACCGCCGACGTGGAACATCCCGGTCGGGGAGGGGGCGAAGCGTACTCGTACCGTCACGGCCTCCAGCCTACGCAGCTGTCCGCGGTGGCCCGCCACCAGGTTTCCCGCCGGGCACCGGAGCGGGCGCGGCGAGCGGCGAATTCCACCAGGGTAGTTTCGCCCGGCGTGTCGATGGGCAATCGTCCGTTTTCGTCCGTAATCGTGAATAAGCTGCCAATGGTCATGGGTTGTCCGCAATGGAGGCGACTGAAGGATGATGCTCATCGAACGCAGCACGCGGGTCGACGCGCCGATCGAGGCGGTGTGGGACCTGGTCCAGCGCGCCGAACACCTGCCGGGCTGGCTGGCCGGGGTACGCCAGGCCGAGGTCCTCTCCGGGGAGGGGATCGGCCGCCGGCAGCGGGTACACGCGGCGGGCCGGGCGCTGGACGCCGAGGTGATCGCATACCAGGAGCCGACCCTTATCGCCTGGCGCGAGCGGGCCGAGGGCTCCGGCGCGCGGGCCGAGGCGCGCACCGAGGTCTACGTCGAGCTGGCCCCCGAGGACGACGGCACCTCGGTACGCCTGATCATGGTCCGCTGGCCCGCCGGCCCGGTCAGCGGGGCGCTGCTGCGCTGGGGGATGCGCCGGGTCGGCGCCGACCTGGAGGGCTCGCTCGCCCGGCTCACCGGGCTGGCCACCGTCGGCTGAGGGGCGGGTCGTCGCCGCTGCGACGCCCCGCCCCCCAGGGTGCGGATCAGGTGCGGACCGTCAGGAGTCCCCGCCGGTCTCGCCCACCGGCGCCGCCGCGATGTCGTCGATCGCGTACTTCTTGGCGGCCTCGGCCGGCACCGACGACGGCACCACGCCGCGCCGGGCCAGCTGCCGCAGCGCCGCCACGGCCACCGACTCGGCGTCGACGTGGAAGTGCCGACGCAGCGCGTGCCGGGTGTCCGAGAGCCCGAACCCGTCGGTGCCGAGCGAGGTGTAGTCGCCGGGAATCCACCGCGAGATCAGGTCGGGAACGGCCCGCATCCAGTCGCTGACCGCCACCACCGGCCCGTCGGCGTCGGCCAGCTTGCGCTGGACGTACGGCACCCGCGGCTCGTCGCCCGGATGCAGGAGGTTGTACTCCTCGCACTCCACCGCGTCCCGGCGCAGCTCGGTCCAGGAGGTGACCGACCAGACGTCGGCCGCCACCCCCCAGTCCTGGGCCAGCAGGTGCTGCGCCTTCAGCGCCCACTGCACGCCGGTGCCCGAGGCGAGGATGTTCGCCCGGGGCGCGTCCGAACCGTCCTGCCCCTGCACCGAGGGGGCCGGCGAGTACCGGTAGATCCCCTTGAGCAGCCCCTCGACGTCCAGCTCGGCCGGCTCCGCCGGCTGCAGGATCGGCTCGTTGTAGACGGTCAGGTAGTAGAAGACGTTCTCCGGCTGCTCGCCGTACATCCGGTGCAGGCCGGACTCGAAGATGTGCGCGATCTCGAACGCGAACGCCGGGTCGTACGCCACCACGGCCGGGTTGGTCGCGGCGATCAGGTGCGAGTGCCCGTCCTCGTGTTGCAGCCCCTCGCCGTTCAGCGTGGTCCGCCCGGCGGTGGCGCCGAGCACGAAGCCCCGGGCCATCTGGTCGGCCGCCGCCCAGAACGCGTCACCGGTGCGCTGGAAGCCGAACATCGAGTAGAAGATGTACAGCGGGATCATCGGTTCGCCGTGCGTGGCGTACGACGAACCGGCGGCGGTGAACGAGGCCACCGAACCCGCCTCGTTGATCCCCTCGTGCAGGATCTGCCCGCTTGTCGCCTCCTTGTAGGACAGGAACAGCTCCCGGTCCACCGAGGTGTACTTCTGGCCGTGCGGCGAGTAGATCTTCTGGGTCGGGAAGAGCGAGTCCATCCCGAAGGTCCGGGCCTCGTCCGGGATGATCGGCACGAACCGCTTGCCGAACTCGCGGTCCTTCATCACGTCCTTGAGCAACCGGACGAACGCCATGGTGGTGGCGATCTTCTGCTTGCCGGAGCCCTTCTTGACGTCGGCGAAGCGCTCGCTGCCCGGCACCGGCAGCGGTGCCGGATCGGTACGCCGGCTCGGCAGGTAGCCGCCGAGCTGCTGGCGCCGCTCGCGCAGGTATTCCAGCTCCTCGGACTTCTCGCCCGGGTGGAAGTACGGCGGCAGGTAGGGGTTGCTCTCCAGCGCCGAGTCGGGGATGTCCAGGTAGAGCCGGTCCCGGAAGCTCTTCAGGTCGTCCAGGGTCAGCTTCTTCATCTGGTGCGTGGCGTTGCGGGCCTCGAAGCTCGACCCCAGCGTCCAACCCTTGATCGTCTTCGCCAGGATGACGGTCGGCTGGCCGGTGTGCTCCACCGCCGCCTTGTAGGCCGCGTAGAGCTTGCGGTAGTCGTGCCCGCCCCGCTTGAGGTTCCAGATCTCGTCGTCGCTGAGCCCCTCGACCATCTTGCGGGTCCGCGGGTCACGGCCGAAGAAGTGCTCCCGGACGTACGCCCCGGACTCCGCCTTGTAGGTCTGGTAGTCGCCGTCCGGCGTGGTGTTCATCAGGTTGACCAGCGCGCCGTCGGTGTCCGCCGCCAGCAGCGGGTCCCACTCCCGACCCCAGACGACCTTGATCACGTTCCAGCCGGCGCCCCGGAAGAACGCCTCCAGCTCCTGGATCACCTTGCCGTTGCCCCGCACCGGCCCGTCCAGCCGTTGCAGGTTGCAGTTGATCACGAAGGTGAGGTTGTCCAGCTCCTCGCGGGCCGCCGCGCCGATCGCGCCCAGCGACTCCACCTCGTCCATCTCGCCGTCACCGAGGAACGCCCAGACGTGCTGGTCGGAGGTGTCCTTGATGCCCCGGTGGTGCAGGTAGCGGTTGAACCGGGCCTGGTAGATCGCGTTGATCCCGCCCAGCCCCATGGACACGGTCGGGAACTCCCAGAAGTCCGACATCAGCCGCGGGTGCGGGTACGACGGCAGCCCGCCGCCGGGGTGCGACAACTCCTGCCGGAAGCCGTCGAGCTGGTGCTCGGTCAGCCGTCCCTCCAGGAACGCCCGCGCGTACATCCCGGGCGAGCCGTGGCCCTGGTAGAAGATCTGGTCGCCGCCGCCCGGGTGGTTCTTGCCCCGGAAGAAGTGGTTGAAGCCCACCTCGTAGAGCGACGCCGAGCTGGCGTAGGTGGAGATGTGCCCGCCGACGCCGATCTCCGGCCGCTGCGCCCGGTGCACGAGCATCGCGGCGTTCCACCGGATGTACGCCCGGATCCGGCGTTCGATGTGCTCGTCCCCCGGGAACCAGGGTTCCTGCTCCGGCGGGATGGTGTTGAGGTAGTCGGTGGTGGTCAGGGGCGGCACCCCGACCTGGCGCTCCCGCGCCCGCTCCAGCAGGCGCAGCATGACGTAGCGGGCGCGTTTGGCGCCGCGCTCGTCGATGACACCGTCGAGCGACTCGACCCACTCGCTGGTTTCTTCGGGGTCGATGTCCGGAAGCTGGCTCGGCAGGCCGTCGCTGATCACCGGGCGCTTGCGTTCCGTGGCCACAGGCGTTCCCTAGGTTGTGTGTGGGATAGGTCTCTAGCGCCATCCTGCCCCCTCATGCCTGGCTCCGTCACGTCTAGGCGGGGCAGAGGCGACGCTCGACACAGGTACCAGGGGGTAACTTTCCGGCAACACGGCGTTCGTCCGCCCGGGAAGGATCAAGATCGCTTCGGGGTCGGGGAGACTGGGCGGATGCAGAGTGAGGTGATCACCATCCGGACCGGGTCCCGGCCCGTGGTCCGGGACATCACCGGGGAGGCCGAGCAGTTCCTCTCCGGCCGGGGCGACGGGCTGCTGCACGTCTTCGTGCCGCACGCCACCGCCGGCCTGGCGATCATCGAGACCGGGGCCGGCTCCGACGACGACCTGCTGACCGCGCTCGACGAACTGCTGCCCACCGACGACCGCTGGCGGCACCGGCACGGTTCACCGGGGCACGGCCGGGACCACGTGCTGCCGGCCTTCCTGCCGCCGTACGCGACGCTGCCGGTGCTGGCCGGCCGGCTGGCGCTGGGCACCTGGCAGTCGATCTGCCTGGTCGACCCGAACGGCGACAACCCCACCCGGCAGGTCCGGTTCTCCTTCCTCCCCGGCTGACGACCGTGCTGCGGGTGCCGGCTGGCGCGGGATGGGTAGCCTCGCCCGATGACGACCACACCCCCGATCGAGGCGCCGATCGTCGCCGTCACGGTCTATCCGGACCGGGCCAGGATCACCCGCCGGGCCGACCTCCGGCGCCCGCCCGGCGAGCACCGGATCCGGCTCGGGCCGCTCCCGCTCGGCCTGCTCCGCGAGTCACTGCGGGTCGGCGGGCACGGGCCGGCGACCGTACTCGGGGTGGACGTGGTGACCGAGGTGCTGCCCCGGGCCACCGAGGGGACCGCCGCCGAGCTGGCGCAGCGGCGTCGGGAGATCGCCGCCGAACTCGCCGAGCTGGCCGACGCCGAAGCGGTCGAGGGGCAGCGCGCCGACTTCCTGGCCCTGCTCACCCAGCGGGCCGGCGCCAGTTACGCCCGTGCGCTGGCCGCCGGGGAGGCCACCCCGGGCGACGTGGCCGGGTTCACCGACTCGGTCGCCGAGCAGACCGCCGCCGGCCAGGCCCGGCGGCGTGAGCTGGTCCGCCGCCAGGAGGAGGCCCGGGAGCGGCTGGCCGCGGTGGAGCGGGAGATCGGCGCGCTGGCCGGTCGCCAGTCGCCGGACCGGCTGGCCGCCGAGGTGAGCCTGCGGATCGAACCGGCCGGCGGCGGGGACGGCGGCGGCGACCCGACCGGTCCGGAGCCGGCCGCCGAGGTCCAGCTGGAACTCTCGTACGTGGTGCAGGGCGCCGGCTGGACCTCCTCGTACGACCTGCGGCTGGTCGAGGAGACCCTGACGCTCACCTGGTTCGGGCTGGTCAGCCAGCGCACCGGGGAGGACTGGCCGGAGTGCGAGCTGCTGCTCTCCACCGCCCGCCCGGCCACCGGCACCGAACTGCCGGAGCTGGAACCGTGGTACCTGCACCAGGCGGAACCGGTGCTCCGGCCGGCGCAGGAGGCCGCCGGCCCGGTCCGGGCGCGGGTCGCCGGTGCACCGGTACCCGGTGGTGGGCCGGTCTCGGCGGCGGCCGGCAAGGCGCGCGGGGCCGGACCGCCACCGACGCCGGTGGCGCAGCCGACCGCCACCCTGACCCAGGGCGTGCAGGCCGCCACCTACCGCCCGGCCCGCCCGGTGGCGGTACCCGCCGACGGTGGCGCACACCGGGCCGTCGTCGCCGTACTGGAGCTGGCGGCCCGGCTCGACCACGTCACCGCGCCGGTGCGTACCCCCGGGGCGCACCTGCGGGCCACCGCCGTCAACGGCTCGGAGCACACCCTGCTGCCGGGACCGGCGTCGGTGTTCCACGGCGCCGACTTCGTCGGTGGCACGACGCTGCCGACCTGGGCGCCGGGCGAGGAGGTGGAGGTGGCGCTCGGGCTGGACGACCGGATCCGGGTGAAGCGGGAGCTGGTGCGGCGCAGCGACACCAGGGCGACCCTCGGCTCGACCCGGCGCCGCGAGGTCGAGTACCGGATCAGCCTGGTCAACCACACGCCCAGGCCGGCCCGGCTGACGGTGCGGGACCAGTTGCCGGTCTCGCGCGGCGACGGGATAACGGTCCGGGAGTTGCGCCTCGACCCGGCGCCGGACGAACGGGCCGCGCTCGGCGAGCTGGCCTGGCACGTCGAGCTGCCACCCGGCGACTCCCGGGAGATCGTTCTCGGGTTGCGGGTGGAACTGGCCAAGGGCGTCGAACTGCTCGGTTGGCGCGAGTAGGACTCGCTCGACGCGTGGCGGGCGGATGGACGGTCGCCGGCCGGCCCGGACCCGAACCGGGCCGGCCGGCGACCGTCCCGACCGTCCCGGCCGACCCGGCGGGACCACCGGGCCGGCCTGGCCGGCGGGCGGCGCTCAGGGCCGCAGGTTCTCCCGGGCCGCCGTCTCGGCCGCCTGGTCCACCAGCGACCGGGCGGCGGCGGTGGCCGGGTCGACCGGCCGGTCGTACGTCTGGTGCAGCCCCGGCACCCGGTCCGACACCACGAACGACGCCCGGGTGTACGCCGGTGCGCCGGGCGTGTTCACGTACGGCAGCACCTTGAAGTCGGCGGTCAGCTCCCGCGCGGTGAACCGGGTCAGTACGTAGCCGCGCTGGTTGTTGTGGAACCGCAGGTGCGGGTTGTGCGGGAAGTACGGGTGGCTGCCGGTCACCGAGTCGGCGCCGTTGCCACCCGAGGTGATCGACGAGCAGACCAGCTCGGTGCCGACCGTCCGCGACGTCGGGTCGTCGTAGTCGAGCTTGAGGTCGTCGGCCCAGTGCGCGTGCACGTCACCGGTCAGCACGACCGCGTTGCGGACCTTCGCCGCCACCCAGCCCCGGGTGATCCGGTCCCGGGAGGCGGCGTACCCGTCCCAGCTGTCCATCGAGGTGAACTTCGCCGGGCCGGCGTCGGTGTCCCGCTGGCCGAAGAAGACCTGCTGGCCGAGGACGTCCCAGCGGGCGTCGGAGCGGCGGAAGCCGTCGAGCAGCCAGCGCTCCTGCTCGGCACCGGTGATCGAGCGGGCCGGGTCGAGTGCGGCCGGGCAGTCCCTGGTGCCGTCGCCGCAGGCCTGGTCGTCCCGGTACTGCCGGGTGTCGAGCATGTGGAAGTTGACCAGCCGTCCCCAGCGGAGCCGACGGTAGAGCTGCATGTCGATGCCGTGCGGGATCGAGGTGCGGCGCAGCGGCATGTTCTCGTAGTACGCCTGGAACGCCGCCGCCCGGCGGGCCAGGAAGTCCGGCTGCGGGATCTCCGGCTTCTCGTGGACCTCGTCGGCCCAGTTGTTGTCCAGCTCGTGGTCGTCCCAGACCACGATCCAGGGCGCCACCTGGTGCGCGGCCCGCAGGTCCGGGTCGGACTTGTACTGTGCGTGCCGCTGCCGGTAGTTCGCCAGGGTGACCGTCTCCGGCCCCTCGTGGTCGCGCGGGTTGCCGCCCGGGGCCACGTAGCTGCCCCTGGTGTACTCGTACTGGTAGTCGCCGAGGTGCAGCACCAGGTCCGGCCGCTCCTCGGCGAGGCGGCGGTAGGCGGTGAAGTAGCCGTGCTCGAACTGTGAGCAGGAGGCGAAGGCCATCGTCAGGGCGCCGCCGAGCGCCCAGGGCGCCGGTGCGGTGCGGGTCCGGCCGACCGGCGAGGTGTGCCGCTCGGCGTGGAACCGGTAGAAGAACTCCCGTCCGGGCGGCAGGCCGTTCAGTTCGACGTGCACGGCGTGCCCGGACTGCGGGCGGGCCATCGCCGTACCCCGGCGTACCACATGTCGGAACCGCTCGTCGGCGGCGAGTTCCCAGCGGACCGGGACGGCCCGGTTCGGCATCCCGCCCAGACCGTCCTCGGCGAGCGGGCTGGGCGCGAGCCGGGTCCAGAGCACGAAGCCGTCGGCGTCCGGGTCGCCGGAGGCGACGCCGAGGGTGAAGGGGTCGGCGGCCAGCGGCCGGGCGGCGGCGGCCGCGGCTGGCAGGCCGGTCACCGCGCCGGCGGCCCCGACCGCGGCGCCGGTGAGCAGGAGGGTACGGCGGGACAGAACCATCGGCATCTCCCAAGATCCGGTGGACGGGCTGGGAGCAGCCTGGCGATCACGGGTTCATCGGGCTGATAGTCCCGACAACGACCTGTCGAACAGAAAGTGAAGGCTTGCCCGGTTCCGGCGTCCCTGCCCGCCGTGCCCGGGAGGGCTGGCCCGGCCCGCGCCGACCCGGAACCGGCTGGCGGGATCCTGCCCGCCCTGCCGGAGCGGCTGGTGACCCTGCCGGCGCCGACCGGGGCGGCTGGCGACGCGCCGCCCCCGGTCGTCGGGCTCAGACCGCGACGTCGCGGCGGCTGAACGCCCAGGTGCCGAGGATGACCAGCACAGCCGAGGTGCCGAGCAGCAGCAGCGCACCGCCGGCCTGCACCCCGTGCACCAGCGGCTGGCCGCCCAGATACCAGTGGAACGGGGAGAGTTCCGCCCCCCACTGCCAACCCTCGACCTGCGGCAGCACCGAGTTCGCCAGGTACGCCAGCACGGCCACCCCGGCGCTGACCCCGAGCGCGACGGCCCGGCGGCCGGTCGCCGCGCCGACGGCGTACGCCAGGGCGCCGAAGGTGGTGCCGAGCAGGGCGAGCTGGAGGTTGACCGCGGCGAGGTCGCCCGCACCCACCCCGTCGAACTCCGCCGGCCCGGACAGCGCCAGCATCGCCAGCCAGAGCAGCACGGCGATCACCGCCAGCCCGACCAGCAGCGCGGCGAACCGGTGCAGCGCGAGCCGGACCCGGCCGACCGGATGCGCGAGTACCAGGTCGAGGGTGCCGGCCTCCTCGTCGCCGGCCACCGTCCGGGTGCCGGTCGCGATGGCGAAGACGGTGACCAGCAGCGGCACCAGCAGGCCGTAGACGGCGCTGCCGAGATAGCCGGCGGCGCTGGTCAGGTCGCTGTAGTTGAACGCCTCCAGCAACCCCTCCGGGTACGCCGCCAGCGCCTCCTGCATCTGCGGTGCCTGCATGGTCGGCCAGAACGCCGCGTACATGGCGGCGACGGCGACGATCGCCACGGTCCAGCCGAGCAGTGGTCGTCGGGCGTCGACCAGGGCCTTGCCGAACGGGTTACGCGCCAGCATGCTCGACCTCCCCGGTCGCGTAGTAGTCGAAGAACAGCTCCTCCAGGTCGGGTTCCTCGGAGAGCAGGCTCAGCACCGTGTGCCGCCCGGCGGCCTTGACCAGCGCGTCGGCCCGGCCGTTCAGCCGGCAGCGCAGGGTGCCGTGCGCCAGGGTCGCGTCGGTGACCCCGGGCAGTCCGGCGAACTCGGCCAGCTCGACCGGGTCGGCGAACGAGATCTCCACCCGGCGGACGGCGCGCTCCCGCAGCTCCTCGACGTGCTCGACGGCGACCAGCCGGCCCTGCCGGACGATGCCGACCCGGTCGGCGGTCTGCTGCACCTCGCTCATCACGTGCGAGGACATGAACACGGTCTGCCCGGCGGCCCGGGCTTCGCGGACCAGGGCGACGAACTCCTGTTGCAGGAACGGGTCGAGCCCGCTTGTCGGCTCGTCCAGGACGAGGAGCTCGGGGGAGTGCATGAACGCCTGCACCACTCCGACCTTCTGCCGGTTGCCCCGGGACAGGCTGCGGATCCGCCGACCGAGGTCGAGGTCGAGCCGCGCGGCCAACTCCTCGATCCGGCCGCGCGGCACCCCACCGCGCAGGCTCGCCAGGTAGCCGAGGAGTTCCCGGCCGGTCGCCGGCCGTCGACCACGAAGTCGCCGGCCAGATAGCCGATCCGGCGACGCAGCGCCACCCCGTGTCGGCGCGGGTCCTGGCCGAGCACACTGATCCGGCCGCTGGTCGGGCGGATCAGGTCCAGCAGCAGCCGGATGGTGGTGGACTTGCCGGCGCCGTTCGGCCCGAGGAAGCCGTACACCTCGCCGACCTCGACCCGCAGGTCCAGGCCGGCCAGGCCACGACTGCGGCCGTACCGCTTGACGAGTTGCTCGGTGCTGATGGCCGGGTCAGGCATCGGCTGCTCCTTTCCGTTGATCGGCCCTGAACCGTTCGACAAGCGCGGGCAGCTCCCGCTCGACGTAGGCGTAGAAGTCGCGGGTGATCCGCACCCGGTCGGCCCGGGGGGCGTCCGGGCCGCCGGCCAGCTGCACGCCCCGGTCCATCAGCTCCCGGAACACCCGGAACCGGGTCGGCTCGACGACGGTGCGGATGATCGCGTCCGGGGCGACCTCGTAGGCGTGCCCGCGTCGGCCGGGGACCGGCACGCGCCGGACGAAGCCGCTGCGCTCCAGCAGCCGCATCCCGGTGCTCACCGATCCCTTCGACAGGTCGAGCGCGGCGGCCAGTTCTCCGCTGGTCTGCTGCGGCGGGTCGCAGATCAGCAGCCAGCCGAGCAGCTTGCCGTAGGCCGGGGTCAGGCCCATGCCGGCCAGCGCGACGGCTGCCTCCTCCGCGTAGTGCCGTTCCGGGGAGAGTTCGGCCACGGAATTACCACTCCTTGCTGTTCGAACGTTCAGGAAGTTCTGAACTTTGAGTGTACGCAGCTGTCCCGCGTACCGGAAGGGTCCTTCGGCCCGGTCGCTCCGCCCCACCGGCCGGCGGCCCTGCGGACCTGCGGAGCTCCGGCCGAGATGGGCGGTTGTGACGTGTCTGAGTGGTCACGGGTGGCCGGCGTCGGTAATGCTGTCGGACGTGACCACCCCCCAAGATCTCGACGAACGGTTCCGGGAGGCGGTCGGCGCCGTCGAGGTGTCGGCGACCGGGCGCACGGCCGCCGAGCCGGTCCGGGACGGCGGCACGCTCGACGGCCGGACGGCACTGGAACTCTTCGACGCCCAACTGGTCAGCCGGCATCTCGATCTGGCGGCCCGCTGGCTGCGCAGCTTCGGCGAGGGTTACTACACCATCGGCTCCTCCGGGCACGAGGGCAACGCCGCGGTGGCGCTGGCGGTCCGGCCGACCGACCCGGCCCTGCTGCACTACCGCTCCGGCGCCTTCTACTGCGCCCGGGTCGCCCAGGCCGACGCCGGGGACCCGGCTCCGCCGGCCGGCCGGGCCGACGGCGTGGCGCACCGGGTCGGGGTCGCCGAACGGGTGGCCGAGGTGATGCGCGGCCAGGACGCCAACGGAAGCTCCGGCGCGAACCCCGCCGACCCCCGGCCCGACGACGACGGATCCGACGCCGGGGCGCCGGAGGCGATCCTGGAGGCCGCCCGGGACGTGCTGCGCGGGGTGGTGGCCTCCGCCGACGAGCCGATCGCGGGCGGCCGGCACAAGGTCTTCGGCAACGCCGCCGTCGCCGTCGTGCCGACCACCTCCACCATCGCCTCGCACCTGCCCCGGGCGGTCGGGATCGGTTTCGCGATCGAACGGCTGCGCCGGCTCGGCGACGGGCGGGGGCGGTCCGGCGGCGGCCGTCGGGCGGCCGGTGGCGGCGCCGCCCGGCAGCGTGCCGAGGCCGAGCCGGCCTGGCCGGCCGACGCCATAGTGGTCTGCTCGTTCGGCGACGCCTCGGTCAACCACGCCACCGCCGTCGCCGCCTTCAACACCGCCGGCTGGTGCGACCACACCGGGCTGCGCATCCCGGTGCTCTTCGTGTGCGAGGACAACGGGCTCGGCATCAGCGTCCGCTCGCCGGACGGCTGGGTGACGCAGGCGCTGCGGGCCAGGCCCGGCATCCGGTACTTCTCGGCGGACGGCTGCGACCTGGTCGAGACGTACGACGTGGCGGTCGAGGCGGCCGCCTGGGTGCGCCGGCACCGGCGTCCGGCCGTACTGCACCTGTCGACGGTGCGGTTGATGGGGCACGCCGGTGCGGATGCCGAGATGGCGTACCGCAGTGCCGCCGAGATCGCCCGGGACGTGGCCCGGGACCCGCTGGTGGGCACCGCCCGGCTGCTCGCCGGGGCGGGCTTACTCACCCCGGAGGAGCTGATCGCCCGCTACGACGAGGTCGGCTGGCAGGTCCGCAAGGTCGCCGAGGAGGTGCTCGGCGAGCGCAAGCTGGACAGCGCCGCGGACATCGTGGCGCCGCTGGCGCCGAGGCGCCCGGTCCGGGTCGCCCGGGCGGTCACCGAGGCCGCCGGTCGGGCCGCCGGACCGGCCGCCGCCGCCCGGAACGCCGCCTTCGACGGCAAGCTGCCGGAGCAGGCCGGGCCGCTGACCCTGGCCCAGACCATAAACGCCGCGCTCGCCGACGGGCTGCTCGACTATCCCGGCATGACCGTCTTCGGCGAGGACGTGGCGGTCAAGGGCGGGGTGTACGGGGTCACCAAGGGCCTGCGGGACCGGTTCGGCGCCCCCCGGGTCTTCGACACGCTGCTGGACGAGACCTCGATCCTCGGGCTCGGTCTCGGCGCCGGGCTGAGCGGGATGCTGCCGGTGCCGGAGATCCAGTACCTCGCCTACCTGCACAACGCGGAGGACCAGCTCCGGGGCGAGGCGGCCACCATGCAGTACTTCTCCCGGGGCGCCTACCGCAACCCGATGGTGGTCCGGATCGCCGGGCTGGCGTACCAGGACGGGTTCGGCGGGCACTTCCACAACGACAACTCGCTCGCCGTACTCCGGGACGTGCCGGGGTTGGTGCTCGCGGTGCCGTCCCGGGCCGACGACGCCGCGCCGATGCTGCGCTCCTGCCTGGCCAGTGCGGCGGTGGACGGCAGCGTCTGCGTCTTCCTGGAGCCGATCGCGCTCTACCACACCCGCGATCTGCACACCGACGGCGACGGCGAGTGGCTCGCCCCCTACCTCGGGCCGGGCGGCTGGACGGCCAGCCACGTCCCGATCGGCCGGGGCCGGGTGTACGGCGTCGGCTCGGCCGAGGACGTCACGATCATCACGTTCGGTAATGGTGTTCGCATGTCGCTGCGGGCGGCGGCGAAGCTGGCCGAGGAGGATGTCGGTACCCGGGTGCTCGACCTGCGCTGGCTGGCGCCGCTGCCGGTGGCGGACATCATCCGGGAGGCCCAGGCCACCGGCCGGGTGCTGGTCGTGGACGAGACGCGCCGGTCGGGCGGGGTCGGCGAGGGGGTGGTCGCGGCGCTGGTGGATGCCGGATTTGTCGGATCTGCCCGTAGGGTAGCTTCTATCGACACCTTCGTCCCGTTGGGTCCGGCCGCCCGTAGCGTGCTGGTCTCCGAAGAGGCCATTACCCAGGGTGCCCGAACGCTGCTGGCACGGTAAATTCCCTTCGACTCGGTGTGCCACTTGCGCGCGGCGGGACAACTGTGTGGACTTTGCGTCATCGGCGTCACCCGGATGCCGCTGGCAGGGAGATGAGGAGGCACGTGACAGTGAGCGCGACCGCTGGTCAGGCCGCCGACGGCGTACGGAGCGTGGCGGACCGGTTCGGCATCGAGTCGGGGATGGTCGTCATGGAGATGGGGTACGACGACGACGTCGACCAGGATCTCCGGGACGCCCTGACCGATCGCTGCGGAGAGCTGGTGGACGAGGACACCGACGAGGTCGTGGACTCGGTGCTGCTCTGGTACCGCGACGGCGACGGTGACCTGTTCGAGATGCTCGTCGACGCCCTCGGCCCGCTGGCTGACAACGGCGTGGTGTGGCTGCTGACTCCCAAGGCCGGCCGGGACGGGCACGTCGAGCCGAGCGAGGTCAGCGAGACGGCGGTCACCGCCGGCCTCCAGCAGACCTCGACCGTCAACGCCGGCAAGGACTGGAGCGGAGCGCGACTGGTCCTGCGTCGGGGCGCCAAGGCGAAGAGGTAGCCGGGTCGGGGCCGGAGGAGCAGCCCGGACGCCGCAGCCGTACGGCCGAGCCGGCCGATCCCGCGTGGTCAGCCGGTCGATGCCCCACGAACAGGAAGGACCGCATGCCGATCGACGTCGGTGCCGAGGCGCCGGACTTCGTGCTCAAGGACCAGAACAACCAGCAGGTGCGCCTGTCCGACCTGCGGGGTCGGCGGGCGGTGCTGCTCGTCTTCTACCCGCTCGCGTTCACCGGCACCTGCCAGGGTGAACTCGCCGAGTTGCGGGACAACCTCCACGAATACCAGAACGACGACGTCCAGGTGCTCACCGTCAGCGTCGACTCGGTCTACGCGCACAAGGTCTGGGCCGACCGGGAGGGCTACCAGTTCCCGATGCTCGCCGACTTCTGGCCGCACGGCGCGGTGGCCCGGACGTACGGCGTCTTCAACGAGACCGCGGGCTTCGCCGACCGGGGCACGTTCGTGGTCGACAGGGCGGGTACGGTGCGCTTCGCCGAGTGCAACGGCCCCGGGGAGGCGCGTGACCAGGCCGGTTGGCGCAAGGCACTGGCGGCGGCGCTGGCCTGAACCCGACCCGGTGGGTGAACTGGGTGGAGCGGGTACCGGGGCGGCAGGTAAGCTTGCCGCCGCCGGTGGCCGTCGGGCACTCCGGGCGCGTAGCTCAGTGGGAGAGCACTCGCCTTACAAGCGAGGGGTCGCAGGTTCGAAACCTGCCGCGCCCACCCAACCCCTTCTTTCCGGGAAATGTCACCCGGGGTCAACGCCGTACTGCGCAACGTGGTCGACCGCTCCGCTTCCGGTGGACTTTCCCGCCCCGTCCGCCGGGCCGGCCCGACGCGGCGGGAAAACCGCAGGTCCGGTCCGTCGTCGGTGGTTCCGCCCGGCGGCGCCGAGGCTACCCGCCGGTATAAATTTCCTTTAAATATGCCCTAAGCTTCGCTCTGCCCGGCCTTCCGAGATTGACTCATAAGCGCGCGCCGCAATACCGTCCTGGCCGATAACTCCATTGCCACTCTGGCGCGGCTTTATGGGAGGTTGAGTAGGTGGCCACGGCCCGATCTGCGGTAAAGGGAATGCGCCGGACGGCTGGCCTGCTGGCCGGCCTGGTAGTCGGTCTGCTCGTGCTGCCGGGGGCGGCCAGCGCGGCGCCGGCCGGGCCGACCCAGCTCGGCGCGGCCGACATGACACTGCTCAGCGGGGTCCGGCTGGCCGGGCTCTGGGAGATGCCGGCCGGGCAGATGGCCGCCGAGAAGGGCGAGAGCCAGCGGGTCCGGGAGATCGGCGCCGAGATCGCCAAGCAGCACGTCGAACTGGACCAGCTCACCGTCGAGGCGGCGAACAAGCTCGGCGTCCAGCTGCCCACCGAGCCGACGGCCCAGCAGAAGGGCTGGCTCGACGAGATGACGAACGCCACCGGAGCCCGGTTCGACCGGATCTTCGTGGACCGGCTTCGGGCGGCACACGGGGCGATCTTCCCGGTCATCGGCGCGGTCCGGTCCGGCACCCGCAACGAGACAGTACGCACGCTCGCCGAGCAGGCCAACGGCTTCGTGCAGACCCACATGACCCTGCTGGAGAGCACCGGCCTGGTGCGGTACGCCGAGCTTCCCCCGGTGGCGGTGCCCGCCCCGCAGGACCAGTCGCTGGCCGCCAACGCCAAGGCGAACGCGGAGTTCGGCACCGGCCTGAACACGACGATCATCTGGGCCGTACTGCTCGGCGCGCTCGCCCTGGGCGGCGTCGCCACGGTCCGGGTCTTCCGCGGCAAGTAGCGGTAGGAGGCAGGCGGCGGCGGGAACGCACAGAGCCGGTCCGGGGGACGACCCGGGCCGGCTCGACGCGGGTCCACGGATGGCGTCCGTGCGCGGCGACGGGTGGGAAGGGACCGCTCAGGACGGGGCGGGCCCGCGCCACCGGTACCGCCAGGGCGGCCCCTCGCCGGTGTCCGCCGCCTCCAACTCGTAGATCTCCGCCTGGGCGAGTCCGTCGTCGATCAGGTGGTGGTGGGTGAGCGGCGGCCGGCCGTGCACGTCGAGGTCGACCAGCACCGTGCCGCCGTCACCCACGCCGCCGACCAGTGGGATCTCGGTGGAGCCCTCCATGGGGCCATCCTGCCGCCGGAACGTCCCCACCGCAGGGGATCGCCGCAGCCGGGCGTTTCACCGCCACTGGTAGTGCAGGTCGGCGACCCGCACCCCGACGCTGACCCGGGCGAGTACGGCGGCCAGCAGCGCCGGTCGCCGGTCCTGTGGCAGGTCCCGGGCCGCGTCCCCGTACGTCGCCGTGACGTGCGCCCAGACGGCCTGCTCGGCCTGCTCCGCCGGAATCCACGGCCGGGGGCACTGCCGGCGGGGGCAGCCGTAGTAGCGGCGCCCGCTCGACGAGAAGGACGGGATCAGCAACTCGTCGCAGGGCCCGCAGGAGAGCAGCCCGCGGAGCAGGTAGCGTCCGGGCGTCGCCCGCTTCACGATGGGGAAGTCCATGGTCACCGCCTCACCTCGTGATGCCGACGCATCCATGCCTGTCGTCATCTTCTCCGTTGGTACGGCCACCGGGGCGAAACTGTTCGATTCGTGACTGGGTTAGTGCCGGAAATCGCCAGTCGGGCGTGAACTCCCGGACCGGTGGGCCCGGCCGGGCAGTGCTCGGGGCGTCGACGCCCCGCCGTACCGGCGAGGCCCCGGCACCGGTGGCGGGCGGGGTGCTAGAAAGGGAGCCGCCCGCTGACCCGACGGCCGAAGAAGGGACCTCTGCGTGCTGGTCGTCCACGCGTCGTGGCTGGCCGGGGGCCGGCTCGCGGTGTGGGGTGAGGACTCCACGCTGCCGGTCCGGCCGCCGCGCCGCCCCGGCCGCCCGCCCCGGCACCGGCCGCATCCGTTCGCCGCCGGACACGCCGGGCTGGCCGGTGCGCTCGGCGACCTCGCCGCGAAGGCGACCACCGGCAGCCTGCCGCTGGCCCTGCCGACCCGGGCCGGCGCACCCGTCGACTCGGCGGAGCTGGTCCGGACCGAGCCGGTCGAGCCGGGCCGCGATCCGGTCGACCTCGCGTCCTGGCGGGTGCCGGTGCTGGAGTACGACGCGGACCACGCACTTCCGGTGCTGCTCGCCTTCGGCGCGGACGAGCCGCTCGCTGCCGGGGGAGCGTCGGGCGACCGGCGGCAGCCGGCCGGCCGGAAACCCGACGGGCCGGCCGGTCCGCCGGTCCGTGGTGCGTCGTTGCGCCACCTCGCCGGGCTGGCCGGGTTCGCGGTCGAGCTGGTGCGCCGGGGCCGGACCCTGCCCGGCCTCGCGGCACCGGACGGCTCGGCCCGTGCGGTGTGGCGCCCGCTGCTCACCGGGGCCGACGCCCGCTGGGCCCGAGCGCTGACCATGGCGCTGCCGCCCGCGGCCCGCGCCGCCCTGCCGGACGGCGATCCCTCCGCGGCCGGCTCGGCGGCGGAGATCGTCGCGGACGCCCTGGACGCGCTCACCGACGCCGCCGCCCGGACGGCCCTGGAGGGCGTACGGCTGATCGGGGCCGGTCGGGCCGGTGCCGCCGACGCCGCCGTCCGGGGCTGGCTGCGGGCGCTGACCGGGCGGCAGCGGGAGTTCACCGCCGCGCCGGAGGCGGTGGCCGTACTCGACCGCGAACTGCGGACCTGGCAGCGCGACGCCGCCGGCAGCCCGGTACGGGCCTGCTTCCGGCTCGTCGAACCACCCGCCCCGGTCGAGATCGACCTCGGGGCGGGGGAGCTGGTCGAGCCGGTCGACTCGGACGGGGAGGAGCGGCGCTGGCGGGTGGAGTTCGCGCTCCAGGCGGCCGACGAGCCGAGCCTGGTGGTCGGGGCGGACCGGATCTGGGCCGCCCGGGGCGACCTGCGGGCGCTGGCCCGGCACCTGGCCGCCCCGCAGGAGACCCTGCTGACCGAGCTGGGCCGGGCGAGCCGGCTCTGGCCGGCGCTGGACGGCGCGCTCCGGACGGCCGCCCCGGAGGCGCTGGAGCTGGACACCGAGGGAGCACACCGGTTCCTCCGGGACGGGGCGCCGGTGTTGCACGCCGCCGGGTTCGGCGTGCTGCTGCCGTCCTGGTGGCAGCGGCCCGGTGCCCGGCTCGGCGCCCGGTTGCAGGCCCGGACGCGTACCGCGCCGACCGCGCCGGGGACGGTCGCCGCGCGAAGTGCGCTCGGGATGGAGGCGCTCGTCGACTACCGGTGGGAGCTGGCCCTCGGCGACCAGCCGCTCTCGGCCGCCGAGCTGCGGGCGCTGGCCACGCTGAAGACACCGCTGGTCCGGCTGCGCGGCCAGTGGGTCGAGCTGGACGCGAAACGGCTCGCCGCCGGGCTCCGGATGCTCCGGGCCGGTGGCGAGCTGACCGTGGGCGACCTGCTCCGGCTGGGACTGGCCACCCCGGACGACGATCCGGATGCCCTGCCGGTGCTCGGGGTCAGCGCCGACGGCCCGCTCGGGGACCTGCTCGCCGGCCAGGCGGAGCGGCACCTGACGCCCCGGGACGCGCCGGAGAGCTTCCGGGGGACGCTGCGGCCGTACCAGCGGCGGGGGCTGGCCTGGCTGGCCTTCCTCCAGTCGCTCGGGCTCGGCGGCATCCTCGCCGACGACATGGGGCTGGGCAAGACCGTCATGATGCTGGCGCTGCTCGCCGGTGACCCGGCCGAAGCCGGCCCGACCCTGCTGGTCTGCCCGATGTCGCTGGTCGGCAACTGGCAGCGCGAGGCGGCCCGGTTCGCGCCCGAGCTGCGGGTACACGTACACCATGGTGCGGAACGGCCGCGCGGGGCGAAGTTCACCGCGGCGGTCCGGGACGCGGACCTGGTGCTCACCACCTACTCGGTGGCGGCCCGGGACGCCGCCGCGCTGGCCGAGGTCGACTGGCACCGGATCGTGGTGGACGAGGCCCAGTCGATCAAGAACGCCGCGACCCGGCAGGCCGCCGCGATCCGCTCGCTGCCCGCCCGGCACCGGGTGGCGGTCACCGGTACGCCGGTGGAGAACCGGCTCGCCGACCTCTGGTCCATCATGGAGTTCGCCAACCCGGGCCTGCTCGGCGCCGCGACGGCCTTCAGGAAGCGGTACGCCGAGCCGATCGAGCGGCACGGCGACGACGAAGCGGCGGCCCGGTTGCGCCGGATCACCGGCCCGTTCGTGCTCCGCCGGGTCAAGACGGACCGGTCGATCATCACCGACCTGCCTGAGAAGCTGGAGATGGAGGTGCTCTGCAACCTCACCCGGGAGCAGGCGTCGCTCTACCAGGCGGTGGTGGACGACATGATGGCCAGGATCGAGTCCTCCGAGGGCATCGAGCGGCGCGGGCTGGTGCTGGCCACCATGACCCGGCTCAAGCAGGTCTGCAACCATCCCGCCCAGGTGCTCCGGGACGGCTCGGCGCTGCCCGGCCGCTCCGGCAAGCTGGCCCGGCTGGAGGAGATCCTCGACGAGGTGCTGGCGGCCGGCGAGAAGGCCCTGGTCTTCACCCAGTACGCCGAGTTCGGCGGGATGCTCCGGGCCCATCTCGCCGCCCGGTTCGGCCGCGAGGTGCTCTTTCTGCACGGCGGCGTCGGCAAGGCGGACCGGGACGCGATGGTCGCCCGGTTCCAGGACCAGGCCGCCGGCCCCGCCCTCTTCGTCCTCTCCCTCAAGGCCGGCGGCACCGGGCTGACCCTGACCGCCGCCAACCACGTCGTACACGTCGACAGGTGGTGGAACCCGGCCGTCGAGGACCAGGCCACCGACCGGGCGTTCCGGATCGGCCAGCGCCGTGCGGTGCAGGTACGCAAGTTCGTCTGCGCCGGCACCGTGGAGGAGAAGGTGGCCGCGATGATCGCCGAGAAGCGCGGACTGGCCGCCCGGATCGTCGGCAGCGGCGAGCAGTGGCTCACCGAACTCTCCACATCGGAACTCCGGCAGCTCTTCGCCCTGGAGCGCGGGGCGGTGGTGGAGTGATGGCCGACTTCCGCGAGTACGGCCGGCCGCGCAAGGTCGACGGTGGGCTGCGGGCGCGTACCGCCCGGGGGGCGATCGGGCAGTCCTGGTGGTCCCGCCGCTTCCTCGACGTACTGGAGTCGTTCGCGTTGGGCACCCGGCTCACCCGGGGCCGCTCGTACGCCCGGGCCGGGCAGGTCGTCTCGCTGGACGTGGCACCGGGCGAGGTGACCGCGGTGGTGCAGGGCTCCCGGGCGAGGCCGTACCAGGTGTCGATCCGGTTCCGGCCGCTGTCCGAGCGGGTCTGGGGGCGGCTGGAGAAGCTGCTCGCCGCGCAGGCGCTGTTCAGCGCGCGACTGCTGGCCGGCGACGTACCGCCGGAGCTGGAGTCGGTCTTCGCCGAGGCGGGTGCGCCGCTCTTCCCGGCCGGCGTCGGCGAGCTGACCCAGCGCTGCGACTGCCCGGACTTCGCCGTGCCGTGCAAGCACCTGGCCGCGACCTTCTATCTGCTCGCCGAGGCGTTCGACGCTGACCCGTTCCAACTGTTGCACTGGCGGGGGCGCGACCGTGCGCGGCTACTCGCCCGGCTGCGGGCGCTGCGCGGCACCGACCCCGGCGGAGAACCCGACCGGCTGACCGGAACTGGTGCTGGTGCTGGTGCTGGTGCCGGTGCCGGGCTGGCTCTCGCCGACCTGCCGGGCGAACCGCTGGCCGGGCTGCTCGACCGGTTCTGGGTCGCCCCGGTGCCGCTGCCGGACCGGCCGCCCACCCTGGCGACTGAGCCGGAACTGCTGCTGCGCCAGCTCGGCCCGCCGGGCGCGGCGATCGGCGGGCCCGGCCTCACCGAGCGGCTGCGTCGCGGCTACACCCGGTTCGGCGTCGGCGATCCGGAGTGACCCACCCACCCACCCGCCGTCGCGACCGGCCAGGGTGGCTGGACGGGCGTCCCCGTCCCGGTTCAGCGGTTCCGCCGGGCCTGCCACATCAGTAACGTGGCCGCCACCAGCACCGCCGGGGCGATCGCGACGGCCAACCAGCCGCCGAGCACGACCAGGGCCGGTACGGTGGCCCAGAGTACGAAGGTCAACACGAGTATCAGCCGAGCGCGGCGTAGTCTGCCCCGGTCGCCGAGCCGGGCGACGAACTCGGGGTCGGTCATCCGGAGCTGGTGCGTGATCTCGTCGAAACGGCGCTGATCCTCTTTGCTGAGCATGGCGTGGGCCCTCTCCTCAGGCGTCAACCAGTCCGGCGCCGGATTACCCGGTCAGGAGCGGCTCTCACGCTGCTCCTGGCCCTGCTACCAGCCCGGATGCCGCCCGCCGCCAGGCCCGTATCGCCCGTGCCGGCCCGCCCGGGGCGATAGCGGCAGAACCGGTCCGGGTCGGTCGTAATTGGGCGTGCGGGCCGGGGCGGGTAGCCGCTCTCCTGGCCGGCCGGGTGATACCTCACAGACAGACTGTCGAGCTGGGTGCATAGACGGGGCGCGACAATCCGGACATTGTCTAGGACCCGCCGGACCTGCCGGACCCGCCGGACCCGCCGGCCCCGTCGGACCCGCCCGACCTGCCGGGCGCACAGGCGGGGCAGCTCGACAGTCTTCGTCCGGACAACCACCCAGCCCGGCGTCGATAGCGGGCTCGGCGGCCCCGGCGGCCCCGGCGGCCCCGGCGCAGGGGCCCAGCGGCCCCCGCGCGTGTGGGTCGTCCAGTGCTTCGGCGGCCCTGGCGTGTGGGTCAGGCGCCGCGGCGGCCAGCGGCCCTGGCCTGTAGGTCCCGCGGCGGAGATCGACCTCACCGCACTGGGCCAGCGCTCCGTCTCAAGGGCCAGCGGACCTGGCGTTCGGGTCCAGGGTCTCAGCGGCCCTGGCGCGGGGCGGGCAGGTGTGCCGGGAAGAGCGGCTCGGGCAGGGTCGGTGCGACGGCGTCCAGCGCGTCGACGAGAAGCTCCTGGACGGCGTACGGGTCGGCGAGGCGCCAGCGGGTCTCCTCCGGCGAGACCACCCAGCGCACCGTCCCCTCCGGCAGTCGGGTCGGCGGGGCCGGTATCCACGAACCGGGGCCGTGCCGGACCACGTCGAGGCTCTCCTCCAGCTCGGGCCGGAGTGGCTCGCCGGGGCGTACCAGGAACATCCACCGGCCGCCCGGTGTCACCGCGACCGGCCCGTGGACCTCGTCGGAGACGGTGCCGAACAGCCGGGGCCGGGCCTGCTCCAGCGCGAACCGGCCCAGGTAGCCGGGGGCCTCCAGCACGTCGAAGGCGCGGCCGGTGGCGAGCAGGATCGAGTGCGGCCGCAGCCGCCACCAGGTGGCGACCCGGGCCGGGTCGGTGGTGGCATGCTGTTCCCACTGCTCCAGCGCCGGATGACAGCCGGTGGTCGGACAGCCGGCCCGACCGCACACGAAGCGGTGCCGGGCCAGACAGGCGCCGGGGGTGACCTGCCAACCGTGCCCGGCGTAACGGAGCGCGATCCGGCGCAGCCGGACCCGGTCGAGCTGGACGAAACGCACCGAACGTGGACGGACTCTCTCCCACATCTCCGTGAATCCCTACTTTCATCGATTTCCGCCGGTTGCGCAGGTCGAAGCCCGTCACTGGCGTATGACGCGGTCGTTTGTCCGGGCAGACAGCCGCAAGTTGTATCGGAAGCTATGAGCGGTCGTCTCCGGAGGGACGTACACGCTGTGCGACCGGCACGGACGTGAGTCGCACCCCCGTTTCGCACCGGCGCGGGCCCCCTGACCCGCCGACGCAGAAAGGAGGGCCGGACGTGGACGAACTGCCGATCGGGCGACGTGTCGCCTACTGGCGCGGTCGCCGCAAGATGTCGCAGCAGGTGTTCGCCGATCGGCTCGGGAAGTCGAAGAGCTGGGTGGACAAGGTCGAGCGCGGCGTACGCCGGCTGGACAAGTTCTCCGTGCTGTACGAGATCGCCGACGTACTCCAGCTCGACGCCCAGCTTCTGCTCGGCAAGGCGCCGGAACGCCAGCCCGACGGGCTCACCTGCATCGACGAGGTGGAGGTGGACGAGATCCGTTCCGCCCTGGAGCGGTACGACTCGATGAGTTCGTTCTTCGCCACCGCCCCGCACCCGCCCTCGCTGGCCGAGATGGCCAAGTCGGTGAACCACGCCTGGCTGACCTTCCAGTACGCCCGGTACGGCGTACTGAGCCGGGCGCTGCCCAAGCTGCTGCGGGACGCGCAGGCGCTGGACAGCCTCACCGGCGGCGACGACGCCGGCAAGGCGGCACACCTGCTCGGGCAGGTCTACCAGATCGCCTCGTCGGCGCTGCGCAAACTCGGTGAGTACGAATTGGCCTGGCTCGCCGCCGACCGTTCGATGGCGGTCTCCCAGCGGGCCGACGACCCGCTGCTGGCCGGGGTGGCGACCTTCCGGGTCGGCAACGCCCTGCTGGCGCTCGGCCGGGCCCGGCCGGCGCTGGAGGTGAACGTGAGCGTCGCGAACCGCCTCGCGCCGGGCGGCGCCAACGACGCCACACCGGCGCGGCTCTCGGTCTACGGGATGCTGCTGTTGCAGGGGGCGATGGCGGCCGCCCGGATGGGCGACAACAACACGGTCAAGGACCTGATCAACGGGGCACAGGAGGCAGCCGACCGGCTCGGTGGCGACCAGAACCTCTACTGGACCAGCTTCGGCCCGACCAACCTGGAGCTGCACCGGGCGGCGGCGGCGGTGGAACTCGGCGAGGGCGGGAACGCCGTGCAGACCCACGAGCAGACGATCATGCGCGGGGACGGGTTCAACGCGCTGCTGCCGGAACGACGGGCGCATCACATGCTCGACCTGGCCCGCGGCTTCGCCCAGATCGGCGACCTGGAGCGGGCGGGCGAGGCGCTTGTCGACGGTGACCGGCTGGCTCCGTCCGAGATCCGTTGCCGGCCGATCGCGCACGAGGTGATGTCGAACGTGCTGCGTCGCACAAGGGGTGCGCCGCCGGCGCCGATTGCGGAGTTGGCTGAGCACATGGGAGTGGGAGTATGACCGCGCTGCGGGGGATCGTCCGGTGACGGGGTCGACCGGGTCCCGCGTACTGTACGTGCTCGCCTGTGGCTCGCCGTTGACCCGGCACGTGGGACGGCTGGTGGGTGCTGCCCAGCGGGACGGCTGGGACGTGTGCGTCGTGCTGACGCCGGACGGGACGAAGTTCGCCGACGTACCGGCGCTGGGTCGGCAGACCGGGCATCCGGTGCGGTCGACGTACAAGGACCCCGACGATCCGGACGTGCTGCCGCCGGCGGACGCGATGATCGTCTCCCCGGCGACGGTGAACACGATCAACAAGTGGTCCGCCGGGATAGCCGACACGCTCGTCCTCGGCCTGCTGGTCGAGGGGCTCGGCAAGGGGTTGCCGATCGTGGCGATGCCGTTCACAAACGCCGCGATGGCCGCCCATCCGGCCTTCCTGACCAGCCTGGCCCGGCTGCGGGACTGGGATGTCACGGTGCTCTTCGGCGACCACGTCGTGCCGCTGCACCCGCCCGGCACCGGGGAGCGCTACCTGGACAGGTTCCCCTGGGAGATGGGGGTGAGCGCGCTGCGGTCCAGGTTCTCGGTCAGCGGCCAGCTCGGCTGAGCCCGGTCGGCTCGCGCCATCGCCCCGCCGGTGCGCCGACGACGGCCCGCCGGCACCCGGCGTCGCGACCGGGCTGGCGCCGGTAAGCTGGGCCGCCGTGGGTGCATCCGGTTCTGGGGCGGTCGGCGTGGCCGAGGTCGTGGCCGCGCTGGACCAGCGGTATCCGCCGGCCTGGGCGGAGGGGTGGGACCGGGTGGGCCTGGTGGTCGGCGACCCGTCCGCACCGGTACGCCGGGTCGCCCTCGTGGTGGACGTGGTGCCGGAGACCGTCGCCGAGGCGCTCGGGTACGGCGCCGACCTGATCGTGGCGCACCACCCGCTGCTGCTGCGCGGCGTCTCCTCGGTGGCCGCGACGACGTACAAGGGCCGGATCGTGCACCAGTTGATCAAGAATGACGTGGCCCTGTACGTCGCGCACACGAACGCCGACGTCGCGAACCCGGGAGTTTCCGACGCGCTCGCCCGCAGGCTCGGGCTGACCGACCTGCGCCCGCTGCGCCCGGCCGACCCCGCCGGCCCGGCCGCCGGGCAGGGGCGTGGCTTCGGGCGCGTCGGCCGGCTGCCCGGGCCGGCGACGCTTGCCGAGTTCACCGGGTACGCGGCCCGGCTGCTCCCGCCGACCGCCTGGGGCGTACGCGCCGCCGGCGACCCCGGGCGGACGATCTCGACCGTGGCGGTCAGCGGTGGGTCCGGCGACTCCTTCCTCGGTGACGCCCTGCGGGCCGGTGTCGACGCCTTCCTCACCGCGGACCTGCGGCACCATCCGGTGAGCGAATACCTGGCCGAGCAGGGTCCGGCACTGCTGGACGCCGCGCACTGGGCCACCGAGCGGCCCTGGCTCGACGACCTCGCCGGGCACCTGCGCGAGCGGCTGGGCGTCGAGACGCTGGTGTCCGATCTGGACACCGATCCGTGGACGGTGCAGGCGGCGTCTCCCGTACCACCCGTGCTGTTCCCCGCATCCCCCGTGGACAAGGAGCCCTGCCGATGAAGGCCGACCCGAAAGACCAGCGTCGCCTGCTCGACCTCCAGGCGATCGACACCGGGCTCGCCCAGCTGGCGCACCGGCGCCGTACCCTGCCGGAGCACGCCGAGCTGGAGAGCCTGGCCCGGGAACTGTCGGCGCTGGAGGACGAGCGGGTCCGGGCCCAGGTGGCGGTGGACGACCTGGACCGGGACATCGCCCGGCTGGAGCGGGACGTCGACCAGGTCCGGGTGCGCAAGGACCGGGACCAGGCCCGGCTGACCGTCGGCTCGGGGCCGGCCCGCGAGCTGGAGGCGTTGCAGCACGAGCTGGCCTCGCTCAACCGCCGGCAGACCGAGCTGGAGGACGCCGAACTGGAGCTGATGGAGCAGCGGGAGACCGCGCAGGGCGTACTCGACGGGATCGAGCAGCGGCTGGCGGCGGCCCGGGAGCGGCGCGCGGAGACCGAGCGGCGGCGCGACGAGACCCTTGCCGAGATCGGCAAGGAGGAGGGGTTCAAGGCCGGCTCCCGGCAGCCGCTCGCGGCCGACCTGCCGGCCGACCTGGTGGCCCTCTACGACAAGAT
This sequence comes from Plantactinospora sp. WMMB782, assembly GCF_049179135.1. Lineage (NCBI taxonomy): Bacteria > Bacillati > Actinomycetota > Actinomycetes > Micromonosporales > Micromonosporaceae > Plantactinospora > Plantactinospora sp. WMMB782. The sequence goes on along the minus strand of NZ_JBMHMC010000007.1, from coordinate 487,424 downwards.
CAGGGAGTCGTCCGGCGGGCTCGGTGCGGCACTCGTCGCCGGAGGACGCTGCGGCGGCTGCCGGCTGGAGCTGTACGGTGCGGACCGGGCCCGGATCAAGGCCGCCGCGCCGGACGAGGTGGTGCGCTGCGAGGAGTGCCGCCGCATCATGGTGCGTACCGCCGAGTCCGGGCTGTGATCCGGGTCGGTGGCGGGATCGGGGGTGGACCCGTGTCGGGTCGTAAGGTCGTGGTGGAGGCGGACGGCGGCGCCCGGGGCAATCCCGGCCCGGCCGGTTACGGCGCGGTGGTCCGGGACGCGGCCAGCGGTGAGGTGCTGGCCGAGCGTTCCGAGTCGATCGGGACCGCCACCAACAACGTCGCCGAATACCGTGGCCTGATCGCCGGGCTGGAGGCGGCCGGTGCCGCCGGGGCCTCCGCGGTCGAGGTGCGGATGGACTCCAAGCTGGTGGTCGAGCAGATGGCCGGCCGCTGGCAGATCAAGAACTCCGGGCTGCGTCCGCTCGCCGCCCAGGCCGCCGGGCTGGTCCGGAAGTTCGACTCGGTGACGTACACCTGGATTCCCCGGGAGCGCAACCGGCACGCTGACGCGCTGGCGAACGCGGCGATGGACCTGGCCGCCGGCCGGGTGCCGGCCGCTGCCCGGGACAGCGCGGCGGAGCCGTCGGCAGGGCTGCCGGCCGTCGGCAGCGACCGGGCCGAGGCGCACGAGGTCGCCGCGCAGGGCTCGACCGCGAAGAGTTCCTGGGAGCCGCGCCCGGCGGAGACCGCTACCCGGTTGCTGCTGCTGCGGCACGGCGAGACGGAGTACACCGCGCAGGGCCGCTACTCGGGCCGGGGCGACGTGCCGCTCTCCGACCGGGGCCTGAGCCAGGCGGGTGCGACGGCCCGCCGGGTGGCCGGGCTTGTCGACGAGGTCGCGGCCGTGGTCAGCTCGCCGTTGTCCCGGTGTACGTCGATGGCCGGCATCATCTCCGGCGGGCTCGGCGGCGTGCCGGTGGTGGTCGAGCCGGACCTGGTCGAGTGCGACTTCGGCGAGTGGGAGGGCCGCACCTTCGCCGAGGTACGCGAGCGCTGGCCCGCCGAGTTGGACGCCTGGCTCGGCTCGCCGGCCGTGGCCCCGCCCGGCGGTGAGTCCTTCGTCGAGGTCGGCGCCCGGGTCAGTCGGGTGATGGCGAAGTTGCTGGCCGGCTATCCGGGCGAGACCGTGGTGGTGGTCTCGCACGTCTCACCGGTGAAGATCGCGCTGCGCGACGCGCTCGCCGCCACCGACGCCTTCCTGCACCGGCTCTATCTCGACCCGGCCGGCATCTCGTTGTTGGACATCTGGCCCGACGGCGGGATGGCGGTACGCAGCGTCAACGACACCGCCCACCTGTAGCGGTTCACGCCTCGCCGACGGGCTCACTCTTGGCCGAGGGGCTCACTCCTCGCTGAGGAAGGTGAACACCGTCTTGACGAACCGGGCCCGGTCGTCGAGCCAGGGGAAGTGGCTGGTGCCGTCCTGCACCACGACCTCGGCATGCGGGAAGAGCGCGGCGAGTTCGTGGGCCGCCGCCGGGCTCGGCGCGGGGTCGAGTTCGCCGGCCACCACCAGCACCGGGGCGGCGAGTCCGGCCAGCGCCGCGCGGACCGCCGGGGTGTCCGGGGCGAAGTCGGCGTAGAAGCCGGCGCTCGCCGCCTCCGGCCGCTCCCACTCGTCCGCCTCGGCGTGCAGGCGGGCCCGCTCGTCCCACCGGCCGTACGCGAACGCCGCGGCGCCCTTGCGCAGCGGGTTCACCTCGTCCGGGCCGGCGCCCCGGGCCGCCGCCTCCTGCCAGCCGTCCAGCGCGGCCTTCGCCTCGGCGTACCACCACTCGGTGGCGCGGGCGGCGACCGCCTCGGCGAAGCCGACCGTTTCCACCCCGACCGAGCGCAGGCCGGGGGTGACCAGCACCAGCCGGGAGATCCGGTCCGGGTACCGGGCCGCGTAGAGTTCCGCGAGGTTGCCGGCGGCGGAGTGGGCCAGCAGGTCCATCCGGTCGAGTCCGAGGTGGACCCGGAACGCCTCGACGTCGTCGACCATTCGGTCGCACCGGTAGCTCGTCGGGTCGTCGGGGACCGCCGAGTCACCGCTGCCGCGCAGGTCGAGCTTGATCAGGGTGCGTTCCCGACTCAGCCCGCCGAGGTCGCCGAGATAGCTCGACGCCCGGACCGGCCCGCCGGGCAGGCAGACCAGCGGCGGCCCGGCTCCCAGTACGTGGTAACCGAGTGTGGTGCGGTCGTACGAGGGGAATCGGGGCACCCGGCCAGCATGGCAACCGGCCGACCCCCGGGCAAGAGTAATCGTCGTACTTCGATGTATTAATTGCCCTGATGGGACCGTTTAGCCGGACGTTATTTCGGTCGTTGATCACCATTCGGCGCAGCATGGTCACCGCTCGGCGCACCGTTGGAGTTTCGGCGGGGTGACCGCCGTCACTCTGTCCTAACCTCCGGCGTCACATGTCAACGACGACACGTCACGGCACACGGACGTCGATGACTCCCTGGCGTGACGGGGTGGACCAGCAGGTCGAGCGCAGTGAGGAGACGGCATGAGCGACTCTGAGACGCCGGCGGCGCCGGCCGGCAAGGTGGTGGCGGCGAGGTCGCGGGCGAAGGACCACAGCCCGTGGAACTGGCTGCTCTTCCTGCCGATCGTGATCCCGCTCGTCACTCCGCTCTTCAACGCCGACTCGCCGCGGCTGCTGGGCTTCCCGCTCTTCTACTGGCTCCAGCTCGCCTTCATCCTGCTCGGGGTCGGCACCACGACCGTCGTGTACCAGATGACGAAGAAGCGGGGCTGATCGGCGATGTGGCAGGACCATCTCACTGAGATCATCATCTTCACGCTGCTGTTCCTGCTGGTCAGCGGGATGGGCTTCGTGGCGGCCCGGTGGCGGGCGCCGAACGACATGGCGCACCTGGACGAGTGGGGACTGGGCGGGCGCAGCTTCGGCGGCTGGATCACCTGGTTCCTGGTCGGCGGCGACCTCTACACCGCGTACACCTTCGTGGCCGTACCGGCGCTGCTGTTCGGGGCGGGCGCGGCCGGGTTCTTCGCGGTGCCGTACACGATCATCATCTACCCGCTGGTCTTCCTGGTGCTGGTCCGGCTCTGGTCGGTGTCGCACCGGCACGGCTTCGTCACCCCGGCCGACTTCGTCCGGAAGCGGTTCGACTCGCCGACCCTGGCACTGATCATCGCGATCACCGGCATCGTCGCCACGATGCCCTACATCGCGCTCCAGCTCGTCGGCATCGAGGCGGTACTCAAGACGATGGGGGTCACCGGGGAGAGCACGATCGCCCGGCACCTGCCGATCATCGTCGCCTTCGCCATCCTGGCCGCCTACACCTACCAGTCCGGGCTGCGGGCACCGGCGCTGATCGCCTTCGTCAAGGACACGCTGATCTACATCGTGATCCTGGTGGCGATCATCTACCTGCCGTACAAGCTGGGTGGCTGGGGGAGCATCTTCGACGCGGCGGACGCGAAGTTCGACGCCAGTCCGAACCCGAACGACGGCATCACGCTCAACGCCAACAACCAGTTGCAGTACATCACCCTGGCCCTCGGCTCGGCGCTGGCGCTCTTCCTCTATCCGCACAGCCTCACCGGCGTACTGGCCAGCCGCAGCCGGGACGTGATCAAGCGGAACATGTCGGCGCTGCCGGCGTACAGCCTGCTGCTCGGCCTGATCGCCCTGCTCGGGTACGCCGCCATCGCCGCCGAGGTCACGCCGCTGCCGGGCGCGACCGAGGGCTCCGTGGACAACAACACTGTGGTGCCGCTGCTGTTCGAGCAGCAGTTCCCGAGCTGGTTCGCCGGAATCGCGTTCGCCGCGATCGGGATCGGTGCACTGGTGCCGGCCGCCATCATGTCGATCGCGGCGGCCAACCTCTTCACCCGGAACATCTACAAGGAGTACCTGCGCAAGGATGCCACCGCGGCCCAGGAGGCGAACGTCTCCAAGATCACGTCGCTGGTGGTGAAGATCGGTGCGGTCGCCTGCATCGTCTTCCTCGATCCGCAGTTCTCGATCGACCTCCAGCTCATCGGCGGCGTCATCATCCTGCAGACGCTGCCGGCGGTCGCCCTCGGCCTCTACACCCGGTGGTTCCACCGGGGCGCCCTGGTCGCCGGCTGGGCGGCCGGGATGGGGCTGGGGATGTGGATGCTCTACCAGATCCCGAACCCGGCCACCAAGCGGGCGCACTTCGGCGGGTCCGCGTTCCCGCTGGAGAAGTTCGGCTTCGACGGCTCCACCAGGACCATCTACGTCGGCCTGGTCGCGGTCGCGCTCAACCTGCTGGTCGCGGTGATCGTCACGCTGGTCCTCCGGGCCGCCAAGGTCGCCGACGGGGTGGACGGCACCGTCCAGGACGACTACTTCGCCGACGAGGGCGACCCGCGCCTCGTACCCGGACCGAAGGAGTCGCAGCCGGAGTCGGAGTCGCTGCCGGAGTCGGCCGGGGCCGACGCGGCGGCCGGCGGGGCCGTCGAACCCGCCCCGAAGGTCTGACCCGCACCGACCTCACCCCCGCCCTCCGGGGAGATCCCCGTGGCCAGGACAGGCAACCCCTTCCGGGTACGCCGACCAGGTCACGGGGATCTTCGTCCGGCCTTCGTGTCCGGGGTGTGCCGGGGTGGCGGGGGCGGCGGATCAGGCGTTCACCCGGCCGACTGCTGGACGGCCCGGATGAGCGCGGTGCTGGCGGGTGGGTCCGGCGGTTCGCCGTAGGTGACGGCGTAGAGCCGCCGGCGGTGGTCGGCGAGCTCGGTGGCGTGGATGTCGGGATGCCGGTGCGCCCGGAGCGCGAGACCGGGCAGTGTCGTGACGCCGATGCCGGCGGCGACGAGGGCCTGCACGACGACCATGTCGTCGCTCAACGAGACGATGCGCGGGGCGAAGCCCCGCCGTCGACAGACGGCGGCCAGCTCGTCCTGGCACCGTGCGCAGCCGCCGATCCAGGCGGAGTGACGGTGGTTCGCCACGCTGTCGTCGGCTTGCCGGCTGATCAGATAGATCGGATCGTCGCCGAGGTGGACCAGCCGGAAGCCCTCCTCCTCGGCCGGCGCGTCGGCATACCGGAAGACGAGCGCGACGTCGATCTCGCCGTTCCGCAGCGCCTGTAGCGCCTCCACCGGATGACGCTCGATCACCGCCAGTTCGAGCCCCGGATGCGCCCGGGCCAACCTGGCGGCGGCCTTCGGCACGATCGTGCTCAGCACCGAGGCATTGGCGGCCAGCCGGACCCGCCCCGCCTGCAGACCGACCTGTGCCGCGAGCTCGTTCGTCGCGGCGTCGACCCGTCCGACGATCTCGGTGGCCCGGCTGGCGAACAGCTGCCCCTCCGGAGTCAGCCGGATGCCCCGGCCGACCCGTTGGACCAGCCTGACCCCGGTGGCCGCCTCCAGGCGCGAGAGGTGGTGACTGACCGACGGTTGGGAGTAGTGCAACTCCTTCGCCGCCTCGGTCACCGACCCGTGCCGGGCCACCGCCGCCAGAACCTTGAGATGGACCAGGTTGAGCACTGATCAACAATATCAATGAGAGTCGTGCGAGTTTGGCATTGGACGTCATGACTGCCCTGGACCATGCTGAGATCCACACCGGAACACATCCGCGAGGAGCAGAAATGACCAAGGTGACCTGCGATCTCACCGTCTCGCTCGACGGCTACGCGGCCGGCCACGACCAGACCGAGGAGCGCCCCTTCGGCGAGGACGGCGGCGACGGCTGGGGTGACCGGCTGCACGCCTGGTACGCCGACAGCCAGGAGAACCAGGCCGAGATAGCCCGGATGACGACCGTCAAGGCGTTCATCATGGGACGCAACATGTTCGGCCCGGTACGCGGCGAGTGGGACCGCCAGTGGAAGGGCTGGTGGGGCGACAACCCGCCCTACCACGCCCCGGTCTTCGTGCTCACCCACTATCCGCGCGACCCGCAGCCGATGGAGGGCGGCACCACGTTCCACTTCGTCACCGACGGGATCGAGTCGGCGTTCAAGCAGGCCCGCGAGGCGGCCGGGGACGGCAACATCTCGATCCACGGCGGCGCGACGACTGTCAACCAGTACCTCGCCGCCGGGTTGATCGACGAGGTGCGGCTGCACATCGTGCCGATGACGCTCGGCGCCGGCACCCGGATCTTCGACGGCGTGCCGCCGCTGAACCTCGAACAGGTCCAGTCACGGGCCGCGAACGCCGTCACACACCTCACCTACCGGGTGCTCCGCTGACCGGGATCGCCGCGTCGCGGAGGCGTGGGGTCAGGCCCAGGAGCGGTAGAGCAGCAGCAGGCCGATCGCAGTGCCGAAGACCACGATCACCGTCTTGAGCACCTCGGGCGCCAGTCGGCGGACCAGCCGCGCTCCCGCGTACCCGCCGATGATTGTCGCCGGGGCGACCACCGCGACGGCGGCCCAGTTCACCGGACCGAAGACGGCGAAGGCGGCGATCGTGGTCAGCCCGACCACGGCGGAGAGCAGGTTCTTGATCGCGCTGATCCGGGTCAGGGTCTCGTCCAGCACCAGCGCCAGCCCGGCGACCAGCATGACCCCGAGCGCGGCGCCGAAGTACCCGCCGTAGACCGCGCCGACCACGACCATGACGTGCAGCGCGAGGGCCTGCCGGGAGACGCTCCGCACCGCCGTCCGGCCGCCGGCGAGGCCGGGCCTGTTTTGGCCGGCCTGCCCGCCGTCCACCCGGACAAGGCGGCGGAGCTGGTCCTGGAACGCCAGCACGGCGGTCGCGCCGAGCACCAGGAACGGTACGGCCAGCTCGAAGGCGCGGGCCGGGGTGGAGAGCAGCAGCGCACAGCCGGCGGCGGTGCCGAGCACGGTGCCGGGGACCAGCCGGAGCAGCCAACGCCGGTCCGGCAGGTCCGCCCGGCTGCCCCAGACACTGGCCAGGTAGCCGGGACAGACCGACATCGAATTGCTCACGTTGGCGGGCACCGGCGGCAGCCCGATCGCGATCAGGGCGGGAAAGGTGATCAGCGAACCGCCGCCGGCCACCGCGTTGACCACCCCTGCGGCGAGCCCGGCGGCGAGCAGCAGCAGCGCCTCGGGAAAATCCATAGCCTGTCGAGGCTAGTCCGCGCGGGCCTCACTAGTCCGCGCGGCCTGCGGGCCGATCGATGGCCCGTCCGGTCCGTGATCCGGCGTCCGGGGCCCGCCCGCGCCGCCGGTGGCGGGTGAGGAGGGATGGTCGGAACGGAGGCTGTCGAGCTGCCCCGTCTGTGCGCCCGGAGGTCCTGCGGAGGCAGCCGGCCGGGTGGATCGCGCTTCGGGATTATCGCTACCATTGGGTACGCGACGGACGAGTCGACCGGGCGGTCGCGTCGGTGGGCCGCGAGCCCGCCGCCGAGGAACGTCCGGACTCCACAGGGCAGGGTGGTTGCTAACGGCAACCCGGGGCGACCCGCGGGAAAGTGCCACAGAAAACAAACCGCCGGATCAGGTCGTTTACGCGGAAACGCGCCGATCGACCGGTCCGGTAAGGGTGAAACGGTGGGGTAAGAGCCCACCAGCATCCCGGGTGACCGGGATGGCTCGGTAAACCCCACCCGGAGCAAGGCCAAGAAAGGGCCGCCGCCGAGAGGCAACGGCCCGCGCAGGCGATCGAGGGCGGCCCGCCCGATGCCTGCGGGTAGGCCGCTGGAGCCTGTCGGCAACGGCAGGCCGAGATGGATGACCGCCGCCGGCACCACCGGCAACGGTGCGTACCGGGCACAAAATCCGGCGTACAGGTCGACTCGTCCGTCGTACCCCAGGTCACGGTCCTAATCAAGGCCGTGACCTGCTTGTTTGTCTGGTGTTGTTGGTTGACCTTGGTCACCGTTGGGCGGCGTCTGACGGCCCGGTGACGGCCCGGACGGCCCAGAGACGGCCCAGGAATGATCTTCAAGCCTGCTCCCCGGACGGCCCTCGGCGCGGCCCGTGGCGGCCCGTTCGGTGGGGCGGCGGGCCGACGCGCGGGTGGGGGTCGGGCACGTCCTGGCGGTGGAGCTGGTGGCCGGCCCGGTGACTCGGTGGCAAGCCAGTCCGGGGTTTGGACTGGCGCGGCAGTCGGAAGCCCGGAGCGCGACGGCGGCCAGCCACGCCGGCTTCCGTACCGACCGCGCTGTTTGCCTGGGAGTGTGCCCCTGGCACACTCCCCGCATGGCCGTCTTCAGATGCGTCTCTTGCGGCATCGCGCTGACACCTGAGCTGACGCCTTCACCTGGAGAGCTGCTTCGCCGGCCATACCTCCACCGTGGTCCTGGCCCGTCGACAGTGGCACGGGGATCGTTCGCCGTCGACCCTGAGCCGTTCGGCGCCCCGTTCGTGCCTGCGGAGGACCAGGATGGGTGGCCAGACGCCATGCCAGGCGTACCCAGATGCGTTGATGGGGTGAACGTCGTGTCCGCCGGCCCCCGCAACACGATCGTGATCCATCCGGACGACGCCTCCTCGCTCCAACCACACTCGGACAGTTCCCGTCTGATCGGATGCTGCGGCCCGTTCGGCGACAACGGCCCGAATCAGGTCTGCGCCTGTGGTGCCGAGGTGGCAACGCTGATGGCGGACTGCTACGGCCCTTACGAGCTGCACCTCTATCCGAACCGAGTGTCCTCTGACGACGTGGTCCGACCGTCGTAAGGGTGTCATCAGGCAGAAGCCCTGTGGTGGCGCGAGCGCGGTTCCCCGGCGGGTGTCGGCGGTTCACCGTCCCGGCGCCGGAGGCGGCCGGGACGGCTTCCCGCCGGGCGGACCGCCGCGCTCGCGCCGCGCGGCGGCGCGGCGCTCTTGATCAAGCCGGGCCACGTCCGGGAGTGGGACGCCAGCATGGTCGGCAAGCTCGCCCCGGCGACCCGATCCGTGATCTTCGCGCACCTGCGGACCATCCTCGGCGCGGCGGTCGACGACGAACGGATCGCCAAGAACCCGTGTTCGGCAAAGTCGGTCAAAGCCCCGCGACCGGTGCAGCGTCGAGGGGTGCCGTGGCGGTACGAACAGGTTTCGGCAATCCGCGGTGCCCTCGCCGAGCGGTACCGCGCCATGGTCGACCTGGGCGCCGGCTGCGGGCTGCGGCAGGGCGAGATCCTCGGCCTCGGGGTCGATGACATCGACTTCGACGCGGGATGGGTGCACGTCTGCCGTCAGGTCAAGCTCGTCCGCTCCCGGCTGGTGTTCGGCCTTCCCAAGACCGACCGGGACCGACGGGTACCGCTGCCCGACTCCGTCGCCCAGGCGCTGCGCCAGCACGTCGACGACTTGACCCCGCTGTCGCTCACGCTGCCGTGGGAGAACCCGGCCGACGACGAGCGGGTCACGGTGCCGCTGCTGTTCACCACCACCCGGCGCGGTGCGATCAACCGACGCACCTTCGACGGCAAGAGCTGGCGCCCGGCTGTCGTGGCGGCCGGCATCACGCCGACCCGGGCGACCGGGATGCACGCGCTACGCCACTTCTACGCCTCGGCGCTGCTCGACGCGGGGGAGAGCATCAAGGCCCTCGCCTCCTACCTCGGCCACGCCGACCCCGGCTTCACCCTGCGCGTATACACCCACCTGATGCCGGCCAGCGAGGAGCGTACCCGGAAAGCAATCGATGACCTGCTTGGGCCTGCTGCTGAGGATCCGGGATCGCGCTCGTGACAGCGCCGTACCCGAGGGCCAGACTCGTCCGGGTGGAATTCGTGGAGTTGGGCTCAGTCACTGCCCCATCCGGTGTCCTGGTTCTTGCAACGCTCGGGCACCTCGACTACATCTGGCCGAGCATCGGCGAGCGGCTCTCCGACCGTGCGGCGGCAGTCGCTGCTACCGGTGGTGGTCACATCCAGGAATGGCTGTTCGAGGCGGTGGCCGTGCCTGTCGATGCCGGCCGTTCCCTTTCCGTGCGGGCGGTTACCCGGCCCTCCCCGTTCGATGGCGACGCTGCCATCACGATGCTGGATGTTGGTCTGGGGAGCGGCACTGAAGGTGCCGGCCGGCTGCTCGGTGACCTGCCGGCCGACCGGTGCGGGATGGTCTTGGGTGACGCGGTTGCGCTGGATTCGTGGGTCGGAATGTCAGTGGAGCCGCATACCGACTACGAGAGCTTCCTCCGATCCGCCGCGAACCATCCGCTGCGCGTCGGCGCAGTCGAGGTTGCCGGCTGCCCGGTCCTCGGCATCGGCTGGGACGAGGGCGACCATTCCATGCGGCATCGGGGCGAGCGGGCGTTCGGTCGCGTCTACCCAGTGACGGTCGTCTGTGACGACGCGACCGGAAGCTTCTTACGGTGGGACATCGACACCGCCAAGGTCCAACCATCGGTGGCCGAATGACGGCCTGGGCGGCGTAATCGCTCCGACGGCCCGGCGACGGCCCACAGCGGTTGTCGCCGGGCTCCGCCCCTGGTCAGAGCGTGTTTCAGCTTCATAATCCGGCGTACAGGTCGACTCGTCCGTCGTACTACAGGTCACGGTCCTGATCAGGGCCGTGACCTGCTTCTTTGTCTGGTGCTGTTGGTTGACCTTGGTCGTTGCGCCCGACGGCGGCCAGCCCCGACGGCTTCCGTACCGCCAAGACTGGGACGTTGGCTAGGCGAACCTGCCCGGGCCGCCCAGCCTGATGTCCAGGTCTCGGAGGAGAGCGCCGAGCCGTCTGCTGGTCGCGGCGTCCATCTCCGGGATCGGTCTGCCGGCCGCCAGGTGCTCGCCCAGGTCGTAGAGCGCGTTCCGCAGGTCCTCGGCGGTTGGACGGTCAAGGTTCAGCTCGATCAGATCTGCCATTCCGCGACGCTACCCACGGTCGTCTTGAAGCGCGGCGGCGCGGCAGTCCGGCGTTCGACCGCGCCGCTGCGCGGTGCGGAGTGGTCCACGCCATAGTCGCGTGCTGTCAGGGATCCCGCCGCTGTCTCGTTCAGAGGGCACGCAGACAGACGGGAGCACGAACATGCGACACCGCATCGCCGTCCTCGGGGCCGGATACGCCGGAGCCGCCGCGGCCGGGTATCTCGCCCGCCACCTCCACCCCGACGACTTCGAGATCACCGTCGTCAACGCCGAGCCCGACTTCGTCGAGCGGATGCGGCTGCACCAGCTCGCGGCCGGGCAGGAACTGCGGCGTTTCGGCCTGGCGGAGATGTTCGCGGGCACGGGCATCCGGCTCCGTGTCGCGCGGGTCAGCGCCGTCGACGTCGACCGGCGGAACGTCACCGTGCTCGACGGCGGAGGCACCGACCTGATCGAGTACGACAGCCTCCTCTACACCCTCGGCAGCACCGTCGGCGACCAGGGCGTACCGGGGGTGTCCGAACACGCCTTCCACGTCGCCGGACGGCCGGCGGCGCTACGCCTGCGCCGGCACCTGGACGAGCTGGGCGAGGGCGGGGCGGTGCTGATCGTCGGCGGCAACCTGACCGCGATCGAGATCGCCACCGAGATCGCCGAGTGCCGACCCGGGCTCCGGGTCACTCTCGCCACCACCGGCGAGCTGGGCGGTTGGCTGGGCAGGAAGAGCCGCCAGCACCTGCTGCGCGCCTTCGACCGACTCGGCATCGCCGTGCACGAGCACAGCACCGTCGTACGCGTCGACCGGAACGCGGCCGTCACTGTCGACGGCACCGCCTTCGCCTCCGACGCGACCGTCTGGGCGGCCGGTTTCGCCGTGCACCCCATCGCCGCCGCCAGCGGCCTCAGGGTCGAGGACGACGGCCGGATCACCGTCGACCGGATGATGCGCTCCGTCTCGCACCCCGAGGTCTACGCCGCCGGGGACAGCGCCTACGCCGTCGGCGAGAGCGGCCGGCCGCTGCCGATGTCGTGTGCGTCGGCGGGATTCACCAGGATGCAGGCGACCGCCGCGATCGTGGGGGACCTCACCGGTCAGCGAATCGCGAAGACCTCGCTGGCCTACCTCGGCAACTGTGTCAGTCTCGGCGCGAAGGACGCGATCTTCCAGACGGTCGACGGTGACGCGCGGTCGAGGTCCTGGTCCCTGCGGGGCCGTTCGGTCGCCCGGTTCAAGGCGTTCGTGCTCAGCGGCGCCGCCTGGAACATGAGCCATCCGACCTACGGGCTGCCGACCCGCCGACGTCGCGCGACGACCGTGCCAGCCCGCCCGGTGCAGGTGGTCACCGGCTAGCGTGGCTCGGATGGACACCGCCGACGTGCAGCGCTTCGAGGCCAACCGGGACCGGTTGGCCTCGCTCGCGTACCGTCTGCTCGGTTCGGCGGCTGACGCCGAGGATGCGGTGCAGGACACCTTCCTGCGCTGGCACGCCGCCGATCACGCGCAGATCGAGGTCCCGGAGGCATGGCTGACCAAGGTGGTTACCAACCTCGCCCTCGACCGGCTCCGGTCGGCGCAGATGCGGCGGGAACGCGCGGTCGGCGACTGGCTGCCCGAACCGCTCCTGGCCGGCGACCCGATGCTGGGGCCGGCCGACACCGTCGAGCAGCGTGAATCGGTGACCCTGGCGGTGCTGACCCTGATGGAACGCCTCGCGCCGGTCGAGCGGGCCGTCTACGTGCTGCACGAGGCTTTCTCCTACCGGCACGCCGAGATCGCCGAGATCCTCGACATCACCGAGTCCGCGAGCCAGCAGCACGCCCACCGGGCCCGCCGCCGGCTCGCCACCCGGCGTACCGGCAGCGAGGTCGACCGGGTCTCCGCCCGCCGCGTCGTCGAGGCGTTCGTCGACGCCGCCTCCTCGGGCCGGACCGACCGGCTGGTGGCGTTGCTCACCGACGACGCGACCGCCGTCTCCGACGGCGCCGGGCAGGGCGGGAAACTGCTGCGGCACGCGGCTCCCGAGCAGATCGCCGCGGCCCTGCGGGCCGGCTTCAAACCGACTCCGGCGAAGCGGCGGCTTGCCGGCGGCTCCCCGGCGATCCATGCCGGCGTGGTCAACGGCTCTCCCGCGGCGATCGCCGCGGTCGGGGACCGGGTCGTGGGCGTGGTGGTCCTGGACATCCGGGACGGCAGGGTCGCGGTGGTGCGAGGCATCGCCAGTCCGGACCGACTCGGCCGGCTCACCGAGGAGTGGCGGCGGCGCGAGCACGACGCACCCGTCATCGAATCGTGGTGACCTGCTGGTGATGCCGGGAAGCACGAACCCCGCCCGCATGGCCACACCTGTCACCTGCCGGTGCAGCAGACCCTTCCGTACCGCCTAGCGGTGGTCGATATCGCCGGAGTTGCACTGTCCCCTTGAGGGCTCGAACCTCGACTGACGCGCCGGGCCGGACCTGCCGCCGTCCCGCCGGTCACGGCGTGACCGGCGGGACGGCAGGTCTTCAGGCGGTGGATTCGATTCAGGCGGTGGATCCGGTCTTGCCCGCCGGCTCGTCGTCACCGGCCAACAGGGCGGCTTCGTCCAGCGGCTCGGGCTCGGGCAGCCCGGTGTCGCGCAGATGCCGGTTGCGCCGGGGCTCCTGCCGGGTCTTCGCGTCGTTGAGTCGACGCCGGAGGTCGTCCCGGACGTCGTGCAGCCCGGCCTTCAGATCCTCCTCCGACGAGGTGGTCACGATCTTCGGGCGACCGGCGATCCAGCACTCAAGGGTGATCTTCTGCCCCTTGGCCTCCCGGTTCTTCACCGACACCTCGAGTTCGGTCCCGTCCGCCGGGAAGGCGGCCAGCCGCGCGTCCAGCGGGGTGAACTCCTCGGCGATCCAGTTCCGGTCGCCCTGCGAGAAGCCGGCCCCGACCCGCAGGCAGTCTTCCACCGTGGCCGGGTTTCCCCGGGCGCCGCTCATCGCCGCGCCTCGCTCTGGACGCATGCGGATGCGGTGACGCGGGACGAACTTTCCGTGCCCATTTTTTACTGACCCTTTCGTTCGGCAACGCGCTTTGGTTACCAGCGGTGGAGCGATTTGTACCCGGTAGCACCGGTTCCGAAAACATCCGGTGACCGCTCCAGCGGCAACGTCGCTGCCTCGAACCCCGCAGGCGCACCGAGCTTGTTCGACACCTCGCCGAAGACAGCTTCAGCATCGTGACCAGCGTCGCTGCGCCCGCTGGCGCACTCGCCGGGGTCGTCGGCGAGCCGCTGACACCGCCGGCCCGAAGCCGGTCGGCGTTCCGCGTTCCGCGCCGGCACACCACGACGCCCACCGCAGTCGTCAGGACATCTCCGGCAGCGGGAGGACGGCCAGGGGTACGTGATGCTGCCCGGCGTGGATGTCGCGGTCGTGCAGGCTGCCCTGCGCCACGGGACGCGGGAACGAGATCTTGACGACGTTAAGCGCGGGTATCCGGAAGATGCGGACGGTTTCGGCCGGTACGCCGTAGAGGCGCGCGATCACCGACGCGTCCAGGAAGCCGGGGTCGGCCACCACGGCGTATCCGGCAGCGTCGCGCATGAACAGTTCCATCGTCACCCAGAACGGGCCGGCGTTCTTCGACCGGACCTCCAGCGCGAGATCGGCGACGGTACGGGGACTGGCGTTACCGGACATCGCTGCCCTCCGGAAGGTGGATGCGGAACAGGCTGGTGGGCGAGTCCACCTCGACGACGTGGTTCAGGACGAACTCGTACGCCGCCCCGCGCTCGGTCTCCGCCGGCGAGAACGGGAACGCCAGGCTGGGCAGATGGTCCATGTCGGGCGTGGGCAGGTGCAGCATCAGCGGATTGGCGATCTTCGCGACGGCCGTGGCCGTCTGCTGGTCCGCGGCACGGACCAGCAGCATCACCCCCACCTCGCGGGGCGGCCGGGTGTCCGGGTCGGTCGCCTCCAGTACCGCGTCGTAGCCGTAGAGGCGGATGTCGAAGGCGTAGTCGTCGGAGCTCAGTCCGAGCGTCTGGGTGACCCGGTCCACGGTGACCCGGCGGAGCAGCTGCGCCCAGGTGGTGATCTGGCCGAGGATGTGCGGGTCGCGGATCGCGGTGAACGACATGGTCTCGTAGCCGGTGATCCGGGCACCCTCCAGCTTGTTCGTGTACGGGGCCGGCTCGAACCGGGAGCCCTCCACGCGTACCCGTCGCTCGTCGAGGGCCCGGTAGGTGGCGTCGGCGACCATCAGCGTGCCGGCCGGTTCCCGCATCGAGAACGGGTCCGCGGTCTCGTAGAGCATGTGCGCCGCGACCGAGGTGGGCGTGCAGGCGACGGCCGGGTCGAGCGGCTCGATGGTGAAGCCGGTGGCGTCGATGGTGGCGAAGACCCCGCTGGAGCGCGGGTTCGTGGTGCACTGTGCGCCGCACTCGATGATCTTGGCGGCGTGCCAGGTCGGGCCGGCCGGCATGCCCGCCATCAGCGGAACGGCGGCGGCGACGGCGGTGTCGGTGGCCCGCCCGGCCAGCACCACGTCGGCCCCGCCCGCCAGCGCTTCCGCGATCGGCTCGTGTCCCATCATCGCGACGATGTGCCGGCAGCTCTCCAGCGTCGCCGGGTCGAGCGCGCCGGCCGGCGGGAGCGGATGGATCCGGCCCTGGTCGAGGTGTTGCTTGAGGTCGGTGGCCCGCTGCTCGCTGTAGATGGTGGCGACCCGCAGCTCCAGCCCCTCCTCGGCCAGGATGCCGTGGGCGATTCCGGCGACCCAGTCCACCCCGGAGTCGGTGCCGCTGGTGCCGCAGGACCCGACGATCAGCGGGATCCGCGCCTTCGCCGCGGCCCGCAGCAGCAGCCGCAGGTCGCGGGCCACGGCCGCCGCCGTGGTCTTGGCCGTGCCGGTGCCCAGATAGTACGGGCCGGAGTCGGTCGACCCGCCGTCCACGGCGATGACGTCGGCGCCGAGGGCCAGGCCACGGTCGACGATCTCGGGCGGGAATCCCGAGCCGAGCATGCCGGAGGGCACGAGAATGCGTACGGAGTCGCGGGTCACGGTTTCCTTCTTTCGCGGGTACGGGCCGGTCATGCGACGGTGCTGGCCACGGCGCGGCCTGCCTGGCGTCCGGAGAAGAGACAGCCGCCCAGGAAGGTGCCCTCCAGCGCGCGGTAGCCGTGCATGCCACCGCCGCCGAATCCGCTGACCTCGCCGGCGGCGTGGAGCCCCGGCACCGGCTGCCCGGCTCCGTCCAGCACCCGGCCGTCGAGGTCGGTGTGCAGGCCGCCCAGCGTCTTGCGGGTGAGCACGTGCAGGCGTACGGCGATCAGCGGCCCGGCCTTCCGGTCGAGGAACCGGTGCGGCGCCGCGGTACGCATCAGCCGGTCGCCCCGGTAGTTGCGGAAGTTGCGGATGGCCGCGATCTGCATGTCCTTGGTGAAGCTGTTTGTCAGTTGCCGGTCGCGTGCCTCGATCGTGTGCCGGATGTCGAGCGGGTCCAGCAGTGGCTCGGCGGTGAGCGCGTTCATGGCCTTCACCAGCTCGTCCAGCCGGTCGGCCACGACGAAGTCGGCGCCGTGCCGCTTGAACGCCTCCACCGGTGCCGGTGCGCCGGCACGGAGGCGGCCGAGGACCTGCTTGACGCTGCGGCCGGTCAGGTCCGGGTTCTGCTCCGAGCCGGAGAGCGCGAACTCCTTCTCGATGATCTTCTGGGTGAGGACGAACCAGCTGTGGTCGTGGCCGGTGCCGCGCAGGTGGGCGAGCGTGCCGAGGGTGTCGAAGCCGGGATGGAGCGGCACCGGCAGCCGGCGTCCGCGCGCGTCGAGCCAGACCGAGGACGGCCCGGGCAGGATGCGGATGCCGTGCGCGGCCCAGATCGGGTTCCAGTTCTGGATGCCCTCGACGTAGTGCCACATCCGGTCGGGATTGATCACGGCACCGCCGGCCTCCTGCGTGATGGTCAGCATCCGGCCGTCCACGTGGGCGGGCACACCACTGATCATGTGTGCGGGCGGGGTGCCGAGCCGTTCCGGCCAGTTGCGGCGGACCAGGTCGTGGTTGCCGCCGATGCCGCCGGAGGTGACGACGACGGCCTGCGCGGTGTAGGCGAAGTCCCCGATCTCCTTCCGCGAGCTGGCGGTGCCCCGGGCGGCCCCGCTCGGCTCCAGGACGTGGCCCGAGGCGCCCACCACGGCACCGCCGCTGGTGGTCAGCGCGTCGACCCGGTGCCGGAAGGCGAACCGGACGAGGCCGCGTCCGGCCGCCTCCCGCACGGTCGCGACGAAGGGTTCGAGAACGCCCGGCCCCGTACCCCAGGTGACGTGGAAGCGGGGCACCGAGTTGCCGTGCCCGGTGGCGTCGTAGCCCCCGCGCTCGGCCCAGCCGACGACGGGGAACAGCCTGATGCCGAGACGCCGCAGCCAGCCGCGCTTCTCACCGGCGGCGAAGTCGACGTACGCCTCGGCCCAACGCCGTGGCCACGCGTCCTCGGGTCGGTCGAACCCGGCGCTGCCCTGCCAGTCCTGCCAGGCGAGCTCGGCTGAGTCGCGGATGCCCATCCGGCGCTGCTCCGGCGAGTCGACCAGGAACAGCCCGCCGAACGACCAGAACGCCTGGCCGCCGAGGCTCTGCTCGGGCTCCTGGTCGAGCAGCAGGACGGACCGGCCGGCGGCGACGAGCTCGGCGGTGACCACCAGCCCGGCGAGGCCCGCGCCGATCACCAGCACGTCGGCGTCCGCTGTCCTGGTGCTCATGCCGGCTCCTCAGTGTCGGTGCGCGAGTTCAAGTCGCTGTGCGGGTTCAAGTCGCTGTGCGGGTTCGGGTCGGTGTGCGGGTTCGGGGCGGTGAGCGGGTTCGGGGCGGTGAGCGGGTGGGCGGGCCGGCCGCCCAGGGCGGCGACCAGTTCCCTCGCGCCCTCCATCCCGGCGGCCAGCCGGGCCTCGGTGGTCTGCCCGGCCATGTGCGAGTAGACAGTGATGCCGTCGACGCCGCGCAGGATGCTGTCGGCCGGCAGCGGCTCCACCTCCACGACGTCGAGTGCCGCACCGGCCAGCCGGCCGGCCCGGACGGCCTCGACCAGGGCGGTCTCGTCGACGATCGGCCCGCGCGCGGTGTTGATCAGGTGCGCGCCCGGCTTCATGAGGGCCAGCGCCGCGGCGTCGACGAGGTGGTGGGTGCACGGGGTCAGTGCGGTGTGCACCGAGACGAAATCGGAGTCGCGCAGCAACCGGTCGAGCGGAACCCGGATGACCGGCGCGGGCAGGTCGCCGGTGCAGAGCACCGTCATGCCGAAGGCGGCGGCGAGCGGCGCCACGTGCCGGGCCACCGCCCCCCGCCCGATCAGGCCGAGCGTCCTGCCGCGCAGTTCCCGGCCGTCGACGCGCGGCCAGCGGCCGGCGGCCACCCCGGCGGCCATCGGGACCAGGCACCGGGCCTGGGCGAGCAGCAACCCGATTGTGTACTCGGCCACCGCGTTGGCGTTGATCCCCGGCAGGTTGCTCACGCTGATCCCGAGCCGGCCGGCCGCCGCCACGTCGACGGAGTCGTACCCGACCCCGGTACGCACGACGGCGCGCAACTCCGTTGCCTGGCGAAGCACCTCGGCGGTCATCGGTTCGTTGGCGATCAGCGCGCCCTCGACGCCGGACAGTGCCGCGATCAGCTGCTCGGGCCGGCGTGCGCCACGCATGGGGTCGTGTCGGGTCGTGAAGCCGAGGCCGGTCAGGTAGGTGTCCACCTCGTCGCCGGGGGCGAGGTAGTCGGTGGTGACGAGGATTGTCGGCATCATTCGCTTCCGGTGCGGGTGGTCGCGCGGGCCGCCCGGTGCAGGCGCTGTAGGCGTCCGAGGCGTACGACGACGAGGACGGCGAGCATGGCGAGCGCGGCGATGTAGAGCAGCATCCCGTCCCAGCCGACGAGGTCGACGACCGCGCCGATCAGGGCCGGGCCGCCGAAGCCGCCCAGATACCAGGTGACCGCGTACAGGCCGGTGTAGGCGCCGAACACCCGGCTGGACGGTGCCAGGTTCCACAGCGCCACCGCCGCGTTGATCGTGAAGGCGGCGGCGCCGACGGAGGCCACACAGAACGCGACGACCGTACCGGTGGCGGTCTGCGCGACGCTGCCGGCCGCCAGCGCGGCGGCGAAGACGATCATGCCTGCGGCGATGGTGCGCAGCCGTCCGAAGCGCTCGGCCAGCAGCGCGGCCGGGTAGGCGGCGGCCACGTAGGCGATGCCGCTGGGCAGGGTGAGCCCGCCGGCCTCGCCGCGGCTCAGGCCCAGCGCCTCCATCCCGTACGGAGTGATCAGCGACCGGGAGGCGAACCATGCCCCGCCGAAGAGCAGGACGGTCAGCAGCAGCAGGAGCCGGCGGCGGTCCCGGTCGGTGACCAGACCGCTGACGATCTGCCGCAGCGGCGGGCCGGTCGGGGCGGGACCGGTGGCCGCGTCCTCGGCGACCGCGGCCTGGTAGCCAGTCGATCGGCTGTCGCGCACGTTGGCGAGCAGCACGACAGTGGCGGCCAGCATGATCACTGACGGGAGGACGAAGGCCGCCCTCGGATGCTCGTCCACCACGAGCAGACTGATCAGCGATGCGACGATGATGGTGAGCGCGGTAGCGATCTTCACGGCGGCGTTCGCCCGGCCGCGTCGTTCCGGAGGCAGGAAGTCCGGCACCAGCGACTCGGCCAGCGGCCGGGTGGTGTTGGCGATCAGGGCGTAACAGAACATCACCGCGACAAGCGTGACAAGCGACGTGGTCCACGGCAGCAGCACGAAGACCAGCGCGGCCAGCGGCATGCCCACCGCGAGGTACGGGATCCGCCGCCCCCACCGGGTCCGGGTGTTGTCCGACCGGTTGCCGATCCAGGGCTGGACGAAGATCCCCAGCAGGTTGTCCATCCCCATCAGCGCGCCCACCAGCGCCGTGCTCGCCAGGTGCTCGCGGAGCAGGACGGGCACCTGGTTGTCGTAGAAGTTCCACGTCGACTCCTGCGCGAACAGCGCGAGGGCGATGAAGAACGTGATCCGCCGGTCGGACACCCGCCCACCTCCTGTGTCCCCGGTCACGTTAAATTGCTGTAGCAAACTCGTCAACAGTTGCAAACAGTCTTGCTATCTCATGCGCTAGAGTGCCACCCATGACCACAGCCGGGACGCTCGCCGACCAGGCGTACCGTCAAGTTCGCACCGCGATCGCCACCGGCGAGCTTCCGCCGGGGGAGAAGGTGACCGAGCGCGGCATGGCCGAGCGGCTCGCGATCAGCCCCACACCGGTCCGGGAGGCCCTGCGCCGGTTGGAGCTCGACGGGCTGATCGAGCGGATCGGGCCGCGTACCGTCCTCGTCGCCGCCATCCGGGACGCGGCCATCGACGACCTCGCGGAGGTGGAGGTCGGTCTGCGCGGCCTGGTGGCCCGCTTCGCCGCCCGACACGCCACCGCCGACCAGCTCGACGCGCTGGACGCCATTCTCGACCGCGCCGACGACCTGCTGATCCTGCTCAAGGAGCGGGGCGCGCAGGGCCGGCCGGTCGAGCGGCACCTCACCGAGCTGTTCGACACCATGCAGCAGTTCAACGACACGGTCAGCGCCTGCGCGCACAACCCGGTGCTGGTCCGGATGCTCGAGCAGTGCCGGGTGTTCTCCCGCCCGGAGCGCCGCGAACTGCTGCTGCGACGGGTGGCCGAGGACGACACGTTCGGCCTGGAGCGGTACACCAGCCACCGCGCCCTGGTCCGCGCGCTGCGCGCGGGCGACTCCGCCACCGCGGAGCGGATCGCCATCGAGGACTCGCAGGGCGGCCTCGCGGCACTCCGGGAGGCGCCGTGACCACGCATCCTGATCGTGCCGTTAGCCCACAACCGGATCGTGCCGTGACCACGCACCGGATCGCCGTCATCCCCGGCGACGGGATCGGCCGGGAGGTCGTCCCCGCCGGCCTCGACGCGCTGCACGCCACGGCCGCCCGGTTCGGCCTGACGCTGGCGTTCGACAGCTTCGACTTCGCCAGCGCCGACTACTGGCAGCGGCACGGAACGATGCTGCCGCCCGACTGGGAGCAGACGCTGCGCGGCTACGACGCCATCTACTTCGGTGCGGTCGGCTGGCCGGCGGTCGTACCCGACCATGTCTCGCTCTGGGGCAGCCTGATCCAGATCCGGCGGGTCTTCGACCAGTACGTGAACCTGCGCCCCTGCCGGCTGATGCCCGGAGTCCGCAGCCCGCTGGCCGGCCGGGAGCCGGGCGACATCGACTTCGTCGTCGTCCGGGAGAACACCGAGGGCGAGTATTCCAGCGTGGGCGGGCGGATCTTCGAGGGCACCGACCGGGAGACCGTCCTCCAAGAGACGATCATGACGCGGGTCGGTGTCGACCGTGTCCTGCGCTTCGCCTTCGAGCAGGCGAGCCGCCGCCCGGAACGGCACCTGACGTCCGCCACCAAGAGCAACGGCATCTCCATCTCCATGCCTTACTGGGACGAGCGGGTGGCCGCGATGGCCGAACGGTTTCCCGACGTCCGCCTCGACAGGTTCCACATCGACGCGCTCGCGGCGCAGTTCGTGCTCCATCCGGAGTGGTTCGACGTGGTCGTCGGCAGCAACCTGTTCGGCGACATCCTCTCCGACCTCGGCCCGGCCTGCACCGGCACGCTCGGCATCGCCCCGAGTGCCAACATCAACCCCGAGCGGGACCACCCCAGTCTCTTCGAGCCCGTGCACGGCTCCGCCCCCGACATCGCGGGCAGGGGCATCGCCAACCCGGTCGGCCAGATCTGGTGCGGCGCCATGATGCTCGAACACCTGGGCCACCCCGAGGCCGCCGCCCACCTGCTCGGCGCGGTCGAGGACGTCCTGGCGTACGGGCCCGGACAGGCGCCCCTGACCCCCGACCTGCACGGCACCGGGACGACGGCGGAGCTGGGGCGGGCGATCGCCGAACGGGTCGACGAACGCTGACCCGGCACCGCCGCCGGGCAGCTGGCCCTACCCGCCGGCGCGGCAGCGGCGGCTCCCGCGAGCAGTCCCGGCACGCCGCTGTCCGGGCCGGTGACCACGATGGCCACCGGCTGGGCGGGCCCCTACCACTACGACGAATGCGTGAAGACCCGGCAGATCTACGCCGCCTGGGGACACACCGTCGGACCGTGCCAGGCCCTTCCGCCGGACTCCACCATGCCCGGCAACCCGCCGATCTGGTACTTCCAGTGGTGGATCTGAGCTGACAACCGAAGAGCAGGAAGGGACGCCGGCCGGCACCTCGCGGCCGGCGTTCCGCGAGCACCGACGACTCGACTGCTGGCGGTTGAGCAGCTGACCAGGGCTAGGCCGACCGGCGCAGCCGCCTACCGCCGATCAGGGAGCCGGTGGGACGGACGCGCGCAGCGCGGCGGCCAGCCACTCGAACGGGAACCGCTCCGGCGGCACGTCGTTCACCGCGGCTACCAGCGCCACGTACCGGTCGAACGGTCCCGCCGGCTCCGGCGGGGTGCGGTCCCACTCCGCCGCCATCAGCATGTGGTCGGCCGCCTGGCGGCGGAACTCGGGCGTGTCCGGCATCCCGGGGCTGTCCGGTGTCGCGAAGACGCCGGTCAGCCACCCGATCCACCGGTCGGCGATCTCCCGCGCCCGCGGCGAGTCCGGCGGCACCCGCTCCCGCGCCGCGTCCATCGCCGCCTGGCCGATCGGCGTGGCCGCCTCCAGGGTGTCCAGCATCGGCGACGAGGTCATCAGCGGCCCGGCCCCGGTGGTGCACACCTCGTACAGCTCACGGCGCACGGCCTGCCGGACCTCGGTGTCCCGGACCAGCTCGGCCAGCTCTATCCACGCCTCCAACTGCGCCGCGGTGGGATGTTCGGGCAGCTCCGGGCGGGCCGCTCGCCACCACTCGACCATCCGCTCCGGCGGCTCCCAGCCGGTGGAAACCTCGGTCCAGAACTCGTCGATCAGCCGGTCGCGATCCTCGTCCGACATGCCGACCAGCTTGTGCATCAGGGTGACCTGCTCGGCCGTGGAGTCCTGCCGCAGGATGGCCGACAGCACCGCGCGACGGCTGTGCAGCCGCGCCTCCTGCCGCGCCAGCAGGGCCAGGTGGGTGGCGGCCAGCTCGTGCAGCGTCGCCTCGCCGGCCAGCACCCGCCTGATCTCGTCCAGCCCGGCGTCGAGTTCCCGTAGCGTCCGAACCAGTTCCAGCCGGGCGATGGCAGACACGTCGTACCGGCGGTGACCGGCCGGAGTGCTGGCGGCCGGCACGACGACGCCGACGTCCGCGTAGTACCGGACGGCGCTGACGCTCAGGCCGGTCCGCCGGGCGACATCCCCGATGCCGTACAGCTCGTTCATGTCCACGACGCCCACTATGCGATCTGAAGCGGCTTGAGATACAACCCCTGCCGGTCCTCCGCCCTGCCGCCCGCGCCCGTCCGGCATGAGCCGCGGGTTTGCGGGTAGGGCACGGGGAACGAGAGAGAGGAACCCTGATGCCGAGCACCACGATGCCGATGCTGGAGACGTATCCGAAGTCGATCAACCTGGACCGCGCGAAGCTGGCGGCGGCGATCGACGCCCTCAACGACTGCGCCCAGGCCTGCACGGCGTGCGCCGACGCCTGCCTGAGCGAGGACATGGTCGCCGAGCTCACCAAGTGCATCCGGACGGACCTGGACTGCGCCGACATCTGCACCAGCACCGCCCGCGTGCTGTCCCGGCACACCGGCTACGACGCGAACATCAGCCGCACCCTGCTCGAGGCCTGCGCCACGGCCTGCAGGGCATGCGGGGACGAGTGCGCCCGGCATGCCGACAAGCACGAACACTGCCGGATCTGCGCCGACGCATGCTACGCGTGCGAGCGGGCCTGCCGGGCCCTGCTGGCCGACATCAGCTGAGAACCGCGGGCGGCGTGCCGGCGTCCTCAGCCCGGCACCGCCCGCGATGTCACCGCTGTGCCTCTCGGACGTCCCCGCCGTGCCTGTCGATGGTCGGCTGCGATGGGTCAGGCAGGGCGGTCAGCCCTCGGGCGGTGCGGGGTGGCAGGTCTGTCAGCCCTCGGCGGTACGGGGTGGCAGGTCTGTCAGGCAGTAGTCGCGGCCTGCCGGATCACGTAGCGTCGTCCGATCCGCCGCCACCCGGACGACGGATGCCCCCGCCCCGACATGTCGCTGCGTTTCGGCGTCCCGGTCCGCCCGCTCCAGGTGGAGGTGCATGCCTGCCGGTCGGCCTTCCCGTCGCTGGAGCAGCAGATTCAACGGCGTAGGCCGCTCCCGGGCGATAGCTCTGCTCCAGAACCGACCCTCCACGTCGAACAACGCGGACGGCACGTCCAGGCACATCCGGTGCCGCCTGCCTTCCGCCTCCGGCCACACGGACTCCCCACGCCACCGCACCAGGCAGAACGGCAGACCGGCAGGGGAGCGGAGGACCACCGTCCCGTCCGACTCGCGCACCACCGTCGCACCCCGGCGGACCATGTGGCCCGCTTCCGCGGCCACATCCTCGACGTGGAGGTCCAGGTGGGCGCGTGCCGGCCCGTCGGCCACGACCCGCATCCGCAGGAAGGCGTCACCGTACGGCGGGAGCAGCGTCACCCGGGACGGGGACGGGGTCCAGCCCGTCACGTCCGGCCAGAAACCATCCGCCGCAGGTGTCGGAGCGTCGAGGGACGCGGTGAGCCACCGAATCACGAATGAAAGGGTACGCGCCGGCAGCGGGGCTGGCCACGGATCCGTACCTGCGCGGGCCGTACCGGATCGGTCTGCGCCGGCACCGCGCCACCGGACGCCGGATGCGTCCCGTCGAAGGCATCGTCTCGACGCGAGCACAGTGGTGGAACCCGCTCCGGGCGTCGCAGGTTCGTCGTGGTGACGGCGACCCGGCACCGGTGTTACCGGCGGCTGACGGACGCCTGGACGGCGAGGCCGCCGCTCGGCACGCTCGTCACGAGAGTCCGGTCCGGTCCGATGGCGGTCCACGCCGTACGGCGTGGATGGGGCCCGACGCGGAGCAGGTGGCCGTCGTCGAACACGAGTCGCAGTCCGCCGGATTTGAACGCGACGGCCGACAGCACGGTCGTGCCGACCAGCACGAGACCGGCCGAGACGTCCTGGTGCTCCGGGTCGAGCCGGACCTCGTCCGGCCGGTCGGCGACGTTGACCCACCCCAGTCTCGCGACGTTGCTGATCCGCACCTCGGCCACCTCGGCAAGATCGAGCACGAACGCGGAATCGACCCTGATCCGAGTGACCGCCAGGCCCCGGAACGGGAGGATCCAGCGGTCGTCACGCTCGGTCGGTACCGGGGGTGGGGCGGTCATCCGTGCAGTGTGCCGCTCGGCAAGCTCCGCTCACACCGTATTCCCGTCACTGTCACGGGACTCGTGCCCGGGAGGCTCGTGTCCCGCCCGCTCTGCTCGATCGGCGGCGGAGCCCGGACACCTTCCCGTCAGGAGGGCGCAGGACGCTGACCAGTCGTCTCGCCCGGCCGGGGGCCGCCGGCGCGACGTCGCGCCGACGGCCCGGTCGCTCAGCGCCGCTCGGCGTGGCTCAGCCGGCGGAGGAGACGGCGCGTTCAAGCAGGGTGCGGTGCCGGATCATCCAGCCGGCGGCCCGCGCCCGCCAGGCAAGTGCCCAGAGCGGCGTCGGATCGGTCGACTCCGGCGTGATCCGGGCCCGGACCGCCTCGGCGGCACAGTCCCGGATGGCGAACCCGACCATCCGGTCGACGAAGCCGACCCGGTCCGCCGCCGACAGCTCGTAGCCGTCCAGGAACAGCCGTAGCTGCCGCGCCCGGTCGGCCGGTGCCGGCAACCCGTGGCGTTCGGCGATGTCGTCGTCGTGCAACTGGGCGTTCCACCACGCGGTGCCGACCACCTCGTCGAGCCGGTCCACCGGCCCGGCCAGGGTCCAGTCGACGAACGCCACCGGTCGGCCGGCCCGAGCCACGATGTGCCACGGCCCGGCGTCGCAGTGCCCGATCACCGAGTCGGGACCCTCCCGGTGCATCCACCACGGCTGCCACACCGCCCCCGGCGGTGGCCGGAAGGTCGCGGTGGCGGCGTGCAGGTCGCGCAGCAGGCTGCCGACCTGCCAGATCCCCTCGTCCGTCCAGGCCCGGGGGTGGACGATCTCACCCTCGACGTACGTCAGCAGCTCGTTGCCGTCGCCGTCGATGCCGGTACCGACCACCCACGGCGAGCCGGTGAACCCGACCTCCTCCAGGTGGTGCAGCAGGGCGTGCACGGTACGCGTCCAGGGCCGCGCGGCACGCCGCACGATCTGGCCGGTACGGATGACAGAACTCGGTCCGCCCTCGGCCGCGCGCAGCGGCACGAAGGATGTCACGGAATCCACAGATTCTCCTCGTTCAGCGCAAGAAGCGGTGACCGCGATATGCGGTGCGACGGAGCGCCGGAGCACCGGCGCCGAGGCTGGCGACGCGCAGGAACCGCGCGCGGCCAGCGGGACCGCTGCGAAGCG
Source organism: Plantactinospora sp. WMMB782 (assembly GCF_049179135.1). Lineage (NCBI taxonomy): Bacteria > Bacillati > Actinomycetota > Actinomycetes > Micromonosporales > Micromonosporaceae > Plantactinospora > Plantactinospora sp. WMMB782. The sequence goes on along the minus strand of NZ_JBMHMC010000007.1, from coordinate 461,190 downwards.
AGGAGTGGACGGCTCGTCCGGCGTCGGAGGCCGGCGTGAGCCGCTGGAGCGAGCCTGCGGAGGTCAGTCCGCCGTGCGGCCGCGCGTCGCAGCGGTGATGGCTACTGCGCCGGAAACCGTGCTTGTCATCATCGACCTCCTCGAAGAGCCGGGCGTCGCGAGGCTACGGCACCCCCGCCCGTCCCGCCACCGGTTTTCCCGCCGCTGCGGCCGGGGCCGTCCCGCCCGCCGAGGCGATGCCGTCGGGCCGGCTCAGGCCCTGGAGTTCCACGAGAAGGCGGAGGAGTCCGGGGCGAACCAACTGGCGGCGGTCGCCGGGGCCAGCGCGTGCCTGATCGTCGTCCGGGCGTGCTCGTCCAGCGGCGGCAGCCGGTCCGGGGCGAACCAGCCGACCGCCAGCGACTCCTCGTCGTTGACCCGGGCCACCCCGTCGAGCAGTCGGCACCGGAAGCCGATGTTGAGGAACTGGCAGCGATCGCCGTTGGGATAGGTGTGCGGATGCGCGAGAACGCTCGACACCCGCTCCGGCAGCACCCGTACGCCGGTCTCCTCGAAGACCTCCCGCACCAGCGCCTCGGCCGGCTGCTCGTCCGGCTCGACGAACCCGCTCACCACCGACCAGCGCCGGTCGTCGGAGCGCTGGCCCAGCAGCAACTCCCCGGCGTCGTTGCAGACCACCGCACTGACGCTCGGCAGCCAGAGCAGGTCGTGCCCGACGAGCTTGCGGATCCGTGCGACGTACTCCGGGACGGCCATGCCGAGACCCTAGCCACCGGCCGGCGAGGCCGGTGCGTCGACCGCCCCGGTCGGCGGCGCCGACGGCGTCATCCCGGGCAGCAGGCTGTCCGGGCAGGGCACCTCGACCCGGGAGAAGTCCGCCCGCTCCTGGTCGACGACCTGGCGGAAACAGATCCGCACCTCGGTCTGCCTGCGTCCGGCCATCGCCGGCCGGGACATCACCACGCGCACCCGGAACACCATCCGTACGCCGGGCGAGCGGCGCCGGTCGGTGCCGTCGACACTTATCACCTCGGCCCGACCGTCGCGCGCGGCGGCCTGCCGGAGTTCGGCGGCGGTGTCCCCGACGCCGTGCACGAGTGCGTTCCCGATCAGCGCGGCCCGGCGTACCGCTTCCTGTCGGGCGCGTTCCTCGATCGAGGGCTCGGTCGCCATACGCAGAATGGTGTGCGCGGCACTGCCGACGAGCAGCAGCAGAATGGCCGACACGACGATTGACAGAACCCGGCCTAGCCGTCCCGTCCCACCCGCTGATCGCATGCCGCCCACAACGCGGATTGTGCTCCATTCCCGGGCACGAAGTGGCAGGTCAGGGCGATGATGCGCCGATCGGGGCGTACCGGCGGAGGAAATTTTTCCGCCGTCCGTCAGGTGACTCCACGGCCGTCACGCGGGCCGCTGACAGCGGTGAATCCCTTGCCGCAGAATGCCTTTCCCCCGAACGGCGGGACTTTGCCGTTTCCTCGGTACCGGTTATCGGACGGGGTCTACAGTGGAAGTCCTTCCGCCTTTTTGCGCGAAACGGTAGCGCTTGGGCGGTTCGCCGTGCACAGTTACCCCATGAGCGACAGCGGGAGTGATGTGCGGTACTTCTGGTGCATACGCCATCACCGGGTCGAGACCAGTGCCGACGTCTGTCCGGCGAGGTACGTGCTCGGCCCGTACGTCTCGGCGGCCGACGCGGAGCAGGCGTTGCAGCGGGTGCAGCAGCGCAACGAAGCGTGGGACGCCGAGGACGCCCGCTGGGCCGGGGAGGAGCGCTAGACCGGCGCGGCGACAGCCCGCGTCGACACACTCCGTGGTGCTCCGCGAGGAGACCCCCGAGAGCATGTCCCGCAAGGAGGAACACGAGATGGCCGAAGCAACCAGGGCCACCCGCACGGTAGCGAGAAGTGCTGCCGGCAAGAAGACCGCGGCGCGCAGCCGGACCGTGGGTGCCAGCAAGGGCACCTCGGCCCGGAAGGCCGCCAGTTCGTCGGTGGCCAAGAAGGCACCCGCGAAGAAGGCCCCGGCCAAGCGCGCGACGGCGGCGAAGAAGGCGCCGGCGAAGAAGGCGCCGGCCAAGCGGGCGCCGGCGAAGAAGGCCACCGCGAAGAAGACGACCACGCGGGCGACGACCGGCCGCGCCGGCACGGCGAAGCAGACCGGCACGGCGAAGCGGACCAGCCCGGCGGGTAAGAAGACCACGGCGGCGTCGAAGCGCACCACCACCGGCAAGAAGGCCACCGCGGCGGTGCGCAAGACGGCTTCGGCGGCGAAGCGGACCACCTCGGCGGCGGCCAAGAAGGTCACCGGCCGCAAGGCGCCCGCGAAGAAGGCCCCGGCCAAGCGCACGACGGCCGCGCAGAAGGCGCCGGCCAAGCGGACGACCGCGAAGAAGGCCCCGGCCAAGCGGGCGCCGGCGAAGCGGACGACCGCGGCGACGAAGCGGAGCGGTACGGCGGCGAAGAAGGTCACCGCCCGAAAGGCGCCCGGCAGGCAGGCCGCGGCGCGGAAGGCTCCGGCGAAGGCGCCGGCGCGAAAGGCCACCAGGTCGACCGCGCGGAAGACGATGGGTTGAGCTTCCACCGGAACGCCCCGGGGGGCGTTCCGGTGCGGTGACGATCCGGGTACGCCACCCCGCCCGGCCCGCCACCGCAGGTACGACGGACGATCTGCGAGGATTCCGGCATGGCATACGACGCGAGCGTGCTGCCGGACGTCACCGGCCTGACCGTCGGCATCGTCGGCGGCACCGGCGACCAGGGACGGGGACTGGCCTACCGGCTGGCCCGCGCGGGTCAGCCGGTGCTGCTCGGCTCCCGGTCGGCGGATCGGGCGGAACGGGTGGCGGAGGAACTACGCAACCTGCCCGGGATGCCGGCCGACGCGAGGATCTCCGGCGGCGACAACGCCGACGTGGCGGGCCGGTCGGACGTGGTCGTCATCGCGGTCCCCTGGGACGGGCACCGGGACACCGTCGCCGGACTGCGCGAGCCGCTGGCCGGCAAGGTGGTCGTCGACTGCGTCAATCCGCTCGGCTTCGACAGGCAGGGGCCGTACCCGTTGCCGGTCGAGGAGGGCAGCGCCGTGCAGCAGGCGGCGGCGCTGTTGCCGGAGTCCCGGGTCTGCGCGGCCTTCAACCACGTCAGCGCGCCGCTGCTGGCCGACCCGGAGGTCGACCGGATCGACCTCGACGTGCTGATCTGCACCGAGGACCGCGAGCTGGTCGGGCTGGTCGGCGCACTCGCCGCGCGGATTCCGGGCATGCGTGGCATCTACGCCGGGCGGCTGCGCAACGCGCACCAGATAGAGGCGTTCACGGCCAACCTGATCGCGATCAACAAGCGCTACAAGGCGCACGCGGGAGTCCGCGTCACCGACGTCTGACCCGCCGGCAACGCCGCACCCGGGTGCAAGGAAGTGCCCCCGCACAGCGTTTTGTTGTAGCGGGGGCCCTTCCTAACACCCGGTCAGAAGGTGTGTTCGGCGGTGGGGAAGTCGCCGCCGCGGACCTCGGCGGCGAACTGCCGGGTCGCCTCGGTGAGCGTGCCGGACAGGTCGGCGTACCGCTTCACGAACCGGGGCATCCGGCCGGACCGCAGCCCGGCCATGTCCTGCCAGACCAGCACCTGCGCGTCGGTGTCCGGCCCGGCCCCGATCCCGACGGTGGGGATCGGCAGCTCGTGCGTGATCCGCTTGGCCACCTCGCCCGGCACCATCTCCAGGACGACCGAGAAGGCGCCGGCCTCGGCGACCGCCAGCGCGTCCGCCACCACCTCGTCGGCGGCGTCACCCCGGCCCTGCACCCGGTAGCCGCCGATGGTGTGCTCCCGCTGCGGGGTGAAACCGACGTGCGCCATCACCGGGATGCCGGCGCCGCTTATCGCCCGGACCTGCTCCGCGACCTGCCGGCCGCCCTCCAGCTTCACCGCGTGGCAGCCGCCCTCCTTCATGAACCGTACGGCGGTGCGCAGTGCCTGGGTCGGCCCCTCCTCGTACGAGCCGAAGGGCAGGTCGCCGACGACCAGGGGATAGCTGGTGGCGCGTACCACCGCGCGGACCAGCGGGAGCAGGTCGTCGACGGTCACCGGCACCGTCGTCTCGTGCCCGAAGACGTTGTTCGCCGCCGAGTCGCCGACCAGCAGTACCGGAATTCCGGCCTGCTCGAAGATCGCGGCAGTGTACTGGTCGTACGAGGTGAGCATCGGCCACCGCTCGCCGCGCTCCTTGGCGGCGACCAGGTCACGGGCGCGTACCCGCCGGGTCGCCGGACCGCCGTACAGCGTCGCCACCTCGGCCGGGGCGGACGCCATCTGCTGCTCGGACATCGTCGTCTCCTCTCGCCTCGAGGCCGCGTTCGCGGTCCCCGGGTCCTGCGCCGATCGTCCCACCGCCCGGGGCGGCCACGGCAGGGAAGAGTGCAGGTTTTCACACCGGGGGAGGAGACTCCGGGCCGCTCAGGGACGCTCGCGCCACCGGTTGGTGATCGGCAGCCGGCGGTCCCGGCCGAACGCCTTGATCGAGATCTTCGAGCCGGGCGCGGACTGCCGGCGCTTGTACTCGGCGATGTCCACCATCCGGAGCACCTTGTCCACCACCTCCGGGTCGTGCCCGGCCGCCACCAGGTCGTCCCGGCCCTGGTCGCCGTCGACGTAGCCGACCAGGATCGCGTCCAGCACCGAGTAGTCCGGCAGGGTGTCGCTGTCGAGCTGGCCGGGGCTCAGCTCGGCGCTCGGCGGCTTGCGGATCGAGTTCTCCGGGATCGGCGGCGTCTCACCGCGGCGTACCGCCTCCGCGTTGCGCCAGTTCGCCAGTTTCCAGACCAGGCTCTTCCAGACGTCCTTGAGCGGGTTGAAGCCGCCGACCGAGTCGCCGTAGAGGGTGGAGTAGCCGACCGCGAGTTCACTCTTGTTGCCGGTGGTGAGGACGAGGTGGCCCTCCTGGTTCGACAGCGCCATCAGCAGCACGCCGCGTACCCGGGCCTGGAGGTTCTCCACCGACATCCCGGACAGCGACAGGTTGGCCAGGAAGCCGTCGACCATCGGCTGGATCGGCTCGACCCGGTATTCCAGGCCGGTCCGCTTGGCGAGTTCGGCGGCGTCGTCCCGGGAGTGTTCGGACGAGTGCTGGCTCGGCATCGAGACCCCGACCACCCGTTCCGGGCCGAGCGCGTCCACCGCGATCGCGGCGACCAGCGACGAGTCGATCCCGCCGGAGAGGCCGAGCACCACCGAGCGGAAGCCGTTCTTGTCGACGTAGTCGCGCAGCCCGAGGACGAGGGCCTGCCACACCTCGCCCTCGTCGACCACCGGCTCGGTGATCCCGCCGGTGGCCGGGGGGCCGGCCGGGGCGGGTAGGGCGTCGCCGATCCGGACCCGGGTGACGGCCATCCGCTCCGGAGCGCCGGCCGGCTCCGCCCGGGTCGGCTCGGTGCCGGTGGGCGTTTCGATGCGGCCCTCGGACAGGTCGGCCCGCCCCTCGGAGGGCTCGGTGCGGGCCTCGGGCAGGTCGAGGTCGTGCAGCAGCAGGTGGTCGACGAACTGCGGGGCGCGGGCCAGCAGCGTGCCGTCGGCGGCCACGATCATCGAGTCGCCGTCGAAGACCAGCTCGTCCTGGCCGCCGACCATGTTCACGTACGCCACCGTCGCGCCGGCCTCGGCGGCCCGGCGGCGGACCAGCGGCAGGCGTACGTCGTCCTTGTTCAGCTCGTACGGCGAGCCGTTGACGTTGACGACCAGTCCGACCCCGGCGCGGCGGGCGACGGTGAACGGACCGCCGGCCTGCCACAGGTCCTCGCAGATGGTCAGCGCGACGTCGACACCGCCGACCCGGAGCACCGTGAGCGTGTCACCGGGGACGAAGTAGCGGTCCTCGTCGAAGACCCCGTAGTTCGGCAGGTGGTGCTTGAAGTAGCGGGCCACCACCCGCCCGCCGTGCAGCACGCCGAGTGCGTTGCGCGGCCCCCGCGCCGGGGTGGCCTCGGCGTTGGCGCTGGCCGGACCGTCGGCGTCGAGGTAGCCGACAAGCACCGGCAGTCCGCCGAGCCCGTCCGCGGCGAGGTCGGCGGCGAGCCGGTCGAGGGCGGCCCGGGAGGCGGCGACGAAGGAGTCCCGGAAGACCAGGTCCTCGACCGGATAGCCGGTGAGCATCATCTCCGGGAAGGCGACCAGCTGCGCGCCGGCTCCGGCGGCTGTCCGGGACCGGTCCCGGATCAGGGCCGCGTTGCCGGCGATGTCGCCGACGGTGGGGTTGACCTGGGCCAGGGCGATGCGCAAACTCGGCATGACTCCATCTTGCCGCAGCCGGCCGGAGCCGGCTCGGCGCGACGGGCGGCCCCGGCCGTGGCGCCGCTCACCTCCCGCTCACCCTGCCGGGAGTCGGTCGTCGGGCTATCTTTGGGACGAACGCCCGACGAGTACGCAGGCCGGGCCACCCCGCGCATCGGTCCCGGTCTAGTTCACGTAACGTCTGCGTAACGGAACCGGTGAAGACTGGACCGCTAGGCCGTGCCCAGGCTGGGCCGGTCCGGACAGAGTGTGCGAGGGGTTGAGGTGGACCGTCAGCAGGAGTTCGTGCTCCGCACGCTGGAAGAGCGTGACATCCGTTTCGTCCGGTTGTGGTTCACCGACGTACTCGGCACGCTGAAGAGCGTCTCGGTGGCTCCCGCCGAGTTGGAGGCCGCCTTCGACGAGGGGATCGGCTTCGACGGTTCCGCCATCGAGGGCTTCGCCCGGGTCTTCGAGTCGGACATGGTGGCGATGCCCGACCCCACCACCTTCCAGGTCTTCCCGTTCGAGGGCGGGGTCTCCGGCGAGAGCGCCCGGATGTTCTGCGACATCCTGCTCCCCGACGGCAGCCCGTCCTGGGCCGACCCCCGGCACGTGCTGCGCCGGGCGCTGTCCCGGGCCGCCGAGAAGGGCTTCACCTTCTACACCCACCCCGAGATCGAGTTCTTCCTGCTGGAGAACGGCCCCAACGACGGCTCGCTGCCGGTGCCGGTCGACTCCGGCGGCTACTTCGAGCACACCACCCACGCCGTCGCCCGGGACTTCCGCCGGCAGGCGGTGCTGGCGCTGGAGCGGATCGGCATCTCGGTCGAGTTCAGCCACCACGAGGTAGCGCCCGGCCAGCAGGAGATCGACCTGCGCTACGCCGACGCGCTGACCACCGCCGACAACATCATGACCTTCCGGCACATGGTCAAGGAGGTGGCGCTCTCCACCGGGGTACGCGCCAGCTTCATGCCCAAGCCCTTCACCGACCAGCCGGGCAGCGGGATGCACACCCACCTCTCCCTCTTCGAGGGGGAGCGCAACGCCTTCCACGACGCCAGCGACCCGATGAAGCTCTCCAAGGTCGGCCGCGCCTTCATCGCCGGGCTGCTGGTGCACGCCCGGGAGTACACCGCGGTCACCAACCAGTGGGTCAACTCCTACAAGCGGCTCTTCCCGCAGGCGCTGCCGGACCGGATCACCGAGTCACCGGCGTACGTCTGCTGGGGGCACCTGAACCGCTCCGCGCTGGTCCGCGTCCCCGCGTACGGCAAGCCGAACTCGGCCCGGGTCGAGGTGCGCTCGCCCGACTCGGCGACAAACCCCTACCTGGCGTTCGCGGTGCTGCTCGGCGCCGGCCTCAAGGGCATCGAGGAGGGCTACGAGCTGCCGCCGGGAGCCGAGGACGACGTCTGGTCGCTGTCCAACGCCGAACGCAAGGCGATGGGGTACGAGTCGCTGCCGGAGAACCTCGCCGAGGCGATCGACGTGATGGCCGGCTCCGAACTGGTGGCGGAGGTGCTCGGCGAGCACGTCTTCGACTTCTTCCTGCGCAACAAGCGCGCCGAGTGGGAGCAGTACCGCCGCGAGGTCACCCCGTACGAGCGGCAGCGCTACCTGGGACTGCTCTAGACGCCGGCCGTCCGCGCCGGTACGGGTCAACCACTGTTGTCGGGCCGCGTTATCGTCCCTGACGACGCGGCCCCCTCCTACGGCCGCCCACACCCGATGGGAGACAGCCGGTGGTCGAGGACCTGCTCGTGGGAGCCTGGCAGAGCATCGTGTTCGGTGTGGTCGGCATCGCCCTGATGGCCGCCGGTTTCGGGCTGGTCGACCTGCTCACCCCGGGCCGGCTGCGCGAGCTGATCTGGGTTCGCCGGAACGGCAACGCCGCGCTGCTGCTGCTCGCCAACCAACTCGGCATCGCGGCGATCGTCTTCACCGCGATCCTGACCAGCTACAGCGACTTCGCCAAGGGGCTCGCCTCGACCGTCGTGTTCGGAGTGGTCGGGCTCGGTGTGATGGCGCTCGGCTTCCTGGTGCTCGACTGGCTCACCCCGGGCCGGCTCGGCGAGGTGATCTGCACCGACGAACCGCACCCGGCCGCCCGGGTGAGTGCCGCCACCCACCTGGGCACCGCGCTCATCGTCTGTGCCTGCATCGCCTGACCCCGCGCCGCCTGGTCTCCGTACCGCCCGAACTTGCTCCTCTTCCCGGGTGACCCGGGCCGGGCGCCGGACGAGGCACCCGACCCGGGCGACCGGGTGTCCTACTTCGTGGCCGGGCCGTCCGACCCGGTGCCGTCGGCCGGACCGCCGTGCATCGGACCGCCGTGCATCGGGCCGCCCCGGTGCCCGCCGCCCCAGGCCGGGAAGACGCCCGCCTCGGCCGCCGCCAGGATGGCGTCGGCCTGCTCCCGGGTCAGCTTGCCGTCCGCGACCGCCTTGTCGAGCCGCTCCTTCAGCATCGCCTCACGGTCGGCCTTCGACCGCGCGTCGGACCTGTCCCCGCGCTGCTCGGCCCGTGCCTTCCAGTCGGCCCGATGCTGCTCCCGGAGCTTCGCCAGGGCCGCCTCGACCTTCTCCTGCGGCACGCCCAGCTCCTCGGCGAGCTGCTCGGCCAGCTTGCCGCGCTGCTCCGCCCAGTCCTTCGTGTGCTTGGGCAGCCCGGTCCTGCCGCTGTCGGTCGAGGTCGAGGTCGAGGTCGACGGCGCCGGGGCGGGCGTCGCCCCGTCCTCGGCGAACGCCACGGCCGGCGCCGCGAGACCCACCGTGAGTACTCCGGCGGCCACCAGGCCACCGACGACCCTCTTCCGGGAAAACATGCTGTTCATAGTGCGGATTACCCCCTGTTGTCCGCGCGTCGAGGACGCGTACCGGTACCAATCCGCCCAGATTGCGGCATCCACCTGGAGCGGAGCCCGGAGGAACCTGGCAGCCGACTGAAAATGTCCCGGCCAACTGGCAATCCGCTGAGACAACGCGAGCATCCGGGACAGCGGACTGGGTGAACCTCCCGCTCTGCGGCGATTGTCGCTCCTGCCGGGAAGGCGGCTGCGGACAGTGGTCTTGGCGGACGGCCAATATGCTCCCCCGCGCCCACCCGATCCGCCGCCGCGTACCGACGCGTTCCCGTTGCCGGCCGTCCGGCGAAGAAACGCCACCGGACCGGATGTCCGATCGGGGCCACCAGGGAAGCGACCCGGCGCTGGTCGCCGCGTGGGCAGCAGGTCGGTAGGGAGGAGACAGATGGCGGATCGGTCGGTCCGGTGGTCACGGCGGACGACACTGACGGTGTTCGGGGCCGGTGCGTTGGGTGCGCTGGGAGCCGCCGGTTACGGGATCCTCCGGACCGACAGCGTGGCGGACCCGACCCGGGCGGCAGCCTGGGGAGGGTCGGCGCCGGCCGCCGCCAGCGGGTCCGGCGGCACACCCCCGGCCGTCGCGGTGCGCGACCCCCACTATCCCGGTGACGCGGAACCCGGACCGGTCGGGCCGGCACCGCGACGTGCCTCCGGGGGCGGGCCGTCGGCGGTCAGCCGGGAGAACTCCCGGCCCGGAACGGCCGGGTTCGGCACCGGGCGGCACCGGTTCGGCGACGACGCGCACGGCCAGATCGCCGGCTACACCTCGTCGAGCGGGGTCGAGATCGGTGCCGAACTGGGCTTCCACGTCTCGGTCGCACCTGCGCAGCAGTACCGGATCCAGATCTACCGGGTGGGGCACTACGGCGGACCCGGCGGGCGACTCGTCGCGACAAGCCCCTGGCTGGCCGGGCGCCGGCAGCCGCCGCCGACCGTGGCGGCGCAGACCCGGATGGTGCACTGCGACTGGCCGGTCGGCTGGCGTCTGCGGGTGGGCCGGGACTGGGTCAGCGGCTACTACCTGGCGCTGTTGACGAACGCCGCCGGCTGGTCCCGGTGGATACCGTTCGTGGTCCGCGACCCGGAACGGTCGGCGGCCGGACTGGTGGTCGTGCCGACCAGCACCTACCAGGCGTACAACCTCTGGCCGGACGACGGCCGGACCGGCACCAGTCTCTACCGGGGCTTCGACCCGGCCGGGCAGCCCGACCCGGAGTTGCGGGCGACGGCGGTCTGCCACGACCGGCCCTACCAGGGCAGCGGAATGCCGAGACAGGCCCGGAACGACATCGGCTTCGTACGGTGGATGGAGGGGCACGGCTACGACGTGACCTATGCCACGAGCGAGGACCTGCACACCGGCCGGGTCGACCCACGGCGCTACTGGGCGGTGGTCTTCTGCGGGCACGACGAGTACTGGACCGTCGAGATGCGCCGGGCCGCGGCCGCCGCCCGGGACGCCGGGACGAGCCTCGTCTTCCTCGCCGCGAACAACTGCTACTGGCGCATCCGGTACGGCGGCGCGGACAGCCGTACCTCGGAGCGGGTGGTCGAGTGCGCCAAGACGCTGCCGCCGTGGATCGGCGAGGTCCCGCTGACGACCCAGTGGCGCATCGCGGGCAGCCCCGAGCAGCAGCTACTCGGCGGGCAGTACGTCAGCATCGTCGACGGGCAGGCACCGCTGGTGGTGCGCGAGAGCCGGCACTGGTTCTGGGCCGGCACCGGCGTACGCGACGGCGACCGGATTCCCCGGGTCGTGTACGGCGAGGCCGACCGGGTGCAGCCGAGCCTGCGCGGTCCCCGGGCGGCCGACCGGGTACTGCTCTCCGACTCCCCGTACCGGCGCGGCCGCCGCATCTACCGGCAACAGACCTCGCTCTACCGGACCGACTCCGGGGCCTGGGTCTTCGACGCCGGCTCGCTGGGCTGGACCCGGGCGCTGTCCGCCACCGGGTTCGTCGACTCCCGCCTGCAACGGGCGACAAGCAACCTGCTCGACCGGGTGCTCCGGCATCAGCCCTCGGCGGCGGTTCGCTGAGCGGGCGGGTTCAGCGGACGGCGGGGGAGACGGTCAGGGTGCCGGCGTCGGCGTCGAGCGTCGCCGGTACCCCCACCGGCACGGTGAGCTGCCCGACGCCGTGCCCGACCGGCAGCCCGCCGAGCACCGGAACGCCCAGGTCGCCGAGACGTTCGGCCAGCACGTCGGCGACGCCGACCGCCCAGCCGTCCGCGCAGTCGGTGAACTGGCCCACCGCCACCCCGGCCACCCCGGCCAGCACGCCCGCCCGGCGCAGGTGGGTGAGCATCCGATCGACCTTGTACGGCGGCTCCCCGACATCCTCGACCAGCAGCAGCGCGCCGGTCAGGTCCGGCATGTCCGGGGTGCCGACGGAGTGCGTCAGCAGGCAGAGGTTGCCGCCGATCAGCCGCCCGCTGGCGGTCCCCGGGACCAGCACCTTCGCCGTCTCCTCGGTCGGCAGCCGGTGCACCACCACCGGCTCCGGGCACATCAGCGCGGCGCGCAGCGACTCGGCCGAGACCGCCGGCGTGCGCTCGTCGAGCCAGGCGGCTCCCGGGCCGTGTACGCCGGCCAGCCGGGCGCCCCGCCAGAGCGCGAGTTGCAGTGCGGTGATGTCGGAGAACCCGGCCACCACCTTCGGGTCGCGGCGGACCGCCGCCATGTCGATCGCGTCCACCACCCGCTGCACGCCGTAGCCGCCCCGGGTGCAGAGCACGCCGCGCACCGCCGGGTCGGCGAAGGCCGCGTTCAGGTCGGCGGCCCGCAGCGCGTCGTCGCCGGCCAGGTAGCCGCGCCGGGCGTACGCGTTCGGGGCGAGGACGGGACGAAGGCCCCAGCCGGTGAGCAGTTCCACCCCGCGGGCGACCCGCTCCGGCCGGGTCGGTCCGGAGGGCGACACCAGCAGCACCGTGTCGCCGGGCCGCAGTGCCGGTGGTCGTACCGCCTGCTCGTCGGGCACGCGCTGTCTCCTTCCCCCGCTGCGCACCGAGCCTATCGGTGGGCGGCGGGGGCACCGGATAGCCTCGACACCGTGGCAACCGAGACCGGACCCGAGAGTGTGACCGCGACCGCGCTGGTGGTCGAGAACGACCCGACGGACGACGCCCGCCGGCTGGGGGAGTGGCTCACCGAGGCCGGTCTCGACCTGACGGTGCTCCGGCCGTACGCCGGGGACGCACTTCCCGACGACCTCACCGGGTACGCCGCGCTGGTGGTGCTCGGCGGCTACCAGCACCCGTACCCGGCACCCGACGGCACCCCCGGGGCGCCCTGGTTCCCGGCGCTGGAAGGGCTGCTCCGCAAGGCGGTCCGACACCGGGTCCCGACCCTGGCGATCTGCCTCGGCGCCCAACTGCTGGCCACCGCGCACGCCGGTACGGTCGAGCGGAGCGCGGCCGGCCCGGAGGTCGGGCCGAGCGTGGTCGGCAAGCGGGACGCGGCCGAGCACGACCCGCTGTTCCGGTACGTGCCGATGATCCCGGACGTGCTCCAGTGGCACGTCGACGAGATAACCGAGCTGCCGCAGGGCGCGACCCTGCTGGCCGCCTCGACCCGCTATCCGCACCAGGCGTTCCGGCTCGGCGACCGGGCCTGGGGACTCCAGTTCCACATCGAGTGCGACGCCGAGATGATCGCCGACTGGTCGACCGACTCGGCGACGCTCGCCGAGCTGGACTACGACCCCGAGCTGGTGGTGGCGGCCTGCGCCGAGGTGCTGCCCGACATCGAAGAGGTGTGGCAGCCGTTCGCGGCCCGGTTCGCGGCCCTGGCCCAGGGCCGGCTGGACGGCGTACCGCCGCGGCCGACGCTGCCGCTGCTCGGACACTAGACGCCAGCGCCGATGACGACGGAGACCGGGAGCCGCCGCCGATGAGCAGACCGACAAGCGCGCCCCGCCGCCTCGCCCGGTACGGCTTCGGGGTGGGAGACGGGGAGCGGGCCGACGGCGACGGCGTGAGCCGGGCCGCCGAGCTGCTCGGGCCGGACGGGCTCGGGCTCTGGGACGCCGAGGCCCAGGAGCCGGTCGACTCCCCGGCCGGCGAACTGCTCACCGCACTCTCCCGGGCCGCCGACCCGGACCTGGCCCTGCGCCAACTGCACCGGATCGTCGAGGCCGAACGCCGCTCGGCCGTCCCGGCCAGCTCGGCCGGTACTGATCCGTCGGGCCGGGCTGGTTCGGCGGCAGCGCAGGCTGGTTCGGTGGCGGCGCAGGCTGGTCTGGCGGGGGAGCGGGCTGGTTCGGCGGGGGCGGGGACCGGTTCGGCGGGAACGCGGGCCGGCTCGGCGGGGGACGGTGGTCGGGAGACACTGCTCGGCGCTCTGCACGCCGATCCCGGGCTGCGGCGACGGGTGATGGCCGTGCTGGGTGCCTCGTCGGCGCTCGGCGACCACCTGGTGGCCAATCCCGAGCAGTGGCGGGCCCTGCGTACCGGCGGCGACGGTCTGCCGCCGAACGCCGAGGGACTGCTGCATCCGGAGACCACCGGAGCCGACGGCGGAATCGTCGGCGGGACCGCCGGACTGCCGGTGGTGGCGGCGCTGCGCCAGGCGTACCGGCTGGCCCTGCTGCGGATCGCGGCGGCCGACCTGACCGGCGGGCGCGGCCTGGAGCAGACGATGGCGGCGCTGTCGGCCCTGGCCGACGCCACCCTGGCCGACGCGTACGGGATCGCGCTCGGCGAGCTGCCGGCGGGGACCCCGGTGCCCCGGCTGGCGGTGGTGGCGATGGGCAAGTGCGGCGGCAACGAGCTGAACTACGTCTCCGACGTCGACGTCATCTTCGTGGCCGCGACCGACGAGGACCTGCCGGCGGCCACCCAGGTGGCGACCCGGCTGATCCAGATCTGCGGACTGGTGGCCTGGCCGGTGGACGCCGCGCTGCGCCCGGAGGGCAACCGGGGGCCGCTGGTGCGTACCCTCGCCAGCCACCTCGCCTACTACCGCCGCTGGGCCCGGACCTGGGAGTTCCAGGCCCTGCTCAAGGCCCGTCCCGCGGCCGGGGACGCCGAGCTGGCCCAGGAGTGGATCGACGCACTCGCCCCGCTGGTCTGGCGGGCGGCCGAGCGGCCGGAGGCGGTCGAGGACGTCCGGGCGATGCGCCGGAAGATCATCGACAACATCCCGCCACGTGAGCTGGAACGGGAGATCAAGCGCGGGCCCGGTGGACTGCGGGACATCGAGTTCGCGGTGCAACTGCTCCAGCTCGTGCACGGCCGGGTCGACGAGTCGCTGCGGGCGCCGGGCACCATCCCGGCACTGCGCGCCCTGGTCGCCGGCGGCTACGTCGGGCGGGCCGACGGGGAGGCGCTGCTGCGCGGGTACCGCTTCCTGCGCGGGGTGGAGCACCGGCTCCAGTTGCAGGCGCTGCGGCGTACCCACACCGTCCCGGCCGAGCCGGCGGCGCTGCGCTGGCTGGCCCACGCGCTCGGCTACACCGCGTTGCCCGGCCGGGATGCTGTCGAGGCGTTCCGGGCCGACTGGGTCGGCCACGCCACCGAGGTACGCCGGCTGCACGCCAAACTGCTCTACCGGCCGCTGCTGGAGGCGGTCGCCCGGGTACCCGCCGACGGGCTGCGGCTGACCCCGGAGGCGGCCCGGAACCGGCTGGAGATCCTCGGCTTCGCCGACCCGACCCGGGCACTGCGGCACCTGGAGGCGCTCACCGGCGGGGTGACCCGGACCTCGGCGATCCAGCGCACCCTGCTGCCGGTGCTGCTCCAGGAGTTCGCCGACGCGCCCGAGCCGGACCGGGGGCTGCTCAACTACCGGCAGGTCTCCGACAAGCTCGGCGGCACCCCGTGGTATCTGCGGCTGCTCCGCGACGAGGGGCCGGTGGCCCGCCGGCTGGCCCGTACCCTGGCCGTCTCCCGCTACGTCGCCGACCTGCTGGCCCGGGACCCGGAGGCGCTCCGGCTGCTCGCCGAGGACGCCGAGCTGACCCCCCGGGACACCGAGGTGCTCAGGGACGGGTTCGTGGCCGCCGCCGACCGCCACCTCGTCGGCCGGGGGCCACAACCGGCCGACCCGACCGAGGCGATCCGCTCGGTCCGGGCGCTGCGCGGCCGGGAACTGGTCCGGATCGCCTGCGCCGACGTGCTCTACCGGGCCGGCTCGCTGGCCCCGGTCGGCCAGACCGGGATGGCCACCACTGTCGCACCGGAACCCGCCCCGGCCGGCGTCGTCGGCGACTCCGACGTGCTCGCCGTCGGCGCGGCGCTCTCCGCCGTCACCGACGCCACCCTGGGGGCGGCGCTGCGGGTGGCCCGGGCGACCCAGCCGGAGCTGCCGGGCCTGCGGTTCGCGGTGATCGGGATGGGCCGGCTCGGCGGGTACGAGATGAACTACCTCTCCGACGCCGACGTGCTCTTCGTCTACGACCCGCCCGCCGGGGTGGCCGAGGACACGGCCAGCGCGGCGGCCCGGGCGATCGCCGAGGAGCTGCGCCGGCTGCTCGGCATGCCGGCCGCCGACCCGCCGCTCGGGGTCGACGCCGACCTGCGCCCGGAGGGCCGGCAGGGGCCGCTGGTGCGCAGCCTCGGCGCGTACGCGCAGTACTACGCCCGCTGGTCGAAGGTCTGGGAGGCGCAGGCGCTGCTGCGGGCCAGGTACGTCTGCGGCGATGCCGACCTCGGGCGGGAGTTCGAGGCGATAGCCGATCCGGTGCGCTATCCGGAGCAGGGGTTGAGCCGGGAGCAGGTGGTGGAGATCCGGCGGATCAAGGCCCGGGTGGAGACCGAACGGCTGCCCCGGAACGCCGACCCGGCCACGCACACCAAACTGGGCCGGGGCGGGCTGGCCGACGTGGAGTGGGCGGTGCAGCTCAGCCAGCTCCGGCACGCCGGCCGGCTGCCCGAGCTGCGCTGCACGCGTACCCTCGACGCGCTGGCCGCCGCCCGGGAGGCCGGGGTGGTCGACGGCGCCGACGCCGCCGCGATGGCCGCCGGCTGGTGCATGGCCGCCCAGGTCCGCAACGCGCTGATGCTGGTCCGCGGCCGGGCCGGTGACCAGCTGCCCCGGCACGGCGTCGAACTCGCCGGGGTGGTACGCCTGCTCGGCGGCGACGACCCGGGCGAGTTCCTGGACCACTACCTGCGGACGGCCCGACGGTCCCGGGCAGCGGCGGAGCGCGTGCTGAATGCCTGACCGGCGTGGCGTCGAGCGGGTGTTGTCCGGCATGGTCGGCCCGGCCGTCGTGCTGGCGGTGGCCGTCGTGCTCGCGGTCGCCTTCCTGCTCGCCCCGCCGCTCGGCACCGACCTCTCCGCGCAGGTCGCCCGGGCCGACTTCTTCGGCCGGCACGGCTGGGCTCCGCTGGACCTCGGCTGGTACGCCGGGATCTCCCCGTACGGCTACAGTCCGGTCACCCCGCCGCTCATGCACTGGCTCGGCGGCGGCACCCTCGGCCCCCGGCTGGCGGGTGCGCTCGCGCTGCCGGTCTCGGCGACGGCGCTGGCGCTGCTGATGCTGCGCACCGGTGCCCGCCGCCCGCTGCTCGGCGGCCTGGCCGGTGCCGCCTGCGTCGCCGGCAACCTGGTCTCCGGCCGGATCACCTACGCGATCGGGGTCGCCTTCGGGCTGCTCGCCCTGCTCGCGCTGACCGCTGGGTTCCAGTCGGCGGTGCGCCGGGCCGTGGCCGGGGTGGCGGCGGTGTTGGCCGGCGCCGCGAGTCCGGTCGCGGGCCTCTTCGTCGGCCTCGCCGGAGTGGCCCTGGCCCTGACCGCCACGCTCCCGGCACGGTCGACAACGCTCCCGGCACGGTCGACAACGCTCCCGGCACGGTCGACAACGCTCCCGGCACGGTCGACAACGCTCCCGGCACGGTCGACCGGTGGCGCGGAGAGCGGGCGGTCGGGTGGGCGGCGGTGGCGGCCGACGACGGCCGACGGGGCGGTGCTGGCGGTCGGGGCCGGGCTGCCGGTGGCCGTGCTGGGGCTGGTCTTCGGCGCGGGTGGCTGGATGAACATCAGCCTCGTCGACACGCTCACCTCGGCAGCGGCGAGTCTGCTTGTCGTACTGCTGGTGCCGAACCGGGCGGTGCGGATCGGGGCCGTACTCGGCATCCTCGGAGTGCTGGCAGCGTTCGCGGTCCGCACGCCGGTCGGGTTGAACGCCACCCGGCTGGCCGCGATGTTCGCCGTGCCGGTGATTGTCGGCTACGGGACGCTGCCGGCCGGGCTGACCGCCCGCTGGTCCCGCCGGGGGGCCGGAGCATCGGCTCCCGGTCACCGGGGCCGGGCTGTCGCGCTGGCTGCCGTGGTCGCGCTGGCGGCGCTGGTGGAGCCGCCGGTCTCGGTACCGGACCTGCGGGCGGCCGGTGACCCGACGGCGTCCCGGAGCTACTTCGCACCGCTGCTGGCCGAGCTGGGCCGGCGCCCGCCCGGCCGGGTCGAGGTGGTGCCGACGGCGAACTACTGGGAGGCGGCGTACGTCCCGGAGGTCGCCCCGCTGGCCCGGGGCTGGCTGCGCCAGGCCGACCAGGCACACCACCGGCTCTTCCTGGACGGCAGCGTCGACGCGGAGTCGTACGGCCGCTGGCTGCGGGACAACGGCGTGGCGTACGTGGCGCTGGCCGGGGCGGAGCCGTCCTGGGTCGGCCGACGGGAGGCGGAACTGATCCGGGACGGGCTGCCCTATCTCACGCCCGTCTGGCAGCACCCCGACTGGACCGTGTACGCCGTCACCGGTGCACCCTCCATCGTGGCGGCGCTCGGGTCGGGTCCGGCCGCACCGGGCGGAGGTGACCCGCCGGACGGGGTGGACGGGCCGGGTCCCGGCACCCCGGGGGTGGAGTTGGTGCGGGCCGACTCGGCGGAGCTGACCGTCGACGTGCCGGAGCCGGGGGAGATCCTGGTCCGGGTCCGCTGGTCGCGGTGGCTCCGGGTGGACGGCGGAGGGCCGGGCGCCTGCCTCGTCCCGTACGGCGACTGGACCGTGCTCCGGGTGGCCCGGCCCGGCCGGTATTCGATAAGCGGCAGCCTGACCGGGGCGGGACCGCGCTGCCCCGGCTGACGTACTGAGCTACTGAGCTACCGACCTGCGCCGGTCCGGGAAGTGCACGCTGGTGGGGCAGCGGGGTCAGCCGGCGCAGTCGGCGGAGGGAGCAGCGCTGGCGCTGGCGGCCTGGGCGGACGGGGCGATGTCCGCAGGCGGGGTCGACTCGGGGGACGTGCCGGCCGACGCGCTCGACGTCGGGATGGTGCTCGGACGCGGCACACGGCTGGTGGCCCGCGCCGCCGGCCTGCCCGGCGCACCGCCGTACATCCGGACTCGGCTGCGCTGGGTCTGCTCCGGCGCCAGCCGGATTCCGTCGGCGACCGCCTGGTTGCCGTACACGTCGGTGACCCGGATCGTGTACGGCCCGGAGCCGAGACCGCCGTCGATCACCCAGTAGTTGTAGTCCTGCCGAGCGGCGTCGCGGAAACTGCCCGAGCCGGCCGGGCGGGCCTGCACCGACCGCAGGGGGTTACCGTGCTCGCCGACCAGCACCGCGAACCAGTACGCCGAGGCGCCGTCCTTCATCCGGAAGGTAAGCGGTCCGGGCAGCGGCGGGTCCACCACCGCCCGGTAGGTCACCGGCACGATCCCCCGGACCGGGTCGGCGATCCGGGTGAACGCCTCCCGGGAGAGGTCGATGTGCCCGGGGCCGCACTCCGGGCACCTGTCGACGACGAGCACCCGTACCGAACCGTCGGGGCCGGTGACGTCCAGGTAACCGCCGCAGGCGGCGGCTGCGGCGTACTCACTCGGGCCGAGTGCCACGTAGAGTCGGTCGGCCGGCGGCTTGACGTACGAGCAGTTGCCGCCACCTCCGGCGAGGTCGTAGAAGGTGGCCTTGCCCTGGTGGGTCCTGCCGCCGGTGGGCGGCGCGGCGCAGCCGGGAGCCGCGGCGCTCTGCACGGCCAGCGCGATGCCGAGCACACCGGCCAGCGCGGCAGCCGCCCCGGTGGCGAACCACCGGCGCCTACCGGCGAACCACCGGCGCCCTCCGGAGGAGCGCCGCCGGGACTGGTCCGGGGCCGGCCCCGGACCGGCGACAGTCTCGTCGTCCACGTAGCAGGATGCTTCCCGACCAGGGCCGAACGGGCAAGCAACCTAAGGCGCGGCTAAGACACCGTGCTGTGCGGTGCTGTGCTGTTTCGCACAACACCGCCGCACGCTGTTCCGGACGACCACCGCGCGCTGATTGGCTGTGCCGACCCGGGTACCTCGATGGCAGGCTGGCCCCTGGCACTGCCCGCGAGATCGGTTCCGGAGGTTGGCATGGGTGATCCACTGCACGAGCAGGACCGGACGGCGGCGCTGGAGCAGGTCTGGGTCGCCGCCGGCCCGTACCTGGACTCGCTGGCCGACCGCCCGGTGCGCGACCCGGGCACCGAACACCTGTTGCGGGAACTCGCCGAGGTGGGCGGGATCGACGGCGGCCTGCCGGAGCGCGGCGTCGGCTCGGCCGCCGCCCTGGACCGGCTGCTCCGGGTCGGCACCGCCGCCGCGACCCACTCGGCCGGTCCGCGCTTCTTCCACTTCGTCATCGGCGGTGCCACCCCGGCCGCCCTGGCCGGTGACTGGACCGCCGCGCTGCTCGACCAGAACGCCGCCTTCCGGGCCTCCTCCGCGCTCGCCGCCGAGCTGGAGACGATCGCGCTGCGCTGGCTGCGCGAACTGTTCGGGCTGCCCGACGGGTACGGCGGGGCGCTGGTCGCCAGCGCCACCTTCGCGAATTTCACCTCGCTGGCCGTCGCCACCCACTGGTGGGCCGAACAGCACGGCGTGGACGTCGCGGCGGACGGTCTGGTAACGCTGCCCCGGATGCCGGTGCTCTCCGGCGGCTACCTGCACGCCAGCTCCCGCAAGGCGTTGCAGATGCTCGGCCACGGCCGGGACACCGCCCAGGTGTACGCCCGGGACCGGGTGGGCCGGGCCGACCTGCCGGCGATCGAGCGGCGCCTCGCCGCTATCGACGGACCGGCGGTGCTGATCGCCAACGCCGGTGAGGTGAACGCGGGCGACTTCGACCCGATCGACGTGTTCGCCGACCTCGCCGAGCGGTACGGCGCCTGGTTGCACGTGGACGCGGCGTTCGGGATGTTCGCCGCACTCTCGCCCCGGACCGCGGGGCTGCTGCGCGGGATCGAGCGGGCCGACTCGATCGCCTGTGACGCGCACAAGTGGCTCAACGTGCCGTACGAGAGCGGCTTCGCCTTCCTCCGCGAGCCGGCCCGGCTGCCGGTCGCGTTCGGCATGCCCGGTACGACGTACCTGCCGGGGCCGGGAAGTCCGCTCTGGTCGGGTGGGCAGCCGGGGCCGGTCGACTACGCCCTGCACGGGCCGGAGTCGTCCCGCCGGGCCCGGTCGATGCCGATCTGGGCGACCCTGGCCGGGTACGGGCGGGAGGGGCACCGGGCGATGGTGGAGCGGCAACTCGACCTGGCCCAGCGACTCGCCCGACTTGTCGACGAGGCGCCGGAGCTGGAACGGCTGGCCGAGGTGCCACTCTGCATCGTCTGCTTCCGGGCCGCCCCGCCGCACGTGCCGGCGGACGAACTCGACGACCTCAACCGGCGGCTCGGCGCGGCACTGCTCGACGACGGTCGGGTCTTCGTCGGCACCACCGTCTACGACGGCCGGATCGCGCTCCGCCCGGCGATCGTGAACTGGCGCACCACCGAGGCCGACATCGATCTGCTGGTCGAGGTGGTACGCGAACTGACCGCCGAACTCGCCGACGGGTCGACCGCGACGGGTCGACCCGGCGTCGACAAGCCCTTGAACCATGCCGCAGACGGGGGCACTACCGGATCACCGGCAGCCTGACCGACCCCGGCCCACGCTGCGGCGGCTGGGGACGACGGCTTCACCTCCGGGCCCGCCAGCGGCTCAGCGCGAGGGTGGCGGAGTAGCCGGACAGCACGATCACATGGAACAGGTACAGCCACAGCAGCACCGCCACCCCGGCGCCGATCTCGTCGAACCCGCCGAACGGCACGCCCAGATCGAGTGGCAGCGAGCAGAACAGCACGAAGCCGTGCAGGAATCCGGAGAGGTTCGCGGCGGTGAACGACCCCACCCCGAGGGCGGAGAGCCAGTCCGGGGAGGCGGGCCCGACCACCCGGAACACCCAGAGCAGCACGGGGGTGAGCACCAACCAGACCGCCAGGAAGGAGAGCACGATGCCGACCGTGCCGAGCAGACCGCCCTGCCGGACCAGTCGGGTGGTGGTGGGCAGGGCCACCAGGACGAACAGCAGCAGCGCCGGCGCGGGGGCGAGCAGTGGTAGCAGGAGCAGCCGCCCCCGCCAGCCGACCAGGGCGCCCGACTCGTCCTGGTGGGCCACCACCGAGACGAACGCCCGGCGCAGCCCTTCGCCGTACAGCGAGGCGGGCAGCAGCGAGGCGAGCGCCAGCAGTGGGGTGAGGCCCAGCCCGGCCTCGACCAGCGCGGCCACCGCCCCGGGCGCGCCGATCGCGGTCGGCAGGGTCTCCACCGCGTACCCGGTGAGCCGGCGGACCCGCTCGGCGCCGGCCGCCTGGCCGGTCAGCCAGATGGCCAGCAGCGCCACGGGTACCACAGCGATCGCCCCGAAGAAGGTGATCGCGGCGGCGTGCAGGGAGAGATCACTGTCCCGGATCGGCCGGAACGCCGCCCGGGTGATCCGCTTTGCCGTCCGCCATCTGCTGCCCATCGCTGTCCTCTTCCCAACCGAGCGATCCGGCACGCCCCCGACGACGCTCGAGTGAGCTGAACGGCGCGCTGAAATCCCCGACCGGTCTGGTGAACCGGTCGGGGACAGGCGAGTTCCCCACCCCCATCCTTGACGGGGCATCGCCCGCAGACCCGGGCGCGGTGGTCCGGTTCCGCTCCAGGGCGCCCGGGTTGTCCGAGGCGCCGAGTTGGTCAGGGCGCTGCCCAGCCTCTTCCGGCGTCGGCCCGCTGCCCGACCTCGGAGACGTGTCCGCAGGTGGGGCACGGATTGCCGACCGAGCGTGCCCGGATCGCCCGGTACCGGGCGCCGTGCCAGGCGATCACGGCAAGGAGCACGCCCGCGCCGACCAGCGGGATGACGACGGCGGTAGCGGCGAGTTCGGACCAGGTTGGTGCGCCGCCCCAGTACCACTCGGCGATCGGTCGGATCGCGAGCAGACCGGCCGGGGTGACCAGCAGGACGACCGACCACAGTGCCCGGCTGTCACCGGTGACCGCCCGGACGAGACCAAGGGACAGCGCCAGCCCGACCAGCACCACACCCGCCATGCCGAGGACCTCGACCGTGGAGTTGTAGCTGGTGAACCAGTTGCCGCCGCCCTCGGCGACCTCGAACAGCGCGGCCACGGCCGTACCGGTCAACGCCCCGAGCGGTGGCGGGATCCGGCCCGCCCAGCCGGGGTGGGCGGGCAGCGCCAGCGCCGTCAGGCCGAATGCCAACACCGGGACGAGCACGTAGAGCGGTGGCCGGGGCAGCCCGGCCAGCGGTGCGGCCGGGATCAGGATCAGCGTCAACAGGACGGCGGCGGCGACGCCCCGGCGTGCCCAGCGCCCCGGCAGCACCGTCGTGGCGAGCGCGGCCAGTAGCCAGCCGGCCCAGAGGAACACGCCGAGGGTCTGCGCCGGACCGACCTGCGCGGGCAACACGTCGGCCGGCAGGTTCGTGAACTCGACCTGGACGAGCAGGAAGGCCGCCAGCGCCGCCAGCATGCTCAGCGCGGTTGTCGCGGCGACCGGCAGGCCGGCGGCGAATCCGAGGGCGCCCTGCTCGCGCAGCCGCTGCCGCAGCCCGCCACGCAACACGTCGACGGCGTCGCGCGGTGAGGGCCAGCGCCGATCCTGGTCCACCAGATCGAGGTACGTCCCGACCAGCTCGTCCCCCCGGCTCGACCGGTAGCGGTTCGGGTACGCGTACAGCAGTCGCCGGTAGCGCCGTTCCAGCGGACCCGGCTCTGCGGTCGTACCGTCCTGCGTGACCCCGCCGGGCTGCTCGGTTCTTCCGGGCTGCTCAATTCCTCCGGGCTGTTCGGTTCTTCCGGGCTGCTCAATTTCTCCGGGCTGTTCGGTTCTTCCGGGCTGCTCGGTCATGCCGCACCTGCCGCGAGTCGGACGGCGGGGCGGACCGCCGGCGCCGGACGGGCGGCCGAGCCCTCCGAGGCTCGGGCGTCACGGGCTCGCAGGCGTTGGCTGGCCGCCTCGACGTTGCGGCGCAGCCGTTCGGTCTCGGCGGCCAGCACGGTGCCGCCGGAGTCGGTCAGCCGGTAGTAGCGGCGCAGCCGGCCGCCCACGACCTCCTCCCGGTCCGGCTCGACCAGGCCCTCGTCGGTGAGCCGGTCGAGGGCGCCGTAGAGGGTGCCGGGGCGCAGCGTCAGGCGGCCGTCGGAGAGCGCGGCGACCTCGGTGACGATGCCGTAGCCGTGCATCGGCTCCCGGGCCAGGGCGGTGAGGATCAGGAACGTCGGTTCCCGCAGCGGAACGGGTGTGGTCATGGCACGAATATATCGGTAGCCGAGCTATATCGGTGGGAAAGCCATCGGCGCGTCGCCTTGGCAACCCGTCCACACCGGCTTCCGGCTGTCCGGCGGTGCTGGTCTGCACGCTGTCCGGCGGTGCTGGTCTGCACGCTGTCCGGCGGCGCTGGAAACGCGGACGCGCCGCCGACCGGGCCCCGGGCGGGGCTGGTCGGCGGCGCGTCGGACGTGTCGGTGCCGCACTGCCCGGGTCCGTGCGAGAGGCACTGACCCGGGCGGACGTCCGGGATCAGACGTCGAAGTACATCGCGAACTCGTGCGGGGTCGGCCGCAGCCGGACCGGGTCGACCTCGTTCGCCCGCTTCCACTCCACCCAGGTGGAGATCAGGTCGGGGGTGAAGACGCCACCCTCCAGCAGGAAGTCGTGGTCCGCCTCCAGCGAGTCCAGCACCTCGGGCAGCGAGCCGGGGACCTGCTTGACCGAGCCCCACTCCTCCGGCGGGAGGTCGTAGAGGTCCTTGTCGATCGGCTCCGGCGGCTCGATCTTGCTCTTGATACCGTCCAGGCCGGCCATCATCATGGCCGAGAAGGCCAGGTAGACGTTGGCGGACGGGTCCGGCACCCGGAACTCGACCCGCTTGGCCTTGGCGTTGCTGCCGGTGACCGGGATCCGGGTGCAGGCGGAGCGGTT
Organism: Plantactinospora sp. WMMB782; assembly: GCF_049179135.1. Lineage (NCBI taxonomy): Bacteria > Bacillati > Actinomycetota > Actinomycetes > Micromonosporales > Micromonosporaceae > Plantactinospora > Plantactinospora sp. WMMB782. Next base: position 436,897 of record NZ_JBMHMC010000007.1, on the reverse strand, counting down.
CCGCTGCGAGTAGACCAGGTTGACCGGGGCCTCGAAGCCCGGCACCAGCCGGCGGTACGAGTTGACCGTCGGGTTGGTGAAGGCCAGCAGCGACGGGGCGTGGTGCAGCAGGCCGCCGATGTACCAGCGGGCGGTGTCGGACAGGCCGGCGTACCCGGTCTCGTCGTAGAACAGCGGCTCGCCGTTCAGCCACAGGCTCTGGTGGGTGTGCATGCCGGAGCCGTTGTCGCCGAAGAGCGGCTTGGGCATGAAGGTCGCGGTCTTGCCGGCCGCCCAGGCGGTGTTCTTCACGATGTACTTGAAGAGCTGGAGCTGGTCGCCCGCGTGCAGCAGGGTGGAGAACTTGTAGTTGATCTCAGCCTGGCCGGCGGTGCCCACCTCGTGGTGCGAGCGCTCGACGGTGAACCCGGCGCCCAGCAGCTGCTGGACGATCTGGTCGCGCAGGTCGGCGTAGTGGTCGACCGGCGGCACCGGGAAGTAGCCGCCCTTGTACGGGGTCTTGTAGCCCCGGTTGCCGCCCTCCTCCTCGCGGCCGGTGTTCCAGGCACCCTCGATCGAGTCGATGTAGTAGAACGCCTGGTGCGCCGAGGTCTCGTGCCGGACGGAGTCGAAGATGTAGAACTCGGCCTCCGGGCCGAAGTACGCGGTGTCGGCGATGCCGCTGGCGGCGAGGTACGCCTCCGCCTTCTTCGCCACGTTGCGCGGGTCCCGCGAGTACGCCTCGCGGGTGAACGGGTCGTGGATGAAGAAGTTCAGCGCCAGCGTCTTCTGCGCCCGGAAGGGGTCGATGAAGGCGGTGGCGACGTCGGGCAGCAGCAGCATGTCCGACTCGTGGATCGCCTGGAAGCCACGGATCGACGATCCGTCGAAGGCGAGACCGTCGGTGAAGACCGATTCGTCGAACGACTCGACCGGCAGGTTGAAGTGCTGCATCACGCCGGGCAGGTCACAAAAACGAACATCGACGAACCGCACGTCCTCGTTCTTGAGGTATCGCAGGAGTTCCTCGGGGTTGGCGAACACACGTCCTCCTGGCACGTCCACTGATGGCTAGGCTGGTGGCGACGCTATGGCCATGCGATTGCCCGAGCATGTCTCTGATGTTTCTGCCGTGTTACGTCATCTGCGGAGCGTGATCCCCGCAGGTGGCCGCTCGGGTCTGATCGGGATGATACTCCGGTTTAGCCGGTTGGCCCAGTTTGTCACCTCTCCGGTCGTCGCCGTCGGGATAGCACTGTCCGGGCAGGTGACCGGGGTCCCGGTCGGTGGAGCCGTGCCAGGGCGGGCGCCGCCGGCCGCTACCCTGGTTGACCGTGGCAGCTCAGCAGCACAGCCCCGCCCCGCCCGGCCCGGCGGTCGACCCGACCGGCCCGCTGCCGACCCTGGCTCGCCGGTTCGCCGCGCTGAGCATCGACTGGATCCTCTGCCTGCTGGCCACCAACCTCTACGCCGACCCGGTCTCCGACGGCTGGGCACCGGTCCTCACCCTCGTTCTCGTGTACGGCTTCTTCATCGGCCTCTTCGCGCAGACGCCGGGCATGTGGGTGTGCCGCCTGCACTGCGTCCGGTACACCGACGGTGGCCGGATCGGCGTGCTCCGCGCGCTGCTCCGGGGCGCCCTGCTCGGGTTGGTGATACCGGCACTGGTCATGGACGAGCGCAACCGTGGCCTGCACGACCGGGCGGCCGGCTCGATCGTGCTGACGGCCCCGCCAACCCGCCCCACCCGCTGACCCTCACCCGCTCACCCGCCCCCACCCGCGCTCGCTCACCCGCCCGCGCTCGCTGGTCCGCCCGGCGCTCGCTCACCCGCCCGGCGCTCGCTGGTCCGCCCGCGCTCGCGGTTGCCTGACGGCTCACCTGGACACCAGAGGCGTTACCGGCCCTGCATAACGCCTCTGGTGTCCAGGTGAGCGTGTGACGGCTTGCCGTGGTGGGTGTGTCGGGGTCGTGGGAGTCGGATTTTCTCTGGGGTATTGCTGGCGGGGGATGGCGCAGTGGCGTACTGTATCGATTTAGAAGAGCTACTGGATCGATACAGAAGGCGGATCGGTGAAGCCGACACTGCAGACCGTGGCCGACGCCGTCGGCGTCTCCCGCAGTACGGTCTCCAACGCGTACAGCCGGCCGGACCAGTTGTCACCGGCGCTGCGGGAGAAGATCCACGAGGCGGCCCGCCGACTGGGTTACCCGGGGCCGGATCCGATGGCCCGGTCACTGCGGCGGGGCCGGGTCGGTGCGATCGGCGTGCTCTTCACCTCGGCACTCTCCTACGCCTTCACCGACCCGTACGCGGTGCAGTTCCTCCGGGGCGTCGCCGAGACCGCCGAGCGGTACGGCAGCGGCCTGCTGCTGGTCCCGCTCTCCGAGGCAGAGGAGGAGGCCGGCATCCGGGCGGTCCGGAACGCGGCGGTCGACGGGTTCTGCGTCTACTGCGTACCGGCCTGGCACGGCGCGCTGGAGGTGACCCGCTCCCGTGGCCTGCCGACGGTCGCCGCCGAGCGGCCCGGCCAGCCCGGACCGGACACCATGTACGTGGGGATCGACGAGGTCGCCGCCACCCGTGCCGTCGGCGGCCACCTCGCCCAGCTCGGGCACCGCCGGGTCGCGGTGGTCTCCGACTTCCTGGTGGCGGAGCGCCGGACCGGACCGGTAAGCGTCGCCGATCCGGCCCAGATCCGCTACGACGTCACCCGCGAGCGGTCACGCGGCTTCGCCGAGGGGCTGGCCGAGGGCGGGATCGGCTGGAGCGACCTGCTGTTCTGCAACGCCGCCGCGAACAGCCGGGCCGAGGGGGAACGCGCGGCGGCGTACCTCCTCGACCGGGCGGACCGGCCGACGGCGGTGCTCGCGGTGACCGACCTGCTAGCGCTCGGGGTGCTCGACGCGCTCGCCGCCCGGGGACTGCGACCGGGGCGGGACGTCTCGGTCACCGGCTTCGACGACATCCCGGAGGCGGCCGCCGCCGGGCTCACCACGATCCGGCAACCGGCCGTGCGGAAGGGCGCGATCGCCGGCCGGCTGCTGCTGGACCCGCCCGAGGACCCCGCCGCCCGTCAGGTGCTCCTCCCCACCGAACTGGTCGTCCGCGCCTCGACCGGTCCCGTCGAAAGGAACTGACAATGGACCCCGTAGGCTACAATCTCGCGCTCGGTGCGACCGAGCGGCACGTCCGCTCCGCCCGTCCGGGCGCGCCGGTCCGGCCGGATTCGACCCCGGGCGGCCGTCCGGGGCTGCTCCGGCGGAGCACCGCGGCGATGCTGCGGCAGGTCGCGGACCGGCTCGCCCCGGCCCAGCCGGCGGTGCCGTCCGGATCGACCACCCGGCCCTGCACGTCGTGACCGGGCCAACGGCCCGGCCAGGTGACCCGGCGGCCAGCGACCCGGCCTCGTGGCTGGACTGACTACCCTCCTGACCCGGGCCACCGGCCGCGCATCTGCCGGGAACGCGCCTTCCGAGGCGGGCTACCGGCCGCGCATCTGCCGGGTAAGGCGCCTCCTGACGCGGGCTACCGGCCGCGCATCTGCCGGAAGGCGCCCTTGGGCGGGCGCATGTTCTTCGGGATCGCGCCCTTCGGCAGCTGCGGCCGGGCCGCCGAAAGTGCCTTGAGCCGCTTGTCCAGGGCGTTCACGTCCTTGCCCTTGAGGTTGGGCGGCAGCCGCAGCAGAGTCGTACGCAGCTTGCGCAGCGACAGCTCGTCCTCGCCCTGGCCGATCATGTAGTCGTAGAGCGGGGCGGTGCCGATCACCTTGGCGAGCCGCCGCTTCTCCTGGCCGAGCAGGCTCCTGGTCCGCTGCGGGTTGCCCTCGCCGAGCAGGATCACCCCGGGCTTGCCGACGACCAGGTGCACCATGTCCATCTGGGTCGTGGAGCTGACCGCCGGGGTGACCCGCCAGTCGCCCCGCATGCTCTCCAGGATCGAGGCCGCCGCGCCGGGCTGCCCTTCGGCGGCGTTCATCATCGCCCGGTTGGAGCGCAGGTTGAGGACGATCAACAGGGCGAGCAGGGCGAGCAGGATGCCGATCGGCAGCCAGAGCCAGCCCCACTCCAGCACCGCGACCACGGTGAGCGCGATCGGGACCAGCACCGCGACGACGGCGAGTGGCACGAACCACTTGTCGCGTTTGGCGGTGAACGAGAACACCATCCCGATCTGCTTCAGCCGCTGGCCGAACGACACCTTCTCCTGCGCCTTTGCCATTCCACGGAGTCTAGTAGCCCCGCGCCGCGCCTCCGGTGCCCGGCCGGGCTCATCCCGTCCCCGGCCGGGCTGCACCCCGGCCCCCGGCCGGCTGGCACGGAGGTAAGGACCTTACGGGGCTGAGGTAGCCGCAGCGGGTGCGACTAAGGAGGGTGGCCGGGCGTAGATCAGGCGGCGCACCAATGTGCCCGGGGTGCCTTCCGGCGAAGAGTGGACATCAGCGAAGAGAACCGCATCCGATAGGAGCCCAGCGATGTTCAGCACCGACGCGCACTTCCTGCTCACCCTGCACCGTACCCACGCCGACGAACTGCGGGCGGAGGCCGCCTCGGCGCGGCTCGCCCGCTCGGTGCCCCGCCGGTCCCGGCGGCACCGGGCCCGCGCCGCGCACGGCCGGCAGTCCGCGCCGGCCGGCCCGGCCGCCCGGTGAGCCGGGACGCCACCCTGCTCGCCCCGCCGGCCGAGCGGACCGCTCGGCAGCCGGCCGACCGGACCGACGGCACCCCGGCCGACGCCTCGGGGGCGGCCGGTGTCCCCGGTCCGGCGGCCGGCAGCGGGACCGGGACCGGAGTTCGGATCTTCGGGGATCACGCCCGGCGTGGCATCCTCGAATCCGTGACCACTCGTGCCGCCAGCAGCGTTCTCGTCGGCCGCCAGTCCGAACTCGCCGTCCTGCACGACGCGCTCAAGCGGGTCCGGGCCGACGAGCCGGTCGCGCTGCTCGTCGGCGGCGAGGCCGGCGTCGGCAAGAGCCGGCTGATCGAGGAGTTCGGTCGGCAGGCCGGCGCCGACGGCAGCCAGCTCCTCGTCGGGCAGTGCCTGGAACTCGGCGAGCAGGGTCTGCCCTTCGCACCGTTCGCCGCCGCGCTCCGCCAGGTGCTGCGCCGCGACGGGGCGGCGGCTTTCGAGGGGTACGAGCGGGAGTTCGCCCGCCTGCTGCCCGAGCTGGCCCGGCTCCAGGGCGTGCCGACCGGCGCCGACACCCGGACCGCCACCGACGGGCCGGAACTCTCCCTGGACCCGCACCGGGGCTACCTCTTCGAGCTGGTGGCGGGGCTCTTCACCCGGCTCGCCGCACAGCGCCCGCTGGTGCTGGTGATCGAGGACCTGCACTGGGCCGACCGCTCGACCCGGGACCTGATCTCCTTCCTCGCCCGCGCGGTCCGGCCGGCCCGGGTACTCCTGATCTGCACCTACCGCTCCGACGAGCTGCACCGGGGGCATCCGCTCCGCCCCTTCCTGGCCGAGCTGGACCGGGCCCGCGGCGTCGAGCGACTGGAACTGGACCGGCTGGACCGGGAGGGCACCGGACAGGTACTGGCCGACCTGTTCGGCTACGAGCCGAGCGACCGGGCCATCGACACCATCCACGGCCGGACCCAGGGCAACCCGTTCTTCGTCGAGGAACTCGCCGCCGCCAGCGACCCGAGCGGCTGCGCCGACCTGCCGGACACACTTCGCGACCTGCTGCTGGCCCGGGTCGACCGGCTGCCCGAGCCGGCCCAGCGGGTACTCCGGATCGCCGGTGCCGGCGGTACCCGGATCGCGCACGAACTGCTCGCCGAGGTGGCCGGGGTGCCGGAGACCGAGCTGGAGGAGGCACTCCGGGCCGCCGTCGCCGCCCAGCTGGTGGTCGCCGACCCGGACGGCGGTTACGAGTTCCGGCACGCGCTGGTCCGTGAGGCGGTGCACGAGGACCTGCTCCCCGGCGAGCACGCCCGGCTGCACGCCCGGTACGCCGCCGCGATCGAGGCGCAGCCGCAGCTCGTCGCCGACGGGCGGGCCCCGACCGAGCTGGCCCACCACTGGTACGCGGCACACGACTACCCCCGCGCCCTCACCGCCGCCTGGGCCGCCGCCGAGGCGGCCGGCTCCCGGTACGCGTACGCCGAGCAGGGGCGGCTGTTGGAGCGGGTACTCGAACTCTGGGAGCAGGTGCCGGACCCGGCGGAGCTGCTCGGCCGGGACCACGTCGCCCTGCTGGAGGCGACCCTGTCGGCGACCTCGACCGCCGGCGACTACAGCCGGGCGCTGGCGCTGACCCGGGCGATGCTCGCCGAGCTGGACGCCACGGCCGAACCGGTGCGGGCGGCCCGGGTGCGGCTGCTGCGCGGCCGGCTGCTGCGGATCCTCGGCAAGTCCGACGGCGCCGACGACCTGCGCGAGGCGTACGCGCTGGTCGCCGACGTGGACGGTGACCCGCAGCGGGTGCGCCTGCTGGCCGACATCGCCTTCCAGGTTGTCCGGGTGGACCGGGCCGAGGGCGGCCGGATCGCCGCCGAGGCGGTGGCCGCCGCGACCGCACTGGCCGACCAGGACGCCATGGTGAGCGCGACCCTCGCCGCCGGCTGGGTGTGCAGCCGGCAGGTCTCACCGGAGGACGGGCTGGCCGGGCTGCGCCGCGCGGTCGAACTGGCCGAGGCGGCGGACGACCCGTCCGCGCTGGTGACCGCGCTGGTGGTCAGCTCCGACGCGCTCTGCGAGGTCGGCCGGTACGCCGAGTCGGCCGAGGCCGCCGCCACCGGGTACGCCGAGGCGAGGCGGTTCGGGATCAGCCGCTCCACCGGCGCGTTCCTGCTCTCCAACCAGGCCGAGGCGCTTATCGCGCTGGGCCGCTGGGACGAGGCCGACGAGTTGTGCGGGCAGGCGGCCCGGCTCGACCTGCCCGGCATCACCGGATACCACTGGTTGCAGTTGCGGGCCGGGCTGCGGCTGGCCCGGGGCCAGACGGGCGCCGACGAGCTGGTCGCCCGGGCGCTGGGTTTCCTGCGCCGGCCGTACCTGCCGCTGGAGTTGCCGCTCTACGAGCTGCGGGTGGAGGCGGCCCTGGCCGCCGGGGACGTGCCGCTGGCCGTGGAGGCCGCCCGGACCCTGCTCGGCCGGCCGCTCGAAACCAACCCCCGGTACGCCTGGCCGGCGCTGGCCGCCGCCGCTCGGGCCGCCAGCGCGGCCGGCGACCGGGAACTCGCCGAGCGGGTACGGTCGGCGGCCGGCGGGGTGGCCGTCCGGTACCCGGCCGAGCAGGCGTACGCGACCCAGGTGACGGCGACGCTCGCCGCCGGACCCGAGGCGGTGTCGTGCTGGCAGGAGGCCGTGGCCGCGTGGCGGGTCGACGGCCAGCGCTATCCGCTCGGCCGGGCCCTGTTCCGGCTGGCCGAGGCGGCGGCCTCGGCCGGGGACCGGGTGCTGGCGGCGGGGGCGCTGGAGGAGGCGGCGGCGATCGCGGGCGAGCTTGCGGCCGTACCCCTGGGGGAGCAGGCGGCGACGCTGGCCCGGCGGCTCGGGTTGCGGCCCGCGCCCGGCGCGGCGCCCGGGACCGAGCTGCTCACCGCCCGGGAGCAGGAGGTGCTGCGGCTGGTCGCCGAGGGGCACAGCAACAGCCGGATCGCGCAGCGGCTCTACATCTCGCCGAAGACGGCGAGCGTGCACGTCTCCCGGATCATCGCGAAGCTGGATGTGGCGAACCGGATCGAGGCGGCGGCGGTCGCGCACCGACTCGGCCTGCTCAACCCCCCGCCCCCGGAGTAGGGAAGGGCCCCCGCTTATCGTTTTTTGTGGCTTGCGGCCCTTCCTAACTGACTCGGTCGGGGACGGGGGTGCGGGGGAGGACCGGCGCGGCGCGGCCGGTGCCATGATCGCCCGGCCCCTTCTCCTCGTGGTACTCCTCCTCCACGTTGACCGTCCACACGTCGTGGGCGGTGCCGTCCAGGATGTTCGACACCGACAGCAGCGCGGTCATCATCGAGTGGTCCGCGTTGTTGTAGCGGTGCATCCCGTTGCGGCCGACCGGGTGCACGTTCGGCACCTCGGCGGCGAGCCAGTCCCGGATCGTCGCCACGTTCGCCTTGTAGCCGAAGTCGTAGAACGGGTACGCGCGCGGCATGCGTACCACGTAGCCGGTCTCGACCGAGCCGGGGCGGACCAGGCCGAGTCGTTCCAGTTCGGCGGTGCCCAGCGCCACCAGGTCGGCGTCCGGGCTGTTCCACAGCTCGTCGCCGATGTTCAGGAAGTACTCCAGCCCGAGGCAGGTCCGCCCGTCCTTGACCAGGTACGGCGACCAGGAGCCGAAGTTCTGGATCCGGCCGACCTGCACCTCCGGGGAGTGGATGTAGATCCAGTTGTCCGGGAAACTGAACTCGGCCGGCACCACCAGCGCCACGGTCAGGAAGTCGCGGTAGAACAGCTCCTGCGCGGCGGTGCGTACCTCCTCGGGGGCCGGCGGATCCATCGCCAGCACCAGCTGGGAGATCGGCATCGACGAGACCACGTGGTCGGCGTCGACCCGGCGCCGCCCGTCCGGACCGTCGACGGTGACCGCGACCGCCCGCCCGCCGGCCCGGTGCACGGCGGTGACCCCGGTGTTCAGTACCACCCGGCCGCCGCGCTTCTCGACGTGCTCGGCGCAGCGTTCCCACATCATCCCGGGGCCGTGCTTGGGATAGTTGAACTCCTCGATCAGGCTGGTGATGTCCTTCTGGTTGCGCCTGGGCAGCAGCGCGTTCAGCACCGCGTTCGACAGCGACAGGTTCTTGATCCGCTGCGCCGCCCAGTCGGCGGAGAGTTCCGTCGCCGGCACGCCCCAGAGCTTCTCGTTGTACGTCTTGAAGAAGTGCTCGAAGAGCCGCCGGCCGAACCGGGCGGTCACCCAGCCGGCGAGGTGGGACTGGTCCTTCGGCGGCGAGACCTTGGCCCAGAGGTACGAGCCGACGCAGCGCAGCGCCTCGACGACGCCGAGATTGCGCAGCGCGTTGCCGGCCTTGAGCGGATAGTCGTACAGCTTCCCCTGGTAGTAGATCCGGCTCATCCGGGGACGGAGCAGGAAGTCCTCGGCGGGCAGGATCTCGTGCCAGAGCGCCTCGACCTGCGGGACCTTGGTGAAGAAGCGGTGCCCGCCGATGTCGAACCGCCAACCGTCACGTTCGACGGTACGGCTGATCCCGCCCACCACGTCGTCGGCCTCGAACACGTCGACGGTGGCGTTCCGCTTGGTCAGCTCGTACGCCGCGGTCAGACCGGCGGGGCCGGCGCCGATGATCACGGTGTGGGGTGCTGCTGTCATGCTTCTATTCATCACCTTCGACGTGTCATCGGCAAGGTCCTCCCGGCTGGCGGCCGGAAATCTAACCCGCTGCGACATGCCGGGCCCTGGCTCGTCACGGGGCGTAGCCAAGCCGGGCCTGCCGGGCTGCCGGGCCTGCCGAGGTCGAGCGTGCACGAGCCGGGTAAGGGCGGCGAGGGACGGTGGCGGACCGCCGTTCCGGCGTACCCGAAGGTTCTGGTCCTGCCCTACCTGGTGGCGGTTGCCGGCAGCTCGCGCGCCTCGACGGCCTGCCGGTAGAGCCGGCCGGCCCGGTAGGACGAGCGCACCAGCGGCCCGCTCAGCACCCCGGCGAAGCCGATCTCCTCGGCCTCCTCGCGCAGCTCCACGAACTCCTCCGGGCGCACCCACCGCTCGACCGGGTGGTGCCGGGGCGTCGGGCGCAGGTACTGCGTGATTGTCACCAGCTCGCAGCCGGCCGCGTGCAGGTCGCGCAGCGCCTGGGAGATCTCGGCACGCTCCTCGCCGAGCCCGAGGATCAGGTTGGACTTCGTCACCAGCCCGGCGGCGCGGGCCTGGGTGAGCACGTCGAGCGAGCGCTCGTAGCGGAACGCGGGCCGGATCCGCTTGAAGATCCGGGGCACCGTCTCGACGTTGTGCGCCAGCACCTCGGGGCGGGCGCCGAAGACCTCGGCGAGCTGGTCCGGGTTGCCGGTGAAGTCCGGGATCAGCAGCTCGACCCCGCAGTGCGACAGCCCGTCCAGGGTGCCGTCGGCGGCCGGGGCGACCCCGTCGGCGGCCGGGGCGCCACCGACGCCGTCCCGGCGGGTCAGCGCGTGGATCTGCCGGACCGTCTCGGCGTAGAGCCAGGCACCGCCGTCCGGCAGGTCGTCCCGGGCCACCCCGGTGACGGTGGCGTACCGCAGCCCCATCGCGACCACCGACTCGGCGACCCGGCGCGGCTCGTCGGCGTCGAAGTCGGCCGGCTTGCCGGTGTCGATCTGGCAGAAGTCGCACCGGCGGGTGCACTGGTCACCGCCGATCAGGAAGGTCGCCTCGCGGTCTTCCCAGCACTCGTAGATGTTGGGACAGCCGGCCTCCTGGCAGACGGTGTGCAGCCCCTCCCGGGAGACCAGGCCACGGAGCTGGGTGTACTCGGGGCCCATCTTCGCCTTGACCTTGATCCACGGCGGCTTGCGCTCGATCGGCGTCGCGGCGTTGCGGGCCTCGACCCGCAGCAGCCGGCGCCCCTCCGGCGCGACGGGATGGCCGGTACGGATCTCCGGTGCGGTCACGACGCTCACTCCTCCGGCTCCGGCGGCGGGGGATGGCGCGGAGTGCTGGATGGTCACGAATCCGAGCCTACGCGCCAGGCTTCGACCGATCGACCGGCAGCGACCGGACTCACGTGCCGGACCAGGTGATACCACTCACGCCGTCGCCCGTCGCCCGTCGCCCGTCGCCCGTCGCCCGTCGCCCGTCGCCCGATCGGGCGAGGCCGCGGCGTATCCCGGAACCCGCGGCGTATCCCGGAAAATGTGTTGTCGGGGTGGCGGCGGGTCCGGCTAACCTCCCGGGCAGAGCGTCGACGGAGCCGAGTACCAGCCCGACCACCGGAGTCCAGAGAGTCACCGCCGCTGGAAGGTGATCTCCGACCGGGCTGGGAAGACCCTCCCGAGCTGCGGGAAGAACGGCGTACCGACGCCTGGTAGAACCCGCCGACCGGCCCGCGTCAGAGGCCGCGAACGAGGCCGCCGGCCGTGTTCCTGCCGGTGGTGAAGATGTGGTGGCACCGCGAGTACCCGCTCGCCCACATCCCCCGGGGCCTTGCCGGCGCGTTCCGCCTGGGACGTGCCGCGACACACGACAGGGGTGCACGCAGGTGCCACGGATCCTCTCCACGTCCCTTCCCGCGCGGGTCGGCAGCACGGTGACCGTCGCCGGCTGGGTACACCGCCGCCGGCAGCTCAAGTCGGTGACGTTCCTGATCCTGCGGGACGCCGCCGGGCTGGCCCAGGTGGTGGTGACCGACGCCGGCCTGCGGGCCCGGCTGGCCGAGCTGCCCGAGGAGTCGGTGGTCGAGGTGACCGGCCGGGCGGTCGGCAACCCCGCCGCGCCCGCCGGGGCCGAACTGGTCGACCCGACGGTACGCCCACTCGGCGACCCCGCCGTGCCGCCGCCGTTCGACGTGTACCGCCCGGAGCTGACCGCGGCCCTGCCCACCCAGCTCGACCACGCGGCGGTGGCGTTGCGGCATCCCAGCCGCTCGGCGGCACTGCGGATCTCGGCCGCACTGGTCTCCGGCTTCCGGGCCACCCTCGACGGGCTCGGCTTCGTCGAGGTGCACACCCCGAAGATCGTCGCCGCCGCCACCGAGAGCGGCGCGAACGTCTTCGCCCTGGACTACTTCGGCCGGCCCGGCTATCTCGCCCAGTCCCCGCAGTTCTACAAGCAGATGCTGGTGGGGGTGCTGGAACGGGTCTACGAGGTCGGGCCGGTGTTCCGGGCCGAGCCACACGACACCACCCGGCACCTGGCGCAGTACACCTCGCTGGATGTCGAGTTCGGCTTCGTCACCGACCACCGGGACGTGATGCGGCTGCTCCGCGACGTACTCGCCGGGATGCTGGACCGGCTCGCGGACCACCCGAACCCACCCGCGCGGATTCCGGTCGTGCCGGAGGAGATTCCGGCGGTGCACTTCGCCGAGGCGCTGGCGATCGCGGGGGCGTCGCCGGACGAGCCCGACCTCGCCCCGGCGCACGAGCGGGCGCTCGGCGACTGGGCGCGGGCCGGGCACGGCTCCGACTTCCTCTTCGTCACCGGCTATCCGCTGGCCAAGCGCCCCTTCTACACCCACCCCGCCACCGACGACGCGCCGTCCGGCGGGCCGGTGACCCGCCCCGCCCCCGGCGACGGCCGGGCCGGTGTGCCGCGGCGGGCGGCGTACTCGAACGGGTTCGACCTGCTGTTCCGGGGGGTGGAGCTGGTCACCGGTGGGCAGCGGTTGCACCGCTACGCGGACTATCTCGCCGCGCTCGCGCAGCGGGGCGAGCCGATCGAGCCGTACGCCGGTTACCTGGACGCGTTCCGGCACGGCATGCCTCCGCACGGCGGCTTCGCGATCGGCCTGGAGCGGATGGTCGCCCGGCTGCTCGGGGCCACCAATGTCCGCGAGGTCACCGCCTTTCCCCGCGACCTGCACCGCCTCGACCCCTGACGGCGTGGTTCGCAGCCAGATCCGGCTGCCGCCGCAGCCTGCGGGAGGGCTCAGGGGAGCAGGGTGGCGAGGTGGCGTTCGACCACCGGGAGGACCTCGGCGACGGTGACCGGGCGGCCCAGTTCGGCGCTGAGCGAGGTGACGCCGACGTCGCGCAGCCCGCAGGCGACGATCCGGTCGTACGCGCCCAGGTCGCAGTCGCAGTTGATCGAGAACCCGTGCTGGGTCACGCCCCGGGCCACCCGGATGCCGATGGCGGCCACCTTGCGTTCCGGCCCGCGCTCGTCGGCGGGCACCCAGACGCCGCTGCGCCCCTCGACGAGCATCACGCTTGTCAGTCCGAGGTCGGCGCAGACGTCGAGCAGCAGTTGCTCGGTACGCCGGACGAAGGCGACGACGTCCACCGGCAGCCCGGTGTCCGCACCGGGAAGCTTGAGGATCGGATAGCCGACGAGCTGACCCGGCCCGTGCCAAGTGATCTTGCCGCCCCGGTCGACGTCGATCACCGGCGTACCGTCCATCGGCCGATCCCAGGGCTCGGTACGCTTGCCCGCGGTGTAGACGTCGGGATGTTCGAGCAGGAGTACGGTGTCCGGCCGCTCTCCGGCGACCACCGCCTCGTGCACCCGACGTTGCTCGTCCCAGGCCGCCAGATAGTCGACGGTCCCGAGCCGGACGCTTGTCAACCCGGCAACAGTGCTGGTCACCGCTCCAGCTTAGTTCGCTACCGGCGAGTCGCTCCGCTTCGTGGCAGGGCTCACCGCTGAGCCGACAGCCCTCGTGGCAGGGCTCACCGCTGAGCCGACCGGGCTCCTGACTGGCTCACGGGTGCGCCGGCCGGGCGCGGGGCGGGGATGATGCCCCGATGGAGACGTTGCTGATCATGACGATCCTGCTGCACGTCGGGGTCTCGGCGCTCTGGCTGGGCTCGATGGCGTACAGCCTCTTCGTGGTGGCGCCGAAACTGCCCAGGATGCTCGACGGCGCCGACCGGCTGGAGAACGCGCAGCGGGTGGAGGACGCGCAGCGGGTGTTGGCGCACGGCAACCGGTGGCCGGTGGTCGGGCTGCTCGGGGTGCTCTGGGGCAGCGGGCTCGGCCTGGTGCTGCTGACCGGGGAGCGGTCGGCCGGCTGGTGGGTGCTGGTCGCCGCCAAGGCGGTACTGCTGGCTTCCGCGACCGGCCTGTTCTGGTGGGTCTCCTGGCGGGGCTGGCCGCGCCGGGTCTTCGCCCTGCCGGCCGAACTGCCGGCACTCGCCAGCCGGTTCCGCCGGGTCGCGGTGCTGATGCTCGCTCTCGTCGCCACCGCCTTCACCCTCGGCATCCTTGCGGCACATCCGGCTGTCATGTGATCAGGTAGCAGCCGGCCGGCCAGAGCAGGCCGGCTGCTACCTGATCACAAGGTGCGCTCCGGCGTCAGGCGCCAGAGGTGGACGTCGGCGACCCGTTCCGGCGGGCCGAGCAGTGCGGTGGTGACGTCGAGCAGCGCGTCGGCGTGGATCGGGAACTTCGCGCCGTGTACCCGGTCGGCCAGCACCACCGCCTCGACCCGCCAGTAGCGCAGGTCGGCTCGGGCGGCGGCCCGGTCGGCGTCGGTGATCACCGGCCGTTCGCCGGTCTCGGCCACCCGCATCAGCAGCGCGTCCGTGGCCCGGGGCACCGGCCCGATCCGGCCCCGGCCGTCCGGCCCGCCCGGCCCGAGGAAGAACCCGGACGGGATGCCGAACTCGCCCTGCCGGTGGCTCAGCGCGTACGCCTGCCAGCGTTGCCCGTCCGGAGCCAGGTCGAGGGTGAGCGGCAGCGGGGTGAGCGTCCCGCCGGGGGAGACGTACTGCCGCCAGGTGCCGGCGGTGATGAACTCCGGGATCGGCTCCCGGGCGCTGGTGAGCAGTGGCACCGGCAGCAGCGGCAGCAGTGCCACGGCGAAGCCGGCGACCCAGCCGGCTCTCCCGCGCGGCGAGAGCGGATTGGCGCGGAGCAGGTCGACGGTGTGTGCCAGCAGCAGCCCGACCAGTGGTCCGACCACCAGGGCGAGCCGGGACGGCAGGGCGGCGTTGAACACCGGCAGGTGCCCGAGCAGGGCGTACGGCAGCGGCACGTCGGTGTGGGTACCGAAGATCTTCACCCGGGGGCCCCAGGAGAGCACGGCGAAGACGAGTGTGGTCACCCCGATCGCCCGCAGCGTGGCCCGGCGGGCCGGATCGGCGCGCCGGCACAGCACCACGAAGCAGATCACGGCCAGGACCAGCAGGGGCAGCCCGAGGAAGGAGTTCTCCTCGGTCGGGTTCGGCGCCAGCGAGGTGCCCAGCCCGAGTTCACCGGCCAGGGACCGTTGCGGGTACGCCCCGTACGCGGCGATGTCCTCGGCGTGGATAACCGGGTCGAAGCCGGTGCCGTGGAACCGCTGCGGGCCGAGGAAGTGCAGCCACAGCGGGTACGACAGCAGCGCGAACGCCACGAGTGCGGTGACGCCGAGCCCGCGCAGGAAGTCCGGCAGCGCGGCCCGTGCCTCGGCCCGGCGGTGCCGGTCGAGGGCCCAGGTGCCGAAGAAGACCGCGCAGGCCAGCGCGGTGAAGAAGAGTCCCTCGGCGGCGATCGAGAAGGCGACCGCGACCAGCAGCCCGAGCAGCAGCCCGTTCCGTAGCCACCGGCCGGGCTGGCGCAGCCGGAGTACGCCCCAGAGCAGCATCGGGACGACCCAGCCGGCGCTCCAGTTCAGGTGCGCGTTGGCGTGCGCGACGAGACCGGGCGCGAAGCCGATGGACAGCCCGCCGAGGACGGCCGCCGACGTGTTCCGGACGAGTTTGCGGGAGAGCAGCCAGTACCAGCCGTAGGCGGTGGCGGCGATGTTGCCGGTGAGGATCACCAGGAAGGTGGCCGGGGCGCCGACGGTGTAGGTGAGCGGGGCGAAGACGACGGCGTAGACGGTGACCGAGGTGTTGACGGCCAGGTTGACCCCGTCCGGCACGTTCACCAGGTCGGTGAAGAACGGGTTCTGCCCGTGGGTGAGGGCGTGTGCGCCGTACGCGAGCAGCCATTCGAAGAGGGCCTGGTCGCTGGAGTTGACGGTGATCGCCCGCCCGTTCGGGTCGAGCCAGAGTCCGCTGGTGACCCAGCCCGCGCCGACGATCGCGACAAGCGCGACGAGCAGGTCGGTCCGGCGGCGGCTCCGCCCGGCACCGGAGGGCGACGGCGACGGGGGCGAGGTCGGCCCGGCGAGCGCGGGCGGGGAGAGCGGCACGGGCCGGAGGTTACCAACCCGGCCCCGACACGCCGAGGAAGCGGTCAGCTTGACTGATCACGTGGAAATGATTTCCAATTGGATTAACGTCGCAGAGTGCACCGGAGGACCCGTACCGTGAAAATCTCGTTCGTCGGCAAGGGCGGCAGTGGCAAGACCACCCTGGCCGCCCTCTTCGCCCGGCACCTTGCCGCAGCCGACCCGGCCGGCGGCGGCCCGCCGCCGCTGCTCGCCATCGACGCCGACATCAACCAGCACCTCGGGACCGCGCTCGGCGCCACCGAGGCGGAGGCGGCCCGGCTGCCGACGCTCGGCGACCACCTTCCGGAGATCAAGGAGTACCTGCGCGGCGACAACCCCCGGATCTCCTCGGCCGCGGCGATGGTCAAGACCACCCCGCCCGGCCGGGGCTCCCGGCTGCTGCCGGTCGACGGCGACAACCCGGTGTACGCGGCGGTGGTCCGCGAGGTGGCCGGAGTGCGGCTCGCCGTGACCGGCCCGTTCGGCAACGACGACCTCGGGGTCTCCTGCTACCACAGCAAGGTCGGCGCGGTGGAACTGCTGCTCAACCACCTGACCGACGGCCCGGGGGAGTACGTCGTGGTGGACATGACCGCCGGGGCCGACTCGTTCGCCTCCGGGCTGTTCACCCGGTTCGACGCCACCTTCCTGGTCTGCGAACCGACGCTGCGCAGCGTTGGCGTCTACCGGCAGTACGCCGGCTACGCCCGCGAGTACGGCATTCGGGTGCACGTGGTCGGCAACAAGGTCGACGACTCCTCCGACGTCGAGTTCCTGCGCCAGCACGTCGGCGCCGACCTGCTCACCTGGCTGACCCGCTCCGACTACGTCCGGAGCGCCGAACGGGGCGCGCCGGCCCCGGTGCACGCCCTGGAACCGGCCAACCGGGCCGCGCTCGACCTGCTCCGGGCCACCGTCGACGCCCAGGTGCAGGACTGGGCCACCTTCCGGCGGCACGCGGTCGAGTTCCACAGGCGCAACGCCCTCGCCTGGGCCAACGACCGGGTCGGCGAGGACCTGGCCGGCCAGGTGGACCCCGACTACGTACCCGGCCCGCAGGCCCCGGTGCACTGACCGCCGCCGCCCGGCTGGGTCGCACCGCCGGTCCGGGTCGTCCGGCCCGGGTCGAATCCACGACTGGAGGAGCAAGATGTCCCTGGACGTACCCACCGCACTGCTCGAACGGGCCGAGGCCGGCCAGCTCGACGACCAGGAGTTCGTCGACTGTGTCCGGCGGTCCCTGCCGTACGCCTGGGCGGTGGTCTCCGAGGTCTCGGCCCGGGTCCACGCGGGCACGGCCGACTACGCCGACCACGCCGTACCGCCGCCGAGCGAGGCGGAACGCGGTCAGCTGCTCCGGGCGCTGGCCAGCGACGCCATCCGGGGCGGACTGGAACGCCACTTCGGGGTACGCCTCGCGTTCCAGAACTGCCACCGGGTGGCCGCGTTCCGGCTCGGGGCGGTCGGCGGGACGACGTACCAGCGGTTCGTCTCGCCGCTGGCCCAGATCCGCAACCAGTCCCCGGAACTGCGGGACTGCTGACCGGCCGGCGCGGGGTCCGTCCGACCAGCGGGCGGGCCCCGCGCCACCGCCGCCACCAGCCCGCACTGCGGCACCACCGCCGGGGTGGGCTCAGCGGACGGGCAGGGCCGCTTCCAGCGCGCTGCGCAGGTCGGGATGCCGGAACTCGAAGCCGGCCCGGTTCAGCACCCCGGGCATCACCCGGAGGCTGCGCAGCGGCTCGACCGACATCTCGCCGAGCAGGACCCGCAGCGCGACCGCGGGCACCGGCATCACCGTCGGCCGGTGCAGCAGCCGGCCCAGCTCCCTGGTGAACTCGGCGTTCGTCACCGGCGCCGGCCCGACCACGTTCACCGGGCCGGCGATGTCCTCGCGGTCCAGCAGGAAGGTCGTCGCCGCCAACCAGTCGGCCATCGAGATCCACGGAATCCACTGCCGGCCACTGCCGAACTTGCCCGCGATGCCGAGCCGGTACGGCAGCAGCTGTGGCTTGAGCAGCCCGCCGGTGTGCTCCAGCGGCAGGCCGGTACGCAGCCGCACCACGCGTACCCCGGCCTGCTCGGCCGGGGCGGTCGCCGCCTCCCAGACCCGGCACAGGTCGGCCATGAAGCCGTCGCCGGCCGGCTCACCCTCCTCGACCGGGCGGTCGCCGGTGTCGCCGTACCAGCCGATCGCCGAGCCGTTCAACAGCACCCGGGGACGCTGTTCGACGGGTAGCGCGGCGAGCGCCCGGGCCAGGGTGCCGGTGCTGTCGACCCGGCTGGACCGGAGTACCTCCTTGAAACCCTGGGTCCAGCGCCGGTCGCCGATGTTGGCGCCGGCCAGGTTCACCGCCGCACCGGCGCCGGCCAGCGCCGCCGGGTCGAGTTGGCCGGCGGCGGGATCCCAGCGCACCTCGTCGGCACCTCGGGCGGGGCGCCGGACCAGCCGGACGACGTCGTGACCTGCCGCCCGGAGCCGGTCGGTCAGGCGGGTGCCGAGCCAGCCGGACGCACCGGCGATCAGGATTCGCATCCTCGTATCTTCGCCCATTCCGCCCGGCGCGGCCCGGATCGCACCCCGATCGGGGCCGGTGCCCTGCCCGCGTCGCCGGCTGTGGTCGGGAACGGCCGGCAGGGCGGCGTCGGCGGGCACTGGCGGGCGTCGCCGATGCCGATGCCGACATCGCTGCCGATGCCGACACCGACACCGACGGCGGGCATCGGCGGGCGTCGACACCATCGGCAGGGACCGGCGGGCGCCGCCGACGGGTACCGGCGGAAATGCCGCGCGGGGCGTCCGGCCGTCGGCCGGACGCCCCACGCGGTGCGATCGCTGCGACTCAGGAGAGCCCGAGTTCGGCCTCGAACTGGCCGGCCTCCAGCCGCTCCTTGATCGCGGTCAGGAACCGGGCGGCGTCGGCGCCGTCGACCAGCCGGTGGTCGTAGGAGAGAGCCAGGTAGATCATCGAACGCGCCGCGATGACCTCGCCGAGCTGCGGGTCGTTGACCACCATCGGGCGCTTCACCACCGCACCGGTGCCGAGCATCGCCGACTGCGGCGCCGGCACGATCGGGGTGTCGAAGAGCGCGCCCCGGCTGCCGGTGTTGGTCAGCGTGAAGGTGGCCCCGGCGATCTCGTCCGGGCTGATCTTGTTGGTCCGGGTCCGCTCGGCCAGGTCGGCGACCCGGCGGGCGATCCCGGCCAGGTTCAGGTCACCGGCGTTGTGGATCACCGGCACCATCAGGCCGCGCTCGGTGTCCACCGCGATGCCCAGGTGCTCGGCCTCCGGATAGGTGATCGTGCCACCTTCGAGGTCCATCCGGGCGTTGACCACCGGGTAGGTCTGCAACGCCTCCACGGCGGCCAGCGCGAAGAACGGCAGGAACGACAGCTTGACCCCGTGCCGCTGCAGGAAGCTCTCCTTGGCCTGCGCCCGCAGCCGGGCGATCCGGGTGACGTCCACCTCGACGACCGTGGTGAGCTGCGCCATCTCGTGCAGCGACTCCTGCATCCGCCTGGCGATCACCGCGCGGATCCGGGGCAGCTTCTGGGTGCTGCCCCGCAGCGGGCTCGGCTCGGCCTTGGCGGCCGGAGCGGCGGCCGGCGCGGTCGGGGCCTGTGCGGCCGCGCGGGCCCGCTCCGCCGCCTCGAGTACGTCCTGCTTGCGGATCCGGCCACCGACCCCGGTACCGCTGACCGTGGCGAGGTCGACGCCCTGGTCGCTGGCGAGCTTGCGGACCAGCGGGGTGACGTAGCCGGCACCGTTCTCGCCGGACGGCGCAGGAGCCGGCGTGCCCGCCGCGCCCCGCGAAGCCGGCTGGGCGGCCTGCTCGGTCCGGGCCGGCTGCTCCGAGCGCTCGGTCTCCGGCGCCGGGGTCTGGTACGACGCACCGGCCGGCTCCGCCGCCGCCTTCGCGGGCTCGGCGGCCGGCTTCTCAGCCTTCGGCTCCGGCTCGGCGGCCGGCTTCTCAGCCTTGGGCTCCGGCTTCTGCTCCGGTTCGGGCTGCTGCTCCGGCTCGGCGGCCGGTGCGGCGCCGCCGGGGGCGCCGATCACCGCCAGGTCGGCGCCGACCGGGGCGGTCTCGTCCTGACCGACCCGGATCTCCAGCAGGGTGCCGCCGACCGGGGAGGGGATCTCGGTGTCCACCTTGTCGGTGGAGACCTCGACCAGCGGCTCGTCGGCCTCGACGGTGTCGCCGATCTCCTTGAGCCAGCGGGTCACCGTACCCTCGGTGACGCTCTCGCCCAGCGCCGGCATCTTCAGCACGGTGCCCGAGTCGCCGGCCGGCGCGGTCTGCGCCGAGACCGTCTCCGGCTCCGGCTGCTCGGCCCGCTCCTGCTGGTCGGAGGGCTCCGCCTCGGCCTGCGGGGCGGCCTCCGCCGGCTCGGCCCCGGCCGCCTGCGCGGGCTCGGCCTCGGCCTCGGCCTGCTCCGGCTGGGCCGGTGCGGCCCCGTCGCCCGACTCGCCGTCGCCGTCGATCACCGCCAGCTCGCTGCCGACCTCGGCGGTCTCGTCCTCGCTCACCACGATCCGGGCCAGCACGCCGGCTGCCGGGGAGGGGATCTCGGTGTCGACCTTGTCGGTGGAGACCTCGAGCAGGGGCTCGTCGACCTCGACCCGGTCGCCCTCCTGCTTGAGCCACCGGGTGACGGTGCCCTCAGTGACGCTCTCGCCCAGCCGGGGCATGGTGACCGATACCGGCATCTTTCAAGACTCCTTCGTGGCCTGTGCGATCCTGGCCCGGTTGGTCGCCGGGCGGCGCGGAGATTTCGTGGTCAGGCGTGTGCGTGCAGCGGCTTGCCGGCCAGGGCCAGGTGGGCCTCGCCGAGTGCCTCGCTCTGGGTGGGGTGGGCGTGGACGAGCTGCGCCACCTCGGCCGGGTACGCCTCCCAGTTGAAGATGAGCTGCGCCTCGCCGACCAGCTCGCCGACCCGGGCACCCACCAGGTGCAGGCCGACCACGGGACCGTCGTCGACTCGGACCAGCTTGACGAAGCCGGCCGTCTTGAGGATCTGGCTCTTGCCGTTGCCACCGAGGTTGTAGTTGTAGGTCTTCACCTTGTCGGCACCGTACTGCTCCTTGGCCCGGGCCTCGGTGAGCCCGACCGAGGCCAGCTCCGGGTCGGAGTAGGTGACCCGGGGGATGCCGTTCTCGTCGATCACGGCGGGGTTCTGGCCGGCGATCTCCTCGGCCACGAAGATGCCCTGCTGGAAGCCCCGGTGCGCGAGCTGGAGGCCGGGCACGATGTCGCCGACGGCGTACACGTTCGGCACCCCGGTGCGCAGCCGCTCGTCGGTGACCACGAAGCCCCGGTCGAGCTTGACGCCCTGCTCCTCGTAGCCGAGGTTCGCGGTGTTCGGACCGCGGCCGACCGCGACCAGCAGCAGCTCCGCCTCGACGGTGTCGCCGCCTTCGATGGTGACCCGGACGCCGGACTCGGTGTGCTCCACCTTCTCGAACCGCTTGCCGGTCTTGAAGGCGATGCCGCGCTTGCGGAACGCCCGCTCCAACGCCTTGGAGGACTCCTCGTCCTCGGCGGCGACCAGCCGGGGCAGCGCCTCGATGATCGTGACGTCGACGCCGAAGGACTTCCAGACACTGGCGAACTCGACACCGATCACGCCACCGCCGAGCACGATCGCCGAGGTCGGCACCCGGTCCAGGGTCAGCGCGTGGTCGCTGGTGATCACCCGCTCGCCGTCGACCTCCAGGCCGGGCAGGGTACGGGCGTACGAGCCGCTGGCCAGGATGACGTTCCGGCCGGTGTAGCGGGCACCGTTCACCTCGACGGTGTCCGGGGAGACAAGCTTGCCCTCACCCTCCACTACGTTGATCTTGGCGCTCTTGATCATGCCTTGCAGGCCCTTGTAGAGCCGGGCGATCACCGCGTCCTTGTAGGCGTTGACGCCGGCCATGTCGATGCCGACCAGCTCCGCCTTGACGCCGAACTGCGCCGACTCGCGGGTCTGGTCGGCGATCTCGGCCGCGTGCAGCAGCGCCTTGGTCGGGATGCAGCCGTTGTGCAGGCAGGTGCCGCCGAGCTTGCCCTTCTCGATCAGCGCTACCGACAGGTCGAGCTGTACGGCGCGCAGCGCCGCCGCGTACCCGCCGCTGCCACCTCCGAGGATGACGACGTCGAACGTTCCGCCGTTCGGCTCGCTCACAGTTAACTCCCAGGTCGCGTCGCTGCTACGAGGGTGATGCCGGTCAACCGGGCATACCGCCGCCTCCGACCGGGATCTTCCGGCCGGCGGGGCGTGGACTTCTCTCCGAGCGCCGGAGTCGGGACCGGGGAGCGCCCACCTCGGTCATCTTGTCACTAGTGGCAGCGGGCCGCGTACCGAGGTGCCCAAGGACACGTCGACGGGACGTACGCTTGCCCAAGTCGCCAGTTTCGTCGCGGGGCGGCAGTGCCGGGGAGGAGAGGGTCGGGTTGGCCTGGTTTCGCCGACGCAAGAAGGTGGTCGTCGCCGCGGGTGATCGTCCCGCAAGCCGTGCGGACCTCGACCATCTTGAACAGTTCGTCCGGTCGAAGCGCGGGGTCGAGGCGTTCATCGAGCCTCGGACGACCGTGACCGAGACCACCGTCATGCTGATCGCCCACGACGGGGAGTGGACCCGGCGCCGGATCGACGGCCCGGACGGCGCCCGGCGGTTCGCGCACAAGATGGCGATCCCGGTCTACGACGTGCGGCTGGTCGGCTATCCGCAGCGGATGCGCGACTTCAACGAGCGCCGCAAGCGCCGCGCCGCCGGCTGACCACCACCCCAGCACCGTCGACTGACGGCCACCATCGACTGACGGCCACCATCGACTGACGGCCACCATCGGCTGACGGCCCGGGCGGCCGGCTGACCGCCCGAGCCCGCCGGCCAGCCCGCTCAGGCCAGGGCAGGCCAGCTCCCGCCGACCCCGTTCGTACGGGGTCGGCGGGGCGTCGGCGTCAGTCGTTGGCGGCGATGTCGTCGACCAGCTCCAGCAGGGTACGCACCGGCACCCCGGTGCCGCCCTTGGTCCAGTACCCGGTCGCCTCGCCCGAGTGGTAGCTCGGCCCGGCGATGTCGATGTGCGCCCAGGGCACCTCGTCGGCGACGAACTCGCGCAGGAAGACCCCGCCCTGGAGCATGTGCCCGGCCCGGTCCATCGACGCGTGCACCTGGGAGA
The DNA here is from genome assembly GCF_049179135.1 of Plantactinospora sp. WMMB782. Taxonomy (NCBI): domain Bacteria; kingdom Bacillati; phylum Actinomycetota; class Actinomycetes; order Micromonosporales; family Micromonosporaceae; genus Plantactinospora; species Plantactinospora sp. WMMB782. Next base: position 414,007 of record NZ_JBMHMC010000007.1, on the reverse strand, counting down.
TGTCCGCGACCTCGGAGTCCATTCCCTTCCGGACGTCGTCCGGCAGCGGCATCGGCCAGGTCGGCTCGCCGGCCGCGTCGCCGGCCTGCTGGACCCGCCGGCACAGCTCGGTGCTGCCCATCACCCCGGCCACCCGCTTGCCCAGCGCGACCACCTGGCCGCCGGTGAGCGTGGAGGTCTCCACCAGGTAGTCGCAGCCGTCCTCGCAGGCCCGCGCCATCGCGTCGCCGAGCACCATCCGGCCCTCGGCATCGGTGTTCAGCACCTCGACCCGCTTGCCGTTGTACATCGTCACCACGTCACCCGGCCGGTACGCGGTCGCCGACGGCATGTTCTCGGCCATCGGCAGGTACCCCGTCACCGCCACCGCCGGCTTCAGTTCGGCGACCGCCAGCATGGTGGCGGCGACCGCCGCCGCGCCGGCCATGTCGGACTTCATCTCCCACATGCCCTGGGACGGTTTGATCGACACACCGCCGGTGTCGAAGGTGATCCCCTTGCCGACCAGCGCGAGCCGCCGCACCGACCCGTTCGAACCGGCCGACCCGTTCGAACCCGCCGTGGCCGGGTCGTAGGAGAGCTTCACCAGCCGGGGCGGGGCCGCCGAGCCGAGCCCGACGGCCAGGATGCCGCCGTAGCCGCCGTCGGCCAGCGCCTGCTCGTCCAGGACCTCCACGCCGAGCCCCACCTCCCGGGCGGCGGCCGCCACCGAGTCGGCGAAGGACGGCGGGCGCAGCTCGTTGGGTGCCGTGTTCACCCAGTCCCGGGTCCGGGCCACCGCCCGGGCCACCACGCCGGCCCGGGCGATCTCCGCCCGGGCCCGCTCGTCGGCGGCGTCCGGCACGTGCACCGCGACCGAGGCCACCGCCGGGCGGCGGGTCGGCTGCGGCCGGGTCTTGTACCCGGCGAACCGGTACGCCCCGAGCAGCGCACCCTCGGCGGCGGCCCGCAGCGCGGCCGGGGCGTCCTCGTCGTCGGGCAGCGGAAGGGTCAGCGCGACCCGCTCGGCGCCGGCCAGCGCCCGGACGGCCGAGGCGGCGGCCCGGCGCAGCGTCTCCGGGGCCGGGGCGGCACCGGTCGGCTCGGGGCCGAGCCCGACGGCGGCGACCAGCGGCGCGCTGACGGTGCCCAGGGTGGCCAGTTTGACCACCTCGCCGGGACTGCCGGTCGCGCCCAGCAGCGCCAGGGTCTCCGTCAGCCGGCCGTCGAACGCCGCGGCGATGCTCTCCGCACCGGTCGCGAGCAGCAGGGTCCCGGCGAAGCCGGCGACGGATTCCGTCGCCTCCACCGTCTGGCTGTGCAGGCCGATGACGACTGCGTCGACGGCGAGTTCGGCGGGGTCGGTGTCGACCAGGCTGAGGCTGGTGCTGGGCGATGTCACTGCGCGGCTCCGGACAGGCGTGGCCGGCCGCCTGGTTGCGGCCGGGCGTTGTGGTCTCCGGCGCAACTTACAGGCCGGACGGACGGGCTGTCCCGCCGACGGTCTGCCGGACGGGTCCCGCCGATGCTATCGACGCGCCGGATCGCAGGTAGGTTGCGACCCATGACCGACCCTACCCAGGTGACCGGCGAGACCCCGGAACCTCCCGCCGACGCACTCCGCCACTCGCCGCTGCACGAGCGGCACGCCGCGCTCGGCGCCAAGTTCGCCGCCTTCGGCGGCTGGTCCATGCCGCTGGAGTACGCCGGCGGCGGTGTCCTGCGGGAGCATGCCGCGGTGCGTACCGGCGTGGGTGTGTTCGACGTCTCCCATCTGGGCAAGGCCCGGGTCACCGGCCCCGGTGCGGCCGACTTCGTCAACGCCTGCCTGACGAACGACCTGGGCCGGATCGGGCCGGGGCGGGCGCAGTACACGCTCTGCTGCGACGAGGCCACCGGCGGGGTGGTGGACGACATCATCGCCTACCTGTACGGCCCCGAGCACGTCTTCCTGATCCCGAACGCCGCCAACACCGCCGAGGTGGTACGCCGGCTCCGTGCCGCCGCCCCGGCCGGGATCACCGTGACGAACGAGCACCAGGCGTACGCCGTACTGGCCGTGCAGGGGCCGCGCTCGGCCGAACTGCTCGGCACCCTCGGACTGCCGACCGGCCACGGCTACATGAGCTTCTCCACCGCCGAACTCGGCTTCTCCACCACCGGCGCGGCCACCCCGACCGGTGACCTCGTGTCGCTGGTGGTCTGCCGGACCGGCTACACGGGCGAGCACGGGTACGAGCTGGTGGTCCCGGCCGAGGCGGCGGGCACGGTCTGGGACGCCCTGCTGGCCGCCGGTGAGCCGTACGGCATCCGGGCCTGCGGGCTGGGCGCCCGGGACACCCTGCGGACCGAGATGGGCTACCCGCTGCACGGCCAGGACCTCTCCCCGGAGATCACCCCGGTGCAGGCCCGGGCGGGCTGGGCGGTCGGCTGGGACAAGCCGGCGTTCTGGGGGCGGGACGCGCTGCTCGCCGAGAAGGCGGCCGGAGCCCGGCGCACCCTGTGGGGGCTGCTGGCACTGGACCGGGGCATCCCGCGCCCCGGGATGGCGGTGCTCGGCGCCGACGGCACCCCGGTCGGCACGGTCACCAGCGGCACCTTCTCGCCGACCCGGAAGGCCGGGATCGCCCTCGCCCTGCTGGACACCGCCGCCGGGCTGGGCCAGGACGACGAGGTCGCCGTCGACGTACGGGGCCGCCGCGCGGCGGTACGGGTGGTCCGACCCCCCTTCGTGCAACCGTCCGTGAAGTAGCCCCTCGACGCGCCGCTCGCCGGCTCGGCGCTGGGAGCGGTCACCGGCGTCGCTCCGTGCGCCCGGTTCACCGTTGGGAGCGGTCGCCGGCGTCGCTCCGTGCGCCCGGTTCAGCGTTGCGAGCGGTCGCCGGCGTCGAGTACCGCCTGCGTCCAGCCGCCCTCGATCACCCCGCTGCCGTCCAGCAGGGCCCAGTCGACCACGTCGACGGCGTCCACCACGACGGGCTGGCCGATCCGGACCGACGGATCCGCCGTGGCGTCGCTGGCACTGGCCCCGACGATCCGGTCCGGGTCCGCCCACGAGGTGACGCCGGCCCAGACGAACTCCGGCCCCTCGTCGGTCGGCAGGCCGTACTTGACCAGCAGTTGCACCCCCTCCGGCAGGCCGCCGGCGAGGAACCGCTCGCGGATGCCGGGCAACCCGTCCCGGGCGGTGGCGATCGCCCGGGCCATCGCGTCGTCGGGGCGGGCGTACCGGACGTCGGACTGGGCGGCGGCACCGAACAGGGCGGCGCAGACCGCGGCGAAGTACCGGCCGGGCGGTCCGGGATGGCCGACCGGAGGCAGCAGGGTCAGGAACGAGTCGGCGTCCGGGTCGGTGGCCGGGTCGAGTTCCAGCCGCAGTGCCGCCGGGCCGGTGGTGTCGTGCTGCTGCGGGTTGCCGTACGCCACCGCGATGTCGTGCCCGCTGACCGAGGTGACCACCGGCAGCTGCACGAAGGCCGGCACCTCGCTGTCGGAGAGCCCGTCGGTCCAGGCCCGGAGCAGCCGCCGGGCCACCCCGGTCATCACCGCGCCCCAGGCCCGGGTCAGGTGCGTCGGCACCCCCTGCGCCTGCAACTCCAGCAGCCCGAACCGGCGCAGTCCCTTGGTGGTGAACCAGAGCCCGTCGTCGTCCGAGGAGTACGGCACCAGGACCCAGTCGATCAGGCGTACCCGGCCCTCGGCGTCCGGCAGCGAGCGCAGCGCGGCGGCCGGGTCGAGGAACTGCAACGCGAAGACGTCCACCACGTCGGCGCCGAGCGACTCCGCGACGGCGCAGGCGACGGCGCGGGCCGCCCACTCGTGCGCGGGCGGCCAGCCGGGCCGGTAGCTGGCCTGCACCACCACCAGGTCGGTGGCGGCGGCCAGCCGGGCCAGCTGGGTGTCGGTCGCCCCGAACGCGGTGAGCAGGTCCGGCGGCAGGTGCGGGAACTCGCCGATCGGCCGGGTGTCGACGGTCATCAGCGGGCTGTCCAGCATCTGCCGGGCCAGGTCGTGCACCGGCCCGGAGAGCCGACCGCCGAGTGCCGCCACCGCCTCGGCCGGAGCCGGATCGACCTGGCCGGTGGTCGGCACCAGGTAGGTCGCGGTCAACGACTCCGGAACCGGCACGGGCAGGAAATCGTCCGTGATGAGCATCGCGTCCCCCCGCTCGACCGCCTTGTAAGGCCTGGTACCCGTGCTGGTGTCCTATTCGCGAACGCTACCCGCGAACGCCCCGTCCGGTCAGCCGGTCAGCACGACCCCGAGGTAGAACAGCGTGCTGCCGAGCTCGACGGCGGCGCCGAGCACGTCGCCGGTGATGCCGCCGAGCCGGCGTACCACGTGCCGGACCAGCAGCAGCGTGCCGGCCAGCGCCACGGCCACCGCGAGCGGCCCCTGCCAGGGGCGGTCCGGCACCGCGGGTACGGCGAGCAGCCCCACCCCGGCGGAGAGCCCGAGCAGCGCGACCGGGCCGACGGTGCCGGCGACAAGCGCGCCGAGCCCTTCCGGGCGGGCCGCCGGGACACCGCGCCGGCAGGCCCAGCTCACCGCCAGCCGTCCGGTGGCGGCACCGGCGGCCAGCGCCGCGAGCAGCGCCGGCCACGGCCGCCCGGCCAGCGCCGCGAACGATGCCGCCTGGAGCAGGAGTACGAGGACCAGCGCGGTCACCCCGAACGGGCCGACGTCCGGCTGCCGCATGATCCGCAGCGCCGCCTCCCCGGAGCGGTACGACCCGAGCGCGTCCACGGTGTCGGCCAGCCCGTCCAGGTGCAGTCCCCGGGTCAGCAGTGCCGCCACCGCCACGGTCACGCCACCGGCGACCAGCGGCGGGGCGAGCACGGCCAGCCCGCCGAGCACCCCGGCGAGGAGCAGCCCGAGCAGCGCGCCGACCAGCGGGGCGAGGCGCATCGCCGTACCGGCGGTGGCGCGGTCGACCCGACCGGCCCGCAGCGGCGCGACGGTGAAGGTGGTCAGGGCCAGCCGGCCGCCGGCCGCGAGCCGGCCCTCAGGCACCCGGTGGCACGGTGGCGCCGTCCCGCCGGCCACCGTCCCGCCCGCCTGCGGTTCCGGCGCCGGTGGAGGTGGAGGTGTCCGCCGGGAGGGTGGCGGTGCCCTTGCCTTCCGGGACGGTGGTGGCGTCCTCCGGGACGGTGGCGGTGCCCTTGCCTTCCGCGGCGGTGGTGGCGTCCTCCGGGACGGTGGCGGTGCCGTTCCCTTCCGGGACGGTGGTGGCGTCCTCCGGGACGGTGGTCGGGCCGGGACCGGCCGGCGTCGGCTCGACGAACTCCCGGTCGTCGTCCGGGTCGTCGCCGGCACCGGGCCGGTCGTCGGCGGGACCGGGTGCCCAGGGCTCGGCCGGGTCCGGCACCGGCGGGTGTGCGTCGTCGTCCCGGCCGCCGGCACGGTCCCGGTTGTCGGAGCCGGGCCGGCGGCCGGTGTCGTCCGGGGCACCGGTGTCGTCGTCGGTTGCGGGGGCGTCGGCTGCGGGGTCGTCGGTCGCCGGCCCGGGTGCCCACGGCTCGGCCGGGTCCGGCACCGGCGGGTGTGCGTCGTCCGGGGTCTGTCCGGTCACCTCGCCGGTCTGCCCCGTAACCTCGGCGGCCTGCTCGGTTGCCATGGTCGGGTGCACCGGCAGGGTGCTGGCGAGGGTCAGCGCGGAGCGCAGCAGCGGCAGCGCGGCCAGCGCGGCGGCACCCTCGCCGAGTCCGAGTCGCAGGTCCAGCAGCGGGACCAGGTCGAGTACGTCGGCACCGAGCTTGACGGCCGGATGGTCGCCGTGGTCCGGCAGCAGGCACCAGTGCCGGGCCTGGCCGGCGAGGTCCCGGCTGACCAGTCCGGCCGCCACTCCGACCGGCCCGTCCAGCAGCACCGGGGTACGCCGGGCCGTCGCCCCGAGCAGCACGCCGGTGGCGACCGCCAGGTCACCGCCGCCGAGTTCGGCCAGGATGTCCTTGGCGTCCCGGGGACTGTGCCGGGTGCGGTGCATCGCGTCCCGGACGGCGGCACAGCGCCGCATCCAGGCCGCGTCGTCCACCTGCCCGCCGAGCGTCACCACCCGGCCGAGTACCGCGGCGGGTTCGGCACCCGACGTGGCGGCCAGTACGGCGGCCGCGGCGGCGTCGGCGCCGTCCCCGCAGGCAGCCAGGACCAGCAGGTCCACGCCGGCCTCCACCGCCTCCTCGGCAAGTCGCCAGCCGTGGCGCAGGGCCGCCTCGACCTCGTCAACGGTGAGCGTGGGGCCCTCCTCGGCGGGCCGGGACAGCGGCGCCTCGACCACCTGGAGGCTGGCGCCCGCCTCGGCCGCCAGCCGGGCGATCGGCCCGACGCCCTGCCGGGCCTGCTCGGCCCGGCGGGCGGACTCGCCGGGCACCGTGCCGGCGGCGGCACCACCGGTGTGGTCGCCGTGCAGTAGCAGTACCCGGGCGGACCGCCAGGGGCGCGGCGTGGCCGTACCCTGCGTGGCGGCGGCGAACGAGACGACCCGGTCGAGGTGGCCGAGGCCACCGCCGGGCAGGTCGAGCGTGCCGAGCCGGTCGAGCGCGGCGGGGCCGGCGTACTCGTCCGGCATCGGCAGGTCCATCCCGGCCTGGATGACCAGGCCGGTGGCGACCATCGGCAGCGCCATGGTCGGCGCGGTCCAGCCCGTCGTGGCCGACGCCGGGGCCGGCTCGTCCTGGGGTGCGGGTACGAGGGTCGGGCGGAGTACCTGCGGCATCGCGTCGACCACGTCGGTCCAGGCGGAGGTGGCCGGGGCGGCCCGGTCGGCGCTGCCCCGGTCGTCGGCGCCATGGTCGGCGGCGCCATGGTCGGCGGCGCCGCGGTCGGCGGCGCCGCGGTCGGGCTGGGCGGGTACGCCTGGCTGGTCGGCACCGGCCGGAGCCGGCGTCGACCGGTCCTCCTCGATCTTGAGCCAGGCCGGTTGGCCGGCGATCACCAGGACCACGGCGTCGCAGGCGTCCGCGACCGTCCGGTTCGTGGTGCCGAGCGCGTCGACGAAGGCCCGGCCGAGCGGGGTGACCGGCACAGTCGACAGCCCGACCTCGGGGCTGACCAGCACCAGTCGGGCCGGGCAGTTCCGGATCGCGGTGCCGAGTTCGTCGATGGTGGCGACATCGTCGGCGGGTTGGTGCGCCGGGTCGAGCAGTACGGTCACCCAGCCGCCGAGGTCGTCGACGAGCAACGTGTCGCCCGGCCCGGCACCGGTGATCAGTTCGGCGAGCCGGGACGGGTCGGCGTTCGCCTCCTCGGTGGTCCAGCCCGCCGGCCGGCGGAGCCGGTGGCTGTCGATCCGGGCCGTCCACTCGGGGTCGTCCGGGTCGGTCGCCGCTGTGGCGACATAACGGACAAACGCTACGTCCTTAAGCAGTGACTCGGCGAACTCGGACTTGCCGGAGCGGATCCCGCCCAGCACCAGGAGCCTGCTCCACCCGTCTACGGACATGCCCGTACCTTAGAGCGCTCGGCCGGGCAGTTCGCGGTGAGGTACGGCCGCCACCCCCGGCCCGCGCCGCGTCGAGCGGCTGCGGACCCGCTGGCGGACCGCTCCGGCTGGCTGACATCGGCCGGCCGACTAGGCTGGCGGAGGTTGTCGGCGCGGAAGATCGGCGAGGGGAGACGCGACATGCCGTGGAGCTGGCGGTACGAGGGCGCGGACGGCGATCCGGTGAACGGACCGGCCGAGGCGTTCAGCAGCCAGGCCGACGCCGAGTCCTGGATCGGCCAGACCTGGCGCGAGCTGGCCTCCACCGGGGTCGCCTCGGTGCTGCTGGTCGAGGACGAGCGGGTGGAATACCGGATGAGCCTGCTGCCGGCGGCCGAGTGACGCGGATGAACTTCGACCAACGCGGCCGGGACCGGCTGGTCCTCGGTGTGCCGCCGGAGGCGTTCCGGCCCAGCCCGATCTTCCTGGCCCTGGTCGCGCTCTTCGTGACCAGCGGTGCGATGGCGTGGAACGGGTTCGGCAACGTACGGCTCGACGTCTTCCTCTTCGTCATCACCGGCTGGCTGGTCTCGCTCTGCCTGCACGAGTACGCGCACGCCGTGGTGGCGTACCGGGCCGGCGACCGTTCGGTGGCACACCGCGGCTACCTGACGCTGAACCCGCTGAAGTACAGCCACCCGCTGCTGTCGATCATCCTGCCCGTGGTGGTGGTGCTGCTCGGCGGCATCGGCCTGCCCGGTGGTGCCGTCTGGGTCGACCGGCACCAGATCCCCGGCCGGCTCCGGCACTCGCTGGTCAGTTTGGCCGGTCCGGCCACCAACGTGATCTTCGCGTTGCTGCTTGTCGTACCGTTCGCGATCGGGGTCGACGTCAACGCCGCGCCGGAGTTCTGGTCCGGTGTCGCGCTGCTCGCCTTCCTCCAGCTGACCGCGAGCGTGCTCAACCTGATGCCGGTGCCGGGTCTGGACGGCGGCAACGTCATCCAGCCCTGGCTTAGTCCGCAGTGGCGGCGCGGCTACGACCTGATGGCCCCGTTCGGGTTCATCCTGCTCTTCGCCCTGCTCTGGAACCCGCGCGTCGGCGGCTGGTTCTTCGACGGGGTCTTCGCGGTCGGCGACCTGATCGGCCTGCCCGACTTCCTCTACGTCGAGGGCCTCCGCCTGATCCGCTTCTGGCAGGACTGAGGTCACCGAGGTGTAAGGAAGGGCCCCCGCTTCATACAAGCGGGGGCCCTTCCTTACCCCGCTCCGGCACCGGGTCGGGGCGGGTCTGCCGCGGTCAGGGGCGCTGGGCGGGGCTCTGCGTCTTGCCGGGGTCCCGCTCGGTGATCGGGTCGACGATCTCGTCGATCGCCTTGAGCAGCTCCGAGTCGAGCTTCACCCCGGCCGCCCTGGCGTTGTCGTGCACCTGCTCGGGACGGGAGGCGCCGATGATCGCCGAGGAGACGTTCGGGTTCTGCAACACCCAGGCGACCGCGAGCTGGGCCATGCTCAGGCCGGCCTGCTCGGCGAGCGGCTTGAGCCGCTGCACCCGGCCCAGTACGTCGTCGGACATGAACCGGGCGATGAAGCCCGCGCCACCCGAGGTGTCGGTCGCCCGGGAGCCGGCCGGCGGCTCCTGGCCCGGCAGGTACTTGCCGGTCAGCACGCCCTGCGCGATCGGTGAGAAGACGATCTGCCCGAGGCCGAGTTCCTCACTCGTCGGTACGACCTCGTCCTCGATGACCCGCCACAGCATCGAGTACTGCGGCTGGTTCGAGACGAGCTGGATGTTCAGCTCACGGGCGAGCGCGTGACCGGCCCGGATCTCCGACGCCTTCCACTCCGAGACGCCGATGTAGTGCGCCTTGCCGGAGTGCACCACGTCGGCGAACGCCGACATGGTCTCCTCCAGCGGGGTGGCGTAGTCGTACCGGTGCGCCTGGTAGACGTCGACGTAGTCGGTCTGCAACCGGCGCAGCGAACCGTTGATCGACTCCATGATGTGCTTGCGGGACAGGCCCCGGTCGTTCCGGCCCGGCCCGGTCGGCCAGAAGACCTTGGTGAGGATCTCCAGCCCCTCCCGACGCTCGTCCTTCAGCGCCCGGCCCAGCACCTCCTCGGCCCTGGTGCCGGCGTACACGTCGGCGGTGTCGAAGGTGGTGATGCCGACCTCCAGCGCCGCGCGTACGCAGGAGAGCGCGGCCTCCTCCTCGATCTGGGAGCCGTGGGTGATCCAGTTGCCGTACGAGATCTCGCTGATCAGTAGGCCCGAGCGGCCAAGGTGTCGGAATTCCATACCAGTGACCCTAGTCCTGGCGGCCGCAGTGGATCACGTCGAGCGACGGGCCGGGGGTACGGATCACAGCACCGGCTTGGTATCGGCGAGCAGCCGGTCGATCTCCTCCATCACGTCGTTCCGGCTCGGATGCACCGCGTCGATCAACGGCTCGCCCCGGCGGTCGAGCGCACCCCACTGCCCGGTGCCGTTGCCGACCAGGAACGCGACCGGATGGATGACAAGTGCCGGATGGGCCGGCGGGACGAGTACCTGCCCCGAGCGGTCCACCACGCCCTTGCGGCCGCCCGCGTCGACGATCGCCAGGCCCTCGTCGGTGAAGCCTTCGACGTACCGGCCGTCGGTGAGAGCGGTGGTGAAGCCGGTGTAGCGGGTCGGCAGCACCACCTTGCCGGTCCGGTCGACCGCTCCCCAGCCGCCCCGCCGGACGGCGGCGACACCGCGCCGGAACGGTCGTACGTCCTCGAAACCGGCCGGGATGACCACCTTGTTGGACTTGTCGACCGCGATCCAGCCGCCGGTGCCGTCCCGGGAGACCCAGGCCAGCCCGTCGGAGAAGGAGCCGACGCCGAGGTAGCCGGTGGACGCCTCGATCAGCAGTTCACCGGTCTCGTCGATCAGCTCCCAGGTCCGGGTCTCCGGGCGGCGTACCCAGGCAACCCCGTCCCGGAACGGCTGCACGTCGGCGTAGCTCGGCGCGATCGCGAGCTGGCCGTCCGGGTCGGCGTACCCCCAGCGCTGCACCTTCTCGCTGAACTTCGGCACCGGCGGCTTGTGCACCTGGAGGATCTCGTCCCGGTCCCGGGGGTAGGGTCCCCAGCCGTTCTGGGCCACCTTGTTGAAGACCGCGTCGAGCGCGAGTTCGGTCCGGGCGATCAGGCCCGGGTCCTCGACCTTGCGCAGTTCGAGGGCCTTCTCGAAGTGGTTGCAGGCTTCCATGTAGCGGCCCTGGTCGTAGCAGGACCGGCCGGCGTGCTCGTGCATCGTGGCCCGGAGCCGGTCCGGCAGCTCGGAGGAGTTCGCCTCCTCGAAGAGCCGGTCCGCCTCGGCGAAGTCCCCCCGCCACTGGAGCACGTGCGCCAGCCGGGCCTGTGCGATCGCGATCCGTCGCAGCTGGCCGGTCGCCTCGGCGTGGGCCAGCGCCAGCTTGCCGTCGGAGAGCGCCTTGCCGAGTTCGCCGAGGATCCGGGAGACCACCGCCCGCAGGCTCAGCAGCCGGGCCCGGGTGGCGTTGTCCGTGGCCGGTTCGAGCTTCTCCGTCAGCCGGTCCCGGATCGCCCGTAGTGACTCGGGGTCCTCGACCAGCTCCCGCAGGGTCTCGTGGTGGAACCGCCACTCGTACGACGCCAGTACCTGCTCCGGGTCGGCGGCTGCCGGCTCCGGCGCGACGTCGGCGGGTTCCGGCTCGGTCGGCTCGCGTCTCCCACCCGGCCGGACGATCGGGGTGAGCATGGTGGGAGCGCTCAACGCGGTCGCCGCGCCGGCAGCCGGCCCGGCCGGCAGCACCGTGTCGGGGCTCGCCTCGGCGACCGGCGGGTCGGCTGGCGAGGTGGCCGACGGCGGACCGGAGGTCGGTGCGACGGCCGGCGGACCCGAGGTGGGTGCCGCAGCCGGCGTTCCGGAGGTGGGTGCGCCGAGCGGCGTTCCGGAGGTGGGTGCGCCGAGCGGCGTTCCGGAGGTGGGTGCGTTCAGCGGCGTTCCGGAGGTGGGCGCAGCGGCCGCCGTTCCGGAGGCCGGACCGGTGGCGGCTGCCGTGGCCGGCGGCACGGTCCCGGCCGGCCCGGCCGTCGGGGTGCCGGGGGCCGGACCGCCGTCGGGCGTCGGACCGTCCGCCGGGGGCGCGGCTCCGGCGTCGACCGTCAGCTCCGGGTCGCGCGACTGGTCCGTCGCTCCGGTGGTCGGGGCCGGGGCGGTGGCCGGCTCGGTGGGGGAGGGGGCCGCCGGGGCGGCGTCGGTGAGCGGTCCGGCTGTGGTGCGGTCCGCGACAGGTCCGGTCTTTGGCATGGGGGGTACGGAAGTCTCACTCGAATCGGTGGCCCGTCCGGACTCCGGTGCGGGCCCGGTGGCGGCCGGTTCGATCGGAGGACCGGACGGGAGGACGGGCGAGGCGGGTTCGATGACGTACTCCGCCGCCGGGGGCGCGGCGGCTGGTTCGACCGGTGTGCCGGTGTCCGTCCCGCCCGCCACGCCGGAGGACGGGCTGGCGGGCGGCGCGGGCTCGGCGGGCGCGGCCGGGGACGGGGTGCCGCCGGATGTCGGCGCGGTACGGAACTCCAGGCGCAGCCCCGTGGTCGGGGGCGGCGTGACCGGCGGGCGCTGGTCGGCCTCGTCGGCGGACGGCTGCCGGGACGGCCGGGGATCGGGATCCGACGGGGCGGTCGGGACCAGCCAGCCGGACGGCCGCTCGCGCGCCGGCTCCGTCGGGGTCGGCGGCTCGACCGTGCCGGGCGGCTCGACCGAGGGTGGTGCGGGCCAGGGTCCCGCCTCGACCGTCCGGGACGGCTCGGCGGTCCGGGCAGCTTCGACAGGGCGGCCGGGCTCCGCCGGCCGGCCCGGCTCGGCGGTGCGTGGCGGCTCGACGGTCCTTGGTGGTTCCAAGGTCCGTGGCGGCTCGACGGTACGTGGTGGTTCCACGGTGCGTGGGGACTCGGCGCTGCGTGGCGGCTCGACGGTGCGTGGTGGTTCCACGGTGCGGGTCGGTTCGGCGGGCCGTGGTGGTTCCACGGTGCGGGGCGGCTCGGCGCTGCGGGCGGCCTCGGCGGGCCGGGTCGGTTCGGCGGGCCGGGTCGGTTCGACGGGACGGGGCGGTTCGACGGGCCGGGGCGGTTCCACCGGGCGTCCGGGGTCGATCCGTCGGGGCTCGATCGGTCGGGACTGCTCGACCCGGCGTACCGGCTCGACGGGGTGCGTGGGTTCGATCCTGCGGGCAGGTTCGACCGGGCGAGGCTGCTCGGCGGCCCGGGACGGCTCCCCGGTTCGGGATGGTGCGGCCGGGTCGACCCGGTCCGTGGGGCCCGCCGGTCCGATCCGGTCGGTCGGGCCAGCCGGTCCGGCGGCGGCCGGGTAGCCGACGCTCCGGTCCGGTTGGACAGGCGTGCCGTCCGGCTGGCCGGTACGCGGTGGGACCCGGTCGGTACCGGAGGCCGGTATCCCGTCCGGTCGCCCGTACCCGGGGGCCGGTTCGACGGCCGGCCGGTCGGCGCCGGGCCGCGGTGGCTCGAGCCGGTCGCCCCGGGGTGCCGGATCCGGCCGGACCGCTGGGTCGGTGCCGCGCGGGTCGCGCAGCGGCGGACGGCCGGAGCCCAGGTCCGGGAAGCGGCGGCCCTCGCGCGGCTCCTGCACCGGACCGCGCTGGGCGGGCCAACTGGGTGCACCCGAGGGCCCGGCGGCGGGCCGTCGCGCCGGAGGCTCGGTACCGGGCCGGTCGGTACCGGGCCGGTCGGGTCGGCCCCGGGTCGGTGTGCGGTCCGGGGGCGTCTCGCGGCTTCCCGGCGGCGGCGGTCCACCGGCCCGGGCGGCCCAGACGTCGGCCCGGTCCTGCCCGGGGACGCCCCGGTCCTGCCCGGGAGCGCCCCGGTCCTGCCCGGGGACACGGCGGTCGGAAGCGGGGGTGCCGCGCTCCGGTCCGGCAACGCGCCGCTCGGAACCGGGGATGCCCCGGTCGGAACCGGGGATGCCGCGCTCCGGTCCGGGGACGCGCCGTTCGGAACCGGGAGTTCTTCGCTCCGGTCCGACCAGGCCCCGCTCGGATCCGGGTGGGCCGTCGAAGGCGGCCGGCATGGCCGGCCGCGACCCCGGCCCGCCCCGACCCCGGCCGTCCCGTGGTCCGGGCCGGCCGTCCGACGGCGTCGGACGGCGGTCCGACAGCGGCGGGGTCTCCTCGGCGGCCGGCCCGGTGAGCCACCGTCCGCGCCGCTCCGGTGGAGCGGTGGAACGGCCCGACCGGTCGTCGCCGGAGCGGTTCGGCCCCTGCTGCGAGGCGGCCCGGCCGCCGGCGAAGCCGCTCTCGCCGCGACCGCCGCGCGGCCCGGGCTCGGCGGCCCGGGGTGACCGACGATCGTCCCGGCCGATCGGCACCGCTCCGCCGGTGCGGGGCTCGGCCGGTGGCCGGGTACGTCCGTCCGACGGTTGGTCCCAGGAGTCCGGGCCGCCCTCCCAGAAGTCCGGCGGCGGTTTCCAGCCGGCCGACCGGCTGTCCCAGCGGTCGAGTCGTCCGGTACGCGTCTCGCGTGGCGAACCGCCGTCACCCCGCGCTGCCGGGCGGGCGCTGGCCGGCTGTCCGGGACGCCCGTTCGGCAGCGCGTCGGGACGGCCGTTCGGCCCCGGCTCGGCACGGCCGTGCTGCGGCGCGTCGGGACGGCCGTTCGGCACCGCGTCGGGACGGCCGTTCGGCACCGCGCCCGGCCGCCCGCCGGATACCGGCTCGGGGCGCCCGCCGGATACCGGCTCGGGACGGCCCGACGGCTCCGTCTCGCCGGGCCGGGCGCCCGGCGGCGGGACCTTGGCCCGGCCGGTCGGCACCGACCCCCGCCCCACCGGCCGGCGCCGCCGCTGGTGGCCGATGTCTCCGGGATAGCGCTGGCCGGGAAACTGCGGCTCCCACTCGGCCGTCGGTTCGACCACCCAGGACGGTTCGGCGGGCTCGCCCCAGCGGCCCGAGTAACGACCGCTCATACCGGCACTCCCGGCCGTACGTCGACGATCCGCTCCGTACCGGAATCGGCACCACCCCGGGCGGCACGTCGGAGCGGGGGGCACCCGACCGGCGTACCCGCGCGCCACGCGGCCGGGTACGCCGGCTCGCGTTGCTCACTCACGGGGTGTCACCTCGTCGAAAAATCTCGCTGGGCAGCCGGGCGCACCGGGTAAAGTCACCCGGCTCGGTGCAGCGTTGTCGCGGAAGGAGGGTAACGGCGTGGGCTCGGTCACCGCCACTGTGGCACCACCCATCAGCCGAAACATCATCCCATGGTTCCGGACATTTGCTGCGATAACCGGATCGGGGTTTCGTCGGTACTCTACCTATCGGCAAGCTACCGTCGCCGGCGCCTTCACCAACACCGTCTTCGGCTTCCTGCGTTGTTACGTCCTGCTCGCCGTCGCCAGCGGTGCCGGTGGGGTCGCCGCCGGCTACAGCCGGGCCCAGTTGGCCACCTTCGTCTGGGCGGGACAGGGGCTCCTCGCCGTGGTGCTGCTCTGGCGCTGGACCGACCTCGCCGACCGGATCCGTACCGGTGAGATCGCCAGCGACCTGCTCCGGCCGGTGCACCCGGTGGTCAGCTACCTCGCCACCGACCTCGGCCGGGCCGGGTACGCCCTGCTGACCCGGTTCCTTCCGCCGCTGCTCACCGGGCTGCTCTTCTTCGACCTCGTACTGCCGAGCCGGTGGCAGACGGTGCCGCTCTTCGTACTCTCCGCCGGGCTGGCGGTGGTGATCTGCTTCGGTTGCCGGTTCCTGGTGAACGCGACGGCGTACTGGCTGCACGACGCCCGGGGCGCGATGATCCTCTGGACCCTCGGCTCCGGCGTACTGGCCGGGCTCTACTTCCCGCTGCGCTTCCTGCCGGACTGGGTCACCGTGCCGCTCTGGCTGGCGACCCCGTTCCCGAGCCTGTTGCAGACCCCGCTGGACGTACTCGTCGAGCGGGACGGGGCAGGGATCCAGGCCGGCATGGTGGCGGTGCAACTGCTCTGGGCCGGGCTGACGCTGCTGGCCTGCCACACCGTCCAGCGCCGGGCCGAGCACCGGCTGGTGGTGCAGGGTGGCTGACCGGGCGCGCCGGCTGGCGGCGCGGGGTGCTCCGGGCGGGCAGCGGCGGCGGCGTGGCAGGGGGCAGGGTGGCTGACGCGTACCGGCCGCGGCGGGTGCCGGCCTATCTGGCGTTGCTGCGCGGGCAGGCCCGGTCGCAGGCGTCGTACCGGACCTCGTTCGTGGTCGACCTGGTCAGCAACGTCGGCGCCACCGTGCTCGACGTGCTCACCGTGCTGGTGCTGTTCCGGGTCACCCGCGAGCTGGGCGGCTTCGACAGGTCCGAGGCGATGGTGATGGTGGGGCTGTCGTCCGCCGCCTTCGCCACCGCGGATCTCGCGGTCGGCAACGTGGAGTCGCTGCGCCGGTACGTCCGGACCGGCCTGCTGGACGCGGTGCTGGTCCGCCCGCTCGGCGCGCTGCCCCAACTGCTGCTGATGGACCTGCCGCTGCGCAAGGCGTCCCGGGCGGTGTTCGGCAGCGGTGTGCTGGTGGCCGCGCTGGCCACCGCCGATCTCGCCTGGACGCCGGGTCGGGTGGCGCTGGCCGTGCTCACCCCGCTGGCCGGGGTGGCCTTCTTCGGGGCGATCTTCGTGGCGACCGCCTCGCTGTCGTTCTGGTGGATCGACTCCGGCGAGGTGGGTTCGGCTTTCACCTACGGCGGGCGGGACTTCACCACGTACCCGATGACTGTCTACAGTGGTTGGTTTCGGGCGGTCTTCGCGTACGGCATGGGGTTCGGCTTCGTGGCCTACTACCCGGCGCTGGCGTTACTCGGCCGGGCCGACCCGCTCGGCCTGCCCGGCTGGGTCGGCTGGGTGGCGCCGGGCGTCGCGCTGCCGGCCGCCGGCCTCGCGGCGCTGGCCTGGCGGCTCGGGGTACGCCACTACCGGAGCACCGGCTCGTGACCGCGTCCCCGCCGGAGCCGCCGGTGATCGAGGCCCGCGACCTGCGCAAGGAGTTCGTGGTGCGGGTCCGGGCCGGCCGGCTGCGCCGGACGAAGCGGGTGGTCGGCGCGGTCGACGGGATCGACCTGACCGTCCGGCGCGGCGAGATGGTCGGTTACATCGGGCCGAACGGCGCCGGCAAGTCGACCACGCTCAAGATGCTGACCGGGGTGCTGAGCCCGTCGTCCGGCGAGGTACGCGTCTGCGGGTTGCTGCCGGTGGCCCAGCGCACCCGGCTGGCGCTGCGGATCGGGGTGGTCTTCGGGCAGCGTTCGCAGCTCTGGTGGGACCTGCCGCTGCGGGACTCGTTCGACCTGCTCCGGCACGTCTACCGGGTACCGGCGGCCGAGCACGCCGCCCGGCTGCGCCGCTGCCGGGCCGAACTCGACCTGGACGGCTTCCTCGACGTGCCGGTCCGGCAGCTCTCGCTCGGTCAGCGGATGCGCGGCGAGCTGACCGCCGCGCTGCTGCACGGCCCGGAGGTGCTCTTCCTGGACGAGCCGACCATCGGGCTGGACGTGGTGAGCCGGCAGGCGGTCCGGGCGTTCCTGGCCGAGCTGGGCGCGGCCGGTGACACCACGCTGGTACTCACCACGCACGACCTGGCCGACATCGAGCGGCTCTGCCGCCGGCTGGTGGTGATCGACCACGGCCGGGTGGTGCACGACGGGTCGATCGAGGCACTGCACGCCCGGTACGGCTCCCGCCGGCAGGTGGTCGCCGATCTTGACGAACCGCTCGCCGAGCCGCCGGTGCTGCCCGGTGCGCCGCTGCTGCGCGCCGAGGCCGACGGGCGGCGGCTGGTCTTCGCCTGCGAGTCGGCGACCGCCTCCGAGGTGGTGGCCGGGCTGGCCCGGGTCGCCGCGCTGCGGGACATCGCCATCGTCGAGCCGGACATCGAGGAGGTCGTCGCCCGGCTCTACCGCGCACCCGCGGCTCAGGGGTGTTCCATCACCAGCACGGCGAACGTGCCGGGGGCGAGCGCCTCGTAGCGGTGTGGGACGTCACCGGGAAACCGGACGTAGTCGCCGGGTTCGAGTTCCACCGGCTCGGTCGCCGGGCCGGTGCGCAGCCGACCGGCGGCCAGCACCAGGTGCTCGACGCTGCCCGGCAGGTGCGGGTCGGCGTCGCGTACCTGGCCGGGTTCGAGGTCGATCAGGTAGATGTCCCGCCGGGCCCGGATCGTGCCGGCGGCGAGCAGGGTGCCGGTGAACTCGGCCTGCTGGGAACGCAGCCCCGGCCCCTGCCCGGCCCGGATCACCTGGACCGGCGGCGGGGGCTGCTCGACCAGCCGGCTGAACGGTACGCCGAGGGCGACCCCGAGCGCCCAGACCGTCTCCACGCTCGGGTTTCCGTTGCCGGCCTCCAGTTGCGAGAGGGTGGACTTGGCGATCCCGGCCCGCCGGGCGAGTTCGGCGAGCGAGAGGCCGGTGCGTTCCCGTTCCCGGCGCAGCGCGGCGGCGATCGCCGGCACCGGGGAGTCACCGGAGCGGGACTGTGTTCGGTCCATCGGGCCATCCGTTCGATTTGACGAACAGGTCTCGGGTGTTCATTATTCTGAACTATGCGTACGGCGAACCGAACACCGGTACCCGAACCGGTGGCCCCCCGGGCGCTGCTGCGCGACGTCGGCGCCCTGGCGGTCGCGATGACGGCGATCGGCGCCTCGTTCGGCGCCGTCGCCCTGGCGGCCGGGCTTCCGGTGCCGGCGATCGTCGCGATGTCCTCGCTGCTGTACGCCGGCGGCGCCCAGTTCGTCGCCGTCGGGCTGGTCGCGGCCGGCAGCCCGGTCGCGGCGGTCTTCGCCGGACTGCTGCTCAACGCCCGGCACCTGCCGTTCGGGCTGGCCCTGGCGGACGTGCTCGGCCCCCGGTGGCGGCACCGGCTGCTCGGCAGCCACCTGGTGACCGACGAGGTCACCGCGTTCACCCTGGCCCAACCCGATCCGGACGGCCGGCGCCGCGCGTTCTGGCTGGCCGGGATCCTGCTCTTCCTGGCCTGGAACCTCGGCACCCTGCTCGGGGTGCTGCTGGCCAGCCGGGTCGGCGACCCGCTCCGGCTGGGGCTGGACGCGGCGTTCCCGGCCGGGCTGCTGGCCCTGCTGATGCCGGCCCTGCGGGAGCCGGAGACCCGTCGGGTGGCCCTGGCCGGCGTGGCGGTCGCCCTGCTCGTCACTCCGGTGCTGCCGGCCGGCCTGCCGGTGCTGCTGGCGCTGACCGGCCTGGCCGTACTGCTGCTGCCCCGCCGCCGGGACCGACCGTGCTGACCCGCCGGCCGGGACCGACCGTGCTGACCCGCCGGCCGGGACCGACCGTGCTGACCCGCCGGCCGGGACCGACCGTGCTGACCCGCCGGCCGGCGTACCGGCCGACGGCACCGGAGGGTCCGACCGAGGAGTACGGATGCTGATCGCGGTGATCCTGACCCTGGCCCTCGGCACGTACGTCCTCCGGCTCTCCGGGGTGCTGCTGCGGGACCGGCTGGCCCTGCTCGGCGAGGTGAGCCGGCTGCTGCCGATGGCGGCGGCGGCCCTGCTCGCCGCGCTGGCCGTGACGGCGGCGCTGACCGAGGCGGGCGCGTTCGCCGGCTTCGCCCGCCCGGCCGGGGTACTCGTCGGCGCGGTACTGGCCTGGCGCCGGGCCCCGTTCGTCGCCGTGGTGGTCGCGGCGGCCGGCACGGCGGCCCTGCTCCGCCTGCTCGGCGTCCCGTGACGCCCGGTGCGGCGGTGACCGGGATGTGCCGCGTGGCTCAGATCGGGTCGCCGAGGTTTACCCGGGGGACCGGGGCGCGCATCCGGCGGAAGGTGATCGAGCGCATGATCGCGTAGATGTAGAGCGAGCCCATCCGCTGGTCGGTCTTGGGGAAGCGCTGCCGGACCAACTTCTTGATCTTCCGGGAGATCAACACCGAGTCGACCACCAGGGCGATGGCCAGCAGCCCCCACAGCAGGTTGGAGGCGAACCGCACCTCCGGCGGCATGGTGTTCGCCGAACCGATCAGCACCACCAGGGCGCCGCCGAAGAACCAGGTCCCGACGGTACGCCGGGAGTCCACCACGTCCCGGGCGAGCCCACGCTCCGGTGCCCGGTCCCGGGGACCGCCCTCGCGGCGGAACTCGGCAGCCGCCTCGGAGCGGGCCTGTCGGCGCCGTTCCCGGGCCTCCTGCTTGGTCAGCGGCTTGGTGTCACCCACCACCCGCCGGCCGGCGCTGGGCCGCTTCGGGGTCTCCCTGCCCAGCTCCTTCTTGCTCGGGGTGTATCCCCTGGGGCGGGCGGACGCGGACTCCTCCTCGGGGGCCACCTCGACGGTGGCCTCCTCGACGAGGTCGGCGGGCTTACGGCGAAACAGCGACGGCACGGGGGCAAGGGTAGCCAACCGCCGACGGCCGCCGCACCTCGCGGTCGCCGGACCGGTCGGCCCGGACCGGTCGGTCCCGCCGACCGGTCCGGCGACCGCGTCCGCTACGGCCGCTCGACGTGTGCGCCGAGCGCGGCGAGCTTGGCCTCGAAGTCCTCGTAGCCCCGGTTGATCAGGTCCACCCCGTAGACCCGGGAGGTGCCCTCGGCGGCCAGCGCGGCGATCAGGTGGCTGAACCCGGCCCGCAGGTCGGGGATGACCAGGTCGGCCGCGTGCAGCTTGGACGGCCCGGCGATCACGGCGGAGTGCTTGAAGTTGCGCCGGCCGAACCGGCAGGGTGTACCGCCGAGGCAGTCCCGGTAGACCTGGATGGTGGCACCCATCTTGTTCAGCGCCTCGGTGTAGCCGAGCCGCTGCTCGTACACCGTCTCGTGCACGATCGACAGGCCCCGGGCCTGGGTCAGCGCCACCACCAGCGGCTGCTGCCAGTCGGTCATGAACCCCGGGTGCACGTCGGTTTCCAGTGCCACCGCCCGCAGCTCGCCGCCGGGATGCCAGAACCGGATCCCGCCCTCCTGGCCGGCGCTGCCCTGCCGGGGCGGCCGGGTGTCGGTGACCTCGTACGCCCCGCCGACCGAGCGGAAGACGTTGAGGAAGGTCATCATGTCGGCCTGCTCGGCGCCGAGCACCTCGACCCGGCCGCCGGTGGCCAGCGCGGCGGCGGCCCAGCTCGCCGCCTCGATCCGGTCCGGGATCGGCCGGTGGGTGTAGCCGCCCAGCCGGGGGACGCCCTGGATCTCGATCACCCGGTCGGTGTGCACCTTGATGATCGCGCCCATCTTCTGGAGTACGCAGATCAGGTCGATGATCTCCGGCTCGACGGCCGCGTTGCGCAGCTCGGTGACGCCCTCGGCGAGTACCGCCGTCAGCAGCACCTGCTCGGTGGCGCCCACGCTCGGGTACGGCAGCTCGAACTTGGTGCCGTGCAGCCCGGTGGGTGCGGTCAGGTGCATTCCCTCGGGTGCCTTGTCCACCACCGCGCCGAACTGCCGCAGCGCCTGGATGTGGAAGTCGATCGGTCGGGGGCCGATGTGGCAGCCGCCGAGGTCGGGGATGAACGCGTGGCCGAGCCGGTGCAGCAGCGGACCGCAGAACAGGATCGGGATCCGGCTCGACCCGGCGTGCACGTTGATCTCGTCCGTGCTGGCGCTCTCCACGTTTGCCGGGTCGAAGACGAGTTCGCCGTCCTCGACGCCGTCGGTGACCTTCACGCCGTGCAGTTCGAGCAGGCCGCGGACGACCTCGACGTCGCGGATCCGGGGCACGTCGAAGAGCCGGCTCGGCTCGTCGCCGAGGAGCGCCGCGACCATCGCCTTGGAGACGAGATTCTTCGCGCCGCGCACTCGGATCTGCCCGGAAAGGGGCGTACCTCCGTGTACGACCAGGACGTCGTCGGTCACCGCAACCTCCAGCGGGTCCATGCTGCTCTACGTCGATGCTGTCCGCGCGGGCGGACCGTGCGGTCCACCCTGCCGTCGCCCCGTGGCCCGGCCACCGGGCGTCTGTCGTGCCCTCCGGCCCGGGCTCTGTCACGGCCCCGGGCAGCATAGCGCTCGGTCACCAAAAAGGAGCGGTCACAGCGCGACGGATGGCACGAAACGGGGACAGGGGCAGGAATCCAAACCCCGATAGTTACTTTCAGTAGTTGAACGCGTCCGCTACGGCAGGGCCAGCATCTGGTCCAGCGCCACCCGGGCGTGGTGTGCGGTGTCCGGGTCCACCGTGATCTGGTTCGGCACCCGGCCGGCGACCAGCTCCTCCAGCGACCAGACCAGGTGCGGCAGGTCGATCCGGTTCATCGTCGAGCAGTAGCAGACGGTCCGGTCCAGGAACATGACCTGCTTGTCCGGGTGCGCGTTGGCCAGCCGGCGGACCAGGTTGAGTTCGGTGCCGACCGCCCAGGCCGAGCCGGCCGGCGCCGCCTCGATGGTGTTGATGATGTACTCCGTCGAGCCGACCTGGTCGGCCGCGGTCACCACGTCGTACCGGCACTCGGGGTGGACCAGCACGTTCACCCCGGGCACTCGCATCCGGACCTCGTCCACGCTGCTCTTCGTGAACCGGCCGTGCACCGAGCAGTGCCCCCGCCAGAGGATCATCTTCGCCTCGCGGAGCTGCCTGGCGGTCAGCCCGCCGCCCGGCTTGTGCGGGTCGTAGAGCACGCAGTCGTCGGCGTCCAGCCCCAGCTTCAGCACCGCCGTGTTCCGGCCGAGGTGCTGGTCGGGCAGGAAGAGCACCCGCTGGCCGCGCTCGAACGCCCAGGTCAGCGCCCGCTCCGCGTTCGACGAGGTGCAGACCACCCCGCCGTTACGGCCGACGAAGCCCTTGATGTCGGCCGAGGAGTTCATGTAGGTCACCGGCACCGTCGAGCCGGCCACCCCCAGCGCGGCAAGCGTCTCCCAGGCGGTCTCGACCTGGGGCAGCGCCGCCATGTCCGCCATCGAGCAGCCGGCGGCCAGGTCCGGCAGCACCACCCGCTGGCTGTCGGAGGTGAGGATGTCCGCGCTCTCGGCCATGAAGTGCACACCGCAGAAGACGATGTACTCCGCGCCCGGCCGGGCCGCCGCCTCGCGGGCCAGCTTGAACGAGTCGCCGGTCACGTCGGCGAACTGGATCACCTCGTCCCGCTGGTAGTGGTGACCGAGCACGAACACCCGGTCACCGAGCGCCGCCTTCGCCGCCGTGGCCCGGGCGACCAGGTCGGGGTCGCTCGGCGGCGGCAACTCGCCGGGACAGTCGACCCCGCGCTCGCTGGCCGGATCGGCGCCCCGGCCGAGCAGCAGCAGGGCGGTGGCGGTGCTGGACGGCTCTACCCAGGTCGAAGTCACGGCTTCCATGCTTCCACAGCCGGGGCCGCTTTCCGGCCGCCCCGATGTGGGCTGCCACACTCGTGCTCCATGCGGATCCTGATCTGTCCGGACAAGTTCGCCGGCACCCTCTCGGCGTCCCAGGTGGCCGAGGCGGTCCGGGACGGGTGGCGGGAGGGGGCTCCCGGCGACGAACTGGTGCTGCGGCCGCTCTCCGACGGCGGACCGGGCTTTGTCGAGGTGCTCGCCGCGGCCCTGCCCGGCCGCCGGGTGCCGGTCCTGACGGTCGACCCGCTGGGCCGGCCGGTCGACGGGGAGATCCTGGTCACGGCCGACGGGACGGCGTACCTGGAGAGCGCCCAGGCGTGCGGCCTGCACCTGCTCGCCCCGGACGAGCGCGACCCGAAGCGGACCACCTCGTACGGCCTCGGCGCGCTGCTCGCCACCGCTGCCGAGGCGGGCGCCCGGCGGGCCGTCGTCGGGCTGGGCGGCTCGGCGGTGAACGACGCGGGCGCCGGGCTGCTGGCCGCGCTGAACGCCGTACCGGTGGACGCCACCGGAACGGCCCTGCCGTACGGCGGAGCCGCGCTGCTCGCCGTCGCCGGGCTGACCGGGCGGCCCCAGACGCGCGGGATGGAACTGGTGGCGGCGACCGACGTCGACAACCCGCTGACCGGGCTGACCGGCGCCTCGAACGTCTTCGGCCCGCAGAAGGGCGCGACCCGCGAGGACGTACTCCTGCTCGACGACGCACTGCGGCGCTTCGCCGAGGTGCTGGAGCGGGACCTGCCCGGCTGCCCGTCCGGGCTGGCCGGGCTGCCCGGTGCCGGCGCGGCCGGCGGGCTCGGCGCGGCGCTGCTCGCCCTCGGCGGCCGGTGCGAGTCCGGTATCGGACTGGTGACCCGGCTGACCGGTTTGGACGACGCCTACGACCAGGCCGACCTGGTGATCACCGGAGAGGGTTCCTTCGACCACCAGTCGCTGCGCGGCAAGGTGGTGGCCGGGGTGGCCGGCGCGGCCCGGGACCGTGGGATCCCGTGCGTGGTGCTGGCCGGCCGGGTCAGCGCCGGGCGGCGGGAGTCCTCGGCGGCCGGGGTGACCGAGGCGCACAGCCTGGTCGAGCACTTCGGTGGCGAGCCGCACGGCGGCGTCGAGCGGGCGATGAGCCGGCCGGCGGAGGGGCTGCGGGCCCTGGCGGCCCGCCTCGCCGGCCAGTGGAGCCGGTGAGCGTCGCCGCCGGCCGGCGACGGCTCGGCCGTACATCCGTGGGGCGTTCGTCACATTCGTCGGCCATACCGGACGAACCGGCACGCCGGGGCGGGTTCCGGCCGAGCGCGGGTGGCCTGCGTCTCTCGGGCCTAGAATCGGTTTTGTACCCGCATTGGGAATCACCGGCCAGCCGGCTAGCGTTGGCCAGTACGGACAACCATCGCACCGGCGCAGGGGAGACTTTCATCGTGACAACGCCAGCGCAGACCGAGTCGACCGCGGCAACCGCTCCGAGCACCGTCGTCCTGACCGACGTCGCGGCGGAGAAGGTGAAGGCCCTTATCGAGCAGGAGGGCCGCGACGACCTGCGGCTGCGGGTCGCGGTGCAGCCGGGTGGCTGCTCCGGCCTGCGTTACCAGCTCTTCTTCGACGAGCGTTCGCTCGACGGCGACGTGGTCAGCGACTTCGGCGGGGTCGAGGTCGTGGTGGACCGAATGAGCGCGCCGTACCTGACCGGCGCGACCATCGACTTCGCCGACCGGATCGACGCCCAGGGCTTCACCATCGACAACCCGAACGCGCAGAACTCGTGCGCGTGCGGTGATTCGTTCCACTGATTAGTGCTTTGTCCGGGTTTGCCCGGTAGAGCCCGATCCAACGTTCCATACTGACTGCCTGAGCGGGTCGCCCCGACGGGCGGCGTGACGTTTACCCGGAGAGTCCGTCACGCCGTACCGGCCGGAGGCGGCCCGTTCGGCGTTCCGGCGTTCCGGGCCGGTTCAAGGCCAGGTGAGGGCAGGGTGAGGGACGGGTGACATCCGGATGGCTGGTACCCGATCGATCGGGGGCGTGGCGGAGGACGGACCGGTAGGCTGACCCGGCCGCAATTCCGTCTCCGACCAAAGGGCCGACATGAAGATCGCCGTCACCGGCTCGATCGCCACCGACCACCTGATGAGCTTTCCGGGCCGGTTCGCCGATCAGTTCATCGCCGACCAGCTGCACAAGGTCTCGCTCTCCTTCCTCGTCGACGAGCTGGTGCTCCGGCGCGGCGGAGTCGCCGCGAACATCGCCTTCGGGATGGCACAGCTCGGCCTCCGGCCGGTGCTGCTCGGCGCGGTCGGCGCCGACTTCGACGACTACCGGTCCTGGCTGGAGCGGCACGGCGTCGACTGCGCCTCGGTGCACGTCAGCGAGGTGGCCCACACGGCCCGGTTCGTCTGCACCACCGACACCGAGATGTGCCAGATCGCGTCCTTCTACGCGGGCGCGATGAGCGAGGCCCGCAACATCGAGCTGGCTCCGGTCGCCGACCGGGTGGGCGGGCTCGACCTGGTGCTGGTCAGCGCCAACGATCCGGACGCGATGCTGCGGCACTCCGAGGAGTGCCGCCAGCGCGGGTACGCCTTCGCCGCGGACCCGTCGCAGCAGCTCGCCCGGATGGACGGCTCCACGGTGCTCGGCCTGATCGACGGCGCCGACTACCTGCTGACGAACGACTACGAGAAGTCGCTGTTGCAGAGCAAGGCCGGGCTGACCGACGAGCAGCTGCTGGACCGGGTGAAGATCCGGGTCACCACGCTGGGCAAGGACGGTGTCGAGATCGCCGGCCGGGAGATCGAGCCGATCCACGTGCCGATCGCCCGCGAGTTGCACGTCGCCGACCCGACCGGGGTGGGCGACGGGTTCCGGGCCGGGTTCTTCACCGGCCTGTCCTGGGGACTGAGCCTGGAGCGGTCCGCCCAGATCGGCTCGCTGCTCGCCACCCTGGTGCTGGAAACCGTCGGCACCCAGGAGTACGAGGTCCGGGGCGACCTGTTCGTCAAGCGCCTCGCCGAGTCGTACGGCGACGAGGCCGCCGAGGAGGTCCGGCAGCACCTGGGCTGAGGCGCCGCCGGCGGCTGGCTGGCCGGGGCGCGCTCAGTGTGCGCGTCGGATGTCGTACGCGGGGGAGCCGTCCACGGTCAGGGAGTCGACGAACTCCTGCCCTCGCATCCGGCACCAGGCGGGGATGTCGATCGCCGCGGCCGGGTCGTCGGCGAGTACCCGGAGCACCCCGCCGACCGGCAGTTCGGGCAGCCGTCGGGCCGCCGCGATGACCGGCAGTGGGCAGCGCTGGCCGAGACAGTCGAGCACCTCGTCCGGATCGTTCACCCGGGACGTCCCTTCCGGTGTCACAGGCCGGTCACCCCGGCCTCGGCGCGCAGTGCGGCCACGATCCCCGGTAGCTCGGCGAGGAACCGGTCGACCTCCGCCTCGGTGCTCTCCCGGTGCAGCGAGATCCGGACGTTGCCGTGCGAGAGCACTCCCATCGCCTCCAGCACGTGCGACGGGCGCAGCGTGGAGGAGGTGCAGGAGGAACCGGACGAGACGGCGAAGCCACGCCGGTCCAGGGCGTGCAGCAGCGCCTCGCCGTCGACGTAGAGGCAGGAGAAGGTGACCAGGTGCGGCAGCCGGTGCACCGGGTCGCCGACCACCTCGACGTCCGGCACCGTCGCCGGCACTGCGGCGCGGATCCGGTCGACGAGCGGGGCGAGCCGGGCCGCCTCGGCCGCCGCCTCCGCGTGCACCGCCCGCAGCGCGGCGGCCGCCGCCACGATCGCCGGCAGGTTGCCGACCCCGGGGGTACGGCCGGCCTCCCGCTCGTCCGCCGGGTACGGCGACTCCCAGCGGGTGCCCTTGCGGACCACCAGCAGCCCCACCCCGGGCGGGCCGCCCCACTTGTGCGCGCTGGCCGACAGCATCGACCAGCCCGCCGGCACCGGCAGCCGGCCCACCGACTGGGCGGCGTCGACGTACAGCGGCACCCCGGCGGCGGCGCACGCCTCGGCGGCCTCGGCGACCGGCTGCACCGTACCCACCTCGTGGCTGGCGCCGATCAGGGTGGCCAGGGCTGCTCCGGGGGCGGCCACCGCGGCCGACCAGGCGGCCAGGTCGAGCCGGCCGGTGCGGTCCACCGGCACCGAGGTGGCGGAGCCGCCGGCCGCCACGTGTCGCTCCGCCGCGTGCAGCACCGCCGAGTGTTCGATCGCCGAGTGCACGAGCGTGCCGCCCGCCCGGCGGCGACCGGCCAGCCCGCCGAGCACGGCGGCGTGCGCGGCGGCAGTACCACTGGGGGTGAAGGAGAGCTCGTCGGGGCGTACCCCGAGCACCTCGGCGGTGGCCGCCCGCGCCGCGTCGAGGAGCTGGCGGGCCCGGCGGGCCGGCGCGTAGAGCCGGGCCGGATCGGCCCAGCCGTCGGCCAGGGCGGCGAGCATCGCCTGCCGGGCTACCGGATGTAACGGTGCCGCGGCGGCGGCGTCGAAGTACGCCGGAGGCTCGACCACCCGGAAACCGTAGCGCGAGCCGGGATCCGACATGATCCCCCGGCAGGGTGGGGACGCGGACCCCAAGGCCGTCGAGCCGACGCAGGTCGAGTAATCTGCGACGGTCGGTGACGCCTTTGCCGCCGGTGTCGGGCAACGCCGGCACCGCGGCGCGCTAGGGAGGCAGGACCAGGTGGTCGCAAGGGGTTCGGAGGTACGGCCGTCGGCCGTGCGGTTGCGCAGTCCCCGGGACGCGGCGGGGCGCGGCCCGCGCCCGTCGGCGGGCCGGCTGGTCGGGCTCGGTGCCGGCGGTGCCGCGCTGCTCGCCCTGCTGACCGGCTGTGACGTCGGCCGGACGTTCGACGGCTTCGGCTGGCCGCAGGGCGGCATCACCCCCGAGGCCCACCGGATGTACGACCTCTGGATCGGCTCCACCATCGCGGCCCTGGCGGTCGGCATCTTCGTCTGGGGCCTGATCTTCTGGTGCATCATCCGCTACCGGAAGCGGGGCGAGGCGCTGCCGGTGCAGACCCGGTTCAACATGCCGATGGAGTTTCTCTACACCATCGCGCCGATCCTGGTCGTCGCCGTGCTCTTCTACTACACCGCGATCGTGCAGACCGGGGTGAACAAGCTCACCAGCAACCCGGACGTGACGGTCGAGGTCGTCGCCTTCAAGTGGAACTGGCAGTTCAACTACCGGGACCGACCGGGCGAGGACGCCAACACGGTGGCCTCGACGCTCGGCACCTCCGAGGTGATCCCGGTGCTGGTGCTGCCGACCGGCCGGAGCATCCGGTTCGAGGAGACCAGCCGGGACGTCATCCACTCCTTCTGGGTGCCGGAGCTGCTCTTCAAGCGGGACGTCTTCCCGGGCAACGTCCGCAACGTCTTCGAGGTCAGCAACCTCGACACCGAGGGGGCGTACGTCGGCCGCTGCGCGGAGCTGTGCGGCACGTACCACTCGATGATGAACTTCGAGCTGCGGGTGGTCTCGCCGGACGAGTACGACCGGTTCATCGAGGCGAAGCGGGCCGGCCAGTCGACCCAGGACGCCCTGGCCGCCATCGGCGAGGCACCGCTGGCCACCACCACCAAGCCGTTCGAGACCCGGCGGGACGTCAACAACTTCGGTAACGCGAGCGCGGGAAACTGAGGGCGGGCAGATGAAGACCGAGTGGAAACTGTTCGGCATCGTCTCGATCTTCCTGGCGCTGGCCGCGGTCGTCTACGGGCTCTGGACGAGTGGTGCGGACGGCCGGGTGGAGTGGATCGGCACCGTCGCGCTGGCGCTGTCGTTCCTGCTCACCGCCATGTGCGGCGGCTTCTTCTGGTTCGTCTCGCGGCGGATCGACCCGCGCCCGGAGGACCGGCCGGACGCCGAGGTGTCGGACGGCGCGGGTGAGGTCGGTTTCTTCAGCCCGGGCAGCTACTGGCCGTTCGGGCTGGCGGCCGCCGCCACCGTCGCCGGCCTGGGCCTGGTGTTCTGGCAGTGGTGGCTGATCGCCGCCGGGCTGGTCGCGGTGATCTTCGGCGCCTGCGGCCTGCTCTTCGAGTACTACTCCGGCACCCGGCGCACCGCCGAGCACTGACTCGGTCGTTCGGCACCGAGACTCACCGGCCAGCAAGCCGCACCGGCGACCCGCAGCCTGCCACAGGTGTGCGGGTCGCCGTCTTGTGCGGCCGTCCCGCGCCCGGCCACGACCACCGCTCCGAATCCCGCGACCCGGGCAGGCAGGCGCCTGCAGCTCTTCGTCCCTCGCGGTCCCGGCTCGTCCCCGACCGGCAGGGACATGTCGCTAAGCCGTGATACCACCCTGTCATCAGGATGAACCGGTGGTATCACGGCTGGCAGACCATACGCTCGCCAGCCGCCAGCCGCCAGCCGCCAGCCGCCAGCCGCCAGCCGCCAGCCGCCAGCCGCCAGCCGCCAGCCGCCAGCCGCCAGCCGCCAGCCGGCCCGCTGCCAGCCCGCCGGGCAGGCCCGCTGCCAGCCCGCCGGGCAGGCCCGCTGCCCCGGGGCAGGGGGCGCCGCCGTCGGGGCCAGGGGCGCCCCACAGGGCAGACCGGGAACGGCAGCAGGCCCGGAAACGGCAGTGGCGCCCGCCGGTCCTCCGGCGGGCGCCACTGGTGGGGCTTCGTCCGTCGCTCAGCGGCGCTCGCCGCTGCCGATCTCCTGGCGCTCGGGGCGCGGTTCGACCGGCGGGTGGCCGGGCGAGACCGGCGCCTCGACCGGCTTCTCGATGGGGTAGAAGAAGCCCTTGATCGCCGGCCCGAGCGCGCCGAGCCGGTTCATCTTCTTCGGCACCACCCAGCCGACGTACTCCAGCTCGCTGTGGCCGTGCTCGTCGGTCCGGCCGAGCGGCTGGTGCACCTCCACGAACTGCCCGCTCGGCAGCCGGCGGATGATGCCGGTCTCGACGCCGTGTGCGAGTACCTCCCGGTCGTGCTGCTGGAGGCCGAGGCAGATCCGGTAGGTGAGGTAGTACGCCAGCGGCGGAAGGACGATAAGCCCGATCCGGCCGGCCCAGGTCATCGCGTTCAGGCTGATGTAGAACTTCTCCGCGATCACGTCGTTCGCGCCGGAGAGCGTCAGCACCAGCCAGAACGTCACCGCCATGGCGCCCAGGGCGGTACGGCCCGGAACGTCGCGGGGACGCTGGAGCAGGTGGTGGCTGCGCTGGTCCTTGTTGAGCCGGGCCTCGATGAACGGGTAGAGCAGCGGCACCACGGTCAGGATCCCGGGCAGCACCACTGTCGGCCAGAACAGCGGTGGGATGACGTAGCCGTCGCCGATCGGGATGGAGATCTGCCACGGCGGCATCAACCGGGTCGAGCCGTCGAGGAACATGACGTACCAGTCGGGCTGGCTGGCCGCCGAGACCACCCCGGCCTCGTACGGGCCGAACAGCCAGATCGGGTTGATCTGCGTCACCCCGCCGAGTACGGCGATCACCCCGAAGACGATCATGAAGAAGCCGCCCTGCTTCAACGCGTAGCGCGGGAACATCCGTTCGCCGACCACGTTCGCGTTGGTCCGGCCGGGGCCGGGCCACTGGGTGTGCTTCTGCTTGAAGACCAGGCCGAGGTGCACGC
This sequence comes from Plantactinospora sp. WMMB782, assembly GCF_049179135.1. Classification (NCBI taxonomy): domain Bacteria; kingdom Bacillati; phylum Actinomycetota; class Actinomycetes; order Micromonosporales; family Micromonosporaceae; genus Plantactinospora; species Plantactinospora sp. WMMB782. The sequence goes on along the minus strand of NZ_JBMHMC010000007.1, from coordinate 383,780 downwards.
TGATCAGCGCCACCAGCAGGGCGGGGATCAACAGTACGTGCGCGATGAAGAACCGGCTGATGATGATCTCACCCGGGAACTCGCCGGCGAAGATGGACGAGGTGACCCAGGTGCCGATCACCGGGATGGACAGCATGATCGCCGAGGCGATCCGCAGGCCGGTGCCGGAGAGGCCGTCGTCCGGCAGCGAGTAGCCGGTGAAGCCGGCCAGGAAGCCGACCCAGAAGAGCAGGTAGCCGATGATCCAGTTCAGCTCGCGCGGCTTGCGGAACGCTCCGGTGAAGAAGATCCGCATCATGTGCACGATGATCGAGGCCATGAACAGCAGCGCCGCCCAGTGGTGCATCTGCCGCATGATCAGGCCGCCGCGTACGTCGAACGAGATGTTCAGCGACGACTCGTACGCGGCGGACATGTGCACGCCCTGCAACGGCCGGTAGCTGCCGTCGTAGGTGACCTCGCGCAGCGACGGCTCGAAGAACAGCGTCAGGTACACGCCGGTGAGCAGCAGCACGATGAAGGAGAAGAGCGCGATCTCACCGAGCAGGAACGACCAGTGGTCCGGGAAGACCTTGTTCAACAGGGAACGCAGCGGGGTCGCCACGTGGTATCTGTCGTCGACCTCGCGGGCGGCCTTGCCGGGCACCGCCGCCATGTCGAACCTTCGACGCTTCATGGCCGCTCCCAGAAGTCTGGCCCGACGGTCTCGGTGAAGTCGGACTTCGCCACGAAGAAGCCGCCCTCGACGTCGAGCGGCAGTTGGGGAAGTCGCCGGTTCGCCGGGCCGAAGATCGGGCGGGCGTTGTCGGTGATCAGGAACTGGGACTGGTGGCAGGGGCAGAGCAGCCGGTTGGTCTGCTGCTCGTAGAGGCTCGCCGGGCAGCCCGCGTGGGTGCAGATCTTGGAGTACGCGATGTAGTTGCCCCACATGTAGTCCGGCTTGTCCTCCCGGACGTTCGCCGCCTTCGCCCGCTGCGCGTCGCTTTCGCGCAGGTGGATCAGCAGCACGGGGGAGTCGGCGTACTTGTTCGTGGCGCCGCCCTCGATGCCGGGGAAGACCGTGATCTGGCCGCCGGCGCTGACGTCCTCCGGGCGCACCGGGGTGCCGTCGTGGTGGGCCAGGTGGATCCGCTTGCCGTCCTGCGGCTTCCAGCCGGTGGTGAACATCTGGTTGTTCTTGTGCGGCTGCTCGATCATGCCCCCGATGAGCGGGGCCGCGGCGACCGCACCCACCGGGGCGAGTCCGGCCAGCAGGGAGACGCCGAGCAGCGGCCGGCGCCGTACGCCCATCTCGTCGGCGAGGTAGAGCATCGTGTTGCCGGTGAGCTTGCGCTCGTCCTCGCTGACGTGCTCGTCGTGCCGGCCCTGGATCGACACCTCCTTGGGCAGCAGCTTCTTGCCCCAGGCGAGCAGGCCGAAGCCGATCAGCAGCAACGCGAGACCGAGGGTGAGGCCGAGCAGCGGGGTGTAGAACACGCCGAGCCCGCTCTGCGACTCGTAGTCCCAGGGCCACCAGATGTAGACCACCAGGAAGGCGGTGGCCAGGGCGCCGACCAGGAGGAACATGAAGGTGATCGTCCGGGTCAGCCGACGCTCCGCCCTGGTGCCCGGGACCGGGAACTGCGACTCGTAGTGGACGATCTCGATGTCGTCCCGCCGGGCGCCCTCGCGGACGATGTCGAACCGGGACAGGGACGGGTCGTCCAGGTCCACCGGCGCCCGGCCGGCCCCGTGTGGCTGTCCGTCGTTGCCAGTGCTCATGACTTACCCGCAATCCACAGAGCAGCGAAGATCAGTGCCACGATGCCGACCAGGAAGATCACCAGCGCCTCGGTGGCCGGGCCGTAGCGGCCGAGGTTGAGGCCGCCCGGATCGCGGTCGGACTGCACGGTCTCGTTCAGGTACGCGATGATGTCGGCCTTCTGCTCCGGCCGGATCTGGTTGTCGCCGAAGACCGGCATGTTCTGCGGCCCGGTCAGCATCGCGGCGTAGATCTGCCGGTCGGTCGCGTCCCGCAGGTTCGGGGCGAACTTGCCGGAGGAGAGCGCACCGCCGCCGCCGCCGAAGGCGTGGCAGGAGGAGCAGTTGATCCGGAACAGCCGGCCGCCCTCGGCCGCGTCCCCGCCACGGTGCAGGTTGTCGCCCTCGGGCAGCTGCGGCCCGCCGCCGAGCTCCTGGACGTACTGCGCGAGCTGGGTGGTCTGGTCGTCGGTGAAGACCTGCGGCTTCTCCTCGGCCTGCGCCTCCTGTCGGGCCAGCGGCATCCGCCCGGTGCCGACCTGGAACTCCACGGAGGCGGCACCGACACCGATCAGGCTCGGTCCCCGTCCCTCGACGCCCTGCGCGTTGCGGCCGTGACAGCTCACGCAGCTCGTGTTGAACAGTTCCTTGCCCTCCTGCGCCGCCGAGGTGAGCTGCGGGGTGTCCTGCGCCGAAAGGCCCGGCGCGAAGACGGTGTAGGCGCCGCCGGCCAGGATGAGTGCGGCCAGCAGCCGGACCGCGGCGCCCAGTCGACGGCGGGCCTTGCCGCGCGGCCTGGACCGCGCGCGGCGCAGCCGCGAGAGCAGCCCGCGGGAGCGGTCGCCGCCGGGGGTGTCAGAAGTCATGGCCTGTGTCCTTAACGGTTTTCTCGACCTTGTCTGAAGGGACGGGGCAACGGGGCGGAACGTGACAGCTCCAAGATCACTGAAGCCAGTAGATCATGCCGTAGAGCGCGATCCAGACCACGTCGACGAAGTGCCAGTAGTAGGAGACGACGATCGCCGAGGTGGCCTGTGCCGGCGTGAACCGGCCCATGGTGGTCCGGATCATGAAGATGATGAAGGCGACCAGACCGCCGGTCACGTGCAGCGCGTGGAAACCGGTGGTCAGGTAGAAGACCGACCCGTACCCGTCACCGTTGATCTTCACGCCGTGGTGCACCAGCTCGCGGTACTCGTTGAGCTGGCCCAGGACGAAGACCAGACCCATCACGAAGGTGAGCGTGAACCAGCGACGCAGCGCGTGCACGTCACCCCGCTCGGCGGCGAAGACACCCGCCTGACAGGTGATCGAGGAGAGCACCAGGATCACCGTGAACGTCGTCGCGTACGGGATGTTCAGCACCTCGGTGTGCTTCTCCCACTGCTCGGGCGCCGCCGCCCGGATGGAGAAGTACATCGCGAACAGCGCCGCGAAGAACATGAGTTCGCTCGAGAGCCACACGATCGTCCCGACGCTGACCATGTTGGGTCGGGTCAGCGAGTGGATCCGGCTCTTGTCAATGGCTGAGGCGGCAGTCACGCGGTCATTATTGCCCCTGATCGGCATCGGCCATCGTCGGGGTGGCCTAACTCCCTCGTCGGACGGGGTGACTCAGCCCGACCGGTTCGTCTGGCCTAGCCTGAAAAGCGTGCTGCACCTCGACACCGGCCCCGCCCCGGCGGTGCCCCCGGCACCGGCCGTCCTCGCCGGTGGGGGCGCCGAGACGACGCCGTTCACCGTCTCCGCCGTCTTCACCGAGAGCACGCTCGACAGCTGGCTCGCCGTCGGCCTGGTGCTGGCCGCCGGCCTCTACCTGTACGGCGTACACCGGCTGCGGGTGCGCGGTCACTCCTGGCCGGTGCTGCGCACCGTGCTCTTCCTCGGGCCGGGGCTGGGCGGGATCGCCGCGGTCACGCTCAGCGGACTGGGGGCGTACGACACCACCCTGCTGTCGGTGCACATGGTCCAGCACATGGTGCTGTCGATGGTGGCGCCGATCTTCCTCGCCCTGGGTGCCCCGGTGACCCTGGCGCTGCGCACCCTGGGCAGGGCGCCCCGCAAGCGGCTGCTCGCGGTGCTGCACAGCCGGGTGGCGAGGGTCTTCTCCTTCCCGCTCTTCGCCTACGCGATCTTCGTGGTCAACCCGTTCGTGCTCTACTTCTCCGGCCTCTACCGGTGGACCCTGGAGAACTCCTTCGGGCACGAGCTGGTGCACGCGCACTTCATCCTGACCGGCTGCCTCTTCTTCTGGCCGCTGGTCGGGCTCGACCCGCTGCCGGGCCGCTGGCCGTACCCGGCCCGGGCACTGCTGATGATCCTCTCGGTGCCGTTCCACACCGTGCTCGGGCTCACGGTGATGCAGAGCACCACGCTGTTCGGCGGCGACTGGTACCCCTCGCTCGGGCTGGACTGGTCCGACCCGTTCAACGACCAGAAGGTGGCCGGCGGCATCCTCTGGGCCGGTGGCGAGTTCGTCAGCGTGACGATGCTGGCCGTGCTGCTGGTGCAGTGGGTGCGGCAGTCCGAGCGGGAGGCCCGGCGCACCGACCGCGAGCTGGACCGCCAGGAGGCCAGGGAACGGGCCGCCGGCAGCCCGGTGTAACGGGCCGGGCCGCGGCGGTGGCCGGCGTACCCGGATGTCCCGGGATTCGGGCGGCACCGGCCCCGCAGGCCGGGCGGGCCGGTCGGACCCGGGAGCCGACCGGTACGATCGGCTCCGCAGCTACGAGGTGGGAGCCCAGCGACCGATGAGCGATCGTCAGTACACCGTCCTGCTCTACAGCGACGACCCGGAGGTCCGGGACCGGATGCGGCTCGCCGTCGGCACCCGCCCGGCGGCCGACCTGCGCGTCGAGTTCGTCGACGCGGAAAGCTACGACGAGTGCATCCGGCTGGTCGACGACTACGAGATCGACCTGCTGCTGCTCGACGGCGAGGCGACCCCGACCGGCGGGCTCGGCATCGCCCGGCAGATCAAGGACGACCGCGACGAGGCCCCGCCGACCTGCGTGGTGATCGCCCGGGCCGCCGACCGGTGGCTCGCGGCCTACGCCCAGGTCGACGCCACCCTGGTGCACCCGCTCGACCCGGTGACCACCGGCCAGACCGTGGCCGGCCTGCTCCGCTCCCGCGCCAGCGGGGCCGGCGCGCTCTCCTAGGGCTCCGGGCACGCACCACCACGCACCACCACCACACACACCGCCAACCACCCCGCCCCGCCCGGGAGGCCCGCAATGGGTGAACGGACCTGGCCCAACCTGCTCGCCGCGCTGCTGCGCGCCGAGGAACTCTCCACCGCCGACACCGCCTGGGCGATGGGGGAGATCATGTCGGGGGCGGCGACCCCGGTCCAGATCGCCGGGTTCGCCACGGCACTGCGGGCCAAGGGGGAGACCCCGGCCGAACTGGCCGGACTGGTCGAGGCGATGCTGGGCCGGGCCACCCTGGTCGAACTGCCGGCCGCGCTGCGCGCCGAGGCGGTCGACGTGGTCGGCACCGGCGGCGACCGGGCGCACACCGTCAACATCTCCACCATGACCGCGATGGTGGTCGCCGGTGCCGGGGTACGCGTGGTCAAGCACGGCAACCGGGCCGCCTCCTCCTCCTGCGGCGCCGCCGACCTGCTCGAATTCCTCGGCGTGCCGCTCGACCTCGGGCCGGCCGGGGTGGCCCGGTGCGTCTCGGAGGTCGGCATCGGCTTCTGCTTCGCCGCCCGCTTCCACCCCGGGATGCGGCACACCGGCGGGCCCCGGCGTGAGCTCGGCGTGCCGACGGTCTTCAACTTCCTCGGCCCGCTGACCAACCCGGCCCGGCCCCGGTCCGGCGCGGTGGGCTGCTTCGACTCCCGGATGGCGCCGGTGGTGGCCGAGGTCTTCGCCCGGCGTGGCGACTCGGTGCTGGTGATGCGCGGCGAGGACGGGCTCGACGAGTTCAGCACCGCCGCGCCGACCCGGTTGTGGCTGGCCCACCAGGGCCGGGTCACCGAGATGCTGGCCGACGCCGCCGACCTCGACCTGCCCCGCTCGGCCCCCGGCGACCTGCGCGGCGGCGACGCCGCGTTCAACGCCGACGTGACCCGCCGGCTGCTGGCCGGGGAGCACGGCCCGGTCCGGGACGCGGTACTCGTCAACGCCGCCGCCGCGCTCGCCGCCAACGGCGGCTTCCCCGGCGGGCTGTTGCCGGCGATGCGCGACGGACTGCTCCGGGCGGCCGACTCGATCGACTCCGGCGCCGCCGCCCGCACCCTCGACACCTGGGTCGAGGTGGCCAAGTCCGCCAAGTCCGAAGAGCCCTGACCTCTTCCCGCCCCACCGCGCAGCGCGCTGCCGCGCGCGTTGCGCCCGCAGGATCGCGCTATTTCCGGGAAAGAGTGGCCTCGTCGCGCCCGAAGACCACTCTTTCCCCGAAAGAGCGGGCCTGCCCGTCCCGGATTCGGCGTACCCGGCGCGTCGAACGGTAAACGACTCGGCGTGTGGGCGGAGGTACCGGGTATCCCCGGAGTTCAACGACGGAGGGGGGAACACATGTTGGTCGTCAAACGCCTGGGCGTGCTCGTCTCGATGGCGGTACTCGGCCTCGTACCGGCCGGTGCGGCATACAGCGCCGCGGCCGCGCCGTCGGGGACACCGTCGGCCACGCCGTCCGCTTCGCTGTCGGCGCAGGACAGACAGTTCCTGCAGTCGATCCACCAGGTGAACCTCGCGGAGATCGCGACGGGCAACCTGGCCAAGCAGAAGGGGGCGAGCCAGGAGGTCAAGGACCTCGGTGGCCGGATCGTGACGGACCACACCCAGCTCGACCAGAAGGTGCAGAGCGTCGCCTCGGCGGCCTCGCTGACACTGCCGAACAAGGTGACGAGCGAGCAGCAGGCGGTCGTCAACCAGTTGCAGAACGTCTCGGGTGCGGACTTCGACACGCAGTGGGTCACGGCCCAGCTGACCGCGCACACCCAGGCGATGCAGCTGGTGCAGGCCGAGTTGACCCAGGGTTCCGACCCGTCGGCCAAGCAGGTGGCGCAGCAGGCGGCTCCGGTGCTCCAGGCGCATCACAACGCGCTGGTGGCGGTGGCCCAGAGTCTGGGCATCCCGATCCCGGGTGGCACCACGGTGGGACCGAGTCCGGGAATCAGCTCCGGCGCTCCGTCGCCGGGCCGGACGGGCACGCCGAGCCCGACCATCAGCTGATCCACCGCCGCGACACGGCGGCATGACGGGTTCTCCGGCTGTGACACCGACGCCGGGGGACCCGTCGTCGCCGGCACCCACTGGTCGTGCCCCCCGCCGGACGGGCCCGGTGGGCGACGCTGCCGAAGCCGCTGCCGGGCCGGGGATCGGGGGGCGGCGCTATCGGGGCGGCAGCTCCGCGACGAAGGCGGCCACTTGGGCGACGACCGGTGCCGACGCGCGTACCCAGGTGAAGTGGTCGAGTCGGGCACCGCTCTCGGCCTCGGTGTAACGGGTACGCCGGACCGGGGCGGCGACCAGCTTCTCGCAGAGGAAGTCGAGGGTCCCGTGCGGGGTGTACTGGTCGTGGTCGACGCTCACCGCCAGCACCGGGGTACGCACCTGCCGGACGGCGGCTTCGGCGTCCACCCCGTCGAGCCGGGGAAACCGACCTGTCCGGGCGGTGTGCGCCCAGTCCCGGATCACCCCGCGCGCCTGCCGGCCGCCGAAGCCCCAACCGGGCCAGCTGCGCAGCGCGACCGCGCAGCAGTGGATGAGCTGGGTGCTGGCGAGGATGCCGAGCCGACGAGGCTCCGGATAGGCCCGCCAGTACGGCAGCCCGACCGCGACCAGGGCAAGTCCGTCGACAGGTGCGGCCGGGTCGAGGGCCAGGTGCAGCAGCGCGGCCTGCCCGCCGAGCGAGTGGCCGAGCAGGATCGTGGTCCGGCCGTCGAGCCGTGGCTTGAGGCTGGCCAGCACCGCGCCGACGTCACCGGCCAGCTCGGCGTAGCCGTACCGGGAGGCGCGGCTCGGTGCCGGGGTGCTGGCGCCGGTGCCGCGCAGGTCGGCCACGACCACGGCCAGCCCGGCGGCCCGCAGCGCGGCGGCGAGCGGGGCGTAGTAGCTGGCCCGTACCCCCATCGCCGGCCAGATCAGCACGACCGGCGCATCCGGCGCGCCGACCGGGTCGGGATAGCTGCGCAGGGCGATCCGGTCGCCGTTCCGGTCGACGAAGATCTCCTCGTGGTCCGGGGCCGGAGCCGGCTGCGGGGGCTGTCCCGGGCTGCTGTCGCTGCTCATCCGGCGAGCGTAGCGACCACACGTTACCGGCCGGTAGCCGGCGTGGCCCGGCCGGCGGTGGCCAGTCCGGCCCGGCGCTGGCGAGCCCGCCGGTCAAGCCCGGCCGGCGGTGGTCAGTCCGCGTCGGGGAGGCCGATCGCGAACGCCTCCTCCAGGTCGTGCTGGGAGTACGCCCGGAAGGCGATGTGCGACTCGGTGCCGAGCACCCCGGGCACCTTCGAGATCCGTCCGGCGATCACCTCGGCGATCTGCTCGAACTCGCGCACCCGGACGATCGCGATCAGGTCGACGTGACCGGCGACCGAGTAGACCTCGCTGACGCCGGGTACCGCGGCCAGCGTCTCGGCCACCTCGGGGATCGAGTCGGTGGCGCAGTCGATCAGGACGATCGCGGTGATCACCGGAGAACTCCTCTCGTCGACGTGCCCGCTGGCGCGACGCCGCGCCCGGCGGAGACCGGAAGCCGGGTTGCGGCTGCCCGCCCATGCTAGAGGTTCCCGGCGGGACCCTCAGCCTCCGGCCGGGACTGTCAGGGTGTCGCCGACCCGGATCGCGTCGGTCAGGTGCTCGTCGGCGCGGACCAGGCCGCCGGGCCAGACCACGCAGCGGTCGAGCGTGCCCCGGACCACCGCCCCGGCACCGACCACCGCCGCCCGGTGTCCGCCGGTCACCTCGGCGGTCGGGTCGAGCAGGCTGCCCCCGCCCGCCGCGTGCAGGTTCGCCGCCAGGTAGTCGGCGGGCGTTCCGGTGTCGAGGTACCGGCCGGAAAACTCGACCACCTCCAGTTCGCCGGCCGCCTCGGCGGGGCGCCACACGGTGTGCACCAGTTCCGTCGGCTCGACCGGCAGGTCGTGGACCCGGGACCAGGGCAGCAGGGAGAAGCCGGCGAACCGGTGCCGGCCGAAGTCGCCGGGCTGGGGCGGGCCGTCGACCGGCTGACCGAGCAGCCGTACGGTGCGGCCGTCCCAGCCGGCGAGCAGCGCGGCGACGTCCGGCCCGGGTGACGCGTCCGGCGCGGCGAGATAGGCGTCGGCGTTCCCGACGAGTACGCCCCGGCCGTCGATCCAGCGGCGCAGGTTGGCCACCCCGCCGGTGGTGCCGAGCGGGTCGCCGGGCTCGACCGAGAGGGCGGCCCGGCCACCGACATGCTCCACCACCCGGTCGCCGAGATAGCAGGCGTTGACCGCTACCGTCGCGGGACCGTCGAAGCCGAGCGCGGCGACCCGGTGCAGCGCCCGGTCCAGCAGCGGTACGTTCCCGACCGGACAGAGCGCCTTCGGCAGGTGCTCGGTGAGCGGGCGCAGTCGGCGGCCCTCCCCGGCGGCCAGCACCACGGCGCAGACCTCGACGCCGCCGGCCCCGCCGGAGCGGACTGCCGCCGGAGCGGGCCCGACCGTTGCCGCGCCGGAGCGGGGCGCCGAGTCGGAGCCCGCTGCCGGAGCGGGGGGTGGCGGCGGGTCGGGAGCGGTCACGACGGTGGCGGTGTGTCGGCCGGGTCGGTCTCGACGAGCGGGCCGATCCGGTAGTTGGCGAGCAGCCGGGCGGTCGCGGTGCTGAGCCGGGGCAGTTCGTCGAGCGGATGCCAGGCGGCCTCGAGGACCTCGGCACCGTCGACCACCAGTTCGGTGGTCGAGGCCGGCACGTCCACCTCGAAGACCATGTCCACCCAGCCCTTGAGGTGCACCACCGCGTTCGGCACCGCCGGCCGGAACTCGGCCAGCGGCAGCCTGATGCCGGTCTCCTCGTGCAGTTCCCGGGCGGCACCGACCAGCGGCTCCTCACGGTGCTGGAGCAGCCCGGCCGGCAGGGTCCAGCCCCGGTTGGAGGGCTGGCGCAGCAGCAGGATCCGGCCCGGTGCCGCCGCTTCGGCGTCGTGCACCAGGGTGACCGCGCCGACGATGTACTTCGGCACCGCCAGTCGGACCAGCTGGCGGCGCACCCCGAGGGGAAGACGGTAGAAGATCTTGTAGCCGACGGCGCGGGCCGGCGAACGGCGGGGGGTCACCGAACCAGGCTAGATGGCGTACCGGCCGGGCGGTTGGCCCGGGGCACGACGAGTCGGTCCCGCTGGGTCGGACCGGTCACTCCCGCTGGCCCGGACCGGTCACTCCTGGTGGTCCACGAGTGCGATCAGCTGCTCGACCACCGTGTCCGGCTCGACCGTCCGGTCCACCACCGCGACCAGCAGGGTCTCCAGGTCGGGATAGCCCTGTTCCTCGGCCAGCCGGCGCAGCGGCAGGTCGTTGGCGAGTCCGCGGTCGTGCTTGCGCAGCGTCAGCCCGATGGTGGCCCGGCCCAGCCGCACCTTGTCGGAGATGGAGATCGCCGGCTCCTGGTGCTCGGCGAACCAGCGGTTGATCTGCATCTGCGCGTGCGGCGACTTGACGAAGCCGAGCCACTCCCTGCGCGGCCCCGGCGGGGCGACCGCCAGGTCGAAATCGCCCTGCGCGTCGGTCTCGCTGAAGATCTCGACCACGTCGCCCTCGTCCAGCTCCGACGAGAGCGGCGCCAGCCGACCGTTGATCTTCGCGGCGAGGCAGTGGTCGCCGCGGTGCGGCCCCAACTCGTAGGCCAGGTCGACCGGGGTGGAACCGGCCGGCAGGACGATCTGCCGGCCCTCGGCGAAGACCTGGATCTGCGTCTCGGCCAGGTCGCAGCGCAGCGACTGGAGGAACTGCGCCGGGTCGGCGGTGTCCCGTTCCCAGTTGAGCACCCGTTGCAGCCAGTCGAGCTGTTCGGCGCTGCCGGCGGCGTCCACCCCGGGCTTCGGGTAGCGGTAGTCGGCGGCGATGCCGTACTCGGCGCAGCGGTCCATCTGCTTGGTCCGGATCAGTACCTCGACGATCCGCTCGCCGGGGCCGATCACCGTGGTGTGCAGGGACTTGTAGAGGTTGTTCTTCGGCGCGGCGATGTAGTCCTTGAACCGGCCGGCGACCGGCCGCCAGAGCCCGTGGATCGAGCCGAGCGCGGCGTAGCAGTCGGTGTCCGGACCGTCGACCACGATGGCGATCCGGGGCAGGTCGAAGGGGACGGCCTGATCCCGGGCGACGGTGTCCTTCCAGATCGAGTAGTAGTGCCGGTCCCGGCGGCGCACCGTGGAGACGATCTTGTCGCGCCGGAGTACCACCTTGGCCTGGGCCACCACGTCGTCCAGATAGCTGGCCCAGTCCGGCCGGTTGCGCACGTACTCGTCGATCCGGTCGTACGCCTCGGGTTCGAGGTGGCGCAGCACCACGTCGTCGAGGTCGCGCTTGAGCGCCTGGATGCCGAGCCGGTCGCAGAGCGGGACCAGCACCTCCTGGGTGGCCCCGGCGATCCGGGCCCGGGAGGCGAGCGAGCGGGCGTCCAGGGTACGCATGTTGTGCAGCCGGTCCGCCAGCTTGATGATCAACACCCGGACGTCCTTGCCCGCCGCGATGATCATCTTGCGGATCGTCTCGGCCTCGGCGGCCTTGCCGTAGAACGCCTTGTCGAACTTGGTCACCCCGTCGACCAGGTGCGCCACCTCGCGTCCGAAGTCGCCGGTGAGTGCCTGGAGGGTGTAGCGGGTGTCCTCCACCGTGTCGTGCAGCAGCGCGGCGACCAGGGTGACCGTGTCCATCCCCAACTCGGCGCAGATCTGCGCCACCGCCAGCGGATGGGTGATGTACGGGTCGCCGCTCTTGCGGAACTGTCCCCGGTGCATGCTCTCGGCAATGGCGTAGCTGCGGCGCAGCACCCCGACGTCGGCGTTCGGGTGCACGTTGCGGTGTGCCCGGACGAGTTGGGTCACCGGATCGTCCTCAGCGGACGGCCAGGAGAGCAGCGAGCGCAGCCGACGACTCAGCGTGATCTCTGTCGGGCGGGTGCTTCCGAAGGCAGCACCGTGACCGGCTTCGAGGTCCACGCGGAGCCACCTCCTCGCTCACCATCCCGTCCGGTGCCCATGGACGCGCCGGAACACCGGTGCGAACGCAAGCCCCGAAATCGGGCAGGACTGCACTTCTCTAACAGCCTAAAGGAGTGAAGGTCGTCCGATCGGTCACTTGCTCATGTGCGTTCGGTCGGGAGTTGTCGGGACGACGCTGCCTCGGCCCGGACCAGCAGGTCACGGAACCGCCCCGCACCCCTGGCCGGGCAGGCCCAACCGGTCGAGGTCTCGACCAACCGCGTGTCGGGTCGTTCCAACCAGGACAGGATGCGTTCGGACTCCTCGGCCGTGGCGTTCGGCACCGGGCCGTGACCGGGCGGCACCGTCTCGGCGGTGGCCCGGACCAGGTCGAGCACCCGCCGGGGCGGCTCGCCCGGCGCCGCGGTGCCGGCCCCGGCCAGCCGGCCGTGCCGGATCACCGCGATCTCCCAGCCGCCGTCGGAGGCCCGCCGGGCGGCCGAGAGCTCGCCGATCCGGGCCAGCCCGAGCAACCGTTGCATCCGGACGGTCGCCCGGAGCACCGCCGCGAGCCGGCTCCGGACCACCGCCGCCTCCTCGTAACGCTGTGTGTCGGCCAGCGTTCCGATCCGGGCCAGCAGCGCGTCGACGACCACCCCCGGATCGTCGGCCAGCGCGGCGCGGACCGGCTCGACCGCGCGGGCCGCGTACTCCTCGACCGAGATCCGGTGCTCGCAGGGTGCCGGGCAGCGACCCAGCTCGGCCAGCGCGCAGGCCGGGCTGGTGGTCCGGACCGAGAGCCGGGGGGTGCACTGGCGCAGCTGCACCGCGTCGTGCACCCCGGCCGCCGCCAGCTCGGCGGCCCGGCGGGACCCGAACGGGCCCAGATAGGCCGCGTCGTCCGGCCCCAGCGACCGGACCAGCGACAGTCGCGGGTACGGCTCCGAGGTCAACTTGAGCCAGACCACCCGTTCCGGGAACTTCGACCGCCGGTTGTACGGCGGGGCGTGCGCCGCGATCAACCGCAGCTCGCGGACCTCCGCCTCCAGCGGGTGGGCGCACTCCACCGCCTCGACCCGCTCGGCGGCGGCCAGCATCTCGGAGATCCGGGCCCGCTTCTCGGCGGCGGTGAAGTAGCTGCGCACCCGGGTGGCGATGTCGCCGGAGGTGCCGACGTAGAGCGGCCGGTCGTCGGCGGCCCGGAAGATGTAGACCCCCGGCACCCTGGGCAGGCCGTCGGCGAGGTGCCGCTTGCGGCGCTGGGTCGGGGTGACCGCCCTGGCGAACTCGATCGCCTCGCCGAGGGTCTCCACCCGGTGCCCGCCGAGCCGGGCGATCAGCCCGTGCAGCACGTCCACGGTGGCCCGGGCGTCGGCCAGCGCCCGGTGCGTCGGCTGGTGCGGGGTGCGGAAGAAGGCCGCCAGGGTGCCGAGCTTGCGGTTGGGCACCTCGTCCCGGGTGAGCACCCGGCGGGCCAGCGCCGCCGTGTCCAGCACCCGGGGATTCGGCCAGGTGTAGCCGTGCCGGGCGCAGGCCGCCTTGAGGAAACCCACGTCGTACGGGGCGTTGTGCGCGACCAGCACCGCACCCCGGAGGAACTCCAGCAGGCTCGGCAGCACCTCCTCGACCGGCGGGGCCGGCAGCAGCATCGCCTGGGTGATCCCGGTCAGCACGGTGATGAACGGCGGAATCGGCTCACCGGGGTTGACCAGGGTGGCCAGCACCCCCAGCTCCTCGCCGCCGCGCACCTTCACCGCGCCGATCTCGGTGATCCCGCCGCCGTCCGGGGCGCCTCCGGTGGTCTCCAGGTCGAGGACCACGAATGTGGTCCCGCGCAGCGACTGCGCCTCGTCGGGCCAGCCGTCCGAGCCGGGAGTGCCGTCCGACAGGCCGTCCAGCGTGCCCTGGACATATTGAGGTGAGACCACGGCGGGCAGGGTAGGCGGCACGTACGACACTTACGCATCATCCGTACCAGTCGTTACCAGGGGCCGACGGGGCGAGATCATCTGAGGTGTTGGGCGATCGGTAGGGTGTCGGTGGGAGACTGGCGACATGCCCCGCGCCGAACCGTCCGACGACCGCCTCCCCGAGGAGGCGGCGCAGCCCGCGCGCTCCCAGCGTGCCGGCTCCCCCGGGCGGGACGGCGGCACCGACGAGCCGCGTCCGGCCGTACCCCGGGCGGAGGCCCCGGACCCGATCCCGGAGAGCCCGCTCGGCTCCGTCGGCGACGCCCGCACAGGCGATCCGACCGCCGGTGATCCGGCTGGCGGTGACCCGTCGGAAGGTGTCGGGCCGGACGGTGATCCGGCTGGCGGTGACCCGTCGGAAGGTGTCGGGCCGGACGGTGATCCGGCTGGCGGCGACCCGCCGGACGGTGCCGGGCCGGGGGCCGGGGAGGCGGGGGAGCCGGAGCCGACGCTGCCGGAGCCGGTCCGGGCCCGGATCGTCAGCCTGGCCGCCGCCGCGCTGCCGACGCTGCCCGCCGAGGAGCTGCCGCCGCCGCTGCGCCGGGTCGCCAAGTTCGCGCCGAACCGGCGGGCCCGGCTCGGCGGTGGTCCGATCGCCACCCAGCTCGCCGCCGATCCGCTGTTCCGGCAGCGGGTGGCCAGCCGGGTGCTCGCCGAGGCCGGCGAACTCGGTTCGGTGGTGGTCTCCGGAGGAAGTCCGGCCGCCGCCGACCCGGTGGAGGTCGCCGCGCTGGCCTACCTGACCCGCCCGCCGGGCTGGCGGGACCTGGTCTCCGACGCCGGTGCGGCGGTCCAGGCCGAGGCGGACAGCGCGGTCGTCGCCGAACTGGTCCGGGAGGCCGAACAGCGGGCCACCCGCGCCGAGCACGACCGTGCGGTGGCGAAGGTGGAGGCGGACAAGCTGCGCGACGAGGTGGCCCGGCTGCGCGAGGAGATGGGCCAGCTCCGGGAGGAGAACCGGGTGCTGGGCCGGACGCTGCGGGAGGCACAGGCCGGGCAGCGGCGGGCGGCCGAGCTGCTGGCCACCGAGAAGGGCCGGGCCGGCCGGGCGGCGGCCGACCACGAGGCGGAACTGCGCCGGATCCGCGCCCGGCTGGCCGAGGCGGAGGCGGCCGCGGGCGCGGTCCGGCAGACCGCCAAGGAAGCCCGCTCGGTCGACGACGCCCGGCTCTGGCTGCTGCTGGAGACGATCGGCCGGGCCGCCGTGGGGCTGCGCCGGGAACTCGCCCTCGATCCCGCCGACCGGTTGCCGGCCGACTACGTCGCCGACGCGTTCGCCGAGCGCCCGGCGGCGGCGAACTCGGCCCGGGCGCTGGACGCGGACGACCCGGCCCGGCTCGACGAGCTGCTGGCGCTGCCCCGGGCACACCTGGTGGTGGACGGCTACAACGTCACCAAGCGGGGCTTCGGCGACATGTCCCTGGAGCAGCAGCGCAAGCGCCTGATCACCGGGTTGGGCGGCATCGCGGCGCAGACCGGGGACGAGGTGACGGTGGTCTTCGACGGTGCCGAGCGGGTGCACGGGCTGCCGCCCGCGCCGCGCGGCGTACGGGTGCTCTTCTCCCGGAAGGGGGAGACCGCCGACGACCTGATCCGCCGGCTGGTCCGGGCCGAGCCGGCGGGCCGGCCGGTCGTGGTGGTCTCCTCCGACCGCGAGGTCGCCGACGGCGTACGCCGGCACGGCGCCTACCCGCTCGGCGCGGACGCCCTGCTCCGCCGCCTCGCCCGCTCCTGACCAGCCGCCCCGCTCGCTGCTCTGAACGGCCCGGCCAGCCGGGCTGACCCTTACGTCCGTTGATCAGCTGGATGGGGGCGTTGGGCGGCAACGCAGGTTTTGTCGTACCCCTGTCCTAGCGTCGAAGTCACGGACGGTGGCTGCCTGCTGACCTCCACCGTTGCCCGCTGTTATGAGGAGAGCGCAGATGCTCATCGACTGCGACAGTTGCCCCCGAGGGGGTGCGGCCTGTTCCGGGTGCCTGGTGAGCGCCCTGCTGGACCAGCCACCCGGGCAGGCCGCACTGACCGCCGACGAGATGCACGCGATCGAGGTCTTCACCCGGGCCGGCTTCGACGTCGAGATCCTGGACGCGCCGGTCTCGGCACCGGTGCGGCTCGCCAACCGGCGCCGACGCCGGGTCGCGTAGCCCGCCCCGCAACGCGCCGGCCCGCTCCGGGCATAGGATTGGCCGCGCGATCGGAGGGCGGAGCGGATGACCGAGTGGGTACGGGCGACACCGTGACGCCGCGTGCCTGGGCCGGCCTGACCCTTGTCGCCCTCCTGTTGCTGCTCGTCGCGGCCACGGTGCTGCTGGTGCCGTGGCACCGCCCGCCGGCGCCCCGCGCCGACCAGCTCGCCGCGCTCGACGAGCTGGACCCGGCCGACGTGGCCAGGGGCCGGGCCTTCGCCGCCGCGCTGCGTCCGGGCGGCTACGCCGCGCTGGCCGTCGGGCTGGTGGTCGCCCTGCTGCTCGGCCTCACCCCGCTCGGCGCGAAGCTGATCGCCCTGGTCGGGCGCCCGTTCGGCGACAACTGGATCGCCCAGGCCGTGCTCGGCGGTCTCGCCGTGGTGCTGGTCGCCGACCTGGTGACCCTGCCGTTCGCCGCCTGGCGGCACGCCGTGGTGGCGCGCTACGGGCTCTCCACCCAGGGCTGGGGCGGCTGGACCGTCGACCTGCTGAAGTCGTACGCGGTAAGTGCCGTGATCGGCGCGGTGGCGCTGCTCGGCTTCTACGCGGTGACCCGGTTCGCCCCGAGGTGGTGGTGGGCGTTCGGGGCGCTCGGCGCGGCGGTGCTGGTCACGCTCGGCTCGTTCGTGCTGCCGGTGCTGGTGGAGCCGATCTTCAACCGGTTCACCCCGATGGAGCCGGGGCCGCTGCGCGTCGAGCTGATGGCACTGGCCGAGGCCGACGGCGTACCGGTGAAGGACGTGCTGGTCGCCGACGCGTCCCGGCGGACCCGGGCGGTGAACGCGTACGTCTCCGGGTTCGGGCCGACCCGGCGGATCGTCGTCTACGACACCCTGCTGCGGGAGGCGCCGCCGGCCGAGGTGGCCAGCGTGGTCGCGCACGAGCTCGGCCACGCCAAGGACCGGGACGTGCTCACCGGCACCCTCACCGGTGCGCTCGGCGCGGCGGCGGCGGTCGTCGCGCTCTACCTGCTCGGCTCCGCCGGTGCGCTGTTGCGGGCCGCCGGGGTCGACTCGGTGGCCGAGCCACGGGCGTTCCCGCTGCTGTTGGCCCTGGTGACGGTGGCCGGTCTGCTGGCGTCACCGGCCCAGGCCTGGGTCTCCCGGCAGGTCGAGGCACGGGCCGACGCGCACGCCCTGGCCCTGACCGGTGATCCGGCCGCCTTCGAGGCGATGCAGCGGCGGCTCTCCAGCACCAACCTCGCCGACCCCGACCCGCCCCGGTGGGAATACCTGTTCCGGGCGAGTCATCCATCCACAGTGCAGCGCATGGCCGCGGCCCGCGCGTACGCCCGAGGAGCCGGCGGTTGACCAGGACTCTGCTCGTCACGAACGACTTCCCGCCCCGCCCCGGCGGGATCCAGTCCTTCGTGCACGGTCTCGCCGTCCGGCAGCCGCCCGGCTCGGTGGTGGTGTACGCGTCGACCTGGCGTGGCGCCGACAAGTTCGACGCCGACCAGCCCTTCGAGGTGGTCCGGGAGCCGACCGGGATGCTGCTGCCGACCCGGCACGTCGCCCGGCGGGCGGCGGAGCTGGCCAGGGCGTACGACTGCGACACCGTCTGGTTCGGCGCGGCGGCCCCGCTGGGGCTGCTCGCCGCCGGGTTGCGCCGCCGGGCCGGCATCGTCCGGGCGGTGGCCCAGACGCACGGTCACGAGGTCGGCTGGGCGGCCCTGCCGGGTGCTCGTACGGCACTGCGCCGGATCGGCGACGGTGTGGACGTCACCACCTATCTCGGCGAGTACACCCGGGTCCGGCTGGATCGGGTGCTGCGTGGGCGCACCGAGCTGCGCCGGCTGGCGCCCGGGGTGGACGTCGACGTCTACCACCCGGACGTGGACGGTGCGCAGGTCCGGGCCCGGCACCGGCTGGATGACCGGCCGGTGGTGGTCTGCGTCTCCCGGCTGGTGCCGCGCAAGGGGCAGGACACGCTGGTCCGGGCACTGCCGGAGATCCGTCGCCGGGTGCCCGGGGCGGTGCTGCTGGTGGTCGGCGGTGGGCCGTACCGGGGCGCGCTGGAGAAGCTGGCCCGGCGGGTGGGGGTCGCCGCGGACGTGGTCTTCACCGGTTCGGTGCCGACCGCCGAGCTGCCGGCGCACTACGCGGCCGGGAACGTCTACGCGATGCCGTGCCGGACCCGCAACGGCGGGCTGGACGTGGAGGGCCTGGGCATCGTCTACCTGGAGGCGTCCGCGACCGGGTTGCCGGTGGTGGCCGGCAACTCCGGCGGGGCGCCGGACGCGGTCCGGGAGGGCGAGACCGGGTACGTCGTCGACGGCCGGAACGTCGGCCAGCTCGCCGACCGGGTCGCGGCGCTGCTCGCCGACCCGGAGCTGGCCCGGCGCCTCGGTGCCGCCGGCCGGGCCTGGGTGGAGCGGGAGTGGCGCTGGGAGCGGCAGGCGCAGCGGATGACGGAGCTGCTGGCCGGCGGGGAGAGCGTCCCCGGGTAGGGGCGGGCTGCCGGCCGGCGAAGGTGCTGGAACACCCTGCCGACCGGCGACCCGCCCCACCCGGGTTCGGCCGGTGTGCCTAGAACTGCGAGAAGAACCGCCACACCTCGCCCTTGGTCCAGGTCCGGGCGCCGCTGTCGCCGCCGCCGTCGACCGGACCGGGGGTGTGTCCTCCGTCGAACGCGCCCCACTGCACCGGATATCCGGCCCGGCAGCCGGAGTAGACGGTGGTGACGTGGGTGCGGCTGCCCGCCGCCGGCTCACGCGGGCTCTGCGGGGTGCAGCCGTTGTTGCTGACGAACCTGTCCCGGAGCGAGCGCCCACCGGCGATGTTGTCGGAGATGCCGTGGATCCCGAAGTACGCGACCGGCTGGGTGCCGCCGGTGCAGCCGCTGAGCAGTCCGGGGGCGCCGTAGACGGTGACGGCCCGGAAGACGGTCGGCCGGGCACAGGCGAGCGCGTAGCTCATGGAACCGCCGTAGCTGAAACCGAGGGCGAAGCGCTGTGCCGTATTGACGCAGAGGTCGCTCTCGATCCGGCGGATCATGTCGTCGACGAAGGTGAGGTCCTGGCCGCCGGAGTTGGCCCAGCCGTTGTCGATGCCCTGGGGTGCGACCAGGATCGCGGTGTTGTTGGACTGTTCCTGCTGCCCGTAGTAGGCCCAGGCGGCCCCGTCCGCACCGCCGTACGCCACGTCGCCGGCGGTGCCGCCCCACCAGTGGAACGCGAACATCAGCCGGTAGGGGTTGGCGTTGTTGTAGTTGGCGGGGATCCTGAGGATGAAGCTGCGGCTCCGGCCGTTGCTCTGGATGGTGTGCGTTCCGCTGGTCAGCGTCGGGGTCTTGCCGCATCCCGCGCCCGGGTCGCCGCCGCCCGGCGGTGGCGTGGTGGGGGTGCCGCCGCCGATCCGGGACAGCTGCCACTGCTGGTTGGTTCCGTTGCCGTCGGCGTACTGCACGACGTTCGCGCCGTCGGCCGTCGAGGCGCCCTGCACCTCCACCGCCTTGTTGCTGTTCCGGTTGAGCAGCCGGACGTGGCCGCCGTCGGAGTCGGCGAGCCGGAACTGCTGGTTGGTCCCGTTGTGGTCGGACCACTGGACGATCGCGCCGCCGTCGGCGGTCGACGCGTTCGACACGTCGAGGACCTTGCCGGAGTGCCGGGACTTCAGCCGGTAGTAGCCGCCGCCGGAGTCGACGAACTGCCACTGCTGGTTGGCCCCGTCGTTGCGGGTCCACTGGCTGATCCGCGCGCCGTCGTTGGTGGCCAGGCCGTACAGGTCCAGGGCCTTGCCGCTGTTCCGGTTGACAAGCACGTACCAGGCGTTGGTGTCCACCGTCGCGGCGGCGGCGGGCGCCATGTTGACCACGACGAGCGTGCCGGCGGCCAGCAGTGCCGCGCCGGCCGCGGCCAACCAGGACCGGCGACGGCGTCTGGCGGGGGAGGCGGGACGAACCTCACCGTTCATCGAACTGCTCCTTCGATCGGGACCACGCGCGATCGGAACGGGACGCGCGTTGCCGCAGGGTCGGCGTCCGGGAGCGGGGTGGTGTCAGCGCATGGGCCGACCTGCGAGCCAGTGCATCACGGTAGCCTCGTCATACGTCATACGTCAATTACCTACGTCGATGTCTTGGCCGTCGGTGTCGTGGTGCGGATTCGGGACGACTCGGCGCAGGTCGGGCACGGCGGCTCGACGCTTCCCTCACGATGGGGCAGAGCTCGCGATGGGCAGAGCTCGCGATGGGCAGAGCTCGCGATGGGCAGAGCTCGCGATGGGCAGAGCTCGCGATGGGCAGAGCGAGCACGCGCACAGCGTGGCCGCCCCGCGACGCGGGGCGGCCACGCATGACGCTCTCAGAACTTCGGGGCGTCCGGCGCTTCCAGCAGACCCAGCCGGAGCGCGGTCATCAGGGCCTGCGCCCGGTTGGCCGCGCCGAGCTTCTCGTAGAGCTTCGAGATGTGGGTCTTGGCCGTCGACTCGCTGACGAAGAGCTGCTTGGCGATGCCGGCGACACTCATCCCGTCGGCGAGCAGGCGGAGCACCTGCCCCTCCCGGGGCGAGAGCTGCGGGCCGGACGGGGCGAGCCGGCGCTTCATCGCCTCGGCCAGGTCGGCGGCGGTGAAGGCACTCGGCGACGAGGCGGCGTGCCGGGCGGCGGCGACCACCTCGTCGGCGGGGGCGGTCTTCGGCACGAAGGCGCTGGCGCCGGCCTCCAGGGCACCGAAGAGCTGGTCGTCACCGGCGTACATGGTGAGCACCACGATCCCCATGGTGGCGCTGGACTTGCGCAGCGCCCGGGTCGCCTCCAGGCCGCTGCCGTCGGGCAGCCGGAGGTCCATGATCACTACATCGGGTTGCAGGGCGCCGGCCTGTCGCACCCCCTCGGCAGCGGTGGCGGCCTCGCCGACGACCTCGAACTGCCGGTCCCGCTCGAACGCGTGCCGCAGGCCCTTGCGGATCAGGTCATGATCGTCGACGAGCAGGACCTTGGTCCGAGTGGTCGGCGTGGGGCTGGTGGTCATGCTCGGGTTACTCCCCTTCTGATGCGGTGACGCTATCGCGCACGTTATCGCGCCGGGACGAGGTTCCGAGCACCACGGCCACCGTCGTGCCGCTGGGGTGTCGCGGACTGATCTCTAGCCGGCCCCGGATACGTTCCGCCCTCTCCGCCATGATCGCAAGACCATACCTGCCATCGGGCCGCTGGTCAGCGATGCCCTGACCATCATCCGACACTTCAATCTGGGCGAATGGGGGGTCCACGGCACAGGTGACCCAGAGATTCGACGCTCCGGCGTGCTTGCGGGCGTTCGTGATCGCCTCCTGCGCGATGCGCAGCAACTCCGCCTCGGTCGCCGCCGGCAGCCGGGCGGTGGACTCGTCGAGGGTGTAGTGCACCCGCAGACCGGCGGAGGCGCCGACGGTGCGGGCGTACTCGGCGATGGCGGCGGCGAGCCCGCCGTGCCGGTCCACCTCGCTGCGCAGCTCGAACAGGCTCAGCCGCAGCTCGGTGATCACCCGGGTCACCTCACCGCGCAGCGTACGCAGCTCCTCGGCGGTGTCGGTGGCGTCCTCGGGAAGGGTGGCCAGGGCGTTGTCGATGCCGTAACCGACCATCACGAGTTCCTGGGCCACCCCGTCGTGGATCTCCCGGGCGAGTCGCTGCCGCTCCTCGTTGGTGGCCAGCGAACGTACCTCGTCGAAGAGCAGCGCCGCCTCCAGCCGGAGCGCCGCCGGTCGGGTCAGCGCGGTCACCTGGGCCACCACCGGCGGCGGGTAGGCGCCGGTGACGTCGGCCTCCAGGGTGACCAGGCCGACCGTGCGTACCCCGGCGACAAGCGGAACGACGAGTGCCGACACCTCGCCGCCCGGGTGCGAGCGGGCCTGTGACCGGTGTGCCGTCTGGGGTTGCTGACTCGCCCAGGCGTCGGCGATCGCCGAGTCGGCGTCCAGCGTCGTCTCCCAGTCGACCCGGTCCACCCCGGCCTGGGCGAGCACCACCAGCCGGCCGCCGCCGCTGGCGGAGAGCACCGCCGCCCGGTCCGCCCGGGTGACCCCGCGCAACTCCTCGATCAGGTGCTCGGAGATGCTGCCCGGGTCGAGGGTGGCGCCGGGAAGCTGCCGGGCCACACTGCGCAACTGGGTCAGCAGCCGGGTCGCCTCGGTGTACGGCTGCGGCCGGGGCTCGCCCCGGGCCTGCACCATCCGTTGCAGCGAACCCGCCGCGAAGAGCCCCAGCGCGGCCAGGATCACCCACTGGGCCGCGACGGTCAGATAGCCGACCTGGCTGATCTGCGGCCCGTCCTCACCGGCGGCGAAGAGGCCACTGAGCAGTAGTGTCGCGGCGGCCACCGCGATCAGTCCGATGCCCTCCCGGTGCCGCCGCTGCAACGCCGCCACGGTGAGCGGTACGGCCAGGTAGGGCAGGATCGCCGAGGCACCGACCCCGGGCATCGGGGTACCGATGTTCGCCGCCGCGGCGACCTGGCCGGCGGCCAGCCCCACCAGGACGACCTCGGCGAACCGGCCCAGCGGGGCCAGCACCCGGTGCCGGGGAGCCATTACCGCCGGAATGCCGGCCACGGCGAGCAGGGCCACCCAGCGCAGTTGCCCCGGCTCCCGGGTGGCGATCAGCGTGAGCACCGCGACGAGCGCGAGCATGACGACCCGCGCCGCCGCCGCGAGGGGATGCGGACGGGGGAGGCCGGAGGTCGAGGCGGGCACCTGACGGATGGTAGTCAGTCGCCGTAGATCTCGGCGATGTCCGCCGAGTACGTGTCCTGCACGACGCCGCGCTTGACCTTCATCGACGGGGTCAGCTCGCCGGTCGCCTCGGTGAAGTCCCGGGGCAGGATCCGGAACTGGCGGATCGACTCGGCCCGGGACACCGCCTGGTTGGCCTCGTCCACGGCGTTCTGGATCTCCCTGCGCAGGTCCGGGTCGTCCCGCAGCTTCTCGACCGGGGTGTCCGTCGGGCGGCCGTGCCCGCGCAGCCAGGCCGGCAGCGCCTCCTCGTCGATGGTGACCAGCGCGGCGACGAAGGGCCGCCGGTCGCCGACCACCATGCACTGGCTGACCAGCGGGTGCGCCCGGATCCGGTCCTCCAGTACGGCCGGGGCGACGTTCTTGCCGTTCGCCGTGACGATGATCTCCTTCTTCCGCCCGGTGATGCAGAGGTAGCCGTCGTTGTCGAGTTCGCCCAGGTCACCGCTGCGGAACCAGCCGTCCGGGGTGAGTACCTCGGCGGTCGCCTCCGGGTTGTTCCAGTAGCCCTGGAACACCACGTCGCCCTTGATCAGGATCTCGCCGTCGTCGGCGATCCGGACGGTCACCCCGGGCAGCGGCCGGCCGACCGTGCCGATCCGGATCGCGCCGGGCAGGTTCACCGCGACCGCCGGGGAGGTCTCGGTCAGGCCGTACCCCTCGTAGACCTGCACCCCGACGCCCCGGAAGAAGTGCCCGAGCCGGGCGCCGAGCGGAGCTCCGCCGGAGATCGCGTTCTGGCAGCGCCCGCCGAGCGCGGCCCGGAGCTTGCGGTAGACCAGCCGGTCGAAGACCCGGTGCCGCAGCCGCAGGCCCAGGCTCGGCCCGGACGGGGTGTCCAGGGCCTGGCTGTACGCGATCGCCACCTGCTCGGCCCGGCCGAAGATCTTGCCCTTGCCCTCCTGGGCCGCCTTCTGCGCCGCGCCGGTGTAGACCTTCTCGAAGACCCGGGGGACCGAGAGCACGAAGCTGGGCTTGAACTCCTTCAGCTCGTCGACCAGGTTCTTCACCTCGGCGCTGTGCGCCACGGTGGTCCGGGCCCGGACCGTGCCGATCTGGATCAGCCGGGCGAACGAGTGGGCCAGCGGCAGGAAGAGCAGCGTCGAGGCGCCCTCGTTGAAGAGGTTCGGCAGCACCGGGATGGCGTTGCAGATGTCCGCGAGCAGGTTCCGGTGGGTCAGTACGCAGCCTTTGGGCCGCCCGGTGGTGCCGCTGGTGTAGATGATGGTGGCGATGTCGGCCGCCCTGACCGCCTTGCGGCGTACCTCGATCTCGGCCGGGTCGACCCGCTCGCCGAGTGCCACCAGCTCGTCGAGACCGCCGAGTTCGAGCTGCCAGACCTGCTCCAGCTTCGGCAGTTGGTCCCGGAGCCCGGACAGCGCCATGGCGTGCCCGTTGGTCTCCAGCACGCAGCCGACCGCGCCGGAGTCGGAGAGGATCCAGGCGACCTGCTCCGGGCTGGAGGTCTCGTAGATCGGCACGGTCACCCCGCCGGCCGCCCAGATCGCGTAGTCGACGAGGGTCCACTCGTACCGGGTACGGCTCATCAGGCCCACCCGGTCGCCGGGGTTGATCCCGGCGGCGACGAACCCGCGGGCCAGCGCCACCACCTCGGCGCGGAACTGCCGGCAGGTCACGTCGGCCCAGCCGCCCTGCCGACCGGCGGCGTCCACCGTCCGCCGGACGAACTGCACGCTGTCCGGGGCCTCCTCGGCGTTGTCCCAGACCGGGTCGGTGAGGTTGGCCGCGTCCCCGACCGTGACCGCCGGGGGAACCGAGAACTCGCGCACCTGCACTCCCTCGTGCTCGTATCGACCTCGTGCTCGCGCCGACCGGGCCACCTCGGCCGGTCGGACTACCCGCAACCTACCTTCGACCGCCTCCGACCGCCCGGCCAGGTGGGTCGAGTGGGAACGAACGGGTCGAGGCGGTCGGCCGGACCCACCCGATCGCGGGGTAGCCTGCCGAGCATGGCGGATTCCTCCACCCAGTCGATCGTGATCGCCGCGCCGCCGGCTCGGGTGACGGCGGTCATCTGCGATTTTCCGCGTTACCCGGAGTGGGCCGACGCGGTCAAGCGGGTCGAGGTGACCGAGGAGTACGAGGACGGCTATCCGGCCCGGGTGCGGTTCGTACTCGACGCCTCGGTGATGACCGACGAGTACACGCTGGCGTACGAGTACGCCGAGGACGTCTCGCGGATCGAGTGGCACCTGGTGGAGCCCTCGCGGATGCAGAGGGTGCAGAACGGGTCGTACGACATCGAGGACAACGGGGACGGCACCTCGACGGTGACCTACACCCTGGAGGTCGAGCTGTCGGTCGGCATGCTGGGGATGTTCCGGCGCAAGGCCGAAAAAATGATCATGGATGCCGCGCTGACGCAGCTCAAGAGGCGGGTGGAGACTCTGAACAGGGCGGGTTGACGGCAGCGCGGACTGGCGCCGGCCCTGCTGTGCAGCCGACCGGGGGTGGGGAGCCGATCATGGAAGACAGAAGTTCGTCCGGAACGTCCGATCCGGGTTCCGCCCGCGAGGAGGCGGAGCGGCTGGTCGCCGCCGCGCTGGCAATGGCCCGGACCGCCGCCGCCGAGGCGCGGGGCCGGGCCGGGTCGTTCGGGTCGTTCGGGCAGATGATCTCGGACGTACTGGACCAGGCCGGCGTGCCGACGCGCCCTGACCGCCCTGGCCGAACCACCCCGGAATCAGCGACTCCAGAGGCGGCCACTCCAGGGCCGGCCACTCCAGGGCCGGCCACTCCAGGGCCGGACACCCCGGAACCCGTCGCTCCCGAGCCGGCCACTCCGGAACCCGTCGCTCCCGAACCGGTCACGCCGGAACCTCGCGACTCCGTCCCGCCACCGCCACCGTCGCCTGACGACGTGCCGCCGGGGGCCGGGCAGGGCGGGCGGCCGGAGGCCGGTACCGGCTCGTTCGGGGCCGGCTTTGCCACAGGTGATCCCGAATGCTGCGTCTGCCCGGTCTGTCGGTCGATCGCCGCGCTGCGGGACCCGAGCCCGGAACTGGCCGGACGACTCGCCACCGGTGCCGGGGACTTCGCCGCCGGGGTGGCGAGCCTGCTGCGCGCACTCTCCTCGATCACCGGACCGGCCGGTGCGGCGCAGGCGCCGGGCGGCGGGGCCGAGCCGGCCGGGGCGTCGCCGGGTGACACACCGGGCCGGTGGCGGGACACCGTGTGGCGCGAGGCGACCGGTACCAGGCATGATTCGTGGCCGACGGACACGCCCGGCGACGTCTGGGCGGCCGCCACCCGTGCCGAGGCCGGAACCCGGGAGACCGGGACGACCACCGGTCCGGACCGGGCGAACCCGGCCGGGGCGGAGCCGACCCGGTCCGCCGCGCCGCCGGCCACCGGTCGACCACCGGTGCCCGCGTCGCGGTCCCCGGAGGAACCGGCTGCCACCGGCTCCGGTGAGCAGGCCGCGCCCGGCGAGGACGGCTGACCACCGGAGGCGGGTCCGCCGGTGGACGCCGGGCGGAACGGCACGGTACGGCGGCAGTGGCGGGACGGTGACCGCGTGGGCGCGGTGTGGCAGAGGGGAGCGGCTCGGTGACGCTGACCATCGGAGTCGACGTCGGGGGTACCAAGGTGGCCGCCGGGGTGGTCGACGTCGACGGTGTGGTGCGGGCGCAGACACGCCGGGAAACTCCCGCCGAGGACGTGGCCGGGACCCGTGACGTGATCGTCGAGGTCGTCAAGGAGTTGACCGCCGAGTACGAGGTGACCGCCGTCGGCATCGGCGCCGCCGGCTGGATCGACGCCGCCCGCTCCACGGTGCTGTTCGCCCCGAACATCGCCTGGCGGGACGAGCCGCTGCGGGACTTCGTCGGCAACGCCGTCGGGCTGCCGGTGATCGTGGAGAACGACGCCAACGTGGCGGCCTGGGCGGAGTTCCGCTACGGAGCGGCCCGGGACGCCGACGACTCGATGGTGCTGTTCACCATCGGCACCGGGGTCGGCGGGGGCATCGTGCTCGGCGGGGAGTTGCTGCGCGGTGCGCACGGCATCGCCGCCGAACTCGGGCACATGCTCTCGGTGCCGGACGGCCACGTCTGCGGCTGCGGCCGGCTCGGCTGCATCGAGCAGTACGCCAGCGGCAACGCCCTGGTCCGGTTCGCCCGGGCCGGCGCGCGGCAGGAACCCACGCGGGCCACCATCCTGCTCGACCTGGCCGGCGGTGACGTCGAGGCGATCACCGGACCGATGGTGACCGCCGCCGCCCGCTCCGGTGACCCGGTCTCCGGCACGGCCTTCGCCCAGATCGGGAACTGGCTCGGCGTCGGGCTGGCCGACATGGCGCAGATCCTCGACCCGCAGCTACTGGTCGTCGGCGGCGGTGTGGTGGAGGCGGGTGAGCTGCTGATGGGTCCGACACGTCGGTCCTACCTGGACGCTCTCGCCGCGCGTGCCACAATTCCGGTGGCCGAGATCCGCCCCGCCGAGCTGGGCAACTCGGCCGGCATGGTCGGTGCCGCCGACCTGGCCCGCCGCCGCTAGCCGGGCACCGGCGGGGGCGGAGCGGAACCGACGAGCAAGGGGTACGGCGTGGGTCAGCAACAGTCCTCCGGCGGGCAGACGTCAGCGGTGCGCCTTCGGGTGCTCTCCTACAACGTGCACGGCCAGCGGGACGACACCGACGCGCTGGCCGGGGCGGTCCGGGCGCTGGCGCCCGACGTGGTGATCGTGCAGGAGGCGCCGCGCCGGTTCCGCTGGCGGCACAGGTGTGCCGCCCTGGCCGACCGGTTCGGGCTGGTGGTGGCGGCCGGCGGCCTGCCGGCGCTCGGCAACCTGCTGCTGACCAGCCTGCGGGTCCGGGTCTACCGCACCTGGTGCCAGCAGTTCCCGTTGACGCCGGGCCGGCACCTGCGGGGTGCGGTCTTCGCCGAGTGCGGGATCGGGGCGGCCCGCTTCGTGCTGGCCGGCTCGCACCTCTCCACCGACCCGGCCGAGCGCCCGCACCAGGCGGCCCTGCTCAAACAGGAGTTGACCGCCCTGCGGCTGCCGGTGGTGGTCGGGGCCGACCTGAACGAGAACTCGGGCGGCGGTGCCTGGCGTACGGTGGCCGACGGACTGACCGACGCGGCGGTGGCGGCTGGCGGCGAGGACCTGTGCACCTTCCCGTGCCGGGAGCCGCGCGACCGGATCGACGGGCTCTTCGTCGGCCCCGGGATCGAGGTGCTCGACTACGACGTGGTGGACACCGCGCAGACCCGGCGGGCCAGCGACCATTTCCCGATCCGCGCCGACCTGCTGTTGCCGGCCGCCGGCTGACCTTCCAGCCCCGGTCAGCGGCTGACGCCGTCCTCCGGACTCGTGTTCCGGGCGCGGATGGCCGCCTCCAACCGAAGACCGGTGCCGAGGAGCACCAGGAGCAGCGCCAGGATGAACGGCCGGTCGGTGCTGGTGCCGAGGGTGAGTACGGCGACGAGCAGTCCGACCGTGACGGCGGCGGTCCCGACGTTGCGTAACGTGATGGTGGGCAGCACGGCGCCGAGTGTGCCAGGGCGGGTCCTCGGCCGCCATCCGGCGGGTGCGACAGTGCGGGGCCGCACCGATCCCCGGCGCCAGGGCCGGGACCAGTGCGGCCCATCGGCATCCGCGTCTGTCACCGCAGGGGCGGGTCCGCGCCGCCGGGAGTAGCGTGGCCGCCGTCGCTAAGCTGCCCCACTGCTCGGGCATCCGGGACACCGGTAGGACCCTGACGACCCGGGGTCGGTTCGGCTGGCGCCGGCCCGACCCCCGGGGGCGTGCCTACTGGCCCATCGCCGTCTCGGCGGCGGAGGGCGGAGGGCCGACCCGCGCGGCGTACCCGAGGAGGCCGGCGAGGAGCAGCGCCCCGGCGGTGACGGCTGCCGTGCGGCTTTCCGGCGGCTGGACCATCCACAGCAGCGCCTGCCGCCAGGGTGGGCCGTCCGGCAGCGGCACGAAGCACTGCGCCGCGGCCCAGCTGAACGGCGCCTGCCACGACCACGAGGTGCCGGCGAGCGCCGTACCGAGGCCGAGCAGGCCGACCAGCCCGGCGCTGTTGCGCGCGATCTGCCCGGCCGGACCGAAGTCGGTGCCGGCGAGTCGGGCGGCGACCAGTACCCCGGCGACGACCGCCGCGGCCGTGAGCAGGTGCAGTGCGCGGCGTGGCGGCCAGCGCAGTGCGGCGGTCTTCTCCAGCGCGGCGTCGTCCCCGGCGAGGGTGGGGATGACCGGGGCGGCCGCCAGTGCGACCGTGAGCACGGCGAGGCTCTGGTGGACCCGGGGCTGGTCGGTGACGCCCACCCACGCGGCCGAGACGGCCGCGACCGCGCCGACCGACACGGCCACCGCGAGCGGTACCCGCCGGGACCGCAGGTACAGCGGGAGCCAGCCCCGGCCGAGCGGGAGCCAGCCTCGGCCGCCGGCAGCGGACGCCGAGACGGTCACGAGACGCCCTCGCTGCCGGTGAGCAGCGTCAGCAGGTCGGGTTCACACCGGTTCGCGGCCTCCCGCAGCGCGGTCACCCGGCGGAGCTGTTCGGTCTCGGGCACGGCACGCAGCTGCCGCACGGTGTCCCGGATCTCCTGCCGGAGTTCGTCCGGGTACTCCCAGCCGTCCTCCACGATCCGCAGGTCGTCGGTGCCGAGCAGCCACGCCCCGGCGGCGGCCTTGGCGACATCGTCGTCCTGGGCACACCCGTTCCAGCGGGTGCCGGCGCCGTAGACGATGCTCGCCGCCAGGTCCGGGTCCGTCCGGCTGGTGCCGACCAACTCCAGGACGAACAGCACCGTACCGGGGTCGCTCGTCGGCTGGCCCGTCCAGAACTGGTTGGTGCTGAACGTACCCGGGGTGTCCGGTCGGAACTCCGCCGCCCGGGTGGGTGCGTCCGGCAATTTCGCGAGTGCGGTGAGCGCGCGGCGGACGTCCGGGACGATCCCGGGCAGGGCGTAGGCGTGTACCGCTGTCACGCAGACCTCCGGGGCGTCGTCGGCGCAGACCACCCGCTGCGCCGACGGCTCCACCCGGTACCGGTTCGTCTGCCCGGAGGGCGTGACGAGGAGCAGGCCGGCCACGCCGGCGGCGAGCGCCGCGGTGCCCACTCCCCGGTACCACCACGACCTGGTCGCGACCAGCAGGAAGCCGCCCACCGCGAGTCCGGCGCCGAGCGCCAGGCGGCCGAGCAGGGCCCGCCAGGTCGCGTCCTCCCACGGAAACTCCGCAGGCTGCACCACGAGGTTCAGGTTCCGCCACGGACTCGGGTTCGCGGTCGGCAACGCCACCACGTCGACGCCGAGCTGCACGGCCAGCGCCGCCGCCGCGAGCATCGGCGGCAGCAGGGGCGACGCCCAGGCCCGGCCGGCGGCGACCCCGGCCCAGGCGGCGCCGACGAGCAGTGCCGTGTCGATCAGCACGGTCGGGATGCCGGCCGGGCCGAGGTAGCTGCCGGTCACCGCGACGAGCGTGCCGGCGAGCGCGAGGAAGAGCAGGTGCGCGGCCGCGACCCCGACAGCGGTGGCGGCCATCGTCGGGGTCACCCGCTGCCAGCGCGGGCGCCCGGTGCTGGCGATCAGCTCGGCGGCGCCGGTGCGCCGGTCGCGGCGTCCGATCAGCGCGCCTCCGGCCAGCGCCAGCGGTACGGCCAGGAAGAGCGTGGTGGTCTCGACGTAGGTGAACACCAGCCACTGCGCCCACCAGGCGCGGTACATCGCGGCGGCGCTGAGGGCGAAGACGCCGAAGAGCAGGATCGCCAGGCTCTTCGCGGTGGAGCGGAGCAGCTCCGCACGGACGACCCGGATCACGACGCGCTCCGGTGCTGCCGCAGCAGGTGCGAGTAGCCGCGTTCGGCAGGGCTGTCCCCGACGCCGCCGGCCGCGCCGAACCGGGCCAGGTCCGCGGGTACGCCCTGGAAGACCAGGGTGCCGTGGTCCAGCAGCAGGACGTCGGAGCAGGCGGCCACCACGTCCTCGACCAGATGGGTGGAGACCACGACGCAGCTCGTCGCGCCCAGTTCCCGGATCAGGTCACGGAACTCGACCCGCTGCTCCGGGTCCAGGCCGACGGTCGGCTCGTCGAGCAGCAGCAGCTCCGGTTCGTTGACGATCGCCTGCGCGATGCCGGCGCGGCGCAGCATGCCGCCGGACAGGGACTTGAGCCTGGAGTCGGCGCGGTCGGCCAGGTGTACCCGTTCGATGGCGCGCTGCGCCGCACCGGGTACCGCGGACGAGGGCATGTCGCGCAGCCAGGCCATGTACTCGACGTAGTCGCGCACCGTGAACCGGGGATAGAAGCCGAGCTGCTGGGGCAGGTACCCCAGTCGGCCGCGCACGTCGCGCAGTCCCCGGCCGGCGGCGGCGTCCTGGCCGAGCAGCCGCAGCGTGCCGCCGGTCGGCTTGACCACCGTGGCGAGGGCGCGCATCAGGGTCGTCTTGCCGGCGCCGTTCGGCCCGAGCAGCCCGTGCACGCCGGTGCCGAGGGCGAGGTCGAGCCCGTCGACGGCGAGGTGCCTGCCGGCCCTCACCCGCAGTTGCCCGGTCTCCACCTCCCAGGCGTGTGTGGTGGCTCGGACGTCATGTGGATCGATGGCGCGTACCATCTCGTCTCCTGGTTGCTCGGGGCAGGGGTCATCGGCCGGCGTCGTCCCACCCGGTACGGTCTTCCGGTTGTGCCGGGCGGGCGGTGCCGACAGGGGTGGTGCGGGTCAGCGCCAGCTGGCGAGGCGCCGGAAGTCGTCGGAGCGCAGTGCGGCGAGCACGGTGGCGACGGTGGCGGCCACCGCCCAGCCGGGCAGGCTCTCGGGCTGGACGAGGGCGGGTGCGCGTGCGGTTACCAGCGCTGGTGCGGCGACCGCAGCGACCCAGCCGAGGCCCAGGACCACGGCGGCGGGTGTGACGCCGATCCGGCCGCCGAGCAGCAGCGTCGCCGCGGTGAACGTCAGGCAGGGCAGCAGCCAGAGCGCGGGGGAGGTGCCCAGCAGCCAGCCCGCGACCGCGAGCGGCGGCAGCGCCAGGGAGAGGATCGCGGCGGTACGGCGGAGCAGCAGCTCCAGGCCCGCCCGCGCGGTGCCGGCGACCACCTCCCAGGCCGGGTCGGTGTGCCGCGACCAGGCGACCACGAGGCCGGTGAGCGGAGCCACCGGGGCGAGCAGCAGCACCGTCGACGGCCGGTGCGGGTACGCGGAGTCGAGCAGGAACGCGACGAGGACGGCGATGCTTGTCGTCGCGGCCCAGGCCGGTAGCGACCAGTCCGTCCAGCGCCACGTCCACCGCCGCCACCGGGAGCGGCGCGCCGGTCCCGGCCCGGTCCGCGCCCGATGCATGATGGTTTCCCGTGCGTTGTCGAGCAGTTCCCGTACCGGGGGAGCCGCGAACCCGGCGAGCCGCGCCCGGCACTCGGCGCAGCCCTCGAGGTGCACCTCCACCACCCAGGTCGCGGCGTCGTCCGCCCCGGGGCGACCGCGCGCGTACACCTCCAGTGCGGCGGCCGGAACGTGAGCGGTCATGACAGGGCCTCCCGTAGCGCGTTGCGGGCGCGCCGCGCCCGGCTCTTCACCGTGCCCTCGGGCAGTCCCAGCAGGGCCGACGTCTCCCGTACCGTCAGTCCGTCGACGACCATGGCGCTGAGCACCGCGCGGAGTTCCGGCGCGAGCCGGTCCACCGCCGCACCCAGCTCGTGCCCGATCGTCCGGTCCAGTGCCACGTCCTCGGCGGCCGGCGCGTTCGGCACCGGCAGCGACTCGGCGGGCAGTACGTCCGGCTGCCGGGCACGGCGTCGCAGGGCGTCCACCAGCCGGCGCGCCGCGATCGTCCAGATCCAGCCGGCCGCGCTGCCGCCCTGGGCGTCCGCGTCGCCGGAGGGGCGCAGCGCGGCGAACGACCCGGCCGCCCGCCAGACCGTCAGGTAGGTGTCCTGGAGCACCTCCGCGACGATCCCGTCGTCCGCGCAGCGTCGCCGCAGCCGGATGGCCAGCCAGGGCGAGGTGCGCCGGTACAACTCGTCGAATGCGTCCAGATCGGCCCGCGCGACGCGTCGCAGCAGGTGCTCCTCGTCCGGCTCGCTCGCTCTCACGTCCTGTCAATCGATCGTGCCGGGGTATCCGGATCTCCCGGCAGGGTGATCTGGGTCACTTCCGCCGGAACGTGGCCCGGACCCTCCGCCCGACCGTAGTTCCCCCATCCGCGAAGTGCCCCTCCCGCATGATCGCGGGAGGGGCACTTCCATCTGCCGGTACGCCCGGTGAGCCGGCTCGATCACCGTGGCGCGGCACGCATTTCAGTACCCGTAGACCATCTTGTAGGCCACCTCGGGCAGGAACTGCCCGGCGCTGGATCCGGATCCGACCCCGCAGTTGCCGTCGGACTCGCCGGGCGTCTTGAGCCACAGCAGCATCTCGGCGCCGCCGCCCATCTGGGTCGGCGTGCCGATCCTGCGGCCGCCCGGGTTGCACCACTGACCGTTGGCACCGTTGCCGTTGCGGCTGGTGTCGATCACGAAGGGCTTGGAGTACCCGTAGCTGCTACGCAGCGTGTTGGCGACGTTGTTGCCGTAGTTGGTGTTCTCGCCCGTGGTGAAGTAGTTGGAGACGTTCAGCGCGAAGCCGTGCGCGTTGCCGACACCTGCCGAGTTGAGGCGTTGCGCCATGGTCCGGGCGTCGACCCAGCCGGGGTTGCCGGCGTCGAGGTAGGCCCACGTGTTGGGCGCCCGGGTGCGGAACTGGTTGGCGGCGCGGCTGAGCATGCCGACCCGGTCGTTGATCTGCCCCTGGTTCATGCAGTTGAAGTCGCCGAGCGAGTCTGGTTCGAGGACGACCACGGCGGGCCGGTTGCCGATGGCGCCGGCGAAGGCCGAGATCCACGCGTCGTAGGCGGCGACGCTTCCGGCGCCACCGCCGGAGTGTCCGCCGCAGGCGTCCCTGCCGGGAAGGTTGTAGGCCACGAGCAGGGGGAGCTTGTCGACGGCGTCCGCGGCACCGACGTAGTTGCCGACCGCGGATCCGATGTCGCCACTCCAGTTGCCGAACCAGGAGGCCATCGGCTTCTGGGCGATCGCGGTCCTGATCGCGTTGGCGCGTCCGTCACCGGGGTTGGCGGCGACCCAGGACGCGGGGCTGGAGTTGGGGTTGACGTAGAAGCCGCTGGTCTGGCTGATCGGATCGGCGTGGGCGGCCGACGAGCCGAACAGGATCGTCGGGACCGCCACTGCCAGTGCGGCCGCAACCGCGAGCAGCGGACGGGCGGGTCGTCTCATCGCGAGTCTCCTAGAGCGTTGGGAGGTGTCGACATGAACCGGTGGTGGGTGTGCCGCCAACCGTCTGGTCACCGCGTCGCGGTCGGTGCCCTTTGCCGTCCCGCGTCGGGGCGCCCGTGAACGCCCTCGGGCGCCAGATCGGGCCAGACTGGAAGCGCTTCCAGTTGCAGTCTATCTATCGATGTCAATTTAATGTTGGGCATGTGACGAGTAAAAGTCAAGGTTGCCCCGTCGGCCCCGGCTCCGGTGCATCGCCCATGTCAGGCCGATACTGGAACCGCTTCCAGTGCCACGGCACCGCTCTCCACCGACGGGGCCGAATCCGTACGGCCGGCGACGGGCGCCCCGGACCAACACCCGTGCGCCCTGCGGCGCGCGACGTCACCGTGTCGACCTTGATCGCCGAAGGTCGATATCATCTACCGGCGACGCCAGCCCCGCCGGTAGCCGGGTCGGCGCCGACCGAGCCACGCCGGGTGCCCGTCGTCGGCCTGTCTCCGACGTTAGGCAACCGACGTTAGGCAGGAAGGACGCGGCGGCACGATGGAAACAGGGACGGGCCGGCGCCAGCCCACGCTCGACGAGGTGGCCGCACGTGCCGGTGTGTCACGCTCCGCCGCGTCCCGGGTCCTCAACAAGGCCCCGCATGTCAGCCGCGCCACCCGGGAAGCCGTCGAGAAGGCGATCAAGGAACTGGGTTACCTGCCCAACCGCACCGCTCGGGCCCTGGCCACCCGGCAGACCGGAATCGTCGCCCTCGCCATCTCCCACGACGACCCCGAACTCTTCGCCGATCCGTTCTTCGGCCAGGTCATCGTCGGGGTATCCGCGACGCTGGAGGAGACCGACCTGCACCTGTTGCTCTGCCTGGCCAGCTCCGGCCGGGGCCGGTCCCGGCTCACCAACCTGCTGAACACCCGGGGCGTGGACGGCATCATGCTGATGGCGCTGCGCGGGGACGACCCGCTGACCCGCATCGTGCGCCGCGCCGGCCTGCCGGCCGTCTACGGCGGTCGGCCGTTGCACTTCGAGCCGCAGTGGTACGTCGACTCCGACAACCTCGGCGGGGCGCGGCTCGCCACCGAGCATCTTCTCGGCCTCGGCCGGACCCGCATCGTCACCATCACCGGTGAACTGGGCACCGAGGCCGGCACAGCCCGCTACCGGGGCTACCGGGAAGCGATGATCATGGCGGGCCTGACTCCGTACGGCGTGGCGGAGGGTGACTTCACCGAGGCCAGCGGCGCCGCGGCGATGAAGACGCTGCTCGACGACCACCCGGATCTCGACGCCGTCTTCGCCGGCAGCGACAACATGGCGGCCGGCGCCCTGCGGGTGCTCAGCGATTCTGGCCGGTCCGTACCGGCGGACGTGGCGGTCGTGGGCTTCGACGACCTGGGGATAGCCGGACGCACCGATCCGCCGCTGACCACGGTCCACCAGTCGATCCAGGCGTTGGGCAAGGAGATGACCCGGGTGCTCCTCGAGGTGATCGCGGGACGGGAGACCGCCTCCCTCATCCTGCCCACCAGACTGGTGCTGCGCGACTCCGCGTGACCGGGCGACCCGGTCTACTCGGGAGCGAGCTGCTGGGTCAGCTGGTCCAGGCCCCTCCTGATCAGCTGCCCGTACTCGTCGTCGCCGAGCGCGTCGATTCCCGCCCGCGCGTGTCCGAGGTGTTCGCGGGCCCGGTCGAGGTCGCCGAGCTTGCGGTGGCAGTCGGCCAGGTTGAGATGCAGCGACGGGTACAGGCCGGCCACCCGCATCGGCACCCCGGCCTCCGCGAGCCGGGCGTCGCTGAGCAGGTCGACCGCCGCCAGCGCCCGTTGATCCCAGAGCAACTCCTCGGGTACGTCGTCCTGCACGTCGGCCATCGCGTGCGCGAGGACGCAGACGTGCAGCGGATCGCCCTGTTCCCCGCCGATCTCCTCCCAGATCTGCGCGAACAGGTCCCGAGCGGCCTCGCGCCGGCCCTGCTGGTGATGCGCCTGCACCCCCTCGTTGATCCGGGCCAGTGTTGCATCGACGATCATCGGCTGCTCCCGTGCGACTCGGCACAGCGAAGGTGGCATGGATCGTACGTACTCGGCACCCGTGCGGGCCGCCCCGTGTCGCCAGGTGTCCGAATCGCCGGTGGGGGCCGTCCCACCCTCCGCGGTGGTCAGCCGCGCGGGACCGCGGCCAGCAGCCGACGGGCGAGCAGGCTCAGGTTCCTGGCGACTCGCTCGCGGGAGAGGCCGAGTTCGTGGCGCTGGAAGTGGTACAGCTCCGGCGCCAGTGGACTGAGTGCGATGTCGACCAGGGCATCAGGGTCGGGCGTGTCGGCGTCCGCCAGGACCGCCCGGACATGGGCCCGCCAGAATCCGTAGGCGCCGGTGCTGAACCGGGCCGGTCCGGTCTCGGCGCCCAGGGCCAGTGGCAGATGTCGCTCGAGAAGGTCGAGCGCGGCCAGGTAGAAGGCGACCAGGCGCTCGTCGGCCGGGGCGCCCGGACCGAGTGGTGGTGGTCCCTGGATCAACTGGGCCTGCAGGCGGCGTTCGTGTTCGTCGAGCAGGGCGACGGCGATCGCCGCGGGGTCGGGGAAGCGCCGGTACAGGGTCGCCCGCCCGATCCCGGCGGCCTTGGCGATCTGGTCCATGGTCACCGTGCGCGGGTCCTGCTCCGCGAACAGCCGCTCCGCGACCTGCAGAATGCGGGCACGGTTGCGTACCGCGTCCGCGCGCTCCTTGGGTGCGGAGGAGCGGGCGGCGACGCGGGCTCCAGGTCGGCCGCCACGGGTCGCAGGTTCGGCGTTGTGTGTCTGCTGGCGTCGCGCGGCCGACGGCCGCTGGCCGGGGCGCTCGTCGCTGGTCGTCACGAGGTGACCCTACCCGGGAGCTAATTGAGATGACTGCCCATTTGTCGCGCTGCCGGTTATGCTAAGCGGACGACCTGTCCACTTCTCTTGCTGTGAAGGTTACCCCATGCACCCCGCGCTCCTCGCCGCCGCGCTGCTCGTCGGTTGTCTGCTGGCCGTCCAGGCATCGGCGAACATCCAGCTCAACGCCGCCGTCGGCACGCCGTACGGCGCCTCCACCCTTCAACTCGGCGTGGCCACCGCCCTGTTGGCCGTGCTGGCTTTCGCCCTCGGCGCCCTCGGTGCCCTCGGCCGGCTTCCGGACGTCCCGACCTGGTACCTGTTGGGCGGGCTGGCCAGCCCGCTCTACATCACCAGCGGCATCCTGCTCTTTCCCCGCCTGGGCGCCCTGGTCGCCGTGGGGCTGTTCGTCACCGGCCAGATGTTCGCCTCCCTCGCCCTGGACCTGTTCGGCCTGCTCGGCCTGGCGCGCCAGGACGCCACCCCCGCGCTCGTCCTGGGCGCGCTCGGCGTACTCACCGGGATCGTCGTGATCATCAAGGGGCAGCAGGCTGGCGCTGCCCCGGGCACCGACGCCGGCGGGAACGCCAGCGCGGGTCACCCCGGCTGGCTCGCCCTGGGCGTCTTCGCCGGAGCGGCGCTGCCGGTGCAGGGCGCCGTCAACGCCCGGCTGCGCAGCGAACTCGACGAACCGCTCGCGGCAGCCCTGACCAGCTTCATCGTGGCCACCCTCACCATCGCGGCCGTGCTGTTGGTGCTCCGCGCCACCCGGCGCACCCCCCGTCCCCAACTCGCCCCGCTGGGCCGAATGCCGTGGTGGGGTTGGCTGGGCGGTGCCTGCGCGGCCGCCTACGTCACCGGCACCTTCCTGCTCATCCCCGCCATCGGGGCGGCGGTGACCGTCGCGCTGACCGTCACCGGCCAGCAGTTGACCTCAGCCGTCATCGACCAGCGCGGCCTGTTCCGGCTGCGTCGCCGCGCCCTGACCACCCCCCGCCTGACCGGGCTGGCCCTGCTGCTGGGCGGCTCCCTGCTCGTCCAGCTCGGCTGACTCCTGTACGGTCCGGTTGCCACTGCCGAACTGGATTCCGCCGGTTTGCCACCTCGGCGACGAAGTCTCGCCAGGCAGCGGGGGCGAAGCCCGGCGCCCGGCCGGCCGGGTCCTTGCTGTCCCGGACCCGGCCGATACCCGGCAGGTTGTCCGCGACCTCGCGCTGTCGCCGGCAGAACTGCCGGACGAGGCGAGCGCGCGGCATCGGCTCCAGTGGTACTTGCCCGGAAGTGGCGCGCGTTGGGCTGGACAAGGACGACGGCAGCCGAGAGGATTCCCCCGCACGTCGGCACTCGTGCCGGACAAAAGGAGATTTCTCGGTGTCCACCTTCAGCGACCAGGAGAGCAACGACCCGGCCGCGACCCTCTGGCGGGACGGCCGACCGGTCTACGACCGGGGCGGCACCGTCTGCGTGATCGGCGCCGGGGCCAGCGGCCTCACCGCGATAAAGAACCTGAAGGAGTACGGCTTCGGCGTCGACTGCTACGAACGGGAGACCGGCGTCGGCGGGGCCTGGAACTGGCGGCACGACCGCAGCCCGGTCTACGCCAGCACCCACCTCATCACGTCCCGCCCGCTCACCGAATACCCCGACTTCCCGATGCCGGACACCTGGCCGGACTATCCACACCACAGCCAGCTGCTGTCCTATCTGGAGCACTACGCCGACCACTTCGACCTGCGGCCGCACATCTGGTTCGGCACCGAGGTCGTCCGGGTCGAGCCGGCCGAGGGCGACAGGTGGGACGTCACCACCCGCAGCACCGGCGGCTACGGTGCCGAGCGCACCTCCCGGTACGCGGCCGTGGTGGTGGCGAACGGGCACAACTGGTCGCCGAAGATGCCGGCGTACGAGGGGCTGGAGGAGTTCCGGGGCAAGGTGATCCACGCCTCGGCGTACAAGGACGCCACCCAGATCCGGGGCAAGCGGGTGCTGGTGGTCGGGGCCGGCAACACCGGCTGTGACATCGCCGTCGAGGCGGGACAGCAGGCGGTCAAGTGCTGGCACTCCACCCGGCGCGGCTACTGGTACGCCCCGAAGTACGCCTTCGGCCGCCCCGCCGACCAGGTCAACGACTCGCTGGCGCCGTACCGGCTGCCGCTGCGGCTGCGGCAGTGGCTGTTCCACCAGGTGTTGAAGCTGACCGTGGGCCACCTGACCCGGTTCGGGCTGCCCCGCCCCGACCACCGCGTCTTCGAGACCCACCCGATCGTCAACAGCCACCTCGTGCACCAGCTCGGGCACGGCTCGATCACGCCGGTGCCGGACGTCGCGCGGTTCCGCCGCAACAGCGTGACCCTTGTCGACGGGCGGGAGGTCGAGCCGGACCTGGTGGTCTTCGCCACCGGTTACCTGCCGCGCTTCGAGTTCCTGGCACCGGAGCTGCTCGGCACCGACGCGTCCGGCCGGCCCGCCCTCTACCTGAACGCCTTCCCCCGGCGGCATCCGACGCTGGCGGTGGCCGGCCTGCTCCAGCCGGACTCCGGCCTGCTGCCGCTGCTGCACTGGCAGTCGGTGCTGATCGCCCGCTGGCTGCGGCTGCGTGAGACCGCGCCGGAGCGGGCCCGCCCGTTCGCCGCCCGGATGGACGCCGAGGCCGGCAACCGGTGGCACCCCGCGAGGGTGAAGGAGAGCACCCGGCACTGGTTCGAGATCGGGCACGTCGACTACCTGCGTACGGTGCAGCGCACCCTGGACGAGCTGGAGGTGCCGGCGTGAAGACCCGGGTCGTACGGGTGCGGGACTGGACCCGCCCGGTGCCGGCGGTGTTCCGGGAGGTACGCGCCGCCACCCCCGAGGCGCCGGAGGGCAAACCGCCACTGCTGTTCGTGCCCGGGTTCGGGCACGGGGCGTGGGCGTTCGCCGAGAACTGGCTCGAACACGCCGCGACCCGGGGCTTTCCGGCGCACGCGGTGAGCCTGCGCGGGCACGGCGGCAGCGGGCGGGCGCCGAAGGCGACGCTGCGGGCGTACGCGCACGACGTGGTGCAGGTGGCGGCCGGCCTGGACCGGCAGGCGGTGCTGGTCGGGCACGGTGCCGGCGCGCTCGTGGTGGCACACGCGCTGGCCCGCTATCCGGCCCGGGCCGGCGTGCTCGTCGCGCCGGTCTTCGGCGGCTGGAGCACGTTCGGTGCCGCACTGCTGCGCAATCCGGCCGGTACGCTGCCGGCGGTCTTCGGCGGCCCGCTCCGGCTGAGCCACCGGCAGTTGTTCAGCCGGGAGCTGCCGGACGCGGCCGGCCGGGAGTACACCGCCCGGCTGGGTCGGGCCTCGGCGCGGGCGCAGTGGCAGTTGCTCCGGCAGCGGCCGGCCGAGCCGGCGGTGGGCCGGCCGCCGATGCTGGTGCTCGGCAGTCCCGACGACCGGGTGGTGCCGCCGTCGGCGCTGACCCGGGCGGCCGGCCGGTACGGCGTCGCCCCGCTGCTCTTCCCCGGCATGGGTCACGACATGATGCTGGACGCCCGCTGGCGCGAACCGATCGACGCCGTCCTCGACTGGCTCGACAAGGCTTCCACGGGCTGACCCGGGCAGCCGGTGATCAGGGAGCGTCCGGCGTGCCACAGCGGGCCGAACGCTCCCCGGTCACGGAAGACGGTCAACTGGTGGTGAGGCGGCGGGCGAGAGTGCCGGTCTGGTCCAGGGCGGTCAGGTAGGAGCGGGCCCAGGCCCGGATGTCGTTCACCCGCAACTGCTCGCGCATCGCGGTCATCCGGGCGGTCAGGTCGGCCGGGATGGCCTGGAGCGCGTGCATCAGGGTCAGCTTCAGTCCCTCCAGGTCGTGCGGGTTGACCAGGAACGCCTCCGGGAACTCGGCGGCCGCCCCGGCGAACTCGCTGAGCAGCAGCGCACCGCCGTTGTCGACCCGGGCCGCCACGTACTCCTTGGCGACCAGGTTCATCCCGTCCCGCAGCGGAGTCACCGCCATGATGTCGGCGGCCCGGTAGAGCGCGACGAGTTCCGCCCGGTCGAACGGCTGGGTGAGGTAGTGGATCGCCGGTTCGCCGACCCGGCCGAACTCGCCGTTGATCCGGCCGACCTCGCGCTCGACCCGGTCCCGGAGGATCTGGTACTGCTCGACCCGCTCCCGGCTCGGCACCGCGACCTGCACCATCACGGTGTCGCGGACCTTCACGTGCCCGGTGGCCAGCAGTTCGCTGTACGCCTTGAGCCGCTGCTCGATGCCCTTGGTGTAGTCCATCCGGTCCACGCTGAGCAGTACGTGCTGCGGGTCGCCGAGGTCCCGCCGGATCCTGGCGGCCCGGGCGACCACGTCGGGATGGTCGGCCAGCGCCTCCATCTCGGCCATGTCGATCGAGACCGGGAAGGCGCCGATCCGCACCACCCGGTCGTCGACGGCGATCCGCCGGTCGGTGGCGGTCAGCCCGAGCACCTTGGTGGCGAGCTGGGCGAAGTTGTGTGCCGCCTGCGGGCGCTGGAAGCCGACCAGGTCGGCGCCGAGCAGCCCGCGCAGCAGCTCGGCCCGGCGGGGGAGTTGCATGAACAGCTCCGGCGGCGGGAACGGCACGTGCATGAAGAAGCCGATCCGCAGGTCGGGTCGGGTCGCCCGGAGCAGGGCGGGCACGAGTTGCAGGTGGTAGTCCTGCACCCAGACCATGGCGCCCGGCTCGGCGGCCTCCGCCGCCGCCTCGGCGAACCGCTGGTTGACCCGCTGGTACGCCTCCCACCAGCGGCGGTGGTAGACCGGCTGCTCCACCGCGTCGTGGTAGAGCGGCCAGAGCGTCGCGTTCGCGAAGCCCTCGTAGTGGTCCCGTACGTCGTCGCCGGCCAGCGGCACGGTGTGCATGCGTACGCCGTCGATGTCGGCGAGCATCGGTGCGGGACCGGTGCCACCGGCCCAGCCCACCCAGGTCGCCGGGGTGTGTTGGAGTAGGGGGTGCAGTGCGCTGACCAGCCCACCGGGGCTGCGGCGCCATTCACAGGCGCCGTCCGGCGCCACGCTGTCGTCGACGGGCAGCCGGTTGGCCACCACCACGAGGGAACTCTGTCGCAATCGGGCACCTCGTTCCGGGCGAGGCGACCACCGCGAATAGGAGCGATCGGGGCAGTCGTGAGGGGAAGGTAACTTACA
Organism: Plantactinospora sp. WMMB782; assembly: GCF_049179135.1. Taxonomy (NCBI): domain Bacteria; kingdom Bacillati; phylum Actinomycetota; class Actinomycetes; order Micromonosporales; family Micromonosporaceae; genus Plantactinospora; species Plantactinospora sp. WMMB782. The sequence continues at coordinate 341,827 of NZ_JBMHMC010000007.1, read as the reverse complement.
GCAGTATTCCTACTGAGGTGAAATTACGCGAGTGTTACGCCTTGGCTCCACGGGGTGATGAATCTCGCGATCTGGACAGCGGGGGACGGCGGGGACAGCCGGGGCTCAGACCACCGCTCCGTCGTCCGGGTCGTCGTCGGGCTCGTTGCCGGGCCGCAGCCGCCAGATCAGCGTCACGAACCCGGTGAGGATGCCGGCGAAACCGAGCATGGTGACCAGCCCCCGGTCGATCGGGAGCAGGTGCGGGAAGAGGAAGAGGGCGAAGCCGGCGACCAGGGCCAGCACCCCGACCACCGCGTACTTCGACAGCCGGGGCAGCGGCGGCGGCGGTGGCGGGACGTATCGCTCGTCGTCCGGGTCGCCGGGCAGGTCCGCGCCGAAGGTGTCCAGCCCGTCGAGCAGCGACGGCTCGTCGGCCCTTCCGCCGACCGAGATGCCGGAGAACTCGGTGGCCGAGGGAAGCCGGCGTACGCCCGGGTCGGCCGGGCCGGCGGGATCGGTGCCCGGCCGGGCGGTGCTCGTCCCGGTGGGCCGGTCGGTCGACTCGGCGGCCGCGACGTCCTCGACGGCGGGCCAGGACCGGGAGTCGGCCGCGACCTCGGTGTGGTAGCCGGCGACGATCCTGGCCCACTCCGCCTCCACGTCCGGGTCCGGGTCCTGCCGTGGGGCCGGCGGCTGGCCGGGCGGGTCCTCGTCGGCGAGCTGGGTCAGGTAGTCCCGGGCGGTGGACAGGAAGCTCCGGTCGACGTAGAGCCGGTCCACCGGCCGGGGCGGCACGGTGGTGGTCCGGGTCACCGGGTTGAGGTCGGCGGACGGCTGGAGATAGGCGGCGATTCCGCCCGCGGCCAGCACGTCGAGCAGGTGCTCGCCGAGCCGCGGGTCCACGTCGCCGGCGACGGCGTACTCCGTCGCCTCCAGCCCGTTGTCCCGCCGTCCCCGGCGGGCGCCACCCGCTGACACCCCGACACCCTCCCTTACCGGCCCGTGCCGCGTGGCCGTCTCGCCGACCGCCGCTGCGCCACATCCGCCGTGCAATGAATCGTGACACGGCGGGCACGGGTTGCGGGAGTGCGTTGTGGCGCGGCGTACCCGCTTCGTAGGCTTCTTGCCGACAGTTCCCGCCCGCGGCCACCGGCTCCGCCCGACGCGTACCGTGCGTCCTGCCCGGTCGGCGGCCGACGTGGGGACGCGCGGGTCGCTCGGGAAGGACACTTGTGCTGTACGGGCTGATGAAGTACGTCGTCCTCGGGCCCTGGCTGAGGTTGATCTTCCGGCCACAGGTCGAGGGGAGGGAGAACGTACCCAGCGCCGGTCCGGCGATCATCGCCAGCAACCACCTGTCGTTCTCCGACTCGATCTTCATGCCGCTGATGGTCAAGCGAAAAGTGACCTTCGTCGCGAAGGCCGAATATTTCACCGGCAAAGGGCTGAAGGGCTGGCTGGTGAAGATGTTCTTCGTGGGCACCGGCACCATCCCGGTGGACCGCACCGGCGGGCGGGCCGCGCAGGCGGCGCTGGACACCCAGCTCGAGGTGCTCCGCTCCGGCAACGTCGCCGGGATCTACCCCGAGGGCACCCGCTCGCCGGACGGCCGGCTCTACCGGGGCAAGACCGGGGTGGCCCGGCTCGCCCTGGACAGCGGCGCCCCGGTCGTCCCGGTGGTCATGCTCAACGCCGACGAGATCCAGCCGCCCGGCAAGCTGCTGCCGAAGATCAAGCGGGTCAGGATCAGGTTCGGCCGCCCGCTGGACTTCTCCCGGTACGCCGGAATGGGTGGCGACCGCTTCGTGGAGCGGGCCATCACCGACGAGATCATGTACGAGCTGATGGAACTCTCCGGTCGGGAGTACGTCGACACCTACGCCCAGAAGATCAAGAACCAGCAGTCGCGGGCGGCGACGACGGTGGCCGGCAAGCTGCCCGCCGACTCGCCCGCCGACTCGCTGGCCGCCTGACATCGCCCGAGCCGGCGGAGCTGCCCGAGCCGGCGGAGCTGCCCGAGCCGGCGGAGCTGCCCGAGCCCCGGCGAAGCCTCCCGCCTCCCGGCGACAAGGTTCCGCACGGGGCCCGGCGGGCAGAGGGCGGTCAGGAGGCGAGCATCGGGGTTTCGGTGTCCCGGGCGGGCGGGGGGTGGCCGAGCCGGAGCAGGCCGGGCACCCGGTTGCGCAGCACGAAGGCGCGTACCTCGGTCAGCGCCATCTCGGCGGCGGAGTCGTCGCCGGCCAGCGCCAGCTGCTGCGCGGCGAGGGCCAGCCCGAACATCCGGTCGGTGGCGTCCGGGATCTGGCCGTAGCTCTCCGCCGCCGCGAGATAGAGCTGGCCGGCCCGCTCGTGGTCGCCGTCCTCGCCGGCCAGTGCGGCGGTCACGGTACGCACCGCCGCCTCCACCCAGAGCGTCGAATGGGTGACCGCGTCCAGCATGCCCCGCAGCCGTACCGCCGAGTCCCGGCCGGTGAGCGCGGCGGCGTAGGAGGCGGCCGGCAGCCACTCCCCGCTGGCCAGCGCCGGCACGGTCGCCCACGAGTCGGTCAGCTCCACCAGCAGGTCGGCGGCCTGTCCGGTGCGCCCCTGTAGCGTCCGGCAGAACGCGCCCAGGGCCAGCATGTTCCAGTGCAGCCGGTGGAAGCCGCTACGCCGGGCGGTCCGCAACGCGTCCGCCACGTCGTCGGCGGAGTCGTCCCCGCCGCGGCCGGCGGGCGGCGGCACCGTGCCGCGGCCACCCGGCGACCCGCCCGGGACCGGCTCGTCGCGAAGCACCCGCAGGTAGGCCCGCATGCCGCGGATCTGCATGTCCCAGCGGCCGGCCGGGGTGTCCACGAAGCCGTCGGCGATCGTCAGCAGCCGCCCGACGTCGCCCTCGTAGTAGGCGCGGGCCGCCTCCGCCGAGCCGCCGGTCGACAGTGCCTCGGCCTCGGCCAGCGCCGGGCAGGAGGCGACCAGCTCGTCGGCGCGGATCCAGTCGCCCTCCTCGCGCATCGCGTGCGCGAGGTTGCGTACCACCCGGGGCAGCACGACGAGCTGGGAATCCTGGCAGAACCGCAGGATGCTGTGCAGCTCGTCCAGCCCGGCCCGGTCACCGGCCTGGTAGCGGGCGGTCGCCACGGTGATCCGGGCGTCGGTCCGGGTCTCCACCAGGCCCAGCCGCTCGGCGATATCCGCCGCCGCACCGGCCGCCGCCACCGCCGGGTCGCGCTCGTAGTTGAGCATGTGCAGCCGGCCCAGCTCGGCGTAGGCGTCCGCCTTCTGTGCGGTGTCCGGCAGCGCGTCGAACAGCTCCACGGCCCGGTCCAGGCAGGACAGTGCCGCGGCCCGGTCGGCCCGCAGCCAGGCGGCCTTGCCGAGCAGCGTCCAGGCCCGCGCCGCACCACCCGTCTCCTGGTACGCGAAGAGCCGGTCCGCCAGCGCGTGCAACTGGTCGGTGCCGCCACCGGCCAGGAAGGCGGTGCCGTCGCGGAAGTAGGAGATCTCGGTGAGCAGCAGTTCCAGGTGCAGCCGGCCGACCGGATCGCTGTCGTCGGCCAGCCCGAGCGCCCGGCCCGCGTGGTTGGCGGCGGCGTCCAGCGCGTGCAGCGCGTACGCCCGGCGGGCCGCCCGGTGCAGCGCCTCCCGGGCCGGCGGCGCGTACCGCTCGGTGTCCACCCCGAGGGTGTGCGCGATCTCGTGCGCCGCCCAGCGGTGGTGGGCCAGCACCTCGGCCAGGTCGGTGTCCCGGCCCCGGGACATGCCGTCCAGCCAGTCCGCCGTCCGGTCGTGCCGGGCCACCCGCTCGGTCCGGGGCAGCCGCTGGTAGCAGACGTCCCGGACCAGCACGTGCCGGAACCGGAACTCGGGTTGCCCGGCCATCGTCGAGGTCGCCTGCTCGTGCACGAAGTCCCGCTGCTCCAGCCGGCGCAGCGCCCGCTCCACCGACTCGACCGGCTGGCCGAGCGCCGCCGCCACCGCACCCGGCCAGAACTGCACGCCGACCACCGAGGCGGCCAGCAGCACCATCCGGTCCGGGCCGTCGAGCAGGTCCACCCGGTTGGCGATCACCGAGTGGACACTGTCCGGCATCGCCAGGTCGGACTGCTTCTCCAGGGACCAGCCCCGGCCGGACTGGCGCAGTGCGCCCTGCTCCATCAGCATCCGGACGTACTCGTGGGCGTAGAGCGGGTTGCCGTCGGCCACCTCGACGAGCGGGCTGAGCATGTCGGTGGAGAAGGCAGCCTGGCCGAAGATGTGCCCGTAGAGCGAGGCGATCCCGGTGTCCCGCAGCGGCGGCAGGGTCACCGTCATCGAGCCGGTGATGGTGCCGGCCCAGCTCGGCTCCCGGTTGACCAGCTCGGGGCGGGCGGTGCAGAGCAGCAGCAGCGGCACGTTCTGCGCGTACGCCCCGAGCAGCTCGACGAAGTTCAGCATCGCCTCGTCGGCCCAGTGCAGGTCCTCGAAGACGAGCACGGTCGGCTGGCGGGCGGCGAGCGCGACCAGGAAGCGCCGCCACGCCGACTCGGACTCCTCGGCCGGCAGGGTCGGGCCGGGCAGCCCGACCACCGGGCGGAGCGCGTCCATCAGCCGGTCCGCCGGCCCGGGGCCGACCAGCTCGACGAGTGCCGTCTCCAGCCGCCGGGTGGCGACCGGCGCCGGATCGGTGTCCAGGATCCCGGCCTCGGCCTTGACGATGTCGGCCAGTGCGGCGAACGTGACGTTCTCGCCGAACGGCGGGCAGCGGCCGACCCGCCAGGTGAGCGGCTCGTCGGTCAGCCGCTCGGTGTGCCGGAACAGCTCGCGGACCAGCCGGCTCTTGCCGATGCCGGCGTGCCCGAGCACCGTCACCATCTGCGGCAGCCGGTCCCGGATCGACCGGTGCAGCGCGTTGACCAGCAGCCCCAGCTCGTGTTCCCGGTCGATCAGCGGGGTGGTGTCCGGCTCCCGGTCCGGCGGCTGCCGGTCCACCGGGGCGAGCGCCAGCCACACCTCGGTCGGCGAGGAGCGGCCGCGCAGGGTCACCGGCGCCTGTTCGGAGTAGCGGATGGCGTCCCGGGTGAGCGCGTACGTGTTGCCGCAGACGAGTACCCCGCCGGGGGGTGCCACCGACTGCATCCGGGAGGCGGTGTTCACCACGTCGCCGGCCACGATGGCCTGTCCGCCGTCCCGGGCGGCGGCCACGTCCACCAGCGCCTCGCCGGTGGCCACCCCGACCCGGAACCGCAGGTGGTCGGCGCCGGTGGGGGTGAACCGGGTCAGCACCCGCTGCAACTCCAGGCCCGCCCGCACACAGCGCAGCGGATCGGTCTCGGTCGCCACCGGCGCCCCGAACAGCGCCATCACGGCGTCGCCGATGTACTTCTCCACCACCCCGCCGTACTGTCCGATGACCCGGCGGGCCGCCGCGAAGAAGGCCGTCTGCATGCCCCGGACCAGTTCCGGGTCGGCCCGTTCGACGTACGGGGTGAAGTCGATGAGGTCCACGAAGAGTACGCTGACCCGCCGTCGGTCCTCCTGGGACACCGTGGCCGGTCGGCCCGGCGGGTTCGGGCGTGGTTTGCCGCAGGCCGTGCAGAACGCGGCATCCGGGGCAAGTGGCCGGTCGCAGTGCGGGCAGGCCGGGGTCAGCTCGGTGCCGCAGCCGCCGCAGAAACGGTCTCCGGCGGCGGCGATCCGGCCGCATCTGGTGCAGTTGGCGGAGATGCCGTCCTCCTACAGCGTCGAAGGGACGTGCTGTCCGAGCGAAGCTGACGCCGTCCGGCCGCAGCCGTCACGCCGTCCGGCCGTGGCCGTTGTCCCGCCCGGCGGTGGCCGTGGCCGTTGTCCCGCCCGGCGGTGGCCGTGGCCGTGGCGCCGTCCGGCCGTTGCCGTTGTGCCGTCCGGCGGTGGCCGCCGGACGGGGGTCCCGGCGAACCGCCGGCGGTCGTGCGGGCGGGAGTTCGCCACCGCCGAGTATCGGCGCCCGCGCCGGTGTCGGGAACCGGGCTGTTAGCTAGCGGACAGTCCCACCCATAGTGATCCAAGATACAGTCATTGGCGCCGACCGATCGACGATTTATCAGGGAGATGGGCAATGGTGTACGTCCGACTGGAAAAGGAATGGACCGACGGCGACGGCGTCGGCCACTCCTCGGGGGACATGATCGACGTGGACGCCGCCACCCTGGCGAAGCTCCAGGCCGCCGGCATCGTGGGCGGTGAGAACCCCGACTGGCCGGGGGCGACCGGTGGCGGCAGCCGGGACACGACCAACTGGCCGGGGGCGACCTGACCGGTCCCGCGCACAGCGCTGTAAGGGGCGTTCCGGACACCTGGCGGGTCTTCGGAACGCCCGCCGCCGTTTCCGGGCCGGAACACCACCGTCCCCGGAGCCGGGCAGTCCGCCGACCGGGGCGTGCCGACCGGCCACAGTAGAGAGTGCGCGGGCAGGCCAGCGGGGGCCGGTTCGCACCATCGGCGCTCGGCCGTACCGGTAGCAGCGACGCAGCCTGGTCGGCGCTCGGCCGTGCCGGCCCGGTGACGCAGCCTGGGCGGCGACCGGTCAGCGCTCGGCCATGCCGGCCCGGCGACGCAGCGCCGCGACGTCGGTCACCACGATCCGTCGCCCCTCGGTGCGCAGCCAGCCCCGGCTGGCGAACGACCCGATGGCCTGGTTGACGCTCTGCCGCGACCCGCCGGCCATCTCGGCCAGCTGGCTCTGGTTGAGTTCGATCGTGATCATCGGCGCCTGGCTCTCGCCGGCCAGCCGGACCAGCGTCTTGGCCACCCGACCCGGCAGGTCGAGGAAGACGTGGTCGGCGTTCTGCTCGGTCAGCCGCCGGATCAGCCCGCCCAACGACCGCATCACCGCGTCGAGGATGCGCGGATTGGAGTGGACCAGTTCCATGAACGCCCCACGGGACAGCGCCAGCGCGGTGCAGTCCTCGATGGCCTCGGCGGACGCCGACCGGGTGGAGGCGTCCAGCAGGGACACCTCACCGAGTACGTCCGGCGGGCGGATGACGTTGAGCACCGCGCGCTCGCCGGTCGGGGCGGTGCGGAACACCGCTACCGCTCCCCGGCGCAGGACGATCAGGGACTCGCCGGGATCGTTCTCGACGAAGAGCAGCTGCCCCTTGCGGTAGGTGCGTGGCACCGCCGCGGCGATGACCCGCTGGCGCACCTCTGGCTCAAGGCCGGCGAACATGTCGACGCCGGTGAGGGCGTCGCCCGGCTCAGGCAGGCGAACCTCCACGGCTCAACCCCTCCCCGGTAAATAACCACAGTTCTGCTCTCGGGCGACCCGCAACCGACCGAAGAAGCAAGATGAAACTGATACCGGTAGGGTCCGGTAGCGGTACACATCAGATCATGACGGTCGTGTCGCTTGCTGTACACCCCCGAAATCACTTCTGTGACAGTTCTGTCGCTGACCAGGGAGCATTCTGACGTCAGATCCGCCACTGGTGGGGACCGTACGGGGGCGTGGCGGAGCCTTGGGGGCGCGGGGAGCCGCGACCGGCCGGAGGGTGCGCCAAGAGCCCGCTGGCCGGCCGCGGTGGAACCGGGGCCCGGCCGGCGTGGGGGCGCTGGCCGGGCCGCAGGGAAGGCGTGGTGATCCGCCGACACCTCAGGATCACCACGCCGGCCTCCCGCCCACCGTGTTCCGACCGGCTCGCCGGCGCCGAATGGTGGAAATTCCACCCCCGATTCCCGTAGGGCGGGACGGATGGGCGAAGATGGCGGGCGATGGTCTACCGCTATTTCTACGACTGCGAGTTCATCGAGGACGGCCGGCTGGTCGACCTCGTGTCAATCGGTGTCGTCGACGAGTACGGTCGCGAGTTCTACGCGGTCTCCACCGAGTTCGACGACTCCCGGGCCGTTCCGTGGGTGCGCCGGCACGTCCTGGACAAGTTGCCGTCGCCGGCCGACCGGGCGTGGCGTTCCCGGGAACGGATCCGCGACGACCTCTACGAGTTCCTGACGGAGCCGGTCCGCGGCCGGCCGGGGGAGAAACTGGAACTCTGGGCCTGGTACGCGGCGTACGACCACGTGGCGCTGGCCCAGCTCTGGGGGGCGATGCCGGCGTTGCCCCGGGAGATCCCCCGGTTCACCAAGGAGCTGCGCCAGCGCTGGGAGGACCAGGGCAGCCCGCCGCTGCCGGACGCCGACGCCGACCGGCACGACGCGCTTGTCGACGCCCGGCACAACCTCGCCCGCTGGCAGGCGATGCACCCCCGCCCGGCACCGTCCTGAGCGCGACTCGTGATCGTTTCGGCTCGTACCGCCCGCCGGCTGCCCCGATGACCGGTTCGGCCCCCGGACGGTGGCCGGGGCGCGGTGGTCCGGCTCGGGGCGGGCGACTACAGTGCGCAATGACGGCCCGCCCCGGGCCGGCAACGACGCCGACGGTCTGACCTGACTTTCACCCTGGGGCTTGACGGGCTCATCCGAAGCTCCTGGAGGAGAAGCAGATCATGCGTATCGGCGTGCTCACCGGTGGTGGTGACTGCCCGGGTCTGAACGCGGTGATCCGAGCGGTGGTGCGCAAGGGCGTCGCCACCTACGACCACGAATTCGTCGGGTTCCGTGACGGCTGGCGTGGCCCGCTGGAGGGGCTGACCAAGCCGCTCGGGATCGCGGAGGTGCGGGGCATCCTGCCGCGCGGTGGCACCATCCTCGGCTCCTCCCGGACCAACCCGTTCAAGATCGACGGCGGGGTCGAGCAGATCAAGGCCAACCTGGCCGAGCAGGGCGTGGACGCGCTGGTGGCGATCGGCGGCGAGGACACCCTCGGCGTCGCCACCAAGCTGCACGAACTCGGCGTCCAGGTGGTCGGCGTACCGAAGACGATCGACAACGACCTGGGTGCGACCGACTACACCTTCGGGTTCGACACCGCCGTGAACATCGCGATGGAGGCCATCGACCGGCTGCACACCACCGCCGAGAGCCACCACCGCACCCTCGTCGTCGAGGTGATGGGCCGGCACGCCGGCTGGATCGCCCTGCACGCCGGCCTGGCCGGTGGCGCGAACGTGATCCTGCTGCCCGAGCGGCAGTTCGACGTCGACCAGGTCGCGACCTACGTCGAGAAGCGCTTCCAGAAGCAGTACGCCCCGATCGTGGTGGTCGCCGAGGGTGCCCAGCCGCTCGACGGGCAGATGCGGCTGCAGAACCAGGAACTCGACTCGTTCGGGCACGTCCGGCTCGGCGGCATCGGGCAGTGGCTCGCCGAGCAGCTGGAGGCGAAGACCGGCAAGGAGGCCCGGACCGTCGTACTCGGGCACATCCAGCGCGGCGGCACCCCGACCGCGTTCGACCGGGTGCTCGCCACCCGGCTCGGCCTGTCGGCGATCGACGCCGTGCACGAGGGCGACTGGGGCAAGATGGTCGCCATGCAGGGCACCGACATCGTCCGGGTTCCGTTGGCCGAGGCGACCCGTGAGCTGAAGACGGTGCCGCTGGAGCGCTACACCGAGGCCGAGGTCTTCTTCGGCAGCTGACAACCTGCGGCGGGACCTGGCCCGTCCCGATGGGTCGGCGCCCGTCGTGGTGGGTCGGCCCGCCGCACCCGGCTCCGAGTGGTCAGGTTCGATCTCTCCGCCGGCTGCGGCGGGCCGACCCGGATTCCTGCCGAGCGTGACGGCTTCCACCTGAGCGTGACGGCTTCCACCTGAGGAGGAGCAGCGATGGCACCGGGAGCGCACACCGTCGCCGTGATCGGCACCGGCAAGATCGGTGAACTGATGCTCTCCGGGCTGCTCCGGGCGGGCTGGCCGGTGGACCGGCTGCTGGCGACCACCCGGCGGCAGAGCCGGGCCGAGGAGATCGCCACCCGGTACGGCGTACAGGTGGTGGAGAACCTGGTGGCGGTCGCCGAGGCGGACGTACTCGCGGTGTCGGTCAAGCCGCAGGACGCGGACGCGCTGCTCGACGAGATCGGTGCGAAGGTACCGGCCGACAAGCTGGTGGTCTCGCTCTGCGCGGGGCTGCCGACGAACTTCTTCGCCCGGCGGCTGCCCGACGGCACCCCGGTGATCCGGGTGATGACGAACACGCCGGCCCTGGTCGACCAGGCGATGACGGCGATCTCCGCCGGGGTGCACGCCACCGCCGCGCACCTGGAACTCGCCGAGGAGATGTTCCGGCCGCTGGGCGCGACAATCCGGGTACCCGAATCCCAGCAGGACGCGGTGACCGCGCTCTCCGGTTCCGGCCCGGCGTACTTCTATCTGCTGGTCGAGGCGATGGTCGACGCCGGCATCCTGCTCGGGCTGCCCCGCCAGGTCGCGCACGAGCTGATCGTGCAGACCGCGATCGGCTCGGCGGTGATGCTGCGGGACTCCGGCGAGCACCCGGTGAAGCTGCGCGAGGCGGTCACCTCGCCGGCCGGTACCACCATCTCGGCGATCCGCGAGCTGGAGAACCACGGCGTACGTGCGGCGCTGCTGGCCGCACTTGAGGCCGCCCGGGACCGGGCGCGGGAGATCGCGGCACAGAACGACTGAGCCGTACGTCGGGCCCGCCGCCGGCCCCGGGTGCCCCATACTGTGCCCGTGTTCACCCTTGCCCAGGCACGTCACCTGATCGCGACGTTGCGGCCGCGGATCGACGAGCTGATCGTGCTCCGCGCCGATCTGGCCGAGCTGCGGGCCGACCTGGCCGACCGGGGCGCGAGCCCGCTCGGCGGACTGGCCGAGGTGAAGGGCCTGGAGGCGCGGATCTTCGGCATCCTGGAGGAGCTGACCGGGCACGACATCCAGGTCAAGGGCTTCGCGCCGGTGCTGCTCGACTTTCCGGGCGAGCGGGACGGCCGCCCGGTGCTCTGGTGCTGGCTGGAGGGTGACAGCGACCTGCGCTGGTACCACCGGGTGGAGTGCGGTTTCTCCGGCCGCCGCCCCGTCTGACCCGACCCAGCCGGGCGGACAGGACGGATCTCGGTCCGTCCGTCGTCGCGGGAACGACGGAAGTCGTCGGGACGGGTCAGCCGGCGGCCGATCCGGGGAGCATCACCGGTCGGTCGGCGACGGCGAAGACCACCAGGTTGTCCCGGTAGTGCCGGGTGGGGCGGTCGAAGGTGCCGGCGCAGGTGATCAGCCGCAGCTCCGCCCCGGGGGTGGGCCCGTACACGGCGTCGGTCGGAAACTCGTCCTTGGCGTGTCGGCTGGCGCCGGTCACCCTGAACGGGATCCACCGGTCGCCCCGGCGCACCTCGACCCGGTCGCCCGGTCGCAGTTCCGACAGCCGGGCGAAGACCGCCGGTCCGGTGGCCGAGTCGACGTGCCCGGCGAGTACCGCCGGCCCGACGTCCCCGGGTGTGGTGCCGCCGGCATACCAGCCGGCCTCGGTGAAGCGGCGCGGGGCGGCGAGCCGGCCCGACCGGTCCAGCCGTAGCCGGGTCAGGGGCGCGTCGACCCGGATCCTCGGAATGCGCACCCGGGCCGGCGCTCCGGCGGGCGGCCGGTCCACCGCCCCTGCGGCCGGGCAGCCGCCCCGGCAGTCCGGCGCTGCGGCCGAGGCCGCGCCACCAGGCGGGGCAGCGGCCGGCGCCGGCAGGGTGCCCGACCCGGGCGGTGTGCCCGACCCGGGTGGCGCGTCCGGGCCTGGCAGTGTGACGGGTGCTGTCGGCGGTGTCGCCGGCGACGCGACCGACAGCGCGTCGCCGGCCAGCGCGAGACCGAGACTCACCCCGAGTACCGCGCAGAGCAGCAGGTTGACCCGGTCCGGCCCGGTCCGCTCCGCCGTCGCGCGTGACCGCTCCGCCGTCGCGCGGTGTGGCTGGCCTGCCGTCACGTCGTGCGACGACGGCGGAGCGCGGACCTGGTTGCCGCCGCGACCACGACCGCGGCCACCGCGCCGACCGCGGCCAGCCCGATCGGGTACGCCGGCCCGCCCGGCCCGGCCCTGCCACCTGCTCCGGGCTCCGTGCCGGTACCGCCTGCTCCGGTGTCCACGCCTCCGTCCGGCACCACCATCCCGCCACGGGCGTCCACCCGCAGTTCCGTGCTCAGCCCGCCCTTCTTCGCGTCGAGCACCAGCAGTGAGTAGACCGTCCCGTCCCGCAGGGACACGGCCATGGTCGTCGGCTTCGCCCCGGTCGCCGACAGCCGCAGCGTGGACCGGCCCGGTGTGACCTGGTGGTAGGACGTGGTGGTGGCGAAGGGTATGCCCTCGGCGATGCTCGGGCCGTCCGCCAGCGCGACGTCGATCACCGGCGCGCGTACCGACGCCTGCACGACGCGTACCTTGGCCCGACCCTCGGCGGGGGAGCTGAGGTCGTCTTCGAGTACCCGCAGCCCCAGGTCGGCGTAGCGGCCGACCCCGGCGACGGTGTACGCCTCGCCGGCGCGTACCGAGACGCTCGTGGTGAGCACCGGTGGGTCGTCGGCCGGGGCGCCGGCCCGGCGCATCGCGACCGCGTACGGGCCGGTCGGCAGCGGCAGGTACGGCGAGAGTACGCCGTAGCCGACGGCCCTGAACACCTGCGGTTCGGCCGTGCTCTCGGCCGGGCCGAGGTAGACGTCGACGGCCGGCGTGTCCGGCGACAGGTGGGCCAGCCTGACGTAGCCGACCCGGGCGGTGGTGCCGAGCGCGGTGCTGCCGCCGACCGGCGTGCTGCTGCCGGCCGTGGTACCGCGAGGTGTGGCGTTGGCCGGGGCGGTGGCGACGGCGGACAGGCCGAGTCCGAGTCCGAGAGCGGCGGCTGCCGCGGCGATCCGGCGTACCGGCCGGACGGGTCGTTCGAGGTGCTCCATCTCGCCTCCTGGGATGTGGCGGGCAGGGTATCGACTAGGTGGCCCGGGATGTCGCACCCACGGTCCGTCCGCCCGCCACCGGTCACGGCCGGCTCTGTGGCGGGACCGGGTGTGTCGGGGACAGGGTCGCGGGGGCCCGGCAGGGGAGCAAGCGTGCCACGCGGAGTGATCTAATCGTTACCAGGTGCGCTGGATGGGGCGGCTTCCTGGCCGGTCACGTCCTCGGTGGGCAGGACTGCCGAGTGGCGAGTCGGCGGCGGAGCAGCGCCGGGGCCAGCCGACAGCCGGCGAGCGCGTAACCGAGCCCGCCGGCGAGTGCGGCGATCGCGGCCAGTTCCGGGTACCCGATCGCGACGCCGCCGTCAGCGGCGTCGGACCCGGCGAGGGCGCCCCAGCCGATGGCGACGTGTCCGCTGATCGGCACCGCCAGCAGCAGTAGCGCGAAGGTCGGTGCGGCCAGGCGCGGGGTGGAGAGGCTGACCGCACCGCCGAGCACGACCGACGCCAGTCCCCAGAGCACAAGCACCGCGCAGAGCCGGGACCAGGTGCCGACAAGTGCGCCCAGCCCCACCCCCACGGCGGCGAGCAGCGGGAACATCGCGATCCCGACGGCGATGGTGAGGCGTACCCCGGAGTCGGCCAGCAGTTCGGGGTCGAAGGCGAGGCCGGCGGCCGCGACCCGGTCCCGGCTCGGCGCCGGTCCCCAGTCGGATGCGGCCAGCGGAACGCTCACCGCCGCGTTGAGCAGGCCGAGCAGCAGGCCCGCGCCGGCGGCCACGACCAGTTTGCCGGGGAGCACCAGCCCGGGGTCGGGCACGCTGTCCCGGTGTGCGAGTCGGGCCGGCGCGTAGTCGGCGAGCACGAGTACGGCCCCGAGCAGCAGGGCGAGCAGGTGCCCGACCAGGAATCCCGAGGTGGCGGTCTGCACGCCGTCGACGTGGTAGCGGGTCAGGAGCTGGTCGTCGCCCTGCGGGTCGTAGTTGACCCAGAAGTCGTGGTAGCCGGCGTTGAGCGGCATCAGCAGCACGGCGGCGGTGACCAGCAGCGCGGGGGCGACCCACGACACCGGGCTGCGCAGCAGGATGCGGCACTCCCGGCCCACGCCCGTCCGCATCAGCCCGGTGTCCGCTATCGGGGGAGTACCCGCTCGATGGCGGTGGTGATCTCCGGCGATTCCGGTTCGACCTGGGGTGCGAACCGGGCGACCACGTCGCCGTCCGGGCCGACCAGGAATTTCTCGAAGTTCCACCGGATGTCGCCGGAGTGGCCGTCGGGGTCGGCGGTGTCGACGAGCGCGGCGTAGAGCGGGTGCCGGCCGGGGCCGTTCACGTCGATCTTCTCGGTCATCGGGAACGCCGCGCCATAGGTGGAGCGGGCGAACTCGGCGATCTCCGCCGGGGTTCCCGGCTCCTGGTCGGCGAACTGGTTGCTGGGTACGCCGAGCACGGTCAGCCCACGGTCGGCGTACCTCTCGTGCAGGGTCTGCAGCCCGGCGTACTGCGGGGTCAGGCCGCACTTGGAGGCGAGGTTGACCACCAGTACGGCGTTGCCCCGGAACTGGGCCAGGTCGGTGAAGCCGTCGCCGGTAAGTGCTCCGATCTGGACGTCGAAGACGCTCACCGGGTGTCTCCGGGCCGCTCGTCCCCGTGCGCCGGTCGCCCGGCCCGAATGGTGCTCGCTTTCCGCTCGGTCATGGTGCAGAGGCTACCGGGCGGCGGTGCGGTCAGGATCGCTTCCCGCCCGGTTCCGTCCGTTCCTGTCATCCGCCGGGGAGGGGCGGCGACGGCGGGCCGCTGGCCGGGTGCGTGCGGCGGCGAATCGAAACATGGACATCTTGACGAAGCGGTGAACCCATGAGTAGCGTGCGCAGACACTATCTGGAAAGTTTCCTATCAATAAGGGAGACGCCACCATGAGGAAGTCCATCCGCCGGGCGCTGTGGGCCGGCGTCGCGGCCGCGGTGGCCGTCGCCGTGGTCCCGGTCACCGCGGCCCTCGGCGCCGGCAGCCTGACCACAAGCTTCACCGCCAGCTCTGACTGGGGCTCCGGCCACGAGGTCAGGGTCACCGTCACCAACGGCACCGACGCGCCGGTCGCCAACTGGCGGATCGAGTTCGACCTGCCGGCCGGTACCACCATCAGCAGCTTCTGGGACGCCGACGTCACCCGCAGCGGCAACCGCTACGTCGCGGTGCAGAAGAGCTGGGCCGGCGCCCTCGCCCCGGGCGCCTCGGCCAGTTGGGGCTACGTCGGCACCGGCGGATACCGCGCTCCGGCGAACTGCACCGTCAACGGTGCCGCCTGCGGCGGGGGCGGCACCCCCAGCCCGACCCCCACCACCCCGCGTCCGACGGTGACCCCGACCGCCACCCCGACGCCCCCGCCGACGACCACTCCGCCGCCGACGAACCCGGGCGCGCAGAAGGTGGTCGGCTACTTCGCCCAGTGGGGCGTCTACCAGCGGGCTTACCACGTCAAGAACATCCACACCAGCGGCTCGGCCAGCAAGCTGACCCACATCCTGTACGCCTTCGGCAACACCACCGGCGGCCGGTGCACCATCGGCGACAGCTACGCCGACTACGACCGGGCGTACTCGGCCGCGGAGAGTGTGGACGGGGTCGCCGACACCTGGGACACCGGTGCCCTGCGCGGCAGCTTCAACCAGCTCCGCAAGCTCAAGCGGATGTACCCGCACATCAAGGTGATCTGGTCGTTCGGCGGCTGGACCTGGTCCGGCGGCTTCACCCAGGCGGCGCAGAACCCGGCCGCGTTCGCCGAGTCCTGCCACAACCTGGTCGAGGACCCGCGCTGGGCGGACGTCTTCGACGGCATCGACATCGACTGGGAGTACCCGAACGCCTGTGGCCTGACCTGCGACGCCAGCGGCCCGAACGCGTTCAAGAACGTGATCTCCGCGCTGCGCTCCCGGTTCGGCTCGGGCAACCTGGTCACCGCCGCGATCACCGCGGACGGCAGCAACGGCGGCAAGATCGACGCGACCGACTACGCCGGTGCGATAAACAACCTCGACTGGCTGATGCCGATGACGTACGACTACTTCGGCGCCTTCGCCCCGCAGGGCCCGACGGCCCCGCACTCGCCGCTGACCTCGTACGCCGGGATCCCGCAGCAGGGCTTCTGGTCGGACGCGGCGATCCAGAAACTCAAGGGCAAGGGCATCCCGGCCAGCAAGCTGCTGCTCGGCATCGGCTTCTACGGCCGGGGCTGGACCGGGGTCACCCAGGCCACCCCGGGCGGTACGGCCACCGGGGCGGCTCCGGGCACCTACGAGGCGGGCATCGAGGACTACAAGGTACTCAAGAACACCTGCCCGACCACGGGCACGATCGCCGGCACGGCGTACGCGAAGTGCGGCAGCAACTGGTGGAGCTACGACACCCCGGCCACGATCGGCGGCAAGATGTCGTACGCCAGGGGTCAGGGGCTGGGCGGGGCGTTCTTCTGGGAACTCTCCGGTGACACCGGCAACGGCGAACTGATCACCGCGATCTCCAACGGCCTGCGGTAGCAGGGGGCGGGGTGGGCCCCGGTCGTCCCGAGCGGACGGCCGGGGCTTCGCCGCCGATCAGCACGCTACTGCTCCGGGGCGCGGAGCGGGGGAGGGGGCGGCGCGGAAGGCGATCGCGGCGCCGAGAGCCGCGGTGGCGGGTACGAAGATGTCGCCGTACGCCGACTCGCGCAGCGGAAACCCGTTGCCCAGCAGGATTCTCCGGGCCGCCTCGACGTCGCGTACGGCGATGGTGCAGGCGACGAGGGCCGGCAGTGCGGGTGGCGTCTCGCCCGGCAGCAGGGTCGGCAGGCCGGAGTCGGTCACCAGGGTCAGCCGGGTGCCGCCCAGGTCGAACACCAGCCTGCCGCCGTCGGGACGGGCCGGACGGTCGAGGTAGCCGGCGTACCTGTCCGCCACCGTGTCGAGTGTGGACCCGGCGACGCAGAGCACGACCTCGGCGAGTGCCACCGCACCGTTGGGGTGGTCGAGCTGCTGCCCCGCCCGGGTCGCCGGACCGAGTGGCGCGGCGATGCCGATCCTGCCCTCCGGCACGCTTCCGGACGGGCCCGCCCGGTCGTCGCCGTCGATCTCCAGGTAGCGGATCTCCTCCACCCGGACCCCGTCCGGCGTCGGTACCGGGCGGCGCACCGTGTTCACCCCACGGTGCGGTACGCCGGTCGAGGTCAGCCGTGCGGCGGTGGCGTCGATGTCCGGTGACTCGAACATCAGGATGTGCAGCCCTTCGAAGCGTTCCAGGCAGCGGGTGAGGTTCGAGCTGGTCTCACCGATCCGTTCCACCAGCCGGGGCAGCACGTCCGGCGGGGCGTCCAGCGCGACGAGCTTCGCCCCGTCCGGAAGCGCTGCCGGGGCGCCGTCCCGGACGACGGTCGCCAGTTCCAGGAAGTTGTCCGGGAAGTCGGCGTGGGTGTTCGTCGCGCCGAACGCCCGGAGCGGGCCGCCGTCCCGGTCGGGCATCGCCGGGTAGCTGGGCGGGGCGAGGAGGAAGCCCATCCGCCGGTAGCGCAGCAGGGCCTCGGTCAGGTCGCCGACTACGTGGCCGACGTGGTGCAGGCGGGTGATGTCGGGTGACATGCAAGCGATAGTAGCTCGACCGATCGGTCAAGCTATCTGGAGTCGTGGCGTCCGAGCCGATTGGGCTGCGTACGGTGGGCCAGGTGAACGCAGCGCGCATGGACGGTCGCCGGCTCCGTTACCAGCATCGACGGCCCGAACTGCTCAACGTCGTCGCCGACTACCTTGTCGAACACGGCGTCGCCGGGCTGGCGATGCGCCCGATGGCCGCCGCGATCGGGGTCAGTCACGGCACTCTGCTCCATCACTTCGGCTCCAAGGAGAACCTGGTCACCGAGGTCATCGAGGTGCTGCGGCAGCGGCTGGTGGCCGATGCGGAGGTGGCCGGGTCGCCGGAGAGCGTGGACAGCCTTGCCGGGTGGTGGCAGAAGTCGACGGCGGCGGAGCGGCTGCCCGTGTACCGGCTGCTCTTCGAGGTCTACGTGCAGGCCACCCGCCAGCCCGAGCGGTACGAGCGGTACCTGCGGCAGGCCGTGCACGACGCGCAGCGGCTGATGGAGCGGATCGTCAGGGCCGACGGCTGCCCTGCCGAGCGGGCTCCGGCGGTCGCGTCGATGATCGTGGCCCAGGCGCGCGGACTGCAACTCGAACTGATCGCCACCGGTGACCGGGAACGCGTCGACGGCGCTTTCGCGCTCTTCGGCGAACTGCTGGCCGGCTACCGGAACACCTGGCGTCCCGGCGAATCCGCAGCACCCGGCCGGCCTGGAGAGACCGGCGGACCTGGAGAGACCGGTGGGCCCGGCGAGTCCGGTGGGCCCGGCGAGTCCGGCGGACCCGGCGAGTCCGGCGCCGCCGGGCGGAGCTGAGCCGTCGGGTGGCGGTCCGCCTCCTAAGGTGGTCCGGTGGTCGCCGCCCTGGAGCTGTATCTCGACACCGACGCCACCCGGCGGATCCGGGTGCTCTGGGACGCCCTGGAATCCGAGGGTGTGCAGAGTCTCCGTTCGTTGCTGGGGCAGCGGCACCGGCCGCACGTTTCGCTCGCCGTCGCGCCCCGGCTCGACCCGGACGCGGTCGCCGAGGCGCTGAGCGGGACGGTGCCGGTCCCGCCGCTGCGGCTCTCCTTCCAGTACGCCGGCCAGTTCGTCGGCCGGGTGCTCTGGCTCGGCCCGACTCCCACCACGGAACTGCTGGCCCACCAGGCGATGGTGCACGAGCGGCTGACCTGGGCCGGTGTTCCGGTCAGCGAGCATTACCGCCCCGGTCGCTGGGTGCCGCACTGCACCCTGTCCATGCGGGTGCCGAACGCCCTGATGGCGGCGGCGGTACGGCGCTGTCTGGAGGTACTGCCGGTCGAGGCGACAGTGGTCGGTGCGGCGGTGGTGGACCACGCCCGGGACATCGTCAGACCGCTCGACAAGTAGACACCGTTCGACCAGTAGACACTGTCTACGGCGTACTGGTAGACACTGTCTATGAGTCGGTCGGAGGGTGATCTTCGGGCTCGTCTGGTGCGGGCCGGCGTCGACCTGCTGGCCGACGAGGGCGTCGAGGGGGTCGAGGCGCTGTCGTTGCGGGAGATCGCCCGCCGGGCCGGCGTCTCGCACGGCGCACCACGCCGGTATTTCCCGACCCACCGGGCACTGCTCGCCGCGATCGCCGCCGAGGGTTACCGGGAACTCGGCCGGCGGGTCGCCGAGGCGGTCGGGGGCGGCGCCGCCGGCAGCGTCCCGGCCGGGATGGCGGTCGTCGGTCCCGACCCGTCGGCCCAGTTGCTCACGCTGGGCCGGCTCTACCTGGAGTTCGCCCGCGCCCACCGCGGGATGTTCGAGCTGATGTTCCGGCACGACCTGCTGCGCGGCAACGGTATCGGCCTGCGGGAGGCCAGCCGGCCACTCTTCGACGTACTCGTCGACCTGGTCGCCCGGGCCCGTCCGGACCGGGCCGGCGCCCCGCCGCCGGCCGTCTCCGCCGGTGCGCTCTGGGCGAACCTGCACGGCATCGCACAGCTCTGGCAGTGGGGAAGCCTGCAGATGACGGTCGGCACCGAGGAGGTCGAGCCGCTGCTGCGGGCGGCGATCGACGCCCACCTCGGCCGGTCGGTACCGACGACACCCGCGGGCGACAGGTAGTGACCCCGGCCCGATCCGGCCACCGACCCGCGGAGGAACCCATGCTGCTCCAGGCGACCACCCGACTGCTGCTCGCCCCGTTGGCCCGGCTCGCCTTCCGGCCGGTGATCGAGGGGCGCGCGAACGTCCCCCGGCAGGGCCCGGTGATCCTGGCCGCGAACCACCTGTCCTTCCTGGACAGTGTGGTGATCCCGCTGGTGGCGCCCCGCCCGGTCGCCTTCCTCGCCAAAGCGGAGTACTTCCGGCGGCCGGGGCTGCGCGGAGCACTCGTCCGGGCCTGCCTGACCGGCGTCGACGCGATCCCGGTGCAGCGCGGCGGGCACCGGACGGCCCGGGAGGCGCTGGACCTGGCCCTGGACGTCCTCGCCGGGGGAGGCGCCTTCGGCATCCACCCCGAGGGCAGCCGGTCCCGGGACGGGCGGCTCTACCGTGGCCGTACCGGGGTCGCCTGGCTGGCCCTCGCCTCCGGCGCTCCGGTGGTGCCGGTCGCCGTACTCGGCACCGAACGGATCCAGCCGGTCGGGAACCGGTTGCCCCGATTGGGCCGGGTGACGGTGCGCTTCGGCCCGCCGATGCGGTTCGGCCGGCCGCCGGGCGCCAGTGGAGGGCAGGTCCGGCGGGCCGTCACCGACGAGATCATGGCGGCGATCCGGGACCTCTCCGGGCAGCAGCCGGCCGACGGCTACAACGAACTCTCCAACGCGGCCTGATCCGGTTGGCACTGCCCGCCGTTCGTCCACCGACCGGCTGGCGGGTGGGGCGGCCGGGTGCCGGCCGCCCCACCGTCCGCGCGGATCGGCCGACCCGGACTAGCCGATGATCACCGGAGTGGGATCGTGGATCTTCCACATCTGGTTGAAGGCGTTCCATTCGGTGGTGGCCGAGATGCATTGCCACTGCTGCAGCACCGACTGCTGGGCGGGCTGCCCGGACGGCGCGGCGACGTCCAGGCACATGCCGGTCGCGCGGTTCCTGATCAGCACGAACCAGGAGCCGAAACACTGACCGGTGCAGGGCCGGTGGAAGACCTCCTGGGTGAACCACTCGCCCGGCGAGTAGCCGGCGGAACAGTGCGGGAACTGGATGATCGGCGTGCCGTTGTTGTAGGACCCGGCCCGCCAGTCGAGCATCAGACACTGGCCTGAGTGCCGGGCCCTGATCCGGAAGAAACCGCCCCCGCTGTCGAGCAGGTCGAACTCCTGCGAGGCGCTGGCGTTGTCCGGCCACAGGAAGACCCCCTGGTGGGTCGCGGTGGAGCCCCACATCACGTCGGCGCGAAGGGGGCCGTAGCCACTCACCAGCTCTCTGCGGAGGGTGTCCGCGTACGCGGGTGTGGGGGCGACGAGCAGCGCCGCCGCGACGGCGAGGACCGTCAGGACGGCCCCGACCACTCGACTTCTGTGCCCCGCCGACGGGCGGGCCGATGTGCTGCCGGTACTGAGCATGCTTCCTCCCCGAAAGCGGAAACGAGGTACCCGCGATCCGCGCCGGCGGTTGTCGGCGGGAGCCGGGACTGCCTGACGTCGACTGTCCGGAGCCGGCGGGCTCTCCGGCGGAATCCCGAACGAATCCGAACGCCGGAGCGCGGCCGTACCGACGGGTCACCGCAGCGCGTGGTGATGCCGGCCTATGTCTGGTGCCCGACAGTTCGCTGGCGTCGGCTGGTTAGCGTGAGCGCCCCGGAAACAGCGCCGGGGCGGGAGGTGGAGGTATGCGGGCCGGTCAGCAGGTGGTGGAGAGCTTCGTGACGCTGCCCGATCCCGGGCGGGCCAGTACCCTTGACGACCTCGTCGAACGGTTGCGTGCGCTGAAGGTCTGGGCCGGCGATCCGTCGTACGAGAACATCAAGGACCGGGTGAACGCGGCCTGGACCGAGGCGGGCCGGCCGGCCGGCGAACTGGTCGGAAAGACGACGGTGGTGGACTGCTTCCGGCCCGGCCGGCGGCGGTTGAAGATCGACCTGGTCGTTGCCGTGGTCCGGGCGCTGCATCCCGATCCCGGCTACGTGACGCAGTGGCAGCAGGTGCTCCAGGTGGTCGGCGGGGAGACCCGGGCGGCGGCGCAGGTGCGGGTGCTGGCCGGGCTGCCACCGGACCTGGCCGGCTTCACCGGCCGCACGGCCGAGATGGACGAACTCCGGCGCGCTCTCTGCGCCGAGGGCGGCGACGGCGGGAGTGACGACGTCCCGACCGTCTTCGCGATTGCCGGGATGGCCGGCGTCGGCAAGACGCAGCTGGCGATCCGCGCCGGACACCTGCTCGCCCGGGGCCGGCCGTTCGACCGGGTTCTCTTCGTCGACCTGCGCGGATTCCACCCCGATCCGGTCCAGCCGCCGGCCGATCCGGCCGCCGTGCTGGACGGCTTCCTGCGTCTGCTCGGGATGCCGGGCCAGCGGGTGCCGCACGACCTGCCGGCCCGGGTGACCGCCTACCGGGCCAGGCTCACCGGCAGCCGCACGCTGGTGATCCTGGACAACGCCGCCGACGCCGACCAGGTCCGTCCGCTGCTGCCGGCGACCCCGAACTGTCCGGTACTCGTCACCAGCCGCCGTCGCCTCACCGGACTGCCGTCGGCGACCCAGTTGACTGTCGACGTGTTCACCCCGTACGAGGCGGTCGTCTTCCTGACCCGGGCCGCCCCGGGCACCCCGGTGGGCCCCGATCCGGGCGCGCCGGCCCGGATAGCCCAGCGTTGCGGCCACCTGCCGCTGGCGTTGGGGCTGGTCGCCGCGCACATCCGGGGCACGCCCGGCTGGACGCTTACCGACCACGCCGAACGACTCGACGAGCGCCACCACGAGGGTCGGCTGGAGGCCGGGATCGAACTGGCCCTCGACCTCTCCTACCGGCACCTTTCCGGCGAGGAGCGGCGGTTGCTGCGGCTGGCGGCTGCGCACCCCGGCCAGGACCTCGACGGGTACGCGGCGGCGGCGCTGACCGCCACCGACCCGGCCACCGCCCGGCGCCGGCTGGACCGGCTCTGCGCCGACCACCTGCTGGAGCAGGGCGCATCCGGCCGGTACGGCTTCCACGACCTCGTCCGGGGCTACGCGCTGGGCCGGTCCAGGGACGAGGACCCGCCCGCAGACCGTCGTGACGCGCTCACCCGGCTGTTCGACTTCTACCTGGCGACCTGCGCCGCCGCGACGCAGATCCTGGCCCCGGCCGAGGTCGTGGCCGCACCGCCGACCGGGCCGATTCCGACCGCGCCGATCCCGAGTGTTTCGGTGCCGAGCACTTCGGTGCTGGCCGGTCCGGTGCTGGCCGGTCCGGAGGCTGCGCGGGCGTGGTTGGACACCGAACGTCCCACCCTGGTCGCCGTGGCCGGGTACGCCGCCCGGAACGGCTGGCCCGGCCACAGCATCCGACTGTCGAGCATTCTGTTCCGCTATCTCGACGGCGGCCAGCACGCCGACGCGCTGGCCGTGCACGGGTACGCCCGCCAGGCCGCCCGCCGCTGCGGCGACGTGCGCGAAGAGGCGTGGGCGCTGGCCCACCTCGGCGCGGCCGAGCTGCGGCTGCGCCGGTACGCGCCGGGGGCGGAGCACCTCCGGCAGGCGTTGCGGCTGTTCCAGGAGATCGGCGACCAGTCCGGTGAGACCTGGACGCTCAACGTCCAACTGGGGTGCCGGCGATCTGGGTGACGAGGAGGTCGAGCCGCTCCGCCTGGCCGCTCGGGGGGATGCGGCCACTCGCTGTCAGTGCGGCTATGCCGTGCAGCGCGCTCCAGGTGACTTCGGCGAACAGTTCGCGTCGCCGGTTGTCCGAGCGGAAGCAGCTCACGAACTCGTCGAAACCGGCGCGCAGTGGGGCCGGCGTCTCGGCGTGCGCGAACTTCACGTCGGTCGGCAGGATGAACATCGCCTGGTAGAGGGCGGGCCGCTCGGTCGCGAACTCCAGGTAGGCGCGGCAGACGGCGTGCAGTGCCTGCGCCGGCTGCTCGGGGGCGGCCAGCCGGGCGTTGCGCAGCCGGGCCGCGAGTTCGCCGAAGCCCTCGACGGCGACGGCGCGCATGATGGCGTCCTTCCCGTCGAAGTGGCTGTAGAGCACGGGCTGGCTGTACTCGACCCGCTCGGCCAGCCGCCGGGTCGTGACCGCCTCCCATCCTTCCGCCTCGGCCAGTTCGCGGGCGGCCGTGATGATCAACTGATGGCGTTGCGCGCGTTCGCGCTCGCGTCGTTCCGTGACGGCGGACATGACCGCATCCTAGCAACGCTAGACATCCTGTCAGGGACAGTCTATCGTCGCTACAACAACTAGCGCCGCTAGAAATCAATCCAGGCGCTGCTGAACGAGGGGAAGCAGAACATGCTCGGCAACATCGCCACCGTGCTCGCCGGACTGATCGGCGTGGGGGTCGTCCTGATGGGCGCCCGCGCCTTCCGGGCACCGCAGGCCGCGGTCGGCTTCGGCATCCCCGACACGCCGGCCCAGGACCGCACCTTCCAAGCCTGGCTCTCCGTCAAGGCCGTGCGCGACATCGCCGCAGGGCTCCTGATCCTCGTCGTGCTGGCCGGCGGGACAACCCACCTGCTGGGCTGGTCGATGCTGGTCGCCACCGCCATACCCGTCGGCGACGCGCTGGTCGTGCGGCGCAGCGGCGGCCCCGGCGCGGCCGTCTACGGCATCCACGGCGCCACCGCTGCGGTGATGCTGGCGGTCAGCGTGCTCCTGCTCGTCGCGTGACCATTGGGCAGGCCGTCATGGCCGGGTCCGCAGCAGGTGGCGCACGTCGGTGACGCTGTCGCTATGACGGTCCATCTCTGGGAGCGCGAGCTGCGGGCACGGTGTGAGGCCGAGTTCGATTTTCTGGTGGTCGAGTACGGCTGCCGGCGACGGGGTCGGTTCTGCTCGGGCGGCTTCGAGATCTTCTACTGGAACGGCACGACAGGCGTACGGGTCAAGGTCGAATACCGGGAGGAGTTCACCGTGCTCCTGTGTCCGTTGCCGGAGGGTCGGTTCCCGCCCAGGATCGGCGAGTACGACAGGCAGCCGCGCATCGAGTGGCATGACGCGTTCGACGTGGTGAAGCTGGTCACCGGGCGCCGGCCCCGGTTCGACCGGCGCCAGCTCTACGGGAACCACCCGGCGGTCATCGCCGCCTACGCGGACGCCCTGCGGGGGCCCGGCCAGGCTCTGCTGCGTGGCGAGGCCGAACTGTGGGCACGGCTGCGCCGCCAGATCCGGGCCCGGATCGGGTACTGGAGGTCGCGTTGAAAAGACGACACAGGTTGTCGTGATTCGTTGCCAGGCTGCCCGGGACGACGTCGAGGACGGCGACTGCCGAGTCGACGGACGTGCGTGCTGGTGACGAATCGAATGGAGCTGTTGTGACTGTGAAACGAACGGCGGTCAACCCGGTGACCTGGTCGGTCGGGATGGGATTCAACCAGGGCGAGGTCGTCTCCGGACACACCCGGACCCTGTACTGCTCGGGACAGACCGCAATGGGCGCCGACGGCAAGCCCCAGCATGACGGAGACATGGCGGCACAGTTGGCCCTGAGCCTCGACAACCTGGAGTCCGTACTCGGCGGGGCGGGCATGTCGCTGGCCAACCTGGTCCGGCTCAACGTCTACACCACCGACGTCGACCTGCTGTTCCCGCACTACGGCGTGCTCGCGTCGCGGTTGGGTGCCGCCGGAGTGGCACCGACCACCACGATGCTCGGGGTGACCCGGCTGGCCATCCCCGGCCAGCTTGTCGAACTCGAAGGCACCGCCGTCGCCTGAGTCGACCGCTCTGCGGGACCAGGCCCTCGGCGACCGCGCCGGGGGCCTGGCCCGGTCGCGATCAGGTAGTCGGTGGTTGCTGCTGCCTGGCGAGGTGTACGAAGGCCCGCCAGTGTGCCGGTGTGAAGCCGAGGGTGCCGCCGTCGCGGTCCTTGGTGTCCCGCACCAGCACGATGCCGGGCAGGTTGTCGGCTACCTCCACACAGGACCCGCCGTTGGTGCCTGAGCGGGTCGACTTCCGCCAGTTGGCGCCGGTCATGTCCATTCCTTCGCCGCCTCCCTGATCAGTTCGAGCGATTGAACCATCGGGAGAGCCTCGCTCCGGATGGCCTCCCAGGTCCCCTGGAGAGTGGCAATGTCTTCGGCCCGGTCGACAATCTGCGCCCGCACCTGATGATCGAGATGCGCCACCACGGACTGATCCGGCAGCGTTGCCAAGATGAAGCCTCCCTGGAGCCCAGCGTAGACCCCGACCTCCTGCGGAACCACGAGGATCTGCACGTTCGGCAGTTCTGTGCACCTCAGTAGGTGATCAAGCTGCTCGGCCATCACGCTTGGGTGGCCACGCACCGGCCGCCGGAGGACCATCGCATCGATCACGAAGACGAACTGTGCGGGGTTGTCGGCCGTGAGGACTGCCTGCCGGTCCATCCGACTGCGGATGCGCTGCTCAACCTGTTCGGGTGGGAGGTGCACACCCGTAAGTAGTGCTCGGGCGTACGACTCGGTTTGTAGGAGGCCGGGGATGAAGGCCGGCTCGTACCAGCGGAGCAGCCGGGCGAGGCGTTCGAACTCGATCCAGTCGCGGAGCCAGGCCGGTGTGCTGTCCAGCTTGGCGAGTTTGCCGAGCATCCGGCTGAACGTACCGCCGGTCTGGAAAGCGTCGTCGATCTTCTGCACGTATTCGTCGGTCGGTGGGCGCTGGCTGGTCTCCACCGAGCTGACGTGTGATCCAGAATAACCGATCTTGCGTCCGAAGTCCTCCTGGCTGAGTCGCTGCTCAGTGCGAAACAGCCTAAGCTCCGCGAGGACGTATTCCGTGACCAGTCCCATCGATAGTCCCATCTCTGCTCACTGCCGAAGATCCGTTCCAGGAAATTGCTCGCCTGCCCGCTGACCTGCGCAGATGCCGCGAGCACGTATCGACCGTAGTGCACTCCACAGCAGAGTGTCACCAGCGGAACCGCTCGGATTACAAATGGCATGGTGACCGGCCGGGCGGAACCTGCGGGGGCCATCTCTCTTCCCCCGTACAGAGATGGCCCCCTTCCAACTCGGAAGGAGACGCGATGCGGAGAGTACGTCGAATCCGGCCCGTTCCGCTCGTATTCCGGCACTGCCGGAACTGGCGCCGGTTGTGGCTGTTTTGCCGGTGCGGGCGGTGGTGGCCGGCGTGCCGGTGGCGCGGATTCACGGTCCTGTTGCCGCAGACGGTTCCGGCGCCCGATCTGCCGCCGCGACTCGCGGTGCCGACCGTACCGCCGGCACCGGACCCGGCGCCGCCGCCACTTCCAGCGTCGCCGCGCAGACGGAGCGGCCCTTCCCGCTGGTACGCGGAGTACCCGACCGGGCGCGGGCTGCCGGTGTCGGGGGAGTGGCAGCGGCGCCGCGCCGGGGCACCGAGATGACGGAACCGGAGCCGCCGGTCGGCCCGCACACGCCGCTGCGCCCACTGTGGCTGTGCCGCACCGACGGGCAACCATGGCCGTGCGCCGCCGCGCGGCTCAGCCTGGTCCGGGAGTACCCGGACGCGCGGGGCGCGCTCTGCGTGCGGCTCGGCTCGTCGCTCGCCGAGGCGTACCGGGATCTGCATGCCCTGAACCCGGCCGGCGCTCCGGCGGCGGCCGCGCTCAGCGCCCGCTTCCTCGGCTGGCTCCCCGGCTCCTAACCCCAGTCGACCAGGTCGGATGGGCAAGAACAAGACTGGAATTCGGCTCCGGGACGGCTCACGATTCTGGGCATGCCGTGGGACCCCTTCCGAACTCTCCACCAGGCACTCTGGATCGGCGGCGCCCAGTGGGCCGGCAAGTCGACGGTTGCCGAAATCCTCGCCGAGCGCTACGGCCTGACGCACTACCACTACGACTACCACGACGCGCGCGGGCACAACGACCGCCGGATCGTCCGCCGGATCCGGCGCGGCGAGCCGGCCGAGCCCGACCTGGAGACGGTTTGGGTCGACACGACACCTGAGGAGATGGCCCGGCAGGCGCTGGCGGGCTTCGCCGAGCGGTTCGAGTGGGTGCAGGACGACCTGCGGGCGCTCGCCTCACCCCGGCCCGTTCTCGCCGAGGGTTGGGGGCTGCGCCCGGACCTGGTCGCGGCGGTCAGCGGGTCGACCCGGCGGATGGTGGTGCTGGTGCCGACCGAAGGGTTCCGGCGGCACCAGCTCGACCGGCTACCCCGGGCCGGTCGGCTCGGCCACCAGGTCAGCGACCCCGAACGCGCGCAGCGGAACCGGATCCAGCGGGACCGCCTGCTCGCCGAGGACGCCGTACGCGGCGCCGGCCGGCTGGGCATCCGGGTGATCGAGGTGGACGGCAGCCGCGACGCCGAGGAGATGGCCGGACTGGTGGCCGAGCACTTCGCCCCGTTCCTGCCGACGCCCGGGGAAACAGCTGCGGAAGGCAGAATGAGGTGATGACCGGGGACTGCTATTCCTGCCGGCAGGAGGACGCTCTCGCCGCCGCGTCGTTCGCGGAGCGGCTGCACGTCACCGATTTCTGGCGTACCGCGCACGCGTTCAACTCCAGCCTGCCGGGCTGGCTGGTGGTGCTGCCACGGCGGCACGTCAGCTCGGTCGCCGAGCTGACCCCGGCCGAGGCCGCCGAGCTGGGCCCGCTGCTGCACCAGCTCAGCACCGCCCTGCACGAGACCGTACGCTGCACCAAGACGTACGTGATGCAGTTTGCCGAGGCGGAGGGCTTCGGGCACGTGCACTTCCACCTCGTACCCCGGATGCCGGACCTTCCGTCCGAACACCGCGGCCCCCGGATCTTCCACTACCTCACCCGCCCGGAGAGCGAGTGGCTGACGTCCGAACGACGGGTCGAGATCGCCACCGCCATCGCCGAGCGCCTCCGGACGGAGTGATCCCCGGACCTTCCGGCGCAGCTCGACTGAGCACCTACTGCTCGACGGACCAGCTAGCGGCTGTCGTCCTCGGCGCAGATGCTGGCCATCTCGGTCAGGTACTCGGCCAGCGGGTCGAGGCCGGCCGTCGCCCGCCGCTTGTCGACACCTGCCTCGTCCCGGATCGGGGTGGTCGGCGCCGGCCCGTCCGGACCGCACCGCATCTGCGTGCCGTACGTCTGGGGTTCGCCCTTCGCCACGGCGACCCGGTCCTCAAGGTACGCGAGGTTGCCGGGCGACGCCTGGCCCCGCGCGACCGCGTCACGCAGCAGTTCGAGCGCCTGCTGCTGGAAGGCGAGGTCGAGATCCGAGTGCTGCGCGATCGCCCAGGCGGCATTCCCGCCGTCCCTGCCGACGAGATCGAACGTGGGCCAGCCGTGCTTGGCGATGATCTCCTTCAACCGGGCGGTGCGCTGGTCGGCGGTGTCGGTCTGGGGGACACCGTTCAACTCGGCCTGGTCGCGTTCGAGCATCCCGACCAGTTCGTCGTGCAGCGCCTTGTCGAACCGCACGGCCTGCTGCGATGCCGTCGGTGTCGGTGTCGGTGTCGGTGTCGGTGTCGGTGTCGGTGTCGGCTGCCGCGGTGCGGCGGAGGAGCAGCCGCCGACCAGAGCCGCGAGGACGGCCAGTGACAAGGAAGCTCGGCGCAGAACTCTCATCGACACCCTCCGCTGGTGGATTGTTGTGGCCGGCGCCGGGGAGATTACAAGAGGCCGCTGGCGGGCGGTGTCCACAATGAGGACCGATCATCGGAGGCACCATGGAAATCGCGCCGGACCTGCCGGTCGTACCCGAACTTCCGCCGGTCTGGCTGCTCGACGTCGACGGCGTGGTCAACGCCCGGCGTCCCGGGTGGGGCCGACCAGTACGGCGGGCCGACGTCTGGTCCGAGACCGACCGGTGCGAGTACCCGCTGCGGTGGGCCGGTGCACTTGTCGACCGCATTCGTACCCTGCACGCCTCCGGACTCGTCGAGGTGCGCTGGTGCAGCACCTGGTGCCCGGAGGCGGACCTGCTGGAACGGCTGTGGCGGCTACCGGCGCTGGGCCGCGCCCTGGACTGCGATCCGGTGCCCAAGGGCGAGCTGGGCTGGCCGGTGAAGCTGGCCGCTGCCCGTGCCGTGCTGGCCGGCGGCCGTACCCTCGTCTGGACCGACGACGAGGCGATCCCGGCGGGGGACAGGGTGCTGGACCGGGCGGTGGCCCGGGGGATCGCCCTGCTGATCGCGCCCGACCCGGGTCGGGGACTGCGCCCCGCCGACCTGGACGCGATCGAGGCGTTCGCCCGGCGACACGACGGTGTCGGCTGACCGGCACGACGGAGTCGGCTGACCGACACGACGGAGTCGGCTGACCGACACGAACGGGTGAGATCGGGCCAGCTCAGCGGCTTCGACAACGATCGGGAATCGGGTTTACCGGCTGCCGGGTATGGGGACCTTTCATACCAGTCCCACACACGAGGAGTCACCCGATGCCCGAGAACCAGCAGGCCGAGCCGCAGCAGCAGCCGCCCGGCACCCTCGACGCGATGAACTCCAGGCCCGACCACGGCGAGGACTCCTACCGGGGCTCCGGCCGACTGGCGGGCAAGAAGGCGGTCATCACCGGCGGGGACAGCGGCATCGGCCGGGCGGTCGCCATTGCGTACGCCCGGGAGGGCGCCGACGTGCTGATCTCGTACCTGGACGAGCACGACGATGCCCGGGAGACCGCCAAGCTCGTCGAGGACGAGGGGCGGAAGGCGGTACTCGTCGCCGGGAACGTCGGCGACCCGGCGGTGTGCCGCGAGGTGGTGGACCGGGCGGTCGCGGAGTTCGGCCGGATCGACGTGCTCGTCAACAACGCGGCCTACCAGATGACGCACGAAACCCTCGAAGAGGTCACCGACGAGGAGTGGCAGCACACCTTCGACGTGAACATCACCGCGATGTTCCGGCTGGTGCAGGCGGCCCTGCCGCACCTCGGTGACAAGGCGTCGATCATCAACACCAGCTCGATCAACTACGACACGCCCCGCCCGACGCTGCTGCCGTACGCGACCACCAAGGGTGCGATCGCGAACTTCACCGCCGGGCTGGCCCAGATGCTCGGCGAGCGGGGCATCCGGGTGAACGGCGTCGCGCCCGGCCCGATCTGGACCCCGCTGATCCCGTCCACCATGCCGCCGGACCACGTCGAGAAGTTCGGCAGGAACACCCCGCTGGGCCGCCCCGGCCAGCCGAAGGAGTGCGCTCCGGCGTACGTGCTGCTCGCCTCGGACGAGGCCAGCTACATCTCCGGCGCGATCATCCCGGTCACCGGCGGCAAGCCCATCCTCTGACCGTCGTCCGCCACGACGGTCCCCCGACCGCCGTGGCGACGATGGTCGTCCGACCGGAAGGAGTTCCGTCATGCCCGCAGGGTCGTCCCCGAAGCGGGAACGCCAGTACAAGCACATCAAGGCCAGCGCCAAGAAGCGCGGCGAGTCGACCGGGCGCGCCGAGGAGATCGCCGCCCGGACGGTGAACAAGGAACGCGCCCGGGCCGGCGAGTCGAAGACCGCCAGCCGCTCGTCGATCAAGGACGTCTCCTCCGGGCACCGGGGCGGCAAGCGGTCGCACACCGGCGCGCAGGGACGTACCAAGGAACAGCTCTACAACGAGGCGAAGAAACGCAACATCAAGGGCCGGTCGAGCATGTCAAAGGCCGAGCTGGGAAAGGCGCTCTCCCGCTGACAACTCGCCCGCTGACAATTGGACCGTTGCGCGAACCTGCTCCTCGGTCGCCGGTCGGGGCGTACGGTCACCGTCGATGCCGCTACCGGACGATCCGCACCGCCGGATCGAGCGGATCGGCGAGACCGTACGCCGGCCGGCACTGCCGAGCACAGCGGCGCACTCCACAGCTGGTCGTCCGGTCTCCCGGTGAGTTTCCACGGCCGGCCGTAGTCTCGGCATCATGACTCAGCCCCAGACCCACACCCTCGCCCTGCCCGGCGTCGATCTGGTCTACGACGTTCGCGGTCCGCTCCCGCCAGCCGGTGGGCGTCCCGTGTTGATGATGATCGGCCAGCCGATGACGGCGGAAGGATTCGATGCGCTCGCCGCACACTTCACGGACCGCACTGTCGTCACCTACGACCCGCGCGGCCTGGGCCGGAGCATTCGCCGGGACGGCCGGTCCGACCACACGCCGCAGCAGCAGGCGGACGACCTGCACCTGCTGATCGAGGCGCTCGATGCCGGTCCGGTGGAGATGTTCGGCAGCAGCGGCGGCGCGGTCACCGCACTCGAGTTGGTCGCCACCCACCCCGGCGACGTCGTCACGCTTGTGGCACACGAGCCGCCGATCAACGCGGTGCTTCCCGACGCCGCAGCCGCCGAACGCGCCCGGGCCGCGTTCCACGAGGCGTACCAGGCGAAGGGCAGCGGCGCGGGCATGGCCGCTTTCATCGCGATGACGTCCTGGCAGGGCGAGTTCACCGAGGCGTACTTCGCCCAGCCGGTGCCCGACCCGGCCATGTTCGGTATGCCGGCCGAGGACGACGGGACCCGCGACGATCCGCTGCTCTCGAAGAGATCGTGGGCGGTCACCGACTACCGCCCTGATCCGGGGGCGCTCACCGCGGCGCCGACCCGGATCGTCGTCGCGGTCGGCGAGGAGTCGGCGCGGACGTACACCGCGCGTACCGCCGTCGGCACCGCGGCCCTGCTCGGCCAGGAGGCCACCGTCTTCCCGAGCCACCACGGCGGCTTCCTCGGCGGTCAGTTCGGTTACGCGGGCAAGCCCGAGGAGTTCGCGGCACGGCTGCGAGAGGTGCTGGCAGGGTGAGACTGGACAGGAGCAGAACCAGGCCGACGGTGAACGATTCCGTTCTTCTTCCTGGCCGATCCGCTGCGGCCGTCCGGCGGATCGCAGCCGTCGGTCACGGTGCGTCCGGCCGGTGTGCGGGCTGGAACAGCTCGACGAGGTTGCCGGCAGGATCGGTAAGCAGGATCTGCCGCCCACCCGGTCCGTCGACCACGTCACCGGGCAGCGACAACCCGGCGTCGCGCAGTCGACCGATCTCGGCGTCCAGGTCGTCGACGACCAGATGGATCCGGTTGCGGCCGGCCACGGTGGCGCCCTCGGGGGTGGCCCGGGCACCCGAACTGGCCGGCCCGGACAGCAGCAGCCGCAGCGGGCCGCGCACCACCTCGGCGAAGGCGGGCCCGGCACCGGCCTTCAGGACGAAGCCGAGGTGGGTGGTGTAGAAGCCGACGGCCGCCCCGACGTCGTCGACGATGTAGCGGACGCTGGCGTACTGGTCTGGTGTGGTCACGGTGGGACCTCCGTCAGGGTCGAGTGGTGCGCAGGACGGGCAGCAGATGCCTGACCCGGGTGTCGATGTCGGTCGCGGTGCGCTGGAAGATGGAGTGGTCGCCCTGGTCCGCGTCACCGGTGGCGGCGGGGTCGGGAATGCTCCAGTGCACCCGCCGGGGATCGCCCGGGAAGTCGGGGCACTTCTCGCGGGCCTTGTCGCACAGGCTGATGACGTAGTCGAACCGCCGACCGGAGACGGTATCCCAGTGCCGGGGAAGCTGCCCCGCGACCCGAAGGCCGAACTCCTGGCGGAGCACTCGTACGGCACCGGGGTGCAGCCGGGGCTTGGGCAGACCTCCCGCGCTTGTCGTCTCGACCTGTCCGCCGGTGTGGTGCCGGAGCAGAGCCTCGGCGATCGGTGAGCGGGCACTGTTACCGGTGCAGACGAAGAGCACGCTGACTCGGGGCGTACCCCGCAGGTCGGCGGGACGCACCGGCAGCGGGACGGATTCCCTGCGCAGTGCCGGGTGCACCGCGGCGCCGGTGTCGGCCAGTGCGTTCGCACACCGGTCGAGGTCGAGGTGGTAGTAGCTGTCCCGTCCGTCGAAGCTGCTGCGCACGGCGGTGACCAGTCCGCCGTCCCGCAGGAGTCGCAGGTGGTAGGAGACCAGGTTCTGCGGTTCGCCGACCAGTGCCACCAGCTCCCGGACCCGGAGGTCGCCGGTCGCGAGTTCGGTGAGCAGCCGCCAGCGCAGCGGATGGGCGGCCAGCCGGACGAACGTCGGGGTGGACCGGCGCGACGTGACCATGATCGGACGATACATCAATCTGAGGAGATGCATCAAACGCTTTTGATTGACATCCCTGTCGTGGCGGCTCGGCCGGCGAACGGTCGCGTTGCCGGACAGTGGCGGGTGCCGGTCGCACGCTGCGGCGTTCCGACCCGAGCGATGGCCGTCTTCGGCACGGCTGGTGTTGTCCCGCCAGCGGCCTGGCGACCGCCGTCGAGATCAGCGCCGGACCGGGGCGCTGAGAGGTCAGCGCCGAGACGGGTCGCCGAGCGCGGTGGGAGCGGCGGCGGAGGTGGCGGCGGTGTGGCGGGCCACCCGGCGTTCCCGGGGCGGACCGGCGAGCAGGTGACCGGCGACGGTGAGCAGACCGAGCCCGCCGACGGCCAACCAGTGTCCGTCGCCGAGATACTGCAGGCTCGCCCCGCCGACCGCCGGGGCGACGAAGGCGGCAGCCGGAAAGGTGAGGAAGAAGACCGCCTGGTAGCGGCCACGCAGCCGGGGCGGGGCCAGCTCGGCGTTGATCTCCGCATTCGGCGGTGCCGCGAGCATCGCGCCGACCGTCCAGACCAGCGCCGCCAGCAGGTACCCGGGCAGTCCGTCGGCGACGGCGAGACCGGCGTACCCGAGGGCGGCCAGGCCCAGCGCGGCGGCCAGCACCCGATGCTTGCGGCGACCGTCGACCAGCCGGGGCACGAAGAGCTGACCGAGTACGATGAACAGCCCGCCCAGCGCCACCACCAGCCCGTACGCCGAGGAACTCAGCCCGTCGGCGCGCATCGCCAGCGGCATCACCGTCGAGGTCTGCGCGGTCATCACGGCGTACGCCAGGGTCAGCGCGACGAAGGTCAGGAAGATGCGGTCGGTGAGCGGAACGAGTAGCCCGGCCCGCCGACGGCGCACCGGCCCCGGCCCTGGCTCTGGCCCGCTGGGTGAAACGTCAGGTGTTGCCGTTTCCGGTGTCGCCGTTCCCGGAGGCGGCGTCCCCGGCCTGCGTGCCGGGCGGACGTCTGGTGTTGCCGTGCGGGCCAGGGTCTCCGGCACCTTCCAGGCGACGATCACGGCGGTGCTGAGAGTCGCCGCCGCGTCGACCAGGAACAGGGCCAGGTAACTCGTCTCGGCGAGCAGCCCGGCCAGTGCCGAAGCGCCGGCCATACCGAGGTTGAGTGCCCAGAACTGGAGGTTGAACGCCCGGGAGCGGCGGGCCGCCGGCACCACGTCCACGATCGCGGCGACGAAGGCCGGACCGGGCATCGAGTGGGTGACCCCGACCAGTGTCGCGAGCAGCGCGATCGCCGGCAGGGTGGTCACCACCGCCATGCCGGCGATGAGCGCCGACGCGGCCAGGTGTGCCCAGAGCAGCGTTCGGCGCCGGCCCCACCGGTCGGCGAGCACCCCGCCGAGCAGGACCCCGACGACACCGCCGAGCCCGTACCCGCCGACGACCAGGCCGGCGAGCGCGTCGCTGGCGCCGCGTACGTCGGTCAGGTAGAGCGGCAGGAAGAGCATGGCGAACATGCCGATCCGGTTGATCAGCAGGCCCGACCAGAGGAACCAGAAAACCGCCGGCAACCCGCCGGCCGTGTCCCGCAGCCAGGCCCCCGTCGCCCGCCACGCCGCCGCCGCCCGCACTCCGCCCGCCTCCCGTAAACATTGTTTCCTGTAGCTGGCCGTTGCCGACCGTAGAGCACCGCGCAAGATCGCGCACATTCCGGAAGAACGTGGTCTCCGGGCCGGGCGGTGGGCACTCCTTCCCGGAAGTTGCGTGTTCTCGGACTGCGGCGAGGCGAGGCGGGGCGGGGTGGGGGAGCGGGACGGGGCGGGGCGGAGCGGGGCGGGGCGGGGGAATATCTGTCGCGGGTGGGGGTGTTGGGGGCTAGCGTGATCGTTATGTTCGGCACGGTTGGGGTTGTGTGGCCCGCGGGGTTCGTCCTGCTGGGTCCCGCCGCCGTGTGCGTGGCGGTCACCTCGCCGGTCCAGCTCCACGGGCTGGATAGCGGCGCGCGAGGCTGACCCTCCTCCCGCACCAGCAGAACCCACGGAGGAGGGTGGCCCGGTTTCCCGGTGTCGCCCCTGTCCTGTCGGCGCACCGGATGCGCGGTTCTGGCGCGGTTTCCCTTTCTCGCGGTATGGCACCCGCCCGCGCTCGTCGTCCGCCACCAGTAACTCCACAGAGGACAGTGAAATGGCCAAGAGCCAGTTCGTACGCACCAAGCCGCACCTGAACATCGGCACGATGGGGCACGTCGACCACGGCAAGACCACCCTGACCGCCGCGATCACCAAGGTGCTCGCCGACCGGGACCCGTCGGTCAACCGGTTCGTCGCCTTCGACGGCATCGACCGGGCGCCGGAGGAGGTCGCCCGGGGCATCACCATCACCATCGCGCACGTCGAGTACGAGACCGCGACCCGGCACTACGCGCACGTGGACATGCCGGGCCACGCCGACTACGTGAAGAACATGATCACGGGGGCGGCGCAGGTGGACGGGGCGATCCTGGTCGTCTCGGCGATGGACGGTGCGATGCCGCAGACCCGGGAGCACGTGCTGCTCGCCCAGCGGGTCGGCGTGCCGTACCTGGTGGTGGCGTTGAACAAGGCGGACGCGGTCGACGACCCCGAACTGCTCGACCTGGTCGAGCTGGAGGTCCGGGAACTGGTCAGCGAGTACGGCTTCCCCGGCGACGAGGTACCGGTGGTGCGGGTCTCCGCGCTGCGGGCCCTGGAGGGCGACCCGAGGTGGGTCGGCTCCATCGGGGACCTGCTCGACGCGGTCGACAGGTACGTCCCGGTGCCGCCGCGCGAACTCGACCGGCCGTTCCTGATGCCGATCGAGAACGTGCTGACCATCTCCGGCCGGGGAACCGTGGTGACCGGAGCGGTCGAGCGCGGCTCGCTGCGCGCCGGTGACCAGGTCGAGGTGGTCGGGCTCGCCCCGACCCTGTCGACAGTGGCGATCGGGCTGGAGACCTTCGGCCGGTCGCTGGAGTCGGCGCAGGCCGGGGACAACGCGGCCGTACTGCTGCGCGGGGTCAAGCGCGACCAGGTGCAGCGGGGTCAGGTGGTGGCCATGCCGGGCAGCGTCACGCCGCACCGGCGGTTCACCGCCCAGCTCTATGCGCTGACCACCGCCGAGGGTGGCCGGCGTACCCCGTTCCACGCCAACTACCGGCCGCAGTTCTACTTCCGGACGACGGACGTGGTCGGCGCGGTGGACCTGGGCGAACTGCCCCAGGTGGCGCCCGGTGACACCGTGACGGTCACGGTCGAGCTGGGCAAGCCGATCGCGATGGACGTCGGGCTCGGCTTCGCCGTCCGGGAGGGCGGCCGGACGGTCGCCGCCGGAAAGGTGACCGCCCTGCTCGACTGAGGAGCCGGCCGACGTCGAGAACCGCTGCTCAGCCGGTGGCCCGTTCGTCGGGCCGCCGGCTGAGTCGGACCAGGCGGTCGCCGTCGGCGGTGCGGAAGTAGAGCACGTACCGGCCCGAGCGGCGTCGCTGCACGAGCTGGGCGTCGAGGAGTACCCGCAGGTGGCCGCCGACCGAGCCCAGGCCGTGCCCGGTCGCGGCGACCAGCCCGGTGGTGCTGGTCGGCGACTCCAGCCGGGCCAGGATCTCCGCCCGGACCGGGCCGAGCAGCCGGCGCAGCGCGGCCGGCGGGGCGGTACGCCCCGGATCGGCGAGGATCCCGCCGCACGGGTAGACAACCGTGTGCCGGGCCGCGTGTTCGGAGCCGACCCAGCCCCGGCTCGACGTGCTCGGCACGAAGAGCAGTCCGGTGTCGGCGAGGTCCTGCGGCGGCAGGTCGTACGTGTTGATCTGGAGCTGGCCGTGCCCGAGCCAGCGCATCCCCGGGCGCATCCCGTCCAGGACGGTCGCCCAGCCGCCCGACCCGAGCGAGTGGGTCCGGGCGACGATGTCGGCCTCGAAGAGGCGCTGCCGGCGCGACCAGTCCGGACGCAGGGTGTGCCGCCAGACCCAGTCCAGCAGCTCGGCGACCCGTTCCGGTAGGGCGGCGCTGCCCAGTACGCCGGGAAGGGTCCGGCCGGGTCCGCGCAGCCCGGGCAGGTCGGCCCGGACCATCTCGGCGGACATCTCGCGGATTCGGCGCAGGTCGGCGGTGAACGTCGCCTCGACGTCGCCGGCTGGCGCCACCGGGTCGACGGGGGTGGCGAGGAAGTCGGGTAGCCGGCGCGGCGGGAAGGCAGCCCGAACGAAGGCCGCGCTGAACGAGTCGCTGGCCAGCCGGGACCGGTACGCGGGCAGGTGCGCGTCGAGCCACGCCCGCTGGCCGGGCAGCGTCGGATGCCCGTCCAGGGCCTTGAGCGCCGCGACCGTCTCGACAAGCGGGGAGACGGCGAACCGGCTCCGGGCCAGCACGTCCGCGTCGAGCAGCCAGAGACCCACGGCCACCTCCCCCTGCGTTTTCGTCTGCGGGTGAAAAAGTACCGGCTCCGACGGTGCGGCACCCAGACTGCTCGCCGTGCGTACATATCGGGAGTTGTTCCGGGTCACCGAGTTCCGTCCCCTCTTCCTGGCCAGCACCGCTCAGGTCGCGGCGAGCACCGTCAACGGCCTCGCCCTCGGCACCCTGGTGTACTCCGCGACCAAATCTCCGCTGCTCGCGGCGCTCAGCCTCTTCGGTCACGCCTTCGCGCATGTGATCGGCGCCACCACCCTGCTCGCGGTGGCCGACCGGGTGCCGCCGCGCGCCGCGCTGGTGTGCCTCAAGCTCTTCCTCTGCGCCGGCAGCCTCACGATGGCCCTACCCGGCATGCCGATCTGGGCTCTGTTCGTGGTGATCGGGCTGATGGGACTGGCCGGCTCGGTCGGCCATGGCGCCCGCTGGGGCCTGCTCGGTGAGATCCTGCCGGACGGCGGCTATCTGCTCGGCCGCTCGGTGCTGAACATGTCGGTCGGGGCGATGCAGATCACCGGGTTCGCGCTCGGCGGCGTCCTGCTCACCGTGGTCGCACCGCGCCAGGTGCTGCTGATCGGCGCCAGCCTGCACCTGGCCGCCGCGCTTGTCGCCCGGTTCGGCCTGAGCCGGCGGGCGCCGAGGGCGGTCGACCGGGCCTCCGTCCGGCGGACCTGGCAGGTCAACGCCGGGTTGTGGGCGGTACCCGCCCGGCGGTACGTCTACCTCGCGCTCTGGCTGCCGAACGGCCTGGTGGTCGGCTGCGAGGCGCTGTTCATCCCGTACGCCCCGGGATCCGCCGGGGTGCTCTTCGTCGCCGGTGCCCTCGGGATGCTGGCCGGGGACACCGTGGTCGGCCGGTTCGTCCCGGCCCGGTGGCGGCCGCGGCTGGTCACTCCGCTGCAACTCTCGCTCGGGTTGCCGTACCTGCTCTTCGCCCTGCCCGTCCCGCTGCCACTGGCCGCGCTCGCCGTGGCGGTGGCCTCGGCCGGGTTCGGTGCGGGTGTGCTGCTCCAGCAACGCCTCGTCGACCTCACCCCGCCGCAGATGCGCGGCCAGGCGCTCGGGCTGCACTCCTCGGGGATGCTGACCATGCAGGCGGTGGCGGCGACGCTGGCCGGCACCATCGCCCAGTACCTGCCGGTCGGTGCCGCGATGGCCGTGATGGCGGTGCTCTCCCTCACGGTGACGCTGCTGCTCCGCCCCGGCCTGCGGACGCCGGCCGAGACCCGGCTGCCCGAACCGGTCACACCTGCTGCCGGAAACGGGTAACCGTTGTTCCGGCACCCGTTCCCGCCCGGTGGTCGGGTGCCGTTCCCGCCCGGTCGTCAGGGCAGGGTGTACACCTGCCGCCCGGCCAGGTCCGGCAGGTGTCGTGCCGCTGTCGCGAAATCGGCGTCGTCGTGCAGGACTAGTCGTCGAGTGCCGCGATGCGGCGGTGGCGGGCCGCGTGCTCCCGGAGTGCGAGGTTCACCGTCTCCTTCTTGCTCCGGGCGCCGGACAGTCGCATCGCCTCAGCCAACGCGTCGTCATCGAGATCGATCTGTGTGACGGCCACGACGCCTCCTGTTGGTGATGTACATACAAGCGATACATCAGCAACATTTGTACGATCGGCCGCCGAGGGTTCCGCCACCTGCCCACACGTCCTGGTCGGGCCGGCACCTCCGGTCGGTCCAGCGTCCGGGCGGGTCGGTCGGCGGCGGCTCGGCTAGGGTGGGAACCCGTTCGGCGGAGGGAGCGGGATGGTCGGCGTACGGCGACGGGTGGTCGGGCTGGTCGCGGTGCTGGCGATGATGGCGCCGCTCGCCCTGGCCGGGTGCGGCCCGCTCGACGGGATCGTCGGGCAGGGCGCCGAGCCCACCCCCACCCCGGACGAGGGTCCGCAGCGGGCCCGGGAGCGGGTCCAGGCGTACCTGGACGCGATGAGGGCGAAGAGCGTCGCCGACGGGCGCGAACAGCTCTGCGAGCCGCTGCGGGAGTCCTTCGACCAGGCGGCCACCGGGCCGAACGGCGACTTCGCCAGGCACTTCTCGGTGACGGCCGCGACGATCACCGATGTCCGGGCCAACGGCGCCGACCAGGACGTGAGTACGTCGATCACGGTGAAGGCCGGCGGCAAGGCGGTCCCGACCAAGGTCCTCTTCACGGTCGCCCGCGCCGACGGCCAGTGGTGCATCGCCAAGGAGGCCGTCGGCGGGCACACCCCGGCCCCGTCCGGCTCGCCCACCCCGGCGACCTGATCCGCCCGCCCGGTGGTCTGATCCGGACCGCGAGCGGCTCCCACGAAGCGGACGGGCGGCCCTCGGTCCTGGCGCGGTGCGGGTATCGCCGTACGCTTTCAGGCATGCGCCATGAGTGGCACCAGTTGAGCTACCCCGCCGTGGGCAACACGGCGTTGCAGACCAGCCGTCCGACCGAGGACTCCGCCGAGGACGAGGCGCTCGGCCTGGACCGCTGGCGTGACCTGCCCCGGGCCCAGACACCGCCGTGGCCGGACCAGACGGTCGTCGACGGGGTCTGCAAGATCCTCCAGAACGTGCCCTCGATCGTCGCGCCCTACGAGGTCGACCAGCTCCGGCAGCGGCTGGCGCTGGTCTGCGAGGGGCGCGCGTTCCTGCTCCAGGGCGGTGACTGCGCCGAGACCTTCACCGACAACACCGAGAGCCACCTGCTGGCCAACGCCCGCACGCTGCTCCAGATGGCGGTGGTGCTCACCTACGGGGCGTCGCTGCCGGTGGTCAAGGTGGCCCGGGTCGCCGGGCAGTACACCAAGCCGCGCTCGCTGCCGACCGACGCCCGCGGGCTGCCGGCGTACCGGGGCGACATGATCAACTCGCTGGAGGCGGTACCGGAGGCGCGGGTCGCCGACCCGCAGCGCATGATCCGGGCGTACGCGAACTCGGCCGCCGCGATGAACATGCTCCGGGCGTACCTGGCCGGTGGGCTGGCCGACCTGCACGCCGTGCACGACTGGAACAAGGGCTTCGTCAAGAACTCGCCGGCCGGGGAGCGCTACGAGGCGATCGCCCGGGAGATCGACCGGGCTCTCGCCTTCATCCGGGCCTGCGGGCTGACCGAGGAGGAGGCGCTGCGCACCGTCACCCTCTACTGCTCGCACGAGGCGCTGGCCCTGGAGTACGACCGGGCGCTGACCCGGGTCTCCGACGGCCGGGCGTACGGCCTCTCCGGGCACTTCCTCTGGGTCGGCGAGCGCACCCGGCAGCTCGACGGCGCCCACCTGGACTTCATCTCCCGGATCGCCAACCCGATCGGCGTCAAGCTCGGC
The DNA here is from genome assembly GCF_049179135.1 of Plantactinospora sp. WMMB782. Classification (NCBI taxonomy): domain Bacteria; kingdom Bacillati; phylum Actinomycetota; class Actinomycetes; order Micromonosporales; family Micromonosporaceae; genus Plantactinospora; species Plantactinospora sp. WMMB782. The sequence continues at coordinate 300,803 of NZ_JBMHMC010000007.1, read as the reverse complement.
CCCACCACCACCCCGGACGAGGCGATCGAGCTTTGCGAGAAGCTGAACCCGGAGAACGTCCCGGGCCGGCTCACCCTGATCAGCCGGATGGGCAATGGCCGGGTCCGCGAGGTGCTGCCGCCGATCGTGGCCAAGGTCACCGCCGCCGGTGCCAAGGTCGTCTGGCAGTGCGACCCGATGCACGGCAACACCCACGAGTCGTCGAACGGCTACAAGACCCGGCACTTCGACCGGATCGTCGACGAGGTGCTCGGCTACTTCGAGGTGCACCGGTCCCTGGAGACCCACCCGGGCGGGCTGCACGTCGAGCTGACCGGGGAGGACGTCACCGAGTGCCTCGGCGGCGCGCAGGCGATCGAGGACATCCACCTGCCGGACCGCTACGAGACCGCCTGCGACCCCCGGCTGAACACCCAGCAGTCGCTGGAACTCGCCTTCCTGGTGGCGGAGATGCTCCGTGGCTGACGACCCGGTCTCCCGGCTCGTCCCCTTCGGCGCCGGGAACGCGCTCCCGACCCCGGGCCCGGACCGCCCGGTCGACCTCCGCTCGGACACCGTCACCCGGCCCACCCCGGGGATGCGGGCCGCGATCGCCGCGGCCGAGGTCGGCGACGACGTGTACGCCGAGGACCCGTCCGTGACCGCCCTCGAAGCCGAGGTCGCGGCGCTCTTCGGGCACGAGGCGGCACTCTTCGCCCCGACCGGCTCGATGGCGAACCAGATCGCCATCCAACTGCTGGTGCCGCCCGGCGAGGAACTGCTCTGCGACGCCGACGCACACGTGGTGACGTACGAGACGGGCGCGGCGGCGGCGATCGGCGGCGTCTCCACCCGGACCTGGTCGCCGGTCGGCGCCGACCTCGACCCCGAGGTGGTCGCGGCGATGATCCGGCCGGACGGCTACCACGCGGTGCCGACCCGGGCGGTCGCGGTCGAGCAGACCCACAACCGGGGCGGCGGCGGGGTGATCCCGCTCGCCACGCTCCGCGAGCTGCGCCGGGTCACCGACGACGCCGGGATCGGGCTGCACTGCGACGGCGCCCGGATCTGGCACGCGCACGTCGCCGACGGGGTGCCGCTGGCCAGCTACGGCGAACTCTTCGACACCCTGTCGGTCTGCCTCTCCAAGGGGCTCGGCGCGCCGGTCGGATCACTCGTGGTCGGCAGCGCGGAACGGATCACCCGGGCCCGGACGATCCGCAAGCGGATGGGTGGCGGGATGCGCCAGGCGGGCGTCCTCGCCGCCGCCGGCCGGTACGCGCTGCGGCATCACCTGCAACGGCTGGCGGAGGACCACGTCCGGGCGGCCCGGCTCGCCGACGCGCTCGCCCCGTTCGGGGTGCTCGCCAATCCGGTGCGGACCAACATCGTGCCGCTGGACCTGTCCAAGTGCGGGTTCGACGCACCCGGGCTGGCCACGGCGGCCCGGCAGCGCGGGGTACTCGTCTCGGTCCTCGGCCCGCGCACCGCCCGCCTGGTGACCCATCACGACCTGGACGACGCAGACGTGGACCGGGCGATCGAGGTGCTGACGGCGATCTTCCGCCGCTGACCCGGCCGCGTTCTGTCCAGGTGGGGTCAGCCGCCGGTGCGGGTGAAGTGCTGGTAGTCGGGGGAGCGCCAGCTGCCGCCCCACTGCCAGCCGGCCGCCGCGAACGCCTCGACCAGGGCTCCGCCCGGGACGGCCATCCCGGGTCGGCGCTCCGAGCGGTCCTGGTACGCCGCCCCGGCGGGTGGCAGCACCCGGCCGTCGAGCAGGTACGGATTCTCCACCGGGTTGACGTCGATCGCCTTCCCGTAGGCGTGCGCGGACCACTTCGCCGGGCCCGTCGAGACCGCCCGGCGGCAGTTGAAGCCGGAGGTGTTGTCGTCGGCCATCGACCTGTCGTCGCTGCCGGCGTACGCGTCGACGGGCTGTAGCCGGCGGATCGGGAAGCGTTCCCGGTAGAGGCTGCCGAAGATCTTCACCACCTCGGCGGTCACCGAGCGGTGTACGACGATCGTGCCGACCCGCGGACGGCCGTCGAAGTCCCAGTAGCCGAGCCGGATCCGCCGGAGCTGGTCGGGCCCGACCGGGCAGCCGGATCGCCAGCTCGGCCCCAGCTCGGCGGCACCGACCGTGGCGATGTCGTGCGTGAAGGCGGCAGCGGGGCTGGCCGGGTTACCGGATGGGCTGGCCGTCGGTCCGGTACCGGCGGTGGACCGGCCGCCGCTCGGCGGGCCGCCGCAGCCGGCTACCGCGAGCGCGGTCAGCAACAATCCGACCAGCAGCCCGACCGGCAGTCCGCTTAGCAGCCTGGCCGGCACTCCGCTGAGCAGCCTGGCCGGCACTCCGCTGAGCGGTCCGACCGGCAGCCCGCTGAGCGGTCCGACCGGCGGTATCCGCCGTACGCCCCGTTCCACCGCCGACACGGTACGCCGCTCCGGGTCGGCAGCCCAATGTTCCGGCTGGTCAGCCGCCGAGGCGTCGGAGGGTGGCGAGGTCGTCGGCGTGTCCGTGGTTCTCGCTCGGCGTCTCGACCACCACCGGGATGCCGGCGGTCGCCGGGTGGGTCATCAGCTCGGCGAAGGCCGGCTCCCCGATGCAGCCCTTACCGATCGTCTCGTGCCGGTCGCGGGTCGAGCCGCACAGGTCCCGCGAGTCGTTGGCGTGCACCAGCCAGAGCCGGTCCGGCCCGATCGCGGCGACCAGCGCGTCGAGCGTGTCGCGCATCCCGCCCTCCCGGGCCAGGTCGTGCCCGGCCGCCCAGGCGTGGCAGGTGTCGAAGCAGGCGCCGAGCCACGGGTGCCGGTCGACGGCGGCGAGGTACGGCTCCAGGTGCTCCACCCGGGAGGCCAGCGAACGGCCGCCACCGGCGCTCGGTTCCACCAGCAGCTTCGGCCCGCCCCGGGCGGCGGCTGAGTCGAGCAGCGGGAGCAGCGCCTCACGTACCTGCCGCATCGCCGCCTCGGCGTGCCCGGCGTCGACCGCGCTGCCGGCGTGGAAGACCACCCCGGCGGCACCGATCGCGGCACCCCTGTCCAGGGCGTGCGCCAGGGTCGCCACCGACTTCTGCACGGTCGCCGGGGTGGGCGAGCCGAGGTTCGTCAGCAGCGACGCGTGGATGTACACCAGCAGCCCGCGTTCGGCACAGCCGGCCCGGAACGCCTCGTCCTGCCCGGGATCGCCCGGCGGCAGCGCCCAGCCCCGCGAGTTGCCGACGTAGACCTGCACCACCTCCGAGCCGATCGCGTCGGCGTACGCCAGGGCTGCCTTGGCGAGGCCACCCGAGGTGGGCGTGTGCGACCCGACCGGCCGATGCTGCCCGGCAGCGCCGGCCGGCGCGGTGCCGGGGCGGCCGGCGCCGGGGGCGGGGTCAGAGGCAGGTGATGACAACCTGGGTCCCTGGCGGTACCGGAGTGTTCTCGTTCGGGTTCTGGAATCTGACGGTCCCGTTCGGGTTGAACTGCACCCCGACGGCCAGGCCCCGGCTTTCCAGGAGCTGTTTCGCCTGCTGGCAGGGAAGGTCGATCACCCGGGGCACGACCACGGCCGGCGGGCCGTTGCTGACCTCGACCTTGACCTGCGCGCCCTTCTCCACCCCGGCGCCGTCCTGCGGGCTCTGCGCGATCACCTGGTCCTTGGGCTTGTCGGAGTCCTTGTACTCCTCGCTGAGCTTCAGGCCGAGGTCCCGGATGATGTTCCGGGCCTCGTTGATGTTCTTGCCGACAAGCACCGGGACGCTGATCGGCGCCTTGCCCTTGCTGACGATGACCGTGATCTTGTCGCCGGGTTTGACCTCGGCGCCTACCTTCGGGCTGGTCGCGATCACCACGCCCTCGGGCAGGTTGTCGTCGTACCGGTCGGTGCCGCGTACCAGCACCAGGCTCGCGTTCTCCAGGTCGAGCTGGGCCAGGTCGAGCGTCTTGCCGACCACGTCCGGCACCGGGAAGCGCTCCGGACCGAGCGAGAGGGTGAGGGTGATCGTGCCGCCCCGGCGGATCCGGCTGGTCGACTCGGGCTCCTGGGCGAGCACGCTGTCCTTGGCGACGTCCTCGCTGTAGCGGGGTTCCGCGTACTCGACCACGAAACCCGACTGCTCGGCCTCGGTCTGTGCCTGCGCCCGGGTCAGCCCGGCCAGGCTCGGCGCCTCGGTGTACCTGCCGAACGCGAACCACCAGCCGGTCATCCCGAGCACCAGGGCGAGCGCGACCACGGTGACCACGATCGAGGCCCGGCCGGCGAAGAGCTGCCCGCCGATCTCGCGGACCCGGTCGAGGAAGTCGGACGCGGGACTGGCCGCCGCGCGGCGGCGGTGCGGGGTGCCGCGTTCCCGAGGCTGGTCGGGCAGGCGGGCCCAGGTCGGTCGGTCGGTCGGGCGTACCGAGGAGACCACCATGGTGGGCTGCTGCACCGCCATGGTCGGCTGGTCGACGGCGGGGATCTGCCGGAGTACCGCCGTGTTGGCGTTGGCGACGGTGCCGAGGTCGTCCCGGACCACCTGGACCTCGGCCTGGAACGCGCCCGCGTCGGTCGGCCGGGCGCCGGGGTCGCGCCGGGTCGCCCGGCGGACCAGCTCGTCCAGGATCGGTGGCAGGCCGGGGACCAGCCCGGACGGTGCCGGTACGTCCCGGTCCACGTGCTGCCAGGCGACGTCCACGGCCCGGTCACCGTCGTACGGGACGCGGCCGGTGAGCATCTCGAAGAGCACGATCCCGGCGGCGTAGACGTCGGTGCGCGGGTCGGCCCGGCCCTCGGTGACCAGTTCGGGTGCCACGTAGGCGACGGTCGCCATCAGCTGGTTGGCGCCGTCGGTCTCGGAACTCGCCTCGACCGCCCGGGCCAGCCCGAAGTCGGCGACCTTCACGACGCTGTCGACGAGGTTGCCCGCGCCCCCGCTCGGCGCCTCGGCCACCAGCACGTTCTCGGGTTTCACGTCCCGGTGCACCAGGCCGGCCCGGTGCGCGGCGCCGATCGCGGCGAGCATCTGCTCCAGGATCGCCAGCGCCTCGCTCGGGTTGAGCCGTTTGCGCTCGGCCAGGATCTCGCGCAGCGTGCGGCCCCGGACGTACTCCATGACCAGGTACGGCAGGCCGCCGTGGGTGCCCTGGTCGTAGACGGCCACCACGTTCGGGTGGGTCAGCCGGGCGATGGTCTTGGCCTCGTCGGTGAACCGCTCGAGGAAGTCGGCGAGCCGCACCTGGGCGTCCATCGCCTGGTTCGGATGAATGATCTTGATCGCGACCGTACGGTCGAGCCGCTCGTCGATGGCGGTGTAGACGGTCGCCATCCCACCACGGGCCACGCGACCGCGGATGCGGTAGCGCCCGTCGATCAGCGAGTTCAGCAGCGTGTCGGCGACCTGTATGTCCATCGGCAGGCAGTCTATGTCTCCAGGGGGCGGCGGCAGAACAGGATGCCACAGCCGACGCCGAAGCGAAAAGTTCGTGTCGCGCCGCCCGCGCTCAGCGGAGATCGCTTCGGCCGGCGAACGGCGGTGTGGCGTGGGCTCGGCGGGGAGCCGTTCGTGCGCTCCGGTGGCGGCGTGGCAAGGTGGGCGGGTGACCGAATCCCCACCTGCCGACCCGCAGCCGCTCGAACCGTCCGGGTGGCTGAACCTGCCGGAGGTCGCCGAGCGCCTCGAGGTGTCGATCAGCAAGGTCCACCAGATGATCCGGGACCGGGAGCTGCTGGCGGTCCGCCGGGACGGCACCCGGATGGTCCCGGCCGAGCTGGTGGCGAACCGGACCGTACGCAAGCACCTGCCGGGCATCCTCACCCTGCTGCACGACGCCGGGTACGACGACGAGGCGACTCTGCGCTGGCTCTACCTGCCCGACGACACCCTGCCCGGCACCCCGGCGGCGGCCCTCGGCGGTGACCGGGCCCGCGAGGTCAAGCGCCGGGCGCAGGCCACCGGCTTCTGAGCGGATCTCGCGGAATGGAGCGGTTCGCCTACCTGGCGGTGCTCGCCGGATGCCTCGGGGCCGCGCTGTGGCTGGAGCCGGTGCTGCGGGTGAACGTGCTGCGGCGGTGGCGTCGGCTGCTGCTCACCCTGCTGCCGGTGGTGCTGGTCTTCGCGCTCTGGGACCTGGCCGCGATCGCCGCCGGACACTGGACCTTCGACCCGGAGCAGACCACCGGGGTACTGGTGCCCGGCGGCCTGCCCCTGGACGAGCTGCTCTTCTTCGTCGTCGTACCCTGCTGCGCCATCCTCGGCTTCGAGGCGGTACGCGCGGTGCGGCGCTGGCCGGCCGGCGACGAGGCACCGCCTCGCCGGGGGCTGCCGGGCCAGGAGCGGTCACCGTGACCTATACGGCGGCAGCTCTGCTCGGCGTACTCGGCGCCGGGCTGGTCGACCTCTTCGTGCTGCGTACCCGGCTGCTGCTCCGGCCGGTCTTCTGGGCCACGTACCCGATCATCGTGTTCTTCCAGCTGATCTCCAATGGCATCCTGACCGGCCGGGACATCGTCCGGTACGCCCCGGACGCGATCATCGGCTGGCGGCTGGCGTACGCGCCGGTGGAGGACCTGCTCTTCGGCTTCGCCCTGGTGCTGCTGACCCTCTCCGTCTGGGTCCGGCTGGGTCGGGCCGGCGTGCAGCGGACCCCGGCCGCCGGAGAGGGATCCCGGCTGCTCCGGCTGCTCGACCGGCGACGGTCCGGCATCGCTCGACAACCGTCCGGCACCGACCGGGAGGGGTCCGGCGGGCGTCAGCGTCCGGACCTGGACCGGGATCGGGACCGGGACCGCCACCTCCGGTAGGCCACGGCGCCGAGCACCGCCACCAGGGCGACGTCGAGGAGTGCACCGGGCAGCTTGCTGAGCACGGCCAGCCCGAGCCCGCCGGGCAGCACCAGGAAGCCGAGCACGACCACCGCGACGGCGACCCGGTGCACCCGGTGCCGGTCGACCAGACCCGCCGCGAGCACGGTGACCGCGACCAGCCCGTACCAGGGGTAGAAGATCGGCGAGAGCAGGGCGAGAGCGGTGAAGGCCAGCCCGGTGATGGCGACCAGTCGACGACGGGCCCGGCGCCGGCCGGTCGTCGGTAGATCGGGCGATGCGTCGATGGTGACGTGCCGCGTGGCGCGGAACAGCAACAGCGTGAGCGTGCCGGCCAGTGCGACGAGGCCGAGGAGCCGGGCCGCCGTCACCGCGCCGGGTACCGCCTCCGGGTGCCCGGCGAGCCGCAGCAGGTAGCCGGCCGCCATGCCCAGCCCGGTGGGTATCGAGGTCCACTGCACCAGCCGGCCGGTGCCGGAGAGGGCGGCGATCCAGCCGAGGTCGAGGCCGGTGGCCAGGGACAGCCCGGCGAAGGCCAGGACCGCCCCGGCCAGCACCGTGGCGGCCGTCGCGACCAGCCGGCGATCGAGGAGTACCGCGAGCGCGGGCCAGACGGCGCGGGCCTGGCCCGTTCGTTCGGGGCGCTCTCCGAGGGCGGTCCGGAGTCGGTGCATTCCCGGCTCCGGTGCGGCTGCCCGTCCGGTGGTTACCCGTCTCGAACGCCCCGGGGCGTGGCCGGGGTGGACGGTGCACAGCAGGACGGCGAACGGCAGCGCGACGATCGCGGTGACCTTGATCGCGACCGCCAGCCCCAGCAGCGCCCCGACCCCGACCCCGCGCCCGACCCCGATCCCGCGCCCGACCCCGACCCCGCGCCCGGTCCCGCCCCTGCCCCCGACCTCGGCATCGACCTCGGCATCGACCTCGGCATCGACCTCGACCTCGGCATCGGCATCGGCATCGGACCGAGGGTGGAAGGCGGCCAGCGCCAGCGCGGCCAGCACCAGCCCCAGCACCAGGGCGTCGTTGTGTGCGCCGCCGAGCGCGTGCACCCCGACGAGCGGGGAGACCAGTCCGAGCCAGGCGGCCCGGACCGGGTCGACGCCGCCCGCCCGGGCCAGCCGGGGCAGGCAGCCGGCGACGAGTACCACCCCGGCCAGCGCCTCGGCCCGGAGCAGCGCGACCGCGACCAGCAGTTGCCCGCCGACGGAGATGTCGACCAGCCGGGCCAGCGCGACCGCCCCGCCGGCCAGCGCCACCGCCAGCGGACCGTACGGCGTCTCGGTGTCCCGCCACAGTGCGGGTACGGCGTCCGCCCAGACACAGCCGCCCGGCTGCACGCCGACGGCGTACGGGTCGACGCCGTCCAGCCAGAGTGCGCCCTGGCAGGCGTAGGCGTACACGTCCCGGCTGCCGACCGGGGGTGCGAGCAGCAGCGGCGCGGCCCAGAGCAGTCCGGTACGCAGCAGCCAGCCCAGCGGTACGCTCGCCGGCCGCCGCCGCAGCCGTACGCCGAGCCGCCACCAGACGGCCGACAGCGCGGCCAGCCCGAGGAACCAGCCGGCCAGGCCCAGCCAGTAACCCCAGCCGCCCGCGACCGAGCCCGAGGCGGGGTCGGCGGTGCCCGCCGGCAGTGCTCCGGCGCCGTAGGCGCTGGCCGCGAGCGTGGCGCTGGCGGCCAGCCCGGCCATCCGCAGTCGGGTGGGCGGGCCGGGACCGCGCGCCGGGGAGGGCGGCTCTCCGACGGGTCGCACCAGACCAGCATCCCCAGCCGCCGCTTCCTCCGGTGGGCGTTCCGTTCGGCAGGACGGGGCGAGCCGCGTTCAATCCTTGCGGCGGGTGGCCACGATGGCGAGGTCGGCGAGCACCTCGCGGGCCTCGGGTTCCAGGTCGGCGCCGACCAGGGCGGCCAGGGCGCTGTCGGTGAGGGTGGCTATCCGCCGCTCGGTGCGGTCCAGCGCCCCGCTGCTGGTGATGATCTCGCGCAGCACCTCGATCCCGGCCTGGTCGAGCCCGGGGTCGCCAAGCCGGGTGTCCAGCAGTTCCCGTCCGGCCGGGCTGGTCGCCTCCAGGGCCGCCGCCACCAGGAAGGTACGTTTGCCCTCCCGCAGGTCGTCCCCGGCCGGTTTACCGGTCTGGCCGGGATCACCGAAGACACCGAGTACGTCGTCCCGGAGTTGGAACGCCTCGCCCAGCGGCAGCCCGTACGCCGAGTACACCGCCCGCAGCGCGGCGGGGGCGTCGGCGAGCGCGGCGCCGAACAGCAGCGGCCGCTCGACCGTGTACTTCGCGGACTTGTACCTGGCGATCTTGCTCGCCCGGTCGACCGAGGTGTCCCGGGTCGCCTGGGTGAGCACGTCCAGGTACTGCCCGATGGTGACCTCGGAGCGCATCTCGTCGAAGACCGGCCGGGCCCGGCCGACGACGGTCGGGTCGATTCCGCTGTCGTGCAGCAGTTCGTCGGACCAGACCAGGCACAGGTCGCCGAGGAGGATGGCGCTGGACTCGCCGAACCCGTCCGGTTCACCGGACCAGTTGGCGGCCCGGTGCTGGGCGGCGAACCGGCGGTGCACGGACGGCTCGCCCCGCCGGGTGTCGGACCGGTCCATCAGGTCGTCGTGGATCAGTGCACTGGCCTGCACGAACTCCAGTGCGGCCAGGCCGCTGACGATCTCCTCCGAGTCGGCTCCGCCCGCTCCCCGGTAGCCCCAGTAGCCGAACGCCGGCCGCAGCCGCTTGCCGCCGCCGAGCACGAACGCCTCCAGTGCGTCGGCGACCGTGCCGAGTTCGGGGTCGACGCTCGTCATCCAGGCGCGCTGTCTGGCGAGGAAGCGGGCCAGCGAGCTGTCGACCCGCTGGCGCAGGCCAGCGCGGTCGACCGGCGGTACCGGGGCGGATGCGGTCACGCCATGACGCTAGTAGATCGTCCATCCGGCCGCGCGGCGCGGCCACGCCACCACCTTCCGGCGGTACCACAGCCAGCCCGCCTATCCGGCCGTATCACCTGCTTAAAGGCTTGAGGGCAGCGTTAGTCCGGGCGCCCGACCGAGATCCGGAGAAGCGATGCGAATCGATGGATTGGACGACGGTGGACGCTACTCACGGTTATCCGGCCAGAGCCATCGGTGAGGCCGTCGGCAGGTAGCGACGGGCGGCCGTCACCAGCGCGGCGTGCCGCCGGCCGGCCGGCTCCGTCCGGTACGCCGTGAGCCGTCGACCGACGCCGGCCAGTTCCGCCGCCGCCCGCGCCGACCCGGACCGTACGGTGTCCAACAGCGCCGCGTCCGCCACCTGCACGGCCTGTTCCACCTCGCCCAGGTCGAGGAGGGTGTGGGCCAGCCAGGCGCCGTAGACCGCTGTCGTCCTCGGCTGCCCGTCCCGGGCCGACGCGGCCCGGAGCAGCGGTTCGGCGCGCAGCGGCCGGCGCAGTGCGGCCAGGCAGCGGCCGGTCATCGCGGCCAGCTCGGTCTCGTCCAGCCAGTAGAGCCAGCCCGGTTCCCGAGCCGGCTCGCGTCGCCCGGCGGCCCGTTCGGCGGCGGCCAACGCGGCGTACGCCGTCCGGCGCCGCCCGCAGCGCGCCGCCGCGAAGGCGATCCGGTGCAGCAGCAGCGCCCGCAGCCCGGCCGGGGCGGTCCGCCGGACGCCGAGATATCCGGTACGGGCGAGCAGCAGCCCGCCCCGGGCGTCGCCGAAGGCGCTGAGCAGGTGACTCGCCGAGCCGAGTACGTGCCCGCCGAGGCTGCGGTCACCGGCCCCGGCGGCAGCGGTCAGGGCCAACCGGTACGCCCGAAGTGCCGCGCCGACCTCGCCCGCGTCGGCGTGCAGCCAGCCGGCGAGCTGTGCCGCCTCGGCGACAAGTGGAAGCGCCCGCCGTCCGGGGCGGCCGGTCGCGGACCCTGCCGTGGCCAGGGCGAGCCGGCCGGCCGGGGCCGACAGCAGGTCCCGCCCGCCGACCAGGTCGTCGAGCCGGCGCAACCGGGCGACTCCGGCGTCGTCGAGCGGCTCCGGCGGTACGCCGCCGCCGGCCGTCTCCGGTCGATCCGTTGGCGTCCACGCCAACCCGCCCGGATCGGTGAGCCAGACGTGCGCCGAGGTCGACAGCTCCTGCCGGGCCCGTGCCGACGTCGACAACTCCCGGTCGGTCCGTGCCGACGTCGACAACCCCTGGCTGGCCCGTGCCGGACCGGGATCTCCGCAGGTCGTCCGGTGCGCGCCTCCGGACGCACCGGGACGGCTCGCGGCGGCGGCGAGCGCCAACTCCTCGACCGGCACCTCGAAGACGGCCGCCAGCCAGCCGAGCCAGAACTCGCCGGGTACCCGCTGCTGGCGCTCCCACCGGGAGACCTCGTGCCGGCTGACCGTCGGCACCCCGGAGGCGGCGCAGAGTTGCTCGGCCACCCGGAGCTGGCTCCAGCCCCGGGTCAGGCGCAGCTCGGCCAGCAGCGCGCCGAGGGAACCCGGCGTGCCGGCCGGATGGGGCGTGGCGGCCGAACCAGGTGTCGGGTCGTGCGGGTCCTGCGGGTGGTGTGGGTCCTGCGGGTGGTGCTCGGCTGGGGGCATGACGGTCCTTCGGGGCGTGACGATCTGACGTACCTGCTGCTGACCCCCGCGCACGACCCCGGAGGCCGACGAGTCACCCTCCCTGCGCGGCCCAATTCCTACCGCCCGGGTACGACGTTCTCGGGGTGCGCCTCCGGAACGGTCACGCGGTGGTCCGTCACCGTGACGAGGAGAGTGGTCCTCGGCTGGTCCAGCCGACAAACCTTCCGAACAGCTCGGCGAGATCCGGCTCGGCACCCGGGTTCAGTGCGTGCAGATCGGTCATCGCCTCGTGAAGTACGGCCACCATCAGGATCGACAGGGCGGCCGGCGCGGACGCGAACTCGCTCTGGAGGAGCAGGCGTGCCGTCGGGCAGGGCCACGGTGCGGCGCAGGCGCGGCAGAGCCAGAGCGGCCGGATCGGCGGATGCGGATGGGTTCGCGGCGGCAGGCGGTCGAAGACGGCTGAGTGGTTGGGCGGAGTCATACCTCTAACGGTGCCTCTGCTGTTGACCTTAGTCAAGGCATAGAGGCAACGATCTAGCGTCCGTGACGTGGAGCCTGAGCTTGTCGGAGCGCATGAGATCCGGGTGATGCTCGGCGGCATAAGCAAGCAACGGGTCCACGTGATTACCAGCCATCGCAACTTCCCGGAGCCGTACCAGGAGTTGGTGATGGGGAAGGTCTGGCGCAAGTCGGATGTCGAGGCGTGGATCCGGCAGCACCGTCCGGACCTGACCACGAAGTGAGGGCCGCCCTGGGCTCGCCCGGGTGTGCGGATTCAGGGACGGGATGGGGATCATCCCGGATCACGTCGACGTGACTCCGGCCTAGCGTCGGAGGACATGTCCGCTCCCTTACGGCAGATCGACGACCATCGGGACAATCGCCTACCGACCCGGTGGACCCGGCCGGTGCAGAACCTGGTGCTCGGCTGCTCGATTCTCTTCGTCGTCGGCACGGCGCTCCAGAACTTCGTGATCATCGACCTCCGCGCGATGGTGGAGATGATGCGGCTCGCCGGCGCGACCGAGGCGCAGGCCCTGGCCGACGCGCCCGGCTTCCTGACCGGGTTCCGGATCGTCGGCTGCGTCTACCTGGTCGGCAACGCGGTCGGCCTGCTCGCCCGGACCGGGCGGAGCTGGGTCTTCTGGACGGTGCTCGTGGTGAACGCGACCCAGGCGGCCGGGCTGGTGATGATCCCGCCGGAGGTCTTCGAGGCGACCCGGGACCGGTTCGGCATACCGGGACTGCTGCCGTCGTACCTCACGGACGGCGGGGCGGCGCTGCTCACCGTCGTACTGCTGGCGGTCCTGCTGCGCTACCGCCGGCCGTGGGCGTACGCGCGGATCTCGACGACGACGTGACCGGCGACGGGCCCCGGGGCCAGGTAGCAAGCTGGCCCCGGGGCCAGCTTGCTGGCCCCTCCTCGCTGGCTCCTCCCGACCGGCCCGATCGGCGGTTCGATCGACGCCGACGGCCACCACCGACCGGTACGCCTCCCGAACCGCCCCGAACGGGAGCACCGGTCGGCACCGGTGACCGTCGACCACCGTCCGTCGACCACCGTCCGAGGAGCCGAGGAGTGCCGCGACGTGTCCAGCGAGTTGCCGTTCGACCCGGAGAACCCGCCCGACGAGCCGCCGCCGCAGGTGGTGCACCCGATTGCCTGGCGGCTCGCCGTACGCCTGCACCGGGAGCACAGCCCGCTGCCCGCCGAGCCGCCGATCGAGGTCGCCGGGCCGGCCGGGGCCTCCGGGCCGACCGGGGCCGCCGGTCCGGCCCAGACCTTCGGTCCGGCCGGGCCGAACGTCTGCGCCGCCTGTGCCGACCCCTGGCCGTGCCACGGCCGGCAGATCGCGGTACGCGGGTTGATCGCCGCCTGCCGACCCCGGAACCCGGGTGGCGAGCGGCAGAGCCGGGATGACCGATAGATGGGACGCGGAAGCGGACTCCCCACCCCTAAGGGGGCGCAATCGCGCGGGACCGGGCCGCTTCGCCCGGTAGAGTCGCGACGTGGCGCTCGGTCTTCCCTCCGTTCTCCCCGACTCGCAACCGTCGATCGGGGACCTGGTCCGTGGTCCCGCAGCGACCTTCTCCTTCGAGTTCTTCCCCCCGAAGACGGAGAAGGGCGAGCGACTGCTCTGGCAGGCGATCCGCGAGCTGGAGTCGTTACGCCCCTCGTTCGTCTCCGTGACCTACGGTGCGGGCGGGACGAGTCGGGACACCACCGTCGCGGTGACCGAACGGGTCGCCACCGAGACGACGCTGCTGCCGATGGCGCACCTGACCGCGGTCAACCACTCCATCGCCGAGCTGCGCAACGTGATCGGCCGGCTGGCCGGCGCCGGGGTGCGCAACGTGCTCGCGGTACGCGGCGACCCGCCGGGCAACCCGATGGGCGAGTGGGTGCGGCACCCGGCCGGGGTGCTCTACGCCGAGGATCTGGTCCGGCTGGTCCGCGAGGCGGGGGACTTCAGCGTCGGGGTGGCCGCCTTCCCCTACAAGCATCCCCGGTCGCCCGACATCGCCACCGACACGCGGTACTTCATCCAGAAGTGCCGGGCCGGGGCCGACTTCGCGATCACCCAGATGTTCTTCGACGCCGACGACTACCTCCGGCTGCGCGACCGGGTGGCGGCGGCCGGCTGCGACACACCGATCCTGCCCGGGGTCATGCCGGTCACCCAGTTCAGCACGATCGAGCGTTCCCAGCAGCTCTCCGGGGCGCCGTTCCCGCCCGCGCTGGCCGCACAGTTCGAGCGGGTCGCCGACGACCCGGAGGCGGTCCGCCGGCTCGGCGTCCAGCAGGCCAGCGAGATGTGCCGCCGGCTGCTCGACGAGGGCGTGCCGGGAATCCACTTCATCACCCTCAACCGGTCCACCGCGACCCGCGAGGTCTGGCAGAGCCTCCAGGCCGGTGTCGGAGTCTGAGCCGATGCGGCCGGAGCCGGCCCGGCGGCCGTACGGCGACCTTCGACGCCCCGCTCGCACGCGACCTGGGCCGCCGTCCGGCGGTTGAGCCAGCGTGGGCAACCTGACCTGGGACGAGTACGCCAACAAGTGGGCGCGGCTGCACGGCGGCTTCGACCCCCGGATGGCCACCACCTCGGTGCGCCGCTGGCTGCGGATGTCGTACGTCCTGGGCTGCTTCCTCGCCCGGTTGCACGTCTCGCCGACCGCGGTGACGGTGTTCGGGGCACTGCTCTGCCTCGCCGTACCGGTCGCGGTCGCCCAGTCCCGGCCGGGGCCGCTCGGTCCGCTGCTGGCGGCCGGGCTCGTGCTGCTGGCCGCCGTGGCGGACAGCATCGACGGTGCGGTCGCCGTGGTCACGGGCCGGACGACCCGACTCGGGTACGTCTACGACTCGCTGGCCGACCGGATCGGCGAGGTCGGCTGGCTTGTCGCCTTCTGGCTGGTCGGCGCCCCCGGCGTACTTGTGGTGACGGCCGGGGCGCTCTCCTGGCTGCACGAGTACGTCCGGGCCCGTTCGGTCTCGGCCGGGATGAAGGAGATCGGCACCGTCACCGTGGGGGAGCGGCCGAGCCGGGTCAGCATCACAGTGGTGGGACTGGTGGTCGCCGGGTTGGCACACCTGGTCATGCCGGAGCTGGCGGCCGGCACGATCACCGTGGCCGCCGCGATCTGGGTGCTGCTCGGCTTCTTCGGTCTGGTCCAGTTGATCTCCGCGGTGCGCCGCTCGCTGGACACCGGGACGGAGTCGACCGACCGGGCGGCGGGCGCCGGCACCCCTGCGGGGCGGCCGGCGACGGCGGTCGGCCCGGAGTCCTCCGGTCGGCAGCCGCTCGGACGGGGATCGATCGGGGATGATCCGACCGGCAGCGAGCTGCCCGGCAGGGAGCTGGCCCGCCGCGAGCCGACCGGAGTGGAGTTGAGCCGCCGCGAGCCGCCGGAGTGACGGCGAGGGAGAGCGGCGAGGGAGAGCACGGTTTGGCCGGGCGTCGATGCCGGCGACCGACTTTGGTCGATCCGGTACCGACCGAAGCACGATGAGATCCGGTACCCGGGCTTGGTTGGCTGTGGAACATGACAGCACCGCGCCACCCGGACCTGACGGATGAGCCATCGCCCACCGGTCCGACGGCGGCGAGTCCGCCTCTACCCGGTCCGGCCACGGCGAGTTTGGCCCGACCCACACCGGTGTCGAGTCGGGCGCTCGGACCGGATCTGGCGCGCGGCTTCATGCTGCTGTTCATCGCCCTGGCCAACTCGCACTACTTCCTGCGCGGTCCGTCCGTGCTTGGCGGTTATCCGCAGGACGGCTCGGCCGTGGACCAGGCCGTCACCTGGTTGATCGCGAGTTTCGTCGACGGGCGGGCCCACCCGATGTTCGCGTTCCTCTTCGGGTACGGCGTCGCCCAGATCGCGCGCCGGCAGCAGGCCCTCGGGCCGAAGGCGGTCCGTCGGCTGCTCTGGCGACGCAGCCTGGTACTGGTGGTGGTGGGCTTCCTGCACGCGGTACTGCTCTACGTCGGCGACATCCTGGCCGCGTACGGCGTGCTGCTGCTCGCCTGTGCCTGGCTGGTACATCGCAGGGACCGTTGGCTGCTGCTGACCGCGCTGTTCTTCTTCGTGCTCGGGGCACTGCCGGGTGGCGGCTCGTTGACGATCAGCACCGATCCGCCGCACGTCTCGATGCTCCCGCCGGACCTGCTCAGCATGGTGGTGCAGCGTCCACCCGTCTCGCTCTACATCGCGCTGCTCGGCCCGCCGGGCTTCGTCTGCCCGTTCGTACTCGGGCTCTGGGCCGGCCGTCGACGCGTCCTGGAGCAGCCGCAGCGGCACCGGACGCTGCTGCGTGCCACGGCGGTGCTCGGGATCGGTGCGGCGGCACTCGGCGCCCAGCCGATCTCGCTGGTCCTGGCCGGTGTGCTGTCGCGACCCGACCGGGCGACGCTCGAACTGTTCGGCCCGCTGCACGACACGACTGGACTGCTCGGCGGTCTCGGGTACGCCGCGCTGCTGTCGCTGATCGCCCTCCGGCTCCAGGCCGGGCGGCACCGGCCGGTGGTCGACGCGATCGCCGCCGTCGGGCAGCGGTCGATGACCTGCTATCTGGCCCAGTCGCTGGTCTGGGCCGCCGTGTTCACCCCGTTCCTGCTCGACCTCTCCGGCATGCTCACCGTCGCCACCACCGCGCTGCTGGCCGTCACGACCTGGCTGGGCACCGTGCTGCTCGCCGACCGGATGCGCCGGACCGGACGTCGCGGACCGTTCGAGGTGCTCATCCGGCGGTTCACCTACCGACAGCGACCGCACTAGGCACTGCCGGGCCGGGTCGGGCACGGCTGGCCGGGTCGGGCACGGCTGGTCGGGTCGGTCAGGCCGGGCCGGCACGGTCGGGTCAGGCCGGGCCGATCTCGCCCGCGACGATCTGTGCGGAGAGGGCCACCATCGGCAGGCCGCCGCCCGGATGGGTGGAGCCGCCGACCAGGAACAGGCCCCGGGCCGGACCCCGGTTGGCCGGCCGCAGCAGCCCGCCGACACTGCCGTGGATCGCCCCACCCGGTGCGCCGGCCGAGCCGGCAAGGTCGGCCGGAGTACGCAGCTCGCGGAAGAGCAAGCGGTCCCGTACGTCCACGCCGCGCTCGGCGAGCACGTCGAGGACCCGGTCGGCGTAGGCGTCCGCCAGGCCCGGCCGGCGCCAGTCGACCCCGCCCAGCGTCCGGCCCTGCCGTGCCGCGTTGACCAGCACGAACCACGCCTCGTGCCCGGCCGGCCGGACCAGTGGATCGTCGGGCACGCTGACGAAGACCGTCGGGTCGGCCACCGGACGGGCCGGCACACCTCGGCCCGGGTCGCCGAAGACCGCGTCGAACTCGGCGTCGTAGTCGGCCGGGAAGAAGACGTTGTGATGCGCCAGCCCGGTCCCGCCGCGCACCCCGAGCAGCAGCACGAACCCGGCCAGGCTGCGGTCGGCCAGCCCGGTCAGCCGGTCCGGGGTGGGCAGCAGGTCCCGGTAGAGGGTCAGCGCGTCGGTGTTCGCCACCACGATGTCGGCGGGTACCGGCTCGACGGCACCGGCCAGCCGTACCCCGTGCACCCGGCCGCCGGCCGCGTCGATGCCGGTGACCGTGCTGCCGGTCGCCACCACCACCCCCAGGTCGAGGCAGCGGGAGAGCAGCGCGTCGGCGAGGGTGCCGAGGCCGCCGCGCGGATACCAGGCGCCGAAGGCCAGTTCGGCGTACGGGATGGCGGCGAGCGCGGCAGGTGCCCGGCGCGGGTCGGCGCCGGTGTAGGTGGCATACCGGTCCAGCAGCATCCGGAGCCGGGGCTCGCGCAGGTAGTGCCGGCCCAGGTCGCGCAGGGTCCGGCCGGGGGCGATCGCGGCCAGGTCGCCGAGCCGCCAGGCCAGCCTCGCCAGGTCCCGGGGCGAGCCGACCGGCCGGCGCAGCACGTCCCGCCAGGAGGCCGTCCAGATCCGTTCGGCGCGGCGCCACAGCCGTCGCCAGTCGTCGGCGGCCGGCGCACCGAACCGCTCGCCGATCCGGGCCGCGAAGGCGTCGGGATCGGCACACGAGTCGAGCACCACCCCCGGGTCCGTCAACTCGTCGGAAGGCGACTCGTCAGAAGATGGCTGGTCGGCGGGCGGGAAGACGTGCCGGACGATCGGGTCCAGCGGGGCCAGGTCGAGGTACTCGTCCAGTTTGGCGCCGGTCGCCTCGAACAGGTCGGCGAAGACCTGCGGCAGGGTGAACAGGCTGGGACCGGTGTCGAACCGGAACGTCCCGGCCGGCGTCTCCCGGACGTACCGGCCGAGTTTGCCGCCGACCACGTCGGACCGCTCGTAGACGGCGACCTCGTGGCCGAGCGCCGCCAATCGGGCCGCGGCGGCCAGACCGCCCACGCCCGCGCCGATGACGACCACCCGACTCACGCACGCCCCCTCGTCACGGTCAACCGCCGTCGCCGTACCCGTCAGATCCGGTGCCGCCGACCGCCCTCCCCACGGGTCAGCGCACCGGTCGGCCCCGCCAGGTGAGCCGTCCCCGCCTCCGCAGATGGTACGACCGGAAAGTGAGCCAACCGAGGATTGCGACCGACAACGGATGGGTCAGCGCGTCCGGCCAGCCCCGGCCGCCGGTCGCCCTGGCGCTGACCAGGCGTCCGAGCACCCCGAGCAGATAGCCGAGCGACCCGGCCAGGGCGACCGTCGGCGCGCCGGCCAGCGCGGCGCCGACGGCGAGCAGCGGCGGCACGGCGTACAGCAGGAGCAGCAGGCCGACGACGGCGGTGGCCCCGGCCGGCGGGCCGAACGCCGCCCAGAGCGACTTGCCGTAGCCGTCGCGCAGTTCGGACCAGGAGCCGTACATGCGGCATTCGGCCAGCCCGGAGCCGTCGGCCAGCGCGATCCGCCCGCCGGACCGCTTCACCGCCCGGGCCAGCTCGACGTCCTCCAGGATCCGGTCCCGGACCGCCGCGTGCCCGCCGGCCCGCCGGTAGCCGGCCCGGTCCACCACCAGGAACTGCCCGCCGGCCGCGGCCAGGCTGGGCCGGGGCGAGCGCTCCATCGCGGCCAGCGGCAGGAAGGTCAGCCACAGCCACTGCAACAGCGGCTGCACCAGCCGCTCCCCGGCAGAGCCGGCGACGATCCGGGGGTACGGGGAGAGCAGCACCGCCCCCGCCGACCGGAGCGTGTGCACGGCGGCGGCGACGGCGTACCGGCCGAGCCGCACGTCGGCGTCGACGAAGACGAGTACCCGGGCCCGCGCCCCGGCCCGGTCGGCGAGCTGCTGGCAGGCGTACGGCTTGCCGAGCCAGCCGGGTGGCAGCGGCGCCCCGCCGAGCAGGCGTACCCGCCGGTCTCCGGCCGCGACCGCCCGGACCACCTCGGCGGTGTCGTCGGTCGAGCCGTCGTCAAGCACCACGATCTCCAGCTCGGGTACGCCCCGCTGGCCGAGCAGCGCCCGCAGGCACGGGCCGACCCGGGTCGCCTCGTCGCGTACCGGCAGCAGCACCGCGACCGGCTCGTCGACGTCGACCGGGCCGGCCGGCGGGCGGCGCAGCCGGCGGGCGGCGTTGTGCCAGGCGTGCCCGGTCAGCAGCCCGACGACGCCGGTCAGCGCCCAGGCGAGCAGCGTGCCGGTCATCCGGACCGCCCGGTGTCGACTGGCGGCGGGGTGGTCATCGGGAAGGTCCAGCGTCGGCCGATCGGCGGGGCGATCATCGGGAAGGTCCAGCGTCGGCCGATCGGCGGGGTGGGCAGCGTGCCGGTCATGCGGGTGCGGTCGGCCGGGTGTGCTCGGCGGGTGCGGGGTCGTCGGAACCGGAGCGTCGCCGCTGCCGGACCAGGCTCACCGCGAGCGGCCCCGCGACGACAAGCATGGCCAGCCCGCCCCAGCCGGCCGACGCGGGCAGGCCGAGGAAGACCGCGTGCGCGAGCAGGCTACCGGCGTACGTCCAGAGGTAGAGCAGGTACATCGGGGCATCCGGATCGGTGCGCAGCCCGGCCTCCCGGTCGGCGGCGAGTCCGGACGCCCGGCCGGCGGCGAGTCCGGACGCCCGGCCGGCGACCGGGCCGAGCAGCGCCATCAGGAGTACGGCGAAGACCAGCCAGCCGAGGTAGTTGCTGACCGGCACGTCCGGCACCCCCGGCAGGGCCGGATCCGGGTCCCGCCAGCTCCAGTAGCCCTCCGCGACCATCTGCGGATCGAGGAACAGGTCCCAGCCGGCCAGCCCGACCGCGGCCAGGACCACCCGACCCGGACCCGGCCGGGCGGTTTGCCGGTCCCGATCGTGCCCAGGCGTCAGCCGGACGGCGGCGAGCCAGGCGGGCCAGGCCATCCAGGTCCAGGCCAGCGGGATCACCAGCGGCACCCCGAGCAGCTTCGGACCCAGCTCGCCGGAGTAGGCGTATCCGCCGAACGGTACGCCGGTGGCGACGCCGAGCGCCTCGACCGCCAGCCCGCCACCGGTGGTCACCAGCAGCAGTCCGGCGGCCACCCGGGAGCCCCGGGTGAGCAGTGCGTGGCTCACCGACAGCAGGAAGCCGAGGCAGACGGTGGCGACGGTCAGCCGGGCCCGGTCGGTGCCCCCGGTCAGCGGATAGCCGATCTGCGCCAGCACCAGTACGCCGAGCAGCAGCCAGCTCAGCCCTCCGGAACGCCGTACCGCGCCGGTCATCGGTCCGGCGGGGCCAGCGGCAGGTTCCGGCCGAGCACCGCGAAGGCGCGCTCGTCGCCGGGGAAGCGGAAGTCCCGGAGTACGTCGACGAAGCCGAACCGCCGGTAGAGCCGCCAGGCCCGGGAGGTCCGCTCGTCCGCCTCCGGGGTGGAGAGCAGCGTCGTGCTGCCCTCGGCCATCCCGAGCAGGGCTCGCAGTTGCCGGGCGCCGAGCCGGTGCCCCTGGGCGGCCGGCCGGACGTGCAGCTCGACCACCTCGAAGCAGTCTTCGAACCAGGTCTTGCGGGCGTCCCCGGAGAGCGCGTTGTAGACCTGGTCGTGCCACCACTGACCGGGCGCGGAGAGGTAGCCGTAGCCGAAGCCGACCAGGTGGCCGTTGGTGCTGAGGGTGGCTACCGCGCGGAACCCGCGGCGTCGTACGTGGGTGGCGATGTAGCCGCGCCGCGCCTCCAGCAGTTCGGCCCGGTAGCCCATCGCCTCGCCGTAGACCGACACCACGTCGTCGAGACGCCGGGCGAGATCGTCCGGTTTCCACGGCACCAGCCTCATGGTCGTGCGCTCCTCACTGAACCTTCTTCGACCTCTGGCGGGCGAAGGAGGTTGCCTTCCTGGCCGGCGTCGGGTTCCGGGTCGCCACCGGGCCCGGCCCAGCCGAGCACCGCCGGGTCACCGGCGAGACCGCGTACCTCGAACCGCGCGAACAGCTCCTCGGCGTACCAGCGTTGCCGGGGCGTACGGGTGACGACCGCGCGGTGCTCCGGGGAACGGTACGCGAACCGGCGCAGGTCCGTCGCGTTCCGCCAGACGCTCACCGTGCCCTGCCAGCCGATCGGCGCCTCGCCGACACCGAACCGGGCCAGCAGGCCGGGAGCCTCCCGCAGTGCGGCGGCGACCGGCGGGACGGCCCGCCAGAAGGTCGCGGCGCGCGACGGCCGCAGCCGGGCCCTGGTGAGCGCCAGCACCGGACCGCCGGGGTCCGCGCCTGCCGGGGGCGTGTCCTCTGGTGTCGCACCTGCCGGGGACGCGCCTGTCGGGGGAGAGCCGTGCCGCCCCGGGCGGGGGACGCCGAACGGCTCGACTCCGGACCACCGGCCCCGGCTGGACAGGGGCCGCAGGTCGAGCCGGGCACCGGCCAGGGCGAGGCGTCGCCACGCCCGCCCCACCGGGGACTCGTCGAAGGCGGCGGCCCGGTCCGGGTCGGCCCAGACGACAAGCGCGGCCCAGCGGGTCGGGTCGGCGTCGGTGGGCCCGAAGCCGGTACCCGTGCCGGTGCCGAGCAGCTTGCCGAACCGTACGCCGGGCACGGCCCGCAGCCGGCGCCGGTCGACTGCCATCCGGGTGAGTACCCGGGGCAGGGCGTGCGGCGCCACCCGCCAGACGTGCAGGGTGACCAGCCGTACCGGGGTCGGGTCGCCGGGCGACGACCCGGGCGTGTCGTGCCCGGCCGCGTCGCGGTCGGGCCGGCTCACGCCACCTCGGCAGGACTGCCGGCGGTGATCCGCAGCAGTTCGGCGGAGGTGGTCGGGAAGACGGCCCGGGGCACCCCGCCGGCCGCCCAGATCTCCGGATAACCGCCGAGCGCGGTGTCGACCAGGGTACGGATCGGCTTCGGGTGCCCGAGCGGGGCGACCCCGCCGATCGGCTGACCGGTGTGCTCACGGACGAACTCCGGGGTGGCCCGGCGCAGCGTGGGCAGCCCGAGGTCGGCGGCGACCCGGCCGGTGTCCACCCGGTGCGCCCCCGAGGTGAGCACCAGCAGCGGCTCGCCGCCCGCGTCGAAGATCAACGAGTTGGCGATCTGGCCCACCTCGACGCCGAGGGCGGCCGCCGCTGCCGCCGCGGTGTGCACCGCCTCGGGCAGGACGCGTACCCGGCTCGGTGTGCCGGAGCCGTCGAGGGCCCCCGCGTTGTCCAGCGCGTCCTGCACCGCCTGCACGTTCGGATGTGGCTGCATGGGCTCTATCTTGCCTCCCAGGCCGACTGTCCGACTTCCGTGCCCCGCCCGTGCACCCAGCAAGCCGGCTGACGAAGGTCGTCCGGCCGAGAGGACCTTTGGCGGTACTGCCGCAGGGTGGAACGACTAAGTTGATCTACTATGACTGTGTTGCGCCGGATTCTGCTGGTGGTGCCGATTCTCCTGTTCGCCGGGGCGGTGGTGGCCCTGCTGGCACCGGGCGGGCTGGGCGATTCGCGGCCACAGGTGGTGACCGAGGGGCTGTCTGCCGAGGCGTACCGGGGGACGGTCGGACGCGCCGGTGAGCTGCCCGGCTGGCTGCACGCCCTGGCGGAGTACGGCGCCGCCGGTGGTCTGTTTGTCCTCGCCGGGCTGCTGGCCCGGGTCGGCTGGCTCGGTTGGCGGCGCCACCGTGTCCCAGGCGCGTTCGGCGTGTTGCTGGTGGGCGCGGGCACGGTGTTGGCGTACCTGGTCAGCGAGGGGCTGAAGCTGGTCGTCGACCAGGAGCGGCCGTGCCGGGCCCTTGTCGACGTGGGCACCTGGGTGTCCTGTCCGGCGGTCGGGGACTGGTCGTTCCCGAGCAACCACTCGACGGTGGCCGGCGGGCTGGCGGCCGGGCTGGTCCTGCTGGCTCCGCGGCTCTGGTATCTGGCGGTACCGGTGGCCGGGGCGGTGGCGGCGCTGCGGGTGGTGGCCGGCGTGCACTATCCGCACGACGTGCTCGCCGGGCTGCTGCTCGGCGCGGCGGCCAGCGCCGCACTGCTTATCGCGCTCCGGCCGGCACCGGTCTCGGCGGCCGCCCGGCAGCCGGCGCCACATCACTGACCGTCCGGCGGCCGGCGCCAGGTCACTGACCGCCCGGCAGGCGGCGCCAGGTCACTGACCGTCCGGCGGCCGGCGCCAGGTCACTGACGGTCCGGCGGCCGGGCGGGCATATCCCGGCGGGACGCCTCAGCGGGAGGCGGCGACCACGTCGGGGGCGGGTAGGGGTGGCGGGTCGCCCGGCGGCGGCTCGGTGGTCCGGGCCGTCTCGGCGAGGGCGACGCCGGCCAGTACCAGCAGGCCGCCGCCGAGCTGGGCGGCGTTCAGCGCCTCGCCGGCACCGAGGGCCAGCCAGGCGACCGCGGCGGCGATCACCGGCTCGATCATGCCGAGGATGCCGACGCTTGTCGCCGGCAGGTGCCGCAGCGCGCCCGCCACCAGCAGGAAGGGCAGGATCGAGCCGAGCAGCACGACGTACCCGCAGAGCAGCGTGACCGGCAGTCCGCCGCTGCTGCCGGCCAGCGGTGCCCAGCCGCCGGTGCCGTGGGTGACCGCCCGGGTGAGCAGCCCGGCCACCGCCGAGGCGCCGAACGCCCAGGTGGTCAGGGAGAGCGTGTCGTGCTCCCGGACGCCCCGGGCACCGAGCAGGTAGTAACCGGCCAGCAGTACGGCGGCACCGAGGCCGGCGAGCACGCCGAGTCCGTCGAGTTTGAGTTCGCCCCATACCTCGGCCACGCAGGCCAGGCCGGCGAGGCTCGCCGCCAGCCCGGCCCAGAGCCGGGGGCGTACCCGTCGGTGCTGGACGAACCGGGCCCAGAGCGCGACCAGCAGCGGCGCGGTGTACTCGAAGAGCAGCGCGATGCCGACCGGCAGCCGGGAGATGGCGACGAAGTAGAGCATCGGGGTCAGGAAGAACCCGGCCAGGCCGTAGCCGACCAGCAGCGGCAGTTGCCCCGGGGTGATCCGTAACCGGCGGGCGCCGGGCCGGAGCAGCAGGCTCAGCGCGAGCAGTCCGGCGAAGGCGCCGGCGGCCCGGACCAGGGTGAGCTGCGCGGCGTCGACGCCGGCCCGGAGCACGAGCTTGGAGACGGTGCCGTTGACGGCGAACAGTACGCCCGCCGAGAGCACCATCAGCACGCCGAGGGCGGGTCTGCGAGTCGTCACCGGAAGAGGGTAGCCGCAGGTCAGTCAGGAGCGAAATAACTTTTGGTCATTACCGCGTCGAACGTCCTCCGGTGCGGTCGGGCGGAATTGGCTGGTCCGGGCGCGGTCATCGGCGGGGTCCGTCGACGGCGTTGACTAGATTGAAACGATTCGATACGTTGCCGACGTTGGGAAAAGCCTTTCCGACCGGCCTTTCCGACCGGCCTGTCCCGCCGGCGCGCCGTTCCCGGCGTACCGGCTCCGGTTGCCGGACCAGCCGGCCAGCAGGTGCCGGTGCCCTGACGAACCCTCCCGGACCCCTCGCCCGGCACCGGCCTTCCCGGCCACCGTTCCCAGTTCAGGAGGACCGATGACCCTCACCACCACCACCCTCGCCGGCACCGACCGGAGACCACCCGACCGCCGGTCGCGACGACGCGGCTGGCGCGCCGGCCTGGTCATGGCGCTCACCGCCGTACTGGTCGCCGTCGGCGCCGGGGTCGGGCTGCCGACCGCGGCGGCGGCCACCATCGACACCGGCGCCCACTACGTGCTCGTCTCCCGGCACAGCGGCAAGGCGCTCGACCTCTACAACCTCGCCACCAACGACGGTGCGCCGATCGTGCAGTGGGCCCGCAACGACGGCAACCAGCAGCAGTGGCAGTTCGTCGACGCGGGCAGCGGCTATTACAAGATCAGGTCGCGACACAGCGGCAAGTTCCTGGAGATGCCGAACGCCTCCGACGGCACCCAGTTGATCCAGAACCCCGACAACGGCAGCACCCGCCAGCACTTCGGCGTCGCCGACTCCGACGGCGGGTACGTACGCCTGATCAGCCGGCACAGCGGCAAGGCACTCGACGTCTGGGAGTGGTCCACCGCCGACGGCGGGATCGTCGCCCAATACCAGGACCTGGGCGGCCACAACCAGCAGTGGCAGATGATCCGGGTCGGCTCCGGCTCCGGGAACGCCGACTGCGGCAGCGGTTCGTACAACGCCGAGGCGGTGTTGAACGGCGGCACCTGGACCGCCCGCAACGGCGGCAGCACGGTCTACACCGGCAACGACATGCGCTCCGCGGTGCAGGCGGCGGTGAACAGCCTGTCGTCGGGGCGTACCTCCAAGCAGCGGGTGGTCGTGCGCGGCTCGGGGTCGGTGAGCGCCAACTCCCGGATCTCGCTGCCGAGCTACACCGTGCTGGACGTCTGCGGCACGATAAACGTGACCGGCTCCGGCTCCGGTGACCAGGCTCCGGTGTACGCCCGGGGCGCCACCGACGTCGAGGTGCAGCACCTCAACCTGACCGGGTCGCCGCTCTACGGCATCTTCATGCGCAACGTGAACAACCTGACGCTGGGCCAGATCGACATGCGGCTCTCCAGCGGCCTCGGCGTCCGGATCGACAACCACGGCGGCGACCGGGCGGTCAAGGTCCGCAACATCCGGATCGACAACGTGTACGTGCAGGGCACCAGCAGCCAGGGCGTCGAGACGTACGGGGTGGACGGGCTGACCGTCGGCACCGTCACCGCGCGCAACGTCGGCGAGTCCGGACTGCTGCTCAACGACACGATCAACGCCACCGTCGGTACTGTCGACGCGGACAACGCCGGCGCCGGCACCGGGTACGCGGCGTTCCGGATGGCCAACCGCAACGGCCGGGTGGGCAGCAGCTACCCGACGAACATCCGGGTCGGCAACGTGGTCGCCCGGGGCGGTGGGCGCGGCATCTTCTGCGTCTCGGAGAGCGGCGGCGCGGTGATCGACCGGGTGACCATCTCGAACACCGGCAACAACTCGATCCTGATCGAGAACTGCTACAACGTCACCATCGCCGGGCAGTCCGGGACGGTGACCGGTGGCGGCGAGGTCCGGATCGCGGCGCGCACCGAGTTCCCGCTCTCCTCGAACATCACCCTGCAGAACCTGACGGTGACCAACACCAACATCCGGCAGAGCCCGTGTGGCGGCGCCAACAACGTGATCCGGAACGTCACCCGGAACAACTCCTCGTTGACCTGGTGCTGACCCGTACCCGACAACCAGGCCGGCGGTCCGCGTTCGCTTGCGTTTTTGTCGGTCCCGGGGTGTACTCTCTCCAGTAGTTAGAACGAGTGTTCGAGTGGGCGGGGTTCGATGCGAGTCGGCCCGCCGGTCGGGCACCCGGGCTGACGCCGGGGGTGGCGTTCGCGGCGTAACCCCCGAGTGCGGTTTCGCGGACCGCACGGGATCCCGGATCCGCGAGTCCGGGCCCACCAGGCAGGTCGTCGCCCGCCGCCCACGACCCCCGGGCGGCGGGCGACGGACCCGCCGGTTCGGCCGGTCGGGTGTGGTGTGGGGAAGCGTCCACATCCGGCCGGCTACCACCGGTGCGTCTTCCTCCGCAGCGGGCTAGTTCGACGTGGTGCGTCGCCTTCCCGGCCGCCGCGCCGGCAACGACCGGTGCGGTCGTTGCGGCCGGGCAACGGTGACGCGGTGAATGGGTGACGCGGAGGAGACAGTCCCATGCCGACCAGTCAGGCTCAGCAGCCGACGGTGCCGTCGCACGTGCTGCCGCACCGCACCCCTGCCCAACTACTGACGATCGCCCGGAGAGGGCTGGCGGAGGCCGCCGAGACCCGCCCCGACGGCCTGCGGTACGCCGCCGCGCACCTGGCCGCGCTGCGGGCCGCCGCGGCCCTGCTCGCCGCCCGGGCCCGTCCCGCACCCACCCGCCGGAACCGGGTCACGAGTGTCTGGGCACTGCTGGTGGTCGTCGCCCCGGATCTGGGGGAGTGGGCCAACTACTTCGCCACCGGAGCCACCAAGCGGGCCGCCGCCGAGGCGGGCATCCCCCGGGTGGTGAGCGCCCGGGAGGCCGACGACCTGCTCCGCGCCGCCGAACAGTTCGTCGCGGTGGTCGAGGTGGCGCTCGGCGTGGCACACCAGCCGGCGCTCGACGGCATGGCCGCCTGAGACAACGACCGACCACTCCCGGCGACACGGGAGGAGATCGGCCGGCTCGGAAACTCCGCCTGCGGAACTCCGCCTGCGGAAACTCGGCCTACGAGAACTCAGCCGACAGGGACACGGCGACCAACGGGAACACGGGGGTGTGGTCGACGATGGCGGGGCGGATGGTGCTCGGTTCCACCGCCCTGGCCGGGCTGGTTCGACCGGCCAGCGGCCCGGCGACGACCGATCCGCACCGGACGCTGCCGGTGCTGTCGGAACTGGCCGGGTTGTTACCTCAGCGCGGGTTGCGGCGCGGCAGCACCGTGGCGGTCGGCCGTCCCGGCTCCGGTGGCGGCACCTCGTTGATGCTGGCGCTGCTCGCCGAGGCTTCCCGGGGCGGGGCCTGGTGTGCCGTGGTGGGGATGCCCACGCTCGGCGCGGCAGCCGCCGCCGAACTCGGCATCGCGCTGGACCGGCTCGCCCTCGTTCCCCATCCCGGCCCGGAGTGGGCGACAGTGGTCGCCGCCCTGATCGACGGAGTCGACGTCGTGGTCGTGGCGGTACCCGGCACGGTCTCCGCCTCGGTCGCCGACCGGCTCGCCGCCCGGGCGCGGCAGCGCGGCAGCGTCTTCGTGCCGTACGGCCACTGGACCGGGGCCGATCTCACCCTCCAGGTGCTGCGCGGCCGGTGGGAGGGCCTGGAGCAGGGGCGCGGCAGGTTGCGGCGACGGGAGGTGACCATCTCGGCCCAGGGCCGTGGCGCGGCGGTACGCCCCAAGGAGATCCGGGTGTGGCTGCCGGGTGACCGCCGGACGGGTCCGGGGGCGCGGGTGCCGGCCCCGGTCGGCTTTACCACCCGGCGAAGCCCGCTCACCGTCGTCCGGGCGTGATGACCGTTCCGCACCCCAACTCCGTCGGGCCGGCGGGACGGTCGGCGACAGGTTGACGCCCGGCGGGACGTACCCATCAGACGCCCGGCGGGACGTACCCACCCCACCTACCGGGGGCCGGAGGCAGTTCCGCCCGCCCGGTCGACGACCGGGCGGGCGGAACACGAAACCGAGCGGGCGGAACCCGACCGGCGGGCTCGGCCGCCGGCCGGCAGGCACTACAGGCCCTGTAGACCCTTCAGCATCTCGGCGAAGTCGGCGGTCTCCGACGCGGCCGGAGTCTCGATGTTCACCGGCTTGCCGTAGTCGGTGTAGTCGATCTTCATGTCGCTCATCGTGCCCATCACCATGTGCGCCCGACGCGGCAGGTACTGCTCGTCCACCCAGAGGTCGATCTTGACCTCCTTGATGCCGTTCTTGGTCAGCTCCTGCTCCACCGTCTTGCGGGCGTCGGCGTCGACCTGCCCGAGGTAGGTCGCCACCGGAGAGGTGACGGTGTAGTGGACCGTGGCCACCCCGTTCACGGTCTCCTCGCCGACGACGGTGGTCCCCTCGGTCGCCAGCAGGGTCTTGACCTGCTTGGTGGGGTCGACGTCCTCGAGCTGCTTGGTGAAGTCCATCCCCGCCTGTGCGCCGGCGGCGCCCAGGTCCATCTTGAACCAGCGCTTCCCGTCGAGGTCCGCGCGGTCCGCCTCGGGCACCTCGACGTAGACGACGGCACCGATCATCCGGATCGTCGTCGGAGCGTCGGTGGGACCCTCCATCGTCATCTCCGCCTTGACCGGGTCACGCAGGTCCAGGGTGCCCTTCATCTTGATCTTCTCGCCGCCCGCCGTGCCCTCCATGGTCATGGTCACGGAATCGGTCGAGTCGGTCTTGTCGACGACCTTCTGCAGCGAACCCTTGAGGTCACTGGCGAGCTGCTCCAGTACGCTCGGCTGCTTCGACGACTCGCCCGGTGCGCCCGCGTCCGAGCCGCAGGCGGTCAACGCCAGGGCCGAGAGTGCGGAGACCGTCAGGACCGCGGCGTTCTTCCAACGTGACAAGTGACAAGCCTTTCCCCGAGAAGGTGGTATCTCCGGTGGAACCGGCGACACGCTACCCCACCTGTGCAACCCGCGACCGGTCGGCGCGTCCCACAGTTCTGCCGGGGTGGGTCAGCATGAGTCGAACACACGTTCTAAGATCGCATATCTGCTGGTCGAGGGAGGTGTGGCGATGGCGCCGGTGCGGACGATGCTGCTCTGGTGCCCCGACTGGCCGGTGGTCGCGGCGGAGATCGTCGACGGGGTGCCGGCGGCGGCCCCGGTCGCGGTGCTCCATGCCAACCGGGTGGTCGCGGCCTCCGCCTCCGCCCGCGCCGAAGGGGTCCGCAGGGGCCTGCGCAAGCGGGAGGCGCAGAGCCGCTGCCCCCGGCTGACCGTGCTGGACCACGACCCCGGCCGGGACGTACGCGCCTTCGAGCCGGTGGCCGCCGCCGTCGAGGAGGTGGTGGCCGGGGTCGAGGTGATCCGCCCAGGGGCGTGCGCGGTCGCCGCACGCGGTCCGAGTCGATACTTCGGCGGCGAGGAGCAGGCCGCCGAGCGGATCGTCGAGCACGTCGCGCAGACCTGCGAGGTGGAGAGCCAGATCGGCATCGCCGACGGGGTCTTCGCCGCCGGCCTGGCGGCCCGGTCCGGCCGGGTCGTCCCGCCCGGTGACACCGCCGGTTTCCTCGCCGGGCTGCCCGTCGAGGCGCTGGGCCGGCCGGCACTCACCGACCTGCTGCGCCGGCTCGGCCTGGGCAGCCTGGGCGACTTCGCGGCGCTGCCGGCCGGGGACGTGCTGGCCAGGTTCGGCTTCGACGGGATGCTGGCGCACCGGCTCGCCGCCGGCCGGGACCACCGCCCGCTCGCGGTCCGCCGCCCGCCGCCCGAGCTGGCGGTGACCGAGACGTACGACGACCCGCTCGACCGGGTCGACGCCGCAGCCTTCGCCGCCCGGATGCTGGCCGAACGGCTGCACGACACGCTAGCCGGGCACGGGCTCGCCTGCACCCGGCTCGGCATCGAGGCGGTCACCGCGCACGGCCAGGAGCTGCGCCGGGTCTGGCGGCACGACGGGCTGCTGACCGCGGCGGCGATCGCCGACCGGGTGCGCTGGCAGCTCGACGGCTGGCTGACCGGGACCAGCCGGCGTCCCGGCTCCGGTCGGCCCGGCCCGGCCCGGCCGACCGCCGGGATCATCCGGCTGCGCCTGGTCCCGGAGGGGGTGCTGGCACACGTCGGCCTGCAACCGGGGCTGTGGGGCGAGACCGGAGCGGAACGGGAGCGGGCACACCGGGCGTTGAGCCGGGTGCAGGGCATCCTCGGCCCCGAGTCGGTGCTGACCGCCGTGCTCGGCGGTGGCCGCTCCCCGGCCGACCAGGCCCGGCTGGTGCCCTGGGGCGACGAGCGGGTTCCGGGCCGGCCGGCGGCGCCGTGGCCGGGCCGGCTGCCGTCGCCCGCACCGGCGATCGTGCTGCCCGAGCCGCTGCCGGCGGCGGTCTACGACGCCACCGGTGAACTCGTCCGGGTCACCGCCCGGCTGGCGGTCAGCGCGCCGCCGGCCCGGCTGGAGGTGGTCCTCCCGGCGGCGCGACCGCCGGTCGACGGGGTCGCGGCCGTGCCGTCCGGCACACCTGTGGAGATCGTCGGCTGGGCCGGCCCGTGGCCGGTCGACGAGCGCTGGTGGGCGCCGGCCGAGGCCCGCCGGCAGGCCCGCTTCCAGGTGGCCCTCACCGACGGTACGGCGCTGCTGCTCTCCCTGGCCGGCGGCCGCTGGTGGGTGGAGGCCATCTATGACTAGACCGTCCACACCGGAGCGGTCGTCCACACCGGATCGGCCGGTGCTGGCCGGGCCCGGCGGACCCGGAACCGTCACCACCGTGCCGCGATGAGCTTCCACAACCCCGAGCTGCCCTGGTCGGAGCTGGAACGGGTGCTCTCCGGCCGGCCGGCCCGCCGGGGCGGGCACCTGCACGTGGTGGACCCGCTCGCGGTCGACGCCGACGGCGGAGACTCACCGGCCTGGACCCGCAGGCGCCCCGGCTACACCCCACCGGAACTGCCCGCCCCGACCGAGGGCGCGGTGCCGTACGCCGAACTGCACGCACACACCAACTTCAGCTTCCTCGACGGAGCCAGCCATCCCGAGGAGCTGGCCGAGGAGGCGGCCCGGCTCGGGCTGACCGCGCTGGCGGTGACCGACCACGACGGGTTCTACGGGGTGGTGCGGTTCGCCGAGGCGGCCCGGACGCTGCGCCTGCCCACCATCTTCGGCGCCGAACTCTCCCTCGGGCTACCCGGACCGCAGCACGGCGAGCCGGACCCGCTCGGCCGGCACCTGCTGGTGCTCGCGCACGGCCCGGAGGGGTACGCCCGACTGGCCCGGACCATCGCGCGGGCGCAACTGCGCGGCGGCGAGAAGGGCCGCCCGGTCTACGGCGAGCTGGAGGAGGTCGCCGCGCAGCTGCGGGACCACGTACTCGTGCTGACCGGCTGCCGGAAGGGGACGGTGCCGGCGGCACTGCTCACCGAGGGGGTCGAGGCGGCGGCCCGGGAGCTGGACCGGTTGACCGCGCTGTTCGGGGCCGAGACGGTGGCGGTGGAGCTGACCGACCACGGCGACCCGTACGACGGCGACCGCAACGACGCGCTCGCCGAGCTGGCCGGCACCGCCGGGCTGCCCACCGTGGCCACGAACAACGTGCACTACGCCACCCCGTCCCGCCGCCGGCTGGCCACCGCACTGGCGGCGGTACGCGCCCGGCGCAGCCTGGACGAGATCGACGGCTGGCTGCCGGCGGCCGGTACCGCCCACCTGCGCAGCGGGGCGGAGATGGCGGCCCGGTTCGCGGCCTATCCCGGCGCGGTGGCCCGGGCCGCCGAGTTCGGCGCCGAACTGGCCTTCGACCTGAACCTGGTCGCGCCGAGGCTGCCGGACTACCCGGTGCCGCCGGGGCACACCGAGATGAGCTGGCTGCGCGAGCTGACCATGGCCGGGGCGCTGCGCCGCTACGGCCCGCGTGGCGCGCACCCGGAGGCGTACCGGCAGCTCGACCACGAACTCGGGATGATCGAGGCGCTCGGCTTCCCCGGCTATTTCCTGGTGGTCTACGACATCGTGAAGTTCTGCCGGGACAACGACATCTACTGCCAGGGCCGGGGCTCGGCGGCGAACTCGGCGGTCTGCTACGCGCTCTGGATCACCAATGTGGACGCCGTCCGGCACCAGCTCCTCTTCGAGCGCTTCCTCGCCCCGGAGCGGGACGGGCCACCGGACATCGACGTCGACATCGAGTCCGACCGCCGGGAGGAGGTGATCCAGCACGTCTACGCCAGGTACGGCCGGGAGCACACCGCGCAGGTCGCCAACGTCATCTCGTACCGGCCCCGGTCGGCGGTGCGGGACGTGGCCAAGGCGTTCGGCTTCTCGCCCGGCCAGCAGGACGCCTGGAGCAAGCAGATCGACAGGTGGGGCAGCGTGGCGGCGGTCGACGTACAGGACATCCCCGAGCACGTCGTCGCGTACGCCAACGAACTCCAGACGTTCCCCCGGCATCTCGGCATCCACTCCGGCGGGATGGTGATCTGCGACCGGCCGGTGATCGAGGTCTGCCCGGTGGAGTGGGGGCGGATGCCCGGCCGCACCGTGTTGCAGTGGGACAAGGACGACTGTGCCAGCGTCGGGCTGGTCAAGTTCGACCTGCTCGGCCTCGGCATGCTCTCCGCGCTGCACTACGCGTACGACATGATCGAGTCGACCCTGGACCTGGGTTCGATGTCCCTGGACGACCCCGAGGTCTACGCGATGTTGCGGCGGGCCGACTCGGTCGGGGTGTTCCAGGTGGAGAGCCGGGCCCAGATGGCCACCCTGCCCCGGCTGAAACCGGAGTGCTTCTACGACCTGGTGGTCGAGGTGGCGCTGATCCGGCCCGGCCCGATCCAGGGCGGCTCGGTGCACCCGTACATCCGGCGCAAGAACGGGCTCGAACCGGTCACCTTCCCGCATCCGCTGATGCGCAACGCGCTGGAGAAGACCCTCGGGGTGCCGCTGTTCCAGGAGCAGTTGATGCAGCTCGCGATCGACCTGGCCGGCTTCGACGCCGGTGGCGCCGACGAGCTGCGCCGGGCGATGGGGGCGAAACGCTCGGCCGAGCGGATGGCGCAGATCCGGGACCGGCTCTACGCCGGGATGGCCGAGCGGGGCATCACCGGCGAGATCGCCGACGACGTCTACCTGAAACTCTCCGCCTTCGCCAGCTACGGCTTCCCGGAGAGCCACGCGATGAGCTTCGCCTACCTGGTCTACGCCAGCTCCTGGCTCAAGCGCTACCACCCGGCGGCGTTCCTGGCCGCGCTGCTGAACGCCCAGCCGATGGGCTTCTACTCGCCGCAGACCCTTGTCGACGACGCCCGCCGGCACGGCGTCGAGGTACGCCGCCCGGACATCAACGCCAGCAACGCCAGGGCCACCCTGGAAACCACTGCGGAAACCCGCTGGGGGAGCGCGCCCGGCGAGCCGCCGCACGAGTGGGGGCTGGGCGGGCCGGCGGTCCGGCTCGGGCTCTCCGGGGTGCGTACCCTCGGCGACGACCTGGCGGAGAAGATCGAGCGGGAGCGGACCGCGCACGGGGCGTACCGGGACATGGCGGACCTGGCCCGTCGGGCCGGTCTGACCGCCGCGCACCTGGAGGCGCTGGCCACCGCGGACGCCTTCGCCTGCTTCGGGCTGAGCCGCCGGGCCGCGCTCTGGGCGGCCGGCGCCGCCGCGCAGGACCGGCCGGACCGGCTGCCCGGCACCGTCGTCGGAGCCGAGGCGCCGACCCTGCCGGGGATGGACGCGGTGGACCGGCTGGTCGCCGACGTCTGGGCCACCGGGCTCTCCCCGGAGAGCCATCCGGCGCAGTTCGTCCGGGAGCGGCTCGACGCGGCCGGCGCGGTGCCGATCGCCCGGCTGGCCCGGCTCGACCCGGGGCAGCGGGTCCGGGTCGGCGGCATCGTCACGCACCGGCAGCGCCCGGCCACCGCCGGTGGGGTCACCTTCGTCAACCTGGAGGACGAGACCGGGATGCTCAACGTCACCTGCTCACCGGGGCTGTGGCAGCGCTACCGGAAGGTGGCCAGGAACAGCGCCGCGCTGCTGGTGCGAGGCAGGCTGGAGAAGCACGACGGGGTGGTCAACCTGGTCGCCGACCGGCTCGACGCGATCACCCCACCGGTCACCCCCGCCTCCCGCGACTTCAGATAGCCGGGCCAGACTTCAGATAGCCGGGCCATTAGGCTCGTCGGGTGGAGCGAACTCAGAGCCGTCCGGCCGGCCCGGCGTCCGGCCCGCGTACCGCCGTGGTCTGGACCGTGCTGCGCCGCGAGCTTGCCCGGCAGCAGGGCCGGACGCTCACCGTGCTCGACGTCGGCGGCGGGACCGGCGGCTTCGCGGTGCCGCTGGCCGAGGCGGGCCACCGGCTGACGGTGGTCGACGCCAGCCCGGACGCGCTCGCCGCGCTGACCCGGCGGGCCGCCGAGGCCGGGGTCGCCGACCGGGTACGCGCGGTGCAGGGCGACGGCGACGCCCTCGCCGGACTTGTCGAGCCGGCCAGTGTCGACCTGGTGCTCTGCCACGCCGTCCTGGAGGTGGTCGACGATCCGGCCGGGGTGGTCGGGGCGATCGGCACCGCGCTGCGTCCCGGCGGCGCGGCCAGCGTGCTGGTGGCGAACCGGGCCGCCGCGGTGCTGAGCCGGGTCACCAACGGGCACCTGGAGGTCGCCGCCACGCTGCTGCGGGACCCGGACGGGCACGCCGGACCCCGGGACACCCTGCGCCGGCGTTACGACGCGGACGGCGCCGCCGCGCTGCTCGCCGACGCCGGGTTGACGGTGGAGCAGACCCACGGGGTACGCGTCTTCGCCGACCTGATCCCGGCGGTGGCCGCCGAGGCGGATCCGCCGGCCCTGCTGGACCTGGAGCTGGCCGCCTCGGCCCAGCCGCCGTACCGGGACATCGCCGCCCAACTGCACCTGTTCGCCCGCCGGCCGGCATGACCAGCCCGGTCAACCCCCTCGACCCGGTCCGGCCGCACTACTTCGGCGGCAGCCTCGCCGACGTGCTGCCCAGCGCGCTTTCGGTACTCGGCGTACCGGCCGGTGGGGCGGCGGACCGGGCCGACCCGCTGCGGCTGACCGGACAGCTCGCCGGGGTACGCCGGATCGCGGTGCTGCTCGTCGACGGCCTCGGCTGGTACCAGTTGCCGGCCGCCGCCCCGCACGCGCCGACACTGGCCGACCTGGCCGCCCGGTTCGGGCGCCCGCTCACCTGCGGTTTTCCCTCCACCACCCCGACCAGCCTGGTCAGCTTCGGCACCGGGGCCGCACCGGGCGCGCACGGGGTGCTCGGCTTCCGGGTCAACGTCCCCGGCACCGACCGGGTACTCACGCACATCAACTGGCCGAGTTCCCCGGTCGACGGTCCGGGCTTCCCCGGCGGCGGACCGGGTTCACCGGTCGGCGGCGACCGTCCCGGCGACTCCTGGCCGACGGCGGGTGCCGTCGACCCGACCGGTACGGCCGGACGGTTCGGCGGCAGCGGGCCATCGCCGGGTCCAGGCGTGTCCGAGCTTCCGGGCGTGCCGGAGCTTACGGGATCGTCGGGTGGGCCGGGGCTTCCGGGGGCGTCGGGTGGGCCGGGGCTTCCGGGATCCCCGGGCGGCGACCCGGTGCCCAGGCCCGCGGCCGGCTTCGGCGACGATCCCGATCCGCGTCGCTGGCAGCCGCTGCCGACCCAGTTGCAGCGGGCCGAGGCGGCCGGGGTCGCGGTGACCGTGGTGAGCCGGCCGGCGCTGGCGAACACCGGACTGAGCGTGGCCGCCTACCGCACCGGGTCGTACCGGGGTGCCGACGACGCCGACGCGCTGGCCACCGAGATGCTCGGCGCGCTCACCGCCGGCGACGGCCCGACCCTGGTCTACGGCTACCACCCGGAGGTGGACCGGCACGGCCACCTGGGCGGGATCGACTCCGCCGGCTGGCGTGACGCGGTCGCGGAGGTCGACGCGCTGGTCGCCCGACTTGTCGACGGCCTGCCGCCGGACGCGGCCCTGCTGGTCACCGCCGACCACGGCCAGCTCGACATCCCGGCCCAGGGGCGGTACGACCTGGACACCGATCCCCGGCTGCGTGCCGGGGTACGGGTGGTGGCCGGCGAGGCCCGGGTCCGCTACCTGCACACCGCCCCCGGGGCTACCGCCGACGTGCTGGCCGCCTGGTCGGAGGTGCTCGGCGAGCAGGCCTGGGTGGCCAGCCGGGCCGAGGCGGTCGCGGCCGGCTGGTTCGGCCCGGTACCCGAGGCGCACCTGTCGCGCATCGGCGACGTGGTGGTGGCCTGCCTCGCCCCGACCGTCGTGCTCGCCTCGAAGACGCACAACCCGATCGAGACGACCCTGGTCGCCTACCACGGCTCGTGCACGGCCACCGAGATGACCATCCCGCTGCTGGTCGTACCCCCGCCCGGGGGCTAGCCGCTGACGGGTCCCGACGGCCATCCGGACCAGTCGCCCTCGCGCTGGAAATGCTCCGCCCATCCGCGACATGTAAGAGGTGTCACCCCGGACAGGGAGAGGGGCGCGCACCTGTGGACGACGAGCGGACGGCTCGTTTCGAGGCGATCTACGCAGACACGTTCAGCCGGATCCTCGGCTTCGCCCTGCGCCGCTGCGCCGGCCCGGAGGACGCGGCCGACGTGGTGGCGGAGACCTTCGCCATCGCCTGGCGCAGGATGGATGCGGTACCGCCAGGGGATCAGGCCCGGCTCTGGCTCTACGGCGTGGCCCGAAACGTGCTGGCCAACCACCACCGGCAGATCGCGCGCCGGCACGACCTGTCGGCGGCACTCGCCGCAGAGGTAGCCCAGCTGTACCAGCCGAGCGCGGAGGAGAGCGCCGAACTCGGCACGATCGGCGAGGTGCTCCGCGGCCTGCCCGAGGACGACCGGGAGATTCTCTCGCTGGTCGCCTGGGAGGGCCTCGGACACGGCGAAATCGCAAAGGTACTGGGATGTTCACGCAACGCGGTACGGGTCCGGCTGCACCGGGCGCGCCGGAGACTTGCCCGGGAACTGGCCACGGCGGGTGTGCAGACAGGCTGGCTGGCGATGTCAGGGAGGGAAACCCGGTGAGGGACACCAGGCGGGCGGAGCGTCGGTTGGCCGGTCTCGCCCGGGTACGCGACGAGGAACTGGCCGGCTTGGAGGCCGGTCCCGCCGCACGGGCACTGCTCTCCTCGATAGTGGCGGAACCGGGCCACCCGCCCGCGCCGACGCCGGTGTACGGCCGGTCGTCGCGGCCGGCCCGCCGGCTGGTGCTGGCGGCCTCAGCCCTGCTCGCGATGAGTGTCGCGGTGGTGGCCGGCCCGAGCCTGCTGCCCGAGCGGATCGGAAAGGCGACGTCCTACGCCAACTCGGCGATCGAGGTCAGGCAGGAGGGCGACTATTTCGTTGCCCGGATCAAGGACCCGCTTGCCGACCGGTCCCGTTACGTCGAGGCGTTCCGGGCGGTCGGCAAGGACGTCGAGATCGAGCTGGTTCCGGTCTCGCCGAGACTGGTCGGGGTACGGATCCAGGCGGGTGGCGACGGTAGCGGCCAGGTACGGGCCTCCAGTGAGCTGGTCAGCGCCGGCCCGATCCCGGTCGACTGTGCGGTGACCCCGGCGAGCTGCACATTGGTGATCCGGATCTCCACCGACACCACCGGGACCGTCCGGTACCGGGTGGGGCGGGCTGCCCTGCCGGGCGAACCGACCCAGGACCCGGCCGTTCCGTCGGGTGTTCCGGCCCCTCCCAGGGGAGGGGCCGGCGGCGGCACCGGCAACTGACCCTGTCGCCGGCCACGAGCACTGCGCCGCCTCCCTGCGCGGCCGTGGCCCACTGGTACGCCGAGCGTCAGATCGGAGCAGAAGATGAGATCAGCCAGGATCTGGCCGGCATTGCTGGCCGCCGCGACGGCGTTCGCCCTCCTGGGCTGTGCGACCGAGTCGACGAGGAACGACCTGCCGCAACGCGACCCGGACGAGCGGATGAAGCCCCTGGTGGAGCAGTTCAGGGACGCCCGCGCCCGAGCCAGGTCGGACTTCGAGCGGGAGGCACTGGACCGCGCCATCAGAACGGGCAAGATCGATCCGGTGGACTACGAGGAGGCGTTCACGCGGTATCGCCGGTGTGCCCAGGGCGCCGGGCTCGACGAGAGGTACACCAAGCTGCCGAACGGGATCTACCGGATCACCCCGGAGGCGGGGAACGAGGATGTCGAGGCGAACGGCGAACTGATGGTGAAGTGCGCCCAGGACGCCGGGCTGGTCAGCCTGGAAGCTCTCTACCGGACCCAGGTCGACAATCCCGAACTGCTGGCCGATCCGAAGCTGGTGGTGGTGCGCTGCCTGGTCAAGGCGGGCCTGGTGCCGCCCGACTACACCGTGCAGAAGCTCAGCGCGTTCCTGGAAGGCGCCGTCGAGGACATGACCGACTTTGATCCGACGCATCCCGAGGCGCAGAAGTGTCTGACCGCCGGTGGGATAGCCCTGCTGATCGATCGGACCCCGGGCAGCGGTTGAGGCCGGCGCGGCCCGGGATGCCCGCCGCGGTCACGCCGACGCCCTTCGTGCGACCCGGGACTGCTCGCGCGGGCCCGCTCACCGGCCGGGTCAGGCGCCGGCGGTCGCCAGTCGGGCCAGGTGCTCGTCGGTCAGGGCCAGGTCGAGCGCGGGCCGCGCGGCAACGTACTGCTCCGGGGTGCGCGGGCCGAACAGGGTGACGAACTGCGGGTCCCGCTGGTGCAGCAGCCAGGCCAGCACGAGCTGGGTGCCGGTGACCCCCAGCTCGCCGGCCAGTTCGGTGACGGCGGCGAACCGGGCCTCGGCGTCGGCCCCGGGGTAGGCCTCCATCACGTGGTGGTCGCGGCGCTTGGCCAGGTCGTCGTAGCTGCCCTTCAGGATCGGCGAGTATGCCACCAGGGTCACGTCGTCGTTCGTCCGCAGGTAGTCGAGCTGCTCGTCGTCCACTATGGAGAGGGTGTCCGTGCCTGGGTGGGGGCGCACGTAGGAGTGCTGCTGTTGCAGGGCGACCGGCGCCGGCCAGCCGTGCCGGTCGGCGAGCTGCCGGATCCGCTCCAGGCGCCAGCTGCGGACGTTGGACCAGCCGACGTACCGGGTCTTGCCGGCCGCGACCATCCCGGCCAGCGCCTCCAGGGTCTCCTCCAGCGGAGTGTTCCGGTCGTCGGCGTGCACGTAGTAGAGGTCGACGTGGTCGGTGCCGAGCCGGCGCAGGCTGTCGTCGAGCGCCCGGCGCAGCGTGTCGCCGCCGGCCCCCTCGTACTGCCCCCGGGTCACGCTCAGGTCCGGCTGGTCGCGCACCAGGTCCAGGTTTTCGATCCAGGCGCCGCCCTTGGTGGCCAGGAACACCTCGTCGCGCCGGCCGGTGCGGGCGAACCAGCGGCCGAGCAGGCTCTCGCTCTCGCCGCCCCGGAACGACGGGTCGGGCCACCAGGCGTAGCAGTTGGCGGTGTCGAGGAAGGTGCCGCCGTCCTCCAGGTAGCGGTCCAGGATCGCGTACGACGACTTCTCGTCGGCGGCGGTGCCCATCAGCATGCAGCCGAGGGCGAACTGACTGACCTGCTCGCCGGTCTGACCGAGTGGTACCGTCTTCATCGGATTCCTCCCCCGTGTCCGGTGTGGCGGTGACCGCCAATGTTAGAGCCGTACCCGGCCGGGGACAACCGCGAGTGTCGATGCGGTGGCGGCGTGTTCCGATCTCGTCGTACCGCCGGGTTAACCTGCCGGCATGGGTCGCAGCCAGTCCGTGCCACGCGGCGCCGATCCGCGCTTCGGCGCGGACGCCGACGACTCCGGCTCGCCGATCCTGCACGTCGACATGGACGCCTTCTTCGTCGCGGTCGAGGTCCGCCGCCGTCCCGACCTGCGGGGCCGGCCCGTCGTGGTCGGCGGGGTCGGCCCGCGCGGCGTGGTCAGCTCGGCCAGCTACGAGGCCCGGACGTACGGCGTGCGCAGCGCGATGCCGACGATGCGTGCCCGGGCGCTCTGCCCCTCGGCGGTCTTCCTGCCGACCGACTTCGGGCAGTACACAGCCGCCTCCCGGGCGGTGATGGAGATCTTCCGTGACGTGACCCCGCTGGTCGAGCCGCTCTCGCTGGACGAGGCGTTCCTCGACGTCGCCGGGGCGCGCCGGCTGCTCGGCCGGCCGGCCGAGATCGCCCGGCTGATCCGGGCCCGGGTCGCCGAGCAGGAGCGGCTGACCTGCTCGGTCGGGGTGGCTCCGACGAAGTTCGTGGCGAAGCTCGGCTCCACCCGGGCCAAGCCGGACGGGCTGGTGGTGGTTCCGGCCGACAAGGTGCTGGAGTTCCTGCACCCGCTGCCGGTGGAGGCGCTCTGGGGGGTGGGGGAGCGGGCGGCGGAGACGCTGCGCCGGCTCGGCCTGCGCACGGTCCGGGACATCGCGCGGGCGCCGGTCGGGATGCTCCGGGGCAGTCTGGGCGAGGCGGCAGCGGCCCACCTGCACGAGCTGGCCTGGGGCCGGGATCCCCGCCGGGTCAGCCCGGAGCACGCGGAGAAGTCGATAGGTGCCGAGATGACCTTCGAGACCGACGTGGCCGATCCGGAGACGATCCGCCGGGCCCTGCTCGGGCTCGCCGAGAAGGTCGGGGTCCGGCTGCGCCGGGCCGGGCAGGTCGGCCGGACGATCTCGATCAAGGTCCGGTTCGCCGACTTCCGGACGGTCAACCGGTCCCGCACCCTCGGCGGCCCGACCGACGTGGCCCGGGAGGTGTTCGACACCGCCTGGGCGTTGTTCGACGCTCTCGGCCCCGGTGACCGGATCCGGCTGATCGGTGTCCGGGTCGAGGGGCTCAGCGACGGCGACCAGACACCCCGGCAGCTC
This sequence comes from Plantactinospora sp. WMMB782, assembly GCF_049179135.1. NCBI lineage: Bacteria > Bacillati > Actinomycetota > Actinomycetes > Micromonosporales > Micromonosporaceae > Plantactinospora > Plantactinospora sp. WMMB782. The sequence goes on along the minus strand of NZ_JBMHMC010000007.1, from coordinate 259,714 downwards.
GCGCTCGGCGCGCCCGAGCACGGCTGGCGGGACGCGGAGGCCGCGGCGGATGCCGCCGCCGCCCGATTCGGGCGTTCCATGGTGCGCCCGGCGAGCCTCTTGGGGCACGCCGACCAGCGGCGGACGGAAAATCCGACGCGGCCATAGGTCGTCCCGCTTTCCGACCCGCGACCCCCCTCGTAGACTGGCGGGTAAGCAGCCGGTCGGCTGCCACGGTCTGTCGGTCCGAGCGGACCGGCCAACGTGACCGGGGAGGAGTGCCGTGCCGCTCTCGGAGCACGAGCAGCGGCTGTTCGAGCAGATCGAGCAGTCGCTTGCCGAGGACCCCAAGTTCGCCTCGGCTGTGCGCGCCAGCGATCCGCGTTTCCACGCGCGGCGTCGCCTGCTCGTCGCGGTCAGCGTGATCATCGCTGGCCTTGCATTGGTCGTCTACGGCACGGTGAGCAAAACTCCGCTGCTCGGAGTGGCGGGCTTCGTGGTGATGCTCGGCGCGGCCGCGTTCGCGATGCTGTCGCAGCGCAAGGCGCAGTCACCGGACCTGCACGTGGTCGGCGGCACCACCAGCCGCCGCGTCCGCAGCGGGCGACGCTTGTCGTTGATCGACCGACTCGAGGAGAGGTGGCGTCAGCGGCCGGAAGGGCACCGCTGACCATCGCCCGTCCGTGGGGCACGCCCCGCTGACGGTACCGCCGGGTTCCGTCCCGGCGACCTGTGGCAATTCTCCATGCCCCTGATCCGGTTGCCGGCGGCCCGCCTCCGCCGGCCCTGCCCCGTTCCCGGCCTTTCTCCCCGTTCCCGGCCCTGCCCCGTTCCCGGCGTCCGACATCCGACAGATTGCCTGGGCATGGCATAGGGCCCACCCGCGCGTTGCGGGTGGGCCCTATGCCATGTCGCCGACCCCCGGCCGGTCGACAGGCGGTACGGCTCAGAGGTCAGCGGGACGCGCGTCCGGCGAGTACCCGACGGGGATTCCAGCGCAGCAGGTGTTCCCGGAACCGGCCGGTCAGCCCGACGAAGCCGGCCGACAGGTCCACCGCCGCCAACCGCCAGCGGAACAGCACCGAGGGCGGCAGGGTGGCCGCCACCAGCCGGGTCCGCCGGTCCGCTCCGGCGCGGAGCGCCCGGCGTACCGAGCGGAGGGCGTCGGCGAGCGGACCGTGCCGCAGCGGCTCCCGGGCGTACCTGGCACGTTCCTCGGCGTGTCCGAGCAGGCGTACCGCCTCGTCGGCGCCGTCGCCGGTCAGCCCCTCCCGGACCAGCCGGTCGGCGGTGGCCCGGGGCGTCTCCGCCGGATCCACCCGGACCCGGAAGTCGACAAGGGTGTCGACCAGTTCGTCCCAGGCGGCGTGCGCGTCGGCCCGGGCCCTGGCCAGCTCGGAGTCGCTGAGCACCACCCGGGCCACCCCGGGCGCCTCGTCCCGCGCCGCCGCCACCGAGGCGAGGGTGCTGGCCGCGGCGGCGGCCCGGGCCTGCCGGCGGCGCCGCAGCAGCGCCCGGCGCAGCGCCGGCACGGTGAGCAGCAGGACCAGCAGCAGCACCCCGGCCACCACCCAGAGCGGCCAGTTCGGCCCGCTCTCCGGGGCGATCCCGGCGGTACCGTCGAACGCCTCGTCGAGCGGCCGATCCGACCCGTCCGCCGCCGACGGGCCGGCCGACGGGTCGGCGCTCGGGTCGGTCGGCGTGGTCGGGGAGGTCTGGCTCTGCTCGGGCGCGTCCGGGTCGGGCGCCCACTGGGAACGCCACGAACCGGTGATGCTGGCCGCCGGTGTCGCGTCGAACGGCACCCAGCCGATGCCTGTGAAATAGACCTCGGTCCAGGCGTGCAGGTTGTTGTTGGTGAGCGTGTACGTGTTGGCGGAGCGGTTGGCGCTGGTGAAGCCGAACGCGACCCGGGCCGGGATGCCCGCCTCGCGGACCAGCCAGGTCATCGCGGCGGCGTACTGCTGGCAGAAGCCGACCTTGTTGGTGAGGAAGTTGACGATGTCCTGCCCGCTGGTCCCGCCCTCGGTGTTCAGTGCGTAGCTGAAGCCGTTCTTCCGGGAGAAGTGGTCGTAGATCGCCCGGACCCGCTCGTAGTCGTTCCGCTTCCCGGCGGTCAGCCGGGCGACCAGCTCCTCGACCTCCCGCACCGGCTCGACAGCGGTGTAGAGCTTCCGGAAGGCGTGCTCCGGAGCCAGCGTCGGTGCCGCCGAGAGCGCCGCCGGGGTGTACTCCGAGCGGACGAAGTCGAAGGAGTACTTCCGGTTCCGCGACGACGCCCGCTCCGAGTAGACGACCTGCATTGTCGCGTCGTAGCGCCAGTTCGCGTCGACCTGGCGGAAGCCGACCGGGGTGGTGTAGACCGGCAGGAACGGCATGGCGAAGTCGAGGATCTCGACGTCCGCGCTGTAGGACTCCCGGGTGATGCCGGCGACCTCCCGGCTCACCTCGCGCGGGTCCGGCAGGCCCTGGTTCACCGGGGTCCCCTCCGGGGAGCGCGGCCCGAAGCCGGTCCGGGAGAAGTCGTCGGCGACGGCGAAGCGCAGGTAGAACGGGTCGGGGTCGTTAGTGCTCACCCGCACCATGTCGCGCTGCTCGGAGCGGTTCAGCTCGCCGCTGAGCTGGGCGAAGAGGTTCACCCGGCCCGGCGAGCCGCCCGCGCCGGCCCGACCGCTGCCGTCACCGCCACCGCCACCGGCGTTGATCTGGCTGAGCAGGCCCGAGGTCATCCCCGGTACGGCCAGCGGCAGCAGTACGGCCACCGCGACACCGATCACCGCCAGCCGCCGGCCGGCGGCGGCCAGCGGGGACGGCTCCCACACGTCCACGTCCCGCCCGTCGCCGGTGAACCGGCGTCCGAAGTGGCGGACCCGGTCGACGTTGTCGGCGGCGAGCAGCCAGAGGAAGCCGGCCGCCCCGATCACGAACGGCACCGCCGAGACGCTGTCGACGTGCACCGCCACCGGCACCGAGTAGATCGCCAGCATCGGCAGTCCGGCCAGGGCGGGACGGCGCAGCCCGACGGTGAGCAGGTCCACCACGATCGCCACCCCGCCGACGCCGAGCGCGGTCAGGAAGAGCAGCGAGTCGAGGTCCTGCACCGGTACGCCGTACGAGCGCATGTCCTCGCCGGAGCTGGCCAGCAGCGAGCCGAAGTGGGTGAGCGTGTCCGGGGTGGGCAGCAGGGCGAACAGCTCCTGCCCGCTCGGGAAGATCCAGGTCAGCCCGAACAGCAACGCCGCCACCATGCCGAGCCCCTGGGCCCAGACCGGTGCCCGCCACCAGCGGGTCAGTGTGCCGGTGCCGGCGACCAGCGCGACGACCACCGCGCACTGCACCAGCCAGGTCCACCGGTCGTAGATGGTGGACATCGGCGCGGCGGCGAGCAGGGTGGCCCCGGCCGCCACGAATCCCAGATGTCGGCGTCCCCTCATCAGCTCTTCCCGTCCGTGCCGGTACTGCCGTTCCGCCTCATCGTCGTCCCGTCCCGTCCCGTCATCCGTCGCCGGTCAGCGCACTTCGCCGGCCACTGCGCCGCCGGATCACCGCACTCCGCCGGCGACCGTCTCGGCCAGTACGGCCCGCCAGGCGAAGCCCTGCGAACCCCGGGCCGCCTGCGGCCAGAGCGCCGGCAGCTTGCTGCCGTGTTCGACCCCGACCACCCGCCAGCCGCTGCGCATCAGCCCGAGCGCGGCCGCGCCGTGCGCGTGGTTCGCCTCCTGGCGCGCCTGCGGGGTCAGGTTGAGCCAGGTGGAACTGTCCACCAGGAACGCGATGCAGGTCGCGCCGTTGCCGCGCAGCCCGGCCAGCAGGTCCGCCTCGGCGGCGGTGAGCGTGCCGAGCAGCGCGATCACCAGCCCGCCGTCGGAGCGCTGCCGGACCCGCTCGACGAGCGTCGCCACGTCGCCGCGCTGGCTGGGCCGCACCTCGGCGAGGTGGTCGAGCAGCAGCCCCTCGCCACCGGCGTCGTTCGCGCTGGCGTCGATGCCGGAGTCGCTCACCAGCCGGAGCTTGTAGCCGGCCTGCCGCAGGTGCACGGCGATGCTGGCCACCGCCGAGACCGCCCACTCGAAGCTGGCGGTCGGCCCCTCGCCCCGGTGCGCGAACGCCCGGGTGTCCAGCACCACCGTGGCCCGGCTCTCCCAGGGCTGCTCCTCCCGGCGCACCATCAGCTCACCGGTGCGGGCGGTGGACTTCCAGTGCACCCGCCGCAGGTCGTCGCCGCGCCGGTACTCCCGGGTCGCCGCGTCGTCCTCGCCGTGCACCGCGACCGAACGGGCCCGGCTCTCGCCGGTGCCCGCGTACTCGCCGGCCAGCCGGACCGAGGGGAGCGGGGTGACCTGCGGGATGACGGTGAGCGGGTCGACGCTGGGGAACGCCCGGGTCAGCTCGCAGAGCCCGAACGGGTCGGTCAGCCGGATCACCAGCGGGCCGACCTCGTAGCGGCCGCGCACGTCGGCCCGGACCGTGTACGCCACCGAACTCGCCTGGTGCGCGCCGAGACGTTCCAGCACCACCCGGGGACGGCTGCCGAGCGCGTACGGCAGCCGGTCCTCCAGCAGCAGCGTCCCGGTCGGCAGCCGGGACATGTTCTGCAAGCGGAGCACCACCCGGGAACTCGCCCCGACCGGGACCCGGTGCGGTTCCAGCGAGCGGCTGCACGCCAGCTTGTAGCGGCTGCGCCCGACGTAGAGCGCGGCGAGCAGCGGCAGTACGCCGAGCAGCACGGCGACCCGGAGCAGGTCCTTCTCGCCGAGGATCAGCGCGGAGATCGCCGCTGCCACGGCGGCGGCCAGGAAGGACCGCCCCCGGGTGGTGAGTCCGCGCAGCGCCTCGCGCACCGTCAACGCCCCCGCGGCTCGTACTGGGAGCGCCCGCTGCTGCCGTCCCCGCTCGCCGGCCGGGTGTCGTACGGCGAGCGCTGCCGCTCGTGCGGCAACGGCAGCCGGTGCACCAGGTCGGAGATGATCGCGTCGGTGGTACGCCGGGCGAGCTGCGCATCCGCGGTCGAGATCACCCGGTGCGCCAGCACCGGCACGGCGAGTGCCTGGAGATCGTCGGGAAGCACGTAGTCCCGCCCCTCCAGCGCGGCGACCGCCCGGGCGGTGCGCAGCAGCTGCAGGGTGGCCCGGGGGGAGGCGCCGAGCCGCAGGTCCGGGGCTTCCCGGGTGGCGGTGACCAGATCGACGGCGTACTGCTTGACGGCGTCGGCGACGTGCACGTCGCGGACCGTCGCGATCAGCTTCCGTACCGTCATGGCGTCGGAGACCGGGCGGAGTTCGTGGATCGGGTCCCGGCCGCCGTGCACGTCCAGCATGGCCAGCTCGGCACCCGGGTCGGGGTAGCCCATCGCGATCCGGGCGGTGAACCGGTCGCGCTGCGCCTCCGGCAGCGGATAGGTCCCCTCCATCTCGATCGGGTTCTGGGTGGCGATCACCATGAACGGCGTCTGCAGCTCGTAGGTGACCCCGTCGACGGTGACCTGCCGTTCCTCCATGCTCTCCAGCAGGGCGGACTGGGTCTTCGGCGACGCCCGGTTGATCTCGTCGCCGACCACCAGGTTGGCGAAGACGGCACCGGGCTTGAACTCGAAGTCGTGCGTCTCCTGGTTGTAGACGCTGACCCCGGTGACGTCGCTGGGCAGCAGGTCGGGGGTGAACTGGATGCGCCGGACCGAGCAGTCGATCGACCGGGCCAGCGCCTTGGCCAGCTTCGTCTTCCCGACACCGGGTACGTCCTCGATCAGGAGGTGGCCCTCGGCCAGCAGTACGGCGAGTGCGAGCCGGACCGTCGCGGTCTTGCCCTCGATGACCTCTTCGATGTTGGCCACGATCGCGTCGCTGGCGGCGCGGAACTGGTCGCTCGGCAGTGCGCCACCCAGTTCGTCCCAGGTCTGTGAAGTCACGGGCCTCCTCCTCGTCGGTCACGGCCGCCGCCTATAGAGAGTCGCTGGACCGGCCGGATGGTTCGCGGGAGAATACGTCCGTCCGGAGTAACCGGATCACCCGCATCACTCAGGCTAGCCGCATTCGGCGGGAGAGCCGAGCACACCCGGGAGGCCGGGGCGGCCCGACGGCCGGTATCGGGTGCGACAGCCCTGCACCGGGCGCGGTACGATGACCCCATGTCCAGGGTCCACCTGCTCCTTAGCGAGCCGTGCTGACGCGACAGACAGCGACAGCACGGCCACCCCTCCTGCGTGAGGGGCTTTTTTATGCCCGGAGAACGGACCCGGCCCACAAACCTGAACACCCGGCCCACAAACCTGAATTCGGCGCTCAGCCAGCCCCCGGTCGACCAGGGCGAGCGATGAGGCGACGTAGCGAGGAGACGACATGACGACCGAGGCAGCCGAGTCGGCGGCGGACATCCCGCCGTACCGGTACACGGCCGGGCTGGCCGGCGAGATCGAGACCCGCTGGCAGGACCGGTGGGCGGAGCGGGGCACCTTCCGGGCGCCCAACCCGGTCGGCCCGCTGGCCGACCCGGGCCACCCCCGGGCGGACGCCGAGAAGCTGTTCGTGCTGGACATGTTCCCGTACCCGTCCGGGGCGGGACTGCACGTCGGGCATCCGCTGGGCTACATCGGCACCGACTGCTACGCCCGCTACCAGCGGATGGTCGGGCGCAACGTGCTGCACACCATGGGCTTCGACGCGTTCGGGCTGCCCGCCGAGCAGTACGCGGTGATGACCGGCACCCACCCCCGGACCACCACCGAATCGAACATCACCTACTACCGCGCCCAGCTGCGCCGGCTGGGACTGGGGCACGACGACCGCCGTTCGGTGGCGACCATCGACACCGACTACTACCGCTGGACGCAGTGGATCTTCCTGCAGATCTACAACTCCTGGTACGACAGCGCCGCCGGCCGGGCCCGGCCGATCGCCGAGCTGGTCGCCGAGTTCGCCGCGGGGACCCGGGCCACCCCGGACGGCCGGGGCTGGGCCGAGCTGTCCGCGGCCGAGCGGCGGCGGGTCGTCGACGACCACCGGCTGGCGTACGTCTCGGAGGCGCCGGTCAACTGGTGCCCGGGGCTGGGCACGGTGCTGGCGAACGAGGAGGTGACTCCGGACGGCCGGTCGGACCGGGGCAACTACCCGGTCTTCAAGCGCAACCTGAAGCAGTGGATGATGCGGATCACCGCGTACGGCGACCGGCTGATCGAGGACCTGGACGCGCTGGACTGGCCCGAGCCGATCAAGCTGCAACAGCGGAACTGGATCGGCCGGTCCACCGGCGCGCACATCGACTTCCCGACCGCCGCCGCCCCGATCCGGGTCTTCACCACCCGGCCGGACACCGTCTTCGGGGCCACCTACATGGTGCTGGCCCCGGAGCACCCGCTGGTCGAGACGCTGGCCGGTCAGACCTGGCCGGAGGGAACCAGAGCTGCCTGGACCGGCGGCCAGCCCACCCCCCGGGCCGCCGTGGACGCCTACCGGAAGGCGGCCGGCGCCAAGACCGACATCGAGCGGCAGGCGGAGAACCGGGAGAAGACCGGCGTCTTCGTCGGGGCGTACGCCACCAACCCGGTGAGCGGCGCACAGATCCCGATCTTCATCGCCGACTACGTGCTGGCCGGCTACGGCACCGGGGCGATCATGGCGGTTCCCGGGCAGGACGAGCGGGACTGGGAGTTCGCCGAGGTCTTCGAGCTGCCGATCGTGCGTACCGTGCAGCCGCCGGAGAACTTCGACGGCAAGGCGTACACCGGGGAGGGGCCGGCGATCAACAGCGCCGCGCCGGACCGCGGCCTGGACCTGAACGGGCTGTTCGTCGCCGACGCCAAGGCCAGGGCCATCGAGTGGCTGGAGGCGAACGGGTACGGCTCCGGCGCGGTCACCTACCGGCTGCGGGACTGGCTGTTCAGCCGGCAGCGGTACTGGGGTGAGCCGTTCCCGATCGTCTACGACGAGCAGGGCAACCCGCACGCGCTGCCCTCCTCGATGCTGCCGGTCGAGCTGCCCGAGGTCGACGACTTCGCGCCGCGCACCTTCGACCCGGACGACGCCGACTCCGACCCGGAGACCCCGCTGTCCCGGCGCAAGGACTGGGTCGAGGTCGAGCTGGACCTGGGCGACGGGCCGAAGCGGTACACCCGGGAGACGAACGTGATGCCGCAGTGGGCCGGCTCCTGCTGGTACGAGCTGCGCTACCTGGACCCGACGAATCCCGACCGGTTCGTCGACCCGGCCAACGAGCGGTACTGGATGGGCCCGCAGTCGCCCGGCGACCCCGGTGGGGTCGACCTGTACGTCGGCGGCCAGGAACACGCCGTGCTGCACCTGCTGTACGCCCGCTTCTGGCACAAGGTGCTGTACGACCTGGGCCACGTCTCGTCCTTCGAGCCGTACCGCCGGCTGTACAACCAGGGCATGATCCAGGCGTACGCCTACCAGGACGACCGGGGCAGCTACGTCGAGGCGGCCGAGGTCAAGGACGACGACGGCCGCTACTACTTCGGTGACCAGCAGGTCACCCGGGTGTACGGCAAGATGGGCAAGTCGCTGCGGAACGTGGTGACCCCGGACGAGATGTGCGAGTCGTACGGCGCCGACACCTTCCGGGTCTACGAGATGTCGATGGGACCGCTGGACGTCTCCCGGCCCTGGGAGACCCGGGCGGTGGTCGGGGCGTACCGGTTCCTGCAGCGGGTCTGGCGGACCGTGGTCGACGAGCAGACCGGCGAGCTGCGGGTCACCGACGCGCCGGCCGACGAGCAGACCCGCCGGCTGCTGCACCGGATCGTCGACGGGGTCCGGAGCGACCTGGACGGCATCCGGATGAACACCGCGATCGCCAAGCTGATCGAGCTGACCAACGCGCTGACCCGACTGGACGCCACCCCCCGCGAGGTGGCCGAGCCGCTGCTGCTGATGCTGTCGCCGTTCGCCCCGCACATCGCCGAGGAGCTGTGGGAGCGGCTGGGGCACAGCGGGTCGCTGGCGTACGAGGCGTTCCCGGTGGCCGACCCGAGCCTGCTGGTCGCCGAGACGGTGACGTACCCGGTGCAGGTCAACGGCAAGGTGCGGGGCCGGGTGGAGGTGCCGGCGGAGGCGGCCGAGGAGGCGATCCGGTCCGCCGCGCTGGCCGCGGTCGCCGAACACCTGGCCGGCCGCGAGCCCCGCAAGGTGATCGTGGTCCCGGGCCGGATGGTGAGCGTGGTCGGCTGACCGCTCCCACCCGCCCGGCGGGCTTCCGGGCCGCCTGCCCGGCGGGCTTCCGGGATCGACCTGGACACCAGAGGCGCTACCCGGCCCGGGTAGCGCCTCTGGTGTCCAGGTGAGCGTGCCGGGCGCGGCGGGGAGGGGCGGGGATAGGCGGGGAGGGTGCGGCAGGCGTCAGAGTAGGTCTTCGACGGTGATGGGCAGGTGTCGGATCCGGCGGCCGGTGGCGTGGTGGACGGCGTTGGCGATCGCGGCGGCGGCGCCGACCACGCCGATCTCGCCCACCCCCTTCACCCCGAGCGGGTTGACCACCGGATCGGGCACCTCGATCACCTCGACCGTGACGTCCGGGGCGTCGATGTTCAGCGGCACCAGGTAGTCGGCGAGGTTGGCGTTGGCCCAGCGCCCGGTGTGCGGGTCCATCCGGGTCGCCTCCAGCAGCGCCTGGCTCAACCCCCACAGCATCCCGCCCATCAGTTGCCCGTGCACGGTCCGGCGGTTCAGCACCCGGCCGGGGGCGAAGACGCCGACCATCCGGCGTACCCGGACCAGGCCCAGGTCGGCGTCGACCGCCACCTCGGCGAACTGGGCGCCGAAGGTCTGCATCGCGTGGTCGGTCGTCTCCGGCAGGACCGGCTGCCAGGTGCCCACCGTCTCCACGTCCGAGACGTGGTTGCGGGTGAGCAGCTCGGCGTAGGTCTCGCCGACCTCGGGCCGGTCGCGCAGGCACATCCGGCCGTCGCGTACCACCACCCCGGCCGGGTCGGCGCCGTGCAGCGGTGACTGCCGGTCCGCCACCGCCTGCCCGACGAGCTGGTCGCGCAGCCCGGTGCAGGCCAGGTGTACCGGTGAACTGGTCGACGACGCGCCGGCCGAGCCGACCGCGGCGGCGATGTTCGGCAGGTCGGTGCTGCCGCCGACGAACCGTACCCGGTCGAACGGCAGGCCGAGGCCGTCCGCCGCCACCTGGGTCATCGCGGTCAGCGCGCCGGTGCCGAACTCGGAGATGCCGGCCTCGACGACGGCGCTGCCGTCGATGTACATCCGGGCCCGGGCCCGCTGCGGGGTGATCGGGGCGGCCACCGGGTAGGCGGCGGTGGCCATGCCGGTGCCGATCAGCAGGTCCCCCTCCCGCCGGCTGCCGGGGGTCGGGTCGCGGTCGGCCCAGCCGAAGAGTTCGGCGCCGCGCTGGTAGCACTCCCGCAGCCCCTTGCTCGACCACGGCCGGCCGGTGTCCGGGTCGGTGTCGGCGTGGTTGCGCAGCCGCAGCTCCAGCGGGTCGACCCCGGTGGCGTACGCCAGCTCGTCCATCGCGGACTCCAGCGCGAACATCCCGGTCGCCTTGCCGGGGGCCCGGGTGACGGTCGGGGTGATGGTGTTGCCCCGGACCAGTCGGTAGGCGCCGGCGTAGTTCGGCGCGGCGTAGGTGGCCGAGACCGTCTCCAGGGAGGGCTCGGCCCAGTCGTCGAAGGGCGAGGTGAGCGAGATCTTGTCGTGGGTGAGCGCCACCAGCCGCCCGTCCCGGTCGGCGCCGAGCCGGATCCGCTGCTCCTGCTCCTCCCGGTGGCCGCAGGAGTGGAACATCTGGTCCCGGCTGAGGACGAGCCGGACCGGCCGGCCGAGTTGGCGGGCGGCGAGCGCGGCGAGGGTGACGTGCGGCCAGATCAGTCCCTTGCAGCCGAAGCCGCCGCCGACGTAGTGGCTGACCACCCGGATCCGGGTCGCCGCCAGGCCGAGCAGCTCGGCGACACTGAGCTGGGTGGCGGTCGGCCCCTGGGTCGAGTCGTAGAGGGTGAGCCGGTCGGCGTCGTCCCAGACGGCGGTGGTCGTCGACGCCTCCAGCGGGTTGTGGTGGTTGGCCGCGAACCGGTACGTCAGGTCGAGGCGCACCTCGGCGTCCCGCAGTGCCGCCTCCGGGTCGCCCCGGGTCGGGTTCCGGCCGGGCAGCAGCCCGCCGAAGATCCGCTCCGGTTCGTACGCCCGGTCACGCCCCTGGTCGAGCAGGGTCGTCGAGGGCAGCTCGGCGTACGTCGGCTGGACCAGGCTGCCGGCGTACTCGGCCCGCTCGATCGTGTCGGCGACGACCATCGCGACCGGCTGCCCGGCGTAGTGCACCACGTCGTCCTGCATCGGGAAGAAGCTCTGCCCGTGCGCGACCAGCCCACCCAGCGACGGGAAGAGCTTCGGCGCGGCGGCGACCCTGGGCAGGTCGAGGTGGGTGAGGACCGCGTGCACGCCGTCGGCGACGCTGGCCTGCCGGCAGTCGATTCCGACGATCCGGCCGCTCGGCACCTCGGCACCGACGAGTACCGCGTGGGCCAGGCCGGGCAGGTTCAGCTCGCCGGAGTACCGGGCCGTGCCGGTGACCTTGGCGCGGCCGTCCACCCGGTCGAGGGCGGCCCCGAGCACCGGACTCATCTGCCTGCTCCGCTCACTGTGGGCTCCCGTCGTCGCGCACCGGCTCCCCGTCGTCGCGCACCGGCTCCCCGTCGTCGCACCGCGGTGGGTTCCCGGCTCACGGTGGGTTCCCGTCGTCGCTGACCATCCGGGCGTCGCCGGTGACCGTGCGCAGCGCCCGGACGACAGTACGGCGGGCAAGTTCGATCTTGTACGCGTTCATCCCGTGCGACACCGCGCCGGCCAGTTCCGCGTCGGCGGCCGCCCGGAACGACTCCACGGTGGCCGGGGCGCCGACCAGCACCGACTCGGCCCGCCGGGCCCGCCACGGTTTCGTGGCGATCCCGCCCAGCCCCAGCCGTACCCCGGTGACCACCCCGGCGTCCAGCGAGACGGCGACGGCCGCCGAGGCGAGCGCGAACTCGTACGACTCCCGGTCCCGCACCTTCAGGTAGATCGAGGTGCTGGCCATCGGCAGCGGCGGGATCTCCACCGCCACCACGAGTTCGCCGTGCGCCACCGGGTGTTCCCGGTCCGGGGTCTGGCCGGGTTCGAGGTAGAAGTCGTCGGCGGGGATCTGCCGGTGCCCGCCCGGACCCTGGGTGAGCAGCACGGCGTCCAACGCGACGAGCGCGACGGCCAGGTCCGACGGGTGGGTGGCGATGCAGTGTTCGCTGGTGCCGAGGATCGCGTGGCCCCGGTTGACCCCGTGCACCGCCGAGCAGCCGGTGCCCGGCTCGCGCTTGTTGCAGGGTGCCGCCACGTCCCGGAAGTAGCCGCAGCGGGTCCGCTGCATCAGGTTGCCGCCGATCGAGGCCATGTTGCGCAGTTGCGGTGAGGCGCTGAGCAGCAGGGCCTGGGAGACCATCGGGAACCGGCGGCGGACCGGCAGGGCCTGGGCGACGTCGCTCATCCGGGCGACGGCGCCGATCCGTACCCCGCCGCCGGGCAGTTCCTCGACCCGGCGCAGCGGCAGGTCGTTGATGTCCACCAGCCGGCTGGACCGGGCGACGTGGATGCGTTGCAGGTCGACCTCGGTGGTGCCGCCGGCCAGGAAGGTGCTGCCCGGGTCGGCGGCGACCGTGCCGATCGCGGTGGCCACGTCGGCAACCCGGGAGTAGCTAACCGGCCGCATCGGGCCCACCCGTCCCGGCCTGCTCGCAGACCTGCCGGATCGCGGCCCGGATGTTCGGGTACGCCGCACACCGGCAGATGTTGCCGCTCATCCACTCCCGGATCGCCGCGTCGTCCGTCGGGTGCCCCTCGGCGAGGAACGCCACCGCCGACATGATCTGCCCCGGGGTGCAGTACCCGCACTGGAAGGCGTCCTGGCTGACGAAGGCCGACTGCATCGGGTGCGGTTCACCGCCGTCGGCGAGTCCCTCGATCGTGGTGATCTCCCGGGTCTCGCAGGCGATCGCCAGGGTGAGGCAGGCCAGTACCCGCCGTTTGTCGACCCAGACCGTGCAGGCGCCGCAGGCACCCTGGTTGCAGCCCTTCTTGGTGCCGGTCAGGTCGAGCCGGTCGCGCAGCGCGTCCAGCAGGCTGACCCGGGGCTCGACCAGGAGGTTGCGCAGGGTGCCGTTGACGGTCAGCCGCACGACCACCGCGTTCGGGCCGCGCACCACGGCGGTGTCGGGGACCTGGACCGCAGCGGCTGTCTCGGCGTACGACTTCACCCCGTCACCTCGCTGTACTCCGGTGTGGACGAACGTGCCCGGGGCGGACCTGTCCGGTGGGTCGCTTGGGGCGCGATGCCGGACCAGACTATCGCCAATTGCCACTTATGGGGCAGATAACCCGGATCGCCTCGACGTCCTCGTCCCGCGACGCTCCGCCCGCCACCAGCGCACCGCCAGCACGGCGGTGGCGACCAGGCCAAGTGCGCCCGGAGTGACCGCCAGCCAGTGCACCTCGTCCGGGGAGACGGCCGCGGCACCCACCGCCGCGTAGCCGAACGCGGACGGGGTGGCGGCCAGCACGCTGCCCAGCAGGAACGGTGCCAGCCGGGCACCGGTGGTGCCGTAGCCGTAGCTGATCAGACCGAACCCGCCGACCGGGAGCAGCCGGACGCTTATCACCCCGAGCACGCTCTGCCGGGCGAACCAGCCGTCCAGCCGGGCCAGCCGGCCGCGTACCCGTTCCGCGACGAACTCCCGACCGAGCAGCCGGCCGACCGCGAAGCCGGCGAGCGCGGCGAGCAGGGCGGCGGCCAGCGTGTAGCCGGCGCCGAGCAGCGGCCCGAAGATCGCCCCCCAGACCACCGTGATCGCGGTCCGGGGGACCAGCACGACAAGCAGCAGCGCGCCGCCGCCGATCGCGGCGACCGGGGCCAGCGGGCCGAGCCGGTCGGCCAGCCGGGGCAGCTCGGCCACCTCGGGCCGGGGCGCCAGCAGCAGCACCAGCCCGAAGAGGCCGAGCACCAGCAGCAGCAGACTGAACCGCGCGACCGACCGCTGCCGGAGCAGGTGCCGGACGCGTCCGGTCACTGCCGGACGGCGGCCAGGGCCGCGCTGCGCTCGGCGCGCAGCCGATCCGACCAGGTGTCGTCGAGCGGCGGAAGCTGCGGCGTGCCGATCGCCCAGCGCAGCAGCAGGTCCGCCAGGGCCGGGTTGCGGGCCAGGGCCGGACCGTGCGAGTACGTGCCGAGCAGCTTGCCCCGCCACGCCCCCTCGGTACTCCCGTCGTTGCCGACCCCGGTGCTGACCCGGGCCAGCGGGGCGACCCCGGCACCGAGGTGGGTACGCCCGCCGTGGTTCTCGAAGCCGCTCAGCGGCGGCAGCCCGAGCCGGGGGTCGATGGCACCGGCCAGCTCGCCGACGGCCCGGGACGGACCCCGGTCGGAGTGCAGGTCCAGCAGGTCCAGACCGGCGCACTTGGCGCCCTTGGCGAAGAACGAGCCGCCCAGCAGCTGGTAGCCGGCGCAGACCCCGAAGACCACCGAACCCTGGTCGGCGGCCCGGCGCAGCCCGCCGTCGGCGATCAGCCGCTGCGCGCCCAGCGCCTGCGGACCGTCCTCGCCGCCGCCGAGCAGGTAGATGTCGGCCGCGACCGGCAGCCGCTGGTCGGAGCGGATCTCGAGGCACTCCACCGGCAGGCCGCGCAGCTCCGCCCGGCGGGCCAGGATCAGCATGTTGCCCCGGTCCCCGTAGGTGGAGAGCAGGTCCGGATAGATCCAGACGATCCGCAGGTTGCTCTCTCCGCCGGGCTGACCGGGGGTGCGGTAGGCGGGATCAGTTGACACGGTCCAACTCCGCTCGGATGTCCTGGAACGCCGTGTAGTTGGCGATGACCTCGAGCCGGCCCGGCGGGACGCTCGTGATCGCTTCGGTGAAGGTCCTGACGTGCTGGAACGGTACGCCGTTGACGTCCAGCCGCACCGCCAGGTCGTACGCCCGGTCGCCGGTGATCAGCACCTGCCGGCCGCGCAGCGGGGCGAAGTCGACGTCGAACAGCCAGGAGGTGTCCAGCCCGTCGGGGTCCCGGGCGTTTATCGACAGCAGGGTCGGCGCCTCGTCCGCCATGTCGAACGCCTCCAGCCAGCTCGCCGGGTTCTTCGCCAGCAGCAGCCGGATCGTCCGGCCGTCCCGGACCACCTGGGCGTACCGGCCGGCGACCGAGGCGACCCCGCCGAGCCGGGACACCGCGTCGGTCGGGCGTACGCCGAACTCGGCGGCCACCGCCAGCGCGGTCGCCGCGTTGCCGAGGTTGACCCGGCCGGGCAGTTGCAGCACCACCTTGTGCCAGTCACCGGCGGGGTCGAGCACGCCGTCGTCCTCAACCACCCACTGCGGCTCCGGCCGGCGCAGCCAGCAGCCGGTGCACCACCACTGGTCGGACATCCGCTCGATCGGGGCGCCGCACTCGGGGCAGACCCAGGAGTCGTCGTGCCAGCGCTGGCCGGCGCTGAACCAGGTGACCGGCGCCGGGGTCACCTGCGGGCTGCGGGCCGCCGGCGGGGTCGCCGCCCAGACCACCATCGGGTCGTCGGCGTTGGCGACCACCCGTACCGACGGGTGCCGGACCAGGGCTGCCCGCCAGAGCTGGGCCATCATCGCCACCTCCTTGGCCCGGTCGAGCTGGTCCCGGGAGAGGTTGAGCAGCGCCACCACCCGGGGCTCGGTCGCCTCCAGCACCTGCGCCAGGTAGTGCTCGTCCACCTCCAGCACCGCGTACGGCGTCGCGCCGGCCTTGGCCAGCGCCGAGGTGTGCCCGGTCGGCATGTTCGCGCCGAACGAGTTGGTCGCCACCTGGCCGAGTACGCCGACCGCCGCCGCCGTCAGCCGGGTGGTGGTGGTCTTGCCGTTGGTCCCCGACACCAGCGCGATGGCCCGGCCGGACGCCAGGTGGGCCAGGAGGTCCGGATCGATCTTGAGACCGATCCACCCGCCGATCACCGAGCCGTCACCCCGGCCGGCGGCCCGGGAGAGGGCCGCGGCGGTGCGCGATACCGAACTGGCCACTTTTGCCCGGAGAGGCATCTTCCCGTCCGTCACGCGAGCGAGGTTACCGGACGCCGCCGGTTGCGGAACCGTCGCACGAAAGTACCCGTTGACCGGGCCGGCGCCGTCGTCCCGCGACCGCCCGCCGGTGAGGTCGGCGTCGGGACGTTCGCGGCCCTCGGAGGGCCACCGGGCTGCGGCCGACGGCGGGCCACCAGGCTGCGGTCGTCGGAGGGCCACCGGGCCGCGCGGTCGCCGGGCGGGCGGTGCCGGGTTGCTAACCTCGGCTGCCGATGAGCCCCTCCGTCGCGACCGTGCTGCGGGCCCTGGCCGACCTCGCACCGGCCGCCCCCGAGCGGGTGTACGACGTGACCCGCCCCGGCCAGCCGCTGATCTGGCTGCCCGACCCGAACTTCTGCCGCCGATCCCGTGAGGTGGAGCGGTTGGTCGCGGCCGACCTGCTGCACCGGGACGACCGCACGCTGCGCCGGGGCTGGGGGCTGGTCGCCGGGGTGGCCGAGACCGCCGCCGGGCCCCGGAAGGTGCGGTTCCCGCTGCTCGGCGAGCCGGTCCGGCTGGAACCCACGCTGCGTGGCTACCGGGTGGTCCCGGCCGGCGACTTCGAGATCACCCCGCTGGTCGAGGACCGGGACCTGGCCGCCCAGCTGGAGGAGGCGCTGGAACTGGGCGGGCTGCCGTGGCTGGCCGGTGCCGGCGCCGAGACCTGGATGCGTACCGCCGCCGAGGCGACCGGTCTGCGGGTGGTGGGCCAGGTCGACCGGGGTCGGCGTACCGGCCGGGCCAGCTTCCCGAGCCGGCCGCCGGTGCTCTACGTCTCGGCGGTGCTGTTCGGCGTGCGGGACGTCGCCGGGCTGGCCCTCGGCGACCGGCTGCGCGCCTGGGCCGCCCGCCCCGGACTGGAGTCCACCGCTCTGGCCCCGGTGTACGGCACCGCCGCCCCCGCCGCGCCGGCCGTCGCAGGACCGGTCGACTCGCCACTGCCGCTCAACGAGGCACAGACCGAGGTGGTACGCCGGGTCCGGCACCAGCCGGTGACCGTGGTCTCCGGCCCGCCCGGCAACGGCAAGAGCCATGCCGTGGTCGCCGCCGCGCTGGACGTGGTCGACCGGGGCGGCAGCGTACTCGTCGTCACGCAGTCCAGGCACGCCGCCGACGTACTCGGTGAACTGCTGGAACGCTATCCCGGCCCCCGACCGGTGCTGTTCGGCGACGCCGAGCGCCGGGCCGCGCTCGCCGCCGCCCTGGAACCTGCCGCCGGGCCGGAGGTGACGGCGGCGACCCTGGCGGCGGACCGGGCCGCCCTGGCCGGGGCGACCGCCGAGGTGGCGCGGGTGACCGGCCAGCTCACCGAGTTGCTCGACCTCGAACTGCTGGCCGGCGAGGTCCCGCGCTGGGCGGCGGTGGTCGGCGGGCTGCGCCTGGACGTACCCGGCGCCTTCGCGCCCGGTGCCGACCTGGCGGCGGCGGGCCGGGCGGTCGAGCGGGCGCGCGTCTCGGCCGGACGGTGGTGGCGGCGCTGGCTGCCGGGACCGCCGGGTCGCCGGCTGCGTCGCCGGCTCGGTGCGGCCCGGACGGTGCCGCTGGACCGGCTCGGCGAGGCGGTCGCGGCGGCCCGGGCGGAGGTCGCGGCGGCCCGGCTGGCGGCCCTCGGCGGCACCGACCCGGGTCCGCTGTGGCCGGTACTGGCCCAGGCACGGGCGCGCCTCTCGACGGCGCTCGGCACGGCGATGCGGCACCGCAGCCGGGGCCCGGACCGGTGGGACGACGCCGCCCGGCGCACCGCTGTCGCGCTGGGTGCCGCACTGCGGGCCGGGCGCAACCGGCGGCGGGAACTCCTCGCCGAGCTGTCCGGGCCCGCGCTGGTCCGGGCCCTGCCACTGTGGATCGGCACGGTCACCGACGTCGAGGAACTGCTGCCGCCGGTCGCCGGCCTCTTCGACCTGGTGATCCTGGACGAGGCGTCGCACACCGACCAGATCCGGGCGGCACCGGCGCTGGCCCGGGCCCGCCGGGCGCTTGTGGTGGGCGATCCCCGGCAACTGCGGTTCGTCTCGTTCGTCGCCGACGTCGACGTGGCGGCCACGCTGTCCCGGTACGGCCTGGACAACCGGGTCGACGTACGCCGGGTGAGCGCCTTCGACCTGGCCGCCGGGGCGGCCCCGGTCAGCTGGCTGGACGAGCACTACCGCTGCGCCCCGCACCTGATCGAGTTCTCCGCACACCGCTTCTACGCCGACCGGATCGCGGTGGCCACCCGGCACCCCGGCAACGAGACGGCGGACGTGATCGACGTGCGTACCGTGCCGGGCGCGGTCACCGAGTCGGGGGTGAACCGGGCCGAGGTGGCGGCGGCGGTGGCCGAGGTGCGCCGGCTGGCCGAGGCGGGCCGGGTCGGCATCGGGGTGATCACCCCGTTCCGGGCCCAGGCCGACGCGCTGGAGTCGGCGCTGGTGGCCGAGTTCCCGGTGGCCGAGATCGAGCGGCTCGGGCTGCGGGTCGGCACCGTCCACTCGTTCCAGGGCAGCGAGGCGGAGACGGTGGTGGTGTCGCTGGCGGTGACCGACCCGGTCCCGGCCGGCCGGCTGCGCTTCCTGACCGACCCGAACCTGTTCAACGTGATGGTCACCCGGGCACGGCGCCGGCTGGTGGTGCTGTCCTCGCAGTCCGCCCCGAACGGCCTGCTCGGCGACTACCTGCGGTACGCCGCCCTGTCCCCGGCCCCGCGCGGCGAGCCGGTCACCGTCCCGGCCGCACCGGGCCGGAACGGGCAACCGGTGGACTGGGCCGGTGAGTTGGCCGCGGAGCTGGTCCGGGTCGGGTTGCCGGTCCGGCGCCGCTATCCGGTCGGCCGCTGGACGGTGGACCTCTGCGTCGGCACCGGCGCCGCGGCGGTCGGGCTGAACTGTGTCGCCCATCCCGGCGGCGCGGCCGAACACATCGCCCGGCACCGCGCGCTGGTGCAGGCCGGCTGGGTGGTGGTGGACGCGTTCGCCAGCCGGTGGGGCGGCGATCCGGTCCGGGCGGCCCTGGAGGTCGCCGCCCGGTGGCCGGAGCTGACCTGAGCCGTCGTGGCCCGGCGGTCGGGCACCGGCCGGAGGCGGTCCCGGCGGTCGGGGTCGACCCTTCGATTTTTCCTCCACTTCCCTCCCCGGCCGGTCCGAGCGGGGTCGTCCGACCGCCCGAATAGGTGGGAAAGAACGGGTATTTCCGGGCGCCCGAGGCACGGCGTACCGCTGTCGGATAGCGGACGCCCGCGTCGGGGTGCCCATTTCCCTCCACCGCCAGGGACCCCTTCTGACGTGCTGTTTCGTCGAGATGACAGCCGGTCTTTCCGGGCGATTCCGGTTGCGGGTGGAGGGAAGTGGAGTAGAGTGGGGCGCGATGGGGGGCCAGGAGGGCCCGCCGGCCCGGGGGGCAGCGGCGCCGCGAACGTCGCTGGTAGGGCGAGGGGGTTGGGCCGGTGTTTCTCGGCACGCACACCCCGCGCCTGGACGACAAGGGCCGGCTGATCCTTCCGGCCAAGTTCCGGGACGAGCTGGCGGGAGGTGTCGTGATCACCAAAGGGCAGGAGCGCTGCCTCTACGTCTTCCCGATGCCCGAGTTCCAGCGGATCGCCGGGCAGTTGCGCGAGCAGCCGATGACACACAAGGCGGCCCGGGCCTACAGCCGGGTCTTCTTCGCCAGCGCGCACGACGAGATCCCGGACAAGCAGGGCCGGGTGACCATCCCGATCCACCTGCGGGAGTACGCCGCACTGGACCGGGAGCTGGTGGTGATCGGGGCCAGCACCCGGGTGGAGATCTGGGACAAGCGAGCCTGGGAGACCTACCTCTCGGAGAGCGAAGGCGACTTCGCCGACATCGAGGAGGGGGTGCTGCCGGGCGGACTGTAGGGCGGCGCGTGCCGACGCCCGACGTACTGCGAGATCTCCACCCGCTCGAAGTTCCTGGCGCCTCTTCCCCGGTGCCAGGCGCGATCCCCCGACGGTCCGAAGGTCGGCCCGGAGGAGCAGAGCGGATGGGGATCTGGCGGTACGACGAGCGCAACCGATACCGGGCACGTCCGGACGAGACAGGGGTCAGTGGGGGTCGACATGGGGGAGCTTCGCGGTACGCACGTGCCGGTGCTGCTTGAGCGGTGTCTCGAGCTGCTCGCCCCCGCCCTGGACCGGACCGACGGCCGGACCACCGTCTACCTCGACGCCACGCTCGGGCTGGCCGGGCACGCCGAGGCGGTGCTGGCGGCGCATCCGCGTACCGTCCTGATCGGACTGGACCGGGACACCGAGGCACTGGCACACGCCAGGGCCCGGCTCGACCGGTACGCCGACCGGATCCACCTGGTGCACGCGGTCTACGACGAGCTGCCCGAGGTGCTGGCGCGGCTCGGCCACGACCGGCTGGACGGCGTGCTGTTCGACCTGGGTGTCTCCTCGCTGCAACTCGACGCGCCCGACCGCGGGTTCGCCTACGCGCAGGACGCGCCGCTGGACATGCGGATGGACCAGTCGACGGGCGCGACCGCCGAGGAGGTGGTCAACAACTACTCGCACGGGGAGTTGGCCCGGGTGCTCCGGGTCTACGGCGAGGAGCGGTTCGCCGGCCGGATCGCCTCGGCGATCGTGCGGGAGCGGGAACGCCACCGGCTCGTCTCGTCGGCCCGGCTGGCGGAACTGGTCAGGGAGTCCATCCCGGCACCGGCCCGACGAACTGGCGGACATCCGGCCAAGAGGACGTTTCAGGCTTTACGGATCGAGGTAAACCGGGAACTGGCCGCGCTGGAAACGGCGCTGCCGGCCGCCCTGGACGCACTGTCCGAGGGCGGTCGCATGGTGGTGCTGTCCTACCACTCGCTGGAGGACCGGATCACCAAGCAGGTGTTCGCCGGCCGCGCCCGGAGCACCGGGCCGGTCGACCTCCCGGTCGAACTGCCCGGTACCGGGCCGACGCTGCGGCTGCTCAGCAGGGGAGCTGAGCTGCCGGGCGAGGCGGAGGTCCAGGTCAACCCGCGGGCCGCCTCGGTGCGGCTGCGGGCGGCCGAGCGGATCGAGCGGGACGGCGGTAACAGCACGACGGCGACGAGGCGGGCCGACCGCGAGCGGCCCGGCCGAGTCACCGGGGGAACAGGTCCGGCCGGTGCGGGGGCACCGGGCGGGTCCGACGGAGTGCGACGGGAGATGTCGCGGCCGGCAACCGACGGCGGCGGCACGACAGTACAGGGGGAGGGAAGATGAACGTCAACAGGCGCGAGCGCCGGGAACAGCCCGACGCGACGCGCAGCGCGCAGCAGCGTACACCGCGGTCGGGGGGCCGGACCACGGTGCAGCGGGCGGAGCGGGTGGGCGACGGCCGGTCGAACCCGGCGTCGGAGGCCCGGGTGCGGGGGGCACGACGGTATCCGACCCAGGGCACTTCCGCACTGCGGGCGCGGGACTGGGAGCAGCCGGCGGAACCGACCCGTCGGCTGCGGGTGTGGGACAGCTCGGACGAGCAGCCGGAGCAGGCACCGGAGTCGGCCGCGCCGGCCCGGCGCTCCCGGCTCCGGGTGGCGCCGCCACGGCCGGTGGCCCGACCCCGGGTCTCCTTCGTGGCGCTGATCCTGGTGCTGGTGGTCGGCGGGATGCTCGGCATCCTGGTGGTCAACAGCAAGGTCAACGAGAACGCGTTCCGGCTGGAGCGGTTGCAGCAGCAGCAGTCCACGCTGGACATCCAGGAGCAGGAGCTCAAGCAGAAGATCGCCGACGCGGAGGTGCCGGGCAACCTCACCGCCCGGGCCCGCCAGCTGGGCCTGGTCGACTCGGGACCACCGGCCTTCATCCGGCTGCCCGACGGTCGGGTGATCGGCGTGCCGCAGCCGGCCGGCGGCGAGCCGGCGATCACCAGCCAGCAGGGCGCCGGGGGATGACCCGGTGACGCCGCGGTCCGACGAGCCGCGCCGGGACGCTTCGGTGTCCCGGCGCGGCTCGTCGCGTACCCCCCGGGAAAGCGAACGGGACGGCGAGCCGGGACGGCGGTCGGCGGCCGGCCAGGGCGGGCGGTCCGGGCTGGGCGGCATCTCCGACGCGCGGGCGTACACCCCGCGCGGGCGGACCGTGCGGGACAGCCCGGAACTGCGGCGTACCCCGGGAGCCGGCAGCGGTGCCGATCCGGCGGCCCGGTCCCGGCGTACCCCCAGGACCGGACGGTCGGCGGACCCCTTCCGGCCGGCCTTGCAGGTGCTCGACGGCGGCCGGGCCGGCGCGGCCCGCACCGCCGCCCGGCGGACCGCCCCGGCCGGCACCGGCCGGACCATCACCCCGCGCCCGGTCCGCGGCGGCGACGTCGCCACACCGGTCCGGCGGCGCCCGGCCGAACCGGGCGGAGGCCGGTCCGGCGCCGGGACACCCGCGCGGCGGCCGGCCCGCCGACCCCGCCGGCCACCCCGGCTGGCCGACACGCACCGGCGGCTGCGGCTCGGCACGCTGCTCGTGCTCGCCATGTTCACCACCATCGGCATCCGGCTGGTCGCGCTCCAGGTCGTCGACGCACCGGAGTACGCCGGCGGCGGAGTCGGCGACCGGCTGCGCACCGTCGTGCTGCCGGCACCCCGGGGCACCATCTACGACCGCTCCGGCGCCGCGCTGGCGCAGAGCGTGGAGGCCCGGTACGTCTACGCCGACCCGGAACTCGTCGAGGACCCGGCCGGCACCGCCGGGGCGCTCTCGCCGCTGCTCGGCATCCCGGTCTCCACGCTGACCGAGGAGATGAAGCAGCGGAAGCGGCCGGACGGGCGGCCGTCGCGCTTCGAGTACCTGGCCCGGGGCGTCGAGATCAACACCGCCGAGAAGATCACCGAACTCAACCTGGCCGGCATCGGCACCGGCCGGGACGAGCGGCGCGAGGTGCCCGGCGGCGACCTGGCCGCCAACCTGCTCGGCTTCACCAGCCAGGACCGGGTCGGCCTGGAGGGGATCGAGGCCCGCTACGACGAGCTGCTGCGCGGGGTGAACGGCGAGCGGGAGTACGAGGTCGGCAAGGGGGAACTGGCCGCCGAGATCCCCGGTGGCTACAGCAAGGTCACCGAGGCCCGGCCGGGCAGCTCCCTGCAACTGACGATCGACCGGGACCTCCAGTTCATGGTGCAGCGCATCCTCACCAAGCGGATGCAGGAGGTGAACGGCACCATCGGGGCGGCCGTGGTGCTCGACGTGCGCAGCGGCGAGGTGCTGGCCCAGGCGAGCTACCCGACGTACGACGCCGCCGACTGGCGCAGGTACGACGCCGAGGACCGCAACGACGCGGCGACCAGTTTCGTCGTCGACCCCGGCTCGGTGCACAAGCCGATCGTCTTCGGCGCCGGGCTGGAGGAGGGGGTGATCACCCCGGAGACCGCCTGGCCGACGCCGTACTTCATCCGCAAGGGCGGCGAGCCGTTCCGGGACACCCACAACGCGCAGGGCCGCCGGCTCAGCGTCGCCGGCATGCTCGGCTTCTCCTCGAACGTCGGCACCATCCGGATCGCCGACAGGCTCGGCGCGGAGAAGGTCTACGAATACCAGCTCCGGTTCGGGCTGGGCCGGCCGACCGGGGAAGGGGTGCCCGGCGAGGCGTCCGGTCGGGTGCTCAAGCCGTCGGAGTACAGCGGCTCGACGTACGGGTCGGTGCCGATCGGGCACAGCGTCGACGTCACCCCGTTGCAGATGGCCGCCGTCTACGCCGCGATCGCCAACGACGGCACCTGGATCCAGCCGCACCTGGTACGCGAGATCATCGGCCCGGACGGCAGGCGGAAGCCGGTACCCGCACCGCAGACCCGGCAGGTGCTCCGGCCGGAGACCGCCGCCGCGCTGCGTACCCTGCTGGAGGCGCCGGTCACCATCGAGCAGGGCACCGCCCGGCAGGCGGCCATCAAGGGGTACCGGATCGCCGGCAAGACCGGCACCGGATCCCGGGTGGTCGACGGCCGGTACGCCCCCGGCGAGGTCGCCTCGTTCATCGGGATGGACCAGGCGGACGACCCGCGCTACGTCATCGCGGTCTTCGCACACACCCCCTCCGGCGGCGGCGGTGACATCTCCGCACCCGCCTTCAAGGAGATGATGGAGTACGTCCTGCGGCACTATCGGGTGCCCGCCACCGGCACCGCGCCACCGAAGTTCGTCGTCTATCCGCAGTGACCTGCCGAAACTATCCGCGATGACCTGCCGGAACGGGACATCATCGGGAGGTGCGGGCAAACCACCGGGGCGGCTGTGCGGGATGGACCCCCCGACGGGGTAGGGTCTGACGCCGTGCCCGGCAATCCCCGTCCCCGCGCCGTGACACCGGTCCGGCTCGCCGACCTCGCCGCGCGGGTCGCCGCCGAGTCGCCGCCGGAAGCCACCGGCCTGGCGGTCACCGGTGTGACCCACGCCAGCGCCGAGGTGCGCCCCGGCGACCTCTACGCGGCACTTCCGGGTGCCCGCCGGCACGGCGCCGAGTTCGTGGGCCCGGCGGCCGAGGCCGGCGCGGTGGCCGTACTCACCGATCCAGCCGGCGCCCCGGCGGCGGCCGAGGCCGGCCTGCCCGCCGTGGTGGTGCCGGACCCGCGGGCCGTGCTCGGCGAGCTGGCCGGCGCGGTCTACGGCGACCCGACCGCCGGGCTGACCGTCATCGGCATCACCGGCACCGCCGGCAAGACCAGCACCACCTACCTCATCGAGTCCGGGCTGCGCGCCGCCGGGGAGGTCACCGGGCTGATCGGCACCGTGGAGTGCCGGCTCGGCGACCTGGTGGTGGAAAGCATCCGGACCACCCCGGAGGCGACCGACCTGCACGCCATGCTCGCGGCGGCCCGGGAACGCGGCGTCACCGCGGTCGCGATGGAGGTCTCCAGTCACGCCCTGGCGATGGGGCGGGTCGGCGGGGTCCGCTTCACCGTCGGCGGGTACACCAACTTCGGCCACGACCACCTCGACTTCCACGCCGACGTCGCCGACTACTTCGCGGCCAAGGCGCGGCTCTTCGACGGGCGGTGCGACGTCGAGGTGCTCAACCACGACGACCCGGCGCTGGTGCCGCTGCGCCGGCCCGGCACGGTCACCTACTCGGCCGCCGGCGACCCGGCGGCGACCTGGTGGGCCGACGCGGTCCGGGACTCCGGCTACACCCAGACCTTCACCGCACACGGCCCGCAGGGCACGGCGGTCGAGGCGGGGGTGGCGCTGCCCGGCCGGCACAACGTGGCGAACGCGTTGCTGGCGATCGCCACCCTGGTCGGGGCCGGGGTCGATCCGGCGGTCGCGGCCCAGGGCGTGGCCGCCTGCTCGGGGGTGCCCGGCCGGCTGGAACTGGTCGAGGCGCCCGGCCCGGTGCGCGGGGTCGTCGACTTCGCGCACACCCCGGACGCGGTGGTGGCGGCGCTGCGCGCGCTGCGCGACCTGACCGGCGCCGGCAACCGGCTGATCTGCGTGCTCGGCTCCGGCGGCGACCGGGACCACGGCAAACGCCCGCTGATGGGTGCCGCCGCGTCGGCCGGCGCCGACCTGGTGGTGGTCACCGACGACAACCCGCGCAGCGAGGACCCCGGGGTGATCCGCACCGAGGTGCGGCGCGGGGCCGAACGCGACGGCGGACCGGACCGGGTACGCGAGGTGGCCGGCCGGCGGGCCGCCATCGACGAGGCGGTCCGGCTGGCCGGGCCCGGCGACGTGGTCGCGGTACTCGGCAAGGGGCACGAGCGCGGCCAGGAGATCGCCGGCCGGACGTACCCGTTCGACGACCGGGTGGAGCTGGCCGCCGCGCTCGCCGCCCGGTTCGGCAACCTGGTGGAGGGCCGCCGATGATCCCGCTGACCCTGGCCGAGCTGGCCACCGCCGTCGACGGCCGGCTGGTCGCGGCCGACCCGACGGTCCGGATCACCGGTCCGGTCGAGTTCGACTCCCGCAAGGTACGCCCCGGCGGGCTCTTCGTGGCCTTCCCCGGCGAGAAGGTCGACGGGCACGACTTCGCGGCGGCGGCGGTCGCCGACGGCGGCGCGGTCGCGGTGCTCGGCTCCCGCGAGGTCGATCGGGTACCGATGGTGCTCGTCGACGACCCCCGGGCCGCGCTCGGCCGGCTGGCCCGGACGGTGCTGGACCGGCTGCCCGAGCTGACCGTCATCGGGCTGACCGGCTCCTCCGGCAAGACCACCACCAAGGACCTGGTCGCCCAGCTCACCGCCCGGCTCGGCCGCACGGTGGCGCCGCCCGGCTCGTTCAACAACGAGCTGGGGCACCCGTACACGGCGTTGCAGGCCGACGGCGAGACCCGGTTCCTGGTGCTGGAGAAGGGCGCCCGGGGGCTGGGACACGTCCGCTACCTGTGCGAGATCGCGCCGCCCCGGATCGCCGTGGTGCTCAACGTGGGCGTGTCGCACATCGGCGAGTTCGGCTCGCAGGAGGCGATCGCCCAGGCCAAGGGCGAGCTGGTCGAGGGGCTGCCGGCCGACGGGCTGGCCGTGCTGAACGCCGACGACGAGCGGGTACGCGCGATGGCGTCCCGCACCACCGCCCGGACGGTACTCGTCGGCGAGGCCGCCGACGCCGAGGTGCGGGCCGAGGAGGTCCGGCTCGACGATCGCGGGCGGGCGTCGTACACCCTGGTCACGCGAGAGGGCCGGGCGGCGGTCCGGCTCGGGATCAGCGGCCGGCACCAGGTCGGCAACTCGCTGGCGGCGGCGGCGGTGGCCCGGGAACTCGGCATGCCGCTCGCCGAGCTGGCCGAGGCGCTCGGCCGGCTCGGGCTGCCCTCGACCCGCCGGATGGACGTCTTCGACCGCACCGACGGGGTGACGGTGATCGACGACTCCTACAACGCCAACCCCGCCTCGACCTCCGCCGCGCTGCGGGCCCTGGCCGGGATGGGCGAGCGGCGGCGCACCTTCGCGGTGCTCGGCTACATGGCCGAGCTGGGCGATTTCGAACGGGACGGGCACGAGCAGGTCGGCCGGCTCGCGGCCGAGCTGGGCGTCGACCGGTTGATCGTGGTCGGCGAGCCGGCCGCGCCGATCCACCACGGCGCGGTGGCGATGGCGAATTGGGGAGGAGAGTCGGTGCTGGTTACCGATCAGGCGGCGGCGGTCGAGGCGCTGCGCCGCGAGTTGCGGCCGGGCGACGTCGTCCTGGTGAAGGGCTCGCGCTATCGCACCTGGGAGGTGGCCGACGCGCTGCGCGCCGAGGCGGTCCGGCCCGGGAACGGGTCCCGATGAGCGGGCCGGGTGCGGGTGCGGTCGCCGCGGCGTTCGGCGGCACCGGGATCCGCCCGGTGGTCCGCGCCTCCGGGGTCGGGTCGGTCGCGGCGGAAGGCGGGCCGGCGTGAGGGCGGTCATCGTCGCCATCTTCGTGGCGTTCCTGATCTCGCTCTTCGTCACACCGGTCGCGATCAAGGTCTTCACCCGGCTCAAGGCCGGGCAGCCGATCCGGGCCGAGGGCCCGGTGATGCACCAGGGCAAGAAGGGCACCCCGACGATGGGCGGCGTGGTCTTCATCGTCGCGACCGTGATCGCGTACGTGGCCGGGCACCTCGCCCTGACCACCCTGCCCGAGGCGCAGATCGCCCAGGTCACCCCGACCATCACCGCCCTGGTGCTGCTGGGCCTGATGGTCTTCTCCGGTGCGGTCGGCTTCATCGACGACTTCCTCAAGGTGCGCAAGCGCAACAGCGCCGGGCTGAACAAGCGGGGCAAGCTGCTCGGCCAGATACTCGTCGGCGCGGTCTTCGGGGTGGTGGCGCTCTACTTCCCGAGCACGGCGGGGGTGACCGTCGGCAGCACCGCGCTCTCCTTCATCCGGGACATCAACGCGCTGGAGGTCGGCAAGGTCGCCTCGGTCGTCATCTTCATCTTCGTGGTGATGGCGACCACCAACGGGGTGAACCTGACCGACGGGCTGGACGGACTGGCCACCGGCGCCTCGGTGATGGTGCTCGCCGCGTACGCCCTGATCGCGTTCTGGCAGTACCGGCACTGGTGCGCGGACACCGACTACGCCCGGGGCGGTGCGTACTGCTACGAGGTGCGGGACCCGCTGGAGATCGCGTTGATCGCCGGGGCGGCGGCCGGGGCCTGTGTCGGTTTCCTCTGGTGGAACACCTCGCCGGCCCGGATCTTCATGGGTGACACCGGTGCGCTCGGCCTCGGCGGGCTGATCGCCGGGATGGCGATGGCCACCCGGACGCTCCTGCTGCTGCTGATCCTCGGTGGTCTCTTCGTGATCATCACGATGTCGGTGGTCATCCAGATCATCTCGTTCCGTACCACGGGTAAACGGGTCTTCCGGATGTCGCCGCTCCAGCACCACTTCGAGCTGGCCGGATGGAGCGAGGTCAACATCGTCGTCCGGTTCTGGATCATCGCCGGGATCGGGGTGGCGATCGCCCTCGGCCTCTTCTACAGCGAGTTCCTCGCCGCCGTCACCTGACCGGGCGACCGGGCGGCGCCCGCGCCGGCCCGGGGCCCCCGCCCAGGGCCGTCCGTCCACCGGTGTGTCACCGGGCCGGGACACGCCGTACCGGTCCCGACACGCCGGCCGGTCACCTGCGCCGGGGTGGCCGGACCAGCGTCGATGATGGGCGGGTGGGGGAGGACGAGGAGACGGCGCGGTGACCGGGGAGCAGGCGGGACGTAAGGCGCCGGCCGGACGGGCCGAGGGCGGTGCCGACCCGGCCGGGGTACGCCCGGCGGGCACGCCAGCCGGGGTACGCCCGCCGGACGGGCCGGCCGGGGTCGACCTGGCCGGCGGGCTGGCCGCGTTGCGCGGGCTGCTGGCCCGGCCGCTCGCCTCCTACTACCTGCTCATCGCCAGCTCCGGACTGCTGCTGCTGATCGGCCTGACGATGGTCTTCTCCGCGACAAGCGTCCGGGCGTACGCCAGCGACGGCAACGCCTTCGCGATGCTGGCCAAGCAGGCGCTCTTCGCCCTGATCGGGCTGGTCGCCTTCTGGATCTGCCAGCGCCTGCCGGCCCGCACCTTCCGGGCGGTCGGGCTGCCCACCCTGGCCGTCTCGGCGGTACTGCTGGTGGTGCTGGACGTCCTGCACCTCTGGGACAAGCTCAACGGCAAGGCCGACGCCGTCCTCGGCCCGCTCGAGGCCCGGCTGCTCTGGCTCTACATCGGCCCGATCCAGGTGCAGCCCAGCGAGCTGGCCAAGTTCGGCCTGGTGCTCTGGGGCGCCGACATGATCGCCCGCAAGGGCGCGGCACTCGGCTGGTGGCGGGAGCTGGCCACCCCGCTCTTCCCGGTGGTCGGCCTGCTCTTCCTGCTTGTCGGCTACAACGACCTGGGCACCATGCTCTGCCTGCTCGCTGTGGTGGTCGGGCTGCTCTGGGCGGCCGGCATCCGCAAGCGGGTCTTCGCCACCCTGACGGTCTTCGGGCTGGTCGGCGTCGGGCTGCTGGTCGCCGCCGCCTCGATCGGCGCCGGCTCCGGCGACGAGGACGCCGAGAACTACCGGCTGGCCCGGCTCACCATGTTCTTCAACCCGCCGCCGCCGGAGGAGTGCGGGCTCACCGACTGCTACCAGTATCTCCAGGCCCGGTATGCGATCGACAACGGCGGCTGGTTCGGCGTCGGGCTGGGCAAGAGCAGCCTGAAGTGGAACTGGCTGCCCGAGGCGCACAACGACTTCATCTTCGCCATCCTCGCCGAGGAGCTGGGCGTGGTGGGCTGTGCCGTGGTGCTCACCCTGTTCGCGGTGCTGGCGTACAGCGGCCTGCGGATCGCCCGCCGGGTCGCCGACCCGTTCCGCCGGCTGGCCGCCACCGCCGCGACCGCCTGGCTGGTCAGCCAGGCGGTGATCAACATCGGCGGGGTGGTCGGGCTGCTGCCGATCACCGGCCTGCCGCTGCCGTTCATCTCCGACGGCGGCAGCGCCCTGGTGGTGACACTTGCCGCGATCGGCATGCTCGCCTCGTTCGCCCGCGCCGAACCGGATGCCGCACGGGCCCTGCACGCCCGTCCGGCGCCCCGATGGGTACGGCTACTCTGGGCCCCGCTGCCGCCGCTTCCCTCGGCGCGCCGCCGTGGGAAGCTTCCCGCGCCGGCCGAACGGGAGCCCGCTTCCAGAACCGGAACCGGGCGGCGGCGGGATCCCGAGGCCGGGCCAGCAGGTGGCCGGGCGGGGCGAGGGCGCGCCGGTACGGCGAGCGAGAGGAGACGCTGATGGGTCCGCTGCGGTCGGTGGTGCTAGCGGGAGGAGGCACGGGTGGGCACATCTACCCGTTGCTGGCCTTCGCCGACTGCCTGCGCCGGCACGACCCGGGAGTACGGATCACCTGCGTCGGCACCCCGAAAGGGTTGGAGAACGAGCTGATTCCGCCGCACGGCTACGATCTGCGGCAGATCCCGGCCTACCAGCTCCCCCGGTCGGTAAACATGAACCTGATGCGTACTCCGGACCGGATGTGGAAAGCCGCCCGGGCCGCCGGAAAGGTGATCGACGAGGTGGGCGCCAACGTCGTCATCGGGTTCGGCGGCTACGTCTCGGTGCCCGCCTATCTCGCCGCCTGGCGCCGCGAGCTGCCGATCGTGATCCACGAGGTGAACGTGCCGCCGGGGGTGGCCAACCGGCTCGGGATGAAGTTCACCAAGCACGTGGCGGTCGGCTTCCCGCACCAGCCGGCCCAGGCCGAGTCGCTGCGCGGCGCCCGGGTGGTCGGGGTGCCGCTGCGGCGCGGCATCAGCACGCTGGACCGGATGGCGCAGCGTGCGGCGGCCCGCCAGCAGTTCGGCCTGCACCCGGACCTGCCGACCCTCTTCGTGGCCGGTGGTTCGCAGGGCGCCCGCTCGATCAACCTGGCGGTGGCCGGTGCGGCGAAGTCGCTCGCCGCGGCCGGGGTGCAGGTGCTGCACGTGATCGGCGCCCGCAACGAGCCGGTGCAGGTGCCGCACGACCTGCCGGTGCCGTACGTGACGCTGCCGTACCTCTCCCAGATGGAGCTGGGGTACGCCGCGGCCGACCTGATGCTGGGCCGGGGCGGGGCGATGACCTGCGCGGAGGTGGCGGCGATCGGGCTGCCCACGGTCTACGTGCCGTACCCGCACAGCAACCAGGAGCAGAAGCGCAACGCCCTGCCGGTGGTGGAGGCCGGCGGCGGGCTGCTCGTCGACGACTCCGAGATGACCGCCGCCTGGGTCGAGCGGACCGTGATCCCGCTGATCCGCGACCCGCACCGGCTGGCCGCGATGGGTGCCGCCGCGGCCGCCTACGGCCGGCGCGACGGCGACGAGGCCCTGCTCGACTTCGTCTACGAGGCGGTGGCCCGATGACGGTGGGCGGATCCGGGGCGGCCGAGCTGGGCATCCCGGTGACCGGACGGATTCCGAGTGGAAGGCTGGTGTCATGAACACCGCGCAGTTCAGCCCGGTCGGCACGCTCTCCGCCGAGGATCTGGGCAGCATCCACCTGATCGGGGTCGGCGGGGTCGGCATGAGCGGGCTGGCCCGGTTGCTGCTCACCCGGGGGCTGCGGGTCTCCGGCAGCGAGCTGCGGGAGTGGCCGGCGCTGGCCGGGCTGCGGGCGCTCGGCGGCACCATCCACATGAGCCACGCGCCGGCCAACCTGGACGGCGTCGACACGGTGGTCTATTCCACCGCCATCCCGCAGGACCACCTGGAGCTGGTCACCGCCCGGGAGCGCGGGCTTCGGGTGCTGCACCGCTCGGAGGCGCTGGCCGCCGCGATGACCGGCCGGCGCACCATCGCGGTCGCCGGCACGCACGGCAAGACCACCACCACCTCGATGGTGACGCTTATCCTCCAGCACGCCGGCCAGGACCCGTCGTTCGTGATCGGCGGCGAGATCTCCGAGGTGGGGTCGAACGCCCACCACGGCAGCGGGGAGTACTTCGTCGCCGAGGCCGACGAGAGCGACCGCTCCTTCCTGCTCTACCGGCCGTACGTCTCGATCATCACGAACATCGACGAGGACCACCTGAACACCTACGGCGACTACGCCGGGCTGGAGGAGGCGTTCGCCGACTTCGCCCGGCTGACCGACCCGGAGGGGTTCGTGGTGACCTGCGCGGACGACCAGGGCACCCGGCGGATGGCGGAGACGCTGCGCGCCGAGGGGCGGACGGTCTACACCTACGGCACGGCGGAGGACGCCGACCTGCGGCTGACCGACGTGGTGTCGTCGGCCGGCGGCGTACGCTATCTCGCCACCCTGCACGGCGAGCCGCTGGGCGAGATCCGGCTGCCGGTGCCCGGCGCGCACATCGGGCTGAACAGCGCCTCGGCGGTGCTCACCGCGGGCAAGCTCGGCCTGCCGATGGACTCGGTGACGTCGACGCTCGCCTCCTTCCCCGGGGTACGCCGCCGGTTCGAGCGCAAGGGGGTGGCGGCCGGCGTGTACGTCTACGACGAGTACGCCTACCACCCGACCTCGATGACGGCGGCGCTGAAGACCCTGCGGGAGGTGGCCGGCGACGGCCGGCTGATCGTCGTCTTCCAGCCGTACCGGGTCTACCGGACCCGGGACCTGCAGGCCGAACTCGCGACCGCGCTGGCCATCGCCGACGAGGTGGTGGTGTTGGAGGTCTTCGGTCCGGGCGAGGTGCGGGCCCCCGGCGAGGGCGGCGCGGCGCTCACCGACGCGGTCGACCTGCCGGCCGGGCGGAAGGTCTTCCTGCCCTCCTGGGCGGACGTACCGGCCGAGGTGGCCCGGCGGGCCCGCCGGGGTGACGTGGTGGTGACGATGGGTGCGCCGCCGATCTCGCTGATGGGCGACGAGCTGCTCGACGCGCTGGCCGGCGGCTCGACCGCCGGGCAGCCGGGAGCGGCCGGGCAGGGCGCCGGGGCGGCCCCGCACGGGGCAGCCAGCGACGCCGGATGAGTCCGGGCACCTCCCGGGGCCGCTCCGGTGGTCCGGCTCCGGGCGGCCGGTCCGGCGGTCCTCCGCCGGCCGGCCGGGGAGCCGGCCGCTCCGGCCGGGGTGGTCCGGGTGGCGCCGGCACCCGCTCCGGCGCGGGCCGTCCGGGGACCGGCCGGTCGGCCACGGGACGCGGTGCGGACCGGGGCTGGCGACTGGTCCGGGCCGGCTCCGACGCGGTACCGCCGTCGGTCCGCCGGTTCACCCGCCGGGCCCGGCAGCGCCGGTTGCGTGCCGCCCGGCCGTGGGCGCTGCTCGCCGGGGTGCTGGTGCTCACCCTGGCCGCCGCCGGAATCGTGTACGGCACCCCGGTCCTCGGCTTCCGCACCCTGCGGGTCGTCGGCGCCACCCTGGTCACCGACGACCAGGTACGCCAGGCGGCCCAGGTGACCGAGGGCGTGCCGCTGGCCCGGGTGGACCTGGCCGGGGTACGCACCCGGGTAGCCGAGTTGCCGCCGGTGGCCCGGGTGACGGTGTCCCGGCAGTGGCCGAACACCCTGCTCATCGAGGTGGTGGAGCGCACCCCGGTCGCGGTGGTGCCGCAGAACCGACGGTTCCTGGTGCTGGACGCCTCCGGGGTGGTCTTCCAGGACCGCCCGGACCGGCCGGCCGGGCTGCCGCTGGCCCGGTTGCGGTCACCCGGTCCGGACGACGCCGCCACCCGGGGAGCGCTGACCGTGCTCGCCAGTCTGGGCCCGGAACTGCGGGACCGGCTCGCCGAACTGGTGGTGGAGGGACCGGCCCGGATCACCGTGAAGCTGCGCGGCGGGCGTACGGTGCTCTGGGGCGATGCCTCGCGCAGCGACGTGAAGGCCCAGGTGGCCACGTCGTTGCTGGCGCGCAGGGGGCAGACCATCGACGTGCGGACCCCGGACGTGGTGACCATCCGCTGACCGGTGCGCGGGGGCGGCCGGCCGGTCCGCCCCGACACGCCGGCCGGCTGGGATGCCGGTGTCGTTTGTCGGCGGGCGTGCCGACACGCCGCGCAGGTCCTTGGGTTCGGCCGCGCGTACGCATACGTTGCCTCGAGAGGATCAATGGTTGACATAACTGTAAGCCTCTAGTAGAGGGTGAGGGTTACCCTTCGCCTCCTCGTACCGAAGAGTTGTCGGCCTCGCTCCGGCCGGATCGCCGGGCGGGGAAGCGGCCGCCGAGATCGAAGGAAAGGACCCGCGATGACACCTCCGCACAACTACCTGGCGGTCATCAAGGTCGTCGGCATCGGCGGCGGCGGCGTCAACGCCGTGAACCGGATGATCGAGGTCGGGCTGAAGGGCGTCGAGTTCATCGCGATCAACACCGACGCGCAGGCCCTGCTGATGAGCGACGCCGACGTCAAGCTCGACGTGGGCCGGGAGCTGACCCGGGGGCTCGGTGCCGGGGCCAACCCGGACGTCGGGAAGAACGCCGCCGAGGACCACCGCGACGAGATCGAGGAGGTGCTCAAGGGCGCCGACATGGTCTTCGTGACCTGCGGCGAGGGCGGCGGCACCGGCACCGGCGGGGCGCCGGTGGTGGCGAACATCGCCCGCAAGCTCGGCGCGCTCACCATCGGTGTGGTGACCCGGCCGTTCTCGTTCGAGGGCAAGCGCCGGCAGGTGCAGGCCGAGGCGGGCATCGACGAGCTGCGCAACCAGTGCGACACGCTCATCGTCATCCCGAACGACCGGCTGCTCGCGCTCGGCGACCGGGGCATCAGCATGATGGACGCCTTCCGGCAGGCGGACCAGGTGCTGCTCTCCGGTGTGCAGGGCATCACCGACCTGATCACCACGCCGGGTCTGATCAACCTGGACTTCGCCGACGTCAAGAGCGTGATGAGCGGTGCGGGCAGCGCGCTGATGGGCATCGGCAGCGCCCGGGGGGACAACCGGGCGGTGGAGGCGGCCGAGGCGGCCATCTCCAGCCCGCTGCTGGAGCAGAGCATGGACGGTGCCCGGGGGGTGCTGCTCTCCATCGCCGGCGGCTCCGACCTCGGCCTCTTCGAGATCAACGACGCGGCGCAGCTGGTCACCGACGCCGCCCACCCGGACGCGAACATCATCTTCGGTGCGGTGATCGACGACGCGCTCGGCGACGAGGTGCGGGTGACGGTGATCGCGGCCGGCTTCGACGGCGGCACCCCGGCCTACAAGCCGGTGGAGCAGGCCCGCAAGGTCAGCCCGCCGGCCGCCGCGCCGGTCTCGCCGCCGCCCCCGCCGCCGGTGCAGGCACCGCGCCGGGTGCTCTTCGACGACGTGGACGTGCCGGACTTCCTCAAGAACGGTTCCTGAGCCACCAGATGACCGAACCACCCCTTCCGGCGCCGGACGGCGCGCGCCGGGCGGAGCTCGCGGCCAACCTGGCCCGGGTGCGCGCCCGGATCGACGCCGCCTGCGCCTCGGCCGGCCGGGACCCGGCCGGGGTCACCATGGTCGCGGTGACCAAGACCTATCCGGCCTCGGACGTGGCGCTGCTGGCCGGGCTGGGCGTGCTCGACGTGGGGGAGAACCGCGACCAGGAGGCCGCGCCGAAGGCGGCCGAGGTGGCGGCGGCCGGCGCCCGGGTGCGCTGGCACTTCGTCGGGCAGCTCCAGCGCAACAAGGCCCGCTCCGTCGTCCGGTACGCCGACCTGGTGCACTCGGTCGACAGCGTACGGCTGGCCGGTGCCCTCGCCGACGCGGCGGAGCGGCACCGGAAGACGCCGCTCGAGGTGCTGGTCCAGGTCAACCTGGACGGTGCCGCCGACCGGGGTGGCGCGCTGGTCGGCGGGGACGACCCGGACCGGGGCGTCGAGCAGGTCGCCTCGGCGGTCGCCGGTTCGGCGGCGCTGCGGCTGGCCGGGGTGATGGCGGTGGCCCCGCTCGGTGCGGATCCGGAGCCCGCGTTCGGCACCCTGGCCGAGGTGGCGGCGCGGCTACGGGCCGAACATCCGACGGCGGCTGCCGTTTCGGCGGGAATGAGTGGCGATCTGGAGGCGGCGATCGCACACGGGGCGACACATGTACGGATCGGCAGCGCGTTACTCGGATTGCGTAGCGCGCTGCGGTAGCCTGACAACCGGACACCAAACTACATCAGTGTTGTTTGAGGCGACATCCCCACTGGCGGGGGTCGGGGTGAGACCGGTTTCACGGTCGTGCCAGGGGTTGCCGTCTCGGGCCGGTGGGCACTGCAGTGTTCACGCGCGTGGCAGGGGCACGGCACGGGGGGTGAGTGTCGCACGGCGGACGGAGGGGCGCGGGATGGGTGCACTGCGCAAAGCGGGGGTCTGGCTCGGGCTCGTCGAGGAGGACGACGAGCGGGCCTACGACGACGGTGGCTACGACAAGGGTGGCTACCGTGAGTCGCGCTATCGGCAGAGCCGGTATGCGGACGAGTTCGCCGACGAGGACGAGGAGCAGGACGAGGCTCCGCCGCCGCCCCGGCCCCGGGCCGGTGAGCGGACCCGGCTGGCCGAGCGCAACGTCG
This sequence comes from Plantactinospora sp. WMMB782, assembly GCF_049179135.1. Classification (NCBI taxonomy): domain Bacteria; kingdom Bacillati; phylum Actinomycetota; class Actinomycetes; order Micromonosporales; family Micromonosporaceae; genus Plantactinospora; species Plantactinospora sp. WMMB782. The sequence goes on along the minus strand of NZ_JBMHMC010000007.1, from coordinate 223,387 downwards.
GGCGTGCCGTCGAGCACGACCGGTCCGACGGTGACCGTCCGGAGCGGACCGACCGCGTGGAGCGATCCAGCGTGCGGTCGATCAGCCGGCCGGGCGGCTCCGAGCCGTCCGGCGCGTTGACGTACCAGACCCGGGACAATCTCGCGCTCGCACCGCAGTCCCAGGTGCGGGAGCGGCCGGTGCCGGTCGAGCAGCCGGAGCAGCGTTACCAGATCACGACGCTGCACGTCACCACGTACCGCGAGGGTCGCACCATCGGGGAGCACTTCCGCGACGGCGTCCCGGTGATCATCAACCTCACCGAGATGGACGAGGCGGATGCCCGCCGATTGGTCGATTTCGCCGCCGGGTTGGCCTTCGGGCTGCGCGGTACGATCGAGCGCGTGACCAACCGGGTGTTCCTACTCTCACCGGCTAACGTCCAGGTCACCGCGGAGGACAAGGCCAAGATCGCTGAGGGTGGGTTTTTCAGCCTGAGTTAGCCCGACCGAGGGATCCGCCTGCCGTGCTGCTGTCCATCCTGTTTCAGGTCCTCTACCTGATCGTGTACATCTTCCTCCTGCTGCTTTTGGCCCGATTTGTCCTAAGTGCCGTGCTGCAGTACGGTCGCCGCTGGCAGCCGAGCCGGGCAGCCTCGGCGGGAATGGAATCGGTGTGGAGCGTCACTGATCCGCCTCTCAAGGCGTTGAGGCGTGTGATCCCGCCATTGCGAATTGGTACCGTGAGCATCGACCTGGCCTCCCTTGTGCTCCTGGTTATCCTGTTCGTGCTGATGAGTTTCGTGTTAGGGCCGTTGATCGCCAGGTCAACCACCTGGTGACCAGCGTGCCGCGCGGCCGCAACTGACCCGAGGAGTTTCGATGCCGCTGACCCCGGCCGACGTCCACAACGTCGCCTTCAAGAAGCCGCCTATCGGCAAGCGGGGGTATGACGAGGAGGAAGTCGACGCGTTTCTGGACGAGGTCGAGCGCGAGCTCGCCCGTCTGATCGAAGAGAACAACGAGCTTCGCGCCCAGGTGGAGCGCGGCGGTCGTGGCGGCGCACCAGCCGGCCCGAGCGCCGACCCGCGACTGGCCGCCGAGCTCAACGACGTCAAGGCGCAGCTCGACCGGGTGCAGCGCGACAAGGCCGCGGCCGAGCAGGCCGCCCGGGCCATGCAGGCCGAGCTGGAGCAGGTGCGGGCGCAGGCCGGCCCGGCGGTGGGCGGCGGCGGCGACGGCGAGCAGCAGGCACTCCGGGTGCTGATGATGGCGCAGCGCACGGCGGACGACCACGTCTCCGACGCGCGCCGCGAGGCCGACAAGCTGCTCTCCGACGCGCGCAGCAAGGCCGAGGAGGTCACCCGGGAGGCGCGGGCCAAGGCCGACGCGCTGGAGCGGGACGCCCGCCAGCGGCACCAGGAGGCCATGGGCGGCCTGGACGCCAAGCGCACCGCGCTGCAGAAGCACATCGAGGAGCTCAAGCAGTTCGAGCGCGAGTACCGCACCCGGCTCAAGGCGTACCTGGAGAGTCAGCTGCGCGACCTCGACGGGCGTGGCCAGGGTCTGGAGGTGGAGATGACCCGGACCGACGGCAATCGGTCCGGTGCCGGGACTCCCGGCCTCGCCACCGCCGGCCTGGCGAACTCGTACGGCGGGGGTGGCCGTTCCGGCGCACTCGAGACCGGGCGCTGATCCCCACCAGGGACCAGCGCGGGCGGTACCACCACAACCGGAACCGATGCGTCGGGGGTGAGCCGTGATAGTCGGCAGTCTGGTGCTCATCCTCGCCGCCGTCGCACTACTCGTGCTCGGTCTGGCGAGCGGGTCGAGCGGCCTGCTGATCGGCTCGATCGCGGTCAGCCTGCTGGCCGCCGTCGCGCTGGTGGTGGGTGCCCGGCAGGCGGCCGGGGCCCGGGGGGTGGCCAGCGGCTTCGCTCCGGACGGACCCGGCGACGACGGGTTCACCACCCGTGCCGGCGAGGCGACCGAACCGCGTCGTCGCCGCCCACCGACCAGCGCCCGGCGGGCACCGACCGACCCCCGGCTCGCCGAGGCCGGGCCGGCCGGTCCGATCCCCGGAAGCGGGCCGGTGCTGACCGAGCCCGTCGAGGCGACGGTCCCCGCCCAGGCGAGCCGGCCGGGCACCGACGACGACACCGGCTGGCGGCAACCGGCCGGCGGGTCGGAGGCGCCCGCGGCGGATCCGGGCGGGCCCGGCGAGCCGGACGACGACGTCCCGGCGGACGAGCCGGCAGCCCAGCCGGTCTCCGAGGCCGAGGCCGCGCTGGTCGCCGCCCTGCTCGACGACGTGTACGTGGTCGACGGCCGGCCGCGCTACCACCTCGTCGACTGCGCACACCTGTCCGGTCGGGAGAGCGAACCGCTTCCGGTGAGCGAGGCGGTGGAGCTCGGCTTCACCCCGTGCGGGCGCTGCGAGCCGGACACCGCCCTGCTCACCGATGCGCACCGGCGCTGACGGCCGGCCCGGCGCCGGCCAGGATGAACAGCGCGGGGTCGACGGTTCGCGGCACGGCAGCGGCACAGGGGGTTCCGGCTCACCGATGCGCACCGGCGCTGACAGCCGGCCCGGCGCCGGCCAGGGCGCAGATCGCGGGGTCGACGGTTCGCGGCAATCCAGCGGCACGCGGGGTTCCGGTGTGGACGCCGGGCGAGGTCCCGCCCGGAGCGGGGCCGGAGCGCTGACCGTCGCGGTCCGGGTCAGGCCGGGCGCGTCCCGGGCCCGGGTCGGTGGCCGCTTCGACGGCCCGCACGGACCCGCCCTGGTGATCGCGGTCCATCCGCCGGCCGCCGACGGCCGGGCGACCGAGGCGGCTCGGCGGGCACTTGCCGAGGCACTCGGGCTGCGCCCGGCGGCGGTCACCCTGCGTACCGGTGCGGCCAGCCGGGACAAACTCTTCCTGGTGGACGGGGCCGACTCCGAGGTCGGAGCGCGGCTGTGCCAGCTGCGCGACGGACCCGTTCGGTGAACCTCCACCCGTCCTCCGCCCCGACCTGGTCGGACCGGCGGTGGCGTCCGGGTCGGCCGGAGTGGCTGCCGGGCGCCCGATCGGCCGCCGACCACCTCGGCGTTCCCCACCATCTTCGGGTGCCCGCCCGGCCCAGTGCGCGGCAGCCGTGACGGACCGGCTCGACGTCGCCCTGCTGATCGGCGCGGCGGTACTCCTCGTCGCGGTCGGCGCGGTCCGGCTCTCGACCCGGCTCGGCGTGCCGAGCCTGCTGGTCTATCTCGCCATCGGGGTGGGGATCGGCGAGTCCGGTCTCGGCATCCCGTTCGACGACGCCGAGCTGACCCGGATTCTCGGCTACTGCGCGCTGATCGTGATCATCGCCGAGGGGGGCCTGACCGCGCGGTGGAGCACCCTCCGGCCGGTACTCGGCACCTCCGTCACGCTGGCCACCGTCGGCGTGGCGATCAGCATCGGCGTGGTCGGGGTGGTGGTGCACGCCCTGCTCGACCTGGACTGGCGGCTCGCCCTGCTCTACGGCGCGGTGCTCTCCTCCACCGACGCGGCGGCGGTCTTCGCCACCCTGCGCTGGCTGCGGCTGCCGCGCCGGCTGGTGGCCACCCTGGAGGCCGAGTCGGGGATGAACGACGCCCCGGTGGTACTGCTGGTGGTGCTGCTCTCCACCACGTCACTGGCCGGCCACGTCTGGTGGCACGAGGCGCTGCTGCTCGGCTACGAGCTGGCCGCCGGTGCCGTACTCGGGTTCGGGGTGGGGATGCTCGGCCGCTGGACGCTGCGCCGGGCGGCACTGCCCTCCTCCGGGCTCTATCCGATCGCCGCGGTCGGCCTCACCGTACTGGCCTACGGGGTGGCCACCGTCTCGCACGCCTCGGGGTTCATCGCGGTCTACGTCGCCGGCGTGGTGCTGGGCAACTCCCGGTTGCCGCACCGGCAGACGATCCTCGGCTTCGCCGACGGGCTGGCCTGGCTGGCCCAGATCGGCCTCTTCGTGCTGCTCGGCCTGCTCAGCTCGCCGGGACGACTGGAGAATGCACTGCTGCCCGCCGTGGTCACCGGAGTGGCGCTGACCTTCCTGGCCCGGCCACTGTCGGTACTGGTAAGCGTGGTCGGGTTCCGGGTGCCGCCCCGGGAGCAGCTCTTCCTGTCCTGGGCCGGGCTGCGCGGCGCGGTGCCGATCGTGCTGGCCACGATCCCGCTCTCCGAAGGGCTGCCCGGAGCCGCCCAGCTCTTCGACACCGTCTTCGTACTGGTGGTGATCTTCACGCTGGTGCAGGCCGGCACGCTGGGCCCGGTGGCCCGCCGGCTGGGGATCGCCGCCCCGGCCGAGCTGACCGAGCTGCGGGTGGAGACCGCTCCGCTGGAACGGATGCAGGCGGACCTGTTGCAGTTGGTGATCCCGTCGGGCTCGCGGCTGGTCGGCGTACACCTCGACGAGCTGCGCCTGCCGCAGGGTGCGTCGGTCACCCTGGTCTCCCGGGACGGCGTCGGGTTCGTGCCCGGCCCGGACACCCGGCTGAAGGTGGGCGACAGCCTGTTGATCGTGGCGACCGCGCGGGTCCGGGACGAGGTCGAGCGCCGGCTGCGGGCGGTCAACCGGCGGGGCCGGCTGGCCCGGTGGTTCGGGGAGTACGGGGACGATCGCAACAAATAATGCTATTGTTCCTTTCGCCCGCTTTGCGGATTATACCGCGTTCTACGGGTAACATCGGTGCGGCATGTTGTCGGACGTCTGTACGTTCCGTATTGTTGCCAACCTCCGGAGTGCGCGGCGTCCCGCCGCGCGCCCGTTTTGCAATTGGGGGACGTCGTGGTCGGACGGGCGTGGCTCGGAGGCGAACCAGCCGGAAAGTCCGGTTCGTCGCTGGCTGCCGGCACCGTCCAGCAGCCCCGCAGTGCCGCGCGGCACCGACCTCCGGCATCCCCGGGACCCGGCGACGGCGGATCCCGCCGCCGGCCGTACCCGACCGGTCGCACCCGCCGGAGCGACCGCACCGCCCAGGACCCGCCGGACCGTCACGGGAGCGTCGGAGGTTCCTGTCCAGGCACGGCCGATCGCCGCGGAGTACGCGGCCGAGGGAGCGACGATGGCTAAGCCAGCAGAGACCAGGACCGCAGGCCGCAAGTCGGCACCGAAGGCAACAGCGCCGAAGGCCTCGCGCAGCGCCGCCGAGACCGAGAAGATCCGCGCCGCGCTGGCGGCCCGTCGGGACGAACTCCGTGCCGAGTACGATCAGACGCTGAGCGAGATCACCGAGCTGCAGCGCGACCGGTTGACCGACTCGGCCGGGGACGACCAGGCCGACACCGGCACCAAGACGTTCGAGCGGGAGCAGGAGATCTCCCTCGCCAACAGCATCCTGGAACGCATCACCCAGGTGGAGCGGGCGCTGGAGCGGGTGGACGAGGGCAGCTACGGCTGGTGCGAGCGGTGCGGCAACCCGATCCCGGTGGAGCGGCTCGCCGCCTTCCCCTCCGCCACCCTCTGCGTCTCGTGCAAGCAGTTGGAGGAGCGCCGGTGACCCGCACCGGCTGGTGAGCTGAGGAAAGGGACACCTGCTGAACAGCGACGACCAGCGGACGACGAACGACGGCGAGTCGACCGCGCGGGCCAGGGCGACCGGGTCCGGGCCGGGACGGGCCCGGCGGGTGGCCGTCACGGTGCTACTGCTCACCGCCGTACTGGCCTGGCTCGCCGATCTCGGCACCAAGCACCTCGCCCTGGCGACCCTCGCCGACCGCGACCCGGTACGCCTGCTCGGCGGCGCCGTCTACCTGACCCTGACCCGCAACAGCGGAGCGGCGTTCAGCCTCGGCTCCGGCTACACCTGGGTCTTCCCGCTGGTCACCGCCGGGGTGATCGGCTGGATCGGCTGGATGGCGCTGCGGCTGCGCTCGCTGCCCTGGGCGATCTCGCTCGGTCTGGTACTCGGCGGCGCCCTCGGCAACCTGACCGACCGGATCTTCCGGGCCCCCGGCGTCTTCGTCGGGCACGTGGTCGACATGGTCAGCCTCTTCGACCCGTACGGCCAGGTCTGGCCGATCTTCAACCTGGCCGACAGTGCCCTGGTCAGCGGCGTCGTCCTGGCGGTGCTGCTGGAGCTGACCGGCCGGCAGCGGGACGGCACCCGGCTGCGCTCCCGCCCGGCGAAGGGCGGCGCGGATTCCGCCGAGGGGCCGGGCGCACCGCCGGCCGAATCCGACCGAGCCGACCGAACGGACCGCGGTGAGGCCGCCGGGGCTCCGACCGGGGCCGGCCCGACCGGCGGCCGGGCCGAGACCGAGACCGAGCGACGGGACCTGACGTGACGTCCATCTCCGAGGCGGGTCCGGCGCACCCGGCCGGTGACCGCCGCTCGCTGCCGGTGCCCGACGGCCTCGACGGCATGCGGCTGGACCAGGCGGTGTCCCGGCTCTTCGGCCTCTCCCGCACGGTGGCGGCGGCACTTGTCGAGGCCGGCGACGCCCTGGTCGACGGCGCCGCCCGGACCAAGTCCGAGCGGGTCAGCGCCGGCTCGTGGCTGGAGGTGGTGCTGCCCGCGCCGCCGACCGCGCCGACCGTCATCGCCGAGACGGTCCCCGGCCTGCGGGTGATCTACTCCGACGACGACATCGTGGTGGTCGACAAGCCGGTCGGGGTGGCCGCGCACCCGAGCCCGGGCTGGAGCGGGCCGACCGTGATCGGCGGGCTGGCCGCCCTCGGGCACACCATCGCGACAAGCGGAGCCGCCGAACGCCAGGGCGTGGTGCACCGGCTGGACGTCGGCACCACCGGGGTGATGGCGGTGGCCAAGAGCGAGCAGGCGTACAGCCTGCTCAAGCGGGCGTTCAAGGCCCGCGAGGTGGAGAAGCGCTACCACGCGGTGGTGCAGGGACACCTCGACCCGCTGCGCGGCACCGTCGACGCGCCGATCGACAGGCACCCGACCCACGACTACCGCTGGGCGGTGGTGGCCGGCGGCAAGCCGAGCATCACCCACTACGACACCCTGGAGGCGTTCCCGGCGGCGAGCCTGCTCGACGTACGGCTGGAGACCGGGCGTACCCACCAGATCCGGGTGCACCTCTCCACCCTGCGGCATCCGTGTGTCGGTGATCTGACATACGGCGCCGATCCGACCCTGGCGGCCCGGCTCGGCCTCACCCGACAGTGGCTGCACGCCCGTGAACTGGCCTTCGCGCACCCCCGGACGGCCGAGCAGGTCCGGTTCGTCAGCGACTACCCTGACGACCTGGAAGTTGCACTCCGCATCCTGCGCGACTGACCGATCCGGCAGGGATCACCCGACGAGGGAGTTTCGTCCGTGCGCCTCGGCGACCTGTTGCGACAGTTGGACGACCGACTGTTGCCGCCCCTGGTCCGGGGGACGGCCCGGCTCGGGCAGGGCCGGCTGCGGCTCCGGACGCTGAGCACTGTCGCACTGTTCTGCTCGGCGGCGGTACTCGTCACCGCCGTCTGGGCGGCCGATCGGCAACCGGCCGGCGACCCGACCGTCGGCGAGGTGACCCGGGTCGGGGTGGTGCAGGGCCAGTCCATCCCCGGCTATGTCGAGGCGGCCCGGCACGAGCTGCGGTCGCTTGTCTCCGCCGGCGCGGTCGAGCCGGCGGAACCGACGTACGCCCTGGTCACCATGTCGGCCTATCTGGCACCGGACCGGCTGACCCCGGTGCTGACCGGGATCGGTGTGTCGGAGGTCTTCGCCCGGCTGTGGCGCCCCGGCACCCAGACCGAGATCGTGCGGATCCCGGCCCTGCGCCTTCCGGACGACGTGCTGGCCGGAATGTCCGACGTCGCCGCGCGAAAGGACGGGGAGGCCCGGGACTACCAGGAACGGGCCGCCGCGATCACCGGCGAGGGTGCCCGGGAGCGGGAACTGCGCCAGTTCTACGCCAGCGGCGCCCGGGTCGCCGACGAGGAGGCGACCGCCTACCGGGCCCGCTGCTCGTGTCTCTACGCCGCGGTGGTGCGCGGCGACCCGGCCGCGCTGGAGCGGGTCGCCGCCCGCCCCGAGGTACGCGCGGTGGACCCGGCGCCGGAGGTGCGGCGGCTGGACCGTACCGTCTTCACTCCGCCCCTGCCCGAGCAGGACGGCGTGGCGCGCCCACCTGCCGACGCCGGTCTGCCGGCGAGCGGCGGCGTCCCGACCGCCGGGCCGGGTCCCGGCGGTGACCCGGCCGCCCCGCCGACCTCGGTTTCCTCGGCCGGATCGGCGGTCGAGCCGCCCGCCGATCCGTCGCTGACCCGGACCGCCGGCCCGGCCGGCTCCGACCCGACGGAGCCGCCGCCCACCGTGGACCCACCGGTCGAGGACGTCCCGCCGGAACCGGACCCGCCGCCCGGATCGGCGCCGCCCGAGATACCGTCGGAGCGGCCGCCGGTCGACGCACCCCCGGCCGAACTGGCCACCACCGGGGCGGTCGACGGAACATGACGGTGGACGGCACGATGGACGTCTGGTCGACGGCGGGCACGCCGACGGCGGTGGGTGCGCTCCCTAGGTGGCCCGAATAGGGTTTGCTTCGTAGCCTGTCAGGGCGGGGACCGATGGTGCTGGGAGGGGCGAGCCGTGGACGGCACCGAGACCGGCTGGGGCCGGCCGGCGGAATCAGCGCCGCGCTGGCGGGCGCTGCTCGACCGGGCCCTGCACGGCGGCCGCACCGACGAGCAGCAGACCGTCGGCGAGCGACCCGGGCCGGAGCCGGCTGCCGACGGCGGCCACGCCGCCGGCCGGTCCGCCGGTTACCCCGGCGGCCGCCCGGAACGCGACCCCCGGCCACCTGCCCCGGGCTACCCGGCCGGACCGGGATATCCGCCCGCGCCCGGCTACGGCGGAGCCGGCCAGCCGGCCGAATCCCGCTACGCGGCCCTGGAGAGCGGCTACCGCCCCGATCCCGGCTTCGGCGCCGGGCGCCCGACCGACCCCGGTTTCGGGCCAGGGAGACCAGTCGACCCCGGTCCCGGGGCGGGACGACCAGCCGATCCCGGTTTCGGATCGGGGAGATCGACCGATCCCGGTTTCGGGGCGGGACGACCAGCCGATCCCGGTTTCGGGCCGGGGAGATCGACCGATCCCGGTTTCGGAGCGGGGAGATCGACCGATCCGGGTTTCGGGGCGGGGCGGCCGGCCGAACCCGGCTATCGGCCCGGGCCGACCCATCCCGCCGAGCCGGGCTTCCGACCCGGCCCCGACCACCGGCCCGGTGCCGCCGACCGCCGGGAGCCGGGCTACCAGCCCGGCGGCTACCGGCCCGACCCCGGCTACCACCGGGGCGAGCCCGAGGCGTACCGATCCGAACCGGCCGGCCCGGACTACCCCGGCGAGTCCCGCTACGCCGGGCTCGGCGGCTACCAGCCTCCGCCGGTGGTGCCGGCACCCCGGCCGGCCCTGCCCGGCCCGCCGCCCCCGACCCGCCGACCCGACTCCGGCGCCGCGCCTGCCCTGCCGCCGCCGGCCACCGGCCGGTCGATCCCGGCGCCCCGGGCCTCGCTGGCGCCCCCGGTCACCCCGGCGGCTCCGCCGGTCGGCCCGGCGCCGGCACCGGCCGGGAACTATCCGGCGGCCGACGTCGGATACGCGCCGGTGTCCCGGCGGGCCAGCCTGGACCCCTTCGCCGGCCGGCCGCAGCGGTCGGCCGACCCGGAGGTGGAACGCGCCCGCAACGTGCTCCGCCGCGAACTCGGCTCGCCCCGGGTCATCGCCTTCGCCAACCCGAAGGGCGGCGTACACAAGACCACGGCGACGGTGCTCGGCGCCGCGACGGTGGGCAGCGTACGCGGCCGCGGCGTGCTCGCCTGGGACGACAACGAACTGCGCGGCACCCTCGGGCTGCGGGCCGGCAGCGCCCGGCACGCGCGGACCATCCGGCACCTGGTCGCCGACCTGATCGAGATCGAGGCGCTGCCGAGCAACCAGTTGCTCGACCGGCTCGACGACTACCTCCGGCACGCCTCCGACGGCTCCTACGACGTACTTGCCGGCGAGGAGAGTCCCCGGTTCGCCCAGCGTCTCGACCAGCACACCGTCCGGCGGGTCTTGGAGCTGCTCCGCCGCACCCACGACGTGATCTGCGTGGACACCGGCAACAACGTGGAGAGTTCCAACTGGCAGACGGTGCTGCGCGCCGCCGACCAGCTGGTCGTGACCACGGTGCCCCGGGAGGACGCCGCGTTCACCGCCGACTGGATGCTCGACCTGCTGCACGACATCGGCATGGGTGAGCTGGCGGACAACGCGGTCACCCTGCTCTCCTGCCCGACTCCGGGCCGCTCCCCGCTGCTGGACGACCTGAAGCGGCACTTCGCCACCCGGACCCGGGCGGTGGCGGTGGTGCCGTACGACCCGGCGCTGGAGACCGGCTCGTCGATCGAGTACGCCCAGCTGGCCCAGGAGACCCGGGACGCCTGGCTCCAGGCCGCCTCGATGATGTTGGAGCCGTTCGCCCGCTGACCGAGTGTTAGGAAGGACCCCCGCTAATCGTCTTCTGTCGCGCCAGGGCCCTTCCTGACGAGCGTGGGGTGTGGGGCGGGCGGGGTGTGGGGCAGGTCGCCGAGGGAGTGTCAAGGCTGGAGACCGGGAGGCCCGGGGACTAGGCTCGGTGGCCGGCAGCCGCGCCGTCGCCGGTGCTGACCCGGTGCCGGGGCACGGTCGGTGCCGTCCGGCCCGCGCCCGGCCGGCGTCGCGCGGTGCTGCCGTTGGGGGATGCGTCGCTGGGTGACCGGTAGCCGCCGTCGACAGTTCGTCGGCGGGCGGGCCGGCGGCCCGGGTGAGGGAAGGGGGCCCTGGGTGTCTGACTCGTTCGTGCACCTGCACGTGCACACCGAGTATTCGATGCTCGACGGGGCGGCCCGACTCAAGGAGCTGTTCGCCGAGACCGACCGGCTCGGCATGCCGGCGCTGGCCATGACCGACCACGGCAACCTCTTCGGGGCCTACGACTTCCACAAGCAGGCCAAGGCCGCCGGCGTGAAGCCGATCATCGGCAGCGAGATGTACCTGACCCCGGGGACCGACCGGCGGGACCGGACCCGGGTGCGCTGGGCGGACGGCGGCGAGAACGACGTCTCCGGCGGTGGCGCGTACACCCACATGACAATGCTCGCGGCGGACGCCGACGGGCTGCGTAACCTGTTCCGGTTGCAGTCCCGGGCCAGCCTGGAGGGTTACTACTTCAAGCCGCGCGCCGACCGGGAGCTGCTGCACCAGTACGGCAGGGGGATCATCGCCACCACCGGCTGCCCCTCCGGCGAGGTGCAGACCTGGCTGCGGATCGGCAACTTCGACAAGGCGTGCGAGTCGGCGGCCGAGTTCCGGGACATCTTCGGGGCGGAGAACTACTACCTCGAGGTGATGGACCACGGGCTCGACATCGAGACCCGGATCCGGCAGGACCTGATCCGGCTGGGCCGCAAGCTCAACCTCAAGCCGGTGGCCACCAACGACCTGCACTACACGTACGCAAAGGACGCCGACGCGCACGAGGTGCTGCTCTGCGTGCAGTCCGGCTCGACGCTGGCCGACCCGAAGCGGTTCAAGTTCGACGCCCGGGACTTCTACCTGAAGTCGCCGGCCGAGATGCGCGCCCTGTGGGACGCGGAGGTGCCGGGGGCCTGCGACAGCACGCTGGAGATCGCCGAGCGGGTCGGCGACTACTCCGAGCTGTTCGCGTCGCGCAACCTGATGCCGCAGTTCCCGGTGCCGGAGGGGGAGACCGAGGAGAGCTACCTGCGCGCCGAGGTGATGCGCGGGTTGCAGCGCCGGTTCCCCGGCGGGGTGCCGGAGGACCGGCGCCAGCAGGCGGAGTACGAACTCGACGTCATCCTCAAGATGGGCTTCCCCGGCTACTTCCTGGTCACCGCCGACCTGGTCGCCTACGCCAAGCGGGAGGGGATCCGGGTCGGGCCGGGCCGTGGCTCGGCCGCGGGTGCGCTCATCGCGTACGCGCTGGGCATCACCGAACTGGACCCGATGGCGCACGGCCTGCTCTTCGAGCGGTTCCTCAACCCCGACCGCGTCTCGATGCCCGACATCGACATGGACTTCGACGAGCGTAGGCGCGGCGACATGATCCGCTACGCCACGGAGAAGTACGGTGCGGAGCGGGTCGCGCAGATCATCACGTACGGGACGATCAAGGCCAAGGCGGCGATCAAGGACGCGGCCCGGGTCCTCGGCTACCCGTTCGCGATGGGTGACCGGATCACCAAGGCGATGCCCCCGGCCGTGATGGGCAAGGACATCCCGCTCGGCGGCATCTTCGACCCGGGCCACCCGCGCTATCCGGAGGCGGCCGAGTTCCGGCAGCTCTACGACGGCGACGGCGAGGTACGCAAGGTCGTCGACACCGCAAAGGGCCTGGAGGGGCTGAAGCGGCAGTGGGGGGTGCACGCGGCCGGGGTGATCCTGTCCCGGGACCCGCTCGTGGACGTGCTGCCGATCCAGAAGCGCGAGCAGGACGGCTCGATCATCACCCAGTGGGACATGGGTGCCTGCGAGACCATCGGCCTGCTCAAGATGGACTTCCTCGGCCTGCGCAACCTGACCATCATGGACGACGCGCTGGACGCGATCCGGGACAACCGGGGCGAGAACCTGGTCCTGGAGGACCTGCCGCTGGACGACAAGGCGACGTACGCGCTGCTCGGCCGGGGCGACACCCTCGGGGTGTTCCAGTTCGACGGCGGGCCGATGCGGGCGCTGCTGCGCTCGATGGCACCGGACAACTTCGAGGACATCTCGGCGGTCGGCGCGCTCTACCGGCCCGGCCCGATGGGCGCGAACGCGCACAACGAGTACGCCGACCGCAAGAACAACCGCAAGCCGGTGGTGCCGATCCACCCCGAACTCGCCGAGTCCCTGGAAGAGATCCTCGGCGACACCTACGGGCTGATCGTCTACCAGGAGCAGGTCATGGCGATCGCGCAGAAGGTGGCCGGGTACTCGCTCGGCAAGGCCGACCTGCTGCGCCGGGCGATGGGCAAGAAGAAGAAGGAGATCCTCGACAAGGAGTTCGCGCCGTTCGCCGCCGGCATGAAGGAGAACGGCTACAGCGACGCGGCGATCAAGACGCTCTGGGACATCCTGGTCCCGTTCTCCGACTACGCCTTCAACAAGGCGCACAGCGCGGCGTACGGCGTGGTCTCGTACTGGACCGCCTACCTGAAGGCGAACTATCCGGCCGAGTACATGTCGGCGCTGCTCACCTCGGTCGGCGACGACAAGGACAAGTCGGCGGTCTACCTGGCCGAGTGCCGGCGGATGGGCATCAAGGTGCTGCCGCCGGACGTGAACGAGTCCAACGCCCGGTTCGCCGCCGTCGGCGCGGACATCCGGTTCGGGCTCGGCGCGGTCCGCAACGTCGGCGCGAACGTGGTCGAGTCGATCCGGCGGGCCCGGAAGGAGAAGGGCAACTTCACCGACTTCTACGACTTCCTCCGCAAGGTCGACGCGGTGGTCTGCAACAAGCGCACGATCGAGTCGCTGATCAAGTCGGGGGCGTTCGACTCACTCGGTCACACCCGCAAGGGGCTGCTCGCCGTGCACGCCGACGCGATCGACTCCTTCGTGGCGCAGAAGCGCAACGAGGCCGTCGGCCAGTACGACCTCTTCGGGGACGCGTTCGCCGCCGGTGGCGAGTCCGCCGGTGCGATGGTGGTGACCCCGCCGATCCCGGACGGCGAGTGGGACAAGACCGACCTGCTCACCTTCGAACGCGAGATGCTCGGCCTCTATGTCTCCGACCATCCGCTCTTCGGGGTCGAGCACGTGCTGGCCGCCGCCGCGGACATGTCGATCGCGGCGCTCTCCGAGGAGGGCGGGGTCGCCGACGGGCAGGTGGTCACGCTGGCCGGCATCCTCTCCGGGGTGCAGCGCCGGATCACCAAGCAGGGCCGGGCGTGGGCGTCGGCCAGCCTGGAGGACCTCGGCGGCGCGGTCGAGGTGCTCTTCTTCCCGAACACCTACGAGCTGGTCGGGCAGTACATCGCCGAGGACGCGATCGTGGTGGTCAAGGGCCGGGTCGACAGGCGTGACGACCAGCCCCGGCTGATGGCGATGGACCTGTCGATGCCGGACATCACCGCGCCGGACGAGGTCAAGCCGGTGGTGTTGGCGTTGCCGCCGTCCCGCTGCACACCGCCGCTCGTCGAACGGCTCCGCGAGGTGCTGACCAGCCATCCCGGCTCGGCCGAGGTGCACGTCAAGCTGGTGAACGGCTCCCGGGCCACCCTGCTGCGGCTCAGCCCACTCCGGGTCGCACCCACCACCGCCCTGATGGCCGACCTCAAGGCCCTGCTGGGGCCGAGCGCCGTCGCGGGCTGAGCCGCGGCGGGCTGAGCTGCGGCGCGCGGTGGCGCCCGGTGGTGTGCGGTGGCGCGCGGTGTGGTGTGCGGTGGCGCGCGGTGTGGTGTGCGCAGTTATTGTCGTGGTAGCGACAGCAACTGCGCACACCAGCCGGTTTCATAGGCGGGTGCGGATGCCGAGCGATGGGGCGAGCGGACTGGAGTGGTTGCTGTTCGAGCAGGCGGGGGTGATCACCTGGACTCAGGCGGTCGCGGAGCTGACTCCCTCGAAGGTGCGGCACCTGTTGAGCACCGGCCGCTGGCGCCGGGTGGCCCGTAACGTACTGATCACCCAAGGCGGCCAGCTCACCCGGGAGCAGCACTGGTGGGTGGCGGTACTCGCCGCCGGTGACAGCGCGCTGCTCGCCGGCTTGGCGTCGGCCCGTGCGGGCGGGCTACGTGGGGCGTGGCGCAGCGATGTGGTCGACGTGCTCGTCCCGTACGGCAAGAGGGCACCCGACCTGCTGCGCCGGCTGCCGTTGGGTCTGCCGGCCGTACGCGTACGCCGAACCCGGCACCTGCCCGACGTCGACCGGCAGCGGGGCCGGCCGGATCGCACCACGATGGCCAGGGCGCTCGTCGACGCGGCACAGTGGGCACCCGGCGACGACGAGGCGCAGGTGATTCTCGCGGCCGGCTGCCAGCAACGCCGGGTCACGCCGGCCGAGATCGACGCCGTGATCGAGCGGATGCCCCAGCTGCGGCGGCGGGTGCTGATGCGGCAGACGATGGCAGACGTGGCGGGCGGGGCGGAGGCGCTCTCCGAGATCGACTTCGTTCGGCTCTGCCGCCGGCATCGGTTGCCGCCGCCGGATCAGCAGGAGCGCCGCAAGGATGCGCGCGGTCGGGTGCGTTATCTCGACGCCTACTGGCGGCGGTGGCGGCTGCACGCCGAGGTCGACGGGGCACACCACATGGACGCGCGACACTGGGCGGCGGACCTGCGCCGGCAGAACGAGATCTGGGTAGCCGGCGACCGCGTCCTGCGCTTCACCGCCTTCGACCTGCGTCGCAAGCCGGAGTACGTGGTGACACAGGTGCGCGCCGCGCTCGAGGCGGCCGGCTGGTGCGAGGGTCCGTGAGCGGCTCCTGCCGATACGTGGACCACCGGGAGCTGTCGCAGGAGCCGGCGACCGTCCGCGGGCGTCGCGCCGGCCCGGGACCGGGTCGGGCGGTTTCGGCGTACCGGGCCGCCAGCGCCGTGCGGGGCCTGAGAGGATCACCGGGTGAGTCCGGCACCCTCCCACCCCGACGGCACGTCCGGTGACAGCGACGACGGGCGGCCCCCGTCGATCTCGACGCCACCTGCCCCGCCTCCCGCGCCCGGCGCCGAGCCGGTCGGTGCCGAGGTGTCGATGGAAACAGCGGCTGCCGGCCGATACGCCTCCGGGCCATCGGACGCTCTCGGGCCGGCTCCGCTCGGGTACCCCGTCGTCGTCCCGCCTGCGGGCGGAGGTGATGGAGCCGGTCGAGGGCTGCGGAGCCTGGCGGTCAGCGGTGCCGCACTGCTGGGGTTGATCTTGTTGGGGGTTCCGTTCGGCCTGCTCTGGTGGGCCGTTTCGCCGGGCGTGCCGGTGGTGCAGGGCGAGGACGGTGCGCTGCTGGCCGCACCGCAGCCGGAGGAGTTCATCGCCGCCGACGGCTGGTTCAGCCTGCTCGGCTTCGGGCTCGGCGTGCTGGCCGCGATCGCGATGTGGCTGCTGCTGCGCCGGTACCGGGGGCCGGTCGGGATGCTCGTGGTGGTGTTCGGCATGCTCGGCGCCGCCGTACTCGCCTGGCAGCTCGGCCGGCAGATCGGTCTGGACGGCTACCAGCGGCTGCTGGCCGGCGCACCGCCGGGCGCCACGTTCAGCAAGCCGCCGGACCTGCACGGCGGACAGTACGACCTGCTGCTCGGGTTCATCCCGGCGATCGGGGACCTGCTGGTGCCGGCGTTCGGTGCCGCCGTGACGTACACCCTGCTGGCCGGCTGGTCCCGGTATCCCGGACTGCGTGGTGCCGAAGCCGAACCGGCACCGGTGGCCGGCCACCCGCCGCTCAGTTGGGACTTGCCGGTACCGCCAGCTCCGCCAGGGGCACCGGCACCGCCCGTACCTGACGCAACAGAGCCGCCTCGCGATTGAGCAGCCGCAGTTCGGCACTCAGCCGGCCGGCGGTGTCCGGGGTCGCCAGCAGGCGCTGCCGGTCGGTGAGGGTGAGCGCGGCGGTCGCGGCCACCAGGTGCGACAGCACGGTCGGGTCGTCCGGCAACTGCTCGGAGATCTCCTCCGGATCGTCCCGGACCAGGGTGAGGTAGCGCCGGAAGACCGCCAGCACCCTGGGAGCCAGCAGGTCGGCGAGCTGCTCCTGGCCGGCCGGCTCGGGCAGCCACTCGACCTCGGCGCTCAGGTACGGCGTGCCGACCTCCTCGACCCGGGCGATCCGGAACCGGCGACGGCCGACCGTGACCACGTCCAGCCGGCCGTCCGGCAGCTCCGTCACCTGCCGCAGCTCGGCGGTGCAGCCGACCTCGTGCAGGGTGACCGGGGCACCGTCCGGGCGCCGGTCAACCAGCTCCGGCACCCCCGGCTGGTCCGGCACCCCCGGCTGGGTTTCCTGGCCGGATTCGGACTCCGGCTCGGGGCGGGCGGCCACCGACGCCGACCCGCCGCTGCGGATCGCCACCACGCCGAACTCCCGGGGCGTGCCGTCCGGCAGGCCGCGCAGGTGCCGCATCAGCTCCAGATAACGCGCCTCGAATATGTGCAACGGCAGGACCAGGCCGGGAAAGAGTACCGTCCCGAGCGGAAACACCGGCAGCCGCGCGTCCACCGTCCGAGCCTAGCCCGTCGGCGCTGCCGGTGAACCGCCCCGCCCGGTCGGTCGTTCCCGCCGTAGCGGCCGGTTCTGCCGGCGGTGGTCCGGCCCGCGCCCGGTTCTGCCGGCGGTGGTCCGGCCCGCGGCCGGGTTGAGGCCGCGGACGGCTCGCTGAGGCTGGCCGCACCGGCCGGTTTCGTCGGTGGTGGCCCGGCTCACCGTCCCGCCGGCTGGGCGGGCCCGGCCCGACCGCTGGGCGCCGAATAGACTGCCAAGGGTGTTGAACCGGATCGACCTGCGCGGCGGGTGGCGCGACCCGCGCGCCCTGCTGCCCCGTGCCCAGCTCGACGTCTCCGTGGCGGTGGAGAAGATCCGCCCGATCGTCGAGGCGGTCCGCGAGCATGGCTTCACGGCGATCCAGGACGCCACGCATCGGCTCGACGGCCTGCGGCTGGACCGGTTCCGGGTGCCGGCCGAGGCGATCGCCGAGGCGGAGTCGACGCTGGAGCCGGAGGTCCGGGCCGCGCTGGTCGAGGCGATCGAGCGGACCCGCCGGGTGCACGCCGACCAGCGGCGGGTCGACGTCACCACCGAGGTGGTGCCGGGCGGCACCGTCACCGAGCGCTGGGTGCCGGTCGACCGGGTCGGCCTCTACGTCCCCGGCGGCCTCGCCATGTACCCCTCGACAGTGGTGATGAACGTCGTGCCGGCCCAGGCGGCCGGGGTCCGCTCGCTTGTGGTGGCGAGCCCGCCGCAGCAGGAGTTCGGCGGCCTGCCCGACGCCCGGGTGCTGGCCGCCTGCGCACTGCTCGGCGTCGACGAGGTCTACGCGGTCGGCGGCGCCCAGGCGGTCGCGATGCTGGCGTACGGGGCGGAGACGGACGCGGACGGGCGGACCAGGTGCGAGCCGGTCGACATGATCACCGGTCCGGGCAACATCTGGGTCACCGCCGCCAAGCGCCTGCTCCGGGGAGTGGTCGGGATCGACGCCGAGGCCGGCCCGACCGAGATCGCCGTACTCGCCGACGACACCGCCGACCCGGTGCACGTGGCGGCCGACCTGATCAGCCAGGCCGAGCACGACCCGCTGGCCGCGAGCGTGCTCGTCACCCCCTCGGTGGAACTGGTCGAGGCGGTGGACCGCGAGCTGCACCGGCAGGTCCCGCAGGCCAAGCACGCCGACCGGATCGGCACCGCGCTGGGCGGTCGGCAGAGCGGCGCGGTGCTCGTCGACGACCTGGCGCAGGGGCTGCGGGTGGTCGACATCTACGCCGCCGAGCACCTGGAGATCCAGACCCGGGACGCCCGCGCCTGGGCGATGCGGGTACGCAACGCCGGGGCGGTCTTCGTCGGCCCGTACGCGCCGGTGTCGCTCGGTGACTACTGCGCCGGTTCCAACCACGTGCTGCCGACCGGTGGCTGCGCCCGGCACTCCTCGGGACTGTCGGTGCAGTCCTTCCTGCGCGGCATGCACATCGTCGAGTACGACGAGGCGGCGCTGCGGGACACCGCCCGGCACGTGGTGACGCTGGCCGCCGTGGAGGACCTGCCCGCGCACGGCCAGGCGGTCCGGGTCCGCTTCCCGGAGCAGCTCGACGGAGCGACGACGTGACCGCCCGGCCCGGTGCCGACGACGTGACCGCCCGGCCTGGTCAGCCCGGTGCCGGCGGACTGTCCGGCCAGTCCGCCGAGCCCGGTGCCGGCGGCGTGACCGGACTCGACGACCTGCCGATCCGGGACGACCTGCGCGGGCGTACCCCGTACGGGGCGCCGCAGCTCGACGTGCCGGTGCGGCTGAACACCAACGAGAACTCGTACCCGGTGCCGGACCAGGTGGTGGAGGCGATCGGCAAGGCGGTCGCGGCCGAGCTGCGCGACCTGAACCGCTATCCCGACCGGGACGCGGTGGCGCTCCGGGCCGACCTCGCCGACTACCTCGGGCACGGGCTGACCACCGCCAACCTCTGGGCGGCGAACGGCTCCAACGAGGTTCAGCAGCAGCTGTTCCAGGTCTTCGGCGGGCCGGGGCGCAGCGCGCTCGGCTTCACCCCGGCGTACTCGATGCATCCGCTGCTGGCCACCGGCACCGGCACGGCGTGGCGGGACGGCGCCCGCGGCCCGGACTTCGGGCTGACCGCCGCCGACGCCGTGGCACAGGTCCGGGCACACCGACCGGACCTGGTCTTCCTCTGCTCCCCGAACAACCCGACCGGTACCGCGCTGGACCCGGCCGTACTCGACGCGGTGCTGGCCGAGGCGCCCGGGATGGTGGTGGTGGACGAGGCGTACGCCGAGTTCGCCCGGCCCGGCACCCCGACCGCGCTGGCCCTGTTGCCCGGCCACCCCCGGCTGGTGGTGACCCGGACCATGAGCAAGGCGTTCGGTTTCGCCGGCGGCCGGCTCGGCTACCTGGCGGCCGACCCGGCGGTGGTGGCGGCGGTGCAGCTCGTCCGGCTGCCCTACCACCTCTCGGCGCTCACCCAGGCCGCCGCGCGGGCGGCGCTGGCCCACCGCGACCTGCTGCTCGGCACCGTCGAGGCGATCAAGGAGCAGCGGGACCGGATCGTGACCGGGCTGCGGGCGCGGGGCCGGACGGTCGCCGACAGCGACGCCAACTTCGTACTCTTCGCGGTCGGCGGGGACCAGCGGGTGGCCTGGCGGGCGCTGCTCGACCGGGGTGTGCTGGTCCGGGACGTCGGGCTGGCCGGCTGGCTGCGGGTCACCGCCGGCACGCCGGAGGAGACCGACGCGTTCCTCGCCGCCCTAGACTCGATGCCGACGACGCCGACCGATCCCGGGACGGCGTGATGCGTTACCGGACAACAGGCCGGCCGACCCGGACACCCGCGCGGCCGACCCGGACAGCGAAAGGTCCTACCGTGAGCAGAACCGCCCGGGTCGAGCGGACCACGGCCGAGACCAAGGTCCTCGTCGAGCTGGATCTCGACGGCTCCGGCCAGGCCGACATCACCACCGGAGTCGGCTTCTACGACCACATGCTGCACCAGATCGCCCGGCACGGCGGCTTCGACCTCACCGTGCACACGGTGGGCGACCTGGAGATCGACGCCCACCACACGATCGAGGACACCTCGCTCGCCCTGGGTACCGCCCTCGACGAGGCGCTCGGCAACAAGGTCGGTATCCGGCGGTACGGGTCCGCGACCATCCCGATGGACGAGGTGCTGGTCCGGGCCGCCGTCGACCTCTCCGGACGGCCGTACGTGGTGCACGACGAGCCGGCGCTGGCCCCGTACATCGGGCCGGTCTATCCGACCAGCATGACCCGGCACATCTGGGAGTCCTTCGGCCAGTCCGCCCGGCTGACCCTGCACGTCTCGGTGCTCCGGGCCGCCCGGCCCGGCGGCCACCCCGACGCGCACCACGTCGTCGAGGCGCAGTTCAAGGCGGTGGCCCGGGCACTGCGCGAGGCGGTGTCGATCGACCCGCGGTCGGCCGGGGCGGTACCGAGCACCAAGGGGCTGCTCTGATGGGCGTCGTCCTGCCGGTGGCCCTCTTCGCGCTCGGCGGCGTGCTGATCGGTGGCGCCTGGTCGCTGCACCGGCAGGGCGCCCCGCGACGGGTGCTCTGGATCGTGGGGCTGCTGGCCGTACTCGCCACCGCCGGTGGCGTGCTCTGGCTCGTACCCGGGGAGGGCGGATGACCCCCGACCGGCCGGCGCTGCCCCGCGTGGTGGTGCTCGACTACGGCTCGGGCAACCTGCGCTCGGCCCAGCGGGCGGTGGCCCGGGCCGGCGCCGAGGTGACGGTCACCGACGACCTCGACGCGGCCGCCGCCGCCGACGGCCTGGTGGTGCCCGGCGTCGGCGCCTTCGCCACCTGCATGGCCGGGATCGACGCGCTGCGGGCCGGCCCGGTGATCGCCGAGCGGGTCGCTGCGGGCCGCCCGGTGCTGGGCATCTGCGTCGGCATGCAGGTCCTCTTCGAGTACGGCGAGGAGCACGGCGTCGTCACCAAGGGGCTCGGCCTGCTGCCCGGCGGGGTGACCGGGCTGGCCGCCCGGCGGGTGCCGCACATGGGCTGGAACACCGTCGCACCGCCGCCCGCGTCCCGGCTCTTCGCCGGCCTGCCGGCCGACGCCCGGTTCTACTTCGTGCACTCCTACGCACCGACCGACGCGGCCGGGCTGGAGGCCGCCGGTGCGCTGCCGACCACCGCCGAGCACGGGGGCCGGTTCGTGGCGGCGGTGGAACGCGGGCCGCTGTCGGCCGCCCAGTTCCATCCGGAGAAGTCCGCCGAGGCCGGCCGGCTGCTGCTGCGCAACTGGCTGGCCACGCTGTGACCGCGAGCTGCACCGGGGCCGGACGCGGACCGGCCCCGACCCGGGATGTCGCGGGGGTACGGACCGGCCGCCCCGATCCCGGGCGTTACCGGGCTCGGACCGGCTGCCCCGATCTCGGGCGTCGCCAGCTGAGCAGGGAGGTCGCCAGGTGAGCAAGGAGCGGGCCCGGCGCCGAGCGGTCCGGCTGGCCGAGGCGGAGCGGGAACGGGCCGCCCGGGCCCGGAAGGTCGCCCGCCGCCAGCGCCGCCGTACCCTGCTGCGCCGGGTCACCCCACGGCTGCCGGTCCGGCGTACCGGGCGGCTGTTCGCGCGGCGCAGCCGGGGCGAGCGGGCCGGCGTGGTCGCACTCTCCGGGGCGGCGGTGATCGTCATCTGGCTGCTCGTCGACGACGTGGCGCTGCGGCTCGGCCTGATCGCGCTGCTGCTGCTGGTGCTGCCGGCGGTGGTGGTGATCGCCCTGGGCCGCCGGACCTGAGCCGGCCGTGCATCCCACCCGCCGACCCGAGCACCCGTCGTCCCGCCGACCCGAGCACCCGTCGTCCCGCCGACCCGAGCACCCGTCGTCCCGGCGACCCGAGCATTCGTTGTCCCGGCGACCCGAGCACCAATCGTCCCGCCGACCGAGGAGAGCACGTTGAGCCTGATCCTGCTGCCCGCCGTCGATGTCGCCGACGGCCAGGCGGTCCGCCTGGTCCAGGGCGCCGCCGGCAGTGAGACGAGTTACGGCGAGCCGCTGGAGGCGGCCCTGGCCTGGCAGCGCGACGGTGCCGAGTGGATCCATCTGGTCGACCTCGACGCCGCGTTCGGCCGGGGCTCGAACGCCGCCCTGCTGGCCGAGGTGGTCGGCCGGCTCGACGTGCGGGTGGAACTCTCCGGCGGCATCCGGGACGACGAGTCGCTGCGGGCGGCGCTGGGCACCGGGGCGGCCCGGGTCAACATCGGCACCGCCGCCCTGGAGGACCCGCAGTGGTGCGACCGGGTCGTCGGCGAGTACGGCGACCGGGTGGCGATCGGGCTGGACGTGCGCGGCCGTACCCTCTCCGCCCGGGGCTGGACCCGGGACGGCGGCGACCTGTTCGAGGTGCTGGAGCGGCTGGACAAGGCCGGCGCGGCGCGGTACGTGGTGACCGACATCACCAAGGACGGCATGATGCGCGGCCCCAACCTCGACCTGCTGCGCGAGGTCTGCGCCCGTACCGACGCCCCGGTGATCGCCTCCGGCGGCGTTTCGACCCTGGACGACCTGCGGGCGCTCGCCACCCTGGAACCGATCGGGGTGGAGGGCGTGATCGCCGGCAAGGCGCTCTACGCGGGCGCGTTCACCGTGGCCGAGGCCCTGGCCGTGCTCGGTGGAAAGTGACGGGTGTCCGCGCGTGGCTGCGGGTTAGGCTCGGCGCATGACGGTGGCGGTGCGGGTGATCCCCTGTCTCGACGTGGACGCGGGACGGGTCGTCAAGGGGGTCAACTTCGTCGACCTGCGGGACGCCGGCGACCCGGTCGAGCTGGCGGCGGCGTACGACGAGGCAGGTGCCGACGAGCTGACCTTCCTCGACGTCACCGCCTCCTCCGACGATCGGGGCACCATGCTCGACGTGGTACGCCGGACGGCCGAGTCGGTCTTCATCCCGCTCACCGTCGGCGGCGGGGTACGCCGGGTCGCCGACGTGGACGTACTGCTCCGGGCCGGGGCGGACAAGGTGGGGGTGAACACCGCCGCGATCGCCCGCCCCGAGCTGATCGCCGAGATCGCCGAGCGGTTCGGCCGGCAGGTACTGGTGCTCTCGCTCGACGTGCGGCGTGCCCCGGCCGGGACGAGCACCGACAGCGGGTTCGAGGTGACCACGCACGGCGGCCGGCGCGGCACCGGGATCGACGCGGTCGGCTGGGCGGCCCGCGCCGCCGAGCTGGGCGCCGGGGAGATCCTGCTCAACTCGATGGACGCGGACGGCACCAAGGCGGGCTTCGACCTGGAGCTTATCGGCGCGGTCCGGCAGGTGGTGGACGTGCCGGTGGTGGCCAGTGGCGGGGCCGGTGCGGTCGGGCACTTTCCCCCGGCGGTGGCGGCCGGCGCGGACGCGGTCCTGGCGGCCAGCGTCTTCCACTTCGGCGAGCTGAGCGTAGGCGAGGTCAAGCAGGCCCTGCGCGGCGCCGGCCACCCGGTCCGCTGAGACGCCGGCCACCCGGTCCGCTACCCGGCTCCGCGTCCCGTCGCCGCCTCCGCGGGTACGACGTCAGCCGCTGTTCTCCGGGGTACGACGTCAGCCGCTGTTCTCCGGGGAGCGGCGCGGCATCGGCAGGGTGAACCGGGCGGCGTACTCCTGCACCGCCGCGGCGTGCTCGTCCTCGCCGAGCACCCAGTCGTGGCTGCCCGGGGAGTGCCGGCGGGTCAGCACCCCGTGCACCGTCTCGACGGTGGTGGCGAGGCCGCCGTGCGGGCGGGTGCGCCACAGGTGTTCCCCGGCGGAGGTGACCCGGAACCAGCCGTCCGAGACGGTGATCAGACCGGCGCCCACCAGGCGGCGCACCGCCGCCTCGATCTCGTGCCGGGCCGGTAGGGCCCGGTTGAGATGGTCAGCGGTGGAGAGCACGTCGGCGAGCCGGACGCCCTCC
Source organism: Plantactinospora sp. WMMB782 (assembly GCF_049179135.1). Taxonomy (NCBI): domain Bacteria; kingdom Bacillati; phylum Actinomycetota; class Actinomycetes; order Micromonosporales; family Micromonosporaceae; genus Plantactinospora; species Plantactinospora sp. WMMB782. The sequence goes on along the minus strand of NZ_JBMHMC010000007.1, from coordinate 199,376 downwards.
GGCCGGCGGGTGCTGCTCGACCGCCGGTGCCGGCCGGCACCGCCCGCGATGACCAGCGATACGAAGATCCATGCGTCGGACCAACGCCATCCCTCATCCCCCATGGGGAAATGATGCCGTGCCGTGCCATCCGACGGAACCGTTGTGCACCGGTTCATTCCGTCGGACCGGGGTGACCGGCGTTCCACGTGGGACGATGCGCTTCAAATCGACGATCTTTCCCGTCGCTGCCCGACGTCGGCGATCCCGTCCGGCCCGTTGGTGACCCCGCCTGGATCGTCGGTGACCCCGTCCGGGCCGTTCGGGCCGTTGATGACCTCGTCGGCGGTCGGCGGCACGGTGAACATCGGGATGAAGGCGTGCACCAGCGGGCCGATGGCGAGGGCGTACGCGAGCGTGCCGATCCCGATCTGGCCGCCGAGGGCGAAGCCGATCGCGAGTACGGTCAGCTCGATGACGGTGCGGACCAGCCGGAGCGACCGGTGCGGCCGGCGGGCGACGTACCCGGTCATCAGGCCGTCCCGGGGGCCGGGGCCGAGCCGGGCGCCGATGTAGAGTCCGGTGGCCATCCCGTTGAGCAGTATGCCGGCGACCAGGAAGGCGATCCGGGCGGGCAGTGCCTCGACGGTGGGCAGCAGGGCCAGGGCGAGGTCCACGGCGAGCCCGATCACCACGACGTTGCTCACCGTGCCGAGGCCGGGCCGCTGGCGCAGCGGGATCCACAGCAGCAGCACCAGGGCGCCGACGGCGATCGTCACGGTGCCGATCGAGGCGCCGGTGCGTTCGGACAATCCCTGGTGGAAGACGTCCCAGGGGTCCAGTCCGAGGGACGCCTCGACCATCAGCGCCATGCTGACGCCGTACAGCGTCAGGCCGGCGTAGAGCTGTCCGAGCCGCCGGCCGAGCCGGTCGCCACGGTTGCCAATCTTTGCCATGCGTGCCACTCTGAGGGCCAATCCGGCAGCCATGAAGAGCCAATCGAGGTGAAGTGGCTATGACGACTCTCGTCCGAGGGAGCCAGCTGGGGCGGATGCTGGGGCAGTGGCACGCGCTTCCCGGTCGCCGACGCAGCCCGGACTACCTCGCCCTGGCCGGCGCGGTGCGCGGGCTGCTCGCGGACGGCCGACTGCCGCTGGGCGTACGGCTGCCGGCCGAGCGGGAGCTGGCCGAGGCACTGCGGGTCAGCCGCACCACGGTCAGTGCCGCCTATCGCGAGCTGCGGGAGAGCGGGCACCTGAACAGCCGGCGCGGTGCCGGCAGTTGGACCACGCTGCCGGGCGGGCACCGGGTGGCAAGTACCGGACTCTGGACCCCGCAGGACGACCTGGACATGATCGACCTCGGCTGTGCCGCCCTGGCCGCCCCGGCGGAACTCGCCTCGGCCGCCCGAGCCGCCGCCGAGGACCTGCCGCGCTATCTCGGCGGCGCCGGCTACCACCCGACGGGCATCGTCGAGCTGCGCGCCGAGGTGGCCCGGTCGTACACCGAGCGGGGGCTGACCACCAGTCCCGAGCAGATAATGGTGACGAACGGGGTGCAGCACGCCCTCGACCTGGTGCTCCGGCTCGCGCTGCCGACCGGTGGCAGCGTACTCGTGGAGTCGCCGACCTATCCCAACGCGCTCGCCGCGCTCGCCGCGCGCCGCGCCCGGATCGCCACCCACGGCCTGGCGGTCGAGGGTGCGGGGTGGGACGCCGACCTGCTGCTCGGCAGCCTCCGGCAGACCCGCCCCCGGCTGGCCTACCTGATCCCGGAGTTCCAGAATCCGACCGGCCACCTGATGCCGGCCGAGTTGCGTGAGCGGGTGGTGGCGACCGCGCACGTTAGCGGCACCGACCTGGTGGTCGACGAGTCCTTCGTGGACCTCGCGCTGGACGGCACCGAGGTGCCGCCGCCGACCGCCGCCTTCGACCGGCACTCCCGGGTCGTCACCATCGGCGGGATGAGCAAGCCCTACTGGGGCGGCCTGCGGATCGGCTGGATCCGCGCCTCGGCACCGCAGGTGCAGCGGCTGGCGGCGGCCCGGGTCGGGGTGGACATGGCCGGCCCGGTGCTGGACCAACTGGTCGCGGTACGGCTGCTCGCCGACGCCGGGACGATCGTGCCGGCCCGCCGGGAGCAGCTCGCCGCCCAGCGCGACGCCCTGCTCGCCGCCCTCCGCACGGAACTGCCCAACTGGCGGGTGCGGGCGCCGTCGGGCGGGGTCACGCTCTGGGCCGAGCTGGACGGTCCGGTCGCCAGCGCACTGGCCCGGGCCGCCGAGGACGTCGGGGTACGCCTGGCGCCGGGCCCGAGGTTCGGCCTCGACGGCACCCTGGAACGCTTCCTCCGGCTGCCCTTCACGCTGCCCGCCGCCGAGCTGACCGAGGCGGTACGCCGGATCGCGGCCGTCCGCTACGACATCGACCGGGTGCAGCGCCCGCTCTGGCGGGAGCCGGTGATCGCCTGACCGGCCACCTGGCATCATCGTCCGACGTGACGATGATCGACAAGATCGCCTGGATCCGCTTCGACCGGGGGCGGATCCTCAGCTCCCGCTCGCACGGCAAGGAGGTCTACTACCTGCCCGGCGGCAAGCGGGAGCCCGGCGAGACGGACCTCGACACCCTGGTGCGGGAGATCGAGGAGGAACTCTGCGTCGCCGTACTCGCCGGCACCGCCGAGCCGGTCGGGGTCTTCGAGGCGCCGGCGCACGGTCATCCGGCCGGTACGGTCGTCCGGATGACCTGCTACACGGCGGACTACCGGGGCGAGTTGCGGCCGGCCAACGAGATCGCCGAGATCGTCTGGCTGGGGTACGCCGACCGGCACCGGGTCTCGCCGGTCGACCAAGTGATCTTCGACCACTTTCACGGCACCGGCGAGCTGCGCTGACCCGTACCGACCTGGCCCGCCCGGCCGCGGTGGTGGGCCGGGCGCAGCGGGTCAGGCCGGGTAGCTGGCCCGCGGGATGGTGGCCACACTGGGCAGGCGCAGCCGGGACGCCGAAGGGGTGCGCAGGCTGGCCCAGACGATCTTTCCGTCGCTGGCCGGCAGTACGCCCCAGCTGGCGGCCGAGCGGGTCACCATGGCCAGCCCGCGACCGCGTATCGCCAGCGGCTGATCGGGATCAGGTGCCGACTCCCGCCGGGACAGTGCCGGTACCCCGGAATGCCGGTCGGCGACCGAGATGCGCAACCGCTGCCGATGGTGGCAGAGCGTGAGGTCGATGTCGGTGCCGGCGTGCTCGACCGCGTTCGCCACCAGCTCGGAGGCGACGAGTTGGGCGTCGTCGGCGATGTCGGAGAGCCGCCACCGTTCGCAGCACTCCCGGACCAGTCCGCGGGCCGCGCTCACCGCCTGGGGCTTCGGGGCCAGTCGCCGGTGTGCCCGCCGGATGCGGGCCGATTCGGGGTAGGGCCGGATCCGGCCGAGCGCCTCGGTGAGCCGGGGATAGAGCCGGACCCGCCGGGTCGGCAGGCGGCGGAGCAGGACGGTCAGCGCGCAGGCCGGCGCGCAGACCAGTACGGTGATGCCGCGCCGGCACGACTGACGGATCATCACCAGTGCCGGCAACAGGGTCGGCAGCAGCCTGTCCGGAGCGATCCGGGTGCAGTCAACCGCCACGTACGGCGGGTGGTGCGCGGCGCAGCGCGAGAGCGCCCGCTGCAACGTGTACGCCTGAGCCACACTCCACCGGCCCGCCATGGTGATCACCAAGGCGCCGGTCTCCACATGCGCTGCCACCGTGGCCACCATCCCCGGAACCCCCTCGCCGCCCCAACGTGCCGGCACGACCGGTCACCGGACCTGGCCGGTCGTGCACCTGACTCTGCTCTTACCCCGCCGACGCTCCCGTGAAGCCGCCCAATCTTCAGGCTGTCGGCAAGTAGCCGAGCCGAAACGCCAGGTAGTGTCCTCGATCACATGCCCGGCTTGGCCGACGGGAGCCGCTGGAGCCGCTCGGCACGACCGGCACCGACTGGCCGACCGGCACCGACCGGCACCGACTGGCCGACCGGCACCGACCGGCATCGACGGGGCCGACCGGACCGACCGGACCGACCGGAGGCCGGCCCCCGCCGACGGAATGCAGCGGACCGCCGCGCGATCGCGGGTCGCGTGGCGGTCCGGTGGGTGTGCCGATCCGGTCCCCGGGGAGAGAGACCGGATTCCGACGGGCGGGTTCAGATCTGGGCGAGGCTGCCCTGGTACATCTGGTCGATCTCGTCCTTGAAGCTGCTCTCCACGGCCCGCCGCTTGATCTTCATCGACGGGGTCATCTCGCCGTCCTCGACGGTCAGGTCGCGGGTCAGCACCGTGACCTTCTTGATCGTCTCCCAGCGGTTGAGCTTCTGGTTCAGCTCGGCGACGTAGCCGTCGACCATGGCGCGCACCTCGTCCGAGGAGACGATCTCGGCGTACGGGCGGCCGGCGAGCGGGCCGCCGGCGGCCCAGGTGGCCATCAGGTCGGGGTCCAGGCTGACCAGCATGGTGCAGTAGTTCCGGGCCTGTCCGATCACCACCACCTGCGAGGTGTACGGGCAGAGCGCCTTGAATATCCCCTCGATGTACGACGGCGAGATGTACTTGCCACCGGACGTCTTGACCAGGTCCTTCTTCCGGTCGGTGATCTTCAGAAAGCCGTCGCCGTCCAGTTCGCCGATGTCCCCGGTCCGGAAGAAGCCGTCCGCTGTGAACGCCTCGGCGGTCTCCTGCGGCAGGTTGTGGTAGCCGCGCATCACCGGCATGCCGCGGAGCAGGATCTCACCGTCGGAGTCGATCCGGCACTCCAGGTCGCCGAGCGCCTTGCCGACCGTCCCGATCTTGAGGGCGCCGGGGCGGTTCACGAAGTTGCCGGCGCTGGTCTCGGTCAGCCCGTACCCCTCGGAGATCGGCAGGCCGGCGGCGGCGAAGAAGGTGGCGATGTCCTGGCTCAGCGGCGCGGCGCCGGAGACGAGTACCCGGATCCGGCCGCCCAGCCGGGCCTGGAGCTTGCTGAAGACCAGCTTGTCGGCGAGTGCGTACCGCATCCGCAGCCCGGCCGAGACCGGCTTGCCGGCCTGCTCCAGCGTCACCTTGTCGATGCCGGTCCGGACCGCCCAGGCGAAGATCTTCGCCTTCGCGCCGCCGGCCGTCTGCGCTGTGGTGACCGCCCGGTTGTAGACCTTCTCGAAGATCCGGGGCGCGCCGCACATCAGCGTCGGCCGGACCACGCTCAGCAGGTCGACCAGCCGGTCCAGCCGGCCGTCGACGTAGGTGGGCATGCCGACGTGGATCACGCCGCAGAGCAGCGTCTTGCCGAACGAGTGGGACAGCGGCAGCCAGAGGTACTGCAGGTCCTCCGCCTTGATCAGCCCGAGCTGGTCCTGGGCCACGCCCTCCCAGCACCACCCGGCGTGCAGCAGCTCGACACCCTTGGGCCGGCCGGTGGTGCCGGAGGTGTAGATCAGGGTGGCCAGGTCGTCCTGGTCGATCTCGGCGACCACCCGGTCGATCAGCTCCGGGTCGCTCTCCAGGGCCAGCGCGCCCTGCACCTCCAGGTCGGCGAGGGTGAGCTGGGGCGGGGTGGCGGCCGGGTCGGCCGGCCCGTCGATGAGTACGACGTGGGTCAGCCCGGGCAGGTCGACCCCGGCGATCTTGGCGGCCTGCTCGGAGTTCTCGGCGATCAGCACCTTCGAGCCGGAGTCGGCGAGGATGTAGGCGGTGTCCTCCGGCTCGGTGGTCGGATAGACGGTGGTGGTCGCGCCGCCCGCGCACATGATGCCGAGGTCGGCGAGGACCCAGTCGAGCCGGGTGTTGGCCAGGATCGCCACCCGGTCCTCGGCGCCGATGCCGAGGCCGCGCAGCCCGGCCGCGATCGCCTTCGCGCGCTGGCCGACCTGTGCCCAGCTCAGCCAGACCGGGCCGGAGTCGTCCGGTGCGGGGTGGGCGAAGGCGTCCCGGTCGGGGGTGGCCGAGACACGCTTCAGGAACATGTCGGGGATGGACCGGTAGGGGACCTCTAGAGCCATGGCGGGGGGAGCCTCCGGGATATCGTCGCGTGACGGGGGTCACGTTGAGTCGCGGTTACCGAAGGGTATTGGGTGCCCCCGGGCCTCGGCTAGTGCCGATCGGTCCGGCTGGCCGTACCGATCGGACCGGGTCGACCGCCGCCGCCGGGTCGGCCGGCCCACCAACTCGCCGTTTCCGGCGGTCGACCCGCGCCGATCCTGAGTGGCAAACCCCGAAATTTCCGGGTACGTCTGGCAAGCTGTCGGGGCGTCGGCCCAGGCTGGCCGGGCCGGCGGCGCCGCCCGAGGCGGGGCGCGAAGGTCATCGAATTTCGGGTGAGGTCATCCACCATGGGTCATCTGAGGTCATCCACCACGGGCCGTCCGGGACCGGTCACCGGAAGCCCCGATCCCGCAGGGCTAGTCACCGGAAGCCCCGATCCCGCAGGGCCGGTCGCCGGAAGCCCCGGTTCCGGTGACGGGCTGCCGGGTCACGTGATCCACCTTCCGGTTGCCGTGGACACCCTGCACGCCGCCACCGAACTCGCCGCGCGGCTGGCCGAGTCGCTCGCCTTCCTGCCGGAACTCGACGCCGGCGAGGTCACCGTCTCCGCCGAGGACGCCCAGCACGAGCGGTACCGGGTCTTCTGCGATCGGCTGCTGCTCGGCGCCGGCCGGTGCGGCGAGCGGGAGGGCCACCCCGGCCCCTGCGTCGCCGGCCCACCGTCCGGACCTGCCGCCACGACCGGGGGCCGGGCGCTGGTGGACGCCGTCGCGGGCGGCCGGGCGGGCGACGCGGCGCCGCCGGCCGGCTGACCCTCCCGCCCGCCGACCGCGATCCGGCATCGGGCGGAGAATCCGGGCCGGGGAAGGGACCGGGCGGTCAGGTCCAGGAAACGGTACGCAGGTCGCCCAGCTCGGCCACCGCGACCCGGTCCGACGCCGCCAGTGTCCCGACCGTCCGCTCGGCCTCCGGGATGGTCACGTACCGGCCCACCGAGGCGGCAGCCTCCGGATCCGGCGTCTCCAGCCAGAGCCGCCGCTGCTCCCAGCGCACCTGCACGATGCCACCGGAGCGACCGAGGAACGAGGCCCAGGCATCGGTACGGACCGGCATCCGGCGCAGCAGGTCGGCACACTCCGCAGCGGTGAGCGGCACACCCTGGTACTCGTGCCCCGCCGGATGCTCCCAGGTCGCCTCCACCAGCCCACCGTCGCCAGTGCCCCTCCCGGCGGCCACCGCGTCCGGTCCGGTGCCGGGACTCCTGCCGCTCCCGCTGCCACTGCCGCTGCTGTTGCCGCTTCCACTCCCGCTTCCACTCCCGCTTCCGCTGTCGCTGGTGAGCTGACGGACGAGTGCCATCCCGGCGTACCGGTGCACCCGGATCTCCGGCAGCGCGGCGTCGGTAAAGGTGCCGACCAGGGCGTCCCAGTCCCGCCGTACGGTGACGGTGCTGCCGTCGCGGGTGATGTCGAGCCGGGTGCCGGTGGGCAGCCAGGGCAGATAGAGACTGCTCAGCCGGGCGGCCGAGATCGGCCCGGAGGTCGGGGCGTACACCCCGCGCCAGGTGCTCGGCACCCCGATCTCGACTGTGACGTCGTCCTCGACCGGCGACGGGAAGGCCGCCAGTCGACCGTACCGACGCCGCCGCCAGGTCAGCGGGACCCGGATCCGGGTGCCGACGTTCCCCTCCCAGACCACCGGCAGGTCGTGCGCGCGCAGTACCGCTGCCACCTCCGCGCCGATCTCGGCCGACGGCTCCGACCCGAAGAGCCCGTACGCGATCCACACGGCCTCGCCGTCGGCGCCGCGCTCGGCGTCCTGCTGGTGGTAGAAGGCGTACCCGCGCGGGGTCTCACCGGTGGCCACCTCGGCGCCGATCTCGGCCACGCCGCAGTTCTGGCAGCAGGTGAAACTCTCCCGGGCGACGATTCCGGCCGCGTCCAGCGCCCGGAAGGCACGGGTGAGCCGGTCGTTGTCGGTCGGCTCCGGCCAGTCCGCCTGGGCGGCGGCGTGCGCGGCGAACCCGGCGGCGGCCACCTCTCGGGCGAGCGTCTCGACCAGGGCCGGATCACCCTCGTCGGTCAGGTATTCGACGGCACCGGTCACGATCGCGTCGTACGGCAGCTCGCCGAGCCCGACCTGCCGCCGGACGTACTCCTCGACCAGGTGCCGCAGCTCGTCGGCCGCAATCCCACTGTCCACGGCGGCGAACCCTAGCAGCGCGCCGCCCGACAGGTACCGCGACTCGGCAGCGACCAGATCTCCATTGCGGACACACGGTCGTAAGGTGCTAGAGGCCAGGAATGTGAAGGTGGTGGAGCGACGTGCGGTTGGAAGAGCTGGACCGGGGCGTACGGGTGCGCGGCGTCGTCGTGGACAAGGTGGTCGCGGTCATCGCGGTGGCTTGCTTGCACCTTCGAAACGGCTGGAGAAGCAGGGCGTTGCGCCAAGAAGCGTTTGATTTCGAGGGCAACCTGGAGTGACTTCGAATGATGAGTGAATTCGATTACTACAATAGTCAGGCAAAGTTTCTCGGTGCCGCTGGTCTGCTGGTCGGAGATGAGCACAACAATCTGTTGTTGGTCAAGCCACATTACAAGGATGTATGGCACCTGCCTGGTGGCTTGTTCCAACATCCCGTCCAGTTCGCGTCGTGACAGCCGGACCGTCGCGAGATTCAGATGGTCGAGAGCCTTATTGCGAACCTGCCTCTTGTTGCGAGTCGCTATTGCCTCATAAATCGACTTTTCCGCCTGTGCCGCGAACTGCTTTCCTCTCGGTGCGAGGTCCCGGTAGCAAGAGCCGACTACACCGCTGAACTGTATAGGTGCCACGGACGAGTCTGACCGCGCTCTGGACGTACCCAGTTGCCGCCTGGTAGGGCACCCAGCCGCCAAACTGCCGGTCCCATCGCTGCAAGGCTTGGGTTGCTGCGGCAAGAGCGTTGACCTCTGACATGCCGACTCTGAACGAGTCGACCGCCCCTCCAAGGGCAAGCGCTGCGAGGGTTGATCCACTTAGGAGTGCGTCACGGCGCCGCACAGGGTTACCTCCTGGCTCCGAGCCTGCCTCGACGGCTACCAGGCCCAAGCCAAGCACGGAGAGCGCGGAGGGCGCCATCTCCGCGAACAGCTCCCGTTCGGGGACCTCATAAACGAGCGACCAAAGCGAACGGTAGAGGTCGCTGGGCTCGTGATCTCCGCGCTCCCATCCCTTCACCATCCGAAGCAGGCTGTCGCGCGATGGAACCGCCAAGCCGAACTCCCTTGCCTTCTCCGCCAAGGCGGTCGCTGCCCGAAATTGAGACCAGCGAGGCGACTTGCGGGAACGTTCGGTCCGAAGTCGTTCCGCCCATGCCGGCCGCTCGCTCATCTCGACCTCCGTCATGGGGACACAGTGTCCCTGTGCTGTCACCGCATGTCATCTTCGCTGTGCAGCGTATTGGCTGAAGGCTGCATTTATGGCCCGGGGCGGGTGCTGGGCCGCCGGTCGTCGCCTTCCCCCTTACGTGACGAACGACCCCGCCCGCCTCGGTGCCACTGGCAGAGCAGCCGATCGAGGGAGAGATGTGGTGGATGGTTTGCCGACCGCCGCGCAGTCACCGGAGTCGGAAGAGCCGGAGCCGGACTCGGAGGAGTGGGAGATCCCGCTTCCCGTCTGGATCGGTGAGGAGCACGTGCGGTTCGCTGTTCGCGCGCTCGTCCTGCACGTGTCCGACGACGAGCCGACGGGACCGCGTTGTCTCTGGGACGAGCACCCACACCCGTGCCGGCTCGCCAGGTGGGGACGCCGGGTGCTGGCGACTCGTGGGCTCTCCGACGAGGCCATCGATGTCGTGGTGCGGCGGGCCGACCCCTACATCGACCTGACCACCCTCGCGGACGAGGGGTCACACCAATGACCGACTCCGGCGGGCGAGTGCGGCGCACGCCCGCCAAGGCTCGGCCGAGCGGCACGCTCTATGGCGGCGGCCTGCACTTCCCGCCGATCCCAGGCCGGATAAGAACAGCGACCTTCCCGCTCACGCCGCTCGGCCGGCGCGGGTACCGGCCGTCGGAAGTGCGCCGATTCCTCACCACGCTGGCGGAGACCCTGACCGCGCTCCAGGACGAGTTGGCAATGGTCCGCACCGAGAACGAACGCCTCAAGGTGCACCTTCGGCAGTGGCAGAGCCGGAACTCGCCCGGCCGCCATCGGGCGGAGCGGCGATGAACGGCGGTGGCCGGGTGGCTGACGTGTCCGGTCGCCATGTCATCCACCTGCCGGTTGTCGTACCCGACATCGAGGCTGCCGCAGACGTGGCCGCCCGCTTGGCCGACTCGCTGGCCTTCCTCGGGCTGGTCGACGCCGGTGAGATCACCGTCTCGGCCGAGGACGCCCAGGACGTACGCCATCGGGTCTTCTGCGATCGGTTGCTGCCGGCGGGTGACCGATGCGGCGCGCGGGAAGGTCACTTCGGCGCCTGCCTCCGAAACACCGATCCGTGAGTCACCGTGACCCGGGTGGATTCCGTCTTGCTCGCGTAGCCGCGCCGCTGCCGGCGAAGGCGATATCTGCTGTTGCCGGTCAACCGACGGACCACACGACGGTGGACGGGCGTTGCCCGGTCCGGATGTAGGCGGCGACGGCCGCACAGGCCAGGTCGATCGAGACCCGGGCCAGTGTGCCGGGGATGGTGACCGGCGGATGATCGGACGATTCGGGAACCACGGCATCCGGCTGGGCACCAACGGTTCAACGGGTTCGGGCCGACGCGAGACCGCCGTCGCGGTGTCCGGTGGTCCCGGTTGTCCCGTGGCCGGGTGGGACGGTACGCCTTCCCGTGATCAGTCCAGACTGACATCAGCCCGATGTCACGCGTGGCGGCGGCCCAGTCAGTCCGTCGCACAGAACGGCGGGTTGCCGCTGGTGATCCCCAGGTCCTCGCAGTAGAAGCCGCTGCCCTGGCTGTGGTATCGCCAGCCCGTGCCGGTCCGGTACTGGAACAGGTAGACGCCGTCGCCGACGGTCGGACCCTCCGGTTCGGCCGTCGCCCAGTTCCGCCAGCAGCTCACGCGCGATGGTACGAAACGCCAGTCCTTTGGCAGGTCGGCGAGCTTCTCCAGGGTCTTCGCGGAGGGGCAGTCCGGATATCGGGGTCGATGACTGCTCCGGACGGACGAGTGCGGCGACGAGGGTGTGGAGGAGTGCGGCGACGACGGTGTGGAGGAGTGCGGCGACGACGGTGTGCCGCTCGGCGCCACGGAGGTCGGGGCGACGCTGGGTGACGGCGTCCGGGTCGCCACCGTGGCCGGCGGACTCGGCCGGTCCGCGGTGGTGAGCGCGACCGCGGCACCGACGGCGAACACCGCCGCCATGGCGGCAGCGGCCGAGGCTACCCGAGCGCGTCGTTGCACCTGCCGGGACCTGCGCAGGGCCCGCTCGTACATGTCGGTGTCGCCGCCGTGCTCGGCCAGATCGGACATGGCCTGACGCAGCGGCCCGAGGTTGTCGGTCATCACGCGTCCTCCATCACGGCCGACAGCAGCTCGGGCGCCATCTTCCGGATCCGGGCCAGCGCCTTGCTGGTCTGGCTCTTGATCGTGCCGACCGAGCAGTGCAGCAGGTCCGCGGCCTCGGCCTCGCTGCGATCCTCGAAGAACCGCAGCACCAGCACGGCACGTTGCCGCCGGGTGAGCCGGTCGAGGACCTGGTGCAGGGCGAGCTTGAGATCGGTACGGCGGGTGTGGTCACTGTCCGGCGCAACCACGTCGGCCAGTTCGCCGGGCAGCGACTCGACCATCCTGCGGCGTCGCCACCAGCTCACATGCTGGTGGTACATGGCGGTACGGGTGTATGCCTCGAAGTGCCCGGGGTCGTCCAGCCGGTGCCGGCCGCGATGGGTACGGGCGAGCGCATCCTGCACCAGGTCCTCGGCGAGGTGCCGGTCACCGGTCAGCAGGAACGCCGTCCGCAGCAACGCCGGCGACCGGGTCCGGACGAACTCGCAGAAGAGATCGTCTATGGAGTTGGACATCCTCGGCTCCTGCTCCCCGTGCGCCGAATTTCGCTCAGGCGGCGGCGACGTCGACACGTCCGCCCGCCCGCGTCCTGGAGGGTAGGCGGTGGGGGCCATCGCACCAGCCCTCGGTAGCCGGGATCAGGGGTACTGGCAGAACGGAGCAGCCTCCCTGATGCCGAGTTCCTTGCAGTGGTATCCGCTGCCCTGGCTGTGGTAACGCCATCCCGTGCCGGCCCGGTACCGGAACAGGTAGATGCCGTCACCGACGTCCGGACCCTCCGGGGCGGCCGTCGCCCACTCCTTCCAGCACTCCACGCTCGCCGGAACGAAGCGCCAGCCCTTCGGCAGGTCGGCCAGCTCTTCGAGGGCCTCGGCCGAGGGGCACGTCCCGGCCCCGGTTCCGGGCTGCTGTGCCGGCGACCCGGTGCCGGCAGGCGGCGCCGAGGCGGAAGTGCTGTCGGCCGGCGCGGTCAGGGTGGGAGCCGGCGTGGCCGAGCGGGAAGCCATCGAGGGCGGCGTAGCCGAGATCGGCGTGGGGGTCGGCGTCGAACCGCAGGCGGTGAGCCCGAGAACGAGGGCGGCGACGGGCAGCGGCAGGCCGTGACGTGCGGACACGCAGATCCTCCGGATGGTGTGGGTGCTTGCCTACACCTGGGTACAAGCGATCCGGGGTCCGCGGGTTGCCGCCGGCCGAAACTATCCTCGAATTTCCGCGCGCTGCGGTCCGCGCCTCGCCGCGCCCGTCCTGCCACCGGTATCCCTACGGTGGTCGATCGCACGAGCGACCCCAGGACGGGCGATTCCACCCGCTGCCTGGGGCCGCTCGTGCGATCGGCGCTCAGTCGTCGTCGCCGTCGTCGTCCTTGTCGTCGTCGTCCTTGTCGTCGTGGTCGTCGTCGTCCTTGTCGTCGTCGTCCTGCTCGCGGTCGGTCTTGACGATCTCGCCGGTGGCCGCGTCCACGTCCACCTCGATCTCCCAGCCGTCCTTGACGACCTCGACGCTCCACACGTCACGGCCGTGCTCCTGCTCGCGCTCGACCTCGTCGAGCTGCCCGCCACCGGCGCTGGCCAGCGCGATCTCGACCGCTCGGGCCGAGTCGACCGCACCGGCCGGTGCCGAACCGCTCGGTGCGGGCGTTCCGGTCGGCGCGCCCGACGGCGTTCCGCCGGGCGTCGTCGTCGGCACTCCACCAGGGGTACCCGTCGGATCGGCGCCGGGGGTCGGTGCACCGGGGGCCGTGGTGGCGACGGCGCCGAACCCCTGCCGCTCGCCCTCGGCCGCGCTGGCCCCGATCGCGGTACCGACGACGGCTGCCGCCGCCAGCGCGCCGCTGATGCCCAGGACCAAAGTCTTACGCCGCATCGCAGTTCCTCCATCGTTGCGAACACCCGGTTGGCGGGGTTCTCGGCACCGAGGTTCGCGCGGATCGGGATAGCGGCGCGCTGTGCGAACACTAAGCGAAGGTAAAGGTGTGCGGCGGAAGGCGGAGAGCGCGCCGCGGGGCCGGAAGTGCCGACCGGGCCGGCGGTTCGTCGACCGGGCCGGCGGTTCGCCGACCGGGCCGGCGGTTCGCCGACCGGGCCGGCGGGTCAGGCCGGGACCACCCCGGACGGCGTTCCGGTGGCGGCGAGCGGCGGGCCGAGTACGACCGCCACCCGTGCCCCGCCGCCGTCGGCGGCGGAGAGCTCGAACCGGCCACCGCTGTCCCGGGCCGCCCGGCGGGCGATGTCCAGGCCCAGCCCGGTCGAGCCGGCGGCGCTCGCGCCGCGCTCCAGCACACCGGCCGGGGCGGGGCCGACCAGTCCCGCCGGCAGCCCGGGGCCGCTGTCGGTGACGGTCAGCAGCGCACCGCCGCCGGGGCGGGGCGCCAGCGCGACGGCGAAGCCGGTCCCGTCCGGGGTGTGCGCGAAGACGTTGCCGAGCAGGGCGTCCAGCACCGCCGCCAGTTCGTCGGCGGGCAGCCGTACCGGCAGCGGGCGGTCGGCCAGGTCGAGTTCGACGGCCCGGCCGGTGTCCTCGGCCAGTACGGTCCAGAAGGCGACCCGCTCCCGGACCACCGCCGTGGCGTCGCAGGCCGGTTCGGTACCGGTCTCGGTGCCCCGTCGCCGGGCCTGCCGGATCAGCCCGGTCACCGCCCGTTCCACCGCGTCGACCCGCTCGGTGATCCGGGCCGCCTCCCGGGGGTCGGCCAGCGACTCGGACTCCAGCCGCAGCGAGGTCAGCGGGGTACGCAGCCGGTGTGACAGGTCGGCGAGCTGCTCGCGTTCGTCCCGGAGCAGCTCCTGGATCCGGGCGGCGAGACGGTTCAGCGCGTTCGCCACCGCCCGCAGCTCAGCCGGCCCGGACGGGGTGGCCCGGGCGGTCAGCTCGGCGCCGGCCAGCCGGTGCGAGACCGTGGACAGCTCGGTGATCGGGGCGGTGAGCGACCGGGCCAGCCGGTCGGCGACGGCGAGACCGAGCAGCAGCAGCGCCAGCCCCAGCCCGGCCAGCACCAGCCACGAACGGTAGACACCCCGGGTCAGCTCCTCGTCGGGGACGAAGGTGCGGATCACCGCCGTACCGTCCGGGCGGCCCTGCACGGCGACCAGGATCTCCCGGCCCTGATCGCGGGCGACGGTGAGGCTCTCGCCCCGGGCGGCGAGCTCGACGCCGTCGGTGCGCGGCGCGTCGTCGCCGAGTACCGTGCCGTCGGGCAGGAAGACGGTGACCGGCCGGTCGGCCGCAGCGCCGACCTGCTCGGCGGCGAGCCGCAGCCCGTCCGGGGCGGCGGTGCCGACCAGCGGGACCAGCGCCTGCACGTCGGCGGTGGCGGCCACCACCGCCCGGTCCGCGGCGACGCCGCGCAGCAGCACCGCGAGCGGGACCAGGAAGGCCAGCAGCACCAGCCCGGTGATGGACGCGACGAGCAGGGTCAGCCGCCGTCGCACGACCGCTCCGCCCCGGGTACGTCGAGCCGGACCCCCACCCCGCGCACGGTGTGCAGGTAGCGGGGCTGCTGCGCGGTCTCGCCGAGCTTGCGGCGCAGCCACGACAGGTGTACGTCCACCGTCTTGTCCGCCCCGCCGTAGGGGAGCTGCCACACCTCGGTCAGCAGTTCCCGCTTGCCGACCACCCGACCGGCCCGACCGGCCAGGTAGTGCAGCAGGTCGAACTCCCGGGGGGTCAGTTCCAGCGGCACCCCGGCCAGGGTCGCCTGCCGGGCCCCCGGGTCGACCCGCAGCTCGCCGACGGTGAGCACGGTCGGGGCGTCCGCCGGGCCGGCGCCGCGGCGCAGTACCGCCCGGATCCGCGCGTCGAGCTGGGCGGCGGTGAACGGCTTGACCACGTAGTCGTCGGCACCGGCGTCCAGCCCCCTGATGATCTCGGCCTCCTCGTCCCGGGCGGTGGCGATGATCACCGGTGTGCTGTTCACCGCCCGGAGCATCCGGAGCAGCTCCAGCCCGTCCAGGTCGGGCAGCCCGAGGTCGAGTACGACGAGGTCGGGCCGGTCGTCGAGCACCCGTTGCAGCCCGGTCATCGCGGACTGTACGGCGGCCACCGCGTGCCCGCGCTCGCGCAGCGCGTGCAGCAGCGGGGTACGGATCGCCGGGTCGTCCTCGATCAGCAGTAGGCGTGCCACACCGGCACGGTAACCGGAAACGCCGCCCGGCACCGGCGTCGGCGACGCCGTGGCAGCACAGCATCCCGGTGCCGCCCGCGCCGTCAGGTCATCGCCAGCACCGCCGCGCAGAGCGTCCCGTCGCGATCGTCGGCAGCGGGGCGGGACCGGTGCGTTAACCGTTCGTTAGGGTCTGCCGGCGTCGGTCTTAACGGGCCGGCGGGCATCATCGGGGGATGCGTCGACGTACCCTGCTCGCGGTGGCCGGCTGGCTGCTCGCCGCACTCGTGGCGACCGGCACGGGGCTGGCCGCCGTACAGGTGATCGGGGCCGGGCTGACCGGGCCGGCGGGGGAGGTGCGCAGCCCGGACGAGGTGGCTCGGGCGTTGGCAGACACTCCGCCACCGGGCGGTCCGGGCGCCGTCCCACCGGGCGGTCCGGCGCTCCCGGACGGGACCGTCGGCGCTCCGGACGGGACCACAAGCTCCTCGCCGGCGCCGTCCGGTGGCCCGGTCGGCGTTTCGCCGGCACCTTCCGGCGGCCCGCCGACCGTCGCCGACGGCTCGCGCCGGCTGGTCGTCACCCCCGGCGGCACCGTGCTGGCCGAATGCACCGGACAGCGGGTGTGGCTGGCCTCCTGGACACCGGCCCAGGGTTACCGGACCGGTGAGGTCGAGCGCGGCCCGGACGACGACGCCGAGGTGACGTTCCACGGCTCGGGCGGGCGGATCGAGGTCGAGGTCGAGTGCGCGGCCGGCCGGCCGGTGCCGACCTGGAAGTCGCACAACGGCAGCGACGACTGAGCACGGCGTGACGGCCGGGCGGTTCAGCGGTAGCGGCCGGCCCCGAGCGACCAGTCGTAACTGCCCCGGATCCAGGCCCGGCGGGCGGTGACGAACCGCAGCGTGTCCGGGTCGCCGCCGGCCAGCAGCGCGGACTCCAGTTCCAGGTACGCCCGCAGCCCGGTGTTGAACCGGCGGGCCGCGTCGTACAGTCCGGCCCGCTCCTCCCGCCCCGCCGCCCGGGCCAGTACGACGATCAGGTTGTGCCCGTCCCGCCCCTGCCGCCGCTCCTTGGCGTACGAGAAGACGTCGTTGCACCAGCAGACCAGGTCGACGGCGAGGTCGTCCAGGTGCGAGGCGGCCAGGTCGCCCCGGCAGGTGGCCTCGGCCAGCCCGCCGTACGCCAGGTCGGTCAGGGTGAAACTGGGGCGTACCCCGGCGGTGTGCCGGCGCATCTGGAGGTACTCGGCCGGCGCCGGCACCCGGTCCCGCTCCCGGTTCGCCGCCTCCCAGAGCAGGGCCAGCAGGTACTCCCGCATCTGGGCGGCGAACCGGAGCAGCAGCCGGGGCGGCCCGTGTGCGCGTACCCGTGCGCAGAGGTCGTGCAGGCCGGCGGCGGTGGGGTCGGCGACGGTGACCGAGCCCGGCGGAGCCGGCCCGCCGCACCTGTCGAGTACGCCGAGCAGTTGCCCGACGACCGGGGCGAGCCGGCCCGGATCGTCGCCGAGGCCGTCGTCGTCGCAGCGGTCGTCGAAGCTGAACAGCCAGGTGAACAGGTCTGCGAGCAGCCGGAGCTGTTCCGGTCCGGCGTCCGGGCACGCCCGGCCGGCCAGTTCGGCCGCGTTGGCCCGGTCCAACCGGCGGGCCGCGGCGGCGTTGCCGACCAGGCCGAGTTCGGCGGCCCACCGGACGGACTGCGGTGCCACCTGTTCCACGTGTGCGCTGACCCGTTCCGGGAACGGCGGCCGGGTCAGCCACTCCAGGGCGAAGGCACGCATCGGCATGTCCGCCCGCCCGGCGAGGTCAGATCCCGAGTTTCGCGGACCGCAACCGCTCGGTGAGGGCGGCCGGGCCGACCAGTTGCACCCGGGCGACGCGCTGCCGGCCGAAGAGGAACATGATCAGTTCGCCGGGCGACCCGACCATCCGGAGCTGCTCGCCGCCGGCTCCGGCGGTGGTCTCGCCGTGCTCGGGCGCCTGGATCAGCAGTGCCGCCGGGAACCGGCGCAGCGCGAGCCGGGCCATCGCCGGGACGCGCTTGAAGAGTGCCGCCTGCTGCCCGGCGGGCAGCTGTCGGGGCTGCCAGTCGGGCCGCCCCCGCCGGAGGTCCTCGTGGTGCACGAAGTACTCGAGCAGGTTGGTCAGCTCGTTGATCGGCGGCAGCGCCAGCGGGCTCCACCGGGGCGGGCGCCGGACCTGGTCGACCAGGTCCGGGTAGGGTCTGGCCGCCACCGCCGACTGGACCCGTTCCCCGTGCCGGCGCAGCGGCGGGAGGAGCAGGCCGGCGGCCGCGTCCGGGCGGCGCTCCCGGACCACCAGGTGGGCGGCGAGGTCCCGGGCGGCCCACTCCGGGATGATCGTCGGCGCGTCCGGCCCGACCGCCAGGAGGAGATCGGCCAGCGACTGTCGCTCCGTGTCCGCGTAGCGGGGCATGTCTTGATCGTAATCCTGATCCGGCCGGCGTGGCGTGGCGCGGCGGCGTCGCGCCCCGGCCCGGCGGGTGGCCGACACCCGGGAACAGGCTGTGACAGCAGACACAATCAGGGCCGACTCGGTATCACCGGAGCCAATCGGTTCGTCATCACCCCGTCTGATCAGTAAGGATGATCTGGACGCAGGAGGCTTACGGCGGGGGACAGCGTGGCGGGCAAGACAAGCCGGGACATACTTCTCCGGGGGCTCAGGGTCCTCGGCTACGCGGTCCGGGACGAGCCACGGATCTTCGCGGTCGCGGTCGGTGGCAGCGTCCTGTACAGCTTGTTGATCATCGCCAGCGCGTACGTGGTCGGCGCCGTCGTCGGCGAGGTGGTGGTGCCGTCGCTGGAGAGCGGCCGGGCCGACCTGTCCGCGGTGCTGCTCGCCGCCGCCGCGCTGCTCGCGGTAAGCCTCGGCCGGGTACTCGGGATGTTCGGTCGCCGGCTCGGTGCCGGCTTCATGCAGTACCGGTTGCAGGCCAGCTACCGGCGCCGGATCACCCGCCGCTACCTCGAACTTCCGCTCTCCTGGCACCACCGGCACGCCACCGGAACCCTGCTGTCCAACGCCAACTCCGACGTCGAGGCGGCCTGGTTCCCGATCGCGCCGCTGCCGTTCGCGGTCGGCACCCTGGTGATGCTGGTCGCGGCGATGGGCTCGCTCTTCGTCACCGACTGGGTGCTGGCGCTGGTCGGCGTGGCGATCTTTCCCGGGCTGTTCGCCCTGAACGTCGTCTACTCCCGACGGATGGCCCCCCGGCAGGCCCGGGCGCAGCAGATGCGCGCGGAGGTCAGCGCCATCGCGCACGAGAGCTTCGACGGGGCGCTGGTGGTCAAGACCATGGGCCAGGAGGCCCGGGAGACGGACCGGTTCGCCGCCCAGGCCCGCGAGCTGCGGGACGCGCTGATCTCGGTCGGCCGGCTCCGGGGCGTCTTCGACCCGATGCTGGAGACCCTGCCCAGCCTCGGCACCCTGGCCGTGCTGCTGGTCGGGGCGGTCCGGCTGGGCCAGGGCGCGGTCAGCATCACCGAACTGGTGAGCGTGGCGTTCCTCTTCACCGTGCTGGCGTTCCCGGTCCGGGCGATCGGCTGGGTGCTGGCCGAGCTGCCGCGCAGCGTCGCCGGCTGGGACCGGTTGCAGGCGGTGCTCACCGCGACCGGCGAGATGCCGTACGGCGACACCACGCTGGACCGCCGGGGCGGCCGTCCGGCCACCCTCGTCTTCGACCGGGTCACCTTCGGGTACGCCCCGGCGGAGTCGCCGCCGGCCACCGCGCCCGCCGAGCCGGGCCTGGCCGTAGAGCAGCCGGAGGCGGCGGCCCGGCCCACCGACGTGGTGCCACCGACCGAACCGGCCCCCGATCCCGAATCCGCACCGGCCCGCGATGCCGAACCCGAACCGTCCTCCAGGTCGGTGCCGGTGCTGCACGACGTGTCGTTCGCCGTCCCGGCCGGCCGGACGGTGGCGCTGGTCGGACCCACCGGCTCCGGCAAGTCGACGATCGTCTCCCTGGCGGTGCGGCTGGTCGATCCGGACGCCGGCACGGTGCGGCTGGACGGGACCGACCTGCGCGCGCTGACCGCCGCCTCGCTCGCCGACAACACCGCGCTGGTCGCCCAGGTGCCGTTCGTCTTCGACGACACCATCCGGGAGAACATCACGCTGGGCCGGGACGGCATCACCGACGACGACGTCTGGGCGGCGCTGCGGCTGGCCGAGGCGGACGGTTTCGTGGCGGCGCTGCCGGAGGCGCTGGACACCCTGGTCGGCGAGCGCGGTGCGGCGCTCTCCGGCGGCCAGCGGCAGCGGCTCACCCTGGCCCGCGCGCTGGCCGGCCGGCCCCGGCTGCTGGTGCTGGACGACGCCACCAGCGCCGTCGACCCGAGGGTGGAGGCGCGGATCCTGGCGGCGCTGCGCGGCGGGCAGTCGACGCCGCTCGATCCCGATCCTGATCCTGACGTCGAGGCCGGTGCCGGTGCTGGCGCCGATGTCGACGTCGAGGCCGACGGCCCGCCCGGGCCGGGGGCGTCGATCCTGGTGGTGGCGTACCGGCGGGCGACGATCGCGCTCGCCGACGAGGTGGTCTACGTCGAGCACGGCCGGGTCGTCGGGCGGGGCACGCACGCCACGCTGCTGCGTACCACGCCCGGCTATGCCGCGCTGGTCACCGCGTACGAGCGGGCCGAGGCCGAACGGGAGCGGGACCGGGCGTACGTCGACCCGGCGACCCGGCCGAGCGAAGAGGTGGACGCGTGAGCACGACCACGGCACCGGTGCCGGAGCGGGCGGAGAGCGCCTGGGGCACCTTCCGGCGCGGCCTCGCGCTCTCCCCGGAACTGCGTACCGGACTGGCCGGCACCCTCGGGCTGGCCCTGGTCTCGATGATCGGCCGGGCCGCCGTACCGGTGGCGATCCAGCAGGGCATCGACCGGGGGCTGCGCGCGCCGGGCGGTCCCGACCTGGGGGTGGTCGGTGTGGTGGTGGCGGCCACCGCGGCGGTGCTGGTGGTGACCACCATCTGCGGGTACCTGATGATGCGCCGGCTCTTCACGGTCAGCGAGACCGCCCTGGCCGGGGTACGGGTCCGCGCCTTCCGGCACGTGCACGACCTGTCCACGCTGCACCAGCAGGCGGAGCGGCGCGGCTCGCTGGTCTCCCGGGTCACCAGCGACGTGGACCAGATCACCCAGTTCCTCCAGTGGGGCGGGGTGATCCTGCTGGTCAACCTCGGCCAGGTGGTGGTGACCACGGTCGTGATGGCGGTCTACTCCTGGCAGCTGACCCTGGTGGTCTTCGGCGCGTTCGTACCGGCCGTGCTGGTGATCCGGATCTTCCAGAAGCGGCTCGCCGCCGCGTACGGCGTGGTCCGGCAGCGGATGGGCGCGATGCTGGCGGCGATCTCCGAGAGCGTGGTGGGCGCGCCGGTGATCCGGGCGTACGGGGTCGCCGGCCGGACCGCCGCCCGGCTGGACCGGAGCATCGACGCGCAGCGCCGGGCGCAGCAGCGGGCGATCCGGACCAGCGTGATCAGCTTCTCGACCGGCGAGATCGCCGCCGGGCTGGCCCTGGCCGGGGTGGTGGTGCTCGGTGTGACGTTGGGCGTCGACGGGTCGCTCGGGATCGGCGAACTCACCGCCTTCCTCTTCCTGGTGACCCTCTTCATCCAGCCGGTGCAGATCGCCACCGAGGTGTTGAACGAGGCGCAGAACGCGGTGGCCGGCTGGCGGCGGGTGCTGGACGTCCTCGACGTGGCGCCGGACGTGGCGGACCCGGGTGAGCAGGGCGTCGACCTGCCGGCCGGGCCGATCGACATCCGGTTCGCCGGGGTGCACTACCGCTATCCGGGCGGCCCGCCGGTGCTGCTCGACGTGAACGTGGACGTCCCGGCCAAGACCCGGGTCGCGGTGGTCGGCGAGACCGGCAGCGGCAAGACCACCTTCGCGAAGCTGCTGACCCGGTTGATGGACCCGTCCGAGGGGGCGGTGCTGCTCTCCGGGGTGCCGCTGGACCGGGTCCGGTTCGGCTCGCTGCGCTCCCGGGTGGTGATGGTGCCGCAGGACGGCTTCCTCTTCGACGCGACGGTGGCGGAGAACATCCGGTTCGGCCGGCCGGAGCTCACCGACGAGGAGATCGCGGCGGCCTGCACCGAGCTGGGGCTCGGCGACTGGGTGGACGGGCTGCCGCTCGGCCTGGCGACCCCGGTGGGCGAGCGCGGTGAGGCGCTCAGCGTGGGTGAACGGCAGCTGGTCGCGCTGGCCCGGGCGTACGTCGCCGACCCGGACCTGCTGGTGCTGGACGAGGCGACCAGCGCGGTCGACCCGGCCACCGAGGTACGCCTGCAACGCACCCTCGACGCGGTGACCCGGGGCCGGACGACCGTGGCGATCGCGCACCGACTCTCCACGGCACAGGCCGCCGACGAGGTGATCGTGGTGGACCGTGGCCGGATCGTGCAGCGCGGACCACACGAGGAGCTGGTCGGCGATCCGGAGTCGGTCTACGGCCTGCTCTATGCCTCCTGGCTGGAGCAGACCCGGTAGCGGACGGGCCGTCGCCGAGGAGACCGGAAGCGGACCGGTCGCCGAGCGGGCCCGGTGGTGGACCGGTCGTCGCCGCACCGGATCGCGGATGGACGCGAATCCGAGGATAAGTTAGCCTGCCCTTACTAAGGTCAGGCTAACTCCTGCTGGAGGTCGACGTCATGCAGCCCAGCTCCGCGGAGGTGGCCCGTACCCTCGCCGCCGGTCGGCTCCCCGGCACCGCCCAGGTGGCGTACCGGCCCGGACCGCACCAGGTCCGGCACGCCGTCGACCCGTCCGGCCGGGTACTGCTGCTCGTCTCCGTGGTCAGCGACCTGGCCGCGGCGCTGCGGCCGACCGACGACAGCCGGAGCACCGCGCTGGTGCTCGACGTCCGTGACCTGCCGCCGGCCGCCGGGGCGCCGCCGCTCGGTCGGGTGTGGATCTCCGGCTGGCCGGAGCCGCTGGCCGGGATCGAGGCACGGCAGGCGGCCCTCGACTTCGCCGAGGTCGTGCCGACCGGTGACCTGCTGGACATCGGGCGCGGCTGCACGCTCTACCGCTTCGAGCCGGCGGAGATCCGGCTGGAACGGGCCGGCACGGTGCGCGACGTCGAACCGGCCGAGTACGCCGCCGCCGAACCGGACCCGCTGCATCCGCTGGAACGGGACCTGCTGGCCGACCTCGCGGACCACCACGGGCCGGAGATCGCCGCCTTCCTCCGGCGGCAGCTCGGCGACCTCGTGCCACCGGCCGGCGTGGCCGAGCCGCCGCCCCGGGTGCTCCGGCTGGACCGGTACGGCATGGTGGTGGCGCTCGGCGGACGCGGTACCCGTTGCCGGGCCCGGCTCGCCTTTCCGCGCCCGCTCGCCGGCCAGGCGGACCTGGCCGAGCTGCTGCACCCGGTGCTGTGCCGGCGGCGGCAGCAGTCGCCGGAGCGGCCGGTCGCCAGCTCGCCCGACCAGGGCCGGGCCGACCGCTGACCCCTGCCAGTTCGTCAGCCGTCGCGTTGTGCTCCGCCCGGCGGGCCGGGCGCGGCCGGTGCTCCGGTGAGCCGGGAGACGTCCCCGGCCAGATACCGCTGCAAGGTCGGGGCGACCGCCGCGACCACCACGTCCGGCGGCGCCGAGGCGAGCGGCTCCAGCCGCAGGATGTAGCGGACGATGACCAGGCCGGACATCTGGGTGGCGACGAGCGAGGAGCGCAGCGGCGCCTCGGCCGGGTCGATCTCCAGCATCCCGGTCGCCCGGCGGAGCACCTGGGTCTCCAGGAACTCCCGGAGCAGCCGGGCGGTCCACTCGTTGTTCATCGCCGAGCGGAACAGCGCCGCCGCGGCCGTGCCGGCGGGGGAGTCCCAGACCCGCAGGAAGGTCCGGACCAGCCGTTCGCCGATCCCGTCCAGCCCACCGGCGGCGATCTGCGGCAGCACCTCCTGCGGGTCGAACGGGATGTCGATGGTGGCCAGGAAGAGCTGGTCCTTGGTGCCGAAGTAGTGGTGGACCAGTGCCGGGTCGACTCCGGCGCCGGTCGCGATGGCCCGGATCGAGGTGTGGTCGAAGCCGCGCTCGGCGAACGCCTCCCGAGCGGCTCTCAGGATCCCCTCCCGGGTGTCGGGGTTGCCCGGTCGCCGTCCGCTCCGTCGTGCCATCGCCGTCCTCGTGTCAGTCTGCTCCGACGCCGGCCGGCGCCGTTCGTGCCGGGCACCGGCCGGCGACGCGGAGGTCAGCCGGTACGCCGCCGTAACGTGGCCGCGGCCAGCACCAGCGCGACGACGACGGCCCCGCCCACCACCGCCACGTCCCGCCACATCGTGCCGGTCGGCTCGGCATGCGTGCCGACCTCCTGCAACGCCTCGACCGCGTACGACAGCGGCAGCGCGTCGCTGACCGCCTGTAGCCAACCGGCCATCTGGTCGCGGGCGACGAACAGACCGCAGAGCAGGAGCTGTGGAATCACCACGACCGGCATGAACTGTACGGCCTGGAACTCGGTCCGGGCGAAAGCACTGCAGAAGAGTCCCAACGCGACCCCGAGTACGGCGTTGACCACCGCGATCAGCACCACCAGCCCGCCGTCGCCGGCCGTGGAGAGGTCGAAGAGCCAGTACGCCGCACCGGTCGCCAGGCTGGCCTGGACGGCGGCGGCCAGCCCGAACGCGAGGCCGTAGCCGAAGAGCAGGTCGAGCTTGCCCAGCGGGGTGGTGAGCAGCCGTTCCAGCGTGCCGGAGGTGCGCTCGCGGAGCATGGCGATGCTTGTCACCAGGAACATGATCACGAACGGGAAGATGCCGAGCATGACCAGCGCGAGCCGGTCGAAGGTGTCCGGCTGACCCGGCGGGGTGGGCTGGTCGCCGAACATGTAGTAGAGCAGCGTGAGCAGCACCACCGGCACCACCAGCAGCATCGCCACGGTACGCCGGTCGTGCCGCAGTTGCCGCAGGATGCGGCCGGTGGTGACGGCCAGGATGCGCGGGTTCATCGGGCCGCCCTCTCGTCGCCGCTGCCGGTGAGTGATCGCCCGCCGGTCCCGGTGCGCGCAGGTGCGGTCGGGTCGGTCGGTTCGGTCGCCCGGATCAGCCGGAGGAACGCTTCCTCCAGGTCGTCGGTGCCGGCGTTCGCGCGTACCGCCGCCAGGGTGTCGTCGGCGATCAGTCGGCCCTCGCGGATCAGCAGCAGCCGGTCGCACCGGGCGGCCTCGTCCATCACGTGACTGGAGACCAGCAGCGTGGCGCCCTCCTTGGCCATCGCCTGGAACCGCTGCCACAGCTCGGCCCGGAGCACCGGGTCCTGGCCCACCGTCGGCTCGTCCAGGATCACCACCTCGGGACGGCCGACCAGGGCGCAGGCGAGCGAGGCCCGGCTGCGCTGCCCGCCGGAGAGGGTGCCGACGAGCTGGCCGGCGGCGTCCGCCAGCCCGACGGCGGCGATCGCCTGGTCCGCGTCGGCCCGGCCGAGCCCGTAGAGCCGGCCGAAGTAGCGGGCGTTCTCCCGGACGGTCAGGTCCGGATAGACGCTCGGCGCCTGGGTCAGGTAGCCGAGCCGCCGCCGCAGGCCCCGGCTGCCGGCCGGCTCGCCGAGCACCGTGACGCTGCCGCTGGTCACGGTCTGCACGCCGACGATGGCCCGGAGCAGCGTGGTCTTGCCGCTGCCGCTCGGGCCGAGCAGGCCGGTGACGGTGCCGCGCGGCACGGTGCAGTCGATCCCCTGCAGCACCCGCCGTCCGCCGCGGGTCACGACGAGGTCGCGGACCTCGATCGCGGTCTCCATGACGCCTCCCTCCAAAACTCATCAAGTGTTGAAATCAACGCTAGTTGAAATCTTCGCCGCCGGCAATCATCGGCCCCCGGCCCCCGGTGGACCGTCGGTCGGTCGCCCACCGGGGCCGGCGGGGGCGGTTTCCCCGTGCCGGGTCGGCGGGTACGGAAGATCGCCGCCGGCGGCGGGATGCGAGGCTGGACCGGCGGATCGGACGGTACGGCGAACGGAGCGAGGCGATGCGCAAGCGCAGGATCGGTGCCATCGGACCGGAGGTGTCGGCGATCGGGCTCGGCTGTATGGGGATGAGCATGGCGTACGGGCCCGCGGACGACGAGGAGTCGACCAGGACCCTGCACCGTGCCCTCGACCTGGGCATCGACCACCTGGACACCGCCGACATGTACGGGCGGGGGCACAACGAGGAACTGCTTGCCCCGGTGTTGCGCGAGCGCCGCGACGAGGTGTTCCTGGCGACCAAGTTCGGCCACCGGTTCGCCGACGAGGCTGACGGCAGCGCCTCGCCCGGGGTGTACGTCGACAGCTCCGCCGGATGGGTTCGGCAGGCATGCGACGCCTCGCTGGCCCGGCTCGGGGTCGACACCATAGACCTCTACTACCTGCACCGGCGCAACCCCGACACCCCGATCGAAGAGACCATCGGGGCGATGGCGGAACTGGTGGTGGACGGCAAGGTCCGGTTCATCGGGCTCTCCGAGGTGAGTCCGGCGACGCTGCGGGCCGCGCACGCCGTACATCCGGTGGCGGCGGTGCAGATGGAGTACTCGCTGTTCAGTCGGGACGTCGAGCGGGAGATGCTGGCCACCTGCCGGGATCTCGGGGTCGCGCTGGTGGCGTACTCGCCGGTGGGGCGGGGACTGCTGACCGGGACGATAAGCAGCCGGGACCAGCTCGACGCCGACGACTTCCGCAACGGGGTGCCCCGGTTCGCGCGGGAGAACCTGGACGCCAACCTGGAACTGGTGGCCCGGGTCGAGGCGGTGGCCGCCGAGATCGGCTGCACCCCGGCCCAGGCGGCACTGGCCTGGCTGCTCGCCCAGGGCGAGGACGTGTTGCCGATCCCCGGCACCAAGCGGGTGCACTACCTGGAGGAGAACGCCGCCGTCGTCGACCTGCGGCTCACCGGCGACCAGGCGGCCAAGCTCTCCGCCGCGGTGCCGGTCGGCGCGGCGGCCGGGCAGCGCTACCCGGAGCAGTCGACACGATTCATCGGCAAGTAAGTGACGAAACGCCCAGGCGACGCGTGATCGGGCGTTGCGTCATGATCGGAGCTGCGGCACGATGACGCCGTGGATCACGGTCCGTTACGGCAACTCGGGTTCCTCGACGACTGGACGGACCGGTTGCGCCAACTGCCCGGCCCGCCCGTCGTCGGGGTGCTGCTGCGCGGCAGCTACGCCCGGGGCGCCGCCACGCCGTACAGCGACGTGGACATCGATGTGCTGGTCAGCGGTGGGCCGTACGTGGCATACCCGGCCTTCCTGGTGGAGGCGGGCGATCGGCTGACGCACCTGTCGGTCGCCGTCCGGGACGTCGATTCCTGGCTCGAACGCCTCGACCGGCCGGCCGACTGGTCCTTCGGACTGCCCGTCGTCGCGCCCGTACGGTTACTCTGGGCACACGAATCCTGGCGGTCGTCGATCGACCTGACCGAGATCCGGCAGCGCCCGGCCGAGCCCGACCTCGAAGACCTGGTCGCCGCGCTCGGCAAGGTCGGCGGGGCCTGCGCGGCCGGTGCCGAGTACGACGCCCGGCTCGCCGCCGCCGACCTGGCCCGGCGTTGCCCGTCGGTGCTCCGGCTGGCCAACCCGCCGGTCAGCGTGGCCAGTCGGGGCGACGCGCTGACCGCCGCGCTGGACCTGCCGGTCGCGCCGGCCGGCTACCGCGACGACCTGCTGACCTGCCTCGGGCTGCGCCCCGACACGCTGCCCCGGCTGCACGCCGCCGCACACCGCCTGGTCGCCGGCACGGTGGCGCTGGCCCGCCCGTACGCCGGGGAACTGGCCCGGGTCGTCGGTGCCGATCTCGCCGCCGCCCTGCACGACGGCCGACTGGACCGCTACGTGACCCAACTCGCCCAACCCGTCCAGCCCGCGCGGCCCGCCCAGCTCGCGCAACCCGCGCAGCTTGCTCGGCCCGCGCAGCTTGCTCGGCCCGCGCAGCTTGCTCGGCCCGCGCAGCCCGTCCGGGCGGTCGGTCCGGTGGCCGGGACCACTGCGGGGCGCGGGAGCGGGGACGGGTGGACGGCACCCGTGCCGCGTGCGAAACAATCGGGAACTATGCCCGTACCCGATCTCTCCGCCCCGGCGGCCGCGCCCGGGCCGGCGCCGGGCGGCCCCGCCCGGCCCTCGGCCCTCGACCCGGCGATCGCCGCCCGGCTGCGCCGCACCCCCGACGGACTCGTCGCCGCCGTGGTCCGGGCGCACGACAGCGGCGACGTGCTGATGGTCGCCTGGATGGACGACGAGGCGCTGCACCGCACCCTGACCACCGGCCGGGCCACCTACTGGTCGCGCAGCCGGGGGGAATACTGGGTCAAGGGCGAGACCTCCGGGCACCACCAGTACGTCCGGTCGGTGGCGCTGGACTGCGACGGCGACGCCGTACTGGTGAGCGTCGAACAGGTCGGCGCGGCCTGCCACACCGGAAACCGGACCTGCTTCTCCGACGAACTGCCGGTCAGCGGCAAGACTTCCGCCGAGCCGACGGCATGACCTTTCTTCAGGCGGTGACCCGATGACCACCGGAGCGGTGAGCCCGGACGAGGCGACCTTCCGCGAACTGGCCCGGACCCGGCGGGTGGTGCCGGTGGTCCGGCGACTCCTCGCCGACGGGGAGACCCCGGTCGGGGTCTACCGCAAGCTGGCCGGCGGGCCGGGGACCTTCCTGCTGGAGTCGGCGGAACAGGGCGCCGGAGCGGCCGGGATCGCCTGGTCGCGGTACTCGTTCGTCGGGGTACGCAGCGCCGCCACCCTGGTCGAGCGGGACGGCCTGGCGCACTGGCTCGGTACGCCCCCGGCCGGACTGCCGACCGGCGGCGACCCGATGGCGGCGCTGCGGGCCACCGTGGCGGCGCTGACCGGCCCGGCAGCCGTCGGGCCGGTCGGACCCGGGCGCGGCCCCCTGCCACCGCTGCTCGGCGGC
Organism: Plantactinospora sp. WMMB782; assembly: GCF_049179135.1. Classification (NCBI taxonomy): domain Bacteria; kingdom Bacillati; phylum Actinomycetota; class Actinomycetes; order Micromonosporales; family Micromonosporaceae; genus Plantactinospora; species Plantactinospora sp. WMMB782. The sequence goes on along the minus strand of NZ_JBMHMC010000007.1, from coordinate 170,885 downwards.
ATGGTCGGCTACCTCGGCTACGACGTGGTACGCCGCTTCGAGCGGTTGCCGTCGCTGACCGAGGACGACCTGAAGCTGCCCGAACTGGGCATGATGCTCGCCACCGACCTGGTCGTGCTGGACCACTTCGACGGCTCCGCGATCCTGGTGGCCAACGCCCTGCTGCCGGCACCGGAGACGGCGACCCCCGGGGACGCCCCGGCAGCCCCGGCCGGGCTCGACGCCCCGGCAGCCCCGGCAGCCCCGGCCGGTCCGGGCGACCAGGCAGCCCCGGCCGGTCCGGGCGCCGGGGACCGGGCGGCGCAGGTGACGGCGGCGTACCACCAGGCGGTCGGCCGGCTGGACGCGATGACGAGCGCGCTGTCCCGACCGATCCCGCCGATGATCGCCACGGTCGACCGGCCGGCGCCGGGCGAGGTGCTCAGCCGGACCGCCGAGGGGGAGTACCCGAAGGCGGTCGAGGTGGCCAAGGAGGCGATCCGGGCCGGCGAGTGCTTCCAGATCGTGCTGGCCCAGCGCTTCGAGCGGGAGACCCGGGCCGACCCGCTGGACGTCTACCGGGTGCTCCGGGCCACCAACCCGAGCCCGTACATGTACCTGCTCCGGTTCGACGACTTCGACATCGTCGGGTCGTCCCCGGAGGCGCACCTGAAGGTCACCGCCGGGGCCGACGGGCAGCGGCAGGCGATGCTGCACCCGATCGCCGGCACCCGGCCCCGGGGGAGCAGCCCGGCCGACGACGGCCGGCTGGCCGCCGAGCTGATCACCGACCCGAAGGAGCGGGCCGAGCACGTCATGCTCGTCGACCTGGGCCGCAACGACCTCGGCCGGGTCTGCCGGCCGGGCACGGTCGAGGTGCCGGAGTTCGCCACGATCGAGCGGTACAGCCACGTGATGCACATCGTCTCGACAGTGGTGGGGACGCTGCGGGAGGACCGGACCGCCTTCGACGCGCTCGCCGCGACCTTCCCGGCCGGCACCCTCTCCGGCGCACCGAAGGTACGCGCGATGGAGATCATCGAGGAACTGGAGCCGACCCGACGGGGCCTGTACGGCGGCACTGTCGGCTACTTCGGCTTCGGTGGCGACCTGGACATGGCGATCGCGATCCGGACCGCGCTGATCCGGGGCGGCCGGGCGTACGTGCAGGCCGGTGCCGGGATCGTCGCCGACTCCGACCCGGCCGCCGAGGACCGGGAGACCCGGAGCAAGGCAGCCGCCGTACTCGCCGCGATCGCGGCTGCCGAGACACTGCGGCCGGCCCGGTGACCGTCGGCGGCGCACCGGCGGCCGACCCGTCGGCCGGCACGTCGACCGACCCGTCGACCGACCCGTCGACAGTCGGGTGGGCCCGGTCGGCCGGGCGGCGCGAGTTGGCGTACGCGGTGCTGCTCTGCCTGCTCGGCGCGGGCCTGGCGGTGCTCGCGGCGACCCGGACCTGGTCGGTGGAGCTGACCGCCCGCCCGGTGCCGCTGCCGCCCGACCGGGCGGCCCGGACCGGCGGCGACCTGCTGCCCTGGCTGCCGGCGCTGGCCCTGGTCGGGTTGGCCGGCGCCGGAGCGTTGCTGGGCACCCGGGGCATCGGGCGCCGGCTGGTCGGCGGGCTGCTGGCGCTGCTCGGCGCCGGGGTGGCGGCCGGTGCCGGCTACGCCGTTCTCGGCACCGGCGGCGAGGTGTCCGCAGGCTGGCCGCTGCTCTGTGCGCTGGGTGGCCTGCTGGTCGGCGCGGCCGGGGTGCTCACCGCGCTCCGCGGTGCCGGCTGGCCGGTGATGGGTGCCCGTTACGACCGGGCCCGGCCGGCCGGGGCGGGCCGGGAGGCGACCGCCCCGGACGGGCGGGTCGACGCCCGGCGGACCACGGCCGCCTGGGACGCGCTGGACCGGGGCGAGGACCCGACGGCCGGCTGAGTCTGCGGCTGCCCGGTGGCCGGGCGGCCGGGGTTCGGCACGGTCGCGGGTACCGCGGGCGGGGCGGAGGCCAGCGCCGCCACCAGGGCGCGGATCTCGTCGCGCCGCAGCGCCCGGTCCCGGTCGGCGCAGATCGCCTCCCAGGCGTTGCCCCGGGCGGTCCGCATCCGGGCGTCGCCGACCACCGCCCGCTCCACGCTGTGCACCATGCCGACGGCGGCCGAGAGTACGGCCCGGGGGATGCTGCTCAGGTCGATGCCGGAGTCAGGCTTCGCAACGCTCATGGTCTTCCCCGCACGGAAATCGATCCGACTGGTCGGCGGCGGCCCCGCGACCAGTGTGCCCGACTCAGATGGTGCCGAGCCGGTGTTTCCGGCCGGTCACCCCCGGCTTAACGGTTCGTAGGTGTTCCGGGCCCACCATTCGGGAGAACGGCGGGGTTGCCGTCCGGCTTCCTTGACTTCCGTCACAGCCGTCCCGCCGGCCACCCCGGTCGTCGCCTGGCAGGGCCACCCCGGTCGTCGCCGGGCGGCGTCCGCTCACCGGCCGGCTCGCCGCGCGCTTCCGATGGCGCAGCGTGATAATCCGCTCACAAGGTCGGCCATTATGCCCCAGCCCATCTCGTGAAGCACGCCATACCCCCGGAGGCGTCCGTCCCGTGGCGACGCCTAGCATCGGCCCATGACACCCGGAGAGGGGAGTCCGTTGGTGACTGCTGAGCAACCGCACGCGGCGGGAGACGAAGCCGGATCGGCGACGTCCGCCAACGTGCTCGACGAGATCCTCGCCGGAGTCCGCGAGGACGTCGCACGGCGGCAGGAACAGGTGCCGCTGGAGCAGATCAAGCAACTGGCGGCGGCAGCCGCACCACCCCGGGACGCCTACGCGGCGCTGCGCCGCCCCGGCGTCGGGGTGATCGCCGAGGTGAAGCGCTCCTCACCGTCCAAGGGGCAGCTCGCCGAGATCGCCGACCCGGCCGACCTGGCCGGTGACTACGCCGCCGGTGGGGCGCGCTGCATCAGCGTACTCACCGAGGGGCGCTGGTTCGGCGGGTCGCTGGAGGACCTGGCGGCGGTCCGGGACGCGGTGGACATCCCGGTGCTCCGCAAGGACTTCGTCGTCTCCAGTTACCAGGTGCACGAGGCCCGGGCGCACGGCGCCGACCTGGTGCTGCTGATCGTCGCCGCGCTGGAGCAGAACGTGCTGGTCGGCCTCCTGGAGCGGATCGAGTCGCTGGGCATGACCGCGCTGGTCGAGGTGCACGACGAGGAGGAGGCGGACCGCGCCATGGAGGCCGGTGCCCGGGTGATCGGGGTGAACGCCCGCAACCTGCGCACCCTGGAGGTCGACCGGTCGGTCTTCGAGCGGATCGCCCCGGGCCTGCCGAACAACGTCGTCAAGATCGCCGAGTCCGGGGTGCGCGGCCCGCACGACCTGATCCGGTACGCCTCGGCCGGTGCCGACGCCGTACTTGTCGGCGAGGGGCTGGTCACCCAGAAGAGCCCCCGGGAGGCGGTGGCCGAACTGGTCAACGCCGGCAACCACCCGGCGACCCCCCGCCCGGTCCGATGAGCACGGGCACCGGGCCGGCCGGCGGGACGGAACTGCCGGACCTGGCCGGGCACTTCGGCCCGTACGGCGGCCGGTTCGTCCCCGAGGCGCTCGTCGCCGCGCTCGACGAACTCGACAACGCCTACCAGAAGGCGCTGGCCGACGAGTCCTTCAGCACCGAGTTCACCCGGCTGCTGCGGGAGTACGCCAACATCCCGTCGCCGCTCTTTCCGGCCGAGCGGCTCTCCGCCCGGGTCGGGGCGCGGGTGCTGCTCAAACGCGAGGACCTCAACCACACCGGCGCGCACAAGGTGCGCAACGTGCTGGGGCAGGCGCTGCTCACCAAGCGGATGGGCAAGCCCCGGGTGATCGCCGAGACCGGCGCCGGCCAGCACGGGGTGGCGAGCGCGACCGCTGCCGCGTACCTCGATCTGGAGTGCGTGGTCTACATGGGTGAGCTGGACACCCAGCGGCAGGCCCTGAACGTCGCCCGGATGCGGATGCTCGGCGCCACGGTGGTCCCGGTGACCACCGGCTCGCGCACCCTCAAGGACGCGATGAACGAGGCGATGCGGGACTGGGTGGCGAACGTCGACCGGACGCACTACCTGATCGGCACCACCGCCGGCCCGCACCCGTTCCCGGCGATGGTCCGGCAGTTCGTCCGGGGCATCGGGGTGGAGGCCCGGCAGCAGTGCCTGGAGCTGACCGGCGGGCTGCCGGACGCGGTGACCGCCTGCGTCGGCGGCGGCTCCAACGCGCTCGGCATCTTCCACGCCTTCGTGCCCGACGCCGACGTCCGGCTCTACGGCTTCGAGGCCGGCGGCGACGGGATCGAGACCGGGCGGCACGCGTCGAGCATCACCGGCGGCTCGTCCGGGGTGCTGCACGGCGCCCGCACCTACGTGTTGCAGGACGCCGACGGGCAGACGGTCGAGTCGCACTCGATCTCGGCCGGGCTGGACTATCCCGGGGTCGGCCCCGAGCACGCCTGGCTGAACGACGCCGGGCGGGCCCGGTACGCGCCGGTCACCGACGCCGAGGCGATGGACGCCTTCCAGTTGCTCTGCCGGACCGAGGGGATCATCCCGGCGATCGAGAGCGCACACGCGCTGGCCGGCACACTCAAGATCATCCCTGGTCTCGCCGCCGAACTGGGCCGGGAGCCGACGATCGTGGTCAACCTCTCCGGCCGGGGGGACAAGGACGTGCACACCGCCGGGGAGTACTTCGGCATCCTCGACGGCGACCGGAGGTGAGCGGGATGACCGCCGGATCGGACCGGAGCGCCGGAGCGGACCGGAGCATCGGGGTCGCCTTCGAGAAGGCCCGTGCCGAGGGGCGGGCCCTGCTGGTCGGCTGCATGCCGGCCGGCTTCCCCACCGTGGACGGCAGCATCGCCGCGATGCGCGCCATGGTCGACGCCGGGGTCGACGTCATCGAGCTGGAGATCCCGTACTCCGACCCGGTGATGGACGGGCCGGTCATCCAGCGGGCCAGCGACATCGCCCTGGCCGGCGGGGTACGCACCCGGGACGCGCTGCGGATCGTCGAGACGGTCGCCGCCACCGGTGCCCCGGTGGTGATCATGACCTACTGGAACCCGATCGAGCGCTACGGCGTCGACGCCTTCGCCCGGGACCTCGCCGCCGCCGGTGGCACCGGCCTGATCACCCCGGACCTGATCCCGGAGGAGGCCGGCGAGTGGCTGGCCGCCTCCGACGCGTACGGGCTGGACCGGACCTTCCTGGTCGCGCCCTCGTCGACCGACCGGCGGCTGGCGATGACCGTCGAGCACTGCCGGGGCTTCGTCTACGCCACCGCCCTGATGGGGGTGACCGGGGCCCGGGAGCGGACCTCGGACGACGCGCCGACCCTGGTCGGCCGGGTCCGGGCGGTCAGCTCGCTGCCGGTCGGGGTGGGTCTCGGCGTCGGCACCGGCGCCCAGGCCGCCGAGGTCGGCCGGTACGCCGACGGCGTGATCGTGGGCAGCGCCCTGATCCGCTGCCTGCTGGACGCCCCGGACGAGGCGGCCGGGCTCGCCGCGCTGGGCAGGCTCAGCGCCGAACTCGCCGAAGGCGTCCGAACCGTCCGGCGCTGACCGCCACACCGCCCGCCTGCCCGTCCGCGCCTACGCCACCGCTCTCCGGTCCTCGCCGTTCTTCGTCCGTCTTCTTCGCTGCCGCGTTCGGCCCGTCCGTCTTCACCTCCGCTGCCGCGTTCGGCCCGCCCGTCCCCGCCTTCGCTGCCGCGCTCGGGCCTCGCTCGTCTGTCGGTCCTGCCTACGACCGGCGCAAACAGGCGAGCAGGCAAGCGTGGGCCGTATCGGGACGAAACAGGCGGGCTTCGCCGGAAGGCAGCAACCGGACCGGGGTGCCGCAGGCAGGGGGTGCGACGGTAGCCTGTGCACCCGTGACCCTCGCCTCGCTCTCTCCTCAGGCGGCCCTGCCGAGTCCCGCCACCGCCGTGTGGCAGCTCGGGCCGGTGCCGGTCCGGGCCTACGCGCTCTGCATCGTGCTCGGAATCGTGGTCGCCTGCGCGGTGACCGAGCTGCGGCTGCGCCGCCGGGGCGCCGCGCCCTGGGCGGTGCTGGACATCGCCGTCTGGGCGGTTCCGTTCGGCATCGTCGGTGCCCGGATCTACCACGTGATCACCTCGCCCGGCTCCTACTTCGGCGCCGATGGCGAGCCGATCCGGGCCCTCTACATCTGGGAGGGCGGGCTCGGCATCTGGGGCGCCGTCGCGGGCGGCGCGGTCGGCGCCTGGCTGGCCGCCCGGCAGCTCGGCCTGCCGCTGACCATGGTGGCCGACGCGCTCGCCCCGGGCATGCCGCTGGCCCAGGCCGTCGGCCGGATCGGCAACTGGTTCAACAACGAGCTGTTCGGCGGGCCGACGACGCTGCCCTGGGGCCTGGAGATCCACCGGATGGACCCGGCCAACCCGGGGCACGCCCTGCTCGACGACAGCGGCAACCCGGTGCTCGAACCCGGGCTCTTCCACCCGACCTTCCTCTACGAGGCGCTCTGGAACGTCGGCGTCGCCGGCCTGGTCCTCTTCCTCGACCGGCGGCTCAAGCTCGGCCGGGGCCGGGCATTCGCGCTCTACGTGATGGGCTACACCGCCGGCCGGTTCTGGATCGAGATGATGCGCACCGACGAGGCGACCGAGATCCTCGGCGCCCGGCTCAACGTCTGGACCGCGGTTCTGGTCTTCCTCGGCGCGCTCGTCTACTTCGTCCGGGTCCGGGGTCCGCAGGAGTTCCTGGTCCCGGTCGGTGGCGCGCCCGCACCGCTGGCCGCGGCCGACGCCGTCACCAGCGACGTCTCCCAGGTCGACGTCTCCCGGGTCGACGTCTCCCGGGAGCCGGCCGCGGTCGGCGTGCCGACGGCGTACCGGGTGGTGACCGAGGAGCAGTTCCGGCGCTTCCAGGAGACCGGCGAGGTGCCGCCGGCCGAGGACCCGACCGCACCGACCCGGGCCGACGCCGACTCCGCCGCCGCCGACTCCGGCGCCGACAGCGGCGAAGGCGACGACGACGGCGAAGGCGACGCCGACGGCCGCCACGGCGACAGCGACGGCCAGGAGGGCGCCGGCGTGGACGGCGAACTCGCCGAGGACGGTGCGCCGGCTGGGAGGCCGACAGCCGCCGCCGGGAGGTCGACAGCCGCCGGAAAGCCGGCCGAGACCCGGGACGGCGAGCCGGCCGACGCCGGGGCCGCGCCGGGGACCGCCGACCGGGACCGTTGAGCGGGGGAGCCGGGCCGATGCGTACGGCCGTGGTGGTGGGCGCCGGGATCGGCGGACTGGCGACCGCCGGTGCGCTGGCCCGGTCCGGATGGCAGGTGACCCTGCTGGAACAGGCCGACCGGATACGCGCCGAGCGCACCGCCCTGGTCCTCTGGCCCAACGGGATACGCGCACTGCGCGCACTCGGCCTCGGCGAGGGGCTGGCCGCGATCGCCACCCGGTTGCCCGACGTCGGGGTCCGGCGCCCCGACGGGCACTGGCTGGTGCAGCCCCGCCCCGGGCTCGGCGAGCGCGCGCCGGTGGTCGTACACCGGGAGGACCTGCACGACGCGCTCGTCGCCGGCCTCGGCGACCGGGTGGAGATCCGGACCGGCATCGAGGTCCGGACGGTCCGGATCGGTGACGCCGACGGCGACCGGCCCGCGGTCGGCGACGGGCGCGGCAACTACGAGGCCGACCTCGTCGTCGCCGCCGACGGGATCGACAGCGCGGTACGCCGCCGGCTCGCCCCGGAGGCCACCGTGGTCAGCTCCGGCTGCGCGGCGTGGCGGGCGGTGATCCCCTGGTACCGGGCGCCGCAGCTTCCGCCCGACCGCCCGGTGGACGGCGAGACGCTCGGCGCCGGTTACCGGTTCGTCGCCGCCTCGCTCGGCGACCGGGGCGCCTCCGGCGGCTCCACCCGGGGCGGCATCTACTGGGTGGCGACCGCGGCCGGCGCCTCCCGCCCCGAGTCGCCGGCCACCCAGCTCGCCCTGCTCCGGCGCTGGTTCGCGAACTGGCCGGCGCCGATCGGCGACCTGCTCGCCGCCACCGAGCCGGAGGACCTGGTGCAGCAGGAGGTACGCGAGCTGCGCCCGCTGCCCCGGGCCTACGGCTTCCCGTCCGGTACCGGCGGGGTGGTGCTGCTCGGCGATGCCGCGCACGCGATGCCGCACCACCTGGGTCAGGGCGCCTGTCTCGCCCTGGAGGACGCCGCGACACTGCGTTCGGTGGTCCGGGAGGCGATCCCCGGCCCGGCGCTGCGCGAGGCGGTCGAGTCGTACCACCGGCTGCGCCGTCCCCGGACGGTCACCGTGGTCCGGCAGACCAGGCGGATGTCGGCGGTGTTGCAGGCCCGGGGACGGCTGGCCCTGCGGGCCCGGGACGCCGCGCTCGGCACGATCACGCCCCGGCTGCTGGGCAGCGCGGCGACCGTCGCGGCCCAGTGGCGGCCACCGGAGTAGGCGGGCCGTCGGTCGCCGAAGTGGTCGGGTCGTCGGCCACCGGAGTGGTCGGGTCGTCGGCCGCCGGGTGACCGGTCGGTATCCGAATCGAAGCGGACTGCTGCCCGAGCGGATCCCGCCGGACCCACCGCTTTGTCGGGCAACCGACCGGTCGGGGGGATGCCCCGCACCCGCACGGGTCACGCACACTACCCGGGAGCGAAGGTGAGGGCTCCCAGTTGCGGCACAGCGTGCCTGATCAACAGGTCGGTTCGGAGCGGCGGCACGCCACCCCGGGCGAGGTACGGCTGCTCGGGCCGGTACGCCTGATCGGGCCTCGGGGGCCGGTCGCGCTGCCGGACGGCGCCGGAGCGCTGCTCGGGCTGCTGGCGCTGCGCCCCAACGAGGCCGTCCCGGACGCGGAGCTGCTCGCCGCCCTGGTCGGCCGGGAGGGGCTGGCCCGGACCGGCGCCCGTCCGCTGCACCGGGCGGCGACCCTGCTGGCGGCGGCGCTGACCGGCTGCGGATCGCCCGGAACCCTGGAGGTCCGACCGACCGGCTACCTGCTCCGGATGCCGAGCGGCCGGATCGACGCGAGCCGGTTCAGCCGGCTGGCCGACCGGGCCCGGCAGCGGATGGCGGCCGGTGAGCTGCGCGCCGCCGCCCGGCTGTTCCGGGCCGCCCTGGCCGTCTGGCCCGAGCCGCTGCCGGCCCCGTCCGCCGGGCGGCGGATTGACCGGAGTGCCGGCGCTGATCTCGGTGCCGGTGCTGGCCCCGGTGCCGGTGCTGGTGTCGGTGGTGCTGGTCTTGCCGGTACCGGTACCGGTACCGGCGAGACCAGCCTGCCCGGTCCGTCCGCGGCACCGGACCGGTCCGTCGGGGCGGCACCGGGCGGCGGCGCGGCCGGCGACCCGTACCGGCTCTGTCCGTCCGGGTGGGCCGCCGCCGAGCTGGCGCGGCTGCGCCAGGCCCGGGTCGACGCCTTCGAACAGCGCTGGGAGTGTGCAATGCGGCTCGCCGTGGCGGCACACAACGCCGCCGGCGGTCCGGTCGCGGACCGCACCGTGGTGGCCGCCGGGGCGACGGCCGCCCGGGTGGCGCGGGCGGCGGTCGCCGAACTGGACCGCGCGGTGGCGACACATCCGCTGCGGGCGCGGTTGTGGGAACTGCTGCTCGTCGCGGCGTACCTGCACCAGGGGCGCCGGGCCGCCGCGGAGGTGCACCAACGGGCCCAGCACGTCTTCCGGGAACAGCTCGGCGTCGAACCGGCCGGCCGGGTCTGCGTACTGGCGGCGGCGGTGCGCGCCGGTGAGCTGCCCGAGGACTGGGCGACGGGGCCGGCGGCGGTGTCCGGCCCGGAGGTCCCCGTCGACCCGTCGACGCACCGGGAACGTCCGGCTGCCAGGCTGCCGGTCCCGCTCACCGCCCTGCTCGGCCGGGACGCACTCCTGCACGTCGTCGCCGAGCGGCTGGACCGGCACCGCCTGGTCACACTCACCGGGACGGGCGGGGCCGGCAAGACCCGGCTGGCGGTCGCGGCCGCCGGGGCGGTCACCGACCGGCCGGTCTGGTTCGTCGACCTGACGGCGGTGGAGAGCCCGGTACGGGTACCGCAGGCGGTCGCCGCCGCACTCGGCGTACCGGACGTGGGGCGGGACGTGGTCGAGACGCTCGCCGCCGACCTCGGGCCGGATCGGGCACTGCTGGTGCTGGACAACTGCGAACACCTGGTCAGCGGCTGCGCGGAGCTGGTCGACCGGCTGCTGTCCCGCTGTCCGGGGCTGCGGGTGCTGGCGACCAGCCGGATCGCGCTGCGGCTGGGCGTCGAGTCGTTGATCCGGGTGCCGGCGCTCGGCGTACCCGAGGTGGGTGCCGGGCACAGCCTCGCGGCACTGGCCGCCCATCCGGCCACCCGGCTCTTCCTCGAACGGGCCCGGGACTGCGCCGGCCGACCCGTTCCGGAGGCCAGCGCCGAGGCGGTCGTCCGGCTCTGTGCCGAACTGGACGGGCTGCCGCTGGCGATCGAGCTGGCCGCGGCGCGTACCCCGATGCTGACGGTGCCCGAGATCGTCGGGCGGCTGCGGACCGGCGTACGGCTGCTGCGCAGCCCGGACCCGAGACCGGCCGACCGGCACCGGAGTGTCGCCGCCGCGGTGGAGTCCAGCCTCTGCCTGCTGGACACCGACGCCCGTCGGCTCTTCGACCGGCTCGCGATCTTCACGGGCGGGTTCGACGCCGAGGCGGCCCGCTCGATCGGCGGCCCGTCCGCGCCGGCCGCCCTGACCGCGCTGGTCGAGGCGTCCCTGGTGGAACCGCTGCCGTCCGGCCCCGCCCCGCACGCCGGGACGTCCGGGCCGGGACAGAGCGGGCCCGCCGGAAAGTCCGGGTCGGGCGACGTCACGCATGCCGGGGTGTCCGGGCCGGGCGACGTCACGCACGCCGGGACGTCCGGGCCGGGACAGAGCGGGCCCGCCGGGAAGTCCGGGTCGGGCGACGTCACGCCCGCTGGGAAGTCCGGACCGGGCGACGTCACGCATGCCGGGGCAGCCGGCCCCGGGGAGGGCGGGCAGCCGCGTTACCGGATGCTGGAGCCGGTCCGGCGGTACGCGCTGGACCGGCTGGTCGGCTCCGGCGCCGAGGTGGCCGCCCGGCAGGCACTCGCCAGGTACTGCCTGCAGCTGGCCCAGCACGCCGACGCCCGGCTGCGCGGCGCCGCCCGGGACCGCTGGTTGGCCCGGCTGCGTGCCGAGGAGCCGAACCTGCGGTCCGCGATGACCTGGCTGGCCGAGGCGGGCGCGGCCGGACCGGCACACGGTGACCTGCGGCTGGCCGCCGCCCTCGCGATGTACTGCCGGCTGGCGGGGAACTACCGGGAGGGCCACGCCTGGCTCGCCACGGCGCTGGCCCGGCATCCCGACGCACCGGCCGCGCTGCGCTGCCGGGCCGGGATCGGCGCCGCCATGCTGGCGATGCTGGCCTGTGACTATCCGGCCGCGACCCGGCACGCCGAGCTGGCCCGCGCCGCCTGCCGGGCCACCGGAGACCGCCGAGCCGAGGCGCAGCTGGCACAGATCCTCGGCTCGGTCGCCCGGGAACAGGCCCGGTACGCCGAGTCCGCCGCCCAGCTGGCCACCGCCGGAGCCATCTTCGCCGACTGCGCAGACGAGTGGGCCGAGGCGCAGGTCACCGAGCTGCGTGGCTTCACCGCCTGGCTCGCCGGTGACCTGGACCGGGCCGACGCGCGGCTGTGGGCGAGCCTGCGCCGGCACGAGCGGCTGGGCGACCGGCTGGCGGCGGCGAGCGCACTGACGAACCTCGGCGCGGTCGCGCTGTACCGGGGCGACATCGACCGGGCGTCGGCCCTGCTGGACGTGGCACTGCGGCGGTACTCCGCGACCGGCTTCCCGGAGGGGGTCGGCTGGGCACACAACCTGCGCGGGCTGGTCGAACTGCGCGGCGGGCGTACCGGCCGGGCAGGCCGGCACCTGCGGCTCAGCCTGGCCGCTCACCGGCAGGTCGGCGACCGGTGGCGTACCGCAAGTGTGCTGGAGGCGCTCGCCGAGGTGGCCCGGCAGGACGGCGACCCGGTACGCGGAGCCCGGCTGCTCGGCGCCGCCGACCGGATCCGGGCGGAGATCGGTGCACCGGTGCCGGCCTGCGAACGGGCCGACACCGAGGCGACCGGGCGGGCCCTGCGCGCCCAGCTGGACCTCCCGGCACACCTGTCCGGGCACGGCGGTGGGTTCGCCCCGGCCTACCGGTACGGGCGGGAGGCGTCGCTGGACGCCGTCCTGGCCGGGGACCGCGGGCCGGGCCGGCGGCGGGCGGGTCAGTGGCCGGAGTCGGCGTTCGGGTCGTAGGTGGTGGGCAGCTTGCCGAGTACCCCGTCGACGATGTGGATCCGGCCGCCCGCGACCCGGTAGTCGGCGCAGACGCTCCGCACCTGCTCGCCGATCCGGGCCATCGAGCCGGCGGTGCCGACCGGCAGGGTGCTGCCGTCGAGGGTGCGCAGCGTGCCGGCGGTGACCAGGTCGGCCAGCGGGTGCACGCCGGCCACCAGGTGCGCCCGGACGAGATCCCGCAGCTCGTCCCGGCGGTGGATCATCAGGTCGTCGAGGTCCTCCTCGGAGAACTTCCTCGCGAACGCGTCGTCGGTGGGGGCCAGCACGGTCACCCCGCCCGGTGCGCGCAAGTCGGCCGAGAGGCCGGCGGCGCGTACCGCCGCCTCGAACCGGGTCAGCACCGGGATCCACTGCAACGCCACGTCGCCGGGCTGGTCGGCCAGGGCGGCCGGGTTTCCCGGATCGCTGCCGGTGGGCAGTGCCGAGCAGAGCGGACCGGTCACTCCGGAACCGGCCGCACCGCCGGGGCCGGCGGCCGGCGTCCCGGGCCGGTCCGCCGCGTCCGGCCGGTCCGCCGGGTCGCCGGTGCAGCCGGCAGCGGCCGCCGCCAGCAACGCGGTCGCGACCAGCAGCGCGGCCCGGAATTGCCGCCGGCCGTCCCGGGTACGCCCGGCGGGCCCGATCGACGGCCGGGACGACGAGACGGACGCCACGAAGCGCGCGGACGCCGTCCCGGACGTCCCGACGGGCACTGACGTCTCGACGGGCACTGACGTCTCGACGGGCACTGACGTCTCGACGGGCACTGACGTCCCGACGGGCACTGACGCCCGGGACGGCTCGGACACGACGACCTCCACGACGACGAGGAACGTGCAACGGAAGCGACGGACGGCTCTGCCGTACCGGTGGGCCGGGCGTCGGCGGCCCGGCCCACCGGTTACGGCGGTCGGTGCGTGGTCGTCCGTTACCCGCGCGGGGTCACAGCGCCGCGCACTGGCCCGACCTCGGGCCGCGCACCGAGTTCGCCACCTCGATGTTCGTCGGTGCCGGGCTGTTGACCGCGCAGCTCAGTGGGCCGTGCACCGAGTTGCCGGCGATCAGCGCCGGGCCGCTGCCGGTGTTGTTCACCGCCATCGAGACCGGGCCGGAGACGGTGTTGCCGATCAGCGAGATCGCTCCGGTGGTGCCGGCGACCGAGACCGGACCCCGGACGGTGCTGTCGCCGAGGAAGATCCCGGCGGCGCCGGCCGCGTTGACCGGACCGCTGATCGTCGTACCGGTGGCGACCAGGATGGCGCCGGGCAGGACGGTGACCGGTCCGTTCACCGTCGCGTCTTCGAGGCAGGCGAAGCCGGAGACGGTGAGCGGCCCGTTGTGCCGGCCGGTGCGGGTCGGGTGGACCCGGCTCCCGGCCACCCACTCCTCGGCGCCCTGCTCGTCCAGGAGCAGCGGGATCAGGCCGCGTTCCGGTTGGGCGAGCGGCACGTAGTACCCGTCGGTGCCCTTGACGACCTTCCAGCCGTGTGCGGCGATCCGCTGCGCCACTGTGGCGCCGACCCCGTCCGGACCGTCGGTACGCGCCCCGTTGTACTGCTCCTCGGTCAGCTTGTACGCGCACGGCGCGTCGTCGAGGATCATCTCCGGTACCGGAAGGTCGTCACGCGGGCCGGCCTCGCCCGGGTGCGGTGCCGGGTGCAGCGGGATCGGCCGGGAGCCCCGGAAGACCAGCCGGCCGGTGTTGGACGCCTGGAACCCGATCGCCTCGCCGCGCGCCTTCGTGATCGCCGGCAGGTTGGCCCGGTGGTAGTCGAGGAACTGGCTGAACGTCCAGAGCGCCGAGTACGTCTTGCGGCGCCGGTTGTTCGCCGAGTTCCCCTCGTCCGGCCGGGTCTGCCCGCCGGAGCTGCGCAGTTCCAGCAGCGAGTTGACGGTGTTCTTCAGCCCGAGCGTGTTGCGCAGGATGGTCTCCTCGCTCAGCCCGACGCCGCTGCCGCCCTGGCAGCCGTACGGGCAGGCCCACCAGCCGTCCCGGGCGCCCTGGACGTACATGTGACCCTCGATCATGTCCAGTGACTCGTCGAAGATCTGCTTCGCCACGTTCTGGTGCCGGGGCGGCAGCATCGGCAGGTCACCGGCCTGCGAGTTGCCGTACTCGTGCCCGTCGTAGCCGGCCACCGGCCGGTAGTCGCGGAGCATCTCCACGTACGCCGTGGTCTCCGGCTGGCGGATCAGCGAGTAGTCGCGGTTGAGGTCCTGGCCGGTGGAGTTGCCCCGGGTGTTGGCGGCCCGGCCGTCGCCGTTGATCGTCGGCACGATCAGCACGGTGGTGTGGCTGAGCAGGTCGACCGTCCGGGCGTCGGTGCCGAAGGCCAGCTTGCGGGCCAGCACCAGGCAGGCTTCCCGGTCGCCGGGCTCGTTGCCGTGCACGTTGCAGTTGATCGCCAGTGGCGAGGTCGCGGCGACCGCCGCCGGGGTGGCCGGCGGTGCGGGGTGGCCGATCACGAACATGTTGATCGGCCGGTCCTGCACGGTACGGCCGATCTCCACCACCCGGACCCGGTCACTGAGCCGGTCGATCTCGGCCGTGTAGGCGTACTCGTCGACGTCGCTGGTGTACTGCGCGGCCTTGGTGGTCTCCCACTGGGTGCGCAGGTTCTGCCCGGGTACCGCCGGGTCGCCCCAGGGCGCCAGGGTGCTGCCGGTCACCGGTGCCGAGTACGGCTGCTCGGCGGTGTCGATCCGGGCACGTACCCGCCACCGGAAGCGCTGGCCGGGGTCGAAGCCGGCGTCGGCGAAGGTGGGCGAGGTGTTGTCGACCTGGCGGTTGGGGCGCCAGATGCCGACCACCACCCCTGGCCCGGTGGCGGTGTCGGAGGCGTCGACCGGGGTGCGTTCGATCTGGTAGTCGGTGGCCCCGGCCACCGGGGTCCAGGCGAGCGTGGCGTACCCGTCGGCCTGGCTGACGCGCAGCCCGGTGACCTGGTTGGGCTCCGCCGCCAGGCTGCCCGGTGCCGCCGGCTGGCCGAACGCCACCGCGGGGGCGGTGCCGGCGCCGAGGGTGACTGCGAGCAATGTGGACAGTAGTACCGCTGTCGGTTTCGTCGTTCGCATGTGAACTCCGAGGGGGGAGGAGTCGGGGGACAGCACTGCGGGTCATCATGATCCTGCGACGTGCGACGATGCAATGATCTTGAGGATGTCTTGAGTATCCTCGGCCGTCCCCCGGCCGCCGTCTCCTGTGGAGTCCGCGAACCGTAGCTCGGCCTGCGGAGTCCGTGGAACCGTCGGCTCAGCCCACCGGGGCGGGTTCGGCGATGCAGGCGGTGCCGATCCGGCGGAAGCCGACCCGCAGGTAGACCCGGGCGATCTCCTCGCTGCCGGCGGAGAGGAAGACCAGGTTCGTACCCTCGTCGAGCAGCCGGCGGGCGAGTGCGGCGGTGACGGCGGCACCGAGCCCCCGGCGGCGCGCGGCGGGCAGCGTGGCGATGCCGGCGATCTCGGCGACGTCGTCGACCCGCAGCGCCATGCCGCTGGCCACCGCACCCTGGCCGGGCTGTTCGACGAGCGCGGAGAGCCGGCGGCCGGCGGCTGTCCGGGTGCGCTCCTCGTCGAGCGAGTCCAGCGGCAGCTCGACCAGGGCGGTGTCCCGGGCGGCCGGTCCGGCGGCGCCGACCTCGGTGCCGGGCGTGGCGAAGCCGACGGCGGCGACGGCACGCCGGGCCGCCACGTCCTCGGCGAACGTCGACGCCGCCGGGTCGAGGATCCGGACCGGCGTGCCCGCGAACCGCTCGGGCGGGGGCAGTTCGGCCGGGTCCAGGACCATCAGCGGTGCCTCCAGCACCGCCAACCCCGCCGACCGGGCCACCGCGAGCAGTTCCGGATGGTTCTCGTGTACCCACTCGAACGCCTCGGGGAGCCCGAGATCACGCTGCCGCTGCCGGACGGCTGTCACGTCGGCGGCCGACGGCGGCTCCGTGGCGTCCAGCCTCGGTCGGGCGTAGAATGGCCATCCCGCGCCATCGCGGACGAACAGCACCAGCCCCCCGAAATCCTCCGTGTGTGCCCCGTCACGCGGCACCGCATCGTAAAAGCGTTCCAACCGGTCAAACGGCTCGTCTCGTACAGATGCCACCGGGGGAGCGTACACGTACGGGATCCGGGTCATGTGATCAATTCCGCTGCCCGTGATCGGTTCGCCCCTGGTGGACCCCGCCGGCCCCTAACGTAGACTCGAGAGACCCAGCAGGGCCGACGTCGTCCCGACCTAATGATTGAACGTGAGTGACGACAGGAGCCCCGGTGGCCTTTCCGTACCCCCAGGAACCGCACCTCTCCTCGTCGGCGGGTGCCGACTCCGCGTCGACCGGCCCGGGACACCTCCCCGGCCGGGTCCCCGAGCGCGCCGCCGCGGCCGCCCGGACGCCGGAGCCGCAGGGGCTCTACGACCCGGCCGCGGAGCGGGACGCCTGCGGGGTGGCCTTCGTCGCGGACCTGCACGGGCGGCGCTCCCACGAGGTCGTCGCGAACGGTCTCGCCGCGCTCTGCCGGCTCGACCACCGGGGTGCCCGGGGCGCCGAGCAGAACACCGGGGACGGCGCCGGGATCATGCTCCAGGTGCCGGACGACTTCCTCCGCGAGGTCGTCGACTTCCCGCTCCCGCCGGCCGGGCAGTACGCCACCGGCCTGGTCTTCCTACCCACCGACCCGGCCGACGAGGCGCGCGCCCGGACGGTGCTGGAGAAGTACGCCCTGGTCGAGGGGGCCGAGATCCTCGGCTGGCGGGACGTGCCCGTCCGCGCCGACGACCTCGGCGAGACCGCGCTGGCGGCCCGGCCGGTGATCCGGCAGCTCTTCCTGGCCGCGCACCGGCTCACCGACTCGCCGGCCGGCCGGGCGGGCACCCCGCTGACCGGCCTCGACCTGGACCGGGTGGCGTTCTGTGTCCGCAAGCAGGCCGAGCGGGAGACCGCCGAGCGGGGCGTCCCCGCCTACTTCCCGTCGCTGTCGGCCCGGACCATGGTCTACAAGGGGATGCTCACCCCGGACCAGCTGCCCGAGTTCTTCCCGGACCTGACCGACCCCCGGATGACAAGCGCGATCGCCCTGGTGCACTCGCGTTTCTCCACGAACACCTTCCCGTCCTGGCCGCTGGCCCACCCCTACCGGTTCATCGCACACAACGGCGAGATCAACACGATCCGGGGCAACAAGAACTGGATGCAGGCCCGGGAGGCGCTGCTGCGCAGCCCGGAGATCCCGGGGAACATCAAGCGGCTCTTCCCGATCTGCACCCCGGCCGCCTCCGACTCGGCCAACTTCGACGAGGTGCTCGAACTGCTGCACCTGGCCGGGCGGAGCCTGCCGCACGCGGTGCTGATGATGATTCCGGAGGCCTGGGAGAACGACCCCGACATGGACCCGGGTCGCCGCTCCTTCTACCGCTTCCACGCCAGCCTGATGGAGCCGTGGGACGGCCCCGCCTCGGTCGCCTTCACCGACGGTTCGCTCGTCGGCGCCGTGCTGGACCGCAACGGCCTGCGGCCGGGCCGCTGGTGGCTTACCGCGGACGGCCTGGTGGTGCTCGGCAGCGAGGCCGGGGTGCTCGACCTCGACCCGGCGACGGTGGTCGCCAAGGGGCGGCTCCAGCCGGGCCGGATGTTCCTGGTCGACACCGCCGCCGGCCGGATCGTGCTGGACGACGAGATCAAGTCCGAGCTGGCCGCCGAGCACCCGTACGACGACTGGCTGCACGCCGGCCTGATCGACCTGGCCGACCTGCCGCCGCGCCGGCACATCGTCTACGCCCACCACTCGGTACGCCGCCGGCAGCAGACCTTCGGCTACACCGAGGAGGAGCTGAAGATCCTGCTCGGCCCGATGGCCCGGACCGGTGCCGAGCCGGTCGGCTCGATGGGCACCGACACGCCGATCTCGCCGCTGTCGACCCGGCCCCGGCTGCTCTACGACTACTTCCACCAGCTCTTCGCCCAGGTCACCAACCCGCCGCTGGACGCCATCCGGGAGGAGTTGGTGACCAGCCTCCAGGCGACCATCGGGCCGGAGGGGAACCTGCTGGAGCCGACCGCGGCGAGCTGCCGGCAGGTCGTGCTCCCCTACCCGGTGATCGACAACGACGAGCTGGCCAAGATCCTCTCCATCGACGAGGACGGTGACCTGCCCGGCTTCAAGGCGGTCCGGGTCTCCGGGCTCTACCGGATCCGGGACGGCGCGACCGGGCTGAAGGCCCGGCTGACCGAGATCTGCCGGCACGTCTCCGAGGCGATCGAGGACGGCGTACGCATCCTGGTCCTCTCCGACCGGGACTCCACCGCCGACCTGGCGCCGATCCCGTCGCTGCTGCTCACCGCCGCCGTGCACCAGCACCTGGTGCGGGAGCAGACCCGCACCCAGGTGGCGCTGATCGTGGAGTCCGGGGACTGCCGCGAGGTGCACCACACCGCCCTGCTGATCGGGTACGGCGCGGCGGCGGTCAACCCCTATCTGGCCTTCGAGTCGGTCGAGGACCTGATCAACACCGGTGCGCTGACCGGGGTGGAGCCGGCCAAGGCGATCCGGAACTACGTCAAGGCGCTCGGCAAGGGCGTACTCAAAATCATGTCGAAGATGGGCATCTCGACTGTCTCGTCGTACTGCGGTGCCCAGGTCTTCGAGGCGGTCGGCCTGGACAACCGGCTCGTGCAACGGTATTTCGCCGGTACGCCCGGCAAGATCGGCGGGATCGGGCTGACCGAGATCCACGCCGAGGTCGCCGCCCGGCACGCGCGGGCGTACGCCGAGAACACCGGCCAGCTCACCCACCGCCCGCTGGAGGTCGGCGGCGAGTACCAGTGGCGCCGCGAGGGCGAACTGCACCTGTTCAACCCCGAGACGGTCTTCCTGCTCCAGCACGCCACCCGGAGCCGGCAGTACGACGTGTTCCGGGAGTACACCGCAAAGGTCGACGCGCTGGCCGAGCAGGCCGGCTCGCTGCGCGGACTGTTCCGGCTGCGCACCGGC
The DNA here is from genome assembly GCF_049179135.1 of Plantactinospora sp. WMMB782. Taxonomy (NCBI): domain Bacteria; kingdom Bacillati; phylum Actinomycetota; class Actinomycetes; order Micromonosporales; family Micromonosporaceae; genus Plantactinospora; species Plantactinospora sp. WMMB782. Next base: position 151,616 of record NZ_JBMHMC010000007.1, on the reverse strand, counting down.
CTCCGGCCGCCGGTGCCGATCGACGAGGTCGAGCCGGCCAGCGAGATCGTCAAGCGGTTCGCCACCGGCGCCATGTCGTACGGCTCCATCTCGGCCGAGGCGCACGAGACCCTCGCGGTCGCGATGAACGCCCTCGGCGGCAAGTCCAACACCGGCGAGGGCGGCGAGGACGTCGAACGGCTCTACGACCCGACCCGGCGCTCCGCCGTCAAGCAGGTCGCCAGCGGCCGGTTCGGCGTGACAAGTGAATATCTCGTCAACGCCGACGACATCCAGATCAAGATGGCCCAGGGTGCCAAGCCCGGCGAGGGCGGGCAGTTGCCCGGCAACAAGGTCTGGCCGTGGATCGCCCGCACCCGGCACGCCACCCCGGGCGTCGGACTGATCTCCCCGCCGCCGCACCACGACATCTACTCGATCGAGGACCTCGCCCAGCTCGTCCACGACCTGAAGAGCGTCAACCCGGCCGCCCGGGTGCACGTCAAGCTGGTCAGCGAGGTCGGCGTCGGCACCGTCGCGGCCGGCGTCGCCAAGCTCAAGGCCGACGTCATCCTGATCTCCGGGCACGACGGCGGCACCGGCGCCTCCCCGATGAACTCGCTCAAGCACGCCGGCACCCCCTGGGAGCTGGGGCTGGCCGAGGCACAGCAGACGCTGCTGCTCAACAGGCTCCGCGACCGGGTCACCGTGCAGGTCGACGGCCAGCTCAAGACCGGCCGGGACATCGTCGTCGCGGCCCTGCTCGGCGCCGAGGAGTACGGCTTCGCGACCGCACCGCTGATTGTCGCCGGCTGCGTGATGATGCGGGTCTGCCACCTGGACACCTGCCCGGTCGGCATCGCCACCCAGAACCCGGTGCTCCGGCAGCGCTACACCGGCCGCCCCGAGTTCGTGGAGAACTTCTTCCTCTTCCTCGCCGAGGAGGTCCGCGGCTACCTGGCCGAGCTGGGCTTCCGCAGCCTGGAGGAGGCGATCGGCGCCAGCGAACTGCTCGACTTCGCCCCGGCACTCGACCACTGGAAGGCGCACGGGCTCGACCTGCGGCCGGTGCTGCACGTACCCGAGCTGCCGGCCGGTGCCGCCCGACGCGGCGTACGGGCCCAGGACCACGGGCTCGACAGGTCGCTGGACAACGAACTGCTCGCCCTGGCCGAGCCGGCGCTGGCCAACGGCACCCCGATCCGGGCCCAGGTGACGGTACGCAACGAGCACCGCAGCGTCGGCGCGATGCTCGGCGGCGCGGTCACCCGGCGGTTCGGCGGTGCCGGCCTGCCCGCCGACACCGTCGAGTTCGACCTCACCGGCACCGCCGGCCAGTCGTTCGGCGCCTTCCTGCCCAGCGGCGTCACGCTGCGGCTGGCCGGCGACGCCAACGACTACGTCGGCAAGGGACTCTCCGGCGGCCGGATCGTGGTCCGCCCCGACCCGGGCGCACCCTTCGCCGGCAGCCTCGACGCGCCGCCGGGTCCGAACGGCCGGGCCGAGGACCAGATCATCGCCGGCAACACCATCCTTTACGGCGCCACCGGCGGCGAACTGTTCCTGCGCGGCCGGGTCGGCGAGCGGTTCGCGGTCCGCAACTCCGGCGCGGTCGCCGTGGTCGAGGGGGTGGGCGACCACGGCTGCGAGTACATGACCGGCGGCACCGTCGTGGTGCTGGGCGGCACCGGCCGGAACTTCGCCGCCGGCATGTCCGGCGGTACGGCCTTCGTCTGGCAGCTCGACACCCGCCGGGTCAACCCGGAACTGGTCGACCTGGCCCCGCTCACCGACGACGAGCGGGTCACCCTCTACGACCTGGTGCAGCGGCACTTCGCCGAGACCGACTCGTCGGTGGCGGAGGGGCTGCTCAAGCGCTGGCCGGAGGCGGTGCGGGAGTTCACCGCAGTGGTGCCCCGGGACTACAAGCGGGTCATGGAGATCATGCGGGCGGCCCGGGCCGAGGGCCGGGACGTGGACGAGGCGGTGATGGGCGGACTGTCGAGCCCGGCCGTACCCGCCCAGCCCGCCGGCAGCGGCACGCCGGCCGGCCCGTCGCCGGCCCCGCCCGCGTCCCCGGCCCGACCGGTCGCTCCCGGCTCGCGCCCGTCCCAGGAGGTGGCCCGTGCCTGACCCGAGTGGATTCCTGAAGCACGACCGGAAGCTGCCGGCCCGCCGTCCGGTGCCGGTGCGGATCTCCGACTGGCGCGAGGTGTACCCCTCCGCCGACGAGGGCCTGATCCGCGACCAGGCCACCCGGTGCATGGACTGCGGCATTCCGTTCTGCCACGACGGCTGCCCGCTGGGCAACCGCATCCCGGACTGGAACGACCTGGTCCGGACCGGCAACTGGGCGGCCGCCATCGAGTCGCTGCACGCCACGAACAACTTCCCGGAGTTCACCGGACGGCTCTGCCCGGCGCCCTGCGAGGCGGCCTGCGTGCTCGGGATCGGCGGCGGGGCGCCGGTGACCATCAAGCAGGTCGAGGTCGAGATCGTCAACCGGGCCTTCGACCTGGACCTGGTCGCCCCGCAGCAGGTGCCGACGCCGTCCGGCCACTCGGTCGCGGTGGTCGGCTCCGGCCCGGCCGGACTCGCCGCCGCCCAGCAGCTCGTCCGGGCCGGGCACGCGGTGACGGTCTACGAGCGGGACGACGCGGTCGGCGGCCTGCTCCGCTACGGCATCCCGGACTTCAAGCTGGAGAAGGAGCACATCGACCGGCGGCTGGCCCAGCTCACCGCCGAGGGGGTGGTGTTCCGCACCGGCGTGAACGTCGGGGTCGACGTCACCGCCGAGCAGCTCCGGGCCGAGCACGACGCGGTGCTGCTCGCCTGCGGCGCACTCGCCGGCCGGGACACCCCGGCGACGCCGGGTCGGGCGCTGCGCGGCGTACACCAGGCTATGCAGCACCTGGTGGCCGCCAACCGCGCGGTCGCCTCGGCGGCCGACGGTCAGTCCAGTGTGAACGGCCGGGAAGCGGCGACGCCGATCGACGCCGCCGGTAAGCACGTGGTGATCATCGGCGGTGGCGACACCGCCGCCGACTGCCTCGGCGTGGCACACCGGCAGGGCGCGGCCGGCGTGCACCAGCTCGACCTCTATCCGCAGCCGCCGCGCGAGCGGGACGAGGCCCGCGACCCGTGGCCGACCTGGCCGTGGATCCTGCGTGAATACCCGGCGCACGAGGAGGGCGGCGAGCGGGTCTTCGCGGTCGCGGTCCAGGAGTTCGTCGACGACGGCACCGGCCAGGTACGCGCGGTCCGGATCGCCGAGGTGACCGTCGAGAAGCGGGACGGCCAGCGGTTCCTGACCACGGTGCCGGGCACCGAACGCGAGCTGCCGGCCGACCTGGTGCTGCTGGCGATCGGCTTCGAGGGCACCGAGGAGCAGCCGCTGCTCGACCAGCTCGGCGTAGCCCGCAACCGGCGCGGCGCGATCGATTCCGACCCCGAGTGGCAGGCCGCCGGCACGCCGGGGGTCTTCGTCGCCGGTGACATGCACCGGGGCGCCTCGCTGATCGTCTGGGCGATCGCCGAGGGCCGGGCCGCCGCTGCCGCGATCCACCGCTACCTGGGCGGCACCGGCCAGCTGCCCGCCCCGGTGGCGCCGTCCGCGCAGCCCCTGGCGGTGCCGAGCCGCTGAACGGTCGCCGCCGGCCGGGTCCGGCCAGCCGGCGGGGTCTGGTCAGCCGGCGGGGTCTGGTCAGCCGGCGGGGTCTGGTCAGCGGGCCGGGTCTGGTCAGCGGGCCGGGCCGAAGAGCAGGTCGAGGTGGTGGTCGACCACGGAAAGGGCCTCGGCGGGGGTGCGGTAGCCGACCAGGACCTGCGGGACGAGGCCGTCGATGACGGTCTGCAGGGTGGCGGCCAGCGCGGCCGGGTCGAGTCGAGCGTCCAGCTCGCCCACCTGCTGCGCCGCGCGCAGCTCGTCGCCGATCAGGACGTGCGTGCCGGCCCACGCGTCGGCGATCAGAGCGGCGAGTTCCGGTGCGGTGACGGCGCGGGTGACGAAGGCGTACCAGACGGCGGCCCCGGCCCGGCGCTCGGGTGTCGCCGGTACCGTCTGCTCGGCCACGGCCCGGATGGTGGCGCGTGGGGACGGCGGCTCCGGGCGGGCCGCGAGACTTCGCCGGAGTTCCTCGCCGGCCAGCTCGACGAGGCGCTGGCCGGCGTACCGGAGGACCTGGTCCTTGGTCTTGAAGTAGTGCTGCACCTGGCCGAGTGAGACGCCCGCTTCGGCGGCGACGTCGCGCAGGCTCACCGCCTCCAGACCGCGTAGCGCGACGATGGCCCAGACCGCCTGCGCGATGCGGCGGCGACGCTGCTCGTGATCGACCTTCCTCGGCATGTCTCGATTCTCTGCGCAATACAGTTGACTTGCAAACCCCAGACTGCGCTGCCATGCTTGGCCATACATTTGTATTGCTACTGGGGAGGTGCACGATGCGAGGCTTCTTCCGCCGACATCGCCGGAAACTGCTTGTGGTGCTGGCCGTGCTGGCGGTCCTGGCGGCCACGCCGCCGATCGCGGCCAAGATCTACGCCTGGCGGGACGACCGGAAGGCCCGGATGACCACCGACGGGCCGTACCAGGCGACCCGGGAATCCCTGAACGCCCATCCCGTGCCCGACTGGTTCTCCGACGCGAAGTTCGGCATTTTCGTCCACTGGGGACTGTTCTCGGTGCCGGGCTTCGCCCCGACCGGCAACTTCGCCGACGTGCTGCGCACCGACTACGACCGGGCGATGCTTGTGCATCCGTACGCGGAGGACTACCACAACGCGATGCGGGTCCCGGGGACGCCGACCGCGGACCACCACCGGGCCAGCTACGGAGACCTGCGGTACGAGGACTTCAAGGCCGCCTTCGACGAGGGACTGAAGCGGTGGGACCCGCAGGCCTGGGCCAGCACGTTCCGCGACTCCGGCGCCCGGTACGTCGTACTTGTCGCCAAGTACCACGACGGCTACCCGCTCTGGCCGACCGAGGTCACCAACCCGCACCGCCCCGGCTGGCACAGTGAGCGTGACATCGTCGGGGAACTCGCCGCCGCCGTACGCGCCCACGGCATGCGCTTCGGGCTCTACTACTCCGGCGGCGTGGACTGGACCTTCCAACGCGAGGTCGTACGCACCCTCGGCGACTACACCTACGCCCGGTACGGCGACGGCTACGCCGACTACGCAGACGCCCAGGTCCGGGAACTGATCAACAGATACCGGCCCGACCTGCTCTGGAACGACATCTCCTGGCCGACCGGGCAGCGACGGCTGTTCAGCCTCTTCGCCGACTACTACAACACCGTGCCGGACGGCGTGCTCAACGACCGCTGGCAGACCGACTCGCTGTGGCGCTGGCTGATGGGAACCCGACTCGGCCGGGCCGGCTTCGACCAGGTGATGAAGTGGGCGATCGCCGACGATCCCGAGTTCGTCGACAACGTCAAGCCGCCGGCCGTGCCGCACAGCGACTTCACCACCCCGGAATACACCAGCTACGACACCGTGCAGGCGAAGAAGTGGGAGATGACCCGGGCCATCGGCAACTCGTACGGCTACAACCGCAACGAGACGGACGACGACTACGCCTCCTTCACCGGCACCCTGCTGCCCGACTTCGTCGACGCCCTGGCCAAGAACGGAAACCTGCTGCTGAACGTCGGACCGGCCGGCGGCGAGGGGACGATACCGCCGGAACAGCTCAGCCGGCTGGAGGGCTTCGGCCGGTGGCTCGACCGCAACGGCACGGCGGTCTACGACACCCGGCCCTGGAGCCGGGCCGAGACCGACGGCGCACACTTCACCGCCGCCCCGGACGGAAGCGTCAACGTCATCCTCGACGGACCGGTCCGCACCGACCGGGTCCGGCTCACCGGAGTCCAACTCTCCGGAGCCGGCCGGCTGCTCGCCGACGGCAGCACCGTCACACTCACCGCCGAGGGCGCGGACACGGTGCTCGGCTTCACCCGGCCGCCCGGTCCGGACGATCCCTTCCCGACGGTCCAGGTCAGCCCCACCTGACCGGCGGAGGGGCGCTCAGCCGTCGACGAAGGTGAACATCCGGCCGCGCCGGTCCAGCGGTCGGGGCGTACCCGTGAACCGGTGCGTGCCCACCCCGAAGCCGGCCTCCGGCGGGGAGAGCCAGCCCGGTTCGAAGCCCTCGGCGGCGAACCACTGGCAGATCCGGGGCACCAGGTCCGGCTCCCGACGGTGTCGGGTCCACACCACCGTGCCGCCGGTCGTGCAGAGCTGGGCGCAGTAGCCGACCGTGCGCCGGACGTCCTCGTCGGTGATGTTGCCGAAGACGCCGCAGACCAGCACGAGATCGGCCGGCACCAGACCGGCGTACCGGTCGACGGCGGCGGCGTCCCCGACCACCACCTCGACACCGGACAGGCCGGCGACCCGGGCCGCGTCGACGGCGATCCGGGCGTTGCGCGGGTCCAGTTCGACAAGTCGTGCGGTCACGTCCGCCCGCCGGGGATGCGCGGCCAGCACGTCCAGCAGGTCCCGGCCCTGCCCCGCGCAGACGCTCACCACCCGGACCGGCCCGGGAGCGGCGGCGTCGAGAACCTCCCGGATCCGCGCCTGGACCGTCGCCAACCGCCGACTCAGCGGCGAGGTCGGGTCGGTGTAGTCGTCGTGCCAACGGTGCCAGTCCCGCTCGCTCGTCCCGTCGACAGCCATGCCGGCAGGCTAACGACCTGACGGCCCGGAAGGTAGGTGGCGGTGCGACCAGGCCGGTAACCGACCTTCGAGGAACGGTCCGGAGCAGAGACTGTCGAGCTGCCCCGTTCGTGCGCCCAGCTCGACAGTCTGCGCATCAGACACTGCCCTCCGGGCCGGGGAGGCCCCGGAGTACGCCGATCCGACGCCCCGCCCCTTCCACCGGCACAGGTCGTCGCCATGCCCGTCGTCGCCGCGTCGCAGCACTGCTCACGCGGCGAGGACTGCTCACGCGGCGAGGACTGCTCACCCGGCGAGGACTGCTCACGCGGCGAGGACTGCCTGGACCTCGTGGCGGCGGCCGTCGGCCAACTCGGTCAGCAGCGCGGGCGCCTCGTCGAACGGGACCACCGCCGAGACGAGATGCTTGCGCACCAGGTCGCCGTAGTCGCGGAGCAGGGCGATCGTCTCCGCCGACAGGCGGTCGCGGTCCCAGGTGGGGGCCAGCCCGCGGGGTACCCGGCCGATCTGCGCGCAGCGCAGCGAGAGTCCGTTGTGGTGGAACTCCTCACCGAGCCGCACCAGGTCGGCGCCGCCCTGGTAGAAGGCGAGGTCGACGACGGTGCCCTGCGGGCGGAGCAGCCGCAGCGCCAGATGCAGCGCCGACGCCTGCCCACGGCACTGGAAGACGACGTCGGCACCCCGGTCGTCGGCCGTGTGCCGCCAGCGCGTCTTCAACACCACGGCCGGATCGTCGGCGGTCGGGTCGAGCGTCTCCAGGCCGAGCGCCTCGGCCACCGCCCGCCGCTGCGGCGTCGGATCGAGTACGACCACCGAGGCGGCACCGGCCCGCCGGGCGAAGAGCGCGGTCAGCAGCGCCACCACACCCGCCCCGGTCACCGCCACCCGGCGGCCCCGCACCCCGTCGCCGAGGTCCCGCACGCCGTTGCCGTACAGGTCGGCGGCGGCGTGCAGCAGACCGTTGGCGCAGATCGGCCCCATGTGCGCCACGTAGATCCCGAGCAGCGGATCCAGCTCCTCCGGCACCGGCACCACCCGGTCGCGCAGCGGGTCGCCCCGGTACGCCGAACGGTGCCCGTAGGTCATCGCCACGAGTATGCCCTCGGGGACCGCCGGGGTACGGCTCTGCACCACCCGGCCGACCTCCATGTAACCGAGCCGGGTCACCGGGTACGGCGTACCAGGTGTGCCCTCGACGAAGAGCCCGAGCGTGCCGTCCCAGCCGGCCGACAGGTACGGGTTGGTGCCCTTGACGTAGCTCAGCTCGGTGCCGGCGGAAATCCCGCTGAACAGCGTCTCGACCCGGAACGTGCCGTCGGTGAGCGGCTCCGGCTCCTCCGCGCGGAACGCCAGCTCGTGCGGGCCGGTGACCACCAGGTTGCGCTCCCGCTCAGCCACGCGCCGGCTCCAGCTCCGACTGCTGGCCCGGCGCCAGCTCCGACTGCTGGCCCGGTTCCGGCGCCGCCGCTGGTTGCGGCTCCGGGGACGGGACCCGGACCGGCTGGCCGGTGGCGGCGGACTCGGCGACCGCCAGCGCCAGCAGGTGGGTCCGGAGCGCCTCCGGATAGGGCACCCGGACGTCGTCGCCGATGCCCCGGACCGCGTCCACGAAGGCCCGGTCCACGGCCGTCCGGCCCTGCTCCAGGTCGCCGGGGAGCCGGTGCTCGCCGTCGGCGTCCCGGACCAGCAGGCCGTCCTCGCCGACCGACAGGGCCAGGCCGTCGGCGTACACCTCCAGGCCGGCCCGGTGCTTCCAGCCGAGCGCGCAGGTGGTGGTGAGCGTGCCCACCGCGCCGGTCACGAACCGCAGCGTGGCGGCGGTCGCGCCGTCCACGTCCGCACCGGCGACGTCCGGCGGCGTGCCGTTGCCGACCGCCCAGACCTCGGACACCTCACCGACGAGATGCCGGGCCAGGTCGAGGACGTGGGCGGCCTGCTCCACGACCGGGCCGCCGGACCGGTCCCGGTGCGGCCACCAGCCGACCGGCGGCACCTTGTCCAGCCAGGCACCGGCGGCCAACCGGACCGGCCGGTCGGCGAGCAGCTGCCGGGCCTGCTCGACCGAGGGCAGATAGCGCCAGAAGTGCCCGACCGCCGTCACGACACCCCGCTGCCCGGCGAGCCGGTTGATCCGAACCGCGGTCTCCCGGTCGAGCGCGACCGGCTTCTCCACGAAGAGGGCCAGTCCGGCGTCGAGTACCGCCTCCTCGGCGGCGCCGTGCGCGAAGGGTGGCACGCAGACGTAGACCGCGTCCAGGTCCGCCGAGAGCAGCGCCGCTACGTCGGGGAAGACCCGAGCCCCCGTCGAGCCGGCCAGCCGGGTCGCCGCCTCCGGCAGCACGTCGGTGACCCCGACGAGCTGTACGTCGTCGAAACCCGACAGCACCCGTGCGTGCCGCTGCGCGACACCGCCCGCGCCGACCAACCCCACCCGGCAGATCCGCATCGCCCGATCCTCCCCTGTCCGACCCGACCTACGCCTTCTCCGGCCGGAGCCGGCCGGAAACCTCGGCGGGCCGGAAAACCGCTGCACAGCCCCTCCGGGCATGGTGCGAAACGAACCGTTCACCGTGACGGTGCACGTAGGCCGCCAATTGGAGATCAAGCTGTTAGCCGGCCTCGGGTTTGCCCGGACCGCCGGAGGAAAAGGTTCGGCCGGCGCTGCGGATCACGAAATTGGGGGGTGCCCGTGCGACGGCAAACAGAACCGACCGTTCCACCGGTCGTGGAAGCCTGGACTACGTACCGTACCGACAACTCGGCCGGCTGGACGCCACGCCGGCTGCTGAAGGTCAAGGGGGAGCAGCGGGTCAGCGTGGTGTTGCCGGCCCGCAACGAGGAGGCCACGGTCGGTACGATCGTCGGCACGCTGCGCCGGCACCTGATGGAGAAGGCTCCGGTCGTCGACGAACTGATCGTGGTCGACTCCCGCTCCACCGACGCGACCGCGGCGCTGGCCACCGCCGCCGGGGCCCGGGTGGTGAGTCAGGACGAGATGACCCGCGGGCTGCCCCGGCTGGACGGCAAGGGCGACGCGCTCTGGTCCGGGCTGGCCGCCGCCACCGGCGACGTCGTCGCGTTCGTCGACGCCGACCTGCGCCGCTTCTCGCCCCGGTTCGTCACCGGGCTGGTCGGGCCGCTGCTCGCCGACCCGACCGTCGCGTTCGTCAAGGGCTTCTACCACCGGCCGCTGGTCGGGGCCGGCGGCGTCGAACCGGACGGCGGCGGGCGGGTGACCGAGCTGACGGCCCGGCCGCTGATCAGCATGTTCTGGCCGGAACTGGCCGGCTTCGTCCAGCCGCTCGCCGGGGAGTACGCCGGCCGTCGCGAGATCCTCGAACAGATCCCCTTCGTCTCCGGGTACGGCGTCGAGATCGCCATGCTGATCGACCTGCTGGAGCTGGTCGGGCTGGACGCGCTGGCCCAGGTCGACCTCGGCGAGCGGTTCCACCGGCACCAGGACACCGAGGCGCTGGGCCGGATGTCGGCGCAGATCCTCTACACCGTCTGGTCCCGGCTGCACCGGCGTGGGCTGGTCGCCGAACCGGTGCCGCCGGCCGCCGCGCTCACCCAGTTCCGCCGGGGCGGCGACGCCGCACTGCCGAACCTGGACCGGGAGATCGTCGTCACCGACGTGTCGGTCGCCGAACGGCCACCACTGGCCAGCCTCTCCCCGCGTACCCGGATGGCCCGCAACCGGGCCCGTCGGCTGGCGCTGGCCGGTGCCACCCCGACCGGGGCGGTGGCCGCCGGATGAGCCTCACCGTACTTGTCAACGCCGGTCCCTGGCTTCCGGTGCCGCCGAACGGGTACGGCGGGATCGAGAACGTGATCGCCACCCTCGTACCCGAGCTGCGCCGGCTCGGCGTACGGGTGGTGCTGGCCACCGTCGGCAGCAGTGAACTGCCGGTCGACGAGCGGCTGGCGGTCTTCGCCGACGGACAGTTCGGCAGCCTGCAACGGCCGTACAACCAGGCGTGCGGGGTGGTGCAGAGCCACCTGCACGCGGTGGTACGCACGCTGCGGGAGCGCGACGACATCGACCTGGTGCACGACCACGTCGAGGCGGCCGGCCTGGCCACCCTGGCCGCGCTCGGCCCGGACGCCCCGCCGGTGCTGCACACCCTGCACTGGGACCTGGCCAAGCATCCCGAGCTGTACGGCAACTTCGACGGCGCCGACCGGGTACGCGTGAACGGCGTCTCCGCCTCGCAGCTGGCCCGGGCCCCGGAGGCGCTGCGCGCACACTCGGTCGGGCACGTGCACCTGGCCACCCCGCTGGCCGTCGGCGCGGACCGGCGCCGCCCCGCCGCCAAGGGCGGACACGTCGTGGTGCTCGGCCGGATCAACCCGGGGAAGGGGCAGGATCTCGCCGCCCGGCTGGCCCACCGGGCCGGTTTCGACCTGGTCCTCGCCGGTCCGGTCGGCCCGTACCGGCAGCCGGCCGAACTCGCCGCCGCCGGGAACGATCCGGTGGCGGCGGCCAACCCGGACGTCCAGTTCTGGCGGGAGCGGGTCGCGCCGCACGTCGACGGGGTACGGGTGCGCTGGATCGGCACCGTCGCCGGCCGGGAACGCGACGACCTGGTCGCCACCGCCCGCGCCTCGCTCTTCCCGCTGCGCTGGGCCGAGCCCGGCGGCACGGCGGTGGTCGAGTCCCTCGCCCTCGGCACCCCGGTCGTCGGGCTGGCCAAGGGCTGCCTGCCGGAGCTTGTCCAGCATGGTGAGACGGGTCTGCTCACCGACGACGAGGAGGAACTGGCCGGGCTCGTCCCGGACGCGGACCGGATCGACCCGCGTCGCTGCCAGGTCGAAGCCGCCCTGCGGTTCACCCCGGAGGTGATGGCCCGGTCCTACCTGACCCTCTACGACCGGGTCCGGGCACTGTCCGAAGTGGCCGTGCCGGCCTGAGCGGTGTGGCGGTGCCGGGCTGACCGGTGTGCCGTGAAGTGCGATTGTCCTGTCGGCAGTTTTTCGTGACCGCCGGCCGATCGGACCGAATGCGGCCGTGGCGTTTGCCCCGCCAGCCCGGTTCTGCAATATTCTCTGCGACGACGTAGGAGCACGGATCAATTGCCTGCGGCAGAGGCAGGGGACACAGCCGTGGACGAGGGACAATATCAAGATCGGTTGACGCCGCCGAAGCAGCTCCTGGACGACCTCCTGTCGGTCAATCGCAACCTTTCGCCGGCGGAGCTTGTCCGGGAGTTGCTCGGCCTGTCCCTCGATCCGGAGAATATCTGGGAGTTGATGGCCAGGGCACCGGTCGAGCACGATGCGTTCGAGGGTGCGTTCCGGCGGAGCCGACACGACGCGATCGAGATACTTCGGAGTATCTGTTCCGGAGTGTCGGACCGGTCCGAGGAGAGCGTCGGGCTGATTGGCCTACTGCTGGGTTTCCTGGTCATCGCGCACGAATTCGATCGACGCCGGGGCGGTGGTCCGGAAGCGGCGGTCGACGGCACCGCCAAAGCCGTCGAGGCCGAGGTCGGCGCATTGTTCGAGGACGCCCGGGTACTCGGCGCACTGGCGACCGTCTACGGTCTCGGGAACCGTGGTAACCGGCCCGGCGTGCCGGACCCGGCCAAGGTGTGGGCAGAGATCGACTTCTCGCGGTTGCGGTTGCTGCGGTTCGGGACCACCTCGTTCATCCTGCGGGGCCCGTGGAAGGACCGGCAGGGCCGCCGGGCCAGGATCGCGCTCAAGTGCGTGCTGCCGCCGTACACCCGGATCGAGGCGATCGCCGCCGCCACCGAGACCTACGTCGAGCGCTACGGGTCCCGGGCCTCGACGGTCATCGCCGGGGACGAGACGCGGGCGTCCGGGCCGGGACCCTCCGCGCACCTGCCGGAGATCTACGCCAGCACCCGGGCCTGGGTGGCGATGGAACTGGTCGAGGGCCGCACCCTGGAGGAGGAGCTGACGGCCCGCCTCGGCCACGCCGGGACGCGGACGCGGCCCAACCCGCGGACCGGGAGTCGCAGGCCCGCGCTGCTGCGGCTCGACGCCCTCTGCGACCTCGCGCCGCCGCTGTTCCGGGCGCTCGCCGAGATCCAGAAACTGGGTCTCACCCACCAGGACCTGACCCCGTCCAACATCATCATCACCAGGGACCAGGGCTACGGCAGCGGGCTCAAGGCCGTCCTGATCGACCTCGGCCGCAACCACCTCTACAGCCGGACGATCGGCGCGCTGGAGGGCCGGGAAGCCGGTTACGTCGCGCCGGAGATGAAGCAGCGCGCCGCGGTCGTCGATCCCGCGCGGGCCGACCTCTACTCGCTGGGTCGGCTGCTGATCGCCATCGGCGGGGCGGACGCGACGCACGGGTCGGAGGTGCCGGACGCCTTCTACGTCCGCACCCCGCTGCTGGCGAGATTCGTCGAGGACCTCGTCGAGCGGGACCCCGGCCGGAGACTGCTGCTCTACGGCGACACCACCTGGACGTACGCCGAACTCGGCACCGCGTTCGCGATGGAACTCCAGGCGGTGACGGTCGCGGACCGGGAGGGGCTGCTCGGCGAGGAGCGGGTCACCCTGCGGGGTCTCTTCGACCTGGCGTCACCGACCGCCCGGACGACCGCACGGCAACGGCGGATCCGCCGGGTACGGGTCCAGCAGCGGCACCTGCTCCGGCAGTGGTGCGAGGCGGAGTCGGCGGCCCGGCCGGACGGCACCGGACCCGTCAAGTCCCGCGCCGTGGACCCGCCGGTCGGCACTGACGAAACCAGCGCGGCGGACCCGCCGGTCAGCACCGATCCGTCCGATCCCGAGTTCATCCGGATCGGGCGGCTCCCGGAGCCGGCGCTCCGGCGACTGTCGCGGCGGGCGGGGCGGAACAACCGCCGGGCCGCGATGCTGCTCTACTGGTCGGCGCTGTGCGGGGCCTGCTGGGCGCTCGTCTTCCTGGTGCTGTTGGTGCAGGTCAGCCGGGACTTCGGGGTCGGTCCCACCCCGGGGGTCGTCGAGCTGGCCCGGCGCGGCACCGAACTCGTCGGCTGGACCGCCGGTGCCGGACTGTTGGCGGGCGGGGAGCGGTGGGTACTCGACACCCTCGGTCCGCCCGGGGTGCGCAACCTGGACGCCCGGATCGTCGCCGGAACGTTCGCCCTGGTGAACGTGCGGCACTACCAGAACATCTTCGCCGGGCTCAGTGCGGCGTACGGCAGCGGCGGGCTTCCGCTCCCGCGTCGTCTGCACGCCTGGGCCGCCGAGTTCTGGATCAGGCTCTTCGCCTTCTGGTGGATCCTGGTGGTGCTGCCGCCGAACCTCGGGCACCCGCTGTGGTGGCCGATCTGCACGGCTATCGGGCTCACCATGCAACTGGGGCTGAACGCGACCGTGTCGTCGTTCGCGAACCGGACGGTGCGGGACGCCCGGGAGAGCGGCTCCTCGTCCGTCGTCCCGCCCGACTATCGGGACGTCACCGGTCTCAAGATGTTCAGCAGGTGGACCCCGTCGATGTTCGTCTTCCTGCTGATGGTCTGGCCGTTGGCGTACTTCATCTTCCGGGGCGACCTCGACGGCCGGCCCTACGCGCTGATGCTCGGCGTGTCCAACATCGGCATCTTCTACATCGTCAAGTGCGGCATCGACGCACCGGCGATCCGCACCGGCCTGGCCAGGGCCTTCCTCGCCTCCGAGCGGGCGGCGGCGGGCACGGCTGGGAACGCTACTGGGACAGCCCGCTCGACGGGCCCAGCGGCACCACGTGCTCGACAGCCGTCAGCCGGGGGATGATCCGCAGCGTGTTGTCCCGGATCCGGTCCGGCGAGACGCCGTTCAGGGCGCAGTACATCACGCCGTAGGCGGTGCGGGCACCGGCGAGCAGCTTCGCGAGGTCGAGTTCGTGCCGCTGGACCTGCCGCATCCAGGGCAGTGGCGCGAGGTCCAGGACGGCCGGATCGTCCTTCGGGTGGGTCATCTGGTGCTGTAGGTCCCGGCGGTCCTGCCAGCCCTCCCGTACGGCGCGCAGATATCCGTCGCCCAGCCCGGAGCGCAGCCGGTTGATCCGGGACGCGGCGAACCGCTGGGTGATCGAGTGCCGCCGCTGGGGCAGGCTCGTCGGTCGGGTGCTCAGCGAGAGGACGTGCGTGCAGCCGTCCCGGACCGCCAGCCGGAACGGGAAGGCGGTCAGCACACCGCCGTCGACCGCGCGCTGTCCGCGCCAGATCGCGGTGCCGGGCACGGCCACCGGAAGCCAGGCACTGGCCCGCAGCGCCGCCTTGAGGTCCGCGCGGTTCTCGAAATCACTGACGTCGAGGGTGCGGAGCTCGTCGACGAGGGTCACCGAGACGTGGAAGCGGATCGGTGCGGCGAGGACCGCGGAGAAGTCCAGTGGTTTGATCACCTCGACCACGTTCTCGAACGCGTACTCCATGTCCAGGATCGGTTTACCGGTGAAGACCCGGCGGAAATCGACAAACTTGCGACAGGCGAGGTCGTCGTAGTAGATGGAGAGCGGATACCACGTGTTGGTCGCCAGGAAATAGGCGGAGTTGATGGCTCCGGACGACGCCGCGTAGACGTCGTCGAAGGCATAGTGAAAGCCGAGATCCTCGATGGCGGTGAGCATCGCGGCGGAGACTATGCCGCGCATGCCGCCGCCCTCGACGGCGAGCCCGATCTTCCACGGGTCTTTCCGGTCACCGGGTCTCGAGTCGGTGGCGCGGCGCTGGCGGAGCGCCTCCAACACGGGATGATTATCGAGCCAACGCCCGGCAGGGGCCCGTTCGATCATCTGCCCGGTCGCCAATTCGTACTCCAGGACCCTCGGAGGAGGCATTGACGTAGTCACGGTTCCACAGTCATCTTGACTCGTCAATGGACCTTCGGCAGCGACCACCTGCCCGTGCGGACCGGAACAGATCATGATCCCTTTCGGATCTCCATCCGGGTTCCTGTGGCCGGGCCGTCCCGCCGGGTCGCATGTCAGCCCCGCCTGGTACGTTCCCGCCCCCGCTTCGGTTAGTGTTCCGGTGACTACGCGTACCCGTACTACGCGTACCCGAGCGGTTGGGGGCAGGGCAGGGTGGGACTCGCAGCCACATTCGGGCGGGCGGTGGCCGCCCACCGGCAGGCCCGGGCACACCTGGACGCGGCCCGGCACGGGCTGGCCCGACTACAGCCGCCGCCGGAGGGCGGCGAGACCGCCGACATCGTGGCCCGGCTGCACCGGGTCGGCGGGGCGATAAGCGCCGAACCCGAGCCGGCCCGGTTCTTCGCCGGCCCGCTGCCGATGCGGCTCGGCGTGGCGAGCACGCCGCACGGGGACTTCCCGGCGGTCGTACCGCTGAGCGGCGGCACCCACCTGGCGGTCGACGCCGACGCCCGGGACGGCCGGGTCGCGGCGCTGCTGCGTACCCTCGTGGTCCGGCTGCTCGCCGCCGCACCGCCCGGCTCGGTCCGGGTCGCCGGACTGGACAGTGCCGCGCTCGGCGCCACCTTCCTGCCACTGCGGGTGCTGATCGAGGCCGGTGCGATGCCGCCACCGGCCACCACCGAGGCGGAGATCTCCGCCGTGCTCGACGCCGCCGAACGACACGCCCGGGCCGCCCAGCAGGCCGCCACCTCGGGTACGCCGGAACTCCTGCTCCTGGTCGCCGCCTCGCTGCCGGACGGGGGCCGGGAGCTGGCCCGGCTCGCCGCGCTCACGCACGCCGGCCCGACCGCCGGGATCTGCGTACTCGCCGCCGGCTATCCGCCCCGGAGCGCCGGGCTCGCCCCGCCGCCGCTCGGCGGCACCACACTGGTCCGGCTCGACCCGCAGGGGTACGCCTGGATCGGCGACCCGCCCGGCCATCCGTTCAGCTCGGACGGCACCGGCCTGGCCGCCCCGGTACGCCTGGACGGCGAGCCGCCGGCCGGCGCGGTCGCGGCGCTTGCCGACCGGCTCGGCGAGATCTACCGGCGGGAGTCGAGTTTCGAGTTCACCGACCTGCTGCCGGCCCGCCCCTGGGCGGAGTCGTCCGGCAACGGGCTGCGCGCGGTCGTCGGCCGGGCCGGCCGGGAGCCGGTAATCTGCGCCTTCGACGACCAGACCCCGCACTGGCTGGTCGGCGGCCGGACCGGCTCCGGCAAGACGGTGTTCCTGCTCGACGTCCTCTACGGACTCGCCGCCCGCTACTCCCCGGACGAGCTGTCGCTCTATCTGCTCGACTTCAAGGAGGGCGTCAGCTTCACCGAGTTCGTGCCGACCGGCCGCGATCCGAGCTGGATCCCGCACGCCCGCGCGGTCGGCATCGAGTCCGACCGGGAGTACGGCGTCGCCGTGCTGCGCGAGCTGCGCCGGGAGCTGAACCGGCGGGCGTCGGCGCTGAAGCGGCACGGCGTGACGAAACTCGCCGACCTGCCCCGGGACACCGGCAGGCCGGTACCCCGGATCGTGGCGGTGATCGACGAGTTCCACGTCCTCTTCGCCGGCAACGACGCGGTGGCCCGAGAGGCGGTGGCGCTGCTTGAGGAGCTGGCCCGCAAGGGTCGCTCCTACGGCATCCACCTGGTGCTGGCCAGCCAGAGCATGTCCGGGATCGAGGCGCTCTACGGCAAGAACGACTCGATCTTCGGGCAGTTCCCGCTCCGGATAGCCCTGCCTGGCGGCGGCGGAGTGCTGGACCACCTCAACGACGCCGCCGGAGCGCTGCCGATCGGCTCGGCGATCGTGAACCCGTCCGCCGGGCTGGCCGCCGCGAACACCGTGGTCCGGTTCCCGGACGCGCACGCCAGCGGCGCCGAGGTGGCCCAGTTGCGGCACGAGCTGTGGCAGGCCCGCCGGCCGGGCTCCCGGCCACCTGCGGTGTTCAAGGGGTACGAGTCGGTGCACGTCGAGGACGACCCGACGTACCGGGGACTGGTCCCGGGTGGACGGCGACCGCTGGCGCTTGTCGGGCGTACCGTCGACGTGGACCTGACCTCGGCGATGTTCGCGCTGGACGCGACACCCGGCCGGCACCTCGGGGTGGTCGGCACCTCGCCGGTCGGGGCGAGTGTGCTGCACGCCGCCACGGTCAGCCTGGCCCGGCAGCACGCCCCGGGCAGCGCCCGGTTCCTGGTCGCCCCGCTTGTCGCGGTCGCCGACGAGATCGCCGAGCAGACGATCGCCGAGCTGACCGGCGCCGGCCATCCGGTCGACCGGCTCGACGCCGCCGGGCTCCGCGAGGAGCTGCGCAAACTCGCCACCCAGCCGGCGGACGGCCCGGCCGCGGCCCGGACCTTCCTGATCGGGTACGGCATGGACGGAGCCAGCGGCATCCTCGGCGCCCGGGACGAGCAGTTCAAGTCCGGGCTGGACGACCTCCAGGCGATGCTCCGGCAGGGCCCCGCGTACGGGGTGCACCTGCTCGGCTGGTGGCGCGGGCTGCGCCGGCTCTCCGACGACATCGGCGGGTCGAGCAACCGGGACGACATCGCCTGCCTGGTGGCGCTGAACGTGCCAGGTGGCGAGCTGGGGATGTATCTCGGCGTCACCGACCTGGCCTACACCCCGAGGTCGAACCGGGCCCTGCTCGTCGACCGCCACGACCAGCGGATACGCCTGATCGTGCCGTTCGTCCAGGCCGGCCACGAGCACGACGACGAGGAGGGGAGCTGAGGTGGCGAGCTTCGCCGAGTACGCGGCCCTGGCCCGGCACCTGCACGAGCTGCGGCGCGGTGCCGAGCGGACCGCCGCGCAGCTCGCCGAGGCGCGGGGGAGTGCCGGGGTGGTCGCCGACCGGCTCGACCAGCGGCTCGCGGTGCAGCAGCAGCGGTTGACCGCACTCGGCCAGATGATCGGCAAGTCGATCCCGCCGGCCGCCGCCCCGCAGTCCGGGCCGCCGCTGCCTCCGCCTCCGGCGCCCGGGTTCGCGCCGCCGGCCGGGGCACCCGGGCACGCTGCCGTGCCGGCCCAGTACAGCGGGCCGGACCAGGAGCCGCCGCCTCCGCCCCCACCTGGATCGCCGCCCACCTCGGAAGGGCCGTCCGGGCTGCAGAGGCATGTCTACCGGCCGACCGGGCTCGGCAACCCCGCCGGCTCGGGAACCGGCGAGCAGGGGAGCGGGGCGGATCCGGCGAGCGGCGGTGCGGCGTACCCGGAACTGCCGGCCGGTCCGGCGCGGCGCGCGCTGCCGGCGACCCCGGCCTCCGGCGCGGTCCCCGGTCCCCGGCTGCCCGCCGACGCGGCGCCGGACGGCGTCGGGCCGGTCTCCGGCGCGGCGGCCGGGATGCCACCGGCCCCGCCGGTCGACCCGCTGCGCGAGCTGGACCTGGCCCGGCAGTCGGCCGACGGCGCCGACGTGATGATCGTGCAGACCGAGACGATGGCCCAGCAGGCGCCGCTGTTCCCGGCGATGTCACCGCTGGCTCGGGCGACGACTGTCTATCTGATCTGTGCCAGCCTGCTTACGGTGATCATCTGGATCCTGCTCACCGTCGCCGAGGTGACCCGGAACAAGGGCCTGGACAGCGGCACCTTCGCGCTCTTCTCGTGGAGCTGCGCCGGCCTGCCGACGATGGCCTTCTTCCTCGGCTATCTGGCGCTCGGCATCTGGGGCAAGCCGAGGATGATCGTCGGTCGTCCCGCTCGGTACGCCAGGCTCGGCTTCCTGATCTGCTTCCTCGCCCCTCCGGTCGCCTTCTTCGGCTATTACCTGGTCTGAGGATCTTTCTTCCAAGGTGTCGCCTGTGCCGGGCTCGTCTCTCGGGTCGGTGTCGGTGTCGGTCTGGGCAGTGGCGTCGGGGGTGCCTTCGGCGTCGGTGAGGAAGCGGTCCAGCTCGGCGCGGGACAGTCGAAGGCCGCGAACGGCAAGCCAACAGCAAACAACTCGCATCCGCCAGTGTCAGTCAGTGATCCGCGGGTGACCGGTGCCCGCGTATTTGATCCAGCAGATACGAGCTTCGTGGTCGACCAGGTACCAGATTCGGCCGCCGCCAGTGACCTCGTACTGCCATTGGTCCAGCGTCTTACCTGTATAGGCGTCGGAGGACAGGGAGCCCTTGAGCCGGTGCTGACGGCTGGTGGGAGGACTGGGGCAGGGGTTGACTTCGATCGCATCGAAAGCGGTGCGAGTGTTCGTGGGCGCCTGTCGGCACAGCTCTTCCCAGCCCTTCGCCGCGTCATTGGTTGCGAACCGGAGGACGTAGCCGCCTGGGCGACGGGGAGGTGCTGCCCGGTCGCCGCGCTTGGCGCTCACTGCTCGTCCGGCCGGGGCGCCGGCCCGAAATCGGCAAGCTCCTGCCCAGTCAACGCTCGGTGCAGGTCGGGGTCGGCGTGGATCTCGGCGGTGTGTCGCCACTCGATGAGCAGTTGTGATACAGCTGCGGTGTTACCGATCGCGGCGGCGGCCTCGGTGACGGCCACGAACTCGTCAGCCATCTCGTCGATGTCATGCGCTGGTAGGAACCGGACCCACGGGAGCGCGGTGGGCAGTACCTCCCGTACCAGCTCGGGCTTACGGCGGGCGATTCCGGCCAGCAGTCTGGCAGTCACGTCGACCACCTCGGCCTCGGCGTCGGCGCGATCGGCCGACATCAGCACCAGGTCCGCCGCGTCGCGGCGGCGCAGCCGTACGGCACGGGTTCGTGTCAGTCTGTCGGTGGTCTCGGCGGGCTGACGTAGCAGCTCGGAGAACGGTACCGACTCCAGAGGAGCAGCAGTCACACTTCAACACTACTTCAGAAGTGGTTGGTATAGCCAGGGTCAGCGGGTTTTGAGCCAACTAATCGACAAAAGCAACAGAACAAACCTGCCAACGGGCGGAGGACGGCGACGGGCGCCCTCCGACCCGTGACCAACGTCTAACTACGATCCAACTGGACAGCGGCACTTTTGCCCTCTTCTCCTGGGGCCGTGCCGGCCTGTTGACGATGGCCTTCTTCCTCGGCTTCCTGGCGCTCGGTGTCTGGGGCAGGCCGAGGATGATCCTCGGTCGTCCCGCCCGGTATGCCAGGCTCGGCTTCCTGATCTGCTTCCTCGCCCCGCCGGTCGCCTTCTTCGGCTACTACCTGGTCTGAGGGTCTTTTTTCAAGGTGTCGCCTGTGCCGGGCTCGCCTCTCGGGTCGGTGTCGGTGTCGGGCTGGGCATTGGCGTCGGGGGACCTTCGGCGTCGGTGAGGAAGCGGTCCAGCTCGGCGCGGGACAGGCCCTCGTCATCGAGCAGGGCGACCAGCAGGAGCGTCTGGGTGGTGTGCGTCCGGGCACGCAGCGGGTCCGGCGTCGGCTCGCCGGCCAGGGTGGCCCAGAGCAGCGACTCGGCCAGCCTCGGATCGAGGTCGTAGCCGGTGTGGTCGTAGCGCTCCCGGACGCTCGCCACGAACCGGATCACCGGGGCCCGATCCTGGCCGCCCGGCCGGAACCGCCGGTTGACGGCGAGCCGGAACGCGGTGTCGACGAGGAGGCCGTACCGCCGCCAGTCCGGCTCGTCGAACCGGTCGATCCGGTGCTGGTAGTCGCGTGGCCGGCCGATGACAAGATCGCGGGAGCGCCTTGCGGATCACCTCAGATCGCAGATCGGATCGGGTGAGCTTGCGCCAGGCGACAAGTTGCCGTCCACGGCTGAGCTATGCCGAGAGCATGGGGTGTCCGCGATCGTCGTACGACAAGCGATCTTCAAGTTACGGACGGAGGGTCTCGTTGAAGGAGTGCAGGGCGTCGGTGTATTCGTCTCCGAGTCCTGAGCGCCAGTATGTAGGTGTCGTTGGGTTGCCGCAGTTGATCTAGGAACCTCCAGTGAACCCGGCCCAAGCGTGGGGTTCCCAAGCCGATTTCTTCACCTAACGGGCATAAAGGATGTCCTGGGGATGGCAAAGGCATGTTCGTGGCTCTATCTTTGCAGATCATGAGCCGCTGCACCCGGTCCTCGGACCGGGTGAGGATCGCAACTTCTACGGCACCAACCAGTACGGCGAGAAGATCACCTGCTGTACCCGGTTTCCGGACCGGGTGAGGATCGCGACTTAACGCCCCTCGGGTCGATGAGGTGTGGATGCTGCACCCGGTCTCCGACTTGGCGGAAAATGCACCACAGGGGAACGGCCCCCAACGCCACACAGAGCTGTACCCCGCCTCACGACACGGCGCAGATCTCCGGAGTCGGCTCTGCCTGTGCGGCGACCTGCACGATGGCGTCGAGGATCCGGCGTGCTCCGCGCAGGTCCTCGATCGCAGCGTCGATCCGGTCGCGCTCGTCGGCGAGTACCGGGGCCAGCCCGGCGCAGGCCGGCACCAGTACCTCGCCGTTGTCGGTCATGCAGGGCAGCACCTCGGCGATGACGGCGGTGTTCAGCCCGGCGGCCAGCAGCATCCGGATGCTGTGCACCCGCCGGACGTCTGCCTCGTCATACTCCCGGTAGCCGCTGGGGCGGCGTACCGGGCTCAGCAGGTGCTGTTCCTCGTAGTAGCGCAGCGCGCGTTCGCTGGCCCCGGTACGCCTGGCGAGTTCACCGATTCGCATGTGGACCCCATCACCGAGCATTGACTCTGACGTCAACGTGAAGCTTTACCGTAGCCGCCATGACATCCGCACCGTCAACCGTGACCGACAGCTCGGTAACCCTCCTCGGCCTGGGCAGGATGGGCAGTGCGCTCGCCGGTGCCCTGCTCGACGCCGGCAGCCGTACCGTCGTCTGGAACCGCACCGCAGGTAGGGCCGACGCCCTCGCCGCCCGGGGCGCCGTCCCGGCCGGCTCGGCCGGCGAGGCGATCGGGGCCAGTCCGCTTGTCGTCGTCTGCCTGCTCGACTACGACAACGTCCGCGCGGTGCTGGAGCCGAACGCCGGCACGCTGGCCGGCCGGACCCTGGTCAACCTCACCACCGGTACGCCGGAACAGGCCGCCGCCCTCGCCGACTGGGCCGGCGCGCACGGGGCGCGCTACCTCGACGGCGCCATGATGGCGGTGCCGCAGACGATCGCCACCTCCGAGGCGTTCTTCCTCTACAGCGGCTCGCGGGAGGCGTTCGACGCACACCGGTCGACGCTGGACCGGCTTGCCAGGAGCCACTATCTCGGCCCGGACGCCTCCCTCGCGGAGCTGTGGGACACGGCCCTGCTCGGCAGCGGCTACGCGGCCCTGGCCGGCTTCCTGCACAGCGTGGCGCTGCTCGACACCGCGGGGGTACCTCCGACCCGCTTTCTCCCCCTTGCACTCCGCTGGCTGAACGGCATGCTGGCCTTCATGCCGGAGCTGGCCCGGGAGGTCGAGACGGACGACTACTCCGACGGTGTCTCACCGGTCGACTTGAACCGCGCCGCCGTGCACAACCTGATCGAGGTCAGCGGCAGGCGTGGCGTAGATGCCGGGATGCACGCGCCGCTGCTGGAGCTGTTGGACCGGCGGATCGCCGACGGCCATCCGGCGGACAGCTTCGCCAGCATCGTCGAGGTGATCCGCAAGCGCCGCGCCTGACCGCCGGTCGACGTCGAATCCTGCCGACCTCGACGCCCGGCCGCCTCGCCAGCCTCGTCAGCGTCGGCGGGTTCTTCGGCGTCGCCGGGGTCGGCGTCCGCGGCGACCCGGGGCGCCGCCGGTCAGTAGCTCTGTCGGCCGTGCACCAGGTCCCACAGGTTAGTCCGGGAGACGATCACGGCGGTACGCCGGGCCAGCAGGTATTCGGTGACGCAGACGCAGAACCCGGCAACGAGCAGTGCGGCACTGTCGAGCGCGATGCCGAGCAGCAGCGGGAGCAGGCCGTGCGCGGTGAGGGCGCGGACCAGCCAGAACGGCGCCACCAGCAGGTCGACCGATCTGCCGAACGGGGTGCCGTAACCGGCGATCACCTGGTCACCGGCATGGAAGAGCCAACCGATGACGGCAACGACGCTGAGTCCGATTCCCCACCAGAGGCCCGGCAGGATGTCGAGTGAGCGCCAGGGTGCGCCGAGCCACCAGCCGAGCGGAGTGAACGCGACCGCCCAGGTGGTGAGGACTCCGACCACCCGGGCGCGTCGCCAGTTCCGGTACCGGCTCCGCCGCGCGTGGGTGCCGCCGTCGTCCAGGGCGCCTGTCCGGGCCATCACGGCGACACCCGACAACACTGCCAGTACACCGGTCAGTACGCTGCCGCCACGGGTGGTCACCACCGCGATCCCGCCCACGATCGCGGGGGCGAACTCGGTCAGGGTCAGCAGCACCGCCCAGGTCCAGGTCTCGCCGATGTCCAGCTGCTCCGGCTCAGGTCGCGGCGCTGCCGATCCGGTCTCGGGCACATGTCGCGGGTCCTCGGCCGACGGATCCTGCCCCGCCATGTCGGCTCCAATCGGCTGTGCCGGGCGCGGGTGATGCGCCAATCCTGCCTTCCCGGTCAATGACGAGTTTTCCAAGCGCGGTCCCGGCTGTCCACGATCGACTGTCGGCCACGGGACAGGGCGCCTCGGTGGCCGAGACCTTCTCCGACGAGTGGACCGCACGTCTCGTCGGACCGCCGGTGGCGACCTCCTCGGTGTCGCGTCCAGTCGTTGTCCAGTCGTGCTTGGCACCGTAGCGCCAGAACCGACGCCGCATCGACGGGCCTGTCTGTCTGCGGCCTCAGTGGAGGGAGTCTCTAGGTGAGAGCCAGATTCTTACGAGGCATCGCCGTGGCGGCGCTGGCGGTGGTGGTGGCCTTGCCCGGTACGGCGACGCCGGCACAGGCGGTCGTCGGCGTCGACAAGATCAAGAAGGTGGGTGAGATCGCCTTCAGTCTGTTCCTGGACTCCCGCAGCGGCGAGCTGACCGAGCAGCAGCTCTTCGAGGCGCTACAGGAGTTCGTCGGGGCGGTCAACGAGGCCGAGGACGCGATCCTCTCCCACCTGGACGCGGTCGCCGCGGCCCCGTGGGTCGGTGCCGCCGAGCACGCGATCCTTGAGGTGCCGTCCCTGCCCCTGCTCAACGAGGACGCCCTGCAGGACTACGCCCTGGAGGTGGCCCTGCACGCCCGCCAGGCGAAGAGTGTGTTCGACGCCGTCCAGTCCCCGGTCGAGGCCGACCACCTCGGGTTCGCCATCTACTCGCTCTATTCGGTCGGGCTGGAGGCGCGGATCGCGGCCGGGCTCGGCACCGCCACCTACCTGCCGAACTACCGGGCGGCGATGCAGGCGATCGTCGACCGGCTCAAGCCGAGGTGTGTTCCCCGGGAAGGCGACATGGACTGGCACCCGTCGATCTACCACGTGGTGCACGAGTGCTCCACCCCGCACGGTACTCGCACCTATGTGGACTACCAGGTCAACGGCGACTGGCAGCAGGGGCCGTGGAGCGATGCGGCGCTGGAGGCGGCGGCCGGTGCCGGCACGAGCTGGGAAGTGGCCAGGGACGCGCTGCAACGGATGAACGACGAGGGGGTCTGACGATGAGAACCAGGCTGAAGAGGGTGGCGACCCGGGGACTGGTCGCCACGGTGGTGGCCACCGGGCTGGCGGTGCCGGCCGCACCCCGCCCGGCGCAGGCGGTCGACCCGGCCACGATCATCCAGGTGGCACAGTTCGCCTACGCCGCGTACTCCTTCTACAACGACTCCAAGGGCGGCGGGCTGACGCTGGAGAACGCCGTCACGATGATGATCAGCGAGGTCCGCCGCTCCGAGCAGGCGATCAAGAACCACATGGACGCGCTCACCGTCGCCGAGGTCCGCGGCTGCACCGAGCACGCCATGCTGGAGTTCGTCGAGAGCCCGGATTTCCCGCTGAGTCTCAAGCAGCGGTTCGCCCAGGACGCCACCGCCTGCGTCACCGCGATAAACGTCCGCTACGACGTGGTCGGGCAGAACTTCAACTTCGAGGCGATGCGCGACCTCGGCGTACTGCTCAGCACCCTGGGGCCGGTCGCGTTGGCGGCGCGGGCGCAGGCCAGGCTCCAGACAACGCAACTGGAGCAGTACCTGATCGCCGCCTTCACCAAGATGCAGGCCACCTTCCAGGTCTTCTGCCACGAGTACTTCGACCGGTTCCACCTGCCGATCCCGAACGAGGAGGAGGTGTGGCAGGTCTATCCCGAGCTGTACATTCCCGGCTACTTCCAGTGCGTGGAGCACGCCGGTGGACCGATGGCGGGCCGGCATGAGTACGCGCTGTGGCGGTGGGGAGCGTTCGCCGGGTACCGCGATCCGGCCAACCCCAGTCAGATGTTGAACTACTACCCGCACTATCCGGCGCTGCGCGAGGAACTGTCCCGGAGATCACTGTCCGGGATCCTCGCGGCGGCCCTGGCGGAACTACGGTCCTGACCGGACAACCCGGAGCCGACGACGGGCCTCCCACACGTCACCCCGGGAGGCCCGTCGAGCGGGCCGTCGAACTGCCACCTCGGCAACGATCGACACCCACGCCGGGACCTACCGACGGCCAGGTCAGCCCGGATATCGCCCGTCCGGCGAGATCACGCAGGACGACACGACGAGCAGGGCCACCGCGTCCGGCGGTTGGGTACTGGTCAGCGAGAGGCTGAAGCCAGCCGCGGGGTCTCGGCCGGCCAGACTCACTTTCACCCCGTCAGGCAACTCCCGGTACTCGGTGATCTCGATTCCCCTTGCCTGCCAGTCCTCCCGGAGTTGCCGGAAGGTGGCCCGGTGTCGGCCGGACGGCAACGGGACCTGCCAGCTCCCCGACACCTGGTAGCGGCCGTCGTCGGCCAGGTCACCGCCCGGATCGTCGCAGGGCACGGGCCCGAGCCGGGTCGCGTCCGGCAGCGTCGCGAAGGTGGCCAGGCTCCCGGCCGCGTATGCGCCGGTGCTGGCGCGCAGGGTCGTTAGTGCGATGTACGTCGATCCCGTGCTGCGTTTCGCCTCGCCACCACAGCCGATGGTGGCTATGACGAGCGCAGCCATCGTCGCCGCCATCGGGCGACGACAGATGCCGGCCTTCGCGATCACCCATGCCGGATCCATCACCGCTCCAGTAACCATCGCGCTCTGCCGCAGCAGGCGGGTCAGCCCGGATACTTTCCGTCGGGCGAGCGGACGCACGGGGACACGATGATCAGGGCTATCCACACCCTGTCCCCGGAGGTGGCCCAGGAGAACTGGAAACCGTCGGCGGGCCGGACGAGGTCCAGTTCGGCGCCGGCGCCGTCGGGCAGTATCCGGAAGTTCTTGAGTTCGTATCCCCGTGCGATCCACTCGTCGCGGAGTCGCTCCAGCACCTCGGCGTGCTGCTCCACGGGAAGGGTCACATGGCTGAAGCCGGAGACGTGGAACACCGCATCGTCACGGTATTCGTCGCAGGGTGCCGGTCCGACCGTTGGGGCCGGATCCGCGCGACCCGCACCGATCGCTTCACTCGCGGCGGCGAGATGCGTGCGAGTAGCCGACTCGACCTCCGCCCGTGACAGGATTCGCACTGTCGGGTCCTCCCGGTCGTCGGGGTTGGCGCAGGCTGCGATCAACACCAGCGCTGTGCAGCCTGCGGCAACCGCTCGTACCCTCATCGTGGCGCCTGCCCGTGATCGAGGCTTACCTGGTCGTAGAGGCCCAGCACGATCCTGCCCTGGTTCTTCAGGCTCTCGCTGCCCGGCGTCCAGTAGCCGCTGTGCCCGGACGTGTCCGCGTGGTACCGGTTGGCGCCGAAGTCCTGACTCGTGGGCTCGTTGTCGTGGATCCCCGGAATGCTGCCCGGCCCACCAGTCATCGGATCGTCCGCCGCGCCACCCGCCCAGACGTGCCGGGGGTCGATCATGAGGTCTCCGGCGGTGCCCACGGACATCCCCGGGCTGCCCGCCGTGATGATGTCGTCCACGGCGAGGCCGTTCCCGCGGCTGGCCGCCTCACCCACCACCACACTGCCGTAACTGTGCCCGATCACCGTGGTGTGGTTGGATTCCCCGGCATGGGCGGCGTGCAGCCCGTTGACGAAGCTGTCCAGAGCCGGCGCACCGGCCTCGGCGTGCCCTGTGCCGACCGCGCTGCTGTCGAAGCCCGGCGCGTCGTAACCGAGCCAGGCGATTACCGACACCCCGCCCGCCGTCGGGCCGCCGAGCTGCTCTGCCGCTCGTTGAACCTCCGCCGCCCGGTCGATTTGGCCGCGCATGTTGTCGAGCTCGGTACCGGTGCCGGGAACGAGTACGGCGGTGTGCGCCGCGGTGTCGGGATTGCCGACCGCGACGATCGCCTTGCCGTCGTTGGCGTTGTCGAGGCCGAGCAGGAACAGCGCCTGGCCGGGCGGACCGTACTCGGCTGCCTCCAGCTTGTCGAGCAGCGGAAGCAGTCGGTCCAGTTCGCGCCGTTCCTGCGGGCCCCACTCCGGAGCCCGCCCCAGCTCCCCGATTTGCGCCCGCAGCGCCAGCCGGTTCGCCTCGTCCCGGTCGGCGGTCGGCAGCCCGTCCAGCGCACCGAGCCGGTCGGGATGGGCGGTCAGGTAGAGCAGTCGCTGGTCCTCGGTAAGCCCGGCCCACCAGGTCCGGACGCTCTCCGGATCGGTGCCGGACTCCGGGATGGCGGACTCCGTCACGCCCAGCAGGTCGGCTACCTCCTGGGCGTCCAGGATCGCGTTCTTCCACTCGAAGGTGTCCATGCTGCCGCGCTGGCTCGGCTCCAGCTTGCCCAGCGCGCGCTTGATGTCGGCGTCCGCGTCGTCGGCCTCGCTGAGGAGCTTTCCGATCAGCTCGGTGTAGATCTCGGCGTTCTGGTACTGCAGCGCCCGCTCCGTCCGGCCGTCGTCCAGGTGGATGTGCCAGTCCTGAGCCGGTGGCGGCACCACCCGGCCGTCGTCGGTCACCTGTAGTCCGAGCAGGTCGCAGGCGTCGATCGCGGCGTGCAGGCGCTGCTGCACGTCGCGCAGCCGCTCGGCGGCGTTGTCGAGCACGATCGCGGCCATCCGGTGCAGCAGCGCCGCCAGCTCGAACTCGTCGTCGAGCTGATCCAGCCGGGTGAACAGCGCGGACGCCGCGTCACCGGACCAGCCGGAGGTCCGCAACGGCCCGGTCAGTTCCGTGACGACCTGCCGTTCGAGTTCGCCGGAGCGGCGGGCCAGCAGGCGCCACGCGTGGGCCGCCTCGGTCACCGCGCCGAGCCGGGCATCACGCAGGTCGACGTAGCCGACCACTGACGTTCACCGCCCCAGGTTCCGAAAGTTGTCCGCGCTGGCCAGGTCGCTGTGCCGGTAGTCACGGGCACAGAGCCGCAGGCCCTCGGCCAGCGCGTCGAGGTGCTGCCGCAGTTTGCCGAGGTCGTCCTGCCACCAGTGCAGCAGATTTTCCAGGGCGGTCCCGGTCTGCCAGCCGTGCAACTCCCGGGCCGCCTGGGCGGTCTCCGGCTCCACATCGGTCAACTCCCGATCCAGGCCCGCGTGCAGCTCCGCCGCCGTGCCGGCCTTCGCCTCCAGCAGTGCCGGGTCCACCCGCACTTCTGTAGCCATCGACACCCCTCCCCGTGTCGCAGAGTAGCAAAGTAAAGACACTCAGTACTCTGTCAAGGTCAGATAGGTGTCTGTGCCGATCCGGCCGGCGGCTTCGCTGCCGGGGTACCCCCGGTGCAGGGCGATCCGGGCGGCGGAGGGCGAGCCGGAGGGGCGACGGCGCACGGCGGGATCGCCGTGCGCCGTCGACTCGCTGGAGCCGTGACCCTGACTGCGCCGGTCGGACCGGCTCAGTTCCAGGGGTTTCCGGCCTGGTCGTTGATGTGCACCCAGAACCGGGTGTCGGCCGGCAGGGTGCCGTGCCCCCAGAGGTTCCAGCCGCTGCGGGCCCGCCGTGGCGGGAGCGGCAGCCCGGGGAAGGGAGGCCGGAGGAAGTAGTAGCCGTCGTGGAACTCGGCCATCTTCCAGCCTCCGCCGAAGGACGCCGCGCAGATCCGGTCGGCCTCGGCCGGACTGCTCAGCCGGATGCCCGGCACCGGGGCACTGAGCTGCATCGAACCACCCGACCAGCCGTTGTACTGGTCCGGCGTGACGCCGGCCGGAACCGGCGCGTCGTACTGGGACAGGCACAGGATCGGCAGGCTGGTGCCGGCCGGCGTGTCCCCCTGGTACGGGTTGGTCTGCTCGTCGGAGCCGACCAGCACCACGTTGTCGGCCCGCTGCTCCTTGACCCGCCAGGTCATCGCCGGGTGCGTGCCGGGGCTGCCGGCGTAGAGCAGGAGGTTCGGCGACCCCCGGACGTCGGAGAGCACGTTCGGGGTGGCGGTGTCGGTGAGCCAGGCCGAGACCTCGGCCGGCGGGGCGGCCGGACTCCGCTCCAGATAGAGAGCGGCGGCGCCGGCCACGTGCGGGCTGGCCATCGAGGTGCCGCTGGCCACCAGGGCGGCGCTGTCCGAGGCGATGCCGGTGGAGAGGATGTCCGAGCCGGGGGCGAACAGGTCCACGCACTGGCCGAAGTTCGAGAACCAGCTGCGGTTGTCCCCGGAGTCGCTGGCGGCCACGGTGACGACGTTCGGCAGCGCCGCCGGGGACTGGCCGCACGCGTCGACGGCGTCGTTGCCGGCCGCGACGACGTACGTCACCCCGGAGGCGATCGAGTTGGTCACCGCGGCGTCCAGCGCCGGCTGGGGCGGCCCGCCGAGGCTCATGTTGGCCACCGACGGGCCGGTCCGGTTCGCGGTGACCCAGTCGACCCCGGCGATCACCGCCGACGTGCTCGTGTACGGCGAGCAGCCGAAGACCCGGACCGGCACCAGCCGCACCCCCTTGGCCACCCCGTACGCGGCCGAGCCGACCGTGCCGGCGACGTGTGTGCCGTGCCCGTGGCAGTCGTTCGTGCCGTTGCCGTCGGCGATCGCCGTGAACCCGCCGGCCACCCGCCCGCCGAACTCGACGTGGCTGGCCCGGATGCCGCTGTCGATGACGTACACGGTGACGCCGGAACCGCTCCGCAGGTACTCGTAGGTGTTGTTCAGTGGCCGGTCCCGCTGGTCGACCCGGTCCAGGCCCCAGGTGACCGGGGTCTGCGTGACGTCGAAGCCGATCCGCTGGTCGGGCGCGACGTAGGCCACCTCGGGGTCGTCGCGCAGCGCGTCGACCTGAGCCGGCGTCAGCTCGGCGGAGAAGCCGTTGAGCGCGCTGCGGTAGCGGTGCCGAACAGTCCCGCCCAGCGCGGTCACCCGGGCCACGGCGCTGCCGTCGCGGGCGGCGGCGGCCGATCCCGGCTTTCCGTGCAGCACGACGACGTAGCTTCCGGCGACCGCCGGCCCGGTCGCGGTGTGCAGCGGGGCCGGCCCGCCCGGCCGGGCGGGCGCGGCGCCGGCGCCCGCCGGGGGCACGGCGAGGCTCCCGGCCAGCAGTGCGAGGACGGCGGCGGCCGTGACGCCGGCCCGCCGGTGCCATGGTCGTCGGCTCTGGACCGAGTCGGGCAGCCGAACAGGATCGTCTGACATGGACAGTCTCCCTCCCGCGGAACACCGTCCGGGCCGCCTCGGGGCGGATCGCGTGGAGGGGGACCGGGTGGCGGACCGAGCCGACGTCGTCGTCGCGTCGCCGCCACACCTCCGCCGAGTTCCGCCGGCAGCACCGGGTGCGTACCCGGCGATGGTGGCGGATCGGCGGGCGGCGGGATCGGGATTCCGGACAGCAGCAGAAATCGACAGACAGCTGTTGATCACTCAGTGTCGCGGTCTAGGCTTCGTCCGTAGGCGGAGACCGGGGGTCCCAGCACGATGCCGCACCGCTCGACCGGGCCGGTCTTCGACCTGCCGCCCCTCGACGTCTCCGGGGTGTCGACCCTGCCCGACCTGGCCACCGTGCTGCGGGCACTGCGCCGCCGGCACGCCCGGCAGCGCCGGGACGGCGAACTCACCTACCGCGAGCTGGCCGCCCGGACGGGCTGGTCGACGGCGGCGGTGGCGGAGTACCTGACCGGCCGGACGCTGCCGCCCACCGACCGGTTCGACATCCTGGTCGGGCTGCTCGGCGCCACCCCGGTCGAGCAGGGCATGCTGGCCACCGCCCGGGACCGGGTCGCCGAACAGCACCGGCGTACGCCGCGCCGACCGGCCGGGTCCGGACAGCGATCGGTACCCCGACAGTTGCCGGCCGACGTCTTCGGCTTCACCGGCCGTGGCGAGCAGCTCGCCCACCTCGACGACATGCTGGCCGGCCCGGCCCCGACCGCGGTGGTGATCTCGGCCGTCTCCGGTACCGCCGGAGTCGGCAAGACCGCACTGGCCGTGCACTGGGCGCACCGGGTCGCCGACCGGTTCCCGGACGGCCAGCTCTACCTGAACCTGCGCGGCTACGACCCGGAGCAGCCGATGCGGCCGACCGACGCACTGGCCCGGCTGCTGGCCTCGTTGCGGGTCACCGGGGCGGAGATCCCGGTCGACGTCGAGGACCGGGCCGCCCGCTACCGCACCCAGTTGGCCGGCCGGCGGATGCTGATCGTGCTTGACAACGCGGCCACCGTGGAGCAGGTCCGCCCGCTGCTGCCCGGTACCCCCTCCTGCGCGGTCGTGGTCACCAGCCGGGACCGGCTGGCCGGGCTGGTGGCCCGGGACGGCGCCCGCCGGGTCGACCTCGACCTGCTGCCGCTGCCCGACGCGGTCGCGCTGCTCCGCCAGCTGGTCGGGGCGCGCGCCGAGACGGAACCCGGGGCGGTCGCCACGCTGGCGAACCTCTGCGCGCGGCTGCCGCTGGCGTTGCGGGTCGCCGCCGAACGGGCCGCCGCGCACCCGGACGCCACCCTGGCCGAGCTGACCGCGGAACTTGCCGACCGGCAGCGCCGGCTCGAACTGATGGACGCCGACGGCGACCCCCGGGCCGCGGTCACCGCGGTCTTCTCCTGGTCGGTGCAGCACCTGCCGGCGTCGGCGGCGCGCACCTTCCGGATGCTGGGCCTGCACCCGGGCACCGACTTCGACGAGTACGCCGCAGCCGCGCTTACCGGCACCGGGCCGGCGGCGGCCCGCGACGACCTGGCGGTACTGGCCCGCGCCCACCTGCTGCACCCGGTCCCCACCGCCCGGCACGGCATGCACGACCTGCTGCGCGGCTACGCCAGCCAGCTCGCCGGCGCGCACGAGTCCGAGGACGGGCGGCGGGCCGGGCTGGGCCGGCTCCTCGACGCCTACCTCGGCACCGTCCGGTCCGCGACCGAGCTGCTCGACCTGGCCGACCCGCGCCGCCGGTCGGGTGTCGAGCCGCCGGCCGGGGCGGGTCGGCCGCTTGTCGAGCCCGGCGGTGCGGGTCGGCCGCTGGACGGCGCCGGGGCGGCCCGCCGCTGGCTGGACACCGAGCTGCCGAACCTGGCCGCCGTCGCCACACACGCCGGAACCAGCGGCTGGCCGGGGCATGCCGTCGAGCTGTCGGCGCTGCTCTACCGCTATCTCGACGGCGGCCACTACGCGGAGGCGCTTACCATACACAGCCAGGCGTACCAGGCCGCCGAGTCGACAGGTGACCAGACCGGCCAGGCGCACGCGCTGCTCGGCATCGGCGTCGCCCACCTGCACATGTGCCGATACGAGCGGGCGGTAGACCCACTCCGGCGGGCGCTGGCCGTGGCGCGGCGGGCCGGTGACCGCAGCCAGCAGGCCCGGGTGCTGACCGTGCTCGGCAACCTCGAACGGCTCCGGGGCCGGCCCGGACCGGCGGCCGGACATCTCCGGCAGGCGTTGGAACTCGCCGGGTCGGCCGGCGACGACGCCCAGCAGGCCCTCGCGCTGAGCAACCTCGGCACCGTCGACGCGCAGCAGGGCCGCTACGAACCCGCCGTCGAGCATTTCGCGCGGGCGGCGGCGCTGTCCCGCCGGGCCGGCAACCGGCTGGGCGAGGCGACCGCGCTTACCAACCTCGGCCTCGCCGAGCAGCGGTTGAGCCGGCACCGCTCGGCCGCCGGCCACCTGGAGCGGGCCCTGGCCGTGTTCCGGCAGCTCGGTCACCGACAGGGTCAGGCGAACGCGCTGGACAACCTCGGCAGTGTCCACCTGAGCCTCGACCAGCCGCACCGGGCCGTCGAGTACTTCACCGAGGCGCTGGGGCTCTGCCGCGAGATCGCCGACCGGGAGGTGCAGGCGTGGGTACTCAACGGTCTCGGCGAGGCGGCCCGCAGCACCGGCCGGCCCGCCGAGGCGGTCACCCACCACACCGAGGCACTTGGCATCGCCGCCGACATCGGTGTCCGGGAACCGCAGGCGCGGGCGCACACCGGGCTCGGCCACGCACACCGTGACCTCGGTGACCTCGACCTGGCCCGGCAGCATCTCGAACTGGCACTTGCCGGCTACACCGAACTGGGCTCACTCGACGCCCAGCAGGTCCGCCGTGCCCTCGCCGCCCTCACCGCCCCCGCCGACGGCTGACCCGATCGGTGGCGGCCACGGTCGAGCCGGTCGGTGGCGGCCTTTGTCGACCCGATCGCCGACGGCCACGGCGGAGAGTTGACTTCAACCGTGGTTGAGGTGGTCGACTCGGGCAATGCTCTCGAACGGACTGCGGGTCGTCGTCACCGGTGCGGGCCGGGGCACCGGCCGTACCCTGGCACTGGCGTTCGCCGAGCGCGGCGCGCACGTCGTGGTCTCGGCCCGGGATCCGGCGGCGGCCGGACGCACGGCGGACCTGATCGGCCGCAGTGGGGCCGGCACCGCCGAGGCGCACGGCTGCGACCTGGCCGACCCCGCTTCGGTACGCGGCTTCGCGGCTGCGCTGGCCGACCGGAACGACCGGATCGACGTGCTCGTCAACAACGGTGCCGGCTATCTGCCCGGGGTGGGCCTGGACGACGCCTCCGACGAGGAGATCGTCGAGACCGTCGCCGGCACCGCGACCGGTACGGTGCTGCTCACCCGGCACCTGCTGCCGCTGCTCCGGGCCTCGGACCGGCCCGACGTCGTCAACCTCGTCTCCGCCTGCGGGGAGGTCGGCCACCACCGTTCGGAGGCACATCCGGCCTACTATGCCGCCAAGCATGCCCAGGCCGGCTTCGCCGGCATCCTGTCGCACCGGCTGCGCGCCGAGGGGATCCGGGTGATCTCGCTCTATCCGCCGGACTTCGTGCAGGACGGGCCGCGCGAGCCAGGCGCACCGCTCACCGCGCGGTCGGTCGTGGAGTGCGTGCTGTTCGCGGTCGGACAGCCCCGGGACTGCTTCATCCGGGAGTTCCACTTCGAACAGGTACGGTCGCCGGGACCGTAGGCTCTGCCTCCGGGCCGGGAGCGGTCAGCCTCGGCTCCCGGTTCAGGGTGCGTTCGGGCCGGCGGGCGGGTCCGGGGCGTAGAACCGGGTGGTGTTGGCGACCATCGCCGCCACCGCGTCCGGGTGCTCACCGCCGGCCACCGTCGCCGCCCCCCACGCGTTGCTGCTCAGCGTCATGAACTCCCGGGCCTCCCGGGACTCACCCCAGGCGTCGGGGTCCTCGACGGCGGTGCCGCCCAGGTAGAGACCGAGGCCGAGCAGGGACAGGTCCCAGCCGACGCCGACCGCGCCGGGGCCGTACTCGGTCCACCGCTCCGGGTCGATGACGGCGACGTGTTCGAGTTCGAGGGTGGTCCGGTCCGCGCCGTCGGCGGGGGAGAGCCGGATCTCGACCTCGCTGAACCCGCCCTCGGCCGGCTCGCCGAAGATCCAGGTCAGCCTGAACATCCGGGGTGGTTCACAGCGGATGATCTCGCCACCGGCGTTTCCCTGGACCTGGTACCGGCCGCCCAGCTTGAAGTCCCCGCTCACCGGTGCGAACCACCGCGGCAGCCGTTCGGGGTTGGTGACCGCGTCCCAGAGGTCGTCCACGGAGGTGTCGTAGCTGCGGCGCAGCAGGACGGTACGCCCCTCGCCGGCCGGTGTCTCGGCCCGGCCGACCCTCCGGTGGATCGCGTTGATCTCGTCGACGATGTCCACCCCGTACTCCTCACGCTGGTTCTCGACTGTCGAACGGGTGGCAGCGTATCAGGAGCAACTTATATAAGCGAACCATGAGGGGTTTTCGGCGTGGCTGCCGAGGCACCCGCACGACTCAGCCGTGCGGGCGGATCAGGTGGAACCGCGCCCGGAGGCGTTCGGGCAGCTCGTCGACCAGTCCGTACCCGGGCTGCTCCGGCCACGGCAACGCGTCCAGGAAACTCGTCACGACGACCTCGTCGACCGCACGGTCACCCCGGTCGAAGTACGCGTCCAGGAACGTCAGCACGCTGCGCCAGTCGAGGGTGTCGGCGGCGCCGTCCCGGGTGTAGGCGTCCACGACCCGGTCGGTGAACCCCTCGCCGATGCCGAAGAAGACGTGCGGTAGCAGCTCGCCGTTGTCTCGCAGGTGTTCCTCGTAGCCGGGCCGCAGCGCGGGGAAGCGCGCCACGAGGTCCCGGACGAACTGCTCCGCCGAAGTCACAGCCGTCATCTCCCCGCCGCCGCTCGGCCTGTCCGCGGCCGCCGAGCCGTAGCGTCACCGAGCCGTAGCGTCACCGAGCCACCACGCGGATGATCCTGCCACGCCGGCCGGCCGGGCGCCGGTGACCGACGCGACGGCGCCAGCCGCCGAGGATGAGTAGCGGAACTCAGGTCCCGGGAGGCTCGGCTGGTGATGATGCTACGCGTGAACGAGATGATCTCCCGGTCCCGGGTGCCTGCCGGTCTCGGTCGTCGGCGCCTGCCGGCACTGCTGGGCGGGCTGGGCGGTTGCCTGTTCCTCGTGGTGTGGACCTCTCCCCGCTACGCCAACGGGCTGCCGCCCTTCATCGACACGCCGCGACACGGCGAGTTCCACGGCATCGGGTGGGCGTTCCTGGTGGTGCCGATCGCGGCTACCGTCGTCGGACTCTGCGCCCTGCGGTGGTGGCCGTACCTGCTGGTCGTCGCGGGTCTGCTGGCCGTACCCGACGTGCTGTCGGCCTCGGCGGGGCTGACCTTCCCGCTCGCGGTCGCCGCCGCGGCCAAGGCCGGGTACCCGCTGGCGGTCCTGGGGGTGCTGGCATGTGCCCAGAGCCTCTTCCGTGATTCGCCGGGCTGGGGCGCGGCGGTCACCGGCCTCTCCGTCGGCGCCCAACTGTTCGGCTCCGTCCTGGTCGGTGCGGGCTGGCTGATCTCGAACAGCGGCATTCCGGCCTGGCACGCTGCCCTGGTCGTCGTCGGTCTGGTCGGAGTGCTGCCGGTGGCCTGGCAGCACGCGAGGCACGGCGACGACGCCGCGACCGGGCTGACCGACGTCGCCGACCGGTCGAGGCGCCGGGTCCGGCTGGTGCTGGCCGGCGCGTTCGTGGTGTGCCTGGCGATCCCGCTGTCCCTGCTGAGCACCGAGCGACTGGCCGACCTGCTCGGGGTCAGCTTCACGGCCCTCTACATCCGCAGCTTCGTGGAGGTCGCCATCGTCGGGGCGATCACCCTGGTGGTCACGATTGGCATCGCCGCCGTCGCCGGTCCCTGGTCGGTCGCGGCGGCACTGATCGTGGCGACCACCCGGGTGGCCGTGGTGGCACCGATGATCCTCGTCGTCACCGCGCTGGTCTTCGCCGGCCCGCTGGGATGGCTGTCCGCGTTGGCCGGGGTGGTGCTCGGCGCCGTCGCGGCCGGCAGTCGGTGGCGGGTCCCGCTCGCCAGCGCGCTGACGGTGGTGGCCGCCATGGCGCTGTTCATCGCCTACGCCGCGACGTCCGGGCACCCCGAGAAGCTGGCGGAGCAGCGGAGCACCATTCCCGCGTCACTCATCCTGTTCGTGGTCGCCGCCGCGGCGACCGCCGTCGTCGGCGCCACCGCCCCGGTGCTGGCCCCCCGTGGTGCCCTTCCGGTCGTGCTGGGTCCGGTGGCCGCTGTACTGGCGAGTGGCGGGCTGCAGACCATCCAGGCGACCTACCTGCGGAACGGCTCGCCGGTAGGGTCCTACCTCAACTCGGTGTTCCACCTGAACACCTCGGCCGGGTTGCTGCTGGTGGCGGGCGCGGCGATCGGCGGGCTCGGCTTCGCGCAACAGATCGCCACCCGACGGGCCGAGCGGAAGCACGCGGAGCAGATCCGCCGGGACGCCGCCACCGCCGAGCGGGAACGGCTGGCCCGGTCCATCCACGACGGTGTCCTGCAGGTACTGACGCTGGTGCAGCGGCACGGTTCCGATCTCGGTGGGCAGGGCCCGCAGCTCGCCACGCTCGCCGCCGAGCAGGAGACGGCGTTGCGCAGCCTGCTCACCGGGGCGACCGCCCCGCATCCTGACGGTGCCCAGGACCTGCGGACGGGTCTGGCGGCACTGGCGTCCGGCACGACCGAGATCGCGGCGCCGGCCGAACCCGTGCTGCTGCCGGCCCCCACCGCCGTGGAGCTGACCGCCGCGGTGCAGGCCGCCCTGGACAACGTACGCCGGCACGCCGGCCCCGGCGCCCGCGCCTGGGTACTGCTCGAGGACGAGGGGGAGGCGGTACGCGTCACCGTCCGCGACAACGGGGTCGGATTCTCCCCGGAGCGGCTGGTCGAGGCGGCCGGGGCCGGCCGGCTCGGTGTGGTCCAGTCGATACGCGGCCGGATCGCCGATCTCGGCGGCAGCACGACGATCCACAGCACTCCGGGCGAGGGAACCGAGGTCGAGTTGTCGGTACCCCGGCGCAGCGCCGCCGGGCGGTGAACGCCGTCCGGTGAGGTGATCGCGCTCTGTGTCTGGTCTGGCGTGCCGTACGCCTAGGCCGCCACGATTCTCGGCGTCACCGAGGGCGCCGTCCGCTCCCGGGTCAGCCGGGCGCGATCCCGACTGGCCCGCCTGGTGGCCACCCGCGGACAGGAGGAGCGATGACCGACATCCTGCAACCCCCCGCCGAGCGGGACCTGCCAACCGTCCGCGCCGAGCGCATACGCGCCGGCATCCTCTCGTCGCACTGCACGGTCCCGACCGCGAACCGAGGCACACCGGCCGGCGCGTGGCGGTCCTCGCCGCTGTGGTGACCACCGTCGCGGCCGTCGGGGCCGGGGTCGCGTTGTGGCCGTCCGGTGCGGACGACGGAGACAGCCGGATCCTCGCGATGTCCGCCGCCGAGCTGTCACCCGCCCTGCGGGACGCGGCCGAGCAGTGCCTGACCTGGAACCTCGACCAGCGGGCTCGGACCGACGTGGACGGGATCCCCCGGGCTGCGGAGGTCACGCTGGACAACCTGGCCGTGGCCACCCAGCACAGGCATCGCTCGGCCATGTTGTTCCTGACCGACGCCGGCTACTTCACCTGCGGAGCACGGTGCGGGGCGCACCACCACGGCCGGCATCGAGGGCGGGGCGTTCGGGCTGATAAGTACCGGCGGTGCGGTCCAGCAGGACGCGCGGCTGGTCGGTTACGACGTGGACGGCAACGAGCTCGGCCGGCTGCCGCTGTTCGAGGCCGCGGACCGGACCAGCGGCTGCTATGTCGACCCGGCCGGAAAGGTCGTCTACTCGCCGTCCCCCGGCGGAAGGGGATCGTCCGTGGTGGACCCGGCCGAATGCGTCCCTGCCGAACCCTGGGGGCGCTGACCGGACGGCGGTCCGGGTCGACCCTACCGTCGACCCGGACCGCCACATCCCTCGCCGTACCGATGACCCCAGGACCGTTTCAGCTCGGCCGTGGTCGTGACGGGATCGCCGGAAGATGTTGCCGGAGGTTCACTGGGTCAGTTCGGCCACCTGCTCGGCGGTCAGCCGGCCCCGCGACCCGTCCGGCTCGGGCGCCGTCAGGGTGCCCCGGGCGGCCCGGGGGTCCACCGCCACGGCCGGCGGGTCGGTCGGCCGGCGCCAGTGCCAGTCGGTCACCTCCTGGTACGCGGCCACCACCGACAACAGCCGTTCCTCCCCGTACGGCAGGCCGCCGAGGATGGTGCCGATCGGCACCCCGGCCGGGCTGAACCCGATCGGGAAGCCGATCTCCGGCAGGCCGAGGATGTCGAACGGCACCGGTCCGGTCTGCACCACCACGTCACAGACGTCGAAGATCTGGTCGAGTACCCGTTCCAGGAAGAGCAGCTTGGCCCGCTGCCCGGTGAGGAACTCGGTGCCGCCGAGCAGCGCCCCCTGCAACCAGCTGGTCACCGAGACCCCGAAGCCGCGCAGGTCGGTGCGGAGGTACGGCATGAAGGGCTCGCTGCGCTCCGGCAGCCGGATGTTGTTGAAGCTGCCGCCGGAGAGCAGGTTCCAGTCCGCCGGCAGCGGCACGTCGACAACTGTCGCGCCGGGAAGTTTCGCCAGCTCGGCCAGGAACGCCTGCCGGGCCAGCGCGGTCGCCGAGGTGCCGGAGGCGTAGCCGGGGGGTACCCCGATCCTCGTCTTCCAGCGCAGCTTGACCCGCCGGCCGGCGTACACCGGGGTGGCCGCCTCGATCAGCCGGGGGACCGGTGGCAGGCCCTGGCTGCGCGGGTCGGCAGGGTCCTCGCCGGCCATCGCGGTGAGCATGATCGCGGCGTCCCGGGCGTCCCGGGCCAGCGGTCCGGGATGGTCCCGGGTGTAGCTGAGCGGGATGATCCCGGTCAGCGGGACCCGGCCCATCGTCGGCTTGAGCCCGGTCAGGTTCTGCGCGTTCGACGGCGCGGTGATCGAGCCGCCGGTCTGGGTGCCGGTGCCGGCGGTGGCCAGCCGGCCGGCGACCGCCGTCGCGGTACCGGTGGACGACCCGCCGGGGTCGGTGCCCGGGTCGGTCGGCGTCCAGGCGTTGACCGTGGTGACGATCCCGGCCGGGGTGGTGGCCCGGGTGGTGGCCAGCGGGCCCATCTGGGTCTTGCCGAGCACGATCGCCCCGTTCGCCCGGAGCCGGGCCACCGCCGTGGCGTCGGACGGCGGCACGAAGTCCCGGAAGAGGTAGGAGTTGGCGGTCGTCGGTACCCCGGCGGTGTAGTAGTTGTCCTTGATCGCCAGCGGGATGCCGTGCAGCGCACCGCAGTGCCGTTCCCGTCCGGCGGCCCGGGCGGCGGCCAGCGCGGCGTCCGCGAGCACCAGGTTGAACGCCTGGTACGTCTCCTCGTACGCCCCGATCCGCGCCAGGTACGCCTCGACCAGTTCGGCCGGGCTGAGCCGGCGGGCCCGGATCAGCCAGGCCGCCTCGGCGACGGTCAGCTCGGTCGGGTCGGCCAGTGCCTCGGGCCGGGGCCGCCGGTACGCCTCCGGCCGGTCCAGCGCCGGATTCGGCCGGCCGGGGCCGCCGCCGTGCCCGGCCGGCCCGGTGCTGCCGGGGGCCAGGGTCCGCGGGGTCTGCGCGGTAGCCACCGCGGGCAGTGCGACGGTGCCGCCGGCCGCTCCGGCGGCGGCCAGCGCGGCGGCCCGGGCCAGGAAGGTCCGGCGGTCGACGGTCCGGTCCTGGGGTACGGAGTCCATCGTCCTCACCGCCGCCACTGCGTGCTGATCGAGGGGTAGAGCATCGGCGCGGCCTGCTGGGAGAGCGCCCTGGCCAGCTCCGGGTCGGTACCGGCCGGGGCCGGCAGCTGGTATGCGGCCAGCTCGGCCACGGTGCCCCGGACGAACGAGCGCAGCGAGGCGAGCACCGAGTCCTGGCCGGGGGAGCCGGTCTCCGGGTCGGCGGCGGCGCCCGGGGGCAGCTGGTCGAGGTCGATGCCCAGGCTGGCCAGCCGGGCCCGGATCATGGTGTTGAGTTCGGCGTCGGTGGGCGGGGTCGGTGCCATGGCGCTCCTCGCGACGGTCGGATCCACGGGATCTTGATCAACTGCACTGCGCCCTGACTGTCCGGCCGGACGGTGTCGGCGGAATAACGACAAGATCACGCCACGGTGAACTGGCGACCGGCGGCGTAGACTTCTCCTCTGGGCGCCGCTGGCCGCCCGCGTACGGACCCGGACCCACCCCGGCCGGGAGCACGACGCTGGCGCGGCGGGAGTAGGCTCGGCGCCGCGCGGTCGCTGACGCCCGCCACGACGTCCCGGTGTGACGACCCGCCGGTCACCCTGTAGCCGCGTGACGTTGGTCAAGACTTCGGCATCCCGAGGGTCCGGCGGGCCGATCCGAGAGAGAGACTAGCCTGATGGCCGTGACACGCCGCGCGAAGATCGTCTGCACCCTTGGTCCCGCGACCGCCTCACCGGAGCGCATCCGCGGACTCGTCGAGGCGGGCATGGACGTAGCCCGGCTCAACTTCAGCCACGGCAGCCATGCCGACCACGAGCAGGTCTACCACCTGGTCCGGGAGGCCGCCCGGACCACCGGTCGGGCAGTCGCCGTCCTCGCCGACCTCCAGGGTCCCAAGATCCGGCTCGGCCGGTTCGCCGACGGGCCGCACGAGTGGCGCACCGGCGACTCGGTCGTGATCACCGGAGACGCGGTCGTCGGTACCCGGGAGCGGGTCTCCTGCACCTACGACAAGCTGCCCTACGAGGTGAAGCCGGGCGACCGGCTGCTGATCGACGACGGCC
Source organism: Plantactinospora sp. WMMB782 (assembly GCF_049179135.1). Lineage (NCBI taxonomy): Bacteria > Bacillati > Actinomycetota > Actinomycetes > Micromonosporales > Micromonosporaceae > Plantactinospora > Plantactinospora sp. WMMB782. The sequence goes on along the minus strand of NZ_JBMHMC010000007.1, from coordinate 109,807 downwards.
GGGTCGCGGTCGAGGTCAGCGAGGTGGACGGCAACGACATCCGGGTGCTCGTCACCGAGGGCGGCGCCGTCTCCAACAACAAGGGCGTCTCGCTGCCCAACGTCGCGGTGAGCGTGCCGGCGATGTCGGACAAGGACACCGAGGACCTGCGCTTCGCGCTCGGGCTCGGCGTCGACATGGTGGCGATGTCCTTCGTCCGTTCGCCCGAGGACATCAAGCTGGCGCACCACATCATGCACGAGGTCGGGGTGCACCGGCCGGTGATGGCGAAGGTGGAGAAGCCCGAGGCGGTGACCCACCTGGAGTCGATCGTCAATGCCTTCGACGGGATCATGGTGGCCCGTGGTGACCTCGGCGTCGAGCTGCCGCTCGACCAGGTGCCGCTGGTGCAGAAGCGGGCCGTGCAGCTCTGCCGGGAGAACGCCAAGCCGGTCATCGTGGCCACCCAGATGCTCGACTCCATGATCGAGAACTCCCGGCCGACCCGCGCCGAGGCGTCCGACGTGGCGAACGCGGTGCTGGACGGCGCGGACGCGGTGATGCTCTCCGGCGAGACGAGCGTCGGAAAATATCCGGTGCTCACGGTCAGCACGATGGCCAAGATCGTCACGACCACCGAGTCCGGTTCGATCGGGGTGCCCCGGCTCCAGCACGACCCGCGTACCCACGGCGGGGCGCTCACCGTCGCCGCCTCGCAGATCGCCAAGGCGATCGGCGCCAAGGCGCTCGTCGCGTTCTCGCAGACCGGCGACACCGTGCGCCGACTCTCCCGGCTGCACTGCGACCTGCCGCTGCTCGCCTTCACCCCGGTCCCGGAGGTGCGCGACCAGCTCGCCCTCTCCTGGGGTGTGCAGACCTTCCTGATGCCCTTCGTGCAGCACACCGACGACATGTTCCGGCAGGTCGACCAGGCGCTGATCGGGCTCAGCCACGCCAACCCGGGCGACTACGTGGTGATCGTCGCCGGTACCCCGTCCGGTACCCCCGGCTCCACGAACACGCTGCGGGTGCACCAGCTCGGCTCGCTCGTCGACCCGGCGGTCGGCCGGTCGGGACAGTGAGCCTGGATCCTCCCGCCGAGACGGTCGTCGGGCAGGCGGCGGTCGACCTCCTGCTGGAGGTACTCGACCTCCGCCAGCTCGACGAGCACACCTTCCGGGGGATGAGCCCGCCGGTCGGCCCGCAACGGGTGTACGGCGGCCAGGTCGCCGGTCAGGCCCTGGTCGCCGCCGGCCGGACGGTCGACCCGGCCCGGTTCGTGCACTCCCTGCACGGCTACTTCGTCCGGCCCGGCGACCCGGCCGAGCCGATCGAATACCAGGTGGAGAACGTCCGGGACGGCCGCTCCTTCTCGGTACGCCGGTCCGTCGCGCTCCAGCACGACAAGCCGATCTTCTTCATGTCGGCCTCCTTCCACCGCGAGGAGGAGGGGCTCGACCACCACGCCCCGGTGCCGGCCGACGTGCCGCCGCCGGAGACCCTGCCGACCATGTCCGACCGGCTGGCCCGCTACCCGGAACGGCTCGGCATCTGGGCGATGATCCCGCGCCCGATCGACGTCCGGTACGTCGGCGAACCCGGCTGGGTACGCCCCGGCGACCGGCCCGCCGACCCGCACCAGCGGGTCTGGATGCGGATCGACGGCAAGTTGCCCGACGACCCGCTGCTGCACGCCTGCGCCCTCACCTTCGCCTCCGACATGACCCTGCTCGACTCGGTCCTCTCGGTGCACGGCGAGGTGTGGGGGCCCGGTGGCCTGGTCGGGGCCAGCCTCGACCACGCGCTCTGGTTCCACCGCCGGTTCCGGGCCGACGAGTGGTTCCTCTACGACTGCTGGAGCCCGTCCGCGTCGGGCGGGCGGGGGCTGGCCACCGGCCGGATGTTCACCGTCGACGGCCGGCAGATCGCCAGCGCGGTGCAGGAAGGGCTGCTCCGCCGGGTCGGGGCCTGACCGGGCCGGATAACCTTCCGGTATGCGTCTCTCCGCCCGGGTCGACTACGCGCTGCGTGCCGTTGCCGAGATCGCCGCACGCGCGGAGCAGGGCGGGCCCGACCCGCGGTCGGGTGCCGCCGGCCGGGGAGACACCGGTGGCCGGGGCCGATCCGCCGGCCAGGGCGCGGACGGCGAGGCTGCCGCGCCGGGCCGGCGTCCGGGGTCGCCGACCGGCGGGCCGAGCCGACGCCCGGTGCCGCTGACCGCCGAACAGATCGCCCGGACCCAGGACATCCCGCCGAAGTTCCTGGAGAGCATCCTGTTGCAACTGCGCCGGGGCGGGATCGTGCATGCCCAGCGTGGCCCCGAGGGCGGTTACTGGCTGGCCCGCCCGGCTACCGAGATCTCGCTGGCCGAGGTGATCCGGGTGATCGACGGCCCGCTGGCCAACATCCGGGGACAGCGCCCGGAGGAGCTCGGCTACTCCGGCGCGGCCCGCGCCCTCCAAGAGGTCTGGATCGCGCTGCGGGCCAGCGAGCGGGAGATCCTGGAGCTGGTCACCGTCGCCGACGTGGCCAACGGCAAGCTGCCGGACCGGGTCCGCGAACTCGTCGCCGATCCGGCCGCCTGGACCTGAGCCTCACGCCGGGCACCCGGCATCCGCCGCTCACTGGCGGGCATCCGGCATTCGGCGGTCACCGGCGGGCATCCGCTTGCCGGCGGCGGGCATCCGGCCGCCGTGGGGCATCCGACGGCCGGCGACCACCGGCGCGGAGATAATGGATTTGAGTCTCCAGCGGCTGGAAGGTTGATGCTCGTTCCGTGAACGACCGCACCGAGCTGTTCACGATCGGACAGCTCGCCCGACGTACCGGCCTGTCGGTCCGGACCATCCGGTTCTGGTCCGACGCCGACGTGATTCCGCCGACCGGCCGGTCCAGCGGCGGCTACCGCCTCTACGACACCGAGGCGGTGGCCCGGCTGGACCTGGTCCGGACACTGCGGGAACTCGGCCTGGACCTCGGGACGGTGCAGCGGATCCTGGCCCGGCAGAGCACGTTGGCCGAGGTGGCCCGGGCGCACGTACTCGCCCTGGACACCGAGATCCGCGCGCTCCAGTTGCGCCGGGCCGTGCTGCGGTCGGTCGCCCGACGGAACAGCACGACCGAGGAGATGAGAGTGATGAACAAGCTGGCCCGGCTCTCCGCGCAGGAACGGCAGCGGATGATCGACGACTTCGTGGACCGTACCTTTGCCGGGATCGAGCCGTACGAGCCCGGGGCGAGGATCGCCGAGGCGATGCGGCAGATGCCGGCCGAACTGCCCGACGACCCGAGCCCGGAACAGGTGGACGCCTGGCTGGAACTCGCCGAGCTGGTCGCCGACCCGGACTTCGGGCAGCGGGCCCGGCAGATGGCGGTGGCCGGCGGGCAGCCGACCGGCGAGCGGGGCGGGCCGTCGGCGTACGACCCGACGGCCGTGGTCGAGCAGGTCGGCCGGGCGATGGCGGACGGGATCGCCCCGGACTCGGCGCAGGGTCGGGCGGTGTTGGACCGGATCGTGGACCCGGGACTCTCCACCGAGGAGCGCGCCCGGCTCGCCGACGAGGTGGCGACCTTCACCGACCGCCGGGTCGAGCGGTACTGGGAACTGCTCGGCCTGCTCAACGGCCGCCCGCCGTTCCCGCCCCAGGTGCCGAAGTTCGAGTGGTTCATCGCCGCCCTGCGCGCCTGACGGATCCCGCAGGCCCCCGCCCGTCGCGTCGGTCGCGGCGGGGGCCCTGCCCGGCCTGGTCGGCTGCCCGGGTCGGTCAACGGCCCGGCCCGGTCGGGCGAGAGCGGTCCGGTGGACCGAGGGTGGCCGCGACCTCGGTGATCAGCTGCCAGGTCTGCGCCACGTGCTCCTGCCGGGTGTACGGCGACCCCGGCACCAGCCGCAGCGTGTAACGGCCGCCGACCCGGGTGTGCGTCAGGTACGCCCGGCCGGTCCCGTTCACCCGGGCCAGCAGTTCGGCGTTCGCCTCGTCGTCGGCGGCCCCGTCGCCGGTGCCGGCCAGCCGGAAGCAGACCAGCGCGAACGGGCCCGGCGCGACCACTTCGAAGCGCGGGTCGGCCCGGACCCGCTCGGCGAACCATCCGGCCAGCGCGATCGTCTCCCGGATGTGCGCGCGCAGCCCCTCGGCGCCGTACCAGCGGAGCACGAACCAGAGTTTCAGCGCCCGGAACCGCCGGCCGAGCGGTACCTGCCAGTCCCGGTAGTCGAGCACCGCCCCAGACTCGGTCGCCGCGTTGCGCAGGTACTCCGGCAGCACCGTCAGCGCCTCGACCAGCTCCGCCCGGTCCGCCACCCAGAACGCGTCGCAGTCGAAACCGGTGAGCAGCCACTTGTGCGGGTCGAAGCAGTACGAGTCGGCGTACTCCAGCCCGGCGTGGGTGTGCCGCAGTTCCGGGCAGACCGCGGCCGCCCCGGCGTACGCGGCGTCGACGTGCAACCACAGCCCGTACTCCCGGCACAGTTCGCCGATCGCCGGGATCGGGTCGACCGCGTTCGTGGAGGTGGTGCCGATCGTCGCCACCACCGCCGCGGGCACCAGCCCGGCCGCCAGGTCCGCCTCGACGGCCTGCCGCAGCGCCACCGGGTCCAGCGCCAGGTTCTGCGGGTCGACCCCGACGGTACGCAGTCCCGCGTCGCCGAGCCCGGCGATCCGGACCGCCTTCTCGATCGCCGAATGCCCCTGGGTCGACGTGTAGACCCGGTACGCCCGCCGCACCCCGTGCCCCCGCCACCGGCCGTCGCCGGCCCGGTGCAGCGCGGCCAGTACGGCGATCAGGATCGCCGAGGAGGCCGAGTCCTGGATCACCCCGCCGCCGGTGCCGGCCGACCGGAACCGGGCCGGCAGGTCGAGCAGTTCCGCCAGCCAGTCCAGCACCACCGTCTCGACCTCGGTGCAGGCCGGGCCGGTGGACCAGAGCATGCCCTGCACGCCGAGGCCGGCACAGACCAGGTCGCCGAGCACGCTCGGCCCGGAGGTGTTCGCCGGGAAGTAGCCGAAGAACCGCGGATGCTGCCAGTGGGTGAGGCCGGGCGCGATAACCGTGTCCAGGTCGGCGAGGAGCCGGTCGAACGGCTCGCCCCGCTCGGGAGGGCCGGCTGGCAGCCGGCCGGCGACGGTGCCGGGCGGGTCGGTGGCGGCGACCGGGCGCCGGTCGAGCGTGGCCCAGTAGTCGGCGATCCAGTCGACCAGCTGGTGACCGTGGCGACGGAACTCGTCCGGGGTCATGTGTCGGGCCATGGCCCTGAGTGGACCAGCCCGGCCGCCGCCGATCAAGAACCCGGGCGGCGGAGCCGGTGCGCTCGGCGGATCGGGCGGTGGCCGGGCGAGCGGGCGGCGGGGCCGGCGCGCGCGACGGGTCGGGTGGTCGGCCAGCGTGGTGCCGGCGTCCGGGGTGGTCAGCCGGGGGAGTGGCGGCGTCCGGCCGGGCTGCCGTGGGGTGGTGCCGGGTCGACGACCGGTGGTCAGCCGGCCGGGGCGGCGGTCGGTACGTTCGGCGAGCCGACCGCCGGCCGCGCCGCCGCGGTACTGGCCCGGACGGTGAGCCGGGGCGGCAGCAGGGTGCCCTCCGGGACGGGCTCCCGCTCCAGCTTCGCCATCAGCAGCGACACCGCCTGCCGGCCGACCTCCTCGGCCGGGATCAGCACCGAGGTCAGCGCCGGACTGGCCCGTTCGGCGACCTCGTCGGGGCAGATCGCCACCACCGAGACGTCCTGCGGGACCCGCCGGCCGAGCGCCGGCAGCGCCGCGAGCACCTGACCGACCGCCGCCTCGTTGTGCACCACCAGCGCCGACAGTTCCGGCTGGCGCTCCAGCAGCCCGGCAAGCTCCTGGGCGACCGCCTCGAGGTTCTCCTCGCAGGGCTGGGCGACCGCCGCGATCCCGTGCCGCCGCGCCGTCTCGGCGAAGCCGGCCCGGGTGCGGTGGGCGAAACCGGTGTCCCGGTCGTAGACCACCGCCGGGGCGCCGAGCAGCGCCACCGAGCGGTGGCCGAGCCCGGCCAGGTGCTCGACGCAGACCGCCCCGGCCCGATGGAAATCCAGGTCGACGCAGGTCAGCCCGGTGGGGTCGGCGGGGAATCCGATGAGCACACTGGGCCGTTCCAGGTCGCGCAGCACCGGTACCCGGTCGTCGTGCATCTCCACGTCCATCAGCACGATGCCGTCGACCATCGCGCTGGCGGCGATCCGGCGCAGCCCGGCCGGCCCCTCGTCGGCGGTCATCAGCAGCACGTCGTGGTCGAACTGCCGGGCGGTGGTCACCACGGCGGTGGCGAACTGCATGAGTACCGGCAGGTGCATGCCGGAGCGCAGCGGCAGCACCAGGGCGATCACGTTGGCCCGCCTGCTGGCCAGGGCCCGCGCCCCGGCGTTCGGGTGGTAGCCGAGGCTGCGCACGCTGGCCATCACCCGTTCCCGGGTCGAGGCCGAGATGGCACGCTTGCCGCTGAGCACGTACGACACGGTGCTGACCGCGACCCCGGCGTGCCGGGCCACGTCGGCGATGGTCACCATGTCCGCCCGCTTCGCGGGACCACCGGTGGACTGCCGGTGCGACTGTCGCGAGGTGGGGCCCGACGATTCGGACACTAGGCGCCTCCAGCTTCCACACCGGTGCGGTCCCCGTCGACTCCTGCCGTGAAGGTCAACCAACTCAGCGTAGCGCCGGGGGTGTCGAACAGCAGATACAGATCCCGTACCCCGGTCGCCTCGCCGTGCCACCGGCCGGTTGCGGTGGCGGTAGCCGGATCGACGTCGCCGGTGCCGGTCCCGCTCCCGGGGGTAGGGGCGTTGTCGACGGTGGGTGGGACGGGGATCGTGCCGGCGATCGGGCCCCGGACCGGGTCGTCGAACCGGAGCACCAGCTCGGCGCCGTGTGGCAGCGGGCGGTGGCCGCCGACCCGGGCCGCGACCCCGCGTACCCCGGTGCCGAAGTCCACCCGGGAGAACCGGATCCAGCCGCCGGCCTCCCGGGCCAGCACCGCCGCACCGTCCGGGCCGTCCGGCAGCGGCTCGATGCCGGCGTACTCGTCGTGGTCGGCCGCGCAGAGTGGACCGGCCAGCGCCGCGCGGGGGCGTACCGGCTCGCCGTGCACCGCCAGGGTGGCGGTCAGCAGCAGGTCGGCGCTGGACCGGCCGACCGCGACGGTGTGCCGGGCGTCCTCCACCACGTACCGGCCCCGGGCCACGTCCCAGTGCGCGAGCTCGGTCGCCCGCAGCCGGAGGCGTACCGTCGTCGAGGCGCCCGGCGCCAGGCTCACCCGGGTGAAGCCGCGAAGCTGGCGCAGCGGCTGCTTGACCCGGGAGCGCCGCTGCCGGGTGTAGAGCTGGACCACCTCGTCGCCCGGTCGGGAACCGACGTTGGTCACCCGCACGCTGACCTCGATCTCTCCGGCCGCGTCCACCTCGTCCGCGCTGAGCCGGAGGTCAGAGTAGGCGAATTCGGCGTAGCTCAGCCCGTGGCCGAACGGGTAGAGCGGGGTGCCCCGATGGTAGAGGTACGTGGTGTCGGTGGCTATCACGTCGTAGTCGAACAGGTCGGGCAGCTCCGCCGCGTCGCGGTACCAGGTCTGGGTCAACCGGCCACCCGGGTCGGCGTCCCCGGCGAGTACGGCGGCCAGCGCGGCACCGTACTCCTGGCCGCCGTGCGCCGACCAGACGATCGCCGGGAGGTGCTCGTCGGCCCAGTTCACCGCGTACGGATAACTGCTGCTGAGCACCAGCACGGTACGCGGGTTGGCCGCGTACACCGCCCGGAGCAGCGCCTCCTGTCCGGCCGGCAGGGCGAGGTCGGCGCGGTCCTCGGTCTCCCGGCCGCAGACCATCGGGTGGTTGCCGAGCACCACCACGGCGACGTCGGCCTCCCGGGCCAGCGCAGCCGCCTCGGCCGCACCGTCGGAGACCAGTTCGACGGTGAACCCGGTGGCCCCGGCCGGCTCCACCGCGTCGGCCCGGAGCATGCCGTCCGGGCCGACCCGGACGTACCGCCCGGTGGCCAGGTGGTGCAGTACCCGGTCGCCGCCCGGCCGGTCGACCAGCCGGAACGTCTCCCGGACGATCCAGCCACCGGGTCCGGGCCGGTCGTTGACCAGCAGTCCCTCGTCGTCGGCGCCGACGTGCCGGCCGTTCGCCAGGCTGCGCAGCGCGACGATGTCCTGTCCCCAGTCGAAGACCTCGAACCACCCGTCCGCCGGAACCGGCCCGGCCGCCCCGCCGACGCCCGTCCCGCCGACGCCCGTCCCGCCGACGCCCGTCCCGACGGTGGCGGTCCCGGCGACGTCGGTCCCGGCGGTGGTCGTGTCGTCGGAGGTGGCCGGGGCGTCGGCCACCGGGGCTGCCGGGCAGGTCCGGTCGAGCCGGAGCGCGGCGCCCTGCGGATCGTGGGCGGCCCGGACGTAGCCGTCGGCGGTGCGCAGCGCGATCAGGTCGGCGCCACAGTGGTAGGCCGTGCTGGCCGGGGCGAAGCGGGCGGCCAGGCCGTCCCGGGCGGTGATCGCGTACGGCAGGGTCCCGCTGTACCAGTCCTCGTGGAGCGTGTCGGCAAGCGGCCCGAGTACGGCCAGTCGGCCGGTCCGGCCCGGGTCGAGCGGCAACAGGGCCCCGGTGCCGGGCCGGGCGACGTTGCGCAGCAGCACCAGCGACTGCCGGGCGGCCTCCCGGGCCAGCTCCTGGTGCGCCGAGCAGTTGATCACGTCTGCGGTGATCGCCGTGTACGGGTTCCGCTCCGGCGGGTCGAAGTCGCCGAGCCGGAACCGGATGGTGAGGATCCGCCGTACCGCCGTGTCCAGGTCGGACTCGTCGAGCAGCCCGCGCCGGAGCGCCTCGGTCAGCCGCTCGATCGTCGGCCCGGAGTCCTCGCTGTCCTCGGTGAAGCTGTCGACGCCGGCCCGCAGCGCGGCGGCGTACCCGCTGGGGTGGTCGGGCAGGTAGCCCTGGGCGCCGGCGATGTTGGAGACCGCACTGGCGTCGCTGACCACCAGGATCTCGTCGCTGGTCCACCGGCGCAGCTCGGCCCCGATCAGCGGGCTCAGGTGCGCCGGCCGCCCGTTGACCAGGTTGTACGACGCCATCACCGCCACCGCCGAGCCGGTGGCGATCGGTGCCCGGAAGGCGGGCAGCTCGTACTCGTAGAGCACCCGGGGTGGCAGGTTGCTGGAGGTGGTGCACCTGTCGGTCTCGTTGTTGTAGCCGAGGAAGTGCTTCAGCGTCGGGGCGGTCTTCAGGTAGTCGGGGTGGTCACCGCGCAGGCCCCGGGCGTAGGCGGTGCCGAGCCAACTGGTCAGCCAGGGGTCCTCGGCGTAGCCCTCCTCGTTGCGTCCCCACCTGGGGTCGCGCAGCGGGTTCACCACCGGCGCCCAGACGTTCAGCCCGACCCGGGTCGGGTCCTTGTGGTGCAGCCCCCGGACCTCGTCGCCGACCGCCGCGCCGACCGCCCGGATCAGCTCCGGGTTCCAGGTGCTGCCGAGCCCGAGCGCCTGCGGAAAGACGGTCGCCGGGCCGAGCCAGGCGAGCCCGTGCAACGCCTCGGTGCCGGTACGGAACGCCGGCATTCCGAGCCGGGGCACCGGGGCCTGGTGCTGGTGCAGCAGCGCGACCTTCTCCGCCGGGGTGAGCCGGCCGAGCAGGTCGGCGACCCGTACGTCGAGCGGCTGGTCGGGGTCGCGGAACGTCGTGTCGGTCACGGTCGATCACCTTCCATGATTTTCGACCTGCGCTGCGGCGGTGCGACCGGTGGTGGTGGCGACTCAGTCGAAGCGCTTCGAAACAGGCGGGGGGGCGGGATGGCGCGGCGGGTGTCCCCGACCGACAGCCCGGGAAGCTCGAAGCGCTTCGACGGCCGAGGAAGAAACACTCCACCGTGGATAGCGGTTTCCCGCTGGTCACGAGGGAGCATTTCGAGGCTTCCACCAGTGGCCGTACCGGTCAAGGGGTTGCGTCGAACCGATTGGTCGGCATCTGTTTCCTCGGGCCCGCGAACCCGGTCGCGCGCGGCCGGCCGGCGCTCGGTGGCCTGTCCGGCCGGTCAGCTTCGGGTGGCCGGCTGACGGGTCGGGTCGGCGGACCCGGGTGCGGCGGATGTCGCCGCGTCGGCGGCGGCCGGCGCGGTGCCCGGCGCCGGTTCCGGATCGCCCGGTGTGGTGCTCGATCGGGTGGGGGTCTTTCCGGAGATCCGGGCGGCGGAGCCGGGGTCCCGGCCGGTGCTCCGGTCCGGGTCGCGCAGCGGCAACCGGCCGGCGTCGACGGTCTCCAGGGTCCGGGCCGCCCCGCCGGACGCCGCCGCCCCGGTGCCGAGAGCCGAGGCGAGCAGCCGGGCCCCACCGGCCTCCGGCGCCAGCGTGTTGGCGTGCAGTTCGGCCTCGGCAGCGGGAAGCAGCCACGGTGCCAGCGTCGAGTAGTAGCCGCCGAGCAGCACGACCTCGGGGTTTACCAGGTTGGCCAGCAGCGCGACCCCCCGGCCCAGGTGCCGGCCGATCTCGGCGAGCGCGTCGAGGGTGGGGCGGTCGCCCCGGCGGGCCCTGCTGCGGATCCGGTCCACCTCCGGCGCGAAGTCGGTGACCGGACCGTCCTCGGCCGCGTCCGGCAGCGCCCGGCGGATCAGCGCCGGGACGCCGGCCACCGCCTCCAGGCAGCCGCGCCGGCCGCAGGGACAGCCGGGACCGTCCGGGACCACGGGTACGTGACCCAGTTCGCCGGCGAAGCCGCGTCCGCCGCGCAGCAGCCGTCCGTCGGCCACCACACCCGCGCCGAGCCCGGCGCCGCCGGTCAGGTGCACCAGGTTGGCGGTCCCGGCGTACGGACCGTGCCGGTATTCGGCCAGCGCGGCGAGGTTGGCGTCGTTCTCCACCACCACCTCGTAGCCCGGACCGCGCAGCGCCCGGCGCAGGTCGGCGCCGAGCGGGAGATCGCGCCAGCCGAGCGTGCTGGCGAGCCGGACGGTGCCGCTGCCGTCCACCAGGCCGGGTACCGCGACGGTGAGGCCGAGCACCTCCCGTCCCTGCTGGCCGACCCGGTTGACGGCACGGTTCGCCAGCGCGGCGATGGCGCTGACGGCCCGGCCGGGGGAGGCGGACGAGCCGTCGAAGGCACGCCGCCAGGAGAGGAGTTCGGTGCCGGCGAGGTCGACGGCGACCACCGTCAGCTCGTCGATGCTCACCTCGATGCCGATCGCCGCGTACGGCGCGCCGTCGACCACCAGCATGGTCGCGGGGCGGCCGATCCGGTTCTCGGCCAGTCCGGTCTCCCGGACCAGGCGCCGGTCGAGCAACTCGGCGACCAGGCTGGAGACGGTCGCCTTGTTCAGCCCGGTCGAGGCGGCGATGTCGGCCCGGGAACAGGGCGCGTGTGCCCGGACGAAGCGCAGGACGACGGCGAGGTTGGTGGCCCGTACGTCGGCGAGATCGGCCGGTTGTGGCCCGGTCTGCGTCGTGAACAAGATAAGCCCCGCTCCCCGCGTCGGTCTCCGGGCCCGGTGTCGCGCCGGTTGCCGGCGGTGCGCCAATCATGCCGCACCGCCACGCGCCGGGTCACGTCCGCCCGTCGCGCCGTGGTTCCGGTGCTTGTGGCACCGGTCACCGTCGATTACTTTTGTTTAGTCAAACGACTAACTAACTCTACCCCATACCCGCCCAGCAACCGAACGGGTTGTTCTCCCGCGCGCCGCGCGGGTCACCGGCCCGTTGCGGCGATATCGAAGGGAGCGCACCCCGTGGAACCATCCGGCCCGGGCAGCGCCACCAACCGTCGGAACTTCCTGAGCCTGGTGGGCCTCTCGGCGGCGGCGACCGTCGGCAGTGGGCTGCTCGCCGGCTGCGGCGGCGAGGCGGCCTCCACCAGCGACGCGCAGAACCTCGACAAGCTCGCCGGCCTGCTGCCGAAGCAGAAGGAGCTGCCGGGCCTACCCAAGCCGGACGTGGTGGGCACCCGCCCGGTGCCCGACGGGTACACGCAGTTCCCGGCGGAGCTGTTCGACGCGGTCGCCGAGAAGCCCGGCCGCAGCGGCCAGCGGATCAACGGGATGACCCCGGCCTGGGGGCCGGCGCCGCCCAGCCTGGGCCAGAGCCAGTACCTGGCGGCGGTGAACGCCGAACTCGGCATCGACGTCAACTTCAGCGTCCAGGACGGCCTCAAGTACGCCGACAAGCTGAACGCGCTGCTCGGCGCCAGGGACGTGCCGGACCTGCTCTGCGTACCGGAGTGGGAGGTCGCCAAGCTGCCGCGCTTCGCCGACGCGGTGGCCGCGCTCTTCGAGGACCTCACCGACTATCTCTCCGGGGACCGGGTCGACGCGTACCCGATGCTTGCCACCTTCCCGGCCGGGGCCTGGCGGCAGGCGTTCTGGAACGAGCGGCTGATGTCCATCCCGAACCCGACCGACGGACCGTTCCCGTGGGCGCTCTTCGGCCGCAAGGACCTCATCGACGCGGCGGGGCTGGCCTATCCGAAGACGATGGACGAGCTGTTCGAGGTCGGCAAGCAGGTGACCGACCCGAACAAGGGCGTCTGGGCCTTCGACGACATCTTCTCGATGGTGCAGATGTTCTACAAGGTGCCCGGCACCGACGACGGTTGGCGGCTCAAGCCGGACGGCACCCCGGAGTTCAAGTACGAGACGCCGGAGTTCCGGCAGGCCGTCGAGTTCATGGCAAAGGTCTACCAGGCCGGGCTGGTCCACCCGGACCTGGTGGCGAGCAAGGGCGAAGACGCCAAGCAGTTGCTGCAGAGCGGCAAGATCCTGTTCAAGCAGGACGGGCCCGGCATGTGGCAGCCGATGCAGGCCGAGCAGCAGAAGGTGACCCCGGGCTTCAACCTCCAGCCGGTGCCGGTCTTCTCGGCCGGCGGCGGCGATCCGCTGGTCTGGGGCGACGACAAGCCGATCTCGTACACCTTCGTCAAGAAGGGGCTCGGCAAGGAGCGGGTGGAGGAACTCCTCCGGGTGATCAACTGGTGTTCCGCGCCGTTCGGCACCACGGAGTTCAACCTGCGCGAGTACGGCGTCGAGGGCAAGCACCACACCCGGACCACCGCGGGGCCGACCAAGACCGATCTCGGCTTCAAGGAGATCGCCAACCAGTACTTCTTCGTCAGCGGGCGCAGCCCGGTGATCCAGCCCTACCCGCAGACCCCGAACTACGTCCGGGACTATCTGAGCTACTCCAACGAGATGGTGAAGTTCCTGGAGAAGGACCCGTGGAACGGGCTCAAGCTGGAGATGCCGGCCAGGTACAAGGCGAGTCTGGTGCCGACCGAGGACAAGATCACGGACATCCTGCGCGGGCGCCGGCCGCTCACCGACCTGGACGCGGTGATCCAGGAGTGGCGGGGCAGCGGCGGTGGTGACGAGGCCCGGGAGTTCAGGGCCAAGGCCCTGGCCGACGCCGGGCGATGAGTACCCGGGAGGCGGCCCGGCCGGAGGGTCGGGCCGAGCCGGCCGGGTCGGAGCGGGCGGTGCCGGAGCGCTCCGACGGCTCCGGCCCGAGCGGCGGCGACCGCCCGCCCCGGCGGGGCCGGGGACGGCGGTCGGACCGGGGCCGCCGGCCGCCGCTGCGGGCCCGGCTGCGTCGGGACTGGCCGCTGCTGGTCATGGTCGCACCGGGGGCGCTGCTGCTGCTGGTCTTCCACTACGTGCCGACCCTGGGCAACGTGGTGGCGTTCCAGGACTACAACCCGTACGCCGGGGACAGTCCGCTGGACGCCTTCCTGTCCAGCACCTGGATCGGGTTCGGCAACTTCGAGGCGCTCTTCGGCGACCCGGCGTTCTGGGACGCGTTCTGGAACACCCTGTCGATCACCGGTTTCCAGCTGGTCTTCTACTTCCCGCTGCCGATCGTGCTGGCGATCACGCTGCACAGCATCCTCTCCAGCCGGCTGCGGGCGTTCGTGCAGAGCGTGGTCTACCTGCCGCACTTCTTCAGCTGGGTGCTGGTCGTCACGTTCTTCGTGCAGATGCTCGGCGGGGCCGGGCTGCTCGCCCAGCAGCTGCGTGACGTGGGCCTGCAACCCTGGGACATCATGTCCAATCCGGACACCTTCATCGTGCTGGTCACTGCCGAGGCGGTCTGGAAGGACGTCGGCTGGGGCACGATCGTCTTCCTCGCCGCGCTGGCCACGATCGACCCGCAGCTCTACGAGGCGTCCGCGGTGGACGGCGCGGGCCGGTGGCGCCGGCTCTGGCACGTCACCCTGCCCGGGCTGCGGCCGGTGATCGTGCTGCTGCTCATCCTCCGGCTCGGCGACGCGCTCTCGGTCGGCTTCGAGCAGTTCCTGCTGCAACGGGACGCGGTCGGTCGGCAGGCCGCCGAGGTGCTGGACACCTTCGTCTACCACCAGGGCATCACGACGGGTAACTACGGCTTCGGCGCCGCCGCCGGGCTGTTCAAGGCGGCGGTGGGGCTGGTGCTGATCCTGGCGGCCAACCGGTTCGCCCACGCCATCGGCGAGCGGGGGGTGTACTCGCGGACATGACGGTGACCGAACGCGTGGCCAGGCAGGTCCGGCAGGGCCGTCGTGGTGGCCGGCCGGCCTGGGAGGAACCGCCGAGCGTGGCCGGCCAGGCCGGCAAGGGTGTGGTACTCACCGCCGTGGTGCTGGCGGTGCTGATCCCGCTCTGGGTGGTGCTGGTGACCAGCCTCTCCTCCCGGGAGACCATAAACGCCGCCGGTGGGCTGGTGGTGGTGCCGAGAGGGATCGACTTCTCGGCGTACGTGACGATCTTCTCCGGCGGCCAGGTCACCCAGGCGCTCTGGGTCAGCGCCCTGGTGACCGTCGGAGGTACGGCGGTGAGCCTGGTGCTCACCGTGCTGGCCGCGTACGGGCTCTCCCGGCCGGGCTCGGTCGGCCACCGCTTCCTGCTGCTCTACTTCCTGGTGACCTTCCTGATCTATCCGGGGATGGTGCCGAGCTATCTGGTGGTGACCGGTCTCGGCCTCAAGGACAGCCTCTGGGCGTTGATCCTGCCGACCGCGATAAGCGTCTTCAACCTGGTGGTGCTGCGGGCGTTCTTCCAGAACATCCCGGGCGAGGTGCTGGACAGTGCCCGGATGGACGGTGCGGGGGAGTTCCGGATCCTGCTGCGGATCATGCTGCCGCTGTCCCGGGCGGTGATCGCGGTGGTCGGGCTCTTCTACGCCGTCGGCTACTGGAACGTCTGGTTCACCGCGCTGCTCTACATCGACGACAACACGAAGTTCCCGAGCCAGCGGGTGTTGCAGAGTTTCATCCTGGCCGGCCAGACCCCGCAGACCTCGGGTACCGCCGTCGGGGTCTCGATGCCGCCGACGCTGGCGATCAAGATGGCCGTGGTGGTGGTGACGATGGCTCCGATCATCGCGGTCTACCCGTTCCTGCAACGGCACTTCGTGAAGGGCGTGATCATCGGCGCGGTGAAGGGCTGAACCCGCAGGTGGTGGCCGGTCGGCCGGGACCGGAAACAGATGATCCGTTACGGATCGGCTGGGTAGCCTGGTCGGCATGACCGCGATGGCTCCGACCCGTACCGTTCCGGACGTCTCGTTCCTGCTGGACCGGACCAGCCACGTGCTGCGTACCCGGATGGCGGCGGCGCTGGCCGAGATCGGGCTCACCGCCCGGATGCACTGTGTCCTGGTGCACGCCGTCGCGGAGGAGCGCACCCAGGCCCAGCTCGCCGAGATCGGTGACATGGACAAGACCACCATGGTGGTCACGGTGGACGCGCTGGAGGCGGCCGGACTGGCGCACCGGCGGCCGTCGGGTACCGACCGGCGGGCCCGGGTGGTCGCGGTGACCGCCGAGGGTGCCCGGGTGGCCCGGCAGAGCCAGGCGATCGTGGACCGGGTGCACGCCGAGGTGCTGGCCAGCCTCGGCGAGCGGGATCGGCAGGTCTTCCTGCGGGTGATGGAGGCCCTGGTCACCGGTCACCTGGCCGAGCCGGTCGAGACCCCCGGGCCGGTACGCCGAGCGCGGCAGCGCGAGAGCTAGATCCCAAACAAATAGTCTGCAACAAAACTATCTGCTACGGTCCTTCCGTCGATGTCACCGACGGGAGGACGACATGTCCGAGCTATCCGAGCTATCCGAGCTGTCCAGTACCGCCGCACCGGCCACCTCCCGCGCCGCACCGGGCACCACCGGCGCCGCGTCGGCCGACCGGGCGCCCGGTGATGCTGCGGAGCGGCCGCCGGCCCAGCCGACCGGCGGCGGCGGTCCCGGATACCGGCGCCGGTGGGTGGCGCTCGGGGTGATCGCCTCGGGCACGTTGATGACCATCCTCGACGGCAGCATCGTGACCGTCGCGATGCCGGCCATCCAGCGGGACCTGGGCTTCTCCGCCGCCGGGCTGAGCTGGGTGGTGAACGCCTACCTGCTCGCCTTCGGCAGCCTGCTGCTGCTCGCCGGCCGGCTCGGTGACCTGTTCGGCCGCCGGCGGATGTTCCTGGCCGGCACCGCCGTCTTCACCGGCGCGTCGGTACTCGCCGGGCTGGCCGGCTCGCCCGGGATGCTGATCACCGCCCGCTTCCTCCAGGGGGTCGGCAGCGCGGCGGCCACCGCCGTCGCGCTGGGCATCCTGGTCACGCTCTTCACCGAGCCCGGCGAGCGGGGCAGGGCGATCGCCCTGTTCAGCTTCACCGGCGCCGCCGGTGCGACGCTCGGCCAGGTGCTCGGCGGGATACTCACCGACCTGCTCGGCTGGCACTGGATCTTCTTCATCAACCTGCCGATCGGAGTCGCGGCGCTGGCGGTCGCCCGCTCCGCGCTGCCGGCGGACCGGGGACTCGGCCGGGCGGCCGGGGCCGACGTGCTCGGCGCCCTGCTGGTCACCGCCGGGCTGGGACTGGGACTGCACACCGTGGTGAACGTCGGTGCACGCGGCTGGACCTCGCCGGCCACGCTCGGCTGGGGCGGCCTCGCCGTACTGCTGCTGGCCGCCTTCGTCGCCCGGCAGGCCACCGCCGCCAGCCCGCTCTTCCCGCTGCGGATCCTGCGCTCCCGCAACGTCGCCGGGGCCAACCTGGTGCAGGTGCTGATGGTCGCCGCACTCTTCGCCTTCCAGGTGCTTGTCGCGCTCTACCTCCAGCAGGTACTCGACTACGGCGCCGCCGCGACCGGGCTGGCGATGCTGCCGGCGGCGGTGACCATCGGTGCGGTCTCGCTCGGCGTCTCCGCCCGGCTCGCCGCCCGGTTCGGCGAGCGGAACGTGCTGCTGGCCGGCCTGGTGCTGCTGGTCGGGGTGCTCGGGCTGCTGACCCGGGTGCCGGTCCGGGCCGACTACCCCACCGACCTGCTGCCGGTGATGCTGCTGACCGCCGGCTTCGGCCTCGCCCTGCCGGCCCTGACCAGCCTCGGCATGTCCGGGGCGCGCTCCGACGACGCCGGGCTGGCCTCCGGGCTGTTCAACACCACCCAGCAGCTCGGCATGGCGGTCGGGATCGCGGTGCTCGCCACGCTCGCCGCCGGGCGTACCGAGGAACTGCTGGCCGCCGGCGCGAGCCAGCCGGCCGCGCTCACCGGCGGATTCCGGCTGGCCTTCGCGGTCGCCGTCGGGCTGCTCGTCGCCGCCTTCGCCGTGGCGGCCACGGTACTGCGCCAGCCCGCCCGGCAGTGATCCCCCGCTCGTCCGAAGAAGGGCGGGGCGCCCCCCACCTGGGCACCCCGCCCCGGCCTTCAACCCCGCACGGCGGGTAGTCCGGAAAGCGGTACCGCGCTGGTCGCGGCGCCGCCGAGCAGCAGCCGCCCGGGTGGCCGGGCGCCCTCGACCGGGGCGAGGGCCAGGCCGCTGACCGGCAGCGGTCCGTCCACCTCGACCCGGAACTCGTCGCCCGCCCGGCTGGCCCGGATCGTGGTGTCGCCGTCGACGTCGTGCACCACCGTTCCGGCGTCGACGGCACCGAAGCTCAACACGGTGACGTCGGCGAACGGGCCGTCGGCGATCCGGTCCACCGGCGGCAGCACCGGGATCAGCGCGCCGTACCGGACGAAGAGCGGGATCTGCTCCAGTGGCCGGTGCACCGCCAGGTGCCGGCCACCGGCGTGCACCTGACCGGTCCAGAAGTCCACCCAGTCGCCGGCCGGCAGGTAGAGGTGCCGGCGGTTGTCCGGGCCGAGCATCGGCGCCACCAGCAGGTCCGGGCCGAGCCGGTACTCCAGCTCCGCCGTCCAGGCGGCCGGGTCGTCGGGGGAGTCCACCAGCAGGGCCCGCATCATCGGCGTACCGGTCCGGGCCGAGGTCACCGCCGCCGAGAAGAGGTACGGCATCAGCCGGTAGCGCAGCCGCAGCGCCTCGACCGCCAGCCGTTCCGCCTCGGCCGGAAAGTCCCAGGGCAGCCGGCTGGTGGTGCCGTGGAACCGGACCAGCGGGGAGAACGCCCCGAACTGCGCCCAGCGTACGTAGAGGTCCGGGGTCGGGGTGCCGTGGAACCCGCCGCTGTCGTGGCTCCAGAACGGCACCCCGGACAGCCCGTGGCTCAGCCCGCCGCGCAGCGTACTGGCCAGTGCCGGGTATGTGGCGTTCACGTCGCCGCTCCACTGCGCCGCGTGCCGCTGCCCGCCCAGGTACGACGACCGGGCCCAGACCGTGGAGTGCCCGGCCACCTCCCGGGTCACCTTCACCACCACGTCGTTGAAGAGCAGCGAGTAGACGTTGTGCAGCTCGACCCCGGTCATCCCGTTGTGTGCCACCGCGTCGGACGGAACTCCCTCGGCGAAGTCCGTCTTGAAGACGCTGACGCCCTGTTCGAGCAGTGGCCGGAGCAGCCCGGTGAACCAGTCGACCGCGGCCGGGTTGGTGAAGTCGACGATCCCGCCGGCCGGGTGGCTGCCGTGCCAGGTGTCGGCGACGTAGACCGAGCCGTCGGCGCGGTGCAGGAAGTAGCCGGCCTCGGCGGCCTCGGCGTAGCGCGGGCTGCCGGTCATCACGTACGGGTTCATCCAGAGGCTGACCCGGAAGCCCTGCTCGGCCAGGGTGGCCAGCATGCCGGCCGGGTCCGGGAACTGCTCGGCGTCCCAGCACAGGTCCGACCAGGCCCCGGCGACCTGCCAGTAGCAGTCCAGGTGCAGCACGTCGCAGGGGATGCCGCCGTCCCGGATCCGCCGGGCCCGCTCCAACACCCGCTGCTGGCTGTCCCGGAAGAAGCCGGACGACATCCAGGCGCCGAACGCCCACTTCGGCGGCAGCGCCGGCCGGCTGGTCAGCCGGTCGTACCGGTCCAGGATCTCTGCCGGGGTCGGGCCGGCGATCAGGTAGTAGTCGATCAGGTCGTCCGGCACCAGGATCTGCACGCAGCTGTGCGTGGACTGGCACATGTCGAACTCGACGGGCATGCCGCTGTCGACCAGCACCCCGTAGCCGCGGTTCGACAGGTAGAGCGGGACGTTCTTGTGCGAGCGGTCGGACTCGCTGCCGAAGGCGTCGAAGTTCCACATCAGGGCGCGCTGGCCGCGCTTGTCCAGCGGGGTGAACTTCTCGCCGAGCCCGACGAACCGCTCGTCTCCGGGGGTCACGAAGCTCTCGTGGTAGGCCGCGACCGCGCCGTCCACAAGCGACCGACCGAACGGGAGGGTGCGCAGCCGTCCGCTGATGTCCTGCTCGCCCCGGCTCTGGCTGACCAGTTCCGCGCCGGTCGGGTCGACGAAGCGCAGGTGCCACGGGTCGAGGGTCAGCTCGGCGACGACCGCGCCGGCGTCGACGCGTACCCGGTCGCCGTCGACGTGCACGCCGGCCTGGTGGGGCTGCGGGTGCACCAGCCGCAGGGCGCGGCTGGCCCGCCCCTTCGCCAGCGGGTCCTCGCTGAGGCGTACCCGGATGACGCCCTCGGCGGCGGCGGTGATCCGCACCGCGAGCGAACCGCCGTCCGTGGTGGCCGCCTTGAGGGTGACGCCCTGGCCGTCCGTGCCCAGCACCTCGGCCCTGGCCAGCGCGGAGAGCCCGTGCTCGCCCGGGGCCCGGACCGGCAGTTCGGGCGGGTCGGCGACGAACGTCTCGTGCGGCACCAGGGGCGGGCGGTACGGCATGCGGTCTCCTCGGCTCCCGGAACGCGGAATCCGGCGCGTTGCCGACGCTGCCGGCCCGGCGCGGTGTACTCCGATTAGTTTCTTTGGTAACCCAACAAACTGTCAACGGCCGGCTGTGCGGTGGCTGCGTTGACACCGGAGATCCCGGCCGCCTACTTTGACGGCAGCCCAAACAAAGGTCGGCGGTGACGGCAGCGGTGACGCCGGGGAAGGCGGGGGCGGGTGCGCTGGCCGAAGGGGTTGACCGGGCTCTGCTACGGCGGCGACTACAACCCCGAGCAGTGGCCGGCCGAGGTCTGGAGAACCGACGTCGAGCTGATGCGCCGGGCCCGGGTCAACCTGGTCACCGTCGGCGTCTTCGCCTGGTCCCGACTCGAGCCGCAGCCCGGCAGGTACGACTTCGACTGGCTGGACCGGGTGCTCGACCTGCTGCACGACGGCGGCATCCGGGTGGCGCTGGCCACCCCGACCGCCTCCCCGCCGCCGTGGTTCTCGCTGCGGCACCCGGACGCGCTGCCGGTCACCGCCGACGGGGTACGCCTCGGCCACGGCAGCCGGGACACCTACTGCGCCAGCGCCCCGGCGTACCGGACGGCGGCCCGCCGGATCGCCGCCGCGCTCGCCGACCGCTACCGGGACCATCCGGCGCTGGCGCTCTGGCACGTGCACAACGAGTACGGCACCAGCTGCTACTGCGAGCACGTCGCGGTCGCGTTCCGGGCCTGGCTGCGGGCCCGGCACGGCGACCTCGACCGGCTGAACGAGGCGTGGACCGGCAGCTTCTGGAGCCAGCACTACTCGGACTGGGCACAGGTGTGCCCGCCCCGGGCCACCCAGTACCTCGGCAACCCGAGCCAGCTGCTCGACTTCCGCCGGTTCGTCTCCGACGAACTGCTGGCCGCGTACGTCGAGCAGCGGGACCTGCTCCGGGCGGCCACCCCGGACGTACCGGTGACCACCAACTACGTCCTCGGCGGCTGGGTACCGGTCGACCACGCCCGCTGGTCCGCCGAGGTGGACCTGGTGGCGGTCGACCACTACCCGACGGAGGCTGGGCCGGGCGCCGAGGAGCAGACCGCGTTCGCCGCCGACCTGGCCCGCTGCTGGGCCCGCCGCACCGCTCGGTCCGGTGCAAGGAAGGGCCCCTTCCTATCGGATTCTGTAGCAGCGGGCGCCCTTCCTAACATGCCGGGCGGGCCGGCCTGGCTGCTGATGGAGAGCGCGCCGAACCTGCTCCTCACCCCGGGCCGGATGCACGCCAAGGAGCCGGGCCGGATGACCCGGCACAGCCTGGCACACGTCGCCCGGGGCTCCCGGGGGGCGATGTTCTTCCAGTGGCGGGCGTCCCGGGGCGGCGCCGAGGTCTTCGGATCCGCTCTGGTCCCGCACGCCGGCCCGGACAGCCGGGCGTTCCGCGAGGCCGTCTCGCTCGGCGCCGCGCTGGACCGGCTCTCCGAAGTGGACGCCGGGACCGTGCGGGCACCGGTGGCGGTCGCCTGGGACGCCGAGTCGTGGTGGGCGACGCAGGCCACCGTGCTGCCCTCGGCACGGATCGATTACGCCGCCGAGGTGTCGGCCGCACACCGGGCGTTGTTCCGGGCCGGCCACACCTGCGACCTCGTCGTCGACGGCGACGACCTCTCCGGGTACGCCCTGCTGGTGCTGCCGGCCCACTACCTGCTCTCCGACCGGTACGCCGCCCGGATCCGGAACTACCTGGCGGCCGGCGGTCACCTGCTGGTCGGCTACCTCAGCGGGATCGCCGACGAACACGCCAGGGTCCGGGTCGGTGGCTATCCGGGAGCGCTGCGCGACCTGCTCGGTGTGCGGGTGGAGGAGTTCCACCCGCTCGACCCGGCGACCCGGCTGCCGCTCTCGGACGGCAACACCGGCCGGGACTGGGCCGAGACGGTACGCCTCACCGGCGCCACCCCGGCGGTCACGTACACCGGCGGGCTCCTCGACGGCCAGCCGGCGCTGACCCGGCACCGGTACGGCGACGGCCTGGCCTGGTACCTCTCCACCCGGCTCGACGACGACCCGTACCGCGACCTGCTGGCCGGGCTGGCGGCGGCGGCCGGCGCGACACCGACCTGCCCGGCGGCACCGGCCGGGGTGGAGGCGGTCCGCCGGTCCACCGCCGGGACGAGCTGGCTGTTCCTGCTCAACCACACCGACGCGACGCAGACCGTACCGGTCTCCGGAGAGAACCTGCTCACCGGCGAGTACGCCGACCCGGTGGTCCTGCCGGCCGGCGGCTGCGCGGTACTCCGGGAGACCGCTGCCGGGTGACGGCGGCTAGCTCGCTCCGGGCCCGCCCGCCGGGAGGTACGTCGACGCCACCTTCGTGGCCAGTTCGGCGATCGCGACCAGGGCGGTCGGATCGGTCTCGACCAGCACCCGCAGCGGTGCGGCCCAGCTACCCACGCTGAGGGCGAGCGCGAGCAGCCGCCGTCCGGTGTCCACGGCGTGCGGATCGGATCCGGACCGGGCCAGTGCCGCCCTGGCCAGGTCGGTGAGGGCCTCCGCGCGTTGCCCTCGATCCGTGATGTCGTGGGCCAGCGCCTCCGCCTGGGCCTGCACCTTGGACGCCTCGGTGGGCTCGTCGACGGCGTGCAGCGCCCGAGCCAACTCGCCGAGGTACATCGACCGGAGGTTCGCGCCCACGTGCTCCGGGCACACCGCGTCCGCGCTCCGGACGAGTCGGCCGGCCCACTCCGTCCGACCCTGCTGGGCGGCGGCCCGAGCCACCCGGAGCAGTGCGGTCGCCCGCCTGGTGGGGTCGATGATGCCGGCCACGGTCTCCCGGGCCCGTTCGTCGTCGCCGAGCGCCACCTGTCGGAGGGCGAACCGGGCCCGCACGATTGCCTGCCAGTGCTCGTCGCGGATGCCGGACGTGACCTCCGCGGCCCGTTCCAGCTCGTCCGCGGCGACCAACGCCTTTGCCAGCTGGGCCCGGTCCACCCACCCGAACTCGCCCGACTCGGCAGTGCCGATCAGCCGGTCCGCCTTGGCGAAGAGTGCGTCGGCCCGCGGCCTGTCCCGCCGGTCGAGAGCTGCCGAGGCCAGACCGGCCAGGGCCCGCAACCGCAGGCCCGGCGCGCCGATGTCGTCGGCGATCCGCTCCGCCCGGTCGGGAGCGTGGTCCGCGACGCCCAGCGCGAGGTCGTGCAGGGCCTGGTGCTGCGACGGCTCGTCGCGGATCGTCCGGGCGAGATCCTCTGCCAGCTCGTGGTCCGGGCCGCGGGCGAGGACCGCGACCACCTCCGCGATCACCTGTGGCTGCCGCACCGGATCGGCGACCTGTCGCGCCGCCGAGACGGCGACGTCGGCCCGGCCCGCCCGGGCCAGGGCGAGAGCGATCCTGGACAGCAGAGTCGACTGCGTCTGTAGGTCGGTGGGCCCCCGGCTGACCGCCTCGGCGGTGCCGACAAGCGCCGACGCCGTGTCGAGCTGGCCCGCTTCGGCGAGGGCGTCGGCGAGGTCGAGCAGGGTGATCGCCTGCCGGTGCGGGTCGTAGAGGTTGCGGGCGGACTCTTCCGCGGCGTTGGCCAGCCGACTCGCCCGCTCGTGCTCACCGGTGTCGGCCAACGCCCGAGCCACCCCGGTCAGTCTGCCGGCCCGCTCCCGGCGATCCGCTATGCCGCTCGCGATCCGCTCCGCACTCGCGAAAAGCTCGGCCCCGTCCCCGGCCCCCCGGCTGGCCGTCACCGCCCCGGCCAGCTCCGCGAGGATCGCGGCGCGTCGCCCCGGATCGTCGACGCACCAGGTGAGCGTCTCCGCCCGAGCCGTCTCCCCGACGGCGATCATCGCCCCGGCCAGGTCGTCGAGCATCGGCGTCTGTCTCAGCGCGAAATAGGTTTCCCTGGCGATCCCGAGTGCCCGGGTGTGGTCGCCGGTCCCGGCCGCCACCCGGGCCAGCCGGGCCACCATCGCGGCCTGGGTGGGCACGTCCCGCTCCCGCCGGGCGAGGACGAGCGCCGCGTCGATGCTCTGCCACACTGCGGCGTGGTTGCCCGCGACGACCTGCGCCCGGGCCACCTCGGCCAGTGCCGACGAGCGGCCGGCCGGGTCGGCTATCCGTTCCGCGAGTGCGGTGGCCCGGTCGAGGTCACCGGCATCCGCCGCCGCCCGGACCAGTGCCACAGGGCCTTCCGACACGGTGTCCGGGACAGTCACCGGCGTCTCCGTACCCGCTGCCGGCGGCTGTGCCGGCGCCGCCGGCCGGTCCCCGGCCGGCGGCCCGGTCCGGTCGCCGGCCTCGACGAGCCGGCGCGCCCGGTCCAGGTCCGCGAACACGAACTCCCGGGTACGGGAGTCGGCCGTCGCGCGTACCGTCGCTTCCGCCCGGTCCGCGAGCACCCCTGACCAGGCGCTGTCGCCGGCCCGGGCGGCGGCCAGGGCAAGTTTGGCCAGCGTCACCGCCCGGCGCCTCGGTTCGCCGACCCGGTCGGCGATCTCGTCGGCGGCGGCGTAGTCGCCCCGGGTGGCGAACGCGAGACCGAGCCGGGCGAACGCCATGCTCCGCCAGATGTCGCCGTCGATCGCGTTCGCCACCAGCTCGGCCCGAGCGCGCTGCCCGACCGCTGCCAGGGCGAGGGCCAGGTCGCCGAGCACCTCCCACGGGACGAGCCAGGGACGCCGCTCCGCGATCCCGCCGGCGCGCTCCAGCAACTCCCTGGCCCGGGTCGGGTGCGCCGCCGCCACGGCGCGGGACACGGCCAGCCGGGCCCGCACCTGGTCGGCCGGATCGGTGAGGCTCTCCAGGATCGCCTCGGTCCACGCGTAGTCCGTGTCGGCCGCCTCGACCGCCATCTCGGTCAACCTCGGCGGCGACGACAGCGCGTTGCTGCGAGCCGCGCTCTCGGCGTCCACGACGAGCGCCCGCGCCCGCTGCCGGTCACCGGTCAGCGCCGCCGCACGGCCGAGCTGGGCCAGGGCCTGCACCCGGAGATCGGGATCGGCGATCCGTCCGGCCGCGACGCCCGCCTGGTCGATCGCGTCCACCACCCCGGACCGGTCGCCGCCCTGCGCCCGAGCGTGGGCCAGTCGGCACAGCATCAGCGCACGGCGGTCGCCGGAGGCGATCTGCCCGGTGGTGGCCGAGGCGATGTCGGCGCAGCCATCCGCCTCCGCCGGGCGGCCACCGGCGTACCAGACGGTGGCCAGTTCGACGGCGGTGCCGGCGCGGAGGTCGGGATCGCCGACCGTCCGCAGCGCCGCCGCCGCCCGGGTCGCGTCGCCGACCGCCGCGAAGGCCCGGGCGGCGTGGGCGGTCGCCAGCTCCTGCTGGCGCGGATCGGCGATCGTCTCGGCGATCGTCTGCACAGCGTCGGTCAGCGCGGCGGCGCGGTCCAGGTCGCCCTGACCGGCCAGCGTCACCGCCAGCTCTGAGAGTGCTTCGACCTGCCGATCCGCCTGGTCGATGCCGTAGGCGAGTGCCTCGGCCCTGGCCGGCTGTCCCAGGGCGGCCCAGAGCGCGGGCAGCTGGACGGGGAGGTCGGCGTTGCGTGCGAGCAGGTCCTCGCGGCGCATGGCCAACCGCGCCATCGCGGTCAGGTCGAGCCGGGACTGCGCCAACGTCAGGTCCTGGGCGGTCTTGATCTCGGCGAGCGCGGCGGCGTCGCCACCGGTCAGGTCGAGCATCCGGTCGTGCCGGTCCGGGTCGACGGCGAGCGCGAGCAGCCGGGGCCAGTCGGCCGTCTCGTGCACCAACCGCGGATAACCACGCAACAGGTAGGGCGGCGTCTCCGGCGGCCAGCCCAGGGACTGGTAGCGCTCCGCCCACCGGTGGATGCGGTCACGGTACCCGCCGAGCCGCTGCGGACCGATCCGGTCCAGCGCCTTTGTCCGGAGCGTCTCGTGCGCGAACAGGAAGGCCCGTTTCGGTTCCAGAGTGGTGTGGTCCAGGCGTGCCGCGATCGTCCGGCCGAAGACGCCGCTGAGCATCCCCTCGATCACGTACCGGGGCTGGTCGCAGAGCTCCTCCAGCTCGGGCAGGCTCAGCCCGCCTCCGCTGGCGGCGACCAGGCCGATGACGTCGCGATGGGTCTGCCCGCCGTTGAGCAACTCGTCGAGCTCGCGCTGGGCGAGCCGGGCCGTCTCGGTGGCGTACGGCGAGACCTCCAGCATCCGACGGGCGCAGGACCGCAGCGGATGGTCGGCCGGTACGTCCGACGGGATCTCCGGGCTGGGCCTGCTGGAGACGACGACCCGTAACCCGTCCTCGACGAACTTCGGCAGCAGCGACGCGATGCTGGCCAGTCCCGATCCGGGTACGCTGCCCCGGTCCTCGTCCAGCCCGTCGACCACGAGTACCAGTCGCCGGCCTGCCGCCGCGCAGCGGGCGGCCGCCTCTCGCAGCAGCGCCCGGCGGTGCGCGTCCCGGGCGCTCAGCGTCGTCATCGCGGCTGGCAGGGCCTCACCCAGCAGCGCGGACAGCTGGTCGAGGACCGCGTCGACGAAGGCGGAGCTGTCCGACTGGGCGGCCAGGCGTGCGGTGACGAAGAAGGAGACGACGTCCACTCCGGCCGGCGGGTCGAGCACGAAGGTGGACATCAGCGCTGTCTTGCCCGCCCAGGGCCCCGCCTGCCAGTGCACGTACGCGTCGTCGCCGGCACAGAACGCCGCGAGCTCCGCGAGTTCCGCGGTCCGCTCGTAGAGCCCGGCCACCGGTGCGATGTCCCGGACCTGGTCCAGATAGCCGGACCGGGCACGCCAGCCGGCCGGTGCCGGTGTGACGTCGGCCAGGTCGAGCGGGTCGGCGATGCCGAGCAGCCGGCAGAGTTCGTCCCGCCGGGTGCCGTCGGCCCGACCGAGGCACCTGTCGAGGCGTGTCGCGGTGAGCCGGCCCGCGCCCTCGGGCAGGTGGTGCTCGACCACGACGCCGACCAGATGCCTGCCGGCCCAGACGGCGGCCCCGGACATGCCCTGCCAGGGTGACGACGCGCGGTCGGCCGGCTCGGCGGGTGGCGCGACGGTGATCTCCGCAGTGCCGTCCCGACGGTTGGAGAGCACCGCCAGTCGGCCGACCGCGTCGTGCAAATCGCGGTAGCGGGTACCGGATCGACCGGTCCGGCGCTTCCAGAGCGGGAACCCGGCGGTGTGTACGTCCACGACGGCGCTGGTGTCCCGGACGAACCCACCGTAGCTGACCGTAGCCGTGCCCGGGGCCTCCTCGGGCGGGGTGAAGCGGAGTATCGCGACGTCCGACTCCGGATCGCACCAGGCGGGCTCGGCGTCGGCCGTCCACTGGGTCTGCTGGCCGGCGTCGAAGCGGAGGACGATCCGGTGCGCGTCCGCGACGGCGTGCGCGGCGGTCAACAATGCCGTCGCCGTCACCCGGTAGCCGGAAGCGCGCCATTGGCCGCCGTCGGCCCGGGTGACGATCACCTCTGCGATAGCGGCCGGATCGCAGCCCTGCCCGGCGACCATGAAATCCCCGCCAATCGTCGACGGATCCGCTAGTCCTCACCCGGCAGCGACCGGCCGGTGACGATGGCGGGCTGGTCGGGCGCGTCCGGGTGCACCGGTTGCAGGCGCAGCGTCAGCCGTTGTGTCGCGGTGTGTGCCCGCTGCCGACCGGCGGCGACGTCGAGCACGAAGAACCTGATCCCGACCCGGGGGTCGGTGGACCTCTCGACGCCCACGGTCAGTTCCAACTCGACGGACTCGGCCCGGAAGCGAAGATCGGAATGTTCCCCGGACCACATCGCCCTACTCAGTTCCGAGCGGAGTTGGAAGATCATGTCGGCCAATTCGATCTGGCTGTCCACCCGCCCGGTCCTCCTCTTGCCCTCGCGTCACCGCATCCATCATCCCCGAAGGGTGCAATGGGCAATATGGCCGAACAGGCATGTCCCGGCCGGAGCTTCGTGGCCGGCGGCGGACGACCTGCGCTCCGCAAGGGACATCCAGGTCGCGACACCGACCGGCGGACCGAGGCACCGGTACGCCTCGGGGCCGGCCGGTCCGGCGCGGGCCGAGGGTACGGGGTGTCCGACGGGCCGGCGCGGGTCGATGCCAGTGGCCCGAACCGGGTGGCCGGTCCGGCGCGGGGCCGCCCGGGGCGGGAGTGCCGGGCGGGCTGTGCCACGATGCGTCGATGGCATACCCCTCGGTCCCACCCCCGGGCATGGCGCTGGCCGCCTGTCCGCACCCGGTTCCGCTGCCACCGGGCTGGGGCGCACTCGTCGTCTCGGCCAACCGGGGTCCCTACCTGGTGCCGGCGCCCACCACCTGCAAACTGAAGATCGACGGGCGCGAGGTCTCCGGCATGGCCGAGGGCACCTTCCACATCGCGGTGCCGGCCGGCGAGCACGACGTGCGGTTCACCGACCTGTTCGGCATCCCGGTGATGACCACGCGGGTGATGGTGCAGCCGGGGGCCGGGCACCAGTTGTCCTTCCGGTTCGGCGGCTGGCGCAACCGGGTGCACGACGGCCGGGGCACGGACGTGACGAAGTTCGGCATGTGGTCGAACTACAGCGTCCTGCTGATCACGCTCGTGGTGGTCGGCGTGATCTGCTGCGGCGGGCTGGCGCTGATCCCGCTGCTGACCGGCTCCGGCGCCAACTGAACCGACGCCCCGCGCGCCGCCCGGTTCCGCCGAGCTGCCCGGTTTCGCCGGGCCGGGCGGCTGGTGCACCGCCCGGCCCGGCGGGCCGGACCACGATCTCCGGATCCGGCGGTTTCCACGACGTCCGTGGACAGGACCACTAGGGCCTGTGTCGAAGTCGGTGCCAGGGCTTGAGCTGTTGGGTGAGGATCTTCGCGTGTTGGTGTTCGAGGTGTAGCGAGGTCTCCGGTATCTGGTTCAGCGACCAAGCAGAACCCGAAGACCGGAGACCTCGTGGACACCCTAGCGGTGGCGAGGCGGCACGACCTGACCGACGCAGAGTGGGTGGCGCTGGAGCCGCTGCTGCCTGCGGGGCGTAGGCCAGGTCGGCCGTCGAAATGGACGAAACGGCAGCTCATTGATGGGATCAGGTGGCGGACACGGGTCGGTGCTCCGTGGCGGGATGTTCCGGAGTGCTACGGATCCTGGGCCGCGGCGTACGGGCTGTTCCGGCGTTGGCAGCGTGATGGGACCTGGGCGAAGATCTTGACCGTGTTGCAGTCCCTTGCTGACTCGGCCGGACGTGTGGTCTGGGACGTGTCGGTGGACTCGACGGTCGCCCGGGCGCATCAGCACGCTGCCGGGGCGCGTAAAAGGGGGATCTGCAGGCCGAGCCGCCGGGCGGGGTCATGGTCGAGCCGACCGATCACGCGCTCGGCCGGTCGCGGGGCGGGCTGACCACGAAGCTGCACTTGGCCTGTGAGCAGGGGCAGAAGCCGTTGTCGATCGTGTTGACCGCCGGGCAGCGCGGTGACAGCCCGCAGTTCATCGCGGTGCTCGACGGGATCCGAGTGCCCCGTCTCGGCGCCGGCCGACCCCGGACCCGCCCGGACCGGGTCCTGGCCGACAAGGCGTACACGTCGAAGGCCAACCGCCGCTACCTGCGCCGACGCGGCATCGCCGCGACTATCCCCTCGAAAGCCGACCAGGACGCCAACCGGCGCAAGCTGGGGTCCAAGGGCGGCCGACCCCCGGCCTTCGACCCCGAACGGTACAAGCAGCGTCATGCCGTGGAGTGCGGCATCAACCGGCTCAAGGGCAACCGGGCCGTCGCCACCCGCTTCGACAAACTCGCCGTCCGCTACGAAGCCACCGTGCACATCGCCGCGATCAACGAGTGGCTGTAACCGACTTCGACACAGGCCCTAACCGAGCGGCTCGACCCAGATGTTCCGGTAGTAGAGGTTGGGGCCCGGGTCGCCGTGGTCCTGGAGACGGATCGGGCCCACCGATGGTCCCTCCGCCGCCCCGCCGCCGGTCGGCCCGGTGATCTCGGCATTGTCGTGCACGGTGACGCCGTTCCAGACGACCGTGACGCGGGCGTTCTCCGTCTTGGCCCCCGAGGCGTCGAACCGGGCGGCCCGGAACGTCACGTCGTACGTCTGCCAGGTCTGCGGCGCGGTCGCCGCGTTCACCCTCGGGGCCAGCTTCTCGTAGATGGCGCCGCACTCGTTGCTGGCCGGGGTGGTGTCGCCGTACGAGTCGAGCACCTGTAGCTCGTACCGGTCCTGGAGGTAGATTCCGCTGTTCGCCCGGGCCTGCCCGGTCACGTCGGCCGGCAGGTTCGGCAGCCAGAACTCGACGTGCAGCCTGAAGTCGCCGAAGCTCTGCCGGCTGCGGATGTCGCCGCCGAGCACCTCCACCCCGCCGTTGCCCAGCGGCCAGGTCGGGTTGGCCCCGTTGGGCTGCTGGAAGTTGTCCATGTTGGTTCCGTCGAAGAGTGTGATCCGGCCGGGGGCGACGGCGGGTCCGTACACCTCGAACTCGTAGATCCGGGCCGCGTTGTCGGTGTTGCCGGTCGGCGCGCTGACGGCCAGCCGCACGTACCTGGCCTGGGTGGCCGTGATGTCGTGGGTGGTGACGTTGGCGGTGTTGCCGGTGACGGTGGCGGCGGTGCTCCAGGCGGTGCCGTTGGTGCTGACCTGGATGGTGAAGTCCCGGGTGTTCCAGGCGGTGTTCTCGCCGCCGGCACCGGCGTGCCGGACCACGAACCGGTGCACGCTGCGGACGGCGCCGAGATCGACCTGCAACCACTTGGTGGCGCCGAGCGAGCACCACTTGTCGCTGTTGCCGCCGGTCACGCTGCCGTTCACCGCCTGCGCCGGCCCCTCGGTGCCGGAGCAGGAGCTGTCCGCGGTCGCCGGGCGGCCGAGGGCGAGGTTGGCCGTCGCCGGGGCGGTACCGCCGTAGACCTCGAACTCGTAGATCCGGGCCGCGTTGTCGCCGTTGCCGCTCGGTGTGCTGACGGCGAGGCGGAGGTATCTGGCCTGGGTGGCCGCGAAGGTGTGCGTGGTGGTGTTGGCGGTGTTGCCGGTGACGGTGGCGACCGTGCTCCAGGCGGTGCCGTTGCCGCTGGCCTGGATGGTGAAGTCCCGGGTGTTCCAGGCGGTGTTCTCGCCGCCGGCACCGGCGTGTGCGACGACGACCCGGTTGACGCTCTGCGTCGAGCCGAGGTCGACCTGCAACCAGCGGTTGGTGCCGGTCGAGCACCACTTGTCCAGGTTGCCGGATGTGGTGGTGCCGTTGACGGCCTTTGCCGGGTTCTCGGTCGCGGAGCAGGAGCTGTCGGCGGTGGCCGGTCTGCCCAGCGCGAGGTTGACCGGCGGCACCTGGCCGGGGATCGCGTTGAGGGTGTACCAGACCTCGGTGCTCCACAGTGGCTGGCCGTCGGTCGCGCTGAACGGCCGGGGTGAGCGGACGTGCACCACCCGCCCGGCCTTGAGCCCGTTGACGACCAGGGTGACCTTCTTTCCGTCGGCCGAGAGCGTCGCCGAGGAGACCGACAGCGTCTCCTCGTCCACCTTCGGCCCGCCGTAGGCGGCGGTCGGCACGTACCGCCACTGCTTCACCCGGTACTTCGAGGCCAGCGCCGTCGCGGTCGCCGTCGAGAGCGGCTTGGTGTACTCGATCTCGAAGCCGTTCGACCGGGCCCGCATCGCCAGCATGTCGAAGTTGGTGCTGCCGTTCGTGGCGATCTTCTGTAGGCCGTGGCTGAGCTTCCCCTCCTGGCCCCAGTTCCCGCCGCCGTGCAGGCCGCCGGTGTAGAGGGCGCCGTCCGGGCCGACGCTGACCTCGGAGACACCGGCTTCGAGTCCCTGGGTCATCCGGAACAGCGCGCCCTGGTACTCCCCGTTGACCTTCTCCAGGTACGCCCGCTGGAGGCCGCCGTAGGTGACGTCGCCGATCGCCATCTGCCCGGCGAAGACACCCTGGGTGATCATCACCGGGGTACTCGGCGAGTTGCCGATCTCGTTCTGCGGGAACCAGAGGACCGGCTGGCTGACCGGCCTGTTGTCGAACGGCCCGGCCGGGTTGAGGTAGTGGTTGAAGAACCGGTCCTGCTTGATGTGCAGCAGCTTGGACGCCGGCTGGTAGCCGCCCTGGTTGTCGGTGACGAAGAGCCCGCCCTCCGGTCCCCAGCCGATGCCGTGCGGGGTACGCAGCCCGCCGGCGAGGTAGGAGACCGCGCCGGTGGACCGGTTGACCCTGATGGTGGTGCCGCGGTTGCCCGCCGGCTGCGGGTCGGTGGTGGCACCGCCGTAGTTGATCGACACCGAGAGGTTCAGGTAGAAGAACCCGTCGGCGTAGAGGAGCCCGAAGGCGAACTCGTGGAAGTTCTGGCCGAACGGCCAGGTGGCCACGGTGCGGTAGTTGTCGGTGACCCCGTCGCCGTTGGTGTCGTTCAGTTCCGTCAGGCGGTGCTTCTCCGAGACGTACAGCTTGCCGTCGACCACCTTGATGCCCATCGGCTCCCGGAGCCCGCTGGCGATCCGGGTCCGGGTCACCTGGGCCGGGCTGGTGCTGCCGGTGACGTTGCCGAGCAGCCAGACCTCGCCGGCGGTGTTCAGCGAACCGCCCCAGGTGAGCACCGCGAGGCGCCCGTCCGGAAGCCAGTCGAAGCCGGTGACCGCCGGCTCGAACCCGCTGGGCCGCAGGTTGCTGAGCGTGTAGTCGGGATGTACGGCGGTAAGCGGCAGCCCGTCACCGGGCGAGTCACCGCTGGCCTCGCACTCCTTCCTGCCCGGTGCGGTCACCCGGACGACACCGGCGTCGGTGCTCAGCACCGAGTTGGGCACGGTCACGAACGACGTCGAGCCGGGAGTGCGCCACTGCAACGTCAACTGTTGGCCGCCGTCGCGTTCGAAGTGGTCGATCCGCAGCGGGTGGTAGCCGGTCGTGAGTTCGACCGTGCCGTCCTTGGGGTCCGGCCCGTGCAGCCCGTCGTGGTCGACGACGACGGCGTCGTCGATCAGGAGTCGGGAGCCGTCGTCGCTGATCAGCCGGAAGGTGTAGCTGCCGGCCTGGGAGATGTTGATGTTGCCCAGGGCCTGTGCGAGGAAGTAGTTCTCGAAACCGAAGTCGGCCGCGCTCGTCCAGTCGACCACCGGCATCAGCTTGTCCACGTTGGGCGTCTGCGCGGCCTTGAGGGTGCAGAGGCTGTTCAGTGGCACCTGGAGGTCGAAGACCCGCAGTGTCACACCGGGTTCCTGTGGCGGGGGTGCGGCGGTGGCGCCGCCGGCCGGCAGCTGCACGGCCGTGAGGGCCAGCGCGGTGGCGACCGCGCCGAGGATCGGCGTACGCGCTCGTCGGGATGGTCGGAACACGTTTCCTCCCAGGGGGTGAGCGGACCGACATCGCACCGTCACGGGCGCGGCGGACAACTCGGCGACGCGCCGTGGCGACCGACGGGACGACGTCGTTACGTCCGGTGGGTGGCCCGGCACGCCGCTGCCTGGCAAGGCAGACCCTACGATTGTTACGTTTGAATGTCTAGATGTTTCGTCGTGGAAGCACGAACTTTTGACTTCCTCAGCAAAAGGAAGATGTCCTGTCGACGGATCAGAAGTAGTCGAGCAGGTCGGCCCGGCCACCGGCGGCCAGCAGGTCGAGTCCGTCCGGGTCGGTGCCGGCGGGGCAGTGCAGCAGTCCGGCCTCGGCCACCGCGGGTCCGTCGGCGGCGCCGGTGTAGAGCAGGGCGAAGCCGCGTACCGAGAGCTTCGGGGCCGGGGCGTCGTCCGGCAGCCGGTGCAGTTCGGCACCGCCGCCGTCGACCTCCAGCCGCCAGGTGCCGGAGTTCCACGGTGCCAGCTCGTCGGCCAGGGCGAAGTCGACCTGGCCGCGTACGTGCGCCGGCCAGCCCCGGTCGGTGACCGCCCGGACCACGTCGACCGGCCGGTGCATCCAGAGCCGCTCCTCGTGCAACCGTGCCTGTTCCAGCGGCAGTTGGGCGGCGACCGCGTCGTGGGCCAGTGGCCAGAGCCGGATCGTCGGCGTCACGCTCTGCCAACTGGCGAGCACCCCGACCAGCTCCCGGGCCGCCTCGGCGGTCTCGGCCAGTGCGTCCCGCACGGTGAGCACGGCGTGCTTGTCGTAGCCGCGACCGCGCTGCCAGCTGGCGTACCCGACCAGCCGGCCGTCCCGCTCGACCAGGGTGAGCCCGTCCACCCCGTCCGGCAGCGCCGTCGGCGGCCGGTGCCAGTCGAAGACGCCGCCCCGGCGGGTGAGCAGGCCGCGGCGGTGCCGGGCGAGCCGCTGGTAGAGGTCGGTCGTCGCGTCGAGGTCGGCGGGACCGCCGGGCCGGACCGTCAACCCGGGTGCCGGCCGGTGCCGGGGCAGCGACACGGCCGGCAGGTCGACCGCGCGCAGGGCGCCGGCCACCTCCCAGCCGGCCCGCCGGTACGGGCCGGTGACCGTCGGGTAGAGGGCGCTGATCGCGGCACCCCGCTCCCTGGCCCCGGCCAGCAGGTCGCGCAGCAGCGCCAGGGCGACGCCCCGGCCGCGCGCCTCGGGCAGCACCGCGACCCCGGCGACGTCGGCCGCCGCCACCCGACGACCGGTCCACCACTGCTCGTGGTGCAGGTCGACCGCCTTGCCGACGAGCCGGCCCTCGGGGTCGAACGCGCCGTACCCGGTGACGCCCGGGCGGGGATCCCGGGACGGCGGCGTGCTGGACGGTGGCGAGCCGAAGGCGAGTCGGCTCAGTTCGTAGGCCCCGGCCAGGTCGTCGGCGTCGAGGCGGCGGATCAGCGGGACCGTCGGTCGCATCCAGCGGAGCCTAGTCAGCGGGCCGCCGGCCTGACCAGTTCGACGGGTCCGCCGGCGGGTCGAAAGGGGATGGTGGGGAAGGTCGAGGAAACCATCTGCTGCGGCTTCCGCGATGTTGTGGACCGGAAAGCGCTTGCCCTAGCATTCAGGTGCGCAGGAGTCGTACCCCATTGTCGGGCTGCCGGTTGAACTGTTCCGAGCCGGCCGCCCACCCGCGAACCGGATCCACGCCTACCCGCCGGGCAGGGTCGGCACGGCACCTCCGGTCCTTCGGGCCGGCGGACGCCGATCCGGTGTTCGCGCCCCGCCTCCAATGGAGTTGATCATGCGCAGTGCACGACGACGCCACACCCTGCTCGCCGGCACCGCTGCCGCCGCGCTCGCCGCCACCGTCACCTGCACGGTGGTCGCCTCGGCCGCCGCCGCCGGTTGTCGGGTCGACTACCAGGTGACGAACGAGTGGCAGGGCGGCTTCGGCGCCAGCGTCAGTCTCACCAACCTCGGCGACCCGGTCACCGGCTGGAACCTGACCTGGTCGTACGGCGCCGGGCAGCAGGTCACCCAGGCCTGGAACGCCACGGTCAGCCAGAGCGGCGGCCAGGTCACCGCCAGCAACGTCAGCTACAACGGGGCCCTGGCCACCGGCGCCAGCGCCAGCTTCGGCTTCAACGGCTCGTGGACCGGCAGCAACCCGGTGCCGGCGAGCTTCGCGATGAACGGCACCACCTGCACCGGTTCGGTGGCACCGACCACGACCACCCCGGGCGGGCCACCGACCGGCACCCCGCCGGCGACGACCCCACCGGTCACCCCGCCGGTGACCACCTCGCCGCCGACCAACCCGCCGGCCGGGGCCAAGCAGGTGGAGAACCTGGACCGGGGGCTGGTAAGCGTCCGGTCCGGCAGCGGCAACCTGGTCTCCTGGCGGCTGCTCGGCACCGAGACATCCGGAGTGTCGTTCAACCTCTACCGCGGCTCCACCCGGGTCAACCCGACCCCGATCACCGGCGCCACCAACTACCTCGACCCGGGCGCCGCCGCCGGGACGGCGTACACGGTGCGGGCGGTGGTGAACGGGACCGAACAGGGCGACTCGGCGCCGGCCCTCCAGTTCGGCAACGGCTATCTGGACGTACGACTCCAGGTGCCGCCCGGCGGCACGACACCGGCCGGCGAGTCGTACAGCTACGCGGCGAACGACGCCTCGGTCGGCGACCTGGACGGCGACGGCCGGTACGAGATCGTCCTCAAGTGGGACCCGAGCAACGCCAAGGACAACTCGCAGTCCGGCTACACCGGCAACGTCTACGTCGACGCGTACACCCTGACCGGCACCCGGCTCTGGCGCATCGACCTCGGTCGCAACATCCGGGCCGGCGCGCACTACACCCAGTTCCAGGTCTACGACTACGACGGCGACGGCCGTGCCGAGGTGGCGATGAAGACCGCCGACGGCAGCCGCTCCGGCACCGGCCAGGTGATCGGCTCCGCTTCGGCGGACCACCGCAACTCCAGCGGCTACGTGCTCGCCGGACCGGAATACCTGACCATGTTCGACGGACGGACCGGCGCGGTCCGCTCGACCGTCAACTACGAGCCGGCCCGGGGCAATGTCTCGTCCTGGGGCGACAACTACGGCAACCGGGTGGACCGGTTCCTCGCCGGCACGGCGTACCTGGACGGGCAGCGGCCCTCGCTGATCATGGCGCGCGGCTACTACACCCGCAGCGTCATCGTCGCCTGGGACTTCCGCAACGGCTCGCTGACCCGGCGCTGGACCTTCGACTCCAACTCGGCCGGCTCGCAGTACGCCGGCCAGGGCAACCACGCGCTCACCGTCGGCGACGTCGACGCCGACGGCCGGGACGAGATCCTCTACGGGGCGATGGCGGTGAACGACAACGGCTCCCCGCTGTGGAACACCGGGCACGGGCACGGCGACGCCGCCCACCTCGGCGACCTCGACCCGAGCCGCTCCGGGCTGGAGTACTTCAAGGTCAGCGAGGACTCGTCGAAACCGTCGTCCTGGTTCGCCAACGCGCGTACCGGGCAGGTCTACTGGTCGACGGCGCCCGGCGGGGACAACGGCCGGGGGGTGGCCGGGGACATCCACGCCGGCAGCGCCGGTGCGGAGTCCTGGTCGGCGGCGGTCGACGGGCTGCGCAGCCCGAGCGGCGCGAACGTCGGCCGCAAGCCCTCCTCGTCGAACTTCCTGGTCTGGTGGGACGGCGACCCGGTCCGGGAACTGCTCGACCAGACCTGGATCGACAAGTACGGCACCGGCTCGGACACCCGGCTGCTCACCGGTAGCGGGGTGGCGTCGAACAACGGCACCAAGGCCACCCCGGCGCTCTCGGCGGACATCCTCGGCGACTGGCGCGAGGAGGTGGTCTGGCGGACCAGCGACAACAGCGCGCTGCGGATCTACAGCACCCCGACCCAGACCGGCACCCGGATACACACCCTGATGCACGACCCGATGTACCGGGTGGCGATCGCCTGGCAGAACACCGCCTACAACCAGCCGCCGCACCCGAGCTTCTTCATCGGCAACGGGATGTCGACCCCGCCGACCCCGTCGGTCTACCTCCGGTAGGGGCCGACGGCCGGCAGGCGCCGGAAACGCGAAGCCGCACCGGCCCGCGGGGTCGCTCATCTCCCCGCGCGCCGGTGCGGCACACACCGCGACATCACGCGACCCGTCCCGATCGCGCTTGTCGAACCACCACCGGTAAGAACATTAGGCGGCTTCCGGTGCGCGTCGATGACAGCACGGTGAAGAGTGTGTTTCGCGACATCCGGAGGGCGTGACGCCGGTCACCACCACCGTGGCGGCTCAGCCCTGGCGGCTCAACCCTGGCGGCGCAGTCCGCCGGCGACCTTCTCCGCGATCAGCTCGTACGAGCGCACCCGGTCGGCGATGTCGTAGACCAGGGTGGTGAGCATCAGCTCGTCGGCCTCGGTCCGGGCCAGCAGGTCGGTGAGCTGCCGCCGCACCGTCTCGGGGGAGCCGAGCGCCTGCCCCTCCCGCCGTTGCAGCACGAACTGCCGCTCCGGCTCGGTGTACGGGTACGCCGCCGCCTCGTCCGGGGTGGCCAGCGGGGCGGGCCGGCCGGTACGCAGCCGCAGGAAGGAGAGCGCGGCCGGGCCGGAGAGCCACTCCGCCCGCTCGTCGTCCTCGGCGCAGACCGCGTTCACCGCCACCATCGCGTACGGCCGGTCCAGCCAGCGCGACGGCCGGAAGCTCTGCCGGTAGAGCGCCAGCGCCGGCAGGGTGTTCGCCGCGCTGAAGTGGTGCGCGAAGCTGAACGGCAGGCCGAGCAGCCCGGCGAGCTGGGCGCTGAACCCGCTGGAGCCGAGCAGCCAGATCGCCGGCCGGTCCCCGTGGCCCGGGGTGGCGGTGATCGGCCCCGGCCGCTCCCCGGTGAAGTAGTTGACCAGGTCGTCCAGTTCCTCCGGGAAGTTCTCCGCCGACAGCCCGGCCATGGTGCGGCGCAGGGCCAGCGCGGTCGGCTGGTCGGTGCCGGGCGCCCGCCCGATGCCCAGGTCGATCCGGCCCGGGTGCAACGCCTCCAGCGTGCCGAACTGCTCGGCCACCACCAGCGGCGCGTGGTTGGGCAGCATCACCCCGCCGGAACCGACCCGGATGGTCGAGGTGGCCGCCGCCACGTGGGCGATCAGCACCGCCGGAGCGGAGCTGGCGATGGCTGGCATGTTGTGGTGCTCGGCCACCCAGAACCGGTGGTAACCCAGCTCCTCGGTGCGCCGGGCGAGTTCGGTGGTGTGCCGCAGGGCCGCGCCGGCGGTGGTGCCGGCGGCGACCGGTGCGAGGTCGAGGACAGACAGCGGTACGTCGATCACACAACCCGGCAACCGGCGGCGGCCCCGATTTCTTCCGGGAATCCGCTCCGCGCGTCGTGATTCCGGCCGGTCAGCGCTGCTTCGGCCGGGCCCGGACGTGCAGCCGCTCGCCCTGCGGCCCGAAGAGGGAGAGCACCTCGGTGGGTCCGGGGCCCGGGTTGGAGATGAGGTGCGGAACCCGGGTGTCGAACTCGGCGACCTCGCCGGGGGCGAGCATCAGGTCGTGCTCGCCGAGCCGCAGCCGCAGCCGTCCGGAGAGCACGTAGAGCCACTCGTACCCCTCGTGGGTCTGCTGTTCCGGCTCGCCCTTCGGGAAGCCCGGCGGAAGGATCTGCTTGAACGCCTGTAGACCGCCCGGCCGGCGGGTGAGCGGGAGGAACGTGATGCCGTGCCGGACGATCGGCCGGGGGTGCACCCGGGGGTCCGCCGTGGCGGGCGCGTCGACCAGCTCGTCGAGCGAGACCTGGAAGGCCCGGGCGAGCGGCAGCAACAGCTCCAGGGTCGGCTTGCGGCCGCCTGACTCCAGCCGGGAGAGGGTACTCACCGAGATGCCGGTGACCTCGGCGAGCTGGGTGAGGGTGCTGCCGCGTTGCTGGCGTAGCTCCCGCAGCCGGGGACCGACCGAGGTCAACGCGAACTCCTCGTTTGCCATAGTGGCAAGGATACTTGCCGACCTCTCGGATCGGGCGCACCGTGTACGGGTATCTGGCGACAAGGAGAGTGCGGCGTGCTGGAGACGGGCTTGGACATGACATACGACGTGGTGGTGGTCGGCGGCGGGGCCGCCGGGCTGGCCGGAGCATCGGCACTGGCCCGGGCCCGGCGCTCGGTGCTGGTGGTGGACGCCGGCGAGCCGCGCAACGCACCGGCCGACGGGGTGCACAACTACCTCGGCCGGGAGGGGACGCCGCCGGCCGAGCTGATGGCCGACGGGCGGGCCGAGCTGGCCCGGTACGGCGGCGAGGTCCGCACCGGCCGGGTCGGGTCGGTGCTGCGGGACGGCGGCGGGTTCCGGCTCGCCCTGGACGACGGGACCGAGCTGCGGTCCCGCCGGCTGCTGGTGGCGACCGGGCTGGTCGACGAGTTGCCCGAGCTGCCCGGGCTGGCGCAGCGGTGGGGTCGGGACGTGCTGCACTGCCCGTACTGCCACGGCTGGGAGGTGCGCGACCGGCGGATCGGCGTACTGGCCGGCGGGTCGACCGCGATGGCGGTGCACCAGGTGAACCTGTGGCGGCAGTGGAGCCCGCAGGTGGTGCTGCTGGCACACCGGAACCTGGCGCTGGAGCCGGCCGAGGCCGAACAGCTCGCGGCGCGCGGCATCCCGGTCGTCCTCGGCGAGGTGGCCGGGCTGGAGGTCGCCGACGACGCGCTGACCGGGGTACGCCTGGCCTCCGGCGAGGTCGTCGCGCTCGACGCGGTGGTGGTCGCGCCCCGGTTCACCGCCCGGGCCGGCGTGCTGGAGTCGCTCGGCGTCAAGCCGGTCGACGTGGAGATGGGCGGGCACGTCGTCGGCAGTCAGCTCCCGGCCGACCCGACCGGGCAGGTGGTACCCGGGGTCTGGGCGGCCGGCAACGCGGCGGACGTACGCGCCCAGGTGATCGCGGCGGCCGCCTCCGGCCTGCTCGCCGGGGCGGCGATAAACGCCGACCTGGTGGCCGAGGAGACCCGCACGGCCGTGGAGTCGTACCGGCACCAGGTGCGCGACGCGTTCGAGCAGGAGGGCTGGGAGGAGCGTTACGGCGCCAAGCCGGCTATCTGGAGCGGGCGCCCGAACGTGCAACTCGTCGCCGAGGCGGCCGGGCTGGCACCGGGCCGGGCCCTCGACGTCGGCAGCGGCGAGGGCGCCGACGCGATCTGGCTGGCCGAGCGGGGTTGGCAGGTCACCGGGGTCGACATCTCGACCACCGCGCTCCGCCGGGCCGCCGCGCACGCCGAGGCGGCCGGTGCACAGGTGGCGGGCCGGATCGAGTGGCTGCACGCGGACCTGCGGGAACGGCCATTGGACGAGGGCCGGTACGACCTGGTCTCCGCGCAGTACATGCACCTGCCCGGACAGGTGCGGCGGGAGCTGTTCGCCCGGCTGGCCGCCGCGGTCGCACCGGGTGGCACGCTGCTGCTGGTCGGCCACCACCCGTCGGACATGCACACCTCGGCGCACCGGATGCACTTCCCCGACATGATGTTCACCGCCGAGGAGGTCGCCGCCGCCCTCGACCCGGCCGAGTGGACGGTGCAGGCCGTCGAGACCCGGCCCCGACGGCGGGTGGACCCCGAAGGGAACGAGGTCAACATCTCCGACGCCGTCATGGTGGCCCGCCGCCGGTAGTCGACCGTCCGGGCCGGTCGGCGTCCTACCCGGCCCGGACGGCCTGGTCCGGTCCGCCCTGGTCTGCGCCGGCTCGGAC
This sequence comes from Plantactinospora sp. WMMB782, assembly GCF_049179135.1. Classification (NCBI taxonomy): domain Bacteria; kingdom Bacillati; phylum Actinomycetota; class Actinomycetes; order Micromonosporales; family Micromonosporaceae; genus Plantactinospora; species Plantactinospora sp. WMMB782. The sequence goes on along the minus strand of NZ_JBMHMC010000007.1, from coordinate 68,910 downwards.
TGCGCCGCCCTGGTCTGCGCCGGCTCGGCCGGCCGGGGTCAGCAGTCGGGCCAGCTCCGCGGCCGGCTGGACCGCCGACACCGGCGGGGCGTCGCCGACCACCACCGACGGCACCCCACGTACCCCGTGCCGGGCCGCCCGCCGCCGGTCGGCCCGGACCGTCTCGGCGTACCCGTCGCCGGCCAGTACCCCGGCCAGCTCGGCGGCAGGCAGGCCGCTGGCGACGCCGACACGCTCCAGCAGCCGCCGGTCCGCGAGATCGGCACCCTCGGTGTGGTACGCCCGCAGCAGCGCCTCCAGCGTCGGTTCGGCCCGCCCCCGGGCGGCGGCGAACTGGAGCAGCCGGTGCGCGTCGAAGGTGTTGACCGGCCGGGCCCGGTGCAGGTCGAGGGGGAGGCCGTCGGCGGCGCCGAGCGCCTGGATCCGGGCCACCCGGGCCGGTGCGTCCGCTCCCCACCAGCGGGTCATCGCCTCGGCCGCGACCTCGCCGGGGGTGCGGGACGAACGTGGGTCGAGTTCCAGCGAACGCCAGACGATCGTCGGCCGATCCCGCTCGGGGAGCAGTGCCAGCGCGGCGGTCAGCCGGCGCAGGCCGATGTAGCACCACGGGCAGACGATGTCGACGTACACCTGAGCGGTGTTCGGGTTGCCGGTCATACCGGCGGCTCTCCGGGACCCACCTCGCGGGCCAGCCGGTAGTGCGGGGCGCCGGTCATCCGCGGTTCGGCCGTGCCGGTGAGGCCGGCCAGCGCGGACGCGATCGCGGCCAGCCTGCCGTCGGTGTCGGAGGTCGACTCGAAGGCGCGGTAGTCCGCCTCGGTGGCCCAGTGCACGAGGTTGTAGACCCGGGTGCCGTCCAGACTGACGAGGAACCGGGCGGAGACGTACCCGGGATGGAACCGCACCCAGCGGTCCTGGATCTCGGCGAAGGCCGCCACCAGTTCCTCCTGGGTGGCCGGCCCGTCCACCGTGTAATCGATTATCGAATAGAAGTCCGGCCCTGCCGGTGGTGTCGTCGTCACCGGCGTAGCATCTGAACTCAAGTTCGCTTGAGGGCAAGAGTTGTTCGCCTCGGGTGAGCGGGGTCACCCGGCGGCGCCGCTCCGCGACCACCTCACCGCGGACCCGGCGCCGATGTGCGGACCTCGTGGCCGGCGCACCGGCACCCGCGCTAGCCGCGCCACTCCTCGGCGAGCAGCCCGTAGACCACGGTGTCCGTCCACTCGCCCTTCGTCCAGTGGTCGCGGCGCAGGAATCCCTCCCTGACCATGCCCACCCGCTCGCAGAGCCGGGTCGACGCCTTGTTCCGGCCGTCGACCTGGGCGATGACCCGGTGCATGCCGCACGGTCCGAACGCCGTGTCGATGAGGGCCCGTACCGCCTCGGTGGCGAATCCGCGCCCCCACACCGTGGGGTGGAACGCCCAGCCCATCTCGCCCCGGGACAGGGTCTCGTCGGCGGGCCACAGCACGACGTCCCCGATGACCTCGCCCTCGTACTCGGCGACCAGCGCCAACCGGGAGTCCCGGGCGGTGATCCCCGTACCGGGTATCCGCCTGTCGATCATCGTCGCCGCGAACTCGGCCGACCACGGCTGCCACGGGATGTAGCGGGCCACGACGGGATCGCCGTAGTAGGAGACCAGGGCGTCCACGTCGTCGATCCGGTGTTGGCGCAGACACAGTCGCTCGGTCCGGATGGGCAGTGTCAGCTCGGAAATGGGGCACCTCGTCAGGCTCCGCTCGGTCGGTGGCCGAGCATGTGCACGGTCCGACAGGCCGTGCGGGGTTAACGGACGACATCGCGGGGACAGGGAGTGTGGCTGCCCCTGCCTGCCACCCGGAGCAGCCGGGGGACGTGCGATGTACCATATGGTACACCCCCGGCGTCCGGCTCCGGCGCGGCCGGCGGGCACCGGCAGAAGAGCCAGGCGGAGGAGGTACGGGTGGACGACGAATCGGAACTGACGGCCCTGGAGAAGGACGGGTGGCGCGCGTTGGCCTCGGATCCGCCGAGCGCCACCCGGTTCTACGACGAGGTCCTCGACGACCAGGTCCGGATGCTGTTGCCCGGCGGCATGATCCTGGACGAACGACGGGCGATCGTCGAGTCGATGGGGGGCACGCCCTGGGCCAGTTACCGGATCGACCAGGAGCGCGTGCTGCGTCCCGTCCCCGACACCGCCGTGGTCACCTACCGGGTGGTCGCCAGCCGCCCCGACTCGCCCGCCTACGAGGCCCTGATCTGCAGCACCTACGTTCGTCGCGGGTCCGGTTGGAAGATGGTCTTCCATCAACAGACCCCGGTCTGAAACAGTCCCGGACCGCCATCTCCGGGGCCGACGAGCCCTGCCCGCAGGCAGCGCCAATGCCGGACAGGCCGTCGAACCACGGCCGGGACCTTCGGCTGGACTACGTACCATACGGTGCGTGACGGAGGGCCGGAGCTCGTCGACAGCTCGGGAAGAGTTGTTGCAGGCGTTGATCGAGCATCTCGCCGACCATGGCGTGCGGGACCAGAGCCTGCGGACGCTGGCGATGGCGGTGGGTACCAGCCATCGAATGCTCCTCTACCACTTCGGCTCCCGTGCGGGACTGCTCGCCGCCGTCGTCGACGCGGTGGAACGGCGACAGCGACGGGTGCTCGAACGCCTCGTGGGGACCTCCCGGGGCACCCCCCGGGAGGTGGCGCTGGAGTTCTGGTCACTCCTCAGGGAACCCGCACTCCGCTACGGTCCGCTGTTCTTCGAGCTGTCGGCACACGCAATGCAGGAACAGCCGCACGCGGTCGTGCTCCGCGACGCGCTCGTCGAACCGTGGCTCACCCGGCTGACCGAGTTGATGACCAGAGCCGGACACCGGCCAGCGGCGGCGCGGGTGCGGGCCCGTCTCGGCCTCGCCGTCGCCCGCGGCCTGCTCTACGACGTCCTGCTCACCGGTGACACGGCAAGCGCCGACGCCGCGATGACGTTCTTCGTCGACCTGGTCGATCCGGAGGCGCCGGATCGGGTGCCCGGGTCACCGGTGTGAGCCGGAGTGGCTACCGGACAGCCGTTCCGCCGTCGCCGGCCGGCCGGCGACGACGACCGGGACCTGCGCCGCGGCGAGTAGCTGTGTCGGACCGGACCGGCCGGACCGGGCGTCCACGAACCGGGCCACGGCCGTCGCCAGCAGATCCGCGTCACCGGAACGACCGACCAGAGCGGCGGTGTGGATCACCATCCGGATCGCCGGGTACTCCGTCTCCAGCCAGCTGCCCGGATCGACCTGCCAGCCCCGGCGGTCGGCGCACACCCCCGGTCGGCAGGCGTCGGGGTGCAACAGGCGCAGCCAGTGGGCGGTGACCAGTGCGACGAGTACGCCCGCGGCTCCCGGCGGCGCCTCCGCCTCGGCCCGCTCCCGGGCGTAGAGACGGAGCAGCGGTGGCAGCCAGTACCGGATCTGCCCGGTGGGCTCGTAGCGGACCACCTCCGCCAACTGGAGGTCGACGAGCTGCTCGACGAGTTGCTCGCTGCGCCGGGACGGAAGCTTCAGCGCCCCGGCGACGGTGGCCGGGGTGAACTCGGCGATCCGGAGCAGACCCAGACTCTGGAAGAGGACCCGGGCCGACGGGCTGAGTTGGCGGTAGCTCGGTTCCAGCCGGGTACGTAGGTCGTCCTCGTCGGTGTGCAACTCGTCGAGGCGTCTGCGTTCGTCGGCGAGCCGGCTGGCGAACAGGTGCAGGGGCCAGCGGGGGCGACGGGCCAGCCGGTCCGCGACGACGCGCAGGGCGACCGGAAGGCCCTCGCAGTGCCGCGCGATGCTGCGCGCGGCAGCCGGCTGCGCCGCCATCCGCTCCGCACCGATGACGGCGGCCAGCAGTCGACGCGACTCGTCGTCGTCGAGGGGACCCAGCTCGATGAGCCGGGCGCCGGCGATCCCGGTGAGCCGGCGGCGCGAGGTGACGATGACCACCGAGGCCGGGCCGGCTGGCAGGAGCGGACGCACCTGGTGTTCGTCGTGCGCGTCGTCCAGAACCACGACCATCCGCCGCCGGGCGGTCAGGTTCCGGTAACGCATGACGGCCTCGGCGAAGGTTTGCGGCAGTGCGGTCACCGGGACGCCCAGGTCCCGAAGGAAACTGTTGATGACGATGTGTGGCCGGGCGGGCGTGCTGGTGTTCCCGTCCAGTTTCGCGTAGAGCTGACCGTCCGGGTACCCAGGCGAGATCGACTGTGCCACCTGCGCGGCGAAGGCCGACTTGCCGACCCCCGCCCGGCCGGTGACCACCCGCACGGTGCGTCGCTCCGGAGCGGTCGACAGGTCGCCGGTCAGCGCACGGATCTCCCGTTCGCGGCCGGTGAAGTCATCCGGTACCGGCGGGAGTTGGTGCGGCGTGACGCCTCGCCGGGGATCGCCGCCCGTGGCCGACCCGGGAGCGGGTGCCCAGCCGTCCACGTCACGGGCAGGGACTGGCGTCACCTCCTGTAACACCGCCTGGTGCACCGCCTGCAGCCAGGGCCCCGGCTCCAGCCCGAGCTCCTCGACGAGCGCGTCCCGGCCTCTCCGGTAGACATCGAGCGCCTCCGAACGGCGTCCCAGCGCGGCCAGCGCTGTCATCAGCTGGCCCCGGAACCGTTCCCGGAACGGGTACCGCACTACCAGGTCGGTCAGCTCCGCGGTGACCTCGTCCCACGCGTTCAGGGCCATGTCCGCGGCGATCCGGTCCTCCAGCCCGGCCAGCCTGAGCTCCTCCAGGCGCGCGGCTTCGCCGGCCAACCAGCCCGATCCGATCCCCTCCAGTGCCGGTCCCCGCCACTGGCTGAGCGCGGACCGTAGGATCTGGGCCGCCTCGTTCCACCGGCCGTCGGTCATCGCCTGGCGTCCCGTCGCCACTCGGCGGAGAAACTCGTCCCGGTCCAGCGTCCCGTCGACCCGGATCAGGTAGCCGGGAGCCCGGGTCTGGATCACGCCCTGGGCGTCGACGGCCACGAGGGCGTTACGCAGCGTCGAGACGTAGGTGTGCAGCAGGGGCCGCGCGCGACGGGGTGTGTCGGAGCCCCAGACCGCGTCGGCCAGCGAGGCGACGGCCACCACCCGGCCGTGGTTCAACAGCAACGCGGCCAGCAGTCGCCTCGGCTTGCTGCCGCCGAGGGCAGCGGCACCTCCGGCACCGACGGCCTCGATCGGCCCGAGGACGCGATATTCCACCCCAACTCCCATCGAGATCCGGACTACTGCCGCGAAGCCGGGTGCGCCGCGGCTGCCCACGGATGGCCGCCGGCCTGAACCTGCCGGCGGGTCCTCGACGGGGATGCCGCGACAGGAAGCGGCCGTGGCCGGCTGCCGACCGCCGCGTCTGCCGGACCGTCCGACACCCCCGGCACACAAACCGAACGTGTGCCCGCCGGCGGGCGGCGGTCCCGCTGATCGATCTGTACCATCTGGTACATGCTCGCACAGGGGGTCGGGAGCACGGTGCTGGGTCGGCGCGGCAGTCCCGCGGGTGCCTCGTCGTCGTCCGTCCGGCAGAGGTCAGGGGCCGAACACCAGGATGCGGGCGCCGCTTTCCGTCCCTGGCCGGTGACTGGAGCCGGGGCGGTAGTGGAGGTACGAACCGGCCGGGTAACGCCGGCCCCCGTCGATCAGTTCTCCGCTGGCGACGTAGATGTTCTCGTCGCTGGTGTGGTGGTCCGTCTCCGGCCACACCGAGCCGGGAAGGAAGTCGAAGACCCGGGCGCCGCCCGGTAGGGCGCGACGGACGATGCCCGGGGCGACTTCGGTGGTGTCCATGTCGTCGACGAGGACGGACACGAGAAGATCAACATGCTCGGTCATGCCCCCTTTCTAGTGCCCCCGACGGACCTTTCGAAGTGGCAGAACTGTCATCTCTGGATAAGATCGCGCCATGTCGCTCCACCGGGTGGTCGCGTTCGTGCATCCGCCGCAGGCGGTGTTCGAACTCGCCTCCGCCGCCGAGGTCTTCGGACTGTCCCGTCCCGGCCTGCCGGCCCGGTACGAGTTCCGGGTCTGCTCCCTGACCGCAGGTCCGATCCGCACGCTGGACGGATACGACATCCTGGTCACCGACGGCATAGCGGCACTGGAACGGGCGGAGACGATAGTCCTGCCGGGCTGGCAGGCCGGCGCGGTGCCGGCGGCACTCAGCGCGGCGCTGCTGGCGGCGCACAGCCGGGGGGTGCGCGTGATCGCCATCTGTGCCGGCGCCTTCGTCCTCGCCGAGCTGGGCCTGCTCGCGGGGCGTGCCGCGACGACGCACTGGCGTCTCGCGGACGAGTTCCGGCGACGCTTCCCCGACGTGCGGTTCGAGCCGAACGTGCTCTACGTCGACCACGGCGACGTCGCGACCAGCGCGGGTACGGCGGCCGGCATCGACCTGTGCCTACAGGTGGTCCGCCGGGACCACGGCGCGGCGTACGCGGCGAAGATCGCCCGGCAGATGGTCATGCCCCCGCGCAGGGAGGGCGGCCAGGCGCAGTACCAGGCGTCGGACCGGACCAGGGTCGAGGGGAGGTTGGCCCCGGTGCTCGACTGGGCCGTCCGGCACCTCGACCGGCGACTCACCGTGGACGACCTGGCGTGCCGGGCCCACCTGTCCCAGCGAACCTTCGTCCGCAGGTTCGCCGCGGAGGTCGGCGTCAGCCCGGGGCAGTGGCTGCTCACCCAGCGCTTCGACGCGGCCCGTCAACTGCTGGAGGAGAGCGACCTGACGGTGGACGCGGTCGCCGTCCGGGTAGGGCTCTCCTCCGCGTTCAACCTCCGGCGGCACTTCCTCGCCCGGCTGGGCACCACACCCGCCGCCTACCGGCGTACCTTCGGCCGTTCCGGACAGTGAACGGCACTTCGCGGTCCGGCTGACCGCAACCGCGGGCTGCGCCCGGTGCGGGAACGCCGCGGCGGTTCAGGTGGCCGAACCCGCACTGCTGACGTCCGACCGGCCCCAGCGGCCGGGCACGCCGAGCAGGCTCACCGGCGCCATTCCGTCCGGAAGCGCCGGATCGACGGAGAGCCGGTCCCCGTCCGGCTCCAGACCGAGTACGACCCGCAACAGCAGCAGGGGAGCGCCCGCCGACCACGCCTGCGGGCTGCACGCGGTGGGGTAGAGCACGGGGACCTCGGTGAGGTCGCGTTCGTATCCGGCGAAGGCCTCCGGAAGCCGTCCCTGGAAGCACTCGGCCGCGTCGAGAATGGCCTTGGCGACGAGGCCGGCTTCCGTCCGGAAGCCGTAGCGCCACAGCCCCCAGGCGATGAACGAGTTGTCGAACGGCCACACGGTGCCGACGTGGTACCCGACGGGGTTGTACCGGCGGTCCCCGGTCGCCAGGGTACGGACGCCCCAGCCGGAGAAGAGCCGGGAGCCGAGGAGGTGTCCGGCGATCGTGGCCGCCCGGGTCTCCTCGACGATCCCGCTCCACAGCAGGTGCCCGATGTTCGACGTCAGCGAGTCGACCCGCTCTCCACCGGAATCCAGGGCTACGGCGTAGAACCGCCCGTCCTGGACCCAGAAGTCGTCGTTGAACCGCCGCTTGAGCGCGGACGCGTCCCGCTCGAGTCGATCCGCGAACTCCGGGTCCTGCCAGATTTCCCGGGCCAGCCGCGCCGCCCGGACCCGGGCATCGTGGGCGTAACCCTGCAGTTCGCAGGTTGCGCGCGGAAAACGCGGCAGCCGGCCGTCGCGGTAGGAGATGCCGTCCCAGGAATCCTTCCAGCACTGGTTGTCCAGGCCGGTCGACTCGTTGCGTCGCTGGTACCAGGTGTATCCGTTACCGAGCAGGTCGCCGTAACTGTCGAGCCAGGCGAGTGCTGCCCGGGCCTCCGGTTCGAGGGTTTTCACCAGCGCGTCGTCCCCGCTCCACCGGTGGTACTCGTCGAGCAGTACGACGAAGAGCGCCGTGGCGTCGGCGGTACCGTAGTACGGCGAGTGCGGCTGCTCCTCGAACGCCGCCGTCTCACCCCGGCGGATCTCGTGCATGATCTTCCCCGGCTCCTCCTCCCGGAAGTCGTCCAGTTTTCCCCCCTGCAAGCTGGCGAGGGAGCGCAGCGTCGTCGCGGCCAGCTCCGGAACGAACGGCAGGGTCTGCAGGCTGGTGAGGATGCTGTCCCGCCCGAAGAGCGTCATGAACCAGGGCAGCCCGGCCGCGGGCAGGCTGACCTCCTGGCGCGACAGCGGCGGGAAACGCAGCGCGGCCAGGTCGACGAGGCTCCGCCGGTAGGTTCGGCGGAGTTCCTCACTCTCGGTGCGCAGTTCGGGGGCGTTCGTCAACCACTCGTCGAGGTCGCGCCGCAGCACATGTTCGGACCGGGGCGGGGCGTTGAGGCGGCTGCGGAGGTCCCGGCCGTCCGGACCCAGTGCTCTCGCCCGCACCCGGAGTTCGGTGGACCACGCCCCGCCGGGTTCGATCCGCACCGGGAAGGTCAGGCCGGCGGCGTCGATCTGCGGCTGCCCGCTGGGCACGATGTGCGTCTCGCGGCGGAACGTGCTCCGGCGGTAGCCGAGGTGCAGCGCCCCGTCGACGCACCTGCGGTAGTACTCGCCCTTCTTCTGCTGGACGTCCTTGATCTCGAACAGGTCGGCGAAGTCACTGTCGGCCTCGACCCGGAGCACCAGGTCGACCGGCTCGGTCTGGTGGTTGAGTACGGTGATCTGTTCCGTCAGTTCCTCGGCGATCCGCTGGCGGCGGATCACCGACAGCTTGGCGTCCACGTAGTGGGTCGGTGCACCGGGGACGAGGAAGAACCTCGCCTCGAAGTAGCTGTGCTCGTCCACCGACAGGGCGGTCAGGCGCTCGCCGTCGATCGTCAGCTGCCAGCTCGACAGGTGACGGGTGTCGAGGGCGAACATCCCGGTGGGCATGGCCGGAGTGGCGTCGATGTCACCTCGGCCGTCGCTGACCATGAAGGTCTGCCCGTCGAGGATGCGCACCAGGCCGTCATTCACGCGCGGCCGCCTTCTGCGCGACGAACACCCGCGGGTCGCGGGCGTCGGGCGGCCCCGGCAGGCTGCGTTCGAAGAGCCGGAGCAGCGCCAGGTCGCCCTCCACCGTCAGGTCGCCGCGCAACCGGGCCGTCAACGGGTTGGCTTCGCCGGTCACGATCCGCTCGAACAACTCGCCGGTCGTGCGTACGACGCAGGTGGCGGGACCGGCCGACCGGGTGACGTCGATCCGGCCCCCCTCGATGACGAGCAGCCAGTGGTCGGGGGAGTGGCCGTCGAGGTCGAATCGGAGCCTGCCCGTGACCCGGCGCAGCATCGGCTCGTGTGCGGTCTCGCCGAGCCTGGCGAAGAACGCCTCGATCCGGTCCATCACCACCGTCCGTCCTCGTCCTGCCCGGCCGCCGGGTGGCGGCCGGTGCCCCGCAGGGTCACCCGGCGGTGGTCACCCCTGCGGTGACAGCGTCGCCCCGGCCGTCGTCACCGCACCTCACCCGGACCGGGTGATTTTGGCCGGTCCGGTGCTGACCAGCGGCCCACCGCCGGCCCACCGCCGGCCTGCCGAGCGGGGAATTCCCGGTGACGCCGACGACTGTCTCTAAAAAGTCTCAAAATCTGCTGGAGGCGGGCTGTCTTGTGTTCACCGCCTGTCAACTCGCCCTATTTATAGTTGTTTCACGTCACCGGTTGGCCGGGTACGAACTGACCGTCGGTAAGTGGCTCCTGCTACTCTCGGGCCAGATCACGAGTGGCGAGGGAGGCCCGGCAGATGCAGATCACAGGTACGGAGATCACCTTCCGGTCCGCGGGAGTGACCTGCGCGGGCCGCCTCTACCGGCGCCCGGACGGCCCGACGCCGATGCCGGGCGTCGTGCTGGTGCACGGCGTCAGCGGGGTGATGGACCGGCTCGACGTCCAGGCGGCCGGGCTGGCCTCGTACGGCATGGCCGCCCTCGTCTTCGACTACCGCGGATTCGGCCGCAGCGCCGGCGAGCCGCGACAGGTGTTGGACCTGCCGGCCCAACGGGCGGACCTCCGGGCAGCAGTGGACTGGCTGCGAGCCCACGACGACGTCGATCCAGGCCGGGTGGCACTGTGGGGCAACTCGCTCGGCGGCGCGTACGCGATATCGGAGGCGGCCGACGACCCTGCCATCGCGGCCGTCGTCAGTCAGATCCCCTTCAACGGCTTCCCACGCCGGGTCGAGGGGCGGTCGACAGGTGACTCGCTCCGGCTGCTCGGCGCGATCCTCGAGGACGTGTTGCGGGGGCGCCTCGGACGCCGACCCGCGTACATCCCGATGATCGGCAGGCCCGGCCAGGTCGCCGTGGTGGCCACCGGGGACGCCCGACGGCACCTCCGCACACTGACCGGTCAGGCCGACATCGGCGATGCCGGCCAGCGGGTCGGGACGTGGCGAAACGAGATCGCCCCGCGAGGGCTGCTGCAGATGATGAGGTATCGGCCGGAGGAGGACGCGGCCCGGCTCCGCGTACCACTGCTGGTGTGCGTGGCCGCCGACGACCGGGAGGCGCCGCCGGAGGCCGGCGTGCGACTCGCCGAACGCGCGCCGTACGGTCAGGTGCTCCGTTATCCGGGGCGGCACTTCGACTTCTACGCCGATCCGGACACCCAGCGCCGGGTCGCCGCCGACCAGGGCATGTTCCTGCGTACCCAGCTGGCGTCGAAGTCCGACGCCGGCTGAGTACCGCGGGCCTGGGGCGGCAACCGGAGAACCTGCCCTTTCTCGGCGCTTTCCCACAGTCGAGGACAGCGCAACGCCGAATCGACGCGGCACCGGCCAGGGTGCCGCTGGCCGGTGCCGCGTCACGCCCTCGGAGCGGGCCGACGCGGACCCGGACGAGGCCGGCGCCTCCGCTCCGACCCCACCGCGGGTCCGCGACGGGAAGCGGGTATCGGCACCGCCTGCCGTGGTAATCCGTGTCCGAGGGACCGGGCCCGCCCTCGCCGACGCGGACGGGCCCGGTCGACCGGCCGGACTGCCGAGGAGGTCTGCCGTGCGAATCCACCACCTCAACTGCGGAACCCTGCGTCCGCCGAGCAGACGACTCGTCAACGGCACCGGTGGGCTGGGCGAGCCGGCGACCCAGGTCTGCCACTGCCTGCTCGTGGAGACCGGGCAGGACCTCGTCCTGGTCGACTCGGGGATCGGCTTGGCCGACATCCGCGACCCCTCGGTTTCGCCCGGTGACCGCTTCGTCCGGCGCGCCCGCCCGGTGCTCGACCCCGACGAGACGGCCGTCCGTCGCATCGCCGCCCTGGGGTTCGACCCCCACGACGTTCGGCACATCCTGGTCACTCATCTCGATCCGGATCATGCCGGCGGCGTCGCGGACTTTCCCTGGGCGACCGTGCATCTGCTGGCGAGGGAGCACCAGGCGGGGCTGCGGCCCACCAGCCGGGCGGAACGGCGCCGTTACCGCACCGGCCGGCTGCGCACCCACCAGCACTGGCAGGTCTACCCCGACCCCACCGGAACGGGCTGGTTCGACCTGCCGGCCGTCCGGGACCTCGTCGGGCTCCCCCCGGAGATCGTGCTGGTGCCACTGCCCGGTCACACGCACGGTCATTGCGGCGTCGCCGTCCAGCACGGCACCGGCTGGGTACTGCACGCCGGTGACGCGTACTTCGACCGCCGCGAGCTGGCGCCGGGGTACTCCCGACCGCCACTCGGAATCCTCCTCACCGGAGCTCTCACCCAGGCGGACCGGAGACTTCGGCTGGACAGCCGACGCCAGCTCCGCGATCTCCACGCCACCAGGTCCGCCGAGGTCGACATGTTCTGCGCACACGATCCGGTCGACTGGCAGCGCTTCGTCGGGACGACGAGCCCGGCACCCGACCGCTGATCCCGGCCCGGTCCGAAGCGTGCGTCCGCGACGGCGGTGCGCAGGTGGTGGGGTGGCCCGGCCCGGGAGGATATGGGGACGCAGCCGGGCCACCTGCTCAGGGTGTCTGCTGAGGGGTGTCCCACGACAGACGTGTGTATTACGGCGATGGGGTCGGAAACTATGATTCACCTCCCTTCTCTATCAACGCTTCGACCGACCTTGAAAGAACTTTGCAGCAATATTGGAGGGGCTGCCTTGACCTTAGTTGCGCTGCTGTGCGCCAATAATGTCGGCGCGGCAGGAGCGTGCGAATCGGAAAGTCATCTCCGGTCGAAATCCGATCGTCAACGGAAGGCGACGCGCCGCCGCACGCCCGAGTGGCCGGCGATCCAGATATTTGGCCCCGGATGTTTCGACGGAGAGAGAGTTTGGCGTGAAAATTCGTACCGAGGCTCTGGTTGACGCCGGGCCAGATGTGCTGTGGAAAGTGATGTCGAACCCCACGCAGTGGCCGTCGTTGACCGATTCGATCACCGCGGTGGAGATGTCCGACGAATCGTTGCGGATCGGTACGCAGGTGCGGATCGAGCAGCCGCGCCTGCGGCCGATGGTGTGGACCGTGACGGAGCTGACGCCGGGTTCCTCGTTCGGCTGGACGGCCAGCGCGGGTGGCGTGACCACCGTGGGCACCCATGCGATCACCCCGGTCGGTTCCGGGGAGACCAGCCGACTCGTGCTCGGGCTGGAGCAGACCGGCGTGTTGGCGCCGTTGATCGGCTTGCTGGCCGGCGGGCGAATCCGTCGGTACGTCGAGTTGGAGACCGCCGGGCTGAAGGCCGGGGCGGAGGCCATGGCAGGTTCCGCCGAGCTGCCCCGCCGGCATCGCGATCCGAGTTCCAGGCTGGGGCGGCTCGACGACAACAAGCGGTCGTCCGACCTGTTGTAGCGCGGCCGGCGCCGGTCGCCGTCGGCGCCACCGCCGGTTGAACCGCCGGAACCGGTCCGCGAGCACCTCCTGGTCGCGGACCGGTTCCGGCAGCACGGGACGGGCCCGTCCCCGAGCCAGGTGTCAAGCGCGGTGAACGAAGTCCCGGACCAGGGCGGCGAACTCCGCGGGCCGCTCGAAGAGGACCACGTGGCCGGAGTCGATCTCGCGGTACTGGCTGCCGGAGATGGCGGCATGCAGTTCCCGGGCATGACCGACAGGCACGGTCGCGTCGCGGGTGCAGCCGATGACCAGCGTCTCGGCCCTGATCGCGGTGAGCAGCGGCCGGATGTCCGCGGTCAGGTTCACGTCGATCTGGCGGAGTGCCCCGGTCGTCGGGCGGCTGCTCTGGCAGATGGCGTCCACCTGCTGCTGTCCCATCGCCGCGAGGAACGGCGGCGAGAAGGCGGCCAGGGTGCCGAACCGCCCGAAGGCGACCGGATCCAGCCGCCCGAGGTCGTACCAGGTCCGCATGAAGGTGGCCAGATAGGGATCGTCAGGTCGGGTCCATCCGGCGGTCAGGACGAGGCGCCGTACCAGCTCGGGCCGGGTGGCCGCGACGACCGCGGCGACGACCGCGCCGAGCGAGAAGCCCACGAGGTCGACGGGGGTACCCGGGCAGACCTCGTCGACCACGGCCGCCACCTGCTCGGCGAGCATGCGTTCGGTGAGCCGCCCGCCGGAGTCGGTGGTGGCGCCGGCGCCGGAGAAGTCGGGGCGGATCACGGTGCGTCCCGGGAACTCCTCGACCAGGTGCCCCCAGGTGCCGGCGGAGTCGAAGGCGGTGCCGTGGACGAGGACCAGCGGAGGGCCCTCACCCTCCACCGTGTAGGCGATCCTGGCGTTCTCGAGGGTGACGAAGGGCATGATCATCCTTTCAGTGCGGACTGTGCGTCGTCCGGAGGCCGGACCGACGCGGTGCTGGCTGAGATTTCTGCTGGTCGGCGCAGCCCGGCAGGCAGGAGCAGCGTCGCCACGACGCCGAGGGCGATCACCAGGATCGCGGTACGGACGCCGTCGGTCGTCGCCTCGACCGGGGCCTGCGCGCCGAGTCGCCCGGATCCGCCGTTCGCCACGGCGACCAGCACCGCGAGGCCCAGAGCGCTGCCGACCTGCTGTCCGGTCGAGACCATGCCTGAGGCGACCCCCTGGTCCGCCCCGGCGACACCCGCTCCGGCGGCGGCGAACATGACCGGATAGATGACACCCTGGCCCGCTCCGAGTAGGACCAGGCCGGGCACCAGAGCGGGATAGCTCGTCTGCGTCCCGATGGTCATCGCGAGCAGCGCCGCACCGCAGGCACCCACGGCCAGCGCGGCCGTGAGGACGGTACGCGCACCGAATCGGGTCAGCAGCCACCCACCGGAGAGCGAACCGACGAACATGACGGCCACCGGCAGCCCGAAGGCGAGGCCGGTCCGCAGCGCGCCGTACTCCCGGACCTCCTGGAAGTAGACCGTGAGGAAGTAGAGCGAGGTACCGAACGTCGCCATGAACGCGGTGGTGAGGGCCAACCCGACGGTCAGGTTGCGGTGCGAGAGCATCCGCGGCGGCAGAAGCGGATCGCGGGTGCGCCGCTCGACGAGTACGAACCCAGCGAGCAGCGCGACCGTGACCGTCGCGAGCAGCACGATCGGCGGACTGGTCCAGCCGATCTCCGCGCCCTGCACGATGCTGAACACCAGCAGTGTCACACCGGCGGTGCCGAGTACCGCGCCGGGCAGGTCGAAGGAACGCCGGACCCGTATCGCGGGGTCTGGCGGGATCAGCGTGGCGGCGCCGAGCAGGCCGATCGCGGCCAGCGGGACGTTGACCAGGAAGACCCACTGCCAGCCCAGCGTCTCGGTAAGTACCCCGCCGAGCAGCGAGCCGAGGATCAGACCGGCCCCGCCCGCGCCGGCCCAGACGCCGAACGCCTGGTTGCGCTGCCGGCCGGCGGGGAACCCGGTGCTCACCAGTGCCAGGGTCGCCGGGTAGAGCAGCGCCCCGCCGACACCCTGCACGGCCCGCGCCGCGACCAGCACCGCAGCCGTGCCGGCGAGGGCGCCGGCCACCGACGAGACCGCGTACAGCGTCAGGCCGGCGACGAACAGGCGACGACGCCCGAGTACGTCGGATGCCCGGCCGCCGAAGAGCAGGAACCCGCCGAAGGCCACCGCGTAGGCGCTGACGACCCACTGCAGGTCGGTCGCCGCGAAACCCAGGTCGTTGCCGATGGCCGGAAGAGCCACGTAGACGATGTTGTAATCCACCGAGGTGATGAGCTGGGACAGCGCCAGAAGTGCCAGGAACAGGCGCGGGCGGGAGGGTGGCTGGGCCACCGGCGGCGCAGCCCGCTCGGTCCGCTGTCGTGGTCCGCCGTGGCCCGGGCCGACGGATCGGCCGTTTTCGCCGTGCGGTTGAGGTTGCCGGAAGCTCAATTCTGACGATCCTCTCGATCCTTGACGGGCTGCCCCGGTGCCGTGCCAAAGATCCGTCGTTCCGGTAGCCGCAACAACGCCGAAGATCGGAACGTACGATAAGCCAGGCTTATCGAAGGGCTGCGGATGGACGAACGGGACATGGACGTCTTCCTGACGCTCGCCCGGGAACTGCATTTCGGGCGGACCGCACGGCAATTGCATCTCTCGCAGGCGAGCGTCAGCCAGACCATCCAGAAGTTGGAGCGGCGGATCGGCGCGGCGTTGTTCGACCGGTCCAGCCGGCGGGTGGCCCTGACGCCGATCGGCCGGCGGCTGCGGGAGGATCTCGAGCCGGCGCGGCAGCGGATCCGGGAGGCCCTGGCACGGGCCACGACGGCGGCGCGGGGTGCCGCCGGAGTGCTCCGCCTCGGCTTCGAGGCACCCTCGCTCGCCGATCTCGTCGCCGCGACCCTCGAAGAGTTCCAGCGCCGGTATCCGGACATCGACCTCGAGATCCGGGAGGTGGACTTCCGTGATCCGCTGCGGATGCTCGTGGACGACGAGGTCGACCTTCTGTTCACCCTCTTCCCGGTCGACGGACCCGACCTGCGCGGCGGCCCGGTGGTCTACCGGGAGCCGATGGTTCTCGCGGTCAACGCCGGGCACCCACTCGCCGGCCGCGAACGCGTGACGTTGGACGACCTCGCCGAGGCGCCGGTGTTGCGGGCGTCACGCCCGCCACCCGGCTACTGGGTCGACGCGGGGCCGTGGCTCACCCCGGCAGGCCGCCAGGTACGCCGGGGACCGTGCCTCGGGACCTTCCAGGAGTTGATGCTCGCCGTCTCCCGCGGCGTCGGGCACGTACCCCTCGCGGCCCATGCCGCCCGTTACTTCGCCCGGCCTCAGGTGGTGTTCGTGCCGTTCGTCGGCGCGCTCGACGCGGAATGGGGGGTGGTGTCCCGGACGTCCCGGGACACCGAACGGATCCGGGCGTTCATCGCCGTCGCCGAGGAACTCGGCCGACGGGGCTGACCGCTGCCGCCCCGGCCCGACGGCGACGCCGATGCCCGAGCGGCGATGCCCGAGCGCCGTGCCCGAGCGGCGATGCCCGAGCGCCGTGCCCGAGCGGCGATACCCGGACGCCCGGGGCACCCCTACGCCCCGGATGGGCCGGGGTGGCGGCCTCCTCGGCGGGCGGCGGTACCGGCGAGGTCAGGCCGCCGTGCCGTCCGGCTTTGTCGAGCCGAGACCGCTCAACTTGTCGGGATTCCGGACCATGAGGATCTGGTCGACCCGATCGCCGGCGAGCACCAGGTGCACGGAGACGGCGACGCCGGAGTCCGCCCAGCCGACCAGCGCCGGCTGGCCGTTCGCCTCGACCATCCGCATCCGGATCCCGAGACCCCGGCCCGTGGCGAGCGCCACCAGCAGATGGGCCACCTTCTCGGGCCCCACCACCGGTTGCCGGGCGGCCCCGACCCGGCCGCCGCCGTCGGCGAGCAGGGTGGCCCCCGCGCTCATCGCCTCGATCAGCTCGTTGACGTTGCCGCTGGAACAGGCCCGCAGGAAGCGCCGGGTCACCTCGGCATGCCGCCGACGATCGGTCTCGAAGCGCGAGCGGCGGGCGCGGACGTCCGCCCGTGCCCGGTTGGCCATCTGGCGCACGCTCGGCTCGGAACCGCCGAGATATTCGGCGATCTCCCGGTACGAGTACCCGAACACCTCGCGAAGCACGAAGACGGCGCGTTGGGTCGGGGTCAGCGTTTCCAGTACGACGAGCAGCGCCATCGACACCTCGTCCGCGCGCTCGACGTACTGTGCCGCGTCCGGCCCCGTGGCGACCGGCTCGGGCAACCAGGGGCCGACGTACGTCTCACGGCGTGCCAGACTGTCCCGGAGCCGGTTGAGCGCCAGCCGGCTGGCCATCCGGGTCAGGTAGGCCCGTGGATCCCGCACGTCGTCCACGGGCGCGTTCGACCATCTGATCCAGGCGTCCTGGGCGACTTCCTCGGCATCGGTCAGGGTGCCGAGGATGCCGTAGGCGATCGCCAGGATCCTGCGGCGATTCTCGACGAACGCCCGGGTGGCGCTCTCGTCGACGCCGTCGTCGGCTCCGGTCACTGCTGGTCCGCCTCCGGTTGTCAGGACATGCGGCCATGGCTCGCACCAATTCTCCGGTACGCGCCTTGAAACCACCTTCAAGACGCCTCGAACCGGGTGCCGGAGTGTGTTTCCGGCAGTGGTGATGTCACAATCCGCCCCCCGGCGGGTGTCCTTCTTCCGCAGGGTACGACAACCGTGAGGAGTACAGATGCGCTACCCGACGGAGAGCCACCCCCCGCACGGGGCAGGCTTCCCGACCGTGCGGGGGGGACGACCGCGATGAGACTGCCGGATCCGGTGTGGCCGGTCGTCGCGCTGGCCCTGGTCCAGATCGTCGACGCGCTCTTCTGCGTGCGGCCGGTCGCCTTCGTGCGCCGTTGCCTGACAAACGTCGGGTTTCCCCGCCG
Source organism: Plantactinospora sp. WMMB782 (assembly GCF_049179135.1). Classification (NCBI taxonomy): domain Bacteria; kingdom Bacillati; phylum Actinomycetota; class Actinomycetes; order Micromonosporales; family Micromonosporaceae; genus Plantactinospora; species Plantactinospora sp. WMMB782. The sequence goes on along the minus strand of NZ_JBMHMC010000007.1, from coordinate 51,230 downwards.
GTACTGGCGGCTGTTGACGCCGTTGAAGCTCGCCGCCGCCGCCGGCCTGCTCCTCGGCATCGTCGTGCCATACCTGGGGCTGGTCACCTCGGCTGCCCTGGTGGGCTATTTCGGGGTCGCCATCACCATGCACATCCGGCGACGCGATTTCGGCCGGGACCTGTTCCTGAACGCCACCGGGATGCTGCTGATCTGTGTCGCGGTCACCTGGTGGTCGTTCCTGCGGTGAACCCGACGTTGCCCGCAGCAGGCGTCCGCCGCCCCCGCACCGGCTGCACCGGGCGTCCGCCGCCGACGGCGTCAGCCGGTCCGGGCGGTGTCAGTCCGGTCCGGGCAGCGTCGGGCGGGGCGGCACCGGCGTGGAGACGATGATCGCGCTGGTGGTGGTGCCGTGCAGGAGGAACTCGTCGAGTACGACCGCCAGGTCCTCGACGTCGGGCACGTGCACGCGCAGGAGGAAGCAGTCCTCGCCGGTGACCCGGTGGCACTCGCTCACCTCGGGCCGGCGTCGGGCGAGTGCCACCACCCGGTCGAGTTGGCCCGGACCGGGCCGCACCCGCACCCAGGCGGAGACCGGAAGCCCGACGGCGGCGGGATCGATGTCCACCCGGTAGCCCCGGATCACCCCCGACTCCTCGAGCTGCCGGAGGCGGTCCCGGACGGTCGGCGTCGAGACGCCGAGGGTACGCGCCAGCGCGGTCACCGAACTGCGCGGATCGATCGTCAGTTCGGCGAGCAGCCGCAGGCTGAGTGGATCCAGATCGCGTTTTCCGCTTCGGAGGAAGTCTGGCCTCCCAGGCTTCTCTTTGGTCACCAGGATCGTCCCTCGGTTCGCAGTACGTCATGGATTCGCCACACAGGTCTCTCGATAATAGGCCGGTGTCCACCACCGCCCCGGCGTCGGCCGGCAGTTCGGTCCCGCCGGCCGAGCGGGCGGGCCCGGCCGATCGGGTCCCGGCCGCCGCCTACTTCGCCACCAGCGCGCTGTTCCACAATCTCGGGCCGGCCTTCGCGGTGCTCCTCTTCGCCCGGCTCGACGTACTCGGTGTCGCGTGGCTGCGGATCGCCGCCGCCGCGCTGGTGTTCGCGGTCTGGGCCCGGCCGTGGCGGGTGTTCGCCGCGTCGAGTTGGCCGCAGCGGCGCCTGCTGGTCGCCCTGGGCGCGGTGCTCGGGCTGATGAACAGCAGCTTCTATCTCGCCCTGGAGCGGCTGCCCCTGGCCACCGTCAGCGCCGTCGAGTTCCTGGGCCCGGTGCTGCTGGCCGCCGTCGGGGTCCGCACCCGGCGCAACCTGCTGGCCTTCCTGACCGCCTTCGGGGGCGTGGCCCTGCTCGCCGACGCCCGGCTCGTCGACGAACCTCTCGGCTTCGTGTTCGCGGGCCTGAACTGCGTACTGTTCCTGCTCTACGTCGTCCTCGGGCACCGGGTGGCCGGGGCCGGCGGCACGACGGGCATCCACCGGCTGGGTGCCGCGATGCTCGTCGCGGTCGTCCTGGTCAGCCCGTTCGGGTTCGACCAGGTCGCGGCGGGACTCGACGAGCCGCTGCTGGTCGTCGCCGGGCTCGGGGTCGGCGTCTGCTCGTCGGTGATCCCGTACGTGTGCGACCAGTTGGCGATGGCCCGACTCTCCCGAGCCACCTTCGCGCTGATGCTCACGCTCCTGCCGGCCACGGCCACGGTCGTCGGCATAGTCGTTCTGGGGCAGATCCCGACGGCGATCGAAGCCCTCGGGGTGGCCCTGGTCGTTACCGGAGTAGCGGTGCACCGACAGGAACGGCGAGTCCCCGGGCGGCCGACGCCGCCGGCTGCTCGCCCGCGGCTCGTCCGCCGGCCGGAACCGATGTCACGTTCCGAGGGTGCCGATGGGTCCTACCTACATGACAGAGGACCAGATGCCACGCCATGAACCGCAACCCGGCTCGACCCGGACCACCGCCCCGGCACGCTGGCCCGCCACCCGTCTGGTCGAGCCCTCCACCGCCGGCTTCGTCTTCGTGGGGATCGCCTCAGGGCGATGGCGGCTCCCCGTCGCCCTGCCGAACGCCCGACGACGACAGCTGCTGACCCGGGTCGAGGAGGTCGCCACTGCGCTGCGTGGCCGATCGGCCGTCCTCCGGGCCGACATCTTCCGCGGCCTGGTACGTCCGCCGGGCACCCGCTCCCTGCCCGGACAGCGGGTACCGGCCGCCGAGTACGACGTCGTCCTCCTCATCGAGGCGAAATCCGTCGCCGCCGCGACCGAACTCCTCTCCGATACGCCCCTGCGGGAGCTGGTCGAAACGGCGCGGCGCCGCCATGGCAACGTCCTGGCCTTCGCCGCCTCGAATGTGCGGCGGATCGGTCCCGTGGATCACGAGCGTCAGGGTGTCTTCCTCTTCAACTACTTCGCCGCCGACCAGGTGACCGAGAACCTGGCCGCCTGGCAGTACACGGCCGGGTGGTTCCAGGCGGAGACGGGGCTGGACAACTCGACGGTCCTCGCGCCCGTCGACGGCAGCGCGGACGGGTTCACCCTGGTCAACCACTGTCGCTGGTCCCGGCTGACGGAGGTGCTGCCGTCGTTGGTCCTCAAGCCCAGCTTCCGGAGCTACGTCCTGGCCACCTTCGCACGTCACCGGACCGCACCCCATCCCGTCCTCTACCGTCTCCACCGCTCCTGACCGTCCCGGCGGCGGGATGGCGCCCACCCGCGGCGTACAACTGCGGAGGGATCGGTTGAACATCCGACCGCCTCCGCCGCCGCGCCCGACAACGGCGCGGCGCGGGCGGTCGCAAGCTGCCCCGACGCCCTCTTTCCGGGGACATGACGGCCCGGGTGGGGACACCGCGCGACGCATTGATCCATTGCGTTCTCTTCGGGCCGGAGGGTAGGGTCGATCACGGCGCAGTTGGAGACGGTTACAACAGCGATTGCACGGGGGCCTGCCGTCGCATAAACATCATTTCCTTCCATCGGTGTGGAGTCGTGTCGACGATTCCACAACGGCGAGTTCTCGTGCCGTCCGAACTGGCTGGTGAATTGTCGGGTCGACGATCTTCGTCGCGACCTGCTTCACGGCCGGGTTGATCGAACGGAGGAAGTGGATGGCTGTCGACGTCGCAGTTGCCGGGTTATCGTCCGCCCAGGTGAGAGGCGCCCGGGCCGTCGTCGATGATCCCCGGGGCATCCCGGTCGTCGAGGTGGCCGTGGCCGCGCTCCGAGCTGCCGACTCTCCGCGACTCGGCGGAATCGACTCCGATCACGTGCGCGCACTCGCCGAAGTGGGAGCGGGCCTTCCGGCGATCTTCGTACACCGTCAGACGATGCGTGTGATCGACGGGATGCACCGGCTGACGGCAGCTCGGCTGATGGGTCGGGACAGGATAGCCGTACAGTTCTTCGACGGTGACGAGGCCGATGCGTTCTGGCTGGCGGTGAAGGCCAACGTCACGCACGGGCTGCCATTGACCCTGGCCGAGCGCCAGGCCGCCGCGGGGCGGATCATCCAGTCCCATCCGGAACTGTCCGACCGGGCCATCGCCTCGACCGCCGGCCTCGCCGCCAGGACCGTGGCGGCCATCCGGCTCAGGTCGGCCGTACAACCGGCACCGGTCCGGATCGGCCGGGACGGCCGGGCCAGGCCGCTGAACGCCGCCGAAGGACGCCGGCTGGCCAGCCAGGTGATCGCCGCCCGGCCCGGCCTGTCGCTCCGGGAGATCGCCAGGGCCGCCGGCATCTCGGTCGGGACGGCCCGGGACGTCCGCGCACGGGTGCGTGCCGGCCAGGACCCGGTGCCGCCCCGGCAACGCAACGGATGCGACCCGGCCGGCGGGGCCGTGCGCCCGGAACCGCGTACCGCCAACGGCGTTGGGCTCGATCCGGTCGACATCCGCTCACTGCTGGAGGGGCTGCGGCGCGACCCCTCGCTCCGGTACACCGAGTCGGGCCGTCACCTGCTCCGCTGGCTGAGCACCCGCACGGTCGCGCCGGCCGAGTGGCGGCAGGCCGTGGACGACGTCTCGCCGCACTGCGCCATCCTGATCGAGCGGATCGCCCGGGAGTGCGCCCGGGTGTGGATGGAACTGGCCGACGAACTCGACCAGCGCAGCACCGGCCGCCCCTGAGCCTGGGGCCGATCGGCGCGACGCTCCGCCGCTGTCGTCCGGGCTCTTCAGCTGGCCGGGCGGGCTCGGCTGGTGCCGAGCCCGCCCTGTCGCTCCCGAACCCGTCGGTCGGATCGTGGGTCGGTTGGGTGTTGGTCGGGTGGTCAGCGTTGCAGGGTGAGGAGTCCGGGGCGGTAGGGCAGCAGGCCGTAGTCGCCGCCGGAGTTGGGGGAGCGTCCCTGGTAGAGGAGTTGGAGGTTGCAGGGGTCGACGGTCATGGTCTGGTCGGCGTTGGTGCGGATCAGTTCGCCGTGGCTGATGTCGTTGGTCCAGGTGGCGCCGCTGTTGGCTTTGCCGGCGAAGGGGTTGCTCTCGGTGGTGGCGTTCGGGGTCCAGGAGCCGCCGAGGCTGGTGGCGGTGAAGGAGCGGAAGTAGCGGCCCTGTGCGCCGATCGCTTCGACGATCATCAGGTAGCGCTGTTGGCCCTGGAGTTTGTAGACCTGGACGGCTTCGAAGAGGTTGTTGGTGGAGTCGGTCATGATCGTGGTGTAGTTCGAGCCGAAGCTGCCGGGGAAGTTCCCGATCGGCATGCTGGAGCGGTAGATCCGGCCGTTGTCACCGGCGAAGAAGAGGTACATGTTCTGGTCGTCGCCGATGAGGGCCTGGTCGATCGGCCCGGTCCCGGAGTTGGAGATGCTCGCGGTCGACAGGGTCTGGTGTGCCGACCAGCTGTTGACGTTCGTGGGGTTGGTGGAGGTCCGGTAGGAGAACGCGGGTCCACCCCACTGGTAGGCGAGCACCCAGATGTTGCGGGGGGCGAAGTAGAACAGCGACGGCGCCACGGCGGAGAACGGCATCGCGTTCTGGCTGGCCGAGCCCATCTGGTTCCAGTTGGAGAACAGGCCGAAGTTCATCGAGCCCCACGAGGTGCCGGTGTCGTGGGTGGTGGCGTAGACGAGGTGCTGGCCGTTGTAGGGGGCGTGGGTGAAGTCCTTCAGCGACACCCAGCCCGACCTCGGCTGGGCCAGGGCGCCGGTCGACGACCACCGGTACGACGACGGCAGGTTGCACGTACCACCCGGCGGCGGAGTCGTGGTCGGTGCCGTGGTGGGCGGGTTGGTCGGAGGATTGGTCGGCGGGTTGGTCGGGTTGGTGGTCGGCACGGTGCCACCGGTGCACGTCACGCCGTTCACGGCGAAGCTCGTCGGCACCGGGTTGCTGCCGGTCCACGATCCGTTGAACCCGAAGGACACCGAGGCGTTGGTGCCGACCGAACCGTTGTAGCTCACGTTCCTTGCCGTCACCGTCGAACCGCTCTGGGTCAGCGTCGTGTTCCACGCCTGCGTCACCGTCTGTCCGGCGCCGAACGACCACGTCAACGTCCAGCCGTTCAACGGGTCGCCCAGGTTCGTGATCGACACGTTGGCGCCGAATCCGCCCTGCCACTGGGACGACACGGCATAGTTCACCGAGCAGCCGGCAGCCGCGGCACCTGCCGGCAGTGCCACGACAACCGCGGACGACGCCAGTAACGCGACGGCGGCCGACGCCAGGCCGGCATTTGTCGCCCTGGACCTAGTCATAAAACATCCTCCTGACGGAGAGCGGGCCTGCGCACGCATGGAGGTCGCTCCATGTGAGCGCTAACAGTGCGCCGGTATGTTACGGCTGTGTTCCGCAACGCTCAACCTCGATGGATTGCCGGAGATTAATCCTTATTCGTCCGTTTCGCTCTGGCCGCTCGATCCGGTGGCGCGGGCCCTCGCATGCCGGGCGTTGCGGGTAGGTGATCGTGACAATCGGGCGAACCACCCGTAACACTTTTTCGGCCGGCGCTTCTTGCGGATGGGGCGAACCATCAACGGAGCCCGATGTGTCGGTTGCCCGCATAGCGGGACGATGGCCAGGAAAACACTTTCCTGGCCATGCGCCCGGCCGGGAAAACTCTTTCCTCACCCTGATCGCACGGATGGGGTTGGCGCCGCCGCGTCCGCCGGTGCCGCTGCGGCGGCTGCGCGGATGGCCCGCCCCGTCGCTACTGGCCGCCCCCGGAGCGGTCCGGGCCCGCCGGCGGCGCGCTGGAGGATCGGGCGAGTGTCGTTGTGCTGGTGCCTCTGAACAGGCGAGACACGGATGTGTGCGGTGCCCCCGGTGGGATTCGAACCCACACTGTCGATCTTTTGAGAATCGCGCCTCTGCCGTTGGGCTACAGGGGCCTGGCGTCGATAAGACTACCCACTACGCTGAGGGCGGCGACACCCGGCTGGGCAGGTGTCGGAAACGTAGTTGGGGGTAGGGGCTCGTGGCCGACATTCAGGCTGGTGCCGAGCGTAGGCGGGTGTTGATCGCCGAGGACGAGGCGCTCATCCGGCTGGACCTGGCCGAGATGCTGGTCGAGGAGGGTTACGACGTCGTGGGGGAGGCGGGCGACGGCGAGACCGCGGTACGGCTCGCCGAGGAGCTGAAGCCCGACCTCGTCATCCTCGACATCAAGATGCCCATCATGGACGGGCTGGCCGCGGCGGAGCGGATCGCCGGTGGCCGGATCGCCCCGGTGGTCATCCTCACCGCGTTCAGCCAGCGGGACCTGGTGGAGCGGGCCCGCGCGGCCGGTGCGATGGCGTACCTGGTGAAGCCGTTCCAGAAGAGCGACCTGGTGCCGGCGATCGAGATCGCGCTGTCGCGCTACTCGGAGATCGCCGCCCTGGAGGCCGAGGTGGCCGGCCTGACCGACCGCCTGGAGATCCGCAAGACGGTCGAGCGGGCCAAGGGTGCCCTGATGACGACGTACGGGATGACCGAGCCGCAGGCGTTCAAGTGGATCCAGCGCACCGCGATGGACCACCGGATGACGATGCGCGAGGTGGCCGAGCGGATCCTGGCCGAGGGGACCGGCGCGGAGCCGGCCGAGGCGGGCTGACCCGGACGACGGCGTGGACGTCAGTCAGGTGTGCGGCAGAGTGGATCTCGGGCGTCGGCTCCGTACCATCGCCCCATGTTCCCCGGGCTGAGGATGGCGGCGCTGTCCGGCGGGCTGGTCGCCCTGCTGCTGGCCGACGGCTGCCGTGAGCCGGCCCCGGCCGACCTGCCCGGGGTCGCCCCGGTCGGCCTCACCTGGCAGCCGGTGGCCCTGCCCGGCGGAGATGATCGGCTGATGCTGCGGGACGTGGCTACCTGCGCCGGCCGGTGGTACCTGGTCGGGGGAGCGGCGGCGACCGACGGTACGGAGCGCCCCCTCGCCTGGCGCAGCGTCGACGGCCGGCACTGGGAGCCGCTGGTCGTACGCGCCGCCAGCTTCTACGGTCGGCAGAGCGTGCTGTACGCGGCGGCCTGCCGGGACGGGCGGCTGGCCGGGCTCGGCTCCCGGGTCGGCGGTGTGCACGGCAATCCCCGGGTGGCCGGCTGGCGGCAGGCCGCTGACGGTTCGCTGGTCGAGGTGCCCGCAGGTGCCGAGCTGTACGGCGGGCCCAACGCGGCCGGCGTCACCCGGATGACCGCCGGCCCGGCAGGTTGGCTGACCGTGGGCAACCGGATCAGTGGTGCTGCCGTCTGGGTGGCGACGGACCCGGCCCGCTTCGAGATCGTCGAGTCGGCTCGCGAACTGGCCAGCGACGCCGCCGGCCGTACCTGGGTGTTCGACGCGACCGCCAGCCCCGGCGGCTGGCTGGCCGTCGGAGGCGTGGGCCGGTCCGGACGGGTCGAGAGGGATTCGGTGGCCTGGGCCTCGCCCGACGGCCGGACCTGGCGACGGCAGGAGGTGCCGGCCGCCGCCGGTTACGACGAGCTCCAGCGGGTGACGACAGTGGCCGACCGTCCGGTAGCGGTCGGCCCGCGTGGCCCGGCGTTCGGGGCCTGGCGGGACGACGGCGCCGGGTGGAGCGCGGCGGGTGAGTTCGACAGTACACAAGGCGGTGGCGTCGCTACCGTGAGTGATCTGGTCGCTCTGGACGGCCGCCTCTATGTGGCGGTCTCCGACGGCACGGCGCACCGCCTGTGGGCTTCCGACGACCGGGGTGACTCGTGGCGCCCGGTCCTTGCCCCGACGCCGGTGCTGCCGGCCGGAGCCGGTCGGATGGTGACTCTGGGTGCCCAGGATCACCGCCTGTTGGTGGTTGTCGACGACGGGGCAGGCGTCGCGATCTGGTCGGCGGTGTCGCCGGCCTAACGCCCCGGGCTGCGGTCCGGCCGGTCTGCGCCACCCGGCGCGGGACGGGATGATCGTGCCGAAAGGGCCCGGTTGGTCTTACAGCCACGCAGTCGATTGGCCACGCCTTGTAACGTTTAGGTCAACGCCCTCCTGCGGGTCTATCGTCGCTGCGATCGGTGGGATAACGTCCCGCCCCAGACCGCGACAACGGTCTGGTTCACCCATCTGCGCGTTTGCCGGCAAGAGCCAATTCGCGGCGGGTGGTTTGGACCCCTGGACGGAGGAGGGTTCGGGCCTTGAGGCAGAGAATCGCACGCACACTCGGTGGCGTTGCCCTGGTGGCGCTCGTCGCTAGCGGAGCGGCGTGCTCCGGCGGCGGCGAGGAGAATGCCGCCGAGGGCGACGCTTGTGGCAGCAAGATCGCCTTTTTTGGGGCGCTGACCGGAAGTTCGGCGGCGCTGGGCATCAATGAGAACAATGGCGTCAAGCTCGCGGTTGACCAGTACAACAAGGCCAACCCCGACTGCAAGGTCGAGCAGGTGGAACTCGACTCGCAGGGCAGCCCGGACCAGGCACCGCAGCTCGCGCAGCGGGCCATCGACGACGAGAAGCTCCTGGGAATTGTCGGGCCGGCCTACTCGGGTGAGTCCGAGGCCGCCAACCCGCTCTTCTCCGAGGCGGGCCTGGTGCACATCACGCCCTCCGCGACCCGGCCGAGCCTGGCCGAACAGAACTGGAAGACCTTCTTCCGGGCGGTCGGCAACGACCTGAGCCAGGGTCCGGCGGCCGGTGCGTACATCAAGAACGTCCTCAAGGCCGAGAAGGTCTACGTGATCGACGACCAGTCGGCGTACGGCGCCGGCCTGTCGGACGAGGTCAAGAAGATCCTGGGCAGCGCGGTCGTCGGTAGCGACAAGGTGCAGGGCGAGGGTAAGCAAACGGACTTCTCGGGTACGGCCACCAAGGTCAAGTCGTCTGGCGCGACGGCCGTCTTCTACGGCGGCTACTACCAGGAGGCCGGTCTGATCCGCAAGCAGCTGACCAGTGCCGGTGTGAACGCGACGATGGTCGCCGGGGACGGCGTCAACGACCCGGCCTTCATCTCGAGCGCCGGCCAGTCCGCTGCCGAGGGCACCATCCTGACCTGCCCCTGCCAGCCGGCGAACAAGGCCCGAGGCAGCTTCGCGACGGACTACCAGACGCTGCACGGCGTGGCGCCGGGCACCTACAGCGACACGGCGTTCGACGCGGCGAACATCCTGCTCGCCGGCATCAAGGCGGGCAAGACCAGCCGCGCCGACATGCTGGAGTTCGTCCGGTCGTACAGCGGCGAGGGTGTGGCAGCGACCTACAAGTTCACCGAGAAGGGTGAGCTCGACCCGGCCCAGGTGAAGGTCTGGGCGTACAAGGTCCAGGGTGGGCAGGTTGTGCCGGACCAGGAAATCCCCAAGGTCTGACCGTTCTTCGCCCAATTGATCGATCTCGGGTGCGGCCGGGAGCAGTAGAGCCCCGGTCGCACCCGATGTTCGTCGCCGAGCACCTCACCAGGAGCACCCTTCCTTGGACTTCAACGGACTGTTCTCCAACTTCGGGGAACTCACCACGACGGGCCTGACCCAGGGCGCCATCTATGCCCTGGTCGCGCTCGGCTACACGCTGGTTTACGGCGTGCTCAAGCTGATCAATTTCGCCCATTCCGAGGTCTTCATCGCCGGCGCCTTCGCCGCGATCTGGACGTGGGGCGCTCTCGGCCTCAACCAGGACTCGACCGTCTCCGGGATCGGCACGATCATCCTGTACCTGGGCATCGCGATGATCGTCGCGGCCCTCGCCTCGGCGGTGACCGCGAGCGTGATCGAGCGGGTGGCCTATCGCCCCCTGCGCCGACGCAACGCGCCGCCGCTCGCCTTCCTGATCACGGCCATCGGCGCCTCGATCGCCATCTCCGAGGCGTTCGGCATCTACACCCGGCGGCTGCCGCAGGGCGTGCCGAACCTGGTCAGCGGCGAGCCGCTGTTCACCATCGCCGGTACGCCGATCCGCCCCATCGAGCTGCTGATCGTCGGCGCGGCGCTGACCATGATGGTGGTGCTCGACGTCTTCATCAACCGCACCCGGTTCGGTCGCGGCATCCGCGCCGTGGCACAGGATGCGAACACCGCGGCGCTGATGGGGGTCAACAAGGACCGGATCATCCTGCTGGTCTTCGTCGCCGGTGGCGTCATGGCCGGCGTCGCCGGGCTGCTGTACGACATCAGGATCGGCGCGCTGAGCTACAGCGTCGGCTTCCTCCTGGGCCTGAAGGCGTTCACCGCCGCGGTCCTCGGCGGCATCGGCAACCTTCGCGGCGCGTTGCTGGGCGGATTGCTGCTAGGCCTGGTGGAGAACTACACGGTCGGTTTGGGGCTCTCGCAGTGGAAGGACTTTGCCGCGTTCGTGGTTCTGGTCGTCCTGCTGATGTTCCGGCCGACCGGACTGCTGGGCGAGTCGTTGGGAAGGGCGCGGGCATGAGTGACTTCGCGGGGCGGATTCGTAACGATCTGCACGGCATCGGCGAGCGCTGGCACAGGGCTCCGAAGTGGATGCGCTGGGTCGTCCTGGCTGCAGTGATCATCTTCTTCTACGCCCTGCCGAACAAAGAGTTCTACCAGTACCTGGGACCGATCCCGACCACCGAGTCCAACTTCGGCCAGGTGCTGTTCACGGTCTCCATCTACGTACTGCTGGCGGTCGGGCTGAACATCGTGGTCGGCTTCGCCGGCCTGCTGGACCTCGGCTACTTCGGCTTCTTCGCGGTCGGCGCGTACACGGTGGCGGTGCTCACCTCGCCGAGCAGCGACCTGAAGACGCTCTGGCCGTGGTTGGCGGTGGTGCCGATCGCGATCGCGCTCACCATGCTCTCCGGAGTCACCCTCGGCACGCCGACCCTGCGGTTGCGTGGTGACTACCTGGCGATCGTCACGCTCGGCTTCGCCGAGATGATCCGGATCGCGGCCACCAGCTCGACGTTCCTCAAGGGACAGCGGGGCTTCAACCAGATCCCGCACCCGCCCGGCGAGTACGCCGACGGCCGCCCGGTCTTCGGCGTACTCGACGCCCGTCCGTACTACTGGCTGGTGCTGACGCTGATCATCCTGGTCGTGATCGGGGTGCGGAACCTCAGCCGCAGCCGGGTCGGCCGGGCCTGGGTGTCGATCCGCGAGGACGAGGACGCGGCCCAGCTGATGGGCGTGCCGACCTTCAAGTTCAAGCTCTGGGCGTTTGCCGCCGGGGCCGCGATCGGCGGTCTGGCGGGCGCGCTGTACGCCGGCAAGCAGAACTTCGTCAACTCGCAGAACTTCGAACTGCTGAACTCGATCATCATCCTGGCTGCGGTGATCCTCGGCGGGTCGGGCAACATCGTCGGCGCGATCGTCGGCGGCGGCCTTGTGGCGTACCTGATCGAGCGGTTCCGGGGCATCGAGATGTTCGGCGTGGAGCTGTACGAGTACCGCTTCCTCTTCTTCGGCGTCATCCTGGTGGTCATGATGATCTTCCGGCCGCAGGGTCTGATCCCGAACCAACGACGAGCGGCCGAGTTCAAGGACCGCCGCAAGGAGGTGACGGTCGGTGGCTGACACCGGACGGAAACCGGCGGTACCGGCACAGCCGACTCCGGCGGAGACGGGACCGGCGAGCACCGCCCCGGAGCCGACCGCGTCCGAGCCGACCCCGGACCCGGCGGCGAGGGCCGGCAGTCGCGAGCCGCTGCTGGAGGTCGACAACGTCACGCTGCGTTTCGGCGGCGTGGTCGCGCTCGACCAGGTGGACTTCACGCTCTACAAGGGCGAGATCCTCGGTCTGATCGGCCCCAACGGCGCCGGCAAGACCACCTGCTTCAACGCGATGACCGGCATCTACCAGCCGACCGAGGGCGAGATCAGGTTCCGGGGATCGCGGATCACCGGCAAGAAGCGGCACCAGATCACCAAACTGGGCATGGCACGTACGTTCCAGAACATCCGGCTCTTCCCCGAGATGACCGCTCTGGAGAACGTCCAGGTCGGTGCGGACGCACACCACCGGACCAGCGTCGTCTCGGCGCTCTTCCGGCTGCCCAGGCACTGGAAGGAGGAGCGGGACGGCCGGGAGAAGGCCGAGCAGCTGCTGGAGTTCGTCGGCATCCGGCACCGGATGCACGAGGTGGCCCGCAACCTGTCCTACGGTGAGCAGCGCCGGCTGGAGATCGCCCGGGCGCTCGCCACCGACCCGGTCCTGCTCTGCCTGGACGAGCCGGCGGCGGGCTTCAATCCGGCGGAGAAGGAGGAGCTGCTCCAGCTCATCCGGCAGATCCGCGACCGGGGCGTGACCGTGCTGTTGATCGAGCACGACATGCGCCTCGTGATGGGGGTCACCGACCGGATCGTCGTGCTGGAGTTCGGTAAGAAGATCGCCGAGGGCCTGCCCGCCGAGGTGCGCGAGGACCACCGGGTGATCGCCGCATACCTGGGGGTGCCGGAAGATGCTGCTTGAGATCGAGGACGTGAGCCTGCTCTACGGGCGCATCCAGGCGCTGCACGGCATCAGCCTGACCGTCGACGAGGGTGAGATCGTCGCGCTGATCGGCGCGAACGGCGCCGGCAAGTCGACGACGATGCGGGCCATCTCCGGAATCCGGCCGGTCGCCTCCGGGCGGATCAGCTTCGCCGGGGAGGACATCACCAAGCTCCGGGCGGACCTGCGGGTCCGGCGCGGGCTGTGCCAGGCGCCGGAGGGCCGGGGCATCTTCCCGGGCATGACGGTGCTGGAGAACCTGGACATGGGCGCCTACACCCGGCGGGACCGGGGCGAGGTGGCCAAGGACCTGGCCCGGGTGCTGCAACTCTTCCCCCGGCTCGCCGAACGACGCAAGCAGCTCGGCGGCACCCTCTCCGGTGGCGAGCAGCAGATGCTCGCGGTGGGTCGGGCCATGATGAGCCGGCCAAAGCTGCTGCTGCTCGACGAGCCGTCGATGGGGTTGGCGCCGATGCTGATCCAACAGATCTTTTCGATCATCACGGAAATCAACCAACAGGGCACCACGATCCTGCTGGTGGAGCAGAACGCTCAGCAGGCGCTGGCCCGGGCACACCGGGCGTACGTGCTGGAAACCGGTCGGATCGTCAAACACGGTACCGGCGCTGAACTGCTGCACGACCCTGCGGTGAAAGACGCGTACCTGGGTGTGGCCTAACCTGTCGGCTGGCTCAGTTATCAGGAGGAGTGCATGTTCAACATCTACAGCGGCCGGCGGCGGGCCGTGTTCGGCATCGCCGGCGCGGCGCTGCTGAGCCTGACGCTCGCCGCCTGCGGCGAACAGGAGGATGGTGGCGGCGACGCCCCGGGAGCCGGCCCCACGGTCAGCGCGGGTGCTGACTCGGCACTCGCGGCCAAGGTGCCGGACGCGATCAAGGCGGACGGCAAGATCGTCGTTGGCACCGACTCGTCGTACGCCCCGGCGGAGTTCCTCGACCCGGACGGCAAGACCGTGATCGGGTTCGACGTCGAGCTCTTCACCGCCGTGGCGGCAAAGCTCGGCCTGCGGGCGGAGTTCGTGTCGGCGAACTTCGGCGAGATCATCGAGGGTGTCAACTCGGGCAAGTACGAGGTCGGCGTCTCGTCGTTCACCATCAACGACGAACGCAAGGCGCAGACCAACATGGTCAGCTACTACCAGGTCGGCACCCAGTGGGTGACCAAGAAGGGCAACCCGGCCGGGGTGGCGATCGACAACGCCTGCGGCAAGAAGATCGCCGTACAGCGGGACACCGTCCAGGTCGAGGACATCACCGCCCGCTCGAAGGCGTGCACCGACGCCGGCAAGCCGGCGATCGTCATCGAGCAGTTCCCCGGCCAGGACGCGGCCACCGCCGCGGTGGTCTCCGGCAAGGACGACGCGATGCTCGCCGACTACCCGGTCGGGGCGTACGCGGTGACCCAGGCGGGCGGGCAGCTCGAACTGCTGGACAAGATGTACGACGCGGCCCCGTACGGCTACGTGATCGCCAAGGACCAGACCGCGTTCGCCGAGGCGGTGCGGGATGCCACCAAGGCACTGATCGCCGATGGGGCCTACCGGACGGTGCTGGACAAGTGGCAGGTGGGCGACGGCGCGATCACCGATCCGGCGATCAACCCGTGAGATGAGATGACCATCGAGGAAGAATCGACCGTACGGGCACGGCCAGAACCGATCAAGGCCGTGCCCGTACGGCATCCCGGCCGCTGGATGACCGTCGCGGTGCTCGCCGTGCTGACGGCGATGTTCCTGCACGTCCTGCTGACGAACGACGCGTTCCAGTGGTCGTTCATCGTCGACAACATGTTCCGGCCGCCGGTAATCGACGGGCTGGTCCAGGGCACCGTGCTGATGACGGTGAGCGCCATGCTGATCGGCGTCGCGCTCGGCGTGGTGGTCGCGGTGATGCGGCTCTCCCCGAACCCGGTCCTCCGGGCGGTCGCCTGGCTCTACACCTGGTTCTTCCGGGCGGTGCCCCGACTGGTCCTGCTGGCGGTCTTCGGCAACGTCGGGATCCTGTGGAGCCGGCTCGAGTTCGGGGTGCCGTTCGACACCCAGCTCGGGCAGCTCTTCGGCATCGACGGGCTGGAGCTGCGGCTCTTCGGCTTCGACTCGCGGGACGTGCTGACCGGGTTCGTGGCCGGGCTGCTCGGGCTCGCGCTCTCCGAGGCCGCGTACATGGCGGAGATCGTCCGGGCCGGGATCCAGTCGGTGGACCCGGGACAGACCGAGGCGGCGGGTGCGTTGGGCATGTCCCGGGGGCAGACGCTGCGCCGGGTGGTGCTGCCACAGGCCATGCGTGTGATCATCCCGCCGACCGGCAACGAGACGATCGCGATGCTCAAGGACACCTCGCTGCTGATGTACGTACCGGTCAGCATGGAGCTCTTCTTCCAGCTCGACGCGGTCGGCAAGCGAACCTTCCAGATCTTTCCGATGTACGTCGCCGCCTGCCTGTGGTATTTGCTCCTCTCCAGCATCCTGCTGATCGGGCAGTACTTCCTCGAGCGGCACTTCGGCAAGGGCTACGGCGGGGCCGAGCGGGCTCGGTTCCGGCTGCGGAACATAGCGGCGGAGGCCGGGGGTGGCGCCATCGGCGCCGGCGGCACCGGACCGGGAACGGGATCGAGATGACCATTCCGGAGCAGGCTGGTCCGGTCGACCTCCGGCCCGGGGCCGTGCCCGCCGTGATGGTGCGGGCGGAGAACGTGCACAAGTCCTTCGGACACCTGGAGGTGCTGCGCGGCGTCGATCTCGAGGTGCGGACCGGCGAGGTGTGTTGCGTGCTCGGCCCGTCCGGCTCGGGCAAGTCGACCCTGCTGCGCTGTGTGAACCACCTGGAGAAGATCAACGCCGGCCGGATCTGGGTGGACGGCGAGCTCGTCGGCTACCGGGAGCGCGGCGGCAAGCTGCACGAGCTGCGCGAGAAGGAGGTTGCCGCACAGCGCCGGTCGATCGGCATGGTGTTCCAGCGGTTCAACCTGTTTCCGCACATGACCGTGTTGGAGAACGTGATGGAGGCGCCGCTGCGGGTCCGCCGGGAGCAGCGGGACGAGGTTCGGCGGCGCGCCGGCGAGCTGCTCGACCGGGTCGGCCTGGCGGACAAGCTGAACACCCATCCGGGACAGCTCTCCGGTGGCCAGCAGCAGCGGGTGGCGATCGCCCGGGCGCTGGCCATGCGGCCCAAGGTGATGCTCTTCGACGAGCCGACCAGCGCGCTGGACCCGGAGCTGGTGGGCGAGGTGCTGGACGTCATGCAGGACCTGGCCCGGGACGGCATGACGATGGTGGTGGTCACCCACGAGATCGGGTTCGCCCGCGAGGTGGGGGACTCGCTCGTCTTCATGGACGGTGGTGTGGTCGTCGAGTCCGGCGTGCCGCGAGAGGTGATCGCCAACCCGAAGCACGAGCGGACCCGGGCTTTCCTGGCCAAGGTTCTGTAGCGCGCGGGGGGCGCAGCCTCCGGGCCTGACCGCCCCGAGCTGCGCCTCTCGGCGGCGATCGGTGTTCCGCCGGGCTGGGCGGCAATCTGTCGGGGACCCGGGCTAGAGTCGCCTATCGTGACAGCCTCCACGCCGCGCCTGCTGCTGCTCGACGGTCATTCGCTCGCATACCGGGCGTTTTTCGCCCTGCCGGTGGAGAACTTCTCCACCACGACCGGGCAGCCGACGAACGCGGTCTACGGCTTCACCTCGATGTTGATCAACGTGCTCCGCGACGAGCGCCCCACGCACATCGTGGTGGCCTTCGACGTCTCCCGACGCTCCTTCCGCACCGAGCGCTACGCGGACTACAAGGCCGGCCGCTCCGAGACGCCGGGCGAGTTCGCCGGACAGGTCAGCCTGGTCAAGGAAGTGCTGGCCGCGCTCCGGGTGCCGACGGTGGAGAAGCCGGGTTACGAGGCCGACGACGTGCTCGCCACCCTCGCCACCCAGGGTCGGGAGGCCGGCATGGAGGTGCTGATCTGCACCGGTGACCGGGACGCGTTCCAACTCGTCGACGACCGGGTGACAGTGCTCTATCCGCGCAAGGGCGTTTCCGACCTGGCCCGGATGGACCGGGCGGCGGTCACCGAGCGCTACGGCGTCGGCCCCGAGCAGTACCGCGACCTGGCCGCGCTTGTCGGCGAGACCAGCGACAACCTTCCGGGCGTGCCGGGGGTGGGCCCGAAGACGGCGGCGAAGTGGATCGTCCAGTACGGCGGCGTCGAGGGCGTCATCGCCCGGGCCGACGAGATCAAGGGCAAGGCCGGCGACAACCTGCGCGAGCGGCTCGCCGACGTGATCCGGAACTACGAGATCAACTGTCTGGTCTCCGACCTGGAGCTGTCGCTGCGGGCCGAGGACACCCGCTGGGCCGGTTGGGACCGGGAGGCGGTGCACCAGGTCTTCGACACCCTGGAGTTCCGCATCCTGCGGGACCGCCTCTACCAGTACCTCGACGCGGTGGAGCCGGAGGCCGAGGCCGGGTTCGACCTGGCCGGCCGGGTGCTGCCGACCGACGAGGTGGCCGGCTGGCTGGCCGAGCACGTCCGGCCCGGCATTCCGGTCGGGATCGCGGTCTCCGGCTCGTTCGGCCGGGGGACCGGCGCGCTGACCGGGGTCGCCCTGGCCACCGCGGCGGGCACGGCGGGCTGGTTCGACCCGGCCGGGCTGACCCCGGAGGACGAGACGGCGGTGGCCGACTGGCTGGCCGACCCGGAACGGCCCAAGGTGCTGCACGACAGCAAGCCGGCGTTGCTGGCCTTCGCCGCGCACGGCTGGACGCTGCGCGGGGTGCACCGGGACACCGCGCTCGCCGCCTACCTGGCCCGCCCCGACCAGCGCTCCTACGACCTGACCGACCTGGCCCTGCGCTACCTGCACCGGGAGTTGAAGGTCGACGCGCCGGAGACCGGCCAGCTCACCCTCGACGGCCTCGGCGACGACGGCGAGGTCGAGCAGAACCTGATGCTCCGGGCCCGGGCCACCCTGGACCTGGCCGACGCCCTCGCCGCCGAGCTGTCCCGGGACGGCGAGCAGTCCACCCGGCTGCTGGCCGAGGTGGAGCAACCGCTGGTCGAGGTGCTCGCCGCGATGGAGCGGACCGGCATCGCCGCCGACACCGACTACCTCTCCGAGCTGGAGGCACACTTCGCCGGTGAGGTGAAGGCGGTGGCCCAGGCGGCGTACGGGGTGATCGGCCGGGAGTTCAACCTCGGCTCGCCCAAGCAGTTGCAGGAGATCCTCTTCACCGAGCTGGGCCTGCCCAAGACCAAGAAGATCAAGACCGGCTACACCACCGACGCCGACGCCCTGCAGTGGCTCTACGCGCAGCAGCCGCACCCGCTGCTGGAGCACCTGCTGCGGCACCGCGACGTGGCCCGACTCAAGTCGACGGTCGACGGCCTGCTCAAGTCGGTCTCCGACGACGGCCGGATCCACACCACCTTCCACCAGACGGTGGCCGCCACCGGCCGGCTCTCCTCCACCGACCCGAACCTGCAGAACATCCCGATCCGCACGGAGGAGGGCCGGCGGATCCGCCGCGCCTTCGTGGTCGGGCCGGGCTACGACTGCCTGCTCACCGCCGACTACAGCCAGATCGAGATGCGGATCATGGCCCATCTGTCGGCCGACACCGCCCTGATCGAGGCGTTCAACTCCGGTGCCGACTTCCACGCCGCGACCGCGTCCTCGGTCTTCGGGGTGTCGGTGGGCGAGGTCACCGCGGATCAACGGCGCAAGATCAAGGCAATGAACTACGGCCTGGCGTACGGGCTGAGCGCGTTCGGCCTCGGTCAGCAGCTCGGGATCGCCGCCGACGAGGCGCGTGCCCTGATGGAGGAATACTTCAGCCGCTTCGGCGGCGTCCGGGACTACCTCCAGTCGGTGGTGCGCAAGGCGGTCAAGGACGGTTACACCGAGACCATCCTCGGCCGTCGGCGCTACCTGCCCGACCTGGTCAGCGACAACCGGCAGCGCCGGGAGATGGCCGAGCGGATGGCGCTCAACGCCCCGATCCAGGGCTCGGCGGCCGACATCATCAAGGTGGCGATGCTGCACGTCGACAGCGCGCTGCGGGCCGCCGGCCTACGTTCCCGGATGCTGCTCCAGGTGCACGACGAACTCGTCTTCGAGGTGGCGCCGGGCGAGCGGGCCGACTTGGAAACGCTGGTCCGACGCGAGATGGGCGACGCCTACCCGCTGGCCGTTCCGCTCGAGGTCTCCGTCGGCGTCGGGTCGGACTGGAACAGCGCCGACCACTGAGCGCCGACCACTGAGCGCCGACCACTGAGCGCCGACCACTGAGCGCCCACCACTGAGCGCCGGCTCCGAAGCCGGAAGGCGGAGCCGAACCCGACCCCGACCCCGAGCCCGGACCCGAGCCCGACCCCGAGCCCGGAGCCGAGCCCGGAGCCGAGGCCGAGAGCCGAAGCCCGGTGCCGAGCGCCTGGGCCCGGCGTCGAAAGCCGGGTCGAGGTCAGCGGCGACGGTTCCGGCCGGAGGAGCGCTCGGCCTCGCGGTGCCGTTGCTGTGCCTTCCGGGACGGTCCGCCGACCTGCGGCAGCGGCTCCTTGAGCGGGTCGTGACCCCAGTTCATCAGCGAGTACCGCCACCTGGTGTTGCGTACGTCGCCGGCCGGTCGTTGCGCCATGTGCCGCCGGACGTACCCGACCACCTTGCGCATGTGCGCGAAATCCCGGTCGGTGAACTGGTTCGCCCGCTTGCGCAGCAGGTCGATGATCCGCCGGCCGGACTCGTGCCCGACGGACTCGCCGCCGCCCTTGCCGCCCCTGCGCCAGCCCGCCGCCTTCGAGTCGTCGGTGTCCAGCCACTTGCCCAACTCGCCCGGGTTCATGTTGACGGCGTCCCGGAACTCCCGGACGGTGTCCCGGCCGTCGTCGGCGCGACTACTCATCGAACAACGCCTCCGATCTGTGCACCGCGTCCCGCCCCTCGTCGGTACGGACCCGGTACTGCGGATCCTGCTGCGACGCGGCGACCGTCCGCTGCGCGGCGTACGTCCGTTCGGTGATCTCCTCCTGCACCGTGCCGTACGCCCTGGAGCCGTGGCTCCGCCAGCTCACCCGGTCGCCCCTGCGCAGCTTCCTCCGCTCTGGCATACGGCGGACTACCCGGCTGCCCCGGGCGGTAACGCGGGACGGCGGGGCGGGAAGGGGAGTTACGGGGTGATCTCGCTGATCGGCAGTTCGACCGGGAACGGCTGGGTCAGCTCCAGCGACTCGTCGGCCTCGGCGAGCAGTTCGTACTCCCGGTTGCCGCTGCGTCCGGGCCGGTCCGCCAGCCGGTACGCGTACACCCGGACCGGGTTCTGCTCGACCCGCCAGTAGCACGCGATGCCGGCCGCCGCGTACTCCGCCGGCTTGCTGAACCGGTCGGTGCGCCGGGTGCCCGGCGAGACGACCTCGACCGCGAGCACCACCTCGTGCGGCAGCAGGAAGTGCCGGTCACCCGGAACCTCCGCCCGGTAGACCAGGACGTCCGGTTCCCGGGTGAAGTCCGGACCCAGCGCGACGCCGACCGCCTGGGCCACCCGCAGGTGCTCCGGTGCATGACGGTGCAACCAGCGCCAGAGCAGGCTGGCGATGTGCTGATGGCCCAGGGTGGGGGAGGGGACCACGTGGATGACTCCGTCGACGAGTTCGACCCGGGGGGCGTCCGGCGGCAGGTGCAGCAGGTCTTCCAGCCGGTAGCCGGCCTGGCGCTGCCGGACCGGGTCCGGCTGCCACGGCCCGGGCGTCTCGGCCACCGGCTCGGCGCTCATCCGCTCAGCTTACTGAGCCGGACCGGTGCTGACCGGACCCGTTGTCCGGTTTGTCGCAGACGAAGATGGCGGTGCCGGGAAAGAGCCGGCCGCGCAGCGGGCTCCACTGCCCCCAGACCTGTTCGTGTCCGGCCGGCCACTCCGGCTCGAGCACGTCGTGGAGCACGAAGCCGGCACCGACGATCTCGCGTACCCGGTCGCCGAGGGTGCGGTGCTGCTCGACGTAGCTGGGTGTGCCGTCGGCGTCCTGCTCGACGTAGGGGCGGCGGTCGAAGTACGAGTGCGTGGCGACCAGCCCACGCTCGCCCGGGTCGTCGAGGAAGATCCACCGCATCGGGTGGGTGACCGAGAACACCCACCGGCCGCCGGGGCGGAGCACCCGGTGCACCTCGCGCAGTGCCGCCGCCGAGTCGGCGACGAACGGGATGGCGCCGAACGCCGTACAGACGATGTCGAAGCTGGCCGCCCGGAACGGCAGGGCGAGGGCGTCGGCCTGGACCAGCGGGACGCGTACCCCGGAGGTGCTGGCGCCGAGCGCGGCGTGCCGCAGCATGCCGGCGGAGAGGTCGAGTCCGACCGGCCGGGCGCCCTCGGCGGCCAGCCAGCGGGCGGCCGAGGCGGCGCCGCAGCCGAGTTCGAGCACCCGCCGGCCGGGCAGCTCGCCGAGCAGCCGGGCGTCGGCCTCGCGCAGCCGCTCCGGACACCACACGAAGTCCGCGTCGCCCAGGAAGGCCCCGTGTTCGGCCTGGTAGGCGTCGGCGTCCGCGTCCCACCAGCGACGGTTGGCCCACCGGCTCTCCCGGTCGCTGACCGGGCGCCGGAGCACCCCGGGCGGGTCGTCCTCGGCCACGCCGGCCAGGCTGTTCTCGGACATCCCGTCACGGTAGTGCCCGGGCTGGGCCCGGACACCGCTCGGGTACGGCGCGCCCGGCCAGCTCTTCCCGAGCAGTGGACAGCGGATCTCATCACGTGCGGGGAGGGCTTGCATGCTGTGGTAATGCGCACGGTAAGCTGTTCGATGCGCTCGCGGATCGTGTGCCTCGGCAGGGAGAAGGTCCGCGGTCGTCGGATACATCCCAGCGGTCGCCAGCAGTGGCCGCCCGGAGACCTGACGACGGATCCGCAGGCGTAAACGGGTCACCGCGACACAAACCTGCTGTGACATCCATCCGACCGGAGCAACCGCCCACATGACGAGCAGCATCGAGGCCCCCTCGAGCGCCACCAAGGTCACCGTCGACGACCTCGGTTCCGAGGAAGCTTTCCTCGCCGCCATCGACGAGACCATCAAGTACTTCAACGACGGCGACATTGTCGAAGGCACCGTCGTCAAGGTCGATCGGGACGAGGTCCTGCTCGACATCGGCTACAAGACCGAGGGTGTCATCCCCTCGCGCGAGTTGTCGATCAAGCACGACGTCGACCCCGCCGAGGTGGTGTCGGTCGGTGACCACATCGAGGCCCTCGTCCTCCAGAAGGAGGACAAGGAGGGGCGGCTGATCCTCTCGAAGAAGCGGGCCCAGTACGAGCGCGCCTGGGGCACGATCGAGAAGATCAAGGACGAGGACGGCGTCGTCCGCGGCTCCGTCATCGAGGTGGTCAAGGGCGGCCTCATCCTCGACATCGGGCTGCGTGGCTTCCTGCCCGCCTCCCTGGTCGAGATGCGTCGGGTGCGGGACCTCCAGCCGTACGTCGGCCGGGAGCTCGAAGCCAAGATCATCGAGCTGGACAAGAACCGCAACAACGTGGTGCTGTCCCGCCGTGCCTGGCTGGAGCAGACCCAGTCCGAGGTGCGCACCGAGTTCCTCAACAAGCTGCAGAAGGGCCAGGTCCGCAAGGGCCTCGTCTCCTCGATCGTCAACTTCGGCGCCTTCGTCGACCTTGGCGGCGTGGACGGCCTGGTGCACGTCTCCGAGCTCTCCTGGAAGCACATCGACCACCCGTCCGAGGTCGTCGAGGTCGGCCAGGAGGTCGAGGTCGAGGTGCTGGACGTCGACCTCGACCGCGAGCGGGTCTCGCTCTCGCTCAAGGCGACCCAGGAGGACCCGTGGCGGCAGTTCGCCCGCACCCACGCGATCCAGCAGATCGTGCCGGGTAAGGTCACCAAGCTGGTGCCGTTCGGCGCGTTCGTCCGGGTCGACGACGGCATCGAGGGTCTGGTGCACATCTCCGAGCTGGCCGAGCGCCACGTGGAGATCCCGGAGCAGGTCGTCCAGGTCGGCTCGGACGTCATGGTCAAGGTCATCGACATCGACCTCGAGCGTCGGCGGATCTCGCTCTCGCTCAAGCAGGCCAACGAGGGCTTCGTCGAGGGCGAGGAGCACTTCGACCCGACCCTCTACGGCATGACCGCGACCTACGACAACGAGGGCAACTACATCTACCCGGAGGGCTTCGACCCGGAGACCGGGGAGTGGCTCGAGGGCTTCGACAAGCAGCGCGAGGCCTGGGAGACGCAGTACGCCGAGGCCCGGAACCGCTGGGAGGCGCACACCAAGCAGGTGCAGAACTCCCGGGCGGCCGACGCCGAGGCGGCGGCCAACCCGACTCCTGCGACCGGTGGCGGCGGTGGCGGCGGTGGCGGAACCTCGTCCAGCAGCCCCGCTCCCGCCCGCCAGGCGGAGGAGCCGGCCGGCACGCTGGCCACCGACGAGGCGCTCGCCGCCCTGCGGGAGAAGCTCGCCGGCGGCAAGTAGCCGACGGGTACAGCGCGCACGCGGCGGAGGCCCGCTTCCACCGACCGGCTCGTCCGGTCCGGGGGAGGCGGGCCTTCCCCGCGTTCTCCGGCACCGCCAACGGCTCGGCGGCTCGGCCGACCAGCGGCTCGGCGGACCGGCGGACCGGCGGACCGGGGGACCGGCCGACCAGCCGACCAGGTTTGGTGGCGGGCGGCCGATCCGGTTGACTGGACCGGTGCTGAAGGTCGGACTGACCGGTGGGATCGGATCGGGAAAGAGCGTCGTCGCAGCCCGGCTCGCCGACCTCGGGGCGTTGGTGGTCGACTCCGACCGGATCGCCCGGGAGGTGGTCGAGCCCGGCACCGACGGGCTGCGCGAGGTGGTGGCCGAGTTCGGCACCCGGGTGTGTGCGGAGGACGGCAGCCTGGACCGGGCGGCGCTCGGGGAGCTCGTCTTCGCCGACCAGTCGGCGCGGGCCAGGCTGGAGGGGATCATCCATCCCCGGGTACGCCGGCGCACCGCCGAGCTGGTCGACGGGGCGGCTCCGGACGCGGTCGTGGTGAACGACGTACCGCTGCTGGTGGAGGTCGGGCTCGCCCCGACGTACCACCTGGTGCTGGTGGTACGGGCCGCCGAGGCGACCCGGATCGGGCGGCTGGTCCGGGACCGGGGCATGACCGTCGAGCAGGCGGCCCAGCGGATCCGGGCACAGGCCGGGGACGAGCGGCGGGCGGCCGCTGCCGACGTACTGCTGGACAACGACGGTGGGCTGGCCGAACTGCACGCCGCGGTGGACGCGCTCTGGCGGCACCGGCTGACGCCGTACGAGCGGAACGTCCGGCAGCACCGGCCGGTACGAGCCGCCCGGGTGCGACCGGTCGAGCCCGATCCGAGCTGGCCGGCCCAGTACCGTCGACTGGCCGCCCGGCTCCGGCACGTCCTGGCCCCCACCGGGGTACGCGTCGACCACGTCGGCCCGACCTCGGTGCCCGGCCTGGCGGCAGAGGACGTCCTCGACCTCCAGCTGGGCGTCGCCAGCCTGGCCGAGGCCGACGCACTGGCCGACCGGCTCGCCGACGCCGGCTTCCCGCGTTGTCCGGGCGACTGGTGGGACAGTGCCCGCTCGTCCGGCGGCGCCTTCCGGTGGCCGAAGCGGCTGCACGGCAGCGCGGACCCTGGCCGGCCGGTCAACCTGCACGTCAGGGAGCTCAACTCGCCGGGCTGGCGGTTCGCCCTGCTGATGCGCGACCACCTGCGGGCCGACCCGGAGCGCCGGGCGGAGTACCTGGCGGTCAGGCGGCGGCTGGCGGCGGCCGGCCCGGACCTGGACGCCTACGCCGAGGCGAAGGAGCCGTGGTTCGACCTGGAACACCAGTATGCCGAGGAGTGGGCGGCGACCGCCGGCTGGCAGCCGGAGCCGCTCGACGAGCAGAGCTGACCGGGCCACCGGACGGTGCTGCCGGCTGGACGGGGCCTGCCGAAGGTGCTGCCGGCTGGACGGGCCTGCCGGACGGTGCTGCCGGTTGCCGAGGTGAGCTGACTGGTCGGAAGGCGACGAAAGGGCGCTCGCGGCGGCCGGTCTGCGCTCTCGCGCGACCACAGCGGTGCGCTCGCCGGCCTGAGCCGGGGCTGCAACCCCTGCGCCGGATGCGACACAGCCGGTGTGGCGGCTGGCGTCGCAGACCCGGTCGGCCGCCGCGAGCGGCCTACCCTAGAACGGTAGCGCGGTGATCTTTGCCACACAATGACCATATTGAAGCCGGTCGTGTACCCACCGTGGCCCGGCGGCCTGTCACACCGTCGGCGTACGGTTGAGGTCATGGCGCTCGACATTCCGCGGCTCGACGGCCGCTTCCAGGTGGTCTCCGAGTTCCAGCCGTCGGGCGACCAGCCGGCCGCCATCGACGACCTGGAGCGCCGGGTGCGGCGGGGCGAACGGCACACCGTGCTGCTCGGCGCCACCGGCACCGGCAAGAGCGCGACCGCCGCCTGGTTGATCGAGCGGTTGCAGCGCCCCACCCTGGTGCTGGCACCCAACAAGACGCTCTGCGCCCAGCTCGCCAAGGAGTTCAGCGAGCTGCTGCCGCACAACGCGGTCGAATACTTCGTCTCGTACTACGACTACTACCAGCCCGAGGCGTACATCCCGCAGACCGACACCTACATCGAGAAGGACTCCTCGATCAACGAGGAGGTCGAGCGGCTGCGGCACGCCACCACGATGTCCCTGCTGACCCGGCGGGACGTGGTGGTGGTGGCCACCGTGTCGGCGATCTACGGCCTGGGCACGCCGCAGGAATACCTGGACCGGTCGGTGCGGATCCAGGTCGGCCAGGAGGTCGAGCGGGACAAGCTGCTCCGCCGGCTGGTCGACGTGCAGTACACCCGCAACGACATGGCCTTCAACCGGGGCACCTTCCGGGTCCGGGGCGACACCCTGGAGATCATCCCGGCGTACGAGGAGCTGGCGCTCCGGATCGAGTTCTTCGGCGACGAGGTGGAGAAGCTCTACTACCTGCACCCGCTGACCGGTGAGGTGGTCCGGGAGGTCGACCACCTGCTGATCTTCCCGGCCACCCACTACACCGCCGGCCCGGAGCGGATGGAGCGGGCGCTCGCCGACATCGAGGTCGAGCTGGCCGAGCGGCTGGCGGAGCTGGAGCGGCAGGGCAAGCTGCTGGAGGCGCAGCGGCTGCGGATGCGCACCAGCTACGACGTGGAGATGATGCGCCAGGTCGGCTTCTGCTCCGGCATCGAGAACTACTCGATGCACATCGACGGCCGGTCGCCGGGCAGCGCCCCGCACTGTCTGCTCGACTACTTCCCGGACGACTACCTGACCGTGATCGACGAGTCGCACGTCACCATCCCGCAGATCGGCGGCATGTACGAGGGCGACGCCTCCCGCAAGCGGATGCTCATCGACCACGGTTTCCGGCTGCCCAGCGCGGCCGACAACCGACCGCTGCGCTTCGACGAGTTCCTGGAGCGGGTGGGCCAGATGGTCTTCCTCTCCGCCACCCCCGGCCCGTGGGAGCTGGAGCAGGCCCAGGGTGAGGTGGTCGAGCAGGTGATCCGGCCGACCGGCCTGGTCGACCCCGAGGTGGTGGTCAAGCCCACCAAGGGGCAGATCGACGACCTGATGCACGAGATCAAGCTGCGCACCGAGCGGGACGAGCGGGTGCTGGTCACCACGCTGACCAAGAAGATGGCCGAGGATCTCTCCGACTATCTGCTGGAGCACGGCATCCGGGTCCGCTACCTGCACTCCGAGGTCGACACGCTGCGCCGGGTGGAGCTGCTGCGCGAGCTGCGCAAGGGCGACTACGACGTGCTGGTCGGGATCAACCTGCTCCGGGAGGGGCTGGACCTGCCCGAGGTGTCGCTGGTGGCGATCCTCGACGCCGACAAGGAGGGCTTCCTACGCAGCGGCCGGTCGCTGATCCAGACCATCGGCCGGGCCGCCCGGAACGTCTCCGGCCAGGTCCACATGTACGCGGACAAGATGACCCCGTCGATGGCCGAGGCGATCGAGGAGACCAACCGGCGCCGGGCCAAGCAGGTGGCGCACAACGAGGCGAACGGGATCAGCCCGGAGCCGCTGCGCAAGAAGATCCACGACATCCTGGACGACATCTACCGGGAGGCCGAGGACACCGAGGGGGCCACCACCAGGGTCGGCGGCGCGGTCCGGCAGATGTCCCGGGGCAAGGCGCCGGTGAAGGAGACCCGCAGCCGGGGCCGGGTCGGTGCGGCGCCGGCCCGGGAGGGGATGGCCCGTGCCGAGCTGGCACAGCTCATCCAGGAGCTCAACGACCAGATGCTGGCCGCCGCCCGCGAGTTGCAGTTCGAGCTCGCCGCCCGGATCCGTGACGAGGTCTCCGAGCTGAAGAAGGAACTGCGCGGCATGGACGCCGCCGGGGTGAGCTGACTCCGGCTGCCCTCCGCTCCGGCCGATGTGTGACGGGCCGGTCCGGGCGGGCCCCCGCCCGGAGGCGACCGCACCGCCGGCCGGGCGGGCACCCGGCCGGGAAGGCGGGCGAACGGCGGGCGCGGGTGGAACGGTCAGCCGTAGCGGTTGAAGCCGCCCTCGGAGTCGATCACCTGGCCGGTGACCCATCTGCCCTCCACCGAGCAGAGCCACTCGACGAGCCGGGCCGCGTCGTCCGGCTGGCCCCACCTGCCGCCCGGGAACAGGTGACCGCCCGCTGCCAGGTCCTCCGCCGAGGCCCACCCGGTGTCGGTGGGGCCCGGATTGACGCAGTTCACCGTGATCCCCCGCGGCATCAGCAGGAAACTCAACTGCCGGGTCAGGTTCTCCACTCCGGCCTTGCTGGCCGCGTAGGCCAGCTCGGTCGGCATCGGGCCGAGCCGCTGCCCGCTGGAGAAGAGGACCAGCCGACCCCCGGAGCCGGCCCGGAACGCCGCCGCGAACGCCTCGGCCAGCAGCAGGTTGGCCCGGACGTTCACCACCAGGTGCCGGTCGACCTCGTCCGCGTCGAGCGTGCCCAGGGCGGTCTCGGTCGAATACGTGTGCGCGGAGACGACGACGTCGAGCCGGCCGTGTGCGCGTACCGCCGTCTCGACCAGCTCGGCCGGGGCGGTCGGCGAGGTCAGGTCGGCGGCCCGGAACCGGGTCACGTCGGGGTCGCCGGTCACCTGTTCGAGTTCGGCGAGCAGCCCGGGGATGCCCTCGGGGTCACCGCCGTACGGCTGTGCCTCGTCGTAGCCGGGCAGGCCGGTGAGCTGTAGCCGGTAGCCGTCTGCGGCGAACCTCCGGGCGACCGCCGCGGCGATCCCGGCCCGGCGGCTGACCCCGGTTATCAGGGCAACCCGTTCTTCCATGCCGCAGAGTCAACCCGATCCGCCGGGTCGCGGCCAGTATCGGCACGCCCCACCGACGGGCCGGCCGGGCGGTCGTCCACTGTGAACCAGGCCCGGACACCGCACCGGCCAGGCGATTCGCGGCGGACCCGGTCGTCGTACCGGACCGGTCTGATCGTCGCACCGGACCGGTCGTCGTGGCGGACCCGTCGGGTGGGCCGGCCGCAGGGGGGTCAGTTGCGCGGGCGACGGTGGCACCGGGCAGCATGACACCACGGACGTGACCGAAAGGTGGAGAGGGCGGCATGAGGGAGCTGATCGGCAGCCACGACCTGTTGTTCGTCACCCTGGACACACTCCGGTACGACGTCGCGGAGGAGTTGGCCGCCGCCGGGCGCACTCCGAATCTGGTGCGCGCGTTGCCGGGCGGGGTCTGGGAGCGCCGGCACAGTCCGGCCAGCTTCACGTACGCGGCACACCAGGCGTTCTTCGCCGGCTTCCTGCCCACCCCCACCACACCCGGCCCGCACCCCCGGCTCTTCGCGGCAGCCTCCCCGGGCAGCGGGACCACCGGTGAGCAGACCTGGGTCTTCGACGCCCCGGACGTGGTCCGGGCCCTCGCCTCGGCCGGCTACCACACCGTCTGCGTCGGCGGGGTCGGCTTCTTCAGCGGCAGGTCCCCGCTCGGCGGGGTGCTGCCGGCGCTCTTCGCCGAGGCGCACTGGGAGCCCGAGTTCGGCGTCTCCGCGCCGCGCTGCTTCGAGGCACAGCTCGACCGGATCGCCACCGTGCTGCCGACGGTGCCAGAGGAACGGCCGCTCTTCCTCTTCGTCAACGTCGCGGCGATCCACCAGCCGAACCGGCACTACCTGCCGGGTGCCGACCGGGACAGCCGCGACAGTCACGCCGCCGCGCTGGAGTACGTCGACCGGCACATCGGCCGGCTCTTCGCCCTGGCCACCTCCCGGGACCGGCCGTGCCTGGTGCTGGTCTGCGCCGACCACGGCACCGCGTACGGCGAGGAGGGGCACAGCGGTCACCGGCTCGGTCACGAGGTGGTGTGGACGGTCCCGTACGGGCAGTTCGTCCTCGAACCGGGTGACTGGGGCAAGCCCGGCGACTGGCCGGGGTCGGACCAACCCGGGTGACCGGCCCGCCGGGGCGCACCGGCCGCCGCGCCCGACCGGGCGGACCGGGCCGCAGCCGACGCTGACTGCGGCCTCGGCGAGGGTGCGGGCGTCAGGCCGGCGGCGGTACGTCGGTGAAGTGCTCGACCACCGGCGGGGCGGCGAAGTACGGGCCGATCAGCGAGCGCCAGGTGTCGAAGCGTTCGGTCGCCCGGAAGTTCTCCAGGTGCGCCTCGACCGAGTCCCACTCCACCAGCAGCACGAACCGGGACGGCGACTCGATCCCTCGGGTCATCCGGACCGACCGGCAGCCGGGGGTGCCGGCGAGCGTCAGATGACCCTTGGCGTACGCCTCGGCGAACGCCTCCTCCTGACCGGCCAGCACGTCGATAAGCGCAACTTCGAGCACCACGACCAGAGGATGACACGGGTCGGGCCGGGGTGGTCGATCGGGGTATACCCGTCCCGCCCGCAGGTACCTACGGTAGGAACTCCGGAAGATCTTGCGGGAGGTGCGGCATGCTCGACTGGCTGACCGGTACGGCGTTCACCGTGGCGGGTACCCCGACCAGCCGTGCCGAACTGCTCGGCTTCGCGACCGGCGTACTCAACGTCTGGCTGCTGACCCGGCAGAAGATGTGGAACTGGCCGGTCGGCATCGCAAACGTGCTGCTGCTGATGGTGCTCTTCTGGACCGCCGGGCTGTACGCCGACGCCGGCCTCCAGATCGTCTACGTCGGGCTCGGCCTGTACGGCTGGTGGGCGTGGCTGTTCGGCGGTGCGCAGCGGAGCCGGCTGGTGGTGAGCCGGACCGGCCGTCGGGAGTGGACCGTGCTGGTCGCCGCCGGTGCGGTGCTGACGCTGCTGCTCTGGTTGCTGCTGGACCGGGCGACCGACTCGACGGTGCCGTTTCCGGACGCGGTGACCACCGCGCTGTCCCTGATGGCGACCTACGGCCAGTGCCGCAAGCTGGTGGAGAGCTGGTGGATCTGGATCACCGCCGACCTCGTCTACATCCCGCTCTACGCCTACAAGGGGCTCTATCTGACCGCCGGGCTCTACCTGGTCTTCCTCGGGCTCTGCGTGCTCGGGCTGCGCAACTGGCGGGCGGACCTGCGCCGGCTCTCGGCCGCCGCCCGGCCGCTGGCGCCCGGTCCGGCCCCGGCATGACCGCCGGGCACGACGGTGGCCCGCCGGCCGCCCCGCGCTCCGGCCGGGCGGCCCGGCCGACCGCGCCGAACACCGGCAACTTCTCCGGCGGCCCGGCCGTGCCCCGGCCGCGTCGGGGCGCGGAGGTGGCGGGCCCGGCCCGGGCGGGCACCGGAGCGCCGGGGTTCGGGCACGGGCTGGTGGTGGGGAAGTTCTACCCGCCGCACGCCGGGCACCACGCGCTGATCGCCGAGGCGGCCCGCCGGTGCGCCGCGGTCACCGTGCTGGTGACGCCGTCCCGGCGGGAGTCGATTCCGCTGGAGCTGCGGCTGGACTGGCTGCGCGAGGTGCACGCCACCGACCGGCACGTCCGGTTCGTCGGCCGGTACGACGAGCATCCGGTCGACTACGCCGATCCGGCGGCCTGGGACGCGCACTGTGCGGTGTTCCGGGCGGCGCTGGGCGGTGCCCGGGTGGACGCGGTCTTCTCCTCCGAGGCGTACGGGGCGGAACTGGCCCGCCGGTTCGGCGCGGTGGACGTACCCGTCGATCCGGCCCGGAGTGCGGTGCCGGTCTCCGGCACGGCGGTCCGGGCCGATCCGGTGGCGCACTGGGGGATGCTCAGCGCGCCGGTGCGGGCCTGGTTCGTCCGCCGGGTCGTCGTGGTGGGTGCCGAGTCCACCGGTACCACCACGGTGGCCCGGGCGCTGGCCGGGCACTACCGGACCGGCTGGGTACCGGAGTACGGCCGGGAGTTGACCGCCGCCAAGCTGGACCGGCTGCGCCGGACCGATCCCGATGCGACGATCTTCGACGTGGTCTGGGACCGGGCCGACTTCGTCACGGTGGTCCGGGAGCAGCAGGCCGCCGAGGATGCCGCCGCCCGGCGCAGCGGTCCGCTGCTCTTCTGCGACACCGATGCCCGGGCCACCGCGGTCTGGGAGGAGCGGTACCTCGGTTCGACCTCGCCCCGGGTCCGGGCCGCCGCCCGCCGACCCGACCTGTACCTGCTGACCGACCATCGGGGCGTGCCGTTCACCGACGACGGGCTGCGGGACGGCGCGCACCTGCGGAGCTGGATGACCGAGCGGTTTCGCACGGTGTTGGCCGAATCCGGGGTACCCGTGATCGAACTCACCGGTCCGCTTCCGGACCGGCTCCGGACCGCGACCGGGGCCTGCGACGACTTGCTGGCGGCCGGTTGGTCCCTTGCCGACCCGATACTGCCCCGGAAGAGCACCTAGGGTCCTAGGATGGCTACCGGAGGTGACCCGGGTAGCGCCGACCGGGGGGAGATGCGAAACGGGCGGGGAATGGTGAACAATGGCGCTGTAGGAGGGGAGTATTCCTTCGCGACGGTGTCGTCAACACGGTCGTCCGCCGGTGGACCGGCGCGAGGACCCGGCACCGTAGGTTGTCGCCGTGGTGTCCTGACACGGCGATGGCGGAAGAGACCTCCGACAGTCACCACCGTCCACACCGCCTGAGGTGCGCCGCCCGCGTGCTGACGGCGGTGCCGCGTGCCTGCCGGAGGAGTGCCTTGAACGTGTCCACCTGGGTGTGGGTCATCTCGCTTGTCGCACTGACAGCGATCCTGCTGCTCGATCTCGTGATCATCGGTCGGCGACCGCACGAGCCGAGTCTGAGGGAGTCCGGCCTCTGGGTCGCCTTCTACGTCGGTCTCGCCATCGTCTTCGGGATCGGCCTGGCCCTGACCACCAACTTCACGGTGGCCGGAGAGTTCTACACCGGTTGGCTCACCGAGTACAGCCTCTCGGTGGACAACCTCTTCGTCTTCGTGATCATCATGTCCCGGTTCGGTGTGCCCCGGCAGTACCAGCAGAAGGTGCTGCTGATCGGCATCGTGCTGGCGCTCGTGATGCGCGGCGGCTTCATCGCCGCCGGTGCCGCCCTGATCAACCAGTTCTCCTGGGTCTTCTACATCTTCGGCGCCTTCCTCATCTACACGGCGATCAACTTCTTCCGCCAGGGTGAGCCGACCGAGGACGACTTCAAGGAGAACATCCTGATCCGCTGGACCCGGCGGGCTCTGCCGGTCTCCCGGGACTTCTCCGGTACCCGGATCATGGTGCACGAGAACGGCCGCCGGCTCTTCACCCCGATGCTGATCGTGCTGATCGCGATCGGCACCACCGACCTGGTCTTCGCGCTCGACTCCATCCCGGCGATCTTCGGGATCACCCAGGAGCCGTACCTGGTCTTCACCGCCAACGTCTTCGCGCTGATGGGGCTGCGGCAGCTCTACTTCCTGCTCGGCGGGCTGCTCGACCGGCTGGTCTACCTCAACATCGGGCTCGCCGTGGTGCTCGGCTTCATCGGCGTCAAGCTGGTGCTGGAGGCGCTGGCCGGCAACAACCTGCCGTTCCTCAACAACGGTGAGCACATCAGCTGGGCGCCGCACATCCCGATCTGGCTCTCGCTCACAGTCATCCTGGGCACGCTGGCGGCGGCGACCGTCGCCAGCCTGATCAAGTCCAGCCGGGATCGCAGGTCGGCCGAGAAGGTGCCGGTCGCCTGACGGTCGCGGTGCCGGTCGCCTGACGACGAACGGCGCCGGTCGCCCTGCCGGGCGACCGGCGCCGTTGCCGTTCGGTCGAGGTCAGCCGAGAGTGGGCCTCCGTGGAGGTCAGCCGACCCGGTGCGCGCCGACCAGGGTCGCGGCCCGCTCGGCGGGCATCGGTTCCTCGAGGACCCGACGCCTGGTGTAGCAGGCGTGCAGCATCCGCCGGTCGCCGTGCGGTCCCGGTCGGGCGGTGACGATGCCGATGTGGTGCACCCGGCGGCCGGGCCGGGCGAAGAAGTACAGGTCGCCGGGGCGTTCGGCGCCGAGCGGTACCGGCGCGGTCGCCGCCGCCTGGTCGTCGGCGTCCCTCGGCAGGCGTACGCCGAAGCGCCGCCAGGCCAGGTGCACCAGCCCGGAACAGTCGATGCCGTACGCCGAGACGCCGCCCCAGAGATAGACCACGTCCCGCAGCCGGTTGGCCACGGCGAGCACCTCGGTCGCGCTGGGCTGCCGGCTCGGCGCCGGCGCCAGGTGGGTGTCGGGTGCCCATAGCGGCTGCTCCCGGTCGGGGACCCAGACCGGCCGCCAGCCGGCCCGGACCGGCCCCGCCCCGGTCAGCCGGGTGCCCAGGACGACGCCGGGCAGCACCACCGCGCCGGCCGGGGCGTCGTGCAACCGGGTGACCATCGCCGCGACGACCAGGTCCGGCGGTGCGGGTGCCGGCTCGGCGGGCTCGGCGAGCTGCTGGAGCGGCAGCCAGCCCGGATAGCCCCGGGGATCGAGCTTGGCCGCCGGCTGCTCCAGCGCGACCAGCCGGACCCAGCCGTCCGGGCGGACCTCCTCGATCAGTACCCGCTCGCCGAGCAGGAGCTGGCTGAGCACGCATTCGCCGACGCGCTGGTCGGCGGTCATCCCGGAGATCCAGCCGGCGATGTCGGTGCGGCGGGACAGGGCCGGCGCGTCCACCGGCCGGACGGCCTCGGGCCTCGCCCACAGGGTCGCGACGGCGACCCGGACCACAGCCTGCTGCCCCGAGCGCAGCACCATGCCAGTACCACCACCCGTCCTCGCCCGCCCTCCGCCCGAACGATATGAAAGTTAGCGCCGGACTGCAACAGGCGAATGAATGTTGCCTTCATAGTGCCGCTCGTCGGCCCGGGACCGGACAGCGGCGGGGGCGTCAGGGGGTCGGTGCCGGGGTGCGGTGCAGGCCGGCGACGCCCAGGCCGGGTGCGTCGGGGAGCACGACGGTGGCCTGCTCGTACCGGATGCCGCCCTGGACCGGCGTCCAGGCCAGCCACCACGCGGCGTCCAGGTCCGCGACCGCGCTGGTACCGTGCGCCGCCACCAGGCTGGCCGCCGCGCCGAGCCCGATCTGGCTCTCCATCATCGAGCCGACCAGGGTGCCGAGGCCGTGCTCGGCGGCGAGTTCCAGCAGGGTACGGGCCGGACCCAGGCCGCCGCACTTGGCCAGCTTGACGTTCACCAGGTCGGCGGCCCGGCGCTGGATCACCTCCATCAGGTCGCGCACCCCGTAGACGGACTCGTCGGCCAGGATCGGCACGTCGACCCGGTCGGCGACCCAGGCCAGCCCGGCCAGGTCCCGGGCGTGCACCGGCTGCTCCACCAGCTCCACGTCGAGTCCGGCGTCGGAGATGCTGCGGATCACCCGGACCGCCTCCCGGGGCGTCCAGCCCTGGTTGGCGTCGAGCCTGATCCGGACCTGCGGCCCGGCGGCGGCCCGTACCGCCCGGACCCGGGCCAGGTCACCCGCCGCGTCGGTGCCGACCTTCACCTTGAGTACGTCGAAACCGTCGGCCACCCGCTGTTTCGCCGCACCGGCCAGCTCGACGGCGTCCCCGGCCGACAGGGTGACGTCGGTGGCGACCCGCCGGGAGGTCCCGCCGAGCAGCCGGTACAGCGGTACGCCGAGCCGCCGCGCGGCCAGGTCGTGCAGTGCGACGTCCACCGCCGCCTTCGCCGCCTCGTTGCCGACCACCGCCCGGCGCACCTCCGCGCACCGGGCCACCAGGTCGTCCGGGTCGCGCCGGACAAGCAGCGGGGCGAACACCTCCTCGACACAGGCCCGCGCACCGCCGATCGACGACCCGGTCACCTGCCACACCTGGGGCGCCTCGCCGAACCCGGACCGCCCGTCGGCGTCGACCACCTCCACGACAAGGGTCTCTACTGTGGAGGTACGGCGCAGCGCGGTGACGAACGGGGTGTGCAGCGGAGCGGAGAGCCGGTGGGTGCGTACCGAGGCGATCGACATGCAGGCACCATATCGACCGTCGGATCAGCCGACGGTCCCCAGTCGGTGCCGGGCGGCCCAGACCAGGGCCGAGATCCGGGCGATCAGCCGACGCGCCCGCCCGTCGGTGTCCTCGTCGGCCGTGCCGCCGTCGCTCGTGCCGGCGTCGGTCGTGCCAGTGCTGCTCGTGCCAGTGCTGGTCGTACCGCCGTCGGTCGCACGGTTCCCGGTCGGGGGCGGGACGCTGGTGCAGACCACCACGGTGTATGGCGGGGCGTCGTCCGGGAAGACCACGCCGGCACCGTGCCGGACGCCGCGTACCCAGCCGTTCTTGTGCGCGATCCGGGTCCCCGGCGGCAGTCCGGCGGCCAGGTCCTCGGTGCGCTCCTGGCCGAGCAGTACGTCGAGCATCGCCGCGCAGGCGGCCGGGGAGCCGAGCCGGGACCGGGCGATCCCGCCGAAGAGTCCGGCCAGGTCGGCGGCGGTGACCCGGTTGTCGAGCCCGGCGTCCCGGGCGGCGAAGTCCTCGATCCCCCGCTCGGTACGGCTGTGCCGGGCACCGCTGTCCGCCCAGACCTCGGCGACGGCGGCCAGCCCGACCTGCCGCAGCACCAGGTTGGTGGCGAGGTTGCTGGACCGGACGATCATCCGTTCGGCGAGCCAGCGCAGCGGTGCGGTGCCGCCGAGCCGGGCCCAGACCTGCTCGTCGTTGTCGTAGTCGGGCGCGCAGGAGAACCGGCCCGCGCCCGGCCGGGCCGAGTCGAACTCGTTCACCACCGGCACCGGCGCGTCCAGCGCCAGCTTTCCGGCCTCGGCCGCCCGGTGCAGGGCGGCCAGCACCGCCACCTTCATGGTGCTGGCCGCGTAGTGCGGTGCGTCCGGCAGCCGGGTGTAGCCGGGCCGGCGGCCGAGCCGGCCCGCGTACACCGAGACCGTGCCGGGCACCGCCGCCAGTTCGGCGTCGATCTCGTCCCAGGACACCTGAGCAGGGTACGACCGCATCCGGGCAGCCTACGACCCGTTCCGGAACCTCCGCGCGGCCCGCTGCCGGGGTCAGTTGGCGTGCTTGCGCCGGGCGGCGGCCCGGGCCCGCGACGGTGCGTCCAGCACCACCTTGCGCAGCCGGATCGCCACCGGGGTCACCTCGACGCACTCGTCCTCGCGGCAGAACTCCAGGGCCTGCTCCAGGGAGAGCCTGCGCGGCGGGATCAGCTTCTCCGTCTCCTCGCTCGTCGAGGAGCGCATGTTCGTGAGCTTCTTCTCCTTGGTGATGTTGACGTCCATGTCGTCGGAGCGGGAGTTCTCGCCGACCAGCATCCCCTCGTACACCTCGGTGGCCGGCTCGACGAAGAGGGTGCCGCGCTCCTGGAGGTTGAGCATCGCGAAGGCCGTCGCCACCCCGGACCGGTCGGCGACGAGCGAACCGGTGTTCCGGGTACGCAGCTCGCCGAACCACGGCTCGTAGGACTCGAAGACGTGGTGCAGGATGCCGGTGCCACGGGTGTCGGTGAGGAACTCGGTGCGGAAGCCGATCAGCCCCCGGGCCGGCACCAGCCACTCCATCCGGATCCAGCCGGTGCCGTGGTTGACCAGTTGCTCCATCCGGCCCTTGCGGGTGGCCAGCAGCTGGGTGATCGCGCCGAGGTATTCCTCCGGGGCGTCGATGGTCAGCCGCTCCACCGGCTCGCAGGTCTTCCCGTCGATCTCCCGGGTCACCACCTGCGGCTTGCCGACGGTCAGCTCGTAGGACTCCCGGCGCATCTGCTCGACCAGGATCGCCAGGGCCAGCTCACCCCGGCCCTGCACCTCCCAGGCGTCCGGCCGGTCGGTGGGCAGCACCCGCAGCGAGACGTTGCCGATCAGTTCCCGGTCCAGCCTTTCCTTGACCATCCGGGCGGTGACCTTGGCGCCCTTGACCCGGCCGACGAGTGGCGAGGTGTTGGTGCCGATGGTCATCGAGATCGCCGGCTCGTCCACGGTGATCAGCGGCAGCGGCCGGGGGTCCTCCGGGTCGGCCAGGGTCTCGCCGATCATGATCTCCGGGATGCCGGCGATCGCGATGATGTCGCCCGGCCCGGCCGAGGTGGCCGGCTTGCGCTCGAGTCCCTCGGTCATCAGCAGTTCGGAGACCCGGACCCGGGCCACGCTGCCGTCGGTGCGGCACCAGGCCACGGTCTCGCCCTTGGTGACGGTGCCCTGGCGGACCCGGCACAGCGCCAGCCGGCCCAGGAACGGGGAGGCGTCCAGGTTCGTCACGTGCGCCTGCAACGGCGCGTCCTCGTCGTAGGCCGGCGGCGGGATGGTGTCGAGCAGGCTGCGGAAGAGCGGCTCCAGCGAGCTGCTGTCCTCCGGCACGGTGCCGTCGGCGGGCTGGGTGAGCGAGGCGATGCCGTCCCGGGCACAGGCGTAGATGATCGGGAAGTCGATCTGCTCGGCGTCGGCGTCCAGGTCCAGGAAGAGTTCGTACGTGTCGTCGACCACCTCCTTGATCCGGGCGTCCGGCCGGTCCACCTTGTTGATCACGAGGATGATCGGCAGCCGGGCCCGCAGCGCCTTGCGGAGCACGAACCGGGTCTGCGGCAGCGGACCCTCGCTGGCGTCCACCAGCAGCAGCACCCCGTCGACCATGGTCAGCCCGCGCTCCACCTCCCCGCCGAAGTCGGCGTGCCCGGGGGTGTCGATGATGTTGATGGTGACCGGCCCCGAACCGTCCGCCGGCAGGTAGCGCACGGCGGTGTTCTTGGCCAGGATGGTGATGCCCTTCTCCCGCTCCAGGTCCATGGAGTCCATCACCCGGTCGGCGGGCTCGGCCCGGGCGGAGAACGCGCCGGACTGCCGCAGCATGGCGTCGACCAGGGTGGTCTTGCCGTGGTCGACGTGGGCGATGATTGCGACGTTACGAAGGTCCCCGCGGGTCTGCATGCTCTCCATCCTCCCGCCTGCGCGATCCGGGCCGGCGTCCGGGTTCCCCCTGGGGTTACCCCGGTCTCCGTGGAATCGCCGTGCCATCACCGCACGCGACTGGCATGCTGGCCGAAGTGTTCGGGGGGTCGGGCGTGCAGGAGGTGTTGACGGTGGTGCGGGAGTTGCCGCCGGTGCTGGTCTATCTGGCCGCCGCGCTGCTGGTGGCCACCGAGACGGCGGTGATCGTCGGCCTGGTGATGCCGGCCGAGGCGACCCTGCTGCTGGTCGGCTTCCTCAGCTACACCGGGATGCTCCGGCTCGGACCCGCCCTGGTGGTGATGATTCTCGCAGCGGTGCTCGGCGACGCGCTCGCCTTCCGCAGCGGCCGGCGGCACGGCCCCCGGTTGCGGACCGGCCGATGGGGCGTCCGGGTCGGGGCTCAGCGCTGGGCGAAGGCCGACGCGATGCTGGCGCGGCTGGGCGGGCGCGGCGTCTTCGCCGCCCGCTGGGTCGCCTTCGCCCGGACCCTGGTGCCCCGGCTGGCCGGCAGCGCCGGGATGCCGTACCGGCGGTTCGCGCCGTGGAACCTCGCCGGGGTGACGACCTGGGTCGGCGGTTCGGTGCTGGCCGGCTTCCTGGCCGGGGAGTCCTACGAGACGGTCTCCCACCATCTCGGCCGGGCGACCGGGGCGGTACTGCTGCTCATCGTCTTCATCGTCGCCATCGTGCTGGTCGGCCGCTGGCTCGGCCGCAACCCGGATCCGGTGCGGTCACTGCTGTCCCGGGCCGTCGCCCGCCCGCCGCTGCGCTGGCTCGCCCGGCGGTACGGGGTGCTCTTCTTCCTCCTCTCGATGCACATCGGGCCGGGCTGGACGCTGCTGGCGAACCTGGTCGCCGGGCTGGCGCTGCTCTTCGTGACCGGGCTGGTCCTGGCCTGGCTACTCGACCTGGTGGTGACGCAGAGCGGGTTGTCGGTGGTCGACAGCGCGATAGCGGAGTGGTTCGCGTCCCGGCGTACCGACGGGGTCGCCGAGTTGGCGCACGGCACGATCGGGGCGCTGCGGGGACCGGCGCTGATCCTGGTGGTGGCGCTCGTCGCCGCGGTGGTCGGCTGGCGTACCCGGCCGTGGCGGGTGGACCTGCTCAGCGTGCTCGGTACGGTCGGCGCCTTCGTGCCGTTGCTGGTGCTGCTCCTGGTCACCGACGTCACCGGGCCGACCCGGAGTACCCCGGTGGCGCTGCTGCCGGCCCAGAACGCGGTGGTCGCGGCCAGCTTCTGCACGCTGGCCTGGCTGCTGGCCCGGCAGAGCCGGTGGCCGACGGCGGTGGCGGCCTGGACGGTGGCGGCGGTCGGCGTGGTGACCGTCGGGGCGGCCCGGCTCTACGTCGGCTGGAGTTCGGCGAGCGAGACGGTCACCTCGATGCTGCTCGGCGTGCTCTGGACCGCCGTCTTCATGGTGGCCTGGGCGACCCGGGACCGGGCGGTACGCGCCGCCGGAGCGGGGCCGCACGCCGGTGCCCAGCCGTCGCGGCGACCCGAACCAACAACCGCCGAAGACACCGCGCAGCAGGCGGCGCCGGTCGCCGGGGAGGCCGCGCAGCAGGCGGCGCCGGTCGCCGGGGAGGCCGCGCAGCAGGCCGCGTCGGTTGCCGGGGAGGCCGCACAGCGGACGGGGGAGGCGGCAGGGCAGGGAGTGCCGGTCGCGGGGGAGGCGGCACAGCGGGCGGCCCCGGCCGGCCGGGTGGTCGAGGCCCCCTGATCTGGCGGTGTGCCTGTTATGGTGCGCCGGGAGATCGGGGGCTCGGAGTGACTGAGTGGCTGCGCAGGACGTTGGTGCCCGGGGTGGTGGTCCTGGCGCTCGCCGCCGCGGTCGGCTGCGCCAACGGTGAGCCGACCGGCGGCACGAGCACGGTGGCGGCCGAGGTCGACCCCTCCGACGCGGCCCAGCCGGCTGCGGCCGGCGAGCCGACGACCGGGCCGCCGGCCGTGGCGGGGCTCGGTGTCCGGCCGACGCCGTCGGCGAAACCGAGTCGCACCCCGAGCCGGAAGCCGGGGCCGCGTAAGGTGCCGAAGCCGTCGACCGAGACCAGGCTGCCCCCGCCGCCGCCGAAGCCGGAGACCGGCTGCACCAAGCCCCGCTACGAGGGCGACCAGGCCAGCCGGGCCCAGGTCAAACAGGCGCTCACCGAGGCGGCCGGCCGGACGTACTGGCCGAACTCGGCGCCGAGCATCCGGGTGCCGGTGAACCTGGTCAAGGCGACCGCCTGGCAGGAGAGCGGTTGGCAGTCGAACATCGTCGCCTGCGACGGCGGGGTGGGACTGATGCAGGTCATGCCGGACACCGCGGCCTTCGTCAACACGCGTTTCGACAAGTCGTACGACATCGACGACCACCGGGACAACGCCACGCTGGGCGCGAACTACCTGGCCTGGCTGATCAAGTACATCGGCGACGCGTTCTTCGACGGCGCCTACGGCGTCTCCGCCGACGACTGCACCGGCGAACTCGACTCCTGCCTGTTGAACGCGGTGATCTCGGCGTACAACTTCGGACCGGGAGCGGTGGTGACCGACGACGGGTTGAAGATTCCCAACCCGCAGTACGTCCGGAACGTCCGGGCGCTGATGACGGAGTGTGAGTGCCTGGCCTTCTGAGGCGGGCTGCGCGCTGACCGTCCCTTCCCGAGTTCCGACCCGGTTGACCATGGGTTTTGCTCAGATTGGCAGCTCTGACGACTGGACGCAGCCAGACCACGCGGATACGGTCAGTAGTGAAAGCCTGCCTCCGAGTCAGGAGGGCTGACCGATGCGACTGCTCTGGCTGGCCGACGTGCTCCGGGCCGCCGGGCTCACCGTGCACGAGGTGGGCGGTTGGCGGAGCCGCGGCTCCACGTCGTTCGATCCACACGGGATCATGTGCCACGAGACCCGTGGCTCGCTGCGCTCCACCGACGCCGGCGAGATCTACGTCCTGCTGCACGGCTCGGCCACGGCCCCGCCGCCGATTGCCCAGCTCTACCTCTCCCGTACCGGGCACTGGCACGTGATCGCATCCGGTCGGTGCAACCACGTCCGGGTCGGCTGGGCGGGGCCGTTCAAGGGGGTCGGCAACTCCGGGCTGGTCGGCATCGAGGCCCAGCACGCCCTCGGCGAGCCCTGGACCGACCGGCAGTACGACTCGTACGTGCGCGGGGTTCGGGCGCTGCGCGACCGTACCGGCTGGGGGATCGGCGGGCACAAGGAGCACCAGCCCGCCGGTTACGGGCATCCCAGCGTCAAGACGGATCCGAGCTTCAACATGAACCAGTTCCGGCGCGACGTCGCGGCGGCATCGTCCGGAGGGGAGAACATCATGCCGGCACTGTCCGACCAGGAGCAGGAGCAGCTGCTCAAGTTCGCCAAGGACAACAACTACCTGCTGTGGCAGGGTGCGCAGAAGCCGGACGGCAGCGGGCG
Organism: Plantactinospora sp. WMMB782; assembly: GCF_049179135.1. Lineage (NCBI taxonomy): Bacteria > Bacillati > Actinomycetota > Actinomycetes > Micromonosporales > Micromonosporaceae > Plantactinospora > Plantactinospora sp. WMMB782. The sequence continues at coordinate 9,780 of NZ_JBMHMC010000007.1, read as the reverse complement.
CACCGACATCCGGCAGCACTTCTACAACATCGAGGGGATGCTGACCGAGGTCAAGGCGAACCAGATGGCCATGCTCGGCAAGGACTGGGTCAACGAGCAGCAGATCATCGACGGCGTGCTCAACGGGCTGGGCTCCAAGGACCTGGACGCCGCGGCGACCGCACTGCGGGCGGCGTTCGGCGACCGGGTCGCCGAGCTGGCCGCGAAGCTCACCGCCGCCTGAACTGCCGCCACGGTCAGCGGCTGCGCGGCTCAGCGGCCCGTCAGCTCAGTGGCTGGCTCAGCGGCCCTTGAGCGCAGTGGCTGGCTCGGCGGCTCAGTGACTGCGGCGGCGTAGCCAGGCGTCCTCGGCGAGGTAGTCGAAGTAGTCGGTGCGGTAGTTCTGGGCGAGATCGGGGAAGACGGTCCGCCAGTCCCGGCCGTGCGCGGCGTCCACAAGCCACCGTACGGTCTCCGGCAGCGAGTCGAGATAGCTGGTCACCGGCCGGTAGCCGAGCTGCCGGTGCGCCAGGCCCATGTCCAGCACCACCGGGTGCTGCGTCGACCACGGGGTCATGCCCACCGGCGGTGCCGGGGACGGGCCGTCGATCAGTACGTCCTCCGCGTCGTGGTCCAGCGCCGCGTGCACGGCGGCACCGATCTCGCGTACGGTCGGCGGCTCCGGGTCGCCCGCGTTGAGTACCCGGGCACCGGGCTCGGCGGCGCAGAGCCGGATCAGTTCGGCCAGGTTGGCGGTGCAGACCGGGTGGAACCGGCTCTGCCCGGCGTACGCCAGCACCCGTACCGGGCGGTTGTCCAGGGCGCGTTTGACGAAGTGCCACTCGCGCGGGTGCACGGTGTGCGGCCCGTGGATCGCACCGGCCCGCAGCAGCGAGGTCGGCAGCACCGCCCCGGCGGCGAGCAGTTCCCGTTCCAGGGCCGCCTTGCCGGCCGCGTAGGTGTCCGCACCCGCCCCGGATCCCGGGTCCGTGTCCGTGTCCGGATCGGGGTCGCGCTCCGAGTCGGGGGCGGGGTCCGGTTCCGAGGGTGCCACGGTCGGTTGGGTCTCGGCGATCGGCACCGGGAACCGGACCCCTTCGGCACCGAACCCCCGGCCCTCGTCGTCGAGGTAGACCCCGGCGCTGGAGACGACCACTGCCGAACCGACCCGGTCGGCGAGCCGGAGCAGTTGGCGGGCGTGCCTGGCGTCGTACGCCACGGTGTCGACCAGGACGTCGCAGCCGGCGCCGACCGCGACCGCCAGCCCGGCGTCGTCCTCGCGGTCCAGCGGCACCAGTTCGACGTTCCAGTCCGGCGGCCAGGGTGCGCCGGCCCGCAGGCCCCGGGCGGCGGCCCGGACGTGCCAGCCGTCGGCCACCAGGGCGCGGACCGTGGCCCGGCCGACCTGGCCGGTGGCGCCGACGACCAGGGCGATCTTCTGCATGACGTCACGGTAGATCGGCTCGGTCGGATGTGCCGAGCGCTTCCGCTATCAGCCGAACCAGCTCTGCCGTCGATCTGTCCCGGCGGCCGTCGAAGTCTCCCGGCGGGACCGCCAGAAGCCCGCAACCACTATTGCACAACATCTCTTGCGCAACTGCTGTTGCGTGTGCGAGTCTGAGTGCATGAAGCGAGAGATCCGCCAGGTCACCGACTCCCGGGTGCTGGCCGCGATGTCCCATCCGCTACGCCGCCGTCTGATGGACGTGTTGAAGGTCTACGGTCCGGCCACCGTCAGCACGCTTGCCGAACGCACCGGACAGGCGGTGGCGAACGTCAGCCACCACCTCAGGGTGCTCGCCGCCGCCGACCTGGTGGCGGAGGCGCCGGAGCTGGCCCGGGACCGCCGGGAGCGCTGGTGGCGGCTGGTCTCGTCCGGCCTGCGTTGGTCCACCGCCGACTTCGCCGACGACCCGGCCAGCGAGGCCGTGCAGCAGGCGGCCGTCTCGCTGAACCTCGACCGCCAGGTCGGCCTGGTGCGGGACTGGCACGCCAGCGGGGAGGAGCAGCGGGCCGCCTGGGGGGAGGCGCCCTTCTCCACCGACCGCTGGCTGCGGTTCACCCCGGACGAGCTGGTCGAGTTCGAGACCGAGCTGCTCGCCCTGCTCTCCCGCTGGGGCGACCGGGAGCTGCCGGACGACGGGCAGCACCGCGAACCCGTCTTCTTCTTCGCCTACGGCGTCCCGGCCCAACCCTGACCCAGCCGACCCCTGCGCCCGCCGCTTCGCCCGCCCCGGTGCGGGCCGAGCGCGGCCAGCGGGCCAGCGGACGAGGAGAGAAGATGAGCCTGCTCCGGCAACGAGACTTCAGGCTGCTCTGGATCGGCCAGGGCGGCAGCACCTTCGGGGCCAGCGTCACCAGCGTGGCACTGCCGCTGGTGGCGGTCGCCACCCTCGGTGCCAGCACCTTCCAGGTGGCGCTGCTGACCGCCGCCGCCTGGCTGCCCTGGCTGCTGGTCGGACTGCCGGCCGGCGCCCTGGTGGACCGGCTGCGCTGCCGGCCCGTGATGGTGACCTGCGACCTGGTCGCCGCGCTGCTCTTCGCCAGCGTGCCGGTCGCCGGCTGGCTCGGCGTACTCGGCGTCGGGCACCTGCTGGCCGTCGCGCTGGCCGGCGGCACGGTGAGCGTCTTCTTCAAGACCGCGTACCAGGTCTACCTGCCCACCCTGCTGGACCGGGCCGACCTGGCCGAGGGGAACGCGAAGCTCCAGGGGACCGAGGCGGTGGCCCAGGTGGCCGGTCCGGGTGCCGCCGGCCTGCTGGCCAACCTGTTCGGTGCGGCGGCCGCACTGGTGGTGAACGTGTTCGGCTTCCTCGGCTCGGCCGCCTGCCTGCTGTCGATCCGGCGCCCGGAGCCACCCCGGGCCGCCGCGCCGGACGCGGGTCTCGGTCCGCAGATCGCCGAGGGGGTACGCTTCACCGTCCGCGACCCCTACCTGCGGGTACTCACCGTCTGGGGTGCCGTCAGCAACCTCGGGCTGGTCGGCTACCAGGCGATCCTGGTCGTCTTCCTGGTCCGCGAGGTCGGGCTGGGGCCGGGCACGGTCGGCGCGCTGGTCGCCGTGATGAGCGCCGGCGGGGTGGTCGGAGCCGCCGTCGCCACCGCGCTGTCCCGGCGCCTCGGCAGTGCCCGCGCGCTGCTGCTCTGCGCCCTCGGTGCGGAACCGTTCGCCCTGCTGATCCCGCTGACCGCCCCCGGAGCCCGGCTCGGACTGGTGGTGCTGGCCGGGGTGGTGATCGGTGCCGGAGTGGTGGCCGGGAACGTGATCAAGGCCGGCTTCCGGCAGGCGTACGTGCCGCACCAGCTGCTCGGCCGGGTCATCGTGACCATGCAGGTGGTCAACCTCGGCACCATGCCGCTCGGCGCGGTGCTCGCCGGCGCCCTCGGTACGGCACTCGGCCTCCGCCCGGCCATGTGGGTACTCACCGGCGGTCTGGCGCTGACCGGGCTGATCCTGCTGGTCGGTCCCCTGCGCAAGCGTCGTGACCTGCCGGAGGAGCCGGCCGGACCGGCCCGCCCGGGGCGCTCCGAGCTGGTCAGCGCGGCTGGACGTTAGCCGCCTGTGGACCCTTCTCGCCCTGGGTGACGTCGAACTCGACCTTCTGTCCCTCGTTCAGCTCGCGGTAGCCGGACGACGCGATCGCGGAGTAGTGGACGAACACGTCCGGTCCTCCGCCGTCCTGCTCGATGAAGCCGAAGCCCTTTTCCGAGTTGAACCACTTGACGGTTCCGGTTGCCATGGGTGTCTCCTTAGCGGCGCGCCTGGTGCGTGGCCCGCCCTGTACGCCACCGACAGTAGCCGCCCGGGATAGCCGGTGCGGGCGGAAGTCGGGAGTCGTACCAACCTCCGTTCCGGTCGGCGGCCACCTGCGGCGGGTCGGGTCGACCTCCGGGCGGTCGCGGTCGACCCTCGGCAGGCGGAGACGTCCGTCGGCGAGCGGGGGTCGTCCGTCGGCCTACGCCGGACGGCGGAGTCACCCCTAGACCGGCTCAGGGTCGCCGGTGCCGCCAACCAGGGCTCGCCCCGGATGTCCGGATGCCGCCACCTCCGTAACGTTCCTGACGTGGCGGACTGGCTGGTTCAGGTGGGGGAACTGCCGTCGTGGATCTTCCTGACGGTGCTCGGCGGGGTCATGCTGCTGGACGCGATACCGCTGCTCGGCGTACTCGTGCCAGGTGACGTGGCGGTACTGGCCGCGGTGGGGGTCGGCAGGCCGGCCAGTCTGGGGGCGTTCCTGGCGGTGATCATCGGCTGTCTCGGCGGCTGGTCGCTCACCTTCTTCGCCGGCCGGCGGTTCGGTGCCCGGTTGCGGCGCAGCCGGACCGGGGGGTGGATCGGGGAGGCACGCTGGGTGGCCGCCGAGCGGATCCTCGGCAGCGGCGGGGGCCGGATGGTGATGGTGGCACCGTTCCTGCCGGTACTGAACGCCGTGCTGCCGCTGGCCGCGGGTGGGCTGCGGATGTCGTACCGGCGGTTCCTGGGTTTCGCGGCGATCGGCGCGGTGCTCTGGGCCGGCCTCTACATGCTGCTGGCCATCCTGGCCCGCTCGGTCGGCGGGCTGCTGCCGGGGGAGTCGTTCGCGCTGCTCGGCACGGTGGGTGTCGGGATGGTCCTCGGCGGGCTCGTCCTGCTGGGGGTGCGCCGCCGACTCGGCTCGACCGTGCAGGGCTGACCGGGGCAGGGCTCTACCGGGCAGAGCTGTACCGGGGCAGGGCTGGCCGGGGCGCAGGGAGCAGACCGGGGGGCCGAGGCCGGCCGGGCGGCTTGTGGGGGACCGGGGGGACGGGTGGTGCCGGCCGGCTGGGGCCGCCGGCCGGCACCACCCGGGGGCACAGGCCGCGGCTGGCATACTGGGCTGCCATGGTGTTGTCGCGGCGTTGGGCCGGCTTCCTGGTCCTGGTCGGCGTCTGGACCTGGGTGATCTGGCCCCGGTTCGCCGTCGCCATCTGGAACGATGCCCGGGCCTGGTCGACCGGGGAGATCGGGCAGGGCAGCCCGACGAGCTTCCTCTGGGTGCACGCGCTGCTGATCGCGGCGTCCCTGGCGATCGGCACCACCGTCGGCGTCCTCGGCGTACGGGCCTGGCGGGCGGGTCGGGCTCCGCGATCCTGACCCGGTTCCCGGTTCCCGGTTCCGAGCCGAGCCGAGCCGAGCCGTGGCCGAGCCGTGGCCGGGCGGTCGGGGCCGGCCGGCGTTCCCCCGTCACCACAACCACCGCCGGCCGGCGAGTCATGGGCCCCGGTGTCGAACCGGGCACACCGCCAGAATGAGTGGCGGCCGAGCAGCCGACGCCCGCGCCCATGGCATCCACAGTGGATGGCATCGAGACCTCGCCGGGAGTCGAACCCGCATCACCCGCGTTGCAGGCGGGGCGCCCCACCGGGGACGAGACGAGGCCGGGCGTGCGGGTGGGAGGATTCGAACCTCCTGCGCGCGAGGCACCTGTTTTACAGACAGGCCCGACTCTCCGACGTCGGCGCACCCGCTCGGCCGACCGGCGGGACCGGTACGTGTTCCGGGCTGGACTAGTACGTGTTCCGGGCTGGACTCGAACCAGCGACCTTCGCGATGTCGACGCGATGCTCTTCCGACTGAGCTACCGGAACGGGAGCGGGACCGGGAGTCGAACCCGGGACCTGCGGCTTATGAGGCCGCCGCGCTACCACTGCGCTACCCCGCGAGTACGCCGCCGGGGACTCGAACCCCGAACCCACGCATTAAGAGTGCGTTGCTCTGGCCAATGAGCTAGCGGCGCGAGGACGTCCCGCCGCCAGGCGGGCTCGTCAAGAGTTGGCGGACCCCCGGGGTATGCCCTGCCCCGGGGGCCCTCGAATTCCACCCGTTCGCACGCCAGCGGCGTTTAAGCTCCACGATCAGTCTGCGGTCGACGTGCTTTGCCATTAAGCGACCGCCGCAGGGAGAGCGGCAGACTGGACTCGAACCAGCATCTCGTCGAGATTGTCGTGGTCGGTAGGTCTGGCGATGGGTGGGGGTGCTGAGTCTGGAGCGATAGTCTCAGCCTGCTCGGCGCCGGTCTGCCTCTGCCAGTTGGGCTACCTCGGCCCGGAGTGCCGAGGGGAGGACTTGAACCTCCACTGGAACCGTCGCCTTCGATGAGCCTGACAGATCAGCCTCAGTCTCGGCGCTCGTCGCGCCACCCCCCGCTCCACGGGGGTGTCTGGGAGGCTACCCGAACAGGTAGCCGAACACCTCGTCGCCGACGGTGCGCTCCTCGACGGTGCTGCTGTTCGCCTCCTCGCGGGCCACCTTCACCGCCTCCAGCAGCCTGTCGACCCGGCCGCGCAGCAGTTTCACCCGCTCCGCCGGCAGCGCGCCGGAGAGCTTCACCGTGGTCCAGATGCCCACCGGTACGTCCTCGGTGTAGACCTCGACCTGCGCCGGGTGCTTCTCGGTGGCCTCCGCCTTGACGTGGTTGCGGTGCACCTTGCGCATCTTCTGCGTCTGGCTCGGCGTACTCGCGTAGCAGCCCCGGTCGGGGTCGAACTCCCACCGTTCCGCCGCGTCCAGGGTGGCCAGCCCGTCGACGAAGGTACGCAGGTCGACGAGCTGCTTCTCCAGGAAGAGCAGATAGGTGACCGGTGCCTGGCTGATCAGCGTCCGCCCCTCGACCAGCACGTCGGCCTTTGCGCTGGCGTTCCCGGTGTCCTGCATGAACTGAAGGTCGAAGAGCCGACCCATGGTCGAGGCGACCTCGTCGAGCACCTCCTGGACGGTGTACTGCACCCGGGTCGACTCCGGCGGCAACTGCTCCCGGATGTCGTCGGCGAACGGCTGGTAGGTCCGGGAGATCCCGGACAGCGGCGGCGCCTTCTGGGTACGCCGGTGCGCGTCGGTCAGCTCACGCTTGGCCTGCGGCTTGAAGCCCTGCACCAGCGCGTTGACCTTGTGCAGTTCGGTGGGGTTCGGCACCATGATCCTCTCGGTCTCGTCGGGCAGACGATAGTCGTCGTCGTCGGCTGCGGCGACCCTGTCGAAGTCGGGACGGCCGGATTCGAACCGACGGCCTCCGCACCCCCAGTGCGGCGCGCTGCCAAGCTGCGCCACGTCCCGATGTCGTGCCCCTGGGAGGATTCGAACTTCCGACTTCCTGGTTCGTAGCCAGGCGCTCTGTCCACTGAGCTACAAGGGCTTGAAACGGCAGTACCCGGAGCAGGAGTCGAACCTGCAACACACCGGTTCTGAGCCGGCGGCCTCTTCCGTTGGGCTACCCGGGCATGGAGTGACGCGGGATCGAACCGCGCACGCGGAGCTTGCAAGGCAACGCTGTGCACCAGCACCCACCCCGAAGTGCCCTCGGCGCGACTCGAACGCGCACGTGACCAGGCTCTCGACCTGGTGCCTCTGCCAATTGGGCCACGAGGGCATCGCGCTTCCGGACGAGGATTCGAACCTCGATCGCCTGAGCCAGAATCAGGTGTCCTGCCGTTGGACGATCCGGAAAAGGCGGCCGGCGGGGGAGAATCCGCCGGCCGGCCGTCAGCGCCGGGTCAGCGCGGCCCAACTCGGGACCGTCGCCGCCGACCGCAGTTCCATGCCCGCCTCGGCAGGGGTGCGGTCCGCCTTGCGCTGATTGCAGCCGTCGCAGGACGCGACGGTGTTGGTCCAGGTGTTCCGGCCACCGCGGGAGCGGGGCAGGATGTGGTCGACGGTGCTGGCGTGGCCGCCGCAGTAACCGCACCGGCGTCCGTCCCGGGTGAGCACGCCCGACCGGGACCAGGCCGGCCCCGAGCTGAACCGCCACCTGGTGACGACGTACCTGACCAGCCGGACGACGGTCGGCACCGGGTACACCCCGATCAGCCGGTCCGGTACGGCCTCGTGCACCTCGGCGACCCGCCGGACCAGCATCCGTACGGCGTGCCGGAGACTGACCCGGTGGAGCGGGCCGAGGTCGGCGTTGATGACCAGGACGTCCACCGGATACCTCCTTCTCTCGTCGACGTCACGGAACTCTGGAAGTGTTCGAGAGCGGCTACCGGGATTCGAACCCGGGACCTCCACCATGGCAAGGTGGCGCGCTGCCAACTGCGCTACAGCCGCACGGGAAATGCTCCGGGTGCGATTCGAACGCACACTGTGCGCGTCTTGAGCGCGCTGCCTCCTGCCGTTGGGCTACCGGAGCGGATGGTGCCGACCGGGCCCGGAGAACGGGCGCGGTTCCGTAGACCGTGCCGGAATCGAACCGGCCTCTTCCAGGTTGAGAGCCTGGCGAGATACCACTACTCCAACGGTCCGAGCGGGGTGTCCACAACCCCTGGTTCCGTCCGGGACCCGAGAATCGAACTCGGTTTCTCCTGTACCCAAAACAGGCGGGTCAGCCGTCTCCCTCGCCCCGGATCCGCCCGGCCGGCGCGGTGGTGCGGCGCCGGCCGGGCATCGGTAATGCCATCCACTGTGGAGTTCTCAAGTTGGTGCCGTGTCCGCCGGTCGGGACCGGGGAGAAGCAGGGGCGACAGGACTCGAACCTGCAACCTTCGGATTTGGAGGCCGCTGCGCTGCCAGTTGCGCCACACCCCTGTGCGGAATCGTGCACGGTGAAAGAGACTTGCGGGGCAGGGAAACATCCGTGCCGAAGAAACGCGCACGGTAAGAGAAACGCCGCCCGGTCCCGGGTCTGGGAGGGCGGCGTGGACGCGAGTGCAGTCGCGTTACGTCCGCCAGCCGCCCAGCTCGGCACATTCGCCGGCGCTGCCTAGGACGGGGTGCCCGAGGATGGCACAACCCGTCGAGCCGGACGGCAGTTGCCGCCACGCTCGCGATGAGTTCTGCCACAACATCGGATGCTCCCTGTCGTTCGCTGTCGATTCGGTGTTGATCGCTGTGGTAACTACGGTAGGGGCGGCTCTGCGACCGGGCAACATCTTTTTCGACTTTTCCCGGGCACTTTCGGATTCCGGGCCGCGGTGCCTGCCCGCCGGCACCGGGTGAGCCGGTGCCGGCAGGCGTACACAGTGGAGTCAGGAATCCCGCTCGACCAGCCGCTTCACGGCTGCGGCCACCGCCTCGGGGGCCTGGGCCTGCGGGAAGTGGCCCACGCCGGGCAGCATCACGACCTCGGCCCTCAGCTGCTCCCCGATCCAGTGCGCCTCGGCCGCCGGGTCCTTCCAGTCCACGTCGGCGGCACCCATCAGCACGACGGCCGGGGCGGACACCTCGGGGAGCCGCTGCCGGGCCGGCTCGTGCGAGGTGCGGGTGGTCCGGACGAAGGCCCGCCAGTGTCCCGGCCGGAGCAGGTTGTCGCGGACCCGGGCGAGGTGTTCGGGGTATCCCTCGGGCTTGGTGCCGGGCACCCACTTCGGGTAGTAGCCGAGGAAGGCCGCCGGGCCCCACGGCCGGACGAGCATGATCCGGAAGAGCAGGTTCAGTACGGCCGCGCCGGCGGGCTGCCGGACGAACGGGCCGAGCAGGACGAGGCCGGGTACCTTCGCCGGGGCGTCGGCGGCGGCGATCACGGCGGCTCCGGCTCCCATCGAGTTGCCGACCAGGTACGCCGGGCCGCCGAGTTCGTCGGCGAGCGCGAGCATGTCGCTGGCGAGCGCCACGTCGTCGTACCCGGCGAAGCTGGTGTCGCTGTCGCCGTGCCCCCGGATGTCCAGCACCGCGACCCGGTAGCCGGCCGCGACCAGTTTCGGGGTCAGCAGCCGGTACGACTGGCGCAGTTCGCCCATCCCCGGGGAGCAGATAACCAGCGGCCCGTCACCGTCCCACAGCTCGTACGCGATGCGCCCCTCCGGGCGGTGGAGATACCGGGTATCTGTCATAGCTTAAAAGCTACACCC